>NZ_CP194015.1:0-5399348 GCF_050870985.1 Amphritea sp. HPY | reverse complement strand
ATCAATGTCCATGATAAAAAACAGTTCATTAATTAAATCATCAAGCCTTTCAGCAAATGCTTAATCAAATAATCCATTTCAAAAACATCGTTTTAAATGACTGGCAAAAAAAAACCTCCCGAAGGAGGCTTAGGCTGTTGCCAATTATCAGCGTCCGAGCTTTTTAGCCGAACTACCTCCAATGCCAAAATGCTGCTTTGGCATCTCATTGATCATCACCCGGACACTTTCCTTAGGTGCATCCAGGGTTCTGGAAAGTGCTTCACTCACTTCATCGATCATCCGCTCTTTCTGTTCGTCAGAACGGCCTTCCATAATATTGACGGTCACAATCGGCATAATTAACTCCTTATTTGTATAACCAGCCTTTAAGCAAGCGGGTGACCCGGGGCATTACCAGATAGGTCATCAGCAGTACCTGCGCAATAACGATCACAGCTGACCTGAACCATAATCCGCTATCATGCAACACTGGCTGAAGAATCAGGTTGAGTGCTATGACCAGAACATAAACGACTGATATAAGCACCAAAGCCATCTTATGCGGCGACGGATGCTTATTAACCGGCAGCTCCGGCAGATCGAACCAGAATTCCAACCCGGTACCGCGCTGAACTTCCGCCTCGCCCTCAACCATAGAGCCAAGTTTAGTCAACCAACTTTTACGCAGATCCGATTGCTCCCAGGCATCGCAATTCTGAAAGCTGTCGAAACGATAGATCAATACGTAGCGATTCTGCGTCGCAGGACCGGGGCGTAACACATTACTGCCCTGATGCCCGCCAAAGCTGGCAGCAGCTTCGATTACACCCGATACCCAGGCCTCGTAAGCCACTTCCATCCCCGGTTTCACCCGCCGCGAAATACTGACAGTCACCGGGCCTTCACGACCCGGCTCTGTCAGTTGTTCCTGAATACAGCATTCAGTCATAGTCAGTTCAACCAGCGCTTAAACAAACTTGCCGCTGATCGAGCCAAGGCCCTGATAACGAACGCAGAAAGAGTCTCCCTTATTGACCTGCACCGCCGCAGTAATCGCGCCGATCATAATGAAAGATCCGGCTGGCAGCTCTTCGCCCCGTTCACCCAGCATATTCGCCAGCATTGCGACAGATGCAGCCGGGTGACCCAATACCGCAGCACCTGCACCTAATTCAACCACTTCACCATTAACTTCCATCACCACACCCAGATTTTTCAGATCCAGGTCCGCGACATCGGCCATCCGACCGCCAGTAATAAAGCGGGAAGAGGATGAGTTATCAGCGATAACCGATTTCAGATCAAACTTGAAGTCACGGTAACGGGAATCGATCACTTCGACCGCCGGCATGACAAAATCGGTGGCACGCAGTACATCACCAATATGTACACCCGGACCTTTAAGCGGCGCTTTAGTGACAAATGCCAGTTCCGCTTCGATCTTCGGATGGATCAATTCATCATGCTTAATCGTCCCTCCATCGGGTACCGAGAAATAATCGGCCAGGAAACCGTAACAAGGATGCTCCACACCCATCTGCGACATCTTCGCCCAGGAGGTGAGGCCCATCTTCATACCGACGATCTTATTGCCGCGCTCTTCTTTACGGCGACGGATCTCCCACTGGATGTCAAAGGCATCCTCGTAAGTCATATCCGGAAAATCATTGGTGATTTTAGTGACGTCATACGCCTGAAGTTCTGCATTTTCCAGGTGAATTGCCAGTTCTTCGATCTGTGTTTTAGTCAGCTTATTATCTTTAACATCAGTCATCAGATAAGCCCCTTCTCTTTAGCCATTGTCAGAGCCAGGTCTTCAATCATATCTTCCTGACCACCTACAGTACCGCGACGCCCCAGCTCAACCAGAATATCCCGTGCCTGAATGCCATACTTTGCTTCTGCCCGCTTGGCAAACAGCAGGAACGAGCTATAAACACCGGCATAACCCAGTGTCAGCGCATCCCGATCGAGTCGGATCGGATGATCCATCATCGGTACCACAAGATCTTCAGCAACATCCATAATCTTGTACAGATCTATGCCGTGATCCACTTCCATCCGTTCCAGCACTGCAACAAATACTTCCAGCGGTGTATTACCGGCACCCGCGCCAAGCCCGGCTACGGAACCGTCGATACGGTTTGCCCCGGCCTCAACTGCGGCAATAGAGTTAGCAACGCCCATCCCCAGATTATGGTGACCATGGAAGCCCAGCTCGGTATTCGGATTCAGCTCTGCGCGTAACAAGCCGATTTTTTGCTTAACTTCTTCAGGTAGCATGTAACCGGCGGAGTCGGTGCAATAGATACAGTTAGCACCGTAGTTCTGCATCAGTTTCGCCTGTTCCAGAATCTTTTCAGGCGACACCATATGCGCCATCATCAGGAAGCCGACGGTATCCATCTCCATCTTCGCCGCCATGCCAATATGCTGCTCAGAGACATCAGCCTCAGTGCAATGGGTTGCGACACGGATGGTATTCACACCCAGATCTTTCGCCATCTTCAAATGATCAACGGTACCTATACCCGGCAACAGCAGAGCCGATACTTTGGCGTTTTTCATCTTCGGAATAACCGCTGAGAGATATTCCTCATCGGTGTGCGCCGGGAAACCGTAGTTCAGGGATGCACCACCCAGGCCATCGCCGTGGGTAACTTCAATCAGCGGCATACCCGCTTCATCCAGTCCGGTGGCTATATTCACCATCTCTTCTACTGAGATCTGGTGCTGTTTGGCGTGCATACCATCACGCAGGCTCATATCGTGAAGGGTGACCTTCTTTCCTTTAATACTCATCACTTTTCCTCCACTTATCGGGCTGGCAGTTCGATACTGCCGGCCTCTGCTTCTTCAGCAAACATCTCGGCGGTACGCAGGCCCGCAGCGGTCATAATGTCCAGGTTACCGGCGTATTTCGGCAGGAAATCACCTAAACCTTCAACCTCCATAAATACAGACACTTTGTTGCCATCAAACACCGGCCCATTGACCAGTTTATAACCCGGCACATACTTCTGTACCTGCTCCACCATACGGTGAACAGACTCTGTAATAGCGGCCTGATTCGGGGTATCTGATGTCTGGCAGTGGATAGTGTCGCGCATCATCAATGGCGGCTCGGCCGGATTGATGATAATGATCGCCTTACCTTGCTTAGCACCGCCCACTTTCTCAACTGCTCCGGAAGTTGTACGGGTAAACTCATCGATATTCTGACGGGTGCCCGGCCCAACAGAGCGTGAAGATACCGTGGCGATAATTTCGCCGTATTCGACCTCCTGCACCTGCGATACAGCCGCCACCATAGGAATCGTCGCCTGGCCACCGCAAGTCACCATGTTGACGTTCATTTCCAGGTTTTTAGCATGATCAGCCAGGTTTACCGGAGGCACGCAGAACGGGCCAATTGCTGCTGGCGTCAGGTCGATCATGATCACGCCAAGCTCGTTTAGCTTACGGCTGTTCTCAGCATGGACATAGGCAGAGGTTGCATCGAAAGCGACCCGGATATCATCTTCAATAACATGGGGAACCAGACCATCTACGCCGGTAGTGGAAACCTTCAGGCCAAGTTCTTTTGCCCGCTTCAGGCCTTCTGAATCAGGATCGATACCGACCATCCAGACCGGTTCAATCCAGTCTGAACGCATCATTTTCATCAACAGGTCGGTGCCGATATTACCGGGACCGATAATTGCTGCTTTTAATTTCTTTCTCATTATAAAATTCCTAACTTATTCGTATCTGCTCAGCATAAAATCACTCAGAAAAAGCGCGACTTATGTGAAACGTACTGAGGCCGAACCGATACCACCGATAGATACCCGCATAAAATCACCCGCCTTAACCGGCTCCAGGGGTACCAGAGAACCTGATAGAATAACTTCACCCGCTTTCAGGGGAATGCCGAACTGGCCCAGCGTATTGGCCAGCCATGCCACACAGTTCACAGGGCTTCCCAGTGCTGCGGCACCGGCACCGGTAGAGATAATTTCACCGTTCTTTTCAACCACCATCCCGCAAGTAGCCAGATCAACTTTACGCGGATCGATCGCCTGATCACCCAGAATAAACAGACCGCAGGAAGCGTTATCTGCCACCGTATCCTGAATCTTGATATCCCAGTTTTCGATCCGTGAATCGACAACTTCAAAGCAAGGTAAAACACAGTCGGTAGCAGCCAGTACGTCGGCATTAGTGACACCCGGGCCGATCAGATCTTTCTTCAGGATAAAGGCGATCTCACCTTCCGCTTTTGGCTGAATCAGATGCTCGCTGATCGGCATCTCCTGACCTTCAGAAAAAGCCATTTTGTCGGTTAGGTAACCAAAATCCGGCTGATGAACATTGAGCATGTTCTGCACTGCCTTTGAGGTAACACCGATCTTTTTACCGATAATACGTTCACCTGCTGCCACACGGCGCTCAACCATACGCAGAGATATGTGGTACGCATCTTCGATAGTGATGTCGTCGTGGCGTTCGGTGAACGGGCGCAAAGTACGACGCTCAGTCAACGCCTCAAATAGCTCATCACCGCATTGAATAATCTGTTCTTTATTCATGATTTTTAGTCCCCGTAGAACTGTATATTCAGATCCGACTGCAGCACTCAAGCCGCGACACTTAGCGCCGCAACCGGGCCTGAAATCGTTTAGGCCATATGCTTTGGAATCAGGCCTTACAACTTGATGCAGATATTCTTCTGCTCGGTATAAAACTCCAGCGAATGCACTCCGCCTTCACGGCCAATACCTGACTGCTTAGCACCACCAAATGAAGTTCGCAGATCCCGCAGGAACCAGCTGTTAACCCATACCAGCCCCGCTTCCATCTGCTGCGCTACGCGAATGGCTCGCGAGCTATTTTCAGTCCAGATCGCGGCACACAGGCCATAGTCGGTATCATTCGCCTGGTGAATAACTTCCTCTTCAGAATCGAACGGACGAATATGGCAGCAAGGGCCAAACACCTCCTCTTTAATCACCCGGGCATCATCGGCCAGTCCGGTCCAGATAGTCGGTTCAACCCAGGCTCCGCCGTTCAATTCGGCCCCCATATCCGGTACGCCGCCACCGATCTCAACCGTTGCTCCCTCTTCTACCGCCAGACGGTAGTAAGAAAGAACCTTCTCCTTATGTTCCTGGCTGACCAGCGGACCAAAGTTGGCTTCGCTATCTTCCGGACGACCCAGCTTCAGCTTTGCCACTTCCTCTTTCATGCGCGCCAGGAATTGTTCAAAAATCGGCCGTTCGACATAAACCCGTTCCGTACCCAGGCAGACCTGACCACAGTTAACGAACGCCGAACGCATAGTGCCTTCAACAGCCTTTTCGATATCGCAGTCGGCAAACACAATGCCCGGATTCTTACCGCCACACTCCATAGAGATATCGCGTAAACCCAACGCCGCTGATTGCATAATAATCTCGCCGGTACGGGTCTCGCCGGTAAAGGTAATCGCATCGACATCTTTATTAGCGGTCAGAAATGCGCCCGCAGAATCAGGGCCGAAACCATGCACTACGTTATAAACGCCCGCCGGGATACCGCACTCGTTCATGACCTCACCCAGCAGGGTTGCAGTTGCCGGGGTTTCTTCTGAGGGCTTAACCACTACCGCATTACCACAGGCCAGCGCTGGTCCGACCTTCCAGGTCATCAACAGTAAAGGCAGGTTCCATGGGCTGATAACGGCAATAACGCCTTTCGGCACCCGGTGCCCGACATTCATGGCGCCTTTACCATCCGGCGTATCCAGCATGAAGCCTTCGGTCGGATGATTGGCCAGGGTTTCAGAAAACGCTTTAAAGTTGGCCGCACCGCGGGGAATATCGATATGGGATGCGATAGAACGAGGCTTGCCGGTGTCTTTGCATTCCGCATCGAGAAACTCTTCGAAACGTTCGTTGATCCGGTCCGCCACTTTATTCAACAAGCTGATACGTTCTGCCTGGGTCATCTTGCCCCAAGGCCCCTGCATAGCATCTTTAGCCGCTTGCACCGCGGCATCCACCTCCGCCTGTCCCGCTTCATGCACCATACCGATCAAACTGTCATCTACCGGGTTACGGTTTGCGAAAGTCTTACCGCTGGCACTGGCAACAAATTCGCCGTTAATAAAATTCTTAAATTCACTCATTATCTTTTCTCACTAACATTGCGGTAATTCCTTATGGAAGGTACAAACAAGTCCCATACACCTCTGGCTTGCAGATAGGTTGAAGATCAAGTATTGGACTTATTCACATCTCCCTGGGACAAACAGTCACCGACAATCAACAGCTATATAAAGCCGCGCGATTGCTTAAACAGCCAATCCCGCGCGGCAAAAACGATCGGCTAAGCTCAATTAAGTAAGTACACCCAGGAAACGTTCATTCAGAACCCGGTCATGGTAGAAAATTGCCTTACCAAGCTCGTCGGCGGTCCAGGTCACCGGCTCATGATCCGGATAGTGATAGTCACCACCACAGAACACTTCGGAACGGTTGCCGGATGGATCGAAGAAATAGATCGTCTTACCGTGGGTCAGACCGTGACGGGTCGGGCCTATATCGAGGGATACATCTTCCATAGAGATCAGATCCGCCGCGCGCAGTACATCTTCCCAGGTATCCAGGAAGAAAGAGGCATGGTGGAACTTACCCGGCTCCGGATGCTCAATAAACGCAACATCATGGGCCTTCATAGAAGCGGTCAGGAACTGAGCGATACGGGTACCTTCAGGGTCCAGCACCTGCTCAGCCAGATCAAAGCCCAGCACTTTCTGGAACAGGTCCAGGGTGCCTGCGATATTCGGACCGTACAGCAGGCAGTGGTCAAAGCGAGTCGCTTTCATGCCGGTCAGGCCACGCGGCCATGCCTCTGGGTTCTTATTTGACAGGCCCCATTTACCGGTCTGCTCTTTCTCAGCGTAGATCTCGAACATATGACCGGTTGGAGAATCAAAACGGATACGACGACCACAACCGTTCAGTTCACCGGCAGGGATCTCCTCAACGTTGCAACCGTACTCCACCAGTTCGCCGTGAAGCTGCTCAAGAACCTGGTTATCCAGAACCTTATAACCAACAAAATCCATTCCCGGTTCATCTGCTTCACGCAGTACCACCGAGAACTTATCCACCTCAGTCCAACCTTTAAGGTATGCACGGCCCTGGGCATCACGCTCAACTTCAATTAAACCCAACAGGTCACGATAGTGTTTCAGCGCTTCTTCAACATCCAGTACACGAATCTGGATATGACCTGGACGCATTACTCCTTTTCTCATGTCGAATTCCTCAGCTTTATTACTTTTATTTTTAATGGCTACTTAGTGCTTAGTTTTAAGTTCTTAGCTGGCTGACAGCTGAGCCGCCGCCTGCTGGTATGAAGATTCTTCCGGAGCAAGATAGTGATCAGATTCGATCAGCAGATCAGTGCGTGGAAAAATCCGGCAAGCCAGTACATAACCCTGCTCCTGTTCAGATGCAGAAATATGCGCCCGGCTCATACGCTTGGTTTCATACTCTCCTTGCAGAATGCGGATCTTGCATACTCCGCATCCTCCGCCCCGGCACCCTACATTGATGCTGCTGGCGTTATGGCGCTCCATCCCGATCAACAGCACCTGATCTTCTGCACAGACAAACTCCTGTTCCCGATTAACAACCTGGATTCGGAAAATCTGATCTGTAGTCATGGTTCACTCCAATGAGATGCCTTTAACGTTCTACTTAACTCTTATTAGTAAGAGCAACCTCTGTGCCAGCACTGCAAAAGAGCGCAATAAAAACCACAAGATACTGATTACAAAGCGTTATTTTTATACAAGAACAGAAGCACTCAGCTATCACGAACATTTATAGTGCTGACAAACCTCAGCGCTTGATCAAATAATTAATGATTTCAGTAATCGAATTCATTATTTCAGCACAAGCAGTAGCTAGATCACCGCTTCGCGGCTAGCTAGAACGAAAAGCAAGCTTTCCTGCTAGTGGCTAGAAAAAACGTAACCCCCTTCTATAACTAGGCCACCGGTAATCGACAACTAACCGCTTCGTAAGAAATTGTTGGATATAAGGAGGAACGTTCTTGTTCTTATTCTTGACTTTTCTAACCACTAGCAGGTGCGCTTGCGCACCGTTCTAGCGAGCGACGCCGTCGCGTTCTAGCAACTGCTGTTTCCGTTCTAGATAGCAAAGCGGAGCTTTGCTAGCTAGCTACTGCCATAAAAAAACCCGCCAGCGGCGGGTTTTATTTGAGGCTTATATCCTCTTAAACAAAGCTGATTTACTCTGCTCCTCAGCGCCATCGGCGGCGGTTACAAAACGTTCCATATGGATATCACGCTCGAATAATCGCCCCTGCATCAGAGTGGTAATGGCGGCATCTATCATCGGTGGAGGACCACATAGGTAGGCTTTATTACCATCGAACCGGCCGTCAAAATGCGCCTGAGCCGCTTCATGAACAAAGCCTGTAAAGCCTTGCCAGTCATCGCCCTCTTCCGGCGCATTCAGGGCAGGAACATAGGTAAAGTTTTCGAACTCTTTATCAAGATTCTCAAACAGTTCCCGGTTATACAGCTCGGAGACATTACGCGCCCCCTGCAACAGGGTAATCGGGCGGGTATCACCCTCTTCCAGCATATCCAAAATCATCGACTGCGGGCTGGACAGGCCTGAACCGCCGGCGATAAAGATAGCGCCCTGGTCATCAGACTTTCGCACGAAGAACTGGCCATAAGGTCCTGTCACATCAATAGTGTCACCGACCTGTAATTGCTCGTGCAGGTAAGTTGTACCAGCACCCTCAGGCACCTTACGAACATGAAGTTCCAGTAAATTCGCGTCAGATGCCTTGTTGGCAATGGAGAAAGCCCGGTTACCCTCGACACCCGGAATATTCAGGTTGATATACTGACCGGCCTGGAATTCCATCGCTTTATCCAGCTCGAAGAAGATCCCTTTAATAGTCGGTGACAGATCTCTGACTTCAGTCACAGTGCCAACGAAGTCCAGTACCGGGTAACCGGCAAAGTCCTCATCGACATCAATATCGGCTTCAATCACCATATCGGATTCCGGGGTACAGCAGCAGGCCAGCACCTTACCTTCTTCCCGCTCCATATCCATCAGCGCGAAAGGTGAAGCATTACCCAGATCACCGTCTCCCTCCAGCACTTGCACCTTACAGGTCGCACAAGTTCCATGACCGCAAGCAAATGGCAGCCACACCCCCTGACGCAACGCGGCATCAAGAATCGTCTGCCCCTCTTCAACCTCAATCACATCACCGGTTGGCTCAACTGTTACTTCATAACTCATAATTTCACCTTGCTACAGGGCCGCCAAATAAACGGCAGCCCAGCCTTACTAGAAGAAGACAATGACATAGCGAGAATGATTGGCTCAGAACAAGGCAAAAATCAGAGAAAAAGCGGAGTTTACAATTGTAAATATTCGCTTCGCTCACCCTATTGGGCCGTCCTTTTGACGTTGTGGCAACAATGTTGCCGCTGAGCATTATTATCTGACTTTTAACGCAGTAATGTGGCAATCAGGCCGCTATGCCGCAGTCTTAAACGCCGGCTCCGGCATAACCCTTAAGCTCCGGGGTCTTAAAGCGGATCAATGATTTATGACCAACACCCTGGGCTTCAAGAGACACATCCTGCTGCGGCTTAAATGGTTCGTTATCCAGCAACCACTCAACTTTATTCCAATCGATCTGGTTAAATTCGGGGTGCTGACTAAAGGCTTCCGGAATGATCTGTTCCATCACCGCCGAGAACGGCATTGATGGCGGCAGGGGAAAGGCCTTTGCGGCACAAAACATACGGTGCTCATCCCAACCAAAATACACGATCTGATTACCACCAAAATTCTCAACCCGATCCATTCGCTCGCCGGTGTAACCAGGCTTTAATGCATATACAGGCATTTTTATATCCTCCTAATTGCCTGGGCGTAGCAGTGCTACCCCAGGTTTTCTTATTCTTATTTAAGACTTACGCCAGGCCTTTCCATTCATTCCAACGAATTTCATCGGGCGAGCCTTTAATATCCATGTTGTCGTGACCGACATTCATGCGGTAGTAATCACTCAGGATATCGCCCACTTCAGGACCACCACAGTTGCCCTGGAAGATCTGGTGCACCGGCAACCAGGCCTGGACATACTTCTCCGGTTCTTCTTCGAAGATGTCGCAGCAACCGTCGGAACAGAAGTGATAGCGCTCGCCCTGATAAAGGGTATCGCGCATGGAGTTCTGGTTCGGGTTGTCCATCTCGGTAAACAACATCGGAATCTGACAGGTCTGGCACAGTTGTGGCAGGCCAGAGGTATAGAAACGCTCACCCTTAGCTTCCTGCTCTTTCGCCAGCTCCCACAACGGACGGTAGTATTTATCGAAAGTATCCGGGTATTTCTCAGACAGCCAATCCAGCTCTTCGTCGGATGGGATCCAGGTATGGAAACCTGCAGCATGCCCGTGGGTATAGAAGGTCCACCACGCCTGATGCGAGATGTGCTCTTTCTCTTTCTCAATTACTTCTGAGTACTTCGGCATGGTAATACCGTAACGCGCCAGGTCTTTAAACAACGCACCGCCGGCTTCTTCAAAGTAAACTTCCCATGCTTCTTTCCATGACATCACTTTATTCGGCAGCATGTAGTCCATCATCATTGAAACGATGGTCAACAGACGGGTGCCACGCCAGAACCACTTATCGATCCACTTCTGAACGATAGGTACATTATCTTCGTGCTGCTCCAGCATGAACTTGATCACTTCCAGACCCAGCGTCATATGACGGGCTTCGTCAGACTGAGCAGAGAAACCAAAAGTTACCGTAGCCATATCACCGTTATGTGCAGCACCGGACATGAATGGAACGAACAATAAATTAGTCAGTACGTATTCGAAGGAGAAACCGATCGCGATCATAAACTCGAACGGTCCGGCGGAGCGGGCATCGGTAAAGAATGAGCGTGGTACAGACAGGTACCATACCCGGTCATGCATATGGCTGAATTCCTGGAAACCATCGAAGAACTTGTTGTAGTGGCTCATCGCATGGATCTGAGTCTGCACGTGACGTAGCTCATCCAGGGACTGCATCTGACAGGCAACCCGGGCACCAACGCCACCAAACTGACGACCTACATGGGCAAAGCCCTGATACGCCTGATATTCCAGCGGGGATACGCCGGTCAGGAAGATTTTAACCGCGTTGACATAGCGCGGATCAACCACGTTCAGATGGCCGTTATTCTGAGAAAAAGCATCGAAGATCGCATATAGCTTCTTCTCTTTCTCGGCCTGGTACTTCCAGTAGGAGTCCATGGTCAGGCGGAACGGATCTTCCCACTTATCCCAGTCGGTAATTTTAATACCTTCGAACTCTTCATACGGGAACGCTTGTTTACGATCTTCGTAGGAGAAATCCCAATCCAGATCACGGGTCAGCAGACGATATTTGTCTTTTATATTTAGTTTTTTAGCTGCCATTACTCTATACCCCTACAGTTTCCACTCGAGAACGAACTGGTCGTCATCTTCATCTACATTGCCACCGAGGGTGATCAGGTTGATATGCAGCTCCTGCACATCCCAGTCACGCCCCATCTTCTCTTCCACTATTTCACGTTCAATAACCAACCTGCCTTCCCGCTCGATACGGATCATGGCCGGCATATGGATAACGGTTGCATCCGGATTGCTATCTTCGATAGCTTCCACGATATAGCGGGATTCGTCGTTATCCTGGAGTGCGATATATACTTTTGACATTGTTGTAATCCTTGTTCTTATTACCAGCAGCCTTACTTAAACAGGCCGGCTTTGTTCAAACGCTTATCCAGCGCAGCCACCGCGTTGTTCAGCGCATCAGCATCGACCATCTCTTCCGCCAGCGGCGCTAAAGCTTCAATGGCTTTACCTTTCCAGCGGCTGATCCACTGTTCCAACTGCTGTTTATTAGCATCGGACTCGGCGGTTGCGGTTTTAACAACAGCATCGATCCAGCGATTGGTATCTTTGTTCCAGTTCTGGATAAATTCGGTCAGCATGCTGATATCCTGACCACCGTTATCCGCCAGCCACTGATCGAACTGCAGGTAAACCAGCTCATAGATAAGGGCATCAAGCACCACGTCCTGAGCGACAAAAGATTCAAACCAATCTTCAACGCAGATATTTGCTTCGCAGTAAGCTCGCAGCCCCTGCCATACAACATCATCCATCCAGTAACGCTTGGCTTCGGCTAGTGAATCGCTACTATTACCATCCAGAATCAGGCCGATTCGTGACAGGTACTGGGCATTACCCAGACGGTCCATACCGTTGTACAGCAGCGCCTGAGTAATCGCCGTGCCATAGCCCAATGAACTGCCGTAGACATTATTCAGATTCGCTGCCTGCTCAACGTGGCGCAGGGGCAACAGCAAGCGGATAACTTTCTGCTGAATCTCTTGAGGAATCAGACGCGCCAGGTCTCGCTTTTCAAAGAAGCTATAGTTGCTTTCGGCGATCTCCTGCTGCTTGGCACGCATCTGAACATAAGTGCCGTAGTAGAACTGACGCGGATCTTTAAAGGCATACCAGTCCTGCATCACAATGGCGGTACGCCCGGTGTCATTCAGTTCATATTCCGGCTGCCACAGTGGGCGATAGTGAAAGTTAACTTCCGATGCCACATCGTAAGTCGCTTCCTGATAGCGTGTTGCTGGCTTGTCGCCAAAGCGACGTTCAATATGAGCAAAGGTATTGCGTACCGGTTCCAGCGTTGCTGTTTTTATCTCAATGGTCATCTGCTTTATCCCAACTTGTCAGGGTCGTTGTTGTTATTGTCAAAGCCTCAGTTAACAGCCCGTTAACCGTGATTTTTTGCCATCAGTGTCTCTTCGCCGTAGCGCCATTTTTCCATCTCGGCATCGACCGCCAACTGCTGATCTTCTGTCATATAGACAACATCATTGGCTTTACAGAAATGGTCGAACGCGCCCTGCGGCATAATCAGCTCGACAAACAGGCTCGGATCGCCAATAGCAAAATCAAACTCAACAAAACGTGAATTCCCGGAGCTGCGTACCCTGACGTATTTGGTAAGCTGCTCGAACACAGGCTTATCCTGTTTTTCGCTGCGGGTATGCAGTTGTACATCCACCATGGTGGCCTCCTGTGAATTAAGGTTTGATCAATATAGACAGAGCAATGGTTATGCCAGCTAGCCAAAGGCAATATAAAACCCAACCCAAAAAAACACCTAACCTATTGATTAGTAGTTGTTTAAATTTTAATAAAAAAGGAGAAGGAAGGTTTTACTGGTCGCAGAAAGCGCTGATCAGCGATGCAACGAAATATAATGAAATCATTAAAATTGAATGAAAAAGTTAATTTTATGATTCAATTTTTCAATATGGATTTGTTGTTCTCAGTAAAATTCGGTTGTTATTTAGACATAAATACCGCCACAATAAGTAAGCTTTTCACTGTTAATCAAAAAAATTAAAAGAATAAGATGACTGAAAATACTCTTGCACTGCCCGATACTCAGGACCTGTTAAAACAGATTCACTTTGAAAGTCATGAAGGTAAGATCTGGCTTGAAGAACAACGGATGCTACTTATCCACTCCGCGGTTATGGGGCTGCTGCGTAAAGAACTGATTCAGACCATGGGTATCGAAAGAGCCAAAGGGTTCCTGATGCGCTTTGGTTACCATACCGGTTGGCGTGATGCAGAACTGGCTAAAAAAATCCGGCCGGATATGACCCACGAAGAAGCTTTTATGGTGGGTCCGCAACTGCATGCGATCAAAGGGATGGTTAAAGTCGTACCAAAGGCACTGGACTTTAACGTCGAAAGCGGCCATTTCTTTGCTGAATTTGACTGGTACAACTCCCACGAAGTTGAAGCCCACCTGGCTAGCTATGGCAACTCGGAAATGCCGGTATGCTGGACCTTGATCGGCTATGCCAGCGGATTTTCAACCTACTACATGAATCGCCAGATCCTGTTTAAGGAAACCCAGTGCGCCGGTACCGGAGAGGAGCACTGCCATATCATCGGCAGACCTGCAGAAGAGTGGGATGACTGCGAAGAAACCGAGAAATACCTGTTACCGGACCCGATGATCGAACAGTTGCTGGAACTGCAAAGTGAAGTCACCGTTCTGAAAAACCAGTTCCGCAGCAACGAAGCCGATGAAGACCTGCTGTTCAACAGTGTTGGTCACTCCGGTGCATTCAAAAATATCTGTCACCTGATCAGTAAAGCCGCCAAAAGCAAAGTAACCGTGCTGCTGCAGGGCGAAACCGGTGTTGGTAAAGAGGTAGTCGCCCGCGGCCTGCATACCAGCAGCGATCGGGCTGATAAACCTTTTGTAGCGGTCAACTGTGCCTGCATCCCACCGGATCTGATTGAAGCCGAGCTGTTCGGTGTCGAGAAAGGCGCCTATACCGGTGCCACTCAGTCCCGCGAAGGTAAATTTGAACGGGCTAACCGGGGCACTATTTTCCTCGATGAAGTGATAGAACTCAGCCCCCGGGCTCAGGCGACGCTACTGCGTGTATTACAGGAAAGTGAACTGGAACGGGTTGGCGATACGAAAACCCGGCGCATCGATGTGCGGGTTGTTGCCGCAGCGAACGAAGACCTGGAACAGGCGGTAAAGGATAATCGTTTCCGCGCCGACCTGTTCTACCGGTTAAATGTTTACCCTGTGCATATTCCCCCATTAAGGGATCGTACTGAAGATATCCCCCTGTTGGCAGAACATTTCCTGAAAAAATATTGCGCCTTATACAACAAAAAAACCGGCGGCATCTCTGATAAAGCGATGCTGGCGCTGATGCAGTATAAGTGGCCAGGTAACATCCGCGAGCTGGAAAATATGATCGAACGCGGGGTTATTCTCACCGACAATAATCAGACTATTGGTATGACCAGCTTCTTTCCCTCATTATCTGAGCCCTCCCATCCACTGAATATCATCAACGGTAAGGGCCTGTTATCAGAGGAACCCGAAACTACTGGCCATGAACCAGCATCGGTAGATCAGTTACTGAGCCAGGATTTCAGCCTCGAACAACTGGAACGGGAACTGATCGATAGGGCGATGGAGCAGACCAATGGTAATGTCTCTAAGGCAGCCAGGAAACTGGGACTGACCCGACCGGCGCTGGCTTACCGATTAAAAAAAATACAGGACGATTAAGCAACTAACTATCAGCACTAGCCTGGCTGCTGGCGGCCAGGTTTGCACTGCATTAGAATGGCCTCCTTTTATTAACATCGGCTCTGTAATGAATCTAATCCTGCTGTTTGAATCTGACTTTATCGCCGATAGCCGGGTACAGATCTCAGACCGACGTTTTTATCATATCCGCGATATCCATCAACCGACGCCCGGCGACACTTTAAAAGTAGGCTCACTTGACGGTTTAATTGGTCAGGGCACAGTGACTGAGCTTACAGATTCAGGTATTTCCCTGACTGTCGATCTGCAGCAGCAACCACCTGCACCGTTAGCAGCCACTATGATTCTGGCCCTGCCGCGACCTAAAATGCTCAAGCGAACCCTGCAAACAATTACCAGCATGGGGGTAAAGCAGCTGTATCTGGTCAACGCCTATAAGGTCGATAAAAGCTACTGGTCATCCCCCCTGCTCAGCCCTGAGAAAATCCATGAACAACTATTGTTAGGCCTGGAGCAGGCGGGTGATACCGTTCTGCCAGAGATACATCTGCGTAAACGCTTCAAACCTTTTGTCGAAGATGAGCTGCCCGCCATCGCTGCAGGCACCCGGGCGCTGGTCGCACACCCCTATGACGCAACGTCCTGTCCTCCCGCCGAGAACGTCGCTACCACCATAGCCATCGGCCCGGAAGGCGGATTTATTCCCTATGAAGTCGAAAAACTCAACCAAACCGGTTTCGAATCCATTCATCTCGGCAACCGGATACTGCGGGTAGAAAATGCAGTACCGGTTATCCTGGCACGGTTGTTTCCTGTCTGACTGATCCCTGACTGACTTTCATCTGTGGCAACGTTCTACCTTTATAGATACTCGGCGATAGCCCCTGTATCAGCTAACTCAAACAGCGGGGAAAATATGATCTGCATCAATACAACTGAGAATCATACTCATTTGTATTGACAAGCAGTTAAATATTAATGAGAATACTTCGCATTCATATTCTATGTATGATTTCGTTCCCGAACTCAGACCGATCAGGATACTAACAATGCGCAATACTTTTAAAAAACTGGCTTTCGCCGCCCTGCCACTGACTATTGCAGTTACATCTGTACAAGCCAGCGAAGAAGTAAATATCTACTCTTACCGCCAACAGTTCCTGATTCAGCCTATGTTGGATGCTTTCACTGAAAAGACCGGCATCAAAACCAACGTAGTATTCGCTAAGAAGGGCCTGATTGAGCGTCTGGAAAACGAAGGCAAGAACTCTCCTGCAGATATCGTACTGACCTCCGATATCGGCCCACTGTACGATGTTGTGGCTAAAGGCCTGACTCAGCCGGTACAGAGCGATGTACTGGAAAAGAATATCCCGGCTCAATTCCGTGATCCAGCTGATCACTGGTTCGGCCTGACCGCTCGCACCCGTCTGGTTTACGCGTCTAAAGATCGCGTTCAAGAGGGCGAGTTTGCAACTTATGAAGACCTGGCTGACCCTAAGTGGAAAGGTCGTATCTGTACCCGTAGCGGCAAGCACTCCTACAACCTGTCTCTGGTTGGTTCTATGATCGCTCACCACGGTGAAGCACAAGCTGAACAATGGCTTGAAGGCCTGAAGGCTAACCTGGCGCGTAAACCACAAGGTAACGACCGGGCACAGGTTAAAGCGGTTAAAGAGGGAGTTTGCGACCTGGCACTGGGTAACTCTTACTACTTCGGTAAGATGATCACCAACGAGAAGAACCCGGAACAGAAAGACTGGGCTAACTCTGTAAACCTGGTATTCCCTAACCAGGCTGATCGTGGCGCGCACATGAACATCTCAGGCGCAGCTCTGACTAAATACGCTCCTCACGCGGATAGCGCTGTTAAGCTGATGGAATTCCTCAGTGAAGCTCAGGCTCAGGCAATGTATGCCGAAGCAAACTATGAGTTCCCGGTTCGTCCAGGCACTAAGCGTTCTGAGCTGATCGAGCAGTACATGGGTGAGTTTAAGGAAGACACTATCAACCTGCAGAAGGTTGCCGAGCTGCGTGCTCAGGCTGCACGTCTGGCTGATAAGGTTGGCTTCGATAACTAATCATCCAGCCAGCCTGTCGATTAAACCCGAACGTTATAGGGTTTAATCGACAATTAGTATTGAAAACGGTAGTCTTCGCGCTACCGTTTTTTGGTTGTGAGAATGATGGAACAGAATACTGCAGTAACCGCATCGATACCGCGCCGCAAGAATTATCTGCTGGGTTGGTATAGCTGTACCTGGAGCACCGCTCTGATGGTAGCACTGCCGGTACTCTCCGTCTTCTATCTGGCCTTTTTCCCAAAAGAGAATATCTGGGCTCACCTGGCCGATACCGTACTGCCGGTATATATCATCACCACCCTTGAGCTAATGATTGGCGTGGGGGTGCTTGCGGTAGCGACCGGTGTCTGCGGCGCCTGGCTGGTGACTATGTGTCGCTTCCCGGGACGACGTATTTTTGAATGGGCCCTGCTCCTGCCCTTTGCCGTTCCCGCCTATGTAATCGCCTACGTTTATACCGACCTGCTGGAATATTCCGGCCCGCTTCAGATCGCCCTGCGCGAACTCTTTGGCTGGCAAAGTGCCAGAGATTACTGGTTCCCGGATATCCGCACCCTTGGCGGTGCAATACTGATGCTGGCGATGGTGCTTTACCCTTATGTCTATCTGCTGGCCCGCGCCTCGTTTCTCGAACAATCTACCACTATTCATGATGCCAGCCGGACCTTAGGCTGCACTCCGTTTCAGAGTTTCTACAGGGTTTCACTGCCCATCGCCAGGCCCGCCATTGCTGTTGGCCTGTCACTGGTATCGATGGAAACCATCAATGACTTTGGCACTGTGGATTATTTTGCAGTTAAGAGCATGAGCGCCGGTATCTACGACACCTGGCTTAACATGGGCAACCTGGGTGGCGCAGCACAGATCGCCAGTATGATGATGATCTTTGTGGTCATGCTGATCTGGCTGGAACGACTGGCACGAGCTAAGCAGCGCCAGTTTCACAGTTCTGATCGTTACAAAACCCTGACCGGCTACCAGCTTTCCGGATTCAAGGCCTGGGGCGCAACCCTGCTCTGCGCCATTCCGGTTATCACCGGCTTCCTGATTCCTGTCTGGGTACTGGCTGACTATGCACTCGATAATATCGATCAGCTCTGGACCGAGGACTTCATCAGCTATGCCAGCAACAGCTTTATACTGTCCAGCAGCGCAGCGATTATCACAATCCTGATCGCGCTGCTGCTGGCCTATTCAAAAAGACTACATGACAGAAGCAGCCTTAAGTTTGCTGCGCAGTTCTCCAGCCTGGGTTACGCTATGCCCGGTGCGGTACTGGCTATTGGTGTTATTATCCCGCTGGCTGCATTCGATAATGCGGTAGATAGCCTGATGGAGCAGATGTTTGGTATATCCACAGGTCTGTTACTCAGCGGTACAGTATTCGCAGTGGTTTTTGCTTACGTGGTACGTTTCCTGGCGGTATCCGCAGGTTCGGTTGATTCCAGCCTGTCTAAGGTAACCCAAAGTATGGATATGGCAGCCCGCTCACTGGGCTACACCCCACTGCAGACGCTGATAAAGGTTCACCTGCCCCTGATCAAAGGCGGTATTATGACCGCCGCCCTGGTGGTGTTTGTTGATTGCATGAAAGAGCTGCCAGCGACCCTGATTTTGCGACCGTTCAATTACGACACTCTGGCCACCTACGTCTATCAGTTTGCATCCGATGAGATGCTTGAAGCAAGTTCGCTGGCGGCGCTGCTGATTGTACTGGTTGGTATTATTCCGGTGATATTGCTGAGCAGGACTATTTCATCCACACGAAGCAGCAACTAATAACAGCCCTGCGGGTTGTTATAGGTCATTAATCTCAATCATCGCGACGAGGGTCGCTCCCACAGACTCTTACCGCAAATTGTTATGAGTAGGCGGCGGTGCCTCCGCGGCGAAGAAATTGATTGTAGCAAAGAACTCATCGCGACGAGCACCCGAAGGGGCATGCCAGCGTCACTCCTACAGACTCATACAAGAAGTTGGTATATGTAGTAGGAGGCGTGCCCCGCGGCGAAGAAGTTGATTGTAGCAAAGAGCTACATCGCGACGAGTACCCGAAGGGGCATGCCAGCGTCGCTCCCACAAGCCTTTAAAGATTAAACGCGATAGGCCGGTGCGGAGCGATATGCAGGGATACCTGAGCGCCAACGTCGATCAGCAACGGCTCGAATATTTCCGACTCGATCATACGCCCTGATGGCAAGCTCAGCTGATACACCACCGAACTGCCTAAAAACTCCTTCTGTTCGACTGTCGCCATCACATCGCCGCGCTCAATACTCGGACGAATATCGGTGGGGCGTATAAACAGCGACAGGTCGCGGCCCTGTGTCGCGCCAAAAGGCTCGGCAAATTCGATAGTCCCTAACTCAGTTTTAATACAGGTATCGCTAAGGCAGCTGCCATCGTACAGCTCCCCCTTACCTACGAAACCGGCGACCATCGGATTAACGGGATTGTAGTACAGTTCAGCAGGCGTTCCCCACTGCTGCATCTTGCCGTCAGCCAGAACGCCGATCTTATCACTGATCGCGAACGCTTCTTCCTGATCGTGGGTCACCATAATCGCGGCAATATTCTGCGTTTTAAGGATACTACGCACCTGCAACGCCAGCTGACGACGCAGATCGGTATCCAGGTTGGAAAACGGCTCATCCATCAACAGCAACTTAGGCTTTGGCGCCAACGCGCGCGCAAGGGCGACACGCTGCTGCTGACCACCGGAAAGTTCGTGAGGGTAACGCTCTGAGATATCCGGCAACTCAACCAGTTTGAGCAGTTCAGCCACCCGGGAGCGCTGTACAGAACGACTCTCACGATGCAGGCCAAAGGCGATATTATCGAACACGCTCAGGTGTGGAAACAGCGCGTAATCCTGAAAGACCACGCCGATCTCCCGCTGCTCCGGCGGTACTGTGTATTCCGTTGAAGAGATCTGGTGCTGATGCTTCTGAATAGAACCGGACAACACCGGGTTAAAACCGGCGATAGCACGCAGCACCGTGGTTTTACCACAACCACTGGGGCCAAGCAGACAGGCGATTTCGCCCGGCTCGATAACAAAATCAAGCTGTTCGACGATCTCGATATTATCGTAGCCGCAACTCAGGGACCGGATCTCAAGCAGATTGCTCATTATTGGCTCTTAACAGATAACTAATGATAATGTAGTGCTGCGTATTATAAATACAAATCATTATCAGTTATAGATAATATCCACATAATTTGTAAAACAATGACGCAGCGCAAAAGCTTTAGACCGCTACTGGCGCAGCTAGCTAGAACAAAAGGCAAGCCTTTCTACCAGAACATCAAACAAGTTCGATTCCTAGTGGCTAGAAAAAGCTTACAACCTTCTTAAATTCCTGTGCGCCAGGTTTATGCTCTCACTCCGCAAGAACGACCGGTACATGTAGGAGGCGCGCCCTCGCGGCGAATCGCCACGAGGCTCACAAAGGATAGTCTGGCGCCCGAATACCAAGAGTCCGCTAAAAAAAGGACTTAAAGCAAAGGGCTTTCGATACCCAGCATAGTCAGCAAGCCGAATACCACCAGCCAGAGCACAGCAGAACGGCGTACCAGTGTAGTGATCCGTTGCAGTTCATCGGCGGCCTGAAGACGGAACTCAGAGTCTGACATTACTTTTGCCCGGGTTTAACATAGTCGTATTGCTGATGACTATCATCTTTGTTTCTAAAGCATATTCTATTTACAGCAACGGACTCTCTATTCCCAACATAGTAAGTAAGCCGAATACCACCAGCCAGAGCACAGCAGAACGGCGTACCAGTGTAGTGATCCGTTGCAGTTCATCGGCGGCCTGAAGACGGAACTCAGAGTCTGACATTACTTTTGCCCGGGTTTAACATAGTCGTATTGCTGATGACTATCATCTTTGTTTCTAAAGCATATTCTATTTACAGCAACGGACTCTCTATTCCCAACATAGTAAGTAAGCCGAATACCACCAGCCAGAGCACAGCAGAACGGCGTACCAGTGTAGTGATCCGTTGCAGTTCATCGGCGGCCTGAAGACGGAACTCGGAATCCGACATTACCTTAGGGTTAGCGTATTGCTGATGACTGTCTTCACCGATCGCGCCTAAGGCGATATGGAACAACCATCGCTCGCTGGTTGCATCCCGGTTGCCGTGACTTTTCAACTGGTCATAGGCCCCCAGCCCATTACCGACGATAAAAAAGCTGTAACCCAGCAACCGACAAGGCAACCAAAGCAGTAAAGAAGCGAACTTCTGCCCTGCTACGGCCCCCTTCTGAGACTGAGGCTGAACCTGAGCTTGGGAATTAAGACACCATGCGGTCCATAAGCCAAGGAACAGACCCGGAACACCGAGACAGGCATACCAGAAAAGCAACAGGAAAAAAGATACCAGGCTCTGAAAGGCAAACTGCTTGCACACCGCATAATGCACGCTGCGGGCATCATCAACCGGTTCCCGGTCAGGCAGATCAAAGCTTGTTGCTGCATCCAGATACGCCGCCTGATAATCCCCCCGGCACCAGTCTTCGGCATAGCCAGCCGTCAGATTATAGGCTGACCAGTGCGGCAGGTAGATAAACAGAATCAGTAACTCGATAAGCAAAATACCACTGCCATAGCCCCAGTAGCCAAACTGTTGCAGCACGTATTCAATAAACACCAGATAAACGATGATCATGCCCCACTGAAACCAACCCTCGCCGGTAACCGTATAGCGTCTTGCCATGGCTGTAGCCCAGGCCGGACGACTCCTGAAGCGCCCCAGAATCATCAGTAACATCAATGCTAAAAATTTCATGTGATTTCCTTCTGGTCAGCGCTGTCTGGTTGTACTCTCTGTTCCAGGTTCAAAAGCTCGCGATAATAGTTCCAGTTAAAAGCATCCCCGGGGTCTGTCTTGCGCCCCGGCGCAATATCACTATGGCCGGTCAAAGCATCTGCATTAAGTTCAGGATATTGCCTGATCAGGGACGCAGTCACTTCGGCTAAACTGACATACTGCTGCCGGGTATAAGGTATATCGTCGGCACCTTCAAGCTCGATGCCGATAGAAAAATCATTGCACTCTGTTCTGCCACAATACTCCGATTGCCCGGCATGCCAGGCCCGCTTATCAAAAGGTACAAACTGAATCAGTGTGCCATCGCGCTGAATCAGCAGATGTGCCGAAACAGTCAGTCCGGCAATCCCGGCAAAGTAAGGGTGCGCATCTTGATCCAGCTTATTCTGGAAAAATTGCTGGATATAGCCACCGCCGAAGCGTTTCGGCGGCAGGCTGATATTATGGATCACCAGAAGCTCAGGTACCGCTGTTTCGGGCCGGTCATTATGATTCGGCGACGGGCAGCGCTCTGCACTTTCAATCCAGCCGTCCCTGATCATTATTCCCATGCGATAAACATCCTTCACAACTGATACCCTTTACAACTAATATCCTTTACAACCAGTACCCTTCTATAAGAAAGCACCGATTTTTGCTATCTGGTCACGACACTTTCCGCTAAAATAGCGAGCCTCGATAGTAGCACGCCCAGGCTCCCTACAAGAAGCTTGAAAGCGGCGTACCAGATCAACATTTAGCCGTATTTTAAGCAAAGCTGAATACAAGCTCTTCCGACTTACATTCTGCTTAACTATTGTTTAATTACTGCTTTGATTAGAGACAGACCGACACTATGGCCAACACCAGACTGCTGCAGGACATTGAAAACACCGTACGGATCGCTCTTGCCGAAGATATCGGCGATGGCGATATAACCGCTCGCCTGATACCGGAGCAGCAGCAGGCAAAGGCACGGGTAATCTGCCGCCAGGATGCTGTTATCTGCGGCGTTGACTGGGTCAATGAAGTGTTCCGCCAGGTTGACGACAGCGTCCAGATCAACTGGCTGGTGAAGGATGGCGACAGCGTCAGCGAAGATCAGCCACTGTTCGAGATGTCAGGCTCTGCCCGCTCCTTGCTGACCGCTGAACGCAGCGCACTTAACTTTCTGCAAACCCTATCTGCCACCGCTACGGCCAGCGCTTTCTATGCTTCACTGGTGACCGGTACCGGCGTAAAAATTCTCGATACCCGCAAGACTATCCCCGGCCTGCGCAACGCCCAGAAATACGCGGTAAGTTGTGGCGGCTGTTTCAACCATCGCATAGGCCTGTACGACGCGTTCCTGATCAAAGAGAACCACATCATGGCCTGCGGTTCGATCAAGGCCGCGATCAGCACTGCCAAGACCAATGAACCGGGTAAGCCGGTCGAAGTCGAAGTCGAATCCTTCGATGAGATGCAACAGGCACTGGATGCCGGCGCTGATATCATCATGCTCGACAACTTCGACCACGCAGGCTTGCGCCTTGCGGTGGAGCGGAACAAGCAGCACCCCACCCCGGCCAAGCTCGAAGCTTCCGGCGGTATCGACCAGAACACCCTGCGCAGCATTGCCGAGACCGGGGTTGATTATATTTCTATTGGTTTGCTGACTAAGGATTGTTCTGCGGTTGATCTTTCGATGCGGTTTATATAAGTAGCCAGAACGTCGCTTCGCGACTGCCAGAACGGAAGGTAAACCTTCCTGCCAGTGGCTAGATAAATTCGTTAGTTTTTGCTGAATTTTTCAGTGAATGACAGGCTTGAATTAAGAAAAAGAAAAACCGCCTGCAGGGCGGTTTTTTTTGACTTATTATTTCCTAAACGGAAACAATAACGCTGTTTTATCAGATTACCCAGTTTGGGTAGCAGACCTTGGCAGAAGTAATATTTAATCGCTTTTACGCCGGCAATCGGCGCCACCGATCATCTCCCAATCATCGCTTTTCTGGATTTTCAGGATATCGTAGACCTCGACCACGGTACGATTGATATCGTGGCGCCAGAGGATCTTACAGATCTCTTTTGCGCTGTAATGACGCTTCTCACCGTCATCGCGGGGCAACATACCTATCGCCAGTACACCACCGTCAGACCACCATACCGGCGTTGCCGGGTATTTGTCTGGTTGTGCTGCAAGGTCGGCTTCAACGACTGCTCGCTTATCAATAGATAGAGGCTCTTCATAGAGGAAATAAGTAACCGCTGCGGTAATAGCGATCAGGGCGATCAAGATTGTTTTTTTGTTCATTTATTAATTCTACTTATAGATACTGACTGTGTTGATAAGACAGGATATCAACTGATTTGGATAGTAGAAAAAAGGATAACACGCAAAAAAAAACCCCGGATAGATACCGAGGTTTAATTTTAATGGCGTATTACAAAATTATGCTATTAACACCAGCCGTTAGTTCCACAGGAGCCGCCCTTAGTCCACTGGACAGAGTTAGATGTGATACCTGCTTGCAATGTATATGTAGCGGAAGACGCAGTAATACTTTGAGAAGTAGCAGTTACTAAACCACCACTTGTGATTGTTACTGAAGCTACATAACCGCCTTGACCATTTGCATCAGATACAGCTGAAGTAACTCCTGTATTCGCGGCAGCAGAAGCGATAGTTCCTTCTTCAGCATATGCTACTTCGAATGCAGTTTTAACCGCAGAAGTTGCAACAACTACTTCAGAAAATTTAGCTTTGTTCGTATAGTTTTGATAAGCCGGCAACGCAATCGCAGCCAGAATACCGATAATCGCCACGACGATCATCAATTCAATCAGGGTAAAACCTTGTTGTTTCTTTGTTGTGTTAATCATTGTTAACTCTCCAGCGAGTAAAGTATTCATCATCATCCCTGCTCCGAACGACTCTTTCCCTTGCCTAGCGACTTTTCATCCATGCTCCATACAAGCCTGATACGATAATAGCCTAACAAATATTGGTGTCCAGTGACCCAGAGCAAGTGCCCGTTGATTTTCAAACCGACGCAATAATGTTACTTTACAAATAGATAACAATACAAGGATGCCCTGAGTCGATCTTCGGGATAAAATCGGAGTAAGATTCGGAATGATATCAAAGGTGATTTTCTTTAGGGGATACAGATGAGTGTGCAACCTTTTCAGCCGCTGAGTGGTCTTGCGCGTCGGTTAGTCAATGATGGTGTTTTTTCCTCCGATGTAGCGATGGATGCCCTGAAAACCGCCCGCAAAGATAATACGCCCTTTATCAAACATATTATCGAAAACCGGCTGGTCAGCGCGTATCGTGCAGCAGCCGCAGCCGCCGACGAATTCGGTATTCCTCTGTTTGATCTCGACGTGCTGGACCCGGATGCGATCCCCCAGGGGCTGGTCGATGAGAAACTGATCAATAAACACCATGCGCTGCCCCTGATCAAGCGGGAAAACCGTATCTATGTGGCAATTTCCGATCCGACCAATATCCAGGCGCTTGACGAATTCAAGTTCCATACTGGCACCACTACTGAAGCGGTAATAGTCGAAGAGGATAAGCTCAACCGGCTGATAGAGAGCTTTCTCGAAGATCAGAACTCGGCTCTGGACGGGTTGGATGATACCGATCTGGATAACCTGGAGATCGATGAGGGAGTAGAAGAGGTTCAGGAAGATAACGGCGAAGAGGCCGCTAACGATGCGCCTATCGTCCGTTTCGTCAATAAGATTCTGCTCGACGCTATTAAGAACGGCGCCTCAGATATCCATTTCGAGCCTTACGAAAAAAGCTACCGTATTCGCTGCCGTACCGACGGTATACTGCAGGAGGTGGCTAAACCCCCGTCTAATCTGGCCTCCCGCCTCTGCGCACGTCTTAAAGTTATGTCGCAGATGGACATCTCCGAGCGACGTATGCCGCAAGATGGCCGGATCAAGATGAAGATCTCAAAAAACCGTGCTATCGACTTCCGGGTAAACACCCTGCCGACCTTATGGGGCGAGAAAGTGGTACTGCGTATCCTCGACCCGACCAGCGCTAAAATGGGTATCGAAGCGCTGGGGTATGAAGACGACCAGAAAGAGATGTTTATGCAAACCCTGCATAAGCCCCAGGGGATGATTCTGGTTACCGGGCCGACCGGTAGTGGTAAAACAGTATCCCTCTATACCGGCCTGAATATACTCAACACCGTGGAGCGGAATATATCTACCGCGGAAGACCCCGTGGAGATCAACCTTGAGGGTATAAACCAGGTACATGTGAATACCAAGGTGGGCCTGACCTTTGCCGAAGCTCTGCGTTCCTTTCTGCGTCAAGACCCCGATGTAGTGATGGTCGGTGAGATCCGGGATATCGAAACCGCAGAAATAGCGATTAAAGCGGCCCAGACAGGTCATATGGTACTCTCTACCCTGCACACAAACAGTGCCCCGGAGACCCTGACCCGACTTCGTAACATGGGTGTGCCCGCCTTCAACATTGCGACTTCTGTATCTCTGATTATCGCCCAGCGGCTTGGTCGCCGCCTCTGCTCTGCCTGTAAGAAACCGGCAAATATTCCCGAGATCACCCTGCTTGAAGAGGGTTTCACCCAGCAACAGATCGATGCAGGATTGCAGTTGTTTGAGCATAACCCCGACGGCTGTAACAAATGTAACAAAGGCTATAAAGGCCGGGTCGGCATCTATGAAACCATGCAGATGACCCCGGATATCCAGGAGGTAATTATGAGTAATGGCAACTCCCTGGATATTATCAAGGTTGCAGAAAAACAGGGTTTCCGCCCACTGGCAAAATCAGGACTGCTCAAAGTTGCCCAGGGCGTTACCAGCCTGGAAGAGATGAATCGGGTAATAAAAACCTGACTATGGTTATTAAACTATGGTCATCAAAATGAGTGGCTCACGCTGGATTCAGCAAGGCCAAGCTCAATATAATACAAGCTCAATATAATTTAAGTTCAATAACCAAACTCTATTTAACTGGTTTATTGCCGTTAACCTTAAGTTATTCCTGACTACCGGAACCGCATCAGATGGCCACAGTTAAGCAAAAAACCAAGCGTGAAAAGCCGCCCGTTACTTTCAATTGGGAGGGCAAGGACAAGAGTGGCAACGCCAGTAAAGGCTCGATCAATGCGGAAAGCGTCTCGACGGCACGCGCACTGCTGCGCAAACAAGGCATTATGCCCAAGAAAGTGCGCAAGCAGACTCACAGTATGTTCAGTTCACATAACAAACCGATCAAGCCACTCGATATAGCGCTGTTTACCCGGCAGATGGCGACTATGCTGAAATCCGGCGTGCCACTGTTGCAGGGCTTCGAGATCGTTGCCAACGGCGTTGAAAAGGCCAAAATGAAGCAGGTGATCCACGACCTGAAAAGCGACGTTAACGGCGGTACCAGCTTTGCAAAAGCACTGGAACGACACCCAAAGCATTTCGACGACCTGTACTGTTCTCTGGTCAACGCCGGCGAAAGCTCCGGTGCGTTAGAAACCATGCTCGACCGAATCGCTTCTTATAAAGAGAAGATGGAGAAACTAAAGGCAAAGATAAAAAAAGCGATGACCTACCCGATCGCAGTTATCGTCATCGGCCTGATCGTATCAGCCATACTGCTGATCAAAGTAGTGCCGCAGTTTGAGGCCGTTTTTTCAAGTTTCGGTGCCGACCTGCCCGCATTTACCCTTTTCGTTGTAGGCTTGTCTGAAATAGCCCAGGACTGGTGGTTTATAGCGCTGATAGCCATAATCGCCAGCGGTTTCATATTTCAGAAGACTCATGAAAAGTCGCAAAAATTCCGCGAATTTCTCGATCGTACGGTATTAAAGCTGCCGATCATCGGCAAGATTCTGCATAATTCAGCCATCGCCCGCTTCTCCAGAACTCTTGCCACAACCTTTGCTGCAGGTGTACCTCTTGTCGATGCACTGGATTCCGCTGCAGGCGCTTCCGGCAATGTGGTCTATGAAAAAGCGATTCATCAGATAAAGAACGGCGTATCCACTGGCCAGTCGCTACAAAATGCTGTCACTATGACCGGACTTTTTCCACCGATGGCCACACAGATGATCGCTATCGGTGAAGAAGCGGGCTCCTTAGATATGATGCTGGATAAGGTCGCCAGCTTCTATGAAGATGAAGTAGACGATGCGGTAGATAATTTATCAACACTGATCGAGCCGATGATTATGGCGGTACTGGGTGTTCTGGTCGGTGGCCTGGTTATCGCAATGTACCTGCCGATCTTCCAGCTGGGTAACGTAGTTTAACGAACGTTTAAAGAATTACATCATGATCCTGAAGCTTTGCATACCAGGTAATCACTCTTCGTAAAAATAAGGGCTTGCGATGCTGTTGCAGACTATTTCCGCTAACATCTGGCTGGCCGTCGGGCTGGCCTTTATTTTTTCACTGCTGGTCGGCAGTTTTCTCAATGTCGTTATCCACCGCCTCCCGCTAATGATGGAGCGGGAATGGAAGCTTGAGGCTCAGCTTATGGCTGCAGCAACGGACGATTCCGGCCATCAACAGGTCTCACCCGAACTGACACAGCCCTATAATCTTGCGGTACCCGCCTCGACCTGCCCCGGTTGCCAGCACCGGATTCGCTGGTATGAAAACATCCCGCTTATCAGTTACCTTTTTTTAAGAGGCCAGTGTTCTTCCTGTGCAGCGCCTATTTCACTTCGCTATCCTGTTATAGAACTGCTGACGGCGGCTATTTCCGCACTTATCGTTTACCTCTATGGCTTCAATCTGATTGCGCTGAGTGCGGTATTTTTCAGTTGGTGTCTGGTCGCTCTGACCGCTATCGATATAGATCACCAATTACTGCCCGATAAAATCACCCTGCCCCTGCTCTGGCTCGGCCTGATCATCAACAGCTTTGGTATATTCACTACCCTGCCCCTGGCCTTATGGGGAGCTGTCCTGGGCTACCTCTCGCTGTGGTCGGTGTATTGGCTGTTTAAGCTGGTGACCGGTAAGGAGGGCATGGGTTACGGCGACTTTAAGCTGCTTGCTGCCTTAGGCGCCTGGGCCGGAGCCGATATGCTGCCGCTGATTATTCTCTGCTCATCGCTTATAGGCGCAATAGTAGGCGGGCTTATGATTGCGCTCACCCGCCACGGATCGCAAACGCCTATCCCATTCGGCCCGTATCTGGCTGGTGCCGGTTGGATAGCCCTGCTCTGGGGCCATGAAATTACCGGTCTGTATCTGAGTTATATCGGGTTATAATCAAACCATAAGCTATGCACCTGGTTATCAGCCGGGATTTTTGAAAGTTATACAGCTATTAAATAGGAAGCACTATGTTTGTAGTCGGCTTAACAGGCGGTATCGGAAGCGGAAAATCGGCGCTCTCCCGTCACTTTGAAGCACTCGGTATTCTGGTCATTGATGCCGATCAGGTCGCCCGCGAAGTAGTTGAACCTGGCGAGTCGGCATTGAGCAGCATCGTCACCCGCTTTGGTGCAGAGGCACTGCTTGAGAACGGCTCATTAGATCGCCGCTATCTGCGTGAGGTGGTATTTGCCGAGCCGAAACAACGAAACTGGCTGGAACAGCTGTTGCACCCGATCATTCGTGACCGGATCATGCAAAAGCTCGAGCAGTCTGACTCACGCTACACCATCCTCAGTTCCCCCCTGCTGCTGGAAACGGACCAGCATCTGCTGGTAAACCATATAATCGTTGTCGATGCTCCTGAAGCACAGCAGATCGAGCGTACAATGGCCCGTGATTCGAGCAGTGAAGAACAAGTCCGAGCCATTATCGCCGCCCAGATGGAACGCAGCGAACGGATCGGTAAAGCAGATGACCTGGTCGATAACAGCGGCAGTGAAAATGACCTGCAACCTTTAGCTCTGGCCCTGCATGAACAGTTTCTCAAACAGGCGCAGCAGGACTGGGAAGCGGAACATTAATAATATAAGCAAATATGTTGGGCTTACTGCTTGAATCCAGCAAAGCCGAATAACTTTGATTGAGTAACGCCGTATGAATAGACCTAAGATCGCCTGCCCGCAATGTGGCCAAAAGCAAGAGTGGTCAACGGACAACCCGCACCGCCCCTTCTGTAGCGAACGCTGTCGCATGATAGACCTTGGCGCCTGGGCCAGCGAAGAATATCAGATCCCTACCGAGCCAACCGAGAATGAATACAGCAGTAGTTTTGAAGATCCGGAAAGCGGAATGATGCCAGGGCATCGAAAGCTACACTAACGATTACCCGGTAGTTTGTTCTGCTTTCTGAAAAGCCGATATAGCAGCGATACCCTGACCTCCGGACGCTTGGCAATCGGCTAAATCATCCGGGCCAACCCCACCCAGCGCATATACAGGAATAGGATAAGCATTAGCCAGCCGGGCAAACTCCTGCCAGCCTAAAGCCGGTGTTTCCGGATGGCTACTGGTATGCTTGACCGGCGACAGCGTGACATAATCCAAACCTAAGCTAACTGCACGTTCAAGCTGTACTTCGTTATGACAAGAAGCACCTAACCAGCGACCGTTAAATTGCTGACGCTGTTGTAGATCTTGCAGACGTGCGGAGCTCAGGTGCAGGGCATCGATACCGGCAAGATTACCCTCCTCGACAGTGCCATTAAGAACTAACCCCGCTCGCCCTGACAGCTGCTGCTTCAACTGAGCTGCTAGTTGCACCTGAGCCGTACTACTAAGGTTTTTAGCCCTTAACATCAACCAATCGGCACCATTGCCGATAGCAGTTTCAGCTATAGCAGAATACTCAGATAGAACGACTTGAGGGGTGATAGCGATAGTTTGAGGCAGTAGCAGTGAGTTAACTATAGGCTGGTTCGCCGCAGGAAATTGATACTCCGTCAGCTGATCCGGTTTAACCCAGCGCACTTCCTGCCCTTCCCTGCCATAAGCCTGTCCAGAGTAGCCCTTGACGCAGAATACATCGAGTAATACGGATTTATCCGGGTAGTGATACGGCACTTTAATCAAAGGCCGGGTTGCCGCCAGATCGATCTCTATGCCCAGCTCTTCATACAGTTCTCTGGCGAGAGCCTGACAAACATCTTCACTGGCCTCGACCTTGCCACCGGGAAACTCCCAAAGGCCACCCTGATGCTGCTTCTCATCACGTAAAGCCAGCAACAGCTGGCCCCGGGTATTAAAAATAGCGGCGGCCGCCACATGAATCAGTCTGGACAATGAAACAGCCCCCGTGGCAGGTAAGGTTATTCTTAGGGTGTCAGATTACGAACTGACTTACTTTGAGAGCGCCCTTTTAACAAGGCGCTTACTTTAACAGCACTTTTTAAGATCGATAGTCTGCATTGATCGCTACGTAGTCTTTACTCAGATCTGTTGTCCAGACCGTTTCGGACAGCTCGCCCCGGTTCAGCACGATACGGATCAGAATATCTTCTTCATCCATCACTGCCTGCCCGGCAGCTTCTGTATAGCTATCAGCCCGGCCACCATTGTCAACGATACAAACATCGCCTAGGTAGATCTGCAACGCATCGACATCCAGGTTTTCAACACCGGCATAACCGACAGCAGCCAGAATACGACCCCAGTTAGGGTCACTGGCGAACAGTGCAGTTTTGACCAGTGGAGAGTGGGCAACGGCATAAGCCGCCTTCAGCGCTTCCTCAGAGGTGGCAGCCTGTTCAACGCTGATCGTAACGAACTTAGTCGCACCTTCACCATCACGCACGATAGCTTGTGCCAGCGCCAGCATTATCTCATCCAAAGCGGTATTAAACGCCTCGAACAAGGCCTGATCAGACTCACTAACCTGCAGTGCCTTGGCCCCAGTGGCGACCAACATGCAGGAGTCGTTAGTCGAAGTATCACCGTCAATCGTCACCCGGTTAAAGGTCAGATCAGCAGAACGCTTCAGCATCTTTTGTAGCAATGTAGCATCAACGGTCACATCGGTAGCAACGTAAGCCAGCATCGTCGCCATATTTGGCTTGATCATGCCGGCACCTTTAGAGATACCGGTCAGGGTGATAACTTCGCCCTGGTATTCGAACTGTACTGAATAGGCTTTTGGCCGGGTATCCGTTGTCGTGATACCGCTCGCTGCCGCCAGCCAGCCATCCTCGGTCAAAGCATCAAATGCAGCAGGCACCGCTGCAGTGATCTTCTCGACCGGCAGCTTTTCACCGATAACACCGGTGGAATAAGGTAACACCTGTTCTATTGTGATACCGGCATGGTCCGCCACCGCCTGACAGCAGGTCAGTGCATCCTGATAACCCTCTTTGCCAGTACCGGCATTGGCGTTACCGGTATTGATCAATAGGTACGAAGGCATCCCTTTCGCCAGATGCGCCTTGCTGATCTGTACCGGCGCTGCACAAAATTGATTGAGCGTGAACACACCAGCAACAGTCGCGTTTGCAGTCAACTCCATTATAACGAGGTCTTTACGGCCAGGAGTTTTAACACCGGCAGACGTTGTACCTAAACGAAATCCCGCCACCGGATGTAGTGTTGGAAGAGTATCTGGACCTACCGCCATAACGGACTCCTTAAAACCTTTTAATCTCTACAAAAAAAGAAAGCAGCTTCGCTGCTTTCTTATTTAATCACAATACCTTAATCAGGCTATCAGTTAAGTTTGCCGTGGCACTGTTTGTACTTCTTACCCGACCCACAAGGACAAGGCTCATTGCGACCTACTTTCTTATCCTCACGGACAAAAGGTTCAGAGGCTTTTCCACTTTCTTCGGCCTCACCATCTACCGCTTCGCTACCTTGTCCGCTCAGCGCTGAGCTTTCCTCGTGACGGAAATTCATCTGCTGCTGTTCGGCCTGTTCACGACGTTGCTGTTCCATCGCCTCGATCTCTTCCGGCTGACGCACCTGCACGTTACTCAGAATCTTAATCACGTCGGTCTTAATGTGCTCCAGCAACTCTTCAAACAGAATGAAAGATTCGCGCTTGTACTCCTGCTTCGGGTTTTTCTGTGCATAACCACGCAGATGGATACCCTGACGCAACAGGTCCATCGACTGCAGATGCTCTTTCCACAGCGTATCCAGTACCTGCAGCATCACCTGCTTCTCAAACAGGCGCATGTTTTCAGTTCCCACCAAAGCCTCTTTAGCCTGATAGTCTTCGTTAATGTCCCGCAGAATTCGCTCACGCAGCAGATCTTCATGCAGGCTGTCATCTTTATCCAGCCATTCCTGAATAGGCATTTCCAGACCGAATTCGGCCTGAATATGCTTTTCCAGACCGGGAATATCCCACTGCTCGTCAAGGCTCTGTGGCTGAATATAGTTATTGATACCGCTTTCGATTACTTCAGTACGCACGGCTTCGATAGTTTCAGAAATATCACTGGTCGCCATCAGCTCATTACGCTGATCGTAAACCGCGCGACGCTGATCGTTAGCCACATCATCATACTCAAGCAGCTGTTTACGAATATCGTAGTTGCGGCCTTCAACTTTACGCTGCGCCTTTTCGATCGCATTAGAAACCATCTTATGCTCGATCGCTTCGCCTTTCTCCATACCCAGCGCCTGCATAAACTGACGCACTCGCTCAGAAGCGAAGATCCGCATCAGATCATCTTCCAGCGACAGGAAGAAACGGGAGGAACCGTTATCACCCTGACGACCGGCACGACCACGCAGCTGGTTATCGATACGACGGGACTCGTGACGCTCGGTACCGATAATGTGCAGACCACCGGCTTCGAGCACCGCATCGTGGCGCTTCTGCCATTCAGCTTTAGCCCGCTCAATCTCAGCCTCTGTCGGATTTTCGAGCTGTTCCAATACTGCTTCCAGCTTGCCGCCCAATACGATATCCGTACCACGACCCGCCATGTTGGTTGCGATAGTAACGGCACTGGCACGACCGGCTTCGGAGATAATGCCCGCTTCCATACCGTGCTTCTTAGCATTAAGAACGTTATGCGCGATGTTCTTTTTCTTCAGGAAAGCTGAGATCAGTTCCGATGATTCTACCGATGCAGTACCCACCAATACCGGACGTTCTTCTGCAACGCAGTGCTCGATCTCTTTCAGGATAGCTTCGTACTTTTCTTCGATAGTAAGGAAAACCAGATCGTTATAGTCGTTCCGGGCAACGGCCACGTTAGTCGGAATAACAACCACATCCAGACCGTAGATCTGATTAAGCTCGAACGCTTCAGTATCCGCAGTACCGGTCATACCGGACAATGTTTCATAGAGGCGGAAGTAGTTCTGAAAGGTAGTCGATGCCAGCGTCTGGCTTTCCTGATTGATATGCACGCCTTCTTTGGCTTCAACCGCCTGATGCAGGCCTTCAGACCAGCGACGGCCTGGCATGATCCGTCCGGTGTGCTCATCGACGATAACAATCTGGTCATCCTGGATAATATAGTCGACATCACGCTGGAACAGATTATGCGCACGCAGAGCTGCCAGCACATGGTGTAACAGGCTCAGGTTTTGTGGTGCGTAAAGGCTTTCACCTTCACCCAGAATATCTTTCTCAACCAGCATCTCTTCAACGCGCTGATGGCCCTGTTCGGTCAGTTCTACGCTACGGTTCTTTTCATCAACTGCAAAATCACCATCGATCTCCTCTTCGCTCTTCGGATCGATCTCGCCATCATACTGGCGCAGAGAAGGTATCAGGGTATTCATCTGGCGGTACATTTCTGAGCTGTCTTCAGCCGGACCGGAAATAATCAACGGAGTCCGCGCTTCATCGATAAGGATGGAGTCCACCTCATCGACTACCGCAAAATGAAAATCACGCTGGACTTTGTCTTCTACGCTGAACGCCATATTGTCGCGCAGGTAGTCAAAGCCAAATTCGTTGTTAGTACCGTAGGTAATATCAGCCTGATAAGCGGCACGTTTAGTTTCAGGCTCCTGCCCAGATAAAACCACGCCGACGGTCAGCCCCAGGGCTTCATAGAGTGGGCGCATCCATTCAGCATCACGACTCGCCAGATAATCGTTTACTGTTACTACGTGTACGCCACGTCCGGTTAATGCATTCAGGTAAACAGGCAGTGTTGCTACCAGCGTCTTACCTTCACCGGTACGCATCTCTGCGACTTTGCCATCGTGCAGCGTGATACCACCAACCATCTGCACATCGAAGTGACGCATTGCCATTACCTGCTTCGACGCTTCCCGGACCAGGGCAAACGCTTCGGGAAGAATTGCATCGAGTGTTTCACCTTGTGCGATACGTCCCTTCAGCTCGGCCGTCCTGGCTTTCAGACCATCAGCAGACAAACCTTCCAGCTCACTCTCAAAACTATTTATCTGCTTAACGATCTTCCCCATCCGTTTGAGTTCACGATCGTTCTTGCTTCCAAAAATCTTCTTTAACATCGAAGTCAACATAGTCTGATTTTTAACCCTTGAGAGCTGGCTTAAGCTGATGGAATCTATACCGGGAACTAACTGAGTCAGATACCCTATATCCCTGAAATTTAACGCAACATTCTACCTGTATTGGGGCATGAAAACGAACTTCAATAGCTATTATTTTTTTCCCTGATTCAGGGCATGAACATGAACCTCAATAGCTTTTATTTATTCCCCTGATTCAAGACATGAAAACGAACCTCAATAGCCAACATCTTTTACCTGATTCAGGGCATGAAACGAACCACGGTAGCTGATATATTTCCAAAAAATTCAAGGCATAAAAAAACCGGGCTTAAAGCCCGGTTTCCTGGAATTAAAGTTCTGAATCAAACAACAATTGCTGGTTTCAGATAGGAGATAGGTGCTGCAGAGTCCTGCTCCTCATAGGTCGCCAACTCCCAGGCATCCTCTGTCTCGAGCAGTTTTCGCAGCAGCAGGTTATTCAGATAGTGACCCGACTTGTGACCATGGAACTCACCAATCAGGCTCTTACCCAGCAGGTACAGATCACCGACCGCATCCAGAACCTTATGTTTAACGAACTCATCATCGTAGCGCAGACCGTCTTCGTTCAGAATCCGATAGTCATCAACTACGATAGCATTATCCATGCTGCCACCCAGCGCCAGGTTCTGAGCGCGCAGGTATTCAATATCACGCATAAAACCAAAAGTACGCGCGCGGCTTACTTCTTTGACAAATGAGGTACTTGAGAAATCAAGACTGGCTTCCATATTGCGACCGGCAAAAGCAGGATGATCAAAGTCGATAGTAAAGCCTACTTTAAAGCCGTTGAATGGCTTAAAGCTCGCCACTTTATCATCCATCGAAACAGTGACTTCTTTCAAAATCCGGATAAATTGTTTCGGTGCAGACTGCTCTTCGATTCCGGCAGACTGAATCAGAAAAACAAAGGGTGCAGCACTACCATCCATGATGGGTACTTCTTCAGCACTCAGTTCGACATAGGCATTATCGATACCCAGGCCAGCCATTGCCGATAAAAGATGCTCAACGGTAGATACCCGGACATCGCCTTTTTGCAGGTTGGTCGACAAAGTCGTATCGCCAACATTCTTGGCACAGGCATGAATTTCTACAACAGGCTCAAGATCGACACGGCGGAAAACAATACCAGTGTTAACCGGCGCCGGTTTCAGTGACAAGTACACTTTCTGCCCGGTGTGCAGGCCAACGCCTGTCGCTTTAATGCTGTTCCGTAGAGTACGTTGTCCGATCATATTTCCTGCCAAGGTTGAGTTCACGCAATATTAACGCGACATTGTAACAATATTAACGCATTCGCAGCAATAATATATTAGCCTGAGATATTCTCAGGAATCCGTCTCGCCAACGACCTGAACAAATCCAGTTTAATCAGCCTGACGTCGTAAAAATGTCGGGATATCCAGATAAGACTCCACCTCATTATCTGTTCCGGTGTTCGATAGCTTCGGCTCAGAAAGTTCAGCTTGCGGCTTCATATTATTCTCAGCCTTGATATCGTCTGCTTTGCGACGCAATACTGCGGGTAATTCAAGCCGTTGCAGGTCAAGCGAGCCATCCGGCTTGCGGGTATTACTGACCACTTTTACGGTTTCATCCTGCTTAATATCACGGTTTAATCCCGTAGCAACAACAGTGACCTTAATATGATCAGTCATCTCAGGATCGATAACCGTCCCGACAACAACAGTGGCGTCATCTGATGCAAACTCTTCCACTACCTGACCGACTTCAGAGAACTCACCCAGGCCCAGATCCAGACCTGCAGTAATATTGACCAAAATTCCGCGGGCACCTTGCAGATCCACATCTTCCAGTAACGGACTGCGTACCGCCGCCTCAGCCGCTTCAACCGCACGATTTTCACCTTTGGCCGAACCGGTACCCATCATCGCGGTACCCATTTCAGACATCACGGTGCGCACGTCGGCGAAATCGACGTTGATCATACCCGGACGGATGATAAGATCGGAGATACCTTGTACCGCACCTTTCAGAACATCATTAGCGGCGATGAATGCATTGATCAGACTGCAGTTTTTACCAAGCACCTGCATCAACTTTTCATTCGGTACGATAATCAGGGAATCAACATTTTCAGACAGCTCTTTGATCCCCTCCTCGGCAATTTTCAGGCGCTTACGTCCTTCAAACGGGAACGGCTTAGTAACTACCGCAACCGTCAGTATACCCAGTTCTTTAGCCACTTCCGCAACGATAGGGGCCGCACCGGTTCCGGTACCACCACCCATACCTGCGGTGATGAAGATCATATCCGCACCACTGAGCATATCAGCGATCTGGTCACGATCTTCCAGTGCAGCCTGACGGCCGATTTCCGGGTTAGCACCGGCCCCCAGCCCTTTAGTAATCTCAGAACCCAGCTGCAATACGCTTTCGGCACCCATATTGTTGAGTGCCTGCGAGTCCGTATTGGCGCAGATAAATTCGACCCCATCCACTTCCGCGGATACCATATGCTGTACTGCATTGCCGCCGCCACCGCCGACGCCAACAACTTTAATTACAGCACTCGATGCTACGCTGTTCAGTAATTCAAACATATCCCTTTCCCCTCAGGTTCAGTGCCCAACCCGCACCTGGTTATTGCAATCTTTTTTCTGCTCATCCCTGCCGTCCGGTTGGCGGAGGATAAAACACTTAATATCAAAAAACGGTACTACTATTTAAAAACGGTACTACTGTTAAAAATTGCCCTTGAACCAGGCTTTCATCCGGTTCAATACATTCGGCCGCATGATCTCTTCCTCGATCAATACCGCTTCACCTACCGGCTGTATACTGTCCTGTTTAGCATATTGCAGCAGGCCGATACCGGTGGCATAAACAGGGCTGCACAGAATATCCTCCATGCCCCGCACCCCTTTCGGGATCGCCAGCCGTACCGGCATATGAAAGATCTCTTCGGCCAGTTCGACCGCGCCTTCCATCTTTGCCGTGCCGCCGGTCAGAACGATGCCAGCTGCCGTTAAATCTTCAAATCCGCTACGTCGCAGCTCTGCCTGTATCAGGGTGAACAGTTCGTCATAACGCGGCTCTACCACTTCAGCCAATGCCTGGCGGGACAAATCCCGCGCCGGACGATCACCGACACTCGGTACTTTGATCGTCTCATTAGCATTAGCTAGCTGCGCCAGCGCGCAGGCATATTTCATCTTAATATCTTCGGCATGGGGCGTCGGAGTCCGCAGCGCCATGGCGATATCATTTGTAACCTGGTCTCCGGCGATCGGAATCACCGCAGTATGGCGGATCGCGCCACCGGTGAAGATAGCAATATCGGTGGTACCACCACCCATATCCACCATACACACGCCCAGCTCTTTCTCATCTTCGGTCAGTACTGAGTAGCTGGAGGCCAGCTGTTCCAGTACGGCGTTATCCACTTCGAGGCCACAACGCCGAACACACTTCTCTATATTCTGGACCGCATTCACCGCTCCGGTGACAAGGTGTACCCGGGCTTCCAGGCGCACCCCAGACATCCCCCGCGGCTCACGAATACCTTCCTGGTTATCGATTACATATTCCTGCGGCAGGATATGTAAAATCTTCTGATCGGCGGGAATTGCCACCGCACGCGCAGCATCAATCACCCGTTCCAGGTCATGCTGCATCACTTCACCATCGCGCACTGCGACGATACCGTAGGAATTCATACTGTTAATATGGCTCCCGGCCACACCTACGGTTACCGAGTGGATCTTACAACCAGCCATCAGCTCAGCTTCTTCAACCGCCCGTTGGATCGAGTGCACGGTGGATTCGATATTGACCACCACCCCTCGCTTCAAACCACGGGACTCATGCGAACCAATGCCTACGATATCGATCGTGCCGTCGAGGCCTACTTCACCCACCAGACAGACTACCTTAGAGGTACCTATGTCTAATGCTACGATCATATTGCTAACTGACTCTAAACGCCTGTTCACACTTATTAACCTTTTAGTACCCTTGTAGTACCCTTTGAGTTCCGACCCTGTTTTCAAAGCCGGTTGCTTACACCACTTAATACTGCCAAATACACATTCAATACGATCCGTTTAGCACTCTGTTCACAGTTCCACTTATACTAAAACCATTGACTCTAGACGCCTGATCACACTCATTAACCTTTCTGTACTGACTCTGCTTCCAAAGCTGGTTGCTTACGCCACTTAACTGCCAAACCGTTGTTATAACGGATATCTATCTGCTCTATACGTCCAGCTTCTGCATCATTCCTGAGGCGGTTCTGATACAACTTAATAAAGCGATCCAGCCGCTCAACGATCTGCTCCCTGCCCACCACTAAACGCACACCGTTATTCAGTTGCAGTGTCCAGGCACCTCTGGCTTCCAGATTCAACCCAACCACCTGCAATCCAATATTGCGCAGCATCTGGTTAAGGTCATAATACTGCGACATCATCTGCCCGGTATTGCTCGACGGCCCCTGTAACCGCGGCAACTGCATATATTTTTCACTCTGCTCTGGCCAGAAGATATCTCCCTCATGGTTAAGCAGACCTGAATTACCCCAACGAGCAACCGGAACCTCTTCACGCACAACAAGCTGCAGACTTGCGGGCCACTGCCGGTTCACTTTGATCTGATAAACCCAGGGATGCGCCTGAATCTCACTCTTAACCGCTTCAAGATCAGTAGACAGCAATCCCCCGGTCAAAACCGAGATAGTATTATTTGCCAGTTCTGTTTTATCCAGATAGCTGGTTTCGCCACTCACTGTAACGGCGGCCACTGGCTGATCAAGCCACACATAAGCTTTGCCTAACAGGCTGCTACCCAACGCAATAAATACCGCTAATGCGCTAAGAATAGTCGCCGGTTTCAGCCACCAGTCGCCATCAGTTGCCCATGCACTCGGTTTACCTGCCTGCGCATCAGATACGGTCTCTGCTGCAGACTCTCTATTCGGTAAAACAGCTGATGACTCTTTGCTTCTATAACCGGTTGAAGACTCTTTGCTTTTAACACCCGCTGACGGCTCTTTGCTTTTAACAACTGCTGACCGCTCTTTTTTCCGACCAACAGCCGATGAACGGGTAGCGCCTTTAGCGCCATCCTTCGCATCTTCTGATGATTGTTTAGAAAAAAGATCCGCCAACATAACTAAGCAGCGCCTCTTAAAATAGTTACCACCAGCTCTTCAAAGCTGATACCCGCTTGCTGTGCGGCCATCGGTACCAGGCTATGATCGGTCATTCCCGGTAAAGTGTTCACTTCCAGCAGTTGAAAACCTGATACATCATCCATCATCACATCGACCCGCCCCCAGCCATCGCAGCCAACCATTTCGAAAGCTTGTTCTGAGAGGCGTTTAAGTTCAGTTTCCTGCGTCTCGGTCAGACCATGATCAAACCGGTACTGGGTATCATTTGCCTGATACTTGGCATCAAAATCATAAAATTCATGGGGAGTTTCCAGGCGAATAACCGGTAGCGCTGAACCGTTAAGAACAGCGACAGTAAATTCAGGCCCCTGAACCCAGCTTTCAGCTAATACCGCCCGGTCGTACTCTTTTGCTTCGGCATATGCTCGCTCCAAACCTGCCAGATCGTCAACTTTGCTCATACCGATACTGGAACCCTCATGGGCCGGTTTCACAATCATCGGGAAGCCAAGTTCTGCAGCTAATTCAGCAGCATTAATATCCCCCCGCAAAACAGCGTATTTCGGGGTAGGCATACCCGCACCTTCCCAGATCTGCTTACACTTGACCTTATCCATACCCAGTGCTGATGCCATCACGCCGCTGCCGGTATAAGGTTTCTCCATTATTTCCAACAGCCCCTGTATCGTGCCATCTTCACCACCACGACCGTGAAGAATAAGAAATGCCCGATCGAAATCAGCGTCATGGATCTGCCGTACCGGATCAGCACCATCACCGCACAGATCAATACCAAACGCATTCACACCAGCCGCCAGCAGGCCTTTCAATACTTCAGCACCACTCTTAAGTGAAACAACACGTTCCGCAGATGAACCTCCGTAGATAACAGCAACCCGTCCGAATTGCTGCTGCTCAGCCGCAGTAATCTGATAACCGCTCATCAGTTTGCCTCGCTTTTTACTTCAGACAGATCCAGCCCGGCCAGATCATGTGCAAGAGCGGTAATATTACCCGCCCCCTGAGTCAGCAACAGGTCGCCGGGGCGCAGTAGGTTTTTCAACACTTCAGGCACTGCTTCGATCGACTCGACAAACACCGGATCGACGCTTCCTCGCTGGCGTATACTACGACATAAGCTGCGGCTATCCGCTCCGGCAATAGGCTCTTCACCAGCAGCGTAGACTTCCATCAGCAGCAGTACGTCAACATCCGACAGCACCTGAACAAAATCTTCATACAGATCACGGGTGCGGCTATAACGGTGAGGCTGATTTATCATGACTAAACGCCTGTCCGGCCAGCCATCTTTAACTGCCTTAATCGTCGCCTGCACCTCACGGGGGTGATGACCATAATCATCAACCAGCATGGCACTGCCGCCATCAACCGGGATATCACCCAGCACCTGGAAACGTCGACCAACGCCCTGGAACTTCTGCAGAGCAAGACAGATCGCCTCGTCATCAATGCCTTCATCGGATGCCACGGCGATAGATGCCAGTGCATTTAAAACATTGTGTTCCCCGGGCATATTCAGGGCTACCTGAAGATCAGCCCGACCATCTGGACGCTTAACCGTAAAGCGCGTCTCCATACCGTTCTGGCTAATATCAACCGCCCGGTAATCAGCATCGTCATTGAGACCATAGGTTACTATCGGACGACCGATCTCAGGAATGATCTCCTGCACTACAGGATCATCAGAGCACAGCACCGCCAGACCATAAAACGGCAGGTTATGCAGGAATTCAACAAAGGTCTTTTTCAGCTTACCGAAATCACCACCATAGGTGTCCATATGGTCGGCATCAATATTAGTCACGATGGCAACCATCGGCTGCAGGTGCAGGAAAGAAGCATCGCTTTCGTCGGCCTCTGCTACCAGGTAACGACTACCGCCCAGCTTGGCATTGGTACCGGCGCTGTTCAGGCGCCCTCCTATGACAAATGTAGGGTCCAGCTTACCCTCTGCCATAATCGAAGCGATCAGACTGGTGGTCGTGGTTTTACCGTGAGTACCCGCCACAGCGATGCCATGTCGATAGCGCATCAGCTCGGCCAGCATCTCAGCCCGGCGCACCAGGGGTATCCGACGCTCCCGGGCAGCTTTCACCTCCGGATTTTCTTCATTCACCGCTGTAGAAGTCACCACGACATTAGCCGCCGTAATATTATCTTCACTATGGCCAATGAAGATCTCAGCCCCCATTCCCTGCAGCCGATTGGTAACCGCCGATGACCGGATATCAGATCCGGATATCTGGTAACCCTGGTTCAACAAAACTTCGGCTATACCGCACATTCCTACGCCACCAATACCGACGAAGTGAATTCGACGGATACGACGCATCTCTGGTACTTCATATACAGCTGCTGCGTTTTCAGCTAATACATTCTCTGTTGCTATATTCTCAGTCACGGCTTCATTACCTCCAGACAAACATCCGCCACGGTTGCACTGGCTTCAGGCCGGGCAAGGTTACGGGCCTTATTTGCCATTGTTAACAGCACAGATCGATCTATGAACTGCTCTGTTAATAGATTCTTTAATCGCTGCTTATCTAATTCAGTTTGTTGTACCAGCACCGCTGCGCCCTGCTCTGACAGGTAACCGGCATTGCCGGTCTGATGGTCATCAACAGCAAACGGAAATGGTACTAACACCGATGCCACACCGGCAATACTCAATTCACTTACGGTCAACGCACCTGCCCGACAAAGTACCAGGTCCGCCCAGCCATACGCTTCATCCATCCGTTCAATAAAAGGCACTACACGGATAGTGGAATCTTCTGCCAGGCCCACTTGCTGGTAATTCTGCTGAGCTTCCACGATATTGCGCTTACCAACCTGATGCCAGACTTCTGGCCTGACATTTTCGGGGAGATCAGCTAACACTTGTGGCAACAGATCGTTAATCGCTTTAGCTCCCAGGCTACCGCCAACTATTAACAGTCGTATCGGCCCACTACGTCCGTCAAAACGTTGTTCAGGAGCGTCCAGCTGCAGAATATTACCCCGCACCGGGTTACCCACCACTTCGGTTTTAGCCTTACCTTTAAAAGCACCACCAAAAGCTTCCAATACGCGCTTTGCCATCCGGGAGAGAATCTTGTTGGTCATACCCGCAACTGCATTCTGCTCATGAATCACTACTGGCACACCACACAACCAGGCCGCAAGCCCACCAGGGCCAGAAGCAAAACCACCCATGCCCAACACGACATCCGGTTTAACCTGACGCAATACAGTTAACGCCTGATATAACGCCTGTAGCAAACGGAACGGTGCCAGCAGCAGGCTTAACTTACCTTTGCCACGCAACCCTGTAACATTAATACAGTGCAGTTTGATTCCCGCCGCAGGTACAACGTCGGCCTCAATTCCGACCCGGGTTCCGAGCCATTCAACACGGATTCCCTTGTCACGGAGCTGATCAGCAGTCGCCAGTGCCGGGAACACATGTCCACCGGTACCGCCCGCCATAATCAGTGCTGTTCTGGAGTCAGTCATCCGGTTTACCCTTATCTTTGCTCTTTGACTCTGATTTTTGTTTCTTTTGCCGCTTCTGTTTTATCTGATCGGCAATCTTGCCCGGGTAAATCTCGCCTGTAGCAAGTAACTGTTTCAGCTCATAATCGATACGCATAACAATCGCCAACATTACGCAGCTAACCACCAGACTACTGCCACCATAACTCAGCAGTGGCAGCGTCAATCCTTTTGTTGGCAACGCGCCGACATTTACGCCGATATTGATCAACGCCTGCCCACCTAACATGATCGCAAAACCATAGGCGATATACGCCATGAAGAACTGCTGCAGCTTTTCCGCCCGGCGCCCCACACGGAAAACACGAACTACTAACAAGCCGTATAGAGCAATCACAATTAGCGCTGAAATGAGCCCCATCTCTTCGGCCAGAACAGAGAAAACAAAGTCTGTATGCGCCTCCGGCAGATAGAACAGCTTCTGTACGCTATTGCCTAAACCGGTGCCAAACCATTCACCCCGGCCAAACGCGATCTGCGCCTGGGCCAGCTGATAACCACTACCATAGGGATCCGACCAGGGGTCAAGAAACGACTGTAATCGTTGCATACGATATGGCTGCACTACAGCCAGGGTCGAGATCACAACCAAACAACCCATCACCACCAGAATAAACTGACTGAAGCGCATGCCTCCGAGAAAGATCATTCCCATGACGGTCCCCATGAGAACCACCGCAGCACCAAAGTCAGGCTCAAGTATCAGCAGCAAGACGAACAACGCTAGCGGTAATGCCGGTTTAGCAATGCCCTTCCAGCTGTTACGCACTTCGGACAGGCGCCGCACCAGATAACCCGCCAGATACACGACCATGGCAAACTTCGCCACTTCAGAAGCCTGCAAGTTAACCGGCCCCAGCGGAATCCAGCGCACACTACCATTAATTTCGCGCCCCACCAGCAACACCAGCACCAGCAAAGCGAACCCCAGCAACAGCAACCATGGGCCGGAACGCTGCCAATAACTGATTGGCACCCTTAACATTACAATCCCGGCGATAAGACCCAGAATGATAAAAATGCCATGGCGGTACATATAAAAGAACGGATTGCTGTTCTTCACCGCAGCGACTTCAACCGATGCAGAGCTGATCATAATAAAGCCGATACATATCAGCGACAGAACAGCCATCAATAACCAGGGATCAAAAGGCAGTACCGAAGCAAACTTTGCTACAGGCTTTACAGCAACCGAATCCGGCGTAGCCCTGCCTGACATAAACCTGTCGGGCAAAAATCGATCCAGCGCAGCGGCAATCATAATGCTTCTACCGCCGCGATAAAGGCATCACCACGGGCCGGGAAGCCACTGAACATATCAAAGCTGGCGCAAGCTGGTGACAACAAAACAATGTCGCCAGGCTGTGCTATCGCTTGCGCCTGACGCACTGCCGCAATCATATCGCCAGCGTATTCAGCAGCCGCTGAACTCACCGCAGCAGCTATCTGCGGGCCATCTTCTCCGATCAGAACCAGAGCCCGACCATAGCTCTGCATTGGAACATTCAATTCATCGAACTGCGCCCCTTTGCCAACACCACCAGCTATCAAAACTATCTTTGATTCTTCAGGCAAGGTCGCACCCAACCCGTTCAATGCAGCAACGGTGGCACCAACATTGGTCCCCTTACTGTCATTGAAATAACTAACCTGCTGCCGCTCGGCAACCCACTGACAACGATGTTTCAGGCCGCTAAATTGCTTCAACGTATGCAACATAGATTGCATCGGTAAACCCGCGGCATCGCCTAAGGCCAGGGCCGACAGGGCATTAGCTAAATTATGCTCGCCACGGGTCTTTAACTCCTTCACCGACAGTAATTTATCCCGCCCCTGTGCCAGAAATTGTTTGCCCTGCTCTGTAATTAAGCCGAATGTTTTCAGGTCTGGTTTATCAAGACCAAAGCTTGTCACTTTAACGCTGCTATTCACCAACGGCGACGTCAACGCATCATCACGATTAACCACCACCTGCCTGGCACCTCGGAAGATCCGATGCTTGGCCTGATAATACAATTGCATATTGTTAGCGTAACGATCCAGATGATCAGGACTGACATTGAGCACCGTTGCCACTTCAGCGCGCAGATCATTAACCGTTTCCAACTGGAAGCTGGATAGCTCAAGCACATAAAGTTGCTGCTCACCGTCCACCAGCATATCCAGCACCGGCGTCCCCAGATTGCCACCGACTCCGGTATCGATTCCGGCATCAATCGCCATCTGCCCCACCAGAGTGGTTACAGTACTTTTTGCATTCGACCCGGTAATAGCAATGATCGGTGCACTGACCGCACGGCAAAACAGATCGATATCACCGCTTAACTTCACTCCCGCAGCAACCGCCTGTGTAATAGCGGGCTGATCTTTTGCTACACCAGGACTCAACAGAATATCGCTGGCACGACTCAACAGATCAGCATCCAGCTCACCGCATATAATCTCTGCATCCGGAAAGTCAGCTCTGATCTGTTCCAGGTTTGGCGGCGCTGAACGTGTATCCATCAGCACAAAAGGCAGGTTGTTACGCGTCAGATAGCGGGCACAGGAAAGCCCGGTCTGTCCCAGACCTATCACTACTCTTAACTGATCCGTAGCGATTAGACTCACTTCTGTCCCCTTTATCTTTTCTTATCTATATTTATCTGTAGCTAAAAATACTGAAACAACTTATCGAATCTTCAGCGTTGCCAGCCCAATCAGTACCAGCACTACCGTAATAATCCAGAACCGTACAATCACTCGAGGCTCCGGCCAGCCTTTAAGTTCAAAATGATGGTGCAGCGGTGCCATGCGAAAAATCCGGCGCCCGGTTAACTTAAATGAACCAACCTGCAGGATCACCGATACGGTTTCAATTACGAACACGCCGCCCATAATAAACAGCACCAGTTCCTGACGAACGATCACGGCGATCACCCCCAGTGCCGCACCCAGAGCAAGCGCGCCTACGTCACCCATAAATACCTGAGCCGGGTATGTGTTAAACCAGAGGAAACCAAGCCCGGCACCCGCAATCGAACCGCAGATAACTATCAGCTCACCTGAGCCTTTGATATAAGGGATATGCAGGTATTCAGCAAAATTAACGTTACCGCCCAGATATGCAAAAATACCCAGCGCGCCAGCAACCATTACCGTTGGCAGAATTGCCAGACCGTCGAGTCCATCGGTCAGATTCACAGCATTGGAAGTACCAACAATCACGAAATAGGTAAAGACAATAAAAAATATCCCCATGTCGATCGCAACGTCTTTGAATAGCGGAATAATCAACTGGGTTTCAGCCGGTGTTTGTGCGGTGAAATACAGTACAACTGCAGCACCTAAACCACCGACTGACTGCCAGAAATACTTCCAGCGAGCAGGCAAACCACGTGGATTTTTCTCGATAACCATCCGGTAATCATCGACCCAGCCTACTGCACCAAAAACAAAGGTAGTACCCAGCACAATCCAGACATATCTGTTGCTCAGGTCTCCCCACAACAAACTGCTGATCATAATTGCAAGTATAATCAGCGCGCCGCCCATCGTCGGCGTGCCTGCCTTGCTCAAATGAGATTGCGGGCCGTCATCCCGGATTGACTGCCCGATCTGTTTGGTACGCAGTTTGCGAATAAGCTTCGGCCCCAGCACCAGAGAGATAACCAGCGCGGTCAGCACGCCAAGAATGCCTCGTAGGGTCAGATAACTGAATACACCGAAACCACTGTGAAATTGTGATAGCCACTCTGTTAAAAGTAGTAGCATCAGCAAGCCCCTCCGTTTACCAATCCATTTATAACCTGGTCCATCGCCGCGCTGCGCGACCCCTTCACCAGAATGTTTCGTTGCTTACTAAACTGCGATGCAGGCAGGTTACTCAGATGAGCTACCAGCGCATCTCTACTTTCCAGATTCATTGCTTCACTACCACCGGCTTCTAAGTAGCCTTCGACTGCGGCAATACAAAGCTTGCCGCAGGTAAATAACCGTTTAACATCTTTTGCAGCCGCATAACGCCCCACATCCCGATGCTGCTCTACTTCATCACTACCCAGCTCACCCATATCCCCCAATACCAGAACAGCCTCACCATCCAGCTCGGTAAGCGCATCAATAGCGACTTTCACAGCACTGGGGTTAGCGTTATAGCTGTCATCAATTAACAGAGTAGATGGGTGCAGCTGGATCGGTTGCATCCTGCCAGCAACGGTGCGACAGTTAGCCAAACCGGTTGCAACAGTTGCTAACTCGCATCCATCAGCTATCGCTGCGGTTGCTGCGGCCAGTGCATTAGCTACGTTATGCCGACCCAGTAGTGATAATGTGACCGGTTGAACCTGGTCTTTGAAGTTCAGGTTAAAGCGGTAGCAGCCACTGCTTTGCAACTGGATATCGGTTGCAGATACGTCCGCTTTACCAGCTTCTGTTTCAGACATCGAGAAAGTCAAAACAGGCTGTTGTTGCAGCCCCTCTAACCAGACCGAACTGTGAGGGTCATCTAAATTGACAACTGCAGTGCCCTGCTCAGTCAAACCCGAGAAAATTTCCGCCTTCGCATCGACCACTCCCTGCAAGCTACCAAAGCCTTCCAGGTGGGCTCCCAGGGCATTGTTCAATAGCGCCACATCAGGTCTCGCCAACCCTGTACTGTAAGCAATTTCATCGGGCCCGCTTGCCCCCATTTCGATCACCGCATAGCGGTCACCCTCGCTCAGACGAAGTAACGTTAGTGGTACACCGATGTCGTTATTCAAGTTGCCTAGAGTCGCCAGGGTCTGCCCTCGCTCGGCACTGATCGCTGCCAGCATCTCTTTTACCGTGGTCTTACCACTGCTACCGGTAATCGCAAACAACGCGCCTTTAAACTGATCACGGTTAAACTGCGCAATTACACCCAGAGCCAGACGGGTATCAGCAACAATCAGCTGTGGCAGATCAGTGTCAACCTGATGCTCCACCACAACCGCGGCAGCCCCACTATCAGCAGCCTGGTCAATAAAATGGTGGGCATCAAAGTTTTCACCTTTCAGTGCTATAAACAGATCTCCGGCGTTTATATTCCGGGTATCCGTACTCACTCCGTTAATGGAGAGATCAGCACCTACTAAACGACCAGAAAGAACTTTTTCCAGCTGCGACAGAGCAAACGGACCATTCATTTTACGACCCTCAGCTCTAACGCCTTGTTAGCTACCGCGACATCATCAAACGGCATTCTTACCCCTTTTATTTCCTGGTAGGTCTCATGGCCTTTCCCAGCAATCAATAAAATATCTTGTTCTTTAAGTTCTGCCACAGCATAAGCGATCGCTTGCTCACGCAGCGTAATGGCTGTAACCGCATCGGGCTCAGTGATTCCTGCCAGTACCATATCGATAATGCTTTGTGGATCTTCACCACGGGGGTTATCACTGGTGATCACTACCCGATCCGATAAATGCTCAGCAATTCTGGCCATCTCCGGTCTTTTACCGGTATCACGATCGCCACCACAGCCAAACACACACCACAAATTGCCCTGACAATGTTTAGTCAGAGCCTGCAAGGCTTTCTCCAGTGCATCCGGGGTGTGCGCATAATCCACCACAACCAATGGTAATCGACGCTGCACTAACTGCATTCGCCCTGGCACAGCGCTTATCAGATTCACTGCTGACTCAATCTGCTCCAACTTCAATCCAAGTTCACCGCAAACACTTATCGCAAGTAACAGATTACTCAGGTTAAACCGGCCAATGAGACCTGTATCCAGGCCAAGGGTTCCCCAGGGCGTAGATAAATCTGCTTTAATACCATCCGCAGAGAGTCGAACATTATTAGCACTGACGTCAGCTTCAGCAGTTTCACCAAATGTCAGAACCGGCTCCCCACTGGCAATTTCAGCCAGCCGGATACCATAGTCATCATCGATATTTATCACCCGATGGGGAACCCCCATACAGGTAAACAACTGAGCCTTTGCAGCGCCATACGACTCCATATCGCCGTGATAGTCCAGATGATCACGGGATAAGTTAGTAAATGCGGCAACATCAAACTCGACACCCGCGACCCGATGCTGATCAAGCGCGTGACTGGAAACCTCCATCACGACCGCTGTTGCACCTTGCTGCTTCAATTCAGCCAGCATCTTCTGCAAACTGATTGCGTCCGGTGTTGTGTGGCTGGCATCAGTCATCTTGCCCAGCAAGCCGTTACCCACAGTGCCGATCAATCCGCAGGTCTCACCCGCATACTCCAGCATCTGCGCAATGTAATGGGCGCATGAGGTTTTACCGTTAGTCCCGGTAACACCCACCATCTTCATATCAGTGGATGGATTACCGTAAAACTGCGCTGCAACCGGTCCGATCAACCGGTTAACATCCGCCACAGCGATCACCGGGATCGCTGTTTTAATAGGTTCCGCTGCAGCCAGCTCTGCACGATTAACAATTGCAGCGACTGCCCCTTCTGCTACAGCGGATTGAACAAAATCTATACCTTTATGGCTAACCCCGGTACGGGCCAGAAACAGATGCCCGGGGTTCACTGCGCGACTATCCTGACTCAGGCCTTGAATGGCCAGAGCTGCACACTCTGATCCCAGTTCAATGTCTGAGAACGGTTGCAGTAACTGACCTAATGTCATCATCGGCTGTGTCATTGCATCACCATCCGGGTTTCTGCCGGCTGCCAATTATCCGGAGCAACATTCAAGGCACGCAAAGCACCACCTACGACCCGGGAAAAAACCGGCGCTGCCACTTCACCACCGTAATATTCCTGCCCCTTCGGATTATCCACCATGACTACCGCGATGATACGAGGATTAATCACCGGCGCGACGCCGGCAAAAACTGAAACATACTGATCATCTTTGTAACCGCCGCGACCAACCTTATGCACAGTGCCGGTTTTACCCGCAACCCGGTAACCGTCAATGGCTGCTCGACGTCCGGTTCCGCCCTGTTGGGTTACTGTCTCCATCATGCGTAGTACTTGCTCGGCAACCTGCTGCGGCATTACCCGGGTGGTTGCTTGCGGCCGATCCAGTTTAAGCAGAGATACTGGCCGGACAACACCTCCGCTGGCAAACGGCATATAAGCCTGCGCTAATTGCAAAGGCGTCACTGCCAAACCATAACCGTAGGATAACGTTGCCCTCTCTATCAATCGTTTCTTGCTTATATACGGCAGCACGCCGGCCTGTTCACCCGGAAAACCGGTACCCGGCACCTGCCCCAGTCCGACATTCTGGTATACATTTCTGACGGCATCTTCATGCATGCTCAAGGCAAGTTTGGTCATACCAACATTACTCGATTTAGTAATTATGTGTGACAGATCAAGCTCGCCATAATTGCGATGGTCACGAATCGTTTTGCCTTTAACCCGGATATAACCAGGTGATGTATCAATGACTGAATCCGGTGTGTATTTTCCGCTCATCAATGCGGCTGAAACAGCTAACGGCTTCATCGTCGAGCCCGGCTCAAAGACATCCGTCACCGCCCTGTTTCGGAGCGACTTCATATCACTACCCAGACCACTCCGGTCATTCGGGTTATACGAAGGTTGATTCACCATCGCCAACACTTCCCCGGTTAGCGCATCCAATACAACCATCGCAGCTGAATCGGCTTTATGTGCCTGCACCGCCGCTTTTAGCTCGCGGTATGCCAGGTATTGCATGCGCAGATCAATACTGAGCTGAAGGTCATTACCCTGCGTCATCGGCTCGACTTCCCGAATATGCTTGACGGTACGCCCCAGCAGGTCTCGCATCACCAGCTTTTTCCCCGGCACCCCCTTGAGCCAGTCCTCGTACGCCAGCTCGAGACCTTCCTGCCCGACACCATCAACATTGGTAAAGCCAACCAAGTGCGTTGTAACCTCAGCAGCAGGATAGAAACGCTTATAATCGCGATCGACATATAAACCAGGGATTTTTAACTGCTCAACCTGCGCAGCCAGCGCGGGGGTTATCTGGCGTTTCAGATATAAGAACTGCCTGGACCTGAAACGGGATATCTTTTTTTGTAGCGCAGGACGGTCGCTTTTTAACAACGCTGCCAGACGATCAACCGAACCATGATTCAGGTCGAACTCTTTCGGATTAACCCAAACAGTCGACACCGGAGCACTCACCGATAATGGCTGCCCATTACGATCGGTAATAACCCCCCGGTGTGCAGGAATTGCCGCATTTCGCAGGACCCGGGCATCACCCTGCTGCTGCAGGAAAGCCTGATCCTGAAAGTTCAGAGACAACATTTTAGTAACGATGACACCGGCGATCACTAATAGCAGGACAAACACTAACCACAAGCGCCAGCCCCTGGCTGCTCTGGTTTGCAGATCCTGCTCAGCGCTCATCCCGAATCACCTCAACCTGCTCCGGCACTATCATCTCCAATCGTTTAATCGCTACCGACTCAACCCGGCTATTAGCCGCCAACGTTCCCTGTTCCAGCAACAACTGCCCCCACTCAACCTGAAGCTCATCCCACTGCTGCACAAGCTCCTGCTGCTGGTTAAAAAACAACCGATACTGATGTGCAGACCAGATAACCATCAGGGCAGAACCAATCAACAGAACGATAACCAGCATTAGTATTACCCCCTGTCGCAGCAACTCAACCGGTTTAATCAGCGGTCCATGCTCCAGCTCAGCTTCCCGCAGCCATCCTGGCAGCTTCAGTTTCATTTTATCTTCTTGGCCGCCCGCATAACCGCACTGCGTGAACGAGGATTTTCCGCTACCTCGTTCTTGCCAGCCTTAACCGCCTTAGTTATGGCTTCAAGGCGCTTATTCATCATATCCTCGGTAACCGGAATTCCCGGCGGCAAATGCTCATCACCCTTTACATATTTGCGAATAAAACGCTTAACAATCCGATCTTCCAAAGAGTGGAAGCTGATCACAACTAAACGGCCACCGGGCTTGAGCATTTCGAGCGCCTGATCAAGGCAGTTTTCCAGATCTTCCAGCTCACGGTTGATAAAAATTCGAATCCCCTGGAACGCCCGGGTCGCCGGATTCTTACCTTTTTCCCAGGATGGATTCGCTTCCGCGATAATCTTCTGCAGGCGCGCTGTCGTAGTAATTGGCTCGATTTCACGTTCCGCAAGAATCGCTCGCGCCATACGCCGCGAATGGCGTTCTTCACCGTAGGTATAAAGTACATCGGCGATCTCTTTATCACTGGCTCGCGCCAGCCACTCTGCCGCGCTCTCACCCGCATCCGGGTTCATCCGCATATCCAGCGGGCCATCGGCCATAAAACTAAAGCCCCGCTCGGGATCATCAAGCTGCGGTGATGAAACACCCAGATCAAGCAATACGCCATCAACCTGCCCTTGCAACCCTCTGGCAGTTACAAACTGCTCCAGCTGCGCAAAAGAACCACGTTCTATGCTGAACCGGGATTCATCGGCAAAACGTTCAGCAGCGCATTTGATAGCTTCAGGATCTTTATCGATAGCCATCAACCGGCCATTTTCAGACAAGCGACTCAGCACCAGCGCCGAATGACCACCACGACCAAAGGTACCATCGATATAAAAACCGTCCCCTTCGCCGACCAGGGTATCCACAGCCTCATTCAGCAATACTGTGATATGTTGAAATTCTGCACTCATGTGCGCTAACCCCTGTCGGTTTAAAGTGATAAATTCTGTAACTCTTCTGGCAGCGCCATGCCGCCTTCAGCTTCAGCCAGGTATTCTTCCCGGGTAGCCAGCCAGCGTTCTTCGCTCCAGATCTCAAACTTATTGCCCTGTCCAAGCAATACGATCTTTTTATTCAGTTCGGCATATTCCCGCAACGGTGCTGACAATAACAAGCGGCCGTTAGCATCCATATCCAGATCAGTTGCATGACCAATCAGCAAGCGTTGAATACGACGGGCCGCCGGGTTAAAGCTGGGTAACGCTTCAATCTTTTCCTGAATCTCTTCCCACTCAGCCAACGGGTACAACAGCAGGCAGCGTTCTTCCGTATCAATCGTCGCAACCATATGACCACAGCAGTACTCCGTGATCTTGTCACGGTAGCGCGCCGGCACGGCCATACGGCCTTTGGCATCAAGATTAATTGGATTTACGCCTCTGAACACGCCTTGCACGTTCCCCTTGGGTTACAAATACCCACATTTACCCACAATTACCCACTACACGACACTATAGAAATTAAGCCCTCTTTTTGCAAGGCCGCAACCCCATTCCGGGCAGTGAAACAGGTGAAATCATTAGCAGAATAAATACAGCGAACAAGAAGCCCAGAGAGGCCTAAAAAAAGCGCTTAAAAAACAACCTATTGAGAAGTAATGCAGACACCTGCAAGCAGGCGGGGATCCATTGCGTATGAATAAAAAGATTGCGCATGAAAAAAGATAATTGAAGAGCCCGCCGATAAGCCGGGTTTTGTCGTGGACAGTCATTCATCTAGGACCTGCGTCGCCACAGGTCTCAAGCGACCTACCCGAATCCAGTGTGGGCCACACCTTAATGGATTCCTATTTGGTCTTGCTCCACAACTCTTCCATAGTACCCAAAGGTTAACGGCATAAAGCCTCTATTCAATTCTGGCGCTATTCTGTACCAGTTTATGTACCAAGACAAGCGACATAATCTCATTACTCTTGAAAAATCAGATTTGACGATCATTTGGTTTTGTTCGGATAGATCCGCAGTAGCAGCCAGTTACACACAAATCCTGTGGATAACCATGTGTGAACACTCTGGGCTTATTCCTGTATCGGAGGCTCTGCAAGGGAAAGCGGTTGTTGACGGAAATCTGATCTACTCAGTTCCTTATGATCAAAGCAGATGATTATCGTCCAACTTCTTGGCATACTCAGGCCATTAATGAGTTTAGCTAATTGGATTAGCGAACAGGACTATCAATCCTCAGGAGGAGGACATGGACTTAACGCCGCTCTACACATCATTAGTCAGCTTTTGGTATCTGATACCACTATTTATTACCCTTGGCATAATACGCACACCTTGGTTCAAAGGTTTCATCGGTGAAGTTATCGTTAACTTCGCTGCTAAGCTCTTCCTGGATAAGAAGCAGTACCACCTGATTAAAAATGTCACTCTGCCCACAGAGGATGGCACAACTCAGATTGATCAAATCATTGTTTCTCAGTACGGCGTCTTTGTTATCGAGACCAAGAACATGAAAGGCTGGATCTTCGGGCAGGCTAATCAGCCTTATTGGACTCAGCAGATCTTTAAGCACAAAAGTAAGTTTCAGAATCCCCTTCGGCAGAACTACAAGCACGTGAAGACATTGGAAACGGTCTTGGACATTGATCCAAGCCATATCCATTCTCTAGTCGTCTTTGTAGGAGACAGTACCTTCAAAACAAATATGCCAGAAAACGTGACCTATGCTGGTGGATATATCCGTTACATTAAGTCTAGAGAGGAGCAAGTCTTGTCTGAGGCGCAGGTAAGATTAGTCACTCACCAGATAGAAAAGGGGAGGTTCACGCCTTCTATCAAGACCCATTTGAAACACGCTAAGCATGTTCAGAAGATTGTAGAGAAGAAAGCTGCCGATCCCCGCTGTCCTAAATGCAGTAGCCCCATGATTTTGAGGAAAGCAAGGAAAGGGCAAGACATAGGAAAGCAGTTCTGGGGGTGCTCTCAATTTCCTAAATGCCGTGGCATATCACAGAAAGTATCTTGAGTATTTGTATATGGATCAGCCCATCTGACAACGTTAGATATGAGGTAATGCTTAGACAGGTTTGTGCCAACTTCGGACTAAGGGATAAGCAGGGAACCGACCAGAAGCGGCCATAAATGCTTGAGCCAAGAAGCGAGCTTTAGCGTATCTCGTTCCTTAAGCTATTTCTTATGTATCAGATTTAGTGCTATGAAGCTCAATCATTGCTCCAATAATCGAACCACGTACCGTTGGTGTCCAAATTCGTGATCCAGAGCTTGATCGCCCCTCTTTTGCGAGACCTTCTCTTTGCAAAAGCTCAAGTGTGTTTAATGCGTCACTGGGCCTTTGAGAGGTTACAGTTTTAATGCCGCCTATTGAGCGCCATGTGTATTTGCTTTTTGTCAGTGCAAGTAATGCTTTTTCAGCATGTTCATCTTTTTCTTTAAGTCTATCTACCTCTTGTGGTAATTCCTTGGATTCTTGATCTATATCTGGCTCTGTCTCCTTATTTATTACGGCCTGAAATTGATCTTTCATTTTTGCGGAAAACCCTGCACCACTGAATTCAGAAATTTTATCGATGTTTGAGAAAGCCATCCCCAAGGCCCCTGCCAATATCGCGAATCCCATTTCAGTTGGCATTGACATAAAACCAAATAAAGAAGAGATACCAAGCAAAACTATGGCGGAGAGAACCGTTAGTACAGAGTTGAAGTTAGGCATTCTTTTTCATGGGCATAACGTATTTAATTAAGGACCTTCACAAGGTAGTGGGGTTGCACTGGCTGTAGCTTGAAGGATAGACCTAGTGGAAGGGAACTACCAATGACCGCTACTTTCTTTTAGTGACTGTCTGGGCCACTGTAGCCAGTAAACCTCAGCTAAAATGTAGCGAGTTCGGTTTCTGACTCTAAACCGTTGAACAGTCAGGCCATACCCTCTGCCTTCTTTGCTACAACCTAACGAATAGCCTCTATGATATAGTTTGGAAGCTGTACTAACCTTTTATGATCTGTGTATATAAAAGTTAGATTTTATGACAAACCATCAGCGTAAGAATGCGACCAGTAACACCGCCGTTGGTGCAGAGTTTGAAGAACTTGTGCACTCGCATCTAAAAAAGTCCTTCCGGTCATTGAGGCGCCCTTTTTGGCTGCCGATAGGCTACCTAGGCCAGAAACAGCACAAATTTGATCTGGGGTGTAAAAACGAGAAGGTTATCGTTGAATGCAAGTCGCATACCTGGACTGAAGGTGGGAATGTGCCTTCGGCTAAGATCACTACGTGGGACCAAGCAATGCTGTATTTTTTCTTGGCACCGCGTAGCTATAAGAAAATCTTTGTAGTGAAACGAGACCTAAATCCAAGAACCAATGAATCACTCACTGATTACTACATACGAACCCACTTCCATGTCATTCCTGACGAAGTCGAGTTCTGGGAAGTCGATGAGGAAAGGGATAGCTTAGAGCAAGTTCCTTTCGATGCGACTAGCCACATTACTGGCTTGCCTGAGGGAAAGGGCAAATAAAGTTAAAAAGTTACAGCACTTTGGCCACTTGCGACATGACCTCCGTAAACTACGCATTCAACGCCCCTTGTGCTAAGCATTAATGTCCTTTTTGTTCAGATTGTGGAGGTGAAGCGCTTCAAGCTAGAAAGTGGTTTTACCCCGATTCCACGGACGCTTAGTTAAGAGTAGATTATCTATTTGAACAATGTATAAAGATGCCTAACTCCCGAAGAAAATATTCTTCCGAGCACAAACGTGAAGCCGCGCGTGTGTAAGGAGATTCTTTTGAGGAGGCAACCCCATCAGCCTAGAGTCACAACACTTGGAAGCCCTAAACAACTCTACTCCGGGGCCTCCAAGGTTTTCACATGTACCAATATGATTGTACCAAGGAAAAAGATTAACGGACATTGAGCACTAATCTTTTTGAAGATCTGGTCGCAATTCCAGTATTGTCCAAATGACATCATCAATATCCATTTCAGAGATATCAATATCTTCTTCTTTTCCAACCTGCTTTACTGCTTTCCGAAATACTGACAACTCAACTTCTTTCAGGTCATAGCTATCACGAAACTCAGGCTCTATGAGGTCTTCAAACATGTAGCAGTAGTTCTTCCAATCCTCTACCAAACAGTCATCGGCCTCCGAGATGTATTCTTTCTGAAATTTAAGGGAGTCTTTGTGTGAGATTTTTTTTGGAGCTTGAATCTTAAAAAAACGGCAAAACTCCTTATCCATCAAACTTGCTGGACGATTATCCCACTTCTCGACATTAGTAGTATCCTTAAACAAATCTTGCAGTATGATACGAGCTTGGGTCTGGGTTTCTACTCCGTTATCAGATTTGAAGAAACGAAGTTTTTCTAACTCATCAGCTGTAGGCAAGATTAACAGCCCTATTAGATCAGACGCTTTGCCTTTAGTGAGATGTTTGTCAACGCTCACCCCCTTTCTTCTTAAATGAGCTAACTGCTTATCACTCGGTTCATCTAAATACCAGTTCGGGATATAACCTAACCTAATTGCCTCTTCTCCTAAATTATCGATTTTCAACCAATGCTCTCTCAACCATGATTGCATGTTCCTATCTCCTTTTTTAATTTCCATGATCCTGGTGATTGCTTCTTGGCTCTTAATTGAGACAACCACCAACCTTCAAAGAAAGAAAACAAACAATACAACCGACCAGCATTTTCGTCTGAAACATCCTTGCTTGTTATTCCATGCAGAAGTATAGCTTCTGTTTAAATACCCCCAAAAATTCTGTGCGTGTGCGTCTTCTTAAAGTACCACCTGACGCAGAAATAGAGCATTCATATGGTCTCGATAAAAAAGACCAAGTAAACTTCCGACAACCTGGATACGACTTACAATAGGACATAAAGACTTTATGCAAGGACAATGGTACGGCTCCGTAATTGGCGATAACAATGGCGAACTAATCCTAAATATCGAAGAAACTGGGAAGGACACTTATGCTGGTTATGCTGTTCTATGGGAAGTAGACAACGGTATACCATCAGTAGTTTTTGACGTTCGCGCCGAAGTAACTGGCACTGATATGACGTTGTCTGGAAGTAATATCCGAGCATTAAACCCTGAAACTGGATGCATCCTTGCTAAAGAGAATGTACAACAGCATTACCCAATGGGATATCTCTTATCCAGCATTGCCGTAAAAGCTGAAATCAACAATGACATCGATACCATCTTTGGTGAATACAAAACCTTCGGGGATAACATTTCTGATGTCGGGCCAGCTGGCGAGCTTTCACTGACCAAGTGTGAAAGACTAGCCACATTAACAAATGCCCAGGAAGTAGAATGGGAAGGCTTTAGAAACAAGGTACTACTTAAAGCCCAAGACAAGCTTCTATACCGAGGCCAAAGTAACTCATCATGGCCCATACGCACATCTCTTCACAGAACTGGAAGAGTCAACTTAATCAATTACTTCGCCGATGACATTCCACGTCTTTATAGGCATATACACGCACTTACATCATTGAAGTTTGATCTCAATAATAATGACGACATAGGATCTTTACTATATTTAGCACAGCATCACGGCTACCCTACGCCATTGCTCGACTGGTCATTATCACCATTCGTTGCAGCTTACTTTGCGTTCATTACCGCAAACCCTAAAGAATCCACACATGTCAGAATCCATCAATTTGATATTGAAAGCTGGCGTCAATTCAACTTTCAATCCCCCTCACATACTACACATGGCATCACGGTCACATATAGCGAACTACTCGCCTCAGGGAACAGAAGAGCAACCCCTCAACAAGGCGTATCTACGCTATCAAATGTTGATTTCATTGAAGGGCTAATCAATGCAAAGGGCAGATCTCACAATAAACAATACCTAAGAGCCTATGACATCCCTGTCGAAAGCAAAGAAAGGGTGTTAAATGAGCTAAGACTCATGGGCATCAGCACAGGAACCCTATTCCCTGATCTGGAAGGGCTTTGCAAAGATCTCAAGGAGCATTATTTCTAACACTCCCTAAGTATGGCTTGATATAAGCGAAAACCTTAAGGACTGGCTCCCCCCCGCTTAACTTCAAGCCATTATGAACATTGGAATCCAGTCCCTTGAGCCACTCGCTTAAACCAGACAAAGAGAATGGTGATATGGCTAACTAACCAATAGGTCACGTACTGAAAAAAGAATTTACCATTCTCAGCCAGATACTGAGTTTGCCGTGAATTCAGACTTTCCTCAGAATCCCTATCCAGAGATACTCCATACTCTCCCATCTTACAAAGTACAAAAACTACTGCTGTCGAAATAAGCAAAGCTCTAACTGGAAGTTTTAGATTCATTTCATGAGCCGTCATCCATGAAACCCAAGCAACGGCAGCATATATTCCTAGAAGCAGAACTGCGTCATCCTGTCCTACATACGCTTTAATATTAAGAACACCGGACTCTGGAATAAATAGAAACGCTGCCATACCACCTATGAGTAGCGGACCTAGAATCTGAAAAGGTAAGGTCCTCTTCCAGCCGTATATCATGGCAAAGGAACTTGATACATTGAAGACGCCTAGGCAGATTAAAATTGGCCCTGCCAAATAGGCTATGATATGAAAAAAGGAGTAATTAATTATTCCTGTAGATAGTAGAGCAGCACACCCTCCACCCAACTGCCACTTCCCTTCTGAAAGCTTTTCTCTAACGTCCATGATTTCCTTTGTCGCACTCGAATAGAATTATTACTAGAAAATTAACTCAACAAATCAACTAGTTAATCGTACAGCTAATTTATGAATTGAAACAATCACTTTTAAAGCTCTACTTAATTAGTCTGATGAAAACAGAATTTTTCTTGATAGAGAGGGAGCGACTCTCTCCCCCTTCTAAGTGTCTAGTTGAGAAACGTTAAGCAGCATGAACCACAGGATTAAACCCCATGACCTTCCTGTACTCAGATTCCATTACATCCCGCAGCCAATCTTCATCTGACTGACGAACCATGAAAGAGTCATGAATAGGCAGCACAGGGATATTCTGCTCTACACTCAAGGTCAGGATCTTTTCGACAACATCTGAATCCTTCCGCTGAATCTGAAGACCAAGACTGGTTGATTCAGCTATAAATCTAGAGGAGGTAAAACCTCCTCAATAACTTCAAGCAGTGTGAAAACGGATTCAAATCCCACGACCACACGGTACCGAGATGCTATAGATCCATCAGCTTATGCTCATCCGGTTCACTGAAAGCCTGTATCATCCTTATTTCTAACTCTTCGACATTTTCAATAGAAACTGCATTGGCTCAAGATCAATTTTAAGATCCTTTCGAGTAAACGGGTCGTCTAACTTCAATAGCTGCCCCTTTTTCTTGCTGATCTCGCTCAAAATATAAAGTGAATAGCCTTTTTTTACTTTTCCTACCTCATATTCATTTCGAGTAAGGTAGTAACGTGATCTACCCATACTCTCCTTACTAGACTTAACCTCGATGTACTTTGGGCTTTCATCTAACTCAAATGACTCTATGTCATAACCTAGTCCGTCCTCCTTTAGAGCCACATGATTTACCTTTCGTGCAAGGTCATCTCTATTATTCGAAGAGAGGAAATTTTTTTCATATTCTACAACTAGCCTTTCTCCAGCCTCTCCAGTCGCACACTGCTCTCTTCCTTTAGCCTCATAATCAACCTTCCCTTTACCCTGCCCAAAAGGGCCACTCAAGCTCATACCAAACTCTTCAACACTACTAAGTTCAAGATCGATCAAGTTCTTTGCCTGAATAACGCTATTTTTCGCTTTATCTGATTCTTCTTTAGTCGGTCGAATAGTTTCGTAGAGCACTCGGGCAAACTCCATGTTACTCACTTTTGAGAAAGCCTCATGGGATTGCTTAAAATCCATCAGCGCCTTTTGAAGATGGATATGCCCCTTCCCATCAACAGGTAAACCTAATTCATATACAAAATGTGCAAGATGACTATCTGAGAATATAGGTAAGTAGGTCACAGGGTGGTAGATTGATAGTATCTTTAACTTCAGCATTGATGAAACTTCGTTACTATCAAATTCTTTTTGAGTTAGCAGAACAGAATTCTTTATTAGATCTACTATATTTTCCCTAACAGTCAAGAAAGCTTGTTCAGGAGTGCTTCCCAACCCTCTTTTACCGATCCTCCATTTTTTACTGGTGTCAGGTTTAAGTTCACCAAAGTACACACCAAACTTCGCAGAGGTTGAACCAAAAATATAACCTAAATCCTTGTACTTCTGCTCGATTGAGTAGCAAAAATTATTCTTGTTACGCCCTATCGCATAGTCATCAATCTCTATTTTCTCCATGCGAGTCAAAGGAAATTCTTTTACAAACTGGATTCTCCGAGTTTCTCTAAAAGCAACTTTATTTCTCCATTTTTTCTCTTGAGCATTGATCTCATAGAATCTCTGGATTTCTTGAGATGCTGCTGTATTCGACATAACGTTTCCTTTGCTATATGAATCTGAAAATTAGTTAAAATCTGAATCGACCAGCTTTTTGTAGACGCTATACTGCTTGTTATTCTGTTGCTTTTAAAGTCGATGGAGACAGGCTTTTAGTGTAACCATGTTTCCTAACTGAACCTAGCTCCTCAGATTGGGTAGCACTTCAATTACATTCACCATTACAAGCATGAGAGAATCCATTCTCAATCGACTACATGGCTATGTTCTGGAAAAGTCCAGTCAAACCACTAACATGATCGATATACTGCTCTTTACCGATGCAAGGGTGTCTGAAATTGGCGGTCTGTGGACTGAAGATGTCCTGCTGGAAACTGAAGTGCCACACATTATAATCCATGAGAAGCTTCTGAAGAGACTCAAAACCAAAGCCTCAAGCCACAAAGTACCTCTGGTTGGTGAAACCCTGTTAGCAGCCAACGCGCTGTAGCAAAGGCAAAAGGCGGAAAGTTCCTGTTCCCTCGGCATATGGATGATAATGGGGTTAAGAACCAGAACGCCTCAGCGTCCATGCGTAAATTATGGCCCGACTGAATTGTGAAACCCCGCACTGGCCTCGCCATACACTCAAAACGATGTTGAAGAACATAGACGCACCCAAGCCCCGGATTAAGGAGCTCTAAGGCTGGAGTAGGAAATCGATTTCTGATCAGTACGGAGAACAAACCTCATTATTAAATCTGACTTAGAAAAGCTGGTATAGCACAACAAAGGGTGGGGCATTTTTTCTCATACATTCAGCAATAGCATATTCACTTGGAGCATGATCCTGAGGTTTATTTAAGACACCATATAGAACCTTTGAATAGTTAGGCCCTAAAAATATTACCTTTTTACTCTCCCCTGTTTTTCCTCCATCAGCAGAATATGTTAATTCAGAGTTATCACACAAATGACTCGAATTAAAATCAAGCTCATATGCAACATCAGCAATCATCACCTTAATAACATTATCATCTAACTCTTTACCCAATAGCATTTTTGGAGCCAACAGATAAAAATAGCTCACAAAAAAAGCTGAAGACAAAACAAAAATAACTCTACCCCTTCTATAAGATTCAAGCGGGTTATACTCTTTAAAGCATGCGCAATAAACCTCATACAGAAAAACCATTACTAGTAGAGCACCAACCAAGCACAGGGTTATCGAAAAGAATATATTAAACAACCAAAAAAAGTGAACAACCGTTCCAAATGAAATAGCTAGAGGAAAAAATGATGGATCGACTTTAAAAATTGAATTAATCACGGAATAGGTAAGCGACAAAGAGCAAAAAGAAGCTATAGCCACCACTATAGAAATCAGACCAAACAAAATCTTTCTAGAATACCAGCTTTGCTTATCCAACGAATAATCGACCCAACTTAGTAGAGACAAAATTAGCAAGGAAGACAATGCAATAAAAACTACAGATTTAACTATAAAGCCTTTAACAAAAATAGAAACTAGAACACCCAATGTTATTACGACAATCGAAAATGCTACCACCCACGTCAATTTATATATAAATAGTCGACTATTAACGTCAACGATCAACCAAGTTCTTATTGACGCAAGTTCTTTAACTCTAGTTGCAAAAACAAGAAGCACAAAACCAAACAATACAAATAAAGATGAAAGAAAAGAACTTAACAAAAACCACTCATCATCAAACTTCTTAATAAGATTGTATTGCCCTGCGATGAGAAATAAAACTCCAATAGAAATTAAGATCATTCCATAAGCAAACTGAGCACGATCCCGAAAAACCCCTTTGTTATTAACTCCCTTCACATCAAGCCTTCCATATAGTGTCACAAAAAATACGCATCCTACTGATAAACCCTTAAAAATCAACCACAAACAGCATTTTTCTGTACTATTTTCTGATAACATTACCAATTGAGTTACAACAAGACATCAATAGATGTGGTAGTCACAAAATCAACTAACAATTAATGATTTTCACATGAAAGATATAGGAGATACAGAGCTCTTCAGATTACTATTGATCTCTTTAGACCACTTTGTAGTTATATCTCCCATCCAACTCAGCTTTTATTCAACGCCAATCTCACATCTGTATTTCTGCATAAAGACATCACCCATCAATCCCTTGATGTAATCATCATGCTCTACCGGCACGATATAGGAATCATGCACAGGTAACGCCACAACACCATCACGCATGCACTGACCCAGAATGGAGGAGGTAAGCTGGGAGTCAGCATATTGGAGGGCCAGACCGAAGCCGGAGCAGAACAGGTTAGAGATTGCCTGGTGTTTCTCCTGGATCATTTTCAGGACCTTCTTTCCAGAAACCTGCTTCCTGAGTTCTGCTGGTAATTCTCTGATCTTCATATTAATGGCCCGCATGGCCTTATTCACATTGTCACAGTTATACACAATCAATGTTGCTACCTTCATCAATGGTTTAAACAGCGCCAGATCTAATCCATAGGCTGTGTAATCGTAGGGATAACTTGGACAGACAGCTCCAGTTACCATCGCATACGCCATATTCATATGCAGACCACTGTAGTCACGCTCTATCATTTCGCTGCCGTTACTCTGTAGCTGAGCACGAACAATCTTCGGAAGATTCTGCCATGCATGTTCGTAGAGCCGACCACCCAGCTTCCAACTGTTCTGATTATAAATTCTACGCATTCGCAAAGGTGCCAGCTGTTGACCGTTCAGTGTGATCGATTGAGAAGTCAGAAAGGTATTCGCTTCAACAATAAACGACCGCTGAGCAATAGTGGCTGGAGTATCTGCATAGTCGACCAGATCACCTTCATGATTCTTCAGTATCAACACTTCGCTATCCGGTAGAAGCTCTACTGCAGGCTGTTTCCTCAACTGAGAACTTACAAACACATCCTCAAAGGTAGACATCAAGCGAAAGCCTTCAAAGCCCAGTCGGCCTTGTCTACCGGAACCAGTAGCACTGTTGAAGAAGCCGGGCACTTCATACAGCAGACCTGCTTGTATCAAAGGTGTTACGGTCTTTTCAATTACAGTTCGGTAAGTAATATCTGAAGCTTTATAGCGGGAGGCTATTAGGTATTTGTTCTTATTACGGCTGTAGCTCAGCCACGGGATATGCCCATAGACAGAGCCAAGGAGTTTCCAGTGTTGGTAGCACAGGTAAAGATTAGCGATCACCATGTTCATCGACTCAAGGGCCTTCTTTGTCTGTAATGGTGTTAATCGCTTAGGGTTTAATTCAGTGACCAGTTCTTCAGACAGTCGTAATAGATCCTCATGGACAGGTCGTACGTTAAGGTGCATGGACAGTGCATCATCCATATCCCCAGACATTTGCTGGGACAAGTTAATATCGTTGGTTGTTGTAGTTGTATTATTAGTGTTCATTTCTATAGGTTCTGAGAAATGGACTTAGTATGGAGAGAGACTACCTGGTGGACGTTCTAGAGACGTATCTGAGAGAGTGTTATAGGAAGATCAGATAGTGTGTATTACTAGATGGTCACAGAGGTATGGTAGGTATCGTATATAGAAGATCTATAGAGGTATTGCAGGAGTGTCTATTGGTAACTATATAGTATTCCTAAGGTATCTCTTACCTCAGCATATCTATCTCAAGATACCTCTTATAGCCATCTCCAATATATCTATACATATATTCCAGAGAGAGGAATCCTAAGACCCCCTCCTCCTCCATACTAAGTCCAAAATTGATTGTTGTTATCTGTGCCCCTAATTCAGGAATACACAGGTGTTATGTTGATTACTTAAACAGCCTGTCTGGAAGGTGTCATCGACGACCTGGTCAGACGCTTACGTAGATCCGCTGATTGGTCATACAGCCAGTGAAGATTGTTCTTCATCGCTTCGTAGAGCCACAGCAGGTCGTTGCCTTCAAAGTGTGGGTAGGCATCGAACTTCACCACTTCCATCGCGTAGAAGCAGATAGGTTTACCTTCAAGGTGTTCGCCAGAACGGTTCAGTGGACAGACAGGTGCTGAACAGCTTGCCCATCTCGGGCATTCAGTCGGTGTAATCATAATGATGAGTGGATACTCTTCTTGTAGTTATTATTCTTGTTATCAAAGAGGGGGAAAGTCAGCCGTTACTACCAAGTCATTCTGGGTTTGGTAAGACCAGCCTTACGTAGCCGCTTGGTTAAATCCGCTGATGGCTTCTTTGATATTGTTGAATCCAGAATCAGCCAGTCCAGATTGTTCTTGATCTGGTCGTATATCGGTTCAAAGCCATATTCTCTGAACCTCTCAGCAGCTCCCGGCTTAACAAACTCAAATGCGTAAAAGCATATGCGTTCACGTTTACGGTGCTTACCGGAGCAATCCAGTGGACAAACGGACGCAGAGCATCCTTCCCATGTAGGGCAATCAATACTTTTCATAGTTTTTTATTATTCTTGTAGGGTTGGTTGGTTAAAGGGTCAAAAGTAGTGCTGTAGCAGCACAGGAGGGTTCGAATAGAGGGGTGTACAGGCTTATATGCGTCATCATCAGTCTGATATTCATAGGGGCTATTCGTACCCCGCTGTGGCCTTAGAGGACTTATCCTGATTCACTGCTAATTCCGGAGGCCTCCCTCTGATGCCTTTCAGTTCATCAATGTAATACGCTTCAGAAGAAAGGAGACCTTTATGGTATTGCTTCAGCAGGTACTCAGCGTAGACCTCAATGGCCCGCCGAATCAGCAATGCTCTGCTGTAGTCCTTTTTTGAGAGTGCCTTTAAGATCCTCTTAATATCTTTCAGAGTATCTATAGAGCCTTCGGTCAGACCTATCCTCTGACTGATGAGTTTGCGTGTCAGATAACGTTTCTTAGGTTCTTGTTTAGTCACGTCGCAGGTTTTCCTATTGGTTAGTTATGGTGGTCGGGTTAGTTAATGGGAGTTACTTCCCCCCTAAAACGGATGGAGGAAAGAATTGATAAAGAGCAGACGTGCGGAAGCCCACAGCAGATGAGCCGTGTAGATAACGCAGGTATGTTCAATTGGGTTGGTTGATCAGATGAAGATCAGAGTGGAAAAATGTTTTGGTTCCTAGGGGGTAGACTATTCGACTTTTTGCGAAGTAGCCACTCACATTTGATCATTAATTGATCAGAGATGATTTTGTATTCCTAGTGTGGTGGGTAATAGACTTTTTGCGGAGTGAATACTAACAAGGGCTACACCGTAGCAGCCTTACTGTTCTTCAGAATCCTGTAGACGCTGGCAATGCCTATTCCTAGCTGATCAGCAACCTCCTGACGTTTAAGCCCATCCCCGATCAACTGCAGTACTTGATCAGACTTCTCTTGCGCGATTGGCTTACGGCCCTTGTAGATACCTTTCAGCTTGGCCTTAGCGATGCCTTCAGCCTGACGCTCTTTACGCAGGTTAGTTTCAAACTCAGCAAACACCCCCAGCATATCGAAGAACGCTTTACCGGCTGCTGTACTGGTATCCACCTGCTGCTCTGTAACACGTAGCGATACGCCCTTCTCTTTAAGCTGGTGAACAATGTCCTGTAGATGTTTAACGCTACGTGCCAATCGATCTATCCGGGTAACCACAAGACAGTCCCCTTCACGTAGAAACTCCAGCAGTGTGGATAACTCCTTTCGATCATCTGTAGAAGCCTGACCAGACACCTTCTCTTCCCTGACCGAATAACAGCTAGCAGCCAACAGAGCTTCCCGTTGAATAGTCAGATCCTGATCTTCAGTACTTACCCGTGCATATCCGTATGTTTTCATGGTTAACCAACCTATCAGTAGAGTCTTGATGCAGTGATAGTTACATATCAAATCTATCATATCAACTCTATTGATAGTCAATTCAGGTATGTTTTCCGACTATCGCAAAGGTATACCTTATTGATAATAAATAGAGGTGGTTTTGGAGGCTTTGGTATTCCTAGTGGGGACCCTATTCGCTAGCCCAGTAACCACGCGGGTTTCAGAAATCGCTAAAAACGGGTAATTCCTGGCTAATTAACAGGTCATTCATGGACCGCTTTAGTGCTGATTTATTTGTGATTCAATAGGGTAATCCAAAGGGTATTTTTGGCGCGCTGGTATTCCTAGGATAGGCCCTAAAGAGAAAGCCAGTAACCACGCGGGTTTCAGCGATGGTCAAAAACAGCCTTTTTCTGGTCAATATATGTATAAAACAGGGAGATTATAGGGGGAGGGCTATTGTTGTTTCAGGGTAAGATGAAGACCCCCTATGGGGGAACCTCAGGCAAACCAATACCGGTATAGGGCTTCACAAAATTGTGTCAAATCATTCCTAAATGCAGTGCTTCAGAGGCATCAGTCAGGAATGATTTTGGGTGCGCCAATGTTCCTTTTGTAGGGAATAATTAAAAGCCCAGTAACTATGCGGGCTTACAGGAATGAACAGGGAATAATAATTTTTCATAACCATTTCCTTTTTTACCTCCTCAATTGAGGTATAATTATCGGAAATGAACAATTAAAGGCTGCTACCATGTCTTACCAGGTCTACCAAGCTAAAAATCCTGATTCGCAGGCAGAAATACTTCAATCGCTAGGAGTGTCTCCACTTGTGCTACGTAACGCAGTTGAACAAGGAGCTATGGCCTTTAAGCGTTCGACAAAATTACACCCTATTACTCATGCCGGAGTGACAGCTTATGGAGAGGCCGTCCGAACACTTAGAGAACAGCTCATCCCTGAGGGGTGGAAACCAAAAACCCAGTACGGTCTAGCCCTTACCTACAACAGAGACCTGAATGTTTCTATCATTGTAACAAGCGGCGACAAAGACACCGGAAGAGCAGATGGCTACCCAACGACAAAGAATAGCAAAGGCGGCGCAACTACTCAGGTAGTACATTCAAACTTTGATCTATTCAACGATCACAGCGATGATGTAGATACAGCCGAACTACTATCGAACCAAACTTGGGTGCTCTTGTATTTCATAGATACTAGTAACGAAGAGGTTCGATATGAACTGTCTTTGCCTACAGGAATGTCAGGTAATGGGAAGATTAGCTCTTGGAGCAAGAGGATAATCTTAGATACAATTGCGCTGGTAAATGACAAGCCAAATACAAATGGTAAAACGGAGTTCAACGAAGACGTGGACTTCGATATTTCAATAAAGTTGTAGCAGTATGAATAAACCATTCAATTCAACACGCCTCAAGCTCGCCAGAATTAGACGAAAACTAACATTTAAGGCTCTAGCCGAGGCGGTTGGTATGTCGTCAAAAATGGTTTCACTATATGAGAAAGATGATTGCTTGCATGAACCCCCTAAGGACACTGTAGATTTACTAGCGAAAGCCCTTAACTATCCTCCAGCGTTCTTCTATGGAAGTGATATTGAAGCACTAGAACCCTCTACTGTCTCTTTTCGATCCTTGAAATCAATGAAGGCTGCACAGCAACACGCAGCAATTGGTGCAGGACAAATAGCTTTCATTCTCAACGATTTCTTCGAAAGCAAGTTTAATTTACCAGCAACAAACCTCCCGGATTTAAGAGGACTAGAGCCAGAGGTAGCAGCTGAGTCTTTAAGGGAACGCTGGGGCCTAGGCAACCTAAGCATCAAAAATATGATCCACCTTTTAGAGTCGAAAGGGATCAGGGTCTTCTCTTTAGCCGAGAACACACAAGATGTGGATGCTTTCTCATTCTGGAAAGACGGCATTCCTTTCATCTTCCTTAACAACCAAAAATCAAGCGAGCGCAGCCGCTTTGATGCAGCTCATGAGCTTGGTCATCTTGTACTTCATAAGCATGGAGGCCCTACAGGAAGAGAAGTTGAGATAGAGGCTGATAAATTTTCTTCCTCGTTTCTAATACCAAGATCAAGTTTATTAGAGGCCTCCCCAAGCTTTGTCACACTAGACGATATCATTAAGCTGAAAAGAAACTGGCTCGTATCAGTTGGGGCTACAATCGTTAGAATGAAGCACCTAAACCTTTTAACTGAGTGGCAATACAGAACGTTAATGGTTGAAATGTCTAAGGCGGGTTATAGAAAGACTGAGCCAAATAGTATTGAAAGAGAAAGATCTCTTATCATTGAAAAAGTCCTTCCTGCACTTCTCATACAAGGAATCACTCTTCCTAAGTTAGCTGACCAGTTGGAATTACCCCTAGATGAAGTTGCAAGCTTGTTATTTAAAGTTTCTATTGCAACATCCAACAACAAGGTATCAGTAAATCGGAAAAATCCTCCTAAGCTAAGCCTAGTAAAATCGAATTAAATTTTATTGAGAGCTCCCTAGTACTGAGTTTGTAAATATCATAATTTGAAGGGAATCTTAGACTCTCCCTGCCCCCAAGAAGTGAAGAGCTGCCCTAGGTTCAAAACAGAACAAATAAAAAATTATTCGTTCGAACAGGGGCAGCTAATATCTAGCAAGTTTAGATGGGAACCTCATTTTCAGTCATACCGACATCAACAGAAAAATCTCGATTATAGATATAGTCGATCAATTCAACTGAGTGGCTATAGTCAACATCCTCATATAATTTTTTGCCGTGCTCCAGGACTAATCGTAAATGGTCCCTCGATACCTTAATTCTATTTGTAGCAATACCAATCAATAAATCTAACGCAGCATTACACGTGCCACTAGCATTGTCTGAAATCAAACGATTCAAGATAGTTGTGAAACCTTCACTAAGATCGACGGAGCTCCTATAATCAAGCTCTCTTGAGCTAGCTGCTCTCCAAAGACAACTTTGTAACAGACTATCGTTAAAGCGAGTAAAGTTATCTGGAGATATGACTGAGTGCTGATATACATATGAGTATAGTGAGTCTTGATCAAACTCCGTAACCTTCTTGTCCCTTAACCCTTGAAGAATTGTTGAAATAGTCAGATACACTGCTTCAGGATTAATTTCCTCAGGATCATAGCCTTCACGCCAAAAAGCAAAATCTTTAGTAAACTCCAATTTCTGATCAACATGTAAAGACGGCGTGCCGATACAACCATTTAATCCTACAGAATACTGTCTAAGTTGATCAGAGCGCGCTTGCCAAAATGAATGACTCAGGTTATCAGTGATCTGCAATTCAGATTCCCAACTATTACCTTCAACACCAGCACCGGTAAAAGCCTGATTTTTCGAATAGAAGAGATACTTCATATTATTAGGCCCATAAAGCAGACTGTTTACGCATTTATCCAATTTAGCTTTGCTGTCGAATATAACAAAAGGGGATATAAAAATACGATTCCCCATGTGCCCAGAAATTCTCAAATTCCTATTAAGCTTAAGCAGTTTCTCTCCAGTACATAGAACTGGTGTTAAAATAATTACCGCACCATCTCCATTGACTTGTGTTTCAGCCGAAGAGAAATCAACCTTAGAAAAGTTGGTAATTCCATTTTGACCCAATACATCCGTAACTAAACTAGCCAAGGCTTCACTTGAAGTCTCATCATGCTCATAGACTAAAAAATTCACTTTCTTAGGCACATACCATTCAACAATGCGAATTAACCAATCACGAAGTGAAGTATCTTCATTTAGATAACGTTCGCAGTCCACATAGACTGAAGAAACTTTTGCTGTAGCCGCATGTTTTACATTACACTTAACTAATCCGTTGCTACCGTTAGGATCTATCCATGAAGCTATTGCTTTGCTTTTATGTATAGACTTAATCATGACCGAGTTTGGAGCTTCAACTTCAGCAGTAAAGTGCTCACCGACAACTTTTACTTTAACCAAAGCCCCAGTATCCAGTTCCTTTTTAGAAGATTCTGATAGACTGGAAATATTAACTAAAGTTTCATCACCACAAACTTCGTCTTCAGTCTTAGTATAAGAAAGAATAGTGATAACTTGATCATTATCAAGCCCCCACTCTTTTGCGATCTTTTTACCTAAGCTATTACTCCTGGATGCAGAAATAATTACCCAGACATCATCTACAATATCTGGCTTAGAAAAATCTACCCCATCATAAGAACTGAAGCTGTCATACGAAACAGTTCTACAAGCAGCCTTAGAAAACTTTGATAAATAGAAAGCAATTACTTCGACATAAGCTGAGATACTACTGCTATCAATGAATAGCTTCTTTATGTCCCTCCCAGCTGGCTTTTTTGACAAAAGACAAAACGCAACAAACTGGTGTTCTGAGTCCCCAACAGCCAGCCCACTGGCCCGAATAAATTCATCATATTCGTCATTAGATGGTTTGATGAAAATAGTACCAGATGGGGCCTTCATAATAACTTGATCTTTTCTTGATCTAGCTAAATTATGAAGCCCTCCCTTCATCAGTTCTTTTTGTAACAAAATCATATCATTACAAACTAGAGATTCCCCCCGAATAGCTGTAGCATTTAGATTAGCTGAACTATCAAAGGCTATCGCAGTAACAGGAATTGACTCATAACGGGTGACTCCAGATAAAAACGAACCACCTTCAATAACAGCAGTGTCGACTTCTTCTTTAATGTAATCAGGGTATATAAACAGCAACTCTTCAGGCTTTACTGAGTATTTTTGAAGCTCTGTTTCGACTACCTCTCCAAAATTAATCGCAGAGCATTCGAGTTGACCTGAGAATATTACCAGCACATCTTTCTTGCTATCACCTACGCTTATTGACGATTCATAAATATACATATTTATTTCCCCACCAAGCTTTTTAGTGGGATGACGACATTAAAGACCACACCTTCCATGAACGAGTCCATTTCCTTAATATTTTCTAGTTCAATTCTATTACTGCCTTCATAATTGAAAAATGACTTTTCAACTAATGTTCTGCCTGTTCTCAGACGGAACCACCCTTTAAGCTCCTTCAGGTCACGAAGAACATTGGATAAACCTGATCCAGAAGAGTCTGTCTGATCAGATGACCTATGCTTTGTAAAACACTCAACTATTGCTACTTTTTCTTGTTCCAAGGTCAGCTTATCCTTATCCAAACCATGCCACCTCCTCGCATAACCCGGACCCGAATCAACCACAGTAATATCTAAAGCTCTAAATTTTTCATTACCAGAAGGTTTCCAATCCCCCAAAAACAGAACACTTGCGCCTGATGCGGTAGAGAGCTCATCCATTCTAGAAGCACTCAACTCAATCATATTAAAAATAATCCCCCTAAAGTTCTTCTTATAAGGGTGACCTTTTACATCAGCTCGAGCATGTCTATGGGTGTTTGTAAAAAGCTCTCGCAGAATTTCCGATAAATTTTCTATAACTTGATCATTGATTGAACTGTGGGACACAGAGTTCGGTAAAACAGCTTTCAGTGCCCGATCGGTGATTTTAAAAAACTTTTCAGCTCCCACAACTTGATCATTATTATACAAAGGACTGTCATACTCCCTATCTCGTCCTTTTGGAACAACTGGTGCCTTAATAGCAGGAATTGTCAGATACATCCCTTTGAAAGCATTTTTATAATCCTCAGCCCTCAATTTTTGGAAAATAGGGATTGCTGGTTTCAAAGCTGTTTGAATGCTTACATCTAGTTTTGAAGTTGACCATACTTTGTCAGCTAATCTTAACGCGCATAATCCAAAAAGTTGATTACACAAGCTTTCAAAAAGCTCAGAATTACCAGGTTCACTAGCTGCTGTATGAATAATGTGAGAACGAGAAGATCTGAGCCAGGTAGCAAACACCTGTAATACAGCGCCTTCCATGCCAAACCCACCAGAAAAAGATAAGGTATTCGGAATTTGTAGTTTTACATTGTCTTGATTGAGAATTTTTGCGGCTAAGAGCTCTAAGTCTTTAAAGTTAGCACTTCTGATAAGACGTTCTGTTGATATATCTACCATAAATGAATCCATTCTATTCCCTGAGCGTACTAATACGACTATTCTGCTTTAATTCTCAGCTCACTTCTATAGACAAATTCAAGCATAGTTCTTTGAATTAAAGAGCTACTCTATCACTGCTCGGTGGTTAACTCTCCGTAATCAACGGCATCAACTACCTGTAGCACATCCTTCAACTGGAATGTATGTGTATATCGATCAGTCATCCCCGCCCCAGTCTTCTCATGACCTATGACCTGCTGCACCAACACATTAGTCATACCTGCTGCTCGAGCCTTCGTAATAAAGGTGTGTCGCGTGGAGTGGAATACTATCCTTTCACCCAAATCGTTGAAGCGATCATCTAACAGCCGATTGAAGCTATCAGTAACACGACTGGGGTTCTTAGCAACTATCGGAAATATCAGTCTCTGACCGTTACCAATCCATTCCAGAAGTCCTGCCTCCTCAAGTGACTTATGCACAGGCACCATACGCCTCGCAGCTTTCGTCTTACCCTCACTGATAACGAAGTAGTAACGGCCAGTATCCTCACACTGCTTGAAGTCACAAGGACGAAGAGAAGCTATCTCAGACCTACGAGCCCCTGAATAGATAGCTATCAACATAAACCACCTGAACCATTCAGGCTTATTCGCTACCTTCTGTAGAACAGATCGAACTTGAGCATCTGTCAGACTGGCATAACGATTATCATCATGCTCCCACCTCAGCCCCTCTGTAGGAGATGATTCCAGAACATCGACATCACGCACCAGATAAGCATTGAACAAGCTCTGAGACAGCTTCAGGTGTTCTTTAACGTACTTACCGGATACCAGATGCTCATCAGAGATAGTCATAGAGGTCAGCTTATCCAAAGGCAGTCCTTTATATCGCTTTAAGTTTCTCTGAGGCAGACCAGCAATAGATGCTAAAGCAGCTTTCAGATCTGCTTTTGTGATCTGTTCTACCGGGACATCCCCAATGAAGAACAGCAAATTATCAAAGACACGCTGGTTATCTTTGGTCCTTTTCTCAGTCCATGACTTCCACGTCACAAACCTTTCCCATGCCTCTGAAAGCTTAGGAGTCTTCGGCTCTGGAGTCTTTATCACAGGTTCCACTCGAACCGAAGTCTCGCCATCTGGCTGAACAGGAGAAGCACTGAGCTTAACTAGTTGCCGACCAACCCAGTCCTTCACCTGAACAGAGAAGTCCACCAATTGGTTCCACAATGATTCTACCTGTAGAGCATCCTGACAGCGTTTAAGCAACCGAATGAACTTAAGCTTCTGACTAACCAGGTAAACAGCTTCTGAAAAGGAGTCTGTATGAAGGCTCCGCTTCGCCTCAGTAGGCAACGAAGGGCACAATTTTCTAATATGAGCAGGAATAGCGTAACGGAAGTAATAAGTATTGCCGCGAAGGACAACGAAGGGATGGGAGTTTTGTACCAGTTTATGTACCATAGCGAAAATATCCTCAACGAATCATCCGTAACCCGTTGAAAGCACTATGGAATTTTGTGAAGAGCCCGCCGATAAGCCGGGTTTTGTCGTGGACAGTCATTCATCTAGGACCTGCGTCGCCACAGGTCTCAAGCGACCTACCCGAATCCAGTGTGGGCCACACCTTAATGGATTCCTATTTGGTCTTGCTCCAGGTGGGGTTTACCATGCCATGAAGTGTTACCACTCACGCGGTGCGCTCTTACCGCACCCTTTCACCCTTACCGGCTTCTTATCCGAAAACAAAAAACTTAGGCGGTCTACTCTCTGCTGCACTTTCCGTAGGCTTTCGCCCCCCAGGCGTTACCTGGCACCCTGCCCGATGGAGCCCGGACTTTCCTCCCCCCTACTCTAAAGCAAGGCGACGACTGTCTGGCGGACTCTTCGGCGCAAAGGATACCAGCACAGGCGAGGGAAGCAAGGAAGTTTCGCCAGAAAAGAGATAATTCTTGAGATTACTACTTTCGCTCCAAAGCAGCCTGATACAGCACCTTCTTTTTGATGCCCGTAATCTTAGCCGCCAGCGCAGAGGCCTGCTTAACTGACAGCTCTTCGAGCAAAATATCGAGCGTATCACTGGCCTGCTGATCCAGCGCAGAATCATCCTTAGCTGGCGCGCCCTGAACCATCATCACAAACTCACCTTTGCGCTGGTTCGGATCAGATTGAACCTGCAACAACACCTCTGCCGCAGTACCCGAAAGGTAGGTTTCAAAGGTTTTTGTCAGCTCTCTGGCCAGCACAATAGGACGGTCAGCACCAAACGCATCGACAACCGCAGACAGACTATCTTCAATCCGATGCGGAGACTCATAGAACATCAACGTCCGTGTTTCACCGGCCAATGCCGAGTAATAATTCAAACGCTGCTGTGACTTCGCTGGCGGGAAGCCCTCAAAAGCGAAACGATCCGATGGAATCCCTGCCGCACTCAGAGCCGCAACCATGGCACAGCAACCAGGCACCGGAACTACACGATGGCCTGCAGCACGTACCTCTCGCACCAGAACAAACCCCGGATCTGAGATCAGCGGCGTACCGGCATCCGAAATGAGCGCAACACTCTCACCTTTTTCCAAAATTGCGATAATTTTTTGCTGCTGCTGGCGTTCATTATGATCATGAACTGCTATCATCTGCGTTTTAATATTAAAATGTGAGAGCAAACGACCACTGTGCCGGGTGTCTTCAGCTGCGATTAAGGCGACCGACTCTAAAGTTCGGATCGCGCGCGGAGTCATATCATCCAGGTTGCCAATTGGCGTTGCCACTACATATAGAGCTGATTCAGACATCGGTATTTGAACTAATTTTAATTTCAGGGTGTGAAAGTATATGACGTTTCCAATCCGTCTGTCTCTTATAGTAACTACATGCGTAGCGCTTTTTATTTCCGGCTGTAGTATTCAGCCTGGAGATTCCGACCAGGTAACAACACCGCAACAAGACATAATGCAGGTCGAAAAACTACTTGCCCAGGCGGACATTGCAGCACCAATTAAAAGCGCCGAATTAAAAGCACAAGCAGCACGCATCCTGGTCAGTCTCGACCGCAGAGAGGATGCAGCAAGCCTGCTGGAAGAGATCGACCTCGCCCTGCTTACGCCAGCCCTGCGCTACGAAATCGCTGAACTCAAAGCCCGCGCGGCCCTGGACCGGGAAGACGGCACCTCAGCCCTGCGCTACCTGCAACAACTACCGCCAGAACAACGCGAGGCCCTGCCCGCCGAGCGTCAGTACCAGCTGGGCGAGATGGAAGCCGATGCATATCATTATCAACAGGATAACCTGAGTGAAACTCAGCTACTCATCCAGATGAGCAGCTATAGCCCTGCCGACAAACAACAAGCACTGCATGATCGCATCTGGAGCCGCCTGAACAGCTTTCCACAACATCAGCTGGAACAACTCAGCCACAATCCGGGTAACAGTTATTATGAGCAGGGCTGGTATGAACTGGCTGTGACAGCCAAAAGCGCTACAGACCTGAGCAGCCAATCCAGTCAGATGCAGCAATGGCAGGTACTCTGGCAATCCCACCCTGCCTTCGAATTACCGCCCACCATGTTACTGGCCATTACCAGCATCGACCAGCTCAGCGCCCGCCACATCGCCTTGCTACTCCCTCTGAGCGGCAAGCTACAGAAACCAGCTGAAGCAATAATGACCGGCTTCATGACAGCTCACTATAATGCGGTAAGAGCAGGTAACGAGACCTCTAAAGTAACCATTCTTGATTCAACACTGATCACCGATCCAGCCCTGTTATACCAGGTTGCCGAGGAAAAGCAGATCGACCTGATTATCGGCCCTTTAGAGAAGAATCTGGTTAAACTGATTCTGGAGCAAGGCCCTGCCAGCACCCCGATTCTGACCCTGAACACTATTGCCAACCAGAGCCAGCACAATATCTATCAGTTTGGTCTGGCCATCGAAGACGAAGCGATACAAGCCGCGAACAAGGCCTGGCAAGACGGCCATAAAAACATCATTACCTATACCCCGGATACCGACTGGGGACGCCGCGCCGAGACAGCCTTCAGCGAGCAGCTCAACACTTTAGGCGGCACTGTCATCAGCAGCTCAAGCTACCCGCAAGATGCCAACTACTCAGAGCAGATTGCTATCATGCTAGGCACAGAGCTGAGCAACGAAAGACGCAAGCGTATCAACCAGATTATAGGTGAGCGCACCGAAAGCGAAGATCGCCGACGCCAGGACGTAGACGCTATTTTCCTGTCAGCACAGCCACAAGCCGCCCGCCAGATCAAACCAACCCTGGCTTTCCATTACGCAGGCAAAATTCCGGTCTACGCCACATCGCATCTCTATAGCGGCAAAGAATCCCCCATTGAAGATCAGGACCTGAACGGCATTCGCTTTGTTGCGACGCCATGGCTGGTTGAGCAACCCTCTGCAGAGCACCTGCAACTGGCGCAACTACGTGACAACACCGACTCTCGTTTCGGCCGCCTGTATGCACTTGGAATAGACGCATTTCAGCTCTATCCTTACCTGGCACAACTGGCCGCCTCACCCGCCGCCAGAATAAATGGTGAAACCGGAAAATTATCAATCACTGAAAGCAATCAGGTACAACGCCAACTAACCTGGACACTATTTCGCAACGGCAGCCCACAACTGGCAGAGTAAACAAACACCCCTATGGACAGACAAAAACACGGCAGGGACGCCGAAGCAGACGCCCTTAAATACCTTAAACAGCAGGGCCTTAAACCGCTCCTCCAAAACTATCACTGCCGCGCCGGGGAGATCGATCTGATCATGCTGGATCGTGGCAGCCTGGTGTTTATTGAAGTACGCTCCCGCAGCCATAAAAGCTGGGGTGGCGCCAGCGCCTCTGTGGATAACATCAAACAGCGCAAACTAATCAAAACCGCACAGCACTTTCTTAGCCAAAACCCTGGCTTTAGTGATGTCGTTTGCCGCTTCGATGTTGTAGCCTATGAGGGATGTTTTACAGGCAGTACTGGCGATTCCTGCCCCATGTGGTATAAAGACGCCTTCAGACCTGAAGCTACTTTCTGAACAGGAGCCCCGATGGTACTTCAAGACCGTGTAATTAGCCTTTTCCATAACACTATGGAGGTTAATGCCCAGACCATCGAAGAATATACACCACTCATAGCCCACGCCGGAGAACTCCTGCTGGGCTGCCTGGTGACTGAAAGCAAAATTCTGTGCTGCGGCAACGGCGGCTCCGCCGCGCTCGCGCAACACTTCAGCACACTGCTGATGAATCAGTTTCGCCATGAGCGCCCCGGCCTGCCAGCCATATCACTCAATAGCGATGGCTCCGCACTGACCGGCATCGCCTCTGACAGCCACTATAACGACATATTCTCAAAGCAGATCCGCGCCCTGGGACAACCCGGCGACCTTCTACTGATCCTGTCCAATGATGGCCGTTCAGCTAATCTGGTCCAGGCTATTCAGGCTGCTCACGACAGGGATATGCTGGTTATCGCTCTTACCGGCGGAACTAATGACAACATTCAGTCTCTATTACTGCCTGACGAGGTCGAGTTCTGTATTCCGGCAGATGACGAAGGGCTTATCTACAGCGCGCATATGCTGATTCTGCACGCCCTCAGCGACCTTATTGATTACCAACTTTTTGGCGGAGAAGAATAAATGAAACGAATTATCGCCCTGCTTATTGCTGGCGTGCTTATCAGCGGCTGCTCATCCTTTATTGGCGCGGTAAAAGAGGAACCCATCCAGGAAGATAGCGGCAACAGAACCTCAGGCAGCTTTGTTGATGACGAACTGATTGAAATCAAAGCCGCTGTAAACATCGGCAAAGGCTCGCAAGAACTCAAAAGCAGCCACGTCAGCATTACTAGCTTTAACGGCGTTGTTCTGATCGCGGGGCAGGTCGCTTCCGAAGGCAGCAGACAGGAAGCTGAATCGATAGTCAGCCAGGTACGTAAGATCCGCCGCATCCACAATGAGCTAACCGTCACCAGCCCAACCTCAAGCCTGACCCGGGCCAGCGACACCTGGATCACAGCTAAGATTAAAGCCAACATGCTGGGTGACGAGCGCGTTAATGCCACCCGCATCAAGGTTGTTACTGAGAACGGCGTCGTCTACCTGATGGGCCTGGTTTATCCACAGGAAGCCGAAGATGCGGTTAATCTGGTGCGCACAGTCAATGGCATTCAAAAAATCGTTAAGATTTTCGAATACATTAACTAACACCCGATTACAGATATGCAAAAACCGCCATAAGGCGGTTTTTTTGTTTTAGATAATCAGTAACTTTTAGGAGCTACACCGGCACACTCCTTCTGGGTATCTCATCGCGATTTATACCAAGCAAGCAATAAACCTCCGCCGCGAGGCACCCAAAGGGGCATGCAAGCGCGCCTCCTACCGATGGGAATTACCATGCGATCTTTGTGGGCGCGGCGCTGGCATCCCCCTTCGGGGCGCTCATCGCAATTTACACCAGGCAACAACCATCACCGCGAGGGCGCGCCTCCTACAGGCGGAATTACCATACGATCTTTATGGGCGCGGCGCTGGCATCCCCCTTCGAGGCAGCTCATCGCAATTTACACCAGGCAACAACCATCGCCGCGAGGGCGCGCCTCCCACACCTAAAGCACTGACCCCTACGCAATTGTGGGAGCGACGCCTCGTCGCGATTAGCCTCTACCGCAAACTATCCTTCGCAACGAATCCCACAACCACAACGCCGCCAAGACACCAACAGCCAGCAACAAACCTGATCATATACCATAACAACCACAAGGCATCACTACTGCAAGCCACACATTCCGCAACCTTTAAACCGACAAAGAAAACCGGACTGAACACACAAGACCAAACTTACACAAAAAAAAACAGCCCATAAGGACTGTTTTGTTTCATTACCAGCTCTACAACCTAATAGATTGAATTAGCCTTTGCGCTTCAACAGCTGACGACGCCTGATCAAACCAAACAGACCGAGCGCTGAGGCAAACAGAGGTATAGCAGCCGGTACCGGCACAGCCGACACCTCTGGCGCAGAGAAGTTTGAAATCACAGCAGTTCCCGCACCAAATCCACTATCTTCTGTAGCAACACGGAAACCAAAAATATCGCCCGCAGCAACCAGGAACGATTCTACACCGGACTGTCCAGACAAAGTATCATCAGTTAGCTGGGTAAAAACACCATTCAATACCCAGCCAAATGGATCATATGAAGCCGAACCATCTAGAGTAGTATAATCCCAATCGAAAGATACAGACCCAGCAGCCACAGCAGCAATAGTAAAATCAGTTACCGCAGCTTGACTGCTGTAATCATCTCGACCGGTCAAAGCAACACTTGAAGGAGCATTAATCGTATCAATTAGGCCGCCATTCAGATCCTGAGTCCAGTTACCAGTTGCATAGCTTCCATCAAAGCCTCCCAATGTAGCCGCATTAGACGTTGCCGCAAACATAAAAAAGCATATAAATAAGTATTTTTTCATCTCTTCCCCAATGTGCAATCTGTATTCGTTACCAGAAAAGCAAGCACAACTATTCGCCTCATTTCTGCCCAAAATCCACAATATTAAAGCACAAAACAGGCCAGCAATGATAAACCATTGAAAATACAGCGCTTTATTAGTGATAACAAAACAAAACCCAAAGACCATGTAAAATAACTCGACACAATGTATTATCTCCTAATTATCACTACCGCTGAATAGACTTTAAACCCACCACACACCTTTATATTGAGCATTACAAATCAAAGTGTCGAAAATCTTTACAACCAAATTCCCAATATAAAGCAGCTATAGCACCGCTATCGCCGCACCAAACCACCCCAACAACCACCCAGCAATAGACGAAAAAAAGCCGCCATATGGCGGCTTTTTAGCTTTCGTTTTTTCAGGCAACTACCTGGCTAATCCTTCTCAGTGATCAGCCACTTATAAGAGCAAGACGATTTAGCCTAAGCAATAAACCATCGCGCGAGGTACCCAAAGGGGCATGCTAGCGCGCCTCCTACCGGTGGAAATTACCATGCGATCTTTGTGGAAGCGACGCTGGCATGCTCCTTCGGGCATCTCGTCGCGATTTAGCCCAGGCAACTTACCATCGCCGCGAGGGCGCGCCTCCTACCGATGGGAATTACCATGCGATCTTTGTCGGAGCGACGCTGACACACCCCTTCGAGCACCTCGCGGCGATTTAGCCCGAGCAATAAACCATCGCCGCGAGGGCGCGCCTCCTACCGGTGGGAATTACCATGCGATCTTTGTGGAAGCGACACTGGCATGCCCCTTCGGGCATCTCGTCGCGATTTAGCCTAAGCAATAAACCATCGCCGCGAGGGCGCGCCTCCTACCGGTGGAAATTACCATGCGATCTTTGTGGAAGCGACACTGGCATGCCCCTTCGGGCATCTCGTCGCGATTTAGCCTAAGCAATAAACCATCGCCGCGAGGGCGCACCTCCTACCGGTGGGAATTACCATGCGATCTTTGTCGGAGCGACGCTGGCATGCCCCTTCGGGCATCTCGTCGCGATTTAGCCCAGGCAACTAACCATCGCCGCGAAGACGTGCCACCTACAGCGCTATTTCACAACCTTCAGTGACGCCCTGGAAGACGACTTAGCACCCTTACCTTTACCATCGACAGACTTAGGTACTGATTTAGGGCCACTCGGCTTAGGCGGCTCATCATCAGGTTCTGGCGACTCTAGATCAAACGCCTCCACTCCCGGCTCAGCACCAAATCCCATACCCGCACCGTTCTCACGAGCATAGATAGCCAGCACCGCAACGACCGGAACATAGACATTTACCGGTACACCACCAAAACGCGCACTAAAGCTCACAGAAGCGTTATCCAGCGACAACCCCTGCACCGCACCCGGTGAGACGTTGAGCACTATCTGCCCATCAGTAACAAACTGAGAGGGCACCATCACCCCCTGAATTTCAGCATCCACGACAATATGTGGTGTGCAGTCATTATCCATAATCCACTCATGAAGAGCGCGGATCAGGTAACCTCGACTCGGTTGCATACAAAAACTCCAAAAAAAAAGGATGAGCAATTGCCATCCTTTTCATACTTATTCAGTTGCGTGATTAATCACGCATCTCGCGCTCTTCTTCAGACAGACTGACCTGGAAAGACTCACGCTCAAACAAGCGCTCCATATACTTCAGCAGATCTTTGCTCTGATCTTCCGGCAGCTCAACACCCAGAATTTCCAGGCGCCACAGCAGCGGAGCGATACAGCAATCCACTAAGGTAAACTCTTCACTCATGAAGAAGTCTTTCTCAGAAAAGATCGGCGATACAGCAACCAGGCTGTCACGCAACGACTTACGCGCGTTATCGACCTCATCCTGATCTTCACTAGTCAGAATCACATCTGCCAGAGAGCACCAGTCACGCTGAATACGGTACATGTACAGACGACTTTCCGCCCGCGCAACCGGATATACAGGCAACAACGGAGGATGCGGGAAACGCTCATCCAGATATTCCATCATCACATTCGGCTCGTACAGCACCAACTCGCGATCCAGCAAAGTCGGCAAGCTGTTGTACGGATTCAATGACGCCAGATCCTCCGGCAGGTTATTCGGATCACAATCATTAATCTCGACTGCAACACCTTTTTCCGCCAATACAATACGTACCCGATGGCTGTAATGATCTTCACCATCAGAGTAAAAAGTCATGGAAGAACGCTTGGCCACTACGCCCATTAAATCACCCCGTTATCTTATTCCGTAAAAAAGCATACGCGACCCACCAAAAAGCGAGCCGCGCATCTATCAGTAGTACTATTAAAGACGTTTAGTGAATGTCTCGCCAGTACTCTTTCTTCAGTGCAAAAGCAAACACAAAGAAGATTGCCAGGAAGATCAGGACCTTAGTACCGATAGCCTGTGATTCCAGTTTAACAGGGTTACCCATGTAAGACATGAAATTCACCAGATCATATACAGTATTGTCGAACTCCTCGGCAGTTTGCGAACCTTTCTCGCTCACAGACAGACAGCCACCCATAGTCAGACCAGTCAGAGGATCGATTGTCTTCTCCTGGTGCAACAACTCATCTTTAGAGCAGCTATTCATCTGTACGCCCTGCAGGCTTTCCAGAATGTTAGGCATACCAACATCAGGGAATACTACGTTGTTTACACCGTACGGACGAGCATCATCTTTGTAGAAGCTGCGCAGATAAGTGTACAACCAGTCTTCACCACGCAGACGCGCTTCCAGAGTCAGATCCGGTGGTGCAGTACCAAACCACTCAGCCGCATCAGCCTTAGGCATAGCATTAGTCATCTGCTCACCTACTTTCTGATCACCGAAAATCAGGTTCTGTTCAACCAGATCATTCGGCATACCCAGATCAACTGCAGCACGTTCAAAACGCTGATAGTCAGCAGAGTGACAACCCAAACAGTAGTTTACATAGGTCTGCATACCACGCTGCAAGGATTCCTTGTTAGCATGATCTGCTTTCATATGATCCAGAGGCGCCTTGCCACCAGCAGCACTCGCTGCCATTGGCAGCAGCACCATCATGAATGCGATAAAAAACTTTTTCATTAGCCTGTCACCCTTTCCGGTACCGGTTTAGTGCTTTCCATTCTGGTGTAGAACGGCATCAGGAAGAAGTACGCGAAATACAGCGCTGTACAGATCTGCGCAACCACAGTACGACCAGGTGAGGATGCAACCACACCCAGGTAACCCAGGATTACGAAGCTGATGCAGAAGATTGCCAGCCAGATTTTGCTCATCATGCCCTTGTAGCGCATTGATTTAACCGGGCTACGGTCAAGCCATGGCAATACGAACAGGACTGCAATCGCACCACCCATCACAACAACACCCGGGAACTGGGAACCAGCAATAGGCGGAATCGCACGCAACATTGCGTAGAACGGTGTGAAGTACCATACCGGCGCGATATGCTCAGGCGTCTTCAGCGGGTTAGCAGGCTCAAAGTTCGGCTTCTCAATGAAGTAACCACCCATCTCCGGGAAGAAGAAGATGATCAGACAGAAGACAAACAGGAACACAACCACACCTACAATATCCTTAACGGAGTAGTAAGGGTGGAAAGGAATACCGTCCAGCGGGATACCGTTCTCGTCTTTCTTGTCTTTGATCTCGATACCGTCCGGGTTGTTAGAACCAACCTCATGCAGCGCGATGATATGCATTACAACCAGCGCCAGCAGAACGATTGGCAGAGCCACAACGTGCAGCGAGAAGAAACGCGTCAGGGTAACGCCGGAAATAACGTAATCACCACGAATCCACTCTGCCAGATCCGGACCAATCACCGGTACAGCAGCGAACAGAGATACGATTACCTGAGCACCCCAGTAAGACATCTGACCCCACGGCAGCAGGTAGCCCATGAAGGCTTCAGCCATCAGCGCCAGGTAGATCGCCATACCAAAGATCCACACCAATTCACGTGGCTTACGGTAAGAACCGTACATAATGCCGCGGAACATATGCAGGTAAACAACAGCGAAGAATGCAGAAGCACCGGTAGAGTGCATGTAGCGTAGCAACCAGCCATAATCCACATCACGCATGATGTACTCAACAGAAGCGAACGCACCATCTGCAGTCGGGTTATAGCTCATAGTCAGCCAGATACCGGTCAACAGCTGGTTAACCAGAACCAACAGCGCCAGCGAACCAAAGAAGTACCAGAAGTTAAAGTTCTTTGGCGCATAGTATTTTGCCAGATGATCATCCCACATCGCAGTCAGCGGGAAGCGATCATCAATCCAGCCCATCATGCCTGGATTTCCTTTATTCCGTGAGCCAGCCATTATCCAACCTCCTGATCAACACCAACGATAACCACGTTATCGCTCTCATAAGAATGAGGCGGAATCACCAGATTACTCGGCGCCGGAGATCCCTTTAAAACACGACCGGAAAGATCGAATCGGGAACCGTGGCACGCACAATAGAAACCACCAATCCACTCATCACCCAGATCAGCAGGTGCCACTTCAGGGCGATAAGTCGGAGAACAACCCAGATGGGTACAGATACCAACCAATACTGAGATATCTTCACGCAGTGCACGAGCAGGCGTACCTGGAACATATTCTGGCTGCTGTGGAATCTTCGACTCTGGATCGGACAGACTGGCTGAAATCGTTGCCAGGTTCGCCAGGGCCTCATCGCCTCGGCGAACAATCCATACCGGCTTACCACGCCATTTTACGATCGTCTGCTGACCAGGCTCAAGCTTGCTAATATCGACCTTAACCGGTGCGCCAGCAGTTTTTGCCTCAGCACTCGGATTCCAGGAAGCTACGAACGGAACCGCAGCTCCGACGGCACCCACTGCCCCAACAGCAGAGGTAGCACCGATCAGGAGACGTCGCCGCCCCTTATTCACGCCATCATTACTCATTAAGATTATCTCCCCTCACTCAACCATTCCGCCCCCTGCATTGTTGCAATGCAGTATTTGTCTGGCTGCTCGTAACGAATACCGAATTAACGGATTTTTAAAATGGGCCAAATAGTAAAGAAAATCCCTTGTTCTTACAAGGTAATTTGTACTCAAAGACCGCTTTTTACGCCTATAGTCGACCCAGTTCAGACGAATAAAAAAACCACCTGAAAACAGGTCAAAAAAAAACGCCCAAACCATAAGGTCGGGGCGTTTTTTCTGCGATACCGTAAAGGTATCGGAAGCGAATTAACGCTTGGAGAACTGTGGACGCTTACGTGCTTTACGCAGACCCACTTTCTTACGCTCAACTTCACGAGCATCACGGGTAACAAACCCAGCTGCACGCAGTTCAGGACGCAGAGTCTCATCATATTCCATCAGAGCACGAGTGATGCCGTGACGGATAGCGCCAGCCTGACCGAAGCCGCCGCCGCCTTTAACTGTTACGTATACGTCGAACTTTTCAACGTTACCAGTCAGCTCCAGTGGCTGCTTAACGATCATGCGAGCAGTTTCGCGACCGAAGTAAACATCCAGCTCACGCTGGTTAACAGTGATTTTGCCTGTACCTGGACGCAAGAATACGCGCGCAGTAGAGGACTTACGACGGCCTGTGCCGTAATACTGAGTAGAAGACATATTGACCGCCCCTTAAAGAGTTAGTTCTTGTGGCTGTTGAGCCGCATGAGGATGTTCTGCACCAGCATACACTTTCATCTTAGTGTACATAGCACGACCCAGAGGACCTTTAGGCAGCATGCCTTTAACAGCCAGCTCAACAGTACGTGTCGGGTGAGTTTCAATCATCTTCTCGAAAGAAGTCTCACGCAGACCACCAGGGTAACCAGTGTGACGGTAGTAAGTCTTATCCTTACGCTTGTTACCGGTTACGTTAACTTTTTCAGCATTGATAACAACGATGTAATCGCCAGTATCAACGTGAGGGGTGTATTCTGCTTTATGCTTGCCGCGAAGACGACGAGCAATTTCTGTAGCCATACGACCTAAGGTTTTACCCTCAGCATCGATAACATACCAATCGCGTTTTACCTCTGCAGGCTTTGCGCTAAATGTAGTCATGATAATTTCGCCTATACATCAGTCTAATCCCGCTAAATCAAACGCTTAACGTAGATCGACGACCTTATAATTATTGGTTGTAATCCGAGGACTACAACGTCATAAAACTTCGACCTGAATCGAAGGAGCGCGGATTATACTGCAACCGCACAAAGATGCCAACTAAAAAAGCAGTTGCTAGTAGTTAGACGCGGCGAAGCCGCTTGCCAGACGCAAAATAAATTTTGCTTGCTAGAAAAGGCAAGATCAAAAAACAAAACCTGAAACCGCATAGCCCTGTTGCAGCGATGCTGGCTTGCCCCTTCGCGATTCACCCCGCCTTAATACAATCGCCGCGAGGTACCCGAAGGGGCATGCTAGCGCGCCTCCTACAAAAGAAAATAAACACTCAACTTGTGGGAGCGACGCCCCGTCGCGGTTAATTCAGCCAACTGAGAGAGCTATCGCCGCGAGGCACCCGAAGGGGCATGCTAGCGCGTTTCCTACAAAAGAAAATAAACACTCAACTTGTGGGAGCGACGCCCCGTCGCGGTTAATTCAGCCAACTGAGAGAGCTATCGCCGCGAGGCACCCGAAGGGGCATGTTGGCGCGCCTCCTACGAAGCAAAAAAAAACGCGCAATAAGCACGTTTCTTTTTCTAGCCACTGCAGCTGAGCTTGCTCAGCGTTCTAGCTACTGTAAAAAAGCTTCGCTTTTTACGCCCTATGCTCTCTGGCCAGATATTCGTGAGATTGCATCTCCAGCAAACGGCTCTGGGTACGTTCTATTTCGAACTCCAGACGGCCTTCGGTATACATCTCGTAGATCGATTTTTCAGCCGAGATAATCAGCTTCACGCCGCTGTCATAGAACTCATCAACCAGGTTGATGAAGCGTCGCGCCGCGTCATCATTACTGCGACCTAGCTGCGGGACATTACTGATCAGTACGGCGTGGAAGATCTTCGCCAGCTCAATGTAATCGTTCTGGCTGCGCGGCCCTTCGCACAGCTCTGCAAAATCAAACCAGACCACGTCTTCACAACAACGGCGAGACTGAATATCACGACCATTGATATCCAGAACCTCAGCCTCTACAACCTCCTCCAGATCAGGAGCCAGGCTTTCGAAACTGGTATTCAGACTGACATCTGCCGCCGCATCCAATGGATGGTGGTATAGCTCAGCCTGCTCCAATGTACGCAGACGATAATCAATGCCGCTATCGACATTAACCACTTCAGTATACTGATTCAGCATCGCTATCGCCGGCAGGAAACGGGAACGCTGCAAACCGTTCTCATACAGACCATCCGGTACGATATTGGATGTGGCAACCAGACTGACACCGTTAGCGAATAACTGCTCTAGCAGGCCACCCAGAATCATCGCATCGGTGATATCGGTAACAAAGAATTCATCAAAGCAGATAATCTGGAACTCTTCGGCGTACTTCTTACCAATAGTGACCAGAGGATTCGGCGTGCCATCCAGCAGTTTCAGCTCTTTATGAACCCGCTGCATAAAGCGGTGAAAGTGAGTCCGCTCTTTACGCTCAAATGGCAGGCTGTCAAAGAAAGTATCCATCAGGTAGGTTTTGCCACGGCCGACACCACCCCAGAAATACAGGCCTTTAATCGGCTCAACCTTCTCTTTTTTCAGCTTACTGGTAAGACGGCCCATAAGGCCATTCTTTCTCTTAGGCTGAGCCTGCGCAGCTACCAGATCATCATACAAACGCTGGAGATTCTTAACCGCCATTTCCTGCGCGGCATCGTAAGAAAAATCGTCCCGTTTAAGATCTACTTTATAACGCTCTAAAGGAGTCATACCTGAGCCCATACCATCTGAATAAAAAGTTACCTGTTTGGGCGCGCACTTTACCTATCCAGATTAGTTTTTGCAACGCAACAAAAGGCCCAGAGAATTAATCCTTACCGGGATATCGCAGTTTCAATCGGCCAGACCGCGACGGAAACGCCACCGCTAGTGGCTAGAAAAAGCCAAAAGTCACTGTAAAGCTACAGATTCTAACCGGAGCAACCTGTTGGAGCGACGCCCTCGTCGCGCTTTATCCCGACTTAATTCAATCGCCGCGAGGGCGCGCCTCCTACAACCAACCAATCAACCAAAGTTGTTCCAATTACATGTGGCAGCGACGCCCTCGTCGCGCTTTATCCCGACTTAATTCAATCGCCGCGAGGGCGCGCCTCCTACAACCAACCAATCAACCAAAGTTGTTCCAATTACATGTGGGAGCGACGCCCTCGTCGCGATTTTCGCTTTCTGGAAAATCAGACTCAAAGCCAAACAGCATCCCAGAGAGAGTACTCCCTGACAGTTTTCACAAGCCCAGCCCTCACAGGATTCATAACGACATAGCGCGCAAGCCTTACCAGATCCTCATCCTTACGAACTGCATGATCATGAAATCCATTCTGCCAGACAGATCCCAAGCATCCAGATACCTGATTAAGCCTTCGCGCTGAGAGTGATTTTACAGTCTGTACAGTTTTACTAAGAGGCTTTTCACGTAATTGAAGTAACCAGTGAGCATGATCAGGCATAACCACAAAGGCTAAAGTATCAGTTGCAACCGATTCAGCCCTAAGCACATCAACAACCAATCGCCCCTGCTGAAAATTATCAAACAGCTTCTGCCGCCCCCGGGTTACAAAAGTAACAAGATAAACCCGACCGACTTCGGAATAACGGCCATGCCTTAATGCTGATGAATTCCCTTTCATCATTTTCTCCTGAATTATATTCGCCGCGGGGTACCCGAAGGGGCATGCTAGCGCGCCTCCCATCAAAATGCAGAATAGCCCTCTAATGATAGCAACACATGTAGGAGCGACGCCTCGTCGCGATTCATCTCGCCTTAATCCAATCGCCGCGAGGGCGCGCCTCCCACCAAAATGCAGAATAGCCCTCTAATGAGAGCAACACCTGTGGGAGCGACGCCTCGTCGCGTTTCATCTCGCCTAAATCCAATCGCCGCGAGGGCGCGCCTCCTACAATAAATAATCGACCACAGTTGCTCCAATTACATGTAGGATCGACGCCCCCGTCGCGATTCATCTCGCCTTAATCCAATCGCCGCGGGTACCCGAAGGGGCATGCTAGCGCGCCTCCTACAATAAATAATCAATCACAGTTGTTACAATTGCATGTGGGAGCGACGCCCTCGTCGCGATTTATTCCGACTTAATGCAATCACCGCAAAGGCGCGCCTCCCACAGCAAAGACTCAAGCCTTTAATTAATTCCCAGCAGTGGTATCAGCAGCGGCAGCATAAATGCGGTAAAGGCACCGGTCATACCCATCGCCAGGCCTCCGAATGCGCCGGCCATCAGGCCGTATTCAAAGGCGAATGCGGTTCCCATACCGTGCGCGGCCACACCAAGAGCAAAGCCTTTGACCGCGTCATCATTGATATTCAGAATGCGATAGATCGGCGGTGCCAAAATACAACCAATAGCACCAGTAATAAGCACCAGTCCCGAAGCCAGCGAGGGATAACCACCAATCTTTTCCGCTATACCGATCGCAATAGGCGAGGTCACCGACTTTGGCGCCAGAGACAACAGCGTGCCGATCTGAGCATCCATCAACTGAGCCACCAGCACAGCAGAGGCTGCAGCAGTTACCGCACCCGCCATGCAAGCGACCAACAGTGGTAGTAGCATCTTCTTAACCCGTTCCAGATGATCAAACAACGGCACTGCCAGGGCGACGATCGCCGGCCCCATCAGGAAATGGATAAACTGAGCCCCTTCAAAGTAGGTCTCATATTCAGTCCTGGTAAGCAGCAAAAACAGTATGATCAGTGACAGTGACACCAAAACCGGATGCAACAACGGGGTACCGCCAATACGACGGTTAAACCAGGAGGTCGCAATAAAAGTAGCAATAGTGACGATTAGCCAGAGCAGCGGTTTGGCGGTAAAAAAGGTCCAGAATTCCATACCTACCCCTCCCCGTCCATCTGATGCAGCGCCTTCGCTGAACGATTCAGAATCAGGCCAGTAACAATAATAGTTACACCAGTACTCACTATCAGCGCTACCAGAATCGCTAGCCAGTCAGCTTCCAGCAATTGGAAATGCGCCATCAAACCCACACCAGCAGGCACAAACAGTAACGCTAAATGCTTCAACAGCGCTTCACTGGGAATCCGCAGATAGTCTGGCACGTCACCTTTCAGAATCAGGCAAGCCAGCAACAAGACCATGCCGACCACCGGTCCCGGCACCGGCATACCGACCGTAAGAACAAATAGCTCACCGACGAATTGAAACAGCAACAGCACCAACAACCCGACTAACATAAGCAACCTTTCATAGAATCAGGCAATATAAACGATCGAAACAAGCTCATACACTGCCAACAAACCAAAACCAATAAACAACACGCCACTGGCCCGATGCAACCACTGCAACGAGATATAACGCATCAACGCCTGACCTGACAATACGCCAATCAGCGTCGTTGCGATCAGTGCCAGTGTGGCTCCAGCCCAGACTGCAACCGGCTCACGAGCACTGCCAAGCCCCGCTACAGCCAACTGAGTCTTATCGCCAAATTCGGCCAGGAAGATCAACATAAAGGCCGATAGCACGAGACTCTTTAATGAGAGAGATGACTCTTCATCATCCTCGTCATCACTATTGGTAAATGATTGCACGCCAAACCACAAAAACAGTGCCGCCACGATAGCCAGAACTATCCACTGCGGCACCCAGGCAGCCACCATAGCGCCGAGGCTGACTGCAATCAGGTTAAGCAGGGCAAAAGCAACACTTGCCCCAAACAGAATCGGTAACGGCCGATGCCTTGCTGCCAGTGTCATACACACTAACTGGCTCTTATCACCAAACTCAGCCAGAAAAACCAGCAAAAATGCGCCGGAAGCTATATCTACTACGCCCATACATATCATCCACTATAATCAACAACCGCCAGCTGGACGTATTCCGTCACACAACTCCACCATCATCTCCGACAAGAATCTCGCACCAGCTTTAGCTTTCCTTACAAATGCCGCGGCATTATACACAATCAAATTCCAGCCAAAGCTTATTAAAGTAACTACTTTACCTTCCTGGCTTTTCTCTTTATTCCTCATATTGCATTTCCTCCTTAATTCATTAAAATACCTGTTGCCATTTAGATACAGTTATAGTGATGCCTGCCAGTACGCATATTTGCGAAGGTTAAACTAACTCTCGCTCATCGCTCGCATACTTGAGGCCATACTTATGAAAAAGGATATTTTCTGCACAGCTATTACTTGCGCTGCTGTGCTAACTGCGCAACTTGCATCCAGCTCAGCCTATGCTGCTGTATCTTCCGATGAAGATTCAGTTAAAGAGTGGGGCCCATGGACCACCATAGCAACCGCAGCGGGTGGCAACCCTACTGTCCGCCTTAATCTGCAAGCAGCGCCTTCTCAGAATGTCACTGACTCAGGACAGTTCGTTACTGAGATCCCAGATACGACTGAAGCTTACAGCGTTTTATTCGGCGCATTAGGCGATGTAGACCAACTTGATAGCAGCCTTATTCCCTTCGAGAATGGCCCTGATGATTTTGACAGCCTGGCTGCCCCGGATGCATTCACGGAGAACAACCGTGTAATGACATCCCTGACAACCCTGACATCTATCGAAGGTATTGCCGACCTCCCTCAGGATCAAGAGTTTACGGTGGCAGGCTTAGGCAGCTTCACAGCTACAGATGAATACCAAAACAGCCTCACCTCCGATCAGTTGATTTTCCTAGAAGAAAACGCTCCATTCGGGGATCTGACAATTGCCGGCAATAGTGGAACACTTGATCGGGTAGCGTTTCTAAATACCGCAATCAACGGTTTAAATGCCGGCATAATTACAGCCGCTAACGGCAGCACCCTGACCAAAGGCACTTTCATTGGCGGTACTGCAAGTTCACTTGGTGCGATACAGGCTCTGGCAGGAAACACTTCAGCCAGCTACGAAGGCAGTTTTTTACGCTCTTTAGATAGTAGCAATGTAAGCATCCGGGTCAACTTCACTGATTCGACCTGGAGCGGGCGTTTCATTGTCGATCAGGGAGTTGCTTTTGGGGTAAGTAGCGGCTCAATTTCAGGCGCAAACCTGATCGCGAGTAATGGTAACTTATCTCCAAATGTCACCAATGGTTCGGTAAGCGCAAGTTTCTTTGGTGATAGTGCTGAGGCCATCGCCGGTATTGCAGATGTTGAGATCGACTCTACACGCTTTGCAGATACTTTCGTAACAACGAAAACAGAAGATAATATTCGATAACACGAAGAATATTGGTGGTGTCTGGGCTTAGCTGATTCGAAGCCAAAGATATAACAAAAAGAGTCCGGACAAGTTAATTGTCCGGACTCTTTTTTTTACTTCCAAGCCTTCACTTTCCAGCCTTCACTGCCTGGCTTTTACTCCCTCTCTGACAACTCCTGCTGAGTATTCAGGTTATAAAGTTGCTCAGACAGATCCGATATATCCACCAGTTGAAACGGGTGTCCTCGCATCCAGCGCTGTACCGCCCGCTGCCCGCCTTCAAGCCACTGTTCCAGATCAGCACAAAGTCCGGCCGGGATTATCGAATGCAGCGGATGCCATTCATCGCCTTCAGCCAACACCGTAATATGATCCGGTTTAGCGGCTGCAGCGGCAAACAGACGCTCAAGCACCTGGTTACTCAATAACGGGGTATCACAAGGCAGCACCAGTAACATCTCAGTATCGCACGCTTTCAGTCCGGCCAGAATACCCGCTAACGGCCCCTGAAAGTCATCCAGCGGATCAACTACCGTTTTATCAGCCAGCGCCTGATAACTCGGTTCATTACGGTTGCAGCTGATAATCAGTGAATCGACATGAGGCCGGACCAGCTCGATGGTATGACCGATCATCGGCCGGTCGCGAAACTCGACCAACCCCTTATCACGACCACCCATACGCTGCCCCTGACCACCCGCCAGGATTACCGCGGTTAAGTTATTCAACGATCAACCACCTGTAACCGGAGGAAACAGCGCCAGCTCATCGCCATCACTGAGAATGGTTTCCATCGCCACCATCTCCTGATTAACTGAACATAGCAATTGTCCACTTAAAGCCTGCTGCCACTCATCACCCTGCTCTCGCAAAGTATCGACGAATTCAGCAACACTGGAACCCGCCGTCAGCTCATGACTGCTCTGAGCTAACCCCAAAGTCTCTCGCAAGGAGGCAAAATACAACACATTAATCATCACGACTCCTCAATCAATTATTTCAGCTGATCGTATTAATTAGTTACTTCGCTAAACGGTATAAAGGTCAACTGATCACCTTCAGCTACCTGGGTATTCTCGGGTACAACCAGATAACCAGCAGCGGTTACAGCAGAGCTCAGCACACCGGAGCTCTGACTACGCCCTAATACAGCGCAGCCATCATTTAGCTCTACCCGTAAGTATTCCTGCCGGGCAGTCGTTTTAGTCCGGCTGAAACCGGCCTGCACAGCAAAACTGTTCGGCATAAATTGCTCACAACCCTGCATTTTCAACAGGTACGGGCGGGCAAGCACAGTAAATGTCACCAACACGGATGACGGATTTCCCGGCAAACCCAAAATCGGCGTGCCATTAACAAAACCAAAGGCCATCGGCTTACCCGGCTTAATCGCCATCTTCCAAAGCGACAGCTCACCCAGAGATTCAACCGCAGTCTTGACATGGTCCTCTTCACCAACAGAAACACCACCACTACTGATGATGCAATCAGCCTGTTCAGACGCACGTTTCAACGCATCCTGAGTACCTGCAAAAGTATCTTCGATAATGCCCAGATCAACTATTTCACAGCCCAGGCCCTGTAACAGCCCCTGAATAGTAAACAGATTTGAATTATAGATCTGACCCGGCTGCAGCGGGTTACCCGGCATTACCAGCTCATCACCGGTCGTCACAATCGCAACTTTAAGCGGCCGGTAAACTTTAACCATGCCGATACCCACAGAAGCCAGCACACCCAGATGTGCAGCCTGCAAACGGGTACCCGCCGGCATAACTGTCTGACCGGTTTTAATATCCTGGCCCTGCGGCCGGATATTACTACCAATACCCGGCTCAGAATTGATCTGCACCCAGGTATTACCCGCATCATCGTTTTCAGAGCAGGTATCTTCCTGCATCACAACCGCATCAGCCCCTTCCGGGATCTCTGAACCGGTAAATATACGGGCAGCAGTGCCCGACACTAATGCCGTTGGTGCAGTACCGGCAGGAATACGCTGCGAGATAGTCAGACGGCTGGCGCTTTCCAGATCAGCACAGCGCACCGCATAGCCATCCATCGCACTGTTATCACGAGGCGGTACATCGACTGCGGAAAGCTGATCTTCAGCCAGGACACGGCCTAGCGCAGCAACCAGAGAAACCTCTTCAATCTCAGTCGTATTTTTTGCCTGATCCAGTAATTTTCCCAGCGCTTCGCTGACCGGCATCAGGTTCTGGCCATGACGGGGCGCATCACATCCGCAGCCGCTCATCCCCGTGTACCACACGCAGTTTCAACGGGCTTAGTTGTCATAACCATCTCAACAAAGTTACAAGGACGGTGACGGGCATCCAACTGCTCGCGAATAATACCGTTCCATGCGGTCTTACAAGCACCGGTAGAACCAGGCATACAGAAAATTGCAGTACGGTTAGCCACACCACCAAACGCGCGGGACTGTACAGTAGATGTACCGATCTCCTGATAAGAGATATGACGGAACAGCTCGCCATAGCCCTCAATCGCCTTATCGAACAAAGGCGTCAGCGCTTCAGGGGTATTATCACGCAACGTAAAGCCGGTACCACCGGTTACCAGAATAGCCTGCACCTTATCATCTGCGATCCACTGTGAAACAACGGCACGCAGCTGGTAAACGTCATCTTTACTGATAGTACGATCCGTCAGATGATGACCCGCCTCTGTCAGGCCCGCCACAAGGGCGTCGCCGGAAGTATCGTTTTCCGGAGTACGAGTATCTGATACAGTCAGAACCGCTATTTGTAATGGCTGGAAAGGTACATCTTTCTTAGCGTGACCCATTGAATATCTCCTAAATTTAACGATGCCGGACAGATTACCGGCAAACAATGCAGTATTTATAGCGAAACCTGTGACAACTGCAATAACAAAGATCAATTGTTACCGTATTGTACCCCTTTTGATCCAGCTACCACCAAAGAGTTCGTCAGCATAGACGGCGGCTACATACCCTTCGTTTGATATTAATCATGATTCGAACAGTGTCATAAAAAGCCTGAAACAACCCTGTAGCATCAACGCCCGGAAACTCAATCGCCAGTCCGAACTCTCCTTTTCAAAAAACGCGACTAATAGATAGAATGCCGTGCTACAGGAATAGCTGCAGATATGATATATTTCGATTCCAGAAACAGTCATAAAGAAACTGTTGTATTGATTTCTTTGGCACAACACCACTACTGGCAATAGGGATATTTGTCGAATGAATTTCTTGCAAAGTAAAAAACTGTTGTTTGGCAAAATCATCTTGGCACAGCTTACTTCATTAAAGTGTTCATCGGCTATTACTCATAGCAGCGATAAAGCGCTTAGATCATACAGCCTGTCACTCTGATCACGATCCGGAGTATAGACAGATGAGTTTATTTGCTGCTTATTTAAGCGCCAGTATCATTTCGGTGATTCTGGCTGTGGTTTTTGTTGTCCAGTTTTACCGCAGAAAGAGTGGTTATGCACTGACCCTTGCGGCCCTGTTTAATTCTTTCTGGCTATTTAATCTGGCTCCGGATTTTTCAGCTTCCGGCCCCACTTTACCTGCTCAGCTAGATCTCTTCTTTGAAAGTATGCACTACAGCATCTGGGTCCTGGCGATCTCACGCTCACTGCCCGATAATATCCCCACTGAACTACTCAGAAAGCAGCAGTTTCTGTTCTGGTTTTGCTGGGCAATCACCTTATCAACATTTATAGCCGCCGTTGGCAATCTGACAACAAGCCCCTTACTAAGCAGTCTTCTGGCTCTGATCCTGACCATAATCACCCTCTCAAGTATTGAGCAACTCTATCGGATCAACCGCTACGACCGTCAGATGAAAGTGCTTTGTATCAGCCTCGGCATCCTGCTGTTCTATGATCTGTTCTTTCATAGCTTCAACCTAGTCTCTGAACAACAAAACGCAATTGCTTCCCAGGTCAGGGCGTCAGTTTATCTGGCGGCATGCTTCATGATGGCAATGGGCGTCGCCCTGCTGAATACTGCTTCCTCCAACACCAGTCGCTTTCAACTGTCTCACAGTGCAGCGTTTTACACTTCAACATTAGTCACCTCCGCACTGTTCATTACTCTTATTTTTCTGGGCGGCTACTACATAAAAGTATTCAGTGATGAGTGGAGTACCATCGCCTATATATTCATCTCATTCAGCGTTGTATTCATCATTGTCTCTGTATTTGCATCACGCCAGATCCGCGCAAGAATCGTCGTACTTATCAATAAACATTTTTTCAGTCACAAATATGATTACCGCAAAGAGTGGTTAAGAATCAGCGACCAGCTGTCTCAAGGCTATAGCGAAGAGGGGCCATACGCCCTGGCATATTCAATTATGGCCAATACATTCGATAGCCCTACAGGAATTATTTGGATCCGGTCAGACAACGACTACATCCCGGTATTCAACAATACTGAGCAAGCCGCTTCCGAATTATTGACTGAAAACTCCAGCTCTCACTTCTGTCACAGAATGCTCAATGATGAATGGATATTTTTTCCCGCAGCCAATCCCCAGGAAGTAATTGCCAATTTCAATGATGAACTGCCGCCCTGGAGCCCTGAAATTGAAAACCTCTGGTTATTAGTTCCACTCATTACCAGCAATGAACTGGTTGGCTTTGCCGCATTGACCAGAAAAGCACCAGATACACAGCCAACCTGGGAAGACCTTGACCTGATTAAAACAGTTGGCAGCCAGCTGGCCAGTTACCTGAAACTACACCGGCAGGAAGAAAAGATTGAAGAGCAAAGGCAGCTGAACGTCTATAACAAACTAAGCTCATTCGTCATGCACGACCTTAACAACCTGATTGCACAACAAGACCTGGTTGTAAAAAACGCAGAAAAACATATTAACAATCCGGCGTTTGTGGCCGATACAATCCGTACCGTCAGCAATTCAGTGGAACGGATGAAAAGTCTGTTATTCAAGCTTAGAAGCAACAAGCCTGAATCGGTTGAACCTATCTCGATAACTCAGATAATCGAAGCGGCAATTCAGCATAATAAAGACTCGCTTCCACAACCTGTATTTGAGTACCAGGGCCCGGAAATGTTCATCAATGCTGACCGCGACCGGTTGATGATGTCGCTGTCCCACTTAATAAAAAATGCACAAGATGCTACACCAGCCACAGGTTCTGTGAATGTGAAGCTAACGACTACAGACAGTGACGCGGTAATAGAGGTAAAAGACACCGGAAAAGGCATGGACACACAATTCATTCATCAAAAACTGTTCAAGCCTTTCGAATCGACAAAATCCACTAAAGGAATGGGCATCGGCGTATACCTGACCAGGGATTATATCAATCAGCTAAATGGACAAGTTTCCGTTCATAGCGCAGTAGGTGCCGGCACAACCTTTCAGATAAAACTAAATGTATTTCAGAGATAAGTAATGGATGACAAAGTAAACATCCCGGTTATCCTGATCGTAGAAGACGATCAGGGGCTGCAAAGACAATTATGCTGGCATTTCGACCAGTATGAGATTATTGCTGTTGATAATCGACAGGACGCCGTGGCAGCGGTTAAAGAATACCGCCCCGCTATAGTATTACAGGACCTCGGTCTCCCCCCTGATCCAAATGGGGTGAGTGAGGGAATGCGCTGTATCGAAGAGATTCTTAATACAACCCCCAATTGCAAGATTCTTGTAATGACCGGCCGCGCCGAACAGGAAAACGCCTTACAAGCTATTTCGCTGGGCGCCCATGATTTTTTTCATAAACCAATTAACACCGAAACCCTCGACCTTATCATTGAGCGCTCGCTGCGGCTCCACCAACTGGAAGAACAAAACAGACAACGGGAAAACCAAACGAGCGGAGGGATCTTAGGGCTGATTACCAGTGACCCAAAAATGCTGGAAATCTGCAAGGTCATTGAAAAATTAGCACCTACAGAGGTTACTTGTACGCTGCTTGGGGAAAGTGGCGTCGGAAAAGAGGTGCTGGCCAAAGCCCTGCATAAGCACAGCCCAAGAAAGAACAACCGCTTCATGGCGATTAACTGCGCATCAATTCCAGAGAACCTGATTGAAAGCGAACTTTTTGGTTATGAAAAAGGCGCCTTCAGCGGTGCGGCAAAACGCACTGCTGGAAAAATTGAAACCGCCAATAAAGGTACGCTTTTTCTCGATGAAATTGGCGATATGCCGCTTAGCCTGCAGGCAAAGCTTTTACGTTTTTTACAGGAAAGAGTTATCGAAAGAGTCGGCGGCACCGATGAGATAGAAATTGATACCCGGGTAATCTGCGCCACCAATAAAGACCTGAAAGCGATGTCGAGCCTGGGTACATTCCGGGAAGATCTGTATTACCGCATCTGTGAGATGGAGATCGAGATTCCGCCCCTTCGTGAACGGACCGGCGATAAAGCCCTGCTGGCAAAATACTTTCTGCAAAAACACAGTGAAGCAAACAACCTGAACCTAAAAGGCTTCACCAGTGATGCTCTGCTGGCCATAGAGAAATATGAATGGCCAGGCAATGTCAGAGAACTGGAGAACCGACTGAAAACAGCCGCCATAATGTGCAGCAATAAATATCTGGGGGTTAGCGAGCTAGGGTTACTAGATGACGGTCAGGAAAACGACCTTTCAATCTCTCTGAAAGACACCCGCAAGCAAGCCGAAAGCACTGCGATTACAAGGGCACTGTCAATTGCAGACAATGTCTCGGCTGCAGCAAAGCTGTTAGGCGTATCACGACCAACCTTGTATGACCTGATGAAAAAGTACGGCATAACCCAGGAGCAGTCTTCCTAAGGCTTTCATAAACTCCAAAAAAAACCGCCGTGAGGCGGTTTTTTTTCAGGCTGGAATACGCCGCCGGCGGAATAACGCGATCAACCCCAATGCTGCCGAACCAAACAGCCATGCAGCTGCAGGTACTGGCACGGCAGAAATATCCTTAAAACTGGTAATATGGCTGACTTTTGATATATCTACTTTTGCAGTATCAAATCCCATCAAAGCAAGATTGATAACGGCCCATGAAGACGTATCCCTGTTATCAAACAGAAAGTGGGTAGGACTCCCTTCAAGCGCGCTTTTTTTACCTGTTTTGACAAGGAAATAATCAATACTAGAATCAATTTCTATCGCCTTGATATCCGTACTCTTAGCGCCGCCTATATACACATCAAGCCAGGACATAGCACCGCCTTCCAGCTTACCGGCAAAAACCATATCAGCCCCAAGCACGCCCTGCACCCAGGCAAGCTCAGTTTCTCTAGCATTATTCTGCAGCTTAGCTGTTGCATAAATCAGATCCACAGTCCCAACCACCGTGTCATCTGAAATAGCCAGGGTAGCAGCACTGACCGACGCCCCTCCTAAAGGAGCAAAAAAAACAGCAAATAAAAAGCGTTGAATCGATTTTTTTAATGTTGTCATGACTTAAGTCCATATATTCATTCAATGCGCGACATATACTCTTTGCAGCGCCACTCTGACCCCAGACTCATCGACAACGAATAACAAGAGCCCGGTAAAAACTAGTCCGGTAAAGGTTGCGTGATTGCTCAAAAAAGAACCACTATAACATAGAAGGCAATTTTCGATCCAAAAATGACAAGCCTCTGTTTATCAAGAGCTATAGTAAGACCGAATAGGTTATCAACTCATCATCTGTAAAATATTCCGACACTATTTCCCGTATTTCCGGTAACCGGGGAGAGCTCGGTGATGGAACAAAAATCCTATGAGCCAATACATAGATTAACCCTGAAATACTGAGATGTAGAGGCATAACGTTTTTAATAGTACCCGGCCCAGAACTGCAGATTCCGAAATAGTAAATAATTGAAACAGACCTACTCTTCCAATACAGGTAGAGACCTCTTACGCATTACTTTCGGCTCACAACCCAGGGCCAATAAACCACCTTCAGCCCGATCTTTAAGAACAGTCCGCACATACACCTCATCGATACTTTCCTTCTGATCCGCAAAACCATAAGAAAGAACAGTATCGCAAACAACATTCAAAATACGGGGCACGCCACCACTAACGTAATGAATCATGTGACATGCCCTGGTCGTCAGAAGAGGCTCAGACCGGCCTGCCAAAAGCATTCTGTGCTCAAGGTATTCAATAGTTTCTTCGATGCTGAGTACTGGCACATGGTAATCAACCGCCACTCGCTGAACAAACTGCCGCAACTTAGGATGCTTCAGTTTATCCCGCAATTCCGGCTGACCAATCAACACGATCTGAAGAATCTGCCGCGCACCAAAGTTTATATTCGACAGGGTTCTCAGCTGCTCAAGCAGCTCAATAGAGAGATTTTGAGCTTCATCAATAATCAGAATTGAGTGATGACCACTCTCATACTCTGCTTCAAGAAAATGCTTCAGCTGGTCGTATTGTACTATTGGGTTCTCAGCAAGATAATCCTGCCCAAAGGAATGCAGGACCCAGGGCAGCAACTCGCCCATGTTTTCATGGGTATTGTTCAGTAAGCCAACTGTCTGATCGCCATCGAGGGAATCGAGCAACCTGGCAACAAGCGTAGTTTTTCCGGCACCAATTTCACCGGTTATAACACTGAAACCGGCCTGGTTTAACAGGCCGTATTCCAGCATCGCAAAAGCCGCAGTATGCGACTTCCCCATATACAAAAGACTGGGGTCTGTTTGCAAAGTAAATGGCTTCTCGTTAAAACCATAAAATTCTTCGTACAATGAAATACTCCCTTGCGCAACGATGTATAGCTGTAGAAGCTTATAAGCCTTTCAGGGCTTCCCGGGCAGAAGCTATCCATAGCGCATTAGAATCTTCAGCAAGTGATAACGCCTTTTCCAGCTCAGTTCGCGCTTTAGTTAAATCACCAGCAGCCTTATATGACATACCCAGGTGGTAACGGAACTCAGCAAACTCAGGCAGCGATTCTACTGCATTCTCGTGGAAATAAAGTGCATTATTCAACTCACCCTGTTTGTAATTTATCCATCCAAGAGTGTCTTGAAAATGCGGCACTTCAGAATCCCGGAAACGCGATGCTAATTTCTTAGCGCGCTCCAGGTCACGGTACTGTTCCGACTCACTGAGGATAACAGCAAGGTTATTTGCGGCAATATCCGCATCCGGATTATGCTCAAGAACAGAGGTATAAAGGTCAATCGCTTTCCCGTATTTACCACTTCGCTCGTAAACACTGGCCAGGGTCATTGTCAAATTCAGGTCATTTGAGATGTTCTCAAGCCCTGCCTTCAGAACAGCTACCGCCTCATCATTTCGCTTGTCTCTGACTAATGCGCGGCTTAACGCACGATAGGCATCAACTTTACCTGGATGTAATGCTATGGCTGACTGAAAAGCAGCCTCTGCCTGATCAGTTTTTTGCATAAAACTATACAACTGCCCAAGCAACAGCTGAGCCGGATAGTTATCTGCATCCAGATTCAATATGGATTGCAAAAAACTGACCGCCGCATCGGTGTTACCTGTGACAATATAAGAGCGAACCAACGCAGCCATTGGCCGCACTTTATCCTCGGCTACGTCATAGGCTTTCTCGAAGGAAGCAACGCTTTGCTTGAACTGTTTATTACCCTGGTAAGCTGCACCACGGATCTGCTCTGCGGAATCCTTCTCTACACTATCCAGACTCCGGGCAATGTTCTGCGCCCCCTCCCAATCCTGCAACGTAAGCTTAACCTGAGCCATAAGCTTCAACGCTTCAATATCCGACGGGGCTGAAAGCAATAAGCTGTTTAATATCTCTTGCGCCTGAGTGTAACGTGTCAATTTAATCAGGAGGCGGCTATATGAAAGGATAACTGACCGATTTGTGGCGTCAGCCCGAAAAGCTTTTGCGTACAGATCGACAGCCAGTTCAGTACGCCCCTGCTGCTCATGTGCGGCCCCCAGAAGCCCAAGCACTGTAGGCGAGTTAGTATTGGACTTGAGAACAGCCCTGAGTTTTGAGATAGCCTGCTCAGATTTATTATCCTGTAGCAGTCGCTTAGACTCGGTCACAACAGCTTCTGCGTTATCAGGCTCAACAGACAACACTTGCCTTAAATAGCTATCGCCTTGTTCCAGATCGCCTGCAGCAAAAGCCATATTAGCCAGCATATTTTTTGCCTTCAGACCGACATCACTGTTACCGTCCTTAGCGGCGATATCTTCAAGCAGAGTCTGTGCTTCAGTGGTGTTGTCGCTCTGCAATAGACGGCGCACAAGATTGAAACTTAAGTCATAGTTATCAGGCTGAGCTTGGAGGTACTCTTGCAGGGCAACAGTTGCATACTCTTCCCCCTGAAAAGTACTGATAAACTCCAGCAATGCCAATTTAGCCTGATTATTGTCAGGCTCCTGCTGAATAAGGTTACGTAACACAACCTCTGCATTTTCCAGGTCTTTAAACGAGATATACTGCTTTGCCAGCGCAAAGTAGTATTCATCTTTCTCAGGTTCCAGCTCGATCAGCTTGTTAAATACAGCGACCGCCCCATCAAGATCCTTCATTATATTAAAGGCTTTAATCTTCATAACGTGGAGCAGCAAATTGTCATTTATGCTGACATTGTCTAGATAGGCGATTGCCTTAGCGGGATCATCAGCTTCAAGGCGCTCTGAGGCAAGCACCATAATCGCTTCGATATTTTCAGGCTCTTTAGCCAACACAAACTCAGCCTCGGTTACCGCTCCCTCAAGGTCCCCAAGCTTATATAACAACAAAGATCTGAATGCTCGCACATCAACTGACTCTGGGGCTAATTCGATCGCCTTTTCACTTCTCTTAATTGCACCATCAAGCTGCTGCGCAGCCAGCTCGAGGTTACCAATAGCTAAGATAGCTTCAACATGGTTTGGATCAAGCTCTAACACCTTTTCCAGATACCGATAAACCTTGGGCCATTCTTTATTCTGTTCAAACACTTTTGTAAGCAGATACAACCCTTCAATATGATTGGGGTTGATCTGCATCGCATTGCTGAATTCGATATGTGCAGCTTCGTAGTTATCTTCAGCTAAGAACACTTTGGCTTTATCAACATAAGCCTGCGCTTTCTGATCCGGCGAATCACAACCCACCAGAGCGATAGAAACCGCCAGTAACGCGATACGAAATTTTGACCTGAACATAATATTTCCCCAAAAAACAAGGCAGGGCCTACCGCACTACCTGAATATCTAAAATGACTATCGCGGTAAAAACGAAGGCAGGTAGACTGCCATATCACGAATGAAGCTTTGCAGCTTCAAATCAGCTTTTTCAAAATCGTTATCTTTAACCAGCACATTGACCCGAACTAATGAACCATCAGAACGTTTATCAAATACCGCACTGGAGATAAGCGATGCCCGGGCGACGTATTCATCGGTATAGCTGATACCTTTCTGCTCGATCCAATAGTAAACCAGCTGGGTATATTCACCCTTTCGGATAACAACCCGGTTAGCCGCTTTCGTTTCACCGGTAGCACGGTAATTAAATTCAACAACATCTTCATCTGTTACCTTCCAGCCCCCTCCCGGTATACAGACCTTAGGAGAGTGCAGCGCGCTGCCGTCTTTCTGCTGCTGGTAATAAACCATATAAAGATTAACTTCATCATCCGCCTTACTATCCCGGTATGATCCAAGGAAGTAGTCATCAGCTTTAAGGATATCCAGCACATCCTGTTCCAGGTAGGACAGATTGACATTTCTGCCCCCTATACGCATCGGAAAGGAGTCGAACTTTTCACGTAACGGAATAACGGTCTGCTCATTGAATGCAAAATAGTTGGCCAGGCCACCGAATAAGAATACCGGGATTACAAAGCTTACAATCATAATTGTGGGTATTAAAAAACGAATGTCGTTACTGGCTTTACTATCATCAGCATCACCGAAATCAAACAGATCAAAAAAACTATTAGCAGAACTAAATAGAAGCTTATAGAGCCAGACTTCAACCAGCAGCAACAAAAAAGCGGCCATGAACACAGCCCAGCCTTCAAAATCATGCAGAAAGCCTTCCGCGGCCGCGACACCAAAATTGTTAACCAGAAGGCCAGTAACAGCAATACGCAGGCTATTCATAACGATGGTCACGGGCACTGTGGATAAGATCAGTAAAGCCTTGAACCAGAGAGGCGAGCGAAGAAAGTAGGCGACTATCAATGCGATACTGGCAAGCGGATAGAGATAACGAAGCCCGCTACAGGCTTCAACAACTTGTAATTTGTAGGCCCCCATATCGATGATATTGCCTTCAAGAAATACCGGTATCCCCATAGCGCGTATCATCCATGTACCCAGCTCAGAGGAGATTAACTGTAAGCCAGCGGTCAGTGATGATATCAGCAGATAAGGCAGGGGGATAACGAGCAACAATAGTGCTAGTGGAACCAAAGCAATCTTAAATAACTTCCAGCCACCGACGAACAGGACATAGCCTGCCAGGACAATTATGAAGGAATAATGTTTAACAGATTCCAGATCGGCTAATACGGCAGCGACATATAACGATAGCCCGATAAAAGAGAACACAATGCCAGATGATGCTGAACGCATTGGCAAGCGGCTGATTTCATCTCGTTTAGACCAGAGAATGTAAGCGCCTATAAACGGCATGAATAAACCATGCCCATACTCTTCACTATCCCACCACTGATTAACCAGTGTTACCAGGCTCTCAGCAAACAGTAAAAGAATGAAACCAAGAAGCAGGAGAACAGTAGGTACTGTCAGAAGGCGCGCGTTACCATCCCGGGCTACAGAAGTCATTTAGATCCCTCGTACGAAATCAGATATTGTTTTAACCAGATCTGATGAGACTTCTAAGACTTCACCGCCTTGCATATCAGAGCTCAATGTTAATGCTTTATTGATACCTTGTTCAAGTTCAATGTCACTATCAACCACGGTAACCAGCGATAACTTACCGAACTGCTTAGCCGTTGATAATTGATGGTCGTTGCGGTGCTCACCTTTAGCTGCATGCCGTGGCATCAGGATCAGAGGCTTCTTGTGCTTAACACCAGAAATGATAGTGCCCATACCAACATGGCCAATAATGAGCTCTGCTGCCGATAGTTGCTGATCATATTCGTCTGGGGTCATGCTGACGACGGTACGTAAATGCTCAGCAGCATAGCGTGTCTTCCCTATCTGAGCGATAACTTCCACCTGAGGATTGTTTGCTGCCCAGTCATCAACCGCTTTGATAAGCCTCTCAAAGGGTAATTGGGTCCCGACAGTGACGAAAATCATATAACAGACCCCGCAAACCCCGGACCATCTTCAGACGCCAGATGCTGCCATTGCGTAAGATAAAGATCAGCATAGTTTTTAGCTTTAAGCCCACTGAGGGAGAGCGTGTCGCAGTTTGCGATACTATCAACCCAGATAGTTTTTGCGCCAAGCTTACGACCAATAAACAAAGCAAAAAGACCGACAGAAGCACCGGTAGTAATGATCACATCCGGTCGAACTTTGAGCAGTGTTATAAGCACAACAAAGGCCTGCCATAGAAGACGCACTTTATTCCACCGAGACGCATCAGGGATATAATGAAACGGCGAATCAGGGTGATGTTGATGATAGCTGCGCTCAGTAGAGGCGTATACAAGATCACAACCCTGGAAGGCAGGCTCCAGTCGACACATCTGAACCCAATGGCCACCGGAAGAAGAGACGAGAAGTACTTTCATGAAAAATCCAATGTAAAAATTAACTACGTATTCTTTAGAAGAGATCAGGTCCTGGAAGACTCGTCCCTGTGCCAGACAGGCACTGATCCCTTCTGTAATTCACTATTTACCTTAAATCGAACATACAGGTTAACAAGCGAATAAATAATAAACTCAAGAACACCTGGCCTGACAACAAAACGACGCCCAGGTAAAGAAACTGTACTAGTATCAACAACACCTGCTAACTGACTATTTCCAACCTTAACCCGAGTTTTAATTTTAATAAGGTCAGATAAGGTTCTGGGTGCTTCAACCGCACTGACTGCGTCTTCACAGACCAGAGTATTTTGACCAGCTGACAAATGCCTTACGAAACCGTCGTCTGCAATAACATCAGGAAAACGATCAAACAGGTCTCGTGCAGCTTTATTTAAAACATAAACACCCGAACCAAAACCCTGATTAATAAAGAATGTCGTTTTTGTCCATGCGGAATAAAATAAGCTGACAGCCGTATCTGACTGGCTGGTATTGATACTGCCCCTGGGAGCAACAAGCTGCGCCTCATTATGATATGAAGCTTTTTGAATGAGCTTTAAGACAGATTCTGAAGATATATCAACATCGGCATCAACATAAACCCGGGGATAGCCTAAGCCGAGAGATTCAGCCTCATTGAGTGCGTTAGTTTTTGATGCTTTCTCAATATCGAGGCAGATATATTCAGGGAAATTTTGTATGACCAGCTCAGTGGTATCATCCTTACAGCCATTACAAGCGACGACAACATTGTAATGACCTGAAACTACCCCTTCATTGAGAGAACGAAGTAATTTAAGAATAACAGTCGATTCATTGTACGCAGGTACAATAACAACAGGAAGATTATCTAAAGCGTTCAAATTAAAACCTCCAGCTCAGTTGGTTCTTAACGAACTCAAACCAGATAGAGCGATCATTTCGTTTGCTTGCCATAAACAAAGAAGCTGAAGAGATTAAAACAAGACGTAAAAAACTGCCCAAGAACAGGCTAACCCTGGCAACATAAAATTTAAGTGGCGACCAGTGCTTTTTAAAATATTTGAGCTTAGACTCATATAAGAAATTCAGTTTATTCCTACTGGTTATCGTCTTGCTACCAATATGAACAATAGTGGCTGAAGTTGTTGATTTTGGTTGTGCACCTAATTCTCTGGCACGACGACAAAGATCAACTTCTTCACTATACATAAAGAACTGCTCGTCGAATCCACCAAGTTGCTTTAAAAGATTTAGATCTATTAGAAAAAAACAGCCTGAGATAGCGTCGACAGAATCTGAGGCAAACAACTCTTTTTCTGAATAGGCATCAGGAATGCTTAATCCGAGCTTCTTGAACAGGATATCACCGAAAAATGACCAAGATATTACGCCGCTTAATGAAGGTTCTTTCCAGGCATTCTTACCATCGACATTACCATTCTCATCAAGGGTTTTTCCACCCCATATAAGCGCTTCTGGTGTTTCATTAGAATACTCAATAAGTTTAGAGATGCTATCAACATTCAATCTAATGTCGGGATTCAATAATAATACTTTGTCACCGCCATTAACTTGACTGATCGCTAGATTACACCCAGATCCAAAACCAACATTTTCAGTTGATTCAATAACATTGACATCAATACAATCAATGCTAGTAAGTAGCTTTACAGAATTGTCCTGTGATGCATTATCGACAACAGTTATAGATAATTTATCAAGTGGGTAGTCGCCTTGAACAATATCACTGATAGCTTGCTGTATATCTTGACCGCAATTAAAACACACAAAAACTATATTAACATGTGGATTCATGAATTAGTAATCCTGCCGAGATATACTTATGCGCTTATGCATTTTTTTTACAAATATTCGTTTAATGGTGCCAAATATTGAGCTCTTCTTTAAAGAAAACGATAGAGGAATCCAGTATTTAAAGAACTTAAAATTATTATAGGAAGGACGTGGCGCACCAGATAGCTTTAGCATTAAAAGTCGGCCCCAAAGGCCTCCGCGCGCTGCGATAAGGTTAGGTTGAGACTTTTCGATTAATGAGGAATCTGCTTTAATAAGCGTAATAAAACCTGCAGAAACAGCATCATTAAGATACTTACGACCTTTTTCAGACCTGACTACAATCAAAGAAGAACCAGGCTCACCATCTTTAACTTCTCTATACCAGGGATCACCGACAGAAATATCTGCAAACTCACCACTATGATCAGGACAGATGTAACAGCGCCATTGTCGAGACTTCTGAAGCACAGACCAAGACTCAGCATAGGAACTTTCAGATTGTGTAGAAACGTCGTCGATATTAGCATTAACTCGCCATACACCAGGCCAGCCCTCACCTCTATATTTTAACGAATGAATATTTGTTGGCTCACAACCAAGTTGATTTTTTATGTATTCTCGATTACCTGTAGTAGATGGCACACCAGCACAGAAAAATGCGAGAGAAACACCAACCGAATTAGCAACAGCTTGATTTTCTTTTTGTAATTTGTATAAAGCAGCAATATCACATGGTTTACCAATGACTACAGAATTCTTGCGACTTACAACCTCAGATAATTTTGATAATGGTGAAGATGGGGCGTAACGCGATCCAGAAGCACGCAAGATATCTTCTCTGGTTGTTGAATAATGAGCTCTATTCACTACGGGATCAGATTTTGAAGGCACTGTGTGCAAAACACCAGAAAACTCCCCTTTATCTACTGCAAACAAGCTTAGAGCAGTCAACAAGCCTCCACTTGACCCCTTCCAACGTGAATGACTATCAGTGGCGTAACCCTCATAAACTTCAAGTACAGGACCCCACATGTCAAATAATTGTTCATTGATATCTGTAGAGTATTCAGATTTATCGTGACTAAGACTGATACCAGAACAAACCTTTATAGCAGAGGCTTGTTCTTTTTCTGTTAGCGGTCTGGTCTCCACAGGCCTAATACCGTAATCCTCAAAATCAACCATTCGTATGGAATCAGGTGCAATATAGCTACAAGCTCCACAGCCATTACATTGCTGATAATCAACAATATCACTAATATTTTTCATATAAAGCCTACTTAACCTTAATCAACAATATATTCGTAAGCACCAACATCAATACTTTCGTCACGAGAATTGCCTAATATATCAATTCTAACTGAGCTTGACGAAGAGCCATTATTAATAGCTGAGGAGCTTGATTTAAGCGAAAAATCAAACACAAGTGGATCTTTAAAATGTGAAGAAAGACTAAATTGGTTAATATTGTTACCACTCGCAACAACACCGCTATCTGGAAGAATTACTAATTTATAAGAAAAATTGTTATATAGCTCATTCCCCTTACCAGCCAAGGAATTTTTATGAGGAAATATTCGAATTTGTGCAGGACCGACGGTATCATTCCAAACATCAACAACAGTATTGTTCGACACTCTAGAATTATTAAGACCATAAAAGGCAATACCATTCCAGTTACTAACAACAATCAAATTATTTTCAACGACCCAATTCTCATAAAAACCATCAAAGCAACCAATACCTTGAACATAGCCACTTAGTGGAGAGTTAAGGTCTGTTTGTGCAATAAAGTAGTTACCTATAACTCTATTATTATAAACAGTCCCACTACCAACTTTGCCGCCTTTCCCTACAGACCAACTCTGAAATAGGTCAGCATGATTCCCATCAACTTTTATTGAATCAGAAACATAATTTGATATAAAGTCATTAAAATCACCAATAGTCTGAATACCATCTCTAGAAAAAAAGCTTATCCTATTAGACTTCACAGTAGAATAATCACCAGCAAGTAAAACACCACGTTTAATATTAAAAACATGATTATTTAGGATCTTGGTATAATCGGAATAACTCACTACTCCTGAGATAGCCTCATTACGCCAATCAGCAGCAGTCCAAGTACTAGAATCTTGAATAGAAAACAATTTACTACTCTTAAGGGTTATATTATTACTCGGCCCATGAAATCTATGATCTTCGACCAAAAAAAGCCCTCTGACCGCCCCATCAGAGACAGTTGAACTAATAGAAACACCATCAACGATCCAATTGGATGAAGCTGATATGTCAATATTTGAAAACCTAGCCCCATGTCTATTTTCTGATATGATTGTTATCGGGAACCTGTTAGTAAACCCTCTAATCTTTAATGAACCATAATACCCATCCTTAAGAACAATCCTATCACCACCTCTAATAGGAGCTTCAATTCCTCTACGGATCAAATACGAACTATCTGAATATGGAATACTCCATTTATAGCTGTCAATATAATCACCATCAAAAAGCTTTTGTAAGCTTTTCCACGGCCGACTCTCAGATCCATCACCATCAACCAACCCCAAAACCGGATCAACATAGAAAACATTTGCTGTCGACAAGTTGGAAATCAACAAGAAGAAAACAGTAAAAATTAATTTATTCAAACCTCTCTCCTTTCAAGTAGCGCTGCCTTTTTTTTCTGCAAATTATGTATATAGACATTAAAAATAACTGGAAACATTAGATAAAACAAAAAGACTGGCTGCCCAAAGTAAGACACACCAATAAAAGATATACAGTGAACTGTTAAAGATACTCCAATACACCATATAAAAAATATATTTGGCGAACCATTTAGCAAGTGTAAAGATCGGCCTACATACTTAAAGGATAGTGCTATAACAACAACAAACAAGCTCAGTCCTAAAAAGCCACTTCTAACACCCATTAGTACAAACTCATTAGCCAAATCTTGGGCACCAAAAAACCAGTGCCCAGTATAATTTGTACCAAGTAAAGCCCATTCGTTAAATCTTGAGATAAAACTATCGATCAGTAGAAACCTGAAGTACCCAGTTGATCCCCCAACAGCCCCCACTCTTGATATCAAATGCCAAACTGGCGCAGTCATCACTAAATGCAGAGAAACCAATATTAACAAGGTAGCCCATCTAATTTTCCTTAGATGCTTTCTAAACATGTACATGACAATTAAAATCACAGCTGATAGTAATGACAATAATGGTGTACTTGAAGCAGTGGTTACCACAATTACCACACTACAAACACAAGCAATGTAAAATATTAAATTTCGTTTATTAGAGCTAATTGCCCCAACAAACAGCGGAAAAAGGACCGCCCAAAAACAACCTGCAATTATCGGATGTGGAAATGCGCCTTGACAACGAAGCCTTCCATCACGAACTTTGGTATATTCAGGAACTCCTCCAAACACTGAAAATAAGTTTCTACCAGTAGTATTTTCTACAACAAATAAAGCGCATACAGGAATACTTAGTAATGCCAAGAAACGTAGAATAACTTCAAAATCCTTTGTACTTCTTATTAGGCACCGACCAACAAAATATACAATGAATATATCGCCACCAGACCCCAGCGGATCACCAAGATTGCCGCTAGATATCAAATATATACTTGTTTTCACCAAAACAAATACTGCAAAAAACTTGTCAAACATACAAACTCTTATATGTTTGTACTCACCATTAATTAAAATCCTAAAAAAAAGAAGAACGAGAAGAAGCCTAAAAAAATTAAAGTCTATTGTAGCAACAACTACTCTCTGTGCCGGCGAGACAAAACAAAGCAAAAACACAAACGGAAGTAAAGCATTAGAACGCTTATTTACAAAAGTAAATAGAACACAGACCAGAAGAATAACAACCCCTACTGGATGTATAGTTATATTTCCGACCCATTCACCCTGCCCGAAGCCATCAGGCATTACCCTTTCCGTCATTATTAAGCCTTTAAAAACTAGCTGTCATGAGAATTATTCTTAAAGATAAAGTGAGTTCTTTGACTCCCTACTACTTCATCTACGTTTAAGCCCCACCATTTAGACTCTGTTAACTTATCGACAATCTCTTCATCAAATCTCATTTTAATTTTTTCACATGGATTTCCAACATTAATAGAGAATGGCTGTACATCTTTTGTTACGACTGAACCAGCGCCAATTACAGCCCCATCACCAATAGAGCGACAGGAAGGTAGTATTATTACATTCGCACCTATCCATACATCACTACCTATTACTAAGGGATTATCACAATCGTTAGCTATTGTATCTTTTTTTACATACCCCAACTGACTATTATAAAAAAAAGGATGCTGCGTTAAAGTATCAACTGGATGATTTCGTCTGAATATTTTAACACCATCAGCTATAGAGACATATCTACCAACTACTAACCCCCTAGGTAGGGTTTTCATGCTAATTAAACCATAACTGTACATGCCAATATCTATTTCAAAATATTCTTTATACACAGCCCTGTAAAGCACCGAATACATTTCAGAAACAGCATTACGAACCAGGCACTTTATCAAACAGCGCCTTATTAATGAATATTTACAAAGCCTCAGAAGAATCTTATTCATTAATCACCTTGATAATTTTCTTATAATTCAAACAATCATCAAACAAAACCAACCACATGAAAACAAATAAAAGTATGAAAAACACAAGAAAGATAAAATTGTAAATATCAGAAACAAACCAATACTGTCCTATATAATAGACAAAACTACCGATTAATAACCCTACAGTGATTAATTTATTCATCATCAAAGTCAACGTTTTATCATGAGCACCATAGTTAACAAAATTGACTTGATAAATTAACGCACATACTTCACCAATGATACCTGCCACTAGTATTCCGTATACCCCTCCCCCTGAATAAACCCAAAGAATAGAAAAGCAGACTGCTAGCGATCTTACAATATTTGATTTCAAAATAACTTTTGTTTGAGCTCTAGACGTTGCTATTATCGTCGGGCCTACTCTAATTATTCGTATACTATGCATAATCCCTAAAAACACAAAAAAACTTTTACCTTCGATGTACTGATCTCCATATGCAAAAACATAGATATCACCTCCAAACAGAACAGCGCATACAAGTACCAGCAACCCCGTCAATAGTGAAAGGTGGAACATTAACATTATCAAATTTGGATTTTCATCATCTCCGCGTTCTTGTGAACGAGATAACAATGGAAGCATTCCGATACTGTATACCTTTGCGACTATTACTGAAGGCATGATAGTCATAGCAAAAGCTGCACTAAAATAACCAAGCAACTCCAAGCTAAACAACTTCCCAATTATAACCCGGTCAGCTTGAAACACTAAAAAAATCAAAAAACCATTCAGCAACAACGGCCAGCCAAAACCGAATATCCGTCGCAAACACTCATAATTTAGCCTAACATAGTAAGTCTTTCTAGATAAAATATGAGTTAGAATTACACTTATTAAAACTTGTAACACAACTAAGAAAAGAACAACACGATAATCATTAAAATAAACTGCCAAAGGCAAAACTAAACAAACGGTAACAACCTGGGGTATAGAATCAACTAGTGCAGTATTAACAAATAACAAATCCCTTTGCTGATTCGCCACATCCCAATTAATAAACCCCTTTAACAGAGGTACGAGTGCTAATATTTTGAATGCCCAGCCAAGATCATTAAGGTTAAACCAAGAAGAATATAAATCTGATAAGAAAAATAGCGTTACAGAAAGGATTGCTCCTCTCAGAATCTCCACAGTATGAACTGTACCGATAAAATCTGTTAAACCTTCACTTCTACGCTGAACGATTTGTCGGTCAAAAGACATACCACTCATCATTTCTAAAAAAGTAACAAGAACTGCAAAAAGGCTTGCTATCCCAAAGTCTTCAGGAGATATTATTCTTGCAATAACAATATTTCGAATTAGTGAACTTAATGCTACTACACCCTGACTCAGGGCAAGGCATCCTCCTTTATTTAATGCCCCCACAGCTCCACCACTAATACGTATGTATTTTATTGGTTATAACTTCAAATTGCGCTTTGGCTGTATTAATTACTTCAGGTAGAAAGGACGCAATTCTTTTCTTTGTTTCGTGCCGGTTTCTCCACTCATCTAACACATTACAGGCCATTTCATCACAATTCATATCCCTCGCATCTAGCACCTTATCTTCTTGTCCGATACTGTCGAACACACCTTTTGACTTACTGCTATACGCTATATTTACAGTAGGAACACCTGATGATAACGCTGCAATTGTTGCATGCATTCTTGATCCACAAAACCAATCAAGAGAAGATATAACATACTTAATCTGCAGCTCGTTATAATCACCAGTAACAATATCTACACGCTCTTGGTTATCTAAAGACAAAGAAGATTTCAGCCTCTCTGAAGCCAAAATATCAGATTCAAAACTATTAATATCAGCAGGTATTACATGAGGGACCAAAACAACTCGACCACCACTCTCCCTCAAAATCCCTTCAACTATCGACTTCATTAAATCTCTATAATTCAAATCAATGTTATATTTATTACTTAACTGATTCGAGTTATTATATAAAAGCCCACTTACATTTACCCCAAAATACTCAAACCCATCTAGCTTATTAATTAAAGTATTTTCCTGACACCTCAACAAAAAAGCCATATCAACACCCAGCTTAACTTTATCCTTATCCATCCCATCTTTCATAATAGTAGATAAATATTCAAAAGAGTATTTATCTCTTGCAAAAACCAAGTCCGCAGCTTCAATTATTCGCCTAGCTCTATCGATGTTATTTTGTGATTTAAATGGCCCAAACGTTTGCGGCAACAATATCAATGGAATTTTATTATCTATGGCCAACTCCTTTGGACAACAGACCATATCCATTCTTTTCTGACCATACATATCGCTAAAGCTATCACCGCCACTAACATCGAGAACACAGCTCGACTTCATAAAAGCTTCAACAGTTTTGTTTACAGCGAAACCTCTATTCAAAAAAAACTTTATATTTGAGTATGTTGACTGTTTATATAACTTCTTACTAAAATTTGCACCCACTAGATTCGCATACTTATTTTCATTTACTTTATAAGCATTCTCTCTCAAACCGTTTTTAAAATCGAGTATATTAATATTTAACTCTGGACTACCCCATGAAACACCCTCAGCAGCAGATCGACATAAAGCCGAAACACCTAAATTTCCAGAGTCAGGTGCAGCACCTGCAATAATAACTTCCATTTTCATTTCACATACTCAATAAACATATATTTTTTTCTGTTCAATTTCTTTATTCAAAACCGTCCCAAGAAGCGGTTTTTGATCTAACATCCCTATTGAGCTTTCAATTTCTTCTTTAGTATTCACCCCACTCTCTACAACTAATAAGGAGCAGTCTACATTCGGAAGAAACACCATCACATCATCTGAAACCAGCAATGGCGGCAAGTCATAAATTATAACGCGGGATTTATATTTGTTTTTTAACTCTTCAGTCAATGCTTTTAACTTTGGAGAAGCGAGCTGCTCAGCAGAGTTCAGGGTCCGCATACGTCCAGGCATAACAACAAGCCGCTCAATACCTGGATTGATCATTACATCTTCTACCGACGCATTATTCTCGATATAGTCCTGTACGCCATATTCCGGCTCGAAAGAGAAATACTTATGGATTGAAGGCTTTCTCAGATCCATATCTACGATTAAAACGGTCTGATTGGTCTCCATCGCGATACTCATCGCTAAATTCACGGTGACCAGCGATTTACCTGCCCCCGGTGTCGGTGCAGAAATAGCGATACTGTTCCAATCGTTATCTCTAAGTTCACGCAGAACCTTAGTTCTTAACATATGAAAGGGTGTCGACCTTGGGTCCTCTTTGTTCTGCGCTATTACCCTGTTTTTTGTCAGGGTTTCATTGTCTACATTAATTACCTTAGTGGTTGAATAATTAATATCTGAAATTATCTCTTCACTGCTTTGTGGCGAATTTTTTCTTTTAGCGCTCTTTCTTCTGGCTCTTTTTGCCTGTTTTACAACATCATCTATTGTGGCCATCACTGCTACTCCCTTAACTAAGCCCGAACCGAAACATTAATTTGTACATCAGAAAATCCAGTGGCATCACAATAGTGTGGAATATAACTATACAAACAATGCTTAACACCAGTACGGCTCCCACCCCTCTGATAATATTTTTCTTTTTCTTACCCTTCTCATCATCAGTTTCTATGTAGCTTATCACCACCAGTGGTGCCTGATTAGTAATCACTTCTACAGCTGCCGCGCCTCTGACTGATTTATCAAAAAACGCTGCCAGTATTACCAGGCCAAAAGGTATACCAAGCGACATTGCCAGACCTACCCCCAGGAACTTCTTCCGATCAGGCTTATACGGCTGATCGGGTAAAAGCGGCGGCTCAAGGATAGAGAATCGCTCTGCTTTTCTACCTTGTTCAAGACTTTCTGCCATCTTTGCCTGCATCGTATTGCCCACGATCTGCTCGTACTGTTCCTGCACAGTCCGATAGTCACGATTCAATGCCAACAACCCCCTTTCCACCTGCGGGATTTTAATTATTTTGCCTTCCAGCTCAGCAATTTGCTGATCGGCCTTAGCTAACTGCTTTCGCAGCAATGCGATTTGTGTATTTGCAGAAGCTATTTTTGCAGCGACAACCGAGTTACCCGATGTTTTTGAAGAATCTGTTTTATCAGGTGCACTGCTTAGTTGTTCAATTTCCTGCTGCAGGGCGATCAGGTCCGGATGAGAAGGCTGGTAAAGCGCACTTAACCTTTCGTATTCTGTTTCTAACTCTACAAGACGTGGTACCGAACCTGCCGCCACACCGCCGCCCTGCACCTCATATAACGAACGCTGATTAATCTCTGATTCAATTTTTCGTTGCAGTTCAGCCCGATTACTTTGTGCACGCTCCAGCATGGCTATATACAGATTAAGATGTTCCGGCAGGGCATCTTTATTCTGCTGTTTATAATCGGCTATCGCCTGCTCAGTCTTATCCAGCTGTTGCTGCAGCTTATCGGCTTCTGATTGTAAAAACTCGGTGGTTTCTGACGCTCGCTCGGTTCTGGCTTTTACATTTTCATCAAGGAACAGTGTCACCAGATCATTGGCTACTGATTGCGCAACACCGGGGCTCAGCGCATCATAAGATACTTTAAACGCTATAGTTGCCGCTGCTTTATTCCGCTTATTCATACTGCCGGTTATCAGCTCGACCGCTATATTGTCACGCATATCCTGCACTAGCCTGGAAACCAGCTCTGTACCTGAGTTAGCTTTTATGGATGGATGCTTATTGGCTATTTCGAGAAGCCTGTCACGGGTCATTACCCGCTGCTTTATGATCTGAATTCGCTCAGCCGCGATCGATGTAACCGTTGAACGGACTAAATCACTGGGTATCTGCTGGGTTTCAACCAGAACAATTGCTTGAGAGCGGTATACCGCGGGTATCGCCGTTACTACTGCGACAGAAATTAGCGACAACAACACTACCGCAGCGATAAGATGGATCTTATAGCGTGCGATTGCCGCTATATAATTGGTTGGCACTTCTATCTGGTCTTCGTAATCTTCGTAGGCCACTCTTACTATCCTTTCCTTGAAAAGTGCTGCATTCAACCGCGTTTAAAATCCAATTGAACCATCATCGATTTAATACGGCTCAGTAGGCTCTGCTGCCAAATAAAGTGAATGCAGTTTTAAACAAAATAATAATATCCAGCGTGATCGACCAGTTATTGATATATTCCATATCTGACTCTACCCGCTTACTCATCAGCTCAAGCTCTTCGGTTTCCCCCCTCAAGCCTCTGACCTGTGCCAGGCCGGTAATACCGGGCTTTATTCTGTGTCGACACAGATACGCAGATATCTGCTCTGAGTATTCTTTATTATGTTGCACAGCATGGGGACGCGGACCGACCATGGACATGTTGCCGATTAATACATTGATCAGTTGCGGTAGCTCATCAATACTGGTGCGCCGTATAAAACGACCAACCGGAGTAATGCGAGGATCTTCTTTGGTTGCCTGTTGCAATTTATCAGCTTCGATCTGATGCACATACATACTGCGGAACTTCCAGATCATGAACTCCCGGCCGTCCCATCCGGTCCGTGGCTGTTTAAAAAACACAGGGCCTGCAGAGGTGAATTTTATCGCCAGGGCGGTACCCAGCATTATTGGAGAAAAGGCTATCAGCGCGATTGTTGCCAAGACTTTATCGACCACTGACTTTTTCAGCTGATGCGTGCCTATGAGCGGCGTTTCTGACAATGTTATAACAGGAAAGCCTGCCAACTCTTTTACGCTTTGATTAATGAGTTTCAGGGCGTGAATATTCGGAACCCAGTGAACATCGACATTAAGGTCTTGTAACTTTTCATATATGCTTTTTATCTGACCAGCATCTTCGAACGGCAACGCCAGATAGACGGTACGCACTTCATGCTGATGCATTACATTCAGCAGGTTCGCAATATTACCAATACAGCCTTCAGGTGTTTTACTTTCGCTTAGCGATAAAAGGCCTATCACATGGTCGCGCACCCATGGATTGGTATTAATCCTTTTTCTCAAATAGTTAGCAAAAGAATCGCTGCCAATAATTATGGCGTTTACTTTAGCCTTGCCTGTTCTGGCAATATGGATTGCTCTTAATAACAGGTGCGCAAAAAATTGGCCAAAAAAACCTGCAACAGCAAAGCTGACCAGAAATTCCCGGGATATATGATGCAGAACCTGCAACAGGTAAACCAATGTCAGCGCAATCATTAACGAGATCAGCCAGGCTTTGATCAGGTCAAACGACTTTTTGAAGGGGTTTGAGTTTCTGCGATAGATGCCAAAATAGTCATACACGCCTGCCATTGCGCCAAGCATGATCAATGCAAAAAGAACGTGATCATAACTAATAGCACCAACCATATTCAACATCAGCAAGGCGAATATCGTCAGTACAACAAAAGCATCAATCAGTGACTGCAGAACGTTTGTCAGCGAGTTCCGCCTTTGCAATAAAGGCCGCCCTATACTCGCGATGGACTCAATATCTTCCATGTATTCCTTTTCTCAGTTGCGTTGCCAGCAACTCTCCTCAACAGTAACAGCCCGCTTATAAAAATAGCGTGAGATTTTTAACCGCTTGAAACATCCATGACATCAGCTGCGTCCACCATGCTGATCCACGTACAGAACGTGCAACAGATGATATTACTTTCGAAAAGAATAGGGAAGGCGGGGTTCAGAAAACAACTGCGAACACACACTTAGCAGACACTATACAGATCTGATAAAAACGCAGAAGAGAAGGCGGGGGGAGCCCTCTCTTCTGCGTAGTCAAACTCAACTGCTGATCAGGAAACCTTACGACGTGCAGAGAAACCTGCAAAACCCAGCAGAGCAGAACCGAACAGCAAAGCCGCCGCAGGAACTGGAACAGTGGATACAGCAAATGTATAACCACCATCAACATCAGTATTCATGACCACTCGATACGTATCAGCCACCAGATTCCTCAGCACCAATGAAACCGGACTATCAGATGTCGGGGCTACCGTACCAACCAACTGATTCAGGCTATCGAAAATACTCGCCGAGAATGTAGCAGGTACCGGGTAGAAAAATGGATTTTCTTCTGAATCCTCAACATCCGGCGTAAACGTAAATGCCCACATGGAAGTGGTCGTATTATCTTCTAACTGAACAAAAATATCGGTATCACCAACAGGTAGCGCTCCAAAAGACCGACCAATCTCTCCAACACCAACTGAAACATCTACTGCAGCCGCATTTGCACCAAAGGACGCCATTACCAGCAGCATCCCTAACATCATTTTTACTTTTGACAACATAGTCAAATTTCTCCCATAAAATTGTATTCTTTCAAACTGGCGCTTACTTTTTTATCACCCAATAACTTCAACGCCAACCGGATGCTGCGATCTTTAATGCACACACTATGCCAACAATATAAAACGCCGTAATTACAAGAGTTTAGTCGATTCCGTTTTTTTATAACCAGCTATCTATAGTATCTATGTAAACTTTCCCGACACTCATTACTGATTACCCGCATCGATAAGTACTCCCCACCTGAAAACACCCGCTTAAAAACCAGCTAAACGCACTATTTTTAACGGAAAACGCCATAACACAGCCTGTAATATATTCCGACACCGGCCATTTTTTTGATTGATCATTACGCTTCAATTCATTGAATAAATTTCGATGTGTCGAGTTTTCTATCACCCACTATCCTGTCAGGTCGATTCTTAACCACATTCCAGTCAATTGCTTTTGCATTTTTCAGCAAAAGCAAACAAAATAGCGGCCAGCAAATTAATCTACTCATTGACACTATTTCCGTTATGCGGTGATCTGAAAGTACGGATACACGGATCTGTTTAAAGGACTACTACACGATGACTACCTGGAAAACTGTCGCGGCACCTTTTCTCGCCTGCCTGACAATGATTATCTCTGGCTGCGCCACACAGAACCCGGTCTCTGCTACCCCTCCACCCCAGCCATCTCAGGAACAAGTGATAGCTGATTATGTATTAGGTAATGGCGATAAACTGGATATCCGGGTCTGGCGTAACCCTGAATTATCAGTATCTCTGCCTGTTCGCCCGGATGGAAAAATATCGATCCCTCTGGCCGGGGAAGTTACTGCTGCCGGAAAATCTACTGCAGAGCTCACAGAAACACTGGTAGAGAAGCTTTCTGTTTTTATTAAGCAGCCTCAGGTCACAGTCATTGTTACTGACCCGCAAAGTGCTGAGTTTCTGCAGCGGGTACGAATTACCGGCGCCATTTCGAACCCGACATCAACACCCTGGCGCTCTGGCATGACCGTACTTGACCTGGTTCTTTTATCGGGTGGCACTACTGAATTTGCCTCTGAGAACAAAGCCTTCTTATATCGGAAAGTGGGTAATTCGGTACAGACTTACCCTGTTTACCTTGAAGATATCCTCAGAAAAGGCCAGTTGGATACAAACTACTCCCTGATACCCTCTGACATCATCACTGTTCCCGAACGCTTGTTTTAAAACAATCCGACTGTTTTCAAACTTTACAGGGATACATTATGGGCAGATCTGACTTTATCGTGCCGTGTGCCTTTATTTTGTTCGGCGCACCCGGATTGCAGGCCGCGGATCAAAGTAACAAAGTTGATGTTAGTTTCACCGCTGCTTCTGAGTACACTGACAATACATTTAAGACCGCCACTCATCACACCGGCGAAAGGCAAGATAACCTTGGCCTGTTACTTAATAGCCAGCACAGCGGTGAGGTCTTAGAGACAACGCTTACCTTCGACATTAATCACCGCTCTTTTTCAAAAGACTCGGATGATGACGAAATTACCGCAGAAGGACTCGCCCAGGCTATCGCACAGATCAACCAATACCTGGAGACAACCGCTTACTTCAGCAGAAAGGAAGTTGTTTCTGATCCAAAACAACAAACACTGCTCAGCAATACCGATGAGCGGAGTATTACGGGTATTGACCTTCAGGGTACTTTTGCTGTCACCCCGGTTGATCGCCTTATTCTGACTCCGGAGGTAAGCCTGATTTCCTATGAAAACGCCTCTGAGCTGGATAGTAAGCGTTATGGAATAAACAGCCTTTGGCAGCACAGTTTATCGTCTGTTAATGATCTTACTGCTGGCTACTCTTTTACAAAGATAGAATATGACAGCTCGCAGAACGACCAGAACTACGAACGCGCCTTTATCGGCTTTAATTCTGAACTCAGGCTGCTGAGTTACTCTGCTGAAGCGGGTTATAACCTGATAAACCCAGCTCAGGGTAATGAAACCCGCGAGCCTTATTACCGCTTTGACATCACGTTTGACAACAGTGTGCACACATTAGCCGCTTCCGGATCGAGTATTATTACCGACACCTCCCTTGGCGATGGTAATCTCGACCCTATTTCTGACGACACTTCAACATCTGGTAGCAGCCAGCAACTTGATCAATTGACCCGGGAAGAACTGGCTATAAGTTATGCCTATTCTCAATTTTGCAATATTTGCACTATAGGCGCTGACGCGACATGGTTGCAGGAAAAGCACGTTAATCTGCTCATTCAAAACCTTGAAGAGCGCTCACTCTCAGCGTTTATTCGCTTAAATATCACCCCCTATTCAACTGTTAATTTCAGTATCAGCAGAAAGAAAGCCGATTTCGAATTCGATGCAATCAGTGACTACCGGGAAACAACTGCTTTAGTTAACTATAAGCACCAACTGAGCCGGCAAATGACCGCCGGCCTTTTTACCCGCTATGAGAAAAGAGATTCTGATATCTTCGCCCGGAGTTACTCTGAACTCAGTGGCGGGATGAGCCTTAAATATGATTTATAAAAATGCAGAGATAGCTCAATCATCGTTGCAACTCTAGGTGTCGTAGCAGCACTCGGGTACAATCTTAAGATAATTAATAATAGTTAACACACGCAAAGGATAGTTAATGAATTCTGTAACAAAAGCTGTCATTCCTGTTGCGGGCCTTGGTACCCGGGTACTTCCTGCCAGCAAGGCGATCCCAAAGGAGATGATGCCCGTTGTCGATAAACCTGTTATTCAACACGTCGTTGAAGAGGCTGTAAAAGCGGGCATTAAAGATATAATCCTGGTTACCCGTAGCGGTAAGTCGGCTATCGAAGATCACTTTGATAAGCACTATGAACTCGAAGCTGAACTGGAGCGCAAAAACAAAACTGCGATTCTTGAATCTATTCGCAGCATTGTCCCTCAAGACGTGACTATTGCTTCTGTTCGACAGCCTGCAGCACTGGGGCTGGGCCATGCGGTTTTTTGTGCAGCAAGCAGTGTTAATAACGAACCTTTTGCAGTAATCCTGCCGGATGTTCTGGTTAACAATCATGGCCAGACCGATAACGACCTGAGCAAAATGGTTAACGCTTTCAGCCAGCATAATGCTGCTCAAATCATGGTTGAGTCTGTGCCACAGGATCAGGTTCAGATGTATGGAATCGCTGATTGTGGCGGCATCACGCCCCCTCCGGGCGAATCCGTGAATATTAAAGGTATGGTCGAAAAGCCCGCCCCTGACCTGGCGCCCTCCAACCTGGCCGTCGTCGGACGATATGTACTACCTGCACGGGTCATGGAGTTGCTTGCCACTACCCAGGCGGGTGCCGGCGGTGAAATTCAACTGACTGACGCTCTTGATGAACTTCTGCAAGAGCAGAAAGTTGAAGCCTACCGCATGTCAGGTAAAACCTACGACTGTGGCAACAAACTAGGCTACCTTCAAGCGAATATTGCGTATGGGCTACAACACCCGGAAACAGCTTCAGGCTTGAAATCCTTCTTAACGGAACAGGTATAACTCTGATGAGTGTCGCTGCTTCACAAGCATGGTCTGCGCTACAGAAGCATGCCGGAGAGATAAAGAACAAGCACCTTAAGGATCTCTTTGCAGAAGATCCGCATCGCTTTGAGCATCTCAGCTTTAAGGCAGCTGGCTGCATGCTTGATCTGTCAAAGCAGCGCATTACATCTGAAACACTGCAAAAGCTCTACCAACTGGCCGAACAGCAATCGCTTGGCGATTCTATTGAAAAACTTTTCAGTGGCGCTATTGTCAATCCGACTGAAAACCGCCCTGCACTGCATACTGTGCTGCGCCAACCGGAAGAGCAACCTCTGATCGTTGGGGACATTGACGTTAATTCCGCAGTGCATAAATCACTTAAGCAGATGGAATCACTGGTCAACCAGATACATAACGCGCAATGGCGAGGTTACGACGGTAGCCCTATAAAGACAGTTATTAACATCGGTGTTGGTGGGTCAGACCTGGGGCCGCTAATGACCTGTCGAGCACTGGCGATGCACTCACCAGAATATGCCCGAAACCTGGATGTGCATTTTGTCTCATCAATGGATGGTAGCCAGCTGGCCAGGTTATTAGATAAGCTTGACCCGGCTTCAACGCTGTTCATTCTGTCTTCCAAGTCGTTTACTACTATCGATACTCTGGCCAATGCTAATACCGCCCGGGAGTGGCTGATAAGTAATAGTAGCGAGTCTCAGGATGTTATTACCCGACATCATTTCATTGCAGCAACCGCCAGCCCCCAAAAAGCTATCGAATGGGGTATTCCTGAAAGAAACCACCTCAGGTTCTGGGACTGGACAGGGGGCCGCTACTCCATGTGGTCCGTTATCGGAATGCCTATCGCTTTACAGATCGGCATGGACAATTTCCGTAAGTTTCTTAATGGTGCCCACCAGATGGACGAGCACTTCAGGCATGCACCTCTGCAGGAGAACCTTCCGGTTTTACTCGGCCTTATCGGTGTCTGGAACATTAATTTTCTGGATATTCATGCTCATGCCGTTTTGCCATACGATGGTCGACTGGCACACTTGCCGGCCTACCTTGAACAGCTGGAGATGGAGAGCAATGGTAAGAATGTCACCCATAGCGGAAACGCAGTAGATTACTCGACCTGTCCGATACTCTGGGGGGAAGTCGGCCCGAATGCACAGCACGCTTTTTATCAGCTGCTGCATCAGGGTACTGAATCAGTTATGTGTGATTTTATTGCGCCGGCGCTGCGCTACCAGGACAACGGCAAAGAACTGCAAACCCAGCACCAACTGGCGCTTGCCAATTGTTTTGCGCAATCCAGGTTGCTGGCCTTAGGTGACAGCATACTTGACGATATCGAAAACGCACCACCACATAAACGCTATCGTGGTAATCAGCCAAGCTCGACCCTGATGTTTGAAACTTTAAGCCCGGAAACATTCGGCGCTCTTATCGCACTGTACGAACATAAAGTATATGTACAGGCGGTTATCTGGGAAATTAATCCCTTCGATCAATGGGGCGTCGAACTGGGTAAAAAGGTCGCTACGTCATTACTTGACTGTTTTGACAACCCGGACCAAGACACGCTTGATGCATCAACCTACGGACTAATGAATTATATCCGGCAGCAGCGCGGAGGATTTTCCGAGTGAAAGTAATCATATATGGATCAGATCTCACAGCCTGGGTTGCTGCAGCCTGTCTGGCAAAGGCTGGCAACAATGTTGTTATTCAAGGCCCGGACAACCAAATCGATAAGCCACTGCAGTCAATCTCTGCAATACGTGACGAACCAGGGCTACTTAATCAGATCGAACGACAGATATCTGAAAATCGTCTTAGCCGGGACATATCAGCAATTGATGCCGACATTCACTGGTTGGCCCTGCAGCCGAATGAACGCGCCGCAGCAGAAGTAATAATTGATAATCTATCAGGCTATACCCCTGAAAACCTGCTAGTCGTCAACCAGTGCAGCTTTGGTGTCGGCGCTACCGACGAGCTGCAACAACAACTTGATGAAGACAAAAACCAAGCGATTGTTTATATTCCTGACAACCTTCAGGAAGGTAAAGCGCTGCAAGGTTTCAGCCAACCCGAGCGGATTATTCTCGGTACTAATTCTGACTGGGCTCTGACCGTCACTCGCTCACTTATCCGACCGTTCCTGCAGAATATTGAGCACCTTCAACTCATGACCTCACGGGAAGCTGAGTTCACTAAATTTGCGACAACGGGCATGCTCGCCTTACGCCTTGGGTATATAAATGAATTAGCCAATCTGGCCGATCAGCTGGATGTTGATATCGATGTCATTAGGGATGGTATGGGGGCCGATCCGCGAATAGGTAATCACTACCTGCAGCCGGGATGCGGCTTCGGTGGCCAGAATTTTCATAATTATATCTCCCGATTCTCTGAAATTTTCCAAAAGAAACGACACAACTCGCTCCTTAAAACTGTCATCGATGAGAACGAAATACAAAAAGAGCTGTTGTTCCGTAAACTCTGGCAGTTCTACAAGAGCGACCTCAGCGGTAAGGCTGTGGCAATATGGGGAGCTTCATTCAAACCGGGTACAGCAAGCATCGACAACGCTCCCAGCCTCAAAGTTATTGACGCACTGCTGGCTCAGGGGGTGCATGTTAATGTGCATGACCCGGAAGCTCTGCCTAACCTCAAGAACCTTTATACTGATGAGCCACTGTTAAGCTACTGTGATTCACCCTATCAGGCCGCTAAAGATTGTGACGCTGTTCTGCTTATTACCGAATGGCCCGAATATTGGTCACCGGATTATCTGAAGCTTATTGAAGAGATGCGTACTCCGCTAATTATTGATGGCCGGAATATCTTCGATAAGGAGGCCCTTGAAATGTATGGCTTCAGTTACATTGGTGTAGGAAGATAATCAACTAATGCCCTCACGAAAAACTTATAGCCTGGCCAGTATTCTATTATTTCTTGTCATATTCGCTGCTTTATTCTTTGCGCTTTTCATCCCTACCGGTTTGACGGGGCTGTTTCCCCATGCGGACAAGGCCGGGCACTTTGCAGCCTTCGCCGGTCTATCATTTGCCGGACGGTTCTCATTACCAAGAGTGCACTACTTGTATTTGCTCACCCCCTTGCTGTTTTTTGCAATAGGCGCTGAGTTTTTCCAGGCAACATTCCGACCAGACAGAGAGTTCTCCTTGTGGGACATCATCGCTAACCTGTCTGGTGTTATGTCAGGTATCTATTTAGCGACCGTTTTTAAGAAAAAATACATCTTAGCCTGCAACAATTAACTGCAGACCATTACGCCTTAGTCAATCAGAGAAGAATGATGGATAAACTAGCCTGTTTCAAAGCATATGATATTCGTGGCCAACTCGGCACTCAACTGGATCAGGACCTGGCTTACCGCATTGGCAGAGCCTATGCTGAGTTTCTTAAGCCCGACAATGTCGTTATAGGGGGTGATATGCGCCTCTCGACTGAATCACTTAAGCAGGCATTGGCTAATGGCTTAAGAGATGCTGGCGTTAACGTGTTGGATATCGGTCTTTGCGGTACCGAAGAGATCTACTTTGCTACGTCTCATCTTCAAACGGACGGTGGCATTGTCGTTACGGCAAGCCATAACCCTGAAGACTATAACGGAATGAAGCTGGTCCGTAAGGGGTCTAAGCCTATTAGCGGCGACACCGGACTCAATGAAATTGAGCAACTCAGCCGCGAGAATAACTTTGCCGCCCCTGACCTGGAAAAACGTGGCAGCTATACAAAGGTGGATACCTTAGATGCTTATATAGAGCACCTTAACGGTTACATCGATTTTAAAGCTTTGCAACCGATGAAACTGGTGGTCAACTCAGGTAATGGCGTCGCTGGACACGTTATCGATGCTTTGGAAAAACAGTTTATTGAATCTTCGATCCCTGTTGAGTTTATAAAGATTCATCATCAGCCTGACGGCACTTTCCCCAACGGAATTCCTAACCCTATTCTGGTCGAGAATCGTGCAGATACTATTGCTGCAGTGCTGGAGCACAAAGCTGACATGGGCATAGCATGGGACGGCGACTTTGACCGCTGTTTTCTATTTGACGAGCAGGGCCGCTTTATCGAAGGCTATTATATAGTTGGATTACTAGCTGAGGCTTTTCTGACCAAACATAAAGGTGCATCCATAATTCATGACCCGCGCCTGACCTGGAACACTCTCGATATTGTCGAAGCCTCGGAAGGCAAAGCAATTCAGAGTAAGACCGGCCATGCCTTCATTAAAGAACGTATGCGTGAAGAAGATGCAGTTTATGGCGGTGAGATGAGTGCTCACCACTACTTCCGGGATTTCTTTTATTGCGATAGCGGTATGATCCCCTGGATACTCGTTGCCGAGCTGATCTGTGCTAAGCAGCAACCCCTGTCAGCCTTGGTCGATGATCGCATCAGCAAATACCCTTCCCCAGGTGAGATAAATAGTAAGCTGGATAATCCGGCTGCGTCTATCGAAAGAGTGCTTGCAGCATACAAAGACAATGCTGTTTCAATCGATCATACCGATGGCATCAGCCTGGATATGGGACAGTGGCGCTTTAACCTGCGTTCATCAAATACCGAGCCGGTTGTAAGGCTGAATGTAGAAACCCGTGGTGATGCCGCACTAATGGAAGCTAAGACCAACGAGCTACTGAGTATTCTTAGAGGCTGAGGCAGTAGACGGCTTTATCGCGACGGGGTACCCGAAGGGGCATGCTAGCGCCGCTCCCACATAGCATGAATCATTAGTTGTAGGAGGCGCGCCCTCGCGGCGATCTAAAGTATTCATCGCGACGGGTACCCGAAGGGGATGCTAGCGTCGCCTCCCACAAGGCATGAATCATTAAAATTGTAGGAGGCGCGCCCTCGCGGCGATCTAAAGTATTCATCGCGACGAGGTACCCGAAGGGGATGCTAGCGTCTTTATCGCGACGGGGTACCCGAAGGGGCATGCTAGCGTCGCTCCCACAAGGCATGAATCATTAAAGTTGTAGGAGGCGCACCCTCGCGGCGATCTAATGTTTTTATCGCGACGAGGTACCCAAACTCCCACAATGTATGAATCATTAAAGTTGTAGGAGGCGCGCCCTCGCGGCGATCTAAAGTATTCATCGCGACGAGTACCCGAAGGGGATGCTAGCGCCTTTATCGCGACGGGGTACCCGAAGGGGCATGCTAGCGTCGCTCCCACATAGCATTAATCATTAGTTGTAGGAGGCGATAAGGCCTGAAAGGGCATGCTAGCGTCGCTCCCACAATGTATGAATCATTAAAGTTGTAGGAGGCGCGCCCTCGCGGCGATCTAAAGTATTCATCGCGACGAGTACCCGAAGGGGATGCTAGCGTCTTTATCGCGACGGGGTACCCGAAGGGGCATGCTAGCGTCGCTCCCACAAGGCATGAATCATTAAAATTGTAGGAGGCGCGCCCTCGCGGCGATCTAATGTTTTTATCGCGACGAGGTACCCGAAGGGGATGCTAGCGTCTTTATCGCGACGGGGGCGTCGCTCCCACATAGCATTAATCATTAGTTGTAGGAGGCGATAAGGCCTGAAAGGGCATGCTAGCGGCGCTCCCACAATGTATGAATCATTAAAGTTGTAGGAGGCGCGCCCTCGCGGCGATCTAATGTTTTTATCACGACGAGGTACCCGAAGGGGCATGCTAGCGTCGCTCCCACATAGTATGAATCATTAGTTGTAGGAGGCGCGCCCTCGCGGCGATCTAATGTTTTTATCGCGACGAGTACCCGAAGGGGGATGCTAGCATCGCCTGCCACAATGATTCATATTATAAGAACGCCCCGACCTGAAAATACATTCTGTTATCATGCTCTAACAGATTACCAAACAATATCGACTTAAGTTCATGGAGAACAATTATGACAATTTTAGTAACCGGCGGAGCGGGCTACATTGGCAGCCATACCGTTATTCAGTTATTAGAATCAGGGAATGACGTCATCGTTCTGGATAACCTCTGTAACGCCAATCCAGAAGTGTTTAATCGTATCGAAAAAATCTGTAACCGCCGTCCCGCTTTCATCGAAGGTGACGTACGCAACGCAGTGTTGCTGGATACCATATTTTCAAATAATCAGATCGACTCGGTTATTCATTTCGCAGGGCTGAAAGCCGTCGGAGAGTCCGTAGCAAACCCTGTGCTCTATTATCAGAATAATGTTGCAGGCTCGATTACACTTTTCGAGGTCATGCAGCAACATGGCTGTAAAAAAGTGGTATTCAGCTCTTCTGCAACAGTTTATGGCGATCCTGCCAGCATCCCCGTCACGGAATCTTCCCCTTATGCTCCGGCAAATCCGTATGGAACTTCCAAAATGATGGTGGAAAATATTCTTACGGATCTGCATATCTCAGACAACAACTGGCAGGTTGCACTGCTGAGATATTTCAATCCGGTTGGTGCTCATCCAAGCGGACTGATTGGCGAGGATCCTAAGGGAATCCCCAACAACCTGATGCCTTTTGTTACCCAGGTAGCATCAGGTCAACTTGAAAAGCTCAGTATTTTTGGTGGAGACTACCCTACTCAGGACGGCACCGGGGTACGTGATTATATTCATGTTCAGGACCTTGCCAGAGGGCACCTGAAGGCACTTGAAGCACTGGCTGAGAACCATGGTTGCGCTGCTTACAATCTGGGTACAGGTGTTGGCTACTCAGTTCTCGACGTTGTGAATACGTTTATGCAAGAGAACCAGTTGGATATTGCGTACCAGATAGTCGAACGCCGGGCCGGTGATGTCGCTGAATACTATGCTGATCCGTCATTCAGTTCAGACAGGCTCGGCTGGAAAGCCGAGCACAGCCTGAAAGATATGGTCAGAGATCACTGGAACTGGCAGAAAAACAACCCGGAGGGGTATTAACCCCCGGGTACCGTTTTCTGCAATTGATACACAAAACAAGGAGTGCAACTACATGGAAAGAACAAACAATATGCCACTATGGGTTTTCCTGGCATTTTCAAGTATCACAACCAGAAAAGGGGCTTTAATACTCATTTATATTTGCGCCGCCTTCACTCTGTACTGCCTCCCCTGGGCACAGTTATTCCCCCAATTCAGCTGGATCAGCAGCATCTTTTTAATCGATGACTGGAGCTGGTTCGCGATGATGATTCCGATCATTGCCTGGTATGTACTTGCCCTGAGATGGATTGATAGGAATATCGCCTGGAAGGCAGCGCCAGAAGGCGAGAAATAGACAGCCTGAGCCTCACTCTTCCTAACAGGGAGCACACTCAAACTGCTCTGCTCTGCTCTGATTATTACGATTGTACCCATAATGAGTATTCAAACATTTGTTTGACCAACAAGCCTGATCGATAATTCGTCCCGTAGTACAAAAATAACTTCATAAGACAGGAGGTCTTTATGGGTGATTTTATGTACGAGATGAAGCCATTGGTTTGTCTGTTTGGTGGTGTAATTGCCTTGATTCTCGGAGAAAATATCGAAGGAGCATTAAGTAGTTTGACGCTTTTTTTCTCAGGGTCTCTGGTTTGGATACACCGGTCTCATGCAAGAAGGAAGGATAGAAGAACAAAGAAAACGATTACATATTCTGAATTAACAATTGATTGGTATGAACTAAAACCTTTTATATATATTGCGGTCGGTTTTATTGTTCCTTACTTTTATCAATTGTCCTGGGCACTGCTACTATCGACGATACTGATCTGGTCTGGCAGCCATGTCCTGATTTTGCGAATATTTAATCGTAAGTATGCGTTCTAACCAGCGCCGCAGAAGTTCGTAGTTGCGGCCCCCCCCTGTTTAATATTTAAACTTTTTCATTCCCCACAACCCGCCCTAAAGACAGGCTTTAATAAAACTATATTGAGATCAATTATTAAACATGTGATAACGAGCAAGGAACTAAGGAACCTAATAAGAAGGCACTTCAAGTTTTTGCATTAGCTCTCTCACAGCTATTTTCCAATTAGAAGGTTCAATATTATATCGTTTATTTATCTCAGCCGTATCTAATACTGAATATGCGGGTCTCGCTGCTGCGGTTGGGTACTGTTCTGTCGATATTGGATTAACAACAGGCTCTCTGGTAATTTGCCCGGCCCGAACAGCTTGCTGAAAAATAAATTGAGCAAAACCATGCCAGCTGACTTGCTCTGCGCCACTGTAGTGAAAATGCCCCCAATAAAGATCCTCACCGGCACGTAATTTTTCAGCCAGGGTGACCAGTACATTGGCTATATCGCCAGCATAAGTCGGACAACCGTACTGATCGGCGACAACATTCAGGGTTTCATGCTGCCGTCCCAGACGGAGCATGGTTTTAACAAAATTATTTCCGTTTTCACCAAAAACCCAGCTGGTTCGGATATTTATATAGGGGTGGTCTGCATTCTCAAGCTTAACCTCGCCTGCCCGCTTACTCCGGCCATAAATCCCCAATGGGGACACTGGATCAGATTCCATGTATGGCCTGACAGATGATCCGTCAAATACGTAGTCTGTTGAGATATTAAAGATCGGACAATCACAAGACTGTGCCAGCAACAGTAGGTTTTCCAGCCCTGCTTCATTTACTTGAAAAGCTTTCTCCGGCTCCGATTCTGCAAGATCAACAGCAGTGTAGGCTGCAGCGTTGATGATCAACTCAGGCTGCCAGGACTGCCAGCTCATTACGCTCTCTATTGAGCTTATATCCAGCTCTTGCGAGTTCAGTGCTGCGGTTTCAAAGCCTGCCTGTAGCAGTTGAGATGATAATAGCGATCCTACCTGCCCCCTGCTACCCACCATCAGAACCTTCATAGCTTCAGGTCTCTGAGCCGGGAAGCCACTTTATCTTTATCTGATAATATTGGTGATTCCAGCGGCCACTCAATACCAATATCAGGATCATTCCAGATCAGGCTCCCCTCGTCAGTGGGGTCGTAATAATCGGTGCATTTATATTCGAAATCGGCTGATTCGGAAAGCACCACAAAGCCATGAGCCAGGCCTGGCGGCACCCAAAACTGGCGTTTATTTTCGCCACTTAAATAGACGCCTGCCCATTTGCCAAAGGTTTCAGAACCTGGCCTGATATCCACCGCAACATCAAACACCTCTCCCTGAGCCACTCTGACAAGTTTGCCCTGGGGTTTGGTTTTCTGGAAGTGCAGGCCCCGTAGAACACCTTTTCCCGATCGGGAATGATTGTCCTGTACAAATTGAAGGTCTATACCTGCTTCCCTACGGTACTTTTCCTCCTGAAAAGTCTCAAGAAAGAATCCCCGCTCGTCACCAAACACCTGGGGTTCTATGATCACGACTCCGGCAATCTCAGTTTTGATAACATTCATTAACAAGCTCCATCCAGAAGGCTTTGCAGGTACTGCCCATAGCCGGTTTTCATTAATGCATCCGCACGAATCGCCAGCTCTTCACAGGAGATCCAGTTCTGCCTGAAAGCGATCTCTTCCAGACAAGCAACTTTCAAGCCCTGCCGGTGTTCAATTGTCTGTACAAACTGCCCAGCCTCTATCAACGAGTCGTGGGTTCCGGTATCTAACCACGCAAAACCACGGCCGAGCAGTTCAACGTTTAACTGGCCTTTTTCGAGGTAAGCATTATTTACATCGGTTATTTCCAGCTCACCCCGCTCTGAAGGCTGAACATTTTTCGCTATTTCGACGACATTGTTATCATAAAAATACAGGCCTGTTACAGCATACTCAGATTTCGGTTTAAGGGGTTTTTCCTCGATAGAGATGGCACGCCCCTGATCATCAAACTCTACCACCCCAAAACGCTGTGGATCTTTCACGTGATAACCAAAAACTGTTGCTCCGGAATCCCGCTGTACTGCAGAAATAAGCTTGTCCGAAAAGTGCTGGCCATAATAAATATTATCGCCTAATACCAGGCAAACATTATCGTCGCCGATAAATGACTCTCCAATCAAAAATGCCTGTGCCAGGCCGTCCGGACTTTCCTGTATTTCATACTCAAAAGTAACACCAAACGCACTGCCATCCCCCAGTAAACGCTGAAATCCTGGCATATCTTCCGGTGTTGAGATAATCAGAATTTCCCGAATACCTGCAAGCATTAACACTGAGATCGGATAATAGATCATAGGCTTATCATAAATCGGCAACATCTGTTTAGACACGCCCTGAGTAATCGGGTGTAGCCGGGTTCCAGATCCACCAGCCAGTACTATACCTTTAAAATTTTTCATGCTGTTCCCTCGCTTATCAGCCTATGCGTTCCATTTGATATTCACCATTGAGCACCCGTTGCCACCAGCCTGGGTTTTCCAGGTACCAGATAACTGTTTTCCTGATTCCGCTTTCGAAAGTTTCTTCCGGCTGCCAGCCTAAATCATTGCTGATTTTACTTGCGTCAATAGCATATCGAAGATCATGACCAGGGCGGTCTTTGACGAATTGAATCAATTCCTGGTATTCCGCTACACCTTCCGGCTTTTCAGGGACAAGTTCTTCAAGTAATTCACATATCGCCCTTACAACATCAATATTGGCTTTCTCATTGTGGCCACCGATATTGTAGGTTTCACCAACGGCACCTTCAGTTACTACTTTATAAAGTGCTGCTGCATGATCATCTACGAATAACCAGTCTCTGATCTGCTGACCATCGCCATACACCGGTAGCGGTTTCCCATGTATCGCATTGAGTATAATGTGAGGAATCAACTTCTCTGGAAAATGGTACGGCCCATAATTGTTTGAACAATTTGTGATCAGAACAGGTAAACCGAACGTGCGATTCCACGCTCGTACCAAGTGATCAGAGCCAGCTTTACTTGCCGAGTAGGGTGAGCTCGGTGCGTATGGCGTTGATTCAGTAAACAGGTCCTCTGTACCTTCCAGATCACCATAAACTTCATCCGTCGATATGTGATGAAAACGGAAGCCCGCCTTCTTGCTTCCGTCTAGATCAGTCCAGTATTTCCGGCTGGCTTCCAACAAATTATAAGTACCGACAATATTGGTCTGGATAAACTCTCCAGGCCCTTCTATAGATCGGTCAACATGAGATTCAGCTGCCAGGTGCATCACTACATCAGGCTGTTGCTGCTGGAACAAGGTCTGCAGAGCGTCATAATCACAAATATTGATTTTGGCAAAACTATAGCGAGGGGAAGTCGCAACATCTGGCAGAGACTCCAGATTACCTGCATAGGTCAGGCAATCAACGTTGACGACCTCATTATCAGTTTTTTCCAGAATATACCGAATAACAGCGCTGCCGATAAAGCCGGCCCCACCAGTAACCAAAACTTTCATCTTACAATCCTTAAAAATCCTTAAAAATCCATCAATGGTGACGGAAGATTCCTTAAAAGCTAATACGAACAATCTTGACTACTTAACAAGGTTCGCTTTCATAAGCGTATCGCTATTGGTGTTCAGCTGAACACCGTTACGCTACTCACAGAATAGTTTTATTCTTTATCTAAAGTTTTCAGGCTAAAAAACCTTTTCAAATTCAGTTTAATATCCGGCATTTGCGGTAACAGATGCTCCCCGACCAATACCATAGTATTGGATATTACGCTGCTCCATACGCGAAGGCTCATAAAGATTGCGCCCATCAAAAATAACCGCTGTTTTCAGTTCTTCTTTTATAAGATCAAAATCCGGGGCTTTAAAATTTTGCCATTCAGTACAGATAACCAGGGCATCAGCACCTTTTAACGCGCTCTCTTTAGTGCCCATCAACATCAGGTCTTCTCTTGAACCATAGATTCTTTGCGTTTCTTCCATCGCTTCGGGATCAAATGCCTGCACCTTAACACCCGCATCCCACAATGACTCCATTAGCACCCGGCTTGATGCATCACGCATATCATCTGTTTTAGGTTTAAATGAAAGCCCCCAAAGGGCTATCGTTTTACCTTTAAGGGCACCTTTAAAGTGCTCGTGAATTAAGGAGAATAGTTTTTGCTTTTGGCGAGAATTAACAGACTCAACTGCTTTAAGAATCTCAGATTCATAATCAATATGTTCAGCAGTTTTGACTAAAGCCTGTACGTCTTTAGGGAAACAGGAACCTCCGTAGCCACATCCAGGGTAGATAAAGTGGTAACCAATTCGTTCATCAGAACCGATACCCTGCCTTACATGCTCAATATCCGCACCGACCCGCTCAGCAATATTTGCCATCTCATTCATAAAACTGATTTTAGTGGCCAACATACAATTCGCAGCATATTTGGTAAGTTCTGCACTGCGGACATCCATGTAAATTATACGATCATGATTGCGGTTAAACGGTGCATACAACTCATTCATTGTTTCCTTTACTAACTCGCTGTCAGTGCCAATAACAATCCGGTCAGGCCGCATACAGTCACTTACTGCGGCGCCTTCTTTCAGAAACTCAGGATTTGAAACAACGTGATAATTAAACTCAACCGCACGGTTCGAAAGAACCTCTGATATTTTGCTCACTACCTTGTCGCCAGTTCCCACTGGAACTGTGGATTTATCCACTACAATTTTCGACCCTTGCATATACGTAGCGATGGTTTCTGCTACGGCTAATACATAGCGAAGGTCAGCAGAGCCGTCTTCATCAGGCGGAGTGCCTACCGCAATAAACTGAATATCACCAAAATTGACAGCGGCTTCTGCATCGGTTGTAAACTTCAGTCTGCCTGCTTCATAATTTGACTGTACCAGAGGTGTTAGCCCGGGCTCGTATATAGGGATAATTCCCTGCTTGAGATTCTCAACTTTCTGCTTATCAATATCAACGCAACAAACATCATGGCCAACCTCTGCCAGAACCGCTGCTTGAACCAGTCCTACATAGCCGATGCCAAAGACAGTAACTTTCATTTTTCACAAATCCTCGTGAGGGGGTATTCCTTTCAAGTGGCACATTATATCCCCAGAACTACAAATACGTCACAATATCTTTAAGCCAGCCCCTATTCTTCTGCTCTCCTGGAATACTGCACATTTTAAATTTATATGATAAAGTACGTGCTACATAAAATTATTGCCTACGGAAAGGCGCCCCCCAGACAAGGAAGAGTTTATGTCTACCCGAGCAACAAAGATTCCTACAGAAACAATTGAGCTGGATTATTTTGATCAATACCTTGATAAAATAGGCCATGAACTGGAATCAGCCCTGATCGAATTAGCTGAGTTTCATTACGAACCGCTAAAAAACGGTCTGATAAAGGGAAAGCACGATTTAAACCGATCAGAAAATTACTTAATCAGTGCTGCTGTCGCAACATGAAAAATAGGAACCCTTCGTAATAACAACATAGAGCCAAAACTGACCAGCTATACGGCTTTATGTTAATATTCGGGTTTTATGTACGCTTAGGTATAACACGATCAGAAAGGAATTCTGGCGGTACTTACCGTAAGTATGAGTAGTAAGAATAAAAACATGGATGTTGTGTAATGGATAACCAACAATACAAGTTACTGTTTCTGGCGGCAATGGTTTGCAATGCTACCATGGCTGCCGTTCAGCCTGCCGACATTGCAGCCGGCCCAATATCTATTACTCCGTTTATCCAGATCGAACAAGGCTACGATGACAATATCTACAGCGCTTCGATCGAAGAAGATATCAAAGACAGCTTCTACACCATTTTATCCCCAACCATCGAAGCGGTCGCCGAAGATGGCCTGAACGCATATCGTGCCAGCTTCCTGCTGCAAAAAGGTGTCTATTACGCCAGCAGCAGAGATAACTTTCTTGATTATGACGCCGTACTGGATGCGCATATCGAAACCGACGCCCGAAACAGCTTTGATATCAGCGCCCGTATCAGTGATCGCCATGAAGCTCAAGGTACTGGTATTGCCGAATTTAATAATACTGCCTACGACGTTGATAAGCCGCTGCGCTATGATGAGTTGGCGCTTAGCGGTTCTTATACCCATGGCGCAGAAACCGCACAGGGACAATTGATCATCGACGTCGGCTACGAAGATAAGCAATATACAAACTTTCGCGATATTACTACCTTTCGTGACACCGAGATTTTTTATGCAGGAGCAGCCCTGCAATATCAGGCTAAACCCAAGACCTCATTACTACTGGAAGCACGCTACAAAGATATCGACTATATCACCGACTATGACAGCAGCCTGGATAGCACTACCCTGCGCCTGCTGGCCGGCCTAAGCTGGGAAGCCAGCGCCAGAACCACCGGCACCATTAAACTGGGCCGTGTAGAGCGACACCTTCCGTCTCCGACCCGGGATGATTTCAGTGGTAACAGCTGGCAGGCAATACTGCTCTGGTCGCCCCGAACCTATTCAACATTTCGCATATCAACAAGCCAAACCGAAAAAGAGAGCAACAACCGAGCCGACTTTATTAACTCGCAGGCGATTCGGCTCAGCTGGAACCATCGTTGGAATGATCAGTTCCTGTCTGTAATAAGACTGGGCAAAACCCATGACGAATTCATCGGTTCGCTAAACAACCAGGGAAACCGCCTGGCGAACAATCGGGTGGACGACTCGGACCATGTCAGCATCGAACTGAATTACGACCTGCGACGCTGGTTATCAATTGGCGGGTCCTGGACTATGCAAGATACTGAATCTAATGTCCGGGGCATTCCATTCAAGAGAAATGTATTTGCGATATCGGTAGACGCCTCACTATGAATCTATCGCGCTATGACTTATTTGAGAAAAACACTATGAGACTTGTTTCACTTTTTACCGGCCGCTTTATGCTGTGCATTTTATGCCTCTTACTGGCCTTCAGCACTGTCAGTTCCGCAGCCGAAAAACTATCAGATTATCAACTGGGTTCCGGTGACTTGCTTAGTATTAAAGTATTTGGAGAGGATGATCTTAGTATTGAAGTCCGCCTCAGCGATGCTGGCACCCTTGCCTATCCATTTCTTGGCGAGATGGATGTTTTGAATATGACGATTAAAGAGCTTAGCGAGACTATTACCGTCGGGCTGGCCGACGGTTACCTGATAAACCCTAATGTTTATGTCACCGTACTTGAATACCGGGAGTTCTTTATAAACGGAGAAGTTGAAAAACCCGGCGGCTACCCCTATCAGCCAGGTCTGACATTGCAAAAAGCGGTCGCGATTGCCGGTGGTTTCACCGAACGCGCCTCGAAAACCAAGCTGTTTATCGCCCGGGATAAGCAACCGGACAAGCAACTAAGAATTAAGCTCTCAACCAAGATACATCCGGGTGACATTATTACTATCGAGCAAAGCTTCTTCTGACAACAGCGTTACCCGCTCAGAAAACAGATTATTTTCAAGGAAGAAAATACTTATATGGACACTCTGAATAATAAAGTCTCCCATCATTCTCAGGAGACAATCGATCTGCGCCAGTACCTGGCCATAATAAACCGCTATAAGTGGGGCATTCTCGGTCTTGCATCGGCCATCGCTATGCTGACAACTCTTGTGGTTTTTTCCATGAGCCCGGTATACAAAGCATCTGCCACCCTGCTTATAGAATCCAGTCAGGCCAATATTGTCTCTATCGAAGAGGTCTATGGTCTCGATCCAACGAACAATGAGTATTACCTGACCCAGTTTGAGATCCTGCGCTCGCGCCAGTTAGCCGAAACGGTGATCGACAAACTGCAATTGAGTGATCATCCTGAGTTTAACCCTGCTGCGAACGGCTCTAAATTCAACTGGCGTGACCTGATCCCTTTTCAATTACCCGAGAAAAGCAATACGGGTATCGATCAGGCACAGCGACATAAGCAACAGATTACCGAACGCTTTCTGGCAAAACTAACTATCTCCCCGGTGCGTAAAACTCAACTGGTTACTATCAGTTTTGAAGCCGGTGATGCGCTGCTAGCCGCTCAGATAGCTAATGCGGTAGGTGAAGCCTATATCGATAACAACCTGGAAGCCCGCCTCCAACTCACTTACAAAGCATCTGAATGGTTACTGGAGCGGTTGAGCGGCTTAAGAGAACAACTTAAGACATCAGAAAAAAGACTGCAGCAATACCGCGAACAGGAAAATATCATCGGCACTGACGGTGGCTTTAATATCGCCAATACTGAACTCGATCTGGTTGCTTCCAGACTGGTCGATGCGCGGCGCAAACGACTGGAAACAGAAAGCCTTTACCGTCAAATCAAATCGGTTGATCGTCAGTCTAACCTGGCTTATGAACAAATCCCGGCGATTCTGCAACACCCGCTAATCCGGGAACTTAAAAAAGCAGAACTTGAAGTTACCCTCAAGAAAGCTGAGCTGGCAAAACGTTACGGACCAAAGCATCCGAAAATGCGCGCTGTTCAATCAGAACTCAGTGATGTACAGAGCAGCCTGAAAATTCAGTTCAGTTCGATCGTCAGCGGTATCGAAAATGACTACCAGCTGGCCCGAACCGCCGAGCGCGGATTACAGGCATCGGTTGATGATAGTAAGCAGGATCTGCAATCGATTAATCGCAAAGAATACCGCCTGAAAGAGCTGGAACAGGAAGTTGATGCCAACCGTCAACTATACGAAACCTTCTTTAACCGGCTCAACGAGACCAACGCCGCAGGCAACCTTAAAACAGCTAATGCCCGTATTGCTGATCCGGCCCTGCCACCTCTGAAACCGGCGAAGCCGAGAACAAAGCTAACCGTTGCGATCTCATTTGTATTAGGCCTGATCATTGGCCTGGTTCTCAGCTTTGTTCTCGAAGCCCTGAACAATACGCTGCGTTCAATCACCGATATTGAGGATAAACTTTACGCCAGCACTCTTGGACTATTGCCTTTTCTTAAAAACAACAAGAGAGAACCTCCAGAGAGTTATTTCAGCTATGTTGAGGAGCCAAAATCGGACTTTGCCGAGTCAGTGCGCACCATTCGAACTGGACTTGTTATTTCTTCACTAAACAAGCCATACAAAACAATCGCCTGCACCTCATCGGTTCCTGGCGAGGGCAAAACAACATTAGCCCTTAGCTTGTCATTTTGTTTAGGACAGATGGAAAAAGTACTGCTTATTGATGCCGATATGCGCCGTCCTTCTATCGCTAAAGCCTTTTCTATCCCAGATAACCATTCAGGCTTGTCTGAACTGGTCGCTGGTACGGCAACACTGGAAGAGAGTATTCAACAGATGCCCGAGCATGGTATCGATCTGCTCAGTGCCGGTAGCCTGCCACCCAACCCTCTGGACCTGTTGGGCTCGCAAAGATTTAAAGAGCTATTGAAAGGCCTGGAAGGCCGGTATGACCGGATAATTATCGATACAGCGCCGACACTTGCAGTCAGTGACGCATTGCTTCTTTCCCAGCTTATCAGCGGCATGATCTACGTCGTAAAGGCCGATGCCACCAGTTGCCCTGTTGCCCGCTCGGGTCTGAAACGTTTACAGGAGATCAACGCACCGGTTATCGGCGTTGTTCTGAATCAGATAGACACCCGCAAAGCGGCACGTTACTCCAGTGATCACTACAGTGGCTACTATGATAGCTACGGCTATTCAAAGCCTGGCTGTAGCAACTGATATGATTGATCTGCACTGTCACATACTACCCGGCATAGATGACGGAGCTGACTGCATGGATACTGCAGTCGGCCTGGCCCGACAAGCCGTCGCTGACGGTATCTGCCACAGTGTAGTTACACCCCATATTCACCCTGGTCGCTATTCCAATACAGCGAAATCCATCGTTCCTGTTTTTAACCGGTTTAAAAGCCGCCTGTCAAAGCTGGATATACCCCTGCAGGTCACTCTGGCAGCAGAGATACGACTTAGCCCGGAGCTGATTACGATGGTCACCCGAGATCAGGTACCTTATATCGGCACCTGGAATGGCTTCAATGTTATCTTGCTCGAACTCCCTCACAGCCATGTCCCGCCAGGAACAGAAGAGCTTATTCGCTGGTTAAAAGAACATAATATTCTGCCTGTTATCGCCCACCCCGAACGTAACAAAGAGCTGATGCAGCGCATCGACAAACTCAGTCCTTTGATTGAACAAGGTTGCCTGCTGCAACTTACTGCCATGTCGGTGACCGGTGAGTTTGGACCGGGGGCCAAACACACCGCCGAGCTGATATTACAACGTGACTGGGCGTCGTTTATCGCCACCGATAGTCATCATCTTTTGCATAGACCGGCAATTTTAAGCAAAGGCGCTCGTGCTGCCGCCTACATCATAGGCGCAGCTAAAGCTGATACGCTGATTTACACTAACCCACAAAAATTACTTAGCCCCGGCGAGCAGAGTAAATGTCGATAAAGTTCATTTCAAAAAAATGCAACAAGCGCAAACTATCTGCGTTTGTATTAATGCTATCGCTACTGGGCATAATAGTTTTTCCAGTACGTTGGGCGATTGGCGACATCTATACCTATCCTGTCAGGTATGCCGTTAAAGACTGGCATCAACAGAGTAGCCTGCCAGCGCAGGTCGAGCTGGATCGGGCAATGGATAATATTAACAAGGCACTATGGTGGGACCCTGAAAACCCTGAATACACTGATTACCAAGGCTTTTTATATTATTATCAGGGACTGGTTTCCATTTCGGATCAGCAAGCCGATTTCACACCCCATTTCCGTCAGGCATTAGCGAGTTTCAAAACCTCGACCCGGACGCGTCCCATGTGGCCCTATAGCTGGGCTTATATCGCTCTGATGAAGGCTTATCTGGCAGAATTCGATCAGGAATACCGTTCAGCAATCCATCAAGCCAGCAAACTGGGACCTTGGGAAAACAGCGTCAATATCGCCCTTACCGAGGCCGGGTTAATAGGCTGGTCTCACAATAATCCTGCGTTGACCCAGGTGGTTGTTGATAATATTGCCCGGGGCCTGAGACGTAATAACAAAGAGATCAGGCAGATCATTCAAGCGCATAACAAAACAGCACTGGTCTGCGCATATATGCAAGCAGACCTGACCAGACAAGGGATGTGCGGGTTCTAACTACAACATCGTTATTTTACGATCTACTGCTTACTTCCAAAATGCCAGCGTATTAAATCCAATATGTTTATTCACCAACCTTACAGCAAGTAAATTTTGAACCGTAATAGCCAGAGCTGTCGCTACCGCACAGCCTAAGGCTCCCCAGAGGGGAACAAAAATCAAGTTCATCAGAATAGCAAAAGGACCTGAGACTAACACGCAATTACGTAACGCCTTTTCATTGCCCGACATAGAAAGTATAAAGACAACCGAACCGGTAAAAACATTCACAAACTGCCCCACAGCAAATATCTGTAGTAGATATCCCCCGTCAGAAAAACCAGTACCAAAAAATGACATTATCAGTTCAGGAAACATCAGGATTGGAAATAATAACGGTAAGCTAACAACCAGCATTAGTCGAACAGAGTAAAGCGCCAGGCTTTGTAAGCCGGCACTATCGCCTAATTTATGCAAAGCAGCAAACTTAGGAGCAACCACAAAATTAACAGCAATCAGAACAAAACTAATCAACATAGCCATTCTCTGCGCTGTCGCTAACTGTGCCAATTGTTCAGGAGCAACCCAGGCCGCAGCCACAAATAATCCAGAGAACTGGGTTAGTTGCCCCATTATTGCCACCAGCCATAGAGGCTTACAACTGGCAAAAATCTTGGACCAGCTGATTTGACTGGCGCAGGCAGTGCTATCCCGAAAAACCCACTTGTGCCAGATCAGATAGCTGAACATGGCAGTAAACAACGCCGACATCGAGAATATACCACCGACCTGTGCAGCCCGGACTGGCTGAACCCAGAGGGTCAACAGCAATGCCAGAACAAAGACCTGTATATTCAGAACAAATATAGCGGCTGTAATCCGCCCCCAGCCCTGCAATCCCATTGCTATCAAACTATACAGAGCGACTCCCAGAATAGCGGGCGACATATACATAATAACTTCGGCAAGCTCAGGTTTATCAAAACAGAACCTTGCTATCAGTTCGCTACCAAGCATACAGATTAATGCCAGCCCTCCAGCCGAACATATACTAAGGCCCAGGCCTTTATGTAAAACATCACGAGCCTCCCCCTGGGTGCCACCTGCCTGCGCTGCGGCACAGAAGCGTAACACTGTATTATCAAGACCAACCCTTGCCACAACGGAGATAAATAGAATCAGATTCATTGCCAAAAAAAACAAACCTGATTCAGCGACCCCCAGCTGCCGGGCAATCACCGACATAAAAAACAGAGATAAAACAGCGCCAATAATCCGGACAATTAAACTGAGCAATGACGCCTTAATCAACTTCCGACGCTGGAGTGGCATATTCATTTCGCCTATTCTATTGGCCATATAACTGTTGTAAGGTTTTTTTCTGTCGCTTTCGAGTAAAGAAGCTATTGATATAACGAGTCAATTCAGCACATGGCCTGATTACATCCATATCACCTTTACCAAATGCTGCGATCTTAAGCGCCATATCCTGCGCGGTTGTCACTACCTGGGGAAGCTCAGCGGTCGCTCCTATACTGCGGCATAATATTGGCCGGTCAAGTTTAGCCGCCTCTAATAAAGTCAAAGGCATCCCTTCCCAGGCCGCAGTATGCAAATAAAGATCTGCGTTCGCCAGGATTTCCATCACCCTGTCTCTTGAGAGCATTCCTGTCACTTCCACTCCGACAGACCTTAACTGCTGCTCCAATTCCGGATCGCCACCCCCGACCCAGGTAAAGTGCACATCCTGATCTGCCCGCAGTTTTTTAAGGTGCTCTAATACAGTCGCTATATAAGCAGGATCTTTCTGGGGAGAAACCCGCCCGACAGTTACCACATTCAATGGATGAGGAGGCTCCTCAACAGCATCTGGTTCATGAACGGCATAGTTATTCAGATAAGTCGTTTCTCGCGCACCAAGCTCCTCCGCTAACTGACATTCCCGCTGACTACAACCGGCGACAACATCAATACGACTGATCATAAAACGCTCAAGGTTCCGGTATACAAATGAAAATGCACTGCCTATGTCCTGCCGTTCAAAAGCATAACAATGCGGGGTATAAATTAGTTTAGCGTCACCAAAGTTAAAAAAACGAAAAATAAAACCGGCGATACTGGAATGAAGATGGACAACATCAGGCTTTATGTCACAAAAAGCTTGCTTAGCCATCGAAATAAAATCCAGCAGGGAGCCACTACAGATATCAACCCGGTTAAATAATCCACTGTAGGATTCTCCGGTATCATCGGCGCTTCGTGATCGAGCAACCAGCGAATGCTCTACCTCCAATCCTTTGCTTGAGGCTACGTAACTTATCAATGCGGTTTGAACACCGCCACCAAATGCTTCAGTCAGATGTAATACTTTTTTCATGCCAGTGTACTCCAATACTTCCTGAATCCAGCAATTTCCTTTGCTGAATACAGAGTGGAATAAAGAGGGGTATCGTAGAGATAGAAAAGCTTTTCAAAGGGATATATAGCTTTGAACTTTTGATAAAGTTCGCTATACCATTTTTCAGCACTTTCATTTGAATTGATCAGCTTAAACCCTTCACATTGCAGAAAACCTGCAAGCGAGGATTGGTTTTGATTCAGGTATTCACATTTCAAAATCAATGTGTCGACTTTGCCACCTTCAAGGCGAAAAAACTGCTGCTCGGGGTCTGGTTGAGAGTCGAATATATCGACGGCAAAATTGGCGTTCAGCTCTGCTTCAAACCAATTATAAAAATATTCATGGTTAATGTTATTTTCGAAAGCAGAAATCAGGTGTTCTAGCGTTTTTTCTGTACTCTGATGAAGCGATTCATTTTTCTTGGCTTCGATAAACTGGATATGCAGATCCTGAAAGAACCGTGAAACCAATGTCGCAACCGGATCTCTTACCAGCGTAATAATTTTAAGTTTATCTTTACGTTTCAGCATCCTATATCGCTGCATCAGAACCATCCGGTACGCCATGCGCTCCATCGGTTTAAAGAAGCATTTAACATCTTTCCGGTTTCGGTAGATCAGAAACTCTTCATGATCTTTGAATGAATGAAGGTGCATTGATGGAATATTCAAATGCTCCAGAGAGGCTTCAATCGAAGAAGATCCGACCTTACCCATCTGGTAAACCAGCACAAAATTGTCATCCTTGATCTTGCAGCTTTTCCGAAGCGTAGACTGATAACGCTTCCACATTAAGCAAGCCATATTAACTCCATTTAATATAAGCTATTTGTATAAACCCTCTTTTAAAAAGAGAGCACATCTAATTCTTTAATAGTAATAATTAACTATGATTACCGTTCGCTAATTCCGGTATACCCCTATAAAAAGCGGCAACATAAACATGATCATGACCACACTATTCACCGCTGCAAAAAGTATGGTAATCAATGCATACAATGCCAGATAGAATGTTTTAAATCCTTGACTATATAGCTGCCCCATCACAACCAGATACAAACCAAACAGAATTGCTACGCCAACTACCCCGTATTCAATCGCAGTATCCAACATAAAGTTATGTGTGTAGATGGCCAACTGATCATAGGAAAAGTAGTCTGCCATATAATAAGGTAGCATTTTAGCACCAACGCCTAGCACCAGATGTTCATTTAAAATATCGAGCCCGTTTGATATCAATAACTTTCGATGAATATTTGATACCCATCGCGCCTCACTTTCATCGTAGGCAAAGAGATCAAATTCAGATAGCTCCATTCCTGCAATTACAGCCTCGTATCCATACCAGGAGATATAAAAAGCTACGGCACTGGCAACCGTTAATGTAAGCACCAATAAAATACCTTTTACGTACTGCCCCGCTATAACTGAAAGGTAATACACTGACACAACCAACGAAAATGCCAGTATTGATTTCCGCTCCTGTGACAGAAATAAAAGAACAACAGCCAGTATCAAAAGGTACTTATAACTTTTATTTACATCCCGATAAATAAACAATATTAAACAAAGAAAACCAAATACGTATTTAGAATTACCCAGCTTTTTATAGCTTATATACCACCCAGTACTGACATGATAAGCTGCAACAAAAATAGCAATTAAAAACAGCACAACAACCAACTTGTGGATAAAGCCAGAATCAGAATAAGCTTTCGAAAATCCAATTAGGAAAAGCAGAGAATACAGTGAAAACCACTGTAAAGCCTCGATAAAAGACAATACAAAATTTGAACGAAGCAGAATAGAAGCAATAATAATATAGGCAATAAAAAACAATAAAATAACATTTCTTCGGAACAAGCCTGACTCGAATTTACCCAGCAGCATCAGATATAGAAAAACCGGTACACTCGCTAACGCAAAGATATCAGCAAGAAAAATCTGCACACCAGCCAAACTCAGTCCGAAAGGGAAAAAGTAAAGCGCGATAATGAAGGGCGAGTAGCGCCTGAGTATATCCATATACTGAGTCATAACATCAGCCCTGGGCCGCCAATTCAGCGTAGACAGCCGCATAGCGCTCAATAAATGTCTGGATACCAAACAGCTGAGCTCTTTGCCCTGCATACTCTTTAGCCCGGGTATAAGACTCTGCATTATTAAAATGACTGATTTTGTCGGCTAGCTCCCGCTCATCGCCAACAGAGAAAAGGTACTCGCTAGAGCCGACAACTTCCCTCAAACCTGGAATATCAGATGCCAATACTGGCAAGCCTGCTGCCATCGCTTCAACTGCAGCCAGACCAAACCCTTCAACCTTTGAAGATTGAACGTAGATATCAAGACCGGCAAGAAAACCAGGAATATCATCACTCACTCCGATAAATCTGATCTGCTCTTCCACACCCAAATCACGTGCCGCGGTAACAAGCATCTGACGTAACTCGCCATCGCCGACAAACAGCACTTCATAACCCTCCCCAAGCAGAGCCAGTGCCTTGATAATTGCCAGTTGATCTTTATAGGGATGAAAACGCCCAACCATGCCAATACGAACATTACTTAACGATTTGATCCTGCTTTGAGCAGCGGCATCGAACTGCTCCAGATCAACACCATTTTCAATGACAACAGACTTGTCACGACAGCCCGGCAAAAACGTCAGCAAAGCCTCTTCTACCTGCTTACTAATACTGACAACACGTTCATATCGTCGATACATTAACCATTCAATCAGTTTCAATTTGGGAAAATCACGACGCCGATTGTGCGTTGCATGTTCAGTCTGGAGCTTATTTCCACGAAACAATGTTGCCAGGTAAACAGACGGAAACAGGTGGCCATGCACGATCTCAGGCCAGCGCATCATGCTCAGTTTTTCTGACAGCGTAAGTTCAGACCAGCAATAACACTCATGCCCCAGGTCAGTGATCTGCTGTGAATAGTCGTTAATCGAATCCAACGTCACAACCCTGATCATATAGTTACCAGGCGTTCGGCTCACCAGATCCATAACAAATCGCTGCGCCCCACCATTGATGGACATATCATTAATCAGATGAAGCAGCTTTATTCTTTTAGTCGACAATTCAGGAGATAGTCGCATAACCAAACCTATCCATCAGCGACTGATCGACTGATTCATTAATAATTTCGACTGCACTATCGCTCAGTAGCGTTCTCCACTCCTCATTCAGGTAATAATCCCGATAATAAGCAAAGTCTTTACTCTTATCTTTGGTCGAGCGGGTGTAGTTCACAAAATCATCGTTTAAACGATCAACTTCCAGATCATTGCTGATACGATCAATCACCCCCTCAGGGCTCTCAAATACGTCTTCAGATCGTAACTGAAGATAGCTATATTCGGCCAACAGATCATATGACCGATTTTTGATGTTCCACAGTTCAACCGGGCTCTTCAGAACACTTTGACAGTTATCCCGCTTAACTGTCAGCCAGGGTGCATTGAGAAAGTCTTCAAAACAATCTACCTTGCCATTAAAGTCGTGATAAGGCCGTTTATAGAGGGATAGCAACCATGAGTATGGATTCTTGGTAACCGAGACAAACCCCACTTTTTTGTCTTCTACATTTTGCTGCTGAGCTTTATTGAACGGCAGGATCCGGGCATGCTTCCAACCTAAGTTATCTTCCTCAGTTAAACCAAAGTACAGATCATTCAGCCATTCCTTACCCGGTAATGCAGCCTGACTCTTAATAATGGCATCAGGTACCACCCCCCTCATCTCTGAGGCTGAAAGATTCAGAGCGATAAGCTTACTCAGATAATTCGTATTGGTGTTTCTTTCACCAAACAGCTTGAGGTTCTTCACTACATAAATCCTTTTAGTAGATATCTTTTGATAACAGCGACAGTGGTGTTTTAATCAGGATCTTTAGATCCAACAGTAGCGACCAGCTGTTAATATATTTCAGATCCAATTCGACTCGTTTTACCATCTTCTCGATCGAATCTGTTTCTCCCCGGTAGCCACTCACCTGAGCTAACCCGGTAATGCCAGGTTTGATCCTGTGCCTGCCAAGATAAGCATCCACTTTGCCGGAATAATAATCGTTATGAGCTATTGCATGAGGTCGCGGGCCGACTAACGACATCTGGCCTTGCAACACATTGATGAACTGGGGAATTTCATCAATCGAAGTCCGCCTGATAAAAGCACCAATATCAGTCACTCTTAGATCATCTTTGACCGCCTGCGTAACGCTATCATCACTATGAACAATCATGCTCCTAAACTTCCAGACCTCAATGACCTTGCCATCCCAGCCGTGCCTTGCCTGTTTAAAAAAAACAGGCCCTCGGGAAGATTTTTTGATCAACAACGCGATCACCAGCATCAACGGACTGAGCACTATCAACGCGATCAATGCCAGCAGTTTATCCATCAGGTTCTTAATAAAAATAGAACCCTTAGATGAGATTAGAGGTGTCTCATTCAGAAAAATAAGCGGTATGCCCCCGATTTCCCGTACAGAGTGATTCAGCAGGTTCAAAGCAAAAATGTTTGGCACCCAGATCACATCGACATTCATATCCAGCAGGTCGAAACTAATCCCTTCAATAACCTTCGACTCATTAATTGGCAACGCTACATAAACACGGCGAATATCGTTCTCTTTAATAATTATGCGTAATGCCTCTAAGCGGCCTAAAACGGGCACCACAAAACTCGCAGTTTGATCATCATCCAGAGGCTCATCGCTACCTAATACATGGCCAATGACCTTATCTGGCAACCAGTTGTTACCATTAAGATCATTAACCAACTTTCGTGATAATGCTCCGGTACCTATAACCAGAGAACTAACAACAGTTGAGAATTTATGTCGGTAGTTTTTGTAAAAGTAACTAAACAGAACCAAATTCAGCGCTTGCCATAAGCCGCCAACAAGTGCCCAACCCAACAAAACCTCACGGGAGAAATGAACACTGGTTTTAGTTATAAAACCAATAAAAACCAGCATAAGCAGCGTGATCAGCCAGGCGCTACCCAAGCGGTATACAGAAGACAGTATTGCCGACGAACGTCGATAGACTCCCTGCAGCGGATAGACAATCCACATACAAAGAACAGCGATAACCGCTAACAGCTGATAAAAATCAGGAACATCCTGTAACTTTAGCAAGGTAAGAACAACAAGAGAGACACTAATAGCTATCGTATCAGCAGCAAGCTGAAACCAGAGCGTCAATGATTTGTAATTTTTAAGCAGACGCCGCCGATGCGGCAGAATGACATCCATGTAATGTTACCTTAAGTTCGCAATTCCATTTGCTGATATGCGTATTCTGAATAAAGCTAAATACTTTGAGCTAATTTTTACGTGCTACTAAACAAAAAGCAAGTACTATTTTCTAGTACAGGCCAGATATTACAGACAAACCTGCTTACTTTTCAAACAAAACACTGCTACCATGCTGTCTATCTGAAGGATTCAGACCAGAAGCTACAGAGCTTTTGTAACACATGGAGCACGTGACAATGAATCGCATTATCTCAGGTTTATTTGCCTGTCTATTATTCCTCCCTCTCAACAGCTACAGTGACATCAGCTCCGACCTGTCCTCTGGTGATTCACTGATATCAGCAATCACTAAAGCCGTCCAACAAGAGCAACCGTTACAACTCGTTCTGGATCAACTACTGACAAGCTGTCTGAAAGATGCTGATATATCACAACGCTATGATGAATCTGAAGAGCTGGTGGAAAAGAATCACGAGCTAGAGGTGAGACTGGAGCAATGCCGACTCCGCGAACCTGAAGCATTACTGAAAAAAGAGATCGACACTGACGACGCATTGGCACAAGAAACAGCCAATGACTTTGCCGCAGATATTGCTTGCGCCTGTGCCGAGGGCAATACAGAAGCGATCTACGCGGCCCTCATTTCTGTATTCAGCAATGATAATGAGGCGCTTACTATTATCGGTAAAAGTGCTTTAAATAACGGTATTACAGAAGTTCAGCTCATCACAATGGCATTGGCTGCTAATGCCGATATCACCGCCCTGCTCGAACAACCTTCCGCAGGTGTGCCGCCGATTTCGCAGCTGATAAACTCGACCTCTGCAGTACCCTTTGCTGACATTAACGGGCGCGGCGGCATCAGCGACAGCTAGTGCTATTGGCAGTGCCCCCCAAAATCATGACTAACGACATAACCAACAAACAGCCCCATGCCGACAAGGCTCTTTTTTACTGCATCTGTTTATTAGTATTCTGGCTTCCCTTACCTTTCGGCAGTAACAGACTTTGGTCCAGCAGCTTATTTTGCCTGATTATTCTGATGCTAAGCGCCTATTGGATCTATCTATACCTGCAAGATAAGGCCACCATTCCTGTCCAGGTTCACAAAGCACTCCCGGTAATAGCACTGTTATCAGCCCCCCCTCTGGTTGCCATTTGCCAGCTAATTTTTCCAGCGGGTCCGATATTTATGTCTATCGATATCAGCAGCACATCTCACGAGGCCTTACTCGGTGTATGCCTGATTCTGTTCATGACGCTCTGCTTACTGACACTAACCGACAAGTCGCGCATCCAAATCATTATCATCGTCCTGATTTTTAGCGGATTATTTCAATCCATTTATGGAACACTGATGACGCTAACCGGCACTGAATACAGTGTATTTATGAAAAAAGAGAGCTATCTGGGAGTCGCTACCGGTACTTTTATCAACAGGAATCACCTGGCCGGCTACCTGGTGCTTTGCCTCTGTGCAGGAATTGGCCTAATGATCAGCAAACTTGGCAGCGGTCTCCGATCAACTATCAAATATCACACTCGTGAGATAATTCGTTCAGTGCTCGGCAGTAAAATCCTGATACGCTTAGCTTTGGTAATGCTTGTCGCTGGTCTCGTTATGACGCACTCCAGAATGGGCAATAGTGCCTTCTTTATCAGCCTGAGCATTGCTTCGATCATTACGCTACTCTTTCATCAACGTTCTACGAAATCTATGGTTTTATTTTTCATAACGATTCTGGTGATTGATTTCTTTGTTGTAGGTAGCTTTTTTGGCGTATCCAAAATCGCAGAAAGACTGCAAAACACAACCAGCGCCAATGAAAGCAGAGACGAAGTGAACAGTCACTCTCTTGCTATGATTGATAACCTTGATTACTCAGGTTCAGGTGCAGGTTCTTTCTATACCTTATTTCCGGGCTACCGAACTTACGACAGTGGCGATGGTTTCTACCTTCATACCCACAATGATTATCTACAGTTCATCATCGAATATGGTTTACTGCCAAGCATTGCCTTGTTTACTGGGGTCGTTTTGGTTTTTATCTATGCGCTACTTGCGCTACGTAAGAGACGATCAAGCTTACATATTGGTATAGCGTTCAGTTCGATCATGGCAATTATCGCTTTCGCTATTCATTCTACCGTCGATTTCAACCTTCAAATTCCAGCAAATGCAGCAACCTTCATGCTGCTTTTATCTCTGGGATTAATCAGTTATCACCAACCTTCTACCGCTATAAAGCGCTCCCGAAAATTCGTCAGATAAAAAAAGCCCCTTCTCAAAAATGAGAAGGGGCTTGAGTCATTGGCATTAAATAGCCATGAGAAACTGTTTTCAGGCTCTGCTTGCAAAGCCGAATAAAGCTTTTGTTACATCGCCATGCGACGCACGTCGCTCAGCAACTGATTCAGGTAGGTCAGGAATTTACCTGCATCACTGCCGTTGATGGCGCGGTGATCGTAAGACAGGCACAGTGGCAGCATCTTACGTGGTTCGAACTCCTTACCGTTCCAGCGTGGCTCGATATCTGCTTTAGAGATACCCAGGATAGCCACTTCAGGTGCGTTAACGATCGGCGTGAAGCCAGTACCGCCAATGCCACCCAGGCTGGAGATAGTGAAGCATGCACCCTGCATCTCTGCAGGTTTCAGCTTACGGTCTTTTGCCTTACCAGCCAGCTCAACCGCTTCCTTAGACAGCTCATAGATGCTCTTCTTATCTGCATCTTTGATCACAGGAACCATCAGGCCGTTTGGCGTATCAACCGCCATACCGATGTTTACATACTTCTTAAGCACCACATGCTCACCATCGGCATGCAGAGAAGCGTTAAACTTCGGATGCGCTTTAAGTGCAATAGCGATAGCCTTCAGCATGAATGGCAGAGGAGTTAGCTTAACGCCATCGCGCGCTGCTTCCTCTTTCATGCTGGCACGGAACGCTTCCAGATCGGTAATATCCGCTTTATCAAACTGAGTAACATGCGGAATGTTCAGCCAGCAGCGGGACATGTTCGCCGCGGTCAGCTTGTGGATCTTGGACATCTTCACCATTTCGATTTCGCCGAACTGGCTGAAATCTACTTCTGGAATCGCCGGAATACCTGAACCACCGGTTACCGCTGCTGCCGCAGGCTTCTCAGCCAGCTGCTTCAGGGCACCTTTAACATAGGCCTGAACGTCTTCTTTCAGCATACGGCCACGTGGACCGGTACCGGTTACAAGGGACAGATCAACACCGAACTCACGGGCTATTGCACGAACTGCAGGGCCGGCATGAACGGATTTGTTCTTCTTCTCCAGTGCTTCACGGTCAACCGCGCCACTTGCAGCAGCAGCAGGAGCTGGGGCAGCTGCAGGTGCTTTAGACGGAGCAGAAGGTGCCGGAGCAGGCGCTTGTGCAGGAGCCGCTGCTGGTGCAGCAACACCAACAACTTCCAGCTGCATCAGCAGATCGCCTTCGTTAACCTGACCACCTTCGGTGATCTTCATGGACTTAACCACACCCCCTTTAGGTGCCGGTACTTCCATAGAGGCCTTATCGGTCTCGATCACGATCAGGGAGTCACCTTCCTCAACGCTGTCGCCGTCCTTAACCAGGACTTCAACCACGTCAACGTCGGTAGCACCGCTCAGATCAGGAACCAGTACATCTTCTACGCCACCAGCAACAGGAGCTGGTGCCGCCGGAGCTGCTGCCGGAGTCGATGTTGCAGCAGGAGCCGCTGCTACAGGTGCTTCTGATTCAACTGCCATCGCTGCACCAGCAACCTGCAGATCACACAGGTGATCACCTTCGTTGATAGTGTCGCCATCATTAATATTAATAGAAACGACTACACCGGATTTCGGTGCAGGCACTTCCATAGAGGCTTTGTCAGTTTCCAGTACGATCAGGGAATCGCCTTCCTCAACACTGTCGCCGGCCTTAACCAGCACTTCGACAACATCAACGTCGGTGGCACCGCTCAGATCAGGTACCAGTACCTTTTCTACTGCGCTTGCGGCTGCCGGAGCAGCAGGTGCTGCAGCGACAGGCGCTGGTGCTGCTTCAGCAACAGGCGCTTCGGCTACAGGAGCAGCAGCACCGGTTTCCAGCACTGCGATTGCCTGACCTTCATTACAGGTATCGCCTTCCTGAACCAACAGCTCAACCACTGTACCCGCTTCAGTCGATGGTACTTCCATCGACGCTTTATCTGTTTCCAGGACGATCAGGGAATCGCCCTCTGCAATGCTATCGCCAACCGCTACACATACCTCAACGATATCTACGTCTGTAGCGCCACCAATATCAGGAACCGTAATGTTTACAGTACTCACGTTATTATCCTCTCTTAAAAGTTCAGCGACGGGTTACACAGTCCAAGGGGCTGGTTTTTCCGGGTTAATGCCAAACTTCTGCATCGCTTTAGCTACAACAGAACGCTCGATCTTGCCGTCTTCTGCCAGCGCAGTCAGGGCAGCAACTGTTACGTAGTAACGGTTAACTTCAAAGAATTCACGCAGCTTGGTACGGGTATCGGAGCGACCGTAGCCGTCAGTACCCAGTACCTTGTAGTTACGAGGGATATACTCACGCAGCTGATCAGCGTACATACGCATGTAATCGGTTGCGGCGATTACCGGACCTTCTCGATCTGTCAGGCAGTCTTCCAGATAAGAGGTGCGAACCTCTTCTTCAGGGTGCAACATATTCCAGCGAGCTACAGCTTGCGCATCACGGCGTACTTCGTTGATAGACGTAGTGCTCCAGATGTCGGATTCAACGCCATATTCGTCACGCAGGATATCGGCAGCGGCGATCACTTCACGCAAAATAGTACCGCAACCCATCAGTTGTACTTTCTTATCGGAATCTTTACCTTCCTGCAGAACGTACATACCTTTCACGATACCTTCCTCAGCACCAACAGGCATTGCCGGGTGAGCATAGTTTTCGTTCAGGGTGGTGATGTAGTAGAACTTGTTCTCTTTGTCCTGGTACATACGCTTCAGGCCGTCCTGAACAATAACTGTCAGTTCGTAACCGAAGGTTGGATCGTAAGATACACAGTTCGGGATCATCTGCGCCATCAGGTGAGAGTGACCATCCTGGTGCTGCAGACCTTCACCGTTCAACGTAGTACGGCCGGAAGTAGCACCGATAAGGAAACCACGTGCCTGCATGTCACCTGCGGCCCATGCCAGGTCCATAATCCGCTGGAAACCGAACATAGAGTAGTAGATATAGAACGGCAGCATGGTGCAGTTGTTGTTACTGTAGGATGTGGCACACGCCATCCACGCAGACATTGCACCCGCTTCGTTGATACCTTCTTCCAGGATCTGACCAGTTTTGGATTCTTTGTAGAACATGATCTGATCGGAATCATGTGGTACGTAACGCTGACCTTCCGAGGTATAGATACCCAGCTGGCGGAACATACCTTCCATACCAAAGGTTCGGGCCTCATCCGGTACGATCGGCACGACCCGCTGACCTACATTCTTATCTTTTACCAGTGTACTCAGAACCCGGTTCAGAACCATCTGAGTGGACATCTCACGCTTACCGCTTTCTTTCAGCTGCGCTGCGAACGTTTCCAGTGGCGGAATTTCCAGAGCATCGAAGTCAGAGCGACGGGTAGGATACACACCACCCAGCTTGTTACGTCGGTCCATCATATACTTCATTTCCGGAGAATCCGGAGACGGACGGTAGTATGGAACCTCTTTCAGCTGGTCATCACTCAGAGGAATGTTGTGGTGATCACGGAAGTCCATCAGGTCATCCATCGCCACTTTCTTCATTGAGTGGGTATCGTTCTTCGCCTGACCAGACTTACCAGTACCGTAACCTTTGACAGTTTGTGCCAGGATTACAGTTGGCTTACCTTTGTGATCCATTGCATTCTGATAGGCAGCAAATACTTTATAAGGGTCATGACCACCGCGGTTCAGGTTCATGATCTCGTCATCAGACAGATCTTTAACCATCTCCAGCAGTTCAGGGTACTTACCGAAGAAGTGCTCACGGGTGTATGCACCACCGTTAGCCTTGTAGTTCTGCAGCTCACCGTCACAGACTTCGTCCATGCGCTTCTGCAACAGTCCTTTATCATCATTTTCAAACAGTGGATCCCAGTGACGGCCCCACAGACACTTAACAACGTTCCAGCCAGCACCGCGGAACACGCCTTCAAGTTCCTGAACGATCTTGCCGTTACCACGAACCGGACCATCCAGACGCTGCAGGTTACAGTTAACAACGAACACCAGATTTTCCAGCTGCTCACGACCTGCCAGTGCGATCGCACCCAGGGATTCCGGCTCATCACACTCACCATCACCCAGGAACGCCCATACTTTACGGGAGCCACGATCGATCAGGTCACGGGCAGACAGATAGCGCATAACGTGCGCTTGGTAGATAGCCTGGATTGGACCCAGACCCATCGATACTGTCGGGAACTGCCAGAAATCCGGCATCAACCAAGGATGTGGATAAGAGGAAAGGCCTACACCGTCTACTTCACGGCGGTAGTTGTCCATCTGCTCTTCAGTCAGGCGGCCTTCCAGATATGCACGGGAGTAAATACCCGGCGCGATGTGACCCTGGAAGAATACCAGGTCACCTTCCTGCTCACCTTCGGAGCCACGGAAGAAATAGTTAAAACCTATATCGTACAGTGTTGCCGAAGATGAGAAGCTGGAGATGTGACCACCCAGACCGTCATCATTATCGTTGGCACGCATTACCATCGCCATCGCATTCCAGCGAATGAAGGAACGGATACGACGCTCCATAAACAGATCACCCGGCATACGGGATTCATCTTTCGGCGCGATGGTATTGCGGTAAGGAGTATTCAGGGAAGTATTTGCATCAACACCAAGGTCGGATGCTTTTTCACCCAGTTTTTTCAGAATATAGTGCGCGCGATCGCTGCCTTCATTTTTGGCAACTGATTCCAGCGCGTCTAGCCATTCAGTAGTTTCGATTGGATCAATATCATCGATTATGTCTTGCACTTTGCCTTTCTCCACTATTCTTGCACTCAAAACCGGACCTCCCAATAGGTCCGCTGGCGAACGGTGAGCAATTCAGCGATCAGCAATGCAAGCGAAAACAGACAAAAAAAGGGCAGAAGCCAAAAACAGTGTTTGTTTTTGTATCTTCAGCACTTTCTGGTCTAGCCTGCAGTACGTCTCTTTATGCTTAAACAGCTCTGGCGCAGGCTTCATGCTGCACCGCAGCAAGCCTGTCTGTTTTTATGGTTGAACTTGATTTTGTAGTAATACTACAAAAAAAACCTTTTGAAGTCTAGTTTGACTACAGAATAGACAGAGGCTGTAGTTTTTATACAGCCTGATAATTACAGTGGCGTGATATCCGAACGACGCAGCGCCCGTTTCAGCCGGGTGTTCTCTCGTCCTTGTTCTAAAAGGGCATCCTCAACATAAGCAAGGTGATCATGAGCGGCCTTCTTTGCCAGCTCCGGATTACCATCGATAATCGCTTCCATCAAAACCGAGTGCTGTTCATGTATTTTGCTGCGAATATCCGATTTTGGGTAAATATCATGCAGGTTATCCCAGATGTGCTGACGCAACAGATTAAACAGTGCCCGCATCATGTGCAGCAACACCATGTTATGCCCTGCCTCAGCAATCGCCAGGTGGAAATCCACATCCGCATACACCTCTTTATCGAATTCCTTACGGTCATGGTGCTCCTGCAAAGCGTTGTAACAGGCCCGGATATTCTCTTTATCGGCAGGTGTACTCCGCAGCGCAGCATAATAAGCAGAAACCCCTTCCAGTGCGTGCCGGAACTCCAGCAGATCATATTGCGCTTCGGGATGGCTTTTGAATAACTCTAGTAAAGGATCAGAAAAAGCGCTGCCGATATCTTCAGACACATAAGTGCCACCGCCTTGTCGGCTAATGAGTAACCCTTTCGCCGCTAGCTTTTGTACCGCTTCACGCAGTGATGGACGCGAGACTTCAAACTGCTTTGCCAGTTCGCGCTCGGGTGGGAGTTTTTGACCTGGCTTTAACGTCCCCTCCAGTACCATCTCTTCCAGCTGCCCCATAATGACATCAGATATTTTTGGCTGCTTTACCCTTTGATACGCCATCAGAAACTCTCTCCACCACATCAGAACACTTTAGAAGAGTCTGTTCACTGTGGATTTCAATATATTTAAACCATTATTTTAGTGGTGTGCAATTTACAGATGCGGATCATAAACCACCAACAATAAATTGGTCTTACCTTATCTAAACTTTTCATTTTTTGAATCTTTTCATTGAAAAGTAGAACAATTTCAGAAAAAGAGTCTAGATTTATAACTAAAAAAATGATTGACAAACTGCACCTCAAAAATTTAAGGTAGCGATACATTACATGGTAAATTGGTAAGACCAATTATTCAAGGGCAATATTAAAGGTTTCCGAATAACCAGCCCTGAAGCCTGTAAGTAAATACAAAAACAACAAACATCATGAGGGTAAACCATGAAAAAATTCGCAATGTCTCTTGTTTCTGCTGCGGTGTTAACGTCCGGATTTACGGCGACTACTGCTACTGTAGAAGCGGCTGACCGGATTCTGCTAAAGACTCCTATCGCGTTTGGTTCTCACCTGCCGGCACTCGGCACCCCGATTAAATGGGTTTCTGAACAGCTGCCGACAATGAGTGACGGCTCCATGAAAATGAAGATCTACGAGCCGGGTAAACTGGTTGGTGCGAAAGAGATTCTGGATGCCGTATCCTCAGGTAAAGTTAATTCCGGTTACGCTACTGCTGGTTACTGGCAGGGCAAGATGCCAGCTGCAGCACTGTTTTCTGCTGTTCCCTTCGGCCCTGAAGCCGGTGAATATATGGCGTGGTTGTACTACGGCAACGGCATGAAGCTGTATCAAGAGATGTATGACACCAATGGTTACAACGTAAAAGTTATCCCTTGTGCAATTATCTCCCCGGAAACATCTGGCTGGTTCAACAAAGAAATTAACACTCCAGCAGACCTGAAAGGCATGAACATGCGCTTCTTCGGTCTGGGTGCTTCTGTTATGGAGAAAATGGGTGTTTCTACTTCACAGCTGCCTGGCGGTGAAATTTTCGGTGCTCTGGAAAAAGGTGCAATCGACGCAAGTGAGTTCTCTCAGCCTGCTATCGACCAGCGTCTTGGCTTCCACAAAATCATGAAATACAACTACTTCCCTGGCTGGCACCAGCAGGCGACTGTATTTGAACTGCTGATCAACAAAGGTGCCTGGGGCAAGATGTCCGAAGGCCAGCAAGCAATTGTTGAGAACACCTGTAAAGCGTCTATGACTAACGCAATTGCAGAGGGTGAATCCATGCAGTTCGAAGTGATGGCAAAAGCACAGGAAAACGGTGTCGAAATCCGCTACTGGAATGACACTATGCTGCAAGCATTTGAAGAGAAATGGCAGGAAGTGGTTGAAGAAAAAACTGCTGCTGACCCATTCTTTAATAAAGTTTGGGCTGACCTGAGCACTTTCCGTAAAGGTTATGACCTTTGGGAAGCTAACGCATTCCTGCCTCGTACTACTAAGTAAGACTCACCATTAAAAGCTGGGGAGTACAACTCCCCAGCTTTTATCAAAAAAGTCAGCCATGACAGTCAAGATTTCTGCAAAATGTATTGTCCAGTTCGTTTTTCAGAACTTTTGTAAAAAGTTTCTACGCAATTAATAGAATAATAATCGGTAAAGGTGCATCACGGTGAATGAGCAAAGCAGCCTGCCTCCAGTTCCCCTGGCGGACAGTATCGACAGAGCAATTCAAAGAGTAGGGCTAAGTATCGCCTGGGCGTATGTCCTGCTGGTCCTGGTAATCATGACTCAGGTCATTCTGCGAAAGGGATTCGCCAGCGGCTTAATCGTTCTGGAAGAACTACAGTGGCATCTCTATGCCGTGGGGGTGATGTTTGGTCTTTCTTATGCTCAAACCACTAACTCGCACATCCGCGTTGACCTGTTCTATTCCTCATTCAGGGCCAAAACAAAATACATCATCGAAATTCTGGGTATTCTGATTCTGGTATTACCTTTTATCAGCGTTATTTTCATCCACAGCCTCGATTTTGTTGCCGACTCATGGCGCATCAATGAACATTCGGAATCACCTTCCGGCCTACCCTGGCGATGGCTGGTCAAAAGCGTAATTCCGCTCAGCATGCTGATGTTAGGTCTTGCCGTTTTATCCCGTTTGTATCGTGACACTGTTCTGCTGTTTAAAGGTAATGCGTAATGGAAGCTAATGAAATCCTTGTTATTGCGATGTTCCTGTCGTTCATCGCTCTGCTCTTCACGGGTATTCCTGTTGCCTGGGTACTAGGTGGTATCGGCGTATTATTTGCGGGTATAGGCTATCTGGCAGATATTTATCTGGATACCTTTACCGGTCTGGATTTTCTGACTCTGGGTCTGGTGGTTAACCGTCTGTGGAAGATCATGGACAACTGGATTCTGGTCGCCCTGCCCATGTTTATATTTATGGGTATTATGCTGGATAAATCCGGTGTCGCCGAGCGACTGATGAAGTCGATGCAGGAGCTGTTCGGCAATGTTCGTGGCGGCCTTGCGATTACAGTTACGGCTATCGGTATAATTCTGGCAGCGTCTACCGGCATCATTGGCGCATCCGTAGTATTACTGGCGGTGATGTCACTACCTGCGATGACTAAACAGGGCTATGCCATGCCGCTAGCACTGGGCACCATTGCCAGCGCCGGCACCTTGGGTATCCTGATCCCACCAAGTATCATGCTGGTAATCATGGCTGATCAGCTTGGCTTGTCTGTAGGTGATCTGTTCATGGGTGCGGTATTCCCAGGCCTTATGCTTGGCGCAATGTATATCATTTACATTTTGGTTACCGGCTGGCTTAAGCCGGAATCAGCACCGATTCCGCCAGACGCTAAACCGGTTACGCTTGCGACATTAATTAATGTCTTGAAAGCAGTAACCCCAACCCTGGCGCTGATCTTCGTGGTACTCGGTTCCATCTTTGCGGGTATCGCCACACCGACGGAGGCTTCTGGTGTCGGTGCCTTTGGTGCAACCATACTGGCCGTGTATAACAGCAAATTTAATTTCAAGGTATTAAAAGAAGTTGTTGCGGGAACGTACAACACCACCGCGTATATCTTCGCGATCTTTATCGGGGCGACCTGTTTTGCCCTGGTGCTTCGTGAACTGGGCGGCGATGAACTGATCGAGTCTTTCCTGACCGGCCTGCCATTTGGTCAGTACGGCATCATCTTCTTTATCCTGGGCGTGATCTTCCTGCTGGGATTCTTCCTGGACTGGATCGAAATCACACTGATTATTCTGCCTTTATTAGCACCGGTAATATCGGCCCTGGGACTCGATATCGATGGTTACGGTGTTGTGGATTACCCTGAGTTAGTATGGTTCGTAATGCTGGTCGCGATGACATTACAGACGTCGTTCCTGACCCCCCCCGTCGGCTTTGCCCTGTTCTATCTCAAAGGGGTGTGCCCGCCAAACGTAAAACTGAGTGATATCTACAAAGGTGTTATGCCGTTTATCGTGCTGCAGCTGGTTGCTCTGCTGATATTGGTATTCTGGCCACAGCTGGTGCTCTGGCTACCTGCCGCAGCCTACGGCTAAGCCAGAAACTCAAGAGGCGGGATTATTCTGTCCCGCCTCTGTCCCCTATCCTAATAAACACCCCCGCCCAACCATCGGGCAGTAATAAAAAAAGGTTCTGTCTCGCTGCAGAAACCTAAGGTGAGATTTTGCCCATGAAACAGGAATATCAAGATTTTCAAAAACGTCTGCTAGAGTTTATTCCTGAACAGCGCCTGATCTCTGATCCGCTTCGTACTCTGGCCTATGGCACTGACGCCAGCTTTTATCGCCTGATTCCACAGCTGGTAGTACGTCCTGAAACAGAACAGGAAGTAGCCCGTATCGTCACTCTGGCGAACGACCATAAAATCCCGGTTACCTTCCGCGCTGCAGGCACCAGCCTGTCAGGCCAGGCAATTACAGATTCTGTGTTGATTCAGCTCAAGGATGGTTGGCAAGGCCATCAAATCAATGATGATGCTACACAGATCTCACTGCAGCCAGGTGTAATTGGTGGCAAGGCGAACAGCTACCTGGCACCTTTCAATAAAAAGATCGGTCCAGACCCTGCCTCAATCAATACTGCGATGATCGGGGGTATCGCCGCCAATAACGCCAGCGGGATGTGCTGTGGTACAGCACAGAATAGCTACCGGACTCTGAACAGTATGAAACTGGTTATGGCCGACGGAAGCTCAGTTGATACCGGCGATGAAAAATCCCGGGCTGAATTCCAGTCGAATCATAAAGGCCTGCTTACCGCTCTTGATTCCCTGGCTCGTCAGACCAAGGCAAATGAAACGCTTCGTCAACGTATCGAGCATAAGTACCGCCTGAAAAATACCACCGGTTATGCCCTTAATGCGCTGATCGATTACAGCGATCCTTTGGACGTGATGCAGCACCTGATGATCGGATCAGAAGGTACTTTAGGTTTCATCTCCGAGATCACTTATAACACCGTAGACGAGCATCCGAACAAAGCATCAGCGCTGATCTTTTTCCCAACCGTTCGAACCACCTGTGAAGCGGTCGCCATTCTTAAGAGCACCCCGGTTTCTGCGGTTGAAATGATGGACCGGGCTGGCTTGCGTTCAGTAGAAAATAAAGCTGGCATGCCTGCCTTTATAAAAGAATTACCCGAAGATGCTGCGGCTCTGTTAATTGAGACCCGTTCCGCCTGCGCTGAGCATCTGGCGGCCCAGGTAGAAGAGATCAAAGCCTCTATAGCGGATCTGGAGACGGTTCAGCCAGTCGACTTCACGACAGATCCAGCTGAATATTCCAAGTACTGGGCAATCCGCAAAGGACTGTTCCCGGCGGTGGGCGCTATGCGCCAGACAGGCACGACAGTCATTATTGAAGACGTTGCTTTCCCGGTACCCCAACTGGCAGATGCGGTACATGACCTGCACCAGATTTTTGAGAAATGGCACTACGATGAAGCACTTATCTTCGGCCATGCTTTAGAAGGTAACCTGCATTTCGTATTCACTCAGTCATTTGACGCGCAGCAAGAGATCGATCGCTATGAGGGCCTGATGGATGATGTCGCCAACATGGTTGTGGATAAGTACGACGGCTCACTTAAAGCCGAACATGGTACCGGCCGGAATATGGCACCCTATGTTGAGAAAGAGTGGGGATCGGAAGCCTATACATTGATGTGGGAACTTAAGGAACTGTTTGATCCTAACAACATACTGAACCCGGGGGTGCTGCTCAACAAAGACCCTCATGTACATCTTGATAACCTCAAGCCTATGCCTGCAGCAGACCCTCTAATCGATAAATGTATTGAGTGCGGTTTCTGTGAGCCAACCTGTCCTTCACGGGATATGACGCTGACACCTCGACAACGCATTGTAATCTGGCGTGAGATTGCCCGACTGGAAGATAATGGAGAAGATCCGGAACGACTGGCAGAGCTGCGCAAAGAGTACCTTTATCAGGGGATTGATACCTGTGCCGCCTGTGGGTTATGTTCCACCACCTGCCCGGTAGGTATCAATACTGGCGATCTGACCCGCTCAATTCGCAGCCGCAATAATGAAAGCCATACCAAGCTGGCACAATGGTTAGCCGAGCATTATGGCGGCGTAATGAAGATCAGTAAGCTGGCATTCGCCGGTGCTAATCTGACCCATGGTTTGATTGGTACTAAAGCGATGTCCGCTGTATGTGATACGACACGTAAACTGTCGGGTAACAGGGTCCAGCAATGGACCCCTTCAATGCCGACTGCAGCGCCAAAGATAGATACCCAGCGTCCGGTTATTAATCCGGACGCGCCAAAAGTTGTCTATCTGCCAAGCTGCGCCAGCCGGGCTATGGGGCCTGCTCGGGGCGATGAGGAACAGGTATCTCTAGCTGATAAAACCGAACACCTGCTTCGCAAAGCGGGCTTTGAGGTGATCTATCCCGATAACCTTGATCAGCTCTGCTGCGGTATGCCTTTTCAGTCTAAAGGTATGTTCGATGCCGCCGACTATAAGGCCACTGAAACGATGCAGATGCTGCTCACGGCAACACAAAATGGTGAGTATCCCGTCTTTTCTGATACCAGCCCCTGCAGTCTTAGACTAAAGGATAATGCAGATCAACGAATCCGGTTATTTGATACGGTAGAGTTCATACATGAGTTTCTACTTGATCGACTGATATTCAAGCCTGTTGATGAACCAGTAGCACTACACATAACCTGCAGTACAACCCGCATGGGGGTCGCAGATAAGCTGAAAGATATCGTTGAGAAGTGTGCAACAAAAGTAATTATTCCGGATCATATTACCTGTTGCGGCTTCGCTGGTGATAAAGGTTTCAGTACACCGGAGCTGAACGAATCAGCTCTGAGAACACTTAAACCGGCGGTAAAGGGATGTAACACCGGCTATTCGACCAGCCGAACCTGTGAGATAGGACTCTCTCATCATAGCGGCATAGACTATAAATCAATCATTTATCTGGTTGATCGTGTCACTCAGCCAATACTGAGTGAACAGGCATCAACCGATGAGAATAAGCTGATTCAGACCAACTAGAAACGAGTCTGGATCAATATAGTAAAAGGAATATACGCATGGCACTCCCTGAAATTAAGACAGTTCTGTACACCACATCGCTGGGCAAGCACACCCGCCCGGTATTCAGACAAGCCGTGAACCTGGCACAGCAGTTCAATGCGCATATCGTCATGCTGCACGTTATCGAGCCGATTGGCGAGCTGGGTCACGCCCTAATTCAAAACTACCTGCCGGAAGATACAGTCAAGAAGATGCACGATGAAGGCATTTCTCAGGTAAAAGAGCAGATGAAAACCCGTGTTGCTAAGTTCTGTGAAGAGGAACTCGGCTCACTGGATAAAGCTTTGGATCTCGATATTGAGCATGTCATTGTTGAAGGTAACTACACTGACGCTATTCTGCATACCGCCAGCAAGCGTAACGCTGATATGATCGTTATGGGTTCTGAAAACACCTTTGGTCACCATAGCCAGACAACCCGTCAGGTTATCAAAGGCGCTAAAGTACCAGTGGTTGCAGTACCTACCGGTAAGAAATTCAAGTAACCAACCGTTCATCAAAAAAGGCTCGCTACATAGCGGGCCTTTTTTATAACCATTTTTTATGTCTACAAGTTATATAAACCAGTTTTTTGAGAGCTTGACGGAACTAGCTCAATTGAATCTAATCATAGACCTATACCGATAACTTACCTCGTATGACATGGAGCCCTTTATGGAACTGTCGTTGGCCATCGCAGTTGGTCTTATTGCTGTTGTTTCTATCATGCTGACACCGAAAGCAAACAGTAATGGCGCTTTTTTCAGAGGTCTCTCTCCCTGCGGTGAGCAACCAGGCTTACTACTACTGATTTTTTCACAGGTAACCACCTGGATCTTTGCCCGCTCCCTTTTAAACGCAGCAATCCTTGGCTTTTACTATGGCATCTGGGGCACTTTAGCTTACGCTGCTTATTATCTGTCGTTTCTGACCGGCGCAAAGATTATCGATTCGGTCCGCTTCCAGCATGGTTTCAATAGCATCCAGGAGTTTCTGGAAGATCGTTTTGGTGGTTGCGGAACCCGCTGCTACAACTTCGTTATCGGGATAAGACTGGTCAGTGAAGTTTTTGCTAATATCCTGGTTATCGGGATTCTGTTCGGCGTCGCCGGGAGTACCTCATACACAATTGCTGTTGCACTGTTTGCAATTGTAACCCTGCTATATTCGATGCTCGGCGGATTACACGCCTCCCTGCGCACAGACCTGTTCCAGATGTTACTGTTCCTTATAGTTCTTGCGGTACTTGCAGTACTGGCCCTGGGCAGTGGCAATATTGCGGCTGAAGACCTTATGTTTAAGCCATTTAATATTACCGATCCAGGTCCAATCCTTATGCTGGTCGCCTTCCTGCAGGTCTGGAGCTATCCGATGCACGATCCGGTGATGATGGACCGGGGCTTTCTTGCAGACCGCGACACCACCCGTAAAAGTTTTATGCATGCCGCCTGGATCAGTATCTTATGCATAACCCTGTTTGGACTATTTGGCGTATTTGCCGGAGCTAACGCAGCATCTGGCGAAACGATGAATGCAACATTGATGCGAATATTAGGCGAAATGCCGATGCTGTTGTTCAATATCACATTGGTGATCTCGGCGATGTCGACTCTGGACAGCACTTTATCCAGCTCATCGAAACTGGTTGCCGTCGATATGAAGTGCGTACAGCCGAGCCTGAAAAACGGCCGTATTACTATGGCTGTATTTATCCTTCTCGGCCTCCTTTGTGTCTTCATGGGTAACAAAGACCTGTTCAGCGCAGTCGCCGTAAGTGGTACCGCATCAATGTATCTGGCACCGGTGATCTTCTTCTCTCTATGGGGTGGACGCGACGACATCCCGGTATGGAGCTATGTAGCAACGTTCTTTCTGGCAATAGCCGGAGCAGTACTCTACTTCGTCGAATCAGCTGGCCATACTGCCCTGATGGGCGATATGCATAAATACACTAAGCTATTAATTATTTCGGCTTTGATTCTGATAATTGGCTGCGCATTATTCTGGTTTGGACGCTTAAGTCAGAGCGCTCCGCAACCAGCAGAAGCCACTCCGTAATGAGTGGCTTTAACCCTTCATCAGAGCACCCGCTACTGGTGTTTGGTGGTCCATACAGCAATCTTGAAGCAACAACCGCTATGCGTAAGTTCGCGGAAGAGCAGCAGATTCCACCCTGTAATATTCTCTGTACCGGCGACCTCGTTGCTTATTGTGCTTCGCCGGAGGAGACTGTGAACCTGATCCGTGACTGGAATATCAGTGTAGTACTCGGAAACTGTGAAGAGTCCATAGGTAATGATGCCGATGACTGTGGCTGCGGTTTTGAAGAGGGCAGCAGTTGTAATCTTTTATCTGTTGCCTGGTATAACTATTCCAGGCCTCGGATAGGCCAAGATAACAAATCATGGATGGCCGATCTGCCTTCTCAACTCAGATTTCGTTTCAACGATATTGACTGTCTGGCGATACATGGGGGTATCAACAGCATCAATCAATTTATTTTCCCCTCCACTTCGCCAGATGAAAAGCAGTCACAGTTAAAACAGGCGGGTACAGACATTATTATCGGCGGCCACAGCGGCATTCCCTTCGGTGAGAATACCGGGAATGGATACTGGCTAAATGCCGGAGTCGTGGGCATGCCCGCTAATGATGGAACAGCTGATACCTGGTATATGCTGCTAACACCCCAAAATCATGGGATTAAAGCAAGCTGGCACAGGTTGAAATACGATGCAGAAACCTGCGCTGAAAAAATGGCTGCTGCAGGTCTGAATTATGGTTACGAGAAAGCCATTATCAGTGGACTATGGCCCAGTACCGATATCCTCCCCACTACTGAAGCCGATACAACTGGTAGTAAATTGATACTCACGCCACTCGATATCCCGTGATATGCCAATATTAGCAATGACGGATTAACCGGTACCTTTCGTTAAATATTTCATAATAGCATTGCAAATGCGTTGCGCCGCGCGCGTCACCAATCTGCTCCAATAATGCTGCCGCAACCTCTACGGTACAGAGCCGACCTTCATCAACAGCCTTGCGCAGACAGTAACTCGAACATCCGGGATCATTCAACTCGATCACTGGCAGGTGATCCAGATACCGGCTCAGACGGAAAATCCGCCGTGCTTGTCGCCAGGTTCCATCCAGGATAATAAACAACGGCTGACGTCTCTCTTTATCAACAAAAGACGTCATACGTTGCTGATAATCCGCCGCAGCAGGAAATACGATATAGGGATCAATGGCCGGATCATTTATTAACCGGATAAAATCAGGATCCGGATCTGTTCGATGCCACCTGAAAACCCGGGTACCGGCGATAGAATCAACAATAAGCCGACCGGTATTGGTCGGCTTATACAATTCATAAGGGTGAGATAACAAACAGAACTGCGCTTTGGCCTGAATCTGCGACTTGAGAGCACAAATACAGCTTTGCTTTTGCAGCATGCAATTCTCGCATCGCTCAATTTTTGAGCCGCGGGCAATAAACGGTTTACGGGGTGGTTTTTCAAGCTGCAAGACTGCTCCCCGGATGAGATTAAAACTTAATTCTGGGCAGAGGTCTGAGCTTAATTCTAAGCTTAGCTTTGAGTATTAAAACGCAAATACTCTTCGCATTCCTGCCAGTTACCACGGTAAACAATACGGTCGGCCTTAGCCTCAAGCTGATACTCGTACATTGGATCGTAATACCACTCAAGCAAAGGACTTAACCAATTGAGATGCTTGTCGTAGCCCTCACCGGCTTGATGGATGGCTATCGCCTTTTCCATCTCAGACCTTAGTACTTGCCAGCGTTCATTGCCCAGACGCCTCTGAATTCTATCGAGGCCACTCAGCAGGTAATCCGCACATAGAGTGTTGCCCTGTACATCACCGTAATGCGCTGTATACGAACTGACCATATCGATAACGTAGTCTTTCAAAAGGCGTTGAGTTCGTAACTCAAGTGGATCTTCAATGACAATAACCGGCGCATCTTGCATTTTAAGATAAAGATTACGTGGCAGATCAACGCTACCGATGTTACGTCCTTCATCCTCAAGTATCAGATGTTGAGCACCCGCATGCTGCTTCTTTAGCATCGCTATGGCAATTTCGTTTTCGAAATTGATCTGAGTACTTTGCGGCGATACATAACTACCAAAACTTGACCCGCGATGGTTGGCTGCACCTTCAAGGTCGATCGCGTTTTCCAGCACATTCACCATCAGCGTTTTAGCACTACCCGTTTTGCCACCGACTATAGAAAAAGATAGTTGTTCACTACCCTGTTCAAGCTCACGCAACAGCTGGTTACGCAGCGCCTTGTAGCCACCAAGGACCAATGGATATTCTATCCCGGCCTCTTTCAGCCACTGTTGTGTTGTATGGGAACGTAAACCACCCCTGAAACAGTACAGGTAGCCTTCGGGGTTGGCCTGTGCGAATTTTATCCATGCTTCCATACGCTGGACTTTGGTTTGGCCACTAACCAGTTGATGGCCAAGTTTGATTGCTTCATCCTGCCCTTTCTCTTTATAGCAGGTACCGACCAAAGCACGCTCATCGTCCGTCATTAGCGGTAGACTAACCGCGTGGGGAAAAGCCCCCTGATTAAACTCAATCGGAGCCCGGAGATCGATCATCGGAGTGTCGTTAAGGAATAGTTGACGGTAGTTATCGGTATTTTCGCGCATGATTTGGCCCACAGATGATTGCACAACGATTATAAGTGATCAGACGATCATCTGTTAGCGAAGAACCCGAAATTACAGATTAAAATCATGAGTGCCACGGATCGGGTAGCTATTTTCCTGTATAAATTTAATGCCGTTGTAGATCAGGCCAAGATCCGGCCTTGAAAAAGGCGCATTGGAAATATCTACTATCTGCAATCGGTGATCCGGACGGATAATAAACAGGCCTGGCTCAGCGAAAGGCCACTTGGTCTCCTCAGGGCTACGTGGATCTGATATATACAAGCCAAGCTGATGCATCTGCTCGGTAGTCATCTCATAGCCGATCGTTATGTGGTGATAAGACCCCTCCCGCTTAAACGCAACTGCGCGTTCTTCAGGGTCAGCTGAAACGGCAATAACCCTTGTATCTATTTCTGAAAAATGGGGCAGCATCTCATGCAGAGCGTCCATGTAACGGCGACACATAGAGCAATGTTTACCGCGATAGACAATCAACATCTCCCAACCTGAATCGGGCCGCCCAACGGTAATTTCACCGTGATCGATAGTGGCGATTTTAAAAGCGGGAAAAACAGAGCCGGGAACCAGTTTATGACTGTCCATCATCACACCTCAGATAGTAAATAGGTCTGATATCAGTGTAGCTCTATTACTTATTATTGACTTAACTGACTAGGCTTTGAGGGCAGCTCTCTAAGATGTTTGTCATGAAGTGTGGACAGCAGTATCAGGCCTGTGATCGCGCCGGTCAGTGCCAGCAACATATCTGACTGCGTATCCCAGGCGTAGCCCTGAGTACCCAGAAACGCTTCAGCAGACTCCCCGGATAATTCTGCAACCCACCATTCAATGAGCTCGTAGAACGCACTAAAAGCAAGGCAGAAACTGATTACGAACGTATTAAGCCAGGCTTTACTATTCACGGCTTTACAGCGAATCAGTATTTCACGGACTATGATTGCAGGTATAAAGCCCTGCGCAAAGTGCCCAACCTTGTCGTAGTTGTTTCGATCCCAACCCATCAGCTCAGATAAACTGTCAAATATAGGTACTTCAGCGTAAGTATAATGACCACCGACCATCAGAATTACACAGTGGCATAGTATTAGAAGATATAAGAGCGGTGTTATCGGATGCTTTTTGTAGGTAAACGCTAGAACGATGATACCAATCAGGGCAGGAAGCACCTCAAGAAACCAGGTAAATTGATCTTTAGGATTGATCCCTGACCAAAGTAAAACAGCTGAGAAGATAAACAACCATAGAAATTTCATTCCGGGATTATAACGATTAAGTAAACAGGATCACCAGAATAAAAATTATCCCTGAGCAAAAAAGCCAGGTTAAACCTGGCCAGAATCGTCAGCAGCACCGGACTATCTGAAGGGGGCGATAACAGGTGCTGGATATTCGATTTTTAGAACTTCAGCTGCATACCTGCCAGGTAACCCAGATCGGCACCTGCAGCATCTGTATCTGCGATTTCAGCAAACAGGCGAACGTTCTTCTGAGTTGGGAACTTATACGTTACGTTCGCGTACCATTCAGCAACGTCGGTTGCAGTTTCGTTATCAGTGCTGGTGTAACCAACAGATACATCGGTAGTTTCAGCAACAGGAACAACAGCAACCAGACCGTAAGTCTCGTTCGTTTCGTTGGCATCTTTGTCATCAGCAGAGCTGTAGTCAACACCGAAAGCAGCGAAGCCAGCGTCGAATGCTGCGCTTACACCCCAAGCATCATACTCTGTGCCAGCGTTATCGTTGTAGTCCTGGTAAGCCGCAACCAGTTCAACATCAGCAACAGAGGTCGCTGCCAGGATATCAAAGCCTTCAACATTGTCGCCTTCGCTTTCAGCCTGAACCAGGGTAGAAGCCGTTACGGTAAAGTTTGCACCCGCATAGTCCACACGAACAACATTGTCACCACCTGTTTCAGCGAACTGAGACTGATCTTCGTGATCTTCGTACTGGTTTTCAATTCCGAAAGCATCAACAGCCAGATCCTGTTTACCAACAGAAACAGCAACATCACCAAACTGCAGGCCCAGGTAGGCCTCTTCCAGTGCAGCAGACTCTTTAGTATCGTCATCAGCTGCAGAGTTGAAGCTAAAATCTACCTGACCGAACGCTTTCATATCATCGCCCAAATCATAAACTACAGAGTTTTTCAGCTCCAGATCATCAAACTCAATGTCCAAATCCTGATCATCGCCTGCATCCTGACGCAGTTGAACCTGGAAATCACCTTTCAGTTTGTAAGTAAGACCATTACCTTCGTAAATAGTCGCAGCATTAGCAGCACCAGCAATCGTCGCTGCAATAGCAGCAGCCAGGATCAGCTTTTTCATTTTTATCTCCAATTAAGAAAACTAACAGTTAGTTTGATATTTTTTAAGCAAAGCAATCCCTTGCCTCATTTATTCAATGAGAAAAATTTCCAGATATAAGTTTTGGTTTTAATTCAAGAAAAATACTATTGATTTATCCAGGCTTTAAAAGATGCTCTTGTTTCCGCATCGGCCTTCATATACCAGAACTCAAGCATTTTACCAGCCATTTCTGATCGACCAGACTGCTCTGACTGTGTGCTATCAGCAGAACTTTCATAAGGCCTGCTTTTAAAACGAATAGCTGCTGGCGAATTTGACAAATTAAACTCTTCCAGCTCGCGCTGATAATCTCGATTTAATTGAAAGCCCTCTTTCTTCAAGACATCCGCTTTATATTGAACTGCAAGATTACTTTTATCAGCTAGCTGCCAATCACCGTTAACATTAAACCTATCAAGTTCACGCTGTGTTTTTATATGTGGAGCCGACAAGGTCAAATTCTGATTAACTTGATCAAAAACAATAACATAGCTTTTGCTATTTTCGATTTCGTATTCACTAGACGCAATTTTTATCTCTGCCTCATAGTGAACAACCAGCTGATTAATACCATTAGGCAAAATAGTATTACTTACATTCTTAACTCCCTCTTCAATAGAGTCACCATTAGCGGCTAATAAAACTACTCCAGGTCCAAGCTCAATAACCACTGACGACCATATATAGGGTGTATAAACAAGAGATAAAAACAGAACAACCTTTGAAAAAAATACCATTTCAGCAATCTCACTACCTAATCAAAACCATATAATTTTCTGATAATATTTAATAAATACATTAGTACGCTATGGGTAACAGGCGCCATATTAATAGCCATTTATTACTAATTGGTTACTAAAATATTAAGACGTCTTAATAAAGGTTAAAAATACAAAATAGAAACACAATCTGCATAATTAACAGCCAGAAACTATTATCAGGATCTACTCTAAGACGGCGGGCATTTTTACACTATAACAAGAACATGTCAACGCTTATGATAATCTTTCTCATTTGCATTACCATTACATTTAGATCTTCCTATCTCTCAGCTGATTTCGGCTCGAAGGTGAGCCCTTCCTGTCTGTTAGAAGGCATACAAGATGGATACTACGCCCTCTCTTACTGAGGCTCATATCAAGCCTGATTCGGGCAACAAACAGTACTACATGCTCCCGTAGAATTTGAACCAGGCTTGTCAGATAGGCTAAAAATCGATTATTCAGAGCTCTTCCTGCTCGTGTTTAACAGTAAAGCGCAGAACACGTTCCTGCCATTGATCATCGTCAAAATCATTTGATTGACGAATAGTATCAGTAGCTGTTGCCGTACCTGCCAGCATGAAAATTGCCAGTACCGCAAACACGGATTTGATCAGGTTTTTCATAATGTTCTCCTCGAATTACCTCACTATTCACTCTAGTCAACCCGACTGAAACCTGCCTGAAAAGCTGGGATAGTCACAGCCTGTCATTGAAAATTCACATTAATAGACATCAGAGCGCCGATTGTCGCTGAACGACTTGCTAGAACGGAAGGCAAGCGAAAGGGCAGAACGTCACTACGTGACTTGCTAGAACGGAAGGCACGCCTTCCTGCTAGTGGCTAGAAAAGGCCTTCTTAACTGAATGCGGTGAAAACGCAGGTTTAACGAAAAACGGTTGGAGGTTTAGGTTTGGGTTTGGGTTTTGCTTTTGACTGTGCTTTTGACTTTGACCTGGCTTTTGATTTTTCTAGCCACTAGCTAGCCGAACGTGTTCGGCGGTCTAGCGAGTCGCGCAGCGACGTTCTAGCTACTGTCCTTTCGTTTCTAAGCGACGCCTTAGAAACGAAAAAACCCCGATCACAAAGTGATCGGGGTTTTCCGTAATTAGGTGCTTGGCGATGACCTACTCTCGCATAAGGAAACCCTACACTACCATTGGCGCTAAGACGTTTCACTTCCGAGTTCGGTAAGGGATCGGGTGGTTCCATCTCGCTATGGTCGCCAAGCAAAAACTGTTAACAAAAGTAATCCTGTAAGAGAAGGAGAGTACAAGCTCTAATCCTTCGTCTGTTCTTATCGAACAGTGTATCTTAATCTATCAGCTCAACAAACGCTTTTGGCGTTATATGGTCAAGCCTCACGAGCAATTAGTACTGGTTAGCTCAACGCCTCACAACGCTTACACACCCAGCCTATCAACGTCCTGGTCTTGAACGGCTCTTCAGGGGGCTCAAGGCCCCAGTGAGATCTCATCTTGAAGGGGGCTTCCCGCTTAGATGCTTTCAGCGGTTATCCTGTCCGAACATAGCTACCGGGCAATGCCATTGGCATGACAACCCGAACACCAGAGGTTCGTTCACTCCGGTCCTCTCGTACTAGGAGCAACTCTTCTCAAATCTCAAACGTCCACGGCAGATAGGGACCGAACTGTCTCACGACGTTCTAAACCCAGCTCGCGTACCACTTTAAATGGCGAACAGCCATACCCTTGGGACCGGCTTCAGCCCCAGGATGTGATGAGCCGACATCGAGGTGCCAAACACCGCCGTCGATGTGAACTCTTGGGCGGTATCAGCCTGTTATCCCCGGAGTACCTTTTATCCGTTGAGCGATGGCCCTTCCATACAGAACCACCGGATCACTAAGACCTACTTTCGTACCTGCTCGACGTGTCTGTCTCGCAGTCAAGCGCGCTTTTGCCTTTATACTCAATGCATGATTTCCGACCATGCTGAGCGCACCTTCGTACTCCTCCGTTACTCTTTAGGAGGAGACCGCCCCAGTCAAACTACCCACCACACAATGTCCTCGATCCCGATAAGGGACCTGAGTTAGAACCTCAATATTACCAGGCTGGTATTTCAAGATTGGCTCCACCTGAACTGGCGTCCAGGTTTCAAAGCCTCCCAGCTATCCTACACAAGTAATATCAAAGTCCACTGCGAAGCTATAGTAAAGGTTCACGGGGTCTTTCCGTCTAGCCGCGGATATACGGCATCTTAACCGCAATTTCAATTTCACTGAGTCTCGGGTGGAGACAGTGTGGCCATCGTTACGCCATTCGTGCAGGTCGGAACTTACCCGACAAGGAATTTCGCTACCTTAGGACCGTTATAGTTACGGCCGCCGTTTACTTGGGCTTCGATCAAGAGCTTCGCCGAAGCTAACCCCATCAATTAACCTTCAAGCACCGGGCAGGCGTCACACCCTATACGTCCACTTTCGTGTTTGCAGAGTGCTGTGTTTTTAATAAACAGTCGCAGCCACCTAGTATCTTCGACCACCAACAGCTTAGGGAGTAAATCCCATCACCGTCAGCGGCGTACCTTCTCCCGAAGTTACGGTACCATTTTGCCTAGTTCCTTCACCCGAGTTCTCTCAAGCGCCTTGGTATTCTCTACCTGACCACCTGTGTCGGTTTGGGGTACGATTTCTTGTTATCTGAAGCTTAGAGGTTTTTCCTGGAAGCATGGCATCAACCACTTCGTCCAAAAGAGGACTCGTCATCAGCTCTCAGCCGTATGAGATCCCGGATTTTCCTAAGATCTCAGCCTACTGCCTTAAACACGGACAACCAACGCCGTGCCGGCCTAGCCTACTCCGTCACCCCATCGCAATAACAAAAAGTACAGGAATATTAACCTGTTTCCCATCGACTACGCTCTTCAGCCTCGCCTTAGGGGTCGACTCACCCTACCCTGATTAGCATTGGATAGGAACCCTTGGTCTTCCGGCGGGGGAGTTTTTCACTCCCCTTATCGTTACTCATGTCAGCATTCGCACTTCTGATACCTCCAGGATGCTTCTCAGCTTTCCCTTCAACGGCTTACAGAACGCTCCTCTACCACGCAATAAATTGCGTCCGTAGCTTCGGTGTATGGTTTGAGCCCCGTTATATCTTCCGCGCAGGCCGACTCGACTAGTGAGCTATTACGCTTTCTTTAAAGGGTGGCTGCTTCTAAGCCAACCTCCTAGCTGTCTGAGCCTTCCCACATCGTTTCCCACTTAACCATAACTTTGGGACCTTAGCTGACGGTCTGGGTTGTTTCCCTTTTCACGACGGACGTTAGCACCCGCCGTGTGTCTCCCATAATTGCACTCTACGGTATTCGGAGTTTGCATCGGGTTGGTAAGTCGGGATGACCCCCTAGCCGAAACAGTGCTCTACCCCCGTAGGTGAGATATGAGGCGCTACCTAAATAGCTTTCGAGGAGAACCAGCTATCTCCGAGCTTGATTAGCCTTTCACTCCGATCCACAAGTCATCCGCTGGCTTTTCAACGACAGTCGGTTCGGTCCTCCAGTTGATGTTACTCAACCTTCAACCTGCCCATGGATAGATCGCTCGGTTTCGGGTCTAATCCTAGCAACTGTACGCCCTATTAAGACTCGGTTTCCCTACGGCTCCCCTAAACGGTTAACCTTGCTACTAAAATTAAGTCGCTGACCCATTATACAAAAGGTACGCAGTCACGGTCTCAAGGACCGCTCCCACTGCTTGTACGTACACGGTTTCAGGTTCTATTTCACTCCCCTCACAGGGGTTCTTTTCGCCTTTCCCTCACGGTACTGGTTCACTATCGGTCAGTCAGGAGTATTTAGCCTTGGAGGATGGTCCCCCCATATTCAGACAGGATATCACGTGTCCCGTCCTACTCGATTTCACTGTAAGTAAGTTTTCGCATACGGGGCTATCACCCACTATCGCCACACTTTCCAGAGTGTTCTGCTAACTACATTACAGCTTAAGGGCTGGTCCCCGTTCGCTCGCCGCTACTAGGGGAATCTCGGTTGATTTCTTTTCCTCCGGGTACTTAGATGTTTCAGTTCCCCGGGTTCGCCTCTCAAAAGTTATGTATTCACTTAAGAGATACCCAGCTTATACTGGGTGGGTTTCCCCATTCGGAAATGTTCGGATCAAAGCCCATTTACCGGCTCCCCGAACCTTATCGCAGGTTAACACGTCCTTCATCGCCTCTGACTGCCAAGGCATCCACCGTGCACGCTTAGTCACTTGACCATATAACCCAAAAGGGTCTGATCGAAGAGACTGATAAAACTTCATGTCATTTTTCAATGACGATGAAATAACGATACATTTACGCCGGATTAGCGCTTGTACATATTTTTCATTCTCGTTACAGGATTCAATTGTTAAAGAGCGTTTAAAGCAAAAAGCTTTAAAAGATAGCTGCAAACTGCGCAGATATTTTTTAAAACTCTGTCTTTACAGAGCGGATTGACCAGATAATATGTGATTACTTGGCAGGCCTGAGTGGACTTGAACCACCGACCTCACCCCCTTCTTTTAGATGAAGTGTGGGATGCGTTCTAACCAGCTGAGCTGGCTTTCAGTTCTAACTAACCATCTACCTAGCCGAAGCTTTAAAATGGTAGGCCTGAGTGGACTTGAACCACCGACCTCACCCTTATCAGGGGTGCGCTCTAACCAGCTGAGCTACAAGCCTATTTCATAACCTGTTCTCTTATCGGTTTGACCTCACCCACTCTTTATTAAAAGCAGGGGTGCGCTCCAACCAGCTGAGCTACAAGCTTTTACATTGGTTAGAACCAATTCGCTCTCTCTATCAGTGATCAGATAATTCGTGTGAACGCTTGCTAAGATTTCGCTATCGTTTAAGGAGGTGATCCAGCCCCAGGTTCCCCTAGGGCTACCTTGTTACGACTTCACCCCAGTCATGAACCACACCGTGGTAACCGCCCTCCCGAAGGTTAAGCTAGCTACTTCTGGTGCAATCCACTCCCATGGTGTGACGGGCGGTGTGTACAAGGCCCGGGAACGTATTCACCGCGACATTCTGATTCGCGATTACTAGCGATTCCGACTTCATGGAGTCGAGTTGCAGACTCCAATCCGGACTACGACCGGTTTTCTGAGATTAGCTCCCCCTCGCAGGTTTGCAGCCCTCTGTACCGGCCATTGTAGCACGTGTGTAGCCCTACTCGTAAGGGCCATGATGACTTGACGTCGTCCCCACCTTCCTCCGGTTTGTCACCGGCAGTCTCCTTAGAGTTCCCACCATTACGTGCTGGCAAATAAGGACAAGGGTTGCGCTCGTTACGGGACTTAACCCAACATTTCACAACACGAGCTGACGACAGCCATGCAGCACCTGTCACAGAGTTCCCGAAGGCACTAAGCTATCTCTAGCGAATTCTCTGGATTTCAAGAGTAGGTAAGGTTCTTCGCGTTGCGTCGAATTAAACCACATGCTCCACCGCTTGTGCGGGCCCCCGTCAATTCATTTGAGTTTTAACCTTGCGGCCGTACTCCCCAGGCGGTCTACTTAGTGCGTTAGCTGCGCCACTAAGAGATCAAGTCTCCCAACGGCTAGTAGACATCGTTTACGGCGTGGACTACCAGGGTATCTAATCCTGTTTGCTCCCCACGCTTTCGCACCTCAGCGTCAGTATCAGACCAGGTGGTCGCCTTCGCCACTGGTGTTCCTTCCTATATCTACGCATTTCACCGCTACACAGGAAATTCCACCACCCTCTTCTGTACTCTAGTTTGCCAGTATCAGATGCAGTTCCCAGGTTGAGCCCGGGGCTTTCACATCTGACTTAACAAACCGCCTACGCGCGCTTTACGCCCAGTAATTCCGATTAACGCTTGGACCCTCCGTATTACCGCGGCTGCTGGCACGGAGTTAGCCGGTCCTTCTTCTGCAGTTAACGTCACAGGATGCCGCTATTAACGACACCCCTTTCCTCACTGCTGAAAGTGCTTTACAACCCGAAGGCCTTCTTCACACACGCGGCATGGCTGCATCAGGCTTGCGCCCATTGTGCAATATTCCCCACTGCTGCCTCCCGTAGGAGTCTGGACCGTGTCTCAGTTCCAGTGTGGCTGGTCATCCTCTCAGACCAGCTACGGATCGTCGCCTTGGTGAGCCATTACCTCACCAACAAGCTAATCCGACGCAGACTCATCTAATAGCACGAGGTCCGAAGATCCCCCGCTTTCTCCCGTAGGACGTATGCGGTATTAATCCAAATTTCTCTGGGCTATCCCCCACTACTAGGTAGATTTCTACGCGTTACTCACCCGTCCGCCGCTCGTCATCTTCTAGCAAGCTAGAAATGTTACCGCTCGACTTGCATGTGTTAGGCCTGCCGCCAGCGTTCAATCTGAGCCATGATCAAACTCTTCAGTTTAAATCAAGAATGTCGGAAAAAGACATTCTGTAAATCTAGCTCAAAGTACTAAACAACTACATGTAAATGAATTCACATATGGTCGCTTTGTCTTTGATAAAGCTTTTGTGCTCCATCTCAACAAGCGCCCACACGAATTATCTGATCAATCTGTTAAAGAGCGTTGCCTGAGTAACTCAAACCGTTGCCGGTGCGTCGTCTCAAGCGAGGTGCGTATTCTACTCAACACCCTGTTGAAGTCAACCGTTTTATTTGAGAAGTTGTAATAAACTTACAAACAAACCGTTGTGCTTCATGTTGTGATTAATTCGTTTAAAAAACACTGTTTTTCAAAGAGTTAAACTCAACACCTCAACCTGTCTCAGCGGCCGTTGCCGGTTGCTGTCTCAAGCGAGGAAGCGAATTCTACATCGACTGGCAGAGGAGTCAACAGGGAAGGCCCGATAAACTTCAAAAAGGGTCGAAAAAACTGTAGTTACGATAGGTCAGTGACTAGACCGTCACTGCGCGACTCGCTAGAACGTAGCGCAAGCGCTACTGCTAGTGGCTAGAAAAATCAAAAGCCAGGTCAAAAGCTAAAAGCATAGTCTCTATACCTGCGTTTTCACCTCATGCTATTAAGAAGGTTTCTTCTAGCCACTAGCAGGAAGGTTTACCTTCCGATCTAGCAAGTTGCGCAGCAACGTTTTAGCTACTTAAGCACTAACACAGAGCAATTTGCTGTTTCTACTACCTTTGCGGTTACCGATCCCATCATAGCGTGCTCTATGGCACCATGTTTTTGCGCTCTGATTAATATCAGTTCAGCATCGATCTCCGCTGCTCGCTTAACTATCCGCCTAGCTGCCTTTCCCGCAGTTACCCAGACATCATATTTAACAGCATCTCCCAGTTGATCTTCAGCTAATTTACTTAACTCCTTACGCATCGCATCCAACGCTTGTTTGACCATATCCTTCGGAAAATATGAAGCGACCAGTGGCATGCTATAGCCTGGCAGCACCGATAAAAGCTCGATCTGCATATTGCCGTTCGCATAATCTTTAACTGATTTCAGAGTTTCCTGGGCACCTTTCAAATCCTGCAGATCAATTGGCACCAGTATTTTATTAAACATAGTCGTCCTCTTTAAGCGCTCTGCTGCTTTCGGCGGCGAAGCTGCATAGCTCCCATGCCTATCAATAGTAAAACTGCCGGTATATACATCAGGTGTTTCGGCGGTCGTGGGTTCTCCACTTCTATACTGAGAATCTCCCAGTCAAAATCAATACCCGCTTTTTGGGCCTGACTATCAAATGTCACCATATCGACAATTACTTTGCCTTCATCTTCTCTTAAGACCAGTCCCGCATTTTCGATGCGTTCATTCGCACTACCACCGGCAGCCATTGGTAACTCAACGATCTTACTGACAAAGTTTCCGTCAATGGTCTCACCTGCTACTGCCATGCGTATATTCTGGTCAACTTCTATAGCATCCACCACTTGCTCTATCCTGCTTGCACTTTCCTGTTTAATTGGCGGATATATTTCATCCCACCAGAAACCAGGCCTAAACAAAGTGAACGCAATCAGCAACAGAAGCAGTGTTTCATACCAGCGACTACGGACCAACCAGAATCCCTGCGTTGCTGCTGCAAATACCAATATTGCCGTCACCGAACTCAATATCGTTAGTAGCAAATGTCCCGGCCCCTGAATTCCAATTAGAAGCAGTTCAGTATTAAAAATGAACATAAAGGGCAATATCGCAGTCCGTATATCATAGGTAAATCCTTGAATACCGGTTTTTATAGGATCGCTGCGCGCAATAGCCGCTGCGGCGAACGCTGCCAGACCAACCGGAGGCGTATCATCAGCAAGAATACCGAAATAGAAAACGAATAGATGTACTGCAATCAGCGGGACCAACAAACCATGTTCAGCCCCCAGGGTTACTATAACCGGGGCCATCAATGTCGAAACTACAATATAGTTTGCTGTTGTCGGTAAGCCCATGCCGAGTATCAGACTTATCACGGCGGTAAAAATCAACATTAGCATGATGCTACCACCCGAAATAAACTCGACAAATTCGGTCATAACCAACCCGATTCCTGTCAAGGTAACAGTGCCAACTATAATGCCAGCTGCAGCTGTCGCCACACCGATGCCGATCATATTTCGTGATCCGGTCACCAGACCTTCAAGCAGATCATCCCAACCCTGTATCATTCTGGACTTAAAGTTCGTTTCACCTCGATAATAAGCTTTGATCGGTTTATGGGTCATAACAATTATGATCATAAACAACGTGGCCCAGAAGGCTGATAGACCCGGAGATAAGCGCTCTACCGTCAAACACCAAACCAAAACAACTACCGGCAGTAAGAAATACAACCCTGATTTAACTGTCGGCCCAGGCTCCGGAAGCTCAACTACCGGGGAATCCGGATCGTCCATAAGCAGTTCAGGATAGCCTGCGCAAAACTTCAGCAAGCCCATATACACCGCAATAATCACAACAGCTAGAATTGGGCTGGCCCAATTGCCTAATACATCTTTAGTCCAGCCAATCCCGTAATACACCGCCAGTGATAAGACGCATACGCCAACAATAATTCCGCACCAGGTCATCAAGTTCTGCGCAAGCGTCGGCTTATAACGCCGGGGCAAACCTTCCATCCCTGCTTTGGAAGCTTCCAGGTGGACTATATAGATCAACGCGATATAAGAGATCAGGGCTGGCAAAATTGCATGTTTTATAACTTCAACGTAGGAAATGCCTACATATTCGACCATCAGAAAGGCGGCGGCGCCCATGATTGGAGGTGTCAGCTGGCCATTAGTTGATGCTGCCACTTCGACAGCCCCCGCCTTACTGGCCGGAAAACCAACCCGTTTCATTAAGGGAATAGTAAAAGTTCCGGTTGTAACTACATTGGCAATTGAAGAGCCAGATATCAAACCACTTAAACCGGAAGAAACAACAGCTGCTTTTGCCGGGCCTCCACGCATATGACCTAACAGCGAAAAGGCGACCTTAGTGAAATAATTGCCTGCTCCGGCTTTTTCCAACAGTGCACCAAAGAGAACAAACAAAAATACGAAGCTGGTTGATACACCAAGGGCAACACCAAAAACGCCTTCTGTTGTCAGCCACTGGTGCGACATAGTCTTATTCAGACTGGCTCCTTTATGAGCTATCACATCCGGCATATAAGGTCCGCCAAATGTATATATCAGAAACACAGTTGCGACAACCATTAAGGGTGGGCCCAAGGCTCGCCGGGTTGCCTCTAACAGTAACACCATGCCACACACAGCAACGACAAGGTCGGCCGTCGTAGGGGCTCCTGAGCGGTCTGCAAGTTGAGTATGAAATATAACCAGATAGGCGGAGCTAAACGCACCGAGTAAAGCAAAAATCCAATCCTGGAGTGGGATATAATCTTTCGGTGAGCGCGTTAATGCAGGGAATGCGGTAAATGCCAGAAAGATAGCAAAACTCAGATGAATTGCTCTGGCCTGTGTATCGTTAATAACGCCAAAATTGAGAATAAAGGGTAGTGGCGAGGCATACCACAGCTGAAACAGTGCCCATAATAACGCAACACTCCACAGTAGTTGTTTTGCCAGTCCGACTGGAGCCCGCGCTCCGCTATCGGCCTGGGCAACCATATCCTGAACATTATCCGCCATTTCCGGCGTCGGCTTATCATCTGACACAATATATGCCCCCACTGATTAGTTCCTTTAAATAAAAACGGGGCCTGTCAGAAGCTGTACCTGTTTACAGTTCAGAAGGCCCCGTCCTTATACACCAGCCCTTATAGCAGGCCAGCTTCCTTGTAATACTTCATAGCACCTGGATGCAGTGGTGCTGACAATCCATCCTGAATCATCTGCTCCTTCTTCAGGTTTGCAAAAGCCGGGTGCAGCTTACGAAAGGTATCAAAATTTTCAAACACCGCTTTTACTACTTCGTATACCACGTGCTCAGGGACCGCTGCAGAAGAGACAAACGTCGCACCGACACCGAAAGTCATCGTATCGCTATCATTACCACGGTACATGCCGCCCGGTATCGTCGCTGTACGGTAATAGCTATTATCACCCACCAGCTTATCAACATCTGCTCCGCCAACATTTACCAGCACACTATCACAGGAGGTCGTTGCTTCTTTAATAGCGCCACTCGGATGACCTACGGTATAGATCATTACATCGATCTTATTGTCACACAGGGCACTGGCCTGCTCCGAGGCTTTTAACTCTGAGGCCAGAGCAAAATCATCCATGGTCCAGCCCTTAGCTTCCATCAGCACCGACATTGTACCGCGCTGACCAGAACCGGGATTACCAATATTTACCCGTTTACCCTTAAGATCATCAAAATTTTTGATTCCACTGTCAGCACGAGCCACAACTGTAAAAGGCTCTGGGTGAACTGAAAAAACAGCTCTTAAATCTTTGTTGGCCCCCGCATCAGCAAACTTGCTGGTGCCATTATATGCGTGAAACTGCCAATCAGACTGAGCAACGCCCATATCCAGCTCACCGGCCCTGATTGTATTCAGGTTATATACTGAACCACCGGTACTCTCTGTCGAACAGCGAATTCCATGATCTTTACGCCCCTTGTTAACCAGCCGACAAATTGCACCACCTGTCGGATAATAAACCCCGGTAACACCACCTGTGCCAATAGTTATAAATTCTTGCGCTGATGCTGCTGTGGTAGCGCCCATTGTTGCCACCCCCACACCCACTGCTACCAACGCTGAAGTAATTGTGTTTCGCAAAGTCATATCGAACTCCCTATGATTTATAGATATATCACGCCCTGCACCCGCTTTGACATGACGAAGTTGTACTTAAGAAGAGTAGCCTGATTTTCTGCAACTTCCAGTTTTAAAATCGCAAAAAACAATTAAAAACCAGTTACTTGTGATGAAAAGAGGAGAAGCATCAATCCTTATGCCACGATCCCTTTAGAAATATCACAAACACACAGGAGTCACTAGAAGTTATTCAGCGCTTTCATAAACCTTTTGGCTATCGACCTGATAAAGAATACATTTACAGATCAGGCACGGGGAAAGCGTCGCGCTTTACGATAAGGAAACAGATCGACCACCTCTCCCCCTCTCACCTGTTGCTGCATATTTTGCCACCATCGGTAATCCAGAAGATCACCATGCAGCCCATTAAACACCTTTCTTATTTTTCTATTACAGGCGGTCAGAAGACTAAACTCTTCCGGAAATACATCATTCGGTGCAACCGAATACCAGGGTTCACTTGCCATTTCCTGTTCAGGATACAAGGCTTCAGGTATTGGACGAAAATAGCATTCAGTCAGATAAAGGATCTCATCGTAATCATAAAACACAACGCGTCCATGGCGGGTCACGCCGAAGTTTTTAAACAACATATCTCCGGCAAATATGTTTGCTGCTGCCAACTCCTTAATACATTTCCCAAACTCATTAACTGCATGAAAAATTGCATCTTCATCATCACGTAATAACGCGTCATCGAGATAGAGATTCAACGGAGTCATCCTTCTCTCTATCCACAAATGTCCTATTAATATTTCTGCATCATTAACTTTTAGTGAAGAGGCAGCATCTTTTTGCAATTCGGCTAATGCGCTTTCAGAGAAACGACTGCGGGGTAATGACAGATTCACAAATTCCTGAGTATCTGCCATTCGGCCTGCCCGATCATGTCGTTTCACAAGTTGGTATTTTTCGATCACCCCTGTGCGGGTAATCTGTTTTGTAGAAGAGAAGCTATCCTTAATAATTTTGAACACCACCGGATAAGATGGCAGGGTAAATACCGTCATAACCATCCCCTTCGTGCCTGGAGCAATTTCAAACCTATCATTAGATAACTCCAGATGATCGACAAAGCTGCGGTAAAAATCAGCCTTACCCTGCTTATAAAAACCAATTGAGTTATATAGCTCAGCCTGGGATTTCATCGGAATCAAAGAATGAAGAAAGCGGATAAACTCAGAGGGCGCATTCACATCGACCATAAAATAGGCCCGGGTAAAACTGAATATGATCGATACATCATTTTCCTGACTAATCGCAGTATCGATATAAACCGCTCCCTGTTCATTATTCAACACCGGTAAAACGAAAGGTATGGCGCTATCACCAAAGTGAACCCGGCCAACAAGATAAGCACCTTTATTGCGATAAAAAACACTCTTTATAACCTCGATCACGGTATCTTCTGCGGCAACCAGATTGTCGGGGTAATTAGCATGAATATACCGGACCAGATTTCGGATATCCCTACGTCGGTGCTCCCAGGGGATATTGAAACTGAAATCATCAAGCATTTTCCTGAGCAGGTCTATTAGCCCGAACTCCATAGGATAACTACGGTAAATTTCATCCCCGGAAACTATTTCACGAGTCTCAAGTGCCGAACGGATAAACATATGCTTGTTGTCGATCTGATGATGACCCAGAAGACGGCAGTAAATTGAGTTGTAAAAGGTCTCTGCCAGCTCAACATCATTACGCTCTGAGGCTAATTTCAGATAATACGACCGGGCACGAACCCATATATTATGATCATTAACCTGCTCACCAACAGCGGCCCTGACTTTATCAGCAGCCTCAACCGCCATAGTTTCATAAAGATCGATACGCTGCGCAGCAGACTGCTGAATTCCCGACCAGTTTGCTGCTTCAAAATCCCCCTGAGCCCCTGCAGTAATGCGCTGGAATTGAGTACGATAATCAGAAAAACCCGATAAAATCAGTAACGCGATTAAATCAGAGGAGGACTCAGTCATCATCACTTACCCGTCTTATTATTTAAGCCTATGACACTATTTTGTAGCAGCTTGCGGTTATAGTTGCCATTTTCACTACCCAGGCCTTTGCAATAGAAAGCTTAAACAGCTAATAAAAAATGTTGTCTAAAATCAATAACCGCTTAATACTAAAGAAAATATCCGAGAGGACGCGCCGATGTACCGTTTACCCGAGCTGGAAAAGACCAGACCTTTAAACGCTATCGCCCTGCTTACCAGTGGCGGAGACTCTCCAGGCATGAATCCCGCGGTTCGTGCCATTACCCGGGCTGCGCTCAATCAGGGCATCCAGGTTTTCGGTATCAACCGGGGGTATAGCGGCCTGATTATAGGAGATATGACCGAACTCACATCCTCCGACGTGACCAACATAGTACAACGGGGCGGTACAATTCTAAAAAGTGATCGCTGCCTCGCATTTAAAGACCCGGTCGTGCGCAATCAGGCGGCAGAGATACTTAAAGAGCACTCTATTGACGGGCTTATTGTTATAGGAGGTGACGGTTCTCTTACCGGCGCCCATCTGCTTACCCAGGAAACAGGAATACCTGTAATAGGTCTGCCAGGCACTATAGATAACGATGTTTACGGTACCGATGACACTATCGGTTTTGATACAGCAGTAAATACGGCACTGGAAGCTATCGATAAGATCCGGGATACTGCGGTCTCCCACGAAAGGATATTTCTGGTAGAAGTGATGGGGCGTGACTCAGGGCATATTGCAGCTCAAGTAGGAATAGCCTGTGGTGCCGAAATGATTATCGTGCCAGAGTATGAATTTAAGCTCGAATCACTGTGTTTCTCACTCGCCAATGAGCGTGCCACAGGAAAAGGCAGTAGCGGCATCATCGTTGTTGCCGAAGGCCCCCGCCCCGGACTGACCTACCGCCTTGCCCAGCAACTGCAAGAGCAGGGAGAAAATCCTGGGGTCTGCATACTCGGTCATATCCAGCGTGGTGGCCGCCCCACCGGGCATGATCGGGTACTATCTTCCTGCCTTGGAGCATCTGCTGTCACTTATCTGCAGGCAGGTTACAGTGACATAATGATCGGGATGATTAATAACCAGATCAGCATCACCCCTCTGCAAGAAGTTATGGAGAAGAAAAAATCGCTCAACCCACAACTGGTTGAACTGGCCCAGCTGCTCCATAAATAACGCTTCTAAAACAAGAGCCCTGTAAATAGGGCTCTGATAATATGAGTTCCGTAAGTCACAAACTGTCATTTTTTATATCAAGTGGCGGCTTGCCCCTTTGTTACTTCAGGATCAGCTCAAAATCATCCGGCAGAGCCGCAATAAAAGCATCAATCACGGCGGGTAATAACTCTACACCAGAAATACCACTCAGCTGCTCGGCATCACAGTTCAGGGACTCAAGAATACCTCCTTGTTCCGGCCGGTTTACCACAACATGACTCAGTAAAGACCAGTCACAAGACGACAAGTGCAAACCGCTGACCAGAGCAATTCCTTTACGTTTACGGATCTGAGCCAGCCCCACCAGCTTTCGATTATCCAGACTAACCACCTCACCATGAGACAACGCAGCGTAACAAGCCCAATCAATCTCATGCTGCTTTGATACCTGCTTCGAATAGTCGATGAGAGGTTTATCCACACCTTTACAAGCAACCCCGACAGACTCCAGCGCTGCAATCCAGATCTGTTCTAACCAGCCAAAAATCTCAATGAGATTCAGTTCAGCAACCTGATGCCCGGTCGGAATAAAGACAGTAAAACTTAACATCCAGGGACCCGCAAGCACAGCACCACCACCGGATCCCCGACGCATGATAGGCAACCCGGCCTGCTCAGCTCGGTGTAGTTGTTCCTCATCGGGTCGTTGCGAACACCCCATGATAATGGCGGGGGTCTGATACTGCCAAAGTAAAAACGAAGGCTTTGCCACCCCTTTCTCGAGGTAATCAGTTATTACCTGCTGCTCTTGCGGCATCGTTCCCTGTCTCAAGGGTAATTCAGAATTCAGTTGCTCAACCATTACTCTTTCCGGATTAGATTTCTGAGACGCAGACTACCCTATACGTCGCAGTGCGAAAACCTATACCATAGGATTCTTTGATTCTTCAGATCCCAGATACTTCGATATGCAGCCCTCATTTCAAACAATCTTTCAGCAAACTATTGCCAGCGAAGGCTATCAGGAAGATCTTGCACAACAGCAATTGGCGACTGAACTTGACCGTCTATTTATCCACTTGCAGCGCCCGGCTTTCAGAAAAAAACATATTCAGGGCCTCTACATATGGGGTCCGGTCGGGCGAGGCAAAACGTTCCTGATGGATCTTTTTTTCAAGCACATACCAACACACAGCGGTTTACGACTTCACTTTCATCGATTCATGGAACAGGTACATCAACAGCTGCAGGAAAAACAGGGGCACAAAGACCCGCTGCGCATAGTCGCGAAAGAACTGGCGCAACAATATCGGGTTATCTGTTTCGATGAGTTTTATCTCAACGATATTGCCGACGCGATGATCTTAAGTGGTTTATTACAGGAGCTGTTCCAACGCGGAGTTATTTTGATCAGCACCTCCAACCGCCCGCCGAAAGAGCTTTATCAGGATACGATCTACCGGGACAGAGTCACGCCGATTATTACGAAAATAGAGCAAGAGATGATTATCCGAAACCTTGATGGAAAGCAGGATTTCAGGCTCCGTAAATTAGACCATCGCGCCTGTTTTTATGAAAATGATGTGCAATCACTGCGACAGCACTTTGATGACATAAGCCTGAGCAAGCATAACTCGGCACCGGTTACAGTTAAGGGCCGGGAGATCCCGGTAATACAAAAAACTGAACATTGTATCTGGTTCCGTTTTTCTGATCTGTGCGAAGGTCCACGCAGCCAACTCGATTATATTGAATTAGCCAGCCGCTTTAATACGATTATGCTGAGCGACATCCCCCCTCTGGGAGGAGTCGTGCGAGAACAGATTAAAGCCAGAGGAACTGAGGATGGAAGCATTGCCGTCGCAGCGGGAGCACGACAGGTAATTCTGGCCAGGATGGATGATCCTGCCCGCCGCTTCATCAGTCTGATTGATGAACTCTATGATCGCTGCGTTAACCTTTTCCTGAGCAGCGCAGTACCGCTGGATCAGCTATATATGGAGGGTAGCCTTACTTTTGAATTTGCCAGGACCTACAGTCGTCTTACAGAAATGCAGTCAGCCGAATACCAATCTCGTCAGCATCTGCCTTGAACGCAGAACTGACAGATCAATCTTAATCACTGAATTGATTGGTAGTTAGTGCAGGTCAGCATCTATCACTAGTTTGCCCAGCTCAAAGCACTGTTTAATAGCCTCTTCTTCAGTCTGTGCAATGACCTGGTTTTCAGGGCCGGTTTCAATTTCACCGGCATTATGAAAAATCGTATCTTTAAGGTCCTTATGATAGATTTTAGGCTCCAAAAGCCAACGGTTACGGCCGACAGGTCTGACCAACGCTGTGATCTTGTATTCACCATAATTTATCTGATGCATCGATCTCCTCCAGAATGCAGGCAAGCGTAGACTTAGTATAGCTGAAGCCCCCGTCACAGCTGATTTTCAACAGGAAATTTATTCATGAAGACACTGTTCAGATTTTTCTTTCAGGGACTACTGATCCTGCTACCTTTCGTACTCACTATCTATCTGGTGTTTTTGATTTTCACCGCGCTCAACGAAACAGTGTTTTCTGCCGTAGGATCAGTCATCGCATATGTTTATCCAAAGATAGAGCCGGGTATCACTGCGACAATCCTTGGCACCCTGGGAACAGTGATCGCGATAACCCTCACCGGGATTGCCGGCTCACTTTATCTGACCCGTCATCTGATGGCCTTCATCGATAGCTTGATGGAACGAATCCCAGTCGTAAAAATGCTCTATAACTCGTTGAAAGACTTGTTTAATGCATTACTGGGAGAAAAGAAAAGCTTCGATCGCCCGGTATTGGTATATCTTACTGAAGATAAAGCCATAAAAGCGATGGGATTCATGACCAGTGATGGTCTGGAGCAATTCGGTCTGCCAGAAGACGTTGCCGTCTATCTGCCGCAATCCTATAACTTTGCCGGAAATCTGATCATCGTGCCCGGCAATCGTGTAGTGCCTTTGCATGCACCGGCGGGTCAAGTGACGACATTCGTTGTCAGTGGCGGTGTTTCAGCCACTGACAATAAGAATCCGCAAGCATGATTTATCAGCCCCGATGATCACTGACAAAAGGGTTGCTCTTGCGCTCCTGACCGAAAGTAGACATCGGCCCATGACCCGGAATAAAAGCGACTTCATCACCCAGAGGGAATAGTTTTTCGCGAATAGAGCTTATCAGTGTAGGGTGATCACCTTTAGGAAAATCAGTTCGTCCAATCGACCCCTGAAACAACACATCACCTACCAGTGCCAGCTGTCCTGCAGCATGAAAAAACACAACATGTCCTGGTGTATGACCGGGACAATGCAGAACATTCAGAGTCTCGTTACCAACGCTGACGGTGTCCCCATCAACCAGCCAGCGATCAGGGTCAAACACTTCCACATCTGGAAAACCAAACATCTGGCTCTGTTGGGGTAAGCCATCGATCCAGAATTTATCCTCCTGATGAGGGCCTTCAATCGGTATTCCAGCGGTAGCAGACAGCTCAGCAGTACCACCGGCATGATCGATATGAGCATGGGTTAACAGGATCTTTTCAAGCACTAACCCCAACTCATCAACTTTTGCGATGATTTTCGCTACATCCCCTCCAGGATCAACGACTGCAGCCTTATTTGTCGCTTCGCACCACAATAAAGTGCAGTTTTGCTGAAATGGAGTAACCGGAATAATACTGTATTTCATGAAGATGCCAGTGTTGATGAAAACAAGTACGCAATTATACTCTATTTCTGAACTATCCTTCGATATGCTACATGGCATGTTGCTAAAGCATGTCGGGAGGATTTTCGAATGTCTGTTTCACCGACCTTACAAACCTATCTGAACCGGGGGGATATACCTTACCGGTTAATTCGCCATCCTTATGCTGAAACGTCTCTGAGCTCAGCTATTGCAGCACATGTGCCTGCCAGACGAATGGCTAAAGGAGTGGTTCTGAAAGACGACGAAGGCTTTATGATGGCCGTTGTACCATCCGATCGCCGGGTCGATCTGAATGCAGTTAACCGCCGTATGGGCCGGGTATTTTCACCCGCAGCGCAACGGGATGTAAAAATTCTGTTCAGTGACTGCAATAAAGGGGCTGTTCCGGCATTGGGACAAGCCTATAACATGCGGGTAATCTGGGACGAGCATCTGGCTGAAGAACCAGACTGCTATATGGAAGCAGGAGATCATCAGGACCTTCTCTGCCTGTCTCAATCCACCTTCAAACGGGTCATGACCGACCTGCCCCATGGCCTTATCAGCCATTAAAGCATCACTTCAAGCGACCTGATCAGGGTCGCTTGAAAAGCTTTACCTTGTAAAGGAAAGCTTCAGGGTGCTCTTATCCGTCACCACCTTCCTGGGCAATCTGACCGTAAAATATGAAGCTCTATCTGTTTTACGATGAATGAATGACGGCTTGTAATCTGATGTTTCCATATAACTTTGACGACCGCGTTCATCGAGAACTATAACCTTTACCTTGCCAACAGGAACCTTGATATCTTTATTGCTACGGGTAATTCTGCCCCGTAGTACCCAGCTTTTATCAGCTTCCTGATATACACGTACATTAAAAAACCGAACTTCAGATGTGGCTACTTCCACCTGGACTGACTGGTCACCCGGGAAGGCTGATGAAACTGAAAGAAAACAACACAATATCAACACACATAAATATTTTAATCTTGCCATGCAACCACCCCACATCAGAGTTTGCATCATAGCGCTTGTCATCCTTAGACCGTCGGTTATATTAAACGTTTGCACTGATAGCTAAGAAAGGAGTTCCGACCTTGTCAAAACTGAAAAACGAAGCCGCACTGGTAAAAGAAGCCATTCGTGTTGGCGGCGTCTATATGAAAACCAGAGGCGTCGGTATGTTCGAAGCCACCGATAGTGCCGGCGATAAGATAACAGCGATATACCGTCTGCTAGTACTGGACAAGCTGATTCAACCGTTGGCTAAAGGCGAAGACAACGAACCGAACATGAAGCATAAACTGGCCCTGTGGATCTCACGCCAACTGCCCAACGACCATCCGTTACTGAAAGGCTGAACCGGTGGCTGCCAAGCAGATCTATCTGGCCGGCCCCGATGTTTTCTGGCCAGAGGCTGCCGCAATAGGAGCCGCCAAAAAAGCCCTGTGCCTGGAATATGGGTTCTGTGGCCACTTTCCACTGGATACGGAACTGGATCTGACAGGGTTATCCCCCTATCAGGCGGGGCTATCTATATTCAATGCAAATACCAGCCTAATGAATGACTGCGACCTTATTATTGCCAACATGACCCCCTTCAGAGGCCCCAGCATGGATGTAGGTACAGCATTCGAGATGGGCTATGTAGCAGCGATGAAGAAACCTGTGTGGGGTTATACACTAGATAACCGTAACTATGCTGAGCGGGTTAATGGCGAGCTGACCGATGCCGAAGGCTACAGTATTGAAGCTTTTGATATGCCTGACAACCTGATGATGATCGGAGCAACGGATACCACAGGCGGTCTCATCACGGCTAAACTCGAGCAGACTATAGAAAATCACCTGAAAGTCTTTGAAACGGTACTGCAACAAATTTTAACCGTCCAGAAATAGAAAAGCCGCTACCTTCTTCTAAAGCGCGGCTTTCTTTTACTTCCTATGGGCTAAGATCTTGTGCTTTGCTTTGATCTTATATTCAGCTCGTATGATCAGAGCTTATGGTAGATCTCGGCACCGGTCTCTTTAAACTCTTCCGACTTTTCCTGCATCCCTTTTTCCGCCGCCGCTTCAATCGCTGCGACTTCGCTGGAATCCAGGTTACGTACTTCCTGCGAGATCTTCATCGAGCAGAATTTCGGGCCGCACATGGAGCAGAAGTGCGCGACTTTGGCGGACTCTTTCGGCAGGGTCTCATCGTGGAACGCACGGGCGGTGTCCGGGTCAAGGCCGATGTTGAACTGGTCTTCCCAGCGGAACTCGAAGCGTGCCTTGGACATCGCATTATCACGGATCTGGGCACCCGGATGACCTTTCGCAAGGTCTGCCGCATGGGCAGCGATCTTGTAGGTGATGATGCCGGTCTTAACATCGTCTTTGTTTGGCAGGCCAAGGTGCTCTTTCGGCGTTACATAACAGAGCATGGCGCAACCGTACCAGCCGATCATCGCCGCACCGATACCGGAAGTGATATGGTCATAGCCCGGTGCAATATCGGTGGTCAGCGGTCCAAGCGTGTAGAACGGTGCTTCGTGGCACTCAGTTAGCTGCTTGTCCATGTTCTCTTTGATCATGTGCATCGGCACGTGACCAGGGCCTTCGATCATCACCTGTACGTCGTGCTTCCAGGCGATCTTGGTCAGCTCGCCCAGGGTTTCCAGCTCAGAGAACTGCGCTTCGTCGTTGGCATCGTAAACCGAGCCAGGACGCAGGCCATCGCCCAGTGAAAAGGACACATCGTAGGCCTTACAGATCTCGCAGATCTCTTCGAAGTGGGTGTAGAGGAAGTTCTCTTCATGGTGCGCCAGGCACCATTTCGCCATGATGGAACCACCGCGGGAGACGATACCGGTCATCCGCTTGGCGGTCATCGGTACGTAGCGCAGCAGTACACCGGCGTGAATAGTGAAGTAATCCACCCCTTGCTCAGCCTGTTCGATCAGGGTGTCGCGGAACACTTCCCAGGTCAGGTCTTCGGCCACGCCGCTGACTTTTTCCAGCGCCTGGTAGATAGGTACGGTACCGATCGGTACCGGCGAGTTACGCAGGATCCATTCGCGGGTTTCGTGAATGTTCTTACCGGTAGACAGGTCCATGATGGTATCGGAACCCCAGCGGATACCCCAGGTCATCTTCTCCACTTCTTCCTCGATGGAAGAGCTCAGCGCCGAGTTACCGATGTTACCGTTGATCTTGACCAGGAAGTTACGACCGATGATCATCGGCTCGACTTCCGGATGGTTGATGTTGGCCGGGATAATGGCACGACCTTCAGCCACCTCTTTACGCACGAATTCAGGGGTGATCTGTTCCGGCAGCTGGGCGCCGAAGCTGTGGCCCGGGTGCTGCTGGTCAACCATCTGACCTTCGGCGCCGGCTTTGGCCAGCTTCATGTTCTCGCGGATGGCGATGTATTCCATCTCAGGCGTGATAATGCCTTTACGGGCATAGTGCAGCTGGGAAACGTTAGCGCCTTCTTTGGCGCGCAGTGGCTTTCGCGTCAGCTCAAAACGCAGGTGATCCAGACGCAGATCCTGCTCCCGGCCGCGGCCGTATTCAGAGCTCAGGCCATCTAATTGCTCGGTGTCGTTACGCTCATCAATCCAGCTTGCACGAAGCGGCGCCAGACCTTTACGGACATCGATCTCAGCTTTTGGGTCGGTGTAAGGACCGGAGGTGTCATAGACATACAATGGCTCATTCTTCTCGCCACCCATATCAGTCGGGGTATCGTCCAGCGAGATCTCGCGCATCGGTACCTGAATATCCGCGCGGGAGCCTTCGATATAAACTTTACGCGAGCTCGGGAATGGCTGAACGGATGCTTCGTCAACCTGGGCGCTGCGGCTTAAAACTGTATTTGAGTCTGCCATTTTAATACCTGCTTTTTGATTATTCTTCGTCTGCTTACCAGAACTTATAAAAGTGATGTACCGGGCCGTGCCCCTTACCTACATCAAGAGTGTCCGCTGCAACTATTGCACCGTGAATATATTCTTTTGCTTGCTGTACTGCCGCTGCCAGATCCAGACCGTGAGCCAACCCAGCAGTTACTGCGGATGCGAGAGTACAACCCGTTCCATGGGTATTGCCTGTCGCGATCCTAGGAGCAGAAAACTGCTGCATCTGCTTACCATCAAACAACAGGTCAATCGAATTTTTACTACCTTCCAGATGTCCGCCTTTGAGCAGTACTGCTTTGCAACCAAGTTGCACAAGCTGTTCCGCTGCAAACTCCATTTCAGCCATTGATGCAGGCTCAGGACAATCTAAAAGTATTGCTGCTTCCGGGAGGTTGGGCGTGATCAGGGTTGCCTGAGGAATCAGTTTGGCTTTAAGCATATCAACGGCACTGCTCAGCAGTAACGCGTCGCCACTTTTTGCAACCATAACGGGATCGACCACCAGCCTGGCTGGTGCATGCTGTAAAAGCTTATCAGCGACTAGCTCAACAGTCTCCACATCACCTAACATGCCGATCTTAACTGCAGTAACATTCAGGTCATCGAACACAGCATCGAGCTGCAAACCGAGAACGTCTGAAGGTATAGGATGGATAGCCCGCACTTCGCTGGTATTCTGGGCGGTCACAGCAGTAATCACTGACGCACCATAGACACCTAAAGCAGAAAAAGCCTTCAGATCTGCCTGGATACCCGCACCTCCACTGCTATCTGAGCCAGCAATTGTAAGCGCGATTGGAACTGTTTTATGTGGCATGTACTTAGTCCAGCAACTATGAGCTAAACCGAATACAACACTGAGGAGAATTACGGTTTATCTCGATTTCCTACGCCGGAATTAACCGGATCAGGTTCGCGGGTTACTGCCATTATAAAATTCAAAAGAAGAATTCAGCAGCTCTCAGCCCCAACGGGCACCCCGACCAAGATAGGGCTAGTTTATGATCACAACGCCAGTCTGTCTATCTATTAACCGTAATAAGAGAAAACCTCTTATAACGTATCGTTCTAACATTAAAAAATAGGAATTTTTCCTATATTTTTCTCATGGCACACCGCAGATAATGTGCTTCAAGGATTTAAGAGCATTCATGGACCGAATACGGGACGGCCAAGCAACGCGGAAAGGATGGCAAGGAATGCAGGCATGATGCCTGGGATATTACCGCAGGGATCATGGAAGCCAGGACGAAGAGAGTACTCAAGGGGAACTGAGTACTCTCTTTTTTATGCGTAAATAAAACATTTGTTTGATTTTTGACTCCGTATAGGACTTTTTCCTATAGCCAGGCGTCTGAATATCACCATAATAGGCACTGAAGGATCGATACACTTCAAGGATGACGAAAAAGGATGGCGACTTGTTTACTCCGCTCTTGATAAAAGAGTGGCTCAGTAGAAGGTCAGGCGAAAAAGGATACATGGAAGTCGGCAGGATGCCAGCTGTAGATTTCGCAGAAAGATTCATAAGGATTATGAAGTGCCAACCTGAAGAGAGTACTTAAGGGGAACTAAGTACTCTCTTTTTTTCTTGCAAATCAGCGCTGAAATATCACAGCAGCGCAGACAATTGCTATAAACGCCCCCCCTCATTCCCATAGAAACTCACTAGGCTAGCCTCAGATAAAGACCCGCCACATCAAATTTTGATCCACCGCGGCAGTGCGGCTACCACATCAGGGTATTTGGTTAGTTAAAGCGATGAATATTCCAGCCCGTGCTTTAACTCCTCAAGGCCCAATTAAGCACACACTTCAGCCAACCCCATCGACTCAAAATATCTGAATTAGCCAGCTGTATCCTACTTTAATTATGCTATCAGGCTCTTCTTAAGCCAGTCCGTGACTATGCCTGCCAGTTTGTGCGGCGCAGTCAACGGCATCATATGCCCTTCACCCGGCACCGCAATTAACTCAATCGGTTGCTCGGCCTTAGCCTGCACCCGCCGAGAATAATTTAGCGACAACACCTCATCCTGATCACCCTGAACAATCGCCAAGTTAAACGGATAGCGTTGCTGCATAATTCCGGCACGATGCGAAAACAGGCTGGACAGCGTCTTAAACGGGTAATCCAGCACCATCATAGGGTCCTGATTAATCAGCTGACCAGCCGGGTGGCCGGCCAGCAGCTGATCATAATCCACAATCCAGGACAGCGGCAGCTTGATATGAGGAAACAGCAAACCACTACCCCAGGTCCATTGCCAGCCCAGATAATGGAACAGATCGGGCGCTTCCTCAGTAGTAAGCAATGTGCCACATAAGACGGCGGCGATTCGCTGATCTTTCTCAGCTGCGGCCACCGCCAGCAACGCACCAATCGAATAGCCAAACAGAGAAAATGAGCCGGTATAGCGCTGCTCCAGGGCATTCATGACTAATTCAACTGACTGACATACCGTTTCGACAGTGTAGAGACCCGGCTCACCGCCACTATAGCCGTGGCCCGGAAGGTCTATAGCAACTACATTGAATCCCTGCTCTGAGATATGGTGCAGCATCTCGGCATACAGCTCAGCGTAAGTACCAATTCCCGGCAGGAAGATTAAAACCGGCGCATCAATACTGTGTTCATATATTTCACAGTGCAGCGGCAATGATCCGACATGAAATGTTTCACGATGCTGCAGATACTCCCCATTACCCAATGCGCGCCAAAGATCTTCCCGGGTTGGACAGACATCGCCCCCCAGCGGGGTTGGTTTCAATAACGGTTCAATAATACTCATCAGCGCTGACACTCCGGACAATAAACGGTACTTCTCTGACCCAGGCGGATCTCTTTCAGACTGTTACGACACTGCACACAGCTTTCTCCTGCACGCCCATAGACCTGCAGTTCCTGCTTAAAATAACCCGGTTTTCCATCACCGCCGACAAAATCCTTTAAGGTCGTCCCCCCCTGAGCGATAGCACGGGACAGTACCTGTTTAATTTCTGTAACAAAGACCGCCAGACGCTTTTTAGAAACCCGACCTGCAGCCCGCTTAGGATGAATGCCTGCACTGAACAATGCTTCATTGGCATAGATATTACCCACACCAACAACAATATGACTATCCATTATCAATTGCTTGATAGCACCTTTTCGCCCCTGACAGCGCTGCCACAAATACTCAATATTAAACTGATCGGATAAGGGTTCAGGACCCAGCTTGGCAAGCAGATCATGCTGCGTACCAGCCGGCTGCCATAATACGGATCCAAACCGCCGCGGATCAGTCAGGCGCAGAGCCATACCGCTATCCAACTGCAGATCAACATGGTCATGATAGGCCGCAGGCTGGTCGGTCGCCACCAGGTAGAGGCTGCCCGACATCCCCAGGTGGATCATAACGGCACCTGGCATCGTGTGAAGCAACAGATACTTACCCCGACGCTCCACCGCTTCAATACGCTGACCATCAATCAGATCGCCAAGGCCTCCCGGTACCGGCCAGCGCAGCTTTGGCTGACGTACCACCAGGCCGGTAATAATTTGTCCCTGTAAGTGGGGTTCAATCCCACGACGGGTCGTTTCTACTTCGGGCAGTTCAGGCATAATCGAAATCGAAAACTCACTGATAATGAACAGGCAAAAAATCACCAGACACAAAAAAACCCGGACCAGCCGGGTTTTTCTTTAAGCACAGATCCTTATTTGATCTTAGCTTCTTTATACGTTACGTGCTGACGTACAACCGGATCATACTTCTTCATTTCCAGCTTGTCTGGAGTAGTACGCTTGTTCTTGGTCGTAGTGTAGTAGTGACCAGTACCAGCAGAAGATACCATCTTAATCTTATCGCGCATGTTACTGCTCCTTAAACCTTGATGCCGTTCTTACGAACTTCAGTCAGCACTACATCGATACCTTTCTTATCGATGATGCGCATACCTTTAGAAGAAACACGCAGACGTACAAACTTCTGCTCGCTCTCTACCCAGAAACGATGCCAGTGCAGGTTCGGAAGAAAACGACGACGCGTACGGTTCAATGCGTGGGAAACATTGTTTCCTGTTACAGGACGCTTACCTGTAACCATGCAAACTCGAGACATATTAAAACACCTTTAATAAATTCAATTACATCTTCTATCAGATACTTATTGGGCCGAAAGCTATGATTCCCAAATACACGGGTAGCTTTGCGATCCTCAGGCGGAGCGTCTTATACCAAGACAATTTACCGTACCAGTGGATAGAAGAGCGCGCATTGTACAGAATATGACCGTCCATAGCTACCGTAAAATACAGATTCTATATTAAGCCTCTTTCGGCCAACGAAACAGTCTCTCCGTCGCCGATAACCATATGATCCAACAAGCGGATATCCACCAGCTGCAGGGCTTCTTGCAAACGTTTGGTAATACTGCAATCGGCATGGCTGGGCTCGGCCACACCGGAAGGATGGTTATGGGCCAGAATTACCGCCGCCGCATTTCTCAACAAAGCCTGCTTCACCACTTCTCTGGGATGAACCGATGCGCTATCGATAGTGCCAGCAAAAAGTTCATCAAAGCAGATCACCCGATGTTGATTATCAAGCATCAGACAGCCAAAGACTTCCCGGGAACGGTTGCATAACTGGCTCTGCAGATAACTCCTTACCGCTTGCGGTGAGTCCAGCACTGAATCCCGCTGCAACCTCTCTGCAGCAGTACGGCGACTGATCTCCATAACCGCCTGTAGCTGTACATATTTAGCCGTGCCTAAACCATTAGCTTCGCAAAACTCCGATTGTGATGCGCGGATCAGTTCCCGCAGCGTACCAAAACGTATTAACAGATCCCTGGCCAGATCAACGGCACTGCGCCCCCTCACTCCGGTTCGCAGAAATATCGCTAATAATTCTGCATCCGACAAGGCTCTCGCTCCCTTATGCAGTAACTTTTCTCGAGGCCGTTCCATTTCAGGCCAATCCGTAATCGTCATCACACAACTCCTTTTGTGTCTCTTAATTCAATCATGCAGAAGCAGTTTAGACGTTTTTTAATGCCAGCAATGTTCCCCGCTAACGGTTAATGGTATCTTTAGCTCCCTGTTTTCAGCTGACATAACAGTTATACGGTATGCAAAGACTTACAAATCGACAGATCGTTTTAGGTATTACCGGCGGTATTGCCGCCTATAAAAGTGCCGAATTAACCCGCATCCTGAAAGGTGCCGGTGCGGACGTCCGGGTTGTCATGACAGCCGCCGCGACAGAATTCATCACACCGCTGACGATGCAGGCTCTCTCCGGTCATCAGGTACACCAGCACCTGCTTGACCCTGAAGCTGAGGCTGGCATGGGTCATATTGAACTGGCTAAATGGGCTGATATGGTACTGATCGCCCCGGCTAGCGCAGATTTCATGGCCCGCCTCGATAACGGCCATGGTAATGACCTGCTAACGACTATCTGCCTGGCTACTGAGGCACCTATTGTGCTGGCACCGGCAATGAATCAGGCGATGTGGCGCGATCCTCAGACGCAGGCGAATGCCAGGAGCCTGCAACAGAAAAACATCCGTCTGCTGGGGCCCGGTGTCGGTGAACAAGCCTGTGGTGATACTGGTCCGGGGCGGATGCTCGAACCTACGCAAATAGCGCAACAGGCAGCCGATCTGTTTGATCTCGGACTATTGTGCGGCAAGCGGGTCTTTATTACCGCAGGACCTACCCGCGAAGCGCTCGACCCGGTTCGCTATATCAGTAACCACAGCTCAGGAAAAATGGGTTACGCCCTGGCCGAAGCGGCTATCGACGCCGGCGCTCAAGTCACCCTGATCAGCGGTCCGGTTAATTTACCAGCTCCGCAGCGCTGCGAAGTTATTCGGGTAGAGAGTGCCGAACAGATGCTTGATGCATCTCTGCAGAATATAAGCCAGTGCGATATTTTCATCGCCTCAGCCGCCGTAGCAGATTACCGCCCGGTTTCGATTGCTGAGCATAAGATGAAGAAAGGCAACGAAGAGATAATGGAACTGCATCTGGTGAAAAACCCGGATATCGTTGCTACCGTAGCCGGTTTAGAAAGAAAACCTTTCACCGTCGGTTTTGCCGCTGAAACCCAGAATGTAGTTACCTATGCTCAGGGCAAACTGGTGCGCAAAAATCTGGATCTTATTATTGCCAATGATGTATCCCGTAGCGATATCGGCTTTAACAGTGATGACAATGCAGTCACCGTTGTCAGCCGTCATCATGTCAAACCATTACCGCTAAGCAGCAAGCGCCAGCTTGCCGGTCAACTGATTGAAATGATTGCCAGCCAGTACGAAACCGCAGAAGAGTAAGAGACCAGACTATGAAAAAGCTACAGGTAAAAATTCTTGATGATCGCATTGGCGGACAGTTTCCACTTCCCCACTACGCCACCGAAGGCTCTGCCGGTCTTGATCTGAGGGCCTGCCTGAATCAGTCAATAATTCTGGAGCCGGGACAAACAGAACTGCTACCTACAGGCATCGCGATACACATCGCTGATCCTGCGTTATGCGCTATGATTCTGCCCCGCTCAGGTCTGGGGCATAAACACGGTATTGTACTGGGCAACCTTGTCGGTCTCATCGATTCCGATTATCAGGGTCAGCTCATGGTTTCCTGCTGGAACCGCGGCGATACCAGCTTTACCGTAGAACCGGGTGAACGTATTGCACAGTTAGTACTGGTTCCCGTGGTACAAGCCGAGTTTGAAGTGGTTGATGAGTTCAGCGACAGTGATCGTGGTGATGGCGGTTTTGGTTCATCCGGGCGTCACTAAGGCTGAATAGAATGATCAAAAACACACAACTGGATGCAATTGCCACAATTCCGGTCGAAATATTCCGGGCTTACGATATCCGCGATTTCCATGAAAATACGTTTAATACTGACTGTGCAGAACTAATCGCTCAGGCAATAGATGGTAAGGCCCGTCAGAGTGCTACTAAGGCAAATTCAGGATAATGAAAAAAACACTGCAGGATGCAATTGCCACAATTCCGGCCGAAATATTCCGGGCTTACGATATCCGCGGCATCTACGGCAAAACCCTCAATGCTGACTGGGCCGAACTGATCGGCCTGGCTATTGGCAGCGAGGCGCGTTTACGCGACCAATCAAGTCTTACCGTTGCCTATGATGGCCGCCTGTCCAGCATCGAACTCAGTAACGCTCTGATTCGGGGACTACTCAATAGTGGTATCGATGTAATCAACATCGGCCTAGCGCCAACCCCCGCGCTGTATTACTCGACGGTTGCATTAGATACCGGATCCGGCGTTATGGTAACCGGCAGCCACAACCCCACCGATTACAACGGCTTTAAAATCATGCTCGGCGGCCACACTTTATGTGGCGACGAGATCAGCGCACTGTGGCAGCGAATCAAAAAACAGAATTTAAATTGTACGCAGGCCGGCCAGCTTAGCCATGCAAATATCCGAAGCGGCTATCTGCAGAAAGTATGCGATGCCCATCCAATCGATACCGCAGGTAAGCCTCTTAAAGTAGCGATTGACTGCGGTAACGGCGTCCCCGGTCCCTGGATAACCGAACTGCTGGAATTATGTAACTGCGAAGTTATTCCACTTTTCTGCGATGTCGATGGCACCTTTCCTAACCACCACCCTAATCCAGAAGAGATTGAGAACCTGCAACAGCTTATCCACTGCGTTGTAAAAGAGCAGGCTGATATCGGACTGGCGTTAGATGGCGATGGCGATCGCCTCGGTGTGGTAACCAATAGCGGTGCTGTAATCACTTCGGACCAGTTAATCTGCCTGTTCGCCGACCGCCTGTTGCAACAGCATCCCGGTGCAGAAGTCGTCCACGATGTTAAAAGCTCCCTCTCACTGAGCAAGCTAATCCGCGAAAAAGGTGGCATCGCTACCATGTGGCAATGCGGCCACTCGATGATTAAAAACCGTATGCGGCAAACCAACGCACTGATGGGGGGGGAATTCAGCGGCCATCTGTTTTTTGCCGATCATTGGTATGGTTTTGATGACGGGCTCTATAGCTCGGTCAGACTACTATCAGAACTGGCCAAGTCCGGTGTCAGTGCCGACCAGTTATTTGCAGTCTACCCACAGCCACTGGCAACCCCGATGATCAATATTAAGGTCAGTGAAGCTGAGAAGTTTCAACTTATTGATGATCTCATAAAACAGCCATTTGAAGCGGCCACCTGCCATACCATCGACGGCTTACGAGTCGAGTATGAAGACGGCTGGTTCGGCATCCGAGCCTCCAATACCACACCGGTTCTGACCCTTCGTATTGAAGCTGACAACCCATCAGCGCTGGCCCGTTTGCAGCAGCTGATAAAGAAAAAACTTAAACTGGTTAATCCTGACTTGCAAATACCGGAGTTAGCGGTTACAAACTACACAAACACTATAGACAGAGAACCCTAGAATGCCCCTGACACGTAAAGAAGCGATCAATACCGCTAACGTGCTAAGCGAAGCACTGCCGTACATCCAACGTTTTTCCGGTAAGACCGTGGTAATTAAGTACGGCGGCAACGCGATGATCGACGATAAGCTGAAGAATAGCTTCGCCCGTGACATCGTTATGATGAAGCTCATCGGTATCAATCCGATCGTGGTACATGGCGGCGGCCCTCAGATAGGTGATCTGCTTGATAAGCTTTCGATCGAATCCCATTTTGTTAACGGCATGCGGGTCACCGACTCCAAAACGATGGACGTGGTCGAGATGGTGCTCGGCGGCATGGTCAACAAAGATATCGTTGGTCTGATAAACAGAAACGGCGGTAAAGCGATCGGTATGACCGGTAAAGACGGTATGCTACTGGGTGCCCGCAAGCTCAAGGTAAAACATCAATCTCCGGAAATGTCAGCCCCGGAAATTATCGACATCGGCCATGTCGGTGAAGTCGAACATGTTAATACCGATGTTTTGAACATGCTGGTTAATTCTGACTTCATTCCGGTTATCGCACCGATTGGTGTCGGTAAAGATGGTGCTTCCTACAATATCAACGCCGACCTGGTTGCTGGCAAAGTCGCCGAAGTCCTACAGGCAGAAAAACTGATTCTCCTGACTAACATCGCAGGCCTGATGGACAAAGAGGGAGAGGTACTGACCGGACTGAGTACCGAACAAGTCGATGCCCTGATTGAAGATGGCACTATATATGGCGGAATGTTACCTAAGATCGATTGCGCCCTGAGCGCGGTGAAAAGCGGTGTCAACAGCTCACATATTATCGATGGCCGGGTTGAGCATTCCTGCTTGCTGGAAATTTTCACCGATGAAGGTGTCGGTACCCTGATCAGTAATAAAGCCCACAAGGTGTAATAAGTATGGATGCTAAGGAAAAAATATCTCGCCGGGAACAGATACTGCAATCGCTGGCGCTGATGCTGGAAAATGATCCGGGCGCCCGGATCACAACAGCAGCTCTGGCTAAACACGTTGGTGTATCGGAAGCTGCGCTATATCGTCACTTTCCAAGTAAGGCCAGAATGTTTGAAGGCCTGATCAGCTTTATCGAAGATACAATGTTCAGCCGGATAGCAATTATTACTAATTCTGAAGCCAGTGCGCTAAAGCAGTGTGAACAGATCCTTACCTTATTACTCGCGTTCGTCGAAAAAAACCCGGGGATGGCCAGAATTCTGACCGGTGACGCCCTGGCCGGCGAAACCGATCGCCTGCGCCAGCGGATCAATCAGTTCTTTGAACGGCTTGAAACACAGCTGAAACAGATCCTGCGTACCGCAGAACAAAGCGAAGGCCTGCGCACAGCATTACCAGGCGGTGCTACGTCCAATCTGATGCTGGCGTCAGCGGAAGGCAAAATCCGTCAATTTGTACGCAGTGAGTTTAAAAGTCGCCCAACCATTAACTGGGCCGACCAATGGGCTGTACTTTCAGTAGCAATCGTCCGTTAAGCAGTGCTGAGTGAACAACTTGGCCTGCTCGGCATCTCCTTGCTGGCCAATGGTTTATCTGCCATGGCAGGCGGTGGTGCCGGCCTGCTTCAACTCCCGGTTCTTTTGTTTCTCGGGCTCAGTTTCAGCAGCGCGCTGGCCACCCACAAAATAGCCAGCGTCGCTCTGGGCATTGGTGCCACTCTGCGCCACCTGAAAGAAGGTAATCTGGATCTTCGCTTCTGCGGCTTTATCCTGATTAGCGGATTACCAGGCGTAGTAGTTGGCGGCCTGACTATTCTCCACCTGCCTGAATCCCTAACCATTTTCAGCCTCGGTATTCTCACCACCAGTCTCGGTATCTATTCAATATTCAAACACCAGCTTGGCCTGGTATGCAGCCCTCGGCACAGAGACCTTAACGGACTGTTGATCGGTGGTTCAGTGTTATTTCTGATCGGCATTCTGAACGGATCACTGACCTCGGGCACCGGACTGTTTGTAACATTGTGGCTGGTACGCTGGTTTGGCCTTGATTACAAATCCTCTGTTGCCTATGTTCTGATTCTGGTCGGACTGTTCTGGAATGGATCTGGTGCAATAACTGTCGCACTGCAACAACCGCCTCACTGGAGCTGGTTACCGCCATTGATCATTGGTGCGATTATAGGTGCTTATGGCGGCGCCCATCTAGCCCTGAAAAAAGGCAATCAATGGGTAAAAAGGGCATTTGAATGCCTGACAATTGTAGTGGGAATAAAACTGATCAGTGATGGATTCTGGCTCTGGCAATCAGGGCTTAGCCTGAATTGAGCCATCGCCAGCCAATGCCGTTTTGCAACACGCCTTATCTGCACTTTGCTGACTCAATTCTGCAGCAGCTCTCTGCGCATCAACCAGACGCCGGGCTTCTGCCTGCTGAAACAGGAATCCACTAGGCGCGACCAACTGAATTCCTTGCTCCCCAAGCATGGGAATCGCTTCCGCCAGATAACTTACGGTCACCGGATAAGGATGACCAATCAGCACAGCAAAACCTTGTTGCCGGGCCAGCCTAAGCGCATAACGGAACTGTTTATCAACAAATTCGGTGGTCTGTTCATGATCCAGGAAAACATCACGCATCATCCAGGGTACTCCGCGTTGATAAGCCGACTTCCAAGCCGTCGTCTTCGCGGTTGTCACACTGTCCAGAAAAAACAATCCCTGCTCGGCAATAACATCCATCACCCAGCTCATCTGCTTCCCACGCTGGGTTAACAGACTTCCCATATGGTTATTGACGCCTGAGACATAAGGAATCGCCGCAATATCCTGCTTAAGTATCTGCTGCAGAGAGGCCTTATCCAGATCTAATGTTAATGCCCCCGGACCCAGCCGCCGATTATGTGTATTTGCCATAGGCACATGCAACATAACCTCTTTGCCCTGACTATGCGCCATTCGGGCCAGGGTTTTACTGTGAGGGGTATGGGGTAGCACCGAATAGGCCACCGGCCCCGGCAAGGCCACAGCAGCCACACCCTGTGCAAGATTATCACCGATATCGTCGATAATCAGGATCAGCCGTGGCAACCTGCTTTCGGCAACAGCCTGCCCGGTGAATATAAATAAAGCAAAAACAAGTCCCAGCGCAATTGCCGGGACCGGTTTAAGATAAAAACGCCTTATCACTGATCGCTCTTAACCTGGGGTTGCTCTGCCGGTGCTATAGCGGCTGAGTTCCCGAGTGTAATTGGTCCCGCTATAGCTAACGCTTTTAAAAGATTAAGCGCCTCATAGAGCTGATAGTCAGTTTCCGCAAGACCACTCTGATCAGTAGCCGCGGCAGCCTTTTTAGCATCGCCATTTTCAAGGTGGCCACTCAGATCCCGCTCTTTGATAAAGTCACCGTTTTCACGCAACTTAATATCTGCCTGACCAACATAGATATCCGGCTCAATACCCTGCGCCTGAATAGAACGACCACTCGGCGTATAGTAACGGGCAGTGGTTAGTTTAACCGCACGGTCTTTAGCCAGTGGCAGGATAGTTTGCACTGAACCTTTACCAAAGCTATCGACACCCATAATCACGGCGCGTTTTTGGTCCTGCAACGCACCAGCAACGATTTCAGATGCCGAAGCGGAACCCTGATTAATCAACACAACTAAAGGCCGGCCATTACCCAGTGTCTTTGTGGTTGCGCTATAACGTAGCTCAGAATTAGGCAATCGCCCCTTAGTGTAGACAATTAAACCCTGATCCAGAAACGCATCACTTACTTCAATTGCAGCACGAAGAACGCCGCCGGGGTTATTACGCAGATCAAGCACCAAGCCTTTAAGTTCGGCTTGCTGATTGAGCTTATCCAGCGCCCGTTTAAGATCTTTGCCCGTATTCACCTGAAACTGAGTTATTCGCAGATAACCAATATCCTCGCTAAGCAGTCGCTGTTTAACGCTGGCAACACGAATCACATCCCGGATTACCGGAATTTCCAAAGGCTTGTCTTCGCCGTCACGAACGACCGTTAGAATCAGCTCCGAACCCGGTTTACCCCGCATCAGCTTAACTGCATCATTCAGATCCATACCCTGAACCGGCTGATCACCCAACTTGATGATCAGATCGCCAGCTTTAACCCCGGCACGTTGCGCCGGCGTATCATCGATCGGCGTGATAACCCGGACAAAACCGTCTTCGAGACCTACCTCAATACCCAGGCCACCAAATTCACCACTGGTATGGGACTGCAACTCATCGAAGGCATCCGGCTCAAGGTAAGTGGAATGAGGATCAAGCCCTGCTAACATGCCACGCACCGCATCTTCCAGTAACTTGGCATCATCAACAGGCTCTACATAGGCTTTTTTAATACGCTCAAAAACCTCTGCAAACAAGCGAATCTCTTCCAGTGGAATTGAATCCTGAACCGGCTCGGGCTCGGACTGGGCCAATACCGGATTACCGAGAAGCAAGGTAGATAAAAGTAGTGATGTACTGATTGTTGATAGCTGTTTAATCAGCTTCATAGTGAGTCCTTCAGTTAGCTAAACCGATACTGACAGTGTAATTGCAGGATAACCGCTCTGCCTACCTTCTCGCCAGCCATTTCAATGGATTACTTGGTTTTCCCTTATATCGGACAGCGAAATACAACCCCGGTTTAGTATTACCGCCGCTATTACCAATAGTTGCCACTGTTTCTTTCGCTGACACCCATTCGCCAACATCTTTTAACAACGTTTCGTTTTGCCCATAGAGGCTCATATAGCCGCCACCATGATCAATAATCAACAGTAAACCATAGCCCCTCAGCCAGTCAGAAAAGACCACCCGACCATGGTGAACAGCCCTAACTGAACGCCCCGACCGATCAGATAACAAAACACCATCAAATCTGACACCCGCCTGAACATTGCCAAAACGACGACTCAGCACTCCGCTGTTAGGCCAGGGCAGACGCCCTTTAAGCTCTTTAAAAGCACGGTCATCACCACCCAGGGCTATTTTATCGACCGAAACCCGTATCTCATTTAGCACTTTTTCAAGACGGGCCTGATTAGCCTGCATCGTTTTCAATTGCTGGCTACCGGCCTTCAACTCCTGCTCAAGCTTTGCTAATACCTGCTTCCGCTCCTTGCGAGTCTGTTCAAGACTCGTGGCACGCAGTTTCAACTGATCCCTGTGATCGAAAATATCTATCTGCGCGGAACGAATATCCTGCTCAGCCTGGTCCAGCTGTTGCAGATCATCATGGAACAACTGGAGCTTTCGACTCAAAGTCATATTAATTTGATCATAGTAACGCAACATCCGGGACACCTGCTCCGGATCACGCTGATTAAGTAACAGCTGCAACCGGGGCTGGCGTCCCTGTTTATACTGCTGTTGTAACTGCAACTGCAGTTCTCCAGCACGGCTGTGCAATGAATGCAGCAGTGGTTTGCGCTGCGCTTCAAGCTGCTTCAGTTTAACTTCCGCCCCCTTGAGCTGACCGTCAAGAACCAATATTTCCTTAGCCAGTACACCTATCTTTTTATCTGTGCTGCGTAATTCATTTTGTACCGACTTACGCTCTCCCTTCACTTCACCCAGGGTTTGAGCCAGCTCTCTGATACTCTTCTTCAGCGCTTTCACCTGCGCCTCTGTCGCCTGATCTTTTGACGCGGCATTAATCACCGGCGCATTCAGCAGGCCCGACATAAGGAACAGAAAGATAAAAAAATTCTTCAGCATATACAAAATGGCCGCTCAACGAGCGGCCTATAATCCATTATTGAAAGTTTACCAACGATCGTCCGGTCATCTCTTCCGGTTGATCCAGATCCATTAACGCCAGCAACGTTGGGGCAAGATCACACAAAGCGCCGTCCTGCAGACTAATCTTCCCTTTACGCGGACCATCATAAACCAATGCCACCGGCCACGTGGTATGCGCTGTATGCACCTGCCCGGTTTTGGGATTGAGCATTAACTCGACATTGCCGTGATCGGCAGTAATCAGCGTTTCTCCAGCAACTTTTTCCATCGCGGCCAGCACCTTAGTGATACAGTCATCAATCACTTCCACCGCCTTAACTGCTGCGTCAAAGTTACCGGTGTGGCCGACCATATCAGGGTTAGCAAAGTTACATACGATCAGATCATACTTGCCACTGGCAATGGCAGCAGCCAGCTTTTCTGTCACTTCCGGCGCACTCATCTCAGGCTTCAGGTCATAAGTAGCGACATCAGGCGAAGGTACCAGAATCCGGTCTTCACCAGCATAAACCTGTTCTTCACCAGCATTAAAGAAGAAAGTTACATGGGCGTATTTTTCTGTTTCGGCGATACGCAGCTGGGTTCGACCTAGTGTAGAAAGGTATTCTCCCAGGCAATTCTTAAACTTCATCGGCGGATATGCACAGCTTGCATCAATATCGGAGGCATACTGAGTCAACATCACGAAGTCGCTCAGCCGCGGCTCTACAGAACGGCTAAAACCATCAAATTCAGCATCGACAAAAGCCCGGGTAATCTCCCGCGCGCGATCCGGACGGAAATTGGCACAGATCACAGTGTCATTATCACGGATCAACCCTTTTGGCTGACCATCTTCACCAATAATAGTCGTCGCCTGAACGAACTCATCATTTTCATCCCGCTCATAGGCGTTATTAAGCGCATCCATTGCACTTGCTTCATAACAAGGTGCCAGGCCCTTTGTCATCGCATCGTATGCCAGCTGGACCCGATCCCAGCGATTATCGCGATCCATGGCAAAGTAACGCCCAACAATTGTGGCAATAGCACCGGTACCCAGCTCGGCGAATTTAGCTTCCGCCGCTTCGATAGAAGCCTTAGCGCTACGCGGCGGCATGTCTCTGCCATCGAGAATGCCGTGCAGGTAGATCTTATTGGCACCACGTTTAACCGCCATCTCCAGCAATGCAAACAGATGCTCTTCGTGACTGTGCACGCCACCCGGGGATAACAATCCGGTCACATGTACAGCGCCATCGGCTGCAACAGCTGCATCGATAGCCTTAACTAAAACCTCATTGCTAAACAAAGAACCGTCTTCGACCGCCTTACTGACCCGGGTAAAATTCTGGTAAACAGTTCGTCCGGCTCCGATATTCATATGACCCACTTCGGAGTTACCCATCTGGCCTTCAGGCAGACCGACAGCCATACCGGAAGTTGCAACGCGGCTATGTGGCGCCTGCGCCATAAGCTTATCCCAGGTTGGCGTATTCGCTGCGGTTACAGCACTGGATTCGGTACTCTCGACGCCAAAGCCATCAAGAATAATTAACGCTTTCGTGGATCGTTGATCAGTCATATGTAATCTTTATATATCGGGTAACTGTGGAGGATCAGCATTTTACGTTGAAATCGGTCTCAAGGCGAATTACCGACAGCCAGACACAATCAGTTACCTGACTCACCTTTCGCTTAAAACCCACTCCGACCAGGCATAAGCAGCTGCAAATCAATTTTTACGTTTTTTTGCCGTGGAAAAACGGCTTAGCTGTTACCTCAGCAAACTCAGCAAGGTATACTTAGCCGCCTTATAGGTTTTGCTAACATCTTTGATAATATCGACCGCTTCTAAAAGCAAGCGGCTACGATTCTCACAGCTGGACAAATATACGATGGAACAACTGATCGATTTTGCAACAAACAACATTCTTCTGGTCGCTGCCTGGGCCCTGACTATCGCCATGCTGCTATGGACCGAACAGAATAAAGCTGGCAAGTCTGTCGACACGCATGAAGCGACACGCCTGATCAACAAAGAAGGCGGTGTTATACTGGATATTCGTCCGAAGAAAGAGTTCGCCACCGGTCATATCACTAATGCCGTACATATTCCGGCCAGCGATATCGACAACCACCTGACCGAACTCAACAAGCATAAGCAGAAGCCACTTATTGTAGTTTGCAATATGGGCCAGACTGCCGGTGCTGTTAGTAAGAAACTGAAAGCCGCTGGCTTTGAAAATGTCATTCGCCTGTCCGGCGGCATGACAGAATGGAAAGCTCAAAGCCTGCCGGTCATCAAGTAAATACGATGAAAGCGATCACCCTCTACAGTAACGCCTGGTGCCCGTTTTGCCGCCGCGCAAAAATGCTACTCGATCACAAAGGCGCACAATATACTGAGATCGATATTGAACGCGAAGTAGGCACTCGCCAGCAGATGATTGAACGTAGCGGGCGGACATCAGTCCCTCAGATTTTCGTTGAAGACACCCATGTTGGTGGCTGTGACGACCTTTATGCATTGGAGCAACAAGGTAAATTAGACCTGCTGCTCACCAGCTAATAAGACAGATATAAGGACTAAGACAATGGCAGAGAACGAACAGAACGCACAAAACCAGGAGCCACAAGCTCCGCAGTTTGCTATCCAGCGCGTGTACATTAAAGACTCTTCTTTTGAAGCACCAAATTCACCTCAGGTATTCACCAAGCAGTGGCAACCCGATGTTAATCTGGATATGAACACCGCCACCTCGCAACTGGACGAAGGTGTGTTCGAAGTTATCCTGACTCTGACCGTTACTGCTAAAAACGATAATGACACTGCTTTTCTTGCTGAAATCCAGCAGGCCGGCATCTTCACTATTTCCGGCCTTGGCGAAGCAGAGCTGCACCACACTCTGGGAGCATTCTGCCCAAGCATCCTGTTCCCGTATGCCCGCGAAGCGGTTGATAGCCTGGTAAACAAAGGCAGCTTCCCTGCCCTGATGCTGGCACCGGTAAACTTTGACGCACTGTATGCACAGCAGATGCAGCAACGCGCTCAGGAAGAAGCGGGTAGCGAAGCGCAACACTAAGCGATATCACAAGACATAAAAAAGCCGGGAGTATCCCGGCTTTTTTGTTTGTAAAAACAGCTAAGACTCACCACCAAAATCTAACTGACGCCAGGCCTCATAAACCATCACAGCCACAGTGTTAGACAGGTTCAGACTACGGCTATCAGCATTCATCGGCAGACGCAGGCGCTGCTCTGCAGGCAGAGAATCTAAAACATCGGCAGGCAAACCACGGGTTTCAGGCCCAAACAACAGTACGTCACCGACAGAAAACTCAACCTTTGCGTAATTCTGACTGCCCTTAGTAGTTAATGCCCAGACCTTGCCACCATCGATCTTCTGCAGACATTCAACAAGAGACTGGTAACGCTGCACCTTGGCAAACTCATGATAATCCAACCCGGCACGGCGCAGCTTCTTATCATCGAAATCAAATCCCAGCGGCTCGATTAGATGCAACTGAAAACCAGTATTGGCACACAGACGGATAATATTACCGGTATTGGGTGGAATCTCAGGTTGATAAAGAACGACGTGGAGCATAAAAAATCCCTGACTCTGAATGAGGCAGGGATTATAACTGAACCGGTCACCGCAGAGGAAACCTTCTCTCTACTCAACGCCCTCTTCAACGTCATCATCCATACCCAGTTCCTTTATTTTCCGGGTCAGGGTATTGCGCCCCCAGCCGAGTAGCAAAGAGGCATCGCGACGGCGGCCCGCAGTATGCTTAAGCGCGGTCTCAATCATTATTTTCTCGAATGCAGGAACCGCATCATCGAGAATGGCGGAATGGCCTTGTTGTAGCTGTTGGTCAGCCCAGTTCCGTAGCGCCTTTTCCCAGTTCGAAGTGGTGACATTGTCATCGTCGGACTGTTCAAGCAACTCCGGTGGCAAATCAGCAACCAGTACTTCACGGCCTGACGCCATGACTGTCAGCCAGCGGCAGGTATTTTCCAACTGCCGCACATTACCCGGCCAGGCCAGTGAACACAAGAATGCCTCGGTATCAGGGTGCAGCTGCTTAGCTTCAACATCCAGTTCTTCGGCTGAGCTTTGCAGAAAGTGCCGTGCCAGACGAGCAATGTCCTCGCGCCGCTCGGCCAGCTTAGGTATATGAATCCGGATAACATTCAGACGATGGAACAGATCTTCCCGGAAGCGCCCTTCAGCAACCAGTTTTTCAAGATCCTGATGGGTAGCCGCAATAATTCGCACATCTACCTTAACCGAAGTGTGACCGCCAACCCGGTAAAACTCACCTTCTGCCAATACCCGAAGTAAACGGGTCTGCGTATCAGCCGGCATATCACCGATCTCATCAAGGAACAACGTGCCACCATTAGCCTGCTCAAAGCGACCGGGCCGTGCACTGGCCGCCCCTGTAAACGCGCCCTTCTCATGGCCAAACAACTCAGATTCGATCAGGTCTTTCGGTATCGCTGCCATATTCAGGGGGATAAAAGGTGCCACAGCCCTGGGGCTGTGCTGATGCAGCGCCTGAGCAACCAGCTCTTTACCGGTTCCGGATTCACCATTGATAAGGACTGTGATATTGGACTGCGACAGCCGGCCTATCGCCCGAAACACCTCTTGCATTGCTGGCGCTTCACCAATAATTTCAGTCTGCGGTTCCACCTCCTCTTGAGCTTGCTGCTGCTGTTGTTGCTCTCTGGCGTGTTCAACTGCCCGCATAACAAGAGCAACCGCCTCATCAATATCAAAAGGCTTTGGCAGGTATTCAAACGCACCGCCTTTATATGAAGCGACTGCACTTTCCAGATCCGAATGCGCTGTCATGATGATGATCGGCAGTTCGGGCAAGCGCGCAGTAATCCGCTCCAGCAGGTCCAGCCCATCTATACCCGGCATTCTAATATCGCTAACAACAACATCGGGAGTATCCCGTTCCAATTGTTGCAATAAGCTATCACCATTCTCGAATAGAGTGACATCAACCCCTTCACCGGACAACGCCTTATCAAGCACCCATCGGATGGATCGATCATCATCGACAATCCAGACATTCGCTGCCTTAGCCATCTTATTTACTCCAGCGGTATCAATAGTTGAAATTTGGTTGTGCCTGGTTGAGTCTCACACTCAATCAGGCCTTTATGCTGCGCCAGCACAGACTGGGCGATCGATAAGCCAAGCCCTGTTCCGGCTGCACGACCACTAACCATCGGATAGAAGATTTTGCTCAGAATATCTTCCGGAATACCCGGCCCGTTATCGATTATGTCGACGCAACACACCAGCCGATGCATCTCAGCACCCAAGGTAATATTGCGCACAACCCTGGTGCAGAGCTTTATCACCGGATGTTCAACCTCAGATTCCTGCATCGCCTGCATGCCGTTACGCACAATATTAAGCACCGCCTGAATCAGCTGTTCGCGGTCCCCCATAAACTCAGGCAAGCTAGGATCATAATCCCTCACCAGCTGAAGCCTGCCACCGGTTTCCGCACTCACAAGGCTGCAGACATGCTCCAGAATCGCGTGAATATTAACCTCTTCCAACTGCGGCATCTTATGCGGCCCCAGCAGACGGTCGACCAGATTACGCAGCCGATCGGCCTCATCGATAATCACCCGGGTATACTCATGCAACGACTCATCATCCAGCTCCCGCTCCAATAGCTGAGCAGCACCACGCAAACCACCTAAAGGATTTTTAATCTCATGGGCCAGACCCCGCACCAGACTAATCACCGTCTCATGGTTACTTAACAACTCCTCTTCCCGGGAAATTCGAATTAATCGATCCCGCGGGGTGACCTCAATGAGCAATAGCCGGCCATATTTCTGAGGCAGCGGATTTACACTGTAATCAACCGTCAGTTCAGTGCCTTTAAGAGTATTGAGCTTTGCTTCGCGCTTGGTAAACGGATGCCCGGTTTTCAGAGAAGCGTTTAGCGCCTGCTGGTTATCATCAACCAGAAACCAGTCCTTAAAGGCAATCTGCTGCAACCTTCTGGAACTGGCCTCAAGCAACATCTCCGCTGAAGGATTCATATAGACAAGCTCAAGATCACCATCAACAAGAATCGCCGCGGTGGTCAGATTGTCCAGTATATGTTTATGCAGATCAGATGCTTTCATCGGGAACCTTCAGCAAACCTAAAACAAATAGCGTCATTCCTTATTAACAAAGCAAGAAGCAAACCAATATGTTCAATATCCAATAAAACCAGTAACCAGCCAGAATCAACCGGATTCAAGCAATACCAGTATCATCTGGAACATATTAATTGCACTTATATGTTGCAGTGTAGGGCAATCAACAATATTTGCACCACATTAGTGCAACTGGTGTTTTTTGGTAATTTTGAAAGACAAAAAAAAACCTCCCGTGAGGGAGGCTTTTATCGTTAATCCTTAAGGATTAAACAGAGTAGTACAGGTCGAATTCAACCGGGTGAGTAGTCATGCTCACACGCTCGCACTCTTCACGCTTCAGACCCAGATACGCGTCGATCATGTCGTTAGTGAATACACCACCGGCAGTCAGGAAGTCACGATCGTTATCCAGAGCATTCAGCGCTTCTTCGAAAGATGCTGCTACTGTTGGAATCTCAGCCGCTTCTTCAGCTGGCAGGTCATACAGATCTTTATCTGCAGCATCGCCAGGGTGAATCTTGTTCTGAATACCGTCAAGGCCAGCCATCATCAGTGCTGCGAAGCACAGGTATGGGTTAGCAGAAGGATCAGGGAAGCGAGTCTCTACGCGGTATGCCTTAGGGTTAGTCACATAAGGGATACGGATAGAAGCTGAACGGTTACGGGCAGAGTAAGCCAGCATTACCGGTGCTTCAAAGCCAGGAACCAGACGCTTGTATGCGTTAGTAGAAGCGTTAGTCAGTGCATTCAGTGCTTTAGCGTGCTTGATGATACCGCCGATGTAGAACAGGGCAGTTTCACTCAGACCAGCATATGCATCGCCGTGGAAGATGTTAACGCCATCTTTAGACAGAGACATGTGAACGTGCATACCTGAACCGTTGTCACCAACGATTGGCTTAGGCATGAATGTAGCAGTCTTGCCGTAAGCGTGAGCAACGTTATGTACACAGTACTTCAGGATCTGAACTTCGTCTGCCTTAGCAGTCAGAGTGTTTGGACCTACACCGATTTCGCACTGACCAGCAGTTGCTACTTCGTGGTGGTGTACTTCGATAACCAGACCCATCGCTTCCATTGCGTCACACATAGCGCCACGCAGATCGTGCAGAGAGTCAACCGGTGGTACTGGGAAGTAACCGCCCTTAACACGTGGACGGTGACCAGTGTTGCCGCCTTCCATGCTGTGGCTAGAAGCCCATGAAGCTTCCTGAGAACCGATAGAGTAGCCGCAACCACTGATATCAGCGTGCCATTTAACTTCGTCAAACACGAAGAACTCTGGCTCAGGACCAAAAATAGCTGTATCGGCAATACCGGTCGACTTCAGGTACGCTTCAGCACGGTTAGCAACAGAACGTGGATCACGCTCATAACCCTGACCAGTAGCAGGCTCAACGATGTCACAACGAACAATAATAGTTGAATCTTCAGAGAACGGATCCATAACAGACGCGCTGTCATCAGGCATCAGAATCATGTCAGACTCGTTAATACCTTTCCAGCCACCGATGGAAGAACCATCGAACATCTTACCTTCTTCGAAGAAATCTTCATTTACTTCGCTTGCAGGAATAGTTACGTGATGCTCTTTACCATGAGTATCGGTAAAACGCATATCTACCCAACGAACTTCGTTGGCTTTGATCAGATTCATAGTCTCTGACATTTGGCTTTCTCCACTAGATTAAATCGCCAGAATTCTTACTGCCCGTAACTCAATTAGGAGCATTGAATAACAGGCCATAAGCTCATATCGCTTTTACAGAGCAAACAACATGCCAGATCTCTCCAACAGCGAAAGCACTGCGTTTAAAGCAGATATAGTGATCGCAATATCAAAATATTGCACCAATAACGCGCACCAACAAAGCAAAGCGAACCATTTTGGTGCGGATTATTTTTTAGTATACCTTATCACTCTATCTGGCCTTAAAAAGGTGCCGACATCATACTCCAACAATTTGGACATATCCTCTAAAACAGATCAATAAACAAGAAAAAAACCTATTTTGCGGATTCTCAGCACAAGAAACGCACAGAGTGGCCATAACTCATGTATAATGCCCGCCTTATTAAATTGTCTGCACAGGTTCCCAGACGTGATCGAAAAACTCAGAAACATCGCCATCATTGCCCACGTTGACCACGGTAAGACTACCCTGGTTGATAAACTTCTTGCACAGTCCGGAACCCTGGGCCGTCGTGACGAAGGCACCGAACGAATCATGGATTCGAACGACCAGGAAAAAGAACGTGGTATTACCATTCTGGCTAAGAACACCGCCATTGAGTGGAATGACTACCATATCAACATCGTAGATACTCCTGGACACGCCGACTTCGGTGGTGAAGTAGAACGAGTTCTGTCGATGGTTGATTGCGTCTGCCTGTTGGTTGATGCCGTTGATGGTCCTATGCCACAAACCCGCTTCGTAACTCAGAAAGCATTCGATCAGGGCCTGCGCCCAATCGTTGTAGTCAACAAGGTTGACCGCCCTGGCGCTCGTCCTGACTATGTTATCGATCAGGTATTCGAGCTGTTTGATAGCCTGGGTGCTACCGATGAACAGCTGGACTTTCCGGTAATCTACGCTTCCGCCCTGAACGGCATTGCAGGTCTTGAGGCTGATGAACTTGCCGATGATATGACCCCACTGTTCGAAGCAATTGTCGAGCACGTTGAGCCTCCTAAGGTTGATACCGAAGGTCCTTTCCAGATGCAGATCTCTGCACTGGACTACAACAGCTACGTTGGTGTTATCGGTGTTGGCCGTATTACCCGCGGAACAGCGAAACTTAATCAACAGATTAAAGTTATCGACGCTGAAGGCAAAGTACGTAACGGCAAGCTGCAGAAGATCATGGGCTACCTGGGCCTCGAACGTGTTGAAGTTGAAACTGCACGGGCCGGCGATATCGTCTGCGTAACCGGTATCGAAGTTCTCAACATCTCCGATACTTTGTGTGATCCGGCACAGGTTGAAGCACTGCCGGCTTTGTCCGTTGATGAGCCTACAGTTTCTATGACCTTCCAGGTCAACGATTCTCCTTTTGCTGGTAAAGAAGGTAAATTTGTTACCAGCCGTAATATCAAGGATCGCCTGGAACGTGAACTTATCCACAACGTAGCACTGCGCGTTGAACAGGGCGACTCACCTGAGAAGTTCCAGGTTGCCGGTCGTGGCGAACTGCACTTGTCGGTGCTGATCGAATCCATGCGTCGTGAAGGTTACGAACTGGGTGTATCCCGCCCTGAAGTAATTCAGAAAGAAGTTGACGGCGAAATCCATGAGCCTTACGAAGTTGTACTGATCGATGTTGAAGATCAGCATCAGGGCAGCATCATTGAAGAGCTAGGCAAGCGTAAAGCAGACATGACCAACATGGAAGTTGACGGAAAGGGACGCGTACGTCTGACCTTCCTGATGCCTTCCCGCGGCCTGATCGGTTTCCGCTCCCTGTTCATGACAATGACCTCCGGTAGCGGCATCATGACTTCTGTGTTTGACCACTACGGTCCTGTAAAGCAGGGTGAAGTCGTCAGCCGTAGCAACGGTGTTCTGGTTTCCATGGTATCCGGTAAAGCACTGGCTTACTCTTTGTGGAACCTGCAAAGCCGCGGCCGCTTGTGTGTTGTACCTAACATCGATGTGTATGAAGGCATGCTGCTGGGTATTCACAGCCGCAACAACGACTTGGCGGTCAACCCTATTAAGGGTAAGCAGCTGACCAACGTTCGAGCTTCCGGTACCGATGAAAACATCCAGTTGACTCCGCCAATCAACTTCACACTTGAGCAGGCACTGGACTTTATCGAAGACGACGAACTGGTAGAAGTAACACCAGAGAGCATTCGTCTGCGTAAAAAGCTACTGACTGAAAACGAGCGTAAGCGTCAGTCACGCGCAGCTAAATAAGATTTTTAGCTTGATTGCGCCTATTTAGCTTTCAGAGCTCAGGCACAAAAAGCCCGGACAGTAACAACTGTTCCGGGCTATACTCCCGGTTGTCGTTGTTAACAGAAAGGACGCCGGCTCAATGAACTCTCTCTATCCTGATATCCATCCCTTCAAGCAACATCAACTGCCTGTCGATGACATCCACACCCTCTATATAGAAGAAAGCGGTAATGCTCAGGGCATTCCGGTACTTTTTATTCATGGCGGCCCCGGCGGCGGTACCAGCAGTTATCAGCGCTCCTTTTTTGATCCGGAAAAATATCGCATAATTCTGTTCGATCAGCGTGGTTGCGGGCAATCAACACCCCATGCAGAATTAACCGGCAATACCACCCCGGAACTGATCAACGATATAGAAAAGATTCGCCAATACCTACAGATCGATCAGTGGCTGCTGTTCGGTGGATCCTGGGGCTCAACCCTTAGTCTGCTTTACGCACAAGCTTACCCCGATTGCGCTCTGGGACTGATTCTGCGCGGTATATTCCTGTGTCGTGATCAGGACCTACATTGGTTCTACCAGCAGGGCGCCAGCGCAATCTTCCCCGATTACTGGAACGAGTACCGTAAAGTAATCCCCGAGCACGAACAGAACAATATGCTACAGGCTTACTACAAACGCCTGACCTCAGACAATGAGATTGCCCGCATGTCGGCGGCCAAAGCCTGGTCCGTCTGGGAAGGACGCTGCTCTACACTGGACCCAAACGCCGATGTCGTCGATCACTTTGCTGATCCGCACGTGGCTCTGGCGATGGCGCGCATAGAAGCCCATTATTTCATCAACAAGGCATTTATCGAACCGGATCAAATCATCCGTGATGCCGATAAAATCAGACACATTCCAACCACAATTGTGCACGGCCGCTATGATATGGTCTGCCCGATCGATCAGGCGTTTGCGCTCTATCATGCCCTGCCCCTGGCGGAACTGCATATAGTCAGAGACGCAGGACATAGCGCAGCAGAGCCCGGCATCACCGACAACCTGATTAAAGCCACCAAACAGTTCGCCCTCTCACTGGCGTAAGGATAACTATTGAAAGCGCTCATTCAGCGGGTCAGCTCCGCGTCTGTAGATATTGCCGGACAACGGCACGGAGAAATTGGTCCTGGCATTCTATTACTACTAGGTGTCGAAAAAACAGATACTGAAGCTGCGGCCGACAAACTACTCAGTAAAGCACTCAATTACCGCATATTTGCCGACAGTGAAGGCAAAATGAACCTGAACCTACAGCAAACAGAAGGCGGCCTGCTCATCGTTTCCCAGTTCACACTGGTAGCCGACACGCGCAAGGGTCTACGTCCAGGCTTCTCTTCAGGCGCAACACCTCAGCAGGGAGAAAACCTGTATAACCATTTTGTCGCCAAAGCCCGGGAATTACACCATGATATTGGCACCGGTCAGTTCGGCGCAGATATGCAAGTATCCCTGGTCAATGACGGCCCTGTTACTTTCATGCTTGAAGCCTGAGGCCGCTTAATGGATGCCACTGCACAAGCGCTCGCCGAGCGAATATTCCTTACGGTATTTCCACTCTTTGCCATCGTCGTTGCAGGCTACCTGTATGGCCGTTACAAAAAGCCCGACATGACATTGGCTAACCAGCTGAATATGGATATATTTGTCCCAGCACTTATCTTCTTCGTGCTTTCAGACAAAGCCTTTGACCTGGTCAAGTATCAATCACTGGCCATCGGCGCCGCAACCGTAATTCTGGCCTCTGGCCTGATTCTATGGCCAGTATGCAAACTGCTCAAAGTGCAGGCCAAGACGTTCCTACCGCCAATGATGTTCAGCAATAGCGGCAACCTGGGACTGCCACTTATTATTCTGGCTTTCGGTGAACAAGCCCTGCCCGCAGCAATCGTTATGTTCATTGTGGAAATGACGTTGCACTTCACCGTCGGCATTTACATGATGGACCATCGAACGAACCCACTGCGCCTGCTCCGGATGCCGATAATCATCGCGACTATTGCAGGCTTATCCTGGAGCAGCTTCACACTGCCCATGCCACAAAGCATCGCCACCTCGCTGGATATGCTGGGCCAGATCTCAATACCGTTATTGCTTTTCACACTGGGCGTGCGACTAATTACTGTCGACTTCAGCTCCTGGCGTATCGGGGCAACCGGCGCGATACTTTGCCCGGCTGCGGGTATCGCTGTTGCTATCATTATTCAGCAGCTACTACAGCTGGATCAGGCCCAGTTTGCCTTTCTGATCATTTTTGGGGCATTGCCCCCGGCGGTACTGAACTACATTGTTGCAGAACAATACAATCAGGAGCCCAAACAGGTCGCCTCTATCGTGCTACTTGGCAACATTGGCGCATTACTGTTTATTCCTGCCACTCTGATTTTTGTTTTGTAGAAAGTAACTTAAAATAAAGTAACTTTTAAGAGAACCTCTTTGAAGAAAGCTGCCCGAAAGGGCAGCTTGTTTACTATTGCGCAACTTCGACACTGATCAGATCCCGATTCTTACTCACCGTTGCTGCACCAATACCTTTCACCATCATCAGATCATCGGCCGCAGTAAAGGGGCCATGCTGATTTCGATATGCAACTATCGCTTTAGCTTTACTATCGCCGACGCCCTGTAAAGTCACCGCGAGCTGTTCAGCAGTCGCTGTATTGATGTTTACCGTCTGCTCACTATATCCCACCACTGGCAGAATCAATAGAACCGAAAAAAGCACCGCTTTAAGATAAGACATGATATTCATTGCTAACTCCTTTTAGCCAAAAAAAAAGAGCCGGTCAAAGACCAGCCCTTAATTCATAGCATAAGACAGCCAAGAGACAACTAGCGTGCCACAAGAATTTCCTGCTCAATTCGCTCCAGCGCTGCAATCGGTGCCTCTGCCTGAGTTATTGGCCGACCAATAACAAGATGTGTACTACCCGCCTGAATCGCCATACCCGGTGTCATAATGCGCTTCTGATCACCAACGGCTGCATCGGCAGGTCGAATACCCGGCGTTACCAGCTGAAATGAAGGAGAAATAATCTGCCGTAGCGGGCTGACCTCCTGTGCTGAGCATACAACGCCGTCAAGACCACTTTGCTCAGTCAAAAGAGCTAACCGTTTGACCTGTTCCAGCGGGTCAATATCCAACCCTATATCAGCCAGATCCTGCCGCTCCATACTCGTTAACACAGTGACCGCAATTAGTAGGGTATTCGCACCACTGACCTGCTCCAGCTCATTGCGCGCCGCTTCCATCATCCGCCGGCCACCACTGGCATGTACATTAACCATCCACACCCCCAGTTCGGCAGCGGCACGCACAGCCTTCGCAGTTGTGTTCGGAATATCATGGAATTTCAGGTCCAGAAACACCTCAAAGCCCTTGCTATGAAGCTGCTCTACCACCTGGGGACCTGCGCGGGTAAAAAGTTCCTTACCCACCTTTACCCGACAACGTGACGGGTCTAGCTGGTCCGCCATATTAAGTGCCGCGGCTTGCTCCGGATAATCCAGAGCTACAATAATCTGTGTATCACTGCTCATAACATACTCTTAAAATCAAAAATTTCGTTCTACTCGCCTTCCAGCCCCTGAATCGGTTTAGTGCCACCCCACGTCTGACAAGAAGGGCACTGCCAATGCAGGGTTTTACCCGAAAAGCCACAACGCTGACAACAATATACCGGTTTACTCTGCTCTAACTGACCAGTTAGTCCGCGCAGCACCATCAGACTTTCATTGGCGCCTTTTGATGCATGCGCGATATACAAATCTATAAGACTATTAAAGCCCTTAATTGAGGGCCGCTTCTTTAATTCATCCGTAATGAAGGAGCCTGCCGCGTATGCTCCCCTCTGATCCATCAGGAACTCTGCCAGGTTCAGCATTACCGTTGTCGAAGGCCAGCTTAGCAGACACTGCTGAAGATAACTTTCTAACTCACCCGCCTGACCAAGTTGCACATAACAGCTTCTGACTTTAGGGATCGTTTCAGGAATAAATGCGGCGTCCTGATGCGCTACAGACTTAAGGGCTTTTATCGCCTTACGCCATTGCTGCTGCGCCATCGCCACATCTGCCTTCAAAAGAGAAGCCCGCACCGACTGGGGATCATAGGCCAACGCCTGATTCAACCGCTCTTTAGCCCGCCTGAACCCCTCCTGCTGGAGATCCTTTTGCGCAAGCTCACAACAATAATGCCCCAGCTCAACATGCAATTCACGGGTTTCATTTGCCGCCAATTGTCGCGCAACGGTCAACGCCTTCTCCCACTCTCGCTCTTTCTCATACAATTTTGTCAGTAGAGTAAGAACTTTCTGCCGGGTTTCCTGGGGAGGCTTCTGCTCACCGATCTCCTGTAACAGGTTTTCAGCCCGATCAAACAGACCAACCGCGAAATAGTCTTTCGCCAGAGCCATCTGAATTCTCAGAAAGTCACTGCGTGAAAGATCCGGCCGGGCCAGAAGATTCTGATGAATCTGAATTGCCCGGTCTACATCACCTTTTTTACGAAAAAGCTTAGCCAGGGCAATATGGGCGGGAATGGTATCGGAATTTATCTCCAAAGCCCGAATGAAACTCTCTATCGCTTCATCGGTCTTCTCACTGAGCAGGTAATCAAGTCCGGCAAAGTACTCTTTCTGCAGCGATGCCTGAGCAGGTCGGGAACCGCGCCAAAGATCTTTTCTCCCCAAAAACCAACCCAGCCCGACCGCGATAAACAGCAGGATAATCAGCAGATAATCGGAAGCCTCAAACACTATGCTTTAAAGAGCTGGTACGTAGCTGATCCAACTCTTTATTAGCCGCACTAATCTTGCGCTTTGCAGCCCCTAAGCGGACTTTGAGCATCACCACCACGAAACTACTGATCACAACCCCGACGACCCCACCTACAACAAAGCTCGCCATCAGCCAGACTGACAAACTCGCTTCTGGCAGAGATACGAAAAACAGATCAATCTGCACCAGCTCAGTATTCAAAGTTGAAAAAGTCCAGCCAACGAACAATACAAAAATGCATGCAACAAACACTACTAGCGCCTTTAACCAACGCATCACTATCCCCTGATAAAATTACTTATCACTTATCGTTCATTATTCAGGCTTTCGTTCACCTGTTCACGTAACTCTTTGCCGGGCTTAAAGTGCGGCACGTACTTGGCATCGAGCGACACTGAATCACCGGTTTTAGGGTTACGCCCCTGTCGCGGAGCCCGGTAATGCAAACTAAAGCTACCGAAGCCCCTGATCTCAATACGGTCCCCCTGTGACAGAGACTCCGTCATGTGATCAAGCATCGTCTTTACCGCCAGCTCGACATCCTTTATAGATAACTGCTGGTTCTGGTCGATTAATCTCTCGATCAATTCAGATTTGGTCATAGCCACCCCTCACAATATTCTGGCCAGCACTTCTATCAGCACTGGTCGATACGGGAATATCCGACAGTTCACTGCCTGATTATTTTTTTTTCATCTGTGCTTTTATCAAATCACCAATAGTGGTGGGGCCGCTGGATTCAACCTCCTGCTGCTTAATCGCATCAAGAGCCTGCTTTTCCTGCTGCCTTTCAACCTGCTTTATCGACAGCGCAATCGAGCGGCTCCGTCGATCAATATTAACGACCAGCGCATCTACGGTATCTCCTACCGAGAACAGACTGCCAATATCATCGATACGCTCCTGACTAATCTCAGAAATTTTAACAATACCGTCGATACCTTCCGCAAGACTCAACACCAGCACTCGTGGGGCAACTTCCTTGACCGTCCCGGTAACTACACTACCCTTACCATGCGCTACTACATAATCACTGAAAGGATCACCTGCCAGCTGCTTAACACCCAGCGAGATCCGCTCCTTTTCGGAATCCACTGCCAGCACTATAGCGTCCAGCGTATCTCCCTTGCTATATGCCTTAACTGCGGTATGACCATCTTCATCCCAGGACAGGTCTGAGATGTGCACCAGACCATCAATTCCGCCATCCAAACCGATAAATATACCAAAGTCAGTAATCGACTTAATAGCTCCGGAAACATGAGTGCCTTTAGCGTGGCTGGCTGTAAAAGCATCCCATGGATTAGACTGACACTGCTTCATACCCAGTGAGATTCTACGCCGCCGATCATCAATATCCAGAATCATGACTTCGATCGGGTCACCGAGCTGAACCACTTTAGACGGATGCAGATTTTTATTGGTCCAATCCATTTCGGATACGTGAACCAAGCCTTCAATGCCCGGCTGAATCTCTGCAAAACAACCATAATCAGTGATATTTGTAACTTTGGCCGCAGCCTTAGTCCTTATCGGGTGAGCCGCTTTGAATTCATCCCATGGGTCAGCAGTAAGTTGCTTCAGGCCAAGAGAAACACGACTTTTCTCACGATCAAAATTAAGCACCTTAACATCAATCTCATCACCAACGGTTAACAATTCACTGGGATGCTTAATACGTTTCCAGGCCATATCGGTTATATGCAACAGGCCATCGACCCCTCCCAGGTCGATAAAAGCACCATAGTCCGTCAGGTTCTTAATGACACCTTTAACGACCATGCCTTCATCCAGGGTAGAGAGTAATTTTTCACGCTCTTCATTGTATGCTGTTTCGAGGACTGCGCGGCGAGATACCACAATATTGTTGCGCTTAGCATCAAGCTTAACCAGCTTAAATTCCAGCTCCTGATTTTCGATATGTGACGTATCCCGTAATGGACGCACATCAACCAGGGATCCTGGCAGGAAAGCATTGATAGAATTAACGTTAACGGTGAAGCCACCACGGACTTTACCTGTGATGTGACCGCTAACGATTTGATCGTTGGCAAAAGCATCTTCCAGCACCAGCCAGGCTTCGGCACGCTTGGCTTTTTCACGGGATAACTGTGTTTCTCCAGAACCATCCTCCAGCGAAACCAGTACTACTTTTACCGGATCACCAACAGCAAGGCTCAGCTTACCATCATCATCCAAAAACTGATTACGGGGGATTACGCCTTCAGACTTAAGACCAGCATTAACTGTAACATAGTCACCATCTATCGCTACTACAGTTGCAGTGACAACCGAGCCGGGGGTCATATCCAGCTCTTTCAGGCTTTCTTCGAACAGCTCAGCAAAACTATCACTCATACCGGCACAACCTCGCATAGTTGCCGTTAACGCAGACCCTTATGCCTCGCGTAATCCAGAACTGATGCCAAGACTTCCTCGATACTAAGCTTAGTAGTATCGAGACTAATGGCATCCTTTGCCGGCTTGAGGGGCGCTACTGCACGATTCATATCCCGCGCATCCCGGGCCTGTATATCCTCTAATATTGTCTGAAGACTAGCACCCAGCCCCTTATTTATCAACTGGTTATACCTACGGTTTGCGCGCTCTTCAGAACTAGCCGTCAGATAGATTTTTAATGGTGCATCCGGAAACACAACCGTCCCCATATCCCGACCATCGGCAATCAATCCGGGCTCAGATACAAACGCCCTTTGTCGTTCCAGCAGGGCTTCCCGTACCGGACCAAGTGCAGCAATCACCGAAGCATCGGCACCGCACTCTTCGGTACGGATACTATTAGTCACTTCTTCACCTTCCAGGATGATAGATGCTTCAGCCTGACCATCCTGTGCTACAAACTGCACATCAAGGTGTGCAGCCAATACTACCAGCGCATCAACATCATCAAGTGCCACACCGTGATGTCGCGCAGCCAGACCAACCAAACGATATAAGGCACCACTATCAAGCAGGTTCCAGCCAAGCTCTCCGGCCAGCAAACTACATATTGTCCCTTTACCCGAACCGCTAGGCCCATCAACCGTGATAACCGGGTACTGCGCTACCATTACAGCTCCTCCTTGCGAACATTGATGCCAACCTGCTGCGCCAGCTCAACAAAATTCGGGAACGAAGTAGAGACGTTTGCGCACTCTCGTATTTCAATCTCGCCTTTAGCGCGCAAACCGGCAATAGTGAAGGACATTGCGATACGGTGGTCATCATGACTTTCGATCACACCACCGCCCATCTCACTACCGCGAATGATCGCACCATCCGGGGTACCCTCAATATCGGCACCAAGAATCTTCAGACCATCAACCATCGCCTGAATCCGGTCACTCTCTTTAACCCGCAGCTCTTCAGCACCGGTAAGAACCGTTTCACCTTCAGCACAAACGGCAGCAATGAAGAGCGCCGGAAACTCATCAATCGCTAGAGGAACCTGATCTTCAGGAATGTTAATCCCTTTCAGAGGAGCATAACGCACCCGAATATCAGCGACCGGCTCACCTCCAACTTCGCGCTCATTCAGCAACTCAATATTTGTGCCCATCAGCTTCAGAATATTAACCACCCCGATACGGGTCGGGTTAATACCGACATGCTCAAGGGTGATATCTGAGCCAGGCGTAATTGCTGCGGCAACCATAAAGAATGTCGCCGAGGAAATATCAGCGGGCACATCAATTTTTCCAGCCTGAAGCGATCCACCACCGCTCAAGGTCACCTTATTGTCCTGTTTCTCAACCTGATACCCAAAACCACGTAACATCCGTTCCGTATGATCCCGGGTTGGCGCAGGCTCAGTCACCGAGGTTTCTCCCTCAGCATAAAGCCCCGCCAGCATCACGCAGGACTTGACCTGAGCACTGGCGATAGGCATATCGTAGTGCATGCCCTTCAGTGCCTGCCCACCTTTGATCTTTACCGGTGGACAACCATTCTCTCCGGTATCAACAACTGCACCCATCAGACGCAATGGCTTGGCAACACGCTCCATCGGACGCTTACTAAGGGAAGCATCACCGCTCAGCTCAGAATCAAACTTCTGCCCTGCCAACAAACCTGACAGCAGGCGGATGGTGGTTCCGGAGTTACCTACGTACAGCGGCCCTGGCGCTTGCTGTAAACCATCGACGCCAACACCATAGATTTTTACTTCGCCCTGGTGCGGACCTTCGATCACAACGCCCATATCTCTGAACGCCTGCAGTGTTGCAAGGCTATCTTCGCCTTCCAAAAAGCCACTGACCTCGGTAACACCGCTAGCCAGTGAACCCAGCATAATAGACCGGTGCGAAATTGACTTGTCGCCCGGAACCCGGATCGTTCCATTTGCCTGGCCACCAGGCTGAACGTGAAATGTAGTTTCTTTTATATTCATAACTTGCGAGTAGGCTGAGCCTGATAAAATTTTAGAAAAATGTTCACGAGCCGCTTTTGCCCGGGTAAAAATACCCAGCATAGTGCGCCCATCTTCGGTTTCAATCGCATCTCTGAGCTGCGCTAAACCTTCGGTAAATTCATCGATCTTCTGCAGGATCGCCGATTTATTGGCTAACCCCACATCGTGCCACATCGTTGGATCACTGGCCGCAATCCGGGTAAAGTCACGGAAACCACCGGCAGCGTAACGAAATATATCGGTTCGATCCTGCTCCTGCGCCAGTGTATCAACCAGTGAAAAGGCCAACAGATGGGGCAAATGACTGGTAGCGGCCAACACCTCATCATGACGCTCCACATCCATCTGCAGAACCTCTGCACCCACTGCCTGCCACAATCTGGCGATAAGTGTCACCGCGGCAGGATTACTCTCAGGCAATGGCGTAATGATAACTTTGTGATGTTCAAACAGTGTTTCATCGGCCGCCGCCACGCCACTTTTTTCTGATCCGGCAATAGGGTGCCCCGGTATAAAGTTTTCCGGTACCGCACCAAACAATTGCTCAGCAGCCCGAACAACATTACCTTTAACACTACCAACATCGGTAATAATAGTTTCACTGCGCAACGCCGGTAGCATTTCAGCAAGCACTGTCTCCATCGCCTTAACCGGCACAGCCAGCACGACAACATCCGCGTTTTCCACCGCCCCCATCAGATCAGTTGCAGCCTCGTCGATTACCCCCAGGCGTAAACCTGTATCCAGCTCTGCCTGATCCCGATCATAACCGATAACGGTTTGGCATATAGTACGGCTACGTAAGGCTTTTGCCAGCGATCCACCAATCAATCCCAGACCAACAATCAGAATTCGCTTGGTTAGTTTGCTCACCCGTTAATCACCTTATTGAATGCATCCAGACAGCGACTATTTTCTGATTCCAACCCAACTGTAACCCGCAGGTGATTCGGCATACTGTAATTAGCTACCGGGCGCACGATTACCCCTTCACGCAGCAGAGCTTCGTAGACCGGTATAGACTCCCCGCCACAATCGACAGTAATAAAATTACCGACAGAGGGAATCCAGCTCAGCCCCATCTGTGCAAACCCCTGCTCAAGCTGCGCCATACCTGCGCGGTTCATTTCCACACTGCGCGCCAGATAAGCATCATCCTGCAGCACCGCTGTCGCAGCCTCAAGCGCAGGCACATTGACATTGAATGGCTGCCGTACCCGATTTAGCAGGTCGGTAATAACCACATCAGCTGCCGCATAGCCAACCCGCAATGCAGCCAGACCAAACGCTTTTGAAAAAGTACGGGTAACGATCAGATTTTTAAACTGTCGCTGCAGCACAAATCCATTAGCAAACTCCGGCTCAGCAACATATTCGGTATAAGCCTCATCCAGAACAACTATGACATTTTCCGGAACCTGGGCCATGAACCCTTCGAGTTCAGCTTGCGATAACCAGGTACCCGTTGGATTGTTCGGGTTAGCAATAAAAATGACGCGGGTCTTAGTAGTAATTGCCTTAGTCATCGCATCGAGATCATGCCCCCAGTCCTTTGCCTGCGTCACCACAGCCTTAGCACCGGTCGCCTGAGCCACCAACATATAGACAACAAATGCATGCTGCGAATAGATGACTTCATCGCCCTGCTGTAAAAAAGCACGGCCGATCAGTTCCAGCACATCATTGGAGCCATTACCCAAAGTAATACATTTTTCTTCCAGCCCGTAGCGCGCGACCAGCGCTTGCTTAAGCTTGAAACCATTCGCATCGGGGTAACGACAACTTTCTGACAAGGAATCCCGAACCGCAGCCATAGCCAGCTCACTGGGCCCCAATGGGTTTTCATTACTGGCCAGCTTTATACTGTTACTGATGCCCAACTCACGCTCAAGCTCTTCGACAGGCTTACCAGGCAGGTATGGATGCAGCCCCTGCACACCGGGTGTTGCCAGTTCGAAAAAATCACATGCCATCTTATCTGCCCCTTTAAATCACTGCGACCGGGTAAGAACCAAGCAGTTTCAACTCAACCGACTCTGATTCCAATTCCTGCAACACCTGCTGCACATTTACATCACTGAAATGCCCGACAAAATCGATATAGAACATGAAACTCCAGCCACCACTAGCCACTGGACGGGTTTCTATTCGGGTCAGGCTGATCTTATGCTTATGGAAATGCTCCAGCAGCTCATACAGCGCACCAGCCTTATCCCTCACCGATATCAGAATCGAGGTTTTATCCTGCCCGCTCTTGCCAACTTCCTGATCACCAATAATCAGGAATCGGGTCGCATTATCAGAGCGGTCTTCAATATTTCGTGTAACGATGTTCAGCTCATACAGGTCCGCAGCCATATCACTGGCGATTGCCGCCACATGACCCCCCTCTTCAGCAGCCAATCGCGCAGCTTCCGCATTGCTGCTGACCGCAATTCGCTCCACCGAAGGAAAGTTACTATCGAGCCAGCTACGACACTGCGCCAGCGACTGCTGATGAGAGTATATCCTGGTTATACCGGCCAACCCGCCTTCACCCGCACGCAACAGGTGATGATGAATACGTAACTCAACTTCGCCACAGATTTGCAGATTGAACCGTTTAAACAGATCCAGGGTATGATTAACCATACCCTCGGTAGAATTTTCGATCGGCACTACACCGTAATGCGCACCGCCCGATTCAACTTCACGGAAAACTTCATCGGTAGAGCTGAATGGCACGCAACGCGCTGAGTGACCGAAATGCTTGTTCACTGCCTGCTGGGTAAATGTACCTTCAGGGCCAAGAAACGCCACATGCATCGGTTTTTCAAGCGCCAGGCAAACCGACATAACCTCACGGAATAAACGCGCAACTTCTTTATCCGCCAGCGGACCTTCATTACGATCCATCACCCGCCGAAGTACCTGCGCCTCTCTTTCCGGACGATAAAACACGGCATCAGTCTCACCCTGATACTTCTGCTTTACTTCAGCAACATTCTGGGCACAACGGGCACGATCATTCAACAGGGTATGAATCTGGCGATCGATCGAATCGATCTGATCGCGCAGAATCTTAAGTTCTTTTTCCTGATTACTCACGGTCATAACTTAACTCTCTTAACTATCTGGCTAGGATAACTTATTCTGCTTGTCGGCCAGGCTCAGCCGTGGCGCTCAGCGAAGTCCTGCATAAAGTCAATCAGGGTTTCGACTCCCTGCTCCGGTACTGCGTTATAGATACTGGCGCGCATACCTCCTACCGAACGATGGCCCGGCAAGTTCAGCAGCCCTTTCTCTTCTGCTTCAGCCAGAAACACTTTATCCAGCGACTGATCGGCCAGAATAAAAGGCACGTTCATCCAGGAACGGGAATTCAAAGCAACCGGATTTGAGTAAAACGGATTGTTATCTATCGCACTATAGAGCTTCTCAGCTTTACGCTGATTGATCTCAGCTATTGCCGACACACCGCCCTGATCTTTAAGCCATTGAAAAACCAGGCCAGCAAGATACCAACCAAAGGTCGGTGGTGTATTGAGCATAGAACCGGCATCGGCGGTCACTTTATAATTATATAAAGCTGGCGTTGCAGGCAGCACATCACCCAGCAGGTCATCGCGAATAATAACGACAGTCAACCCGGCAGGACCGATATTTTTCTGTGCGCCAGCATAGATCATCGCGAAACGACTGACATCGATAGGGCGGGACAGAATATTAGATGACATATCTGCTACCAGCGGTACATCACCGGTATCAGGAATGTAATCGAACTCGACACCGCGGATAGTTTCGTTCGGCGTGTAATGCACATAGGCCGCATCAGGATTTAGCTTCAGCTCTGCCTGGGACGGAGCCGAAGTAAAGTTATTGTCTTCAGTTGTAGCAATTACATTCACATCGCAATAACGGGATGCTTCCTTAATTGCCTTCTTTGACCAATCACCGGTATTGATATAATCCGCAGTCGTTTTGCCGCGCAACAAGTTCATCGGGATCATACTGAACTGACTACTGGCGCCGCCCTGCATAAACAGAACTTTATAATTATCAGGAATCTGCATCAGATCCCGCAGATCCTGTTCAGCCTGTTCAGCAACAGAGACAAACTCTTTACTACGATGGCTCATTTCCATGATAGAAAGACCAAAGCCATGCCAATCCAGCATCTCTTGTTGTGACTGTTTTAAAACCGCTTCCGGTAACGCTGAAGGACCAGCGCTGAAATTATAATTACGCGTCATATTGGTTTAGATCATTTAAAGACTATAAGACAAAAATGTGCGGCCTTGGCCGCACATTTTCCTTTGCAATATCAGTTAATCTTCGCTGCTATCGACTTCTGCTCCAGTATCCGCAGGATTATCGACTGAGGCGTCAACTGCAACATCGACTGAAGCTTCACCCTCAACTACCTCGGCACCTTCTGAGATATCTTCATCGGACTCTTCAGGCTCTTCGATTCGCGCCACACCGACCAGATTTTCATCATCAGCAACCCGGATAAGGGTAACACCCTGGGTATTTCGACCCAGCACGGAGATCTCGTCACTGCGGGTACGCACCAATGTACCCTGATCGCTGATCAGCATCACATCATCGCCTTCAAACATCTGTACAGCGCCGACCAGATCACCGTTACGCTCAGTACACTGCATAGCAATGACACCCTGACCACCACGACCGTAGGTCGGGAAGTCAGAGACCGCGGTCTGTTTACCGTAACCATTAACACTGGTTGTCAGCACCCGGCCACCTTCCTGAGGGATAATAAGCGAAATCACCTCAGCATCTTCCAGCAGCTTAATACCACGCACACCACGGGCTGTTCGGCCCATCGCACGCACATCACCTTCCGGGAAGCGGATAGACTTGCCACGGTTAGAGACCAGCATCACTTCAGCAGTACCGTCGGTAATCGCCGCGCCAATCAGGGTATCACCCTCATCCAGAGCCAGCGCAATCAGGCCGGTAGAGCGTGGACGGGAGAAGTTGGTCAATGGTGTTTTCTTAACCGTACCGGCAGAGGTTGCCATGAACACATAGTGATCTTCAGCGTATTCATTAACCGGAAGAATAGTGGTGATGCGTTCACCTTCCTGCAGCGGCAGGATATTGATGATAGGTCGACCACGGGCAGTACGGCTGGCTTGCGGAATTTCATACACTTTCAGCCAATACACTTTACCGAAGTTGGTAAAGCAAAGAATGGTATCGTGGGTACTGGCAATCAACAGCTTTTCAACGAAGTCTTCATCTTTAACAGCCGTCGCCGATTTACCCTTACCACCCCGACGTTGCGCCTGATACATGGTCAGCGGCTGAGTCTTGGCGTAACCACCGTGGGAGATGGTAACCACCATATCCTCTTCGGCAATCAGGTCTGCGACCGTAAAGTCCTGCTGGGACGCGATGATATCTGTACGACGCTCATCGCCATATTCTTCAACAATCGCTTCCAGTTCTTCGCGGATCACTTCCATCAGACGAACAGAACTGTTCAGAATCTCTAGTAGCTCAGCAATCTTTTCCAGCAGATCGCGGTATTCAGCGATCAGTTTATCGTGTTCCAAACCGGTCAGACGGTGTAAGCGCAGTTCCAGAATAGCTTGAGCCTGTGCTGGTGAAAGGTTATAAGCACCGTCATGCATACCGAACTGAGGCGCCAGATCTTCCGGACGACAGGCGTTTTCACCTGCCCGGGCCAGCATATCGGTGACATTACCCGGCTGCCAAGGCGTGGCAAGCAATCGTTCTTTAGCTTCAGCCGGCGTTGGTGAGTTCTTAATCAGCTCAATAATCGGATCGATATTAGCCAGGGCAATTGCCAACCCCTCAAGGATATGCCCCCGTTCCCGCGCTTTACGCAGCTCATAAACGGTTCGACGGGTCACTACCTCACGGCGATGGCGAACAAAACACTCAAGTATCGATTTCAGATCAAGGGTACGCGGCTGACCATCAACCAGCGCCACCATATTGATACCGAATACGTTTTGCAGCTGCGTCTGAATAAACAGGTTATTAACGATAACCTCAGATACTTCGCCACGACGCAGTTCGATCACGATCCGCATGCCATCCTTATCGGATTCATCACGCAGCTCAGTGATACCTTCCAGCTTCTTCTCTTTCACCAGCTCGGCGATCTTTTCGATCAAACGGGCTTTGTTTACCTGGTATGGAATCTCGGTAAAGATAATCGACTCTTTACCGTTTTTGTCATTAGTTTCTATATGATGCTTAGCGCGGATATAGATCCGGCCACGGCCGGTCTGGTACGCCTGCAGAATACCTGCACGGCCATTAATAATAGCGCCCGTTGGAAAATCAGGACCTGGGATAAATTCCATCAGATCTTCGATAGTCAGCTCTGGATTATCGATCAGCGCAATACAACCACGTACAATTTCACTCAGACTATGCGGTGGAATATTGGTAGCCATACCAACAGCGATACCGGCAGAACCATTGACCAGCAACGCCGGCACCCGGGTCGGCATCACTTCAGGGATATGCTCTGTACCGTCATAGTTCGGTACAAAATCTACAGTTTCTTTATCCAGGTCAGCCAGAATCTCGTGAGATATCTTGGCCATCCGGATCTCGGTATAACGCATCGCTGCTGCCGAGTCTCCATCAACTGAACCGAAGTTCCCCTGACCATCGACCAGCATATAACGCATCGAAAACGGCTGCGCCATACGTACGATAGTATCGTATACAGCACTATCACCATGAGGGTGATATTTACCGATTACGTCACCAACCACACGGGCTGATTTTTTATACGCTTTATTCCAGTCATTTCCCAGCTCGCTCATCGCGAACAGAACACGACGGTGCACTGGTTTAAGACCATCACGTACATCTGGTAACGCACGTCCGACGATTACGCTCATTGCGTAATCGAGATATGACTGCTTCAGTTCATCTTCGATGTTAACTGGCAGAATCTCTCTGGCTAAATCACCCATAATAGCTTTGGCTATCCTTGAATCTGACTGCTGAGAATTAAGTGGTTGAACCGGTCTGATTTACGGCCAACCTGAACCGCCCGAGTATACCATAAAGAAATCGCAATATTCCCCTAAAATTAAGACCTTGCCAGCCGCCACCCGAGCAAGTACAGCATCTCTGGCATAATCCCTGATCTGCCCCTGTATTCGCCCCTTCGCCAATGTTAGAATGGCGCAAAATTTTGCTGTTAACGACCGTCCGGTAACCCACCATGACCGATTCTGCACAAGACCAGAAAGCCAACGTAGATCCTCAGGAAATCGCTAAGTTTGAAGAGCTTGCCAGTCGCTGGTGGGACAGAGAAAGCGAATTTAAGCCACTGCATGACATCAATCCGCTACGTGTTGATTTTATCGATCGTATTGCAGAACTGGCAGGCAAGACCGTACTGGATGTCGGCTGCGGCGGCGGCATATTATCTGAAGCAATGGCACAACGCGGCGCTGAAGTATCCGGCATCGACATGGGCGAAGCCCCTTTGAAAGTCGCTAAGCTGCACGGTTTGGAATCTGGCGTCAACGTAAAGTATCAACAGATCACCGTAGAGCAACTGGCTGCCGAGCAACCTGAATCATTCGATGTCGTCACTTGTATGGAGATGATGGAACATGTTCCGGATCCAGCCTCAATTGTTGAAGCCTGCAGCAAACTGGTTAAACCCGGTGGCTTTGTGTTTTTCTCAACCCTGAACCGAAATCCCAAAAGCTACATGATGGCAATCGTTGGCGCAGAACATCTGCTTAAGCTGGTACCTAAAGGCACCCATGATTTTAAGAAATTCATCCGCCCTTCAGAGCTTGCTAACTGGATTCGCCAAAGCGGCCTCAGTTCTCTGGAAATGACCGGACTAACCTACAATCCATTGACCAAGGTTTACAGCCTGAATCCAAAAGATGTAGACGTTAACTACATGATCGCAACACACAAGCCGGTTAACGGATAACATCAACTATGAATTCAACCAGGCCCGCTGCAGTGCTATTCGATCTTGACGGTACTCTGATCGATACGGCACCGGATTTTCATCAGGTAATTAACCGTCTGCTGGCAGAACACCAGCGCCCGGCGGTCAGCTATGAATTCCTGCGACGCTATGTCTCCAACGGTGCCCGTGCGATGGTCAGCGCCGCGTTTAAGATCGATGAACAAAGCACGGGGTTTGATCAGCTACACCAGCGAATGCTGGAGATCTACCTGCAACATCTCGACGTCGACACCCGCCCTTTTCCCGGAATAACAGAGTTACTTAACTGGTTTGGCGAGCAGGATATTCCCTGGGGAATTGTCACTAACAAGCCTGAACTTTATACCACTCCGGTAATGCAGGGCCTGAAACTGACTCCAGCCGCCAGCAGCGTCATCTGCCCAGACCACGTCAGCCAGAAAAAACCCGATCCGGAAGCACTCTTCCTTGCCTGCCAGGAAATCGGCGTCGATGCCAGTCAATGCATCTACATTGGCGATCATCAACGGGATATTGAAGCAGGACAGCGGGCCGGCATGCTAACGATCGCAGTCAGCTATGGCTATATCGACGAAGATGAAGATATCAACAACTGGCACAGTGACCACCAGGTTGATCACGCCAGCGAGATACGCCCCCTGCTAGAAGCAATCTATAGCGACAGACAACCGAACAGAAAACGGAATTAACCATGTTTGACTACCAAGCACCAGACAATCTGTTAGACAAAAGAATCATCCTGGTTACAGGCGCCGGTGCCGGCATTGGCCGCACCGCAGCTATCAGCTTTGCTGCCCATGGCGCAACAGTGATCCTGCTTGGCCGTACCGAAGATAAGCTTGAACAGGTTTATGACGAGATAGAAGCGGCAGGTTATCCACAACCCGCACTTATTCCTTTTAACCTGGAGACCGCCGGAGAAACTGATTACGATAACCTGGCTGCAACCCTGGAACAGGAGTTTGGCCGTCTGGATGGCATACTGCACAATGCCGGCGTACTCGGCCTGCGCACACCGATTGAAAGCTATGACCCTACCGTCTGGCAACAGGTCTTGCAGATCAACGTCAACGCGGCCTTTATGATGACCCAGGCATTATTGTCCCTGGTACAGGAATCTACAGACGCGTCTGTAGTATTTACCTCCTCTGGCGTGGGACGCCAGGGCCGGGCTTATTGGGGCGCTTACTCAGTATCAAAATTTGCCACCGAAGGCATGATGCAGGTACTGGCTGATGAACTCGAGCATTCCGGCAATGTACGGGTAAACTGCATCAACCCCGGAGCCACCCGCACCAATATGCGTGCAACCGCCTATCCCGGTGAAAATCCAGCGACCAATCCAACCCCCGAAGAGATCATGCCACTCTACCTGTTCCTTTTTGGCCCAGACAGTAAAGGCACTAACGGCCAGTCGCTGAACGCCCAATAAACCGCTACTGCAACAAAAAAACGCAGCCCCGGGCTGCGTTTTGTTATGACTGAAGCTTACTGTTCCCGCTTGGGACCAACTTCACGACGTGGACGCTGTCGCTTAGTTCTGCGTTCAGCCTGCACCTTCTCTTTCGGATTCAGCGGCTTGTTTCGCTTCTGCTTCATACCGAGCATGTTGGAGAGCATATTAATCTCTTTCTGCTCCAACTCTTTCCAGGTACCAGCTTTGACTTCACTCGGCATAAAGAAAGGCCCGTAGCGCACCCGCTTCAACCGACTAACCTGCACCCCCTGAGACTCCCACAGGCGACGAACTTCACGGTTACGACCTTCCATTACAACGACGTGATACCACTTGTTTGCACCTTCACCATCGAAGAACTGCACGTCAGAAAAGCGTGCCATACCATCTTCCAGCAAGACCCCTTGCTTCAGTCGGTCAATCATCTCATCATCAACATTACCCAGAATCCGCACAGCGTATTCACGGTCAACGTTAGCAGATGGATGCATCAGGTTATTTGCCAATTCACCATCGGTAGTAAACAGCAGCAACCCTGAAGTATTAATATCCAGACGGCCGACTGCGATCCAGCGCCCTTGTTTCAAAGGCGGCAGATGTTCAAAAACCGTTGCCCTGCCCTCAGGATCATGACGGGTTGAAACCTCACCCAGCGGCTTATTATAGATCAGCACCCGGCGTTCACTATCACGATCAAAAATCATCTTTTGTGGACGACCATCCACCTGAACCTCATCCCGGGCTGAGATGCGATCGCCCTGGGTTGCAGTCTCGCCATTTACTGAAATACGGCCAGCCTCAATCCAACGTTCCATCTCACGACGTGAACCTAATCCGGAACGCGCCAAAACTTTTTGCAGCTTCTCATTACCCATCGACGCTTCCTCTTAATAAATATGGATAACTATAATAGTGTTCCGACAAGACAACTTGCGGCGCACAATAAAAAAGCCCCCCAGCCGCAACCGGGGAGCTTCTAAGTATTCTACCTGAAAACGCTTATTTAATTAAGCAGTCTTCCTTGCTAAACCCTTTAGCAAAGTAGGCCTGAAATACTGCAGGAGTACGGCCGCGGCCAGACCACTTATGTACTTCGCCAGCATCGTCGGTAACCTGATATTTTGGCTCAACCTTTTTCTTAACCGGCGCATCAATCATGCCCAGCAGGTCATCCAGCTCAATACCGGCATCCTGCATACTCTTTTTGATCGCCTCGATCTTGGCCAGCCGCTCACGCTCAACCACCTGCAGCGCTTCTTCTTCTTGCTGTTTCTCTGCCATGATCTCATTCAGATCAGCAATCGCTTTTTCAATTTCTGCGCAGGAAAGGGACTGACACTGCTTTCTAAGGGAGTTCTTACGAGTAAGCAGCTTTACAAAATCGGTCATTTTTAATCACCAGGAAATTTAAATAGGGAACTTACTTAAGTATTCGTTAATATTATTAACTTTTCAAGAAAATATTTAAAACAATCCTTCGTCAACCCCAATTAAATAAAATTAGAAACATCACCAGCCGCTTCCCGGACCACTACCGGCGCATCATCGACCAGATTTATAACCGACGTAGCTTCCATTCCGCAATAACCACCATCGATAACAAGATCGACTTCATGTTGTAATAGATCACGAATCTCGTATGGGTCAGTTAAAGGCAGTTCATCGCCAGGCATAATTAGCGATGTACTCATAATAGGCTCACCAAGAGCACGCATTAACTCCAGGGCAATATTATTTTCAGGTATACGCAAACCAATAGTCCGGCGCTTTGGGTGTAACAATCGGCGCGGTACTTCAGTAGTCGCATTTAAAATAAACGTATAGGCTCCCGGCGTATGAGCTTTAAGCAAACGATAGTCCTTATTATTAACTTTAGCGTAAGTACCGATCTCAGAAAGATCCTGACATACCAGAGTAAAGTTGTGCTTATCATCCAGTTTACGAATTCGCTTAATCGTTTCCAGCGCCTTCTTATCACCCAGATGACAGCCCAGCGCGTAAGCGCAATCAGTAGGATAGACAACTACCCCGCCTTTATTAATGATCTCAACCGCCTGGTTAATTAGCCTTTGCTGAGGATTGTCCGGATGTATCTGAAAGAGCTGGCTCACTGATAAACCTATATTTAAGAAGTTTTCAAAGAAGTGTACTGAATACCGGGCTACAGCTAAAGTAAAGAATTCAGAATATGGGGGGAATTACTTTTATACTTTGGATATTTACCCAACCCGGTCCAATGACAAGCCGTTTTATGAAAATCACTGCCCGCCGATATTACCAAACCATGCTTTTGGGCAAGTTTATCTAACTGAATAATATGACCAGCATCTGCACCAGGATAACTAATCTCAATGCCACCGCCACCCTCTTGAGCAAAACGCTCTACCAGGATTCTGATTTTTGTAAAACTGAGATTATATTTTGTCGGATGTGCTAAAACGGCAATACCGCCGGCATCATTAATTACCCCGATCGCTTCAGCCATCGTAGGCCAACTGACTTTAACATCACCCGCCTTACCAGCTCCCAGATACTGATTAAATGCCTGGTTCTCAGTACTAACTACACCCGCCTCGACCAGAGCCCGGGCAAAATGAGGCCGGCCAACCTGTCCATCACCAGCAATACTAACCGCAGCTTGCAGCAAATCGGGACAGCCTTTCTTAATCAGCTTCTGAGCTATAATCTCGGCACGCTGATTACGCAGTCCGACCAGGCGCTCCAGATAAGCCAGCAACTGCGGCTGCTGATGGTCAAAGCCCAGGCCTAATATATGAACAACCCGAGTATCCCAGAAACACGTCAACTCGGTACCATTGATAAGCTCTAACCCCAACAGACTTGCTTCCTGCTGCGCAGGACCTATTGCAGCAACCGTGTCATGGTCCGTTATCGCCAGCAATTCAACCCCTCGCTCTGCAGCTCGCCTGACAAGATCCCGGGGAGATAGCTCGCCATCGGAACACCGCGAGTGACAATGCAGGTCAGAAAAAGGCAAATCTGCATCATCTCCGGGTTTATAACTGCTCTGGCTCACTTTATAATTCTCCCATCATTTATGCTGGATTATCATTGCTATGAAACTACTGTTAGATTTTCTACCCGTCATTATCTTCTTTATCGTGTATAAAAGCACTGACGATATTATTATGGCGACAGCGGTTCTGATTCCTGCCACGCTGCTACAGATGGCCTACACCTGGTTCAAAACCCACAAAATTGAGATGATTCAAATAGTAACGCTGGTACTGGTTGTTTTACTCGGTGGTGCAACTGTAATATTTCAAGACAAAACCTTTATTCAATGGAAACCAACCGTTGTCACCTGGCTGTTTGCTGTGGCATTCCTGGGCAGCCAGTACATCGGTGACAAAACCATTATCCAGCGCCTGATGCAGGGCGCTATTGAAATGCCCGCCAGTGCATGGCGAAAACTGAATTATGCATGGGTTATTTTCTATCTCATTCTAGGTGCCGTTAACCTCTTTGTAGCCTTCACCATGAGCGAAGAGACCTGGGTCAATTTCAAGTTATTCGGCATGCTCGGCTTAACGTTTGTGTTTATTTTGCTGCAAGGCTTCTATATCTCAAAGCACATAGAGCCTGAAACCAGTGAAAACAATTCAGAATAATAAGGATACTTAAAGTATGTTTTACGCCATTATCAGCGAAGACAAACCCGGCACACTGGAACAACGCATGTCAGCCAGACCGGAACACCTCGCGCGCCTCGAAGCACTGAGAGACCAGGGAAAGCTGCTAATTGCCGGCCCCCATCCTGCCATCGATAGCGAAGACCCGGGCCCGGCAGGCTTTACCGGAAGCCTGGTAGTCGCAGAGTTTGATTCACTGGAGCAGGCACAAGCCTGGGCCGATCTTGATCCTTATATTTCTGCCGGCGTATACCAACGGGTTGTAGTCAAACCCTATAAAAAAGTTTTACCATAAGAAACAGATTTACATGGAGTAATTCCCAAAGGGGGGGATTGCCAACTTTAATACCGGATTTCCTTGCTCGTTTAGCTTGGGTTCAGGTTAATCTGGTATATATAGTCTACTGTGATAGAAACTACGTTCTGAATAAGGATATATACGATGAAAAAAATTGCTCTGACTGCAGCCTTGGCAATGGCAATGGGTATTTCTGCAACGGTTCAGGCCCACCCTGAAAACGAAGGTTACGCTACCAACGGTTCCGAAACAGTCTGGAAGACAGGTTATGGCGAATGCTGGCAGCACGGATTCTGGAAAGCTGAAGATAAAACAGAAGCTTGTGGCGCTGAAGCAGCTGCACCAGCACCAGCACCAGCACCAGCACCAGCTATGAAAATGGCTCTGATCGATGCTGAAGAAAAACATATCGTTTACTTCGATTTCGACAGCAGCCAGGTAACCGATGTCAGCGCTATCGTAAACTACGTTGGCTCTCTGGCAGAGCTGGGTTCGATCGAACTGAAAGGCTACACTGACCGTATCGGCAGCAACGCGTATAACGACGCCCTGTCCCAGCGACGTGTAGAAGCTGTTGACGCAGCCCTCGCCGCTTCCGGTATCAATACTGCTAAAACAGTAACTCACTCCTACGGTGAAGCAAACCCGGTTAAAGCTTGTACTGATGCTGGCGCATCAACAAAGAGCTGCCTGGCTGAAAACCGTCGTGTAGAAGTCTCTATCAGCGGTAAGAAGCAGGTCCACGTACAACAATAAGTAGAACAGTAAAGTCTGATATAAACCGATAATCCAGGTATTTTATACTTGGGTTATCGGTTTTTTTATATCTGGAGATTGCGTTAAATACTATGAAGACAATATTCACCGCACTGCTTACCCTGCTAATCAGCCAGAGTCTGATCGCCGCTGAACAGTATCAGGAACAGAAAGTTCTCTATCATGTGAACTACCATGAGCAATTCCGGATAAGCGAAACCCTGGTCAACGTCGCCAACCACCTCGAAGCGCTCGGAGAAGAGCGGGTCGATATTAAGGTTATGATGCATGGCAAAGCGGTCGAGTACCTGATTGAAGCCGTAAAAGATGAAGGCAAGCAGATGCAACTGGACTCACTCAGAATGAGCGGTGTTCAATTTCTGGTATGCGGAAACACCCTCAACGGTTACAACATCACCCTTGACGATCTCTATGAAGTTGAAGCAGAAGATATGGTTCAGGCCGGACTACCTGCTATCGTCGATCTGCAACAGAAAGGCTACATCTACGTCCGCCCATGATTTTTTTCAAAAGCCTGCCAGACTGGCTTAGCTGGATTCCACTAGGGACTGTTCCGTCTATACCAACAAAACAAGCGGCTGAACTATCGCAGCAATACACCTTTCTCGATGTCCGGAGCCTTTCGGAATTCAAAAAAAGCCATATACCCGGTTCGATATCAATCCCACTGTACAAACTAAACAGAGACAGAATATCTCAGCTACCGACAGATAAGCCCTTTATCTGTATCTGCCTTTCCGCTCACCGCAGCAAACCCGCCGTTCGCAAACTTCTGAAAGCAGGGCTGAATGCCCGAGAACTGGAAGGCGGAATGCTTAAATGGTGGAAGCTTAAGCTAGCAACGGAACAGACATAGTTGCTAGACCGCCGCTCCGCGGCTAGCTAGACACTGCTTCGCAACTTGCTAGTCGCTAGAAAAACCCTTCTTTCCAGACAATTCAAAAAGCCACCCTACAAGCCATTGCAGCGCTCCACAAAAAAACCGCCTAAAGGCGGTTTTTTGTTTTGCTTTTTCTAGCGAGGAAACGCAGTTTCCGTCTAGCCACTAAAAGCCGCGCAGCGGCGTTCTAGCAACTGCCTTTAACCAACCCAGACCCGGGCATTACGGAACATCCGCATCCAGGCACCATCTTCGCTCCACTCCTCCGGCGCCCAGCTGTTAGTCACAGCACGGAACACACGCTCAGGATGAGGCATCATGATAGTCACCCGACCATCGGCAGAAGTAACACCAGAAATACCTTCCGGCGAACCGTTCGGGTTGGCCGGATAAGTCTCGGTAACCTGACCATAGTTATCCACATAACGCAGGGCAACCGAAGCTGAGCTTTGCAGATTCTGAAGATGCGCCTGATCAGTAAACTCAGCACGACCTTCGCCATGGGCGATAGCGATCGGCATACGCGAGCCAGCCATACCTTGCAGCAGAACCGACTTGCTTTCCTGAACCTCGACCATCGCTACCCGGCCTTCAAACTGCTCAGACATATTGCGCACAAAGTGCGGCCACAGATCGGCACCAGGAATCAGCTCGTGCAGGTTTGACAGCATCTGACAACCGTTGCAAATACCCAGGGCAAAGGTGTCGTCACGATTAAAGAATGACTGGAACTGATCGCGGGCACGGCTGTTAAACAGGATCGACTTAGCCCAGCCCTCACCAGCACCCAGGACGTCACCGTAGGAGAAACCACCGCAGGCAACCAGACCTTTAAAGCGCTCCAGATCAACCCGGCCTTCCAGGATATCACTCATATGAACATCCACAGCAGCAAAACCGGCACGATCAAAGGCAGCGCCCATTTCGATCTGACCGTTAACTCCCTGCTCACGAACAATCGCCATCTGCGGCCGGACACCGGTTTGAATAAACGGCGCGGCAACATTGTCGCTCTGGTCAAAGCTGAGCTCTGCGCTCAGACCTGGGTTAGCTTTATCAAGAAGCGCATCAAACTCTTGCTCAGCGCATTCTGAATTATCACGCAGTGCCTGCATCCGGTATGAGGTCTCCGCCCACCAGCGCTGTAGCTGAGTACGGGATTCAGCGTAGATCTCTTCATCGTCGAAGTGGAAACGCAACTCATCATCCGGGTTAAGGGATCCGATCACCTTAGTGATATCCGCGAGACCCGCAGCATTCAATTCAGTCAGAACCGTTTGCAGCTGATCACGCTTAACCTGAATGACTGCACCCAGCTCTTCAGCAAACAATGCAGCAGCAAACTCAGAACTGTCAGCCGCCAGCATATCAAGATTAATATCAACACCTACATGTCCGGCAAATGCCATTTCCACCAGGGTAGTATATAAGCCACCGTCAGAACGGTCATGGTATGCCAATAACAGACCCTGCTCATTCAACTCCTGAATCGCAGCAAAGAAAGCGCTCAGCTGCTCAGCATCGTCCACATCCGGTACATCCTGACCTACTTCGCTATACACCTGCGCCAGTGCCGACAAACCAAGACGGTTCTTGCCATTACCCAGATCCAGCAGAATCAGATCGGTTTCACCCTGATCGGTACGCAGCTGTGGCGTTACCGTTTTACGTACATCCGTTACCGGTGCAAAGCCGGTGATAATCAGCGAGGTCGGCGCCGTTACAGACTTATCTTCACCATCTTCATTCCAGACAGTGCGCATTGACATTGAGTCCTTACCAACCGGGATAGTGATTCCCAGTTGTGGACACAGCTCCATACCTACCGCCTTAACGGTATCGTAGAGTTTGTCGTCTTCACCCGGATGACCAGCAGCGCACATCCAGTTCGCCGATAGCTTGATATCAACAATATCAGCAATCCGTGCCGAAGCCAGGTTTGTTAAAGTCTCACCTATCGCCATGCGGCCTGATGCTGGCGAATCAACCAGCGCCAGCGGGGTACGCTCACCCATCGCCATCGCTTCTCCGGCAAAGGTATCAAATGATGCCGTTGTCACGGCGCAGTTCGCCACCGGAACCTGCCATGGGCCAACCATCTGATCACGTGCTACCTGACCGGTAATCGAGCGATCGCCAATAGTAATAAGGAATGACTTAGATGCCACTGCAGGTAATTTAAGTACCCGCTCAGCCGCTTCTTTAAGCGCAATAGAAGAAGAATCAAACGCTGGTACTTCGTACGCAGTACGCTTAGCGCTGCGATGCATCTTAGGCGGCTTACCAAACAAAACACTCATCGGCAGGTCGACCGGTTTATTCTCAAAGTGAGTATCACCCAGGGTCAGGTACTCCTCTTCGATTGCAGTACCAACAACTGCATATGGGCAACGTTCACGGGCACAGATTGCTTCGAAGCGAGCCATATCCTTAGGCTCAACCGCCATCACGTAACGTTCCTGGGCTTCATTACACCAGATAGCCAGCGGAGACATACCCGGCTCATCGTTATTCACGTTACGCAGTTCAAAATCACCGCCGCAACCACCATCTTTTACCAGTTCAGGGAAAGCATTTGACAGACCACCGGCACCAACGTCATGAATAAATGCGATAGGGTTAGCATCACCCTGCTGCCAGCACTGATCGATAACTTCCTGACAGCGACGTTCCAGCTCAGGGTTATCGCGCTGAACCGATGCAAAATCCAGATCTGCAGAAGAGGTACCGGAAGACATCGAGGAAGCCGCACCACCACCCAGACCGATCTGCATCGCAGGACCACCCAGACAGATCAGTTTAGCGCCGACCGGGATCTCACCTTTATCCACATGATCGGTACGAATATTTCCGTAACCGCCGGCGATCATGATCGGCTTGTGGTAACCACGCACCTCTTCACCCGCGGCACCATTAACCTTCTGTTCGAAGGTACGGAAGTATCCGTTAAGGGCCGGGCGACCAAACTCATTGTTAAACGCTGCGCCGCCAACAGGACCTTCAAGCATAATATCCAGAGCACTGACGATGCGCTCAGGCTTACCATACTTAGACTCCCACGGCTGCTCAAAGCCTGGAATATTCAGATCAGATACTGTGAAACCAGTCAAACCCGCCTTCGGCTTTGAACCTTTGCCGGTCGCGCCTTCATCACGAATTTCACCACCGGAACCAGTAGCGGCGCCGGAATGAGGCGCTATCGCTGTCGGATGGTTGTGGGTTTCAACCTTGATCAGAATTTCAATACTTTCCTGATTGTAGCTGTACTCCTTGGTCTCCGGATTCGGGAAGAATCGACCCGCTTCGCTACCTACCATAACCGCAGCGTTATCGGAGTAAGCCGAAAGAATGTTCTCACCACCCAGTTCATTCGTGTTACGGATCATCGCAAACAGTGATTTTTCCTGCGCTTCGCCATCAATATCCCAGGACGCATTAAAAATCTTATGACGGCAATGTTCAGAGTTAGCCTGAGCAAACATCATCAGCTCGACGTCAGTCGGGTTGCGGCCCAGCTCAACAAAACTATCCACCAGATACCCTATCTCGTCGTCAGCTAACGCCAAACCCAGATCAGTATTCGCTTTAGTTAATGCATCACGACCACCCGCCAGGATATCAACCCGGGTAAATGGTGCAGGCTCTTCGGCCCGAAACAGCGCCCCGGCCTGATCGATTGAGGCAAGCGCCTCTTCGACCATACGGTCAAACAACTCGAGCTTAACCAGCTCCAGCTCAGATTCAGTCAATGACTGCGCAGCCTGAACATAATAAGCAATGCCCCGCTCAAGACGCTTAACTGCAGTCAGACCACAGTTTTTAGCAATGTCGGTTGCCTTACTGGACCATGGAGAGATAGTACCAGAACGTGGCACCACTAAAATTAATTGACCTGAAGGCTCTTCCGCTTTAGCTTTAGGTCCGTAGCGGAGGATTCGTTCCAGAGTTGCTTGCTCATTGGATGAAAGAGCTTGCTCCAGATCCGCGAAATGCATGAACTCACCGTAAACACCGGTGATCTGTGCATTTTTTGATTTCAGGACAGACAGCAGCTTATCGTGACGAAAAGCAGAAAGAGCGGGCGCTCCACGCAGTACCAGCATGTTAATATCGAGCCTCTTGAGTGTGCCTAACTGTTAGGTAGTATGTAGGAGAAAATTAAGGGCAAATTTTACTGAAATAGCGGTTTAGTTACCAGAAAAAGCCCAAGATTCTTATGCGAATTAATATTTTTCATGCCAGAGAGCTACTTTTCCTGCTGATAGTGCTGTCACTATTTGCAGCATTATTCATGTTCAGCCAAAGCACTCGCACCCAGGTTGATGCGATTCAACAAAATGGCGTGCTGCGTCTGGCTACCCGAAACACTTCAACAACCTACTATATCGACAATAATGGCCAGCCTGCCGGCTTTGAATATGAAATGGCAAAAGCCTTTGCTGAATACCTGGGTGTTGAGCTTGAACTGATTATCCCCGACACTTTCGGCGAGATATTCGACCTGCTGCGAAATCGCAGTGCACACATTGCGGCAGCCGGCCTGAGCATGACGGAACAGCGCAAAGAGGAATTCCGCTTCTCGCCACCTTATGCTTACAGTACTCCGACTATCATCTATCGTACGACCCGCGGCCAACCAAAGCCTAAGACCATCGCGGACCTTGAAGGCAAAGAACTGAAAGTCATTGCCAACAGCAGCCACGCCGAATTATTACGCTCCCTGAAACAAACCAATCCTGACCTGAAGTGGCAGGAAACAAGCACCATGACCGGGACCCAGCTACTCGAGAACGTATATAACAAAGAACTTGATTACACCATCTCAGACGATCTGGTGTTTGATGCGCAGAAGTCATATTTCCCAGGCCTTAACAAAGCCCTGGTCTTAAGCAAACCGGAACCTGTAGCCTGGATGATGGTCAAGCAAAATGATCAGAGCCTGCAACGGGCACTGCGACGTTTTTTTGAACGCGCAACTACTCAGGAGCTTCTGGTCAGCCTGAAGAAAAAGTATCTGACGCGACAGAACCGACTCAGCTACGTCGACATCGAAACCTTCCGCCGCGATAAAGAAAACCGCTTCTGTAAACTGGAACAGTACTTCCTCATGGCGGAACAGGATACCGATATTGACTGGCGCCTTCTCGCAGCCATCGCCTATCAGGAATCCCACTGGAATCCTGCTGCAGTCTCCCCCACCGGGGTAAAAGGTATCATGATGCTGACCAAAGACACCGCTAAAGAGGTCGGCATCCAGGACCGTACAGATCCGATCCAAAGCATTCATGGCGGCGCCGCTTATCTTGAAAAAGTAATGGCAAAAATTCCTGAAAGAATTCAGGGGCCTGACCGGATCTGGTTTGCCCTGGCCTCATATAATGTCGGTTTTGGCCACCTTGAGGATGCCCGAATCCTGACTGTCAGAGCGGGCAAGAACCCCGACCTGTGGGATGACGTTAAGCAATTCCTGCCCCTGCTTACCCAAAGCAAATATTACAGCACGGTCAAACGAGGTTATGCCAGAGGCTACGAGCCGGTCCTGTACGTTAAGAATATCCGCAACTATTACGATCTGCTCAATTGGGAACTACAACATGAACAACTGACAGCCAATCAAAATCAGCTATCCCCCGCTGAAAATGAAGGCGAGATCGTAATGCCCGGCCGTAAAAGCATTGAGCAAAACAGGCAGGCCAGCGAGCTTATAAACAGCATCCCAACCGCTCTCTGACCTAATCCCCTCTAAACACTCCACATCACCGGCAAAGCAGATTAAAATACCCGACCTAACCAATTCAATGCCCGCGTGGCCATCCCGATTAACAGGTACCTGTCTTGCCCCAGCTCATCACAACACTGCGCCAGCTTTTGATATTATGCATGCTAACCAGCGCAGGTTTCAGTATGGCTGAGCCCGCTGACCCACTCGAACAGTACAGTTCAGAGCAACCCCAACAGCAAACCAATACAACTGACCCCCAGCCTGAAAAACAAACAACTGTCGGGACGACAGCCAACACAGTAGACCGCACTGCTATCAATCGCCTGTGCCAGTCAATCGGCAGCAAACTCAGCAGCGTATCCACCAGCGAATGCTTAGCAATCGACTTCGACGCACCGCGCTTTTACTCTAATAAAGAACAGGTGCTGCTGGAAAAACACTTCCCGGCCACCGCCCGCAGCCACGCACCCCGAATTCTATTTCTCGGCGGCATCCATGGTGATGAATATTCCAGTGTCAGCGTGTCCTTTAAGTGGCTCACCACGCTCAAAGAACACCACAGCGGAATCTTTGAATGGCACTTTATGCCCCTGACCAACCCCGATGGCCTGCTACAGAAAAGATCCAGCCGGGTGAATGCCAACAAAGTTGATCTTAACCGCAACTTTATTCCCGCCCAGATCTCGATCGATCCACTGCAACACTGGCAAACCTACGCCAGGAAGCGCGCCCGCTACTACCCGGGAACCAGCCCGCTCAGCGAACCGGAAAGCCAGGCGATACATCAGCTGATCGAAGAACTGAAGCCTGATGTGATCGTCTCTGTGCATGCTCCCCACGGCATCCTTGATTTTGATGGCTCTATCAAACCACCGACCAAGCTCGGCCCTTTACGGCTTAAGCAACTGGGAACCTATCCCGGCTCTCTGGGTAACTATGGCTGGTTTGTAAAACAGATTCCAGTCATGACAATCGAGCTGAAACACGCCGGAATCATGCCGAAAAAGAAAGATATGAATCGCATGTGGAGCGATTTGATCCACTGGATTAAATTGAGAACTGAAGGCGACGGTACACTATTGGCGCGGAAAAGCAGTGATAGCAACAACTCACCGCTTTAACCCGACCTGGCGCCACCGGCCAGTCGCGCCGCTTTTGCAGCCTTCTTTTCAGCCCTGCGCTGACGAAAAAAATCACTGATCCGACCGCTACAGCGGTCGGCGAGCACGCCTCCCTCACACTCCAGTCGATGGTTCATCCAGGGCTGTTCAAACACCTGCCCATTACTGACCACAGCACCGGCCTTTGGCTCGCTCGCACCAAACACCACACGGGCAACCCGGGAATGGATAATAGCTCCGGCACACATAGTGCAGGGTTCAATAGTGACATACAGGGTAGCGCCAACAAGGCGGTAATTTTCCACCCGCGCAGCGGCATCACGCAACGCCATAATCTCTGCGTGGGCAGTTGGGTCATGCCCTGATATCGGCTGATTCCAACCCTCACCGATCACCTCACCGCTTAACACGACTATCGCACCTACCGGAACCTCGCCGACTGCAGCCGCTCGTTCAGCCAACTCAAGCGCATGCTCCATCCACTTCTGATCTGTATCTGTTTGTTTAGTCATAGCACCGCAATATAACAAAAAGCCCGCGGATGCGGGCTTTTAAAGTGGTTAGCTTAAGCTACTTATTCCCACTCAATCGTGGCTGGCGGCTTAGAACTTACATCATAAGTTACACGGGAAACATGTGGTATCTCATTGATGATACGACCAGATACGGTTTCCAACAGTTCATATGGCAGATGCGCCCAGCGCGCTGTCATAAAGTCGATAGTTTCAACCGCACGCAGTGCGATCACATATTCATAACGACGACCATCGCCAACGACACCGACCGATTTAACCGGCAGGAATACCGCAAAAGACTGGCTGGTCTTATGATACCAGTCAGCAGCATGCAGCTCTTCCAGAAAGATAGCATCCGCTTCACGCAGGATATCGGCATACTCTTTCTTAACTTCGCCCAGAATTCGCACGCCCAGACCCGGACCAGGGAACGGATGACGGTAAACCATATCGTATGGCAGACCCAGCTCCAGACCGATCTTACGTACTTCATCTTTGAACAGCTCACGCAGCGGCTCAACCAGATCCATCTTCATATCATCAGGCAGACCACCTACATTGTGGTGTGACTTAATGACATGCGCCTTACCTGTCTTCGCAGCAGCGGACTCGATAACGTCAGGATAGATAGTACCCTGCGCCAGGAAGTTAACATCTTTCAGCCTGGTCGCTTCTTCATCGAACACTTCGATAAAGGTATTACCGATAATTTTACGCTTAGCTTCCGGATCACTTTCACCCAGCAGACGACCCAGGAAAAGATCTTCGGAATCAGAGCGAATTACTCGAACGCCCATATTCTTGGCGAACATGTCCATCACCTGGTCACCTTCGTTCTTACGCAGCAGACCATTATCAACAAACACGCAGGTTAGCTGGTCACCGATCGCCTTATGCAACAGGGCGGCAACAACCGAAGAGTCAACACCACCAGACAGACCCAGCAGGACCTTCTGACTACCCACCTGCTGCTGAACTTTCTCAATCAGATCACTGATGATATTGGCAGGATTCCACAAAGCTTCACAGCCACAGATCTCGCGTACGAAACGCTCAAGAATACGGCCACCCTGCTTGGTATGAGTTACTTCAGGATGGAACTGCAAACCGTAATAATTCTTACCCGGATGGCACATCGCTGCAACCGGAGCGCTTTCAGTACTGGCAATCACACCAAAACCTTCCGGCAGGTCTCCGACCTTATCGCCATGACTCATCCAGACATCCAGCAACAGCGAACCGTTGTTGGCGATATGATCCTCAATTCCTTCCAGCAAACGGCTAGGGCTATCTTCCAGACGAACCTTGGCGTAACCAAACTCACGCTTATCGGAAGTAACTACACTACCGCCGAGCTGCTCCGCCATGGTTTGCATGCCGTAGCAAATACCCAGTAACGGCACTTCCAGGTCAAATACAACCTGTGACGCACGAGGAGAATCACCCTCAGTAACAGACTCCGGGCCACCGGCCAGGATAATACCCTTAGGGTTAAATTCGCGGATCGCCGCTTCATCCATATCATAGGCATGGATTTCGCAGTAAACACCGATCTCCCGAACGCGACGCGCAATCAGCTGAGTGTACTGAGAACCGAAGTCCAGAATCAGAACTCGTTGAGCATGAATATCTTGTGACATCGTAATGACTCCAAAGGAATCTCTACCTTGAGCGAACAATTAAAGACCGCTTTCAGTAGTTGTTAAAAAAGAAAAAGTGGGAGGGCCGAAGCCATCCCACCTGTTTTACTTGCTTTGAGTCGCCTAACCAACGCGGTAGTTTGGCGCCTCTTTAGTAATGCTTACATCGTGTACGTGGCTTTCAGCCATACCCGCACTGGTAATACGAACAAACTGTGGCACCGTACGCATCATCGTAATATCGCTGCTACCGGTATAGCCCATGGAAGCTCGCAGGCCACCAACCAGTTGATGTACCACACCCGACATCGGACCTTTACAGGCAACGCGACCCTCGATACCTTCAGGTACAAGCTTTTCAGCGCCCTGAGTCGCATCCTGGAAGTAACGGTCAGAAGAACCAGTGCTCTGCGCCATCGCACCCAGAGAGCCCATACCACGGTATGACTTATAGGCACGTCCCTGGAACAGCTCAACATCACCCGGCGCCTCATCGGTACCCGCCAGCATGGAGCCGATCATTACCGCAGAAGCACCAGCAACAACCGCCTTGGACAGGTCACCGGAGAAACGTACACCGCCATCGGCAATACAAGGCACGCCGTATTTTTCCAGCGCCGCAGAGACATTAGCAACAGCACTGATCTGAGGTACACCAACACCGGCTACGATACGGGTAGTACAGATAGACCCAGGACCGATACCGACCTTAACGCCATCAGCACCGGCTTCAGCCAGAGCGATAGCGGCATCGGCAGTTGCAATATTACCGCCGATTACCTGTACCTGTGGGTAAGTCTGCTTGACCCAGGCAACACGATCAATAACACCTTTAGAGTGACCGTGAGCGGTATCTACAATGATCACGTCAACGCCAGCCTTAACCAGTGCATCGACACGATCAGCGGTTTCAGGACCAGTACCGACAGCGGCACCAACGATCAGGCAACCTTTTTCATCTTTTGCGGCATTCGGGTGAGTCTGCGCCTTGTTCATATCTTTTACGGTCATCATACCGCGCAAGGTATCGTTATCACCGACTACCAGAATTTTTTCGATACGGTGCCGACGCAGCAAATTACGCACATCATCCGGATCGGCGCCTTCCTCAACGGTAACCAGGCGATCTTTAGGCGTCATAATCGAAGCGACGGTAGCGTCCAGCTTCTTTTCGAAACGGGCGTCACGGCCGGTAACGATACCAACCAGCTCACCATTATCGATAACAGGGAAACCTGAAAAACCAAGACGTGCAGCCAGCTGATTCAGCTCGCCAACAGACATATCAGAGCTACAAGTAACCGGATCACTTACCACACCTGCTTCGTATTTCTTAACAGCCAGCACCTCTGCTGCCTGTTGCTCGATAGTCAGGTTTTTATGGATGATACCGATACCGCCTTCCTGCGCCATGGCAATAGCCAGACGGGACTCTGTCACAGTATCCATTGCAGCCGAAACCAGAGGAATGTTCAGTTCAATTCCCTTAGTCAAGCGGCTCTTCAGCGATACATCCTTTGGCAGAACCTCGGAGTAACCCGGTACCAACAGAACATCGTCAAAAGTGAGTGCTTCTTCAGCGATTCGCAACATAGTAAGAGCTTGCCTGTAGTCTAGAAAAAATAAGACGCGGGATTATAGCCTTTTGTAGTAGTTTGGACAATCAAAAAGCGACCCTTTACAGCGAATTTCAACCATTTTCACAATTATCCTGATAGCAGATTACAAACCACTGGCCGGTTAGTTTAAGATGCCGCTTATGCAGGCAAATAATCCCCCTAAAAACCAGGCCCTATCCGTCACAGAACTTAACCGCCAGGTCAAGTCTTTGCTGGAAAGTTCATTCCTCACTATTCAGGTCGAGGGAGAGCTTTCCAACTTTGTCAGACCCAGTTCGGGTCACTGGTATTTCACCCTCAAAGACAGCGGCGCACAGGTGCGCTGCGCGATGTTCCGAAGTCGTTGTCAGTACCTCAAATACCAGCCAAAGAATGGCGATCAGGTAATGGTCCGGGCCAAGGTCAGCCTCTACCCCGGACGGGGTGATTACCAGCTGATCTGTGACTATATGGAAGAGAGCGGCACTGGTTCTTTGCAACAGGCCTATGAAGCGCTGAAAATCAAACTAGAGCAGCAGGGCTTGTTTGATTCGGCGTTTAAAAAACCAATCCCACAACATCCGCAACACCTGGGCGTCATCACTTCACCAACAGGCGCAGCCGTACACGACATCCTGACGGTATTAAAACGTCGCTTTCCTTCTCTGCCGGTAACGATCTTCCCGACAGCAGTGCAGGGAACAGGTGCTGCGGAACAGATTGCGAATGCGATTCAGATAGCAAACCATCAAGGCCAGTGCGATGTTCTGATTGTTGGCCGTGGAGGTGGTTCACTGGAGGATCTCTGGTCGTTTAACGAAGAGATCGTTGCCCGCAGCATTTTCCAGAGTGCAATTCCGGTCATCAGCGCTGTCGGCCATGAAGTCGATGTCTCCATTGCTGATTTCGTTGCCGACCTGAGAGCACCGACCCCCTCAGCCGCAGCCGAACTGATCAGCCCGGATCAGCAACAGATCCTGCAGCGTATTCAGCAACTACAGCAACGGCTGGTGCTGGCACTGCAGCGCTCCCTGGCGCAACGAAAACAGCAGTTAGAATGGACCAGTTCACGGCTCAAGCACCCGGGAGACAGGCTCGCTGAGCGCGCACAAAAGCTGGATGAGCTTGAAATAAGACTGCAGCGTGCGATACAACTCAAACTGAGTCATCTGCAAGATCGTTTTCAAACCGTTCAATTCCGCTATCAGCGTGCAGTACCTGAACAGCAAATTGCGCTATACCAGCTTCGAGTTGAAGAGCTGCAACACCGCTTGCAGCAGCAGACCGGCCGTCTGATGGAAAGACACCGACTCAACCTGAAAGCGCTGGCCGGCAAGCTTAACAGCGTCAGCCCGCTGGCAACCCTGGAACGGGGTTATGCCATCGTTCAGGATGCTGAAGGTAAAGTTATCCATGATATCGGCCTTATACAGCCCCGACAGGAAATAACCACCCGTCTGCATAATGGCCGTATTCGCAGCCAGGTTATCGCCACAGAAACGGATTAAGGAGTTTTCCGATGCGCACAGTTTTAGCCGCCCTAACTTTAGCCCTAAGCACTCTAACCTTAAGTTACAGCGCAACCGCCATGGAGCTACCTGAAGAATCCCGGGTACCGGGCGGCATTTCGCTGATGCCACTCACCGGACTAAATACAACCACCGCACCCTCAGCCTGGTACCGGGGCAACAGGGTAATGGTTATACCCAGCACCAACACAGACTTTCAGGGCCAGTCGCCATGGCTGGCTATCGTTGGCATCCCCTTGTCAGCTAAGCCGGATAAAGAACAATTGATGAAAGCCGACGGTGTTCGCTTCCCCTTCCGTGTTCAGGATAAAGCCTACAAAGAACAGCGCCTGACGGTAACCAATAAGCGTCACGTCAACCCCAACAAGCAGGATCTGGCCCGCTATAAACGTGAAAAAAATGAGATGACCGCCGCGTTTACCCACTGGTCGTCACCGGACCTGGCAACCCTGAAATTTAACCTGCCTGCCGAGGGCCGCTTCAGCAGCCCCTTTGGCCTGAAGCGATTTTTTAACGACCAGCCCCGCAACCCACATAGCGGGCTGGATATAGCCGGCGGTCAGGGCGGCGCAATCAAAGCACCGGCAACAGGCACTGTAGTTGCCGTCGGCGATTACTTTTTTAACGGCAACACTGTCATTATCGACCATGGTCATGGCCTGACCACTATGTACTGCCATATGAGCCGTACCGACGTTAAGCCAGGCGACATTGTCCAGACCGGCGATAGTATTGGTGCTATAGGCAAGACCGGCCGGGTAACCGGCCCCCACCTGCACTGGAGCGTCAGCCTGAACAACACCCGTGTTGATCCGTTACTGTTTGTAGATGAGAAATTGTAGGTGAGAAAAAGCCTGTCAAATATGCTAGGCTTCGCCTTCTTTAAAAACCGAATCGACTGAGAATCATGTCTGAACTAAAACTTGAAACGATTGAACAGATCGCCAGCTACGGTATCGGCCGTCAGATGGGCGACCACGTTGCCAACCAAAGCTTCGAAGGCGTTGAGCTTGACGCTGTTGTAGCAGGTATCAAACAAGCCTTTGCCGGTGACGAACTGAGCATCGAAGCTGAAAAGATCCAGGAAGCATTTAACGAGATTCAGTCTCGCCTGCAAGCGCAAGCTGAAGCAGCAGCGAAGGAAGCAGCGGCTGAAGGCCAGCTGTTCCTGGATAAGAACGCCCAGCGTGAAGAAGTATTTGTTACCGATTCCGGTCTGCAGTACGAAATCCTGACCGCCGGTGAAGAAGGCGCTGCAAACCCGACTCCTGAGTCGACTGTTCGCACTCACTACCACGGTACTTTCCCAGACGGTAAAGTATTCGACAGCTCCTATGACCGTGGTCAGCCAGCTGAATTCCCTGTTGGCGGCGTAATCGCTGGCTGGACTGAAGCTCTGCAGCTGATGACTAAAGGCGCTAAATGGCGTCTGACCGTGCCATACCAGCTGGCTTACGGTGAGCAAGGTTCTCCAGGTGGTATCCCGCCGTTTGCCACTCTGGTATTCGACGTAGAACTGCTGGAAATCCTGTAAGAGTAAATACTTACTCTCAGTAATATAAAGCCGATACAGCGTTTACTCACTGCATCGGCTTTTTTATGCGATGAACTAATATTCATTAACAAACCAACATCGGAGAGACAGATGAAACTGAATGTTCAGATCCTGGGTAACGGTAAGCCCCTGATCATTATGCACGGTCTGTTTGGCACCCTGGAAAACTGGGGGGGGCAGATCAAAGCTTTAGCTGAACATTTCACGGTCTATGCGGTGGATATGCGTAACCACGGCCGCTCTCCCCATAATGACACCATCAGTTATCCAGAGATGGCTGAAGATATCATCCAGCTGATGGACGATCATTGCCTGAGTAGCACCAGCATTATTGGTCACTCAATGGGTGGTAAAGCAGCGATGCAGCTGGCGCTGAATAACCCACAACGGATCGACAAGCTGATTATTGTCGATATCGCACCGGTACAATACCCACACCACCATCAGGATGTGCTGCGCGGTCTCAATGCTGTAGACCTCGGTACGCTGAAGTCCCGTAACGATGCCGATCAGCAACTAAGCCTGTTTATTCCGGAAATGGCGGTACGCCAGTTCCTGCTTAAGAACCTTTACCGTGACGAACAGAAAGCCTTCGCCTGGCGCATGAACCTGCCCGTTCTGGAAGCCTGCTACGATAACATCAGCGCAGCCCCCGAAGGTCCAGCTTATCAGGCCCCGGTGCTATTCATCAAAGGTGAAAACTCCGATTACCTGACCGCCGATTACAGGAAACCGCTGCTTAAGCTATTTCCCCAGGCGGACTACCGCATGATTCAGGACGCCGGCCACTGGCCCCACGCTGAAAAGGCAGCAATCTTTACTAAGATGGTTTTGAAATACCTGCAGAAGTGAAAAAACAGTAGCTAGAACGTCGCCTCGCGACTTGCTAGATCGCAAAGCAAGCTTTGCTGCTAGTGGCTAGAAGAAGCCTTCTTAATTTACACAGAGGGAAACCTGCTTCGTAAGCTAGCGCTTAGTTTTAAAATTAAAAGTGAAGAGACTGACTTTCCTGCTTTTTGCTTTTTGCTTTTTGCTTTTTGCTTTTTGCTTTTGATTATTCTAGCCACTAGCAGTGACGCTTGCGTCACGTTCTAGCGAGCCGCGTAGCGGCGGTCTAGCTACGGCCCTTAAACTATTTGATCGAAAACCGTTCCTTCAGGAAATAACTTCTTGAAGACGCCGGCATCAATCATAAGCTGGTTGATTTCGGCAAACCTCTGATTCACCTCTTCAAGCTGTTGATTAAAGTCCTGCAGTTTTTCCGCCAGCACCTCTTTACGCTGCAACTGTTCTTCAAACTGTCGCTGCTGCTTTTCTGAGCGCAGCGCTTCACGCAACTCTGCTGCATCATTTCGGGCTGCATCAGCTTCCTGGGCTTCAGAATCCTGACGGCCAGACTCTGTTTTGTTAAGCGCTGCTCTCGCCTCATCTCCCAGGGCAACGGCCCGGTCGGCTGCCGCTCGATCTTGCGACGAAGGCTCTGCTACTGCCTGTGCTGCCCTCAGAATCAATTCTGTTTTTTCCAGTACCGCTTCAGGATCATCAGGCACGGCAGAAGTATCAATACTCACCTCCCCCCCGATCACATAGCTACGCCCATCCGGGCCACGCTCATATTCCAGACCGCTAGCATTTGTTTGCCCAGCGCTTACAGCCGAATCGCTAATTTCTTTTTGGCGCACCTCACGATCGAGGGCAGCCAGCTCCCGAATGAGGCGCAGCTCTTCATCACTAACTGACAGTTCCGGCGGCTTATCATTGCTACGTTCAGTAAGGGAATCTTTATTGAATCGCTGACGATCTTCAGAGTGCCCATTAAGTTCTGCGCCAGCGCTATTGGCAGGCACGATCAATGGAGGTGGAGCGGATTGTACTTTTTCAGGGGATGGAGCCGAAGGTGCAACGGTTCCTGTGACCGCAGGCTGATTAACGCTGGCGGATGAAAGTGACTGATAGGTATTAACAGCCAGTGAATTGACAGCTGTCTGTAACTGCATCAATACCACCTCCTGCTATGACTTATCCCGATTACACCTGAATTGAATCAGGCTCGGGTATCGATCAATGTACCCAGGGTTTCTTCAGCAGACTGCACCACTTTCGCAGAGGCTGCCACCGCATTCTTTTCTACCACCAGCTCGGTCAACGCTTGGTTAACATCCTTGCCGGTAGCCTGCTCCGGGGTATCGGATTTACCCGACCCCGCGATATCGCTGGCCGCTTTCTGGACGCCGTCAAGGCCTCGGTTAAGCCCCAGCAGACCGCTACTCAGTGCTGATGTAACGTTCATAATCACACCTCAAAAAAGGACGATGCCATGACTAAGTCTTTAGCTAAGTATTCAAACCTAAGCCTTTGAACTTAAAGTACAAACAAAGTACAAACAAAGTACAAACAGCAGACCAAGCACAGTAACTCGTATTTATTCTCAGCGCAGTATAGCCCAGCCAGAGCCGGTGGTCATTTTATGAACATCCCACTATGGGATCTATATCCAGGTAGTCAGCAACTGTTTTTGGCGACGTGTCATTAAGTACGGGAATCTCGCCCAACAAAGGTGCTGACAACATCCCTTTCAGGGTATCAAGGTTTTCCTGATAGCAGCTCATATCAGGATCAATCCGATTTGCCACCCAGCCTGCCAGTCGCAAACCATCTTTGACGATAGCTTCCACCGTCAGCAAGGCATGACTGATACAACCTAATTTCATACCGATCACTAATACCACCGGTACTTTAAGCTGTTTGGGCAGATCAGCCAGTGTCTGCCGACTGTTTAGCGGAACCCGCCAGCCTCCGGCGCCTTCTATCACCACCAGATCGGCAGGTTGCATCATCACACCGCGACACAACGCAGCCATCCGGTCAGCATCCAGCCTGCGTCCCAATTGCTGTGCGGCTATATGAGGAGCTATCGCCGGCTCCAGCGCTATCGGGTTAACCTGTTCATAGCTTATCTTCAGTGATGCGGTTTGTTGTAACAACAATGCATCGGCGTTGCGTAATCCATCTTCAGTCTGCTCGCAACCAGCTGCGACCGGCTTAACAGCCACAGTCTTTAATCCACGGTTATTGGCTGCCTGTAGTAACCCTGCGGCGACTAACGTTTTACCGACATCGGTATCGGTTCCTGCAACAAAGATTGCGTTCCTAGCCATTAATCAATTCCCCGTAAAAAACCTGATATGTGGCTGGCAACTTACCGTCATCACCACGAAACTTTTCATAAGCCTGCTTAAAAGCAGTAATACGCGCCTTACCGGTCAGCCCACCCTGGCGGTCATGGCTAATATTGTGCGCACCAATACCTTTTAGCTCGTTTGTCAGGCCTCGTACTTCATCATACAGCAGTACCTGACGCTGTTCGGCCACAGCGACCTGAGCAAAATAATTCCCGGCTGACTCTGACAAAGTCGAATGACTTATAAAACGATTCACGTGCTGATATTGATCGACACTGGACCACGCGCTGCGTAACTCATTGAGCGTATCCGGGCCCAGGGTAGAAAATAGAAAACGTCCACCAGGACGCAATACCCGCGCAGCCTCGGAAAACAGGGCCGGTAAATTTTCACACCATTGGATGGCCAGACTGGAGAAGATCAGATCAACCGAGCTATCTGCCAGCGGCAGCGCTTCAGCATCGGCACATAACCAACTGCCATTTTCAGTAGCCCGGTTGGTACGGGCAAACTGCAGCATCCCCTGGGCCAGATCCAGCGATATAAGATGATCAGGCTGTAATGTCCGGTTCAGCTGTGGACCAAAAAAACCGGTGCCACAACCAAGATCAAGCACCACCCCGACATTATCGTCTGGTAGCTGTCGCAGCAGCTCTGTACCTACACTTCGTTGTAGCTCCGCCACCGCATCGTAACTTACAGCAGCACGGCTGAATGAATCAGCTATATCGGCCTTAGCGAACTGTGTGACACCATGAGAACCGGCAGACGACATACTCATATCCAGTTATCCACAACACTGGCCAGCTGTTCAGCGCTTGAAATAAAAGGCACATGGGATTGCCCAGGCAGCACCGCTGTTTCCGCCTGCGGACAGATCCCTGTGAGCTGGCTGGCAATGTCCGCCGGGGCCAATGTATCAAGCTGACACAGTATATGCAGAGCAGGGTGTTCAACTTCGGCAAACAGATCGCGGTAATCATCCTGCAACAGCGCCAGGCTATTCAACAAACCATGAACATGAGGCATCTCTGTCTCAGCCAGCACTGCTTTGAGTTGTTTAAGATCCGCTCGGGCGGTTGCGCTACCTTGCACCTGCAACATATTAAAACGCTGCAGAGTCTTAGCCGGGTTATCAGCCACGGCCGCTTCAAATTCATTAAAGGTCTGTCTATCCATCCCGGCAGTCCAGTCACCCCGCTGTACGAAACAAGGACTGCTAGCCAGGGTAACCAGCTTACTGACCCGCTGTGGATAGCGGTCTGCAAACGCCATTGCTACTATGCCACCAAGTGACCAACCCAGCCAGGCAGCTTGTTCAGGTGCGACTTCAGCCAGCAATTCAGAGACGGCATCCAGAGTATAGGGCTCAGGCACTGCGGCAGCACTGCGCCCCAGCCCCGGCAGATCAATCAGGGTGATCGAATAGTCCGACAGTTGTTCCAGCAACGGTTGCCAGACACCACTGTGCATTCCCCAGCCATGCAACAGTACCAGTGGTGTGCCATCGGCATTACCATAGTGCGCGGAGTACAAACTCATACCACACTCTCCTGTTGCACTTTATCAAGTGCATCGAGAAGGCGATCCAATTGCTCTTCACTGTGACTTGCACTCAGGGTTACCCGCAACCGGGCAGCCCCTTGCGGTACCGTCGGCGGTCTGATCGCCCCGATAAATATCCCCTGTTTTTCCAGGGCAGCACTCATCTGCATCGCTTTATCTGCTTCACCAACCATGATCGGTTGAATCGGCGTCGGTGAATCCATCAACTCCAGTCCCAGCTGTTCACAGCCGGCACGGAACCGTTTAATCAGCTGATTCAACTTATCCCGACGCCATTCATCCTGTTGCACTAACTTAAGGCTGGCCCGGGTCGCTTCGGCCACTGCTGGCGGCATACTGGTGGTATAAATATAGGTACGGGCGTGTTGCACCAGAGTTTCAATCAGCTCTTCGGAGCCGGCTACAAAAGCACCGGCGGTACCAAAGGCTTTACCTAATGTTCCCATTAGCACCTGAACCTGATCAGATCCCATATTAAAATGATCTGCAGTTCCCCGCCCTTGTCGGCCAATGCAACCGATCCCATGGGCATCATCGACCATCACCCAGGCTTTGTGGTCTGCGGCAGTTGAGCAGATAGCCGGCAGTTCAGCCAGATCACCATCCATACTGAACACACCGTCCGTGACCACCAGCTTGCGCCGGGCTTCAGTACGTTGCAGCCGGGTATTAAGGTTATCCGCATCGTTATGCAGGTAGCGTTGAAAACGGGCACCGCTGAGCAGTCCGGCATCGAGCAGGGAAGCGTGATTTACCCGGTCCTGAAATACGCCATCACGTTTATCCAGCAGTGCATTAATAGCGCCGATATTGGCCATATAGCCGGTAGAAAAGAGTAACGCTTTGGGCCGACCGGTGAATTCAGCCAGCTCTTCCTCAAGCTGGTGATGCGCCTGGCTATGACCGTTCACCAGATGAGAAGCACCACCGCCTACGCCATATTTATCGGCACCTTGTTTCAGCGCGGCAATAACATCAGGATGATTGGCTAAACCCAGATAATCATTGGAGCAAAACGCCAGGTAGGTTTTACCATCGACCTGTACTAAGGGCGCTTGCGGACTCTGCAGGATACGGCGCTGACGATACAAAGATTGCTGCTTACGTTCTGCAAGCTCTGCACCTAGCTGATCAAAAGACATCGGTTAAGATCCCTGTGGTGGCAGACCGCCGTAGCGATCCGCCAATAAAGATTAAGCTTCGTAGAAGTGACCGCTATCCTGCTGCTTCTGCAGATCACTCAGGATCGCCTGCTCCTGAGTATCATCTGCTTCAGAGATACGTTGTTCAGGATTGATCCCCAGACGCTTGAACAGCTGCAGATCCCGGTGGGTGCCAGGATTCGGCGTAGTCAACAGACATTCACCGTAGAAGATAGAGTTAGCGCCAGCCATAAAGGTCATCGCCTGCATCTCATCGCTCATGCTTTCACGGCCAGCGGAAAGACGAACATGGGACTGCGGCATCATGATACGGGCAACTGCGATATTACGAACGAAGTCCAGATGATCCAGGTCTTCGACATTTTCCATCGGCGTACCGGCAACCTTAACCAGCATATTGATAGGCACACTCTCGGGATGCTTCGGCATATTAGCCAGTTGACGCAGCAAACCGATACGGTCAGTTGCCGTCTCACCCATACCTAAAATACCGCCACTGCAGATCTTCATGCCGGACTCGCGTACATTGTGCAGCGTATCCAGGCGATCCTGATAGGTACGGGTAGTAATAATCTTGTCGTAGAATTCCGGTGAGGTATCGAGATTATGGTTGTAATAATCCAGACCCGCATCAGCCAACTGACCTGCTTTATCCTCATCTAACATGCCTAACGTCATGCAGGTTTCCAGACCCAGCTCTTTAACCCCTTTGACCATCTCAACCACATAAGGCATATCCTTATCGGCCGGATGCTTCCAGGCAGCCCCCATACAGAACCGGGTAGAACCCGTCTCTTTGGCCTTTTTCGCTTTCTCCAGTACCGCTTCGACCTGCATCAGGCGCTCTTTTTCAAGCCCTGTATTGTAGTGACCGCTTTGCGGGCAATATTTACAGTCTTCAGGACAGGCGCCTGTCTTGATCGATAGCAGTGTACTAACCTGTACCTCATTAGGGTTGAAGTGCTGCCGATGCACAGTCTGAGCCTGGAACATGAGATCGTTGAAAGGCAGTTCAAACAGAGCGCGAACTTCCGCTTCGCTCCAGTCATGTCTGATCGCTGTAATAGTCTGTGGCATCGTGGTCAAAATCCTGTGATCTAAGGTGTTCGGCGAGTGTTTACAACCAGTTTAGAGTGTTTGAGACTCGCCTATTTGGCTAACGGTTAATGATAAAGCGACAGAAGGAACTGTCAACTATGTTTTTCCAAAACAAGAACTACTGGTTATTGTTTAGCCAGCTCAACAAATGCTTACTCTGCTCTCAAAACCATCGAAACTCTCTGCCTATCTGCTCTGGTTGTAGAAACGACCTGCCCTGGCTGAAGCAGAGCTGCCAACGCTGCTCTCTACCCCTGGCTCTGTCCGCAACAAGCAGCGATGCCCGTAATTTGATTTGCGCCCAGTGTCTAAAAAAATCATACGCTTACGATAAAGTCAGCGCAGCCTTCTCGTATCAATTTCCGATTAATCTGATGATCATGCAGGCTAAATTTAATAATAAAGTGCATTACCTCAACCTGTTAACGCAGCTTTTATTAGCCCGTCTGGATATTTCTACCAGACCGGACCTACTTATCCCGGTGCCGATGCACAGGCAACGTCTGCTACAGCGCCAGTTCAATCAGGCGGCGATCATCAGCCGATGTCTGAGCCATCACACGGGCATACCCAGCAATTACTACCTTCTGGAAAAAAACACTGACACTGAGCATCAAATACAGCTTGATGCCGCTCAGCGGCAACGTAATCTGCGGAATAGTTTTAGCTGCAGGCAAGCACCACCGAAACACGTTGCGGTAATCGATGATGTTGTCACTACCGGCACCACTGCAAACGAAATAGCCAGAACACTGAAGCGGGCCGGTTGCGACCGGGTTGATATATGGGCCCTTGCCCGAACACCAAAAGAGTATTAACTTTTAAGTACTGCAGCCGATTTATAGGTTATACAGCTGATTAATAGGTTAGGCGCTTTTAAATAGGTCTCTTATGTTTCCGTGAGGCTTATACAGGCGATCCCTGCGATAACACCCGGCAGGGTTACACACTGTTTCTGCACTTTTATGCGCCTCTTTCATAGCTATCTAGTCGCACAGCATCCGCCATCAAAATGACTGTGCCAAGGAGTGAGCCCTAATGGATCTATCCAATATTGGCGATCTTATCGGAGGCCTTGGCCTCTTTCTTCTCGGTATGCAAATGATGACCAACGGTCTGAAAAGCGCAGCCGGACAAAGCCTCAGAAAAGCCTTACAGGCCGCGACTAAATCTCGCTTACGGGGGTTAGCCTCCGGGACCCTGATTACCGCGCTGGTGCAGTCTTCTACAGCCGTCACTATTGCTACAATCGGCTTCGTCAATGCCGGCTTACTCAACCTCGGCCAATCCATCGCGGTGATCTATGGCTGCAATATCGGCACCACGATGACCGGCTGGCTGGTTGCGACCATCGGCTTTAATTTCAGAATCAGCATATTCGCCCTGCCCATGATCGGCCTGGGAATGCTTATACGGCTGGTAGGAGGTGACCGGAGACAGGCCCATTTTGGTACCGCCATGACCGGCTTCGGCCTGTTTTTTATTGGCCTGTCATTTCTCAAAGACACATTCATTGGCCTTGAGAATGCTTTTCCATTGCAGGAGGTTGGAACAACCTCTGTCGGCCTGGCACTCTTCATGCTGGCAGGTTTCACTCTGACAGTACTGATCCAGTCTTCCAGCGCAGCTATGGCGATCACCCTGTCTTTAGCCGCGGCCGGAGCAATTCCGCTTACAGCCGCCGGAGCCCTGGTAATCGGCGCGAACCTCGGTACTACATCCACCGCAGCACTCTCGGTTATTGGCGCTACATCCAATGCCAAACGTATCGCTTGCGCCCACGTTATATTCAATCTGATAACAGGACTGGTAGGGCTGGTCTTACTAATGACACTGTCCGGTGTAATTAACAGCTCCGGCCTGACTGATATTTTTGACATGGTGATACTTCTGGCCCTGTTCCATACCTTGTTTAACCTGCTGGGCGTGCTGCTAATGTGGCCCCTCACCACGCCAATGGAGAAGTTCCTCAATCGCCGCTTCAGAACCGCTGAAGCCGATGCCGCCAAACCGGTCTATCTGGATAAAAACATTCTCGAGACTCCACCTTTGGCAATTGATGCCATGACCCGGGAGCTGGCCCGGGTCAGTCGCATGTCCGGTACGCTGGCCAAAGAAGCACTCAGCGCCGAAGCTAACGACCGGAGCCATATTCAGGCCCAGATTGTTTGTATCAATAAACTGATCACTAAGATCGGCAGCTTTAACCAGAAACTGGCACAACAGAACCTGAGCGAAGAATCAGCCGAGATTCTTCCTTCTGCGATGCGGGTAGCTCGTTACCATAACGAAATTGCCCGGCTATCAGGCCTGATTGTCATGTACAGCGAACGCTTTTCACAGGTGACTGACAGTAACACTCAGCGGGATATCTACAACCTGAAAAAAATCACTAACAAGATGCTCAATGCAACTATCATCGATGATGAGGTCGACCTCTCTTCCGCCAACAGTCGGACATTGCTGCACAAGCTGGAAAAAAAATACCAAAAGATCAAACAGCATATACTGGATGCAATGATCGAATCCCGCCTCTCGCCAAAAGAGGGTACCGATCTGTTGGATTCGCTAAGCCATATTCACCGTCTGGCGGAACAAGCCGAAAAAAGCAGCCGCTACTGGAGTAGCCTGAGTCCGATTGAACACCGCGAACCCATACACACCGAGCATAAGCACAGCAATAAACTTAGCGAAACGGATAATGAGAAAATGACCGAAGCCGAGTCCGACGCTATCGATGAAGTCTCTGATGCCGGGGATAACAGCTCGGGAAAGCCTCCCGAGCAGCCACGAAAGGCAATTGCTGAATAATATAGGCGCTGGCCATACTGCCCAGGAACACGCACAATATCGCCGTCACCCATTTAAAGAAGACCGAGCAGAATCATGACTGAAAACAACCTGGAAAACCGTGCCTGCCAGCTAACCCGTGAGTTTATCGGCCATGCGATTAAGGTACGGGGAGAAAACCCGGAATATGCCCAATCACCGGAACAGACCAACATGATTCTGGGTATGGAACTGAGTAGAATAGCCAACAGCGGCGATCAGGGCCAGCAACAGGATGTGCTCAACGGACTTCATAAAGGGCTAAATCAGCTGAGGCTGAGCGAGTCTGAAAAAAACAGCATATTCAGCACCCTGGCACCACAGATTATGCCTGGCTACAAGTCAGAAGATTAGGTCAAAGCATCAAATCAGTGGATGAGTCGTGACGCGTAAATAACCTGCCCGCCAGGCATTATCCACGCGGTTTTTAATAGATACCTGATATTCCACATCAGAAAATCAAGCCATAAGATTAAGTCAGACTATGAGTAGTGACGCGTTAACGATCCAGCCGATCGGTATTATCCACAGCGGCTTTAAAGAAAAATTCGGTATCCCGCGTCAGCCCGGTCTGGCCAGTTCTATGACCGCCACCATTGAATTATCAGCCCCCTATGATAACCGCGAAGCCGTACGCGGATTAGAACAATGCAGCCATATATGGTTGCTCTTCATATTCAGCGCTTGCGTTGATAAAGGCTGGTCGCCGACGGTCAGGCCACCACGTTTAGGCGGTAATGACCGACTTGGAGTATTCGCGTCCCGCTCACCGTTCCGACCTAACCCGGTAGGTTTATCACCGGTAAAACTAGAGGCTATCCGATTTGATAATGGCAAAGTATTGCTCGATGTCAGCGGTGCCGACCTGCTGGACCAGACCCCGATTATCGATATAAAACCCTACCTGCCCTACGCTGATATTCTGCCAGAAGCCGAATTTGAGCTGGCAACAGGCATCGAGCGTTTGGAGCTTCCCCTGCAGTACAGTACACAGGCGCAGCAGTCACTACAGCAACATATGCAACGCTTAGCTCTGCCCCTTGACCTGCAAATTGATGAAGTGCTGCAGTGCGATCCCCGTCCCGCCTACCATAAAGGAAAGATCAGTGACCGGGAGTATGGCGTGAGACTGCACGACCTGAATATTCGCTGGCAGGTCTGCTCAGACCATATTTATGTGACTACGATCACTCTCTCAGACGATGCATAAAGAGGTGACTGAATGAAGCCCGACCGTCTATCATAAGAGTTAAAATAGCAACCGGTAATACGGCGCGCGACTGCACGACCTGAATGTTCGCTGGCAGGTCTGTTCAGATCATATTCGGGTGACTACCATTACACTGGCAGACAATTTATAAAGAGCTATTTTCTATGCCATATACATTTGTAAAAACACTTATAGCTACACTACTTTGCCTGGGCTGTTCACTACCGCTACAGGCCACTGCCGACCAGCCCGAACCGGATGATACCCAGCCACCGCAGATCAGTATTGAAGAGCTTCAGCAATTCCTGGATCGCTTCGATCCGACGCTGTTACAACAGATGTTCGACTCGCTTAATCTGCAAGCCGAAGAGCTGGGCCAGGAAGCCGAAAACTACCTTCAATGCCTGGAACAACAACAGGCGATCAGCCCCTCTGAACCTATGGATCTGCGTCGTTTCATTAGTGAAGCGCTGACCACCGGTAAAGTTTGTCAATTTTTGCTCGATGATCTGGTGCGAAAAATACAGCAACAGCAGCCTGATTCAGACACCCCGCAGGCCAGTGAAAAGTTACTTGATCAGAGCCTCTGATCAGGTCGTTTTTCAATATCTGACAATAAAACAATCTGTCATAGCTTGACATATAGAACCCGGAAATCTAAGTTAGACCTTCCCCCGAGGCAAGGATCGCCGGGTATCGAAGAATGACAGGAAGTCAGTCCCCCCAACTTTCTGATTATCTGTCCTACCTTTCTGCCAGGTTATCCTTGCCTCACCTTTTATGGATGATGACAGGAAGCCAAGCATGGAACGCTATAAGTCTTCGCTCCACTTAAGCCTGCCCGGTTATATGAACGATATCAGTTCCCGTTTCCAGGAGAATGATTGCTGCAGCGATGCTGTTATCACCGTCGGTGGCGAAAAGATAAGCCTGTGCTTCGCACGCTGCGGCGAATCAGCTTATCAGGTAATCTTTAACGCAATATCTGAAATCCGCTCGATTCTACCGGAAGCCTCCATAAAAAGGATCTCTCCGGATCTGATACCTGAATCAAAACTATGCCAGCTACTTAACCTGAATGAATCCCAATTGACTGCTTTGTGTTCTACAAAAGCCAGGGAGTTCCCTGCAAAAATCAACTCCGGCAAGGGCAACACCTGGCATCTCAAAGATATCCTGCAATGGATGTATAACAGCGGCCACTACAAAGTTAATCGGGCACTCTATGAAACCTCTCTGGTTACCCAACAGATCAACGCTATGAATAAAATTAAGCACCAGCCAGTAGCTTTATCCAGCTTTGACCGGCCAGTTAAATATGCCGTAAACAAGGGGTAAGTTAACCATCAAAAGAAGCGGCTCATACGTCATCTGCAAACATAAAAAAAGCAGCGCTAAGCGCTGCTAAAGTTTGTTGCTGGAGAACAACACCTTTCTAACAATCCACAACCTTCACTCTAGCTTTGCTCACGATATGATCGCGACAGCCAGTAATCCACACTGAAGAAACGACCCGCTCCGGTAAAGAAAAGACTGAACAGCATGATGAAATAGGTAGCAGCAAATTCGATTCCGTTATTCAGGATAACCACCGACCCGCGCCCGGTTATCCAGCCATAATTACTGTTTTCCTGTAAAATACTCTTTGCCCGGGACAGACGCTCTCCCGCTTCCATCACCCGCTCATTCGCCAACCAGCTGGAGCTATCGGATATTGCCAACCAACCGTTATCAATATGTACTGTCAAAGCAGCAACAATCATAGTCACCATCAACGGAATAGAGATCCAGCGCACAGCGAGACCTACGATTAACAAGGCTCCACCTAACAGCTCAGTACCGGCAGCCAGTGCAGCCATCACCTCCGGCATAGGCAAACCCAGCCCCCATTCAGCATTACCGAACCAGGCCGCTGTATCTTCAAAATGAGACAGCTTGTTATAACCCGCCTGCATCATGATCGGAGCCAGATAGAGCCTCAGCAACAGCGGCGCCATACCATCGGCAAAACGGGTCTTATCCAATAAGTCGTGCAACGAGTTATAATGTTTTATCAGTGTATTAGCCATGTGATTCCCCCCGACCGGCAATTTGCCGATCACTATCAATTTATAATCAGCGGCGCGTACCGAGAATAATCTCAGCAGCCTTTAGTTGTTGCAGGATCGCAAAGCCACCCTGAATAATCGGCTCAACATCGGGAGCAGCCATCTCAACGGCGATACGCTGTAAAGCCTGCCGTCCTGTTAAAGCCTCATCTTCAGAAAGCAGATAGAGCAACCGCGCGGTCAGTTGATTGATCTCCATAAACTTCACCCGATCTTCACGGTTGCGATAGACGATCAGGTAAGTAGGCATTTCAGGAGCGTTCTGTGGTAAAAAATCAGAACAGATTTTATGTACCGGGTAGCTATACACCAGAGACCATGCCAATGGAGATTGCATAGGATAAGCGTCGAGCAGATCACCATCCGGGTCCGCGATTACATCCTCAATGCTCAGTTCAGAGGTATCCAGCGCCAGCTCCACCCACTCGTAATGCGCCAGCTCACGCATAAATGGAAAATCACTTGCTTCAGGATCCCGCTGATCATTGATATAACTAAGAAACTCGCCGGCAATTTCCAGGAAATAGGGCGTTTGACAGCGGTACTGATCAAAAAACTGTCTTACCAATGCCTGCCACTGAGCATCACCGGTAATACTTTTCAGTACCGGAAAACCACCACTGATGAAACCATCGATATTATTAAAGAACAGCTCCCGGTAGATACTCATCCGACGATCATCAACATCTGCCGGCTTTGCATGCAGCTGCGGGTTACGGATATGGGCGGCAAACTGATACTGCAGCTGGGCTAAATCCTGCTCAGACGCTCGCATACTGCACCTCCCCATTAATGGACCGGGTATTGGCCGCAAACTGATAACTGCGAATCTGCTCAACTTCCTGCAACAATTTATCTATCGGCGGAATATTGAAGTCACGTTCCAATAAAGTCGGTTTAACCCCGAACTCCGAGTATGCCTGCTGCAACAATACCCACACTGGATCAACCACATCCGCACCGTGACTATCAACAATCAGATCGTCCGCTTCGTTATAGTGCCCGGCAACATGGATATAACTGATCTTGTCACCGGGTATCTGTGCCAGAAATTCAGCGGCGTCATAACCATGATTAACGCTGTTTACATAGATATTGTTAACATCCAGTAACAGATCACAATCCGCCTCATCCAGTACCGACGTCAGAAAGTCGATCTCGCTCATCTCAGCGCCTGGGGCCGCATAATAAGATACATTTTCGATCGCAATGCGCTGCTCCAGGATATCCTGAGTCTGACGAATCCGGGCCGCTACATGCTTTACTGCATCAGCTGTAAATGGGATCGGCATCAGATCATACAGATGGCCGTCATCGGAGCAGTAACTCAGATGTTCGGAGTAACCCTGGATATTGTGCTCTTTATGAAACGTTTTCAGTTGGTAGAGAAAATCTGTATCCAACGGTGTCGGGCCACCTAATGAAAGAGATAAACCATGGCTGACGAATGGGAAACGTTCGCTATATTCGCGAAAGGCCTTACCAAAACGTCCTCCAAGACCGATCCAGTTTTCCGGCGCAATTTCCATAAAGTCGATCCGGGACGAATCAATATCGGCAAGCGTTTTGGTCATGCAGCGACGAAAGCCCAGCCCGGCACCTTCAATCTCAAACATCTTGGCAGTCATGGTTTATTCCCTCTGAGACTATTTGTAACGGCCCCTCCTCAGAGGGGCTCCGTATTCTGACTAACCCTTAGCCAGTCTTCTTATCGCCACCACACTTACCTTCACCACACTTACCTTCACCATCAGCTTTGGCACTTGCCCCGGCTTTATCACCGCCGCACTTGCCTTCCCCGCACTTGCCTTCGCCATCTGCTTTAGCGCTTACTTCCGCTTTATCACCACCGCACTTGCCTTCACCACACTTACCTTCGCCATCGGCTTTCGCTTCGACTGAATCACCACCGCACTTGCCTTCGCCACACTTGCCTTCTGCGGTTTTAGTAGCGTCGGCCAGTTGATACCCCGAGGTCAGTTCCTGAGCTGCAAATGGGTTCTCAGTTGCGGCATTGGCAACAGGCATAGCAACAACACTTGCTAAAAGAACTGCACCAACAGCGGCAGTAATCGGCTTAATCGTAGTCGTAGTTTTAAATTGAGTTTTCATAGTTCACCTCAGTAATTTTTATCAATCTTGTTGTGGAAGTTTCATCGGGATCGGGTCCTTCCGACCTCAATCTGCTCCCTCTCTGAAACTTGTGATCAACTATAAATTTGGTATCTGAAATAAAACTGAAAAGATGAATAAAATTTAACTAAAACCTGTAAAACTATAATTTCATTACATTAGAAATAGCTTATACATATAGCGTATTTACTAACCTGAGACTAGCCGCAGACCACGCTACATAAAGGCTTAAACCCGCATACATCAGTCTCGTGATAATCAATAAAAGCACCAATTCAGTGAGCAGCAAAAAGTGCATGGGATTTGCTTTATGGTTAAAAGCGGGCTGTAATAGCCCGGATTTTATACTTATCCGGGCGAGACAATGAGCATCAGCAGCGAACAGATTCAGTACGATCAACAACACATCTGGCACCCCTATTCCTCGATGATCAATCCTCCTGCAGCCTATCCCGTGGTTGCAGCGCAGGGTGTTCGCCTGCAACTGGCTGATGGCCGGGAATTGATCGACGGCATGGCATCCTGGTGGTCAGTCATCCACGGCTATAATAATGCCGAACTGAATGCCGCCGCCCACGGCCAGATAGATAAAATGTCCCATGTAATGTTTGGCGGTATCACCCATCAACCGGCGATCGATCTTTGCCGCCAGTTAGTAGAGATGAGCGCCGAACCGCTGCAGAAAGTATTCCTGGCAGACTCCGGTTCTGTTGCTGTTGAAGTAGCCCTGAAAATGGCGATCCAGTACTGGCATGCCAAAGGTAAAGCTGAAAAGCATAAACTCCTGACGATTCGTAATGGTTATCATGGCGATACCTTCGGTGCGATGTCAGTGTGCGATCCGGTTACCGGCATGCATGAGATTTTCAGCGGTGTGCTGCCGCAACAGTTCTTTGCCCCGGCGCCGCAGATCAAATTCGGCGAGTCGTGGGATGAAAAGGATTGCGCCGAGCTGGAGCAGCTATTCGTTAATCACCACAATGAGATCGCCGCACTAATTCTCGAACCTATCGTGCAGGGTGCAGGCGGAATGCGTTTCTACCACCCGGAATATCTGAAGCGTGCCCGTAGCCTCTGCGACCAATACGATGTTCTGCTGATAGCCGACGAGATCGCCACCGGCTTTGGCCGCAGCGGTAAACTGTTTGCCTGCGACCATGCCGATATTACGCCTGATATTTTGTGTCTGGGTAAAGCGATCACCGGTGGTTATATGACGCTGGCAGCGACCCTGACCACCACCGAAGTCGGCGAAACCATCTCTGCAGGAGGTGCTGGCTGCTTTATGCACGGACCTACCTTCATGGGTAATCCGCTGGCATGCGCAGTCGCAAACGCCAGCCTGAAACTGCTGCGCGAATCCGACTGGGAGAGCAACATCGCCCGCATTGAACAGCAATTGAAACAAGGCCTCGCCCCCTGCGCTGAACTGGACTCAGTAGCAGAAGTTCGCTGCCTCGGCGCGATCGGTGTAGTCGAGATGAAACAACCAGTCGTCACCGCCGAGATCCAACCGCTATTCGTCGAAAAAGGGATCTGGATCCGCCCCTTCGGCAAACTGGTTTACGTAATGCCCCCTTATGTTATGTCTGACGATGATTTGCAGACTCTGACAGCCGGGATGTACGAAGTCATTCAGCAATATACTGCTGAAAAATAGCTAGACTGCCGCTTCGCGGCTAGCTAGAACGGAAGGTAAACCTTCCTGCTAGTGGCTAGAAAAATCAAAAGCGAAAAACCATTGATTCACAGATCAGTGGTTTTTTATTGCTTATTAAATGGTAAGTGCCTGCTTTTTGCCATTTGCGGACATCGGTAGCTGTTGAGTGGTAAGCCTCCTCACTACCCAACGCCTGCCTCCTTATCGAAAAAATTAACTTTTGTATCGCCGGATCAGAGCATAAAGCGTTATGCAGATAAAGGCTCCAAGCAGGGGCAGAAGAATATAATCGAGATAGCCAACAAGTGAAGCTAAACCTATCGCTCCGAGCAAAACCACCAGAAACGGTGTAAAGCAGCAAATAGCCGCGATAACCGTTCCGACTATGCCCGTCTTAAGAAGTGATGTAGACATTCTGATTCTCCTTACCTGCTTACTCCGATGAACAGCAGCTTGTACCTTCCTGTATAGGAGGGCATGGCACCGTGCCATATGAGCAGTAAACGCAGCAATCGCCCTTTAACGGCTTAAGAAGAGTGCCGCACCCTTGGCACTCATAAAACCACTGGCAGGCATCGGTTGGCATCGTTTCGGTTTTTGAATGACCGCACTTCGGGCAGGTGATAGTCGACTTTAAAATGATCTTACTCATTATCACTCCTTTCCCCTACGGGAATCTGGCAAGCTCGATGGGGTGGTGACAGTAAATCCCAAACTGCGACGACAAACATGAGCAACAAGGCTACATAAAACATGTAGGTACTCCAATTATCTGTCCAGAAGAGGTATAAAGTTGCCATCACCATGATTGGGCCTGCGCTGGCGAGTCCCCCTCTGAAGTGCTGCTTATGTGACCACCATGAGACTAAGGCAGCAACTAGTGCAATGGCTGCAAATACAGGTAACAGCTTGTTTATGAATAGACCTTCAAACTGAGCCAGAAACCCCAGCCCCAGTGCTGATCCAAGAGAACCCACTACAGGAAAGCATGAAGCGCAGCCCATAGCCGACACGACAGCACCTAAAGCCCCCTGCTTTTCGGTCAATACTGAAAGATGCATATGAATAACTCAACCTCATCAGGCATACCGTTGATACGTTGAGTATAAACTCCGTACTATGGTACGGAATCAAGCGAGAGTTATTCGTCTCGTGAGATGGCTTCAATAATTGGACAGGCCGAATTGCCCCTGTTGCTTTCACAGGACTCAACAAGCTTTTCAAGGGTTGTTGCTATGGACTTAAGATCTTTGATCTTACCTTTCACATCATCAAGCTTGCTGGAAGCCAGCTGCTTAGTCTTATCACAGCTTCCATCGCCCAGAGATAGCAACGTTTTAATTTCAGCAAGGCTAAATCCGAGTTGCTTTGCTCGTTGAATAAATTTCAGTTGCTGGAGGTCTTCATTGGTGTATGAGCGATAGCCTGTTACAGGTTTTGAAGGCTCTTGGATTAGCCCTATGCGTTGATAATACCTGATAGTTTCAACGCCTACTCCGGCATTTCTTGCGGCGGAACTGATTGTAAATCTGGCCATTAGCTTCGTACATCACATGTAATTAGGAGTGGTGTTGCCACTAACTATAACTGTGATTAGGAGCTAAAGTGAATTTGAGCGCCATATGTCTGCTTCGGGTCGTTAGCAGTCATCTACCACTGACCGTTTTACACTTTGATAGACATGATTCACCTCCTATCTGTTTGAGTGAATCAAGGCAGCTCAATGTAATCCTAGACAACAGATATCCCTGTTTCTAAATGAGGAATGTTTATGAGGGGTAGAGTGCAAAGCTATAAAGTTTCTATTAAAGGCTGGTCGATTCAGTTTATGCTTGCTATGAGAATAAGCAGGGGGGCAAGTTATGAATTGAAAGATTCGGAAGCCTTCGGTTAGCATCTGTTTGAAGGCTCTCCGTGTTCCGGCAAGATAATCTGGCGATTGGCATAATTCAATAAGTCAGTTTCCAGCTTTGCAAGCATTTCCTCAAACAGTTGCTGCTCATTTGGTAACACCTTCGAAAAGGTTTTGCTTATAAGCGTACCACCATATTCACCTCATCAAGCTGATTCATCAGGCTTTTGTAAGTGTTTTTCAATATCATAGTTTCTCCGGATGTCAGAACAACAACCGCTATCGGTTCATGTTGCAGGCTGCCCTCTACGTTGAATTCCGGCCGAATCTGAATGATCTGATCAACCTGTAACAGCAATTTATAGACATCCTCGGTTGATGGATGATCGGTAGTTACTTCGATAAATTTCTGGCTCATGGTGCCTCCCTAAAGATGTTTCTCATTCTTTGTCTGATTGTAAAAAGAGTCTTGATGGCTTTTACCTATCGGGCTTGTAATCAAGAGTAATCGTCCCCGCCCGATAGTCTAAAAGTAGGCAATGAAATTCTATTGGGCAAGGGTAAGTCTTCCCCTGCTGATTGCTGCAAAAGTCTGTGGAAAATTAAGTTATAAAGCTGATTGTGAGTGAGAGAAGAGGGCTACGGAATGGAGAATAATCGAACCATCGACACGAGGATTTTCAATTTTTGTTGGAAATCTTTAAATAATGAAAATTCAATCACTTACGGCGCTATAGCCTATTCAATATGTAACTGATTTAGTCACAATTAAGAGAGTTTAAGCCTATGTTGACACAATACTGGCACCTTATTTCGAGTCGGCTTTGTGCCAAAAGCGGACCTAAAAAAAGCGCCGCAGAGGGCGCTTAATAGAGTACGGAGGGCTATTATAAGAGCTGTGGCATCCTCAAGCCCAGCTATAAAGTTAACTGAGCTGGGCAACCTATAGGAAATAATCTTATTAGCTATTCATAATGCTTCAAATATCTAGAATGGAATGTCCAGTTTAACTTCAGAATACTGCAGGCTCTCCTTCGTCAGTAACATGGAGTTCTTTACTGAATAACTAGTACTCAATGTCGAGCCTTCTGGCATCCCTGTATCATCTAGCGAAACGCTAGCAGAAAGTTCTGAAGTATGGGCTTCATAGTCATCGAGCCCTATACCATCGTATGTGTAACCGACGTTAAGACTCGTTCCGTTCTCCATGACTAAGTTCAAACCAAAGCCGACTTTAGCTCTGAGCTTCTCAGTACCAGACGCTATTCCATTGACATCGTATATATCTGGAGCCGTAAAGTCCCATACCCCTTTGGCTGTAACATATGGCCTGATTACATTTCCATCTGAGGATTCAGCAAGATATGTGATTTTAGGACCAAATGTTAATGTTCCTAGCTCGACAGAATCTTCGGGTATTGTGAAGGCATTACTATCAATGTACTCCTCTTGGGTTTCTATGAAGTAATTAAGTCCCAATGTTGGAGCCACGTGCCATTTATCGAATGTATAGCTACCGGTTAGATTACCTTCCACCTGCCAGCGTTCGCTATCATATTCATCCCAATAGCTGCCTATAGGGTTTACTTTATTTTCCGCCTGACCCCAAGCTAACCGGAAATCTAACGTTAGCTTATCTTTCAGACGTTTAACCATGTATGGACCAAACATCCATCCAGTTCCCTCAGCCTGATAACCAAGGTTTACTTCAGACTGATTGAACCAGTCGTATTGCCCCATAAAGCCAATTAGTAAATCTTCAGACAAACGGTAGTCCGTACCCAGATATATAATTCCGAAGTCTATTTCGTCATCCAGGCCACCTCGGTTATCATTTATTTTACTCCAGCGACCTTTAATCCAGATGTTTATAGGCGGCTTATACTGGTTATGGCTCATAGGGGGTTGTGATGCAGCGTTATTATTCTGCGAAACTGAAGAGAGTTGCTGGAAACTAGTTGAAAACTGACCTGAATTACTCTGGCTCACATTATTGAGCTGGAGGTCGATTGGGGTTTCAAAGTAACCATTTATGCTGCCCCCCATACCATCGCTATCTAGGAATCCAGAAATACCCGGTCCTTGAACGGTCATATGACGAATTTTATTTGCGGTAAAGTTACGAATAACTTGTTGTGTTTTAGCGATTGTCGCACTCTCTCCACAGCCCGCTCCACAGGTTACTGACACTTGTGTCGCCGCGGTATTGGGATTAGAGGCAGCATCTGTAGCCACACCAGAAGATACATCAATAGTCACGTTTCCAGCCCCATTCGGGGTTATATCTGCTATATACGAATTTCCATCATCTGCTACAAAGTTAGATGCCGCTCCGTTGCCAACAGAAATGTCACCAACAGCAAAACCAGTTACATCTTCACTAAATTCAAATGTGACATTGAAAGAGTCTCTATTAGTAATACTGGAAGGAGCATTCAATATATCTACAGAAGGGCTGGCAAGGTCATTCTGAATCACAAATGTATTATCGTTGCTTCCTGTAGGTGTAGTGCTAAAGAGAGCAATAGATGCTAAATCTTGTATATTCTGGGACCCAGAGAAGCCCAATGTAACAGTTGAATTTAGATTCGCAAGATTACCCCCGCTAACAGTCACATCATAAACAGAAGAACTAACAGTGCTTACACTACTTACTACTGCTGTTGTGCCTAAAACAGAAAAGTCAGTACTATCAACATTTTTTACCCCTTCATCAAAAGTAACTCGCCATGTAACGATGTCAGCATTAGTAGGAGATGTAGAGGGAGCCTGACGAGTGATTGAAATAATATTCGGTGCTGTATCTATGGTGATAGTAGCAGTGTTGATGCTGAAATTATTTGCTACTCCAGCTCCAGAAGAAGTTGTCACATTAACATTCATAACAACACTATTACCTGAAGAGTCTGTTCGGTTTACAGTGTTATTAAATGTAGCGTTAACGTGAAAACTAGGTTTTTTACAGGTACTTCCGGCTGAGATAACGGAAACCCCTAAAGTACAACCTGTATGTAATGTTTGATTACTTCCCGATCCTGTTCCGAAATATACCTCTTCCGTAGCATCGTCCGCAGGATAATCATATGTTGCATTAGGGTCTGGTTTAACTACAAAGGTTATGTCGTCTAATCCTGTCAGCGGAGTAGTATCATCACTTATAGTACAGGTACCCGCGCTATCATCGTAGCGAACAGCAGAGTCAGAACTAATTGTTTCAGTGCCAGAACAAGATATAACGGCGGAGCTTGCGGTTGTTGATAGTAAGATCGTTAAGAACAAAAATACACTTAACATGTGATTGATAGATGGCATTTCTAAATTCAACAAACTAAAGATAGTCTTACGCAATCTATTCATCTTAAAAGTCCTTTTTCGTTCGTTAGTTTTACAGTTTAACAGGTAAACTACTATGAGAAAGGTATATCGAAGCTTACTAATATAGATGTTTAAGTAGATAAGTTGATCTGAATCACGGCTTGCTGTAGTTGCTACTAAAGCCCTGAACAGGTTCGTCAGGAGCTATCATATACCCTCTCTCAAGCGAACTTTTCTCGTACTTCCACCACATTTTATGCTATTAATCCGTTTAAACTTTATCGTTTAGAATTGGTAGCCGTCAGGCTTATATAAAACAATATGTATGTAGATGATAACCATCTGAATTCCCCAGACTATCGCAGACGTTTTATTACTTGCTAACCTGTTGTTTCCGATGTCCGCTATGTGTCGAAAGCTAACATCAGAGAAAAACTTTAAAGCTACTAAATCATCACATCGTTAGCTGTTACAAGAAAAGGTTGAGATTTCCGTGACAATATTGCCTTACGGAGAAATTGCTTAAGGGATTCAGGCTCACCCGAAAAGAACGGTTTAATAGCTTTTTCTAGCCACTGCCCTTAACAGCCGTACCCGATATGAGCTGCCCAACCAGCCGCGGAAACGAATGGTGCTGATATCTGTCATACTCTGCCAGTCTGAAGCCCGCTGCTTCGATCAGCTTTGCGGTTTCCCGGTTCAGTTGACAACCGCCGCCGCAGCTTTGCCACAGTGGATTTAACCGATGCTGCCAGCGCTGCACTATCTTGCTATCAGACAGTACATGTTCAAAGAACAGCAAACGGCCACCGGGCTTAAGCACTCTGCTAATCTCTGTAAGTACCTTAATCGGATCCGGTACCGAGCACAGAACCAGAAAACAAACTACCGTATCGCAGCTATTATCAGCCAGCGGAATAACCATCGCATCGGCGCGAATCAGCTCTATTTTACGTTGTTTCTCATACGGCATATCCGCCAGAGTATTCGCAGCCCTCTGCATAACGGCTGCATCCGGCTCCAATGCATACAGCCTGCTTATGGTTTCTGGGTAGCAATGAAAACTGGTACCGGTACCTGAACCGACTTCGAGCACCAGTCCCTCTGCTTGCTGTAATAACAACTCCCTTTCAGGGGTTACGACCTTAGACACCCGATCCAGTATCCAGGGGAAAATCCAGCGATAGTAAGGGTTAAAACTGCGTAGACTCAAACCGGCACTTCCTCTATTCTCTTATTTTGCGGTGCAATAAATTCATATAGTTTTTCAAGGGGTTACATTTATGGCACGTATTAAGATCGATATGCCAGAGAACTACAGTTTCAGTACCGAAATGCCGGTGCGTATCAGCGACATCAACTACGGCGGCCATCTCAGCAACGATGCCGTACTTTCCATGGTGCACGAAGCCCGGGTGCGTTACCTCAACTCTTATAACTATACCGAGCTGGACATCGAAGGCGCCAGCATCATTATGACCGACTCAGCCATTGTTTATAAAGCGGAAGGCTTTCATGGCGACCAGGTGCAGATCGACGTGACTGTTGGCGACTTCAACAAATACGGTTGCGACATCTACTACCTGCTTAGCAATAAGAAAACGGCAGTTGAAATTGCCCACGCAAAAACCGGAATAGTATTCTTCGATTACAACGAACGTAAAGTCGTTGGCGTGCCTCAGGGGTTCAGAAACAGCATCTGTAAAGAGGCAGAATAGCAGCGCATAAAATCAAGCTATATTTGCCTGTATAGAGCCTTTATTTTCACTCTGATTTGACGAAAAAAATGTAAAAAAAAATCACTGATCGGGAAATAAACGATAAGCTAAACTCTTTATAGAACGGGCTATAGAGAGAGTTATCCTAGACTTATGCACAGCTTTGTATGACTGTTTCTGTTAATAACTAAAAGTTGACAACGGCACTTTCAACAAAGCATAAAAAACCGCCAGCTGGCGGTTTTTTTGTTTATCGAAACTGACTACTCATCGTAGTCCTGATATGAGCCCGGTGCCAGGTTCTCAAACTTAGTAAACTGACCAATAAATGCCAACCGGTTACTACCGATCGGGCCGTTACGCTGCTTACCGATAATGATCTCTGCGATACCTTTATCCGGCGAATCTTCGTTATATACTTCATCCCGATAGATAAACATGATTACGTCGGCGTCCTGCTCGATCGCACCCGATTCCCGCAAGTCAGAGTTTACCGGCCGTTTATTTGGCCGCTGCTCCAGTGCACGGTTCAGCTGAGACAGGGCAATTACCGGACATTCCAGTTCCTTCGCCAGCGCTTTAAGGGATCGGGAGATCTCAGAGATTTCTGCCGTTCGGCCTTCGGTATTACCGCCCTTAATCTGCATCAACTGCAGGTAATCCACCATGATCATCGCGATATCACCATGCTCACGGACGATTCGCCGGGCACGGTTACGCATTTCCGTCGGACTGATACCGGCGGTGTCATCGATGAACAGTGGTTTATCCCGCAGCATATTTACCGCAGTGGTCAGCCTTGGCCAGTCATCTTCTTCCAGCTTACCGGAGCGTACCCGGGTCTGGTTGATACGTCCCAGGGAAGACAACATCCGGGTTACCAGCTGATCTGCCGGCATCTCCAGACTAAATACCAGAACCGGTTTATCCTGCGCCATCAGGGCGTTCTCTACCAGGTTCATGGCAAAGGTAGTCTTACCCATCGATGGACGGGCCGCGACAATAATCAGGTCGGAAGGTTGCATGCCACCGGTAGACTTATCCAGCTCCTCAAAGCCGGTGGTAACACCGGTCATGGCACCATCTGAGTTAAACAACTCATCGATCTTATCCACTGCTTTTTTCAGCAGTGGGTTCACCCCGACCGGGCCACCCTCGTTCGGGCGGTCTTCAGCGATCTGGAAAATTTTCTGTTCCGCTTCGCTGAGCACATCTTCACTGGCACGGCCTTCCGGCATGAAAGCGCTATCGGCGATCTCGTTGGCAACTTCGATCATCTTACGCAGCATGGCTCGATCGCGCACAATCTCGGCATAAGCCCGGATATTGGAAGCACTCGGAGTATTCCGCGCCAGCTCTACCAGATAATCGAGACCACCGGCGGCCTCAAGATTACCGGTACGGTCCAGCTCTTCGGAAAGCGTCACCACATCGAGCGGCCGCATATTATTTGCCAGTTTTTCGATAGTCCGGTAGATCAGACGATGATCATGACGGTAGAACTGATCCTCCATCACCGTTTCCGATACTGCATCCCATGCATTATTATCCAACATCAGGCCGCCGAGAACCGACTGCTCAGCTTCCTGAGAGTGGGGCGGTACCTTAATACGCTCGACTTCCGCCGATTCAGGATCCAGATAATCCATAGTCGCAAACACCTTAAACTAATACCTTCTGAGTAACTTCTCTGCTGTCTCAAACGGAAACAGCACAAAACTTATTCACAAGTAATGTTACAAACTTTTCAGACTGGCCAGGTCTGCCGAAACAACGAGCCAAAACGAAAAAAGCACTGCGCAGTATGATACTACGCAGTGCTTCTTAACTCACCCTGATCTGAAACATTCAGATCAGCAGTAACTTTTACTCACCGACAACAATAATGCCGACGTGAGCAGTTACTTCAGGGTGCAGCTGGATAGCAACTTCGAACTCACCAGTGTGACGCAGCGCGCCCTCTGGCAGACGAACTTCGCTCTTAGCAACAGCAATACCGGAAGCAGAGATCGCATCAGCGATATCGTTAGTACCGATAGAACCGAACAGCTTACCTTCATCGCCAGCTTTGGCAACGATAGACAGTTCGATTTCGTTCAGCTGTGCAGCACGTTCCTGAGCAGACAGCAGCTTAGTAGAAGCAGCAGCTTCCAGTTCAGCACGACGTGCATCAAACGTTTCCAGGTTATGAGCAGTTGCAGGAACCGCTTTACCGTAAGGCAGCAGGTAGTTACGACCGTAACCGCCTTTAACAGTTACCTGGTCACCCAGACCGCCCAGTTTGCCAACTTTCTCGAGTAGAATAACTTCCATCTCGCAAACCTCATTGTTAAATCTTGTTCGCCAGTGCAAACGCACTACCGAACTGAAACTTGTTTAATCATCTGCTTCGCTGATATCAGCGCAGCAGACTAACCGTTTTTACTGGTGCGCGTCTGTGTACGGCAGCAGTGCAACAAAACGAGCACGCTTGATAGCAGTCGCCAGCTGACGCTGGTAACGAGCTTTAGTGCCAGTGATACGGCTAGGAACGATTTTACCGGTTTCAGTAACGTAACCTTTCAGGGTATCCAGATCTTTGTAGTCGATCTCAGTAACACCTTCAGCGGTAAAACGGCAGAATTTTCTACGACGGAAAAAACGAGCCATGATATATCTCCTCTAAATAAATATTAAACCGATTACTCGGCAGCAGCTTCGCCAGCAGCAGGAGCTTCTTCAGCTGGTGCAGCTTCAGCAGGAGCGGCTTCAGCAGCAGGAGCTGGAGCTGGAGCAGCAGGCTTCTCAGAACGATCATCGCGACGTGGACGACGCTCTTCACGGCCTTCGGCAGCTTTAATTGGAGATACTTCAGTAACTGCATCTTTACGACGTACAACCATGTTACGGATAACCGCATCGTTGTAACGGAAGATGTTAGTCAGTTCGTCCAGGATTTCCTGAGCACATTCAACGTTCATCAGAACGTAGTGAGCTTTATGGATCTTGTTAATTGGGTAAGCCAGGTGGCGACGGCCCCAATCTTCCAGACGATGGATTGTACCTTCAGATTCTTCAATCAGCTTGGTGTAACGCTCAACCATAGCTGGAACCTGTTCACTCTGGTTCGGGTGAACCAGAAAAACGATTTCGTAATGACGCATTAATTGCTCCTTACGGGTTATACAGCCTTCAAATCGAATCGATAAACGATAGAAAGCAAGGAGTTAAAGTTAGTTCCTCTGAGGGCGAACCATTCAGGGACGCGGCATTATACGCTCGCAGGGAGGGTAACTCAAATGTTATTGGGTATTTATTGAGTACTGATCGAACTGGACGTTGGGCAGATTCTATTCGCGAGTGGCTAGAACGCCGCTTCGCGGCTCGCTAGAACGGAAAGCAAGCTTTCCTGCTAGTCGCTAGGAAGAACCTTCTTTATAGGCTTGAATGAAATCGTACGATTTAAGACAGAGCGGCGCTCTGTAGACGAACAATAGACCGTAAATAATCTACACCTGGAACGGAGCCTTCGGCTCCTGCCAGAGGCCAGGGAAACCTTCTTTCTAACCTGATGTGACATCGTGCTACGTAAGTTAGAAAAAGTTTCTGAATACAAAGAATATGGCTATGCGGAAAAGGAGATCGACGCTTCTACTTTAATGCCGTCTTTCGACACTAAGCGACAATCCCCTTGTTCAGCTCGTTTGAGAAGACCGTGCCAGCTTCAATTACAAGCTGTCCTGTCCCTCTTTAATTGCCACCACAATATCTTCCATTTCTTCGTTAGAGAGCATATTTCCACCTTATTTATACAAAGTTAAGTAACTGTAAAAACTGCAACGCCAATAACAGGGCATTAATTCACTACCAGGCAGCATTTTCAGATCGAACAATACGAGAAAGTTTGAGTCAAAAAAATACCCACAAAAGGGCAGAAGGTCCAAGCAGGCTTTTGCGTCAATTAGCGTAGGAATTGACAGTTGAGCATCAGCTGCCTGTTTGAGTGATCGCTATTTGCATGTTGGTTATCCGCTGCAATACAAAGCAGATATTGCGCTAAACGTTGAAAGTCACGTCTGGATTATTAGCAAAAAGCCGCCAACAGGAGGCTATATATTATCCATTCTCCGGTTTGCATCGGCTAAGAGAAATTCGTAAAGGGCGCTAGCTGCAGGCCCGGTTTGAACGGCCTTTGGCAGAGAAAGGTGGATAGGTACCTGATAACGCGCGCCTCCCAGTAAGGGCAACTTTTTGACCTGCGTTGTATCCAGGCTGGCCAGTATATGTTCAGGTAAGCGGCAAAACCCCAGACCTTGACTCACCGCCGCCCAGGCATGGTCAAAGTTATCCACTGTCAGGCGCTGTTGAGATTTCAGCCAGCCAACGTCCTGTTCATCCGGATCTTCAATATGCCCCAGATCCCGCACAATAATTTGAGTTTCAGATAGCAGATCCTCAGAGCAAATACTGCTTTTCTGAGCTAATGGGTGATGCCTCGATACCACCGGAATCATAGTGACAACACCAAAAGCTTCAGCCAGATAGTTTGTGACTGGCAAGGTGATAATTGCGATGTCAGCCTGCTGGTTAATCACCGCATCCCGGGTACTCGATAGTGATGTTTCCCTGACCTGTATAGATGTTCCTGCATTACTGGCAAGAAACTCAGAGATGGGGCGATACAGCCAGTCGCGGTTGCATAAGTGATCGATAGTAACAGTGATCTCTGACTCAATCCCTTTAGACAACTGGCTCCCTAATAACTCAAGCTCATTTGCCTGATCAACTATAGGTTCAGCCCGGCGTAATAAAGACTTTCCATCATCGGTTAAAACTGCCCTGCGTCCTTCAACACGGATTAGCGACACCCCCAGCTGCTGTTCCAGCTTTTTGATCGCATAAATCAGCGTTGTATGGCTCTTATTCAAGCGTGAAGCTGCTGCCTGGATGCTGCCGGCTTTATCGACTTCGATAAGCGTCAGCCATTGATCTAAGGTTGTTTTTAATCGCATGGCCTAAATTTTACACACTTGAAGGCAGTTTATTGAACTTTTTATTGTATTTTTTAGAGGTATCATTTCCCCATCTCTAGACGTTCCTGACCGGTCACTTTGAATTCTTGAGTCAAAAATTATTGTTCATTTAGAAATATGGTGTAGAGAAAATGAAGACATTATTGCAGGTGGATTTTGATTATCAGGGCCCCTTTGGTGAGGTAATGAGCAGCGCCCTGAAAGAACTCGCCGAGTCGATCAACCTTGAGCCCGGAATGATCTGGAAGCTATGGACCGAGAACGAGAAAGCTCAGCTAGCAGGTGGCGTATACCTGTTTCAAGATGCAACCACTGCTCAGGCCTATCTTGAAATGCACGCCGCACGCCTTAAAGCGATGGGCATCGATGAAGTACGAGGCAAACTCTTCGATATTAATGAAACGCTATCGCTCATTAACAAAGGGCCCTGCAGTTTAGTCTGAAGGTAGTTAAATCGAAAATAGTTAAATCGAAAATAGTTAAATCGAAAATAGTTAAGTCTGAAAATAGTCCAGAAATCCGTCCGGGCTACACTCCGGGCACAATGAGATATAGAAGAGCAAATGATCCGAGGTAACTTATGAACAACAGAGTTTTCTTAACTATTCACAGCGTTATATACGCAGCTTTTGCTATCGCGCTTTTCTCTATACCGGCCCAGCTATGGCCGCTTTACGGTGTAAGCGTAAACGATCAGTACGCCTACTTCCTGTCACAGCACAACAGCATATTCCTGGGAGGGCTGGCGATTATCAGCTTTCTGTTTCGTGATATTGCAACAGGCAGTCAGAGCGCGCAAAAACTATTTAACGGCCTGATGTGGACCAATATTCTTGGCCTCATCATCACCCTGTACGCTTGCCTTACTAAGGTATTCACAGGCTTCGGCTGGTCAGACCCAGCCTTCTTCGCTCTATTGGCAGGGCTGAGTTTCTTACAAAACCAAAAAAATCGTTAAGCTAATTCGATCTGGAATCATTCACCTCTGTCAGAAATCAAAAAACCGCCAACGGCGGTTTTTAAATTCAATCCATCTTACGGAGCAGGTTTCCACCCATTCTAGTAACAATAGCTTTTCTTAGCCGCTAATAAGCTACGCTTGCGTAACGCCGGGCTTTAATTAGTTTATATCAGGAAGTGCTTGGCTCATCTTGGCACAGAATAACTTACTGCTATGTTTCAAAGGCTCTTTACGAATTGAGGCCCAGCAACGGTCAAGGTTTGGAAAGGGGGTGAATGAATGCCCATTACGGAGATCAACCAGGTACACATAACTGTAGAAACTACGCTCTTCCCAAGGCTCGATTTCATGACTGATTTTTAAGCAAGAGTAACGCCGAAATATACTCACCCCTTGCCGTTGGGGGCCAACAAAGTGCCGATAATATTCTTTCTCGTAAGGTTTACCACGTACCCGCTTATCAACATATTCGCGACATTGCTCAACATCGGTTACCTGTTTATCAAACAACAGTACCCCCATAGTCACTGGCGTCCCCCGATAGTTGAATCCACCTAGCAGGTAGACTTTATTCTCGTCGGCTTTTCCTGGCAGGCTCAGCAATATAAGCCATAGTATTACCCCTAAACGAAACATAGCCCCCCCTACAAAACCAGCAACGATCCTGACTAATTGTAATACAAAAAAACCGCCAACAGGCGGTTTTCAAATTCGATCAATCTTACAGAGCAGGTTTCCCCCCATTCTAATAAGAAGGTTTTTCCTAGCCACTAGCAGGAGCCGAAGGCTCCTGCTAGTGGCTACTGCCCTTTATTCGACTTCTTTGATCTCGTAACTGTGGGTAATTTCTACCCCGCCCTTCTCCAGCATCAGGGATGCAGAGCAGTATTGTTCAGCTGAAAGTTTTACTGCACGCTCAACATGTTTTTCTTTAAGGCCACGACCGGAAACCACGAACTTTACATGTATCTTAGTGAAAACCGCGGGTACTTCATCGGCACGCTCAGCATCGATCTCAGCAACACAGTCAACCACATCCTGACGGGTCTTCTTCAGAATTCCGATCACATCGTAGGAGGTGCAGCCACCCAGACCCAGCAACATCAGTTCCATCGGCCGAGGGCCCTGCTTCAGTTCACCATCGAGAGTAATATCAAAACCTGAACCGGTAGTTCCTTTGAAACGAACATCGCCGTCCCACTGTACTTTTGCTTGCATAGTTTTAGCTCTTCTTATGACTCTTTTAATGAGTTCTTCTTAATATTTATAATTAAGCTGCGTGTGTGCGCAGCTTATTTAACAACTTACTTAGCAGCTTATTTGGCGAACAGCTCAGCTAGCTTCTGACCTGGATCATCCGCCCGCATAAAGGCTTCACCCACCAGGAAACTATCCACATTGTGCTCGCGCATCGCCAATACATCCTCGTGCCCCAGAATACCACTTTCAGTGACTACGATACGGTCATCCGGAATCATATCCAGCATCTCGTAAGTGTGCTCCAGGGTAACTTCAAAGCTGTGCAGGTCACGGTTATTGATACCTACCAGACGGTTACCCAATGGCAGGGAGCGCAGCAACTCCTCTTTGTTATGCACTTCGATCAGTACATCCATACCCAACTCAATCGCCAGCGCATTCAGCTCCGCCATCTGTTCATCACTCAGCGCAGCAACAATCAACAGGATACAATCGGCACCGATCGCACGGGCTTCATAAACCTGATACGGATCGACAATAAAGTCCTTACGGATAATAGGCAGGGAGCAGGCCGCACGGGCCTCCATCAGGTACTCTTCATGACCCTGAAAGTAATCAGCATCGGTCAGTACTGATAAACAGCTGGCACCACCGTCCTCATAAGAACGGGCAATATCAGCTGGCACAAAAGGATCGCGGATAACACCTTTGGAAGGGCTCGCCTTCTTTGCCTCAGCAATAATCGCTGAACGGCCTTCGGCCAGTGCTTTCTCCATAAACGCCACAAAACCACGGGGATCAGATTCACTGCCCTTCTGCTGTTCTATACGCGCTTTCAGATCGGCAATAGTAGTAACCGGCTGACGCTCGGCGATCTCTTCGTATTTGCGGGCAATGATTTTCTTCAGGATGGTTGGTGTATCTGGATTGCTCATTATTCGCCCTTAAAACTTTGCGTAAATTCAGCCAGCTGTTTCATTTTGGCAGCAGCAGCACCACTAAGAATGACGGCTTTTGCCTTAACCACACCGGCTTTCAGGCTGTCTGCATGATCAGCAGCATAGATTGCAGCACCGGCATTCAACGCGATCATATCGACCGCCTTCATATTTTCACCGGCAAATGCTGCGTCGATCAGCGCCCGGCTCTCGGCAGAGCTATTCACCTGTAATCCATCCAGCGACTGAACCTCCAGCCCGGCATCGACAGCATTGATTGTATATTCACTGATTGCGCCATCTTTCAGCTCTGCTACAAAAGTATTCGCTGCCAGACTGATCTCATCCAGACCATCGCCGGCATGTACCACCAGGGCATGCTTAGCACCCAGTGCCTGCAACACTTCGGCCAGCGGACGACAAAGCGACTTATCAAATACACCCAGCAGGTAATGTTTAGCGCTGGCAGGGTTGGTCAGCGGTCCCAGGATATTAAACAGGGTACGCAGGCCCATCTCTTTACGCGGACCGATCGCATATTTCATAGCACTATGATGCTGCGGGGCAAACATAAAACCAACTCCCACTTCATCGATACAACGCCCGACCTGCTCCGGGTTGATCGCCAAATTAACCCCAGCAGCCTCGAGCAGATCGGCAGCGCCGGAGCTTGAGGAAACCGAACGGTTACCGTGCTTAGCGACATTGCCGCCCGCAGCAGCAACCACAAAAGAGGAAGCACTTGATACATTAAACAGGTTAGATCCGTCACCACCGGTGCCGACAATATCCACCGCATTCGTGGCTTTTACCGAAACCGGGATCGCCAGTGCGCGCATACCATCGGCCGCGCCGGTAATTTCTGCGACGGTCTCGCCTTTCATACGTAGCGCGATCAGCAACCCGCCGATCTGAGCATCGGTCGCGTTGCCGGTCATGATTTGATTCATTACCGCTTTCATCTGGTCGGCAGTCAGATCCTGACGCTCAACCACAGCTTCCAGAGCTTGTTGAATATCCATTGCTGTATCCGCTTACTGTTTTTTACGCTTAAGAAAATTAGCCAGAAGATCGTGGCCCTGCTGGGTCAGAATCGATTCCGGGTGAAATTGAACGCCTTCGATATCCAGCGTTTTGTGCCGCACACCCATGATTTCATCCATCGAACCATCTTCATTCTGGGTCCAGGCGGTCACTTCAAGGCTGTCCGGCAGGGTATTTTTATCGACAACCAGTGAGTGGTAACGGGTCACGGATACCGGATTTTCGAGGCCTTCAAAAACCCCGCTGTTATTGTGGTATACCGGTGACACTTTACCATGCATAACCTGACGGGCACGGATGACATCCCCACCAAACGCCTGACCTATACCCTGATGGCCCAGGCAGATACCGAAGATCGGCAATTTGCCGGCAAAGTGATTGATCGCCGCCACAGAAATACCCGCCTCATTCGGCGTGCACGGTCCGGGAGATATCACCAGTTGTTCAGGGTTGAGCGCTTCGATCTGCTCAATCGTAATTTCATCATTACGATGCACCTGTACATCGGCACCCAGCTCACCCAGATACTGTACGACGTTATAAGTAAAGGAGTCGTAGTTATCTATCATTAACAACATATTAAATCTAACCAACTGTTTTATGCAGATTTAGTCGCTAATCATCGATTTATTACCCGGCGTATTGCCCGCTTTTCTCGTGACTGGAAAAGGATGATTGCGGAGAATGACGGATATAGTACAGCAACAGAAAGCGGGATAACACAACAGGTAAGGATCATAGAAAGGTTATACCGAATGGTAACTACTTCAGTTTCTAAGGAATTCTATCCTCAGTAGCTACCAGACTCAAAACCATCTCCCTCTTTCAGGTTAATTTCATATTAGATATATATAGTTAGCGCACTTTCAGAGAGAAACTGTATTGCCCGTACAGATCATTGCCAGACCAGCCTTTGCGCAACCAGGGTCTTCAGAAAATGATGGTGGGCAGGCAGAAAAGATAACTATCTTTCTATATACTTCGCCCAACAGGGAGAGAGTTACGCCAACAGACATAAGTGTCTGATTAAAAAGCCTAGCTCAGAGTTATATTAATATCAGTGAGGATATTCAAATGATTGCTTCAGCGAAACAGAACAAAACCATCCCCTCCATTTTTGCAACGCTGTTGCTGCTACTGTCAATTCCGGCGGTGGCTAAAGAGCCTGTATACACATCTTTCTTCAGTGATGTAGCGATTTCCGGCTATGACGCCGTGGCCTACTTTACTGAAAACAAACCACAAAAAGGCAGCAGCAACTTTGTAAGTGAATATAAAGGTGCACAGTGGCACTTCAAAACTGCAGCTAACCTGGCTGCATTTAAAGCATCTCCTGAAAAATATGCACCACAATATGGCGGCTACTGCGCCTGGGCCGTTGCCAACAACGATACCGCTTCCGGCGACCCACAACAGTGGACCATACATGATGGCAAGCTATACCTTAATTACGATGCCAAAGTTCAATCAATGTGGCTGAAAGATAAAGTAAACCTGATCGAAAAGGCCGATAGCAACTGGCCCGGCGTTATCCGATAACAGGCTTTCACTGTTAATAATAAAATCCCGATTAAACCGTTAAGGACATGCCATGAAATCCCGAATCATATCTGTAGCCAGCTGGATCGTTGTACTCTGGACCTGCAAAGTTTTCTTAAGCTCTCTGCCTTACAAGTTTTCAGGTCATCCGGATACACAGCACATCTTTTCTACCATCGGCGGCTGGATGAGTAACACTATTTCCTCTGGCCTGGGTAACTGGTTCACCCAGTATGGAGCCTACGTTGTCGGCTCTACCGAACTGTTTATCTCTGTGGTGCTGCTACTGCCTGCGGTTTTCTTTATTCTGAAAAAGCTCAACATTATCAGCAAAACACCGGAACGGGCGTTGATTCACAGTGTCGGTGGCGTTATGGCTGCATCGGTAATGCTTGGCGCCGTATTTTTCCACCTGGCGACGCCACTGGGTATTGTGGTATTGCATAATGGTCAGAGCGATCATGGTTCACTGTTCTATGCTGCGGTTTCTATTCTGGTCCTAGGCTTTACAATGGCTCTGGTTAACTTTACTTACTGGCGCTCACTTAAATCTGCCAGCTGAATTAAAAACCGTAACTGGTCACACATTTATTGGTCACATATTACTCGCTAAGAGCCACCTGACTTTTATGATTATTCGAATAGTATTGGTAATTTCATATATTGCGTCCTGCATCCGGTTGAGAGCGAAGCCCTGGCGCTACTTTCAGCTCAATGCTGACTATTTCAATAAGGAAAAAGGGCTCTACTCCAAGCAGGATATAAACGACCTGATTCCCGAACAGTGGCAATTAGCACAATGGATTGATAGCCCCGAAGTGACACCTGACGCCTTTCCGGTATTCATAAAACCGGAATGGGGCCAGAACTCAAAAGGGATACTGCGGGCAGATAATAGCGAGGAGCTGAATCAAATTCGGGCGCAGCAGGACAACACCGCGCAGGTTCAATACCTGGTGCAGGAAGCCGCTACCGGGAAAATCGAGTTTGAGATCTTCGCCATCCCCTCAGCCACCTCTGCAGATAAATACGCAATGCTTTCAGTTACCCAGGTGGCCAACCACGAAGATGACGATTTCCCAATTAACGGCATCTATAACAAGAATACTGAGTATCTTGATATCACCCCCCAGCTGAGCGACGACAATCTGGACCAGCTCTGGAGCTATCTGAAAGCGGTTGGCCGTTTTCGTATATCCCGCTTCGGTGTCCGGGCAGACTCAGTGGAAAGTTTACTGCAGGGCGAGTTCAAGATCATCGAGATCAACCTGTTCCTGCCGATGCCGTTGGTGTTGTTAACCTCAAATACCAACACCCGGGCTAGATTTAAGGCTGCGCTGAAGTGCACCTGGTTGTTGGCCAAAGTAACCAGAACCCTGCCAAACATAGAGAAAGAACCGGTCATATTCTTTAAAAAACTGGCATTTATCCGCCGCACAGACCGTACTGATTGAGTGATTATTTGATGCAAGCAATAAAGAAAGCGATCTATAGCTGGATCAGCCAGCGTTATATGAACGGCTGCAGCAGCTATAACAACCTTGAGGTAAGAAAAGGCTGTCGCTCTAAAGAGCAGGCGCGGGCTGTATTTAATAAGGGCAATGTTCCCCATGCCAGGGGATTAATATTTTTTAACCCTTTTAAAGCACATAGCTTTGCCAAACAGCACGGTTTCCCGCTGGTGATTAAACCCAACGTCAGCGGCTATTCTCGTGGCAGCTACTTTCCAATCAACACTTATGCACAGCTCTGGAAAGCGATCTTCCTGGCAAAGATCTGGTGGCCAACCACAGTGATCGAACAGTACCTTAAGGGCAGTAACTACCGGGTAGTGGCTATTAAAGGTGAACTGATGTCCGTGATCGAGCGCTACCCACCAACCGTTACCGGTGATGGAACTAAAAGCATTAGCGAGCTGATCGATGAGGAGAATGCTATTCGGGCTGAAATGAAACTACACCCGACCATCTATCCGATCCAGAAGAACGAACAGACGATAAACTTCCTCAAAAAGCAGAACCTCAGCATGGATTCAGTGCCCGCTGAAGGTAACGTTATCACCCTGTTTTACCGTATATCTCTGGCCCCCGGCGGCACCGTCAGAACAATAGATAAAAGCACTATCCCAGAGGACAACAAACAACTATTTCTCGACGTACTGGAGATGTTCGACGCCAACATCCTGGGCATCGACGTTATTTTTGAAAAAGGGATCGAGCACTCCTATAAAGATCAGAAATGTATCTTTCTCGAGGTCAACTCCCGCCCTTACCTGAAGATGCATGATTATCCGCGGTTTGGTGAAAAAGAGGATCTGAGCCCTTATTACCAAAAACTCGACCGGTTAGACATCAGCAACGCAGATACTTACTGATGAACAATATCGCGAGAAACTTTTTCCAATTTGCAGGGGTTCATTCCCTGCTGATCGGACTGCTGCCATTCTTTATTCCGGTGTTGCTGTTGCAACAGGGTGCCTCAATAGAAGGTATCGCCCTGTTCATTGCCGTTACCGGTATTGGTTTTATCGCGTCCCTCAAGCTCTGGGAAATTATCTACCACCGGGCTAACTGGCGCCTGATCACGGCAGCCTCTTTTGTCGTAGAGATACTCTTGGTAGCAGCCTTGCTGTTCAGTGATGAGTCACTGCTGTTGCTGTGCGCCGCTCTGCTTAACGGCGCCTACAACTGTTTCTACTGGACCACCCAACGGGTGTTGTTCAGTACTATGACCGCTGAGCCGGTTCACCACACCACCAACCAAAGCTTTACCGACCAGCAAAACCCAGCAGATCACCAAACGGGTAGAAACTTCGGCAACTTCCAGATCGTTGTCGTTGTGCTGCTTAAACTGGGTATCATCATCAGCGCGTTTCTGCTGGAAGCGGGTTACGAATTCCAACTGTGGTTTCTCAGTACCGTCATTTCAGTCAGCGCGATGCTATGGTTTTTACGCGCCGACAGTCTCAGCGCTTTTTCTGCTATCAATCCATCTCTGGCAGAGCCTGCACCGTCCGAAACTGACGAGCAAAGTCCGACTGGCCTAAAGCAAGCCAGTCACAGATCCATATTCAGCTTTAAAGACGAACATAATTCGGCGGTGGTGTTTTATCTCGACGGTGTCTTTCTGTTTCTGGAGAGTTATTTCTGGGTAATTTCGCTGTATTACATCACTCAGGAAAACGTCAAACAGCTGGGGCTTATCGTTGTCACGCTGACAATTTTCCTGTCGGTTATCTTCTATCTGCTGAAAAACAGAATTGACGGTATGGACCGCAATAAAGTCTATATCACCGCGGTGGTTTTCTATGCCCTGTCCTGGTTACTGCGCAGCGCCCTGGATACGGAGTTGCCAACCTACTGGATCTATCCAGCAATCCTTGTAATCGCCTTCTTAACCACCTTCTTCCGGTTAAGCTTTAACAAACGCTTTTTCGACAACGCCCGCCAGCAAAGCCCGCTGCAATATCTGTTGGCAAAAAGCTATCTGTCGCAAATGGGGATAGTGGTTTTCTACAGTCTGATCGCCCTGCTGGCATTTTACTTTACCGATATTCAGTCAGCACTGTCATCGGTCTACCTGATACTGACCCCTATCGCACTGATCTACCTGGTTTACACATCCCCGGGGGAAGCGATAACAACAGCAGAAACCGGCTTGAACGGATCAGATTCAGCCACAGCACCCGCGAACTTACAGCTTAGTAAAACGGAACACTAACATGCAGAACGTTATCGACAGTACTGTGGACATCCTCGATCAGCTACAGGAATTTATTGTCGGCTTAGACCCCGAGACCTATCAGCAGGGGTCTAAACCCCTGTTTGACAGCACCATCGGCCAGCACCTGCGGCACATTCTGGATATCTACCATGCGTTGATACGCGATATCCACAACCCGCTGATCGACTATGATATTCGTCAGCGAGGCATCCCTCTGGAGACAGATCAGAATGAAGGGATTTTTGCGCTGAACGCCATCCGGCAATGGCTGACAACATTAACCCCGGCCGATCTCGAAAGGCCAGTCAGTATCAGCTCTGAAGTCGATATCGCCGAACAGCGCTGTGCCACCTTCCAATCCTCATTTGGCAGAGAACTGCTGTTTGCCTCAACCCATGCGATTCATCACCTGGCACTGATGGCCACTTTGGCCAAAGTTCTGGGCTGCCAGGTCAACAGCCAGTATGGCGTTGCACCAACGACGGCATCTTACCTTCGCTCACTGGAGCAGCAACCGTGTGCACAGTAAGCTGGCTACTTGAAGCGAACGGTTACCAGCTGTTTTTCAATCGCGATGAACAGCGCAGCCGCAGCATCGCACTGCCACCACAACACCATGAAAGTGAAGGAACCAGCGCACTGATGCCGGTTGATCCCGATGGTGGCGGTAGCTGGATATCGGTCAATGAAAAAGGCCTTAGCCTGTGTTTGCTGAACTTCTATCAGGGACAGTTACCCGATGGCGTACTGAAGAGCCGGGGACAGCTTCTTAAGTCATTGTCGACCTTAGGCTCACAGCAAGAAATCAGCGCAGAGCTGTCTGCTATTAACCTGCGCCAGTATGCCCCGTTTACTTTGTTGGCCTTCGCCCGTGTCGCTTCTGAAACCGGTGTTATAAATATATCTTCACGAGGCTACCAATGGGACGGCGTTGAGCTGATAAAGCTTGATATCTGCAGCCCGATGACCTCCTCATCAGTTGAGTTCGCGTCGGTATCCAAAGCCCGTAAGAAACATTTCAAAGGGCTATCTGAGAATCCCGATGCAAACCACTTACTGGCTTTTCATCAGAGCCATCAGCTTATAAAGGGCCATCAGCTTTTAGAAAGTAAACCGCAAGTTAGCAGCCATCTGATCCAGATGGGTCATCATACAATTGCCGGCCACCAGTCCGTCTGTATGCACCGCGATGATGCTAAAAGCGTTAGCTTAAGTCATATCAAAGTAAACGCCGAACAGGCTATGTTCAGCTACCTGGACGGCTCTCCCTGCAAGCACAAGCTGCGCAGTATTAGTGCACTGAGAAAAACGGCTAACCTGACCCGCCTGTCACTGGAACCGGCCAGTTATTACAAAACCGCCGCAGATATTGTGCCGCATGAACGACGAATGTAAACATCCGCCAGAACGCGGCTCCGCCGCTTGCCAGTAGCCAGACGTATCGCAAGCGATACTTACCAGAAAAAGCGACAGGCGGTTCTGTAGAAATCTGGTCGATTCGTTGTCGTGCTATATTTTGTCTGTGCCGTGACAGGTATGATGGCGCAATTACAGGCCCTTTTTAAAACCCATTTTTTCGACCTTTTGCCGGATACGACTATGAATGATGAGATCAACTACAAGAACAACCCACTGCACGGTCTTAGTTTAAAAGACCTGTTGATTGAAATAGTCGATCACTACGGTTTTGAAATACTCTTCGCCTACCTGAATATCAATTGCTTCAAGACCAAGCCAAGCATCGAATCCAGCGTGAAGTTTCTCAAGAAAACCGACTGGGCGCGCGAGAAAGTTGAAGTGTTCTATCTGTATACATATAAGAACCTGCCCCGAGCCTCTTCCACACAGTTTGCCTTGCCACCCAGGGATCGTATTGTGCCAGAAGGCCAGGTACCCGGTGAACCTGCTGAACTGAGTTTCGAAGATGCTGAGCGGTTACGTGAAAAACGCGCTAAGAAAGCGGCCGAGCATGGCAAAGGTGGCGGACATCGCGCTGGCAAAAGTTATGGCGCTAAACGCGGCGGCTATTCCAGCAATCGGGACAGCGATGACACATGGAAAGCCAACCGTAAACCCTCAGGTTCCCGAGATAGTTCGGATAAAGGCGATTCCGATGCTTCTAATTCTGACCCTTGGGGAAACTGGAAGAAAAAGCACTAAACCTCTAAGCTCCCGGATAGACCGATGAATACTGAACCTCATACAACCAATACACCAGAATACGGCGTAGGAGATAACTCCTACCTGGCGGCGGGTGAACTGCCCGGCCTGACCAAACTGGTCAATGACTTCTACGACATCATGGACGACATCCCGGAATCAAAACGAATCCGGGATATGCACCCCGACGACCTCAGCGAATCCAGACAGAAACTGGCCTACTTCCTCTCCGGCTGGCTCGGCGGCCCAAGGCTGTACAGGGAAACCTTCGGCCCAATAAGCATCCCCGCCTCCCACAGCCACCTCGACATCGGCGCAAAAGAGAGCGACGCCTGGATCCTCTGCATGCAGAAGGCCGTTGAACTGCAGCCCTACGAAGAGTCGTTCAAGCTGTACCTGATAGAACAGTTACGCGTTCCAGCAGGACGCATCCAAATGGCCTGCGGTAATTAGAACGCAGCTTCGCTGCTCGCTAAACGTCGCTGCGCGACTTGCCAGAATGATGCTTCGCATCTTGCTAGTAGCTAGAGGTTCTCTGTATCAACAAAGCAGTGTTCAAGACAAAGAACTTCGTAAGAAGAGTTTCTGCCAATCTATTTAAAAACACCTAATTATCTGCCACGCTTTGCCACTTGAATAACTATGAAAAGTCGTAGAGTATCAGTCAGATACGGATATCAACAGGCGGGTTTACCGGCCTGTTGAAAGTGACAAAGCGTGCCAGCTCGTTTTCAGAGGATGAAAAACAATGAGCATCAAGGAACTTCTTGTTCTCAGATAGATACCTCCCCCTTGCCGCAAACCCTGCGGCAGCAAAACGCGCACGCACACAATTAAGCTGTTATGCCCATGTGGAATATATGAACATTCAAGAAATCAAAGAAACGAACTGGAATAACATTTTAGAAATTCAAGGCGAAGCTTACCAAGAGGTTGGCCCTGAAGATTTAGAGGTGCTCAAGAGTAAATGGGCAGCTTCTCCAGAGACTTGCTTTGTATGTTTATCAAATCAAGGTGCTGTGCTTGGTTATTTGTTGGCACATCCTTGGAATGAGGTAGAGCCACCGAAATTATTTGAGCCTTTACCAAATATACAGGGCGGTGAATGTTTATATCTTCATGACATGGCTATTAGCTCTCAATCAAAAGGGCAAGGCATAGGTCGTGCGATGATGATAAAGCTAATTGAGGTAGTACAGAGAAAGGGAATTATTAAGATTAGCCTAGTTGCAGTCCAGGGATCGGAAAGCTTTTGGTCATTACTTGATTTCAGAGAGGTTCAAGGGACAGAGGTATGTTCAAGCTATGGTGAAAATGCAGTTTTGATGAAAAAAGTATTGGTGGCATAACAAGGCCTGCTAGGGGGATACAAAAACCGTCGCTTCACTTTGGTTTTCATACCTCTGCTGGCGGCGTTACCCTCAAAAAAAGCGCATTGATTAACATGCACAAATTGCCTGACGGCAAAGCACTATCTGGGATAAAACTCTGAAGCTAAAACGCTTTTTCTAGCAAGGAAAGCTCGCTTTCCGTCTAGCCACTATCAGGAGCCAAAGGCTCCGCTCTAGCCACTCAAAATAAAAAAGGCGCATCGGTTAACCGATGCGCCAATAGCCTGATGGCTTGGACTATCTGGGATAAAACTCTGAAGCTAAAACGCTTTTTCTAGCAAGGAAAGCTCGCTTTCCATCTAGCCACTAGCAGTCGCGGAGCGACGTTCTAGCCACTCCCGCTTTAGCGGGTAGGTACGGCGGCGTAAGCGACAACTTCACAAAGCATCTCTTCACGAGCCAGACCAGCAACAATCATCGCCGCACGGTTCGGATACGGTGCTTCGAAGTAGTCAGCGTATACCTTGTTAAATACCGGCAGCTGGCTGCGATCAGTCACGTAGATCAGCACCTGGGTGACATCAGCCATAGTCAGCTCAGCCGCTTCGATGGTGTGCTTGAAGTTTTCCATGGTCTGGCGTGCCTGAGCTTCGATACCGCCCTCAACTACCTGACCTTCTGCATTGATTGGAATCTGTGCAGTCGACAGCTGGCCGTTAGCGATAACAGCCCATTCCAGTGGTGCTTTAGAGGCGAACAGTTCAGTTTTTACAGCTTGTTTCATAACGATTCACTTTCAAAAATTAACAAAAATAAATAAGGGTAAAAATTCTAGGGGTAAAAACATGGGGGTAAAAAGAGGGAGCGGCGAAAGCCGCTCCCTGGATAAGCAGATTAAACAGATCAGATTACAGGCCTTGTTCGTCGGCCATCTTGCGAGCGATCTGCGGTGCCGTCCAGAGGGATGGCAGCAATACCAGCGATACCGGTACCGCAGTCACTACGATGAACGATTGCAGGGCAGAGATACCGCCGGAGCCGATAGAGATCAGCAGCGCTGCTACCACACCCATCATGATGCCCCAGAACACACGAACAGAAGCCTGTGGATGATCGGTGCCGGTCATTACCATAGAAACCGCATAGGTCATGGAGTCACCGGTAGTGGCCACAAAAATGGTGGTCAGGATCAGGAACAGTACCGAAATCATGAAGCCCAGCGGCAGTTGTTCAGTAATCGCCAGCAGTGCTGCAGGCAGGTTGAAGCCGGTGAACGGTTCAGAGATTACACCCGGATTAGCCAGTTCATAAGCCAGACCGCTACCGCCCACGATAGTGAACCAGAAACAGGTGATAACCGGTGCAACGATAGAGATCAGCAATACCATTTCACGGATAGTACGACCCTTAGAGATACGCGCAACGAACATCGCCATCAGCGGACCGTAACCCAGGAACCAGCCCCAGAAGAATACTGTCCACCAGTCCAACCAGCCAGGGCTGGCACGGAAAGTCGCCATCGGAATGAACTGATCCAGGTAGATACCGAACGAGTGCAGGTAACCATCAATGATGAACGCGGTAGGTCCAAATATCAGGATAAAGGCCATCAGAATAACCGCCAGTATGACATTGGCACGGCTCAGAATCTGAATGCCCTTGGTAACACCACTTACAGCAGAGATGGTGTAGATACCGATAAGACCAACCAGGATCATCACCTGAGTCATGTAGGTATTTGGGATACCAAACAGTTTTTCCAGACCGAAGCTCACCTGCAGACCCAGGAAGCCGATCGGACCTACAGTACCGGCAACTACGGCCAGTACACAGCTTGCATCTACGATCGCACCCAGCGGGCCGGTCATTACCTTGTCACCGAATACAGGGTACAGCAAAGTACGCGGCTTCAGCGGCAGACCTTTTTCATAGTGCAGGTACATAAATACGATACCGGTAAGGCTACCGAGGATAGCCCAGGCCAGGAAGCCCCAGTGCATAAAGCTCTGTGCCAGCGCGTTGTATGCCGCATTGACAGTACCCGCTTCAGTCCCTGCAAACAACGGTGGTGCTGAGGTAAAGTGCGCCATCGGCTCAGCCGCAGCCCAGAATACGCCGCCACCCGCCAGCAAGGTACACATGATCACAGAGATCCATTGGAAAGTCGGCATCTCCGGCGCTTTAACACCGCCAAGAACGACAGAACCGGTACGACCGATGGTCAGGAACAGACCGATAACAAAGGTCAGTAGCAACAGCACCTGCCAGTAGGCGCCGAAATATTTAGTCGAGGTAGCAAAAGCACTGTTTACCCAACCAGACACCAGATCGATGTCATACAGGGAAAATGCTACGAACAGCAGCAGTACACCGCCACTGATCAGGAATACCGGCAGATCGACGCCTGCCAGAAATTTTTTATCGGCCATACCAGCCTCGGAACTTGCTGTCTGTTGCCCGGCAACAGCAGCTTGCGTTGTGTTACTCATTTTAGTCTCCTGACGGATCTTTATATTTATTAGTTATCAGGTAAATCTATGGTGCATACCGGACTCTCATCGGTCGGCACCATAAACGGTTATAGAACTGCTTTTTTTGTGTAAATAGTTACTGCGGCTTAAGCCCTTCGTCTAGCGAGCCTTCAGCCCTTCATCTAAAAAGTTCAGCCAGTTCTGACCCATAATCCTGGCCACATCTTCATTGTTGAAGCCTCGAGCCAACAGACCAGCGGTCAGGTTCGGGAAGTCACGGCTATCACGGAACCAGGACAGCGGACGTGGCCAGTCGGCATTCGCCTTAGAGCCTTCGCCGTAGTCCATAGACTTTGACCAGCGACCGTTACGCATCCACTCCAGTACCGACAGCGGCTGCTCCTGACACAGGTCGGTACCAATACCGATCTGCTCAATACCCATCAGGTCAGCAGTGCTGGCGACCATGTCGCAGAAATCTTCCAGGGTACAGTCCGGACCGTTCTTAAGGTGGAACGGATAGAGACTGAAGCCCAACAGACCACCGGATTCACCCAGCGCTTTCAGTACCTTGTCGGACTTATTCCGCTTCGCTTCATGGAAGCTCAGTGGATTAGCGTGGGAGATCACGATCGGGCGCTCAGAAATTTCGATCGCATCCAAAGTGCTGCGCTCGCCGCTGTGGCTCATATCGACAATCATGCCAACCCGATTCATCTCTTTGATCGCCTGGCGACCAAAGCGGGTCACGCCGCTATCTTCCGCTTCGTAACAACCGCAGGCCAACAGGCTCTGGTTGTTATAGGTCAGTTGCATAATCATCAGGTTAAGCTCACGCATCACCTCGACCATGCCGATGTCATCTTCGATCGGGGAGCAGTTCTGCGCCCCGAACATGACGCCAACCTTACCCAGCTGTTTAGCCAGACGGATATCCGCTGCGCTTCTGACCGGCATGATCAGATCGCTGTTCATTTCGAAGTGACGGTTCCACTCAGCGATACGCATCAGGGTTTCACGAATCTGCTCGTGGTAAACGATGGTGGCGTGCACCATCGTTACCCCACCTTCGCGAAGCTGTTCGAAGATCGCCCGATTCCAGTTGGAGTACTGGAGGCCATCAACAACGATCAGATCCGAGTGAAGGGATGAGTGAAGCTCTTGTTGCTGTTGCATAAGAAACCTCCGTTAGCCACGGATGTAAGTAGTTTTAACGATGGTGTAGAACTCTTTCGCGTAGGTACCCTGTTCACGGGGACCAAAGCTGGAATCCTTACGACCGCCAAACGGCACGTGGTAATCGGTACCTGCAGTCGGCAGGTTAACCATGACGCAACCGGTCTTGGCATTACGCTTGAAATCGGTCGCATATTTCAGGGACTCAGTGCAGATACCACCGGTCAGACCGAAGTTAGTATCGTTCAGCGTATCCAGCGCCTCGGCGTAGTCCTTAACCTTGATGATGCAGGCGATCGGCGCGAAGGCTTCTTCACGGTTGATCGTCATCGCATTGGTTGTTTCAGTGAACAGCGCCGGCTGCATGTAGTAACCTTCGGTGTCTTCGGTCAGCACATCACCACCGTAGACCAGCTTGCCGCCTTCGTTTTTAGCGGTTTCCAGATACTGCAGGTTCTGTTCCATCTGGCGGGCATCAGCCACGGCGCCGATATGAACGCCTTCCTTCAGAGGATGGCCGATAACCAGCTTCTTCATGCGCTCAACCATCGCTTCTACGAAACGATCGTGAATACCTTCAGTAACGATCAGGCGGGAAGACGCAGTACATTTCTGTCCGGTACCACCGAACGCACCACCGACGGCACACTCAACAGCGTTATCCAGATCAGCGTCATCCAGTACTACCAGAGCGTTCTTGCTGCCCATTTCCAGCTGGCACTTAACCAGGTTTACCGCTGTAGCAGCAGCAACCTTACGGCCAGTTTCCAGAGAACCGGTAAAGGTCAGGGCATTAATACCGCGAGAGTTGATCAGCACATCACCGACTTCAGCGCCCGGTCCCATGACCAGGTTGAAAGTACCGGCAGGCAGACCCTGGCGGGAGATAATCTCAGTCAGTGCCCAGGCAGAAGCCGGCACCTGATTGGCAGGCTTCCAGACAACAGCGTTACCAAACGCCAGCGCCGGAGCAATTTTCCAGGCACCGGTAGCGGTCGGGAAGTTCCACGGCGTGATGATACCCACAACACCAACAGGCTCGCGGCGGGTTTCAATCTCTACGCCAGGGCGAACTGAATCAGCGGTTTCACCCATCTGACGCAGCACTTCCGCAGCGTAGTAATGGAAGAACTGACCGGAGCGGTAAGTTTCACCTGCACCTTCTGCCAGAGTTTTACCTTCCTCACGGGCCAGGATCTCGCCCAGCTCATCTTTACGAGAGATCAGTTCATCACCGATCGCCATCAATACGGAGTAGCGCTGTTCCAGACCACTCTTCTGCCACTCAACCTGACCTGCCGCTGCAGCAGCGATTGCTGCTTCAGTCTGAGCTTTGTCAGCCTGAGCATAGTGACCGATCACATCGCTGGTATCGGCAGGGCTGATGTTTGCCACGCTGCCTTTGTTACCTTCGACCCACTCACCTGCAATGTAATTACGAAAAACTGAATCAGACATATAAACCTCCCGAATGTGTATGGATCAATCATAGGCCCTGTGCTTTAATAAAAATAATTAATAAATAATATTCCGCGATAAGGTTTACTTATTAAGGCTTATGAATACCGATAGAGGCCCGCCATGCTGCCTGAATTCAAGATCGCTCAACTTCGTCATTTTGTCTGGGTCTCTGAACTGAAAGGTTTTCATGCAGCCGCAGAAAAAGCCCACCGCACCCAGCCGGCAATCTCACTATCGATTCGTGACCTGGAAAATAAACTGGGAGAATCCCTGTTTGAAAAGCGCAACGCCAAAACCGCGAAGACCGAACTGACACCGTTCGGTCAGCACTTCCTGCCTAAAGCCAAGGAGCTGATCGAGCACCACGACCGTATATCCCAGGATATGACCCTGCTGGCTGAGCATAAGACCGGTCATCTGCGACTGGCATCAGTTCCTTCTATAGCCAGCCAGGTGTTACCTGAGTTGTTACTGGAATTTGTCAACGACGTACCGGAACTGCATATCAGTTTTTTTGACGATAACTCCGATGCGGTTTACCGGATGGTCGAAAACCAGCAGGTGGACTTCGGCATCGCCCACCTGTTCCACGAACAGGAACACAGCGATAAAACCTTTATCCCGATCTGGGAAGACCAGATCGGGGTAGTCTGCCCGAAAGATCACCCACTGGCTGAACATAAAGAGCTGCACTGGAAAGAGCTGCGTAACCACCGGCTGATCGGCAACGGTACCTCCCGCCTGCTGGAAGACAGTGAAGCAAGGCCGCTGCTGGGTCACTCTCAGTTCTATATATCCAATATGATCTCACTGATCGCGATGCTGGAAGCTGGCTTTGGTGTTACCACCCTGCCCCGCTATGCCGTACCTAAAGACAGCAAGACCTTATGCTTCATTCCCCTCAGCACACCGGTGGTTGTGCGTCGCATCGGTATTGTAAAGCTGACGAACAAGTCACTGACCCCTCCGGCCCAGGCCTTGGTAGACTTCATTCTGGAGAAAAGTAATCCGGCAGAATAAAGCCTGGTAAATTTGACTAACAAGTCACTGACGGCACAGGCACTGGTCGACTTTATTCTGGAGAAAAGTAATCTGGCTGAATTAAGCCTGGTAAAGCTGACTAACAAGTCACTGACGGCACAGGCACTGGTCGACTTTATTCTGGAGAAAAGTAATCTGGCTGAATTAAGCCTGGTAAAGCTGACTAACAAGTCACTGACGGCACAGGCACTGGTCGACTTTATTCTGGAGAAAAGTAATCTGGCTGAATTAAGCCTGGTAAAGCTGACTAACAAGTCACTGACGGCACAGGCACTGGTCGACTTTATTCTGGAGAAAAGTAATCTGGCTGAATTAAGCCTGGTAAAGCTGACTAACAAGTCACTGACGGCACAGGCACTGGTCGACTTTATTCTGGAGAAAAGTAATCTGGCTGAATTAAGCCTGGTAAAGCTGACTAACAAGTCACTGACGGCACAGGTACTGGTAAATTCATTCTGGAGAAAAGTAATCTGGCTGAATTAAGCCTGGTAAAGCTGACTAACAAGTCACTGACGGCACAGGTACTGGTAAATTCATTCTGGAGAAAAGCAATCCGCCTGAATTAAGCCTGCCAATAAAAAATCCGGGCTGCGACCCGGATTCTAACCACCCTGAATGCATAGAAAAAATAATACTTTCACTGCTTTTGATAAGTTTCTCTTATTAAGCGATATAACCTTCTGATTTGTGCGGCATCCTCTTTTTACCCCATGATAAGTGACACACAGGAAGGTCGTTATGGTATCCGACAGATCTGATCCATACTGAAGCAGTAGCTATTTCCTTTCCGTGTAACCGGCTCTGCCTATAACGATTACAAACGGAACCAGCAGAGTCAGCAGGAATTACCCGGTTTCGAACGCATCTATGCTGTAAACAAAAAATCAGATGTGTAGGGACTGAGTGAAAGCGCAACAGCTTTCAGACAGTCTCGAGTAGCTATTTAACGAGGATAAAAATAATGACCACGCCAGCTGCCATAAACGCTGCCCTGCGCGGCGACAACGCACTGCCGCTGCGGCCGATCAACCAGGTCATGGACCTGGAACGTCTGGGCGCAATTCACCAGAGCCGACTCAGCTTCATGCGGACTCTGGTACGTCGCATCATGCGTGAACGCTGGCAGATTGAGCCAGCCCGCTTTGAACTGGATGAACAGGGCTACGGCACCGTGATCTATGAGATCACCACGCCAAACAAGCTGTACAGCTTCGTTCTGTTCTCCGATTACCTGTCTCCGGACGAGCGTAACGATCGGGTTATCGCAACCAAGTGGGACCTGACCATGGCCCTGGTTGACGGTCAGGTTGACGATATCTACCTGGAAAAACTGCGCCAGAATGTTCCGTTACAGGAAGCAGGCCGGGTCGATGCACGGGTGTTTGTACTATCCCGAGCCAACCGCAGCGCACGCAACTTTGATTATGTAGTCGATCAGCTGGCTAAAGGTGAACAACCTGATGTCGCACAGATCGCTAAAGTCGGTTACCTGTACCGCACCACCGCCGTATACGGCAGCGGTAAACTGGGTATGGCTGACTGGGAGAAAGTATCCACCCGTCACGCTGATTTCGCCCGTCCATTTGCCGCCGAAATGTTTGTCTGCCTGATGCTGCGTAACTTCAGCCTGCTGCAGACTGAACATATCGCACAATACCGTGCACCGGAGACTTACAATCCGATGCAGCCTGAAATTAAGCGCTTCTTCGGTATCGGCAACTCCACCGGTCTGGGAATGGCGCCTTACCTGATCAACCATCCATTGTTGATCAACCAGTGGGTTGAGATGCGTGAGCTGGCGCTGGCCCGGATTCGGGTACTGGGCAATATCAACCGCCCGGTACTGCAACAATTGCCTGAACTGCTCGACCGTTGCGCTATTCACACCGAGCAGACCGTCACCGAAGATGAGTGGCAAACCGCTAATAACCAGCAGGTGCTGAAAGATCTGGCCGCGATCAAACAACAGACTGCGACCGACTTCAGCAGCTGGGATGAACTGCTGCAATGGAGCGAGAAAAACTGCTCCCTGCAGGGCCAGGAGATGCTGGTTTCAGTAATGCTGGAACTGTATCCGGAACTGGTCGATGACCTTGAAGATTACCATGCAGCAGAAGAGTATCTCGATCTCGATCCGGTGATGCCGGTACAGCAACTCAAGCAGGTTATCGAAGAGCGTTACCAGTGGGCACTGAGCTTTGATTTCGCTGTAGAGGGTGCCAAAGATATCTTCTGGTACCGCTCGGAAGAAAAGATGGAACCCCGTCTGGGTGACACTAAAGAAGAGGACGGCAAAGAGAAGCAGATGGCCCTTGGCGTCGCTTACGCTGTACGCAAATGCTACGACCAGCTGAGTGAATATGTTGCCGAAAATCCGCAACATACCACCGCCCGTTTTATGGTTGCACAACCAAAATTGCGCGGCATCGTACGCCGGATCCAGAGCATGAATCGCTGCATCTACGGCGATATTCAGGCCAATCTTCTGGACCGCGAGATCCTGCCGATGCACCTGTTGCGTGCCAAGCTGGCATTCTTCGGTGTCGGTAAGTTTGATCCACGCTCCAAGCTGTGGGTTCGTAACACTATGTTCCAGGGCGCACCGCTGCTGGAAGATATTGGTAAGACATTTAACGACGACTGGTTTATGCCACTGGCCCCTCAAGAGCAAGGAGAATAGCAATGCATGTATCAATGATCGAACTGAAAGCTGCACTGCGTCGCTGCTTCGAGGCAACCGGATATTTTGTCGGCAATTATGAAGATGCCGCCAACATGATTCTGTGGCTGGAAAAACATGGTCTCAACGGCCTTAATGAACTGCAACGGGCGCTACCCTTCATCAACGAAGACAAAGCCAAGCCACTGAGCACCGTTATCTATGAAGACAGCACATCTGCGATTATCGACAGTAACGGCCGCAGCGCACTTAACTGCATCGCCGCCTCCGTTGACCTCGCCCACGCCAAGGCGCTGGAAAATGGCATCGCAACGGTGACTGTGCATAACTGCCATAACCGGATGTTTATCCTCAAGGCCCTGACCGATTGTGGCCGTCGTGGTATCAGCGTTGCAGCCTACTGGCAGAACGGTAGCCAGACCGTCACCGAGCATACTGCGGCGATCAAGGCCGGCGAGCGCTACCCGAGCTACAGTGAGGCCACCACCAACCTGTCTTCCAATGAAAAAGACAAGCAGGCGCTGACCATTATCTGCAGCTCCCGGGTCGATCTGACTTCGTCCCTGCAGCGCTCCAAAGGTAATCGTAATGCACGTTATGTCAGTGCCAAACAGGTTGAGCTGAACAAGGAACACAGCGTCGATTTCGGTATCGATATCGATGCAGCGCTGTGGGCTAAGATCAACAAGATCGGTGAAGGTATTCTGGTCGAGAACAGTGAGCGTTCACGGCAGGGAGCCGGTGGTCGCTGATCAGCAACTGAGCTTACGCAGCGTTGCTGTAACAGATTAGGTAATGCGGGCTCCCCCCCGTTTTGCTTGATACAAACGACCCGTACTCCGGTTTGCACCAATCGGCGTGCGGGTCTTTTTTTACAAACACGAATGCAGTAGATTAAACCTTCTCAGTTCAATACGGCCAGACGTCGCTACGCGACTTGCTAGACGGGAACTACGTTCCCTTGCTAGTAGCTAGATGGTTTTCTTTATTCACACAGTAGTATTCATAACAATAAACGTTGTAGCCTGAATTTCTGCTAGTGTCATTTTGAGCTGCGGGGTATGCTCCAGGCTTTTTCTAGCTACTAGCAAGTCGCGAAGCGACGTCTAGCAAGCAGCGAAGCCGCGTTCTAGCCACTCTTTTTTATACGGACACGATGATTTACACCTTTCCAGAGCTAATTGCTCTGTTAATAGTGACTTGCGGTATTATGCTGCAGAGCTGGTTTGGTATTGGCTTTGGTCTGGTCGCAGCACCGTTGCTGTTCCTGATTAACCCGGAATACGTGCCGGGTCCGATCCTGATTCTGGGCTTTAGCCTGTCGGTACTGGTGGTCCTCAGGTCAGTGATGTTGAGAAGCCAGGGCGAACTGAGCTGGCGCAGAATCGCGCCGGCCATTATTGCCCGGCTGCCCGGTGCCTGGCTGGGCGCCCTGTTACTGATATCAATTCCAGCCTGGAGTCTGAGCCTGCTATTTGGAGTCACGCTGCTGTTAGCAGTGTTGCTGAGCTGGAAAGTGTTCAAAGTCCAGACCACCAAACTAAACCTGATAATTGCCGGCTTCTTCTCCGGCTTAATCGGCACCGCCACCTCCGTCGGCGGCCCGCCGATGGCACTGGTGTATCAGGAACAAAACCGGATCACCATCCGTAACGAACTCGCCGCCTTCTTCCTCATAGGTACGCCCTTCTCGATTCTGATGTTAATCCAGCAAGGTAATGTCGACATCGACACCGCAATGCTCAGCCTGAAGATGTTGCCCGGCGTAATCATCGGATTCTGGCTGGCAAAACGGCTGGAGGGAAAGATCAGAGCTGACAGCGCTAAGCCGGTTCTTTTAATCGTTTCCGCAGTTTCTGCAATTGTGGTTATCTATAAGGGCATAGGCGGTTGGCTTGGGGCTTAGCCTAAGTTGCCAGAACGTCGCTGCGTGACTCGCCAGACCGCTGAGCAAGCTCAGCTAGCTAGAACGCGGCTACGCCGCTTGCTAGAAAAAACCTTCTATATATGTGGCAGTAGACAGCTTTTGCAGGTTGGTCGGAGCGGAGCGATGCCCAACAATCCTGAGTCAAAACATTATGTTGGGCATCGTTGCACTCTCCCCAGCCTACAGACTGCATAGAAAAACCCACAAAAAAACCGCCCTAAGGCGGTTTTAAAATGCTTTTTCTAGCAAGGAAAACTTGTTTTCCGTCTAGCTACTAGCAGGAGCCGAAGGCTCCGTTCTAGCAACTCCCGCTTCGCGGGCTACGCAGCGTTCTTCCCCTCAGAATCTGCCTTTTTATCAGCTTCTTCTGAATCATCGGAGGATTCATTCCCATAATCTTCACAAGGGTACTTTTGGACAACCCATCCCGATACTAGTGTCCGGCAGAGTATTTTCAGGTAAAATGCAGACTGCGTGCTTCAGAAATCACCGTTGTTTCAGATTGATATCTCGTCTTTGCCAAAGTTATCACTGCGCATCAAAGCATGCACGTACACGATCTAACTGTTACATAGCACCTGCCGGAAACAGACTATAATGCTGCCGCGAATTACAAGAAAGCTGAACAAAGCGTTAAGATCCACATTCTTATTTCATTTAGTAAAGAGCACCCGCAAAAGTCATATCTATTGCATAGGAACGGCTAAATCAGGAACACACTCGATAGAAGCATTGTTTGGTGATGAGCTGCACTCTGATCATGAACCTGAAAGCGACAAAGTAATAAACATGATCTTAGCTAAAGCAGCTGGGCACATTAGCGATGCTGAACTTGGCGCTTACTTGTTAAAGCGTGATCGAAGATTGTCGCTCGACATCGATTCCTCACAGTTAAACTTTTTCCTCCTCCGTAAACTCGTAGAATTATTCCCTGATGCGAAATTCATTTTAACTATCCGTAATCCATACTCATGGCTTGATTCTTTCGTAAATCATCAGCTCGCTCGCGGAGGCTCCGAAAAATGGATGAAACTGCGCGATCTAAGGTTCCGACCTGACATATATACTCACCAACCGGGAGAACTATTGTTAAAGAAAAAAGGACTCTATACACTCGATGGCTATCTTTCATACTGGGCACATCATAATCGCACTGTGATCGATACAGTCCCAGAAGATCGGTTACTGATCATTCGAACTGACAAGATAACCGGACACTCTGAGGAAATTGCCGGGTTTGCAGGCATATCTATCAGTAGTATTCGAAAAGAAAAATCCCACGCTTATAAAGCCAAAGAAAGATTCAATTTGCTTGATCAAGTCGATCAAGAATACCTTGAAGGCAAGGTACAAGAGCACTGTGGTGACCTTCTTGCTCAATTTTTCCCCGAGATTCAGTCATTAGAAGACGCTATTTCTAATCGCACGCAATAGCAAATAGAGCCCTCGATAAAATAAAAACCGCCCGAAGGCGGTTTTTATATGCTTTTTCTAGCAAGGAAAACGTGTTTTCCGTCTAGCCACTAGCGAGTTGCGAAGCGACGTTCTGGCAGCTGCTACGCAGCGTTCTTCCCCTCAGAATCTGCCTTTTTATCAGCTTCTTCTGAATCATCGGAGGATTCATTCCCCAGCACTTCAGCAAGCGTACTTCTGGTGAGTCGTCCCGTCAGATTACCGTCATCGTCGACCACAGGCAGCGAATAGTCGGAGCCCAGGGTATCGGGAATAACTGTTTCCAGCACCGCGTCCTGAGAGATAGCATCAAGCTCTTCGCAGCACTCTGCTGTCATCTCGGCGGCCTGATCTTCAGCATAGGCTTCTTCCAGCGCTTCCTCTGTGACTACACCCTGATAGCCATCATCGTTGACGTAGTAGCCGTAGTCCTCTTTGAAGCCTTTCATCTGTTTCAGGGCTTCTTCGATGGTGTCGGCGGTGATCCGGTAGGCCGGATCTTTCATTACCGTTTCTACGGTCAGTGCGCGGGCGCGGTTTACGTCGCGGACAAAGGCTTCGACATAGTCGGTGGCCGGGTTGAGCAGGATATCTTCCGGCTCGCCCTGCTGTACCATCTCGCCATCTTTGAGAATCGCGATGCGATCACCGATGCGTAGCGCTTCATCCAGATCGTGGGTGATAAAGATGATGGTCTTGTGCAGTTTTTCCTGCAGTTCGATCAGCTGATCCTGCATCTCGGAGCGGATCAGAGGGTCAAGTGCGGAGAAAGCTTCGTCCATCAGCAGAATTTCGGCATCGGTACACAACGCACGGGCCAGACCAACCCGCTGTTGCTGGCCACCGGACAGCTGTGCCGGATACTGCTCTTCGTAGCCAGCCAGACCAACTGTTTCCAACCACTCTTTAGCTTTGGCCTTGCTTTCGCTTTTACTCACACCCTGAATAGACAGGCCATAAGCGACGTTATCAACCACCGATTTATGAGGCAGCAGGCCGAAGCGCTGGAATACCATTGACATCTTATGCCGGCGGAAATCCTGCAGATCATTCTTACCCAACTGCATTACGTCGGTGCCTTCAATTTCGATCACCCCCTCAGTAGGGTCAATCAGACGATTGAAGTGACGAATCAGGGTGGACTTACCGGAGCCGGACAGGCCCATAATCACGAAGATTTCGCCCTTATTGATGGTCAGGTTGATATCTTTCAGGCCCAGAGTATGGCCTGTGGCCGCCAGAATATCGTCTTTGCTTTTACCCTGGTGTACCAGCGGCATATGTTTTTTAGGATCGTTACCAAACAGTTTGTACAATCCTTCGATACGGATCAGCGCCTGCGGCGTGTTATTTACCTCAGCCATTATCCAAGCCTCCCATGTGACGCTGGGCCCGTTTAGCATACGCCTGGGATACCCGGTCGAAAATAATAGCCAGGGCAACAATGGCTAAGCCGTTGAACAGACCCAAAGTAAAGTACTGGTTTGTGATCGATTTCAGTACCGGCTGACCCAGTCCCTTAACACCAATCATCGAGGCGATTACCACCATCGACAGCGCCATCATAATGGTCTGGTTGATACCGGCCATAATAGTCGGCATCGCCAGCGGCATCTGCACGCCCATTAAGCGCTGCATTGAACTGGCGCCATAGGCGGTAGCGGCTTCCATAACTTCCTTATCCACCAGCCGGATACCCAGGTTTGTCAGGCGAATAACCGGTGGTATAGCATAGATAATTACCGCGATAACACCCGGTATCTTGCCGATACCCAATAACATAACCACCGGTATCAGATAGACAAAAGCGGGCATCGTCTGCATCACATCGAGTAGCGGCGTGATAACCGCTTGCACCTTATCGGAACGGGCCATGGCAATACCTATCGGTATGCCAATTATGATTGCCATCAGGGTGCACACCAGAATAATACTCATGGTCCGCATGGTGTTATCCCACATCCCGAAATAACCGATCAGGAAGAAGGAGATAATCACCCCGACAACCAGTTTCCAGGAACGGCTGGCCATATAAGCCAGGCCTGCCACCACGATAATAACCAGCCACCAGGGCGTCGCCAGCAACAATTTTTCAAACCATACAAGAAAAGACAGCAGCGGATCGAACAGAGACTCGATCACTTCGCCATATTCGCGGGAAAAATCACGGTAAGCGGAATCCAGCGTTTTACGAATGCTGGTCAGTTCGGCACGGTCCAGCTGAGGCACTTTGCTCCACCAGGATGAATCAGCCATATAACACCTCTTTCAAAAACAACACTGCCCGATCACCATCGGTAACCGGGCAGTTAATCAGTACGACTTTAAATCACCTTACTGCAGCGCTTTCTTTACTTTCGCTGCAACATCTTCTGAAACCCACTGGCTCCAGGTTGCTTCATGTTCCGCCAGGAAATATTCAGCAGCGACTTCGCCATCAGCCTGGTTATCTTCCATCCAGGCCAGCAAGCTATTCATCTGGGAGTTAGTAAAAGAACGGTTAGCCACATAGTCGTACGCTGCCGGAGACTTAGAGGCAAAGGCTTCCGTCGTCACTGTTTGTACCGGCGATGGCGGATACATAGTCACTTTCGGTTCAGCACAGTCTTCAGCAGTTGTGCAGTTAACAAACTCATCTTCATCGACACCTGAACCAAAATCAACTTTCACCATTTTGTACTTACCCAGTACCGCAGTCGGCGCCCAGTAGTAACCAAACCAGGCTTCCTCACGGGCAAATGCCTTAGCGATAGAGCCTGACAGACCAGCACCTGAACCAGGATCGATCATTTCAAAACCGGAGTCTTCCAGTTTCATAGCGGTAAACAGGTTGCCCGCTGAGATCTGGCAGTTCCAGCCAGCAGGGCAGCCGTAGAAAGCAAAACGATCTGGATCTTCAGGGTGTTTAAACAGTGCAGCGTGTTTCTTTATGCCTTCGATGGTTGCCAGCTCAGGATACTTCTTCACCAGAAACTCCGGTACCCAGAAGCCCTCCTCTCCACCGTCGGACAGAGAGTTACCGGCATAGCGCAGACGCTTCTCAGCAACACCTTTATCCAGCGCATCCTTCATGGAGTTACTCCACATTTCAGGCGCAATATCCGGTTCATTCTTCTCGATCATCGAAGTACCGGTAGGCATAGTATCGCCAGGAACAAGTTCTGCCGCACAGCCATAACCATGTTCAAGAATAAAGCGATCCACATTGGCGATCAGCGTTGCCGAGCTCCAGTTCATATCAGCAATGGTCACGGTGCCGCAATCATCAGCGGCCTGCGTAAAAGAGCTCGCCAGAATAAACGGTGCCGCTGCCAGTAGAGCGGTCTTAGCCATTCGTTTCATATTCTCTCCAGTCCTTCTCAGAAAATTTTATTTTTTAATAATTGATCAAATCATATTACAACTCTAATATTTAGAGTTCAAACTATTACAGCACTAATTATTAATTAGTTATGTATTGTTCACTGCCGAAGTAACTAACTGATATTAAATATGAATAACACACCATACTGGCAAGAAATACTTATCTCCCTGCGACGGATTATTAGGGCAACTGATTTGCAGTCTAAACGTATTTCTAAGGAATGCGGCCTGACCATCCCGCAGGTGATGGTGCTGCGCTCGATTAAGACCCTGGGTGATGTCACGGTAAAAAGGTTATCGGATGAGGTTTCGCTGAGTCAGGCGACAGTGACGACTATTTTGAACCGTCTTGAAGTTCGATTACTGGTCGAACGGGTACGCTGCGCCAGTGACCGGAGAATAGTCAATGCCCGCCTGACGCCGGAAGGCGAGGAAGTACTGGCCAGTGCCCCACCACTGCTGCATGAGGCCTTTATTGAACAATTAGATAATCTGGAAAGCTGGGAGCAGACTCAGATTCTGTCATCGCTGCAGCATATCGCCAGCATGATGGATGCGGAGGGTCTCGATGCCGCGCCACTACTGGATATCGCAGCACCATTACAAGATTCACAAGCCAACGTTACCGGATCGGCTAAAAGTGAGAAAACAGCTGGCTAATACTGGCCCAGATCCTGTCATCGCTGCAGCATATCGCCAGCATGATGGATGCGGAGGTTCTTGATGCCGCGCCATTGTTAGATATCGCAGCACCATTGCAAGATTCGCAGCTAAGCGTTACAAAGCCAGCAAAAAGATAACAATTAAAGCCGTTCTGAAATTGCCAGCAACTGGTTTTCCAACTCTGCCCACTGTGCCGGATCGGAACCGATCACTTCGATCCGGCTGTCCATCGTTTCATCCAGCTCCTGCATACTCAGTACACCATCGGCCAGGTTAAAGGCGAACACCCCTTCAGTTGTTATAAACACCGCTTTCAGGCGTTCTGCAGCGAGTCCGTAAAGCAGGTTCTCCAAGCCGTTAAAATCAAACTCGAAGTCCGGCTCGAAGATCCAGCCGCTGCTATGGAAGCCTTCACCCCGGTTATCCCGGCGCAGATAGCCACAAGCTGGTATCTCATCGTCAATTACCAAAGAATCTTCAAAGTGGTGATGCTTTGCAGGTGCCTCAACTCCAGTGACATTCATAACACTGTCCAGCCACTCGCGCTCCAGCTGCCCCTGAGTGACGGGATACAACGGCGTGTTCTCTAAACCCTGTGTTTCAAGATAAGCCGATAGCTGCAGCAGATCAGCCTCGGCATAACGATCCTGTTTATGGGCGATCAGGATATCCGCTACCTGCAACTGCTGATTAAAGGTATCGTGGTCGGTATAGCGACTGTCGCTGATCTTGCGGGCATCCACCAGAGTCAGGGTTGCGCGAAGATCAAGTACTCCCCGGTAGTGTTCGCCGTGCAGTACGGAAAGCACTTCCCGCGGGTGACCCAGGCCTGTCGGTTCAATTAACAGGCGATCGGGCTTTGCCCGCTGGATCAGCTGATTCAATGCGATCTGCATCGGTAAACCGGCAGCACAACACATGCAACCGCCTGGTACCTCACGCAGGAACACCTGGTCCGAATCGTCGCTGTTCATCAGGGCGGCATCGATGCCGATCTCGCCGAACTCATTGACCAGCACGGCCCAACGTTCGTTCTCCGGCTTATTCGCCAGCAGATATTGAATAGCAGTGGTTTTACCAACGCCGAGAAAGCCGGTGATGATGTTAGTGGGGATCGATTTCAGGATAGGCATCAGCGACGACTTCTTAGCTAGTAATGATAAATAAAAAAGGCTTGATTGTTACATTATAACAATCAAGCCTTTTCCGATGAAACAGTTTTACCCTATAAAGGGAAAACACTGTTTAACAATCACTGCTTCGCCCTGATACACGAAAAAGCACAATAGCTTTTTACCAGGAAGACTCCCTGATCAGTACCGCCAACGCGGTGGTCAGGTAATAGCCTAAGATACTCTCCGCCTCACCGCTGATAAGCACCTGACCTCGTTCTACCTGGCCAAAGCCCTGCTCTGGCAATTTGTCGACCTGCAAAGTCACCCGGTACAACGCTTGTTCGGGGATCAGGGTTTCCTTCTGCGGACGAACCGGAATCGAACCACCATTGACCGATGCCAGCATCGGCTCAGTTAACACCCGGCTGGTGTCGCGGTCGATATTGGTCACCGTCAGGCGTAGCGGATCCGAACCCGGCGTTTCAGTGAAGAAGCGGCCGCTATCCCCCAGCTTAATTCGCGAAATATCACCCTCTTTGAGAAAGGTTTCCACCTGCCAGCTGGATGGGTCGATCAGGGTCGCAATCTGAGCATCCTTCTGTACCCAGTCACCGGGCCGAAGATCCGGCATCGGATCCACCAACTGCCCTCTGAAAGGCGCCACCGGCCTGAGCAGTTTCTGCTCCTGATGGATGCCTTTAAGCTTAGAGTTAACCTCTGCCAGCTGTTTCTCAATCAGTGGCAACTGCGGTCGCATCTGTATATCCAGTGCCGCCGCCTGACGCTGCCAGGCGACGGTGGTCAGCTCGGCGATAGTCAGTAGTTCACGCTGATCCAGTACCGGCGACTGCATTTCCAGCAACAGCTCTCCAGCAGCTAATTGTGTTCCGGACGGCGGCAACGGCGCCACCAGCTGCGCTGGCGCAGGCGCATACAGGGCAAAAGAGTTCACCGGTTCCAGCACCGCCTGAGCACCGACGCGGAAGTTAAGCGGCAGGAAGCCGGCAATAATTAACAGGAAAAAACAGATAATCCAAATAGATGAATACCCAGAGAAAACAGGGTTTGATTTTGAATCTTTACTTTCCATAAATTCAACATCCTCATCAAACACTCAGAAAATATCTAACAATACTAAATCTACTTTTTATAAGCCGATAATTTTTCTGATGGCATCTAAGGGACCACGCAAAAGCAAGAGGCTAATAGGTACATAATTTCCTTTAACTTCAACCTCTCCCCTAGCGCCAAAGGTTACACCATTCTGCTCGTTCTTAACTTTTGCTCTCATCCGGTAAGCAACACTGCCATCCGGCAATACCACGGGTGAGTGTGAAATATAAAATATTTCAGCTTCAATAAGAGGTTTCTGCCCACTTCTGAAAGTTGCATCCACAAACTCAGGAAATTCAACTAGATATCCTGATGGAATCCATGCTTCTACGTCAGCATTATCCCCAGTTGCCACCACTGCTAGCCGTTGACCAGCATTGACTGAACGCCCGAGCAATTCCGTATCAAGATCATAAAAAATTTCCCCGGACTCCGGAGCATAAATGGAAGTCAACTCAAGTTGATTACGAAGATACGCAACTTCAGCCTGTTTCGTTGCAACTGCTGCCTGAGACAGAGCAACCGAAATCTGATTACTCTCATTCTTAGAGGACAACAGTTTTCTTGCCGATTTATCATATGCCTCTTTTGCTGCCTCTAAGCTAAATAGAGCAAGTTTAAGTTTTTGTTCTAGCTCAGAGCTATCCAGGGTAAATAACAAATCACCTTTTAGTACCTTTTCCCCAAGGCTGACGATAACTTTATCCACAGCTCCCGTCATTCCAGAACGAACCAGAACCTGACTTTCAGGTATTAACCGCCCCGGGACAACAATTGACTCCCGTATTGGAACGACAAACATAATCAAAAAAGACAATAAACAGATGAAAAAGAGTTTTTTTCTTGACTTCATGCCAGCCAATAATTCAGACGGTGCACCTATCACCCTTTTTTTTTTAGAGTAGAGGGCATGTCCATGATGACAGGCTGCAGTGGCTGATCATCAGAGGACGGTACTATACACACTTCATCATTAGAACTAGTATCTTCGGTAACTATTTGACCGTCACAGAATGGCTCAAGACTTGAGGAAAGATCACAAACATGCCATTCAAAATAGTCTGTTTCTTCCCCGCCAGCGCTATCTTTAGCGGTGATTGATACAAAATATGGACTTTTTAAGCAGACATTTTCATGCCAGCTACCTGAAATATCTCCTGTTTGTTGATCTATATCCAATCCGTCAGGCAGACCTTCAGCACAAAAACAAAGCTCCCCAATGGAAGTAAAATACCCAGCAGTACTGATCTCTACATTATCAGATATATTGTGTACTTGATCAGGAATGGATCTACCGCGAACACTTTCAGGATTAGCCAGATGCCAACTAAAGAAGTCGATCAATAAGTCCCCACATTCTCCCTCAGCTATAACTGAACAGGCCTGCTGATGTGAAAAATCGCCAGAATTGGGCGCTTTACACACACCTAGAATTACACCTGTAATTGGATCAATGCGAACACCTTCCGGTAATCCTGTTGCACTGTAGCTTTGATTCATCTCTCCATTTATTTCAAAAAAAACTGAGCATTCAATATGAACAGCATCTCCTATTTCATTTCTCTGATCAGGCATTCCGTTAATTCGTTGTTCTTCCATTTTCACTTACTCAAAAAAATTTATTCAACTTAACATAACCAAATATAACGACAGCATATCGAGAAACTAAAGGTCTTAGGAGAAAATACAATAGAATAGACCCCATTAATACAAATGTGGCTCCTGTTGCTGGCGTTACAAACGGCTGGTGCCTTTATCCCCATTGACCAACAGCAGCCGCTAACTAGATCTTCGAACCACGCAGTTGCCTCCCTCGAAGCCTATCCGATCCCCCCTCCCCCCCCCCCCCCCAGAATGAGATGACGAAGTGTGTAACCGTTGGCTGGCATCAGATAACCCTTAACAGAATCGAACATCAGAATTCACTCGAACATATTTGACTAATGACTTCTTTCACCCAATGTATAAACTCTTCACTCCCAGCGAGGCTCCAGATCTAGTGTCGCTAATATATGACAAAATGGTGACTGAAGTTGATACCCAACAATTTTATATATATCAGAAGTGTTAAATTGTTACTGAAGTATCTTTATGTTGTTTGGGTATATCGTGATGTTAGAAGATCTATTAGAACGAATTGATCAGCATGAATTTGAGCAGCTTGCAGATAGTATCAAGCAATCTCTTGCTGAACATCGCAAGTGGATGCAAGTAATAAGTGTTGCCATTGTCAGTCGTGAGCCCATCAATACCAATGCTTTTATTGCTGAAGACGCCCATAAGCACTGTCGCTTCGGTAAGTTGATGAACCGTTTTCTTACTGATCCCATTTTTCACCATGGATCATTCCTTAAAGTTGATCAATTGCATGTCCAACTACATGATACTGCTCGTAAATTAATGAATCAGTTAAAAGGTCAAGGTGATGTAGACATCGAACTTTACAAAAATTTTCTGGATATTCAGAAAAAGTTTTTTGACTTGGTTCTGATGATCTTTGAGTTCTCCGTAATTAATAAGCATCAGTTTGATACAACCACTAAATTAATGAATCGGCGCACAGTGGACACTGTTCTCTCTAATGAGAAGCACCGCATGCAACGATCAGTGGATTCAAATTGTTTTATCGCTTTGGCTGACATTGATAAATTTAAACTATTCAACGACACGCACGGTCACGCTGTAGGTGACTTAGTTCTTGAACACTCAGCATCAGTATTTCATGAGAGTATCCGACGCCATGATACTGTTGCGCGATTTGGTGGAGAAGAGTTCCTTTTTGTGTTGCCAGACATGAACCTGCTAGGTGCTCAGCAATCAGTTGAAAGAATTCGCGAAAAACTGGCTAACTCTACTGTTGATGTGGATGGCAAATCTTTAGGAGTAACAGCGTCTTTTGGTATCGCCGTACTTTGTAAAAGAAGTGATATTAGGGATTCCATTAAAAACGCTGATATGGCTCTATATAAAGCGAAAGAGAATGGCCGAAACTGCACCTTCTATGCCGATAGTACAGCAATCCTTGAGGTGATGAGTTCAAATAATATTGGAACTGGTAATGCTTCGACTGAGTTGATTAGAGAGCTTTGTTACCCCGTTTAAAATATTGAATCGATAACCCCTTTAAAACGCTTTGTTTCTACTAATTCTCCAATCCGACAAAAGAAACAACGACAACCGCTATTGAATCTTGCACAGGCAGCCTTATATCCACAGTAATCAACTTCAGGGATTTCTTATACTACCTGACACCTCACTTCGAGGACAATCAAACGCTTGTTCTAAAAAAGGTTAATCGTCAATTACCAGAGAACGCAGGCCTAATCTTCATGAATTAAGTACTAAGTACTCTCTGCGGCGTAAAGGCTTGGAAATTGGTTCTTGATAAGAGCGTATTTACCACAGAGAATACAGAAAAGAGATTAATCAAAGAAAAGGTTTTATCTAGGTGTCTCGGTGGTGCAAGGTTTTAGGTTTATCACTGAGGGTACAACCCTGAAGCATAAACGATGACTTGGTTATGATTATTGTTTGGCAACTTCACCACAACCCATTTCGTCGTTTTTATCGTAACTTCCACGCGATCTGAGAATGAACCAAAAAAAGCCCCATGATCGGGGCTTAAAAAAGAAAAACTACGGTTAAAGATCAGAGGTTATCCAGCCCCTGCTCAACCATATCGACGGCTTTGAAAATCGCACGCCCCTTGTTCATAGTTTCTTTCCATTCCAGACGCGGAATAGAATCGGCGACTACGCCCGCACCGGCCTGAATATGCAGTACATTATCTTTAATTACCGCGGTACGGATTGCGATCGCAGTATCCATATTACCGTTCCAGGACAGGTAGCCGACGGCGCCACCATAGACGCCCCGCTTGACCGGCTCCATCTCATCGATGATTTCCATCGCCCGCACTTTCGGTGCACCACTCAGGGTGCCTGCAGGCAGTGTCGCACGCAGTACATCCATAGCAGAGACATCGGGCTTCAACTGACCATTAACGTTCGACACGATATGCATCACATGGGAGTAGCGTTCTACTGCCATTTTTGCGGTCAGTTCGACTTTACCGATTTCGGCAACGCGACCCACATCATTACGCCCAAGGTCGATCAGCATCAGATGCTCGGCGATCTCTTTGGGGTCCGCCAGCAACTCTTTTTCCAGCGCCAGATCTTCCTCTTCAGTCATGCCACGGCGGCGGGTTCCGGCAATAGGTCGCACACTGACTACGCCATCTTCTACCCGCGCCAGAATCTCCGGCGAGGAGCCAACAACATGATGGTCATCCAGGTGCAGTACGTACATATAAGGTGACGGATTCAGGCAGCGCAGTGCCCGATACAGGTCCAGCGGACTGCTGTGGAATGGAATCGACATGCGCTGTGAAATAACAGTCTGCATGACATCGCCGGACAGGATGTAATCCTTAATCTTATCCACAGAGTCTTTAAACTGCTGTTCGCCAAAGCTGGATTTAAACTCAGCCTCGTCCACTTCACGACGTTGTCCGGCTGGCGTTCCATGATGGGGGATAGAAAAACGCAGGCGACTAACCAGCTCATCCAGTTTCAAATGCGCTTTATCCAACGCATCTTCTTCATCCGGATCGGCATGACTTATCAATACCAGCTTGCCGCTGAGGTTATCAAACACGACAACTTCATCGGATACCATTAACAGAATATCCGGCGTGCCAATCACATCTTCCGGCGCGCTATCGGCCAGTCTTTTTTCGACATAACGCACACAGTCATAGCCAAAGTAGCCCACCAGGCCGCCATTAAAACGTGGCAGATCCGGCAGGTCCGGTGCCCGGTAACGGGTTTGGAACTGCTCAACAAAATCCAGAGGATCGGCGACTTCGGCCTGCTCGACAATCTCACCGTCAGTTTCGACCTGGATCCGATGGCCAAAGACTTTCAATACAGTGCGACAAGGCAGACCGATGATCGAATAGCGGCCCCACTTTTCACCGCCCTCAACTGATTCCAGCAAGTAGCTGTACGGCTGATTCGCCAATTTCATATAGGTGGAAAGCGGAGTATCCAGATCGGCTAACACTTCGCGGATAACAGGGATACGATTATAGTTTTGAGCGGCCAGCTCAGAAAATTGTTCTGGAGTCATGATCTGATCTCAATATTTAACACTTTGAAGGTGTTATGGATAACGATGTAAATGGCGTCGATCGGAAAAATGACGACGCAGTACTGACAAAGCAGGGTTCAGTTACGCCATCGCCATCGTTCGCCCACGTAAAGCGGGCTGTTTGTTATCCCGGAACACCGGATTAGCATCGTTTGAGACACTGACAGATCCATCAAATCAATTAAGTAATTGCCGCTAACAATATAGCAGCGGCGCTTACGAATCAACTATGCCAGAACTCCTCTACTCCTCTGGCAGGCTGTCCGCTATCGGACGGTTTCTGATCGCTATACGTAAGATCAGATAACCGACCACAGCAGATGCGACAGAGCCCAGCAACACTGCCAGACGGTCGGCAGAACCGTATAGTTCTCCCATCCCCTCATAGGCCAGAGAGTTAATAAACAAGCTCATGGTAAAGCCTATTCCGGTTAACACCGATACGCCATAGAGCATCAACCAGCCTGCCTGATCAGGCTTACGGGCCAGGCCTAACTTAATCCAGACCCAGGAGAAGATGAATACACCTAACTGCTTACCGACAAATAAGCCAAGCAGAATACCCAGGGGCACTGATGCAAATAACTTCTCCAGCGATATACCTGAGAGATCCACTCCCGCATTAACGAAAGCAAACAGCGGTAGGATCATAAACGCAACCCAGGGGTGCAATGAATGCTCCAGCACTTTTAATGGGGTTTCTTCTTTGCTCTTGGTATGTAGAGGAATAGCCAGCGCCAGAATAACCCCGGCCAGCGTGGCGTGGACACCGGATTTAAGTACGCTAATCCAGAGTACAGCACCGACCAGCATATACGCTGCGATCCGCACCACACCAAGACGGTTCATCAACACCAGCGTCGCAATTGCCAGGCCGGCAACGGTCAATGAAGTAACAGACAGATCCACGGTATAGAACAACGCGATAACAATAATCGCCCCAAGATCGTCCATAATCGCCAACGCCATCAGAAACAGCTTCAGCGATGGCGGGACTCGTGGCCCCAGCAAGGAAAGAATGCCAAGCGCAAAGGCTATATCGGTTGCGGTTGGAATCGCCCAACCACGCATATCAACTTCCGGGCCATTCATATTTACAACGTAGAACACCAGCGCCGGCACCACCATGCCGCCTACTGCAGCAATACCCGGCAAGCTAACCTGGGACAGGTTGGACAACTGCCCTTCCATTACCTCCCGCTTCAGTTCCAAACCCACCAGCATAAAAAAAACGGCCATCAGGCCATCGTTGATCCAGTGCAGCAGCGATTTTTCCAGAGCCAGATCACCAATCCGTACGCCGGCATTCAGATGCTGAAAATCGTAGTAAAAGCCGGACAGCGGAGAATTGGCCAGCGACATCGCCAGCACCATCGCGCCAATCAGTAAGATGCCACTGGCGGATTCGAGTTTAATAAATTCCTTTAACATCGCAGCCTCAATTTTCAGACAAAAAAAAACCCGGCCTTGGGAGCCGGGAGAATATTGGATGAGAGTCCATTTACTTAAAAAGACTGGGAGAGTCTTACAACCTTACGTTAACAACTTTTCTTAACAAGCTTACCTGATAACCGTATTTATCAAGCTTACTTAACAACCTTACTTTACAACCTTTGTAGCGGTCCCGAATGCTCTGTTTTAAAAAGCATGACAGCTGCAATGAGTCCCAGTATAGTCAGATAAATTTTAAATAAAATTCGTATTTTACAGAAAAACAGTAAGATTTTTACGAGGTGTTAACTTTGAACTTTAAACATCTGCGTTACTTTATGACGGTTGCCCAGGAAGGCAGCATCAACCGTGCCAGCGAAAAACTACACCTGACCCCGCAGACAATCAGCGGTCAGCTAAAGCTGTTGGAAGATGAGCTCGGAGCGCCTCTATTTAAAAAACGGGGGCGTAATCTGAAGCTGACTAAAGCCGGGCAACACGCCCTGGGGTATGCCCAGGAGATCTTCCTGCTGGGCGATGAGCTGCAGCAAGGAATTCGTAGCGATAATCGTTACAAGGTACAACGCTTTAATATCGGTATCGCCGACGTTTTGCCAAAGCTGATCACTTATCACCTGCTGGAACCTTCACTCAGCCTGACCGACCCCACCCGCCTGATCTGCCACGAAGGCCCCTTGCCCAGCCTGCTGGCCGACCTTGCCACCCGAAAAGTGGACCTGGTCCTGGCAGACCGCCCACTGGACAGCAGCTTTCATGTCAGGGCCTATAACCATCTGTTAGGCGAATGTGGCCTTAGTTTTTTCGCCACCACCAAAGATGCCGGACAATACCGGGATAACTTTCCCCAGTCCCTGGAAGGGGCTCCTATGTTGATGCCATCTGCCGAGACCGAACGGGGCACCGGACTGGCCCGCTGGTTTGATCGTCATAAGATCCGCCCGGATATCCGTGTCGAATGTGCCGATACGGCACTGATCGAAGCCTTCGGCCTTTCCGGTGCAGGAATATTCTGTGCGCCCAGCGTTATTGAGCAGCAGATGACCCAACAATACGGTGTCGAAGTTATCGGTCGGATGGATGATATCCGGGAACGTTTTTACGCGATTTCTCTGGAGCGCAGGGTCAGTCACCCAGGCGTACTGGCTGTCTGTAATGCTGCCCGAATGGCACTGTTTGAAGAACCGGCAACTGCAGAGCAACAGGCTGAATAATCGAAACAGAAGAATCCGGGAACGGCCTATAGCTCAGATCAGTTCAAGCAGGTTATCCACAATCAGATCCGGCTGATAGCCACTGATCGGCTCGCCATGGTTGTACCCGTAACTCACCGCCACAACAGGGCAGCCTGCAGCCCTTGCCGCATGAATATCGCTGCGCGAGTCACCCACCATCAGTGTTTGCTCAGGATTGATCTGCAACTGCTGCATAGCATGAAGCAAGGGTAACGGATCTGGCTTTTTCTGCTCCAGACTATCGCCGCCGAGAACTATCGAGAAATACTGCTGCAACCGGAACTCTTCCAGTAACGGTTCGGTAAAACCGATCGGCTTATTAGTAATTAAGCCCATCGTCACAGACTCAGCGACCAGTTGATCCAGAAATTCCCGTACACCGGCGTATAGCTGACTTTTGGCGGCACAACAATTGCCGTAAAAATCCAGAAACAGAGGAAAAGCCTGATCAAACAATGTCTGATCAAGCTCTGCTTGCGAAGGTTCCTGCTGACCACTGAGTGCACGTTTCACCAGCATTGGCGCACCATTGCCCACCCAGCTGCGCACTTGCTCTTCGCCTGCGGGAGGTCGTCCAAGAGTCTGCAACATCTGGTCTGTTGCCAGGGCAAGATCCGGCACACTATCCAGCAAGGTGCCGTCCAGATCGAACAGCACCAATCCCGGCATCTCGCCTTTAAACAGTGACTTCATCAGGCCTATCTGAACCCTTATGAATTTGAGCCAGTATTACACTTTAGCCAGTTCGGCACGCATCTGATCGATGGTCGCCTTGTAGTCATCGGTATTAAAAATGGCAGAACCGGCCACAAAAGTATCAGCACCCGCAGCGGCGATCTCCCGGATATTGCCGATGCCAACGCCGCCATCAACCTCAAGGCGAATATCCAAACCACTTTCTTCGATAATCTTACGCGCCTGTTGCAGCTTCTTAAGCGTGCCCGGGATAAACTTCTGACCACCAAATCCGGGGTTAACCGACATTAGCAAAATCATATCGACTTTATCCAGAACATAATCCAGATAGCTCAGCGGCGTTGCCGGATTAAATACCAGGCCCGACTTACAACCGCCATCACGGATCAATTGCAGTGAACGATCAATATGATCCGAAGCATCAGGATGGAAAGTAATAATACTCGCGCCGGCCTCGACAAAATCTCCGATCATCCGATCTACCGGTTTAACCATCAGGTGAACATCGATCGGCGCTTCGATACCATGGTTACGCAACGCTTTACATACCATTGGACCGATGGTCAGATTCGGTACGTAATGATTATCCATAACATCGAAATGAACATAATCCGCACCCGCGGCAAGTACATTTTCCACCTCTTCACCAAGGCGGGCAAAGTCGGCAGAAAGGATAGATGGTGCAATTTTAAAGTCGGACATAATGTTCACTCAGGAAAAGTCTTCACGGTAGAAGAGAAAGAGAATATGCCGCACATTGTACTGCCAGAGAATTTGCAAACAAGTCCTTTAGCCACAGTCTCCTCAATCTAAGAGCGAACCTCAGAGAATATGTCAGCCAACTCCGTACTGTCAGAGAATTTGCAAACAAGTCCTTTAGCCGCAGTCTCCTCAATCTAAGAGCGAACCTCAGAGAATATGTCAGCCAACTCCGTACTGTCAGAGAATTTGCAAACAAGTCCTTTAGCCGCAGTCTCCTCAATCTAAGAGCGAACCTCAGAGAATATGTCAGCCAACTCCGTACTGTCAGAGAATTTGCAAACAAGTCCTTTGGCCGCAGTCTCATCAATCTAAGAGCGAACCTCAGAGAATATGTCAGCCCTTTTTATACAGTCAGTCAGTACAAACTCCATACAACGCTTGCCTCAAGAACAAAGCTCTTGAATAATCAGCCTATGAAATTGCCAACAATACTCTCCGCCGGTCTTTTGCTGTTGCTTAGCGGCAATGCCCTTAGCGCTGAAGATTCAACTCCGAAACCTGCCGTACCTGATACCAGTAGTGCAGATACTAGTACCGGTACCAAGAGCGCTGGTGCAGGCGAACGGGTGCAACCCGATCCTGAAAGCCTGCGTATCACCGCTCTGGTTGCAGCCCTGCAACAGGAACAGGCAAGCGAAACTGAAGTGATCTGGCTGGAAACTGCGCAGGAAAGCAGGCTGGCGCTGTACCAGCAAACAGGTACCGGGGAATCCCACGGCGGCATTATGATATTCCATGATCAAGCGACTGGTCCCGACTGGCCGACACTGGTCAATCCATTGCGTAGCGACCTTACCGATCATGGTTGGAACACTCTGGCAATCAGTCTCCCAGTACCTTCTGTACAGATAGTCCCGGAACGCACCATACCGGCATTACAAGATAAAGATCAGGTTCAGGAAGCGACTCAGGCTGAAAGTAATGATGCTGCCAATGAGACAAATACAGCGACGGAAGAGAGTGCGGCTACAGAAAGCTACCAGCAAACATTCAGCAGGATAGCTGCAGCAGGCAGTGAGCTGCTGAACCAGAAAGGACATGCGACTCAGGTCGTCATCGGTATTGGCGATGCGGCGACCTGGGCCACCGACTATATATTACAAAATCAACCTAACCCAAACCTGCATCTGGTTTTGATCAATCCGATACAGGCAAAAGACGACTCTGCTCCCAAACTGTCAGAGCAGTTAGCCGAACTCAAAACACCAACCCTGGATCTTTTTTTCAGCAGTGATCAACAACAGTTAAAGAGTGCGAAGCTGCGCAAGCGCATCGTTCTGCGCAGCAAAATTGACGATTACCAACAGGTCAGAATAAATCAGCGCAGCGATGATTCGAAAAAGAGCAAACAGTGGCTGAACCGCCAGCTTCAGGGCCTGTTATACAGCCGCATTGTTAAAAACGTAGCGGCTAAGCCGGCAGCAATTCAGGCTCAGCCGACACAGATAACACCCGGCAATTAAGCTCTGACGGCCATATGATCGTTATCTCGACAAGCCTGACTTAACGATTCTTTCGGGCGATGCGAATCCTGTCGTAAGCGCCCTGAATCTCCTGAGTCTTCTCTTTCGCTAACTGCATCATCTCTTCAGGCAGGCCCTTGGCTACCAGTTTATCCGGGTGATGCTGACTCATAAGGCGACGATAGGCCTTTTTCAGTTCAGCGTCGGTAACGGTTTCGCTGACCCCCAGTACGCCATAAGCCTCCCGCAGTAGCGTCTGCTCAGACACATGGGAATGCTGATGGGACTGATAACTATGCTGCTGATAAGAGTATTGTGACTGCATTCGAGCCATCAACGCCGCCATCTCAGCCTGGGACATCTGCAACAGACCGCAAACTTCCCGAATAATCATCAGTTCCGATTCGCTGGCCTGGCCGTCCGCCATCGCCGCCTGCAACTGAATCTCGACAAACATCAGCTTGAGAGGAATACGAAAACGGATCAGTGAACTCAGTGGCCGCATCACATCAGCAATATCGTAATCACTTTCCTTGCCCTGATTAAACAGCTCAATAGCTTGCTGCTTACGCTCTTCACTCAAGCCCATCCGGTTCATAACGTCCCGGGCGTACTGTATCTCTTCAGCACTGACCCGACCGTCCGCTTTGGCTAGCTTACCCATCACGGAAAACGTGGCTTTAAAGAACGCATCCTGAGGATTCAGCGCCTTGCCCAGCGATTTTTTCAAAGCGTTGGAGATAGCAACACCGAGAGCGCCACCAAACAACAACCCGATAAAGCCGCCGCTGAACAATCCAATCAGCCCACCAATAACCAGGGCAGTGCTGTTATTACGAATGATCTGCCCCAGACTGAAGCCTGTTTTTTCACTATCAAATGCCATTGATACGATCCTTTAATACGTCATCGCTAACTTGTTCAGGGCAATACTGTGAGTTGCCGAAATCCCGCCAATATCCCAGAAAACATTTGCCGCTTATCTATTGTTCACTATCAAATGCCATCGATGCGTTTTTCTAATACGCCATCGCTAACTTGTTCAAGGCAATGCTGTAAGTTACCAAAATCCTGCCAGTAACCAAGAAAACAGTTGCCGCTTATCTATTGTTCACTATCAAATGCCATCGATGCGTTTTTCTAATACGCCATCGCTAACTTGTTCAGGGCAATACTGTGAGTTGCCGAAATCCCGCCAATATCCCAGAAAACATTTGCCGCTTATCTATTGTTCACTATCAAATGCCATCGATGCGTTTTTCTAATATGTCATCGCTAACTTGTTCAAGGCAATGCTGTAAGTTACCAAAATCCTGCCAGCAACCTAGAAAACAGTTGTCGTTTATCTGTTATTCACTATCAAATGCCATCGATACGGTTTTCTAATACGTCATCGCTTACTTGCCCTAGTCGTTGCGGAGTTCCGATATCGCGCCAGTATCCTGAAAAATATTCTCCGCTTACCCGGTTATCTGCCATCGCCTGTTTTAGCAATGGCGTCAGGCCAAACTTGCCCGGCTCGCACCCGTTAAAAAGCTCTGGAGATAACAGGCTAAGGCCACTGAAAGTGCATTTATCATCCCCTTCAAGGCTGACCTTCTCCTGTTCCAGATGAAAATCCCCGGCAGGATTATGTTCCGGATTGCCCACCAGTACCAGTCGGGCCAGCTCATTACCGGACAAACCCTGCGCAACAAAACGCTGTAATGGGTAATTTGTAAAGACATCACCGTTAACCACCACAAAAGGCTCTCCCGCTGTAGATAACTGCGGCAATGCTTTGAAAATACCTCCACCTGTTTCCAGCGGTTCAGACTCTGTCGAGTAACTGATACTGGCACCATAACGGCTACCGTCTCCCAGATACTCTTCAATCTGCGAACCCAGCCAGGCATGGTTAATAACCAGCTGATCAATACCCGCAGCGACCAATCGCTCTATGTGATACTCGATCAGTCGTTTTCCGGCGACCGCTAATAGCGGTTTCGGTGTGGTCAGCGTCAGAGGCCGCATACGAGTACCCAGGCCCGCAGCCAGAATCATCGCCCGCATCAGTCAAACCACTTATTCAGTAGCTCATCATCAAAGCTATCGCAACGATACATTGCCGGTATGACAATATCCTGCAGCCAGGCGGCAAACGTTTGTAAACCATCGTAACGACCGGCGACCCGGACAATGTAATTCAGGGTGCGGGGGATATCGCCCAGATAACCCGGCTTACCATCTCTCAGGTTAAGACGAGCAAAAATACCGACCGCCTTAAGATGGCGCTGTGCCCCCATCAGATCAAACCATTGATAGAACTGTGCCCGATCATATGTTTCCAGCAGCTCATCTGCTACCAGCATCTCGCCAAACCGATCAACCCAGCCATATACCCGCAATTCCGGCCAGTCGATGTAGCAATCCCGCAACAGAGATACCAGGTCATAAGTAACAGGGCCAATAACAGCATCCTGGAAATCAATCACACCCGGCGTCTGATCACCGTTGATCATCAGATTCCGAGAGTGATAATCACGATGCACACAGACCTGTGGCTGCTGCAGCGCCGAACCGATCAGAAAACGGGACACCTCTTCGAACAGATGATTCACCCCCGGCCCCAGCTTGATACCCAGCAGATCGCGGACGAACCAATCACGGAACAGATCCATTTCACGTTGCAACAGCTGCGCGTCGTACTGCGGTAATTGATAACCATCTACCGCCTGACATTGCTGCAAGCGGGTCAGTGCGCTAAAAGCGTTGCCGTATAGGTGATCAGCCGAGTCATCGTTGAGATGATCCAGATAAAGCTCATCCCCCAGATCCGACAGCAACATAAAGCCTTTATCAAAATCTACCGCATGCACTATCGGCGCATGTATATCCAGAGGTTCCCAGGCCCGGGCAATGTGAACAAAAGGGTGACTATCTTCTTTTTCCGGCGGCGCATCCATCAGAATCCAGCTCATACCGTGGCTGAGCAGACGAAAATAGCGTCGAAAACTGGCATCTCCGGACACAGGCAGACACTGCCAGTCTGGCGCCAGGTCAATATTAAGCTCATTAAAGGTCTGTTCAACCCACTCTTTCAGACTGGCTAAGCGCTGCCCCATAACTATCAATCCCCTAAAAATAATGGCGCCAACAGGATGCTGCGAACAAGCAATTTTGTCTCATCGGTGTTCTGTCGCCCATCGAGAACACATTGGACTTATTCGCAGGTTCCTTTATCATTCATGGCTTTATGAATATGTTACCCGAATCACGCTTTGGCGATAAAGGAAATCGAAGCTTTTTCTCAGCTTCCTACCGGACAATCTGAATGCCGTTCAAAAGACGCTCCTCCTATACCCTGACACTGGCGATCGTTGCAGCCACACCGCTATTTCTGCAGCCGGCGTTCAGCCATGCAGGGGAAACAACTGTCAACACTGCGCCCAGTGACACCCTATGGGACTGTTCGATGACTAAAGGACAGGACTGGCGATGTAATATCAGCCCTGAATTGCAACAGCAAAATGAAGCCGAAACGGCGGTTCAGTCTCGGAGTAAAACAGACAATACCGGGTCATCAATAGCTAAACCCACTGCTGCCACTGCTATCAAGCAAAGCGAACCGGTAACTGTCTCCCCAACGACACAAGCAGCATCCGCGCCAGCCCAGGCAATAACAACTGATCAGGTATCAACCCGCCCGGTTGCAGCCAGCGCCTGGAACTGTGAAGCTGACGGCCAGGGAAACTGGGTCTGTAATGAAGGCAACCGGAGTGTCACGAATGCAAAAACAGCTGCGACGACCTCCGGCCAACAAAACCAGCCAATAGTCAGTACTGCAGCCGTTACCTCGAACAGCATACAGAACAACGTATTAGCGCAATCCAGCCACGCTAATCTGGATTGGTATCCATACGCGGATAGTGCCGGCAAATCCTGTAAAGGGCGATATATCGAGCCAGACTATCAACTTGACGAAACTGGCGATGCTTTAAGAATTGACGCTGACCGCTCGCAAACCCAACTGGGCGGCCTGACCACTCTTACTGGCGATGTATTACTTCGTCAGGGCGGCCACTATCTACGCAGCGACAAGGCTGAGCTGGATCAGGTGACCAATCTGGCCAGCCTGACTGGCAATGTACAATACCGGGAACCTGGGTTACTGCTCAGTGGACAGATGGCACAGTCCAATACTTTGAGTGGTGAAACCGTATTCAGTGGCGCCGAGTATGTCCTGCACGAGCCGGAAATACGCGGTTCTGCCGAACGGATAATTCGCCTGCAAGATGACCGTATTCGCATGGAACAAGGTTCCTATACCTCCTGTCCACCAGACGATAATGGCTGGCGTATTGCAGCCGAGAGCTTAGTTCTGAATCCCAACACTGGTTTCGGTGAAGCCAAGCATGCCGTTCTTGAAGTGGGTGATACCCCGGTATTTTACTTTCCCTACTTCACTTTCCCGATCGACGACAGGCGTCATTCAGGCTTTCTGTTTCCAACCGTCGGCTATTCAAGTAATGACGGTCTGGAACTGGCTATCCCCTACTATTTCAACCTGGCCGCCAACTACGATGACACTCTAACGCCGGTAATTTTCAGTGAAAGGGGTTTGTTGCTGGAGAATGAATTCCGCTATCTGAACACCTATGGCGAACAAACACTCAGTACCGGCATCATGATGGACGACAGTAAAGCCGAACAGGACCGCTGGTTGCTGGGTTTAAATCATAATGGCAACCAGGGTAACTGGAGCAGCCAGGTTGATTTCACTACCGTCAGTGATAATGAATATTTCGATGATCTGGGAACCAGCCTCGAAGTCGACCGCCAATCTCATCTGGATAAGAAAGCTACTGCGACTTATCAACAGGACGACTGGTCGGTAACGGCTACCGTGCATAGCTATCAGACCATTGATGATAGCAGCAAGTCGCCATACCGCCGCCTGCCGCAACTGAAATTAAAAGGCCAGAAAGATAACCTGCCAGGCCAACTGGAACTGGGTTACAAAGCCAGCGTCACCCGTTTTGACCGGGATATTACCGATCTCAGCGGTATTGATCGGATCACCGGTGATCGAGTGCACCTGCAACCGTCGCTGAGTATGCCAATGCTGTGGCCCTGGGCTCACCTGACGCCAAAAGTCAGTTACTGGTACAATCAATATACTCTGGACAATCAGGTCGCCGGTAAAGACAGTAACATTAACATCGGTGCAGGAATATTCAGCCTTGATTCCGGTCTGGCTTTTGAAAAGCAGACTCAATTCGGCAATAGCAGCTTCACCCAGACCCTGGAACCCAGAGCCTTTCTACTCTACGTTCCTGAAGAAGATCAGGATGGCACCCCGGATTTCGACACATCAGAAGCCGACTTCAGTTACAACGGTCTGTTCCGGGAAAACCGTTTCAACGGCCTGGATAAAATCGGTGACAGTCAGCAACTATCGCTGGGGCTGAGTTCTGCTTTTTATGAAACCAGTGGTTTCGAGCGCGCCCGGTTAAGTATTGGCCAGGCTTACTACTTTGATGACCGCAAAGTACAGCTGAATGGGATCACCGCAACAGATACTGAAAAACAGTCGAACATTGCTGCAGAAGCAAGCTGGAATGTAAACCAGGATCTGCGAATTACACTGGATACCGAACTGGATAACAGCAACTTTGGTGTTGAGGAGAACAACCTTAAACTCAGTTACGCACCATCGCTAAACCAACGATTCAGTTTTAGCTACCGTCATCGTGAAGACGTGCGCCAACAAACTGATCTGTCGTTTATCTGGCCGCTGGCAACAAACTGGAATATCCTTGGTCACTGGCAGGAAGATCTGGAAAATAAACAAACACCGGAAGCGCTGCTTGGACTGGAATACTCCAGCTGCTGCTGGAAGGTGCGGGTTGCTGCCCGTCAGTGGATAGAGGATGATGCTACAGCTAGCGAAGACAGCGCCCTCTATCTGCAATTTATTCTAAAGGGTCTGGGCTCACTGGGAACCGGTGGCAACAGTGCCTTCTACGATATTATTGGCTTTAAAGAACGTGAAGAGACTAATGAATACTAAGCTCCTACAAAAAATGAAGCCAACACTGGCTGCCCTGGCCCTCGGACTGACTGTTTCGGTCCAGGCCGCCACTATTCCAGTTGATCGGATCATCGCAATTGTTAATGATGATATTATCCTGCAGAGCGAACTGACCCAGCGTGAATCGCTGATCAAAGACCGCCTCGCAGCCCGTGGGACCGCCCTACCTGCTGATGAGGTCCTGCGTAAGCAAGTTATGGAGCGCCTGATTCTGGATAGTATCCAGCTCCAGATAGGCAGCGAACGGGGCATCCGGATCTCCGATAGCGAACTCAACTCCGCGCTGGAAAGAATTGCTGCGCAGTCAGGTCTCAGCCTCGAACAGTTCCGTGAAGCACTGATTGCCGAAGGTCAGGATTACGCCCAGGCCCGTCAGCAAATCCGTCAGGAAATGCTCATCACCCAGATCCAGCGCCGCCTGGTAAATGGCCGCATTCAGGTATCGGAACAGGAGATCGATAACTACCTGAACTCCGAACTGGGGCAACAGCAAACCGCAACCCGCTTCGATCTCAGCCACATTCTGATTGCCGTGCCAACTCAGGCAAGTCCGGCATTGATCCAGAAAGCCGAAAAGCAGGCAATGGAAATTTCAGCGAGTCTGCAAGCCGGTGCCGATTTTGCTGAAACTGCTATCGCCCAATCCCAGGGTCCTAATGCACTGAAAGGTGGCGAGATGGGCTGGCGTAAACAGAATGAACTGCCTGAGCAGTTTGCAGCAGCAGTTAACAGCCTGTCTCCGGGCGAAATTACACAACCACTACGCAGCCCAAGCGGCTTTCACCTGCTCAAGGTGAATAAGAAAGAGGGTGGCGCGGTGCAGCTAGTAGATCAGGTGAAAGTGCGTCACATCCTGCTGAAACCAAATGAGATACGCTCAGCCGCACAAACCCGCCGTGAAGCTGAAACGCTGTATGGCCGCCTGCAAAATGGCGAGCCGTTTGATGCACTGGCCAAACAGTACAGCGATGATCCTGCCAGTGGCTCCGAAGGAGGCTCCCTCGGCTGGGCACAGGCCGGTCAGATGGTGCCTGAGTTTGAACAGGTGATGTTCAATACGCAAGCGGGCCAGACCAGCGTGCCTTTTGAATCCCGCTTTGGCTGGCATATTCTGCAAGTTGAAGATCGCCGTCAGCAAGATCTTGGCGAAGAGATGATGGTAAACCAGGCCCGCGCATCGATTCGCCAGCGTAAGTTCAACGAAGAACTGCAAAACTGGATGCGAGAGATCCGCTCCCAGGCCTATATTGAGCTAAAATAGCTAACAGCTTCAGCTGCTCAAACCAACTCCAGAGAACCATTAGATAATGTCACTTTATAGACTGGCCCTGACACCCGGCGAACCCGCCGGCATCGGGCCAGACCTCTGCATTCAGATCGCCCAGCAAGGTCACCCCCAGCAATTAATTGCAATCTGCGACCCAGAACTATTGCAACAACGCGCTGAACTGCTTGGCCTGCCTCTGACAATCCTGCCCTATGATAAGGATCAGGAAATTGAGGCAACGGCACCTGGGACTTTATGGGTTGACCCCGTCGAGCTGAGTACTCCCGCAGTTGCAGGCGAACTGAATCCGGATAATGCTCAATATATCCTCGACACCCTGAGCCGCGCCACAAAAGGCTGCCTGAATAATGAGTTTTCAGCCATCGTCACAGCGCCGGTTCACAAAGGGGTGATCAATGATGCAGGCATCCCGTTCAGTGGCCACACCGAGTATCTGGAACAGCTAACCGCTACCGATAAGGTAGTGATGATGCTGGCCACCGAAGGGCTGCGTGTTGCACTGGCAACCACGCATCTGCCGTTGGCGGATGTGCCTGCCGCAATCACCCAGCCATTGCTGGAACAGGTCCTTAACGTGTTGCAGCATGACCTGATAAGCAGTTTTGGTATCGAACAACCACGTATTCTGGTTGCGGGATTAAACCCCCATGCTGGTGAGGGGGGTCATATGGGTCGGGAAGAGATCGACACTATCATCCCGGTGCTTGATCGCTTACGACAACAGGGCTTTAACCTGAGTGAACCTCTGCCTGCAGACACCCTGTTCACCGATAAACTGCTAAAGACTGCCGATGCCGTATTAGCCATGTACCATGACCAGGGCCTGCCGGTACTTAAATATAAGGGCTTTGGCCGCGCCGTCAATGTTACACTGGGTATGCCGATCATCCGCACCTCTGTTGATCACGGCACCGCGCTGGATCTGGCTGGCACAGGCACCGCTGATAGCGGCAGTCTGCTGACAGCTATCGATTACGCAGCTAACATGGCTGAAAACCGTTTTCACAGCCGGAGCAAGTAATTATGCTGCCAATCGCTGCCATAACCAAAATACGCGATTACACAGCTAACATGTCTGCTAACCGCTTTCACAACCGGAATAACCGATGAGTAAAAAACCTGTTGGCCACAAAGCCCGTAAGCGCTTTGGCCAGAATTTCCTGCAAGATCAGGGAATTATCCGCCGTATTATCCGCTCGATCGGTCCGACCGAAGCACAACACCTGGTTGAGATAGGGCCTGGCCTTGGCGCAATTACAGAAGAACTTCTGGATAGCTGCCGCCGTCTTGACGTAGTCGAGCTGGACCGGGACCTGATACCTATCCTGCAGACTAAATTCTTCAGTTACAGCGATAAGTTCACTATCCACCAGGGCGATGCACTGGAGTTTGATTTTGCTAGTTTCTACGACGGTGAACACCAGCTGCGAGTTGTCGGCAACCTGCCTTACAATATCTCCACACCGCTGATCTTCCACCTGCTGAGCTTTGCCGATCAGATCGAAGACATGCACTTTATGCTGCAAAAAGAGGTGGTTAACCGTCTGGCGGCTAAACCCGGTGACAGCGCCTACGGCCGCCTTGGTATCATGGCCCAGTATTATTGCCATGTAGAACCGTTATTTCTGGTGCCACCTGAAGCTTTTGATCCGGCACCAAAGGTTGATTCAGCTATCGTACGCCTGATACCTTACAAAGAACTACCGCTGGTTGCCAAAGATATCAGCAAGCTGGAAACTGTTGTACGCACCGCCTTCGGTCAACGCCGCAAGACCTTGCGTAACAACCTTAAACCGTTGCTCAGTGCCGATGATATCAGCGAGCTCGGCATCGATCCTGGCCTGCGCCCGGAACGGCTATCACTAAAAGACTTTATCACTATCGCCGATTTTCTGAGCAACTGACACTATTTAGAGTGAAAGATAACCCTATTATGATTCATACCCCGGACGAACAAAGCATCGATATCGATGTAGAAACAGCTTACCTGCCGGAGCAATCCGACCCGGACAAAAAGCGGTTTGTGTTCTCATACCACATCACTATTACCAACCATAATGAACAACCGGTTCAGCTGCTGAGTCGACGCTGGCTGATTGTTGATGGTGATGAAAAGATCCAGGAAGTGGAAGGCGAAGGGGTAGTCGGTGAGCAACCCGTCATAGCGCCGGAACAAAGCTACAGCTACACCAGCGGCACCGTACTGGCGACCCGGGTTGGCTGCATGCAGGGGCACTATCAGATGAAAGCCGACGATGGCGAACTGTTCCAGGCTGCAATCCAGCCATTCACCCTGGCTCAACCCAACGCATTGCACTAGGGACTGGCAACACAATGGCGACTTACGCAATCGGTGATATCCAGGGCTGCTATGATGAGCTCATCAGTCTGCTTGAAGCGGTCAGTTTTTCACCGCAGGATCAGCTCTGGGTAGCCGGCGATCTGGTCAATCGCGGCCCCCAGTCACTGGAAACCTTGCGCCACCTGAAAGTGATGCAAGACCAGGTAAAGATCGTCCTGGGTAACCACGATCTGCACCTGCTGGCGATCCATTATGCCGCAACAGGGCCGAAACGCAGCGATACTTTTCATGACATTCTGGATGCCCCTGATCGGGACGAACTGATGCAATGGCTGCTCCACCAGCCGCTCCTCGTCAACGACAAAGCGCTTGGCTACACCATGGTTCATGCTGGCATTCCGCCACAATGGAGTGTTAAAAAGGCACTTAAGCGTGCTGCCGAAGTCGAACAGATATTGCAGAGCACACTGGCCCGGGAATTCTTCAACCATATGTATGGTAATAAACCCGATCACTGGTCCGGCTCGCTGGAGGGCTGGGATCGTCTGCGGGCTATCACCAACTACTTCACCCGGATGCGCTTCTGTGATGCCAAAGGGCGACTAGACTTCTCTGTCAAAAGCGGCCTGAAGAATCAACCGGAAGGCTTCCTGCCCTGGTACAAACATCACGGCAAGGCGCTACACAAGGGCCGCGTAATATTTGGCCACTGGGCAGCACTTGAAGGCAAGGCTGACCACGAAAGTGTCTTTGCCCTGGATACCGGTTGCGTCTGGGGCGGCACCCTGACCGCCATGCGACTGGAAGACCAGAAGATGTTTTCGGTACCAAGCAAACAACGCGACAGTGAGTAAAAATGGAAACCTATCAGTGCATTAACCCGGAACAGGCCGCTCAACTGATCGCCAATGGTGCGGTCATAGCCGACATCCGCGATCCACAGAGCTACCAACAGAACCATATCAGTGATGCGCTTCACCTGAGTAATGACAACCTGCACACATTCATTCAACAGGCAGACCTCGACACGCCACTTATCGTCTGTTGCTACCATGGCTTTAGCAGTCAGTCCGCCGCGCAGCTATTAATCGGACAGGGTTTCGAAGAGGTCTATAGCCTCGATGGTGGCTTTGAGCTCTGGCAGTCAACCAAACCCGAGCAGTGCAGTAACACTTAGTCACTCCTGATCGTTTTTAGCAGCCATCGATAACAACAGCTAGACAGGACAGTCCATGGAAATCTATCTGGTAGGCGGTGCGGTTCGCGATCAGCTACTCAGCTTCCCGGTGTATGACAAGGACTGGGTCGTCGTCGGCGCCACACCACAACAGATGCTGGACCAGGGCTTTCGCCCGGTAGGTAAAGATTTTCCTGTATTTATCCATCCTGAAACAGGTGAAGAGTACGCCCTGGCCCGTACCGAACGGAAGTCCGGCAAGGGCTATACCGGATTTCAGTATTACGCCAGCCCGGACGTTACCCTGGAACAGGACCTGATTCGCCGCGATCTGACCATCAACGCCATGGCGCAGGATGACAACGGTCAGATTATCGACCCCTACAACGGCCAGCAAGACCTGCAGCAACGTATTTTACGTCACGTCTCCCCCGCCTTTGCCGAAGACCCCTTACGGGTGTTGAGGGTGGCCCGTTTTGCCGCACGCTACACACATCTTGGCTTTACCATTGCCGAACCAACGCTCGAGCTTATGCGTCAGCTTGCCGCCAGCGATGAACTGCAGCACCTCACCGCCGAACGGGTATGGCAGGAATTTCAGCGCGCTCTGGGAGAACCTGCTGCTGATGTATTTATTACGACACTGCAACGTTGTGGCGCCCTGACAGCACTGTTTCCAGAGCTGGTTCAGCTTGCCTCTGATAGCCATAGCCTGCTGCTACTCAGAGCTGAACTAGCCGCACCATCCCGCTTTGCTATTTTAATGTCACGGGCCGTTATGCAGCGCCCCGCAGATGAACAACAAGCCATCATTCGAAGCTTTTGCGAACGCCAGCGCAGCCCCAATCTGTACCGGGATCTTGCGCTACAGCTCTGCAGCTGCGCAGAACAACTGATCAATTTCGCCAGCCTCGATGCCGGGCAAAGGTTACAGCTGATTCTTAATCTCGATCTGGTACGACGCAGCGAAAAGCTCACCGACCTGATCACCGCAGCCAAAGTTATCGCCGGACAAAGCTCGCTCGAGGCAGAACAACTGATCCCCGAACTGCTCAGGTCGATGACCCGGATCAGTCCGCAACAACTGATGAGCGAAGGCTTCAAGGGCAAGGCACTGGGACAGGAGATTCAGCTGAGACAGTTGCAGATCTGCCAACAGCAAATTACCGGAACACAACCGGGAACTGAGCATGAATCTAAAGCATAAGTCTCAAGCATGAATCCGGCAGTCCACTTTTTCGGGGGGGCAGTCCAAGTCCAATCATTAGCTGTTAGTTATTAGCAGCTAGCCAGTAACAACTCAGCCAATAACTGCGTAGCCAAGAAGCAATCAGTCACCATCAAGCCCCAACAGCGGGCTTTCCATTACCGCAGCAACGGCAGTGACTAACTCCTTCTCCAGCGGATTAACAACGTCATCATGACATACCGCCCGCACCAGCCCTTTCAATAATCGCTGCTTGATAAAGGGTGTCGCCAGCGCCAGTTCAGAGACCGCTGTAGAGAAAGCTTTACGCCCGCACTGCGCCTCGGATAGCAGCTTCAGCGTATACAGACCGGTGCTGTTGGCGCCGATATTAAATGCTTTCTGACGACTTTCAGCATCACCGCAGCCATGATGCGCTAGTGCCGACAACACTACCGCATAGGGTTCTGCCAGTGGAGCCAGTTTGCGGTACTTAAGTTTACTACCCCGAATTTTACCAGCCCCGGCTTCACTGCTCCGCCCTATGCCGAAGTGCGCATCACAGTAGCGGCTAACCAGTTGATACAGCACCCACTCAAACAGATCGATCTTGTTATCCGCCTGAATCACCCGCATCAGCAGCCGTTTGAACAACTTATATTGCGCGCCAGACTGGGCCTTCAAAGCCGGCAACGCGATCTCAATCAGTGTCAGATGCTGCGCCCTTGGCAGCGCATCAATCTCTTTCTGAAAACGCTTCAACTGTTCAGCCAACGCCTGCTCGGCGCGACTGATCAGCAGCATCTGTTGTTGTCTTAACTGCGCCTCAGGGCCCAGTAATAAGCCCAACAGCAAGACTCTTGCGTCATATGGATCGCGGGCCAGTTTAATCAGGCTATGAGTGGCTACCAAGGTTTCAGCTTTAACCGCAGTATCAGATTGAGTAACCTGCCAAGCGGAATCAGACATCAGTTCAGCACCGGCCAGCGTACCGATCAGACTATCGATTACCGCCGCTGAAGACTTCGCCCTACGCTGCTCAACCCGGTCTTCAAAAACAGGCGGCGCGGGCGCAGGTAAAGGCTCCAGATATTCCCCATCCCACTTTGGATCAATCCGCAGAATGCGTTTTACCAGCGGCGGATGGCTGGTAAACAGTTGCCGTGCAGCGACTGCAGAGAAGAACAGGTGGCTGGCCTCATGGCTACCCGGGTGCTGAACAGTGCCCTGAAAAGTACTCCCGCCGATTACCTTTAAGGCACCGGCGATGCCTCCAGGATTGCGCGTGAATTGCACCGCCGAGGCATCGGCAAGAAATTCACGCTGCCTACTGATAGCGGCCTTAATGATATTGCCCAGCAGTACCCCGCACCAACCAATCGCAATCAGCCCTAACCCCAACAGGATCAGATAACCACGGGAGGAACTACGTGACTTTGTGGCGTCCACCCACCAACTGGTACGGCTGTTGATAAATTCCCGCCCCAGCTCGGCAAAGAACACCATTCCATGTAATACCACCATCAGCCGCATATTGAGCCGCATATCTCCATTAAGGATATGACTGAACTCATGGGCGATCACCCCTTGCAACTGATCCCTGTCGAGACCTTCCAGCGCCCCGCGGGTAACACAGATCGCCGCATCGGATAAGCCAAGCCCGGCGGCAAAGGCATTAATCCCCTTTTCCCGACGCATCACATAGACCGGTGGCACCGGCATACCCGCCGCCAGAGCCATCTCCTCGACCACATTGAGTAAGCGACGCTGCAGATGGTCGGGCGTTGCGTAAACGACACGTTCCCCACCTAGCGCCTCTGCGACGGCACCACCACCGCGGCTTACATCCAGCCACTTCAGCCAGGCTGCAAACAATAACAGCAGAAAAACGCCGCAGCCCACGATAAGCAATCGCTGCCAGCTCAGGTAATCAAAAAACACCCTGTCGGCCGCTGTCACCGGGTCGTCACTGACCCACAGATACCAGGCAAACAACAGATTAACCAGCAGGATAAGGCCAAGGTTAAGCAGTAGAAACAGCAGGGCAAGCAGGCGCGTGCGACCACGAGCCTGATCCTGCGCCTGATAGAAATTCATTGAAAAACCTAAAGATTCAGAAGCTTACTTTCGGGGCGACCTGAATCTGCTCACGGTCGGCAAACTCCAGCAGCACAGCATCAAGGCTATGACCAAATACACCCGAGAACATCACCTGTGGAAAACTCTGCTTGTAGGCATTGTATTCGGTGACCGAGTCGTTAAAGCCCTGACGGGAGAATGCGACCCGGTTTTCTGTCGATGTCAGCTCTTCACTGAGTTGACGCATATTAACGTCGGCCTTTAGTTCAGGATAATCTTCCACCACCAGACTGAATTTACCCAACGCGCCCTGCAAACCACCTTCGGCCTGAGCCAATTGCGCCATCGCCTGAGCATTGGCCGGATTATCTGCCACCGCTTTTAAGCCGGCCATAGCTTCATTCCGAGCGGCAATAACTGCCTCAAGCGTGCCACGCTCGTGGTCCAGATAAGCTTTAGCGGTTTCCACCAGGTTAGGGATCAGATCATAACGACGTTTCAGCTGCACATCGATCTGAGAAAATGCATTCTCAAAACGATTTTTCAGTGCCACCAGGCGATTATAGATCGCCACCACATAAAGAATCAGTGCCGCAACTACAACTACAACTAAAAAAACAATAGTGCCGATCTCCATTTCACACTCCTTATTCTCTGATCTTTTTTATAACACTAAGAATTAAGATATACACAAGTTACATCTCAAGGTCTGAGGTTGAAGGTCTAAGGTTCAACCGCTCATCTGGGATATTTTCTCATCCTGCCAGCTGAAATCGACCAGCCAAAGCTTCTGGCTGGCTTTATCATACTCCAGCCACAGCTGTTGATAGGTTTCTGCCAGCACAGGATGGCACTCCTTCGGAGCCAGTTCAGCCAGCGGGCAGAGTACGAAAGCATTGTGGATAATCTCTTCACGGGGTAATGCTACCCCTTCGATATCTCCGATTAATGCATCGTAGGTCAGGATATCGATATCCAGGGTACGGCCACTGAACTTTGGCCCCTGACGGCTACGCTGATTACGATCTTCAATGCCTTTGAGAGCCAGATTCAGCTGACCTACGGACAGTTCGGTATGAAACGCCGCCACCATGTTATAAAAGCAGTCGCCATCAAAACCGACCGCTTCGCTTTCATACACAGAAGACAGTTCCAGCTCACCAAACTCGATCTGCAGCGCATCGAGACAGCTATTGATATAGTGTTCCCGGTTGATATTGCTACCGATACTGACAAAGACCTGCGCCATCAGAGCCGCTCTCCCCGCTCGATAATCACGCCGACATCTTTTGCCTCAGGCACTGCTCCGGGCTTACCCAGTCGCAAGCGTACCCAGGGCACTGGAAACTCATTGAGAATAATCTGGGCGATCTCTTCAGCCATCGTTTCGACCAGCAGAAACTCACTCTCGGAGATAAAGCTGATCAGTCGCTCTGATACCGTCTGATAACTCACACAGTTCTCGATATCCTCAGTGGATGCCGCCTGGCGAATGTCAGTCCCCATCTCCAGATCCAGGTTCACGGTCTGGCGAATTTCACGTTCCCAGTCATATATTCCAATGACCGTTTCAACTTCAAGCTCTCGAATGTAGACTATATCCATTAACTGACCTGTGGATTATTCCTATGATCGGCACCGAATTCGGCACTTTTATGTTTGTTCTGGCGGTAGCGTATCTGCTCGGCTCGATACCTACTGCGGTTCTGGTCTGCCACTTTATGGGGATCAACGACCCCCGTCAACAAGGTTCAGGCAATCCCGGTGCGACCAATGTTTTAAGGATTGGCAACCGTCAGGCGGCAGTGCTTACATTGTTCGGTGATCTGGTTAAAGGGGCACTCACAGTAGCTATCGCCCGCTGGTTCGACCTTAACCTGCTACTGCAGGCCTGCTGCGGCCTGGCAGCCCTAGGCGGCCATATTTGTTCACTGTTTCTGCGTTTTCGGGGAGGTAAGGGAGTCGCCACAATGCTCGGCGTCTGCCTGCTGCTGAACCACCTGCTGGGACTGATTCAGTGCAGTATCTGGCTCTGCCTGCTAGTAATAAGAAAGATCTCATCACTCGCGGCGATCGGTATGGCGATGTTAAGTCCGGTGATCTGCTGGTTACTTGAACCAGAGTTGATCATTCCAGTTGGGATGATGAGCCTGATTATTATCGCGACCCATCATCAGAACATCCGTAACCTACTGGACGGCAGGGAGAGCCGATTATAAAGCAGACCGCCGAACACGTTCGGCTCGCTATGTACCAGATTTAGATACTCCACACCAATCTGCTTAACATCTGTGGGAGCGACGCCCCGTCGCGATTACTGACTAAGCTAAATTCCCTTGCTCAACCCAACACAATCAAGAGCAATCGCCGCGAGGTACCCGAAGGGGCATGCTAGCGCGCCTCCTACCCGTCTTACACGGTTGCATGGGCTCAAGGCTATTTATTAATAGGCTCGAGGGTGTCCATCGGCCAGCGTGGCTGACAGATAATGGACAGGTCACTGCTCTGTCCTGCAACAAGGCGTTGACAGCCAGCATAAGCGATCATCGCACCATTATCCGTACAGAAACGGGGTCTGGCGTAAAACAGCTTAGACCGCTCTTTCTTTACCATGGTTTCCAGTTTTTCCCGCAAACGTTGATTTGCACTCACGCCACCAGCAATAACCAACTGTTTAAAGCCGGTCTGCTGTAGTGCCCGCTTACACTTAATAGCCAGAGTATCAACAACCGCATCTTCAAAAGCCGCTGCGATATCACGCTGATCTTTAGCCGACAATTCGCCATCGACGCGCAGGTCATTTGAGGTATTGAGGGTAAATGTCTTCAAACCACTAAAGCTCATATCCAGCCCCGGGCGGTCGGTCATCGGGCGTGGAAAACGAAACCGGGAATTATCACCCAGCTGTGCGAAACGTGCGATTTCAGGTCCGCCTGGATAATCCAGCCCCAGCATTTTGGCAGCTTTATCGAAGGCCTCGCCAGCGGCATCATCCAGCGACTCACCAAGCAAGGTGTATTCGCCGATACCATCAACCTGCACTAACTGGGTATGACCGCCGGATACCAGTAGCGCAACAAATGGAAATTCAGGCGGCTGTTCTTCCAGCATCGGGGCTAACAGATGACCTTCCATATGATGCACGCCAATCGCCGGAATACCCCAGGCCAGCGCCATCGCCCGGCCGGTGGAGGCTCCGACCATCAGCGCACCGATCAGCCCCGGTCCTGCAGTATATGCAATGGCATCAATCTGTTCTGGCGTAGTATCAGCCTCACTCAGCGTTTCCCGTATCAGTGGCAGCAATTTGCGCACATGGTCCCGCGAAGCAAGCTCAGGCACTACACCGCCATACTCGGCATGCATCGCCACCTGACTATAGAGGGCATCCCCCAGCAATCCAGCCTCACTATCATAGATAGCCACACCGGTTTCATCACAAGAGGTTTCAATTCCAAGCACACGCATATTTTTATCCAATTCTGGTACCCATTTGAGAAGGGTACATATCAATCTGAAATCCTGTACAATCGCCGCCAGCCCTGATTCTTGGGCTCTGTAATTCAACGAAGCGCTATTATCCGCTAATTCTCTCGTGATTTCATCGGATTTAGGCTTTACAGCGCAAGGGCATCGGAATAAAATACCGGCCCTTATTGGCCAGCTGAGTCTAAACTCAGTAGTAAACAGACATAATTTCGAAAGGAAAGGTATTTATGCCAGCAGTTAAAGTTAAAGAAAACGAGCCATTTGACGTAGCTCTGCGTCGTTTCAAGCGTTCTTGCGAGAAAGCCGGTGTTCTGGCTGAAGTTCGTCGTCGTGAATTCTACGAGAAGCCTACTTCTGTACGTAAGCGTAAGGCTGCTGCTGCTGTTAAGCGTCACCTGAAGAAAGTTCAGCGCGAAAACCAGCGCCGCGTTCGTCTGTACTAAGATCTTCACTACGCATTAATAGCCCAAATTAGCCAGGAGAGCGGAATGTCTGAACTGAAGCAACGCATCAGTGATGAGATGAAAGCAGCAATGCGCGCCAAACAAAAGGCACGCCTTGGTACTATCCGCATGGTTCTGGCTGAGCTCAAACGCATCGAAGTCGATGAGCGTATTGAGCTGGACGATACCCGCGTACTCGCGACGCTGGATAAAATGCAAAAGCAGCGCCGCGATTCGATCGCGCAGTTCACTACTGCCGGTCGCGATGATCTGGCCGATATCGAGCAAGAGGAACTTCTGGTTATCCAGGAGTTCCTGCCTCAACCTCTCACTGCAGAGGAACTCACTGTAATTGTTGATACAGCTATCAACGACTCAGGAGCACAAGGCATGCAGGATATGGGCAAGGTAATGGGACTGGTTAAACCCCAGGCTCAGGGCCGTGCAGATATGGGCGCCATCAGCAAACTCGTCAAAGAGCGCCTGAATAGCTAAGATTACCGCTGAAGCCTTCTACACAATTCAGCTGGTAACTCTCTATGGCCGGACGCATCCCGCAATCCTTTATCGATGATCTAATGGCACGCGTCAACGTGCTTGATATCGTTGAAGCACGAGTCAAGCTCAAGCGTAGCGGCAAAAACTATTCCGGACTCTGTCCGTTCCATAAAGAAAAATCCCCCTCTTTTACCGTTAATTCCGAGAAACAGTTTTATTACTGCTTTGGCTGCGGCGCCGGTGGCAACTCGCTCGGCTTCCTGATGGAACACGATCGCCTGAGTTTTCCCGAAGCGGTTGAAGAGTTAGCCAAGCTGGCCGGCGTAGAAATGCCTAAACAGCAGGGCCCGGTTGACCATCAACGGGAACAGCGGCTGAAAGATATTTTCGCCTTACTGGAAGAAGCTTCCGATTTCTACCAGCAGCAACTGCGCGAGCACAGTAAAAAAGAGCTCGCCGTTAACTACCTCAAGGATCGTGGCCTGACTGGCCAGATCGCGGTCAAATTCGGTATCGGATTCGCCCCGCCTGGCTGGGACAACCTGCTCAACAAGCTAGCAAAAGACGAGAGCGGTAAAGAGCGTCTTGAACAGGCCGGCATGTTAATTAAGAAAGAAGATACCGACCGCTATTATGACCGCTTCCGGGAACGCATCATGTTTCCAATCCGTGATATGCGTGGCCGGGTTATCGCTTTCGGCGGCCGGGTACTGGGTGATGAAAAACCAAAATACCTGAACTCCCCTGAAACAGACACCTTCCATAAGAGCCGCGAACTTTACGGCTTATATGAAGCGCGCAAATTCAATCAGTCGCTAAACCGACTGATCATTGTCGAAGGTTATATGGATGTCGTCGGCCTTGCGCAATACGGCATCGGCTATGCGGTTGCCACGCTGGGCACTGCTACCACCGCGCAGCACCTTGAAAGATTAATGAAGATGGTGCCGGAAGTTATCTTCTGTTTCGATGGCGATGAAGCCGGTCGTAAAGCAGCTAAGCGTGCATTGGAAACCACCCTACCGGTGATAACCGATGGTAAAGAAGCCCGCTTTCTGTTTCTGCCAGAAGGCGAAGACCCGGATAGCCTGGTGCGCCAGGAAGGCACCGAAGCATTTGAGCAGCGACTCAGCGAAGCATTACCCCTGTCGGAATATTTCTTCCGCAGCGTCGGCGAAGATTCAGACATGACTTCACTCGATGGTCGCGCCCGATTCAGCAATCAGGCTCTGCCGCTAATCGAACAGATGCAGCCCGGCATCCTGAAGCAGATGATGCAGGAGAAGATCTCCGAACTGACCGGCCTGAGCCTGGAGCAACTCAACAGCGTCAGCAATTTGCAGCAGGCGACCCAGCCTCATCACTCTGCTCCGGCGCAGCAGTCGCAACAGTCGCAACAGCATCATGAATACCATGAACCTCAGGGCGCGGACGATTACTATCCAGCTGAATCCCAGTATTCTGATGACGGCTATTTTGATTACGAAGAGCCCCGAAAAAAAACCGGCAAGGGCCGCAAAAAAGGCAAGAAGTGGGACAACTACGATGACAAACCACGTCGAATGCCCCCTGGCGGCTCCGCGGTAAGTATTTCACCTAGCAGCAGCGCAATCTCGATTCTATTGCACATCCCTGCTCTGGCCAGCCGCTGTACCGACCTTGAATTTCTGCAGCAATCGGATAACAGTAGCGATCAGCTACTCTGCAAGCTGACCACTTACCTGACACACACACCTAACGCCACCCTTGGCACCCTGTATGTCGACTGGGAAAGCGATCCGGAAAACAGACTGTTGATCAACCAGCTCAATGAGATATCTCACCTTGAACCGATAGTAAATGAGTCTAACGCCCAACAAGTACTGAATGATGCACTTAATCGCCTCAGAGAGCGTGCCATCGATAATAAAATCCTGGCCCTGAAGAACCGCGGCCAACTCAGCAGCGACGAGAAAAAACAGTTGTCTACCCTGCTAATACAACAGCACAGCAGCCGCTTCAGGGACACGCCTGAAAAATAGCTTGAAAAACAACCAACAAGCCATTGAAACCAGCTCAACCTGCCCCCATAAAACACGTATTACAACGCAGTCATTAGATTTCACTGCGAATTAGACCAATATTGTTGAAAATTAGTCTATTTTTTAAACAATAAATATCCACAGCCTGCGCTACTATCGGTAGAATTTAACCTCTTCTATCGCTATAATGGCGGGCTAATTTTTTCATTACTGTCATCACGAAGGGCACCTATGTCAGACAAGTCCCAGCAGCAGCAGTCACGCCTCAAGGAACTGATCGCACGCGGTAAGGAGCAAGGCTACCTCACCTACGCTGAAGTCAATGACCACCTGCCAGAAGATATTGCCGATCCGGATCAGGTTGAAGACATCATCCGTATGATCAATGACATGGGTATCACTGTATCGGAAGTTGCTCCTGATGCAGAAACCCTGTTGATGACCGAAGGCGATTCAGGCACCGGCGACGATGCCGATGAAGAAGCAGTAGCCGCACTGGCTGCTGTTGAATCCGACGCTGGCCGCACGACCGACCCGGTTCGCATGTATATGCGGGAAATGGGTACGGTTGAACTGCTGACCCGCCAGGGTGAGATCGAGATCGCTAAGCGAATCGAAGAAGGCCTGCGCGAAGTTATGGCCGGTCTGGCAGCATTCCCCGGCTCAGTCGATGCGATCCTCACAGCTTACGACAGCACTGTTGAAGAAGAGGGTCGTCTCAGCGACATCTTCAGTGGTTATATCGATCCGGATGATGGCGAAATCATCCCTTCTGCCGCGCAGCAACAGCAACAACAGCCCGCTGCCGCAGATGACGATGATGAAGAAGAGAAGGAGCGCGGCCCTGATCCGGAAGAGGCAAAGCGCCGTTACGGACTGATCCGCAGCACCTACATTACCTATATCAAAGCGGTAGAGAAAGACGGTCGCAGCAGTAAAACTGCCGCCAAAGCTTTCGAAGAGCTTGCTGAAGCTTTCTCACCGATAAAACTGGCACCTCGCTTTTACGAAATGCTGGTAAGCAACGTGCGCGATGCGATTACCCGTATCCGTAAGCAAGAACGTCTGATCCTGCAGATCTGTACACAGCGTTGCAAAATGCCACGTCGCCAGTTCATCAAAGAGTTCCCAGGCAACGAGACGAATACTGAGTGGCTGCAAGGCCTGATCGATTCCGATGCGGATTATGCCCGGGCGATGAAGCGCCACGAGATTGAACTGAAGCGTGCACAGAAAAAACTGGTTCAGGTCGAGCAGGAAATCATGCTCACCCTGAATGAGATGAAGGAAGTTAACCGTCGCATGTCGATCGGCGAGGCCCGTGCCCGTCGCGCCAAGAAAGAGATGGTTGAAGCCAACCTGCGTCTGGTTATCTCTATCGCCAAGAAATACACCAACCGCGGCCTGCAGTTCCTGGACCTGATTCAGGAAGGTAACATCGGCCTGATGAAGGCGGTGGATAAGTTCGAATACCGTCGTGGTTACAAGTTCTCGACTTATGCTACATGGTGGATTCGTCAGGCGATCACCCGCTCGATTGCCGACCAGGCACGAACTATCCGTATTCCGGTTCACATGATCGAAACGATCAACAAGCTGAACCGAATCTCCCGTCAGATGTTGCAGGAGATGGGCCGCGAGCCTTCTCCGGAAGAGCTGGCTGAGCGTATGGATATGCCGGAAGATAAGATCCGCAAGGTACTGAAGATCGCGAAAGAGCCGATCTCAATGGAAACTCCGATCGGCGACGACGAAGACTCCAGCCTGGGCGACTTTATCGAAGACATAACTATCGATTCTCCGGTAGATTCCGCGACCGGCGAAGGCCTGCGTGAAGCAACCAAGGAAGTTCTGGCCGGTCTGACTGCCCGTGAAGCTAAAGTTCTGCGTATGCGTTTCGGTATCAACATGAACACTGACCACACTCTGGAAGAGGTTGGTAAGCAGTTTGATGTGACCCGGGAACGTATCCGTCAGATCGAAGCTAAAGCGCTGCGCAAGCTGCGCCACCCAAGCCGCTCAGATCATCTAAGAAGCTTCCTCGACGAGCACTAAAATCTTTTAAATCAAAGTATTGTGCCCATACTGCCTAATCGGTATTATGGGCACCCTCTTGATGAGGGCCTTTAGCTCAGTTAGTTAGAGAACCCGACTCACTCTTATTAAAAACCAAGCCTTTGGTTTTTAGTAAGTTAAATGTCGATTTAACATTTTAAATGTTTTTTGACATAGCATTTACCGCACTGCCTCTTTAGCTCAGTTGGTTAGAGCGCTCGACTCATAATCGATCGGTCGCAGGTTCAAGTCCTGCAAGAGGCACCATCCCCCTATTCCTGTATCTGTAATTGTATCCGACTCACTCTTTATAAGAGCCGGCAGATCCTAAGCCCGAGCCCCGAAAGGCCCACCATTCCCAAAGACCCTGCAGTTTTCAGCGTTGCTACCCCTTTCTACCATTTACACCACTCGATATTTTTTTGTCCGATCCCGGCAAACTTGGACCATCCGCTGTCCACTTAAACACTGCTTCTTCAGGCGCCCTCTGAAAATCTAAGCATTCTCTCTCAAATAGCTGATCAACTGATCGATATCGATATGGAATCCGTCAAACGCAACCACTCCATTTGGATCTATCAGTGTGACCCAGGGAGTGCCGCCAGACTATTCGGAATACCTAATTCATCGCGAAGCTCCAACACCCAGCCCAGAAAACTGTCAAATCCCGGCTCGGGTAGATTGTAGTGCAATAGAGAGCAAGACCACTTGCTCCGATTCATAATCGGCAGGTCCTGGGTTCGAGTTCCGGAAGGTAATTCCAGGGCCAAGGATGGCCTACCCTATAGAAACTCAGTACTTGATGTACTGTGTGGCACTGAGGAGAATGTCACCACTGATATTTATGCAGGTGAAATTTAACGAACGTGAGGGCTTGCCGAATTTAACTAGCCGGAAAGCAGGCCCTTATAAATCTTTCGGCCGTCTATCATGATGATTAGGGACAAATCATTATTCCTAACTGTAAAAGTATTGCGGGATTTGCGGTTACGTTACCTGACCTACTATTCAAAAAAGGTTACCGGCTTTAACCTAGGACTAACATAGATTGATCACTTAAAGAGCCTTTAGAGATGCACCTCCACATGAACGAAACGCGACGACACTCCAGCCTAAAACCCGAAGACCTCATTCCGCTTGAATCAAGCCCCTGGGTATTCGCTAAAGATATCTATGTGACCGATACCGCCGACGGTTCACAGCATACAAACTCTTATGATGATAGGGAGTTGGAGTCCGAAGGCCATACACACCGCGCGCTTAGGCATAACTGTCTGAATGCTCTGCAGCAACTTGGCTACTTAACCTATGACGGAGGCATTGGTATCAAAGGTCACAATGGATTTTGTGATGGAGCAGGCCAAAGGGGATACAAGCAGGTCTTATTTGAGTGCTTATCGGATTGGGCCGTCAGAGATCTTGAACAACTTCAACGAAAGCTAAAATTTGCTGACACCTGCACCTTAATTCTTGTCCTAACAAAAAAAGGGGCTAAGCACTTTAGACTCAGCAAGAAGTTAAAGAGGATAACTCTAAATGAACAAGTGATTGTTGCAACACCTTACAAAGAAGATGATTCGTGGAGTCTGCATTTCTCACCACCCTATCACCCTGCTATATCCCCCGTAGACAAACCGATGCGAGTTGAGTTACACGTTATCAGGAAGCGGTTTTTTACCTATTACACCATCAAAGATATGGATAAAAACATGAGCCCATCTTTTAGCGCATCCATTGAAAAGCGCTTCCGGCGAGTTGCCTCCGATGTGATTAAGAATCGTTTCAACGGAAACAATCAACGTAATACAAACACGGAAAAGCCATTTAATTTCATTGCCAGGTCCAAAGGCAAAGAGATAGCTCGATACTCGGCCTCAGATACGCAGCTAGACATTACCATCAAAGTAACAAACGAGGATGCTGATAAATTAGAACCAAAATTCCACGCACTGAGCGAAGAGTTAGAGCTAGAGATGACCATGACTTCCAGAGCCGTACGATAACTAACAATACACGCTCCGAGAAGCTGCCCACCATCCCGACTCATAATCGGCAGGTCCTGGGTTCGAGTCCCGGAAGGCCCACCATTTTCCCCGCTATATCTGTTAGAGCATCCGACTCACTCTTATTAAATTCTAGACAGGTCCTGGGTTCGTGTGCCGCGGTTTGATCTCATAAAGCCTGACTCATCTGACACCAGATCGAAGAACGCTCAACCTGGTACTTCAAAATCAAAATGCAGGTAACTAACAGGACTCACCTGCCAAGCTTGCTCACAGTGGCCACTGGCGACGAAGCGTCGGGACGTCGATATGAGCTCAATAATGGTAAACACTACTAATCTCGCATTCGACACCATCTACTTTGACCTGAATGACTTCTCTAAAAGATGAAAACGTAAACTCAAGATCCATGTCTCCTGACTCACTACCATAGGAGTAAAGCGAATGATTTTCTGACTCATCATCTGAATCATACTTCCATAAATATCCATCTCTTTCCTTGTACTTTATATCCACTTCACACTCTACATCAGCACTAAGATGGTCCTCGCCCTCATAATCGGTTGAAACCTCATAATCTACCTCAACATCACACCCGCGATAATATGTCCGGTCAAACGACTCCCGACAATCAATATCAATATCAGTAGCCGTGACACACACCTGCGCACCAGAGTCATACTCGAAACTGCAGCTGTCTCCACTAACGCTATACCCTGGCCCTATTTTTCCTCGTCCATTCAATAATTCAAGGTATGCAGTACTGACCCAGCCAAACTTGGCGTCATCAGCACTTCCATTTGGCATATAGATAACCATGGCCCAAGTCCCTTTGACTTCCACCAGCCCAACATGTGAGCCCTTAGGAAGAGAGAAAACCACCTCACCACCCGGCGATGACCTAAGATTCAGTGAGTTAGCTGTAGTCTTTGCTAAAGTTAGGGCATGAACAGTCTGACTGAGCAAAAAAATAAAAACTGCGATCCAGTATTTAATGGAAGATAGATTGAAAAGTGAAGGCACTGGTTTCTCCTTATTCGCACTCTCCTTAAGCTGATCAATATTCACTTTTTATTTGGCTCTTCAAACAATTTTTGGTCAAGCTTCTCTAAGCCGCTTAACAATGTCCGACCAATGAATCGACTCGGCCTCGATGCTAATACCTTGTACCCCATTTCAGCCGCCCCAACCAATGCGCGAGCAGTGCCTTCGATAGCTACCCCAGCCCCTTCAAACATCGCTTCAACCGCATCACCACCGTTTTCATACTTGGTAGCAGCATGATTAATACCGTCGATAGTGGCAAAAAAACCCAGACCACCAAGCCCGGCAAGAATCGAATCAGCCGTTGTATCCCCTATATCGACAATCGTACCTCCCAAGGCGTTATCAACTGTATTCGTCAGCTCCTCATTACTATAGCCACTGTCTAATACTCCGGTAGTTTGTGCCACTTCAGTGGTGGCAATGACGGGTACCGACTCATCCACGCTATATATATAAGCCTCACTGCCCGTCGCCTTAAGCTGAAAAGCCACACCATCAATAACAATATCCGTATCAGGGTTATTAAAATGTTCAAAAAGCTGTCCACCGGTATCATCGGCTACTAATTGCTCGAAATATGCACCCTTGGTTAAAGCCGTTAGACCTGCGAGACTTTCAGCGGGTAAAAACAATGATTCCAACCAAATTTCAGCATCTGACATACCTGCAAAGTTGCCGCTAACACCTCTAAGGGCATCGTAGACATCCATCGCACGATCAACATCGGACCATATCGACACTGGTAATGACATGGCAGAAAACCACATCGCCTTGTGTAATATCGTCGCACCAAAATCATCCTGATAGCTAGCTTCCTGAATAAAACGCTCTGCCTCTATCTTTGCGGAGGAAATACGTAACAGCGCTTTCTCTTTCAATTGTTCAAAATGATTATCAAGCTGGTCAAAATCTTCCTCATGCTTAGCGACCAATCTTCGTTTCAATACCGACAATTCATTTATTGCATCATCAATTTCAGAAAAGTCTGGTCCAGTAGCGAACTTAATTTGATTCCACCAAGAAAAACCTTCATATGCCTCTTCCCACTGGACAGTCATTTCTTTACGACGCTTAGTCAGAAAGGCTAGCGAAGTCTCTATGTGATTCATCGCCTTTATTAGTGGTACTTGCCTAGCAATTTCGTTAATTTTTCTATCACAAGATAACTTCAATAAAGCGGTTTCATTATTCAATGCACTCATTAATGATTTTTGATTCAATGCCGTCATATGGCTTTGCAAGATAGGCTGATAGTATTCTAGTAATCGGGTAATCAGATGATTCGTTGTTTCCAACGCCACAGCTTCGGAGATAGTCCCTTGAATTATTTTAATTGACGATTCAAAGCGAGCCCGACCGAGCTTTTCCAGCATGTATTGATAAGCCGTTAATTGGCCTTTAGCTTTAAAGTACCGCCATACCTTAAAAGTTAAAACTATCAATAGGGGTGAACAAAGCATCATGGCAAGGAACAAAAACTTAACCGGAACTTCAGCTAGTGCTAATACCTCTGTATCTACATATCCAACCACAAGGGTTAAAACAACAATAACAAGAAACCAATGCAGCATTTGCTTAAACTGCTGTTGGCAGAGTTGCTCATGAGCCAGCACCGGCTCTTGTACTCCTAGAGGTATATTCATTTATTAGTATCCTGTGCCTTACTGGTTTTACTGTATATCGTCTTTACACAAACCGACAGATGACCCAAACTTCCATAGTTCACTTCTTGGCTGAGGGCCAGTACTTGCTGGCCTCACCAATACTTCGTGATTACAGTTCCAGCCACTCAATGTTTGGAACACTCTATTATTCCTTGAAGCTGAGAGCAGCATTGGCTTATTTCATGGGTTCATACTACTCAACGCCTGTCCTACGGTAAGTACATTCCAGCCAAGCTCTGTTGCCGCTTTAAGATCATCATTGCTGATGGCAATCCCCTTTTTCATTTTCGGCCAGGCGATTTCCAGCTCAGCAGCAACTGACTGGTCGGGCTTACATAGCTCATACCCCACCTCAGGCAAAGGCGTTCCCTTTTTCTCATAGTGCCTGAGCAACCCATCAAGCGCTTTGTCAGCCATTTCAATGACCTCATCCCAGTTGGATGTCTCAAGATACCCTTGTGCCTTCCTCAGATGAGTCAACAACACCATGTCTTCGTGCCTGACCCGCATATAATCATGCAGAGGCTGTTTGCGATGGCAATCAATACACAGCGCTTTCAGGTTAGAGCTATGGTTGTCCCGTTTATTGCCATTAATGTGGTGTGTATGTAAGAGCTGGCGATGTTCATTCAACTCAACGCTGCACGATTCACACGTATAATTCACTGATTGACGGTATTTCGATGAAACCTCCCGCCAATCATCTGAGTACCCGCCCATATCGATCATTGCAGCCCGATCAGGCATGGTCTTAAACAGAGTGCTGTACTCTGAAAGAAACGCTGCAATATCAAAGCCTTGAAAAATTTTGGACTTTGGCAGGCCCGCACCAGTCTGATAGCCTTTATAGTTCAAGTACTTGAGGCAGTTCTTACAGACTTTCAGCTCAGCCTCGCCTTCGATACTGTCTCCTGAGTGATAGTCTGTACCGTAAACTTGGAACGTCCCGGACACATTGTAGGTCGCTTTATAACGTTGAAAGCGCTTCTTTCTTCGCATCTCATTAAGCGTGACGCAGTCCGCCACATGGAATTTCTTACCCTTCCCGCCATCAGACATCACTTCCATAATCTGACTTCCCTGATCGGGTATAAAAAGCAGGACTTGCCGACCATGTACACTGAGTACCCCTTTATCCAGCTCAAGATCCTCAAGCTGAATATCCATCCCTGCCGTACTGGAAAGTTCATCATCAAACTCTAAGCCGGGACCTCCATAGGTTGTATCAATGGTAAAGTCACTATCATGCTCTCCCATTTTTTTTACACTGGCCCACAGTCCACTCAGATCAACATCCAGCTTCATCCTTCAAGCTCCAGAATCTGGCGCATCTTGATGTCCGCATTGGTAATCACACGGAAAGTAACACGGCGTGATTGGACCCGGTCTTCTTTGGCGCTGTCTTGTTCATCCATAACCAGTCGTGATGAAGAAAATCCAACAGCTGCAAAATGGCGTTTAATCCACGGACTGTACTGCTGAATCTCAGGCAGCTGATAGATATAAGCCAATACACTTCGCGTCCTACCCTGAGAAAGCGACATATTCAAAAAGTAGGCCTCGGTATCGGATACGTGATTGTTCCATACACTGCTGGTATGGCCCTCAATTCTCACTTCATTGATTGAAGGGGCAAATTTATCCAGCACTGTCATATAACGAGGGAAGAAATCTTTAAGCAACTCCTGATAACGCTTACTCAGATTAATTTTGCCCTGCGCAAACAATACATCAGGAGACTGAAAGGTGAAGGTTAAAGACTCCGGGTCAATAGTCGCATCCCAACTACTGAGATCTTTACTAAACTCAGTCATCAGCGCATCGTAGATCGCGACCTGATTATCCTGATAGGCAACCGCCACCTCTTTAATTTTATCTCGTTCTATAAACGCCTCACGCATCAGAGCGACTGCAATAAACAGAAAAACCATCATCAGCCCGGCCATCAAATCAGAAACCGAGAGCCAGTGGGACTCTTCCTGTTCGGAAGACTTCGGATCCAGCAATCTGTTCATGATTACACCTCTTCACGCATCCGCGTAACCCGGTGCATCTCGTTAACAAGCTGCTGATAGTCACTAGTAAACTTACCGGAGATTGTCGTCAATGCCCGGCCAAACTCATTCATCACTTCGTTCATTTGATGTTGAGTAGCCTCTTCCAGCATCCTGATCTGTTTCTTAACGGATTCACCGGTATCTTTAAGCGCTTCATCCGCATGGTGAGACAGGCCATTCAACACGCGCTGGTTTTCTTGAGCCTGACGCTCCGCCAATGCATTCATACTCTCAGTCAACTCACCACGCATGCCGTCCAGACCTTTTTCGAAGGTTTGTCGAACCTGCCCCATCTCCGTGACTAAGGTTTCACCCGCAGTTTTATAGGACTCTACCAGCTTACTGCTATCATCCTTCAGGTCAGCAACCATATTCCGCAACACAGAATTTGTTTCTGAAAGCGCGTCATCGAACATTTGCTTTGTTTCTTCGCTGTTTTTTTGGATAACGTCAGATGCGCTTTGCAAAGAAGTATTGACTTGCTCACTACTATTCCGGAAATCTTCACTGCCCGTAATAATTGCTTTGCCAAGCTCAACCGAGCTTTCAGTTACTGTTTCAGACATTTTTTCCGATGCGTCGGTAATCCCTTTCGCCGCAGAATCAGTCGCATCAACAACCCCCTTAACAAGTGCCTCGGCCGATGCCGTCAGGTTTTCTTTCAAAGTATTACTGCTATCAGTTACACCAGAAGACATAGCACTTACTGCTTCGGTAACATCCTTTGTGACAGTATCAGCAGCACTCTTTAATCCATCCGTCAGAGTTTCCGTTGTTTTCGCCAAGCCGTCATTCATTGTTGCCGTCGCTTGCTTCATGCCCTCAACAGTCTCATCAATCTGAGTGCGAATTTCCGGAACAGCTTCCACCGCACGATCGCGAATATCCTTAAATGCATCGAGATGACGTTCAAGCTCCTGCAACTGGTGCTGATTCACATCCAATACGGTTTTCATCATTTCCATATTGCTCGGAATCGCTTTGGACTCCTCACTGATATGAGCCACGGCGGTTTCAGTCTGTGTAATTGCCTGCACACCCTGCTGATACTGCTCAGACATCTGGTCGAGTTGTTGCTTATAGTTTTCCTGCCACTTAACTAACTCAAGTACAGCCGCATTCAGTTGCTTAAAGTTTTCACCAAACTGCTCTGTCAGGTTTGTATTGAAGTCTGTGATTACGTCTTTCAGGGCCTGAACCACTTGTTCCGTTGCAGATTTCGACATCATGTCTGCAAAGTCCTGAAGCTTTATCCATAAGCGATCTTGGAAAGCTTCAAACGCTTGTTGCTGAGCCTGCACAGCACCGGTAAGTTCGGCCGTACTCTCTGCAGCAGCCTGAACTGGTTTTAATAGAGCCTTATGCTGATCACTGAAGTCAGAACGCATCAGTTTCATCTGACCAACTAAGCTGGATTCATCATTGCCCCCAATCGCGGACTTGAGTGCATCGATTCCGCTCACTTGCTCTTGCATCGCCGAGTAGAGTTCTGCGACACCGATTTCATCCTCATCTATCTGATCACTCTGTATTGGAGACAAAATGCCGGTGGAAAGGATGAGTTTATACAGGATCGAGAGGGCCATCCCTGCCAGGCTGGTCGTGAATGCCGTTTTCAGGCCTGAAAGAAGAACATCGATACTTCCATCAATATCATCAACATTAAAGCCCAATAGGCCCGAGATGATTCCGGCAAAAGTGCCCAGTATCCCAAGGGTTGTTAACAATGTCGGGGCATATGAGGTAAATGAATGTGAATGGTTGGTCTTCTTAAGTACTATCGCAAAAACGAAGCAAGCCAACAGTCCCCATAAAAACAGGTTGGTAATACTGTCGCTTCCGGTGTTACGCAACAGATCTTCGACTATAGATGAGAGCATATAAAATCCTTTTAGTTATGGTTACAAGTAATAAAACAGTGCTTTATTACTTGGCTTTTTAAGGAACCTTGTCTTCATTTTCTCAACAATAGAATGCGAAGCTTTCAGATCTCTAAGCTTATCTACAGAAACAGCAGCGTAGTCAAAAGCACCAATGATGCTATTAAAGAAAATTGAACACAGAAGAGAAATTGTGGCGGTGGTGATGATAGTACGTATCATTTTTAGTCCTTTAACATCATAAGCCTTGCTTCATTCTCAACGAATGCAGCTCTTGCGGCTCAGTCGATCACATCCTAAGTGTGTATGAGTATACACATCCAAACATCAAATTTTACAACCAGCCTACCCAAAATCACCAGTCCAAATTAACTGAAAATCTATCAATAATTCAACGAATTGGAATAAATTCGTACCAACTCCGAGTGTAATGAATTGCATCGAAACCGGAGCAATACTCCAGACATAACAAGTACATTTGCATAGAGATAATTGAAACTAGTTTTAGCAATACCCAATCAGATCAAATCCCTTCCCTTGCCTGCGAATACGCCCCCACAGCCCCTTCAGAGCCCTCAAAAACTGAGGAAAGCTCGGTACCTTTAATGGAGAAAGCCTCCGCACAAATTAATCAACAAGAGACTTTGAAATGAAAGCTAACATTCGCATCATCAAGCAATCCCTCTGCTCAAAAATTAGCTCACCAGACAAGCCCACAATCACTTACAACGTCGGTTATGATGATAAAGCCAAATCACTATTTCTGCGCATCACGGCTAATAGCACTGGCGGCTTTTTCAGTAATGAATGGATCAATATTGAAAGTATCTGGAAATTGATAGAAACCAACAAAACAAACGCCCCATTCAAAGCACTGATCTTTAAGCGCCTCTATCAATCTAACAGCGCCAACAACCATGGATTCCTTGCGGCTGCACTTCGAGCAGAGAAGCTACTACTACCTGCGGAGAAGCAAAAACTATCCCACACCAAGGGAGACATTAAGGCGTTAACTTCAGCCATGCAAAAACCTATCAAGGACCAAGTCAGCCTGGAGGATGAGGTAGCTGCAGCTGAAAAAATAAAGGACGACAAACGAGAGGAGTTGATTAAAACGATGAAGAAAACTGCCAAGAACAAGTAATCAAATCCACCAGCAACATCTCCTCTTCACAACTTTTCTTTCCAATCCTCACTTCACATTACACAAAAGGGACCTTTAGCGAAATGCAATATCCGACGGGTATCGCAGCGCTTTGCCGTGCCCGTCTACTTATCCACAAACAGGAGCAACAGCAATGAATAAACGCTATGTCGCCTACTTCCGAGTGAGCACCCAGAAACAGGGATTATCCGGCCTAGGTCTGGATGCCCAGAAGCACGCTGTCAGTGAATTTCTAAGCCAAATGGGCGGAGAGGTCATTGCTGAGTTTGTCGAGGTCGAGAGCGGTAAACGAGCTGATCGACCGGAGTTCACAATGGCTGCAGACTATTCCGAATTAGCTAATGCGACTTTATTGGTAGCAAAGCTGGATAGACTCTCCCGAGACCTGCACTTCATCACTAGTCTTCAAAAACGAGGCATTCGTTTCAAGCTTTGCGATCTTCCTGAGATCGATCAACTCACCATCCACATATTGGCCGCAATGGCCGAGCACGAAGCCCGAATGATCTCTCAGCGAACTAAGCAGGCTTTACAGGTTGCAAAGGAGCGAGGAGTCATCTTGGGCAACCCGCAACTGGAGATACACCGTAACCATGACGTATCAGTAGCCAACGCCCAACGAGTACAGCGACAACAGGACTGGCAGACCAAGATCCTAAAGGTCATTAGCCATCTTGAAGCTGTCGAGGGACTGACCACCTGCCGAGCCATAGCCGACGCACTCAATGCGCGAGGACTAACCACAGCTAGGGATGGTCAGTTCTCAGTACCGATCGTTAGTCGCATTCGCCGTAACCGCACTATTTAACTCATCAAGGAGGACTTATGTTTTTAGCCTTAGCAGTCGTTATCTCAGTCATATTCTTCGCCGAAATTGTGGATCTATATCTAATCGGCATCATGCTCTTTTTGCTGTTTATGTACCTCTTCCCTGTCGGCGGCATCCTGTTGCTGGCTTGTGTAGCACTATGGCGATGGAAAGGTACTGCATCTATACAACAGTTTAGAAATCGTATGAGGAACAAACCCAAGATCAAATAACGCATCAGAACAACTCCCCTACCCCCTATCTAATGCCCCCTTTTCTGCTTTAACCCCTAAATTTTGGAGATAAATATGACTATCCGCTCTCTCGCGGAGGTTGGCGCTCGCCTGGAAAAAGCCGTTAAAACTCTACCAGGTAAGCCTGCCAGTCCTACCGAACAATACGAACGCTACGAGATGACCGCCATCCAGATTCTGGATAGTGAGTTTGATGACTTTGAACCTAATGCCTTGGAGGAATACCTGATGCAGTATCTAAAACACAAGCGATTAGAGCTTGGCTTACAGCCTTACGAGGAGGAATAACCACAAATAGCAGGAGGCTGGATTGATAAATATCGATGGTCAGTTCATGATCACTACACTGTTTAAATAAGTGATCTGATACGCTGCCGACAGCCTCCTCAAAAGATACGCCGAAACCCAGTATTGGCGGTTTCGGCGGTATCGATCTGGGGCAAAGACAACAGCCTGCCCCCCTTCTCCGGCCTTGATTGAAGGGCACACTAACCTCCAAGGTATCGACATGTCCAAAGACAAAATCAATAACCGCCTATGTTCCCACCTAACCATTAATGAAGTTGTGGGTATCGTGCATGACATTGATAACTACGATCCAGACTTCTACATCGACGATCTACAAGATGAATTAGATGCATCCGTTGAAAGAAATGACCCAGACTCAGTAATCGAGCAGCTCCGCGAGCACCTCCGTAAAGAGACAGATACATATCAAAAAGCAAAAAAACTGCGCCGTAAGATGCAAAATGAACTCACTGACTGGAAGCACAATCTGCGCGATACTTTATTGGTCACTTGTTATGAAGATTTTCACATGGACGAAGCTATAGACACTAAAACTCCCCAGTTGAACTTCAACACCACCACCCTCACCAGAGAAAGCGTATATGCGTGGTTTTGTGCAGGTGGCCACAATGAGAAAGAATTAACTAGCGATGACTTGAGGAATGCGGCATCACAGAGCGAGACTGAGCCAGAACTAACACCTAAAAAGAAACCTCGAAAGCTGCAGGAAAATACGAAAGAGGCGTTTTTAATGCTGATTGCTCTGCTTACTGAGAAATTGTATGAGACCTCTCAAGACAACCAAATCAAAACTAACTGGGTGCTCTCCGGTGAACCAAACCTCAGCAAAATCGTTGCATCATTTGCTCCTGAAGACTTTAAAGGGCTAAAAAAAGGCACAATCATAAATCATATTAGAGAAGGAAAATCTCTTCTCAAAGAGCATGACTATCCATCTAAACTTTGAACTTTGGATTTTTTCCTAAAGAAACTAATCCGGTTTAAGCCCAAGTAATCTAGCTCCTAAATCAATGCGATATAGGAGTTTCAGATGAAACAACAAGCAATAGATTCAACACAACACTCTAACTACCACGCTGTGGATACAAACACTGCCAGTCTCAAACTAGCAGAGGACATTTATCACAATCTAGGGGTTCATTTCGTTCCTGAGCCTAGGGAGAGTGTTCAACGCTTTCCTGCTCCAGGGAAGGACAGCAGTAACACTGCTTGCTGGGTATTCTTCCATCCGAGTGCCACTTTTGCGGTTTACGGTTGTTATATCACAGACCAAAAATTCACTTGGCGACTGAGCACTACTCGACAGCTCACACCTCATCAATCAGCAGCCCTCGAGGCACAGATCGCACAGGACGTACAGGCAGGCCGAGAGCAACGGGAAGGTGATCAAAAGGTTGCCGCCAAAACCGCCGAAAACCTCCTTAGCTCTGCAAGACCTGCCAACGTACTCCATCAGTATTTGACCCAAAAGCTAGTATCCCCCCACAACCTAAAACAAAGTGGCGTAGTGTTGTTCGTGCCCTTGCAAGACACCAAAGGAAAAATTTGGAATGCACAAAAAATATACCCCGACTGCAGCAAAAGCTTTCTCAAAGGAGGGCGCGTCAAAGGCTTATTCGCTACTGTAGGCTGCTTATTTTCGACCGATACTCTCTACATCTGTGAGGGCTGGGCAACAGCAGCAACGATCCATGAAGAAACAGGCCATCCCGTAATAGTTGCAATGTTTGCAGGTAATCTCCTAGAAGTTTGCCAAACAGTGGTGTCGATGGCTCCCACTTCAATAGAGTTCATTGTTGCTGCAGATAACGATCATCGTACTGAGGGCAACCCGGGACTAACGAAGGGTAGAGAGGCAGCCGAAGCTATCGGAGCTAGCATTGTCAGCCCCCCTCTACCTTGCCAATACAAAGACTGTCGATGCACCGACTTCAATGACTATGCCAACTGCTTTGACCGGGAAACAAACAATGACTGATACTAAAGACATTCTGAGCCAACCAGAATCTACCATTGAAAAGCCCCTACCTCTGAAGTCGGAGTTTCCCAAGGTAGAAAAACTCACCAGAGACATGCTACCTAATAAGCTTTGCGACTATGTGTTTGATGTAGCCGAAAGAACACAATGTCCACCAGAGTATGTCGCTATTTCCGCCATTATTGTGCTTTCTGCAGTAGTGGGGAATAAGTATGCAATCCGGCCTAAACAGAATGACGACTGGGAGATACGAATTAACCAGTGGGGTGCATTGATAGGACCTCCTTCTGCGATGAAATCACCAGCACTAAAAGATGCGACTCGAGCCATCCATGAATTAGAAAAAGAGAACGCCGATAAACTAAAGGTGGATACGGAAAAATACAAAGTGTTTAGCAAGTTAGCAAAAGCAGACATCACTGAAGCAACGAAACAAGCAGAAACCTTATTTAGGGAAGGCAAACGCGAAGAAGCCTTTTCAACAATAAAAGATGCTGAATTCAACGAAGAGCTTGCGTCAATGCATCGCTATGTTGTCAATGATGCAACTGTTGAAAAGCTGGGCGAATTGTTGAATGAGAACCCTAACGGTCTACTTCTATTACGAGATGAACTGTCGGGCTTTTTAGCTAAACTGTCTCAAGAAGATAGCCAAGTGGAGCGGGCATTTTACCTAGAATGCTTCGACGGTGACGGTCGCTTCACCTACGATAGAATAGGCCGAGGAACGATTGCCATCGAAAACTGCACCCTCAGCGTTCTTGGCGGTATACAGCCAAGTAAAATAGCCCGATTGATTAGTTTAGCTAAGAGCGGGCATGCTGATGATGGATTGGTACAGCGTCTGCAACTTGCCGTATGGCCTGATATTGGTGCTAACTGGAAGTGGAAAGACCAAGCCCCTCACGCCGAAGCCTACGAGGCTTACAGAAGTCTTGTCCGTGATTTCCATGCTATGCAATCGGCCGGAAAGGAAGGTCCTACCGTATTAAGATTTTCTCCGGAAGCGCAGGCACTATTTGCAAAGTGGATGGAAGAATTGCATGCCGATATTCGGAATGGAGACTATCACCCGATTGCTGAGAGCCACTTCACAAAATCCCCTAAAACAATTACCGCTATCGCTTTGCTCTTTGAATTGATAGATGGTGCAAGAACTGATGTAAGCAAAGAATCGTTACTCAGAGCTCTGACGTGGGCTCCCTTTCTACAATCGCACGCGTTACGTATTTATAGCATCTCCAATAGTTCAGCTATGGACAGTGCAAAACTGATACTTAAGCGGCGTTCAGGGTTAAACCCGATATTCACAGTTCGCGATATCCGTAGAAAAGGGTGGGCAGCACTTACTGAATCTTCCGACATTCAGGATGCCATTAATTGTCTGCTCGATCACAACTATTTGATTGAGATGAACCGCCCTTCAGGCCCTTCGGGTGGGCGACCGACGAAACATTTTCGCTGGAATCCTGCCCTCGAGTAGGACGTGCTAGCCCCCCAGATTCATATCGCCAAAACCGCCGAAACCCCATTCTGGCGGTATGAATTCCAACCGGGCTAACGCTCACGAAACCCAGGTATTCAATTAATCGTAAGGCTTTATGAGGAACCACCATGTCCAAAATTTAGCAAACAACTAAATATATCCACTCTCAACAGGCTAGCCGGATACATAAAAACGCATCAAGTGCTGCGTCATTTGGCCAAAGCAAACAACTAACTATATCCAACTCAAACAATGAGAATTTTATAATGACCACATCAATTCACACACTTACCAACGATGAACAGCAGCTGTTAAATATGGCTTCTACACAGATTGAAACATTCAACGCAGGTGACGTAATTAAAGCAAAAAACCTCTTCAAACAAAATTTCTGGATGACTCAAGGCCGTGGCGTTTGCACTCAGATAGGGGTGGAAATTAAGCGTTTAGCTGAACTGAATCTACTTCCCCTTGAATTCATCGGAACAGACGGCAGTAACCACTGCCGGTACCGAGTTTGTACACCCTAACAAACCGCTAAGCCTACAATTCAACCTCGTCTTGTAGGCACTCCCTTAATCCCGACATACGGTGGCATGCAAATGCTGCCATAGCATCACTCGATCTAAATTTACTAGGAGGCCAATATGGCTACGATCGCACTCACAGAATCTTTCATAAAAAACGGACTGATCTGTCCTGAAGGAAAGCGCAAAATCGAGTACCGGGACACAACGACACCAGGCCTTCTCGTTGAAGTATCCAGTGCCAAACAAGGTGTTGGTACATACTACCTCCGCTACCGTAATGAAGCAGGCCAGCAACGAGCTAATAAGCTAGGTCGCACCACTGACCTATCCCTCAAAGACGCTCGTAAAAAGTCACTACAAATTAGAGCAGAAATCTCTCAGGGAGCTGATCCCCGAGCGGATGTAATCGCCCGAAAAGCGATTCCTACTTTTGCTAAGTTTATGCAAGACCAATACATGCCTCATGCAAAAAGCCATAAACGAACATGGAAAGGTGACGAGGGTATGATGAATCGGGAGCTGATACCTGTTTTCGGTCATATGCGCCTGAATCAAATTACGCGAAAACAGATACAGAGCTTCCATACCCGATTGAAGGAGGAAGGACGATCAGGAGCTTACTGTGACCATTACATAAAACTGATCCGTCATGCACTTAACCTGGCTGTTGATTGGGATATCATCAGCCAGAATCCTGCCCGCCGCGTCCCTCTATTCAGAGAGGATAATCGAGTTGAGAACTATATGGAGCGAGATGAGCTTGAGCGCCTGATCCATGTATTACGATCCGATGCTAACCGAATGGTGTGCAATATTGCATTATTCCTGCTGAGTACTGGGGCTCGTCTCAATGAAGCCCTAACCGCCACTTGGAATAACATTGATCAGAAGAACCGTGTATGGCGGATCCCCGCAGCTAACTCCAAATCTAAGAAAATCCGTTCGGTACCGTTGAACGACTCAGCTTTGGAAATTATTAATCAACTAACAACTGAACAGAGGTATGAGTATCTATTCATAAATAAGAACACCGGCAAACCGTACACCACAATCCTTAAAGTCTGGGGACGGTTGCGAAAGGAGGCTGGTCTACCACGTCTTCGGCTGCATGATCTACGCCATCAGTATGCATCATTCTTGGTGAACGATGGGAGGACCTTATATGAGGTTCAGCAAATACTAGGGCACTCTGATCCATCGGTGACGCAACGATATGCCCATCTGTCTAGCAGTGCACTACAGGCTGCAGCAGCCAGTGCATCGATGTGTATTGATGGGGCGTTCTCCGAAGCTAGCTGAAGTGTGTCAGTAGTCAGGGTGGGGTCGAAAGGCCCTGCCTGTCTGCCTCAGTGGCAACCTCTGGGAATCTTGGTATCCAGGGATGGCTACCCTTCTAGCCTAAGGTCAGAGCCGCTAGGTCACAGCAGGAACGCTCACTGCGCTGTTGGTGATAAACTGATCGTCATCATATAGCTTCAGGCTAAGTTTTCAGAATATTAAGAAAGGACTCATCAGTATGTTTAGAATTTTCTCTTTCATATTAATCTTTGGCCTCTTGACGAGTAACGTGTTGACGCTTACCTGGGGAGCCTTTAATGCTACTTTATCAACAGCGCTAACTTCGATTTCTGGCGTAGAGTCAGTGATGAGCAAACGAACTGCTGCTGTTAAGAAATACGGAAACCGAGTTATTAAACGCACGGCGAAAAGAACCGCCAGAAGCGTCGCTTCGATACCCCTTGAGTCTGTCCCTTATCTCGGCGTCGCTATGATACTTGCCGTGACAACCCTTGAGGTGAAGGATGCTTGTGCCGATGTAACAGATATTGGTCAGCTTCACTCAGAGATGAACATCAAGGATACGACGACGCCAGAAATTATTGACAAAATATGCCATCCAGAGATCCCTTCAATCGCAACAATATTGGACAAATTACCTGAAGAATCCAATGTTACAGAGGCTGCACCTGATGATCAGGGAAGTATTCTTGCGAAGATATCTACTTGGGGAAAAGGACTCTGGAGCAAAAGTGATGAAGCAATAACCCAGGAAGGCGAAAGGCAGGATTATCTTGAGCTGACGAAGCAACAATGGGGTAACGCGAAGACGTGGGTGCAGTCGAAAGTGGAGTGAATATTAGTCCTCAATCTGGCATTTCTGTCTGCTTTACAGCACTAAGCAGGCTTTACTGTTTGATCTGAAGAACAGCCGCTTTGTGCCAGGATCGGTCCATTAAGAACTGTATTAATGTCTACGAAAAACTGGTCGATTCAAGCCTTGTTCTTCCTGTCTAACTAATTTTATTCCGGCGATCTGGACCAAAGCTTGTTCATCGCTATCTGTTGTTACGAGACGCAGAGCTTGCGTCTGCTACATTGAGTGAGCATGGCGAGTTTTAATATCTTTTTTGCTTCGATTTCAGCAATTACTGCTTTGTTACTAAACATAGGTCCCCTTTCCGTGTTGTTTGATGCCCACCAGCTTCTCAAAGATCCCTGATCATGCAAATTGGTGCTTTCCGTTAAATTCTGATCCACTTCGCAAACCTGCAGTTATCGCGACAAGCTTGAGAAGTGAGCCGGTTAACCGGCAGGTTGGTTCATTAACTCGGCAACTTTGGCTCGAAGACCATAATTGCGCGTCACACAACGCAGGCTCAATTCACCATTTCTGATCAGGTGGATATTCGCTGCTGCGGTAGAGGGTTGGCAGATCCGCCAATTGCTGAAGTACAGCCCTTTACCATCTGGAGTATTCACCTCTCTTGCGGAGTGAACAGCGGAAAACAGTTGACGCCAGGTGGTAGCCACTGCGACTTTGTGACCGAGACGGGTTTCTTCAAACATGTGCCCTCCTAATTGGCTATCATTTCCGCCCTGCCTGAAATTTCCGCATATTTTATGCCCAAATAGGTGTGATATATCAGCTGGAAGACCGGAAACCCATTGGCTCTATACAAGATGGAGCACATAAACAATCACAGCGCCAACCAGAATACCAAACAAAAAACGCCCTTTCTTACTTTCGGGAATAAATTTCTCACCAGATGCACTGGCAGGATTCCCCTGAATACCTTCATATTTCACATTGCTCTTATCATCTGGCTTTAAGATATTTTGTACCTGCCGTGATAACAGCTCCAGCTGCTTACTATATCTTTCACAAGGATCATCAATAAGATCAAGAGCTCGCAAAATATCATCCAGATTATCAAACCACTCCGGATGCTGTTTTGCCCTCTGATCGGCTTGATAGTCAAATACGTCTACTATCATGATATCCGGATCAGGGTCTTTGTAATCGCAACAACATTCTCTCAACTCTTCTCTGACAGCCTGATATTTATACAGGTTTTCATTTTTCAAAGCCGGTTCAAGAAAGGTTATCTCATCCTTATTAAACAGCTCCCTTACCCTTTCTAGTTTACGTGTAGAAAATCTGGAATAGTAAGAGTACCGAAGAGCCGGATCATCACTGTCACACAGTTTTTTAAACTTCTCATTAAAGTCTTCAATCAGACCAGAAAGAAGAAAACGACAGCAGAAATAGTTACTATCCGGCTTATCTGAATTCTTTACGCGCCACCGCTCTATAGCTTTTAGTATCTTCATACCATGAGCTCTCTCCGGCAACAGCCTTTTTCCCAAAACTGCCAACGTTGAAGCTGTGCGATCACTTACAGGTAATGTTTCAAATAGCTTCCAGCCTTCTGAAAACCGATAACCAAACATTTCAAGGTCATCGACCGGAAAAGACAACCTTGGATTTGACGCAGCCTGACGAATAAAGTTTAACCACAGCTCATCTTCCAGGTGCTCAAAAACGCCTTTCTTTTCAAAAATATTTTCAATTATTTCATCACCGCAAAAACCGTTAGAAAGGAATGAGTTCACCAGGTAGTAGCTTCCTGAAGTAATCAACTCACCTAAAATCCCGTTTTCAACAACCCAGCTTCGCCCAAAACTACCTTGTACTGTCGAACCGGATAAAACCGCCTTCTTAATCTGATCTACCTCTGTCGTCTGGAACAATTCGCCAGAGCTGTCTGACGGCAAATAAAGGCCGGATATAACTGTAGTTTCTTTCTTTTCACCGCCACGCTTATACAGCTCCATTCCGGTTTCTGAACAGTGACCGTATAACGCCAACCCAAGATCAATCAAAGGATCACTGCGGCTCAGTAACAAACTCTCAATTTCCGGATCACGATATGAGGAGAGTGAAAGTTTTGTAAGTTTTGGCCTGTTCTCTTCTAACCATGAAAACACGTCCTTCGGCCCTATGTGCATTAGCCAATAAGACAGAAACTCCTTATCCACCATAACTTCACCCTGCCGAAATTAAATACACATTGAGGTGTGGTTAACCTCAACCAATGAGCTGCCTGGATTTGCATCATAAAGCGTAGCTCATATGGTTTGCTTGCATGCTTTCCGTGATTATGCTTTGTAAACTTTTAGGCCTCTGCTCACCTGTTTGGCGCGGTAAGAACGTTGGACTGCATCGTTTAAATGACGCCGGGCAGATTCAACTGAGTATCCACCATCTGGAGTGCTGAAACCTTCAATAAGTGACAGGCGTACCGCAATCTGCTGAAGAGACCAATCAAGGGCATCTAATTCATCGCTCACTGTCGACCGGTCACGTTCTACCGGTCGCAGCTGGGTAACCTTGGTTCTCTGGCTCATCATCGGTCCCTGGTTCCTCTCCTTTAAAGTCTGGTCACTTATACACGGACTCCAGAAGCTGCTCTACTTCAGCCACTTCCTTGCGTCCCAGGCTAGGGATCTGATCAATTTCAAGCCCCTCATCTACAGCCAATTTAACTTGCTGAAGGCTGTTGAAATTTTCACACAGAAGCGAATACGCCGTGCGGTCACTAAAAGCACAAACCCAGGCAGGGATCTCGCCCTTCAGTTCCAGGATTAACTCTCGGTAGGATTTACTCTCAAGATCTTCCGGCAGTTCTGCGGGAGCACCGCCGTAACGCATTTTCCAATCTGAGCAGCACTGGTCAGCGGCTTTAGCCCAGCCGGTTATCCAGTCGAACGCCTCTTTACTGTATGCCTCGTAAGGATTATCCGCGAGGCTTGCGCCTATCTGGTATGCAGTATTGCCTTGATCAATTATGCGTTGGTTTTCCATATCCCTATCCTTTCCGTGATTTACTGGTTATCAGGTGACATTAATTCATCGCCTGGAGATCAACACGATATTCAGTGATCGGAAGGTTCAGACATCGACCGCCCGTATCATAGTGCTGACCTGTCTCCATATCGAAGATCAAAAAATGGGTTGTGGCATACTTCACCGCTATGAATGCGCTACACATTAATTCCACTATATGGAATAAGCATAATTTACCGCTATTACAAACAGGGTAGACAGAATTACTGCAATCAGCCGGAATACGAAGACTGGTCTAATCCTTACAATATGAAATGTTTGCCCTTCCATAAATCCCGCTGACCCGCCAACGGCGAAGTGAATATAGTATGGCCAAAGAAAGGCCATTCGAATCAATATGATTGTTTCAAGCCATACAGAGGCACGACGTTGCCCTTTGGTTTGAAGCGTGCGATATACGGTTGTGGCCATAATGATATACAAAGCAAATAAATCCTTGATAATGGGTGGTATATGCACCGGTAACCACATAAATATAAAATCAAATGCCGTATAGAAAAGGACCGCATATGTCGTGTAAATATTCTGGAACAACTCAATGGGTTCGAGTGTGAAAATATCAAAAACCAACTTAGAAATTGATATTGTAGCAAGCAGGATAGATATGATTGAGATTACGGGGTTAATAGATATAACAGACCTTAAAGCAAAAAAATATTTGCTTCGTTTTTTCCCGGATTTTTTTCTTTGCTCGACGCAATTCAAGCATAGCTCTTGATGTCCAGAGTCCACAGCAAAGAAACGACCTCTACATGAATTGCAGACTGCATACTCTTCATTTTCAAGCCTTGAGAAGTCCTTCACATTCATATTTCTAAACAAAGTTTCCCCCTCCCTATATCAACCTATCTTCCTTAATGCTGATGCTCATGCTGAGATATATCTTCTCTTGCCACCGTCGTTCCCTCGCCTTTCCGTGAATTTATTAGCCACCAGCTTACCACCTCTGAATAGAACGCAATGCGCGTGAAGTGACGATTTTCGATCTACTTCCAACCTTGGCGGAGAGAAATAGGATTACATTCTCCGAATCAGGTTCTTAATCCAGATCATACAAAACTCTATCGCCCAATCAGTTTGTGCTAGTGACAGTTTTGGCATGTTGTCATCACCTGCACCATGTCCAAATGGATTTCTTACGTTTCTGAAAAAGCTTTTTATATCATCACATTCCCAACCGGAAATGAATTCGCCATTCTTCTTCGATCGCAGGTTATCAACGAAGTTACTTGCTCCTCTTTCATTGCCCTGAGTCCAACCTTTTTCGTTTGATATAATCTTAATGGTACTTTCGAGTGCTTTAGCAGCATACCAAGCCGGATCCCGCCCCCCATTGTCTCGGAGATCAATAGCTTCCTTTATGTCATTATCGACGTTCCTCCACTCAGGTGCAGAAACAAGATTCCAAAACGTTTTTTCGATTTGGTCTGTCATTGTTTCGTCTGATGATATTTGTATGAAGCCGTTGTGGTAATCCAGTCTGGTTCTTGCCTGTCTAAACCGTGCATTCAATTCATCACAGGAGGCTTGAAACTGGTTATTCATAGCAGCATTAGCGGCGCGTAACCTATCGCTTGGATTATCAGAAACTCGGACAACGCCACGATGGGCTCTTCTCTTCGAACTTATTTCTGCTTCATGAACATTCTTTTCAAGACCAGCATTCATCGTGGCTATTTGTTCTGTACGACAGCGGAATGCTATTTCAATGAAGCTAAGGCGTTCTTTGATAAATTGGTCAGCAGCGATCGTTCCATCAAAGTCAGAACAAACAAAATTCTCACATACTGTCACCTTGGCCAAAGAACCACTAGTCCAATGTTTGTTCCCATTCCATTGTGAGTAGTACCCATAAGTTGGTGTTGAAAGATCTTTTAACCCAAGCTCCATCGCGAGCTGTTTGTTTAATTGTTCCCAGGTCTCCTTCATCTTAGGGTTTTCTTTGCCATCATAAGAGTAATAGGGAAAAAGCTGTTCACTAATAATTCGAAAGGATTGGACTAACAAGCGACGGGCATTTTCGTCAAACCGATCCCACAAAACTACATTCATGTATCTGTGAGCAAAGATATCTGTAAGCATGAATAACTATCCTTTTAAATCCTCACCTTCTCAGGCGATTGTTTTTCCTTTCTAAAATATCAAAACGCCTTTGCAGCAATGCTGCCCATATCTACCGGATCACTATCAAGCATCCGACGAGTTGTTTTCAAATTCTGGTTACCTAACAGAGTGTGAATATGTGGAATATCGTACCCTATGCGCCTCAATGTCACTGCAAACGTTCTTCGTCCACTTTCTGCTGTAGCCCCATCGATCCCAGCTTTAGAAAAGAGATTGCTGTATAGCCTGGATAATGATGTACAGGTATATCGGATCTTTCCTGATTTATCGGGCCGCTCCAGCAAAGGAAATGGCTTGCCATGCTTGTTGAGAAATACGGGGGAGTTTGGGTCTAGCTGGCGATAAGCTGCAGTGTTGTTTGTTAGCCCCTGATCCAGTTTCACGCGCTTTAAGAAATACGCATCCAGCATTCCAGTAATGGCTTTGATGACCAGTACAGGGGCCGAGAAAGGCCATTAAATGCGATTTCTGCACGGATCTTCGATTCTTTTAAGTAATCCCCTTTGCAGTCCAATACATCGCTAACTTTTAGTTGGGCAATTTCAATAACTTTCATGGGAGTGCCAAAGAGTATGCCGAGCAAAGCCAGATCACGTTCCGGCAGCTGGGAGCAAGCTTCGGTGACTTTAAAGAGGTGTTTTCTGTCGTTTTTCTCCACGACAACGGCAGGCATGCTCTTAACATCCTATGTAAACAAATATCCATTTAATGGTGCCATGTAGACAACAAAGAGGCAACTGATAGGGAATGCAGTGCTGCAGCGACTGAACCATCTCACTTTCACGGAAAGTCGGCCTACTGCGGTGGTAGCCCCTTCCGCCGCAACAGCGTGTTGCAACCACCGAGATTGCCGTTAAGGCGGCTGGACGTGATCATGCCACCCGGATCGACCCAATAGGTCACCTCACACCAGTAGGTGCCGGAAAACGGCACCTCAATCCCCGGTCCCTGGACCTGATAGTGTTGCTGTGCTGTATAGGATAGGATCCGTTGGCCATCATCCATACGATGTGTTGCGGCAGGCGGGCCCCATGCTGCCACTAAGGTATCAACATGGCGCCCCTCCCACGCCGCGAAGGTCTGCCCCAGGTTGGCGCAGGCCGCCAGTGCCAGCGCACCGCCGATCATTAGCAGTATCTTCATTTTCCGGATGGCCTCCTTCGAAACTGAAACTACTTACCCTAACTATAGATGGAAGGGCACGCCGTCACGTCCAGGGGTCAGCTTCACGGAAAGTTCAGAATAACGCCCGTCGCCACGGAAACGTTTAGTCCTGCAGCAGAATCATTGTGTTGTCTCGGTAAAGAACGATAAACGACCGTATCGGCTCAGCCCATTCTACACAGCGGCCGATCCCAGCAAATGGATTTCTAACTCTGGAGTCTGTTTCCTTCGGCGGCTCTTTTTCTGGTCGAGGTTCCCTGCGGGAGCAGATAGACCGACCTTTGCGGGTGTAGCCGGCGTACTGGCCTCCTGCATTGCTAGTACAGGTGAGCGCAGCATCGCCAGCCTCACAGGTGAATATGGTGGGCTGGGTTGGCGACTCGTTGGTTAGGACAATGGTGGTGCTGGCGCCCTGACTAACCACCTCAGCAGGCCGAGGAGTGAGACGGTTTTCGTTCGCGGCAAGATCGAGCGAAATCCATTGCCAGTCACCTGCCAGGGCGGCACCCGTATACAACAGCGCCGAAAACAACAGGGGGTGGATTAGCTGTTTCATACCCTCTCCTCTTAGTTTCAGTTGGTTTACTGCCCCTCAAACTTTTCACAGCATCTCACTTGCCCTCAATTGTCAGGGTGTACACAGTATTGCCGCTGCCGTTACCGGACGACAGTTGCAGGTCGTAGTCAATTGCCATCAGGTTGGCCAGTATCACGGCACACTCTCCGGTCGCAAAAATGTCCGGATCCAGCACGGCGGAGGTCGACCATGCGGTGACCGTCAGATGGGTAGTATTGGTTAGGTGGGTGCAGCTGATCACGGCCACATCCGGTGCAGCGGCTGGTGGCGCAGCGCTGCCGACGGACGCCGCGAGCAGGCCCAGCCAAAGGGTAAACGTTTTCATTGCTACCTCACAAAACAATCAGGGTATCAGCCAAACTATAGCGCCTGACGCGCACACTGCCGTCGGAATGCAAAAATTTCACGGATAGTTGGGGGCTTCAGGGGCAAGCACAAATGCCCGCTCCAGAAGAGCTAAACTTCAGGTGAAGGGGCAAGCGTAGAGGGTTAAGACTATGGGCAAGAAGATTACACCGGCCAACAACTCTGCCAACCAGCAAAATGCCAATAAAGGGACATCGGGCACTAACCGGCAGAATGCACAGAATCAGGGTAACCGCGGAAAGCAGTTGAACCCCAATCAGAAAAGCAAAGGTTAAGAGAAAGGGGTGCAACGCCCCTTTCTAAAAACTTTACGACCGTGCCGGGTTGCGCTACTCAGCTGTCCTATATGTCATTCCCTGCTGCAGTTTCCGTCATCTTCCATCCCTGATTTACAACACTATGCTCCATCTACATCCAATCCAAAGGCTTTAACGGCAGATCGAACCATTCTGCCCATTATGGATAACTCCTATATAAGCTCATATGGAGTATTTCTTGAGGCAGTGATTTAATTAGGGAGGAAACGTGCTTAAAGGATCCAAACACGATGCAACACTACCTAACAATAGCTCTACTGGCTATGTCGTCTACAGCACTAGCTGAGACTTATATATGTACACCAAGAGATAAAGTCGAATACGCCAACTTTGGAGATGATGCTACGTGGCTTAAGTTAGAAGATCATGCTGTTGAACTTCATAGCTTTATGTTTAAACACATTAGAGAGAATGAGTTCGCTATTAGCCGTATCAATGGTACCTGGCTGCGCTTTTGTTCTGCTGTCCAAGTTAACAAAGACCTAGTTGAGTGCAATGATGATCGCGGCCGCTTTTCGCTTAACAAAAAGACTTTATCATTTGCGAATATAGGCATTACCACATCAATTGATGATATTACTGTTAGCAGTGCTGATATGGTATTCGGTATCTGTGAAAAGTTAGCTGAGTATTAGTAGTTTCCGATTGATCGTCCTACAGCGCTTTCCATTGTCCAACTAGCCGACCCGAATTTCACGGAAAATTTTGGAACGGGATAAACGCCGCATCCACGCCATGCACCCTTATTTCATCTAAACGCAACGTGTTGCCGTACACCACTCCGATTGCAGTATAACGCAATCGTGTCTGGCCGATGGGCGACACATATCCGGATTCAATCTCTACCCGTTCGCCCCCTAGACTACTCACCCGGCACGGCTCGTTTACGGTCTTAAACTCCCTTCCTAAACGCTGACGTATAAGGTATCCGGCAGTGCTACAAACGGTCGTGACCGACATACTCCCCGCCACTGGAGGCTCGGTGTCACAGGCTGATAACAGCAAACCTATGATTGCCATAATGATGATTTTCATCTCCCTCTCCCTCTCCCTCTCCCAAACACGCCATGACCTAAACATCCTGGCCTATGGTTTCTGCAGAGTTAGAGTGTCGCAGGTAACTAGCGTTACCCTATAAAAGGAGTATGACCCCCATCGCTGTTGGGGTCCTAGCCCACCACATTCGACCACTCGGGACAAACGCAATCCTGTGACGACTCTGTTTTTATCAAGTCCAGGGTCGCGCACGGTCAGATCATAAAAATAACTGGCATGCCCAAACACCAGAATATCCGGGGTGCTCCGGATGATATTAACCAAGGTAAAGGCACTGTAAGGTATGATATCCCCGCGCTGGTTCACTGGCACACCGGGCAGCACAAAGGTCTCGCTAAACCCTGGATATTGCCGAGCGATCCCCTGGGCTATGTCGATATTCGCGGCACGTTTGCGCCGCTGGTTTCGCTTCGCGTCCTTTTCACAGCGCGTAACGTCAGAGACACCTGGCGAATAACAGTCAACTGCATTGTAATAAAAACTGTAGTCCTGCGGGGGAGCGTGTTGTCGCGTATCCCCCAGACATCCAACCAGCCCCCAAAACAGCCCGAGCAGTAGCATATATCGCATGCTTCGAATTTCCTTCCACCCAAATATGCTATTTACCTTAGTTTGGACGCAACGGTTATGCCCAAAAAAAAACTCATTAATTTAAGCAATTTCTTTTTTGCATTGCCCTTTAGATTGTTGGCTATTATTTACTCTGATCTATCACGCAACCTTGCAGTAGAGCCCTTACACATATCCCAAACACGCTTACCTAGATCGAAGGTACCGATAACGGTTAGGATTGGTTTTACCCCGTTTTCACGGACAGTCAGTTAAGAGCGGTTTGAGTTAGCTTACGCTTTTTCCTTTGGTTGTAGAATCGCTCAATAACTACCGATCTTCGGATTCTGTTCGGAGTTCGGTCTTGGAAACTTGTTATAATTCTTCCACTTACGAGAGGACAGATAAGGGGGCGGTAAAAACCTGTTCGGGATAGGTTCGGAAACTAGCATTGACTCTATTGCACACAGAAAAATCACTTAGAGTTCTTGGACTTAAAAGACCATATCCTGAGTGTTCCTGTGACTCATAATCGATCGGTCGCAGGTTCAAGTCCTGCAAGAGGCACCATCCCCCTATTCCTGTATCTGTAATAGTATCCGACTCACTCTTTATAGGAGCCGGGCAGGTAGTACGTGCAGTATGAAGATTTAGTTACTGCCCTATAGAATTAAAGCCGTCCGCGAACTGCATCTTTGAAGATCGTGGCATATTCCTGAGCATCAAATAAAATCGGATTACTGCCAGCCGAAAGGTCCATCGCCGCCATCTTACCGATTTTTTCAGCAGCGCTATCGTCTATATCAATAGATGCCAGGCTATGCGGAATACCTAACTCATCACGCAACTCCACTACCCAGCGAAGAAAACTATCGAAGCCGGGATTGGGTAGATTCAGGTAACGGGCAAGACGCTCGATCCGTCCTTCAATCGCTTGTCGATTGGCTTGCAACACATAAGGCATCAGAATAGCGTTTAACAGGCCATGGTGGGCGTTATATAGCCCCCCCAATGGATGTGCGAGCGCGTGCGTACCGCCCAACCCCTTTTGAAAAGCCGTGGCCCCCATGCTGGAAGCCACCAGCATCTGGGTACGCGCCTCCAGATCATTACCGTCCTCAACAGCCCGCCCCAGGTAGTCTTTTACTAATCGGATTCCCTCGACAGCAATACCATCCGCTATAGGATGGTATAACGGCGAGCAAAACGCTTCCAGGTTGTGTGACAGTGCATCCATCCCGGTGGCAGCCGTGATATCTGACGGCAGGCCTATAGTCAGTTTCGGATCAAGGATGACAACGGCTGGCAGCATATCCGGATGAAAGATAATCCTTTTTCTATGTTTGATCTTATCGGTTATCACCGCAGCCCGACTCACTTCAGAGCCGGTTCCGGCTGTAGTGGGCAATGCCACAATTGGCGCTACTTCTGTTCCCTCAATTCGCTTCCCACTACCTCCGACATCTTCAAAATTCCACAGCGAGCAGTCCTGCCCGGACATTAATGCTACCGCTTTGGCGGCATCGAGAGCCGACCCACCGCCAAATGCGATCACGCCATCATGCTTACCAGCCCTGTAGGTAAACACCCCATCTTCGACATTTTTTAGCGTAGGGTTACCCTGAACATCGCTGAACAGCTCTACCTGCAGCCCCGCTCCACGACACAGTTCCAGAGCATCCTGAACCATTGACCGCCCCACCAGCCCGGGATCAGTAACCAGTAATGGTGCCTGCATCCCCAGTTGCAGACACACTTGCGGCAGTTCTTTCAGGCGTCCGGCACCAGTACGAATGCTGCTGGGGTAACTCCAGTTGGCTTGTAACTGGCTCATAAATGACTCCTTACTGTTCGGCCTTAAAATATCGGAATCGGGTCCGGGAAACAGATCCGCATAGCGATTTTAAGATAGTCCAGCCGTGGGCTTATCGCTCTATATAATTTCGAAGTAACGCTCCAGCTCCCAATCGGTAATATGCTTGCGAAATTCTCGCCCCTCCCATTCACGGGAGGCGGCATAATGTGCCACGAATTCATCACCGAATAACTGACGCGCTACTACAGAATCACGTAGCGCGGCTGCAGCATCCATTATGTTTTGCGGCAGCGCCTGGTGTGACGGATGTTCCTGCTCATAGGCATTGCCAATCACCATTGGATCCGGCTCAAGCTTATGTTCAATACCGTACAATCCAGCTCCAAGAGATGCAGCCAGCGCTATATAGGGATTGGCATCCGCGGAACCCAGGCGAAACTCCACCCGTTGTGACTTGTCTGTGCCAGGGATAACCCGCAGCGCTGTGGTACGGTTTTCACAGCCCCAGGTTGCATCGACTGGAGCCCAGAAGCCTGGCACAAGTCGAGAATAGGCATTGACCGTCTGCGCCATCATCACCATTAACTCCGGCATCAACTTCTGCTGACCTGCGATGAAATGTCTTTGTAAGCGGCTCATATTCATCGGCTGATCCGGATCGTAAAAGGCCGAGCCTGTGCCATCATTGTGGCGCAATGAGATATGAATATGCCCAGATTGGCCGGCGCAGTCGTTTGACCACTTAGCCATGAATGTAGCCATCATGTCCCTGCGCTGAGCCCAGACTTTAGTGAATGTTTTGAACAGAGCGGCCTTATCAGCAGCCGCCCGGGCGCAGTCCACAGCCAGAGCTGCTTCTAATACACCGGGCCCGGTTTCGGTATGCAAAGATTCAATTGGAAAGTCCATCCGTTCACCCAGTTCCAGCAGCTCTTTATGCAGATCAGACTGCACCGAATTGCGCAGAATAGAGTAGCCAAATGCACCCGGTGTAATTGGCTCAAGATTACGATAGCTCTTATTCCGGGCAGAATGCGGAGTCTCATTAAACATAAAGAACTCATACTCAAACGCAGCGTAGGCCTCAAGCCCCATAGCATCCGCCTTTTTCAGAATCCGACCCAGCGTATTGCGCGGACAGATTTCGGCAGCATTGCCGTCAAACTGACACAGGAACAACAGCATTCCCGGTTCAAAGGAAATATCCCGGCAACTATCGGGTATAACCTTCACCGGCGCGTCCGGAAAACCGGTGTGCCAACCGGTATACTTAATACCCGCATCCTCATACAACTGATCCTGAGAATCCCAACCCAAAACTACATCACAGAATGCAAAGCCACTATCTAAAGAAGAGAAGAACTTCCCTTTGTTCATATACTTGCCACGCATAATGCCGTCGTTATCGAACAAGCCCACCTTTACGTGGGACAAACCTCGCTCGGTAATGATCTGCTTAGCGTCAGCAATCGTTTTCACATCTCCTGGCTTCATCATCGGTCAGTGCCTTTTTGTGTTTATACTTTATCAATTCACAAAAGCGAGCGTAAATCAGATTCTGGCTTAGCTATGAACCTTCAAGGCAAAAACGGACATTCACTCGTAAATCTGAAAACCTTCTCTGCCCCGATCAACTTTCAAACAGTCGTTACTGTTACATTCCGACCAAAAGCCATCGATTGTCCAGATAAGAGATAGGTCACGAATATATAGCGAAACTTGATCCTAACCCCTTAATAAAGGCTAGCAAACACAGTCGGTTACAGCGAAAAAAGAGTCAGAGTATTTTCATGCTGAGCAATCAGGGCAAAGGAAGTTGTATAAGTACGGGCACGAATGATGGCTGAGAAGGGCTCCTGCAATTGAATTGAAATACCGTACATAGCAGCAGGCACAGGGATCAATCCATCAGCGATTGAGCGACACTACAGGAAATTAGAGAGCATTCCACAGATCACAGGTTCTATAGATAAAAAAATGCCCAAGGATTACCTCAGGCATTTATAGCGTTTGTTAAAGATGTTTTTCAGCACTCATCAGCCCATTGCGGCACAACCTGCTTACAAACAATAAAGTAGGGGTTAAGCAACGTATCTTCACGACTGTTATAAAGCAGCGGGGTTAATTCCGGATACTGCAACACTTGCCCTCCCGCAGCCTCAACAACGGCCTGCGCGGCGGCCGTATCCCATTCACTGGTCAGACCCAGCCTCGGATAGAGGTGCGCATTACCATCGGCAACCAGACAAAGCTTGAGAGAGCTGCCCATAGCGACAATATCGGCACCGGGCAGCCGGGTCATAAACTCTCTGAAATCGTCTGATTGATGGGAGCGACTGCCCACTACCCGCCAGTTATTGTTCTCCGATGGTATTTCTGCAGCTTTTATCTGTTTTACGTTGCCACGACTTTCCTGCTTGAATGCTCCGATATCTGCACCACCCCAGTAGGTGATCTGCAAAGCCGGCGCATGCACAACACCGAACACCGCTTTGCCATTCTCAATCAATGCAATATTGACGGTAAACTCGCCATTACGCTTAATGAATTCTTTAGTTCCATCTAGAGGATCGATAAGCCAGTAGCAGGACCAGTTGATCCGATCCTGCATCACCTGCTCGTCCGACTCTTCCGACAATACAGGAATATCCGGCGTCAACGCCTTAAGACCATCGACAATGCAATGATGAGACGCCAGATCAGCTTCCGTCAAAGGGCTTTGATCTGCTTTATCAGAGACCTCAAAATCCCGCTGGTATATATCCATTATCCGATCGCCGGCCAACTTAGCCAGATCGATTACCTCATTGTTATCAATCATCCCACCATCCCTGCTTTTACTTTAATCATAAACAATTTTAAAAGACCCATATCATTGGTATCAAGGGGATACTTGTCACAGCAACCACCATACTCAATGGCAGGCCCAGTCGAAGATAATCCGATACTCTATAGCCCCCCGGCCCCATCACCATCAGATTCGTCTGATAGCCAAGCGGAGTTATAAAACTGGCCGAAGCAGCAAACATTACCGCGATCACAAACGGCATAAAATTTACCTGCATCTGCTCCGCCACTGCAACTGCGATAGGGAACATCAGCACCGCTGCGGCATTATTTGTAATCGCTTCGGTAAACACCACTGTCATAACATAGATCAGCACCAACGCCATCAACGGACTCAGCTGATCACTAAACAACAGCAAACCAGCAATATGTTGTGCCGCACCGGTTTTATCCATCGCCATACCAATAGAGAACGACGCCGCGATCACCACCAATACTGTCAGATCTACACTACGGCGGGCATTTGCAGCAGACAAGCAGCCTGTTAGTAACATCCCGCCAGCCGCCAGAAATGCCGCCTCAAGAATAGATAACAGACCTGTAGCGCTAACACATACCATCAACATCAAAATAGCCAGGGCATAAGGCGCCCGGTCGAAATCAGGCGGACTCTGATCATTAACCATACTTACCAGCAGAAAATCTCTGCGCGACCGATACTGACTAACAAAGTCTCTGCTGGCTTCCAATAACAGGGTATCACCCACCTGCAGCCGGATATCACCAATCTTACCGTCTAACCTTCGCCCCTCACGACTGACCGACAAAATTGCCGCCTGAAAACGACTCCTGAACCGGGCGTCTTTTACAGTTCGATTCAGGCCCGAAAACTCCGGACCGATAAGCGCCTCAACCAGGCACCGATGTCGTAGCGCCACATCCAACTTTTCAGCATCACCGTTAACCATCGTCAGCCCGCGAAAGCTCCTTAATTCATGAGCACACTCCGGTGATCCAACAAATACCAACACATCAGCGGCATACAGTTGAGTCTCTGGCGGCACCGCCGCCAGCAGCTTACCGTTACGCTGAACATCCACCAGATAGCCATGTTGCAAGTGCCTCAAACCCGCTTCAGCAACGCTTCTGCCCGACACAGGGCCATCCGATTCAACGATAAGTTCAACGGTATACTCCCGCACCCTTTCCAACTGATCGACAATTCCGACTCTGTCAGGTAACAGTTTATGGCCAAACAAAATGACGAAGCAGCCACCCACCAGCAATACAGGCACGCCAACCCAGGCCAGCTCAAACATACCCAGTGAAACTGCTTTTTCGCTACGCAATAAACCATCAATTACCAGATTTGTACTGGTACCGATTAAGGTACAGGTACCGCCAAGAATAGCGGCATAGCTCAGCGGCAGCAGTAGCCTTGAGGGCGATATATTCAAACGCACCGCCCAGCCCTGGATCGCTGGAATAAACATTGCTACCACGGCGGTGTTATTCATAAAGGCGCTGAGCGATGAACTGGGTAAAAACAACCTGAACAGCGCTGCCCTGCCTGACTGTGGATAACCCAAAAGGAAATTAGCAAGCCATTGCACAGCCCCGGTTTCTTTTAAGCCTGCCGCAACCACATATAAGGCTGCGATAGTCATCACACCAGGGTTTGAAAAACCAGCTAACGCTTCGGCCGGAGCTAATATATCGGACACGACCAGAATAACCAGTGCCAGCATCAGCACCAGGTCGGAAGCGATATTAGTAAAGATGAGCAACAACAGCACCGAAGCCGTTATCGCCAATGTAAGATAGGCGGTTAGTTCCATATAACAGTACTCATAAGGCCTCAGAAATCCTTTTCTGCAAATATTGGGACAAAAAATATTTAACACCCAGGGTTGAGATCCTACCTTCATAATCGTAAGATATCAATTATCGACAGGGAACGTTGCGCCAATTTTGTTTTAAAAGAAGGCATAACTAGTTGATATAAAATTAAATTATAAGGAAGTATAGTTCAGATGTTCAATCTTTCAAATCTATTCCAAAAGACCTTCAATTTGCTATGAAGAGCAATGGAATGACACAAGAACAGCTCAATCAACTGCGAAAAAAGGCAGTTGAGCTACGTCTTAGAAAATTTTCCCTGAGCCAGATTCATGAGAAGACAGGCCTTAGTGTTCCGACGATAATTTCCGCCTATCAGAACTTTATAAAATATGGCTGGAATGGTGTCAGCACAGAAAAAAGAGGTCGGCCCGAAGGCAGTTTGCAGCAGGATATAGATCCACAAACAGCCGTCCGCTCCCTCCTAGAAAAGGTTCCACTCTCAAATTCTCTACCGCAACCGCTCTGGACAATCGCATCTGCTAAGCAGCTCTTTGAGCATAATTACCACTGCATTTATTCTGAAAAGAACATTTCCCGGTTACTACAACAATGGGATTTTCTGCCAAGACCGCCAAAAATGGCGACAGCCCTGACAAAATCCTGGCATGAAGAACACTTTCCCGCAGCACGTGCTCTTAAAGGAAAGCCAAAGCAAAGAATCCTCATTGGCGGCATCCACTCTCCGCAGCGAAATTTATCCGACAAGACCGATACTAATAACCGGCCGCTGTATATAATTTACGCTCGGGACCTGCGTAAAAAAATCTACTGGCTCGCGTCTGACACGATACCTTTACAGGATCTAATCGTTGAATTCCTTGACCGTCTGAGCCAACAGTTCCCGGATAAAACACAGTTTTTCTTTAAGAGCTACCCTTTGGACAAATACCCCCGGATTACAAACTGGCTCAACAATCAACCAGCCTTTTTGTTACATACTTTCATGGATGAGAGCAAGCATGGGGAAGACCCCACTATTGCCAGACCTATACAAAGCAACCGATCGCAGCAACAAGCAACAGCCGATCAGTCATATGTGAGGAACACAATGGCACTTACACACTTAGAACGACTCGAAGCAGAAAGCATTCAGATCATGCGAGAGGTTATCGCTCACGCCGATAACCCGGTCATGCTTTATTCTATAGGCAAAGACAGCGCTGTAATGCTGCATCTGGCGATGAAAGCCTTCTTTCCTGGTAAACCTCCCTTCCCGTTACTGCATGTCGATACCGGCTGGAAGTTTCGCGAGATGTACAGCTTCCGCGATCAACTGGTCAAAGAGCTGGGCATGGAGCTGATCAGCCACATGAACCCTGAAGGCATCGAGAAAAACATCAACCCATTTACCCATGGTTCAGCTCTGCATACCGATATCATGAAGACTGAAGGGCTAAAACAGGCACTGGACCAATACGGCTTTGACGTCGCATTCGGTGGCGCCCGTCGCGATGAGGAGAAATCCCGGGCTAAAGAGCGGGTATTTTCATTCCGTACCAGCGATCATCGCTGGGATCCGAAAAACCAGCGCCCTGAGCTATGGAAGCATTACAACGCCAGAAAACAGAAAGGTGAATCGATCCGCGTATTCCCGCTATCCAACTGGACTGAACTGGATATCTGGCAATACATCCATCTGGAGCAGATTCCGATTGTTCCGTTGTACTACGCAGCAGAACGCCCTGTGGTCGAGCGTGATGGTGCACTGATCATGGTCGATGATGAGCGGATGCCGCTGAATGAAGGTGAGGTCCCGATCATGAAAAGTGTGCGTTTCAGAACGTTAGGCTGCTATCCACTCACCGGAGCGGTGGAATCTGAAGCTGATACGCTACCCAGCATCATCCAGGAGATGCTGTTGACTAAAACATCTGAACGACAAGGACGAGTCATCGATCACGATTCAGCGGCATCGATGGAAAAGAAGAAGCAGGAGGGATACTTCTAATGGCACACGTATCGGATCTGATATCAGAAGATATTGAGCAATACCTGAATAACCATCAGCACAAGAGCTTACTACGTTTTATTACCTGCGGCAGTGTCGATGATGGTAAAAGCACCCTGATCGGGCGACTACTGTACGAGTCAAAGATGCTGTTTGAAGACCAGCTCAGTGCAGTTGAAGCTGAATCAAAGAAATTCGGCACCCAGGGGCAAGAGATAGACTTTGCACTGTTAGTCGATGGCCTTGCAGCTGAACGGGAACAGGGCATAACCATCGACGTCGCCTACCGGTTCTTCTCAACCGATAATCGAAAATATATCGTTGCCGACACGCCGGGCCACGAACAATACACCCGCAACATGGTGACAGGTGCTTCGACAGCTGATGCTGCTATTCTGATGGTCGACGCCCGTAGAGGTATCCTCACCCAGACTCGCCGGCATAGTTACCTTGTATCTTTGATCGGCATTCAGCATATTATTGTGGCCATCAACAAGATGGATCTGGTTGAATATTCCGAACAGCGCTTTAATCAGATCTGCGAAGACTACCGAGAATTCGCCAAACAGATCGGCATCGAACAGATCACATTCATACCTCTTTCTGCGCTTGCCGGTGACAATATTACCGAGCCCAGCCAGAACACCCCCTGGTACCATGGCACCACGCTGATGGGTTATCTTGAGACTATTGAAGTCGATGATCAGCGCATGCAGAGCAAGCCGTTTCGTATGCCGGTGCAATGGGTGAACCGGCCCGATCTCGACTTCCGGGGCTTTGCCGGCCAAATCGCCAGCGGCAGCATTAAGCCAGGCGATAAGATCCGCACCCTGCCATCCGGAAAAGAGACTACAGTCGATAAAATCGTTACCTACAATGGCGAACTGGAACAAGCCGTTGCCGGGCAGTCGGTGACTATTACGCTGACCGAAGAGATAGACATATCCCGCGGCGATACTATCAGTTCAGCGGCAGAACCTGCTTCTATTGCCCAGCAGTTTGAAACGACGATAATCTGGATGCATGAAGAGCCGCTACTGCCTGGTCGTACTTACCTGATGCAGATCGGTACCCAGACTGTATCGGCTACCATTACCGACATAAAATACCAGACCAACGTAAATACAATGGAACACCTGGCCGCCAAGAAGCTTGAGCTGAACGGTATAGGTGAGTGCAATATCAGCCTGGATAAGGCAATTCCATTCGATGCTTACACGGAAAACCGGGACACCGGCAGCTTCATCCTGATCGACCGGATGACCAACAACACCGTTGGCGCCGGCCTGATCAATTTTGCCCTGCGTCGCAGCCATAACATCACCGTACAGCATACCGATATCAATAAATCGTTGCGGGCCGAAACAAAGCATCAGAAGCCTTGCGTAGTCTGGCTGACAGGCCTGTCCGGAGCAGGTAAATCTACCATTGCCAACCTGGTAGAAACCAAGCTCCATGCAATGGGACGTCACACCTATCTGCTCGACGGTGATAACGTGCGCCATGGACTTAACAAAGACCTGGGCTTCACCGATGCCGACCGGGTGGAAAATATCCGCCGTATAGCCGAAGTCGCAAAACTGATGGTCGATGCAGGTCTGATCGTTATTACCGCTTTTATCTCACCATTCCGTTCAGAACGGAATATGGCACGGGAGCTGGTTGACGATGGCGAATTCATCGAAGTACATGTTGATACGCCACTAGAGATCGCCGAAGAGAGAGATGTTAAAGGACTCTATCGTAAGGCACGTCGCGGCGAACTGAAGAACTTCACCGGCATAGACTCACCTTATGAAGCACCGGAGAATCCGGAAAGCGTTATAAAAACAGCTGAGATAACAGCAGAAGAAGCTGCTGATCAGATTATTCAGTATCTGATAGAGGCTGGAAAAATCTAAGGCTAAAGAAAGATGCCGACGGTCTTATCCACATCAACCGTCGGCATTTCTCATAGAAGAACTTATTCGACAAGTTAAACAAGTAACAGAAACCTCAAAGAGGTATTACTCCATTCTTTTCCTGTGAGTAAATCAAATCGCGAATTTCATGCTGTGGATTATAGCCATTAACTGTATTCAGTAGCAAAGAGCGCACCCGCTCATAGTCATAGCGATCTAATGCAGCAGACATCTGTTGCAGAGTGGGCTCCAGCTCACACCACAACAACATAACCTCTTCGGCACGCATGACCATTGGATGATCCGTTTCTTGTACATCATCGCCTATAAGAAGCTCCTCATAGAGCTTTTCACCATCCCGCAGGCCAGAATATATAATCTCAATATCACCGTCAGGATACTGCGCATCCCGCACAGAAAGCCCAGTCAGGTTGACCATTTTCTTAGCCAGACTCTGAATCTTAACCGGCTCTCCCATATTCAGAACAAACACATCGCCGGACGCACCCATAGAACCCGCCTGTATAACCAAAGATGCAGCTTCAGGGATTGTCATAAAGTAACGCGTCATCTCACGGTGAGTTACGGTCACAGGCCCACCGGCCTGTATTTGTTGCCGGAATAGAGGTATTACCGACCCGGAAGAGCCAAGCACATTTCCAAACCGGACCATGGCAAAGCGAATACCATTAATACCACTCTCTCTTTGGCTTAATCCCTGCAGCACCAATTCAGCAAAGCGCTTGCTAGCCCCCATCACGTTAGTTGGGCGTACCGCCTTATCAGTAGAGATAAGTACAAAGTTCTTAACACCGCAGGCTATAGAAGCCTCAGCAGTATTCCAGGTTCCAAACAGATTATTCCGTACACCGGCTATCACATTACTCTCAACCAGTGGCACATGCTTATAAGCGGCAGCATGATACACAGTATCTATCTGATAATGAGCCATAACTTTAGCCAGATGAGCATAATCAAGAACACTACCGAGGATGGGTATAACAGTAATGCCCAGCAACTCAAGCTGATTAAGTTCTCTTTCGATAGTATAAAGTGCAAACTCAGACTGCTCATACAGAACCACGGTAAGCGGCTTCTGCTTTAAAATTTGCCGACAAAGCTCTGAGCCAATAGAGCCACCAGCACCAGTAACCATTACATGTTGATTCGCAATACACGCATCCAGCAATTTCTGATCCGGCTGCACCTCTTCCCGACCGAGCAGATCCGCAATATCAACCTCCCGCACGTCATTAACGCTTATTTTTCCACCTGCGATGTCGGAAAGAACTGGCAACGTAAGGACTCTCACTCGCATATGACTCAAAGAATCAACTATGCTCTTTCGACGTTGCCTGGAGGCAGACGGCAAGGCAAGCAGTACGGACTCAACATCAAACCGCTCAATCAGATTGCGTATCTCTGATGACCTGAAAATCCGAATCCCATTTACATCTAAACCCTCTAACTGTTCATCGTCATCAACATAAGCAATAGCGCTGAATTCCTTAGAATGAGATAAGGCTGTCGCTATCTGCCGCCCCGCAGTACCTGCACCATAGACAATCACCCTGTCTGAATGACACTTAGCTTTATTCGTTCCGCCTGGGAATTGATACAAAATGATCCAACGGGCAATCATCCTGCTACTACCAATAACAAAAACAGCAATAAACCAGAAGATGAAAATCACTGAACGAGGAGTACTTTGCTCAAGACCAAGCAGGTAAGTACACACAGCCCATATAAGCAATGAAAGGGACACGGCTTTTACAACTGTCCACAGGGCACGGTGCCCAATGTACCGAATTATTGCCCTATACAATCCAAGTTTGATAAATATGGGGATAGCGATCACCGGAGCAATCAAATAGGCAGGCCAGTGAGCAAAGTCTTTAGCAGTCCAATCACCGTAACGAAGTGCAAAGCTAAGCCAGCAGCAAAAAGGTAAAGCCAGTGCATCAAAAGCAAGAAAAACAGCTTTTTTAGATTTTCGAGATGAATTAACTAGCGACTGAAACAACGAGGAAATCCTTATTCTTGAAACATAAAGAGACGCTGTCAGCGAATCCGATCACCAGAGCCTTTACCAAGACCTGTAGCAATAATATAGCGGAAATAGGATTTAACCGACATTGACTGAACCATCTTTTGATCCCATTCCGCCAGTAACGCGGGGGTCGACATATCAATTTCGTTGATCTGAGCTAAACCTGTAACACCCGGCAATACATCAAAGACATCGCGACTGTCTCTCTCAGTGATCAGTTCTTCCTGATTAAACAGGCAAGGCCTCGGGCCAACCAGACTCATATCTCCCTTCAGCACATTGATAAGCTGTGGTAACTCGTCAATCTTAGTTTTGCGAAGAAAGTTGCCAAACTTAGTGATGGAGGAGGCACTGGCCAGATGGGTAGCAACTGACTTAGTTTCAACGGACATAGTGCGAAACTTGATAAGGGTAAAGGGCCGTTTAGAACGTCCAACCCGCTCTTGCAAAAAAATCGGTGAACCAGTGTCGAATAAGCCAATAACAACAATCACGATCAATAATGGCCAAAGAATCATAAGACCAAAAAAAGCGAGGAGTAAATCGAAAACACGCATCATAAATCAAGACTCTTTTGTACTTCGAGAACAAACACTTAGGCCCTCATCTAAAGTTAGTGGTGGGTGCCAATCAAGTGTTCTCCGTGTATAGCTATCATCAACTTGTAGCGAGCTGAACAATTTATCATATACAAAGCGTTTACCGAGAAGGATACTCACCATCTTAAGCAGAACCGCAGGAAACCAAAAAAGATTAGCGGGCTTGCCAACCACAGTTCTTAGTTTATCCAACAGTTCAGATGTTGATAGATCTTTACCATCGCATATCAGAAACATCTCTCCAGCTGCTTTAGAATGATCTAAACAAGTGATTATAAGGTCAACCAAATTATCCAGGGAGACAAAGGAGCGGCTATTATTTATCCCTCCTAGAGGCAAGGGGTAACTTGTATTTGCTAACTTCATCAAGCTTTGAAATCCTCCCTTTACACCTGGACCATAAACCAAAGGAGGCCGGATAATCACAACCTCAATACCGGAAATATCAGATATAGACCTTAGTCCCTGTTCGGCTTCCATTTTCGAAACACCGTACCAATCCTCCGGTGAAGGTAAATCAAGAGGTGAAAATGGCAAGTCTGGCTCGGTGCTTTCGCCATTTACTTTAATAGTACTGATAAAGACAAAACGCTTAACTCCTGCAGCTGCAGCTTCATTAGCCAAATGCATGGTACCGCCAACATTAACCTGTCTAAGCTCACTTTCAGAATAAAAATCATTGTATTTCGTAGCATCTATCATCGCTGCCGTGTGCACTACAACATCAACGCCTCGTAAAACTGAGCTCCAATCTGTTTCTGAATTTAACATACCAACATTGAATATATTGTTTTTCTCGCACGCCTTACGGCTTGTACCAAAAACCTGAAACTTATGCATAGCCTGAGTACGCTCAAACAAACGACTCCCAACAAAACCAGTTGCCCCTGTAATTAATACATTCATAAAACAATTGCTACCAATTTAGTTTGTGTGCCAGACGAGGAAAATTCAAACGAACAACTCCTTTGACAAAGTAATGTGAAAAGAAATAAATACTTTTAATTAAACTTAATTGTTCAACCTCACGGTAAAGACGCCAAGTATAACCAGCCGCAATAATTTTATTATGAGATATTGAACCGACCCTCACCCTATATAGAGCAAGAGGCTCACTAATTCCATATGCAAAATCAACTCTTTTTAACATCTTTAGCCATAAACCAAAGTCCTGTCTTTTTCTGATTTTTGGCATATAAATCTTCCCAAAAAAATCAGTATCATAAACGACAGTAAGACAACCAATCACACATGACTTTAATAGTGAATTATAGTTAACCCTATCAGGAACCCTTACATGTCCAAGAAAGGAACCTTCTTCATCAATTTTTTTATATGCTGCGTAACTAAAATAGACATTGTTTTTTTTCATAAATGACAATTGAGTTTCAAGCTTATAAGGAAGCCAAATATCATCACTATCAAGAAAAGCAATATATCTTCCCTGAGACCTTTCTATACCAACATTTCTTGCTATAGCAGCGCCCTCATTTTTTTCCAGTTGAATAAGCTTAATTCTAGAATTCTGCAGAAAACCCTTTACAACTTCAGCCGTATTATCTGAAGAACAGTCATCAATAATAAGTAGCTCCCAGTCTGTAAAAGTCTGTTGTAGAACTGAGCTAATAGACGCTGATATATGATCTGCAGAATTATATGATGGCATTATAACTGAAACTTCTAAGTCGAACATTCTGTCAACGCCTTTCTGGTGACTTTCCTAATAAAAGTAAAGCAGTTTCATACAACTCGAAAAACCACAATAGAAGCTGAAAGCAACAGATTTTAAGCTTCTGAGCTAATGAAACCCTATCTGAGATAACAATTCTATAAATTTTCCAAAAAGGAGGAACAACAGTAATGATAAGGAACTTCAACCGTCGCTTTATGCTACCAGATCGAATCTGACCACCTTTAACTCTACGAACTTTTGTCGCAATTTCAGACCAACGGGTTCTTGCTGGGTGGTGGACAACGGCTTCTGAAAGAAAGTGCAACTCGACACCAGGTTTAGATGTAGCTTCCCGACAAAAAACTGCATCTCCTCCAGAAAATCGTGTTTCATCGAAGCCACCAACACTGTCATATACCTTCCTAGGAATTGATAGATTTGCAGTAACAGCATAGCCCTTATCAACATATCTTGATTGTGGCAAACCGGTAAGCATATCAAAAAGTTCAACAATATTAGGCGTAGTATTGGAAACTTTATCAACAATAACATCACCAGCCATGAGAAATTTGCCTTCACATTCAAGATATTTAAAATAAATACTTTCCAACCAAGACGGCTCTGGAACACAGTCAGCATCAGTAAATACTAGCAATTCCCCTTGAGATTCATTGACACCAAAATTCCTGGCTGAATAAGACCCTGGTTTTTCACAACAGAACAAACTGATCTTGTAATCAAGTTCTTCTATATCTGGAATATAATCTGATCCGTTATCAACAAGAATAACTTCCCATTTTTCATTTGCTAAAGTTTGATTTGAAAGAGCATCAAAAAGGCCACTAACCAAATCCCACTGATCAAAAATAGGAATAATAACAGAAACAACTGGCTTGCAAACATCAAATTTCATTACTAGTCCACCCTTGCATTTGAAGCAAGCAGTACCCTATAAAATTCATAGATCGTATAATTCAATGTCAATCGATCTTAAACACTTTATATAAAGCATTCGCGACTAATTAACCCCCAGACCCAACACAAACAAATTAACGGAAAAAAACCCTACACAATCAGCTATTAACATCAGCATGATAACCTAACTTACGCATATTTTTTCCACAACAAGCAATGATCATATCTTTCTCGTCTATTGAAAGTAATTCCTGCCATTTAGTGAGAGAGTCGGTCTTCATTAAGGCATCTGAACTAATAAAATCACTCTGCGACAAGCCTAGAAACTTTAGAATCTCACCTCGAACAACCATCTCATCTGTAACCACATCCTCATATTTAACAACAAGCACATTATCATTAGAGTAGTACTTATCAAAATATTCAATATATTTATTCCACTTAGCACAGAAGCGTTCAACATCTTTAGATTTAACAGGAGAGGTATTTACGTAAGCAGTGTTTCTATCTTTAACCCACTTCAAATAAGAAGTGTATACTGAACGCGGATCTCTCACTAAAAAAATCACTCTATCTAAATCAGCAGCCTTTATTCCTTTAGTAAGCTGTTGATTAACATATCTTGAAGAATCAAAAATTATTTTATCTCCAAAAAAACTATAATTATAGAGTGACGTTAGTGGAATTGAATTATCATTTGATAAAAACTTTATTTGTTTAGCAACTTCATAGTAATAATTGACCATTACCCGCCTACAACGGACAAACACGGGTGAGAAACTTGATTCATATAGGACTAAGACACCATTTATATTATTAACAAGCCTTATAAAAGCACTAGTACCACTTCGGGGAAGACCAACAATAACCAGTCGCTTTACATTTTCATGCCTTTCATATGATTCTTGGGCAGTCCTTGAATAGAAAACGATTCCATTAAGGTAAAGAAATATGAAGCGCCACAATCTTGAAATTTCTTTAAACATCATAGCCTCTTATTAAATACTCATAGATCCGCGCGTTTAGCGTAACTGAATCAGGGCAATTATTGATAAATCCTGTGACACTACTAGATTCGATTAAATGCTCATTAATCTGCTTAATGGCAACATCATTAGAAAGCTTAACGCCAAAAGTATCAGCCAAAAGGGGCAGTTCAAAAGCAGGGGCATTATATGGGTATGCGTATGCACTTTGTGAAAGTTGCTCAAGAAACTCAGGAGTACTTACTAATGCAATCGAACTTTTCAACATTTCGCTTGAGAACAATGGATGATCAGGCATAATCTTGAATAATCGCGCTAGCGGGTGCAGGTTATAGAGATGGTAACCATATTCTTTCTCACGTATTTTATTTTTATTACGTATACCCGCAATAGCATACCGCACCTGAACCCATATGCCATGTGCTGTTCGCTTATACATTAAGTGTGATATTAGACCATTATTATGGACACGCAACGCCCCTTCACTGAGACCATCCATAAAAGCCTCAACTGACTGTCTTAACTCTGGGTCACCGATTTCTGATATAGCTGCAGCAAACCACAACTGGTGGTTTAAGGTATAATCCACACTCCATCTGGATGTACATGGATCCTTCTTCTTCCATGCCCTACTCGACCTATCAAATCGAAAAGATAATGCCGCTTCTTTAGCTTTTTGTAATAGATCTGGTCTTTCTAAAGTTTTTCCAGCAGTCACAAGCGCTTCTATTACCCATGCCTGCCCAATCACGCCATTGCACCAATCTTTGCTTTTTTTCTGACGGTGTATAAATACTCCACTTCTAACATACCCAGGAGCATCAACAAGAAAGTTAGCAAGAAGAATAGCCAAAACCCTGTATCTGCTTTCGTTAGTTATAGAATATAAGACTGAGTAGGTTACAAGCCAGTGTGATGTAGAGCGTATTGGAGTTTCGATATCAAAGTAAGGCCCGTTATGCCCCGGAGGCATAAAAGCCATATTTTCAGATAACATTACAGCTTTTTCAATTTGCTGATCAGAAATCTTAATAATTATAGATAACAACTCTTCTTTCAATTCACCATTCCCGACATAAATTTAATTCTCATATTATATCTAACAAGGAAATCAGATATAAACTTTACCAACAGACTAACCTTTTATCTTCTTATATAACATCCCAAAAACACCAAAAAAAACTCCTAAACCAGTTACAATTCGTAGTAAGTAGCCAACCCAAAACAAACCGGCTAATCTTTTCAGGGCAAAATCATTATTAGCTTCTATAGAGAGTTGACGTAGTTTATATGGGTTAGGTGGAATAAAGCACAAGAGAGCTTTTGTCGAAAAACTTTTGAAAAAACCACCATGGTTAATCCAAATATCAACCTGCCCTTTCGAAACTCGAAACTGTTTATAAATTAGAGGAATCAAAGGACGAGGAGTCATACTAACTTTAGTTAAATCTGAATACACCAGGCTATAGCCACTACTAGTGGCATTTTTTGTCCAGCTAACATCTCCACCGGATCTCAACCCTTCAGGGAAATTCCCAATACTGTCAATCACATCCCTCTTAACGAAAAGGTTTGTTGTTTTTGCCACGTTACGATTAATAACTGAATCTTTCATACGAATATTGGTGATAGAGTCGTAAAGCTCACCTAAACTACTTTTATCCGAAACGTCAAAAACAACATTACCACCAACCAGATCTGCACCAGAGTTGATACACTTAACTCCTTCCTCAAGCCAGGTTGGACAGGGAGCGCACGTTGTATCCAACATAATCAGAATATCGCCTTTTGCTATTTCAAAACCACGATTTCGAGCGGAGTAAGGACTATTTAAGTACTGATACTCTCTAAGTAATTTAACATCATACTTCTTAGTGATATTAACTGGGTCATCAGCTGAGTCATTATCTACAATAATCACCTCAAATTCGCTTGAATTTATAGTTTGACGCGACAGCGCCAACAGGCAGCGGTCCAACCCTTTATTGTTATTATGAACAGGCACTATTACAGAAATATTTATATCACAATTCATAAAAAACCTTAAACCTAAAACTCAACCCAAAATATCCATAACCAAGGATCTTATTCTGTAATCTTTATCTCCCCCAAAAACAAAATGTGAAAAAGCAGCTAAAACACGTTTCGCAAAATTGTTTTTCCTTATTTTCAGCCGAAAAACAATCTTCTCAGCATCTTGTCTCATAATTGCAAACTCAGATCTATATTTATCATTATTCTCAGCAGCACGATTTATACCTTTTAATAATAAAACCTGTTGCTCAAGCTTTCCATCATAAACAGCAACATCTGATTTATAAGATTTAACCATAACCTGAATATATCGATGCCATTTAGTCACTTTACTGGTGCGATTAGCAATAAATTGAGATTCATTATTTTCATGACGGCGATAATATTGCAAAACCCTTCTATCAACAATTTTTGCATTCAATCCGTCAGCAAACTTTACTATCCATCTATCATGAGAATTATAGTCTTCACTAATTGGCAAACATAAGTCAAGAAGCTCACGCCTTGCAGCGCAACAACATCCCATTATAAAACTATCCACCGATAATCCCATAGACTTGATCTGACCTAACTTGGTCACGCCTACTTCGTTAAGCCCTTCATCAGTAAGCGCTGCATCATTCATTACAACTAATGCTTCTGGGTGTTTCTCGACAACAGCAATCATATGTTCAATCTTTTCTGGAAACCAAACATCATCTTGATCACTCAGAAAAACCAAATCACCTGTCGTTTTCATTAGGGCTGCATTGAAATTAGCGCAGTACCCGAGATTTTTATTATTTCGAGAGAAAATCACTTTAAACGGAGCAGTCTGAGTAAAAGAAACTATGATCTCTTCCGTTTCGTCCGATGAACAGTCGTCAGTAATTATCAACTCGTCCGGCAGCCTCGTCTGGTCAAGAAAGCTATTGAGCTGTTCTTCCAGAAACTTGGCACCGTTATAGGTTGCCATAGCAATAGATATTCTCATTTAGCCTCCTACAAACCATATATAAATATCTTTTAGCTTATAGCTTATAGCTTATAGCTTATAGCTTATAGCTTATAGCTTATAGCTTATAGCTTATAGCTTATAGCTTATAGCTTATAGCTTATAGCTTATCATAAGAGAATAACTCATAATCTTTTTTGTAGAAATCATAGATCACACTACGACATGAATAAAATTCAGCCTCAACACCCTCGTCTTTAATAGAAACTTTTTCCCGAGTTTCGCCAAGAAAATTTCTTTTAAAGTTCTGCACTATCCCTTCTACTGACAAACCAGCTGGTGACAAATTCAAAAAAACCTCCTCGGCCTTTCTCACACCGTCATCCTCCAACTTAAAAACCTGAAGATCTTCAAAACTTAAAAGAAATTCGCTTTGCGGTCGAATATGATTATCATATATATATTTATTATCAGAATATTTACAAAGCGTATCCTCTATCCACACCGAAGGCATCAACCTAGTTATTCCTTGACGAACTTGCCAATAATATTCAGATTTAAATCTCACATATGGATTCCTAACGACCATTATAACCGCATTAAATTTTTCAAAATCAAAAATTTTCTCCAGCACACTAGCGTGAAGGTGTTGAGGCGTAGACCGGTAATACTGCAAATCACCTAACGATTTTCCTCTTTCCGAAAAACTTTCTTGCCAACCATACCTTTTTGCCACTTTTTCAACACTTGATCCAGCAGATTTTGGTATATGAATTAAAAACAAACGTTTATTACCTTTAGAAAAAATAGGCATCAAACACTCCTAAACTATTAACAAAACCCATTTTACTTTAACAACACAAAAACAAATAATACTACAATGCCGTTGGCTTAACTCCAAGCCTCCTAACCACCATATATGACAAAATCAAATTCCATATCACAATACCTAATGCAACACCGATAGCAGCACCAACAGCCCCATATTGAGGTGACAAAATCAAGCATAACGAAGCATTTATAACTAACCCAAAGCCATGTCCAACAAGCGTATCTCTTTCAAAACCACTCATTGATAACAAGTGTCCAACAGACCCAATAAAGACGTTAAATAGTTGGGCTAATACAAGAATAACTAAGGGCGTGTAAGAACTACTGACATACTCATTCCCAAATGTAATAGAAATCAGTACTTCCCCCCAACAGATGAGCACTATTGCAATCGGCAAAGAAATAATAACGCTCCCTCTAGCACATTGTTTAGCCAGCTTCTGCAATTTACTCCGATTACCTTCATGATAGGCTCGAACTATATGAGGAGCTATAATCAGGTTTACTAATGTCAGCGAAAGAACAACAAATTGGCTTCCACGCTCAGCTATACGCATTGTAGCAACCTGACCATCAGTCCCTACCAGGCCAAGAATAACAACAGCTATTTGCACGTTAAGTGTACTTACCAATGCTAAAACTGAAAAAGGTAATAAGGCCTTTCCCCATTCTGACAAGCAATACTCTGTTTTAACACCTGAAAGCTTAACTGGCTGAAATTGATTGAATATGTAGCAAGCAACAAAAAAAACAATCATTGAAGAGATTAGCTGAATCCATATAGCAACCATCCCATTTACGGACTTAAATAATGCCATAACAGCGACAAACATTAATAGTAATATAGGTTGTATAAGTTGACCTGGAATTTCAGAATAAACAGGCAACCCTAATCCTTTCACAACCCCGTTACATATACTTGACAATCCTGTTAAAGGGATAATAAATATTGCTACTAATAGCATCGACCACTTGCCTTCATCAGAAATAAGTCCAACGGAATAACTTAGACAATATAGTACGATAATGAGTACTGACATCCCAAGCACCCAAGCATATGAGGCTTTAATTAAACCTTTATAATTGGGCCAAACTTTATAACTAGCAAAGCGTGATACTTCCCTCGTCACCAATTGTGGCATCCCCCCATGAACTGGGAGAGCTATGAGAGCTATCAATGCCATGACAAAAGAATACTGCCCAAAAACTTCAGGACCGAGAGATCTCGCCAGTATAATACTACTCAGTAAACTTATAGGTATGGAAATAAGCTTCATGACGCCAACACCCACAAAGCTCTTAACAAGTTGCTTCTTGCTAATCAAGTTCAATTAATTCTTAGCCTTATTATAAATAAATTATTAACAACACATATTAAGTGAATCATCTATATAAAACACCTATATAAAACACCTATATAAAACACCTAGCAGCTTAGTAAAATTCAGCGTTATGTAACGACAATCCTTTTCGGTCTTTTTCAGAAATTACAGGTTTTATATCCCTATTAAAGAGGCACTTAATATCTAGAGTTTCGTCAGCCCAATAAATTACTCCTTCATGTTCTGGCGCATAAACATCTGTACATTTGTACTGAAAATCAGCGACCTCACTGGTTACCAAAAAACCATGGGCAAACCCAGGCGGTATCCAGAGCATCCGTTTGTTATCTTCTGATAGGTACTCCCCTAGCCATTGACCGAAAGTAGGTGAATTTTCACGAAGGTCTACAGCTACATCTAACACTTCACCGCTTGTCACTCTCACAAGTTTACCCTGGCGTTGTTTGATCTGATTTTCATATCTGTTCACTTATTAGGTCGGCTGATCAGTTTTTTCAAATAGGTGCCATATGTGTTCTTTGCTAGTTTTTCTGCTTCCGCCAGAAGCTGATCCTCGCCAATATAGCCCATACGATAAGCTACCTCTTCGAGGCAGGCTATCATCAGCCCTTGACGTTTTTCCAGTGTTTCAATGAATCCCGCGGCTTCCTGGAGGGAGTCGAAAGTTCCTGTATCCAGCCAGGCAAAGCCCCGGCCCAACAATTCTACATTTAACTCGCCCCGTTCAAGATATGCCTGATTAACGGAGGTTATCTCCAGCTCGCCACGAGCCGATGGAGTTACGGACTTAGCAATTTCAACCACGTCGTTATCATAAAAATATAGCCCGGTAACTGCGTAGTCAGATTTCGGGATAGTGGGTTTTTCCTCTATGGAGACTGCTCGCTGGTTGTCATCAAACTCAACCACACCAAAGCGCTCCGGATCAGATACCTGATAGCCAAATACAGTGGCCCCTTTGCCACGACTTGCAGCGGTTTGCAATACGTTACTTAGCCCCTGGCCATAGTAAATATTATCACCCAGTACCAGACAAACGTTGTCATCACCGATGAATTGCTCACCAATAATAAAGGCCTGGGCCAAGCCGTCAGGACTTGGTTGTACAGCGTAACTAAGGTTAACCCCCCACTGGCTACCGTCATCCAGAAGTCGCTTGAAGCCAACCTGATCTTCTGGAGTTGTTATAACAAGGATATCCTGGATTCCGGCCAACATCAGGACTGAAAGCGGGTAATAGATCATCGGCTTGTCGTACACCGGGAGTAATTGTTTAGAAATACCCCGAGTAATTGGATAAAGACGGGTACCGGATCCGCCTGCCAGTATTATGCCTTTCATTTGCTCTCCTTTTTCCCAAAAATCGCCTTAACAATGCAGATATTCTGCCAATGTAAGGTCAAGCTGACTTTGCCAATCCGGGAGTTGAATTTTCAGGGCCTGTTCCAATTTTATAATGTTCATCATTGAGTTAAGCGGTCTTTAGGCCGGAGTTGGGTAGTCGGTAGTTAGAATAGGCAGCACATTTTCCTGTCCCATACTTAGCTCTTCTCCCGCCTTACGCGCTATTTCGAATATTTTCTGCGCAAAGCCGTGCCAACTTGTCTCCCCTCGTGAGACCAGGTGATAAAGACCACCTTTTAATTTGTTGTTTATAGCCTGCGTTGTGATCTGAGCTATCAGCCTGGCCTGTGTGGGTGCGCCAATCTGGTCAGCCACGATATTCAGTTCTTTATTGCTACTGCCTAAGCGCAACATGGTTTTTATGAAATTGTTACCGCGTGCGCTATAAACCCAGCTGGTGCGAAAGATAAGATAATTTGCACCAGATTGTTCAATTGCCTGATCACCAGCCAGCTTGGTTTTGCCGTAGACGCTAAGAGGTCCGGCAGGGCTTGTTTCCAGCCAAGGATTATGGCCACTGCCAGAGTAGATATAATCGCTGCTGAAATGCACTAACCGGATACCGTTTTTTTTTGCATAAGCGGCCAATTGAGCCGGTAAGCCTGCATTTAATCGTTCAGCTTCAGCATGTTTTTCTTCAGCGGCGTCAACATTGGTCCAGGCAGCGGCGTTAATGATTAGTTCTGGCCCGGTGCCGACAAGGTATTTATCAACAGCACTCTCATTCATAAGTTCCAGCTCCCCCCTTACGGGGGCTTCAACTGTTCCTAATGGAGCCAGGGTTCTTTGAAGCTCAAAGCCGACCTGGCCAGAGCTTCCCAAGAGTAGAATTATCATCTTTTAGTACAAACACCACTTCAAAATAATTGTTGTTATAGCTATAGCCCTAAACGCTCGCGCTGATAGCTACCATCCTGAACCCTTTTACACCAAGCCAGGTTATTCAGATACCACTCAACTGTTTTCCGGATCCCTGTTCTAAAGGATTCTCTTGGATACCAGTCTAGTTCCTTTTTTATCTTTTCCGCATTTATTGCGTAACGCAGATCATGACCTGGCCGGTCGGCCACGTACCTTATTAGAGTGTTATAGGAACCATTTGCTGACGGTTTAATTTCATCCAGCAAGCTGCAAACCTCTCTCACAACCTCAATATTCTGAATTTCATTGTGACCGCCAATATTATAGGTTTCACCGATCCGACCTTCAGATACAACTTTGTACAAAGCCCGAGCATGATCCTCAACATACAGCCAATCTCTTACCTGTGTACCTTGGCCATAAACTGGCAACACTTTACCTTCAAGCGCGTTGAGGATTACTAATGGAATTAATTTTTCAGGAAAGTGGTAGGGGCCGTAGTTGTTAGAGCAGTTCGTAATCAGCGTTGGCAAACCGTACGTCCGCTGCCATGCTCTGACAAGATGGTCTGAGCTGGCTTTACTGGCAGAGTATGGAGAACTCGGCTGATAAGCTGTAGTTTCAGTAAACAGGCCCTCCGGATTTTCCAGGTCCCCGTAAACTTCATCGGTTGAAATATGATGAAACCTGAACGCCTCCTTTCTCTGTTCGCCCAGCTCTTGCCAGTATTCACATGAGACTTCTAATAGCGTGTACGTACCTACAATATTTGTTTCAATAAATATCGCCGGACCATCAATTGACCGATCAACATGTGATTCTGCCGCGAGATGCATCACTAAGTCCGGCTTATGTTCTTTGAATACTCTGATTAATTCTAAGCGATTGCAGATATCAACTTGTTCAAATGAATACCTGTCACTCTTGATAGCCTCAACAAGAGACTCCAGGTTTCCTGCGTATGTCAATTTATCGACATTAATCACATGATCATCTGTTTCATTAATAATGTAGCGAATTACTGCCGATCCAATAAAGCCTGCCCCACCGGTCACCATAATTTTCATTATGAATCACTACCAAAGATATCACGTGTATAGACCTTACCTTTCACATCAACTAGCTCATCTGATAGCCTGTTCGCCACAATCAAATTACTGATATCTTTAAACTCATCCAGGTCGCGAATAACACGTGAATTGAAGAAGTGAGACTGCTGCATTGCTGGTTCATAAACCACAACCGTTACCCCTTTCGCCTTAATTCGTTTCATAATCCCCTGGATTGCAGATGCCCTGAAATTATCTGAGCCGGACTTCATCACCAGACGATAGATACCAACAACGGCTGGATTAGTGTTGAGTATAGCCTGTGCAACAAAATCCTTACGCGTTGTATTAGCATCAACTATAGCTCGAATAATATTGCTTGGGACATCCTGATAGTTTGCCAGAAGCTGCTTTGTGTCCTTAGGCAAACAGTAGCCACCATAGCCAAAAGAAGGGTTGTTGTAATGATTGCCGATACGAGGATCCAGACTAACCCCCTCTATAATCTGGCGGGTATCCAGGCCATGGGTCTCGGCATAAGAATCTAACTCATTGAAGTAAGCGACCCGCATTGCCAGGTAAGTATTAGCAAATAACTTAATTGCTTCGGCCTCAGTAGAATCTGTAAACAGTATTTCTACATCCTGCTTAACGGCTCCCTCTTTTAGAAGGTTAGCAAACACTTCTGCCCGTTCTGATTGCTCACCTACAACTATCCGGGATGGGTACAGGTTGTCATACAGCGCCTTACCCTCTCTTAGAAACTCCGGAGAGAAGATCAGGTTTTCTATTGCCAGCTTTTGTTTGATCTTAGCCGTGTAGCCAACAGGTACTGTAGACTTAATGACCATCACTGCTGCTGGATTGATCGCTATAACATCTTCGATTACCGACTCTACCCTGCTGGTATCAAAGTAGTTTGTGTCCGGATCATAGTCTGTGGGCGTTGCAATGATCACAAACTCGGCCCCGCTGTAGGCCGTTTCTTTGTCTAGCGTGGCCCTGAAGTTCAAAGTCTCATTCAGCAGAAACTGTTCGATCTCAGCATCTACGATCGGCGACTTTCTATCATTCAGGAGGACCACTCTCTCTTCTACGATATCGACAGCAATAACTTCGTTGTGCTGCGCTAATAGCATAGCGTTGGAAAGACCCACATAACCTGTTCCGGCAATAGTAATTTTCATCGTGACCTGACTTATGTTAAGTACTTGTTATCTCACAAATTCTCATTCAACCAGTAATCATTCTCTCTTATTAGAAATCAGGAAATTTATTAAACAAGCGAGTGATTAAGATACACCTTCAACATTATATAGAATCGAATTATCGATGTACCACTTTACAACAACAGCGGTCAGAATCTGAACTGAAGTACTCAATTTGAAACATAGCGACAGGTAGAGAGCCTACTTTACTAGTACTTTCAGACTGCCAAGCCCTAGTCTCCTAAACACTTGATAGCGTAACAATAAAGGCAAAAACAAGGTGTCCATTTATAAGCTATTGTAAACCTCCCCTAGAATAGGGGCATCCACATTTAGAGTTCTTCGATGCGTACGGGGTTAATATCGCCCCTTAAACAGGATGCTTTTTTCCAAACTCTACGGCCAGAGGCAGGCCTACATATCCAAGCCCAATGATACCTACGTTCACGCTATTGAGATCCAATATACCATCAGTGACTAACGGATAAATGATACAAATAAATTTGTGCAAATAGTTACATGAAAGCAGCCCTATCGCCCAGACGCACGCTTCCCTTGCCTCTGTTACAAAGTTCAGGAGTTAATCATAAAAAAGAGCACCGCTGCTTCAAGTGCCAAAATACCCACTGAAGAGATAACAGGAAGAGGTAGGCTGGCTAGAAGTTTGAGAGAAGAGAATCTCAGCACAAAGTTAAATTCAAGAAATGCGTTGATCTAACAGACCTTTATATGTATCCACGTAAGACTGGGCCATCTGTTTAGCTGTGAACAATTTACAATAACGAGCCTCTGCACGCTTACCCATCGCATCAGCCTCTTCTGGATTATTCCACAGGTAATCCATGGCATCCCGAAGCGCTGAAGGGTTACTAGGCGGCACCACTACACCTGTTTCTTTATCGATATTTATATACGTAGTTCCGGTACCGATTTCACTGGAGATTAAAGGCTTACCATACATAGCACCTTCCAATAGCGAGATACCAAATGCTTCTGACCGAAGGTGTGATGGAAAAATAACTGCATAGCAAAGTTCCAAAAGTGCTACTTTATCTTCGTCCGATAAGCGGCCGAGAAAATGAATATTTCGCAAACCAAGCTTCGCAGCTTTTTCTTTCAACTCCACCTCGATAGGCCCACTCCCCACGATCACAATTGGATAGCTAGACTTTTGGGCGGCATCGAGAAGTATGTGTAGCCCTTTGTAATAGCGAATCACACCCACGAAGAGAAAAAATCGAGAACCAAATCGTTCCCGCCAGACGTTTAACCTCGCGGTAGATGCTTTAGGATAGCTGCTATTATCGAGACCTATTGGAATGACGCTGGTCTTACTTTTAAAGCCCGAAAGAACATTACTGGTCTGCAGATAATTGGGAGAGGTCGCAACGATGTGATCAACACTATTCAGAAACCGTTGCTGCAGAGGGCGATAGAGCTTTAATAATTGCTTTTGTTTAACGATGTCTGAGTGATAAGTCACAAGACTTGGTTTATTTATTCCTGCGGAAAGATGCAGAACATCAGCAAACGGGTATGGAAAGTGATAGTGAACAAGATCAGCTTCCTTGGCCAACCGCCTAAACCTGTAGAATGCCGAAACAGAAAAAGGAGTCGATGCCAACTCGAAGTTGGAGCGGCAACGGTGCACCAAGTGCCCATTCACATTTATTGTTCTATTTTTTGCAGTACGACTCAAAGCGAATACTTCGGTAGTGACACCTAGTTTAACCGTCCCGATCGCTATCTGATTAATAACTTGCTCGACCCCACCTACAGTATCAGGAAAATAGGTTTTAAAAACATGAAGTACTTTCATTGATAGGTTATTCCATTTACAACTATCACTAATCTAAATAATTCGACTAATTATTGCTAACGTGTAGAAATGCCACCTTCATAGAAGGTGGCTTAACAACGTTTATCCGTAAATCCCATACTGATGATATCTATTTTTTCTCATCTACAGCAATATTATTCCGGCTGCAGTAAGTTTAGAAAACCTCTCCCATCCATCTGATTGGATAACTCTTGTGCTCGCACTCTCTGCCTGGATATCATATCTGCGATGCGCTCACTATCGCTGAGTAATTTATTCATGTGTTTTGCCAAGTACCTGAAATCCTTATCCAGAAAGTAGTTGCCTGCCTCTTGCATAACCTCTCTGATCGCAGGAACTCCATATGCAAAAACAGGTAACCCTGACAACATTGCTTCAAGAACAGGTAAACAAAAACCTTCGTCTTCACTCATTGAGATGTAAGCACTTGCGGACGCATAGCAGCCCATTAACTCTTCATCACTTACATGGCCAGTCCAACGCACTTTATTCTCAGCTATATTCAACTGAGATGTTTCAACCCATTGCAGGTAATCCGAATACGCCTTATCACCAGCCCCCCCGACCAACCACAACTCAGAATCAGCATCAAATTCAAGGTAAGCTGAAAATAATTCCAGAAGATGCTCAATTTTCTTATGACTTTTTATACGCCCAACATAAAGTAGCTTTGCCCCCTTATTTGTAACCTCCTGATTTTTTTCACGAACAAAACAGGAACTCAACAATCTTGGTGGTATTATGTTTACATCTTTTTCAGTCCATCGGGCTTCAACCTTAACGTCCGATTCTAACTGCAATACGAGGGTGCGAGTCTCCCCCTGTGAACCAATAACTTTACTCTGAAGTTTATGGTTCGATTCTGAATCGAAACCATTTTCTAACCCGGTATCTGCTTCAATATCCAATTCAAACTGAGACAACATGGTGCGGGTTGAAGCCAATGAGTTAGCAGCCAGAACATCAAAGCCCTGGAGTTTACTTAGCTGGGCATAAGCCCTGCGACAAACTACGCTCAATTCAGGGTCAAAGACCTGCAACAGTTCAGGCTTAGTAATGCCATGGTAATAAGCCACTCGTTTAGCAAAGGGTATAGATAGCAACTCTTCAAGATACGGATCATAAGTAGAATAAAAGTAAAGCAGCTGATCTTTATCGTATGCTTCATCTCGAAGGTTATCGACTCTATGAACAAAATCATTCAGCGTGAGATCAAAATTTTCAGCATACACTTCTGCCTTTATACCGTTTTGAACCAGCATTCGAAGAATATCTAAGCATAAATTTCCGACTGCATCGCCCGCATAGAGGTTTCGAGTAACAAGGCGAATAGTACTCTCTTTTGGGAAGATATAACCGCTAGTTTCGTATCTCGGAGTATCCCAGTTTCGATTAAAACCTGCACGAAACATTGCAAGGTCTTTGTCATTATTAAAGCCGGCTATTTTATCCAGATACACAATACTGTTGGTAATATTGTCTCGTAAAACTGCATTGACGACAAAACGATCGAAGGCGACCTCCTGTTCGTTAAGCCAATTATTTTGCACAGGCAGATCATCAAGCATCAAATCAAGACTGCCGTTACGCAGCGCAAGACTTCCACTAACACTGTTTTTTATAGAATCGACTGAAAACTGCCACCAACCTAAATGCCCTTCGGGATGAACTGGATTATCCAGGTCATAAATATCGATAACCAAAGAAACATCCAAGCTGGAAGTCCCCTCTGAGAGCTCAAGTTCAAAGCCCCCCCCCTCAGCCAGCACAATATCTTTGCTAACAAAAGCAATCTTAGGCTGAGTCTCTAAAGCATGTACCTGGTTCATGACAGTTCCCATTTATTCTTGACCATTGAAACAAACTTCTCGGTCATTTCTATATAGTGCACCCCATTACTCTGAGATGGTTCAATGTGGGTATTCTCATGGAACTCATTAAATGTGGAAATCATAATCAAATGAGGTTGATTCTCGAGATTTTCCACAAAGCTCATACCTTGTTGATAAGTCTTTCCTTCCAAGCGGGATACTGATCGATAAGGATTACCCACCCGAACATCATCATCAAGTGCAACATCATCGTAACCCGGTGACAGAGAAACCATGCGGTATCTCATTCCGGCCTTATCTGCACCTTGATATGCGGCATTCCAAACCTTATTCCAGTTTTTCTCCTCAGATAATTCAAGTGGCGAGAATGGAGTAAAACCCTGGAATAATCCGAAGGTCAATTTATCTTCATCCACATCACTCGGTAGCCTGAGACTGGTAGCTAAATTTACGTATTGGCTTGTGGCGTTTTTCAATTTACCAATCAGACTCTTATTCCCATCATGGGCGCTGGTCCAGAACCAGAAAAGCACTGGTTTTTCATTGAGACTAAAATAATTTTGGTGACCCGAGTAAAGCTTAGTTACCATACGGATGACACGCTCCAGCTCCGGCACATCATCTGCGTAAGGGTTAAGCTGAACAGCAAAACGTAGCTTGCTGCCGCGCTCTTTAGCAATATCGAATACGTGCTGAATCCCCATTAACTCCAGACCATTAGCTCCGTTAGCATCGACGTGAAGGTTCAATACGACATAGTCCAACCCCATCTGCTCGAACAGGTCAAAGTGATATTCAATGGTCTGCCCTTTGGTCGAGCTATAATATCCAAGCATAGGCTTGTCGCCCACATGACCACTTTTAGGATTGTCATTCCAGTGCGAAGCCCCGAAGCCTTCGCCATACCAGAGGTAGTACTGTATTCCTACCAGGGTTTTCCCATCAGCACTAACTGAAACCTCTTTCCGTCTACCACCTTCTTCATGCCATGTTTCGAGGAGAATTTCTTCCAGTTCCTGCGCCGCGCGCTGCCACGTGTACCGTGGTGCAACTAATCGACCGGCTTCCCCCATACTTCGAGCGACATCCGGATTTTTCTGAAGATAGGTTATTTTTTCCGCGAAAGCTGACGGAAAGGGTGGTACCAAGAATGAGTTATCCGGTTCGCAAGCCTCCATGTACCCTCCCTGGTTAACAGCGATCACCGGTTTACCTGCAGCCATAGCTTCAAGCACCACAATGCCAAACGGCTCTTTTATAGGAGAGAACAGAAAGGCGCAGGCGCGAGCGAGTACCAAACTAAGCTCCCGGTTAGTTAAACCGGAGAGGAAAAACACCCGATTCTCAACCCCCAGTTTTGTGGCTATCTCGATCAGACGTTCCTTTTCCGGGCCTGACCCTATCACCATCAGCTGGGTATCATCTGTCAGCGCGATGGCTTCGATAAGCAGGTTGATCCTTTTATGAGGCCAGAGCTGACTGATTGTTACAAACAGGTTTTTATCCACAGGCAGGTCGATGAACATCTCTGGTTCGACACCAGGGTAAACTATATCGTTTACAGGAGAACCGTATACATCTTCCAGATACTTTGCGGTATAACCACTGTTCGCTACAATCCGTTCCGGCTTAGCAGCTTTATCCATTGCTTCAATGGAACTCAAATACGCGCTATATAAAGAATCTCCAATACGGTCATAGTTATATTTTGGATATATATGGATATTACGTGCAGCGTCTTTACCCACACTCTCAACATTCTGTTCATAGCGCAGGTCATGCAACACACGTAAAGGTTCATGTGGAAACCACACCATCGGGTGTAAGTCGATAATATGGGTTGGCCATAAATGGGTATGATAAAGCTCGTGACGACCAATTTCCTCTCGCCAAACTTTTGGCAGAAGCTGGGCATTTAAAACCATAGAGTGCTCACCCTCAAAATAGGGAGACAACTCAATCCGCTTTACCTGATCTCCAATACCGTGCTCCACAAGGAGCTTGTCGCTAATTTTTGTAGCATAAAGTGTAATATCGTGGCGGTCTTGCCACCGGCTTATACACTCGATCAGATATCTCTCAGCACCGCCATACTTTTCGAGAAATGGGATGATAATTGCCAGGTCCATACGAGGCGTTGAAGACACATCAGAAATCTCAACGGTGGGGTTATCCTTTTTTCGAATCGGCATATAATTTTCAACTAAATAAATATTCGGTGCTGTTTATAAGTGCTATGACAAGAAATTCACACCAACAAGATTAACTTTTTCATTGCCACTAGCTAGTCAATTAAACCTGGGTTATTACTTCTTTCTTTTCCTGAGAACTACTGCGGTTTGGTGATCAGAATACCCATCCTGTATAGAGACCACTTCAAGAGAATTAGTCCAGTGTTTATTTATATAATCGGAAGTATGGAAAATGCGGCGGTAGAATCCGGGCTTCTGACTGTCGACGCCATCCTCCTGCCAACCGACATCAAGGAAACCATCGTTCATCAAAGAGGTGTAGCCCACCGGAGAGAATGGCTCTATCGCTGTTGAGTAGTTTGCCATAACAGTAACGAGGGCCAGGCCTCCTGGCTTGAGTAACCTATTGATTTCTGCCAGCCACATAAACTGGTCGAGCTCTGTCAGATGAGTAAATACAGAGTGACCAATGATCAGGTCGAAGTTTTCGGCCAGCAACTCAGTAGGGAGGTCAGGACCGACCAATGAAAACGATGCTCCGGGAAGGTTGGCTGTACACCATTCAATGTTCACCGGATCAATATCAATACCTGCTACATCGCCATAGTCTTCGTCAATCAGCTGTCGGGTGAGACGCCCACATCCACAGCCCCAGTCAAGAACGCTGATTTCTTTCAAAGAGTCAGAACCCGAAAACTGATGAAATATGTCAGCTAATTTGCCAACAAAGCTCGCCCCAGAGAAGAGAAACCAATCCGCTTCGGATGATCCTATGCGGCGCATATTCTCTCCCTTAGGCAGCGGAAGACTGCTATTGCGAATAGGATAGAACCAGTCCTGATACCAAGGCGTTGCGATTGATCCATCCATTGGGTACTGACTCCCAAATCGAATATGATCAGTATCAGCATATAGCTTCAGGTTGACTGTGCCTTCGAAGGCTACATTTCCTACGAAGGCATAATCTGGATTGAATAAGCCATACTCGACTTCCTGCAATGGCTCTCCATTCGCGGTTAGTACAGCTACTTCTTTTCGCCAGGAAGGAGTTACCAGGATACCGCTGATTCTTAATTTATCATCATCCAGCCTCTGGACAGACATTCTTAACCAGCCCGCTGAAAACACGGTGGCAACCTGACCTGACAATAACCCTCGGCTTTCAAACAAAGGGGTTGCCGATACTTCTTTCTCTCTTGGGGATTGCAACTCTTGCCAAGAGAGACAATATGCTTTGAAACTTAAGCTACGACTGTCTGACTCTATATCCAGAGATTGCTGGAACTCGATCAGCACCCGTTGCTTTCCATCTGCTGGACCGATAGGAATAACCAGCTCAGTATCCTCTTCCCTATTCAAGCCAACGTCAAAAGAAACCTGAGGGGTAGTGATCTTTACTTTTCCGCCGAGTGGACTCCAGCCACCCAGTGTCATCAAGCCACCGCTTGATATGACCTCAATCTCGACTGACTCGCCCAACCAGAAAAAAGGACCTTGATCAGCGGTCTCCAGATCGTACCCACCTGAAACAATCTTAATATCGTCGTTCACTGTAGGGATGATGGCCGCCACTTCAGGTTTCATTTATAAATTCCTTCTTAGTTGTAACTTCGCGGTAAACCAGGCTTAAGCGTCTACTTGCAGACGACCAGGAAAAGCTTCTGCGCACACGTTCTTCCAACCGCTTTACGTCTATAGCAGATAGCTGCCCGCTCAAGGCAGCGCTGACTCCCTGACTGATCGAATCGATGCTTTCAGGATTAACATAAATAGCATCATCGGCAAAATACTCTTGGGTGGAGCCTTCTTTGGTCACCACTAAAGCTGCCCCTTGAGCAGCAGCTTCTAATGCGGCAAGCCCTGGAGTTTCCAATGTGCTCGGTAATACGAATGCCTCGCAGGACTGGTAGGCTGATCTTAATAATTCGGACTCATGCGGCAACGAACCAATATGGATGAGTTGCTCTTCTGCTGTTTCCATCAGATTTTCAAAATAGGCCTGATCTCGAACATGGCCGATCAAGACTAATTTGTAATCAGGAAAAGATTTCATCGCCTGAGCAAGCCGCAGCTGGTTCTTACGTGGCTCGATATTCCCGACATTGAGGATGAAAGGTTGACCAATCCCGAACTCCCGTCGAAAAAGATCTGGGCTCGGTTTATCAAAAAAGATATCGTCGACGCCATTGTAAACTGTCGAAAACTTATCCCTTGGCAGGTCAAGAACCTGTGACAGCATATCGCATTCCATATCCGAGTTGGCTACGACACAATCTGCCAGATCCAGTTGTGTGCGTATTTCACCGATTGGATAAAGATCTTTAGTCTCTTCGGTAATCCAAAGGCTGGAAGACACAATCAGAGGTAAATCCAACTGTTTTACGAAGCCACAGAAATGAGATGACCCACCCACACAAGAAAAAAAGTGAACAAGATTGTACTCGAGAAAACGCGGACTCCATTGATCAAAAGGAATGACTTCTATTCCTTGAGCCGGCAGATGCTTTTGGTAAGCCAGTAGCTGTATTTCACCTCCGCCAGGAGTGTGGAAAGCCATAGGATAAGTAGCAAACATAACCTTCATAAGGTTTTTTCCACAATCTTAAGCATATTATCCATTCGTGCACTCCAGGTATTCTCTCCAACAAAATCGATCGACTCATTCGCTGTCAATTTCCCACGTTTCAACTGTTGATCAATAGCTTTCTCGAAGCTAACAGCATCACTTCCTGCCTCAAGCCCTGCCTGATGGTACCTTGTAAAATCCAAGGGAGTTGACACCACGGGCACACCTGCCGCCAGATATTCAAAATATTTCATCGGAAACATCGCCCTTGTGTAGCCATTAATCAGGGTCGGCAATAGAGCTACATTGACTCCCCGCAAGTAACTTGGCAAAGCTTCATAAGGCCGATAGCCCAGAAAATGTACATTAGGTAGTGTTCGCAAATGCTCGACCAGCGGGCTGGACTGCCCTTCCCGTTCTTCACCGATTAATACGAAGTTCAAATGCGGTCTATTAGCTGCTACTTCGGAGAGAAGCTGGAAATCCACTTTGAAATCAGAAAGCACTCCGATATAGCCGACCCTTGGCTCTGGAATCGCCTGTAAATCATCTGGCAGAGGGGATTTATCAAATGCCTGATTAAAATGACATAAATCCGCTACGTTTGGAAAATAATGCACATTGGAGCAATGAGCGGCACACTTTTCCTGCAAGGCAGGGCTGGTAGTAAAAGCCACTGTCGCATTTCCCAATAAGCGCTGCTCTTCTCTGTTGAAACTATTGGCGTCAATACCCGGTATGGCTGAAAGATCATCCACGCAATGGTAAACCAATGGTCCCACCGTTAAGCCTTTCAGGGTTTCAAGTATGAATGGATGATAAGTCCACACCGTCGGGCTTTTAAAAGACTTTCTTCGCAAAAAACGATGGATCGTTCTACGCAGTAATCCTTGATTGAAAGCTCGTATCAGAGGATGCTGATGCTTAAAGGGAACCACCAGCGGCGACAACACCCATATACGATCTTCAACCTGCCGGACGCCTTGTAACCCACGCTTCAGGCGTCGCTGAATTCTGGAAAGATCACGACCGCTACCAAGATTTGGAGGACGAAGCCCTACACTCTCGATATAGAGCACGCGATACCCTTTCTGCGCGAGTTGTCTGGCAGAGTGCTGCTTATTAGTCCAGTAAGGAGTGTCCCAATCAGCAGTGGAAAAAAGAATTACGTCTTTACTAACCACCAGCAACAACCTCATCCATGAATTTTTCCAGCTCCCCTAGTGAATATGCTTGATTTTGATACCTGACTTCAGGCAGCCTGTTCTCAACCAGTCGGGGGGTCCATACAGCGCTTATATAGCCATTACCATCCAGTGTTAATTCAACCGAATCCTTCAAGGCGATCCAGTCCATAGCTTGATCCTCAGTCAGGAAAAGAACCTTTCCGGTAGAGTTGATGTAATCGATAAACTGGCTATGGGCTTCACACCGGTCTTCTTCAGAAGACCAACCGTAGGCATACCTTGGAGAAAAGGGGTGATCAAGAAAACCAAAGAGGCTTTTACCGCGCTTTGCGATATCAAATGATTCTTTAAAAACTTCTAACGGATCCTCTCCTGTCAGCATGCACTCACCGTGCAACATACATTGCTGGGAGTGACTTATAAAACCATGTGGAGCAAAAGGAACCTCACCGCCTCGCGCAATAAGGTATTCAGGATCATTACATATAATTCCGCCCACAAACCCTGTCAAGCCGGCATTTGCCATGCCTTGAACAGCGTAGGATGGGTTTTGGTGAAACGGTGACACTGCATATTTTACCGAACCCTTTTCACCCAACACACTTTTGATAGATTCAACTGATCGATTAACTTGAGATATAGCCTCCTCATAGCTCCCTCCCCAGTTAACAGGGTGACTCCAGGAGTGCGTTAATACACTCCCTCCTTCAGAGACAAACTCTTTGAGAAATGAGTGATGAGATTCATCTTCGAGTACACTGGCATGGACTGCCAAGGAGAATGGTACAGATTTGTCTTTATATAGCTCATAAAGCTGCTTGGCCGATATAATATCTTCGTCACAATCCAGCCGCATGGTTACACAAGCATCATAACCTGGAGGTATCTCTGAAATCACAGGCAAACATATAGCAGACTCAAAGGCATAGCTGCTAACAAATTCTTCAACTACTAACCATTCTTGAGAGTCAACAGAACCGACAGGTCTGTTAATCCATAATAAACAAGAGCCTGCAATGCTCCAGAGCCCCGCATAGGAAGTGATTGACCGTGAACCGACCCTCACTTCTGCAACGATATTTTCCTGAGGGATTGTGACTTTAGATGAAACTGCCCAGATAGACTGATCCGCTCTGATTGCCCCAAAACCAAGATTATTCCACTCGGCCATAAAGTCGAAACGTTCACAGCGCCTTATCTGGATTGGAGACTTAGCACCGAGTTCATTGTCAGTGTTATAAAAAACGGCAGCCGGACTTTCAGAATAATTATTAGTTTCTGCTGGAAGAGACGCGAATAACGACACTTCATCCCCATTAAAATAAGGAAACGTTTGCACGTTCAGAATTCCCAATAGGTTATCAGGGACTGCCCCAAAAATAATAACCTTTGATCCAGCTTTATCAATGGTAGCTCGAATTAACTCACCCCACTCTGGACGAGGATCTGCAACGACCAGTACGAATGACCTGTCTTCAGACAAATACTGCTTCCATAATGCAACAGAAGCCTCAACAACAACTCCACGAGTGAAAGAACGTCTCAGAGCAGCACCTAAAGTTTCTAACAATCCATTTCTGGCAGATGTTATGACTAAAAGTTTTTTCATTGGGTTACCACATGTCTGAATTTTGCGTGACGCCCAACCCTGGTGAATTCATCATGTCCTACAAAATTCACTTCAAAGCCTTGCCCCCAAAATTCTTTAACTTTGCTTTGAATTTCTTCAGTGTTCGCTGAGGGTTCCGGTACTATCTTCAATATGGGCGGCTTGGATCTCAAATCGATTTGAAATTCCTGAATTCCGCCTACGCGATGATCTAGCATATCCTGTATATGGTGAGTCGGATGATCCACTCCATTTATCGGCACAATATCATGTATTCGGCCAACAACATTTGTTAGATAAAAGCCATCATCCAATGTTTCAACTTTAGCCATATCACCAGTGCAATAACGAATTAATGGCATCAGACGATTTCTAAAGCCGGTAAAGATCAATTGTTCATCACCTGAAGAGTTTTCAAGTGGCTGTGACTCTGGCCAGCCTTCAGAGTCCAATACTTGCAATCCGCCTTGATCTGATAATTCATAGGCCATGACGCCCAGTTCTGCCAATCCATAACGGTCAACCACCCGACACTGGAGCGCTTTTGATATAAGCTCTCTCATATAAGGTTCCAGAAGTTCACCACTTGACTCAAATACTTCAAACGCCTTTGCTGTCCCTTGGGTCTTCTCGATATAGCAGGCAAGCGCATAGACCGTGGATGGATGGGCATGCACCAGATATGCCGGATTCTTTTTAAGTGCTGTCCATATTTCTTCCAGGCCTTGACTATCAACACTATCAAAAAAGATATTGTTTCTATTCATCGCGAAACATTTAAAATCTTCACGTGTAGGCCATTTTTGGGGAACGTCGTCAGGAAATCGACAAGCAAAATGGGTTTCAAATTTATGCTTGCTCTTGCCGATTGCCCTCCTGGCAAACAACGTTACAGCTGACGAGTAATCCGCGGCTATCTGATCATAAAAGATGTGAGCTGAAAGACCGGTGGAACCACCCGTTTTACACACATGATGCCTAACTCTTTCCAACGGAGCTGAGAGCAATCTATCACCTTGTTCTCGAATAATATCTTTCGTTAGTAGAGGAATCTCCTGTAAGTACCTGGTATCTTTTTTTAATTGAGAAACATTAAAAGATATATTTCTAAATAAATCCCGGTAATAAGGCACATGATGAGCAGCAAATTCAATCGTCTCTATTAGCCTTTTTTCTGCGATGAGCTTTCGTTGCTGAAAAGGAAGCCGATAATACTTCTTAAGCTCACGGAACTTAGCTCTTATATCCCTCTTTTCGAGTTTCTCTGCCAACGGATATGCAACTGTGGCGCTCAAGACACCTTGCGAAAGCTTTAAAAACTTCAGACTCATCCAACAGTCTCCATCCGTGGATCAAACTCTTCAACGAATCGCCCATGTTCCAGTCTAAAGGCCCTATTGCAAACATTTCGCAGTAAATCTTCTGAATGGGTTGCTATTACCAAAATTGAGGCATTTTCTACGAAGCTGGTTAGCCTTTGTGAGGCCTTCTCATTGAAGTCAGCATCTCCTACACTCAACCATTCATCCATGATTATGATATCTGCATCTATACTTGTTGAAACAGCAAATGCCAAGCGCAGTTGCATACCGCTTGAATAGGTTCTTACAGGCATATCAAGATATTCGCCTAATTCGGTAAACTCAGCGATTTCATTCATTTTCCCCCTAATTTCCCTGGGAGTGAGGCCCATCATAATCCCACGAAGAAAAATATTATCATAGCCGGATGCATCAACATCCATGCCCAGCGATATATCGAGCAATGATGCCACTCTACCCTGAACATTAAGATAACCTTCTGTAGGTTCGTAAGCCCCTGCCAATGCCCTTAGAAGTGTTGTTTTACCCGAACCATTATGACCTAATAGCCCAACACGTTCGCCCTCACTAATTTTAAAAGAGAGCTGATCATTAGCACGTACGGATACCTTATTACCTGCAGCATGAGCAATACGACCGCCCGTAGTTGCGTTCAAAAGCGTGTTTTTTAAAGACCGGTGCGAATTTGTAAATACCGGAAACTCTACAACCAAGTTTTCTGCTTCAATTAAAGCCATATTAATACCGTTACAACCAGTAGGCGACACGATGTCGGTAGCGCGCAAGTAGGACGTAAGCAAACATAAAACCAGCAACTGTTAGCGCCGTTACTACTCCCCATGAAAAAACCGGAATGCCATTGCCCATCAAAGGCGATCGAACAAGCTCAATAAAGTGAAATGCCGGATTATAAACTGCAACCCACCCCCTATCTTGCAACAACTCTGGTTTCCAGAAAATTGGAGTAAGAAAGAACAGGATTTGTACAAAGTTTGTAATAATTTGATGAATATCTCTGAACCTAGTGCATAACACTCCTAGGACGATACCAAGCCAGATTCCATTTAAGGCAATAAGAAAAATTGAAAATGGTATCGATAGAAGATCAGGAATATTTACTTCAGGCACAAAATACAAAACACAAAATAAAATAACGATGTTATGTAAAAAAATCATTACATTACGCCACACCATTCTGCAAACATGCACAGTCAAAGGCAGTCGAATTTGCTTAATGAGGCCTTCAGACGCTATAAAAACCGTACAGCCTTCCAGGATCATCGTAGACAAAAATGTCCATACAAGTAAACCGGCAGCAACATGAGGTATAAACTCTTGAATACTCTGCCCCAACAACGTTGCATACAAAATACCAAGTGCTGCAACCATAATTGCGCTGCTAATTGTCAACCAAAATGGTCCCAGCACAGATCTTCTATAGCGTTGCTTTATGTCCTGCCAACCCAGGACACTCCATATAGAAGCCTTATTTATACCTCCGAGAAGATCCCGTAAAGCTAAAGAGTACCTTGACTCTTTAACTTTTTGACGGGACTCTAATGGTGTTGTACACAACTCTTCCATCTACAACCTCTAAAAGTAAATATCTATTTATTGCGTTCGTTTAAAAGCGCACGCACAATCCGATTACTCGCTTGCCCATCCCCAAACGGATTTGATCTTTTAGCAATTTCTGCATACAAATTTGGCATTTTTAATAGCTCGGCTACACCTGAATATATCTTATCAGCCGACGTCCCCACTAACCGAACCACACCAGCCTCAATTGCTTCATATCGTTCAGTAGTATTTCGCATAACCAATACTGGCTTGCCTAATGAAGGAGCCTCTTCTTGAATACCACCGGAGTCTGTCAGAATAATGTGGCATTGCGACATCAAAAACACAAAAGAGGGATAATCAAGAGGATCGATTAGAAATACATTTGAGATACCTCCTAAAATACGCTTAACCGGCTCCTGTACATTGGGATTTAAATGAACTGGATAAACAACCCTACAACTCGGGAATTCTTTGGCTATTTTTTTCAGCCCAAAGCATATTTGCTCTAGACCCCGCCCAAAATTTTCTCTCCTATGTCCCGTAACCAATATTATCGACTTTCCATCTTCCATAAAGGGAAATCTAATATCGCAATTATATTCCGAACCTTGCTGATCTAACGTATACAATAAGGCATCTATTACAGTGTTACCCGTAACCACAATATCATTTGCACTTATCCCTTCACTAATGAGATTATTTTTAGATATTTCTGTAGGTGCAAAATGTAAATCAGCTACAGAGCCAACTACTCGCCTATTCATCTCTTCAGGCCAAGGTGACTTTTTATTCCCGGTCCTTAAACCCGCCTCAACATGGAAAACTGAAACGTTCGCATAGAAACCGGCAATTGTCGCCGCAAGCGTTGTTGTAGTATCCCCATGAACACCTATCCAATCAGGGGAAAATTCATCAATAACACTCTCCAATCCTAATAAAACAGATGAAGTTATTACCGTCAGACTCTGACCAGGCTTCATCACATTAAGATCATAATCCGGTGCAATCTTAAAAAAACTCAACACTTGGTCAAGCATCTCTCGATGCTGGGCGGTTATACATGTTTTCACACTAACACCGGCATTTTTGAGTGCAAAATACACCGGCGCCATTTTTATGGCTTCAGGCCGTGTTCCAAATACTAATAGTATCTTCATTGGGACCATCATTCAGATAAACTTAAACATTTTCATTAAACAAGTGCAGATCAAAAACCTACAATAAGGGTTTATCGAGCCATGAAAAAATAGTCACACCTAGCTCTCTAATTCAAGAACACGACCAGTGCAAGAACCGGAGTAGCGGTCTGAAAACCAGATTTACTGCCCGGCTCGACCATACTTATCTTCAAAGCGGATAATATCGTCTTCACCCAGATAATCACCACTCTGCACTTCGATCATTACAAGTTCGATGACACCCGGATTTTCCAAACGGTGTTTATGGCCTGCAGGGATGTATGTCGATTCATTAGTACTTAACAGCAACTCTTTATCGTTGTTGATGATACGTGCCATACCACTTACAACGATCCAATGTTCCGAGCGGTGATGATGCATCTGTAATGATAACGAAGCGCCAGGCTTTACCGAAATACGCTTCATTTTGAAACGCTCACCCTCTTCCAGAGTGGTATAGGTTCCCCATGGGCGATGAACTGTTTGATGATGCAGATGAGCATCATGTCCATTTTGTTTAAGGCGGCTTACGATATGCTTAACGTCTTGCGCCTTATCTTTATGTGCCACCAGAAAAGCATCGGGTGTATCGACAACAATCAGATCATCAACGCCAACCAAAGCTGCAAGTCGATTCTTGCTCTGCACATAATTGCCTTTGGATTCATGGGACATCACTTCACCTTCAAAGCGATTACCATTCTCATCGGCATCTGTCAGATCACTCATTGCAGTCCAGGAGCCGATATCACTCCAGCCTATATCACAAGGCACTGTCACTACTCTTTCGGAGCGCTCCATCAAAGCATAATCAATGGAGATATCCGGCACAGTAGCAAAGCTTTTGGCATCCAGTTTCAGACTTCGATGTTGTTCACTCTCACTAATCCGTGATTGCTCCAATACCGTACGTACTGAATCAATTACTTCTGGCGCATGACGTTCGAACTCTTCAATAATGGTACCGACACTGAAACAAAACATGCCTGAGTTCCAGTAATAATTACCGGATTCTAGATAACTCTTTGCGGTTGCCAAATCAGGTTTTTCAACAAAACGATTAACTCGCATGCCGCCGGGTAGCGGTGCTTCTCTATCGGCTTCAATATATCCAAAACCAGTCTCAGGAGACTCTGGTTGAATACCAAAGGTCACAAGCAAGCCTTCAGCCGCTAACGTCTGGGCCTTAAGGACAGCTTCAGCGAATGCCGGTTGATCTTTAATAAGGTGATCAGCCGCCAGCACTAAAATCTGAGCATTAGTGCCATAAATACTTTCCAGATGAAGCGCAGCCGTTGCCACTGCAGCAGCCGTATTTCGGCCAAAAGGTTCTAAAATGAAGCTTTGCGCACAAGGTAGTGCTGAAGACTGTTGATATTCATCTTCAGTTTTAAAGAAAAGCTCACGATTGGTAACAGTAAGTACTTCTTCGACATTACTTAGCCCACACGCACGGGTAAATGTCTTTTGAATCAGGTTTTCGCCATCAGGCAACGGGATAAAAGGCTTTGAATGGGATACGCGAGAAACGGGCCACAGACGACTACCCACTCCTCCAGACATAATAACGGGGATTAATTTCACGGCAAACATCCTGTTTGGCATATAGAAACAAGTTGCTGAGAGCAACTTGTTTATTCCTTTTTAGGCTTGCTATTTACGATCTGAATAAATAAAGCAGGGCTATCATAGCAGCAAAATCTTTACCTATACAGACACAGCCTAAAATTCGTGCAGACAATATCACAACAAATTTTATTTGTTCAACACCGATACTCATTTTGGGTTGTAAAAGAATCAGACAATGATCGTGTTGATGCTTCAGATCAATCTCCTTTAGGTGATGTCATATCCTGACGATTCAATCCCTAGCAGTATGCCAGACTCATCGGCCCAATCCGGTTGAACCGCTTCTTAGATACAGCAGCCAATAGTAACTTCATGCTACTTACACATCTAAAAGTACAAAAACTTAAACTGTATCAACAACCTTCACTTGAGAAGTGAGTTAAAGTCTTTTACTGCCCTAAGCGACCTTATACGGCCTTATTGACGCGAGAAATCAAAGCAAACTTCTGAACTGAACACAACAGGGGGCACCCATCGCAACTTCGTCTAAGAAAACCAATCAAACCCGCCTGGTTACAGTTACCTGGCAAACATTTGATAACCGAAAAAACCATATTATTGGCACCGGAATCGTAGGCTGCTTAACGACATAGTCTCCCGCTCAATGAGGCTGAGCGGTCAGCCTATCTGGGGCGTGTTGTAAACACAGCTGCCGGTACAACTGATTCCTACCAGCCGAATTCATCTGGCTGCTTTTCTCTATAGCAGTGAGCTTCTAAATAGGGAATTACCCGATGATCATAATATATGGTCTACTAGCGATCCTACTTTAATCACGGCTAGTGACAAGAGGCAGGTTGATCTGATAGTTTCAGGTAATTATGCAAAAGCGTTGGTACAACAACTGACACAGGAACAAGGCTAACTGACTGCAGGTACCGCTGTAACCAATAGCGGACTAATCTAACCTGAAGCAGGCTTGGTTAAGCCGCCTCAGCTCAGCTATCTAAGTTTATCTGATGGTCAAAATCAGGAAAGTTTTCCTGCTCAGTAACTTATACTGCAAAAACTGAATTTGGAAGCTGATCCTAATAGATCAGACCCTTCATGTATTTTTTAGGGAAGGACAAAAGTTGAAAATATCTACTAAGTATGGATTTGCATTTCTATGCAATCCTAAATGTGCATCAACGTCTATTGAAAACGCAATAGACGACATATGTAATATAAAATTCGCAGGTCATCCAAAAATCAAACACATGAATGCCAGGGGGTTTGAGACATACTTAGAAAACTTTCATCTCAAAATCTATCCGAAAATTGAAATAGAGTCATTCTGTATATTTAGAGATCCCTATCAATGGATTGAGAGCTGGTATAAGTATAGAGCAAGAGCAGAGCTTAAAAGTACAAGCCACCCTAATCATAAAAATTATACAGGTGATATTACGTACAATGAATTTATTGAGGCCTATACTAGTAACGGAAAAAGACCTCCCTTTGCCATATTACCCACGCAATTTGACTTCATTAAATCCAGCTCAGATGAAATTTATGTCGACAACATATTTACAGTCGATAACTTAAGCGCAGTGTCAGACTTTTTAGAGGTTAAAACCGGAAAAAAAATCATTATTCCTCAAAAAAACATATCACCAAAACAAAAAGTAGAAGAACTTGAATATAAAACACGAACAAAACTAGAATCACACTTAGAAAAGGATATTACCTTATATAATCATATAAAAGAGACTGGCAGATATAAAAAATCAAGAGATCAGTCTATCATACCAAAAATAAAAAACGCATAAGAAATAAATCTTTAGCATTAATTTGACAAGATGAGCACCCTAAACCAGACAAACACTTTAACGCATTAATCTGAGTATAAAGAAAACAGCGCTATGGCTACAAAAGGCAAGTAGCACAGTTAACGTTTGTAAAAACGTCATTTGAGTAGTAATTAACTCACGAAGAACTAAGACATTTCATCCACCATGTTATAAACAGCTTCATTCCATACAGACAAATCAAAATCAAACCTATCTAACACAAACTGGTACCGGTCAGTCACCGAAGTTTGAAAATCATTAACATCTTGCAAACTATATTTAAACGGCTTGATTGTAGAATTAACTATATTAGAAGCATCAAACTCATGTGGCCGCATATTAAAAAACGAACTTAATTTAACAATTTCAATCTGAGAAAATAAAGTTTCATAAAAACCATAAAAAACTTCATCATTAGAAAACACTTTGTCTATTTGCTGACAAGTATATAAATAATCACTTCGTGAACGATCGCTTGTAGAGTTGAGTGAATCAAACATTTTTTTCGTCATATCGACGCTACTTAATTCGCGTAGACATTTTTTTCGTTTCATCTGCATTCTGATCGCACTTTCAAGACGAGTAATAGGTTCCCTCATTATAAAAACAATCTTAAGAGAAATATCTCGACGTTTAAATTCTTCCTTTATCTCAAAAAGAACTTCACTCGAAAGGCCTGAATAGGAAGGCGTAATATCAGAAGAAAAAGAGTCATCATCCGTCAATATAGAATCAAAATAATCATAGTAGTTTTTCTTGTCAGCATAAAAACTCAGCATTATATTTTTATATTTTTCTAAAAAAAACTCTCCCTCCTGAAAAGGGTAGTTTTTAATTCTTTTAGAAACATTAGCTCTTGCAGACTTACCATCATTCAAATACAAAGCATCAAACAGATGATATTCTTTAGAAAAACCTCTACGGAAATTATCTGATTTAATAATTTGTTTAAACAACCAAGTTGTACCTGCTTTTTGAGCACCAACACCTAAATAAAATGTTCTCATTAGAAACCACCAAAATTCTGTTCAAAAAACGAAGACAACAAGACAGAGTCAGCTTAGAAAAAGCACACGCTAAAAACACTTAACCGGATGCAAACTTAAACATATGCTACACCAACAAAAAGAATACTTTTTACTACTAAGCAAATATACACTACGGTAACAACAGAATAAAAACGACTTAGTAAATAATCATTAGAGTCTACTCTCATACTCCTCAAGCTTACTTTTGATAAATGGTCCTTTTGGTCTACCCAGCTGAGCTAGCCTCATAAGTCGGTATGCAATGTTAATATCAATATTTTCCAATAAAATTGCTGCATCTCTAAAAAGAACGGCATCTTGATCAGAAACCTGCGCGATACCTTTCACATCAAGAATTATTTTTGCAAGATCAGCTACCTGAATCTCGTTTAATGGCTTATTAGAGGCAGCAGGTGGGTTTGACGGAAATAAAGGGTCACTACTTTTCAGGTATTCATTAGCAACCTTAACATTAGAAGCAAGAAAGCTTTTATAAATTGTATTATATTGTTCAATACTAAGATTCGACTCATGCCCGCCAAAGGAGCTTGCTACTCTGCGCAAAGCATTAGCTCTACTTTTATTAACGGACCCGTCTCCGTTATACTTTGGAGATACTGAATTTACAGCCCGCCCAATTACTTTCCCAAAATTAGATAACGATTCATTTTCAATGTTTACCTTCCTATCCACCTTTGAGAGAAGATCTTCATTAATACCGAAGCAAAAATCGTCAATCAAATCATTATTATAAAAACTGCCTTTAGAAAAAACCCTTACACTTAAGCTTTCTGAAGGAAAAACATTGGACCATCTGTTCAAAAAAGAATAATAGTTGTAGTAAGTATTATCAGGTGAACACCTCTCCAAAAAAGATGAAAAATCGATGTTAGAGCCAGATTTTATACCTGTAGAATATAGTGAAGAAGCTAAATCTGACTGTTCCCTGAGGTAACAAATTATTTCTATATCAGTAAAAAACGGGGAAACCAGATCTTTAACTGCAGCCACTTCCTCCAAGGTTTTTAGCCTTGAATGAAAGTGCTCGCTAGTAATAATTACTGAGTGAATATTATCGCTCAATGAATTAATTTCTTTAACAAATGAATTATACAGTTTCTTCTTAAATATTCGCTTTTTTTCTAGGTTATCGATCTGTCTATCAAAATAAAAATCATCATAACTATTCTCAGACATACAGTACGATGGGATAGCCCTATGGTTCTTCTTTCCTGCACACTGCAAAACGTGATAACCACTTTTAGAGAGGGCCTTCTTGTTGGAATACAAAAATTCCTGAATGGAAGTTGTTCCGGTTTTTTCAGTACCGATATGAAGATATAGTTTTCTCATTTAAACATCCAAGCAAGATTAACACAGGATCGATGGCTCGTACTTTTACCCAAGCACATGTGCATCTCCGACAAAAAATTCAATATAATGCCAAATATCATAAGCCGTTAGAAGACAGAAATTCTTTAGAATCATTTAAGTGCATTAATTTTTTCACACGCATATAGTTTCTGAATTCTATGGCCTTTCTTCCCCCAACAAATGTGGTAGATGACCAGTGTGAAAACTCATCTTCTGAAACATCTTTTAACTCATAAATAACACAAGGATCCAAAATCTTGTTGTTAATTGGAAACGCTGTTTGTAAGGCCTCCCAAAGTTCCGCTTTTATAAAATAAACGGCAGGTATATTTGGAAACAGCCTAACTTCTTGATGTATTTCATTACGAGAAATAAACCTATTGCCAGCAGCGTCAATATACATAGTTTGAACTGGTATGCTACCGATATGCCACTGCCTTGCATTTACAACGCTTAGGATATAACGCCTAAATATTTCCCTACTATCCATGTTCGAACCCAGTAACATATCTGCATCCCACTTACAGATAACACTATATCCACATCGACTAACACACCAATTATAATAATAGGCCAGGCTTCTTAGAGAATTCGCCTCTGTAGCTTGATGTTCTGACCCACACTTAGCTACGGTAAAAGGATAGGAGTGCACTACAACTCTATCACCCAAAACATGCTCAACTTTGAATTTTTCAACAAGTTCTTTAGTTGAATCTTTACTGCCATTATCAATAACTACAATCTCATCGAATAAATCTACGATCGACTCCAAACAAGAAACAATACGCCTTTCTTCATTTTTAACTCTCAGCATTGCACTGGCACCAAGCAGCTTCCCTTTCTTTGTCAGTACAAAATTATAGTCAGAATCACCTTCGATATTATGAAAAACTCTATCCTTTAAAATAGCACGACCAATGATTCTTTTAATCCTGCCAAGGATCAATCTAAGTAACCCTTTACACTTCCAAAAGAGCATTACAAGCAAAGGTCTTAGTTTATTTTTAACATACGATATTTTTTTTAAAACTGATGAAAATTGAGAATAGTGACAAGGCAACATGTTAACCTTTGCTATAAACTTTTCCAGAGCCGAGAAGTCTTTTCTTATCAAAAGTTTTAAAACGTTTTGTCCTACACTTGTCAAAAATCCACTTTCTTCTATCTCCTTTACATCTACTTGATCTAGTGTTGCGGAAACATATGCTAATAGTTCTTGCCGTTCATTATAATCAAGATCATTGAAAGCCCTAACAATAAGCTTAGTACTCCAATAATGATTTAATCTAAAGGCCCAATAGTTCACAAAAGGCTCATTTATTCCTTCAATATTATTTGAAACAATTCTCGCTGCGTCTTCTTCTTCTAAATAATCCTTTAAAGCCCAAGGCTTTCGCATCAGACTGACGTTATCAACTCTGTATGCATAGAACATATCAGGTATAGATGAAATTTTATTAGCACATTTTAGAGCTGAAGATAAAAATATCGCATCCTCTCCCAAATTAATACCCGGTACAAACCTAAGATTGTGTTTATCTACAAAGTTCTTTCTGAAAAAATACAAATAGACAGATCTATAACTCCAAAACTCACGATTCTTCTTGAAACTACCATTAACAATATTTTCTGTTTTAAAGATAGGCCGTGAAATATTATCATTATCAGCGTGTAATCCGTCAAATTTCAGAATATCACAGTTGTCAATTTCGGCTGTCTGATAGAGGGTATTAAGCATATTTTTATCTAGCCAAAAGTCATCACTATCCAAATGGATTATATATTGACCTCTCGCAATAGAAACACCGCTATTTCTTGCCTCAGGTAATCCTTTATTCACTTCATGATCGATATGGAAAACTCTACTATCATTTTCAGCATAATCATTAATAACATCTGATGATCCATCTAATGAACAATCATTTACAATGATAACTTCAATATCATCTAGAGATTGTGACAGAACAGAATCCAGGCATTGTTCTAAATACACCTCTGTATTATATACAGGTATTATTACGCTAACCTTGACTTGATTCATTTTACTCTCTGCAAATCGCAAACTATGCCCTCTCCCTGAAGAACTCATTTCGCGAACGTTATGTATTTAATAATTATCTACATCCAAGATAATAATTATTATGATTCAGTAGATATGGACATTCTCAAGAAATCTAATTTGTCTAACATCACTAGAGTAAACATCCAAAAACCCTTCAACTTGAGGCTTTTTAAAGGGTGAAAATTTGAAACCAATTTTTGTTCTATCAAGAATATTTGATAACGACTGTATCACGCATGAGGATTTATTACGGGGAATGAAGAATCTTCCGGCCTTCATTAACTTACATGCATAGTGATTCATTGATACTCTTGACCTTTCAGACTCAAGATACTCCCAACTCTCACTTCCACCAAAAACCCTGTCTATTACATATGGTAAAGACGCAGTGTAGTTTTCATATCTTATTACGTTGATCCTGGATTCAGGAAAAACTCGACGAATTGATTCAATAACTGGCAGCCAAGTTTGATTGTAATTTCCAGAGTACACGTTTTCAAATTTGTTATACGGCCAATGTCTTAATGACTCACAGTATATTGATGGTAAGAACCCATCCATGCTCCGTATGCTGAACCATATTTCAACTTCATCAAAAGACTCTGTAAAGTGAACAAAACTACTCAATCTTTTTGCAATATCAGAATATAAAAAAAAATGTTTGTATATATCCTTAGTCTCACCCGAAAGGTTTTCTTCAGAGATCACTAATGTATCAGGTGAGCTACTTTTTAGCTTATCAAGATATCTTTCGCATAGTGTGTAATTTAAGCACCCATCGCGCCAATTCAGTTCTTTTCTAAACTCCTCCATAGAAATATAATTAATATTTCTATTGTAAAGGTGTCGATTAACCTCAAGCACGTTCTGAAAATGTGTTGTAGCTGTTTTATGTGCTCCCAGGTGTAAATGTAACTTCATCTATAAGCACCTACATCAACCAGCCGTTCCTTATAAAACTCCATCCATTGCCCTATCACTACCTCATTGCTGAATCTATGCTTTACAAGCTGTCTCGCCTCTCTGCCAAATTGGTGATATGAATCCCTTAATTTGACCATTTCGAGTAAGCTCAAATAAAGCCCGTCATCTTCCAACGGGCAGTATAATAAGCCAGTAACATTATGCTGCACAATATCGCTACATCCTGGAACACTTGGCGCTACAATTGGTCTTCCACACGCAGCCGATTCTATGAGTATTCTAGGAACACCTTCGCCATATGTAGTTGGCAGGCACACTATATCTACCTGAGAAATCAAACCAGGCATATCCTGAACATTGCCATGCCATATAATATCGCCGTCCCCCGCCCATTGATTAATGATTTCATCAGGAATCGCATTTTTTGCGTCAGTATCTTGTATGCCAGCTACATGCAACTCAATATGAATATCCTCGACTTTTAATCTTTGACATGCTTCAACAAGGCATCCCAGCCCTTTCGACCAAAGTAATCTTGAAGCAAAAAGAACTTTAATAGCTCCACCCGTTGTTCGCTTCGTATAAGAAAACTTAGTAATATCAACGCCAGCCCCATCTATGACTATAGGTTTAGAATTAGGCTTTAACTTCTCTATATGAGATCTATCATCTGAATTTTCCAGAACAATATCACTTGGCAATGATAATCGTAAAAGAAACTTTATTAATCTTTTCAATCTCAAATTATCATCATTACTGTTCACCAGCCCAAAACCAACAAGACTGGCAATAGCTTTAACATTTAGAATCTTTGAAACAATACCGCCATAAATCACAGGCTTTATAGTTATCAAATGTGTCAAATCAGGATTCAACTTCAAGTAATACCTAAAGATAGTCATGAGCGTATAAAACTCATAAAATATATTTATACTTATTCGTCTCAGCCTCATCTGATGAACAGTAAATCCACGACTTTCCATATCCAGCAAGTGCTCAGAAGATGTGATTGTTGTCAACACATGAACATCATAACCTTTATCACGCATTGCTTCGGCACGATCAAGCCAATGCAAACAAAAGTACCAATCAACATTAACCACATATAATATTTTCAACTGATTACCTACTATTTATTATTAGCAACTTCTTTTTTAATTTTTATAATGGAAAACAAACGATAAATTTCTAACAGATTCATTACCATTAAACGTGGACTCGTAAATATACATCGAATTAATGATTTAATCTTATGAATAATAGAATATTCATAATGAAAAGTAGCTCGTACATATTTGAACATTAGAATTTTTTTTGCATACCGTGTATCCATGTCATCTTTAGATTCTGAATACAACAACAAGTCTTCATAGGCTCCTTCAGCCTCAGCCGGAGACAAAGATACATTTTTATTTTCGGCATCCTGGATCAAGAAATTTAAATACACTGTTGATCTATATCTTAACTCTTTCTTATCAAAAAAATCTCCAATGTTATCTTTAACAATTTCTTTAGAAATTTCTATTTGCTTCGAATAATATCTTGATGAAATTTGATCTTCATGGCGATTATACAAAAGAAGATACGATCTGAGATTATGCAGTTTACCGTATGCAGATAATTCATTCCAAAGGACGTAATCTTCAGCGTAACGGTATTCTCGTCGATAACGAATATTATTTTTCTTTATAGTACCAGAACGAATCATTACTGAGGGATGACATATATTTCGCTCAAAAAACTTCAACGCCGACATTATCTCACCATGCTCTGTTGGATACGCCATCGCAGATTGATCACCCTTTTCATTAAAATTAACAATCGAAGATCCGCAAGCCACATAATCAGGGTTAGACTCTAAGAATTCAACTTGCTCTAAGAAGCGTTGCGGCATAGAGATATCATCATCATCCATTCTCGCTATATACTTACCATTAGCCTTCGAAATAGCGATATTCAACGCCTCAATTATTCCGACATTATCCTCTAGGTCAACTATCTTTATTCGAGCATCTTCATAACCAGTCATTAACTCTAGCGTCTTATCAGAAGAGCCGTCATTAACTATGATCAACTCAAACTCTTCATAAATTTGCAAGAGGATACTATCGATTGCTCGGCATATGAATTTTTCAGCATTGTATGCTGGTAGCAACACCGATACTAGTGGATTATCAGTCATGCTGACTGCCTTTGTTTTATTACTTTAGAGCGCGAAAAACCCACCCAATCACAAATAAGCTGAAATTTTAATGATGAATTTGAACAGTTATTTTCTTTTTTCCACTCTTCCCACACAGCATCTTCCGAATAATAATTGCGAAGCAGTGTATAATCTTTCTTGTAATATTTAAGTAGCTTTCTTACTTGACCTGCACTTAAATCTTTTAACGACAACTTTTTTCCTCCTGTCTGCTTATGTTCAAACGTAACCTCTCGTTCGAACACTTCAGAAAGATCTGACTCGAATTGTGAGATATCCTCCATTCTATATACATCAGTAAAATAGTTGAGCCCCTCACCTTCCATAAAGTAAGAAACTGGCCTGACATGGTGCTTTATCACACCTATATTTAAATACACTCCTAAATTATCGACAAACTGATCCAGAGTAGGGTCAAAATAGGGGATAGTGTCGTAGTATTTACTTGCCTTTTCTCTTATATATTTTTCACTTAATTCTTTATGATAAGTAACTCTATTACTGTAAGCTGATAACAAACGCTTCACCGGATCTCTAATTACAACAAATCTTCTTTCACATCCATCCATTTCGGCTAACTTATTCATTTTAACATATTGATGAATGTGCATTCCTGATTCATCTCTAGAAAACCGCTTCTGTTCATCAATTTCATACAAAGCTGTTTTAATACTAGTACAAGCAACCTTAGGAAAATATCTGTAACCTAACTTGCCTCCACTCAACAAATAACCTTTCATTATTTTACTTCCAACAACTTTAACGCAGGTTTACTAATTTTATTAAACTTTATCATCAATAATAATAACTGGCTAATTAACAAGCCAGACTGCCTAATCATAATTAAACCAACCACCATCAAAATCAGCTCTAAGGCTGAACTATTAAATATTGAGTCATACACAATATAAAAGAATGAAGTTAGAAAAATGAGCTTTGCTATACCATTTAGCATCTTATCAGGACTCTCATTAAATCTCTGCAAGGTTGAATGTTCATACCTACCAACAGCCATAAAAAAGATAGCAGAAATAACCAACACTAGAAAAAAAACTAACAAAAGCTCTGGATAGATAAAATATACAGTTATAGAACAAGACAAACAAAACAAAAATAACGCATGCGATAACATGCAAATATCAACATTCTTCTTTATTTTTTCTATTGCTTCTACACCAAATTCTTTCTTGGATATATTAGCGATCTTATCTACTTTTGTTTTAGAAACATTTACTGCCAATTTCGAAAAAAGTGAAGATAAAACCATAAAAATTAACATTAAGACACACAGCAAGCCAACGAATTGAACTTTATTCTCAAAATATTGAGACAATATCCCTGGAACTTCCTGAGCTGGAGCTAAAAACAGGATTATCTTAATAGGTAGAATCATTGATATGAATATCAAAACTTTAGCCAACAGCTTATAAAGCACGCCTAGCACAAAGCCCTTAAAGTCTAACTTCATTAAAAACATTGAGAATGATAAGAAAAACAACTTACCTTCTACCAACTGACGAAAGACGCTTCCTGATGAATTATCACTCATAAGCCTATAAATACCACTTAGTAATTAATTTTAATTCGTACGAGCTCAAAGAGATATAAAACTTTTTTTCTGGAAGGGTGTGTGAAGGGGAAGGGATGTTGAGAGGTGTATAGCAATCCGAACTGAGAGTCTGCTTTTTCTTGCTTAACATATCCAAAATATTATCACTCTCAGGTCTATTCAAATCATATTCAATAATAAACTATTGTAATCCGTTACTCCTAAACAAGCGTCCAATGACTACCAACTCATTTTAATTTTATGACAGGTATTAATTTCACAGTTAGTTTGATTTTATCAATCAATTCAGTTTGCGCTCCTGCCAATCCCCTTCAGTCTACCTGTTCGCATTCCATTCTATAAAACAGAGTAATCATAGCGCCAGGCAGATACACAAGGCACCTACAACTGACATAAATGATATCACAACATGTCTTATACCTGCATGGCATTAGCCATTTGAGTTTAGATTGCAGTACCATATAACAATCACAAGCTTGGCATCAAATTTCCTTTCGGAAACTCCTACTCCTGGCGGTATAATTTATTTCACAAAGTAATCTATACAGTCACGATTTCCAGTTCGGCTTTGTGTTGCCCTGATACAGCATCTCTTATCATGTTTATCAAGCCAAACATCTAAGCAATCAAAACTTAAACTGTATCAACAAATATCTCTCCATCTGCAATTAGAATAACTTTAACACCCGAAATAGTCTGATCGTGGTATATGCTACCAAATGTACAGATTTATCAGGAGATACTTATTACTACTTCTCAAACAAACCAACCTTACTCTTCACCTGCTTGGTTTCAATTACCTGAAGCGCACTCTAGAAGCAATACGGTATTGATCATTGGCACAGGCATAGCCGGATGTTCAACAGCCTATTCCCTAGCTCAGCGAGGCTGGAAGGTTATGCTGATTGACCGTAATGATTCTATAGCCCAGGAAGGTTCTGGTAATCGTCAGGGCGCGCTTTATGCCAAGCTACCGGTACAACCGATTCCGGCCAGCCAGATACACCTGGCAGGCTTTCTTTATAGCAGTAACTTTCTGACCCGTGAGCTGCCCGATGATCGTAATATCTGGTCACCTTGTGGTTTGCTTCAGATCGCGGCTAACGATAAGGAGCAACAGAAGCAGGTTGATCTGGTGGCTTCAGGTAATTATCCACGATCATTAGTACAACACTTGAGTCAGGCTGAGGCTTCGCAAGTTGCAGGCACCTCTGTTACCAATAGCGGTTTGTTCTTTCCTGATGCGGGCTGGGTTACGCCGCCTCTGCTGTGCCAATGGTTAAATCAACATCCGAATATCACGCTTAAGCTCAGCCAGGAAGTTACTCAGCTTGAATACGATGCCGTGCGCAAACAGTGGTCCGCTCTATCTGATCAATCAATTATTGGCAAAGCTTCCGTTGCCGTTGTTGCTTCTGCGGCCGATAGCGCTCGCTTCGTTCAGCTCAATCACCTTCCGCTGCAGAAAATCCGCGGTCAGGTTTCTATTGCAAAAACAGACGATACGACAACTAAGCTAAACACTGTTCTTTGCAGCGAGGGCTATATATCCCCGGCAAAAGAAGATCGATTCTGCTTCGGCGCAACCTTCGATCTTAAAGATGAGGGTACCGATATACGGCCCGATGGGCACAGTCATAATATCGGCAAGATAGCTGATATGGCTCCCGACCTTGCCGTGTCAATTACTCAAAGTACGCCTGTCGATCAGTTTCATGGGCGGGTCGCTTTTCGTTGCGCCTCCCCTGACAAGCTACCAATTGTTGGCCCGGCACCGGTTTTCGATGCTTTTTGTGAAGATTACGCGAAGTTACGGAATGATCGAACCATTAAAATCGAAACACCGCCGCAGCATTACCCTGGCTTATATGTTAATCTCGCGCACGGATCTAAAGGGCTAATCACTGGTCCAATCAGTGGAGAGATCATTGCTGCTATGCTTGAAAATGAGACTTTACCGATCGCAAATGAGTTGATCGATAAGCTCAATCCAGCACGGTTTATCATCAAGAATCTCATCCGTCGGGCGATATAGGCAGTATATTTATCTAAAAGGTAAGCGGTTTTTTCTATGGCACTGGTAATTTACGATCAGGGATATCGTATTCAAACCCCGGTAAAATCAATATTCAGACCGGGCGGAGTGGAACAACTTAGTGAACCTGCCCCTGCAGCGGAGACTGCAGGCCAGCATGATCGTGAACGGGTTAATCCGGTTCCTCCCCGCGAGCAAAAAAGCAGCCCTTCCGGCGGAAAGGCCCGTCAGGTGGCTAGCCTGTATAAGCAAACCGGCGGTAGCAGCCCAAAAGAGGAGCAGCCGCGTAGCTACATTCCAGCCTCTCTGATCATGTCGCATCCGGTGCAGGCTGTCATGCAAGGTAGCTCTATCCAGTCGGCATTTTACAAAATGCGCCAGTTTGATATCAGCCACCTGCTGGTATTGTCCGGTTCAGGGCGAATTATGGGCGTTATTACCGAAAAGCTTCTACTGCAGCATCTGACAGCACTCATTGCCAGTCGTGCAACACTTGAAGACAGTATTGAAGGTTGTTATTCGACTAAGATCATTACTGCCACACCGGATACTAATATTCGCCAGTTGGCCGTCAGCTGTGTCGAGCACCAGCTGTCCTGTATCCCGATCGTTAAGGATAATGGTAATCTCAACGGGATTGTCACCCGTACCGATCTGTTACAGTCTTTGATTAATAATGAGTGGCTGGATAGCCGTTAGAATTAACGGCTATTAGAACTACTCTATAAAAACAGGCTTTAAAAGGCTCGACTTAAGAGGGCCGACTTTAAGAAGATTAACAATGATCAGGTCTTACCACCAGGCAAGGGGTTTGCTTTCCCCTCTTTTCCACCTACTGCTTCGCGATAATCCTTATCAGTTGGCGCGGTAGTATCCTCAACAGCGCTTTTACCACCAAACAAACCTGACAGAAATTTAAATACCTTCTGCACTCCGCGCCAGATTTTTGGCAACGCCCAGATCAGCAAGATAATAAATAGTAGTAAAGCCCCCAGGAACCACAGAGGATGATTCAAAGCAGCCCAAAGACCTGCTAATACGGCGATATCTTCGGTAAACGAAGCTGCCCAGTTTGATACAGGTTCTGGCGAGGTGTTGATCATCACCCTGGTACCGGCCTTCAGGGCGTGACTGGATGCGGCAAGTGATCCACCTACCAATGCCGCGGCAACGACAACCGCTTCATTCATATCGCCGACAGCGCCAGCTGCCAGCGCGGCACCCGCGGGTATACGGATAAAGGTATGCAGGGTATCCCAGCCGGAATCGACGCCGGGGATCTTATCGGCAAAAAACTCAACGCAGTACATAAAACCTGCGGCCATCAGTACCAGAGGATCACCCACAACTTCAAGGCCTGCGGGCAATTCCATATGCCCCATGTTGGACAGGACGCCCAACATCAGGATAGTGGCATACAGGTTGATACCACTGGCCCAGCCCACTCCCATCGTGAGGGCGATCAGCGCCGTTATCTGTTCCAGTTGATCCATAGTAATTACCCTCCAAACGGTTGGAAGAGCAATTCCAAGCGTCGTTAATCAAGCATATTACTGGCCACTATATTGCATTGGCCTGTACTCTGACTGAACAGGACCACCACCTCACCAGAGATCAAGCGGGCTTTAACCTGCTCAACCCGTTGTTCGATGCCTACCTCTGTTTCACCATAGTCTGTGCCATCGCGGGTGACAAACTCTTCAATCATATTACGCAGAGTATCAGCAGGAAGTTGTTGTATCGGAATTATCATATCGACTATTCAGTATTTAAAAAATTTACCAGGGCCAGCGAAAGAAGCTACCCGCCCGCTCTCGAATTCTCGGACAGAATTTAAGCTGTTCCCTGTATTCAGCGGCCCGCAGATCCACCTGTTCAGACTGTCGGCTAAGCACAAGGTCAGGCTGCTGCTGGAAACGATGAAAACCACCATGCCCCAGACGTGATGCAAGATATAGCTGACCAGCCTGCTCCATCTTCAATTGATTACGCTCTACTGCAAGGCGGCTATGCCAGCCAATAAAGTCCAGCGCCGAATCGACATCGGCAGGCGATGCATCCCAGGCCTCAGTACTGATACGGTACTGCTCCCAATCACCCGCTACCGGGTCGATATAACGGCTGCTTTCGGTACCAATCTTAAGATTCAGTTCGGCCAGCGATACATAGATCGGTATCCCCCAGCGAGACTCTGCAGCAACCGCACCATCAAGCCATGCATTATTTGACTTAAGTGCCTCACAAAAATCGGAACTCGGTTGCTCTTCGATAACCGGCAACAAAGTCTCCACCTTGCTACAGCCGGTCAGCAGAATCAGGCTGGCCATAACTGCGGTAATCAATGCTTTCATTGGCTTTCGCCCCGTAATTAACTGTTTAACTGCTCAAGTAAAGCGATCATTGCCGCTTCATCTAAAATCGGAATTTCCAGTTCTTCTGCTTTCTGCAGTTTAGAACCTGCGCCGGGGCCTGCAACAACACAATCAGTTTTCTTTGATACACTACCGGCTACTTTGGCCCCCAGCGCCTGAAGCTGTTTCTTTGCTTCGGCCCGGCTCATCAGCTCCAGCGTGCCGGTTAAAACATAGGTTTTGCCATCCAGCGGCAACGCCTGATCTGAGACCTCAATATCCTGCCAGTGAACCCCCGCACTAATCAAGGCTTCAATCACCTCAAGATTGTGCTGCTGATGGAAAAAGCTGACGATATATTTCGCTACAATCGGCCCGATATCTGACGCCTGCTGCAGAGCCTCTTCGTCGGCAGCCCTGATCGCAGGCAGGGACCCAAAATGTAACGCCAGGGTTCTTGCCGTCGCTTCGCCTACTTCCCGGATACCCAGGGCATAGATAAAGTTTGCCAACTCAATCGCCTTGCTTTTCTCGATGCTATTGAGCAGTTTGGTCGCCGACTTATCACCCATCCGCTCCATACTGGCCAGCTGACGGTGATGTAAACGGTACAGTTCAGCCGGGCTATGTACCAATTCCCGTTCGACTAGTGCGTCGATCAGCTTTTCACCCAGACCATCGATATCCATCGCCTTACGTGACACATAGTGCTTCAGCGCTTCTTTACGCTGGGCCGCGCAACTCAGGCCACCGGAACATCGGGCTACTGCTTCATCTTCAATGCGCACCACTTCAGAATCACAGACCGGACAGGTTGCCGGCATCTGCACCGGCTCAGTCCCTTCAGGACGGCGCTCTTGCACCACACTGACCACCTGAGGGATTACATCGCCGGCCCGCCGGATAATGACACTATCGCCAGAGCGTACTCCCAGACGTTCCACTTCGTCCATGTTGTGCAGGGTCGCGTTGCTCACAGTAACACCGCCAACAAAGACCGGTTCTAACCTGGCAACAGGCGTTACCGCCCCGGTGCGACCAACCTGGAATTCGATCGCGCGAACCCTGGTAATCTCTTCCTGAGCGGGAAACTTGTGAGCAATGGCCCAACGCGGTGCCCGGGATACAAAACCAAGCCTTTGCTGCAAACCGATATCATTGACCTTAAATACGATACCGTCGATCTCATACGCCAGCTCATTGCGCCGCTCGGCAAGCTCAGCGTAATACTCCATACAACCGGTTGAGCCTTTAACAACCGCCATCTCAGCATTGATCTTCAATCCCCAGGTCGCCAATTTATGCAGTATGTCTGTGTGGCTGTGGGGTAGCTCACCGCCTTCGACGATACCTACGCTGTAACAGCACATTTCCAGCGGCCGGGAAGCGGTAATCTTAGGATCCAGCTGACGCAAGCTACCCGCCGATGCGTTTCGCGGGTTAACAAACGGCTTATCACCGTGCTGTTCTGCGATCTGATTGAGCTTTGCAAATCCCTGCTTAGGCATATAGATCTCGCCGCGCACTTCGAGGCGTACAGGGTAGCCATCGCCCATCAGACGCAACGGAATAGAGGGGATAGTACGTACATTCAGGGTGATGTTTTCACCGGTGGAACCATCCCCCCGGGTCGCACCACGCACCAACACACCATCTTCATACAGCAGGCTGACCGCAATACCATCCAGCTTCGGCTCGCAGGCATACTCGATCACCTGATCATCAACCAACTTGAGACGATCATACAGACGCTTTTCAAACGCCTGCATATCCTCAGTGCTGAAGGCATTATCCAGCGATAACATCGGCATCTCATGACTAACCTGACTAAACGCCGACAACGGCTGCGCCCCGACCCGCTGGGTTGGCGAATCCCCAGTAATAAGTTCGGGATGCTCTTGTTCAAGCGCTTTTAACTGGTGGAATAGACGATCATATTCAGCGTCAGGAATTGTCGGATTATCCAGCACATAGTACTGATAATTATGTTGCTGTAACTGCTCACGCAGCTGACTGATCAGCTGCGTTATGGATAGTTCAGAACTCATTCAGGGGTCCGGTCGGTTGTACTGGCGGGAACGGCTGGTAATTAGCGATCAACTACGGGCTGTTTACTTCAGGTTGCTACTACAAGCTATTAACAACCGGCTACTGGCTGTATGCCTTAGACGGGTTGTTTCAGCTTACGCATCTCAAACTTGCGGATACGTTCGCGATAATGTTCTTTGGTCTGGCTGCGCATGGTCGAGCGGTTTTCATCCATCAGCTCACCACGCAGATTCTTGGCAACCGCCTCCGCTGTCGCCAACATACATTCATAGGCGTTCATCACATCACGTGGTTCTTCCATCGACATAAAAAAAGTAACGCCGCGGGTTTCCAGCTGATCCATAGTATCCAGCTCGAAATAACCCGGCTCCAGTGCATTGGTCATGCTGAACTGGATCGCACCTTTATCAATGCCATCTTCATAGCGGTGGAAGATTTTCATATCGCCATAACGCATACCGCAAGCCAGCACTATCTGAAGCAGGCTACGACCATTAAAATCTGGCGCTGCTTCAGGTGCGACGACCGAAATCACCAGAACCTTATCCGCTTCAGGTAATGTCTGTAACGACTTACCATCCACAAAGGGATCGATATCTGAATTATCAGACAGATCATCGGTATACAAAGAATCCGCTTCAGTCGTCACCGGTTCTTCATTCAGTAGTGGCGCTAATGCTGATTCAGCTTCCGGCTCCGGGGTTTCTACCAGCTCCATGCTTTCCTGCTGCGGGCTATTTTCGTCAACCTGAGTGCGCCGCATCAGCTCAGAGACTGGCCGGGTCAGGTCAAGCTCATCTTCACTATAAGCTTCTGCTTCAACTCTCTGGCCAGCCGGGGGTTGCGGTTCAAAACTAAAGCCTTCAGGTAAAGAGGCGATCAGATCATCCTCGTCTGCAGACTGCGTCCTGCTGGCGGTGAATTGCGGCCTGACTATGTCTGGTTCCGGCTCAGGAGCTGTATCAGGTTCTGGTTTGGGTTCCGCTTCTGGTTCAGAGTAAGCATCGAAGCATAACTGCTCTTCTTCAGCCTGCTCTTTAAATTCAGGTTCCGGCTCAGATTCAAGTTCAGACTCAAATTCAGGTTCAGGCTCAACCTTGTATTCTGGTTGCTGGGTATCGGCTTTGTCTTCAGCTGACGCAATCTCTTGATCAGTAGAATACGTCTGATGCGCCTCGTCAGACACTTGTGTCGTCAGCTCATCATTCAGCGTTTCAAGTAGAGGGTCGGGGTCAAATCCAGGCTGCTCATACTGATCGGTTGCAGGCCCCAGATCAGTAACATAAGTATCAGAGACAATTGGAATTTCATCGTTGGGCTCTGCTGCGCCGCTTTCAGTCACGACAGGATCAACGACATCAGCTGAATTGAATTCAGGCTCAGCCTTATCCTCAGACTTAACCACCCGCACAGCGGATACACCCTCGCTAAGGCTATTGAAATCATCGAGGGGTTCAAACAGCGGATCACGTTCGGCAGAAAAGGCAGTATTCGAGCCAGGCTGGCTTGAAGTTTGCCCCAAAGAACCAGCAGAACTATCTAAAGAGCTATTAACAGGGACATCAACAAAAGTATTCAACTGCAACGCTGGGTTTTCAGCCGGTTTAGTAACGACCTTACCTTCAGCGTCCAGCACCCGGAACCCGCCACCAGGGAGTTCCGGATTATAATTTTCCTCATCCTCATCGCTCAGGGAGGTATCCGTCAGGGAAGTATCAATACCCATCTTCAGGGTATTTCTGTTGCCCCGCATACGTCGCCAGCCATCGAGTACGATCAGCGCCACCACGATCCCACCACCAATTATCAGCCATTCACGTAAACTTAATTCCATCGCCCGGCGTAACCCCTATCGCTAAATCCGATTCACCCTGAAAAATCACCTGTCCCGTTATCAGACTGTTACTCAACAATCTGATCAATAGACAGGTCTAATATATCAACTTGCCCCTGAACAGCAACAGGTGAAATTACTCCCATCAGATCACCGGCCTGAGGCTTCGGCTCACCGGAGGTCGAAATACGGGCAACGACCTCGACCTGATCAACAGAAGAAAGCTTACTTTGCGGCTGCATCGCCAGGCTATCATCCAGTACTACTGTCGCTGGCAGATCTGCAACCGTCAGGCGAACTGCCGCCAACGGCATTCTGCCACCGACCGGACGGGCAAAGATAAATACGGGTTGCTGGGGATCAACCTGAGCCAGTAGATTCTGATCCAGGCTGACGTTCAAGCGCAGTTCAACCTGTTTCAATTCAGGTATTTCAGCAACCTCTTCACCTGCTTCAATCAAACGTTCGCGGGCTGAGCGAATGCCTGAGCGCAGTGATTCGGCAGGTTGGCCATCGGCATTCGGCAGCGCCTTCAGCCAGTATTCCATCGCAGTGCGATAATCACCCATCTCAAATGCTTCGATGCCGAGCAAGCCTAAAGCGGTTATTTCAAGCGGCTCCAGGGCCAGGGTCTGATCAATAACCTGGCGGATCTGAGCGTCCATCTTGCCACCTTTAGCGAAGAACAGCGCCTGGGCATACTGGCCCGATACACCAGCGTATTGCTGCGCATCCTGAGGCAGGTATTTCAAGACATTGGCAAAACCGGCCACCGCCTTATCAAATTGCTCCAATCCCATATAGGTATTAGCCAGCATATACCAGCCTTCGGCATTCTCAGGCTCTACCTCAAGGCGTGCTTCAAGCTGGGCTATCGCCTGCTCCATAGTCGGCATTTCACCTTCCGCCTGTTGTGGAGCCAGTGATGGATCCAACGCCATTGCCAGCTCCGCCTGGTGGCCATATTTAGCATAGATTGACAGTGCCATCACTGAAACCAGGAGCGCCAGCACACATGCGGTCACCTTCGCGCCTAACGTAACCTTTTGCGGCGCTGCCACTTCAGTGTCTGTGTCTGTGTCTGTGTCAGTATCGGACACATCCACCAGCAAGTTACGCTCAAGTTCCAGCTTCAGTGCAGCAAAGCTTTCCTGATCCAGATTCGCGACCGCCAGCTCTTCTTCAAGCTCCGCAACCCGCTCCTCATAGATGGCTATATTCAGATCCTTACGATCCACGTTCGCCTCAGCAGACTGTCGTCGTAACCTCACTACAGGCAACATAACAATCGCGACCGCGCATAAAGTCAGTAGCGCAATACCCAACCAAAGAGCCGTCATTTATCTTTATCCTGCTTCAATAGATCATTTAGTCGCTGCTGTTCATCAGCGGATAACCCGCTGCCAGCGGAATCAGTTTTTTGTTTCTTCTTACGGGAGACTACCAGAACCACAATAATCCCCAGCACCAACAATGCTGCAGGGCCATACCACAACAAGTAAGTGTGCTCACTCAATCGCGGACGGTAGAGTACAAACTCACCGTAGCGGGTCACCATGAAGTCGATAATTTCGTCATTGGTGGCATCACTCTGTAACATACGGTGCAGCTCAGTACGCAGATCCTCAGCGATCGGCGAATTGGAATCGGCAATATTCTGATTCTGACATTTCGGACAACGCAACTCCGCCGCCAGCACCTGAAACCGCTCCCGGGTGGCATCATCTTTAAACTCATAGGTATCAATTGCTGCGTTAGCGGCCAGCGGCAAGCTGAATAACACCACAAACAACAATTTACTGATCATGTTAGAAATAGCGTTCACACTCATGACTCCAGTTTCTGCATGATCTCGCGCAGCTGTTCCCAGACTCGCTGATCCACCGCTCCGACATGCTTATAACGGATAATGCCCTGAGCATCGATAACATAAGTCTCCGGTGCGCCATAGACCCCCAGATCCAGACCTAGTTTGCCTTGCGGATCAAAGATATTCAGCGCATAAGGGTTGAGATATTTCTCTAGCCAGATCTTAGCCTTAGCCCGGTCATCCTTATAGTTGACTCCGTAGATTACGACACCTTCATCCTGTGCAATCCGGTTTAGCTGGGCATGCTCCTGTTTACAGGTCGGACACCATGTCGCCCAGACATTGATCAGTGCGGTTTTGCCTTTCAGATCATCGGCAGTCAGGATTCGACTCTCATCGTATACTGAGCTCAGGGCAAATGCCGGAACCGGCTTACCCAGTAACGGAGAAGGGATAGTTTCGGTATCTTTACCGATACCATTCCATAAAAACAGTCCCAGCCCAACAAATAGCACCAGGGGGATAAAAACCAATAAACGACGCATCAGGACACCTTTCCAGTCATTCTAACTATACTCCCGAGTCAAGCTCAGGCAGCAGCTCGCGCGGCTTCACGCCGCGCCTGCTTCCGGTAACGAGGATCAGTAGCAGCCAACAACCCACCAAAGGTCATCAACAGCCCGCCCAGCCAGAGCCAGCGTACAAATGGCTTATACTGGATACGGATAGCCCAGGCACCATCACCCAGTGACTCACCCATTGCAACATACAGATCGCGGAACAGACCCGGATCGATAGCCGCTTCGGTCATAACGTTACCCCGGGCGGTATAGAGCCGCTTCTCAGGATTCATTTCACCATAAGGCTGGCCATCCTTCAGCACCCGGATTCGGCCCATATCAGAGCTATAGTTAGGGCCCTTAACCTGATCCGCACCATCAAATACAAACTGATAATGGTTGAATGTCAGCACATCACCCGGTGCCATACGCAGATCGCGTTCTTCGTTGTACACACTCACCATCACCGCGCCAACGATAGTGACAGCGATACCGATATGAGCGAAGACCATGCCATAGTAACTGCGGGACAGACCTTTCAGGCCTTTCACCGCATTGGCTTTATTGGCTATCTTATTTTGAATATCCCGGATGCCACTAAAGACGACCCAGAACACCAGCATCATCACACCGGCAACGGTAAAGGTAAACTCACCGGCATATAACCACTGGAAACCGAGCCCGGCCAGCACACAAAAAATGGCCGGTAACCATAACTGCTTTACCAGCGCCGCCACGGTAGTATTGCGCCAGCGGGACTGAACACCGATCCCCATGACACCTACTAACATCAGCATCAGCGGAATAAACAGCGAATTGAAATATGGCGGGCCAACGGAGATTTTCCCCCAGCCCAGGGCATCGACAATCAACGGATAGATAGTGCCCAACAGAACCATCATGGTCGAAACGACGAGCAGAATATTATTGACCAGCAACAAACTTTCCCGGGACAGCAGATCAAAACTGGACTCACTCTTAACGCTGCCGGCTTTAACCGCATAGAGCACCAGTGAGCCACCGACAGATATCGCCAGCAGGGCCAGAATAAAGTAGCCCCGGTCAGGATCTGAAGCAAAGGCGTGAACCGACGTCAGCACCCCGGAACGTACCAGGAAAGTACCCAGCAGACTCAGAGAGAAAGCAAAGATTGCCAGCAGTACTGTCCAGCTTTTGAATACACCACGTTTCTCAGTCACCGCCAGTGAATGAACCAACGCAGTACCGATCAGCCAGGGCATGAAAGAAGCGTTCTCAACCGGATCCCAGAACCACCAGCCACCCCAGCCAAGTTCGTAATACGCCCACCAGCTACCCAGTCCGATACCCAACGTCAGAAACGCCCAGGCAACATTAGTCCAGGGCCGCGACCAGCGTGCCCAGGCTGCATCCAGACGCCCGGTCATCAGCGCTGCGATGGCAAATGCAAAGGCCACAGAGAAACCCACGTAGCCCATGTACAACATCGGCGGATGGATAATCAGACCGATATCCTGCAGCAGTGGATTAAGATCCGCACCTTCGGCAGGGAAGCCCGGCAGATAACGATCAAACGGGCTCGAAGTCAGCAGGGTAAACAGTGCAAAACCAACGCCGACCATGCCCATCACAGAAAGCACCCGTGCGATAATTTCCTGCGGCAGGTTATCGCTTTTTAGTGCAACCGCCAGAGTCCAGCCACCCAGAATCACTACCCACAATAACAGAGAACCTTCGTGCCCCCCCCAGATCGCACTGATCTTGTAATAGTAAGGTAATGCCGTATTCGAGTTATTCGCAACGTACACCACCGAGAAATCATCGGTAACGAAAGCATACCCCAGACAAAAAATACTGATCAGCAGAAACAGGAACATGCCCGTCGCCAGCGGACGGGCGTAAGACATAAGCAACGTATTGCCAGTGGAAGCACCCACCATCGGCACTACCGCCAGCACGGCGGACATACAAAGCGCGAGGATCAGCGCATATTGACCTAATTCAGGAATCATTGTGCCTGGGCCTCCTTCTTACGTAGCTGATCCGGCATCTGACCTGCTTTCTCCAGTGCGTCAGCGACCTCTGGCGGCATATAATTCTCGTCGTGCTTAGCCAGCACTTCTACGGCCTCAAATACGCCCTCACTGTTCATTTCACCCTGAGCTACAATACCCTGCCCTTCGCGGAACAGGTCCGGCAGAATACCGTTGTAAACGACTGTTACGCTGTGTGCATAATCGGTCATGCCAAACTCGACTTTCAGACTTTGAGTATCACGCTTAACGCTGCCCTCTACCACCATGCCGCCGGCACGAATGCGGGTCGACTCAGGCGCTTTACCTTCGGCAATATCGGTTGGCGAGTAAAACAGATTAATGTTCTGATTCAGCGCATACATCGTCAGACCTACCGCTATAGCGGCACCAAACACGATGAAGAGAACAATCATCAGTCGCTGTTTACGTTTCGGATTCATGGGTTTTGTTTCTCCCTGCGCAGGCGCCGGGCCTGTTCGGTAAAGATCTGGCGCTTATGAACCAGTGGATTAACGATATTGACCGCAATCACAGCCAGCGCGATGGCATAACTGAGCCAGACATAGAGGCCATGACCACCCATGGCGATAAAATCAGCAAACGTTTCAAAACTCACAACAACCTCACAAGGGCGTTATAAAACAATAAAAAAATATTAGTTTGACCGGGAGATCAACTCGCGCACCCAACCGGCACGGCGCTCACGGCGCACAATCTCATTACGTAGTCGCAACATCATCGCCACGGCAAAGAAGCAGTAGAAGCCGATCACCATAACCAGCAACGGCACCCACATCTCAGAAGGCATTGCCGGACGTTCGGTCAGGGTAAAAGTGGCCGGCTGATGCAGGGTATTCCACCAGTCCACCGAGTACTTAATAATTGGAATATTGACCAGCCCTACTAAAGCCAGAACGGCAGTGGACTGTGCCGCGGTGGCCTCACTCTCGATTGCAGAGTGCAGCGCGATCACACCAAGATAGAGAAACAGCAGGATCAGCATTGAGGTCAGCCGGGCATCCCAGACCCACCAGGAGCCCCAGGTTGGCTTACCCCAGATAGCACCGGTTGCCAGTGCGAGAATCGCAATAGTGGCACCGATCGGGGCGCATGATTTGGCCACCATATCGGCCACTTTCATCTTCCAGATCAGGCCGATCGCCCCCGCGACTGCCATCATCATGTAGCAGGACTGTGCCAGAATGGCTGCCGGCACATGAATATAGATAATTCGAAAGCTATTTCCTTGCTGGTAATCAGCCGGCGCAAAGGCCAACGCCCAGACAATTCCGGCGCCTAATAACAGCAGCGCAAGAATTGCGAAAATTGGTAATAATTTGCCGGTAATTTCGTAGCACCAACGGGGTGATGCCAACTGATAAAACCAACGCGGCATCCATTTCTTCTCAGCCATCTTTAACCCTTAAAATCTCTCTATCCACTTACACTTATACGTAGCGCAGCGCTAATTGCCAGCGGTGCCATAATCAACCCCAGCGCCAGCATCGCTCCGAGCAACGCCAGATAACCACCGAGAGGAATCCCTGTTATCGCCGCCTGCACCGCTCCGCTACCGAAAATCAGCACCGGAATGTACAGTGGCAGCACCAGCAGGGAGATCAACACCCCACCTTTACGCAGGCCTACCGTCAGCGCCGCACCAATCGCACCGACAAGACTCAGCGTTGGCGTGCCCAGCAACAAACTCAGCATCAGCCCCAGCATGCCATCGGCGGGCAAGAACAACATTACGCCCAGCAAAGGCGCCAACAGCGTCAGCGGCAAGCCGCTCATCATCCAGTGGCTCAATACTTTTGCCAGCACCACCATAAACAGAGGTTGCGGGCTCAGCAGTAACTGCTCCAGTGTGCCGTCTTCGAAATCGGAACGAAACAGACTATCCATTGACAGCAGCGTTGCCAGCAAGGCGGCAACCCAGACCACTCCCGGCGCCACATCAGCCAGGAATTTAGGATCAGGGCTCACGCCCAGAGGAAACAGTGTTGCCACCATAAGAAAGAAAATCAGGGGATTAACCAGATCACTCTTGCGCCGGTAAGATAGCAACAGGTCGCGTTTTAAAGCGCCGAGAAACGGTCCGTCCACTTTTGCCTGATTCATCACATCAATACTGTCTGCAGGTTGTTTAGTCATGATATCGCTCATGAAGTTCCCGCTAATTGATCAAGGTTAACCCGGCGAATTCTATCTCTGATCGCCAATTCATGGTGAGTCGTCAGAATAACCATTCCACCCTCGTCTGCATGACGCGCCATCAACGCCTCTTTTTCAGCGACACCACGCTTATCGATGGCGGTAAAAGGCTCATCAAGAATCCATATCGGTGCGGAACTCAGGTATAAACGCGCCAGACTGACACGACGATTCTGACCCGCTGATAAGGTATGACAAGGTGCATCTTCATAACCGCTCAGACCGACCTGCTGCAAGGCGTACTCGAGCTTATTGAGATCGATACTAGGATGCATTGCCGCGTACCAGCGCAGATTCTCTTCAGCCGTCAGCGTGGCCTTTACTCCAGGCTGATGGCCAAAATACAATAACGACTCACGAAACTCTTCCGCGCAATCAGAGATCAATTGATCACGCCAATACAGGTCTCCCTCGTAATTACGTGATAATCCGGCCAGAATTCTCAATAACGTTGTTTTACCGCTACCGTTCTGCCCCTCTATCTGAACCACCTCTCCGGCCTGCACCTCAAAGCTCAGTTGATCAAACAGAACACGCTCGTCCCGTTCACAGAACAGATTATCGACTTTCAGCCTTGGTATAGACAACAGAACGACCTCAGAACTAAACCATCTCAATAACAGGAAATATCCCGACAAGCCTACAATTTTACCGCAACCCGCCGAAAGCAAGGCATTATATACAAAATAATCAGCCATGGTGCAGAACTGGGTCAAAAGAACTACCCAATTAAACCCATTTTAAGTAGTCAGCAATTAGAGATACGCCGATGCTGAATCCGCTCAGTATACAAAGCCTGCAAAGCAACTCCGGCAAAAGCCTGTCCGCTGCGGAACTAGTGCGCGCCCTGCCGCTGAACACCCCCACCAACATCACCGTTAAGCAGTCTGTTGCTAATCCCGCTCAACCCCGACAATTTACTCTGCAGGTACAACTTGGCAGCGCACTGTATCAACTTAAAAGCGATCAGCCACTCAGCCCCGGCAGCCATGCAACCCTGACCCGAACAGCAGGCGGCCAGCTAATTCTCAGTACATCCGCAACGCCTGGCCAGACCACTCAAAACGCCGCTACAACTACGGGTTACCAGCCGCTAAACCAACCAGCGACAACCCAACAAAAGCCCATTCAGCAAACAACCGCCAGCCATCAGTCCACCAGCAACCAGAGCATTGCCCCCAATGAGAAACCTATTGTCCGGATAAGTTCCCGACAAAAGGATAATCAACCGCAATCACAGCGCCAGCCAGGACAATCCGCAACAGCCGGCGATAAACCGATACCACCCCGGCAGAGCCCGGTCAGTGCCAGTATCGAATCCAGATTACCCGCACAACTTAGTCGTCAGCTACCGCTCAACCGACCGCTACTGGTCACTATTGAGAACTCATCAATTGCTGATAAAGGAAACCCTCAGCAACACAACCTGAGTGTTCGTATTGGCAACCAGCGCATTCTGTTAAACAGCCCACAAACGATGCCTTCAGGTGAAAAAGCATTGCTCATCCGTACATCTGCACAACAGGTGGTACTACAGCCATTAGCCAATAGCGCCGATACAGCTATCACACAACAGAGTATCAACAACGCGTTACGGCTTACGCTGCCGGCACAACAACCTGTTGCCAGTGTGCTGCAACAGCTACAACAACTGGCCGGTAATACTCCGGAATCAGGGCGCAGCGCCCTTAACAGCATTGTAAGCTCAATGATCAACCTGTTCGCAGTAAAAACCGATGCCGGTAGTGAAGCCCGCCAAAGCATCCAGCAGAACCTGGTGAACGGCGGTTTATTTACAGAAAACAGACTAACCACCCCGGGCGGTAAACTACCGACCGGCGAGATGAAAGGGCAATTAGGCAAGCTATTACAGCTGGCTGAGAAACTACCAGAGCAGCCTCGACAGCAGATGCTTGAGCTGGTCAAAGGCCTGCTCAACCGGGTCACCAGTCAACAACTCGAAAGCATTCAGAATACCCGAACCAACAACGATGGCGGCCTTGAACGTTTCTTCGCCCTCGATCTGCCGATCCGGCACGGCCAGCAACTGGACAACGTCGAACTTAAAATATCGGAGCACCGCCAACCCCAGACAGAAACGGAATGGCAAAGCACATGGCGGGTTCGGTTACATTTTGACCTGCAAAAACAAGGTACTATCGATGCAGAATTGATTCTGGAGCAGGAACATCAGATAACCGCGCGCTTTTGGTGTAGCAACCCGGACATGCATCAAACTATGCAGCACCGGCTTGAGGATTTTAACCAGCAGATGCGGGACAAAGGCTTTGCCATCAATGCCCTGCACTGTAGCGAAGGCCAGGCACCAAAACCATCAACCAGCGTCGAACAGCTTATCGATGTGACTACCTGACAGCACAGCTTCAACGAAAAACAGGATGCTCTATGACTGAAAAAGATTCACGTCCACGGCAGAAAGCGATCGCGATCAACTACGATCATCAACGCGCACCTACGCTGACAGCAAAAGGGCAGGGGCTGATTGCGGAACAGATTATCGCACTCGCCAAGGAGCACGACATACACATTCACGAAAGCCCTGAACTGGTTGAAGTTTTACTAAGATTAGAACTAGGGGATGAAATACCGGAGGCCCTGTACCGGGCTATTGCAGAGATTATTGCGTTTGCCTATAGTCTGAAAAAGTAACGACTTAACGATCACCTTCCGGCGCAGCAACCTCTTTATGCAACAGCGCCATCAGCTCAGCTTCAGGCCGGCCAATACCACAGTTTTTAACCAGATCATCAACATCGGCACCCATCTCCATCAGGCGGGCTGCCTGATTATAGGCCAGTACTCCCGGATCCCGGTTTGCCAGCTCCTGCTGCTTTTCAGCGGTCATATTGAGCTTATTTTCAATTTCCATCAAACGATGGCCCATGCCAATGGAACTGCTGGTCATCGCCTGAATCTCATTTCGCAGAACATTGATCAACGCTTCATACTGCCGCTGATGTTGCTGCAAACGACGTTGTGCACTAATGCTATAGCCTATAGCGACTACCGCGATAAGCGCTACTATAACCATTGCTATCCAGATCATCGTCTAGTTCCTCTGCCTACATCACTAATCGCTTAGATCAGTTTTCCTGATACCATCAAAAGATGAACAACCAAGCCCGTTAATTAACCCAACCGAGCCTTAAATTGCTGCACCATTAGCGGCACATTGACCACTGCACAACGATACTTCATACAAGTACCCAATAGCCAGCCACGATTAACCGATTGATTGTTCAAGGTTATGTCTGCCATATCAATAACCTGAGACCCGATCATAGAGTCACAGGTTATGGCCCAGCCCGGCTCCTGCAGCAACAGCAGCTGATCATATTCAGCACTGTCCGGCTCATACTTCTCAGGAATCATCCACATTCCACTATCAACCAGATGGATATCCACACCCTGTTCAGTGAAGTTACCCAGAATCCAGTCATCCCGGTTATCCAACAACAAATTTGTTGTCGTAAGATAGCGCGCCGCCCGGATATATTTAATCGGCAGCGCCAGTTTCACGCCAAACATATTCACCAGCAAACACTTTAACGCTTCTTGTTCTGTCGCGTGGCCAATTTTCGCTGCTGCTGCAGCTGCTGCTGCTTCTGCTTCTGCTTCCGGTTCTGGTTCTGGTTCTGGTTCTGGTTCTGGTTCTGGTTCTGGTTCTGGTTCTGGTTCTGGTTGTTCAGCCTCTAACTCATCTTCAGGCAGATCTATCACTATTTCCAAATCTTCAAGATCCAGCTCTTCATCATCGTCAGCATCCGCTACAACTGCGCAAGGTTCAACAACCCCGGCCAGCACTTCAGAGTCTGACATCACAACCTCTGCTACACCGGCAACCTGCTGCGGCACGCATTGCTCAGCTACCAGCAACCCGACAGAATCAAGCACAATGTCAGTTTCGGCCTCATCGTCAAAAACAGCTGAAGGCTCATCTTCAACGCCCGCTGAAGGCTCTTCATCAAAACCCACTGAAGTTTCTGCGGAATCAATGCACACCTCGATCATGGCCGGGAGGCCCTGCTCTTCAGCCGCAATGGTAAGCACTGTCGGAACAGCACTAACCTCGAACGCTCCTGGCTCTGACACAAAATGATTCGCTGATTCTGTATCATCATCCCGCAACAGGGACTCCAGGTAGTCCTGCACCACCTGTTGTTGCTGATTCATAAGCCAGCCGGTCATGCTACCCTCCGTTGCGCCAACCGACGCAGAATCCGCATATACGCTTGCACACCTGCACAGCTATCATCCAGCGCTGACGGTGCAACACCCCGGGAACTTGCTGTAATAAACTTCGCATCCACCGGCACCACTGCCGCGGCCATATTGTCAGGGTAGCGCTGATGTAACTCTCGCAGACATGTTACGGCGGTCGGTACACTGCGGTCATAGAATGTGGGAATCAGAGTATAAGTCAGCTGCCGTGAACGCGCCCGATTCACCATTGCGATCGTACGCTGCATCCGCTCCAGCCCCTTCAGAGCCAGAAACTCAGTTTGCACCGGCACCAGCAGGTGACCGCAAGCAGCCAGCGCGTTAATCATCAACACACCTAAGACCGGCGGACTATCGATCAACACATAATCGTAACGATCTTTCACCAGCCGTAATGCTTTAGCGACCTGCAGACCCAAACCCTCTTTTCCTACAGCCTTTCGCTCCAATGTCGCCAGCGCAGCGGTAGCGGGAATCAGATCGATATTCTGAGCAGAGGTGGGTAATAGCAGAGGTTCCAGAATGCGCATATCGATAGGCTCGGCATCCTGAAAAAGGTCATAAACACTGTGCTCCAGCTCATCCGGGTCATACCTGAAATAACTGGTCATAGAACCGTGCGGATCAAGATCAACCAGCAATACCCGCTGACCGGCATCCGCCAACAACCCAGCCAGAGCGATCGCAGTCGTGGTTTTTCCGACTCCACCTTTCTGATTAGCAACCGCCCAAACCTGCATTATTGCGCATCCTCCAGGAGTGTACTTTGAGCATTAAATTCGTTTTCACGAAGCGCCTCAAGATCTAATTCGCCGGGCAACTCTGCAGACAGTTCTCTACGCCGGAACATTACGCTACCGTCATCGGTAGTCACCTGCTCGATGGCCGAAGGCGGCAGAGCCTCTTCGGTTAAAATGCCACTGACTGCATCTTCACTGACCTGCTGACTGCCAAAGGCCGATACGACGCGCTGGGTTTTACGATCCCGGGATACGACAATAACAATTCTCCGGTTAATCTGCCGCCCCTGCTCGGTAAAATTACTCTGCAACGGTTGATATTCACCAAAACCGACTGCAGACATTCGACCAGGTTCAATACCATTCATTTCCAGAATCCGAACCACTCCCGCAGCACGCGCTGCAGATAACTCCCAGTTAGATGGAAACTGATCTGTCGAGATAAGCTGATTGTCGGTAAAGCCCTCTACATGGATCGGATTCGGCTGGTCTTTCAACACCAGGGCTAATCTTTCAAACACAGGGTCAGCAGTGATCGCAGGCAGAGCGCCCCCTTCAGGAAACAACAGATTGGCACCCATCTCGATTGTCACCCAAAGGTCATTACTCTGGACCGCAACATGACCTTGCCGAATCAGCTTGCGAAACTGCACTTCCATCTGTTCGCCGATCTGCTTCAGGACCCAATTATTCGCCGGATTCGGCGGCACTATCTTCACCGTAGGGGTTGCCGCATCGGATTCGCCTCCGGCAAATACGCCAATACCCGAAGGATCTGTTTCAGCCTCACCTTCTACCGGGCGTTGGGACTCCCCGGCCGGACCGGTAAAGACCCCTGACAGTGATTCCGCAACCTGTTTGTACTTCTCTTCATTAACCGACGAAATAGCGTACATCACCACAAAAAAAGCAAACAGCAGGGTTATAAAGTCCGCGTAGGAGATAACCCAACGATCGGTACGGATATCATCATCGCTAATTCGACGGCGGGGCATCTCAGGCGTCCTGGTCCAGATAACCCTGCAAACGCAGCTGAATTACCCGTGGGTTCTGCCCCTCGGCAATATAGATCAAGCCCTCCAGCATCATCTCCTGATAATGGAAACGTTGCTGCACCAGAGCACGGATCTTGCCCGCTACAGGCAGCAGAAACAGGTTAGCCAGACCGATGCCATAGATTGTCGCAACAAAGGCGGTTGCGATTCCTGCGCCCAGACTATCAGGGCTCGCCAGATTGCTCATCACATGGATCAAGCCAAGCACCGCACCAATAATACCCAGCGTAGGCGCATAGCCGCCCATACTTTCAATCACTTTGGCGCCCCGCAAATCACGCTGTTCCCGACTCACCAGTTCGGCCTCAAGCACGCCATGTATGACGTCCGGGGTGCGACCATCAACCAGCAACTGCAAGGCATTACGCAGAAACAGATCAGACTGCTTGCCAATCTCCGCTTCCAGACCGAGCAACCCCTTACGCCGGGCAATCACACACCAGCTGACGACCTGATGAATACCTTCTTCATAGTCCAGCCTGTTTTTACCAAAGGACCAGCGCAATAAACGAAACGCCCTTCTGAAATCATCCCGCGGCGATTGCACCGCCGCTGCAGCAAAAGTACCACCCAACACAATGACCAGAGCCGGCAGATTCATCAACTCTTCAGGCTGACCGCCTTCGAGAAAGTTACCGCCGAATACTGCCAATATGGCCAGTAACACCCCTGCAATACTTACCAGATCCATCAACGCCCCCGCTGAAATAATTTACCGATATCATCCAACGAAAATATATTATCCGCAAGATTGGCGGTTATTACCGCTTTAGGCATACCGAAAATAGTACAGCTTGATTTATCCTGGGCCCAGACACTGCTTCCGGCATTTTTCAATAATCGTGCGCCATCGCAACCATCCGATCCCATACCCGTCAGGATCACCGCAAGCACTTTATTACCGTAGACTTTAGCCAGCGAAGCCAGAGTCAGATCAACACTGGGCCGGTAAGTAATCCGATCATCTCCGGCAATAACCTTAATACGGTTTTCTGCTGCAGGGTCAATAACCATCTGCAGCCCCCCCGGCGCAAGATAAGCGTGCCCAGGTAACAGCCGATCACCGTCTTCAGCTTCTTTCACGGTGATCTGGCACTGCTCATTGAGCCGCTTGGCGAATACAGAAGTAAAAGTCTTAGGCATATGCTGGATCAGAAGTACTGGCATCGGAAGGCTGGCCGGTAGCTGCGGCAGGATAGCTTGTAACGCTGCCGGACCACCAGTTGAAGCACCTATCGCCAGAATCCGGTTAGCCGGAATCCGAACACTGTCAGGATTATCTCTGCGCGATGCTGCTTCTGGCGCTACGCTGTTATTTCGCAGCCTCCGCTGCTGTTCAGAGCTCCGTATTTCTGCTCTGTTAGCCACCAGGCTACTGACGGTATCCGACTGGCGCTGCAACATCGACCGTTCAATAGTATTACGGCGACTTAGCTGCTGCTGTTTACGCCCCAGCATGATGACTTTATCAACCATCATAGTACCAACCTTATCGGCATCAGCGACCCAGGTTCTGGCATCCTTCTCCATATAATCGGCTGCTCCGCACTCCAGCGCCTCCAGGGTTGTAGTCGCACTGCGCCGGGTCAGTGATGACAACATAAGCACCTGACATGGACTGCGTTGCATAATCAGCTTCAGCGCTTCGATGCCGTTCATCTGCGGCATTTCCACATCCATAGTCACAACATCCGGCTGCAACTGTTCGGCCAACGTAACCGCCTCAGCACCATTCTTCGCGGTACCTACCACCTTAACTCGGCTATCCGCGCGGAGAATCTGGCTAATTCTGTTACGAAAAAACACCGAATCATCCACTATCAGTACTTTAACCGGCATACTATCTACCACCGCAGTGAAATGGGTTACTTATCATGATGTGTAATGTTTCAGGAGATTTGGCACGTCAAGAATCAACGCGATCTTGCCATCGCCGGTTATTGTTGCACCGGACAAACCAGGAGTTCCCAGCAGAACTGAGCCCAATGGTTTTATTACAACTTCTTCCTGACCGACCAGCTGATCAACAACAAATGCTACCTGCACGGCTCCGACATTTGCGATCACGACATGACCTTGTTGCGGCAATGGATCATCCGAATGCCCGGCAATCAGCCAGCGTTTGAGGTGGAATACCGGCATCGCCTTATCCCGAACAATAATCACTTGCTGGCCATCAACCCGGTTAATCTGAGTCAGATCAAGACTGAATATCTCATTGACATTAACCAGTGGCAGAGCAAAAGCCTGCCCTTCCAGCAATATCATTAAAGTCGGCATTATCGCCAGAGTTAAAGGCACCTGAATCTCAATACGGGAACCTTCACCTAAGGAGGAATCAATCTCCAGTTTACCATTTAGCTGGGATATTTTGGTTTTCACCACATCCATCCCGACCCCCCGACCGGAAACATCGGAGATCTCTTTTTTGGTCGAAAAACCGGCGGAGAAAATCAGGTTATAACAATCTTGTTCAGTAAGGCGTTCCGCGGCCTCATGTTCAAGCATCCCCCGCTCTACCGCCAGAGCACGGAGCTTTTCAGCATCCATCCCTGCACCATCATCTTCTATCACCAACAGGATATGGTCGCCTTCCTGCTCAGCAGAAAGCAGCACGTGACCTTCACGGGGTTTACCTTGCTGCTGACGGGTAGCCGGAGCTTCGATACCGTGATCGATTGCATTTCGTACCAGGTGAATCAATGGGTCAGCAAGCGCTTCTACCAGATTCTTATCAAGATCTGTATCTTCCCCTTTCAGCTCAAGCGATACCTCCTTGCCCAGCTGACGGGACAGGTCGCGAACCAAACGGGGAAAACGGCCGAATACTTTTTTTACCGGCTGCATACGGGTTTTCATAACCGACGCCTGCAGATCGGCGGTCACCATATCCAGTGAACCCAGCGTCTTATTCAGCTCGTCACCTTCACTTTCAGCGCCCAGACGAACCAGCCGGTTACGCACCAGTACCAGCTCGCCAACCATATTCATGATCTGATCAAGCAACCGGGTATCAACCCTGACATTGCTGTCGGCTGACGTTTTTTTATTATCGACCTTAGCCGGTGCTTTGTTTGCCGGCGCATGGGGCTTACTGGCAGTTCTTGATGTAGTCGCTGTAGTCGCTGTAGTCGCTCCGACAACACGCGGTGCAAGTGCGGCAAATGCTCCTTCACCTTTCTGTTGCAGGTCATCCAACAAACTTTCGAATTCATCTTCAGTGATCATATCCGAAGCAGGTGCACCCGGCACCGTTTCAGGCTGAGCAGTAAGCTGCCCCAGCAATTGATCAAACTCCCTATCCGCCTGTGCGCCCTCTGTATTGCTAGCTGCACTGCTAACAACCTGACCGGGAGTCCCGGCAGGCCCATGCAACTGATCAAGCATGGCATCAAATTCAGCTTCGGTAATCAGATCAGGATCGGCCACCGGCGTTGCCGGTTTAACAGGTATCCCGGGGGCACCGTCACCATGCAACTCATCCAGCAGGGCATCAAATTCAGTTTCTGTAATCAGATCAGAATCAACCGGGGCTACCGCTGCAGGCTGCACTTGCACAACAGATTCGCCCCCAAGATCCGCCACTAACTGATCAAACACAGCGCTAAGTTCAATATCACTTTGCACTGGAGCCAGCCGGGGCTCTGCAGCGGAAATATTTGTAGGAGTATTAACAGGAGGAACAGCCGCTTGAGCCACCGCCTGCCCGCTGGCCATCCGATTCAGATCAGCGATTAACGAGGGCGCCGCTGGTTCAGGGAAATCCCCCTCATGTACTGACTCAAACATAGCATTCACTGCATCCAGTGCCTGTAACACCAGGTCCATCAGCTGCGAGCTGACCTGCAGTTCTTCATTACGCAACCGGTCGAACAGGTTTTCTGCACTGTGACAACAGTCCACCATAGGCTCCAGTTGCAAGAATCCCGCACCACCTTTTACGGTATGAAAACCGCGAAAGATTGCATTAAGCAATTCGCGATCGGACGGGTGCTGTTCAAGATCAACTAACTGTTCAGAAAGCAGCTCGAGTATCTCTCCCGCTTCGACAAGAAAATCAGCAAGAATTTCCTGATCTACATCCAATGCCATAGCTATCTCCGCTCAGAAACCCAGACTTGAAAGCAGGTCATCTACTTCATCCTGACTGGATGCAACTTCCGCTGCAGGCCTGCCTGCCAACTGAGGGCCTTCACCTTTAACTGATACCGGTGCTGCCACCGTTGGCGTTGGCGCTTCCGGTTCAGACTCAAGTTCAAGCCCGCTAAAACGGTTAACTCTGGAGGCAACTTCCATCAGGCCAACTAACTCATCCTCAATATCGGAAACCAGCTGAATAACCCGCTTAATCAGCTGCCCGGTAATATCCTGATACTCCTGTGCCAACAGGATATCGGTCATACGATTTTTTATGGCCGCCAACGCCTGTGAATGATCATCGGCATAAGCGCACGCTTTATCGTACAACATCTCCAACTGGGGATTGCCAGACTTAAGCGGCTCAAATTCAGCCAGTACCTGGGTACGACGCAGAAAACCTTGCTCCAGCTCGGCCACCAGAGACAGTGACTCATCGACGCTATCAATGGTTTTATGGGCATTACTTTCTGTCAATTCAATTACATAAGAAAGCCGATCACTGGCATCGGCGATAGATGCGATCTGAACTTTTGAGTCTTCCAGCAATTCAGAGGCGGTGACATCGTCAGTAAAAGAGATAATCGTATTATGAACCGCCCGGGTTAGCCTCCCAACCTCATGATAAAGCGCCTGATGACGCATCTCGTTAAGCGCCTGAATCTGCCGCATTGCTGCAGTCATATCGCCCTTTGCCAATAGATTGACTAACGTGTCAGCGTGTCCCTGCAACGCCTGTTCAAAACCAAGTTTATCCTGATACAGCCCGGCATTTGCCATTGCAATCACCCCTGAATACGTTCGAAGATCTTTTCGATTTTTTCTTTCAGAACAGCCGCAGTAAAAGGCTTGATAATGTAACCGTTTACCCCTGCCTGGGCCGCGAAAATAATCTGTTCACGCTTAGCCTCAGCCGTCACCATCAGTACCGGCGTGTGGCGCAGCCCAGGATCAGCCCGAACGGCTTTCAACAGATCAATACCCGTCATCACCGGCATATTCCAGTCAGTAACCAGAAAATCGATGCCGCCAGCTTTAAGAATGGGTAGTGCGGTGGCTCCGTCGTCGGCCTCAACAATATTGGTAAAGCCCAGATCCCGAAGCAAATTTTTAATGATACGTCTCATAGTAGAGAAATCATCAACGACAAGTATCTTCATGTCTTTATTCAAGACAACTTCTCCTAGCAGCAAATAAGAATACTGGTTGCCGCTACTGCTTTACCTCCGGCAACCTTGAATTAGCGCCAGTCCTTCAGCCGGCTACGTAATCGCAACGCTGCCTGACTATGAATCTGACTAACTCTGGACTCACTGACACCCAGAATCTGACCGATCTCTTTCAGATTAAGCTCTTCATCGTAATACAGTGACAAAACCAGCTTTTCCCGTTCCGGTAAACCTTCAATCTCCCGGGCGATCGATTTAATAAAATCTTCCTGCTCATGCTGAGCCTGCGGATCTGGGGTATTGCCCGCGATCGATTCGCCGGGGCCTTCATCCTGCGGTCCGATCAGCTTATCGAAACTGAATAACCGACTCTCTGCTGAGTCCTTCAATAATGCATGATATTCCGTTACAGTTATATTCAGTTCAGCGGCAACATCCCCATCTTGGGCATCTCTTCCGGTGCGCGCCTCTACCGCCTGAACCGCTTCAGACACTCGACGGCCATTGCGGTGCACCGAACGCGGAGTCCAGTCACCCCGGCGAACTTCATCGATAATAGAACCGCGGATACGGATTCCGGCATAGGTTTCAAAACTAGCACCTTTGCTGGCATCATATTTCTTTGCCGCTTCCAGCAGACCAACCATCCCGGCCTGAATCAGATCATCCAGCACAACCGTCGATGGCAGACGCGCAAGCAGATGATGAGCGATTCTTTTGACCAGCACCCCATGCTGTTCAATCACCTGTTGATTGGTTCTGGATTGAGTCTGACTATACATACAGTCCATCGTTTCCTTTGCTACTACTAAGCGCCCTTAACCAGTCTTTCAACGAAGAATTCAAGATGCCCCCTGGATGAGGAAGACACCGGCCAGGTCTCTACCCTGGTCGCTAACTGCTTATATGCCAGTGCGGCTTTGCTATTAGGAAATGCTTTTAAAACAGCACGTTGCTTACGAACCCCTTTACGCACAGATTCATCATAAGGGATTGATCCCAGGTATTGAAGCGTTACATCCAGGAAGCGATCAGTAACCGTCAATAACTTATTAAACATGTTCCTGCCCTCCTGCTCGCTACGTACCATATTGGCCAATACCCTGAACCGCGTCATATTGTAATCACGATTTAATAACTTCATCAGCGCATAAGCATCGGTAATCGAAGTTGGCTCATCGCAGACCACAACAATCACATCCTGTGCCGCCTTGACGAAACTGACTACCGCATCCGAGATACCAGCAGCGGTATCGATAACCAGCACATCCAGATCATCGCCGATCTCACTAAAGGCGTGAATCAATTCAGAATGCTCATGCACACTCAGCGAAGTCATCTCCTGAGTACCTGATGCTGCCGGGACTATACGTACATTTTCATCGACATTGATCAGCAGGTCTTTAAGGCTACAGTCACCGGACAGAACGTCTGAAATATTTTTTTCCGCCTTAACACCCAGCAGGACATCAACATTCGCCAGGCCCAGATCAGCATCCATCAGCACAACCCTTTGCCCCATCTCTCCGAGAGCCAGACTCATATTGACAGACACATTGGTCTTACCGACGCCACCCTTACCTCCGGTAACGGCAATCACTTTAACCGGACGCGGGCTACTCATTGTTCTTTCCTGTCATTAATAACAACATCAGTTCTCCCATTGTTCATCATGGGACAACCGCTCACGCTGCTGCTCATTGAACAATCGGTGGCTACGGGATGCCTTCTGCGCGGTAACTACAGCACGACTCACCAGATCACGTTTATGAGCCACATCGATATCATCAGGAACCCGCTGACCATCCGTCACGTAAGTAACCGGCAAGCCGTTTTCTACGATCAGGTCGATCGCTTCACCCAGATTACCCGACTCATCCAGCTTACTAAGTACACAACCATTCAGACCCAGCGCAGTATAGGTCTGGTAAGCGCTTTCAATAACATGACGCTGACTGGAACAGGATAGCACCAGCAGCTTTTTCAACCGTAACGGCACATCCAGCAACATATCCAGCTGTGCCTGAGTATGTGGCTCGTGGGCATTCATACCCGCAGTATCGATCAAAACCAGCCGTTTACTGCGTAACGAGTTTAATACTTCTTCAAGGGGATTATTCTCATCGACTACCCGAACTGGCACATCAAGAATACGACCGAAGGTCAGCAACTGCTCATGGGCGGCTATCCGATAGGAATCGGTAGTGACCAGAGCGACACTAGAACTACCATGCTTAAGCACGTAACGAGCCGCGAGTTTACCAATAGTCGTCGTTTTACCGACACCGGTTGGCCCGACAAAGGCGATCATCCCGCCTCGCTCAATAAAATCTTCACCACTGACCGGGATAACATCACTCAAACGGGTCAGAGTGCTGCGCCAGGCATCATCAAGCCCTGCCCGATCAGCCAGGTCGCCGGTCAGCTGCTGGCTCAACTGCTGACCCAAACCAATACGTTCAAGACGGCGTTCAACACGATCAGGTACCGACTCAGCCACATTTGATTGTGACACCGGGGATACAGGAATAACCGGCTCGGGCACATTCTCTTGCGCCGCAGCTTGCTGCTTCAGAACCGCTTTGAGGGACGCGATCTCCTCTTGCATTGAACTAATAACCTGCTGCTCATGCTCAAAACCCTGAGAGCCTGCTGCGCTATCAACAGCACCACCAGGTGGCGATTCAAAACGAGTAGGGTCCAGCTTTGGCTGAAACCGCTGATCAGATTCAATATTGGTAGCCGCCTCCCCCTGTCTTTTCAGCAGAGACGAGCCCGGGTCTGAATGCCGATTATCAACTACCGGCCTGCTATCAGCGTTACGCACCGTTTGCTGCGTACGCCCCCGCTGTCGCTGCTTAAGAGTATCCAGAATGTCACTGAGCTCAGCATCATCATTATCAAGTTGGCGATTCTTATCCCGACTAGGTTCGCCACCAACCTGCGCTGTTGCTATCCGGGCCTGCGCCTTTCGTAACTCTTCCGCCAGGTTACTATGAACCTTATCCTCATCACTCAATCTGCGGGCATCTGCCTGCTTACGTTTTTCTATCGCCCGCTTACGCTTAAACTCTTCCTGCGCAGCTTCATACTCGTGCTCATGCGCTGCAACGACTTCAACGCCACCAGCAACACGGTGATTCGAAACAATAACAGCATCCGCTCCGATCTCCTCACGGACCCGTTGCATCGCCTGCCTCATATCCGGGGCAAAAAAGCGTTTAACTTTCATAGCTGTCCCTATTCATCAACCGGTTAATGGCTATGTTAACCATTTGCCTGACCGCCCACTGTTGCAATAATCGTTACCCGCTTATTCTCCGGAATTTCCTGATAAGAAAGTACGCTGATCTGATGTTCACCATAACGTACAAACTTAGCCAGCAGCGGTCTCACCGGAGCCGCGACCAGCAACACTGAAGCTCGCCCGGCAATCTCCTGCTGTTGCGCCACATCAGCCAGAGAGTTCTGCAATTTTTCAGCCATGCCTGGTTCAATAACCAGACCTTCACCGCCACCTTCACCTTGCTGTACCGAGCCTAACAACAGCTGTTCCAGCTGCGGATCAAGCGTTATCACAGGCAGCTCAGATTCTGAACCAATAATGTTCTGTACAATCAGTCGCGACAACGCCACTCTGACCGCCGCAGTCAACGCCACCGCATCCTGACTCCGGGCAACGCCATCAGCTAACGCTTCGGTAATTGTTCTGAAATCCCTGATCGGTACCTGCTCCATTAACAGATTCTGCAGCACTTTCAACATAGTACTCACAGATAGCCTGTTTGGAACCAACTCTTCTACCAGTTTTGGGGACGTTTTAGCCAGCAGATCCAGCAGCTTCTGTACTTCATCATGCCCTAACAACTCATGCGAGTGAGCCTGCAGAATCTGATTCAGATGGGTTGCCACTACAGTTCCGGCATCGACTACGGTATAGCCCAGGGTCTGCGCCTGCTCTTTCTGACTCTGCTCAACCCACACCGCATCCAGACCAAAAGCAGGATCCTTAACCTCAATACCATTCAGCGAACCAAATACCTGACCCGGATTTATTGCCAGCTCCCGGTCGGGATACACTTCTGCCTCACCAACCACGACCCCCATCAACGTAATCCGGTAAGCCCCCGGCAGCAGATCAAGGTTATCCCGGATATGCACTGAAGGTACCAGAAAACCAAGATCCTGTGATAGCTTCTTCCGCACGCCTTTAATCCGATTAAGCAGCTGTCCACCCTGGAGCTTATCCACCATCGGGATCATCCGGTAACCCACCTCAAGGCCGATCATATCCACCGGCATGACGTCATCCCAGTCCAGCTCTTTAACATCCTGCTCCTGAGCCGGTTGTTTCGGTTGTTCAGCAGCCTGTGCCGCCTGTTTCTGCTCAATCTGGAGGTTACGCTGATGAATATAATAGGCGCCAACCCCGGCAACAATGGCCAGAGAGAGGAACGCGACATGGGGCATACCGGGAATTGAGCCCATCACGAACAGGATCCCTCCAGCCACCGCCAAAGCTTTTGGCGAACCGAACAACTGACCGATAATCTGACTCCCCATGTCATGGGAGGCATTCACCCGGGTAACCATAATAGCCGCAGCTGTCGACAGCAGTAATGAAGGTATCTGCGCTACCAGACCATCACCGATGGTCAGCAACGAGTAATAACGGGCTGCAAGATCAAATGACAGGTCATGCTGCACCATGCCGATACCCAGACCACCGAGAATATTTATCACCAGGATCAGGATACCGGCAACCGCGTCGCCACGAACAAACTTGCTGGCACCATCCATCGAGCCGTAGAAATCAGCCTCCTGGGTAACCTCCTGACGACGCAGCTTTGCTTCATCCTGGCCGATCAGTCCGGCATTAAGATCGGCATCAATAGCCATCTGCTTACCTGGCATTGCATCAAGCGTAAAGCGAGCGCTCACTTCAGAAATACGGCCTGCACCTTTAGTAACTACAACGAAGTTAATAATTACAAGGATAAGAAACACCACCAGACCAACGACATAGTTACCGCCGATTACGACCTCACCAAACGCCTCGATCACTTTACCCGCAGCATCGCCACCCTCGTGACCATGCAACAATATAACCCGTGTTGAAGCGACATTCAGCGCCAACCGCATCAGCGTTGCGATCAGCAAAATAGTGGGAAATACCGCAAAATCAAGCGGCCGCATAGCATAGACACAAACCAGCAGCACCACGATTGTAAGCGCTATATTAAACGTAAAAAGTACGTCCAGCAGGAAAGGCGGCATCGGCAGGGTAACCATCGCCAGCACCACCAGCAGCAAAATCGGGATACCCAGATTCCCTCTGCTGGCGCTACGCACACTACTATAAATAGCGGTTCTGTCCACTCAATACCTGCTCGGTTAGACCATTAACGCCTTAAATCGAAACAAAAGCGTCAAAAAAACATCAATAAAAAATATACTTTCTCTGAAAACAAAAATAACACCAATAAGCGTCACAAAACATCAATTTTTTGACGCTTTACCCACTATGGTGAAAATACAGCAAGAATCCCGCCAAATAATAACGAGAGGATAGAATGGAGGGGGCGGATGTAAGATACTGACCGCTGAAAACTATTCGTCCTTACGGTATTCTTCCGGGATATCCATATCGCCCCCCAACTCTCGTGGAGCCGGGCCCTGGCGCTGCTGATGGCGCTTCAACTGGAACACATAAGCCAGCACTTCAGCGACTGCTTTAAACAGCCCGGTCGGAATTTCTTCTTCCAACTCTGTCGAGTGATAGATCGCCCTCGCCAGCGCCGGCGAAGACAGCACCGGAATATCATACTCATTGGCGACTTCCCGGATTTTCAGAGCGATAAAATCAGCACCTTTAGCAACCAGCATCGGCGCGCCACCACCCGCCTGATTATATTTAAGTGCGACCGCATAATGGGTCGGGTTAGTTATCACCACATCGGCTTCCGGGATAGCGCTCATCATCTTGCGCTGAGATATCTCACGCTGCAACTGCCGAATCCGCCCTTTTACCTCAGGCTTACCTTCGGTATTTTTCATCTCATCCTTGACTTCCTGAAGCGTCATTTTCAGTTTTTTCGTATAGTCGTAAATCTGGAACGGCACATCGATCAGCGCAATCAGAATCAACGTCGAGCTCATAATCAGGAACGCCCAGATCACTAATTCTACCGCAGCGGACATTGCCGGCATGACATCCTGAGCCCCCAAAGCAAACAAGGCGTGCTTGGATCCGATAAGTACTAAAAACGATAACGATCCGATCAGCAGAAACTTAGCCAGCGCCTTAAACAGCTCAAGCAACGCTTTCAGGGAAAACATCCGTTTCAGCCCCGCCAAAGGGTCGAGGCGACTGAACTTTGGCGCCATCGCCTTAAGGCTAAGATTCCACCCCCCCAGACCAAGGGGCCCAACGATTGCAGCCACCAGCATAATAAGAAAAAACAGCGCCACGGAAGCGAACGCTTCGCGCAGGGAATTCCCCAAATGGGTAAACATCAGATTACTATCGAAGACCGCCTGCCGATCGAGTTTGAAATTATATTCCATCATGCCGGACATGGCGTCAGCCACCTGACCGCCAAACATCAGTGCAGCGGCAGCAGAAGCCAGCAAAAGAACTGTTGTGGCCAGCTCTTTGGATCGGGCCACATCGCCTTTATCTTTGGCGTCTTGCAGCCGTTTGGGTGTGGGTTCTTCGGTTTTTTCCTGGCCGCTATCTTCAGCCATATCTACAGCCCTCCAACGCCCAGTATATAATCGAGGTAATTAAAAGCCAGCTGAGTAAAACGCTGATACTGCCCCAGAAACCCTTCCAGACTAGCCCAGGTTATCAGCAACCCCATCATCATAGTAAACGGAAAGCCGATAGCGAAAATATTCAGCTGCGGCGCTGCCTTAGTCATCACACCAAAGGCAAAGTTAATTACCAGCAAAGCGGTCACCGCGGGCAATGACATTAACAAGCCACTGGCCACCATCCAGCTACCCGAGCGGGCCAACGCCAGAAAACCGGCAGCAGGCATTCCACCATCAGCCACCGGCAGTACATAGAAACTTCGCGCCAGCGCTTCAAACAAGACAAGATGGCCATTGAACGCCAGAAACAGCAACATAACCATCGTCAGATAGAACTGTGACAGCACCACCACCGAGACACCGTTAGCGGGGTCACTGACAGAGGCAAAACCCAGACCCATCTGCGATGAAACCAGCTGCCCTCCCATAACAAAGACCTGAAACAGAACCTGCACCACAAAACCCAATGCAGTACCAATAAGAACCTGCTGAGCAATCAGAATATAAGTATCGAGTGACATACCGTAAACCGGAGGCATGTCTGGCAGAACAGGCACTAACACTACGGTCATAGCCAATGCCAGCCCCATCCTGATACGCGCCGGTACCAACTGAGTTCCGACCATTGGAATAACCATAAAGAAAGACGCAATGCGAAAAAAAGGAAGCAGAAACTGAGCCACCCACTGCTCAATCTGTAGTGAAGAAAACTCCATACCCAATCACCCTAACAAGAGAGGTATATTGGCGAAGATATTATTGAAATGGTCCAGCAAGCGGGTCAGGATCCAGGGCCCGGCCATCATAATAGTAGCCAGCGTCACCAGCAGACGAGGCAGAAAACTCAGCGTTTGCTCATTAATCTGGGTTGCCGCCTGAAACATTGATACCACAAGACCCACCGCCAGCGATGGCAGCACGATAACGGCTACCAGCACCACCACCAGAAAGAGCGCTTCAGCAAACAGGTCAAGTACCATCTCAGGTGTCATAGCGACCTCTCGTCAGACTACAAAACTGCTGGCTAGCGTTCCGACAACCATAACCCAGCCATCGACCAAAACAAATAACATAATCTTAAACGGTAATGAGATAATAACCGGTGACAGCATCATCATACCCATCGCCATCAGCACACTGGCAACTACCAGGTCGATAACCAGAAACGGTATAAACAGCATAAAGCCGATCTGAAAAGCAGTTTTTAACTCACTGGTGATAAACGATGGCACCAACACCGTAAACGGAATATCTTCGGGCGTCTCAACCGCAGGCGTACGCGAGATATCCATAAACAGGTTAAGATCATTTTCGCGGGTCTGCGCCAGCATGAATTCACGAAAAGGTATACTCGCAGCCTGTACCGCCTCAAGCGAGGTAACCTGCTCATCGAGATAGGGTTGCACCGCCGTCTCATTCACCCGATCCAGCACCGGCGACATAATAAACAACGTCAGAAACAGCGACAGGCCTACCATAATCTGGTTAGACGGCGTCTGCTGCAAACCCAACGCCTGCCGTAAAATGGCGAAAACGATAATAATCCTCGCAAAAGAGGTCATCATCATCATGACCGCCGGCAGGAATGTCAGCATGGTCATCAGCGCAAGAATCTGGATCGTTACACTGTAATCAGCACTACCATCGGGATTCGTGGTGAGGGTTACCGCCGGTATACCCGTGTCTGCTGCTTGTACCAGTGACGGAGCCAAAGAGGCTATCAGCAGTAACAAACGCAACATATGCTTAATCAGACCCTGCGGCTTCACTCGGCATCCTTCCTGTTCAACACCTGCTGCAAGCGTGCAGCAAATTCACCACCCTGCCCAGCCGACTCAATCAGAGGCTCATCATAACTTTCAATCAGATTAACCCGCCCAGGCGCAACTCCAAGTAACAGCTGTTTTTTTCCGGCCTCGACTAAAACCAGTTTTTCACGGGTACCTAAAGGCACGGAAGCGACGACTTTAAGCGCGCGGTTCTGTCCCGGCATGCCGGTAAAGCGCTTTAAAAACCAGGCCAGTACAAAAATCAGCGTAACAACAAGAATCAAACCTGACAGTAACTGCATCAGTGAACCACTATTAAAAGGTTCAACATAGGCAGGCTTTACCACTACTGGCGCAGCGGAAGACGCGACAGCCGCAAATAAAGGCTGCGCAAACAGAACTGAAACTGACGCCAGAAAACCAGCTACGTAATGCAACAGCACTACCTCAGCTTATCTATGCGTTCTTGCGGGCTGATCACGTCGGTAAGGCGTATACCATAACGGTCATTGACCACCACCACTTCACCATGGGCGACCAGGGTGCCGTTGACCATTACATCCAGAGGCTCACCAGCAACACGATCAAGTTCAATGACTGACCCCTGATTCAGCTGCAATAAGTTGCGGATAGCAATATCTGTGCGCCCGACTTCCATCGATAATTTAACCGGAATATCCAGAATAACATCGAGATTTGGGTTGCTAAGCGGCGCTCCATCATCGCTTAGCTCATCCAGCCCGACAGACTGACCCGCAGCCTCAGACTGCGCTTGCTCTTCCATCGCAGCGCCCCAATCATCAGCCGCATCCTGATCCTGACTACCTATCTCTTCATCGCTCATGAGTGACCACGCTTATTCATCTCTATGTTCTTTTATCTGATCAACAATCTTTACCGCCAGATTGCCACGGGAGGTTCCCAGTTTGCAGGAAAAAGTCGGAACCCGGTTTATCGACAAAGGCAATTCCGACGGGATATCAACCGGGATAATATCACCAGGCTCAAATTCCAGCACATCTCTCAGCGTCATCTTTCGCTCGGCAACCTTCAGCGAGATATCCATCGGCGCCACCATAACCTCACGCCGCATCGAATCCAGCCAGCGCTCATCCAACTCCTCTTCAGCAGGATGATATCCGGAAACAAGCAGATCGCGGATCGGCTCCAGCATCGAGTAAGGCATCGTCACATGAAACTCACCGGTTCCACCTTCGAGGTCGACCTGGAACGAGCTCACCACGACTACCTCAGATGGGTTAATGACGTTGGCCATAGCCGGATTTACTTCGTGGCCGTTAACTTCAAACTTTAGTGCCATGACCGGCGCCCAGGACTCTTCCAGGTCACCAAAAAACTGCTCGATAACGCGCTCAATCAGGCGAATTTCTGTTGGGGTGAACTCCCGCCCTTCAATCTTGGCGTGACGTCCATCGCCACCATAAAAGTTATCCACCAGCTTAAACACCAGCTTGGCATCCATAACCAGCAACGCGGTGCCCCGCAATGGCGACACCCGGAGCAGATTTATACTGGTCGGCACATACAAAGTATGAATATAGTCGCCATACTTCATAATCTGCACACTGCCAACGGAAACATCAGCGTTGCGGCGCAACAGGTTAAATAAGCTGATCCTGGTATGACGGGCAAAACGCTCGTTAATCATCTCCAGCGTCGGCATCCTACCACGGACTATCCGTTCGTGGCTGGCAAGGTCATATACCCGAATCTCGCCCTCTTCTTCGGCTAACTCTTCCTCAGTTTCAACGTCACCATCGTCAACACCGTGCAGTAATGCATCAATTTCATCCTGAGAAAGCAGGTCTTTTACCGTCATAGCCTGTTACCCATCACTGCATGATAAAGCCGGTAAAGAGTATTTTTTCGATACCCGGCTTGCCTATTTTTTCCTGCAATACAGCCTGAACTTCCTGCTGCGCAGCCAGCTGTAGTGATTTTTTGCCTTCCGCGGTACGAAGTATGGCCAGAGTCTGTCGTGAAAACAGCTGATTCAGTTTGGCAACGATTTTTGGCATATGCTTAGTCATTGCAGCCACGACTTCATCTTCCCTAGATTTAGCCTCGACATAAACCTGCAGATAGTGGGTGCGCCCATCATTACTTTGAACGCTTACCGTAAAGGAAGGGTTACCCTCCAGGGTTCGTATCTTAGTATAAAGCGCCTGCGCAGGCCGCGCAGGTTCGGCAACCGCTTGTTCGGCAGACTCATCATCACCGCCTAAAAACAGCAGCGCACCGACACCCCCCAGCGCAAGTACCAACAAAACAACAACGATGATCAGGATAAGCTTCAGCTTTCCCGACTTCTTCTCTTCCATACCCTCTTCTGCATCAACTGCAGTAGTATCTTCAGCCATACCCAATGCTCCATTGGCAAAGCGCTCAGGGCGCACAACCGCACTCGAAAAAAACTATGCCGCTAATATAACATACTGATTCGACAGCGGAAGAAGCGATAGGATCTGTTCAGCCAAGATTATCAGGCATAATAATCCACCAACGACAGAGAAGCCTGCTCAACACCCGTAACAGATTCAGCCGCAGACCCGCTATCAAACTCACCATAACTCGACGCAGCCTGTTGCGACTCACCCTCCTGGTCGGCACCACTTTGCCCCGCCCCCTGATCTTCAACAGATGAATCAGCCAGGTTCAGGCCCTGCTCTTCAAACATCTCCCGCAGCTTTGGCATACCTTGCTCTAAAGCCTCCCTTACACTGCCATGAGGGGTGTTAAAGACGACGCTGACCTGATCATTCTTCAGCTGCAGCTTCACTTGCAAACTACCCAACTCCGGTGGATCAAGCTGAATCTCTACAAACCGCCCATTTTGGGAGGATAGCATCATAATCCGCTCATTAATGGCCTGATTCCAGGCCGGCATTCCGGGCTTAACACCATTTGGCAATGTCGGGACCTGGGGTTCAGTTGCCACTTTAGCAGCACGCTCGGTACTATTAGCCAGACTCGCGGCAAAAGATTCCGCAAGAGCCTGGGTTTTAGACAGATTTTTAGTATTAGCTTCACTCGCCACCGACTCCATCAAGCCATCACCGGTTTGTTTTAGCGCCTGCTCAGACTGACTGCCCGGCGCCAACTTCTGAGACACTGGTGATGCCGGCTGACTATGAGTATCTTCACCCAATGGTTTACTATCGGCTGCGACAGTCGACGCTGCATTAGTCGACGCTGCATTAGTCGACACTACATTAGACGATACAACAGCTGACCGGCTTTCCAACGCCTGCGAACTCGAACCGGAGCGCTGCAGGGAGTCGGGTTCAATAGCAGCCCACCCGGCAATATCACGATGCACTGCTGTATCCACAGGAGCTACATCTACAACCGTACCCTGGCTCAAGGGCTGCGCAATATCTGTAGCGCTTGTTCTACTCTGATCAACATTCTGACCCACAGCCTGGGATTGTGCCTGAGCCTCTTCCGGCTGAGCAACAAACGCAACCTGCTCATCGATAACACTAACCTGCGGCGCTACAGAATCAACAACAGCAGCTACATCCCTCCCGCCTTGCTGCCCCCCTGCAGTAACATTGCCTACGGCGGCTCCGGGAATATTCTCAGCAACAGTATCGATAGCAGCAACCTGCTGCGATTGCCCGGCCAGCTGCTCATTACCCCGCTGCACCGCCGCTAACAATGCCTCTTCATGAGCGGTTGCAGACGGCATTACAGGATCAACAACAGATTGCTCAACACCTGCGGTCTGACCGGTTGCACCTGGTTTTACGGCAGCACTGCTCTCAGAATGCCTGAAAGCCTCTGCTACTCGCCGGACAGCCAACTCTGGAGAAACAGTATCAGCGGGGCTAGACTGCCTTTGCCCAGCGCCTTTATCAAGTGGACTATTTAACCCAGCTACGGGTGATGCAGACTCAGCCGACACAGCGCCTTTCAGGGCTGAGCTATCTAAAGCAGAGTCTGCCGCCAAACTCTCAGCAGCCAAAGGAGTACCATCACCTGCCCCCCTCCTTGTCTTATCCACAACCTCAGATAATGCAAGCGCAGCAATACGCTCCTGCACCGCCAGAGCAGCTGGAGTTTCAGCAGCGGATCGCAGTATCCCACCGCTAACACCAAGGTCAGCCTCCCGAAAACCACTGATCTGGGCGACCGTTGCCGCAACATTCTGAACTATCGATTCAGCCTCGCTTGCTACAGATCGCCCCGGCTCAACGGCCGCCGTCGAAACAACCTCTGCCATATTACTCTCCGGCAAAGAATCGCCTCTGACCGGCAAACCTTCTCCGTCGCCAACCTTTGATGAAACCTCCCCTGACTGAGGCTTGGCTTCACTCTGTGCCGCAGCATGCCCCATCACGGAGTCAAAGCCAGCGATATCAGGCTGTGTTACAGCCGCACCATCCGGGCGACCCGCACCATTACCAGGGCTTAATAAAGATCCGATTCCGGCTGAAACCGGCAAAGATTGATTCATGCAGCACTCCAAGTGCAGATTACCTATTACCTAGACTACTGCATAAAAAGTGCCAATCGGATAAAAAACAGCGGCCACATAAAAAGCGTCAATATACCGACAATCGGATACTCAAGCCGAACAACACGAATATGAATCAGATATAAGGGGGCCTGATCAGCTGCGATCGCTCATCGAGTTGTTTCTGCTGCGATTTTTCTTCCTGGATACGCTCTTCATCACGGGCTTTTTCCACCAGTGAATCGATCGCCTTGAAATGACCGTAAACAGACTGCCAGTGCTCCTTAACCCGCGCCAACTGGTCCTCATTAATCTGTCGGGCTTGCTGCTGCTGAGCTATTGCCTGGCGCAGCTTATGCATAAATGCCTGATGGGTATGCAACTGAGAAACACTCACACCCGCAGCACCGTCGGCATAAAAGTTATTCGCATACTCACTGTAATACTGCTGCAACTGTTCCAGCGTTTGCTGATCCTGAAGCACCCTATTCTGCGCTTCAGCCAGTAATTGGTCGGCTTGTTTACGCTTTCGCTCGGCCAGATCCAGGACTACTTGCAATCGTTTTGAACGCTTAGCCATTAGTCACTACCCCATCTGGATCTGCTGCTGGGCGGCCTGCTGCGTACCTGCAGGATTCGGCGTCAACACTAACGCCAGATCGGTAAGGCTCTTCTGAAACTGATAAGATTCATCCAACCCCTGCTGCAGGAAGGCATTCATCAACGGCATCCGCTCGATGGCAAAATCAGTCTCTACATCGCTACCCCGCACGTAGGCCCCCACCGAGATCAGATCGCTATTTTGCTGGTATTTTGAGTATAGCTTCTTGAAGGCCATCGCCGCCTGCAGATGATCTGCACCGACGATTTGCGGCATCGCCCTGCTGATCGACTGTTCAATATCGATTGCAGGGTAATGGCCCCGCTCAGCCAGATTTCGGGACAACACTATATGGCCATCCAAAATAGCCCGGGCTGAATCAGCAATCGGATCCTGCTGATCATCACCTTCTGTCAGCACCGTATAGAAAGCGGTAACAGAGCCGCTGCCATGATCACCATTACCGGCTCGCTCAACCAACTTGGGCAACTTGGCAAATACCGATGGTGGGTAGCCTTTAGTGGCCGGCGGCTCGCCCACTGCTAAGGCGATCTCCCGTTGCGCCTGAGCGTAACGGGTCAGCGAATCCATCAGCAGCAGAACATTCTTGCCCTGCTCCCTGAAGTACTCAGCCAGCCGTGTTGCCAGCTGCGCAGCCCGCAACCGCATTAACGGTGATTCATCGGCTGGCGATGCAACCACCACCGAACGCGCCATACCCTCAGCGCCCAGGCTATGATCGATAAATTCTCTTACTTCCCGTCCCCGCTCACCAATCAGACCAACCACGATAATGTCGGCCTCAGTAAAGCGGGTCATCATGCCCAATAGAACACTCTTGCCGACACCACTTCCGGCAAACAATCCCAGACGCTGACCACGCCCAACACTCAACAGAGAATTTATTGCCCGGATACCGACATCCAGCGTCTGATTGATAGGCTGCCGGCTTAAAGGGTTGATTGCACGCCCCTGCAACGACACACTTTGCTCACAACCCAGCTCACCTTTGCCGTCAAGCGGCTGACCAACCCCGCTGACTACCCTGCCCAACAGCTCAAAACCAACCTGCACATCACCACCACCGGCTATAGGTCGAACCAACGCTCCCGGCGACAATCCTTCGACAAGATCGATCGGCATAAGATAGATTCGATCACCGGAAAAACCAACCACCTCGGCCTCCACAGGATCACCTTTATCCGGATAGATCATGCAGTACTCACCCATAGAAGCTTTAATACCAACAGCTTCAAGGGTAAGACCTATAAGACGGGTTATCTGGCCCTGAGCGACTGGCGCGGGAACCGAGTATTGCAGACTTTTAAGGCGGGACAAGCGATCTAAAAGACGCTTATTGCTCATCTGAAGAACCATCCACCGGAGGCTGAGCCAGGGCGTGTAATAACTGCTTTGCGACCGCTTCGAAACGACTTTCGACAGAGTTGTCGACCAGCGTATTACTGGTTGAGACCTTACAGCCACCCGGCAACAGTGAGACATCCTCAACCAGAACCCAGCGCTCATGCTCGGCGACCAGCTCAGAAAGGCTGGCGACGTTCTCTGGATTAACCTTGATACGAACCTCTGAAGAGCCATGGGGCAATTGGGCAACCGCATCAGAAACTGCGCCAGCGATAGCTTCAGGTGCAACTGTCAACTCATGCTCAACTACAGCCCGGCTTAACTCAAGTACCAGATCGACAACAAGATTTTCAATCTGAACATCCAGTTTTTGCAACGGCTGTTCCAACTCACTAAAAACCTCAGCCAGAGATTGTAAGCGCTGATCTAACTGCTGCTGACCGGCAAGCAGACCGTCCTGCAGCCCCTTTTCGCGACCTTCTTCCACCCCTTGGGCAAGACCATCCTTACGCCCCTGAGCCAACCCCTCCTGATAGGCATCTTCGCGAATTTTTTCTAGTTCGGAGACCGTCACCTTTTCGGCAACAATCTCATCTTCGACAGTGACCGGCTCAAAGGCCTCGGCTTTCTCCTGCAGACCCACGACATGCGCACTTTTCACCACAGGAAGCGTCCACAACGCTGCAGCCCTGGCATCTTCAGCCCGAATCCGGATAACCGACTTATCGACCGCTTTCATCACTATTACAACATCTCTTCGCCACCACCGCCGAGCATGATTTCACCTTCATCAGCCAGACGGCGAGCCACAGAAAGAATCTCTTTCTGAGCATCTTCAACTTCACTTACCCGTACCGGACCTTTAGCCTCAAGATCATCACGCAGCAACTCTGCCGCCCGCTTCGACATATTCTTGAAAACTTTTTCCTGCAAGAAGGTATCAGCACCCTTAAGGGCTACTATCAGAACCTCGGTGTTAATTTCACGAAGAATAACCTGAATACCCCGATCTTCCACATCCGCCAGATTATCAAATACAAACATCATTTCGGAGATCTGATCGCTGAGCGCTTCATCAACCTCTTTAATCTTCTCCATCAACTCCTGCTCAACACTACTATCAGCAAAGTTCATAATATTTGCTGCGGTCTTAAGACCTCCAAGGCTGGCTGCCTGGCTACCGGCACCAGTAAACTGAGCTTCCAGAATGTCGTTCAATTCCTGCAATGCTGACGGCTGAATCTGATCCAGAGAGGTGATTCGCATCATAATTTCAAGGCGTACATTTTCATCAAAACGCTGCAATATATGGGCGGCCTGATCGGGATCAAGATAAGCCAGCACCACCGCCTGAATCTGCGGATGCTCATAGCGGATAATATCGGCAACCTGACGCGACTCCATCCACTTCAGCGTCTCCAGACCCGAGGTATTCGTTGTCATCAGGATACGATCGACCAACGACTGAGCCTTTTCATTACCCAACGCCTGATTCAGCATCTCCTTGATATAAAGATCATTATTGATACCGATACTGGTCTGGTCGCTAATCGACTCCATAAAATCGACCATTACCGATTCAACCGTGGACTGAGGAATATTATCCAGATTACTCATACTCAGACCGATCTGCTGCACCTCTTTCTGGCCAAGATAACGCAACACTTCAGCCGCATCATTCTCACCCAACGAAATCAGCAGTACCGCCGCTTTCTGGATATTGGTCAGTTCTACAGAAGACTCTACCTGATCATTCATTTTCAACCACCCACTGACGAATCGCCTGAGCCACTTTGGCCGGATCTTCAGCGATCATGCTACGTATAGCATTCAACTGGTACTCATAGGTTTCATTCGGGGTCGGTGCCAACGCATTATCGATGCCACTAAAGGTCACCTGATCCTTAGAAATATCCGCCATTTCAAGGGATTCAAGCTCTGCCCCAATACCGCCAGCTTCACCTTCAGCAGCGTCTTTATCGGTACTTTGAGCCGCCGCACCGGCCAGATTTTTCATAATCGGTCGCAGAATACCAAACACCAATATCAGCACAAACAGCCCCGCCAATACCTGTTTTGCGATATCCCAGACCCATTCCTGCTGCCAGATAGGAACTTCCTCTTCAACAAAAGCTTCAGGTACTGCAAAAGGAGAGTTCACTACGTTAACACTATCACCACGGGCGGCAGAAAAACCGACCGCATCACGTACCAGGATTGTTAAACGATCTAACTCATTCTGGCTCCAGGGTGTTCGGGTAACCTCGCCGCTGTCCGAATTAACTGTCGAAAGATCATCAACCACGACTGCGACGGACAGACGCCTTACCTGTCCCATCTGATGCCGGGTATAGCTGATAGAGCGGTCCAGTTCATAATTTCGGGTCGCCTGCGAACGAGCACTCTTCGGCCCGCCCTGACGCGCAAGAACCCCCTCCCCTGCAGCATCCAGACCGTCAGCAGTCGTTTCAGGTACAGAGCTGGCTCCGGGGGGTTGATTAGATAAGGCTCCGGGTACACCCGACGCTTTATTCTGACCCGTAGTACTTTCATCAAGGACTTGCTCACTGCGCAGAGAAGGCAGTTCAGGATTATAAATCTCATCGGTCTGCTCAACCGAGGTGAAATCAATATCGGTGGAAACCTCAGCCCGGAACCTACCCAGCCCCAATACCGGCTGCAGTATACTGTTGACCCGGTTAAGCATAGTCTCTTCTACTTTGCGGGTATACTCGAGCTGCTTTGCCGCCAGCACTACATCGACATCAGCTTCACGGGTATTCAGCAAACGGCCTTTCTGATCGACCACGGTAACATCGTCGCTGGCAAGCTGCGGAATACTCGAAGCCACCAGATTAGCGATTGCGGCTACCTGATTCTGCTCCAGCCTGCGACCTGCAAGAAGCTCAAGAAAGACCGAGGCGGTCGGTTTACGCTGATCACGAACGAATACTGACTGCTTAGGCAAAGCCAGATGAACCCGCGCCTTACGTATCGCGATCATACTGGTAATCGTCCGCGCTAACTCACCTTCCAGCCCCCTGCGATAGCGGGCATTTTCCATAAACTGACTGGTACCTAAGCCCTGCTCCTTATCGAGCAGCTCAAAACCGACGGTATTGTCGCCAGTAAAACCTTCCGCAGCCAACCGCAATCGCGCCTGATGCAATTTTTCATCAGGCACCAGAATGGCCCGACCACTGGCATCAAATTTATAGGGGATATTATTAAATTGTAGCTGCTCAATTATTTCGTTGGCGTCGGCGAATGCAACATTATTGTAAAGCACCCGATAATCGGGTTCCTGAGACCAGAGCACAACAGCAAAGCCGATGGCGATAGTGGCAGCAAGCCCCACCATCAGCCCCAGCTGACGCACAAGCCCTAAGCGGTTAAAACCAAAAGTTACGGGACCACCGCCACTTCCGGTTCCTGCTTGCATAGTTGCGTTATCCATTTAGTCGGACACCTGTCGAATCATGAATATCTGTCTTTACCAATAAAAAGTTGAATCAATCGAAAAACCGTACTAATCAAAAGCCACCGATCAGATCGGCATTTTCATAATATCTTCATAGGCGGTTACCATACGGTTCCGTACCTGGGTCATCGCTTGAAACGAAACGGATGCTTTCTGCATACTGATCATCACCTGATGCAGATCTACGCCAGCATCACCACGCTCAAACGCCGTTGCCAGAGCCTTGGCCTCACCCTGAGTTTCATTAACGCTATCAACGGCACCTTTCAGCATCTCGCCAAAATCCGGCGCGTCTGAGCCCTTATTGATCGCTACAGACTGATTGACACCTTGCTGCGTTGAGCCCTGCTGAGCCTGCGCCTGAAGCGAACGCATCTGCTCCAGCACAGAATTAATGTCAGTTCTCTCAATCATAACCACCCCAAAACGGCATTATATTGACATTATAAGTAAGGTCTCAGGCATCGCAAGCATTAAAACCACCGCTTTCGCCAATAAAACGTCACACTACAACGTCAAAAAACAATCTTCATAATATATAATGCAAAAAGCGAGCCAGTGGCTCGCTTATTTTTTGACGCTCTATCGTTATCAGTTCGCCTTAGGCGGTGAGCCATGCTGTAGTCGGACATACATCAGCGCTACCGTAATCGCATCACCTAATGCGGTATGCCGCTCCAGCATTGGAATATCGAGATTCTGAGAGATCGTATCAAAACGCAGATCAACATCGCCGCCGACATGTCGCCACTTAATAATGTCATGATAAACATGGGACAACTCAATCGCCTTACCCGGCAATCCAAATCCATAGCGGGGTCGCAGGTACTTCTCCAGCATCCGGATATCGTAGTTGACGTAGTAGCCGAGAATCGGGCGATTACCCACGAACTCCAGCACTTTCTCAAGCGCTTCATCCATGTATACACCATCCACCAGATCCGCGGCTCGAATCTTATGGATCTTAATCGAATCACCTGTCAGGCTTTTCGGTGGTTTCAACTTGATATCCAGCCGTTCACTGGTCATCACCTTGCGCCCTTTTATCTTTACAGCGCCGATAGATAAAATTTCGCCCTCTTTTACATTCAGACTGGTCGTTTCACAGTCCAGCGATACAACCTCATCACCGTCGTAAGGTTCAAACAGGTGCGCGTATGGACCCGTCTTATGGTCCATACGCTCTTTCATTCTTCTTATCGATCTGGGAATAATCATATTCCGGCTTATCCTCCCAGGTGATACCTGAGTGACAGGTGCTTTTTAAATCCTTTGACTATATGCAGACCATCACGCAACAAGTCACGCTCCATTTTATCCAGATTTGCCAACTCAATGGTATTAGGCGTTTGGTCTACGCCATCAGCTGAGTCATCAATTCTTTTTACCTGCTGGCGCAAACGGGTCTGAATAAACAGCGCCAGAGCCTCTGCCATCTCCCTGCCATGTTCCTCTTTCATCTGCCCCAGCTCCACCAAAGCCTCTATCCGCTTGAAGGTATTTGTTTCCAGAATTTTATACTGCAACGCCATGGTACGAATACCGTGCACAATAGGGAAAATTCCGCCCTTCTTAACATCCAGCTCACCCTTCTCCTTCAGGTTACCGAAGAAGGTCAGCGGGGTATCAAACTCCAGCGACGCCTTGGCAAAATGTGAGAAGAAAACATCATTATCCTGCAGGTGCCGCAGAAACCAGTTCCGGGACGTTTTGAACAAAGCGTGATTACCGGCCACCGGGTGTGCATCAACAGCAATCGCCAGATTCATCTGCGCCTCACCCTCGCACCGGTATGACCAGTCACTCAGCTGCTGCGTCCAGTCCCCGATAGACTTAACCCAGGCCGGGTTAGAAACCATAATATCGCCCGGACATTTCGGAAAGCCAAACGAGATAAGCGTTTCACTGAACTTATTCATCGTCTCCTGCATCTCCGGCCAGATCAGACCATCACGATAGATCAGCGCATTATCCTGGTCGGTCTTAATAACCTGCTCCCCACGCCCCTCACTACCCATCACGACCAGGCAAACATGGGGCTGCATATCCACTGGTACGATCAGATCGAATAGTTTAGCGATAACCCGCCCATTCATTGCCGCGATCAGATCCATAGCAAAGCGGGCTTTAACGCCATGAGTTACCAGAGCCTTGATCAGATCATTCAGGCCATGAGCAGCCTCGTACAGATCTTCAATCGTCTTGGCCCGCTCAATACGTAAGCCGATAACATGGGAATGACTGGAAAAATAACTCAACACATCGGTCAGCTCAACAACGCCGGCCAGCTGGTTATCATCCATTACCACAACCCGCTCAATATGCTGTTGGGTCATCGTAATCAGTGCATTAAACAGGTAATCATCTGAGGTCGTTGAGATCAGGCGATAACTGGCGATCTCAGCCACATCAGAAGTCAATTCGAGCTTGTTGATAACCACGGCATCCAGCAGGTCCGTTCCAGTTACCATACCGTAACGATTTCCCCGCTTAACCAGCACACAATCAGCATGCTTTTCACGCATCATCAGAGTTGCTTCATAGATAGTAGTCCCTTCCAGCACTATCAACGGCTCTCGGATCACACCGTCTTTAATCTGTGCCAGCATGAATTCGGCCATATCCTGATCGCCGCCTTCCTGAGCCTGTATCTCAGTCTTGGCAGAAAGGCTCTGCTGGAAGTAGTCGGCAAAACGACTATTGCTGGCCGACAGATCCAACAAAGTTTTAGTTGGCAATATATGGCAAATAGTCTCCTCTTCAGCGATGAAGTTATGGATCGCCTTACCCCGAATAGCCGACCAGGCACCGAAATAATCTTCATTGGTGTAATGCACAAACACATGTTCATGCCGGTCTTCCTCATCATCGGACACGACTACATCACTCTCACCAACCTGCCCTTTAAGTATTACGTAAACACCTTCAGGCACATCACCGGCGGCAAGCAATGTTTCACCGGCCTGGTAATAACCAATATCCAGGCTGGCGCGCAGCTGATTCTGTTCCTGCTCATCCAGCAGGCTGAATGGCATATTTTCCATTTTGAACGAAGAAGGCATGAATCTCTCTCCTTAAGGGCCATAAGCACCATCTAAAGTCTCTGCATAAAGAGTCTGTAACCAACCCTTTAAACCGAAGCTTTAACCAATCAAAGCCAGAACATCTATTTTCTGTTTCTGTATTAACTAAACCAGAACGACATCCATCTGACAAACAAAAAGGCGCGCCAACCTTAGCTGACGCGCCTTACATTTAGCCAGATCCTTTCAGATCTTAGTGAGCGTGAGCTGTACCCGCACCACGTGGTACACGGATTTTCTCAACAAGCTCCTGGATCTCCGCTGGCGGAGGAGGAGTCATCATTGAAACAACGTATGCCACGATGAAGTTCAGGATCATACCAATAGCACCGAAGCCACCGGTAGAGATACCCAGGAACAGGTCAGCTTTATCGCCGCCCATGAAGGTGAAGTAAATCATGTAAGCCATAGTGGAACCCAGACCTACAACCATACCGGCAATAGCACCTTCTTTGTTCATGCGCTTGTTGAAGATACCCATCACAATAACCGGGAATACGGAGGAAGAAGCCAGACCAAAGGCCAGTGCCACTACCTGCGCCACGAATCCAGGCGGATTGATACCGAAGTAACCGGCGATACAGATAGCCACGATCGCAGCCAGACGTGCATACATCAACTCCTGTTTCTCGGTAATTTTCGGATTGATAATTGTCTTCATCAAGTCATGCGCAATCGCGGTAGAGATTACCAGCAGCAGACCTGCCGCAGTAGACAGTGCCGCAGCAACCGCACCAGCAGCGACCAGGGCAATTACCCAGTTTGGCAGCTGAGCGATCTCAGGGTTAGCCAGTACCATGATGTCACGGTCAACGTACACCTCGTTGGCATATGGAGCACCATTAACAGCAACAGGGTTAGCTTTAGCGTTAGTTACCGCACGCTCACCATGTTCGCCACGGGCATCGCCATCAAACGCAGGCTTACCTTTAGCACCGTCAAACGCAGCGCCGGCAGCATACTGAACCTTGCCATCGCCATTGTAATCGTGCCAGCCCAGCAGACCCGCATTTTCCCAGTTCTTGAACCACTGAGGCATTGCTGCATATTCAGTACCAGCGTTATCCGCACCGTTAACAGTCTGAATCAGGTTAACCCGACCGAAACCAGCAACACCTGGTACTGATGTATACAGGATAGCGATGAAGATCAGCGCCCAACCAGCAGAAGTACGCGCGTCTTTTACACGAGGCACAGTGAAGAAACGTACGATAACGTGTGGCAGACCTGCAGTACCGGCCATCAGCGCAGCTGTCAGACAGAAGATATCGATAGTCGATTTCTTACCGGCGGTATACTCAGCAAAACCAAGGTCAACAGACAGCTGATCCAGCGTAGCCAGAACTGACATACCTGTATCAAGCGTCGCACCCAGACCAACCTGTGGCAGGAAGTGACCAGTAATCTGCATAGACATGAAGAATGCCGGTACCATGAACGCCAGGATCAGTACGCAGTACTGAGCAACCTGTGTATAAGTGATACCTTTCATACCACCCAGTACAGCATAGAAGAATACGATCGCCATACCGATGATTACACCAGTATTGATGTCAACATGCAGGTAGCGGGAGAATACGATACCTACACCACGCATCTGACCTGCCACATACGTGAAGGAGATAACGATAGTACAGATAATCGCGATAAGCCGCGCTGTTTTAGAGTAGAAACGGTCACCAACAAAGTCCGGCACGGTAAACTTACCAAACTTACGCAGGTAAGGCGCCAGCAGCATTGCCAGCAGCACGTAACCGCCGGTCCAGCCCATCAGGTAAGCACTACCATCACGACCGATGAAAGATACCAGACCCGCCAGGGAGATGAAGGAAGCCGCAGACATCCAGTCAGCTGCAGTTGCCATACCGTTTGCGATCGGGTGCACACCACCACCAGCAACGTAGAACTCTTTAGTTGACCCTGCACGGGCCCAGATTGCGATACCGATATAGAGTGCGAAAGAGCCCCCTATAAACAGGTAAGTAAGTAAATCAAGACTCATAATTATGCCGTCCTATAATTAATTATTGTTATTGTTATTCGTGAACGTCGTATTTTTCATCGAGTTTATTCATGCTAACTACATAAGCCCAGATCAGAGCAACGTAGATAAAAATAGACCCTTGCTGATCGATCCAGAAACCCAGTGGGAAACCGAAAAACGGAATTGCGTCGAGCTGGTCAACCAGCAGGATACCGCACACATATGAGACTACGAACCAGATAGACAGGTACGTAATGATAATGCGCAGGTTTTCGGACCAATAGGCCTGAGCGTTGTCATTAGTAGACATCGGCACCATCCTTATTTTTTTGTTATTAGATTAAGTAAAAGTTGTGGACCATTAGAATTTAACAAACTGGCATAGCAAACAAAGCCCCTACTTTGGTCTGATCAGAACAAACGTAAAGCCAACGAAACAGCCCTATCCCAGAGTTCACGCAGGCTCCAGCCAATATTAAAAAATCTTTAAAACTCAAAGCGCTAGACAAAGGTATAAGAGCAATTGGGTGGCCCGCAAAGATCGGTTACACTTACTTTTCGACTTTAGTTATAGCGGACAGACCACCGAACGCTTTCCGGCGGCTCAAGAATCAGAATCTCTCTGGCATTTTCGGCAGGCTTCGGTTTTGTTTTGGGCCAACGTTGCTTTCAATACGAACTGCGTTGAGGGGGCTTATATGCAAGATCGGTTACACTGTTTTTTAACTTCGATTTAAGCGAGTAGACCACACGATGCTTTCCGGCGGTTCAATAATCCTGATATCCCTGGCTTATGTTGGCCTTTTATTTGCCATCGCTTATTTCGGTGATCGCAGTGCTAAAGGCCGCTCCTATGCCGGCAATCCGGTCATCTACTCCCTGTCACTGGCGATTTATTGCTCATCCTGGACCTTTTATGGCGCCGTTGGCCGGGCTTCAGTTACCGGCTGGGAATTTCTTGCAACCTATCTTGGCCCCGCCATCGTGTTCATCTTCGGCTGGCGGATCATTGAAAAAATCATCCTGGTCAGCAAGCAGCAAAACACCACGTCTATAGCCGACTTTATATCCTCCCGTTATGGCAAAAGCCAGGCTCTCGCAGTTCTGGTAACGATCATTGCGGTATTTGGTACCATCCCCTATATCGCAATGCAGCTTAAGGCGGTCGCCATCAGTTATGACACTATCGCTCCCGGCGTAACTGAGGCGATGAGCAAAGGTAGCGATACTGCACTATTCGTCGCCCTGCTGATGGCCGTGTTTGCCATCCTGTTCGGCACCCGGCATATCGATGCAACAGAGCACCATGAAGGCATGGTATTAGCGGTTGCCTTCGAATCCATAGTCAAACTCACCGCTTTTCTGGCGGTGGGATTACTGGTTACCTTTGAAATATTTGACGGCGTTGACGATCTCATTTTCAACATCAGTAATCAGCTCAGCTACAACAAAAACTTCAGCAACTCGCTGGGTGACAGTTTTATCACAGAGATTCTGCTGGCATGCGCAGCTATCCTCTGTCTACCACGTCAGTTTCACGTAACAATCGTCGAGAACACCGACGTCAACAACCTGAAAACCGCCCGCTGGATGTTTCCTCTTTACATGATCCTGCTGGCGCTGTTCGTGCTACCACTCGCCACTGCGGGTATGGCTTCGTTCGACCCCAGCCAGACCAATGCCGATACTTTCGTGCTGATGCTGCCACTCCAGTCCGGACATAAAGACCTGGCGACATTCGCCTTTATCGGCGGTTTGTCAGCAGCCACCAGCATGGTAATCGTCGCTTCAATCACGCTGGCAACAATGGTCTGTAACGACATTGTAATGCCACTGCTGTTTCGCATCTCATGGCTCAAACTTTCGAAAAACAAAGACCTGGGCGCACTGCTGTTAAAAGTTCGCCGCATCACCATCATCTGCCTGATGATAATGGCCTACTTTTACTATCGTATCCTGGGTGACCAGAGCACCCTGGCTTCATTTGGCCTGCTGGCCTTTGTCGCATCGGCACAGTTCCTGCCAGGCATCATCGGCGGGGTATACTGGAAAACAGGTTCCCGCTACGGCATGCTGGCCGGACTCAGTGCCGGATTTATTCTTTGGTTTTACACCCTGGTTTTGCCAACCATGGCCAGCGCAGGGCTAATCCCTTCCGGATTTATTGAGACCGGTCTGTTCGGCTATCCGGAACTTAAACCGATGCAGTTATTCGGCCTCAGCGGTCTCGATCCGCTCAGCCACGGTGCCTTTTGGAGCGTCAGCGTCAACGCTCTGCTTTACTTCTTCATCTCCCGCTACACCTCACCCCGTTTGGTGGACCGGATTCAGGCAAGCGCTTTTGTTGATGTCTACAACAAAGACCTTTCAGAACCCTCCCGGGTGTTCAGTCACGCCACCGTCGGCGACCTGCAGATCCTGACCGAGCGCTTCCTTGGTATCAGCCGGACCCAGCACGCCTTTACCGGCTTCGCCCTGAAAGCGGGAATCGATCCACCACTATCTGGCGACCGTGCCAGCCCGGAAATGATTCAGTTCACCGAACGTCTGCTGGCCGGTGTCATCGGCGCATCCTCTGCCCGGATAGTACTGGCCTCGACACTGCGCGGCAAAGATATGCAGATCGGCGACGTGGTAACTATCGTCGATGAAGCATCACAGGCTCTGCGATTCAACCGATCACTGCTGCAATCAACCATCGAAAACATCACTATGGGTATCAGCGTAGTCGATCAGCAGATGCGCCTGGTCGCCTGGAACCGGCGCTATGTCGAGATGTTTGACTATCCGGATGGCCTGATCTGTGTTGGCCGGCCGATTGAAGAAGTGTTCCGCTACAACGCAGCCAAAGGCGAGTACGGCTCAGGTCCGGTTGACGATCAGGTACGCAAACGGGTCAACGTATTACGCGCGGGCAAACGCCACTCATACGAGCGCCACCGTCAGGACGGTACGGTGCTGGAAGTACGTGGCAACAAAATGCCCAACGGCGGCTTTGTTAATACCTACATGGATATAACAGAGCACAAACAAGTCCAGGAAGCTCTGCGAGAGAGCGAGCAGAATGTCCGAAACTACACCGATAACGTGCCGGTCCTGATCGCCTTCCTCGACATCAATCGTAACTACCTGTTTGTTAATAAGGCCTACGCCAACACCTTTGGCGTAGACCGTCACACCATAGCCGGTACGCCCTGCGTTACCGTTCTGTCACAGGAAGATTACGATAAGCGCAGCCCATACATCAGCAAAGTCATCCAGGGCGAACGGCAACGCTTTGAAACAGAGCTTCCCACGCCGGATGGCTCTGTCCGTTATGCCGAAGTCACCTACATCCCACACACCAACGAAGCGGGTGAAATGCTGGGCTATTTCACCCTGTACCAGGACATTACCGAACGTCGCATAGCAGAAGTCGCCCTGCAGGAAACCAACGAAAACCTGGAACAACGGGTACGGGAACGAACCCATACACTATCTGTAGTCAACAAAGAGCTACGCAAAGAAAATACTATCAGAGCCCTGATAGAGGATGAGTTACGCCAGGCAAAAGCCGACGCTGAAGCCGCCAACCTGGGCAAAACCCGATTCCTTGCAGCAGCCAGTCACGACCTGTTACAACCCCTTAACGCCGCCCGCCTGTTCACCTCAGCCCTGGCACAACAGCGGCACACTTCAGAGACAGAACAACTGGTAGATAACCTGGACGGCTCACTGAAAGCGGCAGAAGGATTGATAACAACCATTCTCGACATATCTAAGCTTGATGCCGGCGCACTTGAGCCCAACTTAAGCCACTTCAGTATCGACGCGATGTTTGACAACCTTAACGCGGAATTCACCGCCCTGGCTGATGAAAAACAGTTACAGTTCCACAACGTCAAATGCAGCCAGGTAGTGCACTCCGACCAACAACTGTTGCGCCGGATATTGCAGAATTTCCTGTCCAATGCGATCCGCTATACCCAGCAAGGAACAATTTTGCTGGGCTGTCGCCGCCGGGGCAACAACCTGCGTATTGAAGTCTGGGATACCGGCGTAGGCATACCAGAAGATAAACTTGGCGAGGTGTTCGAAGAGTTCCGGCGCATCGATAACCCGAAACACTCACAGGTCGACGGCTTAGGTCTGGGTCTGGCAATCACTGAGCGTATTGCCCGAATGCTTAAGCACACGCTCAACGTGCGTTCATGGCCAGGCAGCGGTACCGTTTTCAGCGTCAGTGTACCGCTGGGCGAGAAAGACAAGGCGATCAAATCCCGTCCTGAGAAACGCGGCTGGATCCGCAGCAAAGGGCTCGAGGGGATCAAAGTTCTGGTAATAGACAATGAACCAAAAATTCTGGAAGGCATGTCAGCCCTGCTACAGGGCTGGTCCTGCTCAACCCTGACCGCCATCTCAGCTGCCGAAGCCCGGCAGAAAGTTGTCGAACAGGAGTTCATTCCAGATATCATTCTCGCCGACTATCATCTTGACGAAACCCGTACCGGCATTATGGCACTGCAGGAACTTGGCGAACTATGGCACAAGCCGATCCCGGCTGTTGTGATCACTGCCGACCGCACCGATACCGTAAAGGAAGAGATAGCACAATCCGAAGCGCAACTACTGACTAAACCGATCAAACCTGCTGCACTGCGGGCGATGATCAACAAGATGATCGCCAGCACGAAAGCCTGAGCGCATGACTGACTGAGCGCAAAGCGCTCAGTCAGTCCAGACCGCCGAACAAGTTCGGCTAGCTAGAACGTTGCTACGCAACTGCTAGTGGTTAGAAAAAACGAAAGCGAAAAACAGTACGGGTTACCTAATGAAGCTAATTCCAATACTGCTACTCAATCTGCTTATCAGTTCTATATGCAATGCCGCAGATATAGATAAAGGCGGGACTGACTGGCAGCAGGTGGCACCTGTAAGTTATCCACAAGAGAGAAAATGGGTCTCCAGCAGTGATTACCCCTGGCGGACAATTGGCCGGGTCAATCTGGCCGGCCGGGGTCACTGCAGCGGGGTTCTGGTTGCCAAAGATACGGTTATTACTTCAGCCCACTGCCTGTGGAACCGCAGCACTGACCGATGGTTTCCGGCACAATATGTCACATTTGTTGCTGGCGCTGAAAAAGAGAGCTATCAGGATTACGCTAACGCGGTCTCATATGAGATCGCCGATGGTTTCTCACCCAGGACACTAACCAACCCTGAAGCGCTGGAACACGACTGGGCGTTAATTAAACTCGCCAAACCGATCGGTAAGTCACTGGGATTCCTGCCCTTAGCTGCACAAGTAAGCCCTGGTCAGAATATCATTCAAACCGGCTACCGGGCAGACAGGGAATTTGTGCTCACCGTAGAACGAAACTGCCGGGTAGACAAAACGTACGACAACGGAAAAATAATCCAAACCAGCTGCCACACCATCAGCGGCGATTCCGGCGGACCGGTGCTGATACGAAACAAAGACAAATGGTCTCTGGTTGGCATCCATCGCGGCAGGACAAACGCCAACAAAAGCCTGGTAGTAACCAGCAAGAACTTCCGTAGATTTATTATCGGAGAATAAACAAAAAAAACCGCCTGCAGGCGGTTTTATTTGTTTAGCTTTTTCTAGCCACTAGCAAGCAGCGCTTTTTGCTGCGTCTAGCAAGCCGAACTTGTTCGGCGGTCTAGCCACTAATCAGGCTTAACCAAGCTCAGTCTTCGGTGGCTCTACACCAAGACGCTGCGCCTGTATAACAGCCTGGGTACGACTGTGTACACTCAGCTTGCGCAGAATTGCCGTGACATGGGCTTTGATAGTGGCTTCTGACACGCTCAGCTCGTAGGCGATCTGCTTGTTCAACAAGCCTTCGGTCAGCATAGTCAGTACCCGGAATTGTTGTGGTGTCAGAGAAGCCAGGTTAGCAGCAAACTTCTGATCCTCTTCCGGTACATCATCAAAATTATCAGCGATATCCTGCGGCAGCCAGACTTCCCCTTCAAGAACAACCCTTATCGCTTCAGCAATCACTTCCAACGGTGAGGATTTCGGAATAAAGCCCGACGCGCCGTAATCGATCGCCCGCTTCATCACCTGTGTTTGCTCGCTACCGGAAACCACCACCACCGGGATGCCGGGGTTTTGTCCCCGCAGAAAAACCAGTCCGGTAAAACCATTAGTGCCCGGCATATGCAGGTCCAGCAACACCAGATCAGCATCGGAGTGAGTATCCACCGCCTCCTGTACAGCCACCAGGGAGTCCGCTTCTACGATCTCCACACCTGGAACAGCCTGAGTTACAGCTTGCTTAAGAGCAGCCCGAAATAACGGATGGTCATCCGCAATAATTATCTTCTGCGCCAATTGCATTCAGCTAATCTCCCTCTGCACCTGCCGACAGCACCGGCCTTCAGGCACATCAATGATGCACTTCTCTACTTTTATTAGTATTGCACTTAATTAAATAGTACCACCACTTTAAACGCAAAACTCCCCCCCGGCTTAAAAACCGGGAGGGAGCAGATTAATTGTGCCCAGGTAGACGCCCGGAAAACAATTACTTACGGTTCATGCGGTGCTCGATCAGATCGTCAACAACCGACGGATCGGCCAGGGTAGAAGTATCACCCAATGCACCGAAATCATCCTCAGCAATCTTACGCAGAATACGACGCATGATCTTACCGGAACGGGTCTTAGGCATACCTGGCGCGAACTGAATAAGATCCGGAGATGCGATTGGACCGATCTCGGAACGTACGTGCAGACGCAGCTCTTTGAGCAGCTCATCAGACTGTTCAAAACCGGACTGCAGAGTGACGTACACGTAGATCCCTTGACCCTTAATCTCATGTGGATAACCTACCACCGCAGCCTCAGCAACGGCTTCATGGGCAACCAGTGCAGATTCAACTTCGGCAGTACCCATACGGTGGCCGGAGACGTTGATTACGTCATCAACACGACCGGTAATCCAGTAGTCACCATCTTCGTCACGACGGGCGCCGTCACCGGTGGTATAAACACCTTTGTAAGTGGAGAAGTAGGTCTGGATAAAGCGCTCATGATCGCCCCAGATAGAACGGCTCTGGCCCGGCCATGAGTCTTTCAATACCAGGTTACCGTCAACCGCACCTTCCAACTCTTTACCTTCGGCATCAAGCAACGCTGGCTGTACGCCGAAGAACGGACGAGTTGCAGAACCCGGCTTAGCAGGCGTAGCGCCAGGCAGAGGCAGAATCATCATGCCGCCGGTTTCAGTCTGCCACCAGGTATCAACGATAGGGCAACGGTTCTGACCGACAATACGGTAATACCATTCCCATGCTTCAGGGTTGATCGGCTCACCTACAGAACCCAGAATACGCAGGCTGGACAGGTCGGAATCACCCAGAACGTCTTCACCCTGCTGCATCAGTGCACGGATCGCCGTTGGCGCCGTGTAGAACTGATTAACTTTATGTTTTTCGATAACACGACCAAAACGGCTGTTATCCGGATAGCTTGGCACACCTTCAAACATCAGCGAGGTCGCGCCGTTCGCCAGCGGGCCGTAAACGATATAGCTGTGACCGGTTACCCAACCAACGTCGGCAGTACACCAGTAGATATCGCCATCCTTATAATCGAATGCGTACTCATGGGTCATCGCCGCATACACCATGTAACCACCGGTAGTATGCTTCAGACCTTTCGGAGCACCTGTAGAACCGGAGGTGTAAAGGATGAACATCGGCGCTTCCGCTTCCATCTCTTCAGCAGCGCATTCAGCAGAGGCATCAGCCACCAGATCTTCGTACCAAACGTCAACGTTGTCGTTCCAGGCAACATCCTGATCGACACGCTTAACAACGATTACACTTTCAATACAGGCTTTAGCGCCGTCCTGCTCAAGAGCTTTATCAACATTCGCTTTCAGTGGTACGGACTTACCCGCACGCAGCGAGTAGTTGGAAGTCACGACTACTTTAGAGTTAGCACCTTCAATACGCGCAGCCAGTGCTTCCGGAGAGAAACCACCGAATACAATAGAGTGCACCGCACCGATACGGGTACAGGCCAGCATAGCAACCGCCGCTTCAGGGATCATCGGCATATACAGGGTAACCACATCACCCTTTTCAACGCCCTGGGATTTCAGTGCATTGGCAAACTTACAAACGCGCTCGTACAGATCACGGTAGGTAATATTTTCGGATTCGCTCGGGTCGTCGCCTTCCCAGATGATCGCAACCTGATCACCGCGTGTTTCCAGATGACGATCAAGACAGTTGTAGGATGCGTTCAGGGTACCGTCTTCAAACCAACGGATATCAACATTGTGCGGATCAAAAGAGGTGTTCTTAACCTTAGTGTATGGCTTGAACCAATCCAGTCGCTTACCTTCCTCTCCCCAGAAAGCATCCGGATCGTTAATTGACTGCTCATACATCGCCAGATATTTTTCATTATCAATATGTGCAGATGCAGCCATCTCCTGGCTTACTGGATATACCTTAGAATCGCTCATTATGATGCCCTTAGCTTGTTATATATTCTTGTTATGCAGTAATCGTGAGCGGTACTTCATGCAATCACGACTCCCTATCTCTGCTCAGCCGTTATTGTTGTTTTTTCGCGGTGAGTCAAACGAGGTTTATTTCTGGTATAGATTTATACCTAATCGACCATTTCTGACTAAATTAGACATTGGTCTATCCGGCACAGGCCATTAGTCGTAGAACGGCAAAAACCTACGACCTAAGGCGTATAAAACAGCCAATATGAACGCTCGGACAGCTCGCCCGAGCCTGAATTAAGAATAGATCAGCTTTGCAGTTCTGCATCCAGGTCGATACCCGATTCACGCATTTTTGCCAGTTTATAGCGTAAAGTCCGGGGGCTGACGCCCAGCTTTTCAGAAGCCTCTTTACGGCTGCCGTTAGTTGCCCGCAAAGTATCAACGATCAGTTGAAATTCATGCAGCCGCATATCGGCCCCTAACTGGCCACCGTCATCTTCCGCTGACCTGTCCTGGGATAATCGTGCCGAAATATCGGCACTTTGAATACTGCCGGGCTGAATATGCAGGTCATTAGCACCAATCAACGCTCCCTGCTGCAAGATCAGCGCCCGCTGCATCACGTTATCCAGCTCACGCACATTACCGGGCCAGTCAAACGCCTGCAGGGTTTGCTGCGCCTCATCACTCAGCGATACCGAAGTACGATTCATCTTCACCGAATACTTAGCCAGTAAGCGGCTCGCCAGGGGTACGATGTCAGCCCTGCGCTCGCGCAGCGGTAACCATTGCAATGGAAACACATTGAGCCGGTAATAGAGGTCCTCACGGAATTTGTTCTCCGTGACATACTCTTCCAGCTTTCTGTTAGTCGTCGCCAGCACCCGCACATCAAGGTGAATAACCTTGCGGCCGCCAACCCGCTCTACTTCCTGCTCCTGCAACACCCGCAACAGTTTCGCTTGCAGGCCAAGATCCATCTCTGAGATTTCATCCAGCAATATAGTTCCGCCATTAGCCTGCTCAAACTTACCCGGGTTACTGGCATACGCTCCGGTAAAAGCACCTTTCTCATGACCAAACAATGTAGCCTCAAGCATGTTCTCAGGAATCGCCGCGCAGTTGATCGCGACAAACGGCTTATCCGCTCTGGGGGAGTGGGCATGAATATACTGCGCCAGCACCTCTTTACCTGTTCCGCTCTCACCGGTAATCAATACGGTAGAATCGGTTTCAGCCACCCTTCTTGCCACCTGAAGTAACTGCTTACTACTTGGCTCTTCTGCGATCGGCTTAGCATTTTCTTTCTGATCGATCTCTGCACCGGTGAAACGTTTTACCACCTCAATCAGTGCTTCCGGGGCAAAAGGCTTCATCAGATAATCCACCGCGCCACTGCGAATCGCATCGACCGCTTTGTTCACCTGGCCATAAGCGGTAATCAGCATAACGGGTAGGCAGGGCTGATTCTGCTGTATTTTTTCCAGCAGCTGATGTCCATCCATCCCCCCCATATTGACGTCAGTGACCACCATATCCACCGGATGTTCGGCAATCAGCTCCAGCGCCTGCTCACCGGACTCGGCTTCCACATAACCAAAGCCGGCCAGTTCAAGGGTATCCACCAGCGCTTCGCGCAAACTGGCATCGTCTTCCACGACAAGAATCTGTGTGCTCATAATCTATTCAGCCTGCCCGTTATTATCTTTTACATAAGGGATGAGAAACGCCGCCCGGGTGCCAACGCCAGGCTCTGACTGTAGTCGAAACTCACCGTGGTGCGCCCGCGCAACGACCTGCGCAACCGCAAGCCCCAGACCGGTACCGTGCGACTTAGTCGAGTAAAAAGGCTCCAGCACTTTGGCGCAGGTTGCCTGATCCATTCCCGGCCCGTCATCCTGCACCTCAATGCACAGCATGTCAGCTTCCAGCTTTGCCGTAATAACCAGTTCGGCACCTTTGCCTACCGCCTGCAAACTGTTATTCACCAGGTTCATAATTGCCCCCAGCAGCGATTCCTTATTACATTGCAGTGTCTGATCCGGTACCTGATTCAGGCATTCACAGTCGGCATCCCAGGACAGCAGCGGCATATCCAGCGCATCTTCCAGTTCTCGAAACAGCTGCGCCAACGTCAGCTTATCTTCCAGCCGGGTTTCACCCCGGGCAAATACCAGCATATCCCTGACCTGCAATTCCAGAGTCTCAAGCCGGGATTTTACTTTGCCGGCAAAATTGATCCGTTGATCCGCCCTTAGCTCCGGTTTCATCAGATGGCTGGCGTAAAGCAGCGCGGCTGATAGCGGGGTACGCACCTGATGCGCCAGCGACGCCATCATTCTCCCCATCTCGGATAATCGCTGATAATGCGCCAGACGCCCCTGCAATAAGCGGGTATCGGTCTGATCGGTCAGCATCACCAGTTGCCCGGTTTCATTTTCCAGTGAGCGGGTTTGCAAGCTCACCCTGCGACCACTTTTCAGCGACACCTCATGACCGTCATCACTGCGCGGGGCAAAGCTACGATTTATCACCGCAAGCCATTTCTCCCCCTGCAATGGTGAACCCAGCAATGATTCAGCGGCGCTGTTACACAATGCAACCAACCCCCGGTTATCCACCACCATAATGCCCGCAGGCAACAGATTAAGCAGATTTTCCATTCGCCCTGAAAGCTGATGATGCTCTTGCTGACGGGCTTCATCGGCCTGTTGCATCGCGGCGAGTTGCTGCTGCAGCCCGGCCACCTGAGCTTGCAGATCGGCGATCGTAGTTTCTGGATCAGTTTCCGAGTCAGTTACTGCTGCTTTTGTGTTCTGTGAACTGTTCATAAGACCTGTATTACTTACGCTGAATGCCGTACTTACGCATTTTTTCGACCAGAGTAGTGCGTCGAATCTGCAACTTATCCGCCGCCCGGGCGACCACATGACCACAAGCTTCAAGCGCCTGTTCGATCAGATCCTGCTCAATACCTTCCAGATAACCTTTCATATCCAGGCCGCTTTCCGGCAACAGGGACCTGTCACTATCTGAATTCGCGTCAGGTAACACCGCAGTGCTCTGACTGGACGTTTCTCTTGTTTGATAAATTTCCGGGTCGGGCTCAACACCATGTTGAAACTTGGCCGGCAGCTCGCTGATACCGATCACCCCATCGGGATAAAGAATCGCCAACCGCTCCACCAGGTTAGCCAGTTCCCGAATATTGCCCGACCAGTTATGCTGTTGCATCGAGCTGATCGCCGATGGATGAAAGCGCAAACGACCGAAGCCATCCTCACCCAGCCGTCGGGCAAATTCCTCCACCAGCAGCGGAATATCTTCCACCCGATCACGCAACGCTGGCATATCGATAGGGAAGACATTGAGCCGGTAATAAAGGTCTTCGCGAAAACTGCCATCCAGTATCATCGCATCAAGGTCTTTATGGGTGGCGGCGATAATCCGTACATCGCACTCGATCGTTTTACTGCCACCGACCCGTTCAAAACAGCGCTCCTGCAACACCCGCAGCAATTTAACCTGCATGGTCAGCGGCATATCGCCGATCTCATCGAGGAACAGGGTGCCGCCGTTAGCCAGCTCAAAACGACCGGCACGGCTGGAAATAGCACCGGTAAAGGCGCCTTTCTCATGGCCAAACAGCTCGCTTTCTAATAATTCAGAGGGGATAGCACCGCAGTTAACCGGTACGAAAGGCCCATCGGCGCGCTTTGATGCCCGATGCAGATTATTGGCGACGATCTCTTTACCGGTACCACTCTCACCGGTAATCATCACATTGACATCCCGCCCGGCCACCTGGCTGATCATCTTGCGTACCAGCGCCATAGCAGCGCACTGTCCAACCATACCTTCAAATTGACTGGCGACGGTTTTCGGCGAAAACAGATCCGGCTGACCGGCGATCTGCTGTTCCAGCTGACGGTAAACCAGCGCCCGGTGCAACATCCGGGTCAGCTGATCCAGGCTGGCATCTGGATTGAGGCGACCGATGATCCGGTCCTGCAATTTCGGATTCAGGCTATCCAGCTCATCCCAGGGGGTGATGGCGATCAGTGGCAGTTGCTGATCCAGCTCGACAAATTGCTGCATCAGTTTTTCCAGTGAGATCGGCAGCGAACAATGCCCCAGCCAGATCACCGTCAACCGCGATGGCAGCTCTTGTATGCCGCCCTGCAACCACGCCACATAGTCCGTTACCGAATGACTAATACCGGCAAAACTGAGCCGCCCGGCAAGCTCAGTACGGGCCCGACTGTCGTCATCTATATATATAAGGTGCAATGGATTGGTCATAACCCTGTATTTCCCGGCTCCGGTCGATTGAGCAAAAACCACACACGTCAAATTTATGACATCGCAATTTAGATTACAACCAAATAACCTGCTATTTTTTTGACGCTATCATTCTGCAGTAAAACTATGCCCCAGGAACGCCTCCATTTTACTTCTAAAGATATCCACGATATAGGCAAATACACAAAATGGGTAATCATTAAATCGCCTGTAAAGCCCAGTATTCAAGGGCTTTTCAAAACTTCACGAAAAACGAAATCTTTTTCCTAAAGTTTAAAAACCGAGCGCCGTTAACCCTTCCACGTTAAGAAATTCTAAGAAGGTAGCCAACGCTACCCCAAGCTCAGAAGTACCGGTCAGGGGACAACCAAGCTGATCAGGTAAAGGAGATAAGAAAATGGCCGTAATTAACACAAACGTTGCATCCCTGAATGCTCAAAACAACCTGAGCAAATCTCAGAACGACCTGCAGACATCTCTGCAACGTCTGTCCTCTGGTCTGCGTATCAACAGCGCTAAAGATGACGCTGCCGGCCTTGCGATCTCCGATCGTATGACCTCCCAGATCCGTGGCCTGAATCAGGCTGTGCGTAACGCTAATGATGGAATCTCTCTGGCACAAACAGCTGAAGGCGCTCTGCAGGAATCTTCCAATATTTTGCAACGTATGCGTGAGCTGGCAATCCAGTCTGCCAACGATACTAACAGCGCATCTGACCGTGCTAACTTGCAGAAAGAGGTTGCGCAGCTGCAATCCGAGCTGAACCGCATTTCGGAAAGTACTACCTTCAACGGCAAGAACATTCTGGACGGGTCTTTCACCGCAGCGAAATTCCATGTGGGCGCCAATGCAGACCAAACAATTAATGTAAGCATCAAGTCATCTGCAGCAACCGACATGGGAGCATATAGCACTGCCTCTGAAGGTAACACTGGCATTGATGTTGCGGGCAGCGCTACTTTAGGAGACCTTGGCCGTACCGCAGAAGCAATCACCGTTGCAGGTCCTAATGGCTCCGAGAATGTAACTTTTGCTGCAACAGATTCTGCTAAGGAGCTAGCCGATAAGGTTAATGGTACAGATACCGGGGTCACCGCTACAGCTTCGACAACAGTTGATATTACCTCAGGCGCAGACTTGGCGAACGGTGATACTCTGGAACTGACTTTAGGTTCTTATACTACAGCAGCCAATAATGTTGGTACCGCCAAAACCTTCAGCGTTACCGTTAATGACACAGGCGACCTTACTGATGTAGCTGATGCGATAAATGCAGAAAGCGATTCAACAGGAATTACGGCAACACTATCATCAGATCTTGCGACAGTTACACTGACTAATAGTCAGGGCTATAACATTGGTTTGACCAATGTTAACAATGATGATGCCACTGCTGACGCAGATATTCTGGGCGCGAAAACTGTTGGCAATGACGGCAGCACAGTCACTACTACTTCTTTCGGTGATACTACCGGCGCAGTCTCAGATGAGGCGCTGATGGTATCGGGCACCGTTACTTTCTCTGCAGCAGCTGACTTCACTGTAACCTCTGACCAGGGCACTTCCTCCACGCTGTCCAATAATGCAAATGGCTTGGATGCAGCCCTTAGCTCAGTAGCCGATGTAGACATCGCCACTCAAACTGGCTCGAACTCAGCTCTGACTGTCATTGATAACGCTTTAGCATTTATCGCCGAGCAGCGTGCAGACCTAGGTGCGGTGCAGAACCGTTTAGATAGCACTATCTCTAACCTGACCAGTATCAGTGAGAACGTCTCTGCTGCCCGATCCCGTATCATGGATGCCGACTTCGCCGCTGAAACTGCGAACCTGACTAAAAACCAGATTCTGCAACAGGCCGGTACTGCGATGCTGGCACAGGCGAATACCTTGCCACAGGGTGTGCTGTCCCTGCTGCAATAAGCAATTTGGTTTTAATTAAGAAAAACTGAAAGGGCGGGCTTTGCCCGCCTTTTTAATCTGAGAAGGAGTTCTATCATGGCTGGTGAAATGCAAGTCACATCCGCTCAGGCCAGTGTTAAACCTGCTACCGAAACTCAGCTCACTGAGCAGGCGCAACAAACACAGCAACAGCCTGTAGTGAAGAAGCCGGAAGGGCCTAGCCCGGCAGAATTATCCGAACAGAGTGCTGAAGCGATTCACGAAACCGTTGCTGCCATTAATGACTTTATGTCCCAGTTCAAGCGCACCCTCAACTTCTCTGTTGATATTGCCGCAGGACAGACCATAATCAAGGTCATCGATACGTCCAACGATGAACTGGTACGCCAGATTCCATCGGAAGACTTTATCGAGATCAGTAAGCACATAGAGCAGATGAATAATCTGCTGTTCAGCGAGAAGGCCTGACCCGCCTTCCCGCTTCGTTTCCCCAGAGAGCTGTAACAGGAGGCTACCATGGCCCTTTCATCACCGGGCATAGGCTCCGGCATCGACATCAAGACAATTGTTCCTGATCTGGTCGCTGCTGAACGTCAACCAACCCTGAACAGTCTCGCCCGAAAAGAAGCCTCGCTCCAGACCGAGCTCTCTGCCGTTGGCATTCTGAAAGGAGCACTATCAGACTTCCAGAGCAAATTAAGCGGTTTAAAAGACGCGTCAACGTTCAGTAACAGAAGCGCCTCATCATCGGACTCTGCAATTGCAGGCTTCACAGCCGATAATGATGCAGCGGCCGGCAGTTACTCGCTGGAGATCACCAGCCTGGCAACTGCTCAGAAACTGGTGACCCAACAGGACTATGTGATAAGCGAAGGTACGCTGGAATTTGCCAATGCCAATGATAGCTTTACCGTAACACTAGACAGCAATAACAACGCCAGCATTGAAGACGTGCGCGATGCGATCAACAATGCCGAGGATAATATCGGTGTTACTGCCACCATTCTGGTAGTAAATGGCGATAAGCGACTGGTATTCAGTACCGATGAAACCGGGACGGCCAATGAGCTGACGATCACTGGCACTGACACCAGCGGTGATCTGGATATTTATGATTACAACTCAGGCACTGCAACACCAAATGCATCTGACCCGAACAAAGGTGATGTGACAGGCTATTACGATCAAGTAATTGCCGCGGCCGATGCTGTATTCAGTGTCGATGGTCAACCGATGACCAGTGCCACCAATACAATTGAAGATGTCATACCCAATGCGACCATCACCCTGAAAGAGAGCAATGCGAGCGAACCTATTACCCTGTCGATCAGTGAAAACAGCAGCGCTATAAAAAACCAGATTTCGACGCTTGTTGATGGCTATAATGAATTGATCACTCTGATCAACCAGCAAACCAGCTATAACAGTGAAACCAATGCAGCAGGCGCATTGCTCGGCGACTCACTGGTTAACAATCTGCAATCACAGATTCGCAACGCGCTCACCAGCCAAATCAGCAACTCTTCCAGTAGTTACACCTCGCTGTCATCTATCGGCATCACTACCGAAGCTGATGGAACATTTAAACTTGATAGCGATAAATTAGATACTGCACTGAATGATGACTACGCTGGCGTTACCACACTGTTCTCTGGGGAGGACATTGGTGTGGCTCAGAAGGTTGATACCATTCTTGAAAATTACCTTAAGAGCAGTGGCACATTTGATAGCAGAACGGATTCGATCAACAATAAACTTGAAGGTCTTACGGAAGAGCGGGAAAAGCTGGACTTTAAATCAGCCAAACTGGAAGCCAGACTGTTTAAGCAATTCAACGCAATGGACCTGTTAGTCAACCAGCTAAACTCCACCGGACAGTGGCTGACATCCGCTTTAGATAATTTGCCCGGCGTGGTAAAAAAAGACTAATTAAGTTACCGATATTACTTACCGGCAGACACCATTCACGACAATACTCAGTCCACCTCTTTACGCTACAAGTATTGTGCATAACTATTATTTTAAGGATTAACCATGAATCGCCACTTAGGCATGAAGCAGTATCAGAAAGTTGGCCTGAACTCAGCACTGGCTAACGCCACACCCCACCAGCAGGTTCTTATGCTGATGAATGGCGCTCTGGAACGCATCGCTACTGCAAAAGGTGCTATTGAGCGCAAAGATCTTGAACTGAAAGGTACCAGCATCAGCAAGGCCATCTCTATTGTCGGTGGTCTACAGGCATCCCTGACAACGACTGAAGGCAATGAGATCGCGCAGAATCTGGATAACCTTTATACCTACATGGCGGATCAGTTAGTACAGGCAAATGTTCAGTCTTCCCAGGAAAAGTTAAACGAAGTCACTTCTCTGCTACTGGATATCAAATCCTCCTGGGAACAGATTCCGACGGAGCACCACAATACCCAGAGCCCGGTTGAAAAATAGCCAAATGACCGAAAGCAGAAGCTCTTCCCGACAACGCTGGCTGGATCTGTTTGTTATCATCCAGGCCCTCCAGTCTGAAATTTATGCCGTATTGCGGGATGACAGTGAAGATGCAACCGAACGTCTCAATCAGTTGATCCCGAAACAGGATTCAGCGATCCGACAGCTGCCCTTCAGCGAGCTTAGCGCCGCCGATGTGACCGAACTACAGCCAAAGATCGAGCTACTACAACACAATCACAAACAGCTGACTGAGGTCGTCACAAACAAACGGCAAGGCCTGCTACTGCAGTCCAGCCAAAGTAAAAAAGCCGGACGCAGCATCAACGCCTACCGTCAGACTCAGGATATTTAACCCAGATCAGCGGCTTTACACTCGCAACAAAAAAACCGGCAAAAGCCGGTTTTTTTATGTCTGACCTATCAGTTTAACGAATAAAGTTAAACAAGCTCAGCTCCTGGATCTTAGCAAAACTGGAATACGCTGCATTCAGCGATGTCTGCTGCAGAGCAAATTCACTGATCGCTTCGTTGTAGTCCAGATCTTCAAACGCGGAGCGCGCTTCTTTGGTAAACAGCAGAAAATCTTCATTCACATCCTGCTGGTGATCAAGCGCATTAATCCGCCCACCAATTGAACCCCGGGCTTCGATATTCTTGTTCTGGATGCCTTCCATCAGCAGCAACGCCCGGTCGACCGCTTCATCGAGTTTATTATTCCCTTCGGCACCGGCTGTATTGGTACTCAATAGAGAAGCCGCCAGATTATGCACCATATTCAGCACATTCTCGCGCTGCTCTTCAGTTCCTAACACTAGCGCACCATCCGCTGGGTTATCGATAACCAAACGAACGCCTTCAAATTCAATGGCATCACCCGGCTGATAGGCGATACCTGTCAGCTCGGCTGCCGGATTACCACTGAACACCGGATCTCCATTTTTATCAGTCACCGAATAAGTACCTGCCCCCGTATCAAAATTGATAGTTGCCGGCCCCAGATCATCGGTGAATTTCTGAAACGCCGTATGATCGGTAATTATCCGTTCAGAAAACTCAGTTCCCGCCGTTGCCGTAAGCGTCAGAACACCTGGCACTTTCTCAAAAATTTCAAAACCCGTATCGGTCGATACCACTTTGTTATCAGAACCAACCTGAATAGAACGCCGGCCCTCGTCGCCGTTATAGACATAGCTGTCGGAAGCTCCATCATAACTATAAGCGGCCTCAAACCCCTTATACCCCGAGAACAGGTATTCCCCCTGAACATCTTTAGTGTTCATCAGGCCCAGCAGCTCTTTTTCAACCTCTTTCAGCTCATTAGCAATCAGCGTGCGATCGGTATCTGACACCGCTCCGCTGTTGGCTTGTATTGCCAGCTCTTTAACCCGCAGGGTGGCGGTATTGATCGCATTAAGCGTGGTTTCTTCAAGGCTGATGCGGCGCCGGGAAATATCAATATTACTTTGATACTGTTCGGTTTTTTCCACCTCCTGAGTCAGCTTCAGAATCTGTGCTGACGCCAAAGGATCATCCGACGGCTGTAATATTTTTTTACCGGTCGATAACTGTTGCTGTATTTTAAACAGACTGTTACTGGTGCTATTCAGGCTTTCGGCACTTTTTGCAAAAACCTGTGCGGTCGAGATTCTCATAGACTAAACCTCATTATTACAGACGCTATACGCTCTGCAGCAATGTATCAAAAATTGTCTGGGATACGCTGATCAGCTTCGCCGAGGCTGAATAAGCCTGCTGGTACTGTATCAACTTAGTCGCTTCTTCATCCAGATTTACGCCACTGACCGAAGCCCGTTGATCGATACTGACATTCAACACAGCCTGACTGGCCAGGGTATTGGACTGGGCCACTTTAGTTTCGCTACCGACCTGCTCCACCAGCTTGGCATAGACCCCCTGATAAGAGGCACCTTCAACAACCTTGGCAAATTGCAGATCAGACATCGCCAGGGCGTTGCGATTATCCGACACGCCATTGGTATTAAAATTAACACTAAAAGTATCGCCAGCCGCCGGCGAGTTACTGATGGTCACTTCGTAGCCATTAAGCATAATAGCTGCGCCAGCCACATAAGCCGTTGCGGGTGTAATAACGGTACCGGTACCTTGCTCGGTAATCGTATATTCGAGCCCTGAGCCGCCAGTACTAAAGCTGATATCGATAGCTGGAGTCATTACCCCAGCAGCGGTGCTGAAGGTTGTGGCAGAGGTATCGGTAACGTTAATTTCGATCGAACCGGTACCGGTATTATTGATAGATGAACTACCCGCCAAAGGCGACGCCAAAGCAAGATCACGCGGGTCAGTCATCGCTACGGCAAAATCAAATGCACCGTTACTGACCGGCTCGATCAGATAGCTGTCACCACCGACGAACGCGGTCTGGCCATCTAACGTAAGCTTAAAGCCTTCGACCTGAACTATCAGCTCATTGCTGCTTTTATCCCAGAAGTACTCACCGTCCTGATCAACATCATTGGCACTGGCCTCAGCCGCACCAAAGGCGCTTTGGTTGGTCTGCTGACCATCCTGATTGCGGATTAGAGTGAAGTTATCGCTGCTATTAAAGATCAAGCTATAACTGGAAGCCTTTAACGCCGAAACATCCGTTATTTCAACCTTAGTCTGCTGAATCGTGCCGCCATTACTGCTCGAACCATTAACTCGATTAGCCACCAATTCCGGGTCATTAATATCTTTAAACAGCAAACCGCCAAGATCGCCATCCAGATCCACGCCCAGCTTATGCTGTTCATTCATGGTTTCAGTAAAAGCCATCACCACCCGACCCAGCTCATTAGTCGCATTGGCAAGGTTAGATTCACGGTACTCCAGCAGGCCGCCCAGGGAGCCTCCTTTAATACGATCAGTAATCACATTGGGGGTGGAACCGATATCCAGTGCTATATCATTTTTCGAAGGATCCGGGCTGCCCTGAATAGACACCAGACGATTGGAATTAGTACCGACCACCAGCGGCTGCCCTTCACCAATATAGATATCCACTAAACCGTTAGAGCCCACCGAAGTGGTGATATCGATAAAACCTGACAACTCCTCAATTAACAGATCTCGCTGATCAAGCACCTCGTTCGGCACCGTATCTGACGCACTATTTTTGGCGACCTGATCATTCAGGCTGGCGATATACGGAACAATATTATTGATTTGGGCTACGGTGCTGTCGAGCTGCACGTTGATCGATTCATTCTGCCGGGTCAGGCTTTCATGCAAACCACTGATCCGATTCTCCAAGGCTCCGGCCTGAGCCAGAAACAGCTGACGGTTAGGCAGTGAAGTAGGATCATCCACAGCACTCTGCAGGGCACCGAAATATTCATTCATCGCCGAAGACAAACTGGTGTTTTCTGTCGCCAGCAGGTTATCCAGCTCGTTAGCAAAGCTTTCCAGCTTCTGGTAATAGCTATAATTTGACGTATCAGACCAGACCTGGCGGGTCATAAAATCATCGGCGACACGTTCTATATCATTAATGTAGGAACCGGAAAGGTTTTCCCGACTAACAAAGTTGGCAACCTGCCTGCTATAACCAGGGGTATTAACGTTACTGATATTCTGGCCAACCGTATTTAACGCATTCTGGTTGGCTTGCAGCGCCTGATTACCAATACTTAACAAATTGAAACTGGACATACTTTAACTCCCGGGAACACTCTATCGGCAATAGCAGGGAGCAGACAGGTTTCACCTTTTACTCCGTTAATTAGCGGCCAACGGCTAACTTTCTTTAGTTTCAGGTCCTTTAGTTTCAGACCCGCGACTAACGCCAGCCAGAATATCCCCATCAAATATTTTGCTGATCTTTTCTGCATACTTGGGATCGGTGGCGTAGCCTGCCTCCTGCAAACCAGTAAGGTAGCGGTAAGGATCTGCCGCCTGCTGCAAAGCCCCCTCATAGCGCGAACTGTTGCTCAGAAAGTCGGCATAATCACGAAAGCTCTGCTCGTATGAGTCATACACCCGGAATGCAGCCCGCTCTTTTTGCGCTATCCCGTCACGGAACTCCACCGTTCCAACCTGGGCACGATCACCACTCCAGCGACTGTCTGCCTTAATATTGAACAGATTAAAGCTGGTACCACCTTCCGGCTTTTGCACCAGATAACGACCCCAACCGGTTTCTAACGCTGCCTGAGCCAGCAATACTTTAGGATCAACGCCCAGCTCCCGGGCTACCCCTTCTGCCATAGGTAATAATGCCTGTACAAACGCTTCTGGCGATTCGAAACGATCCGGAAGTCTGGCTACTGGCGGTTTATCTGCCGGGCTGCTCGTCAAAACATTCGCAGTGGTGTTCGGGCTAGCCGCCACACTTTGCTCTGGCGCTGATACAGCATTTTCAATACCGACTTGCTGTCGGGTCTGCAGTCGAGCATCGGCCTGCGCCTGGCCCAGGATTGCCGATGCTGCCATACTGGCTGCGGAATCCACCGTGCGGTTTAACATCCGTTCCGATTCTGACAACGGTTTTATTGGCTGTTCGTTATCCGCCGCCCGTGAATCGATCTTGCCGCCCAGCTGATGCACTAATATTTCTGCCAGACCAAAACCTTTATTCTCGGCGATATCTTTGGTCAGTTGACTGTCCGCCATATCCTGAAAGAACTGCACCTGGGAGCTGTTGAAGTAACTGTCTTCGGCGAAGCTGGCATTTGCTTCGCGCATGCTTTTCATCAGCATATTCAGGAACAGTTGCTCAAACTGCTCCGCCACCGCCTGCAATGCTGCCGGATCATTATTTTTTGCCTGCTGCCGCAGCTTTTGCATCTCGCTCAGTTCGGTATATAGCTGAGCATGCTGACTCGGATCAGTTTTCATATCAGACCTCAGATCACTATCAGTTCGGCTTTCAGGGCACCGGCCTGGCGCAGAGCTTCAAGGATCGCCATCAGATCCCCCGGCGCAGCGCCCACCTGATTGACCGCTTCGACAATATCCTGCAGAGACGCGCCCGGAGAAAACTCAAACATATGACCACTGCCTTCATCGACTTCAATCCCGGTACGCGGTGTTACTACAGTCTCACCACCCGACAACGCTTCTGGCTGGTTTACATCCAGGTCCTCTGTAATAGCGACTGTCATGCCGCCATGGGTGATAGCCACCGGCGAGACCCGCACATTCTGGCCAATGATGATGGTACCGGTGCGCGAGTTGATAATAACTTTTGCTACCTCTTGCGCGGGCTGAACCTGCAGGTTTTCCAATACCGATACAAATGACACCCGCTGTGAAGGATCCCGCGGCGCGGCAACTCTGATTGAGGTTGCGTCCAGAGCTTGCGCCATGTTCGGCCCAAGCAAGCTATTAATCTGCTCAGCAACCCGGCGCGAGGTGGTAAAATCAGGATGATTCAGGTTCAGTACCAGACTATCGCCCTGGCCAAATGCATTAGGTACTGTACGCTCGACGGTCGCACCTCCCGGAATACGACCGACACTAGGTACATTCAACGATAAGCGGGAGCCATCCGCCCCCTGTACACCGAAACCGGAGACCACCATATTGCCCTGGGCTACTGCATAAACCTGGCCGTCAGCACCTTTCAGTGGTGCCATAATCAGGCTTCCGCCGCGCAGGCTTTTGGCATCGCCGATAGACGACACTGTAATATCAATTACCTGACCTGGCTTGGCAAACGGCGGCAGATCGGCATGAACCGCGACGGCGGCAATATTCTTTGACGAAGGGTTAATATTTGCCGGTATTGCCACGCCAAAGTTATTCAGCATGTTGCGGAACGTAGCCGAGGTAAAAGAGGTCTTATCTCCGGTACCGTCGAGACCAACCACCAGACCATAGCCCACCAGCTGGTTACCACGCACGCCCGCAACAGTGGTCAGATCCTTAAGCCGTTCAGCCAGCACTGTCGTGCTGATAGTAGTACTGATCAGCGAAAGCAGCAGAGCTGTAATCCAGAAACGTTTCATCACTTTTCTCCTTCGGCCCTTAAAATGGCCACAACGGCCCGACAAAGAACTTCGCCAGCCAGCCCATCGCGTTAGAATCATGTACCGCACCGGTCCCACTGTATGTGATCCGGGCATCGGCAAGCTGGGTTGACGCCACGGTGTTAGCGCTGCTTATATCTTGCGGTCTGACCATTCCGCTGACACGGATATACTCATCCCCCTGGTTCAGGGTCAGCCACTTTTCACCTTTAACAATCAACAGGCCATTGGGCAGAACGTCATGCACAGTGACCGTAATATTGCCGTTCAGGCTGTTGCTCATATCCGACTTACCTTCACCCTCAAACTCAGTAGTGGAGGTAGGGAGGCTGGCACTTAGAGGACGACCAAACACATCCACTCCCTGACCAAAAAGCGTCGGTGCGCTCAGAGTCTGGGTATTCTCTTTATCCACACTGGTTTTATTTTGCTTCGAAGACTGGGTACTTTCCTGCAGCACTATGGTCAGAATATCTCCGACGCGATGGGCACGACCATCGCCATACAGGTTATTGCTGGTTGCAGCGTTATAGATAGAGCCGGTAACCTCCCGCGGCGCCTGCAGCGCCTGCGGCCGGATCGGTGCAAAATGAGGATTATCCGGCTTCGGCGGCGTATTAACACACCCGGTCAGTGCCAGCAGCGTACCGATAATCAGAATTAATAACCGTTGCATCGTTCTATCTCCCCTTCAGGCGACCGTTACAGCTGCTGTGTCACGAAGGACAGCATCTGATCCGCTGTAGAGATTACTTTTGAGTTAATTTCGTAGGCCCGCTGAGTAGTAATCATATTCACCAGCTCTTCCACCGCATTGACGTTAGAGCCTTCCAACATCCCCTGCCGCAGCTGTCCTGTGCCGCCTTCCCCCGGATTACTCAACACCGGGGTACCACTGGCTGAAGTTTCCATAAACAGGTTTTGCCCCAGCGCCTGCAAACCTTGTGGATTAACAAAATCAGCCAGTTGCAGCTGACCTATCTGTTGCCCAGCCGGGTCTCCGGCAGTCACCACACTGACCACGCCATCAACACCGACCGTCATCGAAAGCACTTCTGACGGCAGGGTAAGACCCGGATCCAGCAGATAGCCTTCGGCGGTCACTATTTCATTATCGGCACTGAGCTGAAACTGGCCGTGACGGGTATAACCGGTATCACCGTTGGGCAGCGTTACCTGCCAGAAGCCCCGCCCGGCGATAGCGATATCAAAAGCTTCACCGGTGGTTTGCAGCTCCCCCCCCGTGAACAGTTTCTGGGTGCCTACCACCCGCACACCGGAGCCGAGTTGCAGGCCAGAAGGCAGTTGTGAGCCTTCAGCGCTTTGCGCACCAGGCTGGCGTTGAATCTGATACATCAGATCTTCAAACACCGGACGGTCTTTCTTAAAACCGACGGTACTGACGTTGGCCAGATTATTTGACACCACCTTAAGCGCGGTATCCTGGGCACTAAGGCCTGTTTTTGCTACAAATAGAGCACCGTGCATGCTTATTCTCCGCTGAACCTATTTACGTTCAAATTCCTGTTCTTACTTCAGTCTTATCATTAGCAATATCACTGAAGCTGTAATATCTTGGCCGCCGCTGAGGAGTTCTCTTCCGCGTTCTTCATCATTTTGACCTGCATCTCAAACTGCTTGGACAGTTCAATAATTGAGGTCAGCTCAGTCACTGAGTTAACGTTGCTGGATTCAAGATAACCAGCCCGCAGCTGGACATCATTTGCCAGTGGCAGCGGCTGGTTATTGCCGGTATGCATCAGGCCATCAGTACCTTTGAACAGACTACCATCCTGGTCTTTAACCAGCTTAATCCGATCCAGCACCGCCAGTTCCGCAGCACCCTCGCCTAAAGGCCGGATGGTGATAGTGCCATCACCGCTGATATCGAGTTTTTCAAAGGGAGCCAGGGTGATAGGGATACCACCATTACCCATTACCGCACGGCCTCCGCCGGTAACCAGTTGGTTAAACTGGTTTACCTGCAATTCACCGGACCGGGTATAGGCTTCTTTACCGTTAGCATCCATTACGGCGATCCAGCCTTCGCCGCCGATCGCTACATCCAGCTCCCGCCCGGTTTGAATCAGAGTGCCGGTTGACAGATTAGTACCCGGTCTTTCAGCCATAGCATAAACCCGGGAGGCGTGGCCTTCGCCATACACCTGCATCGCCCGGGCCTGAGCAAAATCTGACTTAAAGCCCGTGGTCGTGGCATTGGCCAGATTACTGGCATGGGCCTGCTGGGAGCGCATCGTTTCCCGTGCACCACTCATTGCCAGATATAATACTTTGTCCATACCATCCCTCTTTAGCCACCGGGCTGTTAAGCGGCAACAGAAGCGGTTAACCGTTGCCGCTTTAGCCTGAAAAAACTTGTTACAGAGTAAAATGCAATGCCTGTGCCAACCTGTCCCGAACAATAAAAAAGACCACAAAAAAAGGCGACCGTAGTCGCCTTTTAGTATTGTTGAATACGGTTTAGATCTGCAAAATAGCCTGGGTTACCGTATTAAGGGTTTCCAGCGTCTTCGAGTTTGCCTGGAAGTTACGCTGCGCCTCGATCAGCTTTACCAACTGCTCAGATAGATCAACGTTGGACTGCTCCAGTGAGCCGGATTTCAATGTGCCGTTAAGCCCGGTTCCCGGCGGGTTGGTAATTGCCGAACCAGAACTCAGAGAAGCTGCCCACTGGGTATCACCGACCGGCTGCAAACCCGCCTGGTTTTCAAAGGTCGCTATCGCAACCACACCCAGGGTCTGGTTCTGACCATTACTGAAGCTGGCAACCATCTCACCGTCAATACCGAAACTTACGCCAATCAGGTCGCCTTTAGCATAACCATTTTGAGAAGAGTTCTTAACAATCGAGTCAGACGCAAACTGTGAGGTATTACTCAGATCCAGCGTTATGACATCCTGCGAATCGGTACCGTTTGCCAGGATCGGATCATTATCCGAGAAGCCCTGAACAGTCAGCCCAGGCACCGACAAATTACTGGTCACGGCAACGCCGTTAATTTCAGACAAGATACCTGAAGACTGATTGAAGTTAATCAACACAGGACCTTTTTCCGGCAGGCTGCCAAGCTCACCCGGATCAGGTGCTTTACCAATAGTAAGCGTCTGATCTTCACCGCTAGCGCCGGCATTCAGAAGATAAGCGTACAATCGATATGTACCCTCATAACTATCATCGCCATTTACCTCGGTATCAGGAGCTATAGCAGCAGCCGATGGTACAGCACCACCAAACGGGTCAACCGGCCCAGACAGAATCTGCATGTCCAGACTATCACTGGCAATATCGCCGGCATCGGCACGATAGCTAATAACCAGCGAGTTATTTGCAGAATCATACACTAAGGTATCAATATTCGAATTCGAATCGGTAATAGCGCTACGCTGAGCATTGATCTCATTGACAATATCTTCGGCGGTAACCCCCCCGACGCCACCGTCTATCGAAATATTCACGCCAGCAACGCTCAGCTCAATAACATCGCCTGCGCCATAATTAGGACCACCAGTAAAATTAAAGATATGCTGCTCGCCCGCAGCAATCTCCGTTATAGACTCATTGGTTAACGCCACGCCACCTGCCACATCAGTTGTGACCAAGTTGCCATACTGGGTCGACTCAGAATTGAAAATCACCTGAATTTCACCCGCTGAAGGCTGATTCAGGACCACGTCAAAAATGCGAGGATCTGCAGCCTGAAGGTTACCCAGCACTGTTGCATCCAGGGTTCCGCCCGGGCCAGTAAAATCAGCAGTATTAAGACTAAAACCAGATATGGAGAGATCGCCAGAACCGCCATCGACAAAGTCGTAAGTATGCACCTCTTTAACCGGACGCTGTTCAACGAAGTTATACTTAATAACTGAACTGTCGCCTAAGCTATCAACCCGCTCCATCGTCGTGCTGTAAGTATACGAAGCAGGAACATCTTTATTGTAATTAGAGAGCAGCTGACTAGCGTCTTTTCGATCATCAATATTCAGCTCCAACGACATCTCATAAGTTGCCTGAGGCGGACTCTCTTTTTCGGTCACTGCCAGATTACCCAGGGGCAGCTCGACACCATTTTCGACTGGAAAGCCCTGCAGAAACTGGCCGGTTTTATTGACAATGAAGCCATCCTTATCCAGCTCAAATGCGCCTGCACGGGTATAAGTTTTCCCCCCCTGCTCGTCAGCCAGTTCAAAATAGCCGCCGCCATTAATTGCCAGGTCAAGGTTATTGTTAGTGGACTCAACGGTACCGGCACTGAAATCCTGCGCGATATCGGTCACGGTAACACCTGACCCCGGTGTATTACTGGAACCCGCCCCCACTACCGCCGATGTATAGATGTCGCCAAATTCGGTACGAGAAGCTTTAAAACCCACCGTACTTGCGTTGGCAATGTTATTACCGGTTACATCCAGATCAGTGGTTGCCGCCTTCAGACCGGTAATCGCAGTATTAAAACCCGCCATGGTGTTCTCCTCGTTTAACCTATCTGTTTAATATCATTCATTGAGACCGAGCCCGCATCGGTATTCACTTTCATACCGATTCCGTTCTGTCCCAATGTGACACTATTCACGTTATATGCGATGTAGCTGTTGGCTAATTCGTATTCACCATCAACCTTAGCTTCAGCCACAATACGGTAGGCCCCCTGGGGGCGATCGCCGGCATTCCAGGTGAAATTATGATCCCCTTGAACCTGCGCTCCCATACTTATCGAATCGACCAGATCACCTTTAGAATCGTAGATCGACACCCTTAGATCGGGTGTACTCACCGGCAGGTCAACAACCCCTTTAATCTCTCCAGAGTCTCCCAACTGCCCAGCATCTGTTTTTGCATACACAGTCTGACCGACCAGCGATGAGGCTTGCAAAGCAGCCTGACTGGATAATAACGACGCAGACATCTGCTCCATCGTCGTATTGAGATTGGCAATATTCTCCACCGTACTCATGCTGGAAATCTGCTGCATAAAGTCAGTGGTATCGGCCGGACTGGTCGGATCCTGATTCTGAAGCTGAGCAATCATCAGCTTCATAAACATCTCACTGTCAGCCCCCTGACTAGAAGAACCCTGACTAGTCGCTGAAGCCTTATTCTGAGTATTGATCTGATCAAATACTGACTGTGTATTATTGACGTTATTCACATCAGCCATAATATTTACCTCTTAAATGGACGGGCGCTCAGGCCACTTTTACTGACCTAAGGTCAGCGCCCGCTGCATCATCTGTTTTGCAGTATTCATAATCTCAGCATTGATCTGAAAAGAGCGCGACGCTGAGATCATATCCGCCATCTCTTCAACAACATTTACATTAGGGTAGTAGACATAGCCATTTTCATCCGCCATCGGATGATCAGGGCTGTATTCCTGACGCAGCGGAGAATCGCTTTCAACAATACCTGCAACATTAACTCCCTGGCCTGCCTGTACACCAAGCGGAATAGAGCCAGGTTGCAGCGTCTCGGCCTGCTGCAGCTCAAACACGGGCTTGCGGGCACGATAAGTCTCACCTTCACTGCTGCTGACACTCTGGGCGTTCGCCATATTGCTCGCAGTGGTATTAAGACGGATAGTCTGAGCGCTCATCGCAGAGCCGGCTATATTGAAAACATTAGACAATGACATCGTTATTCACCCTTAATCGCGCTTACTAAGCCTTTAAACTTTTTATCCAGAAACGAAAAAGACGCCTGGTAGTCCACCGCATTCTCGGTATACCGCGCCATCTCTTCCTGCAGGTTGACTGTATTACCATCCACACTCGGCTGGTTCGGGATGCGAAACATCATCTCCGCTGCGAAGTCTGGATTGATAACTGAGCCCTGATGCCCTGCATCAGTTACTTTCATAGCCATCGACTGACCGGATTCAACACCTTTAAGAATGCTTTCAAAATCCAGATCACGGGCTTTGTAGTTAGGGGTATCGCTATTCGCGATATTATTCGCCAGCATCTCCGCGCGCTGTACCCGCACGTTAACCGCTTTCTCATGAATTCCTAATGCACTATCAAAGCTAATGGCCATCGGCTTGCCTCTGTTCCCGTTATACGACTTATAAAGCAATACTAATGCCAACTATTAAATCCCTATAATTTCAATAACTTAACAGGAGCAAGATAATTAAGCGGCAACCCCATGCCCACAAAAAGCGGCAAAGCGGCAATGAGCCCACGACAGGCGGCAATCAGGAAAGAGGAGGACGTTCACAACTCACAGATACAAAAAAACGCGCACAAGGCGCGTCTTCACAAACGAAACTCTCTTACAGAGTATTCATGTATCGCTTCTCACAAATTCAAAGCAAGAAGGATTATTCTAGCCACTAGCAGCGAAGCGTTCTAGCTAGCCAAACTTGTTCGGCGGCCTAGCTACTTTATTCAACAGGTACGTGACCGGGACACAACCCGTACCGACATACAGCGGCAAGGAGCCCATCAAAGGCGGCAACCAGAAAAGAGAGGCTAAGTTATCAACTCACTAGTACAAAAAAACGCGCACAAGGCGCGTTTTAACATACAAAACTATCTTACAGAGTATTCATGTATCGCTTCTCACCAATTCAGAGTAAGAAGGATTTTTCTAGCCACTAGCAAGCGAAGCGTTCTAGCTAGCCGAACTTGTTCGGCGGTCTAGCTACTTTATTCAACAGATACGTGACCGGGATACAAACCGTACCGACATACAGCGGCAAGGAGCCCATCAAAGGCGGCAACCAGAAAAGAGAGGCTAAGTTATCAACTCACTAGTACAAAAAAACGCGCCCAGGGCGCGTCTTAACATACAAAACCATCTTACAAAGTATTCATCTATCACTTCTCATCACACTCAAGCAAGAAGGATTATTCTAGCCACTAGCAGCGAAGCGTTCTAGCTAGCCGAACTTGTTCGGCGATCTAGCCACTACCCTATTTAGCCCTATAAACAATCCCCGGCCGGCAGTGGATCATCTCAAACAAATCGTTCAGATCAGCAACCGACTCTGACGCCCCTAACAACAGATACCCACCAGGGTTCAATGACTTATGAATCTTACGCAGGATATCTCGCTTTCGTTCGCTGGAAAAATAGATCAGCACATTACGACAAAAAACCAGATCAAACGACCCCATCGCGTCGAATGACCCGAGCAGGTTGATTTCACGAAAACGCACCCTCGACTTAATATGCGATTTAATCCCCCAGGCCTCATCTTTGCCAGGTTCAAAGAACCGCACCAGCCGCTCTTCTGACAACCCCCGCCCCAACGCCAGCATCTCGTACTCTGCCCGCTTTGCCTGCGCCAGAACCCGGGTACAAATGTCGGTCGCGGTAATCTCGACCTCCCCACGCAAAGAGCCTGGATTCTGCTCTTTAAACTCATCAACAATCATACTGATGGAATAGGGTTCCTGGCCGGTAGAACAGGCCGCAGACCAGACCTTAAGGCGCTTAAAATTACTACTGTCTGAGAGTTCAGGTAACAGTTTATTTTTGAGTATTTCATATGGATGGTTATCTCTGAACCACAACGTTTCGTTGGTCGTCATAGCGTTAATAACCTGTTCCTGTAAAGCGCTGTTACCAGGCTTCTTTAAGGTTGCAACAAGTTCACCCAGCCCACCATCGCCACGCTCATGCAGAATTTTACCCAACCGGCTCTCGACCAGGTACTGTTTATGCCGGGCCAGCAAGATTCCACATACCTGCTCCAGGTATTCACAGAAAAGCTGAAAATCTCGTTCAGAGATCTGTACCTTTGATCCGTTCAGAATCGCACCCCACCCTTAATTAGCTGATCCCTGGGCGGCTAATGACTGCATCCGCTCAATGACCGTACTGGCTAATTCGTCAGCGTTAAACTTACCGATAAAAGCATTCGCTCCCACTCGTTTGACCATCGACAGATTAAATCGACCACTGAGGGAGCTGTGCAAAACCACATGCAGACCACGCAACCTTACATCTTCCCGAATCTTCTTCACAAAAGAATAGCCATCCATTTCCGGCATCTCAATATCAGAAATAACCATCAGAAAAAGCGAGGAAATATCAATATCCTTATCCGCCAGGCGCAACAAAATATCCAGCGCAACCCGACCATTATTCGCTGTTGTAACCTTAACATTGAGACTTTCAAGGGCGGTTTTTAGTTGATTACGGGCAACACTCGAGTCATCAACCACCAGAATATGGTGATGTTCAGCCCGCTGTTTAACTTCTTCAGTCGCGATCCCCTTGCTCACCTCGGCCGAGACCGGAATCAGATCGGACAACACCTGTTCCACATCCAATATCTCAATCAATTTGCCGTCATGCTCTACCACTGCGGTCAGATAGTTGCCACCCGCCAATTCCATCGGTGGTGCCGACACATGATCCCATTTGGTTGGCAAAATGCGATCCACCCGACGTACCAGAAAAGATAAAACCATCCGGTTATATTCAGTCACAATAAGAAAGCAATCCGCTCGCTGATCTTCAGCTACAGGCGCCTCACCGATCGCTTCTCCCAGGTCAATCACAGGAATAGTCTCGCCCCGGATATGTGCCAACCCTTTTAGCGATGAATGCTGCTTCGGAATACCGGTAAGGTCAGGGCAGGGCAGCACCTCTCTTACCTTAAAGACATTGATACCGTATTCCTGATTACTATTGAGGCCAAACAATAGCAACTCCAGCCGGTTTTGGCCTGACTGGCTGGTGCGTTGGTTTACAGTACTGTTGATACCTGACATGATGATCTCTGCATATTTAGCAACGACGAAAAAACTTTGATCAAAACCATTTATTACGGCCTTGCCAGTAAATTGAAGCACAGTGTGTTCACTGCTGTGTTAATCACACTTATAGCGATCTTCGCCCACCCAGTAAAGAGCTATGCCGGCGACATCCGTACAGGAATTACACAACAGGCAGAAAACCACCTCCTCTCGCTATACTATGCACAGGCCCCCCTGGCACGAACAGTTATTAAACTGAACCCCCTGCCTGCAACGCTTGCAAACAGACCCTGCAATCAGCCAATAGCCTTTATCCATGCGCCTGTACGCTCCAGCAGATTATCCCTTAAAGCAAAATGCAGCAGCCCGGAATGGACAATTTTCATCACTGGAAGTATCGAGCAATGGCGCGCCATCGCCACCAGTAGCCGACCGCTGAGCAAAGGCACCATTTTGGGAGATCGGGACATTTTTTTGCAGGATATCGATGTCCGCCGTTTCAACAAACCTTACTTCCTCGATGCCAGTGAATTGATTGGCCGGGAGCTGAAACGAAGTTTGGGCCAACACAAGCCATTCTCGCCCTCGCTACTGGCAAAGCATATGCTGGTCAAAAAAGGTGATATGGTTTACATCGAAGCAGGTGTTACTAATATGCAGATTCGCATGACAGGAACAGCGCTGCAGGATGGCACCATGGGACAACAAATATCCGTACAAAACAATCGCTCCGGTAAAGTCGTTCGTGGCTATGTAACGGCCAAAGGCGTGATTAATGTTTCCCGCTAACAGAAACGTCGCCACCTCCCGGGCAGACTGCTATAATTTCGCTACTCAAAAGTAAAATTTTGCTAAAGGTTTCTCTGCGGTAGCCGATAGCTTTGCTCAGAACATTATGAGGACCAGAAGATGGTTATGGATATCACGAGTTATACGTCAAACCAGGCGACTACCTCTCGTGGCAAGGTAAATGAGCAACCTGCAGCCGCGAACAAGGCGCAAACCACTGAGACAGCGCCTGAGAGCAGCGTTACGAACAGTAACGTCAGCCTCAGCGATGCAGCACAGGCAATTCAGAAAGGTGTAGAGCAGCTTTCAAACGAAACCGGCAGCATCAACGAACAACGGGTCGCCGAACTTAAAGCCGCAATCGATAACGGTACGTACCAGATAGATTACGAAAGCACCGCACGTAATCTTTTCCAGATCGAAACTCAACTGGACTAACCAAGAACGTGTCATCGCTACCGCCATTCGAACCACTCAATGCCCTGACCCATCAGGGCGTTTTGCTGCTCGATACTCTGGAAAAATTGCTTGAGCAGGAATTCGAGGCGCTCAATCAGCGCAATATCGATCAGCTGCAACAACTCATCGTACAGAAAACCGACGCACTTACTCAGCTGGAAGAAAACAATACTGCCCGAAATCAGCTATTTATACAGGCTGGCATCACGCCAAATAAAGCAGGTCTTCAGCAATACTGTGACCAGCTACCTGAGACTCAGGCGACGACGTTCAAAAGCCAATGGAGCAAACTGGAGCAGATCTTGCACTCGGTTAACGATAAGAACCAGCGTAACGAACTGATCATCAGTCGAAACAGCCGTAATCTGGAACAATTACTGAGCATACTCCGCGGCCAGAACCAGAAAACAATGCTCTACGACCAGAGTGGAGAAAAGGGTAATTATTCAGCCCAGAGCCGAATTGGAAAAGCCTGATTTTCTTACTGTTTACGGGTGACGCCACCCACCAAAATATGTAGAATTGCCCCACTGCCTCCCCGTAGTTCAACCGGATAGAATAGGGCCCTCCTAAGGCTTAGATAGGGGTTCGAGTCCTCTCGGGGAGGCCAGTCTTACCCTATATCGAATTACTTCAACAAAACACCAAGGGACCCAGACGGTAGCTCACCCGGATCCTGACTACGCAGCTTCTTCAGCAGTATTTTCTTATCATTCAGTTCGCCATCCAGAACCCGGCGCTCGACCAGCCCCAGGTACCGATCAACCATTTTAAGTCGCCCGTCCCGACGCTCCTTATCATCCCGCGCAGTCTCCAGAAACAGCTGCGCCAGATTCAATACTGCTGCGTGATTATTGAAGTCAAAATCAACAGCAGCACCAAATGATTTAATCGAGGCACCTACTTTTCCAGCCAGGTAATGTTTAATACCCAGGCGATTTGCTTTTTCACTCATCTCAGGGTTAAGCCGCTTAGGCTTGGCTTCAGTCTGCTCTGCTACTGGTTTAGCAGGCTTTTCAAGAACAGGTACGGCATCGCCGGACATAACCAGCAGTTCCCGATCCAGATCAACCGGCGTTTCAAGCTGACGGTTAACCAGCTTGGCCTCCCGCAGAAAACGCTCCTTTTCTTTGCTCTCACCTATCGCTTCCGCAAACTGGCTGCGAATCAGGAACGCTTTAACTTCAGACTCGGTATCTGCAGGAAATTTCTTTCGCGCACTGACCAACAGCCCATCGATCTCACGTTCGATCTGCTCCTGAGTGGCATCATCAGCCCCTTTGACCTCCATCCGCCGGATATTTGCCAGCTTCAGGTAAGGTTCTGCCGAGCGGTAACAGCTGTGCCGACCTAACGAGATAGATTTACGATAAGCTCCCTTCGCCAGTTCTATCTCCTGGGTCTGTATTGCCACCCTGCCCAACTCCATCTGTCGTGGAATGCCTAACGGTGCTCTTGCGGTAGCCTGCTTCAGAGTGTCTCTTGCCTGCTCAAGATCGCCCATACGCTCATGCACTTCAGCTAACAGATCATAAGCCGCGATCAACAGCGGATGATTGCTAATAAGCTCTTGTAGCAACTGCTCTGAGGCGTCCAGATCATCCAGGCCACAGTAAGCCTGAGCCAGATACAGTCCGGCCTCTTTATCTCTGGACTGCCAGTAGATCGCATCAAATAGCTGCTTCGCCTGTTCATACTCATTAAGCTGAAGCAGGAGTGTGCCGCGCAGCAATTGCAGGTGGTCGTAATCAGGATGCTGCCGATCAATCAGCGCTTCGCAAATCTGCAGCGCCTGGTGCAAGGCTCCTGACTCAATAGCCAGATCAACCGGGCGTAACGATTTTTTACGCCGCATAATCTGATCGAGGCGATATTTTAGCTCTTCTATTGAAAATGGCTTAGTGATCAGATCGTCAGGGTGACTATCTATAGCGTGTAAAATAACTTCCTGGGACGAGTCACTGGTCATACAGATCCAGGCCGCACTGGGCTTGATGTAGCCTCTAAAACGCGCCTCTTCAAGGATCTGAATACCGGTAATACTATCGCTGGCGTTATGCCCCAGCAGAATCACATCAAAATCATTCTGCGCAATTAGTGAAATTACCCGATCATTGATGGTAATGGCCTTAACATTACTGATACCCAGCTCACGCAGCATATAGTAGATGGTTGCGCGCATATTACCGCTGCTGTCGATCAGCAATACATTTTTATCACTGTAATCAACATTAATTTCCGACAGCTTTTCACGGATCACACTCACTGGGCGCCATATCCTTACTTTCAAACAATAAGTTGATTATATGAGTCGCAGTAGGGAGTAGAAAGTAAAAACACACCAAAACGGGATCTGATTTATTTCAGGCAAAAAAAAGCACCGGTGTAGGGTGAAACACTCGGTGCTAAATACAGTTCTATGCTGTGACAAACATACTAGCCCCAAACACCAAAACAGATAATGATCCAAATCAAGATTGCAATCTTTTAATGATGATTTACTACAACCTTTGACTAAGCGCTGCCACAGTGGTATTCCAGTAAACTTAAGAAAAATAAAAGAATCTGAGCCAATATGACTACCGCATTTATTACCCACCAGGATTGTGGCCTGCACAACATGGGCCCGGAGCATCCGGAAAGCCCGATTCGACTACTGGCGATTCAGAAAGTGCTGCAGAAAACCGGCCTTATCGACCAGCTAAGACAGATGGAGTCGGTACACGTAACTAAAGAACAGATCCAACTCGCACACGCCAACCTGCATCAGACCAGGCTTGAAATGAAGCTGCCAGCTGAAGGCGTAGTTTATGCCGATGAAGATACTGCGCTTTGTCCCGACTCTTTGCACGCAGCCAGCCTTGCTGCAGGTTCTACCGTACTGGCAACCAATCAGGTTCTGGCGGACAAAGTCGACAACGCTTTCTGTGCAGTCCGCCCACCTGGTCATCATGCAGAGCACAATGCCGCTATGGGCTTCTGTTTTTTTAATAACGTTGCCATTGGTGCTCTGCACGCCCTGCTGCAGCCTAATGTTAACCGGGTTGCGATTGTCGATTTCGACGTACACCACTGTAATGGCACGGTCGATATCTTTAAAGACAAACCCGAAGTACTGGTTTGCTCAACCTTTCAGCATCCCTACTATCCCGAACGTTATTCCGATATTCAGCGCGACAATATTATTAACTGCCCTATCGAAGCCCATACCCGCGCCTCTGTATTCAGGGAGCAGCTGGAGAAGTTCTGGCTACCCGCAATCCAGAGCCACAAACCGGATATCATCTTTATCTCTGCAGGGTTTGATGCGCACCACGAAGACCCGATGGCCGATCTTAACCTGACTGAAGACGATTACCGCTGGGCGACTCAGCTGTTGATGGATGCTGCACGCACAACCTGCGGCGGACGTATCGTATCGGTACTGGAAGGTGGCTATAACCCTGTAGCTCTGGCTTTCAGTGTGCAGGCACACTTAGAAGTGATGGCTGGCTATTAGCCAGGCATCACTTCTAAGCAGTAACTAGAACGTCGCTTCGCGACTCGCTAGATCGCCGAACAGGTTCTGCTAGCTAGTGGCCAGAAAAAGCCTTCTTTAATGAATGAGGTGAAAACGCAGGTGTAAGGGAGGGCGTGCTTTTAGCTTATGATCTTGCCTTTGACTTTTCTAGCCACTAGCAGGAAGGTTTACCTTCCGATCTAGCAAGCGACGCAGTCGCGTCTAGCGAGGAAAACTTGTTTTCCGGTCTAAGCTTTCGACACAAAAAAGCCGCTGCTCTTCATTAAGAGCAGCGGCTTTTTCAGTGTCCGTGTGCGTTTAGCCAACGAACTTGATCATCACACCAGCCGCTACCGCAGAACCGATTACACCGGCTACGTTAGGACCCATCGCGTGCATCAGCAAGAAGTTCTGAGAATTAGCTTCCAGACCCAGCTTATTAGATACCCGCGCCGCCATAGGTACAGCAGATACGCCCGCAGAACCGATCAGCGGGTTGATAGAGTTACCACCCTGCATCTTGTTCATGATCTTAGCCATCAGGACACCACAGGCAGTACCGATACCGAATGCAACAACACCCAGCAGCAGGATACCCAGTGTTTCAACGTCCAGGAACTTGTCAGCAGACAGCTTAGAACCAACAGACAGACCCAGGAAGATGGTTACGATGTTGATCAGGGCGTTCTGAGCTGTATCGCTCAGACGATCCACAACACCACACTCACGCATCAGGTTACCGAAACAGAACATACCCAGCAGTGGTGCCGCATCCGGTAGCAACATAGCCACTAGCATCAGCAGAACGATCGGGAACATGATCTTTTCAGACTTGGTTACGTGGCGTAGCTGAACCATCGCAATCTTACGTTCCCGCTCGTTAGTCAGGGCACGCATGATTGGCGGCTGGATCATAGGTACCAGTGCCATGTAAGAGTAAGCCGCTACGGCGATAGCACCCAGCAGATCCGGCGCCAGCAAGCTTGCCACATAGATCGCAGTCGGGCCATCAGCACCACCGATGATACCGATAGCGGCTGCATCCTGAATACTGAAGTCCATCAGACCCAGAGTCGTCAGGCCAACCGCACCCAGTACGGTAGCAAAGATACCGAACTGCGCCGCAGCACCCAGGAACAGAGTCTTTGGATTTGCCAGCAGAGGACCAAAATCGGTCATCGCACCAACACCCATAAAGATCAACAGGGGCGCGACGCCAGAGGCGATAGCAACGGTATAGAAGTTATACATCATACCGTTGTTGTAGCCGTTATCATTGGCCGCATATACAGCCGCTGTATGAGCCTGAGCAGATGATGCGTTATACGCCTCTTTAATTGCATAAGGATCAACAGAGTCAATACCCAGTGCTGAAGCCAGCGCCTGCATTACTTCGGGACCGCCCAGATGCAGAGCATTTTCTACAGCAGAAAATGCAAGACCCGCTTCCGGAATATTGGCCATGATGCCACCAAAACCGATCGGAACCAGCAGCAGTGGCTCAAAGTTCTTGCGAATCGCAAGGAACAACAGCAGCAAGCCAACCAGAATCATCACGACCTGACCCGGGGTAAGGTTGTAAATCCCGGAGGCATGCCATAGGTTAAGTAGGTTTTCCATAAAGAACCCGCCCTTATGCCAGAGTCAGCAGGCTGTCGCCAACCTGTACAGCATCGCCTTCTTTAACGTCAACAGTCACTACAGTACCCGCACGAGCGGCACGCACTTCAGTTTCCATCTTCATCGCTTCCAGGATTACCAGTACATCACCTTCCTGAACAGCCTGACCTGCAGCCACTTCAACCTTCCAGATGTTACCCGCCAGTGGAGCCGGTACGGATTCTGCAGGACCGGCAGCAGGTGCAGCGGCAGCAGCAGGTGCAGCAGCAGGCGCAGCAGCGGTGATATCACCACCTTCAGAAACCTGAACAACGTAGTTCTGCCCATTAACGTTGATAGTATAAGTCTGTGGACCAGTATTCTTAGGTGCAGCCATTGCTAGGGCGTCCTCTAATGTAGGTGCGGGTTCAAATGCGTCTGGGTTGCCGCGATTTTCAAGGAATTTAAGACCAACTTGTGGGAACAGAGCGTAAGTCAGAACGTCATCAATTTCGTTCTCACCCGCTGCCAGGCTTGCGCCCTTCTCAGCAGCCAGCTCTTTAAGTTCAACAACCAGCTTATCCATTTCAGGCTCAAGCTGATCGGCAGGACGACAGGTAATTGCTTCACCTCCATCCAGCACTCGCGCTTGCAGCTCAGCGTTATAAGGCGCTGGAGCAGCACCGTATTCGCCTTTCAGAATACCCTGAACTTCTTTAGAAATAGTTTTGTAGCGCTCCCCCATCAGAACGTTGATTACCGCCTGGGTACCAACAATCTGAGAAGTAGGCGTTACCAGCGGGATCATACCAAGGTCTTCACGAACCCGTGGGATCTCAGCCAGTACGTCATCGAACTTATCGGAAGCATTCTGCTCACGCAGCTGGTTTTCCATATTGGTCAGCATGCCACCAGGCACCTGAGCAACCAGGATACGGGAGTCAGTACCACGCAGAGAACCTTCGAACTTAGCATACTTCTTACGTACTTCACGGAAGTAAGCTGCGATCTCTTCCAGCTGTAGCAGATCCAGACCGGTATCACGGTCGGTACCTGCCAGTGCAGCTACAACAGATTCAGTCGCTGTATGACCGTAAGTCATGGACATAGAGGAAATTGCTGTATCGACACGGTCGATACCGGCTTCTACCGCTTTCAGGATAGTCATGTCAGACAGACCGGAAGTTGCATGTGCATGCAACTGAACTTCCAGATCAGTTTGCGCCTTCAGACGGGAAACCAGATCGAAGCCATCGTAAGGTGTCAGGATACCGGACATATCCTTGATTACGATGGAATCTGCACCCATATCTTCCAGAGTCTTAGCGTACTCTACCCAGGTGTCATTGGTATGTACTGCACTCTTGGTATAAGAGATGGTGCCCTGAGCGTGCTTACCGGTTGCCTTAACTGCCTTAACTGCAGTTTCAAGGTTACGCGGATCGTTCATCGCATCGAAGATACGGAATACGTCCACACCGTTGTGAGCAGCACGTTCAACGAACTTGTTTACTACGTCGTCAGCATAATGACGATAGCCCAGCAAGTTCTGACCACGCAGCAACATCTGTTGCTTAGTGTTCGGCATTACTTTCTTCAATTCGCGAATGCGCTCCCAAGGATCCTCACCGATAAAACGGATACAGGAATCAAAGGTTGCGCCGCCCCAGCTTTCGAGGGACCAGAAGCCAACTTTATCCAGCTTCTCAGCGATTGGCAGCATGTCATCCAGGCGCATACGAGTAGCAAACAATGACTGGTGTGCGTCACGCAGTACTACGTCGGTAATGCCAAGAGGTTTTTTATCGGACATGGGTATAGGCCTTTTGTCGATTATTACTCTTAAGGTTAAATTCTTTGTCTTTGCCGTTACTTAACGGGAGCGGTACTGGTGAACCGCCGCTGTCATTACAGCGATCAATTCATCATTATTACCGGCTGCCGCAGCAGGTGCCGCTGGCTTTTTAGGCTTAGGTTCCGGCTCAGGTACCAGCTTGTTAACAAGCTTGGACATGAAACCGGTTGCAAAAACCAGCAGTGTCAGGAATACGAAAACGAATCCCATTCCAAAGACCATTAAATTAAGGCCTTCTGACATTAGATTATCCATCTAACGGGAGCTCCTCTGTGTATCGAAACCCATAAGTCTGCCGTTGGCTTGTGACCGCAGTATCACCCCCGGAGGGACTAACCGGCTGTGGCAGAACAGATGAACAGTTAATAAATGGTCAACAATTAAACCCGAAAACGCGTTAACTGGCAACCGATTAGGTCATAAATACATGACATAAAGTACTGCAAACTTCTGTAAAAAAACTACAAAAATCTTTGAAAATCCATAAAGTTAAGATCCTAACTTTTGCTGATTTTATCTAATCTATTCAGGCTTCTGGGCGAAAAACACCAACATTCAGATGCCCTTTCTCCTGTAGGTGTTGAGCATGCATCTGACTCATCATGCCCTTTTCACAATACAGTAAATATTCCTTTTCCTGATCCAGCTCAGCAAAACCTGATTCCAGCTTAAAGAACGGAATTGTCAACACTTCGGCCTTCGGCATATTCAGCGGCTTACGTTCCTGCTCATGCTCAGCACGGATATCAATGATCACCTGATTGTCTCCGACTTTGGTCATCGCGGCGATGTCTGCATGTATGTTGACATCTTCAACCATTTTATCGATTGCAATTACCTGAGCGTTCTCCAGCGCCTGTTCCAGCACACTGTAGTCAAAGTTAGCCTCTTCTTCTTCGATCCGGCTTAGCTTGGCATTAGTGGTCGGCCGGTCTGAAATAACACCACAATATTCCGGAATATTCTTCGCCATATCATAAGCACCCAACTGCTTAGTCAGGTCGATAATATCTTGCTTATCCATAGTGATCAGAGGACGTATTACCAGTTTATCTGTCACAGAATCAATGATTTGCAGATTCGGCAAGGTCTGACTGGACACCTGAGCAATACATTCACCGGTGACAATCGCCGGCAGTTTCATCCGATCGGCAACCTTTTCTGCCGCCCGCATCATCATCCGCTTCAATATCACCCCCATCTGGGTGTGATGGACGTTTTGTAGTATTTCTCCAACAACCTCATCGAACGGAACGCTGATAAACTTAACCCTTGCAGCCGTACCGTAGCGCTGCCACAAGTGCAATGAGATCTGTTTTACGCCGATCTCATGGGCACGGCCACCGAGATTAAAGAACAGGAAGTGCGTTTTACAGCCACGGCGCATGGTCATATAGCTTGCAGCCACCGAATCAAAGCCTCCGGACACCAGTGACAACACCGCTTCCTGGCTGCCCAGTGGATAGCCCCCCAGGCCCGGATGCTGATGCGATATAACAAACAGATCCTCATTACGGATCTCAAGTTTCACTTTAACCTCAGGATTGTGCAGATCGACGCCTGCAGTATCACAGTGCTGCAGCAGACCACCACCAACATAACGCTCCAGATCACCAGACTTAAAGTCATGTTTACCGCCACGCTTGATCCGCACGACAAAGGTTTTGCCCTTCACCTTATCGGCATAAGCGGCCTTAGTGATCTGAAACACATTATCGAAATCACCCAGCGGATGCTGCACCACTTCGAGAAAATGCAGAATCCCCGGTGTGCGACTCATCACTTCGATAACCTGTTCGCGCAGCTGGGCATCTTCCGAAGGTACTTCTACTTCGACTTTATCCCACAGGCCACGAACCTTAATATCGTTATCCACTCGCTTCAGCGTTACCTGCAAATTAGACTGCAAACGCTGGATAAACCGTTTACGTACCGGCTTGCTCTTGATGGTAATTTCCGGAAACAGCTTAACGATGAACTTCATGATGGTTATCTATGCCAGGTTAAAAAGGCGGCCATTATACATCGCCGCTGCAGTGGGGCAAAATTCATGCTTACGACACTTTCATGCCTATAAAAACAAAAAAGAGGCCGCAGCCTCTTTTTTCTTCATTACCCCCTTTATTTCAACTTTCTCTTTAAATACTGGCTTACCACTCGATCTTTTCGATACCCTCAAAGGTCAGTTCGCTACCATCCGCCATGGTCACGACACCGGAGGTATCCGGATTCAGCTCCAACGCCTGAGCCGCAATGTCATATTCCAGTTCCTGACCATCGACGGTAATCGTCCATGGATTATCCGGGTCACTGGAACCATCAGCACTTAGCTCGATAGTATCGGTCCAGCCACCACCAGTACCACCAGAGAAGCTGTCGTTACCATCGAATGGGTTAAATACATAAGTATCGTTACCGCTGCCGCCGATAGCCGTATCATTGCCCTGACCACCAGACAACCTGTCATCATCGCTGCCGCCATCCAGAGTGTCATTACCTGCACCTCCGGAAAGAAGGTCAGCCCCCGAGCTACCATCCAGCTCATCATCACCCGCACCGCCGAAGACTTTGTCATCTCCAACTCCGCCGCCGACATAGTCATCGCCCTCACCGCCGGATACAATATCGTTACCATCGTTACCCCGGATATAGTCATCGCCGACGCCGCCAAATACTGCGTCATTCCCATCGTTGCCGCGCAGGGTGTCATCCCCCAGCCCACCTTCGATAACGTCGTTACCACCATCGCCCTGGACCTTTTCATCACTTTCATCTCCGATAAAATGGTCGTTATCAGAGCCGGCATGAAAAGTTCCATTGCCGGGGGTGCCCTCGATCAGATTCAGGCCGTCGGTATCAATATCATCAATGGTTGGTTCAGAGAATTCGTCACTATTTTGCCCCCCTCCAGAACTATATCCTTCTCCACCTGAGCTGCCACCACTGGCATTCACATCAACCGTGGTGGTTGCAGTATCACCACCATTCTCTTCCGTCGATGTCGCGCTCACCGTAAAGTTCAGTTCACCGGAACCTTCAGGCACGGTCACCCTCAAGCCTTCAAGATCGGCCTGACTCACGGTCCAGCTGCCATCTTCGTTATGTACACCAACCGATAAAACTGCACCATCAGGCAGACCGGAAATTGTAATATCACCAACAGATTCAGAACCATCGGTGTCAGTCAGCGAGACAGCGATATCCAGTGGGTATTCAACTATGGCAGGAACAGCTTCAACAACAGTGGTTTCCGTCAACTGAATATTATCCACAGTAAATGCAGATGAAGAGAAATAGCTACTGTTTGTGCTCTGCATATTAACCACTTCAATTCTTAGCGGTTCACCAAAGCCACTGAAGCCAGAGGGAAAATCACTGCTATCAACATTCAAAGTAACTGAAGTTGTCGTACTACTCGAAAGATTTATATTTGTATCATCAACCGAACCAACCAATTGATCACCAGCATACAATCTAATTTCAAAATCACCATTACCAGTGTCGTTTTTCAGCACCCCCAGATCTGCACTCAACGTATATTGGCTATTAGCAGAAAAGGTGTCACTCAGAGCCTGTTCTACCCCAGTATCACCACCAAGATAGAGCAGATTTTGACCATCACTGGTCTTGCCGCCCTGAGTATGTTTGCCGTTTGGATCAAGTACATCACTTTTCCCGCCGGTACCAGTATCCGACCAGCCGCTAACTGAATATGTACCCTTGCCACTTTTTAAGTTCGCATCTTCAAATGAGCTATTGTCTATAAGTAGCTGAACAGGATCACTAACACTGGCCTCAAACCCCTGGTGTATGATCGCTTCACCGACAGATACCTCAATGACCGGCGCGTAAGCTGTGTCGTCCTGGTCAATTACCTGAATAGTGTGTTGTTCGGAATATGTATTACCAGCTGAATCTGACACCTGAACGGTGATGTTATGGGATTCAGCTGACTCGAAGTCGATATTGGCACCGGCTTTCACCTGGATCTGATTGCCTACGATCTCGAAGTGACCGGAGGCATCGCTGGGCAGGCTATAGGTGAAGGTCTCACCAGCATCCTGATCGGCCGCCCCCAGAGTCGCCACAACGGTACCGCCCGTTGCGTTCTCATCCACAGACCCGCCGGACAGGGTAATATCGGTTGGGCCTTCGTTGAGGTTGTTTATGCTCAGGTCGAAGTTTTCAAAGTAGGTGTTGCCGGCAGAGTCGGTCACTTCAACGCTGACGTTGTGCAACTCAGCGGATTCGAAGTCGATATTGGCGCCGGCTTTCACCTGGATCTGATTACCCACGATCTCAAAGTTACCGGAGCTGTCGGCCAGATTATAGGTGAAGGTCTCACCGGCATCCTGATCGGCTGTGGTCAGCGTAGCGACCACAGTGCCACCGGTTGCGTTCTCATCCACAGAACCACCGCTCAGGGTGATATCGGTCGGGCCTTCGTTGAGGTTATTTACGCTCAGCGCGAAGTTTTCAGAGTAGGTGTTGCCGGCAGAGTCGGTCACTTCAACGCTGACGTTGTGCAACTCAGCGGATTCGAAGTCGATATTGGCGCCGGCTTTCACCTGGATCTGATTACCCACGATCTCAAAGTTACCGGAGCTGTCGGCCAGATTATAGGTGAAGGCCTCACCGACATCCTGATCGGCTGTGGCCAGCGTAGCGACCACAGCGCCACCGGTTGCGTTCTCATCCACAGAACCACCACTCAGGGTGATATCGGTCGGGCCTTCGTTGAGGTTATTTACGCTCAGCGCGAAGTTTTCAGAGTAGGTGTTGCCGGCAGAGTCGATCACTTCAACGCTGACGTTGTGCAACTCAGCGGATTCGAAGTCGATATTGGCGCCGGCTTTCACCTGGATCTGATTGCCGACGATCTCAAAGTTACCGGAGCTGTCGGTCAGGTTGTAGCTGAAGGTCTCGCCGGCATCGACATCAGTAGCACTAAGCGCTGCAACCACTATTCCCGATCCGGCATTTTCATCCACTGTATTTCCAACAGACGTTATTGCCACCGGTGCATCGTTGGTTCCCTGCAGATCGATGGTGACCAGTTGCTGCGCTGTGCCGCCGTCACCGTCGGATACAGTAACCGGTACTTGCAATTGAATACTTTCAGCCGAAGACAGGCTATCGTATGCGGTATCGGTCGGATCGAAGCTGTACTCGCCGGTATCACCGTCCAGAGTGAAGCCCGCCGGCAGATCGACATTTGCAGAGTATGAGAGATCGGTACCGGCATCGACATCGGAGCCTCCCAAGCTGCCAGAGATTACCGCATCGCCTTCGCTCACTTCACGGTTTACCGCCGCACCAGCCACCGGTGTATCGTTGGTGCCATCGATGGTGATGGTGATCATCTGCTGGGCTTCGCCGCCGTCACCGTCACTCACAGTCACCGGAATACTCAGGGTCTGGCTGTCGCCCACCGCCATGCTGTTATAGGCAGCGTCGGTTGGATCAAAACTGTACGCGCCGGTATCGGTATCCAGGGTGAAGCCCGCTGGGAGATCTACGTTCGCGTTGTAGCTAAGATCGGTGCCGGCATCGACATCGGAACCACCTAATGAACCGGAGATCGCGCTGTCGCCTTCGTTAACGTCAGCCACCACATTGGCACCGGCCACCGGGGCATCGTTGGTGCCATCGATGGTGATGGTGATCATCTGCTGTGCTTCACCGCCATCGCCATCCGATACGGTGACCGGGATGCTCAGGGTCTGGCTGTCGCCCACCGCCATGCTGTTGTAGGCAGCGTCGGTTGGATCAAAACTGTACGCGCCGGTATCGCTGTCCAGGGTAAAACCGGCTGGTAACGTGACATCGGCGTTATAGCTAAGATCGGTACCCGCATCGACGTCGGAACCGCCCAGACTACCGGAAATGGAACTGTCACCTTCTTGCACGTCAGCCACAACATTGGCACCGGCCACCGGCGCATCGTTGGTGCCACTCACGGTGATGGTGATCATCTGCTGTGCTTCACCGCCGTCGCCGTCACTGACAGTGACCGGAATGTCCAGGGTCTGACTGTCGCCCACCGCCATGCTGTTATAGGCAGCGTCGGTCGGATCAAAACTGTAGGTACCGGTATCGGTATCCAAGGTGAAACCCGCGGGTAACGTGACGTCTGCGTTGTACGAAAGATCGGTGCCGGCATCGACGTCGGAACCGCCTAATGAACCGGAGATCGCGCTGTCGCCTTCGTTAACGTCAGCCACCACGTTGGCACCGGCCACCGGGGCATCGTTGGTGCCACTCACGGTGATGGTGATCATCTGCAGGGCTTCGCCACCGTCACCATCCGATACGGTAACCGGAATACTCAGGGTCTGACTGTCACCCACCGCCATGCCGTTATAGGCAGCGTCGGTCGGATCAAAACTGTACGCGCCGGTATCGGTATCTAAAGTAAAGCCCGCCGGTAACGCCACATCCGCGTTGTAGCTAAGATCGGTGCCGGCATCGACGTCGGAACCGCCTAATGAACCGGAGATCGCTGCATCGCCTTCACTTACTTCAGCCACAACATTCGCACCGGCCACCGGGGCATCGTTGGTGCCATCAATCGTGATGGTGATCATCTGCGATACTTCGCCGCCGTCGCCATCCGATACGGTGACCGGGATGCTCAGGGTCTGACTATCGCCCACCGCCATGCTGTTATAGGCAGCGTCGGTCGGATCAAAACTGTACGCGCCGGTATCGGCATCCAGGGTGAAACCGGCAGGTAACGTGACATCGGCGTTGTAGCTTAGATCGGTACCCGCATCGACGTCTGAAACGCCTAAGGAGCCGGAGATTGCAGAGTCGCCTTCGTTAACGTCAGCCACCACGTTGGCACCGGCCACCGGCGCATCGTTGGTGCCATCGATCGTGATGGTGATCATCTGCTGTGCAGCACCGCCGTCGCCATCCGATACGGTGACCGGGATGCTCAGGGTCTGGCTGTCGCCCACCGCCATGCTGTTATAAGCGGCGTCGGTCGGATCAAAACTGTAGGCACCGGTATCGGCATCCAGGGTGAAACCCGCTGGCAGGTCGACTGTTGCGTTGTAACTAAGATCGGTGCCCGCATCAACGTCACTGCCGCCTAATGAACCGGAAATGGCACTGTCGCCTTCGCTGACTTCAGCCACCACATTGGCACCGGCTACCGGCGCATCGTTGGTGCCATCGATGGTGATGGTGATCATCTGCTGGGCTTCGCCGCCGTCACCGTCACTCACAGTCACCGGAATGCTCAGGGTCTGACTATCACCCACCGCCATGCTGTTATAGGCAGCGTCGGTTGGATCAAAACTGTACGCGCCGGTATCACTGTCTAAAGTGAATCCCGCCGGTAATGTAACATCCGCGTTGTAGCTAAGATCGGTTCCGGCATCGACAACTGAACCGCCTAAGGAGCCGGAGATCGCAGAATCGCCTTCGTTAACGTCAGCCACCACGTTGGCACCGGCCACCGGTGCATCGTTGGTGCCATCGATCGTGATGGTGATCATCTGCTGTGCAGCACCGCCGTCGCCATCGGATACGGTGACCGGGATGCTCAGGGTCTGACTATCACCCACCGCCATGCTGTTGTAAGCATCATCGGTCGGATCAAAGCTGTACGAGCCGGTATCAGCATCGAGTGTGAATCCGGCTGGGAGATCTACGTTCGCGCTGTACGAGAGATCGGTGCCGGCATCGACATCGCTGCCACCGAGAGAACCGGAGATCGCGCTGTCGCCTTCATCAACGTCAGCCACCACATTGGCACCGGCTACCGGTGCATCGTTGGTGCCACTCACGGTGATGGTGATCATCTGCTGGGCTTCGCCACCGTCACCATCGGATACGGTGACCGGAATACTCAGGGTCTGACTGTCACCCACCGCCATGCCGTTATAGGCAGCGTCGGTCGGATCAAAGCTGTACGCGCCGGTATCGCTGTCCAGAGTGAAACCGGCTGGGAGATCTACATTCGCGTTGTATGAAAGATCGGTACCGGCATCGACGTCGGAACCGCCTAAGGAGCCGGAGATTGCAGAGTCGCCTTCGTTAACGTCAGCCACCACGTTGGCACCGGCCACCGGCGCATCGTTGGTGCCATCGATCGTGATGGTGATCATCTGCTGTGCAGCACCTCCGTCGCCATCCGATACGGTGACGGGGATGCTCAGGGTCTGGCTGTCGCCCACCGCCATGCTGTTATAAGCGGCGTCGGTAGGATCAAAACTGTAGGCACCGGTATCGCTGTCCAGAGTGAAACCGGCTGGGAGATCTACATTCGCGTTGTATGAAAGATCGGTACCGGCATCGACGTCGGAACCGCCTAAGGAGCCGGAGATTGCAGAGTCGCCTTCGTTAACGTCAGCCACCACGTTGGCACCGGCCACCGGCGCATCGTTGGTGCCATCGATCGTGATGGTGATCATCTGCTGTGCAGCACCTCCGTCGCCATCCGATACGGTGACGGGGATGCTCAGGGTCTGGCTGTCGCCCACCGCCATGCTGTTATAAGCGGCGTCGGTAGGATCAAAACTGTAGGCACCGGTATCGGCATCCAGGGTGAAACCGACAGGGAGATCTACATTCGCGTTGTATGAAAGATCGGTACCGGCATCGACGTCGGAACCGCCTAAGGAGCCGGAGATTGCAGAGTCGCCTTCGTTAACGTCAGCCACCACGTTGGCACCGGCCAACGGGGCATCGTTGGTGCCATCGATGGTGATGGTGATCATCTGCGATACTTCGCCACCGTCACCATCGGTCACAGTCACCGGAATGCTCAGGGTCTGACTGTCGCCCACCGCCATGCTGTTATAGGCAGCGTCGGTCGGATCAAAACTGTAGGCACCGGTATCGGTATCCAGGGTGAAACCCGCTGGCAGATCAACATCGGCGTTGTAGCTAAGATCGGTACCGGCATCGACGTCGGAGCCGTCTAATGAACCGGAGATTGCAGAGTCGCCTTCGTTAACTTCAGCCACCACGTTCGCACCGGCCACCGGCGCATCGTTGGTGCCATCGATAGTAATGGTGATCATCTGCGATACTTCGCCACCGTCCCCGTCACTGACGGTCACGGGAATACTCAGAGTCTGGCTGTCGCCCACCGCCATGCCGTTATAGGCATCGTCGGTTGGATCAAAACTGTACGCGCCGGTATCGGCATCCAGGGTGAAACCCGCTGGCAGGTCGACTGTTGCGTTGTAACTAAGATCGGTGCCCGCATCAACGTCACTGCCGCCTAATGAACCGGAGATCGCTGCATCACCTTCGTTAACGTCAGCCACCACGTTGCCACCGGCCACCGGCGCATCGTTCGTGCCATCGATCGTGATGGTGATCATCTGCTGTGCAGCACCGCCGTCACCGTCACTCACAGTCACCGGAATGCTCAGGGTCTGACTGTCGCCCACCGCCATGCTGTTATAGGCAGCGTCGGTTGGATCAAAACTGTACGCGCCGGTATCGGTATCCAGGGTGAAGCCCGCTGGGAGATCTACGTTCGCGTTGTAGCTAAGATCGGTGCCGGCATCGACATCGGAACCACCTAATGAACCGGAGATCGCGCTGTCGCCTTCGTTAACGTCAGCCACCACGTTGGCACCGGCCACCGGGGCATCGTTGGTGCCACTCACGGTGATGGTGATCATCTGCAGGGCTTCGCCACCGTCACCATCCGATACGGTGACCGGAATACTCAGGGTCTGACTGTCACCCACCGCCATGCCGTTATAGGCAGCGTCGGTCGGATCAAAACTGTACGCGCCGGTATCGGTATCTAAAGTAAAGCCCGCCGGTAACGCCACATCCGCGTTGTAGCTAAGATCGGTGCCGGCATCGACGTCGGAACCGCCTAATGAACCGGAGATCGCTGCATCGCCTTCACTTACTTCAGCCACAACATTCGCACCGGCCACCGGGGCATCGTTGGTGCCATCAATCGTGATGGTGATCATCTGCGATACTTCGCCGCCGTCGCCATCCGATACGGTGACCGGGATGCTCAGGGTCTGACTATCGCCCACCGCCATGCTGTTATAGGCAGCGTCGGTTGGATCAAAACTGTAGGCACCGGTATCGGCATCTAAGGTGAAGCCTGCTGGTAAAGCTACGTCTGCGCTGTATGAAAGATCGGTACCGGCATCGACGTCGGAACCGCCTAAGGAGCCGGAGATTGCAGAGTCGCCTTCGTTAACGTCAGCCACCACGTTGGCACCGGCCACCGGTACATCGTTGGTGCCATCGATAGTAATGGTGATCATCTGCTGTGCTTCGCCACCGTCGCCGTCACTGACAGTCACCGGAATGCTCAGGGTCTGACTATCACCCACCGCCATGCTGTTGTAAGCAGCGTCGGTCGGATCAAAACTGTATGCACCGGTATCACTGTCTAAAGTGAATCCGGCTGGTAACATGACATCGGCGTTGTAGCTAAGATCGGTGCCGGCATCGACATCGGAACCGCCTAATGAACCGGAGATCGCTGCATCGCCTTCACTTACTTCAGCCACCACATTGGCACCGGCCACCGGCGCATCGTTGGTGCCATCGATCGTGATGGTGATCATCTGCTGGGCAGCACCGCCGTCGCCATCCGATACGGTGACCGGAATACTCAGAGTCTGGCTGTCGCCCACCGCCATGCTGTTATAGGCAGCGTCGGTCGGATCAAAACTGTACGCGCCGGTATCGGTATCCAGGGTGAAACCGGCTGGCAGATCAACATCGGCGTTGTAGCTAAGATCGGTACCGGCATCGACGTCGGAGCCGCCTAATGAACCGGAGATTGCAGAGTCGCCTTCGTTAACTTCAGCCACCACGTTCGCACCGGCCACCGGCGCATCGTTGGTGCCATCGATAGTAATGGTGATCATCTGCGATACTTCGCCACCGTCCCCGTCACTGACGGTCACGGGAATACTCAGAGTCTGGCTGTCGCCCACCGCCATGCCGTTATAGGCATCGTCGGTTGGATCAAAACTGTACGCGCCGGTATCGGCATCCAGGGTGAAACCCGCTGGCAGGTCGACTGTTGCGTTGTAACTAAGATCGGTGCCCGCATCAACGTCACTGCCGCCTAATGAACCGGAGATCGCTGCATCACCTTCGTTAACGTCAGCCACCACGTTGCCACCGGCCACCGGCGCATCGTTCGTGCCATCGATCGTGATGGTGATCATCTGCTGTGCAGCACCGCCGTCACCGTCACTCACAGTCACCGGAATGCTCAGGGTCTGACTGTCGCCCACCGCCATGCTGTTATAGGCAGCGTCGGTTGGATCAAAACTGTACGCGCCGGTATCGGTATCCAGGGTGAAGCCCGCTGGGAGATCTACGTTCGCGTTGTAGCTAAGATCGGTGCCGGCATCGACATCGGAACCACCTAATGAACCGGAGATCGCGCTGTCGCCTTCGTTAACGTCAGCCACCACGTTGGCACCGGCCACCGGGGCATCGTTGGTGCCACTCACGGTGATGGTGATCATCTGCAGGGCTTCGCCACCGTCACCATCCGATACGGTGACCGGAATACTCAGGGTCTGACTGTCACCCACCGCCATGCCGTTATAGGCAGCGTCGGTCGGATCAAAACTGTACGCGCCGGTATCGGTATCTAAAGTAAAGCCCGCCGGTAACGCCACATCCGCGTTGTAGCTAAGATCGGTGCCGGCATCGACGTCGGAACCGCCTAATGAACCGGAGATCGCTGCATCGCCTTCACTTACTTCAGCCACAACATTCGCACCGGCCACCGGGGCATCGTTGGTGCCATCAATCGTGATGGTGATCATCTGCGATACTTCGCCGCCGTCGCCATCCGATACGGTGACCGGGATGCTCAGGGTCTGACTATCGCCCACCGCCATGCTGTTATAGGCAGCGTCGGTTGGATCAAAACTGTACGCGCCGGTATCGCTGTCCAGGGTAAAACCGGCTGGTAACGTGACATCGGCGTTATAGCTAAGATCGGTACCGGCATCAACGTCGGAACCGCCTAATGAGCCGGAGATCGCGCTGTCGCCTTCTTGCACATCGGCGACCACGTTCGCACCGGCCACCGGCGCATCGTTGGTGCCGTCGATGGTGATGGTGATCATCTGCTGGGCTTCGCCGCCGTCGCCATCCGATACAGTGACCGGAATGCTCAGGGTCTGACTATCACCCACCGCCATGCTGTTGTAAGCAGCGTCGCTCGGATCGAAACTGTATGCACCGGTATCGGTATCTAAGGTGAAACCGGCAGGTAACGTGACATCGGCGTTGTAGCTTAGATCGGTACCCGCATCGACATCGGAACCGCCTAAGGAGCCGGAGATTGCAGAGTCGCCTTCGTTAACGTCAGCCACCACGTTGGCACCGGCCACCGGCGCATCGTTGGTGCCATCGATCGTGATGGTGATCATCTGCTGGGCAGCACCGCCGTCGCCATCCGATACGGTGACCGGAATACTCAGGGTCTGGCTGTCGCCCACCGCCATGCTGTTATAGGCAGCGTCGGTCGGATCAAAACTGTACGCGCCGGTATCGGTATCTAAGGTGAAACCGGCAGGTAACGTGACATCGGCGTTGTAGCTTAGATCGGTACCCGCATCGACGTCTGAACCGCCTAAGGAGCCGGAGATTGCAGAGTCGCCTTCGTTAACGTCAGCCACCACATTTGCACCGGCCACCGGCGCATCGTTGGTGCCATCGATCGTGATGGTGATCATCTGCTGGGCTTCGCCGCCGTCGCCATCCGATACGGTCACCGGAATACTCAGAGTCTGACTGTCGCCCACCGCCATGCTGTTGTAGGCATCGTCGGTTGGGTCAAAGCTGTACGCGCCGGTATCGCTGTCCAGGGTGAAACCGGCTGGTAACGTGACATCGGCGTTGTAGCTAAGATCGGTGCCGGCATCGACATCGGAACCGCCTAATAAACCGGAGATCGCGCTGTCACCTCCTTCAACAGACGCATTGACGTTCGCACCGGCCACCGGCGCATCATTAGTACCATCGATGGTGATGGTGATCATCTGCTGTGCAGCACCGCCGTCGCCATCGGTCACCGTCACCGGGATACTCAGGGTCTGGCTATCACCCACCGCCATGCTGTTATAGGCATCGTCGGTTGGATCAAAACTGTACGCGCCGGTATCGGTATCCAGAGTGAAACCGGCTGGGAGATCTACGTTCGCGTTGTAGCTAAGATCGGTACCGGCATCGACATCGGAACCGCCTAACGAACCGGAAATGGCGCTGTCGCCTTCGTTAACGTCAGCCACAACATTGGCACCGGCCACCGGCGCATCGTTGGTGCCATCGATCGTGATGGTGATCATCTGCTGGGCTTCGCCGCCGTCGCCATCCGATACAGTCACCGGAATACTCAGAGTCTGACTGTCGCCCACCGCCATGCTGTTGTAGGCAGCGTCGGTTGGGTCAAAGCTGTACGCGCCGGTATCGGTATCCAGGGTGAAACCGGCTGGTAACGTGACATCGGCGTTGTAGCTAAGATCGGTACCCGCATCGACGTCGGAACCGCCCAATAATCCGGAAATGGCGCTGTCGCCTTCATCTCCAGTGAAAACAAAGTCAGCTCCAGCGACCGGGCCGTCATTAGTACCAGTAATTGTAATTTTGATCTGAGCTGTACTTTCCAAGCCTCCACTATCGATCACTTTTACCGGGACTGTAATAATCTGGCTATCGCCTTGCGCCAAATGATCATAGCCGGCATCGGCGGGATCAAAGCTGTAATCACCGTTTGTGGATAACTCAAAACCGGCTGGCATTTCAAAACCATCTTCGATAACGAAAGTCAGCTGGTCATTTATATCCTGATCTTCCGCTTGTAGTGCAGCGCTAAATCTCCCGCCCCCCTCATTAAGCGCAAAAGCTGCAGAATCAAGCAAAGGAGCTTCGTTAATATCATTCAGGTCGATCGTAACTGTCTGTGTAAAACTATTTCCGGAGGAATCAGTTGCCGTTATCTCTACAGACAACTGCGACTGGCTTTCAAAATCTAAAACAGCACCTTCTTTTACCAGCAACTGAGTACCGACAACTTCAAACAGATCGGCCCCTACTCCGGTCAGTTCAAAAGCTGCCTCCGTATCATTATCCACATCCACTGCTATGAGGTTCGCTACAAATGTACCCGCCTCTGAATTTTCATCCAGGCTGCCAGCGGACAGCTCGATCGCTTGCGGTGCCTGGTTAATATATTCCTCAGTAAACTCTGCGAGATCATTAAAATCGATCCGTACCGGCACATCGATTTCGAAGCTACTGGTATTACTGGATACCTGAACCGCAAAAGAGAACTCTTCGCCAACCTGGGGAGTCAGATCCTGTTTCAGAGCAAGCCGTTCACCCATTAAAACAAAGCGATCATCATTCAGGGTAAAAGAAAAGTCTCCTCCTTCTACCGGAACACTCATGGCTGCCAAAACGGTACCCGCAGGAATAGCGCCTGATTCCGTTAATGAATCAAGCAACTCTGGTGCAGGCTCAAAACTAAATCCTTCAGATCGAATAGTTGGCAGCAAATCATCAGCAGTATCATGATCAATCCGCCCCTGAAGATTTTGCATAAACAACTCTTCTGACCTAAGTTCATCATGGCCATGCAGGTCATCTGACATTTTTCTGTTTGGATTAATACGCGCAGTGGCCTCCTGATTAAACAGGTCTTCTGTTGCCGCATTCCGGGTGGAATCAGAAGTTGGATACTTGTTATCAGCCATACAAAATGCCTCTACATCGAAATAATCCGGCCATCACTCCCAACAACGGGAATGGGGCACCAATTTGGGGTACATAAAACCTTTAAGCTCTTGAGATAGCTACCGAAGAAATGCAATATAACTTCCGGAAGATTCAATAATTCAACAGGTTGCAGAACCTGACCTATCAGCAAGAGCTTTCATGAGTAGTAAAAGGTCCAGTTTATTTACCGTCAAACGGTTAAAAACCCCTAGAACCTGGAGTAAACCCAGCGTTCTGATGTCATCGCTTGCCATTAATATCCTGGCGCTGGCCTTACCTACTGTCATACTGCAAGTCTATGACCGAATAATTCCCAATCAAGCCACAGGGACCTTTATATTCCTCATATTGGGCATGCTAGGCGTGGTGGTCTTAGACACTGCACTACGAATTTTCCGTTCGATAATACTCAGCTGGAACGGTGCAAAATTTGATCACCGGGAAAGCCTCAAGGCGATGAACCACATTCTGGACGCCGACAACCAGGCTTTCGAATCTAAACCTGCCGGCTTTTACCTCGACAAGATTCATGCTTTAGAGCAAATTCAGGAGTTTTATTCCGGGCAGTCTGTTTTACTAATCATGGATCTGCCCTTCGTATTGATATTCCTGGTATTGATCTGGGCCATCGCGGGACCACTTATTCTCATTCCCATCAGTTTGCTACTCATTTTCTTTGCTGTAGCTGCAATTACCGGCAAAAAACTGCGCACTGCCCTGGAAACCCGCTCGATCATGGAGGACCGACGGCAAAACTTTATTATTGAAACCCTCAAAGGGATCCACACCATCAAATCTATGGCGATGGAAGCACTGATGCTGCGCCGCTATGAAAAACTGCAGCAGCAATCGGCGGAAAGCGTTTACGACCTGAGCCGGATCAACAGCATCGTACAGGGTATCGGCGCCACGTTTTCACAACTGGCGGTCGTCGCTTTTGTTGGTATTGGCAGCATGGCCGTTATCGAAGGCAACCTCACAGTCGGTGCTTTAGCCGCAGGTACAATGCTTTCCAGCCGCGTACTCCAGCCTGGCCTGAAGGCGATGGGCTTCTGGTCGCAGTTCCAAACCCTGCGTCTGGCGCTGGTGAAAATTGAAGAGCTCTATGCTCTGGAAAAAGAGTCCGGTGGTGGCATCAAACAAGAACAAAAAATGGCCGGCAATATTGATATTCGCAACGTAAGCTTTAAATACCCAAGCCAAGCTGAAAATCTGATCGAAGATCTGTCTTTAACTGTCCGGTCTGGTGAAACAATCGGTATTACCGGCAATAACGGCATCGGCAAATCAACCCTGATCGGCCTTCTTTCAGGATTTATTCACCCTGATAAGGGCGAGATCTATCTGGATGAACACAACATCCATGAATATGATCTGGAATACCTGCGCGCTCAGGTCGGCATCATGCCGCAGAAAGGCATCTTATTTGAAGGAACCATTCTTGAAAACATGACGCTATACCGCGAAGGAAGCGCGCTCCAGCAGGCACTGGAACTATCGAAGGTCTTAGGCCTTGAAGAAATCGTTGCCCGCCTGCCCGACGGTCTTGATACCCAGGTTGGCGGCTCGGCCGTAGACACTCTGTCGGAAGGCGTAAGACAAAAAATAATAATGGTTCGCTCATTAGTCGGGCACCCCAAAATAATTCTCTTCGATGATGCCAATGCGAACTTTGATATTAAAAATGACGGCAGACTGCTCAATGTCATCAAGCAGATGAGGGGAGACAGAACCATGATCATCGTTACTCACCGCCCGTCATTCCTGCGCATTTGTGATCGTCAGTATCAACTGACGGAAGGTCGGTTGAAAGAGTATATCGATCCCTATATTGCAGCTAAAGCTAAAGCAAAATCTCAACAGCAGCCACAGAAAGAGGAGGTGTAGCGTAGTATGTCGACATCAACTCAACAATCAGAGCGCCCTGAACTCATATCGGAAACCCTGGCCGAAGCGCTGCGCAACGGCACTACGGATGAATTCACTTCGGCATCACCTTACGCAGCCTGTCTGCTACCATTGCTACGTGAATTAGGCTGGGATAGTTATGCCAAAGAGCTGGTTGAAGCCCTGCCACACTTCTCCGAGCAACTGGACCTTATCGATCTGCGAAATATTCTGGCTTCGCTGGGCTACGAGAGCACCCCGGTAAAAAGCCGTATCAGTGAACTTAAGCATGAACTTTATCCCGCCCTCTTTATTAGCGACAAGGGAGAAGTACTCCTCCTGCAAGGCAAAATTGGCGATGAGATTCACTACTACGACACCAAAAGTGATAACTACCTGATAAGCAGCACCCTGAACATGAGCGGAACCGCTTACCTGTTCACCGACAGCCATCCATCATACGGACAAAACCCGGCCGATCTGACCGACTCTGACTGGTTCGGCAACCTTCTGCAGCGCTTTCATAAGATGATTGTCCATCTTCTCGGCATGACACTTATCATCAACCTTGCCGCACTTTTAGTGCCATTATTTATCATGGTAATTTACGACAAGGTAATCGGCGCCAAATCCGCTGAAACCCTGCCTTACCTGATCAGTGGAGCAGCAATATTACTCTGCGCAGATCTTGGCTTGCGCTTTCTCAGGGCAAAACTACTTGGCATTACAGCCGGCAGACTTGATTACCTGATCGGCGTAGAGACGTTCAAACGCATGCTCTATCTGCCGCCGCTTTATACCGAGCGGTCTACCGTAGCAGCACAACTATCAAGGCTGAAACAGTTCGATTCAGTCAGGGACTTCTTTACCGGACCAAGTGCAGCGGTTGCTCTTGAGCTTCCCTTCGTCGCCCTTTTTCTAATCGTCATCGGCATACTTGGCGGACCACTTGCGCTCATTCCATTAGCCATGGTACTGGCCTTTTTTATCTTAGGTTTAATCTGGATTCCTATTCTTAAGGGCAAAATTCTTCGCTCTGGAAAAGCCCGTACCGATAAACAACGGATCATTATGCAAACCGTCGCTGGTCGCAAAGAGATCAAGTCTATCGGTGGTGAGACCGTCTGGTGGGAGCGCTTCAGAGAAAATTCCGGCGAAGCCGTGTTATCAAACTATCAGACCTTTCTGTCCAGCAACGTGATGAACAATCTGGCGCAGGGACTAATGACGTTTGCCGGCGTAGCAGTACTGGGCGTTGGTACAATGCAGGTCATGGCCGGTGAGATCACAATCGGCGCGATGATCGCTATTATGGCACTGGTATGGCGGGTACTGTCACCATTGCAGAGCGCTTTCCTCTCATTCTCCAAATTTCAACAGACCCTGAAGGCGATTAAACAGATCAATCAATTGATGAAGCTGCGTAACGAGCGCAAAGGCGGAAAATCAGGACTGATCCTGGATAAGTTGCAGGGTGATATCAAACTTGAACGAATAAGCTTCCGTTACGGACCCGACCGGGATCCAGCATTGCTGGGCGTATCCTTCGAGGTCAAACCCGGCGAAATGGTCGCTATCTCAGGCAACACTGGCTCAGGAAAGTCGACCCTGATTAAAATGATCGCAGGCATGTACGCGCCACAGGCAGGCGCTATCGCAGTCGACAAAATGGATCTGCGCCAGCTGAACGCTATGGATCTGCGCCGGGCCATCGCCTATGTACCCCAGATAACACACATGTTCCACGGCACTATCGCCCAGAACATTCGCCTCAATAACAGCCTGGCTACCGACCAGCAGATACACTCGGCAGCCGAGGAGGCCGGCGTACTCGAAGAGATTCTGGCGCTGCCTGAGGGTTTTGATACCCGCATCGGCGATACAATGATTGATCGCATGCCGCCAGGCTTCCTGCGTTCTCTATCGATGGCCCGGGCATTTGTAAGCCCGGCTAAGATACTGCTATTGGATGAGCCCGGCGCATCTCTGGATGAAGAATCTGATAACCGTTTTGTAGAACAGCTGAAAAAAATGAAAGGTAAACGATCAATAGTAATGGTTAGTCACCGACCGAGTCATATTCGGCTAGCCGATAAAGCTGTATTAATGGATCAGGGCTCCGTTGTTAATATCGGAAATCCTGACGAAGTAATTGCCCTGCTGCTGGAGAATGTGGCATGACCGATAACACCAATGTATTTTCATCCCGCGGCGGGGCTAGCCTGCCACGGGCAAGAGCCCGCTTCCTGGCCCAGGCTATTCAACTGGAAGAACATGAACCAGCCGCCATCATAAACACGGCGATCTACTTCACCGCCTTCATCCTTATCGCCGCAATCATGTGGGCCGCTCTAACCAACGTTGACGAAGTAACATCGGCCCGCGGCGAAGTGGTACCTGCAGGCCTGATCCATGAAGTACAGCACCTCGAAGGCGGCATCGTCAGCGAAATAAAAGTGCGCAACGGCGACAAAGTCCGTGAGGGAGACCTGCTGCTACGCTTTTCGCCACCGACCTCTAAGTCCGAACTGGAGCAGACCCAGATTCGCCGCAGCTCTTTCATTCTGGAAGCAGAACGCTTACAAGCCATTATCGAAAACCGGAAACCGGACTTCGAGAACATCGGTAAGCAGTATCCGAATCTTGCCAGGAAGCAGATGACAATTTACACCGCCCAGCTAGCCAGTCACGAAAGCGAACTGAGCGTCATCGATGCCCAGATAGCTCAGCGCAAACAGGAACTTCAACAGCAACGCAACAAGGCCAGCTCAGTAGAAAGGAAAGTTAAACTGCTGGAACAGCAAGTAGCCATGCGCATAGAGTTATCAGAAAGTAATGTAGTTTCAAAATCTGATCTGATTACAACCCAAACTAGCCTGGCCGAAGCACAAAGCGAACAAAGCAATCTGCATGATGGTATAAGAGTCTCGCAGTCAGCACTCGCAGAAGCTAAAACCCGGCACTATGAGCTTACCGCACGCTTCAACAAAGAAACCGAACTGGAAGCAGGTACAGTTGCCGAAGAACTGGCAGAGGTCGAACAGACACTGATCAGAGCCCGGGATAAGGTAAGCCGCCTCGATGTCTATGCACCATTGACCGGCATCATCCAGGATCTGTCAATCACCCGTATCAATGCAGTAGTTGAACCCGGCCAGGTCATCATGCAACTGGTTCCCACCGGGGACGATATGGTGGTAGAAGCCAGAATACTGCCGACTGATATTGGCCACATCCATCCAGGACAGAAAGTCGACGTTAAAGTAGACAGCTACGACTCTGCCCGCTTCGGTAGCGTACCGGGCATCGTCGAGCGAATATCTGCATCGACCTACCTGGACGAAAAGAAAGATCCTTATTTCCGTACAGAGATCAGCCTTAGCCAGGCCAACCTGGCGAACAACAAGGATTTTCAGGTAACTCCGGGAATGACCGTAACAGCAGATATCAAGACTGGATCAAAGTCGATCCTCGACTATCTGCTTAAACCGATCTCTCGCGGCTTTAATAACGCATTCAGAGAGCGCTAAACCACCACTACAGCCCTCTTAGCAGCGCTACCTAAACAGCCAAATAACCGCCCGATGGCGGTTTTTTTTCGGTTCTGGTTACAGATACCTCAACGGTACTCGAAGCTTAGAGCTAAAAACAGAGCACTAAAATCTGAGCATTGATATGATAGCAAAAACAGCCTCAGAACAGCTGCATAAGAGAATCTCTAAAACTCGACGCCCAACACGACGAAAGCAAAAAAGCCCGCCTGCTGCAGCCTAAGCGCGCCAGACAATAAACAAAACTTAACGTCTGATGATTTTTACTAGATAAAGGAGTGTAATCAGGAAACAAGCTTTAGATTCTGAAAGACCAATTCTTTCGCAGTTTCTCTGCGATTAGAAAGACGATGCAAATTTAGCAGGATATTACAGAAGATGGTGCGCCCGGCACGATTCGAACGTGCGACCCCCTAGTTCGTAGCCAGGTACTCTATCCAGCTGAGCTACGGGCGCGTATCGGTTGATCATTAAGCAGGTATTGCATTTGTGACGTTTGGGTTAGGTTGGTGCGCCCGGCACGATTCGAACGTGCGACCCCCTAGTTCGTAGCCAGGTACTCTATCCAGCTGAGCTACGGGCGCTTAAAAACCCAAACTTGTTGTATCCATTATCAAACCAACAAACGAACACCTAAGTAATCTGTTTGATGGTGCGCCCGGCACGATTCGAACGTGCGACCCCCTAGTTCGTAGCCAGGTACTCTATCCAGCTGAGCTACGGGCGCAAATGGCGGTGAGAGAGGGATTCGAACCCTCGATAGAGTTTCCCCTATACGCCCTTAGCAGGGGCGCGCCTTCAGCCACTCGGCCATCTCACCTCAACAACGGCGCGTATAGTACAAGATTGATTTTAAAAAGAAAAGCGCATTTTTAAAAAAACCAACATTATTCGCTATCTTGTTGTTTTTCTTTCTGAATACGCTGATAGATCTCTTCACGGTGGACAGAAACATCTTTAGGCGCATTAACACCGATACGAACCTGGTTACCTTTAACACCCAGTACAGTAACGGTAACATCGTCACCGACCATCAGGGTCTCACCGACACGACGAGTAAGAATTAGCATTTAATAAATCTCCATATTTAACCGACAAGTACTACTGACCTGACATATCCAATTCGTAGTTACTGCATCTACGAAACAGGCTGTCGCAGCCCCTACCTTGCGTTAAACAAAATTAATGTGCAACAGCAGTCTTAATATAGACCACAACCGCGATTGTTATTCACTTACAGTATCAGCAGCATCCAGATCAAACGCCGAATGCAGACCGCGTACAGCCAATTCCAGGTACTTTTCTGCGATCACCACAGACACTTTAATCTCAGAAGTCGAGATCATCTGAATATTGATGTTGTCGCCGGCTAATGTATCAAACATCTTGCTTGCCACACCAGCATGAGAACGCATTCCTACGCCCACAATTGAGACTTTAGCGATTTTATTATTACCGACTACCTCACGCGCTCCCAGTTCCTCTCTGACTTTCTGCAGAATAACCTCTGCATTATCATAGTCATTACGATGAACGGTAAACGTAAAGTCGGTCGTATTATCGGCCGCAATATTCTGAACAATCATGTCCACTTCAACATTGGCGCGACTGATAGGTCCCAGAATACGAGAGGCGACACCTGGAATATCTGGCACACCCAGAACTGTCAGCTTCGCTTCATCGCGGTTAAATGCTATCCCTGAGATGACTGGTTTTTCCACAGTATCCTCTTCCTCTGTTGTTATAAGTGTGCCCGGGCCTTCCTGAAAGCTATGAAGAACCCGTAACGGCACATTATATTTACCAGCAAATTCAACTGAACGAATCTGCAACACTTTCGAACCAAGACTGGCCATTTCCAGCATCTCTTCGAAAGTAATTTTTTCCATCCGCCGCGCGCCTTCAACAACGCGCGGATCGGTGGTATATACGCCATCAACATCAGTATAGATCTGACACTCATCAGCTTTCAGAGCAGCCGCGAGCGCAACACCGGTAGTATCTGAACCACCACGCCCTAGCGTGGTAATATTACCGCCATCATCAACACCCTGGAAGCCAGCAACCACCACCACCCGACCCTGCTCGAGGTCAGATCGCATCTTATTAACTTCAATGTCCTGAATTCGGGCTTTCATATGCACGTCATCAGTCAGGATCTTGACCTGAGCACCCGTATAAGAGCGAGCGCTTACACCACGCGACTCAAGCGCCATACACAGCAGTGCTATTGTTACCTGCTCACCGGTAGACACCAGAACATCCATCTCACGAGGACTTGGCTGCTCCTGCATCTCTTTAGCCATACCGATCAGGCGATTGGTTTCACCGCTCATCGCAGACACAGCAACAACAATGTCATGCCCAGCTTCGCGAAAGCCTTTTATTTTGTCAGCAACAGCCTGAATACGCTCAACTGTGCCAACAGAAGTTCCACCATATTTTTGTACGTATAGGGCCATACTAAACTGTTCCCTTAATCAGCCCGAGGGCTGTAAGTTGTTACAAATTCTTTTCAACCAACAACTGAACTTCAGCCAGAACATCAGGCAACGCTGCAACATCAGTACCGCCACCCTGAGCAAAATCAGGACGACCACCACCTTTACCACCAAGCTTAGTGGTCAATTCTCGCACCAGATCGCCGGCCTTTACTTTAGCCGTCAGATCTTTAGTAACGCCGGCGGCAAGACTAACCTTGTCGTCAGCAACAGTTGCCAGAACAACGACACCACTGCCAAGCTTATTTTTCAGCTGATCAATAGTATCCCGCAACGCCTTAGGCTCAATACCTTCCAGAAGTTCAGCCAGAACCTTGACGCCAATAACGTCAACAGCGTTACTCAGCAAGTCTGAGCCTTTAGCTGCAGCCAGCTTAGCCTTCATCTGCTCAAGCTCTTTCTCAAGCTGGCGACTCTTGGCTTTTTGCTCTTGTAACTTCTCCTCAAGCTGCAGTGCAGACTGATCGATGAACTGCAGCGCTTTAGCACCCGTTACTGCTTCAATCCGACGTACGCCAGCGGCGATGCCACCTTCTGAAACAAGCTTAAGCAGAGCAATATCTCCTGTACGGGATGCATGGGTACCACCACAAAGCTCAACAGAGAAGTCACCACCCATCGTCAGGACACGCACAGTTTCATCGTACTTTTCACCGAACAATGCCGCAGCACCGGTTGCTTTGGCCGACTCGATATCCATGATATCGGTCCGTACTTCGGAGTTAAGACGAATCTGCTGGTTACAGATCTGTTCAATCTGCTGCAGTTCTTCCGGCTTGACCGCCTCAAAGTGCGAAAAATCGAAACGCAGACGATCAGCATCGCAAAGCGAGCCTTTCTGCTGAACATGATTTCCCAGAACACGACTAAGCGCCTCGTGCAGAATATGGGTAGCAGAGTGGTTCACCGCAGTAGCACGACGCTTTTCAGCATCAACCTTCGGCTGTACATTGTCACCAACCTTAAGTACACCCGCGTTAAGCACACCATGGTGCAGATGGTTTTTCGACTCTTTGGTACAATCCTGCACTTCGAACTCAACAGAGCCAGTAGTCAGCGTACCTCTATCACCTACCTGACCACCGGATTCACCATAAAATGGCGTTTCATCGAGCACGACCATACCTGCATCACCAGCATTAAGCTGATCAACAGCCTCTCCTTCACGGAACAGGGCAACTACTTTCGCATCACCCACTAACTGTTCATAACCGGTAAATTCAGTTTCACCCTCGAGACGGATAGCATCGTTATAATCAACATTAAACTTGCCCGCCGCACGAGCACGATTACGCTGATCATCCATCGCCTTCTCAAAACCAGCCATATCAACAGACAGTTCTTGTTCGCGGGCAACATCGGCGGTCAGATCAACTGGGAATCCGTAGGTGTCATACAGTTTAAATACTGTCTCGCCCGGAATTTCAGAACCCGTAAGGTTTGCGATCACTTCTTCAAGCAGGCGCAAACCATGATCAAGGGTTTTAGCGAACTGTTCTTCTTCTTTCAGCAGCACACGTTCAACCTGTGCCTGCTTCTCTTTAAGTTCAGGGTAGGCTTCACCCATCTCTGCAACCAACGCAGCCATCAGCGTGTTAAAGAACGGACCGTTTGCGCCAAGTTTATTACCATGACGCACAGCGCGACGGATAATACGGCGTAGCACGTAGCCAGCACCCTCGTTAGAAGGAATTACACCGTCGCAGATAAGAAATGCGCAAGAACGAATATGGTCGGCAATAACTCGCAGCGACTGGTTATCTTTTTCTTTGCAACCAACCGCAGTAGAAGCTGCTTTAAGTAGATTCTGGAACAGATCGATTTCGTAGTTTGAGTGAACACCCTGCAGTACCGCAGCAATACGTTCAAGGCCCATACCTGTGTCAATCGAAGGGTTTGGCAGAGGCTCAACTGAACCGTCGGCATCACGATTGAACTGCATGAATACCAGGTTCCAGATTTCGATATAACGATCGCCATCTTCTTCCGGACTGCCCGGAGGGCCACCCCAGACACCTTCACCGTGATCATAGAAAATTTCGGTGCTCGGGCCACAAGGACCAGTATCTCCCATCGACCAGAAGTTATCTTCATCCAGTTTAGAGAAACGCTGCGGGTCAACGCCCACTTCCTCTTTCCAGATTTTTTCAGCTTCATCGTCAGAGATATGAACTGTTATCCACAGTTTCTCTTTCGGCAGCTCTAGTACTTCAGTCAGGAAGGTCCAGGCAAAATTGATCGCATCGCGCTTGAAGTAGTCACCGAAGCTGAAGTTACCCAACATTTCAAAAAAGGTGTGATGGCGGGCGGTATAGCCTACATTTTCAAGGTCGTTATGCTTACCACCGGCGCGGACACAGCGCTGACTGGTCGTCGCACGGTTATACGCGCGTTTGTCGCTGCCGAGAAAGACATCTTTAAACTGCACCATACCTGCGTTGGTGAACATCAGGGTTGGGTCGTTCGCAGGAATCAGGGAACTACTTTCTACAATCTGGTGACCCTGGTTTTCAAAGTATCCCAGAAACGCCTGACGCAGTTCAGCACTTGTCATATTTTTCATAGCTTTTATCGCTCGTAATAGCTAACCGTCACCACTCTCTGTTTCTGATATAAAACAAAAACTTAGAAACAGGCGTGGAAATCACTGTAAAAATGGCGATATAGTATATAACGTGATTATAAATTCTACGAATTTTTTTGAAAAAACGGTGCCTAAAGGCCTCAATAACAGTTCCTTCCGCCTTAGCAGCGATGTTCTTTCTGTTTAATTTTGATCATTTTCAGCCATCGCATAGAGGCACTGATCCATTGAAAAGCCTCGCTGACTCATATAACGAATTCTTTTTGCTTTATCTTTATAGTCATTAGCGGCTAATGCTGTGCGATATTTTCTACGATACAGCTCTTGCGCTAACTCGAACCAATCTGGCTCCATTGATTCCAGCACTTGCTCTATCATCTCGCTCTGAATACCCTTGCGCTGCAGATCAAAACGGATCCGTATTAGACCGTGCCCCTGGCCAATACGCATTCTGATAAAGCTTTCGGTGAAACGTCTGTCGCTCTGATAACCTGACTGTACCAGCTCATTCAGAACATTATCGAGTCCTATCGACTCACTCTTTTTAGCCAACTTTTCAGTTAGCTCTTTGCGTGAATATTCACGCCTTGATAGCAGATACAGTGCTGCGCTTTTGGCTTCCTGCTCAGTCTTAAACACAGTAGGCTCCGGATCAGAAACAAAAAAAGAGCCCGCAGGCTCTTTTTATATCAGATTAATTACAGATCAAGCTGCGGTACCGCGTCTTCTTCGCCCTTTTTCTTAGGCTCAGGCACACTCAGTAACTTGTCTCTGATTATCGATTCAATTTCATTGGCAATCTCAGGATTCTCAACCAGGAACTTAGCCGCATTCGCCTTGCCCTGCCCGATCTTATCGCCTTTATAGGCGTACCAGGCACCGGACTTATCCACCAGCCCTTCTTTCACGCCCAGATCGATAACTTCGCCCATATGGTAGATGCCTTCGCCATATAAAATCTGGAACTCAGCCTGACGGAAAGGCGGTGCAACCTTATTCTTTACAACTTTAACACGGGTTTCGTTACCGATAATCTCATCCCCTTTCTTCACCGCACCGGTACGACGAATATCCAGTCGGACTGAAGAGTAAAACTTCAAGGCATTACCACCGGTCGTGGTCTCAGGGTTGCCAAACATAACTCCGATTTTCATCCGGATCTGGTTGATGAAGATCACCAGTGTATTAGCATTCTTAACGTTAGCCGTCATCTTACGTAGCGCCTGGGACATCAGTCGCGCCTGCAAGCCAACATGATGATCGCCCATATCACCTTCGATCTCGGCCTTTGGTGTCAGCGCAGCAACCGAGTCGACAACCAGCACATCAACCGCATTGGAACGCACCAGCATATCGGTAATTTCCAACGCCTGCTCTCCCGTATCCGGCTGAGAAACCAGCATATCATCAACATTTACCCCCAGCTTCTCTGCATAGCCTGGATCCAGAGCATGCTCCGCATCAACAAAAGCACAGGTCTTGCCAGCTTTTTGAGCTTCAGCGATAACCTGCAGAGTCAGAGTTGTTTTACCAGAAGATTCAGGACCGTATATCTCGACGATACGCCCCATTGGCAGGCCGCCTATACCCAGTGCGATATCCAGTGAGAGCGAGCCGGTAGAAACTGCAGGAATTGCTTCGCGGGGGTGGTCGCCCATACGCATAACAGCGCCCTTACCAAACTGACGCTCAATCTGACTCAGAGCTGCATCAAGTGCTTTCTTTCTATTGTTATCCATAGTGGCGACCTATCTCGGCAGACGAATTAATATACTGTACGTTTGAACAGCATTATTAACAGTGCCGGACCACTTTGCAAGCAAAAAATATGTTTTTTTATACAGTACTTTTAGACAACTGTTTTATAAGACCTTTTATCGCCTGCTCAACCGCCTGCTGGCGAACTTCTGAGCGCTCACCAGGAAAGTGATAACAGCGACTCTCGACCTCATTGCCTTCCAGATACCAGGCCAGCCAGACCGTACCAACGGGTTTTTCCGGACTACCACCACCAGGACCTGCAACGCCGCTGATCGAAACAGACAGATCAGCCCTGCTGTTCTGTACAGCACCAAGCGCCATTGCGATGACCACCGCTTTACTTACTGCACCTTCAGTACAAAACAGCTCTTGCGGCACACTCAGCATGCTCTGTTTAGCCTCATTACTGTAGGTAATAAAGCCACACTCAAACCATTCTGAACTGCCCGCAAGAGCAGTCAGTTCCTGCGCCACCCAGCCTCCGGTACAAGATTCAGCCGTTGCTATGCGGATCCGTTTAAGTTGCGCTTGACGAGCCAACTCGACTACTAATTTTTCCAGTTTACTTTGTACCATTTCCTGCTCGATATCCTGCCTGTTATTCAGGGCGCGATTCACGCTACGCAACCTCAACTATTTCACGTAGAATGCTTTGCTTCATTACAGCGCGCAAGTGCTTTACCCTATTTTTCAAATTAAGCAATTAAATCTCAGCTTCTATACGCCTATGACAGCCATGAATACGCCAGCAGTTAAACACACTCCGATGATGCAGCAGTACCTGAAAATAAAGGCAGAGCATCCCGATCAGCTGGTGTTTTATCGGATGGGTGATTTCTATGAGCTGTTTTACGATGACGCCAAGAAAGCTTCACGGCTACTCGATATATCCCTGACCGCCCGCGGCAAATCCGGCGGCGAGCCGATACCGATGGCAGGTATCCCGTACCACTCTGCCGACGGTTACATAGCTAAGATCGTTCGTGCTGGAGAGTCCGTTGCTATTTGCGAGCAGGTCGGTGATCCCGCTACAAGCAAAGGACCGGTCGATCGAAAAGTGATGCGTATCGTCACCCCCGGCACGTTGAGTGACGAAGCGCTGCTTGATGAGCGCAGTGACAGCCTGCTGATCGCAATCAATACCGATCTGCAACACTACGGTATTGCCATCGTCGATATCAGCACCGGTCGCTTCAGCTTAATGCAGATCAGCGGCGAAGAAGCTCTGCTCGGTGAGCTCGAACGCCTCAAACCGGCTGAAATCCTGTTTAACGATGGTCACGATATAGCTTCGATCATAGATGGCAATCGCGGACTGCGCCCCCAGGCCCCGTGGAACTTCGAAATCGAAACCGCAGAACGCCTGTTATGCCAGCAATTTCAAACCAAAGATCTGACCGGCTTCGGCTGCGAGCACCTGCCGGTTGCACTGGGTGCCGCCGGCTGCCTGCTGCAATACGCTAAAGAAACCCAGCGCACCTCTCTGCCCCATATTCGCCGCCTGTTACTCGAGCAACGTGACGACAGCGTTATTCTGGACGCGGCTACCCGTAAGAATCTCGAAATTGATATCAACCTTGGCGGTGGCAAAGAAAATACCCTGGCTTCGGTAATCGACCAGACAGCAACACCGATGGGCAGCCGAATGCTGCGACGCTGGCTCAACCGCCCGTTACGCTGTCGTAACACACTGACCAGCCGTCAGACCGCTATTCAATGGCTGATCAGTGACTACCGTTACGAGAATATAGCACCGCCGATCAAACAGATCGGCGATATCGAACGCGTACTGGCCCGGGTCGCTCTACGCTCAGCACGCCCCCGCGACCTTGAACGACTTAAACTTGCACTCGAAATTCTGCCGCTGCTGCAACAGGAACTGGTCGATGCCAGCTCTGCATTAATCGCACAACTGGCGGAAACCGCATCAGTTTTTCCCGAGTTAAGCGAACTGTTATCACTCGCAGTGATTGAAAACCCTCCGGTAGTTATCCGCGACGGCGGCGTTATCGCACCAGGCTATGACGCCGAACTGGATGAACTCAGAGGCCTGAGTGAAAATGCCGGGGACTATTTAGTACAGCTGGAGACACGGGAGCGGGAACGCACCGGTATCGCGACCCTTAAAGTCGGTTACAACCGGGTACACGGCTATTTCATTGAGATAGGCAAAGCTCAGAATGGTGATATTCCTGCAGAATATGTGCGTCGCCAAACCCTGAAAAACGCTGAGCGCTACATCACACCAGAACTTAAGCAGTTTGAAGACAAAGCGCTTAGCGCCAAGAGTCGCGCCCTGTCACGTGAAAAAATGCTCTATGAGCAGTTAGTTGAGACCCTTGCCGAACAACTGGCCCCGCTACAGGACAGCGCCTCAGCCTTGGCTGAGATCGACGTTCTCAGCAATCTTGCAGAACGTGCCGATAGGCTGGACTATGTTGCACCAACTCTGACTGATCACCCGCAGATAGATATCGCTCAAGGCCGCCACCCGGTAGTCGAGGATGTGCTCGACGATCCATTTGTCGCCAATAACCTGAACCTTTCCGCTGACCGTCAGATGCTGATCATTACAGGCCCGAACATGGGTGGTAAATCCACCTATATGCGTCAGGCAGCATTGATCACCCTATTAGCCCATATCGGAAGCTATGTGCCGGCCAGAAGCGCTACTATCGGCCTGGTCGATCGAATTTTCACCCGTATGGGCTCGTCTGATGATCTTGCTGGCGGCCGTTCCACCTTCATGGTGGAGATGACAGAAACAGCTAACATTCTACACAATGCAACCGAGCGAAGCCTGGTTCTGATGGATGAAGTCGGCCGTGGAACCAGTACCTTTGATGGTCTGTCGCTGGCCTGGTCCGCAGCAGAATATCTGGCTAATGAAGTAAAAGCCCTGACCCTGTTTGCCACACATTATTTCGAACTGACCGTATTGCCTGAGCTCTGTCAGAATGTATTTAATGTTCACCTGACTGCGATGGAGCACCAGGACCATATTATCTTCATGCACGAAGTTCAGGAAGGCCCCGCCAGCCAGAGTTATGGGTTGCAGGTCGCTCAACTGGCCGGCGTTCCGGGACATGTCATTGGTCGAGCCCGGCAGAAGCTGATCCAGCTTGAAGAGGATGCCGGCCATGGTGAACAACGCCGACTGCCACCACCGGTACAGGACGACCTGTTCTTTGCCCCTAAGCCTCACCCAGCCCTGAAACAACTTCAGGAACTTGATCCTGATAGCCTTACACCACGTCAGGCCCTGGATTTGCTGTACCTGCTAAAGAAAGAAGCTGAACGACAGTAGTTTGTCACTTCTGCATTTATCGCCGCACCGCCATCCATGGCTTTTGCGGCATACGACTGCCACAGAAGGCGGAAATGCAGTTTTTGCAGGAGCAAAAAACTGTCGCACACCCTGTACATAAAAAAACGGGCCCAGAGCCCGTTTTTTATTTCACATTTCCATCATTCTTTCAGCAGATCTTCGCCACTGAGGCCGTTGCGTTCAACTATCTCACGCAACTTGCGAAGCGCTTCTACCTGTATCTGACGCACCCGTTCCCGGGTCAGACCAATCTCTCTGCCGACCTCTTCCAGGGTACTCATTTCGTAACCACGCAAACCAAAGCGACGCGACAGGACTTCCGCATGTTTTTCCGGGAGTATATCCAGCCAGCCTTCGAGGTTACCGCTTATATTGGATTTCTGCAGCAGCGTTTCAGGATCGGACGATTCCTCATCGGGAATAGTCTCGAGCAACATTTTATCGGAGTCTTTTCCGACCGGAACGTCGACTGAAGTTACCCGCTCATTGAGCCCGAACATCCGTTCGACGTTCTCCACCGGTTTATCGACCGCTTCAGCAATTTCATCAACGGTTGGTTCGTGATCCAGCTTCTGAGCCAGTTCACGGGCCGCTCGCAAATAGACGTTAAGTTCTTTAACAACGTGGATAGGCAACCGGATGGTCCGGGTCTGATTCATGATCGCCCGTTCTATGGTCTGTCGAATCCACCAGGTGGCATAGGTAGAAAAACGAAAGCCCCGCTCCGGATCGAATTTCTCAACCGCCCGGATCAGGCCTAAGTTACCCTCTTCTATCAGATCCAGCAGGGTCAGCCCGCGGTTGATATAACGCCGCGCAATCTTAACCACTAATCGAAGGTTGCTTTCGATCATCCGCTTACGCGAAGCCTCATCACCCTTCAGTGCCCGACGGGAGAAATAGACCTCTTCTTCTGCACTAAGCAGCGGTGAAAATCCTATCTCATTTAGGTATAACTGTGTTGCATCAAGCGTCTTAGCATTAAGCAGGTCATTATGCGCCATACTCCCTTTGCCGCGACCGCTATTGAGAAATGCAGGCTCTTCCTTAGCCGAACCCTGTTTCGCTTGTTTGCTATCAGCTTTCAGTTCTTCAGTTTCCATAGACACCTGATCCGGCTCCAGAGAGCCATCCTCGCTATTTGTCATTGCTTTACCCCAAGCAATTTTTTTTATTCTCGCTACACCTTACCTTAACGCTTACGTGGCAGATACTTGGTAGGATCAACCGGCCTGCCATCTTTACGGATTTCAAAATGCAGCATATCCCGGGTGGCACCACTACTACCAACCTCGGCTATTTTCTGACCTATTTTTACCATATCATTTTCTTTCACCAGTATGCGACTGTTATGTGCATAAGCACTCAGATACTGCTGATTGTGATTGATAATGACCAGGTTCCCATAACCTAGCAGACCACTACCGGCATAGACAACCCTTCCTGCCTCTGCAGCACTTACTGAATCTCCTTTGCGGCCGGCCAGATTAATTCCTTTGTTTACCTTACCACTATTTGAATAGCCCTGAACAACCCGTCCGGCACTGGGCCAGCGCCATTTTAGCGCACGGCCAGCCGGGGTCGCAGCAACCACTGAACGCTGTTGGCTCGAGGTTTTTTTTGGTGCAGGAGTCGTTGCTCTGGTCTTTTGTGTAACGGCAGGGGTGACAGGTTGTTGAGTTTTTTTTCTGACAGCAGTCTTTTTTACCGCCGGGTTAGCAGCATTAAGGTGCAGTTTCTGCCCTGGATAGATCGAAAAGCTTGTTCTGCTGATGCCGTTATTTTGAGCTAACTGACGGTAATCCAGGCCGTAGCGGAATGCGATAGCGTAAAGAGTGTCCCCTTTACGCACCCGGTAAACAGAAGGTCTATTAACTGAGGAGACAACCTGAACAGGACCGCGACTACCGATTGATCGCTCACTGACCGGAGTATATGCACTGGAGCCACCACAACCAGACAGCAGCACTGAAATAATCAGTGTCAGCCAAACGGTCATTTGTCTGGTGGCTGGTCGCATCTATATCCTATCCGTTAGTTTTATGGGAGCGCTCCATCACTATCACCATCGCCGCCCCCAACAGCACCAGCCCACAGGAGAAAATAAGGAATGCCGGCTCACCGGTAATCCCCTGATAACTCCATGGCAAAACATTTTCCTGCTGTAGTGGTACCTGATCACCATGGCGATTGATGGTATAGGCAACCGTATATTTCCACGGCCAGACCTTATTTAGCGAACCCAGCATAAAGCCAGACAACAAGGCCAGTGTCACAACCTTATGGTGGCTGAACATCCAGCTCAGAACCCTGGAGAAACTGGTAATGCCGATAATACAGCCCATTACAAAGAGCCCGATAACCTGCAGATCTAACGCCTTAACTGCCACAAGAATCGGAGCATACATCCCCATAAGCAGCAGGATAAAACTACCAGAGATACCCGGTAAAATCATGGCACAGATGGCGACAGAACCTGCCAGTAATACCATCAGACTGGTTGGTTCTACAGCGGAAGGTGAAATACTGGTTATCAGATAGGCGACCAGTATGCCGATACTAAAACTACTCAGTACATCGGTATCCCAGCGGTCCACATGACTCATCACCAACCAGCTTGAAGCCAGGATAAGGCCGAAGAAAAACGCCCATAGCAGTACCGGGAAATTACCTAAGAGGAAAAGTATCCCTCCGGCTACGGAAGCGATACTCGTTATAATACCGGCCACTAAAACTAATAAAAAAGTCCCGTTCACATGCCGCCAGCAAGCCACCGGGCCTTGCTTAAACAAAATCCTGACAGCCGCCAGATCAAAACTCTTTATAGTATTGATCAGCTCTTCATAAATACCGGTAATGAAAGCGATAGTACCGCCCGAAACACCCGGAACAACATCCGCGGCGCCCATCATCATCCCTTTAAAAAACAGAGAGATGAAATCCCTCAGATTCCGTCCAGTTTTCATCTGATCCATTCTAAGCCTGTTATCGTACAGTACCACTCAACAGGGGGACAAACTTCACCCCTTCAAGTACTTCTGTCTTAAATTCAGTTTCTGATTTGCGCGTCACCAGCCTGAGCATCTGCCCACGACTGCCACCCACAGGAATCACCAAATGCCCACCAACAACCAATTGCTGCAATAATTCTTCTGGCACTTCTTCCGGGGCCGCAGTGACGATAATACCATCGAACGAGCCACGTTCGGGCCAGCCCATCCCACCATCGGAATGCTTGAGCATGATATTTCTCAGCTTGAGCAGCGAAAACCGCTGCCTGGCCTTATCCTGCAGCGGTTTAATCCGCTCAACGCTGTATACCTGATCAACCAACTGGGCCAGTATAGTGGTCTGATAGCCGGAGCCGGTACCCACCTCAAGCACTCTCTTTAAAGGCCCTTCACTGAGCAAAACCTCTGTCATCCGGGCGACGATATAGGGCTGAGAGATTGTCTGGTTAAAACCGATTGGCAAAGCAGTATCTTCATACGCCCTGTGCGACAGAGCCTCATCAATAAAAATATGTCGCGGCGTCCCACCCATCACATCCAGAACCTGCTGATCAGATATGCCCTGCTCTTTCAGCCGCTCAACCAATCGGCCACGGGTACGCTGCGAGGTCATACCAATTCCCTGCAACTGCAACTTATTCACACTAACTCCTCACGCCAGCTACTCAGATTATCCATACCGCAAGGCTTAGCCATATCAATATTCAGCAACTGCAACTTATTCACGCTAACTCCTCAAGCAAACTACTTCGATTACCCATACAGCAAGGCTTAGCCATATCAATATTCAGCAACTGCAACTTATTCACACTCCCCTCAAACCAACTCCTCGAGCCAGCTGCTCAGGTTATCCATGCCTGAATACTGTGTCATATCTATATTCAAAACGGTAACGGATACATAGCCAGATTTTACTGCATAAAAATCCGTCCCCGGGCCGCAGTCCTCTGCAGCACCTGCGCCAGAAATCCAATAGCGCTGTACTCCTCGCGGATCGATCGATTCTACCGGCTTATCCGCCAGCACCCGATGTCCTAGACGGGTAACATGAACTCCCTTAATGTCTGCGATCGGCAGATCCGGCACATTAACATTGAGTACCGTCCGCGGTGCCAGATTCAGAGTATGAATATTGTTAAGCAATTGCTTAACAATTTCAGCTGCGGTTTCGTAATGAACCGGGCTACTACCACCCGCCAAAGACACCGCGATTGGGGGCAACTTCAAATAACGCCCTTCCATTGCCGCCGCAACTGTACCTGAGTAGATCACGTCATCGCCCAGGTTAGCGCCGGCATTAATACCGGACACCACCATCTCAGGCCGTTCAGAAAATACGCCTGAAATACCAAGGTGGACACAATCGGTCGGCGTGCCATTGATGCCGATAAAACCATTATGATGATGGTGCGCCTCAAGTGGCCGATCCAGGGTTAATGAATTACTGGCACCACTGCGATTACGATCCGGCGCAACTACATTAACATCCATGGTTTCCGCCAGCACCCTGGCCATGACTTCCAGTCCGGGGGCAAACACCCCGTCATCGTTTGACAGTAAAATCCGCATACTCAGGATTCTCCACCTGTAGACTGATCTCTGGATGGCGCCGAAACGTTGCACAGCTCGCGCAAAACACTGGTCGCAAATGATCCAACCTGCAGGTCAAAACTAAGTTGAAACTGGTCATCCGCTTCTTTTACAGCGACTAGATTTTCGGGCATCAGGCGAATTGAACGGCGCTCCTGATTTAACCCTAAACGCTCCAGGCCCTGTAGCAGCTCATCATATCCAGACAGTTGCTGTTGTTCCCAGGCAAAAGCATCATCACTGCAAATTGAACGACCACGTCCCCACATAGATGCGGTCAGATGGATTTCTGCATCAGCCAGCCTGGGTTCTATGGACGCCTCTGCAGCATCGTAACTGAAACAGCTCTGACTACCATTCAACATCAGTACATCACCGGTCATACAGCGGCTGAACAATTGCTGCTCAATCCGACCAGACACCTGCTGATTGAACAGAAACGAACGTACAGCTGAGATATACAAGCCTTTCTTATGCCGCTGGCGCTCCTTCAGCTTACCCGCGATCAGGGCCGCGCCCTTGGTCAGGTTGCCGTAGTGATGCCCGAAACGTTGCTCACCAAAGTAGTTTGGAACACCTTGTCGGATCATCTCCAGCCGCTGTTCCAACTCGACAGCATCGCTGACGCCCCGCAAGCGGATAACAAAGCGATTGCCAGTCAGACTCCCCAAACGAAGCTTGCGGGTATGCTTCACTGCTTTCAGCACTTTAATAGTATCGGTCTCAAACAACGACCAGGTCAGCGGCGAGCGTCCCGGAAGGTGCACACTGAACCATTGCTCTGTCACCGCATGGCGATCTTTTTTCCCGGCATAACCCACTTCCTTAGGGCTTACCTGACAAAAATGAGCCAGCTGACGGGCGACCCAGTCGGTATTTTCCCCGGTCTTTCGAATATACAAAAAGACATGATCACCCTCACCCTCTGGCTCAAAGGAAAGATTCTCGTAAACCTGAAAATCATCAGGCTCAGTACGAATCACTGCACTGCATTCTGGCTGACCATAGAGGTAGCTAAGATCTGTAGGAAAGGCCAGAGCTGGGGAAGAAGGAATAGTAGAATCGTTAGTTAATGTCATCGGTTACTAATTACTTTTCTTGTCAATGGGTAATGGAACGGCTTGTGGCAACGCAGGCACTAACTGAAAGAAAGTCTCACCCTGTTTTACCATTCCCAGTTCATTTCGGGCTCTCTCTTCCAGCGCCGCCAACCCCTGTTTCAGGTCTTTCACTTCAGCATCCAGCTGATGATTACGCGCCACCAGATGATCATTCTCTGAACGTTGCCGTTCAATCTCCTGTTGCAACGCCCAAACCTCACGCAGGTTAGCCTCACCGAACCAAAGTCGGTACTGCAGCCCCAACAGGGTTATGGTCAGTAGTAACAGAATCCAGCGAAACATAATTTTCAGTCTATGGGTGAAGCGATACTTTTATTTCATAAAAAAGGGGGCATAAAGCCCCCCTTAGTATTTCACAAGTCAGCAGGCAGATTAAGCCTGACCTTTAATTTCGCTCAGACCGTTATAAACAGCCTTTTCGCCCAGCTCGCCTTCGATGCGCAGCAAGCGGTTATACTTAGCGACTCGGTCAGAACGACACAAGGAACCAGTCTTAATCTGACCTGCAGCAGTACCGACCGCCAGGTCCGCAATGGTAGTGTCTTCAGTTTCACCGGAACGGTGAGAAATTACCACAGTGAAGCCAGCATCTTTCGCCATCTTAATAGCGTCCAGAGTTTCAGACAGGGAACCGATCTGATTAAACTTGATCAGAATCGAGTTACCGATACTCTGCTCGATACCACGGCTCAGAATCTTAGTATTAGTTACAAACAGATCGTCACCAACCAGCTGTACTTTGTCGCCGATCTTGTTAGTCAGGTACGCCCAACCATCCCAGTCAGACTCATCCAGGCCATCTTCGATAGAAACGATTGGGTAATTTTCGGTCAGCTCAGCCAGGTAATCACCAAAACCTTCTGCATCGAACACTTTACCTTCACCGGACAGATCATACTTGCCATCTTTGTAGAATTCAGACGCTGCACAGTCCAGTGCCAGTGTTACATTATTACCTAGTTCGTAACCGGCATTAGCGATCGCTTCTTTGATCACTACCAATGCTTCTTCATTAGAACCCAGGTCAGGTGCGAAACCACCCTCATCACCGACCGCAGTGTTCAGACCACGGGCTTTCAGCACCGCTTTCAGTGCGTGGAAGATCTCGGCGCCACAACGCAGAGCTTCAGCAAAATTCGGCGCACCTACCGGCTGAACCATAAATTCCTGGATATCAACGTTGTTATCAGCGTGCTCACCACCGTTGATGATATTCATCATAGGTACCGGCATAGAGAACTGGCCAGATGTACCGTTCAGATCAGCGATATGCTCATACAGCTCAACGCCTTTCTCAGTCGCAGCCGCTTTAGCTGCTGCCAGAGAAACCGCCAGAATAGCGTTAGCACCAAGTGTCGCTTTGTTTTCAGTACCGTCCAGATCCAGCATCTTGTTATCCAGCGCGCGCTGGTCGATAACATCCATGCCCATCAAAGCGTCACGAACAACACCGTTAACGGCAGCAACTGCTTTCAATACACCCTTACCCAGGTAGCGGGACTTGTCGCCGTCACGCAATTCCAGCGCTTCACGGGAACCGGTAGACGCACCGGATGGTGCACAGGCAGTACCCATTACGCCAGAGGTCAGAATAACGTCGGCTTCGACGGTAGGGTTACCGCGCGAATCAAGAACTTCGCGGGCCTTAATATCAGCAATCTGTGCCATTGATCAAACTCCAAAAATTATAAGTATTCTTTTTACTTCTGCAGGTCAGCCTGTGTGAGGGCTGCCTCAATGAAGCCCCGGAACAGACCATGGCCATCCCGCGGAGTAGAGGTAAATTCCGGATGGAACTGACAAGCAACAAACCAAGGATGATCCGGCACTTCCACCACTTCAACCAGTTCACCATCAACCGAGCGACCAGAGATGATCAGGCCTGCCTGTTCCAGCTGAGGAACATAGTTATTGTTTACTTCATAACGATGACGATGACGCTCACTGACTTCAGTAGCACCATACGCTTTATGCGCTGTAGTACCCTCTTTCAGATGACAAATCTGTGCGCCCAGGCGCATAGTTCCACCCAGGTCATCAGCGTGATCACGGACTTCGGTAGCGCCTTCCTCAGTCATCCACTCGGTGATCAGACCGATCAGAGGAGAAGCCGAATCTTTATCAAATTCGGTACTGCTGGCATCTTCAATACCCGCAACATGCCGAGCATACTCAATGACAGCAACCTGCATTCCGAGACAGATACCCAGGTAAGGGACTTTATTCTCACGGGCATATTTCACCGCCGCGATCTTACCTTCAACACCACGCTCACCGAAGCCGCCTGGCACCAGAATCGCTGAAACATCTTTCAGCAGCTCTACGCCATCACGCTCAACGTGCTCGGAGTCGATATATTTGATATTAACTTTGGTACGAAGCTCGATTCCCGCATGGGAGATCGCTTCGATCAGTGACTTATACGCATCCAACAGCTCCATGTACTTACCGACCATGGCGATAGTCACTTCACGGTGCGGGTTGAGCTTGGCATCCGCAACGCGATCCCATTCAGTCAGGTCTGCAGCATGGCAATCCAGGTTGAAACGCTCGCATACGATCTGATCCAGTTTCTGCTCACTCAGCATCCGTGGAATCTTGTAGATAGAGTCAGCGTCTGGCAGAGAGATAACCGCACGTTCTTCAACGTTGGTAAACAGCGACAACTTGCGACGGGAAGATGCTGGAATTGCTACTTCAGAACGACAAACCAGAATATCCGGCTGAATACCGATGGAGCGAAGTTCTTTCACCGAGTGCTGTGACGGCTTGGTTTTAAGCTCGCCAGCTGTGGCTATGTAAGGCACCAGGGTCAGATGCATAAACATCGCACGGTTAAAGCCCATCTCAACTTTCAGCTGACGTACCGCTTCCATAAACGGCAGGGATTCAATATCACCGACAGTACCGCCGATCTCGACTAACGCGATATCAGCATCACCAGCACCTTCAATGACCCGACGCTTGATCTCATCAGTGATATGCGGAATAACCTGTACCGTACCACCCAGATAATCACCACGACGCTCTTTACGCAGTACGTGCTGATATACACGACCGGCAGTAAAGTTATTACGCTTGTTCATGGTAGTACGAATGAAGCGTTCGTAATGGCCAAGATCCAGATCGGTTTCGGCACCATCTTCGGTGACAAATACTTCACCATGCTGGATCGGGCTCATAGTACCCGGATCAACATTAATATATGGGTCCAGCTTCAGCATAGTTACTTTCAGCCCCCGCGCTTCAAGAATAGCTGCGAGTGATGCGGATGCGATGCCTTTACCCAATGAGGAAACAACACCGCCTGTGACGAAAATATAACGCGTCATGAGGAACCTGTATCTGGTCTTGAAAAAATGATAAAACTGCTTTGAAAACAGCTATACGAGATGGGGCTACAGGGTACCAGATTCGCCACTGGCAGACAATGCAGCAGAACGCCATTTCAAGACAAATCCAGAGACATTTTTTTCACTCTGCCAACCCTCGCAAATACAGATTCCGGGAACCGCCACAATTTCATCGCCAACAACGCAAACCGGCCACTGCGCACGTAGCCATGGTGGTATGTTTTTTTCCTGAAATAGCTTTTTCAAAGGACAGGAGCCACCCCGTCCGGCAGGCCGGCAGCGGTCTCCTTCACGGCGACTTCGAATAACCACTCCAGCCAGGGTTTTCAGCCCTGAATCAGCAACCTCAACCTGCAGCTCCCCCTGCGACAGAGAGACCCCCTCCTCAGTCAAAGGCAGCACAGGCCACTCAATGCCTGCTTCAGATGCAACTGTCAGATAAAGGTTATTCCTATAGCGCCGCAACAGCCTTTCACCAAGCTGCAATTCTGGAGAACTACCGGGCTGTGCTGCAATTACATCACTGAAAACAACCGCCAGCTGCTGGCGACTGATTCGCCCCCCGCCCTGCCTGGCGATCCAGAAGCGCAACAAATTATGCTGCCGGGAAAGTGATAATTCGGAAAGCAGATTCAGATCCAAGGCAGTGAACTTTGTAGCGATGTGCGACAGATCAATTGCCGCCAGCTCATCCAAAAGCTGGTCAGCATCGCTCATATATTCGGCTGTACGCTGCCAACGCCCGACAAAGCCCGGCCAGCGCGATTCCAGCAACGGCATCACCTGATGGCGTAGAAAATTCCGGTCAAAGGTCGGATCCAGGTTACTTGGATCATCAATCCAATCCAGATGATTTTGATCAGCCCAGTTTTGCAGTTCTGCGCGGTTACGCTGTAACAATGGTCTTAACAGTCGGCCGGCACCGACAGTCCGGGTTACTGGAATACCGCTCAAACCACGCAAGCCAGCACCACGCAATAAACGATATAACATGGTCTCAGCCTGATCATTACTGTGATGTGCCAGCAGCAGACAGTCACCGACATTCAGAAACTCCTCAAATGCCCGATAACGGGCATCCCGGGCAGCTCTCTCAAGACTGGCTGAGGCATCGACAGTAACGCTAACAGAATGATAACTGAGATTTCGTTGTTGCGCCTGACGCTGACAAAAGTCACGCCATTGAGAAGAGCGGATCTGCAATTGATGGTCGACGTGCAAAACGACTATCTGATCGGCAGGTAAAACTTTGGCAGCTAATGCCAGCAACACCATCGAATCGAGACCACCACTAAGGCCGATAACCCAACGCCGGATATCCATACGTGAATCTGCTTGCTGCAGAGCCTTAGTGAATTGTTGTTCGATATCGGCCATAAACAAAAACCGCCGGACAGGCCAGCGGTATTTCTTCTACTCGATGCCGTAGGACATCAGTCGTTGATAGCGTTTTTCAAGCAGCTCTTCCTGCTCGAGGTCAACGAAGCGATCAAGGGTTTCCAGAAGATGCTTCTTCAGGTTCGCAGCCATCAGACCATGATCACGATGCGCACCACCTAAAGGCTCATCGACAATCTGATCGACAAGACCCAGCTCATGCAAGCGGTCAGAGGTCAGGCCCATCGCTTTTGCTGCATCCGGAGCACGATCCGCACTCTTCCACAGGATAGACGCACAACCTTCAGGAGAGATAACCGAGTAGGTTGAATATTGCAGCATCAGCAGTTCATCACAGACACCGATAGCCAACGCGCCACCGGAACCACCTTCGCCAACAACCGTGGCAATGATAGGGGTCTTCAGACGCGACATCGCAGCCAGGTTAAAAGCGATCGCTTCACTCTGGCCACGCTCCTCAGCGTCTATGCCCGGATATGCTCCAGGTGTATCGATAAAGGTCAGGATCGGCATCTTAAAGCGCTCAGCCATCTCCATCAGGCGCAACGCCTTACGATAACCTTCAGGCCGCGGCATACCAAAGTTGCGACGCACCTTCTCTTTTACTTCACGGCCCTTCTGATGACCAATAACCATTACCGGACGACCTTCCAGCCGGGCTATACCACCAACCAGCGCATGATCATCGGAAAAATGACGATCACCGTGCAGCTCTTCAAAATCATCGAAGATATGCTTCACATAATCCAGGGTGTACGGTCGCAAAGGGTGACGTGCGATCTGCGAAATCTGCCATTCAGACAGGTCCTTAAACAGTGATTCAGAAAGATTGCGACTCTTAGCCTGCAACTTACCGATCTCTTCTTCGATATTCAGCTCATTGTCGTCACCCACCAGGCGAAGCTCTTCAATTTTGGCTTCAAGGTCGGCAATCGGCTGTTCAAAATCCAGATAATTGGGATTCATAGGTCACGTGTTCCGTTTGTTTTACTTCATTCAGCCCAGTCGCATAATATAAATGCTCTGCTGAACGATAAAAAATTGGGCTAATTCTACCTGTAGATCGACTCAAGAACCAGTGTGTTCAATAGCGAATATTGACGGCATCACCGCCAAACTGGTCTTTAAGCTTCAGCAACAGCTCATCGGTCGGCTCAACCTGCCAGCCCTGCCCCAGACCTATCGTTCCTGCCGCATCCTCACGCTGATAGCGTAATGCCACTTCAAGCTGAGATCGTCCTTTAGCTGATTGCAAAGTCTGCTCAAGCAACTTCAAACTCTGCATTTTAAGGCGATCCGCCGAACAACTGATCTCAAGATGGCTGGCATAGCGCGCCCGACACTGGGTAATATTGGTCACCTTATTCCCCCGCACCTTGAGTTTATCTGTGCCGGAATAGCTATCTACCGTAATCTCGCCCTCAATCAGTAAAATCGCATCTTTAGCCAGGGCATGACGATTTTCATCATAAGACTCACCAAACAGAGAGACCTCGATACGCGAGGTTCTGTCATCAAGGGTGACAAAACAGAGCGGGTCACCCTTCTTGGTTTTTTTCACCCGCAGATCAACAACCAGACCCAGCATTTTCTGTTGCTGGCCCCGGGCCGGAACCAGCTCAACAATACGTTTGGATATAAAGTTAGGCAGCTCTGATTCGTACTCATCGATCGGATGACCAGTAACATACAGGCCTAAAGTATCTTTCTCACCCTGAAGACGCTCTTTATCGGTCCAGGTGCGCAGTTTCATATACTCTGAATATGGATCCCGCGGCTGTTCAGCTTCCACCTCACCAAACAGATCAAACATCCCTGCATTCTGGTTACGTTCTTGCTGATCAGCACCTTTCAGGGCCTCAGGTATAGCCGCCCAGAGCTGAGCTCTGTCAGGCCCTAAATGATCTAAAGCACCAGCGCGAACCAACGCTTCCAGTACTCGCTTATTTAGTTTCTTACTGCCAACCCGCTTACAGAAATCGAAAATATCGCTGAATTCTCCGCCCTTTTCCCGAGCTTCGACAATTGACTCGATCGGCCCCTCACCAACACCTTTAACGGCACCCAGGCCGTAGACGATCTCACCATTATCGTTAACCGTGAACATATACTCGCCACAGTTAACATCCGGCAGCACCAGCGGTAACTTCATGGTGCGGCACTCTTCGATGAAGATAACCACTTTTTCGGTGTTCTGCATATCAGAGGACAGTACCGCCGCCATAAAGGGTGCCGGGTAATGCGCCTTTAACCAGGCCGTCTGATAGGAAACCAGAGCGTAAGCTGCTGAGTGAGACTTGTTAAAACCGTAGCCGGCAAACTTCTCCACCAGATCGAAGATATTCCCTGCCAGATCACGATCAATACCGTTATTTTCAGAACCCTCAAGAAAAGAGGCCCGCTGCTTTGCCATCTCTTCAGGCTTTTTCTTACCCATCGCCCGACGCAGCATATCTGCACCACCGAGGGAATAACCAGCCATAACCTGGGCGATCTGCATGACCTGTTCCTGATACAGGATAATACCGTAGGTCGGTTCCAGCACTGGCTGAAGGCTCTCTAACTGATAATCCGCATGCGGGTAAGCCAGCTCAGCCTGGCCATGCTTACGCAGGATAAAGTCATCCACCATGCCGGACTGCAACGGCCCCGGACGGAACAGTGCCACCAAGGCCACAATATCCTCAAAGCGACTTGGTTGCAGGCGTCGTACCAGGTCTTTCATACCGCTGGACTCAAGCTGGAATACCGCCGTCGTTTCAGCCGACTGCAACAGATCAAAAGTAGTCCGGTCTTCGAGATCGATCAGTGCTATATCCAAGGGCTCTTCACCGGCCCTGGCGCGTATACGATCAATGGTTTTTACTGCCCAATCGACGATAGTCAGGGTCCGCAAACCGAGGAAGTCGAACTTAACCAGACCAGCCTCTTCGACATCGTTCTTATCGAACTGCGTAACCAGACCGTGACCATGCTCGTCACAATAGGTTGCTGCGAAATCAGTCAGCTTAGTTGGCGCGATAACCACACCACCGGCATGCTTACCCACGTTTCGGGTAACACCCTCCAGCCTGTAAGCCATATCCATGATTTCCTGGGCTTCTTCATTGCCCTGGACAAATTCGCGCATCAACGGCTCTTCATCCATCGCCCGATGCAGCGTCATACCGATCTCAAACGGGATCAGCTTGGATAGTTTATCCGCCAGACCAAACGCCTTGCCCTGCACCCGGGCAACGTCACGCACTACCGCTTTGGCGGCCATCGTACCAAAAGTAACGATCTGCGATACCGCATCCCGACCATAGGTTTCTGCAACATAATCGATAACCCGCTCCCGGTTATCCATACAGAAGTCGATATCGAAATCGGGCATCGATACCCGCTCCGGGTTCAGGAATCGCTCGAACAGCAGATCATATTCCAATGGATCGAGGTCGGTGATTTTCTGGGCATAAGCAACCAGAGATCCGGCACCAGACCCCCGCCCCGGACCTACCGGAACACCGTTATCTTTACCCCACTGAATAAAGTCCATAACAATCAGAAAATAACCGGGAAAACCCATCTGGGTAATGATATCCAGCTCGAAATTTAGCCGGTCTTCGTAGGGCTGACGTTTTTCTGCGTAATCCGGATCGTCGCGGTCCAACAGGATCTCCAGGCGATCCTCCAATCCTTTCCAGGAAACATCAGCAAAAAACTGATCCATCGTTTTACCGGCAGGGATCGGATACTTAGGCAAGTAATATGTACCCAGATCAAGCTCGCCATTACAACGCTTAGCGATCTCTATCGTGTTTTCAATTGCCGAGGGGATATCAGAAAACAGCTCTGCCATCTCGTCAGCAGTCCGCAGATACTGTTTATCGCTATAAGTTTTTGGACGGTTCGGATCATCCAGGGTTCGACTCTGATTAATACAAACCCGGGTTTCATGGGCTTCAAAATCATCTGCTGAGATAAACATAACCTCGTTGGTCGCCACCAACGGGCACCCCGTTGCATGAGCAAGCGCAACTGAACCATGAACACAGACCTCATCACCCGGCCTGTCAGTGCGCTGTATCTCTAGATAAAAACGTTCTGGAAACACCGCCAACCATTTATCCAGGACACTTTGTGCTGAGCCATTATCGGCCAATAGCGCACAACCGACCTCGCCCTCTTTTGCTCCGGACAGAGCGATCAGGCCTGCAGACTTTTTAGCTATCCAGCTACGTTTCAGCAGCGCCTTTTCAGGAACAATATTCTGCCCCTGCTCATATGACAGGGAAATCAATTCCATCAGGTTACGATAGCCCTTGTCATTCATGACCAGCAAGGTCATGCGATAGGGTTCAGATTCTGGTTCTGCTTCGTTTTCAACCCAGATATCGGCACCAAAAATTGGTTTTATACCGGCACCGGTTGCCGCTTTATAAAACTTAACCAAGGCAAATAAATTAGCCTGATCAGTCATCGCAACGGCTGGCATCTGCTGCTCTTTAGCGGCTTTCACCAGCTCTTTTATACGAACCAGCCCGTCTACCAGGGAAAATTCTGTATGCAGACGAAGGTGAACAAAGGAAGGATCGGTCATCGTTATCTTAGTTGCCTGAAGGTTAACGGTTTATTAGTTCAGCTACCGGCCGGAAGCTACGACGATGTTCAGGTAGCGGCCCCAACTGTTGTAAACGTTGCATATGCAGCGCAGTAGGATAGCCTTTATGCTTGGCAAAGCCATAATCAGGGTGGCGCTGATCCAGCTCAACCATCTCTCGATCACGGTACACTTTAGCCAGAATAGAGGCGGCACTGATAGCAGGCTCTTTAAGATCACCTTTCACTATCGGCTCCGCTGGACATGGCAATCCGGTTGGACAGCGATTACCATCAATCAGGGCAAATTCAGGCTGCACCGAAAGCCCGGCAATTGCGCGCCGCATCGCCAGCATTGTCGCATGAAGAATATTAAGCTCATCAATTTCAACCGGACTCGCCCAGGCGATATGCCAGGCCAGCGCCCGCTCTTTAATCAAAGGGTACAGCTGCTCACGTTTCTTCTCGGATAATTTTTTAGAGTCTGTCAGACCGGCTATAGGGCGCGCTGGATCAAGAATCACTGCTGCAGCTACAACATTGCCGATTAATGGTCCGCGACCAACTTCATCAACCCCGGCGACCAGATCCGTGCCGGTAAAATCAAACCCAAGCGGGTGCATTAATCAGTCTCCGGAATAGGTTTATAACCACGCTGCTGTAACAGTTGAATAATCGCCTCGGCGGCACCCTGATCAGCATCCTGGCGTAACTGTTTATGTATTGCAGTAAAGCGTTCCTTGAGCGGACTACCTTGCTCACTATCCCTCAAGGCTTGCTCTACCGCCGGACCCAGTATTGCAGGGGTAACATCATCCTGCAGTATTTCTGGAACCAGTGCTTCATCAGCCAACAGGTTCGGTAATGAAATATGAGCACTTTTTACCAACCGGGAAAGAATCTTATAACTCAATGGAGCCATTCGATAGGCAACCACCATCGGCTTCTTCAGTAGCATCGCTTCAAGCGTTGCAGTACCCGACGCCATGAGAATGGCATCAGCCGCAGCCATAACCTCTCTCGAGCGCTGCAAAATCAACTTAACATTTAGCTGTGGATACTTTTCATCCAGCAGTACTCGTAACTGATCAAAGCGTGTTTGATTAGCCGCAGGCATGACAAACTGTAACTGTGGATGACGCTGCGCTAACCAACCTGCGGTATCAAGAAACGGCTCAGCAAGATATTTAAGCTCACCACCACGACTCCCGGGCATGATCGCCACCAACTTAGCATCGGCAGGTAAGTTAAGACCGGTCCTTGCCGCTTGCTGATCCGGCTCTAGCGAAATCATATTAGCTAAAGGATGGCCGACAAACTGTACCGGCATATCATGCTGTTGATAAAAGCGTGCCTCAAAAGGAAACAGCGTCAGCATCAGGTCGGTCGTTTTGAGAATTTTGAATACGCGCTTACGGCGCCAGGCCCAGACGGAAGGACTGACGTAATGAACGGTTGCGATACCCGCGGCACGCAACTTACCTTCTAGATTAAGTGTAAAATCCGGAGAATCAATACCGATAAAAACGTCAGGCTGAGTGGCGATAAAATGCCGGACCAGATGTTTGCGTATGCCCATCAGCTCACGCAGCCGACCAAGCACTTCCACCAACCCCATAACCGACAGTCGCTCCATCGGATAGAGTGAGTGGCATCCGGCGGCGATCATCAGATCACCACCGATACCTTCTACTTCTATTTCAGGAAAGCGAGCTTGCAGGGCTTTAATCAGACCGCTACCGAGGATATCCCCGGATGCTTCACCGGCAACAATCCCGACACGTAGCTTGTTCCCCATCACAGTCCCTAGCGGATAATGCCCCGATCTGAGGCCTCTAAAGAATCAATCATCAGCTGAATTTCAGAAGTCTCTGACACCATAATCTTAAGTTCAAGCAAAGCTTCTTCAACTTTCAGACCACTACGGTAGATAACTTTGTACGCCTGTTTGATTTTGCGAATAGACTCAGCACTGAATCCCTGACGGCGAAGCCCTTCAGAGTTTATCCCATGAGGTTTGGCACTATTACCGTTCGACATCACAAACGCAGGGATATCTTTCAGCACCACGGTACCGGCACCGCACATGCTATAAGATCCGATACGACAGAACTGATGCACTGCAGTGAACCCACCCAGAATAATATTATCCCCCAGGTGTACGTGTCCGGCGATCGCTGAATTGTTGGCCATAATGTTGTTATCGCCAACGACACAGTCGTGTGCAACGTGCGCATTGGCCATAAACAGGTTATTACTACCGATGATAGTAATGTTGTTATCCTGAATAGTGCCACGGTGAATGGTGCAGCCTTCACGGAATATATTATTATCTCCGATCACCAGTTCAGTGGGTTCACCCGCGTACTTCTTATCCTGACAGTCTTCTCCAATACTGGAAAACTGAAATATTCGGTTGTTTGCGCCGATTCGAGTCGGTCCTCGCACAACCACATGCGGGCCAATTTCTGTACCCGCCCCAATCTCAACATCGGGGCCAATAATACTCCAGGGGCCGACCTTAACATCGTCAGACAACCGGGCAGAAGGATCAACAATTGCACGTGAATCGATCAAGACTAAACCTTTCTGTCAGCACAAAGAATAGTTGCGGAGCTTGCCAGCTCACCATCTACTGTAGCACGTACATCAAACTTCCAGATACCCCGTTTCTCAGAAACGATACGGGCCTCCAGTTGAAGCTGATCACCTGGCACTACAGGACGCTTAAAACGCAGCTTATCAGAGCCTACAAAATAGTAAATGGAGCCATCCTGCGGCGTCTTATCCATAGTTTTAAAACCAAGAATACCCGCCGCCTGCGCCATCGCTTCCTGAATCAGAACACCAGGCATCACCGGATGGTCCGGAAAGTGACCATTGAAAAACGGCTCATTTACGGTCACATTTTTATAGGCAACAATTGACTCGCCCGGCGTTAGCTCAACCACACGGTCTACCAGTAGAAACGGGTAGCGGTGGGGCAAATATTTGCGAATCTCATTTACATCCATCATTCAGACTGACCTTTACTGTTCTGTTGCTTAACAATTGATTCTAATTTCTTTACGCGCCGGGAGATATCATCAAGCTGCCGAAAGCGAACCACATTCTTTTTCCATTGGTGATGCGGTTCCGCAACTGTCCCGGACGAATAGGCTCCAGCCTTACTAATCGATTTACTGACCAGCGTCATAGCAGTCACATGCGTGCCATCAGCAATTTCAAGATGCCCGGTAATTCCACAAGCGCCTGCTATTGTACAGTTTTTACCTATGCGAGTACTGCCTGCGACGGCGGTGCAGCCTGCGATCGCAGTATTTTCACCTATTACCACGTTATGAGCTATCTGAATCTGGTTATCCAGGATCACGCCATTACCGATCTCAGTGTCATCCAGCGCACCACGATCGATGGTCGTTCCTGCGCCGATTTCAACATCATCACCAATGGAGACCCCTCCGAGCTGATGTATTTTCACCCACCGCCCTTGCTCATTAGCGAAGCCAAAACCATCAGCCCCCAACACAGCACCACTATGGATACGACAACGTTGTCCCAGCTTAACATCAGGGTAAAGGGTTACATTAGCTAAAATCTGGCACCCTTCACCGACAACACAACGATCACCAATCACCGTATTGGCTGCGATCACTACACTTTTAGCGATCACAGCGTTGGCACCGACGACTACATTCGGTCCTAACTGGGCGGATTCGTGAATTTTGGCGCTTTCTGCAACGCAAGCTGAAACATCTATCGATGCCTCAGCATCTGCAGTGTTATTAAACAACGCTGTACAGCGGGCATAGGCAAGATAAGGATTCGATACGACCAGAGCAACACCCTGCACCTGATCTGCATACTCAGCTGTAACCAGAACAGCTCCCGCAGTGCTGCGCGAAAGCTTTTCAGCATATTTCGGGTTATGGAAAAAAGACAGCTGATCAGCACCTGCCGAATCGAGCGTAGCGATGCTTTTCAGACAAAGCGTTGCATCATCGGAAAATTCAATACCAAGGAATTCAACGATTTCTGCAACGGTATAACTACAACCACTCATATTCAGATCTTACGGCTACTGTTACTGTTTATTTAACAGATCAATAACGGTCTGCGTGATATCCAACTCAGGCTTAGCATAAATAGTCGCCTGCTTGTTGATCACCAGGTCATAGCCCTTGCTCTCGATCAGCTTACGGATAACCGCATCCAGCTTCGGACGCATCTCCTGCAGAAAAGCCTGCTCCCGGTCACGCTGCTTTTGCTGCAGCTCCTGACCCAGACGCTGATACTCAGAAAACACCTTCTGGAACTGCAAGCGCTGCTTATCAGCAACCTCTTTAGACTGAGTCCCCTGACTTTTCTGCATATCCTGCTGCATTTTCTTAGCCTGAGCTTCCAGTTCAACCAGTTTCTTCTGCTCAGAGCCGAACTCGGACTTCAGCTTTGCCCTGAAATTTTCTGCGGATTTACTGGAAAGCAAAGCTTGCTGGACACTCAAAGTTGCCACTTTATCGGCCATCGCCGAGACACTGAATAAAACTAACACAACAGCAACAAGTGAACGCAAATAACTCATATAACTCTCTCCTTAGAACTAAGATGGCGCGGTAAAAACTTTCTACAAAAGGCTTGACTACAAGTTCAATTAAAAAGTTCTGCCCAGGGCAAACTCGAAGAACTGTTCATCATCACCGTCTTTAGCATTCATTGGTTTACTGAAAGCAAACGACAATGGCCCTATCGGTGTCAGCCAGCTAAAGCCTAAGCCGACAGAATAACGGATCTCATCAAACTTAATTCCTGATTCACAGTTAGAACTACCAGCAGGACAATCCATCTGGAACACGTTACCGGCATCAGCAAACAACAGCGTACGCATCGAATTGGAATCTTGAATAAACGGGATAGGGAAGATCAATTCGCCACTGAAGTCTATTGCCGCAGTTCCGCCAAACGGATCATTATTTGAATCGCGAGGGCCCAGCGAGTTAGCATCAAAGCCTCGTACTGAGCGCAAACCACCACCGTAAAAGTTCTTAAAGAACGGATAGTCATTCCCCCCCATAGTACCGGCATAACCAAGCCGGGCCCGTGTAGAAAGGACCCAGCCACTATCTTCAGATAATGGCTGATACATACGATACTTGTATTCTTCTTTATGGTAGCTAAGGTCACTACCCGGAACGCCCACTTCAACCGAGGCACTATGGGAGTAACCGTTAGTAGGGAATATACGTCTATTCAGGTGATTATTACTCCAACTGGCCTTAGCTATAAAGTTAGTGTACGTATCTCCCTCTTGCGCAATAAACGCTGACACTTCTGCGGCAACATCAGTTGACGGTTTAATTTTTACCCCTTCAACACTCAAGCCAAAGCTCAAACGCTGATAATCATCGATAGGATAACCAAAAGTAACACCCGCACCCCATTCATCGGTGCTGAAGCTACTGATATCTTCCTCTTCATAGTCGGTTTCACGGAGGAAGAAATTGTATCCCCGACTCACACCATCGACGGTATAGTAAGGTTCAAAATAACTGAATTTATACTCTGTTACACTATCACTGTTAGTGATGCCAAAGCTAACGTTGTCGCCGGAACCAAGGAAGTTATCCTGGGAAACGCTCAGGTTCAGTATCGCACCACTGGTTTGTGAAAATCCGACGCTGGCGGTGAAGTTACCGGTATTATCTTCAACGACTGAATACTCAAGATCAACCTGATCGTCGGTACCTGGCACCGGCACTGTCTCAACATTAATATCTCTAAAATAACCCGTCTGTGCGACCCGCTCTTTAGAACGTTCGATTGCCGCCGTTGAAGCAATACCGCCCTCCATTTGCGACAGAGAGCGCCGTGTTACAGCATCTGCAGTCTTAGTATTACCCCTGACGTTTATACGGCGCACGTAAGTCCGCTTACCCGGCGAGATAAAATACTTTAATGAGATAGTCTTATCATCGTTCAGCTCAGGAACCGGGCTGACATTAGCAAACAGATAGCCATTATCACCCAGCTTGCGACGTACAGCCTCCTGTGACAGGGTCATATCCTTACGCGAGAAGACAGTGCCCGGCTCGACTACAATAGCGTCAAGCAACTTCCGTTCATCAATCACCAACTCACCGGCGACACCAACATCACGCACGGTGAACTGATCACCTTCGGTGATATTAATGGTTATATAAACATGCTTCTTATCAGGAGAGATCGACACCTGCGATGAGTCGATACTGAAATTCACATAACCCTGATCCATGTAATGGGAACGTAGTCTTTCAAGGTCGCCGGCCAGTTTTTCCCGCGCGTACTTATCATCGTCACTGAAAAACTTCCAAAAACTCGGCAATTTAAGCGAGAACAGATCTTTCAGATCTTCATCAACAAAAACGCTGTTCCCAATAATATTGATATGCTGAATGGTGGCAACTTTACCCTCTTTGATATCAATATTCAGGGCCACCCGGTTACCTGACAATTGTTCAATCTCAGTCTGGATATCTGCGCCATAGCGCCCCTGCCCCGCATACATACGGAGCAGGTCGAGGCGAATTTTTTCTAAAGTAGCCCGTTTAAACACATCACCTTCACGCAATCCGGTCTGCTCCAGACCTTTCAACAGCGCTTCGTCTTCTATCGCTTTATTGCCTTCCAGGCGAATCAGGCTTATTGCTGGTCGTTCCTGCAGGGTCAGCACCAGGACATCACCATCCCGAGCGATCTGTATATCATCAAAGTAGCCGGTTTTAAATACCCGCCGGGTAGCCGTTGCCAGTGAGGACTGATCAACCTGGTCGCCGGAATCCACGTCAAAATTTCTCAGTACCAGGCCAGGTTCCACCCGCTGAAGACCTTCTAGCCGTACATCCTTTACCTGAAAACTTTCTGCCTGCACTGCTGAAGCCAGCAGAGCCAGAGAGAAGAGAAGCCCGAGTCTGATTTTCATGAACTACTTCTTTTATAAAATTCTATTTAAAGCCGCATCAGATCGTTGAAAATCGCGACGCCCATCAACATAAACAACAGAGTCATTCCGATCCGCAACCCGAACATCTGAATCTTTTCAGAGACCGGTCGACCACGAAACAGCTCCACACTGTAATACAACAAGTGCCCACCATCCAGCATCGGTATTGGTAACAAGTTTAAAATACCGAGACTGATACTAAGGTAAGCAAGAAAACCGGCAAAAGCCTCGATACCGGAAGCAGCAGAAGCCCCCGCCACTTTAGCAATGGTTATCGGCCCACTCAAGTTTTTTACTGACAAGATCCCTTCGAGCATTTTCCAAATAGAATCAAGGGTTAGCGATATCATCTGCCAGGTTTTAGTAAATGCCTGCGGCACCGATTCTAATACGCCGTAGCGCACCGTGCGTAACATCTCTGACGGCCAGGCAACCGGCACTACTGCAGCCCCAACCACTCCGATTCTACGACCATCATCGGCCACTATTTCAGCAGGAATAACAGCCACATTTCGTGCTACTCCGTTATTTTCGACCGCAAACATCAGCGACTGCTGCGGGCTTGATTGAACCTTCTCGACTAACTCATCCCAGTCTTTCAGCTCAACATCATCAATATGAGTGACCCGATCCCCCTGCCGTAACCCTGCCAACTCAGCCTGACCACCTGCCACCAATTCGCCCAGTACGGCAGGTATCGACGGTCGAAATGGTTCGATACCAACCGCCATCAACGGACTTTCGTTTTCCAGATCAACCTGCCAGCCTGTTAAATCCAGCGTAAAACGCTTCAAAGCCGGAGTAGCTGGATAGCGCACCTCGACCACTACCTCGCGATCCTCTCCAACAAAAGCCGCCAGCGCCAGATTTACCTCATCCCAGGATTCAGTTGAACGGCCACCGATCGAAACCAGCTCACCTCCGGGCAGCACTCCAGCCTGCTCAGCAACACTCTGCTCCACGACGGCATCAATCAAAGGTACGACTTTCTCAACGCCGACCACAAACATGGCCCAGTAAACGAATACTGCAAAAGCAAGGTTAACCAATGGACCGGCCGCGACAACAGCTATCCGCTGCAGCACCGGCTTACGATTGAACGCCTGACTCAACTGTTCATCAGGCACATCTCCTTCACGCTCATCCAGCATTGAGACATAACCACCCAAAGGGATCAGCGCAATTACGTACTCGGTACCTGACTTATCTCGCCAGCTAAGCAGCGGTTTGCCAAAGCCAACCGAAAAACGCAGCACTTTGACACCACAACGCCGGGCAACCCAAAAATGTCCATACTCGTGTATGGTCACCAGGATTCCCAGAGTCACGACTAAGGCAAGAACAGTGTTGAGAAATTCCATCGACTAAACAGCCCTTTTAAAACGAATGGTTACCAGAACTCTCAAAGTAACGATTAAAGCTAATACTGTATTGAGAAACCCCATCAACCAACAACCTTTAAAAAATAGGCAGGGCATGAATTCCAACTACAAACAAAGGTGCCGCTGAAGTAATACTGTCAATTCGATCAAGAATGCCGCCGTGACCCGGTAGCAAATTACTACTATCTTTAATGCCACGATAGCGCTTAAGCATACTCTCAAACAGATCACCAAGGACTGATACCAGCCCTGCGATTACTGATAACAGCAACAGATAGACAGCGACCATCAGCTCGAGTTCAAGATAGACAATAAAACCAAGCGAAACCAAAGCACAAGCGACTAACCCACCCCATAACCCAGCCAGGGTCTTACCTGGGCTGACGTGAGGCGCCAATTTCTTATTACCCCAGGTTTTACCGGCAAAATACGCCCCGATATCAGCCCCCCAGATCAGCAGCAACAGCATCAGCAAAATAACATCACCCCCTGGATGACGTTGAATACTGACCAGCGCCATCCAGCTCGGCACCAATACCACCAGACCTATAAGGAAACGCTGCCAACCTGACTGCCAGCCTTTGGCTGACGGGTAATTAACCACCCAAAACAGGGCAACAATCCAGAAACCAACGGCAAGCAACAGCAATGATTCATAATCGCCACCGGGCAAAATGTAATTAGCTAGTGCAAGCAGCGCAGCAACCAGAGACACATAACCAAAACGCCCTGTAGCAGACTGGATACCGGAAAGGTTAGCCCATTCCCAGGCCCCCAACAGGACTATGGCGGCTATAAATAACTTAAACAGTTCAAACGACAACAAGAACAACCCAGCCAGAACAATTGGCGCCAGCACCAGGGCGGTCCAGAATCGTTGTTTAAGCATTATCTACCCCTATCTGCTCACTGGTTTTTCCGAAACGGCGTTCACGGGTCAGATAGCTCTGAATCGCTTCTGCCAATGAAAATTTATCAAAATCAGGCCACAGCAGATCACTAAAGTAGTATTCGCTATAGGCCATCTGCCAGATCAGGAAATTACTGATCCGCTGTTCGCCAGCGGTTCGGATACAAAGATCCGGTGCCGGCTGGTCATTCAGGGTGATATAAGAACCCAACACCTCTTCATTGAGGTCTTCAGGCTTTGCCTCCCCCCTCAGACAAGCTTCAGCAAATTGCTTGGCCGCCTGCACAATATCCCACTGACCACCGTAGTTGGCCGCGATATTCAAAATCAATCCGGAGTTGCCCGCCGTTAACTGCTCAGCTTTAGCTATCTTTTTCTGTAAGGACTGGCTAAACCGGCCTTTATCGCCAATAACGTGAAGACGGATATTGTGCTTATGTAGCTTTTTGACTTCGCGTTCAAGTGCGAATGCAAAAAGCTCCATCAAGCCTTTGACTTCGAGCGCAGGGCGTTGCCAATTCTCACTACTGAAAGCAAATAGAGTCAGAGCTTCAACACCCATCTCTGCACAACCTTCAACAACACTTCGCACACTGCTAACACCAGCTTTATGACCGGAAAGGCTGGCTTTGTTGTGTTTTTTGGCCCAACGATTATTACCATCCATGATAATGGCAATATGCCTTGGCACAGACTTACCATCGGGCAGGTGCAATTGTATTTTTTCCGGCATATATAAACCAAAATCCCGTCTGCAATATCGACTACCGCAGACAGGATTATATCCCTATCAGATTTCCATCAGATCGACTTCTTTCGCTTCCAGCAGTTTATCCACCTCAGCAATAAACTTATCTGTCAGCTTCTGAACCCGATCTTCGGCACCACGACTCTCATCTTCGGTAATCTCTTTCTCTTTAAGAAGATCCTTGATATCACCATTAGCATCTCGACGAATACTGCGCACAGAAACGCGACCATTCTCAGCTTCCTGGCGTGCCTGACGAATAAATCCCTTACGGGTCTCTTCTGTCAGCGCAGGCATCGGCACGCGAATCACCGCACCCGCTGTCGAAGGGTTAAGCCCCAGATCCGACTTATAAATTGCTTTTTCAATATCAGGCACAAGGTTGGATTCCCACGGGGAAATCGACAAAGTCCGACCGTCTTCAACACTAATATTGGCAACCTGACTTAGCGGAACGTTAGAACCATAGTAGTTCACCTGAACCGTCTCAAGAATGCTCGGATGAGCACGACCAGTACGGATTTTCTTCAGGTTAGTTGCCAGTGCATCAAGGCTTTTCTGCATCCGCGCCTGAGCGTCTTCTGCGATCTCATTCAGCATACTTTTCTCCTACCGTCTCATTGTTATCAATGACGGTTCCTTCATCGCTGCCAACAATCAGATTGGCCAGCGCACCTGGTTTATTCATATTAAACACCCGGATCGGCATATCATGATCACGAGTCAGACAAAGAGCTGTAAGATCCATTACACCGAGCTGCTTATCTAACGCTTCATCAAACGTCAGATGGCGATAACGCTTTGCCGTAGGATCTTTCATCGGATCAGCCGTATACACGCCATCCACCTTAGTCGCTTTAATAACGACATCCGCATCGATCTCAATGCCGCGCAAACAGGCCGCAGAGTCGGTGGTAAAAAATGGATTGCCGGTACCGGCAGAAAAAATAACTACATCACCCTGATTAAGGTAACGGACCGCATTACGGCGATCATAATCATCAACAACCCCGGTCATCGGAATTGCCGACATTACACGGGTCGGTATATTGGAGCGCTCCAGAGCGTCGCGCATTGCCAGAGCATTCATCACCGTCGCCAGCATACCCATATGGTCGCCAGTGACACGATCCAGGCCCGCAGCACTCAATGCAGCACCACGGAACAGATTGCCACCACCAATAACTATGCCTACCTGAACGCCAATCCCCACTAACTGGCCAATTTCAAGCGCCATACGGCTCATAACCTTGGGATCAATACCAAAGTTCTCATCACCCATCAGGGCTTCACCGCTTAGTTTCAGAAGAATACGTTTATATTTGGAATGCTGATTTGAGGCCGGCATTGGTATCGTCTCCACCCAGACTGAGTTCGCACCAGTGTAACAAGAAAAAAAGTGATTGCGCACCCAGAACAGGCACGCAATCAGTCAGAAAGGTTATATTAACCTTTCAGCTGTTCAGCAACTTCGTCAGCGAAGTCTTTCTTCTCAACTTCAATACCTTCACCCACTTCAACGCGGATAAAAGAAGCAACAGAAGCGCCGGCATTTTTAACCAGCTGACCAACGGTCAGTTCTGGATTTTTAACAAACGCCTGCTCAACCAGACTGTTTTCAGCCAGGAACTTGTTGATACGACCAACAACCATCTTCTCTGCGATTTCGGCTGGCTTGCTAGCCATATCCGGCTGCGCCAGGATGATCTCTTTCTCTTTCGCAACAACATCAGCAGGCATATCTTCTTTACTGACAACCTGAGGGTTAACAGCAGTAACATGCATTGCAACGTCTTTAGCCAGCTCCGCGTCACCACCGGTCAGTGCAACCAGAGCAGCCAAAGTACCAGTGCCGTGCACGTATGCAGCAACAACGTCGCCTTCTACGATCATCACGCGACGAACACTAATGTTTTCGCCAATTTTCTGAACCAGCGCTTCGCGAGTTTCAGCCAGCTCACCAGCCATCAACGCTTCAACATCAGCTTGCTTCTCAGCGAACGCTTTCGCCAGAACCGTCTTTGTGAATGCCAGGAAGTTCTCATCACGGGCAGCAAAGTCAGTTTCAGAGTTAATTTCAACAGCAACCGCATAGCTGTTATCGTCTGCAACCTGAACTACAACAACACCTTCTGCAGCAGTACGACCAGCTTTTTTAGCAGCTTTCATGCCAGACGCTTTACGCAGCTCTTCGATAGCCACATCTACGTCGCCACCAGCAGCAGCCAGCGCTTTTTTACACTCCATCATACCCAGACCGGTACGATCACGCAGTTCTTTAACCTGCTTAGCGGAGAACTTTGCCATTTGGTTTTACCCCATCAACAATCTAAAATTTCAAATTCAAAAAAGGGGAGCAGCGCTCCCCTCCTGCGTGTTTGAATACTTGATTCAAACCACCTGCCAGCCTGATTACTCAGCAGCAGCCGCGTCGTCTTGTACTTCTACAAACTCGCCTTTATCGGCAGCGTTTCCTTCAGTACCATCAGAACAGGAATCAGCAGCAGCTTTAACGTAGATCTGGATCGCACGCAGTGCATCGTCATTACCTGGAATAACGTAATCAACGCCATCCGGGTTGCTGTTAGTATCAACGATACCGATAACAGGGATACCCAGCTTGTTTGCTTCGTTGATAGCGATACGCTCGTGATCAACGTCAATTACAAACAGAGCATCCGGCAGACCGCCCATATCTTTGATACCACCGATAGAACGCTCCAGCTTTTCCATTTCGCGCTGACGCATCAGTGCTTCTTTTTTGGTCAGCTGAGCGAAAGTACCGTCCTGGCTCTGTGCTTCCAGATCACGGAAACGACGGATAGACTGACGAATAGTCTTGTAGTTCGTCAGCATACCACCCAACCAGCGGTGGTTTACGTATGGCATACCTACACGGCTTGCTTCTTCTTTGATGGTCTTGCTCGCAGCACGCTTAGTACCAACGAACAGGATCTTGTTCTTGTTGGAAGCCATACCTTGGATTACATCAAGAGCACCATTCAAAGCTGGCAGCGTGTGCTCCAGGTTGATGATATGAATCTTGTTACGAGCACCAAAGATGTATTTACCCATCTTTGGATTCCAGTAACGGGTCTGGTGACCGAAGTGAACACCTGCTTTCAGCAGGTCACGCATTGAAACTTTTGCCATTATATTTTCCTAAATATGTAAGGGTTAGACCTCCATGCACCCCATCCCCCAACCGCAAGCGGCACCCAAGGCGATGTGACGGTACATGTGTGGATTTAAAAACCTGTGATCTTTGCCACAAATTTCGAGCGCGGATTTATACCATAAACCAGACAACTTTTGAAGTTAAAGTTTGAAGCCTTTTGTCCTCGCAGCGTTAATTGGCTACAATCGACCACAAAGCAACAGCCACCAAGACACACTATTTTAAGGGTTAATATGAGCATTACGATTAAAACGCCGGAAGAGATTGAAAAAATGCGGGTAGCCGGCCGTCTGGCTGCTGAAGTCCTGGAAATGATTGAGCCCTACATCAAACCCGGCGTTACTACCGACGAGATCAACCAGATTTGTCACGACTATATTGTCAATGAGCAGGATGCCATCCCTGCGCCGCTGAACTACCATGGATTTCCGAAATCTATCTGCACCTCCGTAAACCACGTTGTTTGCCATGGTATTCCTAACGATAAGAAAATGAAGAACGGGGATATTATCAACGTCGACATCACCGTAATTAAGGACGGCTATCACGGCGACACCAGCAAAATGTTTTATGTTGGCAAAGTTCCGGCCCACGCCGAGCGACTGTGCGAGGTCACACTTGAATGCCTTTACAAGGGCATGGAACTGGTAAAACCCGGTGCCCGCCTCGGTGATATCGGCCACGTCATTCAGCACCACGCAGAGAGCAATCACTATTCCGTAGTACGTGAGTACTGTGGGCACGGTATCGGAGCTGAGTTCCATGAAGACCCACAGGTCGTTCACTACGGCAAGCCTGATACCGGTGTAGAATTACAGGAAGGCATGACTTTTACCATCGAGCCGATGATCAATGCCGGCAAACGCCACGTTAAACTATTAAAACGGGATGGCTGGACGGTAGAAACCGTTGATAAGCGGCTATCTGCACAATGGGAGCATACACTGCTGGTCACCGCCGATGGCTACGAAGTTCTGACCAAACGTTCAGAAGAAAAATTCTGAACGACGGCTAACAGCCTCTGGCCGTTTGCTCTGGCGCTAATTACCGGAAACCTGTCTCTATGCCTAGTACAGCCTTCGCCGCCGATGAAACACTGTTTTCGGCGGCAGAATTTGAATCAGCACTGACCGAATCAGATTCACCTATCCCTGTATTTAAACAGACCCTCAATGACGCTCAGGATAAAATGAATGAGCGATTCAGGAATGGCGAAGATATCCGCAAACTGATCTACGGCAGAGCCTGGTTAATTGACCAGCTTCTGCTTCAGGCATGGGGCCTGTTCGACTGGCCGGATGCTCGGCATTATGCACTGCTCGCCGTTGGTGGTTATGGCAGAGGAGAGCTTCACCCCCGTTCCGACGTCGATCTGCTGATAATGCTCGATAATGTCAAAGACGACACTGTTCAGGAAAGTATCAGCGGTTTCCTGACACTACTCTGGGATATCAACCTGGACATTGGCTCCAGCGTTCGCACTATCGACGAATGCTACGAAGAAGCGATGAACGATATCACCATCGCCACCAACCTGATCGAGTCCCGCCCCCTGGTCGGCAATGAAGATCTGCATATCCAGATGTACCTGCGAGTCACCTCAGAAGGCGCCTGGTCGGATAAAGAGTTCTTCATCGCCAAGGTCGAAGAGCAGCGAGGCCGGCACGATAAAACCAATGATACCGAATACAACCTGGAACCTAATCTGAAAAACTCTCCCGGTGGTCTGCGCGATCTACAGACCATCGGCTGGGTCGCAAAACGCCACTTCGGCGCCACCTATATCAGAGACCTGGTTGATCACGGTTTTGTTACCGAATCAGAACTGGAAACTCTGAATAAAGGCGAGCTATACCTCTGGACTGTGCGTTACGCTTTGCACATGCTCTGTAATCGTCGGGAAGACCGGCTTTTGTTTGACCATCAACGGACTCTGGCTGAATTTTTCGGTTATACCGACAGCGATGGAGCACTGGCGGTCGAGCAATTCATGGTCAAGTACTACCGGATCGCCAAAGCGATGTCCGAATTCAATAATATGCTGCTGCAATATTTTGATGAGGTAATCCTTCGCGGCGAAGAAAAGCAGGCTATTGAACCACTGAACAATCGCTTCAACCTGCATAACGGTTTTATCAAGGCAGCCCACCCCAAAGTATTTGAACACCATCCATTTGCCATGATGGAGATGTTCGTCCTGCTGGCTCAACACGATGAGATCAAAGGTGTCAGGGCTTCGACTATTCGCTTGATACGGGATAACAGGCACCGGATTGATGACGATTTCCGTAGCGACATTCGCAATGTATCGTTGTTCATGGAACTGTTGAAGCAGGAAAATAAAGTATCCACAGAACTGAAGCGCATGAATCGTTATGGCATTCTGGGGCTGTATCTGCCGGAATTTGGCAGAATCGTCGGTCAGATGCAACACGACCTGTTTCACATCTATACGGTCGACGCCCACATCCTGAAAGTAATTCAGAAGATCCGTCAGTTCCGGCATAGCGATTATCGGGAAAAGTTCCCCATCGCCCACCGCATTATCAATCAACTGCCCAAACTCGAACTGATTTATGTCGCCGGGCTATATCACGATATAGGCAAAGGCCGTGGTGGCGACCACTCGGAACTTGGCGCTGAAGATGTCATTCATTTTTGCGAACGCCACCACCTGGGCAGATGGGACACTCATTTGGTGCAGTGGTTGGTTCGCAGCCACCTGCTTATGTCTATGACAGCACAGCGTAAAGACATTTCAGACCCGGATGTAATCCATCATTTTGCCCTGCAGGTCCGTGATATCGTACATCTGGATTATCTCTATATATTGACGGTAGCCGACATCAACGCCACCAACCACACCCTCTGGAACAGCTGGCGGGCAACTCTGATGCGCCAGCTCTACACCGATACTAAGCGGGCGCTACGCAGAGGGTTGGAAAACCCGATTAACAAAGAAGACCGCATCGAACAAATCCAGAACGAAGCGATGGCCATCCTCAAACGCAAAGGTTATCGCGAAACAGAGATACTCGAGTTTTGGAGCATGCTTGGCGAAGATTATTTCCTACCCGAGCAGCCTCAGCATATTGCCTGGCAAACCCAGGCGATACTGGAACACGGCGACTCAGACCTGCCACTGGTAATGATTCGCAAGACCTCATACCGGGCATTTGAGGGCGCGACCGAGATTTTCATCTACACAAAAGACTCTCACAACCTGTTTGCCGCTGCGGCCTCAGCACTCGATCAGCTGCACCTGAACATCCAGGATGCGCGAATTATGGTGGCAGACAATAATCAGGCGTTAAATACCTACACGGTACTGACCGAAGACAATTTACCGCTTCCAGACGATGACGTGTATCTGGATCAGATCCAGCTAAGCCTGATTGAAGAGCTTGATGACCCGGATGACTTTCCGGCGATAATCCAGCGACGCATACCGCGACAGATGAAACTTTTTGCCTATCCGACTCAGGTCAACCTGAGTACTGACCCTAATACCCTGCTGACCACCCTGGAAGTCATTACTCCTGACCGCCCGGGTCTTCTGGCACGCCTTGGCGGCATCTTTGTCGACTTTGGCATTTCAGTACGTAAAGCAAAAATAGCCAGTATCGGTGAGCGGGTAGAAGATTATTTCTTCATCTCCGATGATCAGGGCCAGCCAATCAGTGATCCGAATATCTGCCTGCAGCTTCAGGACGCTATCTGCCAGCAGCTGGATGAACATATTCAATCCGAATAACAAATAAGCATTAAGACTAATAACATGGATAAGCAAAATGGATAAGCAACAACAGACAGAACTCGAAGCCGCCGCATTTCGCCGCTTAGTTAAACATCTGGATGATCGCAAAGACGTACAGAATATCGACCTGATGATTCTGGCGGGTTTCTGCCGCAACTGCCTGTCTAAATGGTACAAAGCCGCAGCGGATGAGAAAGGCGTAGAAATGAGCTACGAAGAGGCCTGTGAGCAGGTTTACGGCATGCCCTACTCTGAATGGAAAGCACAACACCAGAAAAAAGCGACGCCGGAACAACTGGCCGCTTTTGAAGCGACGCAAAAACCGAAATAAACGTTGCCGCTATAGCCAAAAAAAAACGCAGCCATCGCCTGCGTTTTTTTGGTCTTAAAAGTCGGGCTAAAGTCAGCTACCCGCCTTCCAGGCTCGTTGAACCTGATTCATATCGATCTCCAGAATTGTGGCGTACACATCAGTCTGCACCGGATAGCTTTTCACCACCCGGGCGCCTTGTACAATACCCGCCACAGCGCCCCGGAACTGATTATCCTGTAACATCATATCCTTTACCGAAGACGTGCCAGCCAGATGCTGACCATGCACCAGAACGGTCAGCTCGCGATAGGCATCCAGCTTAGAAGCCTTCATCGCCATCAAGACTTTGTGCTGTTCGGTCAGCCCTGATTGCAGACTGATCGGCGCATAACCGGTTACCTGCACCCAGTCTGGTTCAAGCGGTGTGGTGTCTACAGAGGGCGGCAGATCTGGCAGAGCTGAAACTATATCTTTGGTCGACTCAACAAAAGTTTCACAGCCACTCAACATCAGAACCAAGATTCCGCAGAATAAGCCACGATAAAACCTCATCATCACAGCTCCATTTAACCGTTTAGCGTTATTTCTCACTGCTCTTCTCTCCTGGTACTACTGGTCCGGGTACCATTTTCAATTATCATCCCCTTATCCATAGACTGGATAGGATCATATCCTGGCAAAGCCCCTTCCAGTCGGGATATCGGTACATTGGTCTGCGCTGCGGCCAATATCTGACGGGTAGTCGTATCCAGCACTCTTGCATTCACTACGACACCATCCGGATGCTGGGTATACGTGCCGGTCAACACAAAATAGATACGGTAGCGATTATGCAGCGCCGAAAGATTACCCGTCGACAATGGATCTTTTGCTGAAGTATTCAGGCTAACAGCCCGGTAATCCACCAGGTTATAACCATGCTGCTGTAACTGAAAAATAAAGTTCTCGCTGAGCCGTTCTCCGGTCGGAGTACCGGTTTCTTTAGCGCCCAGTTTAACAAACGGTAGTATCGCAATCGGCAGTTTCTTAACCCTATTCTGTTGCAATCCGGCATTCAGCTGCACTGCCATCTGAGCGACTGCCTCGCTCAACGGGTCGGCGCCATTAGCCTGGCCATCGACAACTGCAACCTCAAATTTGGTCAGCTCACGGCGAGCCTTCAGGTTCGCAGCTTCGGCCTCCAGGTTAGCGGCATCCGCTTGTCGGATCGCCTCTATCGCTTCAGGACTTACACTTTCAACAGTTACCGGCACCGGCTTATCCAAAGCACAGGCAGACAGCAGCAAAACCGACAGCAATAAACAGTATCTCATCGAGAACCCACACCCACAGTTATCTATCCGCATAAATTAACATAAATCAGTTACTTAAACAGGTGTTCCGATATTGCTCAGGCATATTTGCAACTGACCGGCAAATTGCATACTTTAGGTTATCGGTCATCTACTAATTATGTTTAACCTTATGCTGCGTTTCATCACAACCCTGCTGTTCAGTTGCTTCTGCCTTACCACACAAGCCATCACTATGGAGGCCGAAGGTCGCGCCCTGATCTTTAATAAAGATCTCGACTCTGCCCGTCAGGCGGCAATTAAAAGTGCCTCACAACAGGCATCACTGCAGGCTAGCGCGTATGTCAGCAGCACCCAGAGCATCAATCAAGGCGTGCTCAGCATCGATAATATGCAGGTCAGTTCCCTGGGCATGATCAGCAATATCAAAATTCTGGATGAGAAAATTCAAGGCCGTATGCTATGGCTTAAGATCCGTGCTGACGTTAATTTTGAAGAGGGTTGCGCTGGCGGCGTGGAAGGCCACGGCTATCAGAAGTCGGTCGCTATAACCGCTTTTCCCTTGCTATATCCTGCTCAGGCCAACCTTGGAGACCTCAGCAACATACAAACCGAACTAGGTAACCAGCTTAGCAACCTGCTAAACCAAAACAGCAATCTGCGCGCACTCAATGCCGGCCAGCTTAGCGTTCACGAAACGGCGCAAACAGCTCCCAGCCGACAACTTAGCGCAGGCGCTCTGACAACCGTACTGGACCATACCCGTCAACTGGATGTGCAGTATATTGTATCCGGCGTGATTCGGGACGTAAGCATGCATGACCCGGCGACTACCGCAGTACAACGCAACATCCTGATAGATTTCTACAACCGTATGGATTATCGCAGCAAACGCCATCTGCGCACCCTGGCGCTGGATCTGTATGTCCACGATGGCTTTTCTGGTGCACTGCTCTTCAATAAGCAATATATAACTGCTGGTCGCTGGAATCTCTCGCCGGAAACACGTACCGGCTTTGCCAGTGCCGCATTCTGGCAACAGGATTACGGTTTACAGAGCCAGAAATTGTTACAGCAAATCGGCAATGACCTTAGCGATAAGCTGCGCTGCATGCCCTTTTCAGCCAAGATAACTCGCAGCGATGGCCAGCATATATGGTTCAACGCAGGGGCTTTATCCGGCATCAAAGCAGGCGATAAGCTAACGGTTTACCGCAAATCCAGCTTCTTTACTGAGGATATGCGCAGCCATGTACAACTGATTAATACTCGCAAGACACTGACAGTCACTGAAGTACAACCGATGTTTGCTATCGGCCGCCTGGCTATGGATGGCGCCGTTTACAACATTCAGCCCGACGATGTGGTTATGGCCTGGTAATTTGCGCATAGTGCAAAAAGCAGTGGCTAGATCGCCTGCTGCGCGGCTAGCTAGAACGGAAGGTAAACCTTCCTGCTAGTGGCTAGAAAAAGCAAAGTCAAAATCGAATAGCATTAACAATTTGTTTTGTGGGAACAATGATTTCATCCAAATTCCCGACCTCAAAACCAGAGACTAAAAAACCGCCTGCTGGCGGTTTTTATGCTTTTGATTTTTCTAGCCACTAGCAGCAAAGCTTGCTTTGCGATCTAGCGAGTGACGCTTGCGTCACGTTCTAGCTAGCAGCGCTTGCGCTGCGGTCTGCCTTATTGATTTCCGCGAATATTTACTTCTACCCTACGATTCTGCGCTCTGCCGGAAGAAGTATCGTTGCTGGCCACCGGATAGCGCTCGCCGTAACCTCGGGACTGCAACCGTAACGCTGCCACGCCGCCGCTGGCAAAGTATTGAGAAACACTGGCAGCACGCCGCTCGGAAAGATTCTGGTTATATTCAAAAGAACCGGTGCTATCGGTGAAACCATCAACACTGATGACAGTTTTATCAAACTTTATAAACACCTTGGTTACCGAATCCAGCACTGGATAAAAACCGCCACTGACCGTATAAGAATCGGTTGGGAAGGTAATATTGCCAGGCATAATCAGGCGAATCTGATCTCCGATACGCTCAACCCGAACACCGCTTCCCTCCAACTCCTGACGCAGCAGCATCTCCTGTTGATCCATGTAATAGCCGATACCACCACCCACTGCGCCACCAACCAACGCCCCGGTAATCGCACCTTTGGTACGATCCTTCTTACTTGATACCGCTGCGCCCAGCACCGCCCCAGTAACAGCACCGATACCGGCTCCTTTAGTCGCATTACTGGTTTTTGATTCCTGAGTATAAGGGTCCAGGGTCTGACAACCCGAAAGGGTTAATGCCGCTACCAAAATCACTGCTTTTTTCATTACCAATACCTCGCCTCAACCATAAAATTTGATCCCCTTTGGAACAGCGTGGGGCCTGAGCATTTACAAAAAGTTCCTGCTTATCACAGTTATATTACTTTTTTTAACTGAATATTAGCTTAGTTGCACAAAATAGCAGTGATAGATCTGGTCACCCGATACAACAACTTATAGAATCTCTGCAGTAATGACTTTGTATTGATCAGTCCCGAGGATAGTCCTTTGTCTCAACTTCCTGTAATCGTAGGTTTCGGCGGCGTCAGCCCTGCCGGACGCAGCTCTTTTCATCACGGCTACCGTCGTCTGATTCTGGAACGGTTGAATGACGCGAAACGCGACGAGACATTACTCGATCTGGCGACCCTGATGGGTCTGGCCTCGTTCGAGGATGGCTGCTATATCGATACTGAAGGAAGACAACAGAGCACCGCTGAACTGCTTAGCAATATCAGCGAACAGATCAAAGACAACACGCTGATCCGCAAGATTCAGAAAGAGTGCTTTGATGTCGACAAGGTCACCTTCAACCGCCCCGCTACCATCAACAGCGAAGAGACCATCCGATTCACTCTGCGCAAGCGCCAACTGCCTCTGAACATCCCGCAAAACTGGGATATCAAACAGCTGAGCGGAAGTCAGGTTGAGGTCACTCTGCAGGGTGATCTTGACGTCATCTTCCCGGATACCAAGCAAGCACAGGTTCAGGCGGCAGGTCAGTTACCGACCGGCTTCCAACCCGGCAAGCTTTATCAATCCCGAAATCACCCGCGCAATCTGCAGATGACCGTTTTCGGGGCTTCAGACGCGCTGCAGTCCAGCGGTATTCCCTGGGATAAAATTGCCGATAGCGTACGCCCCGATCAGATTGGCGTTTACGCCAGCAACTCCATTGGCCAACTGGATGACTTCGGATTTGGCGGCCTGACCAAGTTCCCGGCCATCGGCAAACGCACCACCTCAAAACAGATGCCGCTTGGCTATGCCCAGATGCCAGCAGATTTTGTCAATGCCTATGTACTTGGCAGCGTAGGCGTTACTGGCGGCGCTCTGGGCGCTTGTGCAACCTATCTGTATAACCTGCGCAGTGCAGTAAATGATATTCGCTCTGGCCGACGCAAGGTAGTATTAGTCGGTGGTAGTGATGCCCCGGTTACCCCTGAAATTATCGAAGGCTTCCGCGCCATGGGTGCGCTGGCAGAAAACAAAGACCTGCTGGCTCTGGATGGTCTGAGTTCACTAACCGATGCCGACTTCCGCAAAACCTGCCGACCATTCGGTAATAACTGCGGTTTCACTATTGCCGAATCAACCCAGTTCACTTTACTGATGAGTGACGACCTGGCGCTTGAGCTGGGTGCACAGATCTACGGCGCTGTACCGGAAGTATTCGTCAACGCCGACGGCCACAAGAAATCAATTTCTGCCCCTGGCATCGGCAACTACATTACGCTGGCAAAAGCCGCATCACTGGTAGGTAATATGCTGGGACAACAATCCCTGCAACAGCGTAGCTTTGTCCAGGCCCACGGCACCAGTACTCCTCAGAACCGGGTCACAGAATCTCACGTGATCAATGAAACAGCCAAGGCATTCGGTATCAATGACTGGAAAGTTGCTGCATTGAAGTGCTACCTGGGACATTCCCAGGGGACAGCCGGTGGCGATCAGCTCAACCTGTCTTTAGGTATATGGCAGTATGGTTATATACCAGGCATCGCCACCACTCCTGAATTTGCCGATGATATCCATGCCAGCAACCTGCACCTTAGCAATCAGCATATGGAGGTCGGTACAACAGGTATGGACTCCGTCATCCTGAACTCCAAAGGCTTTGGTGGCAACAACGCGAGTGCGGTTATTCTGGCCCCTCACATCACGCACCAAATGCTGTTAAAGCGCCATGGAAAGGAAGCCCTGAACCAGTACCAGAACAAGCTGTCGATGACACAAGAGCATGCCTGCGCATATGACCAGCAGAGCATTAAAGGCCTGACCCGGCCGATCTACTTGTATGACAATAATGTACTGGAAGGCCAAGACCTGGAGATCAGCGAGCATGAAATCAAGCTTCCTGGTTATAACAAGAGTGTTAGCCTGGACATTGAAAATCCGTTTGGCGATATGAGCTAACCCCATTTTTGAGATTAGAGTAGATAACACTATGCTCAGAGCATTTACTGCAGCACTTCTGGCCCTAGGCCTTACTGGCTGTATGAACAGCATAACAACTCCTGCTGAACCTGCAGATACCAGTTACTATGTCGTTGATCTGAAAGAATTTGACTTCTGCAAAGGCCTGAGCGACGTTTGCCAGAGTATGACAAGCATTACCATTGATGCCTATTTCGCCGGGGCCATTGAGGAAAGCTACAAACAGAAAATTACCGGCCCTAACTACCGAGCCAGCCTGGCTAGAATGATCCTGACACCAGCTAATAAGAGCTATACATCGGAACAGATTAGCGAGAATGGCCGGTACCATCGCGTACCCGCAAACGATATGACTGATACCGTATGGAAAACACTGACCGAGATTCAGTCCCGCTACGATAGAGCTCATTAAATTCGAAGCAACTGCCGCCCGTTTAATAACATATTACGGGCAATCTCCAGCTTAGTTTCAGGTCTTAACTCGCTAATCACCTTTAATACCAGCGAGACTCTTTCCGGATAATTGGTTTGCCCCTGAAAACCACTCAGGGGCATATCGGGCGAATCCGTTTCCAGCACAAAACTGTCTAAGGGCAGGTTTGTCACCAACTGCCTCAGTTTTCTGGCCCGTTCATAGGTCACACCGCCACCAATACCGAGCTTAAACCCCAGTTTCAGATATTCCTTAGCCTGTTGTTCACTACCGGAGAAGGCATGCACGATGCCCCCAGCGGGTAATTTTATCCGCCGTAGCCGTTGCAACATCTGATCATGAGCTTTGCGAACATGCAACAGAGCCGGCTTCTCATACTCTTTCGCCAGCTTCAGCTGAGGCTGCAACACTTCAAGCTGATACTGAAGATCAGCATCCGGGATAAACAGATCAAGTCCGATTTCACCTACAGCGATCAATTCAGGGCGATGCTTCAGCAGCTGTTCCAATCGCATCAGATCAGCACCATGATCAGCCTTAAGAAAACAAGGGTGCAGACCCAGGGCCGGATACAGCTCTTCATGTTCAGCACAGAGTTCGAGTACCCTGCTCCAGTTTTCGCTACTCACTCCTGGCACGACGAAACGGGTTACACCGTTATTTCGGGCACGCTCCAGCACACCGTCAATATCATTACTGATAGCGGGAAAATCCAGATGGCAGTGGGTATCAATCAGTTCCATAGCTTCAGTATAAACCGATTAATTGCGAGGATAACAAGATGCCGCGAGTACATCCTGATATCGCCGCTCCTGCACATCCACTTTCTCGCGGCATACCGTACACCCTGTACATAAAAAAGCCGGCAGATGCCGGCTTTTTATACAATCTTAGATCAGTGTTCGCGGGTTGCCCGAAACTGCATCTCCGGCCAGCGCTCTTCCGTGAGGCTCAGGTTCACCCTGGTTGGTGCCAGGTATGTCAGCAAACCACCACCGTCAATTGCCAGGTTGTCACCGCCTTTACGACGGAACTCTTCCAGCTTGCGTTCATCATCACACTCAACCCAACGGGCAGTCGCAATGGTCACAGGCTCATATTTACAATCAACCTTGTACTCATCTTTCAGGCGGTAAACCACTACCTCAAACTGCAACTGACCGACAGCGCCGAGAATCATGTCATTCTTAGCGATAGGCTGAAACAGCTGTACCGCACCCTCTTCCGATAACTGCTGCAAGCCTTTCTGCAACTGTTTCATCTTTAGTGGATCCAGTGGCCGAACCCGGCGGAACATTTCCGGTGCAAAATGCGGGATGCCGGTGAACTTAAGGTCTTCACCCTCAGTAAAAGTATCGCCGATCTGAATCGTGCCGTGGTTATGCAAACCGATAATATCGCCGGACCAGGCTTCTTCAACATTAGAGCGATCGCCCGCCAGGAAGGTAACCGCATCCGCGATCTTCACATCCTTTTTGATCCGCACATGACGCATCTTCATGCCTTTAGAATACCGACCGGAACAGACCCGCATAAATGCTATACGGTCACGGTGCTTAGGGTCCATGTTAGCCTGAATCTTAAACACAAAACCGGAGAATTTCTCCTCATCAGCCGCTACTTCACGACTGATAGTTGAGCGAGCAATCGGTGCCGGAGCAAAATCAACGAAACCGTCGAGCATCTCACGCACACCAAAGTTAGACAGTGCAGTACCAAAATAGACCGGCGTCTGGCGACCCGCCAGATACTCATCCTGATCGTATTCATGGCTTGCACCACGCACCAGTTCTATCTCTTCGACAAAGTCTTCGTACAGATCACCCAGTAACTCTTTAGCCTCATCCCCTTCCAGCCCTTTAATCTGGATATCATCAGGAATGATGCTGCCCTGTCCCGGCGTGAAGACATGGATAGTATCGGTGTACAAGTTATACACGCCGCGGAAATCCCGTCCCATGCTGATCGGCCAGGTTATCGGCGCTGCGGCTATCTTCAATACCGCTTCGATCTCATCCAGCAGATCAATTGGCTCCCGGATATCACGGTCCATCTTGTTGACAAAAGACAAGATCGGCGTGTCCCGCAGACGACAAACGTCCATCAACTTAATAGTCCGGTCCTCGACACCTTTTGCGCCGTCAACTACCATCAAAGCCGAATCCACAGCGGTCAGCGTACGATAGGTATCTTCCGAGAAGTCCTCGTGTCCAGGAGTATCCAGAAGGTTGACGATACGGCCGTTATGCGGAAACTGCATCACGGAAGACGTTACCGAGATACCACGCTCCTTCTCCATACTCATCCAGTCAGACGTGGCATGGCGATCAGCCTTCTTACCCTTAACGGTACCGGCTTTCTGAATCAGGTTTCCGAACAACAGCAGTTTTTCGGTAATCGTGGTTTTACCCGCATCCGGGTGGGAGATAATCGCGAAAGTCCGACGGGTCGAAACTTCCTGGGCAATGGCACTGCTAGACATAGTGATCCGGTAATCAAGAAAACAGCATCGGCCTAATGGTAAGTAGTCCCGGATACTGCATGGTTAAAATTTAACTGGGCGCTATTTTCCCTGAAACAGCCCCGATCCACAATGTTAAATAAAAATAACCACCCGAGATAACCGTTGCTGAAACGAACCCGACCCTCAATGTGAAATAAAAAAAACTTCGGAAGATAGCAGTTGATGAAACAATATATCACTGCCCTGAAACAGCCCCGATCCACAATATTGAATAAAAACAACCTATAGAGATCACCAGCCCTGCGACAATCTGCCACACCTGTGAAGTAAAACTATTGGTTATAATCCTGCTTTCTGCGAAGCTAATCCGGGTATTTCGTGAGGGGATTGGGACTTCTGGGAAATCTGGCTAAGCAGTTGGCTTGATCTTTCGAAAAGCCCTAGTCATTCTATGGCTCGAGGAAAATAGAGCCAAATGCAACGCTAGAATTTTCAGAAAACCGATCAGCGATACTTCATTACATAGCGCATCTTTCTTCTATAAGCTGCTTTCCTACTAACTATCTGGCCCGTATCGTTATTTGAGCGCCTTTATGAAAAATCCGGGTAAAACTATGACTTATTCCAGCAACACCCGGCACCAGTTACTGCAACTCAGTTATATCCGTACTATCACCATATTCGGTCAGGGTGCGTTGCTGCTGTATACCTTCTTTGCCCTCAGTGCAGAGTTAAATCCATGGCTGACGACCTCTACCTTGCTGGCGCTGGCGTTGCTGAATTTCTTTACCCTGATCCGGCTACAATCGGCAACACCGACCACGCCGCAGGAGCTTTTCATCCAGCTTATTGCCGATATTCTGCTCTATAGCTGTCTGCTCTATCAGGTCGGCGGTTCGAACAATCCTTTTTCATCGCTGCTGCTGATGCCGGTAATACTCAGCGCAACCACCCTGGGTCGTAACTTCACCTGGGCGATCGCTACTCTGGCCTGTGTCTGTTTCAGTTTGTTGCTTAACTTTAATATTCCGATCACCTTACCCGACACCGGTCATCAGCATCAGGCTGTTGCTCTGATGAATCTACATATGACCGGTATGTGGATAAACTTTCTGATTACAGCGGCCCTGATCACCTACTTTGTGGTCAATATCGGCGAACACCTGAAACAAAAAGACCTGGTACTGACCAAAGCCCGGGAGCAAAGGCTGCGCGACCAGCAACTGCTCTCTCTGGCAACAATGGCGGCGGGTACTGCACACGAAATGGGTACGCCTTTAGCCACCATGCGGGTACTGCTACACGAAATGTCACTAGACCATTGTCAGGACAACGAACTAAGTGACGACATCCGTATTCTGCAATCCCAGGTTGCTAACTGTAGCGATCGGCTTAAACAACTCGCCGATTCGGTCAAAGAGGAGCATGAGCAAGCCCGCTACCTGCCCGCCGATCAGTTCCTTAACGAGCTGTTGCATCGCTGGCAGATTCTGCGTCCTGATGCACGTTTTGAAACGCCAGTTATCTCGTCAGGCACCAGTCCGATGATTAAGAGTTCTATCCCACTACAACAGTCTTTTATAAACCTGCTGAACAATGCCACCGATGCCAGTCCGGAGCCGTTAGAGATCTCACTCGACTATCTGAAACAGGCGATTGTGGTTAAGATTCATGATCAGGGCCCCGGCATCCCACTGGAGCAGGCCGAAGACCTGGGTAAACCTTTTATAACAACCAAAGGCAAAGGCCTTGGCATCGGCCTGTTTTTAACAGCATCAGCCCTGACCAGCTATGGCGGCGAAGTGCGCCTGTATAACCACCCACAAGGCGGCACCCTGACAGAGATAACATTACCCCATGCAGATAAAGAGTAAATCGATGACCTCGACAAACCAGAAAGCTGATTTTTTAATTGTCGATAGTCAGAACATGTCAGTAAAATACTGCAACAGCTCTGCCTGGATAATTCCGCTGCTGATCTGTTCAGATAAAGAGTAAAACGATGACTACCCCAGACCCTAAACCTGACTTTCTGATCGTTGATGATGACCCTGTTTTTACTCAGGTCTTGAGTAAAGCTATCAGGCGCCGCGGCTTTAATACGATGGTTGCCGACAGCGCTGAGCAGGCCTGTGAAATACTGCAGCAGTTCCGCCCGGACTATGCCACTGTCGATCTGAAGATGGGAGGAGCCTCAGGTATTACACTTATTCCCGCGTTACTGGAAAGTAATCCACAGGTTAAGATCCTGATCCTGACCGGCTACTCCAGTATCAGCACCGCTGTGGAGGCTATCAAACTGGGAGCAACCGACTACCTGGCCAAGCCAGCCGACGCCGACCAGATTCTGGCGAAATTACAGCATCGTGAACCCGATCCGGATATTGAGATTGCCGAAAAGCCAATGTCAGTAGGACGCCTCGAGTGGGAACATATTCAACAGGTATTGCTGGAGCATGAGGGGAATATTTCAGCTACAGCCCGTGCTTTGGGTATGCACCGCCGCACACTTCAGCGAAAACTGATGAAACGCCCAACAAAGCAATAACAATGCCGATAGGCGCAGTAAATACTTACTGCTCATCGATATACTTTGTTGCATCGAAGGTTCTGATCCAGTCCGGATAGAACACCATCATCCCGGTCATGATAATACCGTTGAGCAGCCCTTCGGGAAACATAATCAGAGGTAGATACTGAATATACTCCTGATAGATTTTGGCGCCGCTATAGACTTCACTGATCCACAGCAGGAACCCCATACTCAGGCCGCCGCTCACTGTCGCAACACCCGCCCCCAGAAAACCACAGAGAAACAGATAGATGAAGAAATTCAGCGGCAGTTTCGCCTCCACCAGCCGCAATATCCCATAGCTGACAAACACTGGGATAATAATTGTGCAGAGGCCATTAACAGCAAATCCCTGCCAACTTTCCTGACCGATAATACTCGTACCTAACAACGCCAGGCTGGCAGCAAGGATAGCCAGATCCCAGCCAAACATCAGGGTCAGAACCGTCACCCCAAGAAAATGAATACCTAAACCCGGCGAGATACCCGCCCGCATCTGCCATAACAGCATCAGAATAACCGTAGTACCGAGAAACAGGTGCTGCAGCTGACGATTACTCAGCAACGTACGCCAGGGAGCGGAATATAAGGCGATCAACAACCCCAGAAAATAGACACCCTGGGCTAACCAGAACCAGAATCCGCCAATCAGATCCGTCGTAAGATTCATCAGGTCGATCCAATATTTACTGTAAAGAGTTTCTTGAGATTTACTAAAAAGTGTATCAGAAATAAAATCTTATACTTTACTGTAACTCATCAGAATGGCATCTTCACGACCGTTCGATAGTGGATAGTAACCTTTGCGCCGGCCATCTTCGGTAAAGCCATACCGCCGGTACAGCGAGATTGCCGCGACATTCGACTCACGCACCTCCAGTAGTAACCGGTTAATCCCCAGTGTTTGTAATTGAGCAGAAGCCTCAAGCAATAGCTGGTCTGCGCCTCCCCGACCGCGAAATTCTTTCAGCAAAGCAATTTGCAACAGTTCTGCTTCATCCAACAACCAGGAAAAAATAGCAAAGCCCAGCAGCGTCTGGTTCGATCGGATACCAAGGCAAAGATATCGCTGTTTATTCAGACACGAGGCTAGCTGAGACCGGGACCAGGGAGAGGTAAAACATTCATTCTCAATATCGATCAGGCGATCCAGGTCTGCTTCTGTAAGGTTATCCACAGACTGGAGATCAGTCATGATTGCCGGTTGCCTCAATATGTTCAAGCAACGGCTGCAGGTCACGCCAGACATCCCGCTTACAGCCAGGTACCGCAATCATCTCGGTCAGACTTGCGCTGGCCAGCGTCTTAACATCAGAGCGCAGACTGAACAGCATTCCGCGCAACTGATCCAAAGGTTCATCACGCTCCAGCACCATTCGCGCAGCCGCTTCACCCAATAAGATCACCTGCGACACTTTGTTATGTTGCAGGCTTTTCGCCAGTTTATGCTGCACCGTCAGCCTTGCCTGCTCTGCCCCCTGATCCAGAGAGCGGCTGGCAAACATCGGCCAGGGCAACATAAACTGATCGGCGGCGGCGCCACCCAGCAGCCCAATAGAACGAAGAATCTTATCCAGCAGAATCTGATGCTGCGGTGATACACCCTGCCGCGACCGGGGCGGCAAAGAATCCACCACCAGACAATCCTGATACGCTATGAACGCGAGTTTAAAAGGTTCCTGATGCTGGCTATCAGCGTTAGGCATCCTCACTTCAGGGATGTTCACTTCGATTGAAGTATCCGGACGCTGCTCGACCATCTCAGCAGCTTTGAACCTGCTATCAGTACTCACCGGCGCTGCACTGTCCACAGAACCTGCTACGGCTTCTGATGGGGTCGCTGCAGGCTTCATGCCCGGTTTAGTCTTTACTTTATCTGCAGCAGGATCCAGTCCACCAATACTGGCCGCCAGATCAGAGCGCGCTTGCGCCGCCGCTTTTTTTACTTCTGCAGGCGTTGCCAGAGGCGCCGAAGAGGCACTATGAACGGAGCTCCTTACGCCGCCCCGGGTTCCAGCTTCAGTAACCGCGTTATCCGGGTAAGTAAACTCAAACACCCAGTCGGGAGTCGCACGGGCGCCAGATAACTGCTGCCGTGGCAACCAGCTGGAAATCCCCATGGCTTCAAGGTACTGATGGCGTAGTTGCTCATCCATTCCGGCGACTCTTTTTCATTGTTAGTTTAATAACCCGATCAGACCTGCGGATGGGCTTTCTCTTCAGTCGACTCAAGCATGTTCAGGGCATGAATATAGGCTTTAGCGGAGGCGATAATAATATCGGTATCTGCGCCCAGACCATTAACCATACGACCACCTTTTTCCAACCGAACGGTTACTTCACCCTGGGCATCGGTACCACTGGTGATCGCATTCACCGAATACAGTTCCAGTCCGGCACCGGACTGAACGATAGATTCAATCGCTTTAAATGCCGCATCAACAGGGCCACTGCCTGAAGCTTCGCCCGTCTGTTCCTGATCCTCCACCGCAACAGTGATAGTAGCCACTGGCACCTCACCGGTCTGAGAGGTGACACTCAGACTATTCAGCTTGAATTTCTCACAGTGTGAAATCTGAGTATCGCTGACCAGTGCCTGCAGATCCTCATCAAAGATTTCATGCTTCTTATCCGCCAGATCCTTAAACCGGGCAAATGCGGTATTCAATTCAGCATCGGTCTCAAACGTAGTGCCTAACTCTTCTAAACGAGCACGGAAAGCGCTACGACCGGAATGCTTACCCATCACCATTCGGTTAGCATTCCAGCCAACATCCTGAGCAGTCATGATCTCGTAGGTTTCCCGGTGTTTAAGTATACCGTCCTGATGAATACCAGACTCATGGGCGAAAGCGTTGGCACCTACGATCGCCTTATTCGGCTGTACCGGAAAGCCAGTAACGCTGGAAACCAGCCGGGAAGCCGGTACGATCTGAGTGGTATCAATACCGGTCTCTAATCCCATCACGTCTTTACGGGTGCGCAGTGCCATCACAAACTCTTCAAGTGAAGCGTTACCAGCCCGCTCACCCAAACCATTGATAGTACATTCCACCTGACGGGCACCGTAGTTGACCGCTGCCAGCGAATTCGCCACCGCCAGGCCGAGGTCATTATGACAATGCACCGAGAAGATCGCCTGATCGGCGTTTGGCACACGCTCAATCAGCTGTTTAATAGTATGACCGAACTCTTCTGGTACTGCATAACCGACGGTATCGGGAATATTGATCGTCCGGGCACCGGCAGCAATCACCTGCTCGATAATCTTACACATAAAGTCCAGATCCGAGCGACTTGCATCTTCCAGCGAGAACTCAACGTCGCCAACCAGGTTACGGGCGCGTTTTACCGCATATACCGCCTGTTCAACCACCTGAGAAGGTTCCATCTGCAGCTTATACTGCATATGAATAGGAGAGGTCGCGATAAACGTATGAATACGACCGGAGTTGGCATTTTTCAGGGCTTCGCCAGCACGATCAATATCGGCATCCAGCGCCCGGGATAGTGAACATATAGTACTATCCTTAATCGTATCAGCGATTGATTTGACCGACTCAAAGTCGCCCGGACTGGCAATAGCAAAACCCGCTTCGATAACATCGACCCGCATCTTTTCAAGCTGTTTGGCGATCCGCATCTTATCTTCACGGGTCATTGACGCGCCCGGGCTCTGCTCACCATCACGCAGAGTGGTATCAAAAATAATTACTCGGTTATTATCGGTCATTGCCAAACTCCAGAAACTGCTCGCTCATTGAACCAGTTCGGTGCAATGCAGCGATTAACGCTTAAATACGGTTACCCAGGACGGGCAGGAAAGTGACGTGTACTGAATAGTACTCAAAACAGCGTTTAAATCTGCCTGATACAGGGCCACGCCAACTCAATAATTGGTTACCGACTAATATAACTTGCTGATGGCTTTTTGCAACTTAATGACGTACAAATAACAGTCTGTTAAGCGCTTTATTAAAGGGATTCAGCCGATGAGCAGTAACCGTTTTGATCAGTCTGTCGATCGCCGCCCCACCTCCAGTTTAAAGTGGGCAAAATACAGTGATAGCGACATCCTTCCTATGTGGGTGGCAGACACCGATTTCCTGGCACCACCTGCCGTCATTGAAGCTCTGCAGGAACGTATCGATCATGGCATTTTTGGTTATACCAACACGCCTGCAGAGCTGAATCAACTGGTGATTGAGCGGATGCAGGATCTGTATAACTGGCAGATCGAAACCGACTGGCTGGTGTGGTTACCGGGATTAGTTTGCGGCCTGAACCTTGCCTGCCGCAGCATCGGCACCAATGGCGACAACGTCATTGCGCCCAAACCGGTATATCCACCTTTCATGTCGGCCCCGCGCCTGTCAGACCGAACCCTGACAACTATTCCCATGAAACAGGAGAGCAAGCGCTGGTTAATCGATTTCGAGGCCCTTGAACAAGCGATCACGGCAGAATCAAAGTTATTACTGTTCTGTAACCCGCACAATCCAGGTGGCAGCGTATATAGCAAGGATGAGCTGGAACAACTGGCGCAAATCTGCGTTCGGCATAATCTGTATGTCTGTTCTGACGAGATCCACTGCGACCTGATTCTGGAACCCGGGCTGAAGCATATCCCGCTGGCTTCCCTTAATGCAGAGATAAGCGCCCGCACTATTACGCTAATGGCACCAAGCAAGACCTACAACATTGCAGGGCTGGGTTGCTCGTTCGCTATCATTGCCGATGCAAACCTGCGCAAAGAGTTCAATCAGGCACGTAAAGGTATCGTTCCTGACGTTAATCTGCTCGGATTTACCGCCGCTCTCGCCGCCTATAAAGAGGGCGACGACTGGAACCAGCAACAACTGGATTACCTTAAGGGCAACCGCGACTATCTGGTCAAAGAGATCAACCAGATCCCCGGCCTGACACTGAACAATATCGAGGCGACCTACCTTGCCTGGATTGACATCTCCGCCGCCAAACTGGAAAACCCCGCGCACTTCTTCGAACAAGCCGGCGTCGGCATGTCACCGGGAAGGGACTTCGGCGATGAACGTTTTATGCGGCTTAACTTTGGCTGCACCCGAGAGATGGTCATCGAAGCAGTTAACCGGATACGTAAGGCCATGCTCAATCACCTGCCAGGGGGGTAAGGGCAGGAGCTAGACGCAAAGCAGAGCTTTGCTTGCTAGAACGGAGCCTTCGGCTCCTGCTAGTGGCTAGAAAAATCAAAAACAAAAAAACCACCTATTGGCGGTTTCTTATTCCCGCAACGCGGGAATTCTTTTCCTAACAACTAGCAGGAAGGCCTACCTTCCTTGCTAGTTAGCCGCGAAGCTAGCGATCTAGCTACTGGCTTTAAGCAACTTATTTCATGCCATGTATTTTTCATGTTGTTTTGTGAATAGCCATAAGCACACTCTGCCTCTCATGACGATGAAACATATAGAAGAGTGACAAATCACTGGATCAGTATTTGGCCGAAGATTTTATCATTGAATATTTTTATTTGAAATTTCCGCTTTCGACACAGAGCGGTCACTCTTGCAATAACTGACGAGTTTCAACAAACGTCGCGGATTACATTTAACACTGGCAGGTAGACAGAATTATTTACAGGATCCAAAAATCAGTACCTGTCAGATCGGGTCTGAATTAGTACAGCTCATTAGAGCTGGAGGGAATAACCCTACTTGCAACTCGAAACTTTTAGCGATTAGAGTTACTTCTCCTGAATCTTCTGGATGTAATAAACCAGTTCAAGAATTCTTCCACGAATAACTCTCTCATAATCCACGAAATGAATCTCCAGCCCCGCCTCTTCTCTGTAGCGTTGCCCCCAAACAGGCATTGCGCTCTCACCATGAACTGAGACTCCTGCTCTTCCATCAATGGTCTCCATCACCTTTTTAAAAGGGTATTGCCCGTTATTATTTTTTGCCAGTACAGTCAGATCTGCTGGTTTTATGGTCAGATGCTTACGTAGAGGGCCACGACCTTTTCCGTCAATACCATGACAAGAAGCACAAGATGCACGAAACTCGTCGAATCCTGCCAGATCCTCTTTAGCAGCAGCATCACTAATGCCAAACGGCGCAATTAACAGCAGGATTGCTCCATATTTTTTTGTGAGTCCTTTTAGCGAAGTAGCCTTTAACATGCCATTCTCCTTGTGTGATTTTGAAGGGCTAGATACAGCGATTACGCTATTTTTTTTCTGCTGGAAGGCACTAACCTCGACTCGGATATAACTTAAAAAGTAGTTGCTGGTTGCATTAAGTCAAGACACAGAGACGATAAGGAAATATCGATGCCTTAATGGGGAATATGTGGAGAACAGTGTTGTGATGAAATGATTATGTCGGAGCTGAACTGACTTCTAATGACAGGTAGCCCCAGCTCAAGCAGCCATGCCTAATAAGGTTACTTCTTGTATAAAGCAGGCACTAACTATTACCTAAATAGAAAAAAGCCACTGACCCATGAATCAATGCCTTTTCGCTTTTGATTTTTCTAGCCACTAGCAGGAAGGCTTGCCTTCCGTTCTAGCCAGCCGCGAAGCGGCGATCTAGCCACTGCTTTTCAGGCCCGATCAAACGGCAATCCAATCACATCTTTGATTTCGACCGCACCCAGCGCCAACATAACCAACCGGTCCAGCCCAATAGCGACCCCGGCGCAATCAGGCATACCAGCGGTCAGTGCAGCCACCAGCTGGTTATCCACAGGGCGTTGTGGCAGCCCTTCCGCTTTGCGCTGGGCGATATCCAGATCAAAACGTCGAGCCTGTTCCGCACCGTCGGTCAACTCGTGATAACCATTCGCCAGCTCAACACCGTTAATAAACAGTTCAAAACGACAGGCAACAGATCTTCCCGAAGCATCCTCGCTGGTTTTAGCCAATGCCGCCTGAGAAGCAGGATAATCGTAAACAAACACACCACCCTGACCAACCAGCTGTGGCTCGATCACATGGGACATCAGCAGGTTTAACCAGTTATCCCGATTATCATCGTCCATCTCCAGCTCTATACGTGACAGGGCTATCTGCTTCAGTTCTGTTACTGATGCAGTATGCGGATCAACATTCAGATATTGCTGAAACAGCTCACCATAACTAAGTCGATGGCATTGATTGAGACCTAGTATCGGGGCGATCAGCGCTTCTACTTCGTCCATCAACTGGCGGTGGTCGTAGCCCACCCGATACCACTCCAGCATGGTGAATTCCGGATTATGACGACGGCCGGACTCACCGTTACGAAACGCTTTGCAGATCTGAAAAATCGATCCACTGCCGCTGGCCAGTAGCCGTTTCATGGCATATTCCGGCGAACTTTGCAGATAACGGGCTGACTCCTGTTGCTCTGGTACAGGATGATAGCGACACTCGATCGTATCTATATATGGATCGCTGACCGCAGCAGTGGTCATCAGCGGAGTTTCCACCTCCAGTACATCCCGCACAACAAAGAAGCGGCGAATCTGAGCAAAGATCTCCGCCCGCCTGCGCAGGTTTTCTATCGGCGCCGTTGCCTGCCAGTTATTATTCACCCGACTCTCTTTCAACTGACCCTCTCTCACCTGTTAATTAGCAAAATCCGGAAACAAAAATGACAGCCGAAGCTGCCATTTTGGATTAGAGCATTAGCTTTAATTATGCGCGGGAGACATAGCTTCCTGTCCGCGTATCAATCTTCAGCACCTCACCCTCTTCAATAAACAGCGGTACACGAACCACGGCTCCGGATTGTAAAGTAGCTGGCTTAGAGCCGCCCTGAGCTGTATCGCCTTTCAGGCCCGGATCAGTCTCAGTTACCTGAAGCTCAACAAAATTGGGCGGAGTCACTGAGATCGGATTACCATTGAACAAGGTCACCTGACAGGAATCCTGCTCTTTCAGCCATAGATGTGCATCGCCAATCGCAGTCACATCAGCAGCAACCTGATCATAGGTGTTTGGATCCATGAAGTGCCACATCTCACCATCGCTGTACAGATACTCCATATCTGTATCCATTACATCGGCACCTTCTACGCTTTCGCCTGACTTAAAGGTACGCTCCCAGGTACGACCGGACATCAGATTTTTCATTTTAACCCGGGTAAAGGCCTGACCTTTACCTGGTTTAACGAATTCAACATCAACCATGGAACATGGATCACCATCGAGCATGACTTTCAGGCCGTTCTTGAACTGGTTGGTAGAGTAGTTTGCCATATCGATCTCTGAATAATGTGGACGCTAAAGGCGGATTACCGCCACGAAATTGACAGACATTCTACTTGAAAGGAGAATGCGAGCCAATTTTCCACAAAAAATAATCCCGCCAGACCAATCAAGGTCAACTATTCGGGAGTTATATTAACGGAGCAGACCTGCCTCTTTATGAATTCATCTACCCCCTTGCTGGATAACTGGCAGACAATTCTCAGCCAGACCATCGACTCACCGGAAGCGCTGATCAGGCATCTGCAGCTTCCTGAAGAGCTGATTGAGCCGGCCCGGGAAGCCAGCAAGGGTTTTCCTCTCAGGATACCGGCGCCCTACCTGCAGCGTATCCGTAAAGGTGACATCAATGATCCTTTACTGCGTCAGGTACTGCCGCTAGGCGACGAGCTTCGCCAGGTACCGGGCTTTGTCACTGATCCATTAGCTGAGATGGCGGCCAATCATCGTGATGGCCTGATCCATAAATATAAAGGGCGGGTCCTGCTGGTAATAACCGGTGCCTGCGCGATCAACTGCCGCTACTGTTTTCGACGCCACTTCCCTTATGAAGATAACCGATTGGGGCCTGAACAATGGCAGCAGGTGCTCAACTACATCCAAAACGACGATAGCATTAAAGAAGTTATCTTCTCCGGTGGCGACCCACTGGTTTCTAGTGATAAACGGCTGCAGAAGCTGATCGCTGACCTGGAACAGATCCCTCACTTACAACGCTTACGTATCCATTCCCGACTACCGGTAGTCATTCCTCAGCGGGTAACGGATACGCTGACAACCACGCTGCGGGACACCCGCCTGCAGAGCGTTGTCGTGCTGCACATCAACCATCCTAATGAGATTGATGACTCAGTTACAGCCGCTGTGCAACAGTTAAAGAAGGCCGGTATCACCGTATTAAATCAGGCAGTTTTGCTGAAGCAAGTCAATGATTCTGTTGAAGTCCTTAAACAGTTAAGTGAAACCTTGTTTGCCAGCGGTATACTGCCTTACTATCTGTTCACTTTTGACCCGGTAGCCGGTGCTGCCCATTTCGACTTTGCCGATAGTGACGCCCAGCAACTGATGCAACAGCTGCATATGGAACTTCCGGGTTACTTAGTACCTAAGTTAGCCAGAGAAGTCCCCGGCAGGGGTTCTAAAACCGTGTTACCTATACAGTTCGATTAGATAAGGAAGCAAAGCTCTCAATTGAACTATCGCTGTTACAGGCAAGTTCCTAAATTGGCAGGGAAGTACCCGACGACAAAGGCGCCAAAACAGTTTTACTGATAAAGTTCGATTAATTAACTCAGCTAAACGCCCAATTGGACTACCGCTGTTATCAGCCAGGAGCATGTATTCATGCGTTCAACCGCACAAACTGCCATTCTGTTATTTGCCGTCGCTATGTTCGGCATCGGAGCGCTACTGCAGATCGCTCAGCAAGCGTCTGAGCCTGTGCAGCCTGAATTATCAGTTATCTACCAGGATATAAACAGCCCTGAAGATATCCGCAGCCTCGAATCCGACAGAGTCGCAGCGATCGCTTATACCCGTGTAATCTCGCTGCAGGCACTACCAGTACAAGCCAAGAAAGATAAGTTTATTGCGATGATGCTACCGGCGATTCTGATCGGTAAGCAACGCCTGCAACAAACCCGACAACAGATTGAATTACTGCTTCAGAAAACAACACTCAGTGACACCGAACAAGCATGGCTTGATCAATATATGGCCCGATACCGGGCCGACACACCGGAACAACTGCCGGCGAAGATGATCGATATGCCTAACAGTATTGTGTTATCGCAGGCGGCGATCGAAACCGGCTGGGGCACCTCCCGCTTTTTCCTGGAAGGTAATAACATCTTCGGCGTATGGTCGGTTGATGCCCGGGAACCCAGAATAAGAGCCAGCGAAAGTCGCAATGGCAAGGCTATCTATGTAAAGAAATATGACTCGCTGTTAGGCGCGGTGGATGACTACTTTATGACATTGGGCCGGGGCGGCCCTTACCGGTCCTTGCGAGCAGCCCGCAGTAACACGGATAATCCACTGCAGCTGATCCAGCACCTGGGTAGCTACAGCGAACTGGGTGACACTTATATTAAACGGTTGAGAAACATGATCGAGTACAACGATCTGCAGCGTTTCGACAACTACACGCTATAATAATTATCGTTCACAGGGGCACTGAACTCGGCCAGTAACTGATCCAGCGGTAATGGTCTGCCAAGGCCATACCCCTGACCATAGTCCACCCCTATATCTACCAGAAGTTGCCGTATTTCATCATTTTCAACAAATTCTGCGATAGTGGTTTTACCCATCACATGACCAATATCGTTAATTGATTTAACCATCGCCAGATCCAGCGGGTCTTCGGCAATACCTTTAACAAAAAGCCCATCGATCTTGAGATTATCCACCGGCAGGTTTTTCAGATAAGCGAACGATGATAAACCACTGCCGAAATCATCCAGCGAAAACTGGCAACCATAGGATTTAATACTGTGGATAAAACGCCGGGCTTCCGACAGGTTAGCAATTGCCGAGGTTTCAGTTATCTCAAACTTGATTTTATACGGCAACAGCGAAGAACCTTCCAGATGACTGCTTATCGTATCGCGGATCATATTGTCGCCTAATGAGCCACCGGAGAGATTAATCGCACAGCAGCCCAGGTGCTGACTGAAAGCCGTAAAATTTTCCTCCAGCCAGCTAAAAGCATGACGTACCACCCACTGATCGATCCGGCTGGACAGCTGATAACGCTCTGCCGCTGGCAGGAATGCCCCCGGCGGGACAATATTGCCTTCCCGGTCCAGCATCCTGACCAGCACTTCGACATCCGGCTTCAGTTGCTTATTTTGCAACGGCAAAATCACTTGCCCGTAGAGCAGAAAACGGTCCTCTTCCAGTGCCGAGTTAATCTCTGACACCCAGTGCATCTCGCCTTCCCGCTGCGCCAGCAGTTCATCCCCCTGCTGGTACAGGTGAACCCGGTTGCGCCCGGAATCTTTTGCGGTATAGCAGGCAGAGTCAGCTTGCTGCAACACTTCGGTCATACTCACCGAATTAATATCGATCTGCACTACGCCGATACTGACACCGATTGAGAAAACCTGTTGTTCCCAGCCAAATTTAAACTGCGCGACCGCATCGCGAATCTCTTCAGCGATCATCTGGGCTTTCGATAAAGGGCAATTTTGCATCAGGATACCGAACTCATCGCCGCCGAGGCGGGCCAGGGTATCCGATGCCCGGATCCGCTCCTGCAGCAACACAGAAATTTGCCGTAATAACTCATCCCCGGCAATATGGCCACAGGTGTCGTTAACTACTTTAAACTGGTCAAGGTCCAGAAAACAAAAGGCATGTTTAGACTCGGCATAAGCATTCAACTGCAACAAGTTATTCAGCCTGACTTCAAACTCACGCCGATTAACCAGGCCGGTCAACTGATCATGACTGGCCTGATAGCTGATCTGTTCAGATATCATTCTGGCTTCGGTTATATCCTGCTGCGTCACAACAAAATGGGTTAACAGGTTTTCTGCATCATAGATCGGTGCTATATGTACCTGCGCCCAATACAACGTTCCCGCCTTTTTCTGATTAATGATATCTCCGGTCCAGTCAGGGTCCTCAGATAATGTCTGCCAGACTTCGGAATATGAGGTCTCACCTTGCTTAGCAAAGTGCAACATATTGATGTTATGACCAACCACTTCTTCAGCACTGTACCCGGTCACTTCAGTAAACTTAGGGCTGGCATATTCTATCTCGCCACCGGGCTTGGTTATCAACACCATATACGGGCTAAATTCAACCGCCTTGGAGAGCTTCAGTAGTTCTTGCTGCGCCCGCTTACGTTCTTCAACTTCGTGCTGTAACGAAGAGGTACGCTCATCTACCAGCTGGCTGATCCGCATTGTCCTGCCGGTCAGAGACAACAACCAACCACCAAGTAAGGCGGTAAAAAACAGCCCGGCCAGCAGCACCAGCAAGCTACTCCACTGCACCAGGTCAGCCAGAAATCCATACTGAGGATGATAAACAAAACGGTACACCCGGCCTCCGATCGCAGAATCGGCTTGCCAGGTAAACTCTGCCAAAGCCCTATTACCGGTCGATGCCTCATTATTGCCCTGGTACAACACGACAGGCTCAGTAGAGATATCCAGAATCCTCACCGCAACATTGACCGAAAGGTCCTCCCGCTGCTGCATTACTGAAGAAACAAAGTCATCCATACGGTACACTCCGGCAATAAGCCCATAACCGGACAAACTGCTGACAATATCTGGCTGGCTGGATTTCAGATAAGCCACCAGCCCCCGCTGAGTGCCATTTTCCTGCACCAGGCGAATAGGTGCTGTCAGTGCAAAGCCCCCCGCATGCAATGCTCTCTGCTGCGCCTCCCGGGCCTGCTCATTAGTCGAGATATCGAAGCCGTGGGCCCGACTATTACCCGCCAAAGGCTCAATATACATAATCGGGAAGTACTCATCGCGCTGAGCAGCAATGACCATCTGACCATCAGCGCCTAATTCAGTAATGACACCGGGGCCATCGTCCCTGTCCTCAAATACAATGCGCTGTTTCTGACTCACCCGCGGCGTCCATTCCAATGCCTGAATTTCCGGATAACGTAACAATTGATGTTGAGTGAAGAGGCTGAACTCTCGGCCATTTACACCGTCATTGGCATTAATAAAACTACGAATCGAGTACAGTACTTCAAAGTTTGCCTGCAAGCGTTTTTCAACATAGGAATGCAGCTCCCGGGCCTGCCTTTCAAAAGTTTGTTGCCGGTCATTCTTTTCATAGGATAACGTGATAAAAAACAACAAAAATATCGTTATCAACATCCCAAGCAACGGTAAACCGACGGTCATTCGTCTGCTATACAGAGCTGGATTTGAACGGGCCAGAAAGGTTAGTAGCAAGGGCGTCATCACCATCGCGCCAATACTGTCGCCAACCCACCAGGTAAGCCAGCTGATTAAAAACTCACTACGCGTAATGATGCCAAGCATGAAAAAGCTGGTGATTGCGATACTGCTGGCGATTACCGATGCCAGGGGGCCAATGATAAGCAGGAAATAGACGATCCGTTTATCGTCAATCAGCGGATCATCCGATCCGATCAGCCGCTTCACCAGCCACACACCGACGACCGCCTGACTCAGGCCTGCAATGCTCAGCAGAGTAATCAGCGATAAAGACTTTAATATCTCACTGGCCGAACTCAGATCCAGCCAGGATTCTGAATAAAGCAGCAATAACGCTGCGAACAGTCCGTAACAGACCCGGTAACCGCCCAGCATTATCGCGCTGAGAGAGATACCTGCGGCAGGCCACACAGCAGATGCTTCGCTGGGCGGAATCGCCAGCAGCAAAATAGATAGCTTAGCCACGACATAATACGCTAAACCAGGTAATACATGAGTTGTCAGCAGACGACTAAACAGGGACATCCCCACGCAGTAACCTCCGTTCCAGGCGTGTAATGAACAATGATAAGCACTAAAAAGCTACAACTCACAGCTGCAAACTGTCAGAACAGCGTAACTCGTTGAAAGTCTGACTGATAAACTTGGTTTTTCCAATAGTTGCAAGAGCCTTTATGCCCAGTTTGATCAGTCCCCGACTGAGATCAATTTAACCCATACTGTTCTTGCGCTAGTCTTGGGTAAATCGCCGATAACAAAAAAAGCGAGTTGAAGATGAACGGAACAGAAACCGGCTTTCTGCGAAGACCCGACCTCACCGAGCTGTTTCAGGTGCTGATATCCCATGGCTATGAAGTTATTGGCCCGATCATCCGGGATGACACCATACTCTATAAGCCCCTGCAAAGTTGTGATGAGTTGCCACTCGGCTGGCAGGAACAACAGGCTCCCGGCAGCTACCGCTTACAACACACCGGCACTGAACTGAATTTCTCCTGGGCTAACGGCCCCCAGGCTTTAAAACCCTATCTGTTCGCACCTCGCGAGATCATCTGGCAGGCGGAAAAAGATGCTGATGGCACGCTGAAATTCAGCCAGCCAGAACAACCTGACCGCATGCTTGCAATTATTGGCGTACGCAGCTGCGACCTGGCCGCGCTGAAACTTCAGGACCAACACTTTCTCAATGGCCAGTACCATGATCCTTACTATGCCTCTCGCCGCAAGGGGCTTCTGATCATTGCAGTTAACTGCTCACACCCGGCTGACACCTGCTTCTGTACCTCGACCGGTGACGGCCCCCACGCTGAAAATGGCTTCGACCTGTGTCTGACTGAGCTGCATGATGGTTTTCTGATCAGTGCCGGCAGCGTACTCGGAGAAAGCCTGTATCAACAATTACCATTGCGTAAAGCGAGCCATAACGAACTGCACCAACAACTGCAACAACAGCTGCAGGCCAGCCAGCAGCAACGGGCACTGCCCAATATTCCGATCAAAGATCTGCTGACGAAGCATAGAGACCACCCGCGCTGGGATGATATTGCCGAACGTTGCCTGGCCTGCGGTAACTGTACCCAGGTTTGTCCAACCTGTTTCTGTCATAAAGAGAGCGATCTGGCCACTCTGGATCAGAGCCAGAGCCAGCATGTTCGGGAATGGGCCTCCTGCTTCAGCGAAGGCCATGGCTATATGGCCGGGCATCAGGCCAGACCAGACACTAAACAACGCTATCAGCAATGGATGACTCATAAGCTCAGTAGCTGGCATGAGCAATACGGTCGCAGTGGCTGCACCGGTTGCGGGCGCTGCTCTACCTGGTGTCCGGCCGCTATCGACTTCCCCCTCGAAGTCGCCGAAATTTGCGGAGGTGATAAATGACACGGCCAAGCCCGAAGCCACAGTGCGACACCCACCCCTACCTGCCGATGGAGGCTGAGGTAGTGGAATACATCGAAGAATCTCCGACAATCTTCACCCTGCGTCTGCGTTTAACCGATACCCAGCATAACCAGTGTTACAGCTTTCAGCCGGGACAGTTCAACATGCTTTATCTGCACGGCGTCGGTGAAGTCGCTATATCCATAGTCTCGGACCCACAGGATGAAACCCTGATAGACCATACTATCCGTGCAGTCGGCCGTACCACCCGAGGTTTGCAACAGTTACGCAAGGGCGATCGTCTCGGCCTCAGAGGTCCCTATGGCCGTGGTTGGCCGATGCAGCAAAGCAGGGGGCATGATGTGATCATCGTCACCGGCGGCCTCGGCTGCGCCCCCGTAGTAGCGGTGATCAATTACATCCTCATGCGGCGTACTGAATTCGGCAAGCTGACTATCGTTCAGGGCGTCAAACATTCCGATGATCTGATCTGGCGAAAACGCTACGAATACTGGAATACCCTGCCGGAGACTCAGGTTCTGATCGCGGCAGACAACGGCGGTACTTTCTGGCCATTTCACCGCGGCCTGGTAACCGACCTGCTGGAGCAGAGCATTGTCGATACGGGTGACGCCTTTGCTATGCTGTGCGGACCGGAAGGATTGATGCAGGCAGCCAGCAAAGGACTGCTCGAACATGGCCTGCAGGCCGAACGGATCTACCTCAGTATGGAGCGTAATATGCAGTGCGCCGTCGGTCACTGCGGCCACTGCCAGTACGGTAAAGACTTCATCTGCAAAGACGGACCGGTCTTTACCTACCCGGAGATACAGGATCGACTGGGAGTACCCGGATTATGATGGCCGGATTATATTTCAGGCCATACCGCTCTGAACTGGAGGAACTACAGTATGAGTAACAAGCCACGTATTGCTGTGCATAAGTTCAGCTCCTGCGATGGTTGCCAGCTGGCCTTCCTGAACATGGGCGAAGACCTGCTCAACCTCGCCGAGCAGGTAGATATTATTCATTTTGCCGAAGCCGGTGCCGTTGCCGAGAGCGCCAAGGTAGATATCGCCTTTATTGAGGGTAGCGTCGTCACCGCACACGATGAAGAGCGCATCCGTCAAATCAGGAAAAACTCCGGTTACCTTATCACTATAGGGGCCTGCGCCACTTCCGGCGGAATTCAGGCGCTGAAGAACCTGGCCGATGACGCAGCACAATGGCCGGCACAGATTTATGGCCAGCCACAATATATAGATTCTCTGGATTGCTCCGGTGCGATAGCCGATTACATCAAGGTTGATTTTGAGCTTTGGGGCTGCCCTATTAACAGTGCCCAGGTGATTGAACTGGTTAACTCTCTGCTAAGAGGTGTCAGTCCGACCGATCATACCGACAAAGTCTGTCTCAGCTGTAAGCAGGAACAGGTTGTCTGTACTCTGGTAACCCAAGGCAAGCCCTGTCTTGGCCCCGTCACCCGCGCCGGTTGCGGAGCTCTGTGCCCCAAGTTTGGCCGCGACTGTTTCGGCTGCTACGGGCCTGCAGAAAGCAGCAACGCGAGCGGTTTGGCTAATCGTTTTAGCGGACTGGGTCTGGTACCCGATGAGATACAAAGACGTTTCCAACTGATCCACTCATCCGCAGAGCAATATCAAAGCGTAATTCGGTCGGAGCAAAGCGATGACTAAAAAGAATCTCAGTATCAGAGTACCGATTCTGGCCCGGGTCGAAGGTGAAGGCGCGATGGACCTGGAAATCCGCAACGGTATTATCGAAAAGCTTCAGTTAAGGATTTACGAACCGCCGCGCTTCTTCGAGAAATTTCTTGAAGGCCGTGCCTACCATGAGATTCCGGATATCGTGGCACGTGTCTGTGGTATCTGCCCGGTGGCTTACCAGGTCAGTGCGGTTAACGCGATAGAAAGTGCGTTCAATATGGACCCCGGCCCCTGGGTTGCGGCGATGCGCCGCTTAATCTACCTCGGCGAATGGATAGAGAGCCACGCCCTGCACATTCACCTGCTGGCCCTGCCTGACTTTTTCGGCTACGACACCGGCATCGCGATGGCCAAAGATCATCCCACCGAAGTCCGCCGCGGCCTTATGTTGCAGAACCTGGGTAACGAAATAATGCGCACTATCGGCGCCCGTTCGGTGCATCCGGTATCGATCAAAGTCGGCGGTATGCACAATGCACCGGATGAAGAGAAACTGGAACTGCTGCTGCGAGCGCTGGAACAAGGCCTGCCGGAAGCGATCGAAATGACGGAGTGGCTGGCAACGATAGACCTGCCCGATGATCAGCAACAGTTCAATTATGCTGCGCTTTGCGCCGACAACTATGCGGTCGAAAACGGTCAACTGGTGAGTAACACCGGACTCAAACTGAATCCACAGCAGTATGAAAACCACTTCAACGAATTCCACCAGCAGCAATCCACCGCACTGTGGAGCCAGATGGATGGAGAGGCTTATCTGGTCGGTCCTCTGGCCCGGATGAACCTGACCTCACAGACTCTACCCTGTGAGAGTGCGGCAATACTCAATCGTTTTAACGACCGTTTCCCCAGTCACAATATGTTCGACAGTATGCTGGCCCGGGGTATCGAAATCTGCTTTGCGATGCAGGAAGCGATCCGGATCCTGCGTGACTATCGCCGCCCGGACCAGACCTTTATCGAACCGACACCAAGAGCAGGTAACGGTTCTGGCTGGAGTGAAGCCCCCCGCGGTCTGCTCTGGCATAGCTATGAGCTGGATAACCAGGGCATCATACAGAACGCCCGCCTGGTACCGCCCACCAGCCAGAACCAGGCACGCATCGAACAGGACCTGCACCAATCATTACTGAATTTCGGGCTGGATAACAGCGACGACGATATTCGCCGGCACTGTGAAAAAGTAATCCGTAACTACGACCCCTGTATTTCCTGCGCCACCCACTTCCTTAAACTCAATACGGTACGCCAATGAGCGACAGGACTTTAAGGATAAAAATCATCGGTCTGGGTTCACCCCATGGCGATGACCAGGCCGGCTGGCAAGTGATTCGAAAAGTAGAACAGGAGGAGCTGCCGGAAAATATAGAGCTGCTCAGTCTGGACAGACCAGGACCGGCACTACTAGGTTACTTGCGCGATTGCGACCGGGCCATACTGATCGATGCCTGTATGGCTGGCTGGACAGCAGGTGCTATCAAGCGATTCAGTTTGCAGGAACTGTTGGATTGCGCTGAACTGCAAGGCCGAAGCAGCCATCAACTAGGCATCGCGGACAGCCTGCAACTCGCAATGATAACCGGACATGAACTACCTGACATTCAATTGTTTGCTATCCAGATTGAACAATCACAACCACTCCAACCAATAGGTGATGTAGTTGCTTCAGCCTGCAATAAGCTCAGCCATCAATTGCTAAAGCAACTACTCATAGATACATAACAACCTATCAGTACCCCGGCGCCCCTAAACGAAGTCAGGCCGAGTTTGTCCGGGTCGAAAAATCTAATTAGATGAAGAGTATTTCGGGGGCAAAGAATGGGAGGGTTGAATACAAACACGTACGACAAAGAATAACGAAACGACTCCAGAGTTAAATCAACATCTAACGTTGCTGGTTCACAATCCAGAGTCTTAAGAACTCAATTCCGCGGCGGCATCATCGGGAAATGGCTTACCGTACCGGTGCCTTTCGCTTCGGTAATTTTCGCTACGCCTTCCTGGGTTACCTCATCGATACGGATCACCGAGTGCATCGGAATATAGCTGCGCTCGACACCTTCAAACTGCTGCTTCAGCTTTTCCTCAGATGGATCAACCACCACTTGTGTCTGGCTGCCGAATACCAGCTCTTCTATTTCGAGAAAGCCCCACAGATCGCTCTGATAGATATAACGGGCGTAAATCTCGTACACCTCGTCCTGATTAACAAATTTAATACGATATATAGGGTCTTTAGCCATGGTTCTGTACTTACTCATAAGATTTATCAGCCTGCTATATGGGGCTGACTCTGTATGATTACAAGTCAGGTTAAAAACTATGCACTCCGGCTGCCATAACGTATAATTCCTGCCCCTTTAATTCCCCCGAAAGAACAGGTGTGTAATGGCGAAGAAGCTATTCATTAAAACCCATGGTTGCCAGATGAACGAATATGATTCCGCCCGTATGGCGGATCTGTTGGGTGACAGCCACGAACTGGAACTGACCGATAACCAGGATGAGGCCGATGTGCTGCTCCTGAATACCTGTTCGATTCGGGAGAAGGCGCAGGCCAAGGTATTTCACCAACTGGGCCGCTGGCGCAAGCTGAAAGCGAAGAACCCTGATCTGAAGATCGGCGTTGGCGGCTGTGTCGCCAGCCAGGAAGGCGAAGCTATCCTTAAGCGCGCACCTTACGTGGATATGATCTTTGGGCCACAAACCCTACACCGACTGCCTGAAATGATCGACCTGACCAATGTCGAGGCCAAGGGCATCGTCGATATCAGTTTCCCGGAGATCGAAAAGTTCGATCACCTGCCCGCACCTAAGGTTGAAGGGGCCGAAGCCTTTGTTTCAATTATGGAAGGTTGCAGCAAATACTGCACATTCTGCGTGGTACCTTACACCCGTGGCGAAGAAGTCAGCCGCCCGTTGGACGATATTCTGGCAGAGGTGGTTGAACTGTCTGAACAGGGGGTACGTGAGATCCACCTGTTGGGCCAGAACGTCAACGCTTATCGCGGGCCAACCCATGACGGTGACATCGCCGACCTGGCCGAGCTGATCCGCTGTACAGCCGCCGTCGACGGTATCGACCGCATCCGTTTCACTACATCCCATCCAGTGGAGTTCAGCGACAGTCTGGTCGAAGCTTACCGTGACGTGCCTGAGCTGGTTAGTTTCCTGCACCTGCCGGTACAAAGCGGATCCGACCGGATACTGATGGCGATGAAGCGTGGTCATATGGCGCTGGAATACAAGTCGCTGATCCGCAAGGTGCGTGCCGCCAGACCGGATATTACATTATCCTCAGACTTCATCATCGGTTTCCCCGGCGAAACCGATGCCGATTTCGAAGCGACCATGAACCTTATTCAGGAGATCGGTTTCGATACCTCCTACAGCTTTATCTACAGCCGTCGTCCTGGCACACCCGCCGCCGACCTGCCGGATGATGTATCTGAAGAAACCAAGAAACTGCGCCTGAGTATTCTGCAGGATCGCATCACCCAGCAGGCGCAACAGATCAGTCGCCGCATGGTCGATAGCGTCCAGCGCATTCTGGTGACCGATTACTCAAAGAAAGATCCGGGTAAACTGCAGGGCCGCACCGAAAACAACCGGGTGGTGAACTTCCGTTGCGACAATCCTGATATGATCGGTCACTTTGCCGACGTCCGTATTATCGATGTCTACACCAACTCTCTGGTAGGCGAACTGGTCAGCTCCGAGCTAGACTAAACGCTCGCTCAGCAACGGCTGAATAGCCTGTTTTAAGCAGGCTGAACTAAACTATTAACAGTGACCCGTTAAGGAATTTTTTTTGAATACAGCGCAATCGATCAAGCTCACTCTGCAACCGGACAACCCACAACACCTGTCCAACCTCTGTGGCCAGTTAGATGAGCATCTGCGTTTGATGGAGCAACGTCTGGGCATCGATATCAGCAATCGCGGTAACACTTTCAAACTTCAAGGTTCATCCAGCCTGATCAGAGCTGCCGCTAAAATGCTGGAACAGCTGTATGAAGAAGCGCAGAAAGGTACGCTGATCACCCCGGATCAGGTCCATCTGATCCTGCAACAGTCAGGCGTTGAACAACTACAGGGCGCTGTTACATCGGCCACTGTTCCACAGGCGGATATTTCTATTCAAACCCGCAAGGCTCTGATCCGCCCACGGGGTCCTAACCAGCAAAGCTATGTCCGTTCGATCCTGACCCACGATATCAATTTCGGTATCGGCCCTGCGGGTACCGGTAAGACCTATCTCGCGGTAGCCTGTGCTTGCGAAGCGCTGGAGCGGGAAGAAGTTCGCCGTATACTGCTGGTGCGTCCCGCTGTTGAAGCCGGTGAAAAGTTGGGTTTTCTGCCCGGCGATCTGAGCCAGAAAGTCGATCCTTACCTGCGCCCGCTGTACGATGCTCTGTATGAGATGCTGGGTATTGAACGGGTCACCAAACTGATTGAGCGCAATGTCATTGAAGTGGCTCCGCTGGCGTATATGCGCGGCCGCACACTGAACGGCTCGTTTGTCATTCTTGATGAGAGCCAGAACACCACCCGCGAGCAGATGAAGATGTTCCTGACCCGTATCGGCTTTGGTTCAACCGCCGTGATTACCGGTGACACCACTCAGATAGACCTGCCAAAAGGGGTTCGTTCCGGCCTGATCCATGCGTCGGAAGTACTGAAAGACGTGACAGGCATAGGCTTTACCCACTTCACAGCTAAAGATGTGGTGCGTCATCCGCTGGTGCAGCATATAGTCCAGGCCTACGATAAGTTTGAACAACAACATCCGCCTAAGCAGAACGAACGATGAGCTATTACGTAGACCGCCAGTGCCAGATCGAAGATTCAGGCCTGCCCTCAGAAGAACAACTGACCCAATGGGTCAGTGCCGCCCTTAACAACAAAATGGATCAGGCCGAGCTATCGATCCGTATCGTTGATGCCGAAGAGAGCCAGCAGCTTAACGCTGAATACCGGGGCAAAGACAAACCGACCAACGTTCTATCCTTTCCTTTTGAGGTGCCGGATGGCATAGAACTGGACCTGCTCGGTGATCTGGTAATCTGCGCAGAGGTCGTCAGCCGGGAAGCCGAAGAGCAAAAAAAACCTTTGTTTAACCACTGGACCCACATGGTTGTTCATGGAGTCTTGCATCTGCTTGGATTCGATCATATAAATGATGACGAGGCAGAGGAGATGGAAGCGCTGGAGACTGAAATACTCGCGTCTTTGAGCATTCCAGACCCTTACCTTATTAATGAATAATCATTGGGGAACACCATGAACGAAGACCGATCGGGCAATGGCCCGCAGAAAACCTGGCTGGGCAAGCTGGCCCAAGCATTTTCTGACGAGCCGAAAACCCGAGCTGACCTGCTGGCAGACCTGAAAGACGCTGCCGATGAAAACGTACTTGATCAGGAAGCCCTCAGCATTATCGAAGGCGCTATGCAGGTATCCGATCAGCAGGTGCGGGATGTCATGATCCCCCGTTCGCAAATGGTGGTGGTCGAATCCGACCTGACACCAAAAGAATTTCTACCTATTATCATCTCCAGCGCCCACTCCCGGTTTCCGGTAATCGGTGAAAATCCCGACGACATCCTTGGCATTCTGCTGGCAAAAGACCTTCTGCCACTAATCCTGGACGGTAATCTGGAAAACTTCGATATCACCCAACAACTGCGCAAACCAACCTACATTCCTGAAAGTAAGCGTCTGAACGTCCTGCTAAATGAGTTTCGTGCTACCCGTAACCATATGGCGATAGTGGTCGATGAATACGCTGGCATTTCCGGCCTGATTACGATTGAGGACGTGCTTGAACAGATCGTTGGCGAGATCGAAGATGAACATGATGCCGAGGAAGATGATGGTAATATCAAGCCTTTTGATGAAAACGGTTATATAGTCAAAGCGCTGACTCCGATCGAAGATTTCAATGAATTTTTCGATGTTGGCATGCCGGATGATGAATTTGATACTATCGGCGGTATCGTGACACAGCAGTTCGGTCACCTGCCACGCAAGGAAGAAACAGTACAGATCGATGAATTTCACTTTAAAATTCTCAGTGCGGATACCCGCCGCATACGCCTGTTGCAGGTTACCAGAAGCGAATAGGAATACAGCTCATGGCCGATAGCACTCAGTTTATCCTGTTACGGGTGCTACTGGCCCTTACTGCCGGCGCAATTGCCCCACTGGCACTGGCACCGTTCGACTACTGGTACCTGTCAGCCATATCTGTCGCACTACTTTTCTTTACCCTGCAGGGCTGCACCCCGAAAGCATCCGGCTGGCTTGGCTGGTGCTACGGACTCGGCTTCTTCGGCGTTGGCATATCCTGGGTTTTCGTCAGCATCCACGAACACGGCAACGCTCCCACGTTGCTGGCGGGAAGCTTAACCGGACTATTTGTCGCGGCGATGGCGATCCTGATGGTGATTCAGTGCTGGCTCTACCGCAGACTGTTCTATAACGTACTCGGCTTCATTGCGTTATGGCTGCTGTTTGAATGGCTACGCAGCTGGCTACTGACCGGCTTCCCCTGGCTCTACCTGGGATACGCACTGCTCGATACCCCCCTGGCCCAGTACGCACCTTTCGGCGGCGTGTGGCTGCTTAGCCTGTATGTCGTACTGAGCGGGACCTTGCTGATCACTATCATTAAGCGCTGGCAGCATCCGCTACAGGCTTTCGCGATGATAGCCATAATTATTATCCCCTGGTTTGCGGCAGAAAAAGGCAAGATACCCACAGACCTGACCCGGGAACAAGGTGACGAAGTCAGCGTGATGATGGTGCAGGCTAATATACCGCAGCAACTGAAATGGCAACGCAGCGAACTGGACGGGATCATGCAAAAGTATGTCGACCTGAGCCAGGATAGCGGCAAAGTCGACCTGTTGATCTGGCCGGAAACAGCGATTCCGACCTTCTATCGCAACGCATCAACTATGCTCAGCCCACTGATGGAATATCTGCAACAGAACAATACCGGAATGATCAGCGGCATCCCCTCGGTATATCCAGACCCAACAAAGCCCCGTAATATCGGCTATCACAATAGTCTGAGCGTTTTTGCTGGCGGTAGCGGCAGCTATCATAAACAGCGGCTGGTGCCATTCGGCGAGTATGTACCGCTGGAGCAACAGCTGCGTGGACTGATCGATTTCTTCAACCTGCCGATGTCTAACTTCAGTCTCGGCCCTGAAAATCAGCCACCACTTGAAGTTAACGGACTTAAGATAGCCCCTTACATCTGCTATGAGATCGCCTATCCGGAATTGGTCCGGCAATCCAGTCTGACCAGCGACCTGTTACTCACGGTCAGCAACGATACCTGGTTCGGCCACTCAATTGCCCCCGCCCAACATCTTCAAATAGCCCGAATGCGGGCTTTGGAAACCGGCCGCTGGCTGATCCGCAGCACCAATAACGGTATCAGCGCACTGATCTCACCCCGAGGCGAGATAACCTCAACTATTCCACAATTTGAGCAGGCCGTACTGATCGGCAACGTCAAGCGTATGGAAGGTCTCACCCCATACCAACAATATGGCGTGAAACCGTTACAGGTCGCGGTAGTGGTAATGCTGTTCTTCGCTTTGATCACCCGACCAAGGGCGAATCGCAGAAGAACGTATCAAACTTCCTGATCAGCGCTGCTGTTCCAGCAATGCTATTCGTCGCTTTGATCGCCTTCCCAGGGCGCCGAAATACGTATAAAACTCTCTGATCCGCATTTGTAGCAGGGTTCAATGCGGCTGGTCCGGGTCAGAGTCATCGGTTCACCGCACATAAGGCAGGAGAATGTACCAGCCGCGGCGATCTCACCGGAGGCATACTGTTCTTCTCCATGCTGCAACCGCTGTTCCAGTTCAGTTATACCAATACGGGTACGGTCGGCCAGATCCATTAACTGCTGGGCTACCTTCTGCTCCAGAGTATTCAGATCAAAACTCAACCAGGCAGCAATCCCCTCTCCGGTCTCGTGGGCATAATAGCCCAGTCGTTTAAGATCCCGTTTCAGATAAGCGTTGAGAAGGTCCATCTCATCTCGGGTCATCTCTTCTGCGGTCAGTTCTAACTCAACCGCCTCTTCGATCTTCGACTGCAGATAATCCCATGATCTGTACTCTGCATCCTCCAGATTACTCCGTAACCGGTTCAGAACCCGGTCATATTGAGCACTGCGATCCATTCCGCTACTGTTTTTATCGCCCATAATCCTTCTCCAAAAACGACTTAAGCCTATATGTAGCATTGCATATATTGTATCCTATGCGCCATAGCTGAAACTTTCCATTTGAGATTAAAGCCGGTACCGATAAGTTGGCCGGCTTTCTTATAATTTGAGTCAAAATGAACGAACAATATAAGCCACGGCACATTGAACCTGAGGTTCAGAAATTCTGGGTTGATAACAACAGTTTCAAAACAACTGAAGACCCTTCCAAAGAAAAATTCTATTGCCTGTCCATGTTCCCCTACCCTAGTGGTCGGCTGCACATGGGGCATGTTCGTAACTACACCATCGGCGATGTCGTTTCCCGCTACCAGCGGATGCAGGGTAAAAATGTCCTGCAGCCTATGGGCTGGGACGCTTTCGGCCTGCCGGCAGAAAATGCCGCGCTGAAAAACAATGTACCCCCAGCTAACTGGACTTACGAAAACATCGATTACATGCGTACTCAGCTGGACCTGATGGGTTTTGGTTATGACTGGAGCCGCGAGGTTGCCACCTGCCATCCGGAATATTACCGCTGGGAGCAGTGGTTCTTCACCCGCCTGCTGAAAAAAGGCCTGGTCTATAAGAAAGAAGCTGAAGTGAACTGGGATCCTGTGGATCAGACAGTACTGGCTAACGAACAGGTTATCGATGGTCGCGGCTGGCGTTCCGGCGCTCTGGTTGAGCGCAAGAAGATTCCACAATGGTTCCTCAAGATTACCGATTACGCTGACGAACTACTGGACGACCTGGACAAGCTGGCAGAGTGGCCGGAACAGGTGCGTACGATGCAGCGTAACTGGATCGGCCGTTCCGAAGGCGTTGAGCTGAACTTCCATGTTGACGGCTTTGGCGAACTGGAAGTATTCACCACCCGTCCGGATACGCTGATGGGCGTGACTTACGTTGCCGTAGCACCAGGTCATCCGTTGGTGCTACAAGCTGCGGCAAACAATCCTGAACTTGCCGCCTTCGCTGAAGAGTGCAAGAACATGAAAGTGGCCGAAGCTGACATGGCCACCATGGAAAAGAAAGGCTTCGCTCTGGGTATTGAAGCCATCCACCCGATTACCGGCGATAAAGTACCAGTATGGACGGCAAACTTCGTCCTGATGGATTACGGTTCCGGCGCGGTCATGTCAGTACCAGCCCATGACCAGCGCGATTACGAATTCGCCAAGAAATACGACCTGCCGATCAAACAGGTAATCCGTCCGACAGACGACAGTCAGGCTATCGACATCGATAGTGAAGCCTTTACTGATAAGGGTTTACTGGTTAATTCCGGTAATTTCGACGAACTTGATTTCGAGATGGCGTTTAAGGCGATCGCCGCCGAACTGCAAAGCAGCAACAAGGGCAAGGTAACCATTAATTACCGCCTGCGTGACTGGGGTGTATCCCGCCAGCGTTACTGGGGCACGCCGATTCCGGTGATCAATTGCGATAGCTGTGGTGCGGTTCCGGTACCTGAAGACCAACTGCCAGTAGTTCTGCCAGAAGAAGTCACCTTCGACGGTGTCGGTTCTCCGATCAAGAAGATGGATAGCTTCAAGCAGACTACCTGCCCAACCTGCGGTGGCGCTGCCGAACGGGAAACCGATACCTTCGATACCTTCATGGAATCCTCCTGGTATTACGCCCGTTACGCTTGTCGCAACGCAGAGACTATGCTGAATCCTGAGCAAGCCAATTACTGGCTGCCGGTGAACCAGTACATCGGTGGTATCGAGCACGCAATTTTGCACCTGTTGTACTCACGTTTCTTCCACAAACTAATGCGCGATGAAGGTTTAGTTAATTCCGACGAGCCATTCGAACGCCTGCTGTGTCAGGGCATGGTGCTCGCCGAAACCTACTACCGTGAAGACGAGAAAGGCGGCAAGGACTGGATCTCGCCACAGGACGTTAAGGTTGAGCGCGACGATAAAGGCCGTGTTATTAAAGCGGTTCATATCGAAGACAACCTGCCAGTTGAATCTGCCGGCATGGGCAAAATGTCCAAGTCGAAGAACAACGGTATCGATCCGCAGATGATGATCGATAAGTACGGCGCCGATACCGTGCGCCTGTTCATGATGTTTGCCGCACCACCGGAGCAATCTCTGGAATGGTCTGATTCCGGTGTCGATGGTGCCCAGCGCTTCCTGCGCCGCCTGTGGAAACTGGTATACGAGCATCTGCAGAGCCCCGGCGATAACGTCGCACTGAATGCTGATGCGCTGGATGAACGCCAAAAAGAGATGCGTCGCAAGACCCACGAAACGATCAAGAAAGTCAGCGACGATATTGAGCGCCGCCAGACCTTCAACACCGCAATCGCTGCGGTGATGGAGCTGAGCAACGCCATTAGTCGTTTTGTTGATGCCAGCGATCAGGGCCGCGCGGTAACCCGTGAAGCACTGTCTGCTGCTGTTCGCCTGCTGGCGCCTATCGTACCTCATGTTACCCACCAGCTATGGCTTGATCTGGGTAACGATGGCAGCCTGCTGGATAGCGAATGGCCGGTCGCCGACGAGGCCGCAATGACCCGTGCCAGCGTACAGATGGTGGTGCAGGTTAACGGTAAAGTCCGGGCTAAGATCCAGGTCGCAGCTGACGCCGATGAAAGCGTCGTCTTACACACTGCGCTTGCCGATGAAGGCGTACAACGCCACATGGATGGTAAAACGATTCGTAAACAGATCGTGGTACCAAACAAACTGGTTAATATTGTCGTAGGCTAACAGGGAACTCAAGATGACAAGCCGTATGCGCCCATCAGCAGTAGCAGCATCACTTTTGCTGTGTTGCACAATGTTGTTAACCGCCTGCGGCTTTCAGCTGCGTGGTTTTGTTGATATCGCCGAGCCACTGAAACAGCTCGCGATTGAGACTCCAGAGAAGGTTCGCAGTCAGGTTGAAAAACCTCTGCAACGATATCTGGAGGCCAACGGCGTTCAGATATTGCCAGCTACCCAGGCTAACTATCTGCTGCAGATCATCGAAGAAAGCCATACCCGTCGTACCGCAACACTAAGCGCATCGGCTGATATCGACGAATATGAGCTGACCGGAAAAGTCCGCTTCCTGGTGAAAGACCGTGCTGATGAGATCGTACTGGCGGAACAAACGGTTATCGTTGAGCGTACTTATGACTACGACGCTGACAACGAAACCGCCAGCGAAGCACAGGAACAGCAGCTGCGCCAGGAAATGAATCTACAACTGGCCAGCCAGATAGTACGTTTCTATACCGCTATCCAGCCTGCCCAGTAGGAAACACCAGCATGAAGATTAAACCGGAACAGCTCGCGGGGAAACTCAGCCAGACACCTGCTCCGGTTTATCTGATCACCGGCGATGAAACCCTGCTGGTCGAGGAAAGCGGCGATCTGCTACGGCAACACCTGTTCAAAACAGGCTTTATCGAACGCGAAACCTTATACACCGACGGTAGCTTCAAGTGGGAATACCTGCTCGAGTGTGCCAACGCCCTGTCCCTGTTCGCCGAACAGAAAATTATAGAACTGCGCCTGAGCAACAAACCCAACAAACAGGCCAGTGACATATTGCGGGAGTACCTGAGTAATCCGCCACCGGATAACGTACTGCTCATTATCGCCGGCAAACTGGACGCCGCGGCAAAAAAAAGCGCCTGGTTCAAAGCGATCGATCAACAAGGCATTATCGTTGAGATCTGGCCGGTCGAGCTACAGCAACTGCCGGGCTGGATTAATAACCGCGCCCGCCAGATCGGCCTGACACTGGAGCACGATGCCGTTCAGATACTCTGTGAGCGAATCGAAGGCAACCTGCTGGCGGCAAAGCAGGAACTGGACAAACTTAACCTGCTCCATCCTGGACAGACCCTGACCGCAGACATGGTCATCGACAGCGTCTCCGACAGCTCGCGCTATGACATTTACGGTCTGGTCGATGCCGCAATTCAGCAGCAGGTACCGCGCAGCAACAAGATCATCGAAGTACTGAAACAGGAAGGCACCGAAGCCTCTGTCGCCTTATGGGCAATCAGCCGCGAAGTCCGCTCCCTGCTGGCTATCCAGCAAGGCATGCTAGACGGCACCCCATTCGATACCATCTGCCAGAAAGAACGTATCTGGGGCAAACGAAAGAACCTGGTTGGCGCAGCTGCTCAACGCATCCCTGCCGATACCCTTAAACAGATGCTCAGCCGCTGTTTTGAAGCGGACCAACAGATCAAAGGTGCCCCGGGGGATGCCTGGCTGACTTTGACCGGTATCGTCCTGCAACTGGCTGGGGTACGGTTGAACTTAAGTAGCTAGATCGCCGCTGCGCGGCTAGCTAGAACGTAACGCAAGCGTCACTGCTAGTGGCTAGAAAAATCAAAAGCTGAAAACCTAAAAAACCGCCGGTGGCGGTTTTTTTATACTTGGTCAGCGACTGTCTTTAAGTCATTGAGTGATTGACAGCTGTTTCCAGGCGGATGTTGTCATGTAGTGGGCAGCGCTCGCATACTGCATCGAGAAACTCAGCTTTTTCAGCTTTGGTAAGATCGGCATCGATCTGTGCTTTAACAGTAATGGTCTGAAAGCCTACCCGATCCTCAGTATCCTTCCCCAGCAGGCCCGCAGGGTTTAGCTCTGCATCAACACTGATCTCCATACCGCGCATTTCAATCTTTTGCTGAGTCGCTGCGATACGGGCAATGCTCTGAATACAGCCCGCCAGCGAAAACAGAAAATATTCCAGCGGCGTCGGCCCCTCGTCGGTACCACCTGCCGGTTGTGGTTGATCGATAGTCAGCTTATGGCCGCGAATGTCAGAGGTTACTTTTGCGCCCGCCAGCATAGAAGTCGATACAGAGATAGTTTTGTTAGCCATGGAAGTCCTTTTAAGTTACATAAGAATTATCTAATGTATACATTATGCCTAAGGTTAGGCCTAGAAGCTATATAGAGGACTAACGCTTTGGGGGGATGAGAACGCCAGCTGTCAGACCGCCGCTTCGCGGCTAGCTAGAACGTGACGCAAGCGTCACTGCTAGTGGCTAGGAGAGGCTGGTCGATTCAACCAAGTCTATCAGCCCAACTGCCATTGTTATGGTTTTTACAGTTTTCCTCAGTGTCATATGTAATCTGGGAGGATATATTTTTAACATTTACATCAATTTCACCAAGCTTCTTCTGGATTAGAGATGCCAGTTCACTTGTTCTGCCCTGCGACATACAAAATGCCAGGTTTTCATTGCTATCAAAGACACAAACAATCTTGAGGCTTTCAGGAAAATCAGAATAGTTAACAAGGTGAGTCAGCCATTGAAAGCCATCTAATTGCTTCAACGCCGTTTCACACACATCGGTTAAAGCGATCCGAATGTTGTTGTCCATTTTCTTATCAGATTTACGCATTCTTTATCTACCATCTAAAGCTTTATATAGAGGCCCCCAAAATAAATAAACGCACCGGCTTTGCAACAGGTACGTTTCTTTCAGGACTGGCTTTTTCTAGCTACTAGCAAGTCGCAGAGCGACGTTCTAGCTAGTCGAACTTGTTCGACGGTCTAGCTACTGCCTTTAGGTGATTTTTTCACCCATAGCCTGAAGATCGGCATGGTAGGAAGACCGAACTAAAGGCCCGCTGGCGACCTGGGAGAAGCCGAGTTCTTTTGCCACTGCCGCATACTCGTCAAACTCTTCCGGAGTGACGTAGCGGTCTACCGGCAGGTGATCCCGGCTCGGCTGAAGGTACTGGCCGATGGTCAGCATATTGACATCGTGGGCGCGCAAGTCTTTTAATACTTCAAAGATCTCTTCCTTGGTCTCGCCGACACCCACCATCAGGCCTGATTTAGTACGTACATCGGGGCAGCGCTTCTTATACTGCTGCAACAGTTTCAGCGACCACTCATAGTCAGCACCCGGGCGTACTTTACGGTACAGTCGCGGCACGGTTTCCATATTGTGGTTAAACACGTCCGGCGGTGTCTGTTGCAGGATATCCAGCGCAATATCCATGCGACCACGGAAGTCCGGCACCAGGGTTTCCACCTGTATAGAAGGGATCGCCAGACGGGTTTCAGATATACATTCAGCGAAGTGCCCTGCACCACCATCGCGCAGATCATCACGATCCACCGAGGTAATAACCACATAGCGAAGCTTCATATCAGCAATCGCCGCAGCCAGTTCTTTTGGCTCATTCTCCGGCAGGGCATTAGGTCGGCCATGGGCAACATCGCAAAACGGACAGCGGCGGGTACAGATATCGCCCATAATCATAAACGTAGCCGTACCATGGCTGAAGCACTCACCCAGATTCGGACAACTGGCCTCTTCACAAACGGAAGACAATTTATGCTGGCGCAATTTATCTTTAATGCCATTTACTTTCGGCGATGATCCCAACTTAACCCTGAGCCATTCAGGCTTACGCAGCATCTGGTCACGTTCGGTTGGAATTACTTTTACCGGAATTCGTGAGACTTTTTCAGCGCCTCTCAGCTTCACTCCGGCTTCTGCACGTTGCGGTTTTGAGCTTTTTTCTTCAGACATGGCTATATTAGTCCAGTGTGGTCTTGCTGGTCCGCTCGGTATAGTCGAGTCTTTTAACCAGTATCTCTGTAAGCGAAGTTTTCACAGTAGTCGGATCAAGGCCTGGTACCAGCTGACTAAGGCAGGTTACCGCCATGCCAGCATAGCCGCAGGGATTGATCCGGTTAAAAGGTTCCAGATCCATGTTCAGATTAAATGCCAACCCATGGAAAGAGCAGCCTTTACGCACCCTCAAACCTAAGGAACAGATCTTCGCCTGTTCGACATAGACTCCGGGCGCATCCGGTTTTACGTAAGCTTCAACACCGGACTCAGCCAGCACTTCAACAATGCTCTGCTCCATCCGTGCAACCAGCTCACGTACACCGAATTTCTTACGGCGCAGATTCAGCAACAGGTATACCACGACCTGTCCCGGACCGTGGTAGGTCACCTGACCACCGCGATCAACCTGCACGACCGGAATATCTCCGGTATTAATTATATGTTCTGCTTTACCCGCCTGCCCCTGAGTAAATACGGGCTCATGCTCCAAGACCCAGATTTCATCGACTGTATCGGCGCCCCGGTTGGCGGTAAAGTCCTGCATCGCCTGCCAGGTCGGCAGGTAAGGAACCTGTCCCAGATTGCGGATTATCAGTTGTTCAGACAACCCCATCAGATCACCATCTGCACCCGGCCACTAGCTTTCAACTCCAGATGCAGCTCATTAAGTTGCTCTGCTCCGGTCGCGGTAATCTTCAGGCGAATAGAAACGAAAGTGCCTTTACTACTTGGCTGGTGCTCCAGCGTTGACAGGTCAAGATCAGGCGCATGCTTGCGCACGATATCAATCACCAGCTCTTTAAAGTCTGGGCCGTCACGACCAATAACCTTGATCGGATAGTCGGCACAGGGAAATTCAATTTTTGGTGCTTCTTGTTCGTTCATTTTCTAACTCTCTAACGCATCAGCTACAGTCACCCCGCATCAGGGATTGCTGATAGCGGATAAACAGATCAAACATCTGAGCCCATAAGGCTCCCTTCTTTCCATCGGCAATCGGTTGTCCATCTATATTCAGGACCGGCACGATCGCCCGGGTTGAACTACTGATCCAGACTTCATCCGCAGCCATCAGTCGTTCATAATCAATATCCACCTCCTGGGTGGGAATGCCATGTTCATCAGCCAGATCGAGTATCAGCTCACGAGTGGTCCCGCCAAGAATCTCTGAGCTGCGCTTAGGGGTATAAATAACCCCTTTATCGATCACAAACAGGTTACACGAAGCACCCTCGGTGAGAAATCCATCACGCATCATCAGCGCTTCGTCGGCCCCGGCATGCTTCGCCTGCTGCACTACAAGTATATTCGGTAGCAGGCCATTGGCTTTAATATCACAGCGGTGCCAGCGCAGATCCGCAGTTACTATCGCGCGGATTCCGACAACCTGCTCAGCGCCCCCTTGATAGATATCCCTGATCGGATTACAGCAGGCAAATATCGTAGGCTCCATGCTGTCATCGTAACTATGGCTTCGACCATCAGCAACACCCCGGGAAACCTGCAGATATGCCGACAAGTTACCCCCGCCATTGGCGGCCACCAACTGCTGCAATATACTCTGCCAGTCTCGCTCAGCCTTTATATGTACCGCTTTTAAGCTGTGCTCAAGGCGCTGTAGGTGAGCCTCCAGACGAAACCCTACGCCCTGATAAAACGGGATCACTTCGTAGACACTATCACCAAACAGAAAGCCCCGGTCGAATACCGAAATTTTTGCCTGTTCAGCCGGTAACAACTGGCCGTTCAAATATATTATGTTCATCTATAAACGACAAATGCCCGCATCAGCTGATGCAGGCATTCCTCCCTGAGTAATCTGCTGCCGGATCAGTTAATTAAATTATAGAAAAACAGTGCGATCGCATCCCAGATCCGCTTCAATAACCCTGCTTCTTCGATCGCTTCCAATGCAACTACCGGTACTTCTGCAACAACCTGGTCGTTAAGCATCACCTTAGCCATACCGAATGCCTGACCTTTAGTAACCGGTGCGGAAATCACTTTATCCAGGTCAAGTACCGCCTTTAGTTGTTCTGACTGGCCACGGGGAATAGTCACCGCCAACTCTTCTGTCAGGCCCAGCTTCAGTTGATCCTGCTCACCGGCCCACACTTTAGTCGTTTCCAGTACCTGGCCGGCATCATAAAGCTTGTGTGTGCGGAAGTAGCGGAAAGCGTAAGCCAGCAGCTTCTGACTCTCCTGGGCGCGGGCTTCTTCGCTGTTAGTACCCATAACCACACTGATCAGACGCATACCTTCACGTTTAGCAGAAGATACCAGACAGTAACCTGCAGCATCCGTATGGCCTGTTTTCAGGCCATCGACACTGTTATCCCGCCATAACAATTTGTTACGATTGGGCTGGCGAATTTTGTTATAGGTAAAATATTTCTCGGAATAAATGCCATAATGTTCTGGATATTCCTGAATAATCGCGCGGGCCAGCAACGCCAGATCCTCGGCTGATGCATAGTGATCCTCTGCCGGCAAACCAGTAGCATTCATAAAGTGGCTGTTCTGCATACCCAGCAAACCGGCATGCTGATTCATCAGGTCAGCAAAGGCCGCTTCACTGCCCGCAATATATTCCGCCATGGCAACACTGGCATCATTGCCGGATTGAATAATAATACCTTTCAGCAAGTCACTCAGCAGAACCTGAGTGCCCTCCTGGATAAACATCCGCGATCCCGGTGAACGCCAGGCCTTAACTGAAACCGGCACCAGATCACTCTTACTGATATTTCCTTTAGCCAGTTCAGCCGCAATAATATAGCTGGTCATCATCTTGGTCAGGCTGGCAGGAGGGAAGCGCTCAGCCTCACGACTGGACATGATCACCTTGCCGGTATCAGCATCCATTACCATATATGCCCGGGCCGCCACTTGCGGTGGTGCAGGTATCAGGCTTGCGGCCTGCGCGGGTAAAATAATAACCATTGCCAACAACAGAGAACGGATAATAAGATTCTTGATCATGATTTTTAACTATTTCCAACAGTTACAGTGGGTCTGACTTACAATGAGCGACAAAAGAACGAACAACAGCAAATAGGACCGATAAAAACTTGAATGGTTCTCAATTCAAGAAATTAGTTGCCTAGTCTACCAGATGTGGCCGCAGATAACCTGCCGCTTCCACTCTCGAAACTAATTCCGCCAGGTTGGCATCCAGCCGCACCGGGCCGATCTGAACCCGGTACAAAACCTGATCACTGCGTTGCACCGGTGCAACCCGGACAGGGTATCCCGGAAACATCGTTTGTAGCTGGCGCTTAGCATCATCCGCCGTTGCCTGCAGACTAAATGCTCCAACCTGCAGATAACGGCTACCTCCGGGCTCTGACCTGGTCACAGGAGCAGTCGCACTTCCGGCAGCAACCACCGTGGTGCTGTTCCAGCTACCTGGATCAATCGCTTCGACTTCTACGTTTGCAGTTCCGTGGCCCAACATATCCAGCTTCTTTGCCGCGGCATAGGAAAGATCGATGATCCGGCCACCATGAAAGGGACCACGGTCGTTTACCCTTACAATTACCTGTCGACCATTTGCGGTATTGGTTACTTTAACAAAGGTCGGCAGCGGCAAGGATTTATGCGCCGCCGACATGCCATACATATTGTAGACTTCGCCGTTAGACGTTTTGTGGCCATGGAATTTTTTGCCATACCATGACGCCGTACCTCGCTCTTTATAACCAAGACTACTCGGCATCACATAGTAGGTTTTACCCAATACCCGATAGGGACTCTTATTGCCACCACGGCTCTTCGGTTCTGCGCGTGGCACCGCATCAGGCACATTCGAAACATCGACCGCCTGGGCAGGACCATGATCCTGCTTGATCGAATAACGACCACTATTACCAGAGCACCCCACCAGGGAGGCAAGTATAGTTAACAGGATTAGTTTACTACCCAGCTTCATTGTCTTTACCACCCCTATCACTTATCCCGCCTTGGCGCTGCGTTTTTCAACGACGGCCCGGCTCAGTTCATACACCGCCATTGCATACAGCCGGCTGTGATTATAGCGGGTTATGACATAAAAATTATGCAGACCGAACCAGTAATGAAATTCACCGTTGGACTCCATACGCATCAACGTCGCCATATTATCCCCGGCCAGATCATTACGGGTAGAGATACCCCGCTCACCCCATTCCGTAAGAGATAGCTCTGGTTTCAGGCCGTTATTAAACCATTCATCCTGTGCAGCCTTAGTAATCACGACATTGGAGCGTACCGGTTCGCCGCTCTTCCAGCCATGGGCGCTGAAGTAGTTAGCTACACTACCAATAGCGTCTACCGGATTGTTCCAGATATCTTTTTTACCATCGCCATCGAAATCGACGGCAAAGCTGCGAAAGCTGCTTGGGATAAACTGTCCATAGCCCATCGCCCCGGCATACGAGCCTTTTAAGCTGAACGGTTCGACCTTTTCATCCCTCACCAGGTAGAAATACTGTTTCAGCTGGCCACGGAAAAATTTACCCCGTTTCGGATAATCGAAGCCGAGTGTCGATAACGCGTCAACCACCCGGTAGCTACCCATATTCCGGCCATAACGGGTTTCGACACCGATAATTGCAACAATTATCTCGGCCGGGACACCGTAGGTTTGTTCGGCACGCTGCAATTCATCTGCGTACTGGTTCCAGAAACTGACGCCCTGATTAATCCGCTTTGATTTCAGGAAAATATTACGATATTCACCCCAGTTAAGGCGCTTCTCAGCCGGACGGGATATCGCTTTAAGAATACTCTCCTGGCGTTTAGCACCCGCCAATACCCGCTTTACTTCGGCGCTATCAAAACCTTCATCGCCCAGCTCAGTTATCAGCTGCTGCGCCTGCGGATGTTCTGCATAATTTGTGCTGTCTGTCGTTGCGAACGCCGGTGCTGCCAGCGCCAGTCCGCTTACAACAATGCCGGTTGTAATCCACTGTGTCAGTGTCTGTTTTATCATCATCTGCTACCTTAACTGTCCCTGGGCTGAAAGCGCTACTTAAGCACCCTAAATCTTAATCCGGCCTTTATCAAACCTGTTGCAAAAAATAACGCAAATAAACAACGCTAATGGCTAATCATCTGCCTGTGCGCCTGAACCGACATCAATAAACCAAAGCCTGCCATCAGGGTTACTATTGAGGTGCCGCCATAACTCACCAGCGGCAACGGTACCCCGACTACCGGCAGCAAACCACTTACCATGCCGATGTTTACAAAAATATATACGAAGAAAGTCAGGGTCACACTGCCCGCGACCAGCCTGCCAAAGCTATCCTGGGCCCGCACCGCGATAATCAGTCCTCGGCCGATAATCAGCAGATAGATGGCTAGCAGGACCAGCACCCCGATCATACCCATCTCTTCCGCCAGCACCGCGATAATAAAGTCGGTATGGCTCTCCGGCAGAAAATCCAGTTGTGACTGAGTCCCCTGCATCCAGCCTTTGCCATCGATACCACCGGAGCCGATCGCCGCCTTAGACTGAATAATATTCCAGCCCGAGCCCAGCGGATCACTTTCCGGATCTAAAAAGGTCAGCACCCGCTGTTTCTGATAATCCTTCATTACCATCCACAACCCTGGCAATCCTGCAGCAGCAACCGCCAGGGCACCGAAGATATAACGCCAGTAAATACCCGATAACAACAGCACAAACACGCCGGAGGCAGCAATAAGCAAAGAAGTGCCCAGATCCGGCTGCTTCATAATCATCACCACTGGCACAAAGATCAGCACCAATGAAATAATAATATGCCTGAAGCTCGGCGGCAGTGGGCGGTTAGCCATATAACAGGCGATCATCAATGGCAGAACTAATTTGACAATTTCTGATGGCTGAAAACGAAAACCTGGTAAAGCTAACCAGCGCTGCGCGCCTTTAGCTCCGACACCAAACAGCAGCACAGCTAGCAATAATCCCAGGCAAACCACATACATCGCAGGCGCCCAGCGGGCAAAGATTCTGGGGCGGAACTGTGCCAGCACCACCATGACAAAAAACCCAGCGCCCATGCGCACAGCCTGCCGGGTGACATACCCCATATCACCGCCAGAGGCGCTGTACAGAATCAACAAACCATAGCTGCAAAGCAAAAGAACAAATACCATTAACCAGGCATCCAGCCGGGTATGTGACCATACCCCCCGGCGTCTGGCCAGGTGCGGTTGAGCATCAGGCATACTGCGCTGAAAGTCACGCATCAGGGTTGATCTCCCGGCGCTAGTTGAACGATGCTCAGGGCTGCCTGTGGTGATCCTAATTGAGCATGCTGTAACTCTTTTTCCTGGTCAGCTTGCTTCAGGGCCATGAAAGCGTCAATCACACCACGGGCGACCGGGGCTGCGGTACTGGAACCACCACCACCATTTTCAACGATCACTGCGACCGCAATCTCCGGCTTATCCGCCGGCGCAAAAGAGATAAACAAGGCATGATCCCGATGCCGCTCATCGAGCTTATCGGCATCGTATTCTTCATCCTGTTTAATTCCGACCACCTGCGCAGTACCTGTTTTACCGGCGATCTGAAAATCGATACCTTTACCAATTTTTCTCGCAGTGCCCCGTTTTCCATGTACCACAGCGATCATGCCATCGATAATTTTTTGCCAGTATTCCGGCGTTTTCAGCTGCACATCGGGCAACACTGCACCAGTGCCTTCCAACCCTGTAATATCGATAACACTGCCTTCCAGCAACGAATTACGCTCGATGCCAGCACCGGCTTCCAAATTTGTATTCTGCAGCTCGCCCTCTGCGACAGCGGGTTGCTGTACCACACCTTTAAGCATCCGGGGTTGCTTCCAGATGCCCCTGTTTGCCATAACCGATGAAGCAGTTGCAAGCTGTAGCGGGGTTGCTAACATCCAGCCCTGGCCGATACTCAGGTTAAGAGAATCGCCGGGGTACCAGGAACCACGACCAGTACGTTTTTTCCATGCCCGAGAAGGCAGAATGCCGGGCAGCGCTTCTGGCAGGTCAAGACTGGTTACCTGGCCAAAGCCAAAACGCCCCAGATAATCTGAGATCACATCGACTCCTGCGCGGTTCGAGACATCATAAAACCAGACATCACAGGACTGATAGAGCGCCATTTCCATATCCACTTTGCCATGTCCGCCCCGTTTCCAGTCACGGTACCGACGACCGCCTTTGTTCAAGGTATAGAATCCAGGATCATGTACGGTATGGTTAGGGCTAATCAAACCACTGTCGATCACTCCCATCGCAACCATCGGTTTAATGGTTGAGCCCGGAGGATACTGACCGCGCAACGCGCGGTTAAACAATGGTAACTCCCGTGATTCACGCAACGCATTGTAGTCTTTGCTGCTAATCCCGGTAACGAACATATTCGGGTCATACCCGGGGGTACTCACAAGGGCCAGAATCCCGCCGTTACTGGGATCGATAGCGACAATCGCGGCGCGTCGTCCGGCGACCAGTTTTTCCGCCGCCTGCTGCAAACGGATATCAAGATGTAGCACTATATCCCGACCCGGTATCGGATCGGTCCGCTCCAGCACCCGCATGACCCGTCCCCGGGCGTTAGTTTCTACCTTGTGATGGCCTACAGAACCATGCAACAGTGGCTCATAGAACTTCTCGATACCCAGCTTACCGATATAGTGAGTTGCACTGTAATTAGTCCCGTCGACCCGCTTCAGTTCATTTTCATTAATTCGTCCTACGTAACCCATTGCATGTACCAGGCTGGCGCCGTACGGATAATATCGGATCAGATCCGCTTCCACCTGCACCCCGGGGAGGCGCTGGTAATTAACGGCAATCCGGGCGATCTCCTCATCGGTAAGGCGAAAACGCAATGGTACGGTTTCATAGGGACGACGGCGTTGTTTAAGGCGTTTGCGAAAGGACTTTAATTCACGTTCGGTAATCGGTATCAGCGCCTCTAATTCGGCGAGAGTTGCATCAATATCCTTAACCTCTTCCTTGAGCAGGGTAACACTGTAGCTGGGGCGGTTATCCGCCAGCAATACGCCATTACGATCATAGATCAGCCCGCGGGTCGGACCGACAGGCTTTAGCTGTACCCGGTTATCATCAGATTTAGCCGCCTGTTGATCGTGCTGGATCACCTGCAGATAATAAAGACGACTAATCAATACTCCCATCAGCAATATAACCACCAGAAAGGCGATAAGAGCCCGGGAAAAGAATACTTTTCCCTCTTTCGAATGATCCTTAAAGCTATCGAATGCCGACATTAATGTTCGCTCAAAACCGCTTACTTATGGTATGGATGGCCCTGCAGGATACTCCAGGCACGGTACAGTTGTTCAGCCAGCAGGATTCGCACCAATGGATGAGGTAAGGTAAGACCTGACAACGACCATTTCTGATCAGCAATGGCTACACACTCTGGCGCCAGCCCTTCGGGACCGCCGACCAGTAATGATACATTCTGCCCCGACATCTGCCAGTTTTCAGCCTGCTGCGCTAACTGTTCGGTGCTCCAGTTCTTGCCACCGACTTCCAGAGCGATCACCCGATCCCCTTTAGGAATCGCCGCCAGCATCTGCTCACCTTCCTGCCGTTTAGCCCGTGCCAGATCGGCACCTTTACCGCGATGACCAAGGCCGATCTCAATCACTTCAAGAGAAAACTCCTGAGGCAGGCGTTTGATATATTCGTTGCACCCTTCGTTCACCCAACCCGGCATTTTAGTGCCTACGGCTATCAGACGTATTTTCATCAGTTGTTCTGTCTCACTAATCAGGAAGTCTGCTCTTCATCCTCATCAAAACCCCACAGGCGCTCCAGGTCGTAGAAGCTGCGCGCATCCGGCATCATGATATGTACCACCACATCACCCAGATCGACCAACACCCATTCACCGGTATCCTGCCCTTCAATACCCAACGGCAAAATACCGTTGTGCTTTACTTCTTCATGTACGTGCTGACCTAGGGACATCACATGACGCTTGGAAGTTCCGCTGGCAATAATCATTCGATCAGTGACAGTCGACTTACCGGACACATCCAGTACAACGATCTCTTTCGCTTTCAAATCGTCGAGGGCGTTACGTACAACGCTGATCATCTGGTCAATTTCCATCGGTTACCGTTTACCTTTAATTTCGCTGCAGCCATATAGCTGCTGTTGTTGAATATAATCCCAGACACCATCCGGAATAAGGTATCGGGGCGAATGCCCATCACCTATCAGGTTGCGTATCTGAGTTGCTGAGATCCCGAGAGGAGTCAGCTCATGAAAAATAACATGCCCTGCGGCACTACTGAGCAGCCGCTGTTTATCAGAAACCTCATGATTTCTGGTCACCCGGCTGATCAGATCGCCTGGCTTGTAGACCCAACCGGGCCGTTTAACCACCACTATATGAGCCAGTTGCAGCAGCTCCTGCCAGCGATCCCATGTCGGAAGGGACAGATATGCATCCATCCCCATGATCATACAGATCGGCAACTCGGCCCCAAATTCCCGCCGCAAAGCTTCCAGTGTCAGCACAGTATAAGAGGGCTTAGATGATAGAATTTCCCGCGCGTCGGCATACAGCGCCGGTTCGTCTTCGACCGCGCGCTGCAGCATATCAAGTCGCTGTTGTGGGCTGCGCTCCGGTTGCGCCCTATGCACCGGCACTTTAGATGGCATCAGCGCGACCCGATCAATACCCAGCCATTGCTGAATTTCCAAAGCCGTGCGCAGGTGACCATTATGGATAGGATCAAATGTCCCCCCCATAAAGGCCAGTGCTGTAACTGTCATTAAAGATTACTGCCGAATATGACCATCGCCGAGAACCACATATTTTTGTGAGGTCAGACCATCAAGGCCAACCGGTCCGCGGGCATGAATCTTATCTGTAGAGATCCCGATTTCTGCTCCCAGGCCGTATTCAAAGCCATCAGCAAAACGCGTTGAAGCGTTAACCATGACCGAGCTGGAATCCACTTCACGCAAAAAACTGCGGGATTTAGTGTAGTTCTCGGTAATGATTGAATCAGTGTGATGCGAACCATATTGGTTAATATGAGCGATCGCTTCATCCATATCACCGACCAGTTTGATCGACAAAATCGGTGCCAGGTACTCTGTCTGCCAATCTTCTTCCGTCGCTGCGATAGCCGATGGCAGCAGCGCGCAGGTTCTCTCACAGCCCCTTAGTTCAACTCCAATAGACTGGTAGCGTTCCGCTAGCTCTGGCAGTATCTCAGCTGCCCGTGCTTCATGAATCAATAAAGTTTCCATGGTATTACAGGTGCCATAACGATGCGTCTTGGCGTTGATCGCGACGTTGATCGCCTTAGTCTTATCGGCATCGTCATCGATATAAACATGGCAGATACCGTCCAGGTGCTTAATCACTGTCACCTTAGCGTCGCGACTAACCCGTTCGATCAGGCCTTTCCCGCCCCGGGGGACGATCACATCCACGTATTCTGGCATCGTGATCAGTTCGCCCACCGCCTCACGGTCGGTAGTCTTAACCACCTGCACCGCATTTTCCGGTAGCCCGACAGCCTGCAAACCAACCTTGATACATTCAGCAACTGCAGCGTTGCTGTGGATCGCTTCCGATCCACCACGCAAGATAGTCGCATTGCCTGATTTCAGGCACAGACTAGCAGCTTCCACCGTCACATTAGGACGGGATTCATAAATAATACCGATCACCCCCAGTGGCACCCGCATCTTACCTACCTGAATACCACTTGGCAGATAGTTCATATCGGTAATCGCACCGATCGGATCGGGAAGGGAGGCAACCTGACGCAGGCCCTCAATCATAGTATCGATCTGGGACTGCTTCAGTTCCAGACGATCCAGCATCGCATCATCGAGGCCATTCTTACTCCCCTGCTCAAGATCTTTAGCGTTAGCCGCCACCAGATCGGCACGGGCAACATCGATCGCCTCAGCCATCGCAAGCAATGCCTGGTTCTTAACATTGGTATCAGCTTTAGCGATAGCGCGGGACGCAACGCGTGCTTGCTGGCCCAACTCTGCCATATACTGTTTAACGTTCATATATATCCTTCCCGGTCGGAGATCGCACATTATAACCCGCTGCAGAGCGGGGACCATAGCCTGCACCTTAGATTCATTGAAAAAAGCCGTTTATCGGCCATATAAGAAGCTGTTATCATCTGCGGGTTCTGTTTTATACAGCTATAGTCAGGGAATCAGTGCAGTCGGAATATGGATCAACCGCAGAGTTCAGAGTACGACAACAATCAACGCGGCCAGCAATACAACCGGCTGGTCGTAGTACTTGCCGCTATATTACTGGCAGGTTTACTGTTGTCCGGAGTTTATCTCGCACTGGTAGCCGACCGCCTGGCTAACCAGCAAACCCGATCCCAGGGTGAATTGCTCAGCCAGCAAACCGCCACTCTGATCAAACCCGCCCTGCTGGCGGCAGACCCGGTAAGCCTGAACTTTGTACTCAATCAGCTGGTACAACAAGATCATATCGCCGCGATCAAGTTAACCGACACCAAGGACCGCCTGCTGGGGAGGGCCGGAGAAGAGACTAACGACGATCTGGTCACCCTGCAGGCAGATATCAACCAACAGAATCAGCCTCTCGCCTTTCTTGAGCTAAGCCTTAACCCGACCTACTATCGCACCCCATATTATGAGTTATTGATTCAGGCGCTGATATTAAGCCTGATCGTGATTATCATCGCCTTATCTTCACTCTGGTATTACCTTCGTTCCTCACCCGCGACTCGATCAAAAACCAACCCCTTCGCAACAGCTGAATCGTTGCCTGAGGAAACAGAAATAATTCCTTCGAACGAAGCGAATATCGAAACGTCTGTCGAGGCTGAAAATATTCTAGAGACAACTCCATTTAACACCTCTCAATCCAACATAGAAAATTCAGAAGAGCTGGTCGACCTGCTACGCCCTGCCGAAGATGCGCCAGAAATGCCGGGCTTTGCTCCGTTCACCGAATACAAAGAGTCAGCGAAGAAAAGCAAGCTACAGACAGCTCCTGAAGCAAAACCTATCGTCGAAGAGATCAATCTCTCTCCGCTTCAGAAAGAAAAGAGTAAGTTCAAAAACCCACTGTTTGAGAATGACAAAAAAGAGGTACAGCTAGACCTCTATTCGTTTGAACAAGAACTGGAACTGATCGTTTCAGCTGATAATGCAGGCTACCTGCTTTATCTAGACCTGGCCAGCGGCCATTCTGACAACATATCCCAAAAGCAACTGCATGAAATGCAGGAATTTTATTACCGAATGCTGGATATGGTAATCGCAATTTACCAGGGAGAAGCGGCAAAAGTCAGCAATGGAGATCTGCAACTGGCATTCCTCAAACCACATAAAGATGACTCCCACGGCGTCAATGCAATTTGTGCCAGCCAGCTGTTCAACCGACTCTATAAGCTGTTTAACCAGCAGCGCATCCGGAATATGCAGCCGGTCCTGAATCTGCATATGGCACTGGTACGGGGCCATTACAAAAAACTTCCCAGACTGCAGGAAGAAGCCCGTTACCTGACGCATAGCACAGAAAGCAACGAACTGATCACGCACACAGCCCTAAGCGAAGCACCTGACCTAAAAGTCAGCTTACTGGCAGGAGCTGAAATACAACGCGCTGAAGAAGACAAAGTACTCATTCTGTCGGTTAATGAAAACTACCAGAAGCTACTGGATAAACAGGCTAAGCACCTGCTGAATAAACTATTTCCCTGATTCCGGTATAAGCCTACTACTCAACTATTTCCCAATCAGGGCCAATACAACGTCGAACTACAGTACAGAAATTCATAAACACCTGTGTTAACTGTATCTTTTGCCAAAACATCTCAGCCTGTAACCTTAACAATCTGATTACTATTTAATTTTTCAACAGGCCGGATTGTCCTATGCTGGAACTGCTATTTCTACTTGCTGCCGGATTTTTTGGCGGCATGATCAATTCGATTGCCGGCGGCGGTAGTTTTATCACATTTCCGGCACTTCTGTTTGTGGGCATTCCGCCTATCAGCGCTAACGCAACAAATACTTTTGCAGCCTGCTCTGGCTATATGAGTGGCACCTGGGCGTTCCGAAAAGACCTTCGAGAAGTAAAAGATCAGTTACCCAAGTTCATTCTGATTAGCCTGATCGGCGGTATCGCGGGTGCCTGGTTGTTACTGCAAACACCAGAAACAGCATTCCGCGTGGCAATTCCCTGGCTACTGCTCTTTGCTACTGTACTGTTCATCTTTGGCGGCCAGCTAAATAGCCTTCTAAAGACTCTGAGTACTCGTCACCGCCACGCTTCATCGATGGGAGCATTACTGCTAACGTTGTTGCTTCTGGGGGTCTGTCTGTATGGCGGATTCTTTAACGCCGGACTGGGCATCATCACCTTGAGCTATCTGGCTCTGGCCGGCTACACCAACATCAACACAATGAACGGGCTGAAGTTGCTGATATCATCCTTCGTATCACTGATCGCCATCGCCCTGTTTATCTATGACGGCGCAATTGCATGGTATGAAGGAACAATTGTATTAACAGGCACTCTGGCAGGTGGTTATTTCGCTGCTCACCTGTCCCGTAAACTGCCGCAACAATGGGTACGAAACTTCGTCATAGTTGCCAGCACAGGAATAACCATCTACTTCTTCTACGATGTGTATTTTCTATCCAATAACACCCTCTGAAACGACCATCCGCCCTCAATACAGGACGCTCCTTTATCAGCATGCCTATAGCTAACACTTATACATAGCTGAACAGTCCACCCCCATACTATGAAAACCAGCATACCCAGCGAACGGTTATGCACAGCTGTGCGGCTATAATTCAGTAGTATCTTGCAGAAAAGCTAATAGAATTATCTCTGGCCAAACACCTGGCGCTGTCAGACGATCAAGATAAGAGAGATAACCTGTGAACCGACTAAACAGAATCATAATACTGCTAGTCATAGCTGTCGGCGCTTCGGTGATGTTACCTTACCAATCTCCTGAGCCGGTAACAAACCACCCCGTCAGCACTGACCAAAGATTACTTCAAGCGTTTAATGACCTGGAAAGCGACCTGCAAATAGAGGGCAGTGCCGTAGTAAAAAAACTCCTGCCAGATGACCTGAAAGATATCCGCCACCAAAGGTTCCTGATTAGCTTAAAGCACGGACAGACAATCCTTATTGCACATAATATTGATCTTGCTTCGCGTATCAATGACCTCCGTAAAGGTGACGTTATTCGATTTTACGGTGTCTATGAATGGAATAATCAGGGCGGTGTTATCCACTGGACCCACCGGGATCCGGACGGCGACCATCCTGACGGCTGGATAGAGCACCGGGGGCAGAGATATCAATAAGATAAAGCAGTGGCTAGAACGCGCTACGCGCTTGCTAGACGTCACTGCGTGACTTGCTAGTGGCTAGAAAAAGCCTGTAAAAGCAGACCGTCACTACGTGACTCGCTAGAACGGAAGGCAAGCCTTCCTGCTAGTAGCTAGTGGCTAGAAAAAACCTTCTTAATCAATAATGTGAAAACGCTGGCGTAAGGAAAGACTGCGGGGTTTTAGGTTTTGCTTTTGACCTTGTCTTTGACTGTCGCTTTTGATTTTTCTAGCCACTAGCAGGAACCAAAGGTTCCGCTCTAGCCAGCGGCACAGACGCGATCTAGCCACTGCCTTTAAGATTTTTCTAGCCACTAGCAGGTGCGCTTGCGCGCCGTTCTAGCGAGTCGCGTAGCGACGTTCTAGCTACTGTCCTTTCGTTTCTAAGCGACGCCTTAGAAACGAAAAAACCCCGATCACAAAGTGATCGGGGCTTTCCGTAATTAGGTGCTTGGCGATGACCTACTCTCGCATAAGGAAACCCTACACTACCATTGGCGCTAAGACGTTTCACTTCCGAGTTCGGTAAGGGATCGGGTGGTTCCATCTCGCTATGGTCGCCAAGCAAAAACTGTTAACAAAAGTAATCCTGTAAGAGAAGGAGAGTACAAGCTCTAATCCTTCGTCTGTTCTTATCGAACAGTGTATCTTAATCTATCAGCTCAACAAACGCTTTTGGCGTTATATGGTCAAGCCTCACGAGCAATTAGTACTGGTTAGCTCAACGCCTCACAACGCTTACACACCCAGCCTATCAACGTCCTGGTCTTGAACGGCTCTTCAGGGGGCTCAAGGCCCCAGTGAGATCTCATCTTGAAGGGGGCTTCCCGCTTAGATGCTTTCAGCGGTTATCCTGTCCGAACATAGCTACCGGGCAATGCCATTGGCATGACAACCCGAACACCAGAGGTTCGTTCACTCCGGTCCTCTCGTACTAGGAGCAACTCTTCTCAAATCTCAAACGTCCACGGCAGATAGGGACCGAACTGTCTCACGACGTTCTAAACCCAGCTCGCGTACCACTTTAAATGGCGAACAGCCATACCCTTGGGACCGGCTTCAGCCCCAGGATGTGATGAGCCGACATCGAGGTGCCAAACACCGCCGTCGATGTGAACTCTTGGGCGGTATCAGCCTGTTATCCCCGGAGTACCTTTTATCCGTTGAGCGATGGCCCTTCCATACAGAACCACCGGATCACTAAGACCTACTTTCGTACCTGCTCGACGTGTCTGTCTCGCAGTCAAGCGCGCTTTTGCCTTTATACTCAATGCATGATTTCCGACCATGCTGAGCGCACCTTCGTACTCCTCCGTTACTCTTTAGGAGGAGACCGCCCCAGTCAAACTACCCACCACACAATGTCCTCGATCCCGATAAGGGACCTGAGTTAGAACCTCAATATTACCAGGCTGGTATTTCAAGATTGGCTCCACCTGAACTGGCGTCCAGGTTTCAAAGCCTCCCAGCTATCCTACACAAGTAATATCAAAGTCCACTGCGAAGCTATAGTAAAGGTTCACGGGGTCTTTCCGTCTAGCCGCGGATATACGGCATCTTAACCGCAATTTCAATTTCACTGAGTCTCGGGTGGAGACAGTGTGGCCATCGTTACGCCATTCGTGCAGGTCGGAACTTACCCGACAAGGAATTTCGCTACCTTAGGACCGTTATAGTTACGGCCGCCGTTTACTTGGGCTTCGATCAAGAGCTTCGCCGAAGCTAACCCCATCAATTAACCTTCAAGCACCGGGCAGGCGTCACACCCTATACGTCCACTTTCGTGTTTGCAGAGTGCTGTGTTTTTAATAAACAGTCGCAGCCACCTAGTATCTTCGACCACCAACAGCTTAGGGAGTAAATCCCATCACCGTCAGCGGCGTACCTTCTCCCGAAGTTACGGTACCATTTTGCCTAGTTCCTTCACCCGAGTTCTCTCAAGCGCCTTGGTATTCTCTACCTGACCACCTGTGTCGGTTTGGGGTACGATTTCTTGTTATCTGAAGCTTAGAGGTTTTTCCTGGAAGCATGGCATCAACCACTTCGTCCAAAAGAGGACTCGTCATCAGCTCTCAGCCGTATGAGATCCCGGATTTTCCTAAGATCTCAGCCTACTGCCTTAAACACGGACAACCAACGCCGTGCCGGCCTAGCCTACTCCGTCACCCCATCGCAATAACAAAAAGTACAGGAATATTAACCTGTTTCCCATCGACTACGCTCTTCAGCCTCGCCTTAGGGGTCGACTCACCCTACCCTGATTAGCATTGGATAGGAACCCTTGGTCTTCCGGCGGGGGAGTTTTTCACTCCCCTTATCGTTACTCATGTCAGCATTCGCACTTCTGATACCTCCAGGATGCTTCTCAGCTTTCCCTTCAACGGCTTACAGAACGCTCCTCTACCACGCAATAAATTGCGTCCGTAGCTTCGGTGTATGGTTTGAGCCCCGTTATATCTTCCGCGCAGGCCGACTCGACTAGTGAGCTATTACGCTTTCTTTAAAGGGTGGCTGCTTCTAAGCCAACCTCCTAGCTGTCTGAGCCTTCCCACATCGTTTCCCACTTAACCATAACTTTGGGACCTTAGCTGACGGTCTGGGTTGTTTCCCTTTTCACGACGGACGTTAGCACCCGCCGTGTGTCTCCCATAATTGCACTCTACGGTATTCGGAGTTTGCATCGGGTTGGTAAGTCGGGATGACCCCCTAGCCGAAACAGTGCTCTACCCCCGTAGGTGAGATATGAGGCGCTACCTAAATAGCTTTCGAGGAGAACCAGCTATCTCCGAGCTTGATTAGCCTTTCACTCCGATCCACAAGTCATCCGCTGGCTTTTCAACGACAGTCGGTTCGGTCCTCCAGTTGATGTTACTCAACCTTCAACCTGCCCATGGATAGATCGCTCGGTTTCGGGTCTAATCCTAGCAACTGTACGCCCTATTAAGACTCGGTTTCCCTACGGCTCCCCTAAACGGTTAACCTTGCTACTAAAATTAAGTCGCTGACCCATTATACAAAAGGTACGCAGTCACGGTCTCAAGGACCGCTCCCACTGCTTGTACGTACACGGTTTCAGGTTCTATTTCACTCCCCTCACAGGGGTTCTTTTCGCCTTTCCCTCACGGTACTGGTTCACTATCGGTCAGTCAGGAGTATTTAGCCTTGGAGGATGGTCCCCCCATATTCAGACAGGATATCACGTGTCCCGTCCTACTCGATTTCACTGTAAGTAAGTTTTCGCATACGGGGCTATCACCCACTATCGCCACACTTTCCAGAGTGTTCTGCTAACTACATTACAGCTTAAGGGCTGGTCCCCGTTCGCTCGCCGCTACTAGGGGAATCTCGGTTGATTTCTTTTCCTCCGGGTACTTAGATGTTTCAGTTCCCCGGGTTCGCCTCTCAAAAGTTATGTATTCACTTAAGAGATACCCAGCTTATACTGGGTGGGTTTCCCCATTCGGAAATGTTCGGATCAAAGCCCATTTACCGGCTCCCCGAACCTTATCGCAGGTTAACACGTCCTTCATCGCCTCTGACTGCCAAGGCATCCACCGTGCACGCTTAGTCACTTGACCATATAACCCAAAAGGGTCTGATCGAAGAGACTGATAAAACTTCATGTCATTTTTCAATGACGATGAAATAACGATACATTTACGCCGGATTAGCGCTTGTACATATTTTTCATTCTCGTTACAGGATTCAATTGTTAAAGAGCGTTTAAAGCAAAAAGCTTTAAAAGATAGTCACTTAAGCAGTGAGTATGTTTTAGAGCTTTTGGGTATTCTTCAGTTAAGAAGAAATGGTGGAGCTATGCGGGATCGAACCGCAGACCTCCTGCGTGCAAAGCAGGCGCTCTCCCAGCTGAGCTATAGCCCCAGTTGCTCTCTCTAAAGAAGATCAGATAATTCGTGTGAACGCTTGCTAAGATTTCGCTATCGTTTAAGGAGGTGATCCAGCCCCAGGTTCCCCTAGGGCTACCTTGTTACGACTTCACCCCAGTCATGAACCACACCGTGGTAACCGCCCTCCCGAAGGTTAAGCTAGCTACTTCTGGTGCAATCCACTCCCATGGTGTGACGGGCGGTGTGTACAAGGCCCGGGAACGTATTCACCGCGACATTCTGATTCGCGATTACTAGCGATTCCGACTTCATGGAGTCGAGTTGCAGACTCCAATCCGGACTACGACCGGTTTTCTGAGATTAGCTCCCCCTCGCAGGTTTGCAGCCCTCTGTACCGGCCATTGTAGCACGTGTGTAGCCCTACTCGTAAGGGCCATGATGACTTGACGTCGTCCCCACCTTCCTCCGGTTTGTCACCGGCAGTCTCCTTAGAGTTCCCACCATTACGTGCTGGCAAATAAGGACAAGGGTTGCGCTCGTTACGGGACTTAACCCAACATTTCACAACACGAGCTGACGACAGCCATGCAGCACCTGTCACAGAGTTCCCGAAGGCACTAAGCTATCTCTAGCGAATTCTCTGGATTTCAAGAGTAGGTAAGGTTCTTCGCGTTGCGTCGAATTAAACCACATGCTCCACCGCTTGTGCGGGCCCCCGTCAATTCATTTGAGTTTTAACCTTGCGGCCGTACTCCCCAGGCGGTCTACTTAGTGCGTTAGCTGCGCCACTAAGAGATCAAGTCTCCCAACGGCTAGTAGACATCGTTTACGGCGTGGACTACCAGGGTATCTAATCCTGTTTGCTCCCCACGCTTTCGCACCTCAGCGTCAGTATCAGACCAGGTGGTCGCCTTCGCCACTGGTGTTCCTTCCTATATCTACGCATTTCACCGCTACACAGGAAATTCCACCACCCTCTTCTGTACTCTAGTTTGCCAGTATCAGATGCAGTTCCCAGGTTGAGCCCGGGGCTTTCACATCTGACTTAACAAACCGCCTACGCGCGCTTTACGCCCAGTAATTCCGATTAACGCTTGGACCCTCCGTATTACCGCGGCTGCTGGCACGGAGTTAGCCGGTCCTTCTTCTGCAGTTAACGTCACAGGATGCCGCTATTAACGACACCCCTTTCCTCACTGCTGAAAGTGCTTTACAACCCGAAGGCCTTCTTCACACACGCGGCATGGCTGCATCAGGCTTGCGCCCATTGTGCAATATTCCCCACTGCTGCCTCCCGTAGGAGTCTGGACCGTGTCTCAGTTCCAGTGTGGCTGGTCATCCTCTCAGACCAGCTACGGATCGTCGCCTTGGTGAGCCATTACCTCACCAACAAGCTAATCCGACGCAGACTCATCTAATAGCACGAGGTCCGAAGATCCCCCGCTTTCTCCCGTAGGACGTATGCGGTATTAATCCAAATTTCTCTGGGCTATCCCCCACTACTAGGTAGATTTCTACGCGTTACTCACCCGTCCGCCGCTCGTCATCTTCTAGCAAGCTAGAAATGTTACCGCTCGACTTGCATGTGTTAGGCCTGCCGCCAGCGTTCAATCTGAGCCATGATCAAACTCTTCAGTTTAAATCAAGAATGTCGGAAAAAGACATTCTGTAAATCTAGCTCAAAGTACTAAACAACTACATGTAAATGAATTCACATATGGTCGCTTTGTCTTTGATAAAGCTTTTGTGCTCCATCTCAACAAGCGCCCACACGAATTATCTGATCAATCTGTTAAAGAGCGTGCCTGAGTGACTCAAACCGTTGCCGGTGTGTCGTCTCAAGCGAGGTGCGTATTCTACTCAACACCCTGTTGAAGTCAACCGTTTTATTTGAGAAGTTGTAATAAACTTACAAACAAACCGTTGTGCTTCATGTTGTGATTAATTCGTTTAAAAAACACTGTTTTTCAAAGAGTTAAACTCAACACCTCAACCTGTCTCAGTGGCCGTTGCCGGCTGCTGTCTCAAGCGAGGAAGCGCATTCTACATCGACTGGCAGAGGAGTCAACAGGGGAGCACAAAATAGTGTCGTTTTTATGAAATACATCGCACTTCGATAAGGCCAGTGGCTAGACCGCGACTGAGTCGCTCGCTAGATCGCAAAGCAAGCTTTGCTGCTAGTGGCTAGAAAAAGCCTGAAAAGACAGACCGTCGCTGCGCGACTCGCTAGAACGGAAGGCAAACCTTCCTGCTAGTAGCTAGTGGCTAGAAAAAACCTTCTTAATTGAATGTGGTGAAAACGCAGGAGTAAGGGATAGCGGTGGGGATTTAGATTCTACTTTTGACTTTGATTTTGACTGTCGTTTTTGAACTGGCTTTTGATTTTTCTAGCTACTAGCAAGTCACGTAGTGTCGCTCTAGCGAGCCAAACTTGTTTGGCGGTCTCGCCACTGTATTCGTTTTGGCTCTGCCAAAACTCAAAAACCGCCTGGCGGCGGTTTTTGGTTTTGCTTTTTCTAGCCACTAGCAAGCGACGCAGTCGCGTCTAGCAGGAAGGTTTACCTTCCATTCTAGCTAGCCGAGCCCGCGAGGCGGTCTTGTGGATCTAACCTTCAGAAGTACCAGGCTCTTCCCCAGCTCTGTCACCCACCTTAACGAGAACCTCCAGGGAATCTACCCGCTGATATCCTCTTGGTAGCTTGTTACCACGACGACCACGGTCGCCTCGGTAATGCTCAAGATCCGCGGGTTTCATCTTCAGGTGCTGGCGGCCGGAGTTAACCTGCAAAGTATCTTCAGGAGATAAGATCACCATCCCTGCCAGCAACTCCTCTCTCGTCGCAGCTCTGGCCGATGGGATATTGATAATTTTGTTACCTTTACCCCGCCCCAGCTCAGGTAACTCGCTTACCGGGAATACCAGCATTCGGCCTTCATTGGTCACCGCAACCAACAGATCTCTGGCTTTGTCTTTAACCGGCAAAGGTGCCATGCCTTTTGAGCCTTTCGGCAGAGTAAGCGTTGCCTTGCCAGTTCGGGTCTTGCTGGTCATGTCACCAATTTTAGTTACGAAACCGTAACCCGCATCAGACGCCAGCAATACCGCGTCATTATCTTTACCTGCGACAGCAGCATCTATGGTGGCACCCTTGGGCAATGTTAACTTACCAGTAACAGGCTCCCCTTGTCCGCGGGCTGATGGCAACGTATGTGCTTCTAACGCATACGCTCTGCCAGTAGTATCGAGCAGAATAATAGGTTGATTCATACGACCAGCGCACGCCAGCTTGAAACCATCCCCGGACTTGTAGCTTAGCCCTTCAGGATCAATATCATGTCCTTTCGCCGCACGAATCCAACCTTGCTTGGAGATAACAGCAGTAATAGGGTCAGCAGAAAGAAGCGCTTTCTCATCCAGCGCCTTGGCTTCTTCGCGGGCAACTATTGGCGAACGTCGATCATCGCCAAATTCTTTGGCATCCGCTTTCAGCTCATCCTTAATCAGCTTACGCATCAGACGATCTGAGCCAAGAATCTCCTCGAGCTTGTTACGCTCCTCAGCAAGCTCTTCCTGCTCTGCCCGAATCTTGATCTCTTCCAGCTTCGCCAGATGTCGGAGCTTTATTTCGAGAATCGCATCGGCCTGAATCAGAGAGATGTTAAAACGCTCCATCATCACCTGTTTCGGCTCATCCTCGGTTCGAATGATCTCGATCACTTCATCGATATTCAGATACGCGACCATCAGGCCTTCAAGGATATGTAGCCGGGCCAGCACCTTATCCAGTCGATGCTGCAGCCGGCGGCGTACTGTTTCAGTCCGATAGGTCAGCCACTCGGTCAGGATCCGTTTCAGATCTTTAACCTGTGGTTTACCATCGATACCTATCATGTTCATGTTGACGCGATAGGTTCGTTCCAGATCAGTACTGGCAAACAGGTGCGCCATCAGCTGCTCAACATCCACCCGATTTGAACGGGGGACGATTACCAGTCTGGTAGGATTTTCATGATCCGATTCATCGCGCAGGTCTGAAACCATCGGCAGCTTCTTCTGCTGCATCTGTTGTGCAATCTGTTCCAGAATCTTCGCACCCGATACCTGATGCGGCAACGCAGTAATAACGATATCGCCTTGTTCCCGGCTATATACCGCCCGCATCCGCAGGCTGCCCTTGCCAGTTTCGTACATCTTACGCAGTTCATTACGCGGCGTGATCAATTCGGCATCGGTCGGCATATCCGGCCCGGGCATAATCTCACATAGCTCTTCTATACTGGTACTCGGTTTAGATAGCAGCTGAATACAGGCCTGAGTTACTTCACGCAGATTATGCGGCGGAATATCCGTTGCCATACCGACCGCAATACCAGTAGTGCCGTTAAGCAGGATGTTCGGCAGACGCGCCGGCAACGTCAACGGTTCCTGAATAGTACCGTCGAAGTTAGGCCCCCACTCTACGGTCCCCTGAGCAACCTCTTTCAGTAACACTTCAGCATATTTCGCGAGCTTGGATTCGGTATATCGCATCGCGGCGAATGACTTAGGGTCATCCGGCGAACCCCAGTTACCCTGACCGTCAATCAACGGATAACGATAAGAGAACGGCTGCGCCATCAGCACCATCGCTTCGTAGCAGGCACTGTCACCGTGGGGGTGGAACTTACCCAACACATCACCGACTGTACGTGCCGATTTCTTATACTTGGCCGTTGATTTCAGCCCCAGCTCGGACATGGCATAAACAATGCGTCGCTGAACCGGTTTCAGGCCGTCGCCGATATGAGGCAAGGCGCGGTCGAGAATAACGTACATGGAATAGTCCAGGTATGCTTTCTCGGTATATTCTTTCAATGACAGGCGTTCTACGCCTTCGTCAATATGTACTGTTCCGCTCATTACTTTTCCTACAGCTCGACTCAGACTTCAGCCAGATTGCCTTTAGTTTCCAACCACTCTTTACGATCGGAAGACCGCTTCTTGGCCAGCAACATATCCATTACTTCATTAGTCCCGTCACCCGGTTCTATGGTCAGCTGAACCAACCTGCGGGTATCCCGGGACATAGTGGTTTCCCGTAACTGCAGCGGGTTCATCTCACCCAAACCCTTAAAGCGCTGAACGCCAATCTTCGCGTTCTTACGTTCACTTTTAATCCGCTCAACGACACTATCCTTTTCGGCATCATCCAGTGCGTAATGGACATCTTTTGCAACATCGATCCGGTATAACGGCGGCATCGCAACGAAGATATGCCCCGCGCTGACCAGCGGCTTGAAGTGACGCACAAACAAGGCACAGAGAAGAGTCGCGATATGCAGTCCATCGGAGTCGGCGTCGGCAAGAATACAGACCTTACCGTAGCGCAGAGTATCAAAGTTATCTGATCCCGGCTCTACCCCGATCGCCACCGAGATATCATGCACTTCCTGAGAGCCCAGCACCTCGCTCGCATCAACCTCCCAGGTATTAAGGATCTTACCCCGCAACGGCATCACCGCCTGATATTCACGGTCCCGTGCCTGCTTGGCTGAACCACCAGCGGAGTCACCCTCCACCAGAAACAACTCCCCCTGCATCGCATCGTTACCGGTACAATCGGTCAGCTTGCCTGGCAGTGGCGGCCCCTGGGTAACTTTCTTACGAATTACTTTTTTATTCGAGCGCAAACGTTTCTGTGCGTGACTGATCACAAGCTCAGCAAGTTTTTCACCATCGTCTACATGGCGGTTCAACCACAAACTGAAGGCATCTTTTGCGGCACTGGCCACAAAAGCGGCAATATGCCGGGAGGAAAGTCGCTCTTTAGTCTGGCCAGAGAACTGCGGATCCTGCATCTTTACCGACAGAACGTAGCAGCATCGCTCCCAGATATCTTCGGCTGAAATCTTTACGCCACGGGGCAACAGATTGCGGAATTCACAGAACTCCCGCATCGCATCCAACAGTCCGGTACGCAAACCATTAACATGGGTACCCCCCTGAGCGGTAGGGATCAGGTTAACGTAGCTTTCACAGGTCAGATCACCACCTTCCGGCAACCACTGCAGTGCTACATCCATGGCATCGATCTCACCTTGCAAAGACGCAGTAAACGGTTCTTCTGGTAAGGTTTCAAAGACCTGGGTGGTCCCCTTCAGGTAATCAACCAGGCCGTCTTCGTAATACCACTGCTCTTTCTCTTTGCTGTCACCGGTAGCATCGGTAAACGTCACCGTCAGGCCAGAACAGAGTACCGCTTTAGCACGCAACATATGCTTGAGCTTAGTGACATGGTATTTCGGTGTATCGAAATACTGGCCATCGGCCAGAAAACGTACTTCTGTGCCCGTATTACGCTGACCACAGCTATCGACGATCTCCAGATCAGAAACCTTTTCTCCATCGGCATATGTCATGCGATAGACATTACCGCCACGCCGGATGGTCACCTCGAGCAACTTCGACAGGGCGTTTACTACCGATACCCCCACCCCGTGCAAACCACCGGAGTAGTTATAGTTTTCATTAGAAAACTTACCACCGGCATGCAGCCGGGTCAGAATCAGTTCGACACCGCTGACGCCTTCTTCCGGATGGATATCCACAGGCATGCCGCGGCCGTTATCTTTAACACTGATAGCGCCATCTTTATGCAAGACCACGTCCATCTGAGTTGCGTGACCAGCCAGCGCCTCATCGACACTGTTATCGATCACTTCCTGAGCAAGATGGTTTGGCCGATCGGTTTCGGTATACATACCGGGACGCCGTCGCACCGGATCCAGGCCACTCAGTACTTCAATTGCATCTGCATTATAATTGGTCATCAGAAGTCTTAGTCCTTCTCAGCCGCTACCGTTAAGTCGGTCTGCAACGGCAATTCAACCCGTCCTTCGGCAAAGGCCAGCAGTGACGGGATTACTTGTTCAAATTGATCAAAACCATGCGAGCCACCCTGCTGTACCAGTTTGGGGGAATCAGAAAATTTATCCACCGCTTCACGGTAATCCAGGGTTTCGTCGGCGGTCTGGGTCAGCAACAGATAGCGCGCTGGCTCTTTAAGTACACCACAGTTAACCGCCAGCAGCTGCTCCAGGTGCTCAGAAGTCAGTTCATAGCGCTCATCAGTATAAAAGTTACCCTGCTCTCCTAACATTTCTGCCAGTAGTTCATAGGGGCGTACAGCAGGATTGATCAGCACCGCGCGCAGGCCATACTTTTCCACCAGCCAGGTGCTGTAATACCCGCCCAGCGAGCTGCCAACCAGCGTAATATCACGCTTGGCATGCTCTTCCACCAGCTGTTCCAGCTGTCTGATCGCCTGTTGCGGCCAATGTGGCAGTCTGGGCACCAAGACCTCGTCACTGCGGCCAGCCTCGGCCATCCACTTTACAAAACAACGTGCCTTGAAAGAATCAGGCGAGCTGTTAAAACCGTGAATATAGATAATCAGGGGTTGCGACATCGGATGCCTTAAATAAGGTTCTGTTTCGTCGGGCCACTGTCGCCACTAAGCAGTGCCGATAAAGCCCGATAAAATTATGTATAAATATACAGAGTTTTGCTAAAAGTACCGGACCGGCTCAATCGTTGCAACCATCAACCGCGATCCTTTTGACTGAAGTCGTAATACTGCCATTCGGATGCAGCTGCAATACCCGATAGGCGGGCCCCTGCAACTCTGGTTTATCCTCCAGCAACATATCGTCAGAACACTTTTTAAACTGCACGGAACTGGCAGGCGTGGTTAAAACCTGTACGCCCTGATGCTCAAGACCCCACTCCTGATGGACATGACCACAGAGCACCGCTTTAACCTGGGGATAACTTGTCACGACATCCCAGAATGGGAGAGCGTTGGCTAGCATAATCCGGTCTTGCCAGCGGCTGTTTACCGGTAAAGGGTTATGATGCAGCACCACCAAACAGTGTTTATCAGGGTATTGCTCAAGTTCTTGTCTGAGAAATCTCAGTTCGGATTCCGCCAGCGAACCACTACCTTTACCGTCTGGCATCGCAGAACTGTCCAACAGGATCACAACCCAGTAATCAGAACAGAAGCTACGTTGATTTAACGAGCCTCCGATCTGCTGCATCAATTCGGCATCATCATGATTACCCGGAATCCAGTAACTTGGCAGCGCTAGCTGTGCTATACGCTGCTGCAACCGGCGGTAACCGTCCGAACCACCATGGTGTACCAGGTCACCGGTCCAGAGCAGAGCATCAAGATCTGTAATGGAACTCAGAATATCGGTAAGCAGCCGGCTCAGGGCAGACTCAACATCATAGTTACGATATAAGTGGCGGGGATTATTTTGCAGATGGCAATCAGTTATCTGAACCAGAGTCAGCGCAGCGCTCATGGGGAACTCTCTTAATTAATAGCTACTGACTTAATAATCGTTCTTTAATAACTAAAAAACGGGTTCAGCTTCATGGCCGTGGGTCAGGCAGTGGCTCAGCCATTCACCCAAATACTGGTTCAGCTGAGCTTTTTCATCGCGCTGATGCATCTGCGTATTGGGGTAACTATAAACACCCCGTAGCTGACGTCTACTCTTCATACAGATCACTTCGGCGGCACGGGCATCGTGGTATATTCGCACCACCAGGCTGGGAACCTCCAGCCAACTGTGATCGAAACTTTGCGAAACAACCACAGTCGTCGTGTACTTAAAGCGTTCTTCGATCTGCAGGCGCACGGTACTCTGCTGTTGCTGCCAGTGAACCTCGAACTCACGTTCATTGCACTCTTCGATATCCGGCATCAACCGCATCAGCCGCAAGTAGTTGGCCTCACAATCGGCCATCTGCTTCACCAGATCGGGTATATAACGCTTTCTCATTACACTCTTCTAAAATACAGTTACGTCTTAAATCTTATTACAACGGTAACCTGTTGTTTTTAAATAAAACCACTCACAGTACCCGCCATCGGGACAACAGTTCTGTTTTATTAAGCTGTAACCATTGTAACGCAATAATGGTTGCAGCATTATCTATCTTACCACTAGCCACGAGAGCAAACGCTTTGGCCAGCGGAATCAGGTGCACCAGTATATCCTCCCCTTCTTCCGGTAAGCCATGCACCCCACCAAGCCCGCTACTATCGACCCTGGCACAGAGCAGATCAATATATTCATCGCTGCCTCCGGCACTCGGCAGATAACGGTTAATAGGCACAATATCGCTGATCTGCGCGCCAGCCTCTTCAACCGACTCTCGCCGCGCCACATCTTCCGCTGTTTCGCCGGGTTCGACGATACCAGCCACCAGCTCCAGCAACCAGGGACTCCCCACTGTATCGCGCCCTTTTGCGATAGCGCCAACCCGAAACTGTTCAATCAGCACAACCACATCTTTTACCGGATCGAACAACAACACGCAGACCGCATCATCACGCTGAAACTGTTCCCGGACGATCTCGATATCGCCGCCTTGAAACAGAGCATGACGAATTTTCATCCGGTTAATTTTAAAGAAACCATCGAACACCCGTTCCTGCTCAACTACTTCCATATGCTGTGCGCCAAAGCGCGGTTTCCAGTCAGTCATCGCTTACTAATACCCCTGGCCTGCGCCTCAGATCAATAAAACTCACTCATAGGTCTTGTGCCAATATAACATGGCTGGTCACAGCCTCCGGGAGCCAGTTATAATCATCGAGAATATACATATCTCTTTATATCATATGCGAGATGCAGCTAATATTCCTCACCCAAAGAGGTACCTATGGGCCGGATAATCGACTACCTGCCGCTAAGCCAATGGTTGAAGCATTACCACAGGGATAGCTTTGCCAGCGATCTGGTCGCCGGCATCGTCGTTGGTATCATGCTGATCCCACAGGGCATGGCCTATGCTTTTCTTGCCGGACTGCCACCGGAGTTTGGTCTCTACGCAGCTATTATCCCGCTGTTTTTGTATTCCCTGCTTGGTTCCAGCCGCAGCCTGGCGGTCGGCCCGGTTGCTATCGCATCGCTGATGGTTGGCTCAACTATCGCAGACACTGCCGCCAAAGGGCTGGGGGATCCGATCAACATTGCGATTAACCTGTCGCTGCTGGTCGGCGTCATCCTGATATTACTGCGCGCACTCCAGCTCGGCTCTATCGTTAATTTCATGAGCCACTCAGTGATATCAGGCTTTACCAGTGCCGCCGCACTATTGATAGCTATCAGCCAGATCAAACATCTCTTCGGTCTCGATATCCCCAATGGCGGCTTCATCGCCGACCCGTTTATCTATCTTTTCAACAACCTGCAGCAGACAAACATCGCGACGCTATTACTCGGCCTGCTATCCATCGCGGTACTCTGGTTTGTTAAAGACAAGCTCTGCTGCATGCTGGAACGCTCTCCTCTGCCGGACTGGCTGGTTAAACCGATCTGTCGTGCCGGACCGATGTTTGCGATGGTTATCGGTATCCTTGTAGTGGCATCAATGCAACTCGATCAAAACCATAGCGTTGCGATTGTCGGTACAATTCCACAAGGCCTGCCAACAATTTCAGATATATCGATCGATCTGCAACTATGGCAACAGCTGATCACCCCGGCAGCACTGATCGCCCTTATTGGCTTCCTGGAAAGTGTTTCAGTGGCGACAACCCTGGCCAGCAAGCGCCGCGAACGGATCGATCCTAATAAAGAGCTGGTCGCCCTGGGCGTCGCCAACATCGGTTCGGCATTCAGCGGCACCTTTCCGGTCGCCGGCGGCTTCGGCCGCTCTATGGTGAACTTTTCAGCTGGTGCACAAACCACTATCGCATCGATGATTTCTGCGCTGATTGTAGCCGTGACTGTCGCCTTTTTTACGCCCCTGTTTTATTACCTGCCCAAAGCCGCGTTAGGTGCGGTGATTATTATGGCAGTGATACCACTGATCGACCTGAAAGCCTTTACCAACAGCTGGCGCTTCAATAAAGCAGACGGACTGACTCTGTTGAGTACTTTTTGTCTGGTATTAATATTAGGGGTTGAGCTGGGCATACTCAGTGGTATCGCCATCTCCTTTCTGCTGCTGCTCTATCGCAGCAGTCAGCCCCATATAGCGGTCGTGGGCCGGGTTGGTGACAGCGAGCATTTCCGCAACATTGATCGTCACGATGTAACTACCGACAAGCAGCTTTTATCTATCCGGGTCGATGAGAGCCTGTACTTCGCTAACACTCGCTTTGTTGAAGATTTTATCCGCCGGCAATGTGGACATCGTCAGGAAATAGAACATGTCGTGCTGATCTGTAATGCGGTGAATTTCATCGATGCCAGCGCCCTGGAAACCCTGGAAAACCTGTCTGTTCACCTGGCCTCAGAAGGCATCACACTACACCTTTCTGAAGTCAAAGGGCCAGTGATGGATCAGTTGAAAAACACTGATTTCCTTCAGCATATAAGACCGGGCAAGGTATTCTTTACCACTGACGAAGCGGTACGTGAACTTAGCTGCTGCTACCACCCCTCACCAAAAGGCAAGAACATTTAAACACATCAATCAATCAGCTACGTCCTTAGAGTAAGTAGAATATCCGGCAATGGATCAATTGAAAAACACCACTCTTGATATACACCAATGCCCTTCAACATATAAGACCAGGCAAGGTATTCTTTACCACTGACGAAGCGGTACGTGAACTTAGCTGCTGCTACCACCCCTCACCAAAAGGCAAGAACATTTAAACACTTCAATCAATCTGCTACGTCCTTAGAGTAAGTAGAATATCCGGCAATGGATCAATTGAAAAACACCACTCTTGATATACACCAATGCCCTTCAGCATATAAGACCGGGCAAGGTATTCTTTACCACTGACGAAGCGGTACGTGAACTTAGCTGCTGCTACCACCCCTCACCAAAAGGCAAGAACATTTAAACACTTCAATCAATCTGCTACGTCCTTAGAGTAAGTAGAATATCCGGCAATGGATCAATTGAAAAACACCACTCTTGATATACACCAATGCCCTTCAACATATAAGAACGGGGCAAGGTATTCTTTACCACCGACGAAGCGGTACGGGAGCTTAGCTGCTGCTACCACCCTTCGCCAAAACGTAAGACCCACTGATCGGGTTTCATAAGCTAACTTGATATTTGCTGCTGCGAAAGTAAAGAAACCGATAATAGATCAATTGAAAAGCACCATTGTTAGTAATGCCAACGCCCAGCAACATATTCGGCCGGGCAAGGTATTCTTTACCACCGATGACGCGATACGGAAATTAAGCTGCACCATCGCTCGTCAAAACGTAAGACCAGTTAAACGGGTATTACAGACTAAACTCCCGCAACATCTGAATCTCTTCAGGCCAGATAGTATCGTCGATGGTTTCCAGCACCAGGGGGATGCCCCTGAAACGGTCATCAGACATGATATAGCGAAACACTTCCAGACCGATCTCACCCATACCCAGGCTGTGATGACGATCCTTACGGCTGGCAAACTCACCTTTTGAATCGTTCAGGTGCATCCCTTTGAGGTACTGAAAACCAACGATTCGCTCAAACTCAGCAAAGGTCTTTTCACAGTCGGCCCGGTCGCGCATATCGTAGCCTGCAGCGAAGGTATGACAGGTGTCGAGACATACCGCGACCCGACTTTTATCTTCGACCCGCTCGATAATGTGTGCCAGGTGCTCAAACCGGTTGCCCAGATTACTGCCCTGACCGGCGGTATTTTCGATGACAGCCGTGACACCCTTTGTTCGATCAAGTGCGATGTTGATCGATTCGGCGATGGTAGTGAGGCAGGTCTCTTCATCGACTTTGCGCAGATGGCTGCCGGGATGAAAATTTAGATAACACAAACCCAGCTGTTCACAGCGCTGCAGTTCATCGATAAAAGCGGCACGGGATTTTGCCAGCGGTTCGGCCTCAGGATGTCCGAGATTGATCAGATAGCTATCGTGGGGCAGGATCTGCTGGGGCAGAAAACCGAGCCGATCACAGCTATCGCGAAATTTTTTAATACTGCCAGCCGTCAACGGCTTGGCTTCCCAGCGCCTTTGGTTCTTAGTGAACAAAGCAAAAGCATTGGCCCCCAGCTTAGCAGCATTAAGCGGCGAATTTTCTACGCCGCCGGCGGCACTAACATGAGCACCGACGTAGTAGTTAGCTTGTTCCTGACTCACAGCTTGCAAGCACCGCCCAGACAGTCATCAAAATCCATGCTTTCCAGTTCAGCGCGTTCTGCCTGCGCAGACTTGATTCGGCTGAACATCTCGCCTTCACTGCCATTGCCTTCAGCGATACCTGCTTTTTCAAATACGGCAACCAGTACATTCAGTTCATCAAGGGTAAAATCATTCATTATTCTGTTCTCTTTTTGTCTATAACATTATGAATCAACCATTGCCGCTTCAAAGCGGCAACAGCCGATCGATCATCAGCTGCAGAGTTCTCTGGCCACGGAATTCATTCACATCGAGGCGAAATACTGCACGCACTTTCTGGATCGATTCATCGGGCCAGATTTTAGTATCAGCATTGAAATGGATAGCATCAACCGCGATACCACTATCTGGTTCCATCAGCACCAATTTCAAGTGGCGCTGACCAACTATTCTTTGCTGCAACAGGGAAAATTCACCATCAAACAGCGGTTCCGGGAAATTGTGCCCCCAGGGACCCGCCTCACGCAACAGCTCTGCCATACCCATGGTCAGTTCATCGCCGTTGAGGGAACCATCACTTAGTACAGAATGCTGCAACGCTTCTGCGGGCAGCTGGCGTCGCACCTCAGCATCAAATGCCTGCTGAAACAGAGGCAGCTTATCCGCAGCGATAGTCATACCCGCGGCCATCGCGTGCCCGCCAAATTTCTTCAACAGCTCAGGGTGCTTAGCGGCTACCGCATCCAGTCCGTCACGAATATGAAAGCCGGGAACAGAACGGGCCGAACCTTTCAGCTCACCGCTATCCCCGGTGGCAAACGCAACTACCGGACGATTGACCTTTTCTTTGATCCGGGATGCCAGAATACCGATTACACCCTGATGCCAGTCGTCATCATAGAGACAGAGACCGAACGGCAGCTCACCTTCGGCATCCAGTTCAAGCTCATCCAGCAGGGTCAGCGCCTGCTGCTGCATCTCCTGTTCGATGCTGCGCCGCTCCTGGTTCAGACCATCCAGTTGCAACGCCAGCTGTCGGGCCCGCTCAGGATCATTAGTCAGCAGACACTCAATACCGATCGACATATCATCCAAACGCCCCGCCGCATTGAGGCGTGGTGCGAGCGCAAAACCAAGATCGGTGGAAGTCAGTCGGCTACCTTGCCGACCGCTGATATCGATCAGGGCCAGAATACCCGGCCGCGCTTTACCTGCCCGGATCCGCTGCACTCCCTGATACACCAGGGTACGATTATTCTGCTCTAACGGTACCACGTCGGCGACAGTGCCCAGGGCCACCAGATCCAGCAGAGAGCCCAGATTCGGCTTCGCCAGATTACGCTGGCTAAACCAATCCCGCTGATCCAACGCACGACGCAACGCGGTCATCACATAGAAGATTACGCCGACACCGCAGGTCGATTTTTCACTAAAACTGCAACCCGGCTGATTCGGATTTACGATGGCGCAGGCATCCGGCAGAGTATCTCCCGGCAGGTGGTGGTCGGTGATAATGACATCGATACCCAAACCGTTAGCCGCGGCAACGCCTTCCACACTGGAAATGCCGTTATCTACGGTAATAATCAGGTCCGGCAGCTGTTGAGCCGCGACGGCAACGATTTCCGGGCTCAGGCCGTAACCATACTCAAACCGGTTGGGTACCAGATAATCCACCCGGCACGCCCCCATCATTCCAAGCCCCAGCATACCGACCGCAGTACTAGTGGCACCGTCACAGTCGAAATCACCGACAATCAGGATATGCTGATCCTGCTCCAGCGCGACAATCAGGCGAGCAACGGCAGCATCTAGTCCCCGAATATCGGTCCCGGTTTGCAATTGTTGCAGGCTGCGGCCCAGATGGTCCAGGTTATCCAGACCGCGGCTGGCATAGATACGCGCCAGCAACGGATGAACCTGGTTGTAGATCGGCAGATCAACGGGCGCTTCACGGCGCCGGATCAGCAGCTCACTCATTGCTTAATTCCTTAGCCGGCAACCAGCTATCGGTTTTATCAGTCAGATAGTACGCGGTAAGCCCGAGCCATTCCCGCACCGCAAGACTCAGCTCAAACAGGTTTTTCCCCAGGTCTGGCCGCCAGTTCGCCAGAGTCAGCGGTTTCGAGTAATAATCCACAGGATAGGGGATTATGTGCCAACCCTGTTGACGGAAGATACCAACCGAGCGAGGCATATGAAATGCAGAGGTCACCAACAGCCAGCCTTTTGGATCGGCTATATCGGCGCCGACGGGCAGACTGTCCTGACTATAGATGGCATTCTCGAAGGTATTTCTGGAATCCCGTTCAAAGATTACCGATTGCTCCAGCCCCTGATCAGCCAGCCACTCCTGCAGAACATCTGCACCGCGATATTCAGGCTTCTGTACCGAACTGGAGCCACCGCTGACCAACACCGGCTGCCCAGGATAGCGCTGTAACAATGGCAGTATTGCCATATTCCGCTCAGCCGCAGCATTGAACTGGGGCTGGCTCCAGATACTGCTTAATTCAGCCTCCTCGGCCCCGCCAAGCACAATAATACCGGCAACCTCAACCGGTAACTCCTGCGGTGTGGGAAAGCGCTTTTCCAACGGTTGCAGCAGCAGATTACCAAACGGATAAAGCGTTACCAGAAAAAGGCTTAGCAGCGCTAGTGAAGTAAGCACTCGCCACCCCATTAACACGGATAAAATCAGAATGAAAATTAAAAAATTGCCAGGGTTCGCCAACACCCAAAGCGTCTTGGATAACAGAAAAAACAGATCCATACAGCTTTATTCCCCCAAATAAAAAGCCCGCTACAGTCAGCTGTAACGGGCTTATTCTAGCCTTATGAAGCTTTAATCGCTATGCACATGACCAGCAACAAACTGCTGCACCTTGCTCAGCTCGTTTGGCAGTACGGTAAACTGTTCTTCACGCTCGAACAGGTCGGCCATATGCGTCGGCAATTGTGGTGATTCCAGATCAGCCTTAAGCACAGCATCCGGAAACTTAACCGGGTGCGCGGTAGACAGCACGATCATCGGTACGCTGGCATCACGATTACACTCACGTCCGGCAGCAACACCGATCGCAGTATGCGGATCCAGCAGATAACCGGTCTCGGCATGCACTTTAGCGATCGTATCGCAGGTCGACTCATCGTCGCAGGCATGGCTGTCAAACAGCTCCCGAACCTTAGCCCAGCGTGCCTCGTCCAGCTGTACCGGCTCAGACTTAAACTTAGCCATCAGCTCACTGATCGCTGCACCATCACGGCCATACACATCGAATAACAGGCGCTCGAAGTTAGACGACACCATGATATCCATGGACGGTGACAGGGTGTGTACCAGCTCGCCTTTGCTCATATCATTACCGGAGATAACCCGGTGCAGAATGTCGTTATTATTGGTCGCAACCACCAGCTGACTAATCGGAAGGCCCATCTGTTTCGCCAGATAACCAGCAAAGATATCGCCAAAGTTACCGGTCGGTACAGAGAAGGCTACTTCACGGTGCGGGCCACCCACAGCCAGCGACGCAGAAAAGTAGTAAACAATCTGGGACATGATGCGTGCCCAGTTGATCGAATTCACAGCACCCAGCTTACGACCACCCAGGAAGCCCTGATCAGCAAAGCTGTCTTTAACCATCTCCTGGCAGTCGTCGAAGTTACCTTCCAGCGCAATATTGAACACATTATCTTCGATAATCGTGGTCATCTGCTTACGCTGAACTTCTGATACCCGGTTGTAAGGGTGCAGAATAAAGATGTCCAGGTGCTCGCTGTGGCGGCAACCTTCGATCGCGGCAGAACCGGTGTCACCGGAAGTCGCACCCATGATTACCAGACGCTCCTGACGCTTAGTCAGGGCATAGTCCATCAGACGGCCCAGCAACTGCAGCGCGAAATCCTTGAATGCCAGCGTCGGGCCGTGGAACAGTTCCAGAACCCACTCGTTGGTACCCAGCTCTTTCAGCGGCGCAACCGCAGTATGGTTGAAACCGGCATAGGTATCGTCGATCATCTGCTTCAGATCGGCGTCAGCAACGCAGTCCTCAACGAACGGCTTAATCACTTTATAAGCCAGTTCGTTGTAAGGCAGTCCCGCCCAGGAAGCGATCTCTTCTTTGCTGAACGTCGGCAGAACTTCCGGTACGTACAAACCACCATCACTGGCCAGACCCGCCAGCAGGACATCTTCAAAATTCAGTGCTGGAGCGTCGCCCCGGGTAGAAATATATTTCACTGTCTTATTTCCCGATGGTTATGATTGCTTTAAAGGTGCTCAACGCGGATACGGGTAACCGCATCATTTACGTCGTCAAGCGCCTCAATACTGGCAATCGCCTCATTCATCTGCTTCTCCTGAACTTCCTGAGTCAGGATGATGACAGGAACCTGCTGTTCGTGAGTCTCTTTCTGAACAATCGCATCGATACTGATGCCCGACTCGCTCAGAATAGACGTTACCATCGCCAGCACACCCGGACGTTCGTTAACGTTCAGACGCAGGTAATAGGCACTGATTACCTCTTCAACCGGCAGTACCGGAGTTTCAGCCAGGCTAGCCGGCTGGAATGCCAGATGCGGTACACGGTTATCGCGATCTGCTGTCAGGGTACGCACAACATCAACAATGTCGGCAATAACAGCGGAAGCGGTTGGCTCTGCACCAGCACCGGCACCGTAATACATGGTCTGACCAACGGCATCTCCATCAACCAGAACCGCATTCATAACACCGTGCACATTAGCCAGCAGCGCTTTTTCCGGAATCATAGTCGGATGCACCCGCAGCTCAACACCGTTTTCGGTGCGACGGCTGATACCCAGATGCTTGATCCGGTAACCCAGCTCTTCGGCATACTGCACATCCTCAGCGGTGACCTTGCTGATACCTTCGGTATAAGCCTTGTCAAACTGCAGTGGAATACCAAACGCCAGGGATGCCAGGATAGTCAGCTTATGCGCGGCATCGATACCTTCAACATCGAACGTCGGATCTGCTTCGGCATAGCCTAACGCCTGAGCTTCAGCCAGCACATCAGCAAAATCACGACCTTTATCGCGCATCTCGGTCAGGATAAAGTTACCTGTACCGTTGATGATACCCGCCAGCCAGTTAATCTTATTGGCAGACAGACCTTCACGCATCGCTTTAATAATCGGTATACCGCCGGCAACAGACGCTTCAAACGCAACCATTACGTTTTTCTTCTGCGCCGCTTCAAAAATCTCATTGCCGTGAACAGCAATCAGGGCTTTGTTGGCAGTAACAACATGCTTGCCGTGTTCAATAGCTGTCATTACCAGCTCAAGTGCAACGTCATAGCCACCGATAAGCTCGACTACGATATCGATCTCAGGGTTACGGGCGATTTCAAAAATGTCCGCCGTAATATGCGTCCCTTTGGTATCGCAATCAGGATTTTCACGACGGGCACCAATCGCTTCAACTACGATATGACGACCCGCACGACGGGAAATTTCTTCAGCGTTACGCTGCAGTACGTTGAACGTACCGCCACCAACGGTGCCAAGACCACAGATACCTACTTTAACCGGTTTCAAACCATTACCTCGCGCTGTTTCTTTGCTGTTGCAGTGCCGAAAACCGAGGACTCATCCAGAGCTTTCGACTGCGGCGAAAAATAGGCACGCATTATAGCGAAAAGCTGCCCTCAGCTCCACGAATTAGCGGCCAGTAAAGAGAAAAGGGAGCAAAACGCTCCCTTTTAAATGTTATACAGGGCTTACCGCCCTATGAACAGACTATCAACCTTCAACACCCAGCATCTTCGCCAGCTGATCAGCAGGCACATACCCCGGCACCAATGAACCGTCTTCCAGAATCAGCGCAGGCGTACCCGTAATACCCATTTTCTGACCCAGCTGCCACTGTTCCATCACCGGGCTATCACAGCTTTTGGCTGGCAACGACTGACCAGCTTTGGCTTTAGTCATCAATGAGCCTTGCTCAGCCTTGTCTGAACACCAGATCGCATCCATAGTTTTATGGGCCGCAGATCCGGCGCCGGCACGGGGAAACGCCAGATAGCGAACCTCTATGCCTTTAGCGTTAATCTGATCGATCTCTTTATGCAGTTTACGGCAGTAGAAACAATCGACATCGGTAAAGATAGTTACATGGGACTTAGTCTCACCGGTTGCCGGAAAAATCACCATATCCTGGCGATCGATCCCCGCCATCATACCGGTCCGACCTGTTTTTTTGCCTTCTTCAGTCATATTAACAAGCTGACCGTCCGCCTTAACCTTATACATTTCACCTACCAGGAAATGGCTACCTTCGGCATTCGTGAAAAGTATTTCGCCGCTGGCCAGCGTTACTTCGTAAAGGCCCGGGAACTGCGCAGGATTCACCGCCGTAATTGGCACTATCGCATTCAGGCCGCGCAAGGCTTCTCGAATAGCAGACTCTTCAGTCTCTTCAGCGACCGCACTAAAACTCAGCGCAGAGAACGCCACCATCATCAAAATCAGTTTACGCATAGAGTCCTCTATAAATAATATTGTCAGTTGCCTGGTTTAACAGTGTGACCACCCGCCAGCAACAAAAGTTCAAGGCTTGCGGGTAAAGCTAAAAACAAATTGAAAAACTTTGCCGAAGATCAGCCACATCACCCCCGCGGGTGATGCTGTTTATGCACCGATTGTAAACGATGCTGTGCGATATGCGTATAGATCTGAGTCGTCGAAAGATCACTATGCCCCAACAGCAATTGCACGACCCTTAAATCAGCACCATGATTAAGCAGGTGAGTGGCGAAAGCATGCCGCAGCACGTGGGGCGACGGCAGTTTGTCTACACCGGCCACCAGACCGTGACGCTTGATCCGGTGCCAGAAAGTCTGCCGGGTCATCTGCTGCCCCCTGCGACTGGGAAACACCACCTCACTGGACGAATCACCAATCAATAACGGCCGGACATCCTTCATGTATCGCAACAACCAATCACGCGCTTCGTCACCCAATGGCACCAAGCGCTCCTTATCCCCCTTGCCCATCACCCGAATAACCCCCTGTCGCAGGTTAATCTGCTGCAACGTGAGACTTATCAGTTCAGTCACCCGCAAACCTGATGCATAGAGCATTTCCAGCATCGCCCGGTCACGAAAATCCAACGGATCATTGATATCAGGAGCCGCCAGCAGCGCTTCAACTTCGGCTTCGGTCAGGGTTTTCGGTAACGGACGACCACGCTTCGGACTCTCTATCTCAAGGGTAGGATCCTGGTCGATACGATTTTCTCGCAGAAAGTAACGATAGAAACCCCGCAGACAGGACAACATGCGCGAGGTAGAACTGGGCTTCATGCGCTGCCGCATACGCCAGTTAAGATACGCCATCAGATCAAGCCTGCTTGCGCCCAACAACATAGTACTGCGCTCGTTCAACCAACAGGCATAAAGGGAAAGGTCCCGTCGATAGGAAGACAAGGTATTATCACTTAAGCCCTTTTCAAGCCAGAGCGCATCAACAAACTGCTCGATAATAGACTGATCAACATTGGATGGCTGCTGCTTTGCCTTTCGGGCATCGACTGCTTGATTATCAGATGTCACTGTATGAACCTTTAGCGCTTACCTGACACATTCAGCGCAACACCCGGGCAATCCCTTTAGTGCAACACCTCCAGTTCAGACAGCTTGGTTTTATCTATTGGGTAGACGGCACTACCCTGCTGCAGATGCTGAGTCACATACAACATCTTACCCTCTACACGCTGCAGTGTACCTTCAACCTGACGGCCATAATAGGTTTGCAAACGGATTGAGCGGCCAACATGTTTAATGACTTCATCAACCGATACCGACTTATAACTTTTTACCGCAAGGTCATCTTGATCAGTAGCCTTCATAGCATCCCGCAATAACGCCTGCGTCTGCTGCCTTCTGATCTGCTCAGGCGATAGTGCTTGCGCCCCATCCTGCAACGCTTCTTGCGCTGACACTCCCGCTCCAGGCGCATGATCTTCTGTCTGCTGCAACAAAGCTACAACTTCAGACGACTGATCTCTGACGACCGGCAACATAGCCTGCAGATCAACCGAACGCCGATTAACCGTCAGAATCGGATTCAGCCGTTGTAACACCCCCTGCGGCAACATCTCCTGCAACGCTTGCCAGCCCCTTACATCTAAAGAGAGCGGATCCCCAGGCATCAGACTCAACTCAAAACCACCACCATCGGCCATCATCACCTGATAATCGGTCGCTACACGAAGCGGTACAGCCCACCCTTGCTGCTTAAGATTCTCACTCAGCCGTAAGCCATGGATCTTCATATACTGACTGACAAGATCATCATCAAGACCGGCACAATAGCCATTTCTTAGCCGATGATAGCCCGTATCGCGGTAGCCAATCTGCAGCTGTTTCAACCGAAGAGGAAAAGAATCCAACAACGCCGTTGTCAGTTGGGTAGCCGGCATCATCCCCTGGAGATCAAAACCCAAGGCAAACATTTGTTCTGGATTAAGTGAAACAGATGCATCGACAGCACCCGTTTCTGAATCATACTGATAGTTAAACGTCAGTCCGCCCCGTAACTGCGTGACGCCCATCTCGTGCAATTGTTGAAAGCTTAGGGGTTTATGGCCACCGCAAGCCATGGCTAGCAAAGCCACAGTCTCACTCTGAGGAACGACCCTGGTTAAAAACCGATCGACCAACTGGCTATTAGCGGGATTTAGTTGCAGCCTGAGCCCCTGAAGCTCAACACGTATCTGCGCAGGCCAGACACCCTGATCAAGCTGTTCTCCCGCCTGCAACAGGTATTGCCACCCAGAAGTTTGAAGCACGATACGTTCGACATTAAGCCGGGCTTGAGAGCCTGCAGGGGTAAGCACAACATCTTGCAGTTCGATCGCGCCATCGACATCACCACTCAGCGAACCGTAATCGACCACCACTAACGACGCGACCTGCGCCACAGCACTATCAACCGCTTGCTGAACCTGCAGCCGATAATAGAATGCGACCGTCGTAAGCACCAACGACGCCGCCAGCACCATGATCACCAGACGCCGTAACAGTTTGGCCATTTTTCACTCCCGAAAAGCGTGTCTCCCACTACGAAAGGGCTGCAGCACGTATAAATCCATTCAGGTGATTTTAGCGTTCAAACCGACTCACAGCGAATCCCAGACAACAAAAAGGGCGGCCTAAGCCACCCTTTTTACTCAAACTGACAGGTAAAAAATTACTTAGCCAGCTTTTCCTTGATACGTGCAGACTTACCGCTACGCTCACGCAGGTAGTACAGTTTAGCCTGACGAACGTCACCACGACGCTTAACTTCGATGCTATCAACGGTAGCAGCGAAAGTCTGGAAAGTACGTTCAACACCAACACCGTGAGAGATCTTACGCACGGTAAATGCGGAGTTTACGCCGCGGTTACGCATACCGATAACCACGCCTTCAAACGCCTGCAGACGCTGACGCTCACCTTCAACAACTTTTACCTGAACGACAACGGTGTCGCCTGGTGCAAATTCTGGTACTGCTTTGTTCATCTGTTCAGCTTCGATCTGCTGAATGATTAGGTTTTTGCTGCTCATAGCTCGCTCCTAAATACTAATCCTGAGATGTTTCTGTCTCACGGATAAATTCGTTTAACAATGATTGCTGCTCTTTATCTAATACGAGTTCTTCCAGCAATTCCGGGCGCCGTTGCCAGGTTCTGCCCAGTTGCTGTTTCAGACGCCAGCGTCTGATCGCCTCGTGATTACCGCTAAGCAACACATCCGGTACGGACATATCGTCAAGTTTTTCCGGTCGGGTATAGTGCGGGCAATCCAACATCCCATCACTGAAGGAGTCCTCTGCCGCCGAGTCCTGATGCCCTAAGACACCTGGAACCAGCCGGGAAACCGCATCGATCATTACCATCGCTGGTAACTCGCCACCACTGAGAACAAAGTCTCCCAGCGACCACTCTTCATCGATTTCGGTCTCCACCAGACGCTCATCAATACCTTCATAGCGTCCTGCGACCAGGATTAACCGCTCACTGGCGGCCAACTCCTTTGCCCCTGCATGATCGAGTCGGCGCCCCTGCGGTGAAAGATAGATCACTCTGGTCTTTTCACCGGCAGTTTGTTTCGCTGCCTGGATCGCGTCCCGCAGCGGCTGCACCTTCATCAACATACCGGGACCACCGCCATAAGGGCGGTCATCTACCGTACGATGTTTATCCCTTGTGAACTCCCTAGGGTTCCAGCACTGCACATCGAGCAAGCCGTTGCGCACTGCCCTACCTGTTACGCCATGGCGGGTTATCGCCTCAAACATTTCAGGAAACAGGGTTACAACACCGATCCACACCGGTTAAAACTCCGGATCCCAATCGACCCGAATCGTACCTTCTTCAAGGTTTATCTCTTTAACCACCTGATCTGGCAGGTAAGGAATGAGTCGTTCTTTACGATCGACACTATCCGCTTTACCTTTCACTACCAGCACATCATTTGCGCCGGTTGCAATCAGATGACTCACCTTACCCAGCTTAACGCCGGACTCGGTTAATACTTCAAGCTGTTCCAGCTGGCTCCAGTAATAATCACCGTCACCCAGTTCTGGCAGCAGGTCCTTCTCAATCGCGATATCCATGCCACAATACTGGCGCGCCACATCCCGATCATCGATACCTGCCAGCTTAGCTACCAGTCCCTTACCATGTACTTTGCCGTCACTAATCTTGATCGGCTGCCACTGACCATCAATCTTCAGTAGCCATGGTGAGTAGTTAAGGATGCTCTCCATCGGCTCGGTGTGGGAATAAACTTTAACCCAACCTTTAACGCCGTAGATCGTGGTGATCCGCCCTACTATTGTAACCTTGTCTGACGTAAAGCCACTCATCTCTATAACCCGACTGATCGCTTAAATTATGCTTTGTTAGCTTCTTTCAGCAGTGTAGCAACACGATCAGAAACCTGTGCACCTTTAGATACCCAGTGTTCAACACGCTCCATGCTTACACGCAGACGCTCTTCCTGGCCTTTAGCCAGCGGATTGAAGAAACCCACACGCTCAATAAAACGACCGTCACGCGGATTACGAGAATCAGCCACAGTCAGGTGATAGAAAGGACGCTTCTTAGCGCCGCTACGAGATAGACGAATAGTTACCATGCGTTTGGTCCCTTTATTAAGTGAGTTTTAAAATCGCTCACGGTTTACAGATAACAGCCCCATTCCGGCATAGTAACCGATGCAGACTGCACCTATCATATAAAACAGGGCGGGAATTCTACGCGAATACCCCGCCCTTGAAAAGCTTTTTGGCGATATAAGCCCGTTTATAAACCGGGACTGAATTACATTCTTGGGAAACCGCCCGGGCCGCCCATACCACCGCCGCCCGGCATCATACCTTTCATGCCGCGCATCATTTTTTGCATGCCGCCTTTGGTAGAGAACTTCTTCATCATCTTCTGCATCTGCTTATGCTGCTTCAGTAAACGATTGATGTCCTGAATCTGGGTTCCGGAACCGGAAGCGATACGCTTTTTACGCGAACCGGAAATAACATCCGGGCGTTTACGCTCATGGGGCGTCATAGAGTTAATAATCGCCTCCATCTGATTAAAGCCTTTCTCAGCATTGGCCATGTTGGCACCCTGCATCGCCTGGCCCATCTGCCCCATACCAGGCAATTTATCCATCAGCGAAGACATGCCGCCCATATTTTGCATCTGCTGCAACTGGTCGCGGAAGTCTTCCAGATCAAAGCCTTTACCCTTCTTGACCTTCTTCGCCAGTTTTTCGGCTTTCTTCTTATCGACCTTATGTTCAACTTCCTCGATCAGGGAGAGAACATCGCCCATCCCCAGAATACGGGAAGCAACACGATCCGGATGAAACGGTTCCAGAGCATCAACTTTCTCACCGACACCCAGGAATTTGATCGGCTTACCGGTAATCTGACGAACAGACAGCGCAGCACCGCCACGGGCGTCACCATCGGTCTTGGTCAGAACCACACCGGTCAGCGGCAGCACATCATTGAACGCCTTCGCGGTATTAGCAGCATCCTGACCAGTCATTGCGTCGACCACAAACAGGGTCTCAACCGGATTCACCGCCGCATGCAGATCCTTGATTTCATCCATCATGCCGCTATCGACATGCAAACGACCGGCAGTATCGACAATCAGTACATCGAAGTGCTTAACCTTTGCGTGGTTGATCGCATCATTAACAATGTCGATCGGTTTCTGTTCAGCCGTCGATGGGAAAAAATCCACCTCGACTTCAGCCGCAAGAGTTTCCAGCTGCTTGATCGCCGCCGGACGGTATACGTCGGCAGAAACTACAAGAACCTTTTTCTTTTCCCGCTCTCGCAGGAAACGGGATAGCTTAGCAACAGAAGTGGTTTTACCAGCACCCTGCAAACCCGCCATCATTACAACGGCTGGAGGCTGTGCAGCCAGGTTGAGCCCTTCGTTGGCTTCACCCATGACCTTTTCCAGCTCCTGCTGGACGATCTTAACAAAAACCTGACCGGGGCTGAGGCTCTTACTTACCTCGGTACCCACAGCACGTTCTTTGACGTTGTTAATAAACTCTTTAACAACCGGCAACGCGACATCGGCCTCAAGCAGCGCCATACGCACTTCACGCAGCGTGCCTTTAATATTATCTTCGGTCAGTTTCGCCTGACCCGTAACCGATTTTAACGTCTTCGATAAACGGTCCGTCAGATTTTCAAACATGGTTATTATCCTGAGGAGTATTATCTGGTGCAGCCATTCACGCCGCAGTGGATAAAAAGAATATACAAATTTGCCCGGCATTATACAGCAGCATCGGTCTCAGGAACATGCGAATAAGCCCAATGTGCTATCTGTGGTCAAAAGACCGGTAAATTTAGCCGCCGACTATTTTCATCGGCTTCATATTTATGACAAACTTAGCCACCTGAAATGGAACTTAAGAGTTAAGCCCCGATGCAAACACTGCCAATCATTATCGCTATTGTATGCTACCTGAGTGCTGCCACGATGCAGTGGAGCATCCTGACCGAGCGCAGTAAGCCGTCGGGCAAGCTGATTAAACTGCTTGGTCTGGTCGCGGTAATCAGCCATGCATATTCAGTGTATCTCGATCTGCACAGTGATGGCGGGATCCACCTGGACTTCTTTAGTATTGGCTCTCTGATCGGCTGGCTGGTTGCAGCACTGGTTCTGCTCAGTAGCTTACGCCAGAAGATCGACAATCTGTTTATCGGTATTTTCCCGGTTGCAGCTCTGGCCCTTGCCTGCACGCTTTTCGGCCTCGACACTCACCCCAGCAAGCATTATGACGGAGCACTGGTATTTCACATTCTGATATCAATTCTGGCGTACAGCATTTTCACCCTGGCCGCCTTCCAGTCCATTTTACTGGCGAAACAGGATTATCAGCTCAAACATCACGTCACACGAGGCCTGTTGCGCTCGTTACCACCACTGCAAACAATGGAACGCCTGCTGTTCGAGATGATCTGGACCGGCCTGATCCTGCTGACGGTTTCACTGATTACCGGCGCGCTGGTATTTGAAGATCTGTTTGCCCAGCACCTGGTCCATAAAACCGTACTCTCAATTCTGGCCTGGCTGCTGTATGCCATTCTGTTAATTGGCCGTCACTTTCTGGGCTGGCGCAGTCATAAAGCGATTCGCTGGACAGTGGGCGGATTCATCGTTCTGATGCTGTCTTTCTTCGGCAGTAAGTTTGTAATTGAATTGCTCTGATTTGGCCCGGAAGTAAGCTTCGATACAGCACGCTTGACAGCATTTATGGATAACCTGACAATGGCTATCCAACTGGCCACCTAAGGTTATACCGTCTTGGAAGACGCATCGATCGAGTCCCTGCTGGGACTTCTCTTCTTTCTCATTCTTTGCTCTGCATTTTTCTCTAGCTCAGAAACCGGCATGATGTCGCTCAACCGTTATCGGCTGCGCCATATGATAAAGAACAAACACCGCTCAGCCACCAAAGCCGGCAAACTGCTGGAACGACCGGACCGCCTGATCGGCGTCATCCTGATCGGTAATAACTTTGTTAATATTCTGGCCTCGGCCATCGCCACAATTATCGCAGTAGAACTCTGGGGCGAAGCAGGTATCGCAATTGCGACCGCTGCATTAACCCTTGTGATCCTGATCTTCGCTGAGGTGACCCCCAAAACCGTTGCCGCCCTGCACCCGGAAAAGATCGCTTTTCCCGCAGCATATATTCTGCATCCATTACTTAAACTGCTCTATCCGCTGGTCTGGATCGTTAATATGATCACCAATGGCCTGCTCAAGCTATTCGGTATTAAACTGACCGAAGGTAATCATCACCACCTCAGCACTGAAGAGTTACGTACCCTGGTAAATGAATCAGGCGCGGTATTACAGCAGCGTAACCAGTCGATGTTGCTGGGCGTGCTGGAGCTGGACGATGTCACAGTCACCGACATAATGATCCCACGCAACGAAGTACTGGGCATCGATCTGGATGACGATCTTGACCTGATCATCGAACAACTTAGCAAAACACCGCATACCCGGATGCCGGTATACAGCGGCGAGATCAACAAAGTTGTCGGCATCCTGCATATGCGTAACCTGGCGCAGGTGTTTCAGCAGGGCGCGGTTTCCAAGGCAGCTATCCTGCAGGTTATCCATGAACCTTACTTTGTTCCGGAGAGCACTCCGCTGCAGACCCAACTGCTTAATTTCCAGAAAGAGAGCCGACGTATCGCCCTGGTGGTTGATGAATACGGAGACATTCAGGGCATCGTTACGCTGGAAGATATTCTCGAAGAGATTGTTGGTGAACTGTCGAGCAGTAACAAAGAGGATAATCAGGATATCTATCCCCAGGAGGATGGCAGCTTCTTTATCGATGGCACAGCCAACATCCGGGATGTTAATAAATCGCTGGACTGGGACCTGCCCACTGACGGCCCGAAAACCATCAACGGACTGGTAACGGAACTGCTGGAAGCTATCCCCGATGCCAATGTCTGCATGATGATAGATCGCTACCAGTTGGAAACCCTTCAGGTCAGTGACAACCTGATAAAGACCATCCGTATGATTAAGCTGGAGAAACCAGCCCATGAGAGTGAGGAAGATTAACGCTGTTAATCTTCCTGCTAAGAAAGCTAATCAGTTTTCCCGGCTTGATTTAGCTTCTCTTCACGTTCCTGTCTTATACGCTGAACAATCAGCTCCATAACTTCTGCCTTTTGCGGCTCACTCATTACCCCCCACTCCCCTATCTCTACTGCGCTGCGACGACAGGCTATACAGATATCTTTCTCATCCAGGGCACAGACCCCGATACAAGGAGAGCGAGTGAAAAGAGGTTCATTCTGTCTATTATTCATAACTTATGTTCTGCTGTTTAAAATCGCTACGGTAACGACGCATATTTTCCACATAGTGCGCTGCATTATCCAGCAATCCTTGCTGCTGCTCATCACTGAGCTGACGCTTCACCTTACCCGGCGAGCCAACAACCATCGCGCCATCTGGCACCACCATACCCTCAGGGATCAGCGCATTAGCACCGATCAGGCAGCCCCGGCCTATTTTCGCGCCATTAAGCACCACCGCTCCAATTCCGATCAGTGAACCGTCGCCCACCTCACACCCATGCAGCATCGCCTGATGGCCAATCGTAACATTACGCCCAATCTTCAGCGCAAAACCGGGATCCGTATGCAGTACCGAACCATCCTGAATATTAGAGCCTTCACCAATACTGATCAGATCGTTATCACCCCGTATCACGACATTAAACCAGACACTGGCGAGGTCATGTATCTCAACCGACCCGATCACTGTCGCGTTATGCGCAATATAGTGTTCATCGCCAATCAGGTTAACGCTACGATCGTCGACAGAAAAAAGCATATCGGTATCCTTATATAATTCTAACGGTGCTCAGGACGTATCTTCATTGGAATATTGGCGTCAAAACCAACATTCAGCAATTCCACCAACATATAAGCGGTCAGTCCCCAGATAATATCACCTTCATATTCATACGCAGGCACATAATGGGTCATCCCTTTGAACTGAATGGTATCGGTATGATGGCGCCGATCCTCCAGAAAAAAGCTGAGCGGCACCTTGTAAATCCGATCCAGCTCATCCAGATTAGGCACCAACTCAGTGTCACTGGCGATAATGCCAACAAAAGGCGTGACCTGCAGCATATGCTTAGACAGCACCTGACCCAGCGGGCCCAGCACTTCAACCGCGGCAGGATCCAGCCCGACCTCTTCTTCAGCTTCACGCAAGGCGGTATAGAGCAAGTCAGTATCAGTATCGTCACGCTTACCGCCAGGAAAAGCGATCTCACCGCTGTGGGTCGACAAATGACTGGCACGGCGAGTCAACACCACCTCCGGATCGGCAGTATTATCGGTCAGGGCGATCAGTACTCCCGCTTCCGGACAGTCACTCAAAATAGTCCGGGGGGCGTAGCTGTGCAATCGTTGTTTGAGCTTATTGATCATTATGCATTACAGTAGAGGCTATCTACCCATCATACCTTTCGCGGTTGCGAAAGTTTAGCGCTGAAGGGCTCATTATGAATTACTGCAGTCAATGCGGTTCACCGGTTAAATTTGAAATCCCTGAAGATGATAACCGGCCGCGCCATATCTGCACCCAGTGCCACCATGTTCACTATAGCAACCCTAAACTCGTTGCTGGCTGTCTGCCCGTCTTCGAAGATAAGATTCTGCTCTGTAAACGCGCTATCGAGCCACGTAACGGATACTGGACCCTGCCGGCCGGGTACATGGAAAATGGTGAATCAACCCGCCACGCGGCACAAAGAGAGACGCTGGAAGAGGCTAACGCCCGCGTCAGCGACCTGCAACTCTACACTCTGACCTCACTGACACCGGTCAGCCACGTGCAACTGATCTATCTGGCACAACTGGAGGACCTTAACTTCAGCGCCGGAGACGAAACCACTGATGTACGTTTATTCACCGAGCAGGATATCCCCTGGGACAAACTAGCCTTCCAGACCATCCGCAACGCTTTACACTTCTATTTTGAAGACCGGAAATCCGGTATATTTCCAACACGGCATATCGATCTTGATATGCCGCCAGGACGCTATGTAGAACAACCTTAAACTACAACAAAAAGGACTTTAAACTATGGATAACAAGCTGGTACTGATCATCCTTGCCATACTATTGCCACCGATCGCAGTATTCCTCAAAGCCGGTGTTGGCATGCAACTGTTGATTAATATCGTTCTCTGTCTGATTTTCTACATCCCGGGGATTCTCCATGGCCTCTGGCTGGTGTTAAAATAAGCAACAGATAAACGGCTCACAAGGCCGTTTTTTTTATCATAGGAAGGGACTTATACGCCCCCTTCAACGCTTACCCAGCGACTATCTGAGCTACTTAAATGACCTTACTGTTCTCAACCTGGATCAAATTCTTCTTCCTGTTCGCGCCCTTCTTTGTCGTCTCGATGTTCCTTTCCCTGACCCGCAACGACACCCCGGCCGAGCGCCGCAGCATCGCCAACAAAGCGGTATTTGCGGCCCTGTGTGCCGCCATCGTACTGTTCTTCTTCGGTAATACCCTGTTTGAAATACTCGGCATCACCATCGATTCATTCCGTATCGGAGCCGGCATCCTGCTATTTCTATCTGCTATAAGCCTGGTTAAGGAAGGGGTTCGCACTCACGCTCAACTGCCCGACGCTCCCAGAGAAGATCAATCAGTTGTTCCACTGGCGATACCGACTATCATCGGGCCAGCGACCATCGGTGCTATTTTGGTATACGGTTCCGAGTTAACCGGTATAGACCTGGTGTTCGGTCTCAGCGGTATGTTTCTGGCACTGTTGGGGCTTTTGATCCTGTTGCACGCAGCATCCTGGCTGGAACGCTTACTCGGCAGTACCGGTCTGAACATCCTGAGTAAAATCACCGGCCTGGTACTGGCGGCAATGGCTTCGCAAATTGTACTCACAGGTGTCACCGGATTTTTAGCATCGGTTCAATAAGTTCTACTGATGCTTATCTAGCACTGCTCATCTAAGCACCAGTTTTAGCGGAGCCTGCAATAACGGGCCCCGCAGCGCTTACCCCTACTATACACAACAATTACTCACAACCTTATCCACAGAATCTGTGACTAAAAACAGGCCCTTTTCAGCTCCCTATTGAAAACCTGAACAGAAATAGCACAAACATAATTAAAGCCTATATTACAATAACTTAAGAGACCTTAAGGAGACTTATCCAAAACTAATCAACAGGCTTACACACAGAATCTGTTAGCAACTAAATTCAATCGTCAGCAAATTTTATAAACAACAAAAAAACAACTCAAATTTCAGCTAGCTGCCAAACTTCATAGGCTACTTCTTCATACGGATGCGCCTGCTTTAGTGCAGCCACGGCCTTGTGAATAAGTTCATCCTGGCACACCATCTCCACCTTCCACTCAGCCAGCCGCTCAACAACCCCCTGATCGCCTATATGGGGATTACTCCCCACCAACGGCCGAAACTGCCCCTCACCTAAAACCTGCCAGCAGCAGTTATCGTAATCACCAATTCGCCCGGTTCCAACACTGAAGAGCGCTTGCTTAACCGGCTCAAGATCCGATTCAGGAACAAAAAAAGCTAACTTATACATCACTGCTACCCATATTCTTCACTGCAAAAACAAAAACGGCCGAAGGGTGTTGCCCTTCAGCCGAGAGTGATACGCATGTTGTCGGATAGCCATCCAGGCTATTTCTCCGGCACTATATCAGAGCTCTTCGATCTGACGTCTGATATCTTCCACTTTACGGGCGACAACTTTCTCAAGATGTTCGAGCTCATCCAGAAGATGTTCTTTCTTATCTTTAGAAGACTTATCCTGGTCAACCAGTTGCTCCAGCTCCGTCAGTGCGCGCAGGTAGTAAGGTGATGGTTCCGTGCTGGCGCGGTAAGGTACCAGACCACCATCAACAGGCACGTTCGTATGCTTGCGCTTAAACTTAAATTTCTTACTCTTAGCCATCCACTCGCCCTGATGGCGGTGCAGATAGACCTTCAGTACATCAACATCGTTCTCAGTACGCGTTGAAAAACGCTGGATTTCATGCGGGTTTTCAAAGCCCATCTCTTTCAAAGTGGAAAATTTTTCGGCGGACATTCACATCACTCCCTTATTAAACCTGATTACCCGGGATCTTCCGGACACAGCAACAACATACTAAAAAAACTAACTGAAAGAAAACCCTGATTCCCCGAACTGATGACTGATTTAAGTCACCGGAAAAGCTTCCTACAGAAACAAAAAAACCGCCTGCCGGCGGTTTTTTTGAAATCCGACCGACCAGGCTTTAATCACGCAGACTCAAGACGTCCTGCATATCATAGACCCCATTAGCCTTACCCGCTAACCAGCCAGCTGCCCGTACTGCACCTTTAGCAAAGGTCATACGTGAACTCGCCTTATGGGTGATCTCAATCCGCTCACCTTCATTGGCAAACAAGACGGTATGATCTCCGACCACATCGCCAGCACGAATCGTGGCAAAACCGATCTCTTTCTGAGTCCGGGCACCGACCTGACCCTCACGGCCATAGACTGCACATTCGTTCAGATCGCGACCCAAGGCACCCGCTACAGCCTCTCCCATACTCAACGCAGTACCGGATGGTGAATCAACCTTGTGGTGGTGATGGGCTTCGATAATCTCAACATCGTAGTCATCACCCAACGCCTTAGCCGCTTCAGCAAGCAACTTAAAGCACAAGTTGACCCCTACACTCATGTTCGACGCAAAAACGACCGGCATCTTAGTGCCGTAGCCATTCAGCTCAGCACGCTCAGCATCAGTTAAACCGGTGGTACCGATCACAATCGCCTTGCCGCTTTCAGCACACAGCGCCAGATTAGCCAGGGTAGACTCAGGCGTCGTAAAGTCGATCAACACATCAAAATCATTGATCGCCTCAGCCAGCGAGCCAACAATCGCAACGCCCAGTTTGCCAACACCAGCCACTTCACCGGCATCGGCTCCGATCAGGCTACTGCTAGCCTCAACAATAGCCGCACCAAGCTCAACACCTTCGGCAGCCTGAATTGCTTCAATATTGGTCTTTCCCATACGCCCGGCGGCGCCGGTTACTGCGATTCTGATCATTATCAATTCCTGAATCTTTGTTAATCGCCGGCAACGGCCACTAATCTTAACTTTCGTCCTGGTGAACGTTCTGGTTCATATCCAGGGCTGGTTTGGCACAATCAGGATGACCAACTACTTTAGCCGGCACACCTACAACCGTTGTGTGAGGCGGAACATTATCCAGCACCACAGAACCACCGCCAACTTTAGCGCCTTTACCGATCTCAATATTGCCAAAAATCTTCGCTCCGGCGGCAATCATTACCCCTTCACGAATCTTCGGATGACGGTCACCGCACTCTTTACCGGTACCACCAAGCGTCACCGATTGCAGAATAGAGACATCGTTCTCAATCACGCAGGTCTCACCCACAACAATACCGGTAGCATGGTCAAACATGACACCATGACCAATGTTCGCCGCCGGATGAATATCCACCTGAAATACCGAACTGATCCTGCTTTGCAGGTAAAGCGCCATCGAGCGCCGTTCTTGCTTCCACATCCAGTGCGCTATACGGTATGCCTGCAAGGCATGAAAACCTTTCAGGTACAGCAATACAGTAGTGAACCGATCGATCGCCGGATCACGGGTACGTACCGCAATCAGATCGCGGCAGATGCGGTCCATAATATCCGGATCTTTCTGTAACGCCTCTTCAATCAGCTCACGTAGAGCGACCGCGGGCATTACTTCATCGGAAAGTTTACTCGCCAGCAGATAACTGACCGCAGCGCACAGGCTGTTATGGCCATTGATACTGGTATGAAAAAAGGTTGCCAGGAATGGCTCGCGCTTGCTTTCTTCTTTAGCTTCCTGCTGAATTAGCTGCCATAACGGATCGGGTTTGACCGGCCAATCGCTCATTTCAAAACTACTCCCGCTCATCCAAAAGTTAACGGGGCGCCTTTCTCAGCGCCCCGGCAGTAACCTTCAGGTCATATCTTCAAAAAACTTCTTCACACTGTCAAAGAAACCATGTTTCTTCGGGGCATGATGTTTTTGACGCTCATCCATCGCTGTTTCAAACTCACGCAACAGCTCTTTCTGCTTGCCACTCAGGTTTACCGGGGTTTCCACGATAACCCGTACCAACAAATCGCCAACTGCACCACCGCGAACCGGCTTAATACCTTTATTCCGCAGACGGAATAACTTTCCGGTCTGGGTTTCAGCAGGTATCTTCAGTTTAACGCGGGACTCCAGGGTCGGAACTTCAAGCTCACCGCCCAGGGCTGCATCGATAAAGCTGATCGGCACTTCACAGAACAGGTGTTTGCCATCCCTTTCAAAGATAGCGTGATCACGTACGTTAACCTGAACAAACAGATCGCCGGCAGGACCACCGTGAGAGCCAGCTTCGCCTTCACCGGACAGGCGAATACGGTCACCGGTATCAACACCCGCCGGAATTTTAACCGATAGCTTCTTGGTTTGCTGCTTACGGCCCTGACCATGGCAGGTTCCACAAGGGTCAGATACCACCTGACCTTCGCCGTGACAGTGCGGACAAGTCTGCTGTACCGAGAAGAAACCCTGCTGCATCCGAACCTGGCCTACACCACCACAAGTACCACAGGTCTTAGCGCTGGTACCCGGCTTAGCACCGCTACCATCACAGGTTTCACAGGCAACAAGCGTCGGTACGGTTATGGTTTTCTCGCAACCACGAACAGCCTCTTCCAGTGAAAGATCCATGGTATAGCGAAGATCCGCGCCACGCTGCACGTGACTACGACGTCCACCGCCACCCTGACCAAAAATATCACCGAAGACATCGCCGAAGACATCGCTGAAGCCACCAGCACCGTGACCTCCACCCATACCCTGCTGATCTACACCGGCATGACCATATTGATCATAGGCGGCTTTTTTCTGCTGGTCAGACAGCACTTCGTAGGCTTCGTTGACCTCTTTGAAAGCGTCTTCTGAAGCTTTGTCATCGGGATTACGATCCGGGTGGTACTTCATCGCCATGCGACGAAACGCCTTCTTGATATCCCGGTCAGATGAGTCTCTGGAAACGCCTAACACATCGTAAAAATCTTTTTTCGACATAATCTGTTTCGCAATCTGTTCTCGCTAACCGCGTTATGCAATTAGCTGGCAATAAAAACGCGACAACGCGGGACCGGCCCGCGCTGTCATTTACAACATTGAATCTGCTAAAGCCGACTTACTTTTTGTCGTCGTCTTTAACTTCTTCAAACTCTGCATCTACAGCGTCGTCAGCCGGCTCAGCCTGAGCCTGCTCAGCGCCTTCTGCACCTTCAGCCTGCTGTGCAGCTTCAGCGTACATCTTCTGCGCCAGACCAGAAACAGCTTCAGTCAGGGCAGCGGTCTTAGTTTCGATCGCTTCTTTATCATCGCCCTTCAGCGCTTCTTCAAGCTCTTCAGTAGCAGCGTTGATTGCTCTAGTTTCCTCTTCAGTCGCCTTATCACCGGCTTCTTCAAGGGTCTTCTTAGCAGAGTGAACCATCGCATCACCCTGGTTACGGGCCTGGGTCAGCTCTTCAAACTTCTTATCCGCTTCAGCATTAGCTTCAGCATCCTGGATCATCTGCTCGACTTCGTCATCGCTCAGACCGGAAGAGGCCTTGATCACGATAGACTGCTCTTTGCCGGTCGCCTTATCTTTCGCGCCAACATGCAGGATACCGTTAGCATCGATATCGAAAGTTACTTCGATCTGCGGAATACCGCGCGGTGCCGGTGGAATCTCAGAAAGATCGAAACGACCCAGAGACTTGTTGCCGGACGCTTGCTTACGCTCACCCTGAACAACGTGGATAGTTACCGCGTTCTGGTTATCATCCGCAGTTGAGAAGATCTGAGACTTCTTCGTCGGGATAGTGGTGTTCTTTTCGATAACCGGAGTCGCTACGCCACCCATAGTTTCGATACCCAGGCTCAGCGGAGTAACGTCCAGCAGCAGTACGTCTTTAACGTCACCGGCCAGTACCGCACCCTGAATAGAAGCACCCATCGCTACGGCTTCATCCGGGTTAACGTCTTTACGTGGCTCTTTGCCGAAGAATGCAGTTACTTTCTCCTGCACCATTGGCATACGGGTCTGACCACCAACCAGGATTACTTCATCGATTTCAGAAGCAGACAGGTCGGAATCTTTCAGCGCCTGACGGCAAGGTCCCAGCGTACGCTCAACCAGCTCTTCAACCAGAGATTCCAGCTTGGCACGGCTGATCTTAACGTTCAGGTGCTTAGGGCCGGTCGCATCGGCAGTGATGTACGGCAGGTTAACATCGGTAGACTGGGTAGAAGACAGCTCAACTTTAGCCTTCTCAGCACCCTCTTTCAGACGCTGCAGCGCCAGTGGATCGTTGTGCAGGTCGATACCGGATTCTTTCTTGAATTCAGCCGCAAGATACTCGATCAGACGCAGGTCAAAGTCTTCACCACCCAGGAATGTATCACCGTTGGTCGCCAGTACTTCAAACTGGTGCTCGCCATCAACTTCAGCGATTTCGATGATAGAGATATCGAAAGTACCACCACCCAGGTCGAATACCGCGATAGTCTTATCGCCCTTGGACTTATCCATACCGTAAGCCAGTGCCGCAGCAGTTGGCTCGTTGATGATACGCTTAACTTCCAGGCCAGCGATCTTACCGGCATCTTTAGTTGCCTGACGCTGAGAGTCGTTGAAGTAAGCCGGTACAGTAATAACTGCTTCAGTTACATCTTCACCCAGGTAGTCTTCTGCGGTCTTCTTCATCTTCTTCAGAATTTCGGCAGAGATCTGAGGCGCAGCCATTTTAGTATCGTTTACCTGAACCCAGGCATCGCCATTGTCAGCTTCAACGATCTTGTATGGCACCATAGTGATATCTTTCTGAACCACATCGTCTTTAAAACGACGACCGATCAGACGCTTGATCGCGAACAGGGTATGATCCGGGTTAGTAACCGCCTGACGCTTAGCCGGCTGGCCTACCAGAATCTCACCATCATTCGCATAGGCGATGATGGAAGGGGTGGTGCGTTCACCCTCTGCGTTTTCAATAACCTTAGACTTCTCACCATCCAGTACAGCAACACATGAATTGGTTGTGCCCAGGTCGATACCAATAATTCTACCCATTCGAATAACTCCCGTAGTTCTGTGCCCGCTAGGACGGGCTAAATTCTTTAACTAATACTTGCTAGCTATATAAGTCCGGTTTTCTCAGTTTCAAGTACCGCTGTGCGTTTATTCAGCACCTTTTGAAACGATAACCATCGCCGGACGAATCAGACGACCATTCAGGCTGTAGCCTTTCTGCATCACCGCCATAACATTATTTGCCGGGACTTCCGGGTTCGGTACCATCGACATCGCCTGATGCAATGCAGGATCGAAAGCATCGCCGAGCGGATCATGCTGCTCAACATTAAACTTGCCGATACCGCTGACAAACATGCCCAGAGTCATCTCAACGCCTTCAGCGATCGCCTGAATAGCTTCATCTTCAGAGTTGCAGGCTTCGACAGCACGTTCCAGGCTATCGATAACCGGCAGCAGTTCATTGGTAAACTTTTCCAAAGCAAACTTATGTGCTTTTTCAACGTCCTGCTCGGCGCGGCGACGAAGATTCTGCATCTCGGCCTTAGTCCGTAACTCCTGATCGACCAGCGCAGAAATCGTATCCTTAGCCTTCGCCAGTTCAAGTTGCAGCGCATCGACATCCGCTTCAGCAGCAGGCTCGACAAAGTCCGCCGCATCAGATGCACTGTTCACATCTTCAGCCATCGCTTCCGGCTGTACTGTTTCGGTTTGCGCTTTATCTTCGCCCGCCATCACTTTCTCCAAACATGTCACGTAAAAATTGTCGTTGAGCTTCTATATGGGGTTATAGCCACAAGATTCAAGAGTCTTTTCGACAAATTATTCCGGCAGCTTTCTACTCTCGCTGGGTACAAAGAAGTTGCGCATCAGCCTGTAATGTCTTATACAGTAAACACTGTATAAAAAAACAGATGTTTACCTTATGCTTATTCAACTCAATATCCATAATTACGCAATAGTCGAACAGCTTGATCTTGAGCTGCAACAGGGAATGACAGTGGTCAGCGGCGAAACCGGTGCCGGCAAGTCAATCATGCTCGATGCTCTGGGCCTGACCCTGGGCGACCGTGCCGATAGCGGCGCCGTGCGCAATGGCGCCGAGCGGGCAGAGATCATCGCCAGCTTCGATATCAGCAACATCCCTGCCGCCCAGAAGTGGCTGCAGTTACAAGATATGGATGGTGATGGCGAATGTATCCTGCGCCGGGTAATCACCAGCGAAGGCCGCTCCCGCTGCTATATCAATGGCAGCCCCTGCCCGATCGCCAAAGTCAAAGAACTCGGTGAATACCTGATCGAGATCCACGGCCAGCATGAACACCAACGCTTGCTTAAGAAAGACCATCATCGCTATCTGCTGGATGCTTATGCCGGCAAGACCGAGCTGGCAAAAACCACCCGACAACTGTATCGCCACTGGCAAAGCCTGAGCAATAAATTTGCTCACTTGTCGGAACAGAGCGAAGAGCAGGCCGCCCGGGTTCAGCTTCTCAGCTATCAGATCGAAGAGCTGGAAAAGCTCAGCATGGAAAACGGCGAGTTCAAAGCCCTGGTTGCAGAACAGCAAACGCTGGCCAATGCCGGTGAGATACTGCAGACCGGTCAGCAACTACTACAACTGACCAGTGAAGGCGAAGAGATAAACTGCCTTAATCTGCTGAATCAAAGCCTGCACCTGCTGAGTAACATAAAAGCACAATCCCCCTCGATTACTCAAACCGTCGAAATGCTCAACAACGCACATATTCAGATCGAAGAAGCGGCTCAGGAAATCAGCCATTATCTGGATCGGGTTGAGCTGAACCCCGGTCGTCAGGCCATCGTCGAAGAGCGACTCAGCAGCATCTTTGATCTTGCCCGTAAACATAAGATACCCGCCGAAACCCTGACTGATTTCCTGCAACAGCTACAACAAGAGCTCAGTAATCTGACCATGTCAGATCAGCAACTTGAATCACTGCAGCAAGATACGGAACAGGCGCGTCAGAAATTCGTCACCAGCGCCAGTAAACTAAGCAAGAACCGGCAAAAAGCCGCTCTAACCCTAAGCAGCGAAGTAAACAAACAGCTGCACAGTCTGGGCATGCCCGCCGCGCAGATCAAAGTTTCGCTGACACCTTACAAAGCCGATCATCTCAGCCCCCATGGCCTGGAAGAGATCGAATTCCTGATCAGCACCAACGCAGGCTTGCCAGCACGACCACTGAACAAGATCGCCTCTGGCGGCGAGTTGTCCCGGATCAGCCTTGCCATACAAGTGATAACCGCGCAGTCGTCCAGCACCCCGACCCTGATCTTCGATGAGGTCGACGTCGGCATCGGCGGCGCAATCGCCGAAGTCGTTGGCCGCCTGCTTCGCCAGTTGGGCGAACACAGCCAGATACTCTGCGTTACCCATCAGCCGCAAGTAGCTTCTCAGGGTCATCAACATCTGTTTGTCAGTAAGCAAAGCGATAAAGATAAAACCCACACCCGCATCGACCAGCTCAACCAGGATCAGCGGGTCGGCGAAGTTGCGCGCATGCTTGGCGGAATCGATGTTACCGAAACCTCCCTCGACCATGCCCGGGAGATGCTTGGCATCCGTTGAGTTCAGACGACAATCCCTGACGCAAAACCTGAACCAAAAAAAACCGGCAAAAGCCGGTTTTTTCTAGCGTAGATAATTAACCTTTGCGCTCGCACCCATCGGCACAGACACCGTACAGATACAATGTCCGGTCGGTTACAGTGAAGCCAAGCTTCTTGGCGATCTCATCCTGACGTTTAGTCAACTCCGGGTCGGTAAATTCACGTACCTTGCCGCACTTAACGCAAACGATGTGATCATGCTCCTCATCTTTGCACAGCTCAAATACCGAATGGCCACCTTCGAAGTGGTGACGTGATACCAGACCTGCCGCTTCAAACTGGGTCAGCACCCGGTAAACTGTAGCAAGACCAACATCTTCGCTCTGGTCCAGCAGGATCTTATAGATATCTTCAGCACTGAAATGATCACCTTCTCCTGCTTTCTCCAGAATCTGGTAGATCTTAACCCGGGGCAACGTAACCTTAAGTCCCGCTTTCCTTAATTCCTGATTTTCAAGTGCCATAATCTTTCTCTATGATGTTTGCCTAAACGAATGATAGACTTGCTGACCCAATTATCTGATTTTATACGCGAAAGTGGAAGTCATTTACTGATGCAAAAAGTTCTTATTAGCGTTATTGCTGCCGTATTACTCGCTGGATGTGCCGAATTCCCTGGTGTTTACAAGATCGATATTCCACAAGGAAATATTATCACACAGGAAATGGTCGACAAACTTCGTCCGGGAATGACCCAAAACCAGGTTCGTTATGTAATGGGGACACCCCTGATCACCGACAGTTTCAACAAAAACCGTTGGGATTACCTGTACCGCCTTAAGTCTGGTGAAACAGGTACGACTAGCCAGGAACGCATACAACTGACCTTTGATGATGAAGGAAAACTGATCGGACTGTCCGGCGACTTCCGTCCGAATCCGCAGTAAGACCAACAATATCGTCGCTCTTGTGCATCCCTGCACTCGCAGCATACTGTACGTCCTGTATATAAAAAGGCCAGATAGATATCTGGCCTTTTTTATGTCCGGGATTTAACGCAGGTAACTAATGTTACTTAGCGGCATCCCGTTCCGCTTTGGCTTTCGCCGCCCGCTTCGCCCGTGCATCTTTAGGATCAGCAATCAATGGCCGATAGATCTCGACCCGCTGCCCCTGCCTGATAGTCGTATCTTTAGGATTGCGAATAGTCTTGCCGAAGACCCCCATCGGATCATTTTCAACATCGATCTGCGGAAAGATCTCAGCAATACGCGATTGAATCACCGCATCATATACAGAGCAGTCGTCCGCCACATGCAACGCTATAATTTTCTGTTCGTGGGGTAACGCGTAAGCGACTTCTACATCAATCATATAAATTCCTGCTGACTCTCTCAGTGAGCTTTAGCTATAAACCTGGTCTGCACGGCTAACAAACGCATCCACCATGGTCGCAGCCATCTGGTTAAACACTTTGCTCATCGCCATACTCGCCAGTTTACCGGAAAAATCGAACTGCAGGCTCAGACCAACCTTACACGCCTCTTCACTGAGCGGCGTAAAGGTCCAGACCCCGGACAGGCTGGAGAAAGGACCTTCCACCAGCTCCATCTGAATCTCACCGGGTCGCTGCAGCGCATTGCGGGTCGTAAAGCTGTACTTCAGTCCCGCTTTCGCCACATACAGGCTTGCCTGCATCACCTCAGGGGTCGATTCAATAATGGTAGAACCGGAGCACCATGGCAGGAACTCGGGATAGTTTGCCACATCGTTAACCAGATCAAACATCTGCTCAGCGGTGTGCAGTACCAGTGCGCTACGGTCTACCTGTGTCATCGAATCAGCCCAGCTTCTCAATCAGATTAAGAATAAAGATCGCAGCCACTGCGATCGGTGCAATATAACGGATCGAAAAAGACCAGGCCATATAAATACGAGCCTCTTTAATATCCAGTTCATCCTCGGTGATCTTCTGCTTCAGCACCCAACCGGTAAAGAACGCAACAAACAAGCCACCCAGTGGCAACATCACATTAGCGGTAATGAAATCCAGGAAATCGAAAATATTCATACCAAACAGAGCGACATCACTACCGACATTAAATGAACTCAGCGCCGCCAGGCCCAGCATCCAGACCACAATACCCAGCAGGGTGCAGACCGGACCACGACCGAGGCCAAAACGCTCAACCATCCAGGCAACCGCCGGTTCCATCAGCGAGATCGCAGAACTCCACGCCGCCAAAGCAACCAGTACGAAGAACAGGAAGCCGAAGATCTGACCGCCTGGCATCTGACCAAAGGCCACCGGCAGCGTAATAAACATCAGGCCAGGACCCGCACCAGGATCCAGCGAGTTAGCAAACACAATAGGGAAGATCGCCAGACCCGCAATCAGCGCGACGAGAGTATCCAGCGCAGCAATGGTCAGCACAGTACCACCGATAGACGCATCCTTCGGCATGTAAGAGCCGTACGCCATAATCGCGCCCATACCCAGTGACAAGGTAAAGAAAGAGTGGCCAAGCGCCACCAGCACTGCATCCCAGGACAGCTCAGACGGATCAAAGTGGAACAGGAAATCCACACCGGCACCAAACGAACCGGTAGTCATGGAATAGCCCAGCAACACCGTCAACAGCACAAACAGTGCCGGCATCATGATGCGGGTCGCACGCTCCAGCCCCTTATTAACACCGCCCATCACCACGGTCATAACCAGAATGACGAACACCGTGTGCCAGATCACCAGCGCCTGTGGATCTGCCAGCAGATCATTAAACGCCTTGCCCGCCTGCTCACTACCGATATCCAGGAAGTCGCCATTCGCCATACCGGCAACATAAGCCAGCACCCAACCGGCCACCACCGAATAGAAGGAGAAGATCAGGAAACCGGCCAGTGCACCGACCCATCCGACTAAAGCCCACTTCGGAGAATGTTCAGACTCAATGGCTACTTCTCGCATGGAGTTGATCGGGCTCTGCCGGCCACGACGGCCAACCAGCACCTCGGCCATCATAATCGGCACACCAACCGCCAGAATAAACGCCAGGTACACCAGCACAAAAGCACCACCGCCGTTCTCACCCGCGATGTATGGAAACTTCCAGATGTTACCAAGGCCGACAGCGGAACCAGTTGCTGCCAGGATAAAGATCCAGCGGTTCGCCCAGGAACCATGAATATTTTGACGATCTTTCATTAAAATCTCTTAAAATAAGCACAAATTTCGGATTGTGGATTTTCCGGGTTTTGCCCGCCAAATACAACGGTCTGCATCAAGGGACCTGAAACAAAATAGTATATCTATATTCAGTCTGCGTCTTTAAGACAGATTCCTAAATCGGCGTAGCCTCTTTCCCTGCATATCTATATAATCCCGGCCCATGGCAAAGAAGAAAGCAAAAACCAGTAGTAACACCATCTGTCAGAACAAAAAGGCCCGACACGAGTATCACATCGATACTAAGTTCGAAGCCGGATTAGCCCTGGCCGGATGGGAAGTGAAAAGTCTGCGCGATGGCCGCGCCCAGCTTGTGGATTCCTACGTGATTCTGCATAACGGCGAAGCCTGGCTTGCCGGCGCCCACTTCACACCACTGAAAACCGCCTGTACCCACGTTGTGGCCGACCCCACCCGCCAGCGCAAACTGCTGCTGAACCGGCGTGAGATCGATCAGCTTATCGGCGCTACCCAGGCCAAAGGCTATACCTGTATCGCCCTCTCCCTGTACTGGAAGAACGACAAGGTTAAGTGTGAAATTGCACTGGCTAAAGGTAAAAAGCAGCACGATAAACGGGATACAGAAAAAGATCGCGACTGGAACCGCCAGAAGCAACGCCTGATGGCCGCCAAGTAAGCGTCTTTTTTACACTTTCTTTTCAAATCAGCAGAAATGTTGATGTAAGTTTTGTCATAACGGCTATAATGGCCGCCTGCTTCAGAGAACTACCGCGTTACTCTGTTGTCGGAAATACTACGGGGGTGACTTGGCTTCGACGCTGATTACGAACCCTTTGGTGCATGTCGTGAGTGTAGTGAATCACGTAAATCAATTACTACACAGTTATAGTTGCAAACGACGATAACTACGCTCTAGCTGCATAAGTCAGCTTGCGCTGCTCCTTCAGGTGTCTATAACTAGAGGATTTTGCAGTGTCATTCGAGATAGAATCGCCCGGAAGCTTTGTCTCAAGCGGAACGGTTAAAACTTAAAGAGGCTCGCCCTAAACGCCCTGACCTTCGGGCCGTGGTGGGTTAACTCAGTAGAAGTGTCTAAACATGTAGATCTAGAGGCAGAGGATTGGCGGACGCGGGTTCGACACCCGCCACCTCCACCAAACACTGTAAAGGCCCCGTATTCCGGGGCTTTTTGCTGTCTACAGCTCTCTCTGAAACCAATTTGCTACTAAGTTTGCTACTAAGGTTTCAGTGTCATGACCCATCTACGCACACCCTCATACCTGCTTCGACGTCCTTCAGGCTTCTATTTCCGTTACCAGATACCCGCACGTTTTCGATCCGCAGTGGGTTGTAATGAACTGCAACTGCCCTTACATATCAGCGACATGCATAAAGCAAAACATATCAGCACAGGGATGGCGTTAACACTGAAACGTACCTTGGAGACTGCTATGGGCACCCAGTTCACTAAAGCTGACCTGAAGCGCATTGCTCAACACTGGAAGACCCGTCACCTGATGTCCATGGAAGAGGACAAAGCGACTGCCAGCGTCATTACTCTCAGCGCGCACGAAGAACAGCTGACATCGATAGAGCTGCTACTAAGCGACCTGCGTGAACGATTTGCACTGAATAACTACGCTGACCTGACAGAAGAAGCAGCTGAACTCCTGAGTAAAGAATCACACGCACCAACTGATGTTCAGCAGTTAGCCTACGAACTGGCCAAAGCCCGCATTGAGGCGATAGAGCATCAGACCCAGCTATATAAAGGTAAGATTCCAACATCCAACACCACATCAACCGCTGGGGTCGATGATGACGCCTATTGTGATGCCCTGATGTCGACGACTTTCGAAACCTACGCTTCAGAAAAGCTACTGAATAAAGACTGGGTAGAGAAGACTCAGCACGAACACCGTTACGCCCTAAAGCTCTTAATCGGCTTTATCGGTGACAAGTCCGTATCAACCATCAGCAAGGCTGATATCCTAAAGGTGAAAGAAACACTGGCCCGCCTGCCAAAGAACATCACTAAAGATAAGCGCTTTACCGGGCTAGGCATCCAGGAAATTGTTGATTCAGGCATCAGTGACAATTACATCAGTCCCACCAGCATTAAAAAGTACCTGAATCTGATCTCATCATTCTTAGACTGGTGCCAACGTAACGGTTTTATCGCAGAGAACCCAGCCAAAGGCATGATCCCGAAGCGAAAACATAACACCCGCGATGAACGCTCCCCGCTGAATGATGCTGATGTCACTAGCATTCTGAAGCATTCCCAGATTAACAAGCTCTCAGCGAAGAAACCGCATCAGTTCTGGCTACCTCGTCTGGGCATGTACACTGGGGCCAGACTGGAAGAACTCTGCCAGCTGCATACAGGGGATATAAAAGAGGTCGAGGGAATCCATTTCATTGATATCAACGCCTCACGCCCGGATCAGCACCTAAAGAACCAGCAAAGCCCGCGTGTTATCCCTCTGCACCCACACCTGATTGAAGCAGGGTTCATTGACTACCTAACGAAAGCCGATCAACAAGCTCCGGATGGACTTATATTCCCTGAACTATATAAAACCGACGGTAAGTACAGTCACAATGTATCGAAGTGGTTCAGTCGGGCCAAAAAGAAAGCAGGTGTTGAGGATGGCAAGACCTTTCATTCGTACCGACACACGATGGCCGATAAGCTACGCGGTCTAAGCACTGAAGACTACGTCATCAAACGTATCATGGGTCATGCAACACAGAGCGAAACTCATGACCGGTATGGATCAACCGATATCAAGTTATTGGCAAAGGCGATAAATCAGGTGGCATTTTAATAGAGTCATAATCGTAGGGTTATTCTCACTATCGCAGGGTAACCGTACGAGGGACTATCTGGCTTACAAATAGGGGGGCGTAACACAACAACTGTAGTTAATTGGAGTAAAATAACACCCCTGTAACTTTTCGTCACAACGTGACCTTACGCCCTTCAAAAAAAATCAGCTATACCTATGGATTTTATTAATTATCCTCGGTATTTCATCATAGCTCTCATACCATATAACATTAACACCAAGTTCCTTTAAAACCTCTTCGTTAAGAATATGATGCCTATCCAAAAAAGTTTTTATTGTTGACAAAGGAGCATTAACAATCTTCTTAGAGCCTTCCTTACTAAAGTAATCGATATCAATCCTCTGCATAAAAGCATAATGTTTAGGCTTTTCTATTGAACGAGCAGAAATCTCCAACAACCTTCTCAAATTTGGATCTGTTAATGATAACCCTATCATCATACAGGTAGATTCTTTAAGGTTATTTAACTGAACCAAGTTCGACCAGTGGTATGAGTCCCCATATATTTTATGATAACCTTCCTCTGAAAAAACCAATGTACTACGATCAAGATTATTATAAGCAGATCTATCTTCAGGAAGGTAACCATGAACATGATACACAGGAAGTTCTTCGGGGCTAGGCACCTCTACTTCTTCAAATATACTTTTATGGACAACTCCTTTATTATTCAGCTGCCTTTCAACTAAATCATCAAAATTATAAGTAATTACTGATTTAACCTTCGCACCAGTTCTTCCAGGCATACACATATCAGCAATTGATTTTATTAGAGGTGATTCTAGAGAAAACCTTTGATCCCTCAAACTATATAACTGTTCTGTAACCTCATTGATAAATGTATTCTGTTCAACTGAGCCACTGCTGGACATCCCTTTCCTAATGTATCTGGCCGACATTAACGCAGATGGTTCGTCTACGTCGCGAAGTCTTTTTACAATGCTAGATATCTCTGCCTTCTCTATTTTTCTATGCTGATCCAGCTCGGATGTTAATAAGGATACAAATAATGAATTTAGTAATGTATCCCAATCAGGCAAACCTGCACTACTCGAAACTCCTGCCCCAAGAAAAAGAGAGAACTGACCCGTTCCATATGAAGTACTTACATCTCTTATAACATCATCTCTTTTATCCTTCCAGTCTTCAGAATCTTTATTAAAAGCAGACTCTAGCCTTAAGTGAAATAACTTATTACCAATCTCATTAACATCATCAACTAGACTATCGGCTATAGCTTGTATTCTATTAACCCCCCAAATACTAACAGCAATATTCAGCGCATCAAAATAATCACGACATCTTGTTAAAAATTCTTCATCGTACGACTTAGTTACAAGTATTAACAGCCTAGCAGGAAGGCCATCAGAAACCACCCTTTCAAACATATCACCTAAACTATCAAGCTTTTCAAAACTAACTGACGATGTCACTTCAATATAAGTAGGCTCTGCAAAATCATCAAAACCTTCAGGGGCAAAAGCATCAAAAAACGCTATAGTTTTAGTCACCTTATCTGTTAAGTAACTCGAAACCTTAAGATTCTCTACAAACTCTTTCCCTTGATTTTCTATATATTTTCGAAGCAAATTCAATATAAAAGCTTCGGTCATGTAGCGCCCACTAACTCCCATATCATTTAGACTTTTTAGTCGATCTTCAAATTCCATTATCTACAATCCATTTATAAAACTTCAATCACGTAAAAAACAAACCAAAAAAAAGACCACATAAAACTAAAAAAAGCGCCTTTGAGGCGTGATCAGAGTAATATCGATCTTGCTGCTATGCAACAGGAACAGCCCCCTAGACTAAACCTAAGTAGCCCTCATTGTTAATATTTACTCTACACCAATCTCGTATCAGCACTTTTACCTAAAGACATCTCCCATCAACCCTTGAATGTAATCATCATGCTCTACCAGCACGATATAGGAGTCATGCACGGGCAAAGCCACCACACCATCACGCATGCACTGACCCGGAATGGAGGATAAGTCTGAAACGTCTGCGGACATCTGCTGCGATGCGTAAGGTCATGAAGAGATTAGAGTGCCAGACACCTCATTGGCTGAGGCACACGCTTCGTACCATGTTGAAGAATGTCGATGTGCCTGAACCGCGTATCAAAGAGCTTCAGGGCTGTAGTAGGGAATCCATTGCTGACCAGTACGGTGAACAGACTGCTTTGAAGAACCTACGGACGGATTTGCTAAAGCTGATATAAGAATTATGCAGCTGTTCAGATAAACAATAAAACCCAGAATGAGTAGTCAATCAGGTTAATCCAGACTAAATGGCTGAAACTAGGACTATTTCCTATATCACCACTTCTCTTCGCTTTATATCGTTTGGCTTAGGATATTAATCGATAAGAAGAAGGACAATATAATGAAAAAATTACTACTGATATTATCTGTAGCTCTCTTTACTTCACTGCCTGTCGCAGCTCAAGATCAATCCACGCAAGGTTTCTCTTCAATACCAGCCCAAGCGGATACTAAGTGTCAGTGGATTAATGGATACTATCGCAAAGATGGTACTTTCGTTTCTGGCCATTATCGCGGCTGTTGATGCTACCAAGGCTCCTTATGGGGCCTTATTTGACTGAATTATGACAATGCTTCTAAACCATCAGGAATGAAAGTAACAACATTACCTAGAAGTGAATTCCATGACTGCTAGGGACTTCAGCGAGAGTTTTAGCTCTGTAACATATCTATATATTTCTTTAAAAAGCAGTATCAACGAATTCAAGGAGTAGTTAATGAGGTTGGCTTTTATTGTGTTGACTCTTCTAGCTCTAACGGGTTGTGAAGCAATGCAGGCAATTGATCAAGGCTTGTATTCTGTATCAGAGTCTTTTACTCAAAAAGACAAAATAACTGGAAAGCGCACTGTATCTAGCTCTCGGGAAGAGCAAATTAAAAAAGGAAATGCATTCATCGAAGCAGCAATAGCGAATGCCGACGAAAAAGGCTTAAAGTATAACGCTAGTTTAGATGCGAAAGCGTATGCAAGGCTCGTTAGAGTTTTCGACAGAATTCAATCTGTAAGCCACTTAAAGGATGAACGGTGGCAGGTTTTACTGATACCAGAGCAATCGTTTAATGCCTCTGTAAATGGTGGCACGTATGTAGTTGTTCATATAGGGCTGATGAATGAGCTGTCAGATGATTCTGAACTTGCTGCTGTTATTGGTCATGAATTTGCTCACGTAGCAGCAAATCATATTGGAGAGTCTAGCGGCCATCATAACTTAGCATCTTTGATGGGATCCAACTCAAGTCAGCGCAGCTCATTTAAAACGGCCTTTACACACGAAGGTGAGGAAGAAGCAGACAAAATAGGAATTCTATATTCAGCTCTGGCTGGATTTGATCCTTACGGAGCACACCGTGTGTGGAATAGGTTCTATAAGAAATCTGGTGATCGCTCGGATATGTTCGTAGATCATCCCGTGTATTCTGAACGTGCAGCACAAACAAAGTCGGTAGCAGAACAAGTCAGCCAATATTACAAAGCCGGAAATATAAATCCAAACCACCAGTCTATCCTGAAGAGTAATTCGTTGTTTGCATATCAAGAAGACAATGGACCTGAAGCTGGACAAGGTGGGGGGCTCGCTTCACTATTATCAGCTAGCCTACAGTCATATACACAGCACTTAGAGGCCAAGGCTGAAGAACAAAGACAGTCGAATCGAATAGCTAATATAAAAGCTGTTAATGGGTTACTTGAAGTGGTTGATATAGAGCAGCTATCACAAACGCAATGGCGCTTCTTAGTGAAGTACACAGGAAACAGGAATATTGGTGACTTATCATTCCATGGAGCCTTGTATCAAGGAGAAGCCGTTTTAGCAAAATTACAAGCAAAGCCTACTGGATATTTCTCCCCGGGAGGGCAGTACTATGTAATTGCTCAAGCAGATAAAGCTGCGCCTATGAATACAAACATGACCGCTTATAGATTCAAAGCTACAGAAGTAACTATTTATTAGTAACAATACATCCTGCAAACTCGACATATTCACAACAAGTCTTCAAGATCAGTTATGCACATATTCTGTGGGTAACTGTGTGGGGATATTCTTGCCTCATCGCTCTGTACTGCAGGACGTGGAGGGATAGCGTTAGATGAAGGTTATCTAACCTATCCCAGAATCTTACAACAGCAATGACAACAAAGTTATCTTTCAGAGCAGGCATTACATCTGATTTAAACCAATTGCGGTTAAAGGTTCAGAAACTAAAGTTAGACTCTCATTGGCTCATAGCGACCGCTAGCCCATGGTTTGTACAATAGAGCTTTTGCAAAGCTTCAACTTAAACTTCAGTTAGAAGCCTGATCTATCAAGTCAGCGTATTTTGAATCAAAATATAGGGAACCGGCATGTTACGCGCAATACTGCAAGGAAAGGCGGGTAGAGTTGATATAAATGGAGTGAACAAAAGTTGGCGTTCTCTATTCCAGGAACGCGAAGATCTTCTCTCTGCGGCTATTTTTAGCCGGTTAAGCTATCTGCGAGAGCCAACATCTAATCAACTTTTAATCCAACTATTTCCTGATTTTTATCCAGGGTTTGGTCGTATTGTCGAACTTGAGTTTTGGCCTCGTTGGAGGCTTGAAGGTCGAGAAGTCGAACCCGATGTGCTTATGAGATTCGAGCATTGTGAACTATTGGTTGAGGTTAAGAGGCCTGGTGGTATTACTCAGAATAGCCGACAGTGGCAGCAGGAACTTGATGCTTTTTTTGAAAATATTTCAACAGAGAAACCGTTACTATTCCTTGCATTGGGAGGGCTAGGCGACAACCCGAAAGAGGTTACTGACATTTTGTCTAGTCAGTTACAAAACATCCCTTCTTCTGTATGGGTTAAGGGGACAAGCTGGCAACAGTTCTACAAGGTATTGAAAGAGTTAGCACTCAATCTTGACAGTGACAATGAAGAATCTCGGATTATTAACGATATGATCGAATCTTGTGAATTATACGGCATTCGGGAATATCGATGTATGGATGGGCTAAATCACCTGTTACAGGACCTATTAAACGGTTGTAGCATAAATCAAAATTTAATATTTGACTGGGAGCGAGAAACTCCTCTCTCCTCTGAAAGGAACTGGGATGATATTACCGGTTATTCAGTTAACTTAGCACCTAAATGCTTTGAAAAATGGAAGAGAATGTAATGGATGAACTGATGCTGGAAGTGCGTAAGTCTCAGCGGTTGCTGGTGGCATATTACCAGAGAATTCAAGATTCGGTGAAAGCGATTGCTGATGGATTGGGCGTTAAGTTTTATGTATGGGAACCTGCGCATTTCAGCCGTCTGGGAAATCTTACAACAAATCCATTATCTCGGTGGGCGTGGGACATGGTGCCGCTGTTTGAAACTTGCCTTGTATTCACCAACGCAAAGGACGCCAACAAACAGTCAGTGGAGGAATGGTTATTAGAAATTCGGGTGATAACGGATTCTGTATTCTATGAAGAGGGCGTTGGTCGTATTGAGCCTGATCCTCTTTCAATAGCGCCACCAGAATCTACGGAAAGTCGCATAGAAATATATGCGTATCGCCCGATAACAGACCAAAATAACAACTGGTATAGCAGTTGGTTAGAAGCTGAAACCCCTGATCCAAAGGAATCCTTTCAGGTAGACCAAGATCTTCCTCATGTTGGTGCAGGGCTCATAGGTTGTGGCTTAATCGTCCAGTTCGTCGATATAGCTGACCAAAAGTCGCTACATATTACGATTAATCAAATTGCTGAAACACTGAGAGGGGCTGGTTTCCCACAGAGCAACTAAAAGGATGAGCGAAGGCTTGAATACTGATTATAAAATGCTCGTAATTGTTTTAAGCACTAGTGCTAGAGCGGAAGATTCGTGTCGGATGCAGGTACCACATTCCTCTTCAGGCCCTTCATTGGGGAATATAGAAATACATAGCCACTAAGAAGACCATCGGTACACCTAAGGCTTTATGTAGCTATATCCCCCTAGGAATCAGCCTTACTCAACGCCGATCTCGCATCCGTATGCCTGCCTAAAGACATCTCCCATCAACCCTTGAATGTAATCGTCATGCTCTACAGGCACGATATAGGAGTCATGCACGGGCAAAGCTACCACACCATCACGCATGCACTGACCCAGAATGGAGGAGGTAAGTTGGGAGTCAGCGTATTGGAGAGTCAGACCGAAGCCTGTGCAGAAGAACAGGGAGATCGGTTCGTGTTTTTCCTGGATCATCTGCAGTACCGTTTCACCAGAGACCTGCGTTCTCAGCTCTTCAGGCAATTCATTGATTTCTTTGTTGATAGCACCCTTGGCCTGCTTTGTAGTATTGCAGTTATAGCCAATCAACGTAGCAGCCTTCATTAATGGCTTGAACGTATGCAGGTCTAATCCATAGTCACTATAATCGTAGGGATAGGTCGGACAGATTGATCCGGTAGCCATCGCATACGCCATATTCATGTGCAGACCACTGAAGTCCCGTTCAACAGTAACGCTACCGTTAATCTTGAGCTGCTTACGGTCATCCTTTGGAAGATTCTGCCAGGCATGGCAATAGTATCGACCACCCTGTTCCCAGCTTTCGTTATTGAAGATTCTACGCATATGCATAGGGCTTAACTGCTGACCGTTCAGAGTAATCGACTGCGCAGCCAAGAGAGCATTGCCTTCTATAAGGTTGAAACGGGTAGCATTAGTTTCTGAGGTATCTTCATAGTCAATCAGATTCCCTTCGTGATCCTTTAGAATCAGCACTTCAGCATCAGGTAGAAGCTCTACCGCAGACTTATGCAGCAACTGGGAGCTGACGAAAACATCCTCAAACTCAGACGTTAAGCGCATACCTTCAAAGCCTAATCGGCCTTGTCTACCGGAGCCTGTTACTTTGTTAAAGGAGCCCGGCACTTCATACAGAAGGCCTGCCATCATCAAAGGATTTACCGTCTTATCAACTACAGTCCGATAAGTAATCTCAGGCCTCCTGTACCGTTCTTTTATACCGTATTTATTCTTGTTACGGCTAAAGCTAAGCCATGGAATATGCCCACAGACTGCGCCAAGAAACCTCCAATGCTGATAGCACAAGTACAGGTTAGCAATCACCATGTTCATCGCCTCAAGAGCCTGCTGAGTCTTTAAAGTGGTTAATCCTTTAGGGTTTAATTCAGCGACCAGTTCTTCAGCTAACCGTAAGAGATCATCGTGGACAGGTCGTACGTTAAAGTTCATGGACAGTGCATCGTCCAAATCCAGAGACATCTGCTGGGACAGGTAAATATCGTTAGTTATTATTGTATTAATCATTAGTATTTAAAGTCGTTCAGTAAAAACGTACTTAGTATGGAGAGAGGGGTTCCGGAGAGGTCTATAGATATCTCTGGTGGTGGTATAGATGTACCGGTGAGATGTATCTATAGGAGGTATCAATAGGAATATCACAGGGAATATCTAAGGTAATCTGTAGTAGATCCACTAGCAGACACCTAGAGGTTATCTTCTGGATATTCCTAGGTACTGGTATAGGTATCCATCTAATATCACCTATCATAGTTATCTATAGATATACCTCAGTTCCATCTTCAGAGAGAGATCCTAAGACCACCTCCTCCATACTAAGTACAAAATTGGTTATTGGGTCTGTGTCGCCTATTGCAGGTAACACAGCAGTTTTTTTTAATTGGTTAAACGATCAGTCTTGGGCGTGTCAGTGAAGCTTTAAACAGCCTCTTTCGAAGATCAGATGATTGATCATGAAGCCAGTTAAGATTGGGTTTTAGTCCTTCGTGTAACCAGTCCAGGTCGTGTTCTGTAAATCGGAGATAGGCATTAGGTTTAACCAGTTCCATTGCATAGAAGCAGATCGGTTCATCCTTCAGGTGTTTGCCAGAACGGTTTAGTGGACAGACAGGCGCAGAGCAGCTTTCCCATTTGGGGCATTCGGTCGGTGTAATCATGATGAGTAGTTATTCTTCTTATAGTTATTATTATTGTTGTTATTGGTCGAACGGAGTTGCTACGTGCAGGACTATCAGTAGCCCTGTCACTTGATACAAAGGGGGATATAGGAGGATTTCTAGGGTAAGGGATACGATGACCCATCTAAGATTCAATATAGCTATATCCCCCCTTGTGTTGCTTTGGAGGTTTCGCCTTCAGCAGCGGAAACTTTCGGTGGTCGACCCCTGATGCCTGTCAGCTCTTCTATGTAATACGTCTCAGAAGATAGAAGGCCTTTATGGTATTGCTCCAGCAGGTACTCAGCGTAGACCTCAACGGCTCTCCGGATCAGCAAAGCCCTGCTGTGGTCCTTTTTAGTGAACGCCTTTAAGACCTTCTTGATATCTCGAAGAGTTTCTACAGAGCTTTCAGTCAGACCTATCCGCTGGCTTATCGCTTTACGTGTCAGGTACTGTTTCTTTGGTTCTTGTTTAGTCATGTCGTGGTGGTTTTCCTATTGGTTAGTTATGACAGTTGTGGTGTTGGTTAATGGGAGTTACTTCCCCCCTGAAACGGATGGAGGAAAGAGTTAATAAAGAGCAGACGTGCGGAAGCCCACAGCAGATGAGCCGTGTAGATAACGCAGATATGTTCAATTGGATTGGTTGATCAGATGCAGATCAGAGGGTAAAAATGTTTGTGTGTTCCTAGGAGGTAGACTAAAGAGCTTTCTGGTTAGTGACCACTATATTATTACCCTTCAGCAGCCATCTACAGATGCACTGTTGTTATACCGTAGCAGGCTTATTACTCTTCAGAATCCTATAAACACTGGCAATGCCTATCCCTAGCTGATCAGCAACCTCCTGACGCTTAAGCCCTTCACCGATCAACTGCAGCACTTCATCAGACTTCTCTTGGGCAGTAGGCTTACGGCCTTTGTAAACACCTTTCAGCTTGGCCTTAGCGATACCTTCAGCCTGACGCTCTTTACGCAGGTTAGTTTCGAACTCAGCAAACACCCCCAGCATATCGAAGAAGGCTTTACCGGCTGCTGTACTGGTATCGACCTGCTGCTCTGTAGCACGTAACGATACGCCCTTCTCTTTCAGCTGGTGAACAATATCCTGTAGATGCTTTACGCTACGTGCCAAGCGATCTATTCGGGTAACCACCAGACAGTCCCCTTTTCGGAGAAACTCCAGCAGAGTGGATAATTCCTTTCGATCATCTGTAGAAGCCTGACCAGATACCTTCTCTTCCCTGACCACATCACACCCTGCAGCTAACAGAGCTTCCCGTTGAATAGTCAGATCCTGATCTTCAGTACTTACCCGTGCATATCCGTATACTTTCATGTCGATGATGCCTATCAGTAGAGTATCGATGCTGTGATAGTTTCATATCATATCTATCATATCAACCCTATTGATAGCCAATTCAGGTATGTTTATCACCAATCACAGAGGTGTACCTTATTGATAATAAATAGAGGTGCTTTTGGAGACGTTGGTATTCCTAGTAGAGGCCCTATTCGCTAGCCCAGTAACCACGGGGGTTTCATAAATCACTAAAAACAGGTAATTCCTGGCTAATCAACAGGTAATTAATGGATCAATTTGGTGCTGATTTATGTGTGATTCAGTAGGGTAATCTAAGGGGTATTTTCGGCGCGCTGGTATTCCTAGTGTGGTCACTAAAGAGAAACCCAGTAACCATGCGGGTTTCAGCGATGGTCAAAAACAGCCATTTTCAGGTCAATATATGTATAAAACTGGGGAGATTATAGGGGGAGGGCTATTGTTGTTTCAGGGGCAGATGAAGCCCCCCTATGGGGGAACCTCAGGCAAACCAATACCGGTATAGGGCTTCACAAAATTGTAACAGAAGCAGTTTCAAGGACAATTCTTCAGATGGTTTATACACTGCTTAGCCTTGGTGTTATTCTATTAGCAGGTACCTCAGCTAATCTTTATAAAAGAAACTACCGGGTCCAAAAAAATCACCATTCATTCAATTGATAGGCTGTTTAATTCTTCGAGAAGGCCCTCAGGTAAAAAGAGTTTTTTCTTGGCCCGAGTAATTGCCACATACAAAATCTTGAGCTCATCATCCAACCTTGCATCATCATTTTTTGCTCTAAATATTGATTTAGTAAAGTCAGTATGTATAGCTACATTATTCCAGTCTCTGCCTTTTATTCTATGGGTCGTAGATAATATTATTTTAGCATCTTCTTCACGCGCCTGATTTAAATTTATAATCTTTTTTAAGTCATCGTCCAATGTCGCGTGGCAGCTCTTAACAATATTTATGCATGTTAACAAATCACTATCCATAGATGTTTCAGCATATGATTCAAGTTGAAACCAATCCTCAAAAAAACTAATTCTAGGGTGCTTTCTTCCAGAAACCCCATTATAAAGATCAAGAGAGCTTTTAATAAGGTCTCTCCATTCGCTAATATCAACATTTAGATAGAACGAATGATTATTATTTGACAGCGTTCTTGCAAGATAAAAAGCTTCAGCTCTAGTTCTCGTTAGAATTATATCACACTCATCTGGTATGGAATTATAAGACTTTATTTCAGAAATATGATTTTCATTAAAGGGAGATATTTTATCAGTAGGTGGCTCCATAGTCTTAGATAATATCTTGTTTGAAAGCTCTGCTATGGATTGACCAAACCTAAATGTTTTAGTGACAGACAATTCATTTTGTGAGTTTTTCATGGCATTAATAGCCCCACGCCATGTATACAGTTGTTGGAAGTGGTCTCCAGCTGATATTACTTGAGCGTTTGTAGATCGATTAATTATTTCAGAAAAAGCAGGGTTAACATCTTGCGCCTCATCTAAAAACACTCGTGAGTATTTCCTAGGCAGCCTCCCCCCCATCAAACTCCAGTGTTTAGTTACAAAAGAAGGTCTTATAACTGGAACACCAAATAAGTCAGGAGTGGCTATCATTATTGACCATAAGTTATTTGACAGGTGAAGAATTTCTAGTCTAGCGTCAATGCCTGTTATTTCCTTTGGAACGAGAGAGATATCGAGGCTGTTCAGGGAGCTATTACAGTATGACTCAACTATTGAATAGCATAGCCTACTTATTTTGTTGCCCTTTATAGATGGATGGCCAGTAATTTCTGTAGATCCTTTAATACCAAGAATTTCTGATAGCTTAGTATAATCAATATGTTCTACTGTTAGATCTTCACCGATCCAGGGTGAGCGCTTTAATCCGAACTTGCACCCAAGGGAATCAAATGTCTTTGCTTCTAAGTGTTCATTTCTATACGTAACAGATCTAACTATTGACCTATTAAATGCGGTAAATAACGTATCATTCTGCCTTGATGGGTTTGAGTAAAATATTTGCTCTATCGCAGTAGTCTTTCCGCAGCCAGCATAGCCCTGCAAAGTAATAGATCTATTATCACTGTTTACTCTGTTTATTATATCTATTTGTTCATCCGTTGCTAAAGACAATAATTTTGATATGTCGGATTCTGTGCGAAAGCTTCTTCTATCAGGAGTTGGCTCTTTTTCCTTTTTTGGGAATAAGCTATCTTGATGATCAAACTTCTTTAAAAGCAAATCAAGATCATCAAAGCGAAGTAGTTTGTCTAGCTTTTCAGAAGGTGTGCCTTTAACTTTTTCCATTATTATGTCATATAAATCAGAATCACTATATGCCATATTTTCAAAAATTGTATCTCTTAAAATCTCTAGCATGTGCTGTCTGGAACTAGGCCAGATCTTTCCATTTTCAATATCAATGGCAACCATTAACTCAGTAATATATCTTATCTTGTCATCTGTTATAATAAACTTAAGCAATCCTTTATATATGTCCGAGTCGTTCATAACGCTACTCATAACACTTCTCCTTGATATTTACACACTAACCTAAGCCTTACAAATCAAACAGTCAAGAAATATCTTACAACAAAAACAGCCATCACAATACGATCACATCAAAACATCACCATCAGTGATTTTTATATAAAATATCGTACTGAAAGTTTCATTTAATACGAATATCTTACTTGCAGTAACATTTATGTTTAATATCGGACTTTCAGTAATATTTTTATAACAACATTCTTGGAAAGCATTTAGTAAGCAGCAGTGCTGCAGGTAAAATCGTTAAGATAATTAGTGCTACTAAAACCTCTATTTAAGGGATTACATCATAATTTAGTGATATGTGACGACCAAAGGTCAGCTCTGTGGTGACGAACAGATATATATCAGTATTGATTACCAAGACCGTAAAAAATTTTCTTTTCAGTGTATAGGGATACCTACGGAGTCACGTTTTTAAATAACCGTTTGAACTGTTCCTCTGATACCCTTTTGATACGCAACTTGCGTTGAGATACTTTAAGTGGGCTAGACACGCCGGGGGGAAGCTATCACTCAGCACCCAGTACTACCCCCTACTTATTGCAATATCATGTAGACACTTATTCAAATCCATTCCATCACCCCAAAAGTCATCCTTAACGCATCCTCATGACCGGCTGAGGTTATACGAACACAGACCAGTAGAACTACCCAAGCAACCGCAACAGTAGAACCGTTACTGACGAAATAAGATCTCCATTCCAGAATTTGCTACTAAGTTTGCTACTAAGATACACTACGGCCACACGGTCTTCAGAGATAACTGCCTGATTTTATTGGACAGAGTAGGCAGCGGTTCGACACCCGCCACCTCCACCAAATACAAAGAAAAGGCCATCCCATCGGGGTGGCCTTTTTTTTGTATCCGTGGAATGTGGATCGGGGGTTGATAACCGCGGAGCGGGTTCGAACCGAGCGCGTTCTTTGCGCGACACATCATCGCTGCTCTTCGCGATGACCCGAAGGGCAAGGCCTGAACGGCCTTAGTACTCCCGCCACTTAACCTTCCAGCTTTGCACAATGCCCCTGCCTTTTGTGTATCCGTGGTGTGTGAAGGGTGTTGATAACCGCGGAGCGGGGTCGAACCGAGCGCGTTCTTTGCGCGACACATCATCGCTGCTCTTCGCGATGACCCGCAGGGTGAGCTGCGCAGAAGCGAATACTCCCGCCACTCTTCTTTTACTCTGACCCCATTTATTATAGCTAACACTCCCGCCACCATGCACTTTCAACTCTGCACAATCCCCCTCAATCAGGCAGTCTTTTCTTTGCATAAATAAGTTTCATCTGACCCCACTTATTTCAAAGCAAAGTATACGACCTCAGTTAAAGTCAGTCACAGGTACTAATAGCCCATAGCATTCATTAACGAGTGACATTAATGTCAATCTAACAATACCCTGTCAATATTCCCTAGTTAAATCAACTCACCGCACCAAGCCCAGCTTAAACACAGATTAAGAACGCTAACGATTCTAACGAGCGGGACTTTCTGTTGGGTGCGGGGTATGCAATCAATGAACCGCACATTGACCATTGCCACCAATCTGAGAGGCTGTATATGGCACATCAGTTGACTGCTATTGGCAGGATAGAATAGGTTTTAATAGCTAGACTGCTTATATCTTCAATGGACTGCTAAAGGTAAAGGGGTTGTTTTGGTTGAAACATATACATACGGAAAGGTAAATGATGTAGTAAATCAAGTATTCTTTGATGGTCGCTATGAATCAGTTCCTGTTTATCTAGATTTAGAGGATGAAATCAGATCCGAACTAGCCCAGCGACTCGACTGCGCTGCGGCTGATATTGAATTGCTAATAGGAACTACTGTTTCTAGAACTCTAGATTGGTCCTGTTCCAATATCTATAAGACGCATCTGAAGGGTCTTAGGGCTTGGAACGCTAAATCACGATTAGGCTACCCTCCTTATACTACTATTCTGCTAACATTTTCATTAGCTGCTGAACATATGCGGCAAGATAGCCAGTATTCTTCAACTAATTATTATCAGCGCTTATTTGAAATACTTGGTGTTGATGATGAGGCTAGCAAGAATAAGGCCCGTCTCGGGGCGAAGCATACCCTTTCTTTCTGGAACTCCCTCAATCGATGGCTTATGTGGAACGACTATGAATATGGCCGGCCTACTGCTAGACGAGTGAATAACTGGAAGTATGTTAGTTTTGCCTTATCACAGTCCCTTGTAAGAGATGCAGATCGAAAGCGATTTCACAGGATGTTTGCGGAATTCGGCATATCGCCTCATGAAAGTTTGAGTGAAGCTGAAATATCATTGTATATCCATGAGTGGATGACTGGCCATGGCCCTTCAGAGTGGCTGAAGAAAATTTGGGCGGTACCAGACTTGAGGGAAAGAGTAGCATCCTCTGCCATTCAGGAACTTGAGTGCTGGCATGGAGATATGCAAGGGAATAATGGCAGTAGCCTTTCAATCAAAAGGCTTAGCTGGACAGCAATAATTCAAAGTTTTCCAAACAAGAGAATTAAGCTTTACCTAGCTGGTGCCTCCAATGATGGGATTGAAGAAAGTAGTCTGAAACTAAGCGATAAAACTCCCGAGCTCGCTGCCAAAGCATTTGAAAAGTGTAATGGCAATATATGGTTATCTCCGCTCCAAGGTGCCAACTTGGAGTGTATCGAGCCTGTTGATAAGTTGAATATTGACGCATTGATGCTCTCTCCTTTCCAATTAGTCACTGAAAATGGCCGGGGGTGCTATAAGCATGATATTCGCCCGGTTATACCGCTAATTAAATTAGAATCTAGCCCATACTTTCGCGAGGTATCTCGTGTATCGCTCCATACTGACCATATCATCCTATGCCATGAAAACTGGAAAGCTAGGGTGGATAGCCATCTAGAAAAATACGCCCGATCAGGTTTTGTTTCCCACAATGCGAAGGATGTTACTGGGTTACCTGAACAGTGGATTATCTTTCAAGGTGTGGAGTATTTAAGTGCTCCACAAGAAAGTGTTGAGGATAACCTTCAACCGATAGTCCCCCTTTCAGAAGGGGTTTCAATCCAGTTAACAGGGGGATTGAAGCTATCTCCTAATATTTGGCATTCGAAAGCGCCTCCGGAGATTCTTTCTTCGGATGATAAGGGCCTACTTGAATTGGAAGTGAGTTACATAGCATTAGAAGGAGAAGAAGAGCTTCAATTTGAGCAGAAGATCAAACCAGATAACCCAGCCTTCTTGAAGTCCAGCAAGATAGATCTAGACTCTGGAACCTACACGGTAGCTGCAATAAGGAATTCACGAAAAGTAGCTGAAAAAGATATTTCATTTCGATCAGCTAAATTACCAAGAAAACTAAACTCAAGCCGAACCCAAGAACTCGGTTACAAACTCAACCATGAGAGAAGGGGCTGGTGGAGTAGCGCACTTCCGTTAAATGGCTGTAAGGACGATACGGTGTTGCTAAGGGGGATGATTATTGAGGGTGATCATATCGGCCCTGAAGAGGGTATTGGAAGCTTTCTGACCGACTTTGACCATGGCCTCGACATTACGCATGAGGAAGAAGATTTTTGGGGGGACTACAATCATGATCCTGTGAAGGGGTTTGCTGAGTCCTGCATATTAAGAGGCTACCACGTATGGGAGTGTGAACCGTGTGTTAGCCACGGTGATCGATATTCTGCAAAGCATATGACCTGCAAGGACTGCAAGTCTTCTGTCCTATCAAAAAGAGTCGGCCGAGGATTGAAGCGTAAGAAGAATATTTTCCGAGCTCAGGCACGCTCGATTTCAGGTATGAGGATTGAATCTAGATCTATAGATAATGTAAGCCCAGAGATTGTGCTCGATGCAATTTGCTACCTAGGAGCGGGTAGCTGGAGGTCCATTGAGTCAGTTATATCTGCACATGTAGAGCTCCCATGGCAGATAACAGAGTTTGCTAGAAGACTTGTCGACTTGGGATATATCGATGTTACTTTAAGTGAAGATGGTAGGAAGCCGGTATCTTGGTCATGTAGCCCACCTGCTTTAGTTGCAACCCCAAATGGAGAGGTTTATTTATCTGGGTTTCGGAATGACACACTACTTGAGGAGGTGGCCTCTGCACTTTCTGGGGAGGGGTGTTCTCATCGAGTCGTGAAACAAGAGCTTGCACCTCCTGCTTATGTTTGGGAACTGAGTAATTTAACGATTACAGACGTAGAGGGGCTTTTGGGGAACATTAAGGACCCCCACGGCAGAAAGATTAAAGTAGTGAACTCACCGGCCTCTTCTATCAATAACTTTATGCCTTCAATCTATGAGATGAAGCAGATGCTACGGCCAATCCATATTGAAGATCAAGGTGACATAGAGCGCTTTGATCCCAAGACGGGGCGTTGGTCAAAGCACCCTCTTAAAGGAGTAGGAGGATACAGAACATCTTTCGCCGGTCGCCGATACTTTTATCTAAATGAGCACGGTGAATCTTACGAGGCTGGTTATGAGGTTGTGAAGCTTATAGCTGCCCGTGATGCTGGCATTAGGTTACACGGCTACAACAAAGGGACTGGGAACCTTGAATGTATTATTGGATGTGAGCCACCTGATCTTTATCGCAGGATGCTGATATCTTGTTCTGGGCTGGTACCAGAAAGAGGAGAATGGAAACTAACTTTTTCAGGTGTTTCCGAAGAGTTAGCAAAAGCTTTGATTACTAAGCTTTATTCATAGGGATCTGAGTTATGGAAAAAAATACACCGATGGAAGTATTGCCGTATATCCAAGAGGCGTATCACAAGTACTACGATAGCGCGTTTTGGATGAGGGATGAAGCCCTCATGAAGGAGAGGCGAGCGTTACTTGGTAAGAAAGGCTTAACAGCTCAGGAAATTTTGCTTGAGACTGTTTTGCCTTATCCCTCTGAGGTTACGATCAATGAAGCTTGCTTAGAAGCAGGCCTTGCACCAGAAGTCGCTGAAAACTTAGGGCGCATTATTTTTGGGAAGGGGGGAGACTTTAAGTTACGCCTCCACCAAGCCCAATCCTTAATTACCTCATTGGCTCCTAACTCAGCAACTAAGAGAAATGTTGTAGTTACGTCAGGTACTGGCTCAGGTAAAACAGAAAGCTTTTTGTTGCCAATTATTGCACGCCTAATAGCTGAGCGTTTGGGAAGTGGCCCTGCGAGTTTATACCCATGGTGGAAAGAACCATGGGATAAGGAAAAGACATGGAATTCCCTAAGGTCCTGCGAAAATGCTGCTTCCAAGCCGGCGGTACGTGCACTGCTACTATATCCAACAAACGCTCTAGTTGAGGATCAAATTTCTCGTCTTAGACAAGCTGCTTTTCGCGCCCAGAAAATACATGGTTCGCCATTGTTTTTCTTTGGCCGTTATACCGGTGCAACCGCTGGGGGGATGTACTATCCATCTGAAGAATTAGGCAGTAAAGACCGTAGAAAAATAAAAGAGGTCGCAAGGGAAGTTAAAGAGATTGAGCGGGAAATGGAGCGCCTGCGGGGGACTGATCCTGAAACGCGCGCACAATTCTCAGATCCTTACTGCGGCGAGATGATGACGCGCTGGGATATGATCGACTGTCCGCCGGACATTATGATTACAAACGTATCGATGCTCAACGTAATGTTGATGAGGGAAAATGAGGATGAGATTTTTCTAAAAACCAGAAAGTGGCTGGAAGAGTCTCCAGATAATCATTTCTCATTAATTGTTGATGAACTTCACAGCTACAGGGGCACTCAAGGTACAGAAGTAGCCCTCGTAGTACGAAACCTCCTGCATCGATTAGGATTAGAGCCAGATTCACCACAACTTCGCTGCCTTGGTACGAGTGCTTCTTTGGACGGTGAAGAGGGACGAACCTATCTTCAACAGTTCTTTGGGGTAAACCGGGATACATTCGATGTTTTCCCTGGTAATCCTCTTATGCCAACCGCCAAATTACCTTTAGACCATGAAAAGGTTTTGGCACTTACCGATCCGGTGAATAGTGATGATCAAAGTGCAGTAGATAATTTCATATCGGAATTTTCTCCAAGGAACGCTATTGGTGCAGCATGTATAGCTGCAGGTAAATTGGCTGATGGGCGGCATGTGCCCGCACGGCTTAATGAGCTAGGTTCTCAATTATTGGGTGATAATTTTAGCCCTGAGGCCCTCCATGCAGTTTTTAACGCAGCAAAATACGAGAAATTTGAATCATATGAAAAGCCTCTACCCGCCTTCCGGGCACATATGTTTTTACGTCAAATACAAGGAATGTGGGCATGCTCTAATCCTAAATGTGATCAGGTGGAAGAAGAGCACAGATACGAAAATAGAACCATTGGTAGGCTATTTAAATCTCCATCATTGAAATGTAATTGTGGAGGCCAAGTCCTAGAGCTGCTCTACTGTTACGATTGTGGAGAGATGTACCTAGGAGGTTATGTCACCCCTACACCAGAGGGCATGCTAGATGATGAAGGTTATTTTCTGGAATCAGGGTCTTCAGAGGCGAACAATGTATCCCCTACCTTAGTTTTTGAGCGCGAGTATGGAAAATACATGTGGTATTGGCCAGGGAATCAAATAACTGGAGACTTTGCATCTTGGAGCCATAAAAACCCTGATACTAATAAAAATGCTACTTTTTCTTTCGTTCCTGCTTCCTACTGGCCTAGCCTTGGTTTATTGCAACCTGCAGCCCATGGCGATAATGCTGCCGGTACTATGTATATTTGTTCTAAAGGCTCTTCGGTCGCAGCATTGCCAGAAAAGTGCCCTAAGTGTTACTCAGCGAGATATCAGTCAAACCTTAAGTCCTTCTTCTCTGGGTCGGTTCAATCTCCAATCCGTGCCCAACGAACAGGCCTTAATGTCACAACGCAGTTAATTGCTGACCGAGCGGTTTCCTTCTTGGGAGAAGATGGAAAAGCTGCTCAGATGATTGCATTTACTGACAGCCGTGATGATGCGGCTGACGTGGCAGCAGGCTTGGAGCTCAATCACTTTAGAGATTTGATGAGACAAGTGCTTTTTCAGGTTCTAAATAGTAACTCGTGCACATCATTAGAAAGTCTTAAACAGATAGCTTCTCGTTCCTCGACGCAAGAGCTAACGTCAGAAGAACAATCAATTGCTGATGACCTAAAGCAGGCTTCCGTTGATGTATGGACTGCCTTGATGCTAGATGCTGCAGGAGTTGCGACTGAGATCCAGCTGAAGCAAATAGAAGAGTATGTATCAAATCATATGAAAGCAGGCGTGATTTCTTGGCCCTTGTTGCTCAGGAAGGTAGAGAAGCAACTTTTAGCATTAGGTATAAACCCTGCAGGACCAGAAGTATCAAGAAGCAACATAGATGGGGAACCGTGGTGGCGATTCTATGATCCGCCACAAGAAGGAGACTGGGAGCCACTCGAGCCAACTATTGCAAAGGACGGTCAACAGGAGCTAAGAAAGTATTTGTCCGAATATATAGCCGGCGCGATTTTTGATGCAGGGGGGCGAGATCTCGAGTCTATGGGGGTGGCGTATTTAGCTCCTGAACATGATGTAACCAGTAAGCTAGGAATGGCAAATGATATTGCCCACGGTATCTTGGCCAATACATTAAGAATCCTTGGCCAGAAAAAGTACTATCAGGGGGCCGGAAGAAATCGCTCAACTACTGAAGCTCCAAGGCCCTTGAAGACATACTTAGAAAGAGTAGCTAGTAGCGCATCTAGGAATGCAACAGAGTTCATTGAAAATGTTAAAGATGTTCTAAAGCAAGGCGGCATTATTACTGATAACTGGATACTTAGGACTTCTAATAATGCCGGATTGAAGCTAGAAATTTGCTCAAGTGATTTAAGAAACCTTAAAAGATGCACGAACTGCTCATCCTTACTGCTTAATACTCCTTTGAGTGCTTGTATTACCCCTCAGTGCGAGTCGCGTATTTTTACAGGAGTTAGCTCTTCTGATGAAGATTATTACCGTTGGTTGGCTGGTGAAGCTGCTCACAGGCTTCATGTTGAGGAGCTGACAGGGCAAACCAAGCCGCTAAGCGAGCAGCGTAGGAGGCAAAGATGCTTTAAAGGGGCTTTTATAGAGGGTGAGAGTGTAAGAGTCCAAGGTATTGATGTCCTCAGTGTCACAACGACAATGGAAGTTGGTGTAGATATTGGTTCACTAAATATTGTGATGATGGCAAATATGCCGCCCCAGCGGTTTAACTATCAACAAAGGGTTGGTAGAGCAGGTCGAGCAGGCCAGTCTTTTTCTTACGCCCTAACTGTTTGTCGCGGAGGCTCCCATGATGACTTTTACTATAACCATCCAGAGAGGATTACAGGGGACCTTCCGCCACAGCCGTACTTAGATTTGAGTAGAACAGAAATTATTAAGCGTGTTGTGTCTGCAGAAGTTCTTCGGAGGGCCTTTAATCAATTGAGCAATCCCCCTGAGCGAAGTGCTGATAGTACCCATGGTGCGTTTGGTAAGGCTAATGAGTGGGAAAGCATTCACAAGCCTAAGCTAAAGTTTTGGCTAGAAAGCTCCAACGAAGTTAGTGATGTGGTAGCTCGTTTATGTGCCTACGCTCCGCGAGAAGGGAGTGGAGCTTCTGATATTGAGTTCTATTGTAGGCAGCAGCTTTGTAATGTGGTTTCTGGTGTTGTAGCTGACCAAAAGTTTATTCAGGAAGAGTTGAGTGAGCGCTTGGCAACTGCGGGCATACTCCCAATGTTTGGATTCCCAACCCAAGTTAGAAGCTTATTTACGCCAAGGGGGGGGGATTCAGCTGATGATATGGTTGTTAGTGATAGGCCTCTTGATCATGCAATCTGGGCATTTTCCCCTGGTGCAGAGATCCCCAAGGATAAGCAGATACATACCGCCTGCGGCTTTATGCATAAGGTCTCATTTGGAGGGAGAACTTTTGCTGATAAGACCCCCTTAGGGCCCTCACTTAAGTTTTCAAAGTGTACTGATCCAGATTGCATGGCAATAGCTAGTGGTGAGCACGAAAGCTGTAATGTCTGTATGAGCCCATCTGAGATATTCAACCTCTTCCAACCTAAAGGGTTCAGAACCACCAGCAAGCCCTTTGACTATGATGGGCAGCGACAAAGGGGCCCAACTATTGCCCCACCAATATTGGCTTTCCAGCCTAACTACGACCATGCACTTAACCTTGGCATAGCTCAGGTGGCATTAACTGATCAGGAGCCTATTGCATTGGTTAACGATAATAGTGGTCGAATGTATGACTTCCATCAGGATTATGACTCTGTTGTCGTCACCGATTCTCACCTTTATCGCAATGATTCACTTGAGAGGTATGTTAAGAGCCCCGTTTTTGAGAGTGGGGCTATAGGGACTGTTTTTAAAACAGATGTTCTAAGCTTCTTGATTACTTCCGCGCCAGATGTTGGATACGACGGGGTACTTGATGTAGAAGAACAGCCTTCGGCGGAGCCAGCCATTGCCTCATTCGGCGAATTGTTGAGAATGGCAGCATCGACGTATTTGGATATCGACCCAATGGAAATTCGTATTGGCCGGCAGAGGTATCGATTGCAGGAATGCGTTACACAGCAGTTGTTCCTTGCGGATGCCCTAGAAAATGGAGCTGGATATACAAGGAGATTGTATGACAAGAAAATGCTGCTGGAGCTATTGGAAGAGTACTACTTGGTTATAAGACGTGATTGGGAATCCAATAGCCATGCTGATTGTGATGTTTCATGCCCAGATTGCCTAAGAAACTATGGGAATCGTATGGTTCATGCCCTGTTAGATTGGAGGCTGGCGCTGGATGTTGCTGAGTTAGTACTAGGCAAACCCTTGATTGAAGATCGGTGGTTGAAAAATGGCAAGGATGTAGCTGATCGGTTTGCTGAACTCTGCAAGCAAAGCGAGATGGACGTTACAGCTGAAATGGCTGACTCCCTACCAGCCCTTGTTTATCAGGGAAGCCGTGCCTTGGTCCTTGGGCATCCATTGTGGCATATGAGGGAAGGATTGATTACTGATCGGCAGTTAAATGCTAAGTATGATCTCCAATCCAAGTATGGTGCTGAGTTGTCGGTTGATTTTGTAGACATTCGCGAATTTAGGATGCGACCACAGCAATATATTTTGAAAATAGGGCAACCAGATGCTTGAGGTCATAGGGGAAGAAGGAACAAGGGAGTATAGCGCGGCGGTTTCGATAGCAGATGCTATTTCAAGGCTATGGCCAGGGGTGGAGAAGTCCGCTCCTGACCAAGAACATATCCGTGTAGCAGCAAACGTAAAGATATCGGGTTATAGGATAACTGATATAGATGTAGTTGTTTGTGGGGTTTTTCGCCGTATGCGGGCATTTATTCCTAGAAAGGTTATCTATGACTTTGTTGGCTCTCGTGTCATGAGAAAACCGGTTCAAGTGCAGAACTTTGTTGTGGCAATTGAGGTAAAGGATCACGATGAGAGTAGTGTCCAAATCATTGGAGATAAAATCAATGTTAAGTATTCAAGGGGAGCCAAGACTGGTTGGAAGAGTGCTACAGACCAAAACATCGATCAAGTACATTCGTTAAACCACTACCTTAAAGACTTAGGCTTGGGGGCTTATATACACAGGTGTGTGTATATGAGGGGCTTAGGGTCTCTCAATAACATTGGTGGAGCCTTGGCTGCAGGATTTGATGGAAATGACTTCTTCACGGCAATTGCATCAGCTTCTAAAGTCAGAAAGACTGCAAAAGGCTTCAGCTTATCTTCGGGCACGGATGCAGAAATTACTCCTATTTTAAAAGCGCCTGTCTTTTGCTCGATCGTACCTACAGCTCTCGATCGTAAGCGGATGGACATGATAGCGGTTAACACTCCAGAGAGTGATGCCCTCCTTTCCAGCATGGGCCGAAAAATGGTCCGATTACGTGGCCATGGAGGAACAGGAAAAACAGTTATGTGCCTACAAATGGCATGGAAGGCGTTTGATGAAAAGGGATTGCGAACCTTGGTACTTACTTATAACCATGCCTTGGCAGCAGATATCCGAAGGTTACTTGCATTACTACACATACCGTCCAACCCAGAGGAAGGTGGGATTGTGGTTGAGACTGTAATGTCTTTTATGTACTCCTGGTTCAGCCGTTTGCAGTTTCTTGAGGAAGAGGATCTTTCTTATGATAACTATGAAGGGAACTGTGATGCCGCTGTAGAAATGCTAACGGCTGGAGCAATTTCCAAGGAAGATATCGCTGAGATCATCTCAGGGAATCCTGATCGGTATGATTATGATTGTGTCATAGTCGATGAGGCACAGGATTGGCCTCAAGGAGAGATTGAGTTGCTTAAGGCTTTATATAGCCCTGAAAATATCTGCCTTGCAGATGGTGTAGACCAAATAATACGGGGAGGACGGGCTGAATGGGAATGCGGAGTTCAACCTGAGTTAAGGGAAACCATCTCTCTGAATCGCTGCCTTCGCATGAAGAGGAACTTGGCGGTCTTCATCAATAAAGTTGCAGACCTGAGTGGGGTTAAGTGGCAAGTTACTCCAAATGATAAGGCTGGTGGCGGTAAGGTAATTATCCTAAAGAAGCCTTACACTACACGTCCCGAGCTCCATGTGGATTTATTGGCGGCAGCAAAAGAAAAGGGAAATGCGGAGTTAGATTTTCTCCATTGTGTGCCACCGTCAGGCGTAATTCAGCATGATGGATATAAGCAAAGTAAGATAGGTAACTTTCTCTCCCAGCAAGGTTATGAAGTATGGGATGGAGTTGATGACTTATCACGAAGGGATTTCCCTCGATCAAAGAAGCAATTCAGAGTTGTTCAGTATGCTTCCTGTCGCGGCTTAGAGGGGTGGACTGTTGTATTACATAATGCTGATACTTATTGGGATGAGTGTAAGTCTATTAGGAAGCTTACAGGACTAACTATTGAGGAAGAGAAAGCCTTTGAGGATATAGATGATATTGCAGCACGAGAAGCATGGCGGAAGTTGTTGATTCCATTAACTCGACCTATCGACACTTTGGTTATCAGTATTGATGATTTGGAGTCAAGCTTTGCGCATGTCCTACTGGATGTGGCCCAGGAGTTTCCTGAATTTATAGATATTTTGGAATAGAACTTTGTTATCAGTGAGTGTTTCCCCTATGAAGGTCTCAATGTTGAGGCGGATGAGTTCTGGCTGAATCTGACACTCCTTCTTGTATCTCAAGCCCGGAGATCCGCTCACGATCAATGGGTTTTCTAGTAATTCATCCGCCAGACAAAAGAAGTATATTTAGATGGTGACTCCTTTATTGAACGGAGAATGTGTTCGATTGGGGCGATGCTACCCTGAGGCCTCCGGTGCTAACTTATGACTCAGTTTAGTTATACCAACTACAGGCTATAGTTTAAGCACCAAAAACATTGAAAGCTTCACCATGGCAGAAATCACAGACGATGTACGCCGTCGGATCATGCAAGCCAACAAGAGTAAGGATACTAAACCTGAGTTAGACATTCGCCGGATGCTGCATGCGATGGGGGCTCGCTTCAGGCTTCACAGGAAGGACCTACCAGGAAAGCCGGATATCGTTCTACCTGGCAGGAAACTTTGCATTTTTGTAAATGGTTGTTTTTGGCATCAGCATCAAGGTTGCTACCTGGCATCTAAACCAAAAACCAATAGTAAGTATTGGTCGGAAAAGTTTAAGGCTAACAAGTTAAGAGATAAGAGAAACGAGCACGACCTGCGAGATATGGGGTGGCGTGTAGAGGTTATTTGGGAGTGTGAGTTAGATAACCCTGCAAAACTTCAAAATAGACTTGAGAAGCTGCTGTAGCCCGCTACTCATACCATATGTTTCGCTTGAAGCACATTTTAGGCTATCTAACACCTGTTAATTATCAGCGTCTAGCCTTCCTAGTAACCCTGAAACTACAAGCCCCAGTGCTCGGCCTAGTAGTGGCGGTACAGCATTGCCTACTTGTGTGTACTGTGGCACCTCAAACTTCCGCATCTGCCCACCAGTTGTTACTTTGGAGCGCAAAGCAAAGCCATCCGGAAAGGACTGGATACGAGCCATCTCACGAACTGACAACGTACGCAGTTCACCATGGTCGTAATGGCATGCATCATCGGGGATAGAAAGGGCTGCTGGTGCTGGGGAGTCCGCATTCAAGGCTTTCTGCGTCTGCTTCTTCGTTTGATGCTGTCGAAGGTAGCATTCCAACTCTTGCTGGCTTTCAAAGAATTTAAAGCTATCATCCTCAGTTAAGTAGTCATTTTCCAAAAGCTTAATGGCATAGTCTGTACTAAGCGTATCGATATCGCCTTTAAGGAATTTTCGCACTTCTTTCTGTATTGGCTTATCCAGCAACTGAAGTATTTGATATATACGGAAGCGACGTTGGACGTGTTTACCATTTTGGCGGAGCTCATGGTTCAGCATATCATCGTTCTGGATATGCCTGCTGAACACGCTATTAATCTGCTCAACATACTGAGAAGGCTCTACAGGCTTGTTTTTCTTAAGATCATCAATAGCATCACGTACAGAGCGAAGGTTATCACTATAGTTAACAAGAGGACTTAAGAAAGACTTCTCGTATAAAGAGAAATGGCTGGCATTTACAACATCAAAATATGGCAATGAACCGTAAGGGGTTGGCTTCCCTTTGGTGAGGTCACGAAAGAAAGTATAAGACGGAGTGAATAAGTCATTCTCCACACCATCAAATGTAGGTTGTAAGCTTTGAAATACGTCATGGCGTACAGCAATCATGATAAAGCGAGGACGGTTCTGAGCCACCCCCGCTAGCTTAGCATTTACGTGCAAGCACAATGGCACGTAGTTAATCTCAGCAAACGCCTTCGCAACTTCAAACCATGCATGGAAACTTTCACCATTCTCGGTGAAAGCACGTAGGATGCCAGTCACATTCTCAAGCATTGCTACACGGGGTTGAACGACCTCAACAAAACGAGCAAATTCCCATGGCAGTGAATTCCTATCATTAGACCTCTGACGTAATCCCGCCATACTAAAGCTTTGACAAGGAGGGCCGCCTGAAACTAGGTCGACCCCTCCTCGCCCAAAACCGTCACGAATCTTATCCTGTCCAGTTGGGCTAGACTGTAGCCACTTGTTCAGCTCAACAATACTTCCTATGACAAGGCTTCCATTCAACTCTTCTGTCATTTTAAAGTCGCAAATTCCATCACCTAACGGCTTGAATTCACGAGGATTTTCCCGCATGCGGCTTTTCATATCGGCCAGTTGAAACTGGCTACTCAGCCACTTAACCCTCAATTGGCCATCAATTTCCTCAGTACCATCAGCAATGGCACTCAAGTTTTCTCCGAAAAAGTTGTACGCGAATGTCTCTCCCGCCATTGGGGATAGCTCATTAGCCATTACTAGTTCGAAACCAGCTGCTTCTAGCCCTAGAGTTAGGCCACCGCAACCTGCAAAAAGCTCAATATGATTCAATGTCGGCCTTTCTACTTTCAATAGATAAAATTCTGAAGGATTTATTCTAATCCAGACGCCTGTAAAAGTCCAGGCTAATTATCCTCTTTAGCTGAAGAATGCGCCTCACCAAACTGAGCATCTTGTAGCACGTAAGTCATTCACTTAGACCAACGACTCAAATATCATCGATACATTCAGTTGAATAGATTAATGGAATAATATGCGCCGCCTTACGGAAATAGAAAGATCTAGAATTCAATTACTTATCAACGCATCCATCGAAACATCTTTACTTGAAGTCACGGAAACGGGACTAAAGAAAGGGATTATGGATGCCACAATACCATTCCGAAACTACTTGCTTGAACAGGACATACACGACTTTGGCAACCAGAAGCAAGGACCGTCATATAAAGAGGTCATTCCCGCAACGATCCTAACCCGCTTGAGCTCATATAAAACAAAAATGTCTCTCTATCGTCCTGAGACAAAAAAAGGCGACCCCAGAGTTTGGATTTATGGGCTAAATAATCACGCTACGCCAAAAGATATCATCGCAACATTTAACCTACAGAATCATATTTACGTACTAAATATCACTCAAGAAGCAATTGAGTTGGATCTTACTTTCACAAATGAGATTTCAAGAACCCATCCCCGCAATAAAGCATGTGAACAACCCTCGCCTAGATGCCTAGACTTATTTGAACAAGTCTCTACCCCAAATGCATTAAATGAAATTTTAAGCAGGAAACGAGCAGACACAACCGAAACTTCGAAAGAGCTATTACATAAGCTTAAGAAAATTGCAGCTATTGGACCAATCAGGACAGTTCGTCACGGTGATACTGCTGTAGGCTTCACTTTGGAAACCGCATTAGGAATTGCAGCCAACAGCTCAAAATCTCCCGATTACAAAGGCATTGAGCTTAAAAGTTACAGAAAGAATAACAGTGGAAAGGATAAGAATAGAAAAACGCTTTTTGCCAAGGTCCCAAACTGGGAAATCAGTAAATTCAAGAGTAGTCGGGAAATTCTCAGTCACTTTGGCTATGAATCTGGAGCTGACTTCAAGCTCTATTGCACAGTATCGACCCAAACAATCAATAGCCAAGGTCTAAGCCTAGCTATCGATTATGATAACGGGCTGCTCACAGAACATTCATCCAATAACGAATGTGGTGAATTTGCATGCTGGTCACTTAAAGAGCTACGTAAACAACTCCTCGAGAAACATAACGAAACGTTTTGGATAGAAGCTAAAAGCGAAATAGAACAAGGTGTTGAGTGCTTCTCATATACAAAAATCCTTCATACCAGAAAACCTATCGCCTCAGCATTTGATCTTCTGCTAGAGCGGGGAGATATCACCCTTGACCACCTAATTAAGCGAAATCCTAAAGGTAGGGTTTCTGAAAAAGGACCTTTATTTAAAATTAGGCCTGAAGCTTTTCCCCTATTGTTTCCTGAACAAGCAACCTACAAGTTGACTTCATAATCAGGGTAACAAAACACCCAACGTTACCTTCCGACCCAACTAACTGTTACCCCTTTTGGGTCAGAAGGTAACACTTGCACCATTCTGGATCGCACACCGGGTAACAACAAAATGACATACCGTTAAAAATCAACAACTTATCACTTCTGGCACGTCACCTGCTCTATATAGATCAATAACAACAAAAATAATAATAACAACAACAAAAAATTTGTAAGCAACGGTCAAAATAAAAATAACTGCGACCCGAAGTGAACAACACCGCCTCTAATAAAAATAATAACGGGGCAACACCGGTTACACTGGCACTGGGAACATCGTCCTGGCTGTCGGGTAACCGGTATTCGTTATCCTTCCCTGAATGACTTAATCTCTCCTGATCTATACCGTCTGACTAGCGCAATTGTTGTGCTGTGATTCAATTTTCTGCTGTTCAGCTATGCCTTTTATCAGTCAGAAACCCCGAACTGACCAGCCAATAGCTTAATTGTTGCCATTCGCTGCTCAATTCGAAGCCCTGCTCTCAGCTCTGTTGACGGCTCTACTCAAAGCACAAGCGGGAAGCAGGACCTGTCCGTACCATTCAGGCCATTTCAGCTTCTGCGTTAACGGCATCCTCAGTTTGCTTCGACACAGCCAGCTGCTGACGCCGATAGCGCGGCAAGGCCACCAGCAAACAGAGCGATGTAACTACATACAAGCCTACCGAGCTGGCCAGCGCGTAACGCAGGGCTTCGCTACCAATACTGGCACTCAGGTAATCGCTGATGCCACCGACGAGGATCGGCCCCAGCCCCACGCCAAGCAGGGTCATCGCCATAACGAACAGCGAAGAGGCCTGTGCCAGTTTATTGGCCGGAAACAGATGACTGATGGCGCCGAAACAAGGCACCGCCCACCAGGTGGCGAAGAAGCTGAATCCCAGATAGAAAAGATAGGCTTGCGGAACGGGTATAGAGCCGGCATGGAACGCGATTCCCGTGGGCCAGAGATAGAAACCCAGACCAAATGGAATACTCACCAGACAGGCGATCAGCGGAATGCCCAGCTGCCAGCCGGGATCACGGGCCGCGAGACGGTCGGTAACAGCACCACACATCAGGGTGCCGATAGTTGCCGTAATACCACCGCCAACACCTACCAGCAGCCCGGCCTGTTGCAGGGTAAGCTCGTGAGAACGGATCAGAAAGCTGGGATTCCAGGTGCCGATGGCATAGCCCATCACGGCTGCCGAGGTGCCTGCAGCAACGATCAGCAGGAACGCGGGGGTCTCCAGTATCGAGCTCAGCGTTGCCCGCCAGTTTTGCCCTGCGTCTGTTGAAGCAGAGCGGACCAGTGTGGGTGCTTTTACGGTGAGCATAAATATCAAACCCAGTATGACCCCGGGTGCACCTATCGCGATAAAGGCGGTACGCCAGCCGTAGGTCTGCGCGATCCAGCCACCCAGGCCTAATCCGATCAGGGCGCCCAGACTGGGTCCCATCAGAAATACGGACAGGGCACGGGAACGCTTCTCCGGTGGATACAGATCTGACACCATCGCCACTGAGGGCGCTGTGCCCCCCGCTTCACCAACAGCAACGCCGATGCGGAACAACAGCAACATGGCGAAACTGGTTGCGACGCCACAAAGCATGGTCATAGCACTCCAGGCGATGCAGGCCAGGGCAATTACCGGCTTGCGCCCGATTTTGTCGGATAACCGGCCAAGAGGAAAACCGAACGCGGTATAGAAAATTGCAAAGGCGACGCCTGATAACAGACCAACCTGAGTATCTGTAATACCAAACTCAGACTTAATCGGCTCGATCAGGATCGAGATAACCAGCCGGTCTATGTAGTTGAAGACATATATAATCGCGAGCATCAGCAATGCATAGTGCGCATGCAGATTACCCCACCGGCCAGTACTGTTTGCTGTTGCCACGACCTTTCTCCTTATTTCAACAGGATCAACATATTGTATGTTCTGATCCTCGGCCTTCCCTGGCTCCGTGACATCGTCCATTCAGACCAAATGCGAAATTGAACCGATACCCGGTAAGATTGAATTGAACGACAACGGTTAAACTAATACTTATTCCCTCTTACCTCTAAACCTCCTCCACGCAAGCCGGTTGATAGTTTTTAATCACCCGCTCCATCTCTGGTGCCGGCATCGGCCTGGCAAACAGATAGCCCTGACCATACTCACAGCCATTTTCCTGTAGCAACTGCAGCTGCTCCGGGGTTTCAATGCCTTCGGCTGTGCAGTGGATACCCAGCTCCTGAGCCATATTCAGAATACCCCGCACCACCCGGTCATGTTTTTTGTGTTCGATACATTGCATCACGAATGAGCGGTCAATTTTGATCTGATCAATCGGAAAATCTGACAGATGGCTGAGGGACGAAAAGCCGGTACCGAAGTCATCCAGATGTACTTTTATACCCATCTTCTTAAACTCCCCGATAACCCGCGCCGCTAGTTTGTTATCTCTGATAATGGCGGTTTCGGTAATTTCAAATGCCAGATCAGTACAGTCGATATCAAAGTCTGCCAGGGTCTGCGGCAGCCCCTGGAGAAACTGCTCATCATGAAACTGCCGTGCCGACAGGTTGATCGACAAGCGGAAGTCATCCAGCCCAGGCAACTGCCGCCAGAGCTGTATCTGCTTGCACGCCGTTTCCAGCACCCACTGCCCCAGACTGTTGATCAGGTTGCTGGTTTCGGCGACCGCAATAAATTCATCAGGGCTGACCATACCCCGGCTCTTATGTCGCCAGCGAAGTAAAGCTTCACAGCCTGCCAGACTGCCATCCGCCAGCGCGATAATCGGTTGGTAATGCAGTTCCAGCTGATTCGCCGCGAGCGCTTCTTTCAGGTCCTGTTCCAGTGAGGTACGAGTCAGCAAGAGCTTGCGCATATTCTCATCAAACAGCATATAGCGTTGCTTATCAGACAGTTTCGCCTGATACATCGCTATATCCGCATCCCTCAGCATCTCATCCGGATCGGTATAGCCGGAGATACTCAGGGTGATACCGATACTGGCTCCGGACATGATTTCCTGACCATTAATCTGAAACGGCCTGGCCAGGGCTTCAATAATCCGCTCTGCTACGTTGATATAGTGGAAGTCCTCGCTGTGCTCCAGCAAGATAACGAATTCATCCCCTCCAAACCGGGCCAACAGATCGCTACTGCGCAGGCAATCCTGCAGGCGTCCGGCGACCTGAATCAGTAATTTATCACCGGCAGCATGACCCAGAATATCGTTGGTCAGTTTAAACTGGTCGAGATCAAGGAACAGCACCGCAAAGACTTCTTCACTATGCCGGCTGATATGGTTCAGTTTTTTCTCCAGATAACTGACAAACCAGAAGCGGTTACTCAGGCCGGTCAGGTTATCGTGGAATGCATCATGGCGCAGCTGATGTTCGGCTTCTTTGCGGTCACTGATATCAGAAAGGGAGCCTGCCATCCGAATCGCTTGATTTGTTGAGTCCCGTTCAGCCAGACCGTGGGATAACACCCAAAGATAGCTACCGTCATTATGCCGCAGACGATACTCACATTCGAAATGCGGGCTATTGCCGCAGATATGCTGATCGACCTCCTGCTGCACTATTTCCAGATCATCCGGATGAATCAGGTCAAACCAGCTCTCGGTCCTGTCACTTAAAAAATCAACACTGGAATCTAACCCGATCAGGGTCAAAAAACGCGGTGACAGATATAAGCTATTGGTTTTCAGGTTCCAGTCCCACAACCCCTCACGGGAGGCATTAACCACCAGCTCGTAGCGCCGTTCACTTTCTATCAGAGCCGCCGCAGAAGCTTTCTGGGCAGCGAGGTTATCTAGAAAGCTGTTAAATCCTTTAACCAGCTCGCCCACTTCATCACTGCTACGGACAGTAAGACGTCGTTCGGGATCAAAGGCATTAGCCTGCAGCTGTTTATAGCCATCAATAATCGCGCGAATCGGGGTGAGTATATTCCGGTTAAAATACCAGGCCACCAGCGCAACCATCATAAATCCGATGAGCAACAGCAACAGCGTGACCTCACGGATATTTTTAGCCCCGGCCAACAAGCTCTCTTCCGGTATGACACTGATCAGATGCCAGCCATACTTTGCCATCGGCCGGTCCCGCACCAGAAAACGTTGCTGGTTCCAGGTTAGCCCATCCCCCTTAATGTCGGTCTGCAGAAGATGTTCAAAAATACCTTCGGCAGGCTGTCCTACCCGAGTCGTTTGGTTGCTGTAAATGATATTTCCGGTCTGATCCAGCAGCACTAACTGGCTACCCGCCATCAATTCAAACTGCGCGAACTGCTGCGCCAGATACTCCAGACTGTAGTTGACCATAAGCATTGCGGTTGGCCGTTGTCGCATGGTTTCACGATCAATAGTGTTGAAAACACGGGCCGCAGTGAGAACCTTTTTATAACTTGATGCCTTGCTCACATTAGGCTGCACGCCAGCCCAATATACCTGCTGGCCAGAAATCATGGCAGCCTCCCGAATCCGGTCACGTACCGTTGTGTTGATCTCCTCAATATCCAGGCTATCACCGACATGATAATGGGCACCACCTTCGGTAAATATATCGATAGAGACCAATCCTTGCAGATTCAGATAGCCGTTCAGGATATAGCCGATGCGGGCCTGAGTCGCCAGCCGGGTATAGGTGTTAGTCGGTGAATTTATGTCGTCCAGTACCCGTGTAATTTCCTCCACACCGGCGATATTGGCAATCAGGCTTTCGACCTGTCCCAATTGCTGATCCAACCGTTCAGATTGACTGTTCAACAGCGTACGAACGAATTGATCCTCAGATCGCTGCAGGGTATTGCTGGAGGTCTGATAAGAGAAATAACCTATCAGCAACATAGGAATTATCGCGATACACATCAGAAAACTGAGATATTTAATGATGATTTTTTTCTGTGGTCTGATCATATATCTACAACTATCAGGCTAAGAAAAACTTTTACAAAGAATCAGCGGTCACCAGACGGGTATCGATCAGCACAACCGCGGGCTGACGTTCGCCATGTAAAGCCCGGTGGGCAAACAACACACCCTGGTATCCCTGCTCGGCAGCCTGTTGATCGATAGTCGCAACCATAGATCCCTCTTTAACCGCGGTAAGAGCCTGTTCAAGGGCATCATAACCCGCTACTTTGACATCCTGTCGGCCGGTTTCCTGCAGGTATTGAACCGCCCCCAGAGCCATCATATCGTTGGCACAGAACAGGGCTTTGATCTGCGGGTGCTGTTCAAACATCTGACGGGTCACGTCATAGGCTTCATCAATTTTCCAGTGCGCGGTTTCCTGCGCCACCAGTTCAGCCAGTGGCTGAGACCTGATCGCTCTTAAAGCGCCGTTCTTCCGCTCTATCGCATTGCCCGCTTCCCGGATGCCTTCCAGAATTGCGATCTGGGTAGGTACGGTCATCGGCCGGGTCAACGCCTGTACCACGGTATAGGCCCCTTGCTCATTATCCACGCTGATAAACGGTACGTCGGTTAGCCCGGACACTCGGGAAAACTCCTGATCCAACCGGTTATCGATATTAATTACGACAACCCCTGCATCCTGAGCCCGCTTAAGCACCGGCACCAGTTCAACCGAATCGCCGGGCGCAATAACGATCGCATCAACCTGATCCCGGATCAGATCTTCAACTATGCCTATCTGCTGTTGAATCGATGTCTCCTGGGCCGCGGTTTTCACCACCAGCCTCACCCCAAGCTCCCGTTCAGCATCACGTGCTCCCCGCTCCATCTCAATAAAGAATGGATTAGTCAGGGTCTTCATTACCAGGGCGATAACTTCCTTTTCCTCTGCCATCGCAGCAGGCTGGTTCTGTTTACCGGCAACGGGCCCAGATTCGGAGCAAGCGCTTAGTACAACCAAAGAAAACAGGGTTGGGATGAGCCAGAACAGGCGTTTAATCCTCAGTAAAGATAACATCTATATCTCCCGGTGCGCAGAAATTACATATCAATACAGGCTATATAAAAAAACCTTGACCAACCCAATGTACCACACGAATATCTGGCCACATTGTCGGTATACGCCATTTTGGGGATCTTGATTAAAGGCAGCCGAAACTCTAGTAAGCAAACTACACTTAAACAATATGCAACAACTACCAACAGGAGGCTGTCATGGAACAGACTCTGCTTTTTATTTTATGCTGTTTATTCCCCTCTTCTGCTCACGCGTCTGACAATCATGTTCTCTATCAGGTAGATGGTGAGTTCTATCAGGGATATTACGTTTCCACTTCAAAAAATGCTCCATTGGTATTATTGATACACGACTGGGATGGCCTGACCGATTACGAGATTAAACGTGCTGATATGCTGGCACAGATGGGCTACGCGGTGTTCGCCGCAGACCTGTTTGGTCACGGCGTACGACCTACAAAGCTGGAAGATAAACGCCAGCATACCGGTGAACTTTATAAGGACCGCAAGAAGCTACGCAACCTGATGCTGGCAGCGTTCAGGGAAGCCCGGCGACTGGGTGCCAACACCAATAACAGCGTTGCCATGGGCTACTGCTTCGGCGGTGCTGCGGTACTGGAACTGGCCCGATCAGGCATGCCGCTCAAAGGTTTCGCCACTTTTCATGGCGGTCTGGCCACACCGCAGGGCCAGGATTACAGCGAAACGTCAGGCAAAATACTGATCATGCATGGTAGCGCCGACTCCGCTATCACAATGGATCAGTTTGCTGGTCTTGCCACCGAACTGGAGAGTAACGGTATCAGTCATGAAATGATCACCTATAGCGGTGCTCCCCACGCATTTACAGTGTTCGGCAGTGATCGCTACCGCCAGGATGCCGATCAAAAGTCCTGGCAACGCTTTAGTACATTCCTATCCACTGTGACTGCCGAGTAATCAGCGGTCTGACATTCTCCGCCAACAGAACCGGTTTCGACACCCGGTCCGGTGGCGGAGAATAAAAAGGCTCACCCCCCAATATGGGCACCCCCCAGCCTTCAATCCTTTGACTTAACTCAATATCTCAGCCAAATTCCAGTGAGCTATAAAAGCTTCTGCAGCGCAATTGCATCCGGTTATATGGCTGTTCAGCAGGTATTTATGACCACTGGGGGGTGACCATGACGACAGACAAAACACTGATGTTGCCGGAAGAGATCTCTATTGCCAATATCAGCCAATGGCACTCAGAACTCAGCGACCTGTTGCAACAGGCATCAGGCATCGATATCGATGCCTCAGACCTTTCCCGCTTAGATACCGCAGCGGTTCAGCTGCTCACTGTTTTTTCAAATACCGCCCGGGACTCAGGCGTCAATATTAACTGGCTGTCAGTATCAGACAATTTAAAGACGACAGCCCAACAACTGGGCCTCGATCAATTGCTGTTTAACGCCTCTCAGAAGTAACGGGAGAATGCCTGTGGCAAATATATTAGTTGTCGATGACTCTGCCTCGCTCCGAAGCATGGTCGTTTTTACCCTGAAGCAGGCAGGCTATCAGGTTAGCGAAGCTGAAAACGGTCAGCTGGCATTGGATTTAGCAAAACAATCCCGTTTCGATCTGGTGCTGGCAGACGTCAATATGCCGGTAATGGATGGCATTACTTTCTGCACCGCACTTAAAAAGCTACCCTCTGCCCGCTTCACGCCGGTGCTGATGCTAACCACCGATAGCTCCACCGAGATGAAACAAAAAGGCAAAGCCGCCGGAGCAACTGGCTGGCTGGTTAAACCGTTTAATCCTGAAAAGCTGCTAAGCACCATAAAACGGGTTGTAAGGTAGCCATATGAGCATCGATCTCTCCCAATTCATCAGCATCTTTCTGGAAGAGAGCTACGAAGGTCTGGATATTATGGAGTCCAGCCTGCTCAATCTGGACGATAGTGATCCGGAAACGATCAATACCATATTTCGCGCGGCTCACTCGATCAAAGGCGGTGCAGGGACTTTCGGTTTTGATGCCATCGCCGAATTTACCCACGGCGTAGAAACGCTACTGGATAAGCTGCGTAATGATCAGCTTGAAATATCTCCGGAACTGATCAACCTGCTGCTCGAATCTGTCGACTGCATACGCCTGTTGCTGGTCTCCTCGCAAGACGGTTCAGCAGCGCCGACGGAGCAGGTCGACCAGCTGCAGACACGGGTACAGCAAGCTATTAATGGTGAGACCCCTGTCGCCGAGCAGCCAGTGGTACAAGACTCAGAGATAGCAGCGCATCTGACCGATGCACATCATGCAGACTCTCCTGAAACAGACCTTCCTGAAACAGGCTCTTCTGAAACAGAAGTCCCACAAACAGTGGAACAGGCACCAGAAGCAAACGTCACTCCACAACCCGTCCAGGATACTGTTAGCGCAGAGTCCGACTACTGGCAGATCGATTTTGCACCAGTGCCGGAGCTATTACAGCAGGGCCATGAGCCGGCATTCCTATTTGAAGCACTGGCTGAACTGGGTACTCTGCACACTCTGGTGGATACCACTCAACTGGATGACATTGAGCAGTTTGACCCGGAACTGATATACCTGAGCTGGCAACTGAAGCTTGAATCCGATTGCAGCGAAGATGCTATCAGGGAAGTTTTCGAATGGGCCGAAGACCAATGCACGCTGAACATTCAGCGCTGTAATAGTAATACCCCACAGACCGACAATCGCTGGCAGATCAGTTTCATCCCTGTCCCGGGATTACTCCAGGCCGGACACGAACCCGGTTTTATGCTTGAAGCGCTGGCCGAGCTGGGCAAGCTTGAGATAACAGCTGACACCGGCACACTGCCACAGCTGGACGCTCTGCAGCCCGAACAACTCTACCTCAGCTGGGATCTGATACTGACCTCAGAATGCAGCCGGGAGCAGATCGAAGAGGTTTTTGAATGGGTAGAAGGTGAGTGCCAGCTGACTATTCACGCTCTGACAAACTCTGATCAACAATCTTCTGAAGACTCCTCTGCACAGTCAGTACAGGAACCGATAACCGCTGTTGCTGAAGCGGTATCAGATACAGCGGAGGCAAGCGCACCGATTCCTGAGCCGAGCCCGGAGATAACAGCCGTTAGATCCGAACCTGCGACCGCTCGGGAATCAACCTCAACACCCGCCAGCACACCGAAAACCACCGGCACTGGCAGCAACAGTCAGACGCCGCGCAAGAACGCGTCGGAAAGCAGCTCGGTACGGGTCGATACAGATAAGATCGATACCCTGCTCAACCGGGTTGGCGAACTGGTAATAACCCAGGCGATGCTGGGCCAGATCGGCGCAGATCTGGCCGAAATAGCGGGTATCGATGTCGAGCGACTCAAGGCCGGACTGGAACAGCTGGAGCGCAATACCCGGGATCTTCAGGAAGACGTGATGCGGGTCCGGATGTTCCCGATCAGCTTTGTATTCAACCGTTTTCCCCGGCTGGTTCATGATGTCAGTTCGAAACTGGGCAAACAGGTCGAACTGAAAATTTCAGGAGAACAGACCGAGATCGATAAAACCGTAATGGAGAAGATCGGGGATCCATTGGTTCATCTGATCCGTAACTCACTGGATCACGGCCTGGAGACAGCCGAAGATCGAAAAGCAGCAGGCAAGCCTGCCACCGGTACGCTAAAGCTCAGCGCATACCATCAGGGCGGTTTCTTTGTTATTGATATCGAAGACGACGGCCGCGGCCTGAACAGCAAAGTGATCTATGAGAAAGCGATCAGCAACGGTCTGATTACTGCAGAGCAACAACTCTCTGACAGTGAGATTAATGAACTTATCTTTCGCCCCGGTTTTTCCACCGCCGAACAGGTCAGCGACCTGTCGGGGCGCGGCGTCGGCATGGATGTGGTACGCCGCAATATTGAATCGCTGGGCGGCAACATTCGCCTCAGCTCTAAATCGGGTAAAGGCACTAAAATCAGCGTGCGGCTGCCACTGACGCTGGCAATCATGGATGGGCAGCTGGTTCGCCTGGATAAGGAAACCTACATTATTCCATTGATCAGCATTGTCGAAACAATTCAGGCCCGCAGCAAAGACCTTAGCCCGATGGCCGGGGAAAATAATCTGCTGCTGTTCCGTGACGAATATATTCCCCTGATCAACCTGCGCACCTTGTTTAACCTGCCCTCAGCTGACAATGACTCCGGGCAGGAGGCGTTGCTGGTAGCAATTGTCGAGAACGGCGGTCACAAAACCGGACTGATTGTGGATGAGCTATATGGTCAGCAACAGGTTGTGATCAAAAGCCTGGAAGTCAATTTCAAGCGCATCGAAGGCTTAACCGGCGCCACTATTCTGGGCGATGGCAGCGTCGCCCTGATTCTGGATATTGCCGGATTAATGAAACGGGGCCTGGACCATTCTCTGGCCCAGTCAGCCATCAAACGAAATAGTATTTTAAGAACACAGAAGCAGGAGAGTAGTGCATGACGGCACAGGATTGGCAGGCCCAGGGAGATTCCCTTGAGCAGAATACTGATGGCCAGCAGTACCTTAGTTTCCTGCTGGATAATGAAGAATACGGCATCGATATTTTACGGGTTCAGGAAGTCCGCGGCTGGATACCTGTTACCCGGGTTCCGGATATGCCGGACTACCTTAAAGGTGTATTGAATCTGCGCGGTGCGATCATTCCGGTGATCGATCTGCGGCAACGCTTTGGCCTGCCACTGGTCGAGTACGGGCCGACAACGGTCGTTATCGTTATCAATGTCCTGAGCGGCAACAATGAGCGAATCATGGGAATTATCGTCGATGCCGTGGCCGAAACCTATACCCTTCCCATCGACCAGATCCAGTCAGCGCCCCAGCTTGGCGGTGTAATTAATCCGGAATTTATTACCGGCCTGGTGGCACAGGAACAACGCATGATCGTACTGATCGATATCGACGAACTAATGAATTCAGATGAACTGGCGGTCACGATACCCACGGATTTGGAAGTATAACGCTGGCGCAGGTGGAGGAACGACAATGAAGATCAATGAACCGGTTACCGATCGCGAAGTAAAACTCACTGACAATCAGGAACTTGTCACTAAGACTAACCTGAAAGGCATTATTACTTATGCGAATCCGGCATTCATCGAGGTCAGCGGTTTCAGCTATGATGAACTGGTAGATAAGAGCCATAACGTTGTCCGCCATCCGGACATGCCACCAGCCGCGTTCAAGGATCTATGGGAAACCCTCAAGCTTGGTCGGCCCTGGTCCAAACTGGTGAAGAACCGCTGCAAGAATGGCGACTATTACTGGGTAAAAGCTAACGTCACTCCGGTTTTCCGCAACGGTGAGATTATAGAGTATATGTCGGTGCGTACCCGCGCTTCTCAGGAAGAGATCGAGCAGGCGATAGCGCTGTACCGTGAACTCAACAATGGTGAAGCAAGCCTGCCCAGCCCGGCTCAGATTCCTAGTAGCAATCTTGGCGGTATGCTCAACCAATACGCCCTGAGCGGTGCCGGAGCCGCGGTGCTGATCAATCTGGCCATCTATTTTTCCGGCCTTCCCGATGCTGCACTGATGGCAGGACCGATCATTGCATTTGCAGTAATGCTGTTGGGCAGCCGTCACTTTGTCAGCAACAAGGTTATCGCGCCGCTTATTGCGACCAAACGCCAGATGCTGAATGTCTCGGAAGGCGACTACCTGACCCCGATTCCAATCGGTGAGCCCGGCGAAACGGGGGAACTGAACCGGATTGCCAAAATGTTAGCCGTCCGCCTTGGATTCGAGGTCAACGATGCCAACGAAGCCGCCCGCCGTGCACAGCGCATTAAAGTCGCACTGGATAACGTATCATCCAACGTCATGCTGGCCGATAACAACGGCGATATCATCTACTGCAACGATGCGGTGCTAAATATGATGAGTATCGCTGAATCAGATATCCAGGCCCAGTTGCCCAGCTTTGACGCCAGCAAAATCCTCGGTGCTAATATTGATATATTCCATAAGCACCCGGAACATCAGCGCAAGATGCTGGAGGCGCTTAAGACCACCCATGTTGGCCGGATTAAAGTGGGCCAGCGACGCTTTGAACTGACCGCCAATCCGGTAATCGACGATCAGGGGTATCGCCTCGGTACGGTTGTCGAATGGGCCGATATCACCGATCAGTTGAATGCCGAAAGTGAAGTCGAGCAGATGATACAGAATGCCAGCCGCGGCAATCTGGATCAGCGCCTGGAGAGCGAACTCTATAGCGGTTTCATGAAAGATATCTCAAACGGCGTTAACCAGATGCTGGACGCAGTAGTTACCCCGATGCGGGAAGTAACCCGGGTACTTTCAGCGCTTGCCGAAGGTGATCTGACGCAACAGATGGAGGGTGATTTCCACGGTGAATTCGCCAAACTGAACGACGCACTCAACCGCTCAATACTAAACCTGGAAGGTATGGTCGGTGAGATCCGTAACGCCGGTACCAACATCAACACAGGCTCTACCGAAATTGCCAGCGGTAATGCCACACTGAGTCAACGCACCGAAGCCCAGGCCGCCAGCCTGCAGGAAACCGCCGCCAGCATGGAACAGATGACCAGCACCGTAAAACAAAACGCGGACAATGCCGAAGAGGCACGAAAACTGGCCAGCAATGCGCTGGAACTGGCCGGGAAAGGCAGTGATATTTCCAATAAAGTCGTCGTATCCATGGGCAATATCAGCTCCAGCTCCAGCCGTATTGCAGAGATTATCAGCGTGATCGATGAGATCGCCTTCCAGACTAACCTGCTGGCACTGAACGCAGCAGTCGAGGCAGCACGAGCCGGCGAACAGGGGCGGGGCTTTGCGGTAGTGGCATCCGAAGTACGCAACCTGGCACAACGCAGTGCCGGTGCAGCCAAAGAGATCAAAGAGCTGATCAACGACAGTGTCGCTAAGGTTGAAGAGGGTAGCCTGTTCGTCAATGAATCCGGCCAGGCGCTGGAAACCATGATGGCCGCAATCAAAAACGTCTCCAACATTATAAGTGAAATTGCCGGTGCCAGCCGGGAACAGGCGATCGGCATTGAAGAAGTGAATATTGCCGTCACCCAGATGGATGAAGGCACGCAACAAAATGCCGCGCTGGTTGAGGAGGTCGCCGCCGCATCTTCTTCGCTGAAAGATCAGGCCCATCAGTTACAGGGCCTGGTTAGCGTATTCTCGGTAAATAGTACCAATACAGACCAGCATATCACGGCCAATACCCGCAACGATCTGGACCGGATCCGAGCCCTGACGTCGGCAGCAGCAACCCCCGCGCAACCTATCAAGACCGCAAGACCGGCCTCAACGATATCGCCCGACGATGAAAATTGGGAGGAGTTCTGAGGCGCCGGCCCGGATCAGATGCCGATGACACATGACGATATGCCGGTAACCGCAGCCAATACGCTTAGCAAGGATTATAATTTTACGCCTGAGCATTTTGAGTTGGTGCGTGACGAACTGTATCAGTTTGCAGGCATCGTGCTGGCCGATCATAAGATTAACATGGTGTATAACCGGCTGATCCGCCGTATAAGGGCGCTCTCTCTTAACAATTTTGATGACTACTTCTGTTATCTCCGGGAGACGCCGGCCGAACACCCGCTGTTTATCAATTCCCTGACCACCAATCTGACTGCGTTCTTCAGGGAAAAGCATCATTTCGATTTTATCGAACAGACTATCCTCCCCGAACTGGCGGCAGCCGGTCAACGGCGCATCCGGGCCTGGTCTGCCGGCTGCTCAATGGGTGAAGAACCTTATAGCCTGGCGATAACACTGCTCAACTCAGCGGTCGACCTGAGCAGCTGTGATCTGAAGATTCTGGCGACCGATATCGACTCCAATGTGCTGGACAGTGCCCGCAGCGGGATCTACCCCCTGGAACGCATCGAGTCACTGCCTATCAGCCAGCCACAAAGATGGTTTTTAAAAGGCACCGGAGCTAACCGGGGGCAGGTTCGGATTCGTCCGGAGCTACAGCGTCTGGTGACTTTTAATCACCTTAACCTGATGCATGACTGGCCGATGAAAGGACCATTCGACTTTATCTTCTGTCGCAATGTGATGATCTACTTTGACAAGCAACATCAGGAAAAACTGCTCAACCGCATGGCCGACCTGCTAAAACCCGGCGGCTATCTGTTTGTCGGCCACTCGGAGTCCCTCGCCAGGCAACAACAACGCTTTCGCCTGATCGGCAACACGATTTACCAGAAGGAACGCTGAAATATGACGAGCCCGGCGACCTGCTTAAACCCGTCTCAGTCACAGGCCGATGACAACCGCTACTGGGATCCGAAATGGCAGCTGTTTACCATAAAGGTATCCCCTGGCGACTATTTTGTTACCCGCGAAAATCTGGCCATAACCACGATACTCGGCTCCTGTATTTCAGCCTGCATCCGCGATCCTGCAACCGGTATCGGCGGTATGAATCACTTTATGCTACCCGATGGCGATCAACAGGGTGATCATAGCCGCCCCCTTCGCTACGGCATGTTTGCGATGGAAAAACTGATCAACGAGCTGATGAAGCTAGGCTGTCAGCGCCAGGATATGGAAATAAAGATTTGTGGTGGTGGCGATATGATGGGCGGTTCGACGAATATAGGTGATCAGAACATCGACTTTATACAGCAGTATCTGGCCACTGACGGCTTACCCCTTGCAGCATCGGATCTGGGCGGTAACAAGGCACGCAGGATCGCTTACTTTCCGGCTACCGGAAAGCTCCTGATCAGGAAGCTGGATACTCGCGGCAACCTCGGTCTCGCCCAACAGGAACAGCGCTATCGTGTTGACGTTCATCATCAGCTCGACGCCTCCGATGCGCAGTTATTTTTAAAGGACTAAGGGTCATAGTATGAATAAAACCCGGGTATTGATTGTCGATGACTCTGCGCTGGTGCGCAGCGTCATTTCAGAACTATTAGCTAATGACCCCAGCATTGAGGTCGCCGGCACCGCAGTCGATCCTTATGATGCCAGAGATAAGATCAAGCAGCTTAAGCCTGACGTCCTGACGCTGGATATCGAGATGCCCCGTATGGACGGCATCACTTTTCTGCGTAACTTAATGAAACTCAATCCAATGCCGGTGGTTATGCTCTCAACCCTGACCCATGCCGGGGCAGAAGTAACCCTGCAGGCACTGGAACTAGGCGCTGTGGACTTTATTGCCAAACCTAAGGCGACCGATCAAAGCCATATACTCGCAGTATTTGAGAGTGAATTATGCAACAAAGTAAAAACCGCTGCGGCATCGGCCAGTAAACTTAAATTTCACCGCAAACCGGTCGCCGAACGTCATTTACGTCAGGCACCTCAAATCGGCCCAGTCTCCGACATTCTGGGTGGCAAGCAACAGGTCATAGCGATTGGCGCCTCAACCGGAGGTACCGAAGCCCTGGCCGAGTTACTGATTCAGTTACCCAATAATATTCCACCGATAATAGTCACCCAGCATATTCCGGCAAGCTTCAGTGAACGCTTTGCCCGGCGCCTGAACAAGTTATGCAGCCTGACCGTCAAACAAGCGGAAGAGGGCGATATACTGCAGCCGGGCTGTGTCTATATAGCGCCTGGCTCCCACCATCTGCAGATTAGAAAGCAGGGGCACCAACTCATCTGCAATCTTAACAATGGTGCTGAGGTAAACCGGCATAAACCCTCGGTTGAGGTGATGTTTGACTCGCTGCTCGAGGTGACACCATTTAAAGTCTCCGCGATGATGCTGACCGGCATGGGCAAGGATGGCGCTAAAGCGATGAAACGGCTATTCGACAGCGGCGCTCACACGATAGTCCAGGATGAGGCTTCAAGCCTGGTATGGGGAATGCCGGGGGCAGCAGCAAAATATGGCGCCGCAAAAGAGATTGTTTCCTTACAAAAAATGCCCGCAAAGCTAACTAAGCATCTGTCATCCTAAAGGAATAGAGGGTCACATTATGACAAATCAAAAGCTTTTAATTTTTTTGGCCTTGTTAAGCACTGTGTTGCTGGCCATCACCGAGCTGCTCAGCCTTAACAGTTTACTATTCTGGGCTGGCATTTCCGCTCTGCTACTAAGCCTCTGTCTGCTACTGATCTCCGGCAAGGATACTGCACCAGCTCCCCCTGATGACGCAGAAGCGGAACCTCAGGATAGCGTTATTATCAAGCAGGTTGTAGCAGAGCTATCGCAGGCTCTGGAAAATGAAACCAGTACCGTGCATCAGGAACTGGATCAGGTGCAAGGCCTGGTCAGTGAAGCAACCAGCCTCATGAATGACAGCTTTCAGAGCATGCATGCACTGACTGCCCAACAAGCCTCAATCACTACTGAAATTTTATCCCAGACCCAGGCAGAACAGAGCTCCGACCGCGACAACAATCACTTTAGCATTCAGACATTTATTGATGAAACACAGAATATTCTCGACCAGTTTGTTTCATTGATGAGCAACCTGAGCAATAACCGTCAGGAAACGGTGCTGCATATCGACGAGATGATGACCAAGCTGGATAGTATTTTCACCCTGATCGAAAATGTCGAAGGGCTGGCCAGCCAGACCAACTTGCTGGCACTGAATGCCAGTATCGAAGCAGCCCGGGCCGGCGATGCCGGGCGCGGGTTTGCTGTAGTTGCAGAAGAGGTCAGAGCCCTTTCAAAAAACTCAAGTCAGCTCAATGAGCTGATTCGAAAAGAGGTAGGATCAGCCAAACAAACAATTGAAATCTTGCATGATTCGGTCAACGGTATGGCCAGTGCCGATATGAACGATACGCTGTCCACTCAATCAAAAATGAATGAGATGATGGGCCATATGGGCGCTATGAGTCAGTTTTTACAACAACGGGTCACAGAAGTATCGGACATTAGCGTACAACTCAGCTCATCCGTCGATCAGATGGTTCGTTCACTGCAGTTTGACGATATAACAACCCAGACACTACAGTCGATAGAGCACAATACCCAGGCGCTTAGTGAAATTGCCTACCTGATCGCCCAAATTGCACCGCAGCAGGGATCTGTCGACTGCGATGCCGCGCAACTCTGCATCAAGCGCTGCCGGGATCTGCAAAAAGCAACCATGCAACGCAACCAGAAACGGCAGGACATCACGCATAATATGGATGCTGGCGAGGTCGAGCTGTTCTGAACTTTTGCTGTTATCAGCTTTCGGGATCAACCGAAGAGCCTGCCGAGCTGTTGATCCGGTACCAGCCAGCGATACTGTAGCGATCCCGGTCGGCGGGTAGCACCTCATGGGGAAACTCTTCGCTAAGAAAGACCACCAGTGTGCCCATCGCCGGAGGTACATGCATCAGCGGGGCATCACCCTGCTCAGGATAGATCACCAGATCACCGCCATATTCCCGCTGCCAGTCCGGATTTAGGTAAGTGACTACGGTCAGCACCCGGTTTTGCTGACCACGAAAAGCATCCAGGTGAGTTTTATAAAAATCCCCTGCCCGATAGTGTGCAAAATGGCTTTCAAACGAGAACAAACCCAGAAACAAACGCCGATTAATATAATTTTGCAGTTCACCGGTCCACTCCAGCCAATCAGCACCGGCTGAAGTTGAATCATCAATCCAGCAGATCTCATCACGACGAACCTGCTCTGTTTTAAGATGATCCTGCTGCCGCCCAATACCCGCGCGGCTGAAACTGTCATCGGGTAGCGATCGGACCTGCTCTGCTAAAGCACTGGCCAGTGATGCCGGCAAGGCAGCCTCCCGCACACTGTAGCCCTGACTGTATATATCATTGGCGATCTGCTCAAACAGTGGTTGCTCAGCCATACTCACTCCCAAACCGTAGATAACGTATTGTGTTGCTGCAGTTAAATATAGGATTTCCAACAGCGAAGCAAACGCTTTAACCGTTTAGTTGATCTGAATAACAATCATCAGGCACAAAAAAGGCTGCCAAAAGGCAGCCTTCAATCAAACAGTGTATTGCTGTCGGCTTCAACTGCGACGATCAGCAGGCGTTCCCCGGCGGTCAGCAGCAGAACCACGACGCTCTCGCTCACGACCACTGAAATCAGGAGAAATATCTGTGCTACGCACATAACCGACGACACAACGCTCCGGATCGATCACATCACTGAGCACTTCACGCCACTTATCTGAATTCAGCACCACATGGGAAGAGTCACTGAATTCAAGCCAGCCATTTTCAACCATCGCTTTGACCTTACGGCGTACTGTTTCGTACGGAATACCGGTAGCAATACTGATGGAGTGGTTATTACATGAGAAACCTGCAACTTCCTGAGAGTTCTCAGTCTCTTCGCGTTGGCGTAACGCCCACAAAGAGATCACATTAAAAATAATGGCTGATTTGATGTCGCCATCGAATACCCGATAACAACGAATCAGAAAATCAGTGGAAAATGACACAAACCCTAGTTTCTGGGCCAGCTCATCCGCATCATAACTCGCTCTCAGGCTTGTTGGCATACCGTCTCCTATCAGAGATTTTGTGTTTTCCTGATCCGAACTATTCAAAGCTACCGTGCGTTTTTCCATACTGACTCCCCCTGTCTGTTACCGTTCCTTCAGCGCACTGCTCTCAGTTAAACAGATCTGATACTAAATTAATAACTTAAACATATACTATAAATACCAATAGAGACAACATATACCCCCTTTTTTCTAATAGAATTAGGCTTTTGCAACAGTTTTGTAACACTTCCCGACGTATCATTGTTTTAAATGACAAAAGGATTAAAACAATGATGAGCGAACAAAGTGAACATAAAATCAAACAACTAATCGATGCCGGACAATTGCCGGAACAAATTTCGGCCACAACCGGCCTCTCCAGCAATCAGATAATCGAGATCCGGAACAACCATTTTGAGTACCTCCGCCAGCAGCATCGCAGAGCGATTACTCAGCACAGTCAGGCGGCTTATGCGATGAGTTTATAAGCTATTATCGGATCACTTTCAGCGATCCCCGTTTTATTGATTCAGATTCTATTCAGACCAGATGAGGTATTTACAGTAAGTACCCCAAGCGCATACACTGCGCAGACCACATTTACGGGCCAGATTTCTGGCAAATACAGTAAAGAGATCTGAAGGAATATTATTATGAAAAAAGCATTGATCCTGGCAGCAACCGCTATGCTGATGACCCCTCTTGCAGCGATGGCTGAACGTGACGGCGCTACCGTATACAACACTAAGTGCATGGCATGCCACATGACAGGCGCTGCGGGCGCTCCTATCGTAGGTAAAGCTGACCAGTGGGCTCCACGCATTGAAAAAGGTATCGACGGTCTGCTGGCAACTGCTAAGAGCGGTATTAACGCGATGCCTCCGATGGGCACTTGCATGGATTGCACCGATGGCGAGCTGAAAGCCGCTATCCAGCACATGATGGACAACTCTAAGTAAGCCAAATTTACTCAGAGCATAAAAAACCGGCTATTGCCGGTTTTTTTTGTTTTTAGAATATGAAAAAAATGATCAGATCAGCCGCCGACAACTCCGTTTACGCAATACCACCTCACTGCATATGGGGCACCTGAATGGACTGCACCGATGGTGAGCTGAAAGCCGCCGCTAATTCTATTAACGCAATGCCACTCCACAAATGGTGGCACCTGCATGGATTGCACCGATGGCGAGTTGAAAGCCGCTATCCAGCACATGATGGACAACTCTAAGTAAGCCAAATTTACTCAGAGCATAAAAAAACCGGCTATTGCCGGTTTTTATGTTTTTACAATCTGAAAAAGCTGATCAGAACACTTCCTGAGGTTCCAGCGGTCCGAAGTCATCATCCCCCGGCTCGCGGGTCTGTAGTTTTTCCAGCGCTTCCGGGTCATTACCCTTCTGAATGATAATCTCTACCCGACGATTAATACTTCGATTCTCAGCGGTATTATTTGGCGCCAGTGGCCGGGTATCCGCCAACCCAATAACCGTAAAGCGAGACTGATCGATCCGTGGGTCGGCGAACAACTCATGGCCCACCGACAGTGCCCGGGCTGTTGCCAGCCCCCAGTTTGACTCATACTGCCCACCGGACACCGGAATATTATCGGTATGACCTTCAATGGCCACTGTACCCCGAACATTCAGCAATACATCACGGATCTTGGCGATCACCGGAATGTAGGCAAATTTCAGCTCCGCAGAACCTGACGAAAAGGAGCCCTTCTCCTTAACCCGGATAATAATCTTCTTACCGTCGGTTTCGACTTCGACACTGCCCTGGCCAATCTCCTGTCGCAGTGCCGCGGCAAACTCCACCGCTTCCTCCTGCGCCTGTGCCTCAGCTTTAGCTTCCAACTGTTCGATCATCTGTTGCAGCTGCTCAGCGGTTTCGCCCTGCTTCTTATCACTGACTTCCGACTCGCCTTCCGCCGTTCGTACGTCGAGGGTCTGCATATCGTTATCAGTGGTCATCTGGCGAACTTCATTCAGTGGCGTTGGTTGCGGCCGCCCGGGACTAAACTCCTGCGCGATAATACTGGTACCTTTAGGGATGTCCTGCACTTTTACCTGGTTCTGTACACCAAAGGCTTCCCGCATTGAGCCCGCCAACTGCTTGAACTTAAGCACGTCCATCTCTGAAAAAGACAGTAGGAGTACGAAGAAGCACATCAACAGTGACATCAGGTCACCAAAGGTCGCTAACCATCCCGGCAATCCCGCCGGACAAGGAGGACATTTATGTTCTTCTTCACTCATCCGATTCTGTCCCTTTAACCTTCAGCAGCGACTGCACGTTTAGATTCTGGCAGATAGTTACGCAACATCTGCTCGATAACCCGCGGATTCTGTCCCGCTTGAATAGCCAGCAAGCCATCAATAATCAATGCCTGATTGAGTTCCTCTTCAGCTTTACGTGCATCCAGCTTATCCGAGACAGGCAAGGCGAACATAGTTGCCAACATCGCGCCGTAGAGTGTCGTCAACAGTGCAACCGCCATCGCCGGACCGATCGATTTAGGATCAGACATGTTGGATAGCATCTGCACCAGTCCCACCAGGGTACCTATCATTCCCATCGCAGGGCCGACATCGCCTATCGCTTTAAAAATATCTGAGCCATACTCATGCCGCTCTGTGGTCAGGCTTTTCTCTTTATTCAACAATGTTTTAACAATATCAGGATCATGCCCATCGACCAGCAACTGTATCCCCCGCTGCATGAAGTCACTGCTGACCTCTTTATCTTCCAGGGACAACAGTCCACCTTTACGCGCGGCATCAGCCAGATCGACTGTTTCAGCGATAATATCTTCCGGCTTAACTGATTTAAACTTGAAGGCCTTACCAATCACTTTTCCCATACCCAGAAAGTGCGCCAATGGGAACTTCATCAATACGACAAAAAGACTCCCGCCAAGAACGATCAACGCTGACGGAACATTAATGAATACTCCGGCGTCGCCTCCGGTAACCATTGCAGCAACTACAATACCAAAGGCGCCTAAAATACCGATGAGCGACGCTATATCCACTCTATACTCCCAGTTTCATAAATTAGTTATCGATACCGGAACAATCAACAGCACCGATGTAAAACCTGTTATCGCCCGCATACCCATCCAACTTTAGCCCGATGATAACAAAAAAATCACCGGGCTCACCCTTATCGATATGTTTAGAGTACAATTTACTGCTCAGTTTGACCGCTACCTCTATGTCCGGTAGTTTTATCGACTTCTTAACACCGAAAAACACCCTGAGAAACAGCAATGCCCGCAAAGAAAAAGACTCCTGATTTTGAATCCTCGCTGGCCCAGTTGGAAACTATGGTCGAACAACTGGAACAGGGCGACCTGTCGCTAGAGCAATCGCTGCAAACTTTCGAGCAGGGCGTAAAGCTGACCCGGGACTGTCAGTCTATTCTCGCTCAGGCGGAACAAAAAGTGCAGATGCTAATTCAACAAAATGGGCAGCTTGAACAGGTGCCATTTGAAATGCCTGAGGAATAATGCCCGTGGATCTGAAAAACCTGGTGGCAGAATACCGACTGCGGGTCGAAACCCATCTTGAAAAAGTAATGCAGGCAGAACAACCCGCCCCCCATCTGCAGCAAGCCATGCACTATTCGCTATTCAATGGCGGTAAACGGGTGCGCCCGGTACTGGTCTATATGGCCAACCAGTTATTACAGGGTGAATTGAAAAACGCAGATATACCGGCGTGCGCGATTGAAGCTATTCACAGTTACTCGCTGGTGCATGACGACCTTCCGGCGATGGACGATGATGACCTGCGCCGGGGTAAACCGACCTGCCATATCGCTTTTGATGAAGCGACCGCCATACTGGCCGGTGATGGCCTGCAAGCGCTGGCCTTTGATCTGCTCAGTTCTCCTGACAGTTCGCTTGAGCCACGCATTCAACTGCAGATGATGCAATCACTGGCTAAAGCCAGTGGCAACTTTGGTATGGTCGCCGGCCAGTCTATCGATCTGTGCAATGTCGGCAAGCAGGTCAGCCTGCAGCAACTGGAACTGATGCACCAGCATAAAACCGGCGCGTTAATCTGTTCCAGTATAGAGATGGGTGCGCTGTCCAGCGGTAAGGCAACTGAACAGGACCTGCATTCCCTTCAGCAGTATGCTGCTGCGATCGGCCTGGCCTTCCAGGTAAAAGACGATATCCTCGATATCGAAGGCGATACTGCGACCATAGGTAAGCCTCAGGGATCCGACCTGGCACAGGACAAACCTACCTATCCCGCCTTGCTGGGTATGGCCGGAGCAAAACAGAAACTGGACCTACTAAACCAGCAGGCTCATGCTACCATCGACGGTTATGGCGACGCCGCTGCTCCACTGCACTGGCTGGCTGACTATATAGTTGAACGCAATTATTGAGCGCAACCACTGAACATGTTCTATGAAATCCCCACAGAGCGCCCTGTAACCCCGCTATTGGATACTATCGCGGATCCTGCTCTGTTACGCCTGTTACCGGAAGAAAAGCTATCAGAGTTAGCACAGGAACTGCGTGCGTACCTGTTATACAGCGTTGGCAAAACCGGCGGCCACTTCGGCGCCGGACTCGGTGTGGTAGAACTCACTATCGCCCTGCACTATCTGCTCCGGACACCGGACGATCATCTGATCTGGGATGTTGGCCACCAGTGCTACCCGCATAAGATTCTGACTGGCCGCCGTGAAGCGCTGCAAACTATCCGTCAGCAGGATGGCCTGGCGCCTTTCCCTCGCCAGCAGGAAAGTAAATTCGATGATTTTGGTACCGGGCACTCAAGCACTTCAATCAGCGCGGCTTTAGGTATGGCTCTGGCGGATCGGCTACTCGGCAAAGAAAGTCGTACCGTTGCAGTAATTGGCGATGGCGCTATGACCGCGGGAATGGCATTTGAAGCACTCAATCACGCAGCCCATACGGGAGCCGATCTGCTGGTAATTTTGAATGATAATGATATGTCGATCTCCCACAATGAAGGAGGGTTGGCGACTTATCTGTCAAAAAATCTGAAAGATGCCTTGCAAGATAATATGGGCGAAACCACCGCTGCCCTCTTCGAAGCGCTGGACTTCCATTACAGCGGGCCGGTGGATGGACATGATTTTGAACTGTTATTACCCGCGCTGCAGAGATCACTGAACACCCCGGGACCACAGTTCCTGCATATCACTACCCGCAAGGGTAAAGGCTTTGAACCTGCCGAAAAAGATCCTGTGGGCTACCATGCGATCACTAAGATCGAGCCGGTCGACAGTAAACCTGTCAACACTGTTAAGAAACCAAAATTCGCCAATATTTTCGGCAGCTGGATCTGCGAACAAGCGGCAACCGATCCCCGTACTGTGGCCATAACGCCAGCGATGAGCGAAGGCTCAGATCTGATCGAGTTCTCCCAGCGCTTCAGCGAGCGATATTTTGATGTTGCTATCGCCGAACAGCATGCAGTTACTCTTGCTGCTGGTATGGCATGCCAGGGGATCAAGCCGGTCGTTGCTATCTACTCGACGTTCCTGCAGCGGGCTTATGATCAACTGATCCACGATGTCGCCATTCAGGAACTGGATCTGCTGCTGGCGATCGACCGCGCAGGACTGGTTGGTGAAGATGGTGCGACCCATGCGGGTTGCTACGATATCAGTTTCCTGCGCTGTATTCCCGGCATGCTGATCATGACACCATCCGACGAGCAGGAACTGCGTAATCTGTTGCAAACCGGATATGACTTCACCGGTCCAGCCGCCGTGCGCTATCCCAGAGGCAGCGGGTGTGGCACAGCAACATCCACTGCGCAACCTGTAACACTGGGCTGCAGCCGGACAATTATAAATGGCCAAAAGGTCGCCATTCTTAATTTCGGCGTGCTACTGCCACAAGCCAGAGAGGTGGCTGAAAAATTCGGATACAGCCTGATCGATATGCGCTTTGTGAAGCCTTTAGATACTGCAGTGATCGATAAAATTGTTGATAGCCACTCTCTATTGGTGACGATCGAAGATCATACAATCAAAGGTGGCGCTGGCTCTGAAGTAAGTGAATACCTACACTCACAAATGTACTGCAATAGACTGCTTAATTTGGGAGTAGCGGATCGCTGGATAGAACACTCGTCCCGGGAACAACAGTTGCATGAGTGTGGTTTGGATCAGGCGGGTATAGAGCAGTCGATTAAGCAGGCGCTTGAAAACCAGATATAAAGCTAAAGGCTTCCTGGTAAGTGCAAGCTAAGGTTTTTTGTTATTTAAAGCTAAGGGCTTCTGTTAAATAACAGGCTTATTGCAGAATAAGCCTTAATCATCGTCCTGGAAATGATGCTCCGACATCATATGCCCCAGCTTACCCATCTTGGTTGCCAGATAATCTTCGTTATGGCGGTTCTTGCCCACTTGTAGCGGCACCCGCTTAGCAACCTTCAAACCATCCTTTTGCAAGGCCTTTACCTTACGCGGATTATTGGTCATCAGCTTTACGCTGGCTACATTCAGATGTTCCAGCATCTGCTGGCACATGCTGTAGTCCCGCATATCAGCTTCAAAGCCCAGCTTTTCATTCGCCTCAACAGTATCGGCACCGCCATCTTGCAGATGATAAGCCTTTATCTTGTTCAGTAAACCGATACCGCGGCCTTCCTGGCGCAGATACAAGAGCACGCCAGCGCCCTCCTCAGATATCCGTTTTAAAGCTTCCTGAAGCTGGAAACCACAGTCACAACGCAGAGAAAACAGGGCATCCCCGGTCAGGCACTCGGAATGAATTCGAGCCAGTACCGGAGCATCAGGAGTCAGTTCACCAAAGGTCAGGGCGACATGCTCTTTACCTGTGGTCAGATCCTCAAATCCGACCATGGTGAATACACCCCACGGGGTCGGTAATTTGGATGATGCAACGTATTTAACTGACACTAACAAATTCCTTCACAAAATGAGGCCGGTATTCTACCAGCCATCAGACTAAGGTGCATACCTTGATTTGGGGGCCAACTGACCAAATACAAGGTTTCAGTCGTTTTTTGTGCTGTCCTGATCAGGCATATCACTGTCGATCCGGCGTGGTAACATCACCTGCACTGCCAGCCCACCAAGCCTCTCTGACGTATCGAGAAAGAACTTTCCCTGATACTGACGGACGATCTCGGCAATAATACTCATCCCCAGCCCGTGACCGGTGGTCGACTCATCCAGCCGTTCGCCACGACTCATCAATCGCTCCCGGTCGGCTTCAGAGATACCCGGACCATCGTCTTCTACGATCACTTCAAGGCAGTGCTCATCCATATTTGCAGTAACACTGATCTGTCCCTTCGCCCACTTACTGGCGTTATCCAACAGATTACCCATCAGCTCAACCAGATCATCACGTTCGCCGGGGAAATAGCTTTTCGCAGAAACATTTACATTGAAGCGTAGCGCCTTTTCACGATAGATCGCTTTCAGAGTTCGGGTCAGCTTTGCCAACTCATCTTCGATATAAATACGCTGACCAGGCAACGCTGCTCCAGCAATCCGGGCCCGTGTCAGCTCACGCTCGATCATCTCTCGCAGCCTTATTGACTGCTCCTGAATATCTTTACCCTGGGGAATATCTGACTCCAGTAGAGTGTCGACATGGCGATCAATGACGGTCAGGGGAGTTTTTGCCGCATGGGCCAGATTGCCCACCGCATTGCGTGAACGCTGCAAGCGCAGCTCCATGTTCTGAACCAGATAATTGATCTCAGTAACCAGGGGCTCAACCTCGGCAGTCGTCACCGAAGAGAGTTGCCGGATATCTCCCGCCTTAAGTCTGGAGATGTCATGTTTCACATCTTTAAGCGAGCTGAGTCCGCGCCGGATAATCCAGATCTGCAATATCAGTAAAATCAGTACCGCGGCAACGCCCAAAGCAGCAATGAGCCAGCCCAGCTGAATAAGGGAAGATTCGATACGACTTACGTCTTCGGCCAGCACAACATGAATTTCACGCCCCTGTTTCATGAAGCGCTTGGAATATACCAGCCAGGGTGCATCGTTCTGAGTGACTAACTGAACATCTTCCTGGCCAACATCCTGACCTTCATCATGGGGGATTTTTCCGTCCCAGAGGGAGCGGGAAAAGAACCACTTATCATCCACCGCAACCTGAAAATAGTGACCAGACATCGGCTGCTGATAAACCGACGAAGTGTTATCGACATTCACCCGCCAGCCCTGACCGATATCCATTTCAACCGCGCGTAATACGGTGTAGGCATCACTGGACAGCCGGGTCGATACAAACTCGTACGCCATCTGCCGCAAAAACCAGCTCTGGCCAAGCCAGAACAGTGCGAACAGCAACAACGTGACAACAACAAAACTGAAATTTAGCCGGGTCTGGATCGATCTCAACGGGGGGCTCCGAATACATACCCCTGCCCACGCTTGGTTCTAATCAGTTCATGACCGATCTTCTTGCGGATCATTTTGATATAGGCCTCAACCACATTACTGTCGTTTTCGGCACCATCATCATACATATGTTCGACCAGCTGCAGTTTGGACAGCACCCGACCGGGGTTATGCATCATATAGCGCAACAAACGATACTCAGTACCGGTCAGGGCGACCTCCTGGTTATCTTTAATGACGGACTGGGTATTTTCATCCAGCGTCAGCCCGGAGGTCTCCAGCTGTGATGATATCTGTTGGTTAGCTCTGCGCAGCAACGCGGTCATGCGAGCCAGCAGCTCTTCGGTATGAAAGGGTTTAGGCAGATAGTCATCCGCGCCGGCGTCAAAACCATCGACCCGCTCCTGCCAGGCACTGCGGGCGGTCAATACTAATACCGGGATATTGTTCTTTATCGCCCGCCAGTGCCTCAGCACCTCAAGTCCGGGTTTGTCCGGCAGTCCCAGATCGAGCACCACCAGATCATAGATATCTTCTTTGCCCATTATCTCGGCGTCGATACCGTTAACCGCAAGATCGACAGCATAACCATTTCTGGCCAGCGAAGTTTTCAGCTCAGGTCCCAGAGCAGGATCATCTTCAACCAACAAAATACGCATTACTCAGCCCCCTTTTGACTGACTCAGCTGCTCCTCAGCAATTGGGTGATGGCTCAATGCTCCACTACGAGCATCAACATATAGCATTGTCACCATACCGTCTTTACCTGCGATCTCCATTTCATAGGTATACACATTCCCTAGTTGCAATAACCGGGTGTCGATAATACGGCCATCTGAAAGCCCTTTTACCAGCTCCATCAACTCAATCATAGAGAGGATCTCGCCCTGCTCGACTAATACCCGACAGGCGTCATAGTCCAGAGTATTCATTGTGATGTCTTCAGCCTGCACATTGCTATTCACAAGCATGGCAGCTAAAAAAATAGCAGCAAATACTCTTTTCATATCAATACCTTGTTCTTTTGTGATTATCAACTTGGATTTGGCAGATCCATTGCCAATACGCTACCGCCTGTAGCCTGGGAAAAGCTGCTCGAACAGATCCTCTTCCGGTGCACGGTTTAATAGTGCATCTTCCGTTTTTATCAGTCTGCCATTTCGAGCATTAATATAGAATAGTCGAATCTCTCCATCTGACTCGGCTATCTCCATCTCATAGATATATTTATCTGCCACTTTCAAGAGCATCATATCAATCATCCGACCCAATCGGAGCTGGTGTACACGCTCGGATAACTCAGCGATAGATAAAATCTCTTTTTCTTCGACCAACAAACGACAGGACTCATAATCAAGCCGCTCGACCCCTGCGCTATGGACATAGCCAACACTTGATAACATCAATACAAGTGCCGTCACCAGTCCATAAATACATTTCATAAACAGATCCCTGATCTATAAAACCACCCCGCTACAAATTAAAATCATATGCAGCTTAATAATGGTTATAACTCAGGCTAACAGGCAAATCTGAAATGTAGCTGAAAACAATGGGATACAAAAGGGCTCAGGCGTCGGTCAGCCAACAAAGAACACAACAATCTGCAGACAGCCAAGAGCCATAAGACCTGCCAGCAAGTCATCCAGCATAATCCCGAAGCCACCGGCCACTTTCTTATCGACCCAACCGATTGGCCAGGGCTTAACGATATCGAAGAAACGAAACAGGACAAAACCCAGCACTATCCATAACCAGCCAGCCGGGGCGGCAAACATAGTTACCCAATAGCCGACAAACTCATCCCAGACAATCCCTCCGTGATCGTGTACCCCCATATCCTCAGAGGTTTTACCGCACAGGTAGATGCCAAACAGAAACGTGGCGACTAGGACAAGGGCATACCAGGTCAGGTCTAACGGTTGTAACAGCAGGTAGAAAGGAATTGCAGCCAGGGTTCCCACGGTTCCCGGCGCTTTTGGCGCTGCACCACTACCCAGGCCAAAGGCCAGAAAGTGGATCGGATTTCGCCATACGGATGCGGGCGCTCGGTTCATAGCTCAGAGGTCCTTGCTAATTAGCAGTAGCAGTGCGGAAGTGGTTATATCCCTTGGCGTCAGCCGGTGTCAGCTTACCATCTTCGGCGAGCAGAATACCGGAATCCGATGTTATCTGACCGATACAAGTCACCGCAACCGGATGATCACGTAACACCCAGGCTAACTTCTGTTCCAGTAACGCCGGCACAGTAAAACAAAGCTCGAAATCTTCACCGCCATTCAGCGCCCATTCGCGGGATTTTTTATTACCCGCCCAGGCATGCAGAGATTGGGATATCGGCAGTTCTGCGACATTTAACGTCGCGCCGACGTTGCTTTGTTGCAGAATATGCCCGAGATCAGCCAGCAAACCGTCCGAAATATCGATCGCAGCTGTCGCAAACTCATTGATCAACTGCCCGGTGGTAAGGCGCGGTTCCGGCTGGTAAAAGCGTTGTCGCAGGTAATTACAGCTATGCTTCGGTTTGGATTTCTGCAGCAAGGTTTCTAAACCACCTCTGGAATCACCGAGAGTGCCGCTAACGAAGATCCTGTCACCGGCTTGAGCACCACTACGCAGCAACGCCTTACCGGGACGGGTCCAGCCATGCACCTGTACACTCAGGGTAAGATGCCCCCGGGTGGTATCTCCTCCAACCAGCGCCACGCCATGCTGCTTAGCCATTTCAGCTAAAGCACGGGCAAAGGGTGCCATCCATTGGGGATCGGATTCAGGCAAGGTCAGAGCCAGGGTAAAGAACCCAGGCTCTGCCCCCATCGCCGCCAGATCACTCAGGGCGGCCCCCAGCAAGCGAGTAGCAACATGCTCAGGAGCAGTTCCCGGCAGAAAATGAACACCTTCCACCAGGGTATCGATAGAGATCACCAGTTCCCGCTCGACCGGCGGCGCTATTACCGCGCAATCATCGCCAACACCGAGTCGTACGGAACCGCTTGAATCATTACCCAAAGCACTGAAATAGTGCCGGATAAGCTCAAATTCACCTACTGACATGCTGCACCAGTGATCAGGAGTTACTTGCCACGCTTGGCATTGATCTCAGTCATTCGTACCCGGGCAGCCAACTTATCCAGCACACCGTTAACATACTTATGACTTTCTGTAGCACCAAACACTTTGGCCAACTCAACACTTTCATTGATGACCACTTTGTAAGGCACGACGATACGATGCACCAGCTCAAAACTGCCAATTCGCAGTACCGCAAGCTCAATCGGATCAAGATCGTTCAGCGCACGGTCCAGGAACGGTTCGAAAGACCGGTCCAGATCGCCGGCATTCGCAGGCACACCGTGTAACAACTCGCTGAACAGCGCCAGGTCAGTACCTGACATATCGTTGTCCATACGGAACTGCAGTTCGATATCGGTAACGCTGTTACCTGAGATCTGCCATTGGTACAGGGCCTGTAGCGCAAAACTACGAGCCGCACGACGCATCTCGGTCAGAGAAGGTTTCTTCTGCTTTTTCGGCGCAGGACTATCGCTCATCGACCTTAAACCTCAAGCTGGCGCAGCAAGCTAACCATTTCCAGCGCGGACAGGGCTGCTTCAGCACCCTTGTTACCCGCTTTAGTGCCGGAACGCTCAATAGCCTGCTCGATAGAGTTAACTGTCAGGATACCGTTAGCTACCGGCACGTTATGCTCCAGGGAAACCTGAGCTACACCTTTAGAGCTCTCACCTGAGACATATTCAAAATGCGGTGTACCACCACGAATCACGGCACCCAGCGCGATGATCGCATCGTCTTTCTTCTGTTGCGCTACTTTCTGCACTGCCAGTGGAATCTCAAACGCGCCTGGCACCCGGATTACACGGATCTTGTCCGCTGCAACACCATGACGCTTCAACGTATCGATAGCACCTTCCAGCAGGCTCTCAACAACAAAGCTATTAAACCGACCCACTACGATCGCGTACTGACCATTACCGGTCAGAAAATCACCTTCAATATACTGAACTGACATATTCTTTACTCTTCACATGCAACATAGTCTACGATCTCCAGATCAAAACCTGAGATCGCATTGAATTTCATTGGTGAGCTCAGCACTCGCATTTTGCCCACCCCTAAATCACGCAGAATCTGCGAACCGGTACCTACCGTCAGGTAAGAACCGGATGAACTGATATTATGCTGACGGATCTTCTTCTCGGTATTCAGCATCTGATTCAGGGCATCCCCCAGATCAACACGCTCACCGGTATCCAGTAACAACACAACACCTTTACCTTCTTCGGCAATCTTTTGCAGTGCCCGACGCATAGTCCATTTAAGTTCTTCGGTCTGAGCAACACCTACAACATCACGCAGCACTTCGGTGCGCAGATGTACACGAACCATAGTAGGCTCTTCTTCGCTGATATCACCCAGAGACATCGCCAGGTGAGTACAGCCCTGAATCTCATCCAGGTAAGTCGTAAAATTGAAGTCGCCAAACTCTGTTTCCAGCGTACCTTCACTCTCACGAATCACAGTATGCTCGTTGGTAGTACGATAATGGATCAGGTCAGCGATGGTTCCGATCTTGAGATCATGCTTCTGAGCAAACTCTTCCAGATCAGGGCGACGGGCCATAGTACCATCTTCATTCATGATCTCGACAATCGCAGAAGCCGGAGTCAGACCAGCCAGACGCGCCAGATCACAACCCGCTTCGGTATGCCCTGCACGACTCAGCACACCACCTGGCTGCGCCATCAGCGGGAAAATATGACCCGGCTGTACAATATCATCAGGCTTGGCATCATGGCGTACGGCGGTACGTACGGTCAGCGCACGGTCGGCAGCAGAGATACCCGTGGTAACTCCTTCTGTCGCTTCGATAGACATGGTGAAGTTAGTGGAGAACTGAGCACCGTTACTTTGCACCATCAGCGGCAGGTTCAGCTGCTCGCAACGCTCCTGAGTCAGGGTCAGGCAGATCAGGCCGCGGGCATGGGTAGCCATGAAGTTAATGTCTTCAGCACGCACCATTTCGGCCGCGATAACCAGATCACCTTCATTCTCACGATCTTCATCATCCATCAGGATAACCATCTTACCCTGACGAATATCTTCAATAATTTCCTGCGGTGTATTCAGATCCATTAATCTAAAACCTCTGTAGCCGGATTAGCGGCGATTCAGGAAACCCGCAGCGGCCAGAGTCGTCATACTCACTCCCGCTGCCGGTTCCGTTTCATTTTGTTCGTTGTAGCTGATCAGTCGTTCCATATAACGAGCGATAATATCAACTTCCAGATGCACTTTGCGACCAGCCTGATAGCCGGCAATTATAGTTTCCTGCGCCGTATGAGGCACTATATTCAGATCAAACATATGCTTATCTACGGCATTAGCAGTAAGACTAACGCCATCTACCGTAATCGAGCCTTTCGCAGCGATATACCGGGCAATATTCTTTGGCGCACTGATTTTAAACCGTACCGAGCGAGCATCGTCTTCACGAGACAATACTTCACCCAGACCATCCACATGCCCAGTCACAATATGACCACCGAATCGAGTGGTCGGCAACATCGCTTTTTCCAGGTTCACTCTCTCGCCCGCGACAAGATCAGGAAAACGCGTATGAACCAGCGTTTCACAGGAGACATCGGCCCAGAAACCGTCACCCGGCAGGTCTACAGCAGTTAAACAAACGCCATTGACAGCAATGCTATCGCCCAGCTTTACATCGCTCAGATCCAGATCACCGGTGCGTATATAAAGGCGCAGATCGCCCTGCACCTGTTCTGCTGCAGCAATAGTACCTATCGCTTCAATTATTCCGGTAAACACTACTGGCTATCCTCCGCCCGCTCCAGCGTTAATCTAATATCCTGCCCCAGCACACGGCTATCGGTCAGTTTTAACTCAACTTGTTGATTCATAGTATCCAGCGGCAACAGGAACATAGGCCGCGCACTGCTACCCAGCAACTTCATCGCCTGATAGATCACCAACTGATCCACTAACCCGGCTTCAACAAATGCCCCCGCCAGGGTAGCGCCGGTTTCCACCAGCACCTCATTGCAGCCACGCTGCGTCAGGGTGTGCAACACTTTCTGCAGATCAATACCGCCCTGACCTGCTTTAATCTGCAACCACTCAACAGTTTCATGCCTGGCGATAAACGCTGGCGCTTCGGCACAACTAAAAATCAGAGTCTGGCCCGGAAGATTCAGCATCTTAGCGTTTTCCGGCATTCTTCCGGAACTGTCCAGAACCACCCGCAGGGGCTGCCGCTTAACGATCTCTTCAGCATTTTCCAGACCCAATTGTTCAGCGCGTAAAGTCAGCGCCGAATCATCCTGAATAATTGAGCCAATGCCGCTGATTATCGCCGAACTCCTGGCCCGCAAACGCTGCACATCCTGACGTGCCTGCGGACCTGTAATCCACTGACTCTCACCGGATGCCATCGCGGTGCGCCCATCCAAACTGGTTGCCATTTTGATACGCACATATGGCAAGCCGCTTTCCATACGTTTAATAAAGCCCGGATTCAGTTCCCGCGCCTGTGCTTCAAGTAAACCGCTGCGTACCTTTATACCTGATTGCTCAAGTCTGGCGATGCCATTCCCCGACACTTGCGGATTGGGATCGACCATGCCGATAATAACTTCAGCAACCCCGGCATCAATCAAAGCATCGGCACAGGGTGGTGTCTTGCCGAAGTGACTGCAAGGCTCCAGCGTCACGTAGGCGGTACAACCCTGGGCTTTTTCACCAGCAGCACGCAGCGCATTAACTTCAGCGTGCCCTTCGCCCGCCTTTTGATGAAAGCCTTCGGCAATTATTGCACTGTCTTTTACCAGTACGCATCCTACTCTTGGATTAGGCTCAGTGGTATATAGCCCATTCCAGGCTATCTGAATGGCCCTGGCCATAAAGCGGTGGTCTGCTTCACTCCAGTCACAGCTAACGTCGCTTTGCATCATATTCAGATCAGCCGCCGTTGCCATTCGCGTCTTTTAATTCAGACAGACGCTCAATCTCTTCTTTAAATTCGTTAATGTCCTGAAAACTGCGGTATACCGATGCAAAGCGAACATAGGCAACCTCATCCAGCTTACGCAGTTCACGCATCACCTCTTCACCAACCGAACGGGATGGTAACTCACGTTCACCGGTGGCGCGCAGACGATGCTTTATACGGCTGATACAAGCTTCTATCTCTTCCACACCAACCGGACGTTTCTCCAGCGCTCGCTGAATACCGGCACGGAGCTTGTCTTCATCATAAGGTTGGCGGGTGCCGTCAGCCTTGATCAGGCGAGGCATAAGCAGCTCAGCTGCTTCATAGGTAGTAAAACGTTCGTGACAGGTGATACATTCGCGGCGGCGCCTGATCTGCTGGCCCTCGGCCACCAGACGGGAATCCACGACCTTGGTTTCGTGGGCACCACAGAATGGACAATACATGCATCAACCTCAAAGAGCGTAGGTCAGAACGTCTGACCAGTTAAAAAGTTCGTTTTTAAAAACAACGATCTATCAAACAATCAGGGCGCTAAAAGCGCCCTGATAAAAGAATCAAACCGAGAGCCTGGGCCCTCGGAGGTCCTATTGTAACGGTTTACTTGTAAACCGGGAAGCGAGCGCAGATATCTAGTACGTTCTGCTTCACTTTGTCACTCACTGCCTGATCTTCGATGTTATCCAGAACATCACAGATCCAGTGTGTCAGCTGCTCCGCTTCGGCTTCTTTGAAACCACGACGGGTAATCGCAGGGCTGCCGATACGCAGACCGGAAGTAACAAACGGTGAACGTGGATCATTCGGTACAGAGTTTTTATTCACAGTAATATTAGCGCGACCCAGAGCGGCATCAGCGTCTTTACCTGTGTACTCTTTATCGATCAGATCAACCAGGAACAGGTGATCATCAGTACCGTCAGAAACGATCTTGATACCACGTTCCATGAATATTTTAGCCATCGCCTGAGCATTCTTAACAACCTGGCCCTGATAGGCTTTCCAGTCATCCTGCAGCGCTTCTTTGAAACATACCGCTTTAGCAGCGATTACGTGCATCAGAGGGCCGCCCTGAGATTCAGGGAATACCGCAAAATTCAGTTTCTTCTGTAAATCTTCGTCAGCATTCGCAGACAGAATCAAACCACCACGAGGTCCACCCAGAGTTTTATGGGTCGTCGTGGTAACAACATCAGCAAATGGCAGCGGTGTCGGGTACTCACCCGCAGCAACCAGACCTGCAACATGAGCCATATCGACAAACAGGTAAGCACCTACTTTGTCGGCGATATCGCGGAAACGCTTCCAGTCAACAACACGAGAGTATGCAGAGAAGCCTGCAATGATCATTTTTGGCTTATGCTCAAGTGCCAGACGCTCTACTTCAGCGTAATCGATCTCACCTGTTTCAGCATTCAGACCGTACTGAATCGCATTGTAGATACGACCGGAAAAGCTTACTGCAGAACCGTGTGTCAGGTGCCCACCATGTGCCAGGCTCATTCCCAGAATTGTATCGCCGGGCTTGCAAAGAGCCATAAACACAGCAGCGTTAGCCTGGGAACCGGAATGCGGCTGAACATTTGCGTACGTTGCATCAAACAGCTCTTTGGCACGATCAATTGCCAGCTGTTCAACGACATCAACGTGCTCACAACCACCGTAGTAACGTTTGTTAGGATAACCTTCCGCGTACTTATTGGTCAGCTCAGAACCCTGCGCTTCCATAACCCGTGGGCTGGTGTAGTTTTCAGAAGCGATCAGCTCGATATGCTCTTCCTGACGTTTCGCCTCAGCCTGCATCGCAGTCCAAAGATCCTGATCAAAATCGGCAATAGTCATCTCTTTGCTAAACATTAGCGGTCCCCAAGATTTGAGATTATGCGTGGCCCGGATGTCGCCAGTGCAGTAGCGATAGCCGGGGCCTGGAAAAAGGCGCGTATTATAGTCGATTTATTATGTAAAACGCACATGAAATAGCGTCATTTGAAGCAGAATGCCGTTCATGCAGAAATAAGCACTGAAGAATTAGTTAATGTCACTCTCTCTTCGACAGATCCATCAATATTAAGTATTCCCGACCAGAAACCCTGCAGCAATAAAACCCCGCTGCAGCAGGGTCGCTGTTTACACCAGCCAATCAATCGATATCAATCGATACTGTAGAAGGCGGTAGTTGCTTCATTTTTGGCAAAGTCAGGCTCAGCACACCATTATCAAAGGCCGCTTTAACACCTGCCGGATCGACATCGGAACCAACACTCAACTGCCTTACAAATTTACCGTAATGCCGCTCCTGCCGGATCAGCTTGCCATCTTTCTCCTCTTTATCTTCTGTAGACGTTTCTGCACTGATCGACAGCACTCCGTTATCCAGGCTTATTTTGATGTCATCCTTGGCTATACCCGGCAGATCTACTTTTACAAGATATTGTCCATCTGCATCATGCACATCAATTGCAGGTACTCTGTCACCGCTATCACTACGCACACCCGGGCGAAAAAAATCATTGAAAAAAGTATCATCAAACAAACTATTAAATCGGGTCAGATTTTTCATAGTTATACCTCCCTATTTATATTCAGGCAGGCCCTTCACTACACAGACAAGGGTCACCCCTGCACAGGGGCACTCTAAGCTTAGAAGCCAATAATTAAGTTCTCCAATCGTATCTTTTGATCTATATCAAATGGCAATCAAGTCGCGGTACCGCTAAGATATGCAGCAATTTCGAGTTAACAGTTAAACAGGTCTTACAATGGCTCAGTTCGTTTACAGCATGAATCGGGTTGGCAAGGTTGTGCCACCCAAACGTGAAATCCTTAAAGATATCTCTCTATCCTTTTTTCCGGGTGCCAAAATCGGCGTTCTGGGCCTGAATGGTTCGGGTAAATCTACCCTGCTTAAAATCATGGCCGGACTGGATCAGGAGTACATCGGTGAAGCCCGCCCGATGCCCGGCATCAATGTCGGTTACCTGCCGCAGGAACCGATACTCGATGACAGTAAGACCGTACGCGAGATTGTTGAAGAGTCAGTTTCCGACGTTAAAGATGCACTGGCCGGCCTGGATGCAGTCTATGCCGCCTATGCCGAGCCAGATGCCGACTTTGACGAACTGGCGAAGCAGCAGGCCCGCTTTGAAAACCTGATCGCTGCGAAAGATGGTCATAACCTGGATACTATGCTGGAACGTGCCGCCGACGCGATGCGCCTGCCACCCTGGGATGCTGAAGTGAAGAACCTGTCCGGTGGTGAGCGACGCCGGGTTGCGCTGTGCCGCCTGCTTCTGGACAAGCCAGATATGCTACTGCTGGACGAGCCGACCAACCATCTGGATGCGGAATCAGTAGCCTGGATCGAGCGCTTCCTCAAGGAATACACCGGCACCGTAGTGGCAATCACCCACGACCGTTATTTCCTCGATAATGCTGCCGGCTGGATTCTGGAGCTGGACCGCGGTCGCGGTATCCCTTATGAAGGCAATTACTCTTCCTGGCTGGAGCAGAAAGAGCAACGCCTGGAACGGGAATCAAAACAGGAAGCGGCGCACAAGAAAGCTGTACACTCCGAGCTGGAATGGGTACGTCAGGGCCAGAAAGGTCGCCAGGCTAAATCCAAGGCACGCCTTAAACAGTTTGAGGAGATGAACTCCCGCGATTTCCAGACCCGTAACGAAACCTCAGAGATCTATATTCCGCCGGGACCACGTCTGGGCGAAAAAGTAATTGAGCTGAACAATGTCACTAAATCCTTCGGTGACAAGGTATTGTTTGAGAACCTGTCGCTGAACGTTCCGCAGGGCGCGATTGTCGGCATCATCGGCGGCAACGGTGCTGGTAAGTCCACCCTGTTCAAAATGATTAACGGCGAGGAACAGCCTGACTCCGGTACTATTGAACTGGGTGAAACGGTACAGCTGGCTTATGTCGACCAGAGCCGTAACCTGGAAGGCAGCAAAACCGTATGGGAAGAGATCTCAGACGGCCAGGACAACATTGTTGTTGGCAACTACAGCACCTCTTCCCGCGCATACTGTGGCCGCTTTAACTTCAAAGGCGCTGACCAGCAGAAGTTTGTTAAGGATCTGTCCGGCGGTGAGCGCAATCGCCTGCATATGGCCAAGCTGTTGAAAGAGGGCGGCAACGTATTACTGCTTGACGAGCCAACCAACGATCTGGACGTAGAAACTCTTCGAGCGCTGGAAGAAGCACTGCTGGCCTTCCCGGGTTGCGCCGTGGTTATCTCCCACGACCGCTGGTTCCTGGACCGTGTTTGTACCCACATGCTGGCGTACGAGGGTGATTCTAAGGTTGAGTTCTTTGAAGGTAACTATACCGAATACGCAGATGACTATAAGCGTCGCTACGGTAAAGACCATCAGCCGGAGCGGATTAAGTACAAGCGCATCGGCTAGCCCAGTGCACAACAATCAAAGCCGGCACAAGCCGGCTTTTTTTATTGTTGTTACTCACTCTGAGCAATCACATCAATCAAGCAAAGTCATGCTGTACTATTATGCTGTAGTTAATGAAAAAGGTTAGATCATTTCAGGAGTAGATTACGTGCAAGAACGACGTCGCTTCCAACGTATCGAATTTGACGCCCAGAGCGAAGTAAGAACCCCCGAATGCAGCTGGCCGATCAAGCTGATAGACATCTCACTTAAAGGCATACTGGCGGAAATTGAGATCACACCTCTGCTTGAGCCCGGCGACAGAGCAGATATTGTGATTCACCTTGCTAATAACATTGTGATCACTATGCCGGCAGTTCTGAAACATCAGGAAGCCGATCACCTTGGCTTTGAAGCAGAAAATATGGATCTGGACAGCATATCTCACCTGCGCCGCCTGGTTGAACTCAACCTGGGCGACGAAGAGCTACTGGAGCGCGAACTGGATCATCTGATCCACATCTGAACCTGGCCTGCTGCTCAGATAGCCTCCAGCGCCTCAGACAGACGACTGACGCCTACCACTTCCATCCCTTCAGGTGACTGCTTTGGCGCGTTGGCTTTAGGCACGATTGCCCTGGTAAAACCATGTTTAGCCGCCTCGCGAATCCTTTCCTGACCATTAGGCACCGGACGAATCTCGCCGGATAACCCCACCTCACCGAAGACAATCAACTCCTGCGGTAACGCCCGGTCCCGAAAACTGGAAACAACCGACAGTAATAACGCCAGATCGGCGCTGGTTTCCAGCACTTTTACACCGCCAACCACGTTAACAAAGACATCCTGATCACCGGTTTGCAAGCCACCATGACGGTGCAATACCGCCAGCAACATCGCCAGCCGGTTATGTTCCAGACCAACCGCAATCCGCCGCGGATTATTCATATGGCTCTGGTCAACCAGGGCCTGCACTTCAACCAATAATGGCCGCGTACCTTCCCAAACAACCATCACCAGACTACCAGGACTCGGCTGATCGCCACGGCTTAGAAAGATCGAACTGGGGTTCTTTACTTCTTTCAGTCCGGTCTCGAGCATGGCAAATACTCCCAGCTCATTTACTGCACCAAAACGGTTCTTATGACTGCGCAGAGTTCTGAAACGACCATCGCTGTCACCTTCCAGCTGCAACGAACAATCGATCATGTGCTCCAGCACTTTTGGCCCCGCCAGAGAGCCATCTTTGGTGACGTGCCCGACCAGAAACAGTACCGTACCGGTCTGTTTAGCAAAACGGGTCAGATAAGCAGCAGCCTCCCGCACCTGGGAAACACTGCCCGGCGCCGACTGCACATCTTCGACGTGCATCACCTGGATGGAATCCACCACCAATACTTTCGGCTTAAGCTGTTCCGCGGTTCGGCACAACTGCTCGACACTGGTTTCCGACAGCATTTTCAGATTCTGACTGTTAATACCCAGGCGATTAGCCCGCAACGCAACCTGCTGCAACGACTCCTCGCCGGTAACATAAAGCGCCGACATCTGCTGCGCCAGATGACACATTGTCTGCAGTAGCAGAGTACTTTTACCAGCTCCCGGATGACCGCCTATCAATATGGCTGAGCCCGGCACTAAACCGCCACCAAGGACCCGATCCAGCTCGTTGGAGCCCGATGCAAAACGAGGCATCTCAGCCAGATTTACTTCTGACAGATCCTGTATCTGAGACTGAGAGGCAGCACCGGTGTAGCCCTCAAAGCGAGCGTTTCGGGCACCTGTTGATTTACTACTACCAAGGCGAACCTCGGTCAGGGTATTCCACGCATTACATGCAGTACACTGACCCTGCCATTTGGTGTAATCAGCACCGCAATCATTACAGACGTACGCGGTCTTTACCTTCGCCATCGGGGCTCTCCTTATTTAACTCCGGCTATTCTACCCAAAGCCGGTGAGTGCTTGTACAAAAGATGGCTTTATTTATTCCCCCGAAGGTCTACAATCGAGCGTTACGTAACTAACGATCTAACTAAAAAAAACGTATCAAAATAGTTTTTGAGGATTCGCGAATGAAACTGGAAACCATTGCCGTTCATGGCGGTTACAACCCGGAAGAAACCACTAAAGCAGTAGCAGTACCGGTTTATCAAACAACGTCATACGCTTTCGATAGCGCCCAGCACGGCGCTGACCTGTTTGACCTCAAGGTACCGGGTAATATCTACACCCGTATCATGAACCCGACCAGTGACGTTCTGGAACAACGTGTCGCGGCAATGGAAGGTGGCGTAGCGGCGCTGGCCGTCGCTTCAGGCATGGCAGCTATTACCTATGCAATCCAGACCATCGCAGAAGTCGGCGACAACATCATCGCTACCAGCGAGTTGTACGGAGGCACCTATAACCTGTTCGCCCACACCCTGCCGCGTCAGGGTATCGAAACCCGCTTCGCCCTGAAAGACGATTTCGCGGCAATGGAAGCACAGATTGATGACCGCACACGCGCTATCTACTGCGAATCAATAGGCAACCCATCCGGTGGCATCGCCGATATCGAGAAACTGGCGGAACTTGCGCACAAACACGGCCTGCCACTGATCGTCGACAGCACAGTTGCCAGCCCGGCCCTGTGGCGCCCGATCGAGCATGGTGCTGACATCGTGATCCAGGCGGTAACAAAGTATATTGGCGGCCACGGCAACTCCATTGGCGGCGTTATCATCGATTCCGGCAACTTCCCGTGGGCTGACAATGCCGATCGTTTCCCTCTGCTTAACACTCCGGATGTTTCTTATCATGGAGTGGTTTACACCGAAGCATTTGGCCCCGCTGCCTTCATCGGCCGCTGCCGTGTAGTACCTCTGCGTAATACCGGTGCAGCGCTGTCACCAATGAACGCTTTCCTGCTGTTGCAAGGCCTGGAAACCCTTACCCTGCGCATGGAACGGATCTGCGAAAATACGCAGAAAGTGGCTGAGTACCTGGAAAATCACGAGCAGGTAACCTGGGTTAACTATGCAGGCCTGGAAAGTCACAAAGATCATGCGCTGGCGAAGAAGTACATGAATGGCCAGGCATCCGGCATCCTCAGCTTCGGACTGAAGTCCGGTCGCGAAGGAACCCGTCAATTCTACGATGCGCTGAACGTATTCCTGCGCCTGGTGAATATTGGTGACTGTAAGTCGCTGGCCTCAATCCCGGCAGAGACCACTCACCGTCAGTTGAATGATGAAGAAATGAAGGCTGCAGGGGTTACACCTGAGATGGTTCGCCTGTCGGTTGGTATCGAACATATCGACGACCTGATCGCCGATCTCGATCAGGCTCTGCAGGCAACTGTTCAGTAAAACTGCGATCTTTTAGTTAACAAAAGATTCAGATAGCAAAAGGCCCCGATTTCGGGGCCTTTTCTGTTTCAGATAACTAAACAGCTCTAATTAAAAAGCTTGCGCATCTTGTCCCACAAGGAACGGGCGTTATGGCCTTTTTCTGATGCCACGGCCAGTTCCCGCAGTTTCTCAATCTTATTAATCGCGACCTGATACTCATTATCCACATCATTCAGGCTGCAGGCATTAAACTCCAGGTCATTCATCAGACCATCGTTCAAACCATAGACCCAGCCATGCACGGCGACTTCCTGACCATTAGCCCAGGCCTGCTGCACGATCGTTGTTTCACAGACATTGTAAGCCTGCTCAATGACATTCAGTTCACATAACCGATCCAGCTGTTGATGGGAATGATCCCAGGCTGACAACAGTGTCCGGTGTTTATTGTAAACATTCCGGATATGCCGCAGCCAGTTATCGATCAAACCGTGTGGAGTGCTTTCGATAGCGGCTTTAACACCACCGCAACCGTAATGCCCCACCACCATGATGTGCTTAACCTTGAGCACTTCTACCGCGTACTGAATCACCGACAGACAGTTCATATCGGTATGGACCACCAGGTTAGATACATTACGATGCACGAACAGCTCACCGGGCATCATATCCACAATTTCATTCGCCGGCACCCGACTATCGGAACAACCTATCCACAGATACTCCGGCGCCTGTTGCTGGGCCAGTGTTTCAAAGAATAGCGGATCTTCCTGATTAATCTTTTCCGCCCACTTACGATTACTTTCCAGTAGTTCTGTCAGTCTTTTCATCTTAGGTGTCTGTCAACAAGTCCTGTTACACAATAAAAGAGGGCGATATGCCCTCTTATTAAAAATTCTTGTGTTAGACGTGATACTTCGCACTTAGTTCATGCACCGCATCAACAAATATTTTCGGCTGATCCGGATCAACAAACTGATGGATACCATGACCCAGGTTGAAGACATGGCCGGAACCGTTGCCGTAACGCCCCAGTATATCGGCTACCTCAGCACGGATACGCTCCGGCGTGCCGTACAGTACGCTTGGATCCATATTACCCTGCAGTGCCACCTTATCACCGACCCTACGTCGAGCGTCATCAATATTGGTAGTCCAGTCCAGACCCAGGGCATCTGCTCCGGCTTCAGCCATCTGCTCCAGCCACTGACCACCGTTCTTAGTGAACATAATCACTGGCACTTTACGGCCATCGTATTCACGGATCAGGCCATTTGCGATCTGCTGCATATACTTGAGCGAGAACTCCTGATACATAGGACCGCTTAATGCACCGCCCCAGGTATCAAAGATCTGTACCGCCTGAGCACCACTGCGGATCTGCTCATTCAGGTAATCGGTCACAGACTCAGCCAGCTTACGCAGCAGTTCATGCAGCACTTCAGGTGTCGCATACATCATCTTTTTAATATGACGGAAGTCCTTGCTGGAACCACCTTCAACCATGTAAGTCGCAAGCGTCCACGGACTGCCAGAGAAACCGATCAGCGGCACCCTGCCATTCAATTCACGACGAATCTCTTTCACCGCGTTCATCACGTAATCAAGATCGGACACTGAGTTAGGTACAGGCAGCGCTTCTACATCAGCTTCGGTGCGAATAACCTTCTTAAACTTAGGCCCTTCACCCTCTTCAAAATAAAGCCCCAGCCCCATTGCATCAGGAATCGTCAGGATATCAGAGAACAGAATCGCGGCATCCAGCTCATAACGCTCCAGAGGCTGAATCGTCACTTCACAGGCCAGCTCTTTATTCTTACACAAGCTCAGGAAATCACCTGCCTGAGCGCGGGTAGCACGATACTCCGGCAGATAACGGCCGGCCTGGCGCATCATCCATACCGGTGTAACATCGACAGGCTCGCCCATCAGCGCGCGCAGAAAACGATCATTCTTCAGTTCAGCCATTACGTCTCTCAACTTAATCGGTCAATTCAATTCTAAAATATGTCCGCATTTTACATGGTTCGGGACAAAACTGCCTCTATTCCAGATCATAAAAAAGGCCGCATTAAGCGGCCTTTTTCTTATCCGTTCGGCTTACACCTTCAGGTAATCCATAATTCCTTCTGCGGCTTTGCGCCCTTCATCGATAGCCGTAACCACCAGATCGGAACCTCGCACCATATCGCCACCGGCAAAAACTTTGTCGTTGCTGGTCTGGAATGCGAAGCGCTCATCTGCAGAGGTCTTGATCCGGCCATCCTGTTCCAGCTCGATGCCGAAATCCGTAAACCATGGCGCCGGGCTTGGACGGAAGCCGAAAGCAACCAGCACAGCGTCAGCAGGCAGCACTTCTTCACTACCGGAAACGACTTCAGGACGACTGCGACCATTTTCATCCGGCTCACCCATCCGGGTAGTGATCACTTTAACGCCGGTCACTTTGCCCGCTTCACCGACAACCTCTACCGGCTGACGGTTAAACATGAACTGTACACCCTCTTCCCGGGCGTTCTCGACTTCACGCTTGGAACCTGGCATGTTCGCTTCATCACGACGGTAAGCACAGAATACATTCTGCGCACCCTGACGGATCGACGTCCGGTTACAATCCATCGCCGTATCACCACCGCCGAGTACAACAACGTTCTTACCTTCAACGCCGATGTAGTCCGCCGCGTCTTTTTCGTAACCCAGACAACGATTCACGTTAGAGATAAGGAACGGCAGGGCATCGTAGACACCGTCCAGGTCTTCGCCCGGGAAACCACCCTTCATGTATGTATAAGTACCCATACCAAGGAAGACAGCATCGTACTGCTCAATCAGCTCCTGCATCTGGATATCTTTACCGACTTCAGTACCAAGACGGAACTCAACACCCATATCAGTAAAGATTTCACGACGGCGAACCATCACGTCTTTATCCAGCTTGAACTCTGGTATACCAAAGGTCAGCAAACCGCCAATCTCAGGGTGACGATCAAACACTACCGGCTTAACACCGTTACGCACCAGGATGTCGGCACAGGCCAGACCCGCAGGACCAGCACCGATCACCGCAACCTTCTTATCGGTTGCAGTTACTTTGCTCATATCCGGACGCCAACCCATAGCAAACGCGGTATCGGTAATGTGTTTCTCAACGGAACCGATAGTCACTGCTCCGAACTCATCGTTCAGGGTACAGGCACCTTCACACAAACGATCCTGTGGGCAAACCCGTCCACAGACTTCTGGCAGCGAGTTGGTCTGATGACTCAGCTCTGCCGCTTCGATGATGTTGCCTTCCGATACCAGCTTGAGCCAGTTCGGAATATAGTTGTGCACCGGGCACTTCCACTCACAATATGGATTACCACATTCCAGGCAACGGTGTGCCTGGGTGGATGCTTCATCAGCCTTAAACGGCTCATAGATCTCAGCAAATTCCTGCTTACGCACATCTGCTTCTATCTTACCTGGCCCCTGGCGCTCTACTTCCAGAAACTGAAAATCATTACTTAGACGTTCAGACATATTCCTACCCCGTCCACCGGCGCCTGCCTTACGGCAGGCACACTATTAACTTAACACCTGATCGATGAACCTATTATTCCGGGCGTGAACGCATGTCAGTTAACAGCGCCCCCAGACTTGCCGCTTTCGGCTTAACCAGCCAGAAACGACCGATGTAATCATCGAAGTTTTCAAGAATCTGTGCACCCCATACACTACCGCTCTCGTCAACGAAACCAGTAATCACAGTACGCAGGTGGTTCTTGTATTCTTCCATGTGGTGCGGAGCCACACGGTGGATCTCAACCAGCTCGTGGTTGTACTTATCCACAAAGGTGTTATCCATATCCAGTACGTAAGCAAAGCCGCCGGTCATACCTGCACCGAAGTTGTATCCGGTCTCACCCAGCACAGTTACCAGACCACCGGTCATGTATTCACAACAGTGATCGCCGGCACCCTCGATTACGGCATGGCAACCGGAGTTACGTACGGCGAAACGTTCACCAGCGCTACCCGCTGCATACAACTTACCGCCGGTAGCTCCGTACAGGCAGGTATTACCGATAATCGCGGTTTCGTTACTGGCAAAAGTAACAGCATCAGGCAGACTGATAACGATCTTACCGCCAGCCATACCCTTACCAACGTAATCGTTAGCATCACCTTTCAGATACAGTTCCTGACCGCCAGCATTCCAAACGCCAAAGCTCTGACCGGCATGACCGGTAAAGTTAAAGCGGATAGGCGCATCGGCCATGCCCAGGTTGCCGTGAACTTTAGCAATAGCACCGGAAGTACGGGCACCCACAGAGCGGTCACAGTTAGTAATAACCAGCTCAAACGCTGCGCCAGACTTATCATTGATAGCCTGCTGCGCCAGTTCTGCCATTTTAGTATTCAGCTCTGCCAGATCGTAAGGATCGTTTTGCTCAACTTCACATGTCTGCGGATACTCAGCCGGAATACCTGCATCACTGATCAACGGTGACAGATCGAGCTTCTGATGCTTCGCGTTAGTACCGTCCAGTAGCTCCAGCAGATCAACCCGGCCAACCAGTTCCTGCATCGAGCGCACACCGATTGACGCCATCCACTGACGGGTCTCTTCTGCAACGAAGCGGAAGTAGTTCTTAACCATCTCAACGGTACCGTTGTAATGCTTGTCACGCAGAACATCGTTCTGAGTAGCAACACCGGTGGCACAGTTATTCAGGTGACAGATACGCAGGTACTTACAACCGACAGCAACCATCGGCATAGTACCGAAGCCAAAGCTTTCTGCACCCAGGATCGCCGCTTTAACAACATCCAGACCAGTCTTCAGACCACCGTCTGTTTGCAGACGGATCTTGCCGCGCAGATGGTTACCGCGCAGGGATTGGTGAGCATCAGCCAGACCAAGTTCCCATGGCGAACCGGCATAATGAACAGAAGTCAGCGGACTCGCTGCAGTACCGCCATCGTAGCCGGAGATAGTAATCAGATCAGCATAGGCCTTGGCAACACCACAAGCGATAGTGCCAACACCCGGACGGGATACCAGTTTCACCGATACCAGACCAGCAGGGTTAACCTGTTTAAGATCGAAGATCAGCTGAGCCAGATCCTCAATCGAGTAGATATCATGATGCGGCGGTGGTGATATCAGAGTGACACCAGGGACCGCAAAACGCAGACGGGCGATCAGGCTGTTTACCTTACCACCCGGCAGCTGACCACCTTCGCCCGGCTTAGCACCCTGGGCAACTTTGATCTGCATAACTTCAGCGTTTACCAGATACTCCGGCGTTACACCGAAACGACCGGAAGCAACCTGCTTGATCTTGGAACGCTTATTGGTTCCGTGACGGGCTGGATCTTCACCACCTTCACCGGAGTTAGAACGGCCGCCAAGCGAGTTCATCGCCATTGCCAGACATTCGTGTGCTTCAGGGGACAATGCCCCCAGAGACATCGCAGCCGAGTCAAAGCGCGGGAAAATATTCTCTACCGGCTCGACCTCAGACAAAGGAATCGATTTAGCACCCTTTTTCAGGGACATCAGGTCACGGATAGTCGCAACACCCCGCTGATTAACCAGGTCAGCATACTGCTGATAATCCGTCGACTCACCACTGCGTACGGCAGTATGGATAGTACGGATCACATCCGGGTTATAAGCGTGATATTCACCACCGTGGACATACTTAAGCAAACCACCCTGCTGAATCTTCTTACGCGCAATCCAGGCATCCTCAGAAAGCATCAGCTGATCTTGCTGGAAGTCCTCAAAGTCCGCGCCTTTTATTCGGCTGGTAACACCGGTAAAGCACAGACCAACAACATCTTCGCTGATACCGACAGCTTCAAACAGCTGCGCGCCACGATAAGAAGCGATAGTTGAGATCCCCATCTTAGAAAGGATCTTCATCAAGCCCTTATTGAGACCCTTACGGTAGTTCTCATGACTGTCCAGCCAGTCCATCTGTAACTCGCCGGTCGCACACAGATCAGTCAGTACACGGTAGGCAAGGTATGGGTAAACCGCCGTCGCACCAAAACCAAACAGCACCGCAAAGTGATGAGGATCACGAACGGTACCGGATTCAACGACGATGTTAGCATCGGCACGCAGACCTTTATTGATCAGGCGGTGATGCACTGCGCCGGTTGCCATAGCAGCATGAACCGGCAGCTTACCCTGAGCGATATTGAAATCGGACAGGATAATAATAACCTTGCCCTCGCGAACCAGTTGTTCGGCCTGATCAGCAACCGCTTCAACAGCCGCTTTCAGATCGATCTGTTGCGGATCGTAGTTCAGATCGATAGTCGCAACGCCAAAACCTTCTTCGGTATTGTTTTTCAGACGCAGAAACTTACTTGCCGACAGCACAGGCGTGGTCAGAATCACACGGCGAGCATGCTCAGGTGTCTCTTCGAATACGTTGCGCTCGGCACCAACACAGGTTTCCAGCGACATCACAATCGCTTCACGCAGCGGATCGATTGGCGGGTTAGTTACCTGGGCAAACTGCTGACGGAAGTAATCATAAACAGAGCGCACTTTAGACGACAACACCGCCATCGGCTTGTCATCACCCATGGAGCCCACCGCTTCCATAGCGGTTTCACCCAGTGGACGCAGTACCTGATCACGTTCTTCAAAAGTGACCTGGAACATCTTCATATGAGTCTTCACTTCTTCCGGCGTCATTTCGCAGAAAGATTGTGACTCTTCAGTCAGGTTCATGGTCTGCTCGAGTGGCAGAGCATTTTCCCGCATCCACTTCTTGTATGGCTGAGCCTTCTTCAGACGATCATCAACATCAGCGGTATGCAGTACTTCACCGGTCTGAGTATCGATAGACAGGATCTGTCCCGGACCAACACGACCCTGGGAAACAATATCCTCAGGCTTGTAATCAAATACGCCTATTTCAGAAGCGGTACAGATGTAACCATCTTTAGTCATAACCCAACGCGATGGACGCAGACCGTTACGATCCAGCATACATACGGCGTAGCGACCATCGGTCATTACCATACCGGCCGGGCCGTCCCACGGCTCCATATGCATGGAGTTATAGTCGTAGAAAGCGCGCAGTTCAGCGTCCATAGTATCGACATTCTGCCAGGCTGGCGGAACTATCATACGTGCGGCACGGTACAGGTTCATACCGCCGACCATCAGGAATTCCAGCATATTATCCATGCTGGAAGAGTCAGAACCGGTGGTGTTTACGATCGGCTGTAGCTCATCAACATTAGGCAGCATCTCAGTGGCAAACTTGCTGGAGCGGGCACGTGACCAGTTACGGTTACCATCAATGGTATTGATCTCACCGTTATGTGCCAGCAGCCGGAATGGCTGCGCCAGAGGCCAGCGAGGGGCCGTATTGGTAGAGAAACGCTGGTGATAAGTACAGATCGCTGTCTCAAGACTCTCATCACCCAGATCTTTATAAAACACCGGCAGATCCACCGGCATAGTCAGACCTTTATAGGAGATAACAGTGTCAGACAGACTACAGATGTAGAAATCCTGATCGTCAGCCAGTGCATTTTCAGCCTTACGGCGCGCCGTATACAGGCTGATAGCAAACTCACGCTGAGTTGTATCAGTTGTTATGAATACCTGCTCAATTGTTGGCAAGGTATCTTTTGCGATCGGGCCCAGACAGCTCTCATCTGTCGGCACTACGCGCCAGCCAGCGACAGTCAGCCCCTGAGCTGCCAGTTCAGCATTTAGTTTATTACGCGCTGCATCAGCTTGTGCAGGCTCTTTGGACAGGAAGACCATGCCTACTGCATAGTTGTCTCCCAACTCGACACCCAGCTCACTTTTCGCAGCCGCTCGCATAAAAGCATCCGGCTTTTGCATCAGTAAGCCACAGCCATCGCCTGTCTTACCGTCTGCTGCGATCCCACCGCGGTGAGTCATACAGGTTAGAGCTTCAATCGCCTTCAATAGCAAGTCGTGGCTTGGCTCACCCTGCATATGGGCCATCAAACCGAAACCACAGTTATCCTTGAACTCGCCAGGACGAAATAGACCTTTGCTCATAAAACGAATCCCACCCAATATTCTTTAATTATCAGTATATTACCGCCATCGATTTCCAGCTGTAGTTGCGCTTACAGGGAAAAAGGGACAGGTATTTTACACAGCGAGGGTATGAAGGACAAATTATAAGCAACACAGAAGATATTTTTGTTTCGGTAAGCAATACCGAAAATAACTATTTGATAGCGGAAAGATCAGCCTGAATCCCCTGAACAGAGCGTGCCCAGGGACGTAATTTGCGCAGAGCCTGTGGCAGATTTTTACTTGCAGAAACAGCAGCTTTACGACTTTTATATTGACCATAAACCACTACGAACCAAGGCTTTTCTTTATACGTAGTAGCAAATATATAAAATTTTTGTGGCTGCTGCTGTCGGGCGATAAAATCACGGGCACTTTTTTCAACCGCAGCCCCAAGCACCTGGAGCGTGTAGCTGGTTTTAGGCCAGCTTAACAAAGCCTTTGCGTCTCCCGCCTGAACCTTGCTCTCTGATACCTTATCAGCCACAACAATAGCAGGTGCAGGTGCAGGTGCAGGTGCAGGTGCAGGTTGAACAGTCTTAGTCACCACGGTTTCGGCAGGAACCGGCACTGCAGGCGCAGGCTTTCTGATAACAACAGATTCAGATGAAACATCGCCAGGAACCTCATCAGCGACAACCTCAGTCTTGGGAGAATCTTTTAGAGAAGCAACTTCAGGCGCTTTAAGCTCATCCGCAACTTTTACCTCAACAGCCTCTGCAGTTGACGAACCTGATTCAGCCTGATGCGTGAACGAACCTGGCTGATTAACCTTAATCTCTGACACCGGTTCAACAATATCAGCTACCTCCACCTGACTCTGTGCCACAGACACATCCAGCTGCACGAGAGTTCTTTCCTGATCACCACCACCTGCCGGCCAGTACTGCCATAACGATGCTGCTAATACACCCAGCAGCACTACAACAACACTGACCAGGTGCAACTTAGGTAGCCCGGTCCGGGCAGGTGGTTTACTTACACTACCAGAGCGGAACAAGGATTCAACGGCACTATTGAGTTGCCCAGGATAGCCCTCGGCAGACTCACATACCTGGCGCAACTGCTTATCAGACAATGATGCAGCGGCACTATATCTCTGTTGCAGATAACTGCGGGACTCTGCCTCAGAAAAAGGCGGTAACTGTTGATGATGAGTTTGCCCTTCAAGCAGATCGAAGTCATGATCCTGACTGAGCTTCTGCTGCAGTGCGGGCAGCCCCAGCAACATAAGGTGAGGCTTCAACGCTGCACCTTCCGCATCACTCAACAACTGCAGCAAGAAGCTCAGGGCATCCGCACCGAGCTGCTCTGCGTCGTCGACCATAACGACCCACTGGATACGCTCTTGCGCCATCATCGATGCGGCTTGGTAGATCTCGCTCAACAACCGCTCTCGACCAGCATCAGGCTCGACACCAGGCACCAGCTGAAGCGCAAGCTGCTGCAGCATGGCATCGAGTTGTCCGTGACTCGACCCTGATATACGACAACTTCTCAGCGTAGTATCTGTTTCAGCTGAAACAAGCTGATCCAGTAAAGTCGTTTTTCCTGCTCCTTCAGGGCCTGTTATTAATAACAAAAAGTCACTGAAACGAACCAGGTGCTGCAGCTTTTCAACAAGCTGCAGGCGCGATCCGGGTTCAAAAAAGAAACGTTTGCGCTTCTCAGCGGACTCAAAAGCCGCTTCCAGCACCTGCTGATTCGTCTGAGCAATCGCCATCGTCTCCCCCTCAAGCCTTTCTAGCTGATATTCTGCTGTAAGGTCTGCTGCAACAGCTGCGGCGCAAACTCGGCGGTTACGACACCTTTGCCCATTTGTTCTAACAACACCAGCCGTAACTGACCGTCTATCACCTTTTTATCGACCGACATCAGGTCCATGAACTGTTGCGCAGTCATCCCCTGTGGCGCAGCCACAGGAAGGTTCGCTGCCAACATAATATTGCGGGTACGCTCAACGTCCGCTTCGGTCAGCCAGCCGAGCCGCATCGACAGGTCAGCAGCCATCATTGTTCCTGCTGCAACCGCCTCGCCGTGGAGCCAGTTACCATAGCCCTGATCTGCTTCTATTGCATGACCGAAAGTATGTCCCAGATTCAGCAACGCTCGAATGCCAGATTCTTTCTCGTCAAGGGCAACAATTTCAGCCTTAATCTCACAGGAACGGTAGATCGCCTGAGACAACAGAGCACTATCCCTGGCCATCAGAGCCGACATATTCCGCTCCAGCCAACAGAAAAAGTCATAGTCGTAGATCAGACCGTATTTAATAACTTCGGCCATCCCGGCGGCCAGTTCACGATCAGGTAACGTCGCCAGTACATCAATGCTGGCGAGAACCGCCTGCGGTTGATGAAAAGCACCGATCATATTTTTGCCCAAGGGATGGTTTACTCCGGTTTTACCGCCGACTGATGAGTCAACCTGCGACAATAATGTCGTTGGCACCTGAATAAAGTTAACACCACGCTGATAACTAGCTGCGGCAAACCCGGTCATATCACCAACCACACCACCACCCAGAGCTATCAGCGTAGTGGTTCGGTTATGCCGCTGCTGTAGCAGCGCATCATAGATAGCATTGACCTGCTCGACGGTCTTATATTGCTCACCATCCGGCAGGATCACCTGATCGACCTGAACATCAGGCAAAACGCACTTCAAAGCATCAAGATATAATGGCGCAACAGTATCATTACTGACGATCAGCACCTGATTACCCTTGATATATGGCGCTATCATCTCAGTTTGAAACAGATCCGCACCGATAAAAATAGGATAAGAACGATCACCCAGATCAACATTCAATATTTGAGTATTCATGGTCGTATATCTATCTGATAATCTTTTGTTCGCGAAGATGGGCAACTATGTCAGCAACCACTGCTTTAGGATTACGTCGGTCAGTTTCCACTATAAAATCAGCAACCTGCTGATACAAAGGATCCCTGGACGCCATCAGCTCAGTTAAAACCTGCTGTGGGTTTTCAGTTTGCAACAGCGGTCTGTTTTTATCCCTGGCGGTACGCTCAAGCTGCTGCTCGACGGACGCTTTAAGGTAAACCACAGTGCCTCGGCCCTGCAGACAGGAACGATTCTCAGGACGCATCACGGCACCACCACCAGTGGCCAGCACCTGCCCCTCATCTGAAGTCAGTTGATCGATAATATTGGCTTCGCGATTACGAAAACCGTCTTCACCTTCGACATCGAAGATCCAGGGAATATCCGCCCCGGCTCGCTCTTCGATCACTTTGTCTGAGTCAACAAACTCAAGTTTCAGTTCGTTGGAAAGAAGTCGCCCTATGGTGCTCTTTCCAGCTCCCATAGGGCCTACAAGAAAAATATTCAAAATCTATTTGCCTTACTGATTGGCGAGAGATTCCCGTACCAGCTTTGGTGTAATAAAGATCAGCAGTTCGGACTTACTGTTCTTGGTCTGAGAATTGCGAAATAGCGCTCCGACAACCGGAAGGTCTCCCAGCAGAGGAGTCTTATTTAACACATCACGGGTCTCGTTCTCAAACACACCGCCTAAAACAATGGTCTGGCCATCAGGTACCACTACAGAAGTTTCCAGCTCATTGTTAATAATGCTGATCTCTCCGTTTGGCAACAGATCGCCGACAGAGTCCTTCTTAATTACCAGATCCATCGCGATACGGTCCCCCGGATTGATTCGGGGAGTCACGTCGAGGGACAATACCACATCCTTAAACGCTACGCTCACTTCACCGTCTTCAACGGTCTGATAAGGAATCTCCTGACCGGACTGAATCATCGCCGCTTTACCGTTAGTAGTAACGATCTTAGGTTGCGAGATTACTTCTACCCGACCATCAGTTTCAAGCGCCGACAACTCAAGCTGCAACAGAGAACTACTGCCGCCGGTAATACCTATCGCGACAGAAGTAGGGCTGGTTACTGCTGCGCCCAGATCAACCATTAATCCGCCAGGCACAGTACCCGGACTGGAAACATCGGCAATCGAACCGCCAATCGAGATCGCACTATCGCCGATAGTGTCACCCAAACCAAGTCCCCATTTGATACCCAGATCCTTAGACACATCAGTATTAGCCGTTACCAGACGGGCTTCAATCAATACCTGAGCGACTTCGGTATCAAAGCGACGCAACGTGCTACGAATCTCCTCCATCCGGGAGGCGGTTTCCCGAACCATCAGTACATTGGTCTCGTCATCCGCCAGAATAAAGCCCCGCTCCGAAATCAGTTTGGCCTCATTCAGACGCGCCATCATATCTGAAGACTTACGGAAATCGACCTGAATAAATTCAGTGCGCAAAGGCGACAACTCCTCAACCTGCTTGCTGCTTTCTAACTCAACCCGCTCGCGCTCAGCGATCTCTTCAGCAGTACCGATCAGCAGCACATTACCTACTTCACGCTTATCGAGTTTATTGGTACTCAGAATCAGCTCCAGCGCCTGGTCCCAGGGTACGTTTTTCAGGCGCAGCGTAATATTACCGCCAACCTGATCACTCACTACCAGATTCATTTCAGCCACTTCAGCCAGAATCTGAAGTACTGAGCGGACCTCTACATTCTGAAAATCAAGATCAATCCGCTCTCCGGTGTAAGGGAATTTAGCTTCCTCGATTGCATCTTTTTCAAACTGCGTCAGGGGCTTAAAATCGATCACCAACTGAGTATTGGTCTGATACACCATATAATCATATGGCTCGGCCGTAGGCTTAACCAGAATTGAAGTATTCTCGCCACTGGCCATCGAATCGATAAACATAATCGGTGTGGCAAAATCCTGCACATCGATACGGTTCTGCAAGCTGCCTGAAATATCCACGCCTAACAGGTTAACAACAATATTGTTACCTTCTTCTATAACGTCGACACCGCCCTTATCATCGGAAAGGGATATCACCACCCGACCTGCGCCTTCGCTGGTACGTTCAAAATCAACGCCCTGGACCCGGGTCCTCTCAGGTAAAGCTGATGCAGTAACCTGCTTAGCTAAAGCTGTTTGCTTAGGAGAAGCATCCTGCTTAGCGACCACTGCAGATTTTGTTTGTCCTGCTTGCTCTCCGCCGACAACCAGAAATAAACTATTGCCATCAGCACTCAGATCATAGTTTGCAGCTTCAAACAGTTTCACCACCACTCTTAACCGACCGGCAACCTGGGCATAACTGATACTCTCCACCGCACCATTTTCGACACTCAGCTGACGACTATCCTGAGTATTTTCAACCCCCCACATATCCAACACTAATCGCGCAGGGCTATTCGTCATATAGGATTTAGGGACTGTTGGCGGCACGTCAAAATCGAAACGCACCTCCAACTTACTATTTGGCAATGCGACAAAAGAGGATTTCAACAGCTTCGCGTCAGCAGCATAGACCGACTGACTGAGCATCAGAACCCCGATGAACATCCCCACTACCCGCGTGAGCGCCAAACCAGCTGCTTTGCTCACCTGAATATATCTATTCACAGTATTCACCATCATCGTCATAAATCCATCACTACGCTACGGGGACGTTTCATCCATCCACCCCTGCCATTCGATACAATTTCTACTATTTCCACGCGGCCATTTTTTACGGTAACCACTTCACCGAAATCGAGGCCCATAAAGTCGCCAACCGACACCCGGTGCACCTCACCCTGACCATCCCGGATCAGTGCCCACAAACCGCTACCGCTCTTCACCCCAATGGTGCCAACCATCTTCAGGTTATCCAGCGCAAAACCTTCCAAATACGCCTTAGCACGCTGCTGGTCCGGTTTTATTCCATTATCAGTACCTGACTGGCTAGTGTCATCATCAACCAACTCTATCAGCGCCACCAAAGGCTTAAACGGGCTGCGTAAGCTGGCCCCTTCATAAACAAAGCTATGATAGGGTTTAAACTCGGGCAACGGCTTAACCTTTACACTCTTTTTCTGTTTCTCCTGACTGACAAAGCGGCGCAGATCCTCTGCATCATCGATCCAGACACAACCGCTGCTGCTGATAATCAGAGCAAGCAAAACAGACCAGCGGAAACGACTATTTAGTATCATCATAACGGTATGTCTTCGCACTTATTTTCATTGCCAGGCTTCCACCGGAAGGAGAAATACTATAGTCGTGCAGGGTTACAATTCGCGGTATAGCCGCGACGCCACTGACAAACTGTCCCATCTGATGGTAGGTTCCACTAACCTGAATATTGATCGGTAACTCGATATAAAATTTACTTTTCTTCTCCGCCGCCAATTCAATCTTGGCGATATTCAAGCCACTGGAACGGCCGATATCAGTTATATCCTCGAGTAATCCAGGCACTTCTTTTTCCGTCGGCAACTGTTTCAGCAACTCGGCGAAACGCTCCTCAACATCAGCCATTTGCTGACGCAGCTGAGCCAAACTGGCAACCTGTGTCGTCTTAATCTGCACCTGCTGCCTCAACCCGGCCTCTTTCTTCACTTCCCGGTCGAGACCTTTCTGGATATCACTGATATAGAAATGCAGACCCAGACCAGCAATGATTGCAAATACAAGCAGATAGGCAACGACCTTTACACCGATCGGCCAGTTACCTGCCGCATTGAGATCCAGGTTGTCGGGATCAAATCCGCGAAAGCTATTCTTTATTGTGTTTAATGCCATCTCAGTTCACCTCTTCCAGCTTCGGCTTCAGCACCGGCACGCTGAGGTTGAACTTCTTCATTCCGGAATCATCTGCAACCGTGGACAGGTTTGGCTCACCAAACCAGACGCTGGCATAAATCCGCCGCATCAGGGACGAAACATCGTCACTCTTTTCGGCCCGACCAACCATTCTGATCCGATCGTCCTTACGATCCAGGCTAAGGTAATACACGCCATCCGGCTGCACCCGCACCATCTCATCGAAGCTCCTGACTATAAGCGGCCGGCTCCCCTGCAACTCCTGAATAGCATTCAGGCGATCTAACAGACGCGCCCGGGTTGCCTTCAACTGCTTAATTTCCTTCAGCTGGACATTAAGCTGCGCTATTTCCTGTTTCAGATAATTGTTCCGTGCTTTCTGACGATCCGTCTGCAGATCAAAATAAAAGCCAACCAGAAATACTATAACCGCAGCCAGAAACGCAGCAGCAACGATATTCACAACAAATTGTCGCTGCCTTTCTGTCGCCTGCTCTTCCCGCCAGGCCCTAAGATTTATTCTCGCCATATCTGATCCCTACTGCTCAAAGCATCTCAAAGCAAGGCCGCACGCCTTCACCAGAGTTGGCGCATCCCGTTCCAGCCGGGACGGATTGATTTTCGAATCAACCGCCATACTGACAAACGGATTAGCTGTTTCTGTTATCACCCCAACCTCGGCTTGTAGCTGATCAGCCAAACCGCCGATAGTCGCTGTACCACCCAGCAGGTATAGTTTGCTGAGTTCATTATGGGGTCCTGAAGAATAAAAGAACTGCAACGCCCTGGAGACCTGCTGCGAAACAGTACTTCGAAATGGAATAACCAGGGTTTGCAGGATCTCTTCCGATAATTCTCCGCTCCGTAACTGATGCTCTACTTCTGCAATTGGCATCCCGGACTGTTGATGAATCACGTTGCTCAGATCATTACCGCCAAACGCCTGCTCACGGTTATAAACGATCTCTCCATTCTTAAAAACATTCAGGGTCAACGTCGAGGCGCCGATATCTACCAGTCCGACCAATTCTGAACCGGTTGCAGCTTCAGCCAGCACCAGAGGATAAGCCCGCTCAATACTGAAACGATCGACATCAACCACTTCACACTTCAACCCAGCGCCGTTGATAGCATCTTCCCGCTGTTCAACATCATCCCGGCGACAGGCGACCAGCATTATTTCATTCATTTCCGCGGTACTGTTTTCAACCGGCCCCAGCACTTCAAAATCAAGCGCAACTTCATCCAGTGGATAGGGAATAAAACGGTCAGCTTCCAGCTTAATCTGATCTTCAAGTTCAAACTCAGTGAATGCAGAGCTTAACTCGATCTTTTTGCTGATAACAGCAGAGGAAGGAACCGCCGTTACGGCGTTCTTTAGAGAGCTGCTGCAGAGTTTAACCGCCTTTTCAATAGCTTCAGATACTTGCCCGACATCCTGAACACTGCTATCGATCACCGCCGACGCAGGCAAAGGCACTACACTATAGGAGTCAAGTGCCAGATTTTTACCGCGCTTTGACAACGCTACAAGTTTGACCGACGAAGATCCGATATCGATCCCGACCCATCCCTTTTCCTGCTTATTAAGAAAGCTGAGCACAATAAATAGTCCTTAAATATCCAGCACAGTCCGCCGACTCAGAACCTTATCGCGGAATTGATAAAAATTAAACCACTGTTTCACTAGTGACCAACTGTTTCTTACAGATATAATAGCTCGGCCACAAACAACTTAACTTTAAGCAACTTAGCATGAATATACTGACGACGTTATTGAAACTAGGCTTCAAACTCACCATCTTGAGTTGCTTTATCGGAGCGATCGCGCTTGCTGGTGCATATTATTACTTTGCCCCCAAGCTTCCCGACGTTCAAACGCTGAAAGAAGTTAAACTGCAAACACCGCTGCGCATCTACTCTGCAGATAACGCCCTGATCTCCGAATTCGGAGAAAAGAGGCGATCCCCGATCACCTATGACGAAGTTCCACAAACCTTTGTCAATGCACTACTGGCAGCCGAAGACCGTAATTTTTTCAGCCACGTCGGTATCGACATAAAAGGTCTTGCCAGAGCAGCAGTACAGCTTGCCAGCACCGGCCGCATACAAAGCGGCGGCAGCACAATAACCATGCAGGTAGCTAAGAATTTCTTTCTCAGCAGAGAGCGCTCTTTCGTCCGTAAATTCAACGAAATACTGCTCTCACTACGTATTGAGCAGGAACTTAGCAAGCAGGAAATTTTTGAGCTCTACATTAACAAGATCTACCTGGGCCATCGTTCGTACGGTATCCAGGCCGCCGCCAACATCTATTACGGCAAAAACATCGACCAGCTAAGTGTTGCCCAGTATGCGATGATCGCAGGCTTGCCTAAGGCTCCGTCAGCATACAACCCAATAACTAACCCAAGCCGCGCATTGGAACGCCGTAACTGGATTCTGAAACGCATGCACAGCCTGAGTTTCATTGATGACCAGGCATACGAAACCGCCCGTAGCGAGCCAGTAAGTGCAGAGTACCACGGCACCCAGATAGACCTGTATGCCCCTTATGTCGCAGAAATGGTTCGCAATGAGCTACATCAATATTTTAACGACAACCTATATACAGACGGCTTGCGAGTATTCACTACACTCAACAGCCAGATGCAAACAGCCGCCAATACCGCCGTCGAAAACGGCCTGCTCGCCTACACAGAACGCCACGGATATTACGGCGCCGAAAGCAAACTAGATAACATCAGTCCGGAAAACATTTCCGAGCAACTTAAAAAACAGCGAATTTTCGGCCCACTACAACCCGCAATAGTTACCAGTATTGATAAGCAACAGGCAACGATACGCCTCAAAGATGGCACCAGCACCACACTGAAATGGACTAACCTGAAATGGGCCAGGGAATACAAAGGACCAAACCGGTTAGGCAAAAAGCCCAAGAAGGCCGCTGACATTCTCAACAAGGGTGATCTGATACGCGTTCGTCAACTCGAAGATAAAAACTGGCGACTAGCACAAATCCCACGTGTACAGGGCGCCTTCACAGCACTATCACCCAAGGATGGAGCCATTAAAGCATTAGTCGGTGGATTTAACTTCAATCACAATAAGTTTAATCGCGCGACCCAGGCACAACGTCAACCCGGTTCAAACCTGAAACCGTTCATCTACGCTTCTGCGCTTGAACAGGGTTTTACACCCGCCACAATGATCAATGACGCACCTGTTGTATTTCATGACAACAACCTGGAAGCCAGCTGGCGACCGGAGAACTACAGTAAAAAGTTCTACGGCCCAACACGCCTTCGGGAAGCCCTGTACAAGTCACGCAATCTGGTTTCGATCCGTATCCTTCGCTCTATTGGAATCGATACAGCAACTGAATTCCTGACCCGGTTTGGCTTCGATAAAAGCCGCCTGCCGCGCAACCTGTCTTTATCTCTCGGCAGCGCTGATATCACACCGCTTGAGCTGGTAACAGGTTATGCAGGTCTGGCCAACCAGGGATTCAAGGTACAACCTTACTTTATCAGTCGCATTGAAGATTCATCAGGCAACCTGCTCTATGCCGCACAACCAGCCCGCGTCTGCCCGGATTGTTACTACCAGCCAGCTCAGCAACTGGCACCAAGCAAGTTCTCTGACATTCAGCTGAACAACAAGCATCCAGACGCAGAAGACAACAGCCAGCCAGCAAGCACGCCGACAATCACTGAACAAGCTGCAGAAGCAGCTATTGCACAAGACGCAATACAAGCAGCCCCCCCTGCAGGCAGCCAGATCACATCAGCACCACTGGCCCCACGAATTATGGCTCCCAACACTGCTTACATGATTTACAACATCATGCAGGATGTTATCACCCAGGGCACAGGGCGCCGTGCTCAGTCATTGAAGCGGACCGATCTTGCAGGCAAGACCGGCACCACCAACGATCAGAAAGACGCCTGGTTCTCCGGCTTCAACCGCGACCTTGTCGCCACCGCCTGGGTGGGCTTTGACCAGCCATCAACTCTGGGACGAAGCGAATTCGGCGGCACCGCAGCACTGCCAATCTGGATCGATTTCATGCAAACGGCACTCAGCAACAGTCCTGATCAGCCAACACCTCAACCTGACGATATCGTCAGTGTAAAGATCGATCCTAAAACTGGACTGCTAGCCTATCCGGGTCAGGAAAACGCAATATTTGAGTTATTCCCGGAGGAAAGCGCGCCAACAGAAGTAGCACGCAACCCAGGACTGCCCAATACTGCCGACAGCAACCAGACCGACGAAATTTTTTAAAGCGCCAATTAGGCCCGCGGAACAGTAAAACAGAATGCAGACACAAAAAACCCGGCTAATGCCGGGTTTTTTTATTGCTCGCTGATTATTACTTCAGCAACGCATCAACAGTTGTCAGCGGGTAATGAGCCGGCAGTGGCAGACGCGCCACACCAGAGTCGCATACAACCCTGAGCAACCTGGCACTGCGGAAAAAACCAGACCAGCCAGATCATCTAAACTGCCACTGGATACAACAGAATCACACTAAACAAACCCCAGATACAAAAAACCCGGCTAATGCCGGGTTTTTTTATTGCTCGCTGATTATTACTTCAGCAACGCATCAACAGTTGTCAGCGGGTAATGAGCCGGCAGTGGCAGACGCGCCACACCAGAATCGATCGCAGCCTGAGCAACAGCACCAGACACAGCACCCAACAGACGAGTATCAGTCGGTTTAGGAATGATGTATTCACGACCGAATTCCAGAGAATCCAGCTCATAAGCATCCAGCACGTCCTGTGGTACAGGCTGCTTAGCCAGTTCAGCCAGCGCCAGTACTGCAGCCGCCTTCATCTCTTCATTGATAGCAGAAGCGCGAACATCCAGCGCACCACGGAAGATGAACGGGAAGCCCAGTACGTTATTCACCTGGTTAGGGAAGTCAGAACGACCTGTTGCCATGATCACATCATCACGGGTCTCATGAGCCAGTTCAGGACGGATCTCTGGATCTGGGTTTGCGCATGCGAATACAACAGGACTAGAAGCCATTTTGCTCAATTGCTCAGCAGAAAGCAGGTTTGGACCGGACAGACCAACAAATACGTCAGCACCTTCGATCGCATCATCCAGCGTACGCTTGTCAGTCTCAGAAGCGAAAGCCGCTTTCTGTGGCGTCAGGTTATCACGACCAGAATGGATAACACCGGTACGGTCGATCATGTAAATATTTTCGACCTTAGCACCCATGTTCACCAGCAATGTCATACAGGCGTGCGCAGCAGCACCGGCACCCAGACACACGATAGAAGCTTCTTCCAGCTTCTTACCAGCAATTTCCAAAGCGTTGATCATACCGGCTGCAGTTACAATCGCAGTACCGTGCTGATCATCATGGAATACAGGAATCTTGCAACGCTCAATCAGCGCGCGCTCAACTTCGAAGCATTCAGGAGCTTTAATATCTTCCAGGTTAATACCACCGAAAGTATCTGCGATACGGGCAACAGTATCGATCAGCGCCTGCGGGCTTTCAGAGTCAACTTCGATATCGATAGAGTCAACGCCTGCAAACTTCTTGAACAGCAGGGACTTACCCTCCATAACAGGCTTAGAAGCCAGAGGCCCCAGGTCACCCAGACCCAGAATCGCACTACCATTAGAAATAACAGCTACCAGGTTACCTTTTGCAGTATAACGGTAAGCATCATCAGGATTTTCTGCTATAGCGCGTACAGGCTCAGCAACACCCGGGCTATACGCCAGTGCCAGATCACGGGCAGACGCAGCAGAAGTACTCAGCTCAACACTGATTTTACCTGGGCGAGGAAACTCGTGATAATCGAGTGCAGCTTGTTTCATATCTTCAGACATTGTCGCGGTTCCAACTAATTATAAAAATACGGACTTGGCATCATATAGAAAAGCATCGACCCACTCAACACGAAAAACAGCCCAAAAACCTGATAAAAACAGGATATTCAGTGCATTTTCTACTACTTTTGAGGGGTTAAACAGAATTTACTGAAGATGGAAACAGCGAAATCAGGGGATCCAACTAGTTATCCCAAAGTTTAATAAAAATCAGCCTGTATTGACCAGAAACAAAAAAGGCACCCGATTGGGTGCCTTTTTCAGAACGCGTTAAGCCAGAATTACTTCTTAAGGCCGCGACCACCGAAACGCTTGTTGAAGCGATCAACACGACCACCGGTAGTAGCATCTTTCTGCTTACCAGTGTAGAAAGGGTGACAAGCGCTGCACACATCAAGGTGCATATCTTTACCCAGAGTAGAGCGAGTCTTAACAACATTACCGCAAGAGCAGGTAGCGCTCATCTCTGTGTATTCAGGATGGATTCCGTTTTTCATTTTAAACCTCAGTATTTTTGGTATGCCGCCACCCGATCTTGTGCCGGGCACCGCACCCAGGCATTGCTGCCTTATGGGATCAAGGCCGCGCATTATACGCAGACTCGAACCGCACAGCAAGAGAAGGAACAAACAAGTCCGATATATTCCCTTTAAGCCAGGACTTACGGGCTGGCTAGCACCTCCCCAGGCATTTATCCCAGACTTAAAACAACTTAAACTGGGCGCCATCTGTAACCTTGGACAACGACCCGATGCCATTTCTTCGCCTGGCGATCCCTACCCCTTTGCGCCGCTTGTTTGACTACCTGCCACCAGAAGGCTGTAGCATTGAACAGCTGCAGCCCGGGGTCCGGGTAATGGTGCCTTTTGGCAGGCGCCAGCTGGTCGGGGTATTAATGGAGGTCGTTGAACAGAGCGACGTTCCTATAGCTAAAATGAAGCCCGCTATCGCAATATTGGATGCCACACCACCGCTGCCACCTCAGTTATTCAAACTGGCACGTTGGGGCGCCAGCTACTATCAACACCCGATTGGCGAAGCGATCAGCCAGGCACTACCGGTACTATTAAGGAAAGGCGACCCTTGCGAGTATGCCCATGAACATCTGTGGCGCGCAGCAAAAGGCGCTGAAATCAACAAACTATCAGGCAGCGCGGTCAGGCAAAAAGAATTACTGCAACTTCTTATTGAACATCCTAAAGGTATCAGCAGCGATGCCATCCGGGCCGAAGGCGGCCAGACCAGCCTGTTAAAAAAGCTCGAAGCTAAAGACCTCGCAGAATCATTCATTCACCATCCAAACACTGAGCGGCAGATCCGCGAACCGCTGCATGAAGCACCATTAACCCTGAACCCGGAACAGCAAGAAGCCCTTCGACAGATCATTGCGGAAGATAAATTCAAGCCCTTTTTGCTACTGGGAATCACCGGCTCAGGTAAGACCGAGGTTTACCTGCAGGCCATAGAGAAGGTAATCCGGGAAGGTAAGCAAGCATTGGTTCTGGTACCGGAGATAGGCCTGACACCACAGACAACCGCCCGTTTCAAAGCCCGTTTTAATCTGCCAATAGTTGCCCTGCACTCCAATATGACCGACCGCCAACGATTGGATGCATGGCTGCAGGCGCGGGAAGGTATCGCGAAAATAATTATTGGTACCCGTTCTGCCATATTCACACCATTGCAACACCCCGGCATCATCATTATCGACGAAGAGCACGACAACTCTTTCAAACAACAGGAAGGCTATCGCTACTCCGCCCGGGACTTGGCAGTCATGCGCGCCAGCTATGAAAATATACCGGTGATCCTCGGCAGCGCGACACCCTCAATCGAAAGCCTGCACAATGCCCAGCAGGGGCGCTACCAATGGCTTCGACTCACCCAGCGCGCAGGCAACGCCCTTCCTCCAAAATTCGAGTTACTGGACATTCGCCAATCGGCACTGCAAGACGGACTCTCCAGCGAGCTTATCGGACAAATTGGCCAGCACCTGCAACAGGGCACCCAGGTATTGGTATTTCTCAATCGCCGTGGCTTTGCCCCCACATTGATGTGTCACGATTGCGGCTGGCTGGCCGATTGTCGTCGCTGCGATGCGCATATGACATTGCATCGCAAACCACTGCATCTGCACTGTCATCACTGCGACAGCCAACGACCGGTACCCAAAGCATGCGATAACTGTGGCAGCGACGAACTGAAGCCGGTTGGCGCAGGCACCGAACGCACCGAAGAAGCCCTGTTAAAGCTGTTCCCGGGATTTCCGGTGGTACGGGTTGATCGGGATACCACACAGCGCAAAAACGCCATGCAACAGATTATGGAGCAGATTCACCAGGGTGATCCCTGCATTCTGGTCGGCACCCAGATGCTGGCCAAAGGCCACCACTTCCCGAAAGTCACACTGGTCGCCATCCTTAATTCCGATAGCGGCCTGTTCAGCGCCGACTTCCGGGGTATGGAACGCACCGCGCAACTCATTCTCCAGGTAGCCGGACGTGCTGGACGTGCCGACCATCCGGGTAAAGTCGTCATGCAAACTCATCATGCCGACCACCCGATCATCAACAGCCTGGTCAGCGAGGGTTATCTTGAATTTGCCCGCCAGGAGTTAGCACAACGCCAGGCCGCACAGCTACCTCCACTAACTAACTGCGCACTATTAAGAGCCGAGGCTAATCACCAAAGCACCGCCGAACGATTACTGCGTCAGGTAAGAGAGGACCTGGAAGAAGATATCCTTCAGCCTCAAGGAGTGCAGTGGCTTGGTCCTTTTCCGTCACCAATGGAGAAGAGGGCAGGTCAGTTCCGGGCTCAGCTGGTATTGCAGTGCCCTGATCGCAAAGCGCTGCACCGGCAACTTATCGCCCTGACCCATTATATGGAAGCTAACCCACTATCACGCAAAATACGCTGGTCGCTGGATGTTGACCCGGTCGATATGTTTTAACACTCAGGTAACTACCCCGATATAAAACATACCCATAAAAACCAGCCCTTATCAATTGCGATCAGGGCTTAACAAAACCCTCACAACAAGGGATAATACGCGGTCCTTAAATTTCAAGCTTTCCGTTCCCCTGAAAAACAACCGGTAACAGTATTCCATCATGAAACAACATATTGCGGATTTAATTAATACAGCCCTCACCACACTGATTGAAGACGGCACTTTGCCGGCCGATATTCAGCCCCGCATTATGGTGGAAAACACCCGCGACAAGAGCCATGGTGACTTTGCTTCCAATGTTGCACTGACTCTGGCAAAAGCAGCAAAATCCAACCCGCGTGCGTTATCTCAGAAAATTTGCGATAACCTGCCTCAATCCGACATTCTGAATCGTACAGAGATCGCAGGTCCCGGTTTTATCAACTTTTTTGTTAACAGTGCCTCTACCGCACAGGTTGTTAGCCAGATTCTCGAACAGGGCGAACAGTTTGGCCGTCAGCCAGCCAACTCAAACGACAAAGTTCAGGTTGAGTTTGTATCAGCCAACCCGACCGGTCCTCTGCATGTAGGCCACGGTCGTGGCGCAGCGTACGGTGCCACTGTTGCCGATCTGTTGCAGGCCGCAGGCTTCGATGTAGAACGCGAATATTATGTCAACGACGCTGGCCGTCAGATGAACATCCTCGGTACCAGCGTTTGGTTACGCTATCTGGAAAAGTGTGGCGAGCAGATCACCTTTCCCAGCAACGGCTATAAGGGCGCTTATATACACACTATCGCGGCACAGCTTTTTGAGAATAACGGTAACAAGTTTCAACGCCCGGTAGCGGATGTTTTTGCCGACATTCCTGCTGATGAGCCGGTCGGCGGCGACAAGGATCTGCATATCGACGCCCTGATCGAACGCGCGCAGAGCCTGTTAGGTGACGAAGGCTACGGTATTGTTTTCGATGCTGGCCTTAACAGCATTCGCGATGATATCTGTGATGACCTGGGCCAGTTCGGCGTAAACTACCAGAACTGGTTCTCCGAACGCTCTCTGACCTCCACCGGAGATGTTGATCGCGCCCTGCAAAGCCTGATCGACAAAGGGCACATCTACGAGAGCGAGGAAGATGGCAACCTGTGGTTCCGCTCAACCGATTTCGGCGACGACAAAGATCGGGTAGTCAAGCGCGCCAATGGCCAGACTACCTACTTCGCGTCTGACATCGCTTATCATATGAACAAGTTTGAACGCGGCTTCGATAAAGTGATCAACATCTGGGGCGCCGACCACCATGGTTATATCACCCGGGTTAAAGCGGCTATTCAGGCACTGGGCTACAACCCGGATAACCTGATTGTGAAGCTGGTTCAGTTCGCCATTCTTTACCGTGGCCAGGAACGGGTGCAGATGTCCACCCGTAGCGGTTCATTCGTAACCCTGCGCGAGCTGCGCGAAGAAGTAGGCGCCGATGCCTGCCGCTTCTTCTACGTGACCCGCAAAGCCGATCAGCATATGGACTTCGACCTGGAACTGGCTAAGTCAGAATCCAAAGATAACCCGGTCTACTATATTCAGTATGCTCACGCCCGTGTTTGCAGCGTGCTGCGTAAACTGGAAGAACAGTCTCTGGCCTGGGATCAGGAAGATGGTTTGAGCAATCTTGCCCTGCTGGACACGGAACACGAGAAAGACCTGATCACCAAGCTATCCAAGTATCCGGAAGTACTGCAAAACGCTGCGGTTAACTATGAGCCTCATGCGCTGGCAAACTATCTGCGCGAACTGGCTGGTGATTACCATACTTACTACAACTCTAATAAAATGATCATCGAAGACACCGCTCTGCGTAACGCCCGCATCACCCTGAGCGTCGCTGCCCGTCAGATTCTGGCAAACGGCCTGGCCCTGCTGGGTGTAACCGCACCGGAGCAGATGTAACCGATGGCACCCAGGGACTACGCGAAAAAGAAGCGCAGCAAATCATCTGCCAGCCCTGCCGGCAGAAAAAAGAGCGCGCCACCTAAGCGCTCTTTCCCTTTGATTCGCGTAGTCCTTAGCTTGCTTTTTCTGGTCGGCTTCGGCTACGCCCTGGTACAACTGACCAGCGTATCTCCGGATCCGCAAGCCAACGACAAACAAGCGGCAGGCAGCAATGCTAAGCAGGCTCCGGTAAGCAAACCGCAGCAAGTAACAACCAAACCAGCAGAGAAACCTACTCCTAAGCCGGCACAAAAAACAGCCAGTCAGACAAAAGTCACAACGCCGTCAGCAGATACAACCGTTACACCGGTAGAAGACAAATCAGAACGCTTCGAGTTCTATCGCATGCTCAAAGAGAGCGAAGTCGATACCACCAATGTCGAGCCTTACAAATCGACGCCTAAAGATGCTAAATCTCAACATACCTATGTACTGCAGACCGGCTCCTTTCAGAACGCCAGTGACGCGGAACGAATGCGTGCCCGACTAATTCTCGAAGGACTGCCCGGCGTGCATACCCGTAAGGTAACCAATAGTAACGGCTCACTCTGGTACCAGGTCAGAGTCGGCCCTTTCGACAACCGATCGCTGCTCAATAAAGCCCAGGATCGGCTTGCCCGGATGAACATCCAGCCCCTGTTGCGCCAGATCGATTAGACAGCGTTAAGCTCACCCCGCAGATCTGCTAACTACACCGGCCAGCCAGACGATCTGCTTTATCTTTACGCCAGCCTTGAAATCCTGACTGTCAGTCCCATATCTATATCAAATTCATTGAACTGATACGGGATCGATAACCCCATGACCACCATTGTTTCTGTACGCCGTGACGACCAGGTTGTAGTCGGCGGTGATGGCCAGGTTTCACTTGGCAACACTGTGATGAAAGGCACCGCCCGCAAGGTTCGACGCCTGCCTAAACACGATGTCATTACCGGCTTTGCAGGCAGCACCGCCGATGCTATCACTCTGCTGGACCTGTTCGAGCAGCAGCTGGAAAAACATCAGGGCAATATCTTTAATGCGGTTGTCGGTCTGGCCCGTGAATGGCGCACCGACCGGGCCCTGCGCAAGCTGGAAGCCCTGATGTTGGTTGCCAACAGCGAGAAAACGTATCTGATCTCAGGCAGCGGCGATATTATCGAACCTGAAGATGGCGTTATCGCTATCGGTTCCGGTGGTAATTACGCTCTGGCAGCAGCCCGCGCCCTGGTCGACAACAGCCAGCTGAATGCCCGCGAGATCGTCGAGAAAAGCCTGCAGATCGCTGCCGATATCTGCGTCTTCACCAATGCCAACCTGACAGTTGAGCAGCTGGAATCTAACGTGTCATCTGACGTTTCCCCTAACGTTTAATAAATCCGGCTGGCTGACTAACTGATCTGGAGATCTGATCCAATGTCTAATATGACTCCCCGTGAAATCGTTTCTGAACTGGACCGCCACATTATCGGTCAGGACGATGCCAAGCGTTCCGTCGCTATCGCACTGCGCAACCGCTGGCGCCGGATGCAGCTCGACGCTGAATTGCGCGTTGAAGTAACACCTAAGAACATCCTGATGATCGGCCCGACCGGTGTCGGTAAAACCGAAATCGCCCGCCGTCTGGCGAAACTGGCCAACGCCCCCTTTATTAAGATTGAAGCCACCAAGTTTACCGAAGTTGGCTACGTTGGACGCGACGTTGAGACGATTATCCGCGACCTGATGGATATGGCGGTTAAGATGCTGCGCGAACAGGAGATGGAGAAAGTTCGTTTCCGCGCTGAAGATGCCGCTGAAGAGCGTATCCTTGATGCTCTGTTACCACCAGCACGACCAACCAACTTTGACCAGAAGCCTGAAGTTAAAGAGGACAGCGCAACCCGGCAACTGCTACGCAAGCAGCTACGCGAAGGCAAACTGGACGATAAAGAGATTGATATCGAACTGAGCCAGTCTCAAATGGGCGTGGAAATAATGGCGCCTCCCGGCATGGAAGAGATGACCAGCCAGCTGCAAAACATGTTCTCTAACATGGGCAACAGTCAGACGAAAAGCCGTCGAATAAAAGTTTCGGACGCACTGAAACAGTCGATCGACGAAGAAGCCGCAAGAATGGTCAACGACGAAGACCTGAAACAGATGGCTATCGATTCGGTCGAGCAAAACGGTATCGTCTTCCTCGATGAGATCGATAAAGTCTGCAAGCGCGAAGGTACAGGTGCCGACGTTTCTCGCGAAGGGGTTCAGCGCGACCTGCTGCCACTGATCGAAGGCAGCACCGTTTCCACCAAGTACGGCATGATTAAAACCGATCATATTCTGTTTATCGCTTCAGGTGCATTCCACCTGGCCAAGCCGTCCGACCTGATCCCGGAACTGCAGGGTCGTCTGCCGATCAGAGTCGAGCTCAACGCCCTGACACCGGATGATTTCCGTCGTATCCTGACCGAACCAAGCGCGTCCCTGACTGAGCAATACCGGGCGCTGCTGGCGACTGAAGGCGTAACTGTTGAATTCAGCGAAGAAGGCATTAGCCGTATCGCCGAGCTGGCGTATCAGGTCAATGAGAAAACTGAAAATATCGGAGCCCGTCGTCTGCATACGATGATGGAACGCCTGTTGGAAGAGATCTCATTCACTGCGGCAGATAAATCGGGCCAGTCGATCTCCATCGATACCGATTACGTCAATCAGTATCTGGCGGAACTGAGCCAGGACGAAGATCTAAGCCACTACATTCTGTAATTAACCCGCAGGTGGAGCAAAACAGTCCGTTTTGTTCCACCATCGGAGGCCTAAAATGGCACAAACCCCGCTCCCCCAGGATATTAAGTTACACACAAAATCCCGCACCCTTGAGCTGATCTACAGTGATAGCGAAAATTTTGAACTGACCGCTGAGTACCTGCGGGTTCACTCGCCTTCAGCTGAAGTACGTGGTCATGGTCGTGGTAACGGCGTACTGCAAACCGGTAAGCAACTGGTTGGCATCAAAGGTCTTGAGCCTTCTGGCAACTATGCATTGAAGATAATCTTTGATGATGGTCACGACAGCGGCCTGTATACCTGGGAATATTTATACGACCTCTGCCATAATCACGACCAGTACTGGAACAGTTACCTCAAGGCACTTGAGGAGGCGGGCGAAACCCGCAATCACAATATGATCGCCAAAGGTTAATTTCCGGCAAAGACAAACCAGCAGCGTCCGGGTAGAATGCGCCTACGCTAAATCGCAGATAACAGGTTACCCATGACTGACCAGAAAGACACACAGGGCAAAACCCACTTCGGCTACAGACAGGTTGATGTAGAAGACAAGCAGGCCAAAGTTGCCGATGTATTCCATTCCGTAGCCAATAAATACGATGTGATGAACGATCTGATGTCCGGTGGTGTGCACCGCATATGGAAACGACTGACGATCGAGCAAAGTGGTGTTCGCCGTGGCCATAAAGTGCTGGATATCGCCGGCGGCACCGGCGACCTGACCATGCGTTTCTCTCGCCTGGTAGGCCCTGAAGGTAAAGTGGTTCTTGCCGACATCAATGACTCAATGCTGAAAGTGGGCCGTGACCGCCTGCTGGATCGAGGCATCACCGGCAATGTTGAGTTTGTTCAGGCAAACGCTGAAGAGCTGCCGTTCCCGGATAACACCTTCGACTGCATCACCATCGCTTTCGGCCTGCGTAACGTCACCCACAAGGACCGTGCGCTGGCTTCTATGGCCCGTGTACTTAAGCCTGGCGGCAAAGTGATGGTGCTGGAGTTTTCCAAGACTGATAATCCTCTGCTGACTAAAGCATACGATTTTTATTCTTTCAGCCTGCTGCCAAAAATTGGCAAACTGATCGCCGGCGATGAAGAAAGTTATCGCTATCTGGCGGAATCGATTCGTATGCATCCGGATCAGGAAACCCTGAAACAGATGATGGAAGAGGCCGGTTTGGTACAGTGTAAATTCCAGAATATGACCGGCGGCATTGTCGCGCTGCATACCGGCATTAAGCCTTAACCGGCGGACTGTTTGACGATGACCTTCGAGACGATCAACGCCACACTGCTGACCCTGACAGAAACGTCGCTTAACCAGCTTCTGGGACACAACCCGGAAGCCTTGCGACGCCTGGCAGAACTGGAAGGGAAAGTGATTGGGCTAAAGCTTGAAGCACCAGCCTGCAGCCTCTCTCTGCGCCCCCACCGCAAAGGCCTGCAGATCGAATTGATCGACCAGGATGACACTGACGTGACTCTCACCGGGAATGTCAGTGATTTCCTGCGCTTACTGACAGCACAGGAAAAAACTGACGCGCTGTTCGGTAAGAGCATACGCATAACCGGCGATAGTGGTCTTGCTACCCGGTTCAGCCAGATTCTGATCGATGCCGGCATGGACTGGGAAGGCATTCTGGCTGATATCATCGGCGACCTGCCCGCCCACCAGCTGGGCAGCTACCTGCGCTGGAAAGCTGCATTTTATATCAATGCCGGCAATAGCCTGATGCAGAATATGGAAGAATACCTTAAAGAAGAGATCCGACTACTGCCGACACGACCGGAGCTTGAGCATTTCAGTGATCAGGTCGATACACTCAGTGAAAGCACAGAGCGGGCCGAAGCCCGGCTACAGCGCCTGAAAGCAAAACTTTCCTGACGTTCCAGCCTTTACGTTCCAACTCTTAGTATTCGCCCCGACGATTAATCCAGGCGATCAGAACGGCTTAACTACGACAAAAACAAGAATCGGAATAAAGATCAGCAGCGGCAGCTCGTTAAATAAACGGAAGTAACGACCACTGTTATCCAGCACACCTCCCCGCAACTTCTGCAGATAAGCCTGACACCAGAAATGATAGCCAATCAGTAATGCAACAAAGACTAATTTAGCGTGCAGCCAGCCCCCGGAAAAACCATAGCCAAACCAAAGCCACAACCCCAGCCCCAGCGTAAACAACGCCATAATGCTCATAAAGCTGTATAGCTTACCTGCCATAATCTCCAGCCGGGCAACATCCTGACCTGCTTCACGCCCTTCAACATAATGCACAAAAATGCGTGGCAGATAGAAGATACCAGCCATCCAGCTGGTCATTGCCAAAATATGAAACGCTTTTATCCACAACACAAGGTTTAGACTCCTGAGCCTTACTTAGAAAATATCTGAATGTTACAAAACCTGGGTATTACAGCATCAGTCTTAGCAGACTCAAACCTAGAGGACCTGGGTTTCAATCCGCAGTCTTTCGTCCAGCTCGACTATCAGTTTATCGCCTGGGCTGACCGCGCCAACACCCGCAGGGGTACCTGTCAGAATGACATCGCCTGGCAGCAGGGTGAAGTAATGGCTCATATACGCCACCAATGGATAGACCTTATTCAGCATAAAACTGCTGTTACCGTCCTGACGCACCTTGCCGTTAACGGTCAGGCGTATCTGAACATTCTGGATATCATCGATCGCTGCGGGTTCAATAAAAGGAGATAACGGACAGGAGCCATCAAAGGCTTTTGCTTTTTCCCAGGGATGTCCCCGCTCTTTTAACTTGCTCTGCAGATCGCGCAAAGTCAGATCCAGACCCAGACCTATGCCGACGATCGCGTCTTCAATCTCATATTTATTCGCATTTTTTAGCGGCTGACCGATCAATACCGCCATCTCCGTTTCGAAATGCACAGTACCGTAATCCATTGGCACAGCAAACGGCTCAGACATCTCAACAACCGCGGTTGACGGCTTCATAAACAACATCGGTGATGTCGGTATCGGGTTATTCAGTTCCGCAGCATGATCAGCGTAATTACGTCCGACACAGACCACCTTTCCTACCGGCAGGCTTGGCTCGGTGCCATCAACAAACTGATGCTTATACTGCATTGTAATCTCCACTTTCAGGACTGCTTGTTGTCGCTCAGGGCTGCTATTGCCGCTCAGGGCTGTTGTTATCGCTCAAGACAGCTATTACCGCTCATGGCTGCTCCATAGCCTCAAGATGCCGCACCCGATCATACTTAAACAGTAGCAGGGTTGCCAGCAGAGTGCCGCACAGCACCAGTAGCGAACCGGCAATCACGCCACTCCAGCCATGAAACTGCCAGAACGGATCCAGATAGAAGCTACCGCTGCTGGCCCCCAGATAGTAAAACGCCAGATACAATGAAGAAGCACTCGCTTTAGAATGCATAGCGTGACGGCTGACCCAGCTACTCGCGGTCGAATGCGCAAAGAAGAAACCAAAACTGTTTAGAAAAAAGCCGACAACTATGGCAGTCAGGTCAGCCATCAGAGTAACGCAGCTACCCAGCATCAGAATCACAATTCCCGCAGCTATACACGGCAACGGTCCAAAACGTTGCGCCAGCTTGCCGGAGATAGCCGAGCCAAAAGTGCCACTAAGATAAGTTACAAACAACATCCCCAGCCAACTGGCACTCAGACTGAATGGCTCAGCCGCTAAAACAAAGGTGATATAACTGTATTGATTGATGAAGATAAAGAAATTGAAGCCACCGATAAGATAAACCAGCAGTAACAGCGGATTTTGCAGATGGTTCCACAGCGCCAGCAGCATCGTTCCAGGATGCAGGGGCTGTTGCAAAAAGCGCTTTGACCCAGGTAATAACAGAGCAAATAACATCACACAGCATAGGCTGATCAGTCCCATTGCCTGAAAAGCAGCTGACCAGCCCAGCCAGTCACCGACGAATCCCCCGATCAGACGGCCGGAAATCCCGCCCAGAGTGTTGCCACTGATATATAAACCCACCGCCAGCAGTAGCGCTTTACGACTGTACTCATCCCCCATATATGCGATAGCTATAGCCGGCAATCCGGCAAGAAAAAAACCTTGCAGCCCCCGCAACAACAACAGCAACCAATAGTTATCCACAAAACCGAGCAGCAGCGTAATACAAGTAACCCCGGCCATGCTCAGCAGCATCAGCCCCCGGCGGCCAAGGACATCAGACAGAGGTCCGAAAAACAGCAGCGAGATACCAAGAGTCAGCGTTGTTATGGTGAACGACCAACCCGCCTGCAGTGTCGAAATCTGAAATTCCTGCTGTAACATCGGCAGCAAAGGCTGGGTGATGTATACATTGGCAAAGATCATAAATGAGCCAATACAGAGTGCCAGCGTAGCGCGCCAGAACTGTAAAGAACCTGCCTCAATCACCACATAACCTCCCACTGTTAATGAAAAGCAAGGTTAACAGCGGCGCATTAATCACAAAAATATATAATAATTATCTCACCCATCAATATTTGTGATGCCTATTTATCGAGATTAAAGAGTATGGACATTAAAGCGCTCCGTTGTTTCAGTAACGTCGCCCGCTATAGCAGTTTCACCCGGGCTGCCGAACAACTTCATCTGGCCCAGCCAGCGGTCAGCATGACGATCAAACGCCTAGAACAGCAACTGGGCCTGACCCTGTTCCATCGCAAAGAACGTAAAATTTCGCTGACCGATGAAGGCCATCGATTACGACTTCATGCCGATAAAATTCTGCAGGCGGTCAATGATGCGGAACTGGAAATGCAGGAGTTAACCGGCCTGACCAATGGCGAGGTCAGAGTCGGCATCCCCAGCATGCTGGGTTCCTATTATTTTCCACCGCTACTGATGGGCTTTCGCCACCGCTACCCTGGATTGCGCCTATCAGTAGTTGAAGGTGGAACCGCCCGGATTCAGGAGTTACTGGAGCAGGGAGAACTGGATATCGGCATCATTGTCGACGAGCTGAAACCAGAATCTCTTGAGGGAAAAATTTTCCTGCAGGAGCAGATGCTGGTCTGCGTGCCGCAGGATCATCCACTAGCTCAGAAGCAGAGTATCAGTTACCAGGAGTTTTTTGCCGAAGAACTGGTCCTGTTTAAAGAAGGATTCTTTCATCGCCAGGTCACTGAACAGATCGCAAAGAAGTTGCAACTAATACCGAAGATCAGTTTTGAAACCAATCTAATCCCCCTGATTCAGGCGATAGTACGACAGGGGTTCGGTATCTCAGCGCTGCTTAACCGGGCGATAGAGGATGCCGGCGATCTCATCGGTATACCTTTTACCGAACCGGTCATGCTCGATCTGTGTATTGCCTGGCGTAAAGGCAGCTACCTATCCAAAGCTAACAGCGCATTTGTCGATTATTTGCTGGAGCATTCCGCCACGGCAGCGCAAAGATGACAAAATAAACAAATCTGCATACTATGTCGCTCCAAATTTACAGAACCCGGGTTAGCGCCCCGTAATGTTTCAGGCTTCCGGGTTCCTTTAACAGGAGTGGCACATGCTGACCGTAAACGAATATTTTGATGGCGCCGTTAAATCTATCGGCTTTGAAAACGCAGAAGGCAAGGTAAGCTCTGGCGTTATGGCCGCTGGCGAATACGAATTCGGCACTTCTGAAAACGAACTGATGAAAGTCGTTAGCGGCGAGCTGATTGTTAAGCTTCCAGGGAGCGACGAATGGCAGTCCTTCCCTACCGGAACAGAGTTCAAAGTTGCTGCCAACCAGAGCTTCCAGCTGCAGGTCGCGGCTCCGACTGCCTACCTCTGCTATTACGGCTAAGCGTTTACGATTAAGCGTTTGGGATCAGCTGTAATAACTGATCCCGGTTTAGCCTTTAGCTCGGGCTAAGCACTCAAAAATATGAATTACAGTCACACATAAACACTCTTTTCTGAATTGGATTCATATTCGATTGAATAAAAATCCACCAGATCCCCCTTTTTGGTCCCACAAAACCGTTTCACACTGTGGTAACATAGCGCGCTTTCTTTTACCGGATAATCCGGTGGAATCCTGCCACACACGGGATAACCACCAATTACATAAGAGTTTCAGACGATGAGCCAAAATACCTCTCTGGATAAGAGCAAGATCAAGATTCTGCTGCTGGAGGGCGTGCACCAGTCTGCACTGGATACGCTGAATGCGCACGGTTATACCAATATTGAGTACCTGACCGGCTCCCTCCCTGAAGATGAACTGCTCGAGCGAGTGAAAGATGTTCACTTCATCGGCATCCGTTCCCGTACCCAGCTAACCCCTGAGGTTTTCGATGCTGCAAAGAAACTGGTTGCGGTCGGCTGTTTCTGCATCGGTACTAACCAGGTCAACCTGCAAGCTGCGACTATGCGTGGCGTGGCTGTATTTAACGCACCATACTCCAACACCCGTTCGGTCGCAGAGTTGGTTATCGCTGAAGCGATTCTGTTACTACGTGGCGTTGCAGAAAAGAATGCTAAAGCGCATCGCGGTGAATGGCAGAAATCGGCCAAAAACTCTTACGAGATCCGTGGCAAGAAACTCGGTATTGTCGGTTACGGCAGCATCGGTACTCAGCTGAGCGTCATCGCTGAGTCCATGGGTATGCACGTATACTTCTATGATGTTGTTACCAAGCTGCCACTGGGTAATGCAACCCAGGCGGGTTCCCTTAAAGAGCTGCTGAATACCTGTGATATTGTTTCACTGCACGTACCGGAAACAGCTGCAACGAAAGATATGATGGGCCCGGCTCAGTTTGCTGAGATGAAGCAAGGTTCTATCTTCCTCAATGCTGCCCGCGGTACTGTTGTCGATATCGATGCATTGTGCGGTGCTCTGGCAGAGCAACGTTTGCTCGGCGCAGCGATTGATGTATTCCCGGTTGAGCCGCGCACCAACAATGACGAGTTCATCTCTCCATTGCGTGAATTTGACAACGTTATCCTGACGCCACACGTCGGTGGTTCCACTATGGAAGCGCAGGAAAACATCGGTTATGAAGTCGCTGAAAAACTGATCAAATACAGTGATAACGGCTCTTCCATCACCTCCGTCAACTTCCCGGAAGTTGCACTGCCGGAACACACCAATGTTCACCGTCTGTTGCACGTTCACGAGAACGTTCCTGGCGTACTGAGTGCGATCAACAACCTGTTCTCCGAGCACAATATCAACATCGTTGGTCAGTACCTGCAGACCAACGAGAAGGTCGGTTATGTGGTAATCGACGTTGATGCTGGCAGTTCTGAGGTTGCGCTGGATAAGCTGAAGCAGGTTAACGGTACTATCCGCGCCCGCCGCCTGTTCTGATCCCTCCTTCGGTAACTAAAAAAGGCAGCCATTGGCTGCCTTTTTTGTACTTATAACTTAGCTAAGTCTGATTAAGGTGCTCTTCAATGAGCTTAAACACCTGTAACCGGATTTTAGCTTCCTCATTGACCAGATGATGCCGCGCCTTCTCCAGCAGATGAATATCCAATCCTGGATATAAACGGCCGATCACACCCAGATTGTGCCGCCATTCGACCGTCGTATCCTCAACACCTTGAATACAGAGCGGTCGGGTCGGCAAACTTTCTGCATGCTCCACCTCGTTAATCCAGCGCAGCATAGCGCCAATCCATTTCACCGGGACATATTTATGTTGTAACGGGTCTTTATGCTCGACGAAATCCAGAAAACCCTGATCCCCTGAACTATCACCATAGGTTCGTTTTACGCGGCGTAACAGGAACCTCAGCCAACGATATTTCTCCGCTATCTTTTGCCAGCCACAAGGACGCACCAGAGGTGCCAGCAGAATCTGCTTTTCGACCGGCCAGTTACGATAGCCAAACTTAAGCTGCTGCTCCATCAGAATTGCCGCACCGGTACTTTGTCCCAGCATCGCCCAGGGGGCTGTAAGCTGACCTTTGCGGCTATCCAACAGTTCAGTCAGCTGTGCTGCATAGGTAGAGAAGGCATCTATCGATAGCGGCTCTCCTTCCGATAAGCCATGCCCCGGCAGATCAAAAATCAGCACATCCCAGCCTATCTCCAGCAGATAACAGATCAGGTGCTTATACAGGCCACTATGGTCGAAGTAACCGTGCAAGACCACCACAGTGCCACGAGCCAGGTGCCTGCTGCGATAATGCTGCACAAAAAGAGAGCGCCCAAGCACAGACTGCTGCGTGGCATTCAGTCTGTGTCCTGCATTCAGAATCTGTTGCAACCGGAAGCAGCCAAGGTATTCATCCAACAATTCCCCGGTCGCTATTGTAGTGTGTCCACTGTATACGGGCAGCTTGCGACGCAACAGCTCAGGATTCAGCATTTGCATAACGTTTCCCCTTAAGTCCGACAGCCATTGCCGGCTATGGTGAAAGCAACGTTTCTCGCTTATATAAATTTAGGCCAGATCCGGGATAGTTTCCTTGTTCAGTACACTTTCAACTATATTGAAACAGCTAAACTAACTGATATCGGGTTAAGAATGCATGCGAGCTCTGTTTACCTTGTTATTACTACTGTTGCTTAACATCAGCTCAGCATGGGCGGACATTGAAACAGAGTTGCAAGCACTGGATTCTCAAATAAAACAGTTTGAAGATACAACAGACAACCCACTGCTTGATATCTACCGAGAAACCTATAAGCACCTTAAGAAGGCAAAACAGCAGTTAGAGTTAAGCAACGAGCTTCGTCTCCGGATTGAACAATTACCCAATAAGTTAGACCTGGCCAGAACCCGCTCACCAAAAAAACCTTCCCCCTTACCCTCTATAGATCGGCAGTCGGTCCCGGAACTAGAACAATTATTGGTGCGCTACAAAGCTGAGCAGATCAACTTACAGAAGCAGCAAGCTGAACTGAGTCAGCAAATTCAGAAAAGTGATCAGCAGCTCCTGAACATGAGGCAGCAACAGGCAGACCTGCAACAAAAGCTGAATACAACTCCCTCGGGCACTGATGCGTCTCCGTCAACCGAGCAGCAAAAGGCAAAAGTACAGTTACAACAAGCCTTGCTCAGAGAACACCAAGCCACGCTCGAAGTACTCAAGCTGAAGATCCTTGCCTTGCCGGGCCGCACCGAACTGGCGACATTGCAACAGAAGACGGTGCAACACCAGATTGAACAATACGCAGCATGGATAAGCAACAGCGAAAATCAACTCCAAAAGCAAAGCAGAGCCGCCACAGAAAAGACACTTAGCGAGCTGGAAACGGTGGAGCAGGAACTGGACCATCCACGCCTGAAGCAAGCAGTAAAACGCAACAACGACACCAGTGAACAGATCAGAAGAACACTGACCGCACGAGAAGAAACATTGCTCCAGCGTAAGGACCTGGAACAACAACTACTGTTGATAAACCAAAGTTACCGGGCAATTCAGTTACAACTGGAGCTCAGTATCGGCTATATGGGGTCAGAAATTCGCCATCATATTCAGCAGCTGACTAAGCCATTGGATACCGAAGAAACACGTACCCGGCTCAATCAACTCAGGCTGAGCCAGCTAACCCTGAAACAGCCGTTGCCAGAACTGGAAAGTCAGCAACCTCTCCCCCTTTTGCAGCAGCAACAACTCAGCCGGATTGAACAGGACTACCTGAACCTGGCCGCAGAGCTGCGCACCGCCCGGCAGCAACAGATCAATGAACTATCGCTGCTGCTCTCGCTACAGGATCAGATTAATAATCAGATTGAAAGTAGCAAAGCCTTATTCAATAAACACCTGCTCTGGTTTCCAAGCACCCGCCCGGTTGACAGTAACTGGGCCATCGATATCATCGGAGGTACTGGTGAGCTGATCCAACGAGCCCCGTTAGTACTCAGGGAGCAGTCCGAACATCTGGCATCCAGGCGAACATGGCCATTGCTGGCTTTCTTTCTGTCGGTGATACCCGCCTGGTTCTTAAAACGCTATCTGACGGCCCGGCAGTCTCTCTGGTCGCAGCAGATCGGTAACGTATCCCTCGATCATATCAGTCATACGCTGCGACCCGTGTTCTACGGGCCGTTATGCGTAATCCCGATGCCGTTGCTGTTCTACCTGATCGGACTTAGCTTTAGCCCGGACGACCCTCACCCGGCATTGAGAAATGCGTTCTACGTCACAGCATTTCTCAGCTGGCTCTACCTGACCCTGATATTCTGGATGCAACAACCTACAGGTTTATTACAAGGTCAGTTCAACCTGCCTGAACCACTGATACAAACCCTGAAGCGACGAATCCGCTGGCTATTCTGGAGCAATACTCCTCTGATCCTGGCACTGTTATTAATTGATGCTTTTGATTCAGAGCAGATTCGTTCCGGCCCTGGCCGGTTATTACTGATCTTGCTGACGCTTAACTTTACCTTGTTCTGGCTTAGCCTGTGGCGCAACGGCCCGATGCTGTTACAAAACCGCAAACATCTCAGGATCTGGAGCAATATCCGCGGTTGGATCGCTATCATCACAGTATTTAATCTGACCATGATAGGCTTGATACTCTGGGGCTATATGCTTTCCGCCAGCATCCTGATCAGCCTGCTGTTTATTCTGGTTTGCATCGGCATTCTGATCTATCTGCTTTATCAACTGGGTCAGCGATGGCTACTGATAGAAGAACGAAAGCTTCACTTTGCCCGTGTAAAAGCCCGCCGGGCTGAAATTGTCAGCGCCCGCGAAGAACAAAAAGAGGAGCCGCCGCAAAAGGAGGACCTTATCGATCTGAAAACGATCTCAGCCCAGGGCAGCATGCTACTCAAAACAGCCATTGCGGTCATATTTATCAGCCTTTTGTGGTTGACGCTGGGCTGGACACTGCCAACACTGGAGATATTAGACAGCGTCACTCTCTGGTCAACCAGCAGCGTCTCGGCTGAAGGTGAAGTACTCGATGCAATCACTCTTAAGCAACTGTTATTTGCTTTCGCCGCCCTGATTATTACGCTGATCGCGGCCCGTAACCTGCCCGGCTTATTTGAGCTGCTGATTCTCAATTATCTGCCCCTGGCCCAGGGCACCAGTTTCGCTATATCCACCCTGCTGAAATATATCCTGATCATCACCGGCCTGATCAGTTTCCTAAACTTCCTTGGTCTCGAATGGGGCAAGCTACAATGGCTGATTGCCGCACTCGGTGTCGGGCTGGGCTTTGGTTTACAGGAAATTGTGGCGAACTTCGTCTCCGGCCTGATTATCCTGTTTGAAAAACCGGTACGAATCGGTGATACCGTAACTATCGGCGGTGTAACCGGTACCGTCAGCCGCATCCAGATCAGGGCAACGACAATCACCGACTGGGATCGCAAAGAAGTCATCATCCCGAACAAGACTTTTATTACCGACCAGCTGATTAACTGGTCCCTGACCGATGCAGTCACCAGGATCATCATCAATATCGGTGTTGCTTATGGTACCGATACCGACAAAGTACAGCGATTACTGCTGCAGGTTGCGGGCAATAACAGCAACGTTCTCAAAGAGCCCCCCCCAACGGCGTTGTTTCTGGCCTTCGGCGCAAGCACGCTGGACTTTGAACTCCGGGCCCATGTCAGCTCGATGGATAGCCGCAGCCAGACCATCCACGAGCTGCACACAGCCATCGACCAGCTATTTCGCAAGAATAAAATTGAGATCGCATTTCCGCAGCTCGATGTCAATCTTCGGGGTGACAATCCGCCACAAAAATAGAGTAGTATCAGGCTCTCAACCTGACTCTCTGAGAAGACAAATGACGGATACTAACAACAAAACGCTGCTCCACAGCTGCCAGGTTCCAGTACGCTGGGGCGATATGGACGCCTATGGCCATGTCAATAATGCGCTGTACATGCGTTACCTTGAAGAGGCCCGGGTACAATTTCTCGCCGATATAGGAGCTGCTATGGATGGCAATGGAATTGACCCTGTAGTCATTAATGTCGGCTGTACCTTTCTACGCCCGGTCAATTATCCCGCAACCATGATTATAAAAAGCTTTGTTGGCGAAATCGGCCGTAGCAGCTTTATGGTGCATTATGAACTGAGCACAACCGACGCCCCGGACATCCTCTGCAGCGAAGGCTACTCTAAGGTGGTGTGGATGGATCACAGCAGCGGCCGCTCAGTTCCGTTACCAGACCAGATCCGAAAAAATATTTCAGCATAAGAAAAATATCACTTCCCTTATCTTATAATCTGCCTGGCAATCACTGTTTAATTCCCTTGTGCGAGCATTACAGACTGAGAATCAGCACCAGAAATCAGCCTTAGCACAAAAAATCTGACTTACAAGTCAGCTTTTGTGATTTTTTAGTATGTGAAAACGATAGCTGCCTCAATTGGGGGATAAGCCTCATACTTTAGGTGCGGGTGGGGGCGACAGCCCTTATTAATTACGCTATTGTTGCGTTGCACAAACAATGATTTATTCACAGCTTATCCCCCTGAACTGATAGGAGTTCCGGGCTAAACTGAAATAGAAATAACCGCACCGGTTGCCTCGCGCTGGTAGCGGCACAAGTATAATGGGGCAGTAAAAATATGAGTCAACGGGTACAGACGGGTGGCCTGCAGGTCGCCGAAGTTCTATTCAACTTTGTGAACAATCAGGTAATTCCGGGTACCGGCGTTACCGAAGATCAGTTCTGGTCCGGTCTGGATGCCATCGTTCATGATCTGGCACCAAAGAACCGCGAACTTCTGGCTAAGCGTGATGCTATCCAGGAGCAGATTGATGCCTGGCACCGAGAACGCCAGGGTCAGACATTTGATTTCTCGGCTTATAAAGCATTCCTGCAGGAGATCAGTTACCTGCTCCCTGAAGGCGAAGACTTCAGCGCGACCACCAGCAATGTCGATCCGGAAATGGCAACAATGGCTGGTCCACAGCTGGTTGTTCCGGTAATGAACGCACGTTTCGCACTCAATGCCGCCAATGCCCGCTGGGGCAGCCTGTATGATGCGTTGTACGGTACTGATGCTATATCCAGTGAAAAAGGCGCTGGCAGCCTTGATCGTTACAATCCGATCCGCGGCGCCAAAGTTATTGAATTTGCCCGCAACTTCCTCAACGAAGCGGCACCACTGGCAACTGGAAGCCATCAGGATGCCACCCACTACGGCATCGAGAATGGCCAGCTGATCGTCACACTGGCAGACGGTTCTGCAACCGGTTTGAAAAATAAAACCCAGCTGGCCGGTTATAATGGCGAGCAAGCAGCACCTTCTGCAATCCTGTTAAGCAATAACGGTCTGCACTTTGAAATCAAGATCGACCATGACAGCCTGATCGGCTCAAGCGATGCCGCTGGCGTCAGCGACCTGATTGTAGAATCAGCCCTGACCGCTATCATGGACTGTGAAGATTCCGTTGCTGCCGTTGACGCTGACGACAAAGTCGTTGCCTACCGCAACTGGCTGGGGCTGATGAAAGGTGACCTGACTGAAGAAGTCAGCAAGGGTGGTAAAACCTTTACCCGCAGCATGAATGCAGACCGTCAGTACACTGCGCTGGATGGCTCGCAGCTAAGCCTGAAAGGCCGCAGCCTGATGTTCGTACGTAACGTTGGCCACTTGATGACCAACAACGCGATTCTCGACAAAGAAGGCAACGAGATTCCTGAAGGCATCCTGGACGGTATCGTTACCAGCCTGATCTCTATCCATGATGTTAAAGGCACCGGTCAGTTCAGCAATACCACCACCGGCTCTATGTATATCGTTAAGCCGAAGATGCACGGCCCGGAAGAAGTGGCATTTGCCAACGAACTGTTCGGTCGCATCGAAGACGTACTGGGTCTGGACCGGTTCACCCTGAAAATGGGCATCATGGACGAAGAGCGCCGTACTACAGTAAACCTGAAAGAGTGTATCCGCGCAGCTAAAGACCGTGTTGTATTTATTAACACCGGTTTCCTTGACCGCACCGGCGATGAGATTCATACCTCCATGGAAGCAGGCCCGATGATCCGTAAGGGCGATATGAAAGCCGCGGCATGGATCGGTGCCTACGAGAACTGGAACGTCGACAATGGTCTGGCTTGCGGCCTGCAAGGTCGCGCTCAGATCGGCAAAGGCATGTGGCCAATTCCGGATCAGATGGCGAATATGCTGGAAGCCAAGATCGGCCACCCGATGTCCGGCGCCAACACCGCATGGGTTCCATCTCCGACTGCAGCTACCCTGCACGCATTGCACTACCATAAGGTAGACGTATTTGCCCGTCAGGAAGAGTTGAAAAGCCGAGCCCGCGCCAGCCTGGATCATATCCTTTCGGTACCGGTTGCGACCTCCCCGAACTGGTCTGCTGAAGAGATTCAGCAGGAGCTGGACAACAATGCTCAGGGCATCCTGGGTTATGTTGTACGCTGGGTAGACCAGGGTGTTGGTTGCTCCAAAGTTCCTGACATCAATGATGTCGGGCTGATGGAAGACCGCGCGACTCTGCGTATCTCCAGTCAGCACATCTGCAACTGGCTACACCACGGCATCTGTTCTGAAGAGCAGGTCATGGAAACCCTGAAGCGGATGGCTGCGGTTGTCGACCGCCAGAACGCTGATGATCCATTGTACCGCCCCATGGCAGCCGATTTCGAAGGCAGCGTTGCCTTCCAGGCAGCCGTAGAGCTGGTAGTTCAGGGCCGGGTTCAGCCGAACGGTTATACCGAACCGGTGCTGCACCGTCGTCGCCTGGAAGCCAAAGCTAAATTCGGTGCTTAATGCTTTCAGCCTGAAAAAAACCGCGCATTGCGCGGTTTTTTTTCCTCTTCTGTCAGCTAATTGATGCTGCTATTGCAGAAAACCCAGCTGCTTGGGAAGAGTGATCATTTACTGCCAGCTGTTCATAAACCTGATATTTCGCGCGGTTTATTTTCGTCTCCTGCCAATTAACTTCGGGAAAGCTCATTCAGTTTTTCCTGCCAGCTTCGGGTTATCCGGTTCCATTTTGGCAAATTCAACGACTTAGGCGATGTTATCGTTGGCAGCCAGCCATTCATAAGCCAGACGTTTTGCGGGGTAAAGCTGAAGACTGGCTGAAGGTCCGGCCGCTGTCCGGCAAAAGTAATATAGCTGGTCAGATTATCCAATACCCAAGGCTCGGATCGGTCATCAGGATAGTATGCCAGCACCATATGTCGATTCCGCCAATCATCAAGAATCACATAGACTAAGCGCAAACGCTGAATGGGCACCCCCATCGCCTGCAGAGTGAAGAACTTGGCGATGGCAAAATCCTCGCAATCACCCTGACCGGCAGCAACAAACTCCCAGGGAGGAGCCCAGTCATCCACATCCGCAGACACCGGACCATCCGGTTGATAATCAACCCGGTTAATATACTCATCAACCGCAACTACCAGCTCTTTTTCTGAGCGGAAGCTGTCTTTGGTTGCGATAAGATTGTGCCAGCGGGATAAACGTAGCTTTGCAGATGGCGTTGGATAAACGCTACTGGCTGAAAGTTCAGAAGCTGGCGCCTCGACAGCGCTTACCTGAGTCAAACAACTAAACATTACCACCAGACTGAGGGCGATTTTGAACATACAGACATTCCTTGTCTTGTAACTTTCATCCATGAAAGAGTCTGTTGCAGTTATAACCAGGCAGTTACAACATCAGGACACCGAAAAGCAGCCTAGCTTAAATGCCCCCCTGTTTCAAACAACCTCTGGGTTTAACGGTCTCAGAGTTCGAACCTTTCTCAGACTGGAAACGAGCAAGTGAGTGTCATTTTTTGTAGCCTGCCCGGGGAACGATTACACTACTGCAATGCCTGAGCAACTAAGTCGATTTATCCAGAATTATCCCCGTCTGTTTATCCTCACCGGAGCCGGCTGCAGCACTGCTTCCGGGATACCCGCCTACAGGGATCAAAATGGCTGCTGGCAGCGACCGCCACCGGTTCAGCACAAAGACTTTATGACCAGCAACACTACCCGCCAACGATTCTGGGCACGCAGCCTTATCGGCTGGCCTGTCATGGCACGGGCTCGTCCAAACGCGGTCCATCAAGGCTTACAGTTACTTGAACAGAAAGGCTATTGCCAGCAGCTCGTCACCCAGAATGTTGATCGCCTGCATCAACAGGCGGGCCAGCAAAGAGTCATCGACCTGCATGGCCGGTCGGATCGGGTCCGTTGTATGTCCTGTGACCGGCTCTATGATCGCAACCGCATCCACCAACAGATGCTGGACAACAACCATTACTATGCCAATTTCACAGCAGCGGCTGCACCCGATGGTGATGCCGATCTGGAGCATGTGGATTTCAGCCGGTTTCAGGTAACTGACTGTGAGGATTGTGGCGGGTTGCTCAAACCCGATGTAATTTTCTTTGGCGACAACGTACCAAAAGAGCGCGTATTTCAGGCACTGGACAGCTTACAGAAAGCCGATGCCATGCTGGTCGTTGGCTCATCACTGATGGTGTATTCAGGCTACAGGTTCTGTAAGCGAGCAACGCAAATGAATAAACCGATCCTAGCCCTGACCCGGGGTAAAACCCGGGCAGATGATATGCTGAGTTTAAAACTGGATGGTGAAATCACCGATTACCTTAACCCCTTAGCCAACCTGCTAACTGCTCGGGATTAAGCCTGCGATCAACCCCGCAGCTCTGACTGCTGCAGATCCCAGACGTCAACAATTCGCTGCCATTTCCCGGCCTTTAATGACTTAGAGCTTTTTGAGTCTAACTGCCAGCCCCGCATAAACCAGAGATTCGTCCGATCAAAGCTATAGATAGGTTTAAAATCCCTGCGCTGGCTAATTGGAGTAAGCGACCACGAAAGATTATCCAGGGTCATTAATTCACCACCGCTCTCAGGATCATAAAGCACAACCATATGCCCGACCGACCTGCTCGATTGCAAGCCATAGACCAGCCTGAGTTTATGCCTGGGAACGCCCATTTCTATCAATGTAAAGTATTTCGCTATAGCATAATCCTCGCAGTCACCCTGTCCCGAACTTATAAACTCCCGGGGAGAGGCCCAGTGATCATTAACACCAAATTGCTCTATATCAGAAACATAATCCGTACGGTTAATAAAAAAATTCACCCTGCGAATAAGATCAATCTCGCTACTATCATCAAACTTTGAATCCAGTAGCTGCTGCCATTCCCGATACCGCTGATCTGTAACTGAGCTTTGATACTGCAGATCGGCCGCAGGGGAATAACTTGATGAGTAACGCTGGTTGGTATCGAAAGAATAAGCATGGCCAGCGGTCAGGGACATATACAGAAACACGAAAAATATACGCATCAAATCAATCTCACTCGGTTAGTTATTCATCCTCAGCAGAGGAGCTCAGCAGCGATACTCAAAGTCATCACTGAAACTATCATCAAAGCTAAACAATTCAAACAATCGTTTCAATTGTTTTTAAACACCGAACAAGCACAATTAAACGAAACTGCTTCCGCATAGTGAAAAGTTTTGCCTGAAAATCAAGAAATAGAGATTGGCATCTATATTAACCAGGGGCTATATCAAAAAACTTCCAAACCATATCGTAAAAAATTTTAAACAAATACCCCTCTATTATTCCTACCAACAAAAGACCACAATCGAGCGGCTAAACTGCACCTTTGAACTCAAAAGATCAGCCTGGCCGGGCGATAAATTGCTTAGCCCAAGCGCCAATAATTCGTTGCCGCTTACCGACTGTTAACAACTCAGAACTAGCTGCTAATAAGCCCCAGTCACCCATCATGACACCCTCCGGACAAATGAAATTAAGCAAACCGATTCAGAGTGGCCGTTTGAAGAAGATATGCAGCAAAAACCGACGCTTTTCGGTATAATCGGCCCAATTCAACTCTTTTCTCCGAGCCTCCAGTGACCGATACCCTGTTTTCCTCCCTGGCATTGCCCCAAGCGATGCTGAATAACCTTGATGCCCTTGGCTACAAGGAAATGACGCCGATCCAGGCACAAAGCATTCCCTACGCCCTGGACAACCGCGACCTGATTGCAAAAGCAAAGACCGGTAGCGGTAAGACAGCGGCCTTCGGCATCGGTCTGTTGCTGAAACTGAACCAGCGTGATTTTGGTACCCAGGCGCTGATTCTCTGTCCAACCAGGGAACTCAGTACTCAGGTTGCCAAAGAGATCCGCCGCCTGGCCCGTTTTAAAGACAATATAAAGATAGTAACCCTGTCTGGTGGCCAGCCGGTCGGTCCGCAAATCGGCTCGCTGGAGCATGGCGCGCACATCATCGTTGGAACCCCTGGCCGGATTCAGGATCTTATCCGCAAAGGTAAACTGCACCTGGAGCGTTGCAAAACAGTGGTATTGGATGAAGCCGACCGTATGCTGGACATGGGCTTCTTCGACCAGATCGAAGGGATCATCGATAACACGCCAAAACAACGCCAAACCCTTTTATTCTCGGCAACTTACCCGGAAGGAATTCAGAAGCTGAGTGCTGATCTGCAAACAGACCCGGTAGAAGTTACAGTTGAAGCGCTGCACAGCACCGGGCAGATTGAGCAGGTTTTCTATCCGTTGGATAAAACCAAGAAGCCTGAGGCCCTGTCCCGCCTGCTAAGTCATCACCAACCAAAATCGGCCGTTATCTTCTGCAACACTAAAGACCAGTGCCGGGAGGTTTCTGACCACCTGCGTAATCAGGGCTACTTTGCTGCAGCCCTGCATGGTGACCTCGACCAGCGGGAACGGGACCAGGTACTGGTACAATTTTCCAACCGTAGTAATTCAATCCTTATCGCCACTGACGTTGCCGCCCGTGGTCTTGATATCGACGATCTGGAAGTGGTCATCAACTATGATCTGCCGCGCGATCCTGAGATCTATATCCATCGTATCGGCCGCACCGGCCGGGCCGGTAAAGAGGGCCTTGCCCTGAGCATCTACCGTGATTCAGAAGAGTATAAACTGGACAGTATCAGCGAATACCAAAGCCAGACCTTACGTAAGGAGTCGCTGACCAGCCTGAAAAAAACCTCGCTGGAAGCGCCAGAAAAACCGCTGATGCGAACCCTCTGCATCGCCGGTGGTCGAAAAGACAAGATCCGTCCAGGCGATATCCTGGGCGCCCTTACCGGTGAAGCAGGCATTGCCGGATCCGCCGTAGGTAAGATCGACATTTATGATTTTGTCGCCTACGTTGCAGTTGAACGCAGCATTGCCCGTAAAGCACACGGCAGTCTGATCAACTGCAAAATTAAAGGTAGCCGCTTCAAGGTTCGTATTCTTTAAAATCCGGTTATAATGAGGCGTAATATGGCTGTAGCATCCGCACGGCATATTCTGGTAAAAACAAAAGCAGAAGCTGAGAAACTTAAACAGCGACTGGCCCAGGGTGAAGATTTTGGCAAACTGGCAAAAAAGTACTCCCAGTGTAATTCGGCCAAACGCGGTGGTGAGCTGGGCGAAATTCGGCCCGGACAGATGGTAAAAGCGTTCGATAATGTGGTATTCCGGAAGAAGGTTCTGGAAATTCATGGTCCGGTGAAAACCCAGTTCGGTTTTCACCTCATCCAAACCATTTTTCGCACGTAACGGCAACGCTTAAGGAGGTAGTTCCTATGAAACCTGCAAAGAAACAGCACCCGAAGTTTATCGAAGCGATGCAGAAACTATCTGCAATGAATGAAGATGAACGTCTATCTGAAGAAAATAAGGAACTGTTTGATCAGGCAATAGCCTATGCTCCACTGGAAGCACAACCGGCCCTGATGGCGATCCAGCAGAAGTATGCCGAGTTGCATTAAGAGCAGTAGCTAGACGTCGCTTCGCGACTTGCTAGTGGTTAGTCGCTAGAAAAAGCGAAACAAAAAGAGAGCCTGACGGCTCTCTTTTTGTTTATATCTGAATAGGCTCAAGTGATCTGTTTCTACCGTAATTACGTGCGGCCTATTCAGATTTCGGCATCGCTTCACTTGCCTCGTATGGGCGTTACCCATGAGTGATTGAGCTACTTACTTCGTAGCATTTTAACGCCTAAGGTAAGGGGCTGACCAAGCTAAGCTTGGACAGTCCCGCGCAGCTACGAAGTGGCAGAGTGTACTTGACCTTTTTGTTAGGCATTGCCATCTTCGTCTACTTCTTGCCGGAGCTTTTTTAAGCTTAAGCTATACATATCCATTCACTTGAGTTTGCCTGAAAGATCAGTTCCAGACAATTGATCTGAGCCATCAGATTGGCACGGACCTGCTCCCCTTCTGCGCAGCCGAGCATTGGAATTTTTCAATGGAAAACATGGGAACTGTTTGAGACTGCGAAGCAATCGAGTTTTTCCCATGTCATTGAAAAATGAAACGCGCAGGGCAGTCGGCGCAGCCGAGCAAGCAGTAAGGGCGGCCTTTAGATTGTTAAGACTTTTGGCCGAGCAAAAGTCTTAACCCGCTCAGCGAGAGCGGAACAGAAAGCTCTGTCTCACTATGATAATAGGACAGTGGAACAAGCTCATTGCCACAATTAAATCAATCGGCGCGAGGGCGCGCCTCCTACAACGCAAGAACCCGCTTAACCCGCTTCTGCAGCTCCGGCACCAGCTCCTTCTCAAACCAGGGATTACGTCGCAGCCAGAGATTATTGCGTGGACTTGGATGCGGCATCGGAAACCTATCCGGTGCATACTCGCGCCAACGGGATACTATTTCGGTAACGCTGCCCTTTTCCTGCAGATGCCAGGCCTGAGCATACTGGCCAATCAACAGAGTAAGTTGCAGCTCCGGTAAACGTTCCAACAGCAGGCCCCGCCACTGCGGCGCGCATTCTTTACGCGGTGGCAGATCGCCAGAGCGACCGTGCCCCGGATAACAGAAACCCATCGGTAGAATAGCTATGCGCGATGCGTCATAAAAAGTCTCCCGATCGATTCCCATCCATTGTCGCAACCGATCACCACTAGGATCGTTAAAAGGGATACCCGTTTCATGCACTTTTCTGCCTGGAGCCTGACCTGCTACCAGAATCCGCGCCGACGAACTGAACTGAAACACTGGCCGGACCCCATCGGCAAGATACTCTTCACACAACGTGCAATTATGTATCCGCTGAATTAGCTGCTCTTCGGTTTCCATCAGCTGACATCTCCTGCAGGAGCCAGGATTTAAGAATCCTGGTTTAAGAAACTTGGTTTAAGAATCTAAGTTATAGCTCTCTACGTGCCGAAATCATTATGTTTCGAGGTGTGAGTTCTCGGGCGCAGAAAGTGCCTAACCGAACCCGATACCCTTGTTGCTCCAGCCAGCACACCATATCCAGCACTAACCATAGCTCAATAGCCCGACGAAAAGCGTGACGTACCAGCAACAAGCGCATTACCTCCCGTTGCCGCATCAAGCCATATTCCTGATACATCTGCCAATCGATGTCGACAGGTAACTCCAGCCCTTCCCGGTTCGCCAGATTAAGGCAGTACTGGGTAAAGCCAAGCTTCAGCCAGGCTTTAGGGATCGGTTTAAGAGGTTGGTATTCGATACTACCGGACAGCGCGGAACGCAGCCGGTTAAAACCCAACTTCCAGGCCATCTCAGTATCCCGCTGGCGGATCTCGCTACGCCCTGCGGTGACCGTTTCAGTCACCGCCAGACGCAGATCATCCCGCCTCAGCTTAAGTTGGGTAAAGTCACAGAACGGTTGGTAATTATCCGGCACCCCCACCGCATAGCAACAAGGGGCAATATCCAACATCTCTGTACGCTCAGAGACGCCGCGACGGATCAACTGACGGTGCAGTCCACCACAGGCATGCAGGGCGACCGCATGCTTGTTGGTAAGAATTACCGGCAGTTCGGACTGCAATACGTCCTGTATATAAAATTTTTGCTCAACCCGACCTCGTTGGCTTAGTTTCTCGCCAGCCCTGCAGAGTGCTGCATCCCATTCCAGGGTAGTCACAGGTTGCTGCCAGACAAAGCCCAGCAGACGACCAAGAAAGCCTTTACCGCCACACCATTCCAGAAGGGGACGAGAGACCTCACCGAGCGTGCCGGTAAAGGCTTCAACCTGTGCACGCTTACGACCGGGCATTGCATCGAAGAAACGATTTTCCACAGTAACCGGTCTTTTATCAGGGAGTTCAGCTAAGCTTGTCAGTTGCGGCAACAAATCAAGCTGGGGCAGATAACGGCTTAGCCAGGGCAACAGACTATCCGGAGTGCGGTCAAAACGTTCCAGCTCTGCATCAGTTAACTGCAGAAGTGCAGCACTAAGCTCTGGATACTTCCGACACCATTCAGGACGCGGTTCTTTAAACGGCTGCGGACGCCACAACAGCTCAGACTGCTGTAGTAGCTGATCCAGAAGCTGTAAGCGGTGTTGCCTATCGGAAGGAGTAGTCGGAAATTCAATCATGCCCTGATTTTACCTAAGCCTTATCGTTTAAGGTAGGCAAAACAACTTACTGAGACCATATCTGATACACCCGCAGCAGATCGTCAGTACACAATGCCTGCTCAACCTGATCAGTGTAATGATCTGTCAGATGCACTATAAATGCGGCTATAAACTGCCTCTGTTGCAGGCTGCAGCTAAGATAAAATGCATTATTCTCACCATCCCACGACAGATGAAACAGTAATTGCTCCAGATACAGCTCCGTCTCAATCGTATCCAACGTCAGGCGAATCATTGCTGGCAAGTAATACTGTTTGCCCTCGCAGGAACAAAAGCAGATAGGATCCCAGCCCGGATTACCCAGCTGGGCCAGACCAATACTATCAACATCCCACTGGAGCAGGGTCTGATCATGCTCGCCACACTCATCACAATGCCGATAATCGGTAAAATGCTCAGGCTTGACCTGTGAGAACAGCTGTTTTGCCTGCACCACCCAGCTTTTTGCCATGTCCTGCCTATCGGTTTTGAAAAATATATTACACCTGAATGCGCTTCTTCAGGCTCGACTTAACGCAGCTCAATATATAGTTGAAAGAATTCTGAGAAGTTAAACTCAAGCTCTCTTATCCGCTCAATTGTCTCCTGGTCCAGAATCTCTCCCTCGCCTAATAAAAGCACCCCCTCTTTACTGATCAGATCCCGGGTCAGTACCATACCCGGCTGCAGGTCAACGGTACTGAGCAATTGATCGGTATACAGGTCTGTAACTGGTGCCAGCTCTGAGAGCACTGCCTGCAGGATATCCACCAGCGTCTGGTTATAGCGTTCACAGGCAGTAACGCGCAGATATTCCAGAGCCTCTGCTGTACTGAGCTGGCGCTCATGATAGAGCCCGCCAATCAACTCGGTATAATCATTAAGCAGCGCCAGAAGCTGAGCTCCCAACGAGATCTGATCAGCCTTAAGCCCTTGAGGATAGCCACTGCCATCGAGATATTCCTTATGCTGCCGTACGATGGCAGCAGCCCGGTTCAACGGCCGCACGATTGTCATCATCGCGTAGGCATGATCCGGATGGCTATGAAATTCCCGCTGCTGCTCCGGCGACAACATCAGATAAGGAGTTGCCAGTAGATGATCGCTAAAACTCAATTTGCCGACACTGCGTAGCATCCAGGCCATTGTCAGATGCTTACGTTCAGCTTCACCCAGCGAGCTTGCCTGAGCCACATCAGCCACCATGCGATTGAGCAGCTGGTTCTGGCCACTGGCCCGCTGCCCCATGCGATGTAACGCAATATTAGAGAACATCCGTATAACCTGGCGGTAACCATCAGCCAGTTGTTGATTAGTTTTATCCAACTGATGATGGGAGCGTGCAACTTCAGCTTCACTCGCCTGGATCTTGCCTACTAAGTGCTGCTGACGACGCCGAAACTGGCTGCGCTGAGCATCCATATCATGGTCGAAGTCTGTTCTGGCACCTTCCAGCTCCTGTTTAAGGCGAGCCACCCGTACCGCCTGACGCATACGGTAAGCCAGAATCTGAGGATCAGAAGGAAACTCAATATAATGATGAATCAAGCCATCCGCAGCCACCTGGCCCTGTGGCTGATACAGGTAGTCCGTCGTCAGGAGAAAACCTTCAAGATCGTTGTTTACGGTTTTTAGTTGCTGCAAATATTCCAGCGCCAGGTCTTCACCCTGTCGTTGATCCAGCACCACGATATGAACAACGTCAGTACCGATCATAGCTAGCGCCTGCTCCAGCCCTTCAGCGCTCAGAATCTGCGTTTCTTCATCCGGCAGCGCCTGCTGCAACATCTGCTCGGCATCAGGGTCAAGTGCGACCAGTAATACCACCGTTTTAATCGAATCCATACCACCTCCGTCAGGCGATGTAACAAGGTGCAGGCGTTACCCTAAGACTTACACACCGGATAACTGACGCTATCAGCCAACAGTTTTAAAAAGCGGAGCATCACTATGATTTTTTCCTGACCGGAAAGAGAGCAATTCTTCGCCATCACTGTTTTATATCCAAGCACACAAGTATTGTTATGCCACCATACCATCCCCATAATGAGATAATCTTTATGACAATCAACAGTACTCAGGTAAGAGATCCTCTGGATACCGCCGTCTGCCTGTGTAGAAAAATCCGCAAGAAAGCCTTTGTCGCTGAAATCACCGAAAAACAACTGTTCAGCATCGAACAGGTACGCGAAGAAACCACGGCAAATACCGGTTGCGGCTGCTGCTACGAAACAGTGATCGATATTATTGAAGAAGTTAAAGTGTCTGCCTGAGCCGGACTACCAGGCAAAGGGTTCAACTTTGATTCGCTCACCCGGGGCTGATTTCTCTGCGTTGTCATCGATAAAAGTCTGCAGCGGCTGAGGCCTGTCGATACCGTAGCCCTGACCAAAATCGACATTCAGGCTACGCAGATGTGCCCGAATAGCATCATCTTCGACAAATTCTGCAATGGTCTGTTTGCCCATCAGATGGCCAATATCATTGATACTACGTACCATCGCCAGGTCGATCTTATCCTCAGCAATATCCTTTACGAAAATTCCATCGATCTTGAGGTAGTCCACCGGCAGTCTTTTCAGATAACCAAATGAAGATAACCCGCTACCGAAATCATCCAACGCAAAACTACAGCCTAACTGCTTCAAGCGGGTAATAAAGTCGACCGCCGTATTAAGATTACTGATCGCTGCAGTTTCAGTAATCTCGAAACAGATCATCCCGGGATCAATTTGATATTCACAAAACTGCTGTTCAACAAATTCAAGAAATTGCTGATCGGCCAGAGAGAGCCCGGATAAATTAACCGAAACCAATGCCAGCCGACGCTGGAAGCCGGTTTCATGCTGTAACGTACGAAACAGTTTATTAATCACCCAGCGATCCAGTTTCGGCGCCAGGCCATAGCGCTCTGCTGCGGGCAGAAATTCGATCGGGGCTACAACTGTTTCATCCTGTTGGTAGCGAATCAGTATTTCCAGGTGTAACCCTTGCTCAACCCGGTTAAGACCGACTATTTTCTGCGCATAAAGACAAAACCGGTCATGCTCGATGCCCTGATGAATTCTTGCGACCCAGTTCATTTCCCGGTAATGCAGTGCTGTCGATTCATCATCGCTATAGACCTGCACCCGGTTCCGGCCGAGCCCCTTTGCCAGGTAACATGCGGTATCCGCATTCTTCAATATCCCCGTGACACTGGCCGATTTATTGTTAATACAGGCGATGCCGATACTGACAGAGGTATGGTAGTTCTGATCTTTCCAGGTAAGAACAAAGCTCTCAACCGCCTGTTTCAGCTGCTGTGCGTATTGCAGTGCTTCTCCCGGCGAAACATACTCCAGCAAAACAGCAAACTCGTCGCCGGATAAACGGGCAACGCTGTCCTGCTGGCGAGTACCATCCCGCAGCAGGTGAGCCACCTGTATCAGCAACTGATCACCGGCCAGATGGCCACAGGTATCATTAATTAACTTAAACTGGTCAATATCGATAAACAACACAGAATGGCTGCTGTCATCGATCATTGACCGGGCCGCCACGCTACGCATACGGTTTTCAAATGCTGAACGGTTTACCAAACCAGTCAAGGTACAGTGGCTGTTCTTATAATTTAATTCATCAACCAGATTCTGAGTATGGGTAATATCCTCCTGAGTACTGAGAAAGTGAGTGGTAACACCATCAGCATTACGGATCGGGGAGATCACCACAGAGGCCCAGAACAAGGCACCGTCCTTACAACGGTTTTGCAGCTGGCCGCGCCACTCCTTATCAGCATGAATCGTCCGGTCGAGATGTTCCAGCGTCTTACGTGAGGTCTGTGCCGACTGAATAATCGCAGGTGTTTGCCCGATACACTCCTCTTTCTGGTATCCGGTTACCTCACAAAAACGGGAATTCACATAGCAGATAGAGCTACCCAGGTCGGTGATCATCACCATACTGGCACTCTGCTCAATAGCCAGAGAAAAACGCAGCAACTGCTCCTGTGATTGTTTAAACTCGGTAATATCACGGGTGATGGCAAGGTGTGCAGTCACCTCTCCCTGACGGTTAAACAGCGGTACAGCATGGCTATCCACATGCTTGCGGGTGCCATTGAGGCCGATAATATCGTACTGAATCTGCTCTCTGTTACCGGTAAAAACCCGATCATTAAATTCGATATACCGCTGCCGATCTTCAGGTGCAATCAGGTCAAATACCGAACGGTGCTGCACCATCTCGAGGGTTTCCGCTTCGACTATCTTTAACCCCGCAGGGTTCATATCCAACAGAATACCATCCCGGGCAACGGTCTTTACGCACTCAGGCTCAGAACTAATGATACTGGCCGTCTGCTCCCTTTGTTCCAGCAGCTCATGCTGTTGCCTGCGGTAATGGATCATCATCGCACTGCCAACCAATCCAAACAGTAAAAATAGCAACGATGCCAGAAATCTAATAACTACAGATGTAGCTTGAGGCTGAGTTAAGCGGCTCCAGAAGCTACCATCCGCCGTCAATACTGAGTTAACCGCAGGCCCCACCAACCAGATAAGCACGGCAAAAACCAGGGTGCTTATGAAATACCCTGAGGTCAGAATTTCTTTCCATGAGAGATCAGAAAACAGCTTTCTGATCTGTTTGATTTTGGCCATACCCACCATCTCAGTTCATGTACTACACCAGACATCACCGTAGCCCAAGCCTATGCAGAAAGCCGCAATACTTGTGCTACATACCAGCATGCCTAAGAATCAAATGATCTTTAGATAGCTATATTAATCTGCTCCATAGCCTACCAATAATTGCCCTGGCAAAGCGCAGCAGGCTACCTGAAATGGGTAACTGTTCATTCCTCAGCAGCACCTCCGTCAAGAGCAAAACAAGCCAGAAAGCCTCTGATACAAAACGGGATCCGGATTATGCCAAGATTTTGATGCTAATCAACACATGTGGATCACAAGATGATATTATTGCGAATACGATTCATTAACATTTAGATTTGTATGAAAAAAATCATTCTCCTACCACTGATTTTGTCTGCTTTCTCTCTGTCCGGCTGCATATCCGGAGCTACGGAAAAACCAACCAAAATAATGACTAAAGCCGAGCTTGGCCAAAGCCTGTTCTTTGATATCAACCTCTCAGCCAACCGCACTCAAAGTTGTGCAACCTGCCATTCACCCGAACAGGGGTTTGCCGACCCCAGAGATAACGGGGTAAAAGGCGCAGTTTCATTAGGCGATGATGGCCACTCCCTCGGCGACCGTAACGCCCCAACCGCGGCTTACGCTATGTTCAGCCCAGCGTTTCAGCTGACCATCGATGGCAAGTATAAGGGAGGGCAGTTTCATGACGGACGAGAAAACGACCTGTCAGGTCAGGCCGGTGGGCCGCCAACCAATCCGATAGAGATGGGTATGCCGTCAAAACAGCTTACCGCAGAACGATTACAGGAGAATACCACCTACCAGATCGCGTTCCGTGCACTCTATGGCAAAGATATTTTTTCAGACAGCGAAGCAGCTTACGCTGCTATGGCAGATAGCATCGCAGCTTTTGAAAAGACTGAACTGTTTGCTCCATTTGATTCAAAGTATGATCGCTTCCTGCGTGGTGAATACCAGCTCAGCGAGCAGGAAGAGTTAGGACGTACTTTGTTCTTTTCCCAGCAGTTTACTAACTGCAACCAGTGTCATCAGCTAAAATCGCGACCGGGGGCAGAGGCTGAAACCTTCAGCAACTACGAGTACCATAATATTGGCATTCCGGAGAATAGCGCTGCACGGAAAATCAATGGCGTAGCTGAGGGCTACAAAGATATCGGACTACTCAATAACCCGGCGGTTAATGATCCTGCGCAGGCGGGTAAATTTAAAGTGCCAACATTGCGTAATGTAGCGGTAACCGGACCTTATATGCATAACGGCGTATTCCAGGATCTGCGTACCGTCGTACTGTTCTACAATAAGTACAACAGCCGCAATGCGGCACGTCAGATCAATCCTGAATCGGGTACCCAGTGGCAACAGCCGGAAGTGATCGAAAACATCTCTCTCCAGGAGCTGGAGTCCGGACCCGCTCTGAATGACCAGCGCATCGACGCTCTGGTCGCATTTATGCACACCCTGACCGATCAGCGCTATGAGTTAGCGGGACAAAAATAGCCGTTTCAACTAACCTTACTGTTAGCAGCCGGTCAGCATATCCCCGGCTGTTGCAGCACCGAGGTTAGCCTAATGGATAGCTATAAACCGATCAATTGCGAAGTACACGATGACTATGAACTGGCCTGTTTGCGCCGCGCCATTTATCAGGTGATCTGGCGAGACCCGCAGGGCCGTATTCATAAACAGAAACTACGCTTTCTGGATCTTGAAATCAGCAACTCAGAAGAGTTTCTGGTGGCAGAGAACCGTGCCGGAAAACGCTTCAGGATTCGGCTCGACTATATTCAATCGTATTAACTGATTCGGGCCAGTCCGCGCCAACTATTCTGGGCGGCAAATGCGGTAAATACCGGAACAGTTTCCTGGTCGCAGTGATTGCGCCACAAGCAGCCAACAGTCCTGACCAGACCGAAATCCACAATAGGAATACTGACTGTACCCTCTTCGATCACGGTTTCCGCTAGAATTGCTGCAGCCAGATTATTACGTACCATGGTCAGCGCCCATGAATCGTTGTCGGTCCGGCAGGTAATATGTGGCTGCGCCTGTTCCGCCAGAAACACCCGCTTGCCCTCATTCAGTACTTCACAGTTTTTTCGCAATACAAAAGGCAGGCCATGCAGATCAGCCAGTCGCACGCTGGCCCGGTTAGCGAGCGGGTGCTGGCGGGACACCATCAACTGGAAGCGCTCCTGATAAAGCGGCAACGTGGTTTCTGAAGAAACTTCGTCAGCAAATGAAGTCAGCAGCATATCGACTTTATTCTGGCCCAGTTTATTGGCCAATTCATCTTTGCTGCCACTATGCAGATGGATCAGAATTTCTGGGTAGGTGGTATGAAACTCGTGCAGTAACTGATTAATTGGTGGCGTATTCAGTGTATCCAGCACACCGATTCTCAGTTGTTTCTGGTCCTGTTCATTCATCAGCTCACTTTTCGCAGCGCTGCACTCAGCCAGTATGGCAAAAGCCCGGTCCCGAAATCGCAATCCTGCGGGCGTCAGTGTCACCCGTTTATGACTGCGTCGCAGCAGCGAAACGCCCAGCTCCTCTTCGAGAGACTTGACTGCGGCGGACAGCGCCGGCTGAGTGACAAACATCTTCTCCGCCGCTTTGGTAAAACTTCCGCTTTCCTGTACCGCAAGAAAATAGCGAATCTGACGAATTTCCATACTAGTTCCCCCCGGTATTGGTGACACTTCCGCTTTCCTGTACCGCAAGAAAGTAACAAACCTGACGAATTTCCATACTAATTCTCCGCGATAATAGTCACATCCGCTATCCAGCTTTCACGGCATTGCTGTAAGCGCGTTTCCAGCCCTTCACCATTATGATCAACCGCTACTACAGCAGAATACTCAAGCGCGGGCTCTAACGTGTTGATATTTATAACTGCATAGCGTTTACCATCAATCACACTGCAGACCAGAGGCATCACGCCGCAGCAACCACACACCATAAAGTCGGCCAGCTGATGGCCAAATCGGTAATATGAAACCCGTTGCTGTCCTATAGATACCTGCAACCGGCCTGCGGAGTCGGACAGATAACGGTTATTGTGCTTCATACAGAAACTGCACTGGCACTGTCGTGGAACCAGCTTTTGCCAGTCCCGGCGGCTGCTCAGCTGGTAGCTGATATTGCTGCAATGGCAGCCACCACGATATTGATTCTGTTCGCTTTGCATATCATGTCCTCCGCTTTATTACCCAGCTTATGTCAGTAGCAACGCTATGAGAAATCACAATAGCCCATCCAAACTATAAATTATATTTATGCTTTAAATAATTATTAAAGATTTCACTTATTCAACTAATTCCTTCTAAATAGCCTTATAACGATTGAAACAGATAATAAGCGAGAGCATATGGGCAGTGATATTCTGGAACGTTTCCCGGTACAGCTTGAGATCCCCATCGCCTGGGGCGAAATGGATTCCTTTCAGCATGTAAACAATCTGGTCTACCTGCGCTGGTTTGAAAGCGCGCGTATGGCGTACTTTGGTAACTGTAATTATCTGGAAGTGATGCAGGAAACCGGTATTGGTCCAATTCTGAGGGATAGCCGTATCCGCTATCGGATTCCGTTAACCTTTCCCGGTAGTGTAATTTCAGCTACCCGGGTAACCCGGCTGGAACAGGATCGCTTTACCATGGAACACCTGATCTATAGCCCGGAGCATAATGCGGTAGCCGCAGAGGGTGAAGGGGTAATTGTTTGTGTCGATTACAAACAAAACTGCAAAGCTGCAGTACCGCAGCACTATCGCGACCTGATTACTGAGATGGAACCGATAAAACCAGAGATTTTTGATTAAGCAGATAGCTAAACAGTCAGCCTGTGGAACAATGCCTGCTGTTGTTCCATATTTTGCCTGACTGCCACAGATGTTGATTTCTGTGGCAGTCAGGTCTCTTTTTCACTACTAACTAATAGCTGGATCAGAGAATGACCGCAGCGATCCAACCTGCAACCAGTAACGGCAGGTTGTAGTGGATAAATGTTGGCACCACACTGTCCCAGATATGGTTGTGCTGACCATCCACATTCAGACCGGATGTTGGCCCCAGGGTAGAGTCAGAGGCCGGAGAACCGGCATCACCCAACGCTGCAGCTGTACCAACCAGCGCAACGATAGCCAGCGGGGTAAAGCCCAGTTCCATCGCCAGGGGCACATAGATCGAGGCAATAATAGGAATAGTCGAGAACGATGAGCCGATACCCATAGTTATCAACAGACCCACTAACAACATCAGAAATGCAGCCAGCGCTTTATTCTGGCCGATGATCTCAACCGAGCTGCTCACCAGCGTGGCTATCTCGCCGGTTTCGCGCAGAACCTGAGCAAAACCAGCAGCAGCGATCATGATAAAACCGATCATCGCCATCATCTTCATGCCGTCAGTCAGCAGGTCGTCGGATTCATTCCAGCGTACCACTCCGGTTACCGAGAACAGGATAAATCCCAGCAGCGCGCCCATCACCATCGAGTCTGTATACAGTTGAGTAACAAAGGCAACAGCGATAGCCAGCAATGCGAACAGAATACTTCGTGGGCTGTACTGTATTGCCGCATGCTCAGTCGCTGCAACCCGGTCGACATCGTAATTACGCTTACCGCGGTAGCTGATAAAAACGGCAATCAACAGACCGCACAACATACCCAGTGCCGGAAGCCCCATCGCTTCTATTACACTGATGCCGGTAACGTCCAGGCCACTGGCACTGATATTTTTCAGCAGGATCTCATTCAGGAAGATGCCACCGAAGCCTACTGGCAGAAACATGTAAGGCGTCACCAGACCGAAGGTCAGGACACAGGCTACTAAACGGCGATCCAGTTGCATTCTGCTCATCACCAGCAACAATGGCGGAATCAGCAGCGGAATAAACGCAATATGGATCGGCATAATGTTCTGGGATGACATTGCCACCAGCAGAATAACCAGCAACATTGCGTTTCTGACCAGTGTAACCCGTTGCGGATTATGATTATGACCCAGCATGACAACCACCCGATCCGCCAGCGCATGGGGCAAACCCGATTGTGAAATAGCGACCGCAAAACCACCCAGCAGCGCATAACTTAATGCCACGCTGGCACCGCCACCGATACCGGAGTTAAAAGCGGCAATAGTGCCCTCAAGGCCAAGGCCACCGGCCAGACCACCGGCAATTGCCCCTATCAGCAAAGCCATCACAACATGGGTTCGTAGCAGGCTCAGTACCAACATAGTAAGAACCGCAACAATCACAGCATTCATAGTGAGCTGTACACTCCCTGATCAGTAAAAAGAAGGTGCGCACAGTGCAACAGTCCACTATACAAGTCAACAGTTTCCTATAGGAAATAATGACACGAATCAGGCAAATGTTTCAGGCTCTATAAAACCCCTTCACCGGCGCTATTTCGTTAGGCCAATAAGTCATTTCTAATACCTTCAGCCTTATGCTATTTATAGCACGCAGTTCCCCCCAAACCGGACCAGACGAGTGACCAACAATGCATGATCAAGTACAGGAATATTACGGCAAGACCCTGCAGGGCTCTGACGATCTTCAAACTAATGCCTGCTGCACCGATGATGGGATGCCCGAATTCCTGAAACCGGTACTTAGCAACATTCATGATGAAGTGATGGTGCGTTACTACGGCTGTGGCCTGGTCTGCCCGGAAGAGCTTGCAGACATGCGTATATTAGATCTGGGCAGTGGCTCAGGTCGTGATTGCTACGCGCTGGCTCAACTGGTTGGAGAACAGGGCTCGGTGGTCGGTGTGGATATGACTGACGAACAGCTGGAAGTCGCTAACCGCCACATCGATTATCACCGTGAGAAATTTGGCTTCAGCCAGGCCAATACCTCGTTTAAAAAAGGCTATATTGAAAAACTGGACCAACTGGGGCTGGAAAACAACAGCTTCGACATCATCGTATCCAACTGTGTAATCAACCTCTCACCGGATAAAGAAGCAGTACTGAAGCAAGCCTACGACCTGCTGAAACCCGGCGGCGAGATCTACTTCTCCGATGTTTACGCCGAACGCAGAATCCCGGCAGAATTGGTCGATGACCCGGTACTGTATGGCGAGTGCCTTAGCGGCGCCCTGTACTGGAATGATTTCCACAACCTTGCCAAGAAAGCTGGCTTTACCGATCCCCGTCTGGTCAGTGATCGCCCTATCACGATCGATAATCCGAAAATCATCGATCGCATTGGCCATATAAACTTTTTCTCCGCTACCTATCGCCTGTTCAAACTTCCGGATCTGGAAAGCCACTGTGAAGACTACGGCCAGGCGGTTATCTATAAGGGAACGATCGAGCATCACCCTAACGCCTTTACCCTGGACAAGCATCACACCATAGAAAAAGGCAAAATATTCCCGGTATGCGGTAATACCTGGAAGATGCTGCACGATACGCGCTTCAAGGCACACTTTGAATTTATCGGTAACTTCGACAACCACTTCGGTATCTTTGACGGCTGCGGTACCAGCCTGCCGTTTGACCTGACTGAGACTCTGCCAGACAGTGGTGGATGTTGCTGATCAGCTAAGAGTCGGACTGCGTTGTGCAATCACTTCTGCGGTCCGGGTTGCCAACAGAGAGAGTCGATCTGAGCCTAGTTCAGGGTGGGAATTAGCCGCCGATTGCAGCACTATCTCAACTTCGGGCAGCTCAGGTAATCCTCTGCCAGCTGGCACCCGGTAAAGATCGTTTGGTACGCTGCAGGATGCTAACGTACTGACCGCTTCCCCCCGCCTGACCATCTCTGACAATAGAGTGCAATTGCCAGAGATACAGATCACATCAAAATCAACACCCTGCTTAATCAGACCATCCACAGCCGAACTGTTAAATTTACAATCGGGTTCCACCAGGGCCAGAGGTAAAGTATCGCAGCTATCAATAAAGTCAGCCGATGGCGCGATCCATACTCCTCTGTCCTGCAGTAAGAGGTAACCCTCCTCTTTATCCGCTGGCCGGGTCAGAACGGACAGATCCAGTTGCCCCTCATCCATCAGCTGACGCAACTGCCCGGATGATCCGGAACGAACCTGTACCGGCAGCCCGGGAATCAGCTTTCTCACCTGTGCCAGCAGTTCAGGCAGCACTCCGGAAATATAATCATCAGGGCAACCAAGCAGTAACGGACGCAACGTCGCCTCAGACGCCATAACCCCCATCGCTTCATCATGCAATTTCAGAATTCTGCGGGCATAGCCGATCAACTTCTGGCCATCATCGGTCAGCTGCAGCTCACGTTTGTCTTTAACAAATAACGTCTTTTCAAGCTGCTGCTCCAATCGCTTCATCTGCATACTCACCGCAGACTGAGTACGAAATATCTGAGCAGCGGCCCGGGTGAAGCTGCCGGTATCGACAACGGCAACGAAGGTTCTGAGTAGTTCGTGATCAAGCATCAGCGGGATAAATACCTGGTATCAGTTTAATTGGTTTGTGGAACAACGGATTAAACGCCAGACTAAATCAATCCAATCTATCCGTAAACAGGGACATATAACGATGAAATTAGTGATCGGTAATTACAATTATTCCAGTTGGTCATTAAGGGCCTGGCTGTTGATGCAGTATAAAGAACTGGAATTTGAAACCGTTCGAATTGCCCTGTTTGCACCGGACTTTACCGATCAGATAAAACAGTACAATCCCGCCGGCAAGGTTCCGGTGCTGATCGATAATGGCCATACCATCTGGGACTCACTGGCGATTTGCGAATATATTAACGAACAATACCTTGATGGCAGCTGCTGGCCTGAGGATAAACATCTGCGCGCCCATGCCCGTAGCAGCTGCGCAGAGATGCACTCCGGTTTTATGCAGTTGCGCAGTGAAGTACCTATGAACTGCCGTCGGATTATTGATAACTTCAGGGTATCAGGCGGAGTACAGACGGATATCGACCGCATCATTACGCTCTGGACGGAAGCACTCGAACTGAGCAGTTCAGAGCAGTTCCTGTACGGAGAGTTCAGTATCGCCGATGCGTTCTACGCACCTGTGGTGTATCGCTTTAACAGTTACGGTGTTGAACTACCACCACAACTGGAAGCTTATAAACAACGGATACTGAACCTCCCAGCCTGTATGGAATGGCTTAAGTTAGCCAAGCAGGAAACTGAGGTTATTGAAGAGGAAGAAGTTTAAAAAATTGCGAGTAGTCAGAAAAAAACCGCCAATTGGCGGTTTTTGTTTTTCCTAGCAAGTCGAGTAGCGACGTCTAACTAGTCACGCATACGTGACGCTCTGGCCACTAACGACTTATAAACCGTACTGGTCTGCCATATCTTCCAGTGAGATCGCATTGATCTTGCTGGCGTTACCCGCAGCACCAAACGCTTCATAGCGATCAGTTACGATATCGCCCATCGCATCCATAGTTACCTTAAGGAATTTACGTGGATCGAATTCAGAAGGATTTTCAGCCAGGAAGCGACGTACCGCTCCGGTAGACGCCAGACGCAGGTCAGTATCAATGTTGACCTTACGCACGCCGTGCTTGATACCTTCAACGATCTGCTCAACCGGCACACCGTAAGTTTCAGGAATCTCACCGCCGAACTCATTGATCACCGCCAGCCACTCCTGCGGAACAGAAGAGGAGCCGTGCATAACCAGGTGAGTGTTCGGAATACGGTCATGGATCGCTTTAATGCGATCGATCGCCAGAATATCGCCAGTAGGCGGACGGGTGAACTTGTATGCACCGTGGGAAGTACCGCAAGCGATCGCCAGCGCATCAACACCGGTCTTGGCAACAAAATCAGCCGCTTCTTCAGGGTCAGTCAGCATCTGCTCTTGAGACAAAGTACCTTCTGCGCCAACGCCATCTTCTTCACCAGCTTGTCCGGTTTCCAGAGAACCCAGGCAACCCAGCTCGCCTTCAACAGATACACCACAAGCGTGTGCCATCTCAACAGTACGACGGGTTACATCAACGTTATATTCGTAGCTGGACGGAGTCTTACCGTCGGACATCAGGGAACCATCCATCATTACAGATGAGAAGCCCATTGCGATAGAACGCTGGCAGATTGCCGGAGAAGTACCGTGATCCTGGTGCATACATACCGGAATATGCGGGAATTCAGCAATCGCCGCCAGAATCATATGGCGCAGGAAGTTAGACCCTGCGTATTTACGAGCACCGGCAGAAGCCTGAACGATTACCGGAGAATCGGTCTTATTCGCCGCTTCCATGATGGCACGCATCTGTTCCAGGTTGTTAACGTTAAACGCCGGGATACCGTAGCTGTTCTCTGCTGCGTGATCCAGCAGCTGACGCATACTGATAAGAGCCATATGTTCACCTTTAAAAAAATTGAGCCGGTTAGCGGCTTTAAATTCTATCTTAAGTGGCTATTTTCAACAGCCACTTTTTATAATGATTTGCTATTAAGAGCGAGACTCTAACATAGCAACAGCAGGGAGCGCTTTTCCTTCCACAAACTCCAGGAATGCGCCGCCTCCGGTAGAGATGTAAGACACCTGTTCCGCAATGTTGTACTTATCCACAGCAGCCAGCGTATCGCCGCCACCTGCGATAGAGAAACCATTGCTTTCAGCAATCGCCAGAGACAAGGTTTTAGTACCTTCACCGAACTGGTCGAACTCAAAAACGCCAACAGGACCGTTCCAGATAATAGTACCGGCGTCTTTCAGCAACCCGGCCAGGTTAGCAGCAGTCTGCGGACCGATATCCAGAATCATGTCATCTTCAGCAACATCATCAACCGACTTAACGGTTGCAGTAGCCGTTTCAGCAAACTCTGTCGCCACAACAACATCAACCGGCAGTGGAATATTAACCTTCTCCATCAGCGCCTTAGCCGTAGGGATCAGATCGTGCTCGCACAGAGACTTACCAACCGGCTTGCCTGCAGCCGCCAGGAAAGTATTGGCGATACCACCACCGACGATCAGCTGATCGACTTTATCTGACAGAGATTCAAGTACGGTCAGCTTGGTTGATACTTTGGAACCACCAACGATAGCTGCCATAGGTCGGGCCGGGTTATCCAGCGCCTTGGCCAGCGCATCCAGCTCACCCGCCAGCAGAGGACCGGCACAGGCAACAGGAGCAAACTTTGCGACACCGTGGGTAGAAGCCTGGGCGCGGTGAGCAGTACCGAAAGCATCCATCACGTAGATGTCACACAGTCCGGCCATCTGCTGTGACAGTGCTTCGTTGTCTTTCTTCTCGCCAGCATTGAAGCGTACGTTTTCCAGCAGTACCAGATCGCCCTCAGCTACATCAAAGCCACCTTCCAGCCAATCCTTGATCAGCGGAACTTCACGACCCAACAGACCACCCAAGTGAGCGGCTACCGGTGCCAGAGAGCTGGCCTCATCATATTCTCCTTCAGTCGGACGGCCCAGGTGCGACATAATCATCACCTTCGCGCCAGCCTCAAGGGCGAACTTAATCGTTGGCAGTGACGCCCGGATACGGGCATCGCTGGTTACCTGGCCATCCTTAACCGGCACATTGAGGTCTTCACGAATCAGAACACGCTTGCCGTTCAGATCCAGATCAGTCATTTTCAGTACGCTCATGACGCTTCCTACTTCCTTTAAGTTTTAAATCTCAAACGTTCTGCTCAGAACGTATGCAACCACAGTTAAGCAGTCACACAATAATCAATTACATTGCCGACTATTTACATCGTAGCCAGCTATCTGCCACATCCAGCATCCGGTTGGCAAAGCCCCACTCGTTATCAAACCAGCACAACAATTTCAGCATGTTACCGCCGCTGACCCGGGTCTGGGTACCATCGACAATGCCGGAACGGGGATCGCGGTTGAAGTCTACCGAAGCATGCGGTTCTTCGGTATAGCCCAATAGTCCGTTAAGCTGGTTCGCAGCCGCCAGCCGGAGAATCCCGTTTATCTCTCTGGCACTGGTTTTTGTCGCCAGGTCGAGGGAGATATCCAGCACCGAAACGTTGATTGTCGGTACCCGCAAGTGCAGGGATTCAAAACGCCCGGTCAGTTCCGGTAACAGTCGTTCGATACCTTTATTCAGCCCGGTATCAACCGGAATGATCGAATGCATCGCACTGCGGGTCAAACGCAGATCGGTCTGGTGATAACTGTCGATTACTGGCTGGTCATTCATCGCCGAGTGAATTGTGGTAGTTACACCACTGACAATTCCTAACTCCCGGTGCAACAGATCCAGCACTGGTACGATACAGTTGGTGGTACAGGAACCCGCCGCAACCACCTGTTGATTGGCCGCCAGTAACTGCTGGTTATAGCCATACACGATGGTAGCATCGACATCAGGCTCCGCCGGCTGTGAAAACAACAGCCGCTTAGCACCGCTATCCAGATGTAACTGCGCCGTAGCCCGGTCACTGAACGAGCCGGAACATTCCAGAACCAGGTCGATATCCATCTCCGCCCAGGGCAGCTGGCGAGGATCTTCCTTGCTCAACACCCGGATCGAATCGCCATTGATCAGCAGATTCTGGCCATCATGGTCGACCGGCAGCGGGAAGCGGCCATGGGTCGTATCATAACGGGTCAGATAACTGACAGTATCAATATCAGACAGTTCATTCAGTGCAACAACCTGCAACTGATCACGAAAACCACCTTCATAGATAGCTCGCAGTACACACTGTCCGATTCGGCCGTAGCCGTTAATAGCAACGCGATATGCCATTCTTAATCCAAACCTGGCTAAACCAAAAAGGCCAACTGAATCAGCTGGCCTTTTATCAATGCCTGTTATCAGATAACAGACTTAACTTTTTCAACTACGTTCTCAACGGTAAAGCCGAACAGCTTAAACAGTTCACCCGCCGGAGCAGATTCACCGAAGCTGGTCATACCGACGATAGCGCCGTTCAGGCCCACGTACTTGTACCAATAATCAGCTTGCGCTGCTTCAACCGCAACACGGGCCGTCACTGCTGCAGGCAATACCGCTTCACGGTATGCAGCATCCTGCTTATCGAACAGATCGGTACAAGGCATAGATACTACGCGTATCTGCTTACCTTCAGCAGCTAGTGCTTCTGCAGAATCCATCGCCAGGCCAATTTCAGAACCGGTGGCAATAATGATCGCGTCCGGAGTACCTGCAGTATCACGCAGGATGTAACCACCGCGGGCTACGTTCGCCAGCTGCTCATCAGTACGCGCCTGATGTGGCAGGTTCTGACGAGAGAAGATCATCGCAGTCGGGCCGTCGTTACGCTCCAGCGCAGACTTCCATGCCACCGCAGATTCAACCGCATCCGCCGGACGCCAGGTGCTCATATTTGGCGTGTGACGCAGGTTAGCGATCTGCTCAATCGGCTGGTGCGTCGGGCCATCTTCACCCAGACCGATAGAGTCATGGGTATATACGTGGATAGCACGCTGCTTCATCAGAGCCGCCATACGCAGCGCGTTACGGGCATACTCCATAAATACCAGGAAGGTCGCGCCGTAAGGGATGAAACCACCGTGCAGAGCGATACCGTTCATGATCGCAGACATACCGAATTCACGTACGCCGTAGAACATGTAGTTACCGGAAGCATCGTCTTTAGTAACGCCTTTACAACCAGACCACAGGGTCAGGTTGGAACCGGCCAGGTCGGCAGAGCCGCCCATCAGTTCCGGCAGCAACGGACCAAACGCATTCAGTGCATTCTGAGAAGCTTTACGGGAAGCGATAGTTTCGCCTTTTTCCTGCAGCTCTTTAATGAAGGTATCGGCATTGGCAGAGAAATCAGCGGGCAGTTCGCCAGTGTAGCGACGGATCAGCTCGCGTGCTTCAGTTGGGTAAGCTTTGCTGTACTCGGCAAAGCGCTCTTCCCACTCGTTTTCCAGAATGGTACCGGATTCAGCCGCATTCCACTGGCTTGCGATATCTTCAGGGATAACGAAAGCATCGTGCTCCCAACCCAGCTCTTTACGCGCCAGTTTGATCTCTTCTTCACCCAGTGGTGCGCCGTGACAATCTTCTTTACCTTGCTTGTTCGGAGAACCGAAACCGATAACAGTCTTACAGCAGATCAGTGTTGGCTGATCTTCGTTGTCCTGCGCCGCTTCGATAGCTGCTTTAATCTGCTCGGCATCGTGACCGTCAACGTTTGGAATAACCTGCCAGCCGTAAGATTCAAAACGCTTCGGCGTATCATCAGTAAACCAGCCTTCAACTTCACCATCAATTGAGATGCCATTGTCGTCGTAGAATGCGATCAGCTTACCCAGACCCAGAGTACCCGCCAGCGAGCACGCCTCGTGGGAGATACCTTCCATCAGGCAGCCATCGCCCAGGAATGTATAAGTATGATGATCGATAATCTCATGACCGACACGGTTAAACTGCGCCGCCAGAGATTTCTCTGCAACCGCGAAGCCTACTGCATTGGTGATGCCCTGACCCAGAGGGCCGGTGGTCGTTTCAATACCCGGAGCATAACCATATTCAGGATGACCTGCGGTTTTGGAGTGCAGCTGACGGAAGTTTTTGATGTCATCGATAGACAGATCATAACCGCTGAGATGCAGCAGGCTGTAGATCAGCATGGAACCGTGGCCGTTAGACAGTACGAAACGGTCACGATCAAGCCAATGTGGATTCGCCGGATTGTGCTTCAGGAAATCATTCCAGAGTACTTCAGCGATATCTGCCATACCCATAGGTGCGCCAGGGTGACCGGATTTAGCCTTCTGAACAGCATCCATACTGAGGGCACGGATAGCATTGGCAAGTTCTCTACGCGAGGACATTCATTAACTCCAGGGGTGAAACCCAAGTTGTGGTCGTTAAAAACGATATTTAGAAACATCACTAAAAATTTAGGCCGCTATTTTCTCGCAACCGGGTACCAGCTTCAAACCTATTTCGCAGGAAATTGACCAAAATGAACGGTTTTCATCTAAAAAAGTAAAAAAATCATCTAAAAAGCTAATCTTCATCATGCAATCGAGGCATAACCGGATTAAAATACGCTCCAATTTAAGATCCGGGGCCCTCAAATCTGAATCCCCTCTTCTTCAAACCCTCTATTTTTAGGATGATGACGCGAAATGAGCGAATACAGCCTGTTTACTTCGGAATCAGTTTCCGAAGGCCATCCAGATAAGATTGCCGATCAGATCTCTGACGCGGTACTTGATGCGATTATTGCAGAAGACAAACACGCCCGTGTTGCCTGTGAAACTCTGGTTAAAACTGGTGTTGCCGTAGTATCCGGCGAAATCACAACCTCTGCATGGGTTGATCTGGAAGCTCTGGTTCGTGGCGTTATCTGCGATATCGGCTATACCTCATCAGAAGTTGGCTACGATGGCGAAACCTGTGGTGTGATCAACATCATCGGTAAGCAATCTCCGGATATCAACCAGGGTGTTGACCGTGCCAAGCCTGAAGACCAGGGTGCCGGTGACCAGGGCCTGATGTTCGGCTACGCCAGCAACGAAACTGATGTACTGATGCCAGCACCGATCTGCTATGCCCACCGTCTGGTTGAGCGTCAGGCAGAAGCACGCAAATCAGGCCTGTTGCCATGGTTGCGTCCGGATGCCAAGAGCCAGGTAACTTTCCGCTATGAAAACGGTCAGCCGGTTGGCATCGATGCTGTTGTACTGTCGACCCAGCACAACCCTGAAGTATCGATGGCCGATCTGCAGGAAGCAGTAATGGAGCTGATCATCAAGCATACTCTGCCAGCAGAATGGATCGATGCCAGCACTAAGTTCCACATCAACCCGACCGGTAAATTTGTTATTGGCGGTCCGGTAGGCGATTGTGGTCTGACCGGTCGCAAGATCATCGTTGATACATACGGCGGCATGGCCCGTCACGGCGGCGGCGCGTTCTCCGGTAAAGACCCATCGAAAGTAGACCGTTCTGCAGCATACGCAGGCCGCTATGTAGCGAAGAACGTGGTTGCCGCAGGTCTGGCTGCCAAATGCGAGATTCAGATCTCTTATGCGATCGGCGTTGCTGAGCCAACTTCGATGTCAATCAATACCTTTGGTACCGGTAAAATAGCCGACGCTAAGATCATCGAACTGATCCGCAACCACTTCGACCTGCGCCCACATGCGATCACCCGCATGCTGGACCTGCTGCACCCGATGTACCGTCAGACTGCAGCATACGGTCACTTTGGTCATAACCCATTTGAGATGACGGTGGGTAACGATACCTTTACCGCATACAGCTGGGAAAAGACCGACAAAGCCGACGAACTGCGCGACGCTGCAGGCTTGTAATATCTGATCGAGCGGTAAAAAACCGCCATTGGAAACAAAAAAGGCAGAGTTAATACTCTGCCTTTTTTTTATCTGAGCCAAACGTTATTCACTCACAATCAAGCGGTAGTCAGGGGTAGGATTAAGCGGACAGGAATAGATATAACTGCCCGGTTTCAGTTCGATCAGATAATCCTGGGTCTTACCTGTAGTCAAACCACCTCCTGAAATACTGGGCAAAGTTGCGTAGCCTAACACCCCATGGCCACGCAGCCAGAAACCCAGTTCATAGGGCACGTCCTCGTTTGTCACCCTGAACAGATGTTTTCCGGGGCGAAGCTGTAGCACTTTGGCCTGCTGCAAGCGCTGTTCTGATGTTGCTCTATTGATCGTAAGACAGTCCTCCGCGCTGAATGACTTATAACCACGATCGAGACCATTTTCACTTTCAATGAACTGGCAGGCCTGCTGTGTCAGAACAACCACCCTGGGATCCGCTGCAACCACCTGGCCACTATTCAGAACCAGCAACAGGAGACCGGCCACAACATATCTGCTTTCAATAACCATAATTCACCACCTCGCCAAAGGAAGGCGTTAGATGTAAATACTAAAGACCTTGTTCACAGCTTCCCTTGTACTCAGACAACGGGGAAGCGCTATTTATTCATAAGGCAATGCCAAACGCTGCTCAAACAAGGTAAACCGGGATTCTGCAGCTGCCTGTAAAGCACTCTGTAACATATCCGTGGCGGGACCCGGCGGTGCATGCTGCAGCCTGCTGGTAAAGAACTGCTGATAAAAGGTATCCGGCTCCACCCAGATCCGGAACACCAGCATCTTCGCCATTGGGTGACGTGGCAGCTGATAATCGAGGCGGGCGGTCTGATCCGGCGCCAAACGGGTATCGAAAATCTCGGCAGACAGATCCAGCGCCACCCGCCGGGCAACCACGAAGTAGCTGTCGGTCCCCGGCAACAGCTCTCCCGCTGCCGACTGTTGATACCCCTGCATCACCACCTGTGGTGTTACATAGGTGGGAAAGCGGTGACCGATACCGGTATTGGTCATTGCCATCTGCCCACGAAGCTCAGTGCCGGCCTGGGTAATATCGGTTACCTCAATACTGACTCCGCTACGTACCATTTCAGGATCATGAATGCCACGCCACTGGTGCCGGCGACCCGGCATGTGGCACTGCTGACAACTAACACCGGCATCGGCATACCGACTTTGTCGCCACTCCTCATAGGTGTTTTCCAGCAGCTTCCCGTTCAGCGCAAAGCCACTTTCGTCAAACTGATGACAGGCGGCGCAGAAACGACTGTCCTGAAATGCATTAGTCACAACCCAGCCATCATGAGGTAACTTTTGATCGATTGCCGGAACTGAACCATCCTTACGGGCAGGACCAAAGCGCTTATGCCGCCTGACATGACATGCGGCACAGACCAGTCCCTGTCGATGCAGGCCACTGCCATCACCGGTTTTCAACTCATCAACCAGACTGTCAGCCTGCTCTGCCAATGGTGCGTGGCAGCTCAAACAGGCCTGCTGTTCACTACGTGCATGGGGCGCCATAGTCACCAGCTGGCCCATTAATCCCGGCCCCATAGCCTTACTGTGCATGCTGCTACTCCAGTCAGCTAACTGTTCCGCATGACAGGTTCCGCAGGCTTCCGGGCTCAGTGATGCCTCAACATCTGAATAGCCCTCCGGCCTATCCCCCTGGGGTAACAAAGGTCGTTGCCAGTGTTGTTGCAGAAAATCAGCCACCTGGTTTTCTGCCAGGACTGGACTCGCCCACAAGCAACCCGCCAGGGTGGATATCAAAAGATACCCCAGCCCCCAGCCTGATGACTTTCTCAGGCCAGTTTCAGCCAACACTTGCCAGCCTCGCGGTTCCAAACCAGACAACGGCTATTTACTGTATCGTTTCTTTGCGGCACATGGGTTAGCTCCGCAAGGATTCATTGCGCCACATGGATTTGCAGCGCAAGGGTTCTTAGCAGCACACGGATTACCTGCACATGGGTTTCTCGCGGCGCAAGGATTCATTGCACTCAACCGGAATGATTTTTGAATGATCGCAGTATAAGCCGTCAGAGCAGCCAGTTCTTTTGAGCCCCAGAGCATCGGATGAGTTGCCATCGGCACTACCAGGCAGAGCTGGACCATCTCATCCATAGCGATAGTTTTAAGCCCGGCCCTGCTGCTGGCCATTGCCACACGATGGGGGTATGGCTGCTTAAAGCTGGCCATAAAGGCACCGTTATTCTGATGGCAGGTGTCGCAGCTTAAGCCATTACTGCTGACACTGGTATCGCTCCACAGTTTTTCACCCAATACTCTTAGCTCCGCCATATTGCCATACCACACCGCCGCACTGGGTGGCCGGGTAATCAATTTGGGATTAACAGCCGCGGCTGCCGAACATGGATTTCCAGCACAAGGGTTTGCAGCGCAAGGATTCTTCGCAGCACACGGATTACCTGCACATGGGTTTCTCGCGGCACAGGGGTTAGCTCCGCAAGGATTCTTCCCGGCGCAAGGGTTTGCAGCGCAGGGATTAGCTCCGCAAGGATTCTTCCCGGCGCAAGGGTTTGCAGCACAGGGATTAGCTCCGCAGGGGTTCTTCCCGGCACAAGGGTTTACAGCACAGGGATTAGCCACGCATGGGTTTTTCCCGGCACAGGGGTTTGCAGCGCATGGGTTAGCAGCGCAAGGATTCGCGGCAGCCAGCGTATTAGCTATATCAACAGTCCCTATATACCGATACTCATGTTCTGGTCCGGCAATCACGTTCTGGCTCAACAGTAAAAATGTAACGAAGCTACACAGAGCGATGCAACATCGTTTTATTATTATGTCCATTTTGGTCTACCTTCTCGTTATTATTCTGGATGAACCAGTTAAGTTCCCTGCAACCAGCATCAGAAGGTTTTAAATCTCTTATTTCCGAATAAAACAGTTTCACCGGTCACAACAACGGATAATGACAAGCACCGGTTTAGATTGAGACGCATAACACAGGAGAACGTTACACTTACAATCACTGTTTAATACTGTCTTTCGTATTAGAACAACTTCATGAATAACGCCAATAAGGGGCCAGACATACTTAGGAAACGAGAAGGACATTTCCTGCGGGAATGGAAACTGGATTATTCGTTAAGATAGCGGCTGATTAATGCCCTGGCTGCCGCAGAGTTCCAGTCTGCCGGACCGATCAGATAACCGATGCCTTGCCCGCTACGATCAAACAACAGTGTCATCGGCAACAGTTTCTGTCCTACCGCCTCACCAAACAGCATATTGATATCCCGGTAAGCGGTTAAACCGGAATATCCGCGTACATCGAGGAAACGCCGTACCTTTTCGCCTTCGGGCAGATCCTGATTAAGGGCAAGCACAGTCACCCCCTGTTCACCCATAGTCTGCTGCAGCGCTTCCAGCTCCGGCATCTCCTGCAAACATGCGGCACACCAGGTCGCCCAAAGGTTCACCACTAACACTTGTCCTTTAAAGTCCGACAACCTGTGTAGCTGATTAACAGAATCAAAAAAAGGTATCGACGGTGCCGGTACGAACGAGAAAACGAATGGTTGAACATGTCCGGTAAAAACGGGGCTTGAAGGTGCTGTTCCTGCTAGCGTCAATTTAACAGGTAAGACAAGTATCATTATCAGAGCGATAGCAGTATAAATAGATATTCGCTGGTGATTCATATAATCCTCCGCAGCTTATTCCTTCTATGATCAATCCTCAGAAGCTAGTCGCTGTCTTCTGCCTGACGTAGCTTTTTAACAATTACATTATCCAGTCTGGCCATCAGATCTGCCGGCACGGTATCCTCTGGCGCACGGTGTAACAACAACACAACCTTGCGTAAGTTACCGACAAACGTCCGGCACCGGTGACACATCATCAGATGGACGCGAAACTCAAGTTGCTGTACCAGGGTCATATCCTGGTCAATAAAGTCACTGCCTCGCTCGACTATATCCCGACATTTCAGCATTGCCCGGTCTCCTCAAAGTGCTCCACCATCAGATAAACCCGCTGCCTTGCCCGATGCAGCATAACCCTGAAATTGGACGCGCTAAGATCCAGAATGTTACAGATCTGGTCCGCTTCCAGCTGTGAAATATCACGCAACTGCAATACCGTTCTCAGGTTTTCCGGCAAACTGGAAATATGCTGATTCAGGCAATTCTGTAGCTCATCGCATTGCAAAAGCTGCTCAGGTGATACCGTATCCCAGACCGCAGGCATCTGCTTCCAACGGCCCTCACCACTGAAACGCGACCTGAAGTCAGATTCAATATCCTGCTGGTCCAGACTCAACTCGCGCCAGCTGCGTCGCAAGCGGGAGCGTGCCCGGTTAGCGGTAATCGTGTTCAACCAGGTTTGCAGTGAGCAACGCTGCTCAAAACTGCCAATTGCATCGACCACCGTTACCCAGGCATCCTGCACCACATCTTCCGCGGTCGCGCTATCGACCAACCGTAGCGCTGTTGCCAGCATCCCCGCTGAATACTTGCGTACGGCAAACTGGTATCCCTGTTCGTCTCGATTCAACAACGCCCGCAGCAGCTCACTTTCACGATTCAACAATTTCATACCAACGGCATATATCCGAGTGATGGTGGTATGATTTAGCCTAGGAGTAGCAAAGGCTTAACGCCAACTGCCGGAGTAAATCACGCAGCAAAAAATACACTGATACAGTAATCCCCATGGCATAATAGGGCGCTGTATAATCCAACCGCATCGATTTCAGAATAGTAAGTATTATGAGAACCCCACGTTTCTACGAGCCGCAAACACTCACGACTGGCACAACTGTTACTTTGGGCGATAGCAACACCCAACATGTCGCCCGGGCATTAAGAATGCGTCCCGGCGAGCAGATTATTTTGTTTAACGGTGACGGTAACGAATCCCTGGCGACGTTAACTAATATCGCCAAGCGCAGCGTTGAGGCCGAGATCAACGAAATTTCCCAGCCCCGAAGAATATCGCCACTACGGATTCAGATCGGCCAGTCACTATCCCGCGGTGAGCGGATGGATTATGCGATTCAGAAAGCCACCGAGCTGGGCATGAGCGGCATGACACCGCTGTTCTCAGAACGCTGCGAGGTCAAACTCAACAGTGACCGACAGGAGAAACGGCAACGCCACTGGCAACAGATCGCCATCAGCGCCTGTGAACAAAGCCTGCGTTGTGATGTCCCAGAGATAGCGGCTCCGGAACAGCTGAAGAACTGGATCGGCAGCGTTGAAGCCGATCTGAAGCTGGTGCTGCACCACCATACAGAACAGCCGCTGGGTGAGTTTCAGCTGCCTGAATCGGTTGCCTTACTGGTCGGCCCGGAAGGAGGCCTGACTGAAGATGAAGTCAGTCTGGCACTGAAACAGGGGTTTAAGCCGGTCGCTTTCGGCCCTCGGGTGTTTCGTACCGAAACGGCCCCCATTGCGGCATTATCGGTTCTGCAATATATATGGGGTGACCTGGGTTAATTCCGGGCATCCAAACCGGTACTGGTGGTCACCGCCCGGCACAGGTAAACTCACATTCAATCAACATGTTAGTTAAGGTTTCTAGATGACAGTTAAAGTCGGTATTGTGATGGACCCGATTGAGGACATCAGCTTCAAAAAAGACAGTTCTCTGGCAATGCTCTGGGCCGCTCAGCGCAAAGGCTGGGAGCTGTGGTATATGGAGCAGAAAGATCTCTATCTGCGCGATGGCAAGGTTCTGGCCAAAATGGCACCACTGACTGTCGATATGAACCCGGATGACTTTTATCAACGGGGCGAATACCAGACCCTGGAGTTGTCGACGCTGGACGTCGTCCTGATGCGTAAAGATCCGCCTTTCGATAACGAGTTCATCTATACCACCCATCTGCTGGAGCTGGCAGCTGCCGAAGGCAATACCCTGGTCGTTAACCGACCGCAGTCCCTGCGCGACTATAACGAAAAGATATTCGCGACCCATTTCCCACAGTGCTGTCCACCGGTCCTGGTAACCCGGAGGGATGATCTGCTACGGGATTTCCACGCCGAATACAAAGACGTGATATTCAAACCGCTGGACGGTATGGGCGGCACCTCGGTCTTTCGTATTCAGGAGGAGGGGGTGAACCTGGGTGTGATCATCGAAACCCTGACCAAATTTGGCACCGAAACCATCATGGCGCAGAAGTATCTGCCAGAGATAGTCGATGGCGATAAGCGCATTCTGCTGGTTGACGGTGAGGCCGTGCCTTATGGCCTGTCCCGAATCCCTACCGGGGGTGAAACCCGGGGCAATCTGGCCGCCGGCGGCCGGGGTGAAGGCCGGCCATTAACCGAGCGGGAAAAATGGATCGCAGCGCAAGTAGGCCCAACTCTGAAAGCTCAGGGCATCCTGTTCGCGGGTCTCGATGTAATCGGCGATTACCTGACCGAAGTAAACGTTACCAGTCCGACCTGTATCAGGGAGCTGGATGACCAGTTTGGTCTGGATATAGCGATGGATCTGATGAATGCGATTGAACGTAAGCTCAACGCATAATTGCCAGTACGGATAGAGCAATGGCATATATACAACAGGGAACGGTATTATGAACGGCGCGACGGTGGCCGCAGTTTCTGCATCTGATCGCCTCGGTTTTACCTTGTTCCTCGCCATTGCTTTGCATGCCGCCGGTATTCTCGGTATTGGCTTTAGTCTGAGCGAAAAACAACCTCCGGCACAAACGATAGAGGTTACCCTGGCTCATTACCAGAGTGAAGAGGCCCCCAAAGAAGCCGATTTTCTCGCTCAGGCCGATCAGCTTGGCAGCGGCCAGAGCGATGAAAAACTCATTCCCACAACCCGGGAAAAGGCAGATTTTCAGCACCGGGACATTCAGGAAACTGCGCCCCTTCAACCCCAGGCACCGCCGCAGCTGACCACTCCAAAACCGGCTCAACCACAACCTGAGGCGCCAACCCCTGAACTCAGCGAAAACGCTGAACAGTCTGAATCCAAGCCAACAGCGCAGGTTATAAGCACGAGCGCTCAGAACAAGCCGCAAACCAATGAGAAACCTGCGCCACGGAAAAAATCGACAGCTCCGGCACCCGCCCCTGGCAGCTCAACATCTCTGCTGGCCCGCAGTCTGGAAATTGCCAGTCTGGAAGCACAGCTTGAACTTCAGCGCCAGGAATATGCTAAACGCCCCAGGGTAAAGCGTTTAACATCAGCGTCCACCCGCAGCCATTCCGATGCCGTCTATCTGGATAACTGGCGCAAAAAGATCGAGGCCACCGGTAACCTGAATTACCCGGAGCAAGCCAGACGTCAGCAACTCTATGGCAGCTTACGGTTGATGGTCTCAGTACTGCCGGACGGATCAGTTAAAGAGATCAGAATTTTGCACTCTTCCGGGAATAAAGTCCTCGATGACGCCGCAGTGCGTATCGTACAGATGGCATCACCGTTCCAGCAATTTCCGATTGAGATGCGTAAAAACACCGACATACTTGAGATTATCCGGACCTGGAAGTTTGAGAAATCCACCCGTTTATACTAAGAGTTAACTGTCAGGCAGATAGGGTGCTTTGCGTAATATAGTAACCACGGAGAAGACAAGGACAACATCAGCAAAACAGGGAGTTATACCTTATAAATATCCGCTACGCGCAGTTCTCCAATAACCGATCGAAAAGATCCGCCACAAACAGGTACTCACCATGACCAGCCAATCCAGCTCACAAGGTTCATCCGGTACAGAGTCACCTTACTCTCCAGACAGTCTGCAAGGGCATTTCCTGATATCCATGCCGCACATGGATGACCAGAATTTCGATCACACTGTCACCTTCATCTGCGATCACAATGAGTATGGGGCTATGGGTATCGTAGTCAACCGGCCACTTGAACTGGAACTCGATGCCCTGCTGCAACAGCTGGACATGACTCCGCCACCGGAACTGGCCTCTGTACCCGTGTATGCAGGCGGTCCGGTACAATGCGACAGAGGCTTTATCCTGCATCGTCCTAACGCTTCAGACTGGTCCTCATCTTTTGCTATTTCCGATCAACTCAGCCTGACCACCTCAACCGATATCCTGAGCGCAATCGCCGATTCAAAAGGCCCCGACGAATATCTGGTAGCGCTCGGCTATGCCGGCTGGGGCGCAGGTCAGCTGGAACAGGAATTGATTGATAATGCATGGTTAAGTTGCCCGGCTAATTTGGATATAATGTTCCGCACTCCGGCCGCTGATCGTTTACAAGCGGCCGCATCAAGCCTGGGGGTCAACCTTGATCTGTTGACCGGCCAGAGTGGACACGCCTGACGGCACCGCCAACTATAAGATGCAACATGAACACATTATCAGGACCCGTTCTAGGATTTGATTTCGGCACGACCCGTATCGGCGTAGCAAGTGGCCAGTCATTGACCGGTACGGCATCCCCACTACAGCCAATCGCGGCCCGCGATGGCATTCCCGACTGGAATGTCCTCGATAAACTGATCAGTGAGTGGCAACCGGCAGCGCTGGTAATCGGCATCCCCCTGAATATGGATGGCACGATCAGCGATATGGCTCGCCGTGCCCGTAAGTTTGCCAACCGGCTTCACGAACGCTGCAAAGTCCCCTGTTTCCTGATTGATGAACGGCTGACAACCCGTGAAGCTAAACAGATCAGTCTGAGCCGTGGCGGCAGTACTAATTTTAAAGAAAATTCAGTGGACGGCATCGCCGCCCAACTTATTCTGGAAGACTGGTTTGCATCAGAGCAGCGCATTCCCAGCGAAACCCGACTGGAGGACCTCTATGGTATCGGGCGTAATTAAGGTCGACGTATTACTGGATAAAATGGCAGCTGAGCTGAACGCCCTGCTGAAAACCAGACAGATTGAAGATCCTATGATGATCGGCATCCGCACTGGCGGTGTCTGGCTGGCAGAGCGGTTGCATCAGCAGCTACAGATCAACAACCCGTTGGGCACCCTGGATATTTCGTTCTACCGGGATGATTTCAGCCGGGTCGGGCTGAACCCTAAAGTTCAGCCATCGGTACTGCCAAGCGCCACCGAAGGCCGCAATATTATTCTGGTAGATGATGTCATCATGAGTGGCCGGACTATCCGGGCGGCAATGAACGAACTGTTCGATTATGGCCGTCCTGCATCCATCACCCTGGTCACATTGCTCGATCTGAACCGACGTGAACTGCCGATCCAGGCAGATGTGATCGGCGAACTGCTGCCGCTGGCCCGAGATGAACAGGTCAAGCTGACCGGACCAGAGCCGCTGGCTCTGGAAATCCGAAAGAAAGACTCCCAATAAACTGACTGCCGGAATTCGCTATGTTCGAAACCCAAGATCCTAATCTGATCCAACTTAACAGCGCCGGTCAGTTAAAACACTTCCTGACCACCGAAGGATTAAGCCGGGAGCTGCTGACAGAGATACTCGATACCGCTGATTCTTTCGTCGACATGAGCGCTAAACAGGTTAAGAAAGTACCGTTACTGCGCGGTGCCACCGTGGTAAACCTGTTTTTCGAAGCCAGCACCCGAACCGCCAGTACATTTGAGCTGGCCGCTAAACGTTTATCTGCCGACGTGCTGAACCTGAATATCAAGACTTCCTCGACATCCAAGGGCGAAACTCTGAAAGACACGCTGATGACGATGGAAGCGATGCATTCGGATATGTTTGTGGTCCGTCACTCCGACAGTGGCGCGGCCCATTACATAGCCGAAAACGTGACCCCGAATGTTGCCGTTATCAATGCCGGTGATGGCCGCCACGCGCATCCAACCCAGGCGATGCTGGATATGCTGACTATCCGCCAGCATAAAGGCAGCTTCGAGCCACTGATCGTGGCGATTGTCGGCGATATACTGCACTCCCGGGTGGCCCGCTCACAGATCCACGCCCTGCGTACTCTGGGTGCAGCTGAGATTCGGGTAATTGCGCCAAATACCCTGCTGCCAAGGCACATAGAAGCACTCGGGGTAAAGGTCTTTACCGATATGAATGAAGGCCTGAAGGATGTCGATGTGGTGATGATGCTACGGCTCCAAAAGGAACGTATGCAGAGCGCCCTGCTACCCAGTGAAGCAGAATTCTATCGCCTTTACGGCCTCACTGAAGAGAAACTGAAGCTGACCAAACCCGATTCAGTGGTAATGCATCCTGGCCCGATCAACCGCGGCGTTGAAATAGAAACAGCCGTCGCCGACGGCCCTAAGTCACTGATCCTGAATCAGGTCACCAACGGAATCGCGGTACGTATGGCGGTAATGTCGATGTCCATGAGCGGACAGACGACCGAACATCAAAATAAGATCGATAGCGAATAAGGGACGCAACAGTATGAATATTAAAATTCAGGGCGGCCGCATTATCGATCCTGCAAATCAACTGGACCAGCTAAGTGATCTCTATATCGCTGCCGGAAAAATTTTAGCAATAGGTGATGCTCCATCAGGTTTCAAAGCCGACCAGACCATCGATGCCAGCGGTAAGATTGTCAGCCCCGGCTTTATCGATCTGTGCGCCCACCTGCGTGAGCCTGGCTATACCCGTAAAGGCAACATCACCACCGAAACCGCGGCCGCGGCAGCCGGCGGTGTCACTACGATCTGTACGCCACCAACGACTAAACCGATCGCCGACAATACCGCAGTGGTTGACCTGATTCAGGACCGTGCCGCTGAAGCAGGCAATGCCAGGGTCCTGCCGATCGGCGCCCTGACCCAGGGTTTAGCCGGCGAACAACTCAGCCCGATGTTTGCTTTACATAAAGCCGGTTGTGTCGCGTTCACTAACACCCGCAATCCAATAAGAAGCTCGCTGATCCTGACTCGCTGCATGGAGTATGCCGCAACCCATGATCTGCTGGTGCTGTTTCAGGCCCAGGATGCTGAGCTGGCCGATGGCGGTGCGATGCATGAAGATACCACCTGCACCCGTCTAGGCCTGAATGGTATTCCGGAAACCGCTGAAACCGTTGAAGTCGCCCGCTGCCTGCTGTTGATTGAGCAGACCGGTGTCAAAGCCCACTTCGGCCAGCTGTCTTGTGAGCGTTCGATCAAAATGGTGATGGATGCCCGAAAGCGCGGATTAAACGTCACCGCCGATGTCGCGATTCAAAACCTGCTGCTCACCGATGAAAATGTCAGTGGTTTTAACCCGAACTTCCACCTGATTCCACCGCTACGCAGCCAGCTGGATCGGGCAGGCCTGCGCCAGGCACTACTGTCAGATGGTTTCCAGGCTATCTGTTCTGACCATCAGCCCCACGAGCTGGCGGCTAAGCAGGCACCTTTTGCCGCAACGGAACCGGGCATGACCGGACTGGAAACCCTGCTTTCCCTGTCCCTGATGCTGGTACAACAGGAACTGATTTCGCTGCCGGAGATGATCGACAAGCTAACGGCGGGACCGGCACGGGTGCTCGGACTGGAACTGGGTACCCTCAGCACAGGCAGTAACGCTGATGTCTGTATCTTCGACCCGGAAGAGCAGTGGACTCTGAATGAAGAAAACAGTCACTCAGCGGGTATCAATACGCCGTTCCTGAACTACCCACTCCGCGGGGTGGTCCACAATACTCTGCTCAATGGTCAGGTCGTCTATCAGCGTTAAGCGCTAATATCAGATCAATAAAAAAACCGCCATTCGGCGGTTTTTTTGTCACTGTAAGTAACGATTACATCCCTTTCACATCCAGCGAGCCTTCATTACTGAGGAAGTCATCGTCATCCTGCAGGAAGAATGCAGAGTCATCGCCGCCATTGTCGATATCCGGATTAGTATCTGAGTTCAGCTTGATCATCAGACGCAGGTCGTTAGGCGAGTCGGCGTGAGCAAGCGCCACATCATAGTTGATGGTGCCATCCTTATATTCGCTATACAGCGCCTGGTCGAAGGTCTGCATACCCAGATTGGTCGACTTCTTAATCACCTCTTTCAGCTCATGTACCTCACCCTTGCGGATCAGATCCTGCATCAGCGGCGTATTAATCAGCACTTCAACAACCGCGCGCCGGCCTTTGCCGTCTTTTGTCGGCAACAGCTGCTGCGCCACAATCGCTTTCAGATTAAGCGACAAGTCCATCCAGATCTGGGCATGGTGCTCCGGTGGAAAGAAGCTGATGATCCGATCCAGCGCCTGGTTGGCATTGTTCGCGTGCAGAGTCGCCATACAGAGGTGGCCGGTTTCGGCGAAGGTCAGACCATAACCCATCGTATCGGCGCTACGGATCTCACCCATCAGAATAACATCCGGCGCCTGACGCAGAGTGTTTTTCAGGGCGATCTCAAATGATTCGGTATCCAGACCGACTTCCCGCTGGGTAATCACGCTCTGTTTATGGTCATGGATATATTCGATCGGGTCTTCGATAGTAATAATATGGCCGGCAGTATTAGTATTGCGGTAATCAATCATCGAGGCGAGTGAAGTCGATTTACCGGTACTGGTACCACCCACAAACAGGATCAGGCCACGCTTGGTCATCGCCAGGTCTTTCAATACCGGCGGCAAGTTAAGATCTTCCATACTCGGTATGTGGGTATTGATACGGCGCAGTACCATACCCGGGGAGTTGCGCTGAAAAAAAGCACTGACCCGGAAGCGTCCGATACCCGGCGCACTGATAGCAAAATTACATTCCCGGCTACCTTCAAACTCGGACAGCTGACGATCATTCATCGTGCTGTAGGTCAGCGAGCGGGCCTGGGCAGGCTTCAGTGACTCTTTGGTCAGGGGCTTGATCGAACCATCCACTTTAATACTGGGACGGGCACCCGCGGTGATGAACAGATCCGACGCACCGCGATCCACCATTACCTTTAAGAGTTGAGTAATATCCAAAACTTAATACTCCTTCCCTAATTAAAAGTTAGCCGGAATAAGGGCTTTTTCACGGGCCGCTTCGCGACTGATCATACCCTTCTGCACCAGATCCGTCAGAGACTGATCCAGAGTATTCATACCAAATGCGGCACCGGTCTGAATCGCCGAATACATCTGAGCTACCTTATCTTCACGGATCAGGTTACGAATTGCCGGGGTACCCACCATAATCTCAAACGCTGCCGCACGACCGCCTTTTGGCTTTTTCATCAAGGTCTGGGAAATAACGCCCTGCAGTGACTCCGACAACATGGAGCGAACCATCGATTTTTCCGCGGCGGGAAACACATCGATGATACGGTCAATTGTTTTCGCTGCAGAAGTTGTATGCAGCGTGCCGAACACCAGATGGCCTGTCTCGGCAGCGGTCAACGCCAGCCGGATAGTCTCCAGATCTCGCATCTCGCCTACCAAAATAACATCGGGGTCTTCACGCAACGCTGAACGTAGTGCTGCATCAAAACCAAGAGTATCACGATGAACTTCCCGCTGGTTGATCAGGCACTTCTTACTTTCGTGGACAAATTCGATCGGATCTTCGATGGTCAGAATATGGTCGTTGCGGGTTTCGTTAATGTAATCCACCATCGCCGCCAGAGTCGTACTCTTACCAGAACCGGTCGGTCCTGTAACCAACACCAGTCCCCGTGGTTTAGAAGCCAGATCCTGAAACACCGTCCCCAGCCCCAGATCATCCATCGTCAGTACTTTGCTGGGAATAGTCCGGAATACCGCAGCAGCACCGCGGTTCTGGTTAAATGCGTTAACCCTGAAACGGGCCAGTTTTGGCACTTCAAAAGAAAAATCCGTTTCGAAGCGTTCTTCAAAATCTTTACGCTGCTTATCATTCATGATGTCATAGATCAGCGTATGTACCTGCTTATGCTCCAGAGAGGGGAGCTTAATCCTTTTGACTTCACCGTCAACCCTGATAACGGGCGGCATGCCGGCGGTGATATGCAGGTCAGAAGCTCCCTGCTGTACTGTAAACGATAATAGTTCTGTAATATCCATAATGTCTCTGGCGCTGTGTGATCTCTGTTATTATATGGTCGCAAATCATAGTAGCGTAAATATAGTAACCTAAAAGCGGCCGGACTGAGCCTGATAGCAATACAAATCAGCCCGTCACACCATCTATATTTTGCAAAATACTTTATTCAAGCCACTGACCGTTATAACTATATGACAAACATAGCAAATAACCTTGAAATAGTCCGTTCACAGATCAACGTTGCCTGCCAAAATGCGCAGCGTAGTACTGAGACTGTGACATTACTGGCTGTCAGCAAGACCCGCCCGGCAGACGAGCTGCGTGCTGCCTATACCCAGGGACAGCTGGATTTCGGCGAGAATTACCTGCAGGAGTCGCTGGAAAAGATCGAACAGCTGCAGGATCTTGAGATTTGCTGGCACTTTATTGGGCCTATCCAGTCCAACAAAACACGGCCGATAGCGGAAAGTTTCAACTGGGTACACAGCGTTGATCGGCTCAAGGTTGCCCAGCGTCTCAGTGCCCAACGTCCGGATCAACTGCCTCCACTTAATATCTGCCTGCAGATCAATATCAGCGGTGAAGAAAGTAAGTCGGGGATTTTACCAGAGCAGCTGCCAGAACTGGCCAGTCAGGTTCTGCAACTGCCTAATATTCAACTACGCGGTTTGATGGCGATTCCGGCCAGCAGTGAAGATCCGCAGCAACAACGACGCCCCTTTGCCCGTATGCGGGAGTTGCTACAGCAACTGCAGCTAAATCATCCTGACCACTCCGAGCTGGATACCCTGTCGATGGGCATGTCCGGGGATATGGATGCTGCAATCGCTGAAGGCGCCAGCATCGTCAGAATCGGCACCGCGATCTTCGGCGCCAGGGTTTACAGTAAATAGCACTGCTGCAAATAGTATCAGGCAAATAGCTTTTGCTTGATGCCCTTAACCGGGCATAATCGGCTTAATTATCAAATTCGTTTTCAAGGATATACAGTGAGCACACAACCGACTCTGGCATTCATCGGCGCTGGCAATATGGCCCGCGCTATTATCGGCGGCCTGATCAGCAATGGCTATCCAACTGATAATATTTGGGCGACAGCAACGCGACTGGAAAATCTTGCCGATCTGCAGGCGCAAGGGCTCAATACCACCACCGATAACAATGATGCAATCGCGAATGCCGACATCGTTATCCTGGCGGTGAAGCCGCAGATTATGAAAGCAGTATGCCAGACCATCGCCGCGACAGTACAAAGCCGTCAGCCGCTGATCGTCTCTGTTGCAGCCGGCATCACCAGCGCCAGCCTTGAGCAATGGCTGGGAGGCGATATTGCCCTGGTTCGCTGCATGCCAAACACCCCTTCACTGGTCCAGAAAGGCGCCAGTGGTTTATGCGCTAACAGCATGGTCACTGAGATCCAGCGACAACAGACAACACAGATTCTTAACGCGGTTGGTCTCACCCTGTGGGTAGAGCAGGAAGCTCAGCTTGATGCCGTCATTGCAGTATCCGGTAGCGGACCGGCCTATTACTTCATGGTCATGGAGGCGATGGTTGCCGCTGGCGAAAAATTAGGACTGAGCAAAGAGATCGCCGCACAACTGACTATCCAGACCGCCCTGGGCGCGGCCGAGATGGCCAGTCAAAGCGATGTAGAGCCCGCCGAACTACGGCGTCGGGTTACCTCCCCCAACGGTACCACTGAACAGGCGATCAAAACGTTCCAGCAGGAAGGTCTGATCGAACTGTTCGATAAAGCGATGCAGGCTTGCCATGATCGAGCCATTACAATGGCCGAAGAGCTTGGTAAATAAGTAACAAGAAATTGAGCCTTTCATAGAACCAGCGAAAGGCTCTATACTCATTTAAAATACTGATTTATTAATCTGTTACAGGATTGGAATAGAACATGGGACAGGATCCGTTAAGCACAGTTATCCAGCTATTTGGCCAGCTATACGCTTTTCTCGTGGTGCTACGCTTTTTGCTGCAGCTCGCTAAAGCCGACTTCTACAACCCAATCTGTCAGGCGATAGTAAAAATCACCTCAGCACCGTTGGCGCCGTTACAAAAAGTAGTACCGCGCCCGGCAAATATTGATTTTTCACCGCTGCTACTGGCATTTATAGTCAATATTGCCACCTGGCTGTTGATCATCATGTTTAAAGGTCATGGCCTGGGTTCAAACTTATCCGCGATTCTGGTTATTTCCGCGGTCACCGTACTGGATACCATCCTGACTATCTATTTCTGGGCCGTTATCGGTTCGGTTATTATCAGTTGGGTTGCTCCGGGCAGCTACCACCCCGGTCCACAACTTATTACCCAGATTACCGAGCCGGTGTTTAACCTGGCCCGTAAAGTAGTGCCTTCACTGGGCGGGCTGGACCTTTCGCCCATCCTGATCTTCATTGTCATCCAGATTGCCCGTTCACAACTCAGTACGATCACTCAGATGGCGTTATAGCGTAGTAATGACAGAATTCTATCGCTGGCAGGGTGATGACCTTATTCTGAACTGCCCCCTGCAACCGAAAGCAAGCAATGACAGTATTGTCGGTCTGCATGGCGATAGCCTTAAGATTCGCATTACGGCGCCGCCGATTGAAAGCAAAGCGAATGCCCATTTGAAATGGGTATCTGGCGAAACAGTTCAGCGTAGCAAAAAGCGCCATCAGCATTATCAGCGGTGAACTGGACCGTCAGAAAAGGGACGCCGCTCTTGTGCATCCATGCACCCGCGGCATACCGTACGTCCTGTACATAAAATTAGCCAACCAGGAAAAATACCTGAAAGCTTATCGATTAAACTCAGCGATTGATCAGGAATAAAGTGAAACTTATAACGCAACAAAGAGACCGCCCGGCCGGCTATCTGATCATCGATAGCTACGCCCTGCTGTACGAAATGTGAAGTTCATAGCGAGCTGACAGCTTCATATTCTTTGCGTTTCCAAGTGCTACTTTGAGTAATTAACAATGCCTCAATCAATACCCGCCGATTCAGTTGGCATCGTCTCACCACAGACCATCCATTTTGATCAACCCCTTAAGTTATCCTGTGACCGAACTCTGGAAAGTTACGATCTGGTGATCGAAACTTACGGCACCCTGAATGCCGACGCATCCAATGCAGTACTGATCTGCCATGCTCTCTCCGGCAACCACCACGTCGCCGGCTTTCACAGTATGGAAGACAAGAAACCCGGCTGGTGGGATTCTGCAATTGGCCCGGGCAAACCGATCGATACTGATAAGTTCTTTGTTATCAGCCTGAATAATCTGGGTGGCTGTCACGGCTCAACCGGCCCACAGAGCATAAACCCGGAAACCGGCAAACCTTTTGGCCCTGACTTCCCGATTATGACGGTAGCGGACTGGGTCGAAAGCCAGCTCCGGCTGGCGAATCATTTCGGTATCAGTCAGTGGGCCGCCATCGTCGGCGGCAGTCTGGGAGGTATGCAGGCCTTGCAATGGTCGATCAACTACCCGGAGCGATTGCGTCATTGCATGGTGATCGCCGCAGCGCCTAAGCTCAGCGCTCAGAATATCGCCTTTAATGAAGTCGCCCGACAGGCGATCTCCCGCGACCCTGATTTCAACGATGGTCACTTCTATGAAGAGGGTAAAGTACCTAAGACCGGCCTGATGCTGGCGCGGATGCTGGGTCATATTACCTATCTTTCCGACGATGGTATGCGCGATAAATTTGGTCGCGAGCTGCGCGAAGGCAAGCTCAGCTACGACTTCAATCCCCAGTTTGAAGTGGAATCATACCTGCGCTATCAGGGCGAGCGCTTTTCCACCGCCTTCGATGCCAATACCTACATGCTGATGACCAAAGCGTTGGATTATTTCGACCCGGCTGCCGATTTTGACCACTGCCTGCCACTGGCACTGGCCCAGGCTCGCTGTAAATTCATGGTGATCTCATTTACTACTGACTGGCGCTTCTCACCGGAACGCTCGCGGGAGATTGTTGATGCTCTGGTCGATGCGGAAAAGCAGGTCAGCTATGCAGAGATCGATTCCAGCCATGGCCATGATGCCTTCCTGATTCCTAATCCCCGATATATGGATATCTTTGCCGCCTATATGCAACAGGTAAGCGCCGATATTCCCCGGCAACAGAAGGAGGCCAAGTAATGCGCGCAGATCTGGAAATCATTCAGGAGTGGATCGCTCCAGACTCAAAAGTACTGGATCTGGGCTGCGGTGACGGCGAACTGCTGGCCAACCTGAAGCAACAGAAAAATATCACCGGTTACGGCCTGGAGTTCGAGCACGACAACATTACCGCCTGTATCGAAAAAGGCGTCAATGTCATCGAAAAGAATATCGATGAAGGCCTCCCCAGTATTAAAGACAACAGTTTCGACACTGTCATCATGACCCAGGCCCTGCAGATCATGCACCGCCCGGATCAGATTGTCGATGAGATGCTACGCATCGGAAAAGAGTGTATCGTCACTTTCCCGAACTTCGGCCACTGGCGGGCGCGGGGTTATCTGGCACTGCGCGGCAAAATGCCGGTATCTAAATTCCTGCCCTATACTTGGTACAACACGCCCAATATCCATTTCTGTACCTTCAAGGATTTTGAAAACCTCTGCCTGGAACGCAACATATACATTATGGAACGTACCGTGGTGGATAATCAGCACAAACATCACTGGTCGATCCGGTTATGGCCTAATATGCTTGGCGAAGTCGCCATCTACCGGATCACTAAGTAGCTTGAATTAGTAGCCAGAATCAGTACTGAGAAACTAAGCTAAGAAACAAAGAAGCGTGAAACAAGTACTACAAAAGGAAGTTAAGGGAGTCTATTTATGAACATCAATTTGGCCTGGTATAAGCGCATAGTGAGCTCACTGGCATTTGTTTTTGTACTGTTCAGCAGCAGTAGTTTTGCCGAACAGATGGTGTCCCACGGCGACTACATGATCCATTACAACGCATTCAACAGCAGTTTTCTGCAACCCAAAGTGGCCCAGGCTTACGGCATTACGCGGAGTAAAACCAAAGCCTTACTGAATATTTCTGTACTGCAAAAGCAATCTGACGGTTCGACTAAGCCAGTTTCTGCTGTTGTTAGCGGAGCGGTTACAAATCTGATATCCCAGAAGCAGGAACTCAGCTTCGATAAAGTAGAAGAGACCAATGCACTCTACTATCTGGCAGACTTTGGTTTTACCGACGATCAGGTACTGCGCTTCAGCCTGCAGGTGCAGCCAGACCCAAATCAGCCAGCTTATGACATCGATTTCGAACAACGTTTCTACGTCGATTAATAGTTCGCCGGATAATTCATATAGCAGCTCAGCAACAGATTGTTGATAACGTTACCGTTCTCGTAACAAGAGTAACAAACGTTCTCAACAACCTGCTAAGGATCAGACATGACCAGCAAAATCGTTCTCGCCAGCGGTAACAAAGGCAAACTTAAAGAGTTTAATCAGGTATTAGGTGGTCTGGGCGTCAGCGTTGTCCCGCAATCCGATTATCAGGTGCCCGACGCCGATGAAACCGGCCTCAGCTTTGTTGAAAACGCCATTCTTAAAGCCCGCCACGCCTGTCAGCTAACCGGTCTGCCGGCACTGGCCGACGATTCAGGGCTGGAAGTAGACGCCCTGCAAGGCGCGCCGGGTATCTACTCTGCCCGTTTTGCAGGCCCCGGTGCCAGCGATGCCGATAACAACCGTAAGCTGCTGCAGCAACTTGAAGGCAAAACAGGCAACGAACGCAGCGCCCGCTTTCGCTGTGTGCTGGTCTATATGCGCCACGCTGAAGACCCGACGCCACTGATCTGCCAGGGTACCTGGGACGGTCTGATCCTTGATTCTGCACGGGGAGATAACGGCTTTGGCTACGACCCCCTGTTTCTGGTACCCGAACTGGACAAAGCCTCGGCAGAGCTGACGCCGGAGCAAAAAAACAGCCGCAGCCATCGCGGCCAGGCGGTTAAACAACTGATCGAGAACATTCAGGCTTACCTCTGAAGATGACACTGTCTGCTCCCTTACAACAGGCACTCACGCTGCCGCCGCTATCGCTGTATATCCATATCCCATGGTGCGTGCGTAAGTGCCCTTACTGCGACTTTAATTCCCATGCGCTGACCGGCGAGCTGCCCGAGCAGCGCTATATCGACGCCCTGCTCAGGGACCTCGAAGCAGAACTTCCCGGAGTTCAGGGCCGCACTATCGAAACCATATTCATCGGCGGCGGTACCCCCAGCCTGTTTAGCGCTGCAGGTATCGACCGGATACTTCGCGGCGTAGCCGACCTGACCCCGCTCAGCCCGACCGCCGAAATCACGATGGAAGCCAATCCCGGGACCTTCGAACAGGAGCGCTTTGCCGGTTTCCATACCGCCGGGGTCAATCGACTGTCGATCGGCATCCAGAGTTTCAACAGCGAGCAGTTGCAAACTCTCGGCCGCATCCACAACCGGGATGATGCGCTCCTGGCTGCCAGCAAAGCCAGAGAAACCGGCTTCGATAACTTCAATTTAGACCTGATGCACGGTCTGCCCGGGCAGACCCCGCAACAGGCGCTTGATGACCTGCAGCTGGCGATCAGTATGCAGCCGCAGCACTTGTCCTGGTATCAGCTAACCATCGAACCCAATACTGAATTTCACAGCAAACCACCACAACTTCCGGAAGATGAGTCCCTTTGGGCAATACAGGAACAGGGCCAGGCCCTGCTGGCAGCTGAAGGTTATACACAGTATGAGATATCGGCCTATAGCCAGACCGGCAAGCAGGCACGGCATAACCTGAATTACTGGCGCTTTGGTGACTATATCGGGATCGGTGCCGGCGCCCACGGAAAAATCACTTATCCACAGCAGAATCGAATTCAGCGCCGCTGGAAGCAGCGTCAGCCTAAAGCCTATATGGATGCTCTATCAACACTGAGTGGCGAGCAGAATATCGGGCTGGATGAACTGCCGTTTGAGTTTATGATGAACGCCCTACGACTGACTGATGGTGTTGAGTCCGAACTATTCACTCCACGTACCGGGCTTGGCCTGCAAAGCATAGCTCCTGTACTAAGCAAAGCCCGCAGCCAGGGTCTGCTAGTCGACGATCCGGCACGTATAGCGCCGACGGAACAGGGCCGACTGTTCCTGAATAACCTGCTGGAACTGTTTCTAAACGAGTAATTTTCTTATAACAGCGCAAGAATCGGGTGGCTAACAACTAAGCTAACCTGCAAAACTAAGAATCTGTCAGCAAAGCCAAAGGCGGAAAGCAGATTATGTCTGAACAGTTCGATCCCAAGCAATATCAGATAGTTGCCTGTGCAATTCGTTATATCCGTGACAACGCCGCGAACCAGCCAGAGCTGAGAGAAATCGCCGCAACGGTCGGTCTGAGTGAGCACTATCTGCAGCGAACCTTCAGCGCCTGGGCTGGTATTTCACCGAAGCGTTTTCTGCAATACCTGACCAAAGAACATGCTAAACAAGCACTACAGCAGTCCTCTGATACTCTGAGTGCCGCGCTGGATGCAGGGTTGTCCGGCAGTGGCCGCTTGCACGATCTGATGATCAGCTGCGAAGCGATGACCCCCGGTGAAATAAAGTCCGGCGGCCTCGGTGTCACCCTGAACTATGGCATAGCATCCACCCCCTTCGGCCTCGCCCTGTTTGGCTGGACCGAGCGCGGCCTCTGTTATCTTGCCTTCCTCGACGCAGACAAGGACGGCAGATTACAGGAGCTGTTCAATCAGTGGCCTAACGCCAGCACTGCTGAAGATAATCAGTATGCGGATTTACTGGCCAGGAAGATATTTCCCGGCACGCCACAACCGGGCAAACTCCACTTGCTGCTGCGCGGTACCAATTTTCAGATCAAGGTCTGGGAAGCCCTGCTTAACACTGAACAAGGGCAGTTTTTGTCCTACTCCCAGCTGGCGGGTATCGCCGGCTCGCCTAAAGCTCAACGAGCAATTGGCAGTGCAGTAGCCGCCAACAATATCGGCTATCTTATCCCCTGCCATCGGGTGATCCGGGAGACTGGGGAGAGCGGAAACTATCGCTGGGGTGCAGAGCGCAAGCAGGCGATACATCTTTGGGAGAATGGATCGAAATCAACTTCAGAGAAATAATAATCCTTACCTGTTCATAATACGAACGATGCCCACAGTCCCTGTATCATTAGAAAAGGTACATAGACACACCTTTACCTGTACTCGACGACCATCATGTTCTCTGCTATCTTCTGGCCAGATTTATTTTCAAGCGATACCAGCTTACGCGCCTTTTCCATCAGCGCACTAGCCAGGGTATGAAGATGAAAATAAGCAAGTTAAAAACGAACCCGATGATTCAACAAAAATTTGACCGATCTCCCGGCTAACGACCTCCTAACGGCATATCCTGGACAGATTCGAACTATTATTCAGCAGGGGCTGGCATGGATATATATGTTATTAACCTAAAAAAAGATACCGACAAGAAAGAATATATTCGAAAGCATTTCGAAGAAAAGGGGATCTTTCATTATGAGTTCATAGAAGGCGTATACGGGAAAGACCTAAGCCAAAAAAAACTTGACGAAGTTTACGACCCTGATCTGGCAAAAAAATACTGGGGGCGAGAGATCCTGGCAAATGAGATAGGCTGCGCTCTCAGTCACTTGAAGATTTATAGAAAAATCATTAAGAACGGTTCGAAAGGCGCTTTTATTTTTGAGGATGATGTTTTTATCAAGGAAGACAACATCATGAAACTCGTTAATGAGATCGAAAGCCATAGGTACAAAGAAAATCCTATTATTCTTTTCTCATGGCTTGACTCTTTTTTCAGAAGAAGAGTTATATGGAACATTAACAATCACACATGCGTCGAAGGTTACTCATCTGATCTGGCTTGTTCTTATTATATTTCTCGAGAAGCCGCTGAAGTTATGCTCCTTGAGTTTGAAAAAATAAAAGCGCCTATTGATGCCTGGAGCAAATTACGCAAAGAGAATAAAATATCCCTATATGGTTTAACTTCTTCTTTCGTAGCACCTGCTGATTTTGCAGAAGACAAATCAAGCATAAGCGATGACAGGCAAGATGCTTTCATGAAAAAAAAGCCCCTATACAGTCGTCTATGGAAAAAAACAAGATCAGGTATCGTCAGGACAACAACTAACTATCTTATTGATGTTGCCTTCGGCATTAAACACTCTCCTCCACGCTGAAACGGGGAAATTACATTATTAGATCAAGAGAACTGAATAAAGAATAAGATAGAAGAATTACTTTTTTACTCTTGTAAAAAGTATAAAACCAAAACAGACTTTATTCTCAGCACGGAGCTTTAAGATAAAATAGAACCTACAATCCTGAAAACAATTCAATTATATTTTATATGTACTGAGCATAGTTCAGTTAAGTTTACTGGTGTTATAAATGAAAATTTCCATTGTTTGCGCCTTCAATCCCAACAGAAATACCGGAATGTATACTGTTGACAAAGCCGCATTAGATTTTTTTAAGAACCTCCCCGATGCAAAATTATCGTTCTACACCATCGGCGACTTAAGCCAGTTTGATAGTGGTGAAAGTGAAGAAACGATAAACTACATGTCATTGCTGGACAACTATGAATCATTTATTTCATCAGACCGTATCGTCTACTGGGGTGATTTTTTACATTCATACACATATTGGATTAACGACCTGATCCCCCGGATGTTAGCACATAAAGTATCCAGCAGCTTTGACGAGTCTATCGAACACATATACAAAACAATCCTTTTAGAAGGTGCTGAAACTTCAGTGTTAAATAAAGTTGTTATTTATGGTTCCACTATGCTGCCTGACGATTCGACAGTTCTTACAGAAGATAGATATTTCTCCGGGATTAAGCGATTACTGTCGCATTCGAGAGGCGTGTTTTTCCGTGACGCACTTTCCAACGCTAAGTACTCATTTCTTGATAGTGACCGGTCTATGTATGGCACTGACTGCGCTATATTAAACTCTAATACTTACCCAATCAGCACAAAAATCAATAATAAAGTTGCTGTTTACTTCGGAAGGTCTGGTCGACTAGAGCGTCTTAAATTTTTGACCTTCGCCTATTTTGTAACCAAAAAATCAGGCAAAAAACCAAAATGGGTACAGTGGTTCCCTCAGAAAAATCGAGACCGTATTTTTTCCTACCTTTTGTCTGGCAAAGTTAGTCAAGAACAACAGCAACCATCCGACATAATACAGAATCTTTATTCTTATGACTTTGTAATAACAGATGTTTATCATATGGCCGTAAACTCATGGGCCAGAGGAATCCCTGCCATTTTAATAGGCTATGGTGCAAAACATGACAAAGGAACGCTAGGTAGTAAGAAAAAGGAAACCTTATATGCACAGTTTTTTTTACAAAAATTCTATGTCTATTGGGAAGACTTATCACTTTTCAATTTTCACAAAACGATAAAAGACGTTTGTTCAACATTAGAGAACAAAAGTACTATTAAAAAATTAAACGACATCATACGGGCAGTCGCTTTAAAATCATCCTTACGCCTTAAACAATGTTTTTTGGAAGATTAATATAAGGATTTTTTCGATTTATTTCATACATTATGCTTAATATGTTTTTATGTTAAGAATTGATTTCATTGTTAAATAGCACTTAATCTCACTTTAATGACAGCACATCCATTAAAGTGAGAGATTTTCAAATATGGCAGTGAGTCATGCTTACTGCTCTCTTACTTCAAACCTGATTTCGGTGATGATTCAGCCTGTAGGGGATCCCATAAATCAGTCAATTGATGGATATTTGTACGGATGTCATAGCGCCTGGCATTTTCAAAACCTCGCTGCCGCATCTGTTCGGACACAGGCTTCTTAACGATTTCAACCAGCTCTTCAACTGAATCATATAAAATAACAGCGCCATCAAGATATTCTTTCAGATCAGGACGGAGTTTTCTCATACAAACACCGACTCCGGATGCCTGGGCTTCAAGCAGAGTCAGTGGTAAGCCAACCGTTGCAAGCTCAGGGTCAGCGGTATACACCATCCATTGCATATCTTTTAGTTTTTTTGCAACTTCATAGTGTTGAATCGGTTCATGCATCAGAACTGGATTTCCCACAGCATTATTCTTATTATTTATATCCTCCGTCAGATACCCCAATGAATAAAGGTGAAATTTCCGATCAGGTACCAGAGTTGCTAAGTGTATATAATCTTCAAACTTCTTCTTTGGCAAGCAGGCACCAACATTAACAATACCTTGGCCATTAGATGATTGATCGTTAAAAAGATCATAAGCAAAAACCGGCCCGGACTCGACAACCCTTTCGGGTTTTACGCCAGCCGTAATCAGCTTTGGTACAGCATAAGGAAAGGCAAGCACACCCAGGCACAATGGATGGTTCACCATCTTGATATATTTACGGACCTTGGCCGGAACCGGGCCACCAAGAATCCGTTTATACCAGCGAGCCGGTTTCCACAGGGTATCAAATGAATGTGAACGAATGGTAAAAGGAATATTGAGTTCCTTTGATAGCCTGAATACTCTTTCCAGCTGAAAGTCTATCCAGTGAGTATGTATAACATCTGGCTTAAACTTCTTAGCAAAATTCAGGATATCATCATAGTTATTTATCTCATGAAATGGATGCGGTTTTTCAAAAGCGTAGTTAGCCTTGTTGATCGATATAATCTCAAGATCATACTGACTAGCTAATGTTTCTATTTCTACCTTGATATATGTCTCAGAAATTTGTGGATATGCAGCAACGATATATAATACTTTTTGCTTAGTCATTTACTCCCCCTTACGGACCTTATTCATTCTTGTTGACACCCATATAAGGAAAGATAAAATAACGCTGTTTTTTCTTCTCATTTTATAGAATGTTTTTTTCGACCTTCCTTCGAGCGGAATATTATATTTGTCGGCTATTCGTTTCCAAATAACCTTGCGGTCATCGGTTGTTTGCAGCTTATCAATTTCTCGCCCCCCCCCTGGCTTTGAGCAGTCTTTTGGATTTAAGCAGCTTATGGAATCCACAACAGCCACCTTATATTTTAAATCATCGCCCATACTATCCATAAACCAATAGTCTGTGCCCCAGCCTTTCAAGGCGGGGTCAAACACATCCAAAAAATCCAGAAGTTTATCAGTTCTGAAAAGGGGGCATGTCATCTCGATGAAATTACAATACCTCATATAGTAACCCGGAGTCTGCCGGGTTATACGATGGCTTATTTTTCCATGTTCATCAAACGAAGGCTGCAATGCCCAAAGATTGTATTCTTGTTGAATTTCAAACAGCTCATTTATCTCTTCCGTTGATATTTCTATATCATCATCCATAACAAAGATTGCTTTATACTGCTGTAAAAATCCTGGGTTACTTGTATATAGATCGTGCAGGTTGGGAAACTTTCCGTCAGATCGACGGCAATAGAACGGGCTTACTTCTTCATAAAGCGAGCCCTTTTCACCATAATAAGTAATCCAAAGATCAAAATTTGGTTTACCTTTAACCCATTCCTTTAAGTTACTATTATTTCCTGCTGATGTAAAAACAAGAAAATCATGTTCACTCTTAACGTTATTCACGACCATTCCCCGGGCAATATCCTTTTACAAACAAAGAACTACATCTTCACAACAAATATACAACATTTAACATATACTTGTGAGCATTCACATTTCAAGTCACAACCTTATTCATCGCCAGATTACGTAGAGCTTCAGGGCAATGTTTTCTTAAAAAACCAACATTCTCGCAAACTCTGCCCAAAGTCAACGCAACTTGTAAGCATCAATTTTTCCAAGAATACGCTTCCCCCCTACCTCCTAAGCAACTGTTTTGTATCAACTAACAAGCTATTACCAATTCTAGCAGAACAGATATCGTTCACTACACTGCATAATTACCGCCTTTTACCGTTTAAATAGCGGCTAATCTTGCTTCTGTCAGTTCAAAACAGTCATGGATTGAGTCTGTTAATGAGCCTCGCTATGTGAGACCATTAGGACATCAGCATATACATCTTCGACAACTGAAATATCAAGCCCTTTATACACTGAATAATTTATAAAAACCTTGTCAACTCTTATACTTTCCAATCTGACAAGCAATTCCTAAAAGGATACCCATGAACATTTACGTCATTAATCTTAAAAAAGATACTGACAAAAAAGACTATATAACAAAGCATTTTAAGGAAAAAGGGATCCTTAATTATGAGTTTATAGAAGCTGTATATGGGAAAGATTTAAGTGAGGAAGAACTTCAAACTGTTTACGACCCTGACCTCGCAAAAAAGTTTTGGGGACGCGAAATCCTGGCAAATGAGATAGGCTGCGCCCTAAGCCATCTAAAAATTTATAAAGAAATCATTCAAAGCGGATCAAAAGGCGCCTTTATCTTTGAAGATGATGTCTTTATTAAAGAAAATAACATTATGGACACTATCAATAAGATAGAAAGTCACAGCTATAAACCAAACCACGTCATCCTTTTCTCCTGGCTTTCGTCATATTATAGAAGAAGGGTTATATGGTCGCTAGGAAATGCTACATGCGTAGAAGGTTATGCATCTGACTTAACTTGCTCCTATTATATTTCTCGAGAAGCGGCGCAAGTTATGCTGATTGAATTTAATAAAATTAAATCACCAATAGATGCATGGAAAAAATTACGAAGACATAAAAAAATATCACTTTATGGATTTGTAGAACCACCCATAAGACCTGCCGACTTCGCAGAAGAACAATCAAGTATCAGTAATGATCGAACTGAATCCTTTAAACGGAAAAAACCAATTTACAGTCGTTTATGGAAGCTAACAAGGACAGGAGCTGCACGAAAACTGAATCACGCCCTTGTTAATTTATTACTAGGCATAAAACACCAAAAGCCTCGCTAAGACGGGATCTCATGGTAATGCCGTTATTTAAGATAATAAATGGAATCTGATAAAATTAATTCACCCGAAGCTCAACTAGCGCCTACCCTGCCCCATAACCGCCAACAACTCCCAGACTAATCGCCATCTGGATCAGTTCCGGCAGGGAGTGTGCCGTCATCTTGTTCATCATATTGGCTCGATGACCTTCTACGGTTTTACGACTGATACCGAGAACATCCGCAATATCCTGATTGGCTAATCCTTTCGCTACTTGCTCAAATACCTGCCGTTCACGCTTGGTCAGCGCTGCATAATTCTTTTGTACTGCCAGTATTTGATGCTGACCCGCGCGGTTTGCCAAATCCTGTTCTAGCGCTTGCTGGACATGATCGAGCAATACCTGGTCATTAAAAGGTTTTTCGATAAAGGTGCGGGCGCCCTGAGTCATGGCGGTTACCGCCATATCCACGTTACCGTGGCCGGAGATCATAATCAGCGGGATATCGATATGGTATTGCGGTAGTTTTTTCTGCGCTGAAATACCACTGAGTCCCGGCATTCGCACATCCATCACCACACAACCGCTACTACCGGGCGGATAACTGTCGAGAAAATCCTGGGCATTGGCAAAGCTGGTTACGCTTAAACCAACAGATTCGAGTAACCACTGCAGCGAGTCACGGACATCGGCATCATCATCCACTACGTATACTGTCTGCTCTGCCATATTGCCCTTCACTGCTGTGGTTAATTTTCAGGCAGCCATTTACCGATATCTATTCAGCTAGTATCTGTTCACTTAGTACCTCTTCAATTAGTACTTAGCGCAAAGCTGAAAATAGCACCGCCGCCTTCTCGGTTGGCTGCTTGCAGTTGTCCGCCGTGCCGCTCAATCAGAGTCCGGCTTATGGCCAGCCCCATACCCAGGCCATCGGCCTTAGTGGTGAAGAACTGCTCAAACAACTTTTCCGGATCAGCCACCGGTAAACCGGGCCCCTGATCCTGCACCGAAATTATAACCTGATCGGCTTTCACCATAGAAGCGTCAAGCCATACCTTTAGCGAAGTTTCATCGCTGTCACGGTGGCAGGCTTCAATTCCGTTTAACAGCAGATTAAGCAGAATCTGTTCCAGCTGAATCCGGTCGGCATATACCGCCGGTAAAGATTGCGGCAGACGATTCTCAATCTCAACATTATGTCGCCGGGCACTGTTAGCACAAAACTGCAACAGATCATCCACCAGCGGATTCAGTTCCAGCATCTGCCACTTCGGTTCGGTCTTACGGGTAAAGTCCATCATCCGGTGAACGATCTCACCGGCCCGCAACGCGGTACTGCTGATCCGTTCCAGCGGTATGGCAATATCTGCCATCGTGACTGATTGCTCAAGGTTCATCCTGCGTTGAATGCCCCGCACATAGTTTACAACGGCGGTCAGCGGCTGGTTGATCTCGTGGGCCAGCCCGGTTGCCATCTCGCCCATAGTAATCAGCCGTGCAGCATGATCGATTTCCAGCTGATACTGCTGTTTTTTCGCTTCAGCGTCTTTTACTGCGCTCATATCCCTGGCCACGGTTGAATAGTATTCCAACCGGTTATCCAGGGTACGGTGAGCCAGAACCTCCAGCATCACCGGGATAACACATTGCCGGGCCTGGCTGAACATCTCAGCCTCACCCCGCCAGCGTCCCTGATCGAGAGCCTGGGGAAAAGCTTCCTGCTGCAGCAGGGCATAGCTATCCGGCAGAAACAGCTGCTTGAGTAACAATCGGTCATGCTCAGGCACTTCAATACCCAGACATTCGCGAGCGGCCTCGTTGAGTTGCGTAACCCGATGATCGGGCGTTACGAACGCCACCAGATCGCTGCTGTATTCCAGCACCCGGGCCAGCCTGCGGCTCGCCTGCTCAGCATTGATACGCTGACTGGCATCACGGGATACAACGAGAATTTCCTGCAGTTCATCAGTGTCAGGATCACGTATCGAGCGGCTGGTGCTTTCCAGCCATGTATAGTGGCCATCTTTACAGCGAAATCGATAGGTATGGGTGTACAGACCACGCTCATAGCTGACGCTCGGCGAGCGACGCTTGAAATCTTCGACATCATCCGGGTGATACAGTTCATAGGCCGACATGCCGATAATCTCGGCTACGCTATAGCCCAACAGATGGGTTACCGCAGGTGAGGCGTAAATAAAACACCAGTCATCCGGTGTGTGCCTCGAGATCATATCGGTCGACTGTTCGGCCATCTCCGCCAGCAGACGGTTACGCTCGGTTTCTGCGGCCTTGTCGGCGGTGCTGGCCGGCACAACTTCAGATCTATCTTTATCGGGGCGCTGCTTCATTCTGGTATTGCTCTTGTTCTTACTCTTAACAGAGTTATCGGGTGGCTGACTCAATAACATTGATCATCCCCCCGATAGTAACAAAAGCGAACCCACAACGGCGACCTGTACAGTGGCCGACAACACCTCAGGAGTCCTGTTCTTGAGACATAGACTCTGGCAAGAGTTGAGGCATAGGTTTAGGCACAGATTGCTGTATCTGTTGCAGCATATTACGCAGCGCATATTTCTGAATTTTACCGGTTAAGGTCTTCGGTAATTCGGCAAATACAACCCGCTTGGGACATTTGAAATGCGCCATGTTATCGCGGCAGAAATCGATAATTTCCCGCTCCGTCGCCTCATCACCGGGTTTCAGAGTAACCACCGCACAGGGCACCTCCCCCCAATGGTCATCGGGTTGTGCCACCACCGCTGCTTCAAGAATTTGCGGGTGACGATAGAGGGTATCTTCCACCTCAATGGTCGAGATATTCTCGCCGCCGGAGATAATCACATCCTTGGAGCGGTCTTTTACTTCGATGTAGCCGTCCGGATGCCACACCGCCAGATCCCCGGTATGGAACCAACCGCCGGCAAACGCATCCGCCGTTGCGGACGGATTTTTCAGGTAACCCTGCATCATAGTATTGCCACGCATAAAGATCTCGCCCATCGCCTTGCCATCCATTGTGACCGGTTGCAGCGTCATCGGATCAGCAACCATCAATCGCTCCATCCCTGGTGCCCGCACTCCCTGGCGGGCCATTTTGGCGGCCTTTTCCGGCAATGGCAGTTGCGCCCACGCATCCTGAAACGAGCAGAATACACTGGGGCCGTATGTCTCAGTCAGGCCATAGGCGTGCACCACCTGAATCCCGATCTGCTCCATCCCTTCGATAATTGAAGCCGGGGGCGCGGCGCCACCAGTAGTAACTGTAACCGGATGATCGATCGGTAGTTTTACCTCCTCCGGCGCATTGAGCAGCATATTCAACACCACCGGCGCACCGCAGAAATGGGTCACCCCGTAAGCCTGAATCGATTGAAATACCCGTTCTGGTAGCAGATGACGCAGACAGACATGAGTACCCGCAACAGCCGTCACCGCCCAGGGATAACACCAGCCGTTGCAATGGAACATCGGCAGGGTCCAGAGATACACCGCATGGGGCGGCAGGTTCTGCCCCAGAATATTACTCATCGCATTGAGATAAGCACCACGGTGGTGGTACACAACGCCTTTCGGATTGCCGGTGGTGCCCGAGGTATAGTTCAGTGCAATCGGTTGCCACTCATCCGCAGGCGGCTGCCATGCAAAGTTTGCATCCCCTTCGGCTAACAGCGCCTCGTAACTCAGTTCGCCTAACAGTTCACCACCATCAAATTGCGGATCATCCACATCGACAACTAATGGCTGCTGCTGACAGATCTTCAGTGCCTTACTTACTGTTTTGGAAAACTCCCGGTCGGTAATCAATACACTGGCTTCACCATGATCCAGCATGAAACCGACAGTCTCGGCATCGAGCCGTGTATTCTGGGCATTGAGAACCGCACCGATCATCGGTACGGCAAAATGCAGCTCCAGCATTTCCGGTATATTCGGCAGTACCGCAGCAACGGTATCGCCGACACCCACGCCCCTTTTACTCAGGGCCGATGCCAGCCGCAGACAGCGCTGGTAGGTTTCCAACCAATTGCGCTGCAGGTCTCCGTAAATAACGGCGGTCCGCTGTGGATAAACACTGGCGGCACGCTCGATAAAGCCGATCGGGCTCAGCGCGGAAAAATTCGCGCTGTTCTGCTCCAGGCCCATTTCGTACGGATTGTTATTTTTGTTTTCCATACAGACTCCTTTTCGATCACATCAAAATTCTAAAACGTCATGAGCGCAGGCTAGAGTAGGCAAAAGTTAGTGAAAGAGCGCAGTCACTGTCCCCTTGCGGGGTTACTAATGTAAATGAGCATCTTGAGCGAACTTTTAACGACCTATAGCCAAGTCGCAATAGTTTTACTAACGCAGGAATTTCATACTGAAGTCTCTAAACTCCGGCACATCAGAACGCATCATCCATTCAAAGCCAACCATTTCACGGGTGACTATTTTGACGCCTTCTTCGCGCATTCGGGCGATGGCATATTCAGTATCAACCGGGTTACGCGCCGAGATCGCATCAGCGACTACATAGACTTTTTTACCCTGCTCCAGCAAGCGTAAAGCACTTTGCATAACGCAGGCGTGGGCTTCCATACCGCAGATGACGATCTCTTCCCGGTCCATCGCATCGATACGGGCGCTGCATTCAGGGGAATCCGCGCAGGAGAAATAAGTCTTACCAATGAAGTCTTCTGCCGGCAGTAGTTCTTTCAACGTATCGGTAGTTGGTCCGACACCCTGTGGATATTGTTCAGAGCCCAATACAGGAACACCCACTAGCTGAGCCAGCTCCATCAACCAGCGGCAACCCTTGACCAGGTCTTCGCTTTCATACACACCTGGCAATAACTTAGCCTGTACATCGATCACTAGCAGCGCGCTTCGTTCTTTATTAATCAGCATTCTTTATCCCTCGATTCAGACCGGACGACGATCGACCATGTTGGTTGCAACGCCAGCAGCGACGACTTTACCTTTTACCGTACACACCGTTTCCAGTACCACCCTGCGCCGCTCTTCGTTAATTTCCAGCACTTTGGCGGTCGCAGTGACGGTATCACCAATATGTACCGGCGCCTTAAACTTCAATTGCTGATCGATATAGATCGCACCCGGCCCCGGCATCCGCGTACCTAATACTGCTGAGATCAGGGCGGCGCTGAACATGCCATGGACTATACGCTGACCGAACATAGTCTGTTCCGCATACTCGGCATTAATGTGCACCGGATTATCATCCCCGGATACTCCGGCAAACAGCACCACATCAGCTTCTGTGACTGTTTTTGCATAGCTTGCAGTCTGCCCTACTTCCAGGTCTTCCAGATAATAGCCATGTAAATCATGCATTTGAGTGTCCTCTATCATTGTTCTTATTGGTTGGGAATCCGAGGCTTTTTACAAGCATTAAGATTGGATATGCAGTTAACAATAATGGTTTTTACTTATAAAACCAAGTAAAAACCCTTGGTTTTTTCAAGATCATTTGTTAATTTAATTCGCACCTGACAAGAATTCAGTATCAATAACGGGAAATACCGGGGAGCTAATCATGTCGGCACCAGCCAGAAATAGCTTTATAGAGCGAACCCTCAGCCATCTGCGCCTGAACAAACTGCAAAAAGTGTGGCGGGACCAATCCAGCAGTGATCTCAAAATGTCTGAACTTAAGCTCAACCCGGACCTGGAAGAGAGTGATACCCTGCCGCTGATGCAATGGATGGATGCCTGCCTGATCAACGATGGCGACGAGGTCACAGCGCGCAGCCGGGCGGTGATACTCGGCCGTAGCTATCTGGAACTGAATCAGCAGGGACGAATTCGCTTCCTTATCCTGCTTGCGGAACGTTATGACGTTAATCGCGAAGAAGTGGAGCAAAGCTTTCAACGCTGGTATCACGCAGCGGAAGATCAGCGAGCCAGCACTGGAATGGCGCTGCGAGAAGCGCTGGACCCACCGCGGATGCAACTGTTGACCCAGTTTAACGGCCTGCCGGAAGGGGTTAAATTTCTGGTCGATATGCGGGCCGAACTGTTGCAGCTGAAGAAAACTTATCCACAGCTGGCGGCGCTGGAAGCGGATCTGAAACGCTTACTGATCAGCTGGTTTGATATCGGACTGCTGCAACTGGAACAGATCAGCTGGCAGTCCAGCGCCGGACTGTTGGAAAAACTGATCGCGTACGAAGCCGTCCATGCGATACAAAGCTGGGACGACCTGAAAAACCGTCTTGACTCAGATCGCCGTTGCTTCGCATTTTTTCATCCTAACATGCCCGATGAACCGCTTATTTTCGTCGAAGTCGCCCTGGTACAAGGGCTCGCGGATAACGTTCAGGCACTGCTTGATGAGAACGCTCCGATACAGGATATCCACCATGCTGATACGGCAATTTTCTATTCTATCTCCAACGCCCAGAAAGGGCTGGCAGGCATCAGTTTCGGTAATTTCCTGATTAAGCGCGTGGTGGCCCGTCTGCAACAGGATTACCCTCAACTGGAGAATTTTTCGACACTGTCACCGGTACCCGGCTTTTGCCGCTGGCTCAGCGGATTAAACGACTCACAGCTGAAGCAGATTCCTGGCGGCAGGTATTGGAGCCATTTACCCGAGCCTCGTATCTGCGATGAGCATCTGAACCAGCCGGATAGCAAAGAGGCTTTGCTGAAACTGGCCTGTCATTACCTGAACAATGAAAAGGGCCGGGGTCATTTCAGTAAAGACCCGGTCAGCCATTTTCATCTGAGTAATGGCGCGCAGATTGCGCAACTTAACTGGATGGCTGACTCATCAGAAAAGGGCATACAGCAATCCGCCGGTATCATGGTGAACTACCTGTACCAGCTGCCACATATTGAATCCCGCAGTCAGGATTACACGTTACAGGGTAAGGTCGCCCAGTCATCAGCGCTGAAGCACCTGCTCAAAGATTAAACAGACTCATATATCTAAAAACAGACAGTAAATATAAAAACCTAATGGAGACAATCATGACTCAACGTATAGCAGTAGTAACCGGCGCCAGCGGCGGTCTTGGTGAAGCCATGTGCAAAGCGATGTCCGATCAGGGGCACACAGTGGTCGGTAGCTATGTGCCAGGCACCGAAGAGGCTAACCGTAGCTGGCAGGCTAGCATGAAAGAAGCGGGCTATGAGGTGGCTATCTACCCTCTGGACGTCACCGATTACGATAACTGCTGCAGCTTTATCGCAACGGTTGAAAAAGACCTTGGCCCGATCGATATCCTGGTTAACAACGCAGGTATTGCCCGCGATGCGCCGCTGAAACGGATGCAACCGCAACAGTGGCAGGAAGTGCTGCGTACCAATCTGGATTCCATGTATAACATGTGCCAGCCGGTATTCGATGCCATGTGCAGCCGCGGTTTCGGCCGGATTGTTAATATTTCATCCCTGAACGGTGAACAGGGCCAGTTCGGCCAGGCCAACTATTCAGCCGCCAAAGCCGGTATTTATGGTTTTACCAAGGCGATAGCAAAGGAAGGCGCCCGCAAAGGGGTGACTGTAAACGCCGTTTCACCTGGCTTTATCGATACCCCGATGGTACGCCAGGTACCTGAAAACGTACTGGAATCGATTGTTGCAGGAATTCCAGTAGGCCGTCTGGGGCAGCCAGAAGAGATTTCCAGGGCTGTGGCATTCCTGACCGCAGAAGATGCCGGTTATATTACCGGTACTAATCTGTCGGTTAATGGCGGAGAGTACATGAGCTAACGAACCGTTAGTCTGGCTCAAGGCTTTTTACTTACTCAGGGCTTTTAACTTTTAGTTAGCCCAGGGCTATTCGTCTGGTTCAAGGCTGCTACAATCCGCTTATGAGCCAGACAGCTTTCCACCTTACACTAGACCTGCGCAGTTACAGTGCCGAGACGAGCAGCCACCAGCATGATTATCATCAGCTGGTACTGCCGGTTTCCGGCCAGCTGGATATGACCGTAGGTCATCGCTCTGGTCTGGTTTCTTCGCAACAAGCTGCTGTGGTTGTTGCAGGTGAAGATCACGGTTTTTCCGGCTCCCCGGATAATTGCTTTTTGGTTGCCGATATTCCTGACCTTCTGGCACCGGAACTGGAGCGCTTACCCGCATTTATCACGCTGAATCCAGCCCTGAATCAGTATGTGTGCTTCCTGTTCCAACAAATGCAGCAGCAACACACGACTATCAGTAGCCAGCGCCAAATGCTGCTGTTACTTATTCAGTTGCTCCACGAGCAATACGGAGAAAAGACCAGTATTGACCGCCGCATAGCAACTGCCAGGGACTATCTGGATAACAATTTCAGCCAGGCAATCAGTATTGCTCAGCTGGCTACCGTAGCAAGTATCAGCCCACGCCAACTCAGCGAACTGTTCCGCCGTCAGCTGGGCATGACGCCCCAGCAATACCTGATCGAGAAGCGAATGCAGCAGGCCTGGCAACTACTGGAAACTGATAGTTTAAGCGTGCAACAAGTCGCCGAGCGAGTTGGCTATAGCAGCCTCGCGGCATTCAGTGACCGCTTCCGTAAACATTTTGATATCGCCCCCAGCCACTTCCGCCGATCCGGCAAATAGTCCCGCTTTATTGGCAAAGACTGCCATAGCGTACCGACATATTATGCTCGAAGATTATTTTATTTGGATAAGACTATGTCTGCACTTCTTCACACCCAGGTCATACGTGCAACACTGATCGGCTCGGTTTCTATTTTTCTCTGGGGCACTCTGGCCCTGTTAACCAGCCTGACCGAAGGCCGTATCCCTCCCTTTCAGATGATGGCCATGACCTTTGCGCTGGCATTTTTACTGATGAGCCTGAACTGGTGGCGGCAGGGGCATCTGGGACTGAAACATCTGCGCCAGCCTAAACTGGCCTGGCTATTAGGAGTAGGTGGTTACTTCGGTTATCACTTCTGTTATTTCGTCGCGATGACCAAAGCGCCGGTAGTTACAGTCAGCCTGCTGGCCTATATGTGGCCATTACTGATAGTACTATTGGCCGGATTCCTGCCAGAAGAGAAGCGATTGAAGCGTCACCTTATCGGGGCAATACTTGCGCTTTACGGTTGCTGGCTACTAATAGGCAAGGGCAACTCCGGCTTCAATTCTGAATACCTGAGCGGCTACCTGCTGGCCATCTGCTGCGCTTTTATCTGGTCCGGTTATTCCGTACTGAGTCGTCTGGTAAAACAGGTTTCCACCGATGCCGCCGGTTGGTTTTGTGCCGTTACTGCCCTATTAGCCCTGATCTGCCATCTGTTGTGGGAAACCACCCTATGGCCTGAGACCACCAGCCAATGGATCGGTATTATCGGTTTAGGCATCGGACCAGTGGGTATCGCGTTTTTCACCTGGGACTACGGCATTAAACACGGCAACCTCCAACTATTAGGCGTATTAGCCTATTCGGCACCGCTCATCTCAGCCCTGTTATTGGTATTAGCTGGAATGGCCACTGCAGATTCAACACTGGCACTGGCCTGCCTTGCCATCGTCGCCGGATCCCTTATCGCAGGTTACCGAAAACCCCGAACCTGATAATTTCAGGTCTGGTCGCATAGACCCTGAACGCCGGTAACTTCACCTTTCACAAAGCGCTGCCCTTCACAGCGCTTTGCCTTAAAAAACTACCACGTTCAGAACTCATACTCCCTGCCGGGAATTACAGTGTTCAGGCTGTTGTTCAGACACTTTCTTCTCAGACTCTTTTTTCTCGAGCAAGGCCTGCCTGGTAATCTGCCAGGCTGAGGAGAGGAACAGGCCAGCCATGATCCCCGCGACGATCAGATCAGGCCACGCACTAGCCGAATACCAGACACCGGAAGCAGCCACCAGTACGATCAGATTTCCGATCGCATCGTTGCGGCTGCAGAGCCAGACCGAGCGAACATTGGCATCGCCATTTTTATAGCGCATCAGCAGCAGAACACTGAGCATATTGGCAACAAATGCCGCGATAGCAACGCCACCCATAGTGAATGCATCGGGGCTGCTCATTACAAAAATCCGATATACCGTACTGCCGAACACCCACAGTGACATCAGGATCAGGCTGAGACCTTTCAACAGTGCAGCATTACTGCGGATTGATACCGCTTTGCCAATCGCCCAGAGCGAGACTCCGTAGCTCAGGGTATCACCCAGAAAATCCAGAGCATCGGCCTGCAGTGCCTGGGATTGAGCCGCAATACCGGCAACCATCTCGACACCGAACATCACGCCGTTGATCCCGATGATCAGCCAGAGTATCCGCTTGTAGGCCGGATCCAGTCCGGTAAACGTAGTGTTGCCGCAGCAGTGGGACATGAAAAAAGCCTCTATAGTTTCTTAATTGATAAGGAAACTATAAAGTCTCTAGTAACTAGAGGTTCAAGGCTTAATTTAAAAAATGTCAAAACACTATTCCATCGGCCAGTTATCAAAACTAACCGACTGTAAAAGCACGACCATTCGTTGGTACGAAGAAAGAGGCCTGCTACCGGTAGCGAGCCGTAGCGAGGGCAATCAAAGGCGCTATACAGAGCAGCACCTGATGATGCTGCGCTTTATCCGTCATGCCCGGGCGCTGGGTTTCGATCTGGCGGCAATAGAACAGCTACAAACACTCTGTAGCTGTTGCGTGGATGATCACCTTGAGGCTGACCGGATAGCAAAACAACATTTAGCCGATGTTCAGTATAAGATTCGCCAGCTTCAGGCGATGGAAACAGAACTGGCGCGGATGATTGAAAGTTGCAACTATGATGATGAGCACCAGTGCAAGGTGCTCGAAGTATTGGCGGATCACTCGCTGTGTAACGACGAGCACCACTGAGCTGTCTCAGAGTCGACTTTAATGCGCCACACGCTCAACAAGTGAGTCTATAGCCTCTGTCTGTTGTGGCGTGATCCACTCGGCGGCTTGCATTACCTGCTGTAGCATATGTTCGAAGGAGTAACGCTGACTCGGTGGTAGCGCCAGGGTAAGCCCTTCGCCCTCTTTGGGCAGCATTACGAACTTGACCACTTTGCCTTCGGTCTTGACGTCTACCCGCTGCACCAGAACACCCTCTTCTCCCAATGGATAGAGGCTGGCTTCTGCCTGAAAAGGTGTAGCAAAATCGGCTTGCTGCACCGCACCCTGTTTTTCCATCGAGCCTAAGGTTTGCTGTTGAGCCGGTGCCAGATGGCTACCACTGTTTTCCGTAGGAAACGCATGTTCACCAAACAGCTTATGCATGCGCAACGCCAGACGTCGGGTCCACCAGGCTCGATACTCTTTACCGTTTTCAGTGGCCCGTATCAGGATCCGGTCTTCCGCCGCATCGTAACTCATATTGATCTGATTATGCCCAATCTGTTCAGCCATACTGAATTCCTACAATGTTACCCGGGACGAAGCCTGCCCAGCGATTACATTTACTGCCTCTGGAATAGCGCTAAGACAACTGACATCCTGATCGGCGGGTTCACCATCAGGCCATTTACGATTATCCAGATTTACCCAGATCGTCCACAGACCGGCATGCTTCGCCCCTTCAATATCATGGTGGGGATTATCACCAATATGGATTACCTGTTCCGGGCGCAACTGATTCTGCTCCAGCATCTGTTCAAACATTAGCGGATGAGGCTTTTCTTTACCCACACCATCGGCATTGAGGGCAAAATCAAAGAGATCGCCCAGCCCCACCCGGTTTACATCAGCGTTGCCATTACTCAAAGCGCCAATGGTATAACCATCCTGCTTGAGCTGTTCCAGCATAGCCCTGGCATGTTCGAACAGTTCAACCTGGTTGCGGGCTTCAATAAATACTTCAAAGGCCTGACTGGCAAGTGCTGCCGCCTGATCCTCTGGATAGCCTGCTTGTTCCAGGCCAATTTCAAGTTGTTTAACACGGATCAGCGTGACGCTGTGAGAGATCTCTGGAAAACGCTCCAACGCTTGTCGCTTGAGTTCATTAAAATCATCCAAACGATGGCACTTTACAAATAGCTCGGCGTTATCACTGAGCCAACTGTAGAGTGTTTTATTCGCTTGTACTATTACCGGATCAACTGCCCACAGGGTGTCATCCAGATCGAACGTAATGCACTTAATCATGGTCTTTATCTTTCTGTTTATGGGCTCTTGGATGAGCCTTATCGTATACATCCATCAAATGCTGGAAATCGAGATGGGTATAGATCTGGGTTGTCGATATATCGGAATGCCCCAACAGCTCCTGTACCGCTCGCAGGTCACCACTGGATTCCAGCATATGGCTGGCAAACGAGTGGCGTAATCTGTGTGGATACACTTTACCCTGAGTATGCTGCATTTTACCGAGTCGGTCGATCCGTTGTTGCACACTTCGGGTAGTTATTCGGGTGCCACGCTGACTGACAAACACTGCCATTTCATCCAGCTTAGCCATACTATCCCGCAGGTCCAGCCAGCGATCCAATGCCTGCATCGCCTTACGGCCGATAGGCAGCATCCGGGCTTTGCGCCCTTTACCGGTCACCCGCAGGCTGGAATCGTACAGATCAAGATCGTTCAGATTCAGGCTGACCAGCTCTGATAAACGCAGGCCTGAGGAATAGATCATCTCCATCATCGCCAGATCACGGCATACCAGAGGGTCGCCACCATCGGGGGCATCTAACAACTGGCCGACCTGATCGGCATCCAGCGTCTGAGGCAGTTTACGGGGACTCTTTGGCGCCTGAATACCCAGCGCCGGATTCTGCTGAGCCAGCCCTTCCCGATTGAGAAATTTGTAGAAAGACCGCACCGCCGACAGCACCCGCTGGATACTCTTACCAGCCAGCCCCTGACGATGAATAATGGCAACAAAGCCCCTGATATGGCGCGCATCAACCTGCTGCCATTGACTGTTATCCGGGGTAAACAGCTGACAATCGATAAGATAATCCTGCAGACGCTGCAGGTCGCGCTGGTAATTGCTCAGAGTATGTGGGGAAAGCTGGCGCTCGCTGCCCAGGTAGTTGAAGAAGCGTACCTGGGCTTCATCGACGCTGTTCACCGTTTCAGACCTGCTGGTCCTTTAACAGACGGGACAATACCCGGCTCAGAACCTGGCCGATATAATCCAGGAACAAGGTTCCCTGATTACTCTGAAAATAGGTAGGATCGAAACTGCCGATTGCCAGTAAGCCTAAAGTTTCACCTTTAACCAGGGGCACCGCAGCGGCAGATTTAACTTTGAAAGCCTGCTCGCGGAACAGGAACTCATTCTGCAGCTCACTCAGGCTGCCGCAGCTGGTCTGCGAGCTATCGGCCAGAGGTTGAATTGCAGCGGCATCGTCCTGCGGCAACAAACGCAGATTGCTCTGCTCTGCGGTTGTTTTACTGAACAGAACCAATGAGGTGGTGTCGCTGTGAAAGTCCTGACACAGGCTCTCATCAACCGCGACCGCCACATCATCCAGAGTTTCAGCTTCCAGCAATGCTACGACCATCTTCTTAGTCTTAGTAAACTGGATATCATTTTCCCGGGCAACGCCGACCAGGTCTCCCAGGTAATCATGCAGCTCGCGGTTCTTTTCCCGCAACAGGCTGGTCTGACGCTCTACCAGAGAAACCGTATTGCCACGCTGATGGGGCACATAGAGTTTTTCCAGCAGCTGCTCATTGCCGGTAAAGAAATCCGGATGGGCCTTCAGGTATTCAACTACCTGAAGCTCAGTAACACTATTATCCGTCATAGAAAGATCTGCCCCTCGTATACCGTAGTTGCCGGTCCGGTCATAACCAATGGCTGACCGACACCGTTCCAGTCTATCTGCAATGCACCACCGGGCAGCTGCACTGTTACACCGGGATCAAGTAACCCCCTTAACTGGCCCGCGACAACAGCGGCACAGGCCCCAGTACCACAGGCCAGGGTTTCTCCTGCGCCACGTTCGAAGACCCGCAAGCGAATTGAGTTACGATTAACGATCTCCATAAAACCGATATTCGCTTTCGCAGGAAACTTAGGGTGGGCCTCCAATTCGGGACCCCAGCTTTCAACCGGGGCAGTATCGATTGAATCTACCACCAGCACACCATGAGGGTTACCCATTGAAACAGCACTGATCTCAATGGTCTGTCCTGCCACATCAATAGGATAGGTTGCCGCCTGCTGATCCGCACTGAACGGAATCTGCTGTGGCTCCAATACTGGCTGACCCATATCGACCACCACCTGACGATCTTCAGTTATTGTCAGGTAGATCGGACCTTTCTGGGTTTCTACCGCAACGGTTTCTTTCGCCGTCAGGCGCTTATCGCGCACGAACTTAGCAAAACAGCGGGCACCATTGCCGCAATGTTCAACTTCGCTGCCGTCAGCATTGAAGATACGGTAACGAAAATCCATATCCGGGTCGCTCGGTGGTTCAACGATCAGCATCTGATCAAAACCCACCCCGAAGTTACGGTCCGCCAGTTTCGCTACCAGCGCGGAATTAACCTTCACCTTCTGGGTGATAGTATCCAGCACCAGAAAGTCATTCCCCAGACCATGCATTTTTGTAAATCTAACTAACATAACTCTCTCAGTAAGGCCGGGTCGATATGGACGACACTTTTGCCTTAGTTTAGCGGTTGCCTTCTTAGCTTTGCCTTTTAGCGGGCCCTAGTAAAAAAGGATTCAACCGGGTAACACTTTCTCGCCACGCAACTGATCAACCACAGTTTCACGCTTACGGATCAGGTGCGCCTGATTATCGTCGACCATGACCTCAGCGGCCCGGTTTCGGGTATTGTAATTGGAGCTCATAGTGAAGCCATAGGCTCCTGCAGAGCAAACCGCCAGCAGGTCACCTGGTTCAATATTCAATTCCCGGTCTTTACCCAGGAAGTCTCCGGTTTCACATACCGGGCCAACAAGGTCATAGCTTCGGCTTTCACCTTCATCACGTGCCTGTACCGGAATAATCTCCATGTACGCACTGTAAAGTGCCGGACGGATCAGGTCGTTCATTGCCCCATCGATGATGGCAAAGTTCTTGTGATCGCCACACTTCAGGAACTCAACCTTAGTGATCATGATACCCGCATTGGCGGCAATCGAACGGCCAGGCTCAAAGATCAGTTTCAGCGGACGATCACCCAGCTTTTCAACCACTGCAGCTATGTACTGCTGCGGAGACGGCGGTACTTCATCGGTGTAGCACACACCAAGGCCACCACCCAGATCCAGGTGCTTAATAGTAATACCATCAGCAGCCAGCTTATCAATCAAAACCAACAGACGATCCAGCGCATCAATAAACGGATCGATCTCGGTCAGCTGAGAACCGATATGGCAATCCACACCCTGCACATCGAGATGACTCAGGCTGGCAGCATATTTATAAATACGGGCAGCATCTTCTATCGCCACGCCAAACTTATTGTCTTTCAGTCCGGTCGATATATACGGATGAGTACCGGCATCGACATCCGGATTCACCCGCAGCGAGATCGGAGCAACCTTACCCAGTTCTGCGGCAACCGTATTGAGTCTGTCCAGCTCAGCTTCGGATTCGATATTAAAGCAGTGGATACCCGCTTCCAGTGCCCGGCGCATCTCATTCTCACGTTTGGCTACACCTGAGAAAACCACTTTCGATGGATCGCCGCCCGCTTTCAGGACCCGCTCAAGTTCGCCTTCCGAGACGATATCAAAGCCAGCACCCAGTCGCGCCAGTACATTCAATACTGCGATGTTGGAGTTAGCTTTGACCGCATAGCACACCAGCGCATCACGGCCTTCCAAAGCCTGGGCATAATCCAGATAAGCCCGTTCCAGGCTATCCCGGGAGTAGATATAAGTTGGCGTACCAAATTCTTCCGCTATTCGGCTTACCAGTACTTCTTCGGCACACAGGCGGCCGTTACGATATTCAAAATTATCCATCGAAATATTCTGATCTTATTAAATTCTGTTACGGCCCGGTCTTTATTTGCCGGGCTGTTTATTAGCTACCGCGCTTAGTTAGCTGCAGCACCTTCCTGAACCTCACCTGCCCCACTTTCAGGCAAATATAGCGGGCCTTTCTGACCACAACCACCCAGCACTATGGTGCTGACAAATAGAGCAACCCACCAATGTTTCACTGTTCTGCATCCTGATCCGAGGTTAATGCGAAGATTATACCGTTCCGACGGCATGATGAGTACCTGCCACTGACGCGTTCTGACAACAGAATTGCAAGATAACTTGTTAAGTTCTTACGTATCTATCTATTATTAGAATTCAGCTGCCGAATTATTGAGAAGCTATGCCACAGACAACACTGCAAAAGATTGTTGTATATGGAGATTTCAACTGCCCCTTCTGCTATGCCCTGCACGAACATCTGCAGACGCACAATCGCCTGGAACTGGTCGAGTGGCGGTTAATTCAACACACTCCAGAAGTCAGCAGCCATCTGAGCACTACCGATGATCAGATTGAACTAACTTCCGAAGTCGCCACCGTTCGTCACCGGGCGCCGGACATCAGCATTGCCCTTCCCCCGTCCAGGCCTAATACTGAACAGGCGAATGTAATTGCCGAGTCCCTCAGGCAGATACGGAACGATATATCGGAACAGTTCAGAAAGCTGGTCTACAGAGCGTTGTGGCAAGATGGCCTGGATATATCAACCCCCAAGGTTCTACAACAGTTGCTAGAGCAGGCTGGTAGTCATCAACCAGAATTCAATCCTGTAGTGAAAGAAACTCTCAGCGACTGGCAAAAGAACTGGGAACAAGGCAGGTACGATCAAAGAATACCGGTTATGCAACACCCGAAAGGTGAACCTCTGATAGGCTTAGCCAGTATCCAGGATATATTAAGCTACCTTATTAAAGCTGATCATCAACAGTCCCATACAATTGCCAGCTGCAGCTTTAAGCCTCGCCCTATCATCCTGCTGTTGGGATCATTGACCGAATACTGGCCGCAGATTCAACCTTTACGTGATGACTATGATATCCGGGTGATTGCCGATGCCGATCAATTCAGCGCATTTCACGATGGACCTGAACAAGCAGACCTTCTGCTCCTGACCGGGGTTGCTGACAATGAACATAACATGCGCTGCCTGCAACTGATTAAGCAACATTCGTTACAGCATTTATCAGTCATCATGTTGAGCCAGCAATACTGCCCTACGGAGCATGCATTATCTTGCCAGCTTGGCTACAGTGACTACCTGCATCCGGACGTTCCTGTACAAGTATCGATCTCTCGCATAGACAGGCTAATCACTCTTAAGCGCCTGACGGACCAGTTATTACAACAATCCAACCGGGACCATCTGACTCAGCTCTATAACCGCAGAGAATTTGAACACCAATTAGAGCTGGAATGGTTACGGGCTTCCAGATCCAAACAACCACTTTCTTTGCTGATGATCGATATCGATCTGTTCAAGCAATATAACGATAATTACGGCCATCTTGTCGGCGATGATTGCCTGCGCAGCACCGCCTCAGTCATCGAACAGGCAATCCAACGTCCCGCTGACAGAGCATTCCGCTATGGCGGTGAAGAGTTCATCCTGTTGCTGCCAGACACCGATCAGGCAGGGGCCAGGTTAATCGCCCACAAAATTCAGCATCAACTGTCCGCGGATAAAAAAGGGGCCGATGCTGATAATTTTTCGACTATTACACTGAGTATAGGGATTGCAACATCTGGAGTGATTACCGATCAAACTCCTTACCAGCTGCTAACGCTTGCCGATCAAAAGCTGCTCGAAGCCAAAGGTGCTGGCAGGAACCGGATTCATGCCGCCATACTAGCCTGAGCTAAAGATGAGTAGCGGAACGAACTGCTATATACTCTGTCCACTAATTTCCAATCCGGCAGTAACGAGTGCAGCAATGAACGAATCTGAATTTAACCAGCGGGTTGATGACACCCTGAGCACCATCGAAGAACTGTTAGATGAAGCCGAGACTGACCTCGACTATATCAACAATGGCGGAGTACTGACCGTTATCTGTGAGAACCAGAGCCAGATAATTTTTACTCGCCAGACCCCGGTCCTGCAACTCTGGCTGGCTGCCCGAAGTGGCGGCTTTCATTTTGATTATGATTTCGATGTGCAAACCTGGCTCAGAGACAGTGACAAAGCACCATTAAATGATGTACTCCACACCGTTTTCACCGAGCAGGCCGGTGAAACATTTAATTTCGCTCTGTAATTTTTCACCGCAATTAAGGAATGACCATGTCTTTTAGTAACGCCCTACAGCGCCATACTGAGACCTTCAACCGTCTGCCGGAAATACAGACCGACGTTGAACAACTGGCCGACCAGATCGCAGAAACTTTTGCCGCCGGGGGCAAGCTGTTCTTTATGGGTAATGGTGGCAGCGCCGCAGATAGCCAGCACCTGGCTGCCGAGTTCGTCGTGCGCTACAAAGCGGAACGCAAGCCTCTGCCCGCTATTGCACTGACAGTGGACAGCTCTATCCTGACCGCTCACTCCAACGACTACAGCTTTGCTTCGGTTTTTACCCGTCAGATTGAAGCCCTGTGCCGCCCGGAAGACCTGGTGATCGGCATATCCACCTCGGGCAATAGTGCAAACGTTATCGATGCTATTAAAGCCGCTCAGACAATTGGTGCAAAGTGCTGGGCCTGGACCGGAGAAAACGGTGGCCAGCTGGTTGATATCGCAGACAACATCATCAAAGTCCCGGCCGCAGAAACAGCGAGAGTTCAGGAAGCCCATATCTTTATCGGCCACTGGCTCTGCGAAGAGATGGATTATCTGCTTAGCACGGACTAATAAATTCTGACTAGGTAAGTACCAACTAATAGTCGATGCCTGCTAACTCGGCTGGCTGTATTTCTGCACCAGCTGAGACAACCTTACCAGCGCACCACGGTTAGCATCCATATAGGCCTGCCCAGCAGCCCCCATCATCTTTACCTGCTCCGGATTATCCAGCAACTGCCTTACGACTAATTGCAATTGCTCGATATCTGAGACAACTGTTAACGCCTGCTGCTTCTCCAGCTGATCCGCGATCTGCTGAAAATTAAACAGGTGCGGCCCCATCAACACAGGCTTACCTAATACAGCAGGCTCAAGAGGGTTATGCCCGCCCCGTTCGATCAGACTGCCACCTACAAACGCAATGTCCGCCGCGGCATAGAGCTTCATCATGTCGCCCATGGTATCGCCCAGATAGACATTGATATCCGTAGCGGGCGGCTCGCGCAGACTACGCCGAGAGGTTTTCAGACCGGCCCGCAAACACTGGTTATACACCTCGACAAAACGCTCCGGATGGCGCGGCACCAGGATGAGTAAAAGTTCTGGACTACGATTCTGTAAAGCCTTGTAAAGCCCAATCAGTTGCTGCTCTTCATCGTCATGAGTGCTAGCTGCGATAAACACTGGGCGATCGATTCCCCAGGCGCTTCGCAGTTGTTTTATCTCTTCTTCATCACCTTGCGGCGGTGTGATATCAAATTTGATGCTGCCGGTCACAGCCAGCTGTGCCGTGCTTAATCCCAGATCGAGGAAACGCTGACCATCCACCGGATTCTGAGCAGCAATGCAGCTGATATCACGCAGCATAGGCCGGGTCAGCCAGGCAAACCGCTGGTAGCCCTTCGCCGAGCGGGCCGAAAGCCGGGCATTGGCAACCAGCACCGGGACATCACGGCTGGCACAACTGCGAATAAGATTTGGCCATAGTTCGGTTTCAACAATAATGCAGCAACGAGGCTTAACACGGTTATGGAAGCGGGCCAGTACATCCGGCAGATCGTAGGGGCAATAGACATGCATCACCCTGTCGCCGAACTGTGCCCTGACCCGCTCGCTACCGGTAGGGGTCATGGTCGTCATAATGATCGGCTGTTCCGGGTATTGCGCCAGAAGCTGTTCAACCAGGGGAGTTATAGCAACAGTTTCCCCTAATGAAACACTGTGTATCCACAACGGTGAGACTGCGTGACTGGACGTAAAATCGGGAATCAAGCCGAACCGCTCCCCCCAGCGCTGGCGATACTCCGGAGACTTTCGGCCTCTAAACCAGAGTTTTAACAAAATCAGCGGGGTCAAACAGTACAGCAACAGTGTATAGAGCAGTCGCGCCATAGAAGGAATACCTGAAATCCTTTCGTAAAACATCAGTTTAACATTATCAGTCTGTCTGGATGAAAGGTTATAATGCGAGCAACCATTAAGGACTAAAAACACCATGCAGACAGTTAACACAGACCTGATCATTCTCGGCGGCGGTATTGCAGGCCTCTGGTTGCTGAACCGTGCCCGCCAGGCCGGTTTTGATGCCCTGTTACTGGAAAGCGAAACCCTCGGTGGTGGACAGAGTGTCCGCTCGCAGGGAATTATCCATGGTGGTACAAAATACGCATTGAGTGGCGCACTGACCCAGGCATCCAATGCGATCTCAGACATGCCGTCACGCTGGCGTGAATGCCTGCGAGGCAGCGGCGAGCTGGACTTGCGATCCGCAAACGTTCTGTCCGACGCGCACTATATGTGGTCAAAAGGCTCTTTAGGATCAAAAATGACCACTTTCTTTGCCAGCAAAGCGCTGAAAGGGAGAGTTGACGATGTCCCTGAACAGGATCGCCCTGCCGTATTCAACCACAAAGACTTTCGCGGCGGCCTGTACAAATTGAATGAAATCGTTCTCGACGTACCTTCAGTGATTCAGGCACTGGTTGAGCCCCATAAAGACCGTATTTTCAAAAACAATGCAAAGTCGACAAATATTAGAACCAACCCTGCAGGTACAATCGAAGCGATAGAACTTAGTGATATAAGTATTGAGCTAAAGGCACAACGCTATATCCTGACCGCCGGTGAAGGCACTCAGGACCTGCTTGCTCAGTGGGGCATTGATCAACCTAAGATGCAGCGACGACCGCTGCATATGGTGGTGGTCCGGCACAGTGCCAATTTACCAACCTTTGCGCATTGCATCAGTACCGGCAGTAAGCCTGTCGTTACTATCACCACCCACCCCGCAAGCAATGGCGAGCAAGCCTGGTATCTCGGCGGCGATCTGGCAGAAAGCGGTGTTAAGCGGAGTCCAGAGCAGCAGGTAGCTGAAGCGAAAAAGATCCTGAAAAAACTGCTGCCCTGGATCGAGCTGCCAAACGCGCGCTGGGCCAGCTTCCGGATAGACCGGGCCGAACCTAAGCAATCCTCCCTGACCCGACCCGATTCCGCCTTTGCACAGGTAGTGAATAACGGCATCGTATCCTGGCCAACCAAGCTGGCGCTGTCACCGGACCTTGCCGATCAGATTCTGCAGCAGCTAAACCAGCAGGCCATCGTTCCACTAGAAAAAGCTGACCTGAGTTTACTAACTGATCTCCCCCGTCCCGAAGTAGCTGAGCCGGTATGGGAGACCTTGTTTTGAGATCCGATCTGAAAGAACAGCTAAAACCGCTGCAACAACGCCTGATAGCCGGTACCGATATGAAAGTTAGTCCGATCGGATTAGGCACTGTCAAGCTAGGCCGGGATCAGGGTGTAAAATACCCTGATAGCTTCATTATCCCGGACGACCGCGAAGCCGCTAATCTGCTGGCACTGTGCCACGACCTGGGCATCAATCTGCTGGACACTGCTCCCGCCTATGGCCGCAGCGAAGAGAGGCTGGGACCTCTGCTCCGCGGCCAGCGCGACCGATGGCTGATCTGCAGTAAAGTTGGTGAAGAGTTTGATAACCAGACTGGACAGTCACACTTTGATTTCACCCCTGAACATATACGATTAAGTGTAGAACGAAGCCTGCGCCGACTGGAAACAGATGTTATCGACCTGATGCTGGTGCATTCCGACGGCAACGATATGGATATCATCCGGCGCTACGGTGTGCTCGAACTGCTCGACGATCTCAAAACGGAAGGTAAAATCCGCGCCGGAGGCATGTCCACTAAAACAGTCGAGGGTGGTATCGAAACCCTGAAACGCTCAGATGTTGCGATGGTGACCTATAACTTGTCCCATGCAGAAGAGCTACCGGTAATCGATTACGCCCAGCAACATGATAAAGGGATTCTGGTTAAGAAAGCCCTTGCATCCGGTCATGCTTGTTTGAGGGATGAGCAGGACCCGGTGCAGGCCAGCTTTGATTTCATTTTTGCTCATCCGGGGGTGAGCAGTGCCATCATAGGCACTATTAATCCATTGCACTTGCGCAGTAACGCAGCAGCGGTAGAAAAGGCACTGGGTTTGTAAATATATTAGCTTCGATGGAGTAGATATGATTCTAGCCAGCAAAGATCCAGGCGATTTTCAAACTTATGGGATCGAACTGACCCCTTACGCTGGCGGCATCAATATCACCTCTGTCGGCAACCCTATAGATTTTGAAACTATGCAGCGCCGGCGAAAATCCTGCTCTGCATCTATACCTGGGCAATTTGCCAACCTTGGCATTTCAGCACAGATCCACCTTCGCATAGATACGCAGGAATACCTTCTACTGGTTCGCCAGGAGCACAAAGATCACTCCGTTCTTAAACTTCCTTCCGGTTATATTCCCCAGCAGCAGTTCAGCAATCCCTATCTGACTCTGGCTCAGGAGTTGGCTGAAGAGTGTCTGTTACTCGATGGAAAACTGTTCTGCCTCAGCCTTCTGAACGGGTGCCAATTGGAAAAGCCCTATAGCAAGCTGGATTATAACGATGAGCTCAGCATGGAGTTCATGAGTGAAGACTATAATCCGCTACAGCTGCCGCAGACAAAAGTATTTATCAATCAACAGCCTCTCAAAGGCCAGCCGCTACTGTATATCCACAAACAGACCTGTTCGGTACAGCTGGTGTATCCACTAAGACTGGAACTACCAGATAGTGAAACACTATCGCTATTGCACGCGGAGGAAAAGTTGAATCCGGCAAATCAGTTATTAGAAGTAGAACTCAGTGCCGATCTCTGGCTAGCGCGGCTAAACCAAGGCAAGATTACTCAACTGGGGAAGCTGATCAGAGGCAATGTAGTACCGATGCGGGCACCAACAGGAACCCGGCTGAGCGAGGTATTAGCCCCGCGCCAGCCTTTGCCTATAGACTAAATAAACTAGCCCTCTTCACCCGCCTGAATTTTTTCGACGATCGCCGTTGTTGAGCAATTATCAAGGAAGGATAGTACCCGAACTTCGCCACCGTAGGTTTTGACAAATTCGCCACCTACCACTTCATCCAGACCGTAATCACCGCCTTTTACCAGCACTTCGGGTCGCACCTGCTGCAACAAGCGTTCAGGCGTATCTTCAGCAAAACTAACCACCCAATCGACCGCTTCCAAACCAGCCAACACAGCCTTACGACGCTCAACCGGATTGATAGGACGGCCTTCGCCTTTGAGACGCTTCACCGAGCTATCATCATTAATTGCCAACACCAGCCGATCACCCTGGGCGCGAGCTTGCGCCAGATAACCAACATGGCCTGCGTGGAGGATATCAAAGCAGCCATTGGTGAAGACGATCTTTTCGCCACTGGCGCGGGCATCTTCAAGCGCAATCAACAACTGCTCATCTGAAACAACACCACGTTCGTAGCCATGCTCCTCATTCACTGCACGACGCAGTTCCGGAGCGCTGATCGCAGCAGTACCCAGCTTACCAACGACGATACTTGCGGCAATATTGGCAAGTCCAGTAGCCACTTCCAGCGACTGACCCGCCGCCAGCGCGGTAGCCAGAGTTGAGATAACCGTATCACCGGCACCGGTAACATCAAAAACCTCACGGGCACGGGCCGGGAAATGCACTTCATTTTGTCCCGGCTTAATCAGGGTCATACCCTGCTCACTTCGGGTTACCAGCAACGCTTCGAGATCCAATTCACTCACAAGTAGTTGAGCCTTTGTGATTAGCTCCTGCTCAGTTGCACAATGACCGACCACCGCTTCAAATTCACTCAGATTGGGAGTCAGCAGAGTAGCCCCCCGATAGCGGGCAAAATCGCTGCCCTTAGGGTCCACCAGCACCGGCACTTTTGCCGCCCGCGCTGCTTTGATCAACGCCTGGCTATCACTCAGAGTTCCTTTGTTGTAATCCGACAAGATCAACGCGCTTACATTCTCCAGCAAAGCTGCTACCTGCTGTTCCAGCTGAGCACTGTAGTCCACAGCGAAAGGCTCTTCAAAATCAAGCCGGATCAGTTGTTGATGACGACTTAATACCCGTAACTTGGTGATCGTCGGTTCGCTTTCGCTGAGGCAGAACTGACAGTTAACCCGTGCCGATTCCAGCTGTTGTTGCAACGCCTGACCCGCTTCATCTTTACCAACTATACCCACCAGCGACACACCGGCACCCAGAGCAGTAATATTCAGGGCTACGTTGGCAGCACCACCGGGACGATCCTCCCGCTGATCAACTTTGACCACCGGCACCGGCGCTTCGGGGGAGATCCTGGAGGTTGCTCCGTGCCAGTAACGATCCAGCATCAGATCACCAACTACAAGCACCTGGGCATTATCAAAACGGGGCATCACCAGTTTCATACTTTATCTTCCTGTTGCGTACTATCCCCGGCAGCATCTGCCGGGCTTTCATTCTGCTCGGTAAACTGAAGCTTATGCAGGTTAGCGTAGACGCCACCTTGTTGTAAAAGTTCAGCATGACTGCCGCGTTCAATAATACACCCGGAATCCATCACCAGGATACGATCTGCGTTCTCGATCGTAGAAAGCCTGTGAGCGATCACTATCGTTGTTCGACCTTGCATAACATTATCCAGCGCATCCTGGATATGTCTTTCGGACTCGGTATCCAGCGCCGAGGTTGCCTCGTCCAGAATCAGAATCGGCGCATCTTTCAGGATCGCCCGGGCGATAGCGATACGTTGTCGCTGACCGCCGGAAAGCAGCATACCGTTTTCACCGACAAGCGTATCCAGACCGTCCGGTAATTGCTTAACAAACTCAGTGACATGGGCCGCGTCAGCTGCCGCTTCTACCTGCCCTCTGCTGCAGCCGGCCATCGCACCGTACGCGATATTGTCGGCAATGGAGCCGTTAAAAAGAACGACCTGTTGATTCACCAGAGCGATCTGACGGCGCAGGTTATCCAGCTGATAATCATTTATATCCAAACCATCCAGCTTCAGCTCACCGCTGGTCAGATCGTAAAAACGGGGTAGCAGGCTAGCCAAGGTCGACTTTCCGCTACCGGACTTCCCCACCAGGGCGACGGTTTCACCGGATTCAACGGTCAGATCGATCCCCTGTAGAATCATCTTATCCGGTTCCATCTTCTCAGGGTCAGCGTAAGTGAAACTCAAATTATTAAGTTCCAATTTACCTTTTACCCGCTCAACACTGATTGAGCCTGTGTCTTTCTCCGGAGGAGAGTCGATCACTTCAAACAGACTCTCGGCCGCAGCCACCCCTTTCTGAATCATACCACTGATTTCAGTCAACGATCGTATCGGTTTAGCCATCAGTGAAGCTGCCGAGATAAATGCGATAAACTGACCGGTCGACATCTGCTGAATCAGGCTGGGCTCCATCGCCAGATAGGTAAGCAAGGCGATCACGCAGGCCACCAGCATCTGGACTATCGGAATGGTTACCGACTGGGTTACTACCATTTTCATAAACTGTTGCCGGTTGTACTGGCTGGCATCGAAGAAGCGCTTTTTCTCGGATGGTTCACCACCAAAGATACGTACTACCTGGTAACCTTTTATCGCTTCCGATGCTGCAGACGTAATGTTTCCGACGGACCCTTGCACATTATGGCTGATTCGCCGCATACGTCGGGCAGCAATACCCACGACCCAGCCAACCACAGGGCCGATCACCAGAAAAAGCAAGGTCAGCTTCCAGTTCAGATAGAGCATATAACCAAACAGGCCCACTACTGTCAGCCCTTCCCTGATCGCAATCTTAAGCGCATCGGTGGCAGCACCCGTAACCTGCTCTACGTTGTAGGTTAAGCGGGACAACAACTCTCCGGATGAGTTTTGGTGGTAATAATTACTCGGCAGGACCATCAGGTGATTGAACAAGTCGATGCGTAATAGGTGAACCACATATCGGGCAACGTAAGACAGGCCGTAGTTACCCAGGAAAGTACCGACTCCACGAACAAAAAAGATTGCGATGATCGAAAGAGCCAGTAAGACCCGGTTATCAAACTCGCCAGCCTCTATAGAATCGACAAAAAACTCCAACCACTTTGCCGAAGCGGTTTGTGAAGCAGCATAAATCACAAAGCCGACAACACTGACGGAAAAAGCCGGCCAATATTGTTTTACATAGCTCAGCAGGCGGATATATACCTGCATACTGTTATCGTTTTTCACGTACTGCTCTAACCTTGTCTGATAATAGATACAGCTCGCAACCAACCGATCAAGTCTTACAGATAAGCGCATACGGATTGCACAATCTGGCAGATAGAAAACTAGTGTTCATCGGCGGCGAACATTATAATTGCGTGATTTTACAGTATCTGGATACGTTGTGGGCAACAAAGAAACAAGCTGGTCCGATTTTTTAGCGCCAAAGTACTGGTTTATCTGGTTATTTATCGGAATTCTACGCGTTTTAGCCCTACTGCCATTCAAAACCGGACTTTGGGTTGGTAAACAGCTGGGCAACCTTTTGTATTTCGCCGTGCCAAAACGACGCCGTGTTACAGAAGTGAATATAGCCCTGTGCTTTCCTGAGCTGAGCGCCGAACAGCAGCAAACTATGGTCCGTGAAGTATTCCATAATAACGGTATCGGCCTGGTAGAAACCGGCTGGGCTTATTGGGGCAACAAAGATTTTTTCCGGGGTATTACCCATTTCAAGGGCTTTGGTATTCTGGATGATGCCCTGGCTAACAATAATGGCGTAATTCTGATGGGCGGACATTACTCTCCACTGGATCTCTGCGGCCTGCTGTTTTCATTCTATGATGTACCCTGCAGTACTTTATATCGTAAGCATAATAACCCACTGCTGGAGTGGTTTTTCTGCAAAGGCCGTAGCCGTTTCAGCAAACCTCTGGAGCGATCGAAGACGCGCCAGATGTTGCGTGACATGCGTAAAAACCACTGCATCTGGTATGCCCCGGATCAGGACCTCGGCAGCAAAGGCAGTGTATTCGTGCCTTTCTTTGGCCAGACTGCCGCGACCATCACCGCGACTACTAAGATGAGCGCCCTGAACAACTCACCGCTAGTCGTGTTAGGATGCTCCCGTAATCTGGACAACAGCGGCTACACCCTGGAAATAAGGCAAGTAGAAGGCTTTCCATCAGGCGATGAAACTACCGACGCGGCACTGATCAACAAAGCGATCGAGGGCTGTGTTCGCACCGCTCCCAGTCAATACATGTGGGTGCATAAGCGTTTCAAGACTCAACCTGACGGCAATCAGAAACTGTATCAGATCCATAACTGCTAACGAGATCCCACGGAGACATTATGAAAGTCAGTGGATTTACCTTCCTGAAAAACGGCTCCGTTCTGGGCTATCCGTTCGTTGAGAGTATAAAGTCTGCATTGCCTATCTGTGATGAGTTCATCATTGCATTAGGTCAATGCGATGATGATACAGAAGAGAAAATCCTCGCCATCGGCGACCCTAAAATTCGTATCATCCATACTACTTGGAATGAAAAGATGCAGGACCGGGGCTATGTTTACGGTCAGCAAAAAATGATTGCACACTTCAACTGTAGCGGCGACTGGGCGCTTTACATAGAAGGTGATGAAGTACTACACGAAGATGAACTGGATACAATTCGTGGCAATATGGAACGCTTTCTCGATGACAAAGAGGTAGAAGCCTTCTACTTCGATTTTTATCACTTTTATGGACGCCCTGATCAGGTCGGCATTTCAGGTTACCGCCGGGCTCCACGTATCATCCGTAATTCGCTGCGGAGCATTGCTCCTGACGGGCTGTTCTTCGTAGTGCTGGATAAAAATAAGAAGGGCCGTTATCCGAAAGCGGTCCACGCGGGCGGTAACGTTTACCATTACGGTCATGTTCGTAATGTTGAAAATATGCAGGAAAAAATTAATCAGGTATCGAAGTACTGGGATCATAAACCAGAGCCATTCCCAGGCTACGGCGATATCGACACTGCAGTAATCCGTCCTTTTAAAGGGACCCATCCTGCAATCATGAAGGAATGGCTGGAAAAAGATGCTGAATGGGACTTTGCCCAGAACCCAGATTACAAACTGAGCAAGCGGGATAAGAAGGTCAGGTTAAAGCTGAAAGTTGAAGATGCTCTGAATATCGAAATTAGTAAAAAACATTACACTGATTTGAAAAAATCAGAAAATAAACATAAACCCTGATAGCGAATGCTATTTTCGGCAACTCTGTTTAAGAATGAACCACCCTCAAAAGCCGGAGAGATACCTAGTTAACTTTCCGGTTTGAAATAGCCCGTACATTTTCAAACCAGATATATATCAAGTTGCCCTTGATCTTGTCCCTCTTATGGCTAGTAGGGGTCTTACTAAAACCACGGAAATTCTTAGATTCTGTAATGCTTTTTAACTCCTATACTTTTGTATTTTTATTTTTACCAATTGTGTGGGCCGGCTTCCTGCTAATCGGTACACGCGGCCATCACCGGGTTGCAGTCTCATGGCTGGTAGCCGCATCATTGTTCTTTTATGGCTGGTGGAATCCGGCTTACCTGGGATTAATTCTGGGCTCAATGCTGTTTAACTACGCACTAGGCACCCAATTGCATAGCAGCGAAAATAGCTCTACGAGTCGAAAATTACTGTTACTTTCGGGTATCGCTGCCAATTTAGGCCTGCTGGGTTATTACAAATACGCCAACTTTTTTATCGACAACCTGAATCAGATACTGTCCAGCCCGATCGAATTTGGTCAGGTACTGCTGCCACTGGCAATCTCATTTTTTACCTTTCAGCAGATCGCTTATCTGGTCGATGCTTATCGCGGCTACACCCGAGAATATAATTTCCTGCAGTACTGCCTGTTTGTCACTTTCTTTCCTCAGCTAATCGCTGGTCCGATCGTACACCACAAACAGATGATGCCACAGTTCCTCAGCGAAGCAACTTATCGTTATAACGCAAAAAAAGTTGCCCAGGGACTTACTCTACTTACCCTTGGTTTGTTTAAGAAAGTCATTATCGCGGACAAACTATCTCTCTATGTTCATCAGGTGTTCAATGCCGCAGATAATGGGGTCGCACTGTCCCCCCTTGAGGCTTGGTATGGCGCGCTCTGTTATACTTTCCAGCTTTATTTCGATTTTTCCGGTTATGCCGATATGGCTATTGGGATAGCACTACTGTTTGGTATCACACTTCCCTTTAATTTCAACTCCCCCTACAAATCGTTAAACATCACCGATTTCTGGCGCCGCTGGCATATCACTTTGTCCCATTTTTTGCGGGATTATGTATATATCCCTCTGGGTGGAAACCGTAAAGGGGAATTCAGGCGCTACCAAAACCTGCTGCTTACTATGCTGCTCGGCGGCCTATGGCATGGAGCCGGCTGGACCTTTGTAATCTGGGGGGGGATGCACGGCCTGATGCTTGCTGTTAACCACCTGTGGCAATCCCTGATAAATAGATTACAGATACCCCGTTTGCCTTCGCTGCTGTCAAATTCTTTGAGTTGGCTACTAACCTTTACGGCGGTGGTTTTCGCCTGGGTAGTATTCCGGGCAGAGAATATGGATAGTGCCCTACGGGTCTGGCAGGCAATGCTGGGCCTGAATCCACTTTCAGATGGTCAGGGTTATTTTTATAATGAACTGTTCCGCAGGTCATCAACCATCACTAACTGGATTAGCGTCCTGATCCTTACCGTTTTATTCCTGCCTAATAGTCTGCAAATTGTAGGTTTAGCACCTGGCGCAAGCAGGTTTCGGCTGAAGCCCAATTATGTTTGGATATTACTTATATCCGGCCTGGCTATTACGGTGATCTTAAAGATGAATAATGTCAGCGATTTTTTGTACTTCAGGTTTTAATTTATGGCCGATTTCCATCGTTTCAATCTAATACTGGTTAGTGTGGTTACGATAATCAGCGCAATTCTGGTAGCCACTAGTCTTTATCTGGATAAGTCTGCCGGGGGCAACATGACCCGGCTTGGAGGCTATAGTGAAAACGACTATGGCTGGAATAAGCCTCAGCACGCTTATGCCAAACCACTTTATCAGTCCAATAAAGGCAACTACCATGAGCACAGTGACCTGGTGGTTTTGGGGGATTCATTCTCGGGAGAAATCCCGACAGTAAATTGGGTAAATTATTTTGTCGATAGAACCGGTGTAAGTACCCAGGTATTTAGCTTCAATCAAGGCGGTATAGAACGAATCATCAGCAGCAGCGTCTTTCGCCAGACACCACCAAAATATCTGGTCATTGAAAGTATTGAAGAGAGTATTTATCGTCGATTTCCTAACCGCAACTGTCAGGTATCAGAACAGAAGCTACCTGCTAAACAGCATTATGATACAAAACTGGCCAACGATAAGCTGTATCAAACAAACGCATTCAAGCGTGAAACCTATCAACAGGGGTTGAACCTTGATAATGCAGGAAACTACCTGATAAAAGCGATTCCCAGAGCTCTCGGACTCAACGTTTCTGATGTAACTGAGTTGGCACTTACACGTGACGATCTGTTTTCAAGCCGAGTAAAGGATAATATTCTGATCTATACAACTGATATTGAAAAACGTAACTGGCCGGAAGACAGTTCGGCAACAACGGCCTGCAACCTGTTGAATTTACAGCAGAGAATAGAAGCTAATGGCTATACAAAAGTAGTTATAATGGTCATTCCTGATAAATTGACAGCGTATTCTGAAGTCCTGGCCAATGAGTCACTATCCCAACTCAGTATTATTCCAGGTTTGGCAAAGCAGAAAAGCCTTAATTTGATCAGACTGGACCTGCTCCTGAAAGAGGAAGTGGCACAAGGAACTGTAGATATCTACCTGCCGAACGATACCCACTGGTCATCTGCCGGCTATCGACTGGGGGCTGAAGCGATGATCGACTATTTTAATACCACGGCCCAACCATTTGATTGAGTAAAAATATGAACCGCTATTCAAAAGGTCTTCCACAGCGCACAAAATGTGTACATCTACCCTGAAACAGCACGAAGAGCCGCACCATCAATACATATATTCAGTTACAATACCCGCTGACTTTATTCGATCCACTTCTACAGAAACTACGTTATCTCATGATCACAGCTTCAATACATATTGTCAGACAGTTTGGCCCCGTCGGGGGTATGGAACGGTATGTCTGGGAACTGACCCACGCCTTAGCCAGGCAAGGCCAGAAAGTCATGGTCGTCTGTGAGAAGCTTCATGAACCAACGACTGAACATATTGAGGTAGTAGAGCTTGGACAGGTTAAACCCAAACCTCGCTGGCTGGCGATGCTACGTTTCTCCCGACGGGTCTCTAAGTTTTTTAACACTTTTGATCGGGCAGGCTGGATTATACACAGTCATGAAAGAACGGCTGTTCATCAGGTTACCACTTTTCACGGCCCTCCAATTTTACAGCGGAAACCAAAAGTACTGGACTGGTTATCACCCCGGATCATGACCTGGGAATACCTTGAGCGCCGAGAGCTTTGTGCTGATAACGTCCAACGTGTACTACCAAACTCTCTGCCTGTAGCTGCTCAGTTGGAGACTTTTTATCCAGAGGCTGCAGTTAAGATCGGCGCTCCTGCATACCCAGGAGTTGACCCTTTATTCTCAACTTTGAAAAAGAGTTCAGATGGGCATACTATTGGCTTTATTGGCAAAGAGTGGAAGCGAAAGGGATTAGATTTTGCGGTTTCAGTTATCTCAGAACTGCGTAAGCAAGACTCAGGGATATCATTTGTGGTCGCAGGCCCCGAACCGGATGATATTATCCACTTGTTTAAAGGCTGGCCCAAAGATAGCTATCAGCTGCTGGGTTGGACCCGAGCGGAAGATATGCTGCCGCAAATAGATCTGCTGATTCACCCGGCAAAGGTAGAGCCCTTTGGCATGGTCATGGCCGAGGCTAATGCGACAGGCATTCCTGTTCTGATTTCGAACCTATGCGGTATCAGCCCTTTAATATCTGAAGAGCAAGGTTCATCCCTACCACTGGGAGATATTAAACTATGGGCGCAACACTGCAAAAGCCTGCTAGAACAAACAGAGTTAGTACACAACCTGGATCTGACCTGGGCCGACCTAGCGCAACAGCATATACATATTTATAAGAGTCTAATAGATGTATAACTACTCTGAGAATGCAAAGGCTCAAAGTAATTCTGCCTTTCAGTCAGCCGCATGGCTGACGATCATAGGCACTTTCACGGTGCCACTAGCACTGACTGCCGCAAACAATATATTTCTGAGCTTATCCGTAATATTGCTGCTTTTTACTCCCCAGATAAAAGAATATCGCTGCCTGTTATCTGCCAATAAAACAGCCCTGATTGGTACAGTCTTATTCATTTATCTGGGCTTAAGTATCAGCTGGGCCAATTCCGAAATAGCTGTTAGCGTAAAATACCTCTCCAAGTTTCGGGAGTTCTTATTAATTCCGATGTTCATGCTAATATTCGCTGCATCCAAGCAACGGCATGCAGCGTTCACCTCAATTTACATCGCAATGCTTCTTTCACTGGTAGCATCTTATCTAATCCACTTCCAAATAGCCGACCTCTCGGAGAACCAACACAGTCTTAGCAATAGGATTTATCACGGCATTAGCATGTCAATTTTCGCCTATATGAGTCTTCAACTGGCGGTACGAATCCCTTCGTACCGTTGGCTGTTTGCACTTATTTATTGTGCCACACTTGCTAACCTGTTTTTCATTGAGAATGGCAGAACAGGCTATCTTCTGATTATCAGCCTATCGGCTTTGTTCTTCTGGCAAATGTTTCGCTGGAGAGGTTTTGCCATAGTCGCCATATTCATAGCTTCTGCCTTAACTATTACCATGTGGTTTTATAATCTCGTTGAATTAAGAATTTTTGCCGAGGATCAGAGCCTGTTAACAGGCAATTCCTCCCTGAGCTTATTGAACTTGCAGAAAGCAGATCAAAGGGTTGAGTTCTATCTCCTATCAACAATTCTGTTCTTACAAGATTGGGTCATTGGAACAGGCCTTGGTGATTTCGGGCCCGAATACCTACAACTTCATTCGTCAATGGAAACTTACTACGGCCAGACCAACAACCCGCATAATGAATTCCTTAACATAGGCGTTCAGACTGGTATCCCCGGTGTAATTCTATTTAGTGCATTTCTTCTTTCGTTACTGATCAAACGAGACAAGCAGGCCATTTCCCAACAGCGGCAATTTCAGGCCGCTATATTTATTACTATCCTGATCTCCTGTCTATTCAATTCATCCTTTATGGATCACGGTGACGGCACCCTGTTCATGATACTTATAGCCCTGTTTTGCGGTAGCAACTGGGATACTCCCTTATACAAGACAACTGAAGAACTAATATCCCAGGAACAAACTGACAGATGATCGGCGCCATCCTCATTACCAAAAACGAAGAACTTAATATTCGCGCCTGTCTGAACTCTATTAGCTGGGTTGACGAGATAGTCGTCGTGGATTCAGGTAGCAGCGATTCTACTGTCGATATATGTAAAGAGTTTGGCTGTATCGTTCTGGAAACTGACTGGCCGGGTTTCGGTCCGCAGAAAAACCGGGCGCTGGCCCTGGCATCGAAACCGTGGGTATTATCTATTGATGCAGATGAGCGGATTACGCCGGAGTTACGCGATGAAATACAGGCTCTAATCCGGTCAGAAACCCAGCAGAACGGTTTTGATATCCCCCGCTCCTCCAACTTCTGTGGCCGGTTTATGAAGCATTCCGGCTGGTATCCGGATCATGTACTGCGGCTGTTCAGAAGGGAGTCAGCTCGCTTCAGTGATGATATCGTGCACGAACGGGTAATCTGTAAAGGTGAGACCGGAAAGCTATCTAATCCGCTGATGCATTACACCTACGACACCTTGTTTCAGGCGGTGGAGAAAGCCAACCTCTATTCAGACTTAGGGGCAGAAAAACTATTCAAAGAGGGTAAACGCTCAGGCCTGACCAAAGCCGTATTGAAGGGCTTCTGGGCCTTTTTCCGTACTTACCTACTACGGGCAGGTTTTCTCGACGGTAAACAAGGCTTAATGCTGGCGATAACCAATGCCGAAGCTACCTACTACAAATACGCCAAGCTGATGCTGCTCTGCGATCAGCGCGATAACAGCTGAGTCACTTCCTGCCAAACGATGGCAGGAGTCAGGGCCGCAAATACTGCAGGTTCCACATTCGAATCAATTGCCGACTGCTTAGCGGACTCCAGACACAGCTGATCTTTGCCATAGCCGCCAACCAGGCCAGGATCGGTCGGGCCAAAGAGTATAACATTTGGCCTATCCAGTGCTGCCGCCATGTGTGACAGACCGGTATCGACCGAGACACAACCAGCAGCACCCGCCAACACTTTAGTCACTTCTGCCAGATTGAGCTTTGGTAATACTTCTACTGCCAAATTTTCAACAGCCAACCGCTCAGCTCTGGCCTGCTCTTCAGCATTACCCCAGGGTAATTTAACCTTCCAACCGGCTTCAGTTGCCTTAGCAATCAATTCACGCCAGTAAACCTCAGGCCAGTGCTTATCGAAGCGGGTAGTACTATGCAGGAACACCAGGTAGTCAGAAGCAGGAGCATCTTGCGCTACAAAACTGCTACGTATGGCAAAATCTCCCCGACCTTCCAGCTCATAGCCCAACGCTTTGGCAAACAACTGTCGGGTTCGCTCTACTGCATGTTGCTGCTTATCGACGGTAAAAGTCCGGTCATATAAACGGGATGCTAACGACTCCCGGGCTGAATCCCGGTCGAAGCCACAACGGATTCCCCGGGCGTATCGAGTAACCAGCATAGCACTCTTCATCAGCCCCTGGGCATCGATCACAAAATCATACTGTTGCGCTGACAGGGCTTCACGGTAGGCTTTCCACTCACCGCTTCGCCAGGTCTGCCAGAAGCTCTTGCGCCAGCGGCGAATCGCCACTGGAATAACCCGATCCACCGCGGGATGCCAGGCAGGTATCTCAGCAAAGCCCTCTTCAACAACCCAGTCAAAACGGATACCGGGGATCGCCTTCACTGCATCGGTCAGCGCTGGCAAGGTATGGATCACGTCTCCCATCGAGGAGGTTTTTACAATCAGTACTTTCAACCGCTTAATCCTTTTGAAACCTAGCCCTTCAGCCACTTTTGCAAAGACTGGAATGCCAGTTCAGGCGATATATCGATCATGCTCTGATGATATCCCTGATCAGCATCACCTTTGCGGATTTTGATAAAGCCATCGATCAGGCGAATCACTTCCGCCTTGTCAGACAAAGGCGGCGTATGCTGAGGGCTGGTCGGACCATACAGTGCGACCAGGGGCGTATCTACCGCAGCTGCCATATGCATCAGCCCGGAATCATTACTTACTGCAACATCCGCCAGTGCTAACAGATCGATAGCCTGTTCAAGAGAGGTCTCGCCCGCCAGGTTGATACATTGCGCCTGTTCCGACGGACTCAGCTGCTGCCGAATCTGCTCACCCACCGGATGGTCTTTTTTGGAACCGAAGATCCAGACCTGCTTACCTTCAGCGATCAGCTTTGCGGCTAAAGCGGCATAATGATAGTCAGGCCAGCGCTTTGCGGGCCCAAATTCGGCTCCGGGACAGAAGGCAACCGCATTATCCGTAACGAGATTAAACTGCGCCAGCGCCTGCTGCTGACCATCGTTATCGATACGCAGCTTAGGCTTCAGAATCGGCGGTAACTGCTCAGCACTTTCCAACGGAGCCTCGGCTAGCGCAGCATAACGTTGCACCATTAGCGGAAACGCTTGCTTATCCAATACCCGCAGATCATTCAAAAGACCATAGCGCATCTCACCGCGCCAACCGATACGACGAGGAATTCCTGCCAACCAGGGAACCAACGCTGACTTAAGCGAATTCGGCAGTACAAAAGCCTGATGATAACCGTTTTTTTTCAGTTCTTTGGCCAACTCCCGGCGTACACCAAGCTGTAAGCTGCCGTGCCCCACCGGCATGGCAATGGCGTTATCAATCTCAGGCATCCGCGATAACACAGCCCGACACCAGTCCGGCGCCAGCACATCAATTCTGCGTTCAGGGTTCTGCTGTTTCATGCGGCGATAAAGCGCCTGACTCATCAGCATATCGCCCACCCAGGAAGGCCCGACTACCAGTGCTGCCTGATCCATTACTTTTCCTTGTCCAAAGCTGAGGCCTGTATCGACGGCTGTGACTGCATACGGCGCTCAAAAACTTCCCGGTATTCTGCAGGCAACGCCTCATATTTTGTCAGTGTTTTACCATCTCGCAGAGTCGCGCTACCGCGTTCAAAGTCAACATGGATATAACGCATATCAGGAAACACCAACACCGCATTAGGCTCATTATGCAGAGTCTTCATATAGGCTGAAACCACCCGTAACCGCTCTGTCGATATCTCCTGCTGCAGATCAACTCCATCGATATCTACGACCGGTTCGATATCCATTAAGGCCAGAATTGTCGCAAAAATATCAGCCTGACTCACCGGGCTATCCTGATTCCGCTGCAACAGTTCATACATTTGCGGCGGCGGAAAAACCATCATAGCGTTGTGGATAGTCCCTGAACTATAACCCCGGTTGAAAAAGGTCTCATCAGCTGAGACATCCTGACCATGGTCGGTGGAATAAAAAACCCATGCCTGAGGATCTTTCGCCCGTACCGCTTTAACCAGTTCACTCAGGTAAAGATCGGTATACAGCACCGTATTATCGTAAGCATTGAGGCCATTCGGATCGGTTTCCGGCAGAAATTTCTTAACCTCGGCCGGGGAGTGTTCATCGTAAGGGTAATGGCTGCCATTCATCTGCACCACCAGCATAAATGGCTTTGCAGCATCCAATTGATCCAGATACGGTTTCACACCCCGGTTCAGCACCTTCATATCGTCGGCACCGATCGATACGGAAACTTCGGCACTGAAATCGGTACCGTTGCGGTAATAGCCCATATCCTGATCGACAAAGATCTGATCGATATTGCGCCATTGAAAGTCCTGAGCGGTAATAAACCCGGTCTGGTAACCCGCCGCCCTGGCGTAATTAAATATCGTCGGGGTCGAATAGATCTGCCCCAATGGATCGATGCCCTGCAGACCAGTTAGCATGTAAGGCACTGAACTCAGGGTCCGTGTACCGATACTGACTGCATTGTTATAGACAACCAGTTGCTGTTGATCAGCCAGGCGTTGCAGGTTAGGTGTAGTATCACGGTCATATCCATACACACCGAGATTCCTGCGGGTCAGCGATTCGCCAACAACAAACACAATATTGGGAGCATCCGCAGCGGCCTTACGCGCTTCAATAACCGGCTTTGCCGCCAGCGTATCAGCAAATGCCTGCCGTTCGATCAGGCTGGGAAAGACGCCGATGTAAGCAACCGAACTTAACTGAAATTTCGCTGCGCCATACCAGTTAAAGGTTATTAACAGAAACAGTAGCGTGCCCAGCACGCCATTACCGGTTTGCCACCACCAGCGGGGCTTAAGCTGTAACTTAAAAATCAGTAACAGCAAAGGTAGCTCCAGCACGATCAGCAGCAAAGGCTTGAAGACCACCGCATTATCAAACCAGAGTTCAAAAGAGAGCCATGGATCCTCAGCAAAGAAACGCAGATCAAATACAGTGACAAAATTTCGGTAAACGCTGAAATACGACAGCTGAACCAGCTGCGGCACCAGAATCAAGCCGATAACCAGCCATTGAACTAATCGGTTTTGCGTGCCGACAACAAGCGGCAGCAACAGCAGCATAGCCAGCGTACTGAAGCCAAGATTGACCCAGAAGCGTTTACCGGCAAAATTCTCAAGAAACCACGAAAGATCCCGTACCAATAACAGGTCCAGCACCACTATCGCAGCAATAATCAGGAGGTAGGATATTTTAGGAAAGCGTCGTGCACGCTCAGCCAGATTACTCACACAATTACTCATTTAACAAAGTCAGGGGAAGATGACAGGCAATACAAGTCATCAAATTACCCGCATTATACCGATGTTTGACGATTAACGGCAGCCACTGTTTTTACTGGCGCAATCCACTATCCCGTTCTGGGTATACCTTGTCGTACCAACCTATGCATAATTAATGTTTTTTCTTGATCCGGGCAATTCCCTTTTCAGCCGTTGCTGATTACAATCAATGCCCTTAACTGAGTCGCTTACACACGCTGCGAGTAACAGGGTAATCAATCTTTTATTTTTTTTGAGGTAGTCAATGGCAGCTTTCGGTACGGTGTTCATGCCTGAAATGGCAATTTCCTGGTTTGATGGTAATAGCTGGAGCGACGCAGAAGTCGTCAGCAGCGATAGCCTTCAACTCCATCCGGGTGCACACGTATTGCACTACTCCAGCACCTGTTTTGAAGGTCTGAAAGCCTTCCGCCACGAAGACGGTTCAATAAAAATCTTCCGTATGGATCGTAACCTCGAACGTTTTGCCCAGAGCAGCCAACTACTCGCGCTACCTGAAATCGACAAAGCGGCAACACAAAAAATGATTCTGGATATCGTTACCCGTTTTAAAAGCGACGTACCTGAACCTCCCGGATCCATGTATATCCGCCCGACCCATTTCGGTACTGAACCGGCGATAGGCAAAGCGGCCAGCCCATCCCTGACTTCCTGCCAGTACATGCTATTGTCTCCGGTTGGCGATTACTTCTCTGGCGGCGATACAACATTGCGCCTGCTCCTCGAAGAAAACGGTGCCCGTTGTGCTGCCCATATGGGAATGATCAAAAGCGGCGGCAACTACGCCAGCGCCCTGCGCCCAATTATGCAAGCGAAAGCTGATCTGAACGCCGACCAGGTATTGTTCTGCCCGGATGGCGATGTTCAGGAAACAGGGGCCGCGAACTTCCTGCTGATCGATGGCGACGAAGTAATCACCAAGGCGCTGGACGAAAGCTTCCTGCACGGTGTAACCCGTGACTCAATCCTGACCATCGCCCGCGACCTGGGCATGAAAGTGTCTGAGCGCCAGCTAACTGTCGATGAACTACTTGAGCGCGCTGCGAAACCAAATTGCGAAGCCGCACTGTCTGGCACTGCAGCAGTACTGACTCCGGTCGGCACCCTGATCCACAACGGTAAAGAGTATCCGGTAGGTAACGGCGGAGTTGGCGCAACAACCGTTAAGCTGCGTCAGGCATTGAACGACATTCAGTGGGGCAAGGCAGAAGATAAGCACGGCTGGTTGACCAGCATCTGAGCTGCATTCATAAGTCTATAAAAAGCCCGCTGATGCGGGCTTTTTTTGTTTTTACTTTTGAGTTTCAGAGTCAGGCATTATGCAGACTGCTGCGATGCCACCTGAGCATCCCAAATCCGGCTGACCTCGCTACGGCAACCTTCGAGATCGTGATCCGTAATTGTACTCGACTTATCCTGCAGTACTTGTCGATGACCCGCAGCACGGTAAGTTTTATAAGCCTCACGCAGTGTTTCAGCATCCTCAGCAGGAATCACGCCGACTTTTTCCATCGCATCCAGAATCCGGATATTATCTGTGAACTCTATCAGTTCGGGAAAGCGCTCTGCATTCGCCAGAGCACTGTACTGTACGATAAATTCAATATCGACAATTCCGCCGCGGTCTTGCTTCAAATTAAACTTCTCGTCGGCTTCTTTAGTCGACGTACCCAGATGGTCACGCATCTTAGCGCGCATCTTGACTACTTCATCAGCCAGCTCAGACGGTTCTATTGGTCGACTCAGAATTTCGCCTCGAACTTTTTCAAAACGCGCTTTCAGCTCATCCGATCCGGCAATAACGCGCGCCCGAACCAATGCCTGATGCTCCCAGGTCCAGGCCTCTTTCTCCTGATATTCCTGAAACGCTTTCAATGAACTGACCAGCAAGCCGGAATTACCAGAAGGGCGCAGCCGCATATCAACTTCATAGAGCTGACCACCGGTAGTGAAAGTATTAAGAATATGGATGATGCGCTGACCTAAGCGAGTAAAGAAGACCGAGTTAGCCACCGGTTTTTTTCCATCGGTAAACAGATTGGCATCCGCATCGTGGACAAACACCAGATCAAGGTCGGAACCGTAGGACAACTCAATGCCGCCCATCTTGCCATAACCAACAACGATGAAGTCAGGATCACAAGGCACTCCCGGAGCCTTCAATGGTGCGCCATGCTTCTCGACCATCAATCGCCAGGAGATATCCAGCACCACCTCAAGAATCGCTTCCGCCAGCCAGGTCAGGTAATCACTGACCTTCATTAACGGCAGTGCCCCGGTGATATCCGACGCGGCAACCCGCAGCGAATGCGCACTTTTAAAATAGCGCAGCGTTTCCATCAGTTCTTCCACATCCTCTTCAGGAATGCGCAGCAACTGCTGTCTCAGTTCCGTTTGTAGCTCAGCTTTACTTGGCGGTGAATACAACGCTCGCTGATCAATCAGCTCATCTAATAATACCGGCTGCTTCGCCAGGGTGTCGGCAAACCATGAGCTGGCCGAACACAACTGTACCAGCTGGCGCATCGCTCCCGGGTTCTCTGCCAGCAATACAAGATAGGCGGAACGACGGATAATCGCTTGAATCAGTTGTAATACACGTCCCAGCGTCTCCGCGGGGTTTTCGGTTCCGACAACTTCATTCATCATTTTTGGCAGCACCGCACAAAGCCGCTCCTGCCCCACTGCCTGCATTAACTGCACATTACGACTGCTCTTAAGATTACCGAATGCTTTCCAGGCAGCTTGTGGATCATCCATACCATGTTCAGCAAAGAAGGCTACGCCTTCCTCATCATCGAAATCACTGTTCCAGAGCAGTAACCATTCGCTATCGCCATCTTCCTTCTGCTCAGAGCCTTCATCTTCTGAGGGCGCTATCACGTTGGCAAAATGCTCTGTCACCTTACCGCGCTGCTGATCAAGCTCTGCAATAAAGCTACCCCAGTCATCAAACCCCATGCTGTAGGCAAGTCGGGCCTGCCCCTGCTCATCGGTGGGCAGCTCCTGGGTTTGACGATCAGCTACAGCCTGAATCGCATGTTCCGCATTTCGTAAAAATGTATAGGCACCGGTCAGATCAGTAACCGCCTGCTCTGGCAGCCCCACAGTGTCTGGCAGCAAGGGCAGGATGTTCATCAGCTCCCGCTGTTGCAGCCGCGGATCCCGACCGCCACGGATCAGTTGGAACGCCTGAGCAATAAATTCAACTTCTCTGATGCCACCCGCGCCAAGCTTTACGTTACCGTGCAGCCCTTTACGCCGCACTTCGCGGTTGATCATCTCCTTCATAGAACGTAGGGAATCAAACGCGCTGAAATCAATATACTTACGATAGACAAAGGGCCTGAGCATCGATTGAAGTTCTGCACCGGCCTGAATATTGCCACCGACCACCCGGGCCTTAATCATTGCGTAACGTTCCCAGTCCCGCCCCTGATCCTGATAATACTCTTCCATCGCGGCGAAACTGCACACCAGAGGACCACTTGCGCCATAAGGGCGCAACCGCATATCCGTACGGAAGACAAAGCCGTCTGCAGTCATATTATCCAGCGCCTGAATCAGCTTCTGTCCCAGCCGGCTAAAGAAATCCTGATTAGCAAGGCAGCGACGACCACCCTCGGTTTCGCCTTTTTCCGGATAGGCAAAAATCAGGTCGATATCGGAAGACAGGTTCAGCTCATTGGCACCCAGCTTACCCATCCCCAGTACGACCATCTGCTGAGGCAATGCAGGAGAATCTTCGTTGGCCCTGGAATGGGGTACGCCCCACTTACCGGAACACTCTTTATACAACCAGTTCAAAGCCTGATCGATACAGGCATCTGCCAGGGCTGAAAGGTCACGGGTGGTCGCCCGCATATCAGAGATACGGGTCAGGTCACGCCACACGATCCGCACCATCTCCCGCTGCCTGAACTGCCGCAGCAGCATATGCAGCAGCAATTCAGTATCGGCTACCTGTAGCTTCTCTGCTAATGAGTTAGCATAAGTATCTGCATCATATTCTCGATAAAGATCATTACTCTCAAGCAGATCTTCCAGCAATCCGGGGGTTCGGCTAAATTGTTCAGCCACATAATCACTGCCGGTCAGCACCCGGGCCAGATCATCAGCGAAACGGTCCGGTGGGGTTTCCAGCGTAGAGACTCTCGCCTCAACTTTATCCCAATTCTGAATCAGGACGGGTTGCAGAACTTCCGGTAGCTTTGTGATCTGTAGATTGAGCATATGTCCATTTACTCTTGTTGGCCGTGTATTCCATTAAGCTTACCAAAAGCCTAATTCCTACTCGATATTTTTATCTGCCATACTGTTGTAACAAATCTTTAACATAACTGTAATATCATGCCCGAAATACAGTAAATTCAGGGCTTTATAAGAGTCCCGATTAACTTATAACAGTCGATGACTGCGGTTTTATGTCAACCCCATGGCATTTATGTTTCAGATTGACTACAAACCACAAACTTCTGCGCGTATACTCGCGCAAATTTTATGCATCTAACCTGGTGATTTTATGGTTACAAATAACCCGATTATGCAGATGTTTGCCCGCTCCCCGTTTAAACCGATGCAGGAGCATATCGCTAAAGCACAGTCCTGTGCGGTTGAGCTGATCCCGTTTTTCGACGCAGTGATGGCCGAAGACTGGGATGAAGCCGCTAAAGTACAGCACAAAATTGCTGTGCTGGAAGGCGAAGCAGACGTCATGAAGAAAGATGTTCGTCAGAACCTGCCGAAAAACATCTTCTTGCCGGTACCCCGTACCGATCTGCTGGACCTGCTGCGCATGCAGGACAAAATCGCTAACCGAGCTAAAGACATTGCCGGCCTGACACTGGGTCGTAAGATGACCATTCCTACTGAAATCCAGCCGATCATGAAGGAGTATATCCGCTCCTCACTGAAAGCGTCAGCTCAGGCACTTAAAGCACTGAATGAGCTGGATGAACTGGTCACCACCGGTTTCCGTGGTCACGAGGTGGATGTTGTCGAAGACATGATCCATGAACTCGACGATCTGGAGCACGATGCTGATGAGATGGAGCGTCGGGTACGCTTAGCACTGTTCGCGGTCGAAAAAGAGATGCATCCGATCGATGCCATGTTCTTGTACAAGATCGTCAACTGGATCGGCGATGTCGCGGATAAAGCACAACAGGTTGGTAGCCGTCTACAGCTACTGCTGGCTCAATAAGTTTCTGAATATATTTCTTAATAGGTAAAAATCATGAGCATCATTGCACAGTATGGTGACGTCCTGATCATCATGGCATGTATCTTTGGATTTTTTATGGCCTGGGGTGTGGGCGCGAACGATGTAGCTAACGCGATGGGTACATCCGTTGGTTCCAAGGCACTGACCCTGAAACAAGCAATTGTTATTGCCATCTTATTCGAATTTGCCGGTGCATACCTGGCGGGTGGCGCGGTTACCGCCACAATACGTAAAGGTATTATCGATCCGGCACTGCTCTCGGGCACGCCTGAACTGCTGGTGTACGGTATGCTGTCAGCGCTGCTGGCAGCCGGTATCTGGCTGTTAATAGCCACATTCATGGGCTGGCCTGTATCGACAACGCACTCCATTGTCGGCGCTATAGTCGGTTTCGCCGCCGTCGGCATCTCGGTCGATGCGGTCAACTGGGGCAAGGTCATGAAGATCGTTGCCAGCTGGGTAGTCTCACCGGTGACGGCAGGCTTTATAGCCTTCTTCCTGTTCCGTAGCGTACAGAAACTGATCCTGGATACCGAAGACCCGTTCAAAAACGCCAAGAAGTATGTACCTATGTACATCTTCATTGTTGGCTTCATGATCTCAATGGTGACCTTCACCAAGGGTCTTAAGCATATCGGCCTTAACCCGGGTTTCGGTACCAGCGCCATCATCTCTATTGGTGTCGGGTTTTTGTCCATGTTCCTGGGTATGCTGATGCTGCGTAAGATCCATTCCCGCGTAGAAGACAACCGTGATTACCACTTTGCCAGCGTCGAAAAAGTTTTCGGTGTACTGATGATGTTCACCGCCTGCGCAATGGCCTTTGCCCACGGTTCGAACGATGTTGCTAACGCGGTAGGCCCACTGGCTGCGATTGTTGGTGTAGTATCCTCTGCCGGCGAAGTAGCTCAGAAATCTGCGATGCCGGTATGGATACTGTTGTTGGGTGGCGCAGGTATCGTCGCTGGTCTGATTATGTATGGCCACAAGGTTATCGCCACTGTTGGTAACAATATTACCGAACTGACGCCAAGCCGTGGCTTTGCTGCGACGCTGGCGGCAGCATCCACTGTAGTGTTCGCATCAGGTACTGGTCTGCCGATATCCACCACCCACACCTTAGTAGGTGCGGTACTGGGTGTAGGTCTTGCCCGTGGCTTATCAGCATTGAACCTGCGGGTTGTTGGTACCATCTTCGTATCCTGGATAGTGACTCTGCCTGCAGGTGCTGCACTGTCTATCATGTTCTTCTTTATGTTCAAGGGCATATTCAGCTAAGCACTGACAATTTCAAAAAAGGCGAGCATCGGGCTCGCCTTTTTTATATCTGCAAAAAAGAGTCGCGATGTTTATCCTGAAAATGGACCCTTCCGCTCAAACCCTGCACAATAGCCCTATCACCCGTCATATTTCCGGTAATTGCTATGTCCGAAACCGTACCAGACCTGGTAACTATGCTAACCGAGCTGATCGCTACTCCTTCGGTTAGTTGTACTGCTGCCCATTGGGATCAGAGTAACCTTAATGTTATCAACAAGCTGGAAAGCTGGCTCTCCAGCCTCGGTTTTAAGACCGAGATAATGCCCATTCCGGGCCACCCGGAGAAAGCTAACCTGATCGCAACTTTAGGCTCAGGCCCAGGCGGTCTGGTGTTATCCGGACATACCGATACCGTACCTTTCAACGCCGAACTGTGGAACAGCGACCCGTTCCAACTTACTGAGAAAGACAACCGTTTCTATGGTTTGGGCACCTGCGATATGAAAGGTTTCTTTCCGATAGCAATTGAGGCGGCACGAAAATTCACAGATCAGGCACTGCAACAGCCCTTAATCATCCTCGCAACCGCCGATGAAGAAAGTTCAATGAACGGCGCCCGTGCACTGGCTGAAGCCGGTAAACCTAAAGCCCGCTATGCGATAATCGGCGAGCCAACCTCCATGCGCCCCATCTACATGCATAAAGGGATGATGATGGAGTCGGTCAGGGTTACCGGTAGCGCTGGCCACTCTTCGGACCCGGGCCTGGGATCAAATGCTCTGGACGCGATGCATTCAGTACTGGGAGAGCTAATCAGCTTTCGTAAAGAATTACAGCGCGACTATCAAAACAGTGATTTCAAAGTCTCAGTGCCGACCCTCAACCTGGGCTGCATTCATGGCGGCGATAATCCTAACCGGATCTGTGGCGCCTGCGAGCTGGAATACGACCTGCGTCCACTTCCAGGAATGAGCGCCGACCTGCTACGAGAGGCTGTCTTCAAACGTCTTTCGCCCCTGGCAGAGCAATTTAATGTAGAGATTAAAGCCGAATCGCTATTTCCTGGCATTCCTGCGTTTCACAATGATAAGCACTCGGAGCTGGTTCAGACGGCAGAGAAACTGACCGGTTACCAGGCTGAGGCTGTTGCCTTTGGCACTGAGGCTCCGTTCCTCCAGGATCTTGGCATGGATACTATTGTGATGGGGCCCGGTTCTATCGATCAGGCCCACCAGCCGGATGAGTATTTGGCTTTTGACCAGATAAAGCCTACAGTAGCGATACTGGAACAACTGATTGCAAAGTACTGTTTTTAATCATGAATGATGATCTGACCCAATACGTTAACTGGTTTCGTCACAGCTCTCCCTATATCAACGCGCACCGGGGCAAGACTTTCGTCCTGATGCTCGGGGGCGAGGCACTCGCCGATAATAACTTTGCCAATATCATTCATGATATTGCACTGCTGAACAGCCTCGGCGTGAAGCTGGTGCTGATTCACGGCTCGCGCCAACAGATCGAAGAAAAACTATCGCAACAGCAAGTTAAGACCCGGCTGCATCATCACCTGCGGGTGACCGACAGTGAGACGCTGAAATACGTTATAGAAGCCGCTGCGACCCAACGTATTGAGATTGAAGCCAAGCTATCGATGGGACTGGCTAACTCCCCCATGCATGGCGCTCAGATCAGGGTCTGTGGTGGTAATTTCGTCACCGCCCGTCCGGTTGGGATATTTGAAGGCATCGACCTGTGTAATACAGGTGAAGTCCGTCGGATCGACAAACAGGCGATCCGGCAACAGCTGGACCATAACAATATCGTGCTGTTATCCCACCTCGGCTATTCACCCACTGGAGAGATATTTAATCTATCGGTTGAGGATGTTGCTACCCAGACAGCCATCGCCCTGAAGGCCGACAAACTGATTCTGTTCGGCTCAGAAAAAGGCGTCATGGACAGTAAAGACAGCCTGCGCTCCGAACTTTTGGCAGATACTGCTGAGCGGCTGGTCAAACAGTATAAAGCTAAATTAACCTCGCCGGAGCGATCCACTGAGCTGTCACGTAATCTTGCCGCCGCGGCAAAAGCCTGTAAAAACGGTGTACCCCGCAGCCATCTGCTCAGTTATAAACAGGATGGCGCTCTGGTCAGCGAGCTGTTCAGCCGCAACGGCACCGGCACTATGGTTATTGAACAATCCTACGAACAGGTACGGTCAGCTACGATTGAAGACGTTGGCGGCGTGCTTGAGCTTATACAGCCAATGGAGCAAGCCGGCGTACTGGTACGCCGCTCCAGAGAACGGCTTGAAGCTGAAATTCATCATTTCACCGTGGTTGATCTGGATGGCGCAATTATCGGCTGTGCTGCACTCTATCCCTTCCCGGAAGAACATGCTGGCGAACTGGCCTGCGTTGCTATAGCACCTGAATACAGAGGCGGTGACCGGGGCGATAAACTGTTACAGGCACTGGAAGAATCAGCCCGGAAACAACAGCTCTTCAAGCTATTTGTATTAACTACCCGAACAGCCCATTGGTTTATAGAGCGAGGTTTCAGTGAACTGAATGTCACCGAGCTGCCGACCCAGAAACAAACCTTATATAACTACCAGCGCAACTCCAAAGCCTTTGCTAAAGCGCTGTAATCTGACCATCAAGGATTGATGATACGTGAATACTTTTCCACCTCAGGCTCAGGCGTCAACTCAGTCATCGACACAAGAACAACAGTTGCACCATGGGTTCAGTTTCACCGGTCAGGCCGGTGAATTCTTTCGTATCTGGATCGTTAACGTCTGTCTTACCATTGTCACCTTAGGCATCTACTCTGCGTGGGCCAAAGTACGCACTAATCAGTATTTTTATGGCCATACATCTGTCGCTGGCAGCAGCTTTGAATACACCGCTAAGCCGATGACCATTCTCAAGGGACGACTGCTGGCAATGTTTTGTATTGTTATCTACGTTGCTACAACCAGCGTCTGGCCACTGACATCGCCCGTGTTTATGCTGCTGTTCTTTGGCCTGCTGCCCTGGTTAATCTCACGCTCGCTCAAGTTCCGCGCCCGCAATACCCGCTACCGGAATATTCGTTTTAATTTTGATGGCCAGTACTGGGATGCCTTCATCAATTTTGTTCTACTGCCCGGATTAAGTCTCTTTACGCTGGGTATTCTCTACCCGTTTGCCGTTTACCTGCAGCAGCGCTGGCTGGTTAAACACAGTAGCTTTGGTCAGACCAAATTCACCTCCGAACTGGAGTCCGGGCCGATATATAAAGCCTATAGTCTGGCTTTCCTGATGGTATTAGGCGGTATTATTCTGATTGCGATAGTCGCAGCAGCAGTGGCCTACTATGGCGATAGCGGCACTGAAACACTGAAAAATGACCTGAGCAACGGGCCAGACCTTCGAGAGATGGCTGCTGTTTTTTCCGGTCTGCTGATGCTTCCTATCTATTATTTTGCTTTTGTTTACATCCGTTCCAGAGTTACCAATGCAACCCTGAACCACTGCCTGCTTGAGCAACATCGCCTGCATAGCCAACTCCGCGCCCGTAGCTTATTCTGGATCTATTTAAGCAACACACTAGCAATCCTGTTTTCTATCGGTCTGCTTATTCCCTGGGCACGAATACGCATAGCTCGCTACCGCGCCCAATGCACACAACTAATCACCTGTGGCGATATGAATTCATTTACCCAGTCACAACTGAGTGAACAGGATGCTATCGGCGAAGAGATGTCCGATATTATGGATGTGGAGTTCGGTCTCTGATGCAGCAGAGAAAGCCAGAGGATACACCTCAGCAAGTTCGTTTATCAGGCAGGCTGTTTGACGGTCACACGTCAAACAGCCACAGCGCCACGCTGATTGTCTGCGAACAAGGCTCAGTAAGGTTTGAAAGTACCGAACTGGGTACCAGCGGTTGCCATTGGTCCGATCTGAATATCAGTCCACGAATCGGTTCCAGCGCCCGCTACCTGGATCTACCCAACGGCTTTCGCTTTGAAAGCAATGCCAATGACCAGATCGATCAGTTAACCCGCCAGTTTGATGGAGATAACCCTCAGGGTTGGATTCATTTTCTCGAAAGTAAGCTACGTTTCGTAATCATTTCAGTATGTGCGGTCATGTTGTTCGTCTGGTGGGGAGTGCAATACGGCTTACCCGGACTTGCAAAGCAGGTCGCCTTTCAACTTCCTGTCAGTACTAATCAACAGATTGCCCGGCATACACTAGAGACACTGGACCGATACGTGTTCGACGAATCCAGCCTGGACAGCAAGCAAAGTGACCGCATCACATTACAGTTCGAACACTTGGTCAGCCTGAGAGATGATGAATTTGAATACCGACTGCATCTGCGCGATGGAGGAAAAGTCGGCGCCAACGCATTTGCACTGCCTTCGGGGGACATTATCATCACCGACCAACTGGTCACACTGGCCGGGAATGATGCTGAACTTGAGGCTGTAATGGCCCATGAACTTGGACATGTAAATCAACGTCACGGACTGCGCACAGTATTGCAAAGCAGCGCCCTGCCACTGCTGCTGATCTCGATCACCGGGGATATGGCGACCGCAAGCACCCTGTTAGCGGCCTTACCGACTATTCTGGTCGAGAGCCATTATTCCAGAGGTTTCGAGTTGGAGGCCGACCTGTTTGCCAAGACCCTGCTTATCGAACAGGGAAAAGATCCTCAGCATCTGGTTACTATGCTCAAACGCCTGAGCGGCGAACCGGATGATCAGCCACCGGCCTGGCTATCCAGCCATCCGGCGACTTCAGAACGAATTAAGCAACTCAACGACGGCTGATTTTTCAATGCAGTGGCAAGCTGACAGTAAACAGTGCTCCACCGAGATCAGATTCGGAAACATCCAGTTCGCCGTCGTAACTACTCAGGATATCCACCGCAACCGACAAGCCAATCCCCTGCCCCGGGGCTGATGTATCAGCCCGCTGACCACGCTTGAGAATAGTTTGCCGCTGCGCCAGCGATACTCCCGCGCCATCGTCGGCTATTTCAATATGCAGCATACCTTTACCATGACTCAAGCCTACAGATACCTGAGAACAACCATATTTGAATGCATTCTCAAGGATATTTCCGATCAGTTCCATCAGATCCCGCTCGTCAGCAGCCAGCTGATAACCGCCTTCCAGGGCTAACTGAACATCAATCGCCTTATCCCGATACACTTTCTGTAACGCACCAACCATCCGCTCGACAATTGGTGCCACTGGAACGCGCTTAGCTAAAGTCCGGCCCTGACTTTTTACCGCCCGGGCCAGCTGATACTGCACAATCTGTTCCATCCTCGCAGCCTGGTCAGTTATCAATGCCTGGTATTGATCAAAACTGAGAGTTTCCTCTTTCGCCCCTCGAACAACGGCCAGGGGAGTTTTCAGACTATGCGCCAGATCCCCCAGGGTATTACGATATCGTTCCCGTTGCTGGCGCTCATTATCGATCAGAAGATTAAGATTATCGGTTACCGCCTGCACTTCCGTCGGATACTCACCGGTAAGGTGATCGCTCTGCCCCTGCTCTATCCGTTTGAGGTCTTTAGCCAGACGGGTAAGCGGCTTCAAGCCCCAGCTGATCAACAATGTTTCCACCAACAGGAACAGGAAAATTGCAGCCCCCAACCAGCCCCACAAACGGGTATTAAACGCTTTTTGCTCCGCCCTGACCGAACTGTTCGATTCCAGCACCGTGAACAGGTAGTGTTGTTCATTGCCATTGATCTCCCAGATCAGGGCAAACTGATAGACAAACAGTGCTTGTGCCGGCAGTTCATAGAAGCTCGATTCACCGGTTCCCAGCTCAGCTTCAGCTAACTGCTGCAACAGTTCATCAGCAATCAGGGTGCTGGAACCCGAGCGCCAGATCAGCCGCTGGTTACTGCCGTGCAACACTCCATATAAGCCTGATTCAAGCTGCGCATAGCGGGGCTCTTGCAGCGTATCAGGGATCATTATCTGATCACCATCAAGTTCAGCTGCACCCAGAATCAAATATACCTGGAGTTTGAGGCGCTCCTCTTCGGCCGCTTCGAGGCTATGATGAAAAGCTTGCTGTAGAGCAAACCCGGTAAGCCCGAAGAATACCGGTAACAGAAGCAATGATGCCAACAGGAGTCGGGCCCGAAGCGCATTGGGCATCATTTGCTGAGACTATCCCCCGATGCCAGATCAAAGCGATACCCCAGTCCCCTAACAGTAGCGATCGGTTGCAGCACCTGATCCGGATCCAGTTTCTGCCGTAAACGGCGGATAAACACTTCCAGTACATTACTGTCGCGGTCAAAATCCTGATGATAGAGATGTTCAGTCAGCTCCGTTTTGGAGATTACTTTGCCGGCATTCAGCATCAGATATTCCAGGGTGCGGTATTCATAGCTGGTCAGTTTAACTGGCTCATCATTGACAAACACATTGCGGCCGCTGCTATCCAGCGTAACCGGACCAAAAACAAGCATCGGCGTGGCATGGCCTGCAGCTCTGCGTAATAAAGCATTCAGACGGGCCATCAACTCTTCCATGTGAAAAGGCTTCACCAGATAATCATCAGCACCGGCTTCCAGGCCCTCCACTTTATCCTGCCAATCCCCACGGGCGGTCAGAATAATAATCGGAAAATTGATATTCGCCTTTCGCAATTTCCTGATCACTTCGACCCCTGACAGCTTTGGTAAGCCAAGATCTATAATCGCCAGGTCATACGGAAATTCTGAGCCAAGATAGAGCCCTTCTTCGCCATCGCTCGCCTCTTCAACGGTATAACCACCACCCGTCAATCCGGTCACCAGCTGCCGTCTCAGATCAGCATCATCTTCAATTACCAGTAATTTCATTTACTACTCCTTGCTATGCAGCCTGCCGCATATCTTAACGTGCTATCTCAATGCCTGTAGTGGCATCTATCCTGACAGTTTTGACCCGCCCCTCTTTGACCAGCCTAATCTGGTGTATCTGATGCCCCCCCTTAGATACTGTTTCTGCCTTGACCACCTTACCGCCATGCTTGGCCCGGGCTTTACTGGCCGCACTTTGCAGACTGATGCCCGCTTCTGCCAAAACTAAAGGGGAAGTAAACAAGCTTGTATTCAGCTCTGCCGATGCCACTGAAGACGCCTGGGATGCGCCAATGATGAGCATAAAAAACCCCATCGGCCGAACTAATTTAAGCAGAGCTTTTAACATCAATAATCACCTTACAAGACAGTATTCAGGAGACCGGCACTACGTTCACCCTGACCCTGATGCGCTTACCCGGATGTTGATCCATACGAGTATGATAAGTGCGCCCCCGATAGCGATAGGTTACGTTATAACCGGTTATCCGTTCATAATACTCAACATCGTGTTGAACGCTACAACGGGTTTCAGTGCGATAGCGCACTCTATCCCCACTATAGGCACTATCCCGGGTAATATCATGGCCAATAGACGCCCCCAATACGGCACCTACTGCCGCGCCAACCCGTTTATTGCTCTTGTTATGTCCCAGCTCGTTGCCAATAGCTCCGCCAATTATTCCGCCCAGAATCGGTGCTGTATAGGAGTTCCTCCGCTGTCGGGACTGCTCATAGCTAACCTCTTCATCCCAGCATTCACGGTGGGGAATCCTACGCTCTGATTGCACAACGATCGGCTTTACACCAACAACTTTGGCAAAATCACGGTGGCTATTGTGTCGCTTATCATAATGCGAACCGGCCTGTGCGATCGAAACTGACAGACCTAATGCCAGGACGGCAACAGTAATAATTTTTTTCATTTCGCCTCTCCTCGGATTCAGAATAGTGCTGAATTCTGGAATCAATTGTCGGGGCTGGCGACTGAATCATGGCTGAACTTGTTTTTAGCAAAAAACACTACATTTCAAATGCTTTTTCAAGAAAATAAGAAATAAGCATTCAAATTAATTCATGAACAGGTTAATTTGTTCTAGAATACGCTCAAATAATATACAGCACTGCTATTTTTACTGTGGCAGTCACATATTAATCAAGGATGAACTATCCGCTTCAGTTTCTTCTGCGGCGATTTATAAACAGGGAGTTTTACTATGGCTACAATTACTGGCACTTCTGACAACGATACTCTTGTAGGCACTTCAGAGCCGGATTTCATTAAAGCACTGGCTGGCGACGATACTATCACTGCGGGTGACGGCAACGATACTGTTGTTGCTGCCGCGGGTGACGACACCGTTGATGGCGGAGCAGGTGATGACCTGCTTAATGGCAACAACGGTAACGATACTCTTAGCGGTGGCGATGGTGATGATCGCCTCAACGGCGGGCTCGGCACTGATACCCTGAATGGTGGTGAAGGTGCTGATCGTCTCAACGGTGGCGCCGATAACGATATCCTCAATGGCGGTAACGGTAACGACCTGCTGATCGGTGGCTTCGGTGATGACATACTGGATGGCGGCGAAGGCGATGACCGGGTATTTGCTGCCGACGGCAATGACACCCTTTATGGCGGCGAAGGTAACGACACAATGGGTGGCGGTGCTGGTGACGATATCATGGAAGGCGGCGCTGGCGATGACACTATGTGGGGTGGCGACGGTAAAGACCTGATGAAGGGCGGCAACGGTGCCGATACTATGTATGGCAATGTTGGTAATGACCGTATGCTGGGTGGCTTTGGTAACGACCTGCTGGTTGGCGGCCAGGGCAACGATCTGATTGATGGTGGCCTGGGTGATGATACGCTGGTCGGAGGTACTGGTACCGACCGTCTGAAAGGCGCCAGTGGCGATGACAAATATACCTTTGCTGTCGGCGACGGTTCCGACTTTGTCACCGACTCCAGCGGTACGTCAGACGAGTTTGTTTTTGGTGGTGTTACTGATGTAGCCGATATGTGGTTCTCACAACAGAATGATGACCTGCTTATTAACGTTGTCGGTAGTGATGATCAGGTAAAAGTACTGAACTGGTTTGAAGCCTCCGGCGATTTCAAAATCGAACAGATTATGATCGGCAACAGCTCTACTATTGATACAGCAGGTGTCGAAGCGCTGGTCACCGCGATGGCCAGCTTTGCTGTACCAAGCGGCGTGGGTTCTGTAGTAGATCCTGCAGACGCCGCAGTACTCGCTCCAGATCTGGCTGCAAACTGGATGTAAATACTACAAACCCAAAAAGCCCGCAGCATAGCTGACGGGCTTTTTTTCATTTATTGAACAAGGCTATTCAGCGGCACACTTCTTACAGCTGCTGATGCCCAATACTTTATACAGCGGACACCAGCCAAACAGAGCGATCAGTATTACCGGCACACCGACCCAGCCCCATACTGTTTGCGGGCCGACAAAGACCAATACGATCAGTACCAGTCCAACCAATATCCGTAGCACTTTATCCACAGAGCCAATATTGTTTTCCATTTTCCCAACCCTCGACTAATCAGTGATGAGCCAATTATCGGGAGTTCTGAGAGCTGCGTCTGTGACAAAGTCACACAGTAGAGAGTTTTCTCAGTAATTAACCTTTAGCGATGACGGCTATCGCTTCTTTATTGAGGAACATCACCTGATTTCGGCTCAGCGCCAGCCATTCCTTCTGCTCAAAACTTTTAAGCTGCCGGCTGACGACTTCACGTGCGGTACCAAGCTCATCGGCTATCTCCTGATGCGATCGCAACAGCACAAAACCACTACCCGCATGATCGATCAGATAACGCGCCAGGCGCTTTTCGATCCGCTCGAAGGCGATCTCCTGCACCAGCCCGATCATCCGCGCCAAACGTTCTCCATAGGAGTCGAAAATGAAACTGCGCAGCTGAGCAGATTCAGCCAGAGCCTGCTGAAAGTCAATCTGCGATATAAGATAGGCGGTGACTTCAGTCTCGGTAATGCCTTCCGCCGGGTACTGCTCACCGCCGAGCAGACAAGATGTAGTCAGGACACAGGAGCCCTGCTGTTCGATCCGATAGAGGATAATTTCACGCCCGGAAGGACTACGCCCCAGAACTTTAACTGTGCCGGAAACAACAATAATGTAATTGGCGCAGCTGTCACCCTGATGGAATACTATCTGATTAGCTGGCAGCACCACCTTTCGCGCCCGGCTCAGAATAAGATGCCCGATCTGATCCAGTTCAGTCAGTATCGGAAAGCGCTCGGTAAGCTGTTGTAGCTCATTTACTCGTTCAGTCATTGGCTGGCGGTGTATTGTTCTCTTCACGTTGCGCGCGCACAGCCAGCATGACATAACGCAGGTTATAGGCAAAACCAAAGACCAGGGCGATCGGCATAGTTACTACGAACACGCTACCAAAAGCCTGGCTTTCAAAGAAATGTCCCAGCCAGAGAAACAGGATACTGACGATAGCCACCGGCACCCCGGTACGCATCATCATTTTCAGCCAGCGATCCGCTCGGATCTGTTTTTTATCCACAGCCATTTTACTCTCCACAGATTGTTCAACCGCTAATCATACGCGCTCCTATATCGGTTCCATAGTAAACCTTGGGCCAAGGTGAATATTTCAACATTCAGCAATGCAGTTTCTGATATAATTCGCGGTCTGAAATAAACCCAGTTAAGTCGTTGAGGATCTGTGCATGCCACAATATCGCTCCAAGACCTCCACCGCAGGTCGCAACATGGCAGGTGCCCGTGCACTATGGCGCGCCACCGGTATGAAGGATGATGATTTCCAGAAGCCTATTATCGCTATTGCCAACTCTTTCACCCAGTTTGTACCGGGCCACGTCCATCTGAAAGACATGGGCCAATTGGTCGCCCGCGAGATTGAAAAAGCCGGCGGTGTGGCAAAAGAATTCAATACAATTGCGATCGATGACGGTATCGCGATGGGTCACGACGGCATGCTCTACTCTCTGCCATCGCGGGATCTTATCGCAGATTCAGTTGAGTATATGGTTAACGCGCACTGCGCCGATGCCCTGGTATGTATCTCTAACTGCGACAAAATCACACCGGGAATGCTGATGGCCGCTATGCGCCTCAACATTCCGGTCATCTTCGTTTCCGGTGGCCCGATGGAAGCCGGCAAGACTAAACTATCCGAGCATAAGCTGGATCTGGTCGATGCGATGGTGCTGGCGGTAGATCCGGATGCGTCTGACGAGCTGGTCGACGAAGTCGAACGCTCTGCCTGTCCGACCTGTGGCTCTTGCTCGGGCATGTTCACGGCAAACTCAATGAACTGCCTGGCGGAAGCACTCGGCCTGGCATTACCAGGAAACGGCACCGTCGTAGCAACCCATGCCGATCGTAAAGAGCTGTTCCTGCAGGCAGGCCGTAGCATTGTTGAGATGGCCAAGCGTCACTACGAGCAAGATGATTATGCTCTGCTACCGCGTTCAATCGGTTTCAAAGCATTCGAAAATGCGATGACTCTGGATATCGCCATGGGCGGGTCAACTAATACGATCCTGCACCTGCTGGCTATCGCACAGGAAGCCGAGATCGACTTCACCATGGAAGATATCGACCGTCTATCCAGAGTTGTACCGCAGCTGTGTAAGGTCGCACCGAATACACCGGAATATCATATCGAAGATGTGCACCGTGCCGGTGGCATCATGGGTATTCTGGGCGAACTGGATCGTGCCGGTAATCTGCATACCGATCTGCCTACCGTCCATGCGCCAACGATGAAGGACGCTTTGGATAAGTGGGATATCATGCGTAACCCAACGCCAGAGGTTATGGAATTCTATAAAGCTGGCCCTGCCGGCATTCCGACTCAGGTAGCTTTCAGCCAGGCAACGCGCTGGCCAACGCTGGACGGTGATCGTGCCAAAGGCTGTATCCGTTCGCTGGAAAACGCATTCTCACTTGAAGGTGGTCTGGCGGTTCTACGCGGCAATATCGCTCTGGACGGCTGTGTTGTTAAAACCGCCGGTGTCGATGATTCGATCCTGGTATTCGAAGGCTCCGCCCATATTACCGAGTCTCAGGATGAAGCCGTGGCGAACATTCTCGACGATAAGGTGAAAGCTGGCGACGTGGTCATAGTTCGTTACGAAGGCCCGAAAGGCGGCCCGGGTATGCAGGAGATGTTATACCCGACCTCTTACATCAAATCCAAAGGTCTGGGTAAAGCCTGCGCATTGCTGACTGATGGTCGGTTCTCTGGCGGTACTTCCGGCCTGTCTATCGGTCACGTTTCTCCGGAAGCGGCCGCCGGTGGAGCGATTGGTCTGGTCCGCAACGGTGATAAGATACGTATCGATATCCCGAACCGGACAATTGATGTACTGCTGTCTGATGAAGAACTGGCGCAACGTCGCACAGAGCAGGATGCTCTGGGCTGGAAACCAGTAGAAGAGCGCCCACGTAAAGTCACAGCGGCACTGAAAGCCTACGCTAAACTGGCTACATCAGCCGATATGGGTGCCGTTCGCGACCTGTCGCAACTGGACTAACCTTTTAGCTCAGACTTTAAACGCTCGTTAAAAAGGCAGCCACTGGCTGCCTTTTTAGTCTTTACCCTCAGGATCTGACTCAGCTCATAAATACTTGCCAGATCAGGCGCAATGCCAGTACCGAAACGGTCAGTTTGAACACTATCTGAAACTTTTCCGGGGGAATTTTCTGCAGCAGATGTAAGCCGATCCAGGTGCCCATAAAGCCACTGATAATCATCGCGATGATAAGCGGCAGCCAGTCGATAAAAGCAAAGCCTATCCAGCCAAATACCAACAGTTTCAACAGATGTTGAAAACTCATACAGGCAGCAAATGTAGCGACTGTACGGTATTTTTCAAAACCCAGCCGATGTACAAAAGCAGCAACCAGCGGCCCCGTCGCGCCGACAAACATTGAGATCAGTGTAGTCACAGCTCCGGCACTGATAAGCCCCGTTGGAGAAACCTCATGCTTGGCCAGTTTCGGCCCCCATACCAACAGCAGAATAAAGCCTGCAACCGATAACTGAATAACCGCCAACGGCAACTGAACAACAATAACCCCAGCGATGAGCGCACCGATGACCCCGCCCAGCATAAACAATTTAACCAGTGACCAGTCGATATAGCGCCGGGTTAACAGCGCCCGGTTAGAATTGGAGCCAAACTGCACCAGGCCGTGTACCGGTATAAGCGCAGCGACAGGCACGATTGAAGCCATCACGGCCAGTAACAGCACCCCGCCACCTATACCCATCGCCGCTGTCATCATTGAGGTCAGAGCACTGGTCAAAATCAGCAGCACTACATCCTGTAACGATAATAATTGTGGTAACCAGTTGGCCAATTCTATTCACCTTACTAAAAGAAAAACGCACCGCAATTGCGGTGCGCTAACAGTACTGATCAAATTTATTCCTGCAACGATTCCAGAACCTGTTGGGCCCATTGCAGGCTATGTCGATAAGCAACTTCATAGTAAGGTTTTTCGAGCAGTCCTTTAAGCTGATCCCACTCCCCCTGTTCGTAAGTTGCTACTTCATGCAGGATATTGCCCATAGGATTACTCCGGGTCAGAATGGCCTCTTTAATATCATCGTTCAGTGGTACCTGATCCAGCAGATCGGTCATCGGCATATCCATCATCGCATCCAGTTGCGACAACAAGCCGACGATAAAGAAGTTGATCGGATTCTCATAGTTCAGCATTTCCGCCAGCAGCTCACACATCCGCCCCCGGGTAAGCATCATCCGGGTCAGCTCAACCGGTTTACCCGACTGGCCGCTGAGGAGAAACAGTGTTGCCCATTTCTTTACCTGCTCCATTCCGATCAGCGCTATCGCGTGGGAAAGCGATTCAATCTGCTTTGGCGTACTGAATGCTGCAGAATTGACCAGGCGGAGTATTTTATACGCCATCATCGGATCATTGATCACGATCTGCTCGACTGACTCAACCGTCGCATTGGGATTATTGAGCTCGGCTAACAGCTCCATTATAAGCGCTTTCGAGCTGCCAAATGTTTTGCCTTTAATATCCACAGGCCGGCACAGGAAATATCCCTCAAAAAGATTAAAGCCCAATTCAATGCAGCGTCGAAACTCCTCCTGAGTTTCAACCTTATCCGCCAGAATATCGACATGATAAGGCCGGACAAAGGTAACCATCTGCTTCAATTCAGCTTCACTGTGCTGCTGAATATCTATTTTTACGGTATGGACCGCATCCAGCAGCACCGTCTGGCCCTTATCGCCCGTAAAGTGATTCAGCGCAAAACGATAGCCCTGATGCTTCAATTCTTTGGCTGTCTTTACCAAATCTTTAGATATGCCATCTTCCCGCAGCAGTTCAAAGACAAAATGTTCTTTAGGCAGAGATGGAATGGATCCGGATAAGAGCATACTCTCAGTCAGTTTAATGTAGCAGGGTAGTTGCCGAGCCTCACCATTCTGACTACCTAGAGCATAGGTATTCAGGATAACGGAGGAGGTAGCCTGTTCATCGGTAAACTTTTCCGGCAGCGAGCCATCATCCGAGCGATACATCAGGCTATAGCCCTCAACATCCTGATTTTTATTAAATATCGGCTGTCGAGCCATCAGCACTTGTCCGCCCTGCAGCAGATCGTCTTCTATCATTTTGTTCACAGAAGCCCCCTATAATATTCGATCTTACAAACGCCGGTTAGCTCCGGCTTCGATAAACAGGAACCGGAACAAGCCTAACAATAGCACTGTAAATACCTGATCCTCATCTATTTACAGTCAATTATTCCCAATTTAGGTATATAAATATTGACGCTATCCGCAGCTCTAAATATTCTGATCCCTCAGAAAGGTTCAGGGACTCGATAACCTTCAAGGCAGAAGGAATCTGACAATAACGATAAAATTAACCCGGTCTGTTTCTGAATACTATGCTTCTGAATTCTAAGTTTCTGAATACTACACCCAGCCCTAATAAAACAGCTCAATATCTTTTACTTCTGCTAGCAGTCCTCTCTGGATCTGCAGCGGCTGCTGACAGGCTGGAAGTTGAAATTCGCCCCAGCGTTCTCAATGTCCGGCAAACAACCTCAACCACGAGCCCTGTAGTCGAGGTATTACAGCAAGGAGAACGGCTAACAGTTACCACTACCGGCCTGCAGGACTGGATCAAACTGGACGACAAACGAGGCTTTATTTCGATTCACTATGTAAACGTCCTGTCCCGAACACCAGTATTACAATCTCCGGCTGAACAGAGCTTCGACCAATCAAGCTCAAAACCGGCAACTACTGTAACTCCAGAAGCAGAAACATCGGAACCAGAAGTACCTGAAGTACCTATAACAATTAAAAATACTGATACACCGGCACTATGCTCCGCAAACCATAATAATACCCGGATCGAGCTTATCGGTCAGAGCAAAACCTGCCGTAAGAACCTGCAGACGATGGGCTACGAATCTTGCGATATCCTGTTAAATTTTTTCCTGAATTCCGAATGCACAACACCCTCCAGGGTCAATGTCCAATGTACAGCTAATATTGTCTCGCAAGGGACTGGACCAGTACAAACGCAGGCAGAACTCGGCATTCAAAAACTCATATCCATCACTGAATCCGGTGCATCGACACTGCGCCTGAGCTGGGCACCTAAAGACCCTGACTCGCCGGTCACTCAGGTTCAGTTATCCGATGGTGAATGTGGCCTAATTGTCCGCTAATGCCGGTCGCGGGCGGTTAACCAGCCAGATGCCGCCAAGCACCAGGAGCAATGCAATCATAAAGCTCTGGTTAATCTGTTCCTGCAGTAGAAAATAACCGGCCAGCACACCAAACATCGGGCTCAGAAAACCGAACGCGGCTACTTTTGATGCCGGATATTCCCGTACCAGCCAGAACCATGCGGTATAGGAGATAAACGCAACGACCACGGATTGATACAGTACAGAGCCCACCACCGTCGCAGATATATCCCCGATAGCCGGCTCCGCCAGTAACCACGAGCCTAATGGTAATAACAGAGCAGATACTGCTAACTGATAAAACAGAACTTTTTCTGCGCTGAGATGGCGTTGCGGTGAAGCTTTAATAACCAGGGTAGTACAACCCCAGAAAACAGCCCCCAGCAGCACCATCAGATCGCCATAGAGCTGTTTACCACCTGTGCTCGAGCCATTATAGAAAGCCAGTACAATGCCTGAAAAAGCGATCACCAGACCTAATATACGCAACTTAGTCAACGCCTCGCCCGGCAGCAGAAAGTGCGCACCTAAGGCGACAACAAAGGGGGACGTATAGAGAAACACCGCAGCCCGGGAAGCCGATGTATATTCCAGCCCCCAGTAGAGCATCTGGAATTCGCCAGCAAACAATACCCCGGCCAATACACCCCACCAGCCCCCGCCATCTTTACTCCAGGGCTTCTCTCCCTTCCAGAGCATCCACAACATTAAAAGCACAACCGCTATCAGTGAACGTAAACCTGCCTGCAGCAATGGCGGAACAGCAACCAGCGCCCACTTGATAGCGACCTGCTGACATCCCCAGATGGCACAGAGGATAACCAGCAAGATGATCGCAAACCGATCCAGTTCATTTTTTACCACAAGGCAATTCCTGAAGCAGGCAGCCTTTTACAGCCACCATAAATTTTATGATTCTAAAAATAACTCTGGTTGAGAATCCAGCGAGTCAAAATCGCGCAACACCAACGAGCATCACTGGTCATTTTTTGTTCCAAAGCAATACTAATTAAATTATGCTGTCATTTAGCACAACTCCTGTGCTTCAAGAAAGATAAAGGAGAGCCACTGAGATGGATAATCCCCACTTATGTAGCGACTGCTTTTTATTGCTTCACCGACAACTAATCAATTTGCATGAAAATCTGGTTGAGCGTAACCATGTGTATAACGATACCATTTATGAATGTAAAGCTTGTCACTACCTGATACGCCTGTCCCACGTTCCCCATCAGTGGAGTGTTGTTGAAGAAACAGCAACGCGTTCAGCAAGCAAAAAAACAGCCTGATACACCGAATAGCCGCAGAAGTTTGTAGTTGCGGTTTACCTTAAAAAAAAACTACTCCAATATCGCGCCTTCAGTACCAATCCAATTCAATAATTAGCAGTCCTGCTCTATCCTTTCCAGATATTGTTCTATTTTACTTAAACCGTTAATTGATGCCGACTATTATGACGAATATTTTTAAGGAAAGCGGGTTACTATTCTTCCTATTGGTAACTGCCTGGATACCGGTAAATGCCGGCGAAGTAAAAATATTAGCCGCTCAACTTAATCGCCTTCACGATAACCAATGGACTATTAGTGTTACGCTGAAACATCAGGACTCAGGCTGGGAACATTACGCAGACAACTGGCGAGTAGTCGATAGCTCAGACGCTGCTATAGGCAACCGAGTACTGCATCACCCCCATGTCAACGAACAGCCATTCACCCGCAGCCTGACAAATATTGAGATTCCTGCAGCCAGCCGACTCCTCTACATAGAAGCCAGGGATAATGTCCATGGCTGGAGCGGGGACCGCTTGAAGATTGATCTTAGCAAGGCGCTGAACGGCAGACTTAGCGTGACAGCTAACGCAGATAAGTGAGAGATGAATCCGAATAACCAGAAAATGGAACCGGCACCAAGAATCGTATCCCGGACCTACTCAGAGCATGCGATCACCAACACTACTCTTTAAATGGACTAATACTGTCCGATCAAACTTTCTGCACCCTGCCGAAGGACCCATATACCGCTAGTCAGGGAGAACAACCCATAGCGTTCACACACAGTTATCCACAGAAATTGTGCACAATCACCCGAAGGATAACAAACGGATTTCTTCTGAGTTTCATCCAGGCTATTGCTGTAAGAATAAATATTGAGAACATTTTTTCAGGTACTGAAAATCGACCACGCCCACAGCCGACGCAGTTTTTTTTTCATAGTATTCCCGATCTGATTATCAGCATCAACGAAGAGATTGCTTATTTAGTATGCGTAGACAATGCCAGTTTCAGCACTAAACAAAACAAAAAGAAAACACGGCACTAGCTGCAACAAGGTGCCAGACTGTAACTATCAGATAATCTCAGAAAGCGCTTTAAACAACCACACTCAGAAATGCCCATCAGCGAACCGGGGAACTGGCATGCGACAGCAGCAACTCAAGCACTCCTCCTTTGAAGCGCTGATACACCACCTGCCAACCGTTGAGCATCAGACAGTTGAGCCGACCTCGCTCAAGCTACTCAGTTTCAATATTCAAGTAGGTATTCATACTCAGGCTCTGCACCATTATATGACCCGTAGCTGGCAACACCTACTCCCCCACTCCAAGCGGCATCGTACCCTGGACAATATTGCACAGGTAATCCAGGGCTACGATCTGGTGGCTCTGCAAGAGGTCGATGGCGGAAGTTTCCGGAGTGGCTATACCAATCAGGTTCACTACCTGGCCCAGGCTGCCCACTTCCCTTATTGGTATCAGCAACTTAACCGCAACCTCGGTAAGCTTGCCCAACACAGTAACGGCCTGCTGTCCCGACTACGGCCATACAGTATTGAGGACCACCGTTTACCCGGTTTAATGCCTGGTCGCGGAGCCATTATCGTCAGACTTGGACAACCACCCCACCAGCTCCTGTTAATTCTCCTGCATCTATCCTTAGGCAGCCGTTCCCGATGTCGGCAACTGACTTATATTCGCGAACTGATTGGCGATCACCCATCGGTGGTTGTAATGGGGGATCTGAACTGCCATCACGATGATCTGTTGGAGCATAAAGCTTTCCTGGACAGTAACTTGAAGCCGCCAGAGAAGCACCTTCCAACCTATCCCAGTTGGCGGCCAGTGCACGCCTTCGATCATATTCTGGTATCGGACAACCTGCAGGTAATCAAAACTCAGGTTTTGGATCTGACCGTTTCAGATCACCGCCCGATTGCCCTGGAAATCAAGACACCCTAGTGCAGGGCTTTGAAATCACTGCCTTTGAAATCAATAGTCACTGTGAAATGAGAAGACACTCACTAACGAAAGAGTGACCCCTGGTTTATCGAAAATGGCTTGGTATTTTAGTGTGACGCTATGTTTAAGCTTCAGAAAGAATGCTGCCGGCACCAGGAGCCGAACTCGGGACCTACTGATTACAAGTCAGTTGCTCTAGCATCTGAGCTATACCGTCACTGTGACCAACCTGATATTCACACGTTGCATTGGAAGAATGCGCCCATCGCTCGGACGGTTCAGGGTGGTAAACTCCGTATGGAATCAGAACGTTAAATGCATTTAATAAGTGACGCACCCGGAGGGATCGCAAAAGCCCCAGGGAAGAGACAATAAAGTCCCCCGACGTAAGGCAATGCCCGGTTTAGTGTTAGCCATGATCGGTCCATGGAACATGGGCGTTGCCGATTACTGGTCTGCACCTATCTATCATAAGTTATATATCAACCTAATCGGCGTCCCTTACCCCTTTAAGTTAGTTGCTGCCCTATACTATTTAACAGTCGATGTTTATAAAAACACCACCTCCGGTGGAATACGATACAGGTGTAGATTGTTGTCCACAGAGGGATCATCCAGCTACACCTATTCCGAGCTATGAACAATGTTATGAATGATGCACAGCATAAGCCAAAGGCTTTGGACGCCAGTCATATACTCAATACCGCATTAGATCTGGCGCAGGAACAGGACAACTGGTACGACCTCAGCCTTGTGGAGTTGGCGGATCGTTGCGACACCTCGGTAAACGAGATTTACATTCACTTTGCCGATACCAACTCAATAGCCGATGCCTGGTTTGCACAGGCACTCGAATCCATGCTTACACCGGGTGTTGAAGGTGTCGATAACTTACCCGTCAAGACGCGCCTGGAACAGATAATCTGGCGCTGGTTTGAAACCCTGGCGCCCTACCAGAGAGTGACCGCTCAGATGTTAAAATCGAAGCTACATCCGCCACATATTCACCATTGGGTGCCCATGATCTTTGATCTGTCACGTCTGGTCCAGCTATGGCGTGATATGGCCGGGCTCCATACGGGCGGACGACGCAGGCAGATTGAGGAGATCGTACTGACAGGCATTTTCCTGGTTACCTTAAGCGCTTGGTGCCGGGATAAAAGTTCGCAACAGACCCAGGCCCATTCCCGGCTTTTGAGTCTCCTGGAAAAAGCGGAGCAGTCCGGCCAATTCTGATTCGCTGAAAAATCAGTTCAAATCAAACGCTCAATGGCACAAGCATCGCGACTAGTTGATGTAAGGGGTGATCAGAGCGCCTATGTCGACCTGCGCACGCAAGCGGGCACACAGCAGATAGGTGCCTCCAAATTTACGGTGCAGAAAGAGCAGATCGGTGGGCGGCAGGTGCATGTAACGCTGATGCAGCCGCAAGGATATTGCCTGATCTGCGACCCGTTGCGATAGGTCAGAGCGGCCAAAATCGAATGGCCCCTGCTGTCGCATGGGCTCTGCAACGGTACGGATCATCTCGCACAACCCCTGGCGATATGGTTTTAGCTCATCGGCTCGTAGATAGCCCAGTTTTGTGGCATGGGTTTCGATGGCAGAAAGATCATCCCTGCGCGCAGCCCCCATCAATTGACGTAGCGCTGCAATAAAGTCACTTGAATAACGCCGTGTTGCGCCGAAATCCAGAAGCCCAATACGGTCCTGATCCGGTTGGTAACGGTAGTTGCCGAAATTAGCGTCGGTCTGCACCAGCCCCCATTCGAATACTTCCTTTAACACCAGGGCCAGCAGCCGTGTGGCTATTTGATTGCGAACCTGACTCGGTGCGCTGGCAAGGGTTTCGATCGGGACACCCGGGACGAACGACATGGTGAGCACTTCAGCTGTGCTTCGTGAACTATCTACCGAAGGAAGCTCGAAGCCGGAATCATCGCCGATACAACGGTGATACTCTGCAATACTGCCGGCTTCAGCGTAATAATCTGCTTCCCGGTGCAGTTGGTGCTTAGCCTCTTCAAGCAGTGGCGAGATATTATAGTCCTTTGGCACCAGCCGCAGGAGTTTGAAGAGCGTTGCAACGTTATTAACGTCGCTATCGATACTATCGCGAACCCCAGGATACTGAATCTTTATTGCCAGATGCTGACCATCTTTAGTTCTGGCTTCGTGTACCTGACCGATTGATGCCGCCGCAAGAGGGGTAAAAGAGAATCGTTCGAAATCATCTTCCCAGCCCCTGCCCCAGGCACTTTCCAGTACCAATGCCACCTGTCCCAGCGGCATTGAATAAGCATTCTCACGTAGCGTGGCCAGAATACCTGTCAGCTCTGGAGGAAGATAATCTCCGGCTTCCATCGAAAGAAGCTGGCCAACCTTCATCACCGCACCGCGCATCTCTGATAGCCTTTCCGCCAGATGCCTGGCATTGGCTGGGGTCAGGAGCAGATCTAAGGCCCTGAGCTGTTTCCCCGCCACCAATTGGCTCGCACCTTCATAGATCATCTCGCTGACAATGCCCCCGGCAAGACGGCCAAGTTTTAGTAACCGGCTTGCCCGATCTGACGATAGCGATCTCTCTCTAGCCAAAACAAATCACCCTTCTAGCTGTTAGGGGATCCGTCACCAATACGCAGGGCCACAACGTGGATCATGACGTATTTCAAGTAAATAGGTCCTGTGCTCAGTATAGGAAACTGCATCTACACCATGAAGAACTCTTCTTTAAAAAGCATCATGAATAATCAGCAACCGTCACCCATGTTGTGTTATGAGACTGCCACTTAAAATAGGGGGGAAGATGATAGAGAACGACAAGCAACGCACCCTGGCTAACACCCTCCAGGCATAGGAGTACTAATTTGGCTTGGGAGAATTTTTAAAAAAGTGGCGGAATGGACGGGACTCGAACCCGCGACCCCCTGCGTGACAGGCAGGTATTCTAACCAACTGAACTACCACTCCGCAGTGGTCGGTTTCTATAAAGAAACCTGATAAATGGTGCCGCCACCAAGAGTCGAAGTCGGGGCCTACTGATTACAAGTCAGTTGCTCTACCAGCTGAGCTATAGCGGTACGGAGATCATTTTTCCTTTCGAGCACTCTAAAAGTTTAGAGCAGTAACTTGAGCCCACTTTCAACAGCTCTGTAATGCGCAGCTGCACTATAATTTTTAGCGATATGTTCAGATCCATTATTACGCAACAACAAACCCAACTCAGGGTTTTCATGCAATCTAAATATCTGTTCACAAAACTGTTTTGACGTTTGGGCTTTCAAATAATGGATATCAGGAATTAAACCTATACCCTCAACAGCTTTTTCAGTAGCTATGATGGGGCGACCAACTGAAAGCGCTTCTAATACTTTAATACGAGTACCACCACCTTCAAATATAGGCAGAATGAGGCAGCTAGACTTATTATAAACAGGTAAAAGTTCACTGGGATTAGGAATGAGTATTGCTTCCTCCATGCGTTGGATAAGAGTTTTCATCGTTTTCCCTGGATTCCTCCCTGAAATAATAAGTTTTGTCTCGGGCAGTACTGACTTTACTTCTGGAAACACCTTTCGAGCCAGAAACCGAACTGCTTCCTTATTCGGAGGGTATCCCAAGTGCCCGATAAAAAGTAAATTAAAAACATCGCCGTGATCCGCGACCGAAAGAGCTTCACACCATTTAGGAACAGGGTTAGGAACAACATATATTGGACTTTTAATGCCCATGTCTCTTGCACACTTTGCATCATCAGCTGAGCAAACCCAAATAGCATCCGCAAGCCTACCGGCTTTAAGATCTGCCTGATAAGCATCTTCCCAATCGTTGCGATGGAAAACAGGAGTTAAGCAGCGCAATAATTTCGGGATACGAGCCTTATCGATATCTCTAAGTAATTGGTGCTCAATATTATGAAAGTCGACTACAAGCTTTGTGGTTGGAAATGCGTAACGCAATGGCTCGATAAGTGGCAGTAAAGCGACCCCCTCAAGAACGATAACTGTCGGTGATATAAGCCTTAATGCATCAACAACCGAAGTTATAGTTACATCATCAATAGACAAGACCGTTCGCGCGATGCGCTTTCCTTTTTTATACGGCTGACTGAAAGCATCCATTGCTATAGAATTAGTTTCCGAAATAGCACGCATTGCTTCGTGGATGCTAATATTTCGAATCTCCCCCCCTGTCGGCTGCATCGAAGGGCTTTCAATAACAATTTGAGCAAATGCCATGTCAACGTTTTCTTCTGTTGGAGTTCCGAGAATAATTCACCAGACGTGGCATAGTAGCATTGATACAGTCACAAAAGAAAAAGGCGATCCATACAGCTGGATAGAAAATAATCCTCAGTGGGAATACAAATTCTGGTCCGATGACGCTCTGCGTAATTTTATAAAAAATGAGTTCCCAGAATTAATCGAAATCTATGACAGTTATCCAAACGCCGTACAAAGGGCTGACTTAGCTCGGTACTGCCTGCTAAGTCATTATGGAGGCATATATGCGGACATTGACACTACCTGTATCGCTTCTCTGGAACCTATAGCCGGAGATACCAGAGTAATACTTTGTGAAGAGCCTGTAGCACACGCGGAGCCTGCTCTACTACGAGGACTAACAAGATTACTATTTAACGGTACGATGGCCAGCCCTCCGGAACACCCTTTATGGAAAGAGCTCATTAGGCTCTGTATCCTGATGGCATCGAATTCGCACAGAGATGTCCTTGAAAGCACCGGACCTCTTCTCCTGTCCGCAGCCGTCGAGCACTGGCAAGAGCCGCAATCTATTTCAATTAATTCAAGCCACCTATTTTGCCCATACAACAATACCGGAAATACTGACCAAACATCTCCATTTGGAGCATATGGCCATAAGAGGATATCAGTTCATCACTGGCAGGGAAGCTGGTTCAATAAAAAGCAGAATAGTCTCTGGTCTCGGAAAATAGGCAGACTAAGGCAGCTAAAATATAATCTGCTAAAAGGGCTTACCTACAAAGCAAAAAACTCAAGATCTAAGATAAACAGAGATTTGCTGAATAAACCTTTATTAATATCAGAAGCGCCTCCTCAGGTAGCCATATTCATACCTGTTAAAGATGGTGCTGAATTTATTACTAAAAACTTTGCATTAATTCAGGGCTTAAATTATCCCAAGAACAGACTAAGAGTGATATTCGGTGAAGGTCATAGTGTAGATGAGTCATCACAAATCATCGAAAATATTTGTCGAAAATACGGGAGTGACTTTAAGCAGGTCGTACAGCTAAAAATAACAAGCGGTCATAATATTTCACGCAACAAACGCTGGAAACCCTCTGTTCAACGACAACGTCGGGGAGCAATTGCTCAGGTACGTAATGAGATGTTGAACAGGGCCCTACAAGCCGAAGATGATTTTGTACTTTGGCTGGATGTGGATATAAATCATTTCTCTAGTGAAATATTAAATCGTTTACTCTCAGAAAATGAAAAAGTAGTGGTTCCGAACTGCGTACTCGATAAGGGACAAGCTAGTTTCGACCAAAACTGCTTTCTTGAAATAGGAACACCATCTAGAGCAGAGTATTACAAGCATTGTCAGTACGGCCTGTTTCAACCACCGGCTAATTACTGGTTCCGACGCCACCTTCATGAGCTTCGTTACCTCGATAGAGTCCCTCTCCATGGAGTCGGAGGTTGCATACTACTCGTTCATGCGGATATACACCGGGCCGGAATCACTTTTCCAGAGCTTCCTTATAAAGACCTAATCGAAACGGAGGCATTTGGATATCTGGCCCGAGAGATGGGAATCAAACCTATTGGACTTCCCGGCGTAGAGGTTTTTCATGTCAAATCCTAACCTTAATATATCGCCTCAACTAAGAAAAAACTCGGTTATTATCCAAGTTTTAACCTGCAGTAAGTCTCCAAAGGCTCGCCTTGTCTCAGCTCAACAACAATTAGAGAAATTCTTACCAGATATACCTGTTAGCATTGTTATGGGCTATGTTGCTTCTGATAACGAAGTACACAGAATCTATAGCCCTTCTCTCAATCGTCGGTTAATGAAGCGCCCACTGACTGAAGCTGAAATTGCAATATATGCAGGCCACCGCAAAGCGATGGCAGAATTCCTTAAAAGCCCGTATGAAGCCACTTTGATTTTAGAAGATGACTTCAAGATAGTAACACCAGACATTATCAAGCTAAGCGTTGAATTAGCCCCGGAGCTTTTGAATGGCACAAGAAATATTGTCAAACTGTTTGATTTTCAACCAAAAAAAACATGTAAGGAACCCATTTACCGAGAAACGGTAAAAGGAATCTCTCTTGTAAAATATAAATCTCCACGGGCAGGAATGGTTGCCTATCTTATTTCACGGGAAGGTGCAGAAAATTTCTTAGCTCGCAGCTCAGTTTTTCGAATGGTTGACGAAGATATAAAGTACTTCTGGGAATTAGATTTAGATATCTGGTCTATTCCGGAAAACCCGGTGACAGATAACTCTGACCGCCTGGGAGGAAGTCTGGTAGACGAAGAAAGGCAGTACGCCAGACGTCAAAAAACAATTTGCCGCTCTGTGTATGGAAATATTCTGACAATTCATCGCAAGTTCAAGACATTTTTAGAGAATATAAAATATTGTAAATCTAAAAGCAGAACTTCACAGGAGACCGGAACAAACTAATCACTGTCATATGGATGACATAGAGGAAATAAATGGTGCCGGCACTATGAGTCGAACTCGGGACCTACTGATTACAAGTCAGTTGCTTTACCAACTGAGCTATACCGGCTAAGAAAGTGGCGGAATGGACGGGACTCGAACCCGCGACCCCCTGCGTGACAGGCAGGTATTCTAACCAACTGAACTACCACTCCGCAGTGGTTGCTTCCTAAAGTTGAATCTTTAGAAAACTAAAATGGTGCCGGCACCAAGAGTCGAACTCGGGACCTACTGATTACAAGTCAGTTGCTCTACCAACTGAGCTATACCGGCACTGTGACCATACTGTGACCAACCTGATATTCACACGTTGCGTTAGATGCAATGCGCCCGTCGCTCGGACAGATCAGGGAGTACATTCCGTATGGAATCAGAACGTTAGATGCAATATATAAGTGGCGCGCCCGGAGGGATTCGAACCCCCGACCAATAGGATCGGAACCTACTACTCTATCCAGCTGAGCTACGGGCGCAATGCGTCTAACGCGGCGTGTATATTACCGATCAACTACCGCAGTGTCTATCCGTTAATGCCGTTATCCGCGTAAATTTGTCCTCAACTCAAGTTTTACTCAATTGCCCCTCCTTCAGTTCCTTACTAAGCTTATCTACACACTGTAAAGCCACGTTTACAGTAGGACCTCAAAAAATGGATATGAACATTCACAAACAAACAGGCATCGCAACTGTTGAGTACGCCCTTGCAGGCGTGCTGATATCCATTGGTCTGATCGGGGGGTTTACCCAGCTCGGCGATACCATCTGTGACTCAGTCAATCAATTAAAAGCAGGGATCAGTAGCTTCAGTGATTCAGGCTCCGATAGTTCCGGTTGTTCCAGTCTAGCGGGTTCAGGCTCGGGTGGTTCCGGCTCAGGCTCCGGTGGTTCCGGTTCCGGCTCAGGCTCTGGCTCAGGCTCCGGTGGTTCCGGTTCCGGTTCAGGTGGTTCCGGTTCCGGCTCCGGTGGTTCCGGTTCCGGTTCCGGCTCAGGCTCTGGCTCAGGCTCCGGTGGTTCCGGTTCCGGTTCAGGTGGTTCCGGTTCCGGTGGTTCCGGTTCCGGTGGTTCCGGCTCCGGTGGTTCCGGTTCAGGCGGCTCCGGCTCCGGTGGTTCCGGCTCCGGTGGTTCCGGCTCAGGTGGTTCCGGCTCAGGTGGTTCCGGTTCCGGTTCCGGTTCCGGTGGTTCCGGTGGTTCCGGTGGTTCCGGTGGTTCCGGTGGTTCCGGTGGTTCCGGTGGTTCCGGCTCAGGGGGTTCCGGTTCAGGGGGTTCCGGTTCAGGGGGTTCCGGTTCAGGGGGTTCCGGCTCAGGTGGTTCCGGCTCAGGTGGTTCCGGTTCAGGTGGTTCCGGCTCAGGTGGTTCCGGCTCAGGTGGTTCCGGCTCAGGCGGTTCCGGCTCAGGCGGTTCCGGTTCTGGTGGTTCCGGATTCGGTGGGTTCGCTTCAACAAGTTCCGGGTCAGGCAGTTCCGGCTCAGGCGGCTCTGGTTCTGCTGCGCTTTCGCAAGATCAATTCCTGGCATCAAACAATACAGAGAAAAATGACCCGACTTCCGATTCTGAGAAAATGGCAGGTCAAACAAAACTATATAAGGATAATCTTTCGACTCCGTCTAGCACCACAAAAACTGACAATGGGGAGTCGGAAAAGGGAACAGCTGGGCAGGAAAACACTGGGATAGGGGCTATTGATGAAGAAACACAGTTCTGGCTCCTGGCGACATTACTCCTGTTAATTCTATTAATCTGCGGCTTAATCATCTCCCGCATCATGGGGAAACCCCGCCACGGAAATGACACATCTAGTCATAAATAAGCCATTCCGGGCCAGATATTATCTGGGCCACATTGGCTTGTTTCATATCCAGGCTGGCCATTAGCTGGTCGATTTCATTTTCCGGCATCGGCTTATAAAACAGATAACCCTGATACTGATCGCAACCATTACGTTTAAGGAAATCCAACTCTTCCTGCTTTTCAACGCCTTCGGCTATCACTTTCATATTCAGGTGTTTGGACATCGCTATAATTGTTGTAACTATCGCCGCATCATTCGGGTCAGTGGTTATATCCCGGACAAACGACTGATCAATTTTTAAAGTATCTAAAGGTAGCTGTTTAAGGTACTGCAGTGACGAATATCCGGTACCGAAATCATCCAGAGAAAAACGTATTCCTAATGTAGCCAGGCGTTTCATCTTTGCTATTGTCCCCTCTATATCATTCAGCAGTACTCCCTCGGTCAGCTCAAAAACCAGATATTCGGCCCGTGCCCCAGTCGACAGGATAATTTCCTCAACATTTTCTACAAAATCCCTTTGCTGAAACTCTCTCGGGCTAATATTTACTGACAAAGTCAGGTATTTATCATCAGTCATCCACTTCACCATCTGCCGGCAGACGTTGCCAAGCACCCAACGCCCAAGCATACAGATCAGATCTGTCATCTCCGCAATCGGGATGAACGAAGCTGGATTTATCCATACACAGCTTTCATCCTGCCAGCGTATTAATGCCTCAGCACCGACAATTTCACCTTGCCCGTCGAGTTGCGGTTGATAATAGACTTTCAGCTGATGATGGTTGATCGCCCGCCTTAAGCGCTCTTCGATCTGTTGTCGATGATCTGCATTCTCCTGCATGTAGCTGAGGAAAAACTGAACCCTATTACGCCCCTCATCTTTGGCCCGGTACATGGCCAGGTCAGCCTGCATAATCAGGGTATCAAAATTGTGGTGTTGCTCATCAAAAAGAACGATACCGATGCTTGGCGTGACATGCAGTATCCGGTTGCTGATATTGTATTGTTTAGATATAGCACTACGTACTTTTTCAGCCACGCTCAGCGCGTTATTACTGGCCTTGACCTCATTAGCCCCCAACTCCGGCAGCAAAACCACAAACTCATCACCACCCAGGCGGGCAGGCGTATCAGCCTCCCTGATCACGTCCTGAATCCTGTCTGATACTGTTTTCAGCAATTCATCTCCGACATTGTGCCCGAGGGAATCATTAATCGTCTTGAAGTGGTCAAGATCCAGATACAGCAGGGCGCCTTTTTGTCGGCTGCGCCGAGACCGAGCGATCTCCTGCTCCATCTGATGCAACAGCATCCTGCGATTAGGTAAACCGGTTAGTACGTCATAAAACACGTGCTGTTCAATTTCCTGCCGCTGCTGATGAAGCTTCCGATTGTTTTTATCTATCTGGGCAATCATCTTATTAAACCCCTTGATGATAGCTCCAATCTCACCAGCTTCGCTGCCACGAATACGCACACCAAAATGCTGCTTTTCAGTTATCGCCTGCATGGTTTGCAGTATTCGGTCAATCGGTTCGGCCACTCCCCGCTGAATACGCTTAGAGAGCAGATAGACTGCAACCATTGATGCAAAATACAAAAAGAGCCCAAATATCAGATACCTGATCAAGTACTGCTCTATACGAGTTAAGTCATACTGCAGATACAGCTGCCCTACTAATTCATCATTAACCCTGAGCGGACGACTGTACTCAAACAGATTCTGATTAAACTGAAACCGGGATAATAACGATGATCGAAGTAATATTGAGGGAACTGCCAGAGCAATATCCGGCTGCTTAACACTGCTAAATAACTGACCGGAATCGTTATACACATAGATTGCGACCAAATCTTGTTCAAGTAAGGTATTACGGAGAAAAACCTCGGCAAGATCAGGTGTATCCGCTATCAGAGCATTACCCGTATGTCCGGCAATAAGAGCCCCGAAGGATTCAGCACGGTTGATCAGCTGCCCTCGACTATTGAAAGTTTCAAAAGTTAATGCAGCCACGCCGGCCAGAAAAAGCACCGCCGCCGTTGAAAACACGAAGACCCGGTGTAGCTTTGCTGTAAAAGAGGAGCTGAACTTTTTTATCATTGCTCAGTGCCGGCTACCTTCAGATAGCCTGAAAAAGTCGAAACAACCTTTACCATGCATCATGCCTTCGCTGGTATTTATTAAGGTCAAACGACTTCTGGCTTAAGATAATCAGCCCTGCTGACGAGTACAGCAATCAATCTAGTGCCCAACTGCCGATACAGCAAACAGAATAGGCAACCGAACCACCCAAAATGGGGACCTGTAAGCGTTAGCTGGCGAACCTTAGCAAGGTGTCAGAAGGATATTAAACCGGATCAGTACTAATTAATTAGTGTTGATCGCAGATCCCCCCATTTTAGTCAGGACTATTTACCGCTATAATCCCCGCCGATAAGAGTTTCAGCTAGCTGTTCCATAATCATAATTTGGTTTTGAACTACCAATACCTGATAAATACAAAAACAGCTGCCGTTTTTTAAAATTAGCGATGATGAGGTCGTGACTGTGAGTAATATTGCTGCCAAAGCTATTTCTACCCTGTTCGCAATTGCACTGGGTTTCCTGGCTACCTCCACAATGGCCAACACTGATAACGCTGCAATTGCTGAGCGTATCAAGCCTGTTGGTTCCGTATGTGTTGAGGGTGATGATTGTGGTGGTGCTAGCGCCGCTCCTGCTGCTGCAGGTGGTGCCCGTTCTGCTGCTGACCTGTACACTACCAAGTGTGCTGCCTGTCACACTTCAGGTGTACTGGGTGCACCTAAGTTCGGCACCAGCGAATGGACTGACCGTGCTGCCGGTAAAGGCCTGGACACCCTGGTCAACAATGCGATCAACGGCATCAACGCAATGCCACCTCGCGGTACTTGTGCTGACTGTTCCGACGACGAGATAAAATCTCTGGTTGAGTACATGGTCGATAGCGCTAAGTAACACAACTTCTGGTATCGCCGTTTCGTTACATATATGTAACCACGGCATATCGTAAAAAAAGGCCGCTAATGCGGCCTTTTTTATTTTCTGTCAAAGTACGCTGTTAAAATCACAAATCGTCCAACAGTCCCCGTAAACCATTTAATGTGGCATTACCGCGGGCTTTATTTGTAGTTTCACAAACTTCGCCCCGCCCCTCAAATACCAGATCATCTTCCGGTAACTCGTCCAGAAAGCGACTCGGAATACAGTCGATCACTTCGCCAAACTGCTTGCGTTTTTTGGCCAGCGTTATCGACAAGGTTTCTTTGGCACGGGTAATTCCCACGTAAGCCAGCCGCCGCTCCTCTTCAATATCACCACTTTCGATACTGTTGCGGTGAGGCAGAATTTCCTCCTCCATTCCCATCAGGTAAACATGGGGAAACTCCAGTCCTTTTGAGGCATGCAGGGTCATTAACTGTACCCGGTCAGAATCATCTTCCTCTTCCTGCCGCTCCATAATATCCATCAGAATCAATCGTGCGATCGCTTCTTTGATACCTGCGTCGGGATCATCTTCGCGTAATCGTTCCAGTGTGTTGCTAAGTGAATCGACCAGTATCCAGACATTCTGCATACGTCGATCGGCAATCACCTCTCCAGAACTATTCTGAGAGATCCAACCAGCAAAATCGATATCATCGATCATCTTACGGATACCTTCTATAGGATCCCCGCGCTCACACTGATCATAGATTCCCTGAAGCCACTGGCTGAAACGACGTAAACGTTCTACCTGAGCGGTTTTCAAGACCTGCTCCAAGCCCAGCTCACCACAGGCATTGAACAGGCTGATTTCACGCGACGATGCATATTCCCCCAGTTTCAGCAGAGTGGTCGGGCCAATTTCTCGCCGCGGCAAGTTAATGATCCGCAAGAAGGCGTTATCATCGTCCGGATTCACCAACACTTTCATATAGGACATGATGTCCTTAATCTCAGCCCGGGCGAAGAAAGAGGTTCCGCCGTTAAGCTTATAAGGCACCTGATAACTCTGAAGCTTAAGCTCCAGTAATCGTGCCTGATGATTACCCCTATAGAGAATCGCAAAATCCTTGAACTGCGTTCTTTTACGCAGATGAAAATCGAGAATTTCAGTGGCAATACGATCACATTCAGCATCTTCATTGCGGGTATAGATCACCCGGATCGGATCACCAAAGCCCATATCACTCCACAAGGTCTTATCAAAGACGTGAGGATTATTCGCTATAACTGTATTGGCAGCTTTCAGGATACGGCCTGTGGAACGATAGTTCTGTTCCAGCTTTACCACTCTCAAGCTGGGAAAATCTTCCTGTAGCTGACCCAGATTCTCTGGCCGGGCGCCCCGCCAGGAATAGATTGATTGGTCATCATCGCCAACCACCGTTAATTTTCCACTGGATCCCACCAACATCTTAACCAGCAGATACTGACTGATATTTGTATCCTGATATTCATCCACCAGCAAATAACGGATTTTATTCTGCCAGCGCTCTAATACTTCCGGATGCTCTATAAACAATCGTGCCGGAAGCAGAATAAGATCATCAAAATCCACAGCATTATATGCGCGTAAACTCTGGTTATAGGCTGCATAGGCTCTGGCCGCCAAAATATCTGCAGGCCCCTTAGCCTGACTAAGCGCCTGGTCCGGATCGACCATGTCGTTTTTCCAGTTGGAGATCGTACCCTGAACAAAATCCAGTTGTTCAGCGTCCTCCTCATTGTGCAACAACAAACTCTTCAGCAATCCTTTACTATCCTGGTCGTCGAACAGGGAGAAGCCCTTCTTGAAGCCGACAACTTTATGCTCCTTGCGGATGATATTCAGTCCAAGGTTATGGAAAGTAGATACCGTCAGGCCCCTGGTAGCACTGCCCTGAACCAGACTACCGACCCGTTCCTTCATCTCCCGTGCGGCCTTGTTAGTAAAAGTCACCGCCGCAATGTTATGCGCTTTAATACCGCAAGTTTCGATCAGGTAAGCAATTTTACGGGTAATCACACTGGTCTTACCTGAGCCGGCGCCAGCCAATACCAACAGCGGACCACTGATATAGTCCACTGCCTCGCGTTGCTTAGGATTGAGTCTTGCCATAAATATCTGATTCTTATACTAAAGTTAATGCCGATAACGGCCGATATACTATTGTTAGCAACAGAAAAAACACCCAAGACATGCGTAACCTTATGTTTTACAAAGACATTTAATTCAAAACATTTGTTTGATTTAAATTGTCTCCGTGCTAGTCTTGGGGTTAAGTTGAAGTGGCAATTATCTCATGGAAAGGGTTGCTATATCAGTAGTTAACGCCGAAGAATAAACACGGGAGTTTATTTCTGGCATCGAAACTCCTATGTCCTCAATCGTTCAGCGCGGCCCAGTGACCACCCAGATCCTGATTATCGACAGTTGTGATTATGATCTGCAGCCATTACTGGATATCCTCGAAAGTGATAGTCGCTACACTCTGACCTGTAGCCCTTTCGATTTGGCAACCGAGCAGATAGAACACCAGCCACTAGATCTTATTCTGCTGCACACCTGTCATACAGATACCAACGCGCTGTCAGAACTGCATTACCTGCGCCAACAATCCCCCCTGACTCCCGTTATCATTTTTGACCAACAATTCAGCAACCAAAGATCTGAAGAGTTTCTTTACTGGCGGGCAACTGATTATATCGCGCTGGATACGGTGTCCACTGAAGAGTTACAACGTACTATTCGTCATGCCCAAGCCGTTGCTCACTATATGACGGAGATAGATACTCTAAACCGGATCGATCTGTTAACCGGGATGACCAACCGACAGCAGTTTTACCGGGATCTTGCTGCCCATTTAAAAAATATTGACCATGAACAGCCCAGTGCCCGATCGTTGGCCCTGTTTAGTGTCGATCTGGATGGTTTTCGCCGCTTCAATAATATTAACGGTCATTATGCTGGCGACCAGATCGTTAAAGAACTTGGTAATCGCTTGCAAGTTCTTGCCCCCTCGCTTATCTCACGTTTAGGCAACGATGAGTTTGCAATGCTGCTACCAGGCAACGCAGGCGAAGATATCCACAATAAGGCAACTCTGCTTTGTTACCAGATGCTGCATACCCTGACCGAGCCCTATCATTATCAGGAGCTTGAAGTCATCCTCCCCTGTAGCATTGGCGTCAGCTTTGCCCCGGAACAAAGTATGGAAACGGACACATTAGTCCACCAGGCAACGCAGGCGCGGTTAAAATCTAAAGAGCAGAGTAGCTGTAGTTATGCTTTTTTTGGCCAGCAAAGGGATGATAAAAATATTCAGCAACTGGCCCTGGAACCAGAACTGATCAATGCGATTCGCAGAATGGAGTTTCAGCTCTATTATCAACCCCGTATTGATATAGCAACAGGGCAGATCGTCGGTGCAGAAGCGCTTATTCGCTGGAACCACCCCGAAAAGGGCTTGATCTACCCTAACGACTTTATTCCTACCGCGGAACGCACCGGACTGATAGTGCCTATAGGCTATTGGGTCATTCAGCAGGCCGGCCATGATATACAAGCGCTGAAAGAGATGACGCTGGCAGTTAAACATATAAGCGTTAACCTCTCCTTCCGTCAATTCCAGGACAGCTACTTATGCCGGACCATCCAGCGAATTATCGAGAAAGGCAATATAGACACCTCGATTCTAGAGTTTGAATTGACCGAGTCGGCTCTGTTCAATGATGAACGGCACGTTCGACAAGGCATCGAAGAGCTGCATAAACTAGGCATTAATTTCTCCCTAGATGACTTTGGTACCGGATACTCATCATTCTCCCTGCTGCAAAAACTACCAATCAGCAGTCTGAAAATTGATCGATCCTTTATTTCTGACGTGAATGAAGAAGGTGACAACCGGGAGATCGTCAAAGCCCTGATCAACCTGGCGCGTAGCCTGAATAAGGAGATTATTGCAGAGGGTGTTGAAACCCCGGCACAACTTAATGTCCTGGCCAGTTACGGTTGCGATCAGGCGCAGGGCTATCTGTACAGTAAGCCAGTGCCATTTGAGCAGTTTGTTAAACTGATGCAACAGGCAGCCATTGTTGATGATGAATGCTGCGCAAATATCTGAGCGGGTTTTACTTCAGCATATTTACTGCGTCATACTGCGAAAACCTATAGCTTCGAGTAAGTGCTCCCGTCTGACCTCTGCTTCTGAAGCAAGATCGGCGATCGTCCGGCTAATTTTTAAGATCCGGTGCGCAGCCCTCGCCGACATCACCATCTGCTGCATTGCCTGGTTTAACAGGCGTTTTTCCGATTGACCAAGGTTGCAGTACTTATCCAAATCACCAACAGTCAGCACATGATTAACAACACCCTGTCGCTTTAGCTGCACCGCTCGTGCCTTTATCACCCGCTGGCGGATAGCTGTCGATGATTCCGCCTGGTTATCCACAGACATTAGCTGTTCTGGCGGTAACGCAGGTACCCAGCTTTGTAGATCAATACGGTCTAGTAATGGTCCGGATATCTTCGCCTGATAACGACGAATCTGATCCGGCGAGCAACGGCAACGGCCTGTATTATCATTATAAAACCCACAGGGGCATGGGTTCATCGCCGCAATCAGCTGAAATCGGGCGGGAAAACTCACCTGCTGGGCCGCCCGCGAAATATTGATCCGACCACTCTCCAAGGGCTCGCGCAGCACCTCCAAAACCTGACGGCTGAATTCCGGTAGCTCATCCAGAAACAATACCCCTTGATGCGCCAGCGAGATCTCCCCCGGACGAGGCGTACTGCCACCACCCACCAGCGCTACGGCAGATGCTGTATGGTGGGGATTACGAAACGGTCTGGCACCGCTTATCAAATAAGGATGATTCACCCCAGAAACCGAATAGACGGCTGCGATCTCCATCAACTCATTAGGCTCCAAAGGTGGCAGAATCCCGGGTAACCGGCTGGCCAACATGCTTTTACCACTACCTGGAGGACCGCTAAGCAGTATGTTATGCGCACCGGCAGCGGCTATCTCCAGGCTACGCTTAGCCTGGTACTGGCCTTTTACATCCTGCAGGTCGGGATAGTCCGGCATAGCCAGCGCTTGTCTCCCTTGCTTAACGCCGGATATTAACGCCGCACCATTCAGGTGACCACAGACCTGCAGCAAGGTATCTGCCTTCAGGATCTCTAATCCGCCCACCAGGGCAGCTTCCGCCGCATTCTCGGCCATTATCCACAAACGCCGTGATACTGCCTGGCATGCAATAGCTACCGGTAGAACCCCCTGTACCGGACGAAGGTCACCGGACAGTGCCAACTCGGCCAGGAACTCATACTCCGCTAAGTTATCACCTTTAAGCTGACCACTCGCGACCAGAATACCGACCGCTATAGCCAGATCATACCGCCCCCCCTCTTTGGGCAGGTCTGCAGGGGCCAGATTCACGGTAATACGCCGGGCAGGAAATTCAAAACCGGAATTAAGCAAAGCGCTACGAACCCGTTCCCGACTTTCCCGCACAGCCATTTCAGGTAAACCAACGATAGCAAAGGAGGGAAGCCCCCCCGACAGGTGGACTTCACAGGTTACTAATGGAGCGTCAATGCCCACCCGGGCACGGGTATTCACAATTGCCAGAGACATAATATCCATCCTTGGATTAAATTGGGTCGATCTCAATATCCAGCCATTCTATGGACTAAATAAGCTCAGATCTCCATACCCAGCATTTCTATGGATTAAATAAGCTCAGATCTCCATATCCAGTATCTCTATGGATCAAATAAGCAGCCAGATCTCCATATCCAGCATTTCTATGGATTAAATAAGCTCAGATCTCCATATCCAGTATCTCTATGGATCAAATAAGCAGCCGGATCTCCATATTCAGTATCTCTATGGATCAAATAAGCAGCCAGATCTCCATATTCAGCATTTCTATGGATTAAATAAGCTCAGATCTCCATATCCAGTATCTCTATGGATCAAATAAGCAGTCAAATCTCCATATCCAGCCGTTCAATCAGTTGATCCATGGTCAGCCAGCGGCCGACATACTTACCACACATCCGGTAACAACCTTGCTGGCTGAGCCGGGTCATCTGCCCCGTAGTTCTGACCCCCTCAGCCAACACTTTAATCTGTAACTCTGCGGCCATTTCCAGCACTGTTTCTACCGTTGCGGTAGTATGGTCATCCTGCATCTGTCCTTCGACCAGCTCAGCATCCAGCAACAGCATATCCGGGTCCAGCGCTTTCAGCCGGTTCAGGTTGGCGCTGACATCAGCATGGCCACCGATCAGAACCCTTACCCCCTGAGCCCTGATCTGATCCAACTCATCCCGCAGGTACGTCGCCTGATTTACCGAAACCTGAATCAGCAAGCGCTGGGGCGCTATCTGGTGCCGGAACATAGCCCGCAATAATCCGGGCACAAAAGCCAGCGATAACAACTCTTCATCCTGCAGCCGCATATGTATCGACTCAAACGCGTCAAAGCCGGCCCATACCTGAGTAAAGCGACGTAACAGATCACCCAGCTGATCGTGATATTGCTCCAATTTTCCCATTCGGGCCAGAATTGGTACATACTCTTCGTTATGGATAACGCCACGTTCAGGATCGCGCCAGCAAGGCTCTATTTCGGTGCCGATCAGAGTATGATCCTGCAGTGAATAGACCGGATTAAAACGTAGCTCCCATTCATCTTCAGACAACGCCCGATTCAGGTCCGATGCGGTTATGAACCCGGCATCCTGGTCACCAAACATATCCGGAGCGTATAGCTGGTAACGATTTTCCTCATCACCGAATGCACACCCAAGTGCCTGTTCTGCACACTCCAGCATCTGTTCAGGAGACAGCTCGTTATCACCGCTCAACACAAGCCCTATCCCGGCTTTGCAAACAGTATGATTCGCAGCAACAAGCTCCTCCTCTACATGTTCCAATACCCGGTGGGCCAATGCTGCAAGCATCTCCTCATCCGGCGGATCCGGCAGCAGCAGAAGAAAACGCCCCGGTTCAAGAATCGCTACAAAATCAGCTTCGCGGACACTGCCTGCCAAACAGGCGGCTACATCTTTCAACAACTCTTCTGCGGTCAGGGTTTCCTGCAGCCCAGAGAAACCTTCCAGTTCAAGCAACGCGACCGCTGCTTCACTATTGACCTGCCTGGCCAGCAATAGCAGTTTAGCCAGATGCGGCATCGCCATGGCCCGGTCCGGCAAACCCGTTAACAGATCATAGCTGCTGTGATGCAACATATGCGGGTCCTGGCTAAGTGCGGTGATATTAGAGAACTGAGCAACGAATCCTTCTATATCCCCAGCGCTATCCCGTCGGCTGGTGATACTGAACCATGCCGGATAATACTGCCCGTTTTTATGCCGATTCCAGATCTCGCCTTCCCAGCTTCCCTTCGCATGCAACTGTAACCAAAGACGATCAAACAGTTCAGGATCGATCTCCCCTGAGGTCAGGATCCCCGGCCCCTGGCCAACAACTTCATCAAAGCGGTAACCGGTTACGCTGACAAACCCAGGATTGACCTGAACAATCCGGTTCTCATCATCCATCACCATCACCGCCTGCGGCGTATAGTCGAATAATCCTGATGCCGGTAAGCGGGCCGCTTTTTGGCTGGCGACCTTAGATAAGGAGGCGAAATGTATAACAAACAGCCCGGCTTGCGGATTCCAGGCCAATTCAAGTTGCAGACATAATTCAGACTGGTGCTGATCAGGCTGCCATAACAGGCTCGCACTGCCATTTTGCCTGGCTTTAGCAGCAGCCTCTCGTAACTGAAATAACGCCTCACTACCGTGCACTTGCTCCAAACTGACGCCATTAATTGCACCCTGCCAGCCAATTTTTTCCAGGTAGCCTGCAGACGCATACTGATACGTCATATCAGGATAAACACAGGCTAGCATCAGCGCATCGGTCATTCTGTTACCTCTTATTATGGGTCCAGGCCGGTATTACTTACTGTCTTGCTCCAGCTCGGCCAATTGCCGCTCTAACTGTTCAAGTTTAGTTCGTGTTCGAGCCAAAACCGCAGCCTGCGCATCAAACTGATCCCGGGTCACCAGATCCATCCGATTAAATGCGCCTTTTAATAACGCCTCAACCTGAGGCTGCACATCGACGGCTGTGGAAATCTCCCGGGCGCTGTCCATCAGCTGAGAAATCTGCTGACTCAACCCTTCCAGCAATTGTTGGTTAATCATCGATTATCACCACACTTCGATCATATTAAATATAAATAAAGGTTAAGCAGGACTATAGCAACTGCATCAACGACAGCAACCACAACAATACAAAACGTTACATCCAGCCATCTTGCACCAAACCGGTGCCTGCACAAATTTTGTGCACCAGTAACTCTCTCCTCGTGCACCAGTACGTCGCGGCAACACGCTCACATCCAATCATACAATTAAATAAACACTTGTTTTTAAAGGACATTATCAACAGTGGCACAGCTAATGCTAAATACCAGTTAACCGTTTTCTGCCGACCTGTACGCAGGCCGGCCATAAAAAGACCCTTATTATATTGGAGAGAACTTCTCATGAAACTTATCTCAGCAATTATCAAACCATTCAAGCTAGATGATGTGCGCGAGGCACTATCCGAGATCGGTGTTCAGGGTATTACCGTTACTGAGGTAAAAGGCTTTGGTCGTCAGAAAGGTCATACCGAACTATACCGGGGCGCAGAATACGTCGTCGACTTCCTGCCAAAAGTAAAAGTCGATGCTGCGGTGGCAGACGAGATTGTCGATCAGGTGGTAGACGCTATCAGTAAAACCGCACAGACAGGAAAAATCGGCGACGGCAAAATATTCGTTCTGCCAATCGATGAGGCGATCCGTATCCGTACCGGTGAAACCGGCGATACCGCGCTGTAACAAATCCTTTTTAAAAATAAAGATAACTCAAGCTTTCGCTTCAGGTGGAAATGATGGAAAACCAAATTTTTGAATTACAGTATGCGATGGACACCTTCTATTTTCTGGTGTGCGGCGCATTAGTTATGTGGATGGCTGCAGGCTTTGCCATGCTGGAGGCGGGCCTGGTCCGCTCTAAAAACACGACCGAAATACTGACCAAGAACGTCGCTCTGTTTGCGATCTCCTGCATCATGTATCTGATCTGTGGTTACCAGTTGATGTACGGCGGTGGCCTGTTCCTGTCTGGCATCGAAGAGGTCGATGTAACTCAGGTTCTGGCAGACTCCGCAGAAGAAGGCTTCAATGGCGGTTCGGTCTATTCCGGCGCATCTGACTTCTTCTTTCAGGTAGTTTTCGTTGCCACTGCTATGTCTATCGTTTCAGGTGCTGTTGCTGAGCGTATGAAGTTGTGGGCATTCCTGGCTTTCGCGGTAGTAATGACCGGTGTGATCTATCCGATGGAAGGCGCCTGGACCTGGAACGGAGCCGATGTCTTCGGTATGTATAATCTGGGCGACCTTGGTTTCTCTGACTTTGCAGGTTCCGGTATCGTTCACATGGCTGGTGCTTCTGCAGCGTTAGCTGGCGTATTACTGCTGGGCGCCCGTAAAGGTAAGTACACCAAGAACGGTATCAATGCGATCCCGGGTGCAAACCTGCCAATGGCTACTTTAGGTACCTTCATCCTGTGGATGGGCTGGTTCGGTTTCAATGGTGGTTCAGTACTGAAGCTGGGTGATATCGCCAGCTCACATTCCGTAGCTATGGTATTCCTGAATACTAATGCGGCGGCAGCAGGTGGTGCGATCGCAGCACTTATTACTGCTCGCATGCTGTTTGGTAAGGCCGACCTGACAATGCTGTTGAACGGTGCTCTGGCGGGCCTGGTAGCAATTACAGCTGAACCATCTACGCCAAGTGCTCTGCAAGCAACGCTGTTCGGTGCTGTTGGTGGCGTACTGGTCGTATTCTCTATCATTACGCTGGATAAGCTGCGTATCGATGATCCGGTTGGTGCCATCTCAGTACACGGTGTTTGTGGTCTGCTGGGTCTGATGCTGGTTCCTGTTACCAACGGTGACGTAAGCTTCAGCGGTCAGCTGATCGGCGCGGCAACAATCTTCGGTTGGGTTTTCGCAACCAGCCTGGTGGTATGGAGTATTCTGAAAGCGGTCATGGGTATCCGTGTCAGCGAAGAGGAAGAGTACGAAGGTGTTGATCTGGCTGAGTGTGGTATGGAAGCCTATCCGGAATTCACCAATGGTAAGTAATCACTCCAGGTTATTAATATAAGAGTGATATAAACCCAAAGGGAGCTCCGGCTCTCTTTTGCCGTTTTATTAAACAGGCCAATCTGGGTATACTTAGGCCCAGTTTTTAGAATTGAACTCCAACCGTCTGATGCCTGTCCCCAGGTAGAACAGACCCAAGTGAGGATATAGATGATGAAACTGGTAAGCGCGGTAATCAAACCGTTCAAACTGGATGATGTACGTGAAGCCCTTTCCGAAATCGGTATTCAGGGTGTCACTGTAACTGAGGTCAAAGGTTTCGGTCGCCAGAAAGGCCACACCGAACTCTACCGTGGTGCAGAATACGTCGTAGATTTCCTGCCAAAAGTGAAAATTGAAGCGGCTATTGCTGATGATATGGTTGAGCAGGTAATTGAAGCGATCAGCCAGACCGCTAATACCGGTAAGATCGGCGACGGTAAGATCTTCGTCACGCCTCTGGAGCAAGCGATCCGCATCCGTACCGGCGAAACCGGTAACGATGCACTCTAAGCTTATATATCTTTGAAAAAGCACCTCCGGGTGCTTTTTTTTGGTCTAAACAAAACACCCCTTCCTTTTCAAACAGTTAGTTAACCACCCAGATCTATATACCGGCCCCGTAATTCGACCCAGGACTCAGTCAGCTGCTTTAGAGTCTAAACTGATGAGTAAATCCTGCTATAAGGGGGCGGCTCGATGGCGACTGAAATCAATCGGCACACCTTTGATGAAGTGATGGTACCTAACTACGCACCGGCACAGATTGTTCCGGTGCGGGGCAAAGGCTCACGGGTATGGGATCAGAACGGCAAGGAATATATAGACTTTGCCGGAGGCATTGCCGTCACCGCGCTGGGCCATTGTCACCCGGAGCTGGTTAAGGCGTTGCAAGATCAATCTGAACAGCTCTGGCACCTCAGTAATGTATGGACGAACGAACCCGCACTACAGCTGGCCAAAATGCTTTGTGCGGCAACTTTTGCAGAACGGGTTTACTTTGCTAATTCCGGTGCGGAAGCCAATGAGGCAGCCTTCAAACTGGCCCGAAAATACAGTCACGAGCACTATGGCCCCGATAAAAGCGAGATAATCGCATTTAACAACGCTTTCCATGGCCGCACCCTGTTTACCGTTTCGGTCGGTGGCCAGCCTAAGTATACCGAAGGCTTCGAGCCGGTCCCCCAGGGCATAACTCACCTGCCGTTCAATGATCTGGCCAGCCTGGAATACCATATTTCGGACGAGACCTGCGCCGTAGTGATTGAACCGATTCAGGGCGAAGGCGGTATCGTTGCCGCAGAAAAAGTATTTCTGGAGGGCGCCAGAACGTTGTGTGATAAACACAACGCTTTGCTTATCTTCGATGAAATACAGACCGGAATGGGTCGTACCGGAGAGCTATTTGCCTACATGGGCAGTGGCGTAGTACCCGATATCCTGACTACGGCGAAGGCGCTGGGCGGCGGGATTCCGATCGGTGCAATGCTTACCACACAGGAGCTTGCAGCTGGTCTTGCGGTCGGTAGTCACGGCAGTACTTATGGTGGTAATCCTCTGGTTTGCGCCGTTGCTGCCAGAGCCCTGGAGCTAATAAACCAACCCTCTCTTCTCAGCGGAGTCACACAACGCCACCAGCTCTTTATGGAAGAACTGAACAAGCTTAATCAGCAAATAGGTCTGTTTAGCGACATCCGCGGACAAGGTTTACTGATCGGCTGTGAATTGCGCCAGCCATGGCATGGTCAGGCCCGCGATCTGCTGACTAAAGCGCAAGATCAAGGTTTAATGACGCTGATAGCCGGCCCTGATGTAGTCAGGCTGGCACCCTCCCTGATCATTCCATATCCGGATATTTACAACGGTATAAAACGTTTATCGCAGGCCATGCTAGCCTTGAAAGTAGGTTATTAACACGCAGCAGAAGGAGTAAAGATAAATGTAACAACCGTTCAAAAACTGATCAGACGATGACTGATCAACACAGGAACCGACAGGGGGTGCACTATGGAGCAGCAGATAAATGTTATCAGGCCGATCGCCTCAGCCGATCTGGAACTGTTGTATCAAATTGCGCAGGCCAGTGGGCCCGGCTTTACTTCGTTGCCCACCAACCGCGAGCTTCTGGCAAAAAAGATTGCCGCCACCGAGCAAGCCCTTAGCCAGGATATCACCAGCCCGGCAGGCGAAAGCTACCTGTTTGTCATGGAACAGGGTCACGACGGCAAAGTTATCGGGGTTTGTGGCATCGAAGCAGCAGTCGGTCTGATGGAGCCTTTTTACCATTACCGCATCGGTACAGTAGTACACGCATCCCGGGAGCTGGGCGTACATAACACTTTTCAGACCCTGTATCTGTGTAACGATTACACCGGCAGCTCCGAGGTCTGCACCCTGTTTCTCGAGCCGGATTCCCGCCACAGTAAGAACGGTAGTTTGCTATCTAAGAGCCGGTTTCTGTTTATGGCGCAGTTTCCCCATCGTTTTACCAATAAAGTGATCGCAGAAATGCGCGGTGTCAGCAATGGCGCTGGACGCTCTCCGTTCTGGGATGGCCTTGGCAAGCATTTCTTCTCAATGGAGTTTTCTGAAGCCGACTACCTTACCGGCATCGGCAACAAAGTATTTATCGCTGAGCTAATGCCAAAACACTCAATCTACATGCACTTGCTACCTGAACCAGCTCAGCAGGTAATAGGCCAGGTACATCAAAACACTATTCCGGCCCGCCGCATGCTCGAAAATGAAGGATTTCGGTATGAAGGCTATGTCGATATCTTTGACGCTGGCCCCACTCTGGCCTGCGACCTGAATGATATCCGGGCGGTACGGGACAGCGACTATACCCTGGTCCATATCGGACCGGCGCAAGCACATAGCGTCAGCTATCTGATCAGCAACACCAGTCTCACAGAATTTCGCTGCACTATGGTCAATATTGGACCTTCAGAGGGACAGATTACTCTGCCCGCTGAGATCGCCCATCTGCTCAAAGTTAAGCAGGGTGATCGGGTAAGAGTGGTTGAACTCAAAGCACCGGTGAGCGAAAGCTCAGCAAACTGATTAGGAGGTGACTATGGATCCGGTTGCATCACTGTTTATCGATGGCCAATGGTTACAGGGCGAAGAACAGCTGTTCGAATCACTCAACCCGGTTACCCGGGAACGTATCTGGCATGGCCATAGTGCATCCCCCGCCCAGGTTAACCAGGCGATATCCGCCGCGCGCTCAGCGACAGAACACTGGCTGGATATGACCTTTGAGCAACGCGCCCAGATTATCCGGCGCTTTACCTCTTTACTCGCCGAATATGCAGAACTGATCGCCGACACTATTGGCCAGGAAACCGGAAAACCTCTTTGGGAAAGCGCCACAGAGGTCAGCGCCATGCAGGCTAAAACAGAAATATCGATCAAGGCATTTCTTGAGCGTAGTGCCGAGCATCATCAGGTTACTGCTAACGTAAACAGCGTGCTACGCCATAAACCCCATGGTGTTGTCGCCGTCTTTGGCCCCTACAACTTCCCCGCTCATCTGCCTAACGGCCATATCATTCCCGCCCTGCTGGCAGGTAATACTCTGATATTTAAACCCAGTGAACTGACTCCCAGATGTGGCGAACTGCTGGTTCATCTATGGCAAAAGGCAGAACTGCCCGATGGCGTACTGAACCTGCTACAGGGTGGTATAGATACCGGCAAGGCGCTGGCTAGCCACCCCGGCCTGGATGGCCTGTTTTTTACCGGTAGCGCGCAAACCGGGCAGCTACTTCATCAACAGTTTGGCGGCCATCCGGAAAAAATTCTGGCACTGGAGATGGGCGGCAATAATCCGCTGATTATTACCCCGGTGGACAACCTCAAAGCCGCCCTGCATGATACCCTTTTCTCTGCCTTTATCAGCGCCGGACAGCGTTGCACCTGCGCCAGACGCCTATTCATTCCACAGGGACCCTGGGGGGATAGTTTTATGCAGCAGCTGCTGCAAGCTACTTCAGATATTCTTGTGGATAAGTACAACGCCACACCACAACCATTCATGGGCTCGCTGATCAGTGATCAGGCTGCACTGCAGATTCTGGAAAGTCAGAGGAAGCTGCAAAGCCTGGGTGGAAAAGAACTACTGCCGGCAACCCAGCCTGATCCGCATAACGCTATTCTGACACCCGGAATAATCGATGTCAGCAGCATCCGGAAACTGCCCGACAAAGAATACTTCGGGCCACTGTTACAGGTTATCAGATACCGGGATTTCGATAGTGCAATAGAGCAGGCAAACAACACCGCATACGGCCTTTCTGCAGGACTGTTCAGTGATGATCAGAATCAGTACAACCATTTTTATCGTCGTATCCGCGCCGGTATTGTCAACTGGAACCGGCCGCTGACCGGTGCTAGCAGCGGCCTGCCTTTCGGTGGCTGTGGCATCAGCGGCAATCACCGCCCCAGTGCTTACTACGCCGCCGATTACTGCGCTTATCCTGTTGCATCAATGGAAGCTGAACAACTTTCCCTACCGGATAGACTCAGCCCCGGGCTGAATCTCGATTCGTTTTAGGCGAACAGGAATAATAAAACAACGGCATTGCAGAAAGCTTTTTCTACCTGCTCAATTATTTCTCCATCAAACCATATCGCAGCATGAATTATTCAGCAGCGATAAAACATCTGTAATAATACAATACCCATTTCAGTGATGAAGTAACCACATAGCCTGCATAGCAGACATATACTAAGATCTCGGGATCTGGTTAAAGCTTTGAGAGTGGTGTAATGACCTTTAAAGCCAGTAAAAAAGTCTATATCGCTATTCTGATCTATTTTACCTGGGTCATTATCTATCTCGCCTACGATTACAGGTTGGAAAAGCAGCAGATTTATCAGCGTATCGACTCTCAACTGGAGGTCGCTGCCCGTGCGATCCCCCTGATCCTGCCAGCAAATTTTCATTCGCGGGATATGCATTTCGAAGATTTTGGGCAACAACAAGACCTGAAAAACATCCTGCGTTTGTCTGAGTTCACCAAAAATTTAAAAGTAAGATATATCTATAGCCTGATTCAGCGCGATGATGTCATTATCTTTACCTCTTCAAGCGCAACCTCTGAAGAACTGACCTCCAACACAAATATCTCCCATTATTTTGATAAATACGAAGATGCTGACCCGTTAATTAGTGCAGTGTTCGAAACAAGGCAAAAACGCTATCTGGAAATAGCTGATCAATGGGGAACCTTCCGCACTGTTTTTCTCCCGCTTCAGGCCAAAGACGGCAGCTGGTATATCGCAGCGGCCGATATCGAAATAAGTCATATCGATTCTCTGCTGGCAGACACAATCATCAGAGCAGCCAGTTTCGCTGCCATTTTTATACTATTTCTGATCCCGTTTATATTCAGTTTCTCTGCCGCGCAGCGTAACTGGGCTCGCCACTTAGAGCAAAAAGTCCGGGAGCGAACAAAAGATTTACATAATAGTGAAAGACAGCTCAGTTCTATTCTTGAGCATTCCCCGGTAGGCATATTCCATTACGATGCCAGTAGCACCCTTCTCACTGTGAATAAGCGCTTCGAAGACATTATAGGAGCGGATGAATCTGTGCTGATTGGCTTCAACATGCTGGATAACCTGGTTGACCCACAGATTATTACCGCCGTGAAAAGCTCCCTGGCAGGGGAGGTTGGATTTTTTGAAGGACCTTATACCTCAGTAACAGGGCAGCTTTCGATATACCTGAGAGCCGAATTTGTACCTATGATGAACAGCACCGGCGAAGTCATTGGCGGGGTCGGGGTTTTCGCAGATGATACCGAAAAAGAAAATGCCACCAGCACCCTTAAAAAACTATCTCAGGCGGTAGAGCAAAGCCCGAATGTCGTTGTTATCACCAATGTCAGCGGAATAATTGAGTATGTTAACCCCCGCTTTAGCGATATTACCGGCTACAGTTTTGCCGAAGTGATTGGTAAAAGTCCCAAAATACTCAGTTCCGGCGAGAGCCCGATTGAGGTATACGGAGACCTTTGGCAAACGTTACTGTCGGGGCAGAATTGGCGCGGCGTCTTTCATAACCGGAAGAAAAACGGAGAACTCTACTGGGCGAAAGAAGTTATCTCACCGATTACAGATAAACAGGGTGAAATAACGCACTTCATCGCTCTGCAGGAGGATGTGACCGAAGTACGTCGAATATCCGATGAAATGAATTATCAGACCAGTCACGATACGCTGACCGGGTTACTCAACCGGCGCGAGTTTGAGAAGCATCTAGTGCGTACAATTAATGAGGCCCACACTCAGCATAGTCATCATGCACTCTGCTTTATCGATATTGATCAGTTCAAGATAGTTAATGATACCTGTGGTTATCTCGCAGGCGATGAACTGCTGCGCCAGGTCAGCAACCTGATCCGCGATAAACTGAGTAACAGGGATACCCTCGCCCGTCCCGGCGGCGATGAGTTCCTACTCTTGATGGAGCAGTGCAGCCTGGGACAGGCTGAACGGAATGCTGATCAGATTATGCTATCGCTGAAAAAATTCCGGTTCCGCTGGCAGGACCATAGCTTCCCCATTAAAGTCAGTATCGGCCTGACCACCATAGACAAAACCACCGAGAGCGCGACAGAGGCACTGAAACAGGTTGATACCGCCTGCTATACCGCCAAGGATGCCGGTCGTAACCGAATCCATATCTATCGCGAAGACGATGAACTACAGGTTGCCCATAAAGGCTATATCCAGTGGGCCAGCGAAATCAGGGAAGCCCTCGATAATGATCGATTTGTCCTCTACGCTCAGCAGATTCAGGCTTTGCAAAACCCGGCCAAGCCCGGCTATGAGATTCTGATCCGATTGCTTTCCAGTACCGGTAAGCTGGTAGCTCCCGGCGAGTTCCTGCCCGCAGCAGAGCGCTATAACCTGGCACCACAGATCGATCGCTGGGTAATCAAAAACACCCTGAAATGGATGTCTGATCATGAGAACCAGCTACAACAGGTCAGCGGCGTTGCGATCAACCTCTCGGGCCAGTCGCTGGGCGATGAAAGCTTGCTCGGATATATCATTCGGACACTGGAAAGCAGTCGCATTCCACCGCAAAAAATTAAATTCGAAATTACCGAAACCGCGGCGATCGCCAACCTGCGAGATGCGCAGATATTTATTAAGGCATTACGCGGGCTGGGCTGTCAGTTTTCACTCGATGATTTTGGTAGTGGGCTGTCGTCATTTGCTTATCTGAAAAATCTACCGGTGGACTATCTCAAGATTGACGGCATGTTCGTCAAAGATATTATCACCGACCCTATTGATGAAGCGATGGTACGTTCAATTAATGAGATCGGTCATATTATGGGTATGCAGACCATCGCCGAATTTGTTGAAAGCGAAGCGATCAGGCAGCACCTGATACAGCTCGGCATCGATTACGCTCAGGGTTATGCTATTCATAAACCAGAACCTGTGGATAATATTTTGCAGCAACAGGATCTGACTAAAGGCTCTGCTACCCCCCTGTCTGACTGGCAAATCTGAGCGTTGCGTGAGCGGCTTTAAGGCCCTGGCAGATCAATCTGAAAGACTAGGCCTTCTCCGGGAGTACTACTGGCACTAATCTTACCCCCCAGCAATACGACTGCCCGCTGCGCAATACTCAAGCCCAGGCCATAACCGTTATGTCGATCGCTTACTCTGTAGAACGGTTTAAACAGTCTTTCAAGCTGATCCGCCTCAACCCCTGGACCATGATCCCGGATAATAATCTGACAACCGCCTGCCTTACCATGATCTAGAAGGATATCTATGCCCGTGCCGGCCGGAGTATGTTTCACCGCATTACCCAGAATATTGGTCAGCGCCCTGGACAACAATTCAGGGTTACCGGGGAGCTGGCAACTATTACTGTTATTCCAACTGATCAAATGATCCGGCGCGCTGAAACGATAATCCTCAACCAGACTGTCGATAACCTGCTGCACCAGAAATGGCTGACCACTGGCACCCATCTGCTCCAGACGGGACAGACTGAGAATTTCATCGATCAGCCGGTTAATCCGCTCGCATTCCAGGTTGATCCGATCGATCACCGCCCGATCAATATCGGCCACCTTTTGCTCAGCCAGCCCTACTGCCATCTGCAAACGGGCCAGCGGTGCCCGCAACTCATGGGAAACATCCTGCAATAAACGCTGGTTTGATTGCAGGGTCTGCTCGACATAATCAGCCATCCGGTTAAATTCACGGGATAACTCTCCTATCTCATCACCCCGCGCAGCCAGTTGATCATCGGTCCGGGCACTCAGGTCTCCGCTGTACAGATCCCGGGTATGCTGGCGCAGTCGATTGATCGGGCGGACCACAATCCAGCTGATCAGCAATGCAGCAAACGTTGACACCAGAACCAGCAATACGATCTGCAGTGATAACATAAAGCCGAACACTTTCGCGAACAGCGTTTTACGCAGATCAGATTCCACCACGACCCGATAGCGTTTACCTCGTTCAGACTCAAACTTCAGCACTAATGGGTTGCGAAAGCGGCCTTCCAGCCGCTTACCCACAATCATACGGCCACTTGAAAGTTCAGTGATCTGTATTTTCAAGGGGAAAAAACGACGCTCCCGATGCTCCCGCCATTCCGGTTCGTCATGATTATCTTCATCGTAATGCCGGCGCTCCTTACGCAACTCTGGCCGGGGCACTATACCGGTACGCTCGTAGCGATCAACAATCAGCTCAGCATGCCCCAGCGCCCTGGCGGTCAACACCTCGGCATAACGCTCTTTCTCAGCCAGATTACCGACCACAAAGGCGGTCAATAACAGCACCAGAAAGCTGGTCAGCCAGACCGATAGAAATACTTTCCAGAAGATTCTGCGATACCATCTGATCGCCATCAGGAGTGCTCCTTAACGAACAGATAGCCGGTACCGCGAATGGTTTTTATCAGTTCCTGCTCCGGCAGCAGGGTCGCTAACTTCTGCCGCACCCGGCTGAGATGCACATCGATAGCCCGATCATAAGCGGTTAATTTGCGATGCAGCACCCGTTCCGTCAGTTGATCTTTACTCACCGCATTCCCTGCTTCAGCCATCAACTCAGCCAGCACATTGAATTCAGCGCTGGTCAGCTCTAACAACTGCCCCCCGACGCTCACTTCACGCCGGCTATGATCAAGCTCGATGCCATGTATCTGCAGCTTAGCTGTCTGTTTATCCTGCTCAGGTCTGAGCGTTGTCCGGCGCAATACCGCCCGGATACGAGCGACCAGCTCACGGGGGTTACAGGGCTTACCCAGATAATCATCAGCGCCCATCTCCAGACCGATGATCCGGTCGATCTCCTCGCCCCGCCCGGTCAGCATAATCACTGGCGTCTGTACCCGTGGACGAATCTGCTGCAGCAGTTCAAGACCACTCTGACCCGGCATCATAATATCCAGGATCAGCAGATCATAATCACAACTCTGCTGAAGTAACGGCAATGCGTCCTCTGCGCTAAAAGCATAGGAAACCCTGAAACCTTCTCCGGTCAGATAATCCCCCATTAGCTGACACAATTCGCGGTCATCATCGATCAACAGCAGTTTTGTCGGCTCACTCATTACACACTCTACCTAATTACATCCACTCTGGACGATTCTGTTATTGCCAGAATAAGCAACCAAACCAGGCATTGCATCTATCCAGCCTAAGCTTTACCAAACTTTACACCCTCTTAACCCAACTTAGCAGGGGGTCACGCCATACTGCAGGCATCAGAAAACACGAACAAACGAGAGATTAAAGGAGAAAGATCATGCGCAAACAACTGATTATCGGAATAACCGCGGCAGTTATTGGTGCAGGTACCCTTGCTGCCGGCGTAGCCCAGGCTGATCGTAGCTGGGGAGAACATGAACGTTGCGACAGCCGCTCTGAAAAACATGAGCGAATGAGTGAGCGAATGGATAAACGGGCAGAAAAACGTATGGACTACCTGAGCGAAGAACTCTCCCTGAGCCAACAGCAACAGGACCAGATTGATGATCTGTTCGACCAGAACCGCAGCGATATGAAGAAGCAGATGCGGGGTATGCGTGATATGCGCAAACAGATGAAAAGTCTGGATGTAAGCGCCAGCGATTACGATCAACAGGTTGAAACAATAGTCGAGCAAGCCCAGGATAAAGCCGCCAAGCTAATTCGCGCCCGTGCCGAACAGAAAAAAGCGCTCTATGCCCTTTTAACCCCGGAACAACAGGAGCAATTTAACGCACTGCATAAGTAAACAGCATTATTGGAGACCGACAGCCACTATTTATCAGGCTCGATAATAGCTGCGTCCCCTATTCAGGTAGTTTTCCACTGCCAACGTCCTGTCATAATGGTTCCACCGTCGCCTTTTGAAGGCTTGTTAGCGGCTCTCTTATCCCCCAAGAGAGCCGCTTTTTTCTACTGGTAACGCGATTCACGTTCCAGAGAATTAAGGTAGCGCTGTTCATCGTCCAGCTCATGTCTGATGCGGTATTTTTTTTCCCGTGAACGCTTCAGTTCATCCGCTATTTCCTCTATACGCTGGTACAACGCAGCCCGGCGTGATAATTTCGTACCGTCTGCAAGTAACTCAGTTTCCGCATCGGATTTTTCCTGTTGCAGTGCCTGTTGTGCCTTATTCACACCCGATAGTTGCTTGCGTAAGCGGCCTACCTGCTGTGCTTGCCGATACAGCTCATGTCCACTGTTATAACCTGCAAGAAAATGATGTTTCAGCTCACCATGGCAAACCGGATTTAGCTTTCGTCCTGCCCGTCCCTGCGCAAAGCCATTTTCAGCTGTGCAGAACCCCTCGACACCACGCTGATGGCCGGCAAGGTACTCTTCCATTTGCGGCACAACAGCATACTCAGCGCAGGCTGAGCGATATTCTGCGATGTGCTGTGGCTGCTGACCGGCACTGCCATCTTCAAAACCGATCAGATACCAATCAGCATTGATACACTCATCCCGATCCATCGCGGCACAGCCACTTAACAACAAAATCAAACAACTGACTAGCAAATAACGCAAACGGATCATGGTATCGACTCCACTGTTTTATCCGAGTATAAAAACTGGCTAATGAACAGAAACAGAATAAAAAAAGGGAAGCCGCAGAATACAGCTTCCCTTCATACATTTCTTTCTTAAATAATCACTTTATGGATTAAGGGCATCCACTTTCGCAGCACAGATAAAGTCATTCTCAGACAAGCCATCAATCGCGTGAGTGGTAAACCGCACCAGACAGTGGTTATAGCCTACTTCAAAATCAGGATGATGGTTCTCATTATTAGCAACCCAGGCCAACGCATTAACAAACGCCATGGTGCGATAAAAACCTTTAAAGACAAAATCCTTGCTAAGTTGTTTCGCTTCCCCATCCAGCTCCCATCCGTTTAACTGATCCAGTAACTCTCTCGCTTCTTCACGGCTCAGGGCAGGTACCCCTCCATCACAGGGCTGACATTTTTGATTCGCTAACGCAGGCTTCATAATCAGTTCTCCGATCAGCGTCTGGTATACATAATAAAAAGCTATGGATCTCTCCCGGCAATGAACCGCAGCCTGACTATCTGAATTTCCAGACTGAACTCTTTGTTAACCAGTATAGCCATAGCTGCTTGTAGTCGATCTAACAACATCATTAAACGATATAGCCTGTGCCCGGCGGCTACTTTACTATATATTCCCCTGACGATTTAATGAGAAGCGTCAGGTAAAAGCTCAACCTGACGATGAAGTAATCAAAGCTGAATATTTCAGCGCTCAGAAACCGATTAGAAGACCCCGCAATGAAACCCGACAGATTAGATTTAGCAATCCTGGAACAGTTACAACAAAATGCCAGACTGTCGAATAATGAACTGGCGGAAAAGGTAGGGCTATCCCCATCACCCTGCTGGCGACGGGTCAAACGTTTAGAAGAACAAGGTGTGATTAACGGGTATGTTGCTCTGCTGAATCCGGAATATACCGGCACCCCGATTATGGCCTACGCCCATATATCTCTTACTGATCACCGCCCGGAATCAATCACTGACTTCGATCTATTCGTTCAGAACTGTTCTCAAATTCTGGAATGTTGCTCCCTTAGCGGCCAGTATGACTATCTGTTGAAGATCGTCAGCCGCAGCATGTCAGAATACGAGCACTTCATCAGCAGCGAACTACTTCACCTGCCCGGCGTACAATCCGTCAATACCAGCTTTGTACTGGATCAGAAGAAATACACTACCGCATTGCCACTGGTCTCTGAATAGTCACCATCGTTGTGACGAAAAACGTCTCTTAATTCATCAACATGGCTAAGGCAACTACTGATAAGTCTCCAAAGATCGGATCACCTTAGTCGCTTAACTGGCTGGAGCCGGCCAGACTGAAGCTTATGCTTTCTATATTGTGATCGAATAATCATATAACCAACCAGCAAAAACCTGATAGTATGCCTGTTGTCGGAACACTACCCGATGGCATGGATGCCTGACCATATACCGAGGGAAAACCATGCCAACCTATGATTACCGTTGCGAGACCACCGGCGACGTATTCGAAGTTAAACACCCGATGGCACTCAAGCTTTCTACCTGGGCAGATCTTTGTGATGTTGCAGGTTTCAATCAAGGTACCACGCCGCCAGATGCGCCCATCACTAAGTTACTGACCACCGGCGGAGTAGTCAGCAGCAGATCCCTGAAAAACCCTGAAGCACCGCCTTGCATGAGCGGTGGTGGTTGCCCCGGCAAACAAAGCTGCGGCATCTGAGAGTCAGACAGAGGCCGTTAATACGGCCTTTTTTGCATCTTCTCTCAACCTCAGCCATCAATAAGTTTCATACTGCCCGGATAACAGATCTGGTATATTGCCCTGCCATGCAAGCCTCCCGGTAATATTTAAGGTCAACTCTGTATATGAAGCCCCCAGCTATGAAGCCATTACTCTGCTCTTTACTGCTTACCACGTTGTTATCCACCAGTGGATACGCCTGCGCCGGTGAAAGCCTTAATCTGAAGCAAACCATGAAGCAGATGCGACTGCAGTATAAGGAAGCGCTGGAGACCCGCTCAGCGGATAGCTTTAATCAACATATAGATGCATTCAAAGAATACCTGCATAGCGCACAAGGCTACGATTTTTCACCGGAGCGGAAATCCGTTTCATTGGAAGGCCTGAACAAGGTAGAGCGCTCGATCGCTGAAATTCCACTGGCCACTGCTGATAACCTGGCCGGGGCGCAACAACAACTGCGCAGCATTGACCAACTGCGCAAGGAATACCATAAGAAAGCCAAACCGGGCGTCTGGGAGCTACTACTCAGCATGTTTGAGTAAGGAATAACTTTCCACAGATGATAAAAAGGCCGCTGCAGAGACTGCAGCGGCCTTTTTATTTTCTTTTTATATTATTCTGTACGTTCGAACATCAGATCCCAAACCCCATGTCCGAGGCGCTCGCCCCGCTTCTGGAACTTAGTCACCGGACGCCATTCAGGCTGCGGCGAGAACTGCCCCTCACCCGCTGAATTACTGTAACCGGGTGCAGCGCTCATAACTTCCATCATATGCTCGGCGTAATTTTCCCAGTCCGTCGCCATATGAAACTGACCACCGACTTTAAGCTTCTGACGAATGGTTTCAGCAAAAGCGGCCTGCACAATACGGCGCTTATTATGCTTTTTCTTATGCCACGGATCAGGGAAGAACAGCTGTACGGTATCCAGACTGCCATCCGGCACACATTGCGCCAGTACATCCAGAGCATCGGTATCGAATACCCGGATATTCGTCAGCTCTTCGGTCTTAGCATTATTCAGCAACCGCCCAACACCCGGACGGTGAACTTCAACGCCCAGATAGTTTTTCTCCGGCATCGCTTTGGCCATGGAGATCAGAGAATCCCCCATACCAAAACCGATCTCCAGCACTACAGGCGCTGTCCGACCGTAGACCTCACTGAAGTCCAGCATGCCCTTATCCAGATTAAGCCCCATTGCCGGCCATACTTCTTTATAGGCTTTTTCTTGTGGTTCGGTCATACGACCACCACGGATAACAAAGCTGCGCACCGTACGCATATGCTTCTTTTCTTCGGGTTGTTGCGGAGATTCGTTCTGCTGTTCAGACATTCGACGGGAAACCTTAAAACTATTTGGGTTAAAACATAGCAGCCGCCTGACAGACAACCTGCCTGCGGCTCAATTAGTCAATCAAGTTTAGCCTATGATCAGGCCTTCCATCGGTGACGAAGCGCTGGCATACGCCTTCTTAGGCATACGTCCGGCCAGATAGCCTTCTCGACCCGCTTCAATCGCTTTACGCATTGCAGAGGCCATCAGTACAGGGTTCTGAGCTGCGGCAATCGCAGTATTCATCAGCACGCCTTCACAACCCATCTCCATCGCCAGAGCAGCATCAGATGGCGTACCAACACCGGCATCAACCAGAATCGGCACGTTGGCGTTTTCCATAATGATGCGGATGTTATGAGGATTAAGAATACCCAGGCCGGAACCGATCAGGGAGCCCAGCGGCATAACCGCAACACAACCCATCTCTTCCAGCTGTTTAGCAACAATCGGGTCATCGTTGGTGTAAACCATCACCTTAAAGTTATCGGCAACCAGCTGCTCTGCGGCTTTCAGCGTATCGACGATATTCGGATACAAGGTTTTGTCATCACCCAGCACTTCCAGCTTAACCAGGTCATGACCACCCAGCAGCTCACGGGCCAGTTTACAGGTGCGCACCGCATCTTCTGCGGTATAACAGCCCGCAGTATTTGGCAAAATGGTGTATTTTTCTGGCGAGATCACATCCAGCAGGTTAGGTTCATCCGGATTCTGTCCGATATTGGTACGGCGCACCGCCAGCGTAACAATCTCAGCACCACTGGCTTCAATTGCCGCCCGGGTCTCGTCCATATCTTTATATTTGCCGGTACCCACCAGCAAACGTGATTGATAGGTCTTACCTGCAATTACCAGTGGATCATTCAGTTGCTCAGACATTCTCTCTACCTAAAATCAGTGTTATTTATTATCGCGCAGTGCTGCCAGCTCAGATCGCAGTATTAACCGCCGCCAATAGCATGCACAATTTCTACCCGGTCACCGGCCGACAGTGTCGCTTCGCCATGCTGGCTACGGGGTACAATTTCCAGATTAAGCTCTACCGCAAGGCGGCGTCCGCCCAGCTCCATCTGCTCGACTAAGGCGCTTATTGTTGCACCTTCCTGAATTTCGACTGTGTCACCATTTACCTGGATCTGCATTGATATCCGCCTAACTTTGTCGTTATTTTCAAACTATTGTTATTCTTTATGCCTTAGCATCGCTAAAGCCAACAGCAACCAACCAGCCAATAATAGTAATCCGCCTAACGGGGTTACCGCGCCAAACCATTTAGTACCCGTCAGTGCCAACAGATACAAACTACCGCTAAAACAGCAGATCCCCAGTAGAAACATCAAACCACTGAGCTTAATCAGCCGCGAGGGCCTGCTGTTCAGCAGCACGCCAACCAGCAACAGGGCCAGAGTATGAAACATCTGATACTGCACACCGGTCTGCAAAACCTCATACAACCGTTCCGGTAACGACGGTTTCAGCAAGTGTGCGGCAAATGCACCGGTTGCCACCACAACAAAACCACTTAACGCGGCAAAAAAAAGACACCATCGGGCTGACATTTTTCAGTTCCGGAATTATTCAAGGGGGCTATTCTAGCAGAGCAACAAGGTGGCTATAAACAAAAAAGCCGCACCCAGAACGAGTACGGCTTTAAAGTGTTGCGAGCGTATGCTCAGGCTTCAAGCATCGCCACTTTAATCTTCTTCATGGCATTCTTTTCCAGCTGCCGGATACGCTCAGCTGAAACCTGGTACTGCGCAGCCAGCTCATGCAGTGTCGATTTCTGCTCACTCAGCCAGCGTTGCATCAATATGTCTTTGCTACGCTCATCCAGCTGCCCCATCGCTTCAGCAAGGCGCAGGTTGGAATCAGCTTCCCAGTTTTCATCTTCCAGCTTTCGCGCCGGATCATTACTATGATCTTCGAGGAAATAAGCCGGGCTCTGGTAAGCACGTTCATCATCGTCTCCGACCGACGCGTCAAACGCCATATCGGAACTGCTCATACGACCTTCCATCTGGCGTACAACCGCCTGATCGACCCCCAGGTCTTCGGCCATGGCCTTAACTTCATCGTTAGTCAGCCAGTTAAGACCCTTCTTCTTGCTACGCAGGTTAAAGAACAACTTACGCTGTGCTTTAGTCGTGGCGACTTTAACGATACGCCAGTTACGCAGAATAAATTCGTGCATTTCGGCCTTAATCCAATGCACCGCAAACGATACCAGGCGCACGCCCATAGTCGGGTCGAAACGCTTAACCGCTTTCATCAGACCGACATTGCCTTCCTGAATCAGGTCACCCTGAGATAAGCCGTAACCGGAATACGTCTTGGCTACGTGTACCACGAAACGCATATGCGACATTACCAGACGGCGCGCCGCATCAAGATCATTATCGAAAAAAAGACTCCGCGCCAGTTCGCTTTCCTCTTCTTTAGTAAGAATAGGAATCGCACTAACCGAACGCACATAGGCTTCGAGATTTTGTCCCGGAGACAATGCTTCTACGAGTTGCAGGCTTTTGCCCATTTCACGACCTCAATATTACGAAAACATAACGAATCAAAAATGCACAATTATGACCCGTACTGACCGGAGAAGTTCCGATCTCCCTTATTCAGAACCAACAACCATACCCTTCCTGAGTATAGCGGACCAGATAACATAGCGACTCACCTGGTTTTTGGCAAGTATCTAAAGATAACTTTACCGATATTTACACTACATTAACGCCGCTAACGGGGCTGAATCGCCCGCAAATGCCGGCCAACGGCCAGCCAGGCGCCCATCAGACCCAACAGAATACTCAACGTAAGTAACAGAATTGTTTCAATAAAGCCCAGCCCAATGAGTATAAAGCGACTGTCGTACAGAGTGGCCAGCTCTTCAACCGGGCCGTCCAGCAACAGCAGGCTTATCTGAATCAGCAGCCAGGCTATTATTCCACCAGCCAGGCCAAACCAGACCCCGTCATAAAGAAACGGGCGCCGCACATAAGCATCAGTTGCCCCTACCAGTTTAGCAACCACAATCTCCTCTCGGCGACTCTCAATCGTCAACCGGATGGTATTTCCGACAACGAGCAATACCGCCATCGCAAACAGGCAGGCAAGTACCCATACCGCCCGCTCTGACACTGCAACAAAGGCTTCAAGACGTTGTACCCACTGCATGTCGACGATCGCTTCATCGACCTGCGGAAACGCCTGGAGCTGGGTTTGCAAAACCGGAATCAGCGCAGCAGAAAGCTCCCGCGGCATCACCATAATCACCGCGGGCAGTGGATTCTGTTCAAGGAAATCAAATACTTCACCAAAACCGGACAACCGCTTGAATTCAAGCATGCCCTGCTCAGCGGTAACCAGCTCGGTCGCTGCTACATCATCCCGCAATAACAGCTCTCTACTGAGTTGTTCCGCTTCCTGCTCACTAACCGACAGGTCCAGGTAAAGTGCAATCCGTGGATCACCCTCCCAGCCATCGCTCAGCTGTTGCAGGTTTTTCAATCCAGAATAGAGCGCACCGGGCAGCGCCAGGGAGATCGCCAAAACGGCCAGGGTCATAATAGTCGTCAGCGGCTTAGCCATCAGAGAGTAAAATGATTCTTTTGCTACAGCGCTATGATGGCGCGCGTAACTGCGTCCCCGGTCTGATACTTTCAGATGATGATGCTCGGCACCACGCTGAACCTTGGCTTGTCGCTTTTGCTTCGGCTGAACCCTTACTGCACCTTTCTGGCGAGTGCTATTTTCCATCGCTGATCAGCCTGCCCTGTTGAAGAGTGATTGATCGGTGCGGCATCCGTGCGATCAGGTCCAGATCATGGCTGGCAATCAAGACGGTAGTACCGACCTGATTAAACTGCTGAAACAGTCGCATAATCTCTTCCGAGAGCTGTGGATCCAGGTTTCCGGTCGGCTCATCCGCCAGCAAAAGTTGCGGTTTATGCACGATCGCACGGGCAATACCGATCCGCTGCTGTTCTCCACCGGAAAGAACTACCGGATTCAACTTCTCCTTGCTCAGCAAACCAACCTTATCCAGAGCGGCGCGAGCCCGGCGTGCGGCATCGGCAGGATCAAAGCCACAGATCTGCAAAGGCAGCGCGATATTGTCGAACACCGAGCGGTCAAACAGTAACTTATGATTTTGAAACACTACGCCGATGCGGCGTCGATGATAGGGGATCTGACCGTCGCCCAGGCTGGCCAGATCCTGATCGCCAACCAGCACCCGACCATTGGTCGGACGCTCCATCAGCATTATCAGCTTCATCAGGGTGCTTTTTCCGGCACCGGAATGCCCGGTCAGAAATGCCATCTCGCCCTGCTGCATAGTAAAGTTAACCTGGCTCAGGGCATCATAGCCGTTAGGGTAACGCTTGGTGACATTATCGAAGCTGATCACTCAGTATAAACCTCAGTCAAACAGGGCGGTTACAAACTCCTGAGCCTTAAACGGACGCAGATCGTCCACCTGTTCACCGACACCGATATAACGGATTGGCAGCTCGAGCTGTTTTGCGATAGCAAAGATAATACCGCCTTTTGCCGTGCCGTCCAGCTTGGTCAGGGTGATACCACTAACACCAACTGCTTTCTTGAATAGCGAGGCCTGGCTCATGGCATTCTGGCCGGTACCGGCATCCAGTACCAACATCACTTCATGGGGCGCAGTAGAATCCAGTTTTTTCATTACCCGGACAACCTTTTCAAGCTCCTGCATCAGGTGGTCTTTGTTCTGCAGTCGGCCGGCAGTGTCGGCAATAAGAACATCAACATTCTTCGCTTGAGCCGATTGCAGGGCATCAAACAGCACCGATGCGGAATCGGCTCCGGTATGCTGCGCCACTACCGGTACATCATTACGATCACCCCAGACCTGCAATTGCTCGACCGCAGCGGCCCGGAAAGTATCACCGGCGGCCAGCATGACTGACTTACCCTCGGCCTGAAACTTCTTCGCCAGCTTGCCGATGGTGGTGGTTTTACCCACGCCGTTCACACCGACCATCAGAATCACATACGGACCATCACTGCTGGTGATATCCAGAGGCTGCTCGGCACCGTCCAACAGGCCGGCCAGCTCCTCTTTTAATGCGGCATACAAGGCATCGGCATCCGCCAGCTGCTTCCGCCCGACCCGATCAGTCAGACGACCGATGATTTCACTGGTCGCTTCAACGCCGACATCAGCCATCAGCAACTGGGTTTCAATCTCCTCCAACAGGTCGTCGTCAATCTCTTTCTTACCCAGGAATAGATTACCCAGGCCATCGCTCAGATTAGCCTTGGTCCGACTCAGACCCGACTTAATTCGACCGAAGAAACCTTTTTTCTCTGATGCGGGCTTCTGTTGTAGCTTAGGTTCGGGCGCCGATTCGGGTTCTGGCTCCGGCTCTGCTTGTGCTTCGACTACCGGCTGCTCGGCTATTTCTGGCGCTGACTCTTCAGCTTTTTCAGCTACCGCCTCAGAAATAGCCTGTGCTGAAGGCACTTTCTCCACATCCGCTGAAGGCTCTTCTTCAACATCTTCAGACGGCTCTTCAGCAACTTCAGCGGAAGGCTCGACAATATCCGCAGATAATTTTTGCTCTGCTTCAACTTCAACGGCACTGGTTTCAGACTCCGCAGACGGGCTCTGCGTTAGCGAAGAGCTTTCCTGCTCCGATGCATCAGGAGAGGATTCTTCAGCAGGGACCTGACTGCTCTCATTCTGCTGTGCTTCAGTCTCTGGTGCGGATTGCTTTTCTTGATCAGAACTAAATAAAGATTTCAGCTTCTTAAACATGTCTTATTACTGTCTGCTGTAAGGTCCGGAAATGCAAAAAAACAGGCTCTGCCTTGTTCGATCCCACTTCCGTCCTGTATGTTTCAATAAAGCGCAACATCTTATCACAGCTAGTGCGTTAATAGGCTTGTCTTAAGGTCAAAAAAACAGCAGGAAAATACCATGTCCGATAGCTACGCCCCCCTGTTTAACCGAACCTATCTGAAAGCCGTGTTTTGGATAGTTGCTATTGTGATCGTCCTGCTTTCGGCCGGCGGCAACGACCATAACGATTACGTCAGCATTCAGAAGGCGGATTCCCGCCCGGTGTACTCTGTCACCCTGAATGACAGCCCCAGCCTTCAGCTACAGCTGATATTCCGGCTGGGTGCAGCAATCTCCACTGATCAGCAACTGATGCATAAACTGTTACTTCAATTAATTGAACAACAGCTCGATTCAGCAGAAGCTTCCCGGCTAATGCAGCCGATGCAGATCAGAAATAACATTCAGCTGCAGGATGACCGGCTTACCCTGCAACTAACGATTCCGGCGGGCTTTCTGGATGATCACCAAAGGCTCGCTGAACTGCCCCAACAACTCATCCGGCAGCTGCGGGATATAAACCTTAATGGCACGCTGGAACAACGCTGGAACCGCCTGGAAGCTGAGAGTTACCTGCAACAAAAAGACCCGGAGCAGCACTTGTTGTCAGTATTCGGGGAATTAATCAGTCATGGCCCGGGCGTCCATCCATTACAACGCTTTGCCGACTTTTATCGCTCCCGGATTGAAATATCCCAGTTAACCGTAGCGCTGCACGGCCCCCAGGCCGGCCTGATTGCCCAGGCAATCGGCAAACAACTACCGGATTACCAAAGTAATATTGCGCTTACCAATGTTGCTATACCTCCGATTCAGGAACGGCTGACAGCTTCAGGTAATACACCCTATAGCCTTGCCGGAATGGCGGTACCCGGCAGGCAGCAGGACGGTTTTTTAAAAGAGCTGCTGGCCGTACGCACCTTGCAGACTATGCTGGACAATCAACAAGACCTGAAATACCGCCTGCAATGGAAATCGCTGGACAACAGCGGCTATCTGGCTATGATGCTCCACGGCCCACGGCTACCGCAAAATCCGGCACAACTGAAGCAACAGCTGGCCCCCTTACTGCTGCAGCTGGACGATGACCTGATTGATCAGACCCGGAGCACACTGCAAGATCGTTTTCAGCAGCAGATGGAACAACAGGAAGCCCAGCTGGCGCTGCTTAACAGCATCGCTTTTTATCGACTACCGCTGGACTATATGGCCAACTTCCAGAACAATCTGAGCCAGATCGACAATCAGGCGATTCGCCAGAGGCTCGGCGAATATCTCGACACCGAGCGATTACATTTTATCTATCTACCTGCTTTTTAATAAGGTTTTAACATGGCAAGAAGACGCCCTGAACGGCCAACCCAGAAGGTAGGCGCAGGCAAACAGCAGCTACGGATTATCGGTGGCGAATGGCGCGGCCGAAAACTGAATTTTCCCGCGATAGAAGGTCTGCGACCAACCCCTGACCGGGTCAGGGAAACCCTGTTCAACTGGCTGGCGGCCTACGTACCCGGCGGGCGCTGCCTGGATCTGTTCAGCGGCAGCGGAGCATTAGGCTTTGAAGCGCTGTCCCGGGGCGCAATTCACGCCACAATGATGGATAATTCAGCAGAAGTTATTTACCAGCTACGGCAAAATATTCAGGCCCTGAAAACCCAGAATGCTGAGCTTATCAGCGGTTCCGCCCTGGAGTGGCTGGAAACCCGTAGCAGCGACCTTGAAGGCCGCTATGATGTAGTTTTCCTGGATCCACCATTCCATAAAGGCATGACAGAACCTTGCTGTGAACTGCTGGAAGCAAAAAACCTGCTGGCCGCACACGCCATGATCTATGTGGAAACGGAAAGTGAGCTCAGCGGCCTGAATGTCCCGTCTAACTGGTCGCTGTACCGGGAAAAGAAAGCCGGCCAGGTGACCTATCGCCTGTACGAACGCGGCAATAAGTAACCCGAACGTAAAATCAAAAACGCGCCAATGGCGCGTTTTTTCTTACTAAATTCTCTTACAAAGTAGCGATACCTGATTTACCAGCCCCCTGTTTTTAGAAGGCTTTTTCTAGCCACTAGCAGGAAGGTTTACCTTCCGTTCTAGCGAGTCGCACAGCGACGTTCTAGCTACTGCCCTTATTTAGCAGGCAAAGCATCATCAACATAATACCGGGCTTTCATCTGTTCCAGCTTATCCAACGTATTTCCGTCACTCATTTTAAACACCAGGTCAAACCGCTGACCCGGCTTCACTGTGCCTTTCTGATGTACGATATAGCGGTAGTTTTTACCTTTCGCGTCCTGCGCCAGCAGCCCCATGACTACACCTTTCAAAGGTATATTACCGCGATAGTACCAACGCGTCTGCCAGCTGTTATTGGTTAGCTTAGTCTGTTTCTCCAGCTGCATAGCCTGCTCAACAGATTTAACAAACTGGGCCTGTGATGCCTGCCGGTACTCCTCCTGCTTAGCCTGCTGGTGTTCAGCGTAAGCGCCAATCGCCGTGGTCAGGATAGCGGCAACGCCACCACCCTGGCCCGCAGTCTCAGCATGTTGATTCTGCCGCTTCTGCCACAGGCTATTGTTATCCAGCAACTCACTGGCCCGGGGGTTAATCTTGCCGGGCATGTAGTATTGCTTAACTTTACCGGCCAGCTGACGGGTTTCTGCAGCCCGCTCGGCGTTCACCGGATGGTCATGGGCAAACAAACTACGGGCATTCCCCTGTTGCTGATACTGGCGGGACCAGATCCGGCTGGAGGCATAAGGATCATAGCCCGCCAGTGCGCTATACAAAACGCCTATCTTGTCCGCTTCACGCTCCCGTTCGTGGGTAAACGCAGCCTGATAGCCCTGCCGTCTCACCGAACTTGAGGAGGTCAGCATGCTCAGCTGTTGATGAGTCTGCCGTTCACCTACATGGTTGGCTACCGTATGGGCAATCTCATGACCGATCACCGCGGCAACCTCATCATCACTAAGTTGCTTCATCAACTCCAGATGAACCACGATATAGGTGCCACCGGTGGTAAAAGCATTAAAGGAATCCCGATCAATCAGCACCGGCTGCCAACGCTCCCGGCTCAGGTGGCTGATTCCATGAATCCGGTCAAAAATAGTAACCAAACGGCGGTACTGGGTTCGGCTCAGCTCAGCATCGACTTTACGTTTTTGCTGCTTTTCCTTAACCAGCATCTGCTCCACCGCGGCATTGCCCTGACTAATCTGAGCATTACGGTCAGCCATACTCAAAGTTCGTTGCCCGGTAACCCGGTCGGTTTCTGAAACCGATTCCGCGGCGTTATAAAGTCCTTTGTCGATACTCTGTAACGCCTGACAACCACTGAGAAACAGCGTTACAAACAGCAACGAAAGAATCCGTAATGGGTATCTGTTGATACTTTTCACTATCACCACCATCTCGCTATCAAAAGCCAATATTGCATTTTGGAATTAAAAGAATAATTCTTATAACTGTTTTGCAACAGCACATTCCATTATTGTATTTGTGAATAACTCACATTTCAGCTAATATCGCGCACTTGCGGATTTGCTAATATTCATTCAAGCAGAGTAACTGTGAATTAAAGATGAACATTGCAGTATACCCGGGTACTTTTGACCCAATTACTAATGGCCATTCAGACCTTGTAGAACGTGCAGCCAAACTGTTCGACAAAGTCGTGGTATCAATTGCAGCCAGCCCTAAAAAAGCGCCGCTGTTGCCTCTGGAGCAGCGGGTTGAACTGGTCGAAACGGTAACCGCACATCTGGACAATGTAATCGTTATTGGCTTTGACTGCCTGCTTGCTGATCTGGTCGCGCAGCATGATGCCAATATCATCCTGCGGGGTCTGCGTGCAGTATCTGATTTCGAATATGAATTTCAGCTGGCAAACATGAATCGCAAGCTGGCACCGGAAGCTGAGAGCATATTTCTCACCCCGGCCGAGCATCTGTCATTTATTTCATCCACCCTGATTCGCGAGATTGCGAGCCTGGGCGGAGATGTTGAACAATTTGTGCACCCGGCAGTCCATCAGGCTTTGAAGGACCAGTTCGGGCACTAAATTTTAGTAATTACGAGTTAGTGAGGTAGCCACAATGGCATTAATAATCACAGATGAATGCATTAACTGTGACGTATGTGAGCCGGAATGCCCTAATGAGGCGATCACTCCGGGTGACGAGATCTATGAGATCGAACCTTCTAAATGTACTGAGTGCGTAGGCCACTACGACACCCCTCAGTGTGTTGAAGTATGTCCGGTAGACTGTATTCCAAAAGATCCGGATCATGTAGAAAGCCAAGATCAGCTGATGGAAAAGTACAAGGTACTAACTGGCCAGTAAGCGATAGATCATAAAAAAAGCAGGCTATATGCCTGCTTTTTTATTGCCTGTCAGATAGTAAGAGAGAGCTCATTCAAAGCGAATTTGTCATCCAGTAAACGCCCCACTGCAGTGCCTCCAGTCTCTGGTCCTCCCTTCTCAGCACCTCCTTTCTCAGCGCCACCCGTCGCCAGATGGTAAGCGTACTGCATGTGCAGGCAGCGTACTTTATCCCAGTGACGAATACCGCCGATACCGTAACTGTTGAACAGCTCAGTAAAGCCCAGTTCGTCGATTCGCAGACGGTCCTGTTGTGCCATTTTGTCCCAGCGCAATTGCACATAGCGCTGCTGATCCGCAAGATGTGCTTCTCTGAGCTCTTCATCCTGTTCAATCTGCTGCTCAATCAGTTTTACTTCGCCCGCAGTTTCTATCTCAGCAATCGCCTGATACAGGTCTTTCGAACACAACCAGTACAATGTCGGAAATGGCTGGTCTTCCACCAATGAACGCATCTGCAATACCGCAGGTACTCCGGCATCGGTCTGCCAGGCGATATCAACAATCCCCCGGGGCTTGCGGCCCAGCTGCTGTTCAATAATAACTAACTGTTGTTCGGTTAAAGACACCTTCAGCTCCTGTCCAGGTATTCAGCGAGGGTTACCACCTCTTCCCCTGCAACCGGCACCCGGGCCGGCATAATCAGGGCACAATTATCAAACGGAGCGGCGACCAGCTGCTGATCATCGACCGCGATCAGTTCACCTTTAGCAAACCGCTCGAACCCCTTAAAGGGTTCAATAAAACGAAACTGTTCTGTTTCGGCGGCCAGCACCCGGTCGATACGGTAATGACCCGCAGAGTGATCCGGTGCATGACTCCACTCGGGCAATACCTGCGCGGAATCCAGCATATTATGCCCGGCAATAAATCGCAGTGTGACCGCTATCGCCTGCTCTGTCGCAGCATGGGAAAAATGCTGGCCGCATTCAGCAACTATAGAGGCGCCTGCCGGAGCAGTTCGTTCATGGTGAGAAATCAACATCCCGGTGTGATAGCTATCAAGATCATATAGCAGGTGTGGAAACGGATAATCGAGCCGATCAGCAAAACCTCTGTTCCTATGGTTATCCGGATAGATCAGCATCGGCGCCACCGCGTGACTGGTAGAGTGCAGATCCAGTACGCTGTCTGCGGCCTCAATATAGGGCCGTAGCTCACGGGCACGATGAGCCTCCCGGGTTTGCGGATTGTCCAGACAGGCCTGCTGCCAGCTCCGGTTCATATCCTCATCCAGACAACGGCTGGCAAAAGGCCGTTGCGGATCAAAGTTTTGATAGGCGGCCGGATTCGCAAAAACCAGGGTTAGTGCTCCTTGTACCGGCCTTATATCATGTTCCAACAGATAAAGCAGAGCGTTTGCACCACAAATCTCATTGCCATGGGTCAGCGCAACAAGGGTTAATTCACTGCCTTCAACACCCGAATCGATCCGATGCACATAATCCACACCACAATTACCAGCGCGATAAGCAGTAATATCCCGTGGCAGCAGCTCAATTGGCGCATCGGTTTCAACGATAGAAAATCGGCAGGGAGGTGCAGACATATAATTCAGACACTCGGTAAACAGATCGATAAGCAAAAAAACAATTGTACCGCAGCTGGAGAGTAAGCGGCAGCTAGACTACCGCGTATTGTTCATCCCGTCCCAGCCAGCGCTGAATAATGGCATCCGTCAGTTGTGGATCCGCCGCGATCTGACTGGCAACCTGCTTTACCCGGGTCAGCAGATCACTGTCACGCTGCAGGTCAGCAACCCGAAAGGCCATCATCCCGGTCTGCCGGGTTCCCAGCACTTCGCCCGGTCCACGCAGTTCAAGATCTTTCTCTGCGATACGGAAGCCATCGCTGGTTTCGCGCATCACTCCAAGACGCTCACGCCCCTGCTGGGAAAGCGGCGCATGGTACATCAACAGACAGAAGCTCTCGACCGAACCCCGACCTACCCTGCCCCGGAGCTGGTGCAACTGGGCAAGGCCCAGCCGCTCAGGATTTTCAATAATCATGACGCTGGCATTGGGTACATCGACCCCCACCTCAATTACCGTCGTCGCCACTAACAGATCGATCTCGGCAGCCTTATAGCTGGCCATAATTGCCGCCTTCTCAGCCGGCTTCATACGCCCATGTACCAGACCGACCCGCAGCTCAGACAAGGCTTCTTTAAGCTCTTCGGCGGTCACTTCGGCAGCCTGACACTGCAATGCCTCCGACTCTTCAATCAAAGTACAGACCCAGTACACTTGCCGTCCCTGCACACAGGCGTCCCGCACCCGTTGTACCACGTCGGCGCGACGCTGATCAGAGATCACCACGGTAACTACCGGCGTTCTCCCGGGGGGGAGTTCATCAATTACCGAGCAGTCCAGATCGGCGTAGGCGCTCATCGTCAGGGTCCGCGGGATCGGCGTTGCCGTCATTATCAACTGATGCGGCGCCCGCAAATCAGTGCGGCCTTTCTCCCTTAGCGCTAAGCGCTGATGCACCCCGAACCGATGCTGTTCATCAACCACCACCAAACCCAGGTTGGCGAAACTGACCTCATCCTGGAACAGGGCGTGGGTACCGACCACAACCTGCGCCTCACCGCTGACGATAGCATCGAGTTGTAGCTGACGCTTTTTTCCTTTCAGCTTGCCGGCCAGCCAGGCAACTTTAAGCCCCAGCGGCTCAAGCCAGGCGGTAAAGTTAATAAAGTGCTGCTCGGCCAGAATTTCGGTTGGCGCCATCACCGCCGCCTGAAAGCCGCCTTCTACTGCCTGCAGGGCCGCCAGGGCGGCAACAACCGTCTTACCTGAGCCGACGTCGCCCTGAACCAGACGCAGCATAGGAAAGGGCTGGGACAGATCGGCCGCGATTTCAGCCGAGACTCGCTGCTGCGCCCCGGTGAGCGGAAAGGGCAACTGTTCCAGGAATCCCTGCGTATAACGGCCCGAGCCCTGCAATAACGGCGCTCCCTGCTGCCGGGTCCGGTTACGTAACTTGAGTAACGACAGATGGTGCGCCAGCAGTTCTTCAAATGCCAACCGGCGCTGCGCCGGATGATAACCATCCAGCAGTAGCTCCTGATCGGCATCCACAGGCGGACGGTGCAGGTAGCTGATCGCATCATTCAAAGGCGGTAACTGCCATTGCTGGCGCAGGTGATCAGGAATCAGTTCGGTCAGTGATCCGGATTTCAGATATTCCAGTGCGCCATCGGTCAATGCCCGTAGCCGGCCCTGGTTCAGCCCTTCGGTGGTGGGATAGATCGGTGTCAGCGACTCTTCAACCGGTGTAACCACATCCTCATCGACTCTTCGGTATTCCGGATGGTAGATCTCCAGGCCACTGGCACCAGTGCGTATCTCCCCGAAACAACGTAAGCGGGTGCCGGGCTTTAGATTATTTTTTTGCGCCGCACTGAAATGAAAAAACCGCAAGCTTACCGTACCGGTGCCATCCTGCAGCCGGCACACCAGGCTGCGGCGACGCCCCATGACGATATCGGCGACTTTGATCTCACCTTCAACCACACCTTCATCACCGGGACGCAATGAACCGATCGGCATAATCCGGGTTCGGTCCTGGTATCGGGAGGGCAGATGGAACAGCAGATCCTGCAGCGTCAGGATATCCAGTTTTTGTAACTTCTGCGCCAGCGCCGCCCCTACCCCTTTAAGGACAGTGACCGGCTGACTGGCAAGCGAGCTAAGATCCATCTCAGTTATCGGCACCAAATACCGGACAACTGTTGATCGCTTCGATCAGCAGATCGATCGCCTGCGGCCGGGGGAAACTGGCCCGCCAGGCGATACCGACAGTCCGGGTTGGTTGCGGCTTCTTAAACGGGCGGGTGACCACCATATCGGAGCGATAATGACCACCGGTGGCTGATTTAGGTATCACGCTGGACCCCAGACCTGATGCAACCATCATGCGTATAGTTTCCAGCGAGCTGCCCTCTGTCACCATGTGCCGGTCGGATTTCCCGCCGCTCAGAGTTGGACACGCTTCCAGTACCTGGTCCCGGAAGCAGTGCCCCTCGCCGAGCAGCAACAGGTCCTGCTCGTGCAAGGCCTGACTATCAATCTGTTCTTTACCCGACAATGGATGATCTTTCGGCAACAGCATCATAAAAGGCTCATCATAGAGCGGCCGGGTCAGGATATCCGGCTCATCAAACGGCAGCGCGACAATGATCGCATCCAGCTCGCCATTACGAATTTTAGGACGCAGGTTTTCGGTAAAGTTCTCTTCGATATAGAGCGGCATTTTCGGTGCCCGCTGCTGCATCTGCGGCACCAGATGGGGAAAAAGGTAAGGCCCGATAGTATAGATAGCACCGACCCGCAGCGGACTGGCCAGCTGATCCTTGCCCTCCTGAGCCAGATCTTTAATAGATTCGGCCTGCTCCAGTACGGTCTGTGCCTGACGCACAACTTTCTGCCCCACCGGGGTAACCCGAACCGCATGCTTACTGCGTTCAAACAGCGCTGTGCCCAATTCTTCTTCCAGCTTTTTAACCGCAATACTCAAAGTCGGCTGGCTGACAAAACAGCGCTCAGCGGCACGACCGAAATGTTGTTCCTGAGCCAGGGTAACGATGTAACGTAGCTCGGTCAGCGTCATGCTGGAGATTCCTCTGTTATGATGTTGCCTGTTGCCTTAAAGAGCAGGACATTACCTTGAGCAAACATCAGATTCTTATTGCCGGCTGTGGCGATATTGGTTCAGCACTGGGATGCGAACTCGCAGCCCAGGGCCACCGGATAGCAGGCCTTCGTCGTAATATAAACCAGCTACCGCCGGTGATCCAAGGAATTGCTGCCGATCTCTGCAATCTGCCTGTGTTACAGCAGACACTACAGCAACTTACCAACAAGATCGACATCGTAGTATACGCTGTTGCCGCGGGGAAAAGAGATGAGCAACGTTACCGGGAAGCCTATCCCGAAGGCCTGAAAAACCTGCTGACGGCATTGCAGAACAGCGGCCATACCCCAAAGCAGCTGCTCTTTGTTTCCAGCACCGCGGTATACCAGCAATCTGAGCATCAGTGGATAGATGAAACATCTGCCACCGAACCTGAAGGTTTTTCCGGCCAGATCATGCTGCAAGCCGAACAACTGGCATTGAACAACGCTATTCCCGGTTGCGTTGTGCGCTTCAGCGGCATTTATGGCCCCGGGCGCAACTATATGTTGAATCAGGTCAGCCAGGGAATCGGTTATCCACAAGCCCCCCTGAGTTACAGCAACCGGATCCATCGGGATGATTGTGTCGGTGTGCTGCAGCACCTGATCGATAAAGTAGGTAATGAAACGCTGGAACCGGTCTATCTGGCCAGTGATTGCTCACCCACGCCGTTACACGAAGTAACTGACTGGCTGGCAGAGCAGCTGGGTACAACAATAACTGAGCCGAGCGCGCGCCGGGTCATTGGCAGTAAACGCTGCAACAACCAACGCTTACTGGACAGCGGTTACCAATTCAAATTTCCGGATTTTCGTCAGGGTTACCAACAGCTGATCAAAGACTTCAGCGCCTGATCAGCTATCGATATGGGTGTCCCGCAACTGCGGGTCCAGGTCTTTCGGAGTATTGCTGTGATGATAATACTGGTAACGGTTCAGGCGGTATTCCAGTAAGCGGAACAGACCGATGACCAGCGCACTGATCCCCAGATAAACCAGGCCCGCCGCCAGGAACATCTCCAGTGGCGTATAGGTCCGGGCGATAATTGTACGCGCCATACCCGTCAGATCGAGCAAGGTAATAGTACTGGCCAGCGCACTACTCTTGAGCATCAGAATGACTTCATTACCATACGCAGGCAGCGCGATACCGAATGCCCGTGGCAGAATGATGCGACGAATCTGTATCGGCTTACTCATACCAACCACCTCTGCCGCCTCAATCTCGCCGACAGGAATGGCCTGAATCGCACTGCGGAACAGTTCCGCACTATAGGCTGCGGTATTCAGGCTGAAAGCGATAATGGCACACCAGTAGGCTTCTTTAAGCACCGGCCAGAAGATCGATTCACGGACCACATCAAACTGTGATGCCCCGTAATAAACCAGGAATATCTGAACCAGCAGCGGCGTGCCACGGAAGAAATAGATAAAACAGAACGGCAGAAACTGTACCAGACGATTGGTCGAAGCTCGCATCAACGCCAGCGGTATAGCCAGGGCAATACCGGTCAGGCCGGAGATTAGAACCAGCTCCAGAGTCAGCCAGGCACCGTCCAGCAGACGGGGAAAGTATTGAAAGATAACACCCCATTCCCAGCTCATGAGTTTCTCCCCCGGGCTGCAGGATTAGCTGCTCGCTCCATCAGCATTGTCACTGCGGTCGCAACAGCAGTCAGAAGAAGGTAGATAAAGGCCGCAATCATAAAGAATGTAAAAGGCTCTTTGGTCGCGCTGATCGCCACCTGCGCCTGACGCATAATATCGTTCAAACCGACCACTGATACCAGCGCGGTATCTTTCATCAGCACCTGAAACAGGTTACCTAAACCGGGAATCGCCAGACGCCAGACCTGGGGCAGGATTATCCTGAAAAAGGTTTTCACCGGACTCATACCGCAAGCCAGACCCGACTCCCACTGACCTTTTGGAATCTCCATCATCGCCATCCGGAAAACCTCTGTCGCATAAGCGCCAAAGGCGATCGACAGCGCGGCAACACCGGCAATAAACGGACCTATCTCAATGTATTCGTCGTAACCAAACCATCCCGCCATCCACATCAGCAGCTGAGCGCCACCAAAGTAGATAGTCAGTACCAACAACAACTCAGGCAAGCCACGCACAATCGTGGTATAGCCGGTTGCGATCCAGCGTGCCAGACGGTTATCGGAGAGTTTAGCCGCCGCGCCCATTAAGCCGAACACCAGGCCAACCGCCAGACTCGCCAAAGCCAGTTGTATAGTTACCCAGGTACCCGAGATCAGGAGATGGCCAAAGCCTTGCAGATCCATGAATTAAAGCCTGTTGGAGTCGCTTAAAGAAACGGGCTGGCGATAGCCAGCCCGCAATCAGCTTAGTAGATAGAGAACGGGAAGTACTTTTCGTTGATCTTAGCGTAAGTTCCATCGGCTACGATCGCTTTGATAGCAGCAGAGAACTTATCTTTCAGCGAATCACCTTTACGTACTGCGATACCGATCTTGTCATTGATATCGATATCAGCACCGTTAAACGCAAACTTCTGACCATCTTCAGTCTTCAGCCAGTCGTAAGCCGGGAATTTGTCAGACAGCAATACGTCAAGGCGGCCTGAAGCCAGGTCCAGATACGCATTGTCCTGAGTGTCATACAGTTTGATGTTAACGGTATCGCTCAGGTTATCTTCCAGGTACTGACCCGCGATAGTCGCGCGCTGAGCACCAACCGTCAGGCCTTTCAGGCCCGCTTTTGAAGTCTCAACCGTAGAGCCTTTTGGCGTTACGAAAGCCAGTACGTTGGAGTAGTATTTCTCAGAGAAATCTACCACGCGCAGGCGCTCTTCGGTGATCGACATAGAAGCGATAATAGCATCATACTTACGCGCCCGCAGACCCGGAATAATACCGTCCCAATCCTGCGCAACAACTTCACAATCGGCTTTCATCTGTGCACAAAGTGCATTCGCAATCTCAACATCGAAACCGATCAGTGCACCGCTGGCATCGACCATATTAAATGGCGCATAGGCACCTTCCGTTGCGATACGGATCTTATCGCCAGCCGTTGCACTCTGAGCAGAAACCAGGCTGCCGGCAATCAACGCCGCTACGGCAAATAACTTACGCATCTTCATCTTATTATTCCCTTCACTATTATTTTTCGGGGTTTTATCAATCTCAGCGATGGCTGGACATAAAGTCCTGTACCCGCTGGGATTTAGGATTATTGAACATCTGGTCAGGCGGGCCCATCTCTTCAATCTGGCCCTCATGCAAAAATACCACCTGACTGGAGACATCCCGGGCAAAGCGCATTTCGTGAGTAACGATGAGCATAGTCCGGCCTTCATCGGCCAGCTCTTTCATCACCGCCAGCACTTCGTTAACCAGTTCGGGGTCGAGCGCCGAGGTAGGCTCGTCAAACAGCAGAACCTGCGGGTCCATCGCTAAAGTTCTGGCGATAGCAACACGCTGTTTCTGACCGCCGGAAAGGTTATCCGGGTAAGCATTACGCTTATCTGCCAGGCCAACTTTTTCCAGCAACTGCTCAGCCCGGGCAATCGCTTCTGCCTTTGGCTGTTTCAAAACCTGAATCGGCGCTTCGGTAATATTTTCGAGGATAGTCTTATGCGGCCAGAGATTGAAACTCTGAAATACGAAACCGATACGGGAACGCATCTGCTCAAGCTGCTTACGATTCGCAGCGATCAGATTACCGTCTTTGCCCGGTTTCAGTTGCAGCTCTTCCTGACCGATCTGGATCTGCCCCTGGCTGGGATTTTCCAGCAGGTTAATACAACGTAGCAGGGTACTTTTACCGGAGCCGCTGGAGCCGAGAATAGAGATCACATCACCGTCATTTGCAGTCAGTGATACGCCCTTGAGAACCTTCAGGTCACCAAAGGATTTATGTATATCTTTCAGCTCTAAAGCCGTTTGAGAACTGGCCATGGTAAGGCATCCGTTTCTATTCTTATTGTTCCGCGGGTAGCGGCTAATCAATGTGCAGGATAGCACCGCCGACGTCAAGGGATGATCAACAGGATCTACTGCTGCTATCCGATCATGACAATCAACTTATCACTATCTGTTTCGTATAAGAAACAAAAAGCAGCGGGCCATTTTCCACAAAACTGAGCAAGAAGCAATCAGAAAAATATCATACAGCAGATTGTGCAGGGATCACCTGATCCGTATCAAAACATAAAAAAGCGGCAGAAGTCGCCTTCTTAGCCGCTTTTTTATAGATAACTTACTGTATTAACTGGCAAATGCCCTCAGCAGGGCGTCCTGTGCACTGATCAGTTCTTCGCCTTCCGCAGGCTGATTCAGAGTATAGCTGCCATCGGAGTGCAATTCCCAGCTATGGCTGTTATCGGCCAGATAGAGATCCAGATCCTGTTTAATCCGGACAGCCAGCTTGCCATACAGCGGAAATCCGGTTTCAACCCGGTTCAGCATATTACGCTCCATCCAGTCGGCACTGGAGCAGAACACCTCTGGTTCACCCTTATTGCCAAAATAATAGACCCTGGTGTGCTCCAGGAAGCGGCCAATAATGGAGCGTACTGTGATCGTTTCAGAAATACCTTCCAGCCCCGGCCGCAACCGACACATCCCGCGAACGATTAATTCAATCTTTGCCCCTGCCTGAGATGCTCTGTACAACGCTCTGATCAGCTGCGGTTCGGTCAGGCCATTCACTTTGACTATGATATGACCATCTTTACCATGCTTCGCTTCCCGGTTAATCAGGTCGATCATTCTGGAATGCAAGGTGAACGGTGCATTTTGCAATTTTTTAAGGCGCAGGATTTTACCCATCCCGGTGAGCTGCTGGAAGATCTTATGCACATCTTCGCCGACATCTTCATCGCTGGTCATATAGCTATAGTCGGTATACAAACGGGCCGTGCCGGAGTGATAGTTTCCAGTGCCAAGGTGGGAATAACGCACTAGTTTTCCCTCTTCCCGCCGCACTACCAGCATCATTTTAGCGTGGGTTTTGAAATCAACCACGCCATACACTACCAGCGCTCCGGCTTCCTGCAACCGGCCGGCAAGCTGAAGATTACTCTCTTCATCGAAGCGAGCCCGCAGTTCAATGACTACGGTAACCTCTTTACCACTACGCGCGGCATCAACCAACGCATTAACAATGTCGGAGTTAACTCCGGTACGGTACAGAGTCTGCTTGATCGCCAGCACTTTGGGATCTTTAGCCGCCTGACGCAGCAGATCGACAACCGGTGCAAATGACTGGAAAGGATGATGCAGCAGCTGATCCCTTATACGCAAGACTTCGAACACACCGCCCTGTTTTAACTTCTTAGACATGCCCGGAGTGTATGGCTTCCAGCGTAACTCCTTACGATCGACCAGATCACGCAGAGCCATCATCCGGGTCAGATTCACCGGACCATCTACCCGGTATGTATGAGCTTCATCCAGGCTGAATTCGCGCAGCAGAAAATCGATCAGCGCTTCCGGCGTGCGCTGATCTACCTCGAGGCGAACCGCATCACCAAATTTACGGGAATGAAGTTCACCACGCAGAGTCCGGGCCAGATCCTCAACCTCTTCTGAGTCAAACGTCAGGTCGGCGTTACGGGTTATGCGGAACTGATAGCAGCCCTCGACGGTCATCCCCGGAAACAACTCGGCGGCGAACTCATGGATAATAGATGAGAGGAAAATCAGATTATCGCCACCGTCACAGAGGTTATCCGGCAGGCGGATCAAACGGGGCAAAGAGCGGGGGGCCGGAATAATCGCCATACCGCTTTCCCGGCCGAAGGCGTCTTTACCATCCAGTTCGACAATAAAGTTAAGGCTCTTATTCACCAGACGCGGAAACGGGTGGGAAGGGTCCAGCCCGATCGGGCTGACCACCGGCAGTACTTTTTCCTCAAAGTAGACCTTGATCCAGTCACGCTGTTCATCGCTCCAGTCGCGGCGACGCAGGAAGTGGATATCTTCTTTCTCCAGCTCCGGAAAGATAATATCGTTGAGGATCTTATACTGGCGCTCAACATGAGCGCTGCAGATTTCCCCGATCCGTTTCATTACGACCTGGGGATGCAGGGCATCGGGGCCGACCGTTTCCCGGCTGTATTTCAGCTGGCGCATCAGTTCAGCAACCCGGATTTCAAAGAACTCATCCAGGTTACTCGAAAAAATAAGCAGGAACATCAACCGTTCCAATACCGGATGACTTTCATCCAACGCCTGCTCCAACACCCGGACATTGAACTGCAGATGACTCAGTTCCCGATTGATATAGAGCTCAGGGGCTTTCAGGTTAACCGGTGGCGCCTCAACCGGCTCAGTGACAGCGATCGGCGCCCGGCTTTCCACCAGCGCGATCGACGCTTCACTTTGCTCCGCTACTTGTTCCACCATCGTCGTTCTCCGTTATCTACAAGCCCCTGCCCTGTTTCTGATTCAGGTTATACAGCGCCCGCTTTATTCATTCAAAATCTGCGCTGCGCGCTTGGCAAAGTAAGTCAGAATACCATCGCAACCGGCGCGTTTAATACAGACCAGGGATTCCATCATCACGCTGCGCTCATCGAGCCAGCCATTCTGGAACGCCGCCATATGCATGGCATATTCACCACTCACCTGATAGACAAATGTTGGCACTTTCAATTCCTGTTTTACCCGGCGCACGATATCGAGATACGGCATCCCCGGCTTAACCATGACCATGTCGGCGCCTTCAGCCAGATCCATCGCAACTTCATGCAACGCTTCATCACTGTTCGCCGGATCCATCTGGTAATTAAACTTATTACCTTTGCCCAAATTACCGGAGGAACCAACAGCATCACGGAACGGGCCGTAGTAGGCGCTCGCATACTTAGCCGCATAAGCCATTATTCGAGTGTTAACATGGGCGTTCGATTCCAGCTCTTCCCGGATACTAGCGATACGTCCATCCATCATATCGCTGGGCGCCACGATATCGGCACCGGCTTCAGCATGGGACAGCGCCTGCTTTACCAGAGTATCGACGGTGCGATCATTCAGCACGTAACCATTTTGATCAATAATGCCGTCCTGGCCATGGGTAGTGAACGGATCAAGGGCAACATCGGTCATGACTCCCAAGTCCGGACAGGCATCTTTCAGGGCTTTTACTGCACGTTGGGCAAGGCCATCCGGGTTATACGACTCTTCTGCCAGTTCTGTTTTAACGTTCAAAGGTGTTACCGGAAATAAGGCTACTGCAGGTATTCCCAGAGCAACCAGCTCACGCGCCTCTTTAACCAGCAGATCGATACTCATCCGTTCGACGCCGGGCATTGAAGGCACAGTTTCTCGCTGATTTTCACCTTCAATGACAAACACCGGATAGATCAGATCGCTGGGTGTGAGTACCGTTTCGCGCATCAGGCGACGGGAAAAATCATCGGCCCGCATACGTCGCATACGGGTTTCCGGATAAAAGCGCTGGCTATTAGTAAAAGACACGTATGAATTCCTCTGAATACACTATAACTGAAGCTTAATGACAGCATTATGACAGATGGCCCGCGGTAACGGCCATAAAAGAGGCTATTATACTCTTTAAATCCGGTTAAGGTTTTGATCTGATTAATTATTCCGGGTTATCAATACAACAAATTAAAGCCTGTCTTAAATCTGTTCTGGGAGTGAATCTGATGACTAAAGTTGCTGTTGTGCTGTCCGGTTGTGGTGTTTATGACGGTTCTGAAATATATGAATCCGTGCTCACCTTGCTGGCTCTGGAAAGTGCAGGTGCGAGCTATCAATGTATGGCACCGGATATTGATCAGCTCCATGTGATCAATCACCGTACCGGAGAAGTAATGCCCGAACAGCAACGTAACGTGCTGACCGAAGCAGCTCGTCTCGCCCGCGGCGATATTATCGACCTGGCGCAGGCCAACCCGGACGATTACGACGCCCTGATCATTCCCGGCGGCTTTGGTGCCGCCAAAAACCTGAGCGACTTCGCAATCACTGGTGAAAAGTGCCAGGTGAATGCCGACCTGCAACATTTTACCCAGGCCATTCATCAGGCTGGTAAGCCGGCAGGCCTGATCTGTATCGCTCCGGCAATGACCCCTTTACTGTTTGGCAAAGGGGCTGTCTGCACTATTGGCAGCGATACTGCGACAGCATCTGCTATAGAAGCCATGGGCGGACAGCACCAGGCCTGCGCTGTCGGAGATATTGTTATCGATCAACAACGTAAAATCGTTACTACCCCCGCCTATATGCTTGCCAACAGCATCAGTGAAGCATCAGCAGGAATCCACAAACTGGTAAGTAAGGTGCTTAAATTGACGCAATAGCTGATAGTATAAAAGCAAGCCACCGTCAGAGACATGAGTTATGAATGGGTCAGGGATGAACAGCTTAAGTAATTATTTTCTCGAATCAGGGCCAATAATTACTGGCAATCATATCAGGGTTTCTAAACACCGAAACAGCACTCGCCGGACGAGCAAATGAACCGTTCTCTGGCGTTTCGCTTCGGCTATATGATCACCCTGGTCGCCACTGTGATGGCCGCGATACTGCTTATCGCCACGCTGTTCTTCGTCACCCACTTTTACGACAACTCGCTGCTAAACGCTGAGCGTCAGATCAGATACACAATCAGCACCCAGCTGGCTAAAGATACCGAGATTCTGGCAGACACCCTGGCGATTCAGCTGGCTACTCCTTTACAGCATAAAGACCATTCCTCAATCACTAAAACCCTGCAGATAATGAAACGCCAGGATGGTCTGGAATATCTCTATGTTTATAACCGCCTGGGCAACATTGTTTACGCAGACAAACACGACGACGCCATTATTAACGCTCCGGTGAAACAAGTTCTGCCACTTGGCATCAGGCTGAATCCAAACATCAAACTTACCCAGCAAGATAATAAGATTCATGTCAACGTGCCGATCATCGGCGAAAAGGGCCGCATTGGTGGACTTATCTATTCGATATCATTCACTGAAACAGAAAAACAAATTCAGCATCAATCAGCGGCACTGGCGCAGCAAGCTGCGGATATGCTCAACCGGATGATATTGGGCCTGATCGGCGGGTTCTTTGCCCTGCTGTTACTTATCCTCCCGGCATCACAACTGTTAGCAAAACGATTGCTCAAACCACTGGGCGCGCTGACGGAACGCAGCAGAGGCTTTAAAGTAGACGGCGAGCCGGTTTCGTTCCGTTTACCCCGTAATGACGAAATCGGTGAGCTTGGCGACGCCCTGCAAGACATGCAGGAGCATCTCTACGACAGTCACGAACAGATGGCCCTGATGGCGTACCGTGATCCTCTTACCAGCTTGCCTAACAGGCGGGGGCTGTATCAGGAACTGAGAAAGTTGATCCTCTGGGCAAAGCAACAGGATGTTAAGCTGGCGTTACTGTTTATCGATCTGGATCATTTCAAACAGATCAATGATTCTTCCAGCCATGAGTATGGCGATCTGATATTGAAAGAGATCGCGCAACGACTGCTCAAACTGATCCGGCTGCAAGTCAAACAACAAGATCTGCCCTTTCCGGAAGACCTATTACTATCCCGCCTCGGTGGCGACGAGTTTGTAGCCATTTTACCGGATGTAAAATGGATCGATGAAGCGGAGGAATTTGGTCTGAAGATCCTCGAGTCACTGCAGCAACCTTTTGCGGTTAACGATAAGTATTTCTCGCTGTCCTGCAGTATCGGTATAACCATTTTTCCGGATGATGCCACCAGCACTGAGAATATGCTGAAACACGCAGACATAGCTATGTTCGAGGCTAAACGTACCGGCCGCAACCGGGTCCGTTTCTTCATGCCTGAGATGCATCGCCTGGTAGAAGAGCGAATTCTGATCCAGCAAGGCATCAGTACGGCGATTGCAGAAGATCAGCTGTTCATGGAATACCAGCCGATCTTCGACCTGCAAACCGAGCAGCTGATCGGTGCGGAAGCCCTATTGCGTTGGCGTCATCCTGAAAGAGGTAAGCTGGAGCCGGAAACCTTTATCCCGGTTATCGAAGAGTCCGATCAGATAGGGCCGCTGACGCTCTGGAGTATCGATCGGGTGTGCAACAATCTATCCGGAATATGCCAGAACCTGGACCAGTTTAAGCTGACGATCAATATTTCATCGGCAATTCTGGACCGACCCGAAATAACACAACAGATAAGCGACATCCTGCGCCAGAAAAATGTGCCGAACCATTTCATCTGTCTTGAAATTACAGAAACCAGCCTGATGCAAAACCTCGACAGTACCCTACCCCTGCTGCAGGAATGGAAGAATGCAGGCTTCAGCATCTGGATCGATGATTTTGGTACCGGATACTCCTCACTGAGCTATCTTGCCCGACTACCGATCGACGGGGTTAAAATCGACCGCAGCTTTATCCATGATGCTAACTCGCGACCGGTAGTTGAAGCGATTCTCGCGTTGTCTCAAACGATGAATCTGATGTCTGTATCGGAAGGCATCGAAGAGCGAAGCCAACTTGAAGAATTACGCAGACTGGGCTGCCACTTCGGTCAGGGCTACCTTTTATCAGGCCCGGTAGGTGTTAATGAGTTACGCCGGATGCTGAAGCAACCGGAACCTGAAATACACTAGTTGTCACGACCAAAACGATCAGTCTCTCGCCGGGCCTGATCTTCTTGCGCCGTTCTTGCATACGCCTGTGCATATTAAGAGCGGCATGAACGCCCGGTTTTGCAACGAGATAAAATAAGCTTAGTCATGCCTCCTGAAGCACCTGATCTTCTTACGCCGTTCTTCCATACGCCTGTGCATATTAAGAGCGGCATGAACGTCCGGTTTTGCAACGAGATAAAATAAGCTTAGTCATGCCTCCTGAAGCGCCTGATCTTCTTGCGCCGTTCTTCCATACGCCTGTGCATATTAAGAGCGGGATGAACGTCCGGTTTTGCAGCGAGATAAAATAAACTTAGTCATGCCTCCTGAAGCGCCTGATCTTCTTACGCCGCTCTTCCATACGCCTGAGCATATTAAGAGCGGCATGAACGTCCGGTTTTACAGCGAGATTAAAATAAACTTAGCCCTGCCTCCTGAAGCGCCTGATCTTCTTTCGTTTTTCCTGCATACGCCTGTGCATATTAAGAGCGGCATGAACGTCCGGTTTTGCAGCGAGATTAAAATAAACTTAGCCCTGCCTCCTGAAGCGCCTGATCTTCTTACGCCGTTCTTCCATACGCCTGTGCATATCAAGGGTGGCATGAACGCCCGGTATAACAGCGGGATCGCAAGTAGAGTCAGTCTCGCCGGGGTCGTAAATAAAGTCAGTTCCGTCGGGGTCGTCTTATCTTCTTGCGCCGTTCTTGCATACGCCTGTGCATATTAAGAGTGGCATGAACGCCCGGTATAACAGCGGGATCGCAAGTAGAGTCAGTCTCGCCGGGGTCGTAAATAAAGTCAGTTCCGTCGGGACCGTCTGATCTTCTTGCGCCGTTCTTGCATACGCCTGTGCATATTAAGAGTGGCATGAACGCCCGGTATAACAGCGGGATCGCAAGTAGAGTCAGTCTCGCCGGGGTCGTAAATAAAGTCAGTTCCGTCGGGACCGTCTGATCTTCTTGCGCCGTTCTTGCATACGCCTGTGCATATTAAGAGCGGCATGAACGTCCTGAATAAAGTCAGCTTCGCCGGGGTCGCCTGATCTTCTTACGCCGTTCTTCCATACGCCAGGAATAAGGCATGAACGTGCGGTATAACAACGGGATTGCAAACAGGGTAAGAACCGTCGAAAACACCAGTCCGCTGACTATTGATGCCGCTACCGGCCCCCAGATAAGGGAATGCCCTCCCAGCCCGGTCGCCAGCGAGAACAATCCGGCAATCGTCGTCAGTGACGTAATCAGAATAGGAATCACCCGTCGCCGGGAAGCATACAGCGTCGCATGCAGCACCGACATACCCCGATTTAATCTCTCATTCGCCGCCGATATCAGCACTATCGCCGCATTTACCGCGATTCCTGCCAGTGCCACAACACCATACAAGGTAAACAGGCTGAGTGGATTTTGCGTCAACAGTAACCCCATCACCACTCCGGTGAAAGCCATAGGCACCGTCACCAGAATCATCACCGGTTGCCAGTAACTACGGAATTGCGTCCCCAGTATCAGGTACATCAAGCCAACTCCAAACAGGAACAGTACACCGATAGAGTCCAGGCTTTCCTTAATATCATCCAGCTCGCCGGACATATCCAGATCGATATTCGGATAGCGTTGCTTTAGCTGATCAACCCAGTGCTTCTGGATCATCTGGTTGATAATGACCGTATCCCTGCCACCTTCTGCAATATCGGCTTCCACGGTGATCGCCCGGCGCTGATTATAATGGCGAATATTACCCAGGCTCTCGCTACGCTGATAATGGACCAGTTCCGAAAGCGGAATCTGGCCGCCATTTGCTGTAGGTAGACGCATTGTCAGTAGCTGATCAATCGAGTTCATCGGTTTCTGTTGCGCTCTTACCCTCACCTCCAGCTTCTCACCATCGTGCTGCATATCGGCAACTACTTCGCCGTCCACCAGCAGTTGCACCGTACGCATAACCTGATCCGGCCGTAATCCGGCACGGATAATGGCGTCATAGTTCGGTTGCATATTCAGCGCCATCCGACCATCGCCGGCATCGTCCCCGATGTCGGTCAGATCATTCAACGAGTTAAGATAGTTTTGCAACTCATCTGCCGCGGCACGAATCTCCGCGTAATCATCACCCCGTACTTTTACACTCACCGGTTTCGAGGTAGGTGGGCCGCCGCTTAAGCGCAGGAAGGATATGTTCAGCGGGCCGGGAATTGCTGTGACATCCGAGCGCATCGCATCCAGCAACTGATCCACCGAGCGATTATCAACAGTCTTCGGTTTCAAGCCTACTAACACCTGGCCGTAATGATCACCAAAGAAGGGCTCGGTCTCGGTAAACAGCTGCCCGGCATAGACCGTCACCGCCCGCACATCGGCTTCAGTGAGATAATGTTTCACCCGACTCTCGATGACGGCGGTAGTCTTTAACGTTTCTGCCAGTGGCGTTTCAGGGGGCATCTCGACATTAACGTAGAACAATCGCAGTGGATCAGATGCAAAGTAATCCATCTTAATCTTGCCTGCAGCCACCAGACCGATCGCCACCAGAAAAAGTATGAAAATACTCAGTAGAGTAAGAATTGGACGCCGCAACGCCTTAGTCAGCAAACGCAGATAAAAAATCTGCACCCGACGGGTCAGCCGTTGCCGCAAGATCAGGGAACGGGAGGGTTTTCTGAAATCGATTTTGGCGATCATCACGTGCGCCGGCAACATCCAGAATGCCTCCACCAGACTGATTGCCAGGGCGATTGTAACCACCATCGGAATCACCCGCATAAAGTCACCCAGAATCCCGGGTAACAACATCAGCGGGAGAAAGGCTGCCATGGTCGTCAATACTGCAGTGGTGACAGGCATAGCCACCTCTTGCAGAGAGTTCAGCGTTGCCTGGACTACCGGCACTCCCTGTTGCAGACGATGGTAAATCGCTTCCACAACTACAACCGCATCATCCACCAGCATGCCCAGCACAATCACGACCCCGAGCAGTACGGTCACGTTAAGCGTTTCACCGATACTCCAGAGCACCCAGAACGTTCCGGCCAGGATAAACGGAATACCGATAGCGGTAAGAAATGCGATACGCAGGCCAAGAAATGCCCAGGCGACACAGAGCACTAATGCGAGACCTATCAGGGCATTCTTCTGCATCAGGCTGATCGCGCTTTTGGTCGGCACCGTCTGATCGTCAATGATCAGCAGTTCAACTCCCGTCGCCATCGACAGCGCATTACGCTCATCAATATAGGCACTCACCCGCTCTACCAGCTCGATGGTATTGGCGTTATCTTTCTTCATTATCGGAATCACGATAGCCGGCTGACCATCGACCAGCGCGTCAGCCTGAGCCTTTTTACGAGTCCGGGTAATATCAGCGATCCGATCCAGGGCCACTTCACCTTCCAACCCAAGCAAAGGTATATTCTTTACCGAATCAGGGTCCGCGCTACGTCCGGCGATTCTCACCAACCAGGCCTGATCAGAGACCTCCACGCTACCAGCGCTGATATCCCGAAACCATAGCGCCACAGAGTCAGCCAGCTGTACCGGACTCAGTCCCTGAGCCTGGAGCAGGTCAGGGTCAAAGCTAACCTCAATTTCCGGGTCATCGAGACCAATTGGATCTGCCCTGTCGACGCCTTTCAGTGCCTCGATATCTTTTTCAATGTTACGCGCCTGGATTCGCAGATTTTCATCATCGGCCACACCAATTACGGCAATAGTCACAGAGGGAAATGCGCTGGAGCTGGTCAATTCCAGAATATAAGGATCACTTGCAGCCTCAGGCAGATCATCTTCTGCGCTCTGGATCTCGCGCCGGATATCGGTCAGATGCTTATCAAAAGTAGCGTCATCAATATCTTCAAACCGAATCAGCAGGCTGGAAACACCTTCGCGACTGTTAGAGGAGAGAAAGCGGATATCGGGAATTGAGCGAACTGCTCGCTCCAGTGGGTCGGTGACCCGTTTTTCAACATCGCTGGCCGACGCACCAGGTAATACCGTGGTAATGGCGATCCAGTTAAAATTGATTGTCGGATCCTGCTGTCGGGGCATCAGGCCATAGGCCAGAAAACCCATACCCAGTACCAGCAGGAAAGTGAGATTAGCCAGCACATGATTCTGGAGCAGTCGTTGCAACATAGATTTACCTGTCATCCGCCAGAATCAGGCTATCACCGTCACTCACTGAAAATCGACCATCGGTGATCAACTGTGTTTCAGGTGCCAGATCAACCGCCACTGACTGCCCCTCCACGGCTCCCGAAAGCGGATAGAAGCGCGCCTTACCCTGCTCGAATAGCATAACTCCCAGCTGCTGCCCACGTTGCACCAGATAGCGCGCCGGAATGTGCTGCTCACTGCTGTACCAGGACAGACGGCCAACAGCGCCAGGCAATGGCTTCGACGAAATAAACGCCAGACGTACATCACGGGTGCGGGCAATACTATTGATCGCAGCAACTGCAACCCGCAGTCTTATAGGATATTTTTCGCCATAGGAATCGAAAGTGAGCTCTGCACTACGCTCAATACTGAGCACTTGTTGCGGGGATAAGTGCGCGCTTAGCTCAATGTTCTGATCGCCAATAATCTCCAGCAAAGCAGTACCCGGTGCCATCAGATTACCCGGAGAAACCAGGCGCTGGCTGATACTGCCACTGAAAGGCGCGGCTATATCACAACGGGAAACCGCCAGGCTTGCCTGCTGTTTTGCTGCCTCTGCCGCCAGCAAGCTGGCGCGGGAACTATTCAGTTCAGCCTGGCGCTGGTCCTGTAGTTCCCGGGATACATTGCCTTGTTTTTGTAGTCGTTTTGCCCGTGCCAGCTGTTGCCGGGCCAAACCAGCCATAGCCTGCGCGGCAGACACTTCTGCTGCAGCCCGGTCTTCAGCAAGGCGATAATCACGGCAATCGATTCGCGCAAGAGTATCTCCCTTCTTAACCTCGTCACCGACACTGGGGATGAGTTCCATTAACAACCCGCTTAACTGGGCACTCAGGGTTGCCTGCTGATAACTGATAACGGTAGCAGGCGCGCTCTGCTCAATACGGACCTGTAACTGCTGCAAAGGAGCAACACGAACCACGCGCTCTGCGCCGTAACTGGCAGGTAGCCAGAGTAAAAGAAGGAGTCCTGCTAACGTTCTTGTCATATCATGTCCCTGAACTTATTCCTGAGCCCTGAAAACTAAATAGAGTCCCGCTTATCATATGCTGGCCCTGTACTTATTTCTGAGCCCTGAAAACAAAAAGAGTCCCGCTTATCATATGCTGGCCCTGTACTTATTCCTGAGCCCTGAAAACAAAAAGCCCCGCTTATTTAAGCAGGGCTTGGTGACAGAGTCGATAGTTTAAGCTTAGCGCTATAAGCGAACTTCGATCCCTTTGTCCTTCATATATTGCTTGGCCTCAGGAATACTGTATTCATTAAAGTGGAAGATCGATGCCGCCAGCACCGCATCCGCCTTGCCTTCAATGCAGCCGGCGACAAGATGATCCAGATTGCCAACACCACCGGAGGCGATAACCGGTACATTGACCGCTTCGCTGATCGCCCGGGTCACCCCCAGGTCGTAGCCATTCTTCACACCGTCCTGATCCATTGAGGTCAGCAGGATCTCCCCTGCACCAAGAGCGACCATCTTCTTCGCCCACTCAACAGCATCAAGACCGGTCGGTTTACGACCGCCGTGGGTAAAGATCTCCCACTTATCCGTTTCGCCCGGCTGCGAGACCTTCTTCGCATCAATCGCCACCACGATACACTGGGAGCCGAAACGTTCCGCGGCTTCGCGAACAAAGTCGGGATTAAACACCGCAGCACTATTGATAGAGACCTTGTCGGCACCGGCATTAAGCATCGTGCGGATATCATCACAGGTACGGATACCACCGCCAACAGTCAGCGGAATAAACACCTGAGATGCCATCCGTTCGACGGTATGCACCATGGTATCCCGACCTTCGTGAGTCGCTGTGATATCAAGAAAAGTGATCTCATCCGCGCCCTGCTCGTCGTAACGCTTAGCGACCTCTACCGGGTCTCCCGCATCACGGATATCAACAAACTGAACGCCTTTCACAACGCGTCCGTTCTCTACATCCAAACAAGGGATAATTCGCTTTGCCAACGCCATGGTATTACCTATTAGAAACTTTTAATCAACGATTAGACCGGTAATCCAGTCAGGAATTCCCGGTCGTGATAGCTATTAGGGGTTAACAGGCTCAGGCCTTGCCGTCCCAACTAAGGAAATTTTTCAGCAACTGCAGGCCTACCGTATGGCTTTTCTCAGGGTGGAACTGAGTCGCAAATACGTTATCGCGGGCGATAGCCACATCAAAATCGACACCGTAATGGCAGTTACCTGCAACCAGATTCTTGTCAGCGACATCAACATAGTAGCTGTGTACGAAATAGAACCGGCTGCCATCGGCAATGCCGTTCCACATCGGATGCTCTGTACTCTGATGCACTTCGTTCCAGCCCATATGCGGCACCTTCAGGCGCTCGCCATCGGTTTCTCTGAGATCGTCGCCGAAGAACTTAACCTGGCCATCGAAATGGCCCAGGCAGTCAACCCCGGCATTCTCTTCGGAGCGCTGCATCAACGCCTGATAGCCAACGCAGATACCCAGAAACGGCTTACCGGAAGCGATCGCTTCTGCGACTTCCTGATCCACACCGAGACGGCGAATTTCCGCCATACAATCACGGATCGCACCAACCCCAGGCAGCAGCACACGGTCCGCATTACGCACCTTTTCCGGGTCGGCAGTGACCATTACTTCAACATCAGGCGCTACATACTCCAGAGCCTTAGCCACGGAGTGCAGGTTACCCATGCCATAATCAATTACCGCAATACTGCTCATTTACAGCGATCCCTTGGTTGATGGCATCATGTCGGCAGCCCGCTGGTCAATCGTCAGCGAGCTACGCAGTGCACGGCCGAACGCTTTGAAAATAGTCTCCGCCTGGTGATGAGCATTAAAGCCTTTCAGGTTGTCGATGTGCAGCGTGACACCGGCGTGATTGACGAAGCCCTGGAAAAATTCCCAGAATAGCTGAACATCAAAACGACCGATATTGGCACGGGTGAACTCGACGTTCATGCTCAGACCCGCACGACCAGAGAAATCCACGACCACACGCGACAACGCTTCATCCAATGGACAGTACGCATGTCCATAACGCTGAATACCCTTTTTATCGCCCACTGCTTCCTTGAACGCCTGACCCAGCGTAATTCCGATATCTTCTACCGTGTGGTGATCATCGATATGATTGTCACCTTTGGCATTGATATCCAGGTCGATCAGGCCATGACGGGCAATCTGATCCAGCATGTGCTCAAGAAAAGGTACGCCAGTGTCGACGTTAAGCTTGCCGGTACCATCAAGATTCACAGACACTGTTATCTTGGTTTCCAGGGTATTACGGGTGACGGTGGCTTTGCGCTCAGCCATGATGAACTCCGCGATAGGTTACAAATAGGGATTGTCTCAAAGCAGGCATTATACAACCAATAACTACTGAATGCGCACCCCCCAAAAGCGCAATAAGGCTACCCCGATAAATCCCCCCCCTTTAACAGCCAAACCACTGATAAAAAACGATTCATCCTAGCTTAAGTGTTGGTCATTAGAATCAATCTGATACTATGCTGTAAATCATGTGAATTTTGTTTCTTGGTCCAAGGAGGACTCATGAAAGGTCTATTAAAAATAGTCGGCGGGCTGGTCGCCCTGTTGGTGATTGTTGTTGTCGCTGGCGGAGTCCTGCTGGGCATGTTCTTCGACCCGAATGAATATAAGCCTGAGATCAAGAAGCTGGCCCTCGAACAGGGTGGCGTTGAACTAAATATCGATGGAGACCTGGGCTGGTCAGTATTCCCCTGGCTGGGCATCGAGATCAACCAGATCAGCGTCAATTATCCAGGTCAGCCACAACTGGCCGAACTGAATCAGGCCCAGGTCTCAGTTGAGATACCTGCCCTGCTCTCCGGCAACGTAAAAATGAGCAGCATCGTACTCGATGGCCTGACGCTTAATCTGGTTAAAACCAAGGATGGTAAGACCAACTGGGCCATTTCCGGTGCCGGGCAACAGGTGCCCGGTGACACTGCCGAAGCTGAAGCAACGACTCCGGATGCTGCAGAAGCCGCCGGTGGTGCCGCGCTGGCCCTGGATATCGAAAGTATCGCTATTACTAACGGTAATATCAGCTACGACGATCAGATGACAGCCAGTAAAGTGTTGCTGAATAACTTCAGCATGACTTCAGGCAAGGTCGTCACCGACGCATTCTTCCCGGCTGAGCTGAGCTTCCAGGCGGAACAGTTCCAGGCTGGTGAGAAGCAACTTACCGTCGATGCGGGGGTACAGGCGGAATTCTTCCTCGACCTGGCAGAACAGAAGTACGATATCAAGGGCCTGAAAAGCACCCTTGGCCTGAGCGGCGCGCCATTTAATGGCAAAAGCCTGAGCGTAAATCTGGCTGCAGATATCGCCAGCAACCTGGGTGACGAAAGCACTCGCATTGATAACCTGAAGCTAACTGCAGCAAATCTTAATGCGACGGGTAACGTTGCGATACAAGGTTTCGCTAAACCAACGATTACCGGTCAGCTGGAAGTCGATAGCTTCAGTCTGCAGGAACTGCTGGCAGCACTCGGCCAGCCGACGATTGAAACAACCGATCCGGCAGTCCTCAAAGCGATCAGCTTCAGTTCTGAGCTGGGCGGCCCTGCTAACACGCTGGGACTGAATAAACTCAAGCTGAAACTGGACGATACCAATTTCAACGGCAGCTTTGCCTTTAACCTGGCTAACGGTGCGATCGCCCTCAACCTTCAGGGCGACGAAATTAACGCCGACCGCTACCTGCCTCCGGCTAAAGAGGCTAAGCAAGCGGCTGGCAGTGAGTCTGCAGCAAAGGCCAGCGGCGAGCGCTACTCAAAAGAGCCGGTGATCCCGCGGGATACCATTAAAGGCCTGAATCTGGACGTTAAACTCGGTCTCGATAAGCTGCTGATGTCAGGCCTGACCCTGACCAAGCTGCAACTTCAAACCGACGCCCATGGCGGTCTGGTCAATGTCAGCAAGATCAACGCCGATATGTATGGCGGCACCCTGCGCAACAGTGCGGTGATAGATGTCCGTAAATCGCTAACCCGCCTCAGCTCAAAGAAAAATGTTAAGGGTATTCAGATCGGCGACCTGCTGATGGATATGGCCGAAGTTGACCGTATTACCGGTACCTTCAGCTCACAATCCAGTATGACCGCCCGCGGCGAATCGGTTCACGCTATCGTGAACAGCCTGAATGGTACTGCTTCGGTCAGCATGCCTAAGGGTGAAATCAGAGGTATCGATATCGCACAATCTATCTGCCAGGGCTTCAACAATGTTGCTAGCTTGGGCATCAACGCCGAACAGGTTGATGGCTCGACGCCTTTCGCTAACCTCGGTGGTAACTTCAAGGTAACCAATGGCGTAGTCAGCAATAACGACCTTAAAGCCGCACTGGACGCGATGGTAGTTAAGGGCCGGGGCAAGGTTAACCTGCCTAAAGCCAATCTCGACTACCGTCTGGGCCTGACCATCGAAGAAGACCTGTTCAAGCAAACCTGCTCGGTGAATAATTCACTGCAAGGCGTAGAGTGGCCAATGGATTGCAAAGGCAGCTTCGACGATGATCCGGCTAAGCTGTGTCGTCCGGATGCCAGCGTACTGGAAGATATCATCAAGCAGAAGGCTAAGAAAAAGCTGGAAAGCAAGCTGATGGAGAAACTCGGTGGTGGCAGCAGCGATGGCGAAGGGGACAGTAAAGTTGAAGGCGCTAAGAAACTGTTACGGGGGCTGTTCGGAGAATAATGACTGATCAGCAATTCTCAGAAGCCGTGCTGGAGTGGTTTGACCAGCACGGTCGCCATGACCTGCCGTGGCAGGAACAGAAGACAGCATACTTCACCTGGCTGTCAGAAATCATGCTTCAGCAGACCCAGGTCACCACAGTTATCCCGTATTTTGAGAAATTCCGGCAACAGTTTCCCACTGTTGTCGATCTTGCCCGGGCTGAACCCGACCATGTATTACACCTCTGGACCGGACTGGGCTATTACGCCCGAGCCCGTAACCTGCATAAAACCGCAAAGATCATAGCTTCCGAATACGGCGGAGAGTTCCCTCAGAGCGTCGAGGAACTGGAGCAACTGCCGGGTATAGGACGCTCTACCGCAGGTGCAATCCTGTCGATATCAACGGGCAAGCGGGCCGCTATCCTCGATGGCAATGTAAAACGGGTTCTGGCCCGCTACTACGCTGTTGAAGGCTGGCCCGGAACAACCGCAGTGATGAAAACCCTGTGGCAACATGCCGAACAAAACACCCCTGTCACCCGGGTCGGGGAATATACCCAGGCGATGATGGATATGGGCGCAACGCTTTGCACCCGAAGTAAACCCTCTTGTCTGCTCTGCCCGCTACAGCAAAGCTGTCAGGCCTACCTGCAAGGAAAGACCGCAACACTACCTTCCCCCCGGCCAAAGAAAACTTTACCGGTAAAACAGACTCTGATGCTGTTAATTCTGGATGATGAGAACCGGATTTTGTTGCGACAGAGGCCACCCAGTGGAATCTGGGGAGGCCTGTGGAGCCTGCCGGAAACATCAGACCTTCGCGATGCGACAAGCGAAACCGGGCTGGCTATCGATATCGACAGTGCGCTACCCCTGGAGCCAGTCAGGCACACCTTCAGCCACTTTCACCTGGATATTACTCCGGTCAAAGTCTCGCTACAGGATAAAGACCTTACAAATCATGTCATGGAAGAGCCCGCCACACTCTGGTATAACTTACGCCAACCACAGAAGGTCGGCCTGGCTGCCCCGGTAAAGAAGTTGCTGGCAAAACAACTGACCTGATTTATTCTGGAGAATACTATGACCCGCACCGTAATGTGCCGTAAATACAAAGAGGAACTGGAAGGCCTGGATCGCATGCCGTACCCCGGTGCTAAAGGCCAGGAAATCTTCGATACCATTTCCAAGAAAGCCTGGACCGAATGGACCAACCACCAGACCATGCTGATCAACGAAAAGCACCTTAGCCTGATGGATCCGTCGACCCGTGAATTCCTGCAGCAAGAGATGCAGAAATTTATGGATGGCGAAGATTATGAGAAAGCGGAAGGCTACGTACCACCATCTAAATAATCCCAGCCCTGATAAGCTGAACTCCTGCCCGGAGAGATCAACTCCGGGCTAACTTCACCCCACACCCGTTAAGCAATCAGCGCTAATAACTTATCCACAATCAGATTCGTAGTCACAGCTGTGACCGATTCGAATAAATCATGCAGATAAACACCACAATACCGACAAAGGCGCTTCCCAGATAACGTCCAATACAACTGAAATAAAAATTCTTCTGAATCCTGTTGACACAAGACCATGAAACCAGTTTAATACGCACCTCTTAAGTGCCCGGATAGCTCAGTCGGTAGAGCAGAGGATTGAAAATCCTCGTGTCCGTGGTTCGATTCCGCGTCCGGGCACCACTTAAGAAATCAACTAAGCCTTGCTACTCTTTATCTCAAAGAAGCAGGGCTTTTTTGTGTCTGGGATTTGGGATTCTAAAAACCAGTCCGTGGTTCGGCTGGTTACAACTGCAGGCGTCCGGGCACCACTTAAGAATCATTGAAGCCTCGTCACTCTTTAACCATAAGAAGCGGGGCTTTTTTGTGTCTTGAATTTATTGAAAGCGTCCGTGGTTCGACTAGTTACAACTGCAGGCGTCCGGCACCAATTTTTTAAAGCCTCGCTATCGTAGTGGGGCTTTGTTGTATCTGGAGAATAGAAGTTCTTTAAGACCTCTCTGGAAAAGTAGCTAGATCGCCGCTGCGCGGCTAGCTAGTTGCTAGAATAAGCTACCTGCCGATTCGACTGACTATAAATTCAGGCCTCCGGGCACCAATTTCAAAAGCCTCGCTCTCGTAGTGAGGCTTTGTAGTATCTGGAGAATAGAAGTTCTTTAAGACCTCTCTGGAAAAGTGGCTAGATCGCCGCTGCGCGGCTAGCTAGTTGCTAGAATAAGCTAACTAGCTTGAGCCTGCCGATTCGACTAACTATAAATTCAGGCCTCAGGGCAGAGCTACGTTTAAGCCTTGTAACTCTTTACCTTAAAGAAGCAGGTTTTTTATTGAGCAATAAGTTTCATCTGACCCCACTTATCCAACAATTTTTTATTTGAAAATCTGGCCTTCGTGCTTTATCCATCCATCTTCATGACTTCCGTTTGGGTCATGGTGAGTCCAATGTAGAACGCCACCTTTGCTGTTCCATTCATATTCACCATAAAACTCAACCATATCACCTTTACTTAAAGAGCTAATTCTCGGCGCTAAATTAATATTATGAGCTACAAGTAAAGTTTGGCCATTAGAAAGCTTCAATATAAACCTCTGGTGTCGACTACCGTCCAGATCATCAGGTAAAACACGAATCACGATGCCTGAACCAGATACTTGCAAATCACTTATATGATTATGAAACGCATCTTGGATAAGTTGATCTCTATGATCATTTTGTAACGAGGCTGAGGATAGAGAATTAGCTTCATTCTGGAAGAATTCGAATCCAACAAAGCTAACTGCACAAAGAATACAGATAGATAAGACTATAAAGAGGGGATTAGACTTAGCTTTTTTCTTAGGTAGCTTCTTTCTTCGCCGAACACTTCGAACGCCAGGCCTGCGAGTGACACCAACAATATGGACATCACCAGCTCTTAAACGACCTTCATTGTTTTTCATTGGCTGATATTGAATTAAGTCCCCTATTCGAGGTTTTCTTGGTATGTTGCCAAAGTCCTGAATATGGACAAATACGTCTCTGCCACCGTTTTCAGGTTTAATGAAACCAAAGCCCTTGTCATCTTTCCAAGCCTTGAGAATTCCTTTCTGTTGATCCATCAGCAGAATTGTCCTTTCTTCACTTTTCTAATGAGCTCATACGGTGACACATCTGTGACAACATATTGCTGTTTCAGGATACTTTACACGCTTCTGCAGCGTATTTGAACGAGGGCAACAGCCGTAAGTGGTTGAGTTATAATGAACTACATCTTACCAATAAAAATTAAAAAACCTCGTGCCCGAGTTTCGGCTAGTTACAACTGCAGGCGTCCGGGCACCACTTAAGACACCAACTAAGCCTCGTTACTCTTTAACAAAGAAGCAGGGCTTTTCTGTGCCTGAGAGTTATTCTAACTACCCTTCTCTGCACTCACCTTATCGATATAGGCCTGCATTGAGCTCAGGTTCAACTGGTCCAGCTGGCCCTGAATTTGCAGTTTAACGTTCTCTCTGGCCGTCTCTGAATAGACTCGGTACTGAATAAAATTCATACCCAGCGACACAACAAACAGCAGTATAACGACGATAAGCGCATCCAGATTCAACTCGAACTTCTTCAACTGGCTATTCCTGTAAAGATGATGGAACTGGGAGCATAACCTACCGACTTTATTAAATCGTCAGGTTTTGCTCTACGGACTGACGCTCCAGCAGAACCTGCTTAGGATTTTTTGGATAATACTTTTCTGGCAGGCGATCGATGTGGCTGAAGAAGCGTGTGTCTCGATAGGGCATTTTCATGTAACCAGAGATCCCCTGTCCCGAGATTTGAGGCACAGCTGCCAGTATCCGCGCCAGGCAATCAGCAAACTCCTGCTCCCTTGAGGGATCCAGCAGACGGTAATAGCTATGGATTTTCAGGTGCGTGGGCAGGCTTTCGAAGATGATCAAGCCGGTATGGTGTATCTGATTCAGCAGCTCCAGATCGCTGATAATTGTTTGCGGTAGCTCAAGAAATTCTTCCGGGTCTTTACCGTCTTCAAAGTAAGAGTGCATCCGGCTTTGATCTTCCAGCTCGGGTGCCGCCGATATTTCATACGGTATCTGCATACCTTCTTCTGGCTGAAAAGGGATCTCAGGATTATCTCTTTCAATATGCAGGGTGTCTTTGGCGTTGAACAGGCAACTTTTGAATACCCCGTGCCGATAAATAGCTCTGGCCAGGTTAACCATGTTATTGACCGAGCTGATGAAGGAATCCTTAAGGCGGTCATCATGCAGGTTCAGGCATGAATCAATGTACACCCCGTCAGGTTCCCAGCGCACGGCAATGCCACCCACCACCGGATACTTTGCTAACCGGCTGATACTGGCCAGAAACGCCTTTTCTGTTTCTCCCATGCCCTGCAGAAAGTTCTTGTAGTAACGATCAAACTGCACTTCATCCATCTCCTGTATCGCCTCTTCTACCCCCTCTTCCTTCAGGAAGGCTTTGCGGGAGGTATAAGCGACCGTATCAATATCCCGGGTCTCAGTATGAGACCAGACCGGGATCAGATGAGGTTCCGGCGGTTCATCAAGATCAACCATTACCGTGCGTGCGATCGATGCCATATTTTGCAGCAGATAATCTCCGGCTTTAGCCCGGATTTCAGGGTCTTCATCCAACAGGTGTTCCAACACCCGGGCGAACTCCAAAGGTAAGCCCAGAGAGGTCGGCGGAATAGCATGATAACCAAAGCGACAGGATTGCCCGGAGGCCAGTGCATAGAGCGTACCCGCCAGACCCTGCTCATCAAAACGGGGCGACGAAAGCGCTCCGTTGAGCTGCTCTTCACCGATAAAATAGACATCTCCCAGACGGGCATTAGTGTTTTGCAGATCGCCGGACATCAGCTCCATGACATTATTGGAAACATACTGCTGGTTCTGATCCACCTGGGCGAACACCGATGAGCCCCAGTCGATCAGCGCGATGCTTTCGTTGTCCGGATCGATGACGATATTGGATGGTTTAATATCTCCGTGCACCAGGGGTCTGCCGGAAGCGATGGCTGAAGCTCTCAGGCCCTGCAGAATTTCCACCATCTGAGCGGCAATATGCACCACCAGACGTGGCGACAGTCGCCCCTGTTGCAGGGAGAACTGTTCCAGATCCATCCCTGTCGCCCGCTCCATCACCAGAATGGCCTGACGCCGGATACGCTGAAATTCAATCAGTTGCGGAACTAACCCATGCTGTACTTCGCCAAGTATAAATGCCTCCTCTTCGAGACGGTCCTGCACATGTTGCGGCAGGGTTATCCGGGAGAATTTGAACACCAGCCGGCGACCGGCAGAGTTAGTGCCACCAAAGACAAAACCAAAAGCCCCTTTACCGATCATTGAAATGTCGGTGTAGCCCAGCTGCTCCAGCTGTTCCTGACAGAGATTGACCCAGTCTTTCAGTTTCTTGGCGTCGTCATGGCTGAGCAGATAGATAGACTGCTCTTCAGGGATATAAAACTGCTGTAAGTTAGGATAATCCATTGTAATCATCAGGTTCCTGAACCGGGCTTAAGAGAAGTTGCGAACAACTCCCTTGCCAAGCTTATCCCGGTTCAGGTCTCCTTAGCGAGCCGGATCAGCTCAGATCCAGCAGCATAGAGGCCGGATCTTCAAGATAGGACTGCCAAAGTCCGCTGAAACGGGCAATAGTACCGCCATCAATCACCCGATGATCACCAGACCAGCTGATATTCATAATGCTGCGGGCTTCAACCTGACCTGCCTCATCAAAGCGCGGCAGTTGCTGCATTTTACCCAGCGCGACAATTGCTACTTCCGGGGCGTTAACCACCGGTACCGCATAAGTGCCGCCCAGCGCTCCGATATTGGAGATACTGATGGTGCCGCCCTGCAGATCCTGTTGAGCTACCCGCCCTTCACGGGCCGCTTCTGTCAGGCGCTGTACTTCAGCGGCAATTTCAAGAATGCTCAGCTTATCGACACGCTTGATGTTGGGTACCAGCAAACCGATCTTAGAATCCACCGCCATACCGATATTGCAGTCCGGCAGATAATGGATCTCGGTACAATCTGCATTCACCCGGCTGTTCAGTACCGGATACTGCTGCACCGCCATCGCCATCGCTTTCATAATGAATGGCATCAGAGTCAGACGCACGCCCAGCTTTTCAGCTTTAGGCTTCAGCTGTTTACGCAGTGCCAGCAGGGCAGTTACATTGACCTCGTCACCAAAGGTGAAGTGTGGAATAGTACTGGTCGCCAGTGTCATCTGCTTCGCCATCGCGGCTTTGATACCCCGGATCGGCTCAATCCGGATCTCTCCAGATTCAACTACCGGAGCAGGTACAGAAGTCGTCACGATTGGAGCTTGCGGGCTATCAGCTGCACTTGCCAGACCAACACGATAGGCAATGACATCTTCCTTCATCACCCGTCCGTCTTTGCCGCTGCCAGGGATAACCTGAATATCCAGACCAAATTCACGGCATACACGACGCACAGCTGGACCGGCCAGGGCTTTACCCCGGGTTGATACAGAAGACGCCGGAGAGGCTTGTGCCGATGCCGGACGATTTTCCGTAGCGACCGGTGCAATAGCTGGCTCAGGCTTAGATTCAGCAACATGAGCAGTAGCAACTGCAGAATTCTGATCATCAGGCACGATCGCAAACAACGGCTGATGTACTTTGGCAATATCCCCTTGCGGATGATAAAGCTTAATGACCGTTCCGGCTGTAGGCGCAGGAATCTGCACTACAGCTTTGTCCGTCATAACATCAACCACGGGCTGGTCTTCTTCGATGTGGTCGCCCTCTTTGATCAGCCATTCAACCACTTCGCACTCGACTATACCTTCGCCGATATCCGGAAGGATAAAGTCTTCTCTGTGGCTAACCGTAGCCTCAGGCTTCTGTGCTGCAACAGGTTCTACAGCAGGCTCGGGAGCAGAAACCACGTCTGACGCTGATTCAACGCCATTCAGTTCTATCTCAAACAGTCGTTCATGTACTTTAGCGCTATCGCCCTGCTGATAATAAAGCTTGCTGACCCGGCCCGCATAAGGCGCAGGTATCTGCACCAGCGCTTTATCGGTCATAACATCAACAACCGGCTGATCTTCCTCTATCAGATCACCCTCTTTAATCAGCCACTCAACGACTTCACACTCAACGATTCCTTCACCGATATCCGGCAGGATAAAATCTTTTAACATACTCACATCCCCCCTAGAAATTGACGCTCTGTTTGATCGCTTCATAAATTTTCAGATGATCGGCAATGTACTCCTTCTCCAGCGCAAGCGGATAAGGCGTATCCAATCCGGCCACCCGAACAATCGGCGACTCGAGGTGGAGGAAACAGCGTTCCTGGATGGCGGCAGAGATTTCTCCGCCGAAGCCGCCGGTATACGGCGCTTCATGGGTGATCAGTAAGCGACCGGTCTTTTTCACTGAGGCCACAACAGTGTCAATGTCCCAGGGCACGATGGTACGCAGGTCAATCAGCTCACAGGAGATACCATCCTTCTCGGCCAACTGGTCGGCCATCTCCAGATATTCCATCTGTGCGCCCCAGGCAAGCAACGTAATATCACTGCCCTCTTTGACAACCTCAGCGCTGCCTAGTGGCAGCTGGTAATCGTCTTCCGGCACCTCGCCCACAGACGCTCTGTAGATACGTTTCGGTTCGAAAAAAATCACCGGATTTGGGTCACGGATAGCCGCCAGCAACAATCCTTTGGCCTGGTGGGGATTACGGGGAACAACAACCTTTAGTCCCGGAGTCTGCGCAAAATAGGCTTCTGGCGACTGTGAATGATAATGACCGCCGGCAATACCGCCGCCGTATGGGGTACGAATGGTCAGGCCACCCACATCAAACAAATTGCCTGAACGATAACGGAACTTGGCCGCCTCATTCACAATCTGGTCGAAGGCCGGGAAGATATAATCGGCAAACTGGATTTCAGCCACCGGAACAGACCCCTGAGAAGCCAGACCGTTGGCAAAACCGATGATGCCCTGCTCAACTAAGGGAGTATTAAAGCAGCGATCCCGACCATATTTTTCCTGTAGATGACTGGTCGCCCGGAACACACCGCCAAAGCCGCCAACATCCTCGCCAAAGCAGATAACCTTAGGGTTTTCCGCCATCGCAATATCCAGCGCATTGTTAACCGCCTGCAGAAGATTCATCTTAGTCATTATCTAATCTCCCTGAGGTCTTCGGATACGCTTCCGGATACTTCCGTATATGATCTTTGAGATGCTCCAGCTGCTCTTTCAGCAGTGGTGGCGGAACATCGTAAACATCGGTAATCATCTCTTCGAGTTTTGGAATGGGGTGCTTTTCGCACTCTTTCAGCATTGCCAGAACATCACGACGTTCGATATCGTATAAAGTCTTGTCCTCGTCCTCACTCCACCACTGTTGCAGCAGTAACCACTGCTTCATACGTGACAGAGGGTCTTTGCTGGCCCAGTTTTCTTCTTCTTTCTTACTGCGATAGCCTGAAGGGTCATCAGATGACGAGTGCGCCGCCAGACGATAGCTCATCGCTTCGATCAGTACCGGCTCGTTCTCTTCAACAGCAATACGCCGCGCTTCCAGCGTTGCAGCATAGACAGCGAGGATATCGTTACCATCAACACGGATGGTGTGCATACCGTAACCTAACGCCCGTGGCGCGATACCATCAGCAGCAAACTGCTCGCTGGAAGGTGTGGAAATAGCGTAACCATTGTTACGACAAAGAAAAATGACAGGCACTTTCAGCACCGATGCCATGTTAAGGGCGGCATGGAAGTCCCCTTCGGAAGCGGCACCCTCACCAAATACGGTAACAGTACACTTACCCTCACCCGCCATTTTCTGGCCATAGGCGTAACCGGTCGCCTGGGGAATCTGGGTCGCCAAAGGAGATGAGATAGTCATGTAATGCAGCTTGCTGGAGCCGTAATGAATCGGCATCTGACGGCCCTTGCCGTAGTCCCGTTCATTACTGAACAGCTGATTCATAAACTCTTCAAGGGTAAAACCACGGTAGACCAGAGCGCCCTGCTCACGGTACTGCGCCATGATCATATCTTCATCATCCAGCGCTGCTGCGAAGCCGACTGTAGTGGCTTCTTCGCCCGTGGACTGCATATAGAAACTCAGGCGTCCCTGTCTTTGGGCTGCCAACATGCGTTCATCCAGCACCCGGGTGCGGACCATGGCTTTATAAATTCGGAGTGCGGTGTGCTGATCCAGATCAGGCAGTTTTGCTCCCTTGTAAGGAGTACCATCCTGTTTCAAGACTTTGTAAGTCGGTATCTGGAGCTCATCACCACGGATAAAGCTGAGCGAGTGAACCGCCCGGTTCTTAGTATCCGTTGTCATAACTTCCTCTTCATTGTTTTTATGGATTCTCTGGGTAGAAAGAATCCCTCAGTGGATAGTCATAGATCCCTTGTGGGGATGTATTGTTTTTAATATAGACCCGCCCGGATAAGACGGGGGGAATAGTTTTAACTTACTTTCAGCTACAGGTAAACGAAAAATATGCAGAAATATTAATCACTAATATTCAATATGGCAGGTATATCTTCTGCAAAAAACCACCTAGAAGCGAATAATCTTTTTAGACTTAAAACACTGTGTTTTTACATTTAACTCTTTCTATTTAGATAGTTATAAGGGAAAACCCTAAAAAGCCTAGCCGAATATAATCTGGACGCTGAAAAAGTCAGAAGTAGAATCAGCTATCGCTAAAACAGTAAAAAACTTCACTATCCAGATGCCTGATCAGCGATAAAAAATACAAATAAAATTTGCTGCACCTGCGCATTACGAATATCAAAAAGCTCAATATGCAAAGCAGGTTATCAATTAACCCCTGTCCCTGAAGTGGCCTCAACAGTGGCCCAACAGTATCCACACTCATCATATAAACAGAGTTACCCACAGCATTCGTGGATAACCTGAACAATATATAATGGCATTCGCTGAAGTTAGCGTAGCCTGATTGAACTGAACACGCAGCTTCCAGCGAAATAAATATCGTGATTTAAGAATCTGTATTCTGCCCAATCAGCCGGACTACAATAAACAGATACTCCAGAGCATAAAGCTAAAGAGGCGATGATGAACGAATATGCGATACCAAAAGTCTGGATCTTTGATAGTGAGAGTGGCGGTACCTGGTCAAAACTGAACCGGCCAACAGCTGGCGCGACACATGAAGCAACACTGCCCGAAGGTAAGCACCCACTACAGCTCTACTCTTTGGGTACACCCAATGGCCAGAAAGTCACTATCATGCTTGAAGAGCTGCTGGCTTTAGGCGAAACGGGGGCAGAGTACGACGCACATCTGATTGAAATTGGAGAAAGTGATCAATTCTCCTCGGGCTTTGTGGGTATTAATCCAAACTCTAAGATTCCAGCTTTAATTGATCGTTCAGATGAAAAGCCAGTGCGGGTTTTCGAATCGGGTTCGATCTTGCTGTATTTAGCCGAGAAGTTTGGCCATTTTTTACCCCAGCAATTAGCAGAGCGTACTGAAGTTATGAACTGGTTGTTTTGGTTGCAAGGCTCGGCACCATATTTAGGCGGCGGCTTTGGCCATTTCTATAGCTACGCACCCGAAAAGCTTGAGTACCCGATCAACCGCTTTTCCATGGAGGTGAAGCGCCAGCTCGACCTGCTGGATCAACAGCTGGCAACTAAAAAATTTATAGCCGGTGAACAGTACAGTATTGCAGATATGGCTATCTGGCCATGGTACGGAAACTTAGTGCGCGGCGTTCTCTACGATGCTGGCGAGTTCCTTGACGTGCAGAGTTACACAAATGTTCAGCGCTGGGCTGAAGAAATATGGCAACGCCCTGCTGTACAACGTGGACGTATTGTAAACAGGACCTGGGGAGAACCCTGGGAAGCCCTTCCTGAACGACACCAGGCGTCAGACATTGATAATGTTCTTATGCTGAAACCCTGATCATTGCCAATAACCCAACCGGGGCTTGAAGCTTATTTTGAATTACCCCCAAATCCTGTGGATAACCCTGTTCGCAAGGTGAGTATGAACTCCATCCTAACTGAGCAGGCGTGACTAGGGGTTCATCGCCTGCTTTCTGATCAGCGCAAACAAGATTCAACTTTATAAGTCGCAAAGCAAGGCAGGACTCAAATCGAAGATACAGCCCGGAGCCTGTTAAACATTGATATTAAAAAAAGCCCCTCAAGTGAGGGGCAAAGAGAGACAAGCAGCACTCTGCTTGACGCGGCAATAGCCTGGACAGCTATAAAAAGACCGGTAGATGAGCTGTTACATCAGCGTATTAATCTGCTCAATCGCAACAGTAACCGTTGCCAGATTCGGATTCGGTTGCGACTTTATCTCATTGAGCAATTCTGAGTAATGCAGACAACTGACTGGCAACGAATCAGGCTCATTGTTAGCGGATTGTTTTAACAAACGCTGTACCCGATTCCGAACCGCATGATCCATATTTTCTGACATGACATCCTTGGCTTTTCGGTACCACTTGTCATAAACCGGAATAGCATTGAGGTTGCGACGCAACCAAAACAGGTCGAGTTCACCATTGAGTCTGAAATATGAGGATACGACCTGTTCCATTTCCAGGTGGTTAACGTTCGCAATAATAGCTATGTCCAACGCATGGTAAAGATAATCCAGCGCAGACAGCGCCTCGGCAATTCCCGCTGGAATACCTTGCAAAACGAGATTCTGAACTTCGTGTTGATAAGCCTTCACTTCCTCTTCACTGAGCAGCTGCAATAAATTGCATCTGACGTAGTCCACCCAACCGGTATAATGATCGACAATCTTTCGGGTCTTAAACTCATCATCAGCATGTTTCAGCAGCCAGCGCGCGGCTTTCTCCATAGGGAAGTGCAGTTTGAGATAGAGTTCCATCTGCAGGCTGTTAGAAACGGCAAAGCCTAATGCTTCAATTTCCCGGGCCAGCTCTGCTGTGCCGAATATTTTTCGGGCGGCAATATGAGACTTAACCCACCGCGCTGTATCAGTCTTATTCTCTTCCAACAGGTTATTGCAGAAAGTAGCCCCCATACGATTCGCTACCTGATTAGTAATCTGCGCGGCCAGGATCTCCTTGCCCAGAGGATGGTTTCGGATATATTCAGGGTAGCGCTGACGAATAACCGGTGGGAAATAATTAAACAGCTCATCCCTGATCAGCTCGTCTTCAATTATGTTCGAGTTAACCAGCTTATTGAACAGGTGCGTCTTACTATAAGCCAGCAGTACGGCGATCTCCGGCCGTGTCAGACCCTGCTTTGATTTTATCCGTTCCTCAATGCTGGCATCGTCTGGCAGGCACTCCAGCTGACGATTTAATAATTGCTCTTTTTCAAGCAGTTGAATTAGCTGTGCATGCTTATCGATGAACAGAAGAGAGGTATGGTTCGACTGACTCAGCATCTTGCTTTGCTGATAGTTATTACGCAGCACCAACTCCGCAACATCGTCAGTCATGCTATCGAGTAACTGATTGCGCTGTGCCGGATTAATCACATTTTCATCCAGCAATTGCTGCAACAGAATCTTGATGTTTACTTCGTGGTCGGAACAATCAACGCCGCCGGAATTATCGATCGCATCGGTATTGACCCGGCCACCATTATTAGCAAACTCTATCCGTGCCAACTGCGTCAGGCCAAGGTTCCCACCTTCTACAATTACCCTGAATTTCACTTCAGTAGCATCGATTCGCACTGCATCATTGGCCCGGTCTCCGACCTCCTGATTACTCTCCGTAGCGGATTTAATATAGGTCCCTATACCGCCATTCCATAACAGGTCTGCTGGCGCACTTAGCAGATAGCGGATCAGCAGGTCAGGGCTGATCGCCTTGTGCTCAGGGCCGATATTACACAGCGATCTGATCTCGTCAGTCAGTGTGATGCGCTTGGCGTTGCGGGAAAATACACCACCACCGGTTGAGATCAGCGCTGCTGAATAATCCAGCCAGCTGGATCGCGGTAATTCAAACAACCGCTTACGTTCCAGATAGCTGGCTTTTGCACCGGGATTCGGATCAATAAATATATGCTGATGATTAAATGCAGCCACCAGCCGGATATGTTGTGACAGGAGCATTCCGTTACCAAACACATCACCCGACATATCACCGATGGCAATAGTGGTAAATTCCTGCGCCTGGCTATCAATCCCGGTCTCTTTAAATAAACGGCGGGTCGATTGCCAGGCACCTCGTGCGGTAATGCCCATTTTTTTATGGTCGTAGCCGTTGGCACCACCTGAAGCAAAGGCATCCCCCAACCAGAAGTTATAGCTTTCGGCTATTCCGTTGGCCACGTCCGAGAGTGTAGCGGTGCCCTTATCGGCGGCAACCACAAGATAAGGATCATCGTCGTCGTAGCGAATCACATCAGCAGGAGGCGTAACTTCACCGCCTTTCAGATTGTCAGTGATATCCAGCAACGCACTGATAAACTCAGAGTAACAGGCAACCATGTTGTCTGTTACTCCGCGACTGGAATCGTCGTTCTTCACGACAAAGCCACCTTTAGCTCCGACAGGGACAATCACCGCATTTTTAACCATCTGGGCTTTGACCAGGCCAAGAATTTCGGTGCGGAAATCTTCTCTCCGATCAGACCACCTGATGCCACCCCGGGAAACTTTTCCGCCCCGCAAGTGCACCCCTTCGACTCTCGGGCTGTAAACGAAAGTTTCAAATTCCGGTGCCGGCAGTGGCATGCCTTCAATCTGCTTAGCCCGCAGTTTGAAGCTCAGCCCCCTGCGGCTGTTACCGGTACTCAATAACTGATAAAAATTGGTCCGCAGCATGGCATTAAAGACTGAAAAATAGCTGCGCAGAATACGATCTTCGTCCCGTTTTGTGACCTGGTCCAGACAAGCCAGAATCGACTGTTGCTGCGGCTCAATGACAGTTGTTCGTTGCGCAGCCGGGCCGCCAGCCTGAGGCTCAAACTTGATGCAGAATAGTCTGATTAACAGGACCGCGATATCGCTATGCCGGGTCAGTACCTGTTCCATATAGGCCTGACTGAATGGCACATTTATCTGTAACAGGTATTTAGAAACCGCGCGTAATAATACTAACTCCGCAATGCTAACGTCCGCGATCGCTATTAAACGATTAAACCCGTCATTCTCAACTTCACCACGGATAACCGCCATAAACAGCTGCTGAAAGTTCAATTGCAGAGAACGACTGCCGGCCAGATCACAGAGTTCACTCTGCAGCTTAAACACAATGCTCCAGCTTGCATCCGCAATTGTTTCAGAGGCGTTTTCAATGTTCATAGCCTCAGAACTGCTGGCCGAAATAACAGTAACACCCATGTTTTCCAGAATTGGAAGCAATTCAGACAGTGCCAGCAGAGAATCTTTACCGGCAACGCAAAAGCTGACTTGTGATTGGTTTAACGGGTCTTCAGTGAACCAGCAACCGATCACCGGAGATGAGACAGAACTCTCTTCCCTGTTCTGAATTTCTGTCTGTGATCTATTATTATTTTTGTTCGGGGATATCATTTTCAAATCCAACTTGGGTAATAGGTCGGGCTGATTTCAGCTCTGTCAGATTAACTACAGAGCCGATAAATTGAACGTCCTTGTATGGTGCAATTCCATATTCGATATAACTCAGGCTAAGTGGCTTAGCTGAGAAAAAGAGGTCGCAGGCAAGAACCATAAAATGTCGACATAAAGATACTCAGTTCACTGTTAATGAATCGGGTTACGACGACATAATTGTTGGTAAATACAGCACGATTGACGGGTAAACTGTGATTAATACAATGGCCGTTGCAATCATAAAGAAGAAAGGCAAAGCAGCTTTTGCAACATAGAGAATATTTTTTCCGGTCAGTGCCTGTATGACAAACAGATTGAAACCAACAGGTGGAGTAATCTGCGACATCTCAACCACAAGAACTAAAAAGATACCAAACCAAAGCAGGTCTATATTGGCCTGAGTCACCATTGGCAACACCACTGAGGTGGTTAATACAATCACCGAGATGCCGTCCAGAAAACAACCCAGGGCAACAAAAAACACGGTCAGATAGAGAATCAGTTCTATCGGCGACAATCCCAGTGATGAAATCCACCCGGCAAGTGCATTTGGAATCCCGATAAACCCCATCGCTAACGTCAGAAAGTGTGCGCCGACCAGAATCAAACCCAGCATACAGGAGTTTTTTACCGCGCCTTCGATACTGTTGAGGAACCCTTCGAGGGTAAAACTGCCCAGAACAGCAGACAGCAGTAATGCACCAGCAACCCCGAAAGCGGCCGCTTCAGTTGGCGTCGCTACGCCCTGATAAATCGAACCCAGAACACAACCGATCAGAAGCACTATAGGTATCAGTTTTTTCAGCGCCTGAATCTTCTCCTTAAAGCTGTACTGCACCTCGTCGGCAACGACACCTGAGCGGCCCTGAAGCAGGGTATAGCCCATAGTGAAAGCCATAAATAATAAAATCAGCACCAGGCCTGGCAACACCCCCGCCAGAAATAAACGCGCGATGGATACTTCTGCAGAAACGCCGTAAACGATAAGAATAATGGACGGTGGAATCAGCAAGCCCAGTGTGCCTGAACCTGCCAGCGTGCCTATCGACATAGAATCGTCATAACCGCGACGGGATAGCTCCGGCAGCGTCATCCGACCGATGGTCGCGGCAGTAGCAGCCGAAGAGCCGGAAACAGCAGCAAAGATGCCGCAGCTCAAAATATTTACGTGCAGCAGTTTACCTGGCAATTTCGATAGTAACGGTGATAACCCTTCAAACAGATCCCTTGAGAGCCGGGTGCGAAACAGTATTTCGCCCATCCAGATAAACAGTGGTAACGCGGTCAGCGACCAGCTGGTCACGGCGCTCCATGATGATGTGCCCAGTAGCAGGCCGATGCTGTCATTACCAATTAACTGCAGCCCGATAATCGAAACGCCTGTCAGGGTTAATGCTACCCAGATACCACTGGTGAGCATTAACAACATGCAAACAACTAAAATAATGCCTATTAATGTGATGTCCATGCTTTACTCCGCGCTGCTCAGGGCGTCTTCATGGGTGATAAACCCTGGCGTTTTGCTGCTCAGGGCGGCCATAAAACTATCGCTGACTGCGAGCAGGAAAAACAATGATCCCAACGCCATGGGTGATTGAACAATCCACAACGGCATCGCCAGATAGGTATCTGTCACATCTTCATATATATATGATTCGTAGACGGTATAGATTGTGTAAAAAGCGATATAGCCACTAATGAAAAGGCCTGCGCACAGGTTTATAAACTCCACCCAACGCCGGAACTGGCCAGATAGCCGCGTGAGCAGAATAGTGACCCGGATATGACCTCCGGTATTAAAGGTATAGGCTAAGCCAAAAAAGATAGTGGCGGATAATAGCCAGCCCGCAAAATCTTCCGAAGATGGAATAATCACGTTGAAAGTCCTGGCCAGAATCTGCGCCAGAATTAACAGCGTCATTACAACCAGGCAAGTGCCCGATAAAACAACGGAAGCTAAATAGAAGTAGTGTCTGAAGGTTTGCATATTATTTTACCCGACAGCTTTGATCAGAAACCCGACGTGAGCGGCACAGTGTTACAGCACTGACAGCCGCATAGTTTCAGGTTCTGGTTCTTGATAAGCGATAGATGCACTGTCTGCAGAGGCGCTGTACTGTGGTAATCGCACAATCAAGCGCCTCTCAGTCAACTAAAAGATCAGAGTGACTGGAAAGTATCTAGTACAGCGTCACCGGAAGCCCCGGCTTCGCTCAACCATTCGCTAACCATGGTTTGACCAATCTGTTGCATCTCTGATATCAGCTGATCACTTGGCTCAGCTATTGTTATGCCGTTTTTGGCCAGTGTGTCGGTATGTTCAACAGCAAGCTTACGACCTAAAGCCCAACCTTTTTTCTCGGCATTTTCCGCCGCGGTCAGAATAACCTGCTGAGTCGCCTCATCCAGCCGATCGAAAATCCGCTTATTGGCAAATACCATATTTTTCGGAATCCAGGCATGGATAGTTGTGAAGTGGGAGATGTAGTCCCAGCTCTGGCCGTTTACACCGGTACTGGGTGAAGTGACCATGGCTTCAATCGCATTGGTAGTAAACGCCTGGGCAACATCACTGAAAGGAATATTAACCGGAGTTGTTCCCATCAAATCGGCAAGACGAGAGGTGGTTGGGCTATAAGAACGCATCTTCAGACCAGAAAGGTCCGCCAGACTATTAACGGGTTTGTTTGAATACAGATCCTGCGCTGGCCATGGCGACGCATAAAGCAGTATCAGATTCTCTTTGGCGAGGGCTTTCCTGAGTTCAGGTTTAGAGGCCTGATAGAGTTTTTCGGCACTATCAAAATCGGTCGCCAGAAAGGGAATATTATCGAGCTTAAAAATTGGATTCAGGTTGCCCAGACGACCGATGAACACTTCACCGATCTGCACTTGTCGTGTTTTTACCGCCCGGTGAATTTCCGGATGTTTAATCAGTGAGCCACCTGAATGTATATTGATGCTCAGTTTGCCATTGGAATTCGCGTTTACTTCTTCAGCAAAACTACGCGCCACCTGAGTCTGGTGGGTACCATCGCCATAAGGCGTTGGCATATCCCAGCGAGTCTCTGCTGAAGCGCTACCGACTGATCCCAGTGTAAGCAGGGACGCAAGCAGGACTGCGGTTCTATTGGTTACAAATTTCATTATTATTCTCCAAATCAAAGGTTTGTTAGCGATACCAATGGCATTTGCTACCATCTAATATTGCAAACCCTGTACCAGACCTGGAAATTAAAATAATATCTTGTCTATCAATAGGTTATAAAACCAGCATAGAATAAAATCGAGCCTTTCGGGTCAGTTTTGACCCGAACAAATCGGCGCTGTTGAGTCAGTATTAACTCAATCAGCGACAAAATCACTTCGTTCAAGTCCGTGCTTTTTCATCCGCAGATAGAGTTTTTTACGGGGAATACCCAGCGCCTCGGCGGTCAATTCGGCATGACCTTTGTTGGCCTTCAGGGCGGCAACGATAATCTCCCGCTCATAGCTGGCGACAAGCTCGTCCAAATCACCTTCTTTCGCTGCCAGCGCAGTGTCAGCGTCTGCTCCAATCGATAACCCCAATGTCCAGCGCTCCGCTGCATTGCGTAACTCCCGCACATTGCCCGGCCAGCTTTGTATACGCAGTTGTCGTAACAACAGTTCAGGCACCGGCCTGCTCTCACGACCGAAGCGCTGGTTAGCCTGGTCAGCAAAGTGGCTGAATAAAACCGGAATGTCCTCCTTACGCTGATCAAGACAGGGGATATCGATGCTAGCTACGTTCAGCCGATAATACAGGTCTTCGCGAAATGTTCCGCGATCTGCAGCATCGCGCAGGTTGACCTTAGAAGCAGCGACAACCCGGATATCGACATCGATATCTGCATTACCACCAAGCCGTTGCAGAGTTCGCTCCTGCAGTACTCGTAGCAGCCTCACCTGAAGCGAAGCCGGCATGCTTTCAATCTCATCCAGAAACAGGGTCCCGCCGCTGGCGTATTCAATCTTACCGATGCGTTTTTTATGCGCCCCGGTAAAAGCCCCGGCTTCATGACCAAACAGTTCGCTTTCAATGACCGACTCAGTCACCGCTCCACAGTTCAGTGCGACAAAGGGCTTTTTGGCTCGCGGGCTGAAATCATGCAAACACTTGGCAACAACTTCCTTACCGGTACCGGTTGCACCATTGATAATCAGATCAACATCGACCTGGGCCAGTTGTAAAACCGTTTCCCGCAGACGCATGATTGATGCGGTCTGGCCAACCAGTCGATTATCAATTTCGTGCTGCCCTTCGATGGCCTGTCGCAAACAGCGATTTTCCAGTACCAGCTGACGCTTTTTCCAGGCTCGTTGCACTGTGTTGAGATGGTGCTGCGGATCATCTGTTTTTTCCAGGAAGTCGTAAGCCCCCATGCGTATGGCCTGAATCGCGATGGCTATATCGGAATGGCCACTGAACATGATAACCGGGATCTCCGGATCAATTTCCAGTACCTGCTGCAAGACCTCAAGACCGTCCATGATATCCATACGCACATCGCAGATAATCACCCCCTGCCAAGCCATGGAGCACTCTGCTATAGCGGTGTGGGGGTTCTCAAAAGCGATGGCGTTATAACCTTCCAGCTGGAGCGTCTGAACCATTGATTCGCGAACTATTTCTTCATCATCTATGACGATTACCTGGCCATCATTCATGGCTGAATTCATGACTTGCTTCTCCGGTATTCTGGCAGCTGGATACAGAATGACGCCCCGCCGTCCGATTCATCATCGACGGTCAGCTTGCCACCAAAATTATTAATTATGTTGAAAGAGATAGATAAACCGAGCCCCAGGCTCTGGCCGCGTCGTTTAGTCGTAAAAAACGGCTCAAAAATATTCTCGCGTAACTCGCTGCTAATCCCGGGACCATTGTCCCGAACGTAAATTTCCAGTCTGTCGTTATTGTGCCGGCACTCAATATTGATCAGTTTTTCCGGCCGTTCGGCAATAGCATCCAGAGCATTGGTAACCAGGTTCAGGAGCACCTGCTCAAGTTGCACAGGATCAGCATTGACCAGGTTATTCTGATTCTGGAAAACTACCTCTATGGTGGTTAATTTTCTGACCTCATCGCCTTCGAGCATAAGCAGGACGTTATCCACTACCTGCTGCAGATCGACCACAATCAGATTGTCCTGTTGCTTACGGGCTAAAGACTTAAGACGCGTAATAATCGTGGTGGCACGTTTAGTCAGATTGGAAATCTGGTTTAAATTTTTCTCAGTATCCTCCAGTCGTCCGGCTTTTATCAGGCGCAAGCCATTATGCGAATAGTGCCCGATTGCCGACAGCGGCTGGTTAATTTCATGCGCTATACCCGCCGACAACTGACCAAGAGCTGCCAGTTTACCTGCCTGTACCAACTCTTCCTGCAACGTCGCCAGCTGATCCCTAAAACTGATCAGGGAACGGGCCATTGCGCCAATCTCGTCGCCGCCTTTCACCTGCACCTGCTGTTCAAGATTACCATTAGCTATCGAGCGCATGCTGGCATCCAGGCTGGTAATCCTCGCCACCATGTTGCGGCCCACATAGAGCCAGACAATCAGAATAGAAAACAGCAAACTCGCGGCCACCATCAGCAGCATCCAGATACGGCCTTTTTGAATAGTCTCCCGGGCATTATCGGCAGAGTTTTGGGCTGCGGCCTCGGTTTTATCTGTCTGAATTGCAATCAGCTGGTTCAAATTACCGAGCTGTTCACGAATCCGGGTCAGCAGTTGCTGGCCGGTCTCCCGGATCACCCGCTCCTCACTCCGGATGGTAAACATATTGTTATCCCCACGGGTCAGGAAAACGATATTCACCACGGTTTGTTTTAATGCCTGTACGCCATGTAAATTACCCACCGCCTCGAGATCCTGCCTGATACGCTGAATGATCTCATCGGAATGGATCTGAGTCGCGATAAGAGAATTCAGATCAGGCAGATGCTGTGCCCGGTCCACTAAGTTAATCAGCAGGTTTACATCAGCCTTGATGCGGTACAGCCTCTGTAAATCGGCATTTATCTCGCTGACGCCATCTTTACCGAAGTTATCCATAACAACCCAGGAATCCGGGAAGTCCTGGTTAAAACGACTGAAAAGTTGTAACTGTACATTCTCTGTCAGGGTATCAATATCACTCAAAAAGCTCGACGCCACCCACCTGAGCCGCTGGTTTTCGGATGATTTAAGCCGCTGAATTTCAAACTTCTCGAATACATTACTATCGAGTTCAGCCAGGGTAGCCTTTAACGCTTCAATCTGTTCAAAGAAGATTGTCCGGGCATTATGGTCCTGGGTGACTGCAGAAATCTGCGGCAGCAGGTCAGCCATAATGGTGATATTGAAATTTAAGTCTTGGCGGATTTTCTGGCGGCTCTGTTCATCTTTTGCAGCCAGTAAGGTAGGCGCCATCAGGGTTATTTTTGTACCCCGTTCTTTCAGATCAGCTATCAGGCCAAGGGTGTGGATATTACCTTCCACCACACTGTTTAACTCGTTGCCAAGACGGTTATACGATACCCAGCTGACAAAACTTGCCAGTAAGATAAGCGCGCTCAATGCGCCAAACGCTAAGAAAAAACGGCCGCGAATCCCCAACCGGTAACGACTTTTCATAAAAAAGATGCCTTGATAAATCTATGTTGCATCATAGTCATTTGAGAGACTAATTAGAAATGAAGCAACAGAGAAACTGCAACCGGTTCAGGTATTTTGCTACCGACGCTTGTTGTTGTAAGTAACCGGCACGGGTTGAGATGGTCAGGTTGCTTAAGTGTTTATAGTCAAGCGCTATAATAAAGACTACTCTGGCTATCCTATTGAAACATTGTCCTGAATGCTTGATAAACCGGTGTTTATGAAAACGTTAAAGAACTACGCAGCTTCACTCATATTTGGTTTGCTGATCTCTGGTATGAGCGGCCTCTTAGTGGCGAACGATACCATCATCATCAAGGCGGTAGGTACCTGGGGGTATTTCACCAATTACCAAAAGCACGAGGGGCCTTTCTGGAATCGGCATATTGCGGATGTCAGCGAAGGACAAATTATCGGTGAAATAAAACCGCATACTGAGCTTGGCTTACAGGGCTATGAAATCATGCGCCTGGTAAAAAATGGCGTGTTTGATTTTGCCTTTGGCCTACCGGGGTATGTAGTGCCTGAAAGTGAAATATTTGAAGGTGCAGACCTGTCATCTCTGGTACAGGATATCAGGGTGCAGAGAAAAGTTGCGGATGCGTACTTCCCAACGTTGGAGCGCGCCTTTGCGGAAAAATACAATGCAAAATTGATGATGCTATACCCATTCCCAAGCCAGATGCTCTGGTGTAATCGTCAGATAAGCAATATTGAAGACCTGAAAGGTAAGCGGATAAGAGTTTTTCTGACGACGCTGGGGGATTTTGTCGAAGGTGTCGGCGCTACCCCCGTGAGTGTACCTTTTAATGATGTCCCTGACGCTCTCGAAAAAGGCATCGTTGACTGCGTAATTACCGGCACTATGTCAGCTTATACCGGAGAACTTTATAAGGTAGCTGAATATGGATTTACCCTGCGTGTCGGCTGGGGCCTGGCATTCGGTGCAATGAATATGAACAAGTGGAATCTGTTGAGTGATGAGCAAAAAACTCTTCTGCAAAATGAAATTTCAGCACTAACCGAAAACATGTGGCAGGAAACAGCCACTGAAGATGCCATAGCGCTGGCTTGTTTGTCTGCAGGTCCCTGCTCTATTGGTGATACAGGCAACATGGTTTTGGTCGAGCCTTCTGAATCCGACCTTATTATTCGTGACAAAGTTGCCATGGATGTTATCTTGCCGCGCTGGGCTGAGCGTTGCGGCCCTGAATGTGCCGCCAACTGGAATCGCACGGTAGGAAAAATTCTCGACCTGAGGGCGCAGGCAGAAGCCAGATAAGCCGAGGAGCCAGGGTCAGTCCTCTCGCTACTCTGCGACAGGACTATTTAGTAATAGTCCTTGTTATTATGCTAAACCGACGTCTACCGTTCACCGATTAACCCATTCCCCCAGAGCAGCCACTACGGGGCCTCCCGGGGAGCCACTCCCATAATATAAACAGAGTTACCCACAGCTTTCTTGGATAAATCAAACGGGATAACTCTGGATATGAGTGAAGACCCGAAGCTCAGGCTTTCCCACTAAACGGGCAACCCATCGTTAGCCGCAGCGAAGCCCTGCCACAACATACTGGCCACCGGACCTAAGGTTTGTTCCTGACGGCGGATAAGTCGGATCTCGCCGTCGATACTATATTCCATATCTTCCGGTTGCAGTGCGACCAAAGCTCCCCCGGCCAACTCATCCTGCACCATATGCTCGGGTATAAAGCCCCAGCCCAGCCCGGCTAACAACATCTGCTTAAGGGTGTTTGCATCCCGGGTTTTCCACTGCCTGACCCCTTTAATCAACATCAGGTTTTCGGTATCAAAACTCAGGCCGCTCTCTTCTACCATCAGGTGAACCTGAGGCTTCAGTTGATCGGCGCTATTTACCTCACCCTGCTGGAACAGTTCTGGCGAGGCCACCAGCAGAATCCTGAAGTGACTGATAGCCAGAGTATCCAAGTCTCCCAGGCCGTATAATGTAGGCCACCAGGGGCTCACAGCCAGATCTGCCTGGCCGTTCTGCAACAACTCCAGAGCGCCGAAACGGGACTTTCCAAGCACATGTAGTTCGGTATTGGGGTACTGCTGCTGGCATTGCTTTAATACATTCAGGATCAACCCGTGCGGGCAGGTCAGATCATAGGCAAAGCGCACCAGGGGTTCATTGCCGGCTCCCAGATGTCGCCCCATAGAGCTGAGTTGGTCGGCATTAAGCAGTAGCTCCTGAGCCTTGCGGTAAAACGACCGCCCCTCAGGGGTCAGGCTCAGCCGGTAACTCTGACGATTAAGTATCTCGAAGCCGTATTCAGCTTCCAGCTTCTTAATCGCCATGGACAGCGCCGGCTGAGTTTTATGCAGACTATCGGCTGCCTGCTTCAGGGAGCCACATTCGACAATGCGGCAGAGAGTGCGTAGTTGCTCAAGCGTCATATAAATATTATTTAATAAGTTAGCAATAATTAATGAATATTATTTAAGCAGACTTAGGCCTATTCTTCACCGTCTAATTGTTCCGGGCTGAATATAGCTGGCTAAACTAATCTTAATGGTACTAGCCAAACCTAAGGTCGCTGCCTGTTCCGCGTCTTCAGCCCGATCCCCTGATAACTGCTCTCTCCAGGCTTGATACACCTTAAGCCAGATATGAGGTTTGATATGCCTGTTCTTTCTAATATTCCTTTGAATAAAAAGCTGCTTTCAGCCGCTATATTACTGCTATTTGGCGCAGTTGGCCTAAGTGGCTGCAGTGAAACACCTGATAACCAACCGGTCTCTCAAGTAGTACGACCGGCCAAGATTTTTCAGGTAACTGACCCCGCCGCAGAAACCTTTCGCAACTTCCCCGCCGAAGTCGAAGCTAATGCCGACTCCAAGCTGGCTTTCAGGGTCAGTGGACAACTCATCGAGTTTCCGGTCAGACCAGGAAGCAGGGTAACAGAGGGCCAGTTGCTTGCCCGACTGGACCCTAAGGATTTTAAACTCAGCCTGGATGATCGTCAGGCCCGTTATACGCTTGCTAAGTCCCAGTTTGAACGTGCTCAGGAACTACTAAAGCGCAAGCTATTAGCCCAGTCCGGTTATGATGAGGCTAAAGCTGAGCTGAACGTCGCCCTGTCTTCCCTCAATGTGGCGAAAACAAATCTCGAGTACACTTACCTGCGTGCTCCCTTTACCGGCAGCGTCGCCAAAGTGATGGTGGAGCAGCATGAAAACATTCAGGCCAAACAAACCATACTGGTACTGCAAACCCGGGATCAGGTGGATATCTCTGTTCAGATGCCGGAAAGTGTTATCTCCCGTATTAATAAGGACACCAAATACCAGCCAACGGTAATTTTCGATTCCCATCCGGATCAGGAATTTCTGGTCACAGTGAAAGAGTGGGACACCCAGGCAGATCCATCCACGCTGACTTACAAAGTCGTCTTTTCCCTGCCTACGCCACAAACTTTTAATGTGCTGCCCGGGATGTCCGCCAATATTCGTATCGATCTGTCCAAAGTAACCGACCTTAGCCGTGACAACTTTATGCTGCCTGTGGGCGCTGTATTTGCCGCCGAAGATACTCCTCTGTCGAGTAATGTCCGTTATATCTGGAAGGTAGACCCGCAAACAATGAAAGTAAGCCGCGCAGAAGTCTCTGTCGGTGAAATCAGGCAGCCGGGCATCGAAGTTTTGAGCGGCGTCAAACCCGGTGATCAGGTGGTCTCCGTCGGGGTGCATTTCCTCACCGAAGGCATGCAGGTCCGTCCCTGGAACAGGGAAGAGGGCCTATAAATGAAGCTGACTGAATACTCGATCAGGAACCCTGTCACCAGCTGGATGTTTGCTTTGATCCTGCTGCTTGGCGGCATCATTTCCTACAACGGCCTGGGTCGCTTAGAAGACCCGGAATTTACCCTGAAAATGGCAATGGTTACCACCAGCTATCCCGGTGCCTCCCCGGCACAGGTCGAAGAAGAGGTAACCTACCCGATCGAAAATGCCCTGCAACAGCTGCCTTATGTGGATTTTGTTACCTCAATATCATCCACCGGCCTGTCGCAGATCATCGTCGAGATGAAAGGCACCTACCGCAAAGACGACCTGAAACAGATCTGGGATGAGCTCAGGCGCAAGGTCAACGACCTGACACCCGGGTTACCTCCCGGGGTAATGAGCCCCAAGGTGATTGATGACTTTGGTGATGTTTACGGTGTGTTGCTTGCAGTCAGCGGCGAGGGTTATTCCTACGAAGAACTAAAGGATTATGTCGACTACCTGCGCCGTGAACTGGTGCTGATCAAAGGCGTCGGTAAAGTATCCGTGGCCGGCGAGCAACAAGAGCAGGTAGTGGTTGAGATCGCCCGCAACAAGTTGTCGGCCCTGGGCATACCACCGGACCGGATCTACCAGCTGTTGCAGACTCAAAACCAGGTTTCCAATTCAGGCAGCATCAAGATCGGTAGCGAATATATCCGGCTGCATCCGTCCGGAGAATTTCAAACGGTAGAGGAGCTCGAAGGTTTGCTGATCTCTAACCCAGGAGCCTCCGAACTGATCTATCTGGGCGACGTTGCCGAGGTCAGACGTGCCTACGCGGAAGTGCCGCAAAACATCACCAACTACAACAATCAACAGGCCCTGTTAGTCGGCATATCCTTCGCCTCAGGGGTTAATGTTGTGGAGATAGGCCTGGCCCTCGAACAACGTATGGCCGAACTGGAATATGTCCGTCCCATCGGCATGGAGGTCTCCAACGTTTATAACCAGCCTGCCGAAGTAGATAATTCTATGCAGGGTTTCATGCTCAGCCTGACACAGGCCGTGGCAATCGTGATCGCGGTATTACTGATCTTTATGGGGCTGAAGAGCGGCATCCTGATCGGTCTGATCCTGATGCTGACCGTGTTCGGTAGCTTTATATTTATGAAGATCTTTGCCATCGATCTGCAACGAATATCACTGGGCGCACTGATTATCGCCCTGGGTATGCTGGTGGATAACGCCATCGTGATTACCGAAGGTATCCTGATAGGGATAAAGAAAGGTAAGACCAAGCTGCAGGCTGCAATGGAGATCACCCGCCAGACCAATCTGCCATTACTGGGTGCCACAGTGATTGCCGTCACAGCCTTTGCTCCTATCGGCCTATCTTCCGACGCCACCGGGGAGTTTGCCGGTAGTCTGTTCTGGGTGCTGTTGATATCCCTGCTGCTGAGCTGGATTACCGCCATCACCCTGACCCCATTTTTTGCCGACCTGATGTTTAAGGAAAAGCCAAACGTCAGCATCGATGACGAAGATGATGCTGAACTTTACAAGGGTGCGATCTTCACCGGCTATAAAGCGCTGTTAAATATCTGTATGCGCTTCCGCGCCCTGACCATGCTATTGATGGTGGCGCTTTTTGTCGCGGCGGTAGCCGGCTTTGGTCAGGTAAAACAGTCGTTCTTCCCGCCCTCTAATACGCCGATATTCTACCTCGATTACTGGCGTTACCAGGGGTCGGATATCCGTGAGACCCAGAAGGATATCGAAGCGATCCAGGCCTACCTGTTACAACAGAAATCGGTGGAGCAAATTACCACTACCGCAGGACGTGGCGCACCGCGATTTATGCTGACCTATGGCCCGGAAAAATCCTATGCCGCTTTCGGCCAGCTGATTATCCGGGTAGAGAACCGGGCAGCGCTGCACCCGGTGATGGCCGATCTGCGTGACTATATGGCCAATAACTATCCACAGGCAGAGTTCAAGATCAAACAGATGGAGATCGGACCTTCGACCGATGCCAAGATCGAGGCCCGCTTTACCGGCCCAGACCCGGATCAACTGCGCCAACTGGCCGGTCAGGCCATCGCGGTGCTGCAAGCTGACGCGGGTGCCCATAATATTCGCCACGACTGGCGCCAGCGAACCAAGGTGATCCGTCCCCAGTTCAACGAGGCCATGGGTCGTAGAGTCGGTATCAGCAAACAGGATCTCGACCAGTTGCTGCTCTCTACTTTCTCAGGTCAGCAGGTAGGACTTTATCGGGAAGGAACTCAATTGCTACCAATCATGGCGCGGGCACCACAGTCTGAGCGGTTAACCATCGACAGCCTGCCTGAACTGCAGATCTACAGTCAGGCCGCCAACGCTTACGTGCCGATCACTCAGGTGACCAATGGCTTCGATACAGACTGGGAAGATTCACTGATCTTGCGCCGGGACCGCAAACGCACCCTTACGGTAATGGCCGATCATGATGTATTGGGCAATGAAACCGCCGCCAGCCTGTTTAAGCGGGTCAAACCGGGAATCGAGGCGATCCCTCTGCCTCCGGGATATAAAATGGAGTGGGGCGGCGAATATGAGTCCTCCAGCGATGCTCAGGCGGCGCTATTTGGCGGCCTGCCTATGGGCTATCTGGTGATGTTTATCATCACGGTACTGCTATTTAATTCGATCCGGGCACCGCTGGTGATCTGGGCCACCGTCCCGCTGGCACTGATCGGTGTCTCTGTCGGCCTGTTGGTTATGGGCGCTCCGTTCAGCTTCATGGCATTGCTGGGCCTGCTCAGCCTGTCGGGGATGTTGCTCAAAAACGGGATAGTACTGGTTGATCAGATCAACCTTGAACTGTCTCAGGGTAAAGACCCCTACCTGGCAGTATTTCACTCGGCGGTTAGCCGGGTACGACCGGTAGCCATGGCGGCGATCACCACGATTCTGGGTATGATTCCACTGCTGTTTGATGTCTTCTTCGAATCGATGGCGGTAACCATTATGTTTGGCCTGGGCTTTGCCACGGTATTAACTTTGATCGTAGTGCCGGTTCTCTTCACCCTTCTCTACCGGATCCCCTACCGACCTTTAGCAAAGTTATAGAGCCTGGTCTGTTGTAGTCAGTCGGCTATTGTTAGTCGCTCACAGATTAACCCACTCCCCAAGAAGAGGCCCTGCGGGGCCTCCGAGAGAGCCAGTCCCATAATACAAACAGAGTTATCCACAGCATTCGGGGGTAAGTCAGGCGGAATCACTCTGTTATTTTTTATCTATTTTTTACCTGGGCACCCTGGCCAGAGTGTAGAACTCATCATTGGCCTGCATCTCAGTGACAATCGCCATCCGATTCGATAATCCGAAAAATGCGGTGATACCCGCAATATCCCAGATATCATCATCGGTATAGCCCTGCTCATACAGCGCCGCATATTGACTGCGCTGAACCTGCTCCGGGGTACGGGATAGCATAATGGCAAATTCCAGCATCGCTTTCTGCCGCTCGCTGATCGGGGCGTGCAGGTAATTAATCGCTATCTGGTCTGCCAGCTTAGGCGCTTTGGCAAACACACGCAGCAAAGCACCATGGGCAATAACGCAGTACTGACAACCATTCAGGGCACTGGTGGCAACAATAATCATCTCTTTTTCGGCAGGGGTCAGAGTGCCCTCCTCGCGCTCCATAATTGCATCGTGGTAATTAAAGAAGGCTCGAAATTCGGCCGGACGGTGCGCCAGTGTCAGGAACACATTGGGAATAAATCCCGCTTTCTCATGCACCGCCAATATCCGGTCACGAACATCATCTGGCAGTGAGTTCAACTCAGGAACCGGATAGCGGCTAATCGGGGAATCACTCATCGTTCGCACCTCATGCTTTTGATTTATCAGAACAGGGCTGCCATGCTAGCAACGAAAAACACGAATAACCGGTCACTTTACCGCCATATTACGAGCGTAATCAGCCAACATGTATCAGATCCTTGGATTAGTCTTCGACGGGTACCAGTCATCCGGCATCGCCTCAACATTCGATGTCTTTAATGTTGTTAACACGTTATGGCGGCAACGCGGCGATAACAGCGAGCTGTACAGATGCAGCCTGGTATCCCTGGATGGCGAGATTACCGCTGCGTCCAATGGCAGCAGAACACTGGCAGACTACTCCCTGGCGACAGCACCAAAAGCTGACCTGATCATAATTCCGGGGATTCATCACTACGATAGTAAAGACCTGCTCAATAAGTTGCAGAGCCTGAGCCGCGAGTGCGCCTGGCTGCGCCAGCAGTTTCAACAAGGCACGATGATTACTGCCAACTGTAGCGGTGTCTTTCTATTGGCTGACAGCGGCGCCCTGAATTCTCAGGCGGCAACGACCGGCTGGTGGTTATCAGGGCTGTTCCAGAAACGCTACCCGGATGTTCAGTTTCGCCCGGAAACCCTGATGGTAGAGAACCCCCAAACATTCTGCACCGGCGCGATGACCGCCAACATGGGCGTAATGCTACAGATAGTAGAACAACAGGTCGGACGGCAGCTGGCTCTGGCCTGCGCCAAAACCATGCTCATCGATGCAACTCAGAGCTACGCCAGCCCCTATATGTTTACCCAGGAACAGGCGCAGCATGAAGATGCACTGATACTCTCGATCGAAAGCTGGATGCAACGGCATATATCCCAGCCTCTGGATATACAGACCCTGGCAGAGCTTCACTGTGTCAGCGCCAGAACGCTATCCCGCCGCTTCAAAAAAGCCCATGGCATCAGCCCATTGGAATATCTGCAAAACATTCGCCTGCAACACCTCCAGCTGCTGCTGAAAACCACCAGCCTGGGTATCGAACAGTTAGTTGAACGGGTCGGTTACAACAGTGCCAGTTCGCTACGTCGACTGTTTAAAAAAGAATTGGGAGTTTCACCCCGCGAATACCGCCAGCAGCACAAAGAATTAACAACAGGAGATTAAACAAGTCCTAAAGTAATCAGGAAGAGCTCGCGATACCTGACTTTTTCAGCTTACCCGCCTCTTCCAGCTAATGTTTTGTCCTCCCAAATACCTAGACGATCCTTCTCGAAACTTTCCAGTTCTATCTGGCGAAACTCTTACTTAGTTAAAACACTACTTTATCGGAAACAAAATTCCGGCTAAGTGCAATTTTGAAAGAAACAGCACCTCAGTGAGGATAAAAGTCACTATTCTGCCAATTTAGATTAAATACATTACCCAGAGAGCCAATTAGAAAGAACTGCCGCAACGTCTTCTCGTAAACTTTTCATAATCATTACCTCGCAACAGGAACCCTAAATTCCAGCAGCAGAGGCTATGGACCCTCTGATCTGATGCAGATTAGAAATATTAGTTAAGACGAATAGCGATCTGCCTTAAGTAGCGCTGCTGAATCCGGTTATCTCATAAACCGGATTCAGTGGTCATCAGGCAGACCCTGTGACAACCAAAGGCATTGATAACTATGTGTAAACTGAACGGTACTCTGACCCACTTTGCGAATCCTGTAGCCAACAGTGAAAACCTATACTCTGACACGCAACGCGATGTGATCAGCGTTGCCAAGGCTTCAGAGGCGATCGCAGACATCAAGACATGGCCTGCGTATTCAGTGACTCCGTTACATTCATTGACCGCGATGGCTAAAGACGCCGGACTTGGTGCTATCTGGTACAAAGATGAGTCTCAGCGCTTTGGCCTGAAAAGCTTTAAAGCTTTAGGTGGTGCATACGCTGTCGCTTGCCAGCTGCAAAAAGTCCTGGAACAACGTTTAGGTGAACGACCAACCATTGCTGATTTGTTGAATGGCAGCTTGAAAGATGAGGTCGCTGAAATTGTTGTCAGCTGTGCAACCGATGGTAACCACGGTCGTTCCGTCGCCTGGGGCGCGCAGATGTTTGGTTGCGGTTGCGTAATCTATATTCACCGCGATGTATCTGAAGGTCGCAAGAAAGCAATGGAAGCCTTTGGCGCAGAAGTAATTCGTATTACAGGAAATTACGATGAATCGGTACGTCAGGCTGATTCCGACGCTAAAGCGAATGGCCGTATCATCGTTTCCGACACCAGCTATGAAGGCTATATGGAAGTGCCGAAGGATGTTGCCCTGGGCTACACCGTAATGCTGTCCGAAATCGTAGAACAGCTAAACGATGATATTCCGACCCACGTTTTTGTTCAGGGCGGTGTCGGTGGTCTGGCTTCTGCAGTTGCTGGTTATTTCTGGGACCTGTGGGGTGAGCGTCGTCCGCGCTTTATTATCGTTGAACCGGAACAGGCAAACTGTTTGCAGATGAGCGCTAAAGCGGGTGAACCTGTGGTAGTCGATGGTGATCTTGAAACTTTGATGGCCGGCTTAGCCTGCGGTGAAGTCTCTGCATTGGGTTGGCAGATTCTGTCCAATGGTGCCGACGATTTTATGACGTTGAGCGAAGAAGCAGTTGCCGAAACTATGCGCCTGCTTGCCAAAGGTTATGGCAGTGATCCGGCAATCGAAGCCGGTGAGTCAGCAGTACCAGGCCTGGCTGCGGCTGTTATTGCCCGTAAGCAAGAGCCCTTTGCCGAAGCCCTGAATCTGGATGCTCTGAGTAAAGTGTTGGTAATCGGTACCGAAGGTGCAACCGATCCTGAGCTTTATCAGCAGCTGGTAAGCTAATATTCGCGCTATTTATAAGCGCACGATTAATATTCGTACTACCAGATAAGTTAAAAAGCCTCGCACTTGCGAGGCTTTTTTTACCGAACAATTAAGGGCAGCTACGCTACGCTTAGCTTTCTTCCAGAATAACCGGCACCGAAAGACCCGTCTTAACAGCATCCATCACTACGTTAGTTTGGAAATTGCGGATGTTGAGGTTGTCGAAGAAGACCTCGCGGGTAAATCCCTCATAGTCTTCCATATCCTTAGCTGTCACCAACAGAATAAAGTCGGCACTGCCGGTAACGTAATAGCATTGTTGTACGGCAGGATGGGCCTTCATCTCTTTTTTGAATGTATCAAGCAAGTCTAAGCGCTCCCTCTCCAGTGTTACCTGTACTATCAGGGTGACGCCCCGACCCACCGCTTTAGGATTCACCACGGCAATATCCGACTGAATGATATTCTGCTCACGCATACGTTTCATTCGCCGTTGCACCGCGGCTGGAGATAAACCGACCTGTTCCGCTATCTGATCTGAAGTGGTGCGGTTGGACTGTTGAATGATCTCCAGAATCTTGCGATCGAAACCATCAATATTTGCCGCTTGAGTACTACTCATAAGGTTTTCTACCTGTGACCGTCAAAGTTTCTATTAAGTAAGAGCACTAATAAATAAGAGCTACTACTAATAAGAGTTACTACTAATCATAGAGGCTTCTGCCTGCAGGAGGTACAGCCCCAAACAACTATGTAGTGTATTCCTGCATTTTTTTAGCAACTTCGCGGCAGACCATCGCCAAGCAATGGCTATTACATGAATTACCGCATCCCAACACCGTATTATTGATTAATAACTTATTCACCATCTCAACAATAAAAAAAGCTCAGGATACAAAGTCTGAGCAACGAGACACGATGATGAAATTGACCACTGTTACACATCAGCAGCCCTTGGAATATCTTGCCCCTGCAGGTCGCATCGGCGTGATATCCCTGGCCACGGACTTCAACATCGAAGCCGACCTGCAACGGATGTATCCGGATGATGTGCAGTTTTTCACAAGCCGGGTTCGCAATGTAAATCCGCTAACAATTGAAAACCTGCGCAGCATGGCTCCAGGCATCAGTGCGACAGCCGATACAATCCTGCCTGGCACCGATCTCGACGCTATCATTTATGCCTGTACTTCCGGCACGGTTGCTATCGGCGTAGAGCGCATTACCGAATTAGTCCACCAGACGCGCCCGGGGGTCCCCGTCACTAATCCTGTAACCGCAGCACTATCTGCTTTTCAGCGGTTTGAGGCCAAACGGATATCAATCCTGACCCCTTATACCGAGGCCGTGAACCGTGAAGTCGCCGAGTTTTTCAGCGCCCAGGGTTATGAGGTCTTAAACATTGCCGGTTTCGGATTCGAGGATGATACCGCGATGACCTATATCACTCCGCAAGATATTGCCGATGCAGCAGTCGCCAGCTGTGACCCTGAAGCCGACCTGATGTTTATCTCCTGTACCGCCTTAAGGGCATCGTTAGTACTTGATGATATTGAGCAACGTTTGAATATCCCGGTCGTTAGCAGTAATCAGGCATTAGCGTGGCATAGCTTGCAGCTGGTGAACTACCCCAGCTCCGTATTCGGTTTTGGCGCATTACTGCGCGAACAGTTAAGCCATAACGCTGCGTAGCCTGCGAAATAATAAGTTTTTGGAGATTAAATAATGTCTTTAAACCCACAGTTGATTGCTCAGATGACCGAATGGCGTCGTCATATGCATCGTTTTCCCGAATGTGGATTTGATTTGCCACTGACCGCCGATTTCATTGCCGACAAACTCGAGAGCTTTGGCATCGAGGTCACCCGTAATGTTGGTCAGCAAGGCGTTGTTGGTGTTTTACGTTGTGGTGATGGCAGTGCCAGCATTGGTTTACGTGCTGATATGGACGCCCTGTTTATCCATGAGCAAAATGACTTTGATCACCGCTCCCGACACGATGGAAAAATGCATGCCTGCGGCCATGATGGTCATTCGGCAATGTTGCTGGGTGCCGCCAGTTATTTAGCCAAAAACAAAGGCTTTAATGGCTCGGTGCACTTTATTTTCCAACCCGATGAGGAACATGGTCAGGGCGCACAGGCGATGATTGATGATGGTCTGTTCGAGCGTTTTCAGATTGATGCCGTATACGGCCTGCACAATATGCCTGGCTTGCCAGAAGGTAATTTCACTGTCCGCCCTGGCTCCCTGATGGCCAGTGAGAGCAGTTTCGAAATTGTGATCGAGGGTGTCGGTGGTCACGCCGCTATGCCGCATCGCGGAATTGATCCTATTGTTGTGGGCTCGCAGATTGTTTTAGCATTGCAAACAATCGTTTCAAGAAACCTGAGTGCGATTGAAGAAACCGCCGTGGTATCAGCTACCGAGTTTCTGACTAACGGTACCGTAAACGTGATTCCTTCCCAGGTAACAATTAAGGGTGATTGTCGCTGTTTCACTGAGGACAGCCTGGCGAAAATTGAACAGAGCATGGAGCGTATCGTTGCCGGTATTTGCCAGGCAGCCGGTGCGCAGTACCAATTCACCTTTGTGAATACTTTTTACCCCACCGTAAACAGTCCGGCACAGACTGAGCACGCAATCCAGGCGGCCGAAGCCGTTCTGGGCCGTGAGAATGTCGAGGCTAACTGTTTACCTCTCACTATTTCAGAAGATTTTTCCAGCATGCTACGTGTAAAACCAGGCTGCTACGCGCTTCTGGGTAACGGAGTTGAGTCTGTTGGCGGCTGTGCATTGCACAACCCTGAATACGACTTTAACGACCGTATCCTGGGACATGGTGCACAGTACTGGGTGCAGTTGGTGTGTGATCAATTGAAATAATTACTTAAACCTTACCTTAACTCTAAAAATAAAATTTGAGGAACGTACCATGAAAAAGCTTTTAGCAGCCTTGTTAGCAATGGGTATCAGCTTCGGTGTTAGCGCCGAAACCTGGAAGTTCGCTTCTGAAGAAGATAAGAAAGACGTGCAGGATATCTTCGCCCAGACCTTTGCCGATACGATTAAGCAAGAATCTGACGGCGATATTCGCGTCAAGGTCTACTATTACGGCCAGTTGGGCACCGAGAACGATATCGTAGAACTCACTGCGAAAGGAACAGTACAGTTCGTATCCGTAGGTACCGGTCATCTGGGTTCTTATGTCCCTGAAGTACAGGCACTCAGCGTACCTTACGTGATGGGAACCGATACCGATGTGGTACGTAAGGTACTGACCGGCAGTAAGACTATTTACAACGATCTGGCTGATCGTTTCGAAAACGTAAACCTGAAGCTGTTAACCATGATTTCAGAGGGTGAAATGGTGTGGGGCGCAAACAAAGCAATTCGCAGCCCTGAAGATTTTGCCGGTCAGAAGATTCGTACCTTCACTTCAACGATTCCGGTTGAAACCTATAAAGCATTCGGAGCTACGCCAACGCCGCTATCCTGGGGTGAAGTATACGGCGCACTGCAGCTGAAAACAGTCGACGGCATGGTTAACCCTATCTACTTTGTCTATAACGCCAAGTGGCACGAAGTTCAGGATTATCTGATGGTCCCGGGCCAGCAACCATACGTAGGTACAGTATCTACCAATAGCGAGTGGTACAAAGGCCTGAGCGCTGAGAAGCAGACGATGGTGCAGAAAGCGATCGCCGCTGCTGAACAGGCCGCCCATGACTACCAGCTACGCATTAATCAGGAAAACATGGACAAAATCATGGCCGAGCGCCCTGACATGAAAGTGGTGACCCTGAATGCCGAAGAGCGCGCCCGCTTTAAGGAGCTGAGCTCTACGCTGCACGAGACTTACTATGATGTTGTTGAGAATGCCTACGACAGCGCCGATAAAGTTGCCGCTCGTGAAGGCGCTAAGAAAATCTTACAAAGCCTGATTCAGGAAGTTAAGGACGCGTCTTAATTATTTATTGATCATCAGTAAGCGTAGGCCTGATCAGGCCTGTGCTTACTGAGTCATTAACGTAAAAAAGTCACAATCAAGTACGTGGCTTTGAAGGTGTGTTCTTATGAAAAATATATTCAACAGCATCAGTAGTTTCACTGAATCGATAGAGAAATTTGTCGTGTTCTTTTCAATACTGCTGATGATGGTCAACTCCACAGCCAATGCCATCGGGCGATATGTTTTTGGTAAGAGCTTGTTCTTTTCCGAAGAACTTAACCAGTTTTTGATCGTGGCAGTCACCTTTATCGGTTTCGCGTATGCCGTCCGAAAAGGCCGTAACATACGCATGACAGCGGTGTATGACTCTTTAAGTTACGCAGCGAAAAAAGTGATTTCCACGGTAATTTCAATTACTACCGGACTGTTAATGTTCTATCTGGCCTATAAAGCGATCTTCTATGTTATTGAAATAAAAGATCTCAACCGCTTAAGTCCGGCACTGCAGTTCCCCGTATACATTATCTATTCCATTATCCCGGTGGGGCTGAGTATCGCCGGGCTGCAATATCTGATCGCCTTCTTTATGAACATTACGCATAAAGAGATCTACTTATCGCACGAAGTAATTGATAGCTAACCGATATGATTGCCGGTGGAATATTATGAGTTCGTTTATTGAGTTTTTTTCTGACATCGTAGCCGGTGAACTGGATATCTACGTTGTTACTTTTACCCTCGTCGCGGCGATGGTCATCCTGCTGTTTCTCAGTTTCCCAATGGTGGTGCCTTTAGCAGTAGGCGCTTTGATCGGCCTGGTGCATTTCTCCGGTATAGATACCGGGGTGATCATTCAGCAGATGGTCACCGGCATCTCGCCAAATGCCCTGATCGCAGTACCGATGTTTATTCTTGCTGCTGATATTATGACCCGCGGACATACTGCACATAACCTGCTGGGGTTGATCGAAGCATTCGTGGGACACCTGCGTGGTGGACTGCCGATTACAGCCTGTATCAGCTGTACACTATTTGGTTCGGTGTCGGGTTCGACCCAGGCAACTGTAGTTTCTGTCGGCCAGATCATGCGCCCCAAACTACTGCAGGCAGGCTATAAGGATAGCTTTGTCATGGCGCTGATCATCAACGCCAGCGATATTGCCTTTTTGATTCCGCCTAGTATCGGCCTGATCCTCTACGGCACACTGGCAAATACCAGTGTTGGTGAGTTGTTCATTGCGGGTATCGGCCCGGGGATATTGCTCGCAATTCTGTTCTCCGCTTATTGCTACATTTATAGCGTGTATCAGGGCGACAGTATCGCCCTGGTGGATAAAACCTCGACCAAAGAGAAGCTGCAGGCTATTAAGAAAGCCCTGCTGCCGCTGGGCTTCCCTGCGCTTATAGTCGGCGGTATCTATTCGGGGGCGGTGACGCCCACCGAAGCGGCATCATTTTCAGTGCTCTATGCCATCATCGTAGAGTGTGTGATCTATCGTGAACTGAAATACAAAGACATCGTCGATGCCGCTTTAAGCACCGGCCTCATTACTGCCGTAGTATTCATTCTTGTGGGTATGGGCCAGGCGTTCTCGTGGTATATCTCGTTTGAACAGATTCCGCAGGAACTGTTAGCGCCACTGAACCTGGAAGATGCATCCAAGGAATACATCCTGTTCGTGATCGCCCTGAGCTTTTTTGTCGGCTGCATGTTTGTCGACTCCCTGGTCGTCCTGGTTATCCTGACACCGATCTTCGTGCCTATCGTCGCCTCAGTTGGCCTCGATCCTGTCTTAGTCGGCGTGATGATCACCCTGCAGATGGCCATCGGTTCAGCGACACCGCCGTTCGGCTGCGATATTTTTACCGCGATCGCGATCTTCAATAGGCCCTATATGGAAGTTATCAGGGGGACTTTGCCGTTCATTCTGATCCTGTTCTTTATGTCGGCGTTGTTGATCTTCTTCCCGGATATTGCCCTATTGTTAAGAGACCTGGCATTTGTCGACTGAATGGAAAACAAAGCAACAGGCTAAAAAGAAACTGGAAAATATTATGACTGATCTACTGATGGCTCCGCCACGCGGCTTTGAACACGATGAATTTGCAGCGCGTACTGAAAAATTGCAACGTCTGATGGCTACTCAGCAAATCGATGCTGTATTTTTTTCTACCGAGCCTGAGTTCCGTTATTTCAGCGGTTTCAAATCACAGTTCTGGGAAAGCCCGACGCGCCCCTGGTTCCTGGTAGTACCTTCGCAGGGAAAACCAATAGCCGTAGTGCCGGGAATCGGCGTTGCCGGCTTTGCAGAAACCTGGATCGAAGACGTGCGCAGCTGGCCGGCACCGCGCCCTGAAGATGACGGTGTAACGCTGTTAGCAGAGACTCTCGCCGAAGCCTCAAAAAGCTCCCGACGCATCGGCGCAATGCTTGGCCCGGAAACGCATTTACGCATGCCTGCGGCAAATTATCAGGCCCTGCAAAACTGTTTAAGCCAGCATCAGATGGTCGATGTCAGCGAGATCGTCCGTGATCTGCGTAGTGTTAAATCCGCCGCCGAAATTGCCAAGATTCGCTTTGCCTGTGATGTTACCGCAGCCGGTTTTGACTTCCTGCTGGACAACCTGCAAGCCGGTATGACAGAGCGTGAAGCTTGTAAAGCGATGCATCTGGAAATGCTGCGTTTAGGCGCCGATGCATGCCCCTATTTGATTTCGGCATCAGGCCAGGGAGGATACGACGATATCATCATGGGACCAACAGACCGGCGTCTCGGCGAAGGCGATGTGCTGATTATTGATACCGGTGCAAACTTCGACGGTTATTTCAGCGATTATGACCGCAACTTCGCCTTTGGCGAGGTCGATAAAGCCACTCATGATGCCTATGAAGCAGTTTACGCCTCCACCGAGGCAGGCCTGAATATCGCAGCTCCGGGGCGCACCACCGGTGATGTCTGGCAAGCGATGTGGTCGGTACTGGAAGATGCCGGTGCGCTGGGTAACAGTGTCGGCCGAATGGGCCATGGCCTGGGGATGCAACTGACAGAATGGCCATCCAACGTTGAAGGCGGCGATGTGATCCTGCAGGCCGGGATGATCATGACGCTTGAGCCGGGAATGACCTTTGCGCCTGGAAAGATGATGGTTCACGAAGAAAATATCCTGATTACCGAGAATGGCTGCGAGATGCTGCATAAGCGGGCATGGCCAACACTGCCGGTGATTACCCGATAACATCCCTGCTTACGTATAACCGACAATGGCTCTGCTTGGCAGGGCCATTTTTGTAATTGCCTGATGGGCTTTATCAGCGCGTATCTATCTTCAACTTCCTTTATACAAGATTACTATGGGGCTGATTTACTATGGCCAGATTTGCTATGGGGCTACGACAAGGACAAGGTCTGCCTGTTCGCACGACAGGCATGCTATATAGCCTGGTCGGCGCGCTATTACTGACCCCTGACGCCCTGATTTTACGCTGGGTGGCTATCGATCATAGTGAAGTGTTGCTTTGGCGTGGCGTATTCTTTTCGCTGGGTTTTGCTTTGATCGTATTGCTTCGTCATCGCACGAAGGCATTGCGCGCAATCGTTTCTGCAGGATGGCCAGGGCTGGTTAGCGGCTTCTTTTTCGCTATGAATACCTATTTCTATACCCAGGCATTGCAGCAAACGGGTGCTGCTGCGGCAATGATGATTATCAGCACAGCACCTGTATTTGCAGCAGTAATTGCATGGTTTTGGTTGAAGGAACAGGTTAGCTTAACCGTGGGGCTGACTATTGCAATGACGTTGCTTGGTATGGCGATCATTGTCAGCGACGATACAGGAGTAAACAGCTTAACGGGTAACCTGATGGCAATTGGTTGTGCCCTATTCATGGCGCTGAATTTCAATTGGGCGCGTCGATTCGCGCCACGGGATATTACACCGGGACTGATCTTCGGAGGGCTGATTATCCTTGCTTTTGGTTGGCTGGATACCGATACAGTGATTGCCCGCCATGAAGAGATCGGGGCTATGTTTGTCTCTGCGGCGATTGCCATGCCGATCGGCTTTGTTCTGTTACAAATTGCACCGCGCTATATCAGTGCAACCGAAGTCAGCTTATTTCTGTTATTAGAATCAATAATTGCACCGGTGTGGGTGTGGATTGGCTTAGGTGAAGAACCCAGTGAAATGACGTTTCTGGGTAGTGCTGTAGTTATTCTGGCTCTGCTGTTTTATAGCTATCAGGCGCGTGCAAATTCAAGCTAATAACTCTTCCACTATCAGCTTCAATAAAAAGGTTTCCCGCTCAATCGACATTCCTTTCTTCTCGCTGGTTGCCATGGTCTCTTCATTATGGGCGATGGCATCGTGAATATTGATCCACACCGGCTTCATTCCATTTTCTATTTCGTGGCTTTCGAACCCGGTGGCACCTAGCTCTTCGTCAATAGTGCAGCGAAAGCAATAGGACTCCATATGCACTATGTCGTAGCTGTGCTTATGCCAGGGCCGGTATTCTTCATACAAACCAAAACCCTGTATATGTCTGATATTTTTAGCGCCGGTCTCTTCCTGAAGTTCACGAATCAATCCGGCCCGCAGCTCTTCACCCTCATCAATACCACCACCCGGCAAAGTATAGTCATGATAACGTTCGGTATAGAGCAATAAAATCTGCTCGCCATCAAGGATAATACCGCGCGCCGCCTGGCGCGTAAAAACGCTGCCGCTGATCGCTTGAAGTTCCGGGTGAATAGTCGATTTCAGTAATCGCATAACGCTGTTCAGGCCTTATTTACGGGTTTTAATTCAGGGTTTGATTTGCAGATATTAAACCTATCCACATGCACTCAGAACACTATTAGCCAGACTAATTTGGCATGAGTATTTAGCACTGTTGTTAACCAGAAAAACAGCTTAATTTTGATCTTTATCAATGTAGCGGGCAAACAACAGTGACGGATGATACAGACTATTTCAAAGGCGTATTACTGGTTGTTGCGGCGACGATATGCTTCGCTTTTCAACCGGTCTTTGGCCACCTTGCATACGCTGACGGCGCTAACGCTGTCGGCTTGCTGTGGCTCAGGTTTCTGCTGGCCGCGATACTGTTACAGCTGATTACCTGGCGTGCCAGCACTCAGGGGTGGCTGTCACCACTGTTGATAGGGGTGGTTCTATCGACCGGCGCTCTGTGTTATTTCTTTGCCCTGAGTCAGCTATCCGTAGGCTTAGCGACGTTGTTGTTCTTTCTGTTTCCGGTCTATATTTTCTTCTTTTCAGTATTACTGCGTCAGGAATCCGTTTCGCTGATGAAGTTTAATGCCATCATCTTTGCCATGATCGGTATCTATATCAGCGTTGATACCGACAGCGCTCTGCCTTTATGGGGAATAACCTGTGGCCTGATTGCAGGCGCCTGTTACGGCGCCTATATCATGCTCAGCAATCATTTTCTGGTACATAAAAAACCATTTGAATCTTTAAGCTGGGTCACCACCGGAGCGCTTATCTGCTTATCTGTCCCGGCCCTGGCAGGCCAGGCTGAGCTACCTGATAGTTACGTCGGTTATGGTGCGGCGTTTGGCCTTTGCCTGGTCAGCACACTGCTATCATTCAGTTTACTGATGGCCGGTACCCGCCTGATGAGACGCGCCACTGATGTCGCGGTTTTAACCACAACAGAGATAGGCTCAACCCTGTTTTTAGCCTGGTTACTGTTAAACGAGAATGTCACCACAGAAGAGATCATCGGCGCCGGGCTGGTATTCATTGCCGCAGTCATTATTCTTGTATCCCGTCAGCGCGAAGTCCGCTCAGCGCTGGCAGAGTGATTGCGGCGGCCGCTCGATTACGATCGCATCCATCCGATCCCGTTTTGGCCCGATACCGAAAAACCGGCTATAGGTGCGGGAAAAATGCGGACTTGAACTGAAACCACACACAGCGGCTATTTCTCCGATATCCAGAGGCGAATTATGGATCAGCTGATGGGCATGCTCGAGCCGGATTTTCAGATAATAGTTAGCAGGAGTAGTATGCAGATGGCGCTTAAACAAACGCTCCAGATGGCGCACTGAAACATGCGCCTTATCAGCAAGCTCCATCGAACTGAGCGGCGTACTGATACTGATCTGCATCAGCTTCAGTACTTTATACAGGCGCGGTTCATGGAGCTGAATAATATCTTCTTCTGAAACACTGGGTTGGCGTTCAGGGATCATAAGATGGCTGGCTATCGATTCAACCACTGCCGAGCTGAAGTGCTGCTCGATCATATGTAGCATCAGACTGCTAACCGCGAAGCCTCCCGCACAACTGATGCAACCGGTCGCAATTTCAAACTGCGACCGACTGATCTCCAGTTGTGGATAACGTTTGCTAAATCCGGCCGCGGCTTGCCAATGAATACTGACCGGGCCTTTATTCAATAACTTAGCCTCTGCCAGTAGATAGCTACCGGTATCGATACCGCCAAAGACTGTATTCTGCTTATACAGCATGCGTAACCACCACAGCAGGGCCGGATTACTATATTGCCATGGCCGCGCACCACTACAGATAAACAGGTTACCAGGCTTACTGTGCTGATAGTCCTTTGCAGACAGAGCCAGACCGTTACTGGCCACCACCTCTTTGCTATCCGGGCTGAGCAGTTCCCAGTTATAAGGTGACTGGCCTGTAATCTCGTTGGCCAGACGCAAAGGATCTATCGCCGCTTGCAGCGAGGCCATTGAATAACCGGGTAATAGTAAAAATGACAGCCGGTAACTGCCGTCCAGTTCAGGTTTAAGCATGACATCACCCCTCTATGCAGCGCTTCAATACAGACATATCCAACACCATCAGAGGCGTTTACGCCTGGTCTTTTTGCTGGCGAATTTCAGCAAACACCTGGTCTGCCGGATAACCCAGCATATTCAGTTGCTGCTGAAGTTCAGGCTGATCGGCACGCATAAAGGGGTTAGTCAAAAGCTCCTGCTGCACATAGGTAGGCACTGTAGGTAAGTTCTCTGCACGAAGCCTATCAACTTCAGCGACTCGCTGTTGCAGCGCGATATTATCCGGTTCCAGTGAGAGTGCAAAGCGGGCATTGGACTGGGTATATTCATGACCACAATAGATAGCGGTCGTGGGCGGTAAGTCTCGAAGTTTCTGAATACTCTGCCACATATCCTGTGGAGAGCCTTCAAACAGACGACCACATCCCATCGAAAACAGGGTATCACCAACAAACACCGCGTCTAAGGATGGCACCCAATAGACAATATGCCCCAGGGTATGTCCTGGCGTTGATAATACCTCAATCACTAGTTCGCCGAGCTGGATCTGATCGCCATGTTCAACCGCGCGATCGATTCCCGGAATAATATCGCCATTGACTTCAGAACCAATTACTTCGCAGTTGTAACGCTGCTTCAGCTCGAGGTGACCATCGATATGATCCCAGTGATGATGGGTGGTTAAGATATGGCTTAACTGCCAGTTTCTGGCCTCTAACTGCCGAATGATTTCAGCTGCATCCGGAGTATCGATAATAGCGGTCTGACCACTTACGGAATCATGAATCAGGCTGCAATAATTATCGGACAAGCAACTGAACTGTATAATTTCGGGTTTCCCCAAAAGGGAGGACTCTGTATTCATAGCATATACCGTATTGTTTTTATTATCTTTTTTGTATTGATTAGCTGTATGTCTTTGCACTGCTGACTTTGTGTTACACCCTGTGCAAAGGCCTTACATATAGAGCTCTCGACTCAGAGATCAAGTTTGAGCCGGGTAGAATTAGCGCGGGAACAACAGACCATTAGTACGCTCTGTTCGGCTTGTTCTTCTGCGGTGAGAACACTGTCGCGATGATCAGCTTCGCCCTCAAGCAGGCCGACTTCACAGCTACCGCACAAGCCCTCTTCACACATGGTTTCGATCTGATGTCCTTCGGCTCTGAGCACTTCCAGAATGCTCTGTTCCGGCTGGATCTCGATCACTTTGCCACTGTTTGCCAGCTCGACTTCGAAACTGCCGTTAACAGCTGACTCGTCGATTGGCGCCGCGGAAAAACGCTCATAAATGACTTTGATATTGGTTTTATCTTCAGCCGCATCGAGAATCGATTGCAGCAGCGGCTCTGAGCCGCAGGTATAGACTTCGGTGTTTTGCTGTTGTGCACCGAACAGTTCATTAATATTCAGGCGTTTGTTGCTGTCACCGTAACTATAGTGACACTGAATCCGGTCGCCCAGCTGCTGGCTGAGTTGTTCGGCAAAAGCGGCCTGTTCAGGAGTACGGCTCAGGTAGTGCAGGGTAAAAGGTTTATTCAGCTGCTGTAGTCGCGTTGCCATCAGCATTATCGGCGTAATACCAATACCACCGGCAATCAGCAGGTAATTATCCGCACTTTCATTGAGTTCAAAGTGATTACGCGGCGCGTGGATCTGTAGTTCGCTGTCTTGTTGCAGATATTTATGAATCCAGGCGGAACCGCCGCGACCGTCGTCTTCCAACAACACTGCCACCTGGTATTCATGAAGGTGGGCCGGGTCGCTACACAGGGAGTATTGTCGGATCAGACCATTATCCAGTAACAGATCGATATGCGCACCGGCGCTGAACTCCGGCAGAACCGACCGGTCATCGCAGGCTAAAGTATAAGCATGAACATTTTTGGCTACCTGCTCAACGGCGGTAACGCGGGTGGTAATGTTCTGGGATGTCATGGCTGACCTCCTCAATTATTATGGTAGTTATTTTCAGGAGTTTTTTTAGGTGTAACAGTCAGGCGATATTCTGATCGGGTAGCTTTAGGGAACTGATAATAACGACCGGCCGGACATATCTGGTGCAATGACTGTCCGGCGATCGTCAGGACCGGATAACCGGTCCTGTGTTGATCACAAGGGAGGCTTACATATCTTCCGGATCAATACCTGGTACTTCGGTGATGCCCAGCTTCTGCTTCCAGTCGACCGGGTAAACCGCATAGAAAATAATGCAACGCTCATCGCACTCATACTTAACATCCATGCCCTTGGGCATATACAGCACATCGCCTTCGGCGCACTGGTAAGAAACGCCATCGGCGATCAGGCGAAAGTTGCCCTCTTTAACGAACACGATCTCATCAACTTCCAGGTTCCAGGGTACGGAGATGTTGTTCAGAAAGTTAACGCCACCGGCCATAGATTCACTTACCTTAGTAGTGACGCATGGCTTAATGTAAGTACCGCCTGGTTGCAGCTCGTGATAACGGTGTTCGATATCTGTAAACTTAAACAGCGTTGGAGTTGGCATAATATTGCTTCCTTTATTGGATTTATTAGCATGGAACAGTTATTTCAGCAGCAGCAAACCCTCCGGGGTTCCGGATACTGTTGCTACAACATAAAAACTTAAGAATTAACGGGTTCGTTCAGCTCGATTACGTAACCATCAGGGTCTTCAACAAAACCCAGCATACGGGTGCCGTGATTCATCGGCTTTGCCGGGCTGCGAATCGTTACACCTTCGCTTTCCAGATAGGCCATGGCCTCGACAACACTCTCGACGTTGAACGCCAGATGTCCGTAGGCTTTACCTTTCTCATAAGGCTCTGGCTGATCCCAGTTATGGGTCAGTTCCAGCGTAGTGGTGATATTTTCAGGACCGAAACCGATGAAGACATTGGTAAAGCGGCCTTCCGGATAATCGGTGTTGCGCAAAACTTCCATACCCAGAAGTCGGGTATAAAAATCCAGTGACTTTTCCAGATTACAGACCCGGATCATTGTATGATCCAGACGGAAACGGATATTATTTGTATCAGACATTGCTCACCCTACTTGTAAAAAGTGCCGACCTTATACAGCCCGACAAAATCGATCTAAGGGGGCCTGACAGCCCCCCGATTTGGCTTTATTATTTGCTCACCGCTTCCAGAACCTGCTCCTGGAAATTGCGCACACTGCTTTCCCAGTGGGTCGACAACACACCGCCATCGGCAACAGTAGACTTACGGCCTTCCTGTAATCGAATGCAGACCTCATGATCTTCTTTGTGCACATCGATCCACAGCTGCTTCAGTTTTTCAGCGCTTTCCGTATCGAGTTCAGTACCATCGGTCATGTAAATAGCGCGACGTTGCAGGGTCTTCCCCGGGCCGACCGGAATATTAAGGTGAACTCCCATCTGATCCGGAAAATAACGGCCGAATACAAAGGTAGGAAACAGCGTCAGATACCGGGAGCTGACCGCCAGGGTATTACCACTGCCATCACCGCCTTCGTTTTCATCATCCAGATCGACCGCACTGCCCTGGCAGTGGCCATCGTCGACAATGTAATGATCAATCAAAGGCTGATCTGTGGTGGAGGAGTGCACGAACTGCACATGGTATGGCTCGATAAAGTTCTCCATCAGGAACTTCCAGTTGGTATCAACTATCCCCAGGTCGATCACGCCGACCAGTTTGGCCTTTTCAAAATCCAGGCCATCAAGGCGGTTCTTCAATGGCGCGACAAATTCATCGAAAGGTTGCGCATCGCCACTGACGTTAACGAAAATCCAGTCGTACCAGACTGCACACTGAACCTCTTTAAGGCCATGTTCCTGTGGATCAAAGCCCTCCGGTACCGAATTAGGTTCCTCGCCACCGAAATAAGGCGTGCTACGCAGTGCGCCATCGAGGCCATAGGCCCAGGCATGGTAAGGACATTTAAGCAGTCGTCCGACATTCTGCGGGCTATCAACCAGCTTCAAGCAACGGTGGCGGCAGACATTATGGAACGCCTTGATACTGCCATCCTGATTACGTACCAGAATCAGCGGACTGTCGCCGACCGTCACTGGGACTGTGTCGCCGGATTTGGCCATCTCATGGGCAAAGCCCACTAAGACCCAGGACGCAGGAAACAATTTGGCTTTTTCTGCTTCCCAGAATTTTTCATCGGTATAGGCTGATGGCGGCAACCCGGTCTTCAGGGGGCCCGACTCTTTAAAGGCATCAAAACTACCGCTGAGTGTTTGGTCTGTTGCAATCAGGGACATTATTGTTCTCCGAATCTCTTATTGTATTTGTGCATCGGTCGCCGGATCAGGCGATTTTTATGCCGTATTACTTCTCGTCATAAGAAGAATGTATCTCTGATTGAATCGCTTGTGATTCATAGTCGTAGCTGACTGTCAACGAAATCTATCAAGGAAGAATTAATAAACCCAATTCAAATTCCACGCTCATCATTAGCTGAGCTCATGACATTTTTTTAATAACACTCCAAGACCGGCATAAGAACAAGAAACAACTTGTTTTATTTCAACAACTTAAACAAATGATGCGAGTTATTTTCTGTAATCTTCGGTCCCCCTCTGTAAACCAGAATTAGCAATAACAGACTTTTATTGTCGCTATTCATCGCGGCATTAATTTTTCTAATGTCAGTTGTGAAATTTGAATTGGGATGCAGGCTGATGGCTTTGCTAACTTAATCGCTCTGATATGTCGTAGCTGGCTGAAAATCAGAATAGAGCGGTTTGAGCGCTTGTTAGCGCATCAGATAAATAAGTCTCTTTTTCTCAATAAATTAATTAAAATAATAAATTACGATTTCGAGAAGAACGGTCACTTGCTGCCAGGCTGGCGTCAGTGATTTTAAAACCAGCAGTTTAGAGTTCAGGCTTTAAATCCAGGTTTTTCAATCATCTGAATTTGCACTTGCAATGCATGTCTCTTAGCCGACCGCCTCCTTGTTATCGGGAGAAAATATGCAATATAAAAATAAATCAAATATTGCCGAGTCCGGAATATTCTCCGGTATCAATCCTTCTATGGGGATACTCGCAAAAGCGATGGTGGCGGCCTTCCTGCTGTTTACCATACTCAATGTCGATTTTGCCGGTGGCGTATATGCCGACGTCAAAAACTGGATTCAAACGACCCTCAACTGGTATTACGTCAGCCTTATCTCGGTGTTCTTCTTTCTCTGCCTGTGGCTGACTTTCAGCCGCCTGGGAAATTTGCGCCTGGGCGCCGATGACGAAAGGCCTCAGTTCAGTTTCTTCTCATGGTTTGCCATGCTGTTTGGTGCCGGAATGGGTATCGCAATGCTGTTCTGGAGTATTGCCGAGCCTATCTATCACTTTCAGGGCAATCCTTTTATTACAATGGCAGGAATTGAGGCACAAAGCGCAGAAGCCGCGCAGGTGGCAATGCGAATCTCTTTCTTCCATTGGGGCTTCCACGGTTGGGCGATCTACGCGGTAGCTGGTCTGGCGATGGCTTACTTCGCCTATCGTAAAGGCCTGCCGCTGACAATTCGCTCATCTCTCTATCCGATTCTGGGCGATAAAATTTACGGTCCGATCGGCCACGCTGTCGATCTGCTCGGAGTATTTGCCACTATTTTCGGTGTTGCTACTTCACTAGGCCTCGGCGTCTCTCAAATGAATGCCGGACTTAATTACCTGTTCGATATGGAGATATCTGTCGTTAATCAGGTGCTGCTGATCGCTGTAATTTCCGTCGTCGCAACCTTTTCTGCGGTATCCGGTGTCCAAAAAGGCATCCGTATTCTCAGTGAGTTCAACGTCAAGCTGACCGTTATCCTGCTGGCCTTTTTCCTCTTCGCCGGACCGACTATCTTCCTGTTAGGCTTCTATGTCACCAGTGTCGGTGATTATTTAGCCAATATGGTTCAGATGGGCTTCTGGGCTGATCCTAAGCCTGATAGCCAATGGCAGGGCTGGTGGACAGTTTTTTACTGGGGCTGGTATATCTCATGGGCACCTTTTGTTGGCTTGTTCATTGCCCGCATCTCCCGTGGCCGTACCGTACGTGAGTTCTTGCTAGGAGTTATTTTAGTACCTTGCCTGGTTAGCTTCCTGTGGCTGGCACTGTTCGGCGGCACTGCCCTGCATATGGAACTGTATGGTAATGGCGGTATCGTAGAGGCGGTCAACAACAACCTCACCACAGCGCTTTATGTCACCATCGAAGCACTCAATGTCGAGTGGGCCAGCTATGCCATGGCCGCATTGGCAACACTGATGATCCTGACCTGGTTTGTAACGTCTGCAGATTCAGGAACCCTGGTTATCTGTACCTTACTATCAATGGGTAACGATAACCCACCCGTGAGATTCCGGGTTATCTGGGGCCTGACTGTCGGCGCTGTTGCTGCTGTTCTATTGTTGGCAGGCGGCCTCAAAGCATTGCAGGCAGCCTCAATCGCTGCGGCATTACCTTTCTCGGTTGTGATGGTACTGATGATAGTAGGCTTGCTTAGTTCGATGATTTCAAAGTCAGACTATGTACCTGCACCAGAGGCTCAACCAGTAGATAACAGCGACGAAGGAGAACTCATCAGCTCTGAGATCCAACAGACCACCTGATCCTGTTCTATAGCTACAAAAAAGGGCTCGTATGAGCCCTTTTTTCGTCTGAAGAATCTTTATAACCAGCCGCTACTTGGCCACCGCCTTCCCATTTACAACTCGTTAATCAGCCAGTCCACAAATGTACGTACTCTGGAAATATTCATCCGGTCTTCCGGTACGATCAGATAGTACGAATAGCTTTCCAGGTGCAGATCAAACGGACACACCAACCTTCCGGCGGCAATATCATCAGCCACCAGCTCCGGGCAGACCAGGGCGCATCCCAGCTTCTCAATCGCAGCCTGCTGGCGCACATTGGTGTCACTGTAATATTCGTTCTTCATTGGTTCGAGATCAGGCACCCCAGCCAGCGCCAACCACTCCTGCCAGCCGGTGGCATCGGTTTCGTGCAACAGCACGAACTGTTCCAGAAGAGCGGGATCAATGCTGTCAAATCGCTCCAGCATTGAAGGATGACATGCCGGGGTCAAATTACCAGCCACCAGTAAGCGGGCGTTTTCTGGCACTTCAGACTGATGTAACCACTCAATGGAAGCCTGAATATCTGAATCAGAAAAATCGGCGGAATCATTGCTGTGGTGAAACCGAAAATCGAAACCAAAATTGGCATTTTGCAGGTGCGGCGATAGCCACTTCATCGCAAAGTGCGGACGTACTGAAATTCCTACCGGGGCCATCGAGGTCGAGGCTTTTAAACTGCTGACTCCGCGGCGCAGTAAGGTCATCGCCTCAGCGAGGTCCTTATACAGGATCTCCCCCTCCTCGGTTAACACTATTGAGGAGCCGGAGCGATCCAGAAGCTTGACGCTGAAGTACTCTTCCAGATTTTTAATCTGATGACTAATCGCGGACTGGGTAACGCTCAACTCATCGGCAGCTTTAGTAAAACTGCTATTACGCGTGACAGCTTCAAACACCAGGAGGGACTTAAATGGTAACAACATCCTTTACACCCATGCATACGAAATTATGCGTCGATGCCCCGCTCATGCTGCTGGCGGAGACAGTTTTATAATTATAGTTTTGTATTAGCCTAAATTAAGCCCTACGAATCATATGGAATGATTGTTCAGATCACAAAGCAATAGAGCGAAAAAGTCGTTTATGCCACGCTGTTAAGCCGGTTCTGACACTTAAGCCTTACAACATAGCGGTCACCGTGAGAACTAACGGGGCTTTCTCACTACAGATTACTCTTCACTACAGCTCAGGTGTTATCGGTTATTCGACCAGAAATGACATCTGCACGACAGAATCGGGCGCTGTTTGTCAGCTATCTATCCTCTGGTGAGTCTGACTAATACAGCATGAGATCTTTGATTTTCATGGCCTGCCGATGCCCGGTATCTTGATCTCTTTTCTCTTGGGTGAATGTAGCGATGCATACAAAAAATATAAAAGCTGATCTGCTATTACTAATGGTAGCTGCGATCTGGGGTTTCTCCCTCGTGGCGCAGAGCATGGGGCTGGACTTTCTGGGGCCTTTTGGCTTTAACGCCGGACGTTTTCTACTGGGTGCTTTGACCCTGCTGCCGGTGGTGGTATTTTTCCATCGTCCGCAACAGGTTAACTGGCGTCCGATGCTGATAGGAAGTTTAACCGCTGGATTCTGCTTGTTTATGGGCGCGTCAATGCAACAGGCCGGCCTGCAATATACTACCGCAGGTAACGCCGGCTTTATCACCAGTATGTACATCGTGTTGGTGCCCGTTTTCGGTCTGGCACTGGCACAGAAAACGGGCCTGAATACCTGGATAGGGGCTGCTTTCGCAGTGCTTGGTCTGTACCTGCTCAGCGTCAGCGATAGCTTTGAAATCAACTCGGGGGACGTACTGATCCTGCTAGGGGCTTGTTTCTGGGCCGGTCATGTACTAATTATCGCAAAACTGGCGCGTGAACTGGATAACCTGCTGCTATCTCTCCTGCAATTCCTATTCTGCGGTGTGCTCTGCACAGTGATCGCCCTGTTCTGGGAAACCGAGCGATTTGTCGGTAGCAACATAATCGCAGCCTGGCTGCCGCTGCTGTTTGCCGGTGCGTTAACCGTCGGTATCGGCCATACCCTACAGGTAATCGGGCAAAAATCTGCACCAGCCTCCCACGCCGCAATTATCATGAGTCTCGAGGCGGTATTTGCTGCCTTAGGCGGCTGGCTATGGCTGAATGAACATCTCTCAAACCGGGAACTGACGGGCTGTATGCTGATGCTGGCCGGCGTGCTGCTGTCACAGATACCTTTTAAGGCCAAACCAAAAGTGCCGGCAGAACTCGGCGCTTAACTCAGTAAAAATCAAACAGGGCCCCATATTTAAACAATATGGGGCCTTCTTTTCTGACCTGCCGGTTTCAGCTGTTACTTCAATTCCCTGGCTAATCCACCACGACACGCAGATTCCAGCGCTGCATGACATCTGCTTCAAACTGACCACTGATGGATATTCCGCAAGCACATTTGATCGAGTAATAGGTGCCGTAGCCATTCTGAAATGCTGCACTACAGGAAACCTTTTCACCACAACATGGGCAAGGCAGAAGTTGCTGTTCGATTTCACTCATAAAGATACCATCCGGTTAAACATTAACGCTGTAGGTATAAACGCTGTTGCGGATACTCCGACAGGACCAGCAAAGTGAGAGGAGTGATGCCAATAAAGACGAATTCTTACATCTAAACGCCGGCACATTCTTTAACTGTTGATCTATCTGCTATGGAAAGCGAACGAGTTGTTCTGATAGCGACATCAGCAAACAGATGCGTCTTAAGCTGCTATGTAATTTCTGCTAAAGGGTGATACCTTGCATGAATGCAGTTGCGTAGTTGAGTTGTACTGTTCTTTGCTGCTTATCAATTATCCAATGTTAAATAAGGTATAGATTAGCCGCAGATACGTGAATGATCATTAAGGAGCCTGTCATGGCAACAGATGTCGAGATCGCCCAGCAATTCACCCCTAAGCCAATTTCTGAAATCAGTGAAAAGCTGGGCATTGATAGTGACTACCTGCACCCTTATGGTCGCGATATCGCCAAGATCGACCTGCAGGCGCTAACCCAAAACGGCAGAAAGCCGGGCAAGCTGATTCTTGTTTCGGCAACCACTCCAACACCCTCCGGTGAAGGTAAAACGACCACAACTATCGGCCTTGCCCAGGCATTTACCCAACTCAACGAATCGGTCTGTATGGCGTTGCGAGAACCCTCTCTTGGCCCATGCTTAGGCATGAAAGGCGGCGCAACCGGCGGTGGCTATAGCCAGATAATGCCCGCCGATCGTATCAACCTGCACTTTACCGGTGACTTTCACGCCATAACCAGCGCCAACAACTTATTGTCGGCGGCCCTCGATAATCATATCTACCAGGGCAATGCGTTAAATATTGATCCGCGGCAGATCGTCTGGCGCCGGGTGATGGATATGAACGACCGCAGCCTGCGAAAAATAGTACTCGGCCTCGGTGGTAAGATGCAGGGTATCCCCCGGGAAGGCGGTTTTGATATCACAGCAGCTTCTGAGGTAATGGCGATGCTCTGCCTGGCCGAAGATGCAGCAGACCTGAAACAACGCCTCGATCGTACCCTTATCGGATATACCTATGCTGGCGAGCCAATTCATGCCGAGCAGTTGAATATTACCGGCGCTATGATGGCGCTGCTGCGGGATGCAATGCAGCCCAACCTGGTACAAAGCTTTGAAGGCACCCCGGCCTTTGTCCACGGCGGCCCTTTCGCCAATATCGCCCACGGCTGTAACAGCGTTATCGCAACGCGGATGGCGATGCAGTACGCCGACTGGGCGATCACCGAAGCGGGTTTTGGTTTCGACCTTGGGGCCGAAAAATTCTTCGATATCAAATGCCGGGTAGCCAACTTAGACCCCGACGCCGTGGTTCTGGTTACCACCGTACGGGCGCTGAAGATGCATGGTGGTAATCATAAGAGCGATCTGGAAACAGAAGATCTTGAAGCGGTAAAACAGGGCCTCGGTAATCTTGATAAACATATCGAGAGTGTCGAGATATTCAACAAACACCCGGTGGTGGCGCTGAATCGTTTTGCTACCGACACCGATGCCGAGGTAGCGATAATTCGCGCCCGCTGCGCCGAGCATGGTGTCGCTTTTGCGGAAACAACCCATCATGCCGATGGTGGTAAAGGCGCGATTGAATTAGCCAAAGCGGTGATCAAATCAGTTGAGAAAAACAGACCCTTTAAGCCTTTGTACAACCTTGACCTGACGGTTATCGAAAAGGTACGGGCGGTATGCAAAGCCATGTATGGCGCAGATGACGTAGCGTTTTCCAAAGATGCCGAAAAAGACCTGAAACATGTCGAGCAGCTGGGGCTCACCCATCTGCCGGTCTGTATCGCCAAAGCTCCAAGCTCTCTGTCCGATGACCCGGAACTCCACGGCAGACCAAGAGACTTTGAGGTTACCGTACGGGCGATTCAGATTAACGCGGGGGCCGGTTTTCTGGTCATACTCACCGGTAAGATCATGCGCATGCCCGGGCTGCCAAAGAAACCTGCAGCGAACAGCATTCAATTGCTAAAAAGTGGCGTTATTGAGGGACTTGAATAAACCATACAACATTCCAACAACTCACCAGTTGCAAAGCTCTTATCTTAAAATAGGTAAGAGCTTTATACCGTCAGGATAAACACCCCCAAAATCTGTGGATAACTCTGTTCGCAAGATGAGTATGACGCTCCAGGAAGGCCCTGCGGAGTAACTTCAGGGTTTCAGAACAGTTTCTGATCACCCCTGAAATACATTGACTGAGAAATACAGTAAAATGCCCGCTTTACTATAACTAAGTAACCTCAGAGCCTTTACGATTCGGCTCCCTCATTCCGGGTTTTATCAGATGATACGTGTTTCCAATATTAAACTGCCGCTTGATCACGATGAGCAGGCGCTGACCGATGCCATTTTAACTACTCTCGAAATCACTGCTGAGCAGCTAACCGGTTTTGAAATACGCCGTCGCGGCTACGACGCCCGTAAGAAAAACACTATCTTTCTGATCTATACCCTGGATATAGACACCACAAAGAATGAGCAGCTGCTGGAAAAGTTTTCCGGCAACCAATCTATTCGCCAAACGCCCGATATGGAGTATAAATTTGTCGCCCGGGCGCCGACCGATCTGAAGGAACGGCCACTGGTAATCGGCTTTGGACCCTGCGGTCTGTTGGCGGGACTGGTATTAGCGCAGATGGGCTATAAGCCCCTGATTATTGAGCGGGGCAAAGCGGTACGCGAACGTACCAAAGATACTTTTGGTTTCTGGCGTCAGAAAAAGCTCAATACCGAATCCAACGTTCAGTTTGGTGAAGGCGGCGCGGGCACCTTCTCCGATGGTAAGCTCTCGACCCAGATAAAAGACCCTAAACAGTACGGTCGAAAAGTACTGTCCGAGTTTGTCGAAGCCGGCGCACCGGAAGAAATCATGTACGTCAGCAAGCCGCATATCGGTACTTTCAGGCTGGTTTCGATGGTAGAAAAGATGCGCGCCAAGATTATTGAGATGGGCGGTGAGATCCGTTTCAGCGCCCGCGTCGATGATCTGCATATCGAAGACGGTCAGGTTACCGGTATTACCCTGGCCGATGGTGAAACCATCAAGTCGAAACATGTTGCCCTGGCGATCGGCCACAGTGCCCGCGATACTTTCCAGATGCTGTTCGACAAGAATGTCTATATGGAGGCTAAACCGTTCTCTGTTGGCTTCCGGATAGAACACGAACAGTCGCTGATCGATAAAGCCCGTTTCGGCAAAAACGCCGGGCACCCGATCTTAGGTGCTGCCGATTATAAGCTGGTGCATCACTGTAAAAGTGGTCGGTCGGTTTATAGCTTCTGTATGTGCCCGGGCGGCACAGTTGTGGCTGCGACCTCTGAAGAGGGCCGTGTGGTCACCAACGGCATGAGTCAGTACTCTCGCCAGGAGCGTAATGCCAACAGCGCTATCGTGGTTGGTATCGATCCTTCAGATTACCCTGGCAATCCTTTAGCCGGCGTCGACTTTCAGCGCCAGCTGGAGAGTAACGCTTATCTGATGGGCGGCGAAAACTACGATGCCCCGGCGCAGAAAGTCGGTGATTTTCTTAAGGGCACCAGCTCAGACGAACTCGGCACGGTAAAACCATCATTCAAGCCGGGTATAAAGTTAACCGATCTTTCTCAGGCTCTGCCGGACTTCTGTATCGAAGCCATTCGCGAGGCAATTCCCGCGTTTAATAAACAGATTAAAGGCTTTGCCAAGGACGATGCGCTGCTGACCGGTGTCGAAACCCGTACATCATCGCCGGTCTCTATCAAGCGGGGCCATGATATGCAAAGCATTAACACCCGGGGTTTATTCCCGGCCGGTGAAGGTGCCGGTTACGCCGGCGGTATTATGTCGGCGGCTATCGATGGCATTAAGATCGCCGAAGCGATCGCGCTGAGCATCAATGACCAGCGGTCAGAATCTTAGTATCCCTCAGTATTTCAGCTTACGGGTTCATTTAACCTCAGTATGCCTTCCCGATAAACTCAGATGACCGGTAAAGCCTTCCCATTCAGGGTTTCCTAAGTGGGAAGGTTTCAGCTTAATCCGCAAAAGCCAGATCCCGCAGGAACAGTGCTATTTGCGGGAACTGAATCAGCAGTACCGCAACCAGCACCAATATCAGAACAAAGGGAAGCAATCCTCTTACGACCTCAATATAAGGCCGCTTAAAGATCGCCACCGCGGTAAATATGTTACAGCCAAATGGCGGGGTCACAGCACCTATCGCAACCTGAAGCGTAATTATCACGCCTACTAATACCTTATCCAGCCCGACACGGTCGATCTCCGGTAAGAATATCGGTACCAGAATCAAAATTACCACTATGGAATCAACGAACATACAACCAACAAAAAAGGCCACAGAAATAGCCATTAACAGTTGCAGTTCATTCGCTTCATTCAATCCCAGGTTCGACATTATTGCCTGGGGTATCTGGGCAAAAGAGATCACCCATGAGAATGCAGCACCCGCGGCCACCAAAATAAAGACGATCGCGGTAATCAGACCAGTAGACTTCGCGATACCTATGACGGCCCTGATGTCCAGCGACTTAAATACGATCACTTCTAAAATAAGCGCGTATAAGACACAGGTCGATGCGGCTTCTGTTGGGCTGAAGATGCCTCCATAGATACCAACTACAATGATAACCGGAAAGCCCAGAGGCCAGAGCGCCTCTTTGGTCACGGCTAAACGCTCACTAAAAGATGCTTTCTCAAGGGTTGGAACTTCATGCCTGACGGCAAAGAAAATCGAATACATTGAGAATAAAATCAGCATCAGGATCCCTGGCCCGATCCCCGCAATAAACAGTTCAGAAATAGAGGTCTGCGAGATACCACCGTATATGATCATTCCAATGCTGGGCGGAATCAGCAGCGCTATACCACTGGAATTGATGATCAGCGACAGAATAAATGAGTCGTTATAGCCATTTTGCAGCAGCTTGGGACGCAATGGAGAACCGACCGCGACTACCGTCGCCTGGGTGGAACCCGAAACAGCTCCAAACATTGTACAGGCCGTAGCCGTACTCACCGCCAGCCCCCCTTTATAGTGGCCGATATACGCCATAACCATGTCGATCAGTCTGGTGGCAGAGCGTCCCTTGGTCATGATATCGGCAGCCAGAATAAACATCGGGATGGCGATCAGTGAAGCCGGCTTAATACCCGCCAGCATCTGCTGGATCATAAACTGCGAGTTATCAAAACCCATAAATTGGAAGTAAAAACCGATCAGCGTGGCAGCTAGCAATGGGATCATCATTGGGAAGCCAAGCAGTAACAACACGATCATGGTAATAAGCATGATAGAGGTCATATCCACAGCACTATTCCTCTAAAGTTCATTAATATCATCATAGCCATCGCCGGTAACCTGGCTGGCCAGATGCATATCTTCGCTATACAAATTCTTTACCCCGGTAGCAAAATATTCGAGACCGGTTAAAAACAGACTCAACGGTACCCAGATATAGGTCAGATACACTGGAATCTGCATAGCTGGCAGGATCTTACCTTTAGGCGCAATCCAGCTGATGTATTCCACCGAAAAGTAGCATATTGCGAAGACGCAGATCGATGTCACAAATGCGATAATAATTATTAGCGTTTTCTGATATGCCGAGGATAAAGAGTCAAAAATTGCGGTCATGCGGATATGGCTGCCCAGCCTTGCCGCATAGCTTGTGCCTGCAAAAGTAATGAAAATAATAAGAATGCTATTCAGCTCATCCGTAAAAAACAGGCTTTGATTAAATACGACACGACCAACCACATTCGAAACATTATTCAGTGCCATTATCAGCACACTGATGATAAGGATCGCACCTTCAATTTTATTCGCTAGAAAAATAAAGTTTTCGTAACCTGATCGCATCAGACTGCAAGTTGATGTCATCATTAGAAGCTCCTTTAGTCGCTGGTAATACAGGAAAAATCCTGTATTACCAGCCCAGCCTTAGTTATTGCGGGCTAACTCCAGGTCTGCTTCTAATTGATCAAGAATGGCCTGACCGGAAGGCCCGGTCATCTCTATAAACTTAGCTCTGACTTCCTTGGCTGCCGCACGGAAAGGCACACGCTCAGCTTCGGTAAGCGTGACAAACTCAATGCTCGGCTTGGCTGCCTTAATCTTGGCCTTAGCTTCTTCAGCCAGACCTTCCTGATACTTCAGAATGTAATCCAGAGCAACTTCAGATGCCTGCTGAACCAGCTGCTGATCAGTCTCAGACAAACCTTGATAAAAATCTCTGTTTGCCATTACCGCAGTAGTGAAAATATTGTGGCCCGCTTCGGTGATAACTTCAGTCACCTCGTACAACTTGCCACTTTCAATATAAAACCAGGGATTTTCCTGGCCTTGAATCAGTTTGGTCTGCAGGGCACCAAACACTTCACCCCAGGGCAGAGGTGTCGGTACGGCACCAAAGGCTTTATAGGTTTCTACTAAGAGCGGTGAAGTCATCACCCGGATCTTCATCCCATCCAGGTCGGCAGGGCTGCGGAAGCTTTCCTGGGTAGTGATAGCAACACTCCCCTCAGGGAACATTTTCAGCAGCTCCAGATCCTGCTGAGCGTAGAGTTCCTTGAAGTTTTCATTGATCACTTTCGAGTTTTTGAAGAAATAGTTAACTTCACTTTCGGTCTCCGGCAGCACGTAAGGCATCAGGAAGACTTGCGCTTCAGGTATCAGGCTACCGGTAAAGCCAGGTGACTGGTCAACAAACTGAAGGATACCGGCCTGCGCCTGTTCCATGATGTCAGTCGATTCGCCTAGGGTGCCGAACGGATAGATTTGAACGCGATGATCTGAGTTGGCTTCGATATATTCTTTAAACTGCGTCGCATATACTCCCTGCACCTCACTCAGGCTCTCTTCAATCGCATATTTCCAGTTAGCGGCTCCCGCTTGCACCGAAGTCAGGGTCAAGGCAGCCAGCGAAAGGGCCTTCGTTGTATTCAATATGTTTTTAATCATTTCAGTAATCTCACTTATTATTATTTCCAGATTTACCAAGCGTCATCATTTTCTTACTGGCTGTAACATTTCGGGTCCCCATTAAGGAACCTGCGAACAAGGCCCGGCCTGTCAGTCAGATATGGAAAAAATCTCCATACCCATACTTTATATAAACAGTTCAGAGTTTTTTTTTGTGTCACCGCCCTTCCACTTATGAATTATTCTGTTTTTCTTCTCATAACAGAAAATGTGTAGGCGGCGGTGCCGAGCTAAGCATCTCTGCCAGAAGCTTCAGGCCATACTTGATGCGATAACGGCTACTTTCCATACCCAGACTGATCCTGACCCGATGCAGCCGCTGCCCCTGATCAACAATAAAGGGCTGGTAACCGGTAATTAACAGATTCGCTTTTTGCGCCGTTGCGACCAGCTCATCCGCCCCCCAACCTTCTGGCAGATGCAACCACAGATGCATCCCATTAGGATGGCAATCATATTCAAACCCGGCTAACAGCTCGCTCGCCAGTCGCTGCCTGGCGGCGAATTCCTGCTGTTCAAATTCAATCAGTCTTTGCAATGTGCCATCTTTAATCCAGATAGCAGCGATCTCAAACAGCATTGGTGTAGCCATCCAGCTGGAAGCAGCCAACCGACTGATGGTGTGTTGCAACAAATGCCTGGGCACAACCATGAACCCGACACGCAAGCCCGGGGCCACCGTTTTAGTGAGCGCGGTAATATAAAACGCCTGATCCGGGAGAAAGCTGGATAACGGAGGTACCCGATCCGGCTCAAGCGCCCCATACACATCATCTTCAATCACCAGCACGTTATACCTGCGAGCGACATCAGCGATCGCCTTACGCCGCTCCAATCCCATATGAGAGCTGGTTGGGTTACTCATACTTGGAGTACAGCACAGCGCCTTTATTTTGTTTTGCTTGCAGGCCGCCTCAAAAGCTTCCGGAATAATGCCCTCTCTGTCGGTATCCAAACCACAGAGTTTGAAGTTGAGTATTCTGGAACGGGCAATAAGTCCATGATCGCTAAGTTCTTCGCAAGCAACCAGATCACCAGGCTGTACCACGGTGCCTAACGCCAGCATTAAACCGTGGGATGCGCCGTTACACAGTACGATGCGATCTGTTTCTACCGGAATTTTCTGTGTTGCCAGCCACTCTGCAGCCGCTTCAGTATGATGTTTTTGCCCTTGTACCGGCCTTGCTGCCCGGATTAAAGCATCGGTATCACTGTGTGCAATTTTTATCAGTGCATCGTTGAACAACTGTTTATGCTGAATGGTACAAACCGGATGAGCGATAGACAGATCAATGGCCCTCCCCTCCGTATCCTTATCTTCAATAAGCATAAATTCTGCTTCTTTTTCGATCGGATAGTTACTGACGAAAGTACCGCTACCCACCCAGGCATCGACAATGCCTTTCTTCTCTGCATGAGCGTAAGCATTGCTCACCGTCTGCACACTGACATCAAGCTGATCTGCCAGCTCGCGGTGGGTTGGGAGCCGGGTACCAGCCTGCAGATCACCGCTGGAGATAGCTTCTTCGAGAGCCTCTGAAATCGCCAGGTATTTGGGAATTCCGCTCTTCATTAGGGGCTTTATATTAATTGTCATAGTTCAAAAAAAATATTGACCTGATTGATTGTCATGATGTGTACTGCACGAACTAAAGCAGATATTAGGACAATATGTTCATTTAAGCCAGCGCTTCTTTGCTTATTGTCCTGATACAAAATCGAACGAACAGGAACGCCAGCAACCTGACGCTCAACAGTGGTGATCAGCGATCCTTAAGACTCGATACCAGTGGCCTGGCTTCTGACAGCAGCAAGGCCTGCCGTAATTCACATAAGCAATTCACATAAGCAATCCACATAACCGTCAAGAGACAAATAATAATGAATGACGTGGCATTGAATTTCTCCCGCGAGGAGTACGCGACCCGGCTCGAAAAGGTTCGGCAAGCGATGACCCGGCACGATATTGACACTCTGATCGTGCATGACCCTTCCAATATGGCCTGGCTGACTGGATATAACGGCTGGTCTTTCTATACCCCCCAGGTGGTTATTGTCGGCCCCAGTGGCGACCCGGTCTGGTACGGCCGCAGGATGGACGACAACGGGGCCAGGCGTACGGTCTACATGGCTGAGTCAGATATTCTCAGCTACCCGGATCACTACGTCATGAATCCACCGCGACACGCCATGGAGCACCTAGCCAGTCAGGTGCTGAGCGAGCGAGGCTGGAACAGGGGTCAGATCGGCGTAGAAATGGACAACTATTACTTCAGCCCCACCGCCTATCTGGCACTCAAAGACAATCTTCCCGACGCCAATCTGAAAGATACCACCGGACTGGTGAACTGGTGTCGCGCGATTAAATCTGACCAGGAGATCGAATATATGCGGGTCGCGGCCCGCATCGTCGAAAACATGCACCGGGCGGCGCTGGAGATGATTGAACCCGGCCTGCCTAAAAATCGCCTGGTAGCTGAAATCTACAAGGTAGCCATGGAGGGCCATGATGGTCACTTCGGTGACTACCCGGCCATTGTCCCTATGCTACCGTCCGGTAAAGACGCCTCGGCACCTCATCTGACCTGGGATGACACCCCTTTCAAAAACAACGAAGGCACCTTCTTTGAGATAGCGGGCTGCCATAAGCGCTATCACTGCCCGCTGTCACGGACTATCTATCTGGGTGAGCCCACCGCCGATTTCCGTCGTGGTGCAGACGCCCTTTACGCCGGTCTGGAAGCTGGTCTGGCGGCAGCCAAGCCCGGTAACCGCTGTGCCGACATTGCAAATGCGCTTAACGGAGAGCTGGCCAAATTTGGTTTCGACCGCGGAGGTGCCCGCTGCGGATACCCCATCGGCCTGAGCTTCCCACCCGACTGGGGCGAGCGCACCATGAGTCTGCGCGGAACCGACGAGACCCTGCTTGAGCCAGGCATGACCTTCCACTTCATGCCGGGCCTGTGGCTGGACGACTGGGGCATTGAGACTACCGAGAGCATCGTTATTACCGAAACCGGTGTCGAAGTGCTCTGCGACTATCCACGACAACTGTTTGTCAAAGGCTGATATATGAAAGGAATAACAAACATGCAGGACTCGACTATTTCGCCATCGGTCGATTTCGACCTGAATGGCACGCAGCACGGCTTTCTCAAGCTACCATACTCCCATGATGATTCGGCCTGGGGCTGTATCATGATTCCGGTCACTGTCATCAAGAATGGTGACGGCCCGACAGCACTGCTGACCGGCGGTAATCATGGTGACGAATACGAAGGCATCACTGGCCTGCTGAAGCTGGCCAACAGCCTGGAACCGGAGCAAATCAATGGCCGGGTCATCATCGTGCCGGCGATGAATTACCCGGCGGTGCTGAACGGCACCCGCACTTCGCCGATCGATCAGGGCAATATGAACCGTTCTTTCCCGGGCAATCCTGCCGGCAGTATCACCGAGCGAATTGCTGATTATTTCCAGCGCTACCTGATACCTATGTGCGACTTTGCACTGGACATCCACTCCGGTGGCAAGACGCTGGATATCATCCCCTTTGCAGCGGCCCATCGCCTGGATAACGCCAATCAGGAAGCCAGCTGTATTGAAGGCGCAAAACTGTTCGGCGCCCCTAATACGATGATTCTGTTCGAGCTGGACGCCGCCTCCCTGTACGACACCGCAGTTGAGTCTCAGGGCAAAATACTGGTCACCACAGAGCTCTGCGGTGGCGGCACAAGTACCCCCGAAACGGTTGCTCTGGCAGAGCGGGGTATCCATAATTTTCTGATCTTTGCCGGCATTACCGAGGGCGAGTATGACCTGCCACAGCAGCCGACCAGACTGCTCGACATGCCCGACGCCACCTGCTACCTGCAAAGTGAACACAAGGGGCTGCTGGAAATGTGTGTTTCTCTGGGCGATGACATACACGAAGGTCAGCTGGTCGCGCGGGTATATTCACTCGAACGGACCGGCCAGCCACCCCAGCAATATTTCGCCAGGCGTGATGGGGTACTGGCGGCGCGGCGTCATCCGGCGCTGATCGATATCGGCGATACCTTTGCGGTACTGGCTACCGATGTTGCTTCTGCAGCGTCTGAATAAGAGCGTGAATCGGGGCTGCTGCCGGACGAATCCGACAGCAGTGCCTGGATCGCCGTTGTGAATTCATTCAACACATCAGGAAAATAACATGCGTTTAGATCGATATGACATACAGATTCTTCAGATCCTCCATCAGCAGGGCCGGATCACTAAATCAGGTCTTGCTGAAGCGATTAACCTATCCATCAGCCCATGCTGGGAAAGGGTTAAACGGTTGGAAGAGTCCGGTGTGATAGAAGGCTACGGGGCACGAATTAACTCAGAACTGTTATTTAAGCGCTCCCCTGTACTGTTAGAAGTCAGTCTGAAACAGCACAGCGCTGAAGCGTTCCAACGCTTTGAAAGCGCCGTACAGACTTGCGAAGAAGTTGTCGAATGCTACGCCACCGGCGGTGGTGTTGATTACATCCTCAAAGTGATGTGTAAGGACATTGATCAGTATCAAAGGCTGATTGATAACTGGCTCGACTCCGACCTGGGCATCGAACGCTACTACACCTATATAGTCACCAAAACGATCAAGCAACAACGTCAACAACTGAATTTTGATCAGAGCCTGGCTGACGAAAAAACCTGAATGCAGCCGCTTTCATTGCAGCAATGGCGACCACGACGGTGAAAAAATAAGTCAACGTTGATGCCTGACTTTGATCAAGCAAAAACAACATATTTCCCCCTTATAAAAAGAAAAATACCAGCCCAACACCCCGGCAAACAAAAAACATCGCTAACGGTGACCCAGTACAGTTGTTACATAGCAAAGACAGCAACGAAAGTAATCGTCGGTGAAGTATATGAACTCAATAGCTAAGCAAGTTAGTGACAGCAAAGTAACCGAGGCAATCATGCCTCACCTGAAAGATCCCCGGTTAGTTCGCGAATTAGCCTATGTAAATGGTAAATGGATCCACGGCAGTAATGACGAAGCGGTGATTAACCCTGCCTCTAATGAAGTCATTGGCCACTGCACTTTGCTGGATACGCAACAGATCAACGATGCGATTGATGCTGCAGAAGATGCTTTTCCAGCATGGCGCGGACTGATGGCCGACGAACGAGCCGCCATATTGCTGCGCTGGTACGACCTGTTACTGGAAAACAAAGAAGATCTCGCTCGCCTGATGGTACTGGAGCAGGGTAAAACACTGGATGAGGCGCGCGGCGAAATCGATTACGGTGCTTCATTCGTGCGCTGGTTTGCCGAAGAGGCACGTCGCGCATACGGCGAAACGATTCCAAGCCATATACCAAATGCGCAACTTGCCACCATCCGCGAACCGATAGGTGTGGCCGCCCTCATCACGCCCTGGAACTTTCCCAATGCGATGATCACCCGCAAAGCTGCCGCGGCTCTGGCTATTGGTTGCACTGTTATCGTCAAGCCTGCCGGTGAAACACCATTTTCTGCACTGGCGTTAGCGGAACTGGCAGAACGAGCCGGCTTTCCCGCTGGCGTGTTCAACATAGTGACCGGTGATGCACCGATGGCTTCCCGGGTAATTTGTAAGTCCGATAAAGTCAGGGCGCTGTCTTTCACGGGCTCAACCAGGGTTGGCCGACTGCTGCTGGAGCAATCCGCCCCTACCGTAAAGAAATGTTCTATGGAGCTTGGCGGCAATGCGCCCTTTATAGTCTTGCCGGATATGGATGTCGCTGAAGCCGCACAGGCTGCCGTGGATGCTAAGTTCCAAACTTCCGGACAAGACTGCCTGGCAGCCAACCGGATCTTTGTACCTCGCGAAAAATATACAGCCTTTCTTGAAGCCTTCCAGAACAGTATGGCAAAGCTCAAAGTGGGCAACGGCTTCGATGAAGGCATAAACCTCGGCCCCCTTATTTTCGAGCGGGCGGTAGAAAAAGCCCGCGACATTGTCGATGACGCAGTCACCAAAGGTGCCCGGCTACTTGCCGGAGATCAGACCCAGGCGCCAGGCTCAAATTTCTTTATGCCAACTCTGCTGGCAGATGTGACGCCGGAAATGAAGGTATACCGCGAAGAAAATTTCTGTCCCGTTGCGGGTGTCCTGCCTTATGACAGCATCGATCAGGTCATTACCATGGCAAACGATACCGAATACGGCCTGGCCGCTTATATCTACGGGCACGATATCCGCAGCATCTGGAAACTGATGCGAGCTCTGGACTTCGGCATGGTTACAGTCAACTCAATAAAGATGACTGGCCACCCGGTGCCGTTCGGCGGCGTGAAACAGTCGGGGCTGGGCCGTGAAGGCAGTCTCCACGGCTTCGATGAATACAGCGAGATCAAATACTACTGCCTGGGTGCGTTACCCACCGTCAGTGGCAGTTAAATAAACCTGACTTTAAAAAAGCGACATATAAACAAATGATGCGCCAAAAGCGCCGCGCAAGCAGCTCTCTTTTGGCAAGCTCAATCCTGGAGAAAGATCAGATGACTATCGATACTAAAAAACTACTCGAAATCGATCGCAAGAACGTATTTCATTCTTCCACCCACCTGAAACAGTATGCTGCTGGCGAACTACCAGGCCGGATTATCACCGGTGGTAAAGGTATGCGCATTACTGACTCTGAAGGTATCGAACTGATTGATGCTTTTGCCGGTCTGTACTGCGTAAACATAGGTTACGGCCGTACCGAAATGGCAGAAGCGATTTACGAACAGGCTAAAACACTGGCCTACTATCACACCTATGTTGGCCACACCAACGAAGCACTGGTGGAACTGTCTGAGCGTATTATCAATATGGCCCCGGCAGGCATGAGTAAGGTGTACTACGGTATGTCCGGCAGTGACGCTAACGAAACTCAGCTGAAACTGGTGTGGTACTACAACAATGCCCGGGGCCTGCCAGAGAAGAAGAAAGTTATCTCCCGTGACCGTGGCTATCACGGCTCCAGCATCGCATCCGGTTCCATGACCGGCCTGCCGCTGTTTCACAGCCATTTCGACCTGCCTCTGGAGCGCATCAAGCATACTATTGCGCCGCATTACTATCGCCGTGAAGATGACAACATGAGCGAGCTGGAATTTTCCAAATTCTGCGCGGCTAAACTGGAAGAGATGATCCTCGCAGAAGGTCCTGATACTGTCGCGGCGATGATCGGCGAGCCGGTTCTGGGCACTGGCGGTATCGTACCACCACCAGAAGGGTACTGGGCAGAGATCCGTAAGGTGCTGGATAAATATGACGTACTGCTAATCGCCGATGAAGTGGTCACCGGTTTTGGTCGGCTGGGTTCCGACTTCGGGTCAGCCCACTATGATATGAAACCCGACCTTATCACTATCGCTAAAGGCCTGACTTCGGCTTATCAGCCGCTTTCCGGCGTTATCGTCGGCGAAAAGGTGTGGAGTGTTCTGGAAGATGGCACCGACCAATGGGGTGCTATCGGCCATGGCTACACTTACTCCGGCCACCCTATTGGCGCTGCTTCAGCTCTGTGTAACCTGGATATCATCGCCCGAGAGAACCTGGTTGGTAATGCCCGTGATACCGGCGCATACCTCCAGCAACGCATGCAGGAAACCTTTGCTGATCACCCGTTAATCGGTGAATCACGTGGTATTGGTTTACTCCACGCACTGGAATTTTCCAGCAATAAAGCCAAACGTGAGCACTTCGATCCTAACCTGAAAATCGGGCCTCAGATCGCTGCAGCCTGCCTCGAAGAGGGGCTGATCGCCCGCGCAATGCCCCATGGCGACATTCTCGGCTTTGCTCCGCCATTGATAGCAACCCCCGCCGATATCGATACTATCGTGGAGCGCGCTGAGCGGGCTGTTAACCGGGTCACCGACAAGATTATCACCAGCGGTGACTGGGTCGCCCGCTAAGCACTGTAAATAACCTGCATGACTCCACACTTAAACCTGTCTACAGGGTTAGGCTGGAGTCATGCAGCGTAAGTACAGGCTGCATAATACAAGGATTAAAGCGATGCCACAGAGTAATAGCATTGTCACTTTGCACGATATCTACCGGGCCCGACAGACCATTCATGGACATGTTGCCCGTACCCCGTTGGTGCGCTCCGAAGCGCTATCAAAACGTTTCGGTTGTGAAGCCTGGTTGAAGCTGGAAACGCTGCAACCAATCGGCGCATTTAAATTGCGTGGTGCAACCTTTGCCATGAACAACCTTACCGCTGAACAACGGGCAGCGGGTGTCGTAACCTGCTCCACCGGCAATCACGGTCGGGCTATCGCCTTCGCGGGTAAAAAGCTTGGCGTGCATACCATCATCTGTATGTCACGGCTGGTACCTGACAACAAGGTCAGTGCGATCCGTGAGTTGGGTGCAGAGGTCCGTATTATTGGTGAGTCTCAGGATGAAGCTGAAGTCGAAGTCCGCCGCCTGGTGAACGAAGAAGGCATGATCTACCTGCCCCCCTTCGATCATCCGGATATCATGGCCGGCCAGGGCACCATCGGTATCGAAATTTTTGAAGATCTGCCCGACGTGGAGATGATCTTTGCCGGACTATCCGGGGGCGGTTTGCTTGGTGGTATAGGCATCGTCGCAAAAACCATCAACCCCAGTGTTAAAGTCATTGGCGCCAGCATGGAGCGGGGAGCCGCTATGATTGCCAGCCTCGAAGCCGGCAAACCGGTGCAGGTTACTGAGTATGAATCCTTCGCTGACAGCCTCGGCGGGGGTATCGGCCTGGAAAATCACTACAGCATGCCCGCAGTACAGAGGGTGATGGACCAAGCCTATCTGGTGACAGAAGCCGCTATCGCCAAAGCTATGGTTCACTTTCTGGAAGAGGAGAAGATGCTGGTCGAAGGTGCTGCCGCCATCGGCGTTGCCACGATCGATCAGCATAATCTCGATGTCAGCGGCAAGAAGGTTGTATTTGTCATCAGCGGCAAGAACGTTGCTGTGGATACCTATGATCACGCCCGCAGCTTATGCCAAAGCCAGCTATAAAAATAAGAGAAGCACTATGAATATCTATAATAAGGATCAGGTCAGCGCCGTCACACGACTGGATCATGATGCTCTGGCGGCCGTTGAAGGCGGATTCGCCGCACTGGGGCGGGGTGAGGTCACCATGCCTCCGATATTAAGCATGGATATTGCTGAAAGTAATGGCGAAGTTGATGTTAAGACCGCGCATATTCATGGCAAAGCTCGCTTTGCCATCAAAATCAGCCCGGGATTTTTTGATAACCCGAAATTGGGACTGCCCAGCCTCAACGGCCTGATGGTGTTGTTTTCATCAACCACCGGGCTTGTGGACTCAGTACTTTTCGATGAAGGCTGCCTGACCGACATTCGCACCGCACTGGCTGGCGCTATTGCAGCGAAACACCTGGCTCGCCAGGAAGCCACATCGGTTGCTGTTATCGGCTCCGGCATGCAGGCAGAATTACAGGTGGCGGCATTGCAGTTGGTACGCGATATTCGCCAGGTACATATCTTTGCCCGCAACAACGAACATATGGAAGCCTACAAAGCCAGAATGGCAGAGAAGTACGATCTGCCGGTTCAGATTCATCATAGTGCCGGCAGCGCCTGCGCCGAGGCAGATATCGTGGTCACAACTACACCCGCTACTGCTCCGGTACTGCACTGGCAGGATCTGAAACCAGGTACTCATGTCACCGCTATGGGATCAGACAATAACCACAAACAGGAACTGGAGCCTGCGATACTTCGCAATGCCGACTTTATGATTGTCGACCGGCGCAGCCAGTCAGAAACCCTGGGGGAACTCAACCACTATTCTGGCACGTTCCCTAACCCAATCTATGAACTGGGTACCTTGATTGCAGAAGAGACGAAGCTACGCAGCAATGCCACGCAAATTACGGTTTGTGACCTGACCGGAACCGGCGTTCAGGATACGGCTATCGCCAACTATACCGCGTCGTTATTAAATCAATAGAGAACTCAGCAGCAATTGAGAAGATGCAAGCCGCTATATAGTTTGAAAATCCTATTTTACCTACTCTTGTTTTGCCGACTCCGGTCGGCTTTTACCAGTCGAGAACCGCACCATGTCCAGGCCAACCGATAAGTTTAAAACATTAGAAAAATCCTACCCCTGTGACCATCTGAGCCATCGGGCCAGGGTGCGCATAGGCCTGGTACAGTTGGCAACCGACTATACGCTGGAAAACGACTGGCACCAGCTGGTCGGTGACGAAGTGGAACTCTACAGTACGCGGATGCCTTACAGTAGCGAGATCAATCCGACAGTACTGCGTTCAATGGAAAATGATATTGGCACCGCCGCTGCATTGGTCGCCCCGGGCCAGGAGCTGGATGTAATGGCTTACGGCTGCACCGCTGCCAGCATGTTGATTGGCGATGCACAAATAGCAGCTCAACTGACACAGCAACGCCCCGGCCTCCCTGCCACAAATCCCTGGAATGCCTGTAAAGCAGCCCTTCATCACCTGCAGGCAAAGAGAATAGCGGTGCTTACACCCTACACCAGTGACGTTAACCTGCCCCTGTTTGAAGCACTTGAACAGGAAGGCTTCAATGTCGCGGCTTTCGGTGCTTTCCAACTAACCAAAGATACTGAGATTCCCTCGGTTCATCCCACCTCAATTGAGGCCGCAGTGAAGGATCTGCTCGCCAATACCCAGGTTGATGCAGTCTTTCTTTCCTGCACCAATCTACGGGCGATGCAGATCCTGGATAAGCTGGAACAGCAGTTCGGGCTACCAATGGTGTCCTCTAATCAGGCAATGTTCTGGCATGCCCTGCGCCTGGCTGACAGTCAGCTGACATTCACTGGCTTTGGCCGCCTTCTTGCTTAATTGATATTTTATTAGGAGGACTGACGTTCTTAAACCGTCCGATAGTCGTTACTTTCCAATCCTGATTTTGCCACTCACTATCCACCTATTGCAGGCGAAAAAAACAATGAAATTCCGTACCGAGCATGACCTTCTTGGCGATCAGGTTGTACCTGCTGACGCACTTTATGGCGGCCAAACTGCGCGAGCCCTGGTTAACTTTCCGATTACCAATATCGCCATTAATCACTTTCCACACCTGATCATCGCGCTGGCGATGGTTAAACAGGCTGCCGCCCGTACAAATGGTAAGCTAAAGCTGTTGAGCGGCGGCAAGGTCGCTCTGATTGACCGGGTTTGTAGCGAGATTCTGGCCGGCCAATGGCATGACCAGTTTGTAGTAGACACAATGCAGGGCGGTGCCGGCACTTCCACCAATATGAACATGAATGAAGTAATCGCCAACCGGGCATCTCAATTGTGTAACGAAACTCTGGGCAGCTATCAGACACTACACCCCAACAATGACGTTAACCTGTCTCAATCGACCAATGACGCCTATCCAACTGCCGTCAGGTTAAGTATTTTGCTGGATTATCACAGACTCACAAACGCGCTGGATCACTTATCCGCCAGCCTCAAGCTAAAGGCTGATGAATTTTCGGATGTCATCAAGCTGGGTCGTACTCAGTTACAAGACGCTGTACCAATGACTCTGGGTCAGACGTTCCATGCCTTCCACACCACCTTAAAAGAAGAATCTCAACGCATCGAGCGTGATGCAGCATTATTCAGGGAAGTTAACCTGGGAGCTACCGCTATTGGTACGGGGATCAACACGCACCCCGACTACGCAGCATTTGTCATCGATCAACTGGCCGAAATCAGTGGCGAACCCCTAAAGCTGGCTGATGACCTGATTGAAGCAACCTCCGACATGGGCGCTTTCGTAGCTTTCTCAGGCAGCCTGAAACGTACCGCGACCAAACTATCCAGAATCTGCAACGATTTGCGACTAATGAGCAGTGGTCCACGCGGTGGCTTTAATGAAATCAATTTACCACCGCGCCAGCCCGGATCCTCCATCATGCCAGGAAAAGTCAACCCGGTGATTCCTGAAGTGGTCAACCAGATCGCCTTCCAGATTATTGGCAAGGATGTGACCGTGACCATGGCTGCCGAAGCTGGCCAGTTAGAGCTCAATGTTATGGAGCCGGTGATCGCTTATAACATTCTGGATTCTCTCCAACTGCTCTCATCTGCGGTGAGCCTGTTGGATAGATTTTGCATACAAGGTATTTCTGCTAACAAGGAGCACTGCCGCTATTTAGTCGAACAAAGCATCGGAGGCGTTACAGCGCTGAATAGCAGACTCGGATATGAAACCACTAGCAAGCTGGCTAAAAAGGCCTTGCAGACAGGTAAAAGCATCCGCGATTTAGTCATTGAACAGCAACTGCTTAGCAGTAGCGATGTCGACCTGTTGCTCGATCCAAACAGAATGCTGCAGCCTAATCTAGAATAAGGAACCTGCGAACAGATCCTGTTCGTGCTCTGCAAGCCCTACGGGGCTTACAGGACTTATTCAAAGGTTCCCTAACACCCCACAATTATAAGATTGCCTCTCGTTCTTATATCGGCGCGTTCAAGTTTCGCCTGAAATGCTAGTCGTAAACAGGATCTGACCGGTGACTGTGACTAGCTATTTTCAATACCCTGCTACGCATCTGCGTCACCACCACAAATTTAAATTTGTGAATTCTGACAAAAGAACATAGACTACTTTTCATTCAATCAATTGGTACATTGGTAAGACCAATATATTAAATGAATATGATAAGAACAGTCTATTTAGAGGAGGTCAGTTTATGCTACAGGGCAAAAACGCAATCATAACAGGATCTACAAGCGGCATCGGTTTAGGAATTGCTACCGCGTTCGCTAAGTCAGGCGCAAACATTATGTTAAATGGATTTGGTAGCCCTGCTGAGATTGAAACAATCCGACAAGGGCTTGCCGAGCAGTATGGTGTAGAGGTTATTTACTCTGATGCCGATATGACCCAGCCTGCTCAGATCCGCTCGATGGTTGAATCTGCTACGCAAAATTTTGGCCAGGTCGATATTCTTGTCAATAATGCCGGCATTCAACATGTAGCAGCAGTGGATGATTTCCCGGCGGAAAAATGGGATGCCATTATCGCCATCAACCTGTCCAGCGCATTCCATACTATCCACAGCGCCCTACCCGGTATGAAACAGCAGGGCTGGGGGCGCATTATCAATATCGCATCGGCGCACGGACTGGTCGCTTCACCTTATAAATCAGCCTATGTAGCCGCCAAGCACGGCATAGTCGGACTGACCAAAAGCGTTGCTCTGGAAACCGCCGAACAAGGTATTACAGTGAACTCTATCTGTCCCGGGTATGTGATGACACCGCTGGTTGCAAATCAGATACCGGATACTGCTAAAGCACGCGGCATAACGGAAGCAGAGGTAAAGCGCGATGTTATTTTGGCCGCACAGCCTAATAAGCAATTTGTCACCACCGAGCAACTGGGTGACTTTGCCGTATTCCTCTGCAGTGATGCAGCGGCGGCTATTACGGGCTCAGCTTTACCTATGGATGGCGGCTGGACTGCACAGTAATCTCTCTGGCTTACCGGGAGTGCTGTTACGCAGCTTAATAAGCGTACAGCACCCCGGTAGTTTAAGTGCCTCCCTGTATTTCTATTCCCACTCTCAATCCTCTGAGCACTGCTAACCATACTGGGCAGTTAAGCGTTTCGCCTGCCGCACCCACTTTATTCAACGTGCTACAGTTGTCGGCAGTTTTTCACTCCCGGATTAATGGGTTATTACGGAGAGAACAGGGTGACCCTGACGCTACGTCACAAGATTATTCTCGCCTTTGTATTTTCAATTATTTTTGGCGTACTACTGGTTTCGGTTTTCCTTGAGCGCAGCCTGAAAAATTTTGCGATTGAAAACTGGGCGAATAACCAGTCGGTACTGATAAACGCCCTGCGCAACCAGATCGGAGGAGAGATCGAGCGCGCCCAGAGTCTGCTTGAATTCACCGCAAGAATGCCTGAGTTCAGGCGTTTGCTTAGCCCCCGTCAGATCGATCTCAATATCAACGGCATCCCGGAACTACTCGCCCCGTTAAAACACTCAACTCTAAGCCAACTGGTCGGCGATAACGGCCCTTTTTCAGTTGTATTCCTGTTGCTACCAAACGGTGATCACTACCTGGCGCATCCATTTTCAGTACAACAGAAACTACAGCGCTATAATCTGTCGGATCGGGAATATTTTAAACAAACCGCCCGCACCTTGCAGACCAGTCTCTCAGATAGCTTTATTGGTGCCGATGGTAAATTAGCGATCGCTATCGATGTTCCTATACTCAACTATCAGGGAGAGTTAATCGCCCACCTTGGTGGTGTCGTACACCTCAACGACCTTTCCAGACTGATCACAACCGACACCATTAAACCTTTTGATGAGGCATTCCTGCTGGACAGAAAAGGCCTGTTGATTGCACACTCTGATCCTGAAAACCTTGCCCTCCGTACTGAATTTTCGGAACAACCGCTACTGCAACAATGGCATGCCCAGATCAATACCACCCCACCAGGCAATTTTCTGGTTAAGCAAAGCTTCAATACTGACAAAGTGCAATTGCTAAGTTTTATAACCAATCTGCCCAGCGGCTGGAGTCTGGTTATTCAGCGCCGTGTCGACAGTATTATTGACGATTTCAACCGCCATATTATCAACACCACTACACTTGTTGCTCTGATACTGCTATCAGTCAGCGGCTTTGGCATATGGATATCTACAATCCTTAGTGGCCGCTGGGTCTCAGCCACCCGCAAGCTGGAAACCGCTAACAACACTCTTGAAATCAATGTTGCTACGCGTACCCGGGAACTGGATCAGACCAGGCAGCAATTACAATTGGCGCTGGAAGGCTCCAACCTCGGCTTATGGGATTGGTACATCGATGATGGGGTCACCTCATTCAACGAAAACTGGGCCAGTATTCTGGGATACCAGCTGGCAGAGCTACAACCGACCGATATCAATACCTGGCTGGCATTGATCCATCCCGACGATCAGCATCAATTACAGCGGTTCCGGCAACAGGATATCAATTACCCCCATGTTGACTGCGAGATGCGTATGCAGGACCGATCCGGCCACTGGATCTGGGTAGAGTGCCGCGGCATGGTAGTGCAATACTCGGAACTTGGAGCGCCTTCACGCCTGATCGGCACTCTGCAGAACATATCTGGGCGCAAACGTAACGAGATCCAGCTGCGACAGTCTGCCCGGGTATTTGAGCATGCCCACGAAGGGATAATGATTTCTGATTCAGACAACAATATCATCGACGTGAATACAGCCTTCTGTGAATTGACCGGCTACTCCCGAAACGAGGTAATAGGCCGCAACCCCAACATTCTCAGTTCAGGTCGTCAGGACAAGGACTTCTATAAAGTGCTCTGGCATAGCATCAGTCAAAAGGGCTATTGGAAAGGCGAGGTCTGGAACCGCCGTAAAGACGGTAAGCTCTATGCAGAGCAGCTCACCATCACCGCATTGAAGAATTCACAAGGCGTGGTCGACCAGTACATTGGCATTTTCTCCGATATCACCGATCTAAAAGAGAATCAGCAGCGATTGGTGCAGATGGCGCATTATGACGCGCTGACCGGTTTGCCGAACCGAATCTTACTTGCAGACCGGCTGGCTCAGGCGCTTTCTCACACCGCGCGTATGGAGAATCTTCTGGCGGTGGCATATCTCGATCTGGACGATTTTAAACCGATCAATGACCAGTTGGGACATGATATCGGCGACAAACTGCTTGTCGCTGTGGCCAACCGATTGCAGGAAAGCATTCGTGCTGACGATACCACTGCACGCTTAGGCGGGGATGAATTTGTCCTGCTATTGCCGGAGCTGGAATCAGTCGAACAATCAAATATTGCCTTTGATCGGGTCACCACCAAAATCAGTGAACCCTATTACATCAACGACCATAAAATTAATCTGTCGGCCAGTATCGGTATCAGTCTCTACCCGATAGATAATTCCGACGCCGATACTCTGCTGCGCCATGCCGATCAGGCGATGTATACCGCCAAGCAATGCGGGCGGAACTGTTATCACTATTTCGATCCCAGCCTGGAACAGGTTGCCAAAAAACAGCAGGATGCGCTGTCTGAAATTCAGAATGCACTGACAACTGATCAGTTTGTGCTGCACTACCAGCCTAAAGTCGATATGGCGCTGCGCAAGGTGCTTGGGGTCGAGGCACTTATTCGTTGGCAGCACCCGGACCGGGGTTTAGTATTCCCAAATGACTTCCTGCCCACTATCGAAAATTCAAATCTCGCGACAGAACTCGGTCACTGGGTCCTGAACCAGGCCTTATGGCAACTGAATCAGTGGCACCTGGCCGGTCTGAAGCTCAATATCAGCGTGAATATTGCAGCCCGCCATCTGGAATCCGCAGACTTTATTCCGCGACTGCAGGCACTGCTGGCCAACTATCCGCAATTGCCGAAACAGGCATTAGAGCTGGAAATTCTTGAAACCACCGCGCTGGAAGAGTTAGACCGCGTCGCCAATCTTATCGAGCAATGCCATCAGCTCGGCGTTACCGTTGCACTGGACGACTTTGGCACCGGTTACTCCTCTCTCACTTACTTCAAACGCTTGCCGATCGACACCGTAAAAATCGATCGTTCGTTTGTCATCGATATGCTCGACGATGAAGAGGACTTCACTATTGTCGAGGGTGTAATCGGCCTGGCTGATGCTTTCCACCGGACGGTGATTGCAGAGGGTGTCGAAACCGAACTGCATGGTTATAAGTTACAAGCTCTGGGCTGCCGCTTTGCCCAGGGCTACGGTATCGCCAGAGCGATGCCGGCAGAACAACTGTCGCCCTGGATTGAACAATACCAGGCGACCGAGACCCTGCCAGAATAACCTTACGCTAGCCCTGACAGCTCCGCAGATATTTCAGCCTACCCTTGTGCTATCTACTTCAGATCAATGCATCAGCGCCTGATGCAGCCATATTCTCCGGTTATTCACTACAAACTGGATAACTACTGGTCAATGAAATACTATTGCGCCCGATTTAATTTATCAGATCGTCACTGAGAGACCGTATGCAGACCGAGACCCAAGCGCCTAAAGGACCAGCTATTTTTCGCTACAAAGAAGATCGCTGGCCGGTGGCCATTATTTTGTTGCTGACGGTTATCGATTTTGTCTTGTACTTTACCCTTGATAATCTGACGTTATTGTTCGCCTATTATCTGCTGATGATTATTCCCAAAGGCACAATTTGCGCCTGGAACCATCATCACCAGCACCTTTTTACCTTTCGTAATACGCCGCTGAACCGCGGCCTTGAGTTCTTCTACGCACTTCACACCGGTGTAACAACCCATCTGTGGCGTCTGCATCATGTCCTGGGCCACCACCTGAACTTCCTCGACCAGGAGAAAGATGAGAGTCGCTGGATGCGTAAAGACGGCTCAAAAATGGGCGTTATTGAATACACCTGGGATGTTGCCATCACCGCCTATCCACGCGGCTATACCGTCGGTAAGCGACACCCCAAACAGTTAAAGCCGTTTATCATTTACAGCCTGATAACATTCCTTATTGTTGCCCTGATGGTCTGGTACAAGCCCGTGCCAGCTCTTCTACTGTTTGTATTGCCGATGATTACCAGCTTGCTGTTCACTGCATATGTGACCTACGAACATCACTCAGGCCTCGATACAAAAAATGAGTTTGAAGCCTCTTATAACAATCTCAATCCGCTGTTCAATCGTTTAACCGGTAACCTCGGATATCATACGGCCCACCACCATAAGCAAGGTGTCCACTGGTCAAAATTACCAGCACTTCACGCCACCATTGCAGATAAGATTCCTGAATCTCTGTATCAGAAATCGATCATCACACGGACCCTTTTAAGAGGTTAACCCGTAGTTTCGGCAATCGTTCCCCTGACACAAAGAAGCCCGCATTTTGCGGGCTTTTATGTTCAACATTCTGCAGACGGGATCAACAAAACCTATGTCATTTAATGGTTGTAAAGGTGCACATCCCGCTGCGGGAAAGGAATACCGATACCATTAGCATCCAGAGCGACTTTCATCTTCTCGTTAACGTCAAAGTGAACATCCCAGTAATCTTCCACTTTGGCCCATGGCCGCACGACCAGATTAACAGAGCTGTCGGCCATTTCGGTGACACCGACGAATGGTGCTGGCTCCTGTAATACCCGACCATCGGACTGTAACACGTCCATAATAACCTGCTTCGCTTTAGCAATATCTGCGTCATAGGCGATGCCCATGGACAGATCGACCCGCAATGTACCCTCGGCGCTAATATTCGTAATGCTGCCGTTGGACATCGCACCATTGGGGATAATAATCCGCTTATTTTCCAGACTGGTCAGAATCGTGGTAAAGACCTGAATCTCTTTGACGATCCCCAGATGGCCCTGTGCCTCAATCAGATCGCCCACTTTATAGGGTTTGAACAGAATCACCAGCACGCCACCGGCAAAGTTTGCCAGACTACCTTGCAGGGCCAGGCCCACAGCCAAACCAGCAGCACCCAGCACTGCGATAAACGACGTAGTCTCTATGCCTACCATTGAAGCCACACTGATCAGCAGCAAAGCTTTCAGGCCCCAGGAGAGCAGGTTACCTATAAAGGTAATCAGGGTCTGATCAGTTTTCGACTTAGCCATCCCTGTTTCCGACAAACGAACGACCACTCTGATCAACCACAGACCGACAATCAGTGTAACCAGGGCTAATATTAATTTCGGGGTATAACTGATAGCCAAAGAGATGGCCAGATCGCTGTATCTATCTAACTCTTCCATAGTAATAACTCTCCATTTTCTACTTAATACTCAATCGCCCGAACGGAATTGAGCCCTAAACATACACCTCAGATGCTAACCCTACCTCGCAGAATACAAGATGAACAGCTCAGAGTAGAAATCACAGACACAAAAAAGCCCGCATTAAGCGGGCTTTTTTAGCGGAGCGTCAGCAACAATTACTTGTTAGCTTTACGCTCGTCCTCTTCTGCGATTACCTTATCAGCAACTGAGTCCAAGAGGTAAGCGCAAGGCATGTAGTGAGCGGAAATCATCAATGCCCGCCTGAATCACAGGCACAAAAAAGACTGCATTGAGCAGGCTTTTTATCAAGCAACTAAGTAATGGTTACTTGTTAGCTTTACGCTCGTCCTCTTCTGCGATCACCTTCTCAGCAACTGACTCCAAGGGGTAAGCGGCAAGGCATGTAGTGAAAGATATTCGCATATAGTTACCTGATTCACAGGCACAAAAAAGCCTGCATTGAGCAGGCTTTTTATCAAGCAACTAAGTAATGGTTACTTGTTAGCTTTACGCTCTTTCTCTTCTGCGATTACCTTATCGGCAACTGATTCTCAGGGATAAGCGGCATGCAGAAAGTGCATCCCGTTAACTCAGGCACAAAAAAACCCGCGTTAAGCGGGCTTTTTCACTAGAGCCTCAGCAACAATTACTTGTTAGCTTTACGCTCTTTCTCTTCAGCAATAACTTTGTCTGCAACAGAGTTAGGGCATGCAGAGTAGTGTGCAAATTCCATAGAGAACTGACCACGACCAGACGTCATAGTACGCAGGGATCCGATGTAACCGAACATCTCAGACAGAGGCACGTCAGCTTTAATACGAACACCTGAACCTGCAGCTTCCTGACCTAAGATCATGCCACGACGACGGTTAAGGTCACCGATAACATCACCAACGTGATCTTCCGGAGTAAACACATCAACCTTCATGACCGGCTCCAGCAGCTGTGGACCCGCTTTAGGCATGGACTGACGGAAAGCACCTTTCGCAGCGATTTCGAATGCTACAGCAGAGGAGTCAACCGCGTGGAAGCCACCATCGTACAGCTCGATTTCAACGTCCAGTACAGGGAAGCCCGCCAGCGGACCTGTATCCATCATGCCCTTGAAGCCCTTCTCGATAGCCGGGAAGAATTCCTTAGGTACGTTACCACCAACAACCGTAGAGGTGAACGTAAAGCCAGTGTTCTGCTCGCCCGGCTTAATACGGTAGTCGATCTTACCAAACTGACCAGAACCACCAGACTGCTTCTTGTGAGTGTAAGAGTCTTCAAGCGGCTGAGTAATAGTCTCACGGTATGCAACCTGTGGCTGACCAACTTCCAGCTCTACGCCGTAAGTACGCTTCAGGATGTCTACTTTGATGTCCAGGTGCAGTTCGCCCATACCTTTCAGGATGGTCTCACCAGAATCTTCGTCAGTTTCAACAACGAAAGTAGGATCTTCTGCAACCATCTTACCAATAGCGATACCCATTTTCTCAGCTCCACCTTTATCTTTAGGTGTAACTGCAATGGAGATTACTGGCTCAGGGAATACCATGGCTTCAAGAGTACATTCGTGCTTAGGATCACACAGAGTGTGACCAGTCTGAACGTTTTTCATACCTACGATTGCAATGATGTCACCGGCTTGAGCTGTATCCAGCTCTTTACGCTCGTCGGCTTCCATTTCACACATACGACCAATACGTTCAGTTTTACCTGTGAACGAGTTAAGAATCGTATCGCCTTTCTTCAGCACACCCGAGTAAACACGAATAAAGGTCAGGGCGCCGAAACGGTCATCCATGATCTTAAATGCCAGTGCACGGAAAGGCTCATCAGTGGAAACAGTAGCAACTTCACCAGTTGCCTCACCCATCTCATCCGTCAGGTCTTGTGGGATAACATCTGTTGGGCTTGGCAGGTAATCTACAACCGCATCAAGAATAAGCTGGATGCCTTTGTTTTTAAATGCAGAACCACAGTAAGTTGGGAAGAATGTAAGTTCGCGAGTACCCTTACGAATACAACGCTTGATGTCTTCCATAGAAGGCTCTTCACCGTCCATGTAGGCCATCATCAGATCGTCATCCAGCTCTACCGCTGTTTCGATTAACTGCTCACGGTACATTTCAACGTCTTCTACCATGTCGGCAGGGATGTCTTGAACAGTGAAGTTTTCAGGCAGACCAGTATCATCCCAAACGAAAGCCTGGCGAGTTAACAGGTCAACAACACCGACGAAGTCCTCTTCACGGCCGATAGGAAGAACCATAATTAATGGCTTCGCAGCCAGTACGTTCTCAACCTGGTCAACAACGCGCATGAAGTCAGCGCCCATACGGTCCAGCTTGTTTACGAAGATGATACGGGAAACGCCCGACTCATCTGCATAACGCCAGTTAGTTTCTGACTGAGGCTCAACACCACCAGAACCACAGAATACACCAACACCACCATCCAGTACTTTCAGGGAACGGTAAACTTCAACAGTGAAGTCAACGTGTCCTGGAGTATCGATGATGTTCATGCGGTGATCTTTCCAGAAAGTGGTGATCGCCGCTGACTGGATAGTAATTCCTCGCTCAGCTTCCTGTTCCATGAAGTCGGTCGTAGATTCACCATCGTGAACCTCACCGGTCTTATGGATCTTACCAGTCAGTTTCAGGATACGTTCTGTGGTAGTAGTTTTACCCGCGTCAACGTGGGCGAAAATACCAATATTTCGGTAGTGGGATAAGTCTGCCATTTCATCACTCAATAGTATGGGCCGTAAATTGCGCGAGATTATACTAGATTCTCTGGCAATTGTAGATACTTTGAACAATAAAATTACTTTTACGAGAATTCATGAACGATATTATTGTTTTACGGCCAGTTTGACTGTTATTTACAACCAAAATACCAGCATTAAGCTGCATTTTTGTTACGCGCTGTCTATTTTTTAGACAAAAAATCTGTATACATACAATTCATCCCTCGTCACGATGACCTTTCATATATCAACGCATTAAACTTTGTGGTCCTCCGCAACCCCGGCTTTAATATTTGGAGGCTTGTATTGCCAGCTGAGGCCCGGAACAATTTCCGTTGAACTCACCCTATTGAAGTCATCCCAAAAAAAGAAAAGCCCGCATATTGCGGGCTTTTTCATCTTGATTCAGTTTTTATCAGACACCGTAGTCATCGAATATAGCTTGCAGTCCCGGCTTGTTGGCGACCACTTCTTCGCGGCTCAGACCGTTCAGTTCATGGGGAAACACCAACCAGTCTTCCGATTTATGCAGGTAATAGTCCGGTTCCAGTTCGGTCTTATTGTTCGCAGGCTTGAACCAGGGCGTGGCGATACGAATATCGTGAGGCGTGTTAAGGCGCGCCTTATCTTTCAGGGTATCGATCACTGCCTTAATGCTCAGCCCGGTATCAAACACATCATCCACAATCAGCAACGAATCAGGCTGATTGACGTTACGGATCAGGTAATCCAGGCCGTGTACCCGCACCTCTTTATTGCGGGTGCCGATGCCAGTGTAAGAAGATGTGCGGATAGAAATATGGTCGGTTTTCACATCCATGTAGTCCAGCAGCTCCTGCACCGCAATACCGACCGGTGTGCCGCCACGCCAGACACCGACAATAAAGTCTGGACGGAAACCGCTATTAAATACTTCCAGTGCCAGGCGGTAGGAATCTTCCAACAGATCCTGCGCACTCAGATAAACTTTATTGACCATAACTCTGCCTTTCGCCCTTGGGGGGCCGGTTTGAAAACCGGCGATGATCCCTGTTTTTTGACCTTCCTGTCAACTTTAGCTGCACATTTTTTGATCTAATTGGAATCAAAACTGCACACAAATAACCATCTGAGTAGTTCCATGAAACCAAAAAATCGCTCTGTAGAAGACATAGCAGGAAGTCCTTTACCCTTCAGATAGTCCTTTACCCTATTTCAAGCCTCCCCGGTCCAGCCAGGCCCGATAGGTCGCTGCTGGCCACTTACTCTGGAAGTAACTGATCACCGCTTCCTGATCCGCTTCCGATAGTTTCTCGCCAAACGCGGGCATTGTGCCGCCGAGAGGGATACCACCGATCTGAATCGTCTGCTTCAGCCCCTTCAATGGATGGTGCCAGGCGTGCGCCTTACCATTCAGCGGCGGCGGTGGATATTTGCCATTGGCCAGCGGCTTATTCCAATCAGGCGTTCCCTGAGCCGCAGCACCATGACAGCTGGCGCATTGGGCCAGAAACAATGACTTACCGTTATCGACCTGAGACTGGGTATACCAGCGTCCATCGACCTTGGGCTCACCGTCACTGCAGCCGCTTAACAGCACCGTCGCCGCCACAGCCAACACAAGCAAACCTCTACGCAGTAGTCCTGAAAATAGTCCTGAACCGGTCATGATGCTTAATACCCGCTGTATTCGTTATACGTGCCGACCTTGTTATTTTCATCAACAGCAAACACCGTGAAGTCATCGCGACGCGCTCCTGGCATGTCCATACCCGGACCGCCGGATGGCATACCCGGTACCGCCAACAGGCGAATATTATTCTCAGAGGCGAGTAAGCGTTTAATGTCCTGCGCCGGGACATGTCCCTCTATCGCTTTGCCGTTCACTTCAGCGGTATGGCAGGAAGTTGCTTGCGCCGGCACTCCCAACCGCGTTTTATGGGGAGTCACATCATTTACGGTGATATCTTTAACACTAAAATTATGCTCTTTAAGGTGGCTGATCCAGCCCTTACAGCAGCCGCAACTGGCACTGCGATAAACGGTTATCTCATATTGCTGATCGGTTTTGTTATCCAGCCATACCGGGTCGCCGGCATAGCTATTAAAAGACAAACTATAAAAAGACAGACTCACCAAAAAAGCCATTACCGGCAAAAATATTTTTTTCATCATCATTCCTCAGACAGAGAGACCCGTTGTTCATCTCTGCTGCCATTTAATTGGTCCAGAATCGGGCATTCGGCATTTTCATCGCCACGGCAATGCTCTGCCGCGGCACTCAGTACCGCCCGCATCTGTTGTAACTGTTCTATCTGCTGATCTATCTGATCAATATGTTGCTCAGCTTTTTGCTTAACTTCGGCGCTGGTGCGCGCGGGGTCACGGGACAGCTGCAACAGCTCACGGCTCTGCTCCAGAGAGAACCCCATACCACGCGCCCGCTTGATGAAGCTCAGCATCTCCAGTTGTGATGTACCGTAGAAACGGTAACCGTTCGCCGTCCTTTGAGCGGCCGGGATAATACCCTGCTGCTCATAGTAACGAATGGTTTTACTGCTCAGGCCTGTTGCCTTCGCCGCCTGGGATATATTCATCGCTATACCTTGCTGTAGTTGCATATTAGCTGCACATTAGTTCGGCAGTGTTTATACCTAGATCAGATAATCAGAATTTCATGTCGACATATTGTTGATCAAAGTACTTATCTAAGCATCTATCTCAGCGTCGACGATCAGGAAACGGCGGATTGCCGGGGAGGGTGATAGATCAGATGATACTGCAGAAAACTGTAACTGGCAGCTGAACGGTTATTTCCCGGGCCCTGTCTGTCACTGTATACCACCAGCTCCGCCGGTAGATAGATAGCTGCTGATACCTGAACGCAGCATCCCGGATCCGGCATGCAACCTTCACCACAAGGAGCTTCAGACATTTCACAACTATCACCGCACTGCTGCATATCCAGCATCGCAGCACCTGGCATTGTGATACTGGTCATCACCCGATCTGTCGGGACGCTATCGGAAAGCACGACAGCACTGATCGCTGGCCCCCAGGCCAGTAGCAACATCAGCAGTAATGCGGTGAATTTATTCAGTTTCATATTCGGCTGTGAACATCATCATCGCTATAGGTTCCCTGTGAATGTGATAGAAATCAAATATTCATCACAAAAAGTTTGACCTTACAGTAGCAGGAAGCTCTAACCTTATAGACAATGATTAATGATTTCTCTGAGGTAGGGCAATGACCACAACATTGATTCTGGAAAATGTTTCCTGCGCCGGCTGCGTTAAGAAGATTGAGACCGGCATCAATCAGCTGCCCGATGTCGATCAGGCGCTGGTTGATTTCCCCCAGCGTCGCCTGAATGTTGAAGGCAAGATCAGCAACGATGACCTGATAAACGCCCTGGCGGAGATCGGCTACCGTGCCCACCTGGCCAGTAATGAAGCAGAAGACAGGGCCCGTCAGAAAGCGCAGGATGCTAAGCAATACAGGCAGCATCTGATCAATGCGGCTCTTGCTTTAGGCCTCGGTATACCGCTGATGATTGCCGGTTTTTTTATGGCTGAAATGAGCGTTCGCACCCCTCAGGACCAGATACTCTGGGGCAGTGTCGGCCTGCTTACCCTGCTGATCCTACTGTTTCCCGGTCGCCATTTTTTTACCGGAGCCTGGGCCGCACTGCGCAACCGCAGCGCCACGATGGATACCCTGATTGCGCTGGGCACTGGTAGCGCCTGGCTGTTCTCCAGTGCTGTAGTGCTGTTTCCCGAAATGCTGCCGGCAGGCTCCCGGCACGTTTATTTTGAAGCCGCGGCGATGATTATCGGCCTGATCAACTTCGGCCTGGCACTGGAGATCCGCGCTCGCGGGCGAACTTCGGAAGCGGTCGAACGGCTGCTTAACCTGCAACCTAAAACCGCCCGTGTGATCCGCAACGATAAAGAGCAGGATCTGCCGCTGGATCTGGTTATCAAAAACGATGTACTGCGTATCCGTCCCGGCGAACAGATCCCGGTCGATGCCCAGGTACTGGAAGGGCAAAGTCTGGTGGATGAATCGATGCTGACCGGAGAACCTGTTCCGGTCAGCAAGCAACCGGGCGATCTCATCACAGGAGGCACCCTGAATAAGTCAGGTAGTTTGCTGGTTGTCGCAGAGAAGGTTGGCAGTGAAACCGCGCTTAGCCGGATTATTGATATGGTTAAACAGGCGCAGGCCAGCAAACCTGCGATATCTCGTCTCGCAGATACCATTGCCGGAATCTTTGTCCCGACCGTTATCATTATCAGTATTTTCACCGCGTTGCTGTGGTACCTGTTCGGTCCGGAGCCGCAGCTGGCTTACATGCTGGTGACAGCCACCACCGTACTGATTATCGCTTGCCCATGCGCACTGGGGCTGGCAACGCCGATGTCGGTGATGGTAGGGGTCGGTAAAGCCGCAGAATACGGCATCCTGATCCGCAATGGCCAGGCACTGCAAACCGCCTCAAAAATCGACACCCTGATTCTGGATAAGACCGGCACAATCACCGAAGGCGCGCCAAAAGTAACGCAGCTTATTGCTGTCGATGACGATAATAACCGCTTACTACAATTAGCAGCTTCGCTTGAAGCCGCCTCAGAACATCCCCTTGCGGAAGCAATGATCAACGCCGCAACGGAACAACAACTCAGCCTGCTCCCGGTATCAGACTTCCATGCCCATACCGGGCGGGGTATCAGCGGAACCCTCGCCAATAAAAAAGTTGTACTTGGTAACAAGGCCTTTATGCAGGAGCAGGGCATTGCCAGCCAGACGATGGATGAGCAGGCCAGCACCATGGCAACAGCTGCCCAGACTCCAATCTATGTTGCAGCAAACTCAACACTGCTGGGCCTTATTGCTATCGCCGATCCAATTCGTGAAGATTCCGCAGCTGCCATCCACCGTCTGCAGCAGCGCGGTATAGAGGTCATCATGCTGACCGGGGACAACCGTCAGACCGCCGCTGCAGTAGCTCACCAGGTTGGTGTGGATAACTTTATTGCCGAAGTGATGCCCGCCGATAAAGCCGGTAAAGTAACAGAGTTACAGGCACAGGGCAGGGTGGTCGGCATGACCGGAGACGGAATCAATGATGCTCCCGCGCTGGCCCAGGCCGATACAGGGTTTGCCATCGGTAACGGCACCGATGTCGCGATTGAGAGCGCTGATATGGTACTGATCCGAAATTCTCTGCATTCGGTCCCCGACGCAATTGAGCTGTCCCGCGCGACCCTGCGCAATATCAGACAAAACCTGTTTGGCGCCTTTATCTACAACAGCCTGGGGATTCCGGTTGCGGCAGGAGTTCTGTTCCCACTCACAGGCTTACTGCTTAACCCCGTTATCGCCGGTGCAGCTATGGCCTTCTCATCGGTCACTGTAGTAACTAATGCCAACCGTTTACGCCTGTTCCGGCCAACACCTATGAAATAAAGCACTTTCAGGCAGATTTCAGGCCGCTGTCACATACCAGAGCTATCGATTTAAGAGGATAGCCCTATGTGCAGTTCGCCTAAAGCCAGTCATCAAGATCGAGCCGGTAAAGGCAGCAGCCTTCGCACAACTCAGCTAAGTGGAAGTCAGCATGCCCGGTATGCAATAAGGGCAAATGCTGCATGGGAAAGAAGGGAGGCCCGCCGGCAGCAGTAACGGGCTCAACCGGTTGTGGGTGGTACAGCGAAGCCTTCTTTGCTGCAGCAGCTGTGGCGGCTACTGATCAAATCAGATAGATAACTGCCAGCAAGCCGGAAATACTGAGTACGATGGTATAGGGCAGGGCCATAATTACCATACGCATATAGGAGAGGCGCACCAGTGGCGCGACCACAGAAGTCAGCAGGAATAGAAATGCAGCCTGGCCGTTAGGAGTCGCAACACTGGGCAGGTTCGTTCCGGTATTAATCGCTATAGCCAGTGTATCGAAATGCTCACGATCGATACGGCCTGCCTTAAAGGCATCTGCCACCTCGTTGATATACACCGTCGCCACAAACACATTATCACTGATCGCTGAAAGCAGGCCGTTGGCAATAAAGAACATCGCCGGCTGGCTGCGCAAGTCCTGGTTCAATACCCATTCAATAATCGGTGTAAACAGATGCTGTTCATGGATCACCGAAACAATAGTGAAGAACACCACCAGCAGGGCAGTGAAAGGCAGCGCCTCTTCAAAGGCACGGCCAATCCGGTGCTCCTCTGTGATACCGTTGAAACTGGTCACCAGAATGATCACTGTCAGACCAATTATGCCCACTTCAGCCAGATGGAAAGCCAGCGCCAGAATCAGAAAGGCCGCCACGATGAACTGTACATAGAGTTCCGCTTTGTCCTTCCAGCTTTGCTTAGCCTGCTGCACCTGATCAAACTGTTGCAGAATACGCAGTACCGGCGGTGGTATATCCACGCCATAGCCGAACCAACCGGTCTTTTCCAGCACCAGAGTCGTCAACAGGCCGCAAAACAGAACCGGAATTGAGACCGGCGCGACGTAGAGAAAGAAATCGACAAAGTGCCAGCCCATCTTCTCGCCGATCAACAGGTTCTGCGGTTCGCCCACCAGCGTACTCACACCACCCAGCGCAGTGCCCACCGCGCCATGCATCAGCAAACTACGCAGGAAAGACCGGAACTGCTCCAGTTCGGTCCGATGCTCATCCTTCAGGTGATCATCATTAGAATGATCATGGTCATCTTCCGGCCGACGGCCCGAAGCTACCCGGTGATATACGGAATAAAAGCCAACGCCGGCGCTTATCAGCACTGCAGTCACCGTCAGGGCATCGAGAAACGCAGAAAGAACTGCTCCCATAAGAGTAAACAGCAGTGACAGTACTGCTTTATTGCGCACATTCAGCAGCAACTTGGTGAAGACATACAACAGCATCCCTTTCATAAAGTAGATACCGGCCACCATAAACATCAGCAACAGGATCACCGGCAGATTTGCCGCTACTTCTTTGTATACACTCAACGGCTCTGTCAGATGAATGACCACCGCTTCCATCGCCAGCAGGCCTCCGGGCTGCAGTGGGTAGCACTTGAGCGCCATCGCCAGGGTAAAGATAAATTCAAATATCAGAACCCACCCCGCCACAACGGGACCTGCAACCATCATGATCAGAGGATTAGCGATCAGAAAAGCAAGAATTATCAGCTTATACCAGGCCGGAGAATTACCCAGAAAGTTACTGTAGAAAGCCTGCGCCAGGGGATGGGAGATCTGCATCATTAATTCCAAAACAACATATAAAGAGGATCTATCTGAAAAACGGCCAAACTCTAAGGGATTAGCACTAATCTTTCCAGCATCTGCATCAGATAAAAACCAGCTATTAGTAATGAGCCGATATTTATCTCGATTCGATAGCAAATCACCGCGATTAGCTAAAATCTATCGAGTAACTATATTTAATTAATTTCTATTATCTCAAGACCTGAGTCATCATTACTCCATCGAATCAACAGCCAAGACAAAGGAAAAACAGATGCTTACTAATCGCGAAGGCCAGAAAGTTCCACAGGTAACCTTTCACACCCAGCAGGATAACCAGTGGGTCGATATCACCAGTGATGAGCTGTTTGCTGGCAAGAAGGTCATCCTGTTCGCTCTACCGGGTGCATTCACGCCAACCTGCTCTACTACCCACCTGCCACGTTATAACGAACTGGCGCCGGTATTTGCTAAGGAAGGTATCGATGCAATCATCTGCCTGTCCGTTAACGATACCTTTGTGATGAATGCATGGCAGACGGATCAGCAGGCAGACAACATTACCTTTATCCCGGATGGCAGCGGAGAGTTCAGCAAAGGCATGGAGATGCTGGTCAATAAAGATGTTCTCGGATTCGGCGACCGTAGCTGGCGCTACTCAATGCTGGTAGTAGATGGCGTAATAGAGAAACAGTTTATCGAACCCGACCTGCCAGGCGACCCGTTCCAGGTATCCGATGCCGATACTATGCTGGAGTATATTAATCCGAATGCTGAGCAGCCTGCAAAAGTCAGTGTATTAACTAAGCCCGGCTGCCCACACTGCGTCCGCGCCAAGAAACTGCTGACAGAAAAAGGCTTTAACTTTGAAGTGATTGAGCTGGGCAGTAATGGCGTCAGTTACAGTTCTCTGACGGCTATAAGTGGTCGGGGCACAACGCCTCAGATTTTCATCAATGGTGAGCTGATCGGCGGCGCCGACGAGCTGGAGAGCTATCTGGCCAGTTAATTTGACGACATGAAAAACAAAGCAGCCAGCATATGCTGGCTGTTTTTTTAGAAAGTTATCCCTACACCCAGCCACAACTCCCGCTGTTGCGGCAGACCAAAAACAATCTCTTCTTTATAAGTATAGGTGAGATTGGATATTGCCAGATTAAACTCAACATCAGGTGTCACCTGATAGCGGGCAGCCAGATCCAGTACGGGCTCTAACTTCAGATCACCATAGTATGGATCTGAAAGGGCGCTTGCCTTACGCAGCTGTGCACTCAGAAGTAAACGGTTTGTAATTTGACGATCGGCCCACAACACCAGCTGATGCTTCGAAGTGGCACCTTCATCAAACAATACCGTATCGATAGCGGTTGACCCTGTTTCCAGGTCCTCATCGATCTTAACCAGGGAGTAACTCAAGCCCAGATTAGTGCGCATATCCGGTTGGTAACGCAAACTGGTTTCGAAGCCATAAGCGAATGCCGTAATACGGTTCTGCGGCTGCAATTCAAAGGAATCAAAATCGCCATAATAACTGTAGCCGAGTTGCTCCAAGCCATAATGGTCATCGTAACGATTATAGAAAGCGTTCAGATCATATTGCAGACTTAATCTCTGAAACTGGCCTTTTAAGCCCAGCTCGAAGGCAGTCACTTTTTCAGTATCAAAACCGGGGTTGGCTTTTACTATGTAAGATTCTTCATAAAAGTCGTCGAAGTAGTAACCATCAAGATAGTCGATCGTCAAATACGTGCGCGAAGGCTGAACCACGCTGCGACTCAGCGCAATCCAGAAAAAATGATCGCTCATGAGTGGAATAGCAGCCCTCATTGAAGGCAGCCATTCTAAACCACTATAATCTGTATACTCAGCCTTAAGCCCCAGGTTCAGGCGACCCCAGTCGAAGCTTATCTCATCGCTGATAAACAGGTTGTAGGTTGTATTTGTAATATCAGAATCATCGCTGTTATATCCTCCTAAGACCCAGTAATCTTCAGCAAATCGATTCTGAAGCTGATCGGTGTAATAGCGGATTCCCCCACCGTAGACAAGATTCTGTCTACTCATTACAAAATTACGCCGCAGCTCCACATCCAGAATGTCATACTCAATATCCAGTTGAAAATCATCCCGCTGATTATGTTGCCAGTAAGCTTTTACCGTCTGAGTCTGCAGCGGACTCAGTGCGTAGGTGTATTCCCCCTGCACGTAAAAGTCGGTAACTCTCTTGCTGGCATCTATCGTGCTTTCTGCCGCCACTGGCCAGGGTTCATAAACCCAGTTATAGGCTTCATTTCGAGTATGAGTTATACCATATTGCAGGGTTGCTTCAGTATCGGGAAGATTCCAGTCAACCCTGCCGCTAAGTTGCAAAGCCTCTTCATCATCCCCGTAGTCAGCATTCTCGGTGACCCGGCCATCGATACGCCAATCGGCCTCCTGCCAACGACCATTCGCGTAGAATTCGCCAAATCGGTTTTCTTTATCGCTCTGATTTAAATAGATGCCTTGCCCCGCATCTGCATCGGCTTTGCGGGTAATAATATTGATAATGCCGTTGACCGCGTTTGCCCCCCATATCGCCCCTCCCGGTCCACGAATGACTTCAATACGCTCGATTCGCTGCAGCGACATATCCAGCTCATCCCAATAGACGCCTGAATTTATCGGGTTATATACACTGCGGCCATCGACCATGACCAATAGCTTGTTAGTAAAGAATTCATTAAAGCCACGGGCGCTAATCGCATAATCGAGAGCACCAAATTTAGCCACCGACATACCAGGTACGCTTCGCAACAACTCCGGCAGGCTGCGGGCGGTCGAGCGCTGAATCATCTCATGATCAATCACATAGACGGCGGCCGGGGTTTCAGAAAGCGACTGTTCTCGCTTATTCAGGGAGGTCACTTTGACGTCAACGCTCATTAGCGCTTCCAGTGATAACTGCGCCAGATCATCCCGGGCATCAACAGCCACAGAATGCGACAGCATCCCAAAAAAACACGAGACAACGCCTGCTGTTTGAATAAACCGCATAGTCAGAATTCGCGTGATGGGATATGAGGGGACTGCCATGGTCTTTCCTTAAACACTCCTTCCAACATTCCCTGTTAAGAGTCTGCCATACAGACAGCACCGGAAGATATTCGGACCAATACAGACTCATTGGTTAGCATACCATAATGGTGAAATATTGAGCGAGGACAACTCAATGACAGACTCGTATTGCGAATCATTCTTGTTTGCATTAAGATCCAGCGCAACAATTTACTCACGTAACAGGAATACCGGTAATGCAGATCAAATCATTATTCACACCTATTGCTATAGTCAGCGCTCTTGTAGCCAGCAGTGTTAGTGCCGCAACTCAGCCATCCGCTGACGCTGTTCTTAACACTTATGCAGATATAGCCTTTGCAACCTATGAAGACTCTCTGATTACTGCTAAAGATCTGCAGCAGAGTATTAACGCTTTTCTTAATAACCCTACCCAGCAAACGCTGAATCAGGCACGTTCTGCCTGGACCGCAGCCCGCGCGCCTTATCAGCAATCAGAAGCGTACCGTTTCGGTAATGCGATCGTTGATGACTGGGAAGGTCGGGTCAATGCCTGGCCGCTGGATGAAGGTCTGATCGATTATGTCGATGCCGGCAGCTATGGTGATGAATCCGATGAAAACGAACAGTACACCGCCAACATCATTGCCAGCACAACCCTGACCGTCGGTGGCGTAAAGATTGACGCGACTAAAATTACTCCAGCCCTGTTGTCTGAAACCTTGCACGAAGTGGATGGTATCGAGTCGAACGTAGCTAGTGGCTACCATGCGATCGAATTCCTGCTCTGGGGCCAGGATCTGAATGGCACTAATCCGGGTGCGGGTAACCGTCCGGCGACCGATTTCAGCCTGGAAAATTGTACCAACGGCAACTGCGATCGTCGCCGTGACTATCTGCAAGCGGCAACGACATTGCTGATTACAGATCTGCAGGAGATGGTAGGCAACTGGAAAGAAGACGGTGCTGCTCGAAAGGCTCTTATCGAAAAAGGCGAGCAGGGTGCTATCGCTACGATCCTGACCGGCATTGGTAGCCTGGCCTATGGCGAGCTGGCTGGCGAACGTACCAAACTGGGCCTGATGCTGCACGACCCTGAAGAAGAACATGATTGCTTCTCAGATAACACTCACTGGTCCCACTACTACGATGCGAAGGGTATTAAAAACGTCTACCTGGGTAGCTATACCCGGGTCAACGGCACTCAGGTTTCAGGCCCTAGCCTGTCTGATTATGTCGCAGCTCAGGCAACTGTAGTAGACCAGAATCTTCGTACTAAGCTCGACCAGACTGAAGCTGCCGCTCAGGTAATGGTTGATCGCGCGGCACAAGGTGAAACTTTCGATGTACTTATCGCTGAAGGCAACAAATCAGGTAATCAGGTTGTACAGGACTTTGTTGATGCCCTGAAATCTGAAACCAAAGCGATCGAAAATGTTATTGCGGTTCTGAAGCTGGATAACATCGAGCTGGAAGGTTCAGATAGCCTGGATAACCCGACTGCCGTATTGCAATAACCCTTTCAATCTAACTGGATAAACCATGGCACAACCACTTTGCATCATCGGTACTCTGACTGCAGCTTTGCTCCTGAGTCTCCACGGGAGCGTTACTGCCGCGGATTATGATCTGTCACCTGCCCGGCAATTCGTAGCTGCCGAAACCGGTGAGGTGATGCAGGGTGGAGCCACCACACATTTTAACAAGGCTGACCGTAATGCCTTTTCCCACCCCGCAGCCAATATGGAATTTGACCATCAGCTTAACTTCCAGCTGGGCAATAGCATTTTTCGTAAGCTGTGGGTTTCATCACCATCTTCAACCACCGCCAGTGACGGTTTAGGACCACTCTATAACGCCCGCTCCTGTGAACGCTGTCATCAGCAGGATGGCCGGGGCCACACACCGCAGAATAACTGGCCTGAAGATAATGCGATCTCAATGTTTTTGCGGCTAAGCATTCCGCCGCAGACAACAGAACAAGAAATTCAACTGAAAAACAACCGGATAGGTGTTGTACCTGAGCCGACTTATGGAGGCCAGCTGCAGGACTTCGCCGTCACAGGTATGCCCGCAGAAGGCAGAATGCAGATCAGTTATACCGATCTGCCGGTTAACTTTACCGATGGCTCAACGGTCGTACTACGCAAACCTGAGTACACTATAACTGATACCCAATATGGTCCGCTGCATCCGGATACTATGCTCTCGCCAAGGATTGCTCCACCTATGATCGGGCTGGGATTACTGGAAGCAATCAGCGAACAGGATTTGCTGACATTAGCGGATCCGGACGATAGTGACGGTGACGGAATATCCGGTCGCACCAACCGGGTCTGGGATAGCAGTAAACAGACCGTTGTTACCGGTCGCTTTGGTTGGAAAGCGGGTAATCCGACCTTGCATCAGCAGAACAACGGCGCTTTCAATGGTGATATAGGTATATCAACACCAACCCGGTCAGATCCCTACGGTGACTGCACCTCGCAGCAAAGCCGGTGTCTGCAGCAACCGAATGGCGATACCCCGGCGCAGGGTAACCGGGAAGCCAGTGCGCAGATGCTGGATCTGGTATTATTCTACACCCGCAACCTTGCGGTACCGGCGCGGCGCAATGCCAGCCAGCCGGAAGTGCTGGCCGGAAAGAAGCTGTTTTACCAAAGCGGATGCGTTGGTTGTCACCAGCCGAAATTCGTTACCACGAAGCACACTGATATACCGGAGCAATCTGAACAGCTTATCTGGCCATACAGCGACCTGTTGTTACACGATATGGGCGAAGGCCTGGCGGATAATCGCCCGGAATTTGCAGCCAGCGGGAGCGAGTGGCGCACACCTCCGCTTTGGGGTATCGGCCTGACTAAAGCGGTCAATGGCCATACTCAGTTTCTACATGACGGTCGGGCGCGTAACCTGATGGAAGCGATCCTCTGGCACGGCGGCGAAGCAGAACCTGCCCGACAACAGGTAATCAAGATGAGTAAAATGGATAGAACTAACCTGATTCAGTTTCTGGAGTCCCTATGAAAAACCAAGCCGCCAGTTTATGGCCAATTCTGACGCTGGCAAGCCTGTTAATTGTAGGTGCCGGCTCTCTGCACGCAGCGCCAACATCTGAACAATGGCAACAACTGAATTCAGCTCAGATCAAGCAACACATACTGCCCCGCTACCAGGCGCTACAACAAACCAGTGCTGAACTCGAGATGCGCAGCAAAGCGCTATGCTTAGCTCCTGATGCAGAACACCTGCAACAGACACGCCGTGCATTCCATAACACCATGAGCGCCTGGCAGGGTATTCAGCATGTCCAGTTTGGCCCAATCGAGAAGCTGATGCGAAATTTCAGCATGCAGTTCTGGCCGGACAAGAAAAACCTGATCGGAAAGCAGCTGAACAGCCTGCTTCGGGCGCAAGACCCTGAAACCCTGCAGCCTGACTATTTCCACAGGGCGAGCATCGGGGTAAAAGGTCTACCGGCTGTAGAGCGATTGTTATTCAGCAGCGACGAGGTTACCGACTTCAAAGGTAATAGCTACAAGTGCCAGCTAAACAGCGCTATCGCTTCTTACATCGCAGCAAACGCCAGTGCCACTGTCAGGGAATGGCAAGACTTCTCTGATTCGATATACAACGCCGGCGATCCTGACAGCTACTACGACGATCATCAGGAGGCCGCGGTGGATATGATGAAATCGTTGGTAGAGCCGGTCGAAGTCATCCGGGACCTGAAGATCCTGCGGCCGCTTGGCGGGAGCAAGGCAGAGGGCAAAGAGAGAAAAATCCGCGCTAAACGCACTGAATCATGGCGCAGTGAGCGCTCATTGCAAAATATCAGGCTCAATGTTGCAGCCCTGCATCATCTCTACAGCGGCACGAAGTCTTTTAACGTTAAGCAACTGCTGGCAAACCAGGGTGCTACCCAGCTTGCCAATGCTATTGAACAGCACTTTGTAATACTCGATCAACAGCTGCAGGCGGTTCCTTCGCCCCTGATCCAACAGTTAGGACAAGGTACTTCCGCTGAACAGCTACAGCAGGTTAGTGACGAACTGAAAGAACTTCACCAGAAGTTATCCACAGCGATGCAACCGCTCAATATTCAACTGGGGTTTAATAGCCGTGATGGAGATTAAACGACGCCGGTTTTGCCAGCTGCTGGCCGGTTCCACTTTATTGCCCGGCTTAACCCTGGCCCGGGATAAACCGCTATTTACTTCCGCGGCGAAAGATAAGCAGGGCAACTATCATCTGTACCTTATGGGCAGGGACGGCAGTGTGCTACTCGATCACCCTTTACCTGATCGGGCACATCATGTCGCAGCCCATCCTCAGCGCACACTGCTGGCCTGTATTGCCCGTCGACCCGGAACTTTCATCGATATCGTCGACTACAGCAGCGGTCAGCTGGTGGAGCGTATAGCAGCCGCGCCGGGGCGGCATTTCTTTGGCCACGGTATCTTTAGCGAAGACGGCCGCTACCTGATAGTGCCTGAGAATAATCTGGCCGATGGCCAGGGCCGCATTGTAGTACGTGATATTGAGCAAGGCTTTGCTATCGTGACCGACACTCAGTCTTACGGTATCGGCCCCCATGAACTCAGGCTCATACCAGGCACTAACCGCCTGATGGTCGCCAATGGTGGTATTCTGACCCATCCCGATCACGGCAGGGAAAAACTCAACCTGGACTCAATGCAGCCATCACTGGCCGCTATCGACCTCATTTCAGGGCAACTGCTCGAACAGCAGTTGCTGCCTGCAGAAAACCACCAGCTAAGCATTCGCCATCTGGACTGTAACGCTGCGGGAGAGACCGCAATAGCGCTCCAGTATCAGGGGGGTAGAGAACAGAATCCGCCATTGGTTGCAGTGCACCGGCAAGGCCAGCCAATTAAACTGCTGCCTGCACCCGAACCGATCAATCTGGCGATGAAACGCTACTGTGGCAGTAGCCGCTTCGACCAGAGCGGACGCTTTGTCGCCGTTTCCGCGCCACGGGGCAACCTGATTACCTTCTGGGACCTGCATAACGATAGCTTCCATTCCGCAATCAAAAGCAGGGACGGATGTGGTGTAACCGCCACCAGCAGCCCGGCAGAATTCCTGATTACAACGGGAGCAGGGCACTGCTCCCGGCATAACCTGCAAACAGGGCTGAGCACCCGGTTACCGCAGGCAATAAATCCCGCCTGGGATAATCACCTGACAACAGTCCCCCTGTAACAGCCTATAAGATTATAACCAGCCTTTCTGCGAAGGCTGGTTATGTTTATTCCGTCCGGTTATCCCCATTTAGTCCCATAGTGTCCAGCAACCAATCACGGAACACCCGCATACCATAGGTTAATTGCCGTCCTTTAGGATAAATAAGATAGAACGCTTTACCGGTTATCAGCTCCAGATCAACAGGCACCACCAACTGACCATACTGCAATTCCCGGCTAATCAACTCCCGGTCCGACAGGGCGATACCCAGCCCTTCCAGAGCGGCACCCAGTGCCAACTGGGTACTGGAAAAAGATAATCCCTTCTCATGACCGGCCATACTCACACCACCCTGGCGCAGTAATCGCATCCATTCATTGCGCCGGCTGGTAACATGAATAAGAGTCTGTTTAGTCAGGTCCCGCGCCGTAGTCATCGGTTCCTCATTCTCAAGTAGCCGGGGACTACATACCGGTACAACCACCGAACGATGGACCAGGTGGGACTCTACGTTCTCCAGCGGCTGATCTCCGAAGAATACCGCCATATCAAGGTCGCTGTGGTCAAAATCGATATAACTCACACCACCGGCACTGAGCCGAAGCTCTACGTCGGGATACAACGTCTGGAAATCTTTAATCCGGGGCATCAGCCAGCGATTCAAAAACGCCGGTGGCGCCTCAAAAGTCACAGCACTGGTATTGGGGGCTGACATCAGGCGCCGGGTCGCGCCATCCAGTTCATCAAGGGCATGCTGAACCGCTACCAGATATTTTTCACCGGCAACAGTAATCTGAACCTGCCTCTTTTCACGGTGAAACAGCTTCAGTCCCATGAACTCTTCCAGTGACTTAACCTGATGGCTGACCGCCGATGGCGTAACAAAAAGCTCTTCCGCCGCTTTATTAAAACTACCGAGTCTCGCAGCAGCTTCAAAACTGCGCAGCGCGTTAAGGGGGGGTAGTCGTCTGATACATACCTCACTGATGAAATAATTTCATCATTATCCTGAAAATCTGTCGTTTGTTTTTTAGTCAGTGCAACTTTAGTATAAACACCAATCCAGAGGCGATCTAGTTAAACCCGCTGTCTTTACTAAGGTTTTCAAAATTGAGAGCGAAGTAAAGCAGAAAGGTGCAGAGATCCCCAATCGTAATCATTGCGATATTAGTTAAATATTTTTGGTGTAAAAAATGCAAAATTACTACGTAGACATTAAATTAGACAAGCACGACAACATCGACACCAACTATTACATCGGTCAGGCCCACACACTGCGTGGCGAAGCTCTGGCTGAATTTGGCAAAACTGCTTCCGCCTTCTTCAAAGGCCTGAAGGCTAAAATGTTTGCCAAGCAGCGTTTTAACAGCACTCGTTCATTCGGGACCGTTTAGGTCTAAACGAGACTCCTTTGGGGCCGCAATTTGCGGCCCTTTTTTTTGCTCATTTTTTGGCCCTCCTTACAGCTCCCTCCGTAGCCCCTTACTTTATTCCAGGCAGAAAAAAGGGCCATAAAAGGCCCTTAAAGATCATAACTCCGGCACAGAGTTATTCCATAACAATTGGTGTCTCGTCTCGATCAAAGATCAGATAACGGGACAGGTCTTCACCCATAGTCAGGCCGTTAGCCATTTGATTCAGATAAGGGTCGGCATCTTCGGTGGTTGGCGCAACGCCATTTTCGCCACTCAGACCAGCAACAATTATAAAATTCCAATCCGTAGAAATTCTATCGGCCTCTTTCACCAGTGCGGCAAAAGACTCTATCTCCTCTGGCAACTTATCAACGCACATCACCGGAGAGATAGTACCGCTCTGCTTCTTACGCTGTTTTTTCTTATTACCAGAGCCACCCTCGGCCAGTGCAAACAACATCAATAAACGTTGCGGCTCATCCTGGGAAACAGACATCTCCAGCAGGTCGGAAAAATTGGAAATCATGGTTCATCTACCTCTCAAGTTATTGCCACTAAGATTAACTGCCCGGCAAAAAAGCTTCTTGATATATATCAGTTCCCGGCCTCAATCGTGCGATTCATAAGAGGTAGGAGGGAAAATCAAAACTCAATTTTGATTTTCTGGCTGCTACTTTTCTACTCTGAAAACCTCGGTTGTCGGATGAAACGCAAACCAGGCAAACCAGAACAAGTTGGTCGTTACCAACTCCTCTCCAGCCAGATAGATCTGACCTTCACGCTGCTCCGAGTCATATTCGATCTGTATCGGAACCCCTCCCAACTGGTCGTCAATCATTCCTGAATCACCATTTTTGGCCAGCTCAGAAAAAGGGTAAGCCTTAGCAATACCGTTCAGTTCAATACCAATAACCCGCTCCTTCGGATGGAAAGCATGACTCATAAACTCAACCGGAAAGAACAGACGCGGGCTATCATCGTATCCGTAGTAAGGGTTGCGCCGATAATCCCTGATTGCACCGGTGTTTCGGGTCAGCACCAGAGTATCCGGATAGCGCTTACGCCATGCAGTCCAGCGGGTATGAGAGGAGGGGAGTTGTACTAACTTAGAACCTTTCAACGGCCCCGATATAGCCTGATTATGCAGCTGCGACCACAAAGAGTCAGTCTGACGGTCATATAGCAGCAGATCATTATTATAGAGCAGCCCGGACACGCCAAAGCTAAGGCTGCGATCGCCAACCCTGGCACTATATACCACCCCGCTGCCACACAGTGGACAATAGGTAATCACCACGCCGTCCCCGGAGAAACGGTCATTCACGATCTCATGCCAGTTAAGTATCGCTATTGGATAGGCTTTGGCGATTCCGTTATGTACCACCCCAATAATACGACTCTCCGGTTTCAACCAGTCTGCAGCGGTCGTCGCCTCAAATTCGGGTTCATCAATCGCAGGAATACCGTCCTTAGCTGGACCGCCCGGCATGATATGCCCCTGATAGATCAGGCTGTCAGAAAGATCAAAGCCATTCAGGGTACGTGCGGACAGCGAGCCGGATGTAAAAAAAAGTCCGAAAACGAGCATCAGGCTCAGAAACAGATAATATCTAAAGCAATTATCAAATCTTCGTAGGCAACAGTAACAACCAACGCCTGCTATAACCATGCATACCTCCCAACGGAGAACTTACAGGTTGTTTGAAAACACTTTAGTCAAAAGATTCAGATAATGCTGAGAATAACACTGTCATATTAGGAAACTAAGGGAAGCTGCCTGACAGCCTCCCGGAGCAAAAGCTATTGCAGCTTAAAAGCGGGTAATACTGAAAGGGGTCAGATCAACACCGGGCTATATATAGTAATACCCGATTCTTAAATTCGATATGATAGCCCCGCTCAGACTGCAGTGGGATTTTCCGGTCCAGCTTAGTCGCCAAAATAGGTAGTACTTTAATAAAGGCTGCTGTTTAGTACTTGTTGTCGTCCAGATGATACAAGCTTTCATGGTGGGCTTTCAGCCTGCCGAATAAAGTGCCTGCCACCTTTTACACAGACTCTGACGATCTTAACACTCAATACTTGCTGTATATTACTCATAGAGTTGAGGGTTTCTGCAGCCAGAACAAGAGTAATAACAAACAATATGTCTCTTCATCCTGGTTTGCCTGCCCGTTTTCTCGTAATTGTAAGGTTTGATTTACATGCACCATCTCCAAATAGAGACAAGATAACCTGCTGATATAAAAGAGATTATCCTATATTCGGCAATGCAATGTGTTCAAAAGGAGACATGTATGCCATATGAAAGCCTGTATATATTCCCATACAAGCTTTGGCCAACCAGCACCGCATACCCAAGCCACTGAAAATAAACAATATTTTACTTATTGGCGCAGTTAATGCTCCCCAACCAGCTCAATGCTGAGGCTATGGTTTACACCACCATAACCTGAAGCAACATAGATAACCCACCAACTGTAATTAAATGCATTTTGGTATGGGCTCAGATGAGCGAGGGGATACAACCCTCTTTCAGTGCACGAAAAATCGGAAGATTAGAAGCCTGTCTCACAAGCACAGCAGAGAACCCTAATCTGTACAGAGTGTTTAAAAACCAGTCAGCGAAAGTATACGGGACGGTTTTTCCTATGTGTTTCTGTGCTTACTTAACAGCGATTTTTTCTAACGGCTTTATGAAGGATATCTTACATGTTCAAAAAAACGGCTATTTCCACTCTGGTGCTTTCTTTGTCCTATCTTCCGGTGGGTTATACAGATGATGTTGCAGATGATCAGAAATTTAATAGCGATGAGCGGTTAATCACTACGCTTACAACAGATGACCAAGCAGTCTTAGAGCAGGCGTTGGCTGATGATGCCGCAGCACAGGCTGCGCAGGAGGCAGATACAGCTGCGCAAGTAGCAGCCGATGCAGATGCCGCGACACTAGCCGCGCTTGAGGCAGATGTAGCCAGCCAGGAGGCATCCGCAGCTGACGCGGAGGCTCAGGCAGCAACTGATTCAGATGCAGCAGCCCAAACAGCAATTGATGCCGATACAACAGCCCAAACAGCAGTTGATGCCGATACAACAGCTCAGGCTGCCATTGCTGCAGATGCGGAAGCCCAATCCGCGATCAATTCGGATGCAGCTGCTGCGACAGCGCAAGAAGTCGCTGATGCTGATCCTACAGAAGAAAACCTGGCAATTGCGGCAGAGTTACAAGCTATAGCAGACGAGACAGACGCAGAGGCTCTGCTGACGATTGCAGATGAGACAGATGCTGAGGCTCTGCAAGCAGTCGCTGACGAAACAGACGCTGAAGCACTGCAGTCAATTGCGGATAAGACAGATGCTGAGGCCCTGCAGGCAACTGCCGATGAGACAGATGCTGAGGCTCTACAAGCTATCGCTGACGAAACAGACGCTGAAGCACTACAGGTAATCGCTGACGAAACAGACGCCGATGCACTGCAGGCGATTGCTGACGAAACAGACGCTGAAGCACTGCAGGCGATTGCGGACGAAACAGACGCTGAAGTGCTACAAGCCACTGCCGACCTGACAGATGCAGATGCTATTCAAGCCGATATTGATTTAACTGCTGAACTGGTTGGACAATTATCTCCTGAACAGCTATTTGCAATGAACCGGTCGTTAAATAACGCAACGGACGGAAAATTGATGCTTGATATCGATGCTGTTGACTTACAGCGTGTCATTGACGGCAATTTTAATAAGCAGCAGATAAACGCTTTCACACAGTCATTTGAGCAAGAGGCTCGTTTTCAAATTAAGGCTGATAAGTTCACAGCTCAATACGATGAAAGCGGTAATGAGCACTTTCTGGACAAGGCCTCTTCTATGGAGCAAAAAGGAGCTCAGCAACAAGCAAAATTTGACGCGCGTATTGCTAAGTTTTCAGAGCAGCCAGTGGCTCACGCCAAAAGCCAAGCTAAAAAAGCAGCCAAAGAATCTGCAGTAAGCGCGGCTAAAGACTCAGCAAAAGCTACAGCGAAAGTCGAAGCTAAACAGGCAGCTAAAGCCGCGGCTAAAGACTCAGCAAAAGCTACAGCGAAGGTCGAAGCTAAACAGGCAGCTAAAGCCGCGGCTAAAGAAGCGGCTAAAGAAGCGGCTAAAGAAGCGGCTAAAAGTGCTGCAAAAAAAGCAGCCAGAGAAAACGCCAAAAAAGCAGCTAAGCACGCTTAATTTTTACCAGGAAACCTATAGCAGGTCCCGTAAGCCATAAACGCTACGGGACTTATTTTCAGGTTCCCTTGATACCCGTTTGATAAAAGGATAATCGGCTTATCATGGATAAAGCTAACTCGAATACTTTCTTTGCAGGGGCGGTGCTACTATTCAGCTCATTATCGTATGCGGGTGAGTCCCCTCTCTCGCTATCGGCATCGATTGGTGTTGAATACGATGACAATCTATCTGTCTCCGCTCTGGATACAACGACCGGCCAATCGGACGAAGCAATTGTTTTGGATTTTTCTGCCAGCTATCTGGCTATAGAAAGCGAAAATACTGAGCTTGAGCTGGTCTATGACTTATACCAAAGTAAGCATGATACGTTCAGTGACTTTGATCTGCAGATACACACACTGTCTGCGTTCGGGTCCTGGGAGGTTGATGATATGGACCTGGGCCTTTACTACAGTTATTCAATGGTTGATTTGGGTAATGAAGCTCTATACGACTCCCATAGCCTTACACCATCTTTAGGATTCGCGTTGGCTGAAGGCTGGTATAACAGATTCAGCTATGGCCATGTCTCAAAAGATTTTGCTTCAGCCTCTGAACGCGATGCGGCTCAAAACAGCATATCTGCGGATAATTATTACTTCTTTATGGACAACTCCGCATTTGTCTCCTTAGGAGCAAAACTGGAGCTGGAAGACGCTGAAGATAATGAGCTGGATTACCAGGCCATTTATTTAAAGACCGCAGTCTCTTTCCCTTTTTATTACAACAATGAAAAGTTAATCGATCTTAAGGGCAGGTACGAGCGTTATTGGCGCGATTATGACAATGTCACTCTCTCGATAGGAAAAAAGCGTGACGATAACCAGGATTTAATCGGTTTAGAACTCATTAAACCTATCAATGAGAGCTTTGATGTTGTGCTTGATTATGAGTACACAAACACACGCTCTAACTTACCTTCGGTTGATGCGGAAGAAAATGTTATCACTTTAAGAGTGACTACTGACTTCTGATTCAACGGCTGCGCTGGGCATTGACCGTTTTCGCGCCAATACCAATACCGTCGCAGGACTCAAGGTCGACGCCGGAATTCATGGGCACAATTGCTGAGCATGAATTCCGGCGCCATTTCCCCCCTGTCCCGCAGCTTGCTCAGGACGTGTTTGCACTCTTCAAAGGGCAAACTGCGGCACCCTCACTTAAATTCAGATAACGCAGTTATCAGAAGGAAAGGGGCCGCTACAGCAGCCCCTGTTTAGAGGCTTAGAAACGGCTGATACTGAAAGGGGTAAGATCCACACCGGGCTGCTCACCATCCACCAGCTGGGCGATCAGTTCGCCGGTGTGAGGCCCCAGAGTAAGGCCCATATGCTGATGTCCGAATGCATAGAAGACATTACTGTAGTTCTCTGAGCGACCTATCACCGGCAGGCTGTCCGGCAATGAAGGACGATGTCCCATCCATTCGCTGTAACTGTCGGTTTTAATTTCAGGAAACAGGCGTTTCGCGTGATAAAACAAACGATGGCAAAAGTCCTCGTTCGGTTCTGCGTCAAGATCACCAAACTCCACCAGCCCGGCAAAGCGAATACCGTTCTCCATCGGAGTGGCCACCAGCTTGCCATCAGCAAACATAATCGGGCTATGCAGCGTAATACCCGGATCTTTAATCTCAATGTGATATCCGCGCTCTGACTGCAACGGTATATCACGATCCAGCTTCGCTGCCAGCTTGCGGGACCAGACCCCGGCGGCAACGACTAAAGAGTTGATAGGTAAAGTTTCCTTATGGGTAATCAGCCCGGATGGCTGACCATCGGTGAACCTGATATCGCGTATATCTGCCTGCAGAATTCGCCCCCCCTTTCTGACAAACGAATCAGCCAGGGCCTTGACCAGTTTTTCCGGATTACTAACATAGCCGTGGTTATGTAGCGACACGGCAAAATTAAACTGGCCTGATACAGCTGGCTCAGCATTGTGCAACTGTTCATCCTGTAGCAGATCATAGGTAATACCGCGATTCTCCCGGGCGTTCCAGGCGACGCTGTCATCACGAAAATTGGCTTCGTCACGGTACAGATAATAGTAGGGCGAAGATTGCACCCATTGCCCGGCGTTGTTTTCACTGGCCTGTTGCAGGTGTCGCTGAGTCGCATTCTGCAACAGGCTGCTCAGCGCATCTGCAACCCGGTTAAACTTGCTGGTCCGACTATTCCACATAAAGGACAGGCCCCAGGGAGCCGCCCGGTGCATATAGCTGAATGGAATGGAAAGAGGCCCGTGTGAGTCCAGCATCAGGCCCGGCACTTTCCAGGCAAATCCCGGCAGGTTAACGGGAACACAACCGCATTCCGCCAGCACACCTGCATTGCCAAAAGAGGTTCCTTCACCCGGTGCCAACTTATCCACAACGATGACACTGTGGCCTTTTTTCTGTAGCTGGAGCGCACAGGAGATACCGACAATGCCGGCTCCAACCACGGTTACATCTGAAATATTTCGTTGAGTATCCATAATGCTACCTTTATTACTCCCTCACTAAGACCGCCCACAACGCTATTGCGAACGTACAGGTCCCTGTCGCGAGTAGTGCAACATGATTTACAAACTGACTTAATCGGAGCGGATGACCATCCGCTCCGTAACGGCTTACGCGATAAACAAGCTAATCAGCCAGGAGCCTGACGCATGTTTTCAGGCAGGAAGGTTGCCAGCTCAGGGAAAGTGATCAGGATACCCACCATCACCACCATGATCAGGAACATCGGGAACGCGCAACGTGCGATATAACCGATCGATTTACGGGTCATCCCCTGCAGCACGAACAAGTTAAAGCCAATTGGCGGCGTAATCTGCGCCATTTCTACAACTACCACGATGAAGATACCGAACCAGAGCAGATCGATGCCCGCCTGACGTACCATCGGCTCAACCACCGCCATGGTCAGTACTACCGACGAGATACCATCGAGGAAACAGCCCAGAATGATATAAAACACCATCAAGGCCAGAATCAGAGTCAGCGGCGACAGTTCTAATCCGGCAATAAACTCAGCAGCCACCGATGGCAGACCGGTAAAGCCCATCGCCAGAGCCAGGAAGGCAGCACCTGCCAGAATCAACGCGATCATACAAGAGGTACGGGTCGCGCCCATCAGGCTCTGAATAAAGGTATCTTTAGTCAGTGAGCCCTGGAATATCGCCAGCGTCATTGCCCCGACCACACCGAAGGCCGCCGATTCAGTGGCCGTTGCGGTACCGGTATAAATTGAACCGATCACCACACCGATCAGCAAAATAACCGGAATAAGGAAGCGCGATTCTCTGATACGCTCAGCCAGGCTCATTTTAGCCTCGCGGGGCGGTACCTGCTCCGGCTTAAAGTAAGACCATGCGGCGACATACAACATGAACATCGCAGCCAGGGTTATGCCAGGCAGAATACCCGCCATAAACAACTTAGAGATCGATTCATTAATCGTCACGCCGTATACAATCAGCGTCAGCGACGGCGGAATCATCAGCCCCAGGGTGGCGGAGCCCACCAGCGTACCGAAGATCATAAACTCCGGATAACCACGCTTGTTCAGCTCAGGAATCGACATCTTACCAACAGTGGTCAGAGTCGCTGCTGATGAGCCGGAAACCGCTGCGAAAATTGTCGAGCCAACAACATTGGTATGCAGCAGGCCACCAGGCAGAGGCGACATCCAGGGTGCCAGACCGCGGAACATATCTTCCGATAGTCGGGTCCGATAGAGGATCTCTCCCATCCAGATAAACAGTGGCAGGGCGGTCAGCGACCAGCCCGCTGAGCTGGACCAGATAGCAGTGATCATGGCATCACCCACCGGACGGCCAGTAAACAGCTCCATGCCAACATAGGCCACACCCAACAGGGCAAGACCGATCCATACGCCGCTTCCTAACAGGAAGAACAACGTAAACAGAAAAATACCGGTTGCAAGTACTTCGTTCATAATCAGAACTCCTCGCCTTCTACATGATGATCTTCGGCAAAGGTGTCATCTCTGAACAGCAATGTACGAATAAAGTGGTCCAGCAGGGCGATCGCAAATACCACGCTGCCGATAGCGACAGACAGCTGAGGAATCCACAGCGGCATCGCATCCTGACCCTGGGAAATATCATGGATCAGATGTGAGATATACACGTTCTTACAGGCATAATACGCCAGGTAGCAGGATAGAAAACAAGCAACACCAAGACACCAGAGGTCTGCCAGGTGACGCGGCCAGCCTTTCAGCTTAGATAAAAACAGTGTGACCCGAATGTGTGCGTTATGATTCAGCGTATAGGCCAGGGCAAAAAAGGATGCTGCTGCCATACAGTAGCCCGCATAGTTGGCGGAGCCGGGAAACTGAACTCCGCTCCAGCGGGCGACCATCTGCGCAATGATGATAAACAGGATCGCCAACAGAAACATTGCAGCAATCGCACCACAACCTTTATACAAGCCATTCAGCACTTTGCGAATCATACGGGCAGGTCCTTTTAACCGGATTGAGGATTCAGATCCTTCCAGTTTAGTCTGTGTATGCATATTCATAGAAATACCCGATGGGGAAAAAGGTCGACTGCTGTAAAGTCTGGGTACAACAGCCGACCAGGTTAAAGCTTTGGGAGGGTTTAAAACATCAGCGATGCTTATGTAACTACTTAGCTGCGTTATAGTCGTTGATGATCGCCTGACCGACTTCACCAGCGCTTTCCAGCCACTCGGCGGTCATAGTTTCACCTACTTTCTTCAGATCGGCACGCAGTTGATCACCGGCTTCAGTAACCGTCATACCGTTGCTGGACAGCTGCTCAAGGTACCAGCCAGTCAGCTGCTCAGAGCGGGCCGCACCGGCCTTTTCAGCCATCAGAGAGATACCCCGTACGATGTTCTGCGTCTCTTCATCCAGGCCATTCCACGCCTGCTTGTTGACGAAGATATAGTTACGCGGCAACCATGCATTTACCACATAGTGATGGGTCAGCTGCTCCCACACTTTACGGTCATAGCCGGTTGCACCGGAAGATACGAATGATTCCGCAACGCCGGTAGACAGTGCCTGACTCAGCTCAGAAGCTTCAACCTGTACCGGCACAGCACCGGCCAGTTCCGCCAGACGGGCTGTGGCATTGTTATAAGAACGGAATTTCACACCCGCCAGATCTGACAGTGAGTTCAGCTCTTTCTTGGTATAGATACCTTGTGGAGGCCATGGCACTGAATACAGCAGTACCAGATTGTGCTTATCTAACAATTTTTCCAGGTGCGGACGGGCCGCTTTCCACAAAGTTTCAGACTCTTCAAAAGAGGTCGCCAGGAAAGGCACTGAATCAAAGCCGAACACCGCATCTTCATTGGCATGGCCAGACAGGATACGTTCGCCGATCGGCGCCTGGCCGGTCTGCACTGCACGCTTAATCTCGCTACCCTTAAACAGCGATCCGCCGCCATGTACTTTAACTTCCAGCTTGCCGCCGGTCGCCATAGTGATCGCTTCCGCGAAGGCTTTACCGTTCTGGGTGTGGAAGTTAGAGTCGGTATAAGCCATCGGCATATCCCACTTCTCTGCCGCCATAGACAGAGTGCTGGTTACAGCGATAGATGTGATCGCTACTGCTTTAGCCAGCTTACGGAGTGAGTGTCGCATATCGATTCCTCAATTATTGTTATTTTCTATTTTAAACGTTGTTTTAGTTTTCTGGCAGGGATTGCTGCCGGTCATCTATGCAGTAATTGCTGCGATTACCGACATTTCTACTTTTAGTTCAGGGCGAGCCATCTGCGCTTCAACACAGGCGCGGGCAGGGGCAAAACCCGGTTCTACCCAGCTATCCCAGACTTCATTCATCGCGCTGAATTCAGCCATATTGTTGACGTAGATAGTCACCGACAGGATATTTTTCTTATCACTGCCAACCTCAGCCAGCAGATCTTCAATCTTCTCCAGTACCGTCTCGGTCTGGCCCTTCATACCGACTGTTTCGTCCTTTGGCACCTGGCCACAAAAATAGGCAGTACCGTTATGAATTACCGCCCGGCTCATACGAGTACCTGTACCAATACGATCTACAGCCATGCTCTGCGCTCCTGTTCTCTTCTCGCTTTGCTCTTATCTCACCGGTTAAGAAATAACCAGCCTGTCTCTCGGAAACTATTATTGACATCTATGCCGATAATTTCTAATACAATATTTATATCGATCTATCACTCAATGTTATAGGCTGACGAGTATCAGCTAAAAAGTGAACAGGTAACCTTATGAATGCAAAGCAGATCTCCGCTTTCAGAGCGGTGATGATTTCGGGCAGTATGGTAGGTGCGGCAAAAATGCTTTATATCTCGCAACCAGCGGTTACCCGGCTGATAAAGGATCTAGAAGAAAACTGCGGTTTCGCTCTGTTTGAAAGACGTAGCAGCCGGCTGTTTCCCACGCCCGAGGCAGAATCCCTCTATCAGGAGGTCAAGCGGCACTTTATGGGGCTAGATCAGCTATCCCGGAGTATCGATCAGATTAAGACACAGCGCACCGACCGGCTGCGGATCGCAGCTATGCCGGCACTGTCTTACAGCATCCTGCCACGTGTAGTGAGTGGCTTCCTCCGACAACACGAAAACGTCTCCCTGACGCTCAATCCCTGCAGCTCAATTGAAGCGACGGAACTAATCGGATCACAACAATTCGACCTGGGTATAGTGCACCTGCCGGTGGATACCCGTGAAATCAGTTTCTACCGCTGCTATCGCACCACCTGTAAACTAATCTGCCCCCAAGATCACCCCTTTTCGAGACAAACCACGATTGAAACAGCTCAGCTTAATGGTGAACCATTTGTTGCTATCGGCGATCAAAATCCACTTACCCGCTATCGCATCGATTCAGCTCTTCACGGCAGTAATATAAAACCCAATCAGACCGTAGAAACGCCTATGTTTAGCACTGCACAGGCTTTGGTCAGTGAAGGGCTGGGGGTATCCATTGTCGATCCTTACACTGCCCATATGTTTACCGAGCAAGGCGGCATTAGCCGGGACTTCAGCGCCGATATTCCGTTCTACTTCGGCTTCATCTATCCAGTAAATAAACAGATATCATCGCTGGCTGAGGAATTTATCAATAGCTTCGAAAGTCAGACTCAGGGAATGACAGTACTGCAGCAGATCAGACCGGAAGATATCGATCTGAAGTAAGTTATCCACAGCATTTCCGACTATTTACTTCCCAGACCTACTTCATCAATCCAGCATGATGCTATAACATCGGCAATCTCTCTCGCCACTCTGACTAAGCAGGGTGGTTTGCTCTGATTCACCGCAGCGGATTATTAGCTCCGGGCTGTCTCTCAACACCCATTGTTGAGGAACGAATAATGTCTTTATCACTATCACTGAAACTAAGTCCCCAAAGTCAGGGAATCGCTTATGGTCTGCTGGCTGCGCTAATTTGGAGCGGGCACAGTATCGCCTCCACGCTCGGTCTGAACGCGGGTCTCAGCGCTTACGACCTGACTGCGTTGCGGATACTGACCAACATAGTTATTTTCCTGCCGGTAATACTGCTGAGTAAACCGTCGCAAAAAGCGGGCCTCACCCTGACCCGAGGGATTATTCTGGCACTCTGTGCCGGAGCCAGCTTCAGTGTAGTGATTACTTCAGCACTGGTATTTGCGCCGGTTACCCACTCAGCAGCAATTAGTCTGGGTACAGTACCTCTGTTTGCCTTCCTGTTGATGGTGATTCTAGGCAGGAGCCGCTTGCAGCTTAACTTTGTGCTGGCATTACTTTTACTCTGTGGAGGTATCATCCTTACTACTGTTGCCAGTAGCCAACCCGGTCTAAGCCCCCAATACTGGATTGGCGACCTGTTGTTTCTCAGTGGTGCAATAATGTGGGCCAGTTATGCGGTGCTGGGCCGAATCTGGAATATAAACGCCTTGCTGGGAGTCGCCGCCACCAACTATTTCTCGGCGCCTTATCTGGTGGTCTATTTCTGGCAGCTTGAGCCCGGGCTGAATAAAGTCTCGATCCTTCAGCTGTTGTTTCAAGTGCTGTATCAGGGTGTATTAGTGGGAGGCGTGGCGCTGATCTGCTACATACGGTCAACAGCGCTGCTGGGTGTAGAGAAGGGCGCTCTGTTTACTGCACTGGCACCGGTAGGGGTTATGCTGCTAGGCTCAACAGTACTGCAATATCAACCGGTTACAGAAGAAATAGTCGGTATGATTTTGGTTACTGTTGGCATGGCAATAGCGCTGCTACAACGGCCCACCTAGGTAACTAAGCATAGGGTCTTGCCGACTGCCTGCAGCCTCGAATCTGACGGCGACAATCGCGATCAGGCAGTCAGACTATAGCCTTTTCACTTGCTACTAACGGTTCAGACCAGCAATCCAGATAACGATCAAAATCATCAGCAACAACAGGCTTACTGTAGTAATACCCTTGTATCAAATCACACCGCTCCAATCTGAGGAAGGCAAGCTGCTCTTCGGTTTCTACACCTTCAGCAACGACCTTTAATCCCATACGATGAGCCATAGAGATCGTTGCGCTAACCAGCTCCCGATCACCCTGATTGGAAGCAATTTCACTGATAAAGCTACGATCAATCTTAAGCGTCTTGAAAGGATAGCGACGCAGATAACTCAAAGATGAATAGCCGGTCCCGAAATCATCCATCGAAAGGCCTATGCTCAACTTGTGCAACACTCTCAACGTATCATCTGCAACCTCAGAGCTATCCATCAGTACCCCCTCTGTCAGCTCAAGCTCAAGACTACTGCCGGGAAGCCCGGTCTGCTCCAATATTCTGGTTAAGAAACTGGCTAGTTTGTGATCGCGAAATTGCAGGGGAGAAATATTCACCGCGATGTGGAAGCTGCCATGGCTACGCTCTCGCCATGCAATTGTTTTCTGCAGCGCAGTTTTCAGTACAAACTGTCCGATAGGCACAATCAGGCCCGTGCGTTCAGCAACAGGAATAAACTCATCCGGAGCAACAGCGCCAAGTATTGGATTATTCCAGCGCAACAGCGCTTCGGCACTGGCAACACACTGTCTGTTCAGATCAATAACCGGTTGATAATTCACACTGAACTCATCTCTTTCCAGGGCACCATGCATCTGCTCCTCAAGCGCCAGACGTCTGGCCAGGACCTTATTCATATCATCTGTAAAAAGACGATAGATATTCCGTCCATCTATCTTTGCCCGGTGCAGGGCTGAATCAGCATGTCGCACCAGTTCCTGAGGATTCACACCATTCCGTGGATAGGTGGCTATACCGATACTGACGGTAATTAAAAAGTCCCGCTCAAGTAATACAAAAGGAAGGCGGAACTGCTTCAATAGTAAATCGGCAATAAGCTTAACGTCTTCCGGATTTTTTATTTCAGGTAATGTCACTATAAATTCATCGCCACCAAAACGACCAAGACTTCCGCCATCGGGAATGGCTTCTCTCAGACGATTAGTGGCCTGATGCAATACCCGATCACCCACTTCATGCCCAAGGTGATCATTGATCTTCTTGAAGTCGTCCAGATCCAGCAACATCACAGCACTGGAGACATTTTGGCTATGGCAATATGAAACCTGCTGTTCCAGAATCTCATTCATTGCATAACGGTTAGGCAGATCGGTCAAAGGATCATGCGTTACCCTATACTGCAGCTGCTCTTCCATTTTGCAACGTTCAGAGATCTCATCGTTTAACTGCCTGTTAGCAATCTCCAGTTCCTGAGTGCGCTGTTGCACCCTTTGATCAAGCTGTGCATTCAGCTGATCCAGTGACTTACGAGTACTTTCCAACGCCTTAATACTAGGAATCCAGCGCCAGAAACCTAATGTCAGCAGCAATAGTCCCAGCAGCATTCCGACCACTTTCTCGAGAAACGCCTGGGCCTCAGTATCACCAATAAATACCAGATAGTTGAGCTCAGGAAAATTGTCCGTTATATCGATCAGCATACCGAAAAAAAGCAGCCCGAAACCCGCTATTACCAGGTTGGTGCCTGATTGTTCCCTGACACTATGATGACGAAGGCCCTGCAGAGTTGTGAAGAAAATGATCGCAGCAAATAAAGAACCTGTCACTTCAAGAATTATATCGACCATAAAAATCCTTTCTCTGGAAGATCGGCAATCAATCTATTTGAAACCATCATAATTAATGACGAAAAAATAATGTGGTACAGGCAGGAAAAACGCACCCAATAGATAAATATCTATAGCTGAATAGCAGGCGAGTTAGCAAATGTCGGTAGCTGACAAAGTTACCATTTTGGGTTTTTAAAGGCATTAAATGCTATACGCCAGTAACAGAGCTGGTCATTGGTATGGTTACCGCAGGTCTGGCTATGGCTTTGCTACAAGGAAAAGCTCACTGCTATAACGCTCATACCGGAAACAATAGTTACCGTTACAAATAATCCTGAGCAGATCAATTTATCGATCGATAAACCGTTTTGCCACCAACGATGGTCTCATCAACGCTTAACTGGCGCATGTCCTGCGGCTGTAACAGCGGATTTCCCGACAGAACAACCAGATCAGCATATTTTCCAGGCTCAATCGAGCCGCGATTTTTTTCCTGAAACACTTGCCAGGCAGCATCAATCGTCATCGCCCTGAGCGCCTGCATCACTGAAATACGCTGTCCTGCACCGATCAGCTGACCGGTAGCGGATCGACGATTAACCGTGCTCCAGAGCAGCTGTAATGGATCTATAGGCGTTACCGGCGCATCGGTATGCACGCTGAATTTTAGTCCTATAACGCTGGCCGAACCGGTAGGACTCATCATCGGACCCCGTTCCGGCCCCATAAAACGGGCGAGGTGCTGATCACCCCAATAATAGGTATGGGTCGGGAAAAAGCTCGGTGTTATGCCCAGCTTCTGCATGTCCTGCAACTGATCTGTACGGGCCATCTGAGCGTGCACCAGAATCATCCGCGGATCAGCCACCGGAAACTCTTTTTGCGCCGCACTGAAGGCATGGAGAATATTATCAATACCGGCATCGCCATTACCGTGAATCGCTAATTGAAAACCAGCCTGGTGATATGCGAAAACAGTACTGCTCAGCGATGCCTGCTCTATTGACGGAAAGCCCCGATAATCTGGTTTATCCGATGGGTTCTGATAGAAAGGTTCACGTAAAAAGGCGGTTCTTCCCTGCACACTACCATCGGCAATAATTTTTACCGGGCCGATATAAAACCGCTCTGAATTAAAGTCGGTGGGTGCCAGCTGGCCATTCAATAACTGCTTGCCGAAGCCCTCGTCATTGGGGAAAATCACCAGCCGGAAAGGCAACTGATCTAATTTGTTTGCCCAATACAACGCCCGGGCCAGCGATAAACCGATCCCCCCACTTTGGGCCGTTGTAATACCTTTACTGACGTACTCATCAGTAGCCTGCTGAAAAACCTGATAATAATCGATAGCTGAGAAATCACTGATCAGTTCGTTCAGAGACAGCGCGGCCTGCTCCTGCAACAAGCCATTTAATAATCCTGTTTTGGCATCCCTGCCGATGACACCGCCGGGGGGATCCGGCGTCATCTCATTAAAGCCTATTTTTTTTAACGCGACGCTGTTGGCCACCCCCATATGCCCGGAACTGTGCCATAGGTATACCGGATGATCAGGGGCAATCTGATCTAGCTCCAAGCGGGTAGGGTGGCGTTGTTCCATGAGTGATGAATCATCGTAGCCAAATCCCAGAATCCACTCGCCGGTGGGCGTAATTTCCACCTTCTCCCGGATCTGCTGCAACAGCTTCGCTATTGTTTCTACCTTACCAACGGGTGGCGGGCTCAGATCCGCAGATATCGCATTCAGCCCGGAAACAGGAAAATGACTATGCGCATCGATAAAACCGGGGATCAGGGTTTTACCTTGCAGATCAGTAATCTGGCTACCTGCTTCAATCATTTGACGGATCGTCTGATCACTGCCTACCGCTTCGATAACACCATCACGAACAGAGATAGCCTGGGCCACCGAGTTGTGTTCATCCATCGTCAGCACGGTGCCATTAATGAAGATACGGTGCTCTGGCGTCGCGGTAATACCCGTCAGCAGAGCCGCTGACAGAAACAGAAAAAAGACAGTAATCGTCAGTACGATGGTTTTACTCATGCTCAGCGGTGCCGGATTGATGCAGCTTATGGCTGCGGTAAATCACCAGGCAAAACAGGGTAGAGAGCAGAAGTAATGCTCCGGCAAACAGCAGCTGTCCCGTTGAGCCCATGTTGAAACCATGTCCGCCCAATACGAAGATAGCCGTTTGCGGTAAAAAACCGATAAACGAGGCGCCAAAAAATACCCATGCTGGCAGCTTGGTTGTACCCGCCACAAGGTTAGTTAACATGTTGGTACCTAATGGTAAAAAACGGATTGTGAGTATTTTCAGAAAAGCCTGATCCTCGGTAAAGCGGTCGACCTTTGTGACCGCCTCTGGAAAGCGCCGCCGTACCCAGGGCCGAGCTATAAACCGGGCAAACCAGAAAGTCAGCAGCGCACCACAGCTGATACTGGTAATGGCCAGCAACACTCCCTGTAACAAACCAAAACTGTAACCGGCTACCAATGCAACCAGTTGTCGTGGCAAGCCAAACGAAGCGGTAACTGCACCCAATGTGATAAAGATAACGATACCGTTGAAACCATGCTGCTGAACCCAGCCAGCCAACAGCTGTGGATCAACATATTGCTTCATATATTGCAGCGGAGGAAAGGCGTAGCTTAACCAGACGGCTGTCAGGGAGATCAGCAAAATAAACGCCAAAACAACTGTTTTACCCTTTAAACTGATCACAAATCCCTCCCGGTATAAAGCTTTCCTTGTTTCTGAGAAAGGCATTCAGCTGAATAGTTCAACACAGATATATCAACTGAGCTACTGAAAAAGAACGACTTAAAGGAACGACTTAAAGGAACGACTTAAAGAGAAACTGTGAAGGAAGTACGCAAAGGAATGCAGATAAAAGATAAGAATCAGGGAATACAAGAATACGATCAGAAACTTGAAACAGAAGACGTTAAAACTAGAATCAACAAAATTAAAAAATAGGTGAATAGAAAGCGGGATATCAATCAGGGAGAGTAAGTTGGTGCAGATGGGGAGACTCGAACTCCCACGCCCTTTCGAGCACTAGCACCTGAAGCTAGCGTGTCTACCAATTCCACCACATCTGCATAACAACTTGTTACGTTTAAGGGCGTCCCCTTGCTATGAGTATAGCTTTCTCTTACGGAACTCAATCACCGAAAGTGATTGGTGCAGATGGGGAGACTCGAACTCCCACGCCCTTGCGAGCACTAGCACCTGAAGCTAGCGTGTCTACCAATTCCACCACATCTGCTCCGTAAAGAGGGGCGCATTATAAGTACGGCCTTTCTATTTGTGAAGAGGGATTAGCAACTTTTTTCATTTTTTTTGATTTTTTGCCAGACAAGCGCTGAACTGATCGGCCAATTGCTGCAGATAATCCATGTAGCCATCCCGCCCGACAGTAGTTTCTATCGCCATCGGATCCAACGTGCCGACGCCGATATCCAACCCCCGGGTCAGACTGCTGACAACTGGTGCAGTAAACTGCGGTTCAACAAAAACACAGACCGCTTGCTGCTGTTCCAGCGCGGCGCGAATCTGTCCCAGCCTTTTGGCACCGGGCTTACGACCCGGGTCGACAGTAAAGTAGCCCAGCTGCTTCAGGCCGTAATGTTCAACATAGCCCGCAAAAGCATCATGAAAGACAAAGAAGCCCCTATCCTGCAGCGGCTGTAACTGTTGCTGTAGTTGCTGGTCAGCCACCGTCAGACGACTATTAAAATCGGCTAATGCCCGCTCCAGCTGTTCTCGCATCTTGGGATAACGTCGTTCCAGTTCATGAACTATTTTTTCAGCTGCCAGTTGCACCCTCTCCGGCTTCATCCAGAAATGCGGGTTTCCCTCGTGGCCATGGTTATGCTCATGCCCGCTATGGCTGTTGTGATCCTGATGCTCATCCTCCGCAGTATTATTAACAGCCAGTTGTTCAACATGCTCATCATCTTCCATCAGAAGAGCCAGGGCAGGCCGCTCAAGCCGGGCGACCGGCTTAACCAGAAACCGCTCCAGATCAGCCCCCGCCCAAAGCACCAGGTCTGCAGCGTGCATGCGGCGGATCGCTGAAGGCTTCAGTGAAAAGTGGTGCGGCGAGCTACCTGCAGGGATCAGCAGTTCCACCTCGGCCAGATCACCCAGCAATGATTCTGCAATCAGCTGCACCGGTTTGATGCTGGCTAATAACTGCAACGGCACCTCTTGTGTTTGCTCCTGCGGTTTATTCTGCTGAGCCAGCACCAGGCTCGAAAAAATACAGCAAACACAGATAACAACTGAGCGTAGGGCGGTAGCGGACAAGATTAGGGGCGTTTGACAAAGCATCAGGTTCAGATCACTGCTAATAATAGGAAAAAGGAAACAGGCTGTTAATCAGTGCGTGTAAAGTTATAATATAACAAAACATTTCGCAATCAGGTTTTTCGATGCATTCAAACGCAGCCAATAATATCGCCTACCAGCAGGATCACGATCATAGCCATTGCATGACCAGCGCTTTAAAGCAGGCGCAGCAGTTATGCAAAGCCAACGGCCAGCGTTTAACCAAAATTCGCGAACTGGTGCTTAAACTTATCTGGCAAAGCCACAAACCGCTTGGAGCTTATGATCTGCTACCAGCTATTGCCAAGGCAGGTTTTAATTCGGCGCCCCCCACCGTATACCGGGCGCTTGACTTCCTGCAGGAGCAAGGGCTGGTACACCGGCTGGCAACCCTGAACGCGTTTATCGGCTGTAGCCATGTCGGCGAGAAGCATCAGGGTTATTTCCTGATCTGCCGTGAGTGCGGTACTACGGTAGAGTTAGAATCATCAGAAATACAGGACAGCATCAGCCGCTGTGCACAAAGCTCAGGCTTCAGTGTTGAACAGGAAAATGTCGAGCTGCTGGGGCTTTGTCCAAACTGCACCGAAGTTCTGAACAGCAAATCCGAAAACAATCCATCAGAGAACAATCAATGAGTGAGTCACAAGCCCTGATACGGCTACAAAATCTGCGTATCAGTTTCGGTGAAAACACCGTCATCAGTGATGTCTCGATGGTGTTGAAACCCGGACAAATCACTACCCTGATCGGCCCTAACGGAGCAGGTAAAACCACGCTGGTTAAAGCCGTCTTAGGCTTACTGAAAGTCGATTCCGGGACTATCGAAAAGCAGCAGGGGCTGCGCATCGGTTATATGCCGCAGAAGCTACACATCGATTCGACATTTCCTCTGACCGTGGAGCGATTCCTCAAGACCGCCGCTTTCTACAGCCGGGATAAGATGCAGCAGGCAGTGCTTGATGTCGGCGCCGAAAAGCTACTGAAACAATCAGTGCACAGCTTGTCCGGCGGCGAGATGCAACGCGTACTGCTGGCCCGGGCCCTGCTGCAAAACCCTCAGTTGCTGGTGCTGGATGAACCCGCTCAGGGAGTCGATATCAATGGTCAGATCGAACTGTATAACCTGATCGCCCGTATCCGGGATCAGCATAAATGTGCAGTACTGATGATCTCCCACGACCTGCACCTGGTGATGGCGGCAACTGACCATGTTATTTGTCTGAACCGTCACATCTGCTGTTCCGGCCATCCGGAGCAGGTCAGCAACGACCCTTCCTATATCGAACTGTTCGGCATTCCCGGGGCTGAAAATCTGGCGTTGTACAGCCACCACCATAACCACCAGCATAACGAGCATGGCGATATTATGCCTATTAAAGATGCTACTGCTGACGAACACACAACATCTGCCTGTAAGGATCATCACTGTGGCTGATTTTCTTCTCTTCGCACTGCTCGGCGGCATCGGTGTTGCCCTGGTCGCAGGCCCGCTAGGCTCGTTTGTCGTCTGGCGCCGGATGGCTTACTTCGGTGATACCCTGGCCCATTCGGCATTGCTGGGCATAGCTGTTGGCGTACTGTTTGACCTGAACTTCAACCTTGCTGTCATCAGCTGCTGTGTGATTCTCGCGGTTTTGCTGGTCAGCCTGCAACGGCAAAGACTGGTCGCCACTGACACTCTGCTGGGTATTATGGCCCATAGCAGCCTGTCGCTGGGCCTGGTCGCGATAGCCCTGCTGGATGATGTCAGGGTCGACCTGATGGAGTACCTGTTTGGTGACTTGCTGGCCATAGCACCGACCGATCTGGCCTGGATCTATGCCGGCGGCGCGCTGGTATTGCTGCTGTTATGGCGACTATGGAATCCGCTGCTCGCAATCACTATAAATGAAGAGCTTGCTCAGGTTGAAGGTGTTCCGGTAACCGCAATCCGCCTGGCCCTGATGTTGCTGATCGCAGTGGTAATCGCTATCGCCATGAAAGTGGTTGGCATACTACTGATCACCTCACTGCTGATTATTCCCGCCGCCAGCGCCCGTCGCCTGGCCAGTACGCCGGAGCAGATGGCACTGTTTGCCAGCCTGATAGGATCGGTTGCTGTGATGCTGGGTTTAACCGCCTCCTGGCACTGGGATACCCCTGCCGGACCGTCGGTAGTGGTTGCCGCACTGTTTCAGTTCCTGTTTCTCTACTCGCTGCCGTTGCGTCGTGCCTGAAACCGCTCTGACAAATTAACTGATTAAGTTCGACGGAAAAACGATGCTGAAATACCTGAAGCAGGCAAGCCGGCGCGACCATCAGCAGGTCTGGTCACTGGCCTGGCCGATGATCCTGTCTAACATCACCGTCCCCTTACTGGGTCTGGTCGATACTGCGGTAATCGGCCACCTGCCAGACCCGAAATACCTCGCTGCAGTGGCGGTCGGGGCGATGATCTTCTCTATCCTATACTGGGCCTTCGGTTTTCTGCGTATGGGAACTACCGGCCTGACCGCCCAGGCGCTGGGCCAGCATGACTATAGCGGCAGTCGCCTGTTGCTGGCTCAATCACTGGTACTTGCCGGCATTATCGGCCTGACCATTATGCTGCTGCAGTATCCGCTGATCGAGATTGCCCTGCAGTTGATCGGTGCCGAGCCATTGGTTACTGAAGAGGCAAGGCTCTATGCCGACATCCGGGTGCTCGGAGCCCCGGCGGTACTGGCGAATTATGCCCTGCTGGGCTGGTTTCTGGGTAACCAGAACACACGCATCCCTTTGCTATTGCTGATCACTACTAACCTGCTCAATATGCTGCTGGATCTGGTCGCGGTATATGGTCTGGGTATGCATACCGATGGGGTGGCACTGGCAACGGTTATCTCAGAATACTTCAGCCTCGCGCTCGGTCTGTATTTTGTTCGTAAAATGCTGGCCGGACAACAAGGCTCCCTGGCTTGGGATAAACTCAAGTCAGTTGGCGATTACTATCAACTTATCGCCATTAATCGCTACCTTTTCGTTCGTACTTTGGCGATTCTTCTGACGCTCGCCTTCTTCACATCTCAAGGCGCCAAGCAAGGTATGGTAATTCTGTCGGCCAATGCCGTATTGCTGAATTTCTACCTCATCATTTCCAACGGCCTGGATGGTTTTGCCCACGCCACCGAAGCCCTCAGCGGTAAACTTTTCGGCGCCAAAGACCGCCAGGGATTACATCGGATAATATCCGCGGCTTTATCCTGGTCCCTGGTCACGGCAATACTGTTTACCCTGTTCTTCTGGCTGTTTGGAGAGCTGATTATTGCCCTGCTCACGAATATCCCGGAAGTACGCGAAATTGCTGCGGTCTATCTGCCCTGGATAATTCTGCTACCGCTGGTCTCAGTTTGGAGCTTTCTGCTAGACGGCATATTTGTCGGCACGACACAGGTCAAAGCGATGCAAAACACCATGTTGTTCTCCGTCTTTTGTGTCTTTGCACCGATCTGGTATTTCAGCCAGCCATTAGGAAATCACGGCCTGTGGCTGGCATTTATGGCCTTGTTTGTGGCACGGGGACTAAGTGGCGGCTATGTTTTTTATAGAAAGTTCTTATAGAGCGACTACTTAGTAGAACTGTTAAACAATAGAACTACTAAATAGTAAAACCTCTATCTGAAACAAAGATAAAAAATAAAGCGGTCAACCAAGGTCCGGGCCATGAAATATATCTACCTGTTACTGCTATCGCTGCTACCAATCACCAGCCAGGCGTTGCCCCTGCATCTGCTGAAGCTGCCCGAGGGTTACCGGATCACAACAGTGGCAGAAGCAGAGAACGCCCGTCAGATGGCTCTGGGAGAGCCAGGTATTTTGTTTGTAGGCAGTCGCCGGGAAGGAAAAGTCTATCGCCTGCAAGACCGCGATGGCGATGGCGTGTTCGAACAGCGGGAAATATTGCTACGACGCCAGAACATGCCCTCTGGGATTGCCTACCGCAATGGCACCCTCTACGTCGCGGCGGTAAATAAAATTCTGCGCATTGATGATGCCGGCCATGTTGATGACCTGCCGGTAAAAGGCCAGTTAGTGACTGACCGTTTACCCGATGCCTCGCACCATGGCTGGAAGTACCTGAAATTCGGCCCTGATGGCCAGCTCTATTTTAATCTTGGCGCGCCCTGTAACACCTGCCTCAACACCGATCCTCGTTTTGCCACTATCCTGCGTCTGAATCTGGACAGTAATAAACAAAGTATTATCGCCCACGGGGTACGTAATTCAGTTGGCTTCAGTTGGCATCCAACAACCGGTGAACTCTGGTTCACCGATAATGGCCGCGATCATCTGGGTGATGACCAACCTGACGATGAGCTCAACCGGTTATCCAAAACCGGACAGCACTTTGGCTTTCCCTACATCCATGCCGGAGATATTCCCGATCCCGAACTCTATGACGGGCAGGAGTTCAGTCTTTATCAACCTCCAGCACTGAAACTTGGCGCCCATGTCGCACCTCTGGGGCTGACCTTCTATACCGGCAACAGCTATCCGAAGACGTCTTCACATAGCCTGTTTATAGCCGAACACGGTTCCTGGAATCGATCCAGCAAAGTGGGTTACCGGGTCATAAAAGTCGATACCGCGAATACACCGCCCACACAGGAAGTATTTGTCGAAGGTTGGCTACAGGGAGAAAAGGCCTGGGGCAGGCCTGCAGATATTATTGTCGATCGGGATGGCAGCTTGCTGATCTCGGACGATAAGGCCGGAGCGATCTATCGAGTCAGCTACACCGGAAAACAACAGTAGCCAGGGCCTGAAATGACTAATGCTTCAGCAAAACCCAGCAGCAACCGGAGCTAAAGACTAAACTGAGCACCTAATTCGCTGCATGGCTGGTAGCGCAGGCAGCTGACTTCATGGTCGTTAACCATTCCGGTGGCCTGCATGTAGGCATAGCAGATAGTCGGGCCGACGAAGTTCATACCAGCCTTTTTCAGCGCTTTACTCATCGCCTTTGACTGTTCGGTTTCCGCTGGCACTTCGCTGAGCGATTGCCTGCTATTCTGCACCGGCTGACCATCGACAAACTGCCAGATATAGTTGGCAAAGCTACCATGCTTAGCCTGCAGCTCAAGAAAAGCCTGCGCGCTGCGTACCGACGACTCAACCTTCAGCCGGTTACGCACGATGCCCGGATCCAGCAACATCTGTTCGATCTTATTCTGATCGAAGGCTGCTACAGTAGCTGGGTCAAAACCCTCGTACTGATGGCTGTAGCCCGGCCTTTTTTGCAAAATCGTACGCCAGCTCAAGCCCGCCTGTGCGCTCTCCAGTATCAGATACTCAAACAGCTGCTGATCATCGGTCTGGGGCACGCCCCAGACCTGATCATGGTATTCCTGCTCCAGCTCGGTAGCCTGAGCCCAGGCACAACGCTGACACATAGCAGATCCCTCTGAACGGACTTTTAGTGCTTGGTACTGGATGGATTTGAGACAAAGTTAAGCGGCTGAGCTGGCTCCAGCTCAACCTTGCCAGCCCGGTTGACCCGGGTTTCCAGCTCGCTGTCTGGCTGATCAGAGCCATCCATCGCCATCGAATCACTGAAATCACAGCGTACGCACTCACGATGTTCACGACCATCTGCACGATGCATTTTCAGGCTATCCATCTCGCCGCAACGGGGACATACCGCACCGGCTATAAAGCGTTTTACAACAGTCATCTTATTTCTCAATTATTCAGTTATACCACTGTGGCGCAGCAGCGCATCAACTTCCGGCTCACGACCGCGGAAAGCAATAAACAGCTCCATCGGCTCTTTTGAGCCTCCCATCTCCAGAATCTGCTGGCGGAAATCCTGTCCGGTTGCAGTATTAAAAATGCCTTCCTCTTCAAAGCGGGAGAAAGCATCTGCAGACAGCACCTCAGCCCATTTATAGCTGTAATAGCCTGCCGCATAGCCGCCGGCAAAGATATGGCTGAAACTGTGCTGGAAACGGTTGAAAGCAGGGGGCTTAACCACCGATACCCGATCACGAATACGATCCAGCACATCCTGCACCACAGTATCGCCGGCTTTAAATTCACGGTGCAGCTGGAAATCAAACAGCGAGAATTCCAGCTGACGCACCATCATCATACCGGACTGGAAGTTCTTTGCCGCCAGCATCTTGTCTAACATCGCCTGGGGCAGGGTTTCTCCACTCTGATAATGACCAGAGATCAACGCTAACGCTTCCGGCTCATAGCACCAATTTTCCAGGAACTGACTTGGCAGCTCGACCGCATCCCAGGCAACGCCGTTAATGCCACTGACATCCGCGTATTCGATCCGGGTCAGCATATGGTGCAGGCCATGGCCAAACTCATGGAACAGGGTGGTCACTTCATTGTGGGTCAGCAGGGCAGGGTCATCGCCCACCGGCGGGTTAAAGTTACATACCAGATAAGCTACCGGCAACTGCAGGGAACCGTCATCCAGGCGACGACGCACCCGGCAATCATCCATCCAGGCACCGCCGCGTTTCTTAGCCCGGGCAAACGGATCAAGGAAGAAGCGGGCAATAGGCTGACCATCACGTAAAACATTGAATAGACGCGCGTCCTGATGCCAACTATCGAACTGCTCGACCTCTTGAATCTCGATATCGAATAACTTACCGGTCACCTGGAACAGGCCATCCAGCACTTTCGGCATCGGAAAATACGGACGTAGCTCTTCCTGAGAGATCTCATAGCGGGCGTGCTTCAGCTTCTCGCCAAAGTAGGTTAGATCCCAGGCATCCAACTCAGTCTGGCCATATTCCTCAAGCGCAAAGCCCTGCAGTTCCTGATATTCCTTACGGGCAATAGGACGGCTCTTTTCCGCAAGATCGTCGAGGAAGCTGATCACCTGATCCGGCGTTTCCGCCATCTTAGTGGCGAGGCTGTATTCCGAATAGTTTTCGAAGTCTAACAGTTGCGCCAGCTCCTCCCGCAGCGTCAGGATCTGCTCCATCAGCGGCGTATTATCCCACTTACCCGCATTCGGCCCCTGATCAGAAGCCCGGGTCGCAAAAGCGGTATAAATTTCACGCCGCAGATCACGATTATCGGCATAGGTAATAACCGCAAAATAGGATGGAAAATCCAGTGTTATCAACCAACCCTCTTCTCCTTTAGCTTCGGCCAGTTGCTTGGCGGCAGCCAAAGCGCTATCCGGTAGTCCAGCCAGCTCAGCCTGATCGGTGATCAGCTTGCTCCACCCGTCGGTGGCATCCATTACGTTTTCAGAGAACTTTGTGGTCAGCTCAGACAGCTTCTGCTGCAACTCGCCATAGCGCTTCTTAGCATCGTCTTCCAGAGCGATACCAGACAGACGGAAATCACGCAGCGTGTTATCTATCACTTTCTGTTGTGCCGTATCAAGCTGCTGGTAAGCATCGCTGTTGGCCAGGGTCTGATACGCCTGATACAGGCCCTGATGCTGGCCCATTTCGGTCCAGAACTGAGACAGCTTCGGCAGACAGGCGTTATACGCATCACGCAGCTCATCACTGTTCACCACCGCATTCATATGGGACACCGGTGACCATGCCTGCGCCAGACAATCATTACTCTGCTCTAGCGGCGCGACCAGATTGTTCCAATCCGGCTGCGTTACATTTTTCATCACCTCTGCCACTGCCGCCCGACAGTCGGCCAGCAGCTGGTCAATGGCAGGCTCAACCTGTTCCGGCTTAATCGCACTGAAGGGGGGTAGCAGATTGCTTAGCAGCAGAGGATTAGACATGAAAAACTCCTGACAAATCGATAAAAAATGGCCCTTAGTGGATCGTTGTAATACGGCCTAATGGCTTAATAGATGGGGCTGAAACCACTGTTTTCAATCGCCGCTATCGGCTTTTAAGCATAACTGCGTTTATTATAGGGGCATCACCGACATTTCCAGATGAGACCTACGTATGAATATCCGTACCTACCAGAACATGACACCTAAACTTGGCAACGCAGTATTTGTTGATCCCAGCGCCGTAGTACTGGGTGATGTCGAACTGGGCGATGACGTTTCCATCTGGCCATTAACCGTAATCCGCGGCGATATGCACCGCATCCGTATCGGTAGTCGCACCAGCGTCCAGGATGGTTCAGTCCTGCATATCACCCACGCCGGCCCGTTCAACCCGGACGGTTTCCCACTGATCATCGGTGACGACGTAACTATCGGCCATCAGGCGATGCTGCACGGTTGCACCATCGGCAGCCGGGTCTTAGTCGGTATGGGCGCTATGGTTATGGACGGCGCAATAGTAGAAGACGACGTCATCATCGGTGCCGGCAGCCTGGTACCGCCTGGCAAGACTCTGAAAAGCGGCCACCTCTACGTCGGCCGCCCGGTTAAAGAGGTACGGGAACTTACTGAAAAAGAGATGGACTTTTTTACCTATACGGCGGGGAATTATGTGAAATTGAAGGATAATCATTTGGCTGAGGGTTATGCGGAATAAACGGTAAGTGGCTAGAACGCGGCTGCGCCGCTCGCTAGACCGCCGAACAAGTTCGGCTAGCTAGTCGCTAGAAAAAGCATTCCCGCTTAGCGGGAACAAATAATTTTTTCACGCTACATTTGTTGGGCTTCGTTTCACTCAGACCAACCTACAATTCTTACAACGTTCTGTAGTTAAGCCAACTTAATACCCTGATTAAGAAGGCTTTTTCTAGCCACTAGCAGCGCGAAGCGCGGTCTAGCTACTCGCCATTTATCAAGCCTTTGCTTTCGCGATTTCGCGGAGTCGTTTAACCACGTGCGCATTAACTGACCGCTGCGTGAAAGTGCCATCTTCCTTGAGCTGGCCGGCTTTGCGGCCCATCAGCAGCTCAAGGCACTGATCGACCGTCGCCACCGCATGAATACTGAACTGGCCTTCAGCTACGGCATCAACTACTTCTCGCTTCAGCATCAGGTTACGTACGTTGGCCTGGGGGATGATCACCCCTTGCGAGCCGGTTAATCCACGGGTGTTACAAAGGTTAAAGAAGCCTTCAATCTTCTCATTTACACCGCCGATCGCCTGTACCTCTCCATACTGGTTGATCGAGCCGGTAATCGCATATTGCTGTTTAATCGGAATATGGATCAGCGCAGAGATCAATGTACATATCTCTGCCATCGAGGCGCTATCGCCGTCGACATAACCATAAGATTGTTCCAAAGCGATACTGGCTGAAAGGGTAAGTGGAAAGTCCTGTGTATATTTATGCCCCAGGTAACCGGACAGAATCAGCACCCCTTTAGAATGAATCGGCTGGCCCAGGGCTACCTCCCGTTCAATATCAACGATCCCCCTGTTTCCAGGATGCACGGTAGCGGTGATTCGAGCCGGGAAACCAAAGGAGACATCACCAACCCCCAGCACGGTAAGACCGTTACACTTACCTACAGCTTCGCCTTCAGTATCGATCAATACTGTCTGGTTAAGGATGCTATCGAGGATCTTCGAGGAGATCCGGCTGGTACGGCGCTCCTTGGCTTGCAGGGCCATCTCTACATGCTGATCGTTTATCAGCTCGTCTTTATGCTTAATGCGCTTATAGTCAGCCTCACAGAGCAGATCCACCAGCTCTCCAACATGGGCAGACAACAGTTCCTGATCTTCGGTCTGACGCGAACTATGCTCCACCAGACGAGCCACTGCCTGACGATTAAGCGGTGCCAATCCCTCTTCATCGGCCAGGGTCTTCATTAATCGGGCATAGTTGCGAATCGCCGCAGGATCACGTTTAACATCTTCGTCGAAGTCCACCACCACGCGGAACATCTTCTCGAAGTCATGATCCAGCTCCTGCAGCAGATAATAGGTTTCCCGGGTGCCGATCAATACCACTTTAACACTGAGGGGGATCGATTCCGGAGCCAGGGTTATCGTGCCCATACCCGTCATTTCGCTCATCGGATTTTCAATACGGATCTCATGGGATTTCAGGGCCCGTTTCAGGGCACCGTAAACAAACGGCTGCTCCAGCAGCTTCTCCGATTCCAGTACCAGATAACCTCCATTTGCCCGGTGCAGCGCACCGGAGCGGATCAGTTGAAAGTTGGTACTGAGGGAACCCATTTCAGAGTTATATTCGACCCGGCCGAACAGGTTGTCATACGTAGGGTGGGTCTCAAACACCACCGGCGCGCCTTTAGTTTTCTGATTATCGACTATCAGGTTTACACCGTAGGTATTCTCCATATACTGACGACGTGCTGAATCAGTAGGGGCTTCATTGGGCTTATCGTCGCCAATGATATCCAGTGCGTTCTTAACGATACTGGTTTCCAGCTCAACCAGATAATCCGGCACGCCGGAATTACTGTGATACTTTTCCCGTAACGGCTGAATCAGTGGTGATATAGCCTGCCGGGCGGTATCCCGATCCAACCCCTTCATCTTATCGCCAGCTTCCCGACGCCACTTAGGCAGGCTCGCCAGCTCTTCATTCAGATAATCTTCCAGCCGGGCAATATTACTGGTGAACTCATCCCGTATCTCTTCTGATAGCTGAGAAAAAGCGGCTTCATCCATACCCTGACCATCGGCAACCGGCGTAAAGCCGATACTGCCGGCATCCCGGTATAGGGCGATACTGTGATCCCGAGCCAGACTATCGACCTTCTCAATCGCCTGGTCGTACATACGGTTGAAATCCCGATCCACCTTACTTTTCTTACGCTGGTATGACGGGCTTTCAAAAGCGGCTGGCAATTCAGTGAGAATACCTTCGATCAGATGCTTGATATCCCGTTTAAATTGCCAGGCTTTACCGGCGGGCAACTGGATGACCACAGGCTTGCGGCTTTCCGAAAGATTATTCAGGTAACACCAATCTCTGGTTTTTTTCAGTTCTTTCTTGGCGATCGCCTTGAGACTATCGATCGCGAAGGAGAAGCGCCCTGTATGGGGGTTGCCCATAACAAACATGTTGTAGCCGGGGCGTTTCATGCCGATACCGAACTCCATCGCTTCCACGGCTCGTTCCTGGCCAAAGAAACCGGTATAAGGCTCCAGGGTCTCGGTGGTTTTGAAAGGCAGTAGTTCGGTGTTGCAGTGACGGTAAAGCTGGTCGGGGGAGAGTCGGGTCTCTTTTTCCATAACGGCTTAATCCTGCGTCGATGAGAGATCGGCTCAGGAGGTCGTAAGAAAACGACTAGGCTCGCTGCGTTTTCATACAGCCTCTCAGAGGGCTTTAACTAGTTATAACCCCCTGAGACAACAGGCGCAAGAACGGATTGCAATGGCTTATTTTTTAGCCAGCAGTTGATGTCTAAGCTCTTGAATTACTTCGGAAGTATCCGGGCGGATCCCACGCCATAGAGAGAACGACTCCGCCGCCTGCTCAACCAGCATACCGAGCCCGTCCAGCGCCTTGTCTGCGCCATGATCCAGTGCCCAGAGATTAAACGCAGTTGGCTTAGCGCCATACATCATATCGTAGCACCAGGCGCCGCTCTTAAGCAGATCATCGGGCAGGGGAGGGACTTCGCCCTGAAGGCTGGCGGCGGTGCCGTTTATCACCAGATCAAACTGCTGACCTTGCAGATCAGCAAAGCTACAGGCTTCGATATCACCATAGTCGGCAAACAGCTCGGCCAGTGCCTCTGCTCTGGACAGCGTACGGTTAGCGATGACCAACCGGCCAGGCTGTTGCGCCAGAATAGGTTCCAATACACCCCGTACGGCACCTCCGGCACCCAATATCAGCAGCGTCTTACCTCGGATCTCGCCGCCATGATTGACGGTTATATCGGTAACCAGGCCAACGCCGTCTGTGTTGTCACCACACAGCTCTCCCTGAGTGTTGCGGTAAAGTGTATTAACTGCTCCGGCCAGCTTCGCTCGGGCTGAATGCTGCTGTGCTAATGCCCAGGCCTCTTCCTTGAACGGAATCGTTACATTGAGCCCTTTGCCAGCCCCATCGAGAAAGTTATCCACAGCCTCATCAAAACCATCTTCCGCGACAAGAATTGCATCATACTTCAACGCTTCAGAGGTCTGACGGGCAAATGCGGTGTGAATCAGCGGTGACTTGGAATGCATGATCGGATTACCGAATACCGCGTAGCGATCAGTCATTATCAAGCCTCCAGCCAGTTACGTGGCTTGAGATAGATATCGTATAGCTCAGCTTCTTCACTACCCGGTTCAGGCTTCCAGTCATAACCCCAGCGTACTTCCGGTGGCAAAGACATCAGAATCGACTCAGTCCGACCGCCGGACTGTAAACCAAATAAAGTACCGCGGTCATAGACCAGATTGAATTCTACATAGCGCCCCCGACGGTGCAGCTGGAAATCCCGTTGACGTTCGCCATAAGGGTGGTCTTTGCGCTTCTCGATAATCGGACAGTATGCCGGAGCATAACTGTCACCGATGGAACGCATCAGAGCGAAACTCTGATCAAAGCCCAATTCATTCAGGTCATCAAAAAATAAGCCACCGACACCACGGGGCTCATCCCGGTGTTTCAGATGGAAATACTCATCACACCAGATTTTGAAACGCGAATAGATATCATCGCCAAAAGGATCGCAGGCATCCTTAGCCGATTGATGCCAGGCACGACAATCATCCTCATTGCCATAGTAAGGGGTCAGGTCAAAGCCGCCGCCAAACCACCAAACCGGATCTTCACCCTCTTTTTCGGCGATAAAGAAACGTACATTGGCATGGGAAGTAGGGATGTATGGGTTGTGCGGATGGATAACCAGAGAAACCCCCATCGCCTGGAAATCCCGCCCGGCCAGTTCCGGTCGATGTGCGGTAGCCGAAGCGGGTAATTTATTACCGAAAACATGAGAAAAGTTAACCCCGCCTTTCTCAATCACAGCACCATTTGCGATTACCCGGGTTCGGCCACCACCTCCGGCCTCACGGTCCCAGGCATCCTCTTCGAAGCGCGCTGAGCCATCGGCTTGTTCTAAGGCTTTACAGATTCGGTCTTGCAGATCCAGCAGGTAACTTTTAACCGATTCGATATCCGGAACCGACATATTTACACCCATTTTTTCAGCCCTGTCAGCAAACACTAACAGAAATTATTATGTTAAATTCGTACCGGCTTATCATTACCCAACGTTAAGATCTGGGTCGGTCGGGACAGCTGACCTAACTTACCAGGCACGATAGTAGAAACTACGCGCTTGAAGTGAATACTAACTTTCAGTTTATCTCTTGCGGGAAGCTTATCTGAATAGTTAGCCGATGTAGACACAATCATCGATCCAAACTCTTCACACAGCTCTTTTACCAGATAGTGATCACTTACTCTCACCGCTACAGAGGGATGATTTCCTTTTACCCATACTGGAATAAGGTCATCAGGGTCCGGAAGAATCCAGGTTACCGGGCCAGGCCAGCTAGCGGTTACTCTGGCTCTTTGCTCTGCTGTAAGGTTAGCAAGAAGAGGCTCAACCTGCTGCAAGCTTGATGCGACTAAAATAAGCCCTTTATGCATCGGTCGGCGTTTTATTTTAAGAAGATGTTTGACTGCAGTTTGATTGAAAGGGTCACAGCCAAGACCCCAGACAGCTTCAGTTGGATAGGCGATAACACCACCCTGGTGCATCGCCCTGGCTGCCTGACGGATATGCCACCAGCCCATAGCGATTAGATTTCGCCGTTAGCCAGTTTTTCCTGCAGAGCTGCGTCTTTAGCAATAACCGCATCGGTGTTCGCCAGACGTTCAGCCTTGATACGTTCTGCCAGTTCAGCATCCTGTACCGCTACGATCTGCGCCGCCAGGTAAGCCGCGTTTTTCGCGCCGGCTTTACCGATAGCAACTGTAGCAACCGGGATACCACCAGGCATCTGTACGGTAGACAGCAGTGCATCCAGACCATCCAGAGAAGATTCAATCGGTACACCGATAACAGGCTTAGTAGTATTAGCTGCTACTGCTCCCGCTAAGTGTGCTGCCATACCTGCTGCACAGATAAACGCTACAGCACCACGCTGATCAGCATCTTTAACGTAATCATGGGTCTGAACCGGTGTACGGTGCGCAGAACTTACCTTCATTTCAAAAGGTACGTTCAGGGAACGCAGGATGTCGGCAGAAGCCTTCATGATTGGCAGGTCCGAGTCTGAACCCATAAGAATAGCTACAAATGGTTTTGTCATGATTCTCTTCTAAAAAATGAAGTTGATCGGGAAGGTTGGCAAAGTACTGGAAAACTGATCAAGTTTCAACCACACAACGGTATGGTTTTTCTATCTGAAAGGTCAGATTTTTCTATCACTTTTTACCACTCTATATTAAACGCAGATAGCCTTCGGACCTCTTTTCAATATAGTTATTCAGTTCCATCCCCACCAACTGAGAGATCAGTTCAGCAGTGGGTTTAGAACTTCGTTCAATCAACTGTTCCAGAGAACAAAGCTCATAGCCCATCAATTCAAGTAACCAGGCATCGGCGTCTGATATGGGCAAGGTGTCACTCTCATCCATCTGCTCTTCCAGCTCATAGCCACCGAGCAGGGCACCCAGCTGTTCCAAAATATGCCCGACCGTCTCAACCAGTACCGCCCCCTCTCTGATCAGAGCATGGCAACCATGGCTTTGCGGATTATTCAGCGCGCCGGGCAGAGCAAACACCTCTCGTCCCTGCTGTAGTGCCTGCCTGGCCGTAATCAGTGAGCCGCTTCTGCAGGCCGCTTCGACAACCAGTACACCCGCACTCAGGCCACTGATAATACGATTACGCCGCGGGAAATTATGCGCCAAAGGAGCTGTCGCTAACGGATACTCACTGACCAGAGCGCCTCCGGCAGCAAGAATTGCATCCGCCAGCCCGCTATGACGCCGTGGATAGATGCGATCAACGCCCGATCCCATAACGGCAATGGTAGGCAGATTAAGCGCTACAGCTCCGCTGTGTGCCGCGCCGTCAACCCCCAGGGCTAAGCCACTGGTTATCGTCAATCCCGCCTCTGATAGTGCTCTGGAGAAGTTTTCAGCGTGCTGCAAGCCACTGACGCTGGCATTGCGACTGCCAACAATTGCAATCTGGGGGTAACACAGTCGTTGTACCGCACCGGTGACATAAAGAAGTAACGGCGGATCGGCGATCTCACGCAGCATCTGCGGATAATCCTGATCATCAAAACAGATCAGGTGATTATCGGAACATTGCAGCCAGTTATCCACCTGCAGCAGATATTTACGGATATTGCCGTGCTCACCGTTGTAATCTGATATCGCCTGCAATGTACGCAGAGGCAGATTAAAGGTTTTTAAGATATCAGGATCCGCCTGCAGAACAGCAGTCGGTGAAGTAAAGCTCTGTATCAGCTTATGCGCAGTGATAGTTCCAACGCCGGGCAGCATACTTAATGTCACCCAATCCTTATAATCTGACATGGACACTCCCTGTCCATCGACTGTTTCTGACCTGGCGATTAACTCGGATTACGAATCTCATCGCCGATTGAAATAACATCTGTCGCCTTAAGGATCAGCGCGTAGCTGACCTTCTCATAGGCCTTAAACACCATCATCAAACCGGATTTTTCAGCCGGCAGGGTGATCAGTTCTTTAGTCATCGGATCTTTAAGCGTCTCTCCCGCACGCAGGATAGACAATACATGACCAGGCTCCAGCCCCTCACGTTGACCCTGATTAATCGCGACTACGTCATACTGACCCGCCTGACGCACGCCCCGCAATACAGACAGGATCTGCCCATCAACCTCGACTACCGGCTCCGCCGGGTAAAAAATTGACTGCACCGCTTCTTCCTGTGACGGATAGACACGATCCAGAGCTGAAACCTCTTCGCGTGTCTTACGCAGATCCAGGGTCATAATATCGTTCTGCCGTGATGCCACGACCGCATCACCGATCTTAAACATTTCAAAACCAAGATGCTCGTCGGTCACCGGATCGACATATTCCCGGGCCGGGCGATAGATATTTTGAAAATGAAAGTCTTCTACCAACTCACCCCTGGCGTATACCCGATCACCCGCGCCAGCAACAATCCGGTTATTGGTACTGCCAACAATATAAGGCGCGGCCTGAAGCTCATCACTGTTCATGACAATATTATCGGTAAGAAAACTGATGATATCTTTCAGGGGAATAGCCGGAATCGCATCATGTAAAGGTGATACTTTCGCTCGGGGCCGAAGCTTAACGATACCATCATTAAGCATCAGGCGTGGCTGGCCATTGACCCACTTCAGGGTGATCACATCGCCAGGGTAGATCAGATGAGGATTATCTATTTGCGGGTTAAATCCCCACAACTGCGGCCATTTCCAAGGAGTCTGCAGGAACATGCCGGAAATATCCCATAAGGTATCCCCTTTAACAACGACATGCTGCTTCGGATGATTTTCCTGTAGCACCAGCGTGTCACTTCGCACTTCAGCCTGGGCGGGGGATAACAGCATCCAGCAAACCGCAAAACCGCTGAGTAAACTACTAACAAGTCGTTTCATTCTTCAAATCCTTGTCTTAGACCGCTGAAATTTTAGGAGTCTATAACAGTATCGGCAATGCAAAGCGCATCTATATCAGTATAATAGGTTGATTATCAATTCTAGTGCGCCCTTTTTTCAACCTTTTCTTTATATATTGCGACTATGGCATTACTTCCTATTCTTGAATTTCCCGATCCACGACTTCGCACTGTTGCCGAACCGGTAACCGAGTTTAATGATGAACTTCGCCAGCTGGTCAAGGATATGTTCGAAACCATGTACGATGCTCCAGGTATCGGCCTTGCTGCTACGCAGATCAACGTTCACCAGCGTATCATCACTATCGACACCTCTGAAGAGAAGAACGAACCTCTGGTGGTAATTAATCCCCAGTTTGAGGTTCTGGCCGGTGAAACCGAGAAAATGCAGGAAGGCTGCCTCTCTGTACCCGGCTTCTACGAAGATGTCGTACGCCCGAACAAAGTACGCCTGACCGCGCAGGATGAGCACGGCGAGAGCTACACTCTGGAAGCCGATGATCTGCTGGCGGTGTGTATCCAGCATGAGATTGACCATCTGGATGGCAAGCTGTTCGTTGATTACCTGTCACCACTGAAGCGTAATCGCATCCGCAGCAAACTCGAAAAACAGCATCGTCAACTGGCCTAAGTATTCTAAATGTCTGATTCTGCAAATAAATTGCGTATTCTATTCGCTGGCACGCCCGACTTTGCCGCCGCCAACCTGCAGGCTCTGTTAGATGCCGGCCATGAGGTGATCGGTGTCTATACTCAGCCGGACCGTCCGGCAGGGCGGGGGCGTAAACTAACTCCAAGCCCGGTTAAAAAAGTCGCGCTCAAGCATCAACTGCCCGTTTACCAGCCGCTCAATTTTAAGCAGCAAGAAGACCGCCAACAACTGGCCGAACTGCAAGCTGACCTGATGATTGTAGTTGCCTATGGGTTACTGCTGCCTAAGGCAGTGCTTGATGCTCCGCGCCTGGGCTGTATCAACGTACACGCCTCACTGCTGCCTCGCTGGCGGGGTGCTGCGCCGATCCACCGCTCCCTGCTTGCCGGCGACAGTGAAACCGGCGTCACTATTATGCAGATGGATGAAGGTCTGGACACCGGCGCGATGTTGCTTAAAAAGCCATGCCCTATTACAGCCAACGAAACCAGTGGTGATCTGCACGACAAATTGGCCCTGATAGGCGCAGAAGCATTATTGCAAAGCCTGCCAGGCATAGCTGATCAGACGATCAGCCATGAGCAGCAGGATGACTCACTAGCCTGTTACGCACATAAGCTTGAAAAAGCGGAAGGCGAGATCAACTGGAATCGCCCGGCGGCAGATATCGCCCTGCAGATTCGCGGACTGTCACCCTGGCCGGTTGCTTATACCAGCCTGGACGGTTCCACTATGCGAGTATGGCTCGCAGAAACGACCGGGCAGGACAGTACTAATACAATGCCCGGGCAGGTAATCGCCACCGATAAAAAAGCGATCTATGTTGCCTGTGCTGACAAAGCTCTAAAATTACTTAAAATTCAACTGCCTGGCAGCAAGGCAATGGATACCTCTGCGGTATTAAACGCCAAACGTGAGTTATTTGCTGACGGCACCCAACTGGGTTAATTCAACATGAAAATCCGCGCCATAGCAGCCAGAACCCTGGCTCCGGTGATTGCCCGTAAAGAATCCCTGAATACAGCCCTGCCTAAAGGGCTAACTAAAGTAACTGATCAGGAGCGGGCGCTGCTACAGCAGTTTTGCTATGGCGTAATGCGCTATTATCCCCGTCTTAACCTGCTCGCTAAACAGCTGCTGAAGAAACCTTTTAAAGACTATGACCGGGATCTGGAAGCGCTGGTGTTAATCGGTCTCTATCAGCTGTTGGAAATGCGCATTCCTCAGCATGCAGCGCTCAGCGAAACAGTCGAGGCGGCTACCGATCTGAACAAAGAGTGGGCCAAGGGCCTGCTCAATGCGGTTTTACGCCGGGTCCAAAGGGAACAGGATTCGCTGTATGAACAACTGGATAGCAATCCGGTCTTCCGTTACAACCACCCACAGTGGCTGATCGATAAACTCAGCCATAACTGGCCCGACCACTGGCAACAGATTCTCGAACAAAACAATCAGCATCCGCCAATGACATTGCGGGTAAACAGACACCGTATCAGCCGTGAAGAATACCTGCAGGAACTTGAAGAAGAGGGCATAGATGCCAGTGCTACCGCCTTTTCCGCCTCTGCTATCCAGCTAACCAGCCCCTGTGATGTAGGCCGCTTACCCGGTTTCGATGATGGCCTGGCCAGCGTGCAGGACGAAGCTGCGCAGCTGAGCGCTTACCTGCTCGACCTGAAACCGGGCCAGCGGGTACTGGACGCTTGTGCAGCCCCCGGCGGCAAACTCTGTCATATTCTCGAGCATCAGCCTGATCTGGATCATGTCACCGCTATCGAACTGGAGGATAATCGGGCGCTGCGTATCGATGAAAATCTCGATCGTTTACAGCTCGATGCTGAAGTTATCATTGCTGATGCCGCATCGGCAGACTGGTGGGATGGCCAGGCTTATGACCGAATTCTGGTTGATGCTCCCTGTTCCGCCAGCGGCGTAATCCGGCGCAACCCGGATATCAAGCATATGCGCCAGAGTGAAGACCTGAAAGTACTGGCCGATATACAGCTTAATATTCTGCAGAACTGCTGGCAGATGCTAACGCCCGGCGGCACGCTGGTATACGCAACCTGTTCGGTCTTTCCACAGGAGAATGAAAGGGTTGTGGCGCGCTTCCTGAAATTGCAGCACAATGCTAGTCATCAGCCAATTTCTGCAGACTGGGGCATAGAACGGCCGTTAGGCCGGCAACTGTTTCCACAGGCAGAAGGCCATGATGGTTTTTACTATGCGATACTGACCAAAAGTACTGTTCCGACCAACGACCAGAAACAGACAGAAAACCAGGATCAGAAGTAACCCGCAGGGAATCTGATCGGAGCTTAGCGGACATATGAAAATTATAATTCTAGGCGCAGGTCAGGTTGGCGGCACCCTCGCTGAAAATCTGGCGAGTGAAGCCAACGATATAACCATTGTCGATACTGATATGAGCCGCTTGCGCGAACTGCAGGACCGTCTCGATATCCGAACCGTTGAAGGCAAAGCATCCTACCCATCGATTCTGGAACAGGCCGGTGCCCAGGATGCCGATATGCTGATCGCCGTTACTAACAGTGACGAAGTTAATATGATCGCCTGCCAGATCTCCCAAAGCCTGTATAACATCCCCACCAAGATCGCCCGGGTGCGTGAACACGATTACCTGCAAAGCAAGAAAAAAATCTTCACTGATAAAGCGATCCCTGTTGACGTCCTGATCAGCCCTGAAGAATTGGTTACCAAGCACGTAAAACGACTTATCGAGCATCCAGGCGCTTTGCAGGTGTTGGATTTTGCCGATGGCAGCGCTCAGCTGGTCGCAGTTAAAGCCTATTATGGTGGCCCGCTGGTCGGCCGCGAAATATCTTTCCTGCGGGCGCACATGCCAGCAGTTGACACCCGGGTAGCGGCAATTTTCCGGCAGGGCAGTCCAATTATTCCTAAGGGCGATACCGTCATCGAAGCCGATGACGAGGTGTTTTTTATCGCCGCAAAACGCGACATCCGTTCAGTAATGAGCGAGTTACGCCGTCTTGATCGTCCTTATAAAAGAATCATTATTGCCGGCGGTGGCAACATTGGTGCCCGCCTGGCCAAAATGATCGAAGATAACTTTCAGGTCAAGATAATCGAGCGCGACATCCGCCGCTGCAATGATCTGGCTAAGCGCCTGGACAACACGATAGTATTGCACGGCAGCGCTTCTGATAAAGAGTTATTGCTGGAAGAAAATATCGAAGACACCGATGTATTCTGCGCGCTTACCAATGATGATGAAGCCAACATTATGGCCTCGATGCTGGCAAAACGTCTCGGGGTACGCACGGTAATGACCCTGATAAACAACCCTGCCTACGTCGACCTGGTGCAAGGCGGGGTGATCGATATCGCCATTTCACCTCAACAAACAACTATCGGCAGCCTGCTGACCCACGTCCGCCGAGGCGATGTTGCTGCAGTCCACTCCCTGCGCCGGGGCGCGGCCGAAGCACTGGAAGCGGTTGCTCATGGTGACAAACGAAGCTCCAAGGTGGTCGGCAAAGCGATTGAAGAGATCGACCTGCCAACAGGTACAACCATCGGTGCTATCGTGCGCAACAAAGAAGTACTGATCGCCCATGACGATGTAGTTGTAGAAAATGATGACCATGTAATTCTGTTCCTGGTAGACAAGCGCAAGATCGGTGAAGTCGAGCGCTTATTCCAGGTTGGACTGGGTTTCTTCTGATCGGACGCCACCATGCATTATAAAGTCATACTTCGCATTCTAGGCATCCTGCTGATGATCTTCAGCATCTCTATGCTGCCGCCCATCGCCATTTCATACGCCTACAATGACGGCTCTCACCTGGCATTTATTTCAGGTTTCCTGATCACACTGCTCACAGGATTTATTATCTGGGCTCCGGTTTATCGGGTGCGGCAAGATCTAAGAACCCGTGATGGATTCCTGATCACGGTATTGTTCTGGGTGGTACTTGGACTGTTTGGTTCGATCCCGTTTATGCTGGCGCAAACCCCGGATCTGAGTTTCGTCGATGCGATGTTTGAATCGTTGTCTGGTCTGACAACCACCGGGGCAACGGTAATTACCGGCATCGATTACCTGCCTGAATCAATTTTGTTCTACCGTCAGCAACTGCAATGGCTTGGCGGCATGGGTATCATCGTGCTGGCAGTCGCCATTCTGCCGATGCTGGGTATCGGTGGCATGCAGCTTTATCGCGCCGAGACACCCGGACCGGTAAAAGACAGTAAACTTACACCGCGAATTACAGAAACAGCTAAAGCGCTCTGGTATATCTATCTGTCGCTGACCATCGCCTGTGCTCTTGGCTACTGGCTTGCAGGCATGACTGCATTTGATGCGATAGGGCACAGTTTCTCTACGGTTGCTATCGGTGGTTTCTCAACCCATGACGCCAGTATCGGCTACTTCGACAGCCCGACTATTGAAGCGATCTGTACCTTTTTCATGGTGATCTCGGCGGTTAACTTTGGCCTGCATTTCTTCGCCTGGCGACAGCGCAGCCTGACACATTACTTCAGGGACCCTGAATTCAAATTTTACCTGACTATCCTGACAGGCATTTCAATTCTGGCATCTTTAGTTCTTGTATTAACGGAAACTTATCCCCCCGGTGAATCCATTCGCAAAGCGGTCTTCGAAGTTGTATCTATCGCAACCACTACCGGTTTTGCCACAGCCGATTTCGCTCAGTGGCCGGTAATGCTGCCATTTCTTCTTTTTGTGGCCGCATTTTCAGGCGGCTGCGCCGGGTCAACCGGTGGCGGCATGAAAGTTATAAGAATACTGCTGATCCTTAAACAGGGCTCCAGAGAGATTCAACGACTGATTCACCCCAACGCAGTGATACCAGTCAAGTTTGGCAGCAAACCCATCTCAGACCGCGTCCTGGAAGCTGTATGGGGCTTCTTCTCCGTCTACCTGATCGTATTCGTCATAATGCTGATAATCCTGCTGGGAACAGGCCTGGATCAGGTGACCGCCTGGTCTGCGGTAGGCGCCACCCTGAACAACCTGGGACCGGGCCTCGGGCAGGTAGCAGTACATTACGGGGATCTCAACGAGCCGGCTAAATGGGTTCTTTGCTTTGCAATGCTACTAGGGCGACTTGAAGTATTTACCCTGTTGGTACTCTTCACTCCGGCATTCTGGAGGCGCTAAAACTTACAGCTGTCTAACCGACCAACAGAACGTTGGTCGGGTTACCTTTCTATCAATAGACCTTAGCTTCACCTTCAGGGCGATAATCAAAGCGCCGATATTCCCACTGGTACTGCTCCGGAATCTGACGTACGCAAGATTCGACTTCGGCATTCATAGCCCGCGCCGAAACTTCAATATCTTTGCTTCTGATAGCGGGATCAGCTTTATTAAAATAGATTTCAAAACCTTCACCATCCGGTAATCTTTTAGCAAATGCAGAAATAACCTCTGCACCAGTTTGAGCCGCCAGTTGAGGCAATAATTTCATTGTATACGCCTCGATTCCAAAAAATGGGACGAATACACCACTACCGCGATCAGCTTCCTGATCTGGCAAAATACCAACCAGGTTTCCCGCTTTAAGGGCCTTCATTGTCATCCGTACACCTTTGACGTTAGCCGGTGCTAACTTCGCCCCCATCCGTTCGCGCTTACGTCTTATTACCTTATCCATCAATTCTAGTTTTGGCGGACGATACATCGATGTCATCTGATATTTACTACTCAGATACAAACCTAAAACTTCCCAATTTCCGAGATGGGGGGCAATTGCAATAACACCTTTATTCCGGGCCAGCGCTTCTCTTAGAACGTCTTCGTTGTGAACTTTTTTGATTTTCTTTAGAACCCTTTCTGGCTTCCACATCCAGGACATCCCCATCTCTCCAGCGGAACACCCCGTTTGTTCAATACTACTAATTGCCAGTGCTTCTCTCTGAGAGGAGTCCAACTCAGGAAAACATATCTCAACATTCTTCCTGGTAATCCTCGCCAGCTTACTCTCTCCTCGCGCCATCTTCCGACCCAACGCAGATCCTAACCGTTGCGCCCAAGCTAAGGGCAACAGCGAAATCAGAAAGAGAACAGAAACTGCCAGCAGACCTTTGATATGTTTCACGTGAAACCTTTTGTATTGTGAAATTGTTTTGCGGGATGAAATCAGGCGAACATTATATAATAGCCGATCAATTAAAGAACAATTAGTAGAGATAGAGCGATGCGATATACAGTTTATTTATCTGGTGAGATTCACACGGACTGGCGCGATAAAATCAAAGCAGCGGTAAAAGCACAGAACCTCCCGCTGGATATTCTGACGCCAAATACAGATCACGACAGCAGCGACGACTGCGGCGTGAGCATTCTGGGCCAGGAAGAAAAGGTTTTCTGGAAAGACCATAAAGCAGCGAAGATCAATAGCATTCGTCACACCAGAGCTATTGAAAGATCAGACATTGTCGTTGTTCGCTTTGGCGATAAATACAAACAATGGAACGCAGCATTCGATGCTGGCATGGCTGCTGCGCTCGGTAAAGGACTGATCGTTGAGCACGCTACTGATATCACCCACCCATTGAAAGAGATCGACGCTGCAGCAATGGCAGTCGCAGAAAACACAGAACAGGTTATCCAGATACTGGAATACCTCTGCCGGGATTATTGATAAGCAACATAGCCAATAAATAACTTAGGTAATAAGCCACCAAGGCGGTCAAAAAACAAACATTTGCCGCCACACACACCTCTTAACTGTCAGCTTTTGGTGTATAATTTCGCTCTATTTTTGAAGCAACAGATTCATAAGGGTGATCTCCGTGACAGATAAAGCGTCTCCAGACGTAAGCACCTTCCAGGGGCTGATACTGGCATTGCAAGAGTATTGGGCAGAGCAGGGCTGTGTAATCATTCAACCGCTGGATATGGAAGTAGGTGCAGGCACATTCCATCCTGCAACCTTCCTCCGCGCGATCGGTCCTGAAACCTGGAACTCAGCTTACGTACAACCAAGCCGTCGTCCTACCGACGGTCGTTACGGTGACAACCCAAACCGTCTGCAGCATTACTATCAGTTCCAGGTTGTGATGAAGCCATCACCGGCCAATATGCAGGAGCTCTATCTTGGCTCCCTGAAACATATGGGCCTGGATCTATTGGTTCATGACGTTCGTTTTGTTGAAGACAACTGGGAATCTCCGACCCTTGGAGCCTGGGGTCTTGGCTGGGAAGTCTGGCTTAACGGTATGGAAGTGACCCAGTTCACTTACTTCCAGCAAGCCGGCGGCCTTGAGTGCTACCCGGTCACTGGTGAAATCACCTACGGCCTGGAACGTATTGCAATGTACATCCAGAGCGTCGAGAGCGTTTATGATCTGGTGTGGGCTATCAACCCTGACGGCACTAAAGTCACTTACGGCGATGTTTTCCACCAGAACGAAGTTGAGCAATCGACTTACAACTTTGAGCACGCTGACGTACCGCAGCTGTTTAAAAACTTCGACCACCATGAAGCTGAGTGCGAAAAACTACTGGCACTTGAGACTCCGTTACCACTACCTGCATACGAGCAGGTATTGAAAGCCTCTCATACATTTAACTTGCTGGATGCCCGTCACGCGATCTCGGTTACCGAACGCCAGCGTTATATCTTGCGGGTGCGAACCCTGGCGCGCAAAGTTGCACAGGGGTATTTCAACACTCGCAAGGCACTTGGCTTCCCACTGGCGGAAGAGGGTGTACGCAACGAAGTTCTGGCCGCTTGTGCTGAGGAGAGTAAATAATGGAAACTCTAGACTTCCTTTTTGAGCTGGGCACTCAGGAACTGCCACCAAAAGCATTGAAGAGTCTTTCAGATGCACTTGAAGCAGACGTTACTTCAGGCCTGAAAGAACTGTTCGGTAAAGACGCAGATTTGCTGTTGAAAAATAGCGAAATAAAGTCATACGCAGCACCACGACGCCTGGCCTTGGTTATACAAAACCTACCAACTGAAGTCCCTGGCAGCGTCTTTGTTATGCAAGGCCCTCCGGCACGTATCGCATTCGACGGCGACGGCAAACCAACCAAAGCTCTGGAAGGCTTTGCCCGTAAGTGCGGCGCTTCAGTTGCACAGCTGGAGGAGATCAATGGCAAAATGCACTTCAGTAAAGAGGTGCCTGCTAAACCAGTTTCAAACCAGCTACCTGCAATTATTGAAGAGGCTCTTGCCAAACTGCCAATTCCTAAGCGCATGCGCTGGGGTGCATCCCGCACCGAATTTGTACGCCCGGTTCAGTGGCTTGCAATGCTACTGGGCGATCAGATTGTTGATTGCGAAATAATGGGGCTTAAATCGGGTCGTACGACCCGGGGCCATCGTTTCCACTACGATCAGGAAATCGAGCTGAGCAACGCCAGCGAGTATCTTGAAAACCTTGAAAGCGTCGGCAAAGTTATCGCCGACTTCGACGAGCGCCGTGAAAAAATCCGCGCCCAGGTAGAAGCCGAAGGCGCCCTGGTCAACGGTATTGCCCAGATCGACGACGAACTTCTTGATGAAGTAACGGCGCTAAACGAATGGCCAGTTGCGCTGACCGGTCGCTTCGAAGAACGCTTCCTGGACGTTCCAGCCCAGGCACTAATCTCTTCCATGAAAGAGCACCAAAAATACTTCCACGTCACTGACGAGGAAGGCACCCTGATGCCTTACTTTATTACTATCTGTAATATCGAATCAAAAGATCCGGCGCAGGTTATCGCAGGTAACGAAAAGGTTATTCGTCCACGTCTGGCCGATGCCGCTTTCTTCTTAGAAACCGATAAGAAGCGCACCCTGGAATCACGCATCGACGACCTTAACAATATCGTATTCCAGAAAGATCTCGGCACACTGCACGCTAAAGCCATTCGTGTAGCAGCGCTGGCGAAGCACATCGCCGCCACCCTGAAGCAGGATGAGTTCAAAGCGGAACGCGCAGCGATGCTTGCCAAGACTGACTTAATGACCGATATGGTATTTGAGTTTCCCGATCTGCAGGGTCTGATGGGCTACCATTATGCTCTGAACGACGGTGAAGACGAAGCGGTTGCACTGGCCCAAAATGAGCAATACATGCCTCGTTTTGCCGGCGATGAGTTACCACAGTCTGAGCCTGGAATAGCTGTAGCAATCGCAGATCGCCTGGATACACTTACCGGCTTGTTCGGTATTAATCAGCCACCTACCGGCTCTAAAGATCCCTTTGCTCTGCGCCGTGCAGCCCTGGGTGTATTGCGCATTATCGTAGAAGGCAAACTAGACCTCGACCTGGCGGACCTTATACAAGTCGCCGTTTCTAACCATGGTCATCTGCCGGCAAGCGCCGGTGCCGAGACTAAAGTACTCGACTTTATGCTTGAGCGATTCCGCGCCTGGTACGAAGGCGAGGGCATTGCAGTTGAAGTATTCCTCTCCGTGCTTGCGGTCAAACCTACGCAACCTTTAGAGTTCGACAAGCGTGTTAAAGCTGTTAACCACTTCCGTACGTTAAGCGAAGCTGAGGCTCTCGCCGCAGCAAACAAGCGTGTTTCCAACATCCTGAGCAAGCAAGGTGTTAGCGATGCGCTAAGCGTCTCTCAGGAGCTTCTGCATGACCCTGCAGAGAAGACACTTGCAGCAGCCGTTGCTGCTAAGCAGACATCTCTGGCCCCACTGTTTGAGCAAGGCGACTATAAGGCTATCCTTGAGCAGCTGGCTGATCTGCGGAGTGACGTCGACAGTTTCTTCGATGATGTTATGGTTATGGCTGACGATGAAGCAGTTAAAAACAATCGTCTTGCACTGCTTTCGCAACTGCGCAACCTCTTCCTTGGTGTAGCTGACATCTCTGCACTGAGCTAAGATTCGGCCTCATCCGCAAGTATAAAAGCCGGTTCTATACCGGCTTTTTTGTGTATAGGATGTGCGGTTTGCCTTAGTATAAAACGCACAGGAATGGCTTTATATTCTGAGAATAATATCTACATGAAACTACTTATCCTTGATCGCGATGGTGTCATCAATTTCGATTCAGACGACTATGTTAAATCTGTCGATGAGTGGCTACCAATCCCTGGTAGTATCGAAGCGATCGCTGAACTGTCCAAAGCGGGCTTCACCATCGCTGTCGCGACCAACCAATCAGGTATCGCTCGAGGTTATTTCAGCCCTGAAACATTGCACCTGATGCACTCCAAAATGCGCCACTTAGTAGGCGAGCAGGGCGGCCATATCGACCATATCGAATACTGTCCCCATGGTCCCGATGACCAATGCGATTGCCGAAAACCGCTGCCTGGAATGATCAACAGCATACTGGATCAATACCCGGAAGCAGACACTGAATCAGTCTTTGTTGTTGGCGATTCGTTGCGAGATCTGGAAGCCGGCCTCACTGCCGGATGTAAGCCGTTGCTTGTTAGAACAGGTAAGGGCGAGCGAACCATCACTAAAGGCGGTCTGCCAGAAAACCTGTTGATTTGTGACGACCTTAAATCAGCAATCCCCTATATTCTCAGCTGAATATTATTCCGGCCAGCGGATGTTTCACGTGAAACATCCGTTAATTACGGTACCGCATGTACCACTTCAGAAAGGTATTAAAAGAACAAAAGCAGGAGTAAAGTTAGTAAACTTAACTTTCCCGGTGCCCATATTGAAACCCGATACAACGACAGCCATGAATGACCTGATTGCTCAGGTAAGGGAATCAATACCATTCGATACCCCGATGTCTGAGCTATGCAACGGCCCATGTACTGGATGCTCTAAGAAGCTACTCGACTTTCTCGATACTCAGATAGAGGAATGGGAAAGTGATATCGCAGCAGGCAACCAACCAAACCTGGGTGATATTCACAGCCTCGCCAAGACCAGTAGAAAGATCTATGCGGTCCTGAAGAAAAACGGCCTGATCAAAGAACAGTAATAAACACTGAAACAAGAATGGTATTACACAGCCACTAATTCCACACTCATTAAAAAAAGCGCTGCTATCCGCAGCAGAAGCTGAATCCAACAGCCTAGCCAGTAACCTAAAACTGCGACTCAATAGATTACTTAAAGAAAACAGAGATAGCCGACCGATCGCGATTACTCAAAGTAGGTACATGTGCGCCATTGGTACTGATGCGAAATAACGGAGCTATATATATTCCCAAAACATAAGCCCAAAAAGAGCCGCTGCTTTAAACAAAGTGACAACACATGTAGAGGATCGCATGGCTCACTTAAAGATTGGCTCGCCTGACCGGCCACATCGAAAGAGAACAGCAGGGTCGATCAGTTTAAAGCTTAAACACGACCTACCCTGGATTGAGCTTTCTATCTGATCAAAAAATAGTGACCGCTAAGAAGCAAGCGAACTATTTAACTTCAAGCTATGACCAATGGAAACCTGAGAATTTTAAGGGTTTTCATTAAAAATCAACGTCCTGAAACACCACTCACAAGGAAAAAGCATCACTAGCAATATGATGTGATAGCTAACAAGAAAAATAGCATGAAGCGCCACTGAAGAGCGTATAGGCCAGGTCAAAAAAAAGCAGCCACTTGGCTGCTTTAAATTTTGGCAATCATTACAAGCGACACTATTTGTCACCTGTAATCACATTCAGTTCAATCAAACATCAAGGTTGGAAACATTCAGAGCGTTGGTTTCGATAAAGTCACGTCGTGGTTCAACTTCGTCACCCATCAGGGTAGTGAAGAGTTGATCAGCTGCGATCGCATCATCGATAGTCACCTGCAACATACGACGGCATTCAGGATCCATTGTAGTTTCCCACAACTGCTCAGGGTTCATCTCACCCAACCCCTTATAACGTTGAATGCTGTGACCACGTTTAGACTGATCCATCAACCAGGTCAGTCCGGATGAAAACTCAGTCGTTGCAAAAGTACGCTCTCCACGCTTGAAGTATGCGGTCTCTTCAAGCAAGCCAGTCAATGTTTCACCCAGACCTGCAATAGCTGCATAATCTTTAGATTCAAAGAAGCTCAGATCAAAAGTGAAGCTTGAGCTTACACCGTGCTGCAACACTTTAACATCGGGCAGGAATACGCCCAGGCGATCCTTATCTTCATGTACCGATGAGGTGTAAACATCGCCACCATCCAAAGTATCACCGAGTCCATCACAGACTTTATCAATCCACTCAGCGACTGACTGGTCATCGGTCAGCTGCTCAACAGTAAGGCGATCGGTATAAACCATCTGACGCAGAACCGGCTCAGGATAGATCCTGGACAAACGCGCAATCATCTTATCAACACTACGGTAACGATTTACGATCTCTTCCAGTCCCGTGCCATTGATTGCAGGTGCCTCGGCATTAACATGCAGAGAAGCATTCTCAAGTGCACCCTGAAGCAGGTAGTTATCCAGCGCATCATCATCTTTCAGATACTGCTCCTGCTTGCCTTTCTTGATCTTATACAGAGGTGGCTGTGCAATATACACGTGGCCACGCTCGATAACTTCGATCATCTGACGGAAGAAAAAAGTCAGCAACAGAGTTCGGATGTGAGATCCATCGACGTCGGCATCGGTCATGATTATGATCTGATGGTAACGCAATTTTTCCGGGTTAAACTCTTCCCGGCCAATACCGGTACCCAGCGCGGTAATCAGTGTTCCTACTTCAGCAGACGACAGCATCTTATCGAAGCGCGCCTTTTCAACGTTAAGGATCTTACCTTTAAGTGGCAGAATAGCCTGGGTCTTCCGATCACGACCCTGCTTGGCAGAACCGCCAGCGGAATCACCCTCCACCAGGTAGATTTCAGAAAGTGCCGGGTCTTTTTCCTGACAGTCGGCAAGCTTGCCGGGCAGGCCGGCAATATCCAGAGCACCTTTACGACGCGTCATCTCACGCGCCTTACGAGCAGCCTCACGGGCACGCGCCGCATCGATCATCTTTGAAACGACCGCTTTAGCGTCCTGTGGATTCTCCTGCAGATAATCGTTCAGCATTTCATACATGGCCTGCTCAACGGCGGTTTTAACCTCGGAAGAAACCAGCTTATCTTTAGTCTGAGAAGAAAACTTAGGATCCGGCACTTTAACAGAAACAATAGCCGTCAAACCCTCACGACAGTCATCACCAGTGGTCGCAGCCTTACCATTTTTGTTGAGTTTCTCGCTATCGATATAGTTATTCAACGCACGGGTAAGGGCGGTACGAAAGCCTGACAGGTGAGTACCACCGTCACGCTGCGGAATATTGTTAGTGAAGCTGTGGATACTTTCCTGAAAACTGTCATTCCACTGCATAGCCACTTCAACACCGACGCCATTCTCATGGGTAGTATTGAAATGGAACATCTTATTAGCGGCTGTTTTATTGGTATTCAGGAATTCAACAAAAGAGCTCAGACCACCTTCATAGGCGAATAACTCTTCGTCACCGCTGCGCTCATCGATCAGACGGATCGCCACACCGGAGTTAAGGAATGACAGCTCGCGCAGGCGTTTAGCCAGGATATCGAATTTAAACGCGATGTTTTTAAAGGTATCTGCGGAAGGCCAGAAACGCAGCATCGTGCCTGAAGTTTCGGCCTTACCGACCACTTTCAGCGGTTCATCAGGAACACCATGACGATAGATCTGCTCGAAGACTTCACCATGACGACGAATAGTCAGCTTCAGTTCGGCAGACAGGGCGTTAACAACCGAAACACCCACGCCGTGCAGACCACCGGAGACTTTATAAGAGTTATCGTCAAACTTACCACCGGCGTGAAGGATAGTCATAATAACTTCGGCAGCCGACACACCTTCTTCTTCGTGCAGCTCGGTCGGTATACCACGACCGTTATCGGACACAGTTACGCTTTCATCGCTGTGGATAACAACGCGGATCTCACTACAATGACCAGCCAGCGCTTCATCGATTGAGTTATCAACAATCTCGAAAACCATATGGTGCAAGCCGGTACCATCATCAGTGTCACCGATATACATGCCCGGGCGCTTACGAACTGCATCCAGTCCTTTAAGAACTTTAATACTGGAAGAATCGTATTCCTGATTGTCGCCGCTCATCTAACTCTCCTGGTTATTATCCGGTGCTCAGGGCACCTTCTTGTACTTCGAGAAAACACAGATCGGTCTGTTCTGACCAGAAACCGCTTAGAGATGCTTTATCAACACAAGTGATAAAACACTGATTGACGGTTTTCTCCAAATAATTACAAAATAACTGACTATGATGCCGATCAAGCTCTGATGGCAAATCATCAATCAGATAGATACAAGCTCTGCTGTTGAGTTTATAAAACAGGGCTCCCTGAGCCAGTTTCAACGCACTGACCACAACCTTCTTCTGGCCTCTTGAGAGGCGTTCTGAAGCGTTATGACCATCGACTTTAACTCTCAGGTCTGCACGTTGTGGTCCGGCGCTGGTAAAACCCTGACGCAGATCCCGTTCAAAGCTGTCTTCCAGCACCTGATCGAGGCTACGCTTCTTATCCCATCCGGAGCTGAATCTCAGATCGATTTTCAGACCACCGAGGAGATCATCGAGAATCGCATCAAATTCCGGTTTTAACAGTGCAAGATACGCTTCACGAAGCGTATTCACCTGCTCAGAATAGTTTATAAACTCACGGTCCCAGACCTTGCGAATATTAGGGTCAATTTTACCACATTTCAGCAGAGAATTACGCTGTTTTAATACCCTTCTGCAGGCGCGCCAAAGCCTTATAAATGAAGGGTCTGTATGGAAAACTCCCCAATCGACAAACTGTCGCCGGATAGTAGGACTTCCTTCAAGAATCTGGAAGGTATCAGAGTTGATAACCTGAATCGGTAATAGCTCGGCAAGGGTGGTCAGATCGATATTATCGCCGGCGTAACGGATACGTGCATCACCTTCCAGCGTCCGTTCCACACCCACAGGCTGAACCGCGCCGGTGCCCATCGCATCAAGCTGGGCAAACACCATACAACTTTGCTGCTGAGCCTGGATCAGATGGTTCAATTTATTGGTACGAAATGAACGGGTAAGACCCAGCAGGTGAATCGCCTCAAGCAAACTGCTTTTGCCGCTGCCATTAGCACCATGAATGATATTGATATGAGAGGAGGGCTGCAGAGAAACGTCTGTCAGGTTGCGTACATTCCGTACGCTGAGTTTTTTTATTGGCATAGGAGAGAAGAGGGGCTGAAGGCTTCAGCCCCTCAGAAGGCATTACATACGCATCGGCATTACGACATAAAGGGAGTCGCTATCATCAAGCCCTTCAATCAGCGCACTGCTGTTTGAATCGGCCAGGGTAAAGCGAACCACATCAGAATTAACGATTGATAACACATCCAGCAGATAGTTAACGTTAAAGCCGATCTCCAGACTATCGCCCTCGTAATCAACCGCTACGGTTTCTTCCGCTTCTTCCTGCTCAGGATTATTCGCCATAACCTGCAGATAACCACTGGTCAGAGACAACCGCACACCACGATATTTCTCATTCGACAAGATCGCAATCCTGCTGAATACCTGACGCAGTTCCTGCCGGGTTCCAAGCATAAACTTGTCGCCACCTTGCGGGATTACGCGCTGATAATCAGGGAACTTGCCGTCAACCAGTTTAGAAGTGAAGGTAAAATCACCGGCATGGGCACGGATATGATTAGCACCGACAACCAGTTTAACCAGCTCGTCGCCATTTTGCAGCAAACGGGCCAGTTCAAGAATACCTTTACGCGGCACAATAAACTGATGATTAGCCGGCCCGTTAGTATCAACCTCAGCAACGCTGGTTGCCAGACGATGGCCATCGGTAGATACCGCACGGAGGCTGTTCTCAGTAATTTCCAGCAACATACCATTCAGGTAGTAGCGGACATCCTGCTGCGCCATTGAGAAGCCGGTTTGATCGATCAGTCGACGCACCTGGTTCTGCGATACACTCAACTCAAATGCTTCAGGGCTATCTTCCACATTAGGGAACTCAGCCGCCGGCAGGGTAGAAAGAGTAAAGCGGCTACGACCCGCCTTAATAACCATTTTCTGACCGGTCAGCGTAAGCTCAATCTGGGCAGAATCCGGCAGGGATTTACAGATATCCATCAGCTTTCGCGCTGGCACCGTGATCGAACCCGGCTCAGCCGGCTCATCCAGTTGCACCCGACCAACCAGCTCTACTTCTAGGTCGGTACCCGTCATCGATAGCTGATCACCTTCAGCAACCAACAAGATATTGGACAGCACAGGCAGTGTCTGACGACGTTCTACTACACCAGCAACCAACTGCAACGGCTTAATTAGCGCTTCTCTGGAAATAACAAATTTCATGTTTTCCTATCCACCTTAATAGATCAGTCTGTTACGCCGTCAGATGACGTAGCAGATTCTGATAATCCTCTCTTATATCCGTATCGCTCTCACGCAACGAAGCCACCTTACGGCAACCATGCAGAATCGTCGTGTGATCCCGGCCACCAAACGCATCGCCAATCTCAGGTAAGCTGTGATTAGTCAGCTCTTTTGACAGACTCATCGCCATCTGGCGGGGCCTGGCAACAGAGCGACTGCGACGCTTGGAAAGCAGGTCCGATACTTTGATCTTATAGTAATCGGCAACAACCCGCTGAATGTTATCAATACTAACCTGTTTATCCTGCAAAGCCAGCAGGTCTTTCAGTGATTCTTTAATAAATGGTGTGGTAATCGCACTACCGGTAAAGTGGGCATTAGCGATTACCCGTTTGAGGGCTCCTTCAAGCTCCCGCACGTTGGAACGAATTTTCTGTGCCAGGAAGAAAGCAGAATCATCCGGCAGGCGTACTTGCGCCTCCTCGGCTTTCTTCATCAGAATCGCAACCCGGGTCTCAAGCTCCGGTGGTTCAATCGCAACAGTAAGGCCCCAGCCAAAGCGAGACTTCAACCGTTCTTCGACACCGTTTATCTCTTTCGGATAACGATCACTGGTCAGAATCATCTGCTGACCACCCTCAAGCAGGGCATTAAAAGTGTGGAAAAACTCTTCCTGGGAGCGCTCTTTACCGGCAAAAAACTGAATGTCATCAATCAACAGCGCATCGACCGAACGGTAGTAACGCTTGAAGTCGTTAATTGCATTGAGCTGTAACGCCTTAACCATGTCGGCAACAAACCGCTCTGAATGCAGATAAACGATCTTGGCATTAGGGTTACGCTGCAACATCTCCATCCCGACAGCATGCATCAGGTGCGTTTTACCCAGACCAACACCACCGTAGATAAACAGCGGGTTATATGATCCACCAGGATTATCAGCTACTTGCTGAGCTGCAGCCAGGGCTAACTGGTTCGATTTACCCTGCACAAAAGAATTAAAGGTAAATGACTGGTTCAGGTTGGACTGATGCCGTACACCACCTTCTACATCAACATTGCGTTTAGGCTGGGTGATAATAGTAGGCGGTGGCGGAGCAATGATGTCCCGGCCTACCGGCTGGAAACTGCTGTCATCAATTGCCAGCTGAGTCGGCGCATCCTGCAACAATTCTGGCTCGGCAATAGGCGCACGAACACTGGCGGCTCGAGCAGGCGCAGGCGCGGCTTGTTCAGGAGTTGCAAACTGGGAAACCGGCTGTCGTGCTTGCACAGCAGGTTGTGCCGGACGGGCTGGACGAACCGGGCGGCCACCAAAACCAGCACTCTGGCCAGCGATAGTAATACTGACCTTAGCGCTAATATCGCCACTGACTGCATTAACGATCTCGCGGATACGATTCAGGTACTTATCGCTTACCCAATCCTTAACGAACCGGTTTGGGGCAAGCAGTATAAGTTCAGCATCGGCATCAGGAGAAGCTTTAAGTGGTCGAATCCAGGTATTGTATTGCTGGGCTGGGAACTCCTCTTGAAGACTTTGCAAGCACCGTTCCCACAACTCCGCCGACATAAAAAATCCTTTACAAAAACAACCACGAAAGCCAAATCAAAAACAGCCCAGATAATACCCTTTATAGAGCGTCTTATCCACAGTTCTGACGACCCTGTTACTAATTCTTTTTATTAGGCTGTTTTTCAGATAATTTGCCACTCAAAAGCAGCACATATCCACTGACAAAAACTAGTAAACAGCTTGCTCAAAGCTTAAATACAACTAATTACCATAGTTACCAACAAGACAACCAATTGTTTTTAATCGCGTTTACATGTTTAACAACAAAATAATCAACAATTGTTATAGAAAACAAGCAAACCTGCAGAAGCACTCAATACTGAGCCCCACCTATATATGCAGGCGGTCAGATATATAAAAAAAAACCAAATAGGGATTGTAAAGGCCTTAGCTTTTAACTAAAATTCCGCGTCTGTTTTTTGATCGTGGGATTCAGCCACCTTACTGATACCACCACACTAAGTAAGTTAGGACTGAACAATGAAAAGAACTTTTCAACCAAGTAACCTGAAACGCAAACGTACTCACGGTTTCCGTGCTCGCATGGCAACTAAGAGCGGTCGTGTAATTATCAACCGTCGTCGCGCTAAAGGTCGTAAGAGTCTGGCAGCATAATTATTGCCCGTCAGGCTGACTGAATGAATGAATTCAGATATCCCCGCCAGTTAAGGCTATTAACCGGTGGGGATTTTAAACAGGTCTTCAGCCGAGCCAGCATCAAGGTGTCAGATAAACATCTGTTGATACTTGCCTGTCCCAACGAACTCGATCATTCTCGTATCGGCTTCGTCATCTCCAAAAAAAATATCCGTTTAGCTGTTAATCGTAATCGCGTTCGACGTATCATTCGCGAGTCTTTTCGACTTAATCAGCATGATCTTCCCAATGTCGACATAGTTATCCTTGCCAGAAAAGGCTTGGGCGATATTGAAAACCCGGATGTTCACTCGCTAATTAAGCGGAGCTGGTCGCGGCTGGTTAAGAAGGCTAAAGCAACTGCAAGACCTAAACCGACATCAAACAAATAACTGAATGGTCCAGAAACCATGGATGTACAGCGCATTATTCTGATAGCAGCACTCGGCATAATCTCATATATGCTGGTGCTACAGTGGAACCAGGACTACGGCGTTCAGCCGGAGCCGGTTGTTCAGACCGAGTCTGTTTCCGCATACCAGTCATCAACTGATACCACAGCCAGCAACGGTGGTGACCTGCCACAAACTGAAACACCTGCAGCAAACGGTGCCGATGTTCCTGGTGCTAAAGCGGTAGTCACTCAGCAGAAGCAACTGATCAGCGTAAAAACTGATGTGCTGGAACTGTTAATCGATTCCAAAGGTGGCGACATTATTGAGGTAGCTCTGCCTCAGTACAAAGCTACCCTAGGTGCAGATCAGCCTTTCGTCCTGCTGGAACAGAATGGTAACCGTACCTATGTATCGCAAAGCGGACTCATTGGAACTAACGGTCCTGATGCCAGTGTTGATGGTCGTCCAACCTATACGACTACAGCTAATAGCTACCAATTGGAAGGCGATGAGTTGGTTGTTGATCTGACCCATACAGCAGATAACGGTGTCATCATCACTAAACGCTACCGCTTCAACAAAGGTAGTTATGAAGTTGCTCTGGATTATCAGGTAAATAACACTTCCGCTGAAAACTGGCAGGCTAAACTGTTTGGCCAGATCAAGCGTGATGGTTCTGGAGACCCTTCAGAAACAACCGATATGGGCATGCAGTCCTACCTGGGTGCCGTATTCTCAACAACAGAAGATAACTATCAAAAAATATCTTTTGACGACATGAAGGAAGCGAACTTCAAAGCTGCCAGCCAGGATGGGTGGGTTGCGATGAGTCAGCATTACTTCCTGAGTGCATGGATACCAGCTTCTGGCGCTGAGTATAGCTACAGCAGCCGGGTCAGTGGTGACAACCACATCGCAGGCTTTGTTTCACCAGCATTTGATGTAAAGCCAGGCGAAACCAAGACAGTAAGTGCTAACTTTTATGCCGGACCGAAAGTAACAGAGCTGTTGGAAGAAGCTGCACCAAACCTGGAGCTGACCGTCGATTACGGTATCCTCTGGTTTATCGCATCACCAATGGCGATGGTACTAAAATGGATTCACAGCTTCGTTGGTAACTGGGGTGTTGCAATCATCTTCATTACGATTCTCGTGAAAGCATTGCTGTTCCAGGTTAACGCTAAAGCCTTTAAATCTATGGCTAAGATGCGTAAATTTGGCCCTGAGATGACTCGCCTGAAAGAACTGCATGGCGACGACCGTCAGAAGATGTCTCAGTCCATGATGGAGCTGTACAAGAAAGAGAAGATCAACCCGTTAGGTGGCTGCCTGCCTATCGTGGCCCAGATGCCAATCTTCATCGCTCTGTACTGGGTACTGCTGGAATCCGTAGAACTGCGCCACGCACCATTCATGCTATGGATTACCGATATGTCGGTTATGGATCCTTACTTCCTGATGCCGATCCTGATGGGTGGAACTATGTTCATTCAGCAGCTGCTGAACCCGACACCTCCGGACCCGATGCAAGCGAAGATCATGAAGATGCTACCGATCGTCTTTACTTTCTTCTTCCTGTGGTTCCCGGCAGGTCTGGTTCTGTACTGGCTGGTGAACAACGTACTGTCTATCGCACAACAGTATGTTATCAACAAGCAGATTGAAGGCGACGGCGGCAAGAAAGCCTGACCTTAAGACTCTTGTAAGAGTCGATCTGATAAAAAAGGCCTCATATGAGGCCTTTTTTAATATACTTAGAATCTTAGTTTTTCCGTGCAGAGAGGCCATTATGTCATTAACAGATCAGGATACTATTGCAGCCCAGGCGACCCCACCGGGTCGGGGTGGCGTGGGTATTGTGCGGGTTTCTGGCAAACTCTCAGCAGCGATTGCTGAACAGGTACTGGGCTTTGTGCCGAAAGCTCGCTTCGCCCACTACGGGCCTTTCCTCGACGCTCAGAAAAACCAACTGGATCAGGGTATAGCACTGTATTTCCCAGGACCCAACTCCTTTACCGGAGAAGATGTTCTGGAATTGCAAGGCCATGGTGGTCCTATCATTATGGATTTCATCCTGCGCAGAGTCGTTGAATGCGGCGCCCGCCTGGCCAATCCCGGTGAGTTCTCTGAACGCGCCTTTCTCAATGATAAACTTGACCTGACTCAGGCCGAGGCGATTGCCGATCTGATCGATTCCAGCTCTGAGCAGGCTGCCCGCTGTGCTTTGAAATCTCTTCAGGGTGCTTTTTCCGAGCGGGTTCATCAGCTTGTAGAGTCGCTGACCCAGCTACGAATCTACGTTGAAGCTGCTATCGACTTTCCGGAAGAGGAGATCGACTTCCTGGCGGATGGTAAAGTTGCCGGAGATCTGCAGCTGATTATCGATCAACTCGGGGAAGTTAAACAGGAAGCCAGGCAGGGCTCCCTGATCCGTGAAGGGATGAATGTGGTTATTGCCGGCAGACCAAACGCTGGCAAATCCAGCTTGCTTAACGCCCTGGCTGGAAAAGAATCCGCAATAGTTACAGATATTGCAGGTACTACCAGGGATGTTTTACGTGAGCATATACATATCGATGGTATGCCCCTGCATATCATCGATACAGCTGGCCTGCGTGATGCACCGGATGAAGTGGAACGCATCGGTATCAGCCGGGCATGGGAAGAAATTCAAAAAGCCGACAGAGTACTGTTGATGGTCGATGGGACGACCACCGCAACCGATGATCCGGAGCAGATCTGGCCAGAATTCGTTAGTAAACTGGATGATAAAAGTAAGATCACGGTGATTCGTAATAAATGTGACCTTACCACTGAGACACCTGAGATTGGTGAACATGATGGCCACACCCTGATTTCACTCTCAGCTAAAGCGAATGTCGGTGTGGATAACCTCAGGCAACACCTTAAAGATTGCATGGGCTTTGCCAATACCACGGAAGGCGGCTTCCTCGCACGTCGACGGCATATAGATGCCCTCAACCGGTCCGAAAGCCTGCTGTTAACTGGCCAGGAGCAACTCATCTACGGTGCTGCCGGAGAGCTGTTGGCGGAAGATCTGCGTCAGGCCCAGCAATCACTCAGCGAGATCACCGGAGAGTTCAGCTCAGACGATCTTTTGGGTCGGATCTTCAGCTCTTTCTGTATCGGCAAGTAAAAATCTATCCTTCCAATCCAGCTAAAGGTTTTAAACCTTTAGCTGGATTCACCAAAGCATTCCCCTTCAAAGCCACTCAAAAACCTATATTACTGTTTTAAAACGGTATAATTTTAACTGCACAGTATACGGCTTGCCAAGTGAGTCGATAAACAATAATATTCCAATCACCAAATGAGTCGATTAATATTTGTGAAGCTGCAATCAAACCATGAAAGATTCTGTTTACCGAATATGGAAACACCCAAACTGGCCGCAATTAGAGTGGCGGGAAGACCAGTTCATCCAGGCAATACGAACTATCCATTTCAAACAGGGGCTACTGGTCGGCAAAGCCTGCACTGCAACTGGAAAAATAGATACGCAAGTAAAGCTCAGCGGATTGCTTAGCAATATTGAACAGTTAATCGATACGGTAAAAACAGATACCGAAACGACAGCAATTGGTAATTCCTTAGCCAGACAACTTGGGATAAAGATCAGCGCTGAAGCAACCCTCTCTGAACATTCAGAAAACATAGCTAAAGCCGTAGTCGACGCAGTTATCAACATTGAACCAGAACTGTCGCTGGAGCGTATACTCGAATGGCAACAGAACCTGCTATCGGAAAGCGAAACCGACTTAAGAAAAACAAAGCAGAATAACGATGCTCCTAACCAGGTCATACTTGAGCTTTGCGGATTTGTTGACTGGTTTAATAGCTCCAGACATCAAAAAAACCTCGATCCGCTAGTTCGCGCAGCAGTCAGCCATTTTCATTTCAGCTGTGTGCAACCATTCGCATCAAACAACGCAATGCTTACCCGGTTTCTTACAGACCACGCACTGGCACAGGCGGAACCAAACAGCATACCGTTATACTCTCTATCTGAAAGCCTGCTAGGCGATAATGAAAATTACCGAAAACAGATACAACAGGGCATACAAGGCGATCTGGATATAACCTTGTGGATAAGCTACTTTCTTTATCAGCTGGAGCTTAGCCTGGACCGGGCGATATCCGAGCAAAGCCATAATCAATCGGTACTAGAGTTCTGGCAACGCCACTCAGATTCAGGGCTACTCACTGAACAGGTAAATATACTGCACTACCTGCTAGACAATATAAAACTATCCACAACAATCAATGCCACTGAGTACCAACGGCTCACAGCAGTCAGTAAAGCAACCGCAACCCGACACCTCGCGGATCTGGTGCAAAAAAACTGCATCGAAAAACTGCCCGGCGGCGGGCGTAGCACCTGCTATAGAATAATACTTGTGGGTAACCTATTTTCTAAACCAGCCTCTACATAAATACCGGAACCCTGATATGTCAATTAACGTTAGTTGTCCCCATTGTAATGTTACAAATAAGTTACCAGAGCCCCGTCTGGCTGACGGACCTAAGTGTGGAAAATGTAAGCAATTACTGTTTCAAGGAAGCAGCATCGACATCAACGCCGCTAATTTCACTTCGCTGATTCAGCGCAACGATATCCCGGTACTTGTCGACTGCTGGGCCAGCTGGTGTGGTCCTTGCCAACAATTCGCTCCCACCTTTGCTCAGGCAGCGCAAGTATTTGAACCAAAGCTGCGTCTGGCCAAACTCAACACCGAAACAGAACAAGCTATTGCCGCTAAATGGAACATCCGATCAATACCTACCCTGATCCTGTTTCGCCAAGGTAAAGAAATTGCACGAACCAGCGGCGCATTGCCACTGCCCCAACTTAAGCAATGGCTAAGCCAACAGGGAGTCGAGATCTGATTGTTATCCCTGCTGTGGGTAAATCACTCAATCTAATGAAGTTACCTATCTATATTTGAGTTATTCACAACAATAAATCGATTACCTAAATTCTTGCAGATACCCTAGATTATCTGATCTAGCATAGAAGTTCTGACCAAGACAATACGGCGCGAGTAATGTTAGGTAACAAGTGATCACGCTCTCCTTAGCCTGAAGGACAAGCCGTTGATAGTCTGGGAATAATCTGTGCATAAGGCTATGAACAATATTGACTGGCGGGCGTTTACTCAATCATCAGTTAACACTGCTGCGCAATATAAAGTAGCGTTAACAGTCAAAACCTTCGCACAAGTTATAGTCCGAACCACCATCTAACAGCAACGCCGTTCAATCCGAGTAAACAAGGCATCACTTACTCAATTTAGCTCTCCACTGAATGTCTCTAGAACGACAAGGATACTCTGATCGCGATGAAATCCTTTATAACTCATGATTGAGCATAAGCAGTGTGCAAATTCAGCAGTTGGAAATCGACAAACTAATCAAGATCATGATCTGATGCTAAGTATGATTTGATAACTGCAGAGAGATAACAAACGACGCTATGCTGATACCACGTTATCCAACAACCACTCCCTGGCCTGGATGCCAAAGTCTGTAGATTGAGATTGCCGAGCTGCTTGCTAAACAAGAGGGGATAAAACAGCCAGTGTCGAGCTGAACTAATCAATTTTAGGATCACATCGACTTCGTTCAGCCCAAGCAGAAATATTTTTGCATAAAAATAGCAGCAATCAGATGTAATTTTTCACGAATGGCCAGATTAACGGTGCTATTTCATCCAAGTTACCCACTATAAGCTGTTAGTAAACTGTATAACCAGGCATGAATAACCGGTTGGTACTGCTGTGAGTAACTACCCCTGTGGAAAACCGCCCCCTTTATACACAGCTATCTGACGGCTTATTAAATGCTTAAACGCAGTTAAATCACAAGGTTTGAGCCATTCTAAAGCACTGTTTCTATTGTGTTTTATAAGGTTAGACACAGAAAACGTCCTGCCTATTAATAACAACCATAATAAAAAGATCTTTATATACTTAAACTACTTATATTATTTAAAAGAAAGATCGTTAATCAGTGATCATTTTTTGGCCATTTCTAATTTACGGACATAGGTTTATACTTAGCTTCCTTTTCAAAGAGCCATTAAACGACCTCGTCATCTGCACAGGTATCGGCTCGCTTTAACCGTAAGAATATGAGGTTGTTAAGTGGACTATCCTGACCACTTTGATGTGATTGTTATTGGTGGAGGTCATGCCGGAACTGAAGCAGCTCTGGCGGCAGCCCGAACAGGTGTAAAAACACTACTGTTAACACACAACATTGAAACTCTGGGACAGATGTCCTGCAATCCGGCAATCGGGGGCATAGGTAAAAGCCATCTGGTCAAGGAGATCGATGCACTCGATGGTGCAATGGCTGTCGCTACCGATCACTCAGGAATTCAGTTCAGAACCCTGAATTCACGTAAAGGACCTGCGGTTCGTGCAACCCGGGCTCAGGCTGATCGTATTCTGTATAAAGCATCAATTCGAACGATACTTGAGAACCAGCCTAATCTGCAGATTTTCCAGCAATCAGCCGATGATCTGATAGTTGAAGGTGAAACAGTAAAGGGCGTGATTACTCAATCTGGTCTTCGCTTTACAGCAAATAACGTTGTGCTGACAGTAGGTACTTTCCTCGGCGGAAAAATTCATATCGGTATGGATAATTATTCTGGCGGTCGTGCTGGTGATCCACCTTCAATCGCCCTGGCAGACCGTTTACGAGAGCTACCATTACGAGTCGACAGACTGAAAACAGGCACCCCTCCGCGAATTGATGCACGTAGCGTTGATTTCAGCGTGATGCAGGAGCAACCAGGGGACATGCCAACACCGGTTATGTCGTTTATGGGATCGTTAGCCGATCACCCACGGCAGATCAGTTGTTATATAACTCATACCAATGAGCGCACCCATGAAATTCTGCGCTCCGGACTTGATCGTTCGCCCTTGTATACCGGGGTTATCGATGGCGTTGGTCCACGCTACTGCCCATCGGTAGAAGACAAGATCATGCGCTTTGCGGATAAGACCAGCCATCAGGTGTTTGTTGAGCCGGAAGGTCTGACTACCCATGAACTATATCCAAATGGTATTTCAACCAGTTTGCCATTTGATATCCAGTTGGCGGCGGTACGATCAATCAAAGGCTTTGAAAATGCCCATATCACCCGCCCTGGATATGCCATCGAGTATGATTACTTTAATCCACAGGATCTGAAGCATACCCTGGAAACCAAGGTTATTAACGGCCTCTATTTTGCTGGCCAGATAAACGGTACAACCGGTTATGAAGAGGCGGGAGCGCAGGGGCTGCTGGCCGGTGTTAACGCGGCATTGCGGGCTCAGGATAAAGAGCAGTGGTATCCACGACGGGATGAAGCTTATTTAGGTGTATTGGTTGATGACCTGATTACCCTGGGTACTTCAGAACCTTACCGAATGTTTACCAGTCGTGCAGAGTATCGGTTAATCCTGCGCGAAGATAACGCCGACCTGAGACTCACGGAAAAAGGGCGGGAGCTTGGTTTGGTCAGCGATCAGCGTTGGCAGCGTTTCTGTGAAAAGCGGGAAGCGATTGAACAGGAAAATCAGCGTCTTAAAGAAACCTGGATTCAGCCTGGTACAGCTGAGGGTGATTCGCTTAACGCGAAGTTACAACAGCCGATCAGCCGTGAATATAATTTGCAGGATCTGGTTAAGCGCCCGGAACTGAAATACAGTGATGTCGCCAGCCTGAAAGGTGAAGCAGTCAGTGATCCTCAAGTGGCTGAACAAGTAGAGATCCAGATTAAATATTCCGGATACATCGATCGTCAGAAAGACGATATTGAAAAAGTTCGGCGTCAGGAGAATACTCCGCTACCTGAAAATTTTGATTATGATAGCGTCGGTGGTTTATCCAACGAACTGAAATCTAAGCTGGAAGATGTTCGCCCAACCAGTATTGCTCAGGCTTCCCGGATTCAGGGCATGACGCCGGCGGCAATCTCTTTACTGCTGGTGCATCTCAAGAAACAACAACTGATGCGTAAAAAGGCGAACGGTTAATGGAACAGCAATATCGAGATCTGCTGGTAAAACAAAGCCGCCAGATGAAGCTTGAGCTCAGCGAACAGCAGTTGGATAAGCTCATGCAATACCACGCACTCCTGGTGAAGTGGAACAAAGCGTTCAACCTGACAGCGGTGAGATCACCCTTAGATATGGTAACCCGGCATTTGACCGATAGCCTCAGCGTTCTGCCTCATATCAATGTTGAGCGTCTGATCGATGTGGGTAGTGGTCCTGGATTACCAGGTATTCCACTAGCTATTTGCCGGCCGGATCTGCCGATAACTCTACTTGATAGCAACATTAAAAAAAGCCGTTTTCAGTTCCAGGCTAAGGCTGAACTTGGCCTGGACAATGTTGAAGTTATCCATGAAAGGGTAGAAAAGTTTATCCCGGAACAGCGTTTTGATGGCGTCATATCAAGGGCATTTGCTTCACTGCAGGATATGCTTCACTGGACTGAACACTTATGCTCAGAGCAGGGTGTATTTCTTGCGATGAAAGGCATGTATCCTGCTGATGAGATTGAACAATTACCCGAACAGATAGAATTGCGCCAGAGTATCCGGCTAGATGTGCCGGACACTGAAGGCGAACGGCATTTGCTGATTTTAGGGAGAACCTGAACGTGGCCAAAATTTTAACCATTACCAATCAGAAGGGTGGTGTAGGTAAGACAACAACCTGCGTCAACCTGGCAGCATCGCTGGCGGCAACCAAAAAGCGTGTTCTGATGCTTGATATGGATCCCCAGGGCAATGCCACAATGGGTAGTGGTGTGGATAAGCACCAGCTGAACAATTCTGTCTATGAAGTACTTACCGGTGACGCCACGATAGAAGAGTCTATCATCCATAACAGTCCTGCAGGTTACGATCTGGTTGGCTCCAATGGTGATCTGACCGCAGCAGAAGTCGAGTTACTACAGATGCCCCGGCGTGAATTCCGGATGAAGATGGCACTGGAAACGGTTAGAGAAAACTACGATTTTGTACTTATCGACAATCCACCTTCGCTTAACTTACTAACAGTTAATGCATTGGCTGCTTCTTGTGGCGTGATCATACCGATGCAGTGTGAATACTATGCCCTGGAGGGGATCAGTGCCCTGATAGGCACTATTAACAAGATCAATAAACGACTCAATCCAAACTTGAAGATCGAAGGTATTCTGCGGACTATGTTTGATCCGAGAATGAGTCTGACCAAGGATGTATCCAACCACCTGGTTGAATATTTCGGCGACCAGGTTTACCGCACGGTAATCCCACGCAATGTTCGTTTGGCAGAAGCGCCAAGTCATGGCCTGCCAGCAATTATGTACGATAAAAATTCACGCGGATCAGTGGCCTACCTGGCACTGGCCGGAGAGCTGATCCGTAAGACGGATCAGGACCAAAAACAGGCACAACAGGAACAGGAAGGCTGATCAATGGCGGCTAAGAAGCGAGGCTTAGGGCGCGGACTGGATGCGCTGCTATCCACCACTACAAATTTTGAAGAGGAAGTTGTTGCGCAGGCAACGAACGATGGTAGTGGCTACCGGATGATGGCGGTTGATCAAATTCAGCGCGGGAAATACCAACCGCGTAGGGATCTGGAGCCCCAGGCCCTGGAAGAACTGGCTAACTCGATCCGTGCACAAGGCGTGATGCAACCGATCGTAATTCGCCCGGTATCTGATAATTTCTATGAAATTATTGCTGGTGAGCGGCGCTGGCGTGCCAGCCAGATGGCCGGACTGGATGAAGTACCGGCAGTTATACGTGATGTGCCTGATGAACAGGCTATTGCGATGGCGCTGATCGAGAATATTCAGCGCGAAAACCTGAATTCAATGGAAGAAGCGATCGCTCTGGATCGTCTGAAGACAGAATTTGAACTGACCCAGCAGGAAGTAGCTGATGCGGTGGGTAAATCCCGTTCTGCAATCACCAACCTGTTGCGATTGATGAATCTGACCGACGAAGTAAAGCGGATGCTGGAATACGGTGACCTGGAAATGGGTCATGCCCGTGCCTTGCTGGGTATGGAAGGTGAAGAGCAGGTTGCAGCAGCAAAAGAAGTAGTCGGAAAGAATCTTTCCGTACGTCAGACTGAAGATCTGGTGCGTAAGCTGCAGCAGAAGAAAAATGAACCCGCAAAAGTGGTTAAGAAACCTGATCCACTGCTGAAAGACCTGTCAGATAACTTGTCCCAGCGGTTAAACAGTAAAGTGAGTATCAGTGAAAATGCCACCGGCAAAGGCAAAATAACCATCGCCTATGAAAACCGGGAGAAGTTTGAAGCGATTCTGCAGCTCATACAATAAATAGTGTTTTGTGTGCTGCAGCAATACAAGATATACCTATACTAGGGTATTTACTTACTTCTTCCAGTTGGTCCATGTACGACAATAGTGCAAAAGCTTGTGAATCTTATTGATGCAAGTGCACGAAATCCCTATAATGCGCAGGCTGTTCTGAGGCGTGCTGACGTTTTTGAGCTTCGAATTAGGGGATTAGAGGTTATTTGCAATATGACAAACGAGCACCAGAAGCTTGGAGTTCATGCTCGTATTGCACGACAGCAATTTCATAAAGTCTTTCTAATTCAAGCGGTTAGCGTGTTTCTGATTGCAGGAGTATTACTTCTGCATAATTGGGTGACGGCTTACTCTGCCTTGTTTGGCGGACTAATTTATCTACTTCCCAATTATGTTTTTGCCCGAAAAGCGTTAGCAGTTCAGGCAAAGAATACTCCCGGTGCTGTGATTCGACAGCTGTATGCGAGTGAAATATGGAAAATGATGATTACCGTACTGCTTTTTGCGGCGGTGTTTATCCTGATTCAACCACTGAATCCATTTTCCTTATTTTGCACTTATGTATGGCTCCAGCTGACCGCTTTTGTGGTCCAGATGAAGCTGAATAACAGATTCCTAAAACTTTAAACGAGAGAGATGATAATGGCTGGAGAAATGACTTCCTCAAGCTATATATCCCACCACCTGACGAATTGGACGTTAGGCATGCACCCTGAAAATGGTCTGAGCTTCGCTAAGACCACTCAGGAAGCGGCAGAGATGGGATTTTGGGCTATTCACGTTGACACAATGATGTGGTCAGTTTTACTGGGCTGCTTGTTTATCTGGTTCTTCCGCAAAGTTGCGGTCAGTGCAACCTCCGGTGTGCCGGGCAGTTCGCAGAACTTTGTTGAGACGATCATTGAGTTTGTCGAAGACAATGTCAGCAGCATATTTCATCACAAGAATGCGTTGATAGCGCCCCTGGCACTGACTATCTTTGTCTGGGTCTTCCTGATGAACACTATGGACCTGATCCCGGTTGACTGGATTCCGTTCATTACGCAGAAGATTGGTGAAGCGTTCGGCGCTGATCCGCATCACGTGTATATGAAGGTCGTACCAACCACCGATATCAACGCAACACTGGGTATGGCAATTTCTGTATTCGGTCTGATTCTTTTCTACAGCATCAAGATGAAAGGTCTTGGTGGATTCCTGGGTGAGCTGGCGTTCCAGCCACTGGGTAAGTGGATGCTACCGTTTAACCTGTTCCTGGAAATCGTAGGCCTGCTGGCTAAGCCAGTATCTCTGGCGCTGCGACTGTTCGGTAACATGTATGCAGGTGAGATGATCTTTATTTTGATCGCTCTGCTGCCGTTCTGGGCGCAATGGTTACTGTCTGTGCCTTGGGCGATATTCCATATTCTGGTAATTACACTGCAGGCTTTCATCTTCATGGTACTGACAATTGTCTATCTGGCCATGGCGCATGAAGACCACTAAGTGGTTGTAATACCGAATAACTAATTAAAACAGTTTCAAATTTAACTTTAACTTTAGCAATTAAATATCGGAGAAAAACTGATGGAAATGGCATTGCTGTACATCGCTGGTGCACTGATGATGGGTCTGGGTGCTGTAGGCGCCGCTGTAGGTATCGGTATCCTGGGTGGCAAGTTCCTGGAAGGAGCTGCACGTCAGCCTGAACTGATCCCTCTGCTGCGTACGCAGTTCTTCATCGTAATGGGTCTGGTTGATGCCGTACCTATGATCGGTGTTGGTCTGGGTCTGTACGTACTGTTCGCTGTTGCTTAAGTAGAGCTACATACGATCCCTTATGGGTAACTACTTTTTAAGACAACCGCGAGAGGTAATGGCGTGAATATAAACCTAACCATTATTGGTCAGGCTATTGCATTTGCCTTCTTCGTTGTATTTTGTATGAAATACGTTTGGCCACCAATTACTGGTGCGCTGGCGGAACGTAAGAAGAAAATTGCAGAAGGTCTGGACGCTGCTGACCGTGCTCAACGTGATCTGGAACTGGCTCAGGAAAAAGCCATGTCCGATATGCGTAAAAGCAAAGAAGAAGCAGCCGCCATCATTGAACAGGCTAATAAGCGAGCTAACCAGATCGTTGACGAAGCTAAAGACAAGGCACGCGATGAGGCAGACCGCCTTAAAGTAGCCGCGCAAGCTGAAATCGATCAGGAAGCTAACCGTGCGAAAGAAACTCTTCGTGCAGAAGTTGCTGCTTTGGCAGTAGCCGGTGCTGAAAAGATTCTGGAAGCGTCTGTAGACGAAAGCGCGCATGCACAGCTTGTTGAAAAACTAGCTGCTGAGCTTTAAGCGAGGTTTACGATGGCTGAACTCAATACAGTTGCTCGGCCTTATACCAAAGCCGCTTTCGAGCACGCTGTCGATAAGGGCAACCTGGACCAGTGGTCTGAAATGCTGACAACTGCTGCGGCAGTCTCTCAGCATGAGACGATGAATCTGGTTCTGGGTAACCCTGGTCTGACCAGCGAGCAGAAAGCACAGGCAATGATCTCCGTCTGCGAAGAGCAGATGGATGACTCCGCCCAGAACTTTATTGTTCTGCTGGCAGAAAACCAGCGTCTGGCTTTGTTACCAAAGATCTCTGAACAGTTCGAACAGTTGAAAGCGAGTCAGCAGAAATCTGTTGATGTAAACGTTACAACTGCCTTTGATCTGGGCGAGCAGCAGCAACAAAAATTAACTCAGGCACTTAGCTCTAAGCTGGGCCGCGAAGTGAGTCTGACTGCCGAAATAGACAAGTCTATTATCGGTGGCGTGATCGTTCGAACCGAAGATATGGTTATCGACGGCTCAATTCGTGCTCGACTGGCAAAGCTGGCCGAAGCAATGAATTCCTGAGTGTGAGGATTAAACATGCAGCAACTGAATCCATCTGAGATCAGCGAGATTCTGAAGAGCCGCATCGAGAAACTTGATGTCTCTTCCGAAGCACGTAATGAAGGTACTATCGTCAGCGTTTCTGACGGTATCATCCTGATTCACGGTCTTGCTGACGTAATGTACGGGGAAATGATTGAATTCCCTGGCGGTATCTACGGTATGGCGCTTAACCTTGAGCGTGACTCTGTAGGTGCTGTAGTACTGGGTGACTATCAGGGTCTGGTAGAAGGTATGACCGCGCGTTGTACTGGCCGTATCCTGGAAGTACCTGTTGGTCCGGAACTGCAGGGTCGTGTAGTAGACGCCCTGGGTAACCCGATCGACGGTAAAGGCCCAATTGAAACAAAACTGACTGACGCTGTTGAGAAGGTTGCACCTGGTGTAATCGAGCGTCAATCAGTAGATCAGCCAGTTCAGACTGGTCTGAAATCTATCGATGCCATGGTGCCAATCGGCCGTGGTCAGCGTGAGCTGATCATCGGTGACCGTCAGATTGGTAAATCTGCGATCGCGATTGACGCTATCATCAACCAGAAAGGTACCGGCGTTAAATGTATCTACGTAGCAATCGGACAGAAACAGTCCACCATTGCCAACGTAGTACGTAAGCTGGAAGAGCACGGCGCGATGGAGCACACCATCGTAGTAGCTGCCGGTGCATCAGATCCTGCAGCGATGCAGTTCCTGGCGCCTTATGCTGGTTGTTCTATGGGCGAGTATTACCGTGACCGCGGTGAAGACGCTCTGATCGTATACGATGACCTGACTAAGCAGGCTTGGGCCTACCGTCAGATCTCCCTGTTGCTGCGCCGCCCACCGGGCCGTGAAGCATACCCAGGTGACGTATTCTATCTTCACTCGCGTCTGCTGGAACGTGCTGCGCGCGTTAACGCTGACTACGTTGAGAAGTATACTAACGGTGAAGTTAAGGGCCAGACTGGTTCCCTGACTGCATTGCCAGTAATCGAAACTCAGGGTGGTGACGTATCCGCATTCGTACCAACCAACGTTATCTCCATCACCGATGGTCAGATCTTCCTGGAAGCGGACCTGTTTAACTCAGGTATCCGTCCGGCGATCAACGCTGGTCTGTCTGTATCCCGTGTAGGTGGTGCAGCTCAGACTAAGATCATCAAGAAACTTGGTGGTGGTGTACGTCTGGCTCTGGCTCAGTACCGTGAACTGGCGGCATTCGCTCAGTTTGCATCTGACCTGGACGATGCGACACGTGCTCAGCTTGAGCATGGTCAGCGCGTAACCGAGCTGATGAAGCAGAAGCAGTACTCCCCGATGTCCGTAGGTGACATGGGTCTGAGTCTGTACGCTGCAAACGAAGGCTTCCTGAACGATATCGACCTGAGCAAGATCCTTGATTTCGAAGCTGCACTGATCTCTTTCTTCAACAGCGAATACGCTGACCTGATGGCTAAGATCAATGACAGCGGTGCTTATAACGACGAAATCTCTGCTCAGTTCAAGGCTGGTATCGAAAAGTTCAAATCTACCCAAACTTGGTAATAACTCGTAAGAGTGGGGGTCTGCATACACGCTATGCAGACCTGAACTAAGTAAAGGTTTAATAGGTGGAACTATGGCAGCCGGAAAAGAGATAAAGACGCAGATAGCCAGTATTCAGGGCACACGTAAGATTACCAGCGCCATGGAAATGGTAGCTGCATCTAAAATGCGTAAAGCTCAGGATCGCATGCAGGAAAGCCGTCCTTACGCCCGGAGTATCCGTGGCGTAATTCAGCACCTGGCGAAGTCCAATCCTGAATATAAGCATCTGTATCTGCAACAGCGCGAAGTAAAGCGTGTCGGTTTCATTGTTGTAGCAACTGACCGCGGTCTCTGCGGTGGCTTGAACATTAATGCGTTCAAAGCAGCGATTGCCAAGATGAAAGAGTTTGGTGACCAGAATATCCAAATCGATATCTGTGCACTGGGTTCTAAGTCGGTAACCTTCTTTAAGACGTTCGGCGGTAACGTGACCGCAGCGAAAACTGGTTTAGGCGATAAGCCTGAAGCGGCGGAGCTGATCGGTACCGTTAAAGTAATGCTGGATGCTTATGACGAAGGCGCGCTGGATCAGCTGTTTGTGGTATCTAACGAATTCGTTAATACCATGACACAGCAGCCACAAGTAGAGCAGATTCTTCCGCTGAAAGCAGAAGACGATGATGACCGTCTTAACCATCACTGGGATTACATCTACGAGCCAGATGCAAAAGAGCTGTTGAACGGCTTACTGGTTCGCTACATTGAATCCCTCGTCTATCAGGCGGTGGTTGAGAACAATGCCTGTGAACAGGCAGCACGAATGCTGGCGATGAAGAATGCAACTGACAACGCCGGCGATCTGATCGATGAGCTGCAGATGATTTACAACAAGGCTCGTCAGGCTGCGATCACTCAGGAAATTTCTGAGATCGTTAGTGGTGCTGCTGCTGTATAAGGCAGTTAACAGGTTTAAATGTTAAGAGGATCCGAACATGAGTAGCGGACGTATTGTTCAGATCATCGGCGCAGTAGTCGACGTGGAATTTCCACGTGACAGTGTACCGAAGATCTATGACGCACTGACGGTTGATAAAGCCGGTCTGACACTTGAAGTTCAGCAGCAGCTGGGCGACGGTGTTGTACGTGCAATCGCTATGGGTCAGACCGAAGGCGTTAGCCGCGGTCTGGACGTAGTAAACACTGGTGCGCCAGTTTCTGTACCTGTAGGTACAGCAACTCTGGGTCGTATCATGGATGTATTGGGTAACCCAATCGACGAGTGTGGCCCAATTGGTGAAGAAGAGCGTATGCCTATTCACCGTGCTGCACCTTCTTATGCTGATCAGGCGGCTTCTAACGAGCTGCTGGAAACCGGCATCAAGGTAATCGATCTGGTATGCCCATTCGCGAAGGGTGGTAAAGTTGGTCTGTTTGGTGGTGCCGGTGTAGGTAAAACCGTAAACATGATGGAACTGATCCGTAACATCGCGATCGAGCACTCTGGCTACTCCGTATTCGCGGGTGTAGGTGAGCGTACTCGTGAAGGTAACGACTTCTACTACGAGATGAAAGAATCCAACGTATTGGATAAAGTATCTCTGGTATACGGTCAGATGAATGAGCCTCCGGGTAACCGTCTGCGTGTAGCGCTGACTGGCCTGACGATGGCTGAGAAATTCCGTGACGAAGGTCGTGACGTACTGTTGTTCGTTGACAACATCTACCGTTACACACTGGCAGGAACAGAAGTATCTGCACTGCTGGGTCGTATGCCTTCTGCGGTAGGTTACCAGCCTACACTGGCTGAAGAGATGGGTGTTCTGCAAGAGCGTATCACCTCTACTAAGACTGGTTCCATCACGTCCATCCAGGCGGTATACGTACCGGCGGATGACTTGACTGACCCATCTCCTGCGACAACCTTCTCGCACCTTGACGCAACAGTTGTACTGTCTCGTCAGATCGCCGAGCTGGGTATCTACCCTGCGGTAGATCCACTGGATTCCACCTCTCGTCAGCTGGATCCACTGGTAATCGGTCAGGAGCATTACGATATTGCACGTCAGGTTCAGGGTGTACTGCAGCGCTATAAAGAGCTGAAAGACATCATTGCGATCCTGGGTATGGACGAGCTGTCTGAAGAAGACAAGCAAGTTGTTACACGTGCTCGTAAGATCCAGCGATTCCTGTCTCAGCCATTCTTCGTAGCTGAAGTATTCACCGGTTCTCCAGGTAAGTACGTATCTCTGAAAGACACCATCAGCGGCTTCAAGGGCATCCTTGAAGGCGATTATGATGAGCTGCCAGAGCAAGCGTTCTACATGGTTGGCGGTATCGAAGAAGCGGTTGAAAAAGCTAAGAGCATGTAATTGCGCTTAGTTAACCTTTAAAAGGATAACAACATGGCTATGACTGTTCATTGTGACATCGTAAGTGCTGAAGAAGAGATATTCTCTGGTCTTATCGAGTTCGTTTCAGTGACAGGTAGCCTGGGTGATCTGGGTATTTACCCGGGTCACGCTCCGCTTCTGTCGGAACTGAAACCAGGTCCTGTAGAGCTTAAGAAACAGGGTGGTGAGCAGGAGATTTTCTACGTTTCTGGCGGCTTCATTGAAGTACAGCCGCACAAAGTGTCAGTCCTAGCGGACGTTGCACTGCGTGCCGGCGACATCAATGAAGCAGCTGCAGAAGAAGCGAAGAGACATGCTGAACAAGCGATGGCTGATCAGAGCAGCGAACTGGATTATTCCCGTGCGACTGCTCAGCTGGCCGAAGCTGCAGCTCAACTGCGTACTATTCAGCAGATTCGTAAGAAGATGGGTAAATAACCCAGCCTTACTGAATTGCTACTCGAATAAAAACAGCCTCCGGGCTGTTTTTTTTTGCCAGGAAAAAGTGTTATCTGAGTGCTTTTTCTAGCAACTAGCAACTAGCAGCTGAGCTGGCTCAACGATCTAGCCACTGTCTTATAACAGCCCCCACAAGGTATCGAAAATGATCTTCTGCGCCGCTGCAACCTCCTGAGATTCGATTACAACGGCGGTAGGGTAGTTAGTCGAGGCAAGGGAGATAATCGCGCATTTAGGCGGGTAGACGGCTATATAGGCTGCATCGACTTTTCCTTCAGTCTTTATCCATTTACGGGCACTCAGCTCGGCATCTTCACCACCGTCGCCGATAGCAATTACATTGACCTCAATGCCTTTTGCAATTCGCTGAGCGGTGAAGTTGGGGAAGGGGCGGTAGAGGTGTTCCCGGATAGGCTTGGACGAAAAAACCGAATAGCTTCTGTTATCTTGCTGGGCAACTGTATTCAGAATATCCCGCAAAACCAGCTCAATTCCACTATCACCTTCGTAATAGCTGACATTGGCCGTGTTGAAGTCCGGCATCAGGTGATGCATATCAGGGATCACTTTGGTTTTCAGCTGATCGATCGCCTGATCAAGTGATTCCCTGCGATCTTCGGCCAGCTGAAGCAGGATATCCGGCTCTCTGGCGGTGAACAAACGGCGCTTTCCTTTAGGCAGATAGGTGACAATTCCTTTCTGCTGCATCTGTTTCAGCAGCTCATAGGTCGTGCCCCGGTTTATGCCTGCTTTTTCGGCAACAGTGCGTATTGCACTTGGCCCTAAAGATAGTAGCGAGCGGTAAATTTGTATCTCACGGCGACTCAGATCGAGTAGCCCATAAATTTCTTCATTCATTTTGTCAATTTTTCTCTGACAATTAATATTGCATCTGCTTACAGATCGATTAAAGTTGGTCCAAAATCGTAGTTATGTCAATACAAAACAGTCAACAGGAATTGACCTGACTTTAATTTCGATACTCCAAGGATGCCGCAAAGTTGAACCATCTCGATATAGTTATTCTCGCTGCCGGACAGGGCAGCCGTATGAAATCCTCTCTGCCTAAAGTGCTTCATACCATCGGCGGTAAGCCGATGTTGCAGCATGTTATTGATGCTGCTTCGGAAATGGGCGATAACCAGGTTCACGTAGTGATCGGACACGGAGCCGAAAAAGTAGAAGCTAAGCTGGCGGGTCAGGGGGTTAAATTTGCCCAGCAGGCTGAACAGTTAGGTACCGGTCATGCGGTAGCCCAGGCGATGCCTCAGGTTGCGAATGATGGTGTAGTTTTAGTGCTCTACGGTGATGTACCGTTGACCAGAACCGAGACGATGGCTGATCTTGTTAAAATCGCTGAGCAGGGTGATTTTGGCTTGCTAACGGTGAATCTTGATAATCCGACGGGTTATGGTCGGATCGTTCGTGATGATGCCAGCAATGTTGTGGCAATTGTTGAGCAGAAAGATGCTAATCCTGAGCAACTGGCAATATCTGAAGTGAATACCGGAATACTGGCAGTACCTGCGGCGCTGTTGAACCAGTGGATTCCTGAATTGTCTTCGAATAATGCCCAGGGCGAATATTACCTGACTGACATTATAGCTATGGCGGCAACTCAGGGTATACGGATTCAGGCGATTCAACCGCAGACCGAACAGGAAGTTCAAGGCGTTAATAATCGTATGCAACAGGCCGAACTTGAGCGTTGGTATCAACTGCGCCAGGCTGAAGCGCTGATGCTGGAAGGTGTCACTTTGGCGGATCCTGCACGTATCGATATTCGTGGTGAGGTAACGGCAGGTCATGATGTAGCGATCGACATCAATGTTATTCTGCAAGGTCAGGTAAGTATCGGTGATAACGTTACTATCGAAGCTAACTGCATCATCAAAGACTCTGTTATTGGTTCTGGTTCGCATATTAAAGCCAACTCGATGCTGGAGCAGGCAGAACTGACGGGAAACTGTGAAGTAGGACCTTTTGCCCGTCTCCGTCCTGGTAGCAAGCTTGCCAATAAAGCTAAAGTCGGTAATTTTGTCGAAACCAAGAAAGCGAATATTGGTGAGGGCAGCAAGGTTAACCACCTGACCTATATCGGTGATGCCGAAATCGGTATCGGGGTGAACGTTGGTGCCGGTACTATTACCTGTAATTATGATGGCGTGAACAAATCAAAAACCGAGATTGGTGATGGTGCCTTCATTGGTTCAAATAGTTCTCTGGTGGCCCCTGTAAAAGTTGGCGCGGGTGCAACTGTGGGCGCGGGTTCGACTATTACTAAAGATATCGAAGCGGATCAGCTGGCGGTAACCCGGGCGAAACAGGTTAATCTGAAGAGCTGGCAGCGTCCGGTTAAGAAATCATAAGGGAAGCAGGATTATGTGTGGAATAGTAGGCGCCATTGCCGGACGTAATGTCTCAGCGATTCTGCTGGAAGGACTGAAGCGGCTTGAATACCGCGGTTATGATTCAGCGGGTATGGCGGTTTATAACGCCGAGACAGGTTTACTTGATCATGTTAAACGCCTGGGCAAGGTTGCTGAACTGGAAAAGGGGCTAGAGGAACATGCGTTGCCGGGTAGTCTGGGTATCGCGCATACCCGTTGGGCAACCCACGGCAAGCCGGAGGAGCGTAATGCGCATCCCCATCTGTCTTCGGATCGTATTGCGATCGTACATAACGGAATCATCGAGAACTATGCTGAGCTTAAGGATGAACTGACAGCCGATGGCTATACGTTTCTGTCCGATACCGATACTGAGGTAGTCACCCACCTGATTCATCAGGCAGTATCCAGCGGTAGCTCACTTGAGCAAGCATTAAAAACAACAGGTCAGCGGCTTAAAGGTGCTTATGCGCTGGCAGTAATAGATCAGCAGCAACCGGATCGTATGCTGGCAACCCGGATGGGCAGCCCGCTGGTTATCGGTGTTGGTATCGAAGAGAATTTCATCGCCTCCGACCCATTGGCATTGTTGCAGGTAACCGACCGCTTCATCTATCTGGAAGAGGGCGACCTGGCCCTGATCAGTCAGGGGCAGATTGCGATAGAGGATAGTTCCGGCAATCTGGCAGTACGGGAGATCAAACAATTTGAGCATGGCCATGATGCCGCCGATAAGGGTGAATACCGGCATTACATGCTGAAAGAGATCTACGAGCAGCCGCAGGTTATCAAAAACGTACTGGAAGGGCGTATCCACCAGGGACGAGTGCTGGAGCAGATTTTTGGAGCTGATGCCTCTGAGCTGTTTGATCAGGTCAAATGCATCCAGATAGTGGCCTGTGGTACCAGCTATAACGCGGGTGTGGTTGCGCGTTACTGGATTGAGAAGCTGGCGGGTATCCCCTGCATGGTAGAAGTCGCCAGTGAGTTCCGTTATCGGGCTACTGTCTGCATGCCTGGAACGCTGTTTGTCACTATTTCTCAATCGGGTGAAACTGCGGATACGTTAGCAGCGCTGCGTGAAGCGAAAGGTGAAGGTTATCTGGCTTCGTTGGCTATATGTAACGTACCGGGCAGCTCATTGGTACGGGAGTCTGATCTGTGTCTGATGACCAATGCCGGTCCTGAAATTGGCGTTGCCTCAACCAAAGCTTTTACCAGTCAGCTGGTTGCGCTGATGCTAACGACGCTGATCCTTGCCCGGCGTCATGGCTTTACCGAAGAAGAGCGTATTGTTGCTAATCTGCAGCAGCTTTCCGGCCTGTGTGAACAGGTACTGGCGCTTGATCCTGCGATTCAGAAGATGGCTGAGCATTTTGTTGATAAGCATCACACCCTGTTTCTGGGGCGCGGGACTATCTATCCGGTTGCCGTTGAAGGGGCGCTTAAACTGAAAGAAATCTCATATATTCATGCTGAGGCTTACCCTGCCGGAGAGCTGAAACATGGTCCGCTGGCGTTAGTCGATGACGATATGCCGGTTGTGGCCGTGGCACCGAATAACTCCTTACTGGAGAAGCTACAGGCTAACCTGGAGGAAGTAAGAGCCCGGGGTGGTAAGTTGTTCCTGTTCGCGGACAGTAAAGCGAAAGTTAAACCCGGGAATGATGTACAACTAATCACACTACCGGATCTGGCAACAGAGATGGCGCCGATTATCTATTCAATCCCTCTGCAGTTACTGTCTTACTATGTTGCAGTACTGAAAGGTACCGATGTTGATCAGCCCCGTAATCTGGCTAAATCGGTTACTGTTGAGTAACTCTATCAACTCTGAAAAACCGGCTTTTATAGCCGGTTTTTTTATATCTTCTAAAAAGTGGATGGTTTTCAGTTTCATTTCCACAAAACGGGTTACAAAATTTGAAAACTTGAATCTGAAGGCACAAACTTCAATGATGTAACTGTAAGGTTGACCTAAATGCAGTTTAGTTATCAGTGGAAGAGGAATGACATATTACTCCAGATTTAGTACCTGTTGTTTGCTTGTGGTTGCGTTTTTAACGCTAACGTCGTGCAGTACTGCGCAGGTCAAATCAGCAATTTCTACCAAACCGGATACCGGAGGGTATCTGGGAATTATGGTGACAGCCCAAACAGTAAAGAGCAAAGTACCTGCTGCAGCCCTGGTGAGGATTACGACCGTTGTACCCGGATCGGCGGCGGATAAAGCAGGCCTCCAGATCGGAGACCTGCTGCTTGGGCTGGACGGGAACTCACTCGAGAAACCACCGGCCGAGGTGCTAAGTCACTTCCGCCAGTTGGTTCAGGCGAGGAGCGCTGGTACAAGACTCTCACTCCTGATCCGTCGCAGGACTATCAGTGTCCAGACCTTCCTTGACGATACGTCGTATGGCGAACCTAAAGACCTTTCGGTCGAGAATCAACAGCGCCTGCCTGACCTGGATCAGCTTATGGAGGAGCACCCTGACCAGTTGGTTGAGGTGCGCACGCGCGCATTGGACAGGGAGCAAGAAGTCGAGGTTGTGCTCACTGCGCGGTCTAGGGCTCTCGATCACCCGCTCCCAGATAATGCGAGTCTGCGCCCAGATCTGGAGGCGGAACCACTGCTGCCCAGTGCGGCGCTTGCGGCGCGTGTGATTGCGCTGGCTCATATATCCCAGTCTCCATTGCAGGAACGCTTTGACCAGCTTCTCGAACGGTTTGAGCAGGATGAGCGGATCGATGATCCATTCCGGCTAAGGACAATCCGGTACTTGCACCGGGCTCCGCTCAAACTCACCAACTCTACGAGAGGGCTTGGTCGTGACTTGCGTTCGGTTCAGGCAGATTCCCTGCAAGGTCCTAACCTTGAGGTCCTGCTCGGAATCGTTCGCCGGCACCTGGACATGCCTGAAGCGGTTTCGAAGGTTTCTGCGAATCTAACAGCTCGACCGGGATCAGGAGCGTCGGCTGCTGACCATGGAAGTTACTTGCTTGCGTTGGTCAGGTTGGCAGAACAGCATGTGGCCCAAGCCTTTAGCTATCTTAGCGTGACCGAGCGCAAGCGCCTGGCCGACTCGCTACCAACCCTAGCGGATCAGTTTGCGGAGATTATTTATCTGCATAATGATGTCGACAGACAGCGCTGGGGGCAGCACGCTGAGGTGATCCGAATACTACCGAAGGTTGACCGGAGCGAACTTCTGGCTGGGTTGGAGGTGCTCTTATTAGCTGTGATGCCAGACTACCTGGCCCAGATTGAACGTGATCTGAAAACGGCCGAAGCCGGTGGGGAACGGGCTTCGGAGGCGGCGGGAACAAGCGGCACGATTTTGTGGCGCTCGGCTGAGGACATAGTGATTGGTGGTAGTGGAGAAAACGAGTATAGGTTCGATTTTAAGGTCGTGGTCGACATCGGTGGCGATGATCGCTACCGCACTTCGGTTGGTGCTGGCCGCCCCGATCGTCCTGTCGCGTTAGTGATTGATTTGGCCGGTGATGACCGTTATCAGTCTGACAAGCCTTTCTCGCAGGGTACGGGGTTTATGGGCGTAGGCGTCCTCTACGACCAGGCCGGTGATGATCGCTACACAAGCAATCAGAGTTTCGCCCAGGGGAGCGCCCTGGCCGGAGCTGGTTTGCTGATTGATCGTGCTGGTGATGATGTGTACCGTGGGATTCGTTACGCACAGGCCAGTGCTCTATGCCATGGCCTGGGTGCAGTGCTGGATGGCGACGGCAACGATATCTTTTCGGCTGGGGGCTTCGCTCAGGGATTTGCGGGGCCGGGCGCCTTTGGGGGGCTGATCTCTCGCGGAGGGGATGACTATTATGAAGCGTTGGGGCTTTATCGCTCTAGCTATCCCAATGGTGTTGGTATCTATAGGGGGATGTCACAGGGAGCTGGGATCGGGTTCCGGCACCTGTCCTCTGGCGGGATAGGTGTTCTGCTGGACGATGGCGGCAAAGATTTTTACGAAGCCGGAAACTTCTCGCAGGGCGGAGGTTACTATTTTGGCTGGGGTCTATTGATTGATTTGGGGGTCGACCCTGATCGCTACGAAGGCTCGCGCTATGCGCAAGGCTTTGCTTCCCACTCGGCTCTCGGCTCGTTCTTGGATGAAGGTGGGAACGATATATATAAAAGCTGGGTCGGTGCCGGCAACAGCGCGGCCTGGGACCTGTCTGCTACGGTCTTCCTGGACGATGGCGGGAACGATCACTATGCAGCTGGCTCAGGTTTTTCCCTTGGGGCCTCGGCGCACAACGGTTTTGCGTTATTTGTCGACCATGATGGGGAGGACCTTTACCAAATCACACCAGGGCGGGCCGGTCCTAACAGTTACCATGGCGGGTCGAGCCTCTCTATCTTTGTTGACGCTGGGGGACAGTCAGACCGTTATGAAGGCGGCGGGCTGTCCGATGAGCAGGGTAGGATTAAGGGCGAGACAGGGGTCCTGCTCGACCTACCCGAAACTATAAAAAACGCCGATGATGTGATTCTTAAACGACTTCTCTTAACCGAAGGGATTCAAACTTTCGACTTTATTGAATCAGAGAAAAACCGGCGATAATGCCGGTTTTCTAATCTTTTCTCCTGATTCTCAGTTTCATTTCCACAAAACGGGTAACAATAAGCGAGATATTTTTTCTGAACAGCCGTTTACATTTATGTGGCTGATAGGCATCAGCGTTGCAACAGGATAGGATTGAAGTAACCCTTGGGGGCTCTTTGTAACGTTTAGCCTGAATAGAATAGCCGTCAGACTTTATTAATAAGAACAATATGATGGAGTGCGGATATGATTGATCCCGTTAGTAGTTTTGCGATCAATTTCGTCGCTGTTTTAGGTGGCATTTTTCTATTTATTTTTGTTGTTGGCCTGATAGCTGCGCTGATTATCTACCAGATAGACAAGCATCAGACGAAACAGACAATACGAAGAAATTACCCTCTTTTTGGCCGTTTCCGATACCTGTTTGAACATGTTGGTGAATTTTTTCGCCAGTATTTCTTCGCTCAGGATCGCGAGGAAATGCCGTTTAACCGTGCTCAGCGTAGTTGGGTATACAGGGCAGCCAAAGATGTAGATAACACGATCGCATTTGGCTCTACCCGTGATCTTCGAATTCCCGGTACCTATTTCTTCCTCAACTGTCCGTTTCCGACACTAAAAGAGGATGCAGCCAAGACCCAGCCGACCCGGATTGGCCCCTATTGTGAAAAGCCTTTTGACGCTAAATCATTCTTTAATATTTCCGGTATGAGCTACGGCGCACTCTCTAAGCCCGCGGTACTGGCGTTGGCTAATGGTGCACGTGAAGCGGGTTGCTGGATGAATACAGGTGAAGGTGGCTTATCGCCACATCATCTTGCAGGTGGTTGCGATATAGTTTGCCAGATCGGTACTGCGAAATATGGTGTGCGCAATGGCGACGGTCTCATGAGTGATGAAAAGCTCAGGGAGAAAGCGGCGATCGAACAGGTCAGAATGTTCGAGATAAAGCTGAGCCAGGGAGCTAAGCCGGGTAAAGGCGGTATGCTTCCGGCAGAGAAAGTCTGCAAAGAGATCGCCGCGATTCGTGGCATCCCTGAAGGAGAGGCTTCTATCAGTCCTAATCGCCACCCGGAAGTGGCGTCTATCGATGATCTTCTTGATATGGTGAATCATGTTCGCGAAGTTACCGGTAAACCGGTCGGTTTTAAAATGGTCCTGGGATCAACCGATTGGCTGGATCAGTTTTGTGAAGCGATTATCAGTCGCGGTATCGAACAGGCACCGGATTTTATTACGCTGGATAGTAGTGACGGTGGTACCGGTGCCGCACCGATGCCATTGATGGATAGTGTTGGCTTGCCGTTACGTGAAAGTTTGCCGGCTTTAGTTAATAAACTGATCATGCATGGCCTGCGCGATCGCATTCGAATTATTGCTTCGGGTAAATGTATTAACCCCACCGATGTCGCCGCTACACTTTGTCTCGGGGCTGACTTCTGTGTTAGTGCCCGTGGGTATATGTTTGCACTGGGTTGTATCCAGGCCCTTCAGTGTAATAAGAATACGTGTCCTACGGGTATCACGACTCATGATAAAGATCTGCAGCGTGGCTTAGTGCCGGAAGATAAATCGGTCAGGGTGATGAACTATCATAATCATCTGGTTAATGAAGTAGAGATGATAGCCCATTCCTGCGGCGTTTCTGAGCCGCGAAAACTGAAACGGAAACATGCTGCAATTGTCATCGATAGTGGTCGCTCTGTGCCGTTGGATATTCTCTATCCGGAGTTCTAGAGAGACATCGTTTACACAAAAAAGCCTGCATAATTAGCAGGCTTTTTATTATCTGACCGATGTAAGATCATTTAAGTCTCAGGAGGAGGACTTTCTTACCGGTAAACGTTTATCGTTCTGACGCAGGCTCTTCAGGCTACGCTTAATAGTTTTCAGATGGTCCAGCAAACCAGGTCCCAGCTTCATCGCTACGCCAACCGCCAGGACGTCGATAACAACCAGATGGACTACCCGGGAAGACATCAGGGTGCTCAGGTCTTTATCTTCTTCAAGATCGATATGGATCGAAATTGAAGCCATATCAGCCAGCGGAGTATTGCTTGGACAAAGTGAAATAACGGTTACCCCAGCCTCTTTAACCAGTTTAACCGCATGTAACAGGTCTTTTGTACGGCCGGTCTGGGATATTGCGATAACCACATCGTTCTCGGTCAGGGTGGTGGCCGAGATCATCTGCATATGCGGATCGGAGTAAGCCGATGCGGAAAGTTTTAGTCGGTGAAACTTATGTTGTGCGTCATCACATACCGGCGCGGAAGCACCAAAGCCGTATAGTTCAAGTCGACTGGCATTGACGATAGCATCGATAGCCGACTCCAGAGTATCCGCATCCAGCTCTTCTCTGACTCGCATCATATTGCCAACGGTTGAATCAAAGATCTTCTGCTTAAATTCGCTAACGGTATCTTTACTGTTTAGTGAAAACTGCTCGAAGTTAGCATTACTGGCGAGTCCCTGGGCGAGGGTTAGTTTGAAGTCCTGAAATCCATCATAGTTAAGAGCCCGGCAGAAGCGGACAACAGTAGGCTCGCTGACATTAGCTTCAGAGGCCAGGTCGACAATACGCATATGGATAACATCGGAAGGGTTTTCCAACACATAGTCAGCCACTTTCTGCTCTGATTTTCGCAGATTTGTTTTGGCATCAGCGATCGATTTTAAAAGATTCAACGACTGCAACGTTATTCCTACCTGGTTGGCTTTACGCTTTGCGATGAGTATATCAGCAATTGTACTTAATAGAATAAATCGGGCGCCATTCTATAGTCATCAGGGGAAAACCCCCTGTTCGTTAAAGGGGTTGCTTACTGTTTGAAATTGCAGCATTTATGAGTTGGTGATATGTTCTTTAGGTTGTTGATGAAAAACAAAAAAATTGATATTAGGGAGAATCCTAGTGAAGCGTCGTGAGATTGTTAAAGTCCTGGGCCTGGGTGCTGCAGCAGCTGGTCTGGCTGCCTGTACTGAGCAGAAAGCGCCAGCAGTTGCAGATTGTAAGCCGACTGAATCGGCAGCTGCACCTGCTCCGGCAGCCACCGCTGAACCGATCGAATGGAAAATGGTAACCACCTGGCCGAAAAACTTCCCTGGTTTGGGTGTCGGTGCAAATAATCTGGCAGAGTTGATTGGACAGATGTCCGGTGGCCGGATCAAAGTTAAGGTTTATGGCGCTAAAGAGCTCGTCGGCGCGCTGGAAATTTTCGATGCTGTTTCCCGTGGTACTGCAGAAATGGGTCACGGCGCGTCTTATTACTGGAAAGGTAAGACTCGTGCGGCACAGTTCTTTGCTGCAGTGCCGTTTGGTCTGACGGCGCAGGAGATGAACTCCTGGTTGTACCATGGCGGCGGTATGGAGCTGTGGGAAGAGATCTATGCTGAATTTGGTCTGATTCCTGGCGCTGCGGGTAATACCGGTGTGCAGATGGGCGGCTGGTTCAACCGCGAGATCAATACCGTTAAAGACCTCGAAGGTCTGAAGATGCGTATCCCGGGTCTGGGCGGTGAAGTGTTGAAACGTGCCGGTGGTACTCCGGTATTGTTGCCTGGTGGTGAGATTTTCCCATCCCTGCAATCCGGTGCTATCGATGCAACTGAGTGGGTAGGCCCGTATAACGATATGGCCTTCGGTCTGCACAAAGCGGCTAAGTTCTACTACTACCCAGGCTGGCATGAGCCAGGTACTACACTGGAGTGCTTTGTAAACAAGGAAGCGTTCGAGAAGCTGCCTGAAGACCTTCAGGTTATCGTACGCAGCGCTATCCGTGTTGCAAACCAGGATATGCTGTCTGACTTCACTGCGAAGAACAATCGTGCCCTGGAGCAACTGGTGAATGAGCAAGGCGTCGAGCTGCGTCAGTTCCCTGATGAAGTTCTGAAAGCGATCAAAGATCTGTCTGACCAGGTAGTTGCTGAAGAAGCAGCGAAAGATCCTATGTCGAAGAAAGTATTCGATTCTTTCGTTCAGTTCCGTGATCAGGCCAAGAAGTGGCACGCGGTATCTGAGCAGGCTTACCTGAACGCCCGTTCTTTGTAATTAAGTTTCTTTAACAAAAAGCAGGCTGTATGCCTGCTTTTTTTGTGCCTGTAATAATATTAACCGTATACCAGCTCCGGTAACCAGGTTGCTAATGCCGGCCACTGCGCCAGAGCAATCAGAATAATTAGCTGGATAAAGATAAACGGAATTACACCACGATAAATCTGCATAGTAGCGATACTTGCAGGCGCTACACCACGAAGATAGAACAGGGCAAAACCGAATGGAGGTGTCAGGAAAGAGGTTTGCAGGTTAATCGCGATCATTATACCCAGCCATACCGGGTCCAGGCCCATAGCCAGCAAAATCGGTGCGACGATAGGGACTACGACGAAAGTGATCTCAATAAAGTCGAGGAAGAAACCGAGCAGGAATATCACCAGCATCACCAGCAGCACTGCTCCGAACACGCCACCAGGCAGGTCTGAAAGAAATTCCCGCACCAGATCATCGCCACCGTAGCCGCGGAATACTAACGAGAATATTGACGCACCCACCAGGATGATAAATACCATTGAGCTGACCTGGGTGGTGGTTCGCATTACCTGTTTAAGTATATCCAGAGTAAAGCAACGTCGCAGCATGGCCAGAACCATCGCGCCTACTGCGCCGACAGAGGCGGCTTCAGTCGGGGTCGCCCAACCGGCAAGAATGGATCCGAGTACCAGGCCAACCAGAAATACTGGAGGCAGCAATGCAGAAAGCACTCGTTTCAGCATATTGTCCATGGCATCCCGTTCTTCTTTAGGGATAGCCGGAACCGACGTCGGATCGAATATTGCTTTATAGACCAGGTAAAGAATGTAAGCACCGACCAATAGTAAACCGGGTATCAGTGCACCCAGAAATAGGTCACCAACTGTTACCGTCTCAGGCGAGTAGATACCCTGGTCAAGTTGCGCTTGCTGGTAGGCAGACGAGATTACGTCGCCCAGCAAAACCAGGACAATTGATGGAGGAATGATCTGGCCTAGTGTACCCGAAGCGCAGATAACACCGGTTGCAACTTTGGGGTCATAGCCGCGGCGTAACATCGTCGGTAAGGATAGCAGGCCCATTGTAACTACCGTAGCACCGACGATGCCGGTACTGGCTGCCAGCAACATACCCACAACCGTTACAGAGATGCCAAGGCCGCCACGCATTGGTCCAAATAGCGCGGCCATAGTATCGAGCAGCTCTTCAGCAATTTTCGATTTCTCCAGCATCACCCCCATAAAGACAAACAGGGGAACGGCGATGAGGACCGTGTTATTCATGATACCGAACAGGCGGTTCGGAACGGCTTCGAGAAAGCTTGCTTCAAAATGTCCGGTCATTATGCCGATAGCGGCAAAAACCAGGCCTGTTCCCGCCAGGGAAAATGCGACTGAGTAACCCAATAGAAGAACAACAATAGCGCCGAGAAATAGCAGCAGTGGTAGCAATTCGATCATAACGGGTGCTCCTGTGGATCAGATTCCAGCAGGTGACCCTGCCCGGTCAAAACCAGGATGCTGCGTAGCAACTCTGCAATACCCTGTAAAATCATGAGAATTGGCATCACAATCAAAGATGTTTTAAGAATAAATAGAGCTTCAATTCCGCCGGCTTCCTGTGAGCCTTCCAGTGTTGCCCAGGAGAACGCCACATAATCCCAGGAGATCAACAGAATGAAGATAGAAACGGGTAGCAGCAATAGCAGGGTACCTAAGATATTGATGATGGCTTTGCCTCGTTCAGTCATCGGTCGATAGAAGATATCGACCCGGACATGACCATCATGTTTCAGGGTGTAGCCGGCGGCGAGCAGGAATACAAAGCTATGCATATAGATAATTGATTCTTGCAGCGGAATATTGCCGATATTGAAGACGTAGCGCATGACTACGACGATAAAAGTGACTAACACCATCAGCAGGGTGAGCCAGGCGATGGTGCGTCCGGTCCACTCGCTGAAAGTGTCGAGCACTTTCACCAGGGTAGCCAGAGGGTTTATTGTTTTCATTATCCTTCTTCCTGTCAGGAGTTAGGGATCCTGCGCATAAGCCCAATATTTTCTCAGCGGGCCCAACATGCTTTTTAAGCAGTTTCCTTAGATATCGGGAAAAAGTATAACAATAAAAACAATGCTTAATCAGTGTGTTAAAGCTGATTATTCATGACGGGCTTAAGTGCTTCATGAAATCTCGGGTTAAAACCATCTTAGGCGGTATAACAGCTGCAAACTTGTCCAATATCCGTACAATAGAGCATCAAATTGAATGTCCGGAGTATTGTTGAAATGTCACAGTGGTTGTTGGAACAAGAGCTTAAATCTCTCGAAGGCTGGAAGCTGAGTGCGTTTTCTGCAGCGATAACCGAACGGATGTTTCCTAATTTTGCTTTGTTCGCTAATCTGCTGGAATTTGGTGACCGTACACAGATACGAATAATCCTTGATGGTGTCTGGAATCAGTTGGCTAATAGCGGTGCTAAGATGAATTTCGAGGTACAGCTGGTCAATGTTGAAGATAACATGCCTGACCTTGAACAATTCGATATGTATGGCGCATCTCCGGCATTGGATGCAATGGTCGCTCTATACTCCTGTATTAACTGTCTTCTTGAGCCAAACCGTTCCGAAGCAGCTAATATTGGCAACTTGTCTCAGGAGTGTGTCGCAACATTTATTGAAGTGACCGCTGAAGCTCAATTGTCCGATGAAGAGCTTATTCGTTTTATCAATGATCACGATATGCTATTGCAAGAAGAGGCTTTTCAGGAAGAGGTGATCAAACGTCTTCATAAGGTTGCCAACCCGACCCCGGCGTTTATTGCTGAACTGAAACTGCTGGCAGCAAATGATGGTGTCAGCAATATCGGGGTGAGTGACGATTAATGCTGCGTCTGGGTCTGTTGCTGCTGGTACTTCCCGGCGTTATTTTAATGGCTGTGTTCTGGAATGAACTATCGGCAGTTAATGACTGCCTATCATCCGGTGGATCTTTTGATTACCTGAATCAACTGTGTGATAAGCAGAGTAATCATGATTTCATCCCTTTCTCTGCACGTAACCCTCTGCTGTTGAATCTTACGATGTTGGCTTCCGCGGCGGGATTCTTTATGTGTCTTTTCGGGCTCTATGTTAAAGCCCGCTGATTGAAGGTAGCGAGTTAATGCGACGTTTCTGGATAGTATTTCTTATACTCATTGTCATCGCTGTTTTTTATGGCTGGCAGAATGGTCCGCAATGGCTGGCCTCCTGGAATAGTGGTCACCAGGAGATGGTTGAGCAGCAGCGCGTTGCGGGTACTGCGTTTGGTCGTGAAAATGACCGGCAAGGTTGTTTTTCAAGCGCCCTGGCGCGGCTGGAAAGTTGTAAGGAAACGGAATATAAGTGTACTGTCAGCAGTGGTATGTATCTGCGCAGTTGCTGGCAGGAAAGTCTGCCCAGCGAAGGTTTTTGTGATGGACTACCGGCTTTCTCTGATTCGCCGAGCGAGGATGACAAAGCCTGGATTAAGGACCGCTGCCTTGAGCTGGGGGCGACTGCAAAAGGTTGTCGTATACTGCTTAAGCAGAAAATGCAGTTATGTAGTAACGGTTGATAAGTGTAATATTTTGGGTCGCAGGGATGATAATATTTTCAGGCTGGTCCAGGCTAAAAAATTCTATTTGTCGGGTCAAAGGTTCAGGTTAAGCAGATCTTTATCTGAATATACTGAATAAGCCAGGGAGAGGTTGTGAGTATCTTAAACAGGCCAGTAAACAGGACAATCATTAGTGTTACTGATCCATTTTATGGCGAGGCAGATTCCGAGCCGCCATTACTGACGGAAAAAGTCGTCCCTTCTTCTTTTGGCAGCAGGCGCGAGGCAGTCCTGCTTGCCTGCGGCATAGCCGCCCCCGCACAAAGCGCTTTGCCTGCTGATACGCAAATCCTCGATCCTCAAACCCTTGAAAAACATGAACTCAACCTGCTAACTCTACGGTTTAAGAAACTGTTTCGGAAATACAAAGGTGAAGGTTCCACTGCTATTTATAGCTTTATCATCGATAACTGGTGTCTGGATTTTCCGCGGACTGTCGCTGCTGTTGCCACTTTGAGGCAAGACCTTGCCTGCGTAATAGAGGGTTCTGAGCTGCGCCAAAAATTTATGCTGCAAAGTGAAGATATTCAAAACGCGATTCTAAATTAGAATTATATTTAGTATTTATGTAGTACTTTAGTTCATAGGTTTGCTCTAGCGAGCAAAAAAAACACTCGGGGGCTTGTTAATTTGTCCCTCGGCACGTAGTTTAATACGGTTGTTTGATCGTTCGATCAAACAAAAATCGTCAGATTATCAACAGATTATAAATATAAAAAAGGTTGTAGCTGATCCTGAGAACTGAGATTACATTTCGGATCAGCATTGTCATTATGCGAAGTTATTTAAATTTAACGGGTGAATTGCCACCTGTATCATCAATGGTTATTGATGCCCTGCTACATTCTGAATCTATCTCCCAGAACCCTGCTTGTTACGGTAGTCCGGTCCGTTATTGGCGGACACTTATTCCACCTCTGGCTAGTTGATTAATTGTTTTGCCGCCTGTTTTTATAACTCTCAGGTAGCATCAGTTATTACGCTTATTTAAAGTCTGAAGGTAGCAATAACAATGAATATCGGAACGCTTGGTTTCCCTCTGGATCAGCAGCAGAAGCTGGAAAAGATTCTTAGCCTGTCAAAAAATAATCGCTATTCACTGATCGATTTTGAGCAGGAAAGTCTGCCTGACCTGCTACTGCTGTTTGGTGCTGATGCAGCGAGTGATCCTCTGGTACAAGAGCTACCCAGGGGCTTTCGTTCCCGACTGATTCAGGTCAGCAAAGAAAAGCCGGAACAGAACGATCTGGCACATATTCGCTATCCACTGGTTTCTTCCCGGGTGATTCGGGCGCTGGATCAGATGACTTTTGAGAACGAAGAAGCAGATTCTGCAGAGTTGGAGCAGGCGCAGCAACAGGCAGATGCCCGATTCAGTAAATACGACGATCAGGCTGATAGCAATATTGCTCAGCAAGTAGACCGCGATAGCTACCAAGTGTTAGTCGTGGATGATAATAATGCGATGCAGCAGGCACTTGCTCTGGAACTGAATAAGTTACCGCTGCCGGTTGCTATTGATTACGCCGATAGCGGTGAGCAGGCATTGCAGAGGGTTACTTCGCAGCATTACGATTTTATTTTCCTGGATATTCTTATGCCAGGTATTGATGGCTTTGAAACTTGCTCCAGTATGCGGGAGGTTCCTGAGCTTAAAAAAACCCCGATTATTATGCTGACCTCTAAAACCTCACCCTTAGATGAGGTAAAGGGCATCATGGCGGGTTGTTCTACCTACCTTACAAAACCGATCGATCAGGCAGAGTTCCAGGGTGTTATCAGCCGGGTATCTAACTGGGTCGATGAATTTAAAAAAGCTTAAATCTTCGCTGTGTAGCATTGGCTGCACAACGGTAAAAATATCTGTGGAGTTAACATGAGCAAGAAGATCCTGGTCGTTGAGGATGATCCGGTACAACAGAAACATATCTGCAATGTACTGGGCAGTATCGATGCCGAGATAGTTCTGGCGGCGAATGGTCAGCAGGGCATCAGTATGGCGCAACAGGAGCAGCCTGATCTGATTCTGATGGATATCGTGATGCCTGAAGTTGATGGTTTCTCTGCCTGTCGTCAGATAACCAGCGACTCTGCGACTAAAAATATTCCAGTGGTGATGGTATCCAGTAAGAATCAGGATGCTGACAAAGTCTGGGCACAGTTGCAGGGTGCTACCACGGTGGTTGGAAAACCATTTACCGAACAGGAGTTGCTGGCGCAGGTCAGCGCGCTGATCTGATTAACAGCCAGGGAAAGAGCGATGCCACAGACCGCATTGAGTAATGATTCGGAACAACAATTTTACGACCTGAGGCATGGTTTCAGGGTGGGAGGCTTTGCTTTGTTATTACAGCAACATACCCACTCTGAACTGATCCCTTGTGGTCAGGTCTGCAGGATACCAGAGACGCCGGACTGGTTCGTTGGTTTTATTAATCATCGGGGTGAGGCTGTACCAGTGTATGACCTGGCTCGCAGCCTGAGTCAGAAGGAAGAAAAAACCAGACAGCGCTGGCTGTTATTGCTGGACCGGCAACCGGATACTGCGGCACTGTTGTTATATAGCACGCCACAGAGTATTACGGATCCACAACAGCTTGAACAGGAAAAGTGTATTGCAATACCCGATGAACTGAAGCGTTTCTGTAGTGGTCAGTATCACTATCAGGACATGCTTTGGCTGGAGTTCGATCACCGGGCATTTTTTGCGACCCAGAAGGCCGCGTTCAATAAAGATAACAGCACAATAAAAACAACGGGGAACTGAGCTGATGAGTTCATTCTGGGAAGTTAACACTATCAATGATCGTCAAGTCTGGGAATTTAAAAACCTCAGGATGTCGGCTAAATTTGCGATCGCTATCGCGCTACTTGTGATGGGTCTGATATTTATGGCGGCCTCATACTACAAAACGATTGTAGTCGAGGAAGAAGCACAGGCCAGATCGCAGCAGCTGAATGATTTCCTGTTGCTGGTGGGTGATATTAAATCTAACGTTGCGCAGGCGCGCTTCCAGGAGAAAAGCTTCCTGGCAGATAAGCAGATGCAGCAGCTGACCTTGTTTAATCAGGTCATGGCGCAGGTGGATAACGATATTGAGCGTCTGCACGAATATCTGAGAACGGAAGAAGATAAAGCCCAGGTGCAGAAGTTCCAGGAGATTATCGATCGCTATCAGGACACTTTTTATGACGGCTCTGAGGCAAGTATCGAAGTCGGTCTGACCGCCGACCAAGGCTTGTCAAAACAGATCAGAAACCTGATGTGGGAAACCGATGCCCTGATTGTCTGGCTGGAGCGTGGCTGGTTGCGGGATCAGTTCAATACTTTACGCAATAACCTTGATGAGTATATAAGCAGTAACGGTCGTACCGTTACGGTTGCCCAGATTAATCGCGATCTGCTGCGTATGTCGAATCAGCTTGAAGCGATCAGCGTGAATAAGTTTCCACAGAACAAAATTGCCGTACTGGAGAATCTGGATATTGCCCGGGTACTTTTCGGTGAACTGAATCAGGCGGTTGACCGCAGTAACACCCGGTTTACCCAGTTGCAGACAATTATTGCGGCACTCGATCCGGAGATTCAGGCAGTAACGGCGCTTGCCGGGATCTATAAGGTACAAAACGAGGAACGGCAGGCAAAAGATACACTGGACACGGTAACTTACTTCTTTATCTCGATGGCGCTGATGATCATCGCGATGGCCGTCTCTCTGTCAATTATCAAATATGGCGTAATTGACCCGGTAAAGCAGATCCAGTCTACCGTAGACCGGGTACGCGAAGGTGATGTAGAAGCCCGTAGTGAGCTGGAAACAAAAGATGAATTGGGACAGCTGGCATCGGTACTGGATAGTCTGCTAGATGAGAAAGAGCAGGCACTGGCCGTGAAAGAGCAGGAAAACAGCGCCCTAAACGCATCGATTATCGAGTTGATCCAGAGTGTATTCCAGATCAGTCAGCGGGACCTGACGGTACGGGTGCCGGTGGCGGAAGATGTTACCGGTGCCATCGCCGATTCTATCAATCAGTTGGCAACATCCATTGAATCGGTATTGCATGATGTAAGTGCTGTATCGAGCCGGGTAAACAGTGCTTCGGTGCAGGTTAAATCCCAGTCAGAAACTGTGCTCAGCTACGCCAGCCGGGATCAGGAAGAGATTCTGCTGACCCTGAAAGGTCTGGAGTCGGCGATCAAAGCGATGGAGCTGATCTCGAAACTGGCGGTGCTGTCTAATAATGCTTCACAAAAAGCGATTAAAACCTCTGAAACGGCGATGGATTCGGTATCTCAGACCATCAGCAGTATTAACAAGATTCGCCAGACCATTCACGAAGCTGAAAAACGGATTAAACGACTGGGCGAACGTTCCCAGGAGATCGGCGGCATTGTAAACCTGATTAACAATATTTCCGAGCGGACCCACGTTTTGTCGCTTAATGCGAGTATGCATGCCGCATCGGCAGGTGAAGCCGGACGCGGTCTGATGGTGGTGGTAGATGAAGTACAACGACTGGCGGAGAACTCCCGGGAAGCAACCTCCGAAATCGAGTCCCTGGTAAACAATATTCAGCTGGAAACCGCTGATACCATCAATGTTATGAATACAGTAATCAGTGACGTTGTTGAAGGCACCCGGTTGGCAGAAGAAGCTGGTGAGCGAATGGGCGAAACGCGTGCTACCACACAGACCCTAGTTGAGTCGGTAATCCGTATTGCGCAGAACTCGGCGAAGCAGGCGCGGGTAGCTAAAGAGCTGCGCGAGCGGGCCAGTATGATCGATCAATCCACCGTTGCAACCAACAAAGAGATGCAGCAGCAGGCGGAACTGTCTGATGAGCTGGTAGATGCTGCTGAAGAACTGCAGCGCTCGGTCAGCGTATTTAAGCTGGCTGCGCCTGAAGTATCCTGAGCTCCGATAGCTGTTGCGGGTGAATAGCATGAAGCAGGTTTTTATAACCGATATGGAGCTGTTGCAGGCGTTACTGCAACAGCTTGAGCGTAATGAACTGACCAGTATTGTAATCATCGACCAGCTGCAACAGTGGATCGATAGTTATAGTGAGCAGGGTTTTATCGGTCTGGCGGATGCGCTGGCTTTGGTTGCTGAGCAGCTGGAGCAGTTACCGCCGGAGCTGGAAGATGACCAGCGGGTGCTGCTGGACGATTGCGGCAAAGCGCTGCTGGATCTGGCCAATGTGCAACAACCGGCCGTATGGCAATATCTGCTGGCCAGCCTGACGGATAGTCGTTGGCCGGAACCGGTCGATGAAGAAGACTGCGGTTTTCTTGCTGAGCTGCTGCAACAGGATGTCGAAAAGTTATGGTCAGAAGAGGAGCTCGTCTCTGCTGAGACTGAAGGGAGCCCAGTACAGACGCAGCCGACGATCATTGCAAATATTCTGCAGCGTTTTTCTGAGTCAGGAGAAAACCTGGAAGATATTGCAGATAATTTTCATGATATTGCAGATAAATGCAGCGAAGACGGGTTTTCGGGGATCTCAGATCTTTTAGCTTTAAGTGCTGAACTACTGGAAAGTGGAGGAGAAACGTCGCTATCAGGCGAGTATCTTCCTTTGCTGATAAATGTTCTGTCAGCGCGAGAGGTCGTTGAGACAGAATCCTTGTTGCAACTGATGTCGGATTCGCGCTGGAACGAGCCTTTACCGAGTGATGATCGTGAATTTCTGGCGGAGATTCTGATGGCCGATTTTCAGCGCCTGAGTCCGCTTACCTTCGGGTTGGCAGATATAGCGCCTGAAAGGGTTGAGGCAACTGTACCGGCACTACAGCAATCACCAGTACAGCCACTGCTACAGCCTTTCTGTGATATAGATTTTTCTTTGCTGGAACAGCCAGGACCTGCCATTGATCCTGATGTGTTGGCGATGCTGACGGCTACTCTGCAGCAGCTGGAACCGTTATGGCTGGATGAAGCTGAGACCACTGAGTCTTTGCTGGCAATCAGCTTGCAGCAGCTTGAGCCAGTACAGCGGGCTCTACAGACGCTGCATCTGCACGGAGCGTTGTTTATTGTGCAGGGGATCCGGATTAATCTTGAATACCTGGCAGGCCATCCCCGACTCTTGGAATCAGGCCTCAAGTTACAGATAGCCGCTGTTTTCCGGCAGTTTATCCTTTATTTTGACGATATTACTGACCAACTATCCCATCAACAGCTGCTTGATCAGCTGCTGTTGGCCGACCTGCCTGGTGCTCCAAGCGAGGAGCAAGCCGGTTTTATACGTGGTTTGCTGGCGCTGGCCAGTATTGAATTTGCGGATCTTCTTGAACCTGAGGTGGCGAATGCTGGCGATCTGCAGCTGCAGGTGTCTGATGATATAGACCCCCAGTTGCTGGATATGCTGTTCGACGAACTGCCACAGCAATCGGAGCAGCTGATAAGTCATTTGCAGCACGACAATGATCTCCAGGAGTTGCGTTCTGCGCAGCGTATTTCCCATACCATAAAGGGCCTGGCCAATATGGCGGGTATCGCCGGTCTGGCCAGTCTGACACACCGTCTGGAAGATATTCTGGAACTGCTGACCGAAGCTGGACAGCTACCGGGCTCCGCACTGGCAGAAACTGTGTTGGCTGCTGCCGATACCATTGCCGCAATGAGTGATGCGGTGGTGGCAAATAGCCCAGCTCCTCAGGGCAGTGTACAGCTGCTACAGCAACTGATGGACTGGCATTACCAATTGCGCAACGAAGGTGTAGCATTAGCGGCTGCTGAACTTCAGTCCGGGCATATCACTGAGTCTGCAGCAGAAACTGATACCGTAGCAAACGTTGCCAAAGAAATGAGCGACGAGTTTGCCGGATCATTATTAGTTGACTCATTGCCCGATAATTCGCCGTCAGGTGATTCACTTCAGCCTGATGTGCCCGATCAACAGCCGCTCAGGCAGGAGCAAGTGTTGCAGCGGGTACCACAGGCGACCCTTGATAGCTTGTTGCGGCTGACCGGTGAATCCAGCACTCTGAGTACTCAGCTTGATGAAGAGATTACCCAGTTGCGCAGCTATAGCCGGATCGGTCGGGACCGGCAGCGGGCGCTGCAGCGAATAATGTTCGAGCTGGAGCAACAGTTGAATGAGTATTATACCCTGCAGCCAGAGCTGGATCGGGAGAGCTCTGAATTTGATCCCCTGGAAATGGACCGTTACAGCGAGATGCATACCAGTCTGTCCCGGTTACAGGAGGCAGCGGCGGATATCAGGGAGGTTGAAGATACGCTGGACAAGCATATCCGGCGTACAGGGGAATTACATATAGCTCAGTCTGGGTTGCAGAAAGAGACTCTGGACCGGGTACTCAGCACCCGGCTGGTGGAAGTAAAAACCATGACCAATCGGATGCAGCGTATTTTGCGTCAGGCCTGTCGGGCCTCGGGTAAAGATGCCGTGCTGGAAATTGAAGGTGAGCATACCCGGATCGATAGCCAGATTCTGGATCAGCTGGCCGATCCGTTGATGCATATTATCCGTAATGCGGTGGATCATGGCCTTGAAACGGCGCAGCAGCGACTCGCGAAAGGTAAGCCTGAACAGGGTCGGCTAACGCTAAGCTTCCGCCTTGATAACGACCTGGTGCGGGTAACCTGTAGTGACGACGGAGCTGGCATTGATACCCTGAAGGTGCGCCAGGTTGCTAGCGATAAACAACTAATCGACGCTGATACCGAGTTAAGCGAGCAAGAGCTGCAACGACTTATACTGGTACCTGGCTTTTCTACTAGTGACCAGATCAGTCAGTTGTCCGGTCGTGGTATCGGGATGGATGTGGTCTATCAGCAAGTGATGCGTTTACAGGGATCATTGGATATCAGGTCTGCTGAAAATGCGGGCACCACTTTTGAACTGTCTATGCCGGCCAACTCGCTGATGGTAAAAACACTTCTGGTGCGGGCTGGTAAGCAGATTTATGCCCTGTCCAGCCATGGCCTTGAACAGAGCCTGATCTCCCTTGATGGTCAGCTTATCGAGACCGAACAAGGCGCACACTTTACTTATGCTGATCAGTCTTATCCGGCATATCCGTTGGAATCCCTGGTGGCAGAAGCCGGTAAGCCCTATGCACAAGATCAGGTTTTTCCAGTGCTTCTGGTGAATATGGGGCAGGGTGAACGGGTCGCTGTATTAGTCCGTGAAGTGATCGCGCATCGGGAGCTGGCCTTCAAGGATATGGGTGATTATATTCCGGATATTCCGGGCATTCCGGGGCTGACTATTCTGGCCAATGGCGATACTGCCCCGATTGTCGATCTACCGGCGCGAATCCGGCATAAGCTGAGTGTCACTAAAAACCTGTTCCGTCAGGTTGATCATGGGGAATTGTTGTCCCTGCCCAAGTTGCTGGTGGTGGATGACTCGATTAGTGCGCGCAGCTCTTTGTCGACCCTGCTAAGAGATACCGGCTACGAAGTGCGTACCGCGATCGATGGGCTGGACGCGTTGAATCAGATTCGTAAGGACAGTCCGGATCTGGTGTTGACCGACCTGGAGATGCCACGGATGACTGGAATGGAGCTGGCGGCGATGATACAAAGCCGGCAAGAGATGCAGCATATTCCGGTGATGATGATTACATCCCGAACCACAGAGCGGCATCAGCGTGAAGCGGGTGCAGCCGGAGTGGCTTCATTTATAACCAAACCCTGGACTGAAAGCGGATTACTGCAGCAGGTCGAAAGCCTGCTCCAGCCGCAAAGCATGACTTAAATTTCGATTCACGAGTTACAAAAGATAATCATGAAAAAAATAACAATAAAAACAGCAAAATTTCTCACCACGGTTTCGCTTTGCTGCCTGCTTAGTGGCGCGCCTGTCTGGGCGGCAGTTATCGATAATGCCGCCCAGGCTATGCGCCTGGCTACCGAACAGCGAATCCTGACCCAGCAGCTACTGAAAAGCTATGTTCTGTCTGGCCTGGGGGTGCGATCACGTAAAGCCGATCAGGCTATACAGAATGCTATCGGGCAGTTTGAAGCTAATAACACAGCGCTGCTGAGTTATGTAACGGATAACGCAACCCGAACCCAGCTCACTCAGTTGGTACAGCACTGGCAGCAAACTAAGCCGAAGTATCAGGTTAAACCGGATAAATCACAGCTGCTTAACCTCTTCTCCCTCAATGAGCAGCTATTGCAGCAGTCTGAGCAACTGGTGTTGTCGCTGCAGCAAAGCGATGGTTCTAAAACCGGTCCTATGATTGACCTTGCTGGCCGGCAGGGGATGTTATCCGTACGGCTTGTTGCGCTGTATGGAATGATGGCCTGGGGCTATGAAGCCCAGGCAAAAACTGGATATCAGGCGGTTTATAGTGGTTTCTCAGAGACATCAGAAGCGCTGCAGAAAGTACCTGATAATACTGCGCTGATTAACCATAGCCTGAAAGACCTGCAGCGGCAGTTGCAGCGTATCCGTATCACCGCTGAGAGCAGTAGCGATACCTATATTCCAGGGCTGATCGATCGTTCGGTGGTGAAAATGTTGAAAAAGGTCAGTGAACTGCAGGATGAGTATCAGGTGCTGGCCCGGACCCTGGATGATTAGAGGGTCCGGAACGGCTGAGAAAGCCGAGGGTTTTATTATAGCCTCAGCTTTTCAGAAAACAGGAACGACTCAGAAAGTAAGTACCAGCTTACCGCAGACATGTCCTTCAGCACTGAGGTGGAAGGCATCCTCAACCGCTTCAGCAGGGTAGCTGTCTGCCATATGCAGGTGCAGTTTTTCGTCTGCCACCAGCTGCGCAATTTTGACCAGTTGATCTGCATTCGATTGACAAAGTATCGTTTCGACACGACGTCGCTGCGCGTCACCGGCGGCGATCAGCTTGTCTTTAGTGACAGAGGGCAAGGTCACCAGTACGCCATCAGGTTTCAGGCAGGGCAGAGCCTGAATACCGGTTTCACCGCCGACACAATCAATAATCAGATCCATCTCTGCGGCATGGTCATTGATATCTTCATTGTGATAATCGATCAGGTGGTCGCAACCCAGTTCGGCCAGAAATTCGTGGTTATGCACCGATGCAGTTCCGGTGACATGGGCACCGGCCCACTTCGCGATCTGGACCGCCAGATGGCCGACACCACCAGCAGCACCGAGGATCAGCACCTGTTGGTTCTTTTGTAAATTGCCTTTATCAAACAGCGCCTGCCATGCGGTCAGGCCGGCAGTGGCCAGACCACCGGCGAGTTCCGGATCGACAGCGTCGGGTAGTTTGGCAATCTGCTCTGCGGGAGCCGCAATATACTCGGCATAGCAACCGGCGCGCTGGGGAAAATTGATTAGCCCGAATACCGAGTCCCCCGCTGCGAACTGGCTGTTACCCGGGTCCTCAATCACCCCAGAGAACTCCCAGCCAGGAATAAACGGCAGGTCGCCGATGAAGCCACTGGCACCACCTCCGGAACAGGTTTTCCAGTCAATCGGGTTGACCCCGGCGGCGGTCGTTTTCACCAGTACCTCGCCGTTATTCAGCTCAGGTTTAGGTACATCCTCATAGGCTAGAACTTCGGGACCGCCAAATTGATGGATTCTGATCGCTTTCATGGTTTACTCCGATAGTTTGCAGGTGAAAATTGAACTCACTGCACTTAATATCCTGCATATTCACATAAAGTTATAGGTCAAACCAGCCACTTATGCAGGATATTTCTGTTAATCTATGACCTTCCTAATCAGAAAAATAAACGGAAATAAAGATGTATCTTGTGGTCGCAGAACAGTTGTTAATGCTTGGTGGTTTTGGAGTTTTTCTGGTGTCTCTGGTGCTTTATGTACTCAGAACCAAAGATATTAAGTCGATTCTGGTTTTCTGGCAGGCGACGATTGAGTTTACCAAGCAGGAATTTATGATTAACCGGATCGGTTTATCGATGATGGTACTGGCAGTGCTACTCAGATTTTACAATCACTTTTTCGCATAACGCTGAAAGTGTTTTTAGTTTTTAAAAGGTAAGTGTAAGAAATGAAAGGGAATCCGGTCAAAGGTGCAGGTTATTTTCTGCGTGGGCTCAGTATGTTACCAGAGAAGGGGATACGGCACTTTGTGCTGGTTCCACTGCTCATCAACGTAGTGTTATTTGGTGGTGCTATCTGGTTTCTGATTGACCAGATGGGGTATTGGATAGATTATCTGCTGAGCAGTATCTTGCCTGATTGGGACTGGTTACAGTTCTTGCGTTACCTGCTCTGGCCGCTGGTGGCGGGCTCGATTCTGATTGTTGTCTATTACAGCTTTAGCATTGTCGCCAACATTATTGCGGCGCCTTTTAACGGTATTTTGTCAGAAAAGGTTGAACAGCGTCTGCGCGGCGAGTTAGTCACTGACGAAGGCTGGCAGGCGGTTATCGCTCTGATTCCCCGGGCGGTAGCGCGGGAAATCTCAAAGCTGATCTATTATCTGCCCCGATTACTGCTGTTATTGATACTGACATTTATTCCGGTTATCGGCTGGGTTGCTCCGCTGTTATGGTTCCTGTTTGGTTGCTGGATGATGGCGATTCAGTACTGTGATTATCCGATGGATAATAACAAGGTCAGTTTCAAAGACATGAAGGAAGCCCTGAAGCAGCGCCGCTTTACCTCGCTGGGCTTCGGTGGATTGGTTTCGGTTGGCATGATGATCCCGTTGGTTAACCTGCTGATAATGCCGGCAGCGGTGGTGGGCGCGACGATTTTCTGGGTTGAAGAGTATGCCAGCGATCAGGGTGAGATTGACCTGCGCGGCTTTGCTGCAAAGTCAGTCGGTACTGATCCGGCCGGGCGACTGGGCTCCGATTAAGTATCTCTCCCGATATAAAAAAAACCGCCCATCCGGCGGTTTTTTTATATCGAAAGCTTATCTGATCGAGGATGGTGCCGCCTGATCTTTCGGTTCCTGTTCATCAGGATCATCAGGTTGGCGCTGACTGCCGCTGCTTAACAGCTCTTTCGGAAAGTGACAGCTGAAAGTGCTGCCCTGGCCAATCTCGCTCTTAATTGACAGTCGACCGTTGTGGCGCAGCATCACATGTTTGACGATCGCCAGCCCAAGCCCGGTACCGCCGGTATCAGAGGAGCGGCTTTCGTCGATGCGATAGAAACGCTCCGACAGACGGGGCAGGTGAATGCTGTCGATGCCGGGGCCGTTATCCGCAACCGAGAAGTGAGTGCCTTTTTTATCTGCCCACCAGCGTATCTGTATACGGCCACCGGCAGGTGTATAGCGAACGGCATTGAATACCAGGTTAGAGAATGCGCTGTAGATCTCGGCTTCTTGCCCCAGCAGGGTGTTGTTCGGATCCAGGTCGAGCTCAATGGTTTGGTTCTTATCTTTACCCAGTGCTATTGCGTCATCGCGTATACGACAGATGATTGACTGGATCGGGATCGGTAGTTCGTCTGAGATATGCGGGCTGGCTTCCAGCCGGGACAGCAGTAACAGGTCTGATACCAGGTTTTCCATCCGCCTGGATTGGTTGGCCATCTGGTTCATGCCCCGCTGCAGCGGGCGTGGCAGGTCCTGATCGAGGAAGGTTTCCAGATATCCCCTGATGACAGTGAGCGGTGTACGCAGCTCATGGGATGCGTTAGCGACAAAGTCTTGCCGGGTCTGCTCCAATTGCTTCAGGCGGGTAATATCCCGTGCTACCAGAATCCGATCGCCGACACCGAAGCGGGTCAGCCGGTATTCAAGGATAACTTCGTTACTGAGCGGCGAGGGTAGTTGCAACGGATCGTCGTAATTTTGCTTGCGGTAGTAGCGGACAAAGCGCGGATCGCGCAGCAAGTTCATCACTGAGCGGCCCCGGTCGGTACTGGCCTTCAGCCCCAGTAAGCGATCAGCAGCACGATTCCACCACTCAAGGTTGTTGTGGTTGTCGATGATGACAATCGCATCGCTGAGGGCCGCTGATGATTGTTGAAACCGGTGAATAACAGCCCGTAGTGACTGGCTTCTGCCAAGCTGGCGTTTCTGGTCCCGGGACAGTTCATCAAACAGTTCGCCCCAATGACCAGAGGTTTCCGGTACATCGCTATTTGAGCTATCCATCAGCCACTGCTGCAGGCGATTAAACTGTTTGATCTGAAACAGCGCCCAGCCCAGCAGGGCAAAGGCAAGCGTCCAGCCTGGATAACCGATAATGAAGCCGGCAAACAGAGAGACAACCACTGTCAGCAGCAGGTTGCTGGCTATAGAATGGTTGCTGTTATACATAGGTTGGTCTCAGACTACCTGTGATGAGAAGCGATAACCGGTGCCACGGACAGTCTGAATCAGATAGTCATGGCGTTTCCCCAGTGCTTTACGCAGACGCCGGATATGCACATCGACGGTCCGCTCTTCAACATAGACATTACCGCCCCATACCAGATCAAGCAACTGGCTTCTTGAATAGGCGCGGTCCTGGTGGGTCATAAAGAACTGTAGCAGGCGAAACTCAGTGGGTCCCAGATCCAGCGGTTGCAGCTCTGCACTGACCCGGTGCGAAACCGGATCCAGGGTCAGGTCATCAACGGTAATTGGTTCTTCAACGCCTTTCGGTGTGGTCCTGCGCAATACTGTTTTCAGCCGGGCGACCAGTTCCCGGGGCGAGAACGGTTTAGTAATGTAATCATCAATACCGGATTCCAGTCCCTGTATCTTATTATCTTCGTTGCCTTTGGCGGTAATCATAATAATCGGGATATCTGAGGTCATCTCATCCTTACGCAAACGGCGGGCAAACTCAACGCCGCTGGTACCTGGCATCATCCAGTCCAGCAAAATCATGTCCGGCTTATTATCGACAATAAGCGGATGCGCCGCCTGAGCTGACTCGGCTTCAATACATTCGTAGCCAGCCATCTCCAGTGCAACTGCGATCATTTCACGGATCGGGGCTTCGTCATCAACGATCAGAACCCGTTTACCTGAAGCCATGATCTGTTACCTCATTTCAATGATTTAGATGGCCCAATTAAAAGATGAAACTGTTACAGGAATATGACAATTGTAACAATTCGGGCGGAATCAGCTAAAGAAATAGTGCAGCGCGAGACTAATTAACAACAGCAAACCGGCGTAATGGTTATTGAGAAAGGCTTTGAAGCACAGGTCCCGGTCCCGGTTGCGGATCAGGTACTGCTGATAACCGAACAGTGCGGCCATTGCGGTTAATCCAAGATAGAACCAGAACGAAAGATCAAGCTGCAGCGCCAGCATGATAAAGATTGCCAAGGTACTCAGTTGCAGGATACCGATAATCAGCTTATCCATGTCACCGAACAGAATTGCGGTGGATTTTACGCCGATCTTCAGATCATCATCGCGATCGACCATCGCATACATCGTATCGTAGGCAACGGTCCACAGCACTGTCGCGATATAGATCAGCCAGGCGTAGTGTGGTATCTCTGCCAGGGTTGCGCTGAACGCCATCGGCACGGCCCAGGCGAAGGCCATACCCAGTACAACCTGGGGAAGGTGGGTATAACGCTTCATAAATGGATAGCAGGCCGCCAGGGCAACACCGCCGAAGGAGAGTAAAATAGTCATCTGGTTGGTGAGCAGCACCAGGCTGAAAGCCAGCACTAACAGCCCGGCAAACAGATAGATAGATTCACGGGCGGAGATCCGGCCTGCCGGAATCGGGCGCTGAGCAGTACGTTTAACATGACCATCTATTTTACGATCAGCGAAATCATTGATGACGCAGCCAGCGGAGCGCATGAGGAATGTGCCAAGGCAGAAGATAACCAGCAGGTCGATGCCGGGAACGCCTTCAGCAGCGATCCACAGGGCCCATAGGGCTGGCCATAAGAGAAGATAGGTACCGATCGGCTTTTCAACCCGCATCAGCTCACCGCAGGCGCGGAGCTTTTGCTGCCACTGAGATGATGGTTGGGGTGTTGCTTGCTGCATGGTCAGGCTTCCGGGATATTTTTTGCAGAAACAGGTCTGCGGGAATCAGGTTGCAGGATAGTGTACCTGTTGCAGCTCGGGCAGGAAAACTTCTGCAACCAGCAACGGCTTATCGGAGAGTCGAAACTGAGAGCGTCGGGCCCATACGGTCTCTCCACTGGTGAGTTTAAGCTTACTGACCTGTAGCGGCCCACGCTGCATGGTCGGGTCGGTGAACAAAACACTGCCGAGGGAGCGATTGCCGATGGCATTGAGCTGGCGCTGCTTACCGGTCAGGGTTGAGGCGGGGATCACTGTTCTGGCGTAGACCCAGGGTTGTCCTTTGCCTATCAGCTGCACTTCGCGGATCAGCGCCAGTTGCCGGGTCGGTATGCCCAGAGCTTTTGCCTCTGAACGGGTTGGCCGGGACCAGCCCTGGCGCACCACTTCGACCCGAAAGTCACCCTGGCTGAGATCTATAAGTCGCTGAGTCAGGGAGCCAGAATCGAGCAGCCATTTACGCCATATCAGCGGCGCGTCGGTGGCTGCCGGACGGCGCAGGGTATACCAACGCACATCGAAGCTATTCTGGGTCAGGGCTGCAGGAATCGGCACTTTTAATACTCATAGAAAAACTGGCGCTATATTACCATCCGCAGGGAATAAATGTATTGGGGTGGGATCAGGGTTTTAGGTAGTATATGTGGATGAAAAAAGAAATTAATATTGATAACCCCGAATCAGTTACTAGTCTGACCCGACGCTGGGTCGAAACTATGGTTGTTGGCCTCAATCTATGCCCTTTTGCCGCGCCAGTGGTACAAGATGAAAGCTTGCGTTACAGCGTATCTACTGCCATAGAAAGAGAGGCTTTGGTGGCTGATTTTCTGCAGCAGATCGAAGCGATTCAGCAGTCAGATGAAGCTGAGATAGCCACGACGTTGCTGATCGTGCCGCGTATGTTGCAGGATTTCTACGATTATCTGGATACGCTGGCACTGTTTGAAGAGCTGTTACAGGATGCCGGTCTTGAAGGGGTATTACAGCTGGCCAGTTTCCATCCGGGCTACCTGTTTGGCGGCGTCGATGAAAATGATCTGAGCCACTGGACTAACCGCTCACCCTATCCAACCTTTCATATCATCAGGGAAGCCCAGATGAGCCGGGCCCTGACCCATTACAAGAATCCGGAGCAGATTCCAGAGCGGAATATGCAGTTATTAAGAGATCTGGGACGGCAGGGGTTAATTGAGCGCTTCCCTCCGTTTGCTGATTACTGCTGAATATGGCTATTCAGCAGTAAAGCAGATGACACGATTGCGGCCCTGTTCTTTAGCCTGATACAGGGCTTTATCGGCCTGCTCGATAAGTTTATGGGGTGATACGCCCTTGTTGTTTGGCGTCATAGTGGTAATACCCAGGCTGGCGGTAACCGGCTGATCACGAAACTCCGGGCTATGGCGTATATCAAGCTGGCTGATTTTGTTGCAGATGTTGTTTGCCAGTACCTGTGCACCGGATTGATCTGTATCAGGTAGCAGGATGCAGAACTCTTCGCCGCCGTAGCGGCTGACAATATCCTGGGCTCGGCGCGCGGATTCCTTTATTGCTAACGCAACCTGGCGCAGACAATTATCGCCGTTAAGGTGTCCCAGGTAGTCGTTAAATGCTTTGAAGTGGTCGATATCCAGCAGGATGAGAGATAGCGGCTGCTTAGATCGCTGGCCCCGTCGCCACTCTATCTCCAGAGTACGTTCGAATTCTCGCCGGTTAAATACCTGAGTCAGATTGTCGATACTTGCGGCCCGTGCCAGCAGGTCATGAGAACGTTTCAGTTGCAGCAGTATATTGATACGGGACTGAATGATTGCCGGATCTCTGTTTTGCAACAGATAATCAGCAACCCCAACATCATAAAGGGCGACTTCAGCGCTATCGTCCAGCGGCTGGCCGATTACGGCGAGGGGAATCTGCTGCTCGCGGGTAAAGTGGCCCAGCTCCCGACACTGTTCGGTAAGATCATGCTGCTGACCATCATTATGCAGCAGTACCAGATCGGGGCACTGTTCATCACTCAGCAACTGATCTTTCAATGCTTGCAAGGATTGTGGCAGCAGGATATTGCTTTCATCACGCAGGGTTGAGAGTACTCCCCAGAGTTCGGCAACAGAGTCGCCACCATAGAGGGCGATAGTCTGGCGTTCATGATAGCGGGTGCCGCTGTTCAGCTCGGGCGTTGCAACCGAGTCGCCCTGCAAAAAATTGATGATCGATTCATGATTCATCAGACCGACTAATTTACGGCCGTCCGGGGCCAGCATTGCCGGTGTGCGCAGGGTGAAGTTGCCCTGTTCCCATTGCTGTTGCCAGGCTTCAAGGATCTGTTCACACGTTTCATCGGCATCTAATTCTGTCGGTAGCTCGGACGCTTCCAGACAGTTGAATATGACCGATGGATTAGAGATATCTTTACCTTCGACCCACAGCGCCCGGTAGAGGTTGTGGCGGAATGTTTCCGCCTTGCCTGGATCGATTTTTTGCGTGGCGATGACACACAAACAGGGAAAGTAGCTATCGCTGCGATTGAGCGGCAGAGATATCGCGACATCCGGGGTACGGTTACGAATGTTGAATACGTCGCTGGCAAGCTCGGCCATGCTTTCTGCAGAGCCAAGGTAGCTGCCAATCTCGGAATTATGCTCTACCAGACGCCAGTCAACTTTATGCAGCAGATTATTGCTGCAGAGCAGCTCATGAAGGGCGTAACTGAATGGGCAGTTAAGGTCGCCGTAAACTATATACTCTGCCATTTTCGTCCTGAAATAATTGTGCTGATGGGTCAAGTGTAGGCGCTGTATCGGCCAACTGGATTGTTTTATAAGGAGATAGTGAAGAAAATAATTTGCTGTTGATACTGTGTATCATGTTTTTCGTACTACAAGAGCAGAGTTAATTCAGTTAAAATCTGGAAACTTCGGCATTTGAACAGTGGTTTCTGTCGTGAGCATGGAGCGATCAGAGCGGTACGCAGAATCTTGAATACAATTTGTATGGTGAAACAGTGTTAGTTGAGCGCAGAGGGAAGACGCCTGGAAAGCATGGGCGCAGAGCGTCAGACCGTGTCGGTGAAGCGGTTTGTGATATGAAGGGTGATCTGTGGGAAATTGATGCAGCCTTTCTTATCTATATGAAAGAGATGGTACCCGGCTGGTGCGGTGGTAGCCTGCCTTCTGAGGTAATGGAAGGATTGAAGAATACAGGCCGACATCAGGCAGTAGGCCTCTCTTTGAGTGCCGAGCCAAAAGAAGGCGGTAAGATTCAGCTCAGAGTGCAAAAGATAGGCTGATGAGTAACAGATACAAAAGGGCAGCCAGGGGCTGCCTTTTTTATGTCCGGTGACCAGTAACTAAACAGGCTTATTCAGTACCTTTGACGGTCTTCCTGATCTCTTTCAGGCTGCTGTGGCGGACGTCAGTACCACTCACCAGGTAGATCAGATGCTCCGCCATATTGCGTGAGTGATCACCGATCCGCTCCAGGCTACGCAGTACCCAGATAACATTCATAACGCTTGAGATAGCGCGGGGATCTTCCATCATGTAGGTCATCAGGGAGCGCATCGCAGAGCGATACTCCTGATCGACTTCTTTATCCTGTTTGGCGACCTTATAAGCCAGCTCTGCATCGCTGCGGGCGAAGGCGGTAAGGCAGTCCTTCAGCATGTCGCGCACTAAATTACCGATATGGCGAACCTCCTGATAGCCATGGATCTTGCCACCCTGTTCTGCGAGTTCGATGGCGTGACGGCAGATACGGTTGGATTCATCACCGATCCGTTCCAGATCGTTGACTGCGCGGCTAACGGAGATAATCAGTCGCAGGTCGCCAGCGGCAGGCTGGCGCCGGGCGATGATCAGGGTGCACTGTTCATCGATCATCAGTTCCATATCGTTGATCGCTTTTTCATTTTTCCGGGCCTGCTCGGCAAGCTCGGTATCACCCTCGATCAACGCTTCAACCGCATCATTAACCTGGCGCTCAACGGCACCACCCATGGTCAGCAGGTGGGTGCGGATCTGTTCCAGCTCGTCATTGAACTTCTGAGATATGTGAGTACTGTGGTGGTCTTGTTCGTAAGTCACTGTAGTGTCTCCGCGTATTAGCCGTAACGACCGGTAATGTAGTCTTCAGTCTGTTTCTTTTCTGGATTGGTAAACAGTGTATCAGTTACACCAAACTCAATCAGATCACCCATATACATAAAGGCGGTATAGTCAGACACCCGGGCTGCCTGTTGCATGTTGTGGGTTACGATGACGATGGTGAAGTCTTTTTTCAGCTCGTGGATCAGCTCCTCGATCTTTAAGGTAGAGATCGGGTCCAGTGCTGAAGCGGGTTCATCCAGCAGCAGAACTTCTGGCTTTACAGCGATAGTCCGGGCGATAACGAGACGCTGCTGCTGACCGCCGGACATACCCAGTGCGCTTTCGTGCAGGCGGTCTTTTACTTCTTCCCATAGTGCTGCAGATTTAAGCGCCCACTCAACCGTTTCGTCGATCACGCGTTTTTTAGTGATACCCTGAATCCGCAGGCCGTAAGCGACGTTTTCGTAGATACTTTTCGGGAACGGGTTAGGTTTCTGGAAGACCATGCCGACCCGGCGACGCAAATCAGCAACATCAACCTTGCGCTGGTAGATATTCATCTCATCCAGGTTTATTTCACCACTGATAGTACAGCTGTCCACCAGGTCGTTCATCCGGTTAAAACAGCGCAGCAGCGTTGATTTACCACAACCGGATGGACCGATAAAGGCGGTTACCCGGTTCTTCGGGATGATCATATTAATGCCGTGCAGGGCGCGCTTATCACCGTAATAAAGCTCCAGATCATTGACGGTCAGGGCTACGGTTTCATCTTCCAGGCGTAGCGCTTCATTGCTGCGCTGCATCGCGGAAATATCGATAGCGTGAGTTTTAGTTTCCATAGTCATCTTTAAACCTGTTTTCTGCTCGGCTTATATTTCAAGAGCTTTGTCTTTTTCGCCAAAGCAGCTGGTTGCGGATCGCAAGTGATAAGAATTAGTTTCCTATCCATGATCACATTTCCAAAGCTTTGTATTTTTCGCGGAGATGATTGCGTATCGCGATTGCTGATAAGTTCAGCAGGGCGATTACAGCCACCAGCAGCAGTGCGGTCGCATAGACCAGCGGACGTGCCGCTTCAACGTTAGGGCTCTGGAAACCAACATCATAGATGTGGAAGCCCAGATGCATGAATTTCTGGTCCAGATGGATGAACGGATAGTTGCCATCCAGCGGCAGGCTCGGTGCCAGTTTTACTACACCAACCAGCATCAGCGGTGCTACCTCACCAGCGGCACGGGCAATCGCCAGGATCACGCCGGTCATCATCGCCGGGCTGGCCATCGGCAGTACAACCCGCCATAAAGTTTCAAACTTAGTCGCACCCAGTGCCAGGCTGCCTTCGCGGACGGAACGGGGAATACGGCTCAGGCCTTCTTCAGTGGCGACAATGACTACTGGCACCGTAAGCAGTGCCAGGGTCAGCGATGCCCACATCAGGCCCGGTGTACCGAAGGTCGGCGCCGGTTTCGCTTCCGGGAAGAACAGTTGATCGATATTGCCACCGAGGAAATATACGAAAAAGCCCAGACCAAATACTCCGTATACGATAGAAGGTACACCGGCCAGATTGTTCACCGCGATCCGGATCAGGCGGGTGATGAATCCCTGTTTAGCATATTCGCGAAGATACACTGCCGCGACTACGCCAAAGGGGGTCACCAGAATCGACATCAGGATAACCATCATTACGGTACCGAATATTGCGGGGAAGATCCCGCCTTCGGTGTTTGCCTCACGGGGATCTTCAGATATGAACTCCCACAGTTTAGCTATGTAGTGGCCGATCTTAGCGAATATGCCCATATCATTAGGGCGGAACGCACGTACGATCTTAGACAGACTTATCTCAACGATCTCGCCACTGGATACTTCGGCAGTCAGGCTGTCGCGATTAAAGGCGTTGTAAAGATCAAGCAGGTCATTCTGCAGAACTTCGTAATCGGCGTTCAGTTCAGCGCGACGATCATTGATTGCCGTGTAGGGTGCAGAATCGCTAACTTCTTTTAGCTGCAGGCCTCGTTCTTTCAGACGTAGTCGCTCAATCTCATAGTTGATTGAACCTATTTTGTCCTTTTCGATTTGCAGAATCTGCTGATGGATCTCTTCGGCGCGTTCGATACGTTGATCCAGGTCGTTCCACAGGGCTTCATATTCGACAGTTTTAGTATATCCGTCGTAACTGCTGACCTGCTCACCGTTCTCTTTTACCGAGCGCAGGTAACCGTAGAGGTTGCCCCATTCACGGCGTTCTGCGGCGAACAGCATTTCAGGGTACTGCTTATCGGAGAGGTGGAAGTCCAGTGCCCAGGTAAAGTCCTGACCAAGCACATCACGGTTACCTACTTTCATCAGGTTACGGATCAGAAACTCTTTGTCGTCTGGCAGTCCTTTGATACCGGCCTCGCTCAACTGGCTGGTCAGTACTTCATTCGATTCAACGACTTCACCGATGATACGGGCGTTGTTGCCGTTGCTATTACTAGTGAGTTGCGCCTGCAGGATATCAGCGGGCCAGAAGTGACTCAGACCACGCACCGCAATCAGTGATAACAGGCCGACCACCATGATAATACAGATGGCAACGGCTCCGGCATTCAGCCATACCCATGGGGAGCCGGTTTTAGTCCATTCACGCAGGGAGATATTCATTACTCGAATAATCCTCTATCAATCAGCTTAAAGTGAACCGTACTTTTTAAGTAATCCACTGAGAGTCGGATACTGTCTGTTTTCATTGTTTGAATAATCATCAGTCAACCTAAAGCGAACCGTATTTTTTACGTAATCGCTGCCGGATCAGTTCCGCCAGGGTGTTGACTACGAAAGTAAACAGGAACAGTACAAATGCGGCCAGGAACAGGATCCGATAATGAGTACTACCGACCTCGGATTCCGGCATCTCAACAGCGATGTTAGCTGCCAGGGTGCGCATGCCTTCAAAAATATTCATATCCATGATCGGCGTATTACCGGTGGCCATCAGCACGATCATAGTCTCACCTACGGCCCGGCCCATACCAATCATCACCGCTGAAAAGATACCCGGGCTGGCAGTTGGCAGCACGACGCGGGTCAGGGTCTGCCATGGTGTAGCGCCCAGTGCCAGGGAGCCGAAGCTCAGGTGTTTAGGTACCGCGAAGATCGCATCTTCGGTGATCGAGAAGATCGTCGGTATGACTGCGAAGCCCATTGCGATACCGACAACCAGAGCGTTGCGCTGGTCGAATGTAATACCCAGATCATTACTCAGCCAGCTACGCATATTGCCATCGAAGAGCAGCACTTCGATACCGCCACTGATCCACAGACTGAACAGAGTACACAGAATAATAACCGGTATCAGCAGCAGTGCGTCCCAGCCATCAGGAATCAGGAAACGTAGACGTTGTGGCAGCTGGGCCCATGCGTAGCCAAAGGCGAGCACTGAAAAGGGCACAATTATCAGGATGGCAAAAATCCCGGGCAGGTTTTCTTCCATGAAGGGAGCCAGCCAGAGTCCGGCAAGGAAACCAAGGATTACGGTTGGCAGGGCTTCCATCAGCTCGATAAACGGCTTCACCTTACGGCGTAGCCCCGGCACCATGAAATAAGCGGTGTAGATAGCACCGCAGATAGCCAGCGGGGTCGCCAGAATCATTGCGTAGAAGGCCGCTTTAAGGGTACCGAATGCCAGTGGCATCAGGCTGTATTTAGGCTCAAAGTCATTGTTAGCCGCTGAAGATTGCCAGATATACTTAGGCTTTTCATGACCTTCATACCATACCTCACCCCACAAGCCACTCCAGGATACTTCCGGATGCTCGTTCTCGATATGCATAAACTTCAGCGTATCGCCGGTCTCAATCAGGATTGCATTGGCCCGCGGCGACATGGCGATCATGCTAGCGTTTGCTTCGGCAACTTTCTCCGCTAACACATTGGTTTCTGCGGTGGTGTTAAACAGACGCAATGTGCCTTCGCCGTCGATAGTGGCAAAACCCTTACGACGATGTTCAATTGCCAGGTCGGTTACAGCGCTATCGGCTTGTGTAAAACTGCGGATCTTAGTCAGTTGCCATAGTCCCCGGCTATTTCGTACCAGGAACCACTGTGACACCTCACCTCTTTCATTACCCAGTAACAGGGCAGAGCCGCCCAGCAGCAGGTCAAAGGTAGTGATCTTACTGTCTGAAGCATCTAATAGCTGGCTGACCACGGGTGCTTCTTTATTGGCGAGATTAAGTACGGCTACTTTGCCGTTCTCACCGGCGATCAGCATCCATTGCAGGTCCGGCATCAGCAGCAGTTTATTCGCCTGAATATTCAGCTTTGGTAACGCAGTGGCTTCGCTCTCCAGCTGAACGTCACCGGTAAACAGGTTTTCTTCCAGGGTAAGAAATACCGCGTTCAGAGACTCGTTATTACCGCCGATCAGTGCGTAGCTGCCTTCATCACCATTCAGTGCCAGTAGCTCCAGAGGGCTGTCGCTTACTGTAATTGGAGCTTCACCCAGAGGATAAGCCAGATTCGGGGTTATAACCCGCTGCCCATCAGGATAGCTGGATTTGTAGTCATGCTTATATACCAGTGCCTGGCCATTGCTCAGACCGATAGCAAAGATGCGGCTGTTTTCAGACGCGAGAGCAAAACTGGTTACGCTAGTGCCTTCAGGAAGTGCCACCTGATTTTGCTGGATGACTGTACCGTTCAGTGTACTGAAGAACAGAATTTCGCCACTATCACTGACCCGTAATCCGATCTCAGCCTGCTCTTCCATCGCAAGATAAAGGCTTTCACCCGATCCCGGTACGGTATATGGCTCAACTGCTGCACCGTTATGCTGCCATGGCTGAATCTCAGCGGACCGGAACATAGGTAGGACTTCATAGAGAAGGTAGAAGAAAATCAACAGGATAGCGATAATTACACTGATTCCACCCAGGCCGATGGTGAGGCTGGCGACCTTATCTTTAAGGGCGCGAAACTTACGACTGCGTCGGGCTGCAGGAGTATTAAAATCCAGATCAGGAATAGCGGAGCTGTTATCAATATTCATGAAACAATTCTACGAAGTTAAAAGACTTTGGTTAAAGGCCATGGTTACAGGCAATGCTTAAAGGCTATGGCGATAAAGATAGCCCAGCAATATGACAGCCATGTTACAGGGTTGTAATAAAGCTGTTATATAGCAAAAAAGGAGCCGCAGGGCTCCTTTATTCAGGTCTGTTAGTTAGCCCCCCCCCAAAAAAAAAAGGGCTGAAGCGATGGGCTGTATTTACAGGCCCAGCGCCTTCATCTGCTTTTCAACCAGGGCGGATGGCAGTGGGATGTAACCATCTTTCACTACGACTTCCTGGCCTACTTTAGCCATAACCATCTTCAGGAATTCACGTTCCAGAGGGGCCAGATCCTGACCAGGCTTCTTGTTGACGTATACATAAAGAGCACGCGCCAGAGGGTAAGAGCCGTTCAGGGCGTTTTCCGGTGTTGGTGAAACGAAAGCGCTGCCCTCTTTCTTAGTCAGCGGCAGCGCGCGGACAGAAGAGGTGTTGTAACCGATACCGGAGTAGCCGATGCCGTTCAGGGAAGTGGATACCGACTGCACAACAGAAGCAGAACCAGGCTGCTCGTTTACGTTGTTGCGGAAATCACCTTTACACAGCGCTTTCTTCTTGAAGTAACCGTAAGTGCCGGATACTGAGTTACGACCGAAGATCTGGAAACTTTGCTTAGCCAGTGCGCCTGCAACGCCTACGCCACCCCATTTGTTTACTTCCTGTGCCAGACCGCATTTGCGGGTGGCAGAGAAGATAGCGTCAACCTGAGGGATGGTCAGACCTTTAACCGGATTGTCTTTGTGTACGAATACCGCCAGGGCATCAATCGCAACAGCAACAGGAGTCGGCTTGTAACCGAACTTCTTCTCAAACGCTTCCAGCTCTTTGTCTTTCATCTTGCGGGACATCGGACCCAGGTTAGAAGTACCTTCGGTCAGTGCCGGCGGCGCAGTAGAAGAACCCGCTGCCTGAATCTGAACATTAACGTTCGGGTAATTACGCTTAAACTCTTCAGCCCACAGGGTCATCAGATTCGCCAGAGTGTCGGAACCTACAGAAGACAGGTTACCGGAAACGCCGGAAGCCTTAGTATACGTTGGCAGTTTTGGATCCAGCAGGTCAGACGCACTCGCTGTCAGGCAAGTTGTAGTCATCGCAACCGCGGCAAAAATCTTCTTCATCGGTTTCATCACAAGCTCCACAGAGTTGAATCTAAAATTAATTTTTGAAAATTAGTTTGTTTCGATGCTGGTCACTATAAGGCGGCTATATGACAAGGATGTGACAGCTGACAAAGAATGTATATGCGTTAGGATCGGGGACTAACTATATTTAATATAGGGGAGTAGAATACTGCTTTCCTAATAGATACAACCCGAACTCGGAACTGAATGATGATTACAAGCGATGATCAGCTGCTTAAGCCGGAAGGTGAATTAAGCCTTCGTTGTCCTGCTACTGCCGTTGCCAGCAATATGTTTGGCGATGTATATGGTGGTTGGGTTGCCTCCCAGGCAGTCCTTGCCTCAGAAATTCGTGCAGCAGAAGCATCTGAGGGCCGTGTCGCGACTGTCTCGATCGGTGCAATGTCGTTTATGGCGCCGGTGATCGAAGGCACTATTCTCAGTTTTTATACTACCGTACTGGAGCAGGGCACCAGCTCCTTGCGGATCAAAGTCGAAGTCTGGGGCTGCTGCCCGGATGGCCGGGATCTGCGTAAAGTGTCTGAAACCGAATGCGTGCAGGTGGCTATCGATGGCCATGGCCATATCCGGGCGCTGGATTTTGGTCAGTAAGCGTTAGCCCGGTAAGCTGGCGGCCGCGATAACCCTGTTGCGGCCATCGGCCTTCGCCTGGTAGAGCGCCTGATCCGCTTGCTTCAGAGCTTCCTCAAAAGTATCCCGCTGTGGTTTGAATTCAGTCAGCCCGATCGAACAGCTTACTTTGATATTGATATTTCCCGCCTGTACCGGCTGACCAGCTATTAACTGACAAATGGCGCTGGCCTGCGCAAAGCCGCGGTCCGGGTCTTCATCGGGTAACAACACCACGAACTCTTCACCACCGATCCGACAGAACACGGAATCCGGATTCAGAAACTGACTTACCTGTCGGGCAAATGCGATCAGTACCCGGTCGCCGGCATCATGACCGTGGTTATCATTGATCTGTTTAAAGTTATCAAGATCGAGAATCAGCAAGGTGGATGGGCTCAGTTCGCCTGCTTCATGGCGCGAGTATATGTAATCGTAGAGGGCGCGTCGGTTATTGATGCCTGTTAAAGGGTCGGTATGAGAAGCCGTTTGTAGTTCTTTTATGGCTCGGTTTTTATTGTGCAGGTCCGATATTAATAAGTTGGTACGTTGTGCGAATTGGCCAAATTCATCGTTTGATAGTACCGGAATTTTTGCGTCAGCGTGGCCATGAAGTACCTTATCCATCTGTTGCAGCTGATGTTCGACAATCAGCTTCATATTACGTTGTATTTTACGGGTCAGCAGAATCGCAGCCAGTGTGGTAATACCGATGATGAACAGGGTATGTAGCAGTAAAGAAAACAGGATCTTGTGTGGTTGTCCAATATATTCCTGTTCGTGCAGGGTCAGGTCATTATGGAGCAACAGAATGATAGCGAGGCCGACAAAAGTCAGCGCTGCCAGGAAGCAGGCCATCAACTGGGTGGTGACCGAATTAAAACGCGAATCCTGCAATTCTGACAGATCGTCGCCGGTGGCTTGATTTTGTAGCTGTGCATAGCGATGGTCTAGGTTATGCGACAGGCTTGAGTAAAAGCCCAGCCCAATAAAGCCAAATATGACTTTTAAACCACTGCCCGCCGGGAAACCGAGCAAAAAATAATTGAACAGGCTGATTGCGCTGCCAACAATAATCCAACATGCAAGGTGGCTGACGAGGCGTGGAAAGCGGCTGTGACCAGGGAGTTGCAGCAGGCGTTCCAATCGAGGCTGTGCCAGCAGTAAAAAAAAGATACCGCTGGCAAACATAATGAATGCTGACATCGCTTCGAGATCACTGATATAGGGGCATACCTGAATACCGTAGAAGGTCATCAGATAGGACCAGATCAGCCCCAGAAAAAGCTGTCCGCTGATTCTGGTCAGACGTTGTCTGGCCTGGTAACGCATGCTGATACTATCCATGTACTACATTGTTCCCTTGTTACAACTAATCGCAAGTTTGGGTTACCCATTCAGTGGAAAACCCCTAAGTAGGCGATTTTAATTGCAACATGCTTCCTTAACTGAAGGAAGGCCGCTGCCCGGTTCGACCGGTCATATAGACACATCAAAGCAAGCTTATGATTATAGGTTAAGGTCGGCAATGGCGGGGGAGAAAAGAAAAAAGGAAGATAAATATCTGCCTTTTTAAGTGACTCAGCTTTCCGTGTGCTCAGAGCGGCTGCAGATTGGCGAAACCAACCACCAGCCATTTAGTGCCCTCGAAGTCGAAGTTAACCTGAACCCGGGCCTTGGGACCTTGTCCCTCGTAGTTAATTACGATGCCATCACCAAAAATTGGATGATTGACCCGCTGGCCCAGTATGATCTGGGTCTCGGGTATTTCGGTACCGCTGAACATAGAGGATTGCGGTTTTTGCTGACGTGCGGTCACCGGACGGCTGATACTGGCGTTGAGGCGCACCTCTTCCAGATACTGCTCAGGAATCTCACGAATAAAGCGCGAAGGCCGGTTGAAGGTTTCATTACCATGCAAACGGCGTGATTCAGCGTAGGTGATAAACAACTTCTGCATCGCCCGGGTGATTCCGACGTAACAGAGTCTGCGCTCCTCTTCCAGACGGCCTGGTTCCTCGATTGACATCTTATGGGGGAACAGACCTTCCTCCATACCGCCGAGGAATACCAGCGGGAACTCCAGACCTTTCGCCGAGTGTAGCGTCATCAGCTGTACGCTGTCCTGATGTTCATCTGCCTGGGCATCACCGGCATCCAGCGCGGCATCGTCGAGGAAAGCTGACAAGGGCGTGGAGTTAACGTTTTTCTCAGCTTCCGGTTCCCAGGTTGAAAGGTACTGCCGGGCGGCACTGATCAATTCCTCAAGGTTCTCGATTCGGGCCTGAGCCTTTTCCCCTTTCTCTTTCATATGGTGCTCGATAAGACCGGATTTCTGAATCGCATGCTCGGTCTGTTCGTGCAGATCGGTACCTTCGGTCTCCTGATCGATCTGGTTGACCAGATCGATAAAGGCCTGCAGCGCATTCGCTGCCCGGGCGGTGAGCTTATTCAGCTCGATCACCTCATTTGCAGCGCGCCACATGGAGACGCCTTCGGTACGGGCATGCAGCCGCACCTCTTCGATAGTTTTACCACCGATGCCGCGTGTCGGCACGTTGATAACCCGTTCCATCGCAGTATCGTCTTCACGGTTGCTGAGCAGGCGAAGGTAGGCGAGGGCGTTTTTGATCTCGAGCCGGTCGTAGAAACGCTGGCCACCGTAAATCCGGTATGGCATTCCGGCGCGGATCAGGGATTCCTCCAGCACCCGGGACTGGGCGTTGGATCGGTACAGGATCGCCGCTTCGCTGCGTAAGTTACCTTGTTGTACCCAGTTGCTGATCTGATCGACGATAAAGCGGGACTCATCCTGCTCATTGAAAGCGGCGTACAGCGAGATGGCTTCGCCGTCGGCCTGGTCGGTGCGCAGCTCTTTACCGAGGCGGCCCTGGTTGTTGCGGATAACTTCGTTGGCGGCCTGCAGAATAGTATTGGTTGAACGGTAGTTCTGTTCCAGGCGGACGATTAAAGTCTCGACGAAGTCCTGGTGATAGCGCTGGATGTTTTCAATCCGGGCGCCACGCCAGCCGTAAATGGACTGATCATCATCGCCCACGGCCATCAGTTTTTCCGGTAGTGGCTTACGTGGATCAAGCGGATTACAGAGCAGTTTCAGCCAGGCGTACTGGATCGCGTTGGTATCCTGGAACTCGTCTACCAGAATGTAGCGGAAACGTTCCTGATAATGTTCCAGCAGGGCAGGATTGCGATCCCGTAATAGTTCCAGAGAGCGTAGCAACAGTTCACCGAAGTCGACCATACCGCCACGCTCGCAGGCATCTTCGTAGGCGTGGTACATGTTGACCATCATCTGGGCATACGGATCGCCGCCAGGCTCAATATGTGCGGCACGCAGGCCTTCATCTTTCTGAGCGTTGATATACCACTGGAACTGTCGCGCCGGCCAGCGGCTGTCGTCCAGATTCATCTCTTTTGCCAGACGTTTGATCAGCCGCAGCTGATCATCGGAATCCATAATCTGGAAGTTTTCCGTTAATCCTGCGTCGCGCCAGTGGGCTCGCAGGATACGGTGTGCCAGGCCATGAAAAGTACCGACCCACATGCCGCTGGGATTGACGCCCAGCAGCTCTTCGATTCGGCCGCGCATCTCTTTGGCGGCCTTGTTGGTAAAGGTCACCGCCATAATAGAGTAAGGCGACAGCCCTTCTGTCTGGACCAGCCAGGCGATACGGTGCACCAGCACCCGGGTTTTACCCGAACCGGCACCGGCCAGCACCAGCATATTACAGACCGGCGCAGAAACCGCTTCCCGCTGGGGTTCATTCAGTGAATCGAGGAGATGAGAGACGTCCATAGTGGCTCGCATGAATTGCTGTATAAATAATCAGTAGGGGAGTATAGCCGCCAAGGCGGCAAGTGGCTAGACGCAAAGCGGAGCTTTGCTTGCTAGAACGGCGTGCAAGCACGCCTGCTAGTGGCTAGAAAAATCAAAGGCAAAGATCAAAATCCACGCCCCCTTCTTACAAAGCACGTTTTCACTTTCCATGAAAAGAAGGCTTACTTGCTTTTTCTAGCTACTAGCTAGCCGAACTTGTTCGGCGGTCTGCTGCCTCAAGGCAGCTTGGCTGGCTTTGCAATACGGCTTAGTAAAATCCGCCGAAGTTCATCCGGGTCTTTGATCTTCTGGGTTGAATCCGGGTCCATTGCGGGGATCAGGCGTGACAGCCAGAAGCGCATCGCGGCGGTTCTTACCAGCTGGGGCCAGGCTAGGTATTCGTTGTCTTCAAATGGGCGTTCTGATGCGTATCCTTTCAGTAGTGCGTCTTCACGATCGGAATCTACACTGCCGTCAGGGTTAACGCACCAGTCGTTGGCAACGATTGCCAGATCGTATAGCAGGTAACCGGTACAAGCGTTGTAGATATCCAGGATGGCGCTTAGCTGATCACCTTCAAACAGCGCGTTGTCGTAGAACAGGTCGCCATGGATCGCGCCCTGAGGCAGGTGCCAGTCCTGCTCGCGTAATTGGTCAAACAGGTCGACTTCCTGGCGCAGCAGGTCGGCATCTTCAGTACTTAGCTTACTGGTCAGATGCTCGGATTCCCGGCGCCACCAGAATACGCCCCGGTGGGCCTGGCGCTGCAGGTAGAAGTCTTTGCCAGCAACGTGAAATTTTGCCAGTGCAGCGCCGATCTGGGTGCAATGATCCGGTGTCAGAGTTTCAAGGTGCCGGCCAGGAAAGCGCGGCTGCAGCAGAGCCGGACGGTTATGCATAGATTTCAGGGCGATGCCGTTTCTGTCCTGCAACGGGTATGGCACAGGAATATCCTGTTCCGCCAGCCAGGTGGTCAGCTCGACAAAATAGGGCATTTCGCTCTGGTTCAGCTCTTCGAACAGGGTCAGAACATACTCCTGGCGACAACCGGCATTGTCGTTCAGGGAAACGAAGTAATTGGTATTCTCAATACCGCCTTCGATGCCTTGAAAATCAACCAGTTGGCCAAGATCGAAATCCTGTAGCAGTGCCTGCAGGTCGGCGCCGCTAACGGTGGTATATACAGCCATAAAACCTATCTATTGTTAATCTACCAGCTAAAAATAATCCACTTAGGCAGCATCAGCGATGAGTTTTCAAAGCGGCTGAATTCACCTTCATCGGTGGGTACCAGATAGTAAGTCTTACCTACCACAGGTTCCACCTTTATCTCTTTCAGTTTGCCATTAATCCGGTATTCGTAATAAGTGGCTTTCTTGCCCTGGCGAATAGTGACAACAGGTTCGTTTTCATCAAATTCGGGAAGAGGCTCGGCTATCGTGGCAGGGGCCTGAAGAACCGCAAACAACAGGGCCGCCAATAACAGGACTTTTTTCATAAGATCTCCGTGTCTTTAAATCGTCCCCTTTAGTGACAGGGGCGAATCGAATATGATGGTGCATCCGGGCAGTTACCTTGCCTACACTATCCTCTGACGGACAATGACTGCAATACTATGACCGCAAATACTTCTCCCTTAATTCTAGTAGATGGTTCCTCCTATCTGTATCGCGCCTTCTTTGCCTCACAGCAAGCGGATATGCGGACGTCTGAAGGCGTTCCTACCGGTGCAGTCCGACTGGTCACCAGTATGTTGCGTAGTCTGATTAAACAGTATCCACAGAGCCCTGTTGCGGTGGTGTTTGATGCTAAGGGTAAGACCTTCCGGGACGAAATCTACACTGAATATAAAGCGCAGCGCCCGCCAATGCCGGATGATCTGCGAACCCAGATTGAGCCGATCCACAATATTGTCCGGGCGATGGGTTTTCCACTGCTGTCGGTGCCGGGCGTTGAAGCGGATGATGTCATTGGCACTATGGCCCGGGAAGCCAGCAGTAAAGGGATAGATACGATTATCTCCACAGGTGATAAGGATATGGCGCAGCTGGTGGATCAGCACGTCAGCCTGATTAATACTATGAATGACAGCCATATGGATGTTGACGGGGTAAAGGATAAATTCGGTATTCCGCCGGAGCTGATTATCGATTATCTGGCGCTGATGGGCGATAAAGTGGACAACATTCCAGGTGTACCAGGGGTCGGTGAAAAGACTGCTTTGGCGCTGTTGCAGGGTATTGGCAGTATTGAACAGCTGTATCAGAACCTGGATAACATCGCCGAGCTGGGCTTCCGTGGTTCTAAAACCATGGCAAAGAAACTGGAAGCAAATCGCGCTGAGGCGGAGCTATCTTACCTGCTGGCGACAATAAAGACCGACCTTGAGCTGGATATTAAGGTTGAAGATGTGCCTGTACCAGAGGCAGATAATGCAGCACTGATCGAGCTGTTTCAGCAGTGCGAGTTTCGTACCTGGATCAGTGATCTGGGCGAAACTTCAGGCAGCTCCCCTGCGGCAGTGGATGATGACCTTATCGCCGCTCCAGAAGTTGTTGAATACGAAACGATTCTGGATGAAAAACACTTTAAAGAATGGCTGACACGTTTGGAAAAGGCAGAGCTTTTCGCCTTTGATACTGAAACCGACAGCCTTAACTATATGGAAGCTAACCTGATCGGCCTGTCATTCTCGGTGGAACCAGGTAAAGCCGCTTATCTTCCGGTTGCCCATGATTATATGGGATCGCCATCTCAGCTTGATCGTAACTATGTGCTGGAGCAGATGAAAACGTTACTGGAAAGCGAAAACCATAAGAAAGTAGGGCAGCATATCAAATACGATATGAACGTTCTGGCTCGTTACGGTATTGAGCTTAAGGGAGTTGCTTTCGATACTATGCTCGAGTCTTATGTGCTTAATTCCACCGCGACCCGGCACAATATGGATGCCATGGCGGATACCTATCTGGACATTAAAACCGTCAAGTTTGAAGAGATAGCAGGTAAAGGCAAGAAGCAGCTGACCTTCAATCAGATCGAGATGGAACAGGCCGCGCCCTACGCTGCGGAAGATGCAGATATAACCTTACGTTTGCATCAGACTCTGAACGCTAAGTTGGCTAAAGATGCTGATCTGGAACAGGTTTTCAGTGATATCGAATTGCCACTGATACCTGTGTTGGCACGCATGGAACAACAGGGTGCCCTGGTGGACGCAACGATATTGGCCCAGCAGAGTATGGAGCACGCAGCTCGTCTGGCAGAACTTGAAACTAAGGCGCATGAATTGGCAGGGGCACCTTTTAACCTCAGTTCGCCAAAGCAGCTGCAGGAGATCTTGTTCGAACAGCAGAAGCTGCCGGTGATTAAGAAAACCCCGAAAGGCGCCCCGTCTACCGCGGAAGAGGTGTTGCAGGAGCTGGCGCTGGACTACCCATTACCGAAAATGATTATCGAGCATCGCAGCCTGAGTAAGCTGAAAAGCACTTATACCGATAAGCTGCCGCTGATGATCAATCCGGCGACGCGTCGAATTCATACCTCATACCATCAGGCCGTAACGGCAACGGGACGGTTATCTTCATCGGATCCTAACCTGCAGAATATTCCTATCAGAAGCACTGAGGGACGACGGATTCGCCAGGCATTTATCGCACCGCAAGGTTATAAAATGGTCGCGGCGGATTACTCTCAGATTGAGCTACGTATCATGGCCCACCTGTCCCAGGATCAGGGCCTGCTGAACGCGTTCGCCCACGGTGAGGATGTCCATAAGGCGACTGCTGCAGAGGTATTTAAGGTGGCGCTGGATCAGGTGACAGTGGATCAGCGGCGCAGCGCTAAAGCGATTAACTTCGGACTGATTTACGGTATGTCGGCCTTTGGCCTGGCGAAACAGCTGGGGATTGGTCGTAATGAAGCACAAAAGTACATTGAACATTACTTTGAAACATACCCCGGTGTGCAGCGTTATATGGACGATATTCGCCTGAAAGCTGCTGAAGATGGCTATGTTGAGACTCTGTTTGGCCGCCGACTGTACCTGCCGGAAATTAAAGCCAGTAACGGTATGCGGCGTCAGGCTGCAGAACGAACCGCGATCAATGCGCCGATGCAGGGGACTGCCGCGGATATCATCAAAAAGGCGATGGTCAAGGTGGATCACTGGTTGCAGAACAGTGACACCGGTGCTCGTATGATAATGCAGGTGCACGATGAACTGATTCTGGAAGTGCCAGAAGCAGAGGTCGAGAGCGTTTCTGTGCAATTAGTTGAACTGATGCAGAGTGCTGCCGATCTGGATGTGCCATTACTGGTGGAAGCGGGTATCGGGGATAACTGGGATCAGGCGCACTAAATAACAGCAATTGATAGAATCTTGCTGCGGTAGTCGAATATTGGGAACTTTTCAAATCCCTGACTACTCTTATGTATGAGGGTCACGTTCACAGTCCTTGCCAAGGTTGTGGCTCTCGATAATAAGCATGCGTTGAAGCTCTCAGTATCCCGTGTTCCCCTTACTGATCCTGAGAGCTTCTTTTTTACAGGCGTTGCCTGGTGAAGGAATGGTTAAAACCTATTCTCCATCTTCCTCATAATCGGCTTCAGCCAGCAGCCAGCCATTCAGATGATCGCGCAGTTGCTCTACACCGGTCTTCTTCAGAGCAGAAAATGCCTGAATACTGAGTCGTGGGTTGTTCTGGGCATCCAGATCACGTTTCAGTTTCAGTACCGCATTTTGCGCCGGACCTTTTTTAAGCTTGTCAGCTTTGGTCAGCAGGATATGCAGGGGCATCTCTGCTTCGATACACCAGTTAATCATCATCTGGTCGAATTCTTTCATAGGATGGCGGATATCTACCATCAGCACGACGCCGCGCAGACAATCCCTATTTTGCAGATAGTCATCGAGATGTTTCTGCCAGTGCTCTTTCATCGCAATGGGGACTTTAGCGTAGCCATAGCCAGGCAGGTCAACAATACGCACATTTTCGACATTGGTATCGAAGAAGTTAATCAGCTGAGTACGGCCCGGAGTTTTACTGGTTCTGGCCAGTTTTGCGTTTGTTAAGGTATTGATTGCGCTGGATTTACCCGCGTTGGAACGACCGGCAAAAGCAACCTCCGCACCCATGTCTTCAGGGCACTGACTGAGTTTGCTGGCACTAGTGTTAAAACGTGTCAGATGGTACTGAATTTGTGTTTGAGACATATACTTTGTGCCTATCTATCTGTTTAAACAGACTTAATCGTTCCAGTTTGTGTGGATATTAGGTTATAATGCCGCCGGAATTCTACCTGTGGCTGAGATATTACGCCAGTCCGGGTGTTGGTGGGGTAGCCCTGTTGCAATCTGATTGGGGTCAGGTTGTCGCAGAAACCGTTCGCAATTTATAGCAAGAGTCTAGGTTAGTCGATGAATAAACTACTGATCGCCTTACTGGTAAGCGTGGGTATCACGGGTGTTGCACATGCGGCGGGTGATGCTGCTGCAGGACAAACAAAAACTGCAATCTGTGCCGCATGTCACGGTTCTGATGGCAACAGCGCTGTGGGTAACTTCCCTAAGCTGGCTGGCCAGAACGAGCGTTACCTGCTGAAGCAGCTGCAGGAAATTAAAGCCGGCGACCGTCAGGTTGTCGAGATGACTGGCATGTTGACCAGCCTGAGCGATCAGGATCTGGCAGATATCTCAGCGTATTTTGCATCCCAGAATGCTCAGATCGGTGCTGCCAAAGCTGATCTGGTCGCAGCGGGTGAGAAGATCTACCGTGGCGGTGTCGAATCTAAAGGTATCTCTGCCTGTACAGCATGCCACGGTCCTAACGGTGCTGGTCTGGCATCTGCTGGTTTCCCTCAGTTGAGCGGACAGCATGCACAATACACGGAGAAGCAACTGAAGGACTTCCGCGTTGAGGCTCGTACTAACGATCCAGGTAAGATGATGCGTGATATCGCGGCTAAGATGAGCGATAAAGAGATCCAGGCAGTATCCAGCTACATTCAGGGCCTGAACTGATAGTCGGCCCAGGATTCAGTCCCGGTTAAAGAAAGGCAGCGTAAGCTGCCTTTTTTATGTCCGGGATGTATAGTGTGGCGCAAAGAACCATGGATGACGGTGCAGCGATATGTCCAGGGCAGATCGCAAGTATGTTGATGTACTTGAGCGATAATTGCTAAAAAAATGAACTTAGCCCATATTGTTGAGTCATTAAACTGACATAAATTATTGGTTTGTTGGAGAAAGTGCGATGTTTAAGAAACTTTGCCTGGGGGTATTACTGCTGGTTAGTCCGTTGCTGCTTAGCGCTGCAGAGGAGTACAAGAGTGGAGTGCATTATGAAGAGCTGGCATTCCCGGTTGCAACTGCGGATAAGTCCAAAGTTGAAGTGACCGAGGCTTTTGGTTATCTGTGCCCGCACTGTGCCAGTTTTGAACCGATGTTGCATAAGTGGTCTACCCAGCAGGCTGATGATGTTAACTTTGTTCGCCTGCCGGTTGTCTTCAGTAAGTCGTGGGAGCCGATGGCTCGTGCTTACTATTCAGCTGACCTGATGCAGGTAACTGAGAAAACCCATCAATCGACTTTCGATGCGGTGCACAAAGAGCGTCGCCGTTTCCGCAGTGTTGAGGATCTGGCTGAGTTTTATGCAGATCTGGGCGTGGATGAGGCTAAGTTCAATAAGATGGCAAACTCGTTTGCCGTTAACATGCGTATGAACCAAGGCGCCTCTAAGCTGAAAGGTTATGGGGTTCAGAGCGTTCCAACCCTGATTGTCAACGGTAAGTACCGCATCACCGCGGAAACAGCCGGCGGTCACGCGGGGATGCTGAAAGTTGCCCGGTATCTTATTGAGAAGGAGCGTCAGGCGCTGTAGTTCCGGAGCTATAGCACTGACCTGAAACAAGGGGCCGCATTTTAGCGGCCTTTTTTGTGTCCGGAATACGCTATAGGACTATCTGGGGGGGTGGTTTAAACGGAGTGGTTTCGCATAGTATTGAGGGTTAGGATCGTTGAGTACCATAGATAGGGCTGTGTAGGGATGAATCAGGAAGATTGGAAAGAGAAATATAAACAACTGGCGCTGGATATGGATGCGTTGCAAGACCGTACTGATGATAAGTCGCTTAAGCATTTATTATTTAATATGGCGGTTGCGCTGGAAGGTCAGTCGGAAATCCTGGATAGCTCCCTGGCCAACCTTCGGAATGTTCTGAAAGGAGATGAGCGGGGTAACGCTTTTGACTCAGTGGTTAAGCTGGTGGGAAAAGAGGTGCGTGGTCTGGAACAGGATCAGGAGCGATCCCGGCATGAGCTATTACAGGCGTTGCAGCGCTGGCTGCGACAGCTACGGCAGCAGTTAACTACCGACTTAAGTATAGAACGGCTGAGCCAGGCTGAAAGTGTATCTACATCGGTAGTGCATCACCCTTTGCAGCTGCCTGGTCTGATGAACGACCTGCTGGCCTTACAGGAGCCGTTGCTGGCAGAAGATAGCTATAGCCGACAAGAGCTGGTGACTAATGATCTGTCAGCTTCGTTGAGCTCAAATGGACCAGAGGTAAATGATCTTGCGGTAGAGGATGATGAGCTGCTGTTACAGCAAATTAGCGCTGAGCTACTGACGTTAATGAGTGGCCTGCATATACCTAAAGCCGATCGTGATAATGCTCGAAAGCTGATTATCGAGATTGAGCGAGGGGTTAAACTCAATACACTGCCGACGGTTATACATGATCTGGTAAAGCTGATTGCTGATGTGACAGCACACGGTGGAGCCGATTTTGAAAATTATCTGCTCAATCTGACTGGTCAACTGGCTGAAGTGCAGTCCTTTCTCGTGGATAGCCGCAAGGAGGAGGAAGTTGGTGGTCGGGAAGTATCTGAATTGAGCCGGCTTATTCATCAGGATGTTGATCAGATTCATCGGGTAGTGAGTGAGTCGATGGACCTGCATGCGCTGAAGCAAGAAGTGTCGACTCAGCTATTAGGTATCGTCAAATCGGTGGATCAGTATAAGCGCCAGGAAGACAGTCGTGAGCTGACACTCTTACAGCGTTACAAGGAGATGAATAGTCGCCTGGAGCAGATGGAGCAGGAAACGCTGAAGGTAAAAGTTCATATGGAAGCTGAGCGTTTAAAAGCGATGACTGATCCGCTGACTTCATTACCGAATCGTGCCGGTTATGATGAACAGATTGCGGCTGAGCTGGCCCGCTGGCAGCGCTATAAGCATCATTTTTCAGTGGTTGTGGCTGATCTGGATCTGTTCAAAGCGATCAATGATGGTTTCGGTCACCTGGCCGGGGACAAAGTATTGCGTCTGATCGGTAGTATCCTGACCCGACGTTGCCGCAGCACTGATTACGTAGCCCGCTACGGTGGTGAGGAGTTTGTTGTGCTGATGCCGGCAACCACCGCAGCAGAAGCAAAAATAGCGATGGAAAAAGTACGCCAGGCGATTGCTACGAGCCCCTTTAACTTTCATGGTAAGCCCGTCACAGTGACGATGTCTTTTGGCATTGCTGAAATTCAGGGGCAGGAAACAGCAGATGAACTCTTTGAAAGGGCCGATAAAGCGCTCTATAAGGCGAAGCGGGAAGGGCGTAACAGAGTTGAGCTGGGTTAAAGCTATTTACAGAAAACTGCAGTAAGATGCTGGCTCTTTACCTTCTGTATCCAAGTGGGCAATATTGCGCCTGCAATTAAACAGTCTAATAGATAACGGAACCTCCGGTGAGACGTTTACTCCGAATTTTCAAAATAGCGCGGGTCTTTGCCAGATACCGTCTCGATACTTTATTTGACCAGACTAAGCTTAGCTGGCACATACGACTGTTATTCAGTTTGATGTTCTGGCGTTATTTCGTTCCAGTTGGCAACCGCTCTCAGGGAGAGCGACTCAGGCTGGCACTGGAAGAGCTTGGACCGATTTTTATAAAGTTCGGTCAGATGCTGTCGACCCGTCGGGATCTGCTGTCAGATGATCTGGCGTTGGAACTGAAAAAGCTGCAGGACAATGTTCCGCCTTTTTCCGGTGTATACGCACAACAGCTTATCGAGCAGTCACTAGGTTCTCCGGTTGAGGAGCTGTTTGCTGAGTTTAGTGCTGAGCCGATGGCGTCAGCATCAGTGGCGCAGGTGCATGCTGCTTTGCTCTATAACGGCGAAGAGGTGGTGGTTAAGGTTATTCGTCCCGGTATCGAGCGCACAATAAAGAAAGATGTAGCCTTGTTATTTACCCTGGCTCACCTGGTTGAAAAACTCTGGGCCGAAGGTCGTCGTTTACGTCCTGTAGAAGTCGTGGCTGATTATGAAACCACTATTTTTGATGAGCTGGATCTGCGTAAAGAGGCCGCTAACTGCTCCCAGATTCGACGTAACTTTGACAACTCACCAATTCTCTATGTACCGGAAATATTCTGGGATCTGACCCGTCAGAATGTTTTGGTGATGGAGCGTATCCACGGTATACCAGTTGCTGATGTCGATCAGCTGAATGCACAAAACACGGATATGAAAAAGTTGGCGGAGCAGGGGGTGGAAATCTTCTTCACCCAGGTCTTCCGCGACAGTTTTTTTCATGCCGACATGCACCCCGGTAATATCTTTGTCTCCCGTGATAATCCATCATCGCCACAGTATATTGCTGTCGATTTTGGTATTGTCGGCTCATTAACGACAGAGGATCAGAGTTACCTGGCGCGAAACTTTCTGGCCTTCTTTCAACGGGATTACCGTCAGGTTGCTCAGTTGCATATTGATTCTGGTTGGGTACCGGAAGATACCAATGTATATGCCTTTGAAACAGCGATTCGCAGTGTCTGTGAGCCGATATTCGAAAAGCCGTTGAAAGATATCTCATTTGGTTTGGTGCTGATGGGTCTGTTCCAGACCGCCCGCCGTTTTAATATGGAGGTGCAGCCACAGCTGGTTCTGCTACAGAAAACCTTGCTTAATATCGAAGGCCTGGGGCGTCAGCTTTATCCGGAACTGGATCTATGGCAAACCGCTCAGCCGTTCCTTGAGCGCTGGATGAAAGAACGGATGGGCCCGAAAGCTGTCTACCGTACAATGAAGCAGCAAGCACCGGACTGGCTGGATAAGATGCCGCATCTGCCGCAGATGGCCTATGAAGCACTGCATCAGCTGAAGAATCTTGATGATGTGCGGCGCCGGGATATGCTGGCGTTGTCTGTCGCCCGTCAGGAGCTTAAACATCAGCGCTCACGCTGGGATCGTTTTGCCGGCGTGGCTTGTATTTTGGTGGCCGCAGCCGTAGCGGTGGATGATCCGCAAGCGACATTGGATTCATTGCCTGCGCTAAGTTGGGCGTTTAGTGGTATTGCCGCTTTTTTACTGCTACGCCGCTAAATAGAATAATTGGCTATTAGCCTTTAGAAGCCCCGCAATTCGGGGATAGCCGAGTTGTCAGGGATGGGGTATCCTTGAGCGCTTGGTCTTTGAGTGGAAATTTTGAGTTAGTATCGATGTCTGAACAATGGTTAGAACAGATTATGTGGAACAGCGACGGCCTGGTACCGGCGATCGCTCAGGATTACAAAACCGGTCGGGTGTTGATGGTGGCCTGGATGAATCGTGATTCACTGGCGCTGACGATAGCAGAAAATCGTGCTATTTACTGGTCCCGTTCCCGCCAGAAATTGTGGCGCAAAGGTGAAGAGTCCGGTCATGTTCAGCAGCTACATGATATTCGTCTCGACTGTGATGATGACGTGCTACTGTTGAGCGTCGAGCAACTGGGCGGTATCGCTTGCCACACCGGCCGGGAAAACTGTTTTTATAAAACGCTGCGCGATGGCGAATGGGTATCGGTTGAGCCGGTGCTGAAAGATCCAAATAAGATTTACGATAAATAGGTTAATTTGATGAGCGATGTATTGGCGCAGCTGGGCGATATACTGGAAGCGCGTAAGGCCGCAACAGCAGATAAATCCTATGTTGCCAGTCTGCATGCGAAAGGTTTGAATAAAATCCTGGAAAAAGTCGGCGAAGAAGCCACAGAAACCATTCTGGCGGCAAAAGATGCCGAACACAGTGGTGATAACAAAGAGCTGATCTATGAAACAGCGGACCTTTGGTTTCACACACTGGTGACGCTATCCCATCTGGGCGAGCGTCCAGAAGCGGTAATCAATGAACTGGCTCGTCGCTTTGATATGTCTGGCCTGGAAGAAAAAGCGTCCCGCACTAATAAGAGTTAGTAAGGGCAGGTTTTACGATCCGGGGATGACTACGGTCAATGGCAGTTACATCGTATGATGTATATTTCCGGGTAGTGTTTTAAAAGGTCTGCTTTCTGGTGTTCATATTTGAAGATACCAGGCGCAGATCAAAGATCGACAACGTGTATTTTCATTTGATGGGTGGCAGGAAAACTGCCCCCGATGTAAGACGGAGAGTAATAATATGTTAGGTGGTATTAGTATTTGGCAGCTGGCGATTCTGGCTCTGATTATCATTCTGCTGTTCGGCACTAAGAAACTGCGCAATATCGGTGGTGATGTGGGCAGCGCTGTAAAAGGCTTCAAGAAGGCGATGAACGAAGAGCCTAAAGAAGAAGACAAGAAGCAGCTGGAAGGTGATGCTGAATTTGAAGGCGAAAAGCCGGCAGCAAAAGACGCTGCACCGGAAGAGCCTAAATCTGACAAATAAGCGGGTAGCTTGCAGATGTTTGATATCGGCTTTGCGGAGCTACTGATTATCGGTGTTGTCGGTCTGGTGGTATTAGGACCGGATAAGATGCCTGTTGCCGCCCGTACCGTAGGGTTATGGGTTGGTAAGGCACGGCGCACAATTAGCGGTATTCAGTCAGAGATAAATGAAGAGCTGCGGCTGGACGAGATGAAGCGTCAGGTCGCTATACAGAAAGAGGATCTGGACAAAGAGTTGAATGAGATGCGAGAACCATTCTCAGGAACTCTGGATTCCAATTCCCCTGTGGCCAATAGCGCTGCCAAGCCTGTGAATGACAGTAATGACTCCGCAGTAGCAGGCGGATCGCAAGAGAGTAAGCCGAAGGCCGATGATTGATCCTAACCATGACCTGCCAGAGCAGGACCAGGAACAACCTTTTATCTCCCATCTGGTAGAGCTGCGAACCCGTATGATGCGGGCGTTGTTAGTAATATTGGTACTGTTTCTTGGTTTGTTCTATTTCGCCAATGATCTGTATTCGATGCTGTCTGAGCCTTTGACTGCACTGCTGCCGGAAGGCACCAGTATGATCGCAACGGATGTGACATCACCATTCTTTGCGCCGTTTAAACTGACTTTGGTGGCATCGATCTTCCTGGCGATGCCATTTATATTGCATCAGATCTGGGGGTTTATTGCACCGGGACTGTATAAGCACGAAAAAAAGCTAGCGATACCATTATTGGCTTCCAGTATATTTCTGTTCTACTCAGGGATGGCTTTCGCCTACTTTGTTGTATTTCCGATCATCTTTGGCTTTTTTACCAGCGTAGGTCCGGAAAACGTGGCAGTGATGACAGATATCAGCAGCTATCTGAACTTCGTCCTGAAATTGTTCTTTGCTTTCGGTGTGGTGTTCGAGATCCCCATTGCTACTTTGCTGATAGTCTGGAGTGGCATGACCGATGTACAAAGTCTGCGTGCCAAGCGTGCTTATGTGATCGTCGGTTGTTTCGTAATGGGTATGTTGCTGACTCCGCCGGACGTTATTTCACAAACCCTGCTGGCGTTTCCAATGTGGTTGCTGTTTGAGCTGGGTATTGTGCTGGCCGTTATCGTTGGTAAGCGAGAAAAAGGCGAAGAGGAAGGCGACGAGTTCGAAGAAGCGATGCAAGAGGAAGACGAGAATAAAAACGCGTAGCAGCGCGGAGCTTCGCTAAGTGGCTAGAACGTCGCTGCGCGACTTGCTAGATCGGAAGGTAAACCTTCCTGCTAGTGGCTAGAAAAAGCAAAACCAAAAACCGCCGTCAGGCGGTTTTTGAGTTTTGGCGGAGCCAAAACGAACACAGTGGCGAGACCGCCAAACAAGTTTGGCTCGCTAGAACGTCACTACGTGACTTGCTAGTAGCTAGAAAAATCAAAAGCCAGTTCAAAAACGACAGTCAAAAGCAAAAACAAAATCCCCACCGCTTTTCCATACACCTGCGTTTTCTCCATATTCAGTTAAGAAGGTTTTTTCTAGCCACTAGCAGTAGCGCTTGCGCTACGTTCTAGCGAGCGACGCAGTCGCGGTCTAGCCACTTGTCTTATCGAAGTGCGATGTTTTTCATAAAAACGACACTATTTTGTGCCCGGCGGTTGACTCCTCTGCCAGTCGATGTAGAATGCGCTTCCTCGCTTGAGACAGCAGCCGGCAACGGCCACTGAGACAGGTTGAGGTGTTGAGTTTAACTCTTTGAAAAACAGAGTTTTTTAAACGAATTAATCACAACATGAAGCACAACGGTTTGTTTGTAAGTTTATTACAACTTCTCAAATAAAACGGTTGACTTCAACAGGGTGTTGAGTAGAATACGCACCTCGCTTGAGACGACACACCGGCAACGGTTTGAGTCACTCAGGCATCGCTCTTTAACAGATTGATCAGATAATTCGTGTGGGCGCTTGTTGAGATGGAGCACAAAAGCTTTATCAAAGACAAAGCGACCATATGTGAATTCATTTACATGTAGTTGTTTAGTACTTTGAGCTAGATTTACAGAATGTCTTTTTCCGACATTCTTGATTTAAACTGAAGAGTTTGATCATGGCTCAGATTGAACGCTGGCGGCAGGCCTAACACATGCAAGTCGAGCGGTAACATTTCTAGCTTGCTAGAAGATGACGAGCGGCGGACGGGTGAGTAACGCGTAGAAATCTACCTAGTAGTGGGGGATAGCCCAGAGAAATTTGGATTAATACCGCATACGTCCTACGGGAGAAAGCGGGGGATCTTCGGACCTCGTGCTATTAGATGAGTCTGCGTCGGATTAGCTTGTTGGTGAGGTAATGGCTCACCAAGGCGACGATCCGTAGCTGGTCTGAGAGGATGACCAGCCACACTGGAACTGAGACACGGTCCAGACTCCTACGGGAGGCAGCAGTGGGGAATATTGCACAATGGGCGCAAGCCTGATGCAGCCATGCCGCGTGTGTGAAGAAGGCCTTCGGGTTGTAAAGCACTTTCAGCAGTGAGGAAAGGGGTGTCGTTAATAGCGGCATCCTGTGACGTTAACTGCAGAAGAAGGACCGGCTAACTCCGTGCCAGCAGCCGCGGTAATACGGAGGGTCCAAGCGTTAATCGGAATTACTGGGCGTAAAGCGCGCGTAGGCGGTTTGTTAAGTCAGATGTGAAAGCCCCGGGCTCAACCTGGGAACTGCATCTGATACTGGCAAACTAGAGTACAGAAGAGGGTGGTGGAATTTCCTGTGTAGCGGTGAAATGCGTAGATATAGGAAGGAACACCAGTGGCGAAGGCGACCACCTGGTCTGATACTGACGCTGAGGTGCGAAAGCGTGGGGAGCAAACAGGATTAGATACCCTGGTAGTCCACGCCGTAAACGATGTCTACTAGCCGTTGGGAGACTTGATCTCTTAGTGGCGCAGCTAACGCACTAAGTAGACCGCCTGGGGAGTACGGCCGCAAGGTTAAAACTCAAATGAATTGACGGGGGCCCGCACAAGCGGTGGAGCATGTGGTTTAATTCGACGCAACGCGAAGAACCTTACCTACTCTTGAAATCCAGAGAATTCGCTAGAGATAGCTTAGTGCCTTCGGGAACTCTGTGACAGGTGCTGCATGGCTGTCGTCAGCTCGTGTTGTGAAATGTTGGGTTAAGTCCCGTAACGAGCGCAACCCTTGTCCTTATTTGCCAGCACGTAATGGTGGGAACTCTAAGGAGACTGCCGGTGACAAACCGGAGGAAGGTGGGGACGACGTCAAGTCATCATGGCCCTTACGAGTAGGGCTACACACGTGCTACAATGGCCGGTACAGAGGGCTGCAAACCTGCGAGGGGGAGCTAATCTCAGAAAACCGGTCGTAGTCCGGATTGGAGTCTGCAACTCGACTCCATGAAGTCGGAATCGCTAGTAATCGCGAATCAGAATGTCGCGGTGAATACGTTCCCGGGCCTTGTACACACCGCCCGTCACACCATGGGAGTGGATTGCACCAGAAGTAGCTAGCTTAACCTTCGGGAGGGCGGTTACCACGGTGTGGTTCATGACTGGGGTGAAGTCGTAACAAGGTAGCCCTAGGGGAACCTGGGGCTGGATCACCTCCTTAAACGATAGCGAAATCTTAGCAAGCGTTCACACGAATTATCTGATCACTGATAGAGAGAGCGAATTGGTTCTAACCAATGTAAAAGCTTGTAGCTCAGCTGGTTGGAGCGCACCCCTGCTTTTAATAAAGAGTGGGTGAGGTCAAACCGATAAGAGAACAGGTTATGAAATAGGCTTGTAGCTCAGCTGGTTAGAGCGCACCCCTGATAAGGGTGAGGTCGGTGGTTCAAGTCCACTCAGGCCTACCATTTTAAAGCTTCGGCTAGGTAGATGGTTAGTTAGAACTGAAAGCCAGCTCAGCTGGTTAGAACGCATCCCACACTTCATCTAAAAGAAGGGGGTGAGGTCGGTGGTTCAAGTCCACTCAGGCCTGCCAAGTAATCACATATTATCTGGTCAATCCGCTCTGTAAAGACAGAGTTTTAAAAAATATCTGCGCAGTTTGCAGCTATCTTTTAAAGCTTTTTGCTTTAAACGCTCTTTAACAATTGAATCCTGTAACGAGAATGAAAAATATGTACAAGCGCTAATCCGGCGTAAATGTATCGTTATTTCATCGTCATTGAAAAATGACATGAAGTTTTATCAGTCTCTTCGATCAGACCCTTTTGGGTTATATGGTCAAGTGACTAAGCGTGCACGGTGGATGCCTTGGCAGTCAGAGGCGATGAAGGACGTGTTAACCTGCGATAAGGTTCGGGGAGCCGGTAAATGGGCTTTGATCCGAACATTTCCGAATGGGGAAACCCACCCAGTATAAGCTGGGTATCTCTTAAGTGAATACATAACTTTTGAGAGGCGAACCCGGGGAACTGAAACATCTAAGTACCCGGAGGAAAAGAAATCAACCGAGATTCCCCTAGTAGCGGCGAGCGAACGGGGACCAGCCCTTAAGCTGTAATGTAGTTAGCAGAACACTCTGGAAAGTGTGGCGATAGTGGGTGATAGCCCCGTATGCGAAAACTTACTTACAGTGAAATCGAGTAGGACGGGACACGTGATATCCTGTCTGAATATGGGGGGACCATCCTCCAAGGCTAAATACTCCTGACTGACCGATAGTGAACCAGTACCGTGAGGGAAAGGCGAAAAGAACCCCTGTGAGGGGAGTGAAATAGAACCTGAAACCGTGTACGTACAAGCAGTGGGAGCGGTCCTTGAGACCGTGACTGCGTACCTTTTGTATAATGGGTCAGCGACTTAATTTTAGTAGCAAGGTTAACCGTTTAGGGGAGCCGTAGGGAAACCGAGTCTTAATAGGGCGTACAGTTGCTAGGATTAGACCCGAAACCGAGCGATCTATCCATGGGCAGGTTGAAGGTTGAGTAACATCAACTGGAGGACCGAACCGACTGTCGTTGAAAAGCCAGCGGATGACTTGTGGATCGGAGTGAAAGGCTAATCAAGCTCGGAGATAGCTGGTTCTCCTCGAAAGCTATTTAGGTAGCGCCTCATATCTCACCTACGGGGGTAGAGCACTGTTTCGGCTAGGGGGTCATCCCGACTTACCAACCCGATGCAAACTCCGAATACCGTAGAGTGCAATTATGGGAGACACACGGCGGGTGCTAACGTCCGTCGTGAAAAGGGAAACAACCCAGACCGTCAGCTAAGGTCCCAAAGTTATGGTTAAGTGGGAAACGATGTGGGAAGGCTCAGACAGCTAGGAGGTTGGCTTAGAAGCAGCCACCCTTTAAAGAAAGCGTAATAGCTCACTAGTCGAGTCGGCCTGCGCGGAAGATATAACGGGGCTCAAACCATACACCGAAGCTACGGACGCAATTTATTGCGTGGTAGAGGAGCGTTCTGTAAGCCGTTGAAGGGAAAGCTGAGAAGCATCCTGGAGGTATCAGAAGTGCGAATGCTGACATGAGTAACGATAAGGGGAGTGAAAAACTCCCCCGCCGGAAGACCAAGGGTTCCTATCCAATGCTAATCAGGGTAGGGTGAGTCGACCCCTAAGGCGAGGCTGAAGAGCGTAGTCGATGGGAAACAGGTTAATATTCCTGTACTTTTTGTTATTGCGATGGGGTGACGGAGTAGGCTAGGCCGGCACGGCGTTGGTTGTCCGTGTTTAAGGCAGTAGGCTGAGATCTTAGGAAAATCCGGGATCTCATACGGCTGAGAGCTGATGACGAGTCCTCTTTTGGACGAAGTGGTTGATGCCATGCTTCCAGGAAAAACCTCTAAGCTTCAGATAACAAGAAATCGTACCCCAAACCGACACAGGTGGTCAGGTAGAGAATACCAAGGCGCTTGAGAGAACTCGGGTGAAGGAACTAGGCAAAATGGTACCGTAACTTCGGGAGAAGGTACGCCGCTGACGGTGATGGGATTTACTCCCTAAGCTGTTGGTGGTCGAAGATACTAGGTGGCTGCGACTGTTTATTAAAAACACAGCACTCTGCAAACACGAAAGTGGACGTATAGGGTGTGACGCCTGCCCGGTGCTTGAAGGTTAATTGATGGGGTTAGCTTCGGCGAAGCTCTTGATCGAAGCCCAAGTAAACGGCGGCCGTAACTATAACGGTCCTAAGGTAGCGAAATTCCTTGTCGGGTAAGTTCCGACCTGCACGAATGGCGTAACGATGGCCACACTGTCTCCACCCGAGACTCAGTGAAATTGAAATTGCGGTTAAGATGCCGTATATCCGCGGCTAGACGGAAAGACCCCGTGAACCTTTACTATAGCTTCGCAGTGGACTTTGATATTACTTGTGTAGGATAGCTGGGAGGCTTTGAAACCTGGACGCCAGTTCAGGTGGAGCCAATCTTGAAATACCAGCCTGGTAATATTGAGGTTCTAACTCAGGTCCCTTATCGGGATCGAGGACATTGTGTGGTGGGTAGTTTGACTGGGGCGGTCTCCTCCTAAAGAGTAACGGAGGAGTACGAAGGTGCGCTCAGCATGGTCGGAAATCATGCATTGAGTATAAAGGCAAAAGCGCGCTTGACTGCGAGACAGACACGTCGAGCAGGTACGAAAGTAGGTCTTAGTGATCCGGTGGTTCTGTATGGAAGGGCCATCGCTCAACGGATAAAAGGTACTCCGGGGATAACAGGCTGATACCGCCCAAGAGTTCACATCGACGGCGGTGTTTGGCACCTCGATGTCGGCTCATCACATCCTGGGGCTGAAGCCGGTCCCAAGGGTATGGCTGTTCGCCATTTAAAGTGGTACGCGAGCTGGGTTTAGAACGTCGTGAGACAGTTCGGTCCCTATCTGCCGTGGACGTTTGAGATTTGAGAAGAGTTGCTCCTAGTACGAGAGGACCGGAGTGAACGAACCTCTGGTGTTCGGGTTGTCATGCCAATGGCATTGCCCGGTAGCTATGTTCGGACAGGATAACCGCTGAAAGCATCTAAGCGGGAAGCCCCCTTCAAGATGAGATCTCACTGGGGCCTTGAGCCCCCTGAAGAGCCGTTCAAGACCAGGACGTTGATAGGCTGGGTGTGTAAGCGTTGTGAGGCGTTGAGCTAACCAGTACTAATTGCTCGTGAGGCTTGACCATATAACGCCAAAAGCGTTTGTTGAGCTGATAGATTAAGATACACTGTTCGATAAGAACAGACGAAGGATTAGAGCTTGTACTCTCCTTCTCTTACAGGATTACTTTTGTTAACAGTTTTTGCTTGGCGACCATAGCGAGATGGAACCACCCGATCCCTTACCGAACTCGGAAGTGAAACGTCTTAGCGCCAATGGTAGTGTAGGGTTTCCTTATGCGAGAGTAGGTCATCGCCAAGCACCAAATTACGGAAAGCCCCGATCACTTTGTGATCGGGGTTTTTTCGTTTTGGGCTGACGCCAAAACGAAAGACCGTGGCTAGAACGTCGCTGCGCGACTCGCTAGACCGCCGAACACGTTCGGCTAGCTAGTGGCTAGAAAAATCAAAAGCCAGGTCAAAGTCAAAAGCACAGTCAAAAGCTATAAACAGAGTCCCCCTTACATCAGCGTTTTCACCTAACTCATTTAAGAAGGCTCTTCCGAGCCACGAGCAACGAACGAGCCGCGCAGCGGCGGTCGAGCCACGTGTCTGTAAGAACTAACCAAGTTTTCGACACAATTCACACTTTTTCTTAGCCCGACTGTTGACTCCTCTGCCAGTCGATGTAGAATGCGCTTCCTCGCTTGAGACAGCAGCCGGCAACGGCCACTGAGACAGGTTGAGGTGTTGAGTTTAACTCTTTGAAAAACAGAGTTTTTTAAACGAATTAATCACAACATGAAGCACAACGGTTTGTTTGTAAGTTTATTACAACTTCTCAAATAAAACGGTTGACTTCAACAGGGTGTTGAGTAGAATACGCACCTCGCTTGAGACGGCGGAAGCGACAAGCTTTCGCAAGTAGCTGAAGAATTCAGCATGCATTAGTCACTCAGGCAACGCTCTTTAACAGATTGATCAGATAATTCGTGTGGGCGCTTGTTGAGATGGAGCACAAAAGCTTTATCAAAGACAAAGCGACCATATGTGAATTCATTTACATGTAGTTGTTTAGTACTTTGAGCTAGATTTACAGAATGTCTTTTTCCGACATTCTTGATTTAAACTGAAGAGTTTGATCATGGCTCAGATTGAACGCTGGCGGCAGGCCTAACACATGCAAGTCGAGCGGTAACATTTCTAGCTTGCTAGAAGATGACGAGCGGCGGACGGGTGAGTAACGCGTAGAAATCTACCTAGTAGTGGGGGATAGCCCAGAGAAATTTGGATTAATACCGCATACGTCCTACGGGAGAAAGCGGGGGATCTTCGGACCTCGTGCTATTAGATGAGTCTGCGTCGGATTAGCTTGTTGGTGAGGTAATGGCTCACCAAGGCGACGATCCGTAGCTGGTCTGAGAGGATGACCAGCCACACTGGAACTGAGACACGGTCCAGACTCCTACGGGAGGCAGCAGTGGGGAATATTGCACAATGGGCGCAAGCCTGATGCAGCCATGCCGCGTGTGTGAAGAAGGCCTTCGGGTTGTAAAGCACTTTCAGCAGTGAGGAAAGGGGTGTCGTTAATAGCGGCATCCTGTGACGTTAACTGCAGAAGAAGGACCGGCTAACTCCGTGCCAGCAGCCGCGGTAATACGGAGGGTCCAAGCGTTAATCGGAATTACTGGGCGTAAAGCGCGCGTAGGCGGTTTGTTAAGTCAGATGTGAAAGCCCCGGGCTCAACCTGGGAACTGCATCTGATACTGGCAAACTAGAGTACAGAAGAGGGTGGTGGAATTTCCTGTGTAGCGGTGAAATGCGTAGATATAGGAAGGAACACCAGTGGCGAAGGCGACCACCTGGTCTGATACTGACGCTGAGGTGCGAAAGCGTGGGGAGCAAACAGGATTAGATACCCTGGTAGTCCACGCCGTAAACGATGTCTACTAGCCGTTGGGAGACTTGATCTCTTAGTGGCGCAGCTAACGCACTAAGTAGACCGCCTGGGGAGTACGGCCGCAAGGTTAAAACTCAAATGAATTGACGGGGGCCCGCACAAGCGGTGGAGCATGTGGTTTAATTCGACGCAACGCGAAGAACCTTACCTACTCTTGAAATCCAGAGAATTCGCTAGAGATAGCTTAGTGCCTTCGGGAACTCTGTGACAGGTGCTGCATGGCTGTCGTCAGCTCGTGTTGTGAAATGTTGGGTTAAGTCCCGTAACGAGCGCAACCCTTGTCCTTATTTGCCAGCACGTAATGGTGGGAACTCTAAGGAGACTGCCGGTGACAAACCGGAGGAAGGTGGGGACGACGTCAAGTCATCATGGCCCTTACGAGTAGGGCTACACACGTGCTACAATGGCCGGTACAGAGGGCTGCAAACCTGCGAGGGGGAGCTAATCTCAGAAAACCGGTCGTAGTCCGGATTGGAGTCTGCAACTCGACTCCATGAAGTCGGAATCGCTAGTAATCGCGAATCAGAATGTCGCGGTGAATACGTTCCCGGGCCTTGTACACACCGCCCGTCACACCATGGGAGTGGATTGCACCAGAAGTAGCTAGCTTAACCTTCGGGAGGGCGGTTACCACGGTGTGGTTCATGACTGGGGTGAAGTCGTAACAAGGTAGCCCTAGGGGAACCTGGGGCTGGATCACCTCCTTAAACGATAGCGAAATCTTAGCAAGCGTTCACACGAATTATCTGATCTTCTTTAGAGAGAGCAACTGGGGCTATAGCTCAGCTGGGAGAGCGCCTGCTTTGCACGCAGGAGGTCTGCGGTTCGATCCCGCATAGCTCCACCATTTCTTCTTAACTGAAGAATACCCAAAAGCTCTAAAACATACTCACTGCTTAAGTGACTATCTTTTAAAGCTTTTTGCTTTAAACGCTCTTTAACAATTGAATCCTGTAACGAGAATGAAAAATATGTACAAGCGCTAATCCGGCGTAAATGTATCGTTATTTCATCGTCATTGAAAAATGACATGAAGTTTTATCAGTCTCTTCGATCAGACCCTTTTGGGTTATATGGTCAAGTGACTAAGCGTGCACGGTGGATGCCTTGGCAGTCAGAGGCGATGAAGGACGTGTTAACCTGCGATAAGGTTCGGGGAGCCGGTAAATGGGCTTTGATCCGAACATTTCCGAATGGGGAAACCCACCCAGTATAAGCTGGGTATCTCTTAAGTGAATACATAACTTTTGAGAGGCGAACCCGGGGAACTGAAACATCTAAGTACCCGGAGGAAAAGAAATCAACCGAGATTCCCCTAGTAGCGGCGAGCGAACGGGGACCAGCCCTTAAGCTGTAATGTAGTTAGCAGAACACTCTGGAAAGTGTGGCGATAGTGGGTGATAGCCCCGTATGCGAAAACTTACTTACAGTGAAATCGAGTAGGACGGGACACGTGATATCCTGTCTGAATATGGGGGGACCATCCTCCAAGGCTAAATACTCCTGACTGACCGATAGTGAACCAGTACCGTGAGGGAAAGGCGAAAAGAACCCCTGTGAGGGGAGTGAAATAGAACCTGAAACCGTGTACGTACAAGCAGTGGGAGCGGTCCTTGAGACCGTGACTGCGTACCTTTTGTATAATGGGTCAGCGACTTAATTTTAGTAGCAAGGTTAACCGTTTAGGGGAGCCGTAGGGAAACCGAGTCTTAATAGGGCGTACAGTTGCTAGGATTAGACCCGAAACCGAGCGATCTATCCATGGGCAGGTTGAAGGTTGAGTAACATCAACTGGAGGACCGAACCGACTGTCGTTGAAAAGCCAGCGGATGACTTGTGGATCGGAGTGAAAGGCTAATCAAGCTCGGAGATAGCTGGTTCTCCTCGAAAGCTATTTAGGTAGCGCCTCATATCTCACCTACGGGGGTAGAGCACTGTTTCGGCTAGGGGGTCATCCCGACTTACCAACCCGATGCAAACTCCGAATACCGTAGAGTGCAATTATGGGAGACACACGGCGGGTGCTAACGTCCGTCGTGAAAAGGGAAACAACCCAGACCGTCAGCTAAGGTCCCAAAGTTATGGTTAAGTGGGAAACGATGTGGGAAGGCTCAGACAGCTAGGAGGTTGGCTTAGAAGCAGCCACCCTTTAAAGAAAGCGTAATAGCTCACTAGTCGAGTCGGCCTGCGCGGAAGATATAACGGGGCTCAAACCATACACCGAAGCTACGGACGCAATTTATTGCGTGGTAGAGGAGCGTTCTGTAAGCCGTTGAAGGGAAAGCTGAGAAGCATCCTGGAGGTATCAGAAGTGCGAATGCTGACATGAGTAACGATAAGGGGAGTGAAAAACTCCCCCGCCGGAAGACCAAGGGTTCCTATCCAATGCTAATCAGGGTAGGGTGAGTCGACCCCTAAGGCGAGGCTGAAGAGCGTAGTCGATGGGAAACAGGTTAATATTCCTGTACTTTTTGTTATTGCGATGGGGTGACGGAGTAGGCTAGGCCGGCACGGCGTTGGTTGTCCGTGTTTAAGGCAGTAGGCTGAGATCTTAGGAAAATCCGGGATCTCATACGGCTGAGAGCTGATGACGAGTCCTCTTTTGGACGAAGTGGTTGATGCCATGCTTCCAGGAAAAACCTCTAAGCTTCAGATAACAAGAAATCGTACCCCAAACCGACACAGGTGGTCAGGTAGAGAATACCAAGGCGCTTGAGAGAACTCGGGTGAAGGAACTAGGCAAAATGGTACCGTAACTTCGGGAGAAGGTACGCCGCTGACGGTGATGGGATTTACTCCCTAAGCTGTTGGTGGTCGAAGATACTAGGTGGCTGCGACTGTTTATTAAAAACACAGCACTCTGCAAACACGAAAGTGGACGTATAGGGTGTGACGCCTGCCCGGTGCTTGAAGGTTAATTGATGGGGTTAGCTTCGGCGAAGCTCTTGATCGAAGCCCAAGTAAACGGCGGCCGTAACTATAACGGTCCTAAGGTAGCGAAATTCCTTGTCGGGTAAGTTCCGACCTGCACGAATGGCGTAACGATGGCCACACTGTCTCCACCCGAGACTCAGTGAAATTGAAATTGCGGTTAAGATGCCGTATATCCGCGGCTAGACGGAAAGACCCCGTGAACCTTTACTATAGCTTCGCAGTGGACTTTGATATTACTTGTGTAGGATAGCTGGGAGGCTTTGAAACCTGGACGCCAGTTCAGGTGGAGCCAATCTTGAAATACCAGCCTGGTAATATTGAGGTTCTAACTCAGGTCCCTTATCGGGATCGAGGACATTGTGTGGTGGGTAGTTTGACTGGGGCGGTCTCCTCCTAAAGAGTAACGGAGGAGTACGAAGGTGCGCTCAGCATGGTCGGAAATCATGCATTGAGTATAAAGGCAAAAGCGCGCTTGACTGCGAGACAGACACGTCGAGCAGGTACGAAAGTAGGTCTTAGTGATCCGGTGGTTCTGTATGGAAGGGCCATCGCTCAACGGATAAAAGGTACTCCGGGGATAACAGGCTGATACCGCCCAAGAGTTCACATCGACGGCGGTGTTTGGCACCTCGATGTCGGCTCATCACATCCTGGGGCTGAAGCCGGTCCCAAGGGTATGGCTGTTCGCCATTTAAAGTGGTACGCGAGCTGGGTTTAGAACGTCGTGAGACAGTTCGGTCCCTATCTGCCGTGGACGTTTGAGATTTGAGAAGAGTTGCTCCTAGTACGAGAGGACCGGAGTGAACGAACCTCTGGTGTTCGGGTTGTCATGCCAATGGCATTGCCCGGTAGCTATGTTCGGACAGGATAACCGCTGAAAGCATCTAAGCGGGAAGCCCCCTTCAAGATGAGATCTCACTGGGGCCTTGAGCCCCCTGAAGAGCCGTTCAAGACCAGGACGTTGATAGGCTGGGTGTGTAAGCGTTGTGAGGCGTTGAGCTAACCAGTACTAATTGCTCGTGAGGCTTGACCATATAACGCCAAAAGCGTTTGTTGAGCTGATAGATTAAGATACACTGTTCGATAAGAACAGACGAAGGATTAGAGCTTGTACTCTCCTTCTCTTACAGGATTACTTTTGTTAACAGTTTTTGCTTGGCGACCATAGCGAGATGGAACCACCCGATCCCTTACCGAACTCGGAAGTGAAACGTCTTAGCGCCAATGGTAGTGTAGGGTTTCCTTATGCGAGAGTAGGTCATCGCCAAGCACCAAATTACGGAAAGCCCCGATCACTTTGTGATCGGGGTTTTTTCGTTTTGGGCTGACGCCAAAACGAAAACAGTGGCGAGACCGCCAAACAAGTTTGGCTTGCTAGAACGGCGCGCAAGCGCACCTGCTAGTGGCTAGAAAAATCAAAGGCCAGGTCAAAGTCAAAAGCTAAAAGCACAGTCCCCCCTTATACCTGCGTTGTCACCTCATCCATTTAAGAAGGTTTTTTCTAGCCACTAGCTACTAGCAGGAAGGCGTGCCTTCCGTTCTAGCGAGTCACGGAGTGACGTTCTGCTTTTTAGCTACTGCTTTTTCCAGTACCCATTATGGTGTTCTGTGGTTCATTTTTTTGGGGCTGGGGTCGTTATAATGAACATAGAAATTGTGCATGTGCGTAATAGGTTTGTAATGCTTAGTCTCTATCATTTAATTCTTTAGTTATTTTTTATAGATGGATTTTAAGTTGTTGTTTTTATTATTTTAAGGTTAGCCAAATGTCTAATTTGTTGATGGCGGGTAAAAAGGTTCTGGTTGTTGGTATAGCAAACGATAAGAGTATTGCTTATGGCGTTGCAAAAAAGTTACATGAGCAAGGTGCTGAGCTGGCTATTACCTATTTGAATGACAAAGCTGAAAAATTTGTTCGACCGCTGGCCGATGAGTTGGAAGCGACAATATTCATGCCTCTGGATGTGACTAAGGATGAGCAGATGGTGCAACTGTTCAAGGCCATAGAAGAGGCCTGGGGCTCGCTGGACGGGGTTGTGCATTCTCTGGCCTTCTGTCCGCTTGAAGACCTTCATGCGCCGATCTCAGAGTGTTCCCGTGAGGGTTTCCTGCAGGCAATGGATGTATCCTGCTTCTCTTTCATTCATATGGCTTCGTTTGCCAAGGACCTGATGAAAGATGGCGGCTCTATGATCAACTTCTCCTACCTGGGAAGCGCGCTGGCGACCGGTGATTACAACATTATGGGTTGCACAAAAGCTGCGCTTGAAGCGGCGACCCGCTATCTGGCTCGGGATCTGGGGCCGCGTCATATCCGGGTGAATAGTATTTCTCCGGGTACTATCTCGACCCGTGCAGCAGGTGGTATTAAAGATTTTGATGCGATGCTTGAGTACAACCAGCATAAGGCGGTCGATAATCAGTTGCCAACTATCGAAGAGGTTGGCGGTGCGGCGCTGTATTATCTGAGTGATCTCTCTAAAGGTACTTCCGGCAGCATTCACTACGTTGATCATGGCGTTTGTATTGTTGGCTAAGTTAAACCTTAAAGTAATATAGAAAAACACCGCTTTGGCGATGTTTTTATTTGTGGGCAATTTAATCAACCGCCGGTCATATTCATGAATCGAACCAGTTGAACCTCATCGCTATGGCTGAACTGATGGTCTAACGGTTTGTTACCTAACGCTTTTATAATCGCGTTTTTCACCGGTTCCAGGTTTCCAGGGTTCGCTCTGATCAGGTAGCGCAGGTCCAGTGAGTGTTCATTGCCCAGACAAAGCAGGAGGTGCCCTTCGACGGTAACTCTCACACGGTTACAGCTGTCACAGAACTTATGGCTGTAGGGAGAGATAAAACCAATCCTGCTACTGCCGCCCGGCATACGGAAATAACGAGCCGGACCGCCAGTTGTCTCGGCACTGCTGAGTAAAGGGAATTGTTGTTGAATAATCGCCTGAACATCATCACTGGAGCAGAAGCTTTCCCTCCGTGAGTGGCTACTGATCTCGCCCAGCGGCATCTCTTCGATAAAAGTAATATCCAGCTCACGGCTGCGCGCGAAATTAATCAGATCGATAATCTCATCATCATTGCGCTGCTTCATCACTACCGCGTTAAGTTTTATGCGCTTGAAGCCAGCGTCAATGGCTGAATCAATGCCATCTAATACCTGGCTTAACTTGTTACGCCGGGTAAGGCTGTCAAAGCGTGTTTCTTGTAGCGTATCCAGACTGATATTAATCCTGCTAACGCCCGCACCGGCCAGACCATGAGCCAGACCACTCAGCTGAGAGCCATTGGTTGTCAGGGTGAGTTCCTGCAGGTTTTCCAGTCGACTTATCTCATGGCATAGATCGACAATGCCGGGTCTGACCAGCGGCTCACCACCGGTCAGTCTAATCTTATTTACACCGAGCTCGGTAAAGCTGCGTGCGGTAAGGAGTAGTTCTTCAAGCGTGAGAACCTGTGCTTTAGGTAGGAAGCGAACATCTTCGCTCATGCAGTAAACACAGCGAAAATCGCAGCGATCTGTTACCGAGAGGCGCAGATAGTTGATAGAACGGCCAAAGCCATCGGTGAGATTAGTCATCGCTTTACCTTACACAAAATCTGTAAACACGCTGAAAGCAGAAAATGAGCGGAGCGCATCAGGTGTTCGGTGTGAACCAACCTGTACCACTTTTAGTTTAAAAGAGGCTCCGGTCTAAAAATAGGATCGGGGACCATCAGGCCCCCGAAATGCGGCTATTACACGATGTTACGTGGAGCGAAGGAGAAGCTGCGGAACTCCTTCTTGTACTGGGATTCACCGATCTTCTTGATGCGGGAAACGCCCATCTTGTAGTTGTAGTTACCACTGATGTTATCGACGATTCGCGCGGTCAGTGAGTTTGAAGGCTGACGCATATCCATCATGTTGGCATACAGCACGCCTTTCTTAACCGCAGGAGTCACAATTGCGACAGCAGTTACGGCGGCTTTGCTCAGCTCAACGTGGCCGTTCTTCATCAGTTCAGAGAACTGGAAGTCGTTACCGTGGATACCCAGGATAGTGTCTTTCACACCGACCACACGATCGGAGTACATCATTACCTGGTCGCCGGACTCAATACCACGAGCCTTAGCGTCATCCGGGTGGATTTCAACCCAGTTTTCCGGCCAGCGCTGGTTCACGTAAGCACGACGTTCAACATCATCGAAACCTGACTGCCAGATCTCGTTGATACGACCGTTGCTGAACCACAGCTCGTCATCCTTCGGTGTCAGCCACTCATGGAAGTCGCTGAACAGACTCCATGGGTGTTTCTGCAGGTTGATCTTACCGGTCTGCGAGTTGAAGTGAGTCATCTTCTTGCCGAGAACGTTGGCGCCCTTAGGACCGTGCTCCAGACCCATCTTCTTCAGCTGAGCAACATCTTTCTCCAGCTCAGTGTCGTGCAGACGCTTAGTACCAACCAGCTCACCGGTGTCGTAGTTATACACAACCGGACCCTGGATACCGTCAGTACCGAATTCCAGCAGTTTCTGATGCAGCGTCTTGCCCTCTTTATGCGCCGCAATTTTGATCATGTGGAAGTCTTTACGGCTGCCACGGCTGAAACGGGATGCTTCTTCAGCGACTTCGTTGGAGTTCTTCCAGTCGAAACCATCGAAGCCCATCTTCTTCGCCAGCTGGGAGATGATCCACCAGTCAGGCTTGGCCTGCCCTGGTGCGTCGTTAAACTTCTGGTACAGGCGCAGGCGACGTTCGCCGTTTGCCCGCATGAAGTCCTCTTCACCCCAGGTTGCAGCCGGGAAGACGATATCGGCAAACTTGGCACCGATCGGATCACGCAGGTAGATATCCTGGTTGATTACCACCATACCACCGGAGTCGGCACGTTTTTTCAGGGTATCGATGATCTCCTGAGTATCGTAGCTGTATACCTGATGTGGGTTAGCGGTTGTCAGCTCCCAGAATTTTTTCTGCAGACCTTGAGAACCACTCATCGCCTGAATCCAGGTAGTACCGATTACATGGGCAAAGCGGGTATGGCCGGAATATAGCCAGCGGTCGGTATCCAGTGCGCGACGACGACGTCCCGGCAGTTTTTCCGGCGACTTGTTGCGCGGGAACTTACCGCCTTTAACACCACCACGCTGGTGACCACCGAAGCGGCCTACAACGCGGCCTGGACGACCACCGGCACCGACCAGAGTTGCCAGGGAGCTGATGGCGTTAGTGTTACCGGTATTGTTGGACCAGTAGAAGCCTTTTTCGATACCGATAGAGGTCTTCTTACGGCTGCCATCTTTGTTTGGCTTAGCCAGCATTTCAGCTGCCTTGTAGATCTTATCCACATCGATGCCAGCAATCTTCGCCGCATACTTAGGATCGTATTCCTTCTGGCCTTTGACCCACTTTTTGTAGTCTTCGAAGCCGTTAGTCTGGAATTTGCCCCAGGTAGTGCGCCACTGCCAGGGGGTGTTACGGGTGCCCTGACCGAAGCCGGAGTTTGATTCCCATTTACTGTTAACCCAGTTGTTGATCCATTCGCTGTCTTCCCAGCCCTTATCCATGATCACTTTGGATATAGCGCCCAGAACCAGGTTATCGGTACCCGGATTAACATCCAGGTGCAGACCTCCGTGCTTCTTCAGGAATGCGATACCCGCAGTTTCACGAGGGTTCAGGATGACTGTCTGCATACCACGGTAAACACCCGGCATGATGAACTGAGTAAACAGTACGGTCTTAGTTTCATATGGGTCGGTACCACAGATCATCAGGGTATCGGCGCTGCCCCAGTCGTCATAGCTTGGACCGAAGTTATCGAAACCGGCATCACGGAAACCCGGTGTTGAAGTCACATCCGACGGGGTATCGTGGAAGGTGAAGTTCGGGGTGTTCACGTGACGCAATGCGTATTTAGAGATCGCGTAAGTGTTTTCGATGTACTGATAAGAGTAAGTCTTAACACCGTAAGCGCTGACCCCGTGCTTATCAATTACATGCTTACCTACCGCCGCTGCTATTTCCAGCGCCATGTCCCATGGCACCGGCTGCAGCGTTCCGCCGATCCGAACCATAGGCTGGGTCAGACGGTCACGGGTACCAGTCGCAGGGTTGTATACCTTCTGCGCGATCAGACCGCCCCGCATGGAGGAGTCACCGTTCCTGTTTACATACTTGGTATCTTTATCCGGGATGATAACGATATTGTGCGGCTTACCCTGATGCATCACTACGTTGTGCTGGGCAGGTGCGACCCAGGCTTGCAGTGGTGCCGATGGGAAATCGATGCCGAAGGCGTTTTCAGCCGCCTTCAGGCCGCCGTTAGCTTTTTCCAGCGGCCAGCGGTAGACCTTATAGCCACAAGCGACGATACAGTAGTCACAGGCGGTAGTAAGCACTTCTGCACCTACCGGTGGCAGCGGTGCATGGTCTTCCGGAATGTAGAAATTGGTAGTCATAACGTATTCCTCTTAGCCAGCCAGTTTGTTATCGGTACGGCCAAACAGCAGACCCATAATGCCAACGGCGTAGATTTCATCACCATCCAGCTCCAGTAATACCTGAGGCAGGCTCTCGTAAGCCTGGCCGGATACTATGATGCCGTGCCGGCGCAGGTCGAAGGTCGACAAATGGAACGGGCACTGGCCCAGTACCCGGTGCTCGCCGACAACCTTATATTCGTTCTGCAGCGGGCCACCCTGGTGGGTACACATATAGCTGTATGCCACGACATCCTGCTTCGGTCCGACACCGCCACCGCCAGGAACATCCATCTTCACCAGCATCGCCTGCGAGTTAGGGCCATTATCCGGATAGTTGAAATCCAGAGGTTGGTTGGCTTTCAGCTCGCTCAGTTTGGCGATAAGGGTCCGTGGGTATGTTGTTACCTGAGCTTGCAGCTCTTTAGCCTGGACAGTGCCCGGGAACATATTCAGCGTAATAACGCTGGAAGTCGCCGCCGCAGTACCGGAATACATCAGGAACTTACGACGGGTCAGCATGCACTTGCCATGCTCTTCAGCGGTTTGTTTAGATTTATCCGGATTCATTTTTTTGCCTCCAGCAGTTCTTGCTCGGTAAACAGTGGCGCATAAGGTGGCAGCGTCGGACGTTCGGTATTCAGCCTTTCGCCAGTGAAGGCATCCAGGAATGCCAGCAGATCGTCTTTCTCTGTCTGAGTCAGTCCCAGAGGCTTGATCATGTCGCTCTTGTTTTGTGGGAAACCGGTAGTCCGGCCATCGGCAGCAACACCACCGCGATCATAGAAATCGACTACATCTTCCAGGGTAGCGATCGCACCGTTATGCATATACGGCGGAGTGTATTTGGTGTAACGCAGTGAAGGTGTACGGAATTTACCCTTCATCGATTTCATCTTACCGCGGAAGTAAACACCCGGGTCGGCCTTAGTATGGCGATACATCTCTTCGTTGGAGCCTTTCGCATACAGCTCGTAACGGAAAGTAATCTGCGCCAGAGGGTCTTCTTCCCAGCGCTTCAGCGGTGGTACGCCGACGTTGTAGAACTTATCGTCGGAAGCCAGCGCGCCGTTGTGACACTGCACGCATCCGGCTTTGCCTTCATACAGCGTTTTACCACGCAGCTGTTCGGCAGACAGGGCGGTACGGTCGCCTTCCAGATACTTATCCAGCGGAGTATCACGTTGAACCAGAGTACGTTCGTAGGCAGCGATGGCCTTCCAGGCATTAGATAACTTAGGATAGTCGTCACCAAACACGTCATTAAAGCGCTCGCGGTATTCCGGAATCAGCGCTAAGCGGGCTTCCATCATGTCGTCTTCACCGTTGCCGGCGACTGCGCCTTTAGCTGCAGAACGAGCCTGCGCTTCAAGTGACTTGGAAGAACCCGCCCAGAACAGCTTGCCGTAGTAAGCCGAATTGACGATGGTCTGCGAATTACGCCAGTGGATAGTGCCCGGGTAGCCCAGCGACACATCATCCGGCCAATCCCAACCCAGGCTCGGTACGTGACAGGCGGAGCAGGCGGTAGAGCCATCGCCCCCGAGGCGACCATCGAAGAACAGGATCTTACCCAGCGCAACTTTTTCGGCAGTCATCGGGTTATCCGGGGGTACCGGAATAGGGCCGAGTGGAGCCAGCGCAGGGTATGATTTACCATTAACTTCTAACGCAGCCAACGGTACTGCTTTGCTCTGTTGCAGCGCGATAGCAATGGTGCTTGAAGCCTCGGATAGTGTGTCTTTTTCTGCGGAAGTGCTGCCTGCATTCAATGGTGCGCAAGCGACGCTACCGACTGCCATTGCAATCGCCAGCAGATTAAATTTCTTATTCATTTTCATGATCTGTCCCCTGCCTCAGTTCCGCGCTTCGCGCCAGTTCTGGATCAGCTGGTAGCTGTAGTCTTTTTTATCCCAGACGTGCTCAGCGGTGTTCAACTCATCACCGGACAGAGACTCAAGGAACGCCACCAGATCACGCTGCTCCTGAACCGAAAGGTTCAGCGGCTTGATCAGTTCACTCTTCTGGCTGTCTTCACCGCCGCCACCGTTATAGAACGAGACAACTTCCTGCAGCGTCTGCAAGGTACCGTTGTGCATATAAGGCGCGGTGTATTTCAGTTCACGCAGAGTGGGTGTCATGAACTTGCCGATATCCGATCCATCAGCATTGTGACTCTGCACATGGGCACCAACGTCACGTTTCAGGTTCATGTAATTTTCATTGCCCATGAACATGTTGAAGGCGATGAATGCCTGATGGCGCTGCGGATCTTTGAAAATATCGAAGTTCTCTACGACACCGGTATTATGGGCTTTGCTGTCGGAGAACAACGCGCCGGTGTGGCACTGATTACAGCTGGCTTTACCTTCAAACAACGCCTGACCACGTTGTGCGGCTTCGCTCATGCTGCCGTTATCGAACGGTGCATTACGCGAGGTCAGGGTCTTCAGGTATTCCGGAATTGCTTTACGCACTGAACCGTTAGAGGGTTCACCGTAGCCGGCATCCTTAAACATCTTGACGTAAATTGGATCCTGCTTGATACGCTCCTGCATCAGGCGCATATCCATATTCATCAGGAAATCTTCGGTGATCATTTCACGGGTTACATCGTTCAGGTTGGTACCCATGTGACCGTCGTGGAACCACTGATCTTTATAGACAGTGTTGATCAGAGTCGGACTGTTACGGAAATGGCCATTCCCCGGATAACCCGGAGACAGCGCGTCCGGATGGGAAAATCCGTTGTCTGGCTGGTGACAGGTAGAGCAGCTGATCGCCGCATCGCCGGACAGACGGGTATCGAAGAACAGGCGCTTGCCCAGTTCTGCTTTGGCCGCATCTACTTTCAATTGCGGTAGTTGCTGGCTGCTGTTATCGGCGGCCTGACCTGTGGTCGCCATAAGCGCAACACTGACTGCAGTAGCCAGTAGCCAGGGCCGCTTACTCTTGTGCCGAATTGTCATTTTAATATCTCACCTCTTGATTTCTCGCCGAGTGGAGGACCGATTCCGCCGCTTGTGAAATTATTTCAAGAGGGCGTTTGTCGGTCTGGCAAACTAATTGCGTTATATATTTTGCATAATCCATACCAACAGGAAGGATTTGTAAATATCCTTTGTTTTCAGTGCTTTATGTTTAATCGGGATGTTTGGGTAAGAATTATTGCAACGAAATGTTTAATCGAAATAGAAGGCTGTTGAACGAAACGTTCAATAATCGCGTCGATAGGACAGAGGTTGTACAGCAGGGCAGGAAGCAGCAGAAAATAATTAGCTGAACTTTCTGCTCAGGATCGGTTGCTAGCGGCAGTGATATTGAGTCTGCTGGCAACGGGTCATAATCAGATATTTAAAGTCGGCGCGGTGATACCGGACCGGCATCTGCTTTATGGGGTAATACGTTATGTCACTACAGGTTCGCGAACAGTTAGATCAGGTATTAAGCCACTTACTCCAGCATGGCGATGAAGCGGATCGTTGCTATGCTGCCCGGGCAGCCGGGGAGATTCGGGTTGAGGGCAGCCTGCAGCCGCTGTTGGATTGCCTCTATCATGAAGATGCGGATGTTTGTATCGACGCCGCCGATGCCCTGGCCCAACTCAAGCGGGATGAAGCGATTCCGCGTTTGGTCGAAGTTGTGGAGCAACACCCGGAAGGGGATGCCAAAGTCTCCGCCGCCAATGCGTTGGCTCAGCTGGATGATGAACGGGCCCATAAAGCACTGCTGTCATGGGCGTTGGGCAACCCATCCCAAAACAATGCTGATTTTCCGTCTGACTGGGACGACTGGTGGGATATTCAGCTGAATGCGATTAATGCACTGGCTAACCAGGGGCGTCCGGAAGCGGTATCAGTGCTTAAGCAAGTGTTGTCTGAGGAACCGTTGGATATTGAGTCAGACCTGTTAAGGGCTTTGACTCTCTGTGGCGAGGAAGGGGTCGATTATGTAATCGAGTTGCTACAGGGGAGTCATGCCCGCCTTGCCCGCCGTGCTGCGGCAGCGCTGCGCCATGCTCAGTGTGAAAACAGCCTGATTGCATTGTTTAAAGCGTTACGTAACGAAAGCGGTGATATTCGGGGAATGGCAGCAGAAGCCCTTGGACAGCGTCAGGCAAAGCAATACTTTATCGATCTGGTGCAACTTCTGAATGACCCTCTGGCTGAGGTACGTAGCCAGGCGTTGGCGGCGGCGGAGTCGATGCTGAAACAGCTACAGGCACACCATCTTAAACATATCTCGCCGGAAAAGCTGACCCAGATATTGCCAACACTGGATGCCGAAGGGCGGGCGCTGCTATTGAATGCTTTAAGCCGCATGCTGCCAGCAGGTTCGGAGCCGGAACCTGCGTTGATTGAAGCGATTCGTCAGGGTATCGCTTCTGACAATGCCGCCGAAGTAGAGGCGGCAGCTTTGCTGTTGCAGACCGTCCCGGTGGCAGAGGCGAAAGAGGTGCTGCTACAGCGACTGCTGGATGATTCACTGCCATTGAGTAGCCGTTGTAATCTGGTTAACGGACTTAAGGCGCTGGCCGGAAATCATCGTGATTATCTGGTGCCGCTAAACCGATTGTTAAATGAAGATAACGCTGCTTTGCGCCAGATCGTATTAGAGGCGCTTGCAGCACTGGCGCAACTGCCAGCGCAGCACACGGGCATTGCCGCCCAGGAATTACTTGAGCTGTGCCTGAATGATCAGCAGGTCAGTGAGGAGCAACTGCTGGCTGAGGTTGAAAGCGAAGAACCGGCAGAGGGTATGATCCCTTGCGTCATGGTGAATGATTCAGGTGAGGCTGAACTGCCGAAGAAAGAGCCATCTGAGAATGACCGGATGGCGGCGATCATGGCCCAGTTCGGTGACGCCTATCCGACCGAAGAGGAGCTGGAGCAGGTCAACAACAGCGCCCCCCGTTCGACTCTGGACGCGATCAACCAGGCTAATATTCAGGCTGCCCTGCAAACCACCACTGCAACAGAGGATAGTGGCCTGGGTGAACATATTCGGGAGATGGTCGATGAGCTGCCAGACGAAATGGATGAGTTTGGCAATATAGTTGTTGGTCATCTGGATAGTGGTGAAAAGCTGAAGTTGAGCCGGAAGAAAATTGCGCCGCTGCCGGATTATACCAATCAGATTCTGGCCATCCGGGCGTTGGGTAAGATTGTTAACGAAGAAGCCGTAGAGCGGTTGCTGCTATTGTTACTGGAAACCGAACCACAGATCCTGCAGGAAACGATCAATAGCCTGGGTCAGATTGCCGCGCGTGATGCAAAGCTTAAAGCGTTGACTAAAGTGGTGGGGCCACTGTCAACGCTGTTGCTCGGCGGTACCGATCAGATTCGTCAGCTGTCTGCCCGTACCTTAGGGCTGGTGGGCCATCGCACCGCGATGCCTATTCTGACTCAGGCGCTGCAGGATGAAGAAAGCAATGTACGTATCGAGTCGATTCGGGCGTTGGAGCAGCTATTCTTTAAGCAGGTTAAAGGTGAGGCCGGGGAGTTGGTGTGGCAGCATAAACCAGCACCGCAAAGCGTGCTGAACGGGGTTAAAGCTTGCCTGCAGGATCCGGTTGATGGTGTAGTGCTGGCGGCATTTACCTTCCTTAGTCACGAAAAGGCAGAAGAGAAAGTTGCCGAGATCGTCGATCTTGGATTAGGTAACAGCGCGTTGACTGCGGCTGCCGCGAAAACTGTGGCAAAGCTTGACCCGCAAGTCGCTGCGCAGCAGTTATTACAGCCGATTCTGGAGCCTGATTTTGCGGAACAGCGGCCAAAAGCGCTGCAGATGCTGACTATTCTGGCGGAGCAGCTGTAAACTATCGCTCTATGACCTATAACAAAACTGATACCCCCCGGCTCAGGCAATATCTGCCCGACGCATTTAAGACTCTCTTGCCGGGGATCGCAGTGCTGTGCCTGCTGCTGGCGGCGCACTATAAAATCACCCTGGACCAGGAATCAGACCTGATTTTGCAGAAAGCGCAGGCCACCACTGAGCTGACCCATCAGATGATGGATACCCGGCTACGTGAGATGACCTCTGATGCCCATATTCTGGCGGATCATGTCAGTAGTGTCGGTCTGGAATCGCCTCTGGCCCGCGATCTGACCGGTTATTTCCTGCGCTTTGCCAGTCACAAGCCCGCGTATGCTCAACTGCGTTATATCGATGCCAGTGGCCGGGAAGTGGTGCGGATCAATAATGTGGGTGGGTTGGTCGCTGTACCCCCGGGCCGGTTGCAGAATAAATCGGGACGTTACTATTTTCAGCAGGGAATGACTCTGAATTCCGGTGAGGTGTATATCTCGCCGTTCGATCTTAATGTTGAGCAAGGCAGAGTCGAGGAAAATAATCCTACGTTGCGGGTCGCGGCGGCGGTACGTCAGGGCAACAAGGTTCGGGGTATTGTCGTACTGAACCTGAATGGAGCAGAATTGTTTGAACAGGTCTGGGGTAATGCTGCTATTGCGGCCGATGCCATCGCTTTGCTCAGCAGTAATGGTTTCAGCCTGATTCGCCCCCAGGCGGAGACTAACCGGGTGACCTTCAGTAACACTAATCCGCTGGCTGAAAAGTCACCGGACTTGTGGCAGAAAATAAATCAGACCCCGCTGGGGCAGATTCTATTCAAGAACAGCTTTTTTTCATTCTCCTCGCTGGATGTGGATCAGGCGATAGGGAACAATCAGTGGAAGATCTTTACCATTCTCAATGAGGGTGCGTTACGGCAGGTGAATATGCAGTTTGCCTATACCAATCTGCCACTCTACGGCCTGATCGCATTGATGATAATAGGGATTTCGATTCTGCATGCCCGGCATCAATACCGGCACCAGCAGGTACAGGAGCATAATGCTTACGAGCGCAGCTTCCGCCACCTGCTGGAAGAGATCGAACTGGCGGCAGTGTCACTGGACCGGGATGGTCGCATCCGCTTTTGTAACGACCATTTCCTGGCACTTACCGGTTATCAGCGTAGCGAAGTTGATGGTCAGAACTGGCTGCAGATGTTTATTCCCAAGCAGTATCAACTGGGGGACAGTAAACAGATCAACGAGACCTTTTCCGGGCAGCGTGTGGCTGCGCCCTACCAGGGGAATATTCTGACCCGTGAGCAGGCTAGCCTGACACTGGCCTGGACCTGTACCCTGCAGCAAAACAGTGACGGCTTCGTGGAGCAGATATCGCTGGTGGGCGAAGATATTACCGCGCGATTAGAGGCCGAACAAGAGATTCGCCTGCTGACTCAGGCGGTGGAGCAGAGCGCAAATACGGTGATGATGACCAATACGCAGGGTGGTATTACCTACGTTAATCCTGCATTTTGTAATCTGACAGGCTATCGTCCCGAGGAAGTGCTGGGAAGAAATCCTAGCTTTCTTAAATCCGGCTATACCAGTGATGACCAGTATCTGGAACTGTGGCAACTGCTGCGCAAGGGGGAAATCTGGCAGGGAGAATTCCATAATCGTAAGAAAAGCGGTGAGTTATTCTGGGAGAGCGTAGTGATCTCTCCCGTACGGGATAGTCAGGGTAAAACCCTGGCTTATATCGCCGTAAAGCAGGATGTCACCGAAGAGAAGCGCTTACAGGTTGAGCTGGAGCAGGAAACCAAGGAACGGGTCCGTAATGAACAGCTGGCCGCAGTAGGGCGGATGGCCAATATGGTAGCCCATGACCTGCGTAACCCTCTGAGCTCGATCAAAGTGGGGCTGCAGATGACCAGCCGTAAACCTGATCTGGATAGCGGCAGCCGCGAACTGTGTCAGATATCATTAGATCAGATCCGCCATATGGAAGGTATTCTGGAAGATATGCTGACCTACGCCCGGCCCGATGAGTTGCGTCAGGAATGGTTATCGATCAATAAACTGTTGGAGCAGGTGGTCATGGGCCAGCTACGGCTGATTCAGGATCGCAATGTGTTTATCGATCAGGATTTTGATAATAACCTGCCACGGATCTATGCTGATCCGGTGAAATTACGTCAGGCGATCCAGAACCTGGTGGTTAATGCGATTCAGGCGGCTGAAGCCAACGAGAGCCAGATCGCCAGGGTGGCGCTGAAAACCCGGCTGCTGTTCAGCGATCAGGGGCACAAACTAGAGATCGCTATCAGCAATAATGGCAGCACTATCGATCCCTGTATCTGCGACAAAGTGTTTGAACCGTTTTTCACCACTAAGGCAAAAGGCACCGGTTTGGGACTGGCAATTGTGCAACGGATTATTCAACAGCATACCGGGCAGGTTCGACTGGAACCGATGGCTGAAAGCGGTACCCGGGCGGTAGTACTATTACCTGCAGAGATCATTGCTGAGGTTGTTAAGGAAGAGATGCAAGCATGAGTACGATACTGATCGTTGATGATGACAACGCTATCTGCCGAACACTGGAGATGCACTTTCAGAGTCAGGCTCACGGGGTACAGATTCGTCACTCAGTAGAAGAGGCGCTGGAACACCTTAGTGGCGACAATCCGGACGTGATGATCCTGGATATCCGTATGGCCGGAATGAGTGGTCTGGAAGGCTTACCACTGTTTAAGCAACAGCTGCCAGACCTGCGAATCATCATGATTACCGCTTTCCATGACATGAGCAGCACCATCGAAGCGATGCAGAAGGGTGCTGATGAATATATTCATAAGCCACTGGATCTGGATGAGATCGATCAGGCTGTGGCTAACGCCTTGCAATACCAGCAACAGCAGTCGGATAGCGGTATCGATATCCCGCTGGATACCGGCTATGGCGAATACAACCTGGTGGGCTCCAGCAGTGCCATGCGGGAAATTTTTAAAACCATTGGCCGGGTTGCAGATACTACAGCTTCGGTGCTGATTACCGGCGAAAGTGGTACCGGTAAAGAGATGGTGGCGCGGGCGATACACAACGCCAGTGACCGGCGTAACGGCGCTTTTGTCGCAATTAACTGTGCTGCGCTGGTGGATAGCCTGCTGGAGTCCGAAATGTTCGGCCATAAGCGGGGATCTTTTACCGGTGCGGTTAAAGATCAGCTTGGTAAATTTGAGCTGGCCAGTGATGGCACCCTGTTTCTCGATGAAGTGGGGGAGTTGTCGCCATCAATTCAGGCCAAACTGCTGCGGGTGCTGCAAGAGCGTCAGTTTACACCGGTTGGCGCTGGTCAGCCGCAACACACCAATGCGCGGATTATCGCCGCGACCAATGTTAATCTGGAGCAGGCGATGGCAAAAGGCGCATTCAGGGAAGACCTGTTCTACCGCCTGCAGATCGTCAATATGCACCTGCCGCCTTTGCGGGAGCGTAAATCTGATCTGGTAGAGCTGGTACAAACCCTGATGAGCGGGATCAATAAAGATCTCGGTCGGAGGGTGAATACTATTTCGCTGGAAGCGATGGGCTGTATCAATACCTACCACTGGCCGGGTAATGTGCGGGAGCTGCAAAACCTGCTCACCAAGGCGGTAGCGCTGTGCAAGGGTGATGTCCTTACTCAGGACCTGTTGCCTGTGCATCTGAGTGAAGGTGTGGAACTCGCAGTACCCGCTGCAGCAGAAGAGACTGCCAGCCTCAGTCTGCAGGATATGGAGCGCTATCACGTTGAACAAGTTCTCGAACGTACCAGCTGGCACCGTGGTAAAGCCTGCGAAATACTTGGGGTGTCGCGGCCAAGATTGCAGCGGATGATTGCGAATTATGAATTAACTGAACCCGGCGAAGCGTAGCTTCGCAGTGGCTAGAACGTCGCTGCTCGACTCGCCAGACCGCCGAACAGGTTCGGCTAGCTAGTATCTAGAAAAAGCCAGACAACCCCAAAGTTTCTAAACTATTCAAATGTAGCAGAAAGAGATATAACACTAGTCCTATCTATTTCAGCTGAATGGTATATCTAATGCTTGATGTCCGAGTCTGTTCCTCGTGTTTATCCAAACGCGCTGACGGTTTTAGCCGGGTCAGCGAGAAAATCTGGCAGTCATGTGTCGATTATCTGCAGGATCAGAATCGTGGAATACTTGTCGAGCAGGACGGTGTAATACAAGCGTTTGCAGATCGAACCGCTGAACATCTACTGCTGAGCAATGAGGATGGTTTCAACGTCGAAGATGCATTGCTGCAAGAGGTTATTCGAGCCGGTTTTAGCAGTTACCGCATAGCGACTCTAACAAACTAAAAAGGCCTGCCCGTTTTTTCTAGCGAGTCGCGCAGCGACGTTCTAGCGACTTCCTGCTTTTTACTGCGTTAGTGAAATACCCACAGCAACCAACTCAAAAATACACTCGCCACCGAACAACAGCCCCTGTTGGGATGTGTCCGAACTCAGACTGGACCTTCTGTTGTCCGTTAAGCCCTTCACCGCTGGTGGTGAGCAGTGACAGCAGTAGTACCGAGTCATTACTCAGTGAGTAGCTCAGGTTAAGTTGCTGCAGGGTTGAGTATTGGTGCTGGCTTTCATTGTCGTTGAGGGGACTAACCAGCAGGGTATAACTGCCACGAAGCAGTGGCGTTAGGTCTTTGCTAAGGGATAGCCCCAGTACCCGTTTACCGAAATAGGGTTGTATGCCTGCATTGATCAGTTCAGTGGTTTGTACTGTCGCCAGGCCGGCTTCGGTGCTACTGCCCAGATCATTGTGATACCACTCGGCGGTGGCGAGAATGCCATTTTCAAACTGGTAATCAGCACCCGCGATCCAGAATATTCCGGCGTCTTCTCTATTATCCAGATCGTAATGGATGCCTTCGATGCGCCAGCCGATGCCGGCCCAGTCGCTTTCTAATGCTGCGCCCAGAAGGTTGTTGCCCAGTACCTGCCCGGCCAACAGGGATAGTTCGGCGCGGTCGCCAATCAGACCACGGTAATAAGCGGCGGCGCTATCTTTACTCGTGTTGTCATCTGCAGGGCCAGGGATATAAGCGGCAGTCAGTGAGGCGAAAGCGGAGGGATACCATTGTAGAGTTGCAGCATCGATGCCCTGTTTATAATCGGTATCCAGGTCGGTGGGTGCGAATGCGCCGAATACGTTCAGGGGTTGCCAGAAGCGGCCGCTGCCCCACTCGATGGCTTGCCGTCCCAGACTCAGCGTGGTCTGCTCCGAGCGCCAGCGGTATACCGCCTGGTCGAATTCATAGACGAGCCGGGTATAGCTGTCATCAGGTGTTTCGTTGAGGAACTCGCCTGCCAGAGAATGGAGGCGGAATTGCTGCGGGGCTGTAGGTGCAGCAGTGCTGAGACCGTTAAAGTGCTGCCGCAGGGTTTTCAGGTGCAGCGACCATTCGGTGCTATCGCTATAGTCATCCAGCATCAGACGCAGGCTTTGCTGATCAGCGGTGGTGCGGTGTGCATCGCCGATATCCCCCTGTTCCGGCCAGGCGACATTGCCTAGTATTGAGACGCGCCCAGTCAGGTCTGCGGCGCTCAGGCCCGTCAACGGAGTAAGGATCAGCACCATTGTGGACGTCAGCAGGGAAAAACTAAACTGGTGCGGCATGGGGTTGATCAATCTGTTCATCTTCAACAATTGTTCCGTCATGCAGGGTGATGATCCTTTCGGCACGGGCCATGACTCTGGGGTCATGGGTGGAGAAGATAAAGGTGGTTTGTTCTTCGTGGCTGAGGCGGTGCATGATATCTAGCAGGGCGGTGGCGTTCTCCGAATCGAGGTTGGCGGTAGGTTCATCTGCCAGTACCAGACGGGGTCCTGCGGCGAGCGCCCGGGCCACTGCAACCCGTTGCTGCTGACCGCCACTGAGGGCGGCGGGGCGGCGATCCATCATCTGTTGCAGCCCGACTAATTCCAGATAATGTCTGGCCCGCTGCCGTCGTTCAGCGGCAGGGCGCCCCTGCAGTACCATGATCAGCTCAACATTCTCCAGTGCGCTTAATACCGGCACCAGATTATATGCCTGAAAAATAAAACCGAGTTGGAACAGGCGAAAACTGGATAGCTCGGAATCTTTGAGCAAACCGATATCGGTACCGTTCAGCAGAGTACTGCCCTCGGTCGGAGCATCTAAGCCACCGATAATATTCAGCAGGGTGGTCTTACCTGACCCGGAGGGGCCGACCAGCGCGGCAAACTCGCCCTTATCGACCTGCAGATTTATATCGCGCAGGGCAGCGACGTCGATCTCTCCTTGCCGGTAGTGTTTAGTTACGCCCTGCAGTGTTAGTAGCGCCATAGGCTCGCTCCGTTGCTCTTGTTGCTGCAGTGTATGCTCATGTCCGAAGTGCCTCTACCGGGGTGATTCTGGCCGCTTTAATAGCCGGATAGATACCGCTGCACAGAGTCGCGCTAAAGATGATTATGCTCAGCTGTAATACCCGATGCCATGACAGCTCGGTAAATACTACCGGGTCCATAAAAGTGCCCATTATTGCGGTGCCTTTTCCTTCCCCCATCAGAGCCGAAAAATCGATGCCATGCAGTGAAAACCAGAGATGCGCGCCACCCCCGACCAGCCAGCCTGCGATCAGTGCCAGCAGGCTTAATAAGATCGATTCACAGATAACCAATAGCAGCAGATGATGGCGACTCAGCCCCAGCGCCCGTAGCAGACCAAACTCACGGGTCCGCTCCAACACGCTCATCAGCACCGTGTTGACGATACCGAATATCACCATGATCAGTATCAACAATAGAAAGATATAGTTACCGGCGTCGTCGATGACGATGAATTGCACCAGTTGCGGCATCATCTGTTGCCAGCTAAGTACCGCAACCTGATCGTTGTCGATCACCGCGTTGAGCTTCGCCTGCCAAAGATCTGTGCGGTCGGGATCATCCAGGAAAATTGCAAAACGGGTTACCGGCTGGCGTTTCACATCAGCACCTTCGCCGCTCAGGAAGTAACGGGAAAACTCTATATCGGAGAGAATCAGGAAGTTATCCACCTCCTCCATTTGGGCCGCAAAAATGCCCCGTACCCGGCCCAGCTGTGCCTGGGAATCGCCGCCCTGTGTGCCGGCCATTAAAACCACTTTACTGCCGATTCTGGCTTTCAGTTTTCGGGCCATTCCGCTACCGATTATGATGCCGCGTTGGTCTCCTGGGTTAAGCCAGTGGCCCTCGATCAGCCGGGGTCTGAGCATGGCGACTCGCTGATCGGTTGTCGGATTCATACCTTCCAGAGCTGCGCCGGTGGAATTATTCGCCGTGCTGGCCAATACCTGTAGTGAGATTCGGGGCTCATAACGCCCTGCAATAGTGAGTTCTTCAAGCGTGTTTGCCAGCAGTTGTCCGTCGACCAGATATTTATAATTAGCCGGTGCTTCGATGTAATGCCGGGGTTGAATCGTGAGATGCCCTTCGCCCAGTTTTATTGCGTTGCGCACCATTGAGTTGTGGCTGCCGTCGCCTAAGCCGATAGACAGCACTGCCAGACCGAAGCCGACCGCGATTGAGCTGAGTGTGATCAGGGTTCGCTTGCGATGGCGCCACAGATTGCGCCAGGCAAGTCGCATCATTACAGCAATCGGGAAGTGGCTGGCTTGCTGCTGGTCGGATTGTGGATGACCGGTTTGTTGATAGCCTGACTGTTTATCGTCGTTTTGTCGGTTCACCGCATCACCTCCACCGGCTTGAGCCGGACGATACTCCAGCATGGGATTAACGAGGTGATCAGCGAAACCGCGATCATTAGCAGGCAGGCGCTGACTATATGACTTGGTTCAAGATAAATATCCATTACCGGCTCGAAGACCATACCGGCCCAGTCGTAACCGTCCGGCATGGTCTGGCTGAAATCGATCCCGCGGGGTTCTAAATAGCGGGTGATTGCCAAACCGGCGAGGCTACCGAACAATGCTGAAATCAGCGCCAGCAGTAGCGTTTCGAACAACACCATAAGGAGCAACAGGCGGCGTTTCATACCGATCGCCAGCAGAATACCGAATTCGTGACTGCGTTCATGGATCGCCATGAGCATAGTGTTGAGAATACCCATGGAGGCCAGGCCGATAATAATCAGGCCGATGAGAAGCATCATCGATTGGCTCAACTCCAGCATATCAGCCACCATCGGTGTCAGCTGGCGCCAGTTGCGAACTCTGGTATTGCCCCCCAGTTGATCCAGTGGCTGATCTGCTTGCAAGCTCTGCAGTGCTGTATTGAGCTTTTTTTGCACGCTCTCAAGCTGGTTTATATCGGTAAGTTTAATCACCAGCTCATGAAAACCGTTTTCCAGATACATCAGTTGCTGATAGGCCTCGACAGACATCAGCACGCCGGACCGGTCAAAGTTTGGCTCTAGCGGCTTAAGTATTGCGGCAACACGGAACAGGGCGTTACCGATACTGCCATCGGCAGCCTGGGTGACCAGAATCAGTTCACTGCCGGGGCTCAGGTTCATATTACGGGCTAACTTAGCCCCGATGATCAGGTTATAACGGCTAAGGCCGGGGGCCTCTGTCGTAGCGGTATCTGGGTCGGCAATGCCAAGTTCTGCTTTGCCCTCGCGAATATGTTTCAGCATGCTGGTGACTAACACTTCCCGCTGCGGATCGACCGCCCTGATCATCACGCCTGTAGATGTTTGTGCTGAACTGGCGAGAGCAGATGAATAAAGCCGCGGGGTGATACTGAGTTGAGGGAATTGCTGTTCCAGCGTCGTCAGGTAGCTTGAAGGCAACGTGGCGTAGAGATCCTGATCAGCGGCAAAAGCCTGGCGGTGAATCTGAATATGACCGGTTGATATCTCGGTGGCATGGCGCACCATCTGGCGCATCATTCCCTCCAGCAGGGCCGAATAAAGCACCATCATCACTAAGCCTCCGACCAGCGCTGAGATGGTCAGGGCACTGCGAACCGGGTTACGCCATATATTGCGCCAGGCCATAAAGAATATGATCGGAATGCTTTGCCGGGCAGGGGCAGGGGCTGGAGGCTGGCTTATCATAGGCTAGCGCCGGCGTTGCAGGTTTTGTAAAGAGAAGAAGGATTCCTCCAGAGGGACTCCGAAGGCGATATCGTTATACACAATCACCGTCGATTCATCGGGTTTTTGCTGTAGCGTCAGGCTTAATCGCATCGGCACTATGCGTTCCCCTATCTCGCGGGGCTGGTCGAAGCGCAAGGTGCGGATCAGGATATTATCTTCGTCGTAATAGAGTGCCCTGACAGGCACCAGGCTGGTTTGCTCAAGCTGCATAATAACTTTACCCCAGACCACGGCAGCATCCTCTTTTGGGAGTGAGGTGATCTCGTACATTAGGGTGTCTTCCCTGAGCCCTTCAAAGGTTATCTCAGAGCGGTAATCGTCTTCGAAAGTACTCTCTTTGATCAGGTCATCATTGGTGAAGTGGCTGCCCATCCAGGAACCGGACATCATGCTTGAGGGGATCTTGGTAACCCGGTTTATTTTCGGCAGGTAGTTCCAGATATTCGCTTCGACTTTGAGGGTGGCGATATCCCGGTCTTTAACCGGCTGGCGGATAACCACCAGAGAGTAATCTTTACCCCGGGACCAGGCTTCCATGGTCATAGTGCGCTCATAGCGTAAGGTCTTGACCTGCATAGTCATGCTGGCCTGGGATGTTTCGCCGCGCCATAACCTGTCGATGTGGCGAATCAGTTCATCTACTTCAATAGCTGCTGCCGGAATCGGTTGCAGTGTTAGTAATAAAAATACTAAACCGATCAGGTTGCGATTAATGCGTCTGAACTGGTCGTAGATTCTGCTGGCCAGATGCCCTGCCATAGGAGTATCCCTTTACCTGATTAACTCTTCAGTATCAGCTATTCAGTGTAGCACCGGGTCACTGTGCCGAGGCTATGATGCTGCGCAAAATAAGGAGGCTTTGACGGAGCGCAATATTGTTCAATAACTGACTGAGAACTGCGTTTATATTAACGAGTCTTTGTATCTCAGTGGGAGCTGTGTTTTGTCGGTGTTTATTTCTATGTTTATATTTGCGCTGATCGGCGCAATCTCTCCCGGACCGGTTAATATTATTGCCACGGGGGCAGGGGCGAACTTCGGTTTTATGCGGGCCTTGCCCCATGTATTGGGGGCGACTGTCGCCTATACCCTGATTGTTTTTCTGGTGGGGGTCGGTCTGAATGAAGTGTTGGAAGCTTACCCCCAGATAACCGCAACCCTGCAGTATCTGGGCGGTGCTTTCCTGCTGTATATGTCCTATAAAATAGCGACGGCTAAGCCGCTAAGTGATGACACTACGACTGAGAAAAGCCCTCCCAGTATGCTGGAAGGCGCGCTGGCTCAGGGACTGAACCCTAAAGCCTGGCTGGTTTCGATGTCGGGTGTCAGTCTGTTTGTGGTGGCCAATTCTCCCGCTACACTGTACCTGTTGGTGTTCTGCCTGATCTCTTTTGTGGTTTGTTTTGTTGGCGTCGGAAGCTGGGCCGCAATCGGCCATCTGATTCGTAAACTGCTGGCCAATGCACGCTATCAGGTAGCTTTCAATATTGTGATGGGCTTGCTACTGAGCAGTACTGTGCTTACAATTTTTGTTAATCAATAGGGGAGAGCACAGGTGACCAGAGATCAGACACTCTTTTTAAAAAGAAGTGAGGCGCTGCCGTTTGTCGAGCTGCGCCGTGCTGATCGTTCCAGTGCCTGTTATCACACCCACTCTCACGATGAATTTTCTTTTGGCGTAATCGATGCAGGACAGGCGGATTATCTCAACCTGAACCGGCGAAACCTTGTCAGTAGCGGTACTACAGTCACCATTAACCCCGGCGATGCGCATTCCTGTAACCCCGAAGCAGGCAGCTGGTCATACCGAATGCTGTTTGTTGATACCGCCTGGATCGGTCAGCTGCAACAAGAGATGCTGAATACTCATGGCCTGGATTATCTGCCATTCCACGATCTGTTTGAGAATGATCCTGCAACCTACCGGGCTTTTGATTCGCTGTTTGAAAGCTTGCTGGCAGAAACTAATCCCTTGCAGGCAGAGAGTCTGTTGATTCAATTTCTTGAAGAGCGTTTTATGCCTGGTTTTTGTCGGGCGAAAGATGCGCAAACCCCCGATAGCTATCGGGTTCAACGGGTGAAAGAGATGATCATGGACCGGCTTGAAGCGAACCTCTCTCTCGACGAATTCTCAGAACAATCAGGATTGAGCCGCTACCATCTGATCCGTAGTTTTAAAGCGAAATACGGCCAGTCTCCCCACGCCTTTCAGTTGGATCAACGGATCAAAAAAGCAAAATTCCTGCTGCAGCAGGGTAACAGCCTGGTGGATACTGCAAGCCTGCTGGGTTTCGCCGATCAGAGCCACTTCCAGCGTAACTTCAAGAAGCGCCTGGCAGTCACACCAAAGCAGTACCAGGCTTTTTTTGTATGAGCTGTTTTGTTGTAGGTTATGATGACTAAAGAGCAACGTCGATTGCTTGTAAAGCAGGCAATCGACGCTGGCACTAATACTGTTATTCAGAAGGAATAGCTGATCGCAATTTTCATGTTGTCGTAGTCCAGTTCATTTGGATTAATTTTTCCGGGAACGGCGACCTCTGGCAGTGGTGTGAAATCGACATCATTAATCCGGGTATATTCGCCTTTCACAGACCAGTTCTTATCCAACGCAAATTCAAAACCGGCGCCCAATGCCAAATCGACCTCACTTGTACTGCCGTTACGCATTGGCGGAGCGAAGGGGTAGCTGTTATGCAGGTCGATATCCAATGCGGTAGCGCCCACGATGCCATATAACGAAAACTTGTCGGTGACATCAAAGCCGGCTTTTACATTGATGCCGTAAGTTGAATTCAGGTCAACTATGGTTTGCAGCATGTTGTTGATATTGGTCGTGCTGGTGTTTTCATCGGTGTAGAACAGCTCCGCTGCAACAAAAGTATCGCTGCCCAGGTGGTGCTTGTAACCCTGGTGCAGGCCCAGACCCGCATCGGTTTCTTCAGCAAAGCTGGTTATGCTCGGGTTGGAAGCATCCCCGGTATTGCGCTCTATGCTATGGGACAGCGTTGAGCTTTGAAGATGCCCGCCAATATATAATCCATCATTTGCCAATGCAGATGTGCTCAGGCCAGTTGCGGCCAGCGCGACGACCATACTGATGCCAAAACGTCTTTTGATATTGTTCATGCTGTAAATTCCATTTTTGCATGCCTATTACTATTCGATCGATGATCCGGATCGCAACGAGACATAGTGTTGTTAGGGGGAGATTAGTCAGTCCATATCGACTTGTTGCAGTGTAAGGGTTTGTTTATAAAGAGATATCACGAGAGCTTAATAAAAGTATCAAGAAACTATCACAGCAATTTTGGGCGCGCTGCTGCTGACGATTGTCGTCGCTTGAGGTTGTTCGATTTTTCTGGCAACTAGCTGATTTCGCAGCGGTGGTCTGGCTCCACCAGGAACAAGGCGGGTGAGCGTGATCCAGAGATGCACCAGATGAAGAAGGCCAACCTCTGGCATTTCGGCATGAAAATTCACATTGGCGTCGATGCTAGAACAGTACTGTTACCAGTAGACAGGCTGAGTCGTGTCTGAGATCTGCAGCATCCATTTCCATCGGGGGAAGTTAACGCTATTAGCTATACTATCCTCACGAACCTGAAAACAAGCCTCCAGCAGCTGGGTCGTCTTCTCGTCAGTTTAGAGGCTCTGTACTTGTTCGCAGACCCCATTCAATCGTGGGCAGCCATATGTATAGGCAACCAATTCAACATTTTTGGCTGCTACTGCTATCGTTATTGCTGTTAGCGCTAGCGTGGCCAGCCTTAGCTGATACTCCGGCAGCATCATCCCCGGAGAAAATAACCCTGCAGCTCAAATGGGAGCATCAGTTTCAGTTTGCCGGGTACTACGCGGCTATGGAAAAGGGCTTTTATGCCGAGGAAGGGTTGAGCGTCAATATAGTGCCTGGCGGCCCTGGTATCGACGTGGCCAGTGTCGTGGCCTCTGGCGAAGCCGATTTTGGCGTGCTGGCCTCAGAGGTCATACTCGAGAGACTCAAAGGCAAGCCTTTCGTGCTTCTGGCGGTGATATTTCATCGCTCGCAGCAAGCCTTAATGATTGATGCCAAAAGAGACATCGTCTCTCCCGCTGACCTTGTTGGCGAACCTATCATGCTCAACGCACCGCAAAGCGCCGAATTTATGGCGATGTTTGCCCGTGAAGGCATTGCCCCACAAAGCCTGAATATTCAGTCCAAGGACAAGACGGCAATGGATAAGCTGATTACCGGAGACATTGTGGCAATGAATGGCAGCATTGCTAATCAGCCTTATACATTTCGCCAGCGAGGCACGCCGGTTCGTCTGCTTCAGGCTATCGACTATGGGGTGAACTTTATCGGTGACTCCCTGTTTACCTCAGAGCAGTTTTTAACCAACAAACCAGAACAGGTAGCTGCTTTCCGGCGGGCAACCCTGCGTGGCTGGGAATATTCTTTAGAGCATATCGATGAGACCATCGATATGATTCTTGAAAAGTATGCCCCCGGAAAAATTCGAGACCATCTCAAATACGAGGCCGCCATTATCCAGGCACTGATCCTGTTGGATCTGGTAGAGCTTGGTCGTGTCAGCCCCAGAATCGTCCAGAATATCGCGAATACCTACGCCGATCTTCAATTGGCTCCTGCTAATCATGACAGAATTCTGGAGGGTTTTATCTATCGTCCTCCTGCCGCTGATCCCATTCGGCGGTCACTGTCTCCTATAAAGTCGGCATCAGATTTTGACTATTTTCCCTTGTCTGGTGCAAATAAGTCTGGAGAGGCGGATGGGTTTTCTGTTGAGCTCTTAAGGGCGAGCCTTAATGCGGTAGGTCTGGCGGTTGAGTTTGATGTCGTCCCTTGGGCAGAGATCAAACAGGAGCTGGCCAGAGGCACCATAGATGTGCTGCCATCGGTTGGAAGAACGCCGGAGAGAGAGGCTGAATTTGATTTTAGTGTCCCTTATTTATTCAGCAATGGAATGGTCTTCGTGAGAGCAGGGGATAATCGAATCAGGACATTAGATGATCTTGCCGAAATGCAGGTGATGGTGAAAAAAGCAGATAGCTCAGAAGAATTTATCAGGCGGGAACAGATCTCAACACGCGTCATAATCATCGATACTTTCGAGCAAGCCTTCAGGCTCCTTTCTGAGGGAAAGTATGATGCAATCATTACTCCGGAGCTTGTTGGCAAGCATATGCTAAAGAAATTCAGCACTACCAATGTTGTTCCGGCGCTAACGATCGACAAATATAAACACTATTTTACCTTTGCCGTAAAAGAGGGAAATGACGAGTTACTCGCATTGCTTAATGAGGGCCTGTCGGAAGTCATTAATGATGGAACTTATAATAAGCTACGTAAGAAATGGATCGATGATCCAACGTTTGAACTAACCGAGAATGAACAGAGAATTAATTTATCTGCAGAAGAACAAGCCTGGCTTGATGAAAAACATACTGTTCGTGTGCGTGTTACTCAGTATCCTCCTTATATGTTCGTTGTTCCGCAGATACAAGGTATATCAATGGACTATCTGCGCCTTTTTGGTGAGCATCTCGGCATATCGATTGAATTCCTCCCCAGCGAAATGCCCTTTCTCGAGTCTGTCCATGATATTGCAACAGCCCGCCGCTTTTACGATCTGCATCCCACCATGATGCGGACTCCCGAGCGACTTCAGCGCTTCGCTATGACTGATCATTATTTTTCTTCTCCGTGGGTCATCATTTCACGCACGGAAGTGAAAAACATTAAAACAATGGACGACCTTAAGGGCCGAGTGGTAGGGGTTGAGCGTGGCTATGTCATGCATGATCTTTTAGTAAAGAAGTATCCGGAAATACAGCTTGAAATCTATGAATCAAAGATGGAGGCAATGCTGGCTGTGGCAACACAGAAGGTAGATGCCTATATTGGCAGTTATGCTTTATCCACCTATGAAATTAATAATAAAGGATTGATAAATTTACAGGTCATAGGGAGTGCGTCATTAGGGGATCACCAGCAGGCCTTGGGTATACGCAAAGATTGGGCGCCGCTGGCCTCGATCTTTAATAAATGGTTAGTGTCTTTGAAAGAAGAAGAGCAAGCAGTAATTCAACGTAAGTGGAGTCTTACCTTTGATAAAGATAAGCCCGAAGTCCCTCTGACCCCTGAGGAGCGAGCCTGGCTTAAGGAACACCCGGTGATCCAGGCATGGACCAATTCACAGCGGGCTCCGGTCTCATTCATTGACGCGAATAATGAATTTCGTGGTATTTCCATAGATTACCTTGCCAGGTTGTCTGAGCTTCTTGGGGTTGATTTTGAGATCTTTCGCTCCGATGACAGGGAGCAGTTGACGCAACAGTTCATGAGCGGCGAACTGGACATGTTCACTGCCCTTGCCCACACGCCGGGGCGGGAAGAGCACCTCTCTTTTTCCCGTCCTTACTTCTCCAGTGCAGCGGTAATCTTCACCCGGGAGGAGGTCGGGTATATCGGTGATATTGGGGAGTTGGAGGGGAGAAAGGTCGTGGTGGTGGCCGATTATGCAATTATAGAGCAGCTTGAAAGAGATCATCCATCCATTGAGCTGATCGAAGCTCCTAGTTTGCCGGAGGCTCTGCAACAATTGCAGCGGGGGGAAGTCTTTGCCTATGTTGGGAGCATTCTCACTACCAGCCATTCTCTGCGTGAACTGGGTTTTCATAAGAGTATCAAAGTTTCGGGCGAAACCCCCTACCGTGTAGAACTCTCGATGGCGGTCCGGAAAGACTGGCCTCTATTTGCCGGCATCCTTCAGAAGGGGATTGATGCCATTGATGAGGCCGAACGCAATGCCATTACCCGCAAGTGGGTCACGGTCACCTTTGAGCTCGAATTTGATTATGATTTGCTCTGGCAAGTCCTGGCAGGTGCGTCGTTATTGATTGCCCTCGTCATATTCTGGAACCGGAGCCTGAGAAGAGAGGTTCAGGAACGCCTGAAGGTCGAAGATGGGCTGAAGAAGGCTCATCAGGCCCTCGGTGAAAGCGAAGGAAAATTCAGGGCTATCTTCGAACAGGCTGCGGTGGGAGTCGGGTTACTCGAGACAGCGAGTGGCCGGTTCCTCCGGGTCAATCAGAAATATTGCGATATCCTGGGCTGCTCCCCGGAGGAGTTACTGGCTATGAAGGTTCAGGACATCACCCACGCCGAAGACCTTCCAGCCGATGTCGAAAACATGGAACGGCTCAAAAGCGGAAAGGTCCGTTCATATACTGTGGATAAGCGATACCTACGCAAGGACGGTTCCTTTTTCTGGGTGACCCTCAGTGTTTCTCCATTGTGGAAAGAGGGAGAATCCCCCGATTTCTACATGGCCGTGGTCGTGGATATCTCCAAGCGCAAACAGGCGGAACAGGATTTGCACGGGGCTAAGGAGTCTGCTGAGGCAGCTAACCAGGCCAAAAGTGCCTTTTTGGCCAACATGAGCCATGAGATCCGTACACCGATGAATGGCATTATCGGGATGAGTCATTTGGCATTGAAAACGGAGCTGACAGCCAAACAATACGAATACATCAGTAATGTTCAAACCTCTTCCAAGGCGCTGCTGGGTATCGTTAACGATATTCTGGATTTTTCCAAGATCGAGGCGGGCAAACTCGATATGGAGTCCACCAATTTTCAATTGGAGGAAGTGTTAGGTAATCTTGCCAACGTGGTTGGCGCCAGAGCCGAGGAAAAGGGATTGGAGCTGCTGTTCGATCTCGATGCTCAAGTGCCGACTGCTTTAGTTGGCGACCCCTTGCGTCTGGGGCAGGTTCTCATCAATCTGGTCAATAATGCGCTTAAATTCACCGAAACAGGACAGATCCTGGTGGCTGTCTCTACGCTTCACGCGGATGAAACGACTGCAATTCTGCAGTTCTCGGTAGAAGATTCCGGCATCGGCCTTTCCGAGGACGTACGGGATAATCTGTTTGAGGCATTTTTCCAGGCGGATACCTCGACGACCCGAAAATATGGTGGCACAGGCCTGGGCCTGACGATTTCGAAAAAGCTCTGTGAATTGATGGGTGGCCAGATCCGGGTCGAGAGCACCCTGGGTGAGGGCTCCAGCTTTATCTTTTCCGCCAGATTTGGCCGCCATCAGGCAGAGGGCATACCACTGATACCGGAACCGGACCTGCGCGGCCTGCACGCCCTGATAGTGGATGACAACAAAACCTCCCGCGAGGTTATGGAAAAGATGCTCGAGTCCATGACCTTTGAGGTCGCGCAAGTTGACTCCGGTGATGCAGCGATCGCCGAGGTTGCCAGGGCAGATAATCTCGGCGTTCCCTATGAGGTTATCTTATTGGACTTGAAGATGCCCGGCCTGGATGGCCTGGCCACGTCCCGGCAAATCAGGTCCTTGTCGCTGTCCCAGGACCCCAAAATTATCCTGGCGACCGCCCATAGTCAGGACGAGCGGATGCGGCACGTAGAATATGCCGAAATAGAAGCCAGGCTGGTCAAGCCGGTCGGGCGGTCGATACTGTTCGATACATTGATGCAGGTATTCGGAAGACCAAACGTCACTGTCCGTCCCCATCGGATCGATCGGAGCGACGCGATTGATGCATTAAAGAGAATTCATGGGGCTGTTATCTTGTTGGTGGAGGATAACAAAATTAACCAACAGGTCGCCCTTGAACTCCTTGAAAATGCGGGCCTTGAGGTGGATATAGCCAGCAATGGCCGTGAAGCATTAGCGATGGTGAAAGATCGCGCCTACGAAGCCATCCTGATGGATATCCAGATGCCGGAGATGGGAGGGATCGAAGCCACAAAAGCGATCCGCAGCCTTGACTCAGTCAATCAACAGGTGCCGATCATTGCCATGACCGCCCATGCCATGGCCGGTGATCGGGAGAAATCTATCGACGCCGGGATGAACGACCATATCACCAAACCGATCGATCCCGACAACCTGTTTGCAGCACTGATACGTTGGATCGAGTTGGCTAAAACAGCAAAGCTGGAACGTTCGGTGAGAGAGAGCCCAGACCCTATTCAGCAGGAGGAAGCCCCGAACGATATTCCAATGCCGGCCGAGGTGGGTGAGCAGGTCAACAATTTGCCATCGGATATCCCGGGTGTCGATGTCAAAGTGGCACTCCGACGGGTGATGGGGAACAAAGCACTTTATCAGAGCCTGCTGCTGGATTTTGTGCAGGATAATAGGCGCTTTTCGGACCAGGTTTCGCAGGCCCTTGATGCGGGTGACTTTAAAACGGCTGAATTGCTGGCCCATACCCTGAGGGGCGTAGCGGGCCAGATCGGGGCGACTGGGGTGGAGGAAAAGGCGCAGACGCTTGAATCTGCTATCCGTAAGCAAACCGGCACCGCGTCCACGCTGTTGCTTGATACCTCGAGCGCTTTGCAGGCGGTATCTGAGGCGATCCAGGCGGCACTACCGACCGAACCGGAAGAGCGCTCAGTGACGTTAGCCGCCGCAGAGGTGGATGTTGTGGCTCTCGAAGCCCGACTGCATGCATTGGGAAAACTGTTGGCGATTAACGATATGGGGGCAGAGCCCGCCTTTACTGAGATCAGGGATCAGCTCCTGGCCTTGGACGCCACAGCCGGAGGGCAGCCGATCCGGCAATTGGAATCGCTGATCGAATCCTATAATTATAAGCAAGCCAGTGAGCTGCTTGGCGACATAGCGCAACAACTTGGTTTGAAACTTATGAAGGAGTGAGGTTAATGTCTGACAGCAAACAACGTATTCTGATTGTCGATGATGCTCCGACAAATATCAGAATTCTCGCAGACCTGCTACAGGACGATTACCACATCAGCGCGGCCACTAATGGTCCTGATGCCCTGGAACAGGCGCTTTCTATCGGCAAGCCGGATCTGATTCTTCTCGATGTGGAGATGCCGGAGATGGACGGTTACGAAGTGTGCCGGCGGTTGAAGGCCAATGAAAGAACCAAATATATTCCGGTATTGTTCGTCACGGCCAGGAATCAAATTGAAGATGAACGCAAAGGGTTTGATCAGGGAGGGGAGGATTATATTACCAAGCCGATCCACCCGGCCATTGTCCGCGCCCGGGTGCGTAACCATATGAACCTCCATCTCCACCAGGAACATCTGGAGGCGTTGGTACAGAAGCGCACAGAACAGGTTAGAAAAGGTTATATCGACACCATCGAGCGATTGGTGATGGCGTCGGAATATAAGGACGAGAATACCGGATCTCACATCAGGCGGATAAGCTATTACACCAAGGAGTTGGCACAGCAGTTGGGTATGGGGGCTCAGTTTTGTGACACCATTTTCTATTCATCCCCCATGCATGACATCGGCAAGGTGGCTATTCCCGATGCGGTGTTGCTTAAGCAGGGCCCCCTTGATAAAGATGAATGGCGCATCATGAAGGCTCATACCGAAATCGGCCAAAAGTTACTGCAGGGGTCCGACTCGCCTTTACTACAAATGGCGGCAGACATTGCCGGTGGCCACCACGAACGCTGGGATGGCGGAGGATACCCCGGTGGATTGAAAGGGGAAGCGATCCCCCTCCCTGCCCGGATTATGTGTATCGCAGATCAATACGATGCCCTGCGGAGTACACGACCGTACAAGCCCGCGTTTAACCATGAACAGACACTGTCAATTATCACCAAGGGCGATGACCGAACCAAGCCCGATCATTTTGACCCTCAGGTGCTGACCGCGTTCAAGCGATGTACTGGCGTATTCAGCGATATTTTCGATACTCACTACGATAAATAGGATTAGCGTCCGATGTTCAGCTACTCGGTTTTAGCCGATTCGGTATATGAGTTTAAGTTGGTGACAATCAAGTCAGCTGTAACTTTATCAAGACGAATGCTCAGTGTTGTAGATATCTTGCGGCAAGATCGAAACTCGTTATTCGAGCACTTTCTTTCTCTACCTACACTCGTTAGTTGAGGCTAAAAAGCCCACCTGCAGTGCGGCTTAAATGTGCGCTTTCCTGTCGAAGAGGGACTTAATTCAAGTGATCGTCGGCGGTTGTAAAGAACGACAAGCAAACCTTCTCCAGATGTCCCCTTTCAGAAATCGAAGATTCACAGTCAGCCCTGATATTAGCCGAATCTAAATGTCGGCTATGTCGATAAACCGGCTGTTAGGTTCCACAGAGCAAAAAAGTACTGCGGGTTATCGCAAGGCTTTAAAGTAGTAGTGTCCGGAGGCTGAATGTAAAACTAGTCGAACCAATGACTGGGAAAGTTTTGCTTTTCCAGAGAGGTCATAAAGAATTTCAATTCTCCAGATACAACAAAGCCCCACTACGAAAGCGAGGCTTTTGACGTTGCTACCCGGAGGCATGAGGATATGAACATCAGGACTAGCTAAAAAGGTTTTTGGCTTTTTCTAGAAACTAGCTAGCCGCGCAGCGGCGGTCTAGCCACTTTTCCAGAGGTGCTTAAGAAATTTCGACCCTCAGAAACGACAAAACCCCGCAACAAGGCGAGGTTTTTGAAGTTGGTGCCCGGAGGCCTGAAGTTGTAACCAGTCGAACCACCGACTCGGAAAGTTTTGATTTTTCTAGCAACTAGCTAGCCGCGAAGCGGCGGTCTAGCCACTTTTCCAGAGAGGTGGTTAAAAATCCTATCCTCCAGAAACAACAAAGCCCCACTACGAGAGCGAGGCTTTTGAAGTTGGTGCCCGGAGGCCTGAAGTTGTAACCAGTCGAACCACCGACTAGGTAATCTTCAGATACAAAAAAGCCCTGTTCGAAAACAAGGCTTTAAAGTAGTGGTGCCCGGAGGCGGAATCGAACCACCGACACGAGGATTTTCAATCCTCTGCTCTACCGACTGAGCTATCCGGGCAACGGGCGCTATTAAACACGCATGATGTTAAAAAATCAACAGAATTACGGGTTTAGGCGCTATTTTTTTAACGATCAGATACCGTACTGGGTGCGGTAAGCAGAAATCGCAGCGATCTGGGCGTCCATACCGCCTTTTTCGGTCAGGTAGGTCAGCACATCGTTGAGGGATACGATGCTGGCCACCGGCATGTTGTAGTCGCGCTCAACTTCCTGGATTGCGGACAATTCGCCTTTACCTTTTTCCTGACGGTTCAGCGCGATAACAGTACCGGCTGGGGTAGCACCAGCCTGATCGATAATGGTCATCACTTCGCGGATTGCAGTACCGGCTGTGATTACGTCATCGATAATCAGCACGTTACCTTCAAGTGGTGCGCCTACCAGATTGCCGCCTTCACCGTGGGTCTTGGCTTCTTTACGGTTGAATACGTAAGGTACATCTTTATCGAATTCGGTGGCCAGGGCGATACAAGTTGCTGCAGCCAGTGGAATGCCTTTGTAAGCCGGGCCGAGGATAACATCGTATGCGATACCGGACTCTTCGATTGCCGCCGCGTAGCAGCGACCCAGGCGGGCCAGGGCTTCGCCGCTGTTGAACAGGCCTGCATTGAAGAAGTAGGGGCTGGTGCGACCGGATTTCAGGGTGAACTCGCCGAATCGCAGCACCTCTTTGTCAATCGCGAACTCGATAAACTCTCTCTGGTAATCCTGCATTTTGGTCTCCGCATAGCTGTTCAAAAAGTGCGCGTATGATACAGGGTTTCGACGCTTCTCTCTATGCTGTCGTTGAGGGGAGGGTAAGGCCCAGATTGGGGTGTAAATAGATGCTCTGGTTGATTCAAATTTGCCTCACATCCCTATACAATGCGCCTTTGGTATCAGATTCAGCGATTTTTCACAGGTTTTCACTTATGCGCGTCATCACTTTCAATGCTCAGGGTATTGAACAGGCAGCAGACAAAGGCTTTTTTGATTGGATGGTCCGGCAGGACGCCGATGTGGTGTGCCTGCAGGATCTGCGCGCGAAAGAGTACCAGCTGGACGACAAACGTTTTCATCCGGAAGGCTATGAAGCCTATTTCTTCGATGCTTTCGAAGATGGCTACAGCGGTGTTGCGATCTACACCCGTCATATCCCCAAAGCGATTATGACCGGTCTTGGTTTTGAGCAATGCGACTTTAACGGTCGCTTTATCCAGGCTGACTTCGATAATGTCAGTGTAGCGGCGATGAGTGTACCGTCGGGCCTGAAGAGTGATGAAGCTCAGGTAGCAAAAGAAGAGTACTTGCAGCTGCTCAAAGGTCACTTCTCTAAGACCCTGCGTAAACGTCGTGAATTTATCTTCTGCGGCCCTTTTCAGATTGCCCACAAGCCAATCGACCTGAGTAACTGGTATGTTAATCAGAAAGTATCCGGGTTCCTGCCCCAGGAGCGGGAATGGATGGAGGAAGTACTTGGCGAGATGGGTTATGTCGATGCTTTCCGTCAGGTAAACCATGTCGATCAGCAGTATACCTGGTGGCCGGATTACAATAAGGCCCGCGAGCTGAACGAAGGCGCCCGTCTGGATTACCAGATCACTACGGCAAACCTGCGTAAAACCATCAAGTCTGCATCTATCTATAAAGATCAGGTCTTCTCGGCCCATGCACCGTTGATTATTGATTACGATCTGTAATTTCCTGATCAGGACACAGATAATAAAAAAGGGAGCTAATAGCTCCCTTTTTTGTTGTTCCCGACTCGCTTATTCAGCCAGCGCCTTTTTCTGCAGCTCGACGAGCTCGCCGATACCTTTCTGTGCCAGATCCAGCATCGCATTCAGCTCTTCCTGGCTGTATGGCGCACCTTCAGCAGTGCCCTGAACTTCAACGAAACCGCCCTTGTCAGTCATGATCACGTTCATATCTGTTTCGGCGTCGGAATCTTCATCGTAATCCAGATCCAGAACCGGCTGGCCTTTATAGATACCGACAGAGATCGCTGCCAGACCATACTTGATCGGGTCGCCTTTCATCGCGCCGTTCTTGTCTTTCTTCAGGGTATTAATGGCATCAATCAGGGCAACATAAGCACCGGTAATAGACGCGGTACGGGTACCGCCGTCGGCCTGGATAACGTCGCAGTCGATGGTGATAGTGTTCTCGCCCATTTTCTTCAGGTTAAGACAGGCGCGCAGGGAGCGGCCGATCAGGCGTTGAATCTCAACGGTACGACCGCCTTGCTTGCCGCGAGCCGCTTCACGACCACTGCGGCTACCGGTTGCCCGTGGCAGCATGCCGTATTCGGCGGTTACCCAACCGGAGCCGGAGCCACGCAGGAAACGGGGCACGCCGCGCTCGACGGAAGCAGTACAGATCACCTTGGTATCGCCATACTCAACCAGTACTGAACCTTCCGCATGCTTTGTGAACTGGCGCGTAATACGGACGTCCCGCGTCTGGTCCAGGGCGCGGTTGCTTGGCCGGATAGTGGTTACGCCCAGGTTTTGTAACTGATCGGAGATGGATGATGTCATGTATTAAGTTCTCTGTTCTTTAATGACGACTCTGCGCGTAGAGGCGGACGTCGAGGACTGTTAGTATATCGAGAAGTGAATTCTAATCGAGAATAGACAATATGACACGTAGTATGACCGCTTTTGCCCGTCAGGAACTTCAGCAAACCTGGGGAAGTCTGATCTGGGAGATTCGTTCGGTAAACCATCGCTACCTGGAGCCCCATCTGCGCCTGCCCGAAAGCCTGCGGGATCTGGAAGGTCCGCTGCGTGAGAAACTGCGTAAGAACCTGAGCCGGGGCAAGGTGGAATGTACTTTGCGCTTTGTTGCAGAGGCGCAATCTCAGACGCTGACGGTAAACGAAGGGTTTACCAAGGAACTGGTGGCTGCAGCACAGCAAGTGTCGGCACTGTTGCCTGAGTCTAAGCCGCTTGATTCTCTGGAAGTACTGCGCTGGCCAGGTGTACTGCAGGATACCAAGCTGGATATGGATGCGGTAAAGAAGAGTGCCCTGGAGCTGTTCCAGAACGCGCTGGATGAATTGATCGAAAACCGTGGCCGGGAAGGTGTTGAACTGGCGTCGCTGATCGATCAGCGGTTAGATGCCATCAGCGAGATCGTAGTTGATGTCCGGACCAAGCTGCCGGGTATCCTGCAAGCACAGCGGGATAATCTTAAAGCCCGCCTTGAAGAGCTGAAAGATGATCTGGATGAAGGCCGGCTGGAGCAGGAGATGGTGATCCTGGCACAAAAAGCCGATGTCGATGAAGAGATGGATCGCCTTAATACCCATGTTCTGGAAGTGAAGCGGGTACTGAAGCAGAAAGGCCCGGTGGGCCGCCGCCTCGACTTCCTGATGCAGGAACTGAACCGGGAAGCCAATACACTCTCATCCAAATCGATCGTATCGGATACCACGCAGAGTGCTGTAGAGCTGAAAGTGCTTATCGAACAGATGCGCGAACAGATCCAGAACATCGAATAATGATCTCGTTTGTTCGGATTTTTTGATTTTTAATTTATAAAAGCCTCTTTTCTGAGGTTTTTTTGTTTCTGTTTGTTCTCGTGTTGTTTCAACTGTACCTATACTTATGGTAACCAAAACGGTTACCGGGTGGTAACTAAACTGGTAACTCGGCGGCGGTAACTAGCAATCGCATGAGCTGGTAACTAGGTAGGTATGGGGATGGGACAACTTAGCGATAAGAGTATCCGGGCGATTATTAAGTCGTCTGAATCAGGGCGCTACGCTGATGGGGATGGTTTATATCTCTGTGTTAGACCTGGTGGTAAGGCGTACTGGGCGTTGCGGTACACCATGAACAGAAAACGTAAGCTGTTTACGATTGGTGTTTATGGGCATTTTTCTCTGTCGCAGGCGCGGGTTGAGGCTGGCTTGCTGAGGGCAAAAATTGCTAAAGATGGATTCGATCCGGTAGCAGAAAGACATCGGGATCAGCTCAGAACAATACGTACAACTGACGATCTGTTTGAAGACTGGCACAAAGAACAGTCGCGTCATCTTAAACATCCTAAAATCCCGCGTCGTAAATATGAGCGCGACGTTCAACCGCTGCTGGGCAGCTTGCGGCCTGAAGCGATAACACCGCGAGACGTTCGGGCGGTTATTCATCGTATCACTACCAGCAAACGCCCCACCGTAGCGAATGATGCGTTAGCGTTGATGAAACAGCTCTTCAACCACGGAATGAAGCTGGATCTCCTTAATAGCAATCCCGCAATCGCTTTTACTGTAAAGGACGCTGGTGGCGTTGAGAGAAGCCGTGATCGCATACTGGAACTGGAAGAGTTGAATTCAACCTTTCAAATCCTTCATGAACGACCTGATCAGTTCACTCGGGAAAATTATCTGGCATGCGCTCTGCTGCTGACGCTAGGGGTTAGGAAAATGGAGCTGTTGGCTGCCCGCTGGACTGAATTCGATTTGGAACAGGGGCTATGGTTTCTGCCTGCGGAGCGCAGTAAGACTGAGGAAACGATCACCATCCCTTTAGCGGCCCCCATCATCAGTTGGCTGGTTGAACTGGAAGTAAGAAGTTGCGGCAGTGCGTTTGTATTTCCCCGCCGTCGTACCAGCAAGCGTTATCCGCATATGAGCCCCGATACGCTGAATGCTGCGCTTAATAAGTTAGCCGCACAGAAACTGTTTAAGCATTTTACGGTTCATGATCTACGGCGCAGCTTCCGTTCGCTCTTGGCTAGTGTCGGGACTGCCCCGCATATAGCAGAGCGCTGCCTTAATCACAAAATAAACGGTGTTGAGGGTGTGTATGACCGCCACGATTATCTTCAGGAACGATCTGATGCGATGGAAAAGGTTGCTGCTCTGATAGCGCATATTGTTGGGTGAAAAGATTCATTCGCTTTGGTCGCGGTGGAAGTTCTCAATAATTTTTGATCGACTTCTCATATTCGCTTAATGGAGGTTTGTAAATGGAAAAAATTAAGAAGTATCAAGACAAGCCAAGCTGGTACCGGCCTGAAAACTATGATGCGCTACTTAATCTGACTTTACAGGAGTTGATTTTTCAATTGGAAAGCAGGATGTTGCTTTACTATTTGTCCGGAGATGAGTGCGACGGAATGGGTTTTAGTCAGATTCTAAGGGGTGATCCAATCTTGGTATCGAAATCATATTCTGATGCGGGGGGAGCACATAAAAAAATTGCTACCCCCTTTTCAGATCAAAAGCCAAGGCTTAAATGTGGAGAACACGTTTATCCGGTGACTTTTCGGGAAATCCATAGCGCAGGATTAATGGCCGAGAAAAATGGTGCTTTTATCGATGGAAAGCTTAGTGCTGAATACTCAGAAGCAAGCTTTTCTTATATGGATATTGAAGACATCAGAGATCGAGGAACAGAAGATGTTGGCTGGCTTCCGCTGATGCTGATTTTAGACTTAAGAGCTATTGATGAAGAGCTTATTCAAGACATCAGTGAGCTACTGCCCGGGTATCGTAAAGATCTAAACGTAGAGATCGAACCGTTGGATAGCGGTCGTATAGGAAATATGACTTTGGGAAAACTCATTGTTCAAAGAACGATCCCTTTGATCGATATGTTGATCTGGCAGAAAAATATGGAAGTTGAAATAACTTACGAAGCGCTGTCCCGTATCATCTTTGATAGTTATCACGCTACTACATATCCGAATGGTTTGGATATGAAGAGGGTCTACATTCCAGCAGCTAAAAGAGCTCTTTCAGATGACTTTTATCGAAGCCTCTGCCTTTTCTTAAAACATAATCCCGAACTTATTAACAGGAAGGTATCGGATCATCTCGAGATAAATAATTGTATTTATCCATAGTTGAAGCCTCGGCCACCTTTAAAATTAGTAAATCCCGCCAAAAGTGACATTTTCACAGAGTATGAAAATGTCACGATCTCATATCTCCCGAATTTTTTGACAAAAAACCTTGCCGACTCTGTAACGCAGAGCGGGGGAGAATCCACTGAAATGGCTCCGTAAGCTATAGAACTATATGGAGTTATTCAGATGAATAAATTTATTGAACCATCAGCGCAGCAGCGTGCTGAATTGCTCGCAGCAGCGGGTGAAAAAGAAGCACTATGTCGCGATCCTGACAGAAAGAAGATAACTAGCTTAAGCCGATCTAGAACTTGGCAGCTAGAGCGAGAAGGAAAGCACCCAAAGCGTCGAGTTCTCGGCCCTCAGTCAGTCGCATGGCTGAAATCAGACTTACTAGCATGGCTCGCGCAGCAAGCCAAAATCAATTATTCAAAGCAGATCAAAGGAGCTGAGAAATGAACAAGATTAGCTCTGTAAGTCGCACTGAAAAGTACATTCCAGTTAAAGAAGAGTTGTTAGGTATTGAATTGCTGAAAGCGGGACCTGCTGGTGTCTCTAAACTGGCTATGCTGGAGGCATATGGTGAAACCTGTTTAAACACCACAATAAGCCATTTAGGCCTTAATCGAGGAATTAACATAGCCCGAGAACGGAGACCACACCGGCATCAGAATGGAGGTGATACATATTTCACTTGGTATTGGCTACCTTCGAGACGTGAAGCTAAAAAAGTCTTAGATATGATCTGGGAGTTTCGAAAAACCAGAGGGGAGACTCTTAAGGTTGGAGATTACTGGCAACTTTTTTGGCTTCTGGATAATTTCCCGGAATAAAGTCATGGCTATATCAAAAGTTAATGGGTTAGGGCTGCTGGAAGCGGCCCTTTCTTATGCGGCAAATGGTTGGCCTGTTATTCCTCTTCATGACTGTGCGTGGGGGCGGTGCTCTTGTACTCGCAATTGTTCCAGTCCCGGTAAGCATCCCCGAACGCGACAGGGCCATAAAGATGCTACGACTGACGAAAATATTATCCAGCAGTGGTGGGAGCGTTGGCCGAACGCAAATATTGGCCTGAGAACTGGGGCTGAATCTGGAATTGTAGTACTCGATGTCGATCCCGATCATGGTGGTGAAAAGTCGTTGGAAAACCTCGTTAAATGTTTCGGTGGCTTGTCTGAAACTATCATGGCTAATACTGGTGGTGGGGGTAGCCACTATTTTTTTCAGCATCCAGGCAGTTATACCCGTAATAGTCAGGGGCGTCTGGGTAAAGGTTTAGATATACGCGGGGATGGTGGCTATATCGTAGCAGCTCCCAGCCGTCATCAATCAGGTTGTATTTATCAGTTTGATAACCCCGATATAAAACTGTCTGCGCTGCCGGAGTGGCTGTTATCGCTATTGTTGTCAGATGGTAAGGCTAAACCGCCTGAAAACTCTTCGTTGATCCTGAGCGGTTGTAGAAACGCTGAGCTAACATCGCTGGCTGGTCGATTGCGTCGACAGGGAGCCGGATACGCAGAAATTCTTCAGGAATTGATCCAAAAAAATGATTTTAGCTGTCAGCAGCCTTTGACTCGGTGCGAACTAAAAAAGATAACCGCCAGTATTATGAACTATCCGATTCAGCTGCTTTTGTTTCGTTGGCGAGATTGCTGGCGATCTGAAGAAGGTCCGGATTGTTCAGGTGTTCGTCATGTGCTTTGGGCTCTGAGCGGCTATATGGATACCCGTACAGGGGTCTGCTTTCCCACTCAGGATCAGTTAAGCCGTGATACCAGGTTTACAAGGAAGACCATTAGAAAGTATCTCGATGAGGCTGAACGGCTGGGCTGGATCAGACGAGAACGTGTTTCGACTCGACAGGGAAGCTGGAATTATCGTTACTTTGCGTCATTTCCAGATGAGTAATCTGTAGGCAGGAAAAATATTATCGATGGGTACCTGGCGGTGCTGGTTGGGTAGGCCGTACCCCCTAACTCCTTTAACTCTTAACCATATAGAAGAGGATGAGTGTTCACTATCGTTGAATATTTCAGCCAACTTTAGATATATGATGGTTATTAGCTATGATTTTTAGGGGGGTGGCTGTATCCTGTAAGGCCTTAACTTATTGATTTTTAATTGTTATTCGGTTGGGTATATGGATATCGAGCACCTACAAAAAAGCTTTGAAAGCTACATTACTTCAGATAGTCGTTTTGCTGTATTAATTAATGGAAAGTGGGGTACAGGCAAGACGTACTTACTGACAAAACAATTATTTCCAATTGCAGAAAAAAAACAAAAAAAGTTTTTCAGAGTTAGCGCATTTGGAGTGACTGATTCAAAATCTTTACAGGCAAAAATTGCTGCTGGAGTACTTGGTAATAAGACCTTAGATATAGCGAGCTTAGTTCCTTCTTTGGCAGGTACTACATCTAAGTTTTTTGGCGGTGTACCTGGTGTTGATAAAGTTGCTTCAGCTTTGGGTAGCGTAGTTGAAAGAAGGCTGATTGAAACTTTGGGTAGCAATACAGTCATTGCCATCGATGATATCGAGCGGACAAGTATGGAAATACCTGAAATGCTTGGTGTGTTAAATGACCTCGTTGAGCAACAAGGTTGTAAGCTTATTCTTTTGGCGGACGAAGCTAGATTATTAGATAAAAATAGTGAATCTGATAATAAAGATGATCTTCTTTATAAAGAAGCGAAAGAAAAAGTTATTGGTTATACCTGGACTTTTGAGTGGGATACCTTTGATATGGCTAAGCTGCTAGCTGAGAACGCTGGAGAGCGCTTAAAGCCTGTAGTTCAAGAACATTTAAACGATGTTATTCAGCTGATTGATACGACTAAATGTCATAACTTAAGAATCTGGATTGATGGTCTGACTAGACTTGAAGGGTTCTTCGAAAAGGTTGAAAGTTATTGTGATAAAGATAGTGAGCTACAAAGAAACTTCTTACTTGAAGGTCTATTCACTATTTATTGGCATAAGCATCCTGAACTTATGATGATTCCATCTTATGACAGGAAAAACACCCTTGTCGGTATGCGAATGAAGCTCGGCAGCAGTTCAGAGAGAGATAAGCCAGAAAACGCATCAAAAAATGAATTAGTTAATAAAATTGAAAGTGTTGATGCCATATTAGGAACGACACAGTATAGTTCTCTTATTTATTTCGTTGAACAGGGATATTGGGATCAGGAAAAATTTGAAGAAGAATACAAAAATCATCGGTCTGATTTGAGTGAAACCCCATGGAAGCGTAATTTATATAATTACGAGGAATTATCAAATGATGGTTTTGATCATTTTATTAACGCCACGACGAGAGCGCTTGAAGAAGGAGATATCCAAGACTTAAGTGATCTATGCTCCCTCGTATCAACTATGGCTGAAATGAAAAAACGTGGTTTGATAAATACTAACTTAAAAAGTGATTGGAAGAGGTATCTAGAGAAGGTTCAGTTAATTAATCTAAATGAAGAACTTAGGATAAGAGGCGATTTGCCAGAATCTCTAAATAGATTAGAAAGGTATTCATCAAGAGACTCTACTGAAGAAGCTGAATTTTTTTCTAGTACAATAAAATTATTAAAGGAGCTGTACTTTGCTTCTGATTCAGCTAACAGAATTGAGAAAGGTAGGCTTCTTTGGAAAGCCGTTGGCGAATCTAGAACGCCAAGGGAATTGAGTTCGGTTTTTATAAATTATGGTCAGAGAGGCATGAATACGATTTATATTACCGAGGAAACGGCTGAGAATGTGTTGAGTGTGATGTTGTCAATGGATAATGCTCTTAGGCGATCATTTATAAAAATGTTTTATAGTGTTTTTTCGGAAGAAGTGTCTGACATGGAGTTTAGAGGGTTGAAGGTGCTTTTCGATTTAATAAAGAGTTATATTGAAACGAACAAGCCAGAAAAGATTGAACTGTTTTGGTATGAGGAATATAAGAAAGAGATTAACAGTCTCATTAATCTTCAAAATCGCTATCGACTTCCAGTTTCTGATATCTAAGCTTAGCGCTCTAAACTCAATGTGACAGCCAGTGTCTGCTTAGTTTGAAAAGTGGACGCTGCTGTATTTTAAGAATTAAAAAATATAGGAATGTTTGAAATAAATTTCAAATAAACATAAATTTCACTTATGGTCTACTGCTGCTAGGAATATTCTGAGCTCGCCGCCCCCGCATAGCTCTAGCTCTAGAAGTACCTAACAGGTTCTATTCGCTGTTAGGGTTAACCTTCAGCCAACTTCCAATATTCGGATTCAACTTCCCTGCTATCGATCAGCGTAAGCTGATAAGATATTCTGTATATAATATTGTTTTGGCTCATTCCTGTGTGTTTAGTCATCCGAGTGGTAACTAAAACGGTAACTTTGTTAAGTTATAACGCGTAGAAGTGCTCTGAAGTCCTCGTCAATAAAGGACTTTGAGTTTTTAATGTGTGTATAGATCCAGAACATAGAATGATTCAGATATCGGTTTACTGAGCAATTAACAACAAAGCCCCGCATAGCGGGGCTTTTTATTTATAGTGGCATTTCTGTGTTATCAACAGCCATGTTTAGGGTTGCACTTTTTACCGCCACCACCGCCGCCATCATCGCCACCACCTCCTCCGTTGCGGGTGATGCTGATGTTTACAACTGTGGATGCGAAACCGCCTTTTCCATCACTGATGGTATAGCTGAAGTTGTCACCGCCACGCTTGCCGGTACTGGTGAACTCCAGCATAGAGCCCACCTGAATCACTGAACCTTTATTGCCCTGGGTATAACTGTCGATGGTCAGGCTATCACCATCCGGGTCGCTGTCGTTGGTCAGTACAGCGATAGTAACCGTGTCTCCCTGGGCTACAGTGGCAGAGTCGGCTGCGGCGATCGGAGGATTGTTCACCTCAGAAACAGTAACCGCTACATTAGCGCTGGCGTTATCAAAGCCATCGCTGATGGTATAGCTGAAACTGTCATTACCGTAATACCCGCTGTCCGGGCTATATACCAGGCTGCTGCTATCCTGGCTTACGCTACCATTGGCTGGTTGGGTGTATGAGGTAATAGTCAGGCTATCACCGTCCGGATCACTATCGTTGCCCAATACCGTGATCGAAATACTGCTGTCCTCTTCAGTGGTCGCTGAGTCATCCAATGTTTGCGGCGGCTGATTTGCGTCTGTACTGGCACTGGATATGGCAGACCAGCCGGTTTCATTACCGCTCATATCGCGGGCTTTTACCTGATAGCTGTAGCCGGTGGATGGCATGAGGCCTGTGGCGTTGTATTGGGTAGAGGCTTGCCAGCCACTGCTATTGCAGCCACTTCCGCCGGCGCTGCACTGGAACATGTACTGCACGCTGCTGGATTCATCAATGGCGGTGGTGGCGATCATTGATATAGCTGTATGACTTGCTGCTGCAGGCGTAGTAGCCCAGCCCATTGGGTTCGGATCAGGTGGAGTGAAATCGTTGCTAGGTGGTGGCTGTACCGAGCCGGAGATGAAATACATCCCCAGGCTGCCGTAGTCACTGTACGGTGATACGCTATTGCCGACGCCCGTTACTGCCAGGTAGTAGCGTCCGGCGGCAAGGCTGGTATTGATCTGCGCCCGTGTATCATCCTGCAGGTCGCTGCTGGTGACAAAGTTCCCCAACTGATCGTACAGCGCAGCTTCGATGTCCAGGTTGGCTCCGCGACGACTACTGCGATAGAAGGCTTCCCAGGCAGGGGTCACGTTCAGGGTTACGCCACCCGCTGCAGTGTCAAACCAGAACAGGTCGGTCTCTGCTGTGGTTTCAATAATCCCTTTGTTAGCCGTCTGCAGGTTAAACGGATCAATTTCAGGGAAGGTGACATAAATAATACCGTCCGGCTCTACCTGTAAGGCGGTGGCCGATGCTGTACTATCGCTGTGATCATCGGCCCGGTAGCCCAGTTTAGAGCTGATAATCTGCAGATCATCCTGCTGGTTATTGGCTCCGGAATATTCGCCTTTACTCCATTGCGTGACATTCATAGAGTAACCGACGCCCATGACTGGCGCCCAGGAAATATAGCCGCTGCCGTGGCCAGAGTAATAGCTGCTGCTGGCTGTGCCATCATGGCCAAGTCCGAGATTATGGCCAAGTTCGTGGCTTGACGCTTCAGAGACATAGGGCGGGTAGCCTGATCCCAAGTTGCTGTAATAGACCAAAGCCGGCTGGTAGTAAGTATAGCTTGAGGCTCCCCAGACGCCGACATAGGCAACACCTCCAGCATTGTCGTAGGGCATGGATTCACCGGTTGCATCAGTATCGGCCGTGATCAGAACATGACCGGTGGTAGGCCCGAAACTGCCAGGATCCTCTGTGGTCACATCTATATCGAACGGTGCCATATCTTCTGCAACCCGGTGCCATATCTCAGCGATTTTGTTGCGTTCAACGTCGCTGAAGGTTTGCTCATCTCCATCTGTATCATAAGGCTTTGCGTAGTATGTCGAAGCGCCTCCACTATTCCATGCGGTACCAGTGATGTTATGGCCGTCGAAGTCCAGGAAAACTATATTACTGGCGCCGGGACGGCTGTGGAGCAAAAAAGTGTCGGCCGGAGCCACCGGTTGTGGTTCACTTTCAGGTGCAGCTTCACCGCCTGCTTCATCGGGCAGTACGGTATCGGTGTAGAACAGAGCGCCATTCTCATCGGCATTGAGGAATTCATAGTCTGCGCTGGGAATATTGAATCGTTCAAGCCACTCCAGTGCCTGTTGTTGTGCTGCCGGTGGTAGCTTCTGAATCTGTTGCTTGAGTCGGCCCGGTGGTAATGCATCGACATTGCCATTGAAGCCGGAGCTGAAACCGCTGCTGCCCCCCGGGGCTGAAAGTACTGATGTGGATAATATGCAGCCGACAATTGCACCGGCCAGTATCAGACGGATACTGCTCATGTTGAACCCCCACTTACTCTGTCCGGATTTTGATGCCGGGCAGCCGTTCTGACAGCAATCTGAGCCAGATAAAACAGGCTCTGTCAGAGAAAAAATTATGGGAAGAGTTATCGCGCCAATGTCCCCCCGGTTAGGAAACCTGCGAATAATTCCATTTTGTTCTCTGCGGGCTATAGAGCAGCCAGTTTCACGACAGGCAGAGCAGTAAGTGACAGGTCCTTTTCAAACTGTATCGATGGTTTCTTTAGTTAATGGTTTAGCGTAAATGGATGATCTGTCAAAGTTTGGGTTGGTTTCCAGAGTACTGAAATATCCTCCACCTGAGAGGGTGTTTTAATCGATTAAAAAGTACGTTCCTTAACTGTTAATCTTTGATTACAGTGAGTTTTATCGATTTTTCTCAAGCGTAATTTCAGCGTCTTAACGGTTAAAAATTCTGATTTTATATTCTGCTGTATTTTTTTATAGCACGTGATTTTTTTAGCGCTTAAGGATTTGAATTAATTGATGTTATTCAGTGAGCAGAGAGGCCGGCAAAAGAATTTAGATTCGGAGCATAAAATCGGGACTATATTTTAGTGTAAATCTACAGATACAAGATCGACCGAATAAAGTGTTACCGAATTGCAGAGTCATTTGCTGGTTTACTAAGGGGTCTCTGTAGCTAAATTGTTTCTGTTATTCACCGATGGACGTGGAGGATAGTTGAATGAACTCTGCAGATAGTCGGGCAGTTACGGAAGAGGAACTGAGTCTGGCGTTGATAACGCAAGGTTTGCTAACCGAAGCTCAGTACTCTCAGGTAAGTCAGGTCCGACAGGAGCAGGGGGGGGATGAACCGCTGGTATTATTGCTGGCCAGACTCGGGTTGATCTCAGAAAAGGAGATTGCCAAAGTACTATCTGAACTGCTGTCGCTACCGCTGGTTCAACCTGCTGAGTTTCCATCCCAGGCGTTGCTGCCGGATAAGCTTTCCTACCGTTTCCTGCGGGAATTCCATCTGATTCCCATTGAACTGACCAATACCTCAATCCGTCTGGCCATGGCTAACCCTCAGGATAACTATGCAGCTGATGCAGTCGCCCTTGCCTGTGGCCTTTCAGTAATTCCCAGTGTTGGGATTTCCTCTGAGATAGATTCTGCTATTGAAGCACTTTATGGCGAAGGTCAGAGCGAAATGGGCGATATTTTGTCGGAGGTTGAGCCGGCAGCGGATGCCCGCGATGAGAGTATTGAACACCTCAAAGATATGGCCAGTGAGGCTCCGGTCATACGCCTGGTCAATCTGGTGATTCAGCGTGCGGTTGAGGCCAGAGCATCAGATATTCATATTGAGCCGTTTGAGAATCGCCTTAAGATCCGTTACCGGATTGATGGTGTGCTGCAGGAGGGTGAAGCGCCGCCGGTGCAGCTGACCGCGGCGGTAATATCCCGCCTTAAAATTATGGCTCGCCTCAATATAGCCGAGCGACGTTTACCTCAGGATGGTCGTATTGAGCAGAAAGTGCAGGGTAATGACCTGGATATCCGGGTCTCTACTGTGCCGACGATGCATGGCGAAAGTGTGGTGCTGCGACTATTAAACCGGGAGAGTGTGATTCTCGATCTGCAAGCTCTGGGTTTCTCCGACCACACCCGTGACCGGTTGCTACAGGTATTGTCTGTGGCGAACGGAATGTTGATGGTCACCGGGCCAACCGGCAGTGGTAAAACCACGACCTTGTATACTGCGCTGAATATGCTTAATACCGCATCCCGTAAACTGATTACGGTAGAAGATCCTGTTGAATACCAGTTGGAAGGGGTGAATCAGATACAGGTTCAGCCTGCCATAGGGTTGAATTTCGCAAATGCTTTGCGCTCGATTGTGCGGCAGGACCCGGATGTGATCATGGTCGGCGAGATGCGAGATCTTGAGACAGCAAGAATCTGTGTCCAATCGGCACTCACCGGGCATATGGTGCTGTCTACCCTGCATACCAATGATGCCCCCAGCAGTATCACCCGGTTACTCGAGATGGGAGTCGAAGATTACCTGCTGACCTCGACTTTGAATGCGGTTATCGGTCAGCGTCTGGTGCGGATGTTGTGTCAGAAGTGCCGGGAATCTTATACGCCACTGCCTGAAGTGACTGCGGAGTTGGGGTTACAGCCCGATCAGGTTACCGGGGCGATATTGCTGTATCGCTCTAAAGGTTGCAGCCATTGCAACCAAACCGGGTTTTACGGCCGTGTCGCGATACAGGAACTGCTGCTGATGAATGACGATATCAGACGTCTGGTCATGCGCCATGCGGATGTGTCGGAGATCCAGAGTGCCGCGCAACAGACCGGGATGAAGACCATGTATGAGGATGGTCGCGATAAGGCCCAGCAGGGCATCACCAACATGGAAGAGGTGATCCGGGTAACCCGGGAGACCTGATGATGACCTCTTTTTCTTATCAGGCCGTGACTGGTGATGGCGACGAGCGTAGTGGCCTTATCGAAGCGCCGGACCAGAATGCCGCTGTTGAAAAGCTGCAACGTCAGGGGCTGATCCCGATGTCGGTTGAACGGGCCGGCACAAAGAAAGCCTCTGGCTTTCTTTCACAGCAACTCAGCTGGGGTAAAGCGAGTCAGCATAGCCAGATGATGATCTTTACCGAAGATCTTTCTGCTCTGCTGCAGGCGGGCATCTCTCTGGACAGGGCTCTGGCCATCATGCTTTCGGTAACCCAGGAAGAAAGCTCAAAACAGCTTATCATGGCGGTGCAGGAGGGCGTTCGGAAAGGACAATCATTGTCTGTAGCGTTGTCCGCGCAACCGGATACCTTTTCCCGCTTCTACATCAATATGGTACAGGCGGCCGAGGCGGCTGGTGATCTTGGGGCTGGTCTGAGCGACCTTGCGATCTATCTCGAACGCAGCAGGGAGTTGCGGGAGCGTACTTTGTCGGCACTGATCTATCCGTTGATCCTGCTGGCGGTCGCCGCATTATCGTTATTGATTATCCTCACCTATGTCGTGCCACAGTTTGAGCAGCTGTTCAGTGATATGGGGCAAGCGCTACCTCTGGCAACCCGTATTGTTATCTCTACCGCCCGTGGCATTACCGATTACGGTTTGTTGTTTCTGTTTGTTTTATTGCTGTTGGGATTCTATCTGCGTTACCTGTTACAGCAACCGGAGATTCGCCTGCGCTGGGATCGTCGCAGCCTTAAATTACCTTTATGGGGCGCGCTGAGTCAGAAGCTTGAAGTGGCGCGGTTCAGCCGCAGCCTGGGTACATTGGCTAAAGCCGGAGTCCCTTTGCTTAGTGCGTTAACGATTGCCAGAGAGACGCTGCTTAACCGCGCCCTGACTGAAGTGATCGAGGTTGCAACTGACCGGGTTAAGGAGGGCAGCACTCTGGCCGAACCGCTGGCCGAGAGTGAGCTGTTTCCGCCATTGATGTTGCAGATGATTCAGGTCGGGGAGGAAACCGGACAGCTGGATCAGATGCTGCTGAAGGTTGCCGATGTCTATGACCGGCAGGTAGGCACAGCGATTCAGCGTATGTTGACGATTCTTGAACCGGCCCTGATTGTCGGCCTGGGAGTTTTAATTGCCGGCATTATTATTTCGATTTTGGTGGCGATTCTTTCGCTTAATCAACTGCCTCTTTGAATATGCTGGAGGAAACTATGAATAGCCTGAAAATACCATCCGGACACAGGACACTGATCGGATGGCATTATTCCGAGCGGGGTTTTACCTTGCTGGAACTGCTGGTGGTGCTGGTTATCCTGGGTTTACTGGCCAGTCTGGTCGGACCACAGGTACTGAAGCAACTGGGTGGTTCAAAAACCAAAGCGGCAATGCTGCAAATTGAGGAATATAGCGCGGCCCTGGACCTGTATCGTCTTGAAGTAGGACGTTACCCGGCTAGTAGTGAAGGACTCGATGCCTTGATAAGTAAACCATCGAGTGCCAGTAACTGGAATGGCCCTTATCTGAAAAAACGGATTATTCGTAAAGACCCCTGGGGCTATGACTATCACTACCGTTTTCCAGGTGAGCACGGTGACTTTGATCTGTTCTCATTAGGTTCAGATGGTCAGGAAGGTGGCGAGGGTGAAAGCAGTGATGTGGGCAGCTGGCAATAACGATAGCCAACGTGGTTATACATTGCTGGAGTTGCTAGTGGTGCTGGTGATTGCAGCGCTGCTATTGGGTGTAGTAGCGCCGCGATTGTTTGCGGTTATGCCCGGCGTTGAACTGAAAACCAGTACCCAGGAGCTGGCCGCCATGTTGCGTCACGCCCGAAGCCTGGCGATAGCTGGGGGCCGGGTGATAACGGTGGAATATGATGATGAACTACCGGCCTTGCGGATCAGCGGCCAGTCAAAAAACTACCGCTGGCCGAAATCCGTTCAACTGAGCCTGGATAATGAAGTAGACCCGCCACAGTATGGTATTGCGCAGGACGTTGCAGCCAGGATCAGCTTTTATCCTGACGGCAGCTCAAACGGCGGTATTTTATCGGTGGCAGCTGACTCCGGGGAATATCAGATAGCTGTCCACTGGCTGACCGGCAAGGTAACAATCGATGATTAATACTGGCAGAAGAGCGCGAGGTTTTTCACTGCTGGAGGTTCTGGTTGCCTTTGTCGTTCTGTCGCTTTCTCTGGGCATCATCCTGCAGATATTTTCATTATCCAGCCGCATAACCCGAACCTCGGAAGTCTACCAGCAGGCGTTGTTAGTTGCTGAGAGTAAGATGGCTGAACTGCTGTCAGAGCCGTTTATTGAGCCCGGTCGGGATGATGGTTCGTATGATGACCGTGATCACGATGGTGTGATGCTGGATATGCAGTGGCAAACCGAAGTCTCGGATTATGAATTTCCCGACGACCCACCGGTGGATAATCAGTCATTGCAGCCTTATCTGATCGAAGTGTCGGTGAGCTGGGGTGATGGTGCTAAAGCTCAGAATATCACCCTGAGTACTATCCGGCTGGAGCGACAGCATGAAGAACAAAGCCTTTGAACGCATCGCTCAATCTGGCTTCACGTTACTGGAGCTGTTGATCGCCCTGATGCTAACGGGCCTGTTAACCGTATTGGTGTATGGCGGATTGCAGATCGGCATGAGTAGCTGGGAAAAGGTGACAGAGCGCAATGAGGAGGTGTCTGATGCCTTTCTTGCGCAACGTTTTCTGCGCCGCTTACTGGCAACAGCCCGTCCTGAGCTGGTTATTGATAGCAGCGATGCAACTTCATCGGTGGGCTTTCTGGGGCTTGAGAATGAGTTACTGTTTGTTGCCTCACTGCCCCGCTTTGATGAAGAGGGGCCCTTGCTTTGGATCTACCTGACGATCAGGCAGGATTTTGAAGATATTGCCCGGTTAGAGATGATCACCGCACCTTATGATTCGGAGGAACCTGTTGATTGGGATCTGTTGCTGGCTGAGTTCCGTGGTGGCCAGGCGGCAGCGCGCTTTGTGCTGGCTGAAGGAGCAGTTGAACAGATTGAGTTTGGTTATCTGGATATAGAGGAGGATAGCTTTATCGGCTGGCAACCCGAATGGCGATTTTTGCCAATGATGCCTGCAGCTATTCAGATACGATTCCTGTCGGAACAGCAACGGATCCGAGGCTGGCCTGATCTTGTTGTTATACCCCGCGAGCCTGCGCTTGGTATCAGGGAGGCCCGCTGATATGTTGAGTTTTAGCTGTGCCCCCGGTTGTAATCTCAGGCTTAGTCGTGGGATCGCGTTGATCAGCGTGCTTTGGGTTGTGTTATTGCTGTCATTGATGGCGGCAGCTATCTCGGCAACCAGCCGAAGTTCGGGTCAGCTGACTAATAATCTGCGGCATGCCACCCAGGCAAAATACGCAGCTGAAGCGGGTGTTCAATGGGCATACTGGGGTCTGGATATACCGGCTGATCAGGTGTCATGGCTGGCTGATGGGTCGGTTCATGAAATGCCGCTGGCTGACATGTTAATACAGGTTGCGGTAGAGGATGAAAACGGCAAGATCGACCTCAATAGCGCGCCAGATACCATGTTACGGCTCTTACTGATAGCCGCTGATGTTGATGATGCAAGGGCGGATAGTCTGGCCGATGCTATTCTCGATTGGCGGGATGGTGATGATCTGAAGCGACTCAATGGTGCTGAAGATGATGATTACTTGCTGGCCGGTTTAGATTGGGAAGCAAAAGATGCCCCCTTTGAATCGATACTGGAGCTGAGACGGGTTCTGGGAATGGATGAACAGGTTTTTAGTGTGATCAGAGACAGTGTGACTGTTTACTCGGGTAAACAGGTAGTAAACCCTCTGGTGGCCTCCAGGTGGGTTTTATTAGCACTGTCTGAGGCGTCTGAAGCACAAGTAGAGCAGTATATAGACGATCGCAGGCGTTTACATCCAGAAGGAGAGAAACCCTCTGGTGAGCTGTTTGCATCGTCTTTTTTTTCCACAAGCATGCGAAGTGTAAACTACACTATTCATACGCAAGCGGTGATCGATCCGCAAACAAGATCAGGGATGTCTGTAGTTGTTCAGCGTCGTGGGGGGCAGGGAAAAGGGGTATTTAAAATACTGGATTTTCATTCGAGGCGAATTGAAATATTCGGTCAGACAGAGCTTTAGTAAAAGCAAAGGTGAACCCCCGTGAGTGATGAAAACACTAATGTTGACACTCGCTCCTACCTTGATGAAGTAGCCGAATCGGTTAAAGGGTTCTGGCATTGGTGGACAGGAGAGCTGGCAGGGTTGATGCCCACAGTATTGCGTAGCCAGTTTAAAGTACAGAGCAAGGCTTTATTAATCGCTATAGACAATGGCGTCTGTTACCTGAAAACGAAGTCTCCACAAGGCCTGGAGTTATTAGCTGAATTTAATCTGGATGATGATCCTGATTATAACGAAATAGAGCAGAGAAAGACTCTGGCGGGTATGGCTGATCAGATGGTGCTCCTGTTACCCAGTCATTATATCCTTCGCAAAACAGTAATTTTACCGCAGGCAACTGCCAGCAAACTGGATGATGTCTTAAAATTTGAGATGGACCGAAATACCCCGTTCAAAGCAGAAGAGGTCTATTTCATCCATGAAATTATCAGTCGTGATCCGGCACAGCATAAAATTCATGTAGAACTCACAATTGTTACCCAGGATGTGCTGGACGGTTTGCTGAATCGTTTGGCTGCACAAGGTATTAAAGTCACCAACGTTGTTCCCGAGAGCCTCAATCTGACAGAAATAGATAACCCTGTTAAAAATCTTTTGCCCCGGGAGGACGGTGCTGATCATCGCATCAGGGCCGAACGCCAGCGACAACAAAAGTTCTGGCTTTTACTGGTTCTTATCGTATTGGTTGCCCTTGGCGGCTTGTATCAGCGCTATCAGCGTGTTGAATCACTAACCCGCGAGATTGAAGAGCCTCGTGCACTGGCGATGCAGGCGAAAAAACTGAGGACTGAACTGGAACAGCTGCAGGAAAGTCGCCAGTTTCTGGTTAATCGGAAACAAACCGCGCCTTCAGCGTTGCTGTTGCTGAATGAGTTAACCGGGATAATCCCTGACAATACCTGGCTGACACGCTTGTTTGTTAAGGACCAGGAGATAACTTTTCAGGGCGAGTCGACCAGCGCGTCAGCCCTTATCGGATTGGTTGAAGAATCGACGATGTTCCATGATGTCCGTTTTTCATCCCCTGTCACAATTAACCCCCGCTCACAGAAAGAGCATTTTTCAATTACGGCTAAGTTGCAAGGGCCTCTTGCGGGAGGTGCGCAATGATTGCTGAGTTGCCATTAAAGCAGCGTCAGATTCTGGCGGTCTCTATTCTGGCCATCTTGTTGCTGTTGCTTATTATATTTTTCGTAAGGCCGTTTATTTCAAGTTACATGGATTATGGCGAGACCATTGATTCTCTGGAACAGCAGGTGTTGATTTATCGGCGTCTGGGAGAAGGAATGGAGCAGACCGAAGAAGAGCTGAAAAAACTACAGCAGAATAATCCCTCGGTTGAATTTTATCTGCCTGAAACTAAACCCGCGCTTGCCGCAGCAGGTTTGCAACAGTACCTGAACCAGGCTATTCGCCGCTATGGCGGGCAGGTAGCCAGTACTAATATCCTGAACCAGTCGGATGATTCTCCATTGCAGAGTGTGGCTATTCAGGTGCACTTGCGCCTGGAGATCGATCAACTGGTACCGTTGCTACATAGTCTTGAGTCAGGCAAGCCTTTGCTCTTTGTGGAAAACTTCTCAGTGACTGCGAATGCCCGTCAGACCCGACAGTCCCGCCAGCAACGGTTGCGGCAGTTACGACAACAAAGGCAGGCCCGGCAACGCAATGCAGGGGTGACCAGATCAAGCACACCGCAGACAAGACCAATGGATGTTCGCTTTGACCTGATCGGTTATGCCGTTAAGGAGCCGTCCTTATGAGCCGCTATTTTCAAAATTCAGCAGTCTCAACAAGGCGGTTTCAGATGTTATCTGCTGTGCTTTTTCTGAGCTTACTCAGTGTTGTCCTGACGGTGGACGAGACTTCTGCAGAGGAAGCTGCCGGGAGCAACGATCAGGTAGTTACACTGCCAGAGTTTCCAGCATTGTCACAGTTTGAAGAGGTGATGCAACGACCTTTGTTTAATGAGGGGCGCAAGCCGCAGCCGAAAAGTTCCGGCCCCGCTGGCGGTAATGAACAGGAGTTAAGAGAAACCTGGAAATTAACCGGTATTACTATAATCGGTGAAAGGGTTATGGCGTTGTTTCAGGAGCGTAAAGGGGATAAACGGCTGAGGTTAGAGGTTGGGATGGCGCTGGATGATCGATGGCAGTTAGAAGAAGTGAATGCTGACTGGGTCAGCGTGATCTCCGGTGATCAGTTAGTCCGAATGGAATTAAGGCAACCACGGGAGTCGTTGCCGGTATCGCCGAAAGAGAGAAAAACACCGGTAAATGGTGCTCAGGGCAGTGATTCAACTGCTACAGAAAGGAAAACGAATCCGACTCAGAAACCTGCTGCCCGAGCAGGAAAGGTGCAGGAAATGTAGCTGGATTGAGGATGAATGGTTATGTTGAATAATAGCAAGCTAAGATATTACCTGGTGGCGCTCTGCTGCGTGGTGATAGGTGCCTGTACGGCACCTGAAGAGCGGGCGACACTGGATAATCCCTGGCACCGGCCTGCCGATAATGCTGGCCTGATGCCCAAAGGGGTGGCAAACGCTCTGGATGACAGCGCCAGTCCGGAAGAGCTGCGAACCGACCGGTTTGCGACCGAGACTGGTGCAGCTCCGGCACCTTCTCTGCCAGCGTACGAGCTGTATCAGGGCAATGGACGCTTTATGAGCCTTGAACCCCTGAACCGGCCGGAAGTCACAGAGTCAGAAGAGGGTGATATTACGCTGAATTTTCAGGAAGCGGAGATCGCCGAGGTAGTGAAAACCATACTGGGCGATATTCTGCAGCAGAACTTTTCCATCGATGAACGGGTACGGGGCACAGCCTATATTCAAACCAGCTCACCGATTCCTCGCAAATCACTGATTCCGATTCTTGAACACCTGCTGCAGATTAATGGTGCGGCGCTGGTGAAGATGCACGACTTTTATGAAGTGGTACCTGCGGACTCGGTGCCTGCCAGTAAACTGAGAATCACATCTAAATTGTCTGCGGATAAAGGCTACCAGGTGCTTATAGTACCGTTGCAGTATATCTCGGCGAAAGAGATGGCGAAGATCCTCGAACCGATCAAACCAAGGCAGGGATTAATCGAAGCTGATGAACACCGCAACCTGATAACGCTTGCCGGCACCCAGGAAGAGCTGATCAACCTGAATCAGACGATAAAAGTGTTCGATATTGATCAGCTGGTGGGTATGTCCGTTGGCCTGTTCCGGTTGAAGTCAGTAGCGCCTGATGTGCTGGTGGATGAGCTGGAAGCCATTTTTGGCGACAGTGCCGATGGCCCCCTTGCCGGTGTGGTTCGCTATATGCCGATCGAGCGTTTGAACGCTCTGCTGGTTATGACCTCACAAAAAAAATACCTGCGCGATGCCCGGGTCTGGATCGAACGGCTGGACCGGGCTGAAACATCCAGCGGGCTGGGATTGTATGTTTATTATGTACAGAATGGAAAGTCAGAGAATCTCGCCGACATGCTGACTCAACTGTTTGAGGGGCAGCGGCGAAGTGACCTCGGTAGAGATAATCGCCGTGCCAGAGCGGAACTGGTTGTCGCTGCTACAGGAGAAGACACTGAATCAGCACCGCCGACAATAGCGCGATCATCAGATGCTCCTGCAGATCTGAATGTCGGTGAGGTCAGTATTATTGCCGATGAAGAGAACAATGCTTTGTTAATTCTGGCATCACCCGGAGATTATGAAAAAGTATTGGGTGCGTTGGGCAAGCTGGATGTGTTGCCGCTGCAGGTGTTGGTTGAGGCTACGATCGTAGAGGTCACATTGGTAGATGAACTACAGTATGGCTTGCAGTGGTTTTTTAAAAACAGGCTGGATGGCGGCTCTAAAACCGGGCGGGGTACCCTGGGAAACTCATTTAATGGTGGCAGTATCACAGCGCCGGGTGCCTATTCACCCAGTGCCTCATATGAAATATTTGATGCGGTGGGCACCCGGTTATTGTTAACCGCCCTGGCATCGGACTCGAAGCTTAATGTTATCTCCTCTCCTTCGCTGATGGTACTTGATAATCATACTGCGACTATCCGTGTCGGTGATCAGGTCCCGGTAAGAACCTCTGAGACTACTAATACCAGTAGCGCTACTACTGATGATGATGGCAATGTAGGCTCCAATGTCACCAGTACTATTCAGTTCAAGGATACAGGGGTACTGCTTGAGGTAACGCCAAGGGTGAACGCAGGTGGTATGGTGGTGCTGGATATTACTCAGGAAGTGAATGATGTAGCTGAAACAGCCACTTCAGGTATTGATTCACCCACTATAACCCAGCGTAAGATAGATACTAGCGTTGCCGTGCAAAGCGGAGAAACTCTGGTGCTGGGTGGCCTGATTGAAGATAGCGACACACGCTCCAATGAAGGAGTGCCCGGGGCACGTCATATTCCTTTACTGGGCTGGCTGTTCAGTAGTGACAGCAAAACCAAGTCCAGGACAGAGCTGGTGGTCCTGATTACGCCGACAGCCGTAACTGATCGGGCTGAAGCAAGGGATGTAACCCGCGAATACCGTAACAAGCTACGCGGCATTCTGGTGCCGGATGCAGCTGCCTCAGGTACCAAGAAATAATCCTCTGCATTGTAAGAATAGATTTACAACGAATGGAAGGGTGTTAAGGCCACTTAGCAGCCTTCCATAGTTTTACCCCATATAATTCAGTTAGTTAGATCCCTTTCTGGTAAAACTATAAAAGCATCTTTACAGTTTCCTCTTATTGCTATCTCTTCCGTAAGTAAAAACTCTTATTTATCAACGAATTGCCTGTTTGGCGTGGGTTTTGCTTTTACCTGTCTGATGGAAACAAGCGTTTCCAATTCCATTTCCGGGCTATATGCGGAAAGGGGAGTAAGGGAGTAGCTGATAACAGGGCGAATAATGTAACACGTAAAGCTCCGTCACCCGTTTCAGGGGCCTTATTACCGGAGATAGTTGCAACAAAAGCCAGTGATCTGCAGTAAGGGATAGCTGGTTTTTCCAACACTTTATCTGCCTGCTTATAACGTCAGCTATGTATTCAAATTTTCTGGTTTGGGTAAGACAGGTATTTATCGATCTATCTTAAGCAGGGCCTGAAAGCGGCGAGTTATCAACGGTATAGCAATGCCGATTTTTAAGGGCAGGCATATCAGCTAATCGGATATGTAAAGCAATTGGGGACACAGGCCTCCATAGCCAGAAAGGCATTTTAAATCTTGTCGCACTTACATGAAGTGCGGCGGTTTGGGAGGTAGGACATGAAAACGTCCAACTTATTTACGACGCTCTCAGCGTGGCTGTTGGGAGTCTTTTTATGTATGGGGCCGGTTGCGGCCTATGCAGTAGACGATCTGGGCTTGTTCCAGTTAGAGGGTAACGCGGTCGATGGTGGTGCGACCCCTCCGGATGACTGGCAAACCTTGTATAACGGCGGAGGTAGTGCGAACGTATTTTCCGGCATTATTACCGACCCGGACCTGATGAGTATATTCGACGGCGGTAAGAAGGATATCCAGGATATCGACCAGTGGAGCTGGAAAGACGGTGCCGTACCGGATAAGTCTGACCTGACCCATGGCTATGCAGCCGCCTATAACGATGTCGGCGACCTGATAATTTATTTTGGTGCTGATCGTATCGCCAATGCCGGTGATACCTTTATGGGTTTCTGGTTCTTTAAGGATGAAGTGGCCGCCGAGAATGATGGATCATTCAGCGGGTTGCACCAGCTTGGCGATACCCTGGTACTGGTTAACTTTCCACAGGCAAATAATGCGCAACCAGAAATTAAGGTCGCAGTGTGGGACCCTAGTTGTAGTAAAGCAGACAACAATAATCCCCAGGATGGCGATTGTACTGCTAAGAACCTTCGCCTGAGCGCCAGTGTTTCAGGCGCTAATGCTATTTGTGATAATGCCGGTGCAGGATCTGCCGGTGATCAGCTGGCATGCGCTATTTCTAATGCGGAGGACGGCCCTAACGATCCGACTCCTTCAGTCTGGCCTTACACTTCTAAAGATGGCTTTGTGAACGAGTTTCCCTATGAAACTTTCTTTGAAGGGGGTATCAATATCACTCAACTGGTGGGTGGTGACGGTTGCTTTGCCAGCTTTATGGCTGAGACCCGTTCATCCAGTTCATTTACCGCATCACTGAAGGATTTTGTGTTAGGTGAGTTTGAATTGTGTGGTATTTCTGCAACCAAAGACTGTGCTGCGGACCTGAACTCTGCCGGTGACACAGTTACCGTTAATTTCAACGGTACCGTTCTTAATAATGGTGCGGTTTCCCTGGAAGTAACACTGAGTGATGATATGGGTGATATCACCGATGTCTGCTTCGATGATGGTAATACGGCGGGTGAGTGTGGAGACGGTAATACGATTCCGCCTGCCATCAATGGCAGCGTAATCAACGCCGGTATCGCAGGCTTCCTGCTGATGTCCGGAGAAACGGTGTTGTTCGAAGGTAGCTATATTGAGTCTGATCCACAGTTTGACTCCAATGGACAGGTATTCCTGACCGACGAAGTCACCGTGACTGCAACATTGGTTAACGGTAATGTGGATGTGGTTGATGATATGGCTCAGGCTACCTGTGACGTGACGGGCATACCTGACATCGATGTGAATAAAAACTGTGTTGCTGCGGTCAGCAGTAATGGTACAGACCTCGATGTAGATATCAGCGGTGATGGCTCTAACAATGGTCAGCTTAAACTGCTGAACGTCACTCTCAGCGACAGTGAAAGTGCTTCATTTGACCTGATCAGAATCGACGTTTCAGGTGATGGTACTCCTGATACTCCTGTGACTAACGGTGCATTTGACCTGTTGCCAGGTCAGGCCTTTGATTACGAAGGCTCTCTGACAGTCAGCGATCCGGGTACACTCAGCCACTCGGATACAGTGACTGCAAGCGGAACCAACTTCTTTGATCAGCAGGGACCGAAGATTGAAGACACGGGTGATGCCAGCTGTGCCGGTGATGCCACTTTGATACTGGATATTACTAAGGAATGTGATGTACTGCTTGAGGCACAGGCCAGCCCTGCGCGGATTGTAGTGAAGGTTGACTTTAGTGGTGTAGTCACCAATAACAGTAACGTGGCGCTGTCCAACGTTAGTGTAACCGATAGCGAAGCAGGCATTGTGCTAAGCAATGTGAGCCTGGCCCCAGGGGCCAGTGAGAACTACAGTGGCAGCTATTATCCTACTGCAGCCAGTGTACCTACGCTGATGGCCAGTGACCTGAGCACCACTGATACAGTGAATGCTACAGCTGATGGCGCTTTAGGTACCGGGCCTGTCGGTTCAGATGATGTTACCGCAGAGTGCTATCTGTGTGATGACGATGACGATGGTATTCCTGACGTTCTGGATGACGATTCCGGTCCTTCAACCTGATCGGATACCACTAATAATGAGGTAAAGATAAAAGATCGAAATCATGGCGACGGGATTAATCCCGTCGCCTTTTTTTATTCTCAATGGTGTAAGCCCTGACCCTAACTCACAAGCCAGCCTTAAATGCCCACCCTCAAAAGCCTCTGAACAAAAAATGTAAGCAGGAATTTGTGGTTGTTAATTGGTCTTAACAACCAGGTTCGCCAAACTTCTTCTTTATATTCATAGGGTTAAATAAATAGCTGCAAAGTTTGTAAAGCAGTGATGACAATCGACGCTCTGAAAAAGGAGTTTTTACTTATTAATCACATTAATATCAATGACTTACGATTTTGGCCCGGACTTTGCACTTTATATTAGCGACGGAAACAGAGGTTTCTGCCTAGACCTTATCTGCGCAATGGTCGATAGGGCAAGGTTGTAGCTGTATGGATTGATATTCGGTGGAACAAAAGCCTCCGTCGCCTGTTTTATTAGGGGTTTACCGGGGAAAAGATAAAGCCACTTTCCTATGTTTTACAGCTATTTATTTTCATGTGTTCCGGTTATGGCATCTGCTGGATGTCGTATGGGAAATGGATGACCGTCGTTGTTGTCAGAGGGATCTCCCGTAACCGGATCGAAAATTAAATTATCTTTCGCAGGATTTCAGTTTGCGGGAGATGGAGGAGGTGGGACATGCGAACGTTCTCATCAATTTTTAAATTTACATCATTCATCATGGCTAGCGTCTTTGCCGCTGCCCTGATGATTATGATGCCTGCCGTCGCGGTGGATGGAAATCCTCCGGGGCTGTTTGAACTTGAGGGTAATACCCTTGACGATAGTGGGGCAGGGCTGCCGGATGACTGGGCAACGCTCTATAACGGGGGCGCTAATAATGGCGGCAGCCCGGTTGCCTTTACCGGCATCCTGCCCGATTTCAACGATCCTGAAGCCGATACCAGTGTGTTCTGGAAAGGTGGCTCTAAGGATATCCATGATGTCGATCAATGGTGGCACAAGGCGGGTAGTACACCGCCTAAAGACCAGATCCAGAATGCTTACGCGGCGGCTTATGTGGTTGAAGCCGGTATGGCTACTCCGACTCATCAGGCAGGTGACCTGATCATCTACTTCGGCCTGGACCGGCTGGCCAATAACGGTGACGCCTTTGCCGGTTTCTGGTTTTTCCAGGATCCCGCTATCGGTGAAACGGCCCAGCAATTTACCGGCAACCATGTGGCTAAATCAGCGCTGGGGGCTGGCGATCTGCTGATGCTGGTTGAGTATCCGCAGGGGGCCAATGCGGTTCCGCGGATCCAGGGTTACGAATGGGACCCAAATGACTTCGATGGTGATGGCAACCTGGATGCCGAGGGGCACTCCTTGGGGCCTTTGGATCTGCTGTTTGATTCCAAAACCGATACCGGTGGCGACCCTACCTGTGATGGCAGTGGTAATAAAGTTGCCTGTGCTATCACAAATAGCGACAGTGTCTCTGTTCTTTGGCCTTATGCAGATAGAACCGGGCCGCTGAACAGTATTCCGTTTGAAAGCTTCTATGAAGGCGGCGTTAACGTCACCGCACTGCTGGGTGAAACTCCCTGCTTCAGTGCCTTCCTGGCGGAAACACGGGCTTCACATTCTGAAGATGCGGTACTGAAGGACTATGTCATGGGTGCCTTTGAAGTGTGCAGCATTGCGGTAACTAAGCAATGTTCCGCCGACGTCAATACTGCTGGTGACATGATCGAAGTTAGCTTCGACGGTGTTGTGACTAATACCGGCGCACTGCCTCTGGAAGTCACAGTAGTCGATGATATGGGTACACCGGGCGATACCGGCGATGATGTGACTGTTTATGGTCCGCAAACGCTGGCAGCCGGTGCTTCAGATAACTACAACGGTAGTTTCTTGACCATGTCTATCCCGTCTACCGATGTTGTGAATGCAACCGGTACACGCGGCCTGACAACGGTAACTGCAACGGATACAGCGACCTGTTCTCCGGATATTAATCCGGACATCATGGTCGACAAAGCCTGTGTAGCCGATATCAACGATACCGGCGACGGCTTGGATGTTACCTTCAGTGGTACGGTGACCAATACCGGTAACGTTAAACTGACCGGCGTAACAGTGACCGATAATAACGGTACCCCGGGCAATACTACTGATGACCAACAGGTACTGGGTCCTATCGATCTGGCGCCAGGAGCGTCTTCAGGATATAGCGGTAGTTTTGGCGCTTCAGGTGCCAGCTCAACCGATATTGTGGTAGCAACTGGTACCGACGTACTGACCAGTACGCCCGTATCTGATAATGCAACAGCAACCTGTCAGCCGGTTATCGAGCCTGAAATTGAAGTAACTAAAGCTTGTTTCGCGTCACTTAACAGTGCCGGTAATATGGTCAATGTTACATTCAACGGTGTTGTCAGCAACCTCGGTAATGTCAAACTGAATGAGGTTACCGTAACCGATGATAATGGTACGCCGGGTAATCCTGGTGACGATGTTCAGGTACTTGGTCCTATTATGCTGGGACTGGGTGGCAGTGCAAACTACTCCGGTGGATTTACGACTGCCAGCTTCAGCTCCACTGATACAGTGACCGCTGAAGGTGTTGATGCATTAGCCAGCACACCTGTTTCCGATACAGCCGAGGCAACCTGCCAGCCGGATGTTAATCCGGACATTATGGTATCCAAGCAGTGTACTGCTGCGCTGAATGCTTCTGCCGATGCGGTAGTTGTCAGCTTTAACGGTACTGTGACCAATAATGGCGATGTTGCTCTGGACGGTGTAATTGTTATGGATAATAACGGCACACCAGGTATTCCTGGTGATGATGTTCAGGTGTTCGGACCTGCAACCCTGATTGCGGGTGCTTCTGCTAATTACAGTGGTAGCTTTATCACTAACAGCTCAAGCTCAACCGATATCGTTACTGCAAGTGGTGCTGATACCTTTACCAGTACCCCCGTTTCAGATACAGCGCAGGCCACCTGTGCGGCAGATATTAATCCTGCCATCGCAGTAACCAAGCTATGTACTGATTCGACAGGTGCAGGACAACCAATATTGTTTAACGGCGTAGTTACCAATACCGGTAACGTAACCCTGAACGGTATTACGGTTGTCGATGATAATGGTACACCGGGCAATCTTGCTGATGACCAGACCGTATATGGTCCGGCTTCACTGGCTCCGGGAGCTTCTGCTAACTACAACGGTAGCTATATACCAGCAGGTACTGGTGAGTCTACCGATGTTGTCATTGCCAGCGGTAACGATGCCGTAGATGGTACTCCGGTACAGGCATCTGCTACAGCAACCTGTTTCGTACCTTCCAACGAAGGTTGTACACCGGGTTACTGGAAGCAGGATCAGCACTTTGGCAACTGGACTGCACCATACAGTCCGGTACCGGTTGAAACTAAGTACAGGGATGCATTTGGTCTGGGCGGAAACGTTCTGCCTAACGATCATAAGCACGATACGTTGCTGGATGCATTGTGGGCCGAGGGTAATACGGATCATGAAGCCCTGTTGCGGCACAGTGCTGCAGCTCTGTTAAACGCAGCCAGTGCTGATGTAGGTTATCCGATGAGTATCGCTCAGATCATTGCTCTGGTGCAGGATGCCTGGATCAATGGCAACGAAGCAGCAGCGCATGCCATTCTGGCCAGTCTCAATGAAGATAGTGACTGCCCACTGGCTCGTGCGGAGTTGCCTTAACAGGAATCGGCTTCAGGCGGTACAGCTTAACCGTTGCTTATGGATAAAGCTTACGGGTAAAGCTGAAATCAGGAGATAGCCGCTGAGACCATAATAATCCCCTGCGAGGCAGGGAAAACAGAAAAGGGCGATGGATTTAACTCCATCGCCCTTTTTATGCCTGATTCACAGGGGTAGCCTGTTAACGGGGAATGGTTAACAGGCTACGTATGATCTTGCCTTTGTATAAATGCGGTCGTCCCTGACCGGTCCCTATGGTTCCCTCTGCCTTCCTGTTCATCCCTGAATTACTTCCGCTTCCTTAACTTCCTGAAATTCAGAATCTATTACGGATTACTGGTTTTTCTTGCCGTTGCCTTTACCGCCGCCTGAACCGCCAGTGTCACCAGAGCTTTGCAGCTGAACGCTAACCGTTGCAGTTGCTGTTTTATTGCCATCGCTGATGGTATAGCTGAAGCTGTCGCTGCTCTTGAAGCGCTTAGCCGGAATGTAAGTCAGGCTGCCATCGGCATTTACCTGTACCGAGCCTTTGGCTCCCTGGGTAACTGCAGTTACCTGCAGGCTGTCGCCTTCAGGATCGTAATCGTTACCCAGTACCGCGATAGTAATTGCAGACTTGCTTGGCATTGTTGCAGAATCGCTGACTGCTACCGGCGCCTGATTGTTGTTAACTGCGTTTACAGTAACGGTAACTGTACCGCTGGCGTTGCCGCCGTTACCATCAGTGATGCTGTAGCTGAAGCTGTCGATGCCGCTGAAACCGTTTGCCGGTGTATAAGTAATAGTGCCATTACTGTTCACCGCAGTATTACCGCTGGCAGATACCAGGCTCAGGCTGTCGCCATCCGGATCGTAGTCGTTGCCCAGCACATTGATGGTCACTGGCGTATTCGCATCGGTTGTTGCGCTGTCGCTGATCGCTACTGGCAGGCTGTTGCTGCTGCCGTTGCTTACTACGTAAGTGATTGCAGAGTTAGCGCTGTAGCCATTGCTGTTAGCGGTTACCGTAAAGTTATAGAAGCCATCGGCTGCAGTCGCAGAAGAGGTTACGGTCAGGATAGCTGTACTGCTGTTACCCGGCGCCAGATTCAGCGCGCTGTTGCTGAAGTTACTGTTCCAGCCGGAAAGGCCTGTAGAGCTGAGGTTGTATGTACTGTTGCTACAAGCGCTGCTGTCACGGTTGGTAACGGTTACCTGGTAATCTACTGCGGTACCTGCAGCAACCCATGGACTCTCACCCGGTGTTACAGAGATAGTCGGGTTAGCGCGGGTACAGACTGGCGCGGAACCGCCTGACAGGCTTACCTGCGCCTGGCTGCTGTTGGCAGAGTCCGTAGCAATTGTGATATTGCTGCTGGAATCGCTGAACAGGTTGCCGACAGTCAGGGCTGCATCTTTCATATCGATAAACTCAGATCCCGGCGTCATGTCCAGCAGGTAGCTGCTGTTGCCTTCGTTCTCTGTGCCGATATGTACAGTTACCCCGTTGAATACGTTATTCGTATCAACAATACCTCTGTTGACCAGTTCGCTATCGAAGCCTACCGGCTGGCGGTACTCGATGTAATACCAGGTACGGTTTCCGGTTACAGGATCGGTGCTTTTCAGCGCTTTAAGGGCCTTCGGAGTGTTTCCTGTCTGCGCATACGGTGAAAGGGTGTAGCTGCCGGATGCGTCTGCATTGACCAGTTCAGTGCTGCTCAGCCAGCCCAGACGCTCTTTCTGGAAGGCGTTGAAATGACCCACAGTGCCGGAGTAACCCAGGATATCCAGGGTATCGCCGTACTCCTGAGAAGAGCAGCTGTTACCCAAAGTAGTATCACCACAATCTTTTGCGTGTGAGTGGTGCAGGCCCAGGTTGTGGCCCAGTTCGTGGGCGACGGTACGCAGTGTCAGGCTGTTGTTGATCCAGGTGCTGGATGGATACGCACCAACCTGGCCCATACCGGAATAACCACAGCCATTCTTCGGGAACGCGAAGACGAAACGGTCGTAGCTGCTCAGATCAGCACCAGCGGCCTGAGCAGCTGCTTTAGCCTGGTCCTGAATTGCAAAACCGTCACAGGAAGTGCTGCTCAGGGGCAGGGTGTACCAGCCGTAAACATCACCTGAAATTGAGGTCTGCTGGGAAGAGTTTTCGGCGTAAAAATCGTTTACTGTACCGAACACCATATTCTGTGCTTCAGCAACGGTCCAGGGCTTTTCTGAAGGCTTGTCCTGGAAGTTAACCAGAATAACCAGAGTGTGCTGGTCACCCAGGGCATTCGGCAAACCTGCACTGCCACCATTGCCGGTACCGCCATCCGCCAGAGTCAGCAGCGCGTCTTCTTCTGATCCCAGTACCAGATCACCGTCTTCGGACAGGTTGTCAGCATCGTTGTTTTCCAGCATGACGCCGGAAGCACTAACCAGTTTGCCACTGTTATGGACAGGCTTTTTACCTGAAAAGTGGAGTGCGAAACGCTCACCGAAAGAGGTCTTGAGGAAGTGTTTCAGCTTGTGTGAGCCATCTTCGTAATCTTCGTAGACGACTTCCAGCTCACCTTCGATTTCCATCTTCTGTTCCAGCATCGCCTGTACTTCAGCGGGCATGCCGGATTGCTTCTCGCCAGGAATAGCCACGCGCAGTGCTTCTGCCGGGTTGGTTTTAATCAGTTCAGCCATCAGCTCGCGGCGAGCTTCTGTCTTAGCGATCAGGTTTTGCAGTGCTGCCGCTTTATTGGCTGCGCCACGGGCCTGTGCCCACTGCTTGTGCGAGTTGATCAACGCTTCGGTAGAATCGATAGCGGCTTTACGTTGTGCAGCAGGATTAGTCGCTGCTACTTGCTGGCCATGGCCAGCTGAATGATCCGCGGAATGAGCGTGCTCAGGTTGCTGTGCGACAGCATTGGCGCTTGCTAAAGCTACGGCAGCACTTAAGCTGAGGGTAGCTAATGTTGATGCGAAACGGGGCCTAAGTTGACTCATGTAAAGATCTCTCCTTTTTTTACCCGGTTAAAGGTTTTATCAGGTCGAAGATCCTCATCAGGCAGGCCCGAGGTGGCGTATCTCTCATTCGGCAGTCCGGCTGTTTCAGTTCTTTAAAGAGAATGTCTTTAAGAGAAGAAACCCTGTGACTTTGCGTTGCCCGAACACTCAGGCATGGCCTTTTCGTGAGAGGATCTTTTCGATAGTGTTAGTACTGTCTGCGGAAGTTCTTTTCCCGCACTCTGGCATTCAGATTCCTTAGGTTTCTGATCTGTCCAGTCCTGACCGGAGCCAGGATTTCCATAGTTCCGGACCTATAAGCATGTGCCGTGCCAAAAAGAATTGTTTATTTTTTAATCAATGAGATAGGAGGGCAAGCGCTTATGCAAAAGGGATTTATAAGGGATAAAAGACAGGAAGTTGATAGTAAAGTGTCGCTGTAAGCCTTGATGAACGGTATAGCGGTATTCCAGGCTGCGTTTTTTTGCTGGTTCAGGGTCGATAGATGGATAGCTATAAATCGCTGCAGGTACCTTCAGACCTGCGGTTCAGGGCTATTAAAAGGGAGCGGTATCGGGCATAGGCCGGTAGAATTGTAACGGCAGCTTTACGCAAAAACTGTCTCACAATGCAGACGGGCCTTTCAGTACCTGATTTAACTGTATGAAAACTAACCAGTTGTGCCTGTCGCGGATGTGAAACGTTGGCCTTTAGCAGGGTTCTTGTCGCGAAAGCTGACCCTGTTGTCAGCTCATCAGTGAAGCGACAGGTTCGATAAGCGGTAGCTGGATTTATCCTGCGGGCTTACTATTTCAGGGCCTTAGCGTGCGGCACTGTATAGCTGTGCAGGAAAAAAATATCCAGATGCCGTTGTCTTTTCTCTCTGTGGTTCTCTCTTCATATTCCGATCAGTTCAGACAATCGTTATATAAAGTTTACACTGCAACCGAGCGCTTATAATTTGTTGTTAAGCCTCTTTAACAGTTGTTTGTATTACTTCCTCTTAGTTTTCATCCAGTTAAAAGCATTCCTTTAAAACTGTTAAGCCTGCATTACATATTTTGCATAGTTTATAGCTAAGAAATTTACTAAAACTTCTTTTGTATCAGTGGGTTGCTTGTCTGGCATAAGGTTTGCAGCTGCTCTGTGAGAAGGTTGTATTCCGGGGACATCTGGGGAAAGCAGCGGCCTGTAGAATGTTTAGCAATACCAATTCGGTAGCGCATATTTGCATAGCCACATTGTCTTCTCTGAAAAAAAAAGAGCCCGGGCATATATTTTAACTTCAATTATTTTCTCGTCTGGTGTGCAGCTTATGTTGTACCTGAAGCTAGTTATAAAGAGCTATACGGAATATGCCCCAGACATGCGGTGACTGATCTCTTATGGAGAGGGGGGGTTATCGGGATGCAGACTCAGAAAGGGCCTGTAATATTATTTAATTAATACGGAGGATATAGTCATGGATAGTTCAAATGACTGTAGACCCGAAGCAGGCCGGACGAGGGGAATATTAAGTACTGCCCTCACGGTATGCTTCTCATTTTTTATAGCGTTTATGCTGATGGGAGTGCCACAGGCACAGGCAAACCATGTATTCGATCCTGCAGCAGGTGCTGCCTCTGGTTTGGGTATTTATCCAAGGTTTGAAGAAGGAAACCCAACCTGTTCTCAACTGGATGGTATAAGAGACATACAGGATATGGTTGAGTTTAAGGTCAATGATCCTTTCACCGGGCAATTCTCAGATGGCGACCTGACGGTTGATATTGTCATTACCGGAGGGAATACGTTTACCTGGACCAGCTCAGGCGGCAGCATGGAGGGTATCTTCGTTAAAGGTGGACCAAACGGTAATTTGTTTGATTATGATGATCATGTTGTTGTAGATACCAATACTGATACTTTGCTACATTCACCTGTAAATCAGAAAAATGGTCGTTTTTATGGACTGAGCCATATCTCGTTCTGTTATGTTCCGGGTGCGCCTGAACTCACGACTGAGAAATCTTGTCCTCAACCAGTGTTCAACAGTGCCGGTGATGGCCTCATCTATACCATGAGCCATACAATCAAGAACACCAGCACCGATGGTTCGACTCTGTATGATGTTCAGATTAAGGAGTCTATGAATAATTGCAGTATCACTAAGGTAAATGGTGGTGGCGCAGCAGTTAATCTGCACCCTGCCGGAACCTGGGGTAACGTTATTGGCTCATTAGCCTGGGATCAGACAGTGACATTAGAAGTCACTTGTGAAAGCGCTTCTCCAGTTGGCAGTAACACCATTCATACACGGGCCAGTACTGTCGATGCTGGAACAGCAGATGTTTTCGATGATGCATCGGATAATTGTCCGCAACCAGCACCGCCACAACTCGGTATTGAGAAAGCGTGTGGGGAACCAATGATCAGGCTGCTGGCAACTACTGATGCTTCAGGTGCCGACATCCTTGCCGTTCAGGCTTGTGTCGATATCACAGTGAGCAACCTGTCTGACCAGCTGTTAACCAACGTTGAAATTGAGGATGCTGAAGTCTTCGGTAGCGGTGTTGCAGTGCAGTTTGGTAATGGTACTTTAATACCTAATCAGCAAGTGACAGAGACCCACTGTTATCTGCCTGATATGCCTACAGGCAATGTGCTTGAAGAGATAAATGGTGAAACCACTTACTCTATATTCACCTTGTTGTCAGGCGGGGATCTTTGGGAAGAAGCTCTGTTCTCAAATGAAGCTTCTGCCTTTGCATTTGCGCCTGTAACCAGTACCACACTGGGCCCTGTTTCAGATAGTGCCCATTGCTCAATCTGTTATTCAGATCAGACTAACCCGGGCTTGCCTTCTGCTTGTCCGCATCCAAGCAATGTACCGTATTTGCTTGATTGATCGTTTGATTAGCTGAGTACAGAAAATAAAAAGGGCGCTGATTATCAGCGCCCTTTTCTATTTTTGGAAGGTGGAATAATGTTGTATTCAGGACTTCTTGCCGTTGCCCTTACCCTTTCCACCGGAACCACCGGAACCACCTGAGTCGCCGCTCTGTTGCAGCTGGACGTTCACCGTAGCACTGGCACTTTTTTCTCCATCGCTGATGGTATAGCTGAAGCTGTCGCCATTCTTAAAACGTCTGCCCGGAGTATAGGTCAGCGTGCCGTCAGAATTAACGATTAGCGTACCTTTATTGCCGCCGGAGGTTGTAACAACGCTGATAGCATCGCCATCCGGATCGTAGTCGTTATTAAGCACCGCAATGGTTACCGCTGTAACGCTAGTCATAGTCGCGTTGTCATTGACCGCTACCGGTGCCTGGTTAGTCGTTGGTGCTGCTGCAACATTGACATAAACCGTCGCGCTGTCGCTCCCGCCACGGCCATCAGAGACGGTGTAGCTGAAGGTTTCAGTGCCACTGAAGCCTGTGCTCGGGGTAAAGATGATATTGCCACCACTGACCTGAGCGTTGCCGTTAACACCGCTGGTACCGTTAATAGACAATGTATCGCCGTCAGGGTCGTAATCGTTACCGAGTACTGCAATAGTGACAGAAGTGTTGTGTGCAGTACTTACACTATCATTAGCCGCTACAGGCAGTTGGTTGGTATTGCTGGCCGCCGCAACAGTGATGCTGACGGACGCAGTATCACTCCCGCCTTTGCCATCAGAGATGCTGTAACTGAATGTTTCAGTACCGCTATAGCCAGTATTAGGGGTAAAGATAATGTTATCGCCACTGATCTGGGCGCTGCCATTAACGCCGCTGGTGTTGCTTATGATCAGGGCGTCGCCATCCGGATCAGAGTCGTTGCTCAGAACCGGAACGCTTACCGCAGTGTTGTGTTCGGTGCTGGTGCTGTCATTGGCCGCAACTGGAGGATTGTTAGTTGAACCACCGCCATTGCCACCTTCGAAGCTAATATCGACAGTAATGCCGCTGGTACTGTTTGAAATAGGCGTAATAGTGATACCGGCTTCCGAATCCGTGTAGCTTTGGCCAACTTCCAGCGCTGGATCTCTAAGATCCAGACCAGCACGTGAAATGCTGTCAGGGTTCATATCCAGCAGGTTGCTGCTGTTTCCGTCGCCTTCGATGATCTTATGGATCACTACTCCGTTTCTGAGGTTTTCCGGGTACTTATAGCTGCCGGTTTGGAACAGCGGTGAATCAAAGCCTATAGGCTGTCGATACTCCAGGTAGTACCAGCTGTTCTGACCTGTTGATGGATCGGTTCCGCGCAGAATTTTTAACCCTTTCGGATTGTTATCGTTAGTTTCTGTCGGGGTGATGGTATAGGTACCACTGGTCACGATTTCGGTAATCGGTGGTGACTGGTTGTAGCCTAACCAACCCAGGCGTTCTTTGTGAAATGCATTCAGGTGACCCTGTTCAACACCCATGATATCGAGTATGTCTCCATACTCGGATTGAACGCAGGCGGACTGAAGAACCCCGCCTGAGCAGTCAAGTCCGTGCGCGTGACGCAGGCCAAAATTATGGCCCAGTTCATGGGTAAGGATCTGAAAATCCAGTCCGGCATTGATCCATGCTCTGGATGGGCTACCGCCTACTGTACCGAAGTTACCACTACAGGCACTCGCAGGTGGAAGCATGTAGATTATATGATCGTAGTTAGAAAGGTTTACACCAGACGCTGCCGCAGCTGCGTCTGCAGCGGTATCGTAATCACCTGGGCAGGAGGCTGCACCGTTTAAGGGAACTGTGTACCAGCCCAGTACATCGCCGGTGAGCCAGGTCTGATTGTAGGAGTTTTCCTGATAGAAACTGTTTACCTGATCGAATATCAGGCTCTGCGCCTGACTGGCTGTCCATGGTTTATCATTTGGCTGATCCTGGAAATTCACCATGATTACTGCGACTTTTCTTTCACCTGTGGTGTTGGGCAGAGGGCCGGCAGCGCCTCCGTTGCTGCCACCATCTGCACCGCCATCGGCAGCCAGAGTTAAAAGGTCATCTGCAGCCAGCGCAATATCCCCGTCGCTGTTCAGGTCTTTGTCGGTCAGTAAGATACCGTTAAGGCGCACTTTTTTGCCACTTTGCAGGGCCTTTGAGTGACCGCCGCTGATATGTAGTTCAAAGCGATCACCCTGCGGGGTTTTCAGTGTCTGACGTTGTGTATGACTGCCATCTTCATAATCTGCGATTACTACTTCCAGTTCGCCTTCAACGTCGATAGATTGTTCCAGCATCGCCTGCACTGCGGCAGGCATCTCTGATTGCTTTTCTTCCGGAATTGCAATGCGCAGGGCTTCGGACGGGCTGGTTCTGATCAGGTCAGCCATCAGTTCTCGGCGGGCTTCAGTTTTTGCGATCAGGCTTTCAAGAGCAGTTGCCTTGTTGGATGCGCCACGGGCCTGTGCCCACTGCTTGTGCGAGTTGATCAATGCTTCGGTAGAATCGATAGCGGCTTTACGCTGAGCAGCAGACTTGGTTGCGGCTACCTGCTGGCCGTGCCCAGCTGAATGATCTGCTGAATGATCTGCTGAATGAGCTTGCTCAGGTTGCTGTGCGACAGCATTGGCGCTTGCTAAAGCTACGGCAGCACTCAGGCTGAGGGTAGCTAATGTTGATGCGAAACGGGGCCTGTTTTGGCCGATAGAGCGCTGACTCATGTAAAGATCTCTCCTTTTTTACCCGGTTAAAGGTTTTATCAGGTCGAAGATCCTCATCAGGCAAGCCCGAGGTGGCATATCTCTCATTCGGCAGCCCGGCTGCTCCTGCTCTTTAAAGAGAAAGTCTTTAAAAGAGGGAGTCCGTGACTTTGCGTTGCCCGAACACTCAGGCATGGCCTTTTCGTGAGAGGATCTAATCGATAGTGTTAGTACTGTCTGCGGGAGGTCTTTTCCCGCACTCTGGCAGTCAGAATCGTCTGGATTCTGATTTGGCCAGTCCTGACCGGGGTCAGGATTTCCATAGTGCCGGTCCTATAAGCATGAGTTATGCCAAAAAAGACTGTTTATTTTTTAATCAATGAGATAGGCCGGTAAGCAAACCTGATAAGGGGTAAGAGAAACGGCTATAGATAGGAAATTGAAAGAGAAGTGTCGTGCTAACCGTTGGCCGTGCGACCAGTTGTTCCTGCTTTTCTGGTTCAGAGCTGTTGGCTACAGGCGTGGGGATTGACGGATATACCATTCAGCCCAATGGTTGCGGGCAGTTAAAGGGGCATTGATCGGGTGCTGTATTGTTAAAATTGTAACGCAAGCTTTACGCTCAAACTGTCTCTCAATGCAGACTAGGTTTTTGCCGGGTCAGTTAACTGTATGAAAAGTAAACGATGCTGCCTGTCGCAGATGGCGAACGTTGCTGTTTCGCAGGTGCGGTATTGGGGGAAAGGAGTATTTTTTGTGACTAGGATAGTCGTAAGCAGGCCTGGTCAGTGATATTTTTCAGGGGCAGGCTCGCACTCATCCCACAGGCTGATATGCCGGTATCTCTTGTGGGTGGCACTGTATAACAGAGTGCGTAAAAAATACATATCAGTGTCTTCGTCGGTTTCCTGTAGATCTCTATCTTCGTACACTGATCGGATTAGTCGGTGTGAATTTGTTGCGGTTCTGTCAGTAGTGCCTTTGGAGGGGTAGGCAGGTTTCTCGTCCGGCCTCTGTTTCTTTTTCATAGTACGGCTCCAGGCTCTACATAAGTAAGAAGCAAGCTTAGGGCCAAATATCTAACCGTTTGAAATTTAATGATTTTGTTGCTTTGTTGATTTGAGGTAGGGGGGGGAGTGCTAAGTTTTCCTAACACCCCCTTCAGGGCAGTTGTACAGAGCAATAGACACTACGCTTTCAACGCATATGGTGTTTATCAAGCAGATGGTACAAGGTGACACGGGAGACGCCAAGGCTGCGGGCGGCCTTGGATATGTTGTTATCTGATGCCATCAGACCTTTTTTTAGCATCTCTTTTTCGGCGAGATTACGTGCATCTTCCAATGTTGTAATCAGAGAGGAGGGGGCTATTTCTTCCAGACCCAGGTCATCGGCAGTGATGAGCTTGTGCTCGCTCATCACCAGTGCGCGGCGTACGCGGTTGATCAGTTCCCGTACATTTCCCGGCCAGAGGTAATGGGTCATGCTGGTCAGGGCGCTTTTAGCATAGCCTTTGGCGCTGCTGTTGCTTTCCTGTTTCAGCTGTTGAAAGAAATATTGCGCCAGCAGGATAATATCCTCATTGCGTTCCCTCAGGGGTGGTACTTTGACATTCAGTACATTAAGCCGAAAGAACAGATCTTCTCGGAATTTGCCCTGGCTGACCAGTTCTTGCAGATTGACATGGGTCGCAGCGATTACCCGGGCATTAACCACTTGGGTCTTGGTACTGCCAAGTCGTTCAATAGTTTTTTCCTGCAGAAACCGTAGTAGATAGGTTTGCAGTTCAATCGGCAGGTCGCCGATCTCATCCAGGAATATAGTGCCGTCGTTGGCGGCCTCAAGACGGCCGATATTTTGCCTGTGGGCTCCGGTATAAGCGCCCTTCTCATGGCCGAACAGCTCCGAGTGGATCAGTGTATCGGGCAGGGCGCCGCAGTTGACCGGGATAAAAGGTCCTTCGGCACGGTCAGACCGTTGATGCAGGGCCTGGGCAATCAGCTCTTTGCCGGTACCGCTTTCGCCGCTGATCAGTACCGGCGCATCGGTATGGGCAATTTTACGTATCAGCTTAAATATCTGCAGGATCTCTTCGCTGGCACCAATCATCTGGCACTCTGTTTCAGTGTGCGGCTCTCTGGTCTGGGGTGTGTCGAGTAGCTCAATACCGTAGGCGTGGCCCAGAGTTGACTGCAGTCTGGAAACGTTTTCCTGGGGGGGGAGTGGCAAAGTATGGAAATCATAAAAGTAGTCGTGGATCAGTTGCCGCACAACCGGATGGTCTAATGAGGGTTTATGCAGCAGGGCGATCCAGTTGGTGTGGGTGGTATCATTTACCAGCTCCTGGATCTGGCTGAGTTGTATCGATGACAAATTGTCCAGTCGGGCCATCCCGACCGGGTAGTGGTTTGACTCCAGATGGGTTCGGGCGTGGTTCGGATCGGATAGCCGATCAATATGCCATTGCTCAAGGAGATGCGCTGGCAATGCAACTGGATTGGATGGATTGACATCGAGGTAGATCGCCTTACGCGATGGATCTATATGCCAATCTGAACTGGTAAGCCCCCCCCTGGATATATTAGCCATGAGGATTACTAGTCTGTTAGTGGTTGTGTTGCTAAGTTTAGTTGACAGCCCTGCTCAGACGGTAGATATCTTTTCATGTTGCACATGATTTATGTGGCTTATTTTCATATTTCCCGGCTCCGACTGCCGCAGTGCTTTCACCGTTAAGTGTGATTTACACTGGGCTCTGGCTAAATTGCTACAATTTTCCATTGTCTTTTCAACTGCTACCGAACGATTTTCACCTGACCTGCCCGCAGGTAAAGCCGGGATATTGGATCTATAGTGAAAAATATTCAAAGCAACGGTATCTGTTATGTACAGCAACTATTTTGGTTTGGAGGAACCTCCATTCTCGATTGCGCCAAACCCCCGATACCTTTATCTGAGCAAGCAGCACCGGGAGGCTCTGGCGCATCTCCTCTATGGTATAGGCAATGACGGTGGCTTTGTCTTGCTGACCGGGGAGGTCGGCACCGGCAAGACCACTGTATGCCGTGCGCTACTTGATCAACTGCCCGAAGCTACCGATGTCGCTTTGATCCTGAACCCTAAATACAGTTCACAAGAGTTACTGGCATCGATATGTGACGAGCTGGGAATCACTTATCCGCAACATGAAACCCGGATTAAGCACTATATTGATGCTTTGACTAAACATCTGCTGCAATCTCATGCCGAGGGCCGGCATACGGTGCTGATTCTGGATGAGGCGCAGAATTTGGGGGTCGATGTATTAGAGCAGATCCGGCTGTTGACCAATCTGGAAACCGATTGCCATAAATTACTGCAGATTGTATTAGTCGGGCAACCCGAATTGCTGGAGCAATTGTTGCGCCCAGAACTGCGTCAGCTATCCCAGCGCATTACAGCGCGCTTTCATCTTGGCGCACTGAACCGCAGTGAGTTGGAAGCCTATATCAGCCATCGTCTTGCCGTGGCCGGGGTGCAGGGGCGTCTGTTTCCCGCCGCAACCCTGAATCGACTATACCGGATGACCCGGGGGGTGCCACGGTTGATCAATATCCTCTGTGACAGGGCTTTATTAGGGGCTTTTGTTGAACGACAAAGCCGTGTCGAGGTGAATGTCCTAAAGCGGGCCGCCTCTGAAGTGCTTGGCGGGGACTCATCCAGTGTGGCTGGCTGGATGACCGGTTGGATGGCAGGACGCTGGCAATTTACCGGGCTGGCCGTTGCAGTACTGCTATTGCTGACATGGTTATTTGTACCCGGCGTTAAAGATCAGACCCGGCAGTGGGGTGATAGTCTGTTCGATAATTCGTTATTGGCGCAGGAGCGTGTGTTATCTGCTGATGCAGATCTGGCCAGCGGAGGTTCTGTACCATCCAGCCTTGGCTTGTGGTCCTGGCCTGATAAACAGGAGTATCAGCTGAACCAGATTTTTGCCTACCAGTCGCTATTTGATGTCTGGGGTGTCGAGTATCGTCCGAAGCGGAATCCAATTGTCTGTAAATTTGCCCGAAGCCAGGGCTACGCCTGTCTGTTTGGCAGCGGTGAACTGGAATCCCTGATCGGTCTTAACCGGCCGGCGGTTCTTAAACTGGTGAATCAAAAGGGGGAGGACTTCTTTGCCACGCTAGTTGCGATAGATGGGGAGCGGGCTGATATCAGAATTGATGGTCGTAAATTAGAGGTCTCGCTCGCCGAGTTAAAACGCTGGTGGCGCAATGTATATACTGTTTTCTGGCAAATGCCTCCCGGTTATGATGGCGTGATTCAGCCCGGCAATGAAAGCAGGAATACCCTGTGGCTTGATAAACAGCTGGCGCTTATTCAGGGGCGCAGGGCGGGGCGCAGAGATAGTTCTGTTTATGACTGGGCTCTGGTAAAGCAGGTTAAACAATTTCAGCAGAGTAAGGGGCTGACGGCAGATGGTATTGTCGGGCCGAAAACTTCGATACATCTGAACACGGCAACCGGGCAATCTGTGCCTCTGTTGCTCGTGCCCTGAACGAGGTAGCCGGTATGTCATATATTCTGGATGCCCTGAAACAATCAGATAAACAACGCCAAATGAGTTCTGAGCTTGATTCTGTAGTGCCGTCGATGGCTGCGACAGATGAGGTTCTGCCTGAACGAAAACGCTATTGGCTCGCCGCTGGGGTGTTGGTTCTGTTGCTGATTGCTGGTGGTATTTATAATTCATTTCAGTCGTCGGTGGCGGCTTTAGGTACCAGCGTGCTGCCCCCTGCAATTATCGTCGAAGATGTCGGTTTGCCGTCCGCGCCCGATGCAGTGGATAAGCAGGCGCTGTACGGTGTCAGTATCAAGGTGGCTGAGCCGGAATCTGTAGCGGCGCAAACGGCTCGGCAAAAGGCACCGTTGCCTGTCAGAAAGGTTGAAGCATCGATTGACCTTACAGCAGCAGAGCCGGCAACTGTGACTAAGGTACCTGCAACCGAAGCGACTACTGAAATAGTGGCAATGGCTAAGCCTGTAACAGCGCCCGAGAAAATTCAGCCAGCGGCAGAAGAAGAGGTTATTTACTGGCGTCAGTTACCGGCAGGGGTTCAGAGAGAGCTACCGCAGTTATCGTTCTCAGTGCACATCTATGCCCGCCAGCCAGCGTCCAGAATGGTCAAAGTAAATGGCCGGATGCTGCGTGAGGGGGATCAGATCAGCCCACAGGTCCGGCTGGATGAGATCACCCGTAGCGGCGTTATTCTGATTTATAAAGGTTATCGTTTCAGGATGAATTCTGTCTGATATCCCTCTCTTTCTTTGCTTAACGTTAAACAGCTTTCAGGGTTCGGTGTTCGCTACCGTTACCCGAATAAGGTATATTCTCGCCTTTGCAGATTCAGAACATTTACTATCAGAGACCGACAATGAATCAGTTAGGTACTTTATATGTAATCTCAGCGCCGTCCGGTGCCGGGAAAACCAGCCTGGTTAAGGCTCTGCTGGAACAGGACAGACAGGTTTGCGTCTCTGTCTCCCATACTACCCGGGATATGCGCCCTGGCGAAGTGGATGGCAAGGATTACAACTACGTTGCCATGGACCAGTTCAACGGCATGATTGAAAAGGGTCAGTTCCTCGAGTTTGCTGAAGTCTTTACCAATAAGTACGGCACCTCGCAGATCTGGGTTGAGCAACAGCTGCAACAAGGTATGGATGTCATTCTGGAGATCGATTGGCAGGGGGCTCAGCAGGTACGTCGCCTGATGCCTGACTGTGTTTCGGTATTTATCCTGCCGCCATCGACTGCCGCGTTGCGTGAGCGGCTGACCGGCCGTGGCCAGGATGGTGAAGAGGTGATTAACCACCGCATGTCTGAAGCCCTTAGTGAGATGAGTCATTATAACGAATATGACTTCCTGATCATTAATGACCAGTTTGAGCTGGCACTACAGGATCTGCAGGCTGTATTCAGCGCACGGCGACTGGAACTGTCCCGGCAGCAGATAAAACAGACAGCATTGCTGGAAGGGCTCTTGTCAGCCTGATCAGGCTTAGGTACACTGGCCGGCTATTTTATAGTAGGGCTAAATGCCCGAAATTTTTGCTTTCGCACTATTTATACTGAGGTCGCCGCCGATGGCTCGCGTAACTGTTGAAGATTGTCTGGAAAATGTAGACAACCGTTTTGAACTGGTAATGATCGCATCTAAACGTGCGCGTCAGATCGCTACTGGTGGTAAAGATCCTAAAGTTGACTGGGAAAATGACAAGGCGACTGTTGTTGCTTTGCGTGAAATCGCTGAACAATTGGTAGACGTTTCCATTCTTGATGAGTACGAAGAAGAATAACGCTTTTTCAAACCGCCCGAATAAGGCATCATCACTATAGTTTCTATTGTTTTAGTAGTCGTTCTGAGTCGACTACGTTACTAGAGGCATAGGAGTAATTGATGCCCACAGTTGATGCGCTTTCTGACCGCCTGACCGAATACCTTGACCTGCAACAGATCAAGGCGGTCAGGCGTGCCTATTATTACGCTGAACAAGCGCACGATGGCCAGCGCCGTAAAAGCGGTGAGCCCTACGTAACCCACCCCCTTGCAGTCGCTTCAATCCTTGCCGGAATGCATATGGACCATCAGAGTCTGATGGCGGCCATGCTGCACGATGTTATCGAAGATACCGAGGTCTCCCGGGACGGCCTGGAAGGTCAGTTTGGCCAGACGGTTACCGATATCGTTGATGGTGTCAGTAAGCTGACCCACCTGGAATTTGAAACCCGGGCCGAAGCCCAGGCGGAAAACTTCCAGAAGATGGTGCTGGCGATGGCGGTGGATATCCGGGTAATCCTGGTAAAACTGGCTGACCGCCTGCATAACATGCGCACTCTGGGGGCGATGCCGCCAGAGAAGCAGCGCCGGATCGCCCGCGAAACCCTGGATATATATGCCCCGGTTGCCGCGCGACTTGGCATGCGGGACTTGCAGCTGGAGCTGGAAGACCTGGCATTTCAGTCGTATCACCCGATGCGCTCCAAATATATTCGCCGGGCTGTGGTTCAGGCCCGGGGGCAGCGTAAAGATGTGATCGCCACGATAGAAGAATCACTGCGTACCCGGCTTAAGCAGGAAGGGATGGGTGGTAGCGTCAGTGGCCGCGAAAAACATCTGTACAGTATCTATAGCAAGATGAAATCTAAAGGCATATCTTTTGCCGAAATCATGGACGTATTTGCGTTCCGGGTGGTGACTGAGTCGGTCGACGATTGTTATCGGGCGCTGGGCGTTGTACATAATCTGTATAAGCCGGTGCCGGGCCGTTTCAAAGATTATATTGCGATCCCCAAAGCCAATGGTTACCAGTCCCTGCATACTGATCTGTTTGGTGCACGGGATATTACTATCGAAGTGCAGATCCGCACCAAAGAGATGGATGCGGTTGCCAGCCAGGGTATTGCCGAGCACAGCCACTATAAGATTTATGGTGATTCCAGCTCAGCTATCGACGGCTATAACCGGGCCCGGAAGTGGGTACAAGGTCTGCTGGAAATGCAGAAGCGTGCCGGTAACTCGATGGAGTTTATCGAGACGGTTAAGACGGATCTGTTCCCGGACGAAGTTTACGTATTCTCCCCGAAAGGCCGGATCTACGAGCTGCCTCATGGCGCAACCCCGGTTGATTTTGCTTATGCGGTGCATACCGATGTCGGTAACTCTTGTGTCTCCTGTCGGATCAACCGCCACTTGTCACCGCTGTCACAGCCACTACAGAGTGGCCAGACGGTCGAGATAATAACAACGCCAAGTGCACAGCCGAATATGGCCTGGCTGAACTTTGTCGTGACCGGCAAAGCGCGTTCGGCTATTCGCCACTTCCTTAAAGTGCAGCAGCGAGGTGAGTCGGTTGAGCTGGGTCGTCGCCTGTTAACCCAGTTTCTGTCGAATTACGGCACTACTCTGGATGATATCGATCCGGTTGTACTGAATTCTCTGCTGGATGAAGCCCAGTTCGGTAGCCTGGATGAGTTACTGGAAGATATCGGTATGGGGAACCGGATGGCCTACGTGGTCGCCCGTCGTCTGCGTCCGGTGGATAATGGAGCAGAGGTTGAAGCCGATACCGGAAGCTCCAGTTCCGGCGCAGTACCACTGGCGATTGAAGGTGCAGAAGGTATGGTGCTGCACTATGCCCGCTGTTGCGGACCGATTCCGGGGGATTCTATTACCGGTCATATCAGTTCCGGGCGTGGTCTGGTGATACATCGTACCGATTGTCGCAATATCGCCTTTATGAAAGACGATGCCGAGAAGTGTATTTATCTGGAATGGTCGGCGGCTATCGATGAAGAGTTTGTGGTTAACCTCGACCTTAAGATTGAATCCAGCCGTGGCCTGATCGCAACGCTTGCGACGACTGCTGCCGGTGCTGGTTCTAATGTCCTTAAAGTGGATATTACTGAAACCGAAGGGCAGCTCAATACCGTGCATATGGACATTACAGTGACCGACCGGATTCACCTGGCGAAGATCATGCGTAAGCTGAAATCGCTTAAGGCCGTGCATAAGCTCTCCCGGGTATGAAAATCAGTTGCTAGAACGCGGCTTCACCGCTCGCTAGAACGGAGCGCAAATGCTCCTGCTAGTGGCTAGAAAAACCTTTCCGAAAAAACCGCCGTTGGCGGTTTTTTTGTATCTGCTAATCGTTGGTCTTATATGTGGGCAGTGAATGTCGCTCTGCATCAAGTGCGGGGTTTTGGCAGGGCTATAATTGAATATTAGAAGAAGGCAGGTAAAACGGAGTATGTTATGGCGGGTGGTTGGGCCCATGACGGGGCGGTGCAGGATCAGATAGATGCCAGTGTGGAAGATGCGGTAGCGCTGGCCAGAAGCCGTTTGGCCAGCGGTGAAAGCTTAAGCCACTGTGAGGAGTGCGACAGCCCCATCCCGGAAGCGCGGCGTAAGGCGATTCCAGGTATTCATTTATGTGTCAGCTGTCAGTCAAAACTCGAAGCACAGCAGACAGCTCAGAACACTATCAATCGCCGCGGCAGCAAAGATAGCCAGCTACGCTAATTATATTATTAGTAAATAGATCTCAGAGTTTTCGGCTATCCTCCTCTGTGATCAGGCCCTGGCGTCGGAGCTCGGAGATAATCGATCCTCGGGTTCTTTCAAACTGCTCAGTGAGGGTTTGTACATTCGTGCTCTGACTAAATTTGTTTGCTAATGCTGTTCTTGTTTCATCATTCCAGGGCAGTCCTGCATTTCTGGGATGACCGTTAGCTAAATTCTCTGCCTGACGCTGCTCCGGCGTCATCTTCTCTTTTTTGGGTGGGTGTCTTATATGGTTGATGCAACTGAATAGTGCCCGGATAACTTCAGGTGAGTTGTAGGGAGAGTGGGGTGGTAACTGCTCTCCGGAAACAGGATTAGTCCCGTTTGCAAGAGCCTCTAAAATATCCAGATCTTTAATGTCCATATCTCTAATCCTCAAAATCCATTTTGTGAAAATTAGAAGTGTAGTCAGGAAACGCGTTTTTTCTAGTCACGTTCCATTCAGCGACTTCAGTCGCCCATCACGGTTCCAAGCCCTCTAAAATATTCTGATATTTAAAGTCCACATATGTAATCTTCACAATACATATTGTGGAGAATTAATTATGTAGTCAGTCAGGGAGAGCGTTTTTTCTAGCCACTAGCAGGAAGGTTTACCTTCCGTTCTAGCTAGCGGCGCAGCCGCGGTCTGCTGTTAATCCCCCATAGCCGCGCCTTCCCTGCGGGGATCAACCGCGCTGTGCCAGGCTCCTTCAACCTTTTCAAACCCGTGCAGCCCGCTGTTGAGGTCGCGGACTTTGATCTCGTGGCCTATCGCTTGCAATGCGGGGCTCAGTTCTTCTGCTTTAGTTCCTTGTTCCAGCTCGGTGGTACCGTTACGGTTAACTATGTGGGGCAGGGCGAAGATCTGTTGCAGTGACAGGTCTGAAGTCATACTCAGCAACAGGCTTTTTGCGACGTAGTTGATAATCCGGCTGCCGCCCGGTGAGCCCATTGCTGCAACCAGTTTGTCCTGTTGATCAAAGATCATAAATGGTGACATGGAGCTACGTGGTCGCTTGCCAGGCTGAACCCGGTTAGCGATGGGTTTGCCATCCTGCTCGGCGATGAAGGAGAAGTCTGTGAGCTGGTTATTGAGCAGGAAGCCACCAGCCATCAGGGTGGAACCGAACGCCATTTCAATACTGCTGGTTATCGAAACCGCATCGCCCCACTGGTCGACCACCACGAAATGGCTGGTTGAGGGGAGCTCCGGTGAGCGATCATCGGCTCGGCTAAGCAGCGGTGAAACTTCGCCAGGTATTGCTTTAGCCATATCTTTTGCCGGATCGATAAGTTGGCTGCGCTGCTTGATGTAATTCTGTTGCAGCAGAGCCTGAACCGGTACGTCGACAAAGTCGCTGTCGGCCAGATAGCGGGCCCGGTCGGCATAGGCCAGGCGGGCGGCCTGAGTAAACAGGTGATTGAGTTCGACCGATTCAGGTGCCAACTGTTCCAGCTGAAAACGCTCCAGCAGCTTAATGATCTGCAGTGTCGTAACACCACCGGAGGTTGGTGGGGGGAAGCCGCAGACCCTGTATTCGCGGAATGGCTGGCAGATAGCCTGCCGTTCAATCGCCTTATAATTTGCAAGATCTGTTAGTGCTAACTTACCAGGATTGTCTTTTGCTGCCGCCACTGCTGCAATTATCTGCTGTGCCAGAGGGCCGCGATAGAAGGCTTCGCTGCCATTGTTGGCAATCAGTTTCATGGAGTTTGCCAGCTGTTGATTTTTCAGTAGATGGCCGACGGGAATTGCATGGCCTGAGGGCGTGAAGAAATAATTCCGGGCGCTGGGGTAACGGCCTAACCCCGGGTTTAACTTAGAGCTGATCAGCTGGTGTAGTCGGGGGGATACGCTAAAACCCTGGGTCGCTTGTTCTATTGTGCTATTAAACAGAGTGCTCCAGGCCAGTTTGCCGTGCTGTTGCTGGCTCAGTTCGAGTAGGGCTAATACGCCGGGAGTGCCGACTGAGCGGCCGCCAACCATAGCATCCCACCAACTCATCGGTTTGCCATCTTGCTGCATAAACAGGTTTTCATCAGCACTGGCTGGTGCGGTTTCTCTGCCATCATAGGCCTTGAGTTGCTGCTTGCTGTTATCCCAATAGAGCATAAAGGCACCACCGCCGATACCTGAGGACTGCGGCTCTACCAGTGTTAACATCGCTTGTATGGCGACGGCAGCATCGGCTGCGCTGCCGCCCTGCTGCAGAACCTCATAACCTGCAGCGGTGGCCAGGGGATGCGCGCTGACGACCAGTTGCTGCTGGGCCTGAAGTTGCTGGCCCGGCTGGATTCCGGTTGCCGATTCTGGTGCCAGATCTTCATTGACTGCTATAGCAGCGCCGGAAAAGAGAATTATTGTACCCAAAATGACAGCGCGGAAAATCATCATATACAGGCTCCTGCAGAACATGAAAGGCTTGAAGGGGGACTTGGATAAGTATATCTGAAGCTGGGGAAATCAGAGGGTAAAGTTTTTCAGTAAATAAATACTCTTTCTTTCAATAGTTTAAGGTTGGTTTTCTGTGAAAAGCTGGTTTTTGTTTGTGCCAGAACGTGCGCACTGGTGTCTCGTGATGAGATAGCAAACATCCGCAAAGACAGGAACCACAAGATGGGTAGAGACTCTGTGTGTTATTTGCGACAGCACTTTATAATGGAGTAAATCATTAAAGAGTGGTGGCTGGATGCCGACTCTGTCTAGCATCTTGTTCTGTTTTGGAGAAGAATCTTGTCTTTAGCAGTTAGCTCACAAAAAAGTGTCACCGGTGAAGCCCCTCTGGTCAGAATATTGCTGTTGAATGACCGCGAAGGTAAAGCGCTGGTCCTGATTCCGGCAAATATGTTGCTTAATCTGGTCAGTATCTGGAAGCATTCAGGACGTCATCTGCAACCGATTCGCGGCAGTGATGCGGTTAAGTTTTTTAGTCAGTCGGCGTTACAGGGCGGTGAAGGGCAAAAGAAATTGTTTTCTTTGCCGGTATTCGTCGATGAATCGATCGCGGCGCAGGATAATTTTACCATTGTCGAGCCGTTCACTGAACTGCAGTTCAGCGCGAGCCGGGAGTGGTTTCAGGATCATGTCGCGCTCTGTTCACTGGGTCTTTGTACCAGTTCAATTCAGCAAAACCAGCCTAAAGGTGATGATGTTCATGTGATTACCCGGGCGGTAGAGCGTTTTACTACGCTACGCATTAAACAGCGACTGGAAGATACCCTGGGACTTCCCTCCCTGCCTGCTTCAATGCAGAAGTTGGTTGAGATACGTTCCGATCCGGTCGCGGGTATCGATGATCTGGTACCTGTAGTACGTACCGATCCCAGTCTGGCTGCGCAGGTCCTGAGCTGGGCAGCATCGCCTTATTACGCTGCCCCCGGTGATATTCATTCAGTAGAAGATGCGGTAATCCGGGTGTTGGGTTTTGATCTGGTAGTAAACCTGGCACTGGGTGTTGCTATGGGTAAGATGCTGAACGTGCCGGATGATGTGCCGCGCGATAGTGTGCCGTACTGGCAACAGTCGGTCTATGCGGCGGCAACGGCAGAGCTGTTATGCAAAAAAATGCCATCAGAAATCCGCCCTAAACCGGGAATGGTGTATCTGTCAGGTTTGTTACAGAATTTTGGTTATCTGATTCTGGCGCATCTTTTCCCGCCGCATTTCTCATTGCTATCCCGCTATGTCGAGGCCAACCCGCATATGCCGCTGGAGTATGTGGAGATGCAGGTGTTGAACGTGACCCGTGAACAGGTCGGTTGCTGGTTGTTAGATAACTGGTCATTGCCGACTGTCGTGAGCGAGTCAATTCGTCACCATAATGATCTGGAATATGATGGCGTTGCCCGTCATGAGGCGCTGTTACTATTTATTTCGAATAGGGCTCTGCGTAGCGAGGGGCTGGCAGACGGGCCGATCGAGGAAATTCCTGAGCAACTCTTCGATGAATTGAGGATTAGCCGGGAAACGCTTGATGAGGTGGTCAATAAAGTCGTCGAGTGTCGTGGTGAACTGGACTCGCTGGTGCACACTATTGCGCATGCTAAGGCTATGTGAATGGGCCAGAAGCGCAGTTTAAATCTGCGCTTCTAACTCTTCCAGCTGTTCCATCTTATCGAGCCAGTCCATTTCCACTTCTTCAGCCTGTTGCTGCGTTTCTGCCTGCTGTTGTAGCAGTTGTTTCAACTGTTCTTTGTTGGCCTCACCGTAAATGCTGTTATCACTCAACAGGGTTTCGATCTGTTGCTGCTGTTGGGTCAGCTTTTCCTGTGCAGTTTCGAGCTTTTCAATCGCTTTTTTTAGCGGTCGCAGCTGCGCTCTGCGCTCTGCTTCCAGGCGTTTCTGTTCTTTCTTATCAGCGGCACTGAGTGAACGATTCTCTCGCTCAATCTGTTGCGGCTGATTCTGTTCTCTTCGTTGGCTGGAGAGCCACTGTTGGTAATCATCCATGTCGCCTTTGAACAGCTCGGCCTTGCCGTTGGCAACCAGCAGAAACTGATCCACGGTATTACGCAGCAGGTGACGGTCGTGGGATACCAGTATCAGTGCGCCTTCAAATGATTGCAGAGCCAGGGTCAGGGCGTGACGAACCTCAAGATCCAGGTGGTTGGTCGGCTCATCCATCAGCAGCAGGTTGGGTTTCTGCCAGGCGATCAGAGCTAATGCAACCCGGGCCTTTTCGCCGCCGGAGAACAGTTTTACCGGCTCCAGTGCACGGTCGCCGTTAAAATCGAAACTACCCAGGTAGTTTCGAATCTCCTGATCCGTTGCTTTCGGTGACATACGCTTGATGTGCAGTGTCGGAGATGCCTCCAGGTCCAGCGCTTCGAGTTGGTGCTGGGCAAAATAGCCAATCTTCAGGTGCTCGCCGGACTTACGCTCACCTTTGAGCAGGTTCAGGTCAGCGGTAAGGCTTTTGATCAGAGTCGACTTACCTGCACCGTTAGGACCTAGCAGGCCGATTCTATCGCCAGGAGACAGCGTTAGCCCTACCTGGCTAAGGATTGTCTGGTCATAGCCCAGATCAGCCTTATCCAGGCTGAGCAGGGGGAAGGATATCTTGGCCGAAGCCTGAAAACTGAAAGTGAAAGGGCTATCGACGTGGGCCGGAGATAGCTGCTCCATTCTTTCAAGCTCTTTGACCCGGCTTTGGGCCTGTTTGGCCTTAGTCGCTTTGGCCTTGAAGCGGCGTACGAAGCTTTCGATCTCGGCAATCCGGGTTTGCTGCTTCTCAAACATAGACTGTTGCTGCGCCAGGCGTTCGGCGCGACGTTTTTCAAAGTCGCTGTAACTACCCTTGTAGAGATCGGTTTTCTGTTGATGCATATGTACGATATGGCTGGTTACCGCATCGAGGAAATCCCGGTCGTGGGAGATCAGCAGCAGGGTGCCAGGATAGCTGCGTAACCACTGTTCCAGCCAGATAGTGGCATCCAGGTCCAGGTGGTTGGTCGGCTCGTCCAATAATAGAATATCGGAATGGCACATCAGCGCCTGGGCCAGATTCAGCCTGATCCGCCAGCCACCGGAGAAGGTTTTGACCGGTCGCTCGGCATCGCCTGTGACAAAGCCCAGGCCATTGAGTAACAGGTGAGCCCGGGATTCGGCGCTATAGCCATCAATTGCATCGAGTTCGGCGTGCAGGCTGCCGATCAGATGGTGGTTGTCGTTCTGCTCGGCTTTGGCAAGCTGCTGCTGAATACGGCGCAGGCGGTGGTCACCATCGAGAATGTAGTCCAGCGCCTTGCGATCGCTATCGGCTACTTCCTGCGCCATATGGGATATAGTCAGGTTCGATGGTAGCAGAAGGTCGCCTTCGTCCGGCTGTAACTGCCCCATAATCAGTTTGAACAGCGACGATTTGCCGACGCCGTTTGCACCGATAATGCCGACTTTCTGATTGGCGTGGATGGTCAGCTGCGCTTTATCTAGTAAGCGCAGGGTGCCCCGTTGTAAGCTAAGTTGGTTTAACTGAATCATGGCGGCGGATTTTAACACAGATGTCAGACGATAATAGGCTCTGGGACTTTGCCCTGAAGATATATTCTGATCCTGAAGTAGCAGCGACCTGCCTGCGGTTGCAGGATGATTTCGGCCTGAGTGTAAATCGACTGCTGTTTGCTATCTGGCTGGCTCGGGAAAAACGCTTGCTGGGCGGGCAGTTACTGGATGACAGGCAACTGTCTGAATGGCATGACTCGGTGTTGCTGCCGTTGCGTCAGCTGCGTTACCGGGTGCGGGAGCAACGCCAGCAACAGAGCCTGGATAAACAGGGTTTTAATAACTGCTATCAGCAATTTAAACAGGCCGAGCTGGAAGCCGAGCGGGTGGAACTGAATCGGTTATATCAACTGGCCGATGATTGTTGCGCGAGTGAACGTGACCTGTCTGATCTGGCCCGCAGCAATCTTCGGGCCTGCCTGCAGCACCGTAATATTAAACCTTCGGCGAGCTTAGAAGCTTTGTTAGAGATGTTGATAATCAAGCTGAAACCTTAACTATTGCCGCCAGTTGACGAATACGGTGGTAATTGCCGGAACTTTTCAGTTTAATGGATTACTAACTGCTGATTACAGATACCCGAATATTAAGGAATGAAGATGAAAAAAACGCTGGTGGCGATAGCTGTAGCAAGTGTGATGCTGGTCGGTTGTGGCTCTGAAAAAGAGCAGAAAGTCGCCGAAGTAGAGAAACCTTATACCCTTGAAACTGAAGAGCAGAAGCTGGGTTATAGCCTGGGCCTGATGCTGGGTGAGCGGCTTAAGTCTGATGTCGAACAGTTGGACATTGAAGCATTACGCCGTGCTGTGGAGTCAGTCTATGCTGGTGAAGAGCCGCTGCTGACACCGGAAGAAGTTGAAGCCACCATGATGGCATTCCAGCAGAAGAAGGTAGCTGAGCAACAGGCTACGTTCACTAAAATGGCCGAAGACAACCTGACTAAGGGTCAGGCATTTATGGTTGAGAACGGCAAGAAAGAAGGTGTTGTGACCACTGAAAGCGGTCTGCAGTTCGAAGAGATGACCGCCGGTAATGGCGATAGCCCGGCAGCGACAGATACCGTTAAAGTACACTACCGTGGCAGCCTGATTAGCGGCACCGATTTCGATAGCTCATACAGTCGTGGCGAGCCGGTATCTTTTCCTTTGAATGGTGTTATTCCTGGCTGGACCGAAGGTCTGCAGTTGATGAAGCCGGGTGGTAAAGCTCGCTTGGTACTGCCTGCTGACCTGGCTTACGGGCCGGGCGGTATGGGCGAAGCGATCGGCCCGAATGAAACGCTGGTGTTTGAAGTTGAACTTCTGGAAGTAAATCCTGCGGAATAAACTGCAATATTGATCGATATACGAAAACCACCCTCCGGGTGGTTTTTTTTGGTCAAAAAAACATTTTTGACTGATTTTGTTAGTAATTATGAGCGCTTTTGACAGTTCATTTGTGAGCGCTTTTCAACATTATAATAAGCTGCAAGTCTAAGAGATGCTTAGTGTTTTCTGTACAGCACGCAATACGTTGCTAGACTGAGAAACTAATTAAGCACTAAACCAAATAAGAAAAATAAAAAGTGGAATGCTCTTTGCTGAGCCTCAACTTATGTAATTCAACCGTTTCTATGCGGACCGCTTTTTTTCTTAAAACAATGCGTTTACATGAAAGAGGATCTACCCGATGAAGAAAACCCTGATCTCTGCTACCGCTCTGATGATGGCTGTTTCCGGCTCCGCGATGGCGGGCACCCTGGAATCCGTTCAGGAGCGTGGCTCGCTGCAGTGTGGTGTAACCAGTGGTGTGCCCGGTTTCTCAGTGCCTGATGATAAAGGTAACTGGAAAGGCCTGGATGTCGATCTGTGTCGTGCCGTTGCTGCAGCTGTGTTGGGCGATGAAACAAAAGTTAAATTTATCCCGCTGACCGCAAAAGAGCGTTTTACTGCGCTGGTTTCCGGTGAGATCGATATGCTGTCCCGGGTTACTACCTGGACCCAGACCCGTGATACTCAGCTGGGTATTAACTTCGCGGGTGTTAACTACTACGACGGCCAGGGCTTCCTGGTGAAGAAAGAGCTGGGGCTGAAAAGTGTTTCAGAACTTGATGGTGCGACGGTCTGTGTACAGTCCGGTACGACCACTGAGCTGAATATGGCGGACTACTTCCGTTCTAAGGGCATTAGCTACACGCCGGTAGTATTTGATACTAATGACCAGGCGGCGCAAAGCTTCGATTCTGGTCGTTGCGATGCCTTTACCACTGACCTGTCTCAGGCTGCTGGCTTGCGCACCCGGATGCAGGACCCTTCCTCAATCGCTGCGTTACCACAAGTTATCTCTAAGGAGCCTCTGGGCCCGGTAGTGCGACAGAATGATGATCAGTGGTTTAACATAGTGAAGTGGACGCATAATGCGATGCTGAACGCTGAGGAGCTGGGTCTGACATCGGCTAACGTTGATAAGATGAAAGCTGAAAGTGCTGATCCGAACGTGAAGCGTCTGCTGGGTCTGGACGGACCTAAAGGTAAAGGCCTTGGTCTGGCTGATGACTGGGCATACCAGGTTGTTAAGCAAGTGGGTAACTACGGTGAAGCTTACGAGCGTAACGTAGGTAAAGGATCGCCATTAGGTCTGGAGCGTGGTATCAACGCGTTGTGGAATGAAGGTGGCCTGCAATACGCACCGCCTATGCGTTAATACAGCTCGATCAACGGTCAGCCCCGGGGCTGGCCGTTTTTGTTCCTGCTGCAGGAATCTATCTTATAGCGGGATGATCTGTATGTTGATAACTGGAGTTAGTAATGTCCTCCAACATTTCCAATCCGGGTCAAAAGCCCGACGGTGGTTCTCCGCAGCCAAAAGCGGCACCTGAGAATCGGCCAAAGTTCTGGAACGATCCCCAAAAGCGATCGTTACTGTTTCAGGTGCTGTTGCTGGCAGTCCTGGGCATGTTCTTCTACTCAATAGTCACGACGACCCTTACCAACCTTGAACGGCTTGGTGTTACCACCGGTTTTGACTTCCTGTTTCAGGAAGCCGGCTTCGGAATATCTCAGACCCTGATCGAGTATACCGAGGAGTCTACCTATGGCATGACCTTTGTAATAGGCTTGCTGAATACGGTTCTGGTTGCCGTGATGGGTATTATCGCCGCCACTATCCTGGGCTTTACCATGGGGGTCGCCCGACTATCGGATAACTGGCTGATCTCTAAGATAGCGGCAACGTATATTGAAATTTTCCGCAATATTCCACTGTTACTGCAGATATTCTTCTGGTACTTCGCAGTATTGCGGACTTTACCTCATCCCCGACAGAGCATGGAGTTTTTAGGTTCTTTCCTGAATAACCGGGGGCTTATAATTCCTTCACCGGTTGCTGAAGATGGCTTCGGTATTGTCTTTGCAGCCTTTATAGTCGCCTGTATCGGCAGCTGGTTTCTGGCGCGCTGGGCGCATAAACGACAGGATTCGACCGGTCAGCAGTTCCCTATATTCTGGGCCAGCGTGGGCTTGATTGTTGGCCTGCCTCTGCTTATGTTCCTGTTTGCCGGAATGCCGATGAGTCTTGATCATCCGGAACTGAAAGGTTTTAACTTCCGCGGTGGTCTGACCATCATTCCGGAGCTTATCGCTTTGTGGCTGGCACTGACCATCTATACCGCTTCGTTCATTGCTGAAACAGTGCGGGCCGGCATTCTTGCGGTATCTCACGGTCAGACTGAAGCAGCCTCTGCGCTGGGTTTGTCAAAAGGCAAGACGCTGCGTTTTGTCACTATTCCACAGGCGATGCGGGTCATTATTCCACCGTTGACCAGCCAGTATCTTAATCTGACTAAGAACTCATCACTGGCGACTGCAATTGGCTATCCTGATCTGGTTAACGTATTCGCCGGTACCACGCTCAACCAGACCGGTCAGGCGATCGAAGTTATTGCGATGACCATGGCGCTGTATCTGACTCTGAGTCTGGTAACCTCGCTGTTTATGAACTGGTATAACGCCAGAATGCAACTGACCGAACGCTAGGAGGGGATGCAATGAAATATGAATTACAACCTACGCTTCCGCCACCGGCAAGTACCATTGGTGCTATCGGCTGGATGCGTAAACATCTGTTTAACGGTCCTTATAACTCAATTGCGACATTGGTGCTGGGTTATCTTCTGATCGGTTGGCTAACCCCGGTTATTCAGTGGGTCTTTATCGATGCCGACTGGTTTGGTGACAGCCGGGAGGCTTGTACGAGTGGCGGTGCTTGTTGGGTATTTATCGGCGCTCGACTGAATCAGTTTTTGTATGGATTTTACCCGTCGGAGGAATACTGGCGACTGAATCTGGCTTTTATCATGCTGCTGGTTGCCATTGTCTGGCTGGTGATGCCACAAACACCGAAAAAAGGTCTGATGGCGATCTTTCTGCTGGTGATCTATCCGGTTATCGCTTTCTTCCTGCTGTATGGCAACTCATTTGGTCTGGTGCAGGTAGAAACCCATCTCTGGGGTGGTATGAGCCTGACTCTGGTACTTGCGGTGGTGGGTATTGTCGCATCGTTACCCTTAGGTATCCTGCTGGCACTGGGGCGTCAGTCTGAGATGCCGATCGTACGCTCTGTCTGTGTCATCTTTATCGAGATCTGGCGTGGTGTGCCACTGATTACGGTGCTGTTCATGGCATCGGTTATGTTGCCGCTGTTTTTTCCAGAAGAGATGAGCTTCGATAAGCTGTTGCGGGCACTGATCGGTATCACTCTGTTCCAGTCAGCCTACATGGCTGAGGTTATTCGGGGTGGCTTGCAGGCGATACCTAGCGGGCAATATGAAGCGGCGGATGCGCTGGGGCTGGGCTACTGGCAGAAGATGATTCTGATCATCATGCCTCAGGCCCTGAAACTGATGATTCCGGGTATCGTGAATACCTTTATCGCCTTGTTCAAGGATACCAGCCTGGTACTGATTATCGGCTTGTTTGATATTCTGGCGATCGGTCAGGCGGCAAACCAGGATCCGAAATGGATCGGTTATTCCTCAGAGAGCTACCTGTTTGTTGCCCTGATGTTCTGGATATTCTGCTTCAGTATGTCCCGTTATTCGATGCATCTTGAAAAGAAACTCCATACCGGCCACAGCAACCGTGCCTGATTCACAGAGAGATTTTGATATGAGTAATCCACAAGCTGTAACTGATCAATTGATGGTGGAACTGCGCGACGTTAATAAATGGTATGGCGAGTTTCATGTTCTGAAAAATATTAACCTGGAAGTACGAAAGGGCGAGAAGATTGTTATATGCGGCCCTTCCGGCTCAGGCAAGTCAACAATGATTCGCTGTATCAACCGGCTGGAAGAGCACCAGAAAGGCGATATCATTGTTAATGGTGTGCCGCTGACCGAAGACCTGAAAAATATCGAGCTGGTACGTAAAGATGTAGGCATGGTGTTCCAGCACTTTAACCTGTTTCCGCACCTGACTGTCTTGGAGAACTGTGTACTGGCACCGATCTGGGTGAAAAAAATGCCCCGCAAGGAAGCTGAAAAACAGGCAATGGAATTACTGGAACGGGTGAAAATTCCTGATCAGGCACGGAAGTACCCGGGGCAGCTCTCAGGTGGTCAGCAACAACGGGTGGCGATAGCCCGCTCGCTCTGTATGAATCCGGATGTGATGCTGTTCGATGAACCGACCTCTGCACTCGACCCCGAGATGATTAAAGAGGTGCTGGATGTAATGATCGAGCTGGCTCACGAAGGTATGACCATGCTGTGCGTAACCCACGAGATGGGCTTCGCCAAAACCGTGGCCGACCGGGTCATCTTCATGGATGGCGGTCAGATCGTGGAAGAGAACGACCCCCATGAGTTTTTCGATAATCCTCAGCATGAACGGACTAAGCTGTTCCTTAGCCAGATATTGGAACATTAACAATAAGGCCGCGAAAGCGGCCTTTTTTAATGTTCCCAGATCGCCGGGCAAGCCCGGCTAGCTAGAAAACAAAAAACCGCCTATCGGCGGTTTTTTGTTTTTACGTTTTTTCTAGCCACTAGCAGGAAAGCTTGCTTTCCGTTCTAGCTAGCTGAGCTTGCTAAGCGGTCTAGCGAGTCGAACTCGTTCGACGGTCTTACCTGTTAAAAACTACAGTGTAAGCAGTTACCTATTTCAACTCGTTTAAAATCCCGTTAGACCCGAGCGCATAATAAGTTCCTTCACCGAACCCCAGGGCGTAGGCGCCGGTACTGGTTGGCCCGTAGGGATCGCGTCTATGTATCTCCCAGCTACGCAGCAGGTCACCGCTTGCCGCATCCCATAGCTGCACTGAACCGGATGCTGAACCGGTGAGGAGTTGGCTGCTATCAGGGGAGAAACGGGCGGAGAGAAAGCTCAGGCGCTTGCCGAACAGATCTCGATTGTCAGACAGGGTGTGTAGTGTCTCTCCGGTCTGTGTACTCCAGATCACGGCACGATCCAGACTGCCGGAACTGAATGCCAGCTGGTTGTTCGGTGACAGGGCGACAGTATCCACCACATTACCGAATTTGATGCTGTGCAGTACTTTATTGCCTTGTACATCCCATAACGTTGCGTTGTAAGCATCGGAGCCGGTCAGGGCAAGCAGGGCATCGCCACTGAGGTCGACCGCTTTTACCCGGGCATCATGGCGAAAGGTTTGCATCACGCCGCCATTCTTCACATCGAAGTAGACCGCAGTATGATCGGCAAGCCCCAGCAGAGCGTAATCTCCGTTGGCAGACAGGTCCATCCCCAGTATCTCCGCAGGAGAGCTCCAGAAGCCCTCAGGCTGGCCATTACTCAGATTCCATAGCACCAGATCTTGTTGATTAGCGGTAGCGGCATAGAGCTCGTCAGGAGAGAAGGCACTGGCGGCGATGATGCTGTAGTCACCGGCCTTGTGGTTCCAGTTGTAGAGTCGTTCGTGTTGTTGGATATTCCACAGACTGCCGCCATGATTAAACGAGCCCAGTGCAGCAAACCTGGCGCTGGGAGATATTGCAGCCGAATAAGCACCCTGTACAGCATACTCGACGTGCTTATCCGGTTTATCGCCGGAACCGCAGCCGGTGAGCAGCATTGACGACAGCAGTGCACAGCCGGCAGTACGAAACGTGATCCCCATATATGTCCCTGATTGTTGCCATGTCTGAGCAGGCAGTATATTCCTTTTATACCTGCGTTTCGGCAAACACCTGGTCACGATGGGCAGTATGGAGTACTTCAATCATGGTATCTTCCAGCGAGAAGCGTTCTTCCAGCTGTTCTCCTAAACTGGATAGCTGCACGGTAATCTCGTGCATCTCCTGCAGGGTCTGGCCATCAAAGGCTGAATAGCTATCGTTGAAGTCCAGCGCTGCATCGGTGCTGGTCTGAATAAGGGGAAACAGTTCCTGGGCTTTTTCGAGACTGCCATCATTGAATTCACTACCCTCTTTGAGTAGTTGTTCGTAAACTTCGAAATGTCCTGAAGATAGATAGTCCATCAGTATCTGACAGAACTCTTGTATATGCTCCACCAGGCCTTCGCTGACACTGCGCTGCGGCAATGCTACGAATTTGCTGATCAGCTGCTGTCGCTCTTCCAGCCAGCTATCGATGATCTCGCTTACTCCACCCCAGCGCTCCTGCGCCGTACGGCATTTCTCAAGCATGGTCAGCCTCCTGTAATAGGTTTAGCGTAAGGCCGCTAGGTTTAGCGTATGACGATCGAAACCGATACTTAGTTGTCAATAAAGCCTTAGCTGTAGATCAATACTAATCCTAACTGAACTGGACTGGCAATAGTGAATGAGTGTGGTAACTGCTTTGTATCAAAGGTTATACTGCGGATAACTAATTGATTTACAGATCTTGCCGTTTAAATGGCGGCAGGTTTATAAAAGTTATACACCATGAGGAAGCTGAAAGATGCTGAAGCGCATATTGTTGGTTTTGTTTCTTAGCACATTGATGCAGCCTCTCTGGGCCGCAGATGAAGAAACGGAAGCCCAGATAGAGGATGACTATGTAAACTACATTGAGTTGAAGCCTTTTGTAGCTAATTTTGTCAGCCCGGGGAAATTGCGCTTTCTTAAGTGTGAAGTAACTATTCAGGTATCCAGCCCGGAGGCGCACCATGCGGTGAATTATCATAAACCGGAGATTCGCCATGAGATGCTGATGCTGCTTAGCTCAAAGCCGGAAGAAGAGTTGAAAACGGTAGACGCTCAGCATCTGCTGGCTCAGGAAGCGCTGGCAAAGGTGCAGCAGGTCTTGTTAGCAGAAGAGGGCGAGGCCTTTGTTGCTGACCTGTTCTTTACCAGCTTTGTGATGCAGTAAAAATACTGCGTTATGCCTGCTTAGTTTTGTATTCAGTCTCTGGAGTATATTCAGAGTATAAAAAAGCCCTGCATTGCGGCAATGCGGGGCTTTTTAATGCTTGCAGTAAATAGTTGATTACTGAACCAGGTAGTCGCGTAGATAGCTGTCAAAATCCTGGCTATCAGCAAGTTCGATCTGGACCTGCTCTTCCATGGAGCTGCTGCTCATCTGTTCCAGATAGGATTGCTGTTCTGCAGGCAGAGCTGTTGCACTAAGTTCTGTTCGGTGTTTTCGGCTCTGTTGCAGAATGAATGCTTCATAGCTTAAGCCCTGCTGTTTCATCTGCTGAAGAATCAGCGCTGAAGGAGTCAGGGAGGGATCGGTCAGCTTTGCTCGCTGTGCACTCACGGCGTCGTTGAAACGAGAGCTGTTATTTATCTGATCCATTAACAGGGCTGTCTTTTCAACATCATCCAGAATCTGGTTGCCCCAGTCAGCAATACTTATTTGTTGTCCTTCCCGGGTCAGAGTCAGGCCGGGTTCACGGCCGCGATTAACCACTAAGTCATTATTCTGATTGATCAGAGTACATTCCTGATCAGATATTTCAGATGGATCTGACAGCAGACAGGTAACCAGAAATACGTCGAGGAAGTCGGACTGTTGCTGATCGATACCCAGGGGCAGCAGTGGATTAATATCGGTATTACGGACTTCGATGTATTCCACGCCGCGTTCGGTCAGGGCATTGATCGGCTTTTCGCCGGACAGTGCGACCCGCTTGGGGCGGATATCACTGTAGTATTCATTTTCAATCTGCAGCACGTTACTGTTCAGTTGACGGTAACCGGCGGCTGTTTTTACACCTAAGGTTTCATAGGCCGGATAAGGCGTATTGATCGCCTGAGTCAGGGTTTTAACGTACGTATCCAGATGGTTGAAACAGATATTCAGATCGGCCTGGGCTTTGTTGGAATAGCCCAGGTCACTCATGCGCAGTGACGTAGCATAAGGTCGGAACAGGGTATCTTCATCCCACTCTTCCAGATCATGTTGGCGGCCGCACATAAAGCTGCTGGAGAGTGCTGGCGAGGCGCCGAACAGGTACAACAGCAGCCAGGAGTAGCGGCGGAAGTTGCGGATCAGGCCGAAATAACCATCGGACCGGAACTGCTGCAGATCACCTTTCTTGCCTTGTAACTCCTGTAATACCGGCCACAATGTTTCTGGCAGAGAGAAGTTATAATGGATACCGGCAATTGCCTGCATCATCTTGCCGTAGCGGTGCTCAAGGCCAACCCGGTAGATATATTTCATCTGGCCGACATTGGAGCTGCCATACCTTGCGATCTGAATGGCATCTTCGCCACTGATCTGGCATGGCATACTGGCATTCCACAACTCTTCACTACCCATATTCTGATAGGTAAAACTGTGCAGTTGCTGCAGGAAATTCAGCGCTTCGCCGGACTCTTTGAATACCGGAGTAATAAATTCCAGCAGCGCTTCTGAATAGTCAGTCGTGATATGACTATGGCTCAGTGCAGAACCAAGCGCCAAAGGATGTCCGGTCTGGCTGATAGCGCCTTCGGCATCAACTCGCAGGCCCTCTTTCTCAATGCCGTGCAAAATTCCGCTGAGGGCAGATACCTGGCCGTTGTCGGCCAGTAATTTCAGATTCTGTTCAAGTGCCGCAGACACAACACAATACCTTTACCAGATAAAAAGAGCGCCATTATAACCCACAGAAGGGTAAACATAACCCTGTGAAAGCTGCAGGATTTTATTCAAAAGCGACCATCTGTCGTTTTTTTGGGTAGCAAAGGCCAAAGACCAGCTTATTTTTGTTTCATCGACAGGGCGATGCGTTGCCGCTTAAGGTCGACGTCCTGCACGGTTACCCGGACAATATCACCGGTTTTTACAATGCTATGCGGGTCTTTGATAAAACGGTCGGCCAGTTGTGATATATGTACCAGACCATCCTGATGTACGCCGATATCGACGAATGCGCCGAAGTTGGTGACATTGGTGACAACCCCTTCAAGCTTCATGCCGGGTTGCAGGTCGGATGGTTTTTCTACCGCATCGGAAAATTGTGCGGTTCTGAACTCAGGGCGTGGGTCCCGGCCTGGTTTCTCCAACTCCTGCAGAACATCACGGACAGTATAGCTACCAAACTGACCACTGATGTAATGTCCGGGGTCGAGCCTTGATAGCTGATCTTTATTGCCGACCAGTCTGGTCACCGCACAGTTCTGATGGCGGGCGATCTGCTCTATAAGGGGATAAGCTTCGGGATGCACTGCCGAATTATCTAGCGGGTTATCGCCACCATTAATACGCAGGAACCCGGCACTTTGTTGAAATGCTTTTGGGCCCAGGCGGGGGACTTTTAGTAGTTGCTTACGGTTGCGAAAACGACCGTTCTGGTCACGAAATGCTACGATATTGCCGGCTGAAGTGCTATTAAGGCCTGAAATCTGGGTAAGTAGCTCAGCCGATGCTGTGTTCAGGTCAACCCCGACATGGTTGACACAATCTTCAACACAGTGCTCCAGAGACTGGCCCAACTGATTTTGATCGACATCATGCTGATACTGACCGACGCCGATCGCCTTTGGTTCGATTTTGACCAGTTCGGCCAACGGATCCTGTAGCCGCCGGGCAATTGATACAGCACCTCTGATCGTCACATCGAGGTCGGGGAGTTCTTTACTGGCAGCTTCTGAGGCTGAATATATGGACGCGCCGGATTCGCTGACCACGACCGGTTGCAGCGACAATTCCGGGTGCTGTTGGAGCAACTCTTTGACCAGCTTTTCCGTTTCCCTTGATGCGGTGCCGTTACCGATGCTGATCAGCTCAACCGCATGTTTTCGGCATAACCTGGCTAATGTTTGTATCGACTGATCCCATTGTTTTTTTGGTGGATGGGGAAAGATGGCCCCGTGATCAACAACTTTTCCTGTATTATCTACGATCGCAATCTTAACGCCGGTACGAAGGCCCGGGTCCAGTCCCATAGTCGCTTTCATTCCGGCAGGGGGGGCTAATAACAGGTCTTTGAGATTGCGTGAGAATACTGTTATCGCTTCGTTGTCTGCCGCAGTTTTAAGCTGTTTTAACAGGTTAGTTTCCAGTTGCGGCAGTAGTTTCTGTTTCCAGCTCTGTTGTACCGTTTCCGATAGCCATATGCCGCCAGCAGAGTGATTCAGGGGTAACCTGAAGTAGCGCTGGATAAGCTGTAGCGGCCGGTCAGCCTCTTCTACCAGAGGTCGTAGTTTATAACGGATGATCTCTTCTTTGGCGGCCCGGAAAATGGCCAGCGCCCGGTGTGACGGGATGCGGCGCACCGGCTCAGAAAATTCAAAGTAATCGGAAAATTTAGCCCCCTGTTCCTGCTTACCCTTGATAACCTTGGTTGACAGTTCTCCTCTGCGCCAGAGCCAGTCACGCAGTTCTGCCAGCAGGTCCGCCTGCTCGGCGAAGCGTTCCATCAGGATATGCCGCGCACCGACTAAGGCATCGTCAACGGTGTTGATCTGGTGTTTAGGATTGACGAAATTTCGCGCCAGCTGTTCTGGCTTAGCGTTAGCCTTTGTCAGTTTATCCGCCAGCGGAGTCAGGCCTGCGGCCTTCGCGGTTTGTGCTTTGCTACTGCGTTTCGGGCGATAGGGCAGATACAGGTCTTCCAGCCGACCTTTGCTATCGCTGCTATTCAGTGCCTGCAACAGCGTATCGTTGAGCAGGCCCTGGTCGCGGATACTGTTGATGATGGTCTGACGTCGCTGATTAAGCTCGCGCAGATAACTGAGCTTCTCCGCCAGTTGTCGCAGTTGGTTGTCATCCAGCCCGCCGGTCGCTTCTTTACGGTAGCGGGCGATAAACGGCACGGTAGCGCCTTCGTCCAGCAACGCAATAGTGGCGCGGGCCTGACTGGTTTTAATATTGAGTTGCGCGGAAATCTGTTGCGACAGGTCTGACATCGGTATCTCTCTTAAAACGGAAAACCCGGAATCCTGGCGGATTCCGGGTTGTTATATAGCGGATAATAACAGTTATTGAGATGCCTGTTATTAAGGAACTGATTTTAAGGGACCTGTAGCACCTGCATTGAATTGGTGCCGGTGCCCGCGCCGATAATTGCGCCACGGGTCAGCAGTACCAAGTCTCCGCTTTGCAGATACTCTTTGGCTTTTAAGCCTTCCAGGACCTGCTGGTTAACTTCGATGTCATCCAGCTGAGTTGCATCAAATAGCATCGACTGTACGCCACGGTACAGCGCCATACGGCGCATGGTGCGTTCATTGCGGGTTAGCGCAAAGATCGGTAAGCCGGAACGAATACGAGACATCCAGCGCGGGGTGGAACCGGACTCTGTGAGACAGATGATCGCTTTTACGCCGACCAGATGGTTGGCGGTATACATCGCAGACCGGGCGATGGTTTCATTAATATGTTCGCAGCGCTGGGTAATGCCGGTGGGAGCCGGGCGGGACAGCTGATGCTTCTCAGCGCCCTGGCAGATCTTAGTCATCGCTTTGACTACTTCTACCGGATAATCCCCTGCTGCGGTTTCAGCCGAGAGCATGACTGCATCGGTACCGTCGAGGATCGCATTGGCCACATCAAATACTTCGGCCCGGGTCGGCATCGGGCTCTGAATCATGGTTTCCATCATCTGCGTAGCGGTAATGACGGTCCGGTTCAGCTCCCGGGCGCGATTGATCAGGTGTTTCTGGACGCCGATAAGCTCGGCATCGCCAATTTCGACACCCAGGTCGCCACGGGCAACCATAACGCCATCGCAGGCCAGGATAATGTCATCTAAGGCCTCGGTAGAGCTGACGGTTTCGGCACGTTCTACCTTAGCTATAATTTCGGCATTACTTCCCGCGGCAGTTATCAGCTCACGGGCTTCGATAAGGTCGGCGGAGGAGCGCGGAAAAGAGACCGCCATGTAATCCATATCAATAGCCGCTGCGACCTTTATATCGCGTTTGTCTTTATCGGTCAGTGCTGCCGCAGACAGGCCGCCGCCCTGGCGGTTGATACCTTTGTTATTCGACAGGGGGCCGCCGATAGTGACTTCACAGTTGATACGACTGCCCTCGACAGATTCAACCTGTAGCTGCACCCGCCCGTCGTCCAGCAGCAGGATATCGCCTGGTTTGCTGTCTTCTGGTAGTTGTTTGTAGTCGATGCCGACCTGGCTCTGGTCGCCATCATTAGTGCCGAGGGACGAGTCCAGCGCGAAGCGATCGCCTTTCTCGAGCTGAATTTTGTCATTTTTAAAACGTGCAATACGGATCTTCGGTCCCTGCAGATCACCTAATACCGCAACCGGCATAGCCAGTTTCTGTGATAAGGTTTTCACTTCAGTAGCCCGGCGGCGATGATCATCAGCGCTGCCGTGGGAAAAATTCAGCCGTACTACATTAACGCCGTTACGGATCAGTTGCTCCAGCACGCCGGGTTTGTCAGTAGATGGACCCAGTGTTGCGACAATCTTTGTTCGTTTCAGCATTATTAAGTATCCAGGCAGTGGGATCGATTGATGATTTGGCAGCGCGGTGCAGATTCGAGTTTAGCGGCGCTTTTAGCGACACTGCCATTTTCAGGGTATGCTATTAAAAGGTATGTCTGTGGCCGCTGTATTTCAAGTCTGTAGGTTGCGTAATCTGAAACTGTTTCTCATTATTTTGTGAATAAATTGCAGGAATCTTTGTGGTGATAACCCGATTCAGGTCGTTCTGGACAGTGATTTTGGTCGCGCTGTTTGTGCTGGTGATGTATCAGACGGCAACGATCAGTCGTAGTCAGGGGCTGGATGATCTGCAGCGTAATACGGCCGCAGATCTTAGTCGTTATGCGCTGAGTCTGCAGCAGGAACTGGATCGCTATAAGGATCTGCCGAAACTGCTGTCCAGTCATTCTGAATTGATCAACCTGTTATTACTGCCGGGTACCGATGCGACGTACCGGGTGAATCTATATCTGGAAAAGGTCAATAGTACGATCGGAGCTGCCGATACTTATCTGATGGACCTCGATGGCACCACACTGGCGGCCAGTAACTGGCATCTGGAACGCAGCTTTGTCGGACGAAATTTTTCTTTCAGGCCTTACTTCCGGGATGCGCTGGCGAACAAACCCGGGCGTTACTTTGCCCTGGGTACAACGTCCAAGATGCGCGGCTATTACTTCTCCTACCCAGTGCAGTATCGGGGTCGTAACCTGGGTGTCATTGTCGTTAAGATCGATCTGAATGATATCGAGAAAGACTGGAGCGATCCGATGACGGATATTCTGGTGACCGACGAGGATGGCGTCGTGTTTATCAGCACCCGTCCGGAATGGAAATTCCGCACGCTTAATCCACTGCCTCAGGCGGACCTGCAGCGGATTATGTCCAGCCTGCGTTATGGTGACCATAAGCTCGCTTCGTTGCAGGTTATTGAGCGCCAGCAGTGGCAGGATGGCAGTCAGCTGATTACCCTGATCGATGGCGATAGAATAGACAATAAAGCGTTAGATGGCGTCAGTACCCGGCAATTTATGCAACAAACCCGGGTCGTTCCCGATGCCGGTTTTAATGTCTCGATGCTGGCCAGCCTGAAACCGGTGGAATGGCGGATCTGGAGTAATATCCTGTTAGTAGGCTTTATTTATGGCGCGCTGGTTTTTCTGATGCTGTTCCTCCTGGCTAAACGACGTATTTCACAGGAACGGGAGCGATTTAAGCAGCAGCAAACCTTGGCTCTTGAGCATAATGAAGCGCGAATTCTGGCAATTATCGATAATACCCATGCCGGACTGATCACCTTAGACGCGTTGGGTAAAATTGAAACATTTAATCCGACCGCTGAAAAATTGTTCCGTTACTCGGCGCAGGCGATGACCGGACAGTACTTCAGCCATCTGATCGGTCAGCAGGACCGTGCTGTCTGTTGGCAGCATATTACGACGGTGGAGCCGGAGTCTCTGCAGAATGAGCTTATGATCGAAGCCTGTGGTAAGCGGATGGACGGCACACTGTTTCCGATAGAACTGATTATTGGCCGCATGTCGGATGCGCAAAGCAATCGCTTTATCGTGACGATTCATGATATTACCCAGCGCAAAGAGTATGAGGAAGAGTTGCGCCAGGCCCGGGACCAGCTGGAGCACCGCGTCGAGGAAAGAACCCGGGATCTTACTCGCGCCAATGCACGGCTGGTGCACGAAATGGATGAACATAAGCAGACTCAGAACGAGCTGATCCAGACTGCCAAACTCGCGGTCATTGGGCAGATGTCAGCCGGTATCAATCATGAACTTAATCAGCCGCTGACAGCGATCCGCAGCTATGCCGATAATGCCGGTTCATTTCTGCAACTGGGCAAGCTGGAGCCAGTAGCGACCAATCTCACTGAGATTCGGGGGCTGACCGAGCGTATGGCTAAGATCATTTCGCCGCTGAAGGAATTTTCCCGCAAGACCTCGGGACAAACCACAACAATTAGTCTGAAAGCGGTCAGAGACGGCGCTATGTCGATCATGTATGGTCGCCTGGATAAGGAAAATGCCAGGATCGAATGGCCAGCGCATCTGGACCGGGTATTTCTACGCGGCGATATGTTGCGGTTGGAGCAGGTGGTGGTCAATCTGATCAGCAATGCGTTGCAGGCGATGGAGCAGCAGAGTGAAAAATGGATTGAGATTGAGCAGCAACGTTGTGGTGAACGGCTGAAAATATCTTTCCGTGATCATGGTCCGGGAATTCCCGCGCAGGAGCTGGGTAAAGTCTTTGAACCATTCTACACCACTAAGCAGGCGGGGCAGGGTTTGGGATTAGGTTTATCGATATCGTATAGGATAATTGAAAGTATGGATGGTCATCTGAGTGTCAGTAATCATCCTTACGGAGGAGCGGTATTTACAATCGATCTGCCGGCCGCAGAAGCACCGCAGCCTTCGGCCGAAGCAGAGTAATTTTTCCTGACGCAGTGAAACGAGTTAATAGTGCTGAACCGATAAATAATAGCAATCAGAATAAACCGTTCCTTGTTTTTGGTAGATGATGAGCAACATATTCGACCGAAACCGAATAGTCTTTTTGTTACAGAGTGAAATTAGTTAATGGCGCTGAATCGATGAGTGATAGCAATCAAAACAAACCGATCTTGCTGGTGGATGACGAACAACATATCCGGCTTGCTGTAGGCCAGACCCTGGAGCTTGCTGGTTACGATGTTGTAGCGATGGAGAGCGCAGAAGCGGCCCTCAACCGGCTGGATATGGAATGGCCAGGGGTCATTGTTACCGATATTAATATGCCGGGCATCGATGGTTTGGAGCTGATGCAAAGAGTCCAGGCGATCGATCCGGACCTGCCGGTGATACTGATCACCGGGCATGGTGATATATCGATGGCGGTCAATGCGATGCGTGACGGAGCTTACGATTTTATCGAGAAACCCTTCTCTTCCGAATTGCTGGTGGATGTGGTGCGACGAGCGGTGGAGAAGCGCAGCCTGACCATGGAAAACCGCGAACTGCGCAAGGCGCTGGAAGCCCAGGGCGGTATCGGTCCTCGAATTATCGGTAACTCTGCGCGGATTCAGCAACTGCGTATGATGATTCAGCATATTGCCGATACCCCGGCGGATATTCTGATTCAGGCGGAAACCGGTTCCGGTAAAGATCTGGTGGCACGTTATATTCATGAACATAGCCCGCGGCGGGATAAAAACTTTGTTGCGATCAACTGCGGTGCGGTGCCGGAAAACCTGATTGAAAGCGAGCTGTTTGGTCATGAAAAAGGCGCCTTTACCGATGCCAAGAGCCGGCGTGTAGGTAAGTTTGAACATGCTAATGGCGGCACGCTATTCCTCGATGAGATCGAGAGTATGCCTCTCTCGCTGCAGGTGAAACTGTTGCGGGTGCTGGAAGAGCGAAGTATTGAAAGGCTGGGTTCGAATGAACAGATTCCGCTGGATCTGCGGGTAGTTGCAGCCACCAAGGTGGATCTGAAGCAGCTCAGTGAACAAGGTGATTACAGGGAAGACCTGTATTATCGCCTCAATGTGGTCCAGCTTGATATTCCCGCGCTGCGGGATCGACGTGAAGATATTCCGATGCTGTTTCAGCATTTCGCCCTGATCGCTTCGGCCCAGTATCATAAAGAAGTGCCGCAACTGAATCCGGAAAACCTGCGTATGCTGCTGGCGCATAACTGGCCGGGTAATGTGCGCGAATTACGCAATGCGGCGGAACGTTATGTGCTGCTTGGCGAAGCCTATAGCTTTGACTTTGACCAGCAACTCAGTTCGACGGACAGCGGTAGAATGAGCCTGCCGGAACAGATAGACCAGTTTGAGAAGCTGGTGCTGCAAGAGGAGCTGTCGCGTAACCGGGGGTCGATCAAGGGTACTCAGGATAGCCTGGGCCTGCCGCGAAAAACCTTATATGACAAGATGCGTAAATACGGTTTGGATAAAAGCGACTATAAGTAGCTTCAGCGATAAGGCGCAATGCAAAAACGCTGCAAAACCAGCGGTTTTGCCGTTCTGCATTCTAAACCTCAGATCTTAAACTGGCGGGCGTGTTGTTCAAGCTGCCCGGCAAGTTCCGATATCTGGCTGGAAACTTGAGCCAGCCGGGCTACCCGATCCCCGGCCTGCTCAGTTCCCATACTGATTTCACAGACCGACTGTTCAATGCTGATAGTTGCTTCCGAACTTTGTTTTACAGCGTCGGATATCGCCAGATTGGTGGCATTGATCGCCTCCATTTCGGCTTTAATGCTGTTCAGTACCTGTGATGTCCTTTGTATCTCAGAGACATTCTCTTCAGTAGCGGTGCGCGCCTCAGCCATCACTTGCGCGGCACCTTTGGCGTTCTGCTGGAAGGCGTCGATGATGGTGTTTATTTCAACGGTTGCATTCTGGGTTCGTAGCGACAGGGAACGCACTTCATCGGCGACAACCGCAAACCCCCGGCCCTGTTCACCGGCCCGCGCTGCTTCAATCGCGGCATTCAGCGCCAGCAGATTGGTTTGCTCCGCAATACCCTGGATAACACCCAGTACGGTATCGATGTTATAGCTCTGTTGTTCGAGTTGCAGAATAACATCGGTGGCATTCACTATCCGTTGCTGCAGGTCTTCGATTTTTTGCACTGTTCCCGAGGTGATCTCGACACCCTGGCTGCTTTGTTTCAGTGCCAGGTTGGATGCCTTGATGGTGGTTGCGGCGCTGCAGGCGACACTCTGGGTAGCATTATCCATAGTGACCATCGCCTGAGATACTGCATCGGCCCGATCCTTTTGGGTGCTTGAGCCACAAGTCGCTTCGTCAGCTACCGCCGAGATACCCTGGCTGCTGGTACCTAGTAACTCAATGGACTCAACAACGTGCTCAATACTGCCGCGGAAGTTACGTAACATGCTGTTGAAGGAAGCAGACATCTGCCCGATTTCGTCTTTAGAATTGATCTCCAGTTGTTTGGTTAGATCTGAATTCTTCTCGATTTCACAAATGGTCTGGTTCATCTGGTTGATCGGTTTAATCACTATCCGATGCAGTAACCAGGCGATCAAAACCAGTGCTGTAATAAATAAGCCCAATTCCAGTAACGCGATACTGATCAGGTTACTGAAGATCTGCTTATCCATCTGGTCAAAAGAGTAGGTTACCCGCACAGCACCCAATAGGTCGCCCTCATTGACCGGATGGCATTGCAGGCAGTTTGTGCCTTTGTAAGATGTGCTGGCACGAAGCGGTTGGATCACCGTAAGGCGGTGACCTTGTTCGTCATTTAATTCTATGGTGATCGGTTCACCGTTCATTGCCCGCTGATCATATTCGTCTTCGATACCTGAGTCGGCTGTACCAGGACCGTACATATTGGCAACCGCATCGCCCCGGATAATACGGGCTTCGGTTAGCTGGGGGTTGCTGAGAATCTTCTTCTGCAGATCCTGACGGTTGGCCATCGCGCCACTCAACATCATGATGTTGATACTGTCGAAATAGGCATCGGCGGTACTGAGAGTGTTTTGATGGGCGATGTTCAGAGAGAGCTCAGTTTCACTTTTATAAATTGCAGATACAGAAGTGATCAGAACGACAAGAAAAACCAGTGCGAGGCTCAGGTTTACTTTGCTTTGAATAGGCATACTAATTCCAGATATATGTCAGGTGACTGCCAGTGCCGCCAATATACGTCTCTTTAATCTGTTAAACGATGCTGTTTCTCATCATTTTGAGTACTTGTAGTTAGTGTTTTACGTGCTTCAAGAGAAAAGGGTAGGCCGTGTTCAGCGTTATTTGTCTCTGCAGTACTGCCTGGATGGGCGGATAACCGCCATTTTGATCTGGCTTTTTGGGTGGTTTCCCACCCGTTGGGTTTTTGTTGGGACAAAGATTGAAAAAGGGAGTGCTTGTTTAAGCTGTTGTTATTAAAAAGGTTTAAATGATTTAAATTTTATTTTGTTGGGTTGGCCTGAGGCTTGCATTTAACTAGGTGAAATAAAGATTCTACGAGGATTCTGCTGTTAGATCCGTCGTAAATAATAAAACGCCTTAATAATTACAAGACTGGAGATGCGTTATGCGTTTAGTTACTGCCGCCGTTACCTCAATGGCCCTGATGTTTGGTGCTACAGCTGTTTCAGCTGCACCTGTTGAAATCAAGTTTTCCCACGTTGTGGCTGAGAACACCCCGAAAGGCCAGATGGCAAATAAATTTGCTGAGCTGGTTGAAGAGCGTCTGGCAGGTAAAGTGGAAGTGAAGGTTTTCCCAAGCTCCCAGCTGTTCGGTGATAACAAGGTTTTGGAAGCGATGTTATTGGGCGACGTGCAGATGGCTGCCCCTTCTCTGTCTAAATTCCAGAAATACACACCAACCCTGCAACTGTTCGATCTGCCGTTCCTGTTTAAGGATATGGCTGCGGTAGAGCGTTTTCAGGGTAGTGCCGATGGCCAGAAGATGCTGACATCACTGGAATCTAAAGGCCTGGTGGGTCTGGGTTACCTGCATAACGGTATGAAACAGCTGTCTGCCAGCGATGTGCTGCGTGTACCTGCTGATGCCAACGGTAAGAAGTTCCGCATTATGACTTCTGACGTACTGCAGGCGCAGTTTGAAGCGGTTGATGCGGTGCCTCTGAAGAAGCCATTCTCTGAAGTATTTACCCTGCTGCAAACTAAAGCGATCGATGGTCAGGAAAATACCTGGTCTAACATCTACTCCAAGAAGTTCTTCGAAGTTCAGCCTTACATCACCGAGTCTAACCACGGTGTACTGGACTACATGGTTGTAACCTCTGCTGAATTCTGGAATGAGCTGGATGCCGATCTGCGCTCAGAAGTTAAGAAAGCGCTGGATGAAGCAATTCTGTTCGGTAATAACATTGCTGCTGAAAAAGCCAACAGCGATAAGCAGGCAATCATCGATTCTAAGCGTTCTGAAGTAGTTGAAATCTCTGCTGAAGAGCGTGCTCAGTGGGTTGCTGCCATGAAACCGGTATGGGCTCAGTTTGAAGATGAGATCGGTGCTGACCTGATCAAAGCTGCTGAAGCTTCTAACCAGTAAAACTGGTTTTCCGAAGGCCTTGTGCGAGGCCTCCCGGAACACTAGGCACGATAGCTACGACGGGAGTATAGGTCTCGTCGTAGCACCCTCTCTGAAGATGTTTCTATTTATGGTTTCACAGGAGAGCCACGCCGGCTCTGTATTCTGGTCTGTAAGGCTGTCCTGTGGAGCAGGTGTAATAACAATAACAAAGTGCGGGATTTCTCCGTTGTTATAAGGGGGCCGTTATGGTTCGTAATCTGGTCACAAAGCTGGAAGAGACGTTTCTCTCCCTGCTACTGGTGGCGATGACGCTGCTGGTATTCGTTGAAGTGGTAATGCGCTTTGGCTTCAATACGGGCATTCACTGGGCGCAGGAGATGACTCTGCTGCTGGCAGCCTGGTTTGTACTCTATGGTGCGTCCTACGGCATTAAAGTCGGGGCGCATATCGGTGTTGATGTATTTGTTAAATTGCTACCGCGTAATGCACACCGTTTTTTCACTCTGGTCGCGATCGCTTTGTGTTTGGTGTATAGCGGTTTGCTGCTTTACGGATCATGGATCTATCTGAGTAAGATGAAAATGATCGGTATCGAGCTGGAGGATATGCCGGTGCCGAAATGGATGGCGATGAGCATTCTGGTAATCGGTTTTGCCATGCTGATCCTGCGTTTTCTACAGCTGGGCTGGAAAGTCATTAAAAATCAGGCCGAAGGCTTTGGCATGACCGATGAAGCCGAAGAAAGCATGGAGATTGCTAAAGAGCTGAAAGCGATGGAGGAGCAGGAAAGGCTGGAGAAAGGCCGTAAGGACTCAGATAAGGAGGACCGCTCATGACTACTGCTGCGCTATTTATTATTCTGTTTGCCTGTATGTTTATGGGCATGCCGATCGCTATTGCACTGGGTCTGTCCAGTGTTACAACGATCCTGCTGTTCTCTAATGACTCTCTGGCCTCGGTGGCACTCAAGTTTTTTGAGGCGACTTCCGAGCACTATACCTTGCTGGCTATCCCATTCTTTATCTTGTCGTCGGCATTTTTATCGACTGGCGGCGTGGCTAAACGACTGATCAACTTTGCGGTTGATAGTGTCGGTCATGTCCGTGGTGGACTGGCGATGGCATCGGTTATGGCCTGTATGCTGTTTGCAGCGGTATCAGGCTCTTCGCCTGCCACCGTTGCAGCGATCGGTACTATTGTTATCGCTGGTATGGTGCGTTCCGGTTATCCCGAATCCTTTGCCGCGGGCGTTATTGCTAATGCCGGCACCCTGGGTATTCTGATTCCGCCTTCGATCGTTATGCTGGTGTATGCTGCAGCGACAGAAGTGTCGGCTTCGCGGATGTTTATGGCGGGCTTCATTCCGGGGCTGATGATGGGCGGTATCCTGATGATCGCCATCTATATCGCCGCACGAGTGATGAAGCTACCTGCTGAACCGTTCCCTGGTTTCCGGCATCTGGGTAAATCCTTCTTTATCGCTCTGGGCGGTCTGATGCTGATCATCATTGTTCTGGGATCCATCTACGGTGGTATCGCCAGTCCGACAGAGGCCGCTGCAGTAGCTGCAGTTTATGCGTATCTGGTTTCGGTGCTGGGTTACCGCGACATCGGGCCGATGAAAGGCGTACTGTGGCGTAAAGAGGGCGAAACTGTTGGCACCGCATCGCTGCGAAATATAGCGCAGATGCTGTGGGCGATGCCTCGGTCGGTGAGTCATCCGGAGATAAGGAAAGTGATTCTGGATGCGTCTAAAGTATCCCTGATGCTGCTCTTCATTATCGCCAATGCGATGCTGTTTGCTCACGTTCTGACCACTGAACGTATTCCGCACTCGATTGCTGAAGTGATCATAAACTGGGGTCTGCCGGCCTGGGGCTTCCTGATCGTGGTGAATATCCTGCTGTTGATTGCCGGTAACTTTATGGAGCCGTCTGCAATCATCCTGATCATGGCACCAATCCTGTTCCCGATCGCTACTCAGCTGGGTATCGATCCGATCCACCTGGGTATCATCATGGTGGTGAATATGGAGATCGGAATGTTGACGCCACCGGTGGGGCTTAACCTGTTTGTGACTGCCGGTATCACCGGTAAGAATATGATCTGGGTAATAAAGGCATGCCTGCCATGGTTGTCGTTGCTGATGTTCTTCCTGATTCTGATTACGTATATCCCTCAGATATCGCTGTTCCTGCCGGAATATATCGATAAGTTGCAGGGCTATTAATCAGCAATAATCATGTTTTGTCAGTCGTTCATCTATCCCAATCTGAATGAACTTCTCTCTTAGGCCGCTTTACGCGGCCTTTTTTTATCTGCATGAATTGGTCGCGATATCGTCAATGTTTGTCAGATCCTCTATAATTCGCGCTCTTTAGACAATGATGATGGATTAACTGTGCTTGGTTTTGTTGCTGTTTTGTGGGGTTTTGCCGGTATTGCGTTTATTTTTGGCAATGCGATTCTCCGCCTTGGGCTGATCGGTCTGGATACTTTTAGTTACTCACTGCAGTGGTTTCACTGGGCGGCGCTGGTTTTCAGTGTCATTTTTATGGGCTTTGCCGAGGGCTATCGTGGCTTTCAGCAGGGCTATTCGCCCCGGGTTGCAGCCCGCCTGCGTTTCCTGAAGGATAACGTCACACCGCTACGGCTGGTTCTTGCTCCATTGTTCTGTATGGGGTTTTTCGATATTCAGAAGAAACGGATGATCGTCAGTTATTGTCTGTTATTAGGGATTCTGGCGTTGGTTCAACTGGTGCATATGCTGGAGCAACCATGGCGGGGTATCGTCGACCTGGGTGTGGTGGTCGGACTGACCTGGGGCAGTATCTCCATCATACTGTTTACCCTGCAAGCGTTCTTTACCGATCGTTTCGAACACTCCCCTGAAATGCCATAAAGCGGGGCTTTATGGCAGACCGGAAGGCGGAGCCTTCTTGGCCAGACCGTCGAACAAGTTCGACGTTGCTAGAACGTCGCTTCGCGACTTGCTAGATCGGAAGGTAAACCTTCCTGCTAGTAGCTAGAAAAAGCAAAACCAAAAAAAAACCGCCGTCAGGCGGTTTTTTTGGTTTCAGAGTAAAGCAAACAGACATGGCTTACGAAGCACGTTTACAGCTCTTTTTATAAAGAAGGTTTCTTCTAGCCACTAGCAGCTGGGCTTGCCCAGCGTTCTAGCGAGTCGAACTTGTTCGACGTTCTAGCTACTGCTTTTATTGTCCGAGGAATAGCTTATACGCCGGGTTCTCGGTCTCTTCCCAGTAGCTGTAACCGATGTCATCGAGGAATTCAGTAACCAGATGGCGTTCATCTTCCGGTACCTGCATGCCGACTAAAACCCGGCCATAGGCTGCGCCATGGTTACGGTAGTGAAACATGGAGATGTTCCAGCGCCCGCCCAGTTTCTTGAGGAAGTTCATTAGTGCCCCAGGGCGTTCAGGGAACTCGAAGCGGTACAGGATCTCGTTGGTTACTGATTCCGGTGCACGGCCACCAACCATGTAACGGATGTGCAGCTTGGCCATCTCGTTGTCTGACAGATCGATCACTTTGTAAGATTCGTGCTTCAACTCATCGATCAGTTCTGCCCGGCCGTCACCGCCCGGTCGAAGTTGCACTCCGACAAAAATCTGTGCGTCGGTATCATCGGCGTAACGGTAGTTAAACTCGGTGATATTACGCTTGCCAAGGTCGGCGCAGAATTGTTTGAAACTGCCCGGTTTTTCCGGAATCTTTACCGCGATAATTGCTTCGCGATTTTCACCCAGATCGGCGCGTTCGGCGACATGGCGCAAACGGTCGAAATTAACGTTAGCACCACTGTCGATAGCGATCAGGGTTTTGTTTTCAATCTGATCCCGGGCGACATATTTTTTCATGCCCGCAACCGCCAGCGCACCGGCCGGCTCGGTGATAGAGCGAGTATCCTCGAAGATATCCTTGATCGCAGCACAGATCTCATCGGTATTCACCGTGATTACTTCATCGACATACTGACGGCAGATGTCGAAGGTATTCTCCCCGATCTGGGCTACTGCAACGCCATCAGCGAAGATACCGACATGGGGCAGAATAACCCGCTCACCGGCTTCCAGTGCTGCTTTGAGGCAGGCTGAATCTTCCGATTCGACGCCGATCACTTTTGTTTCCGGGCGCAGGTATTTGATATAGACCGCAATACCGGCTATCAGACCGCCGCCACCGACAGGTACGAAAACCGCATCGATCGGGCCACTTTCCTGACGCAGCAGTTCCATGGCGATGGTGCCCTGACCGGCGATAACATCGATATCGTCAAACGGATGAACATAGGTAAAACCATGTTCTTCAACCAGCTTGTGGGAGTGGGTAGATGCTTCGTCAAAGGTTTCACCGTGCAATATCACTTTAGCGCCGCGGGCGCGTACGCTGTTGACCTTAATGTCCGGTGTAGTTTTAGGCATCACGATAGTGGCTTTTACACCCAGAATCTTGGCTGACATCGCCAATCCTTGTGCGTGGTTGCCGGCAGAAGCGGCAATCACTCCGCGGTTGCGTTCTGCTTCGGTCAGCTGAGCCATTTTGTTGTAGGCGCCGCGCAACTTAAAGGAGAATACCGGTTGCAGGTCTTCGCGCTTGAGCAGCACCTTGTTTCCCAGGCGGGAACTGAGGGACATCGCCTCGTCCAGCGGGGTTTCGATCGCGGCGTCATAGACGCGGGCGTCGAGTATTTTTTTAATATATCGGTGAGCCATTAGATGCTTTCAATCTGCTGCTGATACTGTTGCCAGCTATCAGGATGAATAAAGCGTTAAATGGTAATCTCTGGGGCTGATTTCGTCTATAAGATATCGGTGATTACGCGTATAATCTGCGCCAGTTCCAGACTTTTATACGGGGTTTTGCACGCAATGACACAGGACGAAATGAAACTGGCGGTTGCTCAGGCAGCAGTCGAGTACATCAAGCCTAAGCTATCCAGAGATTCTATTGTAGGTGTTGGTACCGGTTCGACCGCCAATTTCTTTATCGATGAACTGGCTAAAATTAAAAACCTGTTCGAGGCGGCTGTGGCCAGCTCAGAAGCCACTGCAGAGCGTCTCAAAGGCCATGGTATCAGCGTCTACGATATGAACTCGGTCGATCAGATGGAAGTTTATGTCGATGGCGCCGATGAGTTCGATGGTCGCCTGAATCTGGTTAAAGGCGGTGGCGGTGCGTTGACCCGTGAAAAAATTGTTGCTGATGTTGCGAAAGAGTTTGTCTGTATCGTAGATGAGACTAAAAGGGTTGATCTGCTGGGCGTTTTCCCATTGCCGGTAGAGGTGATCCCTATGGCTCGTTCACAAGTGGCCCGGGAGCTGGTTAAGCTGGATTGCATGCCTGTTTATCGTGATGGTTTCGTGACCGATAATGGTAATGTAATTCTGGATCTGCACGGCCTGGAAGTGGAACAGCCGAAAGAGCTGGAAACAACAATCAACAATATTGTCGGTGTTGTGACTAATGGCCTGTTTGCCCGCCGCGGCGCTAATGTGGTGCTGATGGGCACGCCAAATGGTGTTGAAACCATTAAATAGACCCGGTAGCAGATATAAAAAAGGCCTTCATGATGAAGGCCTTTTTTTTTGTTCCGGTGATGGCGGGTTAAAACATAACCCGGGACCATGCGATGCTGGCTGGCATAGTGATCCAGGCCAGTGCGCACAGGTTGATCAGGATCCATACCGGACCTGAACCATCACGGAAGTTTTCGTCATGATTAGCCATGATTAGTCACCCGTAAATGTAAGTAATAGAACTGTTGTAAACCACTACTGCTGCGTGTCTTAAGACATCTTTCATGTGGTTTCGGCGGCGATTCTATCAATCCGAGCCCCGGCTGGATAGTTATATCTTTGTCTCAGTCCCCCAACCCGATCCTAAAGTGCTGTAGCAACAAGGGCTTAGTCCCGATAAAAGTTTTAGCCTGAAGTTTTGGTTTTTGCAGATCAAGAGCGGTTGAGCTGCTAGTATCAAAGGTTGTGTCTGATTATATGCTTGTTATAAAGGCTTGCTGCTATGAGTTTCAAAGGGATGTTGCGTAAAACGGTTATCAGCCTGGTTGTGCTGTTTCTGATATTACATACCGGAGTTTATCTGGCCCGGGATATTGCAGTGCAATGGCTGTTGGATCAGGGGGCTGAAAAGGCTGAACTACAGCATCTTGGAATCAACTGGTTTACCGGTCGTATTACCGTCAAAGGGGTGAAGATAGTGACTCCGGATCAGCCGGTACAACGACTTGACCTGCTGGTACTGGATATTGATAACAGTGCACTGTTGGAGCAGCGTATCCTGCTCAGTCAGGTGGTGCTTGATGGTGTTAGCCTGGATATCCGGCAGACCAAAGAGGGTGATACTGAGCGCCTGTTCTTAGGTCCCGTTGAGATTACGCCTGCGCCGGAAACAGAAGACCTACAAACGGATGAACAGGCACCGTCGGCCTGGTTGTTTGGTTTAGATCAGCTGAGTATTAATGACTTTAGCTGGCAGGCCCGGTTACCTGAACAGACCCATAAACTCGATATTAGTAACGGCTCGTTACAAAAATTCTATATGTGGCGGGAGCAGGAGTTCACCAGCATAAATCTGCATGGGGCGATTAATGGTGGCGGTTTTGATCTGGATACCCAGGCCAAACCATTACCGGATACCAAGCGTTCTGAACTGACGATTAAACTTGAACGGTTGCCGCTACATTCATTTACTAAACCTTTCCTGCCGGGATTAAAAGCGACCCTGAGCACTGACCTGGTGATCAGCGCCGAAATGACCGGAGATAATGCCAAAATAACCCAGCAGGGTTCGTTGCGGCTTGATGATCTTGCGTGGCAGGATGAAGCTTTGGCGCTTAAGCAGCAGAGCTTAAGGTGGCAGGGTGATGTTGCCGTCGATATTGCTGCTGGCAAACCTGCATCGATCGTTGCTAAAGGGGATGTGGGTGGTCAGAGCAGCGACCTTGTTATGCCAAAAAAACTGCAGCTGGCACTGGCCTCTTTTGGCTGGAGCGGCGCAGTGAGCCTGGATCTCAGCAATGATAAACCGCGATTCAGTATGCAAGCTGAAACATTGGCCTTGGCCGAAACCCGCCTCACTACAGCACAGAACGACCATTCTCTACTGCAGCTACAACAGCTGAAGCTTGAAAGCATTGGGCTCGCTGCCGATGGCATTGCCGATATTGCTATGATCACTGCAGACAACGCCAGGATTGGCGAGACCGAATCGGTCAGCCTGAGCCAGTTCCGTCAGCTTGCCGTTAATGATATTCATTTTGAACCTGATTCGGTTCTGAAAATCGGGCAGATTACGCTGGTCGATAATACCTTGCGGGAAAGCCTGTCCGCCGAAGGTGCTCCACTGAATGTTGATCGGCTGTTGGCGTCTATAGAGTCAATGACGGCAGTAGATAACAGTGCTGCAGAAACTTCTGAGGGTGAAGTGGACGCTGAAGAAAAACCTTCGGGGCCGCCCCTGCAGGTTCTGGTGGGTGAGATCAGGTTGCGCGGTGACAACCGGATATATTTTGAGGATCTGGGTACTGAACCGGTATTTAAAACTGAAATCTTGCTGGAACAGGCCAGTATTAAACAGCTGGATACCGCCAGCAGAGCGATGTCTCCTTTCGACCTGAAACTGGCGCTGAATAAGTTTACCCGGCTGGACCTGAATGGCGCGACTAACCTGGCCGGAGGCGGTGACAGTGCCAATTGGAAAGGCGAACTGCAACAGCTAGAGATGCCGCGGCTCAGCCCTTATAGTATTCGTTATACCGGATATTATCTGCAGAGTGGCCAGTTACACCTGACGAGCAGCGGCAAACTGAATGAGGGAATGATTGAAGGCAGTAATCATATCCAGCTTAATCGCCTCGAAGTTGAACCTGCAGATCAGGAGCAGATGGCAAAGTTTGGTAAGCAGCTCTCGATGCCGTTAGGCACGGCGATCGCTATCCTGCAAGATAGTGATGACAACATTGATCTGGATATTCCTATTAGTGGCTCGCTGGAAGATCCTGATTTTGGCTTGCAAAGCGTGGTACAGCGCCTTGCTGGAAAAGGTTTGAAGCAGGCTGCTTTCGGCATTCTGACCAAGTCTTTACAGCCTTATGCCACCCTTATAACGTTGGCTAAAAGCGCTGCCGACGGCGCATTTATAACCCTCCAGCCTGTTGGGTTTGCACCGGGTGAGGCTGCTTTAAGTGCTGAATCGCTCGATTACCTGACTAAAATCAGCGGGATGATGACCGAGCGTAAAGGGATGCGTCTGAATATCTGTGGTCAGGCGGTACAGCAGGATCAGTTACAGTTGGAGCCGGTATTGTTAGAAGAGAACGCGGCCCGTAAGAAGCCACTGCCCGCCGAGGCCCTTGCTGAGGAACTGAATCAAAGGCTGATTGCTTTAGCCCAGCTACGGTCGGATACGATTAAGGAGAATCTGCTGGCAAATATCCCTGGCGAGCGATTATTCAGCTGCTTTCCTGTGCCCCGATTAGATGATGCGGGGACAGCGCCAACTGCCTCTCTGGGTCTATAGCTCTTGGTTTATAATCCGGGCGACTTTGTCCTGCGAAGCAAGGTGCTGGATATGAAGATTAATATTCCGCCTGCGGGCAGGGCGAGCCACATGGATGGGTGCAGAATAAGTGGCAATCCCAGTAGCCGGTAGCTGATAAAGCCAACTAACAGTTCGCTGATGAAGGCTGCCATTAATCCGCTCAATAATCCCAGCAGGGAAAACTCCAACAGATCCAGGCGACGGGTTTGTGTCGTCGTGGCACCCAGTATTCGTAATACTGAGTTTTCATGGTTACGTTGTTCCAACTCCTGATGCAGCAGCAGTTGAATCAGGAATAATCCCGCTAATAAAGTCAGTAGCAATATCACTCCCGAAGCCTGAATCAACTGTCTGATCAGGCGCTCTGCCTGAGCGATTATCTGTCGTACATCGATCAGAGTCAGCGCGGGGAACTGTTGCACCAGTCGTTGTGAAAAACCTTCCCTGTTGTCAGGCCGGCGGAAGCTGGTGATATAGGTTTGGGGAAATTGTTGCAGAGCTCCCGGGCTGAAAATAACATAGAAATTTGGTTTAAAGGAACGCCATTCGACCGCGCGAATATTACTGATCTCTGCTGTTATTTCCTGCCCTGCCAGATCAAAGCTGAGTTGGTCGCCAAGTTTAAGTTCAAGGCTTGCGGCGAGCTCCTGCTCAATTGAAATCAAGGGCCCGGCAGTTTGTTGTCTGCCCTGAGGCCACCACTGTCCTGCTACCAGCTGGTTATGATCCGGCGCGACAGCAGACCAGCTTAGATTCAACTCACGGTGAAGCGAGTTATGCTGTAACTGTTCGGCGCTGAGTCGTTGCTCAGGTTGTTGTCCGTTGATGGCAATAATCCGGCCACGAATCATCGGGTATAGCTGATGTTCAATATTGCTTTGCTGCAGGAAGTTACCGAGCGGCTCCAGCTCCCATGGCTGGATATTGATCAGGAACTGATCCGGGGCATCGCCGGGCAGTTGATCCTGCCAGCGCTCGACTAATTCACTTCGACTGAGAAAGAGAGTGCTGAGCAGGGCCAGTAGCAGACTCATCACGCCCAGCTGCATTCGATGCCACTTACGTTGTTGCACGAGCCTGTATCTGAGTAGTCGACCTAACCTGAAGCGGCGCGCTGTGGCTTTACCCATTGGTGCCAGTGCAGTGCTGGCGATAAGCCCGGCCAGCAGTGTAATGGCAGCACTTAGCAGAATCGCCAGTAGTGCAGAAAGCGCAGAACTAAGATAGATGGCCAGCACTGTCCAGATTCCAGTTGCCAATAACAATCGTCCGCCCCAGTGCAACGCCCCCGGATTGAGTGCTTCCTGTCGCAGTAACCCCATAACCGGTACCCGGCTCATTCGGATCAGCGGTACAAAACCGATAATCAGAAGCAAAGCAAAGCTCAGCATTGCACCGCTGGCATAATATTGAGGATCTGCTGGGGGGAGTCCTGCGGGAAGAATGGGTTGCAACATATAGGCAACCAGCCTGACCAGTCCGAGACTGAGCAGGGTTCCGGGCAACACGGCAAGACTCCAGCCGATGCAGAGCTGAGTAAAATACAGCCATAGTAGTTTACTGCGGCTCATTCCCAGACTGATCAGCAGGGCGCAGCGCTGATACTGGGACAGGCTATAACGTTGCAGGCTGAGGCTGATAATCAGACCGCAGAGTAACAGGCCAAACAGCGCCGCCAGCTTCAGGAACATAGATGCATTACGCTGAGCGCCTGGGGCCATCGGCTGATCGGCATAGACTGACCAGACGCGTTGCTGTGGCTCGAGATGATCTTGCAACCATCGTTCAAAGCCTTTAATGCGTGATTCGCTGCCGCTGAACAGCATGCGGTAGCCGATTCTGCTGCCGGGTTGTATAACCTGAGTAGCGGCGAGGTCTGCCCTATTGATCAGCAGTTGCGGGCTGAAGCTACGGAAACCATTGCCGCGGTCAGGTGAGCTCAGCATAGTGGCGCTAATTGTGAACTGGCTGTAACCCAGTTGCACCTGGCTGCCTATCCTGGCGCCCAGTCGCTCCAGCAGTTGCGGTTCTGCCCAGGCGGTGCCTGGTGCGGGTATATCCGGGGTATTGCCAGAGTCCGTTATGATACTGCCCCGCAGGGGGTAGGGTGTGGTGACTGCGCGAACAGAGCCCAGTAACATCTGTTGCCTGAAGCTGAGCATCGATGAGAACTGAATGACTTCCGTTTGCTGTAGCTGTTGCTGGCTTGCTGCGGCGCGGACTTCGTCGGCTACGGGTCTCGATCCGCTCAGGGTCAGGTCGGCGCCAAGAATTTCGGCGGTCTGCTGACCGAGCCCTTTTTCAAGTTGATTACCCAGTAAGGAGAGAAAGGTGGCTAAAGTCGTCGCCAAAGCAATCGCCAATAGCAACGAGCGCCACTCGATATGGCGCAGATCGGTAACCGCTTGTCGCCAGGCCATCGAAAGTAGCTTGTTATGCCTCATCTTATTTTTCCAGGAACTGGCCACGAGAAAAGCCTGGGTCGCCGTCGCTCAGATTGTTCTCGTAGCTTGTTATGTTGCATTTGATTTTTCCAGGAACTGGCCACGAGAAAAGCCTGGGTCGCCGTCGCTAAGATTGTTCTCGTAGCTTGTTATGTTGCATTTGATTTTTCCAGGAACTGGCCACGAGAAAAGCCTGGGTCGCCGTCGCTCAGATTGTTCTCGTAGCTTGTTATGTTGCATTTGATTTTTCCAGTAACTGACCACGAGAAAAGTAAAGTTTTGAATCGGCGTCGCTCAGATTGTTCCAGTAGCTTGTTATGTCGTATTTGATTTTTCCAGAACAGGGCCACGAGAAAAGTAAAGTTTTGAATCGGCGTCGCTCAGATTGTTCTGGTAGCTTGTTATGTCGCATTTGATACTTCCAGTAACTGACCGCGGTGTAGTTTGAGTCGTCGCTGGCAACGTTGCGCCAGCTGCTGGTCATGGGTGATCAGAATCAGGGTTGTGCCTTGCTGCTGATTGAGGCGAAACAGTTGATCGATAATTTCACTGCCGGTGGCATCATCCAGATTGCCGGTCGGCTCATCAGCAAACAGCAGGCTGGGGCGGGTGGCAAATGCCCGGGCAATCGCTACGCGCTGCTGTTCTCCGCCTGATAGTTGTGCCGGGGTATGGTTTAGACGTTGTTCAAGGCCTACCTGATTTAACCAATGTGTGGCCTGTTGTTCCGGTTCAGGATGCCCCTGTATCTCCAGCGCCAGCTGAACATTATCCAGAGCGTTGAGCTCCGGTAGCAGTTGAAATGATTGAAAAATAAAGCTGATATGTTGTGCCCTTAGCTCAGCCTTACTGGCTTCATCCATCAATGCCAGAGGCTTGCCGAGAATCTCGATGTCACCGGCAACCGGTTGGTCCAGACCTGCCAGTAAGCTTAGTAAAGTTGATTTTCCTGCGCCTGATGGGCCGGTAATCGCTACGCTTTCTCCGCTGTTTACCGCTAGACTGATATCATTGAAAATAGTCAGTGGCCGGTTTATATCGGCAAAGTTCTTGGCGACGTTTCTGGCAACAATTACCGGCTTTAAATCTGGAGTATCCATGGCACCTGTATCCGCAATCCTGCTGTTTCTGTTTTCTAGCTTAGCATGGGGCGATTCAATTTTAGTGATGGGCGATAGCCTTTCGGCGGCTTATGGCATGCCCAGTGAAAAAGGCTGGGTTTCCCTGTTACAACAAAGGCTGGACAACAAAGGCTATTCCCATCAGGTGATTAATGCCAGTGTCAGCGGTGAAACCACCCACGGCGGCGTCACCCGGTTAACCCGTCAGCTGCAGCGGGTCAAGCCGCAACTGGTGATGATTGAACTGGGTGCTAATGATGGTCTGCGGGGGACCGCACTGACAGTTCTGCAGCGTAATCTTATGACATTAGTGCAGCAATCCCAGGCGGCAGGGGCTCGCGTTATATTGTTGGAAATGAAGTTGCCGCCTAATTACGGCCCCAGCTATAGCCAGCAGTTTCAGAGCATCTTTGGTCAGGTCGCACAGCAACAAAATGCAACGCTGGTACCTTTCTTTATGGCGCCTGTAGTGTTGCGGCCTGAACTTATGCAGGCTGACGGCCTGCACCCTAATGCCCGTGCCCAACCGGTACTTCTTGATCAGCTATGGCCACACCTGCAAGCTCTTTTGAATGTTCAGGTGCGATCGGAATAATCGCAACAATGCGGGTGCCGCTTTCATGGTTGCGGCGAATCTGGAAGGTGCCGCCGAGGGCTCTGACCCGTTCCCGCATCCCTATCAGGCCGAAGCCGCTCTTAAACGCTTCCTGCTCAATATTAAAGCCAATCCCGTCATCACTGATCATCAGCTCGATGCGGTCGCCGCTGATCTCTTTGCGCTGTCCTGACTGAGTTCGATGAATATCGATCCAGACATTTTTGGCCCGGGCATATTTAATAATATTGCTGAATGATTCCTGGGTCAGGCGGAACAAGGTGATGTTGTAATCCTCTGACATCTCATTCAGGGCGCCTCTGAAGTCGGTATGCAGGGTGATGCTGTGTTCTTCAAAGCGATTGGACACGATGCACTCCTGTATCGCATCCATCAGGCCAAGGTCGTCGAGGGCGGAAGGGCGCAGTGTGCGCATCATACCGTAGGTTACATCGTAGATGTTCTGGGCGATGGCATCGATCGAATCTGCGGTCTGGTTTACGATACTGCTCTCTTCGGGATGAATACGTTTGAGAATCTTGGCGTCGGTACGAATCGCTGTCAGAGATTGGCCCAGTTCATCGTGCAGCTCCCGTGACAGATTGCGTCTCTCCTTTTCCTGAACTGCGAGAACCTGGTGAGTCAGACGCCGGTTTTCAATCAGCTGGTCACTAAGCTCCTGGGTTCGGGTGTGGATCCGTTGTTCCAGCTGCTGGCGTTCAATTTTGAGTTTGTTGTATATGTTTGAATGCTCATCCTCAACACTGAGGCGTTGGCGCAGGTAAGCCATCAGCAGAAGATAGACGGCGAACGAACTGAACAGAATAGTAATGAGCAGGGTCAGGTTTAAATTCTTTAGGGTGACTTGCTGACTGATCTCAAGTTGGAATGACTGACCAAACGTATTAATCGTATGCTGCTGCTTCAGCAGAGGAAGCCATTGTCCTGTTCGTTTATCCTGGTCCGGGGAGAAGCGTTGGTCGAGAATTTCCCCCTGTTCACTGGTCAGGGTGACGCTGGCACCCTGGTTAAGAAAGCTGGAGCTGGGCAGCAAGCTGGCGATATCGATCACCAGGGATGCGATATACAGATTACCTTCATCTGGCGGGGTGTTGCGATCATAAAACGCCAGAAACAAACTGTAACCGGTACGCTGGTTAGTTAAAGCAAATGGTGGCGATGCGACCGGTTGATGATACTTTCGGGCATATTTAATGGTTTCGTCAAAGGTTGGATTGAGTTGCAGATCATCTCCCAGCAGGTAGCGGGTGTCCGGGCTCAGGGGTTCTATGAATATAATTGGAAAAGGTAGTGGCTGCGTTTCATTGTTGTCACTGTTGAAAGCGGTGCCGGTAAAGTAGGCTGAGTCGGTTGGAGATATCGGTTGTTGCTGTAATATCTGCAGCCGTATTATATGGGGATAATGTTTACGCATATCACTGGCAAAGCTGCGAATAACCGCCTGATCTAATGGGTTTGCACTGACCAGTGCGGTGAAGTTTTGTAGCAGGACTTCATTGATATGGGTCTTTTCGTAGGCTGAAGAGTAGACGTAGTGAGCATCACTGGTTAGGTTTTTATTCAGCCGATTGTAATCTGACAGCAGGGTAAGCCCCATCATCACGATGGTCAGAGCTAACCAGGCGGCAGTAATGAGAGGAAAATAGGTTTTTCGCATTGCTACAATTAATCCCTGAAACTGATGTGAAATCCATATCGGTTACTAATTACGGCAGATAAATTTTTTGTCGTTTTTAGCAAATTCCTAATAAGTGTAATCCATTTCAGCACGGATCAAAAAAAAAGACACCCGCAGGTGTCTCTTTTTGAGTAGTTCTGATTAAGCTGGCGAACTTTTATGCAAAGTTTTGGTTTACAAAGTCCCAGTTAACCAGCGCCCAGAAGCCTTTCAGGTAGTCAGGGCGAACGTTACGGTAATCGATGTAGTAAGCGTGTTCCCACAGGTCAACAGTCAGCAGTGCTTTCTGGCCATTGGTCATCGGTGTGCCAGCGTTGCTGGTGTTTACGATTTCCAGTGAACCATCTGCATTCTTAACCAGCCAGGTCCAGCTGGAGCCGAAGTTGTTGACGGCTTTGTCGTTCAGTTCTTCCTGGAAAGCTGCGAAAGATCCCCACTTAGCGTTGATCGCATCGGCAATAGCGCCGGTAGGCTCGCCGCCACCATTTGGTGACAGGCAGTTCCAGTAGAATGTGTGGTTCCAGATCTGAGCAGCGTTGTTGAATACGCCGCCAGCAGGAGCAGACATGATGATCTCTTCCAGAGATTTACCTTCGTACTCGGATCCTGGTACCAGGCCATTCAGTTTTACCACGTAAGTGTTGTGGTGCTTACCGTGGTGGTAATCCAGAGTCTCAGCAGAGATGTGTGGTTCCAGGGCATCTTTGGCGAATGGCAGGGCTGGTAGTTCAAAGCTCATAAGTATTTACCTTTAAGTGACAGGTTCAGCATAGAAATTATTGTTGTAAGTATAGATAAGGTCTTGGTAATGATTTTTCAAGCATAGTCCAGACTCGAGTGGCAGCATAATAGCACCGTTAAATATAGTTTTCATGAAATGAAAAACCACACATTTACGACGGTTTTATCTGCAGTAAACCGCCGTATGTCGACTAAAGTAAGCTGAAAGCTTTTAGCAAACTGGTAGAATGGCAGCACAATAATGATTAATTTTAAGGTGCTATCAGCATTATGGGTAAGGTATTTCTCTGGATTGCAGCGGTCATGCTGGTGATCTTCACCATGAAGACTCAGTTTCTGACATCAAAAACCTGGGCACCGTTTAAAGAGGGCTGTGTTGCGGGTGGTACAGCAACGGAAGAACAATGCAGCTGCCTGGCTGATTATGTCCATAAACAGTTCAGTGACAATGAAGTCGAACAGATTATGGCGGGAACTATCACCGAGCCGGCGATGCAGTCGAAAGTTGCAAGTATTATTCGGGTTGGCTCGCGGGAATGTAAAACACCTTAACCGGTAAGTAGCTTAGCTGGAAAGTTCGGGTCGCCTATAACAAAGAAGTCGGGATTGAGCAGGCTGTCTTTCAGGTTATATCGAAGTGGCTTTAGATCGATATCGATTATCAGTCCACCGGCGGCCTCTACGATCGCCTGGGCTGCTGCGGTGTCCCATTCACAGGTGGGGTAGAGGCGGGGATAGAAGTCAGCTTTACCTTCGGCGATCCGACACATCTTTAAAGAGCTGCCATAGCTTTCCGTAGTGACGGAGTCAAAGTGTGTTGGTAGCTTGTTCAGAAGTGGCAGGTCACGGTCATTCTTATGTCGTCGACTGGTCAGCACTCTCAGGCTGGAACTCAATTTACGGCAGTGAATCTGTTGCGCCGGACCAGATCCTTGCCGTATCCAGGCGCCAATACCTATGCCGCCGTAATAAAAGGTGTTGTTAACCGGTAGATAGATGATTCCCAAAATCGGCCGATGGTTTTCGATCAGGGCTATATTGACGGTAAATTCATCATTGCGACGGATGAATTCTTTAGTGCCATCCAATGGATCAATCAGCCAGTACTGTTGCCACTGACTCCGTTCGGCAAAACTGATACTGGCGTCTTCTTCACTCAGCTGCGGGATTTGTGGGGTAAGTTGTTGCAGTGCCTTGTGGATGACTCTGTGGGCGGCCAGATCAGCTTCTGTAAGCGGTGAATCATCCGCTTTCGATCGGATACCAAAATCATTCCGCTGGTAAACCTGCATTATGGCCTGACCCGCATGGTGGCTGATAACCTGCAGAGGTTTGATTAGTGGCTGCAGGAGCATGGTCAGGCCAGCCTGAGTTTATCGCGTACCATATACAGTGCAGCAATTGCCCGGGCTTCAGAAAAATCATCACGGGCGAACAGCTCTTCTATTCTACTCAGGGGCCAACGCACAACTTCCATCTCTTCCGGCTCATCACCTTCCAGTCGGCAGGGAAATAATCCACGGGCCAGTATCGAAGTAATCTTATGGCCCATGTAGTTCGGTGCAGAGGTCATCTGCTTGATCACTTCCAGCTGGTTGGCGCCGAAACCGGCTTCCTCTTTTAACTCGCGATTAGCGGCCTGAAGAGCATCTTCACCCGGATCGATCAGCCCTTTAGGCAGGGTTAGCAGGTAATCTTCCAGACCCACGGCATATTCTTTAATCAACAGCACGTTGTCGTCTTCATCGATGGCTGCGATCATTACCGCGCCCCGGCCTCTGTTTGCCAGGCGTTCATAGGTTCGTTCGACGCCATTGGAAAATCGCAGCTCTATCTGCTCTACCTTAAACAGGCGGCTTTCGGTGGCAGCGGTCACCTTCAAAATTTCGGGTTTTGCAGGCATACTGGATCGATCCTCAGAATTAAATGTCCAATATTAGTAATATTAACCCTCTGGTCAGACTTTTTATATGGATTGGCAAAATATCGATACGGTGCTGTTGGATATGGATGGCACTCTGCTTGATCTGCATTTTGATACCTTCTTCTGGTTGCAGCATCTGCCGGTGCGTTATGCACAGCTGCATAGCATGGATCAGACCGAGGCCAGGCAGTGGTTACATCAACGTATCAGAGAAGAACAGGGAACCCTTAACTGGTATTGCCTGGACTACTGGTCCGCAGAACTGAAAGTTAATATTGCCGAATTGAAACGCGAGATTCGGGAGCGTATTGCGTTTCGCCCCCATGTACAGGATTTTCTGGCGCACCTGCGCAGTGAAAGCAAACGGACGGTGATCGTGACAAATGCTCACCGGGATAGTCTCGATCTGAAGCTGGAAGAAACCGGGCTGGATCAGCTGGTTGATCGGATAATCAGTTCCCATGATTATCAGATTGCAAAGGAAGATCAGGGTTTCTGGCGGCAACTGCAGCAGGATGAACCTTTTGACCCCGCCCGTACTTTGCTGGTGGATGATAGTCTGGCGGTGCTGCAGTCTGCCCGGCAGTACGGCATTGGCCATCTGCTGAGCATCAGTCAGCCCGATAGTCAGCAGCCAAAACGTGAGATCGATGATTTTAAAGCGATCGAACACTTCAACGAGATAATCAGCAAATAAATGAATAATAGTAGCAATCAGCAACCGAAGGTCCGCCTGGATAAGTGGCTCTGGGCTGCACGTTTTTTTAAGACCCGCGCTATTGCTAAGCAGGCGATCGAGGGCGGCAAAGTTCATTATGAAGGTCAGCGTGCAAAGTGCAGCCGTAATGTCGAGCTTGGTGCCAGGCTGGTAATTCGTCAGGGATATGATGAAAAAATTGTCATTATTGAGGCTATATCGGATCAGCGTCGGGGGGCTCCGGAAGCGCTGACACTATACAGGGAAACCGAAGCCAGCATCGAAAAGCGGGAGACCTCCGCAATCCAGCGCAAGAGCATGCGCGGTACTGCGGCTCCGGATCATCGGCCAAATAAGAAAGAACGGCGTAAAATTATGCAGTTTAAAGATAGTTAAGTACGCTGCGAATAAGGCCTTGCTCCTCCCCGGCAAGCTCCATGATTCACTTTTGACGGATTCAAGGCGCCGATTCACTGTGTTAATATTGCGCGCATAATTTTACAGCGACCGGAAGATCCGGTGTGCTGTGCCGAATCAGCCCAGGTACAACGAGAGTAAGCATGAGTAGCCCCGATCAGATTCAGAGAGTCTTGTTTGAAGACGCCGATATCCGCAGTGTTTTAACCGGACTTAAGGATAGCTACCAGCAGGCGCTGGCTAAGCACCAGTATCCGGATCAGTTACGCGATATTCTTGGCCAGATGATGGCCGCAGTAAGCTTGCTCAGTGCAACTCTTAAATTTGATGGCCGCCTGATGTTACAAGCGCAAAGTGAAAATCAGGTCCGGGTTTTAGTGGCTGAATGTAACCATCAGCGTGACCTGCGGGCCATTGCCCGGTTTGAAGGAGAACTGCCGGACTATAGCTGTTTCCGTGAAATGATGGCGGGTGGTCAGCTGGTTATCACAATTGAACCGGAAAACGGTAAGCGCTATCAGGGTGTGGTACCACTTGAAGGTGATCATCTGAACCAATGCCTGGAAGCCTATTTTAGCCGTTCAGAGCAGTTGCCGACCCAGATTCACCTGGCTGCTGATGCTGAGCGTGCCGCAGGCTTTCTGCTACAGGTTATGCCGGCCAAAGGGGATTCTGGCGACGATTGGCAGCATTTCAGCTATCTGGGAGCAACCCTGAAGGATGACGAGTTGCTACAGCTGGATAACGAAACGATTCTGCACCGCTTGTTCCATGATGAAAAGTGTCGGCTGTATGAGGCTGATGCGCTGCAGTTTAAATGCGATTGTTCGCGTAAACGTACGGAAGACGCGTTGAAGTATATGACTCAGGATGAGTTGGAAGAAATAGTCAGGGAGGAGGGCGTTATCGAAGTCAGTTGTCAGTTTTGCAATGAGCTGTATCAGTTTGACCAGACTGATATCACCATGATGTTTTCAGATAGCGCTAATATCGAAGGTTCGGACCAGGTACATTGACCCCCCAGGTATTAGCACAGGCTAGCCAGATAGGAATCGATCTCAGTTGATGGTGTTTTGTACACTTTTTTGACATAATACGCCTCCTTATAAAAAAGGGTCCCGTTGTAATGTAAGTCGACAGGGGCTTGGCAGCTTTTCAGGTAAATTATTTTTTTTGGCAAAAGGCCAAGGGAATCCAGTAATGAGCAAAGAAACCGTGAACACTGTACACGTAAATTTGAGCCCGGCTCAGCTAGTTGAAAAAGCCATACAACGTGGTGAAGGAACTCTCGCTGATACCGGTGCGCTGGTAGTTAAAACCGGCAAGCGTACAGGCCGTTCTCCAATGGACCGTTTTATCGTAGAAGAGCCAAGCACTTCCGATGCGATCCACTGGGGGCCGATCAACCGTCCATTCAATGCGGATAAGTTTGACGCGCTGTGGAACCGGGTAGAAGAGCATCTGGCTGAACGCGAACATTTTGTATCCAACGTTCACGTAGGCTCCGACTCTAGCCACTACCTGCCGGTTAAGATGTCTACTGAAACTGCGTGGCAGAACCTGTTCGGTCAGAACCTGTTTATCCGCCCTGCAGAGTTTAATCCGAAAGCGAAGGAAGAATGGCAGATCCTGAATGCTGCAGGTTTCGCCTGTGATCCTGAGCGTGATGGTACTAACAGTGAAGGCTGTGTGATCATCAACTTTGCCAAGCGTAAAGTACTGTTGGCTGGTATGCGTTACGCTGGCGAGATGAAGAAAGCGATGTTCTCCGTACAGAACTTCCTGCTGCCTGAGAAAGATGTTCTACCAATGCACTGCTCTGCCAACGTTGGCGAAGATGGTGACACGACTCTTTTCTTTGGACTGTCTGGTACAGGTAAGACGACTCTTTCCGCTGATCCGTCCCGTTACCTGATTGGTGATGACGAGCACGGTTGGGGTAAAGGCGTTGTCTTTAACCTGGAAGGTGGTTGCTACGCTAAGACTATCGATCTGAGCCAGAAAAACGAGCCGATCATCTGGGATGCTATCCGTTTTGGCGCTATCGTTGAGAACGTAGCGCTGAATGACGCTCGTACAGCCGACTACTGCGATACATCTCTGACTGAAAATGGTCGTTGTGCATACCCGCTGGAGCACGTTGAAAAACGTACTGAAAGCAACATGGGTGGCGAGCCAAAAGCGATCGTATTCCTGACTTGCGACCTGACCGGTGTTCTGCCTCCTGTATCTATCCTGTCTAAAGAAGCAGCGGCATACCACTTCCTGTCCGGCTACACTGCGCTGGTCGGTTCTACAGAAATGGGTTCAGGCGGTGGTATCAAGTCCACTTTCTCTACCTGTTTTGGTGCGCCGTTCTTCCCGCGTCCGGCCAGCGAATACGCTGACCTGTTGATCAAGCGTATCGAAGAATTCGATAGCCAGGTATATCTGGTTAACACTGGCTGGACCGGTGGTTCTTTCGGTGTTGGTTCACGCTTCAGCATCCCGACAACCCGTGGCATTATCAGTGCAATTCAGGATGGCGCGCTGGTTGGTGCTGAGACTGAAGAGCTGCCAGGTATTAACCTGACCGTACCTAAGTCTGTACCGGGTGTTGATTCTGCGCTGCTGAATCCACGTGCTACCTGGGAAGACAAAGGCGCATACGATGCGACTGCTAATGACCTGATCGGTCAGTTCACCGAGAACTTCAAGAAGTTTGATGGTGTTGCTGAAGCGATCATCGCGGCAGGCCCACAAGCTTAATCGCAACTGCGAACTAAAAAAGGCTCCCATAGGGAGCCTTTTTGCGTTAAGTGGCTAGAACGCAGCTACGCTGCTTGCTAGACCGTCGAACAAGTTCGACTAGCTAGTAGCTAGAAAAATCACTCCCGCGATGCGGGAGCATAAACAACAGCTGACCGTTATGTGTTTGGTTTTTGACTTTGTATTTGATTTTTCTAGCCACTAGCAGGAAGGTTTACCTTCCGATCTAGCAAGTCGCGGAGCGACGTTCTAGCTACTGTCATTTAATAGTAAGCGTATACCCTGCAGTCTCGAGATAGCCTGCTTCCTGTTCCAGATCGGAGCGGGTCAGGGGGTGGTAGCTGAGCCAGTTATCCGGGAAATGCAGCTCGAGTTGTTTCTTTCGCGCCTCTAGTCTGAACGCTGGTAAGCGCTCTTTGCTGCGGCTGCGGTGCAGTACTATGGCCAGTCTGAGCAGAACGGTAAGGCGGCGATAGTGCTTGCCATCACGCATTGTCATCGCTTCGAAATGAGATTCAGGAAACTTCCTGCGGTGGCCCTGCACCATTGAAGCCAGGTGTGACTGCTCACGTTTAGTGAAGCCGGGCAGGTCGGAGTTAAGTAGAAGGTAAGCGCTGTGCTTATGGTATTGGCTGTGGGCGATGGTGAGGCCTGTTTCATAGCTGCGGGCAGCCCAGCTCAGCATGTTATGGTAAGCCGTTTCTTCAAGGTGCCAGGTGTCGCGCACCTGGGTCAGGGCTATCATGGCAGTCTGCTCAACCCGCTGTGCCTGTTCATGATCGACACGATAACGTTGCATCAAAGCGTTAATGCTTCGCTCCCTGACATCTTCATGACGCAGGCGACCGGTCATATCGTAAAGCAGGCCTTCTCGCAGGGCGCCCTCTGAAAAGCTCATCTGTTTTATGCCCAGCGAATCAAATACCGCCGACAGGATTGCGATGCCGGCAGGCAGTACCGCTTTACGCTGAGTCTTAATGCCTTCGATATCTATCTCATCGACATGGCCATAGCTGAGAATTTTCTGGCGTAACTTTTGTAGCGCGGTGGCGGTGATATTCTCCTTGCTAAATCCACAATTGATACAGGCGTTACGTATCGCCTTGATGGTACCTGATGAGCCGACACAGTCTTCCCAGCCCAGGCGGCGGTACTTACGCTTAATCGAGAGTAACTCGCGCAGTGCGCCGAAGGATGCGAGTTGAAAGCTCTTTTCGTTGATCCGGCCGTCTTTGAAATAACGTCGGGTGAAGCTGACGCAGCCCATTTCCAGGCTTTCCAGTTGCAATGGGTCGAAACGTTCGCCGATAACAAATTCGGTACTGCCTCCGCCGATATCTATAACCAGCCGACGGCCGCTGTTGCTGGCCAGAGTATGAGATACGCCGAGATAGATCAGACGGGCTTCTTCGATACCGGCGATGGTTTCTATCGGGTTGCCGAGTAGCTTTTCTGCCCGGTTGATGAACATTTTACTGTTACGGGCTTCACGCAGGGCGTTGGTGCCGACGATGCGAATATTGCTCCGTGGGATATCTTTAATACGTTCGGAGAATCGACTGAGGCATTCGAGCCCTCTGTTCTGGGCTTCTTCGGTGAGGTTGCGGTCACAATCCAGCCCCGCCGCCAGCTGTACTTTTTCGGACAGAAGGTCGATTGGCTGAAGTTCACCCTGAATCAGTTTGGCTACCACGATGTGAAAGCTGTTCGAGCCCAGATCAATAGCGGCTAGCAGCGGGGCCTCGTTATTGCCGAGGGCTATATTTTCCTGTGTCATAAACGCTCAGATCCGGATAATTATTGGCACAGCTTAGCAGAATTATTGCGAGCAACAGAGTGCTTAACAGAGTATTCACAATAGTTGAGCTACAGTGTTATGATTGGCGGTTAATTGAATCGCGAATCTCATTGCAGAGGCTTTTATGAGTGAAAATATTATTAACGTAAGCGACGCTTCGTTTGAAGAAGATGTTTTGAAAGCAGAAGGCGCGGTACTGGTCGACTACTGGGCTGAATGGTGTGGACCATGCAAGATGATCGCTCCTGTACTGGAAGAGATTGCAAAAGATTACGCGGGCAAACTGAAGGTTTGTAAGCTGAATATCGATGAGAATAACGAGACTCCACCGAAATTTGGTATTCGCGGTATTCCTACCCTGATGCTATTTAAAGACGGTAACGTTGAAGCAACTAAAGTCGGCGCACTGTCTAAGTCTCAGCTGGCTGCATTTATCGAAGCCAGCCTGTAACAACGCATGATATGGGGAGCTGATCAGGATCAATGATTCCTCCCCTTTATAGCTGGACTATCTTCTGGCAACGATCTATAGTGTTGTCTCCAAATTCCGGAATCTGTATCTAGAACCGGTTTCACAATATCAATTCAATCTGGTCTGAATGATCGCCTGATTATTCTACTCACGCCGTTGATGCGTCTTTCAACTGATATCTTATGAATCTTACCGAACTGAAAAAGAAAAGCGTTCCTGAACTGCTAGAAATAGCCAAAGAGATGGGACTGGATAACCTGGGTCGCTCCCGTAAACAGGATGTTATTTTTTCTATTCTGAAGCGTCACGCCAAGAGTGGTGAAGACATTTACGGCGATGGTGTGCTGGAAATTCTGCAGGATGGCTTTGGTTTCCTGCGCTCCGCTGACAGCTCTTACCTGGCCGGTCCCGATGATATTTACGTTTCACCGAGCCAGATTCGTCGTTTCAATCTGCGTACCGGCGATACTATCTCCGGTAAGATTCGTCCGCCAAAAGACAGTGAGCGTTATTTTGCTCTGTTAAAAGTCGACAAGATCAACTTTGACAAGCCTGAGAATGCTAAGAACAAGATCCTGTTCGAAAACCTGACGCCGTTGTTTGCACAGGACCGTCTGAAGATGGAACTGGGTAACGGCAGTACTGAGGATCTGACCGCCCGGGTTATTGATCTGGCTTGCCCTATGGGTAAAGGCCAGCGTGCTCTGCTGGTGTCTCCGCCTAAAGCGGGTAAGACTCTGATGCTGCAGAATATTGCTAATTCGATTACGCGTAACAATCCCGAAGTGCATCTTATCGTACTGCTGATCGATGAGCGTCCGGAAGAAGTAACTGAGATGCAGCGTACCGTGCGTGGTGAAGTGGTAGCCTCTACTTTTGATGAGCCGCCTTCCCGTCACGTGCAAGTTGCTGAAATGGTTCTGGAAAAGGCTAAGCGCCTGACCGAACATAAAAAGGATGTGGTCATCCTGCTGGATTCCATTACCCGTCTGGCGCGTGCTTATAACACCGTGATTCCTTCCTCTGGTAAGGTACTGACCGGTGGTGTTGATGCTCATGCACTGGAGCGTCCTAAGCGTTTCTTTGGTGCTGCGCGTAACATCGAAGAGGGTGGCAGTCTGACAATTATCGCCACTGCGCTGGTTGATACCGGCTCTAAGATGGACGAAGTTATCTTCGAAGAATTTAAGGGTACCGGTAACTCTGAAGTACACCTGGATCGTAAGGTAGCTGAGAAACGTGTCTATCCGGCATTCAATATCCGTCGTTCCGGCACCCGCCGTGAAGATTTGCTGACCTCTGAAGAAGAGCTGCAGCGGATGTGGATTCTACGCAAGTTGCTTGATCCGATGGAGGATTCGGCGGCGATTGAGTTCTTATTGGATAAGCTGAAGGACTTTAAGACCAACGATGAGTTCTTCCTGTCGATGCGTCGTTCCTGATCCACTTCTAAATTAAAAAAGGGTAAGCTTAGGCTTGCCCTTTTTTTTGTTGCCGAGACACTATGAGTAACCTGAAATATAAGGACCTGCGGGACTTTATCACGACCCTTGAGAAACAGGGTGAGCTGAAGCGTATTACAGTGGAGGTTGATCCGGATCTTGAGATGACCGAGATCTGCGATCGTACTCTGCGTGCCGCTGGGCCGGCATTGCTGTTTGAGAATCCGAAAGGCTATGACTATCCGGTGCTGGCTAACCTGTTTGGTACGCCCAAGCGGGTGGCTATGGGCATGGGCGAAGAAGATGTGGCGAGCCTGCGAGAAGTCGGCAAGCTGCTGGCAATGCTGAAAGAGCCCGAACCGCCGAAAGGTATGAGAGATGCCTGGGAGAAGCTGCCAATCTTTAAGCAGGTGCTGAATATGGGGCCGAAAAATGTCCGCTCGGCAGCCTGTCAGACCCATATAATTGAAGGCGAAGATGTTGATCTGAGTAAAATACCAGTACAGCGCTGCTGGCCCGGTGATGCTGCGCCTTTGGTAACCTGGCCGCTGGTTATCACTCGGGGACCTTACAAACAGCGTCAGAATCTGGGGATCTACCGACAGCAGGTTATTGGCAAAAACAAATTGATTATGCGTTGGTTGTCCCATCGCGGCGGGGCGTTGGATTTTCGTGAGTGGAAAGAGCAGCATCCCGGTGAGAAGTTCCCGGTTGCGGTTGCGCTGGGTGCTGACCCGGCAACTATTCTGGGGGCGGTAACGCCGGTACCGGATACGCTTTCGGAATATGCGTTTGCAGGCCTGCTACGTGGCGGTAAGACCGAAGTGACCAAATGTATCGGTAATGATCTTCAGGTCCCTGCCAGTGCTGAGTTTATTCTCGAAGGCTATATCGATCCTGAAGAGATAGCCGATGAAGGCCCGTTTGGCGACCATACCGGTTACTACAATGAAGTGGACAGTTTTCCGGTATTCACTGTAGAGCGTATAACGCATCGTCCGGACCCGATCTACCACAGTACCTATACCGGTCGTCCGCCGGATGAACCGGCGATTCTGGGAGTTGCACTGAATGAGGTATTTGTACCGATTTTGCAGAAACAGTTCCCTGAGATCGTGGATTTCTATCTGCCGCCGGAAGGTTGTTCCTACCGTATGGCCGTCGTGACGATTAAGAAACAGTATCCGGGTCACGCCAAGAGAATCATGTTGGGGGTCTGGTCGTTCCTGCGACAATTTATGTATACCAAGTTTGTTATCGTCTGTGATGATGATATCAATGCGCGGGACTGGAATGATGTGATCTGGGCGATTACTACAAGAATGGATCCTACGCGGGATACAACCCTGATCGATAACACGCCGATCGACTATCTTGATTTTGCCTCGCCGGTTTCCGGTCTGGGGTCCAAGATGGGTATGGATGCCACTAATAAGTGGCCGGGGGAGACTGATCGGGAATGGGGTGAGCCAATTGCGATGACCGATAAGGTTAAGCAACGGGTTGACGATATCTGGGATGAGTTAGGCATTCTGGGTGACTGACCGCTACGCTATTACTATTAATGATGAACATGTAGTAATGGCAGAATCAGGTAAACCGATACTGGATAGTCTGGTTACTGCTGGTTACAAAATGAGATCCAGCTGCCGCAACGGAGTTTGCGAAATCTGTCAGCTTAGTCTGCTGCAGGGCAGTATAATTCAGCGTTATCCGGAGCTGGATCTGATAGTAGAAGAGGGGCATCAGCCCTCGCATATATTTGCGTGTACCGCGGTACCACGCAGTGATCTTTGGGTGAAAATAGAAGGACTGTTGCGTCCTGGAGAGTTACTAGTGAAAAAACTGGTTTGTGATATTGCAGCGGTAGAACAGTTGAGCAGCGATGTTTATCGGGTTCGCTTACATCTGCCGGTAACCGGGCGTCAGGCTATTGAATTTCATGCCGGTCAATATCTGGAAATGATCTTGCCGGATGGTCGTCGGGCTGCATTTTCTATCGGTAGTGCGCCGGATATGAGCAGTGATATTGAGCTGCACATTCGAAGAATGCCGGAAGGTGAGTTGTCAGTGGCAATTATGGAGCATCTGCAAACTAATGCCAGTGTTGAAATTGAACTGCCAAAAGGTGATTGTTATCTGGAGGCGGGCTCACTTAATGCCAGTACAACAGTTGTTCTTGCCGCGGCAAGCACTGGCTTCTCACAGATAAAAAGTATTGCCGAGCATCTGCTCGCTAACCAGGTCAGTAATCCTATTCATATTTACTGGGGTGCCCGGGTCGAGCAGGATTTTTATCTGGAAAAGCTGCCTCTGCAGTGGGCCAGTGAGCATGCCAATGTTCATGTCCATTTTACTGTCAGTGAGCCAGGTAATAGTCCGGGTTGGGCCGGCCGTACCGGTCTGTTGCCGGAAGCGGTGATTGCTGACTTTGATAGTTTCGATGATGTTGAAGTCTTTACCAGCGGCTCTCCGGCGATGGTTTATGCCTTGCTTGATGCCTGTGAAACAAAAGGCTTCGACGAAGCGCACATGCATTCCGATGTGTTCGCTTACGCGCCACGCAATAAATAAAAGCAGAGCTTTTATTTATTCAGACCGCAGCGCAAGCGCTGCTAGCTAGACCGTCGAACAAGTTCGACTAGCTAGAACGGAAATCAAGCTTTCCTGCTAGTTGCTAGAAAGAGCATTCCCGCGTTGCGGGAATAAAAAAACCGCCTGTTGGCGGTTTTTATGTTTTTGGCTTTTGCTTTTTCTAGACACTAGCTAGCGGAACTTGTTCAGCGATCTAGCAAGTCGTGCAGCGACGTTCTAGCTACTGCTGCTGCTGCTGCTGCTCCGCAGGTGCTGCCAGTTTTGCGCCTTTCTCCGGCAGTGGTAGAGCAGGTAAACCGCCGCCAACAAGCGTCAGGTTCTTCTCCATTAGCTTGAGGGTGCGATCGGTCTCGCCCAGGTGCTGTAGCAGGCGAGCCAGTTCACTAAGGGTTTCGGCGCGCGGATCCTGCTCCAGGCTCTGTTCAAAGTAGGTCACGGCTTTTCCCCAATGCTGGTTGCGCTGGGATAGCCTGCCTAATGTGAGTAGTAGGTCAGGGCTTAGAGGGTAGTCTTTAAGCCAGCCGCGGGCAGTATCCAGTTGTTTCTTTGGGTTAGCACCTTTGAGTCGGCCGTACAGGTTGACCAGTTGCTCATCCCATTTTCGCTTCAGCAGGTCTTTGATGACCCCTTCAGCTTTCTCCTCAGCGCCGATACTGACTAGCAGATCGGTATAATGGCGCGCCAGGATATCATCTTTAATCAGTTGTCCCGGCATGCTGTGCCAGCTTTCGCCGAGTGCTTTACGTTTATCTTCGTTGCTGGCTGCGAGGGTCTGGCTGATGCTCAGCTCCAGTATTTTCTTGTAGCAGAGCTGTTCGGTCTGGAGTAGCTTTTCCTGCTTCAGGGCTTTTGCCCGGCGCAGCTCAGGAATCAGCTGGCTGAGCGCTTTCCAGTCATCGAGCTGGATGTATACTTCGCGTAGCAGCTTCATCACGTAGCTGTTCTTGGGCGCCCGTTTACGCAGGTTCAGCAGTGTGGCCAGACAAGGTTCCAGCTGGCCGCGGCTGAGCTGGATCTGAGCCTGGCTGATACCGACGATAATCTCTGCTTCGGGGGTGCTGTTGCGCGCTTTTTGTAGCAGTTCGTCGCAGGTTTCCTCTTCGCCTTGCTCCTGTGCCGCACGAGCTGCAGCGAGATAATTGACGAGAGGGATTTCATTCTTCTCTGCGGACTGGCTAAGCAGGCGCTGAGCTTTCCACCAGTTACCTTCTGACAAGGCGATCAGGCCTTTGAGGGTTTTATTGTGGGCAACCTTGAGGCTCCGGCCCCTGTTCCAGAGCCTGAATCGGGCGCCTGACTGCAGGGAACGATTCAACAGGTTGATCCCCCAGTGGAGTAACAGGAAGGTTACAATGGATAATGCAAGGAAGACCCAGATACTCATCTGGATACTAGTCTGGCCGTAGGCGATCAGGGCGTAACCTGAATCCTGTAGCATTTTCTGGCCAGCCCAGGCGCCGACGAACAGCAGGGCTAGCAGGAGTATAAATATCCGTTTCATTTATGCTGCCCCCCTTTCCTTAAGCTTGCGCATCTGCAGCAGGTAAGCTTTCAGAGTGACTAGCGAGCTGGATATGTCGGGCATCTGCGGTGCAACTTCAATCTGCTTCAGTTGCGTCAGCGCTTTCAGCAGTGCTCGGGTGTTGCTGTGTTTCTGCTCGAAGTAGGTGCCAATCCAGCCTTCCGCTTTTTCCAGGCTGGTCAGGTAGGAGCGGGGCTTGCGTTGTAACAGGGATAGTTGTGCCTGTTCCAGCATCAGGTGCAGATTCTGCTGCAGGTAGTAGCTCTGCTGTGGCGACAGCAGTGGCTCAACCGGCTCATCCCAGTGTTGAACGACGACCAGTTGACCAAATTTATCGGCAACTTTAGCCCAGGCTACTTTGATGTCTTCACCCCAGTTGCTGGCGAACTCATCACTGGTTACCTGATCCATGATTTCGGGGAGTTTATGCTGTTCGGTCAGTGGAATAACCTGTAGTTTTTCTACCTGAGCATTGAGTGCGCTCAGGCGCAGGAAAACCCCTTCTGTATCCAGTTCAGGGACCGCTTCCAGAGCTGCAATGTCAGCGGCAACCGCTTTGCGCACTTCATAAATCGTGACGTCATCGGTTTCACTGAGGATCTTATCTGCAGAACGCAGCAGTTGCAGGGCTCCCTGTGGCGTCTGTTCCATCAGCACGCGCTGGTTAGCCAGGCGGAGCAGGTATTCAACCTCTGCCAGTAACCAGTCTTTGCGGGTATTTTGCTGTTGTGCAGTAACCTGTTGAATACTCTTGGTCAGGCGATCCTGCAGTTCGGTAATATTGGACTTTTCCTGTTCACTATCGGATTTCAAGCCAGAGATCTGCTGGTTGACAGCGCCGATCTGTTGATTGATCTGTTGCTGACTTTTGTTGATAGCGGTCTCAACAGAGGCATTGGTTTGCTGCTGGCTGGCATTGAGGTTCTCGCCTGCCTGAAGCTGTAGCCAGTACAGGTAACCAACTCCGGCTACTGCGATAAACGCAAGTAGCAGTGCCAGCTTACCTGGCCAGGTTGCTCCCGGTTTGGCTGGTTTCTCAGATGTTTGTTTTGCTTTAGAGGCGGCCGCAGAGCTCTTCTCTTTTTCAGGGTCGGCTTTAGCTGCGGCGGCCGTGTTCTGCTTCGCCTCGTCGGCTGACTCCTCTGCGGGGGCGTTCTCCTTGTCGATCAGTTCTCCCTCAATCACCTCTCCCTGCTTTTTGGAATTGGTCTGATTGTTATTCCCGCTCTTTTTCATTGTTACTCATCCATATCGAGGTTCGATAAAATGCTCTGTACCATGGCCTTACTATCAGGTCCGTTAGCTACAGTAATCCGGGTATAGCCTTGTTGCTTTGCCAGTTGCGCCACCCGCTGGCCGGGAACCACTACTGGTGTTTGTGTCACCTCGTATGCAGATAACACACGGGTTAAATTCTTTAGTGCTTCACCGCTGGTGATTAAAATTGCATCCAGCGGCAGACTACCAATAGTACTGCTGATCTCTTGTGGCGTATAGTCCGGACAGCTGCGCTGGTAAAGGTCAGCATACTCTACTTTAGCACCGCGGCGGGCTAGCTCCTGTGCCAGCGTCTCCCGGCCATCGCTGCCGCGCATAATCAGAATGCGTTCTCCGGCTACCTGCTGAAGATGTTCTGAAGCAAGCAGTGCTTCAGAATCATATCCATTGGCGGCATGCAGTGCCTTGACCTGATTCAACTCCATAGCACTGGCAGTTTGCTTACCAATAGCCAGCCATTGAATGCCGATTGGCAGTTGCGGCCAGTACTGATCGATCAACTCAAAGCCATAATGGACCGCGTTAGCGCTGATGAATATTATCTTTTGGTAAAGGTCGAGATCGAGAATGCGGCTTTTTATTATTTGATATTCAGGGCTGTCCTCAGGGGTGGGGATTATGGTCAGCAATGGTAGTTTGACGGCGTCAGCCCCAAGTTGCCGGATCAGACGAATCTGATCTCCGGCCTGATGGACAGGCCGGGTAACCAGTATGCGTTTGCCTTGCAGAGTGCTGGGCATCAGGGTTAGTTATTCTGTTTGTAGACTTCGGCCAGGATTCGGTCTGCGCCAGCTGCTAAGAGGCGTTCTGCCAGTTCGATACCCATTTGCTCAGCCTGATCCGGGCTATTGCGCAGTTCGTCGCGCAGAATTTCTTTGCCATCGGTACTGGCGACCAAACCACGTAAGTAGAGTTCATCGCCGGCTTCGTTCAGGGTGGCATAACAGGCGATAGGTACCTGGCAGCCACCTTCAAGCCGACGGTTCATGGCGCGTTCTGCCATTACCCGGGAAGCTGTTTCAGCGTCATGCATCGGTTTAAGCAGATCCAGGGTGGTCTGGTCATCGGTGCGACATTCGATACCTACGGCACCCTGACCGCCTGCTGGCAGGCTCTGTTCCGGGCTGATCTCGCTGGCGATACGGTCTTGCATCTCCAGACGAATCAGGCCTGCTGTTGCCAGGATAATGGCATCGTACTGGCCCTCATCAAGCTTGCGCAGGCGGGTGTTAACATTGCCGCGCAGAGTAGTGACTTTAAGGTCTGGACGGCGTTCGCGCAGCTGGGATTCCCGGCGTAGTGAGGAAGTACCTACTACTGCTCCCTGCGGCAGTTCATCGATGGTTTTGTATTTATTAGATACGAAAGCATCGGTTGGTTTTTCCCGTGGACAGATCACTGCCAGGCCCAGGCCTTCGGGAAATTCCATCGGCACATCTTTCATTGAGTGCACCGCGATGTCGGCTTCGTTTGCCAGCATCGCGACTTCCAGCTCTTTTACGAACAGGCCTTTACCGCCAATCTTGGATAGCGGTGAGTCGAGCAGAACGTCGCCTTTAGTTGTGAAACCCAGCAGCTCCACTTTAATGCCCGGGTGGTGCTTCTCCAGTTCAGCTTTTACATATTCCGCCTGCCATAGTGCTAGGGGGCTTTGGCGGGTGGCAATTCGGATTACTTTATCGGTCATAAAAAGGTCCTGGAGGGCATGTGCCCGGCAAACTACTAGTGAAAGAACGATTTTATCAGAATAGTCTCTCAGGAACAGCTGATCCGGCATGCCGATAGCCGGTGCAATGCTGTATAATGCCCGCCATTGATTCAGGACAAGGTACCCGGGCTCTCTTTCAGGCCGATGGGACGACAAGATTTGAGGTGTCAGCATGAGTGAAGAAAAAACCAACCAGCAGTGGGGCGGCCGTTTTAATGAGCCGACGGATGCCTTCGTGGCACGTTTTACTGCATCTGTGGAGTTTGATCAGCGGATGTTCCGACAGGATATCCAGGGGTCGGTTGCCCATGCCAAGATGCTGGCGAAGGTTGGTGTGCTGACGGACGCTGAATGTGAGGATATCCTGAATGGCCTGGCAGAGATTCAGTCGGATATCGAGAGCGGTAACTTTGAGTGGTCGATCGAGCTGGAAGATGTACACATGAACATCGAAGCGGCGCTGACTAAGAAAATCGGCGTTACCGGTAAGAAGCTGCACACCGGTCGTTCTCGTAACGATCAGGTGGCCACCGATATTCGCCTGTATGTGCGTGATGAGATTGATCTGGTTCTGGCTGAGATCAGCCGTTTGCAACAGGGTCTTGTTGGTCTTGCTCGTCAGGAAGCTGATACGGTAATGCCTGGCTTCACTCACCTGCAAACTGCACAGCCGGTGACTTTTGGGCATCATCTGATGGCGTGGTTTGAAATGTTGAGCCGTGATTTTGAGCGTTTCGCTGATTGCCGTAAACGGGTCAACATCCTTCCTCTGGGTGCTGCTGCTCTGGCTGGTACAACCTACCCGATCGATCGTCAGATGACTACTGAGTTGCTGGGCTTCACCGCACCGACTGAAAATTCGCTGGATTCTGTTTCGGATCGAGACTTTGCTATCGAATTCTGTGCCGCATCAAGTGTCCTGATGATGCACATGTCCCGCTTCTCTGAAGAATTGGTGCTGTGGGCATCGGCGCAATTTGATTTTATCAATCTGCCGGACCGCTTCTGTACCGGGTCTTCAATCATGCCACAGAAGAAAAACCCGGATGTGCCTGAGCTGGTGCGGGGCAAGAGTGGTCGTGTTTACGGACATCTGATGTCTTTGCTGACCCTGATGAAATCCCAGCCACTGGCTTACAATAAGGACAATCAGGAAGATAAAGAGCCGCTGTTTGACGCGATCGATACGGTCAAAGGCAGCCTGCGGGCTTTTGCTGATATGGTTCCGGCCATTGAAGCGAAGAAAGAAAGTATGCGTGAGGCGGCGTTACGTGGTTTTTCCACTGCTACCGATCTGGCTGATTATGTTGTGCGTAAAGGTATCCCTTTCCGCGATGCTCATGAAATCGTAGGTAAGGCCGTAGCGTACGGTATTGAGCAGAGTAAAGATCTTGGTGAGATGAGTCTGCAAGAGCTGCGGCAGTTCTCTGACCAGATTACCGATGATGTGTTCGATGTGCTGACCCTGGATGGCTCTGTCAGCGCCCGTGATCATATTGGTGGTACCGCGCCAAATCAGGTGCGTGCAGCCTGTGACCGGGCTGAGCAGATGCTGGCCGGTCGTGTATAAATAGAGACGTTATAAAATAAGCCTGTACTACATCGTAGTACGGGTTTTTTTGTGCCTGAAAATCACTACCCAAGGTGGTTGGTTGTGGTCGGAAAAATGTTTACATTCGGGATACATTTATCGGAGTAGTTAAACGGTTGTTTACATAAATAGAAATAAGAGCCCTTGGTAAGGGGCCTATGATCTTATAGTGGTGTGACAAACCGCTATAGCGGAGGCATGGATGAGATTGAATGTCACTCATAAATTCATTATCGGGTTCGCTCTGATGGTGATTTTTATTGTGGTCGTCGGTGCTGGCGGATTGTTTGCCAGCCGCACCATATCAAATCATTTCTTTAAAGTTTCAGATAATGTAATCCCTTCTTTATCGGGTAGTTTTCAGCAGATGATCTACCTCGAACAGGCAAATGCTGAGCTTTTTGCGGCGATTTCGCAGAATCGGGTAAAAGATCTGAACCGTAAGCGGCAGTTATTTAAGGCCAGGATTTTGCAGTTTAACGAGGAGCAGGCGTTAGTCGCGGAAAAAGTTACCGGAAACCCTGAGTTAACTGTCGCCCTGCAGCGGATACAGTCTGTTAGTGAGCGATTTTTCAGTATTACAGAGAAAGTGATGGCTGATCGTAAGCAGAGCCTGATCCTTAAGTTTCGTACGCAACAGGCAGAAATTGAATTTTTGTCACTCGGCGATTCTCTACACGCCTGGATGCAGCGTTTATCAGAAAGTAACCCCGGCCCAGAAGTCCTTGAAAGGGCGAAAGAGCTAAGCCTGATGTTTAGTATGCATCGTTTTCAACTGGTCAATTTTCAACGTACCAGAGACCTTGATGAATTGAATACCACGCTGGCGGATAGTGACGGTGAGTTACTCCGCGCCTACCAGGCATTGGCTCAGGTCGCACCTGGTGAAGCCGTGCTAAAAAGAGTTGTCGATTCAATACAGAAGCATATCTATGGTGATGGTCTGGTTAGTTATTACGCCACTCAAGTAGCTGCGGACCTGCAGCTGGCGGAACGTCTGAAGCAAACCGATCAGCTGATTGTTCAGGCCCGGCAAGAGATGGATGCGTTTATTGCAGCTAATAATCAATTAGCAGTTAACGCCAGGCATCAGGCGGAACAGCAAGAGAGCTTTAGCCATACCTGGATTCTGGGGCTTTCTGTTGGTGCCGTGTTTTTTGCTGTGGTTGTCGGCGGGGTTATGGTACGGGCGATTCGTCGCCCCTTGTCGCAAATTCATCAGGGGTTGGCGCAGGTCCGGCAGGGTGACCTGCGGATTAAGTTTGAAGAACAGCGTAATGATGAGTTTGGTGATTTGAGTCGTTACCTGAACTCCGTAGTGGAAGGCCTGAAGGATACTCTTCAGCAAGTATCAGATGGTTCGGCACGGTTGTCTGATGTGGCGGAAAGAAATGCTTCTATCAGTCAGCAAACAACTCAGTCTATGAATATGCAGAGCATGCAACTGGAGCAAACATCTTCGGCTGCGGTTCAGATGGAGCATAGTGTCGCGGAAGTCGCTCAACATAGCCAGACGACCCTGAATGCGGTCGATGAGTTTGAGCAGCTGAGTAACGATGTCAGTCGACAGATGTTGGGCACTATCGCCAGTATCGAAACCCAGGCCAGTGGTATCGATCAGGCGATGAGTGTTAGTAATGAGATGGCTTCGTTTGGTGATAAAATTGCCACCATTCTGGCAACTATTCAGGGCATTGCCGATAAAACTAATCTGTTGGCCCTGAATGCGGCAATTGAGGCGGCAAGGGCCGGAGAACAGGGGCGGGGGTTTGCTGTAGTTGCTGATGAGGTTCGTGGGTTAGCGGGCCGAACCCGGGATTCGGTGCAGGATATAAAGCAGATGGTGGAAAGCATGCAGGACGCTATTCACCGGGTCTCTGAGGTTATGAACCAGAGTTATCAGCAGAGTCAGGACTGTGTTGAGAAAGCCAGTGAATCGCAGCAGGTGCTGCAGGCGATGAATGATGCGGTATCGCATATCAGGGATATGAATGCACATATTGAAAATGCAGCCGGAGAGCAAACCGGGGCGGTAGCTGAAGTAAGCCGGACCCTGGTGTCGATCAATAGTGCAGCGGCTGAAACCTTTCAAGGAGCAGAGCAGGCGGCGCACAGTAGTCATGAATTGCTCGACGTTGCACATCAGCAACAAGCTTTATTGCGGCGCTTTTCCATTGACTGAGAAGGCCTGCTGTGAATAAAAAAGCCCGCACTTGGCGGGCTTTTTGGTAACTGAAAACGATCAGTTAAGTGTAATATCAACCATCAGGTCACTAGCGATATTCTCAAGTGCCTGTTGCAGATCATCCAGATCGACCGTATCAGGGACCAGCAGGTGCGCTTCAGCCTTAAACAGTTCTTCAGCAGACATAGAGCCGCTGACCAGTTCAGTGCTGAGTCGTTCGACGTTGACCTTATTTGCAGTCAGCGCCTGAGAAATTTCTTTAACGATGCCTGGCTTATCATGACCAATCAGTGCCAGGTTGATGCTGTTATATGCGGTCTTCAGTTGCGGTTCCTGGCTGCGTTCAGCAACGACCTTAAGGCCTTGAGCGTCGAGCTCAGCCAGTGCCTTGCTCAGGGGTTCTGCCTGCGCTTCCGGTATCGAAACGATCAGGATGCCGGCAAACTTACCGGCCAGTCGGGATAAGCTGCTTTCCAGCCAGTTACCCTGATGGGACGCGATCGTCTGGGACAGAAGTTCAACCAGGCCGGGTTTGTCCGGGGCGATAATCGTTAGCACGAGAGATGTCATTATTGTCTGCTCCTGTATAGTTTTAAACGACTGGCAGCACTGTCCCCGTTGCTGCCAGTCTTATTCAATCAGCCGCTAATAAAATGCAGGCGTAACTGGATTATAACCATTAATGAATGAGATTCTCACTGCCTTGTGGCCGGTTTTTGCATTGTTATGCATCGGTTACGGTATCAGACGACTAAATTTTCCGGATGATAGTTTTTGGGAACCGGCTGAAAAGCTGATCTATTTCCTGCTTTTTCCTGTATTGCTGGTGTATAAGTTAAGTTTGGCAGAGATTGCAGCGGTGCCGATATTTGAGGTGGCAGCTGCTGTAGTTGGCTTGTTGGCGGCAGGCTCAATGCTGTTAATATTAGTGCAGCGTTTGCGGCCGCTGTCTGGTGCGGCCTTTACTTCGGTATATCAGGGGGGGATGCGTTTTAATACCTATGTCGGGCTGGCAGCCAGCGCCGCTTTATATGGTGATGACAGTCTGGCTATTGCAGCGGTAGTGATTGCACTCATGGTGCCGCTGTTGAATGTTTTGTGTGTACTGGTTTTTAGTGCTTATACGCAGCGGGAGTCGAGTGTTGCCAGTACCCTAAAAGCGCTGTGTAAAAATCCTCTGATACTGGCATGTCTGCTGGGCATTTTGCTTAACCTTAGTGGCCTGGGGCTGCCTTCAATGGTTAGTTCGGTGGCTCAGTTATTGAGTAGCATGGCTCTGCCATTGGGGCTGTTAGCGGTAGGCGCCGGTTTGAACCTTACAGCCTTGCGCAGTGCCGGTGGTTCCGTAATTTATAGCAGTATCATCAAACTGCTGTTTTTTCCGTTACTGATGTTGTTGATCTGTAGCCTGTTTATTGATTCTTATCTGGTAGCTGCAGTGTTGGTTTTGTTTAGCGCTTTGCCTACTGCTTCAACGGCCTATATCCTTGCGCGGCAGTTGAGTGGTGACGCACCGATGATGGCAGCGATCATAACCGCCCAGACAATTCTGTCTTTTTTGACTATTCCTGTTGTTTTAGCGCTTTTTAATCAATTTTTCTGAAATTGTCTGTAATAACTGGAACTTTTTTCCGGTTTTTAGGCTCTTTTATATAACTTTTAATAAAGTTGTCGATAAATAGGCCGTAACTATAGGAAATAGTTGCAAAAAAATCCTGGTATGGAAAACTACCCAGCCTTCAGGCGGGCGATGAGCTTGATAATAAAAAAACGAGGCAATAATCTACTATGAAAAAAGGACCAGATCTGGTTTCGCTATTGATCGCTGCCTTTGTGGTAGGGACGGTGATTACCGGAGTTTCAAACAGTGATATTGAGCTGGCAGCTATAGTCGGACAGGTATTTAACGGCTAATTAAATACCTTCAGGATTTAAACGTATTAGCGAACAGCACGATAGAACCGCTCTTCTGAGGCGACGCCCTCGAGCGGAATGTCCCAGCTTTCGGTTTTCAACCGTGCAACTTTCTGCAGATCGTGCGCCAGGCCGATCAGTTTAGTACCGCTACCCTTCTTCCAACCCTGTTTAAAGGCGAATGTGCGGTCATAATAACCCCCGCCCATACCCAGACGTCCTCCTTCAGCATCAAACGCAACCAGTGGTAACAATACCAGGTCGATGGCCCAGGCTGGCCGGCGCGGCGCTTTAATTAAAGATGGCTCAAGAATTCGGTAGATATTTTTATGTAGCCGGGTCTGCGGTGTGTATTCGACAAACCAGAGCCGGTTATGGCGGATCGGGTGCAATACCGGTAGATAGCACTTTTTACCCAGGGCCCAGCACAACTTGATGATTTGTTGAGGGTCAATCTCACCATCGTTGGGCAGATACAGTGCCAGGTGGTCGCTGTTGCGGAAGCTATTCAGGTTGCGAATGGTTTTCAGCAGGCCCAGGCTGTTTTGTTGTTGCTGCTGTGCGGTTAGTGAACGACGCCGTTTGCGCATCTGTCGCCGTAGCTGAACTTTAAAGTTGGGTTGCTGGCCAGATGGTTTGATTTTCGGATCAGTAGATAGATTCATAGCTGGATACGGCTGTAGATAGCGACTCCCCAAGACTTCGGCGCTGATTGTGGCCCTGAACCCGAAGGTTCAAGGTGGTAACTTCTGAAAAACTTTAGGCTTTCCGTCGAGCGGACATGCACATCGGCCAATCGAGAAGCTTCCGGATATATGCTTATCGGCTCAAGGGACGTAACCAGTCAACCGAGAGCCCCAGGGAGCTGACGCCATTATACTGCTACAGCGTTGAAAGTCAGCTCTTGTAAAACCTTTTTTCTATGCTAAAGCGTTATTTGTATATAAGAGTAACTGCTTGAAACACATGTTGTTTTAATTCAGATGAAATATTTTCACGCTATTCCGAGGTAGTAACTGTTTCAGATCATGGTTCAGGTAGTTTGTCTCAGGGCTCTAAGCTGCCCAGGCCCTGTTCGATTTTTGCGCTTAGTTGTTGCAGCCTTTGCTCCAGTTGCGCTTCATTCCCCTGGCTGGAGTGGAGTAGCTCGTGAGAAATGTTCAGGGCGGCCATGACCGCGATCTTTTCCAGGCCGATGATCCTGCCGGAGGCTTTGACCTCCTGCATTTTCTTTTTCAGGTAATCTGCAGCCGCCAGAAGCTGGGCTTCATTTTCTTCGGGGCAGGCAATCACATACTCTTTGTCCAGTAGTTTGACTGACGTGGTACGCGGGGTGTTCATGCTTGTTGCTCCAGTGATCTGAGCCGGGTGATCATCGCTTCAATCCGTTGTTGGGTCGCAATATTGTTTTGCTGCAGGCGGCTGCGCTCCTGCTTTAAGGCTGTTTCTTGCTGTCGCAGCATTTGATTCTCCTGCTGTAGCTGCTGACAGCGCTGCAGCAGTTGCTCTACCTGCTGCTCCAGCTGGTTGAAATATTGCTCGGTCATGGTCTGTCCGGATCCAAAAATGTTGTCCTATCATAAGCGGATTTACGCTCTCAATCGAGGTTTTCACTGAGCTATTTGGCTATGTCTAATAAATGGTGCTGTGGTTAGTGAAATGCTAGGATAGCAGGCTGTTTAATACGTTACCTGAACAGGGTAATTTACCAGCTACAGAGTATCCTTTTATGAGCGCTGATCAGTCCCCCGAAGAGTTTATCCCCGAGTACTACGAAATATCCGATATGCTGATTGCTGAAGACAGTCTGACCACCAACGCCGGTGAGTTACACGGTCTGCTGTGCGGCTTTTTGGCCGCTGGCGCCAGGTTTAAGGCCGATGACTGGCTTAAGCAGGCTGCCGAGCTTATGGATATTGCTGAGTATCGTCACGAAAGCTCCAAGCTGGCGTTGGTTGATATGTATCAGGGTGTATTGAGTTTGCTGGAAAATGCTGATTTTGGTTTTCAGTTGTTATTACCGGATGATGATCTTGCCATTGGGCAGCGTGCTGAAGCTTTAGGCGCCTGGTGTCAGGGGTTTTTGACCGGTTTCGGGCTGCAGGGTGGGCAGACGAATGCCTCATTGACGGAAGAGCTGCGGGAAACCCTGAGTGATATGGAGCAGATCGCCCAGCTTGAGCTGGACCCTGAGGATAATGAGGATAGCGAATCTGATCTGATGGAGCTGCACGAGTATGTACGGATGGCTGCTATGATGATTTTCAGCGAATTTAACCCTCAGCAACCGGATGAGTCGGTTGAGCCGGGAACTACGCTTCACTAAAATTGAGCACGCTATGACTATACAAAGAATCAACCAGAATACATTTGCCCGGCGCCGTCGTGATCTGATGGCGAAAATGTCCGGAAATAGCGTTGCTATTGTTCCTTCTGCTGTCGCCGTGAGCCGTAATAGTGATGTCGAATATCCGTTTCGTCAGGACAGTGATTTTTATTACCTGACCGGTTTTGACGAGCCGGATGCGGTGTTGGTTCTGATCCCCGGCCGGAAAGCGGGCGAGGTTGTATTGTTTTGTCGCGACCGGGATCCGGAAATGGAGATCTGGAACGGCTATCGTGCGGGTCCCGAAGGCGCCTGTAATCAGTATGGTGCAGACCAGGCGTGGCCGGTCAGCGATATTGATGCGAAGGTACAGTCCCTGATGCAAGGGTGTCAGCGGCTCTACTACTCAATCGGTACCAATGAAAAATTGGATCAGCAAGTGCGGGATTGGCTCAACGGAATCCGCGCTCAGGCCAGGCAGGGCGCTGTGGCACCCAGTGAAATGGTAATGCTGGATCATATGCTGCATGAGATGCGCCTGATCAAGGGCGAGCAGGAGATCCGGCTGATGCGTGATGCGGGCAGGATCTCTGCCGAAGCGCATGTCCGGGCCATGCAGTATTGCAAGCCGGGGCTGACCGAGTATCAGCTGGAGGCTGAAATCACCCATCATTTTGCGGTCAATGGTTGTCGCCAGCCAGCGTATTCATCCATTGTCGGCGGTGGCGATAATGCCTGCGTTCTACACTATACCGAGAACTGGGATGAGCTTAGGGCCGATGATCTGGTGTTGATCGATGCCGGTTGTGAGTTAGATTACTATGCTGGCGATATTACCCGGACTTTTCCAGTATCCGGCGTTTTCAGTACAGAGCAAAAAGCGCTCTATGAACTTGTACTGAAAGCGCAGTTGGTTTGTATTGAAGCGATTAAGCCCGGTGTAATCTGGAACGATATTCATGATCTCTCGGTTGAGGTTCTGGTGCAGGGGCTGGTCGAGCTGGGCTTGTTACAGGGTGAACCGGCGGAGCTGATCGAAAGTGGCGCTTACAAACGTTTCTATATGCATCGGGTCGGTCACTGGCTGGGGATGGATGTGCACGATGTGGGTGATTACAAAATTGATGGTGAGTGGCGTCCCCTCGAACCAGGCATGGTAATGACCGTGGAGCCCGGGTTATATATCGCACCTCAGGATGAAACTGTCGAAGAGTGCTGGCGGGGTATCGGGATCCGGATCGAGGATGATGTGCTGATTACCGAACAGGGTTATGAAGTGCTTTCAGCCGGAGCGCCAAAAACAGTCGATGAGATAGAGCAACTGATGGCTGCAGCAGGATAACAGGACGATGAAGAAGCGTTACGATGTCGTAATTGTGGGCGGTGGAATGGTTGGGGCTAGTCTGGCGGCAGCACTGATTCCTGCCAGTAATCGTCTGGGGCTGGATATTGCAGTAATTGAAGCGTTCCCGATGCCTGCAGCAGGTAGTCTGAGTTACCAGCCCAGTTATGATTCGAGGGCGACCGCTCTGGCCTACGGTAGTCGGATGATTTATCAGGAGATGGGTATCTGGGATACCCTGAAAACCCATCTCTGCCCGATTACGGATATCCATGTTTCTGATAAAGGTCAGTTTGGTGCTGCCCGTCTGAAAGCCGCGGATGAAAATGTGCCTGCGCTGGGTTATGTGGTGGAAAACCAATGGCTGGGGCGGGTGTTGATGGATCGTATTCAACAGCCCGAAGCGAAACGTATTGATCTGATCTGCCCGGCGGAAGTAACCCGTGTTGAATATGGCAGTGAGCTGATGACGCTCAGACTGCAGTCTGAGGGCGAGTCTCATGAGCTGACTTCGCAATTGGTCGTAATGGCTGATGGTGGCCGGTCACAGTTAAGGCAGCAGATGGGCATAGGCTACCGCCAGCAGAGTTATCAACAGCACGCTGTAATAGCCAATATCAGTCCGGAACAAGATCACCGCCAGGTGGCATATGAGCGTTTCACCGACACCGGCCCGATGGCCTTTCTTCCCCTTGAGGGTGAGGCTGGGAAGCACCGGATGGGGTTAGTCTGGACAGTGCCTGACTCTCAGATAGATGAGGTGATGGGGTTGAGCGATGAGGATTTTATTGAACGTTTGCAACAGCGCTTTGGTTATCGGGTTGGCCGAATACTGAAAGTTGGCGAGCGGCATAGTTATCCGTTGCAGTTAAGCGTTGCGGATGAACAGGTACGCCGTGGGCTGGTTGTACTTGGCAATGCTGCTCATGCGCTGCATCCGATTGCTGGTCAGGGTTACAATCTGGCGTTGCGCGGTGCTGCGACACTGGCGGAAACGTTGATCAGGGCTGCAGAAAGGGGCGAGAGTCTGGGTAATCTGGAACTATTGTCCGCCTTTCATGAACAGGTGCGTGGTGATCAGCAGAAAACTATCGGTTTCAGTGATCAGACGATGAAGCTGTTCTCCAATCCTGACCCTTTGCTGGCTTTCGGGCGCAGTGCCGGGTTGCAGCTATTGGATCTGTGCCCGATGGCAAAGACGGTTTTTGCCCGTAGCGCTATGGGGCTGGATAGTCCGGCACCTGACCTGAAATAAACGGAATTGAAGTTATGAGCCATCCTCAGAAAAATGATCCGGCAGAGACAAACCTTACCGAGGCAGATCTGGTCATAGTCGGTGCCGGTATGGTGGGCATGACGTTAGCCTGTTTGCTGGCACCGAGTGGCTTGAGTATTAAAGTACTTGAGAGTCGGCCACTTGATCTCAGTCGGGTTGGTGAAGCTGAATCGGCGCAGCGCAAGGTCGGTTTTGATCCGCGGGTCAGTGCGTTGACCGCAGCGTCACAGCAAGTGCTGACAGTCGCCGGAGCCTGGTCGTTTATGCGACAGATGCGGGTGTCTCCATATAAAGCGATGGATGTCTGGGATGGTGAAGGTACCGGCAATATCCAGTTCAGCAGTGCCGAACTACATGAGCCTTGCCTGGGACACATTGTTGAAAACAGAGTGACTTTGACAGCGTTGTATCAGGCCAGTGCCGGGTTGCCGAACGTTGAACTGATCGATAACGCGCAGTTGATTTCATTGTCTGAACAGATTGCAGGGCGCAGGCTTTTAACATTGTCCAGTGGAGCTGAAATTGATGCCGGACTGGTTGTCGCTGCCGATGGCGCAATGTCCAGAACTCGCCAGATGGCAGGTATTGCCATGTGGGAGTGGGATTATGGCCATCATGCAATTGTGACTACAATAAAAACAGAACTGCCAAACCGGGCTACCTGCAGGCAGCGGTTTACGGAAGATGGTCCGCTGGCGTTATTGCCACTGCAGACTGAAACCGGGCAGCGTGACAGTCAGCTAAGCTCTATAGTCTGGTCCACCTCACCGGATCATGCGCGGGAGTTGATGGAACTGGATGATAGCGCTTTTTGCAGGGCTTTGGAGTTGGCGATAGAGGGGCGTTTAGGTAAGGTTATCGAAACCGATCAGCGTTCTGTTTTTCCGCTTCGTCAGCGCCATGCTAAACAGTATGTAAAGCCGGGCTTTGCTGCAATTGGTGATGCGGCTCATACCATTCATCCGCTGGCGGGGCAGGGTGTAAATCTTGGCCTGATGGATGCTGCTGCTCTGGCTGAAGTCGTATTGCAGGCGGTTGAACGGGAGGAAGACTGGAGTAGTGAATATATTCTGCGCCGCTTTCAACGGGCTCGTCACAGTGACAACCTGCAGATGGCTGCGTCGATGGAGGGTTTTAAACAGCTTTTCAATTCAGAGCAGCCTGCGTTGCGACTGTTACGTAATGTCGGTATGAATCTGATGAATGGCACGCCGCTGGTAAAAAACCACCTGGTGCAACAGGCAATGGGCTTGAGTGGCAATTTGCCGGCACTGGCGCGACGCCCTGTTGTAGATTAATCGGTTTATCGGGAAGGACAGCGGTTTCTGGGACTTATGTCGGATGCGGGATCATTGAACATATATTGCACTGCATCCTGAATCTCTATACATTGACCTCCCTTTTTCTGAATCTGCAGAGTTCTACTCTGCCGGTTCCACTGTTACAGATACGAGTTTGAGTTATGGGAAGTAAAACTTCGCTCTATGAAAAACATCAGCAGATGGGTGCAAAACTGGTTGATTTCGGCGGTTGGGATATGCCGATCAACTATGGCTCCCAGGTAGAAGAGCATCATCAGGTGCGGCGTGGTGCCGGAATGTTTGATGTGTCCCACATGACCGTGGTGGATGTAACCGGGTCTGATGCAAAACAATACCTGCGTTACCTGTTGGCAAATGATGTCGATCGCCTGAAGACTCAGGGTAAGGCGCTGTATAGCGGCATGCTCAATGAAACCGGTGGTGTGGTTGATGATCTGATTGTCTATCTGATGACTGAGCCGGATGTAAATGGCGAATGGTTCCGGGTCGTAGTGAACTGTGCAACCCGCGAAAAAGATCTGCGCTGGATGGCTGATCATACCGCACACTTTGATGATGTTGCTCTGACTGAGCGTCCAGAGCTGGCGATGGTCGCTGTGCAGGGGCCTGATGCCCGTGCCAGGGCAGAATCGGTGTTGAGTGAATCCAGGGTTAAGTTGATCGAAAATCTTGAAATATTTCAGGGTGTTGAGTCTGAAGGCTGGTTTATCGCCAGAACTGGCTATACTGGTGAAGACGGTCTGGAAGTGATGATACCTCAGGATGAGGTCGCAGACTTCTGGCAAGCCCTGGCAAATGCTGGTGTTGCGCCCTGTGGTCTGGGTGCACGGGATACGTTGCGTCTGGAAGCGGGAATGAATCTGTATGGTTCCGAGATGGATGAAAACATCTCTCCGCTGGTCGCCAATATGGCTTGGACTATCGCCTGGGAACCGGCGGATCGTGAATTTGTCGGGCGCACCGCATTAGAGCAGCAGCGTCAGGAAGGTGTTGATCAGAAGTTGGTGGGACTGGTGCTGGAGACCCGTGGCGTGCTGCGCAGTCATCAGAAGGTTATTGTAAATGATGAAGAAGCGGGTGAAATTACCAGCGGTTCTTTTTCACCGACGCTGGGTTACTCTGTCGCGATGGCGAGGGTGCCGGCAAATACCGGAGACAGTTGTCACGTCGATATGCGTGGTAAGCAGGTTCCGGTTAAAGTTGTTAAACCGTCATTTGTTCGCAATGGCGAGAAAGTATTTTCATAAACTCTCAGTGTAGGAAAGAGAAAATGAGCGATATCCCAAGTGATCTGCAGTATGTTGCCAGCCATGAATGGATCCGTGATGAAGGTGATGGTGTAGTAGCAATTGGTGTTACCGATCATGCCCAGGATCTGCTGGGTGATGTGGTTTTCGTTGAGCTGCCTGATGTCGGTACTGAATTTGCCAATGGCGATGATATCGGCGTTGTGGAGTCAGTTAAGGCGGCTTCAGATATCTATGCACCTCTGAGCGGTGAAGTCATCGCCGTAAACGAAGAGTTGCAGGATACACCGGAGCTGGTAAACAGCGATCCATACAGTGACGGCTGGTTTATCAAGATCCGCCTGAGTGCGCCGGAAGAGCTGGGTGAGTTACTGGATGCCGACGGTTATTCCGCAGTTTGCGAATCTGAGAGCTGATACCGGCCGGTATCAGCCTCTAGCCCTGCCTCTGGCGGGGCTTTTTCTTATTAAGCCAGATTAAAGGTACTTACCTTGCAACAGTTACGTTTGAATGCCGGCGCGGATAAGCGTCTTCGTGGTGGTCATCACTGGATTTACAGTAATGAAGTAAATACTAAAGTTTCACCGCTGAAGCAGTTTGCCGCCGGTGAGCAAGTGGTTGTGGAAAGTTCTAATGGCAAAGCGTTGGGTCTGGCTTATGTAAACCCGAACACTCTGATCTGCGCTCGCCTGTTCAGTCGTACGGTGAAGACTCCTCTGGATAGCTCGCTGTTCGTACATCGTCTGAATATCGCTCTATCATTGCGTGAGGCATGTTTTGATAAGCCCTGCTACCGTTTGGTGTTCGGAGATAGTGATGGTTTGTCTGGCCTGGTCATCGATCGTTACTTTGATATTTTTGTCGTGCAGATATCTACTGCCGGTATGGAATTGATGAAGAATGAGATCGTGACAGCAATTGAGAAGGTGTTTAAGCCGCAGGGTATCCTGTTCCGTAACGACGGTAAGATGCGTCAGATGGAAGGCCTGGAGAGTTACGTTGAAACCGCTTACGGTGAAGTGCCTGATCTGGTTCCGTTTGAAGAGAATGGCGTGTCTTTTGTTGCACCAGTGAAGCAGGGGCAGAAAACCGGGTGGTTCTATGATCATCGTCTTAACCGTGCCCGCATGCAGCAGCATGTTGCCGGAAAAAAAGTGCTCGACCTGTTCAGCTATATCGGTGGCTGGGGTGTGCAGGCGCTGGGTGCTGGTGCCGAGCATGTGACCTGTCTGGATGCGTCTGAATTTGCTTTGGATGTGGCGACTGAAAATGCCCGGTTAAACGATGCGGATTCACGTCTGGAAACAATACAGGGTGACGCTTTCGACGGTTGTAAGATGCTGCTCGAAGAGGGTGAGAAGTTTGATGTAGTAGTACTTGACCCGCCGGCCTTCATCCAGAAGCGTAAAGATATTCGTAACGGTGAGCAGGCTTATAAGCGGATTAATCAGCTGGCAATGCGCTTAGTTGCCAAGAATGGGATATTGATTTCCGCATCCTGTTCGATGCATCTGCAGCGCGAGCGGCTGGTGGACATTATTCGCTCCGAAAGCCGTACCCTGGATCGTCAGGCGCAGATTTTCGATCAGGGGCATCAGGGGGGGGACCATCCGGTGCATCCGGCGATTCCGGAAACAGATTACCTGAAATCTTACTTTGTAAGGCTGTTGCCGGTCAGTTAAGCGGGCAATAGTTAGGCGAATAACGCTCCCCGGTCGCAAGGTCTGGGAGCGTTTTTTATGGCTGTTAGTTTTTCGCTATAGAGCAGATAAGCAGTTACGATTGGTTAAATCCTGTTTTCGGTGCGACACTGAAATATATCTAATAACAGGAGGGAAGGACGATGATTCTGATTCAAGACATCATGTCTGAGCATTTAACCCCGCTACATATGGATATGTCCCTGGCACAGGCGGTCGATCATCTGATGGCCGAACAGATGATCGGGCTGCCGGTAGTCGATAATGAAAAGCACTTGGTCGGTTTTCTATCCGAACAGGATTGCATCCCGTTTCTGCTGGATGATAGCTATCATTGTGATAGCCATGTTTTGGTAAAGGATATGATGCATAAGGAGCCTTTGACCGTATCGCCCACTAATACAATTCTCGAACTGGCGCAGATGATGGCGCTGAATAAACCGAAAATTTATCCGGTGATCGAAAGTGGCAAGCTTATGGGAGTGGTACATCGGAGTCAGGTGATGGCATCGCTTAATCAGCAGCTGAAACAATGTCGGGTGGCATAAAAAAATGCGCCACATGGCGCATTTTTTTATTCAGTCTGGAGGCTAGCGCAGGCTGATAATGGGCCAGCTGTTACTTTCAGCAGCTTGTTTCAACAACTCATCCGGATCAACTGCGACCGGATAGGTAACCAGATCCAGCAGAGGTTTGTCGTTGATTGAGTCGCTATAGAAATAACTGTCTTCCAGGTTGTGGTCAGTACTTTCCAGCCAGGCATGCAGGCGTTCTACTTTGCCATGCTGGAAGCACGGGATTCCAGCGACCTTGCCGGTGTATTCGCCATTGATCTGCTCCGGTTCTGTCGCCAGAATGTCATCGATACCCAGATGTGCGGCGATAGGTCCCGTAACGAAGCGATTAGTAGCGGTGATAATGAGCAGAAAATCGCCCTGGTTGCGGTGTTTCTTCAGCAGTGTCTCGGCTTTTTCCAGCATCATAGGCGCAATTTTTTCCTGCATGAACTGCTGGTGTAGCTGCTGCATATACTCGGCGCTATGATCGGCCAGTGGTTTGAGGGCAAATTCAAGGAATTCAAAAATATCCAGCGTACCGTTCTGGTACTGCTGGAAGAAGTAGTCATTCGCTTCGCGATAGGCATCGACGTCGACAATTCCCTTGTCACAGAGAAATTCGCCCCAGGCATGATCGCTATCGCCATTCAGCAGGGTGTTATCAAGATCGAAAATTGCCAGGCTCAACGTTACAACTCCATAATTGTATAAAAGTGCGCTTAGGATAGTGGCTTGCTGCATTGGTGGCAATTGTTAACCACTCTCATTTGCTGAATCGTAACGAATTATGGAACAATAGCGGAAAAGTTTTTAAGGAAATCACCGTGATCGATTCAGACGGGTTCAGGCCGAATGTCGGTATCATTCTGGCAAACTCGATGGGTCAGGTGCTTTGGGCAAGGCGCATAGGTCAAAATGCGTGGCAGTTCCCTCAAGGGGGAATCAATGAGTCAGAGTCGCCGGAACAGGCGATGTACCGGGAGCTGAAAGAAGAGATAGGTCTCTCGCCTCAGGATGTTGAGGTTGTCGCAGTTACCCGTGGCTGGTTACGTTATCGCTTGCCCAAGCGAATGATTAGGCACCATTCCCATCCGGTTTGCGTGGGTCAGAAACAAAAATGGTATTTGCTGAGAATGCTCAGTGAAGATAATGCGGTCTCGATTGATGAAACCGACTCGCCGGAGTTTGATGGCTGGCGTTGGGTTAGCTACTGGTATCCGCTGGGTCAGGTGGTTGCATTCAAGCGTGATGTGTATCGTAAGGCGATGCGGGAACTGTCGCCGAAACTGACGCGACTGGTTCTTGGCGGCTGGTAGCGAAAGCAACAGAGGATTGATGCATGCTGGAAATCCTGCGCAAAATTGTACAGGAAGTTAACGCCGCACCGGATCTTGACTCGGTACTGGATGTTATTGTGCGTCGGGTACAACGTGCGATTCGCACGGATGTATGTTCAATTTATCTGTTTGATCCCCGCGAAGAGCGTTATGTTCTGATGGCGACCCAGGGCCTTAATAAACGCTCTGTGGGTCAGGCGAGTCTGTCATTATCTGAGGGTGTGGTCGGTTTAGTTGGTGATCGGGCTGAGCCTATTAACCTGGAAAACGCAGCGGCTCATAGCTCATATACCTTTATCAAAGGCACCGGCGAGGAAAAGTTCCACGCTTTTCTTGGTGTTCCCATCATTCATCATCGCACCCTGCTCGGGGTTCTTGTTGTTCAGCAGAAGGCTATACGTCGTTTCGATGAAAACGAAGAGGCTTTTATGGTGACAATGTCGGCCCAGTTGGCTGGCGTTATTGCTCATGCTGAAGCTACCGGTTCGATAAAGAAACTATCGGAACATGAGAAAGGTGAATCAGATCGTAAGTTTGAAGGTGTCTCGGGTTGTATCGGGGTTGCGATAGGGCCCGCGGTTGTTATGACTCCATTAGCCGACCTTGATGGTGTGCCGGAGCGTAAGACTGAAGATATAAAGGAAGAGATTACTAAATTTAAAAAAGCACTGGCCTCGGTTCGACGCGATATTAAGAAAGTGGGGCGGAGTCTGGCCAAACGGCTGCGTTCTGAAGAGCGTGAGTTGTTCGATGTCTATATCCGGATGCTGGATGACAATGCCCTGGCGGGTGAAGTGATTGCGCAGATCAAACAGGGGCATTGGGCGCAGGGTGCGTTGAAGAATGTTATTGGCGAGCACGTTCATCAGTTCTCAATGATGGATGATCCTTATCTGCGGGAGCGTGCTACCGATATAAAAGATCTGGGGCGGCGAATGCTGACCTGTTTGCAGGAGTCGGGTCCCGCGCTGTCGGAGATCGATTTTCCCGAGAATGCGATTCTGGTGGCGGATGAGCTGACCCCGGCGATGCTTGGTGAAGTGCCTGCAGATAAGCTGGCGGGTCTGTTGTCGGTCAATGGTTCCGGTAACTCCCATGCCGCAATTCTGGCCCGTTCTATGGGGATTCCGACGGTAATGGGGGCGGTGGATCTGCCCTATACCCGACTGGAAGGCCTGCAGGTTATTCTGGATGGTTACTCCGGCCGGGTCTTTATTAATCCATCGGAAGACCTGGCGCAGTGTTATCGGGATATTATCCGAGAAGAAAATGAAGTCAATGCGGGTCTGGAGGGGCTTAAAGAGCTGCCTGCTGAAACCACCGATGGCTATCGGATGCCGCTGTGGGTGAATACCGGCCTGGTTACCGATGTTGCCCGATCGCTGGATCGGGGCGCGGAAGGTATCGGACTCTACCGCACAGAAATTCCGTTTATGATCCGGGATTTCTTTCCCAGCGAGTACGAGCAGATGATCACATACCGGGCGCAGCTGGAAGCCTTTGCTCCCCGCCCTGTAACGATGCGAACGCTGGATATTGGTGGTGACAAGCCGTTGTCATATTTTCCGATAGATGAAGATAATCCGATGCTGGGTTGGCGGGGTATTAGGATAACCCGGGATCATCCGGAAATATTCCTGGTGCAGATTCGGGCGATGCTGCGGGCTGCTGAGGGCTTGGATAACCTGCGGATTATGTTGCCGATGGTAACTAATGTGCAGGAGGTTGAAGATGCGAAGAAATTGATCGCGCGGGCTGTCGATGAGTTAAGGGAAGAGGGTCATGTCGTTAATCAACCGTTGATCGGGGTGATGATTGAGGTGCCTGCTGCGGTTTACCAGGCGCGGCGGTTTGCCCGTCGGGTCGATTTTATCTCAGTGGGTTCGAATGACCTGACCCAGTATTTGCTGGCGGTGGATCGAAATAATCCCCGGGTAGCCGGGCTTTATGTTTCCTATCATCCGGCGGTCCTCAAAGCGTTGCAGTATATTGCCCGTGAGGCGCATAAAGAGAGTGTGTCGGTGAGTATCTGTGGCGAGATGGCTGCGGATCCGGGTGGTGCTTTGCTCTTAATGGCGATGGGCTATGACGTGTTGTCTATGAACGCGACTAACCTGCCGAAGATTAAGTTTGCCATTCGTGGTGTAAGTATGGGACGGGCGCAGGATCTGCTGAGTCGTATTATCGTGATGGATGATGTGGATAAGATTCATATGCTGTTGCGTAAGACTCTGAAAGACCTGGGTTTAGGGCAGCTTACCAGGCCGACAATCCCGGATTAATTGGTATTTTAGTCAGTGCTTGTCTCTTAACTGCCGCCGATCGGCGGCAGTTCTAACTGATAACGGTAGCGATCGCCTGCGCCACTGACATCATAGTTTTGTTCCACTACTTCGGTTTCTCCATTGTGCTTCTGCAAGATGACAGTCGTGGCGCGGGTGCCGTAATTCTCCAGTTTGATAAAGCTCGATGACAGTGCTTGCTCCCACTCCGGGCTAATACCGGTATTCGGTAGCAAGTGCTCGGGGTAGATCGTATTGTCAGCCATCAGATTAATAAGATGCTCGACGTCTGGCGTCTCCTGGTCAAGGTGTCGCTGGAGCATCTCTTTACGGGCATCCAACTTAGGCCATGGGGTGTTGAGCAGAGCGTTGCTGAGGCCGTGAATGCCGTGGCTTATTTTATGGTTGCCCTGGCTTCGGTTGGATAGATAGTACAGGCCGCTGTTATCGCCTATCAGTAGGTTGAAACCGTCGTAAAGATCGCTCTCCAGTTGTTCGGCATAGAGTCTGGCCGGTTGTTCAGAGCTCAGAAAGCTGGTTGACAGAAATCCTCTGGATCTTTTGCCATTGCTGCGGTTACGTCCGTCACGGTGGTTGGTTACTGCGGAAAAACGTCCATTCTGTTGCATGCCCAGCCAGGTGCCTCCCTGCTCCAGATCTTGTCCGGCCAGAATGTTATTTGGTTGCTGGCAGTGCTGTATCGGCGATGTAAGTCGGGAGGTATAAAATTCGTTCTGACCTTGATGTTGGGCGGCCCGGGTGTTGTCTTGTGGTTTCCAAAATTGCATTGGACGGGTGGGTCGGGCATAAAATTCATCACGGTTAGCGGCCAGTATAAGGTTATATTCAGGATGGTATTGGTAGGCAAAGACGATCAGGCACACTGTGTTGCTCCGCTTTTCGCTGTTGAGGCTTTATTTAAAACCAATATCTGCGGGATAGCTATTGTTCGATTGCGGCGGGCATGGTTATATCGGGGCAGTTTTCAATATAAGGGAGCAGATTATCTCCATGTGGTTGCATGATATAGATCCGATTGCGGTGGCGCTGGGGCCGCTGAAAATTCATTGGTACGGGCTGATGTACCTGATCGGTTTTGGCTCCGCCTGGTATTTGGGTAACCGGCGTGCCAGAAAAGCGGGTTCCGGCTGGAACGAGCAGCAAGTATCGGATCTTATTTTCTGGGGTGCGATCGGTGTTGTATTGGGTGGTCGCTTTGGTTATGTGTTGTTCTATAACTTCCCACAGTTTCTGGATGATCCGTTGTGGTTGTTTGCGATCTGGGAAGGTGGCATGTCGTTCCATGGTGGTCTGTTGGGGGTAATCGCAGCAATTGGATATTTTGCGCATCATTATAAAAAAGGCTTCTTTGCTATTGCTGATTTTGTTGCGCCGCTGATCCCTGTTGGTCTGGGTGCAGGCCGGTTGGGGAACTTTATTGGTGGAGAACTCTGGGGACGCGCAACAGATCAGAGTTGGGGCGTGATTTTTCCCCGTGCGATGGACGGGCTTGGTCGGCATCCGTCGCAGCTGTATGAATTTGCTCTGGAAGGGGTCGTGCTATTTATTGTGCTCTGGTTCTATTCGGCCAAGCCACGGCCGGCGATGGCGGTCTCAGGTATGTTCCTGTTGCTGTATGGTCTGTTTCGCTCGTGTGTTGAATTGTTCCGAGAACCCGATGGTCATATCGGATTTGTAGCGCTGGATTGGCTGACTATGGGGCAGTTGCTGTCTCTGCCGATGATTATACTGGGAGCTGTTCTTGTCGCACTAGCGTACCGGACTAGCGCTTCAGTTAAGGCTTCCTGAGTCTGGCTTTCTGCTGTCAGGATTCACCCGCCGCCCCTGAACGGGCGGCTTTTTCAGACAGAGAAGGGGTACTGGATCGGTTCGTGGTATTCGTAACCTTCCACTTCGAAATCATCCGTAGTCACCCAGGTTTCCAAGTCTTCCAGAGTTTTAATATCCGGATTGATATTGAACCGAGGTAGCGGCATTGGTTCCCGCTTGAGCTGCACATCCCGCATAAGCTCAATCTGATCTTCGTATATATGGGCATTCACAATTTTGTGGTAGGCCTTGCCCGGTTTATTGCCGGTAATCTGAGCGATGATCGCCAGCAGAAAGTAAACCTGCACCATGTTAAAGGTAAGCCCTAACGGCACATCGCAGCTGCGTTGCGTACTGTTCAGATATAAGGTGTCACCCAGGAGGGAGAAGTGGTGACTATACATGCAAGGGCGTAAGCACCCCATATGAAATGCGCCCGGATGATAAAATGTGTAGATCTCACCGCGATCATCAACGCCCTGAGACAGGTCGGTGACAATCTTACGCAGCAGATCTATGCTGCCGCCATCCGGTTTCGGGAAGTTCCTGCCAACCTTGCCATAAATAAAGCCGCAATCATCGGTACCTTTGCGGTAGGGGTTCGCAAGCCAGTCAGCATTGTCATTAGCGTTTGCATCCCAGGTTTTGGTGCCGATTTTTCTGAAATCCTCAGCGTTATCATAACCGCGGATGTAGCCCAGCATCTCGGCGATTGCTGATTTGTAAAAACTCTTACGAGTCGTTACAAGCGGGAATTCACCGCTAGCAACATCATAAGTTAAGTCAGCGTTAATGGCTGTCAGGCATCTCTTTCCGGTGCGTTTATTTTCCACCCAGACGCCTTCATCTATTATTCTTTGGCAAAGATCGAGGTATTGTCTCATTGGTTTGTTATTAACACCTGTGGTTAAATTCAGTTTTCAATGTTACCAAAGCTTTTGTCAAAGAGCAGTATTAAGGGGAAGTTATGAATCTGGCGATTATTGTTGCTCAGGCGGAAAATCGTGTCATTGGCATCAATAATAATCTGCCTTGGCATTTGCCTCAGGATCTGCGCTATTTCAAGCAGGTTACTATGGGTAAGCCAATTATCATGGGGCGCAAGACGTTTGACTCCATAGGTCGGCCCCTGCCAGGTAGAACCAACATTGTGATTACCCGGGATGCTGCCTATCAGCCCGATGGTGTCAGGGTAGTTAATAGCCTGCAGGCAGCTAAAGATCTGGCTGAGAGTATCTGTACTGTTGACGGTCGTGATGAGGCGATGGTGATTGGGGGTGCCCAGATTTATGAGCAGGCTCTGGCGTTAGCGGACCGTCTCTATCTGACTCAGGTTCATGCTGAGGTGAATGGCGACGCCTGGTTCCCTGAGTTTAATCCGGGAGAATGGGCTGAGATTGGCCGTGAAGATTTTTCAGCCGAAGGGCCCAATCCTTATGATTATAGTTTTATTGTGCTTGAACGAATTGCATAGGCGGGCATAGCGATGATTGAGCAGCTGTTGACAGTGCTGGCGGATGGTTGTTTTCACTCCGGGCAGGAGTTGGGTGGTCAGCTGGGTGTGAGCCGCAGCGCGATATGGAAGCAGATGCGGCAGATTGAAGCATCCGGAATAGAGGTCTATAGCGTTAAAGGGCGGGGATACAGAATTCCCGGAGGGCTGGATCTGCTTAATAAAGATGCTATTACCGAGCAGTTAGAAGCGAGCACGCTTAAGCAGCTGGGTCGTGTTTCGCTGGATCTGGTTATCCCCTCGACTAATGCTAAGGCGATGCAGTCGGTGTATGAGGATGGGCATGGCTCGTTATATCTGACAGAGCAGCAGACTGCGGGTCGTGGACGCCGCGGGCGTAACTGGGTCAGCCCTTTTGCTAGTAATCTCTGTTTTTCGCTTACCTGGCAGTTCAGCAAAGGTGCTGCAGCCCTTGAAGGGCTTAGTCTGGCGGTAGGTGTTGCGCTGATTCGTGGCCTGCGTGAGTTAGATATCCCGGATGTTGAGGTAAAGTGGCCGAATGATCTGCTGTGGCGTGGCCGGAAGCTGGCCGGAGTACTGCTGGAGATGGTAGGCGATGCCTCTGGGGAGTGCTCTGTAGTGATAGGTGTGGGGCTTAATGTGAATATGCCTCGCAGCAGTGCTGATGAAATTGATCAGCCCTGGACCGATCTGCAGGAAATTGCAGGTCAGGCTCCGTCACGGAATACTTTGATTGCGGTGCTGATGAATAGTCTGGTGCCGGTTTTGGAGGAGTTTTCTGAACATGGTTTTGCACCTCTCGTTGAGGAGTGGCAGCAGGCGAATGCACACCGTGATCAGGTTGTTTCTCTACATATAGGTCGCAATAGTGAGCAAGGAGTTTGTCGCGGGGTGGGGCCTAATGGCGCCTTGTTGCTAGAGGTTGATGGTAGTACTCGTGAGTTTCACGGCGGTGAAGTGAGTGTCCGGCTACCATGACTGTATTAGATATCGATATCGGTAATACGTTTCTGAAGTGGCGTGATGCACAAAGCCCCGGTATCCAGGGAAGTATTCGTCTGGCGGACCTTGATAATACTATCTGGCCAGACCGGGTTGAAAGGGTGCGTATCGCGTCGGTAGCCGGTAAGGCAGTTAACCAGCAGTTAATTGAATTTACCGGGCAGCGTTGGGGGGTGGTTCCAGAGTTTGCTGTGACAGTTGCCGCGCAGGCGGGTGTAGTGAATAGCTATAAAGATCCTGCCCGGATGGGTGTCGATCGCTGGCTTGCTATTATCAGTGCCTATAGCAAAGCAAAGAAGGCTTGTTGGGTGGTAGATTGCGGTAGCGCTATTACGGTTGAGCAGATCGCTGCAGATGGCCGTCATCTGGGGGGGTATATTATCCCGGGTTTGCAGTTGATGAGCCGTAACCTGCTGAGTAATACAGCTGAAATTATTGTCGATCATTCAATACAAGCCTTTGATGCCAGGCCTGGTGTTAACACCTCTGAAGCTGTGCAACACGGTATTAATCTGTTGTTTTCAGGATTAGCTGAGAAAGTAGCTGCGATGGCAATTACTGATCCAATATTTGTCACCGGAGGTGACGGCGAATTATTCAGCTCCCTGAATAGCAAATTTATCTTTAGCCCGGAGTTAGTTATGGATGGGCTGGAGCTGGCATTGGGGTAGCGGTATGCGTTGGATGTTCATTCTGCTTTTGTTGGTCAATGTTGTGTATTTTTCCTGGCAGTTACGCCCCCCGGTGAACCCGTCTGTAGCTAAGGCTGTGCCCGCTAATGTGGCCAGGTTGCGACTGTTGAGTGAGGTGGATCAGTCACTACTGCTGTCTCGAAAGCCATCTCTACAAGAGGTTCAAGAGGTTCAAGAGGTTCAAGAGGTTCAAGAGGTGCAAGAGGTGCAAGATGTATCTGTAGTGCGGTCTTGGTGTCATGTGATTGGCGGAATATCCAGTCGGAGTGTTGCTGAAGAAATGCAGGCGAAGTTATTGATGAGCGGAATTGAATCGTCGCTTGTTGTGGATAATGAAGAGAGAGTATTGGCCTACGAGTTGATTGTCGGGAGGCCGTCAGTTAGCGACGCAGACAAGGCCTTGCTGGCAAATATAAAAGCTATGGGGTTGGCTGCTGAGCAGGTAACTGTGAATGGTGGTCCGGCATATGTGCTTGGTCGTTATGGTGCGCGCGCAGAGGTAAATGGGGCGCAGCAGCGGTTGGATAGATTGTTACGGTCGGAGGTATATCAGGTTGTCAGCAAGGATCGCCTCTATCAGGTTTGGGTTAAGCTTGAAGCAGGCTCTGAAACATCTAATAAAATCAATGAGCTGCAAGAATATTTTCAGCGTGGAATAAAAATTGAAAAAAAAGTATGCAAAGGGGTTGCAAGCACAGGGGAGCGTGATTAATATATGCGCCACTTCGCTGCTGATGCCGGTATAGCTCAGTTGGTAGAGCAACTGACTTGTAATCAGTAGGTCCCGAGTTCGACTCTTGGTGCCGGCACCATTTTGGTGGCGAAGTAATTGGTGAGGTGGGGTTCCCGAGTGGCCAAAGGGATCAGACTGTAAATCTGACGCGCGAGCTTCGGTGGTTCGAATCCACCCCCCACCACCATCAGACTGTTAGGCGGGTATGGTACAATGGTAGAACCTCAGCCTTCCAAGCTGATGATGCGGGTTCGATTCCCGCTACCCGCTCCAATAGTTGTTGTGCTCATGTAGCTCAGGGGTAGAGCACACCCTTGGTAAGGGTGAGGTCGGCGGTTCAAATCCGCCCATGAGCTCCAGAATTTTTCAGAGGGTAGATATAGCGATATGTCTGCCCTTTGTTGTATGTGTCAACGTGGTAATTCACAACTTATTTTCGTAAGGGAATAACATTATGGCTAAGCAAGCATTTGAACGTAACAAGCCGCACGTTAACGTTGGTACTATCGGCCACGTTGACCACGGTAAAACAACTCTGACTGCTGCACTGACTCGTGTTTGTGCAGAAGTATTCGGTGGTGAAGCTGTAGCTTTTGACGGTATCGACAATGCTCCGGAAGAGCGCGAGCGTGGTATCACAATCGCGACTTCTCACGTTGAGTATGATTCTACTGAGCGTCACTATGCGCACGTAGACTGCCCGGGACACGCCGATTATGTTAAAAACATGATCACTGGTGCTGCTCAGATGGACGGCGCTATCTTGGTTTGTGGCGCGACTGATGGCCCTATGCCACAGACTCGTGAGCACATCCTGCTGTCTCGTCAGGTAGGTGTACCATACATCGTTGTATTCCTGAACAAAGCTGACCTGCTGGCTGAAGATTGCGGCGGCGTTGACTCTGAAGAATATGAAGAGATGCTGGAGCTGGTTGAGATGGAGCTGCGCGAGCTGCTGGATCAGTACGAATTCCCAGGTGATGACACTCCAATCATCGCGGGTTCTGCTCTGATGGCGCTGAACGGCGAAGACGAAAACGAGCTGGGTACTACTGCTGTTAAGAAGCTGGTAGAAGCGCTGGATTCTTACATTCCACAGCCAGAGCGTGCAATCGATCAGCCATTCCTGATGCCTATCGAGGACGTATTCTCTATCTCCGGTCGTGGTACCGTGGTAACTGGTCGTGTTGAGCGTGGTATCGTTCGTACCGGTGAAGAAATCGAAATCGTTGGTGTTAAGGAAACTCAGACTACTACCTGTACTGGTGTAGAGATGTTCCGTAAGCTGCTTGACGAAGGTCGTGCTGGTGAGAACATTGGTGCGCTGCTGCGTGGTACTAAGCGTGAAGAAGTTGAGCGTGGTCAGGTACTGGCTAAGCCAGGTTCTATCACACCTCACACTCGTTTCGAAGGTGAAGTATACGTACTGTCCAAAGATGAGGGTGGTCGTCACACTCCATTCTTCAAGGGCTACCGTCCGCAGTTCTACTTCCGTACAACTGACATCACCGGTGCTTGTGAGCTTCCAGAAGGCGTTGAGATGGTAATGCCAGGCGATAACATCAAGATGGATGTTACCCTGATCAACCCAATCGCGATGGAAGATGGTCTGCGTTTTGCGATCCGTGAAGGCGGTCGTACAGTTGGTGCAGGCGTTGTTGCAAAAATCATCGAGTAATCGTTGAAATTTAGCAACTTAAGTGTTGCTAATAAGCAGGGGGGCATGTAATATACGCCTCCCTGTTAGTACTAGGCCAGTGGCTCAATTGGCAGAGCAGCGGTCTCCAAAACCGCAGGTTGTGGGTTCGAGTCCCTCCTGGCCTGCCAACTCTCTTCTGAGTTGGTATCTAACCTAGTCAAAGCAAATCATCAGAAACCGAGGCCCATCGTGAGCTCTAAAGTGACTTCCGAAGGTTCAAAACTAGATTCCCTTAAGTGGGTTGTGGTAGTAGCGCTGGTTTCGGCTGGTGTGGTGGGAAATTCTGTCTATTCAGAAGAGTCTCTATTATATCGCGTGCTTGCATTGCTGGTTCTTGCTGGTGTGGCAGGCTTTGTTGCTTTGCAGACGGCTAAGGGTCTGGCTTTCTTTACTTTGTTTAAAGAAGCTAAGTCTGAGATTCGTAAGGTTGTATGGCCAACCCGTCAGGAAACGTTGCAGACAACTCTGATTGTTACTGTAGTGGTTTTGATAGTTGGTTTGTTCTTGTGGGGGCTTGATACTTTGTTGGGCTTCGTTGTTTCAAGTGTGATCGGATAAGAGGAAAGAGGCATGGCTATGCGTTGGTATGTTGTACATGCGTACTCCGGTTACGAGAAGCGCGTGCAGAACACCCTGAAAGAGCGGGTTGAGCTGCATGAGATGCAAGGTAGCTTTGGTGAGATTCTGGTTCCTACTGAAGAAGTGGTTGAGATCAGGGAAGGCAAAAAGCGCAAGTCAGAGCGCAAGTTCTATCCGGGCTATGTTTTGGTTCAGATGGAAATGAATGATGAGTCCTGGCACCTGGTGAAAGATACTCCCCGGGTGATGGGTTTTATCGGTGGCACGGCGGATAAGCCGGCTCCGATTACCGAGAAAGAAGCTGAAGCAATTCTGCAGCGCGTCGAGAGTGGTGTTGATCAGCCGCGTCCGAAGACGATGTTTGAGCCGGGCGAGATGGTTCGCGTTACTGATGGTCCGTTTGCTGACTTTAATGGCGTTGTGGAAGAAGTTAATTATGAAAAGAACAGGCTGCAGGTTGCGGTGCTGATCTTTGGTCGCTCGACTCCGGTTGAGCTGGGATTTGGTCAGGTCGAAAAAGCCTGATAAACAGATTTCTGGACAAAACCTCGGTCCTTTTTGGGAACTGGGGTTTTTCCGTATTTAAAACTGGGAAGCTGAAAGGCGTTATTACCCACGAGGAGTAAACATGGCTAAGAAAATCGAAGCTTATATTAAGCTGCAGGTTGCTGCTGGTTCAGCAAACCCAAGTCCACCAGTTGGTCCAGCTCTGGGTCAGCACGGTGTTAATATCATGGAATTCTGTAAAGCGTTCAACGCTGCTACGCAGGGTATGGAAAAAGGCATGCCAATTCCTGTTGTTATCACTGTATACGGTGATCGTAGCTTTACTTTCATCACTAAGACTCCTCCGGCGGCGATCCTGCTGAAGAAGGCTGCTGGTATCAAGAGTGGTTCTGGTCGTCCAAATACTGAGAAGGTGGGTACTGTTACCCGTGCTCAGCTGGAAGAGATTGCAACTACTAAAGATGCTGATCTGACTGCTGCTGATATGGATGCGGCTGTACGCACCATCGCTGGTAGCGCACGTAGCATGGGTCTGAATGTTGAGGGTGTAAAATAATGGCTAACCTGACTAAGCGCCAGAAGGCGATTGCTGAGAAAGTAGAAGTTGGTAAGCAGTACTCCGTAGAAGATGCGGTTTCTTTGCTGAATGAGCTGTCCACTGTTGGTTTTAAAGAGTCTGTTGATATCTCTGTAAACCTGGGTGTTGATCCTCGTAAATCAGATCAGAACGTTCGTGGTTCTTCCGTACTGCCAAGCGGTACTGGTAAAGACGTACGCGTTGCAGTATTTGCTCAGGGCGAAAATGCTGAAAAAGCAAAGGCTGCCGGTGCAGATGTTGTTGGTTTTGATGACCTTGCAGAGCAGATTAAAGGTGGCGATCTGAATTTTGACGTTGTTATCGCTACTCCGGATGCGATGCGCGTTGTTGGTCAGCTGGGTCAGATCCTGGGTCCTCGTGGTCTGATGCCTAACCCTAAGGTTGGTACTGTTACTCCAGACGTAACTACTGCAGTTAATAATGCTAAAGCGGGTCAGGTTCGTTTCCGTACTGATAAGAACGGTATCATTCACGCGGGTGTTGGTAAGGTCGGCTTCGAAGCTGATGCTATCAAGGCTAACGTTGAAGCGCTGCTGACTGAGCTGAAGAAGCTTAAGCCTGCTTCTGCGAAAGGTATCTTTCTGAAGAAAATCACCCTGTCCACCACTATGGGGCCAGGTCTGGTAGTTGATCAGAGCTCTCTGAGCGTCTAAGCAGCTGGCAGTAAATATTGAGGGTCCCTGCGCTTTTGGCTGCAGGGGTCGTCAAAGACCGCAGGTGAGCAAGTCGAATGATGTGCTCTTAATGTAACAGCCTGCGCAGACGGTGTGATCCCCTTAACAGGATCAATTCAACCACCGTACTCGGCGCTTCATTTAAGTTTTAACTGAAGCGATTGGTAAACAGTCGAAAAGACTAAATCCAGGAGTAATTCGTGGCATTAGGACTCGAAGATAAAAAAGCGATTGTCGCTGAAGTCCAGGAAGCTGCTAAGGGCGCTCTTTCTGCTGTAGTTGCAGATTCCCGCGGCGTAGCCGTTGAGGATATGACTGCTCTGCGTAAGCAGGCACGTGAAGCTGGCGTATGGCTGAAAGTTGTACGTAACACGCTGGCGCGTCGCGCAGTAGAAGGCTCTGACTACGAATGCATCACTGAATCATTCGTTGGTCCAACTCTGATTGCATTTTCCGCTGAGCACCCAGGTGCCGGTGCGCGCATCCTTAAGGATTTCGCGAAAGGAAATGACAAGCTGGAGCTGAAAACCGCAGCGTTTGAAGGACAGATTGTTGATATCGCTATGCTGGCATCTCTGCCAACATACGACGAAGCGATCGCCAAGCTGATGGGCTGCATGAAAGAAGCTGCAGCAGGCAAGCTGGTCCGCACTCTGGCGGCTCTTCGCGAGCAGAAAGAACAAGAAGCAGCTTAATTTTATTAGCCGCTTAAGTAACGAGTTTAAGAGCCTCTGGCTCACATAATATTTAGGAATTGAACCATGTCCGTATCTAAAGAAGATATCTTGAATGCAGTAGCTGAAATGTCCGTAATGGACGTTGTTGAGCTGGTTGAAGCGATGGAAGAGAAGTTCGGCGTATCTGCTGCAGCTGTTGCTGTTGCTGGTGCTGCTGGCGGTGACGCTGCAGCTGCTGAAGAGCAGACTGAATTTGACGTTATCCTGACTTCTATTGGCGACAAGAAAGTTAACGTAATCAAGGCTGTACGTGCAGCGACTGGCCTGGGCTTGAAAGAAGCTAAAGGTATGGTTGACGGCGCTCCTGCACCTGTTAAAGAAGGTGTTACTAAGGAAGAAGCTGAAGAGCTTAAGGCAGCTCTGGAAGAAGCCGGCGCATCTGTTGAAGTTAAGTAAACAGAGCTGTGCTTCGTATCAAGCTATTTGATAGCTGATACATATACGGCTGGTGGCAAAATGCCACCGGCCTTTTTCCGTTATTAGTAAGAGCAAATAATAACGGTTTCACAGATCGAGAAAATACCTTCGATCTGGTTGAATCTTTCAGGTGCAGATGCTGGGGAACTTAGATGGCTTACTCATACACTGAAAAGAAACGCATCCGTAAAGACTTTGGTAAATTACCACAAGCGATGGATGTGCCATATCTTTTGGCAATCCAGCTGGATTCTTATTTAAGATTCCTACAACAGGATGCTGATTCTGCAGAACGCAAAGATGCAGGGCTTCATGCGGCTTTCAGTTCCGTATTCCCGATCGTTTCCTATTCCGGAAACGCGGCATTGGAATATGTAGGTTACCGTCTGGGCGAGCCGGTTTTTGACGTTAAAGAATGTCAGATGCGTGGTATCACCTATGCGGCGCCGCTACGCGTAAAAGTACGCCTCGTAATATATGATCGTGATTCATCGAATAAAGCGATCAAAGATATTAAAGAACAAGAAGTATACATGGGCGAAATGCCGCTGATGACCGACAACGGTACTTTCGTTGTAAACGGTACAGAGCGTGTAATCGTATCTCAGCTGCACCGTTCGCCGGGTGTATTCTTCGATCACGATAAGGGTAAGACTCACTCTTCCGGTAAGTTGTTGTACTCTGCTCGTGTTATTCCATACCGTGGTTCATGGCTGGACTTCGAGTTTGATCCTAAGGATAACCTGTTCGTACGAATCGACCGTCGTCGTAAGCTGCCGGCTACTATTCTGCTGCGCGCTCTGGGTTATACCGGTGAAGAGATCCTCGAGACCTTCTTTGACAACACTGAGTGGAATTTGAAAGGCGAGCAGGTCTTAATGACGTTGGTCCCTACGCGTTTGCGTGGAGAGACGGCGACTTTTGATATTAAAGATGGCAAGGGCAACGTGATCGTTGAGTCTGGTCGTCGTATTACGCCTCGTCATATTCGTCAGCTGGAAAAAGAGAACATGACTCAGCTGGACGTTCCGGTTGAGTATCTGGTCGGTAAGGTGATGGCGAAAGACATCATTGATCCGAAGACCGGTGAGCTGGTTTGTGAAGGCAATAGCGAAATCACTGAAGAGCTGCTGGAAGAGATGCGTGCAGCGGGTGTTGCGGGTTTTGAAACGCTATACACCAACGAGTTGGATTGTGGTTCGTTTATCTCTGATACGCTACGTGTCGATACGACTCGCAATAAGCTGGAAGCATTGGTAGAAATCTACCGTATGATGCGTCCTGGTGAGCCACCTACTAAGGAATCTGCTGAAAACCTATTTGAAAATCTGTTCTTCACTGAAGAACGTTATGATCTTTCTGCAGTAGGTCGGATGAAGTTTAACCGTCGTCTGGCGCGTGAAGTCGAGACCGGTAGCGGTGTCCTGGATAAGGAAGATATCCTGGATGTGATGAAGACCCTGATCGATATTCGTAACGGCAAAGGCGTTGTGGATGATATCGATCACCTGGGTAACCGTCGTATCCGTTCCGTAGGTGAGATGGCTGAAAATCAGTTCCGAGTTGGTCTGGTGCGTGTTGAGCGTGCGGTCCGTGAGCGCCTGAGCATGGCTGAATCCGACAACCTGATGCCTCAGGACCTGATCAATGCCAAGCCGGTTGCGGCTGCGGTTAAAGAGTTCTTTGGCTCTTCCCAGCTGTCCCAGTTTATGGATCAGAACAATCCACTCTCAGAGGTTACTCACAAGCGTCGTGTTTCCGCGTTAGGACCTGGCGGTCTGACCCGTGAGCGTGCCGGCTTTGAGGTTCGAGACGTACATCCGACTCACTATGGTCGTGTATGTCCAATCGAGACCCCTGAAGGTCCGAACATCGGTCTGATCAACTCGCTGGCGACTTATGCCCGCACTAACGATTTTGGTTTCCTGGAAAGTCCGTACCGTAAGGTCGTTGATGGACTGGTTACCGACGATATCGAATACCTGTCTGCAATCGAAGAAGGTCGTCATGTTATCGCCCAGGCCTCTGCAGGCATGGATGAAAACAACAATCTGACCGATGAGCTGGTAGCGGTACGTCACCTGAATGAATTTACCGTAATGCCTCCGGAAAAAGTTACCTACATGGACGTATCTCCACGTCAGGTAGTATCCGTAGCGGCGGCGCTGATTCCATTCCTGGAGCACGATGATGCTAACCGGGCATTGATGGGATCAAACATGCAGCGTCAGGCTGTACCTACACTGCGTGCTGATAAGCCGCTGGTTGGTACCGGTATGGAGCGTTACGTAGCGCGTGACTCCGGCGTATGTGTTACTGCACAGCGTGGTGGTGTAATCGAGTCTGTTGATGCGGCGCGTATCGTCGTACGTGTTAACGATGAAGAGACGCAGGCGGGTGAAGCGGGTGTAGATATCTACAACCTGACTAAGTACACCCGTTCAAACCAGAACACTTGTATCAACCAGCGTTCAATCGTACGTGAAGGTGAGGCAGTGCAGCGTGGCGATATCATGGCTGACGGTCCTTCCGTTGACTTGGGTGAGCTGGCGCTGGGGCAGAATATGCGTATCGCATTTATGCCTTGGAATGGTTACAACTTTGAGGATTCCATCCTGATCTCTGAGCGTGTTGTTCAGGAAGATCGTTTCACCACTATCCACATTCAGGAACTGACCTGTGTGGCGCGTGATACTAAGTTGGGTTCTGAAGAGATTACGTCTGATATTCCTAACGTCGGTGAATCGGCGCTGGGTAAGCTGGACGAGTCCGGTATCGTGCATATCGGTGCTGAAGTAGGTCCTGGCGATATCCTGGTTGGTAAGGTTACACCTAAGGGTGAAACCCAGCTAACTCCGGAAGAAAAGTTGCTGCGTGCGATCTTCGGTGAGAAAGCGTCTGATGTTAAAGATACTTCGTTGCGTGTTAAGACCGGCACCATCGGTAAGGTAATCGACGTCCAGGTATTCACCCGTGATGGTGTTGCTAAAGATGAACGTGCACTGGATATCGAGACTGCTGAGCTGGATCGCATCCGCAAGGATTTGAACGAAGAGCTTCGTATCGTTGAGCAAGCTACTTACGAGCGTCTTGAGCGTGCATTGGTTGGCCTGAAGGCTGAAGGTGGTGCAGGTCTTAAGAAGGGTGAAGAGGTTACCTCTGAATTCCTCTCCGGGCTGAAGAAAGGCGAGTGGTTCCAGATTCGTGTGGCGGATGATTCTGCGCAGGAACAGCTTGAAAAAGCACAGGAACAGCTTGAAGAGCGTCGTGTTGAGCTTGATGCTAAGTTTGAAGATAAGAAGAGCAAGCTGCAGACCGGTGATGACCTGGCTCCTGGCGTTCTGAAGATTGTTAAGGTGTATGTTGCGACTAAGCGTCGTGTACAGCCTGGTGACAAGATGGCGGGTCGTCATGGTAACAAAGGTGTTATCTCCGTAATCATGCCTGTTGAAGACATGCCGTACGACGAGAATGGTGAGCCGGTAGATATCGTGCTTAACCCGCTGGGTGTACCGTCTCGTATGAACGTAGGTCAGGTGCTTGAGACCCATATGGGTATGGCGGCTAAAGGTCTGGGTGTTAAGATTAACGCTATGCTGCAGGCAGAACGTGATCGCATCGAGAAAGTTAAAGAGCTGCGTGAGTTCCTTGAACGTATCTACAACAGCGAGCTGGGCGGTTATAAGTCCGGCCCTCATGAAGATATCGATTCACTGTCTGACGATGATGTACTTGAGTTGGCGAACAACCTGAAGGGTGGTGTGCCACTGGCAACTGCTGTATTCGACGGCGCCAAAGAGGTAGAAGTAAAAGAGCTGCTGCGCATGGCGGATCTGAGCGATACCGGACAGTTTACGCTGTTTGACGGTCGCACCGGTGACACATTCAGCCGTCCTGTAACTGTTGGTTACATGTACATGCTGAAGCTGAATCACCTGGTTGATGACAAGATGCACGCTCGTTCTACCGGTTCGTATAGTCTGGTTACTCAGCAGCCGTTGGGTGGTAAGGCTCAGTTTGGTGGTCAGCGCTTCGGTGAGATGGAGGTGTGGGCACTGGAAGCATATGGTGCTGCTTATACTCTGCAGGAGATGCTGACGGTTAAGTCAGATGATGTGAATGGTCGTACCAAGATGTATAAGAACATCGTGGATGGCGATCACCGCATGGAGCCTGGTATGCCTGAGTCGTTCAACGTGCTGGTGAAAGAGATCCGCTCGTTGGGTATCGACATCGAGCTGGAATAAGAGTAACCCTTTAACAGATAGTTTACTGCGAAGCTGATCAGTTGCTTCGCAGTCAACTCCCCCGAGGAGCTGAAATAAATGAAAGACTTACTTAATCTGTTGAAATCCCAGGGACAGAACGACGAGTTTGACTCGATCCGTATCGGTCTGGCATCACCTGAGATGATTCGTTCTTGGTCTTTTGGCGAAGTAAAGAAGCCGGAAACCATTAACTACCGTACCTTCAAGCCTGAGCGCGAAGGTTTGTTCTGTGCCAAGATCTTCGGTCCTGTTAAGGATTACGAGTGTCTGTGTGGCAAGTACAAGCGTCTGAAGCACCGTGGTGTTATCTGTGAGAAGTGTGGCGTAGAAGTTGCGCTGGCTAAAGTTCGTCGTGAGCGCATGGGTCACATCGAGCTGGCATCTCCGGTTGCGCATATCTGGTTCCTGAAGTCATTGCCGTCCCGTATCGGTCTGATGCTGGATATGACGCTGCGTGATATTGAGCGTGTACTGTATTTTGAATCATTTGTCGTGATCGATCCGGGTATGACTACCCTGGAACGTGGTCAGCTGATGAATGATGAGCAGTATTTCGAAGCGCTGGAAGAGTTCGGTGACGACTTTGATGCCCGTATGGGTGCTGAAGCGGTCCAGGAACTGCTCAAGTCTCTCGATATGGCTGAAGAGATTGAGGTTCTGCGTGAAGAGTTACCGCAGACTAACTCTGAAACCAAGATCAAGAAGATTTCCAAGCGACTTAAGTTGCTGGAAGGATTCGCCTCGTCTGGTAATAAGCCAGAGTGGATGATCCTACAGGTTCTGCCGGTTCTGCCACCAGATCTGCGTCCGCTGGTACCGCTGGACGGTGGTCGCTTTGCGACCTCTGATCTGAATGATCTGTACCGTCGGGTAATTAACCGTAACAACCGTCTGAAGCGTCTGCTGGATCTGAGTGCGCCTGATATCATCGTGCGTAACGAAAAGCGTATGCTGCAGGAGTCTGTTGATGCGTTGCTGGATAACGGTCGTCGCGGTCGTGCTATTACCGGCTCTAACAAGCGCCCGCTGAAATCCCTGGCTGATATGATCAAGGGTAAGCAGGGTCGTTTCCGTCAGAACCTGCTTGGTAAGCGTGTTGACTACTCAGGCCGTTCCGTAATCGTGGTGGGTCCTTACCTGCGTTTGCATCAGTGTGGTCTGCCTAAAAAGATGGCGCTGGAGCTGTTCAAGCCATTTATCTTCTCCAAGCTGGAGCTGCGTGGTCATGCGACTACCATTAAAGCCGCGAAGAAGATGGTTGAGCGCGAAGAAGCACTGGTATGGGATATTCTGGATGAAGTGATCCGTGAACACCCGATCATGCTGAACCGTGCGCCAACATTGCACCGTCTTGGTATCCAGGCCTTTGAGCCGGTACTAATCGAAGGTAAGGCGATCCAGCTGCACCCATTGGTGTGTGCAGCATACAACGCCGACTTTGACGGTGACCAGATGGCGGTACACGTACCGCTGACCATTGAAGCGCAGCTTGAAGCTCGTGCTCTGATGATGTCTACCAACAACGTACTGTCGCCTGCCAACGGTGAACCAATTATCGTACCTTCGCAGGACGTGGTACTGGGTCTGTACTGGATGACCCGTAGCCGTATTAACGGTCTGGGTGAAGGTACTGTATTTGCAGATATCCAGGAAGTTGAGCGTGCTTACGGTGCTAAGCAGGTTGATCTACAGTCGATAGTTAAAGTTCGTATTAACGAAGTAATTCGTGATATCGAAGGCGGCGAAGAGCAGCGTACCAGCATAATTGAGACGACTGTTGGTCGTGCCATGCTGTTCAATATTGTACCGACTGGTCTGCCATTTGATCTGGTTAACCAGGCGATGACCAAGAAAGCTATCTCGCGTCTGATTAATACGGCTTACCGAATTGTTGGATTGAAAGAGACAGTTATCTTTGCTGACCAGCTGATGTACACGGGTTTCCGTCAGGCATCTGTATCCGGTTCTTCGATCGGTATTAACGACTTCGTTATTCCGGATGAGAAAGTTAATATCATCTCTGAAGCCGATGCCGAAGTGAAAGAGATTGAGATGCAGTACGGTGACGGTCTGGTAACCCAGGGCGAGAAGTACAACAAAGTTATCGATATCTGGTCTCGTGCCAACGAGATTCTGGCGAAGAAGATGATGGATAACCTGAAGTCTGAGCAGGTCCTGGACCGCGAAGGCAATATGGTTGATCAGGATTCTTTCAACTCGGTTTACATGATGGCCGACTCCGGTGCCCGGGGTAGTGCTGCACAGATTCGTCAGCTGGCGGGTATGCGTGGTCTGATGGCTAAGCCGGATGGCTCTATCATCGAAACGCCAATCACTGCGAACTTCCGTGAAGGCCTGAACGTACTGCAGTACTTTATCTCGACTCACGGCGCACGTAAGGGTCTGGCGGATACGGCACTTAAGACTGCGAACTCTGGTTACCTGACTCGTCGTTTGGTAGACGTAGCTCAGGATCTGGTAATCACTGAAGACGACTGTGGTACCGAAGAAGGTCTGGTGATGCAGCCGCTGATCGAAGGTGGTGACGTAGTCGTCGGTCTGGGTGACCGGGTGCTGGGTCGTACCGTAGCGCGTGACGTGATGGATCCGAAAGGTGCTGACGTTCTGATCGAGCGTGGAACATTGATGGACGAGGCGTGGGTTAAACGTCTGTCTGATGACGAGCGTTACTCTTCTATTGATGAGATTCGTGTACGCAGCGCGATCAGTTGTGAAACAAGCTACGGCCTGTGTTCCAGCTGTTACGGTCGTGATCTGGGTCGTGGTCACCGGGTTAACCCGGGTGAAGCGGTCGGTGTTATCGCAGCACAGTCAATTGGTGAACCTGGTACTCAGCTGACCATGCGTACGTTCCACATCGGTGGTGCGGCATCGCGGGCAGCGGCAGTTGATAGTGTTCAGGTTAAGAATTCCGGTACGATCCGGATGCATAACCTGAAGTCGGTAGAAAAGGCTGATGGCTCTCTGGTAGCGACTTCCCGTTCCGGTGAGTTAGGTGTTACCGATGAGCACGGACGTGAGCGTGAGCGCTATAAGCTGCCTTACGGTTCCGTTATTAAAGTTAAAGAAGGCGATAGCGTCGATGCTGGTGCGATCGTTGCGAACTGGGATCCACACACCCACCCAATTATCTCTGAGGTTGCGGGTAAGGTGTTGCTGGTTGGTCTGGAAGACGGTATTACCGTTAAGCAACAGACTGATGAGTTGACTGGTCTGTCAACTACTGAGGTATTGGATCCGGCAGCGCGTCCTGCTGCTGGTAAAGATATCCGTCCGCTGGTTAAGCTGGTTGATGAGAGTGGTAACGATCTGCTTTACCCAGGAACTGATCAGGTTGCGCAATACCTGCTGCCGGCTAAGGCGATCCTTAACTTGGCTAATGGTGCTGATGTCGGTGTTGGTGATGTACTGGCGCGTATCCCACAGGAAGGTTCTGTGAACAAGGATATTACCGGTGGTCTGCCGCGGGTTGCTGATCTGTTTGAGGCGCGTAAGCCAAAAGATTCTTCTATCCTGGCGGAAACCTCCGGTACCGTTACATTCGGTAAAGAGACTAAAGGTAAGAAGCGTCTGGTAATCAGTCCGGCGGATTCAGATCCGATCGAGATCATGATTCCTAAGTGGCGTAACCTGAACGTATTTGAAGGTGAAACTGTACAGAAGGGTGAGGTTATCTCTGATGGCCCGTCTAACCCGCATGATATCCTTCGTATTAAAGGCGTTACTAAGCTTGCTGAATACATCACTACTGAAATTCAGGATGTATACCGTCTGCAAGGTGTAGGTATTAACGATAAGCACATCGAAGTAATTGTTCGTCAGATGCTGCGTAAGGTTGATATCACGACCAGTGGCGACAGCTCGTTCATCACTGGTGAACAGGCTGAGTTCCATAAGGTAATAGCTGAAAACCAGCGTCTGGAAGCTGAAGGTAAGATAACCGCTAAGTATGATCGTGTACTGCTGGGTATTACTAAAGCATCTCTGGCGACAGAGTCCTTCATCTCAGCGGCCTCCTTCCAGGAGACAACCCGCGTACTGACTGAAGGTGCTGTGACAGGTAAGAAAGACTACCTGCGTGGTCTGAAAGAAAACGTTGTTGTGGGGCGTCTGATTCCGGCTGGTACCGGTCTGGCGTATCACAAAGGGCGTAAGCGTAAGGCTCAACAGTCTGATGAAAGCGTAACTGTAAGTGCAGAAGACGTTCAACAGGCGCTGACCGAAGCGTTGAATCAGGCAGCAATGCCGGATTCAGAATAAATCTGGTTGAATATTGACCTGATGGGCCGAGATTGAGTACAATCTCGGCCCTTTCGTGACGGGATAATAAAAATCCTGTTTTTTTGGTGCTTAAATAAAAGCCTGGAGTTTGCTTAATGGCAACAATTAACCAGTTGGTACGACAGCCGCGTAAGCGCAAAACGGCCAAGAGCGACGTTCCTGCCTTGCAGGCATGTCCACAACGCCGTGGCGTTTGTACTCGTGTCTATACAACGACCCCTAAGAAACCGAACTCAGCACTGCGTAAAGTTTGCCGTGTTCGTTTGACTAACGGATTTGAAGTGACTTCCTACATCGGTGGTGAAGGTCACAACCTGCAGGAGCACTCTGTAGTTCTGATCCGCGGCGGTCGTGTAAAAGATTTGCCGGGTGTACGTTACCACACAGTACGTGGCGCACTGGATACCAGTGGCGTAAACGATCGTAAGCAAGGTCGTTCTAAGTACGGTACCAAGCGTCCTAAGTCTTAATCGTTTTTCGGGACAGCAAAAGAAGTTCGGCATTGATGTGTCATACAACTGCGCTAGACCGCAAGCAATAAGAGTAAGGTCAGGTATCCATTCCTGAAATAACCTGAAGACCTATATTTAAAGGGGCTTATCATGCCAAGAAGAAGAGTTGCGGCAAAACGCGAAATTCTGCCGGATCCTAAATTCGGAAATATTGTACTGGCTAAGTTTACTAACCATCTGATGATCAGTGGTAAGAAATCTGTAGCTGAGAAAATCGTTTACACTGCACTGGAGAAAATCCAGGAGCGTGGCAGCGAAGATCCAATTGAAACTTTCAACAAGGCGCTGGAAGCTATTCAGCCAATGGTTGAGGTTAAATCCCGCCGTGTTGGTGGTGCTACGTACCAGGTGCCTGTTGAAGTACGTCCTTCCCGTCGTGCTGCTCTGGCGATGCGCTGGTTGGTTGATGCTTCCCGTAAGCGTGGTGAGAAATCCATGGCACTGCGTCTGGCCGGTGAAATCGGTGATGCAGTTGAAGGTCGTGGCGCAGCAGTGAAGAAGCGTGAAGACGTTCATCGCATGGCTGAAGCGAACAAAGCATTCGCTCACTACCGCTTCTAAGCATCTGAGGATTAAGCAGTGGCTCGTAAAACTCCTATCAATAGATACCGTAATATCGGTATTTGTGCGCACGTAGACGCGGGTAAAACCACGACTACCGAACGTGTCCTGTTCTATACCGGTCTTTCCCATAAGATCGGTGAGGTGCACGATGGTGCTGCGACCATGGACTGGATGGAGCAGGAGCAGGAGCGTGGTATTACCATCACTTCTGCTGCTACCACCTGTTTTTGGCAGGGGATGAGCAAGCAGTTTGATGAGCATCGCATTAACATCATCGATACTCCGGGGCATGTTGACTTCACCATTGAAGTAGAGCGTTCCCTGCGGGTTCTCGATGGTGCTGTTGTCGTGTTGTGCGCATCATCTGGTGTCCAGCCTCAGACTGAGACCGTATGGCGTCAGGCGAACAAGTACGAGGTTCCTCGTATGGTGTTCGTCAATAAGATGGACCGTATTGGTGCTGACTTCTTCATGGTCGTTGATCAGTTGAAAGAGCGTCTGGGAGCTAATGCTGTACCGATCAATTTCCCGATCGGAGCAGAAGAGGACTTCAAGGGTGTTGTTGACCTGGTTCGCATGAAAGCCATTATGTGGAACGAAGCGGATCAGGGTATGACTTATGAGCTGGAAGATATTCCGGCTGATTTGCAGGACAAGGCCGACGAGCTGCGAGAACAGATGATTGAGGCTGCCGCTGAAGCATCTGAAGAGTTGATGGACAAGTATCTTGAAGAAGGTACTTTGTCTGACGAGGAGATCAAAGCTGGTCTCCGCGCCCGTACCCTGGATAACGACCTTATCTTGATGCAGGCTGGTTCTGCTTTCAAGAACAAAGGTGTTCAGGCGATGCTGGATGCTGTTATCGAGTACATGCCGTCTCCGATTGAGGTGAAGGCGATTGAAGGTACCTTGGATGATGCTGCTGAAACAGTCGCGACCCGTGAAGCTGATGATGATGCGCCTTTTGCCGCATTGGCATTCAAGATCGCGACCGATCCGTTTGTTGGCTCTCTGACCTTTGTTCGTGTTTACTCCGGCGTGTTGCGCTCCGGTGACAGTGTAATCAACTCTGTAAAAAGTAAAAAAGAGCGTGTCGGCCGTATGGTGCAGATGCACGCTAACAACCGTGACGAGATTAAAGAGGTTCGCGCAGGCGATATCGCTGCTCTGATCGGTGTGAAAGATGTGACAACTGGCGAGACTCTGTGTGCTCCTGATCATAAGATCATACTTGAGCGCATGGAATTCCCTGAGCCTGTTATCTCTGTAGCGGTTGAGCCTAGAACTCAGGCCGATCAGGAGAAAATGGGTATCGCGTTGGGTAAGCTGGCGCAGGAAGATCCATCTTTCCGTGTTGAAACTGATCAGGAAAGTGGCCAGACGATTATCTCGGGTATGGGTGAGCTGCATCTTGATATACTGGTTGATCGTATGAAACGCGAATTTAGCGTGGAAGCGAACATCGGTAAGCCGCAGGTCGCATATCGCGAGAAAATACGTCAGCCGGTCGAGGCGAATCATAAGTTCATTCGTCAGTCCGGTGGTCGTGGTCAGTATGGACACGTTGTCGTTGAGTTTAGTCCTTCTGATGAAGAGGGGCTGGAGTTCATTAACGAGATTGTGGGTGGTGCTATTCCAAAAGAATACATACCTGCGATTGAGAAGGGTATTGCAGAGCAGATGCAAAACGGTGTTATTGCCGGCTATCCTCTGATCGGCTTAAAGGCGCGCCTTTTTGACGGATCCTTCCATGATGTTGACTCTAACGAAATGGCATTTAAAATTGCCGCATCTCAGGCGTTAAAAAAGTATGCGCAGGAAGCAAGTCCCTGTCTGCTTGAGCCTATGATGAAGGTAGAAATCGTTACTCCAGAAGAGTATATGGGTGACGTGATGGGAGACTTAAGTCGTCGTCGCGGACTGGTTCAGGGTATGGAAGACAGTAGTTCCGGTAAGGTAATCAATGCTCAGGTCCCTCTGGGAGAGATGTTTGGTTATGCTACCGATCTGCGTTCCGCTACTCAGGGTCGTGCAACCTACTCTATGGAATTCCTTGATTATGCAGAGGCGCCGAATAACGTCGCCGATGCGGTAATCAACGCAAGATAATTTGCCCAATATATTAATGAGGTATTGATCGTGGCTAAACAAGCATTTGAACGTAACAAGCCGCACGTTAACGTTGGTACTATCGGCCACGTTGACCACGGTAAAACAACTCTGACTGCTGCACTGACTCGTGTTTGTGCAGAAGTATTCGGTGGTGAAGCTGTAGCTTTTGACGGTATCGACAATGCTCCGGAAGAGCGTGAGCGTGGTATCACAATCGCAACTTCTCACGTTGAGTATGATTCTACTGAGCGTCACTATGCGCACGTAGACTGCCCGGGACACGCCGATTATGTTAAAAACATGATCACTGGTGCTGCTCAGATGGACGGCGCTATCCTGGTTTGTGGCGCGACTGATGGCCCTATGCCACAGACTCGTGAGCACATCCTGCTGTCTCGTCAGGTAGGTGTACCATACATCGTTGTATTCCTGAACAAAGCTGACCTGCTGGCTGAAGATTGCGGCGGCGTTGACTCTGAAGAATATGAAGAGATGCTGGAACTGGTTGAGATGGAGCTGCGCGAGCTGCTGGATCAGTACGAATTCCCAGGTGATGACACTCCAATCATCGCGGGTTCTGCTCTGATGGCGCTGAACGGCGAAGACGAAAACGAGCTGGGTACTACTGCTGTTAAGAAGCTGGTAGAAGCGCTGGATTCTTACATTCCACAGCCAGAGCGTGCAATCGATCAGCCATTCCTGATGCCTATCGAGGACGTATTCTCTATCTCCGGTCGTGGTACCGTGGTAACTGGTCGTGTTGAGCGTGGTATCGTTCGTACCGGTGAAGAAATCGAAATCGTTGGTGTTAAGGAAACTCAGACTACTACCTGTACTGGTGTAGAGATGTTCCGTAAGCTGCTTGACGAAGGTCGTGCTGGTGAGAACATTGGTGCGCTGCTGCGTGGTACTAAGCGTGAAGAAGTTGAGCGTGGTCAGGTACTGGCTAAGCCAGGTTCTATCACACCTCACACTCGTTTCGAAGGTGAAGTATACGTACTGTCCAAAGATGAGGGTGGTCGTCACACTCCATTCTTCAAGGGCTACCGTCCGCAGTTCTACTTCCGTACAACTGACATCACCGGTGCTTGTGAGCTTCCAGAAGGCGTTGAGATGGTAATGCCAGGCGATAACATCAAGATGGATGTTACCCTGATCAACCCAATCGCGATGGAAGATGGTCTGCGTTTTGCGATCCGTGAAGGCGGTCGTACAGTTGGCGCAGGCGTTGTTGCTAAGATCATTGAGTAATCATTGATCTGATTTGAAAAAGGCTCCTTCGGGGGCCTTTTTTGTTGCTGGTTATTAACTGATATGGCTTTAGGATAATGTTCTTCCGTCCTCTTGTGTGGCCATATCAGTTATAGCCGGAAAAGCCGGGCGCAAAGAAACTTTGCTGGGCTTTTTTGGCTCGCATTTGCTGAGCAAGTGGAGAATAGGTCTGATTCTTCGTAGCTCCGCCCTGCAGCAGTTTCTCTCGTTAAAAGCGTTTAAAAAACGTCCTGTTTATTTCGTAAGCAATATCCCCTTGACTTGGGGGTATCAGCTAAGTAGAATGCGCTACCCCGTTAAATGGGGGTAGGCCGGCGAAAGCCGTTTAACAATTTAGGAATTGTGTGATCGATATGCAAAACCAGAAAATCAGAATTCGTCTGAAGGCTTTTGATCATCGCCTGATTGACTCTTCCGCTCAGGAGATCGTTGAGACTGCTAAGCGTACCGGAGCTCAGGTTCATGGTCCGATCCCACTTCCTACTCGCAAAGAGCGCTTTACAGTGCTGGTTTCTCCTCACGTGAACAAAGATGCGCGTGATCAGTATGAAATCCGTACACATAAGCGTGTCCTCGACATCGTTGAGCCAACAGAAAAAACTGTTGACGCACTGATGAAGCTGGACCTCGCTGCGGGTGTAGAAGTGCAAATTAGCCTCGGCTAATTAGAACGATGCGCAGATGGGAATATCTGCGTGTGGAATGCCTTGGATGGGCAGCCATAGCGGGTAAATAGCCCCGTACACAACTGGCAATTGAGGTAATAAAATGTCTGTAAGTTTAATCGGACGTAAAGCAGGTATGACTCGTGTCTTCAATGAAGACGGTGTGTCAGTGCCAGTTACTGTTATCGAGGTGGAACCGAACCGGGTTACACAGGTTAAGACTGAAGAGACTGATGGTTATTCTGCTGTGCAGGTAACAGTTGGTTCTCGTCGTGCTAACCGTGTGACTAAAGCTGCAGCGGGTCATTTCGCTAAAGCTGAGACCGAAGCAGGTCGTGGTTTGTGGGAGTTCCGCCTGTCGGGTGACGAAGCAATAAATGTTGGTGATCAACTGACGGTTGAACGCTTTGAAGCGGGTCAGAAAATTGATGTAACCGGTAAGTCTAAGGGTAAAGGATTTCAGGGCGGTATTAAGCGCTGGAACTTCTCTATGCAGGACGCTACTCACGGTAACTCAATCTCTCACCGTGCTCCTGGTTCTATTGGTCAGTGTCAAACTCCTGGTCGCGTATGGAAAGGCAAGAAGATGGCCGGACATATGGGTGATGAGCGTGTAACCGTTCAGTCCCTGGAAATTGTCCGCATCGATGCTGAGCGTAATCTGCTGTTAGTTAAGGGCGCTGTCCCTGGTGCTACCGGCGGCGACGTAATCGTTAAGTCAGCTGTTAAAGTTGGCGCCTAAGGGGGGTTTGTAATGAATCTGAATCTTGCAGGAGCTGGTGGAAACGTTGAAGTTTCCGATCTGGCGTTTGGTAAAGAATTCAATGAATCACTGGTTCATCAGGTCGTTACGGCGTACCTGGCCGGTGGTCGTCAAGGCACCAAGGCTCAAAAGAACCGCGCCGCTGTAAGCGGTGGTGGTGCTAAGCCATGGCGTCAAAAAGGTACTGGCCGTGCACGTGCCGGTACTATCCGTAGCCCATTGTGGCGTACTGGTGGCGTAACATTCGCTGCTCAGCCGCGTGATCATGCTCAAAAAGTTAACAAGAAAATGTATCGCGCTGCGATGCGTTGCATCTTGTCTGAGCTGGTTCGTCAAGAGCGTCTGGTTGTTGTTGATAACTTCCAGGTAGAAGCGCCAAAGACTAAGCCGTTTGTAGCTAAGCTGAATGAGCTTGAGCTGGCGAACGTACTGATTGTCACTGAAGATCTCGAAGAGAATCTGTACCTGGCTGCACGTAATGTGCCGCACGTCGATGTACGTGATGCTGCCGGTATCGATCCAGTTAGTCTGGTTGGCTTTGAGAAGGTTCTGGTGACAGTTGCTGCACTCAAGAAAATTGAGGAGGCGTTGTCATGAACGAAGGACGCATCTATCAAGTGCTGCTAGGGCCGCACATCTCTGAGAAAGCAACTATCGTTGCTGAAGGTTCTCAGCAGGTAGTATTCCGTGTTTCAACTGACGCAACTAAGCCTGAAATCAAGAAGGCTGTTGAGCAGTTGTTTGACGTTAAAGTAACAGGCGTGAACGTCGTCAACGTTAAGGGCAAAACCAAGCGCACACAGCGCGGTATGGGTAAGCGCTCTGACGTACGCAAGGCATATGTATGCCTGGCTGACGGTCACGACATCGACTTCATCGATGGCGAATAAGAGGGGTTACAAGAATGGCTGTAATTAAATCTAAACCGACCTCCGCTGGCCGCCGTCACGTAGTCCAGGTTACTAACCCTGATCTGCACAAGGGCAAGCCTCACGCTGCTCTGGTCGAAAAGAAAAGCAAGACCGGTGGTCGTAACACGTATGGTCGCATTACGACTCGTCACATTGGTGGTGGTCATAAGCAGCATTACCGTCTTATCGATTTCCGTCGTAATAAGCTGGATATCCCTGCAATCGTTGAGCGTCTGGAGTATGATCCAAACCGCTCCGCGCACATCGCTTTGCTGATGTATGCTGACGGTGAGCGTCGTTACATCATCGCGCCTAAGGGTGTGAAGGCTGGCGACCAGTTGATCTCTAGTCAGAGTGCTGATATTAAGCCAGGTAACTGTCTGCCACTGCGCAGCATTCCTGTTGGTAGCACAGTCCACTGTATCGAAATGAAGCCAGGTAAAGGTGCTCAAATTGCACGTTCCGCTGGTACTTCGGCACAGCTGATTGCACGTGAAGGCGCTCACGCGACTCTGCGTCTGCGCTCCGGTGAGATGCGTAAAGTGCTGGTTGATTGCTGCGCGACTCTGGGTGAAGTAGGTAACTCCGAACACTCTCTGCGCGTACTGGGTAAGGCTGGTGCTACGCGCTGGCGTGGCGTTCGTCCTACCGTTCGTGGTGTGGCGATGAACCCGGTTGATCACCCGCACGGTGGTGGTGAAGGTCGTACTTCCGGTGGTCGTCATCCTGTGTCGCCATGGGGTATGCCGACTAAAGGTAAGAAAACTCGTAAGAATAAGCGTACTGATAAGATGATCGTACGCCGTCGTCAAGCGAAATAATCAGAGGATACAGCTGTGCCACGTTCACTGAAGAAAGGTCCTTTTATCGACCTTCACCTGTTGAAAAAGGTAGAAGCTGCAGTTGAGGCCAATGATCGTCGTCCGATCAAAACATGGTCTCGCCGTTCTACAGTTTTTCCAAACTTTGTAGGACTTACGATTGCAGTTCATAATGGCCGTCAGCACGTTCCGGTGTTTGTCACCGAAGATATGGTTGGTCATAAATTAGGCGAGTTTGCTGCTACCCGTACGTACAAGGGTCATGCTGCAGACAAGAAAGCTAAACGCTAATCGGGAGTTTAGAAAATGGAAGTAGCCGCAAAGCATAAAGGCGCCCATATCTCCGCTCAGAAAGCGCGTTTGGTTGCCGATCAAATCCGCGGAAAGGCGGTGGGTGAAGCTCTGAATATTCTAGCTTTCAGCCCTCAAAAAGCTGCGGGTCTTGTTAAAAAAGTACTGGAATCTGCTATTGCTAACGCAGAGCATAACGAAGGTGCTGACATCGACGAGCTGCGCATATCTGAAATCTTCGTAGACGAAGGTATGACGATGAAGCGCATCCGTCCCCGTGCTAAGGGTCGTGCAGATCGCATTTTGAAGCGTTCTTCACATATCACCGTTAAGGTAGCTGACTGCTAGGAGATACCGCTATGGGTCAGAAGGTACATCCAACAGGTATTCGACTTGGTATTGTGAAAGATCATACTTCGGTGTGGTACGCAGACAAGAACGAATACGCAAGTAAACTGTTGAACGACCTTCAGGTACGTGAGTATCTGGAAGGTCAGTTGAAAGCTGCATCAGTAAGTCGCATCGAAATCGAGCGTCCTGCACAGAATGCAAAAATTACCATTCATACTGCCCGTCCAGGCATCGTGATTGGTAAGAAGGGTGAAGATGTAGAGAAGCTGCGTAACGCTGTTTCTGACATGATGGGTGTTCCCGTCCACATCAACATCGAAGAAGTTCGTAAGCCAGAACTTGACGCTAAGCTGGTTGCTCAGAGCATTGCGAGCCAGTTAGAACGTCGTGTTATGTTCCGTCGTGCGATGAAGCGTTCAGTACAGAATGCGATGCGTCTTGGTGCCAAGGGTATCAAGATTCAGGTTGGTGGCCGTTTGGGTGGTGCAGAGATTGCGCGTTCCGAGTGGTACCGCGAAGGTCGTGTGCCATTGCACACCCTGCGTGCTGACATCGATTACGGTACTTATGAGGCGCACACTACTTATGGTGTGCTTGGCATTAAAGTCTGGATCTTTAAAGGTGAGATTCTGGGAGGCATTGAAGAAGTGCGCGCTCAGAAGAATGCTCAACCTAAGAAGAAAGGTTCAAAGTAGGGGTAATTATCAATGCTGCAACCTAAGAGACTTAAATACCGTAAGGTAATGAAAGGCCGTAACCGTGGTCTGGCTGAGCGCGGTAGCGCTGTAAGCTTTGGTGAGATTGCTCTCAAAGCTGTTGGGCGCGGTCGTATCACTGCGCGTCAGATTGAGGCAGCTCGTCGTACGATGACTCGTCACGTAAAGCGTGGTGGTAAAATCTGGATCCGCGTCTTCCCTGACAAGCCGATTACCGGTAAGCCATTGGAAGTACGTATGGGTAAAGGTAAAGGTAGTGTTGAATACTGGGTTGCTCAGATTAAGCCAGGTAAAGTGCTGTTCGAAATGAGCGGTGTGCCTGATGATCTGGCAATTGAGGCATTCAACCTGGCATCGGCGAAACTGCCGGTTGCTACCACCATTGTTAAACGGACGGTGATGTAATGAATGCAACTGAACTGCGCGGACAATCCGCTGAAGAGCTGCAGCAAACGCTGCTGGGTCTTCTGAAGGATCAGTTCAATCTGCGTATGCAGAAAGCGACTGGTCAGCTGGCTCAGAACCACATGTTGGGTCAAGTACGCCGCGATATCGCGCGTGTAAAGACCGTACTGAATGAGAAAGCAGGTAACTAATGATGGCTGCAGAAAAACGTACACGTACTGTGACTGGTAAGGTTGTTAGCAACAAGGCTGACAAAACTATTACCGTTATGGTTGAGCGTAAAGAGAAGCACCCGATCTACGGGAAATTCGTAACACGCTCTACTAAGCTGCATGCGCATGACGAACAGAATGAATGTCAGATGGGTGATACGGTTGTTATCGCTGAATCCCGTCCGCTTTCAAAAAGTAAGTCTTGGACGCTAGTTAAGATTGAAGAACAGGCGGTAAAGGTGTAATATAACGCACCTTTGCTTCTGGCAGGCTGTTTTTTGGGCTTGAAAGAGCAAAGAAAACAGTCTGAATTTTGGAGTAAAGACCCATGATTCAAACAGAATCTATGCTTGATGTTGCTGATAACAGCGGCGCCAAGCGAGTGCAGTGTATCAAGGTCCTGGGTGGTTCTCACCGTCGCTATGCGCGGGTGGGAGACATCATCAAAGTTACCGTTAAGGAAGCAATTCCACGCGGTAAGGTGAAAAAAGGTCAGGTCCTTAATGCTGTTGTGGTACGTACCCGTAAAGGTGTTCGTCGTGAGGACGGTTCAGTAATTCGCTTTGATACAAACTCAGCGGTATTGTTGAGCGCCAGCGACGCACCAATCGGTACTCGTATCTTTGGCCCAGTAACTCGTGAGCTTCGTACTGAGAAGTTTATGAAAATCATTTCCCTGGCGCCTGAAGTGCTATAAAGATCTCGACTTTTTAAGTCAGGATTTTGCAAAAACGCTAAGCTCGCGAGGGCTTGGCGTTTTTAAGCATGAGAGGGTAGTAGGAAAGGATGGATAAATAATGCGTAAAATCATTCGTGACGATGAAGTCATCGTCATTGCAGGAAAAGACAAAGGTAAGCGCGGTAAGGTTCTTAGCGTACTTGCTAACGGTCGTATGATCGTGTCTGGCATCAACATGGTTAAGAAACATACCAAGCCGAACCCAATGTTGGGTCAGGCTGGCGGTATCGTAGAGAAAGAAGCAGCGATCGCAGTATCTAACATCGCTATCTTCAACTCTGCTACCGGTAAAGGTGACCGTGTTGGCTTCAAAGTTCTGGAAGATGGCAACAAAGTCCGGTTCTTCAAATCCAACGGCGAAGTAATCGCTAAGTAATAGGAGTTGATGCCATGTCTAGACTTAAAGCCCTTTATAATGATTCCGTTAAGCAACAGCTGAAAGATGAGCTGAACTGCCCTAACGTAATGGCTGTTCCCCGCCTGACCAAGATCACCCTGAATATGGGTGTTGGTGAAGCGCTTGGTGATAAGAAGCAGCTGGAAAACGCTGTTGCAGAGATGCAGCAGATTGCAGGTCAGAAGCCTGTTGTAACTTTGGCCCGCAAATCAATCGCTGGCTTCAAGGTTCGTGAAAATTGGCCTATCGGTTGTAAGGTGACCCTGCGCGGCGAGCGTATGTGGGAATTCCTAGATCGTCTGGTTGATATCTCGATTCCTCGTATTCGTGACTTCCGTGGTCTGAACCCAAAGTCTTTTGATGGCCGTGGTAACTACAGCATGGGTGTTAAAGAGCAGATCATCTTCCCTGAGATCGAATTCGACAAGGTAGATAAGCTGCGTGGTATGGATATTACCGTTACCACCACTGCTCGCAACAACGATGAAGGTCGTGCCCTGCTGGCAGCCCTGAACTTCCCATTCAAAAAGTAAGGGTAGAATAATGGCTAAGGAATGTATGAAAGCGCGCGAAGCAAAACGCGCAAAAATGGTTGCTAAGTATGCTGAGAAGCGTTCTGCTCTTAAGGCAATCATCAAAAACCCTGCTTCTTCTGAAGATGAAGTTTGGGATGCGCAGGTAGCTTTGCAAAAGCTGCCGCGTGACGCAAACCCGGTTCGCCAGGTGCGTCGTTGTCAGGTTACAGGGCGTCCACACGCTGTTTACCGCAAATTCGGCCTGAGCCGTATCAAATTGCGTGAAGCAGCTATGCGTGGTGATGTTCCAGGCCTGAAAAAAGCAAGTTGGTAAGCACAATGGTCTGGGCAGGGTGATTCGCACCCTGCTACCGCATTGCGCTGCACAAAGGAAAATAAACCATGAGTATGCAAGACACTCTTGCGGATATGCTAACCCGTATTCGTAACGGTCATATGGCTGAAAAATCAGCTGTAGCTATGCCTGCTTCCAAAATGAAAGCGTCTGTCGCTGCCGTTTTGAAAGAGGAAGGTTACATTTCTGATTTCTCCGTCGAGGGCGAAACTAAGCCTGTAATGACTGTTGAATTGAAATACTTCGAAGGCAAGCCGGTTATCGAGTCTATCCAGCGTGTTAGCCGTCCAAGTGTACGTGTTTACAGAGGCGCTTCCGAGCTGCCTAAAGTATCCGGCGGCCTGGGCGTAGCTATCATCTCCACCTCTAAAGGTGTTATGACTGATCGCGCTGCACGTGCTGCCGGTATCGGCGGCGAAGTCATCTGTACGGTATTCTAGGAGCTAGAACTATGTCTCGAGTTGCTAAAAGTCCCGTTGTCCTACCGGCAGGTGTTGAAGCTAAAGTTGATGGTCAGCAGATCAATGTTAAGGGTAAGAACGGTACCCTGGATCTGTCTGTACACCAGTCTGTAGAAGTAACCAACGAAGAAAACGTACTGAAGTTTGCGCCACGCGATGGCAGCAAGCAGGCCAATTCTCTGGCCGGTACTACTCGTTCTTTGGTTAATAACATGGTTGTTGGCGTGAATGCTGGTTTCGAAAAGAAACTGCTGCTTCAGGGTGTTGGTTATCGTGCTGCCGTTAAAGGCACTACGCTGAACCTGACTCTGGGTTTCTCACACCCAATCGATTACCAACTTCCTGAAGGCGTTAAAGCTGCTATGGAAGGCCAGACTACTATCGTGCTGACTGCAGCCGATAAGCAAGCTCTTGGCCAGGCCGCAGCTGAGATTCGCGCATTCCGTCCACCAGAGCCTTATAAAGGCAAGGGTGTTCGCTACGCTGACGAATATGTTCGCCGTAAAGAAGCTAAGAAAAAGTAAGGTAGGGTCATGAACGATAAGAAAATATCTCGTATTCGCCGTGCCCGCCGTGCTCGTTTCAAGATGCGTGAGCTGGGTGCAGTCCGTCTGTGCGTAACCCGTACTCCTCGTCACATCTATGCGCAGGTTATCTCTGCGGATGGTGGTCAGGTTCTTGCTGCAGCTTCAACTGTTGAGAAAGATCTGCGTAGCGATGCTACCGGTAATTCTGATGCAGCGAATAAGGTTGGCACATTGATCGCTCAGCGTGCGAAAGACGCTGGCGTGACTAAGGTTGCTTTCGACCGTTCTGGTTTTAAATACCATGGACGTGTTAAAGCATTGGCAGATGCAGCCCGTGAAGGCGGCCTGGAATTCTAAGGGGTTTGACAATGGCAAATCACGATCAGAAAGACGGTGACCTGCAAGAGAAACTTGTACAGGTTAACCGTGTTGCCAAAGTAGTTAAGGGTGGTCGTATTTTCGGTTTCACAGCCCTTACTGTTGTTGGTGACGGAAATGGCCGCGTAGGCTTCGGACGTGGTAAATCACGCGAAGTCCCTGTTGCTATTCAAAAAGCGATGGAGCAAGCGCGTCGTAACATGATCAGCGTTGATCTGAACGGTACTACGCTGCAATACCCTATTAAAGCCCGTCACGGTGCTTCTAAGGTATACATGCAGCCAGCATCTGAAGGTACTGGCGTAATCGCCGGTGGCGCGATGCGTGCCGTACTTGAACTTGCTGGTGTACACAACGTACTGGCTAAGTGCTACGGCTCTACCAATCCGGTAAACGTTGTTCGCGCAACTATCAACGGCCTGGCTGGCATGACATCTCCTGAAGATGTTGCTGCTAAGCGTGGTAAATCCGTTGACGAGATTCTGGGGTAATTAACGATGGCATCTACTCTCAAGGTTACACTTGTACGCAGCACCATCGGTAAGCTCCCTAAGCACAAAGAGTGCGTTAAGGGTCTTGGTCTGCGCCGTATCGGTCATACTGTCGAAGTGGAAGATACTCCTTCCGTTCGCGGCATGATCAACAAAGTAAACTACATGGTTCGTGTAGAAGGCGAATAAGGAGTCCGTTATGCGTCTTAATACACTTAGTCCTGCCGAAGGTTCTAAGAGCGCTGCAAAGCGCGTTGGCCGCGGTATTGGTTCCGGCCTGGGTAAAACCGGTGGTCGTGGCCATAAAGGTCAGAAATCCCGCTCTGGTGGTTCTGTTAAGCCAGGTTTCGAAGGCGGTCAGATGCCTTTGCAACGTCGTCTGCCGAAGTTTGGTTTTACTTCGCGCCAGGCACCGTTCGTTGCTGAGATTCGTCTCAACGAACTGGCTAAGATCGATGCTGACGTAATCGATCTGGAAGCACTGAAGAACGCCGATATCATCAAGAACAGTATCAAGCGTGCGCGTGTGATTCTGTCTGGTGAGATCAACAAGGCAGTCACCGTCAAAGGTCTTAAAGTGACCAAGGGCGCGCTGGCTGCAATTGAAGCTGCAGGCGGAAAAGTCGAGGAATAAATGGCTAAGAAAGGACCAGTACCAGCAGGAAGTCAGAACGGCTTAGGCGAGCTTAAGTCGCGCCTGTTGTTCGTTCTGATTGCGATCATTGTATACCGTATCGGTGCGCATATTCCGGTACCTGGTATCAATCCTGATCGTCTGGCACAACTTTTCGATCAGAATCAGGGCACGATCCTGAGTCTGTTCAACATGTTCTCCGGTGGTGCGCTGGAACGTATGAGTATCCTAGCTTTGGGTATCATGCCGTACATTTCAGCATCGATCATCATGCAGCTGATGACTGTTGTCAGTCCTACGCTCGAACAGTTGAAGAAGGAAGGTGAAGCTGGTCGTCGTAAGATCAATCAGTATACCCGCTACGGTACTGTTATCCTGGCGACTGTACAGTCGTTTGGTATGGCGGTTGGCCTGGCTAATCAGGGTATTGCCTTCAGTGCGGATGCCAGCTTCTACTTTGTAGCAGTTGTGACATTGGTGTCTGGTGCAGTATTCCTGATGTGGCTAGGTGAGCAGGTAACTGAGCGTGGTATCGGTAACGGTATCTCGATTCTGATCTTCGCGGGTATTGTGGCCGGTCTGCCTAGTGCAATCGGTCAGTCCTTTGAAGCAGCTCGTCAGGGTGATTTAAACATCCTGGCGCTGCTGGCCATTGCTGTGCTGGCGATCGCCACTGTTGGTTTTGTTGTGTTTATGGAGCGCGGTCAGCGCCGTATTACCATTAACTATGCAAAGCGCCAGCAGGGGCGTCGTATGTATGCTGCACAGACCAGTCATCTGCCGCTGAAGGTCAATATGGCCGGTGTTATTCCGCCGATCTTCGCTTCTAGTATTTTGCTGTTCCCTGCATCGCTTGGCCAATGGTTTGGTCAGACGGAAGGTATGGAATTGCTACAGGATGTCGCTTTAGCGCTGGGTCCGGGTCAGCCGCTGTACATTCTGCTGTTTTCTGTTTGTATCATTTTCTTCTGTTACTTCTACACCGCGATTGTTTTCAATCCGAAAGATGTTGCTGATAATCTGAAGAAATCTGGTGCATTCATCCCGGGTATTCGCCCAGGGGAGCAATCTGCTCGGTACATCGATAATGTTCTTGGTCGCCTTACGCTGTTCGGTGCTCTGTACATTACCGCTGTTTCCTTGATGCCGCAGTTTTTGGTGGTAGCCTGGAATGTGCCTTTCTACTTTGGTGGAACGTCGCTGCTGATCGTAGTTGTTGTTGTGATGGATTTCATGGCACAAGTGCAATCGCATATGATGTCTCATCAGTATGATTCCCTGATGAAAAAGTCGAATCTTAAAGGTGGTGGTGCTGGCCTGCTGCGCTAGACCCTGCTATTGGAGTTGATCATGAAAGTACGTGCATCTGTAAAGAAAATCTGCCGTAACTGCAAGATCGTACGTCGTAACGGTACTTTGCGAGTAATCTGCAAAGTTGAACCACGACACAAGCAGCGCCAGGGTTAATTAAGCCTGGTCTGGGAGTGGTTGGCGCGAGCCCTTGATTTATTTTTGATCAAAGGGTAGAATCTCGCGCCTTCCATTAATAGAAGTATTTGCAGTACCTGTTATTTAGACAGGTGCATGCTAAAGAGTTGGAGTAAATTGAATGGCCCGTATAGCTGGCGTCAATATTCCTGACAATAAGCATGCGGTAATTTCATTGACTTACATCTTCGGAATTGGCCGCACTACAGCGAAGGAACTCTGCACAACTTGTGGTATTGAAGAAACCACTAAAATTGCAGATTTGTCAGAAGAACAACTGGATACAGTACGTGGCGAAATCGCCAAGTTGACAGTTGAAGGTGATCTTCGCCGTGAAGTATCCATGAACATCAAACGCTTGATGGATCTTGGTTGTTATCGTGGTCTGCGCCATCGTCGCAGTCTGCCTCTTCGTGGTCAGCGCACTAAAACTAATGCGCGTACCCGTAAGGGTCCACGTAAGCCAATCCGTAAGTAAGTGGTAAGCGATAGGAATTTCCAGTATGGCTAAGCCAGGTAATCGCACACGTAAGAAGGTTAAAAAGCAGGTTGTTGACGGATTCGCTCACATCCACGCTTCTTTTAACAACACGATCATTACAATTACTGATCGTCAGGGCAATACCCTGAGTTGGGCAACTGCGGGCGGCTCCGGCTTCCGTGGTTCTCGTAAGAGTACACCATTCGCGGCTCAGGTAGCTGCGGAACGTGCGGGTGTAGCTGCTCAAGAGTATGGTCTAAAGAATCTAGACGTTTTTGTTAAGGGCCCAGGCCCAGGCCGTGAATCCGCAGTGCGTGCATTGAACGCTTGTGGCTACAAGGTTAACAACATCACGGATGTGACACCGATTCCTCACAACGGTTGTCGTCCACCGAAGAAACGTCGCGTTTAAACCGGAGACAGTAATAATATGGCTCGTTATATAGGACCAACATGTAAGCTGTCTCGCCGTGAAGGTACTGACCTTTTCTTGAAGAGCGGTGTACGCGCGCTGGACAGTAAGTGTAAAGCTGAAAATGTTCCAGGTGTACACGGTGCTCGTAGAGGTCGGTTATCTGACTACGGTCTACAGCTTCGTGAAAAACAGAAAGTTCGTCGTACTTACGGCGTTCTTGAAAAGCAATTCCGCGGCTACTACAAAGAAGCAGCCCGTCGCTCTGGTGCGACTGGTACTAACCTTCTTCAGTTGCTGGAAGGGCGTCTAGACAATGTTGTCTATCGTATGGGCTTTGGCTCTACCCGTGCAGAAGCACGTCAGGTAGTTTCCCATCGCCAGATTACGGTTAACGGTCAGTCTGTAAATATCCCGTCTTTCCAGGTTAAGTCTGGTGACGTGGTTGCAGTACGTGAAAAGTCTAAGACTCAGCTGCGTATTAAAAACGCACTTGAACTGGCTTCTCAGCGTACCGCTGTTGAGTGGGTAGAAGTTGATTCTGCGAAGATGGAAGGTACTTTCAAGTCCCTGCCAGAGCGTAGCGATCTGTCTGCTGACATCAACGAGCAGCTGATTGTAGAACTGTACTCTAAGTAATAATTGACTTCTTAATTGGTGGAACTATGCAGCGTTCAGTAAACGAGTTTCTAAGCCCCCGTCATATCGACGTTCAGGAGATTAGTACGACTCGTGCAAAAGTTACTCTAGAACCACTGGAGCGCGGCTTTGGCCACACGCTGGGTAATGCGCTACGCCGCATCCTTCTCTCTTCAATGCCTGGCTGTGCCATCACTGAAGTAGAGATGGAAGGTGTATTGCATGAGTACAGCACCATTGAAGGTGTGCAGGAAGACGTTATCGAAATCCTGCTCAACCTGAAGGGTGTTGCAGTTGCGTTGCATAACGGCGACGAAGCTACCCTGACTCTGTCGAAAAGCGAAGCAGGTCCTGTTACTGCAGCTGATATTCAGCTTAACCAGGACGTTGAAATCGCTAATCCTGAGCATGTCATCGCTCATTTGAGCGAAGGTGCAAGCCTTAACATGCAACTGAAGATCGCTCGCGGCCGTGGTTACGTACCAGCTGACGCGCGTGTATCTGATGAAGACGAGTCTCGGACTATCGGCCGTTTACTGCTTGATGCTACCTACAGCCCGGTTCGCCTGGTGTCGTATGTAGTTGAGAGTGCTCGTGTAGAGCAGCGTACAGACCTGGATAAGTTGGTTATTGACATTGAATCCAATGGTACTATCGATCCGGAAGAGTGCATCCGTCGCGCTGCAACTATTTTGCAGCAGCAACTGGCTGTATTTGTAGATCTGGAAGGTGGTAAGGATCAGGTTAACGATGAGCCGGAAGAGCCAGAGATCGATCCGATCTTGTTGCGTCCGGTTGATGATCTGGAGCTGACTGTACGTTCCGCCAACTGCCTCAAGGCAGAACAGATCTACTATATCGGTGATCTGATTCAGCGTACCGAAGTAGAACTGCTTAAGACTCCGAACTTAGGTAAGAAATCTCTGACAGAGATCAAAGATGTTTTGGCGTCTAAGGGTCTGTCTCTGGGTATGCGCCTTGAAAATTGGCCGCCTGCGAGCATCAGAAACGACGATAAAGTCGCTTCCTGATCAGTGGTTTTAAACTGAATAGTTTGGCAAGGAATTAAAGATGCGTCATCGTAAATCAGGTCGGCACTTTAACCGTACAAGTGCACACCGTAAGGCAATGTTCAAAAACATGGCAGTGTCCCTGTTTGAACATGAGCTTATCAAGACCACGCTGCCTAAAGCTAAAGAGCTGCGTCGTGTTGCTGAGCCACTGATCACACTGGCAAAGAATGACACGGTTGCAAACCGTCGTCTGGCTTTTGCCCGTACTCGCAGCAAAGTAGCTGTTGGTAAACTGTTTAACGAACTGGGTCCTCGCTACGAAGGTCGTCCAGGCGGTTACATTCGCATTCTGAAATGTGGATACCGTACTGGTGACAACGCGCCGATGGCTCTGGTTGAACTAGTTGACCGTCCAGCAGACGCTGCAATGGTTGAAGATACTTCTGAAGATTAATCTTCAGTGTTCTTAAAAAAACCCGGCCTTGCGCCGGGTTTTTTATTGTCTAAAAAACAGTAGCTAGATCGTCGAATAAGTTCGACTTGCTAGACGGAAGGCAAGCCTTCCTTGCTCGTGGCTAGAAAAAGTGAAAAAAAAACGCCCGAGCGGGCGTTTTTTAATTATCTTCCAGGCTAAGACTGATTGAGCATCGGTTTAAGGAACTGCCCTGTATAAGACTGAGGCTTTTCCGCTACCGCTTCAGGCGTTCCCGTGGCGATAATCATGCCGCCTTTAACGCCGCCTTCAGGGCCGAGGTCAACGATCCAGTCGGCGGTCTTGATAACGTCCAGGTTGTGCTCGATGACTACTATCGTGTTGCCGTGATCGCGTAGTCTATTCAGGACGTTCAGCAGTTGCTGGATATCGTAGAAGTGCAGGCCGGTGGTAGGCTCATCCAGAATGTATAAGGTTTTGCCGGTATCTCGCTTACTCAGCTCTTTAGCCAGCTTAACCCGTTGCGCTTCACCGCCGGACAAGGTTGTCGCTGCCTGGCCAAGGCGGATGTACGACAGGCCTACATCAATCAGGGTTTGCAGGCGGCGCGACAGGGCAGGGATAGCATCGAAGAATTCACGTCCGTCCTCTACTGTCATCTCAAGTACTTCGTGGATACTCTTGCCTTTGTATTTTACCTCGAGGGTCTCTCGATTATAGCGTTTGCCTTTGCAGACATCACAAGGTACATAGACATCTGGCAGGAAGTGCATCTCAACTTTGATCACGCCATCGCCCTGACAGGCTTCACAGCGACCGCCTTTAACGTTGAAGCTAAAGCGGCCGGGTTTATAGCCTCTGGAACGTGATTCCTGAGTGCCTGCAAACAGTTCGCGAATCGGTGTGAAAATTCCGGTATAGGTTGCAGGGTTCGAACGCGGAGTGCGTCCAATCGGACTCTGATCGATATCGATCACTTTGTCGAGCAGATCCAGGCCATCAACCTTTTTGTAGGGTGCTGCTTCCAGTGTGGTGGCATTGTTTAGTTCGGTGGCTGCGAGCGGATATAAAGTGCCGTTTATCAGTGTTGATTTTCCTGAGCCTGATACTCCGGTAACGCAGGTGAGAAGGCCAAGTGGGATGTCGAGGTTTACACCGTTCAGGTTGTTGCCTGTTGCGCCGTGCAGCTTAAGCCAGCGTTCGTCAGGCTTATGTCTTTCGGCTGGGACTTCAATTTTACGCCGCCCTGACAGGTAGTCGGCGGTCATTGAGTTCTCCGATTGTAACAGCTGCTCTGGTGTGCCTTGCGCAACGATTTCGCCGCCGTGGATGCCAGCCCCGGGACCAATGTCGACAACGTAGTCTGCCAGTCGTATTGCGTCTTCATCGTGCTCGACGACGATGACGGTATTGCCAAGGTCCCGCAGGTGAATCAAAGTTTTTAGCAGCCTTTCATTATCGCGCTGGTGCAAACCGATAGAGGGCTCGTCGAGAATATACATAACGCCGACCAGTCCGGCGCCGATCTGGCTGGCCAGACGGATGCGCTGAGCTTCGCCGCCGGACAGAGTGTCGGCGCTGCGTTCAAGCGACAGGTAATCTAGTCCAACGTTGACCAGGAACTCCAGGCGCAAGCGGATCTCTTTGAGTATTTTTTCGGCTATCTCGCCGCGCTTGCCGGGCAGGCTGAGTTGTTCAAAGTAGGTGCAGCTGTCGCCGATTGATAGTCGTACCAGTTCCGGCAGCGTCTCTTTGTCGATAAATACGTGTCGGGCATCGCGGCGTAGGCGGCTTCCGCTACAGGATGGGCATTCCTGCATGTTAATGTACTTGGACAGGTCCTCGCGCACCATATCGGATTCTGTTTCTTTGTAGCGCCGTTGCAGATTGTTAAGAACGCCCTCGAAAGGGTGGGACTTGCTTATGATGTCGCCGCGGTCATTGAGGTAGCGAAAAGAGATGTTTTCCTTTCCGCTGCCGTTCAATATAGCTTGCTGCTGTTTTGGTTTCAGCTGACTGAACGGGGTGTCCATATCGAAGCTGTAATGCTCGGCTACGGCTTTGAGTTGCTGAAAATAATACAGTGCGCGACGGTCCCAGCCCCGTATAGCGCCTTCTGAGAGTGTCAGGCTGTCATCGCTGACAACTTTTTTAGGATCAAAGAATTGCTTTACACCCAGGCCGTCACAGGCCGAGCAGGCGCCGTGAGGGTTGTTGAATGAGAATAATCGGGGTTCAAGTTCCTGGATGCTGTGGCCGCACTTGGGGCAGGCAAAGCGGGCTGAGAATACAAGCTCATCACCGTCGCCGTCCATGTAACTGACTGTGGCGATACCGTCGGTCATATTCAGTGCGGTTTCAAATGATTCCGCCAGTCTGATCTGCATATCATCACGAACTTTAAAGCGATCCACTACCGCTTCGATATCATGTTTCTTGTTCTTGTCCAATTCCGGAATGCTATCGATATCCACTACGATGCCATTGACTCGGGCGCGTACGAAGCCTTGTGCCCTTAGTTCACCGATAGTGTGTAAGTGCTCACCTTTCCGGCCCTGGATGACTGGAGCGAGCAGCATTAACTTAGTCCCTTCTGGCAGGGCTAGTACCTGGTCTACCATTTGGCTAACAGTTTGTGCGGCTAGTGGCAGGTCGTGGTCGGGGCAGCGTGGTTCTCCTGCCCTGGCAAATAAAAGTCGCAGGTAGTCGTAGATTTCGGTGATAGTGCCGACGGTCGAGCGAGGGTTGTGGGAAGTCGACTTTTGCTCGATAGAGATCGCCGGTGAGAGTCCTTCAATATGATCGACATCGGGTTTTTCCATTACCGACAGGAATTGGCGAGCGTAGGTGGATAGTGATTCCACGTAACGTCGTTGTCCCTCGGCATATAAGGTGTCGAAGGCCAGCGATGATTTACCTGAACCGGACAGGCCAGTGATGACTACCAGTTTATCCCGGGGAAGCTCGATGTCGATATTCTTCAGGTTGTGGGTTCTGGCGCCGCGTACAAGTATCTTATCCATCTGCTTACCTGACAGTGATGCAAAAGGATCAATTATAGAGATTTATCGTCGTAACCAACACCTGATTAAGCGAGAAATATAGCCTTTTAAACGGCATAAATATGGTATGCTGTAATGCTATCTGAACCCGGCCCGATAAATGACCGTCGGGTTGAAATGAACAAGAGCACTGGAGAGATCAATGGCACGTGGTGTTAACAAAGTCATTCTGATTGGCAACCTGGGCAATGACCCGGAAACCAAATATTTGCCAAGCGGCAACGCAGTAACCAACATCACTGTGGCGACTTCAGAATCATGGAAAGATAAGAATACCGGGCAACAGCAGGAGCGTACTGAATGGCATCGAGTGGTGTTTTTCAACCGTCTTGCGGAGATTGCCGGTGAGTACCTGCGAAAGGGTTCTAAAGTTTATCTGGAAGGATCTCTGCGTACCCGTAAGTGGCAGGATCAGAGCGGTCAGGATCGCTATACAACTGAGATTGTTGCCAGCGAAATGCAGATGCTTGATGGTCGCAGCGAAGGCGGTTTCCAGCAGCAGTCACAGTCCGGTGGTTATCAGCAGCAGGCGCCGCAGCAGCAAGCTCCGCAGCAGGGTTATCAGCAACAACAACCGCAGCAGGCTCCTCAACAGCAGGCTCCACAGCAGCAATATCAGCAGCAAGCGCCACAGCAGGGTTATCAACAAAACCAGCAAAACCAGCAGCCAAAGCAAAACGTTGCACCTCAGCCTGCCCCTGGCATGGATGACTTCGACGACGATATCCCATTCTGACAGGGTTGGTTGATCTATGGTGCAGGAATTTTTGACCCGTCCGGCTAAAGTCCTGATAACGGGAGTAGATGGTCAGATCGGTTATTTTTTGAGCCTGGCCGCTGCTGCTGATCCCTTTTTTGATGTGATCGCACTATCTGATAAGCAGTTGGATATCAGTGATCTGGCAGCAGTTCAGCATCAGCTGGACCTGCACCTGCCGGATTATGTAATAAATACCACCGGTTTTAATGCGGTGGATCAGGTCGGGTCTGAACAGGATCGTTGCTACGCGCTAAATACCCAGGCGGTTGAAAATCTTGCCCTGGTTTGTGGTCAGCTGGCAGTGCCGTTGTTTCATCTTTCATCAGACTATGTGTTTGATGGACACTATCAGAGTGGCTACACCGAAGATGATGAAGCATCTCCCTTAGGAGTATATGGTGACAGCAAATGGCGTGGCGAAGAATTGCTTCGTGCGGCACTGCCTCAACATATAATTTTACGCGTAAGCTGGGTATTCAGTACCTACGGTGATAATTTTATGCAGCGGGCACTAAAGCAGGCCCGGGAGCAGGAGAGCATCGCAGCGGTTGATGACCGGCGCGGCTGTCCAACCTCTGCGGCTGATATTGCCCGGGTTATTCTTGCGATGCTGAAGCAGATCCATAATGGAGCTGAAAACTGGGGTACCTATCATTATTGTGGTGCCGAAGTTACTTCCCGCTATGGCTTCACTGAGGCGGTACTCGCGGCTGCCGGGCAGTATGAGAAGCTTAGAGCAGAGCAGCTGACTGCGATCAGCTCTGCGCAGCAGAGTCAGGATGCGGAACGGCCTGAGTCTTCGGTGCTGGTTTGTTCTAAGTTGTTGAATGCCTTTGGTATTCGTCAGATTCCATGGCGGCACGAGCTGATCAGTATGATCAAGCTGCAGTATCAGGAGCAGGAAGCGTCGCAATCAGCTTGATGGCGACTAGAGTCTGATTCGGTTAAGGGTATTGCTTGTAGTGCCTTGTTATTACATCAGTTGCCACGGCCATGGGTAGTGGTAGCGGGCAACCCAGACAATATATGCCACGCTCGACCAGGCCAGGATCAGGGCGAATGTCCTGATTGCTTTGGTCTTCCCTCTTTTCAGTGCGATCGCTCCGAAGACTATATACGCAAGTAGAGCAATTACCTTGGCGGTAAGCCAGTCGTGGCTTAGCGGATATTGTGACAGCGTTATGGTCAGAGCGATGGCGCTGGCCAGTAACAGGGTATCGATTATATGTGGTGTGATCTTTACCCAGCGCTGCTGCAGTCTGTCTGAATCGGTCAGCATCCAGTAGCCGCGGATGGTGAAGAATAGGATGCTAAGAGCAGCGCAGGTCATGTGGGTATGCTTAAGTACCATGTACATTGTGGGGCAGGCCTTATATTTTGTGTAATAACCGATTAAAATGATCGGGTATATTCTTGCCTAAACAGACAGTAGATACCAGAACAATTATGAGTAAAAAATCAGACGTGCAGAACACCAGTCAGCTTGTTGACCGTTTTGGTCGCCGGGTCGAATACGTGCGTCTGTCGGTTACCGATCGTTGTGACTTCCGCTGTGTTTATTGTATGGCGGAAGAGATGCAGTTTCTGCCGCGCAGTGATGTATTATCACTCGAAGAGCTGTATCAGGTAGCCAGTGCTTTTGTTGAGCTGGGGGTTAATAAGATTCGCCTGACTGGCGGCGAGCCTTTGGTGCGTAAAGGTATCCTGACGTTGATAGAGCGTCTGGGAAAATTGCCGGCAGAGTTGCTTATCACGACGAATGGTTCGCAGCTGCCGGTAATGGCAAAAGACCTCAAGCGGCTGGGTGTTGATCGTCTTAATATCAGTCTTGATAGCCTGCAGGCCGATAAGTTTAAGCGTCTGACCCGGACTGGTAAGCTGGATAAAGTACTGGCGGGTATCGATGCCGCAATTGCTGCCGGGTTTGAGCGTATTAAGCTTAATGCTGTGGTATTGAAGGGGCGTAATGATGATGAGGTGATTGATCTTGTTGATTATGCCTGCAGTAAAGGGCTCGATATTACCTTTATTGAAGAGATGCCTCTGGGGGCGATAACCGAGCATGACCGGGCCGAGGCTTACTGTTCCAGCGACGAATTGCACGAGATTATCTCGCAGCAGTATGAGTTGCTCCCCTCGACTGAAAAAACCGGCGGACCGTCACGTTATTACCGGATGCCTGACAGTGGTAGCCGGGTCGGCTTTATCTCGCCCCATAGTCATAACTTCTGTAGTGAGTGTAATCGTGTGCGCATGACCGTGGAGGGGCGCTTGTTGCTTTGTCTGGGGAATGAGCATTCTATGGATATCCGCCAGGTGTTACGGGAGCATCCTAATGATCCGCAGGTGCTTCAACAGCATCTGATTCAGGCGATGGATCTTAAGCCAGAAGAGCATACTTTCTCGCTCGATGATGAGCCGCAGATAGTGCGCTTTATGAATATGACTGGCGGCTGAGCCGGTTTTCACCTGCTGTAACAATCTTAATCAATAAAGTTTGGCATTCTGCGCTGAAATTATCTCGATCACCCGGTAAAATAGCGTCTTTCCTACAGACCCGTATTGCCTGAGGAGGCTTGATGGCCGATAGCGCTAAAAATGATCCGTATCAGAATATTCGTCCTTACCATGATAGTGAGATAAGTGATGTACTGAACCGATTACTTCGCGATGATGAATTGATTTCAGCGATTACCCGTTATCAGTTTCCTAATATGGCCGGCCTGCTGGGCTGGTTGCTGAAGCCGGTTGTGCGCATCTTTCTAGCCCAGAAAATGGGTGATATAACGACTGTTGCAGGGTTTCAGAGCCTTGTTGCCAGCTATATGGAAAAGATGATTGCCCGTTCTACAACTAAGTTGAGCTGTAGTGGTTTTGATAATCTGGAGTCGGGCGAAGCTTATCTTTTTGTCTCGAATCACCGCGATATTGCGATGGATCCGGCTTTTGTAAACTGGTTTTTTTACAAAAGTGATATGGATACAGTGCGTATTGCTATCGGTGATAACCTGCTGAGCAAGTCATATGTTTCTGATCTGATGCGTCTGAATAAAAGCTTTATCGTTAATCGTTCCGCAAAAGGTCGGGAGATGCTCTCTGCGCTGGGGCAGTTATCGGGCTATATTGATCACTCACTGGTGCAGGATGAGCAGAGTGTCTGGATCGCTCAGCGCGAAGGTCGGGCGAAGGATGGTAATGATTCAACCGATCCGGCGATACTGAAGATGTTCTATATGTCGCACCGTAAACAGCGTAGCTTTGAAGAGTTTCTCGAGCGGGTCAAGATTGTCCCGGTGTCGATCTCTTATGAGTACGACCCCTGTGATCGGGCTAAGGCGAATGAGCTGAGTGCTAAGCAGGATGGTGGCAGTTATGAGAAATCTCAATTTGAAGATATCGAAAGTATCGTGACCGGCATTACAGGTGATAAGGGTCATGTTCATCTGGCGTTTGGTGAAGTTATCACGGGTATCGATAATCCCGATGAGCTGGCAGCAGAGATCGATCGTCAGATTATTACAAATTATCACCTGCATCCGTCAAACCTGATCGCCGCAGGCGATGAGTCGGTAGAGATATCAGCGCGGGATCGCGACTTGTTTGCCCAGCGTGTTGATGGTCTTGAACCCGCGGCGGCTGAAATTTTACGGCAAATGTATGCCAATCCGGTAATTAACAAAAATAAACTGCAGGAGGCGCTATGAGCCGTCTGACCCATATTGATGAAAATGGCCATGCTAACATGGTTGATGTGTCCGAAAAGGCTGTGACCACCCGTGAAGCGGTTGCTCAGTCGGTTGTGACTATGCTGCCGGAAACTTTACAGATGATCGTCGGTGGTGAGCATAAGAAAGGGGATGTTCTGGCGGTTGCCCGTATCGCGGGTATTCAGGCAGCCAAGCGCTGCTCTGATCTGATACCTCTGTGCCACCCACTGATGCTGAGTAAGGTTACGGTTGAGCTGGAGCCTCGGCAGGATAGTAATACTATTCTGATTACAGCAACTTGTAAGCTGGCGGGGCAGACTGGTGTCGAGATGGAGGCGCTCACTGCGGCTTCTGTTGCCGGGCTGACTATCTACGACATGTGTAAGGCAGTAGACAAGGGGATGATTATCTCCGACATAAAGTTGCTGGAAAAGAAGGGTGGTAAGAGTGGTCACTGGAAGGTGGAAGCTTGAAACCAACAGTAGAGGCGGGTGTTATCGCCGGACAGGATTGTGAACAGATTATGACTAAGAAACCAACGCCTTTGTTGTATTTGCGAGCCACTCTTTTCTATATAGGCTTCTATCCGGTAACTCTGGTGTTTGCTGCTTTTTGTGTGCTGATAGGATGGATGCTGCCATTCCGTCCACGGTTTAAGCTGTTCACCCTGATGAATTATTTCAGTATGTTTTGGCTGAGGCTTTGTTGCGGTGTGAAGTATCGGGTTGAGGGGCGTGAAAATTTACCACAGGACAGTGCTTACGTCGTCGTGGCGAATCACTCCAGTGAGTGGGAAACCTTGTTCCTGCAGACGTTGATTCGTCCGCAAAGCGCGGTATTGAAGCAGGAGCTGCTGAAGATACCTTTCTTTGGCTGGGCGTTGGGTATGTTGAAACCGATCGCCTTAGACCGTAGTAAGCGTCGTGGTGCTTTGAAGCAGTTGCTGACTCAGGGTAAAGAGCGTCTTGAGGAAGGCATCAATGTGGTGATCTTTCCTCAGGGTACCCGGGTTGAAACCGGTAAGATGGGGAAGTTTAATAAAGGCGGTGCGATGCTGGCGGCGAGCGGTCAGGTGCCTGTTGTGCCGCTGGCGCATGATGCGGGTTTGTTCTGGCCGGGCAAGAGCTATGTTAAATATCCCGGCACAGTCACTGTGCGAATTGGTAAACCGGTTGCTTCGGTTGATCGTAGTGTTGATGAGATTCATACCGACTCAGCAGGTTGGCTGGAGGCTCAGATGCGTGATTTGAAAGTAGTAAGCGAGTAATCGTTTGATAGAGAAATGAATAATAAAAAACCCGCCAGATGGCGGGTTTTTTATGCCTGGCTATCAGATGATCAGCCTTCGAATTTCTGGAATACCAGTGTCGAGTTAGTGCCGCCGAAGCCGAAGCTGTTAGACATAACGCGTTGCAGATCAACGTTGTCTTTACGTTCGGTAACAACAGGCAGTCCAGCTGCTTCAGGGTCAAGCTCATCTACGTTAGCTGATGCGCAGATGAATTTGTTTTCCATCATTAGCAGGCTGTAGATAGCTTCCTGAACGCCGGTAGCGCCCAGTGAGTGACCGGTCAGTGACTTGGTAGAGCTTACCGGAGGCATGTCAGAACCAAAGGTTTCTTTCATTGCCTTCAGCTCCTGGATGTCGCCTGCAGGTGTAGAAGTGCCGTGAGAGTTGATGTAGTCGATGCTGCCATCAACAGTGCTCATCGCCTGCTTCATGCATCGCACAGCACCTTCACCGGACGGAGCTACCATATCGTAACCGTCGGATGTTGCACCGTAGCCAACCAGCTCGCCATAGATCTTAGCGCCACGGGCTTTAGCGTGTTCCAGTTCTTCCAGAACCAGCATGCCGCCACCGCCTGCGATAACGAAACCATCGCGGTTTGCATCGTAAGCGCGGGAAGCTTTCTCAGGTGTATCGTTGTACTTGCTGGACAGTGCGCCCATCGCGTCAAACATAACGCTCAGAGACCAGTGCAGTTCTTCACCGCCGCCGGCAAATACGATGTCCTGTTTGTTCAGCTGGATCTGCTCCATGGCATTACCAATGCAGTGGGCGCTGGTTGCGCAAGCAGAGGTGATGGAGTAGTTAACGCCCTTGATTTTAAAAGGGGTTGCCAGGCAAGCCGAAACAGTGCTTCCCATGGTGCGGGTAACACGGTATGGGCCTACACGGCGAACACCTTTGTTGCGCAGAATGTCAGCGGTTTCAACGATATCGGCGGATGATGCGCCACCGGAGCCGGCGATCAGGCCGGTACGGACGTTGGAAACCTGGTCTTCGCTCAGACCGGCATCCTTGATAGCCTGATCCATAGACAGATAAGCGTATGCCGCAGCATCGCCCATAAAGCGAACCAGTTTACGATCGATCAGATCGGTGTAGTCCAGATCAACGCTGCCAGCGACCTGGCTGCGGAACCCCATCTCTTTGTATTCTTCCTGGAACTTGATGCCGGAACGGCCCTGTTGCAGCGAATCCAAAACGGTTTCTTTATCTGTGCCCAGGCAAGACACGATGCCCATTCCGGTAACAACGACACGTCTCATAGGATGCCCTCTTTAAAAATTATTAGATCGGTACAGCTGATCGGCTGCCTGGATCACAGGCAGCGGTTGATCAGAAGCTATCGGTAGATACGAACAGACCAACACGCAGATCTTTAGCGGTGTAGATCTCGCGGCCATCGACGGAAACTGAACCATCAGCGATACCCATTACCAGTTTACGCTCAATAACGCGTGACAGGTCGATACGGTAGGTTACTTTCTTAGCGGTAGGCAGGATCTGACCGGTGAACTTTACTTCGCCGGAACCCAGTGCGCGACCGCGACCTTTGTTGCCGCGCCAGCCAAGATAGAAGCCAACGATCTGCCACATAGCGTCCAGTCCCAGGCAGCCAGGCATAACCGGGTCGGTAGGGAAGTGGCAGTCGAAGAACCACAGGTCAGGATGGATATCCAGCTCTGCTTCGATATAGCCTTTGCCATATTTTCCGCCTTCGCCGGTGATCATAGTCACGCGATCCATCATCAGCATGTTGCCGACAGGCAGTCGTGCATTGCCCTCGCCGAACATTTCGCCGTTACCGCATTGAAGAAGTTCTTCTCGATTGAATGAGGAAGGTTTAGTCATTTGAGCTGTATATCCATTGTTTTTTTAGCCAAAATATTGCGTGATTATACCGGGTTAGGCGCTCAGTATCACGAATTGTGTTACATAAAAGCGGAAAAAGACGGTAGACAAGGCATATATCTGGGGTTTAGCGCGAATGAAAAGTGAATTTTGGCATGAACGTTGGGAATCCGGGCGGATCGGTTTCCATCTTGAACAGGTAAATCCTTTCTTGCAGCGGGGCTGGCCCGCGTTGAATACTGCCGGCGAAGGTCGGGTGTTGGTGCCGCTCTGTGGTAAAAGTCGGGATATGCTCTGGTTGCGGGAGCAGGGGCATGAAGTGGCAGGGGTGGAGTTGAGTGATATTGCCTGTGATGCTTTTTTTACAGAGCAGGCGCTAAACGTTAAGTCACGATCGTTGGGTGAGTTTCAGGTGCGGGAGGTTGATGGTCTGGAGCTGTTGTGTGGTGATTTTTTCAATCTGAATCATGAGCAGTTAGATGGCTTAAGCTGGGTTTATGATCGTGCAGCACTGATCGCCTTTCCGTCGGAGATGCGCGTTCGCTATGCCCGTGCAATGTGTGAAAAGTTACCGGCGGGGGTCGCAATGCTGCTTATAACGCTTGAGTTTGAGGAGCCGCAGGGGCCGCCTTTTTCAGTTAGTCAGGACGAAGTGAGTCAGTTGTATGGCGGTCGTTTTATGATTGAAAAGATTTATAGCGAACAGGTTGAGGGTAAAGGGGGCCGTATGGAAACCGAAACTATCTACGTTCTGCGGGATAAAACATAACGCTTCGCGTTATTCGTAGATCAAAAGAGTCTGCAATATTGTAGGAGGCGCGCCCTCGCGGTGAGGGTGCCGCTCCCACAGGATTTTATTAGCTCTTACGCTTAACGGCCAGGTCTGCAAGCTGCTTCAGGGTCTCCTTGAAGGATGACTCCGGCAGGGCATCAAGTACCTGAATTGCTTTGTCTGCTTCGGCATATGCGGTGTTGCGGGAATATTCAATAGATCCGGTCGAGTGCACTATATCCATTATAGGTTGCAGGTCTTCCAGGCCGCCTTTGCGAATCGCCTGGCGAATCAGCTGTCGTTGCTCTTCGTTACCTTCGCGCATGGCGTGAATCAGGGGTAGTGTCGCTTTGCCCTCGGCAAGGTCGTCGCCGACGTTTTTGCCCATCTCTTCAGCGGTGCTGAGGTAGTCCATTACATCGTCGATGATCTGGAATGCGATGCCGATATGGCGACCATAGAGGCGTAGTGCTTCGCGTTGCTCTTGCGATGCGTTGGCCAGGATGGCACCAGATTCAGTAGCGGCCTCAAACAGCATCGCTGTCTTGCCGAGAATGACCTGCATATAGGCATCTTCGGTCGTATCAGGGTTTTTAGCGTTAAGCAGTTGCAGTACTTCGCCTTCGGCGATGATGTTGGTAGCGTTGGAGATGACTTGCATCACGTCCATGCTGCCGATTTCAACCATCACCTGAAAGGCGCGGGAGTATAAAAAGTCACCGACCAGAACGCTTGGAGCGTTACCCCATTTTGCGTTGGCGGTGTCATTGCCGCGGCGCAGTTCTGAGTTGTCCACAACGTCGTCGTGCAGCAGGGTTGCTGTGTGGATAAATTCGATGACCGCGGCCAGTGATATATGATCCTCACCCTTGTACTCTGCGGCATTGGCGGCCAGCAGTACCAATAGCGGGCGGATACGCTTGCCACCACTTTCTACGATGTAGTGACCGATCTTTTCGACCAGTGGTACGCCGGAATGCAGGTGGTTAAGGATGTACTGGTTCACCGCTTCAAATTGCGGCTCAATAACAGGGTTTAACTGGTGTGGCTGCATGCGACAGATATCATTTATTGAGAAAGTTATATCCGCGCATGCTAGGGGGTGTGTATCCGGGTGTCAAGAAAATCACCTGATATGTTGATTTGTGCTTGAGTCTGGTGTTAGCTTTCTATATAATCTCGCGCCCTAACCTATCCAAATTCGCTCCCTACCATATGGTCAGGCCATTAAAAGTAGGCGTCTTATTCTTAGTAGCAGGGTGGGTTTTAAATTGGAGAATACAATGTACGCAGTAATTGTGAGCGGCGGTAAGCAGTACCGAGTTCAGGAAGGCCATACGCTGAAGCTGGAAAAGCTGGCTGTAGAAGCTGGTTCAAATGTTGAATTTGATCGTGTTCTGCTGGTTGCTAACGGCGAAGATGTTAAAATCGGCGCGCCAGTTGTTGAAGGTGCTAAGGTTACAGCTGAAGTTGTAAGCCACGGACGCGCTAAGAAAGTTCATATCATGAAGTTCAAGCGTCGTAAGCATCACATGAAGCAGATGGGTCACCGTCAGCACTTCACTGAAGTAAAAATCACAGGCATCAGTGCCTAAGACCGTTTGATAGGAGAGTGAGAAATGGCTCATAAGAAAGCAGCAGGTAGTACCCGTAACGGTCGCGATTCCGAGTCGAAACGCTTAGGTGTTAAGCGCTTCGGTGGTCAGGCAGTAATTGCTGGTAACATCCTGGTTCGTCAGCGCGGCACTAAGTTCCACGCTGGTGAAAACGTAGGTATTGGCAAAGACCACACGCTGTTTGCTAAGGCAGATGGTGTTGTTAAGTTTGTTGTTAAAGGCCCGCAAAAGCGTAAATACATCACTGTAGAAACTGCTTAATCAGGCTTTTATGTTAAAAAAGCTCCGCGGTTGCGGGGCTTTTTTTGTTTATGGTGTCTGCTTAAGCTTGTTGTTGAAAGTCTATCCTGAATAGAACGGTGCATTTTCAACAGCCAGTTTGTATGGCGCGTAATTCCGCACTTGGATATAGAGTGTCTGGAGGTAAGAATGAAATTTGTAGATGAAGCGACGATAACCATCGAAGCTGGTAAGGGTGGTAATGGTACCCTGAGTTTCCGTCGTGAGAAGTATGTTGCCAGAGGTGGTCCTGATGGTGGTGACGGCGGTGATGGTGGTTCGGTATTCATTGAGGCGGATGAGTCGCTGAATACGCTGGTTGATTTCCGCTTTGTGCCACGTTATAAGGCTGATAATGGTAAGGGCGGGCAAAGCCGCAACTGCACCGGCTCTAAGGGTGAGGATCTGGTTTTGAAGGTGCCGGTAGGTACCACTGTGATCGACGTTGATACCGATGAGGTGTTAGCGGATATGACGAAAATTGGTCAGATAGAAAAGATTGCGCAGGGTGGTTTTCATGGCCTGGGCAATACCCGATTCAAGAGCAGTGTGAACCGTGCTCCGCGGCAGACTACAAATGGTAGTCTGGGTGAGTCCCGTAACGTTAAGCTTGAGCTTAAGGTGTTGGCCGATGTGGGCTTGCTGGGCTTGCCGAATGCGGGTAAGTCGACCTTTATACGATCTGTTTCCGCGGCGAAGCCTAAAGTGGCTAACTACCCGTTTACCACGCTGGTGCCTAACCTGGGTGTAGTGCGAACTGAGAAGCATCGTAGCTTCGTTATTGCAGATATTCCCGGCATTATCGAGGGGGCCGCGGAAGGTGCTGGTCTGGGTATCCGTTTCCTGAAGCATCTGGCGCGTAACCGTATTTTGCTGCATCTTGTTGATATGGCTCCGTGGGATGAAGTGACTCCGGCGGAATCTGCGCAGGTTATAGCGAATGAACTGGCTAAATTCAGTCCGACGCTGGCTGATCAGCCGCGCTGGTTGGTACTGAATAAGTTGGATATGGTGCCTGAAGATGAGCAGGAAGAGCGTTGTCAGGCGGTGGTCGATGCATTGGGCTGGGAAGGTCCGGTCTATCGGATCTCTGCTATCAACAAGCTTGGTACTCAGTCTTTGGTGCAGGATATTCAGCGTTTTCTGGATGCGCGTGCGGAGGCTATGCTGGAAGATCCTGAGCTGGCTGAGCGGGAGCAGGAGATTCGTCGGCTTATCGATCACGAGGGTCGTGAGCGGATCGAGCAGATGCGCCAGGAAATTCGTGAAAAGCGTAAAAATGACGACGATTTTGATGATTTCGATGACGATGATTACGACGTTGAAGTTGAATACGTAAAACATTGATAAGTGAGTGAGCTCAGGTGAGTCAGGCGCGAAATAAACTGAAGACGGCTCGTCGATGGGTAGTAAAGATCGGCAGTGCGTTGCTTACAAACGATGGCGAAGGTCTTGACCAGTCGGCGATAGCGCGTTGGGTTGATCAGCTGGCGCAGCTGAAATCAGACGGGCTTGAAATTGTACTTGTTTCCTCCGGCTCTATTGCTGAGGGGATTTCGCGTCTTGGCTGGGTCAACCGACCCCATGAAATCTATAAGCTGCAGGCCGCTGCTGCGGTGGGTCAGATGGGATTGGTGCAGGCCTATGAGACCAATTTCCAGCGCCATAGTACGCATACTGCGCAAATCTTGCTGACCCATGAAGATCACTCGAATCGTAAACGTTATCTGAATGCTCAGGCAACTTTACGTACTTTGCTGTCGGTAGGTGTTGTGCCGGTGGTGAATGAGAATGATACGGTTGTTACCAAAGAGATCCGCTTTGGTGATAATGATACGCTGGGTGCCCTGGTGGCAAACCTGGTCGAGGCGGATGCTTTAATTCTTCTGACCGATCAGCATGGTCTGTTTACCGCTGATCCGCGCAGCAATCCCGATGCGACGCTGATCAGTGAGGCGATGGCTGACGATGGTTCGCTTGATGCGATGGCGGGTGATGGTGGTCGTCTCGGTCAGGGTGGGATGGCAACTAAGGTGCGTGCGGCCAGGTTGGCGGCGCGTTCCGGTGCGGTGACGGTTATTGCCAGTGGGCGCGAAGATGATATTTTGCTGCGCTTACGTGAGGCGGCTGACCTGGGCACTGTTCTGGTGCCGGAGCAGACGCCGATGGCGGCCCGTAAGCAGTGGATTGCAGGTCATTTGCAGGCGCGTGGTACGCTGACTCTGGATGCCGGAGCTGTGGCTGCATTAGTGCAGCGTGGCAAGAGCTTGTTGCCGGCGGGTGTGCGTTCAGTGTCGGGAAGTTTTTCCCGTGGTGAGATGGTTGTGCTGACGGATGAGCAGGAGCGGATAATCGCGCGGGGTCTGGTGAATTATGGCATTGATGATGCGCGTAAAATTATCGGCCAGCCAAGCGGTAATATCGAACAGATACTGGGATTTGTTGGTGAAGCGGAGCTGGTTCACCGTGACAACTTAGTATTAGCCTAAGTTCTTGTAAATCGCAGACACAAAAAAACCGGCAATAGCCGGTTTTTTTTATTGCTGAAAAAGAGGCTTATGCAGCCAGCTTTTTGATCTCAGCGTTCAGGCGGCTCTTCTTACGAGCAACCTGGTTCTTGTTGAAAAGGCCTTTGTTTACTGCACCGTCCATAATTGGCTGTGCTGCAACAAATGCTGCAGTCGCTGCAGCGTGGTCGCCGCTTTCGATAGCTGCTGCTACTTTCTTAACGTAGGTGCGAACCATGGAACGCAGACCAGCGTTGTTCTGACGGCGCTGCTCGGCTTGGCGAGCGCGTTTACGGGATCCTGCGGAATTAGCCACAATCCGACTCCTCTAAATGTATAGGTAAATTAATCGTTCAAACGATGCTGCAAGGTTATTAAAACATCAAAGCATCGGTTTTTTAAGACGCGAGATTATTCATGTTTGTGGCGCTGGTGTCAATAGATACCTGTTAATTACCTCTGTTCTTCTGTGATTGTCACGGAATTAGGAGAATCATGCTGTATACGAGCATTTCTGCCACTGAATCGGTATTATTTGCAGCTTACGTAGCGATAGGTTTTTGGGAATAGATCATTGAACGACAAGCAAACCCAGCAGGCTGTAACAGAGAAGAGGAGTCGCAGTCTGTTGCGTTCAAGTGCAATAGTCGGAGTGATGACCATGCTCTCCCGGGTATTGGGCCTGGCCAGGGATGTTGTGGTGGCTAATTATTTTGGTGCCGGTAGTAGTGCGGATGCTTTTTTCGTTGCCTTTAAAATTCCGAATTTTCTGCGTCGTTTGTTTGCCGAAGGGGCGTTTGCTCAGGCATTTGTGCCAGTGTTATCTGAATATCGAAGTCAGCGGGATCTGTCGGCAGTAAAGGCTCTGGTGGATAGAGTTACCGGTTCGCTGGGGCTGGTGTTGCTGTTTGTCACGGGGCTGGGCGTGCTGGGGGCTCCCGTCTTAGCGGCAGTATTTGCGCCGGGTTTCTATCTCAATGACCCGGTGCGCTATGATCTGGCGGTCGAGATGCTGCGTTTTACCTTTCCCTACCTGTTCCTGATCTCACTGACGGCACTGGCTGGCAGCGTGTTGAATAGCTATGAGCGTTTTGCTATCCCTGCGTTTACCCCGGTGCTACTGAATCTTTCCCTGATCGGTGCCGCTATCTGGCTGCAGCCGTTGTTTGATCAGCCGGTAATGGCACTGGCGCTGGGAGTGTTAATTGCGGGCTCGGTGCAGCTGTTGTTTCAGATGCCATTCCTGTGGCGTATTCAGCTGCTGCCAAGTCCTAAGCTGGGTTTTAAGCATGAAGGCGTGCGCCGGATTATGACCTTGATGGTGCCAGCATTGTTTGGTGTTTCGGTGAGCCAGATCAATTTATTGCTGGATACCCTGCTGGCTTCATTTCTGCAAATTGGCAGTGTTTCCTGGCTGTATTACTCAGACCGGCTAGCGGAGCTGCCATTGGGTGTATTTGGCATTGCTATTGCGACAGTGATATTGCCGGGTTTATCTCGCCGTCACGCCGAAAAATCGATCGACTCCTTTGCCCGGACTCTGGATTGGGCGATGCGCATGGTGCTGCTGATCGGTGTGCCGGCCGCACTGGCGTTATTGGTGCTGGCTGAGCCGCTGATAGCAACTTTGTTTCACTACGGTGAGATGGCTGATCGGGACGTTACCATGGCGGCGATGAGTTTGCGGGCATATGCCTGTGGTCTGATAGCGTTCATGCTGATCAAAGTGTTGGCGCCGGGGTATTTCTCCCGTCAGGATACTAAGACTCCAGTGCGTATCGGTATTATCGCCATGGTAGTTAATATGGCGCTGAACCTTATGCTGGTCTGGCCGTTGGATCATGTCGGGCTGGCGCTGGCGACGACGCTGTCTGCATTTCTCAATGCCGGTCTGTTGTTGCGTGGCCTGATAAAAGAGGGGGTCTTCGTTTGGCAGTCGGGTTGGAAAGCTACGCTGCTGCGCATGTTGCTCGCCAATACCGCACTTGTTTTTGTGCTTATCTTACTGGTGGGGTCGCCCTTGGAGTGGCTCGAATACGACCTCTGGCAGCGAATCACGCAGATGACAATTCTGGTTGCGGGAGGCGGATTAGCGTATGTGGCAGTACTGCTTGCTGCTGGATTGCGGATGCGTCATTTGCGGCATTAAGTGGATTCGTCGGGTGCTTTTGGATAGCTGGCATTTTAAGGCCTTTATAGGTGGTATTCCAAGGCCGCGAACGGATTCGAAAGGTGCTTCCGGGTAGCCGATGTTCCAGGGACAACAACGGATTCGTCAGGTGCTTCTGGATGGCTGGTATTCTAAGGCCTCAAACGGATTCGACAGCCCATTCTAATAGGTGGTATTCCAAGGCTCGGTTCTGAGGTATAATTTCGCGCTAATTTTTGTTTGCTGATGATATACGGGACGCCATGGAATTAATTCGAGGATTGCACAATCTGCGTGACAAGCACAAAGGCTGTGTCGCGACGATAGGCAACTTTGATGGTGTCCATCTGGGGCACCAGCAGGTGCTGGCACAAGTGCTGCGAAAAGGTGCCGAGCTGGAGTTACCCACCGTCGTCATCATCTTTGAGCCGCAGCCTCGCGAATTCTTTGGCGGTGATAAAGCGCCGCCACGGCTGACCCGCTTTGATGAGAAAGTGCGTTTATTGCGCGAGCAGGGTGTAGACCGGGTGCTGTGCCTGACCTTTAATGAACGGCTGCGTTCCATGACCGCCGATGAATTTGTCCATGACCTGTTACTCAACGGGCTGGCGGTTCAGCATTTTGTGGTCGGTGATGATTTCCGCTTTGGCTGTGACCGCAGTGGCGATTACAACATGCTGCGCCAGAGTGGCGAACGTTACGGCTTCAGCGTGGTCAATACCGAAACCTATGATGTTATGGGTGAGCGCGTTAGTAGCAGCCGGATACGCAAAGCATTATTGAATAATGAGCTTGAGCTGGCCGGCCAGTTGCTGGGCAGGCCCTACCGGGTCAGTGGCCGGGTCATGTATGGCCAGCAACTGGGGCGCCAGCTTGGCGTGCCGACTGCGAATGTCCGGATGCACCGTTTTCCTTGTCCGTTAACCGGCGTTTACGCGGTGACTGTGACAGGCGCGGGCATCAGTGAGCAAGGTATATGTAATGTCGGCATGCGCCCGACAGTGAATGGTACCCAGCCGGTACTGGAAGCGCATTTGTTCGATTTTGAAGGCGATCTCTATGGTCAGCTGCTGAGCGTAGAGTTTAAGGCTTATATCCGCCCGGAACAGAAGTTCGAGGGCCTGGATAAACTAAAACAGCAGATTGAAACCGATATTAAACAGGTCAGGGATTACTTCCTGGCAGGCGCCGTTAAGGCCAAATAACAGATCCAGAAGCGAAACGATAATGACCGATTACAAACCGACACTGAACTTACCCAATACTAAGTTCCCGATGCGCGGCAATCTGGCTCAGAAAGAGCCTCAGATGCTGAAACAGTGGCAGAAAATGGATCTGTACCAGAAGATTCGTGAGATCAGCGCAGGTCGTGAAAAGTTTATTCTGCATGATGGCCCTCCATATGCGAACGGTGATATTCATATCGGTCATGCGGTAAACAAGATTCTCAAAGATATTATCGTTAAGTCACGTACCTTGGCTGGTTTTGACGCACCATACGTGCCGGGCTGGGACTGTCACGGCCTGCCGATCGAGCATAACGTAGAGAAGAAACATGGTAAGGCTGGCGTTAAGCTGTCTTTCTCTGACTTCCGTAAGAAGTGTCGTGAGTATGCTGCCAGGCAGGTTGCCGGACAGAAGAAAGATTTTATCCGTCTGGGTGTGCAGGGTGACTGGGAAAATCCATACCTGACCATGAACTTCGATACCGAAGCGAATATTATCCGCGCGCTGGGCCGTATCGCTGAAAACGGTCATCTGGTTAAAGGCTATAAGCCGGTGTACTGGAGTGTCGTTGGTGGTTCTGCGCTGGCCGAAGCCGAAGTCGAGTATCAGGATAAGTTCTCTTTGGCGATCGATGTGCGTTTTGCGCCGGTCGATGAGTCTGATTTCCTTAGTGCTTTTGATGGTGTTTCCGGCGACGGTGCTGCGTCAGTTGTGATCTGGACAACCACGCCATGGACTCTGCCGGCGAACCAGGCGGTTTCCCTGAATGCCGAGCTGGATTATGTGCTGGTACAGTGCGATACCGGTGCCGGTACCGAGCGTCTGTTGCTGGTCGAAGCATTGGTAGAAGATGCGATGCAACGCTATGGCGTTGAAGATTACAGCATTGTCGGCCGTTGTTCCGGTGCTGCACTGGAAAACAAAGCCCTGCATCATCCGTTTTACGATAAGCAGGTGCCGCTCATTCTTGGCGATCACGTTACTGTTGATGCCGGTACTGGTGCGGTACACACAGCCCCGGATCACGGTGTAGAAGATTTCACGGTTGGTCGTGCTTACGGTATCGGTACCCTTAATCTGGTTGCGGGTAACGGTGTCTTCACTGAAGCCGCGGGCGAGTTCGCCGGCGAGCATGTGTATAAGGTGGAAGATAAGATCGTTGCGGCGCTGGAAGCGAACAACCGTCTGATCCTGAAAAACAAGTTTAGCCACAGTTATCCACACTGCTGGCGTACCAAGACGCCACTGATCTACCGTGCGACGCCGCAGTGGTTTATCAGCATGGAAGAGAAAGGGCTGAAGAACGATGCCCTGGATGCTATCAAGCAGGTCGAGTGGTTCCCGGGCTGGGGCCAGAACCGTATCGAAGGTATGGTTGAACAGAGCCCTGACTGGTGTGTTTCCCGTCAGCGTACCTGGGGTGTGCCGATTGCGTTGTTCGTGCATAAGACTACCGGTGATCTGCACCCGCAAACCGCCGAACTTATTGAGCAGGTTGCTCTGAAGGTTGAGCAGTCCGGTATCGATGCCTGGTTTGATCTGCCGGCAGAAGAGTTGCTGGGTGACGAAGCCGATCAGTACGAAAAAGTACTGGATACGCTGGACGTCTGGTTTGATTCCGGAGTGACTCACTACTCTGTTCTGAAACAAACAGAAGGTCTGGAGTTCCCTGCGAATCTGTATCTGGAAGGTTCCGATCAACATCGTGGCTGGTTCCAGTCTTCCCTGAAGACCAGCATCGCGATCAACGGTTGTGCACCGTACAAGCAAGTGCTGACCCACGGCTTCACCGTTGATGGTGACGGCCGTAAGATGTCTAAGTCTGTGGGTAACGTGGTATCGCCACAGGAAGTGATGAATAAATACGGCGCCGACGTGCTGCGCCTGTGGGTCGCTGCAACTGATTTCAGTTCTGAGATGACCGTCTCTGATGAGATCCTCAAGCGGACCTCTGATGCCTACCGCCGAATCCGTAATACTGCGCGTTTCCTGCTGTCTAACCTGAATGGTTTTGATCCGGCTACCGATATGGTCGCGCCGGAAGACATGGTAGCGCTGGATCGTTGGGCGGTTGATCGTGCAGCATCTCTGCAGGATGAGCTGGAAGGTCACTACGATCAGTACCAGATGCTGCAGGTTTATCAGAAAATCTCCCATTTCTGTTCGCTGGATCTGGGTGGCTTCTATCTGGATATCATCAAAGATCGCCAGTACACCGCGAAAGAAGATTCCACTGCACGTCGATCGTGTCAGACTGCCTTGTTCCATATCATCGAAGCGCTGACTCGCTGGATCGCGCCGATCCTCAGCTTCACCGCGGATGAGATCTGGAAGGAACTGCCGGGTGAGCGGGCTGAATCGGTTCAGCTGTCTACCTGGTACACCGGCCTGAGCAAGATGGATGAGAGTGCTGAACTGGGTCGTGACTACTGGCAGCAGGTGCTGGAAGTTAAGACCGCCGTCAACAAAGAGCTGGAAAATCAGCGTAACGCCGGCAATATCGGGGGCAGCCTGGAAGCGGAAGTAACCTTGTACTGTTCCCCTGAGTTGCAAACTCAACTGGATAAACTGGCGGATGAGCTGCGTTTCGTGTTGATTACTTCGCAGGCTGCAGTGCGTCCGGCCAGCGAAGCGACCGATGCCGTTGCCACTGATCTGGCAGGGTTGTCTGTACAGATTGTTAAAACAGGGCAGGCCAAGTGTGGCCGTTGCTGGCACCACCGTGAAGACGTTGGCAGCACTGCTGAGCATGAAGAGCTGTGTAGCCGTTGCGTAGAAAACGTGGCTGGTGCCGGCGAACAGCGCGACTATGCTTAAAAGCGTTGAGCTTAAAAACTTTGTGCTTAAGAGCTTTGTGTATAAGGACGATTTGATGGCGCAGCAACGTAGCGCGTTAATCTGGCTATGGCTGGTGGTAGTAGTGGTCGTGCTGGATCTGGCCACTAAGTATCTGGCGGATACGATGCTGCCCTACGGCATCGCTCACCCGCAGCTGCCGGTATTTGATCTGACGCTGCTGTATAACAAGGGCGCAGCGTTCAGCTTCCTGTCTGAGGCAGGTGGCTGGCAGCGCTGGTTCTTTGCCATTATCGCCATTGTTATCAGTGGCGTGCTGCTGGTCTGGATGGCGCGCACGCCGGTGCAGCAGCGCTGGCTGGGATGCAGCCTGGCACTGGTGTTAGGCGGCGCGCTGGGCAATCTGTATGATCGGGTTGTGCATGGTTATGTAATTGACTATATATCTCTGCATTACGATCAATACTATTTTCCGGCGTTCAATCTGGCGGATACGGCGATCAGCATTGGTGCGGTGATGTTGATCATCGACATGTTATTTTTCTCTGAAACCGAGCAAAATTCTGACACAAGCGCTTAATCAGGCGCGTTTAGGTAAAGGTACTGAATAATGTCGCAACAGGTTATTGGCCCGGACTGTAAAGTCACCCTGCATTTTGCAATTAAGCTGGAAGATGGATCGCTGATCGATTCTAACTTTGATGCCGAGCCTGCGACCTTCGTGGTCGGTGATGGTCAGCTGCTGGAGGGCTTCGAAAGAACCCTGCTGGGGATGAGTGCCGGTGATGAGGCTATTGTCGATATCAGCCCGGAGCAAGGCTTTGGTATGACCAACCCAAACAATATTCAGCGCCTGCCACGTGCTCAGTTTAAGGATATGCAGCTTGAGCCTGGTCTGGTAATCTCTTTTGCCGATGCCGGCAACGGTGAGTTACCGGGCGTGATCAGTGACTTTGATGACAAGATGGTCAGTGTCGACTTCAATCACCCGTTGGCGGGTAAACACCTTAAGTTTGAAGTGAAGATTATCGAAGTAGACTGTGTCTGACGATTAAATTTCTTTAAAAAATACGTGCCACAGGGTTGGCAAAGCCGACCCGACCTGTTTAAAATGTAACCACTTTGAACAAGCAACAAGGATGTTGTTATGTGTAGCCAGGGATCGGGTACTACCTTTTCTTTGCCGATATTCTCATCGGCGCCTGTTCGGCAATCGTCTGCCGGACTAATTCAATGCAATTTCAATTCACCGCAACTTAGTTCACAGCAAACCTGTTTGTGTCGTCTCTCTGCGCCTGCAGTACAGCGCGGTATATCGCTGATCGAAGTGCTGGTCACGTTGGTACTGGTATCGATCAGTTTACTGGGCATGATGACGGTTCAGGCCAAATCATTACAGCTGAATAACCGGGCCTATGTGCACTCTCAGGCGGTCAGCCTGGCTTATGATATGGCGGAGCGAATCCGGATTAATAAGACTGCGGCTATTGCCGGTAAATATGAATTTACACGGAGCAAAAGCGATGACTCATCGGTAGGTACCGGAACTATTGCCGAACAGGATAAAGCCCAATGGCTCTTACAGCTGGCCAACGTACTGCCTGATGGTGCAGGTCAGGTCGTGAAAGACACAAATGATTTGGTCACTATTACGTTGTTCTGGACTGAAGATCGCAAGAATCCGGGCGGCAAAACGTTTGCCCTGAGGGTGCAGTTATGAAGCCCCTTATGAATATTGCTTTACATCGTCGGCAGAGCGGCTTCTCGCTGGTGGAGATGATGATTTCTACGGCTGTGGGCTTGCTGCTAATCAGTGGAGTGCTGTCTGCCTATGTCGCAAGTAGCAAAAGTTATCGTTTGCAGGAAGCTATGTCTCAGGTGCAGGAGACCGGGCGTTATATTTTAGAGCGTGTTCCTTATGACTTGCGCAATGCGGGGTTGGGTTTAAGTGCGGATGTTGCAGCAATACAGGGCTACGCTAATGCAGCGGCTGCGGAGACTGAGCTCAGCGATGGACCGTTACTGACTGATGACGACCGGATTGCTGGCGAGGTAGTTTATATCCCAGCTCATGATGGAGCGGAAGAGATTGCCTACTATGTGGCGACGGATACCGATGGGGTCTTGTCTTTATACCGATATGAGGCTGAGGAAGATAAAGAAATAAAACCTTTGGCGTTAGTGCAGGGGGTCGAAGAGATCGCTGTTGAATACGGCCTGGATAGCAGTGAAATTGCGGATCATCAGGTTGATGAGTTTAAGGCGGTTGCCGATGTCACCGATTGGACACAAGTAGTGGCTGTCCGGCTCAGCTTTCTGGTGGCCAGTCTGGAACGGGGGGTGTTAGATGAAAGGCAAACCCTGGCAGCGCCATTTACAGGTAGTAATCAGGATCGCCGTTTGTATCGTACCTACACCACCACCATCGGTTTGCGAAATCGCCTGTTATAACAGAAATGAGGTATGGATATGGAAATCCGTAATAAACCACCGCAAATGTTGTATGCAAGGCAAAAACAGGCCGGCGCAACGCTGATCGTCGCGCTGATTATCTTACTGGTAATGAGCATCTCCAGCGCATCGGCGCTGCAGAATATAACCCTGCAAGAGCGCATGGCTGCCAATATGCTGGATAAAACCATCGCCTTTCATGCCGCAGAGGATGCTCTGGTCGAAGCCGAAGAGTGGCTGCTGGACGGGACGCAAACCAGAGATGTAAAAAAATACCCCGATGATAACGCAGAGAATATAGCTGTAATTTATACCGTGAGCGGTACTGAAAACCTGAAACAAAAGCTGATGGGCAAGGCGGAAGGTGATCTGAAGAAATGGCAGCAATACGCCCTTTCTGCAGAGAAATACGGCGCTTCTGAAAACGAACTGATGAAAATACAAGTGCAGGTTACCATCGAAAAGACCGGCTCAAATGAGTATCGCATACTGTCGCGCAGCACCGGGCGTTCAGGCAATGCCGAAGTGATACTTGAATCAATCGTAAATAAGTAAAACACGAAACGGAGTTCGGGTGATGAAACTGAAAAACAGGCTCAATAACGTATTGCTGAGCAGCGTGTTGGTCATTATATCGCCGTTGATCTGCGCCAAAGGCTGGCAGGTCAACGATTATCCTTCGGTAGTTACCGGGTCGTCGATCTATATTGAACCGAATGTCATGCTGCTGTTGGATTCTTCCGGAAGTATGGCGGGTACTCTATCGGGCAGTGAAAAGAAAATAGAAGCCGCAAAAGGTGCGATTAAAAGTCTGGCTGATGATCCGGTATTAAGTCGTCAGGCTAGGTTAGGGCTGGCCAAACTGGGGTCTGCAGGCAGTAGTAAAGCAGGCGGGGAAATTTTAGTTGGCTGTAGTGCAGACTCTGCTGAAGGGATTAAAACAGCGGTTGATGGCATCAAGGCAACGGGGCAGACCCCGATAACAGAAGCTTATTATGAAATTACCCGCTATTTTCGCGGCCTGCATGGGCGTTACTATCGGCTGCGCGGGGAAGATGCCGAAGTCATGAATGCTGAAGGCATTAGCACTGGCTCCGAAAAAAATGCTGATGGGACCTATCCAACCTACTTATCGCCAATAGATCAGAAGTATGGCCAGTGCCAGGAAAATCATATTGTTGTTCTGACCGATGGTTCTCCTACCCGTGATGGATTTAAAGATGAAGGTGACTATGACGAGATATACCCCCATGGATCAAATGACGAGACAGATATCACTGCAGGTGAATTAACCGGCATGACAGATGACCAGTTAATCGGTGCTGAAACCCTGCCAGACTGGAATCTAAATGTGAATGATGAGGACGTGAGTAAGTACTATCTTGATGATATTGCGCTGTGGGCTAAAACCGGACTCGATCTGAGTGCCAGTCATGCCGAACAGCAGCCCCTGATCACCCACACAATATCCTATGGCCTGGATATAGCCCGCGCAAACGACATGCTGGAGCGGGCTGCAAAAGAGCACGTAAACCCTGAAACCGGCGCTGTTGTTCTTGATTCAGCCACTGAGTCAGCATTAAAGCATCCTTTAACAGGTCAGTACTTTAAAGCAGATACCAATGAACAGATGGTCAAAGCTTTCCGTGAGATCATTACGGGTATAGTTGGCGATCCTGCGGGTAAATCGAACCCAATAGGCCTTAGTGGTACTAGTGTCGGGGAAGGGTTTACCTCATTTAAAACGGCGTATATGAGTGGTGACTGGACCGGCTCCATCGTTGCCGAAACATGGATTGTTGATCAGAGTAGCACTAAATACGGGAACAAATCCGAGAAATGGAATACGTCGACGCAGGCTCGGTTGTCGCCCGGGGAGCGACAGATTATTACGAATATTGGTGATGAGGCCGTTCCATTTATTGCCGAAAATTTTAGCTCAAGTACTAATGCTTCTTCAATTTTAAGCAGTGATGTCGTGGACTTTTTTCGGGGGACAGATCTGTCTGGCTCCGGTGAATTCCGGGATTGGGGGCAGAGCGCCTTCGGCACCTTTATCAACTCAAAACCGGTGTACGTCGATTACAGTACAACGCAGCCTGATAAGCAACAGGCGATGATATTTGTTGGCGGCAATGATGGCATGCTGCACGGCTTTGATGCTGAAAACGGTAAGCAAACTTTTTCCTATATACCAGGATCGTTACTGGAAGGGTTGGCATCCATAACTGAGCCGGGTGCCAGGAAGCACCGTTACTTTGTCGATGGCTCGCCTTATGTGGCGGAGGTGGGTGATCGTAAGCTATTGGTAGGAGGCTTAAGTGGTGGCGGCCAATCCATCTATACATTGGATATTACCGAGCCGGATAAGTTAACTGAAGCGAATGCTGATCAGGTTTTTCTTGGGGAGTTTATGCACAAAAACCTTGGCTACACCTTCAGTCGCCCTCAGATTATGCAGTTTAATAATGATAAATGGTATCTGGTCTTTGGCGGTGGATACCCAGGGGCTGCAGATAGTGAGCTTAAAAAGCACCAAGTAGCTATCTATATAGTGCCTGTTGTCAACAATAAACCGAAATTTAAGAAAGTAAAAGTTGTGCTGTCATCACCGGATGAATCGATAAAAAGTCCCTCAAATCATGATAAGCCCAATGGCCTCTCGACGCTAACCGCATTTAATACTGATGGAAAAGCTGGCGTTGATGTCCTTTATGGGGGAGACCTGTATGGCAATACTTGGAAATTTAATGTAACGGGTGAAAAAGTTAAGGGGAAAGGAAAAAAGAAAGGTAAGCAAACGATTAAATTGAGTAGTTTTGATTCTGGGCGATTTACCCGGTTGTTTCGTGCCTGTGCCAGTTATGATGAAGATTCGGGCGAATGTGATCCGGCCACGTACCAACCCGTAACGTCAGATATTGCCGTAACAAAAGTGGATAACAAAGTAATGTTGCTGTTCGGTACCGGCAAAGACTTTGAAGTGGCTGATAATGCATCTAAAACGACGCAAAGTCTTTATGCTGTTTACGATGATGGCGTCTTTACTAATAAAGGCGACCTGTTTAAGCAGGAGATCTCTTCAGAAGCCGATGGCTATCGGTACTTTCAGGAAGAAAATAAAATTAAGTCATCGGACCCTGGTTGGTTTATCGATCTTAAGCTGACTGGCGGCGAGGCCGAAGGTGAACGTGTGCTTTATGCGCCCTATATAGGCCCTGAAAGTACGCTGGCCATATTTTCTACCCGGATCTACAGTCAGAAATCGGAAGAGAATGTCTGCGATGCCGGGGTATATGAAACACAAGGCTGGTATTATTTTATTGATCCCGCATCTGGTGGTATGCCGCAATGGCATGTGTTTGATACTAACGGTGACGGCAAGATTGATGATGACGATGTTTTGTCTGGAGGTATGAAGACCGGCGATGGGGGAGAGGCTGCGATCGCGCCACCTTGTGACCCCAACGATCCAACGTGCGAAGAGCAGGATAAATGTAAATCTATTGATATAAGAACTGGAAGGGTAACGCAGCTTTGCAACCCGAGACCTTCGGGCCGTCAAAGCTGGCAGCAGTTAATCCGTAACCAGTAACCACACAATAGGTAAAGGAATAGAGTTTGGATATGGATATCCGTAAAAAGCAGAAAGGTTTTTCTCTGATAGAGCTGATGATCGTGGTGGCGATCATCGGTATTCTCGTGGCTATCGCCTACCCCAGTTATGCCCGTTATGTTACGAGTAGCTGGCGCAGCACTGCGCAGATCTGCATGCTGGAAATAGCGCAGGAAATGGAGCAGCGATATACCGCAGATTTTGAGTACCGCTTGGAAGATTCTGATGACGACGGCTTAGACAATCTTGAGGAAGGGGGCTGCGCGGTCGATGATGGCATGGTGAATCGCTATCAGTTTCGTTTTAATCCGGCGTTGACTGGGGCCGGATCAGGCACATTTAATCTGGTTGCCAGGCCTCAGGCGGGCCAAGAGGGGGATAGCTGCCATACACTGACCATTGATGCCCAGGGAAAAAAAGGCGCACTTGATAAAGATGATAAGGCTCAACAAGACTGCTGGTGATAATTAGTCAGCTTTATTTGAATCCCAGGGAGGGGGTAAGAATGCGATACACCGGACAAACAAGAAACAAAGGATTTACATTAATCGAATTGATGGTCACCGTCGCCGTGATGGCGCTGTTACTTACCGTTGGCGCCCCGGCCATGGGCTCTTTTCTGCAGAATAGCCAGCTTGACTCTACAGTGGATCAGTTAAAAAACATCTACAGTTTTACTCGTCAGGAGGCAGTGCACCGGCAGCAGGTTGTCAGTCTCTGCGCGTTTGATACGCAGAATAATACTTGTGGAAACAGCTGGAATGATGGGGCGTTGGTATACATCGATCGGGATGGTGCTGCAGGATTTGGCGGAACTGATCTCCGCCTGCGTGAAGTTGAATTTACGGAAGGTGTCACTGTGGTGTGGACTGGCTCTGAGAATCGTCTGGATTTAGAAGCGGATGGTTCGACTGATGATGCCGCGCAGTTCACAATTTCAGTGCAAGGCATGGACGGGGGCATCGATATGGATATATCGCTTATTGGCCGTGCCAGAATTACTGAGTCCGAAGAAAAGAAGAGTAGCGAGCTAAGTTCTTAATGGCGCAACGTATAAACAGTCGTTCGCAACGATCACCGGAACCTTGATGTAATCATATACATCACTGATGAGTGACCTGTTTTTTATGCCGCCTGGCGAAGCCCTATTTCTCGACTAAAATATAGCCACTTTATCCTGACAACAAGGATGTTGTTATGTGTATTCAGGGATCGAATCTGGCTTTTCCTCCAGTGTTGTTTATTGCTCAGCGAAAGCAACAATACCTTCAAATTCTTTCTGCATTGTCGGCAGCGCCGAAGCAAGTTCATCGTAAGACGCTTCATGACAGAGGTTTTACTTTAGTTGAACTGATGGTTACGGTGGCTGTGATGGCCCTGCTGATCACTGTTGGCGCTCCTGCGTTAACCCATTTTCTGCTTCAGGCAGAGCAGGACAGTGCCCTGCATCAGATAAAAAACATCTACAGTTTTGCTCGTCAGGAGGCAGTGCATAGACAGGTCGATGTGAGTATATGCCCGGTTAGTGAGCCGCTGCCTGATCAGTGTGGCGAGAACTGGTCTTGCGGTATGCTGGTGTATATCGATCAGGATGGTAATAATAAATTTAATCTGGTTACGGATATTAAATTACGGGAGCTGTATTTTTCTGATGCAATTGCCGTAACCTGGGTTAGAAATAACACTGGATTTAACCTCAAGCCGGATGGTACTACCAACAGAAATGGTACATTCAGGGTGTATTTACAGGGGCTCAGCGTTAATAAAAATCTGGTTATCTCAAATGTCGGGCGGGCTCGTTTTGCTGAGGAAACCGACAGTAAACGGGATAGAGTATGGTGCAGGTAATCTCCAGCTAGTTAATCATGAGTGCCGCATGAATATTCAATAAAGCATCAGAGATTAATCTGACCTTGCTCAACCTCCCCACTTAAGGCAAACCTGATACTAGTTCAAGTGCTGGTAATAATAGGTTAGTCTTTGCAAGCTTCGTACAACTGTTTTAATTTCTATAACTGTTTTGGGTACACCTGTGTTGGTGACCTGAAAAGTGCTGTTTAAAATATAGTCAGTAGTGTGCAAAAGGATTTGCTTTATTAAGTTCACTTTTCATGGATTTGAATGAGCGAGTAGAGGTATTTCTTTTGCGTGCACAAGATCAGCAGGGATTCACACTTATTGAACTGATGATAGCGGTTGCGATCGTCGGTATTCTGACGGCAATAGCTTACCCTTCATATACAGAATATGTAAATAAGTCCCGCAGAACTGATGGTATGGCTGCGCTATTAAGTGCGCAGCTGGAGCAAGAAAAGTTCAGAGCTAATAACGTCAGTTATGCCTCTACTCTTGCATCTGCTGGAGTGGCTGCTAACTCTCCGGACGGATATTACACGATCGGTGTAGCAAGCTCAGGATCGAATACTTTCACAATGACAGCAGCGCCAGCCGGTGTTCAGAGTGGAGATCGCTGTGGGACTTTCGCTGTTGATGAAAATGGGCCCGATACTTCCGGAGGGTATGCTGATGCAGATTGTTGGCAGAGATAGGAAGTTGCTACCCAAACAGCAAGGCTTCACGGTTATAGAACTTATGATCGCCGTTGCCATTATCGGGATCTTAGTTGCTATTGCGGCGCCCAATATGTCTTCATACTGGCGTGAAGGGCGTTTGGTTTCGGCGACAGAAGCGATCTATTCTCAGATGCAATTAGCCCGGAGCATTGCATTAGCAAAAAATGAAGATGTGGATGTCCGCTTCCCGACGACAGGAACGGGCTGGTGTATGGGGGTGACAGAAAATAGTACTGCCAGTTGTACTTGTGGTAGCTGCTCTATAACAGGGATGCCGGATAAAGTCCTGACTAGTACCGATTATCCCAATACGTCGGTAGCTGTTTCCAGTGCGATAAGTACTTTTACGATGCCTCGGGGCGTTGTTACCGGAGCCGGTAACGTTGTCATAACGCTTGATTCGGGAGAGCAAAGCTCTATCAATCTTTCAATATTGGGTCGTGTTTCAATCTGTTCGTCAGACCTGAATCAGTATAAGGATTGTTGACCATGATGGATCGATTCTTATTGATACCAAGGAAAATTAAACAATCGGGACTAGGTCTAATTGAGCTTATGATCGCGATTGTCATAGGTATGATCGTTACCGCCGGGGTATTGCAGATTTTTGTATCGACCCTTGTTGGTAGCAGAGACCTGTTGGAGCAAGCCCGGCTTGAAACAGAGCTGACCAGTATTATGCATTTTATGACCAATGATATCCGGCGTGCGGGATACTGGGGCGATGAGGGTAAAGTGTCAGAATGGGGGAGTGCTGATCGAAATCCATTCATTACCGCGATCACAGGCGTCGAAGGTATAGCAACGGGGAATAAAACTTCAGAAACAGCAGATAGTTGTGTGCTGTATACATATAACCTGGATAACGATGGGGTTGATGACTCTGATTCAGATGATGCCAGGATTGGCTACTGTTCCAGTTGCGCTACGCCAACAGTCGCGCCTTTCAGCGATACCAATATATATGATTATGATGAAATGGAGATGTTTGGTTATCGGCTGGATACTGATCCGGATGGCAATAAATTTATAAGCATGCGTACCGGGGCTGTCGCCACTGATGCTGTATTTAGCTGTGATGCAGGTATCTGGGGGCCTTTATCCGACAGTGAAGTAATTTCGATTACCGATTTAAACTTTGATCTGGATGCTAATGCAATCGCCACGGTGACAGCAGATGATGGTTCTGTTTTGACTATAGAAAGTGTTGAAGTTGAAATAACGATGACCGGTGTTCTGGTTTCAGACAGCGCTTTACAGAAGACCATAACGACCACCGTCAGACTTGCCAATACCAGAGTGAGTGATTGATAAAATGGAAAGTTACTGCATTCGTTCAACGCATAAACAGCAGGGTATGGCCACCCTGCTGGTCGCAATCGTATTGTTGATCTCTATTACTCTGGTGGTGTTGGTGAGTTCGCAGTCTGTGGTTACTCAACAGCGTATTATTGCCAATGAGCAGCGTGCGACACAGTCTTTTGAAGCAGCATATGCCGGATTGGATTATGGCATGAGTTATTTTCAGGCCAATACCGCCGATGACAATGATGACGATGCTCTGGATTCCTTATTGGCAGGAAATGGCTGGACGTATTTTTCCGGAACTTCAGGCCCCTCTTACCGGGTGAAGTTTGTCGATGATGTTGATCCCGGCAATCTGAAAATCGTCAGCCTGGTTGCTGAAGGACGTAGTGATGATCAGTCCGCAATAAGTTCAATGGCGATGACGGTGTCTGGTACGCCGGCCCTGGCAGATGCGCCTGGGAATCCGGTGACTGCACGCGGATTTATCAATATGAGCGGCAGCGGTACGATTACCAATTTAGAAGGGGCTACGACGGTCTGGACTGGAGAGGTGATTGATTTTTCGGCGATGTCTACGAATACGATTGTAAAGCACCCTTCCGCTGCCGGCGGAATTGAATCCAGTAGCGCCAGTAATAAAGGGCCGGATGTTGTTGATAACGATGCGAATCTGTCAACGTTAAATGATACCCAGTATTTCCAGAATTTCTTTGGCCTGACTGAGGCTAATTATAAGGGGTCTGTGGCCGGTTTGGAGGTCGATCCGGATGTGACCAGTATGTCGACCCTGGATGGAGAGAACGGCAAAGTTATCTGGGTCGATGGTGATGCCTCTTTTACGGGAACTCCGGTAATTGGCACGGCAGATGAGCCGGTTGTTCTCATCATAGACGGCAATATGTCCGGTGCCGGTAACGTTACTGTAAACGGTCTGCTGTTTGTAACAGGTAATTTTACTGGTACCGGCAGCCTGGATGTTAATGGGGCTGTAGTCATCCGTGGAAATATGTCAGGTACCGGTAGTATGGATGCCTTTTTTGATAGTGATGTACTGGATAATCTGGGGGATGCGGGGCGCGGCGCTGGCGTGCCAGGCACCTGGACTGATTTTGATGTGACCTGGTGATCCCAGGGTTTTGCGCGGATTTAATTCGTCGATGTTACTTCATAAACGTAGTTGCTGTAACCGATATAGAAAATAGTGGAGCAGGTTATGAAAATTCAGACTCAACAGCGAGGCGTGGCTTTGCTGGAAGTGGTTATCGCTCTGTTTGTGGTGGGTTTTGGGCTGGTTGCAGTGGCGATGTTTAGCAATGGGCTTTTTTCTGAATCGGGCCAGGTGAAGTCGAAAACAGAGGCTCTGCAGCTGGCACAGCAGAAGATAGAAGAGCTTCGGGATGAGGCTGATACTGGAGGCCTGGGATCGCTAAACAACGATACTGATACCCTCTCTGGTACTAATGCAAACTACTCTCTTGCCTCGTCACTTACTTTTGTTCCCAATACCGTTGATCCTGAATATGCCAAGGTTCAGGTGGTTGTTAGCTGGGATGATAAGCAGGGCTCCCAGAGTGTCAGTCTGAACAGCTTTGTTTCTGCCATAGATGCAGATGCCCTGAGTGGTCTGATAGCAGGTAGCCTTCAGGGTGGGGGCCTTGCCGAGACGCCGGATGGCTCAGCAGAATATGGCAGTGGCGAAGTGATTGATACGACCGGGTTCGATGATGTGACAGCAACCCCCGCAATTGCCGGGGGGACCAAACTGTACAAGGATGGCGACGAATATATTCTTACCACCCATGATAGTAAGGAATTACTGACTAACCGTAGTGGGATGTTTTCCAGAGTGCTGGGCCGTGTATATATTGATGCGGCAATGTCAGTATCCGAATCTGATATTGAGATAGTGCCGTCAGATACCGGTGTCTGCCGTAAAACTCTGATACAAGTCCCTGATACCAGTCCGGCAGAATATGCAACTGAGCTGAATGAGGTGCATTATATCGATGGTGGCCTGGCCACGAATCCAGAGACTGATGGTACGCTGCTGTACAGTTATTTCTCATATACCTGTTATTTTGGCTCTGGCTGGTATGGCAATATAGGTGTATTGCGATCTGATAATCCCAACACAAATGACCGAAGCTGCGGTGGCGATCCGCTGAAAAGTGATGATGGAACTGATGCCAGTCGTCATCCTCAGCTGATGGCGACTCGTACCTACCGTGGTTTTACCCCACAGGTGGATTCAGATGATTTCGATAGTGATGGCGATCTTGAAGAACCTGCAATTGATGCCAATGGCAACAGGATCTATCTGTCTTCCGGTATGGTGGCCAGTGCGCTGTATGGTGATACCAGTGGCGCTTCCCAGGATACCTTTACTCATGATTTTCTGTTGACCAACATTACTGGAACTGTTGCTGATTCTGATTGTGAACCGAAGCTGGAGGGCTCCGACCATGAATCTGCCCTGGCGGGGGCGTCTGATCAGGAGTTCGAACTGAATAACGGTAGCTTTGTCTGTGTTCTGGATGATACAGGTGAAAGTAATTGCCCGGATGTTTTGCCAAGTGGCTTAGGCACACAGGTAACAGGCACTGAGTATGAAGTTCGTGGTGGTATGACAATGTCGGAAGACAGCGTCCTCTCAGCGGCAGAGATTGCTGCTATGAGTCTGGTTACCTCTCAGGGAGTCGCGTGCGACATCAACTACGATGACAGTGACGATTCAATAAGTTGGACGTGTCCGGTGTTTCTTGCCGGATCTCAGTGGAGCGGTAATCTCAAACTGTCGACCGAAGATACGAATGAAGACCCGGATATTACGACAGAAGTTAATATCTGTTCAGTGGATAGCTTTAACCTTATTCTTGATACTGCAGAAGCGGGTACTGCTGATGTAACGGGTGATCCTGCGTACTTTGATTCGAGTCTGGCGTTTGCAGTTGAGCCTCCGGGAACTAACTGCTCTGGGGATGGCGGTACGATACAGTATTATGTTGTCGGCACGGTTGAAAACAGTAACCGGACTGCAGCTGTTGATCTGAGTGGTGCAGAGGTTAAAGCTTATACTTCCGGGGATTCAGTGTCTGAATCCGCTACTTGTCGTAGCTCTCTGGGAACACTTACCGGGTATCGTGATGGGGGACATATCGCTGAATATGTCTGTCTGGTTGATTCCGGCTTCAATGGATATATAACCCTGGATAGTGTGCCAAACGGTGTTCGTGTTAAGAATGGTTACCCTGATTTTAGTCGTTCGCCGGTAATCTCTGATGAGAGTGGTCAGACTATTCAGGTTCAGTAGCGATAATTAGCAATTGATCTGTAGCACAAACTTTTATTAAAAACGCGCGGCCAGCGCGTTTTTAATTTACACTCCGTAATGCCTATTTTTACTTGTTTAGCTATAAGCTTATACATAATCGTTTTTCGCTGGTTTCTGTTGGGGGATAGAATCCACTAGGCATGGTGCCAGAAGATACACTTTATGCTGTATCTGTAGTCTTGGCATACTCAATGTTTTACATGCTCGTATGTACATAGCAATTACCCGAAAAGCTTATATAAATTAGCCAGCGGTATTACTTCGCATTAAATTTATTCAGGGATATGGATAAGTGAATAAATGTTTTAATTTTAGGGATCGGAAACAATCCGGCTTTACACTGGTTGAACTGATGATAACGATAGCAATATTTGCCATATTGCTAGCGATAGCCACAGCCGATTACAGCTCTACAATCAATACTAACCGCCTGGCTGCGGGTATGAATCAGCTGCAGGGCCAGTTGTCCTATGCCCGTTCAGCAGCCGCTAAGGCTGCGACAAATATTACCCTGTGTAGCTCTACTAACAGTACCAGCTGTAATGGCGGCAGTAACTGGGAGTCCGGCTGGATTATTTTTACCGATGCCGATGCTGATGCAGTGGTGGATACGACTGATCGGGTGCTTAAAGTTAATTCCGGGCTTGAGAGCGTAACCCTCAGGCGAACCGGCTTTATCTATGCTGCCGGACGTATTCAGTACAATTCGCGCGGTGAGCTGAGAGGTAATTCAGCTGTCGAGGGTAGCTTTAGTCTGTGTAGTTCGGATAGTGATACCGCTGTTGCCAGGGGGGTTGTTGTTCAGATTTCAGGCTCGGTTCGTAGAATGGTTGATGAAGACGCGGATGGTATTGTGAATGATCATAGCGGGGGGAATCTGGTATGTCCGTGAATATCCTTGCTAAACGAAATCGCTGTTGCGGCGTCAGCCTGATAGAAGTGCTGGTCTCAATCGTACTTATCAGTATCGTATTATTAGGCGTGGCCGGGATGGCCATGACCAGCATGAATGAAAATCAGAGTGCTTACTACCGTAGCCAGGCTAATACGCTGGCCTACGACATGGCGGATCGTATCCGGCTTAATTCCAGCTTTTTCCTTTCGTCCGCAGATAATTATGAATTTGATAGTTCTGAACCGGGCGATCTGCCGGCTTCAGTCAATTGCACTAACGGTGTTTCCGGTTGCAGCGAAGCACAACAGGCCAGCCAGGATCTGCGCGAGTGGGCCGAAAGCTTTATCGACGTGAATGGTATCGGGGCCGACGGCGCCGCATACCGCCCGTTGATTCCCAATTCGACTGGGATCATAGATAGAGGCCCGGGGGCTGACGAGGTAGCGATCACCGTTCGCTGGCAGGAAAGTGACTGGCAGGTATCGGCAGCGGAAAACAAAGCGAATCGATCCCATAACCTGGTAGTAACGCTTCGGGTAACGAACTGATGACGAGTGCGATGAGAGAGCAAAGGGGTTTTTCACTGGTTGAACTGATGGTGGCCCTGACGGTAAGCCTGTTTCTGGTGTTAGGGGTGTTTCAGGTGTTTATCGCTACCAGTGACAGCAATCGTACCGGTCAGGCACTGGCCCGGGTACAGGATAATGGCCGTTTTGCGCTGGACTACATGATCAGGGATATACGCCTGACCGGTTATCAGGGCTGTATCGATCTGGATACCATCGAGGTCAATGTCATTGCCAAGGATCCTGATATCGATGTTACGATCGAGCCCCTGCGTGGATTCCAGATCAATAGTTCAGGTAGCTGGACGCCAGCGAAGCTTACTGAACCAGATGAACTTAAAATTTCGGGTGCGATGGCAAATGATTCCGATGTCATCTATATCCAGCATGCTTCACCCACCGGAACCGCGGTCGACTGTCCTGGAGGGGGATTCAGCTGTTCAGCTGATAATGCCAATATTCATATTACAGATAATAACCTGGGGATCGAGCAGAATGACCTGATTATTGTCACGGATTGTGAAGCTGCAGATTTGTTCAGGGTGACTAATAACCCGAAGGTTCTGGGCAATGGTAACGTAACACTGGCCCATGCAAATTCAAATAATACGACTAACCGCTTGAGTAAAGCGTACCAGGCGGACTCTTTTATTCTGAAGTATCTGGCCAATGCCTATTACGTTAAAGACACCGGTCGTAATAGTGATAACGGCGATGATATTTTTGCTTTGTATCGCTATGACCGGGGGGCGCGGGAAGAGTTTGAGATTGTCGCAGGCGTTGAACGGATAAATATCCTGTTCGGGCAGCGGCTGGCCTCGGGGAATCTGCGCTTTGTTGGCGCGGCTGATGGCAGCCTGAATATGGATGAAGTAGTCGCTGTTCGCCTGTCAATTATGGTGGTATCGAATAACCGGGTTCGCGATACCGCTAATACGGTTAATTACAATATGGCGGGGACTATTATCCAGCCGGCATCGGGTGCCGGGGGCACTGTCAGTTATCCAGAGGACAGGCGCCTGCGACGGGTTTTCTCTGCAACGGTTATGCTACGGAATTTGAATTGATTATGAAGAAAACTAAGACAATGCAGAGATTTCGGGCTAGCCCCAGACAGCAGGGGATCGTGCTGGTGACTACGTTATTGATGCTGGCGGTGGTTTCACTGCTGGTGGCTTCGATGATGACGACCTCTGCCTCTGAAGAGCAGATGGCATTTAATGCCCAAAGCAAGAATCAAACGTTTCAGGTTGCCGATAGCGCGTTGAATAACATTATCAACGATGACGGCTCGATGTTTGAAGCGATTGATAATGGCGAAGGTGGCAGCTCCTCTCTGGCTGCTTTCTCAACCAATATTCCCCGTCTTAATTCAGAAAGTGTGCTTGAGTATCGAGGAAAAGGGGTGGCAGTAGGTGCTTCACTGAATAACTCGGTTACTTATCAGTTCGAGGCCCAGGGGCGGGGTTATATCGACGATAACAGTACCTTCAATGATGCCGATGATGAAGCGAAAACCCTGTTGTTGCAGGGTATGTATCGCATCTCCTACGTAAAGGAATAGAGCAGGTGAGTGGCATGAAACTGGGTAGAAAGTTAAAAGGATTTTGGTTGGGACTGATCGGCACGCTGTACGCCTTTACCCCTTTGATGGCGGATGATACCGAGATCTTCTTTGGTGGCTCGACAAGTTTAACGGTGCGGCCCAACGTGCTGTTTATTCTTGATACGTCTAAGTCGATGAAAAATGCGCCGAGTGGTGACACAACCGGTGAGACAAAACTGATACAGATGCAAAAAGCACTACGTACGATTCTGGGTAGCGTGCAGGATGTTAATGTCGGTTTTATGCGGATGAATGGCGTTGGTGGGCCTATTCTCTATCCAGTATCCGATATTGATAAAGCTGTAGATGCTCCCGATTCACAAGCATCAGGTACCCTGTCGGTTAGAGTTGCCCGGTATGATCATGATGCTGAAGAACTGATGGATGGAACTGTTGTGCTTGATGCTGAAGATCTCGCACTATCTGATCGTCAGACTCAGGAGTTCACCGGTGTAACAGATACCTTTACGCTTAATGGCGGTGATAATGATGCGTTTCAGCCAAAAAATGGTTCGGTGAATGTTACTTCAAATACGATTAAACTCAGCAGATCGGGAACCGGAGGCAATTCTGTAAAGTATGATGTGGGTGTTCGCTTTGCCCAGGTTGAGATTCCTCAGGGGGCAGAAATACAGAATGCTGAAGTCGTTTTTACCATCCAGAACAAAAAAACAAACACTTTAGATCTGGATATATATGCAGAAGATTCGAGTTATCCAGCTGTCTTTAGTAACTCTGCTCCAATTGCTTCACGTACAAAAACATCAGCCAAGGTTAACTGGAACTCCGTCGCTTCTCCTGGCGGTGGTAAGCTTCTCACGACGCCAGATGTAAGTTCTCTGGTTCAGGAAGTGGTAGATCGCTCTGATTGGGAACCTGGGAATAATCTGGCCGTATTAATCAATCAAGATGGTAATGATAAGGCGTTCCGCTTAATAAAAAGTTATAACAAGAGCGCTTCCCAAGCTCCAAAGCTGAATGTTGAATACGATTATACCGTTCCTGCGGTTTCATCAAAAATGGTAGCGATACGCTTTGAAAACCTGGCTATTCCCCAGGGAGCCAGGATTACCTCTGCAAACCTCAATCTGACGGCTGCGGAAGATACAGATAATGTATCTGCAATTCTGGTACAGGCTGAAAGCTCTGATAATAGCTCAGAACTAATTTCTACAGCAGGTAGTTTAAGTTCACGATCTAAAACTGCAGGGATCAACTGGTATACAACCACCTGGGCCGGTGGAAGTACATATCAGTCTCCTGATCTGGCCTCGGTGATTGAGGATGTGACTGATCGCAGCGGTTGGTGCGGCGGTAATAGCCTGACCCTGCTTTTGTCAGGTGCTGGAGAGCGATTATTCCGGTCTTTTGATGGTAGTTCAACTGAAGCGGCCTCACTGGATATAACCTATGATGTTGATTCAGTCGCTGATGATGCCTGTAACCTCAGTAATTTTGAGGTGGGTATAAACCATCCGGACGATGATGCTGAAGAGAGTGCTTCAGGCACTCTGTATCTCAATGATAATGATCTTGAATTAGTAAATGATGATGCCGGAGTGGGTTCTCAGTTGGTGGGACTTCGTTTCAATAATCTTCAGCTGAAGCAGGATGCCAGTGTTGAGTCAGCTTATCTGGAGTTTGCTGTCGATACTTCCGACTTTATCAATCCGACATCTCTGACGATCAAAGTTGAGAGTGCGGAGAATGCTACGCCGTTTTCCAATGATGACAAAATTTCTACCCGGAACACATTCAGTGAATCTGTTACCTGGAATATCAGTGATAAGTGGAATACAGAACATAGCTGGCAACGCTCTCCTGACATATCCGGTTTGTTAGAGAAGGTTATATCTCAGAGCAAGTGGGAGCCGGGTAATAGCATAGTATTCACGATCTCCGGAAGCGGTAAGCGAGTTGCAGAATCTTATGATGGTAGTGTTTTGGCTCCTCGCTTAGTTTTCCAGGCTGATCCTAAGGACGTTATCGGAGATTATACCGTCCGGGATGAAATGATCCGGTTGGTGGATGAAATGCAACTGACCTTTGCGACGCCTATTGTTGATAACTTATATGAAGCAGCGCTCTATTACCGGGGAGAAACTGTTGATTTTGGTACTTATAGGGGTGTCTGGGGCAGTAAGAATGATAACCAGAATTCCCGTATTTCCCATGCTGAATCATATACAGGCGGTACAGTAGAACAACCCGATGGTTGTACTGATAGCAATCTTAGCTCCAACGACTGTAAGGCAGAAAAAATCACCGGGTCACCGGTTTATACATCGCCTATAACAGAATCCTGTCAGCAGAACTATATTGTGCTGCTGACCGATGGTTTTGCTTATGGCAATGCTGCTGCAGATAAAGCAAAGACGATGATGGGGTATACCGATACTCAGAGTTGCGCTTACACAAGTACAAAGCGGGGTAAGAATGATGGTGAATGTGGTGAGGAGCTGGCAGATTTCCTTAGTTCCTCTGATCAGCTTGGAGCACTAGCTAATGATCAGACTGTAAAAACTTATACTGTTGGCTTTGATCTTGATGATCCCTGGTTGAAGTCTGTCGCTGTAAATGGGCAGGGAGCCTACTTTACAGCAGGTAACTCGGCAGCTCTGGTTGATGCATTTGACCAGATTCTGAAGTCGATCAGTGCGATCGACACGACCTATGTTGAGCCCAGCGTTACAGTGAATCAGTTTAATCGCTTCAGTCACCGGGACGATATCTATTATTCACTGTTCAAACCGCAGGAAACAGCTAAGTGGCTGGGTAATCTTAAGAAATACCGCCTGGCGGGTAATCCTGCCCGGGTGGTTGATGACGAAGGCAATCCCGCGATCGATGAGGCCCGGGGTTTTTTCAGGTCAACCGCCCGCAGTGAATGGTCAGTAGATGAGGATGGAAATAAGGTTGAACTTGGTGGGGCTGCATATAAGCTTCCTGAGCCGTCCGCTCGAAAAATCTATACCTATTTTGGAGGCTATCCGGTGGCGGATGATACTTCTGCCCAGTTGTCGGGTTATCCTTTAACCACGGACAATAATGCTATAACCCATGAGTTGTTGGATATAGTAGGGCAGGATGCCAGTTACCGCAGTAACCTGATGGACTGGGCCCGGGGCTTGCAATCCGATGGTTCGACTGCCCGGCGACAGATGGGTGATCCCCTGCACTCCCGGCCGGTACTGATGACCTATGCCGTGGATTCAGCTACTAAGGAACCCGACAGTACTGTATTTATCGGTACTAACGAGGGTTATATCCATGCCATCGATACCGAAACCGGTATCGAAGAGTTTGCCTTTATTCCAAAGGAGTTGCTGCAGAATCTGGACGTATACTACAGCAACCAGACCGTATCGCCGCGGCCTTATGGTATGGATGGGCCGATCAGCTTATGGAGCAGGGATGGTAACAATGACGGTGACTATCTCGATACTGCCGATGACTTTGTCTATCTATACGCCGGCATGCGTCGCGGTGGCCGTAGTTATTATGCACTGAATGTGACCGACCGTACAAAGCCTGAGATGCTGTGGCAGATCAATGGTGGAGAGTCAGGCTCAGACTTTGAGGAGTTGGGTCAGACATGGTCGGAACCACAGAGAATCACAGTAAAGTTCGATGACGAAGTTAAGGACGTATTACTGTTTGCCGGCGGCTATGATCCAAACCAGGATAATGCTTCTGTGCGTACTTCGGATACTGTAGGCCGTGCTATCTACATGGTGGATGCTAAAACCGGCGAGCTGTTCTGGAAGGCCGGTGATGGCAATGGCTATGATCTGGGGCTGTCCCAAATGGACTACAGTATTCCTTCCGATATTACCGCGCTGGATATGAACGGTGATGGTCTGGTTGATCAGTTCTATGTCGGCGACATGGGGGGACAGCTCTGGCGCTTCGATATTGATCAGAGTAACGTGAAGCTTAAAAATAAGCTGGTCAGTGGCGGGGTTATTGCCGACTTTTCTGGCTCAACCAAAGTTTCAAACCGGCGTTTCTACTACGCGCCGGATATCTCGTTAGGGGTCGATCAGTCAAATCACTTTATGGCGATCGGTATCGGCTCGGGCTATCGTGCGCACCCGCTCAATGAAGAGATAGAGGATCGTTTCTATCTGTTGAAGCAGTTCGACTATATCTATAGTGCCCCTTCATCGTATTCAGCATTAGCAGAAAGCGACCTCTATGATGCAACCCTTAATCTGATCATGGAAGGCACTGATGCTGAGAAGGAAACCGCTGAGGTTGCTCTTTCCGGTTCTGACTCCAGCCGCAAAGATGGCTGGTATATCAGGCTTGAAAACACTGGTGAGAAAGTACTGGCTCCCAGCCTGACGCTGAATAACCAGATACTCTTTACTACATACCAGCCGGCCGTAGCAGATGCTTCGAGCTGTAATGTAACTAACGGCAAGTCCCGGATCTATATAGTAGGTGTGGCTGATGCCACACCAAGGGGCGACCTAGATGAAGATGGTAACTACAACAGGCATGACCGGACAATTGACCTGAAACACGGCAATATTCCATCCCAGCCTGTTGTCGTTGATACGATTGACAGCCCTCCGGTGGTGATGGTCGGGGCCGAACCAATTACAGGTATTGATACCGGCAAACAGGTTATTCGAACTTATTGGTATGAGGATACGCTTGAATGAAGAAGCACTACACTAACTCGGGTTTCTCCCTGATTGAGTTGATGATAGCGGTCGCTATCGTTGGTATTCTTACTGCGATCGCCTACCCCAGCTATACCAGCTTTATTATTGATGCCCGGCGTACCGACGGGCAGGAAGCCCTGATGGGGTTTGCTAATGCGATGGAGCGGTTTAAAACAGAAAATATGACCTATGTCGGTGCGGGCACAGCGGGGGCGGGTAATGTCACTACCGGCGCGCCGGCTGCGACGACCTTCCCGACCCAGGCCCCGCTGGATGGTAATGATAAATTCTATAATCTGACCATTGTTTCGGCTGCATCGCTTACCTATACCCTCAGGGCAACACCTATCGACGGAACTTCGCAGGCGGACGACGGGCTGATGGAGATTACCTCTACCGGAGTGCGGCGCTGGGACCAGAACAATGATGACGATACCGCCGATGCCGGTGAAACCAGCTGGTAAACATCATATTTAAGTCTATAAAAGCGCGCCTCCGGCGCGTTTTTTTATATACTCGGGTTAATTCTAAAAAATTGCAGTATAAGGCGCAGCTGAATGTCTGACTTTCTGATCGTAGGTGCCGGTGTCATCGGCATGATGACCGCCCGTGAACTGGCTCAGGCTGGCGCACAAGTTACCCTGGTTGATATGAACAATTGTGCGCAGGAATCATCCTGGGCGGGTGGCGGTATTGTGTCGCCGCTGTATCCATGGCGTTACTCCGCGCCGGTTACTGCTTTGGCGACCTGGTCCCAGACCAGCTATATCCACCTGTCGCAGCAGTTGTTAGAAGAAACCGGTTGCGACCCTGAGCTGCGCCTCAAGGGTATGTTCATGGTTGATGTCGACGATGAGGCTGAAGCACTGGCGTGGGGGCAGAAATATCAACGACCAATGGAGCAGGTTGACGCGGACTTCCTCTACCAGAAGGAGCCGAACCTGGCCCCCGGCTGTAGTAGTGCTCTGTGGATGCCCGAGGTGGGCAGCATTCGTAATCCCCGTCTGGGGCAGGCGCTGCGTAAAAGTCTGGAGCTGAATCCTAAAGTGTCGCTGGTTGAAAATACTCCGGTTGATTCGCTGTTGATAAAAGAGGGTAAGGCGATCGGTGTTAAAACCGCGCAGGGGGAGTTGTTGGCCGATAAGGTAGTAATCGCTGCCGGTGCCTGGAGTGGTCAGTTGCTCGAGCCTCTGGGGGTTGAGTTGTCTGTTGAACCGGTCAAAGGGCAGATGATGGTGTTTAAAGCACCGGTTGGCCTGATTAACCGGGTGGTTCTGATGGGCGGACGGTATCTGATACCGCGCAATGATGGCCGGATACTGGTGGGCAGTACGCTGGAAAAAATTGGTTTTGATAAACAACCAACTGAGGCAGCGAAAGAATCGTTGCTGCAAACCGCTTTTTCTATCTGCCCGGCATTGGAGCAGCATGAGTTGGAGCATCACTGGGCGGGATTACGTCCGGGTTCTCCTGAAGGTATTCCTTTTATCGGAGCAGTGCCGGGGACGGAAAACCTTTACGTCAATGCCGGACATTACCGTAATGGCCTGGTGTTGGCGCCGGCCTCAACCCGCCTTATGGCGGATATTTTGTTGCAGCGTAAGCCGGTTCTGGAACCTCGGGCGTATCAGCTGGAAGGACGGATCTGAGTGTTGGAAGATACAAAAAACGGCCTGCCGGCCGTTTTTTGTATTTAAGGGTTAATCATAAATGGTCGGAATTGGCTGGCGTTTATGTTCGGTGCGCAGATAGATCTCAATTAGCTTCTGTTCGACCTCTGGAGTGACCGGTTTTCCTTCGAGGAAATCATCAATCTGGTTGTAGGTTAAGCCCAGGGCAGCCTCATCGGCCTTCTGCGGGGTATCGCACTCAAGGTCTGCGGTGGGTGTTTTTTCGACCAGTTGCTCCGGTGCGCCAAGTTCGCAGGCCAGTGCCCGTACCTGGCGTTTGCTCAGGCCGAACAACGGTGCCAGATCACAAGCACCATCACCCCATTTAGTGTAGAAACCGGTGATGTTTTCAGCCGAGTGGTCTGTGCCTAGTACCAGACCGCCAAGCAGACCGGCAACTTCATATTGAACCACCATCCTAGCACGGGCTTTTACGTTGCCTTTAACGAAATCGATTGCATCAGCGGAATCAGGTTTTAATCCTTGCAGCTCTAATGCATTGAGGGTGGCGTTGTGCAGGCCATCAACACCGGCGTGAATGTTCACAGCGATGCTCTCGCTGGGCCGGATAAACTGTAAGGATGCCTGAGCATCATGTTCATCATGCTGGGTGGTATAAGGCAGGCGCACCGCGATGAATTTATAGTCAGCGGAATCTGTTTCCAGATTGAGTTGTTCAACTGCCAGTTGTGCCAGTCGGCCGCAGGTTGTTGAGTCCACGCCGCCGCTGATTCCCAATACCAGATGTCGTGTACCTGAACGCTGTAATGTGCTTTTTATAAAGTTAATCCGGCGTTCGATCTCGTTCCCGACATTGATCTCCGGCTGAACCTGCATCGCGCTGACTATTGCTGCCCTATCCATCCTGAACTCTCTTAACTGAATCGGTTAAAAGTCTATTTTAGGGTGCCCCGGGCCGGGGTGGAAGAGGGGATAGCCGATATCAGAAGATAAACGACAAATTACTATTTTTTGCACAATATTGGCGCATTTTTCTGCGCTTTTCTATGCGAGAGGCTGATTGTTTCAGATATAAAAAAGGCGCCGATTCAGTGACTAAAAAGGCGCCTTTAATATGTATGGCGGGTTACTTTTCCTGCTCTTCTTCGTCATCAAAGATGCCAAAGGTCAGGCGACTGAACCATGAGCGGGTCTCTTCCTGCTCAGCCTCTGATGGCAGTATTACCTTTTCCTGTTCTGGCTCGTTGCTGCTTCCCAGCAGGCCAAAGGTTGCTGTATTCAGCAGAGACTCTTGCTTAGCCTGCTCAATGTTGGCCTGGTAGCCTGGGAAGTTTGTATCGAGTACCGACTGGGCATCGGCAGCCAGGTCAACCAGTCCCAGCTGAGTGTAGGCCAGAGACATGATCGCCAGGGCTTCAGGCGTGGCAGGAGTCTCCTGGAAGTTCTCAATGACATAACGGCCGCGGTTTGCTGCGGCAACCCAGGCCTGGCGTTTAACGTAATAACGCGCGACATGAATTTCATAGGTTGCCAGACGGTTTTTCAGATAGACCATCCGCTTCTGGGCATCGGGTGCATAAGGGCTGTTCGGGTAACGACTAACCAGTGTGGAAAAACTATTGAACGAATCCAGAGCGCTGCCCGGGTCACGCTGGGTTTCATCGATCGGCAGGTATTTTTCGAAGAAAGAACGGTCTTTTTCGAATGCGGTCAGGCCTCGCAGGTAGAGTGCATAATCGATGTTTTCGTGGTTAGGATGCAGGCGGATAAAGCGATCAGCGGTAGCTTTCGCCGCTTCCGGCTCGTAATTCTTGTGATAGGCAAAGATAAGTTCCAGCTGAGCCTGCTCTGAGTATGTTCCAAACGGGTAGCGGGCTTCAAGCAGTTGCAGCTTCTCGATAGCGACAACATAGTTCTCGCTTTCCAGCATTTCCAGAGCATCCTGATACAGCTCTTGCTCCGGAAGATCCGGAGCTTCAACCTCATCTCCGCCAAACCAGGAACAGCCGGAAGCGATAACAGTGATGGAAAAAATTGCGAGCAGCTTTGCCAGGCGCATAGAAAGTATCCCGATATTTGTAATAGTTACCCGGATCATGTCAGCGGCTCTGGCCACTTTCGGGTATACTGAGCAAAATTTAATTTGGCCTATTTAAACATAACCGGATGGTAAGCCAAAGCTTCTGATACTTTTACTTGTGTTAAAGCACTTTTTTTCCGGTTTTTATGATTACAGAGAAAGAGTTACAGCATGGCAGAGCAGGTTCAACTCAGCGCAACAGTACCCGATGAACTGATCGGTAAACGTCTCGACCAGGCGGTAGCCGAACTCTTTCCGGAATACTCCCGTTCCCGTCTTCAGGTCTGGATTAAAGATGGCAGCCTCACCGTCGACGGTAAGACACGGCGGATGCGCGATAAGTTGATGGGTGGCGAGCTGATCAGTGTTAATGCCGAGCTGGATGTAATAGACAGTTTCAAGGCGGTAGAGATGCCGTTGGATATCGTGTTCGAAGATGATCATATCATGATCATCAACAAGCCTGCCGGACTGGTTGTTCACCCGGCTGCAGGCCACTGGGACGATACTCTGCTGAACGGATTACTGCATTACAACCCGGATATTGCCCAGGTACCGCGGGCAGGCATCGTGCACCGCCTGGATATGGATACCACCGGACTGATGGTGGTTGCCAAGACGATTCAGGCTCAGACTGAGCTGGTGGCCCAGCTGCAGGATCGTTCCATGGGGCGTGAATATGAAGCGGTGGTGAATGGTGTTATGACCGGCGGTGGTACCGTTGATGAGCCGATGGGCCGGCATTCCCGCAATCGTCAGAAAATGGCCGTTGTCGGCCTCGGCAAAGAAGCCGTTACCCATTATCGGGTACTGCAGAAATTCCGTGCCCATACCCATATTCGATTGAAGCTTGAAACCGGCCGTACCCACCAGATTCGGGTACATATGTCGCATATTAACTATCCACTGGTTGGTGATCAGATGTATGGCGGCCGTTTCCGTCTGCCGAAAGGTATCAGCCGGGAACTGCAGCTGATGCTTAAGAATATGCAGCGTCAGGCTTTGCACGCCAAGCGACTTGAAATCTTTCATCCCGAGACTGGAGAACAGATGGCCTGGGAGGTTGATCTGCCGGATGATATGGTGCAACTACTGGATCAGCTGAAGCAAGATGCCGAAACTCATGAGATCGATCAGTGAAACTGATCAACGCTGACTGGCCCGCTCCAGCCCATGTACGGGCTCTGACCACGACCCGCCTTGGCGGTGTTAGTCGGGCCCCCTACGACAGCCTGAATCTCGGCGACCATGTCGCTGATGATGCAGAGCCTGTGGCTCGTAACAGGCAGCGGCTGATCGAACAGTTAGGCCTGAGTAAGCAGCCGCAGTGGCTGACCCAGGTGCATGGTATTGAGTTGGTTAAGGCCTGTGATGATGGAATTGCCGAGCAGGCCGACGCTTGCTGGAGTAATGATGTCGGACAGGCTTGCATCGTGATGACAGCCGATTGTCTGCCGGTTTTTTTTACCGATCGTAGTGGTACTAAGATTGCGGTAGCCCATGCCGGTTGGCGAGGGTTGGCTGATGGGGTGCTGGAGCAAACGCTGTCTGTATTCTCTGATCCCGCCGAGGTTATGGTATGGCTCGGTCCTGCAATAGGGCCGGAAGTTTTTGAAGTGGGGCATGAAGTTCGACAGCAGTTCTGTGCTTACCTGCCAGAATCGGAAGTTGCATTTAAGCTCTCTGTAAATCCGGACAAATGGCTGGCAGATATCTACCAGTTGGCACGGCTGCGGCTGATTCGGGCAGGGGTGTCGGCATCTGAAATATATGGCGGTGAGTATTGTACTTACCAGCAGTCCGAGCTTTTTTATTCCTACCGTCGTGACGGTGTCACCGGAAGGATGGCCAGCATTATCTGGATCAGCTGATCTTTTTCCTCTTTAATTCCTCTGCATAAGTTAAAAACTGATTTAAATCATGTATCGATAGCTGTCTGTAATTGATAATGGTTCTCATTGTTATATGAGTAATCCATAATGAAACTGACTCAGTTATCTTCCCGACAGCGCGCGCGTATTACCCGCATAACCGGTGCTGACGCATTGCGGCAGCGCCTCGTGGCCCTTGGTGTATTGCGTGGCCTGTCGATTAGCGTTGGCGCAACATCTCTTTGGGGTAACCCCCGGACCTATATTATCGGGCCACAGCAGATCTGTTTGCGTAGCGAAGAGGCTGGCTGTATTGAGATTGAGGTTGTTGCCTCATGAACGCTGCTAAAACAGCGTTTACTATCGCCCTGATTGGTAATCCTAACTGTGGTAAAACCTCCCTCTTTAACCAGCTAACCGGCGCCCGCCAGCGTACCGGTAATATGGCCGGGGTGACGGTCACCAGTCGTGAGGGTAGCTGCCAGTGGCAAGGTCTGACCTTCAATTTTATCGACCTGCCAGGCATCTACTCGCTGGCTAACAGCCGGGTGGAGGAAAAAGTCGCCCGGGATTACCTGCAAAGTAGTTCCCCAGATCTTGTTCTGAACGTCCTGGATGCCGGAAATCTGCCGCGTAATATGGCGTTAACCACCCAGCTAATGGAGCAGGGTCTGCCTTTGGTGCTGGCCTTGAATATGCTGGACGAGGTTGAAAAGCGCGGCGAAACAATTGATTTAGAGTCATTGGCGCAAGGCACTGGCTTGCCGGTTATTGCCAGCGATGGTCGTAATAAGAAAGCCTTACCAGTGTTGTTAAATCAGTTGGCTGAGACACTAACCGCAGGCGAAATTTCTGAGTCTCTTCAGATCGGATATGAAGCGCATCTTGAAGCGGCGGTTAAGCCGCTTACCGGTTCCGGCCTGTCTCGTTGGCAGGCTGTGCAATGGCTCGAATCCGGCGGCGAGAGCGGTGTTGTACTGAGTGAATCCCAGCGTGGTATTGCTGAGCAGGCAGTACAGACATTAAGCCTCAGGCATGATGAGAATGCTGCCGAGATGATCGCCGAAGGTCGCTATGGCTATATTCATGGCTTACTGCATAAGAGCCGCAGCAGCCATAAAGATGAATCATTAGCAGATCACTGGCTGGATAAATTGGTACTCAACCGGTGGCTGGGCATTCCTATCTTTATCGCTTTGCTGTGGTTGATGTTCGAGGCGACTTTTACTTTGGGTAGCTATCCTGCGGATTGGATAGAAGCGGCAGTCGGTGGCTTTGGCGAGATGGTGGCCCGGCATATGCCTGATTCATTGCTCAAGGATGTGCTGGTGGATGGCTTGATCGCCGGTGTCGGTGGCGTGCTGGTATTTCTGCCGAATGTGGTACTGCTGTTTCTGTTTATAGCTATTCAGGAACAAAGTGGATATATGGCTCGCGCTGCATTTCTGACCGATAACCTGATGAGCAAAGTTGGCTTACATGGCAAAGCGTTCGTGCCTCTGGTTATGGGCTTTGGCTGTAACGTACCGGCTATTATGTCCGCCCGGACTATCGAAGAGCCCCGTGCCCGCTTGATAACAATTTTGATAAATCCCTTTATGAGTTGTTCGGCCCGTTTGCCGGTGTATGTCCTGCTGGCGGGAATCTTTTTTGCCCAACATGCAGGTACAGTACTGTTTAGTCTTTATATGCTGGGAATCCTGGTAGCGTTTGGGGTGGCTGCGGTGTTAGCCCGGACAATTCCTGCGGTACATGATGAAAGCTTTATTATGGAGTTGCCGCCGTGGCGCTGGCCGTCTTTACGTTCTTTATTGCTACATGTCTGGGATAAGGCGGGCGACTTTCTGCGTAAGATTGGCGGGGTCATTTTAGTCGGTTCGTTATTGATCTGGCTATTACAGACTTTTCCGCAACAGGGCACCTCGTGGCTGGAGCAGTTAGGTCATTTTGTCGCGCCTTTGTTTAAACCGATGGGCTTTGGCTGGCAAGAGACCGTTGCTCTGTTGTCCGGTTTTATAGCCAAAGAGGTTATCGCGGCTTCATTAGTCGTGGTGTACCAGACTGATATGGCGGATGTCGCCGGCTTACAGGCGGCTATGGGGAATGCACTTGCGCCGGCTTCAGGCCTGGCGCTGATGGTATTTACGCTGCTGTATATGCCTTGTCTGGCTACGATTGCGGCGATCAAGCGTGAAACGGGTAGCTGGCGTTGGGCCGGGGCTTCGATCCTGATGGGGTTGGTACTGGCCTGGCTCGGTTCCTGGCTGGTGTATCAGTTGGCCAGTTTGTGGTTGTAGGGGAAGTTATGCTTACATTGTTTGATTGGCTGGTGCTGTTGTCAGTGGTTGGCGTGATTTTCGTCTGGCTATGGCGCCATCTGCGTAAGGTCTTTTTTAGTCAGTGTCAGAGTTCCGGTTGTGCCAACTGCAACGGCTGTAGCCGGGGTGGAAAGGCAGAATAAAGTTCTGAGTGAAAGCCTGTTCTATATCATCTCTTTCTAATGTAATTCTTGAAAAACCTGTAACTCACCCCTATTTAATGTACTGAAAGCGAAATTAGCTCACCGCCGTCCGGGTTTTAAGTGAAACCTATTATCGGCTTGTTTTGAGCAGCAACCGTTTCAGGAGGGGTCTATGCAACCCGAAAAATTTACCAGTAAATTACAGTCCGCCCTGGGTGATGCCCAATCATTGGCCGTAGGTAAAGATCACAACTACATTGAGCCGGTCCATCTGTTAATCGCTTTGCTGGATCAGCAGGGTGGGTCAGTTAAACCGTTACTGGCGCAAACCGGCGCGAATGTGAATCAGTTGCGCAGTCAGGCGCAGCAACTGATGGATGACCTCCCTCAGGTACAAAACAGCGAAGGTGACCTGCGTTTCTCCTCCAATATGGGCAAGCTGTTTAATGTTACTGATAAGTTGGCGCAACAGCGGGGTGATCAGTATATCGCCAGCGAACTGTTTGTGCTGGCGATGCTGGATGATCGTAGCGGCGTTGGCAAACTGCTGAAACAGGCTAAGGTAACTAAACAATCACTGGAACAGGCGATTACCCAGATGCGTGGTGGCGAAGGCGTGACCGATCCGAATGCAGAAGAAGCGCGCCAGGCGCTGGATAAATTCACTATCGACCTGACCGAGCGGGCCGAATCCGGCAAGCTGGATCCGGTGATCGGCCGGGATGATGAGATTCGTCGTACGATTCAGGTGTTGCAGCGCCGGACGAAGAATAATCCGGTTTTAATCGGCGAGCCGGGGGTGGGTAAAACCGCGATTGTAGAGGGGTTAGCGCAGCGGATTATCAATGGCGAGGTGCCTGAAGGGCTGAAGAACAAGAAGGTTCTGTCGCTGGATATGGGCGCCCTGATCGCTGGTGCTAAATTCCGTGGTGAGTTTGAAGAACGACTCAAGGCGGTATTGAATGAATTGTCGAAGCAGGAAGGCCAGATCATCCTGTTTATCGATGAGATGCATACCATGGTCGGCGCCGGTAAAGGCGAGGGCTCTATGGATGCCGGTAACATGCTTAAACCTGCTTTGGCGCGCGGTGAGCTGCATTGCGTGGGCGCGACTACGCTGGATGAATATCGCAAGTATGTTGAGAAAGATGCGGCGCTGGAACGCCGTTTCCAGAAAGTGCTGGTGGACGAACCCAGCGAAGAGGACACCGTTGCAATACTACGTGGCCTGAAAGAGCGTTATGAGATACACCACGGTGTTGATATCACCGACTCGGCGATTATCGCCGCGGCTAAGTTGTCTCAGCGCTATATTACCGACCGGCAGTTACCGGATAAGGCGATCGACCTGATTGACGAGGCGGGTAGCCGGATCCGCATGGAGATCGACTCCAAACCGGAAAATATGGATCGCCTCGAGCGGCGTCTTATCCAGCTGAAGATGGAACGCGAAGCGCTGAAGAAAGAGACCGATCAGGCGGCTCTTAAGCGGCTGGAAGAACTGGAGCATACCATTGCTCTGGTGGAAAAAGAGTACTCCGATCTGGAAGAGATCTGGAAAGCTGAGAAAGTGGCTTTACAGGGCTCACAGCAGGTTAAGGAACAGCTCGATCAGGCTAGAACTGAGCTGGAGCAGGTAAGCCGTTCCAGCGACCTGAGCAGGATGTCCGAATTGCAGTATGGCGTCATTCCAGAGCTGGAAAAACAGCTGGAGATGGCATCCGAAGCGGAAGAAGAGCCGCACCAGAATCAGCTGCTGCGCAATAAGGTTGGCGAAGAGGAAGTGGCTGAAGTAGTCTCCCGCTGGACCGGTATTCCGGTATCTAAGATGCTGGAAGGCGAACGGGAAAAGCTGCTGCGCATGGAAGATGCATTGCATAAACAGGTAATTGGTCAGGAAGAGGCTGTGCTTGCTGTGTCGAATGCGGTGCGTCGTTCCAGAGCGGGTCTGGCAGATCCGAATCGGCCAAATGGCTCATTCCTTTTTCTCGGGCCGACCGGTGTTGGTAAGACTGAGCTATGTAAGGCGTTAGCCGGGTTCCTGTTTGATACAGAAGAGGCGATGGTACGGATCGATATGTCCGAGTTTATGGAGAAGCATTCTGTCGCGCGTCTGATAGGTGCGCCTCCGGGCTATGTCGGCTATGAGGAAGGCGGTTACCTGACCGAAGCTGTGCGGCGCAAGCCATACTCAGTACTGCTGTTGGATGAAGTAGAAAAGGCCCATCCCGATGTCTTTAATATTTTGCTGCAGGTTCTGGAAGATGGTCGCCTGACCGATGGTCAGGGACGTACCGTAGACTTCCGCAACACCATTGTAGTGATGACCTCTAATCTGGGCTCAGACCTGATTCAGAACTTTACCGATGACGATGATTACGAGCTGATGCGTAGTGCGGTTATGGAGGTGGTGGGCAATCACTTCCGCCCGGAGGTTATCAACCGGATCGATGAAGTGGTGGTATTCCACAGTCTGCGCAAAGAGCAGGTACGTGGCATCGCAGAGATTCAGCTCCAGCGGTTGCGTCAGCGTTTGGTTGAACGGGATCTTAGTCTGACACTGACGCCTACGGCGATGGATAAGCTGGTGGATGTGGGGTTTGAGCCAATCTATGGAGCCCGGCCATTGAAGCGGGCGATTCAGCAATGGATTGAGAATCCGCTGGCGCAGGAAATTCTGGCAGGCCGCTATGCGCCGGGATCAGAAATTGGTATCGATATTGAAGCGGGTAGTTTTACCTTCCGCTAACGAATAGTCACCTGAATAAAGGCCAGACCATTCAATGCTGAAGGTCTGGCTTTTTATTATCAGTCGGATGCTGCACAATTGCGGCGTCTAATTTTACTTTGGAGAATGCTCTTGCTCAGTTATCTGCACGGTTTTCATGCTGGCAATTTTGCCGATGTGCATAAGCACTATATCCTGTGCTGCATGCTGGAAGCGTTAACCCGCAAAGATAAGCCTTTCTGTTATCTGGAAACCCACTCCGGACGGGCGATCTATGACTTCAAAGATGCTCAGGCACAGAAAACTCTTGAGTTTGAGCAGGGTGTAAGCCGGTTTTTTCCTGTGCCGCCAAACGGCTGTGATCAGATCGATAACTACCTGAACACGGTTGCCGCATTCAACCAGGGGCGGCTGGAACAGTATCCGGGTTCGCCCTGTATCGCGCAGCACTTTGCCCGTGATGCAGATAAGCTGATGCTGATGGAGTTGCATCCGACTGAAGCTAAGGTTCTGAAACAGAAGTTCTTCCGCGATAAAAGAGTCGCTGTACATAACCGTGACGGCTATGAAGGCGTCACTTCCCTGCTGCCGCCGAAACCGAATCGGGGGATGGTGCTGATCGATCCTTCCTATGAAGACAAGAGTGAATATGATCAGGTGGTGGATTTCCTGAAAAAATCACTCAAGCAGTGGTCCAACGGTAGCTATGCTATCTGGTATCCATTGTTGGAAGCGAACCGCTGGAAGAGCATGAAGCACAAGCTGCAACGCAGTGGTATTCGAAATATTCTCTGTTCTGAAATTGAGATCAATCCCAGCGATGCCGGTGGTATGTATGGCAGCGGGATGTTACTGATTAATCCGCCCTGGCCGCTGGAGCAGAAGTTGACTGAGGTGATGCCCTGGTTATCCGGGCAGCTGGCACAAGGTTGCAGCGAAAACCGGTTAACCTGGCTGGTACCTGAGTAAGTACCGGACTAATTGCTGGCAATTGGAATAGCGCGGATGAACAGAAACTAAAAAGGTCCCGGTGGGACCTTTTGCTTTTATGGGCTTGTGTTTTTCCGGATTCAGTACAGAGCTTGTTCGTCCCGTACCAGATCCTTTAACATTTCAATAAACAAAGTATCGGCTTCACTGTGAACAACCGGGATCTTGATGCTGGTTGCAGAAGACAGGGCGTCAGCAATAGCCACATTGCTGTGTTCATCATTCAGATGTTGGCGGGTGATTTCCAGGGCCTTTTTGCAGATTTCAGGCTCAACCATAATCTTACGCAGCACCAGAACCATCTCATCAATTGCACGTTCTTTATTTTTAATTTCTGCAGCGCTCATTAAAAGAGTCTCCGATTCAGAATATATAGCGGTTATGCGCCAACTATAGCACTGTCATAGCGGGATCTGCAGCAATCGGTTTCGTGATATGAGAAATGTGGCAATAGCTGCTGTGCAACTCTTGAACAATAGCAACGTTAGTGTCAGAATTGGGCCTCAAAATTTGTTGTCTTTGCGTGAGTAGGTTACCCCGAAGCAGAGACTGATAAGCATACCCAGCTTATCTTCCCGGGTTTTCAGTGTGTACCCACATTGTTATCGTCGGATGAAGACTTGCTTTTGCCCGCCTCTCTCTATCACAGAGAACCTGCAAAAGCCTGCTGGTTGATGTCCGTATTTACCAGCAGGCGAATCACGAACATCCTCCAGTACTGAATTTTTAATCAATGCGTTGCCGCAATTGGCAGGGCAAGTTGAGGATGGAAAAGTGGAATTACTTTCAGGCGCAGAAATGGTTGTTCGCGCCCTTAGAGATGAGGGTGTTAATTACATCTATGGTTATCCGGGCGGTGCTTTGCTGCACGTCTACGATGCTATTTTCCAGCAGGAAGATGTACAACACATTTTGGTGCGCCATGAGCAGGCAGCGACTCACATGGCTGATGCTTATGCGCGTGCAACCGGTAAAGCGGGTGTAGCGCTGGTTACTTCTGGTCCGGGAGCGACCAATGCAGTGACAGGCCTGGCAACCGCGTATATGGATTCTATTCCAATGGTAGTGCTGACCGGTCAGGTTATGAGCCATCTGATTGGTGAAGATGCATTCCAGGAAACCGATATGATCGGTGTTTCCCGTCCGGTGGTTAAGCACAGTTTCAGCGTGCAGAAGCCTGAAGATATTCCAATGATCATCAAAAAAGCATTTCATATTGCTGAGAGCGGTCGTCCCGGCCCGGTTGTTGTTGATATCCCTAAGGACATGACGACGCCTACCGAACGCTTCCCTTATGAATACCCTAAGAGCGTAAAACTGCGTTCATATAACCCGGTTAGCCGTGGTCATACCGGACAGATCAAGAAAGCGATCGATATGGTGCTGGATGCCAAGCGTCCGGTTATCTACTCCGGTGGCGGTATCATCATGGGTGATGCCAGCGCTGAGCTGACCGAGCTGGCACAACTGCTGAACGCTCCGGTAACGAATACCCTGATGGGCTTAGGTGGTTATCCGGGTACCGATCGTCAGTTTATCGGCATGCTGGGTATGCACGGCAGCTATGAAGCCAATATGACGATGCACCATACCGATCTGATTCTGGCGATAGGTGCGCGTTTCGATGACCGGGTTACTAATGGTGTGGATAAGTTCTGTCCGACCGCCAAGATCATCCATGTCGATATCGATCCGGCCTCTATCTCTAAGAACATTAAAGCCGATGTGCCTATCGTAGGTCCTGCCAAGCATGTTCTGCAGGAGATGGTATCTCTGGTTAAGGCCAGCAAAAAGCAGATCGATCAGGAAGCACTGGCTTCCTGGTGGCAGCAGATCGAAGAGTGGCGTGCCCGTCACGGTGGCCGTTACCGTACCGATGATAGCGAGCTGATGAAGCCGCAACAGGTTATCGAGATGCTGAGCAAGGTGACCAATGGTGACGCCTACGTTTGCTCCGATGTAGGCCAGCACCAGATGTTTGCTGCGCAGTATTACAAGTTCAACAAACCTAACCGTTGGCTGAATTCCGGTGGTTTGGGCACGATGGGCTTTGGCTTGCCGGCTGCGATGGGCGTGAAGCTGAACTTTCCGGATGAAGAAGTAGTCTGCGTAACCGGTGAGGGCAGTATCCAGATGAATATCCAGGAACTGTCGACGATCAGCCAGTACGACATTCCACTGAAGGTTATCTGCCTGAATAACCAGTCGCTGGGCATGGTACGCCAATGGCAGGATATGAACTATGAGTCTCGCCACTCTCATTCTTATATGAAATCGCTGCCTGATTTTGTCAAGTTGGTAGAGTCATATGGTCATGTTGGTATTAAGGTCGAGAAGTATGAAGACCTGGAAGCTGCGATGCGTGAAGCTTTTGCGATGAAGGATCGCATGGTATTCATGGATATCGCGGTTGACCCATTTGAACATGTATATCCGATGCAGGTACCAAGGGGTTCCATGCGCGATATGTGGCTGAGCAAGACGGAGAGAACGTAATCATGAGACATATCATTTCTGTGCTGATGGAGAACGAGCCGGGTGCACTGTCTCGCGTAGTAGGCCTGTTTTCGCAACGTAACTTCAACATTGAATCCCTGACGGTAGCGCCGACAGAAGATTCTACTTTGTCTCGCCTGACCGTAACGACTATCGGCAGTGACAAAGTAGTTGAGCAGATCACTAAACAGCTGAACAAGCTGATCGATGTGGTGAAGGTGGTTGATCTTACCGAAGGTGATCATATTGAGCGTGAGCTGATGATGATCAAGCTGAAGGCCAATGGCCAGATGCGTGCTGAGATCAAGCGTACCGCTGATATTTTCCGTGGTCAGATCATCGACGTTACACCGACTACTTACACTGTTCAGCTTACCGGTGCCAGCAGCAAGCTGGATGCCTTTATTGAAACCCTGGGTACTACCAACATTATGGAAGTGGTGCGTACTGGTGTTTCCGGGCTGTCCCGTGGTGAGAAAGTTTTGAGTCTTTGATTCATAGCTAATTGAAAAAGCCGCCATTGATGGCGGCTTTTTTTTGCCCGGACAAAATGGTTTTCTGGTCTATACTTAGAGGCCCCTCTGGTGAACATAACCGGGATCGGAGATATAGCTTTTTTGTAAGGTCGGATCCTGCTGATTCGATTGAACGAATAAAGTTAGCCGAGCCTGAGGAGGTTTTATGGATCGTTTCTACAAGGTGTTGGTTTTAGCTGGTTTTTGCCTTTGCTGTACTACGATTGCGTATAGCAGTGCAGGGCTTGATTCAGTGGCTTATAAGCAGTGGCAACAGTGGCGTCAAACAACAGTGTTGCCTGAGTGGCGAGATACCTATGAGATCTTGCTCGAGCAGGAAATGCTGGCTGCACAGCAGTTCAGTACCGGCTTTCAGGTATCCTATAGCTGAGAATGCGTTCTCAGCTATAGCTCCCCTTTCCCCTCTGGTTTTTCCTGTTGCTGCGTATTACTCTTGGAGTTCTCGACCTGCATGGTCATAAATAATCTGAGATATGAATATGAGTGGAAAACTGCTCTATCTGGTAGGCGCATCAGGCAGCGGCAAAGACAGTTTGCTGGAAGGTTGCCGTCAGCGACTACAACCTGATCATGGCTGTTTTGTTGCCCATCGCTATATTACCCGGGCCGCCAATATCGGTGGCGAGAATCATATTCACCTGTCTGCTGACGAGTTTGATATGCGTGCCAGTATGGGGATGTTCGCTATGCAATGGTATTCCCATGGTTATAGCTATGGTATCGGCGCTGAGATCGATAACTGGTTGGCTAAAGGCGTTAATGTCGTGATTAACGGTTCTCGTGAGTATCTGCGGATTGCGATGCACAGTTATCCTAATCTGATCCCGGTATTGGTCGAAGTAGATTCTGAATCGCTGCATCAGCGTTTGCTGAAGCGGGGACGGGAAAGTGAAACAGAGATCCTCCAGCGACTTGAGCGACACCGACAGATAGTTGATTCACTGCCTGCTAATATCATGCGCATTGATAATAATACCGACCTTAAGCACGGTGTTGATGCATTGCTTAAACTGATCGATAGTTTAGCGCCGGAACCAATGAAACCAGTCCACTCAACACACTGAAACGACTCTTTAGATCAGTGGTTAGTCTGTAACAGGGGTGCTACTATCGCAGCCCTGTTTTTTCATTGTTCAGGAGTATCAGATGAGTGTTTTCCGTATTGAATTAAAAGTCCGCGACTATGAACTGGATATGCAGGGCATCGTCAATAATGGTGCTTATTTCAATTATCTGGAACACGCCCGTCATGAATATTTGCTGGAAAAGAATATAGACTTTGCCGCGCTTACGGAGGCTGGCATTCATCTGGTTGTGATCCGTTCAGAGCTGGATTATAAACAGTCACTTAAAAGCGGTGACCGTTTCGTAGTTGAGGTCAGCGTCGAGCGTATCAGTAAAGTTAAGTTTGGCTTTCGGCAGCGGGTTATCCGCCTGAGCGATGAAAAGGTTTGTGTTGCCGGCCTTGTGATCGGTACTGCACTTAACCAGCGTGGACGGCCTTCAATTATTCCTGAAATTGAGGCCTTATTTGCAGAGTGAAGCGGTTAAAGCTGTGATCAAAAGGTGTTAATCATAAGGATGCTGCTTTCTCTTTAAAGTTGTGACCAGAAGGCACTTATCAGAGGGCTCTGCAGTTTCTTCTTCAGGGCAAAGAGTCCCACGTCATAGGCTTTAAGGCGTGGTTCTATCGGGAGTACTCTGACCTTTTCAGCCAAAGGGCTGTTATCCAGTACGATTTTAGGCACTACGCCGACGCCGAATCCCAGGCTGACCATACTTACTATCGCTTCATTGCCAGCTACCTGGGCATAAATAAGCGGTTTTACTGCGAGCTGCTTAAACCAACGGTCGATCCTTTTTCGAGCTACGCCTTCTTCAGACAAAATCATCGGTATTTCTGCCCAGTCTATATTGCTCTTGTTCAGAGCTGGATCTAGTACCTGGTCTTCTTTTGGCGCAATAAATACCAGTGGTGAGGTGGCGATCTGCTTAAAGGCAAGCCCGACAGGCAAGCTGTCCGGTTTCGCCGCGATAGTGATATCTTCATCGTTTGCGATCACTCGCTGGATCGCATTTTCGGCATCGCCGGTATGGAGCTTTATTTCAATTTTCGGATGCTGCCGCCGGAATTGACTGAGAATATCGTAGAGAAAACTATAGCTGGCGGTGACCGAGCAGTACACGCTGATCTCGCCCTGCAGCTCCTGGGCTTCGGCCAGCAGTGAGTTGCGTATTACATCCCATTGGATCATCGCTTCACGGGCATATTCCTGAAACAGCAAACCTTCCCGGGTCAGGGTAACAGTGCGGTTATCCCGCTCGAATAATTGTACTCCCAGGGAATCCTCCAGTTGTTTAATCGCCCTGCTAAGCGCTGAAGGGCTGATGTGGCAGGCCTCACTGGCGCGGCCGAAGTGAAGTGTTTCGCACAGAGTGACAAATAGCTTGAGAGATCGGGTGTCCATAGGTCGGGCCATATACAGTATTGCGTTTTGTGATTCATAGTGTTGCATACAAATCGGATATCGCAATACAAATCTCTGGCTATTGTGTCTTTTTCCTTGTGCCAGGAGTTTTTCACCGCGGTTTGATCTGGGTCGAAGAAATCGACAGGCTTAGCCTATAAAGTTGGCGGTTATATTCAGATTACTGATCAGAGGCCCACATGAAATATGACATTGTAATCATTGGCGCAGGTCCTGCAGGGCTCAGCTTTGCTCGTTCTCTGGCGGACACTCCGTTGCAAGTGTTATTGGTGGAGCGCTCATCGCTGGATACGCTGCGTCAGCCACCGGAAGATGGGCGCGAGATCGCACTGACCCATCTTTCTATGGATATGATGAAGTCATCCGGCGCCTGGCAACAACTGGCAGATCAGGATGTGTCCCCTATCTGTGCCGCCAAGGTTCTGGATGGCGACTCCAGTTACACCCTGGATTTTGATAATGATTCTGCTGACCTTGATGCGCTGGGCTACCTGGTACCTAACGATAAGATCCGCAAGGCCTACTTTGAAGTGGTTGAAGGGATCGAAAATGTTGAGTTGATCACTGAAGTATCCGTGGAAGATGTGGGCAGCTCATCAGAAAACGCGTGGGTAAAGCTGTCGAGCGGTCAGCAGATCGAATGCGACTTACTGGTCTCTGCTGACAGCCGTTTTTCTGAAACGCGGCGCAAGATGGGGGTGCCCGCATCGATGAAGGATTTCTCCCGTACTGCGATTGTCTGTCGGATGGAGCATAGCATTTCTCATAACCAGACCGCATTCGAGTGTTTCCATTATGGTCGTACCCTGGCTATTTTGCCGATGAATGGCAATCTCTCTTCTATCGTAGTGACAGTATCGAGTACGGAAGCCGACACAATCTTTAATATGAATGAGGAGGCTTTCGCGGCGGATATCGAACAACGCATGCAGGGACAACTAGGTAGCATGAAGCTATACGGTCGGCGTCATCTATACCCGTTGGTTGCTGTGCATGCGAATAAGTTTGTCAGTCGTCGCTTTGCGGTTATCGGAGATGCCGCGGTTGGCATGCACCCGGTGACGGCACATGGCTTTAACCTTGGTCTGCGCAGCCAGGAAACACTGGCAAAAGAGATTAAAAGTGCGATAGCTCAGGGGCGGGATATTGGTTCTGCCAGTGTTCTTGAAAAGTACCAGAGTGCTCATATGCGGGTGACTAAGCCGCTGTATATGGGGACAAATTTGGTAGTAGGGCTGTTTACCAATGATAACTTTGCTGCCAAAGTTGCGCGTAAGGCTACGCTGCGAATCGCGAATAACTTTGCCCCGTTGAAACAAATTATTACTCGTAAACTGACCGAAAAGAAAATTGATATACCGTTTTTTCTACCCGGTCTAAAGTAGTACTTCCGGATTGAAAAGGGGCTGTATCCACCAGGGTGCAGCCCCTTTTTTGTTGAGACTTAAACTAAGCACTGTATCCTTAGTTTCAAAGTACTGTTTCAAAGTACTGTTTCAAAAAACAGTTTTGAAACTATTGCTTCGTAACCACGATTGAATGGTATGTGATTTTGAAGAACCGCGATCAGTTAAAAATCCTCCTGTTGCAGATTCGGGATGGTGAGCAGGTGCGCCGGGAAGAGCACCAAAGCTTCGCCGATTATTGTGGTGTATCCACTACTCAGATCGATATTCTGAATGTGTTTGATACTCCTGATTTCGCTGTTGATGCGGCAGATCAGTATGATGCGTTGTTCGTTGGTGGTGCTAGTGAAGCCAATGTATTAAAGCCTGATCAGTACCCTTTTGTTGAGCAGAGTCAGAAATTGATTCGCCACTGTGGTGAAATTGGTAAGCCAGTGTTTGCTTCATGTTTCGGCTTTCAGCTGGCAATTCTGGCGCTGGGTGGCGAGATTTTGCATCGTGATATCGATTTTGAAATGGGCACCTTGCCCATCTCGCTGACAGAATCGACCGCAGATGATCTGCTTTATCATGATACCCCCGAGGGCTTTCATGCAGTTTCAGTGCATCGACAGTACGCCGAAAAATTGCCTGAAAACTGTCAGTTGCTGGCCTATACCAATCAGTGTTTGCATAGTTTCAAGCTAAAGGGGAAGCCTTTCTGGGCGTTCCAATTCCATCCTGAGGTGGATAAAGCTACTTTGGTTGAACGTCTTACTTTTTATAAAGCGCACTATACCGATGGTGATTCCCATCTGGATCAGGTGTTAGATTCGGCGGTAGAAACGCCTGAGTCGAATATTCTTGTTCGTAAATTTGTCGACCGGGTATTGTTGTCCTCTGAATAGCTTTCAGCGCGACAGGAAAGTAGAATGTCTGAAGTTGTTATTACTGAAGTTATTAATAGTTGTGGTGTAAACACTTTATGAACGATCAGCAGGATCATAACGGCGCCGACAATAGCGCTGCAAAGGATTGTCCAGAGCAGGATCAGCAGTCAGTTAAACCGCGCAGCCGCGGTATCTATCTGTTACCCAATCTGTTTACTACCGGCGCTCTGTTTTGTGGCTTTTATGCCGTTGTCGCGGGCATGAACGGTCAGTTTGATAGCGCGGCTATCGCCATTTTTGTGGCGATGGTGCTGGATGGCCTGGATGGGCGGGTTGCCCGCATGACGAATACTCAGAGCGCGTTCGGTGCAGAGTACGATTCATTGTCAGATATGGTCTCTTTTGGTGTGGCCCCCGCATTGGTGACTTTTAGCTGGGCACTGAGTGATGCAGGGAAGTTTGGCTGGTTCTGCGCTTTTATCTATGTTGCAGGAGCGGCCTTGCGTCTGGCCCGGTTCAATACACAGATAGGTTCAGTGGATAAGCGCTACTTTGTCGGTTTGCCAAGCCCTGCTGCGGCTGCTGCGGTTGCCGGGCTGGTTTGGGCGAGTGTTGAGTTCGATATCGATGTCAGTAGCTTTGTCTATGTGATCGCTGTTTATGTTGCTCTTGTTGGAGTTTTGATGGTGAGCAATGTGCTCTATCACAGCTTTAAGGATATCGATGCCAAGGGCAAAATTCCTTTTATGATTTTGCTGGCTATCGTGCTGGTGATTGGCGTGATCTCGATCAGTCCACCGATCTTCCTGTGGCTGTTGATTCTGGGCTACACATTGTCTGGTCCGGTGCTCTGGTTGCTACGTAAGCGTAAGATTGTCAGCGGGTAAAAATTCAAAAAAAACAGGAGGTTATATGCTGATCGGAAAGCCTGAATTGATAAGGTCATCAGAAATAACCTCTGAAACTGCTTACCGCAACCGCAGGCAGTTTATGAAAAAGGCAGTGGGTCTTGCTGCCTTTTCTACTATCCCTTTTTCGCCCTTGTCCTGGGCGCTTGCAGATTATGATATACCCGATGATCTGCCCCGCTATAAGGGTCCTCAGTGGTTGCAGCCAAAGATTACCGCAGCAATCCGTAACCAGGATTTTTCCAGCGGTGAAGCACTGGCGCCTTACTATCATGCGATCACTCATAATAACTTCTACGAGTTTGGTACTGATAAGCGGGATCCGGTTCGCTATGCCCAGCAGTTCAGAACAGACCCATGGAAAGTCGAAATCAGTGGCGAAGTGGTCAAGCCGGGTAACTATAACCTGGAAGATATTCTGGCGCCCCACGCACTGGAAGATCGTGTATATAGGCTGCGTTGTGTAGAGGCCTGGTCGATGGTTATTCCCTGGCTGGGTTTTCCGTTGTCTGAACTAATTAAGCGTTTCGAACCGACTTCAAAAGCGAAGTATGTTTTATTCGAGACAATACTGGATAAAGAGCAACTACCTGAGCAGCGCAGTTCATTTGGTACTATCGATTGGCCATACGTTGAAGGTTTACGGATTGATGAGGCGATGCATCCACTGACGCTGATGACCGTTGGAATGTATGGTAATGCGCTACCTCCTCAGAACGGTGCGCCACTGAGGCTGGTTGTACCCTGGAAGTATGGTTTTAAATCTATAAAGTCTGTAGTGCGGATTCATTTCACCGAAACGATGCCCCTGACCAGCTGGAATAAAACAGCGCCGGATGAATATGGCTTTTATGCTAACGTTAATCCCCTGGTCGATCATCCACGCTGGAGTCAGGCGACAGAACGGCGCCTGCCTTCTCCTCTTCTTAGTCCTAATATCATTGATACTCAACCCTTTAATGGCTATGCCGAGCAGGTCGCTTCTATGTATCGGGGGCTGGACCTGAAGCAGTGGTTCTGACGTTATGGCGTTGATAGAGGGAAGGGCTCTGCCCGTTTTCAGGATGATCCGCTGGTGGACCTTTTTTCTGCTTCCTTTGCTCCCCCTGTTACTGATTATTCGCAGTGGTTTTGATAATGATCTGGGTGCCGATCCGGCAAAATATATTGTCGACTATATGGGCACCTGGGCACTGAATATGCTTTGGATAACGTTGGCAGTTACACCGCTAAGACATCTGTTTGGCTGGGTCTGGATAATAAAGTTTCGTCGTATGATGGGGCTGTATGCCTTGTTCTATGTCGTGCTGCATATTCTTAGTTTTGCTACTTTTCTGGTCGGTTGGCGGATTGACATTCTGCTTCGGGAGTTGACGGAACGACCTTATATTATCGCTGGATTTAGTGCATTTCTGTTATTACTTCCGCTAGGTATTACCTCAACTAAAAAGATGATGCGACGCCTCGGGGCACGCTGGAAAATGATACATCAGTTGATCTATCCGGTTAGCTTGTTAGTGATGTTGCATTTTTTCTGGCAGATCCGTGCCAGTTTTTATGAACAATTATTATATGCATTGATACTGGCGTGGATGCTGGGTTATCGACTATATCTTAAAAAACAAAGATAAAGATTTTCGCCGTGGCTGATTCGGCTATGTGGTATTGGTTGAATCAGGCCGGTGTATAGGTAGGGATGGTGATGTTACCTGAACAGCTACCCGAAAAAATACTTGAACTGGTTAAGTTGTTGAGTTTTCGGTTTTTTAAGATAGTTGAATTGCTTTTTGCAGAGCCTCCGGATGACCGGCGTAAGCCCTTTAAGGTGCCGGCTCCTTCACTGTTGCTAAGTTTGTTGGCTGCTGCTGCTTTTCTTGTCGCGCTCATTACTTTGTTGTACTGGTTGTTGATTACGCTAGCTGGTTAGAGTTTTTTTTCAGGAGAATATAACTATTTTATCTTTCCCTATGGGAAGGGTGTTCTGCTGTCTTCCGATTCCGGCTTATCTGGCTTTTCGACTTGACCCTGATTTTCAGCTGCTATACTGGCTGATAACCAAGCTGTTCTCCGGGACATTGTGGAATCGTAGAGTATGGGCTTGGGCAAGCTGTTTGAAACAAAACAGTAAGGGGGCCAGCCAATGCGAAGTTACAGATGGGCCCTGCTGTATGCAGGGCTTTTTTTTGCCTCGTCAGCCAGTGCTGACTGGCAGCTAAATCTGAAAGAAGGTGCGACGGAGATAAGCCGGTCCGTTTATAGCCTTCATATGACCATTTTTTATATCTGTGTCGTGATCGCTATAGTCGTTTTTGGCGTGATGCTCTGGTCAATTATTTATCATCGTAAATCCCGGGGGGTTAAAGCGGCTCATTTTCATGAGCATACCTGGGTCGAAGTGCTCTGGACTGTTATCCCGTTTTTTATTCTTGTCTCTATGGCTATTCCAGCCAGCAGTACACTGATTGAAATATACGACAAGGCTGAATCTGATTTAGATATTCAGATTACCGGTTATCAGTGGAAATGGCGTTACCAGTATCTCAATCAGGATGTCGATTTCTTCAGCAATCTGGCTACGCCCAAGGAGCAGATCGGAAATGAAAGCCTGAAAGGGGAGAACTATCTGCTGGAAGTCGATAAGCCACTGGTAATTCCTGTCGGTAAGAAAGTTCGATTTTTGCTGACTTCAAATGATGTGATTCACTCCTGGTGGGTGCCCGCTTTAGCCGTGAAGCAGGATGCAATACCTGGCTTTATCAACGAGGCCTGGACTAAAGTGGATCAGCCTGGCGTGTACCGGGGGCAGTGTGCAGAACTATGTGGTCGTGATCATGGTTTTATGCCAATAGTGGTTGAGGCTAAATCAGAAGCGGATTATCAGCTGTGGCTTACCAGCTTTGCACAGGCCCGTGAGCAGCAGCAGGCTGCTGCGGAAAAAGAGTGGAGTAAAGATGAGCTGATGCACCGGGGTGAGGAGGTTTACAAGGTCAGTTGTGCCGCCTGTCATCAGGCGAACGGTCAGGGCATACCGGGGGCCTTCCCGGCGCTGGCCGGTAGTCCGTTATTGAATGCTGAGCCGGAAGCACATATTGATATCGTACTCAAAGGTAGTTCGGGCACTGCCATGCAGGCTTATGCTGAGCAGCTGAGTGTCTCTGATCTGGCTGCGGTAATTACCTATGAGCGAAATAGCTGGGGTAATCAGGGCTCTGTAGTGACTCCGCAGCAAATACAACAGCGACTGGAGTAGGAGGCGTTTATGGCTACCCTGGATCAGACAGCTAGCACCGCACACCATAATGGTCCGGCCCGGGGGATTACCCGCTGGCTATATACTACCAACCATAAAGATATAGGTACTTTGTATCTGTTATTCAGTCTGCTGATGTTCTTTATCGGTGGCTGTATGGCGTTAACTATCAGGGCTGAGCTGTTCCAGCCCGGGTTACAGCTGATAATGCCTGAATTCTTTAATCAGATGACCACTATGCACGGTCTGATTATGGTTTTTGGCGCCGTGATGCCCGCTTTTGTTGGTCTGGCTAACTGGATGGTACCGATGATGATAGGAGCGCCGGATATGGCTCTGCCGCGGATGAATAACTGGAGTTTCTGGATCCTCCCCTTTGCTTTCGCAATGATGCTCTCCACCCTGTTCATGGAGGGAGGGGCGCCTAACTTCGGTTGGACTTTCTATGCTCCTCTATCCACTACTTATGCGCCTCCCAGCGTCACTTTCTTTATCTTTGCCGTGCACATGATGGGGATCAGCTCGATTATGGGTGCGATTAATGTCATTGCCACAATTCTTAATCTAAGAGCGCCGGGAATGACATTTTTGAAAATGCCATTATTCGTCTGGACCTGGCTGATCACGGCCTTCCTTCTGATCGCGGTTATGCCGGTGTTAGCTGGCGTGGTCACTATGATGTTGATGGATATACATTTCGGTACCAGCTTCTTCGACGCAGCCGGTGGTGGTGATCCGGTACTGTTTCAGCATGTGTTCTGGTTCTTTGGCCATCCGGAAGTGTACATCATGATTCTGCCGGCCTTCGGTATTGTCTCTGAGATTATTCCAACTTTTGCGCGCAAGAAGCTGTTTGGGTATGTATCCATGGTGTATGCCACATCATCAATTGCCTTCTTGTCATTTATCGTTTGGGCCCATCATATGTTTACGGTGGGGTTGCCGTTGGCTGGTGAACTGTTCTTCATGTATACCACTATGTTGATTGCGGTGCCGACCGGGGTGAAGGTGTTTAACTGGGTATCGACTATGTTCAGGGGCTCAATGACTTTTGAAACCCCGATGTTGTTTGCTCTGGCGTTTGTGGTGTTATTCACTATCGGCGGCTTTTCTGGCTTGATGCTGGCGATAGCGCCGGCCGATTTTCAGTATCACGATACCTATTTTGTTGTCGCTCACTTCCATTATGTATTGGTGCCCGGGTCGATTTTCTCAATAATGGCCGCAGCCTATTACTGGCTACCGAAGTGGACGGGCCATATGTATAACGAAACCATGGGTAAGGTGCATTTCTGGGTTTCTTTTATCGGAGTAAATATCACGTTTTTCCCGATGCACTTCCTTGGTCTGGCGGGGATGCCACGGCGGATTCCCGATTATGCTCTGCAATTTGCTGACTTTAATATGGTGGCAACGGTTGGTGCGTTTATCTTCGGCCTGTCCCAGCTGATATTTGTATACAACCTGGTTTGTTGTATTCGGGGCGGTCAGAAAGCCAGCGCCGAAGTCTGGGAGGGCTCCCATGGTCTGGAATGGACTTTGCCTTCTCCGCCCCCTTACCACTCATTCAGCAAGCCTCCTGTTATTGATTAGGTCATGACTTATGGATCAGCTGCAGCAGAAGAATCGGCGTCTCACCCGCAACCTTATTTTAGGTGCGGTGTTGATGTTCGGTTTTGGATTTCTGTTGGTGCCCTTGTATGACGTATTTTGCCGGGTGACCGGGCTAAACGGCAAGATTTATAACACAGGTCCGGTCAGCGAAGAGACGATGGTTGATACTGGCCGGAAGATAAACGTGCAGCTGATAGCGGTAAATAATGAAGGCATGCCATGGCGTTTTACGCCTGCGGTAAATCAGCTTCAGGTCTTTCCCGGAGAGATGAAACAGACTCATTATCTGGCTTTCAATCCTACAGCTAATTTCATGATTGCGCAGGCTGTACCTAGCGTAGCACCGGCAGAGGCGGCCGATTATCTGCACAAGATAAACTGCTTTTGTTTCGAGCAGCAGCCGCTCAACAGTAAAGAGCAGCGTGAGATGCCGCTGATACTGATGATAGATCGTGAATTGCCGCAACATATCAAAACAATCACGTTGTCCTACACCATTTTTGATGTTACCCGACAACAGCAGGCTGCTTCTGAAGGCGATAGCTTGCGGAGGGACTCTCTATGACCACCGAGACTTACTATGTACCAGCGCAGAGTAAATGGCCGATACTGGCCTCAATCGCTCTGTTCATGATCACCTTTGGCGCGGGGAATTTGATCAATTCATTGTCCGCTGACGCTGGTGGCGGCTTTGGCCTGATATTACTGCTTGCCGGAGCCCTGTTCATGGGACTTATCCTGATTGGCTGGTTCGGCCATGTGATCGATGAAAGCCATGCCGGGCTTTATTCTGATCAGATGGATCGTTCATTTCGCTGGGGGATGAGCTGGTTTATTTTTTCTGAAGTTATGTTTTTTGCTGCTTTTTTTGGAACGCTTTTCTATGTCAGGAACCTCTCTGTGCCCTGGCTTGGGGGAGAAGGAGCAAAGGGAATGGCAAATATTCTCTGGCAGGGTTTTGAATCAACCTGGCCATTGATGAAAACGCCGGACATGCAAGCTTTCCCCGGTCCTCAGGGGGTAATCGATCCCTGGCATCTGCCGCTTCTTAATACTGTGTTGCTGGTTTCTTCCAGTATTACCGTCACTGTGGCTCATAAGGCGCTGAAACAGAATCGACGCTCGCAGGTCAGTCTGTGGTTGGCCATAACGATAGCGCTAGGTGCTGCTTTTCTGACATTTCAGGCGATTGAGTACGCTGAAGCGTATAACGAGCTGGGTTTGACTCTGCATGCGGGAATCTACGGAGCCACTTTCTTTATCCTGACTGGCTTCCACGGTATGCATGTAACTCTGGGGGCACTGATGCTGGTGGTTATTTTATTGCGGGTATTGAAAGGGCACTTTAAGCCGGACCACCATTTTGGTTTTGAAGCGGTGTCCTGGTACTGGCATTTTGTTGATGTGGTATGGATCGGGTTGTTCCTGTTTGTTTATGTTATCTGAAGCGTTGCCTGAGCAAGTTATGACGTTGGCACCGGGAAGGGGGATCGCAAGCTGATTTCGCCGCTATAGAAACCGTAAATAAGTAGTAGTAACAGAACGGAAGCTAAAGAGACGCGAATAATCAGAGAGTTGACCGTACGTTGGGAGCGACTCTGATCTTGTAGCAGGAACCAGAGCCCGGAAAAAAGGGAAATAACTATGGCTGCAAACAGAAGCAGAATAATGGACTTTAGCATGACTCAGTACCTTCAGGATTACTGCTATGAGTAAAGTTCAGACCGTTAAAGGGTTCAAGTTATTCATTGCAACTTTTGCGTTACTGCTGGTGCCGGCATTGATCGGATTAGGCTTCTGGCAGCTTGAGCGGGCCGAAGAGAAGGCGCTTATCCTGCAGAGTTGGCAGCAGAATGAGCCTTTACTGCAGCTGCCGACAGAGCCGGTCGCCGGAACTCGGATTCGCTTAAACGGGATTTTAGATACAAGGCATTTGTTTCTGTTGGATAACAAGGTTCGTGAGGGGCGTGTCGGGTATGAGGTGATAGCCGGATTTTATCCACAGCATGGATCGATGGGAATTCTGGTTAATCTAGGCTGGGTCGTTGGTGATCTGGATAGGGCAATTTTACCTGAAGTGAAATTGCCTACCGACTCCGTTGAGATGATTGGGAATCTGGTTGAAGGAAGTAAAGGCTTGTTGCTGGGTGTGGATAACTGGCAGAAAACATGGCCGGTAAGGATTCAGCAGTTAGATCTGAAGAGGGCTGGGGAAGCATTAGGCGGGGCGCTTTATCCTGCTGTGCTGAGGGTGGCTGAGCCGTTGACGGTTGAGCTTGTAACCGACTGGCAGGTGGTCAATATGCCCCCGGCAAAGCATCAGGCATATGCGTTGCAGTGGTTCGGTCTGGCGCTTGTGCTAATGACAGGTATTAGCTGGCTGATCCGTGATTGGTGGGTCAACAGCATACGTAAGGAGACAGTATGAAGAAGCACTCAGTATTCTGGTTGATATGGGCTGTAGCACTAATACCGCTGTTTGCTGCCATGGTTAGCTACTCCAGTGGATTTGCTCAGCCTGAGGGTAGAACTAATCAGGGAACCCTGCAACCAGAAGGACTGGTGTTGTCCTCTCTGCAATTAATTGATGAGCAGGGACTGCCCTATATAGCTAACGGGCGGTGGCGTTTACTTTTATTGCAAAGTAGCCGTTGTCAGCAGATATGTCGTGACTGGAATGAATATTTGCCAAATATTCATACCGCTTTGGGCAAAGATCGTGATCGCCTGCAGTGGCATAGGGTTCTGAATGAAAAAGCGGGATTTTCCGATACGATGATCCTGGTTGATCCGCTGGGAAATCTGGTTACTGGCTATCGGCTGGATCAACAACCGCAAGCGATATTAAAAGATCTCAAACGACTACTCAGGGTGTCTAGAGTGGGCTGAGTAAGGTGAGCAGTAAATGTTGAAGCAACCTGTTAAGCATCAGGCAATCTGGCTAACACGACTGGCAATCATTCTGGCGCTTGTGGTGATCACGCTGGGAGGTTGGACCCGGCTCAACGATGCAGGTTTGAGCTGCCCGGACTGGCCTGGGTGCTTCGGTAAGTTAGTTGTACCAGAAACCAGCGAAGAGATTACCCGTGCTGAGCAAGAGTTCAGTGGTCTACGGGTTGATATCGATAAGGGCTGGCTTGAGATGACCCATCGTTATGCTGCAAGCGGCCTGGGGCTGGTGGCAATGATTCTTGTTGGTGTAGCCGGATTAAATAAGGATCGGAAAAACTATCCTTTTTGGCATTCGGTTAGCTTGTTGTTGCTGGTGGTGATTCAGGGATTATTCGGTATGTGGACAGTCACGTTAAAGCTGTTACCTATAGTTGTAACCCTGCACTTGTTGGGAGGTTTGCTGACTCTGGCTTTGCTGATCGGGTTATTACAAAAGCTTAAGCTATTACGCCTGTCGGAATCTGAAGGCTATGAGATAAGCGCCTCTCGTTCAAAACTGAATATTGCTTTGAAACCCGCTAAGCAAATTGCTTCTGTTGCTGTGGTATTGCTTTTTATGCAGCTGGCGCTGGGTGGCTGGACCAGTACTAATTATGCTGGCTGGTCATGTACTCACTGGTTGTATTGCCAGGCTGACATTAAAACGGAACTGGATTTTATTGCGGGATTCAATGTTGAAACAGAGATAGGTCCGGATTACCAGGGCGGTATGCTACCGCAACCGGCCAGGGCAGCTATTCAGATGGCGCATCGTGTCGGAGGACTGATTGTTGCCATAGCGTTGTTGCTGCTTATCGGCATAACAATGATGCGCCATAACCTGCGAAAACCTGCCTCTGTGTTGTTATTGCTTCTGGTAATACAGTTGGGGCTTGGTATCGCAAATGTCGTGCTGGCATTACCTTTGTTGCTGGCAATGGCTCATCACAGTGGCGCGGTTCTGTTATTGCTCTGCCTGCTTTGGTTGAAAAACTGCATCGAAGACACTGCTCCTGGACCGAAAAAGTCAGGTTGACGGATGATCGTATGGAGGTAATTCATGGCTGATATACCAGCGAATTCACAAGTGAAAGAGATAGTCTGGCGGGATTATCTTGAGCTCTGTAAGCCAAGAGTCGTGTTAGTAATGTTATTGACGGCTGTCGTCGGTATGTTCCTGGCTGTGCCATATATGCCACCGTTAGATATTGTTATCTGGGCGTCTCTGGGTATCGGGCTGGTTGCAGGATCTGCCGCTGCAGTAAACCATGTAATGGATCGTAAGATTGATGCAAAAATGTGTCGTACTCATCGCAGGCCACTACCTCAGGGAAAAATTGAACCAGTGCATGCATTGCTGTTCGCGGCGGCGATTGGCCTGATTGGGGAAGGGATTCTAATCTGGCTGGTTAATCCTCTGACAGCGTGGCTGACTTTAATGGCATTGATAGGCTACGCACTGATTTATACGGTTTATCTGAAGCGGGCTACGCCGCAGAATATTGTAATTGGTGGGATTGCGGGTGCAGCTCCACCGCTATTGGGCTGGGTTTCAGTGACTGGAGTAGTGGAGCCAGACAGTTTGTTGCTCGTGCTGATAATCTTTGCCTGGACGCCACCCCATTTCTGGTCTCTTTGTATTCATAAGAAAGATGAATACGCCCGTGCCGGCGTCCCGATGTTGCCAGTGACCCATGGTGAAGCCTATACCCGTTTACAAATTATGCTTTATAGCTTGCTGATGATTGTTACAACGGTATTTCCATTTATGACCGGAATGAGTGGAATGATCTATCTTATAGGAGTGTCAGTATTAAATTTACGTTTCATGCAGTGGGCTGTACGGGTGTATAAGGGCCGGGATAAACAGGCTCCCCTGGCGATGTTCTGGTATAGCATCAAATACATTATGTGGTTATTCGTAGTGCTGTTGCTGGATCATTACAGCGTAATTTTTGTCTGAAAAGAATTAGATGACTAAAGCAATCACAACTGAGAAAGAACTGAAGGAGTAAAACCTTAAACCGAGAAACCAAAATTAAGGCTGAGGGTGATCAGTCTTAGGAGGCAAGTCTATGTTTATTCAACATATGTGGGGTGTGCTATATGACCCTAAACATGAGTGGCAGGATATCAGGAAAGAGCACTATTCCATGATGCACTGCTTTTTATCGCAGATCAGCATTCTGGCAGCGATACCGGCGTTAGCGCTGTTCATAGGTACGACGCAGATAGGATGGAGTGTCGCTGGAGGAGAGTTCGTCAAGCTAACCATGGGTAGTGCTTTCATGGCTGCAGTGGCATTTTATGCAGCAATGTGGGTGGCGGTAGGCTTTATCGCCTATGTTATTCACTGGATGGAAAAGACCTATGGCGGCAATGTAACGATCGATGAGTGTATGGTGCTGACTACATTTACAGCAACACCAATGTTCCTGGCAGGGATAGTAGGTCTATACCCGGTATTATGGCTGAATGTGATAGTAGGCTTGGCAGCTGTGTGTTACACCGTGTATCTGCTGTTTACCGGTGTACCAGAAATTATGCAGATTCCGGAAGACCGGGCATTCTTTTTCTCCGCGTCAATTTTGACGGTAGGACTCTGTGTACTGGTAGGATTGCTAGCGGTAACAGTGATTATGTGGGGCACAATAGTGCCGCTGCAATACTCTTAGCAAAGCGAAGCTTTGCGAATAGTTAGACCGGAAAGCAAGCTTCGCTAAGTGGCTAGAACGTCGCTGCGCGACTTGCTAGATCGGAAGGTGAACCTTCCTGCTAGTAGCTAGAAAAAGCAAAACCAAAAAAAAACGCCGGAAGGCGTTTTTTTTGGTTTAAGAAAATGCGAAAAAACACAAACCCTGCTTACAAAGTACGTTGTCACCTTTATCTATTAAGAAGGGGGCTTCTAGCCACTAGCAGTCGCGTAGCGACGTTCTAGCTAGCGACGTAGTCGCGGTCTAGCCACTTGTCTTTTCGTAGTGCGATGTTTTTCATAAAAACGACACTATTTTGTGCCTCCCCTGTTGACTCCTCTGCCGAGGGATGTAGAATGCGCTTCCTCGCTTGAGACAGCAGCCGGCAACGGCCACTGAGACAGCTTGAGGTGTTGAGTTTAACTCTTTGAAAAACAGTGTTTTTTAAACGGATTAATCGCAACATGAAGCACAACGGTTTGTTTGTAAGTTTATTACAACTTCTCAAATAAAACGGTTGACTTCAACAGGGTGTTGAGTAGAATACGCACCTCGCTTGAGGCGACACACCGGCAACGGTTTGAGTCACTCAGGCAACGCTCTTTAACAGATTGATCAGATAATTCGTGTGGGCGCTTGTTGAGATGGAGCACAAAAGCTTTATCAAAGACAAAGCGACCATATGTGAATTCATTTACATGTAGTTGTTTAGTACTTTGAGCTAGATTTACAGAATGTCTTTTTCCGACATTCTTGATTTAAACTGAAGAGTTTGATCATGGCTCAGATTGAACGCTGGCGGCAGGCCTAACACATGCAAGTCGAGCGGTAACATTTCTAGCTTGCTAGAAGATGACGAGCGGCGGACGGGTGAGTAACGCGTAGAAATCTACCTAGTAGTGGGGGATAGCCCAGAGAAATTTGGATTAATACCGCATACGTCCTACGGGAGAAAGCGGGGGATCTTCGGACCTCGTGCTATTAGATGAGTCTGCGTCGGATTAGCTTGTTGGTGAGGTAATGGCTCACCAAGGCGACGATCCGTAGCTGGTCTGAGAGGATGACCAGCCACACTGGAACTGAGACACGGTCCAGACTCCTACGGGAGGCAGCAGTGGGGAATATTGCACAATGGGCGCAAGCCTGATGCAGCCATGCCGCGTGTGTGAAGAAGGCCTTCGGGTTGTAAAGCACTTTCAGCAGTGAGGAAAGGGGTGTCGTTAATAGCGGCATCCTGTGACGTTAACTGCAGAAGAAGGACCGGCTAACTCCGTGCCAGCAGCCGCGGTAATACGGAGGGTCCAAGCGTTAATCGGAATTACTGGGCGTAAAGCGCGCGTAGGCGGTTTGTTAAGTCAGATGTGAAAGCCCCGGGCTCAACCTGGGAACTGCATCTGATACTGGCAAACTAGAGTACAGAAGAGGGTGGTGGAATTTCCTGTGTAGCGGTGAAATGCGTAGATATAGGAAGGAACACCAGTGGCGAAGGCGACCACCTGGTCTGATACTGACGCTGAGGTGCGAAAGCGTGGGGAGCAAACAGGATTAGATACCCTGGTAGTCCACGCCGTAAACGATGTCTACTAGCCGTTGGGAGACTTGATCTCTTAGTGGCGCAGCTAACGCACTAAGTAGACCGCCTGGGGAGTACGGCCGCAAGGTTAAAACTCAAATGAATTGACGGGGGCCCGCACAAGCGGTGGAGCATGTGGTTTAATTCGACGCAACGCGAAGAACCTTACCTACTCTTGAAATCCAGAGAATTCGCTAGAGATAGCTTAGTGCCTTCGGGAACTCTGTGACAGGTGCTGCATGGCTGTCGTCAGCTCGTGTTGTGAAATGTTGGGTTAAGTCCCGTAACGAGCGCAACCCTTGTCCTTATTTGCCAGCACGTAATGGTGGGAACTCTAAGGAGACTGCCGGTGACAAACCGGAGGAAGGTGGGGACGACGTCAAGTCATCATGGCCCTTACGAGTAGGGCTACACACGTGCTACAATGGCCGGTACAGAGGGCTGCAAACCTGCGAGGGGGAGCTAATCTCAGAAAACCGGTCGTAGTCCGGATTGGAGTCTGCAACTCGACTCCATGAAGTCGGAATCGCTAGTAATCGCGAATCAGAATGTCGCGGTGAATACGTTCCCGGGCCTTGTACACACCGCCCGTCACACCATGGGAGTGGATTGCACCAGAAGTAGCTAGCTTAACCTTCGGGAGGGCGGTTACCACGGTGTGGTTCATGACTGGGGTGAAGTCGTAACAAGGTAGCCCTAGGGGAACCTGGGGCTGGATCACCTCCTTAAACGATAGCGAAATCTTAGCAAGCGTTCACACGAATTATCTGATCTTCTTTAGAGAGAGCAACTGGGGCTATAGCTCAGCTGGGAGAGCGCCTGCTTTGCACGCAGGAGGTCTGCGGTTCGATCCCGCATAGCTCCACCATTTCTTCTTAACTGAAGAATACCCAAAAGCTCTAAAACATACTCACTGCTTAAGTGACTATCTTTTAAAGCTTTTTGCTTTAAACGCTCTTTAACAATTGAATCCTGTAACGAGAATGAAAAATATGTACAAGCGCTAATCCGGCGTAAATGTATCGTTATTTCATCGTCATTGAAAAATGACATGAAGTTTTATCAGTCTCTTCGATCAGACCCTTTTGGGTTATATGGTCAAGTGACTAAGCGTGCACGGTGGATGCCTTGGCAGTCAGAGGCGATGAAGGACGTGTTAACCTGCGATAAGGTTCGGGGAGCCGGTAAATGGGCTTTGATCCGAACATTTCCGAATGGGGAAACCCACCCAGTATAAGCTGGGTATCTCTTAAGTGAATACATAACTTTTGAGAGGCGAACCCGGGGAACTGAAACATCTAAGTACCCGGAGGAAAAGAAATCAACCGAGATTCCCCTAGTAGCGGCGAGCGAACGGGGACCAGCCCTTAAGCTGTAATGTAGTTAGCAGAACACTCTGGAAAGTGTGGCGATAGTGGGTGATAGCCCCGTATGCGAAAACTTACTTACAGTGAAATCGAGTAGGACGGGACACGTGATATCCTGTCTGAATATGGGGGGACCATCCTCCAAGGCTAAATACTCCTGACTGACCGATAGTGAACCAGTACCGTGAGGGAAAGGCGAAAAGAACCCCTGTGAGGGGAGTGAAATAGAACCTGAAACCGTGTACGTACAAGCAGTGGGAGCGGTCCTTGAGACCGTGACTGCGTACCTTTTGTATAATGGGTCAGCGACTTAATTTTAGTAGCAAGGTTAACCGTTTAGGGGAGCCGTAGGGAAACCGAGTCTTAATAGGGCGTACAGTTGCTAGGATTAGACCCGAAACCGAGCGATCTATCCATGGGCAGGTTGAAGGTTGAGTAACATCAACTGGAGGACCGAACCGACTGTCGTTGAAAAGCCAGCGGATGACTTGTGGATCGGAGTGAAAGGCTAATCAAGCTCGGAGATAGCTGGTTCTCCTCGAAAGCTATTTAGGTAGCGCCTCATATCTCACCTACGGGGGTAGAGCACTGTTTCGGCTAGGGGGTCATCCCGACTTACCAACCCGATGCAAACTCCGAATACCGTAGAGTGCAATTATGGGAGACACACGGCGGGTGCTAACGTCCGTCGTGAAAAGGGAAACAACCCAGACCGTCAGCTAAGGTCCCAAAGTTATGGTTAAGTGGGAAACGATGTGGGAAGGCTCAGACAGCTAGGAGGTTGGCTTAGAAGCAGCCACCCTTTAAAGAAAGCGTAATAGCTCACTAGTCGAGTCGGCCTGCGCGGAAGATATAACGGGGCTCAAACCATACACCGAAGCTACGGACGCAATTTATTGCGTGGTAGAGGAGCGTTCTGTAAGCCGTTGAAGGGAAAGCTGAGAAGCATCCTGGAGGTATCAGAAGTGCGAATGCTGACATGAGTAACGATAAGGGGAGTGAAAAACTCCCCCGCCGGAAGACCAAGGGTTCCTATCCAATGCTAATCAGGGTAGGGTGAGTCGACCCCTAAGGCGAGGCTGAAGAGCGTAGTCGATGGGAAACAGGTTAATATTCCTGTACTTTTTGTTATTGCGATGGGGTGACGGAGTAGGCTAGGCCGGCACGGCGTTGGTTGTCCGTGTTTAAGGCAGTAGGCTGAGATCTTAGGAAAATCCGGGATCTCATACGGCTGAGAGCTGATGACGAGTCCTCTTTTGGACGAAGTGGTTGATGCCATGCTTCCAGGAAAAACCTCTAAGCTTCAGATAACAAGAAATCGTACCCCAAACCGACACAGGTGGTCAGGTAGAGAATACCAAGGCGCTTGAGAGAACTCGGGTGAAGGAACTAGGCAAAATGGTACCGTAACTTCGGGAGAAGGTACGCCGCTGACGGTGATGGGATTTACTCCCTAAGCTGTTGGTGGTCGAAGATACTAGGTGGCTGCGACTGTTTATTAAAAACACAGCACTCTGCAAACACGAAAGTGGACGTATAGGGTGTGACGCCTGCCCGGTGCTTGAAGGTTAATTGATGGGGTTAGCTTCGGCGAAGCTCTTGATCGAAGCCCAAGTAAACGGCGGCCGTAACTATAACGGTCCTAAGGTAGCGAAATTCCTTGTCGGGTAAGTTCCGACCTGCACGAATGGCGTAACGATGGCCACACTGTCTCCACCCGAGACTCAGTGAAATTGAAATTGCGGTTAAGATGCCGTATATCCGCGGCTAGACGGAAAGACCCCGTGAACCTTTACTATAGCTTCGCAGTGGACTTTGATATTACTTGTGTAGGATAGCTGGGAGGCTTTGAAACCTGGACGCCAGTTCAGGTGGAGCCAATCTTGAAATACCAGCCTGGTAATATTGAGGTTCTAACTCAGGTCCCTTATCGGGATCGAGGACATTGTGTGGTGGGTAGTTTGACTGGGGCGGTCTCCTCCTAAAGAGTAACGGAGGAGTACGAAGGTGCGCTCAGCATGGTCGGAAATCATGCATTGAGTATAAAGGCAAAAGCGCGCTTGACTGCGAGACAGACACGTCGAGCAGGTACGAAAGTAGGTCTTAGTGATCCGGTGGTTCTGTATGGAAGGGCCATCGCTCAACGGATAAAAGGTACTCCGGGGATAACAGGCTGATACCGCCCAAGAGTTCACATCGACGGCGGTGTTTGGCACCTCGATGTCGGCTCATCACATCCTGGGGCTGAAGCCGGTCCCAAGGGTATGGCTGTTCGCCATTTAAAGTGGTACGCGAGCTGGGTTTAGAACGTCGTGAGACAGTTCGGTCCCTATCTGCCGTGGACGTTTGAGATTTGAGAAGAGTTGCTCCTAGTACGAGAGGACCGGAGTGAACGAACCTCTGGTGTTCGGGTTGTCATGCCAATGGCATTGCCCGGTAGCTATGTTCGGACAGGATAACCGCTGAAAGCATCTAAGCGGGAAGCCCCCTTCAAGATGAGATCTCACTGGGGCCTTGAGCCCCCTGAAGAGCCGTTCAAGACCAGGACGTTGATAGGCTGGGTGTGTAAGCGTTGTGAGGCGTTGAGCTAACCAGTACTAATTGCTCGTGAGGCTTGACCATATAACGCCAAAAGCGTTTGTTGAGCTGATAGATTAAGATACACTGTTCGATAAGAACAGACGAAGGATTAGAGCTTGTACTCTCCTTCTCTTACAGGATTACTTTTGTTAACAGTTTTTGCTTGGCGACCATAGCGAGATGGAACCACCCGATCCCTTACCGAACTCGGAAGTGAAACGTCTTAGCGCCAATGGTAGTGTAGGGTTTCCTTATGCGAGAGTAGGTCATCGCCAAGCACCTAATTACGGAAAGCCCCGATCACTTTGTGATCGGGGTTTTTTCGTTTTGGCGGTGCCAAAACGAAAGACAGTGGCTAGACCACCAAACAAGTTTGGTTAGCTAGAACGGCGCGCAAGCGCACCTGCTAGTGGCTAGAAAAATCAAAAGCCAGGTCAAAAGCGACAGTCAAAGGCAAGTCAAAAGCAACACCTGAAAACCAACCGCTTTCCCTTACACCTGCGTTTTCACCGCATTCAGTTAAGAACGTTTTTTCTAGCCACTAGCTACTAGCAGGAAGGCGTGCCTTCCGTTCTAGCGAGTCACGGAGTGACGTTCTGCTTTTTTAGCCACTGCTTTTTTCGTGGTGATGGGCGATAGACAATACTGTTGTAATAGACTAAAATACCGCCGGTTTGAATGCAGTAAATGCATATAAAGAATTCTCAACAGAAAAGCGAGGTGGGCATTTTGTTCTACCTCGCTTTTTTGCAACTTAAGTTTATTAATTCTGTTTAGATTTTGCGCTCTAAGCGGGGAGGTTGATTTGACAAGACCAGCCATTCTGGCCCTTGAAGACGGTAGTATCTTCCGGGGAATCGCTATTGGCGCGGATGGACAGTCCAGTGGTGAAGTAGTTTTTAACACTTCTATGACTGGTTATCAGGAGATTCTGACGGATCCTTCGTATTGCCGTCAGATTGTGACCCTGACATATCCACATGTTGGTAACGTGGGCACTAACTCAGAGGATGAAGAGTCCTCTAAAACATGGGTTGCAGGTCTTGTGATCCGTGACCTGCCTTTGCTGGCCAGTAACTGGCGGAATCAGCAGAGCCTGGATGAATACCTTAAAGCTAATAATATCGTTGGTATCGCTGATATCGATACCCGCCGTCTAACCCGTATTCTGCGTGAGAAAGGTTCTCTGTCTGGATGCGTAATGGCTGGCGAAGATATTAGCGAAGAGGCGGCACTGGCTGCTGCTAAGTCTTTCCCTGGTCTTAAAGGGATGGATCTGGCGAAAGAAGTGACCGTTTCTGAGCAGTACAGCTGGACATCCACTACCTGGGATCGGGTTGAAGGTCATCAGGACGTTGCTGAGTCTGAGCTACCGCACCATGTTGTTGCTTACGATTTTGGTGTTAAGCGTAATATCCTGCGTATGCTGGTTGAGCGTGGTTGCCGCCTTACGGTTGTGCCTGCTAAAACGCCAGCTGCTGATGTTCTGGCGCTGAACCCGGATGGTGTCTTTCTGTCTAACGGCCCCGGTGACCCGGAGCCATGTGATTATGCAATTACAGCGATCCAGGAGATCTGTGATACTGATCTGCCTGTATTTGGTATCTGTCTTGGGCATCAGCTATTAGCATTGGCGTCAGGTGCTCAAACTGTGAAGATGAAGTTTGGTCATCATGGTGCTAACCACCCGGTTCAGGATCTGGATTCTAAACAGGTAATGATTACCAGTCAGAACCATGGTTTTGCTGTCGATGAAGACACTATGCCTGCTACTTTGCGCGCGACGCATAAGTCGCTGTTTGATGGCTCTCTGCAGGGTATTGAGCGTACTGATCGCTCCGCCTTCAGCTTCCAGGGTCACCCTGAAGCAAGCCCGGGGCCACGTGATGTAGCGCCGCTGTTTGATCGCTTTATAAGTGCGATTGAAGCTCGTAAGCAGGGCTGATAAGCAGAGCTACGACGTTCTGCCCGGTGATATAACCCCGGGCAGCTTTAAGATTTAACACAATTCGATCGGTTATTTACACATGCCAAAACGTACGGACATACAAAGTATTCTGATCCTCGGTGCGGGGCCTATCGTTATCGGTCAGGCCTGTGAGTTTGACTACTCCGGTGCCCAGGCCTGTAAAGCCCTGCGTGAAGAGGGCTATCGCGTTATTCTGGTGAACTCTAATCCAGCAACCATTATGACCGATCCGGCAATGGCCGATTCCACTTATATCGAACCGATTCTGTGGAAAACTGTTGCCAAAATTATTGAAAAAGAGCGCCCGGATGCGCTGCTGCCGACTATGGGTGGTCAGACGGCATTGAACTGCGCACTGGATCTGGAGCGTGAAGGCGTACTGGAGCAGTTTGGCGTTGAGATGATCGGTGCCAACGCGGATACTATCGATAAAGCGGAAGACCGTGATCGTTTCGATAAGGCGATGAAGTCTATCGGTCTGGAGTGTCCGCGTGCGGCGATTGCCCACAGCCTTGAAGAGGCTCTGCAGGTGCAGGCTCAGTTGGGCTTCCCGAGCATTATCCGTCCATCCTTTACTATGGGTGGTACCGGTGGTGGTATCGCGTATAACAAAGAAGAATTTATCGAAATCTGTGAGCGTGGTCTGGATCTTTCTCCGACTAACGAGCTGTTGATCGATGAGTCACTGATCGGCTGGAAAGAATATGAGATGGAGGTTGTGCGTGACACTAACGACAACTGCATCATCATCTGTTCGATAGAAAACTTTGATGCCATGGGTGTTCATACCGGCGACTCGATCACTGTTGCCCCTGCTCAGACGCTGACTGATAAAGAGTATCAGTTTATGCGTGATGCCTCTTTGGCTGTATTGCGTGAAATTGGTGTAGAGACTGGTGGTTCTAACGTACAGTTCGGACAGTGTCCTGAGACCGGCCGGTTTGTCATTATTGAGATGAATCCGCGGGTATCCCGTTCCTCTGCATTGGCTTCTAAGGCAACCGGCTTCCCTATTGCTAAAGTCGCTGCAAAGCTGGCTGCAGGTTATACCCTGGATGAGCTGCAGAACGATATTACCGGCGGTGCCACGCCAGCTTCATTCGAGCCGGCAATCGACTATGTTGTTACAAAGATTCCTCGTTTCACCTTCGAGAAATTCCCGCAGGCAAATGACCGTCTTACTACGCAGATGAAATCTGTTGGTGAGGTCATGGCGATCGGCCGTACGCAGCAGGAATCCCTTCAGAAAGCGTTACGAGGTCTGGAAGTTGGTGCTACAGGTTTCGATCCTATTGTCGATCTGAGCAGCGAAGACGCGCGTTCCGATATCATCCATGAGATGAAGCAGCCAGGTGCTGAGCGTATCTGGTATGTGGGCGATGCTTTCCGTTTGGGCATGTCGATGGAAGAGCTGTACGAGCTATCGGGTATCGACCCATGGTTCCTTGTTCAGATTGAAGACCTTATTAAAGAAGAGCAGCGTGTGTCTGAGATGGCTCTGTCCGGGCTGGATAAAGATGCGTTGTTCCGTCTGAAGCGCAAAGGCTTCTCTGACGAACGTCTGGCAGCGCTGCTGGGTGTATCTGAGAAGCAGGTGCGTAAGCATCGTCATAAGCTGGATATTCGCCCTGTATTCAAGCGCGTTGATACTTGTGCGGCTGAATTCTCTACTGATACCGCTTATATGTACTCTACTTATGAAGAAGAGTGTGAAGCGAAGCCTTCAGACCGCGACAAGATTATGGTTATCGGTGGTGGTCCTAACCGTATCGGTCAGGGTATCGAATTTGATTACTGCTGTGTACATGCTGCTCTGGCTGCTCGTGAAGATGGTTATGAAACTATCATGGTTAACTGCAACCCTGAGACGGTTTCTACCGATTATGATACGTCTGATCGTCTCTACTTCGAGCCAATTACACTGGAAGATGTGCTGGAGATCGTCAATGTTGAACAGCCTAAAGGCGTTATCGTACAGTACGGCGGGCAGACTCCGCTGAAACTGGCGTTAGCGTTGGAACAGGCAGGTGTACCAATTATCGGTACCTCACCAGAGGCGATTGACCGTGCGGAAGACCGTGAGCAGTTCCAGCAGATGCTTAAGCGTCTGGGGCTGAAACAGCCGGAAAACGCGACTGTTCGCTCTCTCGAAGAAGCGGTTATCGAAGCTGAGAAACTGGGTTATCCATTGGTTGTGCGTCCATCCTATGTGCTGGGTGGTCGTGCCATGGAGATCGTCTACAAAGAGGCTGAACTGCGCCAGTATATGAATACTGCTGTTCAGGTGTCACATGACGCTCCGGTGCTGCTTGATCACTTCCTGAATGCGGCTGTAGAGATTGATATCGACGCGGTATGCGATGGCGAAACAGTTGTAATCGGTGCCATCATGCAGCACATCGAGCAGGCGGGTGTTCACTCCGGTGACTCTGCATGCTCCCTGCCTCCGTATAGTTTGCCGGCTGACGTGCAGGATGAGATGCGTGAGCAGGTGAAGAAGATGGCGCTGGAGCTGGGTGTTGTTGGTCTGATGAATACTCAGCTGGCTTATCAGGATGGCGAGATCTACGTCATCGAAGTTAACCCTCGGGCTTCTCGTACTGTGCCATTTGTATCAAAGTGTATCGGTGTTTCTCTGGCTAAGATCGGTGCTCAGGTGATGACTGGTAAGACTCTGAAAGAGATCGGCTTTACTGAAGAGATCGTACCTGAGATGTTTAACGTCAAGGAAGCGGTATTCCCATTCAATAAGTTCCAGGGTGTTGATCCGATCCTGTCGCCGGAGATGAAGTCTACCGGTGAGGTTATGGGTGTTGGTGATACCTTTGGCGAGGCCTTCATGAAGGCGCAGCTGGGTGCTGGCGAGCGGATGCCTGTGAAGGGTAAGGCGTTTATCTCTGTTCGCGAAGTGGATAAGCAGAGTGTCTTGCCTGTTGCCCGTGATCTGGTTGATCTTGGTTTTACTCTGGTTGCTACTCGTGGCACTGCAACCCTGCTGGAGCAGGAAGGTCTGCAGGTTGAACTGGTCAACAAGGTAATGGAAGGTCGTCCGAATATCGTTGATATGCTTAAGAACGATGAGATCGCCTACGTTATCAACACTACGGAAGGTCGCAAAGCAATTGCTGATTCTGCTGAGATTCGTCGTTCCGCGTTGCAGCATAAAGTGCCGTACAGTACTACGCTGGCAGGTGCTGATGCGATGACTATGGCGATGAAGTATGGTGAAGAAAAAGCCGTACGCCGTCTGCAAGATCTGCACTGAGTTGAGAAGATATTAAAATGCAAAAATTCCCTATGACCGTGAAGGGTGAAAAATCACTGCGTGATGAACTGGACGACCTGAAAACTGTCCAGCGTCCTACGGTGATCGCTTCTATTGCTGAAGCTCGAGAGCACGGAGATCTGAAAGAGAATGCTGAATACCACGCTGCGCGCGAGCAGCAGGGGTTTATCGAAGGGCGGATTCAGGAGCTGGAAGGTAAGCTTGGCTCCGCTCAGGTGATTGATGTTACGCAGATTCCACATACTGGTAAGGTTATCTTCGGTACTACGGTTGAGATCATCAACCTGGATACCGATGGTACTGTACGTTACCAGATCGTGGGAGATGACGAGGCAGATATCAAAAGTGGTAAAATCTCTATCAGTTCGCCAATTGCCCGGGCGCTTATCGGTAAGGAAGAGGGGGATGTGGTTGTAGTGCAGACTCCTGGCGGTGGTGTTGAGTATGAAGTTGATCAGGTACATCATATCTGATAGCTGCGAGCAAAAAAAACCGCCGATGGCGGTTTTTTTATAATATAAAGCTTGTACTCATAGTTGCCAGGTTCGTTTGACGGAACTTTTCTGGTGCTATGGATCTAACCTGAGGTGATTAGCGCAGCAGGTTAGATAGTTTTGGATTAGGCTTCTGTGCTGCACGATAGAGCAGGGCGACGTTGCCGATCTCTTGTACGATTACCGCTTCGACAATCTGGCTCATCTCCTGAATCAGTTGTTTCTTAATAGTGCGGTCGCCGACAGCGAACTTTACTTTGATCAGTTCGTGGTCTTCCAGGGCGCGATCGGCTTCCAGTAGAATGTTTTCACTAAGGCCGTTTCCGGCAATAGTGATGATCGGGTTCAGCTTGTGACCGATAGAACGGAACTGCTTCTTTTGCGTAGGGGTTAAGCTCATACTAAAATACTTAGCCTTTGAAATAGTGCGCGCCATAGGCCGCAGATAATAAGATAAATGTAATTTTACCTGAGTTACGCCATATAAAGTAGCGTTGGCTCATAATCTGAAGGGTGTCTTTAGGTGGCAAGATCAAAAAGCAGCGGGCGATGGTTGCAGGAACACTTTGATGATCAGTATGTCAAAAAAGCAAAAGAGCTTGGTTATCGCTCTCGTGCCAGTTTTAAGCTGGTCGAGCTGAATGAGAAGGATAAGCTGATTAAGCCGGGGATGACGCTGGTTGACCTTGGTGCAGCGCCTGGAGGATGGTCTCAGATAGCGGCTGAGCTGGTCGGGGATAATGGTCGGGTGGTGTCTTCTGATATATTGCCGATGGATCCTTTGCCCGGTGTTCAGTTCGTACAGGGGGACTTCACTGAAGAGTCGGTGTTGAACGAAATTCTCGAAACGCTTGGCGATCAGCTGGCAGACCTTGTAATTTCAGATATGGCCCCCAATATGAGTGGTATGAGTGCGGTTGATCAGCCCGCTGCTATGTATCTGGTTGAGCTGGCGTTGGATATGGCCCGTCAGGTATTACGTCCGGGTGGCGATTTTGTCGCTAAAGTTTTCCAGGGTGAAGGCTTTGATCAGTATATGAATGATGCACGTAATAGTTTTGACCGTGTGTATACCCGTAAGCCGGAATCGTCCCGGCCCAGATCCCGTGAGGTTTATCTGGTGGGTAGAAATTTCCGGCCATAATGTGGCCAATATAATCTAACTACTGTAGTTTTAGGCAGTTGGAATAACTGACTGACACAAATCTGAGCAAACAGAGGGTTTACCTTTGAACGATATGGCAAAGAATCTGGTCCTGTGGCTGGTAATAGCGGCAGTGTTGTTGACCGTATTCAATAATTTTAATGGCGAGACCAGTTCTCAGTCGCTGAACTATTCTGAGTTTATTTCAGAAGTTAAGAGTGATCGTGTCAGTAAAGTGATCATCGATGGCTATACCATTGAAGGTGTGCGTCTGAATGGCGAACGCTTCGAGACGGTTCGGCCTGCGCTGCAGGACCCTAAGCTGGTTGAAGATCTTTATAATCACAATGTAATCATCGAAGGTAAACAGCCTGAGAAACAGAGCGTCTGGACTCAGTTGCTGGTTGCCAGCTTCCCTATACTCATTATTCTGGCAATCTTCATGTTCTTTATGCGCCAGATGCAGGGCGGTGGTGGCGGTAAGGGCGGACCAATGTCCTTTGGTAAGTCAAAAGCCCGAATGATGGGGCAGGACCAGATTAAAACTACCTTTGATGACGTTGCTGGTGTTGAAGAAGCAAAGGAAGAGGTAAAAGAGCTGGTTGATTATCTCCGTGATCCCGGTAAATTTCAGCGTCTGGGTGGTCATATCCCCCGTGGCGTATTGATGTCGGGTAATCCGGGTACCGGTAAAACGTTGCTTGCCAAGGCGATCGCCGGTGAAGCCAAAGTACCTTTCTTTACTATTTCAGGCTCCGATTTCGTTGAGATGTTTGTCGGCGTTGGTGCATCCCGGGTTCGGGATATGTTCGAACAGGCGAAGAAGAATGCGCCTTGTATCATATTTATCGATGAGATTGATGCCGTGGGTCGTCACCGTGGTGTTGGCATGGGTGGCGGTAATGACGAGCGAGAGCAGACTCTGAACCAGTTGCTGGTTGAGATGGATGGTTTTGAAGGTACTGAAGGCGTGATCGTGATTGCTGCGACTAACCGGCCTGACGTTCTGGATCCGGCACTGTTGCGTCCAGGTCGATTTGACCGACAGGTGCATGTCGGTCTTCCTGACATTCGCGGTCGTGAGCAGATTCTTAAAGTACATATGCGAAAAGTACCACTCGGTGATGATGTTAAGCCGGATCTGATTGCCCGTGGTACTCCTGGTTTCTCTGGCGCAGACTTGGCTAACCTGGTTAACGAAGCAGCCCTGTTTGCTGCTCGTGCCACTAAGCGTACAGTGGGAATGGAGCAGTTTGAGAGGGCTAAAGACAAAATCATGATGGGCGCCGAGCGTAAATCGATGGTTATGTCCTATGAAGAGCGCTTGAATACGGCTTATCACGAATCGGGACATGCGATTGTCGGGCGTCTGATGCCCGAGCATGATCCGGTATATAAAGTTTCGATAATTCCTCGTGGCCGAGCTTTGGGTGTGACTATGTTTCTGCCGGAAGAGGATCGTTACAGCCACAGCCGTAAAATGCTGATTGCGAATATCTGCAGTCTGTATGGCGGTCGTATTGCTGAAGAGATGACGCTCGGCAAAGATGGTGTTACCACAGGCGCGTCTAATGATATTCAGCGGGCGACTAGTCTGGCGCGGAATATGGTGGCGCGTTGGGGCTTGAGTGATGAGCTGGGTCCACTGTTATATGATGATGAAGAACAGGATCCGTTTAACCGTGGTTATGGTCAGCCAAACAAGGGGATGTCGGAAGAAATCCAGCGTAAGATCGATGCCGAAACTCGTCGTATAATCGATGAGTGTTACGCTAAAGCGTATCAGATGCTGGAAGATAACCGGGATATCTTGGAAACGATGACTCAGGCTCTGATGAAATTTGAAACCATTGATAGTGCGCAGATCGATGAGTTGATGGACCGCAAGCCTGTTACTGTGCCAGATGGTTGGGATGAAAGCGAGAGTTCAGCTAAGCCTGAAGAGGCAAAAGCTAAACCAGAACAGTCTGACGAATCGCGTTCAGATGAGTCGCCTTCAGATGATTCTCGTTCAGGTGAGTCAGATGAACCAGGCGCGGATGCACCGGATCAGAATATACACTGAAACCAGGTTGTAATTGCTAGGATGTAATTGAAAACTAAAGGCTGGCCCCGGTGGCTGGCCTTTTTGCATTTATAACGTATCGTTGCTGGAGATGATATGGCGGGCCTTACTGCTTTTAAATTCGGCCAGAGAGTGTTGGATCTGACCCGGCCTCAGGTGATGGGGATTCTCAATGTGACGCCGGATTCATTTTCTGATGGCGGAAGTTTGTATCAGGCGCAGCGGCTTTCGGTGGATGGTGCCATAGCCCGGGCTGCAGAAATGGTGGCTAATGGAGCCAGTATTGTTGATATAGGGGGGGAATCAACCCGGCCCGGTGCATCACCGGTTTCTTTGCAGGAAGAGAAGGATCGTGTGCTTCCCGTCGTTGAGCGACTGAATGCTGAAGTCGATGTGGTTATTTCCGTCGATACAAGTTCTCCTGAGATAATTACTGAAGCAGCCAGTTTAGGCGCCGGGTTGATTAATGATGTGCGTGCGTTGAGCAAGCCGGGTGCTGTTGCGGCAGCGGCGGCAACAGGATTGCCGGTCTGTCTTATGCACATGAAAGGGAATCCTGCGACGATGCAGGATGCCCCAGAGTACGCTGATGTTCTTGACGAGGTGGCGGACTTCTTGCAGCAACGAACCCGCCTCTGCATGGATGCAGGGATCGCTCGGAATCAGATTCTGCTTGATCCCGGGTTTGGGTTTGGTAAGAGTCTGGAGCATAATCTGCGGTTGCTGAATCAACTGGACCAGTTGCATAGTTTAAATTTGCCATTGCTGCTGGGGACTTCCCGTAAGAGTATGATAGATCACGTGCTGAACCGGCCGGTGGATCAAAGGCTTGCCGGTGGATTGGCAACAGTTGCTATCGGGATGATGAAGCGGGCAGCAGTCTTTCGGGTGCATGATGTTAGAGAAACAGTGGACGTTGTACGGATGTGCGAAGCCGTAATGAATGAAGCTTTAGTGAATAAAGCTTGATCGCATGGATCTTTTTATGATGAAAAAACAGGAATCGTAATGAGTAAGCGTTATTTTGGTACAGATGGTATTCGCGGTAAGGTTGGTACAGCACCAATTACGCCTGACTTTATGCTTAAGTTGGGCTGGGCTGCAGGTAAGGTTTTTGCCCGCGAAGGGCGCAGTAAAATAATAATCGGAAAAGATACCCGTATTTCTGGCTATATGTTTGAGTCCGCCCTTGAGGCTGGCCTGGCTGCTGCAGGGGTTGATGTGCTATTGCTCGGGCCGATGCCAACGCCGGCAATCGCTTACCTGACCCGTACCTTCCATTGTAATGCTGGTATTGTTATCAGTGCCTCTCATAACCCGTTTTATGATAACGGCATCAAGTTTTTCTCCGAACAGGGTACTAAGCTGCCCGATGAAATTGAGCACGCGATAGAAGCTCAGATGGATATGGCGATGACCACGGTTGAATCCGCCGAGCTGGGCAAGGCTCGGCGAATTGATGATGCTGCCGGTCGCTATATCGAATTTTGTAAAGGTACGGTGTCCAGCGATATGAGCCTGCGTGGCATGAAGATCGCGGTCGATTGTGCCAATGGTGCGACCTATCATATAGCACCGAAAGTATTCGCAGAATTAGGCGCGGAGGTGATTGAGATTGCATCCTCGCCGGATGGAATAAACATCAATGAGGACTGCGGTGCAACCTCAACCAGGCTGCTGCAGAAAGTAGTAACCGCTGAACAGGCTGATCTGGGTATAGCTCTGGATGGTGATGGTGATCGGGTTATTATGGTCGATCACAAGGGGGAAGAGGTTGATGGTGATGAACTGTTGTTTATTATCGCCATGGAGCTGAAGCGCCAGGGCCGACTGCGTGGTGGGGTCGTCGGTACTTTGATGAGTAACTTTGGCCTTGAGCAAGGGTTTAAGCAGGCTGGTATACCGTTTATGCGGGCTAATGTTGGTGATCGTTATGTGATGGCGGGTCTGGCTGAAAAGGATTGGTATCTGGGTGGTGAGTCTTCCGGTCATCTGGTGTGTCGTCATCTGACTTCAACTGGCGATGGTGTTGTTGCGGCCTTGCAGGTATTGAAGGCGATGGCAGAAAATGATCTGTCTTTGCATGCTCTGAAGCTGGCGATGAATAAAATGCCGCAAACAATGATCAATGTCCGTCTGACTGAGAAGAAAGACGTGGTTGGTTTGCCTGAGGTGCAGGCTGCGATTGCAGATATTGAAAAGAGATTAGGCGATCGGGGGCGGGTCTTGTTGCGCCCTTCCGGGACTGAACCATTGGTTCGGGTTATGGTGGAAGGCGATGATGCCGATTGGGTTAGTGGATTGGCTCAGGACTTAGCGCAAACTGTCGAGAGCGTAATTAAATAAGTGCGGCTTATTTTGCTCTTAGGGGCTCAGTCTGCTTGTAACTTATTTTTAAACTGGGTACTATGTGCGCCGCTTTACTCAGAGAGAACTCCATGCGTAAGACGATAGTTGCCGGTAACTGGAAAATGAACGGTACCAGTGAGTCGATCAGAGACTTGCTGGCTGGATTGACTGCGGGCGCTAAAGATAGTGCTGGCGTCATTACGCTGGTATGTCCACCTGCGGTCTATATTTCACAGGTGAAACAGTGGCTTGGCTCTGCGCCGATCTCTGTAGGTGCGCAGAATGTATGCGAGCAGCCTAAAGGGGCATTTACTGGTGAAAATTCACTGGCGATGCTGCAGGATCTGGGTTGTGAATACGTAATTCTGGGGCACTCTGAACGCCGCAGTCTGTTTGGTGAGACCGATCTGTTAGTTGCAGAGAAGTTTGCTGCTGCGAAAGAGGCAGGTATAGTACCTGTTCTTTGTGTCGGTGAAACCCTGGGACAGCGCGAAGCCGGGCAGACAATCGAGGTGGTTGGTGCTCAGGTTGCTGCGGTTATTGATCGGGTTGGCATTAACGGTCTGAGCGATGCTGTTATCGCTTATGAGCCGGTTTGGGCAATTGGAACGGGTCTTACTGCGACACCAGAACAAGCCCAGGAAGTCCATGCTGCTATTCGTAAGCAGTTGGCGCAGAACGATGAAGTTATTGCTGAACAGCTATCGATCTTATATGGCGGTAGTATGAATGCTGGTAACGCGGCTGAGCTTCTGGCTCAAACTGATATTGATGGCGGCCTGATTGGTGGCGCATCATTAAAAGCTGATGAATTTTTGACAATCTGCGCAGCTGCTGCAGATAGTCGTAAGTAAGTGGAAAAATAGATGGAAACTCTGGTTCTTGCTATACACGTTTTGCTGGCTGCCGGTATCATTGCTCTGGTTTTGTTACAGCAGGGTAAAGGCGCTGAAGCTGGTGCTTCATTTGGTGCTGGTGCATCTCAGACAGTATTTGGTAGTCAGGGTAGTGGTTCCTTCCTGGGGCGGATGACTGCAGTCCTGGCAGTAGGCTTGTTTGTTACAAGTTTTGTCCTGGCGGTATTTGCTAAAGATAAAGCGACATCGGTCACTGATGCAGGCGTACCTGCGGCAGAGTTGATCGAAAGTGCTTCTAGTCAGGCTCAGGAAGAGTTGCCAGTGTTGGAAGAACAGTCATTACCTGCGGGTGATGCTGACGTACCTCCAGCAGAGTAATAAAGTTTTTGCCGAAGTGGTGGAATTGGTAGACACGCCATCTTGAGGGGGTGGTGACCTAATGGTCGTGCGGGTTCAAGTCCCGCCTTCGGCACCATATTTAAAAAGCGTCCTGTCAGGGCGCTTTTTTTATTCCTTGATGGGGCTTTGTCCCACGTTGATCAGCAGTAGCTGGCGTTGCTGTACAGTCCAATTGATCGCTGTTACTGGCCGGTTAGTATCTCCGGGATGTTATTGGTACTAATTCAAAGTTCGGCAGTCATTGTATTGCTGGCAAGGTGAGAGTATAATTCTCGCCGAATTCTGATGCGGGGTGGAGCAGCCTGGTAGCTCGTCGGGCTCATAACCCGAAGGTCGTCAGTTCAAATCTGGCCCCCGCTACCACTTTTCAGAAGTTCAAGAGTAATAAGAACGTACTCTTTCAGGTATATAAAAAGACAGCTTCGGGTTGAGTTTTTTATAACCGCCGGGGAAGGTTGTCAGTTAAGTCTGACCCCCGCTACCAATTTCAGTCAGCTGTCATGTTTTATAGGCAGGCTTGAGATTGTCGATCAAGAAGTACGTTGATTGGCCCCTTTTTAGGGGCTTTTTCGTACTTGCGGCCTGGTAAGGCTGTATGTGGAAATGGGTCTTTGACCCATTTTTTGTTTGCAGAGCAAGCGTATTTAGAGGTTTTGCGTGTCAGCAAAAATGAATCAGTTACAAGAGTTGATTGAGCCTTCAGTGGTAGCACTGGGTTATCAGTTCTGGGGCTTTGAGATGTTGTCTCAAGGACGCCATAGCATGTTGCGTATCTATATCGATGCCGAAGCCGGGATCGATGTTGAAGATTGTGCCAAAGTAAGCCGTCAGGTAAGCGGTGTGCTGGATGTAGAAGATCCTATCAGTGGTGAGTACACCCTTGAAGTTTCCTCTCCGGGAATGGATCGTCCGTTGTTCACACTCGAGCAGTATAAAGCTTATGTTGGTCATGTTGTACAGCTTAAGCTGCGCATGCCGTTTGATGGGCGTCGCAATTTTAAAGGCGTGCTCAGCGGTATTGAAGATGAAGATATTGTATTGATCGTGGATCAGGATGAATACCTGTTGCCTATCGATCATATCGAGAAGGCAAACATTGTTCCTCAGTTCTGAGAGCATAAAAAGAATTGAATTTTTAGGTTGGGGCAGTTGATGAATAAAGAAATTCTACTGGTTGCAGAAGCGGTTTCTAACGAGAAAGATGTCTCTAAAGAGGTGATCTTTGAGGCGATTGAATTGGCGCTGGCAACCGCGACCAAGAAACGTTACGACGAAGATGCAGAAATTCGTGTCGTAATCGACCGTGAAACAGGAGGCTATGAAACTTATCGTAGCTGGAATGTTGTCAGCAATGAAGAAGTGCCACTGTTGGGTACTGAGCTGACCATGCAGGAAGCTGAAGAGATCGATACCAGCCTGCAGCCGGGCGATGTTCACGAAGAGCAGGTTGAGTCGGTTAAGTTCGGGCGTATTGCTGCACAAACTGCGAAGCAGGTAATTGTACAGAAAGTACGTGAAGCTGAACGCGCTAAAGTTGTCGCTTTGTATAGTGATCGCCTGGGTGAGCTGATCTCTGGTTCAGTTAAGAAAGTGACCCGCGATAATATTATTGTTGATCTGGGTAATAATGCCGAAGCGGTTTTGCCGCGCGATCAGTTGTTACCGCGTGAGACATTCCGTATGGGTGATCGTATCCGTGCGGTACTGTTAGAAATTCGTACAGAGGGTCGCGGACCGCAGCTTATTTTGAGCCGTTCCTGCTCAGAAATGCTGGTCGAGCTGTTCCATATCGAAGTTCCGGAGATCTCTGAAGAGGTTATCGATATCCGTGCCGCAGCCCGGGATCCTGGTTCCCGCGCTAAGATCGCTGTTAAAACCAACGATGGTCGTATAGATCCTGTTGGCGCCTGCGTGGGTATGCGTGGTGCCCGAGTGCAGGCTGTTTCCAATGAGCTTGGTGGCGAGCGTGTTGATATCATTCTGTGGGATGACAATCCGGCGCAGCTGGTTATCAATGCGATGTCTCCTGCTGAAGTGGCTTCTATCGTTGTTGATGAAGAAACCCGTTCGATGGATGTTGCTGTCGCTCAGGAAAATCTGGCGATGGCGATTGGTCGTAGCGGTCAGAATGTTCGTCTGGCGTCTGAATTGACTGGTTGGAAGCTCAATGTCATGACTGAAGACGAAGCGACTGAGAAACAGCAGTCCGAAGCCGGTTCAATTCTGGAAGTTTTTGTTAAGCACCTTGATGTTGACGACGATGTCGCAGAGGTACTGGTTGACGAAGGCTTTACCTCTCTGGAAGAGGTTGCATACGTACCTGTAGACGAGATGCTGGAAATTGAAGGTTTTGACGAAGATATCGTTGAAGAGCTACGCACTCGTGCTAAAGATGCTCTGCTAAATCTTGCAATTGCGGATGAAGAAGTACTGGACAACGCAGAGCCTGCACAAGATCTGCTGGAAATGGACGGTATGGAACGTCACCTGGCATTTGTTCTTGCCAGCAAAGGCATTGTAACGATGGAAGATCTGGCTGAGCAGGGTGTTGATGACCTGCTGGATATTGAAGAGCTTGATGAAAAGAAAGCCGCTGAATTAATTATGACTGCTCGCGCACCATGGTTTGCGGACGAAGAGTAAGGTCAACGGAGGAGAATAACCCAGATGGCAGAAGTCACAGTAAAACAGCTTGCCGAAGTAGTTGGCGTTCCCGTTGATCGTTTGCTTTCGCAGATGAAGGAAGCCGGCATTTCAGGTAAGAACACAAGCGCTTCCGTAAGCGAAGATGAGCGTCAGAAATTGCTGGATCACCTGAAGCGTAGCCACGGTGAAAAAGCAGCAGGCGAGCCGAAGAAAATTACGCTGAAGCGTAAGACCACCAGTCAGATTAAAGTTGCTGGTGCTTCCGGCAAGAAAATGATCAACGTAGAAGTACGTAAAAAACGTACCTACGTTAAGCGCGATGAAGCGGATAATACAAAACAGCAGGATGATGCTGTTCGTACGGCTGAGAAGGACGAGCGCTCACGTCGTGATTCCGACCTGGAAGCTGCTCAGACAAAGCAGCGTGAAGAGACACGTTTAAAGGCTGAAGCCGAAGCTAAAGCAAAAGCTAAACGTGATGCTGCACCGGCTGCGAAGCCTAAAGCACCAGCACGGCCTGGTGCCGCGAAGCCTGCTGCTAAAGCTAAGCCAGCGGGGGCACCATCGGGCGCTAAGCCTGCAGGTGCGCCTGCGGCGGCTAAACCTGCAGCTGATAAGGCTAAGCGTGAGAAGAATTTCCGTAGCCAGGATAAGCCAGCTGCGGGCCGCGGTAACAAGAAACTATCTCGCAAGGGTGGTGGTCGTGACGGTGGTAATCGCCGTGGCGGTAAGCCTTCCCGTAAGCCGGTAATGACCAGTGCTACAACTCAGGCATTCGAGAAGCCAACTGCTCCGGTAATTCATGAAGTTGCGATTCCTGAGTCGATTACGGTTGCTGAACTGGCCAAGAAAATGTCGGTTAAGGCTGCGGACCTGATTAAAGTGATGTTTAAGATGGGTGCTATGGCAACTATCAACTCCGTCATCGATCAGGATACTGCAACACTGGTAGTTGAAGAGATGGGTCATACTGCAGTACCTATGCAGGAAAACACTGTTGAAGATCAGCTGATCGAAAGCGCCGGTAGTGAAGATGTTGTTGGTGAGCAGGTTGGTCGTGCACCGGTTGTTACTGTAATGGGTCACGTTGACCACGGTAAAACATCGCTGCTCGATTATATTCGTGAAACCCGTGTTGCTTCCGGTGAATCCGGTGGTATTACGCAGCATATCGGTGCTTATCATGTTGAAACCGGTCACGGTATGGTCAGCTTCCTTGATACGCCGGGACACGCAGCCTTTACGGCGATGCGTGCGCGTGGTGCACAGCTGACAGATATCGTTATCCTGGTTGTTGCCGCGGATGATGGTGTAATGCCGCAGACCGAAGAAGCAGTGAACCATGCTCGCTCAGCGGGAGTGCCTCTGGTAATCGCTGTCAACAAGATCGATAAAGAAGAAGCCGATCCTGATCGTGTTAAAAACGAGCTGGCACAGCGTGATGTAATCCCTGAGGATTGGGGTGGCGATGTACAGTTTGTCAATGTCTCAGCTAAAACCGGCGAAGGTGTAGACGCATTGCTTGATGCAGTGCTGCTGCAGGCCGAGTTGTTGGAGCTGACCGCTGTACCTGAATCTCCAGGTAAGGGTGTTGTTGTAGAATCCCGTCTTGATAAAGGCCGCGGTCCGGTTGCAACGCTGTTGGTTCAGAACGGTACCCTGAATCAGGGTGATATTGTTCTGGCTGGTCTGCAGTATGGTCGAGTTCGTGCCATGCTGGATGAGAACGGTAAGCCGGTTAAGAATGCTGGTCCTTCTATCCCGGTTGAGATCCTGGGGCTGGATGGAACGCCAGGTGCGGGTGATGAGTTCACTGTAGTCTCTAACGAGAAGAAGGCACGTGAAGTTGCCTTGTTCCGTCAGGGTAAATACCGTGAGGTTAAACTACAGCGTCAGCAGCAGGCGAAGCTGGAGAACCTGTTTGAGAACATGCAGGCCGGCGATGTTAAGACACTTAACATTATCCTGAAGACCGACGTACGTGGTTCACTTGAAGCGTTGATAGGTTCTCTGGGCGACCTGAGCACCGATGAAGTTAAGGTTAATATCGTATCCGGTGGTGTGGGTGGTATCGCAGAAACCGATGCTAACCTGGCACTGGCTTCCAGCTCTATCATGATCGGCTTTAATGTCCGGGCTGATGCTCAGGCGCGTGCGATCGTTGAGCGTGAAGAGATTGAACTGCGTTATTACAGCGTTATCTACGACATCATCGATGATGTGAAGATGGCGATGACGGGTCTGTTGTCTCCTGAGTTCAAAGAAGAGATTGTTGGTATTGCTGAAGTACGTGATGTCTTCCGTGCACCTAAGATCGGTGCGGTTGCCGGTTGTATGGTGACTGAAGGTACTGTGTTCCGTAACAAACGTATCCGGGTACTGCGTGAAAACGTGGTTATCTATGAAGGTGAGCTGGAATCTCTGCGTCGCTTTAAAGACAATGTCGCTGAAGTTCGCCAGGGTATGGAATGTGGTATCGGCGTGAAGAACTACAACGATGTTAAAGTCGGCGACCAGATCGAAGTCTTCGACACTGTTGAAGTTAAGCGAACGTTGTAAGCGGTAATTACGAGATATCATGGCAAGAGAATTCAGTCGTACACAACGAATAGCTGACCAGGTCCAGAAGGACCTGGCCCAGCTGGTTCAGCGTGAAATTAAAGATCCTCGCCTCGGTATGGTCACTATCAGCTATGTAAAAATAGCTAAAGATCTCGGCTATGCCGATGTCTACGTGACTGTTATGGCGATGGGTAAACAAGATGATCAGGCCGGTGCTATTAAAGAATCCCTTAAGGTTCTTAATAGCGCGGCAGGCTTCCTGCGGGGGCAGTTATCGAAGAAAGTAAAGTTACGGGTTATGCCGCAACTTCGTTTTCATTTCGATGAGAGCGTTGATCGGGGTCGTCGTCTCAATGACCTGATCTTCAAAGCTACCCGGGAAGATCAGGGGCGCGGGCCTGAAGACGGTGCTGCTACTGATCCGCAAGACGGAGAATAACCATTGGCTAGACGGGCAAAAGGCCGGTCGGTCAACGGTATCTTCCTACTCGATAAGCCGGGTGGGATATCGTCGAACCGGGCACTGCAAATAGTTAAACGAATCTATGGTGCTGCTAAAGCAGGTCATACCGGTGCGTTGGATCCACTGGCTACCGGTATGTTGCCGCTATGCTTTGGCGAAGCCACCAAGTTTTCTCAATTTCTGTTGGACGCTGATAAGCGCTACCTGACCACGGCTAAGCTGGGGCAGCGTACCGATACCAGTGATGCTGACGGGCAGGTTGTTGAAGAGCGTCCAGTACCGGACGATCTCAGTCTGGAGCAGATCGATCAGCTGCTGCAAAGTCAGTTTACCGGCCTGATCACTCAGGTCCCATCCATGTTTTCTGCCCTAAAGCATAATGGTCAGCCGCTGTATAAGCTGGCGCGCCAGGGTATCGAAGTTGAAGTTAAGAGTCGCCAGATCACGGTTTACGAGATTCAGGTGCTGGATTTCCGTGGTGACGAGGTAGACCTTGATATTCGCTGCAGTAAAGGTACCTATATCCGCTCGATAGTGCAGGATATGGGCGAAATGCTCGGTTGCGGAGCCCATGTGCAGATGCTGCGCCGCCTCGATTCGGGGCCTTACAAAGCAGAAGCGATGATGCCTCTTGCTGATCTTGAGCAACTTGTCGCCGATATGGGTAGTGAGGCGAGTCCTGAAAGCATACAAATGCGTCTGGATGAGTTATTATTGCCGCCCTGGAGTCCTGTTGAATCCGCACCTGAATTGTTGCTGGATGAAGCACAGACCCGGACACTCTGCTTTGGTCAGAGTGTAGTGCTGGACTTTTCACCTGGTGAGTGTCCTGCACAGCCGTTGGTGCGTATCATTGATGCGGCCAGTGAGCGGTTTCTCGGCATTGGTGAGATCAGTGAAAGTGGGCAGTTGCTGCCACGTCGCCTGATGAGTACCCAATAACCGGATATTGAATTTGCTGGTGTGGCTTAGGCGGCACCGGCAATCTGACGTTGTACTGAAAATATGCTCGGTCCAACGCGACTTTAAATACCACCACTAAGTGGTGTGCATATTCATATTAGGAGTTTTAAAAATGGCATTATCTGCTGAAAAGAAAGCTGAGATCGTTGCTGACTATGCTCAGAGCGAAGGCGACACTGGTTCTCCGGAAGTACAGGTTGCTCTGTTGACTCACAACATCGTTGGTCTGCAGTCTCACTTCAAGGGTCACATCCACGACCACCATTCCCGTCGCGGTCTGATCCGTATGGTAAACCAGCGTCGTAAGCTGCTGGACTACCTGAAGAAGAAAAACGTTACCCGTTACGTAGAGCTGATTGCTCGTCTGGGTCTGCGTCGCTAAGATAATGTTCCGGGGTCATCTTTGATGACCCCGGTTCTTTTTATAAGCTCGAAAAAAAACCGAGGTCTGTAAAACGTTAAACATCAACCAGCCTGTACTCTGGTGAGCTTTGGTAAGTTTAATACACGAATTCGACAGAAGAGTTCAGCAGAGTACTGGCTAAAAGAGGCCGATGTTGCGTGATACAGGTATTTTTTTGTTTTGCATTAAGTAAGGAATTACATCGTGCCACAAGCAATTACTAAAACATTTCAGTTCGGTAAACATGAAGTAACTCTGGAAACCGGACGCGTTGCTCGCCAGGCAACTGGTGCTGTACTGGTTACTATGGCTGGTGTACAGGTTCTGTGTACCGTCGTAGGCGCTAAAAAAGGCCGTCCAGGTCAGGACTTTTTCCCGCTGTCTGTACACTACCAGCAGAAGTACTACTCAGTCGGTCGTATCCCGGGTGGTTTCTTCAAGCGTGAAGCGCGTCCTTCTGAGAAGGAAACACTGACTTCTCGTCTGATCGATCGCCCGATCCGCCCTCTGTTCCCGAAAGGTTACATGAACGAAGTACAGGTTATCTGTACCGTAATGTCTGCTGATAAGGTGAATGATCCGGATATCGCAGCAATGATCGGTACTTCTGCTGCACTGTCTATCTCCGGTATCCCGTTCCAGGGTCCTATCGGTGGCGCACGTGTTGGTTACACCGAAGAGCAGGGTTACTTCCTGAACCCAACGTTTGAAGAGCTGGAAGGCTCCATGCTGGACATGGTTGTTGCCGGTACCTCCGATGCGGTTCTGATGGTTGAATCTGAAGCTCAGGAGCTGTCTGAAGACGAGATGCTGGGTGCGGTTGTTTATGCTCACGAAGAGATGCAGGTAGTGATCAATGCGATCAACGAACTGACTGCTGAAGCGGGCAAAGAGAAGTGGGAGTGGAATCCTGCTGAGAAGAACGAAGCGCTGATCGAACAGGTTCGTGGTGTCGCGGGCGCAGGTATCGCTGATGCTTACCAGACTGCTGATAAGATGCAGCGTCAGGCTGCTCTGAGCGCTCTGAAGACGCAAGCCGCCGAAGAATTGTGTGGCGAAGAAGAAGGCCAGCCTTCTGCGGATGAAGTTTCCGGTATCTTCAGCTCACTGGAAAAAGAAATTGTACGTGGTCGTATCGTTGATGGTCAGCCACGTATCGACGGCCGTGACGGCAAGACTGTCCGTCCAATCGAAGTTGAGATCGACGTACTGACCGGTACTCACGGTTCTTCTCTGTTTACCCGTGGTGAAACTCAGTCTGTTGTGACTTGTACTCTGGGTACAGCACGTGATCAGCAGATCATCGATGCGCTGGAAGGCGAGCGTCGTGATCCATTCATGCTGCACTACAACTTCCCTCCATACTCTGTTGGTGAAGCGGGTCGTATGATGTCTGCTGGCCGTCGTGAGATTGGTCATGGTCGTCTGGCGCGTCGTGGTGTTGCTGCGGTTCTGCCGACACAGGAAGAGTTCCCGTACACTATCCGTGTTGTTTCCGAGATCACTGAATCTAACGGTTCCAGCTCTATGGCTTCCGTATGTGGTGCTTCCCTGTCTATGATGGATGCGGGTGTACCTCTGAAGGCACCAGTTGCTGGTATCGCGATGGGTCTGGTTAAAGAAGGCGAGCGTTTCGCTGTACTGACCGATATCCTGGGTGACGAAGATCATCTGGGTGACATGGACTTTAAAGTTGCCGGTACTGAAGCAGGTATTACTGCGTTGCAGATGGATATCAAGATCACTGGTATTACCGAAGAGATCATGGATATCGCACTTGAGCAAGCGTACGAAGCACGTGCTCACATCCTGAAAGAGATGGCGAAGGTTATCGGTTATGCTCGTCCAGAGCTGCCGGACAATGCGCCTGCAATGACCCTTATCGAGATCAACCCTGAGAAGATCCGTGATGTCATCGGTAAAGGTGGTGCAACTATCCGTGCACTGACTGAAGAGACCGGTGCAACTATCGATATCGAAGATACTGGTCTGGTACGTATCTACGCAGCTGATAAGGCTGCGGCTAAGCTGGCAACAGATCGCGTTAAAGAGATCACTGCTGAAGCTGAAGTAGGTAAGATCTACGAAGGTAAGGTTGTACGTCTGGAAGAGTTTGGTGCATTCATCAATATCCTGCCGGGTAAAGATGGTCTGGTTCACATTTCACAGATCGCTAACAAGCGTATCGAGAAAGTGACCGATTACATCAAGATGGATGACGTCCTGAAAGTTAAGGTTCTGGATGTTGATCCTCGTGGTCGTATTAAGCTGACCATGCGTGATCTGGAGCAGGACGAGTCAGTAGAATAAGACTCACTTAACTGCCAGGCCATCATTGATGGTTAACTAAAAAAACCCGCATTTGCGGGTTTTTTTGTTTCTGTGACCCGGCTCGTACGGCCGTAGGCTTAATTTAAGGATGTTAGCCAGCCACTCGTTTGATCGGTGGTGGCGTCTCAGCCGCGCACTGCAGTGTTGTTATTGTGCTCATATAGCTTGCTAATAGCCTGCCGGTAATGCAACTGAAACAGTTGTTGCCGCGGCGGGCGCAAAGGCTGGTAGCGCAGGCTGTCAGCAGTAGTTCGTGGGCGGTTTGCTGCTGTACTTTCTGGCTGTCCGAACAGAGCTCTGATAGCGTTACAGTGCCGTCTTCAATCAATGTTGCGACAGCGGAGTCGCGCCATTCGGCGATAGTATTACCGGACAGGCTGCTAACAAGTGTGATTACCGGTTTTTCTCTCTCCAGCCAGGCGTTTATGGTCAGCGCAGACATAGCAGAGTTCCTTCTGTTTAATGATAATGATTCTCATTATCTATTTTTATCAAGTTAAATCAACCCTGAACTAGTGTGGGAATTATCCAGGTGATGAGTGCTGATTAGTTTTTATGCATTCGCTGAAAGCCCTTTAACTAGTGGCTTTTAGTGGGTTATCCAATAGTTATTCACAGCATTTTCAAGCTATATCTGTGGGTAGATTAAAAGGCAGTGGCTAGATTGAGGCTTCGCCTCTGGCTAAAACGGAGCCTTTGGCCCCTGCTAGTTGCTAGAAAAAACATGAAAGCCTTCTTTACGGATATTGGTGGGTAGTCGGGGGGAGGAGGGGTTTAAGGCTGACAGGTTAAGCCTATAAGCCGTGTAAGCTACTCTTGTGTTTTGATATTAAAAAACCGCCTGATGGCGGTTTTTGTTTTTTCTAGCCACTAGCAGGAAGGTTTACCTTCCGTTCTGTCAAGCAAAGCTCTGCTTTGCATCTAGCTAGCATCGCTTGCGATGCGGTCTGCCCTTTTCGGATTATGCTTCTTCGCGCATAACGCAGTACAGGCGGAAACCATAGATGCTATAGAGGCAGTTAAGGAATGCGAAAACGATATCCAGCAGGCCGCGAATCAGCATGGATTCAATGCCAACGCTGGCGAGTAGCCATTCGATCATGAGGTTCGCACCGACCAGAATCGCAAACAGCATCGCCAGGCCGTTAAGCAGGTGCCAGAAGTAAGGCTGGGTATCATCCCAGCTGTCTTTCAGGGCGTCAGTCGGGCCTGATTTCTGGATTACACAGTGGTACTCGGCAAATGCCCAGCGCACCATGACGTAGATACCCGGAACAAAAAACAGGAACAGGCCGATAACTATGCCGACGGCGCTGACAAGCTTTGTTAGGAATAGTGGTCCCCAGCGTGTCAGGCCGATTTTTAATGCTGCGCCAAGAGTGATCGGATCGTCATTTACAACCGACTCAAGATAAGCGATGGTCGCCCCTGCATACAGGGGTAAAAAGATCAGGCTGGTCAGATAGAACATCATGATTGAGCCGTTCATCTGTGGGTTTTCAGCGTCGACCGATTGCATCGCTGTCATACTGATCAGGCTGATCAGTATGATAAATGGCAGCTGAATCTTCATGATCGGCTGCAGGTTTGCACGGAAGAAAAACCAGGTTTGTTTAAGATAGGTGAGGGCCATCCCCAACTCCTCAGAAATTATTGATTTACAGTGATTTATTTAGGTCGAGCCAGCATAACCAGTCTGAAGCTGCCATTGTCGGCAATGGTTCTGACTGTGGTGAACAGCTTTTTTGCCTTGCGTTCAAGCGGAATGTGCAGGTTGACTACGAAACAGGCAATTCCGTTAGGTTCCAGCTTTCTGCGTGTTGCTTGCAGGAAGTGTTCGGTAAGGTCTCCGTCAATACTGAAGCCTTGATGGAACGGCGGATTGCAGATTACCATCGGGAACTTCTGATCGATATCAGCGGCGCAGTCTGCGGCGATAACTTTGCCGGAGACGTCGTTGCGTTTGAAGTTCTCTTTACAGATGGCGATTGCGGCGGCGTTATTATCTGTCGCGGTTATTTCTGCATTCAGCTGTTGGCAGTTAAGTGACAGATAGCCGTAGCCGCAGCCGAGATCCAGAATCCGCTCCGGTGGTTTGGCCATTTCTGCGATAAACTGATCCAACTCGCTGATCAGATATTCGCTGCCTTTATCAATTTTATTCCAGCCATATACCCCGGGTTTACTGATATAGCTGAAGCGTTCATCGCTGGCGACTTCTCGCAGCTGGCAGTAATCCTGATCGTCCAGTGGTTCGCTGCCCGCTGTACTCGGACGCTTCAGTAATCCCATCCAGGTGTTTTTGTCGGATTTACTCAGTTCTATCTGACCGTCAAAAAGCCCCTTTGCTTTAGTCAGGTAGGTTTTAATACCTTCGTTCTTCAGGCCGGTAATGTAAAGTTCACCGTCGACTTTAAGGCAGCGCAAGGCTTCATTGATGATGTGATGTACCACAGGCTTCTCTTTCGAAATCCGGTAGTAGATGCGATCAACAGACCGGTCCGGGTAAACCGAAAGATCAAAATCGCTGAAACTGCAGTTCCAGCCATTACTTTTTAAACGCTGGCACAGGTCGAAGCGATTGCTGATTACGGCAACGGCCTGGTTTGCGGCAGTTAACTGAGCAGGTCGCAGTGCGTTTTCGTCGGCGATCCACAGGGCATTGCCAGAGGCAGTATCCAGCTCGGGTTTGAGCAGGTCGAAGGCGGCATCATTCATCAGATAGTTTTAATCTCGTCAGTGGTCAGGAAGCGGTATTCGCCGGGTTCCAGCTCCGGGTCCAGTGTAATACTGCCGACTTTTTCCCGATGCAGTGCGGTAACTTTGTTGCCTGTCGCAGCAAACATTCGTTTCACCTGGTGGTAACGGCCTTCGTGTAAAGTGACCCGGGCAGTGTGGCTATCCAGGATCTCCAGCTCTGACGGCAAGGTTGGTTTATCCTCGTTGCGCAGTTCCAGGCCTTCTGCGAACTGTGCAATAACCGTCTCAGGGATCGGGTCAGCAGTAGTGACAAGGTAAGTTTTATCGCAAAGCTGCTTCGGTGAGGTAACACGATGCGACCACTGACCGTCATCGGTAAGAAGTACCAGTCCGGTGGTGTCGATATCGAGACGGCCCGCCGGGTGCAGCCCTTTAATATTCGGCAGGTCCAGCAGGTCGATGACCGTCGGATGTTCGGCATCTTCTGTCGCGCAGACGGTGCCTTGCGGTTTATTTAGCATCAGATACTTAGGGCCTGGTGGGGGCAGAATGCGGCCCTCCATTTGTACTTCATCACCGGCTTTAACCTGGTAACCCTGATCCTGATTGACCTCGCCGTTGACCTCAACGTTCTTACATTTAATCTGGCGTTTGGTCAGGCTACGGGGTAAACCGGTGGCCTGGCTGAGATATTTGTCCAGTCGCATCGTTATCGATCTGCTCTGCAATAAAAAGAGCGCTAGTATACCTCAGGCACGTAGCTTGTTCTAAGGTTCCCTGAGGAACCTGTGTAGAATGCAAAAACAGCAGTAATGCGATAATATAGCGACCTTTCAAATCTGACCCTGTGTGATGCCAAGTGAAGCTGTTCGTTGATAACCTGACTAATGTTGATTTCTCCTACCTACATCCGCAACGGGGCCTGCTGGGTGAGTCCTGGCTGGTCCAGCTGGTACTCGATGGGAGTCTCAATGAGCAGGGTATGATTTGCGATTTTGGTATTGTAAAAAAAGCCGTTAAACAATGGTTCGATACCTATATCGATCATGCGCTGGTAGTGCCTGCGGCAATGGATAACCTGACGGTAACCCGTGATAATGGTGAAACTTCGGTTAGTTGGCAGTATCCGGAAGGCGGTGAGTTTTATTGCCGCTCCCCTGAGCAGGCGATTGCGCTGGTGGAGCTGGAGCAGATCAGTGAAACCGGTTTGGCACGCTGGTGTAAAGATCAGTTATTGGCGCTGTTTCCAGAGGAGGTAAAAGGGCTGGAAATAAGCTTTGTACCGGAAGCGATCAGTGGCGTGTTTTATCACTATAGTCACGGCTTGCAGCAGCACGATGGCAATTGCCAGCGAATTGCCCATGGTCATCGCTCGCGGCTTGAGATTTACCTCGACGGTGAGCGGGACAGTCTGCTGGAAGAGCGCTGGGCTGAGGCTTTTCGTGATATCTATATTGGCACGACTAATCACCTTGTGACAGCGCCGGCGGCGGAGCATCACTATCGTTATCAGGCGCCCCAGGGCGAATTCGAAATTCGCCTTCCAGCGGAACGTTGTTATCTGATTGATACAGAGACCACGGTTGAGCAGATAGCTAATCATCTGGCGCAGCAGGTTAAGCTGGGCAATCCGGACCGTGACGTGATGGTGCGGGCATACGAAGGGGTCGGTAAGGGCGCGATAGCCACTGCCTGATCATTGTATTCGGCTAGCGTAAGTTCCACTATTGTTAGTTTAACAATAGCCCTTCAGGTAGCCCCTGATCTGGCTTAGAGTAATCACACACTCCTTCTGCAAAGATCTGTTCCAGACGGGCTTGTTGTGGGCCCATATCTATTGGCTCATACAGACCACTCTCAATTGCCTGTGCGACCGGCATTAGCTGGCACTTAAAAATATCACCGCGAAGACTTTCACCGGCCTCAGTTCTCGACGTGCTGTAGATGGGGTATTGTGCCATGCAGGGGCCCTCTGATTGTTGGTTCCAATGGCCATTCCATACGGTTGCTCCGTTCGCGATAATTTCCCCATCCTGATCATAACAGCGATCATTAATGCTATCCGGACGGGTTAGCTGCGGGTCTGTGGAGTCGTATAAGCGCTGGTTATCCAGCCATTGTGTCATCGCCTCAAGCGCCTGAGGGGTCGGATCGAAGTGCTTATCTGATATCCATATTAGTTGGTTGTCGTGGTGCCCTTGCCGTTGTAACAGTCTGAGCCTGGTTGAGAAGGAGGCGCTGCTATGGTGCATATCAAGTTCCTGTTCAAGGTAGTGGCGCAGGTCGATTACCGGTATGTTCAGCTGGCCGATAAAGATATGACCTGCCTGGTAAGCCGCCTGAATAGCCGGCAGATCCGCCCGGGTCCTGACTGCCGGAGTTTTACCGCCATCCGGGCTCAGGTTCATGTTGTGATGGCTCCATGGGCTGAAGTCCCAGAATGATCCTTGTCCGTTGAGGCGCCAGAACTGTTCCTGAATCATCTCGTTGGGTTGCTTCCAGCCGCCGATGCTGGCGTTCAGGTGGAGGAACTCCCTGATGCTTATCTGGCCTTTACGAACGGCATTTAAGCCGTATTGCACGCCAACATTATCCCAGGTTCTCATGGCGTAACCATCAGGACGGGTTCCGTATATGTATTCCAGACTGTCCCAGTGGCTCCAGTGGGTCTGTTTCTGTACAGTTTTGCTATAGCGGGGCAGGAAGTGCGCATATTGTGGATTGTTGACCAGCGGTGTTAAGCCGCGCCAGCTACGTACGCATTCGCTGCTGCTATCCGGCCAGCGAGGAAGCAGTCCCTGGGCGACCATTGCCGCCTCATAGATATATGCTCTGTTGTCGGCTGGGTATTCGTTGCTGTTCAGTCCTTCCACTAGCTGGCGTTGCTGGCGGTTGCGCCAGCGCGGACTCTCTGCCATAACATCGAAGTAATATTCCAGTAGTTCACAATCGAATGCATATAAGGTCTGGCTCAGCATGTCTGGGTAGGAGTACAGCGCAAGCCCTCCATCAAGCAGCGAGGAGCCGTTCTGGCCGATAAGGTATTGCTGAATGGCACCGCCGGAGCCGCCTATGCCTATAGTGTATAAAGGCCGGCCATAGAGCGCGCTGAACTGATTTTTAACCCTCAGGGCGGTATCTTCTGCGAGCCATATATCATAATGATTTGATGTCTGATTGGCGGTTGAGTAAGCGATGGCATAGCCTAGTTTTAGCTGCTGGTAGCGGCGTTCTGGAATCGCTTCCGGACTGATTCTTCCCTGCCGATAGCCGATACCGACGCCGCCCCTGAACTGGTAGATCAGGCGATCATTCCATAGCTGGGAGTCAGGCTGTTTCAGGCTGCCATCGGGGCCTTTAAGAGCGGCGATAACGTATAGGAAGCGATTAATAGTGCCCATCTCAACCCGGATAATAAAGTCGCTGCTGACGCCGTTAATATCCACTTTGGCAATATCGCCGTTGGCCTGTTCCAATGGGTAGAATTTTTCAGTGCCAATGCGATTGTACAGATACCAGGCCTGGGTTGGGTGTAGGCAATCTTTACTGTATCCGGGGCTGTCGGCAGAGCTTGATGCAGTATCTGTCCGGGATACTTTGATCCCCCAGCCCTGGCTGTTATCTATTATTGGCTGTCCCAGCTTTGAACGTTCACCGTCACAGGAGAAAGGGTATTGCAGAGGAATATCCTTCCTGGGGCTGACCGGTCCTGTTTCTCCAAGTGCGATAGGGTAGCTGAATGTATCTTCTGTACGGAGCCAGTTGCGAGGGTGAGGGCCGTAGTAGGGAATAAGCTGTTGTGTAGCCCTGGGTGGCAATGCTTGCACTTTAGCAAACAGATAAGCCTTTTCACCCGGTAACAAGTTGAGCAGGCTATTCCAGGTGAGAATAAGGACAGCAGTTATTGTTAACAAGGTAGCTACGGTTATGCCAAGATATTTATATTTCATGTCGATCAGCCAAGCCAGAGTTATACAGAAAGTATAGAGACTGGTTGCTAATTTGGTTGGTAAAAAAAAACCGCGGGATAATCCGCGGTTTTTTCGGGCTAGCCTTAGGTTGGCTTAGCTGCGTTCGATCGCCAGTGCAGTACCCATGCCGCCACCGATGCATAATGTCGCCAGGCCTTTCTTAGCATCGCGACGTGCCATCTCGTGTAGCAGGGATACAAAGATACGGCAGCCGGAAGCGCCGATAGGGTGCCCCAGCGCGATAGCGCCGCCGTTAACGTTAACGATATCGGTATTCCAGTCCAGGTCTTTGTTTACAGACATGGCCTGTGCAGCAAAGGCTTCGTTGGCTTCAACCAGATCCAGGTCGGTAACAGACCAACCAGCCTTATCAAGTGCTTTCTGTGTCGCGCAGATCGGACCCGTACCCATAATGGATGGATCAACACCGGCAGATGCGTATGCTTTGATAGTTGCCAGCACTGGCAGGCCCAGTTCAGCTGCTTTTTCAGCAGAGCATAGGATTACCGCTGCAGCACCATCGTTGATGGTAGAGGAATTGCCCGCCGTTACACTGCCGTCTTTCTTGAATGCAGGGCGAAGTTTGCCCAGTGCTTCAGCAGTTGCACCGTGACGTGGCTGCTCATCAGTATCGAATACAATATCGTCGCCGCGACGCTGAGGAATCACAACCGGAATGATCTCATCTTCGAACTTGCCTGCTTTTTGAGCAGCTTCGGCTTTGTTTTGAGATGCGGCTGCAAATGCATCCTGCTGTTCACGGGTGAAACCGTATTTCTCAACGATGTTCTCGGTAGTGATGCCCATGTGATAGTCGTTAAACGCATCCCACAGACCGTCTTTGATCATGGTATCGACCATCTTCCAGTCACCCATGCGGGCGCCATTGCGGGAGTTAGGAAGAACGTGAGCTGACTGGCTCATGTTTTCCTGGCCGCCAGCGATGATGATTTCGGCGTCACCACAGCGAATCGCCTGAGTAGCAAGCTGAATCGCCTTCAGACCTGAGCCACAAACTTTGTTGATGGTCATCGCCGATACTTCAACAGGCAGGCCGGCATTGATAGTCGCCTGTCGTGCAGGGTTCTGGCCGCAGCCAGCAGTCAGGACCTGGCCCAGGATGACTTCATCAACCTGATTGCCCGGAACACCGGATTTTTCCAGCAGGCCCTTGATTACGGTAGCGCCCAGATCGCTGGCCGTAACGGAAGCTAATGAACCATTAAAATTACCGACAGCCGTACGACCGGCAGCTACAACAACAACGTCACGCATGATATTACCTCTTGCTTGTCTAATCGCTACAGTAGTCTAGCCACCGCTGTGACCATTTTTTGGCAGATCGGATAATAAAAATCGGACCGCCGAATATCGCTCTGTAGTCTTGTTTTGTAGTGATTTTAAATATGGTGCAGTGCAGTACAACATAGACAACAGGCAACTGCAATGGGGGTAACCCGGTTAGGTGGCATTAAGGAATAACTAATGAATACCGCGTCAGGAACCTGTGTCAACGCTATCAGCAGGTGATCAGATAACCAATCCGACGATGGCACAATAAACTAATGGAGGAGAACAGCGAAAGTAGAAGTGGGGCGCGCCATCATATTTGATGGCGCGTTGTGATTCAGATATCGATAATCATGTTATCGATCAGGCGGGCTTTGCCAAGGTAGGCTGCCGCCAGCAGAACCAGTTCAGAGTCGGTACTGGTTGGTGGCTGCAGGTCGTGACGCCGACAGATGCTGTAGTAGTCCCGCTGGAAGCCTGCGGCCTCCAAAGCGTCCTGTGCTTCTTCCTGAAGCTGGGCATAGTCTCTGCGGCCGGCTGTGATCTGCTTAACCGTCTCGCGGATAGTGCTATTCAGGGTTGGCGCAATTGCAAGTTCTTCGGCGCTGAGGTAGCCGTTACGTGAGCTCAGGGCCAGACCGTTTTCAGCCCGGGCGATGGGTGATCCCTGAACCTCTACCGGCAGAAACAGGTCTTCAGTCATGCGGCGGATTACCATCAGTTGTTGGAAATCCTTCTCACCGAAGATAGCCACATCAGGCTGTACCATGCCAAACAGTTTACAGACAACGGTAGCAACACCGCGGAAATGACCCGGACGAGTCGTTCCACAGTGAATATCCGAGATGCCTGGTACTTCAACCTGAGTCTGAATAACCTGCCCGTTGGGATACATCTCCTCGATGTTCGGCGCAAACAGGTAGTCGCAGTCGGCTGCGGCCAGTTTGTCCTGATCGGAAGCCATAGTGCGGGGGTAAGCATCCAGATCTTCGTTCTCGCCAAACTGCAGCGGGTTTACAAAGATGCTGGCCACAGTGATATCCGCAGTCGCATTAGACTGATGAATCAGCTGGATATGACCAGTATGCAGGTTGCCCATGGTCGGTACAAAACCGATTCGTTTACCGGCTTTACGTTCTGCATTCAGAGCAGCGCGAAGCTCTGCAATAGAGTGAATCGTTTGCATGATTATTCAAATCCGTGTTCGGGTCCCGGGAAGTTGCCTTGCTTAACTGCATCAGCGTAAGCTTTGACGGCGCCGGCGATATCTTCACTTTCAGCCATAAAGTTCTTTACGAACCTCGGCTTGCGGCCGGGAGTGATCCCCAGCATGTCGTGCATAACCAGTACCTGTGCGTCGGTATCTGCACCAGCGCCGATACCGATAACCGGGATGTCTACCGCGCGGGTAATCTCTCCGGCCAGAAGAGCTGGTACGCATTCCAGCAATAGCATTCCAGCGCCTGCTTTTTCAAGCCGTACAGCGTCTTCGATCATCTGTTTAGCGGCGGAATTATCACGTCCCTGAACCTTATACCCGCCCAGAACGTTTACTGTCTGAGGGGTCAGGCCAAGGTGGGCGCATACCGGAATACCACGTTCTGCCAGCAACGAAATTGTCTCGTCCAGCCAGGCAGCGCCTTCCAGTTTGACTATGTTGGCGCCGGCCTGCATTAAGGCGGCTGCGCTATCCATCGCCTGTTCAGGGGTGCCGTAGCTCATAAATGGCAGGTCAGCCATGATCATGGAGCCTTGATTTCCTGCTTTCACCGCCGCGGTATGATATGCCATCTCTTCAACAGAAACTGGCAGGGTGCTGTCATTGCCCTGTAGTACCATGCCCAGGGAGTCGCCCACCAGCATCACTTCAACACCCGCGGTGCTGATCAGATTGGCGAAGCAGGCGTCATATGCAGTCAGAACTGCAAATTTTTCACCGGCCTGTTTACGGGCCATAAGCGTATGTAGGGTAATGCTGCTCATAAGAGGAACCTGTCAATTGTTACTCACACGGCAAGGGATTATACCTATGCAGTATCAGTTTAACTATTCTCTATTGTGCATAAGCGAAAGGAATAAAATAAGCGTTTGTTTTTAATGGTCTTTTTGCTGTATTAAATTTTTTCAAGCGTGCCGATTTCGATGTCTTTCAGCAGTATTAACAGCTGAGTTCCATCTGGAAGTGATAAGTTCGGAGCGATTTCTGCGAGGGGGTAGAGCACAAAATTGCGCACTTTCATAAAGGCGTGTGGCACGGTGAGTCGTTGATTCTGGATCACCTGATCGCCATAAAGAAGCAGATCAAGATCAAGCGTTCTCGGCCCCCAGTGTTGAATCCGAACGCGCTGGTGGGCTTGTTCAATACCTTGCAGTGCATCAAGCAGGTGTAGTGGGCTGAGACAGGTTTCGAGGCAGGCTACCGCATTAATATAGTCTGGCTGACCGGCAGGGCCGACCGGATCGCTGCGGTATAAGCTGGAGTGCTTAAGGTTACGGCACTGCGGTAGTTGGGTAAGCTCGGTCAGGGCGCTGGAAACCTGTTCACGGGGGCTATCCAGATTGCTACCCAGACCGATATAACATGTTTGCCAGCTATCACTCACCGCTTTGTGGTCCGCTTTTCTTGGCCGGGCGACGACGCCTGCGGCGTTTGCGAGGTTGTTCGTCTGCACCCAGGTCACGGGTCATAGTGTTGCGGCTTTGCGGGTTGTTGGCCTGATAGTCGGTCCACCAGGCAGCCAGTCCGTCGAGGTTTTCACCGCTGTTCTCTCTTAGTACCAGCAGGTCGTAAGCTGCTCTGAAGCGGGGATGTTCTACCAAACGCTCGGCACGTTTGCCCTGGCGACGTGGCAGGCGCAGCTGCAACTCCCAGATCTCCCTGATCGGGGTGGAAAAACGTCGTGGAATGGCCGTCTGTCTGATCTGCATTCCAATCACCTGATTGGCCGCTTCGTGCATTGCCGGTACCGAGTGCATACCTTCTTTTTGCAGTTGTTCCATGCGGCGCTGCATTGGGTACCAAAGCAGGGCGGCAAACAGGAAGGCCGGGGTGACGCTCTTGTTCTGCTGTAGGCGACGATCGGTATTGCTGAGGGCATTGAGTACCAGTTTCTCAACCGGATAGTTGCCCGGATTATCAATGCAGTCATTGGTCTGACCGAACAAAGGATCCATCAGATTATGCTTGCGTAGCTGGTGGTAGGACTGCACACCATGGCCTGACTGAAATATTTTCAATGCTTCATCAAACAGCCGGGCCGGAGCGATATCTTTCAGAAGATAGGCCAGCTCTGGGATTGGGGTTTCGCTGGCAGGCTCTATTGTAAAGTCCAGCTTGGCGGCAAAGCGGGCAGCGCGGAGCATGCGTACCGGATCTTCGCGGTAGCGTGCTTCCGGGTTGCCGATCATACGGAGGGTTTTGTTCAGCAGGTCGTTATAGCCGTTGGCAAAGTCGTAAACGCAGTGGTCTTTCGGGCAGTAGTAGAGAGCATTGACGGTAAAGTCACGGCGCAGAGCGTCTTCCTCTATGGTGCCATATACATTGTCACGCAGGATCAGGCCACTGTCGCTCTGGCGTCCGTGCTCGCCGTCACCATTCTTCGGCTGGCTATCGTGGCTGGCCCTGAAAGTCGCCACCTCTATAAGATCGCGGCCAAAACGAACATGCAGCAGTTTAAAGCGGCGTCCAATCAGACGGGAACGACGGAACAGGGCGTGAGCCTGTTCCGGAGTTGCGTCAGTCGCAACATCAAAGTCTTTGGGGCGTTTCTTCAACAGCAGGTCGCGGATACAGCCGCCGACCAGATAGCCTTCGTAGCCTTCATCCTGCAGGTGGTAAGCCGTTTTCATCGCTGCATCATTGAGATTGCGGCGCGGAATTCTGTGCTCCTCTTCGGAGATTAGGCGTCGCTTTGCGTTGTTATCGGTTTGCGAAGGAGTGGTATCTTGCTCTGTCGCATTGCGCCCAAACAGACGTCTAACTATATTGCCGATCAATGGAGTTGCCTTCTTATTCATATCCGAGAGGGTACTGGCTGAATTATGAGACGCGCATAATATCATGAAACGCTGTTGATATAAGCGATGTCAGGCTAATTTTCAATCAATGGAGATAAATAGGAGAAAACAGCATAGAAGAGGTTACAGAAGAAAAAAGATGTAACAAGAGGATGGGTAAGCTGACCGCCTATCGGACAACAACGCTAGTCTTAGCTTGTTGTTTTTGTTTCTAAGAGCACTGATTCGGGACCGTTGTATTAAGGTGTCAAAATCAGCGATCAGCTTGTAAGCCTCATTATTATTATTGTTTGAGGCGGGTTACTTATTCAGCGCACAATCTGGGTTTTATTTTTATTGTGAGTGTTTGCTTTAAGTATTTTTTTTCTTGTTGCTCGTTAATGAAGCATGTGTTGTGCCATAGTTCGTAAGTCGTTGTTTGCTAAGTATATCTTGTGAAGGTTAAATGTATCTAAACCATTTTTGTTACCCCTGCGTTACGGAAAGTGTTACCAGACTACTCATGCTGCAATTGCGTAACGGGGGTAAAAGTAACACTTTTAGGGGATAAGACTGCTATCCTGATTGCGACTAAATCAGGATAGCGGTGCGACCTATACGCTTACTTCTTTGGTTTACGTGGAATGCCCAGCTTTTGGCGACGTTCCCACAGGCACTTGCGACTAACGCCCAGTTTTTTAGCCAGCGCTGTTTCGCTCATAGCCTCCTGGTTCTCCAGTACAAAGCGTTGGAAGTAATCATCCAGTGATAGGTTGCTGTCAGCTCTCTCAGCGATCTGTTCGCCGCTGGTGTTCATTACTAAGCTATTACCGCTGGCGTAATTACTCTCCAGTGACGCCAGTGATACAGGCTCGATATCTAAACCCAACAAATCAGTCGTGATCATATGGTCTTCGGCCAGTATTACCGCCCGCTCAATTGCATTTTGCAGCTCCCTAACATTGCCAGGCCATTGGTAGCGAAGCATCGTATTGTGGGCGTCTGGACTGAATTGAAGCAGGCTGGAGCCTAGTTTCTGGCAGCTCTGTTGTAAAAACTGCTGTGCGATCTCAATAATATCTTCGCCTCTGGCACGTAACGGAGGCATCTGTAGCTCCATTACATAGAGTCGGTAGTAGAGGTCTTCGCGGAACCCGCCACTCTTGGCCAGTGCTTTCAGGTTGCGGTGGGTCGCTGCTATCAGGCGAACATTAACCTGTTTTGAATGTACGGCACCAACCCGGCGGATTTCACCCTCCTGCAGGAAGCGTAGCAGGCGGGCCTGGGCTTCCAGCGGTAGTTCGCCGATCTCATCGAGAAACAGGGTGCCACCATCAGCAGCTTCGATCAGTCCGCTGCGGGCGTTATCAGCTCCGGTGAAAGCGCCTTTCTCATGGCCAAATAACTCAGACTCGATCAGGGTTTCAGGAATGGATGCGCAGTTTACAGACACCATCGGTGAATCTGCGCGAGCGCTTTGCTGATGAATAGCCCGGGCTGCCAGTTCTTTACCGGTACCTGATTCGCCTTGTATCAGAACCGTAGCATCGGTTCTTGCGACTTTGCCTATGCGCTTGAACAGATCCTGCATCGGCTGGCAGTTACCCACCATCTGATTTTTCGATGCCGGGGATTCGGATTCGTTGTTTTTTGCCGGCTGAGCATCACCACGTAATTTAATAATGTTGGCAATGGTTTCCAGAATCTCATCGTGATCAAACGGCTTGGCGATATAATCGACGGCGCCCAGCTTCATAGCATCAACGGCAGAGCGCATGCTGGCGTAGCTTGTCATAATGACCACAGGCACGGCTTTCGCCAGGTCGATCAGGTCTGTTCCCGGTGCGCCGGGCAGGCGCAGGTCGCTGATGATCAGGCTAAATTCATTAAGGTTGAATTGACGGGTAGCCTCGTCAACGGAGGCTGCGTCTTCGACATTATAGTCGTGTCGTTCCAGCAGGCGTCGCAATGCGGAACGGATAATCGTTTCATCTTCTACGATCAGAATACGGCTCATTCGGTTTACCTTTGCTTCCAAGATATTGGCTCAGTCAGGATTGTTGCTGCAACTGTGTATCCTGAGAGCTTCTGGGTAGGGTGATAACCACCTGAGTGCCTGTGTTCTGATTTTTATTGGCGGGACTCAATAGACTAATACTACCATAATGCTCTTCGATGATGTTATAGACTAAAGGCAGGCCGAGGCCGGTTCCTTTGCCTGGATCTTTGGTAGTGAAGAACGGTTCGAACAGTTTTGCCTGATGCTCGGGGGCGATACCGCTGCCCTCATCAGTAATCAGGATCTTTATTGAGTTGTCGGTCAGCTCTGCTTCGGTCCAGATGTTTGAGCTGGCTTCAGAGGCGTCGCAGGCATTGTTGATCAAATTGACAAATACCTGCAGTAGTCGCTGTGGATCGCCGGTAACCATCAGACTGGACTCAATATCGTTATGAAATTGTATCTGCTTACCCCGGCTATCTAAAGATACCAGATGGATCGCTTCAGCGACCAATTCATGCAGGGGGACCAGCTCCTGGGACTGGTGGGTATCACCCTGTCCGGTATGGGCAAAGCGAATCAGAGATTGCACTATGCGGGTGATGCGGTGGGTCTGTTCCACTATCTGCTCACCGCTTTCCAGGATGACTTCGTTGTCGGTCTCGTATTTCAGATTTTGTGCCAGACAGGCTATGCCGGTGACCGGATTGCCGATTTCGTGGGCCACACCGGCGGCAAAGCGGCCGATTGATGCCAGGCGTTCGTTATGGGAGAGTCGGTTTACCAATATCTGATTTTCAGTCTCATTTTCCAGCAGAATAACCATCGCCTCGGTGTCTTCGGCCAGGCTTGCTTTGTGCAAACTGATCCAGCAGTTTTCCCCGTCTAATTGCAAGTGGTGGGACAGCAGGTGAGCCCGATCCTGATGAGAGAAGTCTGCTAGTAATTCGCCCCAGGGAGGGGGGAGTTGATCGAGCCGCTTACTGAGGACAGAGGATGTATGTAAATCGGTGAAGTGCTCCATCTCCGCATTCCAGAATATTACCTGGCCTTTATCATCCAGAGAGCAGGCACCGATCGGTAGTTTCTGTAATGTCATACGGTGGTGCCGGCGCAGGTTGTCCAGCTCCGCAGCAAGGCCGGTCAGCCGGGCCTGATAATTTTCCAGCTGGCCTTCCAGCAGGTGGATGTCCCGGGTACGGAAATCGTCCCATAAGGGTTGGCCGCTGGTGGGATTGAGCAGGGCACTTGCTTCAACAGGGCCAAGTAGTGCGCTGAGCCGGTTTTCCACCAGGGTGCGCAGGCGCATCAGGTCGAAAGGGATCAGTTCCTCTCTGTGCAGGTTCAGTTCCTGCAGGGCGGTATTGATCTCCCGTTGTGCGGCTTCACGGCCTAAACGTCGGCTTAATAGTTCAACCAGCTCGCTGCTATGGCGGATATTCAGGGTGGCGGCCAGGGGGCGCTGCATGTTGTAAAGGCATGCGTGGCCACCGCGCAGCTCTTCATCGGATGTTTGGGTAAGTAGGGATGTGATCAGGAATACACAGATGTTGGCCGCCAGTGAGTAGATTGCCAGTTCATGCCACTCCTGTTCAAACAGTAGTTCACCGGCAATTGCCTGCTCTGGAGAGATCAGTAACTTTGACATGATGCTGATAGTCCAGATAGCCATGCCGGCGATCAGTCCCAGGCAGAAACCGGTCCGGTTGGCTCCGGGCCAGAACAGGGTGGCCAGTAAGCCGGGCAGGAATTGCATAAACGCGATAAATGTCAGTGTGCCGAGCCAGAGCAGGTTATGGCGGATACCCACCTCGGTGTAGAACAGGTAGCTACCAAGCATCAGGCCTATAATCAGCGCCCGACGCAACCAGAGCAAGCGGGGATAAAACTGGCGGCTACTGGCTGGTGGAATCAGGGGCAGGATCACATGGTTCTGGAGCATTGAGGCCAGGGCAATTGTGGCGACTATGATAACGCCAGTCGCGGCGGCCAGGCCGCCGATAAATGCCAGTACAGTGAGGATATCGGAGTTGAGTGCCATGCCCAGGTGTAGAATCAGAAAGGAGGGGTCTTCTGTTACGCCCAGTTTGATGCCTGCCCACAGAATTGGTGGTACCGCCAGTGCTAACAGGAACAGGTATAACGGCACTCCCCAGCTTGCTTTATACAGGCTGTTGGAGGAGGTGTTTTCTGTAAACATCATATGAAAGGTATGGGGCATCACCAATACCGCGGAGAAAAACCCCAGCAGCATGGTACGCCAGGTATCGCTATCCAGAGGCGTGTTGAATGGCTCAAGATGCTGTGGATTACTGATCAGCCAGTTGTTCAGCCCTTCAGGGCCGTCAAGGATCGAAAATAGCGCGAACAGTGCGATACCGCACAGGGCGATCAACTTAATCAGTGAGCTGGTGGCGATTGCGACGATCAGGCCGGTACGGTTTTGCCGCAGTGACGGATGACGTGCGCCGAACAGAATAGAGAATAGGGCAATAATGGTACAGAATCCCATGGCGATCTGATTCGGAGTGAGATCGTCATTGAGGATGTTGAGGGAGTCCGCTACTGCCTGAATCTGAATGGATATCAGGGGTAATGTGCCTATAACACTGAAAATTGCCGTCAGGGTCCCGGCCGGGCCGGAGCGGAAACGAAAAGCAAACAGGTCCGCCACCGAACTGAGCTGATAGGTGCGGGTGATTCGCAGTATCGGAATCAGAATTACTGGAGCGAAGAAAAAGGCAGCGCTGGCACCAAGATATGAAGCTAGAAAGCTATTCCCAGACGTTTTTGCCATGGCGAAAGTACCATAGAAAGTCCAGACGCTGGTGAATACCCCCAGAGAGAGTACATAGGTGATCGGGTGGTAGATCACTTTCTTGGAGATCCAGCCGCGCTCTGTAATATAAGCTGTGCCGAATAGAAAGGTCAGGTAGGTCAGGCCGATCAGCAGCAGTTCACCGAGATTAAAATTCATACGCTGCGCGTCTCCAGTTCGGGTCTGCTAGTGTCAGAACTCATCGTAGCGACGTCTCCATTCAAGTATCGCGGCGAACAGGATCAGCATTGCCCAGATAATAAACGGGCGATACCAGGCGGCACTACCATCAAGCCACCAATCTTCCATGATCGGAGCTAGCAGGTAGCTGCCCAGGAGCAGCACGATCAGCAGGCGGTAAAAATGCATGTTAGTCTGCCTCCTTCCATTCGATAGCAGTGCTGGCCGGTATGCGTTCAATCTTCCAGTTTTCGGTTGCCCATCGCAACAGTTCTGGTGCCGGACAGGAGAGTATGTCGGGTTCCGGTTGCTGGCCCAGAAACTGCAGTGCCTGCCCGAGTTGCGGTACCGGGTCTGATTGGTTGAGTGGTCGGGCAAAAGTTTGCTTGCTCAGTTTCTGACCCTGTGAATTGGTTGCGACAGGAATATGAGCATAAAGGGGCTGAGGGTAATTGAAAAGACGTTGCAGATGTAGCTGTTTAGGGGTGGAGTCCAGCAGGTCGGAGCCCCTTACAATATGACTTATGTTTTGTTCTGCATCATCGACTGTTACTGCCAGTTGGTAAGCGAATAATCCGTCACGGCGGTGAATTACGAAATCATCTGTGTATTCCGGGAATTGTTGCTGGCCGAGAATAAGATCCTGAAAAGGAATATCGGTATCACACAGGCAGCGCACTGCGCATAGTTCTGTTTTTGCTGGTGGATGGCTATAACAGAAACGGTCGTAAAGGCTGCTGCCGGTGCGTTGTTTGATCTGTTGTCGTGAACAGTTGCAGCGGTATGCCAGATCACTTTTAAGAAGTGCCTGTAACCGGTCCTGGTAAATTTCACTGCGATCACTTTGGCGGATTACACTGCCATTCCACTCGAAACCAAACTTTTCCAGGCAGAACAGAATAAGATCCGTAGCGCCAGGCATCTCCCGGGGCGGATCGAGGTCTTCAATACGAAGAAACCATTGCCCCTGATTGGCTCGGGCATCAAGATAGCTGGCCAGGGCGGCGAGCAGGGAGCCGAAATGCAAAGGGCCGGTAGGGGATGGTGCAAAGCGACCGATATAAGTCATCAGGACAGCGGTCAGCGCTATGCTGACCGCTTACCGATCAGATACCGAGTTGCTTTTCTTTGATCTCAGCCAGCGTCTTGCAGTCGATGCAAAGTGATGCTGTCGGACGTGCTTCCAGTCGGCGAACGCCGATTTCAACACCGCAGGCATCGCAGTAGCCATAGTCATCTTCGTCGATGCTATCCATCGCCTTAGATATTTTGTTGATCAGCTTCCGCTCGCGGTCACGGGTGCGCAGTTCGAGGCTGAACTCCTCTTCCTGACTTGCGCGGTCACTAGGATCAGCAAAGTTGGTCGCATCTTCCTGCAGATGGCTTACTGTACGATCGACCTCTTCCATCAGCTCCTGCTTCCAGGAGTTCAGAATCGCTCTGAAGTGGTCTTTTTGAGGTTCATTCATGTACTCCTCATCCTTGTTGATCGGATAAGGCTCAAAGTGAGTGAACTGTGTTTCTTGATTCGGCATATTGCTGCCTCGCTTCTCTCTTTATAATCAGGCATCTCCGCCTGATCTGTGTGGCCGGTTTATATAGGGATCGGAAACCGACTTAATCCTAATATCAGAAGGGAGCTGAAGTTACCAGAACCTTGCTGGTTAGACCAGCCCTCGCAATGAAAAACTGTTCATATCTACTTTTTAGTGGCGCTTTCGCCAGTTTGATCAATAGCTTGTATGGCCCGCTTGTGCTGCGCCACATCCCTATCGAATCAATATAGCAGTTTAGAACAGCGCTGATATTAGTACTAATGTATAATTCGGTTTCTTTGAGATAACGCAGTTTAGGATGCTTTGACATGATTAACTGGTCGGACCGGGTCGCAGATATCGAGTCATTTAAAGTGATGGATCTACTTAAAAGGGCGAAAGAGCTTGATGCCCAGGGCCATGATGTAGTGCACATGGGAGCAGGTGAGCCTGACTTTCCAACCGCCGCGCCGATTGCTGAAGCTGGAATTGAAGCGATCAGAGCAGGGCAGACCCAATACACACCGGCCGCAGGTATTCCTCAGCTGCGCAAAGCGATCGCGCAATTCTATGGACAGCGTTACGGGCTGGATATTGCACCGGAAAGAGTGATGGTGACCGCCGGTGCATCGGGCGCTTTGCTGATGGTGTTTGCGACGCTGGCAAACCCGGGGCAGACCTTCATGATGGCAGATCCCGGTTATCCCTGTAATCGTCAGTTTCTGCGTTTGATCGAAGCGCGGGGGCAGCTGGTGCCGGTCGATGCCAGTGATAACTTTCAGCTAACGCCTGAATTGATTGAACAGAACTGGCAGGAAAGTACCGCCGGTATCCTGTTGGCATCTCCTGCCAACCCAACCGGTAGCGTAGTACATAAGGAACAGCTGGAGCTGATCTCACAGACCGTGCGCAGTCGCGGTGGCCATCTGGTGGTAGATGAGCTTTATCACGGTCTGACCTATGGTTTCGATGCGACCTCTGTTCTGGAAGTGGATCAGGATGCCTTTGTGCTGAACAGCTTCTCTAAATATTTCGGTATGACCGGTTGGCGCCTTGGTTGGACCGTAGTACCGGAGAATGCGGTGCCAGAGATAGAACGCCTGGCTCAGAACCTGTTTATTTCACCGCCAACCGTTGCCCAATATGCCGCATTGGCCGCATTTCAGCCGGAAACTATTGATATCCTGGAGTCTCGCCGGGAGGAGTTTCGCAAGCGTCGTGACCTGCTGGTTGCAGGCTTGCGGGAGCTCGGCTTTGAAGTGCCGCTGACGCCGGAAGGTGCTTTCTACGTGTACGCTGATGCTTCGCACCTGACCGATAATACGTTTGACTTGTGCTGGGAACTGCTGGAACAGGAAAAAATAGCGGTTACCCCAGGGCTGGACTTTGGTAGTCACCGGGCTAACCAGTTTATACGCTTCTCTTATACCACCGGTATTGAACAGATAGAGAAAGCATTGGTTCGTCTGCGCAGAAGGTTTTCCTGATGTTATTGGATAATATGCAGAGCGGGCGATTGATCAAACGCTATAAACGCTTTCTGGCGGATATCGAACTGGAAAATGGCCGTGAATTGACCGTGCATTGTCCCAATACCGGATCAATGAAAAACTGTGCAGATCCGGGGAGTCAGGTGTGGATTCAGGACTCAGGTAATTTGAAACGCAAATACCTGTTTGGCTGGGAATTGGTTGAGGTTGAAGGCAGGCATTGGGCCTGCATCAATACCGGCAGGGCTAACAGTCTGATCCGTGAAGCGATTGAAAACGGTGTAATTGTTGAATTGCAGGGCTACCGGACTATCCGGCAGGAGGTTAAATACGGTGATGAGAACAGCCGTATTGATCTGCTGCTGGAAGATGATGATAAGCCTTTGTGTTACGTGGAGATCAAAAACGTTACCTTACTGGAAGCCAATGGCATCGGAGCTTTTCCTGATGCGGTAACTACCCGTGGCGCCAAACATCTGCGTGAATTGATGTTGATGGTGGCGCAGGGGCATCGTGCCGTGCTGCTGTTTTGTGTGCCCCATACCGGTATTGAGCGGGTGCGACCGGCGGATCATATTGACCCGGAATATGGCCAGTTACTGCGTGAAGCGGCTTCTGCCGGCGTTGAGATCTATGCTTACGGGGCGAAAATTACACCAGCAGAGGTGACCATCAATTCCCCTTTACCGGTCAACCTGTAAGCGGCTAATGCACGACTGCTTAGCTATTTAAATGGGCTCTTTAAATTAGCCCTGAAGAATTATCTGATCGTCGCTAAGTTCAAAGGCAACAGGTTGCAAATGGGCTCCGTTACAGGGGCCTGCAATGCAGAGTCCTGCATCGATAGTGAACAGGGCTCCATGGGTCGAGCACTGGATAAACTGTTTGTCCGGATCGAGGAAGGTATCGGGCATCCACTCCAGAGGGATGCCTTTGTGGGGGCAGCGGTTCTCGTACAGAAAAACCTCATTTCCGCGGCGTACGGCAAACAGTTTTCGGCCGTCCAGCTCGAAGCCTTTTGCGGCATTATCCACAAGGTCCTGCAGTTTGCACAGTGCTGTCATGATTATCCTCTGTCATGCGTGTTGTCTTGGGTAAAGGCCAGGCTGTAGCAGCTAAGCTGCTATTATAATTCGGATCTCCTTAATCGGAATAAATTTAATCGTTTTATTCTTCTGTGTAACTGACTTGTGAATAGCCTGCTGCCCCAGATTTCTGAATACCGGTTAACTTCGTATTGGATGCCCGCTGATGGAATGGTACATACTGCGCTCTGACAAATGGTTCTGGTTATTGCTGCTGAGCTTGCCGCTATCTGTTTTGCTATCCCTAAGCACTGGGCCGGTGGAATTAAACTGGTCTGCAATAACCGGAGATGGTGTTGCCGGGCAAGTGTTCTGGCAGCTACGGCTGCCTCGTTTATTGCTGACTCTGATGGCCGGAGCGCTGCTGGCGATTACCGGTGGTGCGGCACAATCCCTGTTTCGTAATCCGCTGGCTGACCCGGGATTAATTGGTGTCTCAGCAGGTGCGGCTCTTAGTGCTGGCCTGATGATGGTATTGCTGGGCAGTTATATCAGCCTGCTGGGTGGTTTTCTGTTGCCATTAGCGGCGTTTTTGGGTGGTGTTGCCACTACTTTGCTGGTCGCCAGACTGGCTGGCTCGTTGCAGGGTGTTTCGGTGACGACAATGTTGCTTTGTGGTATCGCTATCAACGCCATTGCAGCGGCGGGGCTGGGCGGGCTGAAATACCTGGCTGCCGATCAGGAGCTACGCCAGCTTAGTTTCTGGCTGCTGGGTAGTCTCAACCATAGCCGTTGGCAGGATCTGCTGGTGCTGGCGCTGGTGGCGGTGCCTGTGCTGCTGTTATTGCCGCGTTTTGGGCAGAAGTTAAATCTGTTGCTGTTGGGTGAACAGCAGGCCAGTTTGCTGGGGCTGAATGTCTTACGTTGTAAACGGGTGATAATTCTGTTGATTGCGCTCGGTGTTGGCGCTGTTGTTGCGCTGACCGGGATAATTAGTTTTATGGGCCTGGTTGTGCCGCACCTGATCCGGTTGATGTTCGGGCCGGATAATCGTCGTTTATTACCGCTCTCGGCTTTGCTGGGTGCGACTATGTTGACGCTGGCTGATGTTCTATCTCGCGTGCTGGTGGCGCCAGCCGAGCTACCGGTAGGTGTTGTTACTGCGCTGGTGGGTGGTCCGTTCTTCTTGTTAATGCTGCTGCATCGTCGTCGGAGCGCCTTGTGATGAATAGTGCAGATAAGTTATCACTCCTGGCGCAGGGCTTCGGGGTGCTGTGTTGCGGAGTCGTTGCGGAGGGGGCTGGTGATGAATAGTGCAGATAAGTTATCACTCCTGGCGCAGGGCTTCGGGGTGCTGTGTTGCGGAGTCGTTGCGGAGGGGACTGGTGATGAATAGTGCAGATAAGTTATCACTCCTGGCGCAGGGGCTTCGGAGTGTTGTGTCATTGTGTCGTTGTGGAGGGGGCTGGTGATGCTAAGTGCTGATAAGTTATCCCTCAATGCAGGGGCGGCTCAGCTGTTGCAGGATATTGATCTGCAGCTGGCAGCTGGCGAGATGATGGTGGTGCTCGGGCCAAATGGTGCGGGTAAATCTTCATTGCTGTCACTACTGTCGGGACTCCGAGCACCGGATAGCGGTAGCGTTACCCTTGAGAGAAAACCACTATCCGAATTGGAACCCGAATTGCGAGCCCGTAAGTTGGCGATGTATACCCAGCAGCAGCCCTTGAACTTTCCTTTTACGGTCGAGCAGGTGATTGCGCTGGGATGTTACCCTTTGGCGCTGAGCGTCGGGCAGGCGCGTGAGCAGGTCAGGCTTTGCCTGCAACAGTTGGAACTGGAAGCTTTTGCAGCGCGTGAATATACCTCGCTCTCCGGAGGTGAAAGGCAGCGGGTGCAATTAGCCCGGGTGTTAGCCCAGGTCGGCCCTCAGTGTCAGCTGCTGTTGCTCGATGAGCCGGTGAGTGAGATGGACCTTAAACATCAGCAAATGGTGATGGGGCTGTTACGACAGTTGGCGGGCAGGGGTGTTGCTGTGATCTGTGTGCTGCATGATCTGAATCTGGCGGCTCAGTACGCTGGCCAGGTTACGTTATTGCAGCAGGGTAGGCTGGTCGCATCGGGCCCGCGTGCAGAGGTGATGACAGAAGCCCGTTTAAGTGAGCTGTATCAGTTGCCGGTTCGTTGTATCGAAAATGACTATTATCCTGTATTCGTCAGCGGCTAAGTTGTGAAATTCATGATGTGAAATTAGGATAACTCAGGGTCTTGCGCGATCTGTTGCAGCAGTGATTCCAGAGGTGCTTCTGAACCGGTATCTATGATGTAAGTAAGAGCTTTCTCACTATCCGTTAACGGCTGTTGGCTGTTTTTCTGCTGGAGCATGATACTGATATCGGCATCAGATGGATCAAGTCCTTCCTGCTGGCGCAGAGTAAGCCGTTGCCGCATCAGTTGCGGATCACAGTGACAGTTGATTATTCGCACTTGTGTGCCGAGTTTTTGTGCCAGCTCGATATAGCTGTTGCGCGTTCTCTCAAGAATGAAAGTGGCATCGACAATCACTGATTCGCCGGCTCTCAGTAACTTCTCAGTCTGACTTTTTAACCGGTTGTAAGTGTGTACGTTCATCTCATGACCGTACAGCTCCAGATTCTGTCCCCGCAAGCTAAGCTCCCGGTGCAGGCGCTTGCGCTCAACATCTGAGCGCAAGCGGATTGCGCCGGTTTGTTCTAATAACTGTTGGCTGAGATGGCTTTTACCGCTGCCGGATATCCCTTGCATCAGGAAGAGTGTTGCGGCGGGTTTATTGGCGTAGCCCAGCGCGAGCCTGATGTAGTGATGGTAACCGGAGAAATCTTTTTCTACGCCGATCATGGCAACTTTGGCCCGCACCATAGCCCGGTAGCCCTTATAGAAATTGAGTAGTTGCACGCCATCATAGTCACCGGTCAGTTCCAGATACCGATTGAGACAGCGGTGGGCGTAGCCGGGCTGATCGTTCGCTTCCAGGTCCATCAGCAGGAATGCCAGGTCACAGATGGTGTCGATCCAGCGAAACTCGAGATTGAATTCTATACAGTCGAACAGTCTGACCTGATCCTGTAGCAAGGTGGTATTTGCCAGATGCAGGTCCCCGTGGCATTCCCGGATGTGACCTTGTTGTTTGCGTTCGATCAGCTTTGGTGTAAGGCTGCGGAACTGCTGGCTGATCTGGTAAGCCAGTTGCTGCAATTGCATCCAGTCGTCCAGCGTTTCCAGATGATCACCGGTATGAACAAAATTATCGCTCACAACCTGCCAGATGGTGTCAGGTTCACCCCATGGACCATCGGTGCTGGCATGCGGGACTGCAAGGTGAAAATCTGCAATTTGCTGGCTCAGGGCGTCAATATGTTGCTCGGTGAGGGCACTTTTTTGCAATAGTCTGTCTAACCGCAGGCTTTCATCAAACTGGTGCATCTGCACGGCATACTCAAAAGGTTCACCTTCGCCTCCCAGCAAGGGAGCTTCAGGCGTTCCGCATATTGCAACCACCGTTTGATAAATATCCGGTGCTAAGCGCTGGTTAAGGCGAAGTTCTTCATAACAGTAGTGTTTGCGGTCGGCGAGACTGGTAAAATCGAGGAAGCCGAAGTTAACCGGCTTTTTTATTTTGTAGGCAATATCACCGGTCAGCAGAATCCAGGAGATATGGGTTTCGATTACTTCTATCTGGCTCACCGGATGAGGATAGTGATCAGGCTTACTCAGGGCTGCAATCAAAGCTGGATACATTTTAATTTTTTAAACTTATCGACCGGAATTTTAAAAGGATTATACGTAGGCAATGGCAAAAAAGAGAGCGTCTGCCGGCAAAAGCCGGAAAAAGACCGGTTCCAGGTCGGTGAGAAAGCCTTCCTTGCGTCGGCGCCTGCTTGGGCTGTTTCTGAAACTGAGTATTCTGATGGCGATTTTCGCCGGTATCGGTTTGCTCTATCTGGATGCGCAGATCAGAGCTAAGTTTGAGGGCAAGCGCTGGGCGCTGCCGGCTAAAGTATATGCCCGCCCGCTGGAGTTGTATCCTGGATTGCCGTTAGCGCGGGATGATTTGAAGATAGAGCTTAAAGGGCTTGGCTACCAGTTTCTGCGTAAGGCAGACCAGCCAGGCACCGCCGAGCTGGGGAGGCACCGGGTACGCCTGTATAGCCGCGGTTTTGATTTTCCCGATGGGCTGGAGCCAGCACGTAGTCTGTTGATCGATTTTTCTGCCGGTCAGATCAGCCGGATCCGTGATGATAAGGGCAGGACTGTTCCTTTAGCCCGGCTGGAGCCGATACTGATCGGCGGTATCTATCCCGGCGATAATGAGGACCGGGATCTGATTCAACTGCAGCAGGCACCGCAGTACCTGCTGGAATCGCTGATTGCGATCGAAGACCGGGACTATTATCAGCATTATGGCGTCTCCCTGAAGGGGATCGCTCGGGCGATGTTCGTCAATATTAAAGCGGGTCGGGTGGTGCAGGGCGGTAGCACGCTGACTCAACAGCTGATTAAGAACTTCTATCTCAGTTCGGATCGTTCCTTCCTGCGCAAGTTGATGGAGATCCCGATGGCTTTTCTGCTGGATCGCCACTACAGCAAAGATGAGATTCTGGAAGCCTATCTCAACGAGGTATATCTGGGGCAGGAAGGCCTGCGTGCGATCCACGGCTTCGGTCTGGGCAGTCAGTATTTCTTTGCTCAGCCAATTCAGGAGCTGAAACTGCATCAGGTGGCGCTGTTGGCGGCGATGGTGAAAGGACCGTCTTACTATGACCCACGGCGTAACCCTGAACGGGCAAAGAAACGTCGTAACCTGGTGCTGAAGGTACTGCAGGAACAGGGCACTATTACGCTGGCGCAGCGCTTTGATGCAGAGAAAATGCCGCTTGCGGTAGTGAAGCAGCAGAGTTTGCATAAGGGGGCTTATCCGGCCTACCTGGATCTGGTGAAACGCCAGTTACGCGAAGAATATCCGGAAGAGGCGCTGAACAGTGAAGGCCTGAAAGTGTTCACTGCGCTGGACCCGATCGCCCAGGTTCGGGCGGAGCAGAGTCTGGTAACGACGCTTAACGGGCTGAGTAAAGGTTACGGTAAAAAGCTGGATCAATTGCAAGGCTCGATGGTCGTCAGTAATCCGCATAGCGGCGAGGTTCTGGCTATCGTTGGTGGCCGGAATACTCGCTATCAGGGCTTTAACCGGGCGCTGGATGCGGTACGTCCTATCGGTTCTCTGGTTAAGCCAGCGGTCTATCTGGCGGCGCTTGAACAGGGCTATACCCTGGCTTCATTGCTGGAGGATGAAGCGATTACGGTCACCTTGCCTAACGGCGATGAATGGTCACCGAATAATTTTGATCGTTCCAGCCATGGTCTGGTGCCGTTGCACCGCTCACTGGCGCTGTCATATAACCAGTCCACCGCCCGACTGGGACTGGATGTTGGCGTCGATAAGGTGGTCGATATGCTGCAGCGATTGGGGTTGGAGCGAGAGGTGCAAGCGTTCCCTTCATTGTTCTTAGGGGCGACGTCACTATCGCCGCTGGAAGTGGCACAGTTGTATCAGACGATCGCCGGGAATGGCTTTCAGGTGCCGATGCGGGCAATTCGGATGGTCACCGATAGCGGTAATGAAGAGCTGTCCCGGTATTCGTTTGAGATATTACAAACAGTTGATCCGGCGGCTATCCATCTGATTCAATACGCCCTGCAGGAAGTAGCCCGGGAAGGCACCGCCCGTTCGGTGTATCAGAAGCTGCCGCAAGACCTTAACGTAGCGGGTAAAACCGGTACCACCAACGATCAGCGTGACAGCTGGTTTGCCGGGTTTACCGGCAACCGCCTGGCGGTAGTCTGGTTGGGACGGGATGACAATGCGGCCCTGCCGCTGACCGGCAGCAGTGGTGCGTTAAAGGTGTGGAGTGAGTTTATGCGGCTGGAAAAGCCGCAGTCCTTTATGGCTGAGCGACCACAGAATATTGATTATATCTGGGTCGAAGAGAGTACCGGCAAATTGTCCGGCGAGGGCTGTGAAGGCGCTCGCCAGTTACCTTTTATTAAAGATACTGAGCCCCGTGAATCATCCGGTTGTGGTGGTGACCCTCTGGCAGCCCCGCTGGATTGGTTTAAACGTTGGTTCAGAACTGAATAGCGATTCAGAACGGAATAGTGATAATGCAGATTAACGAACTGAAAAAAATAGCCTTCTGTACCCTGCCGCTGCTACTGAGCGGCTGTATGGCGACGAGTGGCTTCATGCCTCCGGTAGAAGATCGTAGTGTAAGCGGTAGCACTGACCGGTCGGCGGAGCAGGTGGTGATAGATCGTAGAGTGCATGATGATACTGCGGTAACTACGGCTGTAGCACCGGTGAGTTCTTTCAGTGTAGCGTCGCCGAAAGTAGCTGCGCCGGAGCCGGTTGCCGTCAGTAATCCGGCTGTTATTGCGTTATTGGACAACGCCCGGCAGCAACAAAGTCAGGGGGCATACAGCTCCGCTCAGAGCAGTCTGGAGCGGGCACAGCGGATAGCACCTAGGGATCCTAAGGTTTATCTTCAACTGGCTGATCTGCGGCGTATTCAGGGTCAGTATCTGCAGGCCGAGCAGCTGGCCCGTAAAGGACTGGCTGTGGCTTCAGATAACCGTGCTATGCAGCGTAAGTTATGGCTGCTGATCGCTGATATCCGCCAGGAAGGCGGGGACAGCAGGGGCGCGAAGGATGCCCGTCAGCAGGCCGGCAGGATCTGATTGCCGGCCATTGCCTGCTAAGGCATTGTTTATTAACTGACGTGCGGTATGCGTTGTTACTTTAGCAGGCTGCTACCTGACGTACGATATCCAGAGTGGATACCGCACCGCGCAGGCCGCCGTTGCTGGTGACAAATACCCGGTGTATGCCTTTGTCGCTCATCAGACGTGCGACTTCAGGCAGGGCAGCGTTATCCTCAACTGATATAACTTCCGGCGTCATAATCTCGCGTACCAGGTGCTGGGTATGCAGGTCGCCTTTTTTCAATCCCAGATCATCCGGCGTATAGCCTTCAAGGGTGGCCAGATAGTACTGGCTCAGGGTGTTGTCTTTTTTTGGCTGTTCCGGCTGGCTGTCCAGGCGGATTATGTCGCTCAGGCTGACCACGCCTGCTAACTCACCCTCGGCGGACAGTACCGGCGCGCCGGTTACTTTATGCTTGCTGAAAAATTCGATCAGGGCTTTGACCGACCAATGATCAGCGACCGTCAGCAGCTCTGCAGACATGATATCGCCAGCGGTTATTTGGTTTAAGTTAGCCATTGTTTAGGACCTCAGATTGTTATCTTAATATGGACAGATTATCTGACCCTTTTCTGACTTGATAGGTCGGGCGATATCACATAGTGGTATTAGCGCTGATGGTTGATAGAAAAAGCCTCTCATCAAGCGGTGCAGCTGGTTTTTGGCGTTGGATGAAAGTGCTGGCCGCTGATAGCCCGGGCCAGGCCAATAATACCCAGCAAGACAAAACCGGTATGCATGACGATCAGGTATAACAGTGTCATAGATAATCCGGTGGGGTTACTGCCGAGAATAAACCAGAGCAATAAGCCTCCGCCAACCACCAATAGAATAAACCAGCCACTGACAATAGCACTCTGGCGCAGATGGCAGCTGCCCAGTTGATCGGCATCGTTACGATAACGCCAGGCCATATAGAGCAGAGCGATAAGCGTCACGCCAGGCAGGAGCAGCAGGTTAATCAGGTAGAGAGACTGGGCGGCAATCGCCAGTCGTAAAGATGGCTTTTCCTGAGCGTTGTTCATAGCATTTGCAATCCTGATTTTACGTACCTGTTCTGATTAGAACATAGCACTTATCTACCCCCTTGGGAGTAAAACCAATTAATTTGGTCAGGTATTTTTGTTAATTGACTATGGTCAAGGTTGGTTAACGGGTCAGGAGGGAAAATTGGTGCCACATAGTAATTCACTATATCTGACAGCACCTGTAACAGGGACTGTTTGGCTCAGCTTAGGGTTGGAGACGCCTTATGAATGAAACTTTTACTAAATCGATGGCCAGGAATATCTTCTACGGCGGGAGTCTGTTCTTCCTGCTGGTGTTGATAGGCCTGTCCTTTCACACCGTGAAGGTCTTGCCTGAACGGGATAATCGCCAAAACATAACGCCTGAAGTTGCTCTAGGCAAAAAAGTTTGGGAAGACAATAACTGTATCGGTTGCCACACATTGTTGGGTGAAGGTGCGTACTTTGCGCCGGAGCTGGGTAATGTTTACGAACGCTTTGGTCGCAGTAAAGATGCGATTAAAGGCTTTATCATGAGTCGACCAGCGGATGGTATACCGGGCCGTCGCAGTATGCCGCAGTTTAATCTGTCTGAGGAAGAGCTTGACGCAGTAGCCGAGTTCCTGAAGTACACCTCAGAGATTAATACCAATAACTGGCCACCAAATATTCAAGGGTAAGGGGCGAATATGAAGTATACATCTCAATCCGTAGCTAAGCCGTACTTTATCGCGGCGATAGGCCTCTTCGTCGGACAGATCCTGTTTGGCGTGATTATGGGCCTGCAGTATGTCATCGGCGACTTCCTGTTTCCGGAGATTCCGTTCAACGTTGCCCGAATGGTGCACACTAACCTGCTGATCGTATGGTTGCTGTTTGGCTTCATGGGTGCCGCTTATTTCATGATTCCTGAGGAATCTCAGACCGAACTGTACTCGCCGAAGCTGGCGTTGCTGCTATTCTGGGTATTCCTGGTTGCTGGTGCACTGACAATTGTTGGTTACCTGGCTGTACCATACGCTACTCTGGCTAAGATCACCGGTAACGACCTGCTGCCGACCATGGGGCGAGAGTTCCTTGAGCAGCCGACAATTACTAAGATCGGAATAGTCATAGTCGCCCTGGGCTTCCTGTTCAATATCGGTATGACCATGCTGCGCGGTCGTAAAACCGTTATCTCAATGGTTATGCTCCTGGGCCTGGTTGGTCTGGCAGTATTCTTCCTGTTCTCTTTCTACAATCCGGTAAACCTGGTGCTGGACAAGATGTTCTGGTGGTTCGTGGTTCACCTTTGGGTTGAAGGTGTATGGGAGCTGATTCTGGGCTCAATGCTGGCGTTCACTTTGATCAAGATTACCGGTGTCGACCGCGAAGTTATCGAGAAGTGGTTGTACGTGATTATTGCGATGGCGCTGATCACCGGTCTGCTGGGTATGGGTCACCACTACTTCTTCATCGGTACTCCTGAGTACTGGCTGTGGATCGGTTCTGTGTTCTCTGCAATGGAACCAATTCCATTCTTCATGATGACTCTGTTCGCGTTCAATATGGTGAACAAGCGTCGTCGTCAGCATCCGAACCGCGTCGCCACATTGTGGGCACTGGGTACTGGTGTAATGGCATTCCTGGGTGCTGGTGTATGGGGCTTCCTGCACACTCTGGCTCCGGTTAACTACTACACTCACGGTTCTCAGATTACAGCAGCACACGGTCACATGGCTTTCTACGGTGCTTACGTAATGGTCGTACTGTGTATGATATCTTACGCGATGCCGATTCTGCGTGGTCGTGATGCGGCTAACAGCAATAAGTCTCAGGTTGTTGAGATGTGGGGCTTCTGGCTGATGACAGTATCAATGGTGTTTATCACATTGTTCCTGACCGGTGCCGGTATCCTGCAGGTTTATCTGCAGCGTTACAGCGAGACACCACTGCCATTCATGGTGGTACAGGATCAGATCGCACTGTTCTACTGGATGCGTGAAGTTGCCGGTGTATTCTTCCTGATCGGTTTGGGTACTTACATCGCAAGCTTCTTTGTTAAAGGCCCTGAAGCACGTCTGACTGAAGCTGAACAAAAAATTACGGTATAATACCGTGACTCCCTCCGCCCATTCCGGGCGGAGGACTCTCCTGATGTAAACTCATGATTCAACCAAAGCAGTTTTTCCGCAATATTACCCGCAGTGGTTTCTTTGTTCTGTTTCTGATCGCTCCGGTCACTGACCTGTTCCGCTATGACCTGATTCAGGGGCACTTTATCCTGTTTGGTCAGCCATTAGGTCTGGGGCTGGATAGTGCTGAATTGCAGACGTCGACTACCGATGCTGCGTTGCATATTCTGTTGCGTGTGCTGGTGCCAATCATTTTGCTGATCATCATGGGAATTTGGATCGCAGCCAAATATGGGCGTGTTTATTGCGGCTGGCTCTGCCCGCACTTTTCCGTGGTTGAGTTAATAAATGGCCAGATGCAGAAGTTATTGGGTCGTCCCACTATCTGGGAACGGGGCAGTAAACCCCATAGTTATCCGGCCTGGATCATACTGTTTTTATCGGCAGGGGCGATGGCCTTTGTCTGGGCTGTAAGCCTGTTGTGTTACCTGATGCCGCCGGTTGCGGTCTATCAGGACCTGTTGTCTGGCGATCTGGCTGGTGGCAGGGCGATTTTTGTGACGGTGGCGACGTTGGTATTTATGACCGACTTCCTCGTTGCCCGGCACCTGTTTTGCAAGTTTGGCTGTGCTCTTGGGGTGTTTCAGAGCCTGTTATGGATGATGAACCCGAAGGCGCTGATGGTAACCTTTGACAGCTCCAGAGCTGATCTGTGCAAGGACTGTAATAAGGCCTGCGATACGGCCTGTCCGATGCGTTTACCAACGCGCAGTATCAAACGTAAGAAATTTACCTGTACCCAATGCAGTGAGTGTATTCATGCCTGCAACCAGGTGCAGAAAGATAATCCTGACGGCGGTTTGCTGCACTGGACACCCGGTGACCTGCGCAGGCCTGCTGACAGCGACCGGATGATCCCGACACTGTCAGTGGATGATCCGAAGCGAGACTTGACGAAAGAACTTAAGCGAGGGTCAAAATGACCGCAATACCTACTGCTCTAGTCAGTAAACCGATCCGGACATTGCCGGGCGACTTCGCTGTCTGGCTGTTTATCCTGGCCGAGCTGAGCGTGTTCGCTCTGCTGTTTATTCTCTACGCTGTGACCCGTGCGCGGTTTCCTGAGATGTTTGCTGAAGGTCAGCAAAACATCAGTATTGAAGCCGGGCTGGGTAATACTCTGGCATTGCTGACCAGTAGCTATTTTGTGGTGTTTGCGCAGCATGCCCTGGCAAAAGGACAGACCAGAAAAACCTTAATCGGTTTGGCGCTGGCGATTGCCAGTGCTTGTGTTTACCTGACCATTAAAGGCTATGAATATCAGCATATCGCGGCGCTGGGTTTTGGCTTAAGCAGTAATGACTTTTATTTTTTCTATTTTGCGCTGACGGCGTTCCACATGTTGCATGTGATACTGGGCATGTTGGTGTTATTGCTGCTCGGTATTCAGGTTGCGCGCAAGAACTACCATGCCCGGCAGATGAATGAGTTTGAAAGTGGTGCCTGTTATTGGCACATGGTGGATCTGCTGTGGTTGATTCTGTTCCCACTGGTCTACGTGTTACACCCATGAGGTATATATGATGGCGCAGAATTTAAGTATCTTTCTGTTATGGCTTTTACTGATGGTGTTAACCGCGATAACAGCTGTTTTTGCAGAGTCTTATGCCGCAACGATCGGGCTGGTAGCTCTGGTGTTATCAGTCACTGTAGTGAAAGCAAAAGTGCTGGTGGACTCTTTCATGGGGCTCAGTAACGCACCGCTGATGTGGCGTTGTCTGTTACTGGCTTATGCCCCTGTCATTGGAATTATCGTTACCCTGACGTATCTGTTTTAGGAGTAAGAAATGAATTCAGTAACTCAGCTGGAAAAAACCGAAGAGCTGCCTTTTTACGAGCCGCAAGGCAACGAAGTCGAGCTGTTCTTACACGCCTATAAGCATCAGCTGCCGGTATTGATAAAAGGTCCGACCGGCTGTGGTAAGACGCGTTTTATCAGTTATATGGCGGAGACGCTGGGCCTGCCCCTGCACACCGTTGCCTGTCACGATGATCTGAGTGCTTCAGATCTGGTAGGTCGCCACCTGATCGGTGATGGTGAGACAGTATGGAGCGATGGTCCACTGACCCGTGCGGTACGTGAAGGTGGTATCTGCTATCTGGATGAAGTGGTTGAAGCGCGTAAAGATACTACGGTTGTTATTCACCCCCTGACCGATGATCGGCGTATTTTACCCATCGATCGCACCGGTGAAATTCTCCATGCGCCGGATAACTTCATGCTGGTGGTTTCTTATAATCCGGGCTATCAAAATCTGCTGAAGGGCATGAAACCAAGTACCCGGCAACGTTTCCTGTCGATGAGTTTTGATTATCTTGAGCCGTCCGCTGAAATCGATGTGTTGCTGAACGAGACAGAAATTGACAGTGAGATGGCAACCCGTCTGGTGACATTAGCAGGCACACTCCGCGAGCTGAAAGATCAGGATCTGGAAGAGGGCGCCAGCACCCGTTTGTTGGTCTATACCGCGACCCTGATCAGTTCCGGCTTTGATCCGGTTAAAGCTTGCCGGGCAGGTATGATCGAACCACTCAGCGATGATGTCGATACCGTTGTCGGTTTGATGGAGCTGGTGCAGGCTGCCTTCGGTAGCGAATAACCCGAAATAGAGCAGTAAGAGGTTTCGATGGAAGAGCGCGTTGGTCAGGCCTGGGATCGTTTTATTACCAATATAGCCTATCAGGGCTACCCTGAAGCGGCGGTCGATCTGGATGAAGTTAAAGCGCCGTTGGGGGTTTTTTACCGGGCCTTAGGCGGTGACAGTGCTTTGCGAATCACCGCAACAACGCCGACGCTACATAATGCCCGTCGTAGCTGGCTGCACCGGGTCGCAGGAACCGGAAGTAAGGTCGAGCTGGCCTGGTACGATGAAACCTGTCTCTATCTGCCACAAAAGCTGGATGTGTATCCCGAGCGGGAACTGAATCGGGAACTGTACTACTGGCTGGCTGCGTTGGCGGGTACACCGGCAACCGCAGAAGTGCACCAGGGACGGAACTGGATCAGAGATAATCAGCAGCGCACACTGCAAACGTTAAAGCAGTTTCGTGGTTTACAGCAACGTTACCAACGGCTGGTGACTGGCCTGATTCAATTGCGACCGGTTCCGGAAACTCTCAAACCTATGGAGGCCGCGCAGGAATTGGCAATTCAGACTGCGTTGTTAAACCCCGGTGGGATTAGTGAGATGCCGCCCTCCGATTTCGCACCTATTCCGGTACCCTTGTGGCTTCATCCTTATCCGCCAAGATCGGCAGGCTTCAGCAGCCAGAATAACGGTAGTGATCGCAGCGGATCAAAAGGTGAAACCCGTCAGGCGGAACAGCGTCGACGTCAGGCCGAACGGGTCGAAAAGCCGGAAGATCAAGCTTTTACCATGGGGGTACGCCATGAAGCCGACCTGTTCTCATTTTCCGAGTTCAGCAAGCTGGATCGCTCGACGGATGAAGAAGATGACCTGGATCAGGCCGAGAACATCGCTAACGACAGCGATAATATGGCGGTGACCGAAGATAACAGCACCGTTGCCAGTAAGATCAAATTTGATCTCGATCTGCCTTCGGCAGAAGAGGATGATATTCCACTTAGCGAAGGCATTCTGTATCCGGAGTGGGATTTTAAAAAGCAGCAGATGCTGAAAGATCATTGCAATATTATCCCTATGATCAGCCGTAATGCCGAGCCTTGCCCTATACCCGAACATCTACAGAAAACAGCGCGTCGTCTACGGCGGCAATTTGAAAGCTTGTCTGCCCGGCCTGTCTGGGTAAGCGGACAATACGAAGGTGATAAACTGGATCTGGATGCCTATCTCGACTTCCGAGGCTCAGTAGCGACCGGCGCCGGTACCGGCGATCCCCGTCTGTATTACCAGAAACGGCCGTTGGTTAGGGATATGGCCTGTATGTTACTGGCTGACCTGTCGTTATCCACCGATGCCTGGGTCAATAGTCATAATCAGGTTATCGATGTGATCCGCGATAGTCTGCATCTGTTTGCCGAAAGTCTGCACGCCAGTGGCGATCAGTTTGCTATACATGGTTTTTCATCCCGTCGTCGCCAGCATGTGCGGTTTAACTGCATTAAGGATTTTGACGAAACCTATAATGCCCAGGTGCGGGGCCGTATAGCCGATATCAGCCCGGGATTTTATACCCGGATGGGGGCGGCGATCCGCCATGCCACCGAGCTGCTGGGTAAACAACCTGCTCAAAAGAAGTTGTTAATGATTCTGACCGACGGTAAACCGAATGATCTGGACCGTTATGAAGGGCGTCATGGAGTAGAAGATACCCGTAAGGCCATTCTGGAGGCGCGTAACCAGGGCCTGATTCCGTTCTGTATTACCATTGATGAAGCGGCTAATCAGTATCTCCCCTACCTGTTTGGCCGACAAGGTTATACTTTTATCCGTAAGGCTGATCAGCTGCCTAAGCGTTTGCCTCAGCTTTATATGACCCTGACAGGTACCCTTCTCGGGGGATCATGATCGGTGGAAACAAAAAAAATGGTATTACAACCGAGCCTGGGCTGGCGGTGATGCCCTGATTCTCGATATGATGCGTAAATAATTCTGATTTGATTGTGAATACCCAATGCCCGCGAATAAAATCCAAGCTTGCTTAACGAATCATCTGTTGTTTTCTTCCCTACCGGAAGGCGCACTGTTGAAATTGAGCCATCACTGTCGCACCGTAAACCTGAAAAATGATGAAACTTTGTTTCATCAGGGCAATGATGCGCACAGTTTTTATGTCGTTCTCAGCGGTAATGTAAAACTGTTCCGGGTCTCACCCGATGGTCAGGCCAAAGTGATCGAAATGATCAAGCCCGGTGATGCCTTTGCCGAGGCGCTGATGTTTATGGAACAGCACCGCTACCCTCTGAACGCTGCTGCGATGGGTAAAACCGAAGTGTTGGTTATCCCGAACCAGTTTTATAAAGAGATTCTGCTGGCTGAGCCCCAGTGTGGTCTGCGCCTGATGGGCAATATGGCGGTTAAGTTACACCGCCGGATCAATGAGATCGAGACCCTGACCCTGCAGAATACCCGGCACCGTCTCGGTAATTATCTGTTCGGTCTGGCGCCCGACCCCGCGGCGAAAAGCTGCATCTTCCGCCTGCCGATGGCAAAGCAGCTGATCGCTTCTCAGCTGGGTATGCAGCCGGAGACTTTTTCACGCCTGATTAAAGAGATGAAAGGGGTGGGGATTATCGAGGTAAATGGAGCGGAGATCAGTGTTAACGATATGCAGGCGCTCCGGGAATTTGGTCACTGATTTTTATATTTGCTTGTCGTTCGAATAATCTTTCGAGCATAAAAAAAAGCCTGACTAAGTCAGGCTTTTTTCGTTCAGACTTTTAATGCTCAGGCTGTTGAATATTCAGTCTTATTACATGGGCTGTAATAGGTACTGCGGAGGCCAGTAGCACGGCGTAGGCTGATGGATTGCTCAGTTCGGCAACCAATGTGCCGGGGCCAAACAGCAGCAGCGCCAGTGACATATTAATAGTTGCGATAACGCCGATACCGCGTAATAGTGGCTGCCTTATCTTCACCGCAGCGAACAGCATCGTCGCACAGGCGAGTACCGCAATGGTCTGGGTATATAGCTCTCCCTGCTCCATTCTGCGCAGCAGTTCAAACAGGGCAAACAGCCCGATTAGCCAGCGTCCCCAGGCGGGGCGAGACCAGTGTTGCTGCAGCGCTGACACCAGTAGAGCGCTGACAAGCATAGGCAGTGCTGCATAGTAGGCCAGATTGCCCAGCATACGATGCAGGGTTTGCATGTCGTTAGTGCTTTGGCTGAACAGGGTTTCTGTTAAAGCTGCCAGTGCTATAAAGAGGCAACTCAGCGCAGCGGCCTGAACCGTTGCTCTGGGCTGCTCCGCTAAGCCTTTGCTGCTGCGTTGTAACCAGATAGCGCTGACCAGCGTACTGAGGAACAGTACGCTGAATGTGATAGCTGTCATTATTGGCTTTTCCGACTCAGTTACCGCTTAATTATAGTCGTGCAAAAACTCGGCCGGCCGCTTCGATAGTAGCGTTTATATCTTCTTCACTGTGTGCCTGAGACATGAAACCCGCCTCAAATGCGGATGGAGCAAGATAGATACCTTCTTCCAGCATGCCGTGGAAGAAACGGCCAAACTTATCGGCATCGCACTTCATGACTTGTTCGAAGCTGGTTACCTGCTCCTGATCGGTGAAGAACAGGCCGAACATTCCGCCTACCTGGCTGGTAGTGAAAGGGACGCCATGGCGTAGAGCCATCGCTTCGAAGCCTTGGGTCAACAGCTCTGTCTTGGCGCTGAGCTTCTCATGAAAACCTTCTTCCTGCAGGGCGTTCAGCATGGCCAGACCTGCAGCCATTGCCAGCGGGTTGCCGGACAATGTGCCTGCCTGATAGACAGGGCCCAGAGGTGCAATGTATTCCATGACTTCCCGCTTGCCACCGAAAGCGCCGACCGGCAGGCCGCCGCCGATGACTTTGCCCATAGTGGTCAGATCAGGAATTACGCCGTAATGGCCCTGGGCGCCGGTCAGGGAGACCCGGAAACCGGTCATTACTTCATCAAGAATCAATACCGTGCCATGTTCGTCACAGACTTCGCGCAGGCCTTCCAGGAATCCCGGTACCGGTGGAATGCAGTTCATGTTGCCGGCAACCGGTTCAACGATGATGCAGGCGATCTCGTTACCGATTTCGGCGAATGCCTGACGCACGTTGTCGATATCGTTATAAGTCAGGGTGATGGTATGCTCGGCCAGGCTGGCAGGAACGCCAGGGGAGCTAGGCTCGCCAAGAGTCAGCATGCCGGAGCCCGCTTTAACCAGCAGCGAATCGGAGTGACCGTGGTAGCAGCCTTCGAATTTCACGATCTTGTCGCGGCCGGTATAACCGCGGGCCAGACGAATCGCACTCATGGTGGCTTCGGTGCCGGAGTTAACCATCCGTACCAGGTCCATGCCCGGCATGATGTCGCAGACTTTATCTGCCATTTCAATTTCTATTGCGGTTGGTGCACCAAAGCCCAGGCCGCTGTCCATCATGTTGCGTACCGCATCCATCACCGCAGGATGGGCGTGGCCGAGAATCATCGGTCCCCAGGAGCCGACATAGTCGATATATTTTTTATCGTCTTCGTCAATCAGGTAAGCCGCTTCACCGCGCTTAAAGAATACTGGTGAACCGCCGACGCCTTTAAAGGCACGAACCGGTGAGTTTACACCGCCTGGAATATGGCTCTGGGCAGCCTGGAACAGCTCTTCTGAACGGGACATGATAAATTTCTCTCTGATAAAATCTTAACGGGTGAACAGGCTGTCGAAACGGCCCGCCTGGGCGCAAATATCTTCACTGGCAAACAGGTTGTGTATAACGGCCACCATATCTGCGCCTGCAGTTATAACTTGCCCTGCATTATCCATATTAATGCCGCCAATCGCCACTACCGGAACAGGTAGTGTTGATCTGGCTTCAGCCAGCAACTGCATCGGCGCAGGACTGGCATCGGGTTTGGTGCTTGACGCAAAAAAAGCGCCAAATGCGACATAATCACAACCCTGCTGACAGGCTTGGCGGGCCAGCTCAATCGAGTCATGGCAGGTGTTACCGATAATACTGTTGCTACCCAGATATTCCCTTGCCTGAATCACTGCGCCATCACTCTGGCCCAGATGTACGCCGTGGGCACCCACGATTTTTGCCAGCTTAACATCATCATTGATTAGCAGAGGGCGGTTAAACTGGTTGCACAGGTCTAACAGTGCGCGAGCTTGTTGCCGGCGTTTTTCAATGTCGTCGGACTTGTCACGGTACTGAATAATACTGGCCCCGCCACGCAGTGCCTGCTCTACCTGAAATAGCATGCTGTCGGTATCAGGCATCAGCTTACTGTCGGTGATGGCATATAGCCCTTGTAATTGGCTCTTTAATTTTAAGTCGGTCATCAGTGCAGCTTCTGTGTATAAAAATGTTCAACCTGTTCGCGGGTGATAATCCCGGCGATTTCATGGTTCAGCTTCTCGATATAAAGTGCGTCCAGCCGTTCATAGTTCATCTTATCCAGTGCTTCTTTGAGCGTGGCATTGATCGGCAGAGGAGCTATATCTTTACGTACAGCGGGAACTTCGGTTAGGTCCAGTCTCAGGTCGGGGTTAAAGCCATCGCGCTCGGATATGGCCTGAATAAAGTACTCCAGATCTGCCGGGAACAGGATGTCGGTTGGTTTGCCGTTTTCATCTTCCAGAATCATCCATTCCGGTTGGCTTTCCAGAACGTGCAGTGCTGCATCAGCCGTTGCAATGTAGCCTGAACGAATAAAATCGGTATGCATAATGCTGGAAACCCCCAGTCTGGACAATGCCTGGGTCAGTGGTTCCTGACGGTAGTCCAGCCCCTGAGCTTTGAGAGATGTAAGGAAAATTGACGGCTGATTGAAAAAATAACGTACCGTGGTTGTTGCTACGACGATAGTCAGCATGCCAGGGAATATGATGTTGGGATTGCCGGTCAGCTCCAGCAACGCGATCAGCGCTGCCAGCGGTGCATTCAGCACTGCGCCCATCATTGCTCCCATGCCGAGCATGGCATAAAAGCCTATTCCTGAATGCGATTCCCCAGTGAGCAGTGCGATTACAACGCCGAATGAAGCGCCGGTAACGGCGCCGATATAAAAAGTCGGGCCGATCAGTCCGCCGGGAATACCCAGGCCCAGCACGAAGGGGGTCAATAGCCATTTGGCGATTAACAGTCCGATCAATAGCTTGAGTTCGGTATTGCCCTCCAGGGCCATTGTAACGGTGTCATAACCTACGCCCATTACCTGGGGGTAAAACAGCGCGACAATGCCGGTGAGAGTGCCTGCGGTAAGGAAGCGGGCAGCCATCGACCATTTGATGGTCCGTTGGGTCTGTACCATGATCCGGATAAACACAGCGGCCATGAGCGCAGTCACCAGACCAAGGATAATGATATAGGGCAGTTCAGCCAGGGATTGAATCTGCACTGCCGGTATAGAGAATGCCGGTTCATCGCCATAGGCTGCCTTGATAAGCAGGGCTGCAGTCACTGATGCCACCAGTACCGGAGTAAAACCGATGACGGTGTATTCCATCAGGATAACCTCCATGGCAAAGATGACGCCTGCCAGCGGGGTGTTAAATGAAGCAGATATTGCCGCTGCGACACCACAACCGACGAGGATGCGTAGCGAGTTGTTTGGTAGTTTCAGGGTTTGTCCGACCAGACTGCCACAGGCTGCACCCAGATGAACTGCTGGCCCTTCACGTCCCACAGACTGACCACTGAGGATGGCCATAACGGCACCAAAGAACTGAACCAGCATGTTTTTAGCGGGTAGGTGGCCCTGGTGGTAACTGAGTCGCTCTAACACATGTACTACGCCGACTTTACGGGTTGCGGGTCGCAGGTTAAGAAATAAAACCAGTAACAGAATGGCGCCAATAACAGGTAAGATAAATCGTATCCAGACAGGCAGTCCTTCAAAATTCTCATTATTGTTGCCCGGTAACCATGCTTCCAGCGGCAGGTCGATCATCAGGCGAAAAGCCAGAATTACCAGCCCCGTTACCAGACCGGACATTATCCCGAGCAATACCAGCTGCGGCAGTGCTTCGGCATGGGCCAGGCGATTACGAAAGTGTTCGAATGAGAGTGAATCCTTAAACATTAAGAATTTTGGCCTGTCTGATGTTAAAAGAACGGTTTTTTACCGGCCCCGGAATAGTAAAGGGCGCCGAGGGTTTGTATTATACGCATGCAGAATATCAAACCGTAGAGAGATATGTGAGGTCAAAGTGATCAAAGTAGGTATCGTAGGCGGCACCGGTTATACCGGAGTTGAGCTGCTCAGACTGTTAGCCAACCATCCGGAAGTTAAAGTTGAGGTCATTACCTCCCGCTCCGAAGAAGGCGTGCGTATCGATGATATGTACCCGAACCTGCGCGGCCACTACGATCTGCGATTCACTGTGCCCAGCGTTGATTCACTGGCTGAATGCGATGCGGTGTTTTTTGCCACGCCCCACGGTGTAGCAATGAAGATGGCTCCTGAGCTGGTCGATCGCGGGGTTAAAGTGATTGATCTGGGGGCTGACTTCCGGATTAAAGATCTGGATGTCTGGTCACAGTGGTACGGTATGGAGCACACCAGCCCTGAGTTAGCAGCGAAAGCTGTTTACGGTTTGCCGGAAGTTAATCGTGAGGCGATTAAAACTGCTCAGTTGATTGCGTGCCCAGGCTGTTATCCGACAGCGGCACAACTGGGCTTCCTGCCTCTGGTTGAAAACAAGTTGATCGATCATCGTCGTCTGATTGCCGATTGCAAGTCTGGTGTCAGCGGTGCCGGTCGCGGCGCCAACGTCGGTTCTCTGTTGTGCGAAACGAGTGAAAGTATGAAAGCCTATGGTGTCGCTGGTCATCGCCATCTGCCGGAGATTAAGCAAGGTTTGAGTGAGGCGGCAGGTCGTCCGGTAGGGCTGACTTTCGTTCCGCACCTGACACCGATGATCCGTGGTATTCATGCGACACTGTACGGTAAGTTGAAAGATCCGATGGATGGCTTGCAGGAACTCTTCGAAGAGCGTTACGCAGACGAGCCTTTTGTCGATGTTATGCCTGCGGGAAGTCATCCAGAAACGCGCAGTGTTAAAGGTGCTAACGTTTGTCGTATCAGTGTTTTTCGGCCGCAGAATGATGATACCGTTGTGGTGTTGTCGGCGATCGATAACCTGGTTAAGGGTGCTGCGGGTCAGGCAATTCAAAATCTGAATATCATGTTCGGTCTGGCTGAAGATGAAGGTCTGCGTCAGGTCGGAATAATGCCATAACGCAGTTAATACTTGACTGAATTGCTTGGGTAATTAGATAATACGCCCTTGTTAGAGGTTTATTGTAGTTAGTGGAGTAGATATGACAGAGGCGATTAACCAGGAACCGAGCATGGTCTTTACAGATTCTGCAGCGGCCAAGGTAAAGAGTCTGATCGAAGAGGATCAAAATGATAACCTGAAGTTGCGGGTATTTATTACCGGCGGTGGTTGTGCGGGGTTCTCTTATGGCTTCTCCTTTGATGAGGCGGTGGCTGATGATGATACTACGATCGTAAATGGTGGTGTCACTATGGTTGTCGATCCTATGAGCTTCCAATACCTGGCGGGCTCTGAAGTGGATTATAAAGAGGGGCTACAAGGCTCTCAGTTTGTGATTAATAATCCAAACGCTACCACTACCTGCGGTTGTGGATCCTCTTTCTCTATCTGATAGGTTCAGGTTCTACAAAAAAGCCTGCAGAATGATCTGCAGGCTTTTTTTGTGCGTGTGAAATTCACGGTGAAAGAAATACAGTATGAATTAGTCGCTATTTGAAGACAGATTAAGACTTTTTCCTATATCTATAGAGCTGTTACATCAGCATAATTAACACCGTTGGATCGACTCTCTTCAGGGAATAGAAGAACTATAAAACAGTAAAGTAAAAACTGGCTTACAAGGATGTCACAACGCGAAACGGATTTTATCTATTGGCAGGATGCTGACAGATATTTCGCACTAAATTTCCATGGATGGGAAGCCTCTTCCGGGATTGAGAAGAGGTTAGATTAAGGATAATTCACTAGCCGGTATGAAAAGAGCACAGGGAACTGTAGCTCTTTTTTTTTGCCTGCAATTATTCGTTTTGTCTCTACTCAGTCGCCCCAGTAAATCGCACCAAGAGGTCTGAAGCCTTTAGCGCCAGTTACTTCCGGGACGTTACCACTTTGTCGGTTAATGCTGCGATAAGCCAGCCAGGCAAAAGCCGCGGCTTCAACCCAGTCCGGATCGAGCCCGAGGTCGGCGGTGGTACTGACTTGCCAGGGTTTGAGCAGGAAGCTTAGCTGGTTTTTCAGGCGGGCGTTATGGCTGCCGCCGCCGCACAGATATATTACCGGCTGATCAAGGTTGTGATTGTTAATCGCTTCCGTGATGCTGATGGCTGTCAGGTCGAGCAGGGTTGCCTGCACATCGACCGCCAGAGGTTCGCTGTCGAGTTTACGTACCATCTGGCGTACCCAGAGATTATTAAATTGTTCCCGTCCTGTGCTTTTCGGCGGTTGCTCGCTGAAAAAGGGCAGCACTAGCATGTCTTCTAACAGGGCTGGTATGACCTGACCGGATGCTGCCCACTGTCCATCGCAGTCGTAGCTGCTTTGGTGGTGGAGTTGAATCCAGCTATCCATTAATACATTGCCCGGGCCTGTATCATAGCCCAGCACAGGTTTGTTCTGATCGGCTTCCAGTATTGTCAGGTTTGCCATACCACCGATATTCACCAATACCCGGTTGTGTTCTTTGCTGCGGAAAAGGGCATCATGAAAGGCGGGAACCAGCGGCGCACCCTGGCCACCTGCAGCCATATCCCTGCGCCGGAAATCAGCCACTGTAGTTATGCCGGTGAGCTCCGCGATGACATTGGGATCGCCAATCTGCATAGTGAACCCGGCCTCTGGCCGGTGGCGTATGGTTTGGCCATGGCTGCCAATAGCGGCAACTTCATTGGCTTTGATACCACTGTTATCCAGCAGTTTTAGCACCGCCTTTGCAAAAAGAGCTCCCAGCTCCAGGTCCAGCCTACCTAGTCGCTCAATCTCATTTTCACCGGCATTCAGCATCGAATGGATGCGACGGTCTATAGCAGCAGGAATCGGTTCGCTATGGCTGGCAATCAGTTCAAAGCCGGGCTCAAACCTGACGGCGACGGCATCGATACTATCAAGGCTGGTGCCGGACATCAGGCCAATATAAACGGGGGCGCTCATAGGAGTCCTTTTCTACTGTATTCAGGTATCTCAGTTGGAAGTAGAGGCCAGTTGAGTGGCTTTATAGGTTTCCAGCTGAGCCATCGCATTCTCGGCTGTAGCGAAGAACGCATCGCTTTCCGATTCGGCAATCGGTGCTGCATGGGGCAGTTTAACAGTCTGTGGGTTTTTGTGAACTCCATTTAAACGGAATTCGTAATGCAAATGAGGACCCGATGCTAATCCGGTTTTACCCACGTAGCCGATCACATCGCCTTGTTTTATCCGGCTTCCGCTGCGTTGCCCTTTACGGTAGTTACTCATATGTGCATACAGGGTTGTGATATTACTGCCATGCTGGACGATGACACATTTCCCATAACCACCCTTAGTGCCGCGCCAGATGATTTTTCCTTCACCAGTGGCTTTAATAGGCGTTCCGGTTCTGGCCGCATAATCGGTACCTTTGTGGGCCCGGGTCAGACCCAGTACCGGATGTTTGCGACGGCTCTTGAAGCTTGAGCTGATACGGGCAAAATCGATTGGGCTGCGCAGGAATGTCTTGCGCATACTATTGCCTTCAGGTGTGAAGTAGCTGGTATTGTCCTGACTGTCGGTATAACGAATAGCCGTGTAGGTCTCACCACGGTTTACAAACTGAGCGGCCAGTATGTTGCCTTCCCCAATCAGTTCCCCATCCAGGAGTTTCTCTTCATAGATGAGGTTGAAGCTATCACCTGCCCGCAGATCGAGTGCAAAATCCACATCCCAACCAAAGATTGCAGCCAGCTCCATAATCATCCGATCTGAGAGGCCTGCCTGTGACGCGTCGTAGAACAGCGAGTTATCGATAGTGCCTTCGGCAAAGCGTGGAATGATTTCCGGGGTACGGGCTATTGCTTCTGTTTTGTAACCCTCTTCGGTCTGTTTTATGAGGGAACTTTCGAGGCGGTTCTTGATATGTTTGAGTTTAATCAGTTTGCCGTCTTCGATAATAAAACTAAGGGTCTGGCCGGGATATAGCCGGCTCAGTACATCAGTACCTTTTACCGCCTGACTTACCTGATAAACGTCACGGGCATTCAGGCCTGCGCGTTTGAATAAGGATGTCAGAGTATCGCCGTTATTTATCTTATGGTCCTGCCATACTTCAGGAGTAACAGAAGCAAGAGTGCTGCTAGTTGTCGTTGTTATAGAGGTGGTCCCCACTGCAGCTGTGCCAGGCTGAGCAGGCTGGCCCGCATCAGGCAATTGAAACGGGATTACGGCAGCACTACTTTGCGGCAATAAAGAGAGAGTGATACTGATCAATAAAATACAGATCAGTGCCGCAGCCAGATGGGTGAGCGGAAGCTTGTTTGTTAACTGCTTGGACAAAAACACAGCCATTAACCTCGGTGAATTATCTTATCAGCGCCGCAGTATACCGGAAGCAACCGGGTATTCTAAATATATGATTCATTGTGTCGGCAGAAACGCCTGAAAGTGAAGTTTAGTGAGGGTGTTTGAGGTGCATTTGCGGAGGCGGTTATTATCATAGTTTGTGAGATCAATTGCGGGCAGGTAGAATATGCGCCCAAACCGTAATCCAGACCCAAATTTAAAGGTAAATAGAGGCAATGACTGACACAACGCTGTTACAGGACCTGACCGCACGCGGACTTATCGCGCAGATGACCAGTGAAGATGAGCTGGCGCAACACCTGACTGATGGTTCTGTCACCCTCTATTGTGGCTTTGACCCTACCGCAGACAGTCTGCATATTGGCAGCTTGGTACCTCTGCTTGCGTTGAAGCGTTTTCAGCAAGCGGGCCATAAGCCGCTGGCGCTGGTAGGTGGTGCAACAGGTCTGATTGGCGATCCCTCTTTTAAAGCTCAAGAGCGTAAGCTGAATGATGACGAAACTGTCGCCGGTTGGGTGGAAAAGCTGAAAGGCCAGGTCAGTCAGTTTATAGATTTCGATTGTGGTGCAAACAGTGCTGAGGTTGTAAACAACCTGGACTGGACCCGCAATATGGATATTCTGAGCTTTCTGCGCGATGTCGGTAAGCACTTTTCTGTCAATCAGATGATCGCAAAAGAATCGGTTAAGCAGCGTATTGATCGTGACGGAGCCGGCATCTCGTATACAGAGTTTACTTATATGATTCTGCAATCCTATGACTTTCAGCAGCTAAATAAGAGTCATGGCTGTACTCTGCAGATCGGTGGTTCTGATCAGTGGGGCAATATTACCGGTGGTACCGAGCTGACCCGGCGTATGAACGGTAATCGTGCCTACGGTCTGACACTACCGCTGATTACCAAGGCTGACGGTACTAAGTTTGGTAAAACCGAGAGTGGAACAATCTGGTTGTCTGCTAATAAGACATCCCCATATGCGTTTTACCAGTTCTGGATCAATACCGCCGATGCCGATGCTCACCGGTTCCTGCGTTACTTTACTTTCTTGCCGATCGAAGAGATTGAGCGCATTGAACAGGAAGATGCAGAAGCGCAAGGCCGTCCTCAGGCACAAGCTGTGCTGGCAGAAGAGGTTACTCGTCTGGTGCATGGTGAAGAAGGCCTGGTGGCTGCCAAACGAATTACCGAAGCGCTGTTCAGCGGCGATACCTCAAATTTAAGTGACGGTGACTATCAGCAAATATGTCAGGATGGATTACCTACATCTGAATTAGGAGGACTTGATTTAGTTGAGACCCCTCTGACGTCTTTGTTATCAAGTGCTGATATGGGCACAGGCAAGCAAGTCAAAGATGCGTTACAGCGAAATGCTGTACACATTAATGGTGAGGCCTTAGGTTTAGATGCTATCAATAATGTTGAGTCCATTTTCACTGAAGAAAATGCGAAGTTTGGTAAGTATTATCTTGTGAAGCTAGGGAAGAAGAAGCATCACATCTTCACTTATTCTCCAAGTCTCCGAGATAGAGGCTAAGTTAAGGGAAGCCTTAAAATGATATTTATAAAAACCGCCGCAAGGCGGTTTTTTGGTTTATAAAAGATAGAAAAGCGAACCGGCTTACGTAGTGCTTGTTGACCAATACCTATAAAGAAGGCTTTTTCTAGCCACTAGCAGTCGCGTAGCGACGTTCTAGCTAGCGACGCAGTCGCGGTCTAGCTACTGGTCCATCGAAACTACAGTTTTTTCGACCTTTTTGCAGTTTATCGGGCCTCCCCTGTTGACTCCTCTGCCAGTCGATGTAAAATGCGCTTCCTCGCTTGAGACAGCAGCCGGCAACGGCCACTGAGACAGGTTGAGGTGTTGAGTTTAACTCTTTGAAAAACAGTGTTTTTTAAACGAATTAATCACAACATGAAGCACAACGGTTTGTTTGTAAGTTTATTACAACTTCTCAAATAAAACGGTTGACTTCAACAGGGTGTTGAGTAGAATACGCACCTCGCTTGAGACGACACACCGGCAACGGTTTGAGTCACTCAGGCACGCTCTTTAACAGATTGATCAGATAATTCGTGTGGGCGCTTGTTGAGATGGAGCACAAAAGCTTTATCAAAGACAAAGCGACCATATGTGAATTCATTTACATGTAGTTGTTTAGTACTTTGAGCTAGATTTACAGAATGTCTTTTTCCGACATTCTTGATTTAAACTGAAGAGTTTGATCATGGCTCAGATTGAACGCTGGCGGCAGGCCTAACACATGCAAGTCGAGCGGTAACATTTCTAGCTTGCTAGAAGATGACGAGCGGCGGACGGGTGAGTAACGCGTAGAAATCTACCTAGTAGTGGGGGATAGCCCAGAGAAATTTGGATTAATACCGCATACGTCCTACGGGAGAAAGCGGGGGATCTTCGGACCTCGTGCTATTAGATGAGTCTGCGTCGGATTAGCTTGTTGGTGAGGTAATGGCTCACCAAGGCGACGATCCGTAGCTGGTCTGAGAGGATGACCAGCCACACTGGAACTGAGACACGGTCCAGACTCCTACGGGAGGCAGCAGTGGGGAATATTGCACAATGGGCGCAAGCCTGATGCAGCCATGCCGCGTGTGTGAAGAAGGCCTTCGGGTTGTAAAGCACTTTCAGCAGTGAGGAAAGGGGTGTCGTTAATAGCGGCATCCTGTGACGTTAACTGCAGAAGAAGGACCGGCTAACTCCGTGCCAGCAGCCGCGGTAATACGGAGGGTCCAAGCGTTAATCGGAATTACTGGGCGTAAAGCGCGCGTAGGCGGTTTGTTAAGTCAGATGTGAAAGCCCCGGGCTCAACCTGGGAACTGCATCTGATACTGGCAAACTAGAGTACAGAAGAGGGTGGTGGAATTTCCTGTGTAGCGGTGAAATGCGTAGATATAGGAAGGAACACCAGTGGCGAAGGCGACCACCTGGTCTGATACTGACGCTGAGGTGCGAAAGCGTGGGGAGCAAACAGGATTAGATACCCTGGTAGTCCACGCCGTAAACGATGTCTACTAGCCGTTGGGAGACTTGATCTCTTAGTGGCGCAGCTAACGCACTAAGTAGACCGCCTGGGGAGTACGGCCGCAAGGTTAAAACTCAAATGAATTGACGGGGGCCCGCACAAGCGGTGGAGCATGTGGTTTAATTCGACGCAACGCGAAGAACCTTACCTACTCTTGAAATCCAGAGAATTCGCTAGAGATAGCTTAGTGCCTTCGGGAACTCTGTGACAGGTGCTGCATGGCTGTCGTCAGCTCGTGTTGTGAAATGTTGGGTTAAGTCCCGTAACGAGCGCAACCCTTGTCCTTATTTGCCAGCACGTAATGGTGGGAACTCTAAGGAGACTGCCGGTGACAAACCGGAGGAAGGTGGGGACGACGTCAAGTCATCATGGCCCTTACGAGTAGGGCTACACACGTGCTACAATGGCCGGTACAGAGGGCTGCAAACCTGCGAGGGGGAGCTAATCTCAGAAAACCGGTCGTAGTCCGGATTGGAGTCTGCAACTCGACTCCATGAAGTCGGAATCGCTAGTAATCGCGAATCAGAATGTCGCGGTGAATACGTTCCCGGGCCTTGTACACACCGCCCGTCACACCATGGGAGTGGATTGCACCAGAAGTAGCTAGCTTAACCTTCGGGAGGGCGGTTACCACGGTGTGGTTCATGACTGGGGTGAAGTCGTAACAAGGTAGCCCTAGGGGAACCTGGGGCTGGATCACCTCCTTAAACGATAGCGAAATCTTAGCAAGCGTTCACACGAATTATCTGATCACTGATAGAGAGAGCGAATTGGTTCTAACCAATGTAAAAGCTTGTAGCTCAGCTGGTTGGAGCGCACCCCTGCTTTTAATAAAGAGTGGGTGAGGTCAAACCGATAAGAGAACAGGTTATGAAATAGGCTTGTAGCTCAGCTGGTTAGAGCGCACCCCTGATAAGGGTGAGGTCGGTGGTTCAAGTCCACTCAGGCCTACCATTTTAAAGCTTCGGCTAGGTAGATGGTTAGTTAGAACTGAAAGCCAGCTCAGCTGGTTAGAACGCATCCCACACTTCATCTAAAAGAAGGGGGTGAGGTCGGTGGTTCAAGTCCACTCAGGCCTGCCAAGTAATCACATATTATCTGGTCAATCCGCTCTGTAAAGACAGAGTTTTAAAAAATATCTGCGCAGTTTGCAGCTATCTTTTAAAGCTTTTTGCTTTAAACGCTCTTTAACAATTGAATCCTGTAACGAGAATGAAAAATATGTACAAGCGCTAATCCGGCGTAAATGTATCGTTATTTCATCGTCATTGAAAAATGACATGAAGTTTTATCAGTCTCTTCGATCAGACCCTTTTGGGTTATATGGTCAAGTGACTAAGCGTGCACGGTGGATGCCTTGGCAGTCAGAGGCGATGAAGGACGTGTTAACCTGCGATAAGGTTCGGGGAGCCGGTAAATGGGCTTTGATCCGAACATTTCCGAATGGGGAAACCCACCCAGTATAAGCTGGGTATCTCTTAAGTGAATACATAACTTTTGAGAGGCGAACCCGGGGAACTGAAACATCTAAGTACCCGGAGGAAAAGAAATCAACCGAGATTCCCCTAGTAGCGGCGAGCGAACGGGGACCAGCCCTTAAGCTGTAATGTAGTTAGCAGAACACTCTGGAAAGTGTGGCGATAGTGGGTGATAGCCCCGTATGCGAAAACTTACTTACAGTGAAATCGAGTAGGACGGGACACGTGATATCCTGTCTGAATATGGGGGGACCATCCTCCAAGGCTAAATACTCCTGACTGACCGATAGTGAACCAGTACCGTGAGGGAAAGGCGAAAAGAACCCCTGTGAGGGGAGTGAAATAGAACCTGAAACCGTGTACGTACAAGCAGTGGGAGCGGTCCTTGAGACCGTGACTGCGTACCTTTTGTATAATGGGTCAGCGACTTAATTTTAGTAGCAAGGTTAACCGTTTAGGGGAGCCGTAGGGAAACCGAGTCTTAATAGGGCGTACAGTTGCTAGGATTAGACCCGAAACCGAGCGATCTATCCATGGGCAGGTTGAAGGTTGAGTAACATCAACTGGAGGACCGAACCGACTGTCGTTGAAAAGCCAGCGGATGACTTGTGGATCGGAGTGAAAGGCTAATCAAGCTCGGAGATAGCTGGTTCTCCTCGAAAGCTATTTAGGTAGCGCCTCATATCTCACCTACGGGGGTAGAGCACTGTTTCGGCTAGGGGGTCATCCCGACTTACCAACCCGATGCAAACTCCGAATACCGTAGAGTGCAATTATGGGAGACACACGGCGGGTGCTAACGTCCGTCGTGAAAAGGGAAACAACCCAGACCGTCAGCTAAGGTCCCAAAGTTATGGTTAAGTGGGAAACGATGTGGGAAGGCTCAGACAGCTAGGAGGTTGGCTTAGAAGCAGCCACCCTTTAAAGAAAGCGTAATAGCTCACTAGTCGAGTCGGCCTGCGCGGAAGATATAACGGGGCTCAAACCATACACCGAAGCTACGGACGCAATTTATTGCGTGGTAGAGGAGCGTTCTGTAAGCCGTTGAAGGGAAAGCTGAGAAGCATCCTGGAGGTATCAGAAGTGCGAATGCTGACATGAGTAACGATAAGGGGAGTGAAAAACTCCCCCGCCGGAAGACCAAGGGTTCCTATCCAATGCTAATCAGGGTAGGGTGAGTCGACCCCTAAGGCGAGGCTGAAGAGCGTAGTCGATGGGAAACAGGTTAATATTCCTGTACTTTTTGTTATTGCGATGGGGTGACGGAGTAGGCTAGGCCGGCACGGCGTTGGTTGTCCGTGTTTAAGGCAGTAGGCTGAGATCTTAGGAAAATCCGGGATCTCATACGGCTGAGAGCTGATGACGAGTCCTCTTTTGGACGAAGTGGTTGATGCCATGCTTCCAGGAAAAACCTCTAAGCTTCAGATAACAAGAAATCGTACCCCAAACCGACACAGGTGGTCAGGTAGAGAATACCAAGGCGCTTGAGAGAACTCGGGTGAAGGAACTAGGCAAAATGGTACCGTAACTTCGGGAGAAGGTACGCCGCTGACGGTGATGGGATTTACTCCCTAAGCTGTTGGTGGTCGAAGATACTAGGTGGCTGCGACTGTTTATTAAAAACACAGCACTCTGCAAACACGAAAGTGGACGTATAGGGTGTGACGCCTGCCCGGTGCTTGAAGGTTAATTGATGGGGTTAGCTTCGGCGAAGCTCTTGATCGAAGCCCAAGTAAACGGCGGCCGTAACTATAACGGTCCTAAGGTAGCGAAATTCCTTGTCGGGTAAGTTCCGACCTGCACGAATGGCGTAACGATGGCCACACTGTCTCCACCCGAGACTCAGTGAAATTGAAATTGCGGTTAAGATGCCGTATATCCGCGGCTAGACGGAAAGACCCCGTGAACCTTTACTATAGCTTCGCAGTGGACTTTGATATTACTTGTGTAGGATAGCTGGGAGGCTTTGAAACCTGGACGCCAGTTCAGGTGGAGCCAATCTTGAAATACCAGCCTGGTAATATTGAGGTTCTAACTCAGGTCCCTTATCGGGATCGAGGACATTGTGTGGTGGGTAGTTTGACTGGGGCGGTCTCCTCCTAAAGAGTAACGGAGGAGTACGAAGGTGCGCTCAGCATGGTCGGAAATCATGCATTGAGTATAAAGGCAAAAGCGCGCTTGACTGCGAGACAGACACGTCGAGCAGGTACGAAAGTAGGTCTTAGTGATCCGGTGGTTCTGTATGGAAGGGCCATCGCTCAACGGATAAAAGGTACTCCGGGGATAACAGGCTGATACCGCCCAAGAGTTCACATCGACGGCGGTGTTTGGCACCTCGATGTCGGCTCATCACATCCTGGGGCTGAAGCCGGTCCCAAGGGTATGGCTGTTCGCCATTTAAAGTGGTACGCGAGCTGGGTTTAGAACGTCGTGAGACAGTTCGGTCCCTATCTGCCGTGGACGTTTGAGATTTGAGAAGAGTTGCTCCTAGTACGAGAGGACCGGAGTGAACGAACCTCTGGTGTTCGGGTTGTCATGCCAATGGCATTGCCCGGTAGCTATGTTCGGACAGGATAACCGCTGAAAGCATCTAAGCGGGAAGCCCCCTTCAAGATGAGATCTCACTGGGGCCTTGAGCCCCCTGAAGAGCCGTTCAAGACCAGGACGTTGATAGGCTGGGTGTGTAAGCGTTGTGAGGCGTTGAGCTAACCAGTACTAATTGCTCGTGAGGCTTGACCATATAACGCCAAAAGCGTTTGTTGAGCTGATAGATTAAGATACACTGTTCGATAAGAACAGACGAAGGATTAGAGCTTGTACTCTCCTTCTCTTACAGGATTACTTTTGTTAACAGTTTTTGCTTGGCGACCATAGCGAGATGGAACCACCCGATCCCTTACCGAACTCGGAAGTGAAACGTCTTAGCGCCAATGGTAGTGTAGGGTTTCCTTATGCGAGAGTAGGTCATCGCCAAGCACCTAATTACGGAAAACCCCGATCACTTTGTGATCGGGGTTTTTTCGTTTTGGCGGTGCCAAAACGAAAGACAGTGACTAGAACGTCGCTGCGCGACTCGCTAGAACGCCGAATAAGCTCGGCTAGCTAGTGGCTAGAAAAATCAAAGGCCAGGTCAAAAGCGACAGGCCAAGTCAAAGTCAAAAGCGACAGTCAAAAGCAATATTTGAAAACCAACCGTATTTCCTTACGCCTGCGTTTGCACCTCATTGAATTAAGAAGGCTTTTTCTAGCCACTAGCAGGTGCGCTTGCGCGCCGTTCTAGCGAGCGACGTAGTCGCGTTCAGTAGGTCATCGCCAAGCACCTAATTACGGAAAACCCCGATCACTTTGTGATCGGGGTTTTTTCGTTTTGGCGGTGCCAAAACGAAAGACAGTGACTAGAACGTCGCTGCGCGACTCGCTAGAACGCCGAATAAGCTCGGCTAGCTAGTGGCTAGAAAAATCAAAGGCCAGGTCAAAAGCGACAGGCCAAGTCAAAGTCAAAAGCGACAGTCAAAAGCAATATTTGAAAACCAACCGTATTTCCTTACGCCTGCGTTTGCACCTCATTGAATTAAGAAGGCTTTTTCTAGCCACTAGCAGGTGCGCTTGCGCGCCGTTCTAGCGAGCGACGTAGTCGCGTTCTAGCCACTGTTTACCCGTTACAGTTGTCTTCGATCAATAACCCCAGGTTTTAATCCCTATAGAATCATCCGTCATTTAAATCATACTGAGGTAGTACAGTGTCTGGATCGAACGTGCAGGTAAAAGGTGATCTTGATAATTTGATTCCACAACTAAACGGAACTCAGGTGCAGAGTCTGAGCTCTTTTATTAAGAGTATTGTGGATACTGAACAGCCAGAGCTTCTATCTGATGAAGAAAAGCAATTGCTTAGCAGCTTCCGGAAATCGGATGATCATGCTCGTCAGACTCTGCTAATGCTCGCTAAAGTTCATGCTGGTTAGATATAGCCTATCTCTTCATTGAGTAATTTCGCAGAGGGCATAAAGGTGCCGCTTCCTCTGGCGACCTCTCTGCCCCGGTCGTCGTAAGCTGTTGCTTCAGCCAGAATCAGTTGTTTGCTATAGCTAATTATCCTTCCTTCACTTCTCAGCTTGCCGCCGGTGACTGCCCGGGTTATATAGGTATTAAATGAAGTAGTGAGAAGGAAGCTTTCAAACTGTCGACTCATTGCAGCAAAATACGCCGCATCATCCAGCACTTTAAAGTAGGCAGAACCATGCCAGGAACCGCCAGCATGGAAGAAGCATTCCTGAACCGGCGTAATGATTGTTGCTTCAGCTCTGCGGATCTCTATCTCAGGTTTATAGAGCTGGTTAACTGCCGCAGAAAGGTACATTCTGCAGAGTTTTGCATAATGTTGCTTGGTCCTGTCAGTCATACCTTCCCCTTAGCAGATGATGCTTTTGAGTCTTTGTTGTAGATTACATCAGGCCGCTGATACAAGGTTTACCCTTAACTGATAATCCGCTGGGCTTTAGCTCTATTTCATGGATAATATCGCCAACCGGGGACTGATCAGGGATCAGCACGCACAGCGCCTTTTAAGTTTCTTTATAGCAACAGTATGCCGGAGAAAGACAGAATATGTCTGAAACAACAGTTTATCTATTGATTGCAGTTAATTTGTTCATTGTGGCAGGGCTTGCTGTTTATATTTTCCGGTTGTTGCGGCGGCAAAAACTGCAGCGCCAGGCTGCAGAAGATAAATTGAAAGCTGTTGCGGAAGAGGTACGTAAGCACCGTCTTTATCTGATTGAAAGTCTTCAGGTCATTGGCGGGTCTATCATTAATGGTGAGATTCCCCTGACCGAAGCATCTATTCGCTGTAAGGTTTTACTGGACAATCTTGATCCTCAGCTGGGGCAGAGTGATGCTTATATTGTCTTTAATGAGGTTTACCAGCAGAGTAAGCATATTCCAAAACTTGAGGCCTGGAAAAAGCTCAAAAGCATAGAAAAGGCTAAGCATATGCAAGTAATGGAGCAGCTTGAGAGCGATTATAGCGAAAGGATTCGTGCCGCAGCAAAAGCGCTCAGGTTGCAGGATTTTAATCACTATCGTTGAGGCTCAAATGGAGTTCGTTGTCGTTTTTCTGGTTTGCTTGCTGGTATTAATAATACTGGTTGTTGGCCTGGCCTTTGGGCGGGCTCCAGCGTATCAGCCGAGCCGTGCTTCGGTATTGGCCCTGTTAAAGGGAATTGCCGATAAATCCACCCCAGAACCAGGCTGGGCTCTGTTTCTCAGCTCACCAATAACTCACGATGCTGAACTGGAAGCGTTCCGTAAACGCTGCTTTCTGTTTGATGAAGGACTTTCCGATCAAGGCCGGGCGCGGCCCGGTATCAACGGGAATATTTATGACCTGGCAGGCCGGACATATATTGCGGGTATTGCGCGGGAACTTGAGCAATTAATTCAGGATCAGCCTCTGACACTGGATTTTTAGTTGCTTTCATTCATCCAGATATTGTTGGTGTTTAATCAGCCGTTCCAGCCGCCACAGTAACTGCCATATCGCTTTACTGTCTTTTTGCTTCACTGCATCATTCAGCTCACAACTGCACAACTCCAATTCGGGTAGTTCAAGCAACCCTGCCAGTCCAGTCAATTGATGAGTGTGATCCTGCATTAAAATCATATTATGCTCTGTAAACCCCTGCTGTAGCGCTTTTAGCTGCTGGGTCAGTTCCAGTTGCAAATCTTGCTTACTTAGCTGGTATTGACTCAGATTAGTCGGTGCATGTTCGTTTTCGAAGTCTGGTTTGTTGCCGCTTTCAGGTGTTGTTTTGCATAGTAACTTGAGCAGGTTGATAAGCTTTTTATCGTTAATTGGCTTGTACTCGATACGACTCACGCCGGCCTGGCGAAGCGCGTGCTCTTCGCTGGAAATTACGTTGGCGGTAAGTGCGATTATCGGTAGCTGGCTGTGAATTTCTCGTATTCTGGCGGTTGCTTCGATACCATCCATGACAGGCATATGCACATCCATCAGAACAGCATCCGGGGCCTGCTGGTTGACCAGTTGCAGTGCCTCCTTACCGGTGCGGGCTTCCGAAACTGTGGCCCCGGTCGCTTCTATAATCTTACGTAGCAGTAGTCGGTTAAAGTCGTTATCTTCTGCGATGACTATATGTGTTTCAGGGCTGAATATCTTGCGTTGCAGTTGTTTCCTGTTTTCTTGCACATCAAGCCGGGCATGACTCAGCCACTTATTCAGCAGCGATCGACGCAATGGTTTACTGGTTACGGCAACCTTCTGATGATTGCGAATATCTATCAGCTGATTAATCTCGGCATTAACTGCCGGAGCCAGCAGCAGGATATTTCCTTTAAATGCCGAGAAAAGGGCCGGAATCTTAAGCTTTTGTTGATGGGCAATGTCATGGTTGGCGCTGAGACCGAATATCAGAGAACTTTGATTACTATCTATACTGGTCAGGTTCTCCTCGAGAGATTGGAGCGTAGCGCAGGGGTGCAGCTTGCTGGTAAAAGGGGTGACCAGGTTAACTAACGACTCGAGGCTGGCAGGATGACGGTCGAAAATAATCAGGTCGGTGTTTTGATTAAAGGATGATATTGAAATCAACTGAGCGTTCTGCGGTGTTGATTTACAACTGAAACTACATATTACCTCGGTCCCTGCCCCCGGAGTGCTACTGAATTGAACTTGCCCCTGCATCAGCTTAACCAGCTTTTGCACAATAACCAGCCCTAAACCACTGCCGCCAAATCGCCGGGTAATTGATGAATCTGCCTGGGAGAATGCGTTAAAAAGATGCTTCTGCTGCTCATCGGTTACGCCTATACCACTATCTTTAACGCTGAGCTGTATAACAATGGAATCTGCATCTGTCGCAGCCAGATCCAACCGGATAATGACCTGTCCCTGCTCGGTGAATTTGATCGCGTTACTGATCAGGTTGGTTGCTATCTGGCGAATCCTGGTAGGATCACCCAAAATTTCGTGAGGTAGAGAGGCGTCCGCCAGAAAAGCCAGCTCCAGGCCTTTAGTTGCCGCGCTTTGAGACTGCATTTCTATCGCTTCATGAATGACATTTTCGGGATTGAACTGTATTCGTTCAAGCGTAATGGCATCGGACTGAAGCTTGGCAAAATCTAGAATATCATCAATGATCGAAAGTAGCATATTCGAAGTTTGATTGATAATTCTGCAATGTTCCTGTTGTTCAAAAGTCAGTTCGGTTTGCCGCAGCATTCCTGTGAATCCCAATACTGAAGTCAGAGGGGTTCGCAGTTCATGACTCATGCGTGCCAGAAACTCATCTTTTGCCAGGTTGGCCTGATCTGCTTTTTGTCGGGCCCGCTGCAGGGCTATATTCTGAGTTTCAAGGTGCTGCATTGTTTTGCGCAAGCGTTGCGTCGCTTTATCTACCTGGCTTTCAAGCACCTGGTTGGATGTCTGTACCCTTTCTGCCAGTTCATTTATGCCTCTTTGTAGTGAGCCAAGCTCTGCGCTTGAGTCGGTAATTGTGCGGGCTCCAAGATCACCCTGTTGTAGTTTTTGTACGGTATTCGTCAGGCGGATAATAGGGCCGGTCAGGGCTTCAGCAAAACGTACCGCCACCAGAAAAGTGACAAACAGGACTGCAAACAGCAGAACCAGGCTGTTAGTAATTATCTGGTTTTGACGTGCCTGAATCGTTTCTGTAGAAAGGGCTACGATAACCCAGCCTAATAGCTGCCTGTCTTTATCCGCAGCCGGGTATTCCGGTGAGTCCTGAACCAAAATTCCGCTGGTCAGAACTGGAGTTGCAAACAGCCAGAAATCCCCTTCATGTCTATGTAACGGGGTATTACCTGGCTGTAACCGGAACTCAAAACTGTTCGAACGAAAGAGCAGTTTTTGTTTATTGTCCAGGAAAATTACATCCGCTACATCCTGCTCGAGGATAGGGCCTTCACTTAATGCATTTAGTTGGTGAGTGAGCCCTGAGATCAGACCAAATTCTGACGCTTTTGCCATTAGTCGGGACATTGTTTCTCCCCGTTCAATCAGGGTCGCTTCAGTATCCGATATACGTGTTGAGACAAAATAACCGCTCAGCACCAGGGTCATGAAGACCAAAGGCAGTAGTGTCAGTAACAGAACTTGTTGGCGGATACCTTGCTGTCTGAGCTTAGTTAGACTCATTTATGTACTTCCTCACCCAACATCTTTTCAATGATGGACTGTTCCGGTATCTGAATTTGTAATTGTCGGGCTGTCTGCCGGTTGACGACGACTGAGAAATAACGGCTGTGCTGTGGTGCGGGTAGCGCACCTGAAGTGGCCAGCTGGGTAATTAATTCTGCGGTATGCCGTCCAGTCTGGGCCGGATCGGAAATAACGGCAGCTAAGGCGCCGGACCGAACGTAGTTTCTGGAGAATGCTATAAGCGGGACTTTTTTTCGCAGTGACATATAAAGCAGCCACTTTGCCGTCGTGCGATTGAATATGGTCTGATCGGGCAGAGCCAGAAAAATATCCGAACTATTCATTATTGGTTGTAACCGCTTTACGGGGTTGTCTTCGTCATTAAAAGTATCGGAATACAGGTTGAACTCTTGCTGCCGCGCGGCCTGATGCAGACTGTAAAATTTCTTACTCGAATCGGGTCCCAGGATCACGCCAAGACTTTCTGCGTTCGGGCTGATTATTCTGGCCAGCGCCAGTTGTCGATTATAGGGTTGATCAAGAAAAACAGCCGACAGTTGTAACTGCTGTTGTGAGATATGACTACTGTACTGCTGTTTAAGTTGCTGATAAGTGGAGCTGGGCAGGAAGGTTGCAATCAGGGCCGATTGTGGCGCAGCATTTTTCAGGCTGAGTGCAGTGGCTTTGCTGCCAATCGGTATGATCAGATTAAATCGCTGCAGTTGCGCAGCAGTGTTGCTTTTCAGAGCGTCTGTATTACTGGTTTCTATATTGATTGCCGGGCCCAGGCTGATGACCGCGTCTGCCACTTGTTGATAGGGCGATTTATCTTCACTGAGAATAATAAGTGCTTTGTAGGCCGTTTCAGCATAGCTATTCTGTACCAGCAGCAGGTTGCAAAACAGCACCATGACCAGAACGATAAATTGCCCCGGTCTGCGTGTTTTTGGCGCTGCTCCCTGTTCTCTCATATCCCTGTTTATCGCCTTTTTAGAAACTCAGTCTGGCTTGTAAGTATGTCCTGCGCTCAAAGGTGTTGCGCTGGTAAAATTCAGGATATGGGTCATCCCGCAAGTTTTGTACTATTAAAGAAAGCCTGAGTTGTTTATCGCCTTGTAAACGTAAAGCTTTAGCGAGCTTTATATCGGTACGATGGTAAGTCGGATGCGGCAGTTTTCCTCCCCCTTCAAGCCATCGGACCTGGCTCAGGAAGTAGCCTGTCATACTGATCTGCAGATCGCCGGGCAGTGTAATGCTGGCCAGCAGAGATGCTGTGTGCATCGGATTACGTTGTTCTAATTGATCGATTACGTCGGCGGTGCCAGGGCCGCTCTGAGCGCCATAGTTACGATAGCCACGGCTATCGATATAACCGTAGTTAAACACCAGAAGAGGCCTTAAAGGGCTGTCTGGCTGATATTTATACTGTGTTTCAATTCCCCTGTTTATCCATTGGGCGCGGTTTAATTCTGTGCGGTATTTCTCATCGATATCACCGGGCTGGATGATAGGCGTATCCAGTATCTGGTAAGAGGTGCTAATGCCATTGCTGATCTCTTCATAGAACAGGCGCAGATCCAGTTGACTGCTATATTCCGGCCATTGTGCTAAATAACCAATATCGAACGAATTTATTTTCTCAGGGCCAATATCCGGGTTGGCCAGTACGTCAATCTCATAGATCGGCCCGAAATCGCCAACAATAGTTGCCGGGTTATAGATGATGCTTTGATAGTGGGCGTCCAGCAGAGAAGGTATCCGGTAAGCCTGAGTATATGAAGTTCTTAAAGTGCTCAGTGGTGTTAGCTGGTAGTTAGCAGCCAATCGAGGAGATATTTTAGTGCCGCCAATATCTGAATGCTCAAGCATCGCACCGGAGTTAAAAGTCCAGTCGTTCAGCGTTTTATATTCCCAGCTGGCAAATAGTCGGCTGCGCTCACTGCTAATCCAGTCTGTAGTGTCCATTATTTCCCGGCTGCGGGCACGGTCCAGCTTGTATCCGGCGCCGAGAATAATGGTGCTGAGTGGCGAGTAATGATGCTTAATCGATGCTTCTATATCGTGTTGCTCGACATCACCGACTTCGGCAGCTGCTCTGAACGGGGCGTTGGCATCCAGAAACTCTTGCGCAAACTCTTCCCGGTCAACACTGTAAGCGTCGGCCAGCGGGTCAGTGCCCAACTCATTACGCACATACGCCGTAGTCAGGTTGTCAGCCTCCAGATTATTAACTGTATGGGAGTAGCTGAGATTGAGCTCGCTGTTGTCACCGACAAGGCGGTTCCAATTGAGATGTTGATAATGGGTATCATAATCACGCCGTGCCAGTTCAAGCTCTGCATCGATATCCCCAACTGTTGTAAAGCCGTTGCTTAGACCCAGCTCGAGAGTGAAAGTATCTTGCAGCGTCGGGGACAGCTTAGTGCTGAAGTTAAAGTAGCGGCGTACAGCTGGATCGCGATCTCCGTTATGGAAAATATAACCATTATTATCAAGTGTACCGGCTGAAATACTGTAGTGACCGATATCAGTATCAGCACTATGCCGTAGTTCAATATTCTTGGTATTAAATTCCCCTGTGGTGTATTTCAGGGAACTGCCCTGTTGGCTTAGCGGGGTATTAGTGATGATATTGATCGCGCCGAGAAATGCATTTGACCCCTGGGTGACTGTATTTGAACCGCGAATAACTTCAATATGGTCTATGTCGTCGACAGTGACAGGCAGGGTATCCCAGATTACTGTTGAGAATAGTGGTACATAGATTGAACGGCCGTTCAGCATGACCTCCATACGCGGGGGAAATTTATCACTCATACCGTGATAGGCCGCGGCTGAGGTATTGGTTGCAGTATTATAGGACTGCATACCCGGGACCAGACGTAACAGATCCGGTATCGTCAGAGCGCTGGATGCCTCTATCATAGTACGGTCAATCACTGTTACCGATGCCGGTGCCTCGCTGATATGCTGCGGCAGACGGGTAGCTGAGAAAATGATTGGAATATCATCGAGGTAATCCGCTTCAGTGATAATATTTTCACTGGCTGCTGTCATTGGAGATGAGGATATAAACAGCAGGCATGTTAAATAACAAACGGGTTGGTGAAGTAACCGCAGTGGCATTGTGTAGTTCCAAGAGTTTATATGCAGGTTTACTCAGATCCTTGTGCCAACCCAGACAATAATAACGCTTAAAAGAATGGCTTCGAAAATAAAACCGTTATTTTCAAAAATCCATTCCATCTCTAATAAGACCTACTACGTGATGGGAGCCATAAGGGCCAAAATCAGGTCTGCAGCGACAGGTCTGTCGATGCATTAGTTTGAAGCGTTAATATACCGAAGAACGGAGAGCTGGTCGATTAACTGCAGTGCAAAAAAAGAATGTTTTTTAAAACGAATGTTTTATTTATTTTTCTTTTACCGACTTTAAAATTATAAACTTTTTATTACTGGCAACAGTGAGGCAGTTGCCAAACAACTGTTTCAATTTTACGTGGTAGCCAAGATGACGATTGCCTATAACCCACATCTCCCCGCCAACCTTCAATACCTGCCTGGCCTCTTTAAACATCTGCCAGGCAATAAAGTCACCGATTGCCGTTTGTTGATGGAACGGAGGGTTGTTTAGAATCAGGTCGGCGCTGGCTTCGCTAATTCCGTTCAGACAGTCCGTTACCTTAAACAGACCATCCCGATCCGGGAAGGCCCGATTAAAGTTATCTTTCGCTGAGGCCACGGCCATATGAGATTCATCGACAAACGTCAGGGTCGCTGCGGGATTTTTTTCCGCCGCCATCAGACCGACGATGCCGTTGCCACAGCCCAGATCGATAATTGATTTAAAACGCCCGTCTGCCGGCAGGTTTTGAATAAAAAACCGGGTGCCGATGTCCAGTTTCTCCCGGGAGAATACGTTGGCGTGGTTGGTTATTTGGTATTGGCTGCCTTCCAGCAGATACTGCTTCGGGTATTTATTGAGCGGTGGTATGAGGGACTCTTCAAATTGGCAGAATATCAGCCGGGCTTTTTTGCGCGCCAGGGATGTATGCGTCGGCCCCAGTATTTTTTCAAACAGGTTCAGTGTTGAGGTATGAATACCTTTGACCATTCCTTCCGCAACAATTGTAGTGTCAGGTTTCAGCAGTGGCCGTATCCTGTGTAACTGGTCTTCCAGCTGAGCCAGACTCTTGGTTATTTTGATAATAATAAGGTCGAACTTTACCCCGGCAGGCCCGTTTTCAGCGGAGTAAGAAAGGCTGTCTGTCAGGCTGACCTGTATCGGATCAATACCGTTGACTTGCAAGTTATGCAGCGTTGCCTGTTGTGCAATATAGGAGTCACTGAGCATAACCGGACTGTCTTGTGCCAGGGCAACTGAGAGCGCGCCGAAACTATCATTCAGAATGAGCGTGCTTTTGCCATGCAACTGCTGCTCGGCAAGATAGTGCAGAACATACTCATCCGCTGCGTCCCAGGCTCTTAATGTTTCTTTTGCCCGAACCGGGTAGCGATCCAGTTTGAATGAGCCTTGTGCAGTAGTCAGAGTTTCCATCGCTTTGCCGATCTTTGCCGTAATTACAGAGGGGGGAATTATATAGCAAAGTGTATTCAGACTCTGCTTTAGTCCTGGTTTTATTCAGAGAGATACTGATACCTCAGTAGTCTGCTCAGTATGGGCAGAATAGCTGTATAAAACGCTCCTTTTGTTGCTTTTGGTCATTAAAATCAAATGACGACCGATTACTATACCTTTCGTTGTTATATAGGTTTTGTGGGGAATACAAAATGTACAGTTCTATGGCGAACATTGTTGATAGGTTATTACGCTTGTTTGGCTGCAAAACCATCAATCGTCAGTTCATGTTGTCGTACGCTTTGATTTTTTTACTGGCAACAGTGTCTGCAGTATCTCTGTACATGAGTATGGCGATCAATCCTCAGACGATAAATACGGCGGGGCGGCAACGGATGCTCAGTCAGCGTATCGCGAAAGAGGCGATGTTGGTGGCCGCAGGTATTGAGCAGCAGGTAGCGCTCGAAAAAACTATTGCACTGTTTGAACAGTCCCATCAGCGAATTGTAAATGGTGATAGCAGCTCCGGTATGAATGCCCTTTCAGATCCTGAGATTATTGCTCAGATGAATCATGTGGAATCTCTATGGCAGAATTATAAAACCTTAATCATTAAGCACACAGAGGAAAATAGCGCGGCGACTCTGCAGCAGATCCAGCAACAGTCTCCGATTGTCCTGAAGCAGATGAACGCTGCGGTCATGATGATGACCGCTCAGGCCAACAGTACCACGAGGACCCAGCTACTACTGTCATTCGGCTGTATTGTGTTGATTCTTGTGCTGGTGGTACTGGGCCGGGTGTTTGGCCTGCGATCGCTGATGGATAATATTGAACGACTGCGAATTCGTATGTCTGAGGTCGGCAAGGGCGACTTCTCACATCGCTTTCAGGTTTTGCATAGCGATAATGAAGTAGGGCACCTGTTCGATTCCTATAACCGAATGCTGGGTCATGTCAGTGAGCTGTTACAGAAAGTGCAACAGGTTGCCGATAACACCGAACGGCATATCAATAATGTGGTGCAGGCGACGAACTCGACAGAACAGGGCGTGTCCAGACAGTATGATGATATTGAACTGGTAGCCACTGCGATGACAGAGATGGCGGCGACCGTGCATGAGGTTTCCAGTAATACAACCGAAGCTGAGTCTGCGGCGATTAATACCGGCGAGCAGGCGAAGCAGGGGGGCGATATTGTTGTCCAATCTCAGTCCCAGGCATTGCAGATGCAGAGTACTTTGCAGGAAACCGCGGCGTTGATCGAATCACTGAAACAGGAAACCCTTTCGGTCGGTAATGTGACGTCGGTGATCGATGAAATTGCCGAGCAGACTAACTTGCTGGCCTTGAATGCTGCAATTGAAGCGGCACGGGCCGGAGAGCAGGGGAGGGGGTTTGCGGTGGTTGCCGATGAGGTGCGTAATCTGGCGCAGCGTACCCAGCAATCGACCCAGCAGATTCAACTGATTGTACTGCAGCTGCAACAGAAAGCAGAGCAGGCGGTCAGCTCAATGGCGGTGAATAATTCTTTGGCAGAAACCAGCAGTGAACTAGCGCAATCGGCAGCTTCGGCGCTACAGGAGATTATCAGTTCGGCTGAAAGAATATCGAATATGAATATGATGATATCGACCGCCACTGATCAGCAAAGTGCAGTGGCCACCGATATTGATCAGCGCATCGTAAATATCTCCGATGTCGCAGGCCATACCAAACAGGAAGCTCAGGAAGTTGTACAGGCGATCAGCCAGGTTCGCAAAGAGGTGCAGAACCTTAATGAGCTGACCCATCGCTTCCGCTTATCCTCGGATGAATAGGTACCACGCTCGCTGGCACAGTTAGTTAGAACACGACTGCGTCGCTCGCTAAAACGTAGCGCAAGAATAAAAGGGCAGACCGCCGCTTCACGGCTAGCTAGATCGGAAGGCAAACCTTCCTGCTAGTAGCTAGTGGCTAGAAAAATCCTTCTTAATTGAATGTAATGAAAACGCAGGAGTAAGAGGGTTGTGCTTTTAGCTTTTGATTGTCGTATTTGACCTGGCTTTTGATTTTTCTAGCCACTAGCAGGTGCGCTTGCGCTCCGTTCTAGCGAGTCGCGAAGCGACGCTCTAGCCACTGCCTTTTCCGTTCTAGCAACTGATAATAAAAATGCTTACGCATTTTTATTAATTTCGGCTGGCCAGATAGACGCCAGCTCCCATCATAATACTGCCTGCGCTACGGTTAAGCTGTTTAACCGCCCTCTCTGTGCGCAATTTAGCACTGGCCCAGTGGGCACAATAAGCGATCAGCATCAGACCCAGCATCAGGGCGACCATTGTTAGGATTGCAGCCAGAGCTACATCCTGGGTCGTTAGAATTGTCAGGTCCATAAACGTGGGCAAAAAGGCAATATAGAACAGAATGACTTTTGGGTTTGACGCAGAAATAAGAAAGCCCTGAATAAATTCCAGCGAACTGCGTTTATTAATGCTGATTGTAGTGTCATCGGTCGTCGGCTTACTGGTAAAAATCTTATAACCCAGATAGATCAGGTAAGCTGCACCCACCCAGCGGATCACTGTAAATAACCCTCCCCAGTGCTCTGCAATAGTGGCCAGGCCAAGGCAGGCCAGCAACAGATAAATGATATCGCTGATCACCATACCGAACGCCAGCATAAAGCAGCGTCGAGTACCTTCGACCATAGCCTTTGCCAAAATCGCAAATACACCGGGACCCGGTGTAATTCCGAAAATAAAGATAGCGATAAAAAAAGTCACAGCGCTTTCGAAAGTCATAGTGCAGCTTCAGCGTTAACAGTGTTGGTCAATAAGTATACAGCGGATCTCGCTTATACCGGAATAGCCGTTTCATACTTTACTTCGCGCAGAGTGAAGTTTGATTTCACCTGGGATACTCCCGGCAGCGAGAAAATATTCTCGGTCAGGAAGTTATCATAGGTCGCCATATCCGGAATCACTACCCGCAGGACAAAGTCAGCATTGCCGGTCACCGCGTAGCATTGCATCACTTCAGGGCAGGCTTTTACCGCTTCCTCAAACTCCCGGGCGTTATCCTTCGAGTGACGGGTCAGGCTGACCAGCAAGAAGACGCAGAGACCATAATTCAGGGTCTGGGGGTCAACCAGTGCGGTGTACTGGCGTAATACTCCCCGCTCCTCCAGTGCCTTCACCCGCCGCCAGCAGGCTGCTGTAGATAAGCCGACTTCATCTGCCAGTTGCTGGTTTGATATACGACCATCCTGTTGCAGGATACGCAGGATGTGGCGGTCATAATTATCGGGTTTAAAAATATCCTTTGAACTGCTCATATTTATATAAATCTCTATAAGGTGAAATAATCTATCTTAAAATAAGTGAAAGAGTAGTGTTTGTTTCAAAATGATAGTTCCTTATATCAATATTCGAAAGCACCTTTCTGGCAAAAAAAACTACACTGGACAGTAAATATGCAGGCGGGCAAGCCGCTGCGAATAACAATAAAAGTTCTATGTGAGGTATGCCATGGGTCAGCCAGAAACCCGAATTCCGAATAGCCCCTTGTTAGATGACTCTTTGCTCGATGACTCTCTAGATAATTACGCCCTGAATGATCGCTACCTGCGTCCGACCGGGCGGGTGTTTCTGACCGGAACCCAGGCGCTGGTTCGATTGCCGATGATGCAACGCCAGTTAGACCGTAAGAATAATCTCAAGACAGCAGGTTTTATCAGCGGCTATCGGGGCTCTCCGCTGGGTGGCTATGATCAGGCGCTATGGCAGGCGGGTGATCTGTTGAAATCTCACGATATCGATTTTATACCCGCAATTAATGAAGACCTGGCGGCGACAATGGTGCTGGGTACGCAGCAGGTTGAGACCGATGCCGATAAGAACGTGGATGGCGTATTTTCCATCTGGTATGGCAAAGGGCCGGGTGTCGATCGGGCCGGTGATGCCCTCAAGCACGGTAATACCTATGGCAGCTCCCCTAATGGCGGTGTCTTAGTTGTAGCAGGCGATGACCACGGTTGTGTTTCTTCCAGTATGCCGCATCAGTCGGATGTGGCATTTATGTCCTGGTTTATGCCAACCATCAATCCTGCCAGTATCTCTGAGTACTTTGAATTTGGCCTGTGGGGCTTTGCTATGTCCCGTTTCAGCGGCATGTGGTGTGGCTTCAAGGCGATTGCCGAGGCCGTGGAAAGTGCCGCATCGGTTGAAATCGCGGAACTGCCTGAGTTTAAAATACCGACCGACTTTGTTTCGCCGGAAGGTGGCCTTCACTACCGCTGGCCGGACCTGCCGGGACCACAGCTGGAAACCCGTATTGAGCATAAGCTGGCCGCGGTTGCCGCTTTTGCCCGTGCCAACCCGATTGATAAACGTATTTATGACCTGCCCGATGCCCGCTTCGGCATCGTGACCACCGGTAAGGCCTATCTGGACCTGCTGGCGGCGCTGGAACTGCTGGGGCTGGATGAAGAACAGGCACGCAGTATCGGCCTGGATATCTACAAAGTCGGCCTGGTATGGCCGCTGGAGCGCACTGGTGCGCTGGATTTCGTCCATGGCAAGCAGGAAGTGCTGGTGGTGGAAGAGAAGCGCGGCATCATCGAGAGTCAGATTAAAGAGTATATGTCCGAGCCGGATCATCCTGGCGAAGTGCTGATTACCGGCAAGCAGGATGAAAAAGGCGAGCCACTGATCCCCTATGTCGGCGAACTCGGCCCGAATATGCTGGCGGGCTATATCGCCCAGCGATTGCAGCGACTATTTGGTCTCGACTTCAGTGCCCGTTTGGCCACTATAGGTGAGCGCGGTAGCGATGCTGCTGATCCCGGCGGTGTACGTCGGTTACCTTATTTCTGTTCCGGTTGCCCGCATAACTCATCGACTAAAGTACCTGATGGTAGTAAAGCCCAGGCGGGTATCGGTTGTCACTTCATGGCTTCCTGGATGGGCCGAAAAACCGAGTCACTGATCCAAATGGGTGGCGAAGGGGTAAACTGGATCAGTAAGTCCCGCTACCTGAATAATACCCATGTATTCCAGAACCTGGGTGAAGGTACTTACTTCCATTCAGGTTCGATGGCGATTCGCCAGTCGCTGGCGGCCGGGGCCAACATCACGTACAAAATCCTGTTTAACGATGCGGTTGCTATGACCGGCGGCCAGCCGGTAGACGGCGTTATTACAGTACCGGCGATCGCTAATCAGGTGTACGCAGAAGGTGTTCAGCGGATCGCTATTCTCAGCGATGAGCCTGAGAAGTACAGCGATAAGAGTATCTTTCCGCAGCAGGCAACATTCCATCACCGCGATGAACTGGAGCAAGTGCAGCTGGAGCTACGCGACATACAGGGTGTAACGGTACTGATCTATGATCAGACCTGTGCAGCAGAAAAACGTCGCCGCCGTAAGCGCGGCCAGTTTCCGGATCCGGCTAAACGTGCCTTTATCAACCACCATGTTTGTGAAGGTTGCGGTGATTGTTCCGAGCAATCCAACTGCCTGTCCGTTATTCCGCGTGAAACCGAGCTGGGGCGTAAGCGCCGTATCGATCAGTCCTCATGTAATAAAGACTTTTCATGTGTGAAAGGCTTCTGTCCGAGTTTCGTGACTATTGAAGGTGGTGAGCTGAAGCGGGGAGCGGGTGTTTCTACCGGTGATCAGTTCGATAATAAGGTTGCCGCGTTACCTCAGCCTGAGATTAAAGCGCTGGAGAAAACCTATAATCTGCTGGTCGGTGGTGTCGGTGGAACCGGAGTCGTGACTGTCGGGGCACTGATAACTATGGCGGCGCATCTTGAAGCGAAAGGCTCTTCCGTGCTGGATTTCATGGGCTTTGCGCAAAAAGGTGGCACAGTACTGAGTTATGTGCGCCTGGCTCCGACGCCGCAAGACATTCATCAGGTCCGAATCGATGTCGGGCAAGCTGATGCGCTGGTGGCTTGCGATATGGTGGTGGGTACCTCCGATAAGGCGTTGAGCGTGTTACGTCGAGGCCATAGCCGTGCGGTAATGAACCTGGCGCAGATGCCCACAGCCGATAACGTGCTGTACCGCGATGCCGATATGCAGGCGACCCGTCGCAACCGGATTCTCTCAGATGCTGTCGGCGACGAAAATCTGGCGACTCTGGATGCTAACCGTCTGGCTGAAGCATTGCTGGGCGATACCGTATTTTCTAATGTTATGATGCTGGGCTTTGCCTGGCAGAATGGTCTGATTCCGCTGTCGATGGCATCGCTGAGTCGGGCTATTGAGCTAAACGCGGTAGCGGTGGATAAGAACCGTACAGCCTTCAACTGGGGTCGTCTGGCGGCTGTAGATATGGCCTTTGTTGAGCAGGCTGCAGGTGGTGTTGTTGAAATTGCAGAGCCTGATCTGGCTAGCCGGATTAAGCGCAATATCAATTTCCTGAGCCAGTATCAGAACGCGGCGTATGCTGAAAAGTATAAAACACTGGTTGATTCAGTTACTCAAGCTGAGCAGCAAGTGTCAGCTGATAATACTCTGACTGATGCGGTTGCTACCCAGCTGTTCCGTCTGATGTCTTATAAAGACGAGTACGAAGTAGCGCGGCTGTACACCGAAACAAGTTTCCTGAGTGAAGTGGCTGATACCTTTACCGGCGATTATCGGATTAAGTTCCATGTAGCGCCGCCGTTATTAGCCCGTAAGCAAGCGAATGGACGTCCACGTAAGATTGAAGTAGGTGGCTGGGCTCTGAAAGCATTTAAACTGCTGGCGAAAATACGTGGTTTACGCGGTACCCCGCTGGACCTGTTTGCCTATAGTGCTGATCGTAAGCTGGAGCGTCAGTTACTGACTGAATATAAGGCACAGATCGCCACACTGGTCAGCGGCCTGCGCAGTGATAACTATACTACTGCCGTCGAGCTGGCGCAGTTGCCAGCAGAGATTCGCGGTTTTGGCCTGGTTAAAGAACAGGCAGCAGAGAATGCACTGCAGCAGGCGGAGCAACTACTGGCTCAGTTCAAGGCTAATAAAATTGAAATAGAGGCTGTTCTTTAAAGGCGGCGATATAAGAGTATAAGCAGAGGAGATTCAGATGTTTGAAGGATTGAAAGCACTACCCCAGGATCCGATTCTATCGCTAATGCTGAAATACCAGCAGGATGACAATCCGGCCAAGCTTGACCTGGGTATCGGCGTCTATAAAGACGAACTGGGTAACACGCCGATTATGCAGGCTGTACATACAGCTGAGCAGCAGCTGTTGCAGAGCGAAACCACTAAAAGCTATATCGCCCCGGCCGGCTCGCCGCTGTATAACCAGCGTATTCGTGAGCTGGTCTTTGGTGCCGATCATCCGGTGTTGCGTGATAACCGGGTGGCATCTGCTCAAACCCCGGGCGGTTGCGGTGCATTACGTATGGCCGCCGAGTTTATACGTGGCTGTAGTACCTCAAGCTCGGTCTGGGTCAGTACCCCAACCTGGGCTAACCATATCCCGTTGCTGGGTGGTGCTGGCTTGCCGCTGAAAGAGTACCCCTACTACGATTATGAAAATAAAAGTATCCAGTTTCAGGCCATGCTGGATACCCTGGAGCAAGCGGTAGCCGGAGACTTTGTCTTGTTACACGGATGCTGTCATAACCCGAGTGGCGCGGATCTGAACCGAGAGCAGTGGCTGGCGGTTGCTGAATTGTGCGCCCGAAAGGGATTGATCCCGTTTGTCGATATGGCGTATCAGGGATTGGGTAGCGGTCTCGATGAGGATGCTTTCGGTGTACGCATGCTGGCTGAAAAGATGCCGGAGATGCTGATTGCCACGTCTTGTTCGAAGAACTTTGGCTTATACCGCGAGCGCACCGGCACGTTGTTTATTGTTGGCGCTAACGGGGAACAAGCGGCAAATGCGGGCAGCCAGCTGTTCAGCAAAATTCGCAGCCATTACTCCATGCCGCCATCCCACGGCGCAGCTATTGTCGAGACTATTCTTGGCGATCAGCCGTTGAATCAGATGTGGCAGACTGAACTGCAAGGGATGCGTCAGCGCATTCTGGGCTTACGCGAGAGTCTGGTGCGACATATCGCGGCCTCTGAAATAGATGGGGACTTCAGCTTTATCGAACAGCAGTTCGGCATGTTCTCTTTCCTGGGCATAACACCACAGCAAGTTGAGTTGCTGCGCACCCGCTACAGTATCTACATGATCGACTCCAGCCGGATGAATGTCGCCGGACTGAACGCTCAGAGGATGGATTATTTCGTAGCGGCACTGGCTGATGTTCTTAAAAGTAGCTAGACCGCCGGTGAGAAACAGAAGCTAGACCGCCGAACAAGTTCGGCTAGCTAGAACAAGCATTCCCGCGTTGCGGGAATAAAAAAAACCGCCTGCTGGCGGTTTTTCGGTTTTTAACTTTTGATTTTTCTAGCCACTAGCCACTAGCCACTAGCCACTAGCCACTAGCGAGTCGCGAAGCGACGTTCTAGCTAGCAAAGCTTGCTTTGCGTTCTAGCGGCTGTTCTTTTTCATTTCCTCATACCACTGATCATGGTGTTGCTTCGCCCATGCTTCGTCGACGTAGCCGGTCTTCATCCCTTCCAGCGCGCCTTCTGTACCGGCGGTGCCGATATAGATATGGCCAAAAGAGGCTGCTATCAACAGCAACGATGCGCCGCCATGAATCAGGTTAGCCAGCTGCATTGTCTCGCGGTATTGGCCAAAGTTCGGGAAGTCCATCACCAAACCACTGGCGCAAACCACCAGACCCGCAAGCGTCAGCACCCAGAACCAGGCTTTCTCGCCACCGTTCATATACCCGGCACTTGGGTGAGCCTTACCCACCATGCCGCCGCCCTGCAGGAACCAGATCAGATCGGTGCGGTTGAAGAAGTTATGTTTCATCCACTTCACAATCATCAGCAACAGGCCCAGCACAAACAGCGGTCCCAGATAATTATGGGCCAGCTTGCACAATGTGGCGTAGTTGCCCCAGAGTGAAGCGCCTAAAGCGTCGCGGAGAAAGAACTTGCCGTACAGCAGGCTAAGCCCCGAAATCGCCAGTACGATAAACAAGGTTGCGACAGTCCAGTGCATGGCCCGGTCGAAGCGTTTCCAGCGTTCAATCGTGTTGCCGGTACGCGCTGAGTCGAGCTTATTCTGACCGACCAGCAGATAGAAGATCAGCAGCGCAGCGAGAGTACCGCCCAGTGCGTAAGCCCCGGCAGGCGTGACCCACTGGTTACGCCACTGGCGCCATTCCTCGCCCTGGACATTGATCAGCTGACCCGCTTCTCTTGCCTGGGACTGGGTACGGCCGCTTTCTCCTCCACTGATAGCCTCCCAGTATGCAGTGCTGGCAAAGCCAGCTACTTTGGCTTCAGAAGGCGTTGCCGCCTGCGTCAGGCCTGAAAATGCCAGCGCCAACAGCAGCGATAACACCGGAATGATATGAAATGGCAATTTAGCTGTTCGCCATTTATAAGGAATCATAGATCCCCCTCAGAATCAGGCCGCCGGATCGCTCCGGCGGCGTTAAGGGTTAAGGTGTTCAGACTTTTTGCTGGGTTGCGTCGTAAGCCAGGTCTGCTTCCGGCTGAGGTTCAGCTTGATTCTGTGCCCAGGCACCATCGTTGTGACCGCGGTAGATTACCCGTTCACGGAAGATGTCAGACACTTCACTTGCATCACCAGCCAGCAGGGCCTTGGTCGAGCACATTTCGGCACAGAGTGGCAGTTTGCCTTCGGCGATACGGTTGGAACCGTATTTAGCTTTCTCTTCCGAACTGTTGTCCTCTTCCGGGCCACCGGCACAGAAAGTACATTTGTCCATCTTGCCGCGCTCACCAAAAGCGGCATCGCTCGGGAACTGCGGCGCACCAAACGGACAGGCGAACAAGCAGTAACCGCAACCGATACAACCGTCTTTATTGTGCAGTACGATGCCATCTTCGGTCTGATAGAAAACATCCGTCGGACAAACCGCCATACAAGGCGCGTCTGAACAGTGCATACAAGCCACTGAAATCGAGGTTTCGCCGGGATCGCCATCGTTGATGGTAACAACGCGACGGCGCTGGATGCCCCATTCAACTTCGTTTTCGTTCTTACAGGCCGTGACGCAACCGTTGCACTCGATGCAGCGCTTGGAGTCACAGAGGAATTTCATTCTAGCCATAATCTGTTACCCCTTATGCGTTAGCTTTGTTGATACGACACAAGGTAACTTTCGTTTCCTGCATCTGAGTGACCGGGTCATAACCGTAGGTTGTCGCTGTGTTAGCCGCTTCACCGGTAACGTAAGGCGCTGCTCCGGCCGGGTATTTATCGGTCAGATCCTTACCCTGGAACTGGCCGCCGAAGTGGAACGGCATAAAGACAACGCCTTCATCGACGCGACGGGTAACCAGCGCTTTAACGCGGACCTTGCCGCCTTCGGCGCCCTCGACCCAGACATCGTCGCCATCTCTGAAGCCCAGGTTATTGGCATCAACCGGGTTCACTTCAACAAACATCTCCTGTTGCAGTTCGGCCAGCCAGGGGTTGGAACGGGTCTCTTCGCCGCCACCTTCAAACTCCACCAGACGGCCGGAGGTCAGGATGATCGGGTACTCTTGAGACAGGTCTTTGTCCTGAATCGACTTGTACATAGTCGGCAGGCGATACAGGGACTCGGAATCGTTCCAGGTAGGGTACTTACTCACCAGGTCACGACGCGGGGTGTACAGCGGCTCGCGGTGCAGTGGTACTTTATCCGGGAAGGTCCAGACCACGGCGCGGGCTTTAGCGTTGCCGAAAGGTGAGCAGCCATGTTTGATCGCAACCCGCTGAATACCGCCGGACAGGTCAGTTTTCCAGTTTTTACCTTCTGCAAGGGCTTTCTCTTCTGCGGTAAGGTCGTTCCACCAACCCAGCTTTTTCAGCAGCTTATCGCTGAATTCCGGATAACCATCTTTGATGTCGGAACCTTTGCCGAAGGAGTTTTCAGCCAGCAGATTGACGCCATCACGTTCAACACCGAAGCGGGCACGGAAGGTTAAGCCGCCTTCGGCTACAGGCTTGCTGGTATCGTACAGAATCGGCGTACCAGGATGGCCCTGTTCCGCAGTACCCCAGCAAGGCCACGGCATGCCGTAGTATTCGCCGGAGATCGGGCCGCCTTCGCCTTTCAACGTATCGTAGTTGAAGGTGTGCCAGTTTTGCTGGTGCAATTTCAGACGCTCAGGGCTCTGGCCGGTATAGCCGATGGTCCACATACCTTTGTTAAATTCGCGGGTAATGTCTTCGATCAGCGGCTGCCCATTTTTGATCTCGATATTCTTGAACAGCTGCTCGCTGAAGCCTAGTTTTTTCGACAGCAGGAGCATGATCTCGTGATCTGGCTTAGATTCAAACAACGGCTCGATGACCTGGTCACGCCATTGCAGAGAGCGGTTAGACGCAGTCACGGAACCGTAAGTTTCAAACTGAGTACAGGCCGGGATCAGGTAAACGCCATCTTTACGATCCGACATTACGGCAGCATGGGTTGGATACGGGTCGACGATTACCAGCGTATCGAGTTTCTCGATCGCTTTCTTCATCTCGGTGCCACGGGTCTGGGAGTTCACCGCGTGCCCCCAGCAGACCATCACCCGCAGATTGTCGTTCTGATCGATCTGCGCTTTATCTTCCAGTACGCCGTCGATCCAGCGTGATACTGGTATACCTTTGTTATTAATCGGTTTCAGCTTGCGATGAACCTTCTGGTCGAAACGGTTCTGCACCCAGTCAAAGTCCAGCCCCCATACCTTGGACCAGTGCTTCCAGGCGCCGTCCGAGAGACCATAGTAGCCCGGCAGAGTGTGCGACAGGATGCCCAGGTCGGTAGCGCCCTGAACGTTGTCGTGGCCACGGAAAATGTTAGTACCGCCACCGGAGGTGCCCATATTACCCAGCGCCAGCATCAGGATGCAGTAAGCACGGGTGTTGTTATTTCCGGTGGTGTGCTGGGTGCCACCCATACACCAGATAACGGTGCCCGGACGGTTTTCCGCCAGCTCTTTAGCTGCGCGGCGCATCTGGCTGCCCGGAACGCCGGTAACGTTTTCAACTTCTTCCGGCGTCCAGTTTTTAACTTCTTCGCGAACTTCATCCAGGCCATATACGCGCTGCTGGATGAACTGTTTGTCTTCCCAGCCATTTTCAAAGATATGCCACAGCAGACCCCAGACAAAGGCGACGTCGGAGCCCGGACGGATGCGGATATACTCGTTGGCGTGAGCTGCAGTACGGGTGAAGCGTGGATCAACACAGATGATGTGCGCCTTGTTGCGCTCTTTGGCCCGCAGGATATGCTGCATTGCAACCGGGTGTGCTTCCGCCGGATTAGAGCCGATCAGGATAATCGATTTGGAGAAATGGATATCGTTGAACGAGTTGGTCATCGCACCATAGCCCCAGGTATTGGCTACCCCGGCAACAGTGGTGGAGTGACAGATTCGGGCCTGATGGTCGACGTTATTGGTACCCCAGAGGGCGGCGTATTTACGGAACAGATAGGCCTGCTCATTGCTGAACTTGGCAGAGCCGAGCCAGTAAACAGAATCCGGGCCTGATTCTTTACGAACCTGCAGCATCTTATCGCCGACTTCATCGATCGCCTGGTCCCAGGACAGCTTCTTCCACTGGCCGTCAACCAGCTTCATCGGGTACTTCAGGCGGCGGTCGCCATGGCCATGTTCACGCAGTGCTGCACCTTTGGCACAATGGGCGCCGGCATTGAACGGGTGGTCAAAAGCGGGTTCCTGGCCGGTCCAGATACCGTTCTGTACTTCCGCGTAGACACCACAACCAACTGAGCAGTGCGAGCAGATGGTTCGCTTAATTTCCGTTGGCGCACCGGTTGGTACAGTTGCAGCTTCAGCCTGTTGCATCATGCCCGGTGCCATCATACCGGCAGTGGCTACACCACCGGCAGCAATACCTGAATTCTGCAGAAAACGGCGCCGGCTCAGGCCTAAACCTGATGCGCTTGATGCCGCGGGCTGATCAGACTTTTTTGTTAGTCTCATGTCCTTAAATCCTCACCTTTTTATCTGTGCGCGGTTATCAGTTACGTCAATGCTGATCGTAATGGCACAAGCACATTGACTGTTTTTATCTGATATATCCGGAACAGAATTGAAGTTGTAGATTGGTCAGACTTTGTTGTTAGTCTCATGTCCTTAAATCCTCAACTTTTAATCTGTTTATCTGTGCGCGTTATCAGTTACGTAACGTTTCGTAGTAACTACGAACATGTTCAGTTTTCTGGTAACCGGAACTTTCCTGTTTCTCACCGGATTCAGCAGTGGTGACTTTTGCCTGAACTGTACCGGCAACGGCAGCAGCTCCGACGGCAGTACCTGCCAGACCTAGTGTTTTCAGGAACCCGCGGCGCCCTGTGTCAGGCTTCTTTTGCTGGCTCATTGTTTATCTCCGCTCTATAAGTCACTTACCGGGTAAGCGTCCTGTTTTTATTGTTGTCCGCCCTCAAGTGCGGCAGGGGATAGCTGCAGGAACCAGTTATCCTCCTGTTGCATAAAAGCGGCGCCTAACAGGCCAGCGGCGGTGTAAAACACCGCGTTTTCCGCATTTTGCAAATCGGTAAAAAATCGGTTGCTCCAACTCTGCAGATGTTGCTGCCAGAACCGGTGCTGTATCTCATAGCCCCGACCATTGCTGATCAGCAGGCTCATCACCTCACACAAGGCCGCGATATGATCTTCCGGCTCTTTCACATCAGGCTGGCGCTCGAAGCCCAGCAAACTGAGGTCTTCACGCAGCAGAACCAGAGGTTTCTCCATCAGCGAACCGGTCAGATACCAGCAGGCAAATGGCATCAGCTCACCACGGCCTACGCCAATAAACAGGTGCTGGTATTCATCATCCAGTTGCTGTGGCCGGCTATGTTTTGCAGCCAGGGCCAGAGTGCTCCAGGCACGGGCCATGGGGGTGTCTTCATCCTGGTCCGGTTCCAGTCCGGACAACCACTGCAACAAGTCTCCCTGGGGTGGCTGACGTAACAACGTAGCTAACAGGGCGTAAATATCGGCGCGTAGCTGATCGGTTTCCTGCAGGGCAGGGGCAGCGTTAATCATATTCATCATGTCTGACTCCTGTTCCTACAGTTCAAGTTGTTTTTCGGACATTGCCGCGTCAGGTCGATTACCTGTAAGGGCAGGAATAGCATTGATCGTATTCATCGTGTCACTCTCCTTTATCCTTACAGTTCTAATTGCTTTTCAGGGTGCTGTGTCAGGTCTGCATAGATGTCCGTAACCCGGCAGTCTTCACACATTTTCAGGCGATTGATCGCCGGGCCTTCAAACAAGCGATGCCCACTCAGCTTTTCAATCATTTTTTCTACTGTGCTGCGCGGCGCAAAAGGTTTGCTGCAGGTGATACAGGCAAAGGCTTCATCGGTATGGATTTCAACCGTCTGCTTGCGCGTGTCAGTCAGTAGTAAACGTGATTCCAGCTGGATCGCATTTTCCGGACAGGCGCGTTCGCACAGATTGCACTGCACACAGCTCTGTTCGGTAAAATTAAGCGCCGGCTTTTCTCCTCCACTGGTCAGGGATTGGGTAGGACAGACCGCTACACAGGACAAGCAAAGTGTGCAACTTGACTGATCAACGGTAACCAGACCGAAAGGAGAGCCCGCCGGCAGGGTGAGGTAATCGGCTAATGGCTGTGGTGCATGGGTAATAAGGTGGTTTAAAGCGCTATACAGGCGGTCTCTTTTGTTTTCAGTTGAGGCTGCTGGCTGAGCTTCTATCTGCTGCCCGGCGTATTGCTGATTGAGTGCCGCTACCAGGTTTTGTGAAAGCTCTGCCTGCTGCAGCAGATTAATCCGTGAGGCGCCATATCCCAGGCCGCTGAGTATGGTTCGGGTCAGCTCTATTTCACGCTGCAGAAGACTGCGCATTGATTCGGGTACCGCCGGCGTATCCAGCAGAATAATGTGGCTGGCGCCGCCTGCCAGCGCGGTAAGCCAGATATCCTGGCCGGCAGCTGCAAGCTCTTCCAGCTCCACCGGAATCAGGTTGCCTGGCAGTTGCGGGAGAACCTGGTTTACGATCTCGCGGCCCTGCTCGTGGTCATGCAACAGAATAGCTGGCTGTTTGCCGCCTGCCTGTTGATAACTCTCCAGCAGCTGCAGGATATAGTTTTGCATCCGTACCGGTTGCGGCAGCGCGTAGCTGATCGCACCGGTCGGACAGGCAGTCGTACAGCCGCCAGCACCATGGCAGATATGCGGATCGATATCGATCAGGTCACGGATTGAAGTGATCGCATCGGCGGGGCAAACATCGAGGCAGCGGGTGCAGCCGGTCTGACCTCTGCTGGAGTGTGCGCACAGATCCTGATTAACCTGAAAGTAGCGCGGCTTTTCAAACTCGCCAATATATTCAGGTAGCTGTTGAATCACTTCACTCAGCTTATCGGCGTCTGGAGAGATGTGGAAATAACCCGCCGGTGCCAGCTCGCTGGTAAACAAAGGTTCTTTGCCAAGGTTCAGGATCAGATCGAAGGTAGCGCGATTCTGGGCCATTTTAGCAAGCTCGACTGTTTGCTCCTGATGCCTGATGGTGACCTGAAACTGGCCAAGGAAGCCCTTGACTGCTTCTACCTTCGCCTGATAAGCAAGTAACGTAGGTGCTGCTGTAAGTGCCGCTTCAATATGGGCATTATCGGTGTTCTGAATAGCTTCGGTACAGAGCAGGGTGATACTGGCCATACCTTGTTGTTGATTAGATTGTTGATTAGAGCCTAGCTGGTCAGCGGCAAGGCGAATCATATCCTCCGATCCTGTGATCAGAAGATGGCCCTGGGTGCTGAAGCTCACCGTCGGCGGTGCCAGGTTGTGTGGCGGCATTACTCGCGCTTGTGCCGTCTGCCGTGCCTGGAAATTCAGGCTTTGCTCGTTAGTCATCTGTTACCTCACCAGACCGCTGGCAGCATGTGCAACCTTTCTCGGTTACCGGTCAGTCCGTTTTTGGCGTATACGGCTGCCTGTTATGCATGTTGTCAGTGGTAGCGACCGGCACTCACCCGAACCGGTCGTAATTACTATTTAAAGAAAGCAAAAGCGGAACCAGAAAAATCTGAAAAGAACGCCTTAGGGTGGGTATTGATCAGGGCGTTCTGTTACGCGTTGCTTTGTTGTGGGACAAATTGTCTGCCTGTCCCCGGGCGGGTGTGTCAATTCGGCGCGCTAGCCTTCCAGGTCGGCATCGCCCAATGGGTCCTCTTCGTAGATCTCCGCAGCCGCTGTGCTGAGTTCAGCCGATTCCAGCGCGCTGTTTTGTTTCAACGGATCAGTAATCTTTTCGGTGTTCTCTGCGGGCCTCTCTTGAGAGCTTTTTTCAGAACTTTCTTTAGCGCTTTCTTCAGAGTTGGCGCCAGTCATTTCGTTAACGACCTGTTCCTGTTTGTCCTGCAGCCAGCTACGCATTCTGGCTACCACCTCTTGCGACAGCGCGGGCATCTTGCTGAAGTCTTCGTCGTAGTCATTTAATCCATCGACAATGTTGAATTGAGGCAGGTTGAATAGTTTGCGCAGAGCCAGGTTACGCAGTTCATCGCTGACGCCGGATGAGAGAAACTGACTGTAATCAGACTCTTCACTGAGGCTTTCAATAGCTGGCATGTCGGCATCGGTCAGTGGTATTGGTTCGTCGTTGTCAGAATTCTTGTCTGGAAGGCTGTCCGAATTGCCAGCAGTAGCAGAAATCTCGTTAGTCATTTCAACTGAGATCGGTGCTACCGCTTGCGGCTCCTGTTCTGGCGGGCTTTTATACTTTGCTTCGGCCTCTTCATTAGCCGCAGAGGGTTGCTCCGCTTTCCGGCGTGACCAGCGGGAAAGAAAGGTTTCATCGTTCACTGCTACGCCCCTTGCCTCGTTTTTTCTTTTTCTTGCCTTCGTCGATCAGCTCACCGTGGATTCCCAGATAACTATCGATCCAGCACTGCACCGCGGCGGGCATCGGTGTTTCCAGCATCTGGTGTTCACCGTCCATGAAGGACGCGGCCTCATCCTGGCTGGCGGTCATATGCATCGGAATTAATTCACTGCTCGCTTCATCTTCGTCACAGAGCAGAAACAGGTGTGGTGACGTTGCGTTCAGGTTGAAGCGGTAGGCGGTGCGCTCATCTTTATGCAGTTCCAGGGTCAGATCGGTATAGCCATCACCTTTTGCTGCGTCGGGGCATAGGTCGCGGATGCTCCAGCGTTCGGTTTCCCAACCGCGTGTCAGTACAGTCTCGTGCTGCAGGCTAACCTGCATGGGCCAACGATCAGTGCTTTTGCTGGCGGTCATAATCTGACTCCCTGTTATTTTTCTGCTGACAAAGTGGTTAATTGAAGTTCTCTTTAAAGGCTTGCTTTAAAGGGGCTGATTAATAGACATAGCAAAGGGCGGGCCAGTCTCCTGTTTTTGGGACAAGAAGAAGGATGAGAGGGGGCTTGGAGGAGGATTGGTAACTTATAGCCCGGTCTTGACGGTGAACAGGATGGTAAAAAAGGGACATATTTGTATTGGGGTGGGACATTTTGTCCTGTCTGTTTGCGGAGCACGCCGGGGAAAAGCAACCAATCCATGCCGATTGCGGTGAAATCTGGAGAGAGGAACGGAAATTGCACATCAGACATTAATCGATAAAAGTCAGAGTGAATGCCAATGAATACTGAAAGTGCACAGCCGTTGCTAAGTCAGGCGATGGCAGAGTTAACTGAGTCGGTAAGAGTTATCGACGAAAAAGGCGAGAGCCGGATAGTTCAGATCGCCTGCGAGCGGCCGCTTACTATTTATCTGAATAAGCGTGAGATTGTTACCCTGATGACGCTGGGGGGCGATCCTGAAGCGCTGGTGCTGGGTTATCTGCGTAATCAGGGATTTATCCGTCGTCTGGATGAGGTGCTGGCGATTCAGGTTGACTGGGAGGTTGAGTCTGCAGCAGTGGTGACCGACGGCGAGCCAGAAGGGCTGGAGGAGAAACTGCAGCAGCGTACTGTGACCTCGGGCTGTGGGCAGGGCACTATGTTTGGCAGCTTAATGGATAAGCTGGCTGAGGTCTCTTTGGCGAAGGCTGAAGTAAAACAGAGTACCGTCTATGGCTTACTGCACAATCTTAACCTGCATAATGAAACTTATAAAAATGCCGGTGGCGTGCACGGTTGTGCTATTTGCGAAGATGACCAGGTGATCGCCTTTGTCGAAGATGTTGGGCGGCATAATGCGGTGGATACTTTAGCCGGCAGGATGTGGCTGGATGGGATCAGCGAAGCGAATAAGACGTTCTATACCACCGGACGACTGACCTCAGAGATGGTGATAAAAGTGGCGCAGATGGGGATCCCGGTGCTGCTGTCCCGTTCCGGCGTGACGCAGATGGGGCTGGGGTTGGCCCGTGAACTGGGAATAACGATGCTGGCCCGGGCTAAAGGCAAACACTTTCTGGTATTCAGTGGCGAAGATACGCTGGAGCTGGATGCCGTACCGCAAAATAAGACGCTAGAAAAGACGCCAGAAAGGACGCAGCAGAAAAACAGAGCAGTGGATGCTATTTCATGAGTGATATGCCAGCGGTGTTTATGAATGTCCGTCAAGTGACGGAGTATCTGAATCTGAATGAGAAAAAGATCTATGCCATGGCAGCTGAAGGGCAGATTCCTGCCACGAAGCTGACTGGCAAATGGTTATTTCCCAAAGCGCTGGTGGATCGCTGGTTACTTGAAAGTTGTCATGGCGGATTAATGACCGACCGCCTGATTCTGGGCGGCAGCGATGATCCCCTGCTGCAAGCGGTGGCAATCCGCCTGACTCATAAGCTAAGAACTAAGGCGCTGTTTGGTTATACAGTGACCGGCACTAAGCTGGGGTTGGAACTGCTGGCTAAAGGGCATGCCGATGCCTGCGCTATCCATTGGGGGCGGATGGAAGAAAGTGAGGTGCGACACCCAGCTTTGTTACAGCAATATTCTGAGTCCCGAAACTGGATTCTGGTGCATCTTTTTTGCCGCAGCCAGGGGCTGGTTGTGCGTAGTCAGGATCAATACCGGCTGGAAGATCCGCATCAGGCGCTTGATTACCGGACCCGCTGGGTGGTGCGTCAGGAAGGTGCCGGAGCTCAGCGTTTTCTGAAAGAGTGGTTAGTGGGCCATGCCCGGCCTTATGAGCAGCTGACAGTGAGTAATACTGTTTTCTCTGAGCGTGAGCTGGCGTCCGTGATCGCCAAAGGGGAAGCGGATATAGGACCGGGCACCTTGAGCGCGGCGAAGGAGTTTGGTCTGGGGTTTATTCCTGTGTGCGAAGAGAGCTTCGATCTGGTGGTGCCGCGCAATGTCTATTTTCGTCGCTTGCTGCAGCAGCTGTTTGAGTTCCTGCAGAGCCCTGATGGCGTTATGCTGGCGCAAAACCTGCAGGGCTATGATCTGAGCAGGAGTGGTCGGCTGGTGTGGAGTGCCGATGGCGAATAAAGTTTGTTATATGTCTTTGATCGGCCTTTGATCAGTCGTTGACTCAGTTGTGAACAGTGGCGCGGCGATTGGTTCTGTCAGCTGCTGCCAGTCCGTCGAGAATACCTTCCAGTTCGTCGTCTGTGGATATGTTGGCCTGTTGCAGCAGGTAGACTGAAAAGACGGTGCCTTCACCGAGTCTGGAGGATACTTTGATATCGCCGCCATGGCGTCGGATAATGCCGTAGCTCACCGAAAGGCCCAGGCCTGTGCCGCTTTCCTTGGTGGTGAAGAAAGGATCGAAGATATGCTTCAAATTATCTTCGCTGATCCCTTTACCTCGATCTTTAATTTGTATTACAACACCTTTTATTTCACCCGCCTCCAGCCAGTTAGCAGTGTGTAGCTGGACTTTGCCAGGGCCTGTCAGGGCGTGGGATGCATTGATAATCAGGTTGACCAGTACCTGTTGCAGCTGCTGGTAGTTCACTTCGGTCGGGCAGCTGGCAGTAAAGTTCTTTTCGATGGTGACCTGCTGTTTCTCCAGCGCATGGGACACCAGCAGCAGGGTATCTTCTATCAGCGGATTGATCTGATGGCTTTCATAACTGTCGACGTAGTGATCAGGGCGGCTGTACTGGAGCAGGTTGTTAATCAGTGAGCGGATGCGATAAACCTGGCGGATTATCATATCGACCTCTTCCCGGGCCGGTTCTACGGCCTCCCCCAGCTCTGCTACAAGTAGGTCTATGTTGCCCAGTATGACGGCGGCGGGGTTATTTATTTCATGTGCAATGCCTGCGGTCAGCTCACCTAATACTGCCAGTTTTTCATTATCTAACAGTTTTTTACGGGTGCTTTTCAGCAGGCGGATATGCTGTTTCAGGGCCTCTGTTCTGTTACGCAGTGAGTGGGTACGTTTTTCTACAGTGAGTTCCAGCTGGTCCCGGGCCTGGAGTATCTCCTGTTCCCTGCTCTCCAGCAGGTCCAGCATAGCGTCGAACTGTCGTGCCAGATCAACCAGTTCGTCTGAGGTGTCGAGTTGCCCGATACGGGGTTGGATTGAGCCATCATCACGCACCGAAGTAACCACTGAATGAATTCGTGCCAGCGGGCTCAGCAACAGGCGGGTGTGGATAAGTATGACAAAGCCGGATACCAGCATGATCAGTCCGATCAGGCTGGCTGATTCGAACAGGGTCTTATAGTAGATCTTGCTGAACGGTGCTTCGGTAAAGCCGGTGTAGATCATACCGATCCGTTTACCGTTCAGGTCTGAAAGAGGCTGGTAGGCTGAGATATACCAATCGTTGACCACAAAGGCCCGGTCGATCCACTTCAGTCCCTGGCGCATAACGTGTTTGTGAACTTCTGCAGAAACCCGGGTACCGATCGCCCGTTCCTGTAGCGACATATCTTTATTACTTTCGACGTTCTGTTTTTGCGGTACGTTAGTACTGATACGAACGTCATCCAGAAACAGTGTTACTGTGCCAATGCCGCCTTTGGGCAGGGTGCCCGGGCCATAGACCAGATCCCGAATGGTATCGACAGCGTCGGTAGTATTGTTGAGAATGCTACCGGAATCGAGAATTCCAATCAACTCACCGAACTCATCTTTAACCGGAACCAGCGACCTGAGTACCATCGCTTTGTCTTCCAATGCGCGATCACTGGGGATCGCCCGTAGCGTTGCGGTTAATGGGATCTGGGCCTGTTTTTCCAGATCGGCGCTGATTCTATCCAGCATCTGTGAATCCAGTACAGTCAGGCCTTTAAGCTGTTCGCCCTGATACAGGCGCGGTAGTAGCGATGCTAAGGACGGGTCCTTAATGTCAGCGATCAGATCGGTTGGCAGAAAGCGCAGGAAGTCCAGTCCACGACTGTTGCGGATTTCCAGCACCTGTACCTGGATAGAACGTTGATCACCCAGTTGCAGATTAGTGCGAAACTCATAGCTACCAGCCAGCTGATTCAGGGTGTTGAGCTGTTCCTGCTGCATTATATCCAGTGTGCCCTGCGCAACGGCAAGGTCTGCGCTGACCTTCATATAGAGCTGGCGGTCGGTATAGCTGCTGGCCCAGTAAGCAGCCATGATGATAAAGCCGATAGCAGTGAGAATCAGGGGCAGCAGGGTCAGCAGTAACAGTTTATTGCGTAATGAACTGTTAATTTTGTGCCACAGGGCTGACATCACAGGCTTGGCTCACACTCAGCGGGCGCTGCAGCTGCAGCCCAGCTCGACAGCTTACGGTCGAGCGTTTTGCGTGACACGCCAAGATCCCGGGCGGCGGATGACTTATTGCCCTTATGCTGCTCCAGCGTCAGCAGAATATGATGCTTTTCTACCGCCTCCATCGACCAGCCAGCAAAGCTGCCGCCGGTTTTTGCTTCATCAGCGCTTTGCTCGCGGAAATACTCGGCAGGCAACTTGCCCAGCAGAATGCAGCGTTCAATCAGGTTTTTCAGCTCCCGGATGTTGCCCGGCCAATGGTAATGCTGCATCTCTTTCAGGTCGTCGTGGCTAAAAGGGATCGCGGGCAGGCTGAGTTCCCGGGCCAGCTTGTTTGAAAAGTGGTGAATCAGTTCGGGGATATCTTCGCGGCGGTCCCGCAGTGGCGGTAGCGTGATGCTCAATACATTCAGGCGGTAATACAGATCTTCGCGGAAGCGGCCTGCTGCGACCTCCTCCTTTAGCTGCCGGTTAGTGGCGGCGATGATCCGTACGTCGATGCTGATCTCCTGCTCGCTGCCGACCGGTCGTACCGCTTTTTGCTCCAGTGCTCTTAATAGCTTAGCCTGCATCAAAAGCGGCATCTCACCAACCTCATCGAGAAACAGGGTGCCGCCATTGGCAAAGTTGAACAGGCCATCACGGGCCCTGGTTGCACCGGTGAATGAGCCTTTAGTGTGACCAAACAGCTCGGCTTCCAGCAGGTCCGGAGAGATAGCGCCGCAGTTAATCGGCACGAAAGCGCCGCGACGGGTACTGAACTGATGCAGCATCCGCGCCGCCAGTTCTTTGCCGGTACCCGATTCGCCTTCAATCATTACCGCAGATGGGGTCGGGGCAACCCGGTGGATGACTTCCTGAACCTGATGAATTGCCGGACTGTTACCGATCATACTGGTGGTCGGAAATGTATTCTCGACCTCCCGCTGCAGGACAAAGTTAGTCCGGGCCATGGCGCGCCGCTCAAGACAGCGATCAACTGCGTTCATCATCTGCTCCAGCCGGAAAGGCTTGAGGATAAAGTCGCTGGCACCGGCCCGCAACGCCTGAATGGCGGTTTCAAGGTCGGCGTAGGCGGTCATAAAGATAACATCGCTGCTGCGTTCAGTTTGCTGCAGGGCTTCGTGCCATTCCATGCCGGAGCGGCCGGGCAGTTTGATATCGACAATCAGCAGATCAAAGTGACAACGCTTGCGTAACTCTTCAGCCTCTTCAACACTGCCGGCGGTTTCCACCAGGGCAAATTTTTTCTTCAGAGCCTTATTCAGGAAACTACACATTCCCGGTTCGTCATCGACAACCAGAACCGAAACGGCCATCGGGTTGGAAGCGGGTTTATTTGAATCCATTTTCATTTAAGTCTCTTTGTATGACCTCAACGGAGAGGGTTGAGGTTAAAAATAATGTAGGCAGGGACAAATTGTCCCGCCGCAAGCGCTGGTTGGTCATTATGACCCATAAGTCCGGTTTTGCGGATACAACTATTGTCTTGGTTGTTCTGGATCAATCTCTGGAAGAAAAACTGCAGTGACAGCAGAGGCCTTGTGATACGGGAGGGTAAGCAGGCTGCGGCCTACAGTTTTTGGTGTCTCAGGAGGTTGGCACTTAAATTGCTCTAAAGGCTGTAGCCAAATAAAAAATGAGCAACAGCAACTTTCGAGCGCAATAACAATGAAAAAATGGATCTCATCACTGTTGTCCGCAGTGCTATTTATCTGCCTGCCATTCTCTGCGCTGGCAGAACAAAATATTATCCGACTGGCAACGACGACCAGCACCTACAATTCTGGTCTGTTGGATAAATTGTTACCGGTATTTGAACAAAAGTTTGGCAGCAAAGTGCATGTGATTGCGGTTGGTACCGGCAAAGCGCTGCGTATGGGACGGGATGGTGATGTCGATCTGGTTATGACCCATGCTCCGGCTGCTGAAAAAGCATTTATCGATCAGGGCCATGGGGTCGAGCCTAAAAGTGTCATGTACAACGATTTTGTGCTGGTCGGGCCAGGCTCCGATCCTGCTGCAATCAAAGGTGGGTCTGATGTTGCTGAGGCATTACGAGGAATTGCCGACAGTAAGGCGCAGTTTATCTCTCGCGGAGATGATTCCGGTACCCATAAGAAAGAGTTAAAACTGTGGCAGGTGGCTGGATCAGAGCCTGGTTTTGATGGCTATAAAGAGATCGGTCAGGGCATGGGTAAAGTGCTGCAGGTCTCAGATGAGTTGCAAAGCTATACGATGACCGATCGTGGTACCTGGCTGGCTTATCAGGAGCGTTTACAGCTTGAGTTGATGGTCGCTGGTGATAAGCGCTTGTTTAATCCTTATCAGGTGATTCTGGTTAACCCGGAACGTTATAAAGGGCTGAATAGTGAAGGCGCAAGGGCGCTGGCACAGTGGCTGGTCTCTGTTGAAGGTCAGCGCATAATCAATAATTTCCGAATTAATGGTGAGGTGCTGTTCCATGGCTCAGCGCAACAGACCGTGACAACAAACTAATGGCGCTGATCAACGAGTTCAGGCTTTTTGGAAGCAACTGGTGATGGATACAGGATTGCTCGCCACCTGTATGGCTGCACTGGAGTTATTGTTCAGCGGTGATGCCGAGCTGTGGAACATTATCTGGGTCTCTTTCCGGGTTTCGATCACAGCCATACTGTTGTCTGTCGTGCCGTCCATTGCGGTGGGTTTTCTGCTGGCGATGATCGATTTTCCCGGACGCTGGTTGGTTATCGCGCTGTTTAATGCCCTGATGGCTATTCCCACGGTGGTTGTCGGCCTGACCTTGTACCTGTTGCTGTCGCGCAGTGGTCCCTTTGGTGAACTGCACCTGTTATTCAGTCAGCCTGCCATGGTGATCGGTCAGGTGTTGCTCTGTGTGCCGGTGCTGGTGTGTATGAGCCACTCCGCTTTCCAGGGGCTCGATCGACGGGCCTGGGAAACCGCGCGGACCTTAGGTGCGCACTGCAGCCGTGCCGCAATTACGATGGTTTGCGAGGCTAGGTTTGCATTGCTGGTGGCAGTGTTAGCAGGCTTCAGCCGGATAATCTCTGAAGTCGGCTGTTCGATGATGGTTGGCGGTAATATTCTCGGCTACACCCGTAATATCCCAACAGCGATTGCGCTGGAAACCAGTAAAGGGGAATTTGCGCAGGGCGTGGCATTAGGCTTGGTTCTGCTATTGCTGGCATTGGTTTTGAATTTCACCCTGGCCTCGGTGCGGGGCAAAGGTCAGCTGGTTTGAAGGTTTGGTATTACTGCTACTACTGATATTGGTTTTAAATTTCACTCTTGCTTCGGTGCGGGGCAAAGGGCAACTGGTTTGAAGGTTTGGCATTACTGCTGCTGTTGGCATTGGTTTTGAATTTCACTCCCTGGCCTTGGTGCGGGGCAAAGGGCAGTTAGTTTGATGTGTTCGCCTGAAGCGCGTGACATATTTTGAGAGGTAAGAGATGAGCCTTGAATTAAACGTCGACAATCTGGTTAAGAATTTTGGTCAGCGCAAACTGTTCCATATCGACCAGTTGCGTGTTGGTGAAGGGGAGAGCCTGCACCTCAGCGGTGAGAATGGTACCGGCAAAACCACCCTGATGAAGATTCTTGCCGGACTGGAAAAACCCTGCAGCGGTCGCGTTATGGTGACGCCCAAGGCGCGGCGCTGGTGGTCGGACCGGATTCATCCACAAGTGATCTATCTGCATCAGACGCCTTATATATTCAGCGGGGATGTGCGGGATAACGTCGCCTATGGTTTAAAACTACGCAGTTACAGCCGCCAGGATGTCAAACTCAAAGTGCAGCAGGCACTGGCCTGGGCACGGCTTGAACATCTGGCCGGGCAGCCGGCTTATTCGCTCTCAGGGGGGGAAAAGCAACGATTGGCGCTCGCCCGGGCCTGGATACTGACGCCAAGTGTGCTGTTGCTGGATGAGCCGACGGCGAATCTTGATCAACATTCGGTCAGAGCGGTGGCAGAGCTGGTAACCCAGCTATTAGACAGAGGGACAACGGTGATGGTTTCCAGTCATCAGAATAATGCCGTCACCGAGCTGTGCGGACGTCGTCTGCACCTTGAGGATCTTGTTTTGCACGAACTGAATAATGAAGTGGAGCCGAAGTATTATGTCCAACACTGATCAGATTACAGCAGTGATCCTGGCCGGCGGCATGGCCCGTCGTATGGGGGGAATCGATAAGGGTTGGATGGGGCTGGATGGCAAACCGCTGATCCGCCATGTGCTGGACCGGATTCAACCGCAGACCGGTCGCTGCCTGATCAATGCCAATCGTAGTCTTGATGCCTATGGCACGCTAGGCTTACCGGTCGTGACCGATCTGGCCGGTGATTTCGAAGGGCCGCTGATGGGTATTGCCACCGGCCTGCACCACGCTGCCACGGACTGGGTGTTGTTTGCGCCTTGCGATAGTCCATTCCTGCCGGTTGATCTGGCTGAGAGAATGTTAGCCCGGGCCGAGGAGCAGAACGCAGATATCGCGGTGGCACATGATGGTAAGCGCTTACAACCGGTAGTGGCCCTGATTAAGCGCAGCCTGCTGGAAAGCCTGCAAACGGTGTTAGCTGCAGGTGAACGTAAAATTGATCGCTGGTATGCCCAGCACTGTATGGTCGAAGTCGATTTCTCCGATTGCCCCGATGGCTTTATCAACGTCAATCGCCGTGATGATCTGGCCGAATTACAGCAGATGCCGAAGTTGCTGGGGTTTGCCGCCTGGAGTGGTACCGGTAAAACCACGCTATTGAAAAAACTGTTGCCCGAGCTGAAGGCTTCAGGCATCAGAGTGGGTGTAATAAAGCACGCCCATCATCAGTTTGATATCGATCACCCGGGTAAAGATAGTTATGAACTGCGCCATGCCGGAGCCGATCAGGTGCTGATTTGTTCATCTAATCGTTGGGCATTGATGGTAGAAGAAAATCAGGGTGATATGCCATCACTGACCCGAATGCTGAGCAAGATGGACCACTCCAAACTGGATCTGGTTCTGGTTGAGGGTTACAAGAAAGCCGAAATACCAAAAATTGAACTCTATCGCCGGGCTGTGGATAAGCCACAGCTGCATGGTGAGGACGATAATATTATCGCGGTGGCCTGTGATGAGCCGATCCGGCTGGCACGTGAACTGCCGCAGCTGGATCTGAATAATATCGAGGAAATCACCGGTTTTATTACCGCATTTCTGCAGGACAACGGTACAGCGGAGCGCAGTGATGACTGAAACTATTTTTCCTGAAGCGAATTCTCCTGAAGCTGTTTTTCCGGAAACGACGGCATCTGAGCCGCTGAGTTGCTTTGATCCGGCCGTCAATGGCGGCGCTATGCTGCCAGTTGCCGAGAGCATTGAACGAATACTCAGTCAGCTCAGCTGGCCGCAGCAGAACGAAGAGGTTGCTTTAGCAGAAGCGGTTAACCGGGTACTGGCGCAAGACCAGATATCCACGATCAATGTGCCCCAGCAGACCAACTCGGCAATGGATGGCTATGCCATCTGCGCAGCCGCCCTGAAGGAAAACGAACAGCAGAGTTTTAAGGTGGTCGGTCAGGTCTTCGCCGGGGGCAGTTATCCCGGCACGGTAAGTCCGGGCGAAGCGGTAGAAATTATGACCGGAGCGCCGGTTCCTGCGGGCACTGATTCGATTATTATGCGCGAGATGACCGAGCTACAGGGCGATCAGATGACATTTTCCGGTCCGGTAGCGGTCGGTCAGCATGTGCGTCAGCGCGGCGAAGATATCAGCGCCGGTTCGGCTGCACTGTCAGCCGGTTGCCTGATCCGGCCCCAGGAGCAAGGTTTACTGGCCTCCCTGGGGATGCAAAAGGTAAAAGTATATCGACAGCTGACAGTTGCCGTGTTTTCAACCGGTGACGAAGTTGTACCTCAGGGGCAGCCGTTACCGGAAAACTGTATCTACGATACCAACCGCTTCACCCTGATGGGATTGTTGCAGCGTATGGGCTGCAAGGTGATCGACCTGGGTATCATTGAAGATAACCAGCAGGTCATGGAAAGTACCCTGAGTGAAGCTGCCGGGCAGGCTGATATGGTGATCTCATCCGGTGGTGTCTCTATGGGCCAGGCTGACTATATCAAGCTGGCGCTGCAGGCGGTGGGCGAGATTAACTTCTGGCGCATTGCGATGCGTCCCGGTCGGCCGTTAGCCTTCGGCCAGCTAGGCTCGGATACAGGCACAGTAGCGGGTAAAGAGACAGGCACTGACACAAGTAAAACGCCCTTCTTCGGTTTACCGGGCAATCCGGTGGCAGTAATGGTGACCTTCCTGCAATTTGTCCAGCCGGCGCTGCGCAAAATGATGGGCCAGCGTGACTGGCAACCGGTAAGAATGACCGCTGTCGCTGAACATACACTCAAATCACGACTTAACCGGATCGACTATAGCCGCGGTATATACCGTATTAACGATCAGGGCCAGCTGGTGGTCAGCAGTACCGGCGCTCAGGGCTCGGGTATCCTGACCTCGATGGTGCAGGCTAATTGCCTTATTGAGATAGGGGAACCCCTCGCTCAAGTAGAGGCCGGGCAAAGCGTGCTGATCCAACCTTTCGGGGATTAGGGCGGCCCCTTTGGTTACAGTGGCTAGATCGCCGAACAAGTTCGGCTAGCTAGAACGTCGCTCCACGACTTGCTAGTGGCTAGAAAAATCAAAAGCGAAAAGCCTTCTAAATATTTTATGTGTGAGGCCCACTCCATCACTTTGTAAGCAGGGTAGGCTGGTCTGAGTGGAACGAAGCCCAGCAAATTATAGCTAGACCGCCGAACAAGTTCGGCTAGCTAGAACGTCGCTTCGCGACTTGCTGGTGGCTAGAAAAATCAAAAGCAAAAAGCCTTCTAAATTTTTTATGTGCGAGGCCCGCTCCATCACTTTGTAAGCAGGGTAGGTGGTTGTGGGAGGCGCGCTAGTATGCCCCTTGGGTACCTCGCGGCGAAGCTTTTATCGCGACGAGGCGTCGCTCCCACAAAACTGAAGGTTGGGCAGAGAGAGGCGCGCCTAACTAGCTGTTGCTCGAACATAGCAAATTATAGCCAGACCGCCAAACAAGTTCGGCTAGCTAGAACGCGGCTTCGCTGCTGCTAGTGGCTAGAAAAATCAAAAGCAAAAAACCTTCTAAATTTTTTATGCGAGAGGCCCGCTCCATCACTTTGTAAGCAGGGTAGGTGGTTGTGGGAGGCGCGCTAGTATGCCCCTTGGGTACCTCGCGGCGAAGCTTTTATCGCGACGAGGCGTCGCTCCCACAAAACTGAAGGTTGGGCAGAGAGAGGCGCGCCTAACTAGCTGTTGCTCGAACATAGCAAATTATAGCCAGACCGCCAAACAAGTTCGGCTAGCTAGAACGCGGCTTCGCTGCTGCTAGTGGCTAGAAAAATCAAAAGCAAAAAACCTTCTAAATTTTTTATGCGAGAGGCCCGCTCCATCACTTTGTAAGCAGGGTAGGTGGTTGTGGGAGGCGCGCTAGTATGCCCCTTGGGTACCTCGCGGCGAAGCTTTTATCGCGACGAGGCGTCGCTCCCACAAAACTGAAGGTTGGGAAGAGAGAGGCGAGCCTAACTAGCTGTTGCTCGAACACAGCAAATTATAGCCAGACCGCCAAACAAGTTCGGCTAGCTAGAAAGCGGCTTCGCTGCTGCTAGTGGCTAGAAAAATCAAAAGTAAAAAGCCTTCTAAATTTTTTATGCGAGAGGCCCACTCCATCACTTTGTAAGCAGGGTAGGTGGTTGTGGGAGGCGCGCTAGTATGCCCCTTGGGTACCTCGCGGCGAAGCTTTTATCGCGACGAGGCGTCGCTCCCACAAAACTGAAGGTTGGGCGGATAGAGGCAAGCCTAACTAGCTGTTGCTCGAACACAGCAAATTATAGCCAGACCGCCAAACAAGTTCGGCTAGCTAGAAAGCGGCTTCGCTGCTGCTAGTGGCTAGAAAAATCAAAAGCAAAAAGCCTTCTAAATTTTTTATGCGAGAGGCCCACTCCATCACTTTGTAAGAAGGGTAGGCTGGTCTGAGTGGAACGAAGCCCAGAAGGCTAGGGTCCACACTTTAAGAGCTTAAGAGCTTAAGAGCTTAAGAGCTTAAGAGCTTAAGAGCTTTCTTTCCTGAATCCGTAGTGTTGCTTTGCTTCGTACTACGGAAGGTACGCCTGGCACGGAAATCTATCCCCTTCTGTGCAGCCGAGCATTGGAGATTACCAATGGATTAGTGCGAGAACTGTCCGAGAGTGCGAAGCGCTCGAGTTTTTGAGCACCCATTGGTAAGCGAAACGCGCAGGGGAGTTGGCGTAGCCAACCAAGCAGCAGGGGCGGGTTTAGATTGTTAAGAACTATTGCATCTACAACCAAAGGCCGTTTGAAGGTCCCCTTTCTTTAAATAAAGAGTGCCTTCAAGGCGGAAGACTGAGTTCGAAATTCCCCCCAGAGGTCGTTGCTCGTAGCTCGAACGCAGCAAAGAACGCTGCTTGTTCGTGGCTCGGAAACCCTTCTTAAATAGCTCTCTCGCGGCCATCATATTTCCTGAACGGATATACAGTTAAGTTTTGATTAACGACAGTTGTTGCGCGTTTGCAAGGAAGGCGTGCGCGTTTGTATCTGGCAGTTTTAAAGAAAGTTAATTAGTATCAGGGGGTTACAAAATTGCGCATCGGAACTTATGCGCAACGCAAAAAGAATAACGCGCATGCGCACAACTAAAATGTTATGTGTTCAGCAAGCATCATAGAATAGGAAAGGTATGATAGGTTATATCACTATTGGAACAAATGATTTAGAGAGAGCTACATCATTTTACGATGTCATTTTTAATGAAATGGGTGCTGCAAAAGCATTTGATACAGATCGATTGAGCGCGTGGAGCTTTGGTGAAGGAAAGCCTTTATTTACTGTGACGAAGCCCTTCGATGAAAGTGAAGCAACAGTTGGCAATGGCGGAATGGTCGCATTGACCACTTCCAGCCAGGAAAGTGTGGATAAACTACACACAAAAGCATTAGAACTTGGTGCTACAAGTGAAGGTGGTCCGTATCTAAAAGGTAAAAACTTTTATGTCGGCTATTTCAGAGATCTGGATGGTAATAAACTCAACTTTCACTGTTACATCTAAACGGACACATAACAAGGCGCTCAATGAACGCCTGCGGCTGGACCTCCTTACGCTACGCTCCAGTCGGCCCATTAGCTAGGCGTTAGCATCTCAGGCTAGGTTAGCGCAGCATAACCCAACATCATCTACACCTGCATCTGAAACAACCGATCATTAACCTCCCGCAAACGCCGACTAAGCTCCCGCGCCAGGTTCATCTGAATCATCGCAAACTGGGTCGGGTCCATCTCATACAGCTCATGCAGAGCAGCCATGGGCAGTTCGATGGCGCAGCAGTCCTCTACTGCGCATACTGTGGCGCTGCGCGGACAGAGGTCGATCAGCGCCATTTCACCAAAGCAGTCGCCCTTTGACAGGTAGCGGATCAGGCAGTCTTTGCTCTCCCAGCATTTGGTGATGGAGACCTTACCCTCTTCCAGCACATACAGGGCATCTGCCAGATCGTCCTCGTAAAAGAAATTTTCACCGGCAGCAACATGAATAGTTGTTGTTCTGTCCATCAGAAACTGCAAAGCCTCATCGCTGATACCGCCAAATATCGGCATCTGTTGCAGTGTTGTGAGCGTTGACGTTGGCATGTTTGTGGGCCCTGCTTGATTCAGCCAGCCCTGAGATTAGTCCAGAACTTTACAGCTGCTGTACTTGAGTATAAGTCATTGTATTGCAAACCATGACATCGATTGGTTCGCCAGCCATCATCTGTCGGAAACGGAAAAAGGAGGCAGATAGCCTCCTTTTTTGCTTTTTGCTTTTTGCTTTTTGCTTTTTGCTTTTTGCTTTTTGCTTTTTGCTTTTTGCTTTTGATTTTTCTAGCTACTAGCAGTGGTGCTTGCGCCACGTTCTAGCTAGCCGCGCAGCGGCGATCTGGCTACTTCAGCAATAGCCTGCATCGCGCGGCTGAAGTTCAGATCATTGAAGCCTGACAAATTGACCCGGCCGTTATTGACGATGTAGATGCCATAGTCCTCTCGTAAACGGTTGATCTCGGACTCTGACAGTGGGAACAGGGAGAACATGCCCCGGCCCTGGGTCAGGAACGACCAGTCTCTGGAAGGAGCATCTTCACTCAGGGTGTTGAATATGTTTTTCCGCACCTCACGTATCCGGGCACTGATCGTTTCCAGTTCGGCTTGCCATAGTTTGCGCAGCTCGCCATCGTTGAGTATCTGCCGTACCAGGCTTGCGCCATGGGCCGGCGGGGTGAAGTAATGCCGTGTTGCCAGTTGTATCCACTGTTTTTCAACCATCCCACGGCGTTGCGTATCGGCGGTTAGTGCCAGCACCATACCGGTACGGTCGCGGTACAGGCCGAAGTTCTTCGAACAAGTGTAGCAAAGCAGCAGTTCCGGCAGTTTGGCTGCCATGATCTGCAGACCGCGGCGATCCTGCTCCAGGCTGTCACCCAGGCCGTGGTAAGCCATATCGATGACCGGCAGCAGGCCTTTATCTTTGCAGAAGTGCGCCAGCTTAAGCCACTCCTGCTCGCTCAGATCCAGCCCGGTTGGATTGTGACAGCTTACCTGCAACAGAATTGCATCGCCGGGTTTGGCTGCATTCAGGCTACTCAGCAGCGCTTCGAAACCGGATGGTCCGGTTTCGGGATCATAATAGCTGTATTGCTGTAGAGGGAGCCCGGCGGCGTTGGCGATAGGAATATGCACCTGCCAGGTGGTATCGCTGAGCCATAGCGAACAGTCGGGATTATTCTGTGCCAACAGTTCAAATGCTAAACGCAGGGCGCCAACGCCGCCCGGAGTTTGTGCATAGGCAAAACGGGGAGCAAGATTTTCGGCTAGCTCTTCGCCGAACGCTAAATCAGAAATAGCCTGGCAGAAGGGCAGATCGCCGAGGGGGCCGATATAGGCTTTATCTTCTTCGGTATCGACGCGCCACTGTTCGGCGTGCTTTACCGCTGAAAATACAGGTGATTGGTTGATGTGGTCACGATAGACTCCGATGCCCAGATCGATCTTATCGGTACGGGTATCCAGACGGAATTGTTGTAACAGCTCGAATATAGGGTCTTCCTGAACCTGGCTGGTGCTCGCACCAAGCATTGGCTTCGCAGCGGACTCTTGCGCTGCAATATCGCCGCTAATTGCCTGATTCAGCAGTGCTGAACGGCCATCATGGTCATCTTGTATTGTTGTTAAAGTCATATTTATTATCTTTTGCTCAGATTGCCGGATAGCGGTCAGGAAAGAACGGTAAACGATCAGGAGGTGATCGTTTACCGGGGGGCTGAGTTAACAGGAACAGCGCTTTACAGGCTGATCACACCCAGGGCGTTGAGGAATACAATCACGATGCCAACCGGTGTGAGGTATCGCATTGCGAACTGCCAGGCTTTAAAGAGCAGTCCAGTACCCAGGCCTAGCTCCTCTTCTGCTACCTTCGACTTGATAACCCATGCAGCAAATATTGCAACACACAGGCCGCCCAGAGGCATCATCAGGTTTGCGGTCAGGAAGTCCATCAGGTCAAAGAATGTCTTACCGAACAGCTTGTGATTTTCCCAGGCATTGAAGGACAGCACAGTGCCGAGGCCCAGTACCCACAAACCCAGACCCGAAGTGATACAGGCTTTCAGGCGGGAGAACTGACGCTTCTCGGTTAACCAGGAAACTGCAGGCTCGATCAGCGAGATAGCCGAGGTTATAGCGGCTATCGACAGCATAAGGAAGAACAACACGCCAAACAGGGTGCCGAATGGCATCTGGCCGAAAGCGATCGGCAGGGTGACGAAAATAAGGCCCGGGCCTGCGCCAGGCTCAAGGCCGTAGGCAAATACGATCGGGAAGATTGCCATGCCAGCCAGTAGAGCGACTGCGGTATCGACAATGCCAACCGCCATTGAGGTTTTCACAATGGATGTGTTTTTGGGCAGGTATGAGCCGTACGTCATGATTGCGCCGGATGCCAGACTCAGAGTGAAGAAGGCATGGCCCAGGGCGACCAGCACACTTTCTGTGGATAGCTTGCTGAAGTCCGGCGCAAACAGGAATTCAACACCTTCAATAAAGTGGCCGGTGCTCATGGCGTAGCCAACCATTATCAGGATTAGTACCAGCAGGCCAGGCATCAGGAAGTTGACCGCTTTTTCCAGACCGGCATTAACGCCCCGGCCAACGATATACATAGTGATGATAACGACCAGCGTGCTCCAGGACAGCAGACGGATCGGATCGGCCAGCATGCCGCCAAACATCGCACCGGCCTGATCGGGGGTGATATCGACGAAGGCGCCGCTGCCGGCGGTGAATACATAAGAAACCGCCCAACCGGCGATGACGGTATAGAAACTGAGGATCAGGAAGCCGCAGATAACGCCCATCCAGCCGACACTTTTCCACAGGCGGCTGGCTTTGGCTTCAAGCGCCAGAGTTTCCATCGCTTCTGCCGGGTTCTTCTGAGCGCGCCGACCGATCATGATTTCAGCCATCATCACCGGGATACCGATCAGCAGAATACAGGCCAGGTAGACCAGTACAAAGGCGCCGCCGCCGTGTTCACCGGTGATATAGGGGAATTTCCAGATGTTACCCAGGCCAACGGCAGAACCTGCTGCAGCCAGGATAAAAGCCATACGGCTTGACCATTGAAGACGTTTTTTGCCAGTTACAACAGCTGAGCTGTCATCTGCTGGTGCTGTGATTGCACCGGTTAGATCAGACATAGGTGTTCCCTGTTTTTATATTTTTGTATTTGTAAATTTTCAGGTACAACAACCCCGTTCCCTCCGCATAGAAAAGGGAATGGGGGTTTTAACTTGCTGGGGTTTTGTTGTTCGGGCTGGGGTCTGGCTTGGCTATTGAGGTTAAGGTTCCTTACATAAGGGCCCTTAAGTTCAAGGGCTCTGATAATTGAGAACCCTGATGATCCTGAGATCGTTAGCTTTGCCTGACCGATCTGTTCAGATGACGCCGCGGCGTTCCTGGTCGCGCTCGATTGAATCAAACAGCGCCTGGAAGTTACCTTCACCGAAGCCATTATTGTTCTTGCGCTGAATCAGCTCGATAAAGATCGGGCCGAACAGGTTCTTGGTGAAGATCTGCAGCAGGTAGCCGGATTCGTCACCGTCTAACAGCACCTGGTGGTGCTTAACGCGGGCAGGGTCTTCAGAGACTCCGGGTACCCGATTGAAGACTTCTTCGTAGTAGTCATCGCTGATATCCAGGGTGTCGATTACATCGCGATCCAGTTTGTCCAGTGAGGTCAGAAGATCGTTAGAACGGAAAGCGATATGTTGCACGCCCGGGCCGTTGTACATATCCAGATACTCGTCGATCTGGTTATTGTTATCGTCTTTACCTTCATTGATCGGAATGCAGAAGCTGCCATCCGGTGACTGCAGGGCATAAGAGATCAGCGCAGTTTTTTCACCCTTGATGTCGAAGTAGCGCACTTCGGTAAAGCCAAAAACGTCTTTATAGAAGTCGGCCCATTTGTGCATGGTGCCTTTATAGACGTTATTGGTCAGGTGATCGATATTGATAAAACCTTTATCTTCAACGATTACCGGTTGATCCAGGTGGTTAAAGTCAGACTCGTAGATAGTGCCTTTGGCGCCGAATTTGTCGATGAAGTAGATCAGGCTGTCGCCAATGCCGTAGATCGCAGGATAAGGCAGGTCTTTGTTGCTGTCATCTGCGGCTTTTGCACCGCGCTGAATCGCTGTTGCAAAAGCATAGTCAGCATCCTCTACCCGCCAGCCCATAGAACAGATAGCAGGGCCGTGGCTCTTAGCAAAATCGGCTGAGAATCCCGCTTTTTCATTGTTCAGCAGGAAGTGAATATCGTTCTGGTTGTAGTAGGTGATGTCTTTAGTGCTGTGCTGCTTTAACTTGGAAAAACCAAATGCGATAAAGACATCGTGCATGAAGCCGGAATCGGTGCTGGCAAACTCGGTAAATTCGATGCCCTGTAAACCCAGAGGATTATTCTGATCAGCCATGGTTTAGCCCTTTCTATTATGATATCTGATTAACGCTGCTGAGTTGACTCAGTGCAGCGATGGCGCTCTAAAATTGATTTAGATCATTTTTAATCGAATCAAGATAAATAAAAAGAATAATAATTAGCTAAACATTATCTAATAAATTGATGGTTTGGTGCTTGGGATGGCCCGGCTGTTAAAGCAGAGAGACACACTTAAGGGCTACTGGCTATACGCGGCAAACTCCGACAGCACTTCGTTGAGAATAACTTCACCGGCTTTGCCTAGTGGTTGATCCGCGGAATAGACCAGCTGAGGGGTAAAGTTATGACGTGAACCGCCCAGATAATCCAGTTCGACCAGCTTGCCTGCGGCGAGTTCTTCAGTGATCAGCGACAGTGGCATCCAGCCATAGCCCAGGCCCATCAAAAGGCAGGTTTTTTTGCTGTCGAAACCGTGCAGGTAAAACACTTTATCGCCGCCGAACTGCAACAGATCCTGTTTGCCGGTGGTGGTTTCGCTGGAATCATGGATGGTCAGCTCGACATGGCTCAGTAACTGGTTCAGGTCGATCTCAGGTTGTCCGGCCAGCGCATGATCGCCGGCAGTAACCAGCACCATAGGTACTTCGGGCAGAGGGGTCGCGTTCAATTTCGGGCTGGGGGTGTAATCAACTACCAACATCATGTTGGCTTCGTCCTGATCGAAACGCATCTGCACGCCACCTAATGCTTCGACCTTAATCCGGATCTTGGTGGGGATCTCTTTATCGGCCAGTGCTTTCATCGCCTTCATTACCGGCTCCAGCGGCAGGGCACCATCAATTACCAGCTCAAATGTCGGTTCCCAGCCTTTGGAGTAGTGGTCTGCCAGATTCTCAATCCGTATCGCCTGTTGCAGCAGCTGGCGGCCTTCCTGCCATAGTGCACGGCCCTGGGGTGTGAGTTCTGCCCGGTAGCTGCTGCGATCGAAGATGGCGACATCAAACTGCTGCTCCAGTTTCTTAATCTGGTAACTGATCGCCGACTGGGCTTTATGCAGTTTAGCGGCCGCCTTGGCAAAGCTGCCTTGCTCGATAACGACATCCAGAACGCGTAGGGCTTCGATATCGACACGCATGACAAGGCTCCTTTATGATCAAAATAGTAGATGGTGTTGTGTTATTTATTATGCTTTTTTCTGATTGTTCTGGCGAGTAGTGTGGAGGCATTATTTTTTTGCTGCTTTGGTCATTGTTCTTGCAACTGTTCTTGTAACTTTTCTTGTAACTACAGGCAGCGCCATTTTTCTTATTGAGGTGATCCGATGAACCTGGCTGAAGTACTGCTCAACTCACTGAAAGATCATGGTGTAGAGGAAATTTTTGGTATCCCCGGAGATTTTGCATTGCCATTCTTTAAGGTAGCGGAAGAATCAGAAATCCTGCCGTTATACACTTTCAGCCATGAGCCGACTGTTGGCTATGCGGCTGATGCCGCGGCTCGCTGCCATGGCAAACCCTCTGTTGCGGCTATTACCTATGGCGCAGGTGGTTTCAATATGGTCAATCCTATTGCTGCCGCCTATGCCGAAAAGTCTCCTGTTGTGGTTATTTCCGGTGGTCCGGGTGAGGGGGACAGAAGCACCGGGCTGCTGGTTCATCATCAGGCTAAAAGCCTTAACTCCCAGCTGGAAGTGTATAAAGAAGTAACCTGTGACCAGGTGATACTGAACGATATTGCGCGGGCGCCAGAGGATATCGCCCGGGTACTGGCGAACTGTATTAAGCACTCCCGACCGGTCTATATTGAGATTCCAAGGGACCTGGTATTCCATGACTGTGCAGAGGTTGAGTCATATAAGCCTGATACTCAGCAGGTGCATGAAGGCGCTCTGGATGCCTGTGTTTCTGCAACCCTTGAACAACTGCAACGGGCGAAATCGCCGGTATTGGTGGTCGGTGTTGAGATCCGCCGTTTTGGCATCGAAGAGGAAACAGCGGCGCTAGCAAAACGTCTGGGCATTCCCGTAGTGACTACGCTGATGGGGCGGGGGCTGCTGAACGATATGGATGTGCCGCTGCAGGGCACTTATCTTGGCGGTGCTGGCGACCCGGAACTTACCCGGCTGGTCGAGGATTCCGATATGCCGGTATTGCTGGGCGTCACCCTGACCGATGGTAATTTCGGCGTATCAGAGAAGAAAATGGATTTCCGTAAGGTGATTCTGGCCAGCGATGGCAACGTCTCTATGGGCTACCATATCTACCCTGAGATCCCGCTGCAGTCATTTATTTCTGAGTTGAACCTCCGTGCGCACAGCCTTGAATCCGCCAGTAAGCCTGTTTTACCGGTTACCCATAATTATCCCCGCGACCTGCCTGCCGATGAGCAGAAGATAACCCCGACGGATATCGCCGCAGCGATTAATGACCTGTTTCAAAAGCAGGGTGCGATGCCGATTGCGGCCGATATGGGTGACTGCTTCTTTACCACTCTGGATATCGAAGAGACTGATCTGGTTGCCCCCGGCTTTTATGCCACTATGGGTTACGGTGTGCCCGCCGGCTTTGGTATGCAGGCGGCCACCGGTAAGCGCCCGATCGTGCTGGTGGGCGATGGCGCATTTCAGATGACCGGCTGGGAGTTGTTGAACGCCCGACGCTACGGCTGGAATCCGATCGTGATCGTATTCAATAACAGTAGCTGGGAGATGCTGCGTACTTTTCAGCCGGAATCGAAGTTTAATGATCTGCCGCAACTGAACTATGCCCGTATCGGTAATGAGCTGGGCGGTATCGGCCAGCGGGCTACGAACCGTGCCGAATTGCAGGCAGCGCTGGAAACGGCCGCGGGAGACGCTGATAACTTCTATCTGATCGAAGCGATCATCGAGTCAGGCGATCTGTCCAATACCCTGAGTCGTTTTGTTGCCGGAATCACCAAAATGCGGCAGCAGGCTGCAGGGTGATTGGCATGCTTTCGGGATCACGGCTTTATGCCGGTTTATTCTGATGGCTGGGAAGGGGGCTCATCCTTGCAGACACAATTCTTACCCGCTGACTTTGCCCGGTACAGGGCCTGGTCGACGCGGTTAACGAAGCTATCCATAGATTCTCCCGGCTGGTATTCGGCAATACCAAAACTGGAGGTAAGCTGAATGACAGCTTCAGTCTGAAATTGATGTTGAGCAATAGACAGGCGCAGTTTTTCTGCGCTTTTCTCGGCACTATTTAAAGGCGATTCGGGCAGAATTATAAGGAATTCTTCGCCGCCCCAGCGGCCAAAAGAATCGCTTATGCGACAGTTTATATGGAGTAGCTCTGCGATCTGAATCAGCACCTCATCGCCGGCTTTGTGGCCATACCGGTCATTGACCAGCTTGAAGTCGTCGATATCAAAAAAGATCAGTGACAGAGGCCTGTTATAGCGTTCCGCGATGGCCACTGAGTCAGCCAGGCTTTGGTTCAGCATTCTGCGATTATATAAACCGGTGAGCTGGTCGTGACGGGCAAGCTTGGTCAGCTCCTTATTATGACGATGAATTATATTATAGCGATAGGCAAAGAACAGGCTGATGATTGCCAGAGCTGCGAAGATTTCCCAAAGCAGGGTGCTGTCGATGCTTTGTTCATACTGCACCCGTACCCAGCGGCTGCGGATCTGCTCTTTATCTTGTGGTGAAATGCTGGAAACAGCCTTATCTAGAATATTCAGGAAAGGGGTATCGGACCACTGTTTATCGACTGCGACGCTGATATCCCAGTTATGATATCCGGGATTGACTATTTTCAAGCCGGTCAGGTTAAAGCGACCTATCGCAGCGCTGATTGTGTCGGCGGTATCCAGCATTGCGATGACCTGGCCCTGCTGGATTTTTTTCAGTCCCTGCTCGACCGATGAAACAATCACCAGCCTGGTGTCGGGGTAGCGGTTTGTGATGATCTCTTCGAATGCACTGCTTTGAATCAGTGCGACCGGTTGTTGCAAAAGTACTTCGATAGATAGATCATCGCTGTAGTCGCTGGAGACAGCAACGACGGCGGGCATAGAAAGGTATGGGCGGGTAAAATCGAGGTAGAGGGAGCGCTTTGGGGTCCGCATTGCTCCGGCTATGAGATCGCATTCGGCGGCTTTCATCCCCTCCAGGGTTCGATCCCATATCGGTGTGGTAACTGTTTTGAAGCTCAGGCCGGTTCGTTCCTGAATCAGCTTGAGATAATCGGGAATCATCCCTTCGTAATGATTGAAGTTCAGCTGGCTATAAGGTTCCCACAGGGGGTAACCACATAAATTGAAAGAATTCGCGGTGGCAATAAATGCCTGTTCTTCCGGGCTCAGGTTGAGCTGTTCATTTTGTTGAAATTTGTAGATGAAGTTATCAAAGTTGTAATCGGCATCGATCCGGTTAAACAGCAGATAAAGCTGCAGCATAAGGTTGATTTTTTCACTGGAAATAGTGCCGAACCGGCCGTTGGCGAAGGCTAGTTTTTTTAGTGTCTGGCCTTCATATATCAGGGCCTCACGAGTTTTATTCTGGCTGTTATAGTGCTGCCGGATAATATCAGCGGTTTCCTCAATATGCTCGAAAGCGTAGTGCCAGCCCCGGATCGAAGCTTGTCTGAAGGCTGCGACCCGCTCTGGGTTCTGTTTCAGGTATGCTCCTGAGGTAAACAGCATGTCTGAGTACATACTAAAGCCGAAGTCTTTCGGGTGAATGATGTTATAACCGACGCCAAGTTGTTCCAGCTGATAGGGCTCATTGGATATATAAGAGGCCATGGCATCGGTGTCCCCTTTAATCAGGGACTGGACATTAAAATTGTGTTTCTGGCGGGTAAAGTCGGTTTGCGTAATTCCGGATTGCAGCAACATCGCCAGCAACTCGACCTGTTTCTCTGCGCCAGGGGTCATCATGATACGTTTGTTACGCAATTCTTTTGGTTGGGTTATACCTGAGGCTTCAGATGTCAGAATCATCAGCGGTGAGTTTTGATAGGTGGCCAGCAGGGCGACTATGTCAGCGCCTTTGGCTTTTTGCGCCAGTATGGTTGAGCGGCCGATAGCAAAGTCGAAGCGTTGGCTGAGTACTTCTTCGACCGGATCGATATTGTCACTGTATTCGGAGATAGTCAGGTCAAGGCCAGCGTCGCGGTAGAAACCTTTATGTATGGCCATATAGTAGCCGGCAGACTGGAACTGGTGTTTCCAGATCAGCTGAAGGCTGACCGGAGTCAGCTGCTCTGCACCGAAACTGAAGATCGGTATCAGCAACAGAGTAATGAAAAAAGTGTAGAGCAAACGATACTGCATAAGATCGGATACCACAGCTTGCATTACAGTAGTGGCCTCAGAGTAAACAGTAGCAAGTACTATATGATTATTTCCCTGTTGCCACAGTGCACAGTTCGCGCACATCTACTTAAGCAGACTGAATCACCACTTATAAACTGTTCAGATAATAAGGGCCTTCTGCAATTAGCATAGTCTTATATGAAGCAGTTGCGTAACAGGTTGTTTATTAAACAGTTGTTGGTCTTCTTTACGAATGCTGCCGGAACAGTTCGGGCAGCAGAGACCTGGAGTCGGTCAAAAAAACTTGAAAGGTGGCTGATTCAGGCTGTTTTTGGCCTGGATCGCGACGTTTTTCTATCTACTTAGACGCATAATTATGCGAGAATCAGCGCCCCGATTTAAGATCTCAATGAGGCTTCTGCATGCTGTCAAAATGGTTGCTCCGCTCGCTGCTCCTGATGCTTGTTTCTGGTGCGGTGAATGCGGCTCCGGTGTTTGTTTTTACTGCGATTCCTGATCAGGATGAAACCAAACTGCAGCAGCGCTTCCAGAAAGTGGCAGACTATCTGCAGCAGCAACTGGAAGTTGATGTCCGTTTTGTGCCGGTGAAGTCCTACGCCTCGGCGATTACTGCGTTCCGTAACAATCAGGTTCAGCTAGCCTGGTTTGGCGGCTTGTCAGGTGTAAAAGCCCGTGAACTGGTCGTGGGTTCAAGGGCGCTTGCCCAGGGGGTAGAAGACCCTGAGTTTAAAACCTATTTTATCGCTCATAAAAGCACCGGCCTGAAGCCGGCAGATAAGCTGGAAGAGAGTCTCAAAGGCAAGACTTTTACCTTCGGCTCTAAAGGTTCTACTTCGGGTCGTCTGATGCCTGAATACCATCTGCGCCAGCAATTCTCTCAGGCTCCTGAAAAAACCTTCAGCCGGGTCGGTTTCAGCGGTAACCACTCCCGTACTATCGCGCTGGTTGAGTCCGGGGCCTATCAGGTAGGTGCAGTTAACTATCAGGTTTGGGAAAGCGCTGTCGCGGCAGGCAAGGTGGATACTGATGCGGTCAGTGTGATCTGGCAAACGCCGACTTATCCTGACTATCAATGGACCGCGCGCGGTGATCTTGACGCGGTATTCGGTGCCGGCTTCACCGACCGGGTTGCCCGGGCGCTGGTCGACATGAATGACCCACAACTGCTCAAGAGCTTCCCGCGTAAAGCGTTTATTCCAGCGGCTAATGAAGATTACGAGCCGATTCGTCAGGTCGCTAAACAGGTAGGCCTGCTGGACTGATGTCAGCTATTCATCTGACGGACATCAGTGTCCGCTATGATAACCGGCAGATTCTGGGGCCTTTGTTGCTGGAGCTTACGCCCGGTGAGATTGTTGTTGTTATTGGCAAGAGCGGCTGCGGTAAATCGACTCTGCTGAGTCAGGTCTATGACCGGTTGCGGCAACGGGCTGCGTGGTTGCCGCAGGACCTGGGGCTGGTGGGTACCTTATCGGTTTACCACAATGTTTATATGGCGCAGCTGGACCGGCATTCGCGCTGCTACAATATTGTCAATCTGATCAGGCCATTTGCCGAACAGGTCGATAAAGTACTCCCCTGGCTGCAGAAAATGTCGATAGAGGACAAGATCTGGCAGTCGGTTGATCAGCTATCCGGTGGTCAGAAACAGCGGGTTGCGATAGCCCGGTCGCTACATCAGGGGGCAGAGATCCTGCTCGCGGATGAGCCTGTCTCAGCGCTGGATGGTCCTAAAGCAGATCAGGTGATGGCCTGTCTCACGCAACACTATTCTACCGCTTTGATCGCTCTGCATGATGTCGAGCTCGCGTTACGTTATGGGCAGCGAATTGTCGGCATCAGTGATGGCCAGATAATGCTGGACCAGCCTGCGCAGCGCCTTTCTCAACAGTCTTTACTGGAATTTTACTGAGTCGATGAGGGGCCGGGATCAGTTCAGGTTTTCGCCAAGGTTGCAGGTCAGTATCGTTTTTTTGATCAGTGCTCTGTTGTGTCTTTTACTGGCTGATATATCGCTGACCTCGGTTAATCCATGGCGGGAGATGGGGCGTTTTGTCAGCGCTATGCTGGCGCCGGACCTGCCGATACTCAGTATTGTTGGTGAAGCACTGATCACGACTCTGGCATTTGCCTTTCTGGGGGTTGCCCTCGCTGCTATCGGTGGATTACTGCTTGCCCTGATCTACCATCATCGCTGGGTGCGCGGACTCACAGCGCTGTTACGGGCTGTTCATGAGTTGTTCTGGGCGCTGATATTTCTACAATTTTTTGGCCTGCACCCGCTGACCGGACTATTGGCTATCGCTATTCCTTACAGCGGTGTTTTCGCCAAGATTTATGCTGAAATTCTGGATGAAACCTCAGCCACTCCGCAACGGGTATTGCCGGTATCCTGTGGCGGCCTGGTTGCTCTGTTATATACCCGAATTCCACAGGCCTGGCCGCACCTTGTAAGTTATACCCGCTACCGGTTGGAGTGCGGTATCCGCAGCAGCGCTATTCTTGGTTTTGTTGGCATACCGACCTTAGGTTATTACCTGGAGTCCTCTTTTGCCCAGGGCTTTTATTCTGAAGTCGCCACTCTGTTGCTGCTGTTCTATCTGTTGATCGGGACTATGCGATTCTGGCTTAAATCCTGGTTAATTCCGCTGCTGCTGGCGATTGCACCTTTTATGCTGGATCGCGGTTTGCCGATTGTCTGGAGTAATTTCGGCCGTTTCATCAGCGAAGATATTGTGCCGGCTCCTTTGCGGCGGGCTGAGCATGTCTGGGCGACGGATACCTGGGTTGAGCTGGGGGCATGGTTGCAGGAAATAGTCTATGTTCAGGCTCTGCCAGGGCTGTGGAATACCCTGGTATTGAGTCAGATAGCGCTGGTGCTGACCGCTATACTGACGCTGCTGCTATTCCCACTGGTATCGCAAAAACTGATGCCCGCGAAAGGTCGGTTTGCCGGGCATATCTTGCTGATTATCGGCCGCTCTACCCCGGAGTATCTGCTGGCTTATATTTTGTTACAGCTGTGGGGGCCGTCGATGTTGCCAGCGATTATAGCGTTGGCGATTCATAATGGCAGTCTGATCGGATTTCTGATCGGTCAGCGCAGTAACGGATTGAAACTGCGACAAGACACCGTCGCAGGAGTCGATCGCTATAGTTATGAGGTGTTGCCCCGTATTTACAGTGCTTTCCTGGCTTTTCTGTTTTATCGCTGGGAGGTGATTATCCGGGAAACGGCTATTTTGGGTATCCTGGGGATACACACATTAGGCTTCTTTGTTGATAGCGCGATACAGGAGATCCGCTTTGATATAGCACTGGTGCTGATCGGAATAGCGGCCCTGTTGAATATTCTGGTTGATACTTTTGCCCGCCGCTTACGTAACCGGCTACGCCTGACCCACCACTCCGCTTGCTGATCGCATTATTCATACCTCCCATTTTGATGATTCCTGCAGCTCCTCTAAGCTTTGCAAACGCTATTCTGTAAGCTGGGCTTGATTGAAGCCACGAGTTTTTGTCTTCTTGAGTAACCTCCGGAATACATTGGAATTAGTCTGAGGCTGTTTGAGAAACGACATTGTTTAATGGCAGCCTGGTTAGCTGGAGCATTATGGTTAGTAGGAGTAACGAGCAGTGAATCTGATACTGAAAATCCTCTTGTGGATGTTTCCGGTAGCATTGCCAGTTATTGCTTTTACCTGGAACTATTATCAGGTGCAGCTACAGGCCAGTTCAGAGCAGATTGGTCATATTTCTTCTCTGGTATCCGGCGCAGGTGCCAGGGAACTAAATGACTACCTGCGGCTGCGGGCCAGTGAGTTTTCCATCGTCAGGGCTGGTATGGATAGCTGCGATGATAGTGTCCGGGGTGGTAATTATGAGCTACTGGTACGGGACCTGATGGGACAGGTGCGGGGCTTTTCCGCGTTAGTCGTGTCGGATAAGAGCGGAAGGGTTCAGCATAGTCGAGTCGTTTCCAGTTACAGTGATCAGCATATTCAGCCCGATGTACTTAATAATACTCTGTTACTGCCGGTCGCTGATTTTGACGATACCAAGCTCGCCTTCAAGGTCTGGCAGGACAGTATTCCGGATCTGAGAAAGGAAAAGGGCCGGCTTTTTCTTACTGCGCTGAGGTTAGAGTCCGACAGTGAGGTTAACTCTGAAGGTTATCAACAGTTACAAGCCGAAATTTTTAATCTTAATCAGTTGTTACAAACGCCACCGATACATATCAGCTATTCCGGCGGGGCGCAGGCCGAGGCGCTGGGCCTGCCTTACAGGCGGGATACCTTTCTCTTTACACAACCGTTACTTGACTGTGAGCAGCAAATTAATGGTTATCTTACGGCTTTTCTGGACCGGACTCAGATAGAGAACCGCTTGTTAAATATGCGTAAAAGTCTGAAGGATCTGGGCATCTCCCTTGCGGATGTGGTGTTGTTGAAAGGAGAGCCTCGTCGCTTTGTATCGCCCAACCGATATCTGAATATCGCTCAGTTAGAACAGCTGGATCAGTTATCAGAGAATAGCTCCCGTTATCAGGAGGCTCTGGCGGGATTCTTATCGGTTGATAATGTCGCGGATGAAAAAATTCTGGGACGGCTCCTCAGACAGGATGAGGTTTCAGAGCGAGGTGTGTCAGATGAGGAGTATCAGCAGTTGATCAGGAGTGATTCCAGTCTGCAGTTGCTGGTGTTCGTTGCTGAGCAGGAGTGGAAAGATATTGGCCAGGCGCTGCTGTACCAGGTATCAAAGTGGCTGCTGGTCAGTTTGCTGTTCTTGTTTGTACTGATCTTTTTTCTGGCGCGTCATATTATATCGCCGATAGTGCGGTTAAAACGCTCGGTACAGCGGGTGGCCGGGGGCGATCTGAAAGCACAGGCCGTAGTTACCAGTAATGATGAAGTGGGGCAGTTGGCCCAGGCTTTTAATACGATGACTGAGGCGCTGGCGCGTAGCGAGCGGGAACTGAAACGATTAGCAACGACGGATGTTCTTACCGGATTGATGAACCGGCGAGCATTGACTGAAGAGGCTGTGAAGGAGCGTCGCAGAGCAAATCGGGATGGTACTAAAATTGCTGTGGTAATGCTTGATCTCGACCATTTTAAGCAGGTTAATGATCGCTACGGTCACAGTTCCGGAGATATTGTATTACAGCGTTTTTCGACAATGCTGAAACAGCAGTTGCGGATTACCGACTCGGTAAGCCGGATCGGTGGTGAAGAGTTTGTGGTTTTGTTACCGAATACCGATCTGTTGAGTGCTCACCGGTTAATGGAAAAAATACTTGCCGATGTGGCTGAGCAGTCGATAGAACTCTGTGATGGCGCCACCCTTAAAGTCAGTTTTAGTGGTGGGGTTATCGAGTGGCACAGCGGCGATGGCTTTGGCCACGCGCTGACCCAGGCGGATAGTCAGATGTATAAAGCGAAAGAACGTGGTCGTAACTGTATAGTCAGTTAGCAGGGCCGTTTCCCTATTTCATTTTTCCACATCGGCTGGCCGGGCGGTTAACTGTTTTTAGTCCGGCAAGCAGATCTGATTAGTTTTACTTTATTGTTTATCCCATTTTGAGTATTCGCTGTTTGCCCATTAGTGATAGAGGATGCTAAATTGGCTCGGATAATCATTTTAAACGTATGTTTTAATTGATTGGATGGGCCTTGTTGCAGCACGTTTTTTCGCCAATAGAGTATAGAGAAAGGCATCGTAACAGGGCTTTTTATCATTGATCCCCGGTAGTATCTATGGGTGACAGAAGATTAATCAGGGCTCTTGTTGAAGCTGGCTTATGGTTAATGTACTCCTGAAATAGTGCTGCCGGAAGCATATAAACGTGGGGATGAGGCGCGTACTCGACCTCCAGAATAAGAAGCCGGATACGTACTATGCAGTTGATTCCTTTCGTAAAATATACATCCTGCGGCAATAACTTTGTGATCGTCGACGAGACGGAGCAGAACCTGCTTAGCGAGGATGAGATGTCTCGGTTTGCGTTCCAGGCAACCAATACCAGTTTTGGCGTAGGTTGTGACAATCTGCTGGTCATTCAGCGTTGCAACGATACTACACTGCAAGCGATCGCCCGCAACCGTTCATACTGGAACTGGCCACCCCAGGCGGAACAGGCAGAATTCCTGTTCCGGATGTTTGAACCCTCCGGTGAAGAAGCCCTGTGCTGTGGTAATGGCCTGATGTGCGTCGCCAGCCATTTACTGCAACAGCATGGTATTAGCAGCGCTTCGATCATGACCGAAATTCCTCTGGCGACGCCAAAAGTCATTAATATCGGAGCCGGCAGTGATCGTGCCGGAGGCTGGGTTAACCTGGGGCATCCGCGATTAACGCCGCCGGAACTGGTGGTTAGCGAATTTACCGAACAAGTTGCTCCGGCGATTCATCAGCTGCAGGAGCTGACGGTTAAATTCCGTGCCGATGACCTGAAGGCTTACACCCCGGACAGTGAGCTGCGTATCAGGTCATCGCTGGTGTTTACCGGCGAGCCCCATCTGGTGATCTTTCCCGATAGTGACTTTTCCGTGCCTGAGCTGGCCGATTATATCTTTGCCGGCTCCAATCATGGGGCTACCCAGGAGCGCCGGGAAAGCTTTGGCTCCTGGCTGGTGGAGCATATCGGCAACTATATGAATAACCGGATGCGACATATTTTTCCAGCTGGAATAAATGTTAACTTTGCCCGACGTAACGAGCCTGCGGTGATAGAGAATCGCTGTTTTGAACGGGGTATTAACCGTGAAACCCTGGCTTGTGGTACCGGCTCTCTGGCTGTTGCATATATCTATGATCAACTGAATCAGCTGCAATTGTCTGAAATTGAGATCCATCCGCATCGTTGCCGCTGGCATGATGATAATGCCCGTATAAGAATTGAACGGGCTGAGGATGGCTGGCATCTGAGCAGCGATCCGGTATTACTATTCGATGGGGTTTATCGTTTATTGCCCGACAATAGCCGGTTGGTTTCCTCTTTGCAGGGCGGATTAGAAAAACAGACAGGAAGTCTGACTAAGGTAACCGGATAAGGCTGAACCGATGCGTACTTACACAAAGTTTATGTTCGGCGGTATTCTGCAACTAAGTTTTATCTGCCTGTTAGCAGTGTTGCTGTTATTTGCGGCATACCAGCGGGCTGACATGGTTCAGTCATTCAATGAAATTGCTCGCTGGGGGGCGATTTCGCTACTACTGTCGGGCAGTTTACTGTTCGCAGGAGGGCTTTGGTGTCAGCGGTTATCTGTCGCTGCTGCTGGGCGAATGAAAAGGCACTTGCTGGTATTGGCTTCATTAGCGGCACTGGCCTGCCTGCTGTTGCTGCACCTGAGCCTGGGTACTCCGTCTTTGACTGTATTTGATGTTGCGACGGCGCTGCTGATAGCTTTCCTGTTTACCATTGAGCTGGCAGTCCTGCAACAGGGGATGCAGCCAGGGGATAGCGGCGAAGTTTCTGAGCCAGCCCGGCCAGTGAATTTTAAACTGATGCGTCCGGCTATCTTCCTGTTTCTGTTTGGCATCGATCTGTCGATGTCATTCATTCCCCTGCATATGGAAGAACTGCCGCAGTCACTGGCTGGTATCTCGACCGATCTGTTGATTGGTTTGCCTATATCGGTTGAGTTTTTCTGTGTCGGCGTTGCTATTTTGTGGTGCGGCGTCTGGCTGGATCGCTGTGGCTGGCAGCAACCTTTTTATACCGGACTATTGCTGACAGGTGTTGGTTGTTTGTATTCATGGCTGGCAACTGATGCGATCAATTTTATTCTTTCCAGGGGTGTGCTGGGCCTGGGGTATGGCCTGACGTTGCTGGCAGCCCAGGGGTATGTAATTCGTCATACTGACAGTGCGAATAAGTCCCGCGGGCTGGCGCATCTTTTTGCCGGTCTGTACTCCGGCAGTATCTGTGGTGCCGCTACCGGAGCGGTGATGGCCGAACTCTTCGGTTATTCGATGGTTTTCCTTTGTGGCGGCATTATCGTCTTTAGCGTCATCTTTTATGCCTGGTTGCAGCTGCGGGAGAATAACCCTGAGCCAGCCCACGAAATTGCCTTAACTGCGGCCCAACAACCGACGGTATCGAGCGGCGTGATGGCGTTTCTTAGTAACAGGCAGGTGTTGGCTGCTACCTTATTCAGTAGTTTGCCCGCGTCGATAGCGGTGGTTGGTTTTCTGAATTACTTTAGTCCTGTTTATCTCAATCGGGCGGGTGCAGGTGAATCGACAATTGGTCAGGTGCTGATGTTGTTTGGTGTAGTTCTCGCGCTGTTTGGGCCGGCGGTAGGGCGCTTTGCTGATCGCAGTGAGACAAAACGCATACCGATAGTGCTGGGCTGTATTTTGGGGAGCTGTGCTTTTCTGGTGTTCTATTTTGTTGAAGGCGTTATCGCCGTTACTTTGGCCGTACTGTTGCTTGGGCTGTCGAATTGTCTGGTGCTTTCCGCGCAGAGCGCGTTCGTCCTGAAGCAGGATGTGACACGGCAATTTGGTGAGGGTAAGGCGATGGGGGTATTTCGCTCCAGCAGCCGTATAGGGCAGATGCTGGGACCGGTGATTTTTGCCGGACTGATTGTCAGCGTAGATATTGAACAGTCGGTTATGTTGTTCGGGGTTGGCTATTTTGTTACCGCTATCTTGTTCTGGTGGCTATCGGGTAAGTCTGAGTCACCGTTGCAGAAACCGGTCAGCAAGGAGGCGGTGTAAGGTGAACCTGTTTCTCAGTAAGGATATAGAAGTAGCGCCGGCATCGCTGTCAGAACTGTTTATGCAGCAGCTTCGGGCGCATCTGCCGACAGTGGCGAAAGTACTGTCTGAATATGGCGATAAAACGGTATCGGAATATCTGCAGTGGGTTTGCAGCTATTGCAGCGACACTGCCCAGCCGGTAGGTGATCTTGCCGATGTTATTACTGATTATGCGACCCCTTTGCTGGGTCCTGCGCTGGCCCGCCAGGCAGCCGTGGATATTGTCAGTTGTCCGGTCGCCCTGACCACCAATCATCATGGCGTGGATTACTTTGCCCAATCGGTCCAGGGGACGTTGCTGTTCAGCTTGCGACAAGCGCAAGGACCGTTGTTGAAAACAGTCCCGGTATTTGCCTGTGGCAATATTCCCCTGGATAACATGACTTATCCCCGGGGAGGGCTTCTCTATGGCGCGCCTGGCAGGAGTGATCAACTTACAAGGGTGCCGCTGTTTTCTAATAAAGTACGCCGTCAGCCGGTTGCCCGGGTGCGGGGGCTCGATCAGACGATGTTGCAACAGGCGTTTAAAAGGCTGGCTAAACAGCAACAAAATAGTGAAGTTTACCCGGCCTCTGCCGACACTTTAAATGAGTTGCTGTTGCAGGAATATGCCGCAGTAGATGTGCTGCAGCTGGATAATTATTCGGATCAGTCTGTAGTGTTGAATAACAGAATCTGGCAGCGCTTGTTTACTGACGATGTTGTAGCGCCCCAACTCATATATCTGGAGCTGGAAAAGATAGCAGAACGGTTATTATCTATTGATCTGAATAATCCGCAGAGCCTGGTTTCGATACTGCTGTTTAACGGCCCGTTACGGGACTTGTTAATAGCGCGGCTTGATAGCGTATCCGGTTGCTGGAATAACACTGAACTGCAACAGCGCTGGACTGGTCGTAACACTCCGTCCGGCGGTGCAAGCACCGGCTGCGGTACTTTTATGTTCTGGGGCGTTGATGATAAGGGGCGGAGAATTCCTCTGGCTATGGTTGCCGATAGCGATGGCTACCTGCTAAGAGGCTGTGATGACAATGGTGTTGTCAGAGAAGTTCAGTTAACTGCCCAGGCATTACTCTGCGAGCTGCAGGCGGGTCGCATAATGCCGTCGGTTTTCACCTGCTTCCTGGTTATTGCTCTGGCGCGGGGGGTAACTTGTGCCGGAGGCTATTATCAGGCTGAGTACCTGCCGCTGATGCAGCAGGGGGTCAGCGAAGTGTTAGCATCGCAGACCGCTACCCGGGCAATGGCAAAACTGGTTGAAGAGGTATTCACGGATCGTTATATGTCCGGGATGCAGGCGGTTATGTCAGCCACCGGGTCGGGATTGATCCCGGCCGGGCCCGTTGAAATTATTAGTGGCGGGGCCTTGAATAGCGAGGAGCTGCAGCGCATTACCCGTTTAACATTGGCTGATGCGCATCGGGCATCTCTGGCTGAAACGATGCCGGATGCATTGCATGAACTATTACCACAAGGGGATTGGCAGCAGGTTCTGGCTGCTGAGAATGATCAACTGTTGAAAGATAAAGTTGTGATCAGACAACTTTATTGAAAAGCGCACTGACTGCCATGGATGTTAGTAGTGTTGGACGTAATTGCCAGCTGTTATTCCCTTATACGGGGAAGGAGACACTAATGTTTATAAGAAAATTTTTGCTCAGTATAGCCGCTATTCTGACTTTGATGTCGCCGCTTAGCTTTGCTGAAGACAGAATGAAGTTCGATACTCAACCAGTAACTAATGCCGGTAAACCCTGGCGTATTGGTTACTTCGAAGGCGGTGAATATTCCGATTATCAGAAAATTCTGACCGAAACGATAAAGGGCTTGATGAAGCTGGGCTGGCTCGAAACAACAGAGATTCCGCCGCAGCAAGGTGAACAAACGGAGCAGATGTGGCAATGGCTGGTGGCCAATGCCAAAAGTGAGTATATCGAATTTGTGCCGAATGCCCATTATAGCGCTGCCTGGGATGAAACGATCAGAGAGGAAATAGCCGCGCGGATTATTCAACGTCTGAATAGTCAGCGGGATATTGATCTGATGATTGCGATGGGTACCTGGGCAGGAAAAGAGCTGGCCAATGATAAACACCGAACCTCTACCATGGTCCTCTCTACCAGCGACCCTTTGGCGGCGGGAATAATCAAGAGTGTTGAAGATTCCGGCTATGATCATATTCATGCCACGCTTGATCCGAGCCGATATGACCGGCAAGTGAGGGTTTTTAACGATATTGTCGGTTTTAAAAACCTCGGCGTTGCTTATGAAAATTCAGAAAATGGCCGTACCTATGCGGCGCTGGAAGTGATTGAACGGCTGGCAAAGGAACGCAAATTTAATATTGTACGCTGCCATACACTCAGTGATATCAGCGATGTTTCTCAGGCTGAAGCAAGCGTTGTGGAATGTTTCAAAGAGCTGGCGCCGAAGGTTGATGCGATCTATGTCACGCAGCAGGGCGGAGTTAACGGTAACAGTATTGCTAAGCTGGTTAAGATTACAAATCAATATCGTATTCCAACTTTTTCTATGTCCGGTTCCGTTGAAGTCAGTAAAGGCCTGCTGCTGAGCCTTTCCCAGGCAGGATTCCGTTATGTCGGTGAGTTTCATGCGGGTACTTTTGCCAAAGTGTTCAATGGTGCTCAGCCTAATCAACTGAGTCAGTTTTTTGAAGAGCCTCCACGCATGGCGGTAAACCTTAAAACAGCAGAGATTGTCGGCTTCAATCCACCACTTCTGCTACTGGGTGCTGCAGATGAGATCTACCGCGATATTCAGGAAAACGAATGATATATACCGTCAGCCATTTCTATTACCTGCACGCCTGGAATACTGAAGAATGATGAAACAGATAAAAAGGATTTTGACCGGGCTGTCGCTGATACTGCTCTGTTTCACTCTGACCGCCCAGGCCAGCTCCGAAGTGTATAGCAGTAGCCCCCAGGGTGAGCCGCAGCAGCGTTGGCGTATCGCGTACTATCAGGGCGGCGGGTTTGATGATTATTATAGCTATCTGGCTGCGACTATTGATGGGCTGATTGAGCTGGGCTGGATTGAACCTGTTGAGCTGCCTGATTTCAGCAGTCGGGATAGTCAGGCTCTATGGCTCTGGGTCTCGCAAAATGTTGAGAGTGAACGTCTGGAGTTTGTTGCTGATGGCTACTACTCGGCAGACTGGGATGCCCGCGCTCGTCGTGAGGTTCGTAATAACCTGATATCCAGGCTCAATCATAGTCAGGATATTGATATGGTTTTTGCTATGGGTACCTGGGCCGGTCAGGATCTGGCAAATCATCTGCACCGGGTTCCTGTGGTGGTCATATCAACCAGTGATCCACTGCGTTCCGGTATCATCTCCAGTCTGGATGACTCCGGTTTTGATCATCTGTTCGCCAGTTATGATCCTGGTCTGCTGCCACAACAGATACAAGTATTCCATAAACTGATCGGATTTAAGAGGCTGGGCGTGCCCTTTGAAAATACCGTTAATGGCCGAAGTTATGCCGCTATGGACAAGCTGGAACAAGCATCAATCGAATTGGGGTTCGAGATTGTGCCTTGTTATACCCAAAGCGATATTGCCGATCAACAGCAGGCGGAACAAAGCGTGGTACGTTGTTTTGAACAACTGGTCCATGAGGTTGATGCCATATATGTTTCGGTACAGGGGGGAATTAATGCCAGGACCACGCCTACGCTGGTTTCCATTGCGAACCGAAATGCTATCCCGACGTTTTCCCAAAACGGGGAGCGGGAAGTGCGTTACGGCTGGTTGCTGAGCCTGGCCCGCCGGGCCGGGGTCGGGCCGGAAGGGGTGTTCCTGGCGCAAAATATTGGTCGGATTATCAATGGCGCTAAACCAAGGAACCTGAACCAGGTGTTTGAGGGTTCTTCCAACGTATTGCTGAATATGAAAACTGCTGAGGATATCGGTTTGTATCTGAACGCGGAACTGCTGGCGGCGGCAGACAAATTGTACTGGCAGATAGAGCAGCCTGAATGACCCTTATGTCACTGAAATTTAAGATTCTTGCCCTGATCCTGCTGGTGTTGGTAATGACTTCGGCGGGAACCTTTTACTTTACTCAGCGTGATGTTGGCAGTGCCATGTTACGTGCAGAGCAGTCATCAGCGGAAAACGTATTGCAGCTGGCTGATCTGAACATTCGCCGCAGTTATGATCAGCTGATCAGCGAAAAAGTTGAGCTGTTAACCCAGCTGAAAGCGGAGATGGTACATACCGCGAATATGAGCAGCTCGGTACTGCGCGAATTTATGTTGCTTAACAGCTATGCCAATTTGTCTGAAGAAGAGGCACAGCAACGGGCAAAAAGCTGGTTACGAAAGGTCGATTACAACAGCGGTGAGTTACTCCTGTTTGACCGTAATGGTACCGTGCTGGCCCACAGTAAGTCAGAGCTGGACGGGATGTCGATTACTGATGTTCGGGATGTGAAGGGGCGACTGATTTACCAGGCGATGAAGGATGATCAACTGGGTCCCCGGGGGGATAGTGGTATCTTTTTCTGGCAGAAACCCGGGAGTCCAAAGCAGGGTAAGTTTATGGGGCATTTTCTACCTGTCATGGGCTGGCCCTGGACGCTGGCTGTCATTGTCAATTTTGATAATGTCGAGCAGGAGAGCCAGCGCAAGATGGATACTATTGTCGCATCCCTGAGTCAGACTTTTACTAAGATTCAGATAGCTAAAACCGGTTATGCCTTCCTCTTTAACGGAGATAAAGAGATCCTTATCCCGCCGCCGGGGGAGAACCTGGAACAGCTTAAAGACCGGTCCGGCTGGCTGCCTCAGTACAGTGCGGTGCTGGATAACATTATTGCCGCCAATGATAATAACGAGAGTGCTATCAGTTATAGCGATCCATTTGTTGGCGATCGTAATGTCGAAGTCTTTATCAGTTACTTTAAAGCGTTTGACTGGTACCTGGGTGTTGTCGTGCCGGTGGCTGAGATTGAAGCGCCGGGCAAGGCGTTGATTAAGCAACAGAGTATTGTTATTGGTCTGATCTCTCTTATAGGGTTAGGAGCTGCGCTGTTTCTGGTGTTCCGTATATCCCGCCCCCTAAATACTTTGTCCTCTTACGCGAAAGCCTTGCCGACGCAGGATTTCAGTCAGCAAAATCCAGAGACGATAAAGATTAAACGTCTGGCAATGGAATATCGCGACGAAGTTGGCCGTCTGGCGGATTCTTTTGTCTTTATGGAGTCATCTATTCGCCAGAATATTCAGCAGGCGCGACGTGAAAAAGAGATCGCGGAAAAAGCCAGTCAGGCGAAAAGTGAATTTCTGGCGACCATGAGTCATGAGATCCGAACGCCGATGAATGGTGTCCTGGGAATGACCGACCTGGTGCTGGAAACCGACCTGAGCAGTGATCAGCGTCGGTTCATGGAAATGATCAAATATTCAGGCTCCGGCTTACTGGATATTATCAATGACATCCTGGATTTCTCTAAAATTGAAGCGGGTAAACTAAAGCTGGATAACCGGCCACTGGAACTGCAGGAACTGATCGAACACCTGGTTACGGTGCTTACGCCACAGGCCGGGAAAAAAGGCTTGCAGCTCAGCTGTAACCTGCCCAAAGAGATGAATACCAAGGTGCTGGGTGATGCGGCCCGTTTACGTCAGGTGCTGACTAATCTTATAGGCAATGCGATTAAGTTTACTCATAGTGGCGAAATTTCGGTGTCGGCGGTGATTTTTGATCAGTCAGCGACGGAGCTGTCGTTACAGATCCGGGTGCGGGATACCGGTGTCGGTATTTCACCGGAGCATCAGGATGCAATATTTGAGTCGTTCTCCCAGGCAGACAGTTCGACCACCCGTAACTTTGGCGGCACCGGCTTAGGCCTGGCTATCTCCAAGCAACTGATCGAGATGATGGGTGGGAGTATCGGCTTTACCAGTGAGCTGGGTAGCGGAACCACGTTCTGGTTTGGGCTTAAGTTGAAGAAAACCGATCAGGCGCTGAATGCCGATGCACTGCCGGTTATCAGCTCGGTTACTCAGCAGGGGGCATTGCAGGGCAAAGTACTGCTGGTCGAGGATCATCTGGTTAACCAGGAATATGCCGTGCAGGCTTTGACCGGCCTGGGGGTGAGTGTTGACCTGGCCGGGAACGGTATCGAGGCCCTGAATCAGCTGCAGGAACAGCGCTATGATCTGGTGTTGATGGACTGTCAGATGCCGGAGATGGATGGTTACCGTGCGACAGAGTTAATCCGGCAAGGGGAGCAGGAGCGTGGCGCCCCCCGACTGCCGATCATAGCCCTGACAGCCAACGCGATGCTGGATGATCGGCAGCGCTGTATCAACGCGGGGATGGATGATTATCTGTCTAAACCATTCAGTAAATCGCAGATCGGGACAATGCTGCAGCGCTGGCTTCCTGAAGCAACAAGTCCTGCGCTGGTCGTGGTTGAAGAACCGACTGCCACCTATGGCATTGGGCAGTTACTTACAGAGTCGGGTGAACCGCTGCAGTCTGAAACGATTGAGCAGCTACGGGAGATGGATGATGACGGTAGTTTTCTTAACCGTATTATCGAAGCCTATCTGGAAAAGTCGCCCGCCGATATTGCACAGTTAAGGCAGGGGCTGGACCGGGCTGATGCCGAGATGCTGCGTAAGGCCGCCCATAGCTTTAAATCCAGTAGCTATAATCTGGGTGCCCATCAGTTAGCTGAGTTATGCAAAGCGATGGAGTTGGTAGGCCGGGAAAATAATCTCGATAGGGCAGCGGAGCTATGTGCCGGTATTGAAGCAGAATACCAGTGTGCCAGGGAGGCATTAATAAAAATCCAAGAGAATAATAATGCAGAAAATTCCAATGAGCAGCGAGACAGTTGAATTGACCAGAGTGTTAGTGGTTGATGACGATGTCACGGCCCGACTTCTGGCCCGTCAGGCGTTGGGAAAAGAAAACTTCGCTGTCATAGAGGCGGAAGATGGAATCGCTGCACTAGAGCTGTTTCAGGCGGTTCAGCCGGATATTGTGCTGATGGATGTCGAAATGCCTGGACTGAATGGATTTGAAGTCTGCCAGCAGCTGCGCAGTTTTCCCTGCGGCAAACTGGTGCCGATCCTGATGGCGACAGGGCAGGATGATATCGATTCGGTGCGTCAGGCTTATGAGGCGGGAGCCACTGATTTTGTCACTAAGCCTTTTAACTGGCAGATCCTGGCGCATCGACTGCGCTATATGGTACGCGCCAGCGATACCACAGAACAGCTGCAGGAACTGCAGAAGAGCGAGTCGCGTTTAGGCAATGCGCAACGTATCGCCCGGCTGGGTAACTGGGAGTGGAATCTGAAGAATAATGAGATCTACTGGTCAGAACAGCTATATCAGATGTTGGGTGTTCGTCGTGGGGTTGTAAAACCCAGTTATCGTAGCTTTCTCAGTAAGCTGCCGAGGGCTGAACGAATGGAGTTCCGCCGCTGGATTCATGGCATGCTGCAAGGCCATGAAGAGAAGCAACTGTGGGGCTGGAACCATTGTATCGAACAGTCCGATGGAAGCTGCCTGAATGTGCAGCATCAGGCTGAGATTTTCTATGATGAGAAGGGTGTTGCGACGCTGGTGTCCGGTACCGTACTGGATGTTACAGAGCTGAAGCGGGCGCAGGATAAAGTCCTTCAGCTGGCCCGGTTTGACAGCCTGACCGGGCTGGCTAACCGCAGTGTTTTCCGGGAACGGGTGCATCTGGCGATGGAGCGGGCACAGCGCCATGGTCACTTAGGGGCGGTGTTGTTTCTGGATCTGGATAACTTCAAAAGAATTAATGACACCTTTGGTCACGGCATTGGCGATCAGCTATTGCAAGAAGTGGCCAGTCGTTTAACCGAAAGCCTGCGCAGCAGCGATAGTATCAGTGATAGTCAGTTGCGTAATGACACAGACAATAACCTGATTGCCCGCTTTGGCGGCGACGAATTTACCGTATTACTGTCCGAGATCGGTCAGGTGAAAGATGCTGAGAATATTGCCCGTCGAATACTGGACGCAATAGGGCTGAGTATTAACCTTTCCGGCCACGAGGTGGTGGTCACCCCAAGCATCGGTATTGCGATCTTCCCGCACCATGGCGAAGACGTTGATAGCCTGCTGAAAAATGTCGATGCCGCGATGTATTATGTTAAGCATGCCGGTAAGAATGGCTATGAGCTGTTTGTTAAATCGATGAACGTGGTGGCGAAACGCCGGCTGGAACTGGAAAGCTGTTTGCGGCGGGCGATCGATGATAATGAGCTGTCAATTAATTATCAGCCTCAGGTGGATCTTGAAACCGGCAGGATTATCGGTGCGGAGGCCCTGCTACGCTGGAACAGTGCCGAGCTGGGGATGGTTTCGCCGGTAGAATTTATCCCTGTTGCCGAGGAAACAGGGTTGATCTCGCCGATTGGCGAATGGGTGCTCAGGGAGGCCTGTAGCCAGGTTAAGGCATGGCGTGATGAAGGCCTGCCTGAAATACGGGTTGCAGTAAACCTTTCGGTCCGGCAGTTTGCCAAGCAGAGTCTGGAAAAACTGGTTAACGAGGTATTAATTGATACGGGTTTGCCGGTTGATTGCCTGGAACTTGAAATCACCGAGAACATGCTCATGGACGATGTCGATGGTTCGGTAGAGACCCTGCATAAGCTCAAAGACTTAGGTGTCTATCTTGCGATTGACGACTTTGGCACCGGCTATTCAAGCTTGAGTTATCTGAAACGTTTCCCGATCGATAAGCTCAAGATTGATCGTTCTTTCATTACCCATGTGACCACTGATCCGGGGGACGCATCGGTGACCCAGGCGATCATCGCTGTAGCGCATAACCTGGGCCTAAGTGTGACTGCAGAAGGGGTGGAAGAGGAGTCGCAGCTGGCGTTTTTACGTCAGCACAACTGCGAAGAGGTGCAGGGGTATTATTTTAGCCGACCGCTGGCCGCCTGGGATATGGCTCACCTGCTGCAAAGCAGTAAAGGCTACCTGTCAGTCTGAGATGGCAAAGCCGAACCGAAAGGGGCCGCAGACCCGGGTCGATATTTATTGTGCCCGGTGTCGCACCCAGCTGTTTCGTTATCGTAAAGGGGGCAAGGGGGCGCTGGTAAAATGCTTTGTCGAGCGAATAGTCAAAGACTATACGGTCACTCCCTGTATCTGCCCTGGCTGCGGCGCAGAGTTCGCCAGGCAGACGCTGATACGGGGTGTTCCGGCGTATAAGATAATTGGCGGCAAGGTTGTGATGAAGTAACCTCCGGTCGTTTTGTCTGTCAGGTTCTTTAACCGTTCAGAGCGGTTGCTTCTGTTGCCTCAGCCTGACATTCTCTTTTGACTTCAGCTTCGTGTGTAACAAACCGTTGCATCATTACGTCGAGTCCTTTGGCCTGATCGTGGACGGACTCCGCCGCCGCTGAAACTTCCTCAACCAGCGCTGCATTTTGTTGGGTCATCTTATCGATGGAAGTGACAGCGATATTGGCCTGATTAATACCGATCGCCTGCTCCTGGCTGGCGTTGGTAATCTGACGGGTAAGCACAGATACTTCATCGATACTGTCGGCAACTTTCGCAAACGCATCAGATGACTGGCTGACTTTTTGGGTACCCTCCTCAATACGGGCTACGGTATCCCCGATCAATACTTTAATATCCCGTGCCGCGTTAGCCGACTTCTGTGACAAACTGCGAACTTCACTGGCCACTACTGCAAAACCTCTGCCCTGATCGCCGGCGCGGGCCGCTTCGACCGCGGCGTTAAGCGCCAGCAGGTTGGTCTGAAAAGCGATACTGTCAATCAACCCGGTAATCTCACTGATTTTGTTACTCGACTGCTGAATCGCAGTCATCGCATTGATTGCTCCCACCATGACGTCAGAACCTTGTGCGGTGACCTGTTTTGCCTGGCTAGCTACCTTATCAGCCTGTACTGCGTTTTCAGCGGTAATCTGGATCGCCTGGCTTATCTGTTCCATAGTCACGCTGGTCTCTTCGATCGCAGATGCCTGGCTTTGGGTGCGCTCAGACAGGTCGTTGTTACCCGTGGATATCTCATGGGTTGCACCGGCTACATCGCTGGCTGAGTTACGTACCTCGTTGACCAGGGTTGCCATTGATTGCTGGCCATGATTGATAGCGGATTTAATTTCATCGAAGCGGCCCAGATAATCACCGTTGACCTTAGTGATCAGGTTACCTTGTGACTGCAGTTCAGCAACAGTGACGACTTCGGTAGTCGCTTTTCTGATCGCTTCGAGCGAGTGGTTGAGGTTTTGTTTTAACAGATATAACTGTCCTGGAAGTTCGCTCTCAATGCGTTGTTCAAAGTTTCCGTTTGCCATCGCATCCATGGTGCTGTTCACTTCCCTGATGGCGTTTCCGATATTGCGCATAGCGTGCTGGCTGGCTTCTACCATGTGCTGGTAGTCGCCGGACAGTTCGCCACTGACTTCAGTGTCAAAGTCGCCATTGGACAAACGCTGCATCAGTAAGCTCAAGGTGCTAATACTGGACTGTGTTTGTTCTGCACTGCTGTTTATTGCGAGCTTAAGGTCAGACAGTTCACCGCGCAGGTCCCGGGTTACCCGGCCGGTAAAATCACCCACTGCCATTTTTCGCATCACCTGCTTAGTGTCTGCTAAGGCGTCCTGTGTTGCCTGTAACAGCTGATTAACTGCGTTACTTGCAGCACCAATTTCATCTGTATTTATTATCTCAAGACGGGCCGAAAAATCACCGTTTTGCTCGACATTGCGTATAGTCTGGGCCAGATTGATAATCGGCTGGGTAATGCCTGCTGATATACGCCAGGAGATATAAGCGATGGCAAAGCTTCCGATCAGACCGATTACCAGAATCCATATTTCCAGAGAGGTAACCGCGGCAAAAGCTTCTGTTTCGTCGATGTCTACCAGTAGCGCCCACTTGATGCCGTCGACATTTATCTGAGTGTATGAGGACAGGACTTTATTGCCTTTATAGTCGGCAACCAGCTTGCTTGTGGTTTCGCCTGCCAAGGCTGCTTTTGCAGCAGGAGTATTTACGCTACCGGACTCTGGGTTTGCAAACGAAGTAACAACAGAATGATTTTCCGGATCCAAAAATGTATCCGAACGTAGCAGCAGGTCAGGACCAACCAGATAGGATTCACCGGTACTACCCATTCCGTCCCGCAGATTCATGATTGCATTGATCGGGTCCAGCGGGATCTGTAGAGCGACTATTAGTTGCAGTTGTCCTGCTTCATCGAATACAGGAGCACCTGTAAACCCGGCAGGGGCGCCATTACTCGGCTCATAGGGTTGAATATCCATAACCGTATACGTGCCGTTTTTAACGATCTGGCGGAAAAGCTCGCCTAAGTTACTATCCTTGTAAGGGCCTGTGATCAGATTGGTATTATAATCTGACTCTTTCATGATGCTGTACGATATCAACCCGTCAGGTTCAATCATGAACAGGTCATAGTAGCCGTAGCTGTCATGGTACTTTGCAAACAGATTCTTATGATCTTTATCTTTATTCTCAAGGGCTTCAGAAAGAGTTCCATTTTCAATCATTGTATGAACCAGTGCTGCTAGTCCCTCAGTGTCCCTTCGGCTAATGGCCAGGAAGTTTTCAATCTGCCTGGCCTTTATACCACGCACCGACTCCAGCTGATGGTAGCTTTGCTTTTCAAGGGAGTGGCTGGCGATATAACCGGAAATAGAAGCCAGTATTACAAAAGGCACTAAACCGATCAGCAGGCAGCTGATCAGTAATTTTCTACTTATTTTCAAGTTATTAAACGATTTCACCCAGACCTCCAAAAACTACAATTTATGTAGTTTATATCCCCTCTTAAATTCTGAGGGGGATGGTAACAGACGATATGATTAAAGCCTTGGTAGTGGTACTACTGGCAAGCAATCAGCTGCACGTCCGTTGCTTTATTAGTTGTTTTTAGAATTAGTGGCTTGCAGAGTGTCGCCTGACTTTGCATCACATGTTTGCTGAGTATTGATCATGGGGTACTGCTATACAAAGCTTTCCCCGATGAATGCTGCCCAAATTGAGGAGACAGGTTATTCTGTCGTTTCACCACCTCAGTAATCTCAGAACATGGCTATTGAGCTGCGCGGTATTTTCCAGTGGCTGAACTTGTTCTTCTCCAATCCTCTGTAACACTTCTAAGCAGACTAACTGGTTTTTCCCCGAGCTATTTCAGACCGGGTATGAGGAGGCTTGCTATGGATCATAAAGATGAGAGTCAGCGGGTAAACTATCAGAAAATAATGGTACCGGTGGATCTGGTTCACATTGACCATCTGGGTAAGGCGCTGACAACGGTGGCAGATCTTGCCCGGATGTATCAGATTCCGGTTTGCTATGTGGGAGTATCATCAGCACTGCCCAGTGAAATTGCGCATAATCCGGATGAGTTTGCAAATCAGCTGGAATTGTTTGCACAGCAACAAGCGGATAAACATGGCCTGCCTGAAGTAACATCCTGGGCGGTTATCAGCCATGACCCCGCGGTGGATCTGGATGCAAAGCTGATGCAGACCGCGACAGAGCTCGGTGCAGACCTTATTGTAATGGCTTCGCACGTACCGGGTCTGATCGAGTATGTTTTTTCTTCAAACGCCGGCTATGTAGCATCTCATGCCAGTGTGTCGGTGTTTGTTGTCCGTTAAGCTGGAGCTTACCCGGCCCCTCTGAGATTGTTCCTGCAAGGGGCTGAGGTTATGTCGTGGCTAATTATTAATCGCCAGCAGTTCGACATCAAAGATCAATGTAGAACCCGGGCTGATAATACCTGTAGAACTCAGGCCATAGGCCAGTTCGCTGGGGATAAACAGGCGGCGCTTCTCGCCAACAACCATTAACTGTACCCCTTCGGTCCAGCCTTTGATTACCTGATTCAGGGCGAATGCGATCGGTTCACCGCGATCAACTGAACTATCAAATACCCGACCATCAATCAGTGTGCCGTGGTAATGCACTGTTACTTTATCGGTAGCGAAAGGGTGCTGCTCGCCAGTGCCGGCCTGAAGTACTTTATATTGCAGTCTTGAATTTGTGGTAACGACGTCGGGATCTTCTGCATTTTTTGCCAGAAAGGCGCTGCCAGCGGCGATGTTTTCGGCGGCCAGCTTCTTGTTTCTTTCTTTGTTTTTGTAAAGCAGGATGGCAATGGCGGCAACCACAACGAAGAGAATAATTTCAGTCATATAGATCACAATATAAATGGAGAGAGGCATGCACTTTACCGGGGAAAAACCGGTCACTCAAGGCTGGGATAGAAAACTATTAACGGTTGCTGCAGCCGGTCAGGGGTAGGGATAACGACATTGAATAAATTATACTCAGATGATTTTCTGCCGGGATAATCAGCCTGCCAGAAAAAACCTTTTAAAATCGATGCGTTGACAACGCGCAGTAACTCTATATAGTGAGGTGCAGCTTAGAAGAAGTCTATTTTTTAACCATTTGTTGTCGTTGTATTACACTTAGTATTCTCGTCCCTCCGTTTTAAATCCCAGTCTTATTTTTCGCTATCTACGTTCTTTTCTGTCCCTTTTTCGATATGCCAGAATACTGTTTTATTGGGTGTTGAGGCTATGCTAAAAAAATGCCGAATAAAATACCGGGTCAGAATCGGATAGAACAGTGATCAGGGCGTGATGTTGTTGCTCATGCTGTGGCTATTGTTCAGACCATGCTTAGCCGAGGGGAAAAGCTCAGGCTAAAGCTGTTCGCCGGTGCACTGATTTGCAGAAAGCAAAGACGGCGGCAGAGTAAATATATGTGTCACATGCTTGAGCTAATATATTAAGAACCTCAGCATAAATAATTTATGGTATTCAGATTAAGGCTAAACGCACAGCACCTGAGCGAACATAAGCTGTTTTGAATACCCTCCTAATTTAAATCACTTAACCGAGTTGAGTGAAATCAGCCGAGATACTTTTCCCCGTCTATATGACCTGCTGCGGCAGTGGTTTTAACAAATTACCAGGGCAAAGCTTGAGGCTGCTTTATTTGAGAAAAAAGATGAGTAAAGACTCTAAAGCAGCGATTAACGCTGCAGATTTTGAAAAATACAGCAACCCGATTCCGGGTCGCGAATACATTATGGGCTTGCTCGACGAACCTGGTAAAACGTTAAACCGGGAGCAGTTGGGTAATGTGCTGCAACTGTTCGAAAGTGAAGAAAAAGAAGCGCTAAGGCGTCGTCTCAGGGCGATGGAGCGCGATGGACAATTAGCGTTTGATCCGCGTAATGGTTATAGCTTACTGCGTGAAGAAGACCTGCTTGAAGGCCGGGTGATCGGGCATCCCGATGGCTTTGGATTTCTGACGCTGGATGGCCCGGGTGACGATCTGTTTTTACACGATAGCCAGATGCTAAAAGTATTTGATGGTGATCGGGTTCAGGTTCGGGTGAGCGGTGTCGATCGTCGTGGACGTCAGGAAGGTCGGATTATCAATGTACTTGAGCAAAATACGACTCAGGTTGTTGGTCGTTTGAGGTTTGAGGATGGCGATTTCTTTCTGCAGCCTGAAAACAGCCGTATCCGGAATGAGATCGATATTGCAGATGACCAGCTAAAGGGCGCGCAAGCGGGGCAGTATGTCACCGTTGAGATCATCGAATACCCTTGTAATCGCTTCAATGCCTCGGGGCGGGTTGTTGAACTGCTTGGCGACTCAATGGCGCCGGGCATGGAGATCGATGTTGCTATCCGCAGCCATGATATTCCCCATAAATGGCCTCAGGATGCACTTAAAGCAGCTGCAGCGATGGGTGATGAAGTAAGTGATGCCGATAAACAACACCGTGCAGATCTCAGAGACCTGCCGTTTGTCACTATCGATGGTGAAGACGCCCGCGATTTTGATGACGCGGTGTATTGTGAAAAAAGAAAATCCGGTGGTTGGCGCTTGTTTGTTGCGATCGCCGATGTATCGCACTATGTGGTGCCAGACAGCCCACTGGACCAGGAAGCGGAAGAACGAGGCACCTCAGTATATTTCCCAGGTCATGTAGTGCCTATGTTGCCGGAAGTGCTGTCCAATGGTCTGTGCTCGCTGAATCCCCATGTCGATCGACTGGTGATGGTCTGTGAAATGGCGATCAACAGCGCCGGTAAAATGACCAGTTATAAGTTCTCTGAGGGCATAATTCATTCACATGCCCGGTTAACATACACTCAGGTAGGCGCTTTGCTATCGACCCCGGAGTCGGGGCTGGGTAAGAAGACAGCCCAGAAGCATTCGGCTGTCGTGCCGGACATTCATACGCTGCACCAGCTATACGCGGCACTGCGCAAAGCCCGTACCAAACGTGGCTCGATCGATTTTGAAAAGCAGGAAGTACAGTTTAAATTTACCGAAGATCGGAAAATTGACCGGATCGTGCCGGTGGTCCGTAACGACGCGCATAAGATGATCGAAGAGTTTATGCTCTGTGCCAACGTAGCGACCGCTCGCTTTCTGGAAAAGCTGAATATGCCGGCGCTGTATCGGGTACATGAAGGACCGGCAGATAAAAAACTGACAAATTTGCGGGAATTCCTCAGTGAAAGAGGCCTTAATCTGACAGGCGGTGATAAACCAACGCCGGCCGATTATGATCGCCTGCTGAGCAGTATCGGCGAGCGCAACGATGCGCAAATTATCCGTACTATGATGTTACGTTCCCTGAGCCAGGCGGAATACAGCTCGGATAACCAGGGGCATTTTGGTCTGGCCTATCCCGCCTATGCGCACTTTACGTCGCCAATCCGTCGCTATCCAGACCTGCTGGTACATCGTGCTATTCGCTCGGTGATTCGTCGTACTGAGAGTGGCGGTGCGCTGCGCCGGGTGCTGAAAAAGGTGACCGGTGTCGGTTCGGATCCTGTGCATCGGGTTAAAAGTGCCGCGCCCCTTGAAGCGGGCAAGAGTTACCCTTATGACCTATCAAAAATGAAGAATCTGGCGGAGCATTGCTCACTGGTATCCCGTCGTGCCGACAAGGCTGGCTGGGATGTCGAAGCCTGGCTTAAATGCGAATATATGCAGGATCACGTTGGCGATATTTTCCCCGGAGTCATCAGCAGTGTGACTAACTTCGGGCTGTTTATTGAACTGGATGATACTCAGGTCGAAGGCCTGGTGCATGTCACCGCGCTGAATAATGATTACTACCAGTTTGATGCGGCGCAACAGCGTTTAGTCGGCGAGCGAACCCGGGCTAGTTTCAGTATCGGCGATAAGATCAATATTCGGGTCGTACGGGTCGATATGGATCAGCGCAAGATTGAGTTTGAACTGGCGTACAAGGCGGATGATCAAAAATCGTCGAAGCCTAAATCCCGTAAAGGCAGATCTAAAGGGGCAGGTAAGTATAAGCGGTAAACTATCCTGCCCGAGTCTACGGATCAAGCTTCTGGATCTGTATCAGCTTATGAATGTTGGCTTGCGCCTGGGCTTCATAGCGCTGGCTGAAAAACGCAGAGGTATATAGCTGCGGACGGTCCAGCAGTGACTGGAGGAACAGGGTCTGCCGGTTTAAAAAGTCTGCCTCCGGTATATCGGGCGATTCGGCACGAATTGCTTTGGTGTCTTGCAGGCAGTCTTGCCATGGTTGGCCGAAACCGGACAGATCAATGTCGACGGTGAACTTTCCATCCAGTGTTTGTGGTACTTCCTTATGCCGGGTAAGCAGAATTAGCTCAACCACTTCCTGTGCCAGCCTGGCATCGATCCGGTCGCCCATCCTGACGGTAAACAGATCAGCACTTTGTTGTTCATTATCCCGCGCCTTAGGGTCGTAGATTGCATCATGGAACCAGAGTGCCAGCTCAACGGCATCCGGTGTTTCCATCTGCTCCCGGGCAAGGTCAAACTCCCTGAGGCAGTGCTCGATGTGACGGGCGGCATGATAGTGCCGATGGGGTTCGTTATACAGCCTGATCAGCTCGTCATAGAGAGGAACAGAGCCGTCCGCTCTGCCTGAATGGCTGCTGCGTGCATAAAGTGCACAGAAGCGCGCTTCATTCATAGGATTTTTATGCGCCAGACTTTGATCCTTCATAGGGTCCTCTGTGATGGTCCGGGTGTCAGCAGGGGGAGCAGCAGGGTTGTTAGCTGGGTTGTTAGATAGTATAGCTGGATCTGTTCCATTATCTGCCTCCGGAGCTGATACCTGCTCGTTGCTGCCAGAGACTATTTCTACACCGAGGCGCTCACGGGCAACCCGGTGTATCTGCTCCTGCAGGCTGGGATTTGCTGCCAGTAGTCGCTGGAAATCCTGGCTCTGCAGGACCAATAGCTGGCAGTAGGCCATGGCGATGACATCGGCATTACGAGGAGCCCGGGTGAGTAATGCCAATTCACCGAAGAAGTCACCGCTGCCCAGAAATACCGGCTGCGGCTCGACTGCAACTTGTATAGCACCGCTGGAGATGAAGTACATTGCATCACCGGGCTCACCTTTACGGATCACTCGCTCCCCTGGAATCACCAACAGGGGGGTTAGCAACCGGGCGATGGCTGCGAGTCGGTCGGGTGGCAGGTTATCGAAGAAGGGGACTTTGGCGACAAGTTTGTCAGGCTCTAATCCAAGGTCCAGACGTGGTTGACGATGCAGGGTGTGGCTGCGTTGGTCCAGATTTCTTACCAGACCATTAAATATCTCCTGGCTGATCACCCGGTCATCGAGCATGCGGCGATAGCCTGCTTCCTCCAGGCGCAGAGCCGTCCGCGCCAGATAGCGTTGCTGCAAGGTTTTGGCATAGTCTGGATACTGCTGCTCTAATGCCTGCAGGGCTTGGCGGGTATGCACCAGACGATCACTTACGCGCTGCAACAGCTGATCTGCGGTTGCTTTACCCAGCAGAGATGGAGTTTGTTCCCGGCTATAGCTGATAAGTATGTTAAGTACGATTTTAGTCGCCCGCAATACCTCGAAACGGTCTGCCAGTGAGCGTGCCAGCGGCCAGCTCAGGCCCAGACGACGCTGTAGTAACAGCGTTGCCCGCAACAGAGAGCCGAAACCTAACTGTTTTTCCAGGGTTTGCTGGTAGCCGGCGATCCCGTTTTCCTTAACGCTGTCCAGCAGGTCATCGGCCTGAGCCATAAGAGTGCGGGTAATACTGGCTGATATCAGCCCTTCGGAGAACCGTTTCAGGTATAGCTCCCGTTCGTAATTGACCAGGGTAGCCAGACCGACCTGTTGCATCATCTCATCGGGCAAGTGGCCGGCTTGCGCCATAGTAGCTTCAATGTTTGATAAGCGCTGATGGTAATCGTCAGCGACCGCAGAGGCTATTCGGGGAGCAATTTTTTCATCATCAGCAGCCTGTTCCAGCCCGGTACGAACCTGAGACAGCGTCAGTGCCATCACCCGGTTTCGGATAGCTTGCTCCGCCGGAGGCAGGTGATCAAGCTTAAAGAAACGCATCATCATGCCCATCGTCGGTGCGTTGACGAATAAGGTAAATAAGACAAAGCCGGTGACCAGTACTGCAATAAACTGCTGCACCTCGGGACTGATACCCGGTGATTCCAGAATGACCAGCGCGAGTGCTAAAGATACGGCACCTCGCAATCCGCCCCATAGCATCACGGTGCGGAATGCCGGGCTGATGTGCTGCCCCCAGCCAAGCCGGTTCATCGACGGAAGCACGCCGAAGAGCACCAGTGTTCTGGCGAGGAAGGCGGTGACAGTCAGGGCCAGCAGGGCGATGGCGCTGGCGCCGGAGATATCGGACAGAACCTTCGGCACCAGCAGACCCACCAGGAAGAAGATAAGGGAGTTGGCCCAGAATGCCAGTTCTTCCCAGGTTTCGGTCAGGGCATGCCAGGTTTCGGGGGAGACCTTAGTGCGGCCAAAGGAGTTTATCATTAGTCCGGCGGTGACTACGGCCATTACGCCGGATACGTGCAGGTAATGCTCAGCCCACATGAAACTCAGATAAGCCAGGCAGATAGTCAGGGTTATCTCGACCAGAGGCAGGTTGCGCAGGCGACCGATAATGGTGGCGAATAACCAACCAGTGATCAGCCCCAATAGAATGCCGCCAAGGAATACCGTCAGGAAACGTCCGGTCGCCGACAGCAGGGTAGCCTCGGCGCCTTTAGTCAGAATTGCGACCAGGATCGTGAAAACGACGATCGCGGTGGCATCATTAAACAGGCTTTCCCCTTCTACCAGAATGGTCAGCCGTTTCGGCGCGCCCAGGTTCTTGAAAATGGCTATCACAGCGATCGGATCGGTGGCAGATACGATAGCGCCTACCAGTAAGCAGATGACCAGGCCCATACCGGAAAGACTCCAGATCGAAACTCCCACTAACAGTGTAGAGATGAGTAATCCAATCACGGCCAGCAGCAAGATCGGGCCGATATCGGCCATCAGGTGACGGGCGTTAATGTTCAGGGCCGATTCAAAAATCAGCGCCGGCAGGAAGACAAAGAACACCACATCCGAGGTGATATCCAATGCCTGAAGGGAACTGAGAAAGTCGCTCAGAATAGTCGGATGTGTGCCTTCCCCCATTGCCATCGTGATTGCGCCGAGTATGCCGCCGGCAAGTGCCAGCAGCACGGTGTAGGGAAAGCTGATGCGGTTGGCCAGCGGCAGCAGCAAACTGGCGACAGTGAGTAGCCCGACCAGGCCAAGTACCAGGAAGAATGTTTCATGCATAGTGCTGGCCTTCGACAGGGGGGGCTTTGGAATAATTGCTGAGATAGAAACCTGTAGACATTGTGTTGGCCTTCAAAAAATATGCCCGGGCTAGAGCCAGGGAGGGGCACGGAAATGCTGTTCAGCATATTTTGGCGGCCAGATAATTCTGCCCTGACCACCAAATAGCTGCGCCATCGGGAAAAAGAAACCTTCCATGAACTTGCCGGTAACCACCTCGTGGATCTCCTGTTCCCTGATTGTTGCGTCGCTGACGAAACGGTAGCGATTCCATACCCCGCGATAAGGGGTTCGGTAGACCGCTTCTGTCAGCTCATCGAGATTCAGGGTAGAGGCAGAATTCAGTACCCTGATCGCCATTCGGGTGTAATCGTAATGCAAACCGGCGGCCGCAATGCTGGGCGGTTGCTTAAATCTGGCACTATAGCGGCGTACCCACCATTGTTGCCACAGGGCGATGGGCATTGCCGAGTCCATGGTGATTATAAAATCTGAGCTGTCAGCGGTGAGTTCATACCAGTTTTCAAACCATCGCAGGCCATGTGCCAGTAGCAGAGCTTTAATTTTTCGCTGGCGGAACTGTCTGACGAAACTGGTCGCGGCGGCACTGCCGGTTGTTGTCATCGCGACCAGAGAGACCTGTTCCCGTTCGTACTTGTCCAGCAGGGAATGAAAGTCAGTTTGTGTAAGTTCAGTCAGGTCGTAGGGGAGAGGCTCCAAACCTGCCTGCTTCAGACTATCGCGCAGGGCATCTCCCCAACTTCTGCCGAAGGTGGAGTTTTCCACCATCACCGCCGCTTTATTGTTTTCGGGCTGCCATAACCCCTTATTCTGAAAATGCTGTAACGGCTCGCCATACAGTGCAGTAACCTTCGATGGGGATGGCCAGCCCTTAAACCAGCCCCGGTACATGCCGGGGGAGTTGCGCACTTTATCGGTTATTGTCTCAGATTCTCCAAGGTGACCAAGGTGCAGGATCTGATAGGGGACTTCAGCATCCATAACCGCCAGCGCCACGGCTGAATGCCAGCCTCCGAGTAACAGGCCCACGTCATGCTGGGTAACAGCCCTGATCATATTGTTAACCGCAGTGTCCGGATCTGAGGCACTGTCGATCCAGACCAGATCGATATCCTGTAATTTATTATCGACCGCTACCGGGACTTCCCCTTCAGCCCGGGCGTCCTCCAGAGCCATAATGGCGCCTTGCCGGATTGCCTGCCCTGTCTGGCTGGCGGGGCCGGTGAAGGGCCCCATGACCCCTATTCTGATCGCCTTGTTATCAGGCTGTGCCCGAAGCAGACCAAGAGGCAGGGCCAGTATGGCCGCGCAGCCTGCCTGCTGGAGTATACGGCGGCGGGATAGCCGGCGTCGGGAAGATTGGCTCAGGCCTGAACACTGCCCGGAACCCTTATCGTGCATCTGCAATTCCTCCTGGGCGTCACTGCTGAAACTGTACTCATCATCTGTTGTTGCAGCGCTGAATCGGTCTGTTGCCTGGCTTCAATAGCTTTGCTAACTGCGTAAGCCTCAGGCGTATTTAAACTAATATTAGCTCAGGCGGCAGGCCCCGGCGTTGATTCTCCCCGGTGTCTGAAAAAGTCCGCTACCCTTTAGGTGTGGTTGGCGGCGGTAAATTTTTATATGAGGCTAATGGTATGGGGCTGCTGAAAAAGCATTTGAAGGCCCGGATGACAGCCTATTTTCTGTTTGTTTCTATACCAGTGGTGATGTTTTTAGCCGCAGCGTCTTTTTTGCTGTCTGCGGATACCCTTAAAGGCATGGCCGTGGCCCGGTTCGAGCTGATTGCCGATCAGAAAGAGCAACAGATTAACCGCTTTATGAAAGATCAGATTGAGATTGTGCAGGGGATCTCTGCTCTTGATGGTCTACAAAAAAATGTGTTCCGGCTGTTGCAGCAGTCACCGGGAACGATGGCTTATCAAGCGGCCTATATGAGAATGGCCGATAGTTTATTTCGTTCGACTTTCCTTCACTATGGTGCTGCAGCAGGCTCGGATCTGACCGAGATCCTGCTGTTGAGCAAAACGGGTGGCAAGGTGTTCTTTTCCACTAATTCCAGCCATGAAGGTGAGTATCACCTCAGCTATAAGTATTTTACCCAGGGACGGCGCAAGCCTTATATCCAGCCGGTCTATCCATCACCGGATTACGGCTTAGCAACCCTGACCGTGGCCACGCCTTTGCTGGGACCTAACGAAGTGTCGGTTGGCGTACTCGCAGCGCATGTTCGAATACCGGTACTGGTCGATATTGTCAGTCAGCGTACGGGGCTGGGCGAGCGGGGAGAATCATATCTGGTTGATGCCCATAGCCGTTTTCTGGCGACCGCATACATGCGCGATCAAGCGCAACCCCGGGGGGTACATAGCGAAGGGATCGACGCGGCAGTTAAAGGCAAAGCAGGGTCGGGAATCTATCGTAACTATGCCGGGGAACTGGTGGTCGGCAGCTATCGTTGGTTACCGGCGCTGGAGCTGGCACTGCTTACCGAGATTCCTGTGAGCGAAGCGTTGCAGCCTGCTACCCGACTGGCCAGGATGATGCTGCTCCTCGGCCTGTTGGCTGTGGCGATGCTGGCTGTGGGCATTTATCTGATTACCCGTCAGATCGCTCGTCCAATACTGGCGGTATCAGAGACAACCCACAAAATAGCCGCCGGTGATCTGAGTCAGCGGGCCCCGGTGCTGACAGAGGATGAAACCGGAACCCTGGCGGATAACTTTAACCACATGATTGATCGTTTGAAGGGCACGCTTGAAGAGTTGTCAGTGGAGCAGCAGAAGTCTGAGCAACTGCTGCTCAATATTCTGCCTGGCCCTATTGCTCAGCGGCTTAAACAAGGTGAAGAAACTATCGCCGACAACTTCTCTGATGTAACTATCCTGTTCGCCGATATTGTCAATTTTACCCCGATGTCAGTTGACCTTCCGGCCCGTGAAGTCGTTGGTTTGTTGAATGAAATATTTTCGGAGTTTGATCAGCTTTGCGAGTCGCGCGGGTTAGAAAAGATTAAAACTATTGGTGATGCTTATATGATCGGTGCAGGGCTTCCTGTGGCAAGGGACGATCATGCTTTAGCCATAGCGGATATGGCGTTGGATATGCTGGTGGTGATTGAAGATTTTAACCGTAATCACGGCACCAAGCTGCGTATGCGGATAGGAATTAACAGCGGTTCGGTAGTCGCTGGCGTGATAGGTACTAAGAAGTTCATCTACGATATATGGGGAGATGCGGTAAATACCGCCGCCAGGATGGAGTCCCAGGGCCTGAAGGATCGGATACAGGTAACAGAAACGACCTATAACTACCTCAAGGACCAGTATGACTTTGAAGACCGTGGCCTGATTGAGGTAAAAGGCAAAGGCAAGATGCACACGTATATCTTGCAAGGGCATAAGTGATCGCTGCGCAATATTGCTTCTGAACCGTTGGCGATATGGGAGTGTTATATGCACAGGTTGACCAGGATAACTCGATTAATTGCTCTGGCTTTTCTGAGCCTGAGCCTGAGTTTGATTCTGGTTGGTTGCAGTGATCAGGAAAAGAACGGCACGGAGCTGCGAATCGGTCTGATTGCGCCAATCACCGGGCCGCTATCCAAGGTGGGGAAATCCTCGGTTGAGGCGGCTCAGTTAGCTTTGCAGGAGATCAATGATAGTGGCGCATTATCAATCGCCGGGGAACCGGTCCGGCTGGTACTGCTGATTGAGGATAACCAGGACCAGGCGTCAATGGCGGTGAGTGCGGCCCTGAAGTTGATTAATCGTGACCGCGTCAACGTGATTGTCGGCCCTCAGGTAAGCCGCAATGCTATTCCCGCAGCAAGAGTAGCTGAGCGGGCAGAAATTCCGCTGATCAGTCCCGGCTCGACCCATCCTGATACTACGCGCGACAAAAACTGGGTGTTCCGGGTCGCTTTTATCGATACCTTTCAGGGCCGGATTATGGCGCGGTTCGCCCGTGAAGAATTGAAGCTGCAACACGTCGCCCTGTTGTTCGACATTTCCAGCGAGTATAACCGGGGTCTTGCTGAGGTTTTCAGAACCACCTTTGAAGCATTGGGCGGCGAGGTCGTCGCGTTTGAGTCCTATACCCGGGATGCCCCTGATGTCAGAGAACATCTGGCCCGGATCGGTGCCAGCGGGAGTCCGGCGCTGTTTCTGCCGAACTACCACAACGAGGTGCCCGGTCAGGTGCGCCAGGCGAAAGCATCAGGCCTTCAGTTGCAATTACTGGGCAGCGACAGCTGGGCTCAGATTCCGACGGTTCATCGCCGTATCATCGAAGGTGCATATTTCAGCACTCACTATACTAGCGATAGTACCGACTCCATGGCACGGGAGTTTGTCAGCCGATATCGGCTGGCATATGGCCGTGCGCCGGATGATATCGCCGCGCTGACCTATGATGCCTTCGGTTTATTACTGCAGGCTGTTAAAACTCAGCACAGTATCACTCCGCAGGCTATTCGTGACGGTCTGGCGGCGAGCAATAACTATCCTGGGATAACTGGCGATGTGACCTACCCCGGTTCCGGTGATCCCGTGAAAAGTGCCATTGTGATGCAGGTGCGTGATGGCCAGTTCCTGTTCCACTCCAGGGTCGAGCCCCGCAAACTTGCCGACTAGCTTCCAGGCAGTGCCAAACCATCAGTTGTAGCTATGCTTAAGGGGCGTATTCGCAGGTTACTTATCAAGAAAAAGATCTTTGGGCCCGTAACGGAGTAAAAAAAACATGGGTATTGAGAAATTATTGCGGTTTATGTTTAGTGTGATGTTGTTAATGGCGCTTTTCTATCTGGCCATTTATGTGTTTGACCTGAAACCGGTGTTTCAGGCTGTTGCCGACGCTTTCAAGGGTATGTTACCAACATCCACCGTTGGCTATGGCGGCTGAGAGACTGGATCTGAACAGGGGGGAATGATCCTGAATGAAGTCTGCACTGAATCTCGTTTATGGTCATAGATTGAACTACAGCTGAAAGCCCAGTCCTGGTTGCTCTCCGGCTATCTTCTGCCCAAAGTTTCCACAGAGTTATCAACAGAAATATGGGGTAAGTATTTCTGCATAAACAGGCTAACTCCACATCACCATGATGGCAGCCACCGCGATAAGGAATAATCCCAGTATATCTTTAACGCGCACCTTATCCTTAAGCCAAAAGGTTGCTATCAACAGGGTAAAGAAGACTTCGACCTGGCCTAAGGTTTTAACATAAGGTACTGCCTGCAGTGACATGGCGCTGAACCAGCCGATTGAGCCGACACAGCTGGTGGCGCTTGTTAGCAAAGTCAGTTTAGGGCGTAGCCACAAAGCCTTAAGCGTGTCTCTGTCCTGCGTTCCCAGATAGGCTAGTAGTACCAAGGTTTGAATACCTATCACGAACACCAGCACCCAGGCTGCACTATAGGGGAAAGGCACGTCTAAGCTCAGACTAGCTTCACGTACCCAGAGTGACGTTAACGCAAATGAAGTGCCGCAACAAAGCCCTATAGCCACTGTTTTCAGTGACAGGCTTCTCAATCCTTGTCTGCTGCTCATAAAAAACACCGCTAAGGCGCCGAGAACCACACCGGCCCAGCCAAGCAATGACAGTGAAGTGCCAAAAAACAGGACCCCGAGCACCGCAGCAACAATGGCCTCACTCTTGGCAAGGCCTGCGCCGATGGCAAAATTCTGTAGCTTGAACAGTTTAACCATAAGCCCCGTCGCCAGGATCTGCATGGCTGAAGCACCTGATACAAACAGTATAAAAAGCTGGCTGAACTCGGGAATACCCGGATTATGCCAGGCGTACAGGCAGGTTAAATAGACCAACGCTATCGGCCCTGCCCATAAGAAACGGGCGAGTGTCACCCCGGCAACTTTGACCTCTTTACTCAGACGGCTTTGACAAGCATTGCGCCATGACTGCATAAATGCCGCCAGTAAGGTAAACAGGATCCACATGCGTTTATAGCTCCATCGTCCGGGGGAATTACTGTAAACCGCGTATTCTACGTTAACGTTGTATAAAACAGACAAGCGTCAATATCACAATGTCATGATATTTTTTGTGCTTGAGGCTGGCTGAGGGTTTATGGAAGGAGCCCCTTACCTAGCTGGCTTTCAGACATAAAAAAGCGATCATTTTGCAGCGCTGCATTTTTGTCAGTTGGCCCGGTCCAGATCTAAACAAAGGTCAGCCACTCGCTCCACGTCTTCGGCCTGGTGGGTCACCATCAGTACTGTCTTGCCATTGGCCTTTGCCGTATTACGGGTCCATTCAGTTGCCAGTTCACGGGTCTTAGGATCCAGTTCGGCAAAGGGCTCGTCCAGTAATATCAAAGGCTCGGGGCGTAGCAGTGTTCGGATCAGGGCGATGCGCTGACGCTGTCCGCCTGATAGTCCGCCAGGTCGTTTATTCAGTTGCTGGTCGACATTGAGCTGTGTAGCTGCTTCAAGTAGCTGTTCATAGGGAGCATCACCCGAAAAACCCAGGCAGAGATTTTCTTTCACACTCAAGTGTTCGAACAGGTTGATGTCCTGGAATAACAGACTCACCGGTCTTTGTTCGATTTTCAGCTTCAGTAAAGATTCTCCACGCCAGAGAATGTTGCCGGAGCGGGGTTTTAGAAAGCCTGCTATAGCGCTAAACAAGCTGGTTTTGCCAACCCCGCTGCGCCCCTGAATGGCCAGTATCTGCCCCTCCTGAACGTCGAAATTATAGGCTAGCAACTGGTTGTCACGCTCCAGTGTCAGATTGTCTATCTTAAGCATGGTGAGTTCCCTCAATTGGGGGCTTTTTATCGCTGCGTTTTCTTGTACTTTGTAGCTGTTCTATCCCCCACAGGATCAGCGCGCAAAGCGCCAAAAGTAACAGCGATGCCAGGCTTGCCTCCGCTATTCGATAGGTACCCGCGTAGCCGTAAATCAGCCAGGGCAGGGTGGTCCAGTCCTGTGTGCCGAAGATGGAAAATATCGCCACATCACCCATAGCCAGCACCAGAACCAGAGCGAAAGTCGGTGCCAGTACCGATCGCAGGAAGGGCCACTCTATCTGTAAACGTTGCCACTGATTCAGTTTCAAAGAGCGGGTCAGCAAGTGGTATTGGCTGTCGAACTGCAGCAGCCGGGGCTTTAGCTTTTGGATTGCGAAGGGTAAGACCACCGCGGTATTCAATAACGCCACCCACAGCATCCCCCATCGTTCCAGGTCCATCAGGGGCAGCAGAAACACAAACAGCCCTACGGATACCACCATGGCGGGTGCGATCAGGTTATGCACAGCAAGCCACTCGAACAATACCTGACGATGACGATGGCCGCTGATAATTGCGTCACGCACCGGTTGCAGCGTCAGGTAAGCCAACATTATGCCTGCCAATGCGGCAGTTACCCCCAGGCCAATACTGATCAGAGTGGGCTGCACAAGCTCGTTCAGCTCAAACCGGCTCAGCTCATCCTGTAGCAGTCCTGGAAACAGCGCAAGTATAGGTAGTAATAGCGCCAGCCAGGCGGTGAAATAGGTTAACTGTAGCAGGCGTTTGCCGCTGCCTTTGGCTGCGGGCGTGTGTTCCCTGCAGTCAGTATCCAGCGATAACCATGCGGTTGTGCCTAGTCGTGAAATCAGCAGGTAAAGGCTACCGGCGATAAGCAGCTGGGTCCACGCCAGTGTGAGGGTTTCCGGGATGTTGAAGTCATATTTCAGCGCCTGATAAATGGCGACTTCCAGGGTAGTGGAGCGGGGGCCGCCACCTAGGGTCAGGACAATCGCAAAGCTGTTAAAACAGAGTATGAATATAAAGCCGGACAGCATCAGGGCGGTGTGCCGCAGTGTCGGTAATTCAATTATTTTTAGCCGTTGAAACTCTGTAAGTTTCAATTGGGCTGCCAGTTTCCAGCTGCTATCGGGAATAGCCTGCAGTTGCTGGTAGAACACTCGTACAGCAAAAGGCATATTCAACAATATGTGGGCCAGCAGAATGCCGTTGAGGCCGTAGAGATTCCATTGTTCTCCCGTAATTGCATCAAGCAGCGGAGTAGCCAGTCCAGAGCGCCCCAGTAATGCGACCAGCCCGGTGATCAGCACCAGTGTAGGCATCACAAAGCAGAGCAGGCACAGGCCGAGAAAGGAGCGACGTCCCGGCAGATTTGGCAGATAAAAAAGAGCCCGGGCGACAGGCCAGGCCAGCAGTACCGAGATCAGGGCGCTGAGCAGTGCTTGCTTAAAGGTAAATTGCAGAATCTGATGAAAGTAGGGGTCACTAAGCAGCGACCAGTCAGGCCCTTCATTGCTGAGACCAATCAGCCCCTGAAAGGCCAGTACAGTCATCAGAACGACAGCGGTCAGCGCTAACCCTGCAGCAATTCTAATCGGCATCAGACTTGGGCTAGCGCGAGGTTTCGCTGCGCCATTCCCTGATCCAGTTACGGCGTTGCTGTGCTACTTCGGTGGGAGTGAATCCGATCCGCTCTGGGGCGATCAGCTGGTTAAATACTTCAGGCAGAGCCACGCTATCAATGACCGGCAGCATCCAGTTGCTGGTGGGAATAATCGCCTGGGCATCGGCTGAAACTAAAAAGGCCAGGAAGTCCCGTGCCAGCTCCGGATTTTTGCTGACCCGGGTAATTGCCGCGACCTCAATCTGCGCAATATGTCCTTCACTGAAGAGCGCAGCGCGATACTGATCCTTGCCTTCAGCTACTACATGATAGGCCGGTGAGGTGTTATAGCTTAATACGTAGTCGGCATCGCCTTTCAGAAACAGGCTGTAAGCTTCCCACCAGCCTTTGGTGACAGTCAGGGTATGGGGAGCTAATTGCTGCCAGGCCAGGTCTGCCTGCTCTCCGTATACTGATTTGACCCAGAGCATCAGCCCCTGGCCCGGTGTGCTGGTACGGGGGTCCTGATAGATAATGCTGGCGTCAGATTCGATCAGCTCCTTGAGAGAAGAGGCCGGAGTAGTGATCTTCTGGCTGTCGTATATAAAGGCGAAGTAGCCATAGTCGATCGGCAGGAAATCCTCATCCTGCCATTGCAGCTCTTGTTTCAGGCCATCAAGAGGCAGTTGATGGGGGGTAACCAAATCTTCACGGCGGGTTTCTTCGATGAGTGCATCATCAATTCCCAGAATAACATCTGCCTTAGTGCGATCCTTTTCGATGCGCAGACGGTTAAGAATGCTGACCCCGTCTTCCACTGCGATAAATTCCAGGTCGCATTCGCAGCGCGCTTCAAAAGCCTTTTCCAGTTGTGGTCCGGGGCCCCATTCAGAAACAAAGGAGTCATAAGTGTAAACCGTCAGGTCAGCTGCAAATGCCGGGATGCTGAGGCTAAAACAGGTAAGCAGGGTTAGTAGCTTCTTCATGGTGCCTTCGATGGCGGGAAAGCTGGCGAAAGTCCGGAAGGATCCGCTTATTTCCTACGCCAGTAGTTAACTGGATCAGGTTCTACGGGTTAAACTCTCAGCCAGACAAGCAGGTTTATGCTCTGCTTTCTTTATTTCGGCACCCCGATAAGACGTTGGGTGATTTTACCGCACCGCCAGAGGAGAAGCTATGACAACCCGGCCTACAGGGCAGCAGCCTCTCTTGCCACAAGACAAAGACACGGCTAAGACTCAATCCATTTTCAAAGCGGTGAATGTTTTTTTGGGTGCACCGGTCACGTGGCTGCCAATCGAGGGGACTGGTACTACAAATGCTCTGTTCCGTACCCATCTGCCTGGCCAGCCACTGGTGTTGCGATTAAGCGCCGATGATACGCAAGCATTTGGGGTTAATCGCCAGTCAGAGGCGGATGTTCTGACCCTGATTCAGGGGTATGACTGGGCGCCCAGGGTGCTTCATAACGACTGGCAGGCGGGATGGTGTCTGATGAGTGATCATGGCATTTCACCGAAACCTCAGGAATCGCGTAGTTATACACCTTTGCTGCTTCAGGCCGTCAGACAGTGGCAACAGATTATTACAGGCCCCTGTTTCGATTATCCTGCGCTGTATCAGCGTTATAGGGATCTGTTTGCAGGACAGAAAAATAGTGTCTGGATAGCTTTGCTCGAACGTCTTGAGTCGATTAACCAGGCGTTGCCCGAGGTGCCTGAATGTCTCACGCATCATGACCTTCACCGGGGGAATCTGTGTTTGGATGACGGGCGATTAGTGGTGCTGGACTGGGAGTATGCAGGGATAGGTAATCCGTGGTTTGATGCTGCGGCATTGAACCGTCAGTTTGGTATTTCTGTAGAGGATATCGCCAATTTACCTGCCTGGCAGGCTTTATCACCGACAGACTTCAAAACCGGCTTGATACTATCTCTCTGGCATACTGAGGCTCTCGAGAATCTGTGGTATGCGGCCAGGGAACGAGGTACTGATATCGACTCTGACCGAATTAGTCAGGCCAAGCGGTTATTGGATTATTCCCTTCCCTTCCCTGAACCCTGAATCGACGCCTTTGAGTAAGTAGTTGATTAAATAACACACAACAACTGGCGTCGAGCCGAGTAAAGCGAGACTACGTCGGAGTTTCGCCGATGACCCCAAAGGGAACTCGTCTCAGGGATTTTTCAGGCTTGAAGCGTAATAATCTTGTCGTTTTCTCTCCCGTATCGCGGATCCAGTTTTGCTACCTCCCGCGATATAAGCAATCTTCCTATACTATGATTTGAGCACAGTCCTCTAGGGAGATAGCTTTGAAGGAAACTCAGGACCGGACAACACAGAGTGTTGCCACCCAAATCCTGCAAACGGTAAAGCAGGTCGCGCGTGAGCTGCATCCCCAGCAGCCTTTTTCTGCAGAGTTGAGTCTGGATAGCTCTCTGGATACAGATTTCGCTTTTGACAGCCTTGGCAGGGTTGAGTTGTTGCTGCGCCTGGAGCGCACTTTTGATGTGGCGTTGCCCGATTCACTGTTGAGCAGTGCAGAGACCCCTCGTGATCTTCTAAGAGCCGTAGTGGGCGGGCAAAGCCGGGTCTCAGGCCCTGTTCTGCCTGAGGTTGAGAGTGTTGATGCGGTGTTGCAGGAGCCCTGCCTTGTGCCAGAGCGAGCAAAGACCCTGACAGAGGTTTTGGAGTGGCATCTGCAAAATGATCCAGACCGAATCCATATCCGGCTCTACGATCCGGATGGCGAGGGCGCAACGATCAGCTTTCGCCAACTGAAGGCAGGGGCGATGCGGATTGCTGCGGGCTTACAAAAACTGGATCTGCAGCCCCAGGAGCCGGTTGTGCTGATGCTGCCAACCTGCGAAGACTATTTCTACTGTTTCTTTGGCGTGCTGTACGCTGGCGGCATCCCTTGTCCGATCTATCCGCCGGGAAGAATTAGCCAGATTGAAGAGCATCTTAACCGCCATGTCAGCATAGTGCAGAATGCCGGTGCAGGAATCATGCTGACTCAGGCTGAAGCTTTGCCATTCGCCGGTTTGCTACGGAGTCGGGTGAGATCGTTACGCCACCTGGTGACGGCAGATCAGGTGCAAACAGATTACGAGAACCTGGTTCTGCCGAAACTTCACGCTGAGGATATCGCTTTTTTGCAGTACACCTCTGGCAGTACCGGTACCCCTAAAGGCGTGGTGCTGACCCATGCTAACTTACTGGCAAATGTGCGTGCCATGGGGGAGGTGGTGCAGGCCAGTTCCAGTGATGTGTTTGTCAGTTGGTTGCCGCTCTATCACGATATGGGGTTGATCGGGGCCTGGTTCGGCAGTCTATACCATGCTGCGCAATTGGTGATTATGTCCCCTCTAAGCTTTATTGCCCGGCCTCAGCGCTGGCTGGAAGCGATTCACCGCTTTCGGGGAACCTTATCGGCATCGCCCAACTTTGGTTTTGAGCACAGTGTCCGCCTGATTGATGATGAGACGCAAAAGCGGCTTGATCTATCAACCTGGCGCTGTGCTTTTAACGGAGCCGAGCCAGTCAGTCCGCAGACCTTAAGTGCATTTTGTGAACGGTTTGCTGCCTGTGGTTTTAACCCCAGGGCGATGATGCCGGTGTATGGTCTGGCTGAGAGCACTGTAGGTTTGGCGTTTCCTCCGCTGCAGCGGGGCCCGGGGGTAAGTCTGATCGACCGGGAACGTTTTAACCGTACCGGTTGGGCAGAGCCCTGCTCAGAAGAAGGTAAAGGGGCGCTTGAAGTTGTTGCCTGCGGACGAGCCTTGCCACGGCATCAGCTTCGGGTTGTGGATAACACCGACCGGGAGCTGCCAGACCGACAGGAAGGGCGAATTCAGTTTCAGGGCCCCTCTTCAACCAGTGGCTACTATCGTAATCCGGAGCAAACCGCCACCCTGTTCCATGGTGACTGGCTCGAAACAGGTGATCTCGGTTATATCTCTGAAGGCGAGCTCTATGTGACCGGCAGACAGAAGGACCTGATTATACTGGCGGGACGAAATATTCATCCGTCTGAACTGGAAACCGCCACCGGAAACATGGAGGGAGTACGCAAAGGCTGCGTGGTCGCTTTTGGTAGCCGGAGTCCCGAGCGGGGAACCGAACGTTTAGTGGTGGTGGCTGAAACCCGCCAGAAGGATGAAACCCGCCGCGCAGAACTAAGTACTGAAATCAATCGGTTGGCTGTAGATCTGTTGGGACAGCCGGTAGATGAGGTGTTGCTGGTTGCACCTAACCGGATACTAAAAACTTCCAGCGGCAAGGTACGCCGTTCTGCCTGCAAAGCTCTGTACGAGGAGGGCAACTTCCATGGCACGCCTGAAAGTCGCTGGTTGCAATGGCTGCGTATCGGTTGGGGGGAGTTGAAAGGTCGGCTGTTCAGATTCTGGCAACGGTCTCTGGACTATGCCTTTGCCTGCTATGGCTGGGGGCTTTACGGCCTGTTGCTTTGTCTGACTCTACCGCCGTTTCTGTTACTGCCGGGTGTGCGGTTGCGTTGGTGGGTGATCCGTCAGGCGGTCCGGCTGCTTGGTTTTCTTACTGGTACTTCGGTGCGGCTTGAAGGTGCTGAGCATTTGCCGCTGTCAGGCGAAGCCTCTGTTTTTGTCTGCAATCATTCCAGTTATCTGGACGGCTATGCTCTGGTGGGCTTTTTACCGCGCTGTGTGCGGTTTGTTGCCAAAGGGGAGCTGAAAAGAAAAAAACTGATCGCTTTCCTGCTACGTAAGATTGGTATTGAGTTTGTTGCGCGTTTCGATCCTGATCAGGGCAGCGCCGATACAGCTCATCTGGCGCAACAGGCCAGAGAAGGTTCGCCTCTTTTCTTCTTTCCTGAAGGTACCTTCACTCGCGTTTCCGGTCTCAGGTCATTTCATCTTGGCGCATTTACAACAGCCTGCCAGCAGCAACTGCCCGTGGTGCCTCTGGCGATAAGGGGGACCCGCACTATGCTCCGTGCAGACAGTTGGTTCCCGCGACGTGGGCACATCATTATTTCTATTGGAGAACCTATATCCAGTCATGTGGCGGAAGGGGAAAGCCTTTGGCAACAGGCGATAGTTTTGCGGGATCGCACGCGGGTTGAAGTGCTGAGGCTATCTGGCGAGGCGGATTTAATTACGGAAACTGCAACTACAGAGACAGAGTAAATTCACACGGGAAGGAACAGGTCGCACTGCTGCAATCGCCGGCGCTCAGGTTTTATCCAGGAAACAGAAAAGATATGAACCTGATGTAAATTTCAGGCATAAAAAAGCGCTAACCGTTAAGTTTCGCTTCCTACTGTAGCCCCGTTCATAGGGCTTTTGATACTTGAAGGATAGACAGATCAAGTAATGGTCCCAGTGGCCGCTGATTGATTGTTGCAGCCTGTTGACTGCAACAACCCCGATGGGGCTTCGCCGCAAGCGGCTTGTCCAAACAATTTCCTGGAAACTGTTTGTCAAACCGGCACGCTTTAAAGGGCGGGCTAAGATCTTATGTGAAGGTGAATCACTAGCAACGCTTTGTATTTCTATAGATTTCCTTTGATAGCCTTTATCTGTCAGGTCCATAGTACGCAGAACGTGATCGACCATAAGAAGTTATACTTTTCTTATTACTGGCATGGGTAATTCTGGAATAGCAACAATGGATAAAAGGGCAGCGAGTTCCAACCAGCAGAGCGGCCAATGGCAGTTCTGGATCGACCGGGGGGGAACCTTTACCGATGTGGTGGCTCTCCGCCCGGACGGTACCCTGGTGAGCCATAAGCTGCTCTCCGACAATCCGGAACAGTACCGGGATGCAGCCATTCAGGGTATCCGCGACCTGTTGGGCATCACATCGGAGCAGCCCATCCCTTCAGAGCGCATTGCTGCGGTAAAGATGGGTACTACCGTCGCCACCAACGCCCTGCTGGAACGCAAAGGGGAGCCTTGTCTGTTGCTAATCAACCAGGGGTTCCGCGACGCTCTGCGGATCGCCTACCAGAACCGGCCCAGGTTGTTTGATCGCCACATCTGTTTACCCGAACTGCTTTACCGGGAGGTCGAAGAGGTTATCGGGCGCACCGGCGTCCACGGAGAGGTTCTGACCCCTCTGGATCTGGCGTCTGCGCGCCTGGCACTGCAGGGCGCTTATGATCGCGGCATCCGATCCGTCGCTATCGTGCTTATGCACGGTTACCGCTATTGTGATCATGAACGACTGATAGCCGGCCTGGCAAAGCAGATCGGTTTTACCCAGATATCCACCGGCCATGAGGTCAGTCCTCTGATGAAGCTGGTAAGCCGTGGCGATACCACGGTAGTGGATGCATACTTATCCCCGATCCTGCGCCGCTACGTAGATCAGGTAGCAGCGGAACTGGGCGGAGCCAAGCTGATGTTTATGCAGTCTAACGGTGGGCTGGTGGATGCCGAGCTTTTCCAGGGTAAGGATTCCATACTTTCCGGCCCCGCCGGCGGGATAGTTGGCGCAGCGCGTACCAGCGCCATGGCCGGTTTCGATAAGATTATCGGTTTCGATATGGGCGGTACCTCTACCGATGTCACCCACTATTGCGGCGAGTACGAACGCACGTTTGAAACCCAGGTGGCGGGCGTGCGGATGCGAGCGCCGATGATGCAGATCCACACTGTTGCGGCGGGAGGGGGCTCCATACTCAGTTTCGACGGTTCCCGTTATCGGGTCGGCCCTGATTCCGCCAGCGCTAACCCGGGGCCGGCCAGCTATCGCAGAGGGGGCCCCCTGACGGTCACCGACTGCAATGTGATGCTGGGCAAGCTCATACCCGAGCATTTCCCTCATATATTCGGCCCCAGCGCCGACCAGCCTCTGGACAAAGCGGTGGTGCGCACACAATTCGAAGCACTGGCCAGTAAGATAGAAACAGCCACCGGCAGATCCTCTACCGCCGAAGTGGTCGCCCAGGGTTTTTTGCGTATCGCCATTGAGAACATGGCCAACGCTATCAAAAAGATCTCCACCCAGAGGGGGTATGACGTCACCCATTACGCCCTGTGCTGCTTCGGTGGCGCCGCAGGCCAGCATGCCTGCCAGGTGGCGGACCTTCTGGGGATGACCAGGGTGCTGTTTCACCCACTGGCCGGCGTTCTATCGGCTTATGGCATGGGCCTGGCAGATATCCGTTCTCTGCACCAGCAGGCAGTGGAGCAACGTTTTACTGCCCCGTTGGCCGATAGTCTTAAACCGGACTACCAGCTCCTGGAAGATGAGGGACGTCAGGAGGTGAGGCAACAACAGGTTCCGGACCATCAGATTAAGGCGATCTATAGAGCCCATCTCAAATATGAGGGTACGGATTCCGCGCTGGTTGTGAAATTCAACGACTTCGAATCCAGTTGCATGGCCTTTGAGACGGCACATCGTCAACGCTACGGCTTTATTGTTGCTGACAAATCCCTGATACTGGAAGCGATCTCAGTCGAGGTAATCGGCACCACTCATCAGGAGGTATCTCAGGGAGAGATGCCATCTACCGGCGATCAGGGCGCAGCCCCTGTGATGCTGGATGGGGCAGTGATGGAGACGGAGACGGAGAGAACGCTGAAAGCCATGGCCCGAACCCGTTTCTACAGCGACGGCCGCGCCCATGATGCTCCCCTGTATCAGCGGGAGAAACTGCAATCAGGTGCCTGCATTCAGGGCCCCGCCATCATCGTGGAAAGCACGGGGACCAATGTGGTGGAGTGCGGCTGGCAGGCGACATGCACCAAACGGGGCGATCTTCTGCTGGAGCGGGTGATCCCTCTGGAGCGACAGGTAGCTATTGGTACCGCGGTGGATCCGGTAATGCTGGAAGTGTTCAACAATCTGTTTATGTCCATCGCCGAACAGATGGGCTTCACCCTGGAGAACACCAGTTACTCGGTGAACATCAAAGAACGCCTGGACTTCTCTTGTGCCATCTTCGATCAACAGGGACATCTCGTGGCCAACGCCCCCCACATTCCGGTTCATCTGGGTTCCATGTGGCAGAGTATACGCAGCGTCATCGATAAGCATGCCGGCAGTATGGAACCGGGAGATGTCTTTATACTCAACGCCCCCTATAACGGTGGTACCCATCTGCCCGACGTCACCGTCGTCACGCCGGTGTTCGACGATAACGCTCATAGGCAAACGGCCAAACAGGTGCTCTTTTATATCGCCTCCCGGGGACATCACGCCGATATCGGCGGTATTACACCCGGCTCCATGCCGCCGGATAGCCGCTCGGTAGAAGAAGAGGGCGTTCTGATCGACAATATCAAACTGGTGGAAAGGGGGAGTTTTATGGAACGGCAGATGCGTGATCTGCTGGCAGCCGGTCCCTATCCGGCTCGTAATCCCGATCAGAATATCGCCGATCTCAAGGCTCAGATCGCGGCCAACGAAAAAGGGGTGCGGGAACTTCGTCGTATGATCGACCAGTTTAGTCTGCCGGTAGTTCACGCCTATATGCAGCACGTCCAGGACAATGCCGAAGAATCAGTTCGTCGGGTGCTTGATGTACTCAAAGACGGGGAGTTCCGCTACCGCATGGACGATGGTGCCGAGATCTGCGTCAGCATCCGTATAGATAAGGCAAAACGCTCGGCCCGTATTGACTTCAGTGGCACCTCGGCCCAACGCGACACAAACTTCAACGCCCCCAGTTCGGTCTGTCATGCAGCCGTGCTTTATGTCTTCCGCACTCTGGTGGATGATGAGATCCCCATGAATCAGGGCTGCCTGAAGCCTCTGGAGATCCATATCCCGAAAGGCTCCATGCTGGATCCCGCCTACCCTGCTGCCGTGGTAGCCGGAAATGTGGAGACCTCCCAGTGGATTACGGACAGTCTCTATGGTGCGCTGGGCGTTCTGGCAGGCTCACAGGGCACCATGAACAATTTCACCTTCGGCAACGACCGTTATCAGTATTATGAAACCCTGTGCGGCGGTTCGGGCGCAGGACCCGATTTCGATGGCACCAGCGCCGTCCAGACGCATATGACCAACTCCCGCCTGACTGACCCGGAAGTGCTGGAATGGCGCTATCCGGTACTGCTGGAGAGCTTCGAGCTTCGTGATGGCTCCGGAGGTCGTGGTAAGCAAAACGGCGGTGACGGAGTCATCAGACGGATCCGCTTTCTCGAAGCCATGACCGCTGCCATCCTGTCGTCTCACCGCAGTACACGCCCTTTCGGCGTCGAAGGTGGAGAACCGGGCTGCCCCGGAGAAAACTGGGTGGAACGGAGGGATGGCAGTCGTGAAGATCTGGGCGCCACCGCCCAGGTAGCGATGCAACCGGGAGATTGCTTCGTGGTGGCTACGCCGGGAGGCGGGGGTTATGGTAAAAGTGATTAACAACAAGGTCTGAAGAGCTGATGGCTGTTAGGATGCCAGCAACTATTTTTGGAGCCTGTTATGAAGCTTGAATTGAACGATCTGACACCTGAGCAATTCCTGGCTGAATACTGGCAGAAAAAGCCGTTAGTTATTCGCCAGGGATTTAAAAATTTTCAGGACCTGCTTTCTGCAGATGAAATGGCGGGCCTGGCCAGTGATGAGTTAGTCGAGTCACGCCGAGTTTTTCAAAAAGATGAGCAGTGGCAGGCTGAATTTGGTCCGTTTGAATGCTACGAGCACCTAGGTGAAAAAGACTGGACGTTGATTGTACAAGCGCTGAACAACTGGCTGCCTGCGGCAGAAGACCTGATCCAGTGCTTTGATTTTATTCCAAGGTGGCGTTTAGATGACGTCATGGTCAGCTTTGCCACGCCGGGGGGGAGTGTCGGTCCCCATATTGATCTATACGATGTATTTATCTGCCAGGGCTCCGGCAGTCGTCGGTGGCGGGTGGGTGATCTGGGTGGGCATACAGAGTTTGCTGCCCATCCTGCCTTGTTACATTGTGAACCGTTTGAGCCAATTCTGGATATTGAATTAAATACCGGTGATATTCTTTATCTGCCTCCTGGCTATCCTCATGACGGAATATCGCTTGAGCCTTCGATGAGCTTTTCTGTTGGTTACCGTACTGCGTCAGCCAGCGATATGCTCAGTGGTATTGCCGACTACCTGATTGATAATGAGCTGGGTAAGGAACAAATTGCCGATCCTGATCGGAGTATTTCTACTAAGTCTGGTTGTGTTACCCCAGCGGATTTCTCCCGCATAAAACAACAACTGCTTGATACCCTCGACGATAAGCTGATTAGTCAGTTCAGTGGCTGTCGTCTGACGACCTCTAAGTGCGAACTTGACCTGCCTGAAAGCGAGTTAGGTTTTCAAGTGTCTGACTTGGTGGAAACAATCCAAAGCAAAGACTTAATTCGCTTAGGTGGTCTTCGTTGCTTGTATTTCGAAAATAGCTATCAGCAAGGCATATTGTTCATTAATGGTGAAACAGAATCACTTAGCGCGGATCTGGCTGATGTCATCCCTATCCTATGCAACGACCCCGTGCTAACGGCGGATAGCCTGGCTGAGTGGATGGAAAACAGCGCTTTTCTTGAGCAGATGGTTGTCTGGATTAATAAGGGATATTGGTACTTTGATGAGGATTGATCAGGCGTTTATTTGCTGATCTCCCATAGCAGGATAGCTGTTGCCTCCCCTGATTAAATACAAGCTTTGTATGAGTTGACTTGAAGGATAGATAGAAAAAGCCGGATACTTTCCAGTGAAGGGGGCTGGTGCATCCGGCTTTTTGAGGATAGATGATGATCTATATTCTAGCGCTCTCCTGTTGAAAGAAGGTTGCTATATGCTCGTTAAATCAGTCCACCTATCAGAATGATTGCTTAATGGAAAATTGAATGCGATTCAAATCGCCGCTGCTTCCCCCCTCGACAACACGTTCAGTATTACTAATCTCAATACCTGCTCGAGTCTGAGGTGAGATATTCCACATGACATTAGCCATCATTGAAGTCGCTTCCTTGTTTACAGACCCTGTCGCTGCTGTTTTGACATAATCACTGTTATCCGCCTCTGTATACGAGTATTGGAGAGTAGACCGTATATTTGATGTCCACCAGTGTTGGTAGGCCAGGTTGATCGCAGTCGTGTCGAGAGCATCAATACTTCCACTACTTGTAGGCTCTGCATCGGCAAAGAAATTACCGCCGACGAAGCGTCCTACAGCTCCCTTTGCAGCAAACCATTTGAATTGATCTTTGGAATTATTGATCTTGATGTTGCCGCCAGCCACAAGACCAAACCCCACTGTTGAGTTATCCCCGGCAGAATCTGTTAGTTGGCGACCTATACCGACAACTGAGGTATTGTGCGACTCACCTTTCATATTGTAACGAACGAACAGATCCGGGATGCCATCACCAGAAGTTGTTAGGGAGCCCGGGCCAGGAGCCAGATTTGTGAGTGTTGTTTCTGGGTTCTCAAGTGAGACCTGAAAAGGTCCATCGGTATAGCGGAAGGCAGGCTGACGAAGTGCTGAAGGTCCACCTGTCAGGCCACTAAAATTATTCTGTTCAGCAAGGGAAGGAAAAATAATCATACTGGACCAGTTTTGTCCTACACCCCATTTGCCAAACTCAGCCCAGGCAATTCGCATACGGAAGTTGTGGGAGTTGCTAAACCTTTCAGTACCATCGGAGCCGTAGAAGTCGCCCTCGAAGCGTGTTTTCAGAGCTCCACTGGCTCTAGGTGTCTCAGTACTGATAATCAAACGGCTTTCACGTGCATTCATACGTGTGTCTTTTTTATCAGCTTTAGCGGTTCCTTCTAGTGGGATAAAACCAGCAGCAATGAGCTCGTCACCTACAGAGAGCCCTGAAAGGGATTGAGAAACGTCACTGTGAATCAGATCCGCCTTGATATAGCCCCCGATCTTGACAGAGGTATTACCCACCTGAAAAGGTTCGAAACTGTGTGCCATAGTCGAAGCCAGACAGATTGACAGGCCAGCAATAGTCCTAATTTCGTTTTTATAGTTCATAATTTTATTATTCTTCGTAGTCATTGGTTTTTATTATTTTGCATAGCGATGTGCTTAACATATTAACTATTTATTCATAATTCTCCTTTTTAGCGCATTAAAATTGGTTGATTATTCTATGAGGGACTTGATGGCCACTTCGGTACTTATGAGCTGGGCCGGATCAACAATGATTTTTCGTTCAATGAGCTTTTTACTGCTCATAAAGTCAGAAACCTGATTGACTGCGTCACAGGCTATTACACGGCGTTCTTTCAAATAGAAGAAGGAAACAGAATCACTCGTAGCGTCACCGCGAATAACCAGCTGATCGTACCCCTGGCTTAAGCCTGCAATCTGTAATTTAAGGTTATACTGGCTGGACCAAAACCAGGGGATGCTGTTGTAAGCTTTTTTGTTGCCGACAATACAGGAGGCGATAGTTTTAGCCTGATCAACCGCATTTTGCACTGATTCCAGTCGTACTCGCCTGCCATAAACTTGATTGAAGTGGTTGGTACAGTCACCGGTGGCAAAAATATTGTCCTGAGTTGTCTGGCAATATTCATTGACCAGAATGCCGTTATCGCATACTAAGCCTGCGGCATGGGCCAAAGCGTCATTGGGTATGACCCCTACGCCAATTACCACAATATCGGCGTTAAATGATTGTCCGTCAGAAGCGACAACCTGTTTGACGTGTGAACGGCCTTTGAACGCTTGAGCAGATATATTTGTTACGATATTAACGTCCTGCTCCGTGTGAATTCGCATAAAAAAATCTGACACTTCCGGTGCTACGACTCGTTGCAGGATACGTGGTGCCATCTCTAGGATAGTGACGTCGAGCCCTTTTTTTCTTGCGGTTGCTGCAATCTCTAAACCGATATAACCACCGCCAACAACGACCATCTTATTAGCATTTTTAATATCAGCCTGAAGGTTTTTTGCATCATTCAAGGTCTTAAGGTAATGGATGCCTTTCAGGTCTGATCCAGGGATGTCCAGTTGCCGCGGTACTGATCCTGTCGCGATCACCAGGTAATCATAATTGAGGTTTGATCCATCGCTCAACCTAATACTATTTGAATTGGGATTAAGCTGAGTGACTGTCGTATTTAACATACAGTTGATGTTATCAGATGCAAAAACTGCATCTGGGAGCAGTGCTATCTGATGCTCTGTTTTTTCACCAGACAAGAAGTCTTTAGAGAGCGATGGACGATTATACGGGAGCGCTTTCTCGTCAGCTATTAACGTTATACGCCCACTAAACTTATGTTGGCGCAAGCTGGAGATTAGTTGGCTACCCGCATGGCCGCCGCCAATAATTACTACGTGGCTCATTATTGTTTGCTCCGTTAATGATAAATTTTTTAAAACTACAGCCCATAGCAGGGAATAAAACTTAGGGAACCTACGAATAAGTCCTGACGGCATTTATCATCCCCTTTGGGGGCTGGCTTACGGGAAAGTTCACAATCAAGGAAGAACTTTGCAGTAATGTCCAGACCTTATAATAAGTTCTGACACAGAGTGTGGGATTTTCCGAAAGCCCCGTAGGGCAAGCCCTGAAGCCCGTACCTGCTTTGTTGAAGTTCTGATTAAGGACTCTGGCCATTAATGGCGTACTTCGCCTTGCTACTACAGGTAGCATGCCCTCTGGGTGCTTCAGGACTTGCAGAGCACGAGCGGGACTTGTTCGCAGGTTCCTTAATCTTCTTCCGGTGCGACGGTGAGTTTCAGGTTGTTCATTTGAGCCGACAGTTTAATCTGGCAGCTGAGCCGAGAAGTGGGGGTCAGGTTCTCCAAAATCGATAACAGTTCCTGCTCCTCTTCATTTGCTGGAACAAGCAGGTTGGTACACGATGAATCAATAATGACGTGGCACGTGGCACAAGCGCAGTTTCCACCGCATATCGCTTGCACACCTAGCTCATTGTCGCGCAAGGCTTCCATTAATGTGATATCTGTTTCGGCTGTCAGATTATGATTGTCACCTGAAAGGTCATTTACATTCAGTACGATAGACATCGCTTTCTCCTATCTAATAAGTTAATTACAGCCCTGAATTTAATAACGGGGCTGTAACTGGTTGATCAGTCTGGGGGAGGTTTTAGTCGCTGGATGATGCTACATGCTCAGCATCGGATAACTTCTTCAGATATCGGCGCATAGCTACGGCTGCTTTATCTGAGGCAACAGATATTTCGTAATAGTCTTCACCATCATGATTACGGATCAACTCATCCACGGCTGCCAGGCCAACTACGTCTTCGTCGAATGCCGCCATGAGCTGGCCATGCATGAAGTCTGTCACGCTGTCATCTGTCAGTGCGAAATTGCGGCCGTGAAGTACAAAATAGTGAGTTTCATGTTGTGTCGCAGGTGTTGCGAAATGAGCTGTTTTTATGCGGTAATCGGGGCGATCACTTTCCGGAATGTTAATGTCGTAAAATTCTGCGTGCACGATATGCAGCGCAGGGGAGACAAAGTCTGAAGTGGTAATTCGGGCCGCATCCTTACCCTCCAGGTTGGTTGGTTTGCCCCAAACCGGGGGCAACCGGGTTGGCACCACGTTGCGCTTAAGGAACATGCGATCTTCGGTTATCTTGGTTTCAAATTCTGCCTCGGCGTAATCCGGTGTGCCGAAGGTTGCAGCATGCAGGTAACTCAGGTGAGTCAGGTCCAGTAGATTCTCGTGCAGGTATACATAATTTGCCTTCAGATCCATGTGGTCGTGGGATGTGACCCAGCCCTCTTCCAGCATAGGGAGTTGTGGGATTTTTGCGGGATCGGCCAATTCCTCATCACCCATCCAGATCCAGATAACAGGCCCTCTCTCTACTACAGGAAAGCTCCTGATTGAGATACCACTACAACCACACCCTTTTTGTGAAGGAACTTCTATACAAGTGCCGCTGGCGTCATACCGCATCCCATGATACCCACAAACAATTGTGTCTCCTTCGAGTTTACTTTTTGAAAGGGGAAATGAACGGTGGCCACAGCGGTTATCCAGTGCGGTTGGAGAACCATCCTCCTGACGGAAAAAAACCAGCTGTTTTCCCAGAATAGTGCGGGCAATAAGTTCTCTTTTTATCTCGTCTGTGAAGGCGGCGATATACCACATGTTATTAATGAAAGGTGTGGTGTGGTCTGCCATACGTCGGCCTGCGACTTTGGCTGCGCGTTGGACTTTAGTAAGTTTTTCTGACATTTCAGTGGTCCATTTATAGTTCTTGTTATGTTTCAATAGATACTTTCAATTTACGGCAGAAAATCTGTAAACGCACTCACAGTAAATTGTGATGCATACAACTTGTGTATTTACTATGATGTTAGTGATATTGAAAAATGAGAGGCTTGGTTTTGTTGTTGGTTATTATTAATCTGGTGGCAAAATATATCAGCCTACTCAGACGTGTAAGCCCCGTATGTCGGGGCGCTTAACGATTAATAGCAATGGGTGGCTACCAATAACTCAATCAAAGGATTTGTCAATTGATAGTAGTAAATATATTAACTATGTTGGTTTTGGAGCGGCTTTAGTGATCTGGGGTTAGGTTTTTAAAAGATTAGCAGGGTCTCAGATAGGAATATCTCTGCGAGCAGGGAGCAGTAGGGACATAAATCGGACGGAGATCGGAAAATCATTCTTGAATAGTTGGGTTGTTATGAATGACAGTACGGATTGGGGTCTTGCGCCACTTATTGATAGCGTGGGAACTGAAGTGTTCGAGAAGAACCTTGTTGATAGTATGAGGCGCCTGGTCGGTGCTAACCACTGTATTCTTGTTAAATACCCGCGTGAAAAGAAGCGCTGTCTGACCTTATTTACCCAGGGAGATATTAGCGAAGACCTGGCTCGGGAATGCTCAGAACTGTACGATCATAGTTACTATACACGAGATCCAACTTTCATAAATGATATAAGTACATGTGATTTTTCATCCCCTGTCTTCTTGCATAGGGAGTTTGATGATATTGATGATAAGGACTACAGGCATACGCTGATAGAGCGCTGTCACATACTTGATAAACTATCACTTTTGCATGAAAGCACTCACTGGGCCTATTGTCTGAGCCTATACAGACTAGAGGATGTAGGTCGTTTCCAGTCTGGCGATGTAGGCTGTATTCAGGAGTGGGGGGAGGTGCTCGCCGCCTTACTGAAAAAACATATTAATTTGATGGAAAAAGATGAGGTTCAGCTCACCTTCAGTTGGATCTCTCGTCGGTTAATGAGTAGTTGTGGAGATATCCTTACTGACAGGGAGCGGGAAGTGTGCGCTATGATAATTTTAGGATATAGCTCAGTAGCCATTGGGCTTAATCTTAATATAAGTGTGAATACAGTGTTAACCCATCGACGTAAATCCTATGAAAAGCTTGGTATAGGTACTCAAAGCCAGCTGTTTTCTTTTTTGGTTTAGATTGTTTTGGTGTGCTGTTTTTTTATAAATGCTTTAAGTATGTTGATAGTTAGTGTTGGTAATATTATCTGATAAATATAATGAGCAAATGATTGTTGTCATGTGTTTTTTGTTTCAGTGTTTCTTTATTAATATTCTGTTTTTATTGCTGAGTATTTTTATTGAGCTCGACTATTTGTTTTTGTATTAAAATATAAGATTTTAAAAAAATGAATGTTTAAGAAGTTTGTTTTGTTTTTAAGACTCAATCCAATAAAAAAAATGATGAGGTAAAACATGAAGAAGTATCAATTCCTGAAAATTTCAGCCCTGACTCTTGGGTTAGCTTTCTCCTTCGAATCAATGGCAGATCAGGTGCTGCGTATCGCAACCTGGGCGTCACCGGCGCATCCTCAGAATAGTGTAGTTTTTCCAACCTGGGGGAAGTGGGTTGAAGAAGCGACTGAGGGCCGTGTGAAAGTTGAGCTTGAATATGGTATGGGTCACCCTAAAACCATGTTTGATCTGGTTGAAGACGGTGTTGTTGATGCGAGCTGGAGTTACCACGGCTATGTGCCAGGCCGCTTTATCCTGACACAGGCGGTTGAACAGCCTTTAATGGATGCAAATGCCGAAGCAGCTTCAGTGGCGTACTGGCGAGCCCATCAGAAGTATTTTGCCAAAGCGGACGAACATGCTGGTCTGCATGTTCTGGGCTTATTTACCCACGGGCCTGGCCAGATCCATACAGCTAAACCTCTAGAAAGCCTCGCAGACTTGAAAGGGATGAAGATCCGCCTGGGGGGAGGAGTGCAAGCAGAATTGGGTAAGCGCCTCAGCATTACAGCTGTTGGAGCTCCGGGGTCCAAGGTTTATGAGATGATGCAACAGGGTATTGTGGATGGTGTATTTATGCCCGTGGCATCGCAAAAAGATTTCCGTTTAACTGAGGTGGCACCTAACCTGACCTTACTGCCTGGTGGAATGTATCTGGGTAGCTTCTCATTCTTCATTAACCCAGAGTTTCTTGACTCTCTGTCCAGTAAAGATCGTGAAGCTATATTGTCAGTTTCCGGAGAGAAGTTTTCAGCGTTGGCTGGTGCAGCTTGGGATGCTGGCGATGTCGCAGGCTTAGCAGAGGCCAAAAAAATGAACGTCAACATAAACATGGTGAGTGGCGACGAAGCGATGGTAGAAGAGTTCCGTACAGCAATAACGGGTATGGATGAGCATTGGATTGAAGCGGCGTCACAGCGTGGGATTGATGGTGCAGCTGCGCTTGCAGACTTGAGAAAGAATATCGCTGAATACAATCAAAAGTAATCAGCCCTTGTGTTATTAACTGCCGAGCTCAGGGGGTGATACTCCTGAGCTTTCTAAATGGTAATGACTTCACGGAGTATCTCTCTGAAATCCTGATACTCAATGTGACTAATTAACCAGTATCAATTCTCGTTTAGCAAGGGTAAAAACGGATATTGTCTGGTTAGTCTAGGATCTTGATGGATTTCCCTGTGCACAGAGCCCGTACAGAGATAAGGGCAGGATATAGACCGGAGGCAAATTTCAGGCACAAAAAAAGCGGTAGCTATTAAGCTCCGCTTTCTTCCGTAGCCCTGTTCATAGGGCTTTTGATGCTTGATTGTAGACTGATCAAGCAATGGTACCAGTGGCCCCTGATTGATTGTTGCAGTCTGTTGACTGCAACAACCCCGTTGGGGCTTCGCCGCAAGCGGCTTGTCCAAACAGCTTCCTGGAAACTGTTTGTCAAACCGGCACGCTTTTAAGGGCGGGCTGATCTTATTGAAAGTGAATCCCTTATGTCTTTCTTGCCCAAGCATCAGATACAAAAAAGCCCTGCTGTGAAGCAAGGCTTTAAAGTAATGGTACCAGTGGCCGCTGATTCAGGATCTTGAACCGGCACGCTTTTAAGGGCGGGCTGATCTTATTGAAAGTGAATCCCTTATGTCTTTCTTGCCCAAGCATCAGATACAAAAAAGCCCTGCTGTGAAGCAAGGCTTTAAAGTAATGGTACCAGTGGCCGGATTGATTGTTGCAGCCTGTTGACTGCAACAACCCCTATGGGGCTGCGCCGCAAGCGGCTTGTCCAAACAGTTTCCTAGAAACTGTTTGTCGAACCTCCGGTTCTCGTCCGACGACTCAGGATACAAATAAAAAAGGGCCCTGCTATGCAGGACCCTTTTTTATTTGTTCATGGTACCAGTGGCCGGACTCGAACCGGCACGCTTTTAAGGGCGGGGGATTTTGAATCCCCTATGTCTACCAATTCCATCACACTGGCACAAACGTGGAGCGTATTATACGGCTAGTTGTGCGGCGGTCAATGACAATACGGCAATATAATTAAAATTTCCTGTAAACAACCTCACCGGCCTGAATCGAATGCGTTGAGGCGGCCAGTTTCAGCACTTACAAATCTTTTACATTATCTATAAATTCATCTGACTTTTGTCGTCGTTCTGAGGCGTAGAGTGGACTCAACAGTAGCCTTGTTCCACTATACTCCCAATTCAGGACGCTAATCATGAACACTCAATCTGACAGTCATATGATAAGAAAGATCACCCGGGGAATCGGTATTTTCATGCTTAGCCTGCTGCCGCTGGCCGGTCAGGCAAATCAGGTAGATCTGAACATCAACCTTGCCACGCCGGTTATGGAAGCAGAAAAAGCCCATCGTGCTTTTATTAAGATCTCGCTGGAAGGCTTTAAACAGCAGGATAAACAAGCCCGAATACCTGCTAACGTCGCTATCGTGCTGGATAAGTCCGGCTCGATGGGCGGAGATAAAATTCAGCACGCCCGTGAAGCTGCGATTATGGCGATCCAGCGATTGGATGAACGGGATATCGTATCGGTCGTCAGTTACGACTCGCGGGTGCAGGTAGTTGTTCCTGCCACCCAGGTACGCAACAAACAGTCTATCTACAATGCGATTCGTCGTATTCACGCCGATGGTAATACAGCCCTGTTTGCCGGAGTCAGCAAAGGCGCCAACGAGCTGCGTAAGTATCTCAGCCGCAATAAAGTGAATCGTGTGATTCTGTTATCTGATGGTCTTGCCAATGTAGGCCCACAATCGGCAGCGGAGCTGGGGCAGCTAGGAGCATCGCTGGCCAAAGAGGGGATTAGTGTCACGACTATAGGCCTCGGTCTGGGCTACAACGAAGACCTGATGACTCAATTGGCAGGCTTCAGTGACGGTAACCATGCCTTTGTTGAAAACCCGGAAGATCTGGCGTCTATCTTTCAATATGAGTTCGGTGATGTGTTGTCGGTTGTTGCCCAGGGGGTGAATATCGAAATCCATTGCCAGAACGGTGTTAAGCCCTTGCGTTTGCTCGGTCGGGAAAGTGAGATTATGGGTAACCAGATCACGACGCGGCTAAACCAGTTGTATAGCGAGCAGGAGAAGTTTGTCATTCTTGAAGTTGAAGTGCCGGCGCAGAAAGCCGACACAGAGATCGAGCTGGTCAAGGTGGATGTGAGCTATAACAACCTCTATACCCGGCAACAACAGAAGCTATCGGGGCAGACTATGGCCCGGTTCAGCCAGTCACAGCAGGATGTAAAAGCAGCTGTGGATAAAGATGCCTATGAGGATGCAGTAGAACAGGTCGCTAATGAATATAGCCGCGATGCGCTGGAAGCACGTGATAGCGGTGATCTGCAGGGCGCCAAGAAAATCTTGCAAGACAGTGCCACCTATCTGGGCTCACAAGCTGAAGCATTAAGCTCACCGCGCCTGCAAGAGCAAAAGGATGAAGCGTTGCAGGATGCCGAAGAGATGGAGGCAGGGCAGGATTGGAATAAGCAGCGTAAAGAGTTACGGGCGCGTCAGTATAAACGCTCAAACCAGCAAACATACTAAGAGCTCAGCAGTTACCAGGCCTCTAATTACATTCAGGGGCTTGGTAATTATATTTTAAAGCGGCAGGATTGTTTAACCGTAGTCATTATGATCAACAACCGGAAGGAAGGCTTTTGAAGAAAAGAACCCCACTACTGCTTGCGGTTATTATTCTGCTACCCATGCTTCTGCTGGCCTGGTTCGGAGTTCGTCTGCAACTGGATCAGCAGCAGGTGGCCACTCATCAGTTTAAAAATCTGGTTGAAAGCCGGCTACAGAGTATCGACCAGCAACTGCAAGGTCACTTCTTCTCTTTACAGGCTCACTTTATTCCTCAGGGCGAAGCTTTATACCGTGAAACCGGCGGGCAGTATGATGCTGGCAGGCTGCGCCAATTTATCAGTCGTTCTGCGCAGGTACAGCAGATGTTTGTGCTTTCTGCCCAGGGGGAGCGCGTTTTCCCTCCCCGGAACCTGCCACTGAACCGGCAAGAGCAGAGTTTTGTTGAACTGACGCGAAGCTTGCTACTCACACCTGAACGCTTTACAGCACCAACAACCGACCCACAGGTAGCTCCAGGAGCGCCCAGCCAGCAGACGGTATCAAGCGTCAGCGGTGACGAGCTTTATAGTGGACAGTTACGATCTTCTTCGCCGTCGAAAAGCCGTTATGCCCCAGCAGCCGATACCTTGTTGCAAGAGACTGAGTTGCAGGAATCAGGGTTACAGGAGTCGGAACCCCTTCAGCAGGATAGCCCGCATGGCTGGATCGCCTGGTATGCAGAGGCAGGCCTGCAGCATATTTTCTGGTGGCAGGACCTCGAGGGCAATACTTTGGGTTTTGCACTTAATTCAGCCAGGTTGCTATCCGATCTTATTAATTATCTACCCGACAGCAGTACTACTGAAACTGAGTATAAAAGTGCTGAAATGCAGCTTATCAATAATCGAGATGAAGTCAGTTATAGCTGGGGCGGTTATCAACATAACGGTCAGCAAAAGGCGGTTCGGATACTGCCGCTGAGTCATCCGCTGGGTAGCTGGCGACTGGCATACTACAGCGCCGCGCAACAGCCGGTGGTGACCAGCTGGCTGGGGTTAGCTTCCTTGTTGCTGTTGTTAACTGCTGGCTTATCTACACTGGCTTATCTGCTTTATCGTGAGCATCGTCGTGAACTGCGTCTGGCAGAGCAGCGGGTTAACTTTGTTAATCAGGTATCTCATGAGCTGAAAACGCCCCTTACCAATGTGCGGCTGTATGCAGAAATGCTGGAGAATGAACTGTCTTTGGAGGAGGAACAATCGCTTTCGCAGCGCTATCTGGGTGTGATTAACAGTGAAACACAGCGGCTATCCCGCCTGATCGATAATGTGTTGAGCTTTTCCAGAATCAAGCGTGAAGGGACTACTATCCGTCAGCAAGAGGGAGTTGTTGATGACTATCTTGCGCAGATTATTCAAACGTTTACACCCGCCATGACCGAACGTGGTATCAGTGTGCGTTTTGACGGGCAGGCAACAGAACGATGCCTGTTCGATGCTGAAGCGCTGGAACAGGTTATCAATAACTTACTGAGTAACTGTGAGAAGTATGCTGCGGCCGGACAATTTATCGATATCTGCAGCTGGCAACAGCATGTTACAGAGGAATGTTACAGCTATATTCGGATCAGGGATTACGGTCCCGGAATCAATTATGTTGAAGCGGAGGCCATATTCACTCCGTTCTACCGTATCAGTAATAAACTCACCGACGGTATTAGTGGTACCGGAATCGGCCTGGGCCTTGCCCGCGATCTGGCGCGGGCGCATGGCGGTGACCTGATTCTTGAGTGCCCATCGGATAAAGTCACGGCAGATAGCGGTGCGAGTTTTCTGTTAACACTGCGTACCCCACTGTCGGAAACGGATGGTTCGCCCAGCCAACGGAGTGAAAACCCATTATGAAGCTGTTAATCGCCGAAGATGATCTGCATATTCGTCAGGGCCTTAAGGCTCTGTTAGAAACAGAAGGCTACCAATGTATAGAGGCGGCTGATGGCGATCAGGCCTGGCAGCTTTATGAGCAGCAGCAGCCGGATCTGGTGTTGCTCGATATTATGATGCCTAAACAAGATGGCTATACTCTGTGTCGGCGTATTCGTCAGCACAATGAACAGTTACCGGTGATCTTTATCACCGCTAAGTCGGAAGAGATCGATCAGGTTCTTGGTCTGGAACTTGGCGCCGATGACTATATTAAAAAACCGTTTGGCAGCCGTGAGGTAATAGCCCGTATCCGCGCGGTGACGCGGCGCTGCTTGCGCCTGAACCTGAGTCCTGGTCAGTCAGATACCGAAAGCTTCAATATGGATGGTCTTGAGATTCGCCCGGCAGAGTTACGAGCCCTGCGCGGTGATCAGGTGATAGAGCTCAGCCTGCGAGACCTTAAAGTGTTGCGGTTGCTGTTCGAGAATCGCGGCAAAGTAGTAGATCGCGATGCACTGTTTAACCATTGCTGGGGGCGTAACTATCTCGCTAACAGCCGTACCCTTGATCAGCATATATCCAAACTGCGTAAAGCGATTGAGCTGAATGCCAAAGAACCCAGAATAATCAGTACTGTGCATGGCATTGGTTATCGGTTTGATAATTAAAAGGCAGTTAATAGACAGGCATAAAAAAGCCATTCAAAACTGTCTTTCAAAACCGGGCTTTGAATGGCTGTTCTCTTTCTTACTAGCTTTCTGGAATCAGCGTTCGACAAAGGCCCGCTCAATAACGTAATGCCCCTGGTCACCGTGGCGGGCTTCCGTGAAGCCCATCTCATCGAGAATCTGCGTCGTGTCTTTGAGCATGCTCGGGCTGCCGCAGATCATGAATCGATCATTCTCAGTGCTCAGCTCAGGCAGCCCCAGATCCTGGGCCAGCTTACCTGAGGTGATCAGGTCAGTCAGGCGGCCCTGGTTTCGGAATGGTTCGCGGGTCACGGTTGGGTAATACAGCAATTTGTCGCTGATCATATCGCCAAAATATTCATTGTCCGGCAGGTGATCCTGAATAACATCGGCATAGGCCAGTTCTGACAAATGGCGCACGCCGTGGGTCAGAATAACCTTGTCGTACTGCTCATAGATTTCCGGATCTTTAATGATGCTCATAAAGGGAGCAAGGCCGGTACCTGTGCTGATCAGGTAGAGGTGCTTTCCTGGCAGCAGGTGGTCATTGATCAGGGTGCCGGTAGGCTTGCGGCTGATCAGAATCTGATCTCCCACTTCAATGCGCTGCAGCTTGGAGGTTAACGGACCATCCGGTACTTTGATGCTGAAAAACTCCAGCTGATCTTCATGGTTGGCACTGGCAATACTGTAGGCACGCATCAGCGGGCGGCCTTCATGCTCCAGACCGATCATGGTGAAGTGACCATTCTTGAAACGAAATCCCGGATCGCGGCTTGTAGTAAAGCTGAACAGGGTATCGTTCCAGTGGTGGACGCTTAGCACTTCTTCACGGCCGATGTTTGACATGGAACTATCCTCGCAGTTATGCGACTGACTTATGGTATTCGTCTAGTCGCTCTAATTATTCGTTTAAGTTATAAGAATTTAAGTATCTATTCCTTTTGAATTTATATTAGGTAGATCTGTTATATTGTTAAAGACGATTATTCAGGTAATTATTATCGGAAATACCGGATATGAAATATAACTTACGTCAGTTGGAAGTGTTTCGGCAGTAGCTCATTTTGACAAAACCACTCATGTATTTAATGGGCATGCGCTTTGCAATTATGGTGCATGCAGTCATTGGCTAAAACGTCTGAAAACAACGTGCTGTCGCTTGCCGTATACGTTAGAGCTGAACAAGAATACTTCACTGGAGATGGGGCAGGAGCTCAGGGATCGGGTTTGTTTAAAGCTGTTTTCTGACTTACTCTGTTCTCTATGAGCTCGCAACTGCAAAAACCTTCGTCATCAGTTTCCGGCTGGACAGGCTTGTTAGGGCTGGTTTCTGCCTGTGTGCTGTTTTTTTTATTTCCAGGGTATCTGCTGGCGGTTTTGAGTAGTGCGGAGCAGTCAGTCGTTTTTCTGATGGCTGTTTTTTTTGTCATGGCTGCCTTTGAACTCTGTCTTGTCCGCCCGTACAAAGCCACTGAAGCCGGACTGAATTTCAGTAAAAAACTTGCTTTCGATTTGCTTACACGGCAAGCGGTTATTGACTTTGAAACTAAGCTATTGGGCTTGCTCGCATCGCTTAGTATTGCAGTGTTATTTTTCTGGGTGGCAGATGTCTATGGCTGGGGCTGGTATGGGCGCTTTTTTGAGTTGCTTCTGGAGTATCGCTATGCGCTTTTGGTTGTTTTGTTCTGTTACTTCCTGTTCATCCATCTTTATATGGAAGAGGCCAAAGATGAGTACTGGCACTTTGGCATTTGGTTCCTGACTCTGGGCCGGATCGGGGATCGGCATATTATCCGTAACCATTGTCTGAACATTGGGGTTAAGGCTTTCTTCCTGCCTTTGATGTTCAGCTATTTTGTTGATGATTGGGTCTTTTTTCAGAATGTTGAGTGGCAGAGCCTGGATGATTTTGATAGTTACTTTAACCTGATCTACCGGTCTTTCTATTTTCTCGATCTGGTTATCGCTGTAATTGGCTATCTCTCAACCATGCGCCTTCTCAACGCGCATATCCGGTGGTCAGAACAAACTGCAGGAGGTTGGTTGTTTTGTTTGGTTTGTTACATGCCTTTCTGGCAGATCATCGGGCGGAGTTACCTCAACTACCAGGAGGGTGGTATCACCTGGTCGAGCTGGATATCCAACGATACCCTGTTGTATGAAGTTTGGGGCTGCGCGATTCTCCTGGTTACGGCCCTCTATGTGTTGAGTGAAGCGCATTTTGGTCTGCGTTTTTCAAATCTGACTAATCGGGGGATTTTAACCCATGGTTTTTTTCGCTGGACCAAACATCCGGCCTATATTTCCAAAAATTTAGCCTGGTGGATCATCGATATTCCTTTTATTGCGGCCAGCTGGCCGCTGGCGGTTAAAAACTGTTTGGCGCTTTTGGGGATCAATTATATTTATTATCAGCGGGCGAAGTATGAAGAGAGATGCTTGTCTGCCGATCCTGTTTATCGGGATTACACTGTGTATATCGATGAAAACGGATTGTTTTCATTCCTGAAGCGATTTTCAAAAACAAAAAAGGCCAAGACTTAGGTGGCTTGCCGAGCAATGAATCCTGAGGCTTTCTGCGTCCAATGTCAGATATTGAGCTATTCTCACAAGCTTTCTCTCAGGTTAAAAAATTTTAAATATCTATTTTTTGGGATAGTGGTAGATAAAGTTGGTATATTGTTAAAGGCGATTATTTATCTAATTGTAATCGGAAATAACGAATATGAAATATACCTTACGCCAGCTGGAAGTGTTTCTGGCCGTTGCTCATTTCGACAATATCACCCGTGCAGCAGAGAGCCTGTCGATGTCGCAGTCTGCTGCCAGTGGAGCGTTGCGGGATCTTGAAGATCAGTTTGATATCCGGTTGTTTGACCGTGTAGGAAAACGATTGAAGATCAATGAGCTTGGCAGGCTGCTGCGACCCAGAGCTGAAGCCTTGCTTGAAAGGGCACAAAGCCTGGAGCTTGAAATGGCTCAGCATCAGGCAGTAGGGCAGCTGAAAATAGGTGCTACGATGACCATCGGTAATTATCTGGCAGTCGGTTTGATTGCCCGTTATATCGATGAGCAGCCGAAGGCAAAGTTGGATCTGAAGGTGGCAAACACCTCGGCTATTGTTGCCCAGGTGGCTAACTTTGATCTGGATATCGGTTTGATCGAGGGGGAGATTCAACACCCTGATCTGGAGGTAATCCCCTGGCGGAGGGATGAGCTGATGGTGTTTTGTGCACCGGACAGCCCGTTGGCCCGTAAGAATCAGCTTAGTGATACCGATCTGCAGTCAGCTCGCTGGATCCTGCGGGAACAAGGGTCCGGAACCCGGCAGACGTTTGACTGGGCGCTGCATGGGCTGCTGCCCAACCTGAATGTTCTGCTGGAGCTGGAGCACTCCGAGGCGATCAAACGAGCGGTGGCAGAAGGCTTAGGCATCGGTTGTTTATCGCGTATCGCGTTGCAGGAATCGTTTGATCTTGAAACATTGGTTCCGCTGAAAGTAGCCGGGCGTGATTTTAGTCGTCAGCTGTATCTGGTGATAAACCGCCATAAGTACCGCAGTGCCGGTATCGAACGTTGGATCGAGTTATGTCACAAGGTCTGATCTGCTTTGATCAACGGGGCAGAAATTAACAGGCGTATTAAATGTCGTATGCCTGTGTGCTGTTTGGCAGGATTGTGCTGAGATACACGGGCATATTAAATGTCATGTGCTTATGTGTTGTTTGGCAGGATAAGGCTGAGATACACAGGCATATTAAGTGGCACATGCCTGTGTATCGTTTGACTGAAAAGTATCAGCTGTTCGCGTGTTGGTTCTTCTCTTTCTGATCCTGGCGCAGTTGCAGCTTGTGCTCTCGACGTCGGTTGATGGTTTCGGTCGCATCGCCACCTAAATGGGCTTCACCGCGTTGCTGGGCCAGTTGCATCTGTTTCTGGCGCTGCTCAAAGCGCTGACGCTGATCTTCGCTGTGTGAGTCATAGCAGTTCGGGCAGCTGATGCCGGCCCGGTATTTCTCGCTTTGCATCTGCTCTGCAGTCAGCGGCAGGCGACAGGCGTGACACTGGTCGTAACTGCCTTTTTCCAGCTGATGGTTGACCGTGATGCGGTTATCAAAGACGAAGCACTCGCCCTGCCACATTGACTCATCCTGTGGTACCTGTTCCAGATATTTGAGAATCCCGCCTTCAAGATGATAGACCTCATCGAAGCCTTGCTCTCTCAGGTAGGCGGTCGACTTCTCACAGCGAATACCGCCGGTGCAAAACATCGCGACTTTGCGGTTTTTCCCCGGATCCAGGTTGTCTTTCACATACTGGGGAAATTCACGGAAAGTGTCGGTATCAGGGTTAATCGCGCCTTCAAATGTTCCGACCTGTACCTCGTAGTCGTTACGGGTATCAACCAGGGTAACATCAGGGTCTGAGATCAGTGCGTTCCAGTCTTCAGGTTTGACGTAAGTGCCGACCACTTGCTTGGGGTCGATACCCTCGACGCCCATAGTGACGATCTCTTTCTTAAGCTTAACCTTGGTGCGATGGAACGGATTGCTAGCGTCGATCGATTCCTTGTAGACGATATCCGTCAGTCGCGGATCGTTCTGCAGCCAGGTAAGCAAGGTATCAATACCTTCACGAGTGCCTGCAACGGTACCGTTGATACCTTCCCGTGCGAGCAATAGTGTGCCGCGCACACCGTTATCCTGCATGACTTTGTGTAGCGGTTCACGCAGCGTTTCAAAATCTTCCAGCGCGACAAACTTATACATCGCGCAAACTACAATCTGTGACATCAATTTTCCTCAGCCGATCGGAACGTAAATCCGGAGCTTATGGGTTTATACGAGATTGCTATTGTACTTGGATAGGGCGCTTAGGAAGACAGACAAAGAGTAAGGGTACTTTTACCCCTTAACGTGATGTTGAAGGGGGGGAGTTAGACAAGATGCGCTTTCACTCTAAATCTGGCCGGTAATGTGATGTGCTTTGAAAAGATGTGATCTGAATCAAGTCAGAGAAAAGTAATGCCCCAAAATGGGAGCTCTGAGTATGGCAATGTATCGCGCGGTGGTCCTTACCGGGCGTAGACTTGAAATTAAGGTAAAAGGTTAAGGAAATAGTAGTTAAGAACAACAGCCTATAAATAGAAGGGCGTTATTAACGTTCTGATTCATCCATTATGAGGATTAAGTAATGCGTAGATTTATTAAAACCACCGCAGGCTTTGCTGGTTCGCTGATAATCCTCGGTGGTGTCTTGAGCAATGCAGTACAGGCCGCTAACGAGACCCTGACCAGTATTAAGACCGACACGACTGTAGTGCTCGATGGTATGGCTGAAAGTGCCTGGGATAAAGCATCAGCTCTAACAGTGCAGCTTAATAACCTGCCATATAAAGCTAATAATTATGGCGGCATGACCAGCGCCAACGTGGCGATGAAATCGCTGTACGATGAGAATTTTGTGTACTTTCTTATTCAGTATGATGATCCGACTAAAAGCCTGGCCCGCTATCCCTGGGAAAAACAGGCTGATGGCTCCTGGATTCAACTGAAAGGTAAGGACCAGACCGGCCACGATAATGTCTACTATGAAGACAAATTCGGTATCTTCTGGAACATCAACGCGCGGGGCTTTGCTAAGAAAGGCTGTAGTGCTGCCTGCCACATGCAGAATGATGAAGGCAAGATCGCCGGTATCGATCAGATAGGTATAGCGCCGGGTCGCAAATATACCCGTGAGGGCCAGACCATCGATATGTGGCACTGGAAGAGTGTACGGATGAATCCGTTAGGCCTGATCGATGATCAGTTCGTGGATCATGTGAAGGATCCTGCGGTGAATAAAAACTGGGGTCGTCATGGTGATAGTAAAACCGGTGGCGGCTACGTGAATAATATTAACGCAGATAAGACCGGACCTGCGTTTATGAATCGCAGCCAGGGTAATGTTGATGGCTTCACTATCACACCGTCGCAAATGACAGCTTTTGTGGATACCTTCAAACCCGGTGATCGAATCCCCGGCATTGTATCTGAGCCGTTTACCGGATCCCGAGGTGATATCTGGGCAAAAGGGGAGTGGCAGGATGGCAAGTGGACTATCGAGATCAAGCGGGCGCTGGTGACTACAGGGGATAAGGCTGAGATTCAGGATGTGCAGTTTTCTGATCTGAGTAAAGCTTACAGTTTTGGTATTGCAGTGTTCGATAATTCACAGATCGATCATCTGTATCACGACAGTGCTTATGATCTCATCTTCAAGTAACTGAGCGTGCTCTCTCCTCAGTGAGGAGGGAGCTGTCGTATGTTGTCAGGCCTGGCCTGACTATCAAGCACAATCGATTGTGTTTCAGGGGCTGATCTATGCGTATTAATACTCTTAATTTTCCTGCAAAGCTGGGCATATCCGGCTTTCTCATTACGGTGGTTCTGGGCGCTCTCAGCGCAGCAACTCTGATCGGTTTGTTGTATTCGAAACACAGCAGCGGCTTCAATATTCCCGAGATGGACAAAGTGCAGGCCCATTATGGCGAATCGATACTGATCTCAGCGATGAAAGGTTCGATGTATGAATATGTCGCCGAAGACGGTGATATTGATGTGCTGACGCAGTGGATCGCTGATGGTGCGAAAGACGATGAGTTTTTCGCAAATGAGGTGATGTATATTATCGAAGAGGACTGCCAGAATTGTCATAGCCGGAATTCACAGATGAGTAAGGCGATTACGTCTATGCCGTTCAGCAGTTATGAAGACATTGTGCAATATACTGATGCGGGTTACAGCTGGACTGCGATGGCGAAGTCAGCGCATATTCACCTGTTTGGTATCGCGGTGTTTCTGATTATCGTGTCTCTGGTGATGGCATTCAGCTCGTATGTAACATGGGTTAAAACACTGCTTATCTCTGCCGGGTGGGTTGCCCTGTGGATGGATATTGCATCCTGGTGGCTGGCTAAGTTCTTCAGCGGCTTTGCATACGTTATCGCCGCGGCCGGCAGTGTCGAAATTGGTGCTGTCTGTGCCATGAGCGGCCTGTGTCTGCTCGATATGTGGTTCAGGTTACCGGCGGTCGTATTGGAAAGCGCGACGGAGGATTGACGTGTTTGAGATTTTGAGGTGTTAAAAAACACAATAAAATCAATACTAAAGGGGCTTATTCAGAGCCCTTTTTTTATGCGCTCTCAGCTCATCAATAATTTGCGGTATGAGTTGGTACTGGCCCTGGCAATAAACAGCTACTTACCTGAGTGCAATATAACTGAAATTTAGCTGCAGATCGGGTAGGATACGCTCCCTTTGTAAACCTGAATCCGGCTCAGCTATTTAAGCTGCAAGTTAAAGACTCTATACACGTTAAAGACTCTCAATATGCAAGTTAAAGACTTCCACTTCGATCTTCCCGATGAACTGATCGCCCGATATCCGCTGGACAAGCGCAGTGACAGTCGTCTGCTGTGTGTCGATGGCGATACAGGAGCACAACAGCACCGCCGTTTCTATGAGGTGCTGGATCTGCTCGAACCGGGTGATCTTGTGGTATTCAATAATACCCGGGTGATACCGGCGCGGATGTTTGGTCAGAAAGCCTCCGGCGGCAAGATCGAAGTACTTGTTGAGCGGTTAATAGATGAGCGCTCTGCGCTGGCGCATATCCGTTCCAGTCGTTCACCTAAGCCCGGTGCAGAACTGACGCTGGATGGCGGCTTGAAGGCAACTATGGTTGCCCGTCACGATGACCTGTTTGAGCTGCAGTTTGATCTGACAGAAGGTAACCTGATCGAAGCGTTGGAGCAGTTTGGCCATATGCCGCTGCCGCCTTATATGAAGCGGGAAGATGAACTTTCTGACCGTGAACGCTATCAGACGGTGTATAACGCAAAGCCGGGTGCGGTAGCAGCGCCGACGGCGGGTCTGCATTTTGATGATGCGTTGCTGGAAAAACTGGACCAGAAGGGCGTTAACCGTGCTTTTGTAACCTTGCATGTCGGGGCGGGAACCTTTCGCCCGGTGAAGGTGGACAATATCCACGACCATAAGATGCATGCCGAGTATATCGAAGTCTCGGAAGAGGTTTGCGAAATGGTCAGGCAGACCAAAGCGCGTGGTAATCGCGTAGTTGCAGTGGGGACTACATCGGTACGCTGCCTGGAAACCGCCAGTAGTGATGGCGAGATCAAACCGTTTTTTGGCGATACCGATATCTTCATCTTTCCGGGTTACCAGTTCCGCACGGTGGATGTGCTGATTACTAATTTTCACCTGCCGGAATCGACACTGCTGATGCTGGTATCGGCTTTTGCCGGCTACGAGCATATGATGGCTGCGTATAAAACGGCGGTGGCAGAGAAGTATCGTTTCTTCAGCTACGGTGATGCCATGTTTTTGAGCAGGCAAGGTTTCTGACCCGTCAGGACAGTGCACAGGAATAAGCCGAAAGTAGCCCTTTGATTTAATAAATTCAGCCTTATATAAGGTAGTACTCATCCTGAACGGATGAAAACAGATTAGGAAAAGTTGTGACTAGAGAATGTTTTATGAAGTTTGAGCGGATCGCGACCGATGGCAAAGCCCGTCGCGGACGTCTGAGCTTTCCCCGTGGTGATGTTGAAACGCCTGCGTTTATGCCGGTAGGCACCTATGGCACGGTTAAAGGCATGTTGCCGCGTGATATCGAAGAGATCGGTGCCCATATGATTCTGGGTAACACCTTTCACCTGATGCTGCGTCCCGGTACCGAAGTGATCAAACAGCACGGTGACCTGCATGACTTTATGAACTGGAAAGGTCCTATTCTGACCGATTCCGGTGGTTTTCAGGTATTCAGCCTGGGCGCGATGCGTAAGATCACCGAGGAAGGGGTTACCTTCCAGTCGCCGGTAAACGGTTCCAAGGTCTTCATGGGGCCGGAAGAGTCGATGCAGGTCCAGAAAGACCTGGGCTCCGATATCGTGATGATCTTCGATGAGTGTACGCCTTACCCGGCTACCGAAATTGAAGCGGCTAAATCAATGCGTTTGTCATTGCGCTGGGCTAAGCGTTCCAAAGAGGCTCATGGTGATAACCCTTCGGCACTGTTCGGTATTATTCAGGGCGGTATGTATCCGCAGTTGCGCGATGAATCTCTGGAAGGTCTGACCGAAATCGACTTCGATGGTTATGCTATCGGTGGTCTGTCGGTGGGTGAACCGAAAGAGGAGATGGAAAAAGTTTTGGATCATCTGGCCTGGAAAATGCCGGATGATAAGCCGCGTTATCTGATGGGTGTTGGTCGTCCGGAAGATATAGTGGAAGGGGTACGGCGCGGAGTTGATATGTTTGACTGCGTAATGCCGACCCGTAATGCGCGTAACGGTTACCTGTTCACTAAAACCGGTGTCGTTAAGCTGCGTAATTCAGCCAATAAAACCGATACCCGGCCATTGGATGAAGACTGTGGTTGCTATACCTGCCAGAACTTTAGTCGTGCTTATCTGCATCATCTGGATAAGTGCAAAGAGATTCTGGGTGCGCAGCTCAATACTATTCATAATCTGCACTACTATCAGCAGGTCATGAGTGGTTTGCGTCAGGCCATTGAACAGGGTAAATTGGACGCCTTTGTCGACCAGTTCTACCGGCAGCTGGGCAAGGAAACACCGCCCCTGACTGCAACAGAAAGCGACTGATTTTTTATAATTTACTAAGTATTAGGAGTAGCCTTAATGAGCTTTTTTATCTCTCCAGCATACGCTGAAGCAGCAGGACCTGGCGGTATGGATCCAAGCATGTTCAACCTGATCTTCCTGGTTGGTTTCGGTGTTATTTTCTACATGTTCATGTGGCGTCCACAGTCTAAGCGTGCCAAAGCGCATAAAGAGTTACTGGGCGGACTGAGCAAGGGTGATGAAGTGCTCACCGCTGGCGGTATCCTGGGTAAGGTGGTACGTCTGAACGAAGACTACGTTGTACTGCAGGTATCTGAGAATACTGAGCTGACCTTCCAGAAGGCACACGTCAGTGCGGCTTTGCCAAAAGGCACTATCAAAGATATCAAGTAACAACTCTCCTAAATAACGCCACGTTCAACGTGGCGTTTTTTTGATGCAAGGACAGGGGCATTATGCTCAACAAATATCCGCTTTGGAAAAATGCGCTGATCGTTCTGATACTGCTGATCGGTGGTATCTACGCAGCGCCTAACCTTTATCCAGATGATTTCGCGATTCAGCTGTCCGGTGCCCGGGCGCAGAACGTGGTTAATCAGCCATTACTGGACAAGGTGAAGGCTGAGCTGGCAAAAGAGCAGCTTAGCTTCAAAGGTGACGAGCTGACTTCAAAAAGTGCTCTGATCCGTTTTGCTGATGGCCAGACACAGCTGCAGGCAAAAGAAGTGATCAGCCGTACTTTGGGTGATGACTACGTTGTGGCACTGAATCTGGCGCCGACTACACCGGACTGGCTGAACTCTCTTGGTGCCGGGCCTATGAAGCTGGGTCTGGATCTGCGCGGTGGTGTGCATTTCCTGCTGGAAGTGGATATGGCTCAGGCCGTAGCACAGCGCCTGGATGTCTATGTCAGCGAGATCAAAACCAAGCTGCGTGCCGAGAAGCTGCGTTATCGCGCGGTTAATCATCGTGAAGATGGCAGCCTGGAACTGAAATTTTCCAAAGCGGATGTGCGGGATCAGGCACAAAGCCTGTTGCGTAAGGACTACACAGAGTTCCTGATCGAAAGTGAAGATCTGGACGGTGCCTTCTATCTGACCATTGACCTGGCGGAAAGCAAGGTTCGTGAGATCGAGGACTACGCGATAAAGCAGAATCTGACGACCTTGCGTAACCGGGTTAACGAACTGGGTGTGGCCGAGCCGCTGGTGCAGCGTCAGGGGCGTAACCGGATCGTAGTCCAGTTGCCGGGTATTCAGGACGCAGCGGCTGCGAAACGGATTATCGGTAAGACTGCCAACCTGGAGTTCCGCCTTGAAGCCAAGACCGATGCTTCCAGCGCGACCACCGAAACCTATCCGTTCCGTGATGAGACCCGTCGCCCGTCTAAGGCAACCCTGGAGAAAGATATTATTATCTCCGGTGCCAGCGTTGCGAACGCTCAGTCCACCTTCGATGAGAATGGTGTACCGCAGGTATCCATCACGCTGGACGCCAAAGGTGGACAGCTGATGAACCGTACCACCCGTAACGCGGTTAAGCGTCGCATGGCGGTACTGTTTGTCGAGCATAAGAGTCGCACACTGTATGATACGGTAGATGGCGAACAGGTTGCTAAGCGTATCCCTTACGTCGAGAAGCATATAATCTCGCTGGCAACCATTCAGAGTGTGCTGGGTTCCAGCTTCCGGATTACCGGCCTGGACAGTGCTACCGAATCTTCTGAACTGGCACTGCTGCTGCGTGCCGGTGCTCTGGCAGCGCCTATCTACTTCGTAGAAGAGCGTACTGTCGGGCCAAGCCTGGGTGAGCAGAACATCGAACTGGGTGTTACCTCAGTGCAGATCGGTTTTGCCCTGGTGCTGCTGTTTATGCTGGTGTATTACCGTGTATTTGGTCTGCTGGCGAATATGGCCCTGACCCTGAACCTGGTATTGCTGATGGCAGTTATGTCGATGCTGTCGGCTACCCTGACCCTGCCGGGAATTGCCGGTATCGTACTTACGGTCGGTATGGCGGTGGATGCTAACGTACTGATATTCTCCCGGATCAAGGAGGAACTGAAGAATGGCCTGCCGCCGCAATCGGCGATCAGTGCTGGCTTCGATCGTGCATTTACCACTATTTTCGATGCTAACGTGACCACCTTCCTGGCGGCAATAATTCTGTTTGCGATGGGTACCGGTCCGGTGAAAGGCTTTGCTATCACCCTGTCGGTGGGTATCGTAACCTCCATGTTCACGGCCATTATGGTGACCCGTGCGCTGGTTAACCTAACTTACGGCGGTCGTGCGCTGAAGAAACTGTCGATCTGACGGAGGCTATGAAAATGACGACTGCAAAGATTTACAACTTTATGGGGCTGCGCAAGATCGCAGCCGGACTGTCACTGGTTTTACTGCTGATATCTGTCGCCTCGCTGGCGATGAACGGCCTCAAGTTTGGTCTGGATTTCACCGGTGGTTCTCTGGTTGAGGTGGGTTACGAACAGGGGCCGGATCTGAACCAGATCCGTACTAAGCTGGAATCCGCAGGCTATGACGATGCTGTCGTGCAGACCTTTGGTTCGCCGGTGGATATTCTGATTCGACTCGGTGAAAGCCATAATCCGAAGCTGGGTGATGAAGTGTTGTCTGCACTGCAGGCGGATGAGTCCCAGAGTCTTACCCTGCGCCGTAACGAATATGTTGGCGCCCAGGTGGGTGAGGAACTGCGCGAGCAGGGGGGGCTTGGCCTGCTGCTGGCGCTGTTTATGGTCATGGTCTATGTCGCCTTCCGCTTCCAGCTGAAATTCTCCGTTGGTGCGGTAGCGGCGCTGGCCCATGACGTACTTATCGTGCTGGGTTTCTTCTCTATCCTGCAGCTGGATTTCGATCTCACCGTACTGGCGGCGTTGCTGGCGGTTATCGGTTACTCGCTGAACGATACTATCGTAGTGTCTGACCGGATTCGGGAAAACTTCCGCAAGCTGCGTAAGGGGTCTGCGATTGAGATCATGAATACCTCCCTCAGTCAGACACTGGGACGTACTCTGGTAACATCATTGACAACCTTGCTGGTGTTGACAGCGTTGGCGATATTCGGTGGCGAGATGATCCACGGCTTTGCTATCGCTTTGCTGGTGGGTGTCTGTATCGGTACTTATTCATCCATCTATGTCGCGGCCAACGTGCTGATCCTGATGGGTGTATGTAAGGAAGACCTGATGCCGCCGGAGAAGGAAGAGGGCGAAGTCGACGAAATGCCTTAAAAGCTTCTGCGCTTGGTTATGCTGCGTTATACCGGGAATTTTGAATACTCATTTACACCAGTAAACTCCGTTTCAAAATTTCCGGAAAGCCTTGCCTAACCTTCGCTCGTAACGCTTTTATATTCGTAAAAAAAACCGGCCATTGGCCGGTTTTTTTGTTGGAGTTTGAAGCTTTGGTCAGGCGAGATCGCAAAGCAGAGCTTTGCTCGCTAGACCGCCGAACAAGTTCGGCTAGCTAGAACACGGCTTCGCCGTTTGCCAGAACGCGACGCAAGCGTCACTGCTAGTGGCTAGAAAAAGCGTTCCAGAACACGATGCTGTTGGAGTATAGTGGCAGCTAACTGATAATTGTATGAAGAACCTGAATGACTAAGAAAGAGTGGTCCACCGTTGATCCCCATGCTTCCCGTGAAGCAGATAAATATGAGCGCCCGATCGCCAGTCGCGAAATGATTATGGAAGTGCTGGCACAGAAGGGGGAGCCGCTGACCCGTCCTCAGCTGGAAGTATTGCTGCAGCTAGAAAACGATCTGGATGCGGCGGAAGCGTTGCGTCGGCGTTTACGGGCGATGGAACGTGACGGTCAGTTGATGCGGGATCGCAAGGCGCGCTATGTGCTGTTGAGTAAGCTGGATCTGATTGCCGGTCGGATACAGGGGCATCGCGATGGCTTTGGTTTTCTGATTCCGGATGAAGGCAAGAATGATATCTTCCTTTCTGCACGTGAGATGCGACAGGTGTTTGATGGCGACCGTGCCCTGGCCCGCGTCACCGGAGAAGATCGCAAAGGTCGTCTGGAAGGCGCTATCGTCGAAGTGGTAGAACGTAACACCCATAAGATTGTGGGACGCTTCCAGGGTCATGCCGGCTTCGGTTATATGAATTCTGAAAATCAGCGTATTACCCAGGATATTCAGATTATCCCTAATACGGATCAGCAGCTGGATTACCGTGACGGCCAGTTGGTGGTGGCCGAGCTGGTTACGCCGCCGACCAAGCGTGCCAAGCCGACCGCCCGGGTCGTCGAAGTGTTAGGCGATCACATGGCGCCGGGGATGGAGATCAAGGTTGCCATCCATAACTACGACATTCCCGATGAATGGAGTGATAGTGTTCGTCAGGAAGTCGGCGGAATAGGCCCTGAAGTGCCAGAGTCCTCTAAACAGAATCGGGTCGATCTGCGGCATCTGCCGCTGGTGACTATCGACGGTGAAGATGCCCGGGATTTCGATGATGCGGTGTACTGTGAATCTAAGCGCTCTGGTGGCTGGCGTCTGTGGGTCGCGATTGCCGACGTGTCCGGATATGTGAAACCGGCTTCCGAGCTGGATATGGAAGCACACCGTCGCGGTAACTCGGTGTATTTCCCTGAGTTTGTTGTACCTATGCTACCTGAAGAGCTGTCTAACGGGCTTTGTTCCCTGAATCCCGACGTCGATCGGCTGGCGATGGTTTGCGAAATGACCATCAGCGCCAGTGGCAATCTGAGTGGCTATAAGTTTTATGAAGCGGTAATTCGTTCCCATGCCCGGCTGACCTATAACAAGGTTGGTGCGATGCTGCAGCAGCCAGAAAGCGATCGTGGTACTGCACTGCGTCAGCAATACAGTAAGTTAGTACCGCATCTGGAGCATCTTTATGCTCTGTATCACGGACTGCGTGAATCCCGCGATGCCCGTGGTGCGATCGATTTTGAAACCACTGAAACGCGGATTATCTTCAGTACTGAGCGCAAGATCGAAGAGATCGTACCGGTGGTACGCAACGACGCTCACAAGATTATCGAAGAGTGTATGCTCTGCGCCAACGTAGCTTCAGCCCGTTTGCTGGAGAAGCTGAAGCAGCCGGCATTGTTCCGGGTGCACGATGGACCGAAAGAATCCAAGCTGGAATCCCTGCGTACTTATCTGGGGCCGCTGGGGCTGTCATTGGGCGGTGGGGAAAAGCCGTCACCGTCGGACTACCAGGCGTTGAGTGCGTCTCTGGAAGGTCGTATCGATAAGCATGTCATCTCGATAATGATGCTGCGCTCGATGTCGCAGGCGGTCTATAGCCCGGAAAATAATGGTCACTTCGGCCTTAATTATCCGGCTTATACGCATTTTACATCGCCAATCCGGCGTTATCCTGATCTGCTGGTACATCGCACTATCCGGGCGTTGATCCACTCCGGTAAGGCGAGCAGCCATCTGCATCGACCGGATGAATTTCTCCCTAATAAAAAGTTTGTTCACCATTACACTATGGAGCAGATGGTGGAGCTGGGCGAACACTGTTCAATGACCGAACGTCGTGCCGATGAGGCGACCCGGGATGTGATGGCGTGGCTTAAATGCGAGTACATGCAGGATTGTGTTGGCGATGAGTTCGAAGGTGTTATCTCTGCGGTGACCGGTTTCGGGGTGTTTGTTGAGCTGGCAGAAGTCTATGTTGAAGGCCTGATCCATATCTCATCGCTACCGGGTGATTACTATCATTTCGATGCTGCGCATCAGCGATTGCAGGGCGAACGCAGCGGTAAGAGCTTCCGTCTTGGTGATAAGGTGAAGGTGCAGGTGGTACGGGTCGATCTGGATGAGCGCAAGATCGACTTTGAACTGCTTAAGCAGTTAGGGGCTGCTAAAAATAAAAAGGGCGCGGCTGAAGAGCCGAAAAAGCTCAGTAAGCGTGAGTTATTGCGTGCCGGTAAGATTCAGATGGCAGAGATGGAGAGTCGGCAGGGTAATAAGCCGGGTACGGGTAAAGGTGGTAAACGGGGTAAAGCTCACCGTGGCCGTTCCGATAGTGCAGAAATTCATCCGCGTAGTGCCAAAAACAGAGCCAGTAAAAAACCTGGTTCATCTGAGGCAAGGTCGCCTTGGGGAGCTGCTAAATCGGAAGCTGGCGGGGCGCATGTGCCACGTAAGCGGCCTGCGCATAATGTGACAGAAGATACCGGGCGTGACAGTGTCGCGACTAAGAAAGCCGGCGGCGCTAAGCTGAGTGAGCATGAGCGTGATGTCATTAAACTGTCTAAGAAGCAATCCAAAGGGCTGAGCAACCGGGCGAAAAAGCGTAAGCAGAAGAAGTTACGCAGGAAAGCTAAAAAAGAGGATTAACTGGCTTTGTAACTCTGCCTGTTAACTATAGTCGGCTAGTGCGCTGCTGAACTGCAGCGCCAGATAACCAGTGCATCCCAGCAGCCAGATTGCTGCCAGGGTTGCGCTGGTTTTTTTTGTCTGTAGTTTCTGCCAGTCAAAGCGCTGACTCAGTATTCGCAGTGTTGCTGCAAATACAGTGCCTTCAATAACTGCAGTGATCACATCCAGCGGCCAGTGTACCCCAAGGGCCACCCGGCTCAGGGCGACAGCCAGTACCGGCAGGCAGATGATCAGGTAGCACCAGCGCCGAATTGCGGGCTGAAGTGGTGCGGCAATGAGAACGGCCAGACAAAATAACGTTGCCGCTGCGGCGCTGGTATGTCCGCTGGGGAAGCTGAACGTGCTTAGCCATTGTCCGGTTTCCGGACGGGGAAATTGAATTGCCAGCTTGAGCGCTGAATTAACAATGATTGCTGTGAATGTAATACCTGTGAACGCTAGGGCAAGGTTCTTTTGGTTGCTTAATGCAAGGTAGCCTGCTGAGGTCAGAATCAGCGGCAGGAGTATTGTCTTATCACCGAGCAGGGTGGTCAGAATCAGTGATGGCTGTCCATGCAGCAGACTGTATATCTGCTGCTGAACCGCGCTATTCCAGTCCTGCACTGCGCCGCTGAGTTGTATTGAGATCAGGGCTATACATAGCAAACTGCTGATCAGGAGCAGAGTTATCGCTGCAGTTGGGATGGTTTTATTCTCTGGCCAGAAATGGTGTAGCCGCAGCCATAGTTGCAGCTTGGTTGCCAGGATTCGTTCTGGCTGCAGCCATTGATGGAGCTTGTGGATGAGCAGTAGCAGGATGATAACCGCGGCCAACAGATAGAGCAGGGGCAGCCATTGTGGATCGATAGCTTCGGATGAGCTGCCCAGAAAATAGCCGGGCAGAATATAGACCGGTGCCCAGGCCAGTGCTGACAGTAGGTTGAATGCGATAAATAGTGATCGCTTCATGCCGAGTGTGCCGGCGACAAAGGGAATGACTGGTCGGATCGGGCCGATAAAGCGACCAATTACTACACTGTAGCCTCCATATTTTCTGAAGAGTAATTCTCCTCGCTCCAGCCAGTGTGGATAGCGACTAAATGGCCAGTGGCTGCGCACATAAGGCGCCGCATGCCGTCCCAGCCAGAAGCTGATGAGGTCGCCAGAAATTGCGCCGATATAAGCGCTCATCAAAACAAACCAGACTGTAATCTGGTTTTGTCCTGCCGCAGCAGCGGCGGCAAAAAGTAGAGCAACGCCGGGAACTATAATGCCGGCAAAGGCCAGGGATTCGATAAATGCGATCAGGCCGATTGAGGCCAGCAGCCACTCTGGCTGTAACAGTGTTTCCATAACTGATAAGTATAATTCATTGTTTTCTGATATATCAGACCCAGGTATATGCTATTCAGTTGTAATGAGTCTTGTATGAAATGAATGTTTTCTATTAGTAATTGGTTCGATTTAAAACCTGATGCTGTGTAGATATAAGCTATTGTTTTTTAGAAAAAAATATTTTAAATCAAACAGCTGTATGTCATTTATGACGTGTTTCTGATTCTTTAGTTTATATATTATATTTTTGTTTGAAAAATGGTTAAAAATTGATCATAATCAAGCGCTGGAAATTAAGGATAGATAAAAATAATTACAGTTTAGATATGGATGTCTACACCCGCCAATAGCTTCGAATAAAGTGCCGGGTGCCCTCAGGATGAGACTGTGCAGGGGGGAATACGGAGCTATGAAACCGAATCTTATGACGCGTGCCTTGTCTGGTGCGGGTCTTTTTTGCGTACTTGTAATGCCATTATCCGCTCAGGCGGAAAATCTGATCGACCTGTATCAGGCTGCATTGGAAAACGATCCTCAGTTGCGTGCTGCAACCTTCGATCATACTGCCAGTCAGGAAGTCGTCACCCAGGCCTGGGCCGGCTATCGGCCGACTGCAAGTTTCGACTATGATGATGTCGATACCACTCAGAATATCGTCAGTAGTGATAACACGGTATTCCAGACTGGCAGCACTTCCTTTCCGACGACTACCTGGACCCTGACCGTCAGTCAGCCAATCTTTCGTTATGCCAATTACCTGCGTATTGGGCAGGCTAAGGCCGAACTGCGTAAAGCGGATGCGGAACTGATCAGTGCCCAGCAGGAGATGATGCTGCGCCTGTCAGAAACTTATCTGGCTGCGCTGGCGGCTGAAGATGAGCTGGGTTACCTGCAAGCCGAGATGAATGCCGCGCAGCAGCAGCTGGATCTGGCTTCTGGCCGTGAAGATGCTGCGATTGGTCGCTCGGTTGATCGCTACGATGCCGAAGCTCGTTTGGCTGCGGTTGAAGCCGATTATGCCGAGGCGGACGTGGCGCAGCGGGATGCCTACGAAGCGCTGTACGAGATGGCTGGTCGTGATCCGATGGGGCTGGCACAACTGCAAAGTGAGATCGACCTGCAGTTGCCGACGCCGGCCGATGAAAAGCACTGGCTGCAAGCAGCGATGACCAATAACCCGGCGTTGATCACTCAACGCGAAGCGGTCGATGTTGCCCGGCGTGAGGTCGGCAGGCAGAACGCGGGACACTATCCAACCCTGGATGCGGTGTTCCGAAATACCGAGCAAGAGACCGGCGGTACCTTGTTTGGTGGCGGCAGTATCGTTGAAACCGAAGAGCTGATGTTGCGTTTCAATCTGCCTATCTACTCTGGCGGCTCCGTTAGTTCGCAAAAGCGTGAGGCGGTTGCCCGTTATCACAGCGCCGAAGAAGAGCTTACTCGTCTGTTACGTGAATCCCGTCGTAAATCTAAAGAATCCTACTGGGGTGTTATTAACGCGGTGAAGCGGGTAAATGCGCTGAACAAAGCGGTTGATGCCCAGCAGGCGACGCTAGAGCTGCGACGGGCAGCTTACGATGCCGGCCTGGAAACTGCGATTAGCGTGCTGGATGCGGAGCGGGATCTGTACTCTGCCAAACGAGATCTTTCCCAGGCCAGATACGACTACCTGCTAAACGGCTTGCGCCTGAAAGCATTGGTCGGTGTGCTGACCCGGGATGATCTCAATCTGGTGAATAACTGGCTGGAAAGCTAGTCGTCATTACCGGCAGAATTTAACAAAGAATTAAATAAAGATACACGGATGTTTTTACCCGCAGTAACGGTAAGAACATAGCATTGGTTTTTAACGCGGGGGCGTTGCTATGAGCAAGTTATTTGGTAAGGGTAAAAAGGCGCGGAAAGCGGCTAAGAAGAAACAGAATTTACAACTGGAAGCATTGGAAAACCGGGTGCTGCTGTCGGCGGACCTGGGTGTTTCTATGTCCGATCTGGAGCAGACGGAAGCGCTGACCAGTGAGGTGATCGCTTCAGAGCTGCAGCTGGAAACCATAGATCCCAGTGAGTTTGAGCCGCAGTCTATCGCGGTTGATGACAGCCTCACCAAACTTGTCGATCAGCTGGTAACTACGGAGTTAACTACAGAACCGGAAGCTGCCGAAGCAGAGCCTGCCGCAGAGCAGGCGGTGCCTGCAGATGCGCAATCTTCAGATGGCCAGACGCTGACGCCTGAAGCGTTATATCTGATGGAGCGCATGCAAGCCCAGCAGATTGTGATTCTCGATGCCAGCATCCCCCAGCTGGAAGCGGTGGTTAACGAACTACTGGGTCAGGACGCGACCGACCTGCCGGAAACTATCTCCAATCTTAAGCTTCAGACATCTGATCCGGTATTGGCGGAATCCCCCGCTGCTGATACTGAGCAGAATGATGCGGCTGCCGAACTGATCGGCATGACGCTCGAACAGCAGGTGCTGGCCAATGCCGACCGGGCAGTCAAAGTGTTTGTGTTGGATGCGGAGCAAGACGGCATCGAACAGATCGGTTCGATTCTTGATTATTTCGAAGATGTTGCTGCAATTCACCTGTTGAGCCACGGCTCCGCCGGCGCCCTGTTCCTGGGTAACAGTAAGCTGAATAGCCAGCAATTACGCCAGAATCAGCAGCAGATGAAACGCTGGGGCGAAGCCTTGGCTGATGATGGCGATCTGCTGCTGTACGGCTGTGATGTGGCTGAGGGTGCAGTTGGTCTTGAGTTTATCGATCAACTGGCTGAGCTGACCGGCGCTGATGTTGCGGCGTCCGATGATGATACTGGTAATGGTTCTGAGGCTGACTGGGATCTGGAGCAGAAGACGGGAGACATAGAAATATCATCGATTGTCAGCTCAGCAATGCTGGGAACTCTGAACTTTACCGGTACCACTGGTAGTGACACTATTACTGATAAAACAGGTACGGTTAAAGGCCTGGCGGGTAACGATACCTACGATTTTAGTTCCCTGCCTGCCAGCAAAGTCACAGTTACAGAGCTGAAAAATGAAGGCTCAGATACCCTCGATCTCTCAGGTATTTCTGAAGCTCTGACAATCACCATCAAGAAAGATCAGGTCGTTGAAGTCAGAAATGCCGCTGGCACAGTGAAGATCACGGCAACCTATGTTGAAAATATTATTGGTGGTTCAGGTAACGATACCTTCTATGTTCAGAAAGGGGCTGAGCTGAAGGGCTATCTCGATGGTGGTACAGGTGATAATACTGTTAGTTACAGTGATCCAGCCGGAATTCTAGATAAGAACTATACCGGCTCAGTAAATATTGATTTCGGTACCAATGATGACCGTAAAGCAAAGGCAACCGCGATTGATGGCTTTGCCCTGAACGGTATCCGAAATATCGATATTGTTGAAGGAGGCAAGAAGTCCGATTTCCTGAAAGGCGGCAGCGGTGATGATGAGCTGTCAGGTGCTAAAGGTGATGATGCACTGAGCGGTAACGCTGGTGCTGATACTCTGAAAGGCGATGCCGGTGATGACTGGCTCGACGGCGGTGCTGGTATTGATACCGTCGAAGGTGGAGCAGGTAACGATACCCTGCTGGCCAGCGCTGACGGTGATACTCTGAAAGGCGGCTCCGGTGACGATACCTTTCAGTTCAGTGCAACCACTGACTGGAATGGAACGACCATCACTGAAGGCAGTAACGAAGGCAGCGATTTACTCGACTTTAGCCTGGTAACTGCTGACCTGACCTTTACCCTGAATGATGTGGCTGTGACCGGCTATGCCATTGCGGCAACCGGGCAGTCGGTGTCGGCTGCTAAGTATGTCGAACGCATTGCTGCAGGCAGCGGTACTAATACCTTTAATTTTAAGAACGGCTGGGCGGATCTGCTTCTGATAGAGGCCACTGCGGCCGCCACGGTTAATCTGGATTTCAGCGCTGTTACCAGCGATCTTACCATCACTATCAAGACAGATGGTTCGGTAGAAATTGAAGATCCCAGCGGCCACCGGGCGCTGATAGAGAATGTCGATAACATTACCGGTGGGCAGGGTACCAACACCTATGTGATCGAAGAAGGCGCCAGCCTGACTGGTAACCTGACCGGCGGCAGCGGAACAAACATTCTCGACTACAGCCAGTACAATACAGTGATCGACCTGAAAACCGAAAGCACCCCGCCGGGTATCACTGGCACCCTGAGTGGCGATTTCCAGATTGTCGGCAGTGATACACAAGATCTGTTGCAGGCGGATACTTCCGGTCAGACCCTGTCTGGTGGAGAAGGCAATGACTATCTGTTGGGTGGTACTGGCAACGACACCCTGTCCGGAGATAAGGGTAATGACTACTTTACTGGTGGTACCGGTAATGACAGTTTTATCGGTGGTAAAGGTAATGATACTTACTACTTCAGCGATGGCTGGGGTAAAGATACGGGTATTACTGAGGCCGCTAAGGGCGGCACCGATAGCATCAGTTTTGCCGGTGAGGATGCCGTAGCAGCAACAGTTGACATCGCTGCATTGGATCAGATTCTGGCGGTAACCAGTGATCTGACCCTGACTATCGATGCCGGAGCACTGAGTGTCAGTGATGGCAATGGTGCCAATGCAAACAGTCTTGCAGTAGCCGCCAGCAGCTTCCAGCATATCGAAAGTCTGCTGGGCGGTAGTGGCGCCAATACCTATGAGTTTAAAGATAACTGGTGGCAGAACGGGCTGGATGAACTGAGCCTGGACGATACAGCCTCGACTGACGGTACCCTTGATTTTTCTGCTTTAACCAGCGATCTCGAATTTCTTATCAGCGATGATAATGGTGTGACTGTTATCACTGTAACTGCTTTGGTCCATAGCGATGATGATGGCGATTATGACAAGAGCTATAGCGTTACTGCGCGTGGCATAGAGAACCTCATTGGGGGTAAAGGGGATAACCAGTATCAGTTTGCAGCGGGTGCTTCTCTGTCTGGCAACCTGACCGGTTTCTCAAGCCAGGGAGATGATTCAGGTACCGCTACACTGGATTTTTCCGCTTATGCTGAAGGGGTAGCGATCGACCTGTCCGGTACTGCTTCGGCTACAACAATTGCTGACAGCTCGAACAAGCTGGTTGGTGGCACCCTAAGCAATATCAATGATCTGATTGGTAGCGATCATGGCGATACCCTGACCGGTGATAATAACGCTAACCTTCTGATCGGCGGTAAGGGTAATGACACTCTTGCTGGTAAAGGGGGGGGCGATACCTATCGAATTGGTACCCAGTGGACCAAGCTTGATATCGATCAGATTCTGGGCCAGACCGATACCATAATCGATGACAGTGGCACTAATACCCTTGACCTGACAGCGATCACGAAAGACCTGAAACTTACCTTCAGTGATGATGGCAATGCTACGGATGTTGCTGTTTCTGTTGCCCTGCCGGGAGGCCTGCTAAGTAATAACATAAATATCACGGATACAACCGGTAGCTGGGATATCGATACCGGAGCTGGTGACGATCAGGTAATACTGGGTAAAGATTCAGCATTGACGGCGAACCTGAATACCGGTGCCGGAGATGACCATATTATTGTTGCTCGCGGAGCAGTTCTGGATGGTGAGCTGGTAACAGGTGATGGTGCCGATATTCTGGATTACTACAGCGGCAGTAATGCTACCCGTACAGACAGCTATAACAGCGCAGTGACTGTTGACCTGTCTGCCGGCAGTGCCACCGGTTTTGAAAGTATTGCTGGTATCCGCGATGTTTATGGCTCCGATGCGGACGGTCAGGATAGCCTGACCGGAGATGATCAGGATAATACCTTCTATGTGGGTACCTGGGGTGAAACCGATGGTGATAACAGCCGTAAACACAGTGTTACGGGTGGCGATGGCAGTGATACTGTTAGCTTCCTGAACTATACCGCCAGTGATTTTGCAATCACCGCAGATCTCTCTGCTGATACAGTTACTTATGATAAAGCCGGTGGCACAACACTTACTGTTGCCGACATTGTCGGTATCGAGAACCTGACCGGAGGTGCAGGTAACGATACTCTGATCGGTGATGCCCTGGCCAATATCCTTAATGGTGGTGCGGGGGATGATACGCTGCAGGGCGGCGATGGTGATGATACCTATACCTTCGATTCCGGCTTTGGTCTGGACAGTATCACAGAGCAGTTGGATGAGGGCGCCGATCGCCTGGATTTCTCTGCAGTTACTGAGACACTGACCTTCAGTAACGGCCGTACCGATGCCACTGAGGTCGATCTGGCTACTGCTCTGGAACGCAATGTTACAGTAACCGATGGTACTAATACCCTGACCACTGGTTTCAATGTTGAGAAGCTGGATGGTGTTAAAGAGAACGACACCCTTGAGCAGGCCAATGTAACTATTACGACGGCTGTTCAGGATGATATCCTGGCCGGCCTGAATGCTCTGAAAGCGATGGTTGATGGCCTCTCTGCAGGTTATTCAGAATTTACTGATATCCTGGCGCTACAGATGCCGCTGGTAAACAGCACACTGGCAGATCTGATGCAGGATAGTTCTGGTACAGCGGTCGACTTTACCACGGTTATCGGTACTGAATTACAGACCCGAATAGATGCCCTGAAAACCCTGTTCTGGGGCAGTACAACCGAACCGGCTGCAGCCGATAAAACCAGCTCTACCACTGATGCTCTGCTGACTCTGAAAGACAGTGATAATAATCCACTGTTTCGGATCAGTGAAAATACCCGCTTACTGGAATTTGCTACTACCCTAGAACTGTTTGAACGCACCCAGTCACTGGGTCTGGATCTGGGCGGCACCCTGAGTGCAATCCCGGGGCTGGATGTCGACCTGAATCCGGATGTGACCACCAAGGCTACCTTTGATTTTGCCTTTGGTGTGATCCCAACAGATGCATCTGAACCGGATACTGGCCTTGAGTTCCATGTTGCTGATCCGGCCCTGAACCTGAGTGTCACCCTGGCTGATAGCGCTATTAACGCGGCCCTGGACTTCGGCCTGATTGCAGCGTCAATCGATAACGGATCGCTGGCGATGACTATCGACCTGGGACTGAAAGCTGAGGGGGATCTGAGCCAGCAGATTCTGCTGGATGCTGTAGATCCTGATAATACCACTACAACTATTGATTCACTGTTTAAGCTGGCAACCGGTGCCGATACTGCCATTACTGCGGATCTGCCAATTACTGTGGATGCAGCCGGACTGGGCATTGACCTGCCGAGCCTGCCGACCATCTCCCTGAGTACTCCGGCGCTGCCGGAATTTCCAAGTCTTACCGGCCTGGCAGATATTTTTGCTGACCTGGACTGGAGCTTGCCGGATCTGAGCGAACTGATGGATCTCAGTGCTATCAGCATGGATCAGCTGTTCAGTATGCTGCGCAGCGGTCTGAGCTATTTGGTTGATAATTTTGATTTTGACCTGAAGATTCCAGGGCTAGATCTGAGCCTTGACGATATCTTTAAGAATATTCCAGGCCTGGACCTGGGCCTGCAAAACTTCCTCAACAGCCTGCTGGATCCACTTAATGACTTTGACCTGAGTCTGGGGCTGCAGGGGTTGGCTGATTACCTTAATGGTAAGCTTGCGGAACTTCTGCCTGACTTCCCGACCCTGGCCTTGCCGCAGTTTAACTTTGAATGGGACGGATTTGATCTCGATATAGACTTCGATTTCGATCTGGGTCTCAATGATTTGCTGGCGGCCCTGAGCCTGGATCCGTTGTCGCTGGATTTTGACCTGGATCTGTCTGCGCTGACCGACTTCCTCAATTTACCGGATAACTTCGATCTGGATCAGCTGGGTATAACCCTGGATTCCAGTGCTCAGCTGTTTGTTGACGCCGCGCTGGATATCGACTTTGAGCTGGATGTTGCGGTTCAGGAGTACGCCAAGGCGGTGTTGGCTAATAAAGGTACCAGTGGCATTGAGCTACTGGACTATGCTTTTATCGGTGATAACACCCAGATTGCGGTGGAAGCCAGTGCCGGTGCTGAAAATATCGATGTTGAGGCATCCCTGAGTATCAGTGACAGCCTGCCGGAGATCGGTTTCTGGATCGAGGATGGAATCGCCGTGGTGCAGGCAGCAGCAGCAATCGCCCTGCCACAGGTCAGCAGTGGCCGCTATCAGCTGAGTGGCTTTAACGTCAGCAGTTTCTCTATCGATGCCGGCGGAACAGCCGCACTTGATCTGCCGATGTTCCTGGGTACCGGCAGCCTGCCGATGGGGGGCTCTGAGTCTGATCTGAATGGCGACGGCATTGCCGATAATGTGCTGCATGCCGGTTTTGATTTCGATACTACCGGCCTGTCCAATCAGGATGTGATCGCCCCTGATTTTTCCGGTTTTAACCTGATCGCCTTCCTCAATGATCCGGAAACAATACTGTTGGGTCTTGAAGGCATGTTCGGTGGTATCAAGACCATCATGGCTGATCAGTTGGGTTCCCTTGGCCTGCCGTTTATTGGCGATGTACTGAAAGAATCAGGCGCCTTTGTCGATCAGCTACGTGACAATATGCTCGGTGAGAAAACCGGCGGAATCTATGGCTCAGGTTCTCTGGGTAAGTCGCTGCAGGATGCGGCGGACAATGGTGATGATGTCATTAGCCTGATCCGCGAGGCGATGTTTAATGAACTGGGTGATTATCTGCAGGTTGCTGCAACCGATAGCGATGGTAACCCACTGTTTAATGAACTGGGTAATATCCTCTATCGGGATGTACAGAGTGCTGATGATATAGGCTTGGTGCTGACCTCTGCAGGTGAGCTGACCTTTAATGTACTGCTGGCTGGTAGCGTATTTGAGGGGCTGGACGATTACGTCGAGCGGATGGGCGATCCGGATGGCGATGGTGTTTTCGACACTGTGATCAAACGCTTCCTTGAAGCCCCGATTAACTTCGACCTCAGCGCTCCAGGTCTGGGTCTGAAGACCGGACCGGAAGATAAGATCGAAATCAGCCTGGATTACTTCTTCGGGCTGGGCTTCGGTCTGGACCAGAGTGGCTTCTTCCTCGATACCGCCGGTGTGACCGAAGCGGGCGAAGAGCTGGGTCTGACCCTGGATGCTTCTCTCAGTGATGGCACTAAGCTGACCGGTACCCTGGGCTTCCTGCAGATGAGTCTGGAAGAGATTGAGGACGATGACGGTAATTCTGGCCTGCGTGGAAAAATTACGATCGACCTGACCGATAATGATGATGACCGCTGGCGTGTAGGCGAAGACCTGGAGATGGCAGCACTGATCTCTGCCGATGCCAATGTTGATCTGCTGGCTACAGTGGATATGGACTTTGACGGGCTGGATATCTCCCTGCCCGGTGCTTTTACTAAGATCCATTACGATCAGGAACTGGCTAACGTCAGTTGGAGTACCGGTAGCAGCTTCAGCGCAGACTTCTTTGAAACACCGCAGGTCGTGCTGGAAGATGTCACCCTCAATGTGGGCGATCTGTTCAGCGGCTTTATCGGCCCGATCGCGCTGGAGCTGGATCCGTTCCTGGGTAAAGACTCCGAACTGCGCCGGGTGATCGATATCCTCACCACTGAGGTGGATCTGGGTATTACCAAACTCAATCTGCTGGATATCGCCGTACTGGCGATGAATGCTAAGAGTGCGGGTACCGGTGATACTCTGCGTACCACTATTACCGCGCTGAAAGCTGTCTCTGATTTTATTACCCTGGCCAAAGAAGCGGCCGAGAGTAACACCCCGATTCTGGTGAATTTCGGTACTTTCGATCTGGGCGGCAGCCTGGTGACCAGCGACAGCAGCTCTATCTCGAACGACGATCTGAGTCAGTCCGGTACCCAGCAGAATTCGAATGATGCCGTGGAAAATAGCGGTGCATCAGCCTCGCAGAAGAAGCTGGTAACTGAGCTGGGCACCTCGCCGGGCTCTATCATGTTTCCGATTCTGTACGATCCGATGACGGCTGTAGGCTTGTTGCTGGGTAAAGATGTTGACCTGTTTATCTACGATACTCCGGATATCAACTTCCTGGTTGAATATGAGCAGTCCTTCCCGATCTTTACCGGTCTGAACGCTGTTATTAAAGGTAGCCTTGAAGCCTACAGTGACTTCTATTTCGGCTTTGATACTACCGGTATCCGCAGCTGGTTTGAGAAGTTTGAGAAAGCTGACTACGACTTTGATGCGGCTGTCAGTAACCTGGATGATATCTTCGATGGTTTCTTTATTGCGGACTGGTCGGTCAGCGAAACAGGTGTTCTGCAGGAAGGTGACGATGTCGCGGAAGTTACCCTGACGGTTACTTTTGCAGCAGGTGCTGCTCTGGGCATCGGAGGTCTGGTTGAAGCCGGCGTGCTTGGCGGTATCGAGGCTGAGATCGGCCTCAACCTGCATGACCTGCCTAAAGCCGGCACCGGTGGTGATAATCAGCCAGCAGCGATCTACGACGGTAAGATCCGCTTCGATGAAATCGCTACCATAATTCAGCACAATCCGCTCTGCCTGTTCGATATGGAAGGTGCGATCAAAGCGTTCCTGGAAGCCTACCTCTGGGTGGGCGTGAAGGTATTTGGTTCTAAGATTACCCTGTTTGAAGCGAGCAAGCGTTTTGTTGAGGTTACACTGGCTACCTTCGAGTGGACCTGTCCTCAGTTCCCTGATCCGGAAGTCGCGACCATTCAGAACGGTGTTATGACTCTGGCCTATAAAGATGATCAGGGTAATCGTGCGGCGCAGGAACAGTACACAGTATCTATGGAAGATGTAGACCTGACCGACGATGGCATCGATAACGAAATCGCGATGATCATGGTCAATGGTAACGGTCATACTGAATACTTCGATCCGAACCTGGTTAACAAGATAGTCGCGCAAGGTACATCCGGTAAAGATATCTATGAGATCGATACTTCTATCGATGCTGATCTTGAGATCCACGGCGGTGGCGAAGATGATTACATTATCTTTACCGGCAAGCAGAACGAAAACCGTAGCCGTAAAATCTATGGTGACGGCGGCGATGACACCCTGATCGGTACCGATATGGCCGAGTATATGGAGGGTGGCAGCGGTAACGATAATATTCGTTCCAAGAAAGGGGTGGATGAGATCTACGGCGGTGCCGGTGATGACTTTATCTGGGCTGAAGGCGATGCCGCAGGCACCTCAGGCAATACCAACGGTTTTGCCAACTATATCGATGCCGGCGACGGTTCCGACCGTGTACTGACTGGTGATGGTGCCGATAAGATCATTACCGGTGCCGGTGATGATACTGTGGATTCCGGTGCGGGCGCTGATGATATCAATACCGGGTCGGGTAACGACTATATCGATGCCGGTACCGGTGTGGATAGCATTGTTGCCGGTTCCGGTGATGATGGCCTGAACTGGGAAGTAGGTGATGGCGGCGATAGCTTTGCCGGTGGCAGCGGTACCGACGAGATCTTTATGGCCGGTTACCAGATCAACCCGGAGCAGTTCTACGAAACCGATACCAGTAACTACATAGTTGATGATGGCAAAGCGGATACCATAACCGTATCTGATAGCAGCGGTAACACCAATATTGCATGGCAACATGGTTACGACGCTGCCATTACCCTGACCAGTTCCGGGGTTGAAACCCTGAGTATGGACAGTGGTCGGGGTGCCGATGATATTACTATCGGTAATCTGAAAGATACCGCGACTGACAGCGTTAAGGTTAGTACGGGTACTATCCGTACCCTAAAAACTGAGAACCGCAAGGTCAAAGAGCGTAACGATGATGGCGATCTGGTCGATACTGACCAGTCGCTGGACTTCAAGATTCTTGACGTAAAAGATGACAATGCGGTTGATACCGTCAGGGTTGAGGGTACAGCCAGTGCAGATGATTATCTGATCAGTACTGTGGAATCCACCGGTGTGGACGGTGAAGCCCAGACGGCAATCCGCTACGAGCAGCTGGATGGCGGTGAAGATGAAGCCGAGAACCCAACCAGCCACGTGATCGTTGATGTTTACGATCTGGAAGGCAGTGATAAAACCAAACTGTCAACACTGGGGGGTAACGACAGTATTAATGCCCAGGGCGTGACTCAGCAGGTTGTATCTGAGCTGTTTATGGATGGTGGTGCGGATAACGATACCATTATCGGTTCCAGCCTGGCAGGTACATCGGATGTCATTATCGGTGGTACCGGTTCCGACCGGATCACCGGTGCCGTCGGTGTGGATAAGTTTTACGAGCAGAGCGTTACCGGCGACAGTAATAATGCCGGCGATACCGATGTTCTGGTGGAGAAGCGTGACGCTTACTTTACCCTGAAAAACCAGCAGCTGGTGATCGATGACTCCCAGTTATCAGGCCAATATGGCAATGAGACCGAAACCTTTGCCCAGATCTTTGAAAATGCTGAGCTGACCGGTCTCGACAGTGCTAACAAGTTTGAGATCACCGACTGGTCCGGTGGCGGTATTCTCGACGGTGGTAAAGGCGGCGACAGTTATACTCTTGAACTGGCCCAGCTGGCCAGTGGTCGCCAGTACCTGAATATCGATGATACCGGTGCCAGCGGTATTGATAGTCTGATTTATAAAGGCAGCGCCGGTGATGACACTATCCAGCTGGATACTGTGTATAAGCGCGATGAAGATGTTGAGAAAAACTTCAGCGATAGCCGGTGGACAGAGTATGGCGAGCATGGCGATGGTCTGCTGATAGCCCATTTCGATTCTGATGATAACTTCTCTGAAGTTGATCTGGATGATGAAGAAGCGCTGATGCATGTCAAAGAGGCAAGCCTTTCTGCCGGAACTGATTATCAGGTGGTGAATTACGATTCCGTCGAGCAGGTGACCGTATTCGGTGGTGAAGGTCACGATAAGTTTATCTCCGATGGCAGCGCCACCCAGATCGATGTCTTCGGTGATGGCGGTGATGACCAGTTCTATGTTGGCTCCGTACTGAAAACCGATACCGTACTGGTGGAAGGCCAGGAAGTGACTATCGTTGAGGAGATTACCGATGGTGCTAACTTTAACGGCTCAGCTTTCTTTGGTGGTGAGGGTGACGACTACTTCGAGGTTAACCACAATGCCGCCGATATTGGCCTTTACGGCGATAACGGTGACGATACCTTCTTCATCAAGGCCCTGCTGACACTGGATGATGACGGTGAACTGCTGGATATCGACAGTGGTACCGCCAATGTATCCGGTGTATCTGAGGAACAGAATGACAACGACACCCGAGAAGTGGACGTTGATACTCTGGTCTACGTTGAGAATGCCAACGTTACTATTGATGGTGGAGCCGGATTTGACTCGGTTGCCCTGGTCGGCACAGTGCTTAGCGATACTTTCTACGTTTACGTAGAGGAGGACGAGGAAACCGGTGAAACCGTTCAGCGTATCTACGGTGCCGGCGTCAAACTGCAGAAACTACTGAATATTGAACGTCTGCAACTGCTTACCGGCGGCGGTGATGATACCGTTTATCTGTACGGTGTCGATATGGGCCTGATCGGCGATATGGTGGTCAAGACCGGTTCCGGTAGTGATACGGTGCATGTCGGTGGCCCGGAGCAGATTATCAATCTGAACTTCCCGAAAAATAGCGATCTGTTCTACTCCACGGTAGAGGGCTTTAAGGTAGATCAGGACGCAGAGGGTAACTATCTCTATGCCGGAATGGTCAGCGGAATGCCGTTCTACCAGATTGACGAAGTGGGTCGAATTGTACCATTTGAAGTTGAAAATCCGGCGATGACGCTGCAGGTCACTATGCCGGAATCCTATGCTATCGATGCTTTTGTTTCGCCAGTGTTGATTGACGGTGGAGAGGGCGTTAACGATCAGGTGATCGTGAATAACCAGCAGGGCAGTAACCGCATTCGTTTCGCAAACACCGAACTGGAACGCAAAGACGTTACTTTTGACTATGACAAGTTCAGTCTCAGCAGTGGCTCCAGTGACTTTGTTGGCACTATGCTGGCGGACGCTACCGCCGGCGCGGTTGCTCAGGAGCTGCTGGCCAGTGCTGCAGGTGACTATATCCGTTTCCAGGATCGTTATTATGATACTGAAATGGTAAATAACCTGGACGCTGATCAGCTGGCCCAGCTGGTGATTCCAGAAGGCCTTAGTTACTACAATATCCAGAACACTTTGCAATCCGATGGTTCTATAAGCTATGCCCGGGATCAGCTGATTCAGTTGGCTTCAGACTTTAATCTGACGCTGGCCTGGAACGAGGTGAATCATCCGGACCCTACCCGTGCGGCTACCGGTGAGAAACTGTATGAATTGCTTAGTATTAAGACCGCATCCGGTGACTCTGTTGCCTTTGAGGCCCAGCATAAAGAGACAATAGTCTTCGATATCAGCGGTAGTCAGAACATCCTCAAGGATCTGACTGCGCTGACGCTGAAGACAACTTCTGACCTGACCGTCAATTTCACCGCGGGAGCCGTGACTAAGGTTGAGCTGCTCCGTAAAGATGCCATGAATACCCTGGGTGTTCTGGGTCAGGCACCTGAACTGCACATTACCGGTATCAACGATATCACCCTGAACCTGAGTGAAGCAGATGCAGACAACGGCTCTACCCTGATCGTGGATAACGATCTTTTCGGTACTGCAACAGTAACCGATCAGTCCGGTACCACTCAGACTGTTTCCACCACGGATAAACTCTATATTCAGGGCGGTAGCGAGAAAGATGATATTCAGCTGCAACAAACTGCAGCGGAAGTCATCGTGCACGGTAACGGTGGTGACGATACTATTACTGTAGGCAAGGATGGACGTCTGGATCAGATCGGAGATCAGGTTTACCTGTTCGGTGGTGCCGGTGACGATACTATTATTCTGGACCGTGAGCAGGACGATACCGATGCCGATGTCACAATCGATAAGAACCTGCTGCAACATAGTACCGGCTTTGAACAGCTGAGCCGGATTACCAGTGCCCTCAGTTTGCAAAATATTACCGACGCAGAAAACCAGCTGCTGGAAGATAATCTGAAAGACGCAGCGGTACCTTATGCAGAAGATGCATTTGCGGTGGATTCAAGTGACCTGACGACCGCAGTCAATGAGATAGCAGAAGATACACTGACTCAGCTACTCAGCGTTGTACAGCAAGGTAAAACTGAGTTGGCGACGTCGGTTAACGATGCTGCTGATCTGTTACGCGAGAATGACCAGCAACTGCTGGAAAACCAGGTCAAGCTATACACCAGGGCGAAGTATTACGACGATAACAATACTGATGATGCGCTGCTGAATATGTTGACGGCCCTGGGTCTGAAAGCCCAGTTTACTGTGACGTATAAGGTAGATATCTGGCTCTTCGATTATACAACCACTGAAACCAGCGGGCAGGTTAATCTGAAGAGTGGTTTTGCTACAGCAGAGGATTGGTTACGTAACTTCGGTAATAAACTGGATATCAGTGATGGTGAGAATAGCCAGGATGTAACGCTGGATATGTCTGGTCAAACCAGCTTGCTACAACAGCTGCTGGAGAACGGCGATGGAGAAAGTGACCTTTACGATCTGGTAAATGATGCGATTAATAAGAATCGCCAAACTGTATTTACCGCGACAGAAAATGATGGTGACTGGCTTGATGTAACGTTCAAGCTTGAATTGGTATCCAGCCATGTGCATCAGGCGAATGATAATAAGGTGCGTGCTTACGCTAAGATCTACGATACCCTGGTAAACGATTATATCGGTACTCAGGCAATCTACTCTGATCTGCTGCAGGCCCGGGGGCTTACTTCAGGTGAAATCCAGACGCTGTACAACACCTATAACAGCAGTGAAGTGATACAAGGCTTTAATATCAATGATCCGCTGGCCGGTGGTAAGTCTGTCTACAGTACCTTGGTCGGCTCGGTGGATACTGCCAACCTGGATCTGTCTGCAGATATCTTGTCCCATCGCAGTGCTGCGGTCGAGGCACAGTTAAATGATCTCGACCTGACCCGCAGTAACAGCTTTGCTGATCAGCATGATGATAAGTTTGATACCCTGATCAGCCAGATCCAAACGGCGCTGGACAGCCAGGATTATAGTCAAAACACTCTGAGCAGCATTAGCAGTAAACTGACGGCGTTGCTGGATAATAGTAATCCATATAAAACCGGTAGTGGTCTGGATGCCGCTGAACAGATGGTGCTGGCACCGGTTTATAACCAACTGGCAGGTAATACTGAAAACGGCCTGGCCGATCTGCTTAGCGCTGTTGTTACCCTACAGGGCGATATGTCCGGGGTTAACTTCAGTACTATCCTGAGCCAGGCGGCTGCGGCTGCAGGCTACGACGATTATGAAACGCTGTTTAAAACGGCTAATTACGATAAGGCGCGTGCTGCCTATAGTACTGCATCGGAGCTGATCGATAGTTATCTGATCTACGCGGCTGGGCAGCCGGATATGGAAAATTTGCCGACTGCAGCTGTTGATGTGCTTACCGATATTAAGATTCTGGATCGTGCTGCAGACCGGTTTGATGCCTTTGTCAGTGCTCTGGAAAGCGGTTTCGACTTTGACAGTTTCCGTACAGACTACCTGTCTAATCAACAGGCGGTGCAAACCTTCGTAGCGAATAACCCACAATATGTAGCCTACCTGCAATCGGAAGCCCGCTATGAAGCGATGGCAGGCTCATTGACGCAGGATGCTAAAGATGTGATCACCCTGGCAGCGCTGAACGAACAGCAGTACAACCTGTTGTCGTCTGCCTATAGCCAGGCTGTAAGTGACTTCAGTTCATTGAAAACCTCGCTTGCTGCTCAGTATACCGTGCGGCTCGATTATTGGTGGTTCCAGCGTACAGTGCATCTGGATTACACCGTGGATTACCGCTATGTACAGCAGAAAGCTTTGGTTGAGCGGTTGGATACTCAGCTGAGTCAGGCTCAGGCTTATTACACTAGCAGCGATAGCCAGATTACATCCCTGAATTCCCTGCTTAGCGATTACGTTGGCGAAGAGGATGATTTCGAAACCCTGATTGCCGGATTGGGTAGCGAGTACGAGCAGAAGAAAGACGCTCTGAACGCTCAGTATCTGGTGCTGAAAGAGCTTAGTGGCTTTGCCGTTGATGTGATCAAGGCTCGCGGCCCGGATCAGGATATCGAAGGCTTTGCGGACGACAGTAGCCTGATCTCAGAAATGATCAGCTTCTACGATCAGTACAGCATAATCGATGAAAATGCAGATCAGGATCCGCTTAGCCGAACTCAGTTCCTGACTGAGATCCGTGATGAATCAGGTGAGCTGGTACGAGAGACTACGAAGAGCTCAGTAATCTTTAAAGAAGATAATCGTGACTATACCGAAGTCACCTCTGTAACCGGTATGACCGAAGACGGAATCAGTGTCCACGTTGGCTATGATGATGTTGAGAACCTCACCGTTAAGACCGGTGCGGGTGATGATCAGGTTCAGGTTCTGGATACTCTGGGGCTGCAGGATGCTGAAGTTCATGTCCAGACCAATGGCGGTGATGACGAGATCACTGTCAGCGATGAGAATGATACCACCGAAGGTGTTACTTCCCATCTGGTGGTGGAAGCAGGTACCGGCAGTAACAAATTTGATATCAACGATATCGGCGACAACTCCGGTGACACAATCACTATGACCAATAGTGAACGCAGCGGTTATACCTCTGTAACCGGTATTGCCGATGGTCAGATCCATTACAGCGGCAGCTTCGGTCAGGGTGTTACCCTGCAGGCTGGTATCGGAAATGACGATATTACCATTGATGGTGTTATCGCCGATGCACATACCACTATCTTGGCAGGAAAGGGTGATGACGATATCACAGTAACCTCCAACACCACCCGCAGCGGCAATGATAGTACAGAGCTTACCCTGCACGGTGAGGAAGGTCGCGATGTTATCAATGCCACCGAATCCGGTTTTGCTGTAACCATCGAAGGTAACGAAGGTGACGATAGCATTTATGGCTCGGCCCATAATGACGATATCTCCGGGAATGATGGCAGCGATCTGATTATCGCCGGTCTCGGTGAAGACCTGATCAGTGGTGACAAGGGTGACGATATTATCCTCGGTGACCTGGGAGAGCTGTTCCTTGATGATGGGGTTACCGCCTGGGATACCCGCACCGCGCGATTACAACTGGCTAAGATCGAATCAGCCACCGGTGGTGCAAAAGATACAATTACCGGCGGTACAGGTAATGACACCATTATCGGTGGTGCCGGTGGTGATGAAATTACCGATAACAGCGGTAATGAACTGGTATTCGGTGACCATGCCCTGATCACCTACATGGCAGGTATGGCCGCAGTTGTAGCCAGCCGTCATAGCCGGGAAGGTGGCGATGACATCATCACCCTTACCGATGGTGATAATACGATTCTCGGTGGCAGTGGTAGCGATACTATCCGCTCTGCAGATGGTAACGATATCGTGCTGGGTGATAACGGTGAGCTCGATTACAGAGACAGCAAACTGGTTATCAGGAGTACCGATTCCGGCATTGGAAGCGATGACGAAATTATTCTGGGCAGCGGCGATAAGACAGTCATTGCCGGTGTCGGAAGTGATGATGTAACCATTACTGCAACCAACATCTCCGCAGATCAGCGCGTGGTGCTGGGGGATGAAGGTTCAGTCACCTATAGCCAGAACATCGACAACGCGGAGCAGCTGAATATTGCCAGCACCTCTACCGCAGGTGGTAATGATGTTATCGAAATCAACGGCAGCCACAGTGATGATCTGAATATTGTTGTTGCGGGTACCAATGATACTCAATCAACCGATGGCATCGACCGTGTCACTATCACCGGCAACAGCACCGATGTTGTATTGGGTGATAACGGTGATATCCAGCTCACTGATGGCGAGCTGGAGTCTGCAGTAACCTCTTTCACTACTGAAGGTGGTGAAGACCATATCAGCCTGCAGGATGGTGATAAGACGGTCATTGCCGGTATCAGTGATGATCAGGTAACTATCAATGCCGCGGTTGCTGAAGCCAATCGCCGGATCGTAATGGGCGACGAAGGTTCTGTGACCTATAGCGAAGTGGATGGTGCCGAGCAGTTGGATATTGCCAGCACCAGCACGGCCGGTGGTAACGATGCTATCGAAATCAACGGTAGCCACAGCGCTGATCTGAATGTAGTAGTTGCGGGAACCAATGACAGCGGTGTGGATAGTGTCACCATCACCGGTAACAGCACCGATGTTGTACTGGGTGATAACGGTGATATCCAGCTCACCGATGGTGAACTGGACTCCGCAGCTACCAGTAATTCAGCTGCGGGTGGCGAAGATCACATTAACCTGCAGGATGGTGATAAGACCGTTATTGCCGGTATCGGTGATGATCAGGTAACTATCAATACCGCGGCCGCTGAAGCCAATCGCCGGATCGTAATGGGCGATGAAGGCTCAGTCAGCTACAGTGAAAATGCAACCGCTGGCGAGCAGCTGGATATTGCCAGCACCTCAACAGCAGGTGGCAACGACACCATTGAGATTAACGGCTCTAACAGCGCCGACCTGAATATCGCAGTTGCAGGTACCAACTCAGGTAATGGCACTGATTCTGTCACAGTGACCGGCAACAGCAGTGATGTTGTATTGGGTGATAACGGTGATATCCAGCTAACTGATGGCGAGCTGGACTCTGCAGTAACCTCTTTCACTACTGAAGGTGGTGAAGACCATATCAGCCTGCAGGACGGTGATAAGACGGTCATTGCCGGTATCGGTAATGACCAGGTGACTATCAACGCTACGGCTGCAGAAGCCAATCGCCGGATCGTAATGGGCGACGAAGGTTCGGTCAGCTACAGCGAAAATGCAACCGCTGGCGAGCAGCTGGATATTGCCAGCACCTCTACCGCAGGTGGTAACGATGCTATCGAAATCAACGGTAGCCACAGTGATGATCTGAGTATTGTTGTTGCGGGTACCAATGATACTCAATCAACCGATGGCATAGACCGTGTCACTATCACCGGCAACAGCAGCGATGTTGTAATGGGTGATAACGGTGATATCCAGCTCACCGATGGCGAGCTGGACTCTGCAGCTACCAGTAATTCAGCTGCGGGTGGCGAAGATCACATCAACCTGCAGGATGGTGACAAGACGGTCGTTGCCGGTATCGGCGATGATGATGTGACTATCAATGCTACGGCTGCAGAAGCTAATCTCCGTATCGTAATGGCTGATGAAGGTTCGGTTACCTACAGTGATAACGCTGGCGACGAGCAGCTGGCAATTGCCAGCAACTCAACAGCAGGTGGCAACGACACCATTGAGATTAACGGCTCCAACAGCGATGACCTGAATATTGCGGTAGCGGGTACCAATGACGGTGGTGTGGATAATGTCACCACCACCGGCAACAGCACCGATCTGGTTCTGGGTGATAACGGTGCAGTACAGCTGACCGATGGCCAGCTGGACAGTATGTTGACCACAGGCACAGCAGAAGGCGGTGTGGATAGCATCAACCTGCAGGATGGTGACAAGACGGTCGTTGCCGGTATTGGCGATGACGATGTGACTATCAATGCTACGGCTGCAGAAGCTAATCGCCGTATCGTGATGGCTGATGAAGGTTCAGTCGCCTACAGCGAAAACGCAACGGGTGGCGAACAGTTGAATATTGTTAGCACCACTATTGCAGGCGGCAACGATACTGTTGAGATCAATGGATCTAACAGCGCCGACCTGAATATCGCAGTTGCAGGTACCAACTCAGGTAATGGCACTGATTCTGTCACAGTGACCGGTAACAGCACCGATCTGGTTCTGGGTGATAACGGTACGGTGCAGCTGACCGATGGTCAGCTGGATACCATGCAGACCTCTCATACAGCGGAGGGCGGTGAAGACCACATCAATCTGCAGGATGGTGACAAGACGGTCGTTGCCGGTATCGGCGATGATGATGTGACTATCAATGCTACGGCTGCTGAAGCCAATCGTCGTATCGTGATGGCTGATGAAGGTTCGGTTACCTACAGTGATAACGCTGGCGGTGAGCAACTGGATATTGCCAGCACCTCAACAGCAGGTGGCAACGACACCATTGAGATTAACGGCTCCAACAGCGATGACCTGAATGTCGCGGTAGCGGGTACCAATGACGGTGGTGTGGATAATGTCACCATCACAGGCAACAGCACCGATCTGGTTCTGGGTGATAACGGTACGGTGCAGCTGACCGATGGTCAGCTGGATACCATGCAGACCTCTCATACAGCGGAGGGTGGTGAAGACCACATTAATCTGCAGGATGGAAATAAGACTGTAATCGCCGGAATCGGCGATGATCAGGTTACCATCAATGCTTCAGCAGATGTTGCACAATCCAATCGTCGTACGGTATTGGGTGATGAAGGTTCGGTTGCTTATATCGACGTTGACGGGGCAGAACGCCTGAATATCGCAAGCACCTCTACCGCAGGTGGTAATGATACTTTCAAAATCAACGGCAGCCACAGCGATGATCTGAATATCGTTGTTGCGGGTACCAATGACTTGTCTTCTGGAACAGGTATCGACTCGGTAACCGTGACCGGTAACAGTACCGATCTGGTGCTGGGTGATAATGGTCTGCTGCAACTGACTGCCGGCCAGCTGGACTTTATGCGGAGCATAGATAGCGCTGTGGGTGGCGCAGATCACATAAGCTTGCAGGATGGTGATAAGACAGTCATTACCGGTATCGGTGATGATCAGGTCACCATCAATGCTTCAAAATATGCGGCGCAATCAGATCGCCGTACCGTATTGGGTGATGAAGGTTCGGTTGCTTATATCGACGTTGACGGGGCAGAACGCCTGAATATCGCCAGCACTTCTACCGCTGGTGGTAACGATGCTATCGAAATTAACAGCAGCCACAGCGATGATCTGAATATCGTTGTTGCGGGTACTAATGACGGCGGTGTAGATGAAGTAACAGTGACCGGTGACAGCACCGATCTGGTGCTGGGTGATAACGGTACGCTGCAGCTGACCGATGGTCGGCTGGATAGGGTGAAGACCTCTGATACCGGTGAAGGTGGTGAAGACCGTATTAACCTGCAGGCCGGTCATAAGACGGTAATCGCCGGCGTTGGGGACGATAGCGTGACAATCACTTCGGCAGTTGCCGCGGCGACTGTTGTCGCGGCCAACCGTCGCACAGTATTGGGCGATGAAGGTAAGGTTGAGTTTGCCGATAACGGCACCACCCTGACCGTCGCCAGCACCTCCACAGAAGGTGGCAACGACACCATCACAATTCACGGCAGCCATACCGATGATCACAACACTGTGATTGCGGGTGTCGGCAACGACAGCATTGAGATCGATAACAGCAGCACAGATATCGTACTTGGCGACAACGGCAGCATTACGAGTACAGCCGGTAATCTGAACAGTATTGTCAGCACCAATACCGCAGCAGGCGGAATTGACGATATTGATCTGGGTAACGGCGACAAGACGGTAATCGCAGGTGTCGGCGCTGATACGGTTGATGCCGGAGCGGGCCATCACCGGGTAATCGGTGATAACGGTGAGCTGACCTACGGCGATGGTGAACTGGCCCTGATGACCAGCACTGCCGCAGATCTGGGCGGTAACCTGGGTGGCGATGATGTGATCACTCTGGGCAACGGCGAGAACCAGATTATTGCCGGTGTCGGTAACGATACAATTACCACCGCTGATGGCACCGACCATATCCTGGCAGATAACGGTAATCTGGTATTCGATCCTGCTACCCAGATCCTGCGCAGTGCCAACAGCGTTGAAGATACCCTGGGTGGCAACGATACCCTGAACCTGGGTAATGCCGCCGATGGTGAAACCAAGGTAGTGATCGCCGGTATCGGCGCAGATACTGTAACCGCCGGTAATGGTGATCATCATGTGCTGGGTGATCATGGCAACCTGATCTATCAGCCAGACGGTATCTTGCAACAAGCGTTTAACAACGGTACTGCAGGTGATAAAGACAGCATCACCCTGAACCAGAATGGCCTCGGTAATAACGTCGTTATTGCCGGCGCAGGCGATGATACTGTGACCACCGGCAATGGTGATGACTATGTGCTGGGCGATCACGGCGAGCTGAACTTTAGCGGCGGTATCATAACCTCAGGCCGTAGCACTAATACCACTCAAGGTGGTAATGACACGGTCAACCTGGGTAACGGTGATAAGCTGGTTATCGGTGGCTTCGGTGGCGACACCATCACTACAGGTAACGGCGATAACCGGGTGCTGGGTGATAACGGTGAGCTGCAGTTTACCGGTGGCATTCTGCAAACTATCGATACCCAGGATACGACAGCGGCAACCGGGGGTGTGGATAACATCACCCTGGGCAACGGTGAACATATCGTAATGGGCGGTACCCATGGCGATACCATCAGCTCAGGTACTGGCGACGCTATCCTGATCGGTGATAACGGTACTGCGACCTTCGGAATCGATGGTAAGCGCATTCAGGTGATCAGTGAGCTGAGCACTCTGGGTGGCGACGATACAATCACCGCGGCGGGTGGCGATAATCTCGCTCTCGGTGGGGTCGGTAATGACACTATTACAACTGGTGCCGGAGCTGACCGGGTGTTTGGTGATAATGGTCAGTTGGAGTACAAAGACGGTATCCTCAACAGGGTCTCCACTACCGATACTTCAGAAGCCACCGGAGGCAGCGATACTATCGAAGCCGGTGATGGCGACAACATGGTGTTCGGTGGTACCCACGGCGATGATATCGATTCCGGTATCGGCCACAGTATCCTGATGGGTGATAACGGCTTCGTCCAGCTGAACGATACTGGCGACCAGCGGGTACAAGTGGTCAGCGAGTTGAGTACCCTGGGCGGTGATGACGCTATCAATGCCAGCGGTGGTAACAATCTGGCCTTCGGTAGCGTCGGTAACGACCGTATCGAAACGGCTGCCGGCGATGATGTTATCTTCGGCGATAATGGCGTCGCCGATTATGTCGATGGCCTGGCCGATCATTACTACACCACCGATACCACAATGGATACTTCCGGTGACGATGATCTTATCGGCGGTGCCGGTGATGACCTGATCTTTGGTGGTCTGGGTAACGAAGTGATCTACTCCGATGCAGGTGACGATAAGGTCGTCGGTGATCTGGGTGAAGCACAATACAATACTGACGATAGTGATCCGACTACCCTGGACCGGGTGTTCAGCAAAGACTCCGATAACGGTGGTGAGGATGAGATCCATGGCGGCGTCGGAGATGATGTCATTATTGGTGGCGCCAAAGGCGACAAGCTATTCGGCGATGAGGGAGATGACTTTGTTTCCGGCGACGGTGGTCTGGCGATCTTCTTCAACGGTAAGCTGGCCAGTGCGGAAACTACAGAGCTGTTTATCGGTGGTGATGACGAACTGAGTGGCGGTGCTGATAACGATATTCTGTTCGGCGGCTTCGGCAGCGATCTGTTCTACGGTAATCTGAACGAAGACGCCATGGCCGGTGAATACGCCCGGGCGCTGATTGACTCTTCGGCAATTGGATTTGAACAGGGGGTGTTCGTGGTGCGTCTGGGTCAGGGTAACCTTGACCTTATCGCTAAGACTCAGTTTGGACTGTATAACGATCGTCTGACCGGTATCGGCTTTACTCCACTGGCGACATTAACACCGCTGAGTGAGCTGGGCTTTGATACGGAAAGCAATACCGGCACTTACAGCGATAGCCATACCCGTCACCATGCCAGCAGCCTGGGCAACAGCTCAGCGTCAATGGGTGATGTTCTGGGCCGGATGACCGCGACAGCAGCCGGTGAAAGCGACGCTTCGACAGAAGGGGGCGATGAGCAAGCCTGCTTTAACGAACAGGGCATGGCTGTTGAGTGTGCGGTTGAAGAGCAAAATAATGGCGAGCAAGCAACGGAGCAAAGCGCAGATGAAGCTGCTACAGAAACGTCTGAAACCACTCAGACTGGTGAACAACCGGTTGTAGAAGAGGCAGTTGAAGGGCAACCTGAAGAGCAGTCTGAAGAGCTACCTGCAACAGAACAGCTGGAGCAGTCTGCTGCTTCTGGTGCCGCTGCGGCAATTGCTGCGATGGCGGGTTGGAAGGTAGCAAAAGGTGATCGTTCTGGTACTGTTAAAGTCGCGCAGAAAGGCTTTACTGAACTGCGTCATCAGCAGCGCCGGGTACAGCGCTGGGATGATGCAAAGCAGTGCTTTGTCGAAACCAATGAGAAGAAGTCTGTGCGCAGCAGTGACTGGGAACAGGCGGCTAAAAACATTAAGCAACACTGAAGCTAACGCATAAGGAACAACGATGGCTGATCAAGAGAAGAAAGTACAAGGCCCGACTATTCGCTGGGATGATTCGAAGATGACCAGTACTTACGCCAATGTGTGTAATGTATCCAGCACCCGTGAGGAGATCACCTTGCTGTACGGTCTGAACCAGGCTTGGAATGCGCAGCAGAAGCAGCTGACTATTGAGCTGTCTGATCGAATTATCCTGAACCCGTATGCCGCTAAGCGGATGGCTAACCTGCTTAACAACGTACTGGCACAGTACGAAGAGCGTTTCGGTGAGATCGGTGAGGGTAGCCCTGAAGCGGCAGAAGCGGTTAAAAGCAGCCACTAAATTCGCGGTGATTTTCGATATGCCCGGCTTATGTCGGGCATATTTATATACAGCAATGATGCGCTCTCACAGTAGCCGGGTGCGGCAAGACGTTTCAGTTGTTACCTGATATTGGCAAGAGCAGAAAAACCGGTAAATATGCAGATAGAGTCAGAACCTCAAACGAGTAACGATGTATTGCGCCAGGCCTGGGTGCAGTTCAGTGGTGCCGATAGTTATACCGAATACTGTCAGTACTGGCTGGAGCTTATGTGTACCCGTATCGGTGGTGTCACGATTGCGGCCCTGGTGCTGGATAACGGTGAATCAGGTTTTTTGCCAACCGCGATCTGGCCGGAAAAGAGTCAGCCTGATGAGGAGTTCACCGCGCTGATTGAAGAGGGGATCGAAGAAGCTTCCGGGCTGGTGCATTCATTAGCATCGGGCAGTTATGGTGTCGCATTCCCTATTCGATTAGATGACGATCTTGCCGGCGTCGTAGCGTTGTCGCTGAATGTCCCTAATATTCTGCTGCCGGACATTATGGAGCAGATTCAGTGGGGTAGCGCCTGGATCGAACTGCTGTTACGTCGTCAGCACGGTAAAGAACAGGGCGAGCAGTTTGAGCGCTTGTCGGGTGCGGTAGATCTGTTGGCTGCAGTGTTAGCCGAAGAGCGTTTTCAGGGGGCAGCACTGACCTTTGTTAACCAGCTGGCGGCGGACTTCAGCTGTGACCGGGTCAGTTTTGGCCTGATTAAAGGTGCCCAGATCGAAGTGACAGCGCTGTCCCATAGCGCCCAGTTCGGCAAGAAGATGAACCTGATTCGACGTCTTTCAGGGGTGATGGATGAGTCGGTACTGCAGCGTGGCATCATCAATTATTGCGCCACGAAACTCGAAGACAGCCAGCTGGTACAGCGCGAACACGCCCAGTTCGCACTGTCCTACGGTAATGCCAATATTCTGACCATTCCGCTGCATTCCGGTGATGACTATTTTGGCGCGGTGACTCTTGAACGTCCTGCTGAACAGCCGTTCAGTGAAGCAGATGAGGCCCGCTTATACAGTATTGTTACGCTCTCCAGCGAAGTGCTGCGCAATAAACAGGCGCAGGATAAACACTGGTATCAGCATCTGGGCAGCGCTGTCTCTACTCAGTTTAAGCGGTTGTTTGGCGAACGTTATCTGGGTCGCAAGTTAGCGTTGTCGGCGCTGGTTCTGGTCTGTCTGTTCTTTACCTTTGCAACCGGCACCTATCAGGTGGCTGCCGACAGTACCCTGGAAGGCTCCGTACGCCGGGCCGTTGTCGCGCCGTTCGAGGGCTACCTTGATTCGGCTGAAGTACAGGCCGGTGATCGGGTCAGTGCCGGTCAGCTGATGAGTCAGCTGGATGACCGGGATTTGACGCTGGAGAAGCTCGGCTACCTGAGTTCTGCGGCCAAGTTGCAGCGCCAGTATGAAGAAGCGGTCGCGAACCGGGACCGGGCTGAAGCCAAAGTGCTGCAGGCACAGCTTGAGCAGAACAACGCCCAGCTTGAGCTGGTTAAGAGTCAGCTAGAGCGTACCCGGTTGAAGGCACCGTTTGATGGCCTGGTGACCAGTGGTGATCTGAGTCAGCGTCTGGGTAGCGCGGTGGAACAGGGTGAGGTGCTGTTTGAAGTGGCCCCGCTGGATAGCTATCGGGTGATCCTGCTGGTTGATGAACATCGCATGGCGGATATCACTGAGCAGCAGAGGGGGCGCCTGGTGCTGAACTCGCTGCCGGAAGAAACTTTTGAGTTTGAAGTAAACCGGGTTACACCGGTAACCGAAGCAAAGGATGGCGGTAACTATTTTCGGGTCGAAGCAGAGTTGTTGCAGTCTCTGCCACAGCTGCGCCCAGGCATGGAAGGGGTCGGCAAGATCGAAGTGGATGAGCGCAACCTGATCTGGATCTGGACCTATCCACTGTTACAGTGGCTGAAGCTGAAACTCTGGGCATTCTGGCCTTAGGTGGTTGCGATGATTAGCACTCAATACCGGCCAGCTGATAAGGCGGCACGCTGATGTCGGCGTCGCTGTTCAGTGCTTTCTGGCACAAGGTAGCGGATGTCCGGCCCCGCCTGCGTTCCCATGTTGAGATCAACCGCCATGTCTACCGGGGTGATGTCTGGTATGTGATTCAGGATGACGCCAGCGGCCGCTATCATCGCTTTACGCCTCAGGCTTATGCATTGATAGGTTTGATGGATGGCCGGCGCAGCCTGGATGAAATATGGCACAGTGCCGGTGATCAGCTGGCCGATGAGATGCCCTCCCAGGATGAAGTGATCCAGTTGCTATCACAGCTGTATCGGGTTGATCTGATTCAGACCGATGTTATTCCTGATGTCGCTGAAATGCATGCCCGCAGCAGTAAAGAGCGACGCGCGAAGCTAATGGCGATGTTCAAGTCGCCGCTGGCGATCAAAGTACCGTTAATCGATCCCGAACCATTTCTTAATCGTACCGCGGGTTTCAGCCGCTGGCTGTTTAACCCACTTGTCGGTCTGATCTGGCTGTGGTGCATTGGTTGGGCCCTGGTTCAGGCCGGTTATCACTGGTCTGAACTGACTGAAAACCTGGCCGACAGGGTGCTGGCGGCGGAGAACCTGTTTCTGATCTGGCTGGTCTATCCCGTGGTTAAGCTGATTCATGAATTTGGCCATGCCTATGCGGTTAAGCGCTGGGGTGGCGAAGTGCATGAGATGGGGGTGATGTTCCTGATCTTTATGCCGATCCCCTATGTCGATGCTTCATCGTCGGCGGCATTTCGTAATAAATATCAGCGCATGATGGTGGCCGCGGCGGGCATTCTGATTGAAGCTTTTATCGCTGCGATAGCGATGGCGGTGTGGGTTAATGCCGAACCGGGCTTAGTGCGCAGTCTGGCGTTCAATACATTACTTATCGCCGGCGTATCGACGGTGTTGTTTAATGGTAATCCGCTGCTGCGTTTTGATGCCTATTACACGCTGTCGGATTTTCTTGAAATACCTAACATGGCTGGCCGGGGTACTAAGCAGGTGGCTTACCTGTGCAAAAAATATCTGTTTGGTCAGGAACAGGAAACGACTGCGGCGTACAGTCCTGGAGAAGCCCGCTGGCTGGTGTTTTATTCAGTGGCGAGCTTTATCTATCGGGTATTTATCACCTTCAGTATTGTAATGTTTGTCGCCAGTGAACTGTTTTTTATCGGCATTCTGCTGGCGTTGCTGGCGCTGTACAATATGTTTGGCAAGCCCACGGTGGCAATTTTCAGGTATCTTTTTATGGATCAAAATTTACGTCAGAAGAGGGCGCGTGCGCTGTCAGTATCAGCCGCCATTATCGCCGTGCTGGGGATCTTTTTGTTTATCGTACCGATGCCGAAAATGACCGTTGCCCATGGTGTGTTCTGGGCACCGGAATCATCCCGTTTATTAGCCGGCAGCAATGGCTTTTTGGAACGGGTCTATATCCAGTCCGGGGAAGAGGTCAGCGCCGGACAGTTACTGTTTGATAGTAGCAATGAAGCGCTGACGGCGCAGATTGATCAGGATGCTGCCCGACTGAAAGAGTTGATGGTGCATTACCGTTCGGCGGTGGCCGATGAGCGGCAGAATGAGGCTGGAATTATTCTCGAAGAGATCGGTCAGGCCCGGGCCGAGCTGGCCCGCTCGCTGGATGAACAAAAGGGGCTGCAACTGAACAGCCCGAGCGATGGCGTATTTCAGTTAGCGCTGCCGGTTGATCCGGAAGCCCGTTTTCTGCCACGGGGGACTCTGCTGGGCTATGTGCTGCAGCCAGGGCAGTATCAGGTCAGAGCTGTAGTCGGGCAGGATGATATCGAGGCGGTGCGCAGCGATGTGCGTCAGGTAACGGTGCGTTTGTCTGAAAATATCGATCATGAAATTCCCGCTATCCTGTCGACCGAAGTACCCAGCGCCCAGAAAACCCTGCCCAGCCCTGCATTGTCGGTTGAAGGTGGTGGCCAGTTTGCGCTGGATCCGAGCAGTCAGGATGAGCCACAGGCGTTTGACCCGATCTTTCTTTTTGATCTGCTGATCGATGATATGCCGATCCAGCGTATCGGTGAACGGGTTTATATCCGTTTCCGGCACACGCCTGAGCCATTGGGTTTCCGCATCTACCGGGACCTGCGTCGGGTATTACTGCGTGAACTGGAGTTCTGAGTGATTAAGACAGCTCATCATGCGCCTGCGGATTACCGTCACCGTCCCGAACAGAAAGTGTTACAGCTGGACTGGCTTGAGCGTCTGCAGCGCAGGTTGCAAGGGACGTTTGAGTTAAATCCGGGGCGGCTGAAATTGCGCCAACGCAGTTTTGTCGCCCGGGTGTCAGAGTTTGCCGCGGCTTATGCTGAAACTGAAGACCGGCGGCTGTTGCAACGGGCGACAGAACTGGGCGATTTGATTCGTAGCCAGGGCTTCACCGATCTGCTGATCGCCGAGCAGTTTTCGATCATTCGCGAAATGTCTGGCCGGGTGCTGGGTATGCGCCATTTTGACAGTCAGCTGACTGGCGGCTGGATCATGTTACAGGGTCGTATCGCCGAGATGAAAACCGGTGAGGGTAAAACCCTGACCGCGGTGCTACCGGTAATCGCCGCAGCGCTGGCGGGGCTGCCGGTACATGTGATTACGGTAAACGATTACCTGACCGAACGGGATGCCGAAGAGATGGTGCCTCTGTACCATAAGTTTGGTCTGTCAGTGGGGGTGATTAGCCATGAGGTGGAGCAGGCTGGACGGCGGCAGGCGTACCAGCAGGATATCGTTTACGTTACCGGTAAGGAGCTGGTGTTCGATTACCTGCGTGACCGGATGAAGCTGGATAAGCCGCAACCTTTACGGATGCAGGTCGAAGCGCTGCGCAGTACTAAGTTGGAAAATCAGCTGCAACTGCGCGGCCTGCATTTTGCACTGGTCGATGAAGTTGATAGCGTTCTGATCGATGAGTCCCGCACACCGCTGATTATCTCTGGCACCCAGGGAAATGAAGAGGAACAGGAATTTATAGAAACCGCCTACCAGTTGTCTTTTGAACTGGAACAGGAACATGATTTTACGGTAGACAGCGACCGTCGGCAGATCGATCTGACCGAGCAGGGTACTGAAGCTTTACGGTTGTTGAGTGCTGACCTTGGCCCGCTGTGGAAAGGCGCAATCCGTCGGGAAGAGATTATCCACAAGGCGCTGCTGGCCCGCTTTATGTATGAGCTGGATAAGGATTATCTGGTACGTGAAGGTAAAGTCGAACTGATTGATCCGTTAAGCGGCCGGGTGATGGAGGGGCGATCCTGGGAGAAGGGCCTGCATCAGATGGTGGAGCTGAAAGAACAGTGTGAGCTGACCCAGCAACGGATAACCCTGGCCCGGATCAGTTACCAGAATTTCTTCCGTCGCTATCTGCAACTATCCGGTATGACCGGCACTGCATGGGAAGTGAAAGACGAACTCTGGCGTGTTTATGGCCTGGCGGTAACCCCGGTTAAACCGAATAAGGCGGAACGCCGCATCAGCCAGCCGACACAGGTCTTTAAAACCGCGGATGAACGCTGGCAGCAGGTTGTAATACGCTGCCAGGAGATGATGCTGCAGGGACGCGCAGTGCTTATAGGTACCGCTTCGGTTGCCGCATCAGAAACCGCTAGTGAGCACTTACAGCAAGCGGGCGTAGCGCATCAGCTGCTCAGCGCCAAGCAGGATAAACAAGAAGCGGAGATTGTCGCGCAGGCCGGACAACCTGGTCGGGTAATGGTGGCAACCAATATGGCGGGACGGGGTACCGATATTAAGTTGGCACCGTCGGTGAATGATGCCGGTGGTTTGCATGTTATTCTCACCGAACACTATGAATCGGTCAGGGTGGATCGGCAGTTGGCTGGGCGAAGTGCCCGGCAGGGCGATCCCGGTAGTTTTGAGATGTTGCTGACTTTGGAAGATCAGCCGATCAGAACCCTGCGTGGTAAGAGCTTGATGACCACCTGCCAAACCTTAGGGGTTAAGTCTGCGGCGGGACAGAAGGCAGCGTTGAACCTGCTGCGGGTGGAACAGCAATATGTCGAGCGGCAGAACTATCTGGCGCGGCAGGCGACCCTTGAGTATGATCACAAACAGAATGAATTATTAGCTTTTTCAGGACCGGTAGACTGATGATTAAACAGGTATCTCTGATTACGTTGTTACTTAGTAGCTGCGCCATGGCAACCACTCAATCTGAGGCTGAAAAACTACTGGCTATGCCTCTCGATCAGTCGGTAACGGAGCATAGTCAGCTGCAGGCGGATACTGCTGCCAATCGTTTGCCGCAGATGGACTGCCTGCTTACGCCTAGTGTTGATACCAATATTGCCAGCCCGGTGGTAGGCGTAATTGACAAGGTATTGGTGCAGCGCGGCGATCTGGTAAAACAGGGGGATGTGCTGGTTAAGCTACGCTCCGAAGTTGAGGTCGCCACTCTTAAACTGAACCGGGCGCAGGCGGACTATGGCCAGCGCACGATCAAACGTAACACTGAACTGTATCAGCGTAAGCTGATCTCCGAGCAGGAAAAAGACGAGATTATTATTAATAATCGTATCTATGGCTATGAGATGGAACAGACCAGGGCCATGCTGGCGCAGAAGACGGTTCGTAGTCCTCTGACGGGGGTCGTGGTCGATACTTTCCTTGATCCTGGTGAGTATGTCGGTGAAGAGCCAATTCTGCAGGTGGTGCAGTTGGATCCCCTGTATATCGAAGTGGTGGTACCTGCAAAATATTATGGTGATATCGTGCAGGGCAGTAGTGCCCGGGTGATGCTGGAAGCGCCATTGCAAACCAGTCATGATGCTGAAGTCCAGATCGTTGACCGGATACTCGACGCCGCCAGTGGTACTTTTGGTGTGCGCTTATCGGTATCTAACCCGGACTACCTGTTGCCAGCAGGGCTGAAATGCAGTGTCAGCTTTGCGCAATAGGCGTGGCTGAGAACCTGTTGCGGTTATCTTTCACAGTATTTATCTTTTCAGGTGGTATAATTCTGCGCATCTTAAGCATCCTTAGCGAATAGGTCATGAACGAGATCATCCTGCTGAATATCTCCGGTGAAGACAAGCCGGGCGTAACATCCTCTATTACCAGTATTCTGGCGCAATTTAATATCGAGATTCTCGATATTGGTCAGGCGGTTATCCATAACACTCTGTCTCTGGGTATCCTTATCGGGGTGCCTGAAGAGTCGGAATCATCGCCGGTATTGCGGGATGTTCTGTTTAAAGCGCATGAGCTGAATATGAATATCCGCTTTCAGCCGGTTACCCGTGATGAATACGAAGTCTGGGTCGGTGGACAGGGAAAATCCCGTCATATCATTACCCTGCTGGCGCGTCATGTTACCGCCGAGCACATCGGTATGGTAGCGCAGACCGCGGCAAATCATGGCTTGAATATAGATAACATCAGCCGTCTTTCCGGACGTATTTCCCTCGATACACAGGCGCAGGAAAAAACTAAGGCCTGTGTCGAGTTTTCGGTACGTGGTGCGCCGGCAGACACGACGCTGCTGCGGGAAGAGTTTCTGCGTATAGCGAATGATCTGGATGTGGATATCGCCTTCCAGAAAGATGATATCTATCGCCGTAACCGCCGTCTGGTGGTATTCGATATGGATTCAACATTGATTGAAGCCGAAGTGATCGATGAGCTGGCCATAGAAGCTGGTGTCGGCGATCAGGTAGCCGAAATTACCGAAGCTGCGATGCGTGGCGAGATCGACTTTACTGAAAGCTTTAAGCGTCGTATGGCGCTGCTCAAGGGGCTTGATGAGTCTGTACTGGAGGGCGTCGCGCAACGCTTGCCGCTGACCGAAGGCGTGGAAGAGCTGGTTTCAAACCTAAAGGCGCTGGGTTTCAAGACTGCGATCCTGTCCGGTGGCTTTAACTACTTCGGCCGCTTCCTGCAGCAGAAAATGGGCTTCGATTATGTCTACGCCAATGAGCTGGAGATCGAAAACGGTAAAGTCACAGGCAATGTTGTCGGAACTGTTGTCGATGGCAAGCGTAAGGCTGAGCTGCTGCGTGAGATAGCTGAGAAAGAGGGTGTCCGCCTGGAGCAGACCATTGCCGTAGGCGATGGTGCTAACGACCTGCCGATGCTCTCTATCGCTGGCTTGGGTATCGCTTTCCGCGCCAAGCCATTAGTGCGCAAGAGTGCTAAACAGGCGATCTCTACTTTGGGGCTGGACGGGATCCTGTACCTGATCGGTTTCCGGGATAGGGATGCGTTGGATCAGTAGCCAGAAAAAAAAACCGCCGACAGGCGGTTTTTTGGCTTATGGCTTTTGAATTTTCTAGCTACTAGCGAGCTGAGCTTGCTCAGCGGTTCTAGCAGTCGCGCAGCGACGTTCTAACCACTGACTTTTCTATTCGAAAAAGTCATAGTTCATTTCTGGTCCGGGTGGTTGCAGGTAGTAGCCCTGAACATAATCGATGCCGAGTTTCCAAAGCTTACCCATCAGGCGGGTGTCTTCCACCATCGGTGCGATGGTCTGAATACCTGATTCCTTGATCATTTTGATCATCGCTGCAAAATGCTTGTCTGCTGCCGGAGAGTCAGACAGGTCCTGAATGAAGGAACCATCCAGCTTGATCAGCTCCGGTTTAATTTTCCTGCGCAGGGCGTCCTTGTCTTCTGATATTCCGAAATGCTTGATACAGATCTTACAACCCAGCTTGCGAACACCCAGTACGAAGTTCTGGGCCTGTGCCAGGTGGGTCGTCATATCGGATTCGCTGATCTGGAATACGATCAGGTCGGCGGGAATACGGTGTTGCTTCAGTTGATCCTGTAGCCAGATCAGCATCTCTGAATTCTGGAAGGAGCGTGTGGTCAGGTTGATAAATACCCGGCTGCGTTGCTGTTCTTTGAGCTTATCGGCGACCTGACAGAAGGCTTTCTCGATCACCCATTTATCCATACTGATACTGGTTTCGGCATTGTCCAGGGTAGTAAGGAAGACATTAGGTGAGATGCCTTCTTTGTTCTCTTCATCGTGCAGGCGCAGGAATACTTCGTAATTGCCCAGACCGTTAGCCGAGCTGAGGCCGACCACCGGCTGAAACAGAATGCGGAATTTATCGTTAGCCAGGGCATCGCGGATCAGCTGGACGGCGGAATCGTCTTCCGCAACCTCGTCAATTTCAGGTTTCAGCTCGTAGAGTTTTACGCCGTTGCCGTTGCGATCTTTAGTGCGGATATCTTCAGCGGCAACTTTTGCCCGGTCAAGCAGTTCAATGTAGTGAGGTGCGTTATCGTTGATGGTGCAAACACCAATACTGCAAGTGGTCTGTACTGTAGTACCGGTGACTGTGAATTGGATTTCAGCGATTGCCCGACGTAGTAGTTCTGCGAGCTTTACCGCTTTATCGGGGCTGGGGTCGTGGAACAATATTGCGAAAACACCGTCATCAAGGCGGGCGCATATATGGGCTTTATTGATCTTGTTACGCAGCAGTTCGGCCAGATCGGCCATGACGATATCGCAGCCCTTGGAGCCCAGCTCGGACAGCAGAGTGCTGTGATTATCGAACTTAATATAGAGCAGGTTACAGTCAGCCCCGCCAGGCAGAGCTTTATGCACTGCTTTCTCCAGTTTACTGAGCATAAACTGTTTATCGTACAACCGGGTGATGGGATCCAGATTCTCAAAGGTTTGTTGTTTGATATTGCTATCCGGTTCGATGATCACCTGGACACAATCCTGATTCTGGTAGCGGGCGTGCTGTAGTCTGAAACTGGCGAGAAAGTTGGAACCGTCAATCCGACGCCCATTCAGTTCGATCCTGATCTCATCGGCGGTTTTGTTTTTAGCCGCTTCAAGCTGTTGCCGGAGCTGTTCGCGATCTTTCATCGCGATAAATTTATCCAGCCCCTGACCGTGCAGGTTCTCCTGCTCAAGGCCGAACAGATCATGGAAAGCCGGATTACTGAACAGTGGATTGAGGTCCGCGTTGAGGTAGATGATTGGCAGCTCTGAAATTCTGGCCAGTTGCAGACACTGTTTTTCAGCTTCGGCGAGATGGGCTTCCGCCTGGCGCATTCGCCGGCGATTCTCCAGGTGCTCAAGCTGACGTCGGATCTGGATCAGCAGCAGTTCCTGTTCCTCAAGGGATATTACGGTAGCCATCCTGGCTTTCAGTCCTTGCAGCAGAGACTGGCTGGTGCTGCGTGGTACCAGTTGGATGACGGGTATGTCTTTATTCAGGCGGGTGAGAATCTGAATCGCTTCTTTGGCGGCGAAATGGCCTTCGGCCTGAGGGCTTAGAATGAGGTCCCAGGCCCTTTCGCTGAGGGCTGCAGTAAACTCATCGGCAGACTGTACCTGCTTGCCTCTGGGGGCCAGGCGAGCGCCTCTGAGCAGCGTAATGATCGGATCAGCCTCTGCAGCAGTCAGGCCAAGAAAAAGAATGTGTACGTTCTTACGCAGTCGCTGACGCTTCTCTGAAATAATCCTTTTTAACAGGGCGTCTGGCGAGCCCGTAGCAACGTTTCCAGTCATATCGCTCTTCTGTGCTGAATATCCTTAATGACTGACAAGTTTAGCCTGTTTAATAACCAATGTCAGGATGGCAATTGGTATCAAATCAAGAGATCGAATAAAACACTTGTTTAAAAGAGGGGAGGCGTTGAATAGGTGATAGTAGGATTTTTCCAGAGCGAAGCTTGAATCAGAAGAATTGTTTTTTAGGGGGGGTCTAGCCACTAGCAGTCACGCTTGCGTGACGTTCTGGCGAGCTGAGCTTGCTCAGCGGTCTGGCCACTTGTTTCAGATAACTGAAATCAAAATGCGCTGCCAGAGGTGGTCGAAACAAACAGAGATGAATCCTGGAAAAAGAATGGCTGGGGTAGCAGGATTTGAACCTGCGCATGACGAGATCAAAACCCGTTGCCTTACCGCTTGGCGATACCCCAGCAACATAATGGTGGCAATAGCGGGACTCGAACCTGCGACCCTCGCATTATGAATGCGATGCTCTAACCAGCTGAGCTATATTGCCGTTTACATAACAGTGGGTTTAATAACCGTTATATAAAAGTTGGTTGTTTCCAACCAGTTCTCTGTCAGCCACTTTTACTTACTATAAAATAGTTCGTAAAGATGGCTGGGGTAGCAGGATTTGAACCTGCGCATGACGAGATCAAAACCCGTTGCCTTACCGCTTGGCGATACCCCAGCAGAGTTGATAAAAGCATGGTGGCAATAGCGGGACTCGAACCTGCGACCCTCGCATTATGAATGCGATGCTCTAACCAGCTGAGCTATATTGCCTTAGCACTTATCAAGGCCGCGAATTATTCTCTTTTTTCGTATGTCTGTCAACAGATTAGGCGTAAAAAAGTCAGCTATTTTAGAGTCTTTCAGGCAGGCATAAAAAAGCCGTTCAACGCAAGCGCAGAACGGCCTATTTTTTGTGCAGTTGTGGTGCTTAAACGTTGAAGCGGAAGTGCACTACATCGCCATCTTTGAGGATGTAATCTTTACCTTCCAGGCGCCATTTGCCGGCGTCTTTGGCACCAGCTTCACCTTTGTGCTCAATGAAAAAATCGTAACCAATTACTTCCGCACGGATGAAGCCTTTTTGGAAATCGGTATGAATCACACCGGCGCCTTCTGGAGCTGTTGCGCCAACCTTAACAGTCCAGGCGCGGACTTCCTTAACACCTGCGGTGAAGTAGGTCTGCAGGTCCAGTAGTTGATAGCCGGCACGGATAACCCGATCCAGGCCTGGCTCTTCCATGCCCATGTCCTGCAGGAATTCCAGACGCTCTTCGTCATCGAGCTCTGAAATTTCAGCTTCCATCTTGTTACAGATAACAACCAGCTCGGCGCCTTCTTCCAGGGCCAGGGCGCGCACCTGATCCAGGTGCTTGTTGTCTTCGAAGCCATCTTCATCGACATTGGCGATATACATGGTCGGTTTAGTGGTCAGCAGGTGGAACTGCTTGATCTCTGCTTGTTCATCATCGTTCAGTTCGAGCGCCCGGACTGGTTTGCCTGCATCGAGGTGAGCAACCAGCTTTTCCAAAATGGCTTTTGATTTCAGAGCCTCTTTATCGCCGCTCTTGGCAATCCGCAGAACTTTCTGTAGTTGCTTTTCTACCGATTCCAGGTCGGCCAGGGCCAGTTCGGTATTGATGATATCGATGTCGTCCATCGGATCGATCTTATTGGCGACGTGGATAACGTTTTCATCTTCAAAGCAGCGTACCACGTGTGCGATAGCGTCTGTTTCTCGGATGTTCGCCAGGAACTTATTACCGAGGCCTTCACCTTTGGAAGCGCCTGCAACCAGCCCTGCGATATCAACGAATTCCATTGTCGTTGCCAGTACCCGTTCCGGCTTAACAATTTCAGCCAGTGCATCGAGGCGCGGATCGGGCATAGGTACGATGCCGGCGTTCGGCTCTATGGTACAAAAAGGGAAGTTTTCCGCACCGATACCCGCTTTAGTCAGTGCGTTAAACAGGGTTGATTTACCTACGTTTGGCAGGCCAACGATGCCGCATTTGAAACCCATGTCAGTATCCTGTTAGTGGAAATTAAGCTTTAAAAGTATGTAATGTATTCATCGCCTTGAGCCAGTCGCCACTAATGGCCTGGTCAAGAACGCGCAACGCTTCGTCGGTGGCAGCAAGGGTCATATCGCGCTCGCTTGCCGGTGCTTTTTTGAGGACGAAGCCGCTGACCTGATTTGCGCTGCCGGGATGCCCGATGCCTAAGCGCAAACGATAGAAATTCTTGTTGTTGCCCATTCTGCTGATGATATCGCGTAAACCGTTATGTCCACCGTGACCTCCGCCTTGTTTAAAGCGGGCAACACCGGGTGGCAGGTCCAGCTCATCATGAGCGACCAGAATCGATTCAGCAGGGATCTTGTAGAAATTAGCCAGGGAGGCAACAGATTGACCACTGATATTCATAAAAGTAGTCGGGATCAGCAGGTGAACAGGTTGTCCGTTCAGGCTGATCTTTCCGTACAGACCGTGATATTTACTATCGGCCTTGAGGGGAGTGAGATGTCGAGCAGCAAGCTGCTCGACAAACTCAGCGCCGGCATTATGACGGGTTTGTTCATATTGCTGGCCTGGATTACCCAGACCAACGATCAGTTGTATCCTGTCTTTCATGCCGGAACCTGTAGGTAGCTTAGAGCTTACTCAGCTTCAGCTTTAGCGCCACGAGGAGCGTAAGTCTGAGCGATGCCCTGGTCACGGTCAGCACCACGACGCAGTTGTACGATCTCAACGCCAGCTGGCAGAGTGATGTTAGACAGGTGGATAACCTGGCCCATCTCTACACCAGACATATCAACTTCAAGAGCTTCCGGCAGCTTGTCAGCCAGGCAGCGAACTTCAGTAGTGTTCTGCTGAATAGCAAACTTACCAGACGCTTTACCTGCTGGAGAAGCTTCGAAGTTAACGAAGTTCAGAGGTACGATGATCTGAATTGGGTTGGACTTAGTAACACGCTGGAAATCGATGTGCTGAACAGTGTTCTTAGCAGGATGGCGCTGAAAGTCTTTAACGATTACTTTCTCAGCTTTGCCGTCCAGTTCCAGAGATAGGATGGAAGAGAAGAAAGTCTCGTCTTCGATCTGCTTTACCAGAACGCGGTTTTCCAGAGAGATAGAAACAGGCTTCTTACGCTTGTCACCACCGTATACAACAGCTGGAACGTATCCAGCGCGACGCAGGCGGCGGCTCGCACCTTTCCCTTCGTCTTCGCGAGGCAGTGCATTCAATACAAAATCGGTCATTTTAATACCTTTAATAAAAACAAACTGCAAATATCTTGCGACCAGATATTTGCAGCTATTTCAGTTAGCCCTTAGTCGGGCGCGTTGTCTCTTACGAGACCTTTATCAGCGGTTCTTTTAAGGCGTACCTTAGCGGAACATAGCGCTGATAGATTCTTCGTTGCAGACGCGGCGTACCGCTTCTGCAAGTAAAGGAGCCAGAGTCATTTGACGGATTCGATCACATTTGGCTGCCTCAGGAGACAGTGGAATGGTATCGGTGACAACCAGCTCATCCAGTTCGGAGTTAGTAACATTATCAATCGCTGCGCCGGACAGTACCGCGTGGGTTGCATAGGCTACAACCTTGAGTGCGCCATTAGCTTTAAGTGCGCCAGCTGCCTTGCATAAAGTACCAGCAGTATCGCACATGTCATCGACCAGGATGCAGGTGCGACCTTCAACGTCACCTATCAGGTTCATAACCTGAGATTCATTGGCTTTCTCACGGCGCTTATCGATGATTGCCAGATCACAGTCAAGCTGCTTGGCAACGGCGCGGGCTCGGACAACGCCGCCAACGTCCGGAGATACAACGATAGGGTTGTCGTATTTCTGACGGGCGATCTCATCCAGCAGTACCGGAGAGCCGTATACGTTATCAACAGGGATGTCGAAGAAACCCTGAATCTGGTCGGCGTGCAGATCAACGGTCAGGACCCGATCGATACCGACGCCAGCCAGCATATCGGCAACAACTTTTGCGCTGATTGCAACGCGTGCTGAGCGTGGGCGACGATCCTGGCGGGCATAGCCGTAATATGGAATTACCGCAGTTATGCGGCTGGCGGAGGCACGACGCAGTGCGTCAGCCATCACGATCAGTTCCATCAGGTTGTCGTTGGTTGGTGCGCAAGTGGATTGCAGGATGAAAACATCCTTACCACGGGCGTTTTCATGAATCTCAACGCTGACTTCACCGTCACTGAATTTAGTAACTGTGGCTTCGCCCATTGGGATATCAAGGCGTTCAACGACTTTCTCGGCAAGCTCTCGGTTAGCATTGCCAGTAAAGACCATCATTTTAGGCACGGTGTCTACCTTCTCGGGTGAAATGTAGTTTAAAGGAGATTCAATCATTGTATTTGGCTGGCCCGGAAACATTCGCCTTGCGTATGCAGGGTCTGGTATCCGTAGCTTTAACGCCGTCTCAATACTATTTAAAAATCTAGTATATGGCTGGGCATAACTGCAGGATTTACACCTGTTCTATGCTCTACCTTTTCTTCTGAAGGCTATTAGATAGCATTCAGGAAAATGGCTGGGGTAGCAGGATTTGAACCTGCGCATGACGAGATCAAAACCCGTTGCCTTACCGCTTGGCGATACCCCAGTATTTCTCATAACGGAACTCATGTCCCGAAAGAGGCGCATATTTTCCCGGAACGCCGGAGTAAAGTCAAACAATTGCCGGATGAAATAGAGACTTTTCAGGGCAGGATCTGCCACTGTTTTGCAATGATGGTTATACGCAGGTCGTTCTGGCTGATGATAAGCTTTTCCGGCAGGCTATATTCGTTTTGTTGACTGTATCTTAAGTATTTGATTTGCCAGTTTTTCTGGCTTAGGTTGTCGAGTCGGTTGCCGACTAACGTCTGGTTGTACGGGCTGCCTGGTGCCGGTATGCCACGAACCCAGTAAAGCATCTCCCGAACCGGAAACTGCCAGCCCAGCGTCCGGTCCATCAGTTGCTCAGGTGAGTCGGCCCAGACCGGTTCTTCGCCGGCGACATTAACAATAATGCCGTTACCGTTGCCCTCGATTTTAGCTCCGCCCTGACCGAACGGACCTGTCAGTTCTATAGCATAGTGGCCGCTGAGTTGTTGCCAGTGAATATTGGCGTTGTGATTTTTCTGAGGCAGACGGATGCCTATCTTGCCACTCATATTCCAGTTATCTAATGCCAGCTGGCGCTGCTGATGTGCCAGCCATGAATCTTCAGTTGGCAATGGATGTTGCTGTTGCGGGGGGATTAGCGAGCAGCCGCCAAGCAGAGTGACCAGGAAAATAAGGGCGATACGGAACCGTCTCACTTGGCTGACTCCTGGGAGTTGCTAATCGCCTCGGCGGCTTCACTGAGGTATTCGTTATCCGGATGTTTTAGTAGTTCCTGTTCGAGTAGAGAGCGGGCTTTCAAAAGCTGGCCAGCGGCGATATAGACTCTGATCAGGTGGCTGCTGACTTCGGGGTCGGGGAAGGCGTCATAAGCCTTTTCCAGATATGGTACCGCTTCGGGTGTGCGTCCCAGTTTATATAGGACCCAGCCCATGCTATCCAATGCGGCGGGGTCGTCCGGGGTGATAGCTAGTGCCTGACTGATCAGTTGCAGGGCCTCGTCGTAACGCTCGGTATAGATAGTCAGGCTATAACCCAGAGCATTCATTGCCATGCTGTTTTGTGGATCGATCTCGATTACCCGGCGCAGATCCTGCTCCATCAGGGATATATCCTGGGGATCAAGCATCATAGCTCGCGAGTAGAGCAGATTGATCTCGTCTTTATGCTGTTGCAGGGCTTCATCCAGCAGGTTCAGGGCTTCATCTTTATAATCATGCAGGTTTAGCCATTCAGCTTCAGCTACGAACAGTTGAATGCTGATCTGGGGCAGGCTGTTACGGCCATCAAGCATGATGCTTTGCAGTTGCATTTTGTCGTCTGCGTTATCCAGCAAACCTGAGATTCGAGCGAATGATTGCAGGATGTTATTGTTGTCCCGCACCTGAAGGAAGTGGCTGATGGCAGCCTGATCCCGTTGTTCGCGTTGTGCGATCAGGCCCAGGTAGTAATGGGGTGTGGTGTTATTAGGAAAATTTTGCAGTAGTTGTTCCAGTATCAGCCGGCTATCGTCGATGTTTTCATTTTCCAGCAACAGCAGCGCGATATAGAAGCCTAGCTGGGGTTCATTCGGGTAAAGTTGCAGTAGCTGTTTGGCTTGTGTAACCGCTTTGTCGGACTGATCGTTCTGGAACAGCGCCTGTATATAAAGGGTATATAGCTGCTGGTTAGGGGAGTCCTGGTTCAGCTCAGGTTCTACCAGGCTGATCGCTTCGGGGTAGCGCTGCTGGATACGAAACAGTTCAGCTTTCTGGTATATCGCTTCATGATTCTTGGGGTTGCTGGCAATTGCCTGATCAAAGCGCTGACCGGCAAGCTGCAGTTTTCCATGATGCTTATAGAGGATACCCAGGGTAGTAAACAAGCCTGTGTCAGTGGTGCCGGTTTCCTTCCTGTATTGTTCAAGTAGATGAATATACGCGGTGAGTTCATCCGCAGACAGGCGTTCTGACTGAGCCCGGATGACCAGCAGAGTTTGCTGATCTGAGTGTTGCAGTGCTTTCTGTAGCAGCGGCAGGGCGGCGTTGAAATCACCTTGTCGTAAGAGTAGTCCGGCTGAAATCTGGTAGGGTTCCGGGTTGTCGGGCTCGGTTTCCTGCCACAGTTGGGCCGCTTCCAGCGTTTTTTCCGGTTGCTGCAGGTATTGGGCGATATAGGTTGCCCGCTTGGCTATAACCGGGTCTCCGGTCATGCGTGACTGATGCATGTAGTTTGCTAGGGACAGCTCAAACTGTTTGCGCTGGCCAGCCACTTCGGCAACGATAAGTTCATACAATGTTTCACGATTTAGCTGCCCCGGCTGATATTCAACTTCAGGCAGGGGCGTGTAAGCCTGCTTATTTTGTTGTGGTTGCAGTGCGCAGCCGGTGACGATTAGAGAAAATAATGTAATGACTAAACTGGATGCTTTCATCGCGCCTGTCTGCATAATTATATTGCTGATTCGTGATACTGACTAAGCCCTGCTGATCCGGATCAGCTTGCTTAGTCATGGTTGCTTAATCCCACGTGCTGATTTTACATACTCCGTCCCACTATAGATGAATCTATAAGGGCATGGAACCTACGCATAATAGCAACTGATTTCTGCCCGCTGATTAATGCCTGGCCAGCTTGCGGTTGGTCTGTCGGTTATATTCCCGGTTGCGCGAAACGTTGGCGTTTTACTGTACTATTGCTACAACTTTACCTTCTGTTTGATCTCTAACATAAAAAAATGACCTGAAGCGGTCAGGGTTTTTAACCTTTAGATGAATACAGTGTATTATTACGCGCTTATTTAGATCTGGATGTAGTGTTTCTTTATGGCTTTGCTCGCGTTAGGCATCAATCACAAAACAGCGTCGGTTTCAGTGAGGGAGAAGGTTGCTTTTGCCCCGGAACAGATGTCTGAAGCTCTGGCTCAAGCCTGTGATGTGGCGCAGCTGAAAGAGGTTGCCATACTTTCTACCTGTAACCGGACGGAACTCTATTGTTCGACGAAGCTTGAGGGCACCCGGGCTTTGCTCGAGTGGCTTGGGCAGTATCATAGCCTTGACCCGGATGAGCTGCAGACCTGTAGCTATGCCTATTGGGATCAGGATGCTGCGCAACATATGATGCGCGTTGCCAGCGGTCTTGACTCGCTGGTATTAGGAGAGCCTCAGATTCTGGGGCAATTGAAGTCCGCCTATGCGGTATCCCAGGAAAGTGGTGTTGTCGGAGCTGAGTTGGCGCGACTGTTTCAGCAGACATTTACGGTCGCCAAAAAAGTTCGTACCGATACTGCCATTGGTGAGAACCCGGTCTCCGTAGCGTATGCCTCAGTCAGCTTGGCGCAGCATATATTTTCTGATCTGAGCAGCAGTAAGGCTTTGCTGATTGGTGCAGGTGAAACGATTGAGCTGGTCGCTCGCCACCTTTCGGAAGCGGGTGTACAAAATATGACGGTCGCTAACCGAACGTTAGTGCGTGCAGAAACACTGGCTGCAGAATTCAACGCTAAAGCAATTCTGCTGGGTGATATTCCTGAAGCACTGGAAGATGCCGATATTGTAATCGCTTCGACAGCCAGCCAGCTTCCGATTCTGGGTAAAGGTGCTGTGGAATCAGCACTGAAAAAGCGTAAGCATCGGCCAATCTTTATGGTTGATATTGCTGTGCCACGGGATATCGAACCGGAAGTTGCCGAGCTGGATGATGTCTACCTGTACACTGTCGATGATCTGAAAGAGGTGATTGAGGAAAATGTCCGTAGCCGGGAAAGTGCGGCCCGTGAAGCGGAAGCGATTGTCGAGTCTGGTGCCTGCGATTTTATGCGCCAGTTACGTTCTCTGGGCGCTGTCGAAACAGTAATGGGCGTGCGGAAGCAGGGTGAAGAACTGCGTGATGCTGAACTGGAAAAAGCAATGCGGCAGCTGCAAAACGGTAAATCAGCGGAAGATGTCCTGAATAATCTGGCCCGGGGCCTGACCAATAAATTACTCCACAGTCCGACGGTTCAGCTGCGTAAAGCCAGTGCTGAAGGACGTGATGACTTTCTCGAGATGGCGCAGCAACTGTTTCAGCTATCCGACTATAAAAAAGAAGACTGATTAGCGATGAAAGAATCGATTATAACTAAGCTGGAAAGTCTGGCTGACCGTTACGAAGAACTGGCGGCCCTGTTGGGTGACGCCGGAGTTATCTCTGATCAGGATAAGTTTCGTGCTTACTCTATGGAGTATGCTGAGCTGGAACCTGTAGTGCAGTGCTTTCAGTCGTATCAGCAGGCGCAAGGCGATTTGGCAGAAGCTCAGCTGATGCTTGAAGACTCTGATCCTGATATGCGAGAGATGGCGAAAGATGAATTTTCAGAGGCGAAAGACAGTATCGCCACACTGGAACAGGATCTTCAGATTCTGCTGTTGCCGAAAGACCCGAATGATGGCCGGAACGTTTTCCTCGAAGTTCGCGCCGGAACCGGTGGTGACGAAGCCGCAATATTCTCCGGCGATCTGTTCCGCATGTATTCCCGTTACGCGGAAACCCAGGGCTGGAAAGTCGAGGTGGTCAGTGCTAATGACGGCGAGCATGGCGGTTACAAAGAGATTATTACGCGTATCGTGGGTAAAGACGTATATTCCCGCCTGAAGTTTGAGTCCGGAGCGCACCGGGTACAACGGGTGCCTGAAACTGAATCCCAGGGCCGTATCCATACTTCTGCCTGCACCGTTGCAGTCATGCCGGAGATGGACGAGGTCAACGATATAGAGATCAATAAGGGCGATCTGCGGGTCGATACCTTCCGTGCCTCGGGTGCCGGTGGTCAGCACGTCAACAAGACAGACTCGGCAATTCGCCTGACTCACATTCCGACGGGTGTCGTGGTTGAGTGTCAGGAAGAGCGCTCACAGCATAAAAATCGGGCGAAGGCGATGTCTCTGCTGGCATCGCGCCTACAGGCTGCCGAGCAGGAAAAGCACGCCGCAGAGCAGGCCAGTACGCGCAAGAGTCTGGTCGGTAGTGGCGATCGTTCAGAGCGGATTCGTACCTATAACTATCCTCAGGGGCGGGTGACCGATCACCGTATTAACCTGACTCTGTATAAGTTACAGGAAGTGATGGAAGGTGCGCTGGGTCAGGTAGTTGATCCAATGGTGAGTGAATATCAGGCCGAGCAATTGGGTGCTCTGGCGGATGATGGCTAGGCCCGGTTGCTGCGATTTCTATTATGAATATTACTCAGGCGCTGGCCTGTAGCAGTCAGCTGGAGCAGTCCAGCGAGAGTCCCCAGGCGGATATTGAACTGCTGCTGTGTCATGTCATCGAACGTTCCCGTACTTTTCTTTTTACTCGTCCGGAATATGAGCTTAGCTCGGCGCAGGCGCAACTGTTTGAACAGCTGCTGCAGCGCCGCCTTGCCGGCGAGCCGGTGGCTCACCTGACCGGCGTCCGCGGTTTCTGGACGCTGGACCTTGAAGTGACCCCAGCAACGCTGATTCCCCGACCCGATACTGAAGCATTGGTGGAAAAAGCGTTGGAACTATTGGCGCCAACCGCGGCCAGAGTATTAGATCTGGGTACTGGAACCGGCGCGATAGTCTTGGCGCTGGCGTCTGAATGTCCGGCCTGGAAGTTAGTCGGGGTGGATCGGGTGTCGCAAGCAGTGCAGCTGGCTGAGAAAAATCGTGTCCGCCTGCAATTGCATAATGTTGAAATTGTTGAAGGCAGCTGGTTTGAACCAGTCGCCGGAAAGTATGATCTTATAGTCAGCAATCCGCCTTATATTGATCCCGAAGACCCGCACCTGAAACAGGGTGATGTGCGCTACGAGCCTCTTAGTGCGCTGGTTGCAGAGGATAACGGGCTGGCAGATATACGCGCTATAGCCGGCGCTGCCCGTGGTTTTCTTAATCCGGGTGGTTGGTTGCTGTTTGAACATGGCTATGACCAGGCTGGTGCCGTGCGTGAATTATTATCCGGATTGGGTTACCAATCTGTTGACTCGGCTCAGGACCTGGCGGGCAATGATCGTATAACATGGGCTGCCTGGGGTAGCCCGGAAGCAGAGCCAAAGGTTGGAGATACATTCGTTGGAGATAGAACGTGCTGAATGATGAACAACTGCTGCGCTACAGTCGTCAGATAATGCTGCCTGAGGTGGAGATTGCCGGCCAGGAAGCCTGGCTGAATTCCCGGGTGCTGATTATCGGTGTCGGTGGTTTAGGCAGTCCGGTGGCGATGTACCTGGCGGCGGCGGGAGTTGGTACGCTGGTGCTGGTGGATGATGATCTGGTGGAGCTGACCAATTTGCAGCGGCAGATTGTGCATACCACGGATACTATCGGTCTGAGCAAAGTTGAATCGGCAAAGCAGGCTCTGGCGGCACTGAATCCGGATACTGAAATTGTTGCGATCCCTAAGCGGTTGAGTGATCAGGAACTGGCCGAACAGATAGCTGATGTGGATCTGGTACTGGACTGTACCGATAACTTCGGCACCCGATTTGCTGTAAATGAGGCCTGTGTTAAACATCGTAAACCGCTGGTTTCCGGTGCTGCTATCCGCCTCGAAGGGCAGGTTGCAGTATTCGATTCCCGGCAGGAAGATGCTCCCTGCTATCGCTGTCTTTATCGTGAAGGCAGTGATGAAAACCTGACCTGCTCTGAAAGCGGTGTCCTGGCGCCTTTAGTTGGCATCATTGGCTCAGTACAAGCGATGGAAGCGCTAAAAGTACTGGCTGAAGTGGGTGAACCACTGGTTGGTAAATTGTTGTTGCTCGATGGACGCTACATGGATTGGCGTTCCCTTAAACTGCGACGGGACCCAGAATGTCCATGTTGCGGTACAAAATAATAACTAAGCCTGGGATATATAGCTCAATGGAAACGATTCGAACCGTACTGGAAAGTAGTAAGACTATCGCAATGGTTGGCGCGAGTCCGAAGTCCCACCGTGCCAGTAATCAGGTAATGCATTTCCTGTTGTCTAAGGGGTATAACGTAATTCCTGTAAACCCGATGAAAACCGGAGAAACTATCCATGGCCGTGAGGTTGTGGCTTCCCTGACTGATATTAAAGTGCCGATCGATATGGTGGAAATTTTTCGTAACTCCGCCGAAGCCGGTGATGTAGTCGATGAGGCGATTCAGGTAAATGCTAAGGCCGTCTGGATGCAATTGGGTGTTATTAATGAGCCGGCAGCAGAGAAGGCTGAAGCGGCAGGCCTGAAAGTGGTGATGGATCGCTGCCCGGCGATTGAGATCCCTCGTCTCTGATTTCTCCTCCTTAAGCTGAGGGCGTCCGCTCTCAGCAATATTTTCTGTGGAACTCTCTTTTTCACTTCTTTTCGCGGTATATAGCTGTTTTTTCAAAGTCATTGGGCTGGCTCATTCCTGCTGGAACGATAGAATATCGGTTTTAAAATCTCAGGGTGAAGTGAAATGTCTATCGAACGTATGGAAACTGCTCAGCGCATGAGCCGGATCGTAATCCACAATGATACTGTTTACCTGTGTGGTCAGGTTGCTAAAGATGCTTCTGCCGGTATTAAAGAGCAGACTGCTACTATGTTGGATAAAGTGGATACATTGCTTGAGCAGGCTGGCAGTGATCGTAACAATATATTGTCTGCCACTGTTTATATTCGCGATATGAAAGATTTTGCTGGCATGAATGAGGTATGGGACAGCTGGGTGCCGGAAGGTTATGCCCCGGCTCGTGCTTGCGTTGAAGCCCGTATGGCTCGCCCTGAGCTGCTGGTTGAAGTGTCTGTTGTTGCAGCGGTGAAGAAGTAAGCCGGTTAGCTGGTATTGCAGAAGTGATGCTGGTTCAGCCCAGCATCATCTGCCTGATTCTCAGATCATCGGCGCAACGTTTTGCATAGCTGACGATCTCGTTGCTACACCAGTTGTCAGCAATTTCATGCGGTATTTCGGCACCCGAATTGATCATAAACTGCAACAGCGATTGTTGCTCTGTGGCGAGTGCCAGCAGTAGCAGAGAATGACCCTCCTGATTCACCTGATTCAGCTCCCCACCATACTCAACTAATCTGCTCAGATGCAGCATCAGGCTGGCTGCCGGGCAATACCTGAAACAGGCAAATTCAGCACTTGAGATTTCCAGCCCGGCAAACCGGGTAGGGCTGTTCTGTTGTAGTAATACTGTTAACAGGGCCAGGCTTTGCTTTTGTTGCAGGGCAAGATAGAGCAGTGGCTGATCAGAGCTGCGGTACTCTGTGCTGCAGCCGGACTGCAGCAGATGTTCCAGCGCTTTAGCTTGCTGGTTGACTATTGCCAGTTCTGCAGCTGAAATATAGCCGCCCTGATGCTCAAATAGTGGCGAATTCAGCTGCTCTGACTGGATCTTGCCAAGTTGCTTTTTGAGCAGGCTAAGATCGCCCTCTGCAATGGCAATGGCTGTTTTTTTCAGGGCTCTTTTTTTCAGAGCCGTATTGCTAAATAAATTCATCCTGCGTGGGCCTGTTGCGGTTTCCAGAATAGCTGGCGTAAGGGTTTAATCGCCAGGAATAGCAATGTCACTGCGGCGATCCATTTCAGTGTAAGAAATACACCGTTATGGTGGGACAGTGTTTGTCCCAGATTGATCGCTTCACTACTCAGCAGGGCATCCGTAGCCAGTCCCAGAGCTATTGCGCAAATGCTGATGCCGGCGAGGTAGAGGGCAACGGCACGCACTCCCAGTTCTCGACTGAGAATACCTATAGAGGCTATATTGGTGGCCGGGCCGACCAATAGGAATACCAGTATGGCGCCTGGCGACATGCCTGCGGCAAGGAGGGCTGCAGCCAGGGGAGTTGAAGCCGTTGCGCAGATGTAGAGTGGCAGGCCAACCAATAGCATCAGTAGCATTGCTGAGAAACCGCTGCCCCACTGGCTCAGGCTGGCGGGTTCGATCAGGGTGGCAATGATCGCTGCCAGTATCAGGCCGAAAGCCAGCCATTTTGAAATATCGTCCAGAATATCAATGATAGCGAACTGCAGGCCGGCGATGATGCCAGGTTTCTGTGCTTCTTTATTGTCGCCTGAACAACAGCCCGACTGAGTGTCTGACTCAGGCTTACTGCAGCTGTTCGAGGTGGTTTCAGCTTTAGTTTTGCTACAACAGCTACTTATTGGCTGATTATCTTTGCCGCTGGTTTCAGTGCTTTCCCGATCCAGAAAAAGTACCATTAAACCGCTGACAATCGCGCTGATTATGGCTGAAATGGGGCGAATAATCGCCATCGTCGGGCCTAATAAAGCGTAGGTGACTGAGATTGAATCGACCCCGGTTTCCGGCGTTGAAACCAGGAATGATACAGTGGCAGGTTTTGATGCGCCGGAGCGGCGCAGGCCGATCGCGGTTGGCAGAACGCCGCAAGAGCAGAGTGGTAGTGGCGCGCCGATAAATGCTGCGCGGATTACTGACCCTATCCCCCGGCCGCTCAGCCATCTTTCAATTAATGAATCAGGTATCCAGCCTTTTAGCACGGCCGCTATCGCAAGGCCTAGCAGGAGCCAGATTGCTGTATCCAGAAACAGCTCCAGCAGATGATTGAGAAATTCAAGAAACATTACAAGGTCCGCTCAGATCAGATACTTCTGATTTTATCAGCAAAGCTAAGGAAGCGGAAAAGTGTCTGGTTATATTGATCAGATAATATTCCAGATTCTTAACAGGTAAATTCCGCTGCTCAATGACAGGACTGAGCCCAATGTAGTGGTAAGAACTATATTAGCGGCCAACTGGGCGTTGCCCTGCATCGCTTTTGCCATGATGAAGCTGGCTGCTGCCGTAGGACAGCCGAACAGAACAAACAGAATACCGAGATCCTGGCCCTGGAAGCCATAAAGCCAGGCGCCGCCAGTCAGAACCAGAGGCATGATAATCAATTTGATTAAGGTAGCCCAGCCGGACTCGCCAGAGGTGTCGCGCAGGCTCTTCAGGTTGAGCGAGCCGCCGATCGCAAGCAGGGCGAGTGGCAGGGTCAGATCAGCAAAGTAGGTGCCTATTTTATTGCCGATGATCGGCAATCCCCAGCCAAAGTAGGAGAAAGGCAGGGCCAGTAATACAGCTATGATTAAGGGGTTTCGGGCGATCTCGATCAGAGGACGGGACAAGCTGGGGCCGGTTTGTTGCTGCATTGGGAGCGACAGGGCCAGTACCGAGAGCACGTTGTATAAGGGGATGACACAGGCCAGTAGCAAGGAAGCCTGAGCGAGCCCGCTTTCGCCAAACATATTGAAGCTGACTGCGAGGCCGACAATGCCGTAGTTACCCCGGAACGAGCCCTGAATGAATACCCCGAGGTCTTCAGGACGGTGGATCAAGCGCTTACTGATCTGCCAGAGCAGAGTGAAAGTGATCAGGGTGCCGCCGATGAAATAGCCCAACAACACCGGATTAAACACGGCCTGGAAGTTCATCCGTGAAATGCTCATGAATACCAGTGCGGGTAGAGTGATAGTGAATACGAGTTTTGAGGCGGTGGCCACAAAGGCCTGATCAATTACTCTGAGTCTTTGCAGCAGGTAGCCGAGGAATACGATGAAGAAGATCGGTGCGACGATATTGCTGGTGAAGAGCAGGGTTTCGAAATATAGATCCAAGGCGCGGCCAATGATTGTGTTAAGGGAGTTTGTGCGCAACTCCCTGAAAAGGATGGCTATCTTAGCATCCTTTTACCGCGGCGACAGTGGCACTATCGGGTAGTGCATAGTCGGTGAAGGTCAGCGATGGAGTTTTGGGTAGTCAAGCCGTTCCAACGTGCCACAGGATTCCGCCAACTCCTCCCAGGCAGTGATGCTGAGGGGAATCTGCATTACTCCGCAGGTTGGAAACTTGGCTATGGCTTCATGGGTAAGGTAATAGCCAACCAGCTCCAGAGTTGGGTTGTGGCCGACCACCATAATGTGGCGGTAGTGGTCGGACTGGCCCTGCAGCAGGTTGATCAGGGTTTCCTGCCGGGCGTGGCAAAGCTCAGGAGCTTCAATGATTTTTTCTGTCGGATAATCGAGAGTTTTGGCGATCTGCTCTGCTGTAGTGAGAGCTCTCAGAGCGCCACTGCTCAGTATCAGGTCGGGAAATATTTCATATTGCAGTAATCGCTCTGCCATAAGTGGCAGGTCTCGTTTACCGCGATTGTTCAATGGTCTGTCGAAATCTGAGAGCTGCGTATCTTCCCAGCTGGACTTTGCATGCCTTACCAAGGTGAGCTGTTTCATCGGGGCCGTCCTCTGACATCTATAGAACCAGTATCAGACAGCCACCCGATAAAGCCAAATTTTATTTTAAATTATCCTGCTATACGACACTGCAGTTGCCCCGCCTCAGGTTGTTCTTCAATTCTGATTATCGGAAGTTATCCTGCAATACGGCACCGCAGTTGCTCAGCTTCCCGTTGTTCCTGAATACGGGTGATCAGCAATTGTCCCAAGACTTTGCGCATGTGTCCTTAATGTAAAAAAATCCTGCAATACGGCATTGCAGTTGCTCAACATCCCTTTGTTCCTGAATGCAGGCGATCAGCAATTATCCCAAGACCTCGCGTATGTGCTCAGTCTTTAATCTGAAAACTATCCTGCAATACGGCACCGAAGTTGCTCAGCTTCCCTTTGTTCCTGAATGCGGGTTACCAGCTGCCCCCAAACTTTACGCATATGTCCTATCGGCATGCTGCCTGAATGCTGCAGGTGCATACTGCCCTCATTGAACAGGCGTGGATCCATCGATATCAGGTCATCATCTATAAGTGGTTTGAAATCCATCTGATCGAGGATGTCCTGTTGCAGGCGGATACCTGGTGCTATCTCTGTCAGCTTCAGTCCTTTGTCGGTAAGTACAAATACCGCCCGTTCAGTAATGAAGGTAACCCGCTGTTGTTGCTGCATCGCGTAGCGGCCGTTAAACGTTATCTGCTGAACCTGCTTAAGGAATTTTTTGACCGGACCGTTCTTAATTACTCTGAGCTCGCCATCAACAATATCAATTTGCTGTGGTCCGGAAGTAAATGTGCCCAGGAAATACAGGTCCTGAGTGTTCTGGGTAATATTGATAAAGCCACCGGCGCCGGCCAGCTTATTGCCGAAGCGGCTGACATTGACGTGACCTTCCGGGCAGGTTTCTGCGAGGCCGAGAAAAGCCTGGTCTAGTCCGCCACCGTCATAAAAGTCGAACTGAGCTGGCTGGTCAATGATGGCTTCTGCATTACTCACAGCACCAAAGCTCAGGCCGCTGGCAGGCTGGCCGCCGATGCCACCGGGTTCGACTGTCAGGGTGAAGTCATCCTGTATGTTTTCCTCTTCGGCCACGGCCGATATCATCTCAGGCATGCCTATGCCCAGGTTTATCACGGCGCCTTTGCTTAATTCCTGCAGAGCTCTGCGGCCGATTATTTTGCGAATGCTCAATGGCTCAGCTGCTTTTTTACCGTTTACGATTACATCGCCACAGTAGGCCGGGTTAAACGGCTCAGCAAACGTTTGAGGATGGTCCAGCGGATCAGCCACTACTATATGATCGACCAGAATGCCGGGGATCTTAATACGGTCAGGAGTCAGCTGGTGCTGATCAGTAATGCGTTCCACCTGCACTATGACAATGCCGCCGCTGTTATGTGTTGCTTGTGCGATTGCCAGTGATTCTAAGGGTAGGGCCTCCCGTTCCATTGAGATATTGCCCTGGCTATCTGCGGTAGTGCCTCTTAGCAAGGCAACATCGATAGGAAATGCTTTGTAAAACAGGTATTCGTGACCATTGATCTCCATCAATTCAACCAGATCCTTCTCTGTACGGCTGTTGATCTTACCACCGTCATAGCGCGGATCGACAAACGTGTGCAGGCCGACCTTGGTCAGGGTGCCCGGTTTGCCAGCGGCGATATCCCGGAATAGATGACAGATAACGCCCTGGGGCAGGTTATAGGCATCGATTTTGTTATCTGTTGCCAGTTTACCTAAGCCCGGGGCCAGCCCCCAGTGACCGCCTACCACTTTAGCGACCATGCCTTCGTGATTAAAATGGTTCAGTCCACGGGTCTGGGCATCGCCTTGCCCTGCGGCGTAAACCAGTGCCAGGTTCGCGGGTCTTTGCTGCTCCAGAAAGCGCTGTTCGATCGCTTTTGCCACGCCTTCGGCAAAACCAATGCCGATAAAGCCTCCGGTTGCGAGCGTGGCGCGGTCTGGAATCATTCGGGCTGCTTCCTGTGCACTGATAACCTTGGCCATGGTTGAACCTCTTATATTTTTTATGGTGGTATCAGTTATACAGAGCAAAGCCTAGGCCAGAAAGAATAACTATATATTTATCAATGTGTTATCAGTTTTCTTAGAATAATTTAGATGCTTAATGTCTAATTAGTTAGACGGTTTGTCTTGAAGGGTGTTTAGTTAATTAGACGTTTTGTGTTTTTTTAGGCGGTTGTACAGTGTCGCTCTGGAGATGCCAAGATATTCTGCCGTGCGGGTTTTGTTAAATTGGCAGTGTTGCAGGGCTTGCTGCAGGGCAGAAGCTTCTGCCTGATACAGACTATTGCTGAGAACAGGCCTGAATCCTTCCGATTCGGCAGCAGGAGAAGGAGCAGTGGGAGCGGGCGAAATAGTATCTTCAGCCCCCAAATCTATAGGTCGGATCTGCTGGCTTTCGGCCATAACACAGGCCCGTTCCAGACGGTTATGCAGCTCTCTTACGTTACCCGGCCAGCTATAGTGGCTTAGCCACTTGATCGCAGAGTCGCTTAGTTGCAGTGCCGGAAGGTTTGCGTCTTGCTGAATCATATTTAGCAAGTGCTGGCTCAACGCCGGAATATCGGTTAAGCGCTGTCGCAGGGGGGGGAGCTTGATTGGCAACACATTCAGTCGGTAGTAGAGATCGGCGCGGAACTGGTTTTGTTCAACCAGTTCTTTCAGGTCTTTTGAGGTTGCCGCGATAACCCTGACATCGACCTTCTCCAGTCGGTTAGAACCGAGGGCTTCTACCTCTCTTTCCTGCAGTATTCGAAGTAGTTTGGCCTGGATTGCCGGTGAAATATCGGCAATTTCATCCAGAAACAGAGTGCCGCCACTGGCCAGTTGAACTTTGCCCTGACGACCTTGCCGGTTAGCTCCGGTGAATGCGCCAGGGGCCGAGCCAAACAGTTCTGATTCAACCAGTGCCTCTGGCAGCGCTGCCATATTGATTCCGACGAATGGCCCAGAACGTCTTGGTGAGGCGTTGTGAATGCCCTGGGCCAGAAGCTCTTTACCGGTGCCTGTTTCACCGAGCAGCAGTATCGTCGTATCAAGTTGCGCCGCTCTTATGGCTTGTCTTTTTACCTGTGTTATCAGTGGCGAATCGCCGATCAGGTCTTCCAGGGCATACTTGCTGGAGCGGATCAGATTCTCGGAAACCAGCTGTTTTCTCAGTCTGGCGAACTTTGCAAATAATGGTTGCAGGCTGTCCAGATCATCATAGAAAATAAAGCCGATGGCGCCGAAGACCTTACCGTCAGTGTCTTTCAATGGCAAGCGGGTCACCGCACACCATTGGTCATTTATCTGCATCAGATCGAGAAAGTTCGGCTGGCCTGTTTGTACCACTCGATTCAGCTGGGTCGAGGGCAATATATCTTCTACTAACTCTCCCGTGACGCAGAGCTCTTGAGGCAGTTGAAGAAAGTTGCGGTACTGCTCGCTTATCCAGACGATACGGCAGTTTTGGTCGATAGCAATGGAGCCCTGGCACAGACTTGAAAGCAGCGCTAGCAGGTTGTCACCGTCGTGACCTGAGAGAAGGGTTTCCAGCTGAGTCATCGGTTGTTGTTTCTGCTGTAAGTTTTAATTCAAAGTATCCGAAGTGTGCCAGAATTAAGGCCTGATGGCAGCAGTTGTTAAAAGAACAGTTAAAGATCTGTTATATAGTTGGTTGTAACATTGGCGGTGGATAAGCTGTCTTTGGTAGGAACAGGAGATATAAATTTCAGGCGTAAAAAAACCGGGTAGGTGGAATACCAACCCGTTTTATTGAATAAACAACAGGTAAATCAGGCTACCTGCTGTTTCTGAGCAAAAGCGACAAGTTCCCAGCGATGGGGAACACTTGCCAGCCCTACCTGGGCATCACAATCGCTACACTGATACAGTGTGTTGTTGTGGATGTGGTTTATTTCAGTCAGTCCGTTATGCAGGCTGATCGCCTGTGTCTCCAGAAGTGCTCGGCACTGTGGGCATAGACATTCCATTCGTTTGTTCCTCAATACTCTTTCAAGATTCCAGCTTCTTGAGCCGACTTTCCATATTGGCTTTGACTTAGTCTAGATTATATTTTAAACAAGTCGAACCTGATTGGAGACATTCCTTTGTCTCCTATGTGCGACAGATTTTATCATACAATGTTGCTTGAATGGAAATTTGATCTATGTCACTGTTTTTAAAACGATAAAAAGTGTTACTAATGATCTGTGTCAGCGGTCTGTATGGCTGTTTGTGGCTAAAAAAGTCGAAAAAAAAGCCAATCGTGAGATTGGCTTTTTTGGTTAAAGCGGGTCAGTTATCGGCTGAAATCAGCCTCCGAGATAGGCCTGACGAACTGATTCGTCGGTTAGCAGGTTGGCACCGGTATCGGTTTTAATTACCCGACCATTTTCCAGTACATAGCCCCGATCGGCGATACGCAGAGCCTGGTTGGCATTTTGCTCCACCAGAAAGATTGTCACGCCTTCATCCCGCAGTTTCTGGATAATATCGAAAATCTGCTGAATGATGATTGGCGCCAGACCCAGCGAGGGCTCGTCCAGCAGAAGTAAGCGAGGCTTGCTCATCAGGGCACGGCCAATCGCCAGCATTTGCTGTTCACCGCCGGACATCGTACCTGCACGTTGCTTATAGCGCTCTTCCAGGCGAGGAAACAGCTCTAGCACGTGTGCTGCAGTTTTTTGAGCCTCTTCCTTACTGCGGAAGTAAGATCCCATAAACAGGTTTTCTTCGACGGTCATACCGCTGAATACACGACGACCTTCCGGCACAATGGCCAGGCCTTTACGCATAATGTCAGGTGTGTTCAGCTTATTTATTGCTTCGCCATCGAAGGTTACCGTACCGGATGACGCCTGCGGATCACCACAGATAGTCATCATCAGCGTGGTTTTACCGGCACCATTAGCACCGATAAGGGTGACGATCTCACCCTCCTCGATATTAACTGAAACGTCGTGTAACGCCTGAATCGGACCGTAATGGGTGTTTACATTATTAATCTGCAGCATCTTATTCCTCCCCGAGATAGGCTTTGATAACGTCAGGGTTGTTCTTGATCTCATCTGGAGTGCCATTGGCCAGAGGGGTGCCCTGGGCAATAACGTAGATGTGATCAGAGATACCCATTACCAGGCTCATATCATGCTCGATCAGCAGCACAGAAATTTCATGCTCATCACGTAGCTTGATAATCAGCTCATCAAGTTCCTTGGTCTCGTTAGGGTTGAGGCCTGCGGCAGGCTCATCCAGCATCAGTAGTTCTGGCTGGGTTACCATGCAGCGGGCGATCTCCAGACGGCGCTGTTGACCGTATGAAAGGTTCCCGGCTTCACGGTTAGCAAACTCCAGCAGATCAACTTCTTCCAGCCAATGTATGGCGTGGTTCATCGCATCCTTTTCCAGTCGGCGATAGTTCGGGGTCTTGAACAGGCCGGAAAAAAGGTTGGTGTTGAGGTGGCGATGCTGAGCTACCAGCATGTTCTCGATCACCGTCATTTTTTGAAACAGGCGTACGTGCTGGAAAGTACGTACCAGTCCCTTACGGGATATCTGGTAGTCCTTCAGGCCGGCGATCTGCTCATTTTTGAGCATTACGCTGCCTTCGGTCGGAATGTAGAACCCGGACAGGCAGTTGAATACGGTGGTTTTACCCGCACCATTTGGGCCGATAACAGAAACGATCTGGCGATTTTTAACCTTCAGGTTTACACCATTTACCGCCACCAGTCCGCCAAAGCGCATGGTCAGGCCGTTTACATCAAGCAGTAACTGACTCATTGTTTCAACTCCAGCTGCGGGCGTTTCGTCGGTACCAGACCTTCAGGGCGCCAGCGCATCATCAATACCATCAACAGTCCGAATAGCAACATCCGGTATTCTGAAAATTCACGGGCAACTTCCGGCAGGATAGTCATCACAATCGCGGCCAGGATGATACCGACCTGCGAGCCCATGCCACCCAGTACGACAATGGCCAGAATAATCGCGGATTCAATAAAGATGAACGATTCAGGGCTGATAAAGCCCTGGCGAGCGGAGAAGAATGCACCGGCAAAACCTGCAGTCGAGGCACCCAGTGTAAATGCTGACAGTTTGATTGCGGTACGGTTCAGGCCCAGAGAGCGACAGGCGATCTCATCTTCCCGCAGTGCTTCCCAGGCACGTCCAATCGGCATCCGCATCAGGCGGTTTATTACGTAGATTACGAAACAAACCAGCAGTACTGCGATCAGGTAAAGGAAGATAACCTTATAGGAACTCGAGTAATCCAGATTGAAATAATCATGGAAGGTTACCGCGTCCTCACCGCCTTTGGCTTTTCGGGTGAACTCCAGACCGAATAGTGTTGGCTTAGCGATACCGGAAATACCACTCGGGCCACCGGTCAGGTTAGTCCAGTTATTCAGCAGGATTCGGATAATCTCACCAAAGCCCAGGGTTACGATCGCCAGATAATCACCGCGCAGTCGTAAAACAGGAAAGCCCAGCAGGAAACCGAACAGTGCGGCCATACCGGCTGAAATTGGCAGGCAGACCCAGAATGACAAACCGAAATATTGCGACAGCAGCGCGTAGGTGTATGCACCAACCGCATAGAAAGCCACAAAACCCAGATCCAGCAGGCCAGCCAGACCCACAACAATATTCAGACCCAGCCCCAGCATAATGTAGATCAGAGTCAGTGTTGCCAGATCAACAGAGCCCCGGGATACCATGAACGGCCAGATTATCATGATGACAATCAGGCCGGCGAGCAGCCATGGCTTCAGGGTGGCCATTTTCTTCTCTTCAGGCAGCATGGTGCTGATCGAAGGCTTTGGGATCTTGCCGAACAGCGTATCAATCTGAGTGGTAAACAACTGCGACAGAAAGACCAGGGCGATACCGCCGCCGATCCAGGCCCACTGTGCCGCTGTTGCACCTTTTACTGCAAGTTGGGTGCCTGATGTATCGAGCTTAACGCCGATCATCAGGCAAGCCAGAATCAGTGTGATACCAGCAGCGAAGATAGCGTTGTAAAACTTATTAGTCGTCATACCTTTTCTATCTCCGGCTTACCAAGGAGTCCACTCGGACGGAACAACAGAATGGTTATTAACAGACCGAATGCGACCACGTCTTTATATTCCGATGGGAAGAACGCGGCAGTCATTGCCTCGGTAACACCTAAAACCAGTCCGCCTAATACGGCGCCAGGGATTGAACCGATGCCACCAAGTACTGCAGCAGTGAAGGCTTTCAGGCCGGCAATAAAACCAACAAACGGATTGACCACACCGTAGTAAAGACCCAGCAACAGGCCTGCGATTGCTGCCAGAGCTGCACCGATAATAAAGGTCAGGGCGATAACTTTGTTGGTATTGATGCCCAGCAGGTTGGTCATGCCCAGATCTTCAGCGCAGGCGCGGCAAGCGCGACCCATACGGGATTTGGAAATGAAAAGTGTCAAAGCCGTCATGGTGATGAAGGTAACAGCGAAGATAATGATCTGCATATAAGAGACCGTTACTTCAAAGTCAGCTGGGTCACCGAAGGCCCAGCCTCCTGTGATCATCGGCGGCAGGGCAACATCGCGGAAGCCCTGAGAGATGCCTACCGAGTTTTGCAGGAAGATCGACATGCCTATAGCAGAGATCAGCGGGATCAACCGGTTTGAACCACGCAGAGGGCGATAAGCTACGCGCTCCACAGCCCAACCGTATGTGCTGGCAATGAACATTGCTATAACCAGCGCAATAATCAGGATGATTGGCAGGCTCACCATTCCCATGCTCACCAGGCCTGCGATAACAATAAATGTTACGTAGGAGCCGATCATATAGATCTCGCCGTGGGCAAAGTTAATCATGCCGATGATACCGTAGACCATGGTATAGCCGATGGCGATCAGGGCATAGGTGGAGCCGATGGTGAGCCCGTTTATGAGCTGTTGCAACAGATAGAGTGAGAATTCTGACATTTGCAGGGACCATATAAAACGAAACCCCGGCGCCGGATCACGGCGCTAGGGTATCGGGATCAGATAGACCCGGCGGTTGAGCCGGGCATAGCTAATCAATTGTTATTATTGAGGATTACTGTGCAGGAGACTTGCCGCCATCCTTGTGCAGACGGTAAACCAGGAAAGTAGACTCAGTCAGGTCACCCTTCTCGTCGTATTTCACTTTACCGATAGCCGTTTCAACACCGTTGGCACGGATGTGCGCAGCCAGCTTTTCAGTATCAGTTGACTTGGTCGCAGTCATTGCGTTAGTCATAACTTCAACTGCTGCGTAAGCGGTGAATACGAAAGGACCAGTTGGATCTTCACCCTTGGCCTTGATCGCTTCTACACGTGCCTGGTTCACAGCGTTCTGATCGAAGCTCTTAGGCGCAGTCGCCAGAACACCTTCAGTTGCTTCACCGGCGATTTTAGCCAGGTCGGCGTTAACGATACCTTCAGGTCCCATAAACTGAGCGCCAAAACCTTTTTCAGCTGACTGACGCAGGATCAGACCCAGCTCAGGGTGGTAACCACCGTAGTAAACGAAGTCTACGTCCTGCTTCTTCAGCTTAGCGATCAGAGCAGAGAAGTCTTTGTCACCTGAGGTTACGCCTTCAAACATAACCGCTTTGATGCCGTTCTCGGCCAGCTGGTCACGAACTGCAGTCGCCAGGCCTTCACCGTACTGCTGCTTATCGTGGATAACCGCAACGCGTGCAGGCTTGGCAGTATCAATAATGTATTGAGCAGCCATGCTGCCCTGCAAGCTATCCAGACCGATGGTACGGAATACCATCTGGTGACCTTTCTCAGTGATAGACGGAGAAGTAGAAGCTGCGGTGATCATCAGAACGCCTTCTTCTTCATAGATGTCAGATGCCGGCTCAGTAGAAGAGGAGCACAGGTGGCCGACCACGTGGCTAACACCGTCGTTAACAATTTTGTTTGCTACAGCAACAGCCTGTTTTGGATCACAAGCGTCATCATAAACGATGCCTTCAAGCTGCATGCCGTTGATGCCGCCTGCCTTGTTGATATCTTCAATCGCAGCCATAACACCGATCTTCTGCATATCGCCGTACTGAGCAACAGGACCGGTAGCAGGTCCTGCCAGACCGATTTTCAGCGTATCAGCTTGCGCTGCAGCGGTCATACCCATAATACAAACAGCGGTGCTCAGACCCAGCAATGTTTTGCGGAATTGGTTCATCGAGATGATCTCCATTTATTGTTCTTTTTGCGGAGGAGCCCTTGTGAGGCATTTCAGCCCTCCGTCGCAGTGGCTAACTCTACATGCGGGAAAGCACTAATTGCAAACCCCGCAGAGTTTTTTTCTGGAATTTTATTGATCTGGAAAACTTTCTCTTCTCAGACTGGTGGAAAGTGTTATGAAACTTGCCAGTATTTGTTATTGAGTCCGCTAGCGGATTTGTTGATTATCTTCAGACTCCTGGGGGAATCTTAATTAGTCATTGTATAGTGGTGATTAGAGAGGAACCGGATTCCGAATAATGATAATAACTGGAACATTATGGAAAGTTGTCACTGGCTGCGAAGTGTTACCGCAGCGTTTATTATTTCCCTGCTCACTTTGACGGCGCATGCCGTCTCGGCGGAGGATCGTCTGTCTATCGAACCTGTGCTGAGTAGCCGGGCCCAGCAAAGTCTGCTGCTTGATATTACCCGTTCTGATAGTCGGCTGGTCGCGGTCGGCGATCAGGGAACTGTTTTGTTATCTGATGATGAAGGTGGCAGCTGGAAGCAGGTGACGGTTCCGGTCAGTGTGATGCTCACCGGGGTCACCTTTTCAACGCCGCAGAATAGCTGGATAGTCGGTCATGATGGTCTGCTGGCACGGTCGCAAGATGCCGGTCAAAGCTGGCAGCGGGTGATGGATGGCACACGGATTAACCAGTTACGACTTGCCAGTTCACAGCAAAACTATGCCCGGCTTGAGCAGCGTGTTGCAGCTCAACCAGACAATGACGCGCTGCTCGAACAGCTGGATGAGCTGAGCTATAGCCTGGAGGATGCAGAGATTGCAGTTGAAGAAGGCCCGACCACGCCTCTGCTGGATATATGGTTCCGTGATTCTCAACTAGGTTTTGCCCTGGGTGGTTACGGCTTGTTACTGAAAACCAGTGATGGTGGTGATAGCTGGCAGTATTGGGGTGACCGTTTGCCAAATCCGGATGGCTTTCATCTTAACAGCATGACTGAAGATCATCTTGGGCGGATCTATATCGCCGGTGAAGCGGGATTGTTGTTACGATCCGATGATGGTGGTGATAGCTGGGTCGCTCTGGATGTCCCTTATGATGGCTCCTTCTTTGCGCTGACTGAATATCGTAACCAACTCTATCTTACCGGCTTGCGGGGCAATCTGTTTGTCTCCTCCGATGGTGAGAGCTGGCATTCGCAGGATACCGGGTATAGCACAACCTTTAATGGTGCAGTGAGTTCCGCGGATGAGTTGTTGCTGATAGGACATGGCGGGCGTCTGCTGAGTTCAGCTAAGGGGGATCTTTTTGAGGTCATTGAAAGCGGAGGTCGGCGTTCGTTCAGTGCCGGGATTGATGTTGCAGACGGCTGGCTGCTGGTCGGTGAAGGCGGTGTTCAGAAAGTGGTAGTAAAGCAGGGTGATGATAATGGGTAAATTATTTAATCAGCTGCTGGCTCCGGTCAGAGGTTCAGAAGAGTTTGCAGAACGTTTGCTGTTTCATAAGCGTCTGCTGGTATTACTGATATTTGCGCTACTGACTCTGCTGCTGGGCTGGCAGGCTTCTCAGATCAGGCCTGATGCCAGCTTTGTTAAAATGATACCAACTTCGCATCCCTATGTTGCGAATTATCTGAAAAACCGCGATGACTTGTCGGGATTGGGTAATAGTCTGCGGGTAGCCGTGGCAGTGCGTGAGGGAGATATATTCACTGCCGGGTACCAGCAAACTTTGCAGCAGATTACCGATGAGCTTTTCTTCATTCCCGGCGTCGATCGTTCGGCGCTGAAGTCTATATGGACGCCGAATGTGCGCTGGACCGAAGTCACCGAAGAGGGCTTTGTCGGTGGTCCAGTGATTCCGCCGGAGTATGACGGTTCTGCGGAAAGTCTGGAACAGGTTAAAACTAATATCCTGCGTTCCGGTCAGGTCGGATTGCTGGTGGCGAACGATTTCCGCTCCGCGATTGTTCAGGTGCCGCTGTTTGATAAGCATCCGGATACCGGCGAGAAGCTTAATTACCAGGAGCTTTCAGAGCAGCTGGAAACTCTGGTACGCAGTAAATACCAGAATGACAATATCAGTATCCACATCACCGGATTTGCCAAAATTGTCGGGGACCTGATCGACGGTGCCAGTCAGGTTGCAATCTTCTTTGCGATTGCGATGCTGATCACGCTGGTGCTGCTGTTTCTTTATTCCGGCAGTATTGCCGGGTCTTTAGTGCCATTGGGTTGTTCTGTTATTGCTGTGGTCTGGCAACTGGGCATATTGAAAACCCTGGGCTATGGCCTCGATCCGTACTCAATGCTGGTACCGTTCCTGGTCTTTGCCATCGCGGTGAGCCATGGTGTGCAAATTGTAAATACGATTGGTCAGGAGAGCGCCAAAGGTGCTGACAACTGGCTGGCTGCGCGCCGGGCGTTTCGTGCCTTGTATATTCCCGGGCTGATCGCGTTGCTGTCCGATGGTATAGGTTTTATTACGCTGATGGTTATCGAGATTCAGGTGATTCAGGATCTGGCCGCCGCCGCGTCGATCGGTGTTGCGGTAATTATCCTGACTAACCTGTTTCTGCTGCCGGTGATTATGTCATTTGTCGGTATCGGTAAAAAGGCGACTGCAAGAGCAGAGCGGGCAGCAGCAACGCAAAACTCTCGTTGGCAGTTGCTGACAGTGTTTGCCCGTCCGGCAGGTGCTAAAGCGGCAATTGTGGTCGCTTTGGGGTTGTTGGTAATGGGATTATATCAGTCACAGCAGTTGCAGATTGGTGACCTTGATAGTGGCGCTCCAGAGTTGCACCCCGATTCCCGCTACAATCTGGATAACCGCTTTATAACGGATAATTACTCTACCTCGAGTGATATTTTTGTGGTGATGGTACGGACTGGCGCTGAGCAGTGTTCAAGCTTTGAGACATTGTCCCTGGTGGATCGTTTCCAGTATTACCTGACCAATGTGCCTGGAGTGCAATCCAGCGTTTCGCTGGTGGATGTGTCTAAGCGAGTGACCGCAGGCCTGAACGAAGGCAATCTGAAATGGCGCACGATCAGTCGTAATCAACTAGTGATCAATGCTTCCCTGTCTTATGTTCCAGCGGGGTTGATGAACCCGGCCTGTTCTCTGCTGCCAGTGATTATCTTCTTAGATGATCATAAGGCGGACACTTTGTTGCAGCTGACCGCTGCAATCGGTTCATTCACTGAGCAGTATGGCAGTGATCAGGTCAGTTTTGAGATGGCGGCCGGTAATTCCGGCTTTGAAGCAGCGACCAATGATGTGATCGGCACTGCGCAATACAAAATGCTGGCCTGGGTGTACGGCGTGGTTGGTTTGCTCTGTTTGCTGACATTCCGCTCGGTAAAAATTCTTATCTGTATCATCGCGCCTCTGGCACTGACATCGATTCTTTGCCAGGCGTTAATGGCGTCGTTGGGTATCGGTGTAAAAGTTGCCACCCTGCCTGTGATTGCGCTGGGCGTAGGTATCGGCGTTGATTACGGTATCTATATTTATTCTAAGCTCAATACCTATCTGGTGCAGGGCGAACCATTGGTCGATGCTTATCTGAAAACACTGCGTACCACGGGTAAATCGGTGGCGTTTACCGGCCTGACGCTGGCGATAGGCGTTATCCTGTGGCTGTTTTCACCGATTAAATTCCAGGCTGATATGGGAATTCTGCTGACCTTTATGTTCTTGTGGAATATGTTGGGAGCACTGATTCTTCTGCCGGCACTGGCTTGCATACTCAAGTGTGAGTCGCAGATTGTTGTTACTAAATCACAGACTAAAGATTGCAACCGGGAGGCCGAAAATGCCGTTCAATAAGCAGATGCTGGTGGTGATTGATCCGCAGGACCGGGAATACCTGTCGCTGCACAGGGGGCAGCTTATAGCCCTGCGTTTGCAGTGTGCGATTAAGGTGCTTTGGCTCGGGGACGATGAGGCTTTACCCGCCCAGCTGGTCACGCAGTTGGAAGCCGAAGGTATTAGTGCCAGTTACCAGTGCTGCCCGGAAAAGGATCTGATTAATACTCTGAAACAGCTCTGGCAGACGGAAGGTTTTGGATTGCTGGTTAAAAGCTGTGATCCGCGTCAGCACAGCTTTCGCACTTCCCGGGATGCCCGGATTCTGCGTGAGTTACCTTGCCCGGTATTGCTGGTTAAGCATGATAACAGCTGGCACAACAGTACTGTTGTCGCCGCTGCAGACCCGTTCAGTGATGACTCGGAGCGGCAGCTATTGAACCAGGGGGTGTTAACCCTTGCCAGTGAAATTGCGCAACAGGTTAGCGGACAGCTACATGTTGCAGTGGCGTGTCCATCGGCGATGCTGGCGGGTGATCCTGAACTGCAATCAGAAGAGCTGATTCAGCAAAATGCCAGAAAGCAGATGGAGGTGTTGCTGGCATTACAGAATCTGTCTGCGGCGGATATTAATGTCGGTGAAGGTCCGCCTGAGCATTGGGTGCCGCAGGTAGCTAATCAACATCAGGCGGCGCTGGTGGTAATTGGTACACAGGCACGTCATGGTTTAAAAGGGGCGCTAATTGGTAATACCGCAGAGCGTATATTGCACCGGTTGGATGCCGATGTGTTGGTACTCAGAAAAGATGCATCCGATCAGGTAGTACCGGTCGTCCAGAACGCGCAATAATTTCTTCCTTGCTGTTTATTGAAAGCCCGCTATGCGGGCTTTTTTGTTAAGAAAAACTCTTAAATTGATGGATTGCCTATCTGTATGTTTATTAACAATTTTTATTGTTAATGATGTCGGTCTGGTTTTTTATGTCAGTTAAACTGATAGCTTTTGTTATTGGTCTTTGAGGCAGCATCGTAGATCCTTAATGCATTGCTTGAACAATAAAAAACATCTTGTCAGTAAATGGATTGCTGACAGGAATTACAGGATCTATCGAGGTATAACACCATGCCAGAATATAAAGCGCCGCTACGGGATATTCAGTTTGTGCTGAATGAAATGCTGGACAACGAGCAGCATTACAACAACCTGCCCGGCTGTGAAGACGCGACGCCTGATATGGTCAGCGCCATTCTGGAAGAGGGGGCTAAGTTTGCCGAGCGCGTACTGGCACCTCTGAATCAGGTCGGCGACCAGCAAGGCTGCCAGTTTAACGACGGTGAAGTCACTACGCCGGAAGGCTTTAAAGAAGCGTACCAGCAGTTTGTTGAAGGCGGCTGGCCATCGCTGGCGCATGCTACCGAGTGGGGTGGTCAGGGTCTGCCGGAATCGATCGGTCTGGTGATGAATGAGTTAGTGGGTACCGCTAACTGGTCCTGGAGTATGTATCCGGGCCTCAGTCATGGTGCGATGAATACTATCGATGAGCACGGTAGCGATGAGCAGAAACAGACTTATCTGACCAAGCTGATCAGTGGCGAATGGACCGGCACTATGTGTCTGACCGAACCACACTGTGGTACCGACCTGGGTATGCTGCGCACTAAAGCTGAGCCACAGGCCGATGGCAGTTATCAGATTTCAGGAACCAAAATTTTCATCTCCGCCGGTGATCATGATATGGCGGAGAATATCGTTCATATTGTGTTGGCACGACTGCCGGATGCACCGGCAGGTACTAAAGGTATCTCACTGTTTATTGTGCCTAAGTTTAAGCCACAGGCTGATGGCGCCGTTGGTGAACGTAATGGCGTTAGCTGTGGTTCTATCGAGCATAAGATGGGTATTCACGGTAACGCGACCTGCGTGATGAATTTTGATAACGCTACCGGTTATCTTATCGGTGCTGAAAATAAAGGCCTGAACTGCATGTTCACCTTTATGAATACTGCCCGTCTGGGTACTGCTTTACAGGGCCTGGCACATGCTGAATGGGGCTATCAGAACTCCCTTAAATATGCCCGCGAACGCTTACAGATGCGCTCGCTGAAAGGGCCTGCTTATCCGGACAAACCAGCCGATCCGATTATTGTTCATCCCGATGTACGGCGCATGCTGCTGACCCAGAAAGCCTTTGCTGAGGGTGGTCGGGCGTTGATCTATTTCTGTGCCCAGCTGGTCGATAAAGTAAAACTGTCTGCGGATGTTGAAGAGCAAAAATCAGCAGATGCACTGTTGGCATTCCTGACGCCTATCGCTAAAGCATTCCTCACGGAAACCGGTTTTGAATCTGCCAACCAGGGGGTACAGATTTTTGGCGGCCACGGTTTTATAAGTGAATGGGGCATGGAGCAGAATGTCCGGGATAGCCGTATTTCCATGCTGTATGAAGGTACTACTGGTATTCAGGCACTTGATCTGCTGGGCCGTAAGGTGCTGATGAGTCAGGGTGAATCACTCAAGTCCTTTACCAAAATTGTGCATAAGTTCTGTCAGACTGAAGCTGATAATTCCGCTATGCAAGAGTTTGTCGGTCCGCTGGCAGAACTGAATAAAGAGTGGGGCGAGTTGACCATGAATATCGGTATGCAGGCGATGCAGAACCGGGATGAGGTAGGTGCAGCTTCCGTCGATTACCTGATGTATTCAGGTTATGCCGTACTGGCTTATCTGTGGGGCCGAATGGCGCTGGTTGCGCAACAGAAGCTGGCTGAAGGTACCGACGATAAAGCGTTCTATGAATCCAAGTTACATACCGCTCGTTTTTATTATCAGCGTATTCTGCCAAGAACCCGGGCGCTGGTGGTAACTATGCAATCCGGTGCCGATAACCTGATGGAGCTGGACGATGAGCATTTCGGCAACTGATCCGGAATAGCTGATGAAACTATTAAAAACCGCAGTCGGCCGGAAGCTTGTTTCCGGTCTGGCGCAGGTTAACCGATTAAAGCACCGCTATAGCGGTAGTAAACAAAATACTCAGATACAGGTGAATCTAATGTCAGATACTCAAGCAATGTTCGATACTATGGCGTCTCGCTTTAACGCAACTGCGGCTGCTGACCTCGATGCAGTATTCCAGTATAAGCTGGATGAGGGTGATGCTTATTATGCGGCGATCGCTGACGGCAGCTGTGCCGTGGAACAGGGTGAGCATGACGAGCCAAGTGTAACGCTGATGATGGATAGCCAGACTTTTCAGGAAGTACTTGATGGTGAGACCGATGGTATGCAAGCCTTTATGACCGGTCGCATCCGGGCTGAAGGGGACGTTATGCTGGCGACCCGACTGGCGACTTTGTTCCCGGTTTAATTAGATTTAAGGCTTTACAGACAGTTGTACCAGATCAGGGGGGCAGCTGTTTTGATTCGACATATTCAGCCTTGTCGGCTTATGCTGATAGGCAGAACTCCGGCAAAAAACAATAATCAGGGAGTCTGAAAACAGGTCCGGGGCGAGGTGAATGCGCAACAGACTTATTTGCAGGCTCCTTCGCGAACAGGACCTGACAATGGATCAACAATGCCCTCCGGGCTGGATACCAGAAAGTATTAATCCCCGGGGTTATCGTAACCTCATTGAGGTTATGCAGCGCACAGTCGCCGATAACCGGGACAAAATAGCTTTCAGTAGTTTCGGTCGGGAATTGAGTTACGCCGAACTGGATCAGCTATCTGACGCATTTGCCGTCTACCTGCAACAGGAGTGCAAATTGCTGCCGGGGGATCGGATTGCCATTCAGCTGCCGAATATCAATCAATATCCGGTGGTCGTCTTCGGTGCCATGAAAGCCGGTCTTATTGTCGTTAATACCAACCCTCTGTATACCCCCAGAGAACTGGAATATCAGTTCAATGACTCAGGGGCAAAAGCCCTGGTAGTGTTTAAAGGGGTGGCGCATAACGTTGAAAAAATAATCGCAAATACCGGCATTAAAAGCGTATTTGTGACCCAGATAGCGGACCTGCATAGCCCGCTGAAAAGACTATTGATTAACTCCGTCGTGAAGTATGTCAAAAAGATGGAGCCTGCCTACAACCTTCCCGACGCCGTTGAGTTACGCCATGCCCTGAACAGTAAACTGGGGCAGAAACCACGGCTGGCAAATCCGTCCAGCAGCGATATCGCAGTACTGCAGTACACCGGTGGTACGACCGGTGTGTCAAAAGGTGCCATGCTGAGCCATGCTAACCTGATCTCTAACTGTCTGCAGGGGGTTAAGCTGATCTCCGGTGCCAATGAGCACTGGGCTGATAAAGTCGTGGCCCCGCTGCCGCTTTATCATATCTACGCATTTACTATTTCGATGGCGGTACTGGAACTGGGTGGCACTAATCTGTTGGTGGCTAATCCCAGGGATATTGATGGCTTTGTTAAAGAACTGAGAAAACAATCGATTTCAGCCTTTATCGGGCTGAATACACTGTTTGTCGCGCTGTGTAACCATAAGGACTTCGCTGAGGTAGATTTCAGTCAGCTAAAAGTTACCTTATCCGGTGGTATGGCGCTGACCTATGATGCTGCAGAACAGTGGCAACAGAATACCGGCTGTCAGGTTCTGGAGGCTTATGGCCTGACCGAGACTTCGCCGGCTGTGGCAATGAATCCACCACGGGATATCCGGGTTGGAACTATCGGGCCACCGGTGGCTGAAACTGAAGTAAAAATAATCGGCACTGAAGGGCAGGCACTGGCTGAAGGTGAGCCGGGTGAGCTTTGTGTCAGAGGCCCCCAGGTGATGCTGGGCTATTGGCAGCGGGAAGAGGCAACTGCCACCTGCTTTACCGATGACGGATTTTTCATTACCGGTGATGTTGCTGTATGGGAGCCGGATGGCTACCTGCGGATCGTCGACCGGGCCAAAGATATGATCAATGTCTCTGGTTTCAACGTCTATCCGAATGAGATTGAGGACGTCGTTACCTCGCATCCTAAAGTCGTTGAGTGTGCTGCGATTGGCGAGCCTGATCAGCACAGTGGCGAGGTTGTGAAGCTGTATGTAGTGAGCAATGAAGAGTTGTCAGTCGATGAGGTCCGCAGCTGGTGTAAAGAGCGCCTGACCGCTTATAAAGTACCTAAAATCGTCGAGTTTACCGACGAGCTGCCTAAATCAAACGTGGGTAAAGTACTACGCCGCATGTTGCGCAAAGACGCAGCCTGATTCTCAGGTCGCAGGAGAATTTAATGGCTTTTTCGAAACCGGTACGGCGGATGCTGCAGCACCGCCGCACAGTGGATTGCTGTGGTTATAAAAGAACCGATGGCCTGTGGGATATAGAAGCCCGGATGCTGGATGTTAAAACCGAAACTGTTGAGCTGCCAGAGCGAGGCGAGGTCGCTGCCGGTGACCCGTTTCATGATCTCGGGTTGCGTATTACGCTGGATCAGCAACTGTTGATTCATCAGGTTGAAGCATTCATTGAGCATTCGCCATTCAGTATCTGCCCGGGGATAACCAGCGCTTTTCGCAAGCTTGAAGGCACTCGTATCGGTCCCGGCTGGTCCCGGCAATGCAAAGATCTGCTGGGCGGCACTCAGGGCTGTACCCATCTATATGAGCTGCTGCAGCCTGTCGCGACAACGGCGATTCAAACGTTGTGGCCGAATATTGAGATTGATGTGATGAAGCAGGGCGCCGGATTCATGATCAATAGTTGTCATAGTTGGGCGCAGGACAGTAACGTTATTAAAGAGCTGCTGCCGGAACATTATAAACCTTTGTCATAGCTCTTTTCTAAATGGCTCCACCAGGCCTGGGTTTCTTATTAAAAGTCTATTCAGACCGAAATGGTTAAGTTTTTGACCGCAATATCGCTTTGCTTTCTATTACAGTAGTTAGTCAACAGCACCTTTCGCGAACCGGTTTGGTGGTGCTTTTATTTCATATCAGCCAGAAGAGAGTTAACTGATGAACGATCAACTGCTTGTGCAACGTACCGGTTCCATTCTGGAACTGACCCTGAATCGTCCGGATAAGAAAAATGCCCTGACATTGGCGATGTATCAGCAGTTGTCGGAAGCGTTGCTTGAAGCGGATAGCGACCCGCAGGTGCGGGTGATTATGCTGACCGGCGCCGGAGATTGTTTCTCGGCCGGTAACGATATACTCGATTTTATAGCCGCTCTGGATCGTCCCGATGCGGTTCAGGCCCCGCTGAAATTCCTGCAGACCATTACTACGGTGAGCAAACCTGTTATCGCTGTCGTACCTGGTGTCGCGGTCGGTATTGGTACTACGATGCTGTTGCATTGTGATCTGGTAATCGCGAGTGATCAGGCACATTTTCAGCTGCCTTTTGTCCGTCTTGGACTGGTGCCTGAAGGCGGGGCAAGTTTATTGCTGCCACAACTTGTCGGACATCGTAAGGCTTTTGAGTTAGTGGTGATGGGAGAGGCCTTCAACGCTTCATTAGCGGCTGACCTGGGTGTGGTAAACCGGGTGGTTGAACATGGCAAACTGATGGATGTAGCCCGCGCACAAGCTGAGAAACTAGCGGCTCTTGCGCCGGATGCCGTACGTCAGAGTAAGGCGATGTTGCGTCGCGGTCAGCAGGAACAACTGCAGCAGGTGCTGGTGGCTGAAATTGAGCAGTTCGCTGCCCGGCTTAAGTCACCGGAAGCGATGGAAGCGCTACAGGCGTTTACTGAGAAACGTGCAGCGGACTTCTCCCGGTTTTAATTCCAGGTTTTAAAACACTGTTCAATCGTTTTCAGGCGGATACAGGCTTACTATTTTTCTTGTGATCGTACATGCGATGATCGGCGATACTGATCAGCGCATCCAGCTCCAGGGCGTTATCCGGATACAGCGCGGAACCTGTGCTGCAGGTGAGCTGTAGTTGCAGGTCTTCAATCAGAATCGGTGCTGAAAACGCGCTGGCTATGTCCCGTGCTACCCGGTTCAGACTGGCGCGGGTATCACCGCCCTGAATCAGAATACAGAACTCGTCGCCGCCCAGGCGGGCGACAAAATCGCTGCTTTTGATCTGCCGGGAGATCCGCTCAGCGACAACTCTCAGTACCTGATCACCGATCTTATGACCAAAGCTATCGTTGACCTGTTTAAAGTCATCAAGGTCGATAAAAATGATGCCAAATGTTTCTGCCGCTTCAATCATGTTTTCAGCATGATCTTCAAAATGCCGGCGGTTGGCAACGCCGGTCAGATGATCATGCAGCGCCAGATGCTGAACCTGCTTCTTCGACTGTATATGCTCTTCTATCTCGCGCTGCAGTAACAGATTGGCACGAATTGCCTGTTTCGATATACGGGACAGATGGAAGGCCATCGGTGTAAAAGCGATATGCCCGATCAGCATAATCAACGTCAGCAGCAGCATCGGGACATTCCAGTTAAGTAAGAAATACAACTGAACGGGCAGCATAGCGGCAAGATCAAATGCGATATAGTTGTGCGGGAAGTTAATACAGATTACGACGGTGACCGTGACGGCAATAACCAGAATCGTGAACAGCATCGCGATGGCTATTTCGGCGACAGCCTGCGGCAGAAGAAATACTGAAACGCCGTACAGAAAGGCGCTCATACAGCTAAAGACAGTGCGCCAAAGAAGCTGGCTGGCTTTGTCTTTCAGGGTGTTTTTGTCTGGCTGTGAGCGGCATGCCCGGGCCAGCATATAACTGGAAAATATCAGTGCAAGATACCAGGGGATAAGCAACTGCAGTGGCGTATTGTAGTAGTAAAGTACGCAAGCAAACACGACGCCGCCAGCGAGAATCGCCCATTTACTGCGAATGCCCCGTTCCAGTAACAGATCAGTCTGGGTTATAAAAACCGCTTCATCTATTTCCTGAGGCGCGTCGATATTTTGAGAAGAAAAATTACTCAAGACAGCTATCACTCTTGCGTTAATAGCGAGAAGTGTAGCACGCGAAATTCGCACTAAATGACTATATTACCCACTTTGATGTTTAAAAATGGCGTGGTAATGAGGCTGTACGAAAACGTTATTAGGGCAGGCTTTCGCTGGGTTATTTCAGACAATGTTTATACCGGTCAGGCTAGAAAATGTTTTCCACCCAGCCGATTTATTGATTGTCCTTATGACGCAGTAAAAGATCGCCATACAGCGCCTGAATTTCAGCGACGTCGGCCTCGACGTCACCGCTGGTCTGGTACGCTTTATAGATTCCGGCGCGGCGGGCTTTGTGATCAATATAGGCGGTCAGAATCGGTACTCCGGCTCCATCGGCAATATGGTAAAAGCCGGTTTTCCACTGTTCGACTTTTGAGCGCGTTCCTTCCGGTGCTATGACCAGATACAGATTATCGGCGTCCTGCAGCTGTCCGATCGCCTGAGTCACGACATTTTTCGAGCGGGAGCGATCAATAGGCACTCCACCTAACCACATCATCAGCCGTTTAAACGGAAAACGGAATATCTGAATCTTACCCATCCAGTAGATCGGCATGTCCTGGCTGAATGCCAGCAACAGAGCGTAGGGCAGGTCCCAGTTAGTGGTATGCGGGGCGCCGATGATGACGCAACGATCCACATTCTCAGTCGCGGAGAAGTCCAGCTCCCAGCCACGTAACCTTAGCAAGGTTCGGGAGAACCAGCGCAGAGCGGGTTTGATAACTGGGGTGGAAAATATAGTGCGATGCATCAGGGCAGATTCCGGCTTTTCAAAGCGGTTATTTTAATGATTTAAGCAGTCTACGGCTAAGTTAATTTTAAGACCGGATTTGTTACATATCTGTAGCGCTTTTAGTGATTGTCTATTTTCTGTTAACTTACTGATAAACAAAGAATATCTTTCGCTATAAATGTTTTTGTCATTGATTGAGGGCCTTTTTGTCATTGTTGTGCCGGGTAAACTGTCTAGTATTAATCAGCATCAGGATGCACTACTAGAATTAAGGAAGGTGTGAAATAAGTCTAATGTATTTCTCTGCGAGCTATAGAACGGCCAGATACGCGAAAGACAGAGCAGTGAAATGTCTGGACCTTTTCAAACTGTCTGACAAAGCAGGTGGCCGTCCTAGAGCTCGCCCTTTGGGGCTTTCAGAGGGGCTGGATCTCAGTGTTAACAATTTTCGACGTACAACCCGTATGTCTGTAATTGTTGCCTTGATCTCCAATCTCTCTGAAAGCCAGAGGCGCAAGAGACTTGTTCGCACCTTCCCTAGCTGCGTAATGAGCTGAGTTTTGAGCATTGAAGCGAGCGACTGCTTCTTAAAATAAATACATACGTATGGAGTCGACCATGCTATTTGAAGGTCAAGCGATACGGGTTCAGGAAATTGAGACCGGCATTTATGAGCTGGTATTTGATCTGCAGGGTGAACCGGTAAACAAGTTTAATCAGGTTACCCTGGCTGAACTGAAGGAATCTGTTAGTCAGCTGAGCGCCGTTGATGGTATTAAAGGGGTGTTGTTCAGCAGCGCCAAAGATTGTTTTATCGTTGGTGCAGATATTACCGAATTCAGTTCGTTGTTCGCCGACGGCGAAGAAGCGCTGATCGCCAAGCTGCTTGAACAGCATGCAATCTTCAGCGCAGTTGAAGATCTGCCTTGCCCGACGGTGACTGCCATTAATGGTGTCGCATTCGGCGGCGGTTTCGAACTCTGTCTGGCAACCGATTTCCGGGTCATGGCTGAAAAGGCAAAAGTTGGTTTGCCGGAAGTTAAGTTAGGTATTAACCCGGGTTGGGGTGGCATCGTTCGTCTGCCTCGCCTGATCGGTATTGATAATGCCCATGACTGGATCTGTACCGGTGCTGAAAAACGCGCTCCGGCAGCTCTGAAGGATGGCGCCGTTGATGCGGTTGTCAGCCAGGATAAAGTACGGGACGCAGGTCTGGACCTGTTGCACAAGTGTATTGCGGGTAAGTTTGATTTCCAGGCCCGACGTGATGAGAAACAATCGCCGGTTAAGCTCAACCAGATTGAGCAGATGATGGCGTTTGAAACCGCTAAGGGGCTGATTGGCGCTAAAGCCGGACCGCATTACCCGGCACCGATGCAGGCAGTTAAGACGATCCAGAAATCCTGTGGTATGAGCCGCGACAAAGCGATCGAAGCCGAAGTACGTGGCGTAGCGAAGCTGGCGGGTGGCCCTGTTGTTAAAGCGCTGGTCGGGTTGTTCCTGAAAGACCAGTATGTGAAGAAGGTCAGCAAGGGCTACGAAGCACAAGCCGCGAAGGTGAAACAGGCTGCGGTATTGGGTGCCGGTATTATGGGCGGCGGAGTCGCCTACCAGTCGGCCTCTAAAGGTACGCCGATCCTGATGAAGGATATCAACGAAGCAGCAATTCAGCTGGGCCTGGATGAAGCCAATAAGCTGCTCGGTGGCCAGCTCAAGCGCGGCCGTATCGATGGCGCTAAGATGGCCGCGACGATTAACATGATTCGTCCGACGCTTAGCTACGGTGATTTTGGCAGCGTCGACTTAGTGGTCGAAGCGGTAGTAGAGAATCAGAAAGTTAAAGAGATGGTGCTGGCAGAAGCGGAGCAACACATTGCTGACGATGCGGTACTGGCTTCCAATACTTCGACTATTTCGATCAATGCTCTGGCTAAAGTACTGAAACGCCCGGAAAACTTCTGCGGTATGCACTTCTTTAATCCGGTACACAAAATGCCGCTGGTGGAAGTTATCCGCGGTGAGAAAACGTCGGATGAAACCATCGCGCGGACAGTGGCTTACGCCAGCGCCATGGGTAAGACGCCGATCGTGGTGAATGATTGTCCTGGCTTCCTGGTAAACCGGGTGCTGTTCCCATACTTCGGCGGTTTCAGCGGCCTGATGCAGGACGGCGCCGATTTCCGTCAGGTAGATAAGGTAATGGAAGGCTTTGGCTGGCCGATGGGCCCGGCTTACCTGCTGGATGTTGTCGGTATCGATACCGCGCATCACGCCGATCAGGTGATGGCAGCAGGCTTCCCTGAGCGGATGTCGCATGAAGGTGAAACCGTGATTGACCGGATGTACAGCCTGGAACGCTATGGCCAGAAGAATGGTAAAGGCTTCTATCGCTATGAGATGGATCGTCGCGGTCGTCCGAAGAAGTTGTCTGATGATGAAGTCGGTCAACAGATCGGCGATATTGCTGCACAGACTCGCGAATTCTCAGCTGAAGAAATTACCGAGCGGATGATGATTCCGCTATGCATCGAGACCGTTCGTTGTCTGGAAGAGGGGATCGTCGCTTCTGCTGAAGAAGCCGATATGGCACTGATCTATGGTATCGGATTCCCGTTGTTCCGTGGTGGTTTATTCCATTATCTGGATGAGATGGGTATGGCTGCATTCTGTGCTATGACCGAAAAATATGCCGATCTGGGGCCGCTGTACCAGCCGACCGAACGGATGAAAGAGATGGCTGCCACTGGCGCTAAGTACTTAAATTCCAGTGCTGCAAAATAAGAGGAATCGAAGATGAGTCTGAATCCGAATGATGTGGTCATCGTCGACGGTGTCCGTACCCCAATGGGTAAATCCAAAGGCGGTTCTTTCCGCAATGTGCGTGCTGAAGCGCTGTCTGCCCGGGTAATGAATGCGCTGCTGGAGCGCAACCCAGAGGTTAATCCGGCTGAAATTGAAGATGTGATCTGGGGTTGTGTCAACCAGACCAAAGAGCAGGGCTTTAACATTGCACGTAACGCGCTGGTGCTGGCTGGTTTGCCGCATACTGTTGCCGCACAAACCGTTAACCGTCTCTGTGGCTCCTCAATGGCGGCGTTACATACTGCCGCGCAGGGAATTATGAGCGGCAACGGCGATATGTTTATGGTCGGTGGTGTTGAGCATATGGGGCATCTGGATATCCTGCACGGTATCGATGTTAACCCGCAGATGAGTAAGCAGGTGGCGAAAGCGGCGATGATGATGGGTATCACCGCCGAGATGCTGGGTAAGATGAACGGTATCAGCCGGGAACAGCAGGATGCCTTTGGTGCCCGCTCCCACCGCCTGGCGGATGAAGCCCGCAGTCAGGGCCGCTTTGACAATGAGATCGTTGCAGTGGAAGGCCATGACGAAAATGGCTTTAAGAGCCTGCTGGAGCAGGATGAGGTTATCCGCCCGGAAACTACAGTAGAAACATTGTCTGCCCTGAAGCCGGTTTTCGTACCTAAGGTTGGTACAGTGACCGCGGGTACCTCCTCAGCTTTCTCTGATGGCGCTTCCGGTATGTTGCTGATGTCTGCCGCTAAAGCGCAGGCACTGGGGCTGAAACCACGCGCTAAGATCCGCTCAATGGGCGTTGCTGGCTGCGATCCTTCCATTATGGGTTACGGTCCGGTACCGGCATCTCAGAAAGCGCTTAAGCGTGCCGGTCTGACCATTGCTGATATCGATTATATCGAGCTCAACGAAGCATTTGCAGCGCAGGGCCTGGCGGTGCTGAATGGTCTGAAGCTGCTGGATCAGATGGAAGAGAAGGTTAACCTGAACGGCGGTGCTATCGCTCTGGGTCATCCGCTGGGTTGCTCCGGCACCCGTATCTCAACCTCACTGCTCAGCGTGATGGAGCAGAATGACGGTGAGCTGGGTCTGGCAACTATGTGTATCGGTATGGGACAGGGCATTGCGACTGTCTTTGAACGCCTCAACTAGGCTGCTGAACTCAGTCTGACCGGACTACGCAACGGCACTGTCGTTGCAGTCGTCGATAAAACGCCGGATACTGAAAGTAACTCTTTTGGTATCCGGTTTTTTTTGTGAATTTTTTTGCCCATCTTGTTCTCGCGCAACCGACAGTGCCGTCCCGTGTCGGCAACCTGCTGGGGGACTTTGCCCGCGGTATCGACACGCAATCCCTGTCGCCTGAGATCTATCAGGGGCTGGTCAACCATCGCCGGGTTGATCATTTTACCGATCAGCATCCCGCAGTCCGGGAGTTGAAAGCCTGCTTTTCACCCCAGCGCAGACGCTTTGCCGGAATCGCCCTGGATGTCCTGTTCGATCATTATCTGCTACTGCACTGGGAACGCTTCAGCGAGGTCCCGAAACAGTCGTTTATCCGTGAGTTATACCGCGATCTTGATAGCGGGCAGAAGCTGATGCCGGAACGCATGCAGCAGGTGACCCAGCGTATATCAGCACAAGACTGGTTTAGCTCCTATGAAGAGCTTGAAGGCGTCGCCTACGCCTTGGATCGGATCGCCAGCCGGATCAGGTTTCAACACCGATTCGCCGGAGTCGGTAAGGAGCTGGAACAGAACTACCAGACATTTGAACAGGGCTTCGAGAGCTTTTTCCCGGATCTTATCGAAGAATTCAGCTCTCCGGTAATTAAAACCCCGAAGGGGTTTTAAGCAGTGGCTAGACCGCCGAACAAGTTCGACTCGCTAGAACGCGACTTCGTCGCTTGCTAGTGGCTAGAAAAATCAAAAGCAAAAAAACTTCTTAATTTTGGTTTGCTTAAACACTTACCACCAAACTTCGTAAGAACGGTAGGTTGGTCTGAGCGCAGCGAAGCCCAACGTTCGCTCTAGATCATCGAGTAAGCTCGACTCGCCAGCCCGCCGAACAAGTTCGGCTAGCTAGAACGTGGCTTCGCCGCTTGCTAGTGGCTAGAAAAATCAAAAGCAAAAAGCCTTCTTTCTTCTCATGGGTTTATGACTGACCACCTAACTTCGTAAGAGCGGTAGGTTGGTTTGAGCGTAGCGAAGCCCAACGTTCATTCTAGATCATCGAGCAAGCTCGACTCGCCAGACCGCCGAACAAGCTCGGCTAGCTAGAACGTGGCTTCGCCGTTTGTTAGTCGCTAGAAAAATCAAAAGCATAAAGCCTTCTAAATATTTTATGTGTGCAGGCCACTTCCACGCGCTGTAAGAAGGGGAGGATACTGGTATAACTCAAAATAATCGGGCAATATCAGTCAGATACGGATATCAACAGGCGATCTTACCGGCCGGTTGAAAATGACAAAGCGTGCCAGCGCGTTTTCAGGGGATGAAAATCAATGTGCTTCAGAAAGTCTCATTTCTTTCAGATAGATACCTCCCCCCTTGCCGCAAACCCTGCGGCAGTAAAACGCGCACGCACACAATTAAGCTGTTAGCACTAAATTATGATTAACAACATTTATACTCTCTCAGAGAAAAATCCGCCAAACTTCTTTGATGATTTCGAGGAAGGCAAAATGTACACTTACGAAACGGATTTATGTTTTGACTTTGGAGCAGATGGTTGTGAATTTACGGTCGTTTTTGAAGGCAAAATAGAGTTAACTGATGAAGATAGGGCCATATTATTTAGCTTGCTAAAGAGTGTGGTAGAGCTAGATTCAATCGTCGCAAGAAAAATGAATTCTTATAAAGACTATGAATTTGAATTGTCATACATAACCGTTGGGTCGACTATTTTATTTAGCTATTGTGGCGTAAATGTAAATTCAACGTGGGAATTTGAATTTATTATTGAAGCTGGTGATAACTACAGTTTTACCAGTAAATTTGAGTAAAAGCTCAGTGCTAACAAGGTGCTGTTGCGGAGCTACGCTACGCTCAGCCGGCAAAGCACGGCGTTAGGTTCTGAGATCTCCGCTCTGTATCAAAGCGGACATTCCCATAGAGATAATGATGCGTCTGGCCAGTAATCCAGTTAAGAATAAAAAACCGCCAATCGGCGGTTTTTATGTTTTTGACTTTCGCTTTTTCTAGCCACTAGCAGGAAGGCTTGCCTTCCGTTCTAGCTAGCGGCGAAGCCGCGATCTAGCTACTGTTTAATAGAAGCCGCGATCTAGCTACTGTTTAATAGAAGCCGCGATCTAGCAGCTGCTTTTAGCTACTGTTTACTAGCCGCCCTGGCTGCAAGCCGAGCCTGAAGAGCATTCAGCTGATCAGCCTGGGCAGACTGCTGGCTCTGCTGCTGCTGGATGCGCTGGGATTTCTCCCGGGCGATAGTATCGCGGATCTTGCGTTCCCGTAGTGCAGTAGAGAACCGGGAGGCGGACGGTCTTTCCACTGTCGCTTGCTGAGCATGTTCCAGTACACGCTCCATATTCCGGGCAGGGATCTTATCTGCTAAGGCAGGCTGAGCTGCTACGTCAGGGGTTCTGGCTGCAGCACTGCTTGCAGGCTGGCTGGTAACTGTGGTTTTCAGAGACAGGGTTTTCTTGGCTTTCGGTTTAGCCTTAGCCTTAGCTGCAGGTTTACCACGGCTGTCGATCCGCGCCATCAGCTCGGCCATCTCTTTGGATTCGGCCTGCTGCTGAGCAAGCTTTTCAGCCTGGCGCTGTTCCTTCTCCTGCTCAATGGCTTCGCGGATTTTGCGTTCCTGGGTAGCTGAGCCCACCTTGCCGCTGGACAGCTTAGGTGCACTGCTGGTGGCTGTTTTAGCTTTGGTTTTAGCTGTGCCAGCTGCTTTTTTAGCGCTGGCGGCTTTGCTTTTCGGACTACGTCTTCTGGCGTCTACCCGGGCCATCAATTTGGCCATCTCGAGTGCTTCGGCGCGTTCTTTAGCGATCTTTCCGGCCAGTTGCTTATCTCTATCCTCAGCCATCTGAGTCAGGCTTTTTTCCTGCTCAACCGGTTTGACTGGTGCGGATTTTACGGCGTCAGCGTCGCCGTTATCTGATTCCTTATCGGTCTCTTTATCAAGCCCTGAAAACTCCAGTCCATCGAAGCTGTCAAGATCGTCCAGGGCGGACTCACTGTCGTTCTCTAATGCATTGCGACTGGCGAAAATGTTGGCGGCAGCTTCGCTGAGCGAAGGCTCCTCCGGGACCTCTTTTTTCTTCGGCTTGGCACGGGTTGGTTTTGCAACAGGTGCCGAGGTGCGCAGTCCTTGCAGACCAATCGCACTGAAGGTTTCAATCGCTTCCTTAGTCAGCTCGCGCAGATCCTGAAGATCTTCGGCGATGGCCCATTCGGAAATGATGAAATTTTGTGGGTTATGTTCACGGATATCGGTATATAACGGGTGTTCAAGGCCGGTTTCAGCGGCAACAAGAATCTGTTCCCAGCGACTATCGGTACTGTCGCGGGTCGATCCTACATAAACTTGATCAGTAATAGAATTGGTGATGGTGAAGATGATCAAATGGGGTAACTCCGTGCTTTTAAAAATGCACTACTGCCTGACAAAAAGCGCGTATTATAGAGCCGGATTTGTGAAAGGTAAGACTTGAAATTTAGTTATTTTTTCATCCCATTTTTTAGACTGTTTACCATAGTGATTAGAATGCATAAGCAACCTGCTGATACTGTTATAGTTCTTGACTTTGAAACCACCGGATTATCGCCGGACCAGGGCGACAGGGCGATTGAAATTGGTGCGGTTATTATTGAGCAAGGCCGGATTACAGACAGCTTTCAGCGGCTGATGAATCCGGGTCGAAGAGTCAGTAGTTTCATCGAGCAATATACCGGGATCAGTAATGCGATGTTGCAGGATGCTCAGGACTGTTCTTCGGTCATGGCTGAGTTTGCCGAATTTATCGATGGCTACAATTTAGTTGCCCACAACGCTTCCTTTGATCGCCGCTTCCTCGATGCTGAACTGGAACGTATCGGGGCCGGTTATCCGGGTCAGTTCGCCTGTTCTATGCTGATCGCCCGTCGTTTGTATCAGGGCGCGCCAAACCACCGCCTGGGAGGCTTGGTCGAATATAAAAATATACCTACCGACGGCGTATTTCACCGCGCCCTGGCCGATGCTGAGATGACTGCAAGGTTATGGTTGCAGATGCTGGAGGATATTGAACTGGATTACGGCAAGGTGGAATTGACCTTTCGTCAGCTGCAACAGTTGTCGAAAACGCCCAAGGCGGGCGTTTCCGGTTATTTTAATCGTCAGTGACGGTCTTAAACTTATCTTGGTAAGGCTGTCAGGGACTGGCTTTTAAGAAATAAAGCGTTGGCGGAATTGCGCTGCAGTCATCAATGGGCGCTTAAGTTCCCGGGCCTGATCAGTGACCTGCTGCACCAGCTCAGCGTTATTCTCGGCTTGTATTCCCTGACTATTCAACAGGTTGTTTTCAAATCCGACCCTGACATCACCACCCAGTTCAAGGGCGTGTCGGGCGCAAAGACTTTCCTGTTTACCGAAAGCGCAGACCATCCAGTCAAGATCGTCACAGCCTGATTGCAGGAATGGCTCCAGATCCTGCGGGGTGGATTGTTGTTGTTGCTGGTACCGACCTAAGACAAATAACAGTTGATGCGGCTGATTCGGGATAACCCCGCTGCTACGTAGCTTTTTATACCAGCTCAGTTCTTGCGCAGAGTAGAGAATATACTGAGCAATCAATTGCTGTTCGGCAACCCAGTGAAAGAATGTGGCTGCCTGCTGCTCTGCTGCAGCATCCGGAATCAGTTCCCGCAGGGCAAATGAGACGGCTTCGGGTTTTACCTGGCGGACCATTCGCATCTGCTGCTCCGGCTGAAAGATCCCCGCTGCCTCAGTGGTCAGCTGCACTACGATCTTATCGCCGGTTCGTTCTCTGATCGCATCCCACACCCGCTGGTTAAGCTCTGGGTCAAGGGAATGTCTGCCTTGCTCGTCGCGGGCGTGGGCGTGGATAACAGTGGCGCCCGCCTGCTGTGCCTGTTCTGCCGTCAGAGCAACTTCAGCAGGTGTAATCGGCAGTGCCGGGTGATCCGCTTTCTGTTTATAGGCGCCGTTTGGCGCTACGGTAATGATAACCGGAGATTCATGCATCGCTGTAGTTTCCTGTTAGTTCCCAACGAGTTTCCTGTTTTCTTATGCGTTTTTCTGTATTTATCTATAGCTGCTTGCAGGCATCCTGAAGCGATAGTTGTAGTTTGCCAACCAGCTCGTCGGCTTGCAGATCAGACAGAATATACGGCGGTGCCAGCAGAATATGGTGACCCCGTTTGCCATCGATTGTGCCGGGCATCGGGTAACACATCAAACCTCGCTGCATTGCTGACTGCTTGATCAGTTGATGGATATTACTGTCTGCCGGCAAGGGTTGCTTAGTTTCCCGGTCAGCAACCAGTTCCAGGCCGATCAGCAGGCCGCGCCCGCGGATGTCGCCCACGTTCGGATGATCGCTGAACACTTCGTTCAGGTGACTGAAAATATGGCTGCTTAGCTGGTTAACCCTGGTTAGCAGCTGATCCTGCTCAATTGTCTGCTGCACTGCCAGTGCAGCCGCGCAGGCGGTTGGGTGCGCCATATAGGTATGGCCGTGCTGAAAAAAACCGCTGCCCCGGGCAAATGCCTGATAGATCGGTTCCCTGACCAAAACCCCGCCAATTGGCTGATAACCAGCCCCCAGGCCTTTAGCCACAGTGATCATGTCCGGCACCACGTCATCCTGTTCACAGGCAAACAGACTGCCGGTGCGGCCCATGCCGCACATTACTTCATCGAGGATCAGCAGGATGCCATAGCGATCACAGATCTCCCTGATCCGCTTCAGATAGCCGGGTACCGCTGGCAGGGCGCCGGCGGTTGCTCCAACCACCGGTTCAGCGATAAAGGCCAACACTTTTTCTGCTCCGGTTTCGAGCAACGCTTGTTCCAGTTCATTGGCGATACGCAGACCGTATTCTGTCTCAGTTTCGTCATCCCGCTGGTCGCGGTAACTGTAGCAGGGGGCGATGTGCTGTACCGGGCTGAGCAGGGGATCAAATTGCTCCCTGCGCCACTGGTTGCCGCCTACAGCCAGCGCGCCTAATGTATTGCCATGATAGCTTTGTCGACGGGCGATAAAATACTGGCGTTGCGTATCGCCCTGTTCCAGAAAGTACTGGCGGGCCATTTTCAGAGCGGCTTCGACCGCTTCCGATCCACCGCTGGTGTAATACACCCGGTTCAGGTCTCCCGGCGCTTTATCTGCCAGTAAGCTGGCGAGTTGTTCGGCAGGTTCCGAGGTGAAGAATCCGCTATGAGCGTAAGGAATGGATTGTAACTGATTTCGGATCGCATCAAGCACGGCGGGATGATTATGGCCGAGACTGGATACCGCCGCACCGGAGCAGCCATCAAGGTAACGGTTACCTTGTTTATCGATTATGTAAGGGCCGTCTCCGCTGGCTGCGACAGGCAGGTTACTGTGGCAGTGGCGGTGAAAAACATGAGTCATAATGCAGGGGTCCGGGCTGGCTTAGTTGGGTATGGCTATTAAACGGGCAATAGCATTTTCCGGCAAACGCGTTATCCTCTTTAGGGTATGAGAAAAAGGAATGGCTTGTGAGGGCTGATCGTTTCCAGAACAGGAAAAAATAATGCGTCGTCATATACCCCCGCTTAATTCAATCAAAGCCTTTGAAGCAGCAGCCCGGCATCTGAGCTTTACCGCCGCCGCAGAAGAGCTTTGTGTCACTCAGAGTGCAATCAGTAAACAGATTAAACAGCTGGAGCAGTATCTCGGCGAGCAACTGTTTCAGCGGAATCCTAATCAGCTAAAGCTGACGGTTAAAGGCAATCGCTATCTGGCGGCAATCTCAACGGCGATGGATAGTATTGATCAGGCTACCGCCGAGTTGCAGGGTACGGCTAACGGTAAGGAGAGCCTGCGGCTGGATATGCTGCCTTCACTTTCCAGTATCTGGCTGATTCCCCGCTTACAGCAGTTTGAAAAGCGTTATCCGAAGTTAAATGTAGAACTGATCAGTGGCGAAGGGGTGCCCGATTTTGTCGCCTCCGAGGCGGATCTGGCAATCCGTTGTTTTCAGCAAGATAAAGCGCCGGCCAGGGCCAGCCTGTTATTGCCAGAACGATTGTTATTGGTTGCCTCGCCGAGCCTGATTCAGGGACTTCCGATTAACCGCTTGTCGGATATTCCACAGCATAAATTGCTTGCTCAGACCACACGGCCGGAGATGTGGCAAACATTTTTTCAGCAGTTGAATCTTGATCCGAAACTGATCGATACGGGCATCGCGGCGCAGCATTTCTTTATGTCGCTACAGTCTGTTAAAGAGGGGCTTGGTTTGGCGTTGTTGCCTGACTTTCTGGTGCAGAGGGAGTTGGAGTCAGGCAGCCTGGTAGCGCCGCTGGGGCTGAGTATGGTGAGTGGCTTTGGCTATTATCTCAGCGCTCCTGAACATAAAAGGCATCAGCTAAAAGTGCGTCAGTTCAGTCAGTGGCTGGTGGATAACCTGGCTCGCTCTCAGATTATTGAGCCGGGCTGAATGCTTATTTACTTAGCGTGCCAATTGGGCGATACGCTCGGCGAGCGCTTTGTATTCTGCGTAAGCATCGACGGTTGGCTGGCGTAAACCATAAGGTACACCAATCAGGCCGGTGACTGATCCCTGGGGTAACAGCAGTGCCCAGGCGGTTTTAATCTGCTGATCCCTGGTGAGCAGCTGTTCACAGGCAGAGTATGACCAGATTTCGGCCAGCGCAGTGCTGCGCAGGGCCTGTTTCAGGCAAGCCTGGACCAGTGGTCGTTGCTTCTGGATGTACACCGCCGCAGAGCGGGCATCAATGATCTGCATCGCCGATAACGGCATCGCTATCAGCATGAATAAAGTTAAAGCTAACGGTCTGAGCACAGAGACACCGGGAACTGGTTGGCTGAGATACAGGTTAGCGACCCGACGGAGGAAAAGTTTAGGTTGTTGCAAATAATGACCGGCTTACGGGAACTGCTTGCCGGCCTCTCTGCTTTTGAGCTGTTTGAATCGCTTACTTGAACTGTGCCAGTAGTTCGCTATAGCCCGCCTCAGCCATCTCCTCAACCGGAATAAAGCGCATCGAGGCCGAGTTGATACAGTAGCGTAAACCAGTTGGCGCAGGGCCGTCTGAGAAGACATGACCCAGGTGCGAATCGGCGAACCGGCTGCGTACTTCGGTGCGGGTCATAAAGAACTTGGTATCACTGTGTTCTGAGACTGCAGCTGACGTGATCGGCTTAGCAAAGCTGGGCCAGCCGGTGCCTGACTTGAACTTATCCCGAGATGAAAATAGCGCCTCACCGCTGACGATATCGACATAGATTCCGTCCCGTTTCTCATTCCAGAACTCATTCTGAAAAGCTCGCTCAGTGGCATCGTTCTGGGTCACGTCATACTGCAGTTTGGTCAGTTGTGATCTCAACTCCGTGTCTGACGGTTTACTGTAGTTATCAAAGGAGTTAGTAAAAGAGTTATCAAAGGAGTTTTCAGTAGAGTTATTTGGAGCTTTATTTGCTTCGCTGCTCTCGTTTACCTGCTTATTCGACGGCTGCTGGCCACGGCCAAACTGGCTGAAATCCGGGTGTAACTCATCACCCCAGGTCTTTTCCAGGTATTGATCGCGGCCGGAGTTAAAACGGTAAAATTTATAGCGTACCGGATTGCGCTTGTAGTAATCCTGATGATAGTCCTCGGCCGGGTAGAATACAGTCAGCTTAGCCAGCTCCGTCGCCAGGGGTTTACTGTAACGTCCGGAATTCGACAGCGCCTGCATTGACTGCTGGGCGATCATCTTCTGGCTATCATTATGGTAATACACTCCGGGCCGGTATTGCTTGCCGCGATCGACGAAAGAGCCGTCACCATCGGTTGGATCCATCTGACGCCACAACGATTCTAATAGTCCGGCATAGGTAATGATCTGTGGATCATAGAAAACCTGTACCGCTTCAGTGTGGCCGGTGCTGCCGGATGAAACCTGAGAGTATGTCGGATTTTCGGTATTGCCTGCTGTATATCCGGATACGGCCTCTTTTACCCCGGGAAGCTTTTCAAACCCTGACTCTGTGCACCAAAAGCAGCCACCGGCAAAAGTTGCCACAGCCAAGCCGTCCTGGTTTAGCGGGCTGGCGTTTTGCGTTACCGGTGTTGCTGCAGTCGTGGGCTCTTGCGCTAAAGTGTAAACGCTGGCGCCGGCAATCAATAAAAGTACGGGGATTGTTTGTTTGTATCGCATCCTGAGTCCCTCTGGTATTCAGTTCCTGTGTGGTTTATCCCTGCACGATATACCCGGCGGCTGAAATAAAACTGAAAATACCAAAATGGGCATCTCCTTTTTGACCTGCTTGTGGGGCTGTGTAAATCTTAAGGTATATTTATGTGATTTGGACAGTCAGCCGGATCAGTATAACGCCCGGGGGGGACGGTGATGCCTGAGAATAAGACATTGGAAAAACTACCGCCAATTGAAAGCGGTGCGGTGCTTCAGGTGAGTGATGCTAATGGCACGATGAAGTACGTGACCCGTTTTGTCGGCGTTGATAGCGACGTGATTATTAGCCGGTTGCCGTCGATATCTCAGTTAAAAAAGAGCGAGATGGGCAGTGCAGAACTGATCTATCGGGATACTTTTTTTAAAAAACGTAAGCTGGTAATGCGACTGATTTCTAACGGCCATGTTTACGCCTTTGAAACGGATGTTATGGATCTGTTTGTGCAGGGCAGTAGATTGCTGATGAGTACATACCCGAAACTGGTGCAGGGCCGGATGTTACGCAAGGAGCCCCGTTATCCCTGTACTTTGCCGGCGAAGATAACGGTGGGTGAAACTAATCTCTCAGGTGTAATGATTAATTTCAGCCAGAGTGGTGGTTTGTGCCAGCTAACAGAAGAGATAGATCAGGTAACTTTACTGCAGGCGAAAGATGATGATCTGGATGTATCGCTCAGTCTGCAGCTGCCTTTTGATGATGAGCCTGCCCAGCTTAAAGGTAAGTTGATGGCGGTGCTGGCCAATGAAAAACAGCTTGGCCTTTCATTTGCTGAGGGCAAAGAGCTAATTCAGCGCTATATTACCTCTCTGAAGCTGGACTCCATCAGTGAATATTTCTGAGGTCCTGGCGTCGCTTTATTATTTTAGTGTCACGCTGGCGACCTGTACGGAGTCTGATTCTGATTCAGTCGCGATAACAGTACCGATCACCGTGGCATCGCTATAACCCGCTTCGATCAACCGGGCCTGAATATCTTCACATCGATCAGCGGGCATTGCTGTAGTAGCCCGCCGGCAGGTTTCTCCATCGCTAACATTTTCAGCGCCATGGTATAGCCGTGACCTCCGCCAAAGAAGATCAGGAGTTTTGTTAACTGAGTTGAGTCCTGTTGCATGTTATCGCTAGCTCTGTATCGGGGGGCTATCTGGTAGCGAAATAAGGCAGGAAGGCCTGAAAAAAGGCAAAAAAAACCGGGTGAGAGCACCCGGTAAATACTTATGACAAGAGCTTGTTGCTTGCCGACAGAGTGAGGAAAGACTGCAAAGCCAATTCACAGTTTCCCCGCAACCACCCTGAACGGAGGCGGGGAAGGGGCCTGGCCAAATCAGACCCCTTCTCCTATGACAGAATACCGGTGAGGTGAGAGTATTCTGCCAACCACTTACGAGCGAGATAGATATTAATCTACATGATAATCATTATCAATAGCGTTTGAGAATTATTTTCACTTAGCGCCTCGCTGACCTCTTAGCAGCGTTACCTGACAGTCTTGTGACAGCGCTGAATATAAACTGAGCGATTTTTACCGATGCAGACACGGTGCGGGCTGTGGCTCTGATCTCAGGCTTATCCCGGATTTTCCCCATAGGTTATCCACAAAAACTGGGGACAAGTTGATCTCGATTAATTTTGCGAGTGAACAAACATTGCTCTATCAGGTTTGAGCGTCTTAACTACTATGTAAACCTGTTAATAAGGGAGTTGTTCACTCCTCCCGTATATTTCCTTCCAGGTTTCCCGCAAGCCATATTGAGACGATCAGGATATGGGACTTGAGATAAAAAAATCTGAATTTACCGGTCAGGAGTTCGAGCGCTTCACCAGTAAGCTATTCCATAATCTGGATGCTTTTCAACAGCTGTTGCAACGGCCTGGATTTGGCGAAGGCGACGCGACGGTAGGCGCAGAGCTGGAGCTCTATATTGTTGATGACCAGGGGCGCCCGTTGCCGGTTAATACACAGATCCAGAAAGAACTGGGAGATCCACAGTTAACCCTGGAACTGAATCGTTATAATCTCGAGTATAACCTTACGCCGGTAGCGGTAAGCGGAGCGCCTTTCTCTTTGATTGAGCGCGAGATTCTCAGTGTACTGGAGACACTCAATCAGCTTGCCCGGCAGCATAACGGCCGGGTTGTTCCTATTGGTATCCTGCCGACGCTGCAGCGTTGTGACTTCGGTTTACATGCGATGACGGACCTGTCCCGTTACCATGCCCTGACTAAGGCTCTGGCGGAGATGCGTGGTGAGACCATCTCGATCAAGATTGATGGCCCAGAGCCGATCTCTCTGCGTGCTAATGATGTGACGCTGGAAGGGGCTAACACTTCGATGCAGATGCACTACCGGGTTAGTCCTGAACGATTTGCTGCCAGTTACAATGCGATTCAACTGGTAACGCCGTTGGTATTGGCTATCTCTGCGAACTCCCCCTTTCTTTTGGGTAATCGGCTCTGGCATGAAACCAGAATTCCGCTGTTTAAACACGCTATTGATGGTTGCGGTCATAATTCAGGTAAGACCGGAGAGCCGGACCGGGTCAGTTTTGGTCATGGTTGGGTACGCCACGGTGCCTATGAACTCTTTGCTGAAAACGTTTACCTGCATAAACCAATAATCCCTGTATGTCGTCGGGAGAGCGCGCGTCGTTTACTCGCTGAAGGCCAGATTCCCTCGCTATTTGAACTGACTCTTCATCAGGGCACTGTATGGCCCTGGAATCGTCCTATCTATGATCCGGGTGACGGAGGTCATCTGCGCATTGAGATGCGGGCTTTGCCTGCCGGGCCCAGTGCCAGTGATATGATGGCCAACGCGGCGCTGACTATTGGGCTGGCTGAAGGGCTATGCCACAGAATGGAGGATATTATCCCGGCCCTGCCTTTCCATACACTGGAATACAATTTCTATCATGCGGCTGAAAAAGGTATCAATGCCCGTTTAATGTGGCCGAAAGGGCCTCGTGAACAGCTAACCCGGCTGCCCGCAGTTGAAATAGTCAAAGAGCTAATGCCGATCGCAAGACGAGGTTTACACGCGGCAGGTATAAGCAAAACTGAAGCTGAGCATTATCTGGGGATAATCGAGCGGCGACTGGATGCTAATACTAATGGTGCTTGCTGGCAGTTACGTCAGTACAGCCGCTTATCCCGTTCTATGGTTAAACGCCGGGCCTTGCGCTGCCTGCTGGAGCATTATATCGAAAACTCGCTGCAGAACCGGCCAGTATCGGAATGGGGGAATATCTGATGTCCGTATCAGGACACCACCGTAAGCATAAGCCGATCCATTTCTTGCATAATCCGGCACCTCATACCTTAGCCGAAAGTTGCTTACAGTTCCTGCACCAGCTTGGCGGACCAACCCTGATTGTAATTGATGGCGAAGATAACAGCAGATGCCGGGCTATTGCCACTTTACTGCATGGCAATGAACCCTCTGGGACTAAAGCCATTCTGGAATGGTTGCGCAGTGGTAAAACACCTGCGGTAAGAATCATCTGTCTTATTGCTTCGGTACAAGCGGCGCTGCATGAGCCGCCTTTTCATCACCGTATGATTCCTGGACAGCGGGATATGAACCGTTGTTTTGAGCCGCCTTATGAAGATCATCAGGGAAGGATAGCAGAGCAATTTATCAGCATCCTTGAACATTACCAGCCAGAGGCGGTCCTTGATATTCACAATACCTCGGGTATGAGTCCGTCGTTTGGTGTTGTTACCTACGCCTGTGATGCCCATGAAGCGCTGGTGAGTTTGTTTACCGAACGCCTGATTCTGACCAGTCTGAGGCTCGGTGCCCTGATGGAACTGAGCACCGTAGAGCGTCCGGTGGTTACTATCGAATGCGGCGGTTCCAATCAGCCGGAATCTGATGTAACTGCAAAGCAGGGCCTGCAGGATTATCTGTTTAATACACAGTTGATTAAGCAGCCGCAGGTACCGATGGATCTGTATCACAATGCGGTACGCATTGAACTCAATGAGGGGGTAAAAATCGCCTATGCCGATCAGCCGCTTGCCGGGGCCGATCTGACAGTTCCGTTCGATGTGGAAAAGCTAAACTTCGGTGCGATTCCCGCGCTGACCCGACTCGGCTGGCTTGGTCCGAAAGGGTTGGATGTGCTGAAAGTGCATGATGCTGATGGTACTGATCGCTTATCACACTACCTGTTGGCGCGTAGTGAGGGCTTATATTCTGCACAACGGCTGAAGCTGTTTATGGTGACTACAAATCCGGTGATAGCACAGAGCGATTGTCTGTTTTATGCCTGTGCTGAAACCACCCATACAGTGATTTAACAGCACTTGAATAGAAAGTGCTCGTTATAGTAGAGCCTAGCAATAACGGGCCTCTTAGGGGCGTTTTTCAGGTTATGCATGGTTTTCCCCAAAGCTTATCCACAGAATGCGTGGATAACTTGTGATGGGTTTATAAACACTTTGCAGAGCGCCTGCTGGCTGTAATCTGCTGCGCTCTAAACCTGATCTGTAGTTTGCTTCAGGATGGCCACGCCCTGTCTGTATCCCAGGCCCCCGTTACCATGCACTGCGCCAATCGTCTGATCGCTGCTGGTAAGTTGATGGTACATCTCAATCAGGCTGTTCAGAGCCGGATTGTTCCACGGACCTTTAGCCAGGTTCATGCCGCCAGTAATCGTAATCCGGTGTTGTTCAAGAAAGTCGGGGATATCCTGCAGCAGATCGACTAAGCCGCTGGCGAGCAGAAAAGCGATCGGCACTACCGGGTAGCAGGTATAAGTTTCAAGCAGTGCGTTACCGTTACGGAACTCATTTGCGAAATCGATACCGGCAGTGTCACAGGCTGTCTGGTAGGCTGTTTCGAGATGTTGATAGCTGACGATATCTTCGACATGTTGCTTGCCGTCACCGGGCAGAAATCCGAGTCCGACTCCGCAGACATCGATCTGTTCTTGCTGCGGGATACTCAGTTCATCTGCCAGTTTTTTGCTGCAGAGAATAACCCGGCCGGCGAAGTCGATCAGAGGGTTGGCTATATCAACACCCCGGAACAGCGGAGTGATATGGTTGTACCAACGCTCATCCGGGAGTTGTTCGGCAGCCAGCGTGTCGGAAATCGCATTACGGTAGCTGCACTTATAATTTTCGAACAGGTGGTGGGCCAGCTGGTGGAACAGGGCTGCATCGGCACCATGACGGTGGATAAACAGTTCAGCCAGATCATTATAAGCGTGGGTCAGTGGGTAATCTTCCCCATAGACCGCCATCAGGTTGAGTCTCTCATCCCGTTCATAACCGCTTTTGAGGTCATCTTTACCGCTGATAACCACGACATCTGTACCGTTGTTGATAAGCTCTTTCGCCCTATGCAGGGCCTCAATAGGGGCGCAGCCGCTACGAAAGTGGTTCTCTGCTTCAGGGCTGTGCCAGGGGGTTTTGAGAGGATCAATAGTGAGCTGAACCGGGCTGTAACCCAGAGTCTTGATACGGGCTTCCAGTTGCAGGCTTTGTTGCAGGCAACCGCTATCATCAACGGTTTTAGCAGCGGAGATAATCAGGGCTTGAGACATCAGAAAATTATCCACAGACGATGGGTAGATTAGTTTATCAGGGTTTTCCTGTATTCTCCTGTTTTTTGTAGCGCGCAGTCCGATCTTTTCAAGGCAATAAAAAACGGCATCCGATTATCGGTATGCCGTTTCTCGATGATTTGTTGAAGGCTCAGATTTTTAACCAGCGTGGGATTTTTTGTTCGATCCAGTTGACCACTTTATAGCCTAGCGGGGTAGCAAATACCCAGCTTAGTGCAATTGTGCCGAGGAATACTGCACCGACGATCTCATCGGTAAGCCAGTGCGCGCCGCTCATCAGGCGGGGCAGGGCAAAAGCCACCATAAACAGGCAGGCCAGAACTCCGGCAGCACGGCTCAGGTAGTAGCAGGCAAAGCCAGCAAAGATGAAGAGCACCAGACCGTGATCGCCGGGAAAGCTATCAGAAGCAATGTCTTTGGTTGGAATATCCGGTACCAGCTGGCTCAGGCGCAGCGCATCTTTATAGTCAGTGGTGGCGCTGACCCGGTCTACCGGGATCTCTTTGCCGATAGTGATAAAGATCAGGACAGTCAGAATGGCCAGGGCAAAAATCGCGATATAGCGGCGCTGGTTACTGCGGTCACTGATCAGCGCCGGATAGGCAAACAGAGACAGCATAGCGAAAGCGGCAACCAGATCGAACGCCCGGTTATTGGCGATAGCCCAGATCTTCTGCCAGGTTTCGCCCCAGGCCAGAGAGTTATTCATGGCCCAGAAGCTTTGATTATCCAGGTAGAGCCAGAAGCTGCGGGTAGGCTCAAGCAACCAACTGGTGAACAACAGCAGTGCTGCCACATTACAGATAATTAATACGGCTGGCTTCCAGCCGGAATTGTCCACTGATGTCATCGAAATATTCCCGCCCCAAAAAATGCTAATTGTAACGAAGATCAGTATGGATAATCAGTAGCTGGCAGAAATAAATCAGGTTGTTAGTGAATAAGTTCAATGGGGTGTCTATGGAGTTGAGCCCGGTCATCACCGGTGGTGCGATCGGGCATCCGATTCTAGGCGATGCCCGGTTATCGGGATAAGTTATTCCTGGGAGTTCTTGTTGCGACCTTTCTGTAAGCCCGCGCATTCGGCTGCCTCAGAGTTGTTAATACACGCCGCACGTCGCTGTTCCATCTCGTCAGCTCGCTCAGTAGCGCGTTGCTGTTGCTGCAGCTGTTGTTCGCTGCGCTTATCCTGATGTTGGGGTTTCTTGCCAGCATCTTTCTGGTTGTGGGCGCTGACCGGACTCACCAGTGTCGCTGCAATGATAAAAGTAAACAAACCTTTGAATTTCATAGCTTAGTCTCCATTCAGTCATTATTGCTAAGAGCTCATACCGGGCAGCATAGTTCAGAATCGCTTTATGCCGGCTGAATAGCTACTCCTCAATCAGGCGAATGCCGCGCTCTTCAATTGCGATCTTACGCTCTTTATAGAGACGGCCTATCGACAGTTTGAAGGCTTTTTTACTGCAGCCGAACAGCTTCTTGATCATCTCCGGTGAGGCCTTGTCGTTGGCTGCAATAAAACCATCATGTTCGTTCAGCTGCTGCAGGATACGTTTAGTCAGGTCATCGGTCTTGCCATAGCCAAGCTGCTGCAGGCTCAGGTTGATCTTGCCGTCGGGCCGGATCTGCTTGATAAAGCCTTTCATCTTCTGGCCGTAGCGCAGTGGCTTGAAGACGTCGCTGTCATAGACCACGCCCCAGTGCTGGCCATTAATGATCGCCTTATAGCCGATATGGGTGTGATCTTCGATGATCAGATCGACTTGCTGGCCTTTACTGTATTTCTGTGGATAGTTATCGAGAAATTTATTCAGTTTAGTGGAGCCGGCAATACGATCGCTTTCCTGATCAAGGTAGACATAGACGATCTGTTCCTGATCTTTCTCGACAGTCTTTTTCTGTTCGCTGAAGGGGACCAGCAGATCTTTCGGCAGACCCCAGTCAAAAAAAGCGCCGGTACGATTCAGGTCGGCAACCTTAAGACAGGCAAATTCACCGACCTGGGCTTTTGGCTTCTCTGTGGTAGCGATAAGGTAGTCATCTGAATCCAGATAGATAAACACATCCAGGCGGTCGCCGGGTTGAGTGTTTTCCGGAACGTAGCGCTGGGGTAACAGGATCTCACCCAGTTCTTCACCGTCAAGATAGACGCCGAATTTGACCTCTTTCACTACTTCCAGATTATTATATCTGCCGATCATTGCCATGCTGGGCCTCTCTTTATAAACCAAAAAACGGAGCGCAGCTCCGTTTTAAAAGCTATCTTGATCTGAACTGCTTACGAGTGATCTTTCAGGAACTCGGTATCCAGCTGTAGTTCGGCGTTGCTGTTGACGCCGATGCCTTTGCCTTTGATATCTTCAGCGATCGCCTTGGCCTGTTCCAGGGAGTGCATCTCATAAGTACCGCACTGATACTCGTTAAGCTCTGGAATCTGATTCTGCTGTTCTACCTTCAGTACGTCATCCATCGCCGCCAGCCATGCATTGGCAACTTTTTGCTCTTCAGGAGTGCCGATCAGGCTCATGTAGAAACCGGTGCGGCAACCCATTGGTGAGATATCGATAATCTCAACACCGTTGCCATTCAGGTGGTCACGCATAAACCCTGCAAACAGGTGCTCCAGAGTATGAATACCGCGTTCAGTCAGAATCTCTTCGTTAGGGCGGCAAAAGCGCAGGTCAAATACGGTGATAGTATCGCCGCCAGGAGTAGTCATGGTCTTTGCAACACGCACAGCAGGGGCGTTCATGCGGGTGTGATCTACAGTAAAACTATCTAACAGTGGCATCAGAAATCTCTCTATCCGTTACGGCAAACTATATGCCTGTGATTATCCCAGTAATCCGGTTGGAATTTAAGCTTTAGTTTAAGTGGTTTTTCAGCTTTTTTCCGGCGTTGCCTGAATCAGGCACTGTGCAGGTTGTTCAGTAGCCGTTTGAACGGCACATTGAGCTGTTTGCCCAGTTTATTGGCCAGCGGTATGAGTCGGCGCTGGCTGATTTCCGGTACCCCGCCCTTAAAAGCAAACACAATCAGGTTGCCGCTATCGACCGGGCAGTAGATCCATTGTTCGCCAAACTGTTGTGTCAGCCGCTCCCGTGCCAGGGGATGAAAGCCTTTGCCTTCGTCCCACAGATTCAGTACCAGCACGCCCTGATCAGAAAGAGACGTGTAGCAGTCGAAAATGAAGTTTGGGTCCAGTTGTTCATGTTGCATACCCTGATCACTATAGATATCGGTAAAAATCAGATCAGCGGGGGCATCGTCAAGGCTGTTATCAGCCGTGCTCTGCTGCTCCAGTTGATGGCTGAACTGACTTATATAGTGGCAGGCGTCACGAATATGGATCGTCAGCCTGGGGCTGGAACTTAGCTGAAACCAACGTTGTGCGACCGCCAGAACCTGCGGCCTGAGTTCCACCGCTGTGACTGTAACACTGTCCGAGTAGTCCAGCAGGGCGTTTGCTAAGCTGCCTGCGCCAAGCCCCAGCAGAGTGACCTGGCCCGGTGCTGGCTGAAACAGCAAAGCCATAAGCATAGCCTGGGTGTATTGATAGATGGGCACTGCTGGCGTATCGACTAAAATCCGGCTCTGCTCGCCGCCCTCACCAAAGGTCAGGTAGCGGTAAGGACCCTCGTCGAATACCTGAATCGGACCGAATTCGTCATAACACCGGAAAACTTCAACACCGTTCATCGCTATTTCTCTGAGTCAGTAAGCTGGATTATATGCTGCGGTGCAGCGCAAGGTTTGACGTAGATCATGATTTTTAGGCTGTATATTAAGCCTGTTCATAACAACTTAGATAAGGCTGTTTATCTTTCATGTAATTTAAACATTTAGTTGAACAGTAATATCGAAACCGATTGCCTATCATTACAGACCTGCGCTAGGAGAGATAAAAATAACAGCTCCGGGAGAAAATAATGAAAAAGCCACTGACACCCGCACACTGTATCAGCTGCGGCTGTGATGATCATCACAGTTGTGATACCGATTATGGTAAGTGCGATTGGATTATTGTTGATCGTGAACTGGGGGTCGGGATTTGTAGCGGTTGTGAACACGCGATGGCGGCCTGGCATCAGGGCATCCGGCAGTCTTCACAGATGCAGGCAAGCGCGAGCTTATAACAACGACGGCTATAACAAGAAGAAAGTGCAACGACAGAATAAAAATAAGATAGATATTAAAAAGGAGCCTCAGGCTCCTTTTTTTTGAGTAACAAACCAGTTGCTTGCTGGGCATTGCTGGTAGTTAGTCAGAATTGCAGTACAGCATAGCTGTACCGCAATGTTTGCTTTATCGCTTACCCATCCGGCGAATTGCCTGTGGGGTAAAGTCGCGATGCTTGAAGCGTGCGTTGAAGTCGAAGCCATCGCCCTCTTCGTTGGTCAGACTGCCGACAAGGTAGCGGCCGGATTGCAGGTCATACAGTACTTCTGCGGTCAGCCATGGTACCTGGGCATCCTGATATTGCAGCTGATGCGCTTCACCGACTCGCCACAGCTGGCCGCGGCCATCGTAGTGATCGACAACGGCAACCTGCCAGGTATCTTCATCGATGTAGAATACCCGTTTTGCATAGATATGACGGGCACCCTCTTTCAGAGTCGCTTCAACCTTCCAGACCCGGTGTAGCTCATAACGGGAATAGTCAGGGTTCATATGCCCCGGCTGCAGGATCTGTTTATAGCTCAGATCGCGGTCGGCCAGCTTAAAGCTGTTGTAGGGGATGTAGATCTCCTCTTTACCTACCAGGTTCCAGTCATAGCGATCCGGTGCACCGTTAAACATATCCAGGTTGTCTGAAGTCCGTTGACCGTCTGAGGCGGTACCTGGTGCATCGTAGGCTATCTGTGGAGCACGGCGAACACGTCGTTGTCCGGCATTGTACAGCCACGCCTGACGTGGCTTGGCGATCTGGTTCTGGGCTTCGTGTACCAGTAGTACATTACCGGTAAGACGTGCCGGTGCCTGAATCTGCTGAGTGAAGTAGAACAGGATGTTGTCATCCTTGCCATTGCGTCCCTCCTTCAGGTAATCCGGCCAGGACATCCGCTCATTGATCTTAACCGGAACGAAGTTGCCATTTTCGTGCACCGGCACCTGAACGAAAGTACGCTCCAGTGCGCCGCCACGATAGCGGGTCATATGGTTCCAGATGACTTCAAGACCGTTTTGCGGAATCGGGAAGGGGATACCTTCCTGGGTATTCTGGCTAAGGCCGTTGCCGTTATCGGTCAGCTCTGCATTGACCGCATTGTGACGTACATTTTCATACTGGGCCTGAGGCAATGAAGCACTGCGATGGCTTGGATAGACATTCATTTTGAATGAATCCGGATACTTACCAAACATCGCTGCCTGACCCGGAGTCAGTTTTGCCTGATGCTCAGCCGCATTAGCCGCCGTAATAGTCAGCACTGGCTGCTCAGAGGCGTAAGGGTCGGTGTAGCGCTCGCCTCCTGCTGGCAGGCCGCCAGTCCAGGCTGGGATAGAGCCGTCGGCATTACCCGCCTTCTCGGCCCCCATCGGAGTCAGGCTGGCGCCCAGTCTGGCTGCATCTGCTTCAGATACCGCCGCGATTGTATTAATGCTGAAACTCAGACCCATAGCAGAGCCAAGGATCAGGGCCGTCGATTTAAAATTCATTATCAATTCTCCTGGTGACGCTGCGATTAGAAAGACACTGAGGCACTGAGTGACAGGAAGTCACGATCATCGAGGGCGTTGAAGTCACCGCCGAAGAAGTCAGTGTAAGCCAGTTGCACCGAGTACTGATTCAGGTAATCAGCCGTCAGACTCAGCGACAAGGTCTTTTCATCTTCGTTAAATGCTGCGCCCGGCTGTGGACCATAGCCGCTCAGGCCATGCTTGAAGCTGACTTCAGGCTTCAGGTTTACACCTGCAAAGACATCGGAATAAGCCAGGTTCGCCCGCACTACATAACCGTAAGAATCTGCAGTTACAAAACCTTCAGTTTCACCGGAAGCGTAACCAAAAGTGCCATGACGTCCATATTTAAGTGCGTTAGCATCTTCATCAAAGCTGTTGATATGGGTCCAGCCCAGTTCGCCTATAACGGTTAAGCGGCTGGCGCCCATTACATTATCAAAGAACTGCAGGAAGCTAGTCTGTACCTGGGTTATGTCAAAAGCAGTGTAGCCCTGAACTTCTTCACCTGAAGCTGCAGCTGCTACCAGAGCGTCAGCCGCTGCGTTACCGCTTGAAGAGCCTAGTCCAGAAGTCAGGATTGCTGAAACGAGAAGGGACCCGTTGACCTGTACCGGAACATCCTGTTTATGGCTGATTTCGCCTGACCAGGCAACTGATCCAAGGTTGGTATTAAAACTCAGACCGGCCATTTTTATATCTTCAGGGTACTCAATATAGTATTCCGAAGTAAATACACCGGGTACTCCCCCTGCTGTATATTTTACACCGCTGGAGATGGGCAGTCGGCTATGATATTTCGCGAAATATAAGCCGAATTCGGTATTATTCAGTTCTTCTGCGAAATAACGGAAAGCCAGACCAAACTGTCCGTCATCATCTGCTTCCCGCCGTCCATCAGCATGGCGATTTATAACGAATAAGCCACTTGCAGTATCAAAGTATGGAGCGTCCGCCTGAAGGGTTGGTGCGATCAACGTGCTTCTGATGCGGATGCCATCACAACCTTCTGCACCAAAGTCGTTACTTGAAAAATAGGTACCGCAGCCATCAATCGCGGTGGGTTCCCATTCAAGCTGATAGAAACCTTCAATGTTGAGGTTGTCGGTTAGACCAAGCGAGGCAAATGCCATATTGACTGGTAGCAGGCCTTCTTTAACTTCTGCCCCTGCCCGGCGAAATGCATTGACGTCGAAAGGGTTAACTACGTTGATACCGCCCTGAATAAAAGTACTTTCACCCCAGTTTAATACCTGGCGACCAAGACGAACGTCCAGCGGTTGGTCGTTAATATCGAACTCACCAAAGACATAGGCATCGAGAATCTCAGCACCAGAGAACTGAGCGAAATCGTTGAAGTCACTATCATCCAGTCCGGCGCCAGCCTGGTAACCATTCGGCGCGTGGCCATGAGGGCGATTGCCATCTTCAAGCTCAAAGTCGTACCAGTACTTGCCACGAACGAAAGCTCCGTAGTTCTGATAGTTCAGTTGCAGATCGTGCACGCCTTTAAACACGGTTGAAAAAGCGTCGCCATCTTCAAAGTTCAGATTGGCGTCGTCATAGCTGCCGGAGCCAGCGCTTGTGCCGCCGTTAGCCTGAGAAATCAGGCTTGGGCTTGCATCGTCCATCCGGATACTGGTACCAATGGACAGCTGTGAATCGAAACGGCCTTCGATCTCACCGAGGTTAAATTCGACTGCGAAAGCCGGGGTTGCTAGGGTCGTGGCGAGAATTCCATATGCCACACTGCGAGCCAGACGGTTCGGCTTAAATGCCGGAGCGTCGGAAATTGACATCCTGGTCGATCTTTTTGCCATTTCGTTCACCTTTTGAGTTCGTTTTTATTGTTGTTCGAGCATGTCGCTGCGATATGCAGCAACAGATCGTTCCGGGCCATCGTGCTGGCTGGCGGAGCTGATCGGAATATGAATTTAAGGTAGGGTAGATAATCCATTATCAGGCAGTCCATTAACAATAACATTTGCCATCATAATTACTGACAAAATGTGTCGCAGCTGTTTTTTTGAGTTTTACTGATATAAGTTAAAAGAATAGCTTGTGGGCTGAATTATTCTATAACAACAGAAACAGAGCAGAGTGAATTCGATGGAAAAAACCATCACAGTACCATCCGGCTATGTCCGATATCTGTTGCAGCAGGTTGATAAACACGGCTTTAACCTGTCCGAACTGTTAGATGAACTGGGAATTGATCCCCGGGAAGTCGAGATGAGAACAGAGTTCTCTGCTGTCAAATTCGGTCAACTCTATCAGCGGATCATGTGGAACGCGCAGGATGAGTCTTTCGGTATGGTATCCGGTGGTCGGGTACCAAATGGTACGTTCCGAATGATGTGCCATGCCATTATTCACTGTACCACGCTGGAACGGGCTATCTACCGTTGCAACTCTTTCTATGAGATATGCCGGGGTACTAAGGTCAAACCGCTGCTGGTGAGAAAGGGGCGTTATGCCAAAATATCTTTTGCCCCGGTCAGCACTGTACCGGAGGAGGAGGTACGCGAGTTGCTGCAAAATGAAGCGCCGGAAGTTGTGCGTACCGGTTTGTCGATGTGGCACCACTTTATCAGTTGGCTGATCGGTACCCGGCTGGATCTTAAGGCGGCTTACTTTATGTCGGAGCAGCCGGAGGATGCATATCATTATGAAACCCTGTTTCAGTCGGAAATAAAGTTTGATCAGCACGACAATGCGATCGTATTTCCGGCCCGTTATCTCGACTACCCGATCGTACAGAATGATGAAACCCTGCGCGGCTTTTTGCAGACCGCACCGTATCAGCTGATTGTGATGGTGGATAATGACCAGACGCTGACCTCTCAGGTTGTGGCACTGATCGGTAAAGATTTCAGCCGTGAACTGCCGGGCTCGGAAGAGGTTGCGTTTAAGCTGAATATGTCAGTATCGACTCTGCGGCGCAGACTGTCTGAAGAGGAGACCTCCTATCAGAAGATTAAAGACGAGTGCCGTAAGAAAGCGGCGGTGAACTATATGGACTCACCTCAGTTGTCGATCAATGATGTGGCTGCGCTGATGGGCTTTGATGAGCCTTCTGCTTTCTTTCGTTCGTTCAAGAAATGGACCGGTATGACCCCGGGTGAATATCGTAAAAGTGACAGCTACGGGCAGAAGTACAGTCTCGGAACTAATTGAGATCATGAGGGTTTCTTTTCGCGTATTGGAGCGGTTCTGGGGGGCTGTAAAGTTAGCTTTAAAAAAATCTACATTTTCAGCCGGTTAACTATTGACAGTCCGGCCAAATCCTTTAATATACGCGTCCTCACTGGAGGGGTGGCTGAGTGGTCGAAAGCACTGGTCTTGAAAACCAGCGAGGGTTAATAGCCCTCCCAGGGTTCGAATCCCTGCCCCTCCGCCATAAGTGAGAATAGTGTTCCTCGATAGCTCAGTTGGTAGAGCAGTAGACTGTTAATCTATTGGTCGCTGGTTCGAGTCCAGCTCGAGGAGCCAGATGGGTCGTTAGCTCAGTTGGTAGAGCAGTTGGCTTTTAACCAATTGGTCATAGGTTCGAATCCTATACGACCCACCACTTCTTCTGTAAAACTTCAGGTTTTGCGAAAGTGAGTGGGATGGGAATGAAGTTCGGTGTGGGTCGTTAGCTCAGTTGGTAGAGCAGTTGGCTTTTAACCAATTGGTCATAGGTTCGAATCCTATACGACCCACCACTTCATATAAGAATGCCACCGTAGGGTGGTTTTTTTATGCCTGCGATTTGAGTAAAGCTATTTTATACGACCCAGCGATACCAAGGGCATCATATAGACCAGCCACCGTTAGGTGGTTTTTTATGCCTGGAATTTGTGGTGAGGATAGGATGAGAACCCTGATCTTGATTAGAGAGTGTTCGAGCCGAGCAGCTTGTCTGCGAGACAACGTTGAAGCCTGCGACGACGGCCCGAAGGGCGAAGTAATCCTATACGACCCACCACTTCATATAAGAATGCCACCGTAAGGTGGTTTTTTTATGCCTGAAATTCGTACCAAGCAATGATCGCCGCGAAGTACCCAAAGGGCATGCTAGCGCGCCTCCTGCATGCGCTCCGATCATCATTGTGGGAGCGACGCCCCCGTCGCGATAATATCCGGTAAAACTACATATAAGCACGCCAGCAGAGGTGGTTTTTTATATCTGAAATTCGTACCAGGTAATGATCGCTGCGAAGTGTTCAGGGGCGCTGGTTAGCGCCTCTCTCATGCGTTCCGATCATTATTGAGTAGGATGATTCTCTCGTCGCGATATATCCGCCAGGAGCATCGTATAAGCGCTGCGCCATAAACTAGATTTTTATCCGCCGTTTGGCCATATCAGTCAGCTATATATTCGATGTCGATAATTTCGTACCAGATTTCACTGTTATCCGGTTTACGGATAAAGAACTCGTCGCCTCTGTGTTTTTTTAACAGTTGCCGCGCCATCGGTGAGTCCATGCTGATATAGCCATCTTCGGCACCCAGCTCATCGGGGCCGACGATGCGATAGCGGTGCTTTTGTTCCTGTTCATCGAGAATGGTTACCCAGGCGCCGAAGAAGACGGTACCCCGGTCTTCCGGCAGGCGATCAACTACTGTCAGTACATCAAGTCGTTTCGACAGGTAGCGTACCCTGCGATCGATCTCACGCAGTTGTTTTTTGCCGTAAATATATTCAGCATTTTCCGATCGGTCACCCTGGGCCGCGGCTTCTTTTACTGCCTGGGTTACTTCCGGGCGCTTTACTTTCCACAGGTATTTCAGCTCGTCATCCAGTGCTTTGGCGCCAACGGCTGTGATATAGCGGGATTTCGGTGCGGCGGGTGTGCGATAGCGTCCCATGAATAAGTAATAACCTCTAGAATTTACTAAAGAATCGGTATTAAAAGCCGAAATAGTCTGAACCTTACTTTAGCAAAAATATTAGTTGTTTTTCATGCAGATTGAACGGATTGAGCAACAGATAGAAACCTATACCTCGTCACTCGCCCATGCGGTGCATGAGGGGCGTGGTGCCGAGTTTTCTATGCTGCTGAGCTTGATTACAACCTCAGAAGATCTGGCCACTAAGAAGGCGCAGCGCAGCAGCGCTGAATTCAGCTTACCCGATAACGCGCTGAGCTATCCTGATCCGGATAGCCTGTATAGTGGAGAGGTGGTTGAGCGGCTTAATCGGGCTGTGAACGAGGATAGGCAGGGTGACTTTGCCTATTTGCTGAGTCACCTGAATATGCAGGCGGCAACGCCACAGAATGAAAATCTCAGTGCCGATTACTTTGCCCGGGTGGGTCTGGCTTCTGCCGGTCGTCTGATGGTCGATGAGATCGACAGGTCGGGCCAGCAGTTTAGCGCCGTCGCTTAAAGTAGAGTTATTGCTCGGGCTTGAGTGTCGTATATCAGGTCTGCCACACCATCTTACTGGTTTCGCCAGTGCTCTCAACTTTCCACCATTCATCCGGATCGTCGCCGGTATTCCAGCCGCCGGCGATGCAGCGAACCTGAGTGTCGAGCTGTTCAGCTGCCTGCAGGGCGCAATCCAGGTCTTTCTGCCACGGGCTCTGGTCTGAGTTGAACCAGACGCTGGTCCAGGCCTTACCGGATACCTTCTCATGGATCATAACGGGTACTGTCTGCGTATCCATCCGGGCAACGAAATGATGTACCTGTCCCTGGTTGTATTCGTTTTCCAGTTGCTTGCAGATCGATTCCAGCCAGTGGGTAATCTGCTCCAGAGAGCGGTCTTTAATGTAGATTTCAATATCCGGATGACGTTGGTTATCGCTCATAATCCTGCTCAGATGAATTGTCGGTTAACAGAAAACGGAAGATGCGTAAGACGCTCAGGCTAATATACCCGAAAGCCGCTACAGCTGCGCCGATAATAGCAGTGATCAGTCCGGCCAGTGCGATTACCTCTTGTGCCAGTGAGCTTTGTAGCAAAAACTCGGTAACCACGAGCAGAATAAAGCCCAGCATAAACAAGCCGATGCCGACTAGCAGAATGTTCAGGTTCTGCCGTACGTTATCGGCGCGATGGATCAGACGTAAGCGTAAACGATGTTTCAGGGAGTTGTTGTGCATAACGGCCTAGCGACGGCTGAACCGGGCCAGTTGAACGTCGAGCGTCAGTTCCAGGCTGTCCAGTTGTGCCAGTTTGTCTTTTGCCGCCTGACCGATGCGCCAGCCATGGGGAGTCATGGCAAGCAGTTGCTGAATCTGCTGCTGATCGGGAAGTGTAAAGCGATAGTTGATGGTTTCGGTGTCCTGGAATGAAAAGTCATCGCCGAGGGTCTGGGCCGGATTAAAACCAGAGTTGCGTACCTGGTCATAAATCAGTTCCCGCAGTTCGATCAAATGTTGCTCTCCCGGATAGGCGATCAGCAGATCGCCACCGGGCTTGATGGTCCGGCTGAGCTCTTCTGGCATCAGGCGACAGAACAGCAGGCTGACTAAATCTAATGAGTGATCAGCGACAGGAATATTAGCGCCTGAAGCGACCAGCCAGAGAATGTTCTTGTCCTGGCGGCAGGCCGCCTTGACTGCGTGCTTCGAGATATCCAGTCCGGCCAGCTGTGCCTGCGGATTTGAATCGCTCAGCTGTTGTTGCATCTTTTGCGTGTAGTAGCCTTCCCCGCAGCCCATATCGAGAATGCGAGGGCTTTCGGTAGAGCTGGTCAGTGTTGTTATCTTGCGGGCAACGGTATCGGCCAGTTGCCGGTAATAGTTTAGCTCCAGAAACCTGCGTCGGGCCTGCACCATTTCGGCATTATCGCCGGGATCTTTAGAGCGCTTCTGGTTAGCTAACAACAGGTTCCAGTAACCTTGCTTTGCGGCATCGTAACTGTGCCTGTTAGTGCATTCCAGGCGCTTGTTATCACCCATCAGTGGCAGCTTGCAGACCGGGCAGCTGAGTTGGAATTGATCAGCAGTCATAATCAGACCTGCCGGCTGTTCGTGCTGAGCAAGCGTGCGAGAACGTTTTCATACAGGGAAGAGAGCGTATCAAGATCCTCTGCTTTAACCCGTTCGTTGATCTGGTGAATAGTGGCGTTGATCGGTCCGAGCTCTACTACCTGGGCGCCGGTTGGTGCAATGAAGCGACCGTCGGAGGTGCCACCGGAGGTTGAAAGTTCGGTATCCAGTCCGGTGATCGCTTTGATTGAGTCGACACAGGCGTCTACCAGGTCGCCGCGCCCGGTGATAAACGGATTGCCACTCAGGATCCACTTAATGTCATAGTTCAGGCCGTAGCGATTGAGGATCTCGTGGGTGCGCTGCTTAATCTCATCGGCAGTCACTTCGGTTGAGAAGCGAAAGTTAAACTGCACATCAATATGCCCCGGAACAACATTGGTCGCACCGGTACCAGCGTGAATGTTGGATACCTGGAAGCTGGTTGGCGGGAAGAATTCGTTACCGTCGTCCCACTTTTCTGTCGCCAGATCATTAAGTGCCGGAGCTGACAGGTGGATAGGATTTTCTACCAGGTGCGGATAGGCAACGTGGCCCTGCTTACCGCGAATAGTGAGATCGCCGCTGATCGAGCCACGACGCCCGTTTTTGATCACATCGCCGACCAATGTGGTGCTGGAAGGCTCGCCGACGATGCACCAGGTGATCTTTTCGTTGCGTGCTTCCAGATGATCGATAACCCGGGTCGTGCCATTAACGAACGGGCCCTCTTCATCGCTGGTGATCAGCAATGCGATAGAGCCGTCATGATCCGGGTGGTGCTCGATAAAGCGTTCCAGAGCGGTCATAAAAGCTGCTAGTCCGCCTTTCATGTCGGCAGCACCGCGACCGTAGAGAAAACCTTCTTCAATGACGGCATCAAACGGAGGGTGATCCCAGCTCTCTTCCGGACCGGTTGGTACTACATCGGTATGCCCGGCGAAGCAGAATAGTGGTCCTTCGGTACCCCGGCGAGCCCACAGGTTAGTAACCTCTTCAAACTGCAGTCGCTCGATATGAAAACCCATCTTTACCAGGCGTTCGATCAGAAGCTCCTGACAACCGGCGTCTTCCGGAGTGATTGAGCGGCGAGAGATCAGTGCCTTAGCGAGTTCAACAGTGGGGGAGTGAGTGGTCATCGAAATACCTTAGGGAATACTTTAGCGGGGGAATGGGGATACCGTCTTGTGACAGTATCCCGGCAGGTACAACCAGGCTTGCTTAGTTGTGTGCGTGCAGCTCTTGGTTTAGCTCGATTGCAGACTTGTTGGTCTTCACTTCGATACGGCCGTTAAGCGAGTTGCGACGGAACAGCAGGTCAGGTTTGCCAGCCAGATCAGCTGCTTTTACTGTACCGACTTCGTTGTTCTGGTCATCCAGCAGGCTGACTTTAGAGCCGGCAGTAACGTACAGGCCTGCTTCAACAGTACAGCGATCGCCCAGTGGCAGACCCAGACCAGCGTTAGCGCCCAGCAGGCAGTTTTCGCCGACAGAGATAACCACATTGTTACCGCCGGACAGTGTACCCATAGTAGAGCAGCCGCCACCCAGGTCAGAACCGTTACCGACTACAACGCCTGCAGAGATACGGCCTTCAACCATGCTTACACCCATAGTGCCGGCATTGAAGTTGATGAAACCTTCGTGCATTACGGTAGTGCCTTCGCCGACGTAAGCGCCCAGACGAACACGGGAAGTTGCAGCAATACGAGTGCCAGCAGGAACAACGTAGTTAGCCATTTTCGGGAACTTATCAACCGAGTGAACATCGATGATACGACCCTGGGCACGGGCGGCCAGCTGACGCTTTGGCAGATCGGCCAGGGAAATTGCGCCTTCGTTAGTCCAGGCAACGTTTGGTAGTTTACCGAACATGCCGTTCAGGTTCAGGCCGTGTGGCTGGACCAGACGCTGGGACAGCAGGGATAGCTTGAGGTAAACCTCAGCCGTTGTTTCAGGATCAGCATCCGTCTCCAGAATGGTCAGGATCATCGGCTGGGCGGTGCCTTTACAGATCTCAACGATCTCGGCCTGGTCTTCAGCGTCAACGGACAGGAATGCACCTTCCAGATCGGTCAGTTGTGCTGCGTTCAGTTCGATCGCCTGATTGCCACCGGTGTAACCGAGCTTGTCGGATACTGCTTTGATCAGCTCATCAGACGGGTTCAGCAGAGGCTGGTTAAAGTAAACTTCTAATAGTTCGCCAGTGGAAGATTGAGTGCCAATACCCAGGCCAAATGCAAAAGTTGTCATCGTTTGTAACTCCATAGAACGTATAAATTTGAATCAGAACAGGGACGCGTAGTTGGCTTCTTTAAAACCCACCTGGTACTGACCATTTAGCTCCAGTAAAGGGCGCTTGATCAGGGTTGGGCTAATCAGCATTTCGCGGATCGCACTCTGTTCATCAATGTTGTTTTTTATCTCGTCGTCCAGTTGGCGCCAACTGGTGCTGCGTTTGTTTAGCAGGGTTTCCCAGCCAAGGGTTGCAGCCCATTGCTCCAGTTGTTGCTGTTCCAGACCGTCTTTACGGAAATCATGGAAACTGAATTCAATACCGTTTGCCTGCAGCCAGCGCTGGGCCTTTTTAACCGTATCGCAATTAGGAATACCGTACAGTGTAGTCATCGTAGTTTTCCTCTCAGTTATCCTTGCAGGGATTCTACATAGCGACGGATACGCCACGCTGCTTCAACGCACTCTTCCAGAGTCGCAACCAGAGCCATACGCACCCGGCCAGCGCCCGGCAGTATGCCGTCGGACTCACGGGATACATAACGGCCAGGCAACACGGTCACGTTTTGTTGCTCGAACAGACCTTGCGCGAACGTATCGTCGTCGATCGGCGTGCCGGCCCAGAGGTAGAAGCTGGCATCCGGCAGCTTAACATCCATCACTGGCGACAGTATTTCGATCACTGCGTCAAATTTGGCGCGGTATTTATCACGATTTTCCAGGACATGAGCTTCATCATTCCAGGCTGCGATGCTGGCCATTTGTGTCGGCAGAGACATGGCGCAACCGTGATAGGTGCGGTAACTCAGAAACGGTTTGATCAGAGCAGCATCACCGGCGATAAATCCTGAACGCAAACCAGGCAGATTCGAGCGCTTGGACAGGCTGTGGAAAACAACACAGTTTTTGTAATCGTTGCGTCCCATCTGTGCGCAGACTTCCAGCAGGCCGACAGGGGGCTGCTCTTCATCGAAATAGATTTCTGAGTAGCACTCATCCGACGCCACGATAAAGTCGTGCTTGTCAGACAGGTTGATCAGTTTAGCCAGCGTTTCTGCGTCAGTCACTGCCCCGGTCGGGTTACTTGGTGAACACAGATAGAGTAGTTGGCAACGCTGCCATACAGCCTCGGGCACCGCATCGAAATCAGGGACAAAGTTGTTTTCTGCGATACAGCTCAGGTAGTAAGGCTCGGCACCGGACAGGTACGCAGCCCCTTCATAGATCTGATAGAACGGGTTAGGCGAGACCACTAACGGTGCGTCTTCGCTATCCGGAGTACGGGCGATCGCTGCCTGCGTGAAAGCAAAGATCGCTTCCCGGGTGCCGTTAACCGGCAACACATTATCTGCGGCGGTCAGTGAACCTGGCTGCAGGTTAAAACGACGGCCGCACCAATCGGCAATAGTCTGACGCAGTTCTGGTACGCCGGCCGTAGTGGGGTAGTTAGCCAGCTTATCCAGATTGCGAGTAAACTCTTCCATCACGAACATAGGTGACGGATGCTTCGGCTCGCCGATGGAAAGGGCGATATGCTCGAGTTCGGCAGGTGGTGTAACGGCCGCTTTCAACTTAGCCAGTTTCTCAAATGGATAAGGTTGCAGCTTCTGCAAATCTGGATTCATGGAATAACCTTGTTGTATGCCCGGTTTTGCGGTGGATAAAAGAGCGGAAATTATACCGGATGGCGGCTTTCAGGCCAATGGAATAGCGGCTTTAACCCGTAATGCTACGAAATTAAGCCGGATCATCGGCTAAAAAGGTGACAAATTAAAATTAACATCATAATCTTGAAGGAGTGGGGGAAGTGTAAGGAGGCAGTGGAAAGTGCTTGCAGATAGTCGATTACACCCTCGGGTTGTTACAAGCCTTGAGGTGAAGGTTGGAACTCACGGTGACAATACCCACGCCCGGATTATCGATATCAGCCTTGGTGGCGTAACTATTAAAGGCGATGGCGAGTTGGCTCAGGCGTTGGCTCTGGAAAATTCCCAGGGCGAAGGTGGCGAGCACCAGCTCAGCTTTGACCTGCCCAGTCAGGCGTTCAGCAAACTGTGTCGGCTGGTTCATGTCAGGCGTTTGTCTCAGATCGAATATGAGTTTGGTCTGAAGTTTCTCGAACTGAATCTCAATGATGTTGCCGCTATTTCTGATTACATCAACAACCATGTACGCAGAGCTGGTTGAATACAGTCAATAAAAAAATCCCGGCCATGCCGGGATTTTTTATGTCGGTTGCAGGGGGGGGTTAAGAACTTTTAGAGCTCATCGCCCCCGTAAAAATCTGAAATCGTGCTTTGCCGTTTTCCAGTATTACCAGCAGGCATGGTACAACCAGCAGGATCAGCACGGTGCCAAAAGCCAGACCAAAAACGATTGAGGTTGCCATCGGGATCAGGAACTGGGCCTGCAGTGACGTTTCAAACAGGATCGGCGTAAGACCTGCAATGGTGGTTAGCGAGGTCAGCAGTACAGCTCGCAAACGCTGACAGGCAGCTTCAACGATAGCCTCGTGGACCGCGACGCCCTTTTTACGCAACTTCTGATAGAAAGTGATCAGGACGATAGAGTCGTTGATGACAATACCGGATAGTCCGAAGCAACCAAACAGTGACAGTATGGTCAGATTCTGACCGGTCAGCAGATGGCCTGCGATAGCGCCGGTCAGGCCCAGGGGAATCGCCAGCATTACCGCCAGCGGCCAGCTGTAGGACGCGAACACCCAGCTCAGGATGATAAAGATCAACGTCAGTGCCAGTAACAGGCCCATCTGCATATCTGCCATAGTTTCACGCTGATTCTTATTACGCCCTTCAAAACTGGCCTGAATACCGTAATCAGCAATAATCTGTTGTAACTGTCCGGCGCGGAAGTCGGCGATTATTTCATTGGCATTGGCTACTGCCTCATCGAGATCCCCCGAGACATTGATCGCCAGCTGGCCGTTGACCCGTTGTAGCCGGTCCAGTCCCTGTTTATCGCTGAACTCGACAATGTTAGCCAGCGGAGCGCTGCTGCCGTCGGGCAGTAAAATCGGTAGCTGTTCCAGGGCACTGAGACGATCCCGCTCACTGTCGGGCAGTACTACTCTGACCTCTATCTCATCCTCACCGCGGTGGAAAATCTGTACCAGCTGACCGTCGAAGGCTGATCGTAACTGGCGACCGACGCTATTCAGATTGAGTCCGGCGGTTTTGCCCGCCGGGGTCAGTTGATAGATCAGCTGGGGTTTACCAAACGGCAGATCATCATCGACATTGCTGACGCCGTTATACTTGCGCAGGGTGTCCTGAACCTCCAGTGACGCGGCTTTCAGGCTATCGATATCTGTGCCGGTAAGCTTCACCTCAAGGGATCTGCCCGCTGGTCCCGTTCGGTTCAGGTCGATAGTGAACTTTTCGATACCCGCGGGCAGTTGAATTTTACTGCGCCAGCGCTTGATGAATTCAGAGTTAGTAACATCCCGGTCGTCAATGGGTGATAGCTGCACATAGAGCGAGCCGAACTCATCGCCCAGCCCGCTGCGTTCACTGGTCCGGTTGGAGTTGGTTTTGCGGTGCTGTTGCAGCGCCATCACCACCAGATTGCCACCCAGTTCCTGTTCTGTTTCGCTCAGGGTGCGGTCAAGGTGCTGCATGAAATTATCGACATGCAGCGGATCGGTTCCCGCCGCAAATTGAATGTTGGCGTTCATCGTTTCCAGTTCAACCGCCGGGAAGAAAGTGAACTTGATCCGGCCACTGTTGACCAGGCCTATCGCGATAATAAAGGCAGCGATGGCAATAGACAGTGTGATCCAGCGGAACTCGATAGCGTTTTCTACCCAGCGCCGGAAACGGTTTTCCTTAAAGTTGTTAAAACCGGCGTCGAGCTTCAGGCGCAGGTTTGATGGGTGCAGGTCTTCCGCCCGGTGCAGACTGTGGTGCAGATGGCCGGGCAGGATCAGGAAGCACTCCACCACCGAGGCGACGATAACGCAGATCACCACCGTTGGAATGTCGATCAGGATGTTACCTATGTTACCCCCGATCAGCAGCAATGGAAGAAAAGCTGCGATGGTGGTGAGCGATGATGCCATGACCGGTGGCAGCATACGGTGGGCACCGCCGATGGCCGCCTGCAGGCCGGGTTCGCCCATCTGCAGGTGGGTCAGGGTGTCTTCGCCGACGACAATAGCATCATCGACAATGATACCCAGCGCCATAATCATACCGAACAGGCTGATCATATTGATGCTGCCACCAATGCCATACAGCACAGCGATTGTGGCCAGAAATGATACCGGAATGCCCACCGTGACCCAGAATGCCACCCGGGCGTTGAGAAACAGGAACAGGATAGCGATAACCAGCACCAGTCCGCCCAGGCCGTTCTTGAGCAACAGGTTGATGCGGTCCTGTATTGCGGTAAAGCGGGCGTCAAAAGTGATCAGCTGGATATCCGGCGGCAGGGTCGGGGTGCGTTGCGCCAGCCATTCCTGCATGATGGCTGCTGCCTGCAGGGTGTCATCGCTTTCGGTGCGGCGTAGTTTCAGCTGAATGGCCGGCTGGCCCTTGTAAGTGAGAAAGGTCTGGTTGTCCTGGCTGCGCCACTGAATGTCGGCAATATCGCCGAGCCGGACTAAGCGGCCTTCCCGCTCAGTCAGCAGGGGCAGCTGCTCAAAGCCATCGACATCCCGCTGCTGGTTCAGGCTGCGTACCTGACGGGATCCATCGCCTTTAGCGGCAGTACCTGCCGGCAGATCGACACTGCGCTGATCGATTACCTGGGCGACAGCGCCCAGGGTCATGCCTAGTTCATGGAGCTGAGCGGAGGATATCTGGATCGCGATCTCTTCTTCCGGCATGCCTATGAAATCGATTTTGCGAATGCCTTGGTCTAGCAGTTCCCTTTCAAACTGACGGGCCAGTGTGCGTAGCTCCTGTTGTGATGTCCTGGGGCTGGTAAGCAGTATGCTGGCTATATTTTCATAGCGAATGATCTGTTGCACCACCGGCTCTTCTGAATCACTGGGAAGGCTCGAGATACCGTCGATTTTCTGTTTTACCTCATCCTGGATATAAGCGATATCACTGTCTTCTTCCAGCTCAAGGCGGATCGAAGCTGCGCCCTGGGTCGCGGTGGAATAGATGTTGTCGATGCCGTTGACCGCTTTCAGCTCGCGTTCGATCGGCAGCACAATGGAGCGCTCGACATCTTCTGCCGCTGCGCCGCTCCAGGGTACTGCGATAGTAATTACATCCAGTTCGAAGCTGGGGAAAAACTGAGTGTTGAGTTTTTTAAGCCCCCAGACTCCGGCAAGAATCATCAGCATCATCAGCAGATTAGAGGCGACCCGGTGTTCAGTGAAAACCGCGGTCAGATTTTGCAACGGACCCTGATACTGTTTCATCACTTACTCCGCGGCGTTTTTTGCTTGCTGATCGGGCTCCGCCGATGGCGCAGTAGTGGGGGCTGATTCGACGCGGGGCTCAGACTCTGGCAAAGGACCGGCCCCGACGACCTTAACCAGCAGGCCTGAGATTGCGTTGGGTAACTGAGTCGCCAGTATCTGATCATCGCTTTGCAGGCTGTCGCTGCGTACCAAAATGATCGGTTTACCCTGGCTGTCGATGGTGTCACCAACCTTAATGATACGGTGGGATTCGAGCCGGCCCCGGGTTACGCTGTAGAGTCGATCGGTGCCATAGATTGCCTGGGGAGGCAGGGCCAGAACCCGATCGATGGCGGGCAGCGCTACATCGAGAGCGATAGCGCGTCCTGGTTCCAGGCTGAAACCGGAGCTGACCACCCGAAGCAAGGCGTCGACACCGACCCGGCCGCTGCCAACTTCACCCGCCAGGCGGTCCAGTTGCAGATCGAGAGTCTGACCATCCAGCTCTGCGCGGGCGATTATGCTGGCACTTGCCGCCAGCTGGCTGCGAATACGGGGCAGAAAACGGCTGGGTATCTGGGCGCGAATCTCAAGGTTTCTGTCATTATAGATCGATAACAGCGTATCGCCGCTGCGGACACGGTCCCCCGGGGCAACACTGATGCTGGCGATCCTGCCGGCATAGGGCGCCCTGATCGACGTGCGCTCCAGATCCAGCGCGGCGCTGTCCCGCAAGGCGCTGGCCTGTTGCTGCTGTGCGGTGAGCTGGGCCATCCGGTTGGGATGATCGGCAATCGATTGTTCGCGGCTGTTAAGCGACAGGGCTTGTTGTTGTTTGGTGCGGCGGGCTTCATCCAGCTGGTTCTGGCTGGCGGCCTGACGGCTGCTCAGATTTTTAAAACGTTCCAGGGTGCGTTGCGTGATGCTGACCAGCTCGCGTTCGATCCGCAATGCCTTCAGGTCTGACTGGTAACGTACCTTCTCTGCTTCGATCTGGGCGTTGATGCGATCAACGTCGGCCTGGCGTTGAGTCAACAGCAGTTGAGCATCCCTGTTATCCAGCTGAATCAGCAGTTGGCCGGCGCTGACCCGGTTACCTTCGGCGATAGCCTGTTCTGCGACATAAGCGGTCACAGAGGACGATAACGTACTGCTACGGGGCGATTCGACTTTTCCATAAAGTGTCAGCCGGGGTTGGCGGGACTCAAAGCGGGCGGGCACGGTTTTAACATTCCACTGCTTTTCCTGTACCGGGCGTGACGGCGCTGTCGGCTTAGTGGCCTTCAGCACCGCAAATAGTATTACCGCGAAGAGTAATATAACAATCGGTAGTATCCAGCCCTTGTTACGCTGGAAAAAAGTCTCATCAGTGGCGGCCATTATCGGGTCCATGTCAGATCTAAGGAAGGTGCTAACAACCCCCTTCCTAAAGGCAGGTATATAAGTGAATCATAATACACATTATCCGGCCGAAGCATCAGTTAAGGCAATTCTTTACAATTCTTTACTAGCTGGTAGTTTGATACAGGTTGGATCAACCGATCGAATGCAAATGGTAGTGACAGGAAGGAGCAGGGCATGCGGACCAGTTCAGTATTAGCGCTTAATCCACAGGGGTTTCACCGTATGGTGTATCACGAGTGGGGCAATGCCGACAATGATCGGGTGCTGGTATGTGTGCATGGCCTGGCCCGTAACAGTCGTGACTTTGATGATCTGGCGCTGGCTCTGTCCCGCGACTATCGGGTGATCTGCCCTGATATTACCGGCCGAGGCCAAAGTGACTGGCTGCCGGAAGGGGTTGCGTATGATATTCCCCAGTACCTGGGAGATATTACCGCGCTGCTGGCCCGGCTTGATGTGAATAAGGTGGACTGGGTCGGCACTTCGATGGGCGGTATCATTGGTATGTGCCTGGCGGCGCTGCCTAACTCGCCAATCCGTAGCCTGGTACTGAATGATATCGGAAGCTTTATCCCGCAGCAGGCGTTGCAGCGTATCAGTCAGTACCTGGGCGATCATCGTTTTGCCAACCCTGATCAGGTGGAGCAATATATGCGCCGGACCTATACCGCCTACGCCGGCCTGAGCGATCAGCAATGGCGTCACCTGGCTCAGCATGGTCATCGTCAACTGGCTGATGATGAGCTGGCGCTGCATTATGATCCGCGACTGGCGCAGGCGACCCAGGCGGCGCAAGATCAGGATATTGACCTGCAACCGATATGGCAGCAGGTGACTTGTCCACAGCTGTTGATCTGGGGTGATCAATCCGATGTGCTAAACGCGGAGACCGTGGCGCAGATGCAGCAATATAAACCGGAGCTGGACCTGTACCGGATTAAGGGTATGGTACATGCTCCGTCGCTGATGGAATCTGAACAGATTGATGCCGTTGTGCGCTGGTTGCGGGATCACCGCAACCGCTAGCGATAGTCGGCCAGAATACATTTACCCGATGCCACAGATCGGGGAACCGCTTATTTTCAGAATACAGAGGGATTCATGACTTTACTTACACAATGGCCCGAGGATCAGCTTTGTCTCAGTCCTGAAGTTCGCCGTCAGGCGGTACAGGCGGTTGAGCAGGCGTTTGCCTCGACCCTGGAAACCCTTAAAGTGGATATCGGGCTGGTGGAGTTACTGGAATCTATCTACGTCCCGCTGGGGGCTTGGCTGGTGGCGCGTAAAGAGCAACAGCAGGGACCTTTAGTCGTGGGTATTAATGGTGCCCAGGGAGCGGGTAAATCGACCCTGTTTAATCTGCTCGAAGTTATATTGGAAGATGGCTTCGGACTCAAAGTCGTTGGTCTGTCAATCGATGACCTGTATAAAACCCGGGCTGAGCGGGAGCAGCTGGCGACGACTGTTCATCCGTTATTACAACCCCGCGGCGTTCCCGGTACCCATGATGTCTCGCTTGGTATAGAGCTGTTACGGGACCTTAAAAGTGGCGCTGAGCAGATCGTCAAGATTCCTGCATTTGATAAATCGATCGACGACCGCTGCTCCCCTGCTTTGTGGCAGGAGTGGAGCGGAGAAGCCGACATCGTCGTGCTGGAAGGCTGGTGTGTCGGTGCTCATGCGCAAAATACAGCAGAATTGCAGCAACCGGTAAATAGTCTGGAAGCAGATGAGGACCCCGATGGGTGCTGGCGTAACTATGTTAACGATCAGCTGGCAGGGCCTTATAAAGAGTTGTTCGATATGATCGATGTGCTGGTGATGCTGAAAGTGCCGAGCATGGAAGCGGTGTTCAGCTGGCGCTCCCAGCAGGAAAAGAAACTGGCCGAGCGGGTGAAGTACATCTATGACACTCAGCAGCCAACACAGCACCTGCGGATTATGGATGAAGCCCAGATCAAACGCTTTATTCAGCACTATGAACGGCTGACGCGGAATATGCTGCAAGAGATGCCGGGTCGGGCCGATATCTGTCTGGAGCTGAACGAAAACCATAAAACCAGTAAGATCCATATCAACCACCCGGTTTTAAAGAACGATTAAGGATATTCAGATGAAACGTTTTATTCTGGTTTGTGCCCTTGGCCTGACCATACCACTGGTCAGTGGCTGTCAGAGCGCTTATTACTCGGCGATGGAACAGGTAGGGGTTCACAAGCGGGATATTCTGGTGGATCGGGTGGAAGATACCCGCAACGCTCAGGATGACGCGCAGGAACAATTCCTGTCAGCGCTGGAGCAGTTCCGCACGGTGGTTAATTTCGATGGCGGCGAACTGGAAGAGGTGTATAACGATCTGCAGTCTGAGTATGACGATAGTGTCGCGGCAGCAGAAGAGGTCAGCGATAATATTCGTCAGGTGGAAGATGTGTCTGAAGCGCTGTTCGAAGAGTGGCAGGATGAACTTGATCAGTACACCAGCCAGAAACTGCGTAGTCAGAGCGCCCGCTCCCTGCGCGATACCAAAGCCCGCTACAAAACCCTGCACACCAGCCTGAAACGTGCCGAGTCAAAGATGCAGCCGGTACTGTCAGCCCTGCTGGATAATACTCTGTACCTGAAACACAATCTTAATGCCCGGGCCATCGGCTCCCTGAAAGGTGAATTTGCAGGCATTAAACAGGATATCGATCGCTTAGTCGCAGAAATGCAGCGATCTATCCAGCAGTCTGATCAGTTTATTAAGGAAATGAAGCAGTAGGCTGTGACGAAGGCGCTTTAGTAAGGGGAGTGGCTAGATCGCCGCTTCGCAGCTTGCCAGAACGTGGCGCAAGCGTCACTGCTAGTTGCTAGAAAAATCAAAACCGCCAGTTGGCGGTTTTTTTATACCCGTGCAACGGGAATGCATGTTCTATTGACTGTTTCCCAAACCTGTCATGATCAAATTGATAGCGAAGCTATTGAAGCGGCGCTATGCACTATCTTCGTTATAGTCTGCTTCCGGCCAAAGCAGACCTTCAGGCATTTAGGTTGTTTGCCATAAAACAGTCAGAAATAGTCACTCATCCAGAAATATGGTGCCCAATTTAAGTAAAGGATTCAGCTCGAATAATAGACATTACAATATAAGGATGCTGGAATAAATCGAAGTATCAATAATTCAGAGTTCCAGATTTTGAAATTATTATCTACAAGACAAATAGTTAGCTTTATCAATATATTCTCATACTCCATTGTTTGTATTGGGATTTTTGTCTTATTTTACAGTGCCCTATCATCGCTTGGATTAACGGGAGAGATATTGTATTTGGAAGAAAATAAAGACATCAATGTGTTTCTGATAATAGCTCCAGCCTTTCTTATATACTCTATTACCGAGCGTTATCTCAAATATGACTTTGAATTGGAAAGGGGAATCAAAAGAAAATGACCGCGAATTCAACTCCTAAGCGCAATACTCCCGCTGTACCCAAAGGTCATTATTGGCACAAAGCAGATACTTACTATTACCTAAACAATAAAAAGCCACTGATCCGTGAATCAATGGCTTTTCTCATTTGAATTTTCTAGCAACTAGCAGGAAGGCTTGCCTTCCGTTCTAGCTAGCGGCGCAGCCGCGATCTAGCTTCTCCCAAGCAAAGCCGCGGTCTGATTTCATAACCCTTGTGCCAGTAGTTGGTAACTGTCCAGCCGGTCTTCAAAGCTGTGGGTCACGGTCACGGTAGTGACCTCATCGCAGTCAAACTCTTTTGCCAGTTGGTTGATCTCTTCAGCGCACTGCTCCGGCGTGCCCACGGTATAGCCTTTGAGGATCTGATCGTAATCAGCTTGCTGGCTGACAGAAAGCTGCTGGTAGCGATCCTGAACTTCTGAGGGGGTGAGAAAGGCTTCCCGCATGCCCAGCTGAGCAGCCAGCTTACGGTACACCGCAGTGCCGGCACGTAGCTTGGCTTCTTCTTCAGTTGATGCACAAATACAGGCGATGCCGAGCATCTTATTAGGCGTTGTTTCGTGGCCTGCTCGTTTCCACTGTTCCATGTATTCGGTGAAGATTGCAGGGCGGCAGTTATCCGGATCAATAAACCGTGCCAGAGCGATGTTATAGCCCAGATGTCCGGCAAGACCTGCACTGCCGCCACTTGAACCCAGCATCCAGAGTTCCGGTTGAGGACTGGTGTCCGGCAGTACTTTAATACTGTGGAAAGGGTTGTCTTTTGGCAGATTGCCTTCAATAAACCCCTTTAGTTCCTGTGCCTGATGGCCGTACATATCACCATGATGAGGCTCATGTGGGAAGGCCAGGGCGTGGGATGTCAGACCGGTACCACCGGGGGCGCGGCCGATACCCAGGTCGATACGATCCGGGAATAATGTTGCCATCATTTTAAAGCTTTCAGCCACTTTCAGCGGACTGTAGTGGGTCAGCATAACGCCACCACTACCGACACGGATATTTTTAGTTGCACTGGCGATGGCTGCGACCACTATTTCCGGGCATGGGATAGCGAAATGGATGCTGTCATGGTGTTCAGCTACCCAGTAGCGGTAATAGCCCAGCTCGTCGCAGGCTTTTGCCAATTGAACGGTCAGGTTAGGGGCGTCAATGGCCGGGTGGGAGCCATGGACCGGGGATTGATCAACAACAGACAGTTTAATATTCATTTATATCTCCGATATTTAGTTAATATATTAACTAAATATAAAGCTGAGATCAACGAATAGTTTGTTAAGAAAGAGGCAGAAGCACAGTGCGAAATGAAGGGAGCGTTGGTTCTTCTTATACAGCGTCACTGCGTTAACGGGGCTGCTGGTTTACTGGCCGACGAAAACCTGAACAGATCGGTTCAGGCGTTAAATTTACCAGAACGATGCAGTGGTACAACTTTGCCGCGGGATCGCGGCTTGCTGTCTACCTGCGCTGATACATTTGCTGAGTTTGAGTTTGAGTTTGAGTTTGAGTTTGAGTTTGAAGCGGAATTAGCGCCACTACTTAATGCTTGTCTTAAGCACCAAAGCTCATCATGCATCATTTGAGAGATTTTTATACAGGCGGCAAGCGGTGTTTTAGCCCGGTGTTTGACACTGTCGATACGAAACTGTAAATGCCGCAAGCGAATCCTCTCTTCAGGCTTTGCCCCGGCAATTATCTGATTAACCTTCAACCGCAGGTAACGCTCCAGTACTTGAGGTTTGGTACGTGCCAACTCTGCCAGACGATCAAAATCCAGCGATTTATGTTGATAGTTCATACAACACCATACTCCACAAGAGTCTGGTTAAAGTATGGCAGCAATACGCTTCAACGGAGATTTTGTTGCATTGGAAAACTTATTTGCTCTTTCCTTAACAGAGAGGCAGCCCAGCTTTTAATGCGTTATCCATTGGAGAAAATCTGGCTCGTGAATTAATGGCTTTCCGCTTTCCGCTTTCCGCTTTCCGCTTTTCAGTTTTTGATTTTTCTAGCTACTAGCAGTGACGCTAGCGTCACGTTCTGGCAAGCGGCGCAGCCGCGTTCTAGCCACTTTTCGCCAAGCTCTGCAGTAATCAAATTGGCAACAAAGTCATAGAAGCCGCGCTATGCACGATTTTAGTTATAGTCCGATTTGTACCGTCGGCGATCAGCAGAGCCATCATGTCTTGCAGGGCGATCATTTTGCCGAACTGACGCTCGTAGCTGAGGTTTCTTATGCCGTTCGGGGTCGTGCCGTTGCTGAGAATAAACAGCCCGCCTCCGGCATCCCGGCGGTTGTTAAGGCGCCAGGCGATCGCTTCTAGATTACGAGCGCTGTTATATAATTTCTGCTGGTCCAGTTCGTCGAGAATAAAGAACTCATATTGATTGTTATATGAGGCGTGCAGCATGCCACTAATTCCGGCCATCAGGGCAAAAACCCGATCGCCGCCAAATTGTGGATCAAACGCAAGTGGGATGGCGGCGGTGCCGTCCAGTCCTCTCAGTTCTGAAAAGCCATCGGCACGGGGTTTGTTGAACAGTTGCCTGATTCGGTCATTGATAGTGGTCCCCGGTACTGCTTTGGCCAGCTCGCGGGGGTTGCGTTTATATAGCTTGACCATCAGCTCGAGGGTCAGATTACGGACCTCGTTGATATGCATGTCGGTGACATTATCGATATCGGACTTGGCCAGATCGGTGATCTGAAACGAGCTTTGACCACCGGCGATACAACCGCTGAGCAGCAGGCAGCAGGCCAGCAGTGTTATCAAACGGCATAACTGGACTGCTGGTTGTTGGACGTTGATCATCATCTTCAATTCGGAGCCTGGCTGTTCAGCTTGAAGCGACTGTCTGCAGCAGCAGCAGGGGCCTCTGTCGGATTGATAAAGGCGATGCCGCCTCTGACGAAACTATCCAGGTTATCGGTTTTCAGCTCCAGACCACTGAACAGCCCGAATTCAGCACTGAAACCGCTTATTTCCCAGAAGCGGCTGGCGTGGGTGACCAGCTCGCTGTAGCGTGGCTGGATATTGGCATAGAGTTCGACCTTCTGTTTGTTTTCACTCAGCTCATAGCCGGTCACTTTGCCGACCGGAATGCCTCTGTAGTAGAGCAGGCTCCCCAGTTCAATTGATCCCAGTTGCGGTGTTTCGAGGATGATGTTGAGTCCGGCCGGTTGCGGTCGTGTCGGTGGGGAGGGCTGGCCTGAGAATGTAGTTACCGGATCGCCGGTACCAGGCAGTGCCTCGATATGGTTGCCAAATAGCAGCGCCTGGGGGTTGTCGATTCCTGCCAGCGATATCGCCGGCTCGGCAATCCAGAACTGGCTGCCCCGGCGAGCCAGTAACGCGCCTTGTTGGTTGAGAGCAATAGTGGCCTCAATACTGCCATCTGCACCGGTTAAACTGACCTGTTCCACCCGGCCCATCTCCAGGCCTTTGTAGCGAACTTCAGCACCATTTGACAGATCAGGTCCGGCGGCAAAGCTTACTTTAATCGTCGGGCCTTGCTGCAGTCCCTTTTCAGCATTGGGGTGCAGGGTGAATAGTTGCCTTGGCTTAGCTGCATTGCCGGGCCGATTCAGGTTGGCGAAGGCGATGCCTCCGTCGAGCAGGGCGGCAATGGATTCTGTACGCAGATCCACGCCCTGCAGGTTAAGTTCTGCCGTTATACCACTGGCATTCCAGAATCTGCTCTGATCGGTTACCAGGTGTTTATAAGTGGCATCAATTAGCAGATGGATGATCACGTTATTGCCATCTTTTGCCAGCGCGTAATGGCTGACCTTACCTACCTCGACCTGCTTAAACAGAACCGGTGAGCCAACGCTGACAGAGCCCAGTGATTCGGCTTTCAGACGCAGAGGCAGCTTACCTGCATTTTCGCGGTACAGCAGGCGTCCCTGGTTACTGGCATTATCGAAGTTATTGAATAGATGGAAGCGGTGCTCCGGTGTGATCTCTTTCTGTTCCCGGGTGTGCGGTGTGAAAAAGCTGATACCGCCACTGATGACAGTGGCAGCCGAGCCGGTTTCCAGTTTTACGCCGTCAGTTCCGGCGCTGAACTTAATTCCACTGCTATTCCAGAATCGACTGTGTTGTTTTACCAGCGCGGCGTGTTCTGGCTTGATGGTGCCGTGAATCAGTACTTTATGACCACCTTCAATCAGTTCATAGCCACGGATCTCTCCCACTGGAATCTGACGATACAAAATTGGTGAGCCGTAGCTGAGAGAGCCTAGCTGGTCGCTGACCAGCTGAATGTCCAGACCGGGAGGGCCTGGTTGCTTTGCCGGAGGTGTATTCAACGCAGTGAATTTAAAACGTGGGGCGCCAGGGCCGGGTTGCATCTCTATCGCTTTGCCAGTGATCAGCTCACTGACCTGCTTTAGCTGTGACAGAGAAAACTGCGGCTCGGGTAGCCAGAAACGGCTGCCGGCGCGGAGCAGGGGCTTTGCCCTGGGATCGATCAGCAGATAAGCGGTCTGGGTACTCAGGTCCGGACTGAATTCGAGCCGCTGCACCCGGCCAATTTCAATTCCCTGGCTGACCACCCGGGTGCCTTCATGCAGCGGTGTGCGTGCGGAAAACTCAACGCTGACCCTGACGCCATCCTCAGCGGCTTCATAATCGTTATATAAGGTGAATGTTCTGTTGCTGTCTAAAGGCTGCTCTTCTCCCGCCGGGGTGTAGAAGCTTATGCCTCCTGCGATGATCGATGCCAGGGAATTAAAATGGACTTCAATCTGGGGCAGGTCCATTTTCAGGGTGACGCCGCTGGCATTCCAGAAACGGGTACGGTTATTGATCAGGTGGCTGTATGCCGGGTCTATATGCAGGTCAACATGGACCTGTTTTCCGTTGCTGGCAAGCCTGAAGTCGATCACTTCGCCGACTTCGATCTGGCGGTGAAATACTTTGGCGCCACGATAGATAGATTGTGCGGAATCGGCAATCAGGGATATATAAAGACCGGCCTGATTGCGCAATGGCGGTGGTGGTTCGTTATCAGCAACAAACTTTTTTGTTTCGTCGCCGGTACCTGGTTGAAACTCGATATAGTAGCCGGAAAACAGGGTTTCGAGACCACGCACACCGCTGAGGGAAACCTGGGGTTTGACCAGCCAGAAACGAGCACCCTGAACCAGTACGTCCTCGGTCTCAGCGGCCATCTCAATGATTGCAGTGACACTCTGCAGGTCATCATTCAGCTGCAGGCTTTTGACTTTGCCGGTGGGCAGGCCCCGATACATAACTTGAGTGATATCGGCTTCCAGCCCTTGCGCGGAATCGAACTGAACTTCGATCATGATCCCCGCTTCCTGATAGCTTTTTACGACCAGCCAGCCGGCGATCATTGCGGCAAGCAGCGGCAGTAACCAGACCACAGACGGTCCGTGGTGCTTTTTTATCACTGGAGTTGCCGGTGAATCATCGTGCTCCCGGGTCATGTTTTGTCCTCTTGAACCGACTCTGTGTCGTCCCTGTGTTGTGCGGGTGAGCCATTATCCCAGATCAGTCGGGTATCAAAACTGATTGCGGAAAACATAGTTAACAGTACCACTGTGGCGAAGGCAGTTGCACCCTGGTTACCTTCGATGGTGGCGATATTTCCTAGCTGTACCAGTGCCACAAGGATACCGATAACAAATATATCAAGCATCGACCAGCGGCCGATCCACTCGACTAGCCGGTACATCAGAGTTTTCTGCCGCAGATTAGTTACCCAGCCAAACTGTACGGTACAGAGCAGTATGGTCAGGGCCAGGATCTTCAACACCGGAACTACGATGCTGGCGATCAGTACTATCAGGGCGATAAACAGCATATCGTGCTCTAGCAGATCGAGAACCCCGCTGATGATAGTGCTGGGTTCGCCCTTGCCGAATGACCGGAAGGTCATAATCGGTAACAGGTTTGCAGGTAATAGCAGTAGCACCGCAGCGGCGAGGCAGGCCCAGCTGTGGCTGAGGGCGTTGGGGTGTCTGCTGTGCAGGCGGGCGCCGCAGCGGTCGCAAGCACTGCCCTCCCGCTCAATTGTATGGAGCAGGCTGCACTCAGTGCAGAGCAGATAGCCTGCTTGTCGTGCCGAGCGATAAGATGCTGTTTCAGGCATCAGCTACTCCCTTGCTCTTATCTGGATTCGGTCGCCGGTGGTTGTGAATCTGGTGCCACAGCTGGTGGGGATTAAACATAATGCTGCTCAGGGTGATGATCAGTATAAGGGCCGCCAGACAGTACAGGCCCAGGCCGATCTCAAGTTGTGCGATATCCTTAAGTTTGATGATAGAGACCAGTGTCCCCAGCAGGTATATTTCCAGCATCCCCCAGCCGCGCAAGTGCTGATAGCTGTGCATCGCCAGTCGCAGTAACCGGCCACCCCAGTGAAAATGCAGCGCGCTCGAGATGTAAAATAATAGCAGTAACTGCAGTAGTGGCACTACGATGGCGAATAGCAGAATAAGAATGGCAACCAGAAACAGGTCGCCATCAAACAGTGATAATGCGCTGTTGAGTATAATCTCACTCTGGCTCTGCCCCAGTACTTTCAGGGTCAGGATAGGCAGCATGTTAGCGGGCAGGAACAGGATAAGTCCGGCAATGGCCAGGGCCATTACCCGTTCGGTACCATTGGCGGTGGTGTAAAATAAACGGGCATTACAACGCGGGCAAAGAACATCCTGGCCGGTTGCTACAGGCAGGCGTGCGATCAGCAGATCACATTCATGGCATGCGGTGACATCCTGAGTAGCTTGTTGCATAAATGAACCAGCCCGTTGTACCCGATGATAAAAGGCAATGCCTGGCCAAAGCGTGCGGCTCAGAAACTGCCTGAGGAGTGTATGAGTATGCCAGATTTGATACCCCCTGCGCTAACCGGGTGGTTAGTCCGCGAAAGGCTCCGATTGATAGCGAGTGAACCTCTTTGCGGTGGCAGTGTGGCGAGTGTATTACTGCTGACATTGCAGGGGGCCTCAGGCACAGAGATCAGGCTTGTCTTGAAACAGATGGCTGGCGCCGGTTATGAACTGTTTGAGGCGGAAGCTGAGGGACTAAAGGCGTTGCATCTGAAAAGCCAGGGTAGCGGTTATTTACGGGTTCCCCAGGTTTGTTTTGTAAACAGTGACTGCTTGTTGATGGAGTACCTTCCTGCTGCAGGCCCGGTGCCTGACTATGATCAGCGCTTAGGGCGGGGGCTGGCATTGCAGCATCAGCAAAAAAACGACTATTTCGGATTCAGTCGGGATACCTTTTGTGGCGGTACCCGACAACCGAATACACCAGCGAGCGATGGCTATGATTTCTTCGCCCGGCAGCGGTTGCAGGTGCTGGCAGAGCGTTGTGTTGTTACCGGAAGGCTGACCCGAAATGAACAGTACCAGATTGAACAACTGTCTCAACGCCTGCCCCAGCTGATACCGTCACAGCCTGCAGTGATGCTGCACGGAGACCTCTGGTCCGGTAATGTGCTTATCGGACCCGGTGGCGAACCTGTACTGATCGATCCCGCAGTTTGGTTTGGCTGGGCCGAGGCGGAACTGGCAATGACTCTGATGTTTGGTGGCTTTAGCCGTGATTTCTATGCCGCGTATGCCGAGGCCGGCAGCGTTGAAAAAGACTGGCGTCAGCGGGCGGACCTGTACAATCTGTACCACTATCTTAACCACCTTTTATTGTTTGGCGGTGCATATCACAGTGATGTGAAGCGAATAGTGCAGTACTATAGCGCCTGATATATAGCCGTGAAATACCCGGCTGAAACATGACTCTGTAGCGGCTCAGACCGTTGTGAAGCAGAGTATACAGATAAGGTAATGAGTGAATTATGAGTCAATCTGATCAGGGCGATTTCAAAGCGTTACGCCGTGAATATGTGGCGCAGCCTCTGCGCCGTGAAGAGCTGGCGGCAGACCCGCTGGTGCAGTTCGCACAGTGGATGGAAACGGCCACAGAATACAGTCCCGACGATGCTACTTCGATGACTCTGGCGACCGCCAGTAAGAGTGGTATGCCGTCGGCGCGGATTGTGCTGCTGAAGCACTTCGGTGAGCAGGGCTTTGCCTGGTATACCGATTACCGCAGCCGTAAAGGCCAGGAGCTGGCGGAAAACCCGCAGGCAGAGCTGATGTTTTACTGGTACGGTCTGGAGCGTCAGGTACGAATTCAGGGACGGGTTGAAAAACTCCCGGCAGAACAAGGTCGTAAATACTTTAATGAGCGCCCTGTGGGTAGTCGTCTTAGTGCTGCTGCATCTTACCAGAGTGCGGTGGTGGATAGTCGTGAGACCCTTGAGCAGGCGGTGACTGATCTGCAACAGCAATATCCGGATGGTGATATTCCTCATCCAGAATTCTGGGGTGGCTATCGCCTGATCCCGAGTCATATCGAATTCTGGCAGGGGCGTGAAAACCGACTCCATGATCGCTTTAGCTATGACCTGGTCGATGGCCAGTGGCATATCGATCGACTCTCTCCTTAATAAAAGCCCAATTAAGAGATAGCTATGACAGATAATTTATTGCCTTGTGTCGAGGTCGAGCCTTCTCAGCCTCCGGTTGCCAGTGTTATCTGGCTACATGGTTTAGGTGCCGATGGAAGTGATTTTGAGCCGGTTGTACCGGCACTGCAGCTGCCACCAGAGCTGCCGGTGCGGTTTGTTTTCCCCAATGCACCGCAGCAACCGGTCACCGTTAATGGTGGTTATGTCATGCCTGCCTGGTATGACATTCTGGAGATGAGTATCGAACGTAAGATCGATACTGAAGGTTTGCTGGCATCGTCTGCCCAGATCGAAGCCTTGATTCAGCGGGAAGTAGATCGTGGCGTGCCGGAACACCGAATCGTTCTGGCAGGTTTCTCCCAGGGTGGTGCAGTGGCATACCATACGGCGCTGTGCTATCCCCGTCGACTGGCTGGCTTGCTGACCCTTTCAACCTATATCGCAACCGCCGACCGGATCGCTGATCAGGACGCCGCCGCGAATAAGTCACTACCGATTCTAATCGCCCATGGTGTCGCCGATGATGTGGTGCCGCTGTCTCTTGGGCAGCAGGCGGTAACAACATTGCAGCAGCTGGGTTATCAGCCTCAGTGGTTAACCTATCCGGTGGATCATGGTCTGTGTCTGGAAGAGGTCGAAGCGATCGGCCACTGGTTGCAGGATATTTTACTAACAGAGAACCTAACACAATGAAGATTAGCGAAAACGCCTTTGTAGAATTTCACTATGCCCTGGTGAACCAGGATAACGAAGTTGTCGATGGTTCCCGTGGTGCTGAGCCGCTGCCATACATTCATGGTAAAGGTAACATTATACCGGGTCTTGAAGCTGCGCTGGAAGGCCATGAAGAGGGCGACAAGTTTAACGTGACCATCAAGCCTGAGAAGGGGTATGGCAAGCGTGATGAGACGTTGGTGTCGATTGTGCACGCTGATTCTTTTGCCGGTTTCGATAACATCGAGCCGGGCATGCTCTGCCAGATCGAAGATAAGAATGGTGAGCCGCTGTTGATTACCATCACTGCGATCGATGACGATGAAGTGACCATCGATGCTAACCATCCTTTTGCCGGTCAGATTCTGAACTTCGAAGTAGAAGTGATGAATGTGCGCAATGCAACTGAAGCAGAACTGCGTGACGGTGTTCAGTAATTTTTAGGGAAAGAAAAATGCGTTTGATTTTAGCGATTCTGCTGCCGTGGGTGCAGTTTTTTACGATCGGTCGACCTGTCGCCGGTATTATCTGCCTGATTCTGCAGATCTCCCTGATCGGTTGGTTGCCTGCCGCGATATGGTCGGTATACGCGTTGAGTCAGTACAAGACCGATAAGAAGATTGAACAGGCTCTTGGTCAGAAGGATAGTTGATACAAGCTTGGAGTTAGAACTTAGATGCAGCGCATAGCTTCTCTATGCGCTCTGGATGATCCGCAGTGGCGATAATGCTATTCGGATTAGCCTTGGGCCGGTGCTTCTTTTCAATCGTTATTATTGAAGCAACCGGCCCTGATAATACCCGGAAACACATCCCCTTCGAACGAACCTTGTCTCAGCATCTGGAGCTTATCTTGGTAAGCTTTGGTCAGATGCTATCTGGTCCGGCCTGGCCATTGCTGGCTTGCGCTGCCCGGGTACAGGCTAACTTTTTTCAATTATTCCTTACAGCCACTGCTGGCAATTTTACAGGTGACTGGTTGGGTTCATTGCCGGCAACTCAGAGTTGTCAGATAAGCCCTGTTTCAGCCCCTTAAGCCTGTTCTTTATTGGCTAAACCTTTTCCTGCCATTCCAGATCGCCGATCTGAACATTCAGCCACTCAAAGCCAATTCGCCTGGCGACTGCTGCTGCTCCGTCGAGGCTTTTAAACTCCCGCTCGCCTTTAGACCGTTGCAGATTCAGTGTCAGTGTTTCGCTCTGCTTAGTGATGAATTTTAGCGTCCAGCCTTTCGCCATAGACACCGGAGCTGCCTGACAAGAGTCAAAAACGCCAGCTTTGAAAAGTAGCTTAATTTCTCTTTCTTGCATGCTCGTTACTCACTATTTGAATTATCTTAAATATCTATTGATCAGTATAAATCAAATAACAATAAATCAAAAGTTTTAATAGCGAAGTCTAAAAGGCTAACTTGTTGAAAGTAAAAGGAATTTTTCGGAGAGTTTGAAGTGCGATGATTCTGTGAGAATTTGAATGTAAATGGTTGAAATATAAAGGTATTTTCAATTCGGTTTTTTATTGTATTTTGTTATTAAAAAGTGGAAGTTAAGTGATGTTAGATATATCAAAAGATGATTTATGATAATTCAGAAATTATCTTTTGATGAGTCGCTAGTTTTTTAGTAATGATGGATCGGTTGATAATTCGCAAGCAGGTCAGAAGGTCAGAAGGTCAGAAGGTCAGAAGGTCAGAAGGTCAGAAGGTCAGAAGGTCAGATAGATTAGATAGGTGAGACTGGTGAGATGGGGTTTTGCGAGGCGTTGTTACAAGTGAAAAATAAATGGCGGTTACAGCAGGAGAGCAGACAAAAAAATGCTCCCGTCGGGAGCATTGTTAATTATCTGTCTGGGTTCAGGTTTGTGGCAGTGCAAAAATACCGGGTAGGGTACTCAATCCAGGCGATCCTTGATCATTGCTTCCACAATGGCGAGTTTGTCTTTCATCGCATCAACGTTTGCATCGTTGCTATCGATGACAGGGGATATTTTTAGCATGTCCAGCAGATCGACCAGAAAGGCTTCCTCATTCATCTGGCGAAGCTGTTCCTTGTTCCAGGTTTTTTGTTTCAGCGGCATCGGTCTTCTCGCTCTGTAATTTATGGCTCATTAAGAATGGGCTTCATATTAGGTATGAGATATAAAACACAATTTTGCAAGAACCGCAGTAATGCAGGTACGCATAGTGGGTTGATCATTTATCAAACAGTAAAAAGGTTGAGTTATATCAATATTCGCTAATGTGAAGAGGAGTAACATCCGTTATTAGTTTGAAACAACAAATTAAAGGGTGAATGGTATGGATCCGTATCTGTTAGAAACGCTTTGGCCAAGCCTGCTCGGAGTAGCTGGTATGTCTGTTGCCATGATTTGGGCGTTTATCAAAATTCGTAAACTGATGACCGAAGATCAGCCAAAGTGATCCTTTATCAGTAAAAAAAGGCCGCGAAATGCGGCCTTTTTTATTGCCTGAAACTGTATTGACTCGCCCTGTTTCGACCTGCTTTCGAGGTTTTGACTTTGACTTTGACTTTTCTAGCCACTAGCAGTGACGTTTGCGTCACGATCTAGCAAGCGGCGCAGCCGCGTTCTATCCACTATCCTTTTCAAGGCACTGTTGTCTCAGTCGGCTGCCTTATTTCCTTTATTGAGCCTGAACCTGGAATAGCTACATCACATGAGTGTGGCGCACACAGTTCCGGCCTGCTTCTTTAGCCAGATAGACGCCATTATCAGCTGCTTTAATCAGATCGTCGGGGCCATTCATTGCACCATTACGGCTGGCAACGCCAATACTGATGCTGCCTTTCCAGACACCATCAGTCCCCGCCGGAACCCGCATCGCATCGACAGAAGCACGTATCTGTTCAGCGACCAGAAGCGCTCCTTTCAGGTCGGTGCCTGGGCAGATTATCAGAAATTCATCACCGCCAAGTCGAGCTGTAAAGTCATCACTGCGTACCGAGTCCCTGAGCATCTGGGATAGTTGGCGCAGCACTTCATCGCCGGCGTCGTGGCCATAAGTATCGTTGATCTGCTTGAATCCATCGGCATCAATCATCATGCAGCTGATCGGGTTGTCCCGGTCGCTACTGCGTTGCCACTCTTTAGCGAAGATTTCCAGAGCGAAGCGTCTGTTGGGCAGTCCGGTCAGGACATCGGTGAGGGCTATATACTCGAGTTTAGTATTAGCTTCAGCCAGATCTTTGGTTCGGTCTGCAACCCGTTGTTCCAGCGAACGATTCAGTTCAGACAGTTCTTTGTTGCGGGCCGATACTTGTTGGAACAGCCCATGCAGTGCGGCTAATAAAGGCTCGGTAGACGCTTTGTTCTCCTGTTGCTCATTATCGAACGCCTGAGCGGGTAGTATGCCGGCTTTGATAGAGCTGATCTGCCGTGACATCCCTTTGTCGGTCCCGAGAATGTGGTAGGCCAGCCAGTGGGTGAGAAACTTCATTACCTGCTCGCCACTTTTCGCGTCACCCGGAACTATCGAATCATGCAGCTGAATAACATCGCTGATGAACTGTCGGTGAGCCTCTTTATGGGGTTCCAGATGACGTGGATCGATTCCGGAAGCTTCCATAAAAGCTTCCTCTTCAGAAAAATGATGGTAGGTATAATCGGTCAGCTCTTTAAACACCATGTTGATGGCGTCCATCGAAGCGCCTTCATCATGGGCGACCAGATTACCGAATTTGTTGATTACGTTGACCAGATGATGATGCTGATCATCGACGTCGGCAATCCCCGTCAGAAATCCTTCATCCCAGTGGAATGATTCCATAGCGATAATTTCCTGTAGTTGTTTTTATGCTGAATCTAAATAGTAGGATCATATGCGAGTGATACAACGCGTAGGGGGGGATCATTTGACTGGAATCATAGTATTAACTGCCCATTTTGTTGATTTGATCCGTTATTGCCGTTCCCTGTATTTCTGAGGCTGAGATTAGGTTCAGAAAGCTAAAACTGTCTTTCCAGCTATGCCTGTTATTGCAGCTCCCTGTATCGCGGAGGCTGAGATGAGGCCCGAAAACTAAAACAGTCTGCCCTGCTATGCTTAACAGGTCGGGGTCATTATTTTGATCTCCGGCGTGGTTAACTGAAGATCGGTCTCTATGTCTACTCGCAACAACGCACTGTTTCATCTGTTCTGGTTGCTGCTGCTATTAGGAATTGGCCTGCTGTTATGGAGTACATCGGCGGCGCAGAGTGAGGAACCGGCAGACAATCCTGAATCAAATGGGCTCCAGGTCTGGAGCCTGACGCTGGTCGGAGCAATTGGTCCTGCCAGTAGTGACCTGGTGGTTCGAACCCTTGAAAAGGCCGTCACCGGTGGCGCTGAGTTATTAGTGATTGAGCTGGATACTCCCGGCGGCCTTGATAAATCGATGCGCAGCATGATCCAGCAGATTATCGCCTCGCCAATTCCTGTCGTGACCTATGTCTCCCCTTCGGGTGCCCGTGCAGCGAGTGCCGGGACCTTTATTCTTTATGCCAGCCATGTCGCCGCTATGGCACCGGCAACAAACCTTGGTGCCGCCAGTCCGGTGCAGATCGGAGCGCCGGGAATAACGCCGTCTCAGAAGCCACTTTCCGGCGATGATAAAAAACGTCGGGAGGAGGTCATTGAGCAGGCGACGACCATGCAACGCAAAATTATGAATGATGCGGTGGCCTATATCCGTGGTTTGGCAGAGCTGCACGGGCGAAATGCTGATTGGGCAGAGAAAGCGGTGCGGGATGCTGCCAGCCTGGATTCGGGTAAAGCGCTGGAGCTGAAAGTGATCGATCTCATCGCCAATGATATGGAGCACTTGCTGCAGCAGCTGGATGGCCGGGTCGTACAGGTTAAGAACCGGGATTACACAATAGCAACTGCTGAGGCGACCTTGTTTGCGGTGCAGCCGGATTGGCGTAACCAGTTTCTGTTGGTGATTACTAATCCCAATGTTGCTTACATTCTTATGATGATCGGATTCTATGGTCTGTTACTTGAATTCTATAACCCGGGGTTCGGTTTGCCCGGTGTGGTAGGGGGAATCTGTCTGTTAATCGGTTTGTATGCGTTACAGCTTTTGCCGATCAGTTATACCGGATTGGGATTGATCCTTCTGGGTGTAGCGCTGATGTCGGTTGAAGCGCTGACGCCCAGTATTGGCGTGTTAGGTATCGGTGGTGCCATCGCTTTTGTGGTGGGCTCTATCATGCTGATGGATACCGAACTCCCCGCCTATCAGATCGCCATTCCAGTTATCGCTATGTTTACTCTGCTGACTGCTGGTCTCTCTGTCTTTGTTCTGGGAATGGCGATCAGAGCACGACGCAGTGCTGTGGTTAGCGGGGTGCAGACCATGATCGGTGATGAAGCCGTTGCCATTGAAGACTTTGTCAGTGAAGGCCGGGTGATGATTAACGGTGAAATCTGGAATGCCTGCTCGCCAGCTCCGGTAAAACGGGGTGAAACTGTGACTATTACTGCTGTCGACGGCTTGATACTGAGCGTCAATGCAATCGAAGGGAGATCCTGATGATTACTTACTATATAACGCTGGCGTCGATCATGCTGATGATACTGCTGATAGTCAGTATCTTCCGAATCCTGCGGGAATATGAGCGGGGTGTGATCTTTCTGTTAGGCCGCTTTTACCGGGTTAAAGGGCCTGGCCTGATCATCGTTATACCGTTGATTCAGCAAATGGTGCGGGTTGATATCCGTACTGTGGTGATGGATGTGCCGACCCAGGACGTAATCTCCAGGGATAACGTATCGGTGATGGTTAATGCGGTAGTCTATTACCGGGTGGTGGACTCGCAGAAAGCCATTATCAATGTCGAAAACTTCCATGATGCGACCAGCCAGCTGGCTCAGACGACCTTGCGTTCTGTGCTGGGTCAGCATGAGCTGGATGATATGCTGGCCTCCCGCGAAGAGCTAAATAGCGATATACAAACGATTCTGGATCAGCAAACCGATATCTGGGGCATAAAAGTCAGTAATGTTGAGATCAAGCATGTGGACCTCAACGAATCGATGATCCGGGCGATTGCAAAACAAGCCGAATCTGAACGTGAACGACGGGCTAAAGTCATTCACGCGCTAGGTGAGCAGGAAGCGGCAGAGAAACTCAGTGAGGCGGCGAAAATTCTGGCGCATCAACCCCAGGCGCTGCAGCTCAGATACCTGCAGACGTTGACAGAGATTGCCGGCGAACACAGCAATACTATCGTGTTTCCGCTGCCGGTGGATCTGCTGCAGAAATATACACAGCCTTCGGACAGCGATGGGTCTTAAAAAGCAGTAGCTAGAAAAAAAAACAGTGGCTAGAACGTCGCTACGCGACTTGCTAGATCGCTAAACAAGTTTAGCTAGCTAGTGGCTAGAAAAATCAAATGCAAAGTCAAAAGGCGTAAGTCTGAAGCTAGAAAATTAAAAAACGCCAGCAGGCGGTTTTTTGTTCCAGCAGAGCGGGAATGCTTTTTCTAGCCACTAGTTGTAGATGCTGAAGCCGCGTTCTAGCGAGGCGAACTTGTTCGGCGGTCTAGCTACTGCTCTTTAATAGCCTGAATAAACGCCGCACTGTGGGTCACGCCGAGCAGAGAAAAGCGAATGGTTTTAACCTGATTACCCCGGTCATAGGTCAGGAACAGCCAGCGACCGTCACGCATGGCGGTGATGATTTTTTCAACTTTAGCGCTGTTGATCGCATAGGTTTCCAGAATCTTATCGCCCAGAGGTGTAGTCTTTTGAAGGGTTTCTTTGTTAGAAAGATGAAACTGCCGATCATCAATCTGTATGGTGATGCCGCGAAGCGGTGGGGATGGTGCGCCACGGTCAAAGAATTCAATAAATGCAGGTTTACCTGCTTGCGCCGGAAAGAGCGTCAGCGAGCTGGTGGAAAAACCGCTGGGCTCTTTTTTACCCGCGTAGGTCACCATCCGGCAAGTGTCTTCACCGCGTTTTTTACAAACGGTTAGCCAGTCCTTGTAATAGACCCGGGTTTCGTTCCACTGGTTATGAAACACTTCGCCATCCGATGATGCAAAGGCGATATTTTGGCTAAGTAAAAACAGCAGCGCCAGTTGTATTGCGCGATTTGAATATAGCTTCATTCAGAAATCCTTTTCCTTAGCTTTACTTTAGATTGTCGTAATAATCATTACGCTTGATATTGATTATCCAGTGTGAATTTCATTAGTTAACAATACCGGCTCGTCATTTTATACCAGCAACATAAATAAAGCCTGAAAAGAATAAGCAGCAGCTAGAACTACGCAGCACGGAAACCAGACCGCAGCTTCGCTGCTAGCTAGAAAAAAACAGTGGCTAGAACGTCGCTGCGCGACTTGCTAGAACGGAAGGTAAACCTTCCTGCTAGTGGCTAGAAAAAGCAGAAGCAAAGTCAAAAGCCAAAACAGAAAGAAGTAATCCTGAAATATAAAAAACGCCAGCAGAGGCTGTGTAAAAATACATTCTTCAGTGGCATAGCTCATACCTTGACGTGGGAGGCGCGCCCTCGCGGCGATTTTTTAATTTGGTTATCGCGACGAGGCGTCGCTCCCACAAAAAGAGCAGATCGTCACTATGCGACTGCTAGAAAAATCAAAAGCCAAAACAGAGAGAAGTAATCCTGAAATATAAAAATCGCCAGCAGGCGGTTTTTTGTTCCCGCGCAGCGGGAATGCTTTTTCTAGCCACTAGCAGTGACGCTTGCGTCACGTTCTAGCTAGCAAAGCTCTGCTTTGCGGTCTAGCCACCTCATTTTAAAAAACGCCCTTCGGCGTTTTTTAAAATGAGGTGCAACCAACGGCAGTGGGGGAACCAAAGGGGCCGCTGGCCGCACGCAAACTTTAACCGAGCTACTCTACAAACGCGGCAAACCGTTCATCGATCGGGGTATCCGCCAGGTGGTTGATGTAGTTGCTCATCACTTTCTGCGCCATGCCGAGAATTATTTCCAGCAGTTCTTTCTGGCTATAGCCGGCAGCGTAGAATTTTTGTACTTCGGCTTCATCCACCAGGCCGCGATTACGCACCAGCAACAGTGTCATATCGTGCAGCGCCTGCAGTTTTGCAGTTGGCATCGGCTCACCGTGGCGTAGGGCCGCGGTCAGGGCATCATCCACTTTCATCATCTTTGCGATAGCGGCGTGTGCCGGTACACAGTAGTGACAGTTGTGTTCGACATTGATGGTCTGCCAGACTACGGTCAGCTCGTCGGCGTTGAAGGAGGTCTCCTGAAACCACTTATGCAGCATCTGATAGGCTTCAAGCACCGCTGGCGATTCAGCCATCACTCCATGCAGGCTAGGTATAGAACCGAAGTTTTTGATTGAGTTTTCCAGCAATGGCTTACTTGCTTCCGGGGCTGTTGCCATTGTGTGTACTGTCAGGTTGTTCATAACGCCCTCATCAATTGTTAAACCGCGTTCCTGAATAGATCAGTTTTCAGAATGCTAAGCTTATAAAATATAACTTGATCGATCGTTCAATAATTTTAGACTACTTGAACTTGATCAGCTGTTCAAGTTAAAATTTGAGCAGTTGTTCAGGTTGGTGTCTGTACTGGTTTGATAGAGATGTTGATAGGAAGTGTTGATGGCGAACGTAGCGAAGTATGACCGTGAAGATGTCGTAGACCGCGCGATGAAACTGTTCTGGCGTCAGGGCTTTAATGGCACCTCAACCAGAGACCTTCAGCAAGCGGTCGATATGCGCCCTGGCAGTATTTATGCCGCGTTTGGCAGTAAAGAGGGCTTATTCAAAGAATCTTTACAGCATTACTCCGTGACCATGGCTAGCCTGTTACAGGAAAAGGTTACCCAGGAAGGATCGTCTCTCGCTGGTCTGCAGGCTTATATCCGCTGTGTCGTCATCGAACGAAGGGATAGCGCCCCCAGCGATATGTGTATGCTGGTGAAAACGGTTGCTGAGATAACGGAAACTCATCCGGAGCTGCTGCAACAGAGTCAGGCCCTGATGAAAAAAAACGAGCAGCGTTTTGCTGCTTTGCTGGAACAGGCGCAAAAAGTTGGTGAGATACCGGCCCATAAAGATCCACAGCTTTTGGCAAAATATCTCCAGGTGCAGCTGATAGGCCTGCGCACCTATCTGCGCTCCAGCCAGGAGCCGGGCGATGTCGAGACACTGATCAACGAAATTTTTACCGCGTTAAAAAGCTGATTTACACAGACTGTTTCAGTCGCTGAATTTTTGCTACCCAGAATAAGGTGCTGGTTTCCCCGATGTATTACTGACTGCGATATATTATTTGCAGCCACTAATTCTGAAGGAACAGCGCTATGGATAAACAGCTAACAGCAAACTCCTGGTTGGTTACTGCCGGGATCGTTGTGAAACACAAGCTCGTATCAAAAGCGCTTTTGTTGAGTAGTTTGTTTATCAGTCTGTTAATGGTTGGCTGTAGTCAGGAGCAAGAGCCTCTGATTGAAGTTAAAAAAGAGATAATTTCCCTCAGTCAAGAAAATCAGAAGGCATTTGTTCAGTCTATGGTTAGTGATTACCTGCTAACTTCGGAACAGTTGCAACAGAGATTTTCTGAGTTTGAAAAGACCGGTGATGCTTCAGGTTTTATCGATTATCGTAATCAGCAGTGGACGCCCCGCTATATTGAACAGAAGGCGTTTTATCAGCAGGTGCTGCATCGGAATAAAGCCTATATCTACCGACACCAGCTTGAATCCCTGTTTCAATGTTATGATGATCTGCAGAAGCAGGCCCTGCATCTTAAGCACAGCTTGCAGGAGAAGGATGCTGCGCTTAAGCGGACAGCATTTAAACGCCTGAAACAGGACCGCCAGAAAGTCACCGCATTATTGAGAGTTCCCTGATTGAAACAGAGCCAGCGTTTACAGCAGATCGACCGGATGGTCACCCGCCACTATAATCACATTTTTGATTGTTGCTGTGACCATGGCTTTTTAGGTCAGGCCCTGTTGCAACGAAATATTGCTGATACCGTTCATTTCGTCGACGTGGTTGAGCCGATTATGGCTGAACTGCAAGATCAGCTAGAGCGGCTTTACGGTACAGGTTATCCCCGTAATAGCTGGCAGGTTCAGTGCCAGGATGTCGCCGCGCTATCGCTTCCAAAGGACGGTTCAACGTTAGTTATTATTGCCGGTGTTGGCGGAGACCTGTTAATCGATCTGGTGACGGCACTGGTCAGCGCGCATCCGGATCGAAGTTTGGAATTTATTCTCTGTCCGGTATATCACAATTACAAAGTACGACAGGCATTGAGAGAGCTTAGCTTAAGTCTGATCGATGAACAGCTGGTCCATGAAAATCGTCAGAGTTATGAAGTTCTGCATCTGGCAAGCAGCGCCACGGATATCGAAGCGGAACCTATCTCGCCGGTCGGCAAGCGGATGTGGGATCTGTCAAAAACTGAGCATCAACAATATCTCGATCGAACCATCGCCCATTATGAGCGCATGAGTCAGCGTCGTGAGTCCGCTGTTGGTAGTACTTCTGCGGAGGATATCGTAGCGCAATATAAGGCATTGCGACTTCCCAGGCCTCTGAAACCAGAAAAGTGCTAGACTGAAATCTCGTTTAAAAATCAAACCGGTCGTTACTTAAACAGGTTTAAACACAAGGATGAAAAATATGTTCGGCTTTGAAATTGCGATTGTAGTGATTGTAGTTTTTGCTCTGGCGATGGTCTTCGCCGGCGTGAAAATGGTACCCCAGGGTTACGCCTGGACGGTTGAACGGTTTGGCCGTTTTACCGGAACATTACAGCCGGGATTACATCTGATTATCCCGATTATCGATAAAATCGGTTCCAAGAAAAATATGATGGAACAGGTACTGGATGTCCCGCCTCAGGAAGTAATCAGCTCTGATAACGCGATGGTGAATACCGATGCCGTTTGTTTCTTTCAGGTACTGGATGCCGGTAAGGCCAGCTATGAAGTCAATGATCTGCCCCGGGCGATGCAAAACCTGGTGATGACTAATATCCGGGCGGTGTTAGGTTCAATGGAGCTGGATGAGATGCTCTCCAATCGTGATTCCATCAATACCAAGCTGTTAGGTAAGGTCGATGAAGCGACCGATCCCTGGGGTATTAAAGTAACCCGGATAGAAATTCGTGATATCTCTCCGCCGGCTGATCTGGTGGCATCGATGGCTAACCAGATGAAAGCTGAGCGTGATAAGCGGGCCGCGATACTGGTTGCCGAAGGTCAGCGTGAGGCTGCGATTAAAGTGGCTGAGGGTGATAAACAGGGTGAGATTCTGCGCGCCGAAGGTAATAAGCAGGCGACAATTCTCGAAGCTGAAGCTCGGGAACGGGAAGCGCTGGCAGAAGCCCGGGCGACCAAAGTGGTATCGGAAGCGATCAGCGAAGGTAATCCGCAGGCGCTTAACTATTTTGTCGCGCAAAAATACACCGCAGCACTACAAAGTATCGGTGCCGGTGAAAACAGCAAAGTTGTGCTGATGCCACTGGAAGCAAGTAGCGTGATTGGATCCGTTGGCGGTATTGCCGAGTTGCTTAAAGAAACTAAATCCTAAGGACTTTTCTGATGGCTGAATGGTTTTCCACATTAACCCACTGGCACTGGCTCAGCCTGGGTGTAGTATTGCTGATTCTTGAGATTATGGGGGCGTCCGGTTTTCTCGTCGGTTTGGCGGTTGCCAGTCTGGCGCTGGCGGGAGTGGCTTATCTTGATCTGGTTTCGACCTGGCAGTATCAGTTGCTTTGGTTTGCTTTGCTAGGGATGATCTGTACCGTGCTTTACTGGCGCTTATTCCGCAATTTCAATACCCAGTCCGAAGAGCCGTTGATGAACGATCGGGCAGCGCAGCTGATCGGTCGTCGTCTTAAGCTGGAGCAGGCTCTGGAAAATGGTCAGGGGCGGATTCAGATCGGAGATACTTTCTGGAAGGTCGAAGCTGATGATGAACTGGAGCCGGGTACCCGTATCGAAGTCTATGGCTGCGAAGGGATGACCCTGAAGGTAAGGCGGCACATAAGTAGCTAGGGAAGGACAGTGGCCAGACCGCCGAACAAGTTCGGCTAGCTAGAACGGAAGGTAAACCTTCCTGCTAGTGGCTAGAAAAATCAAAAGCAAAAAGAGTGAAAGCGTTGTATGGAAGGAAGCTGCGGCTTCCTTTTTTGTTGCCAGTATTTGTACAAGTAGCAGCGTAGGGTGGCGATTGAGGCCGGAACGCCAGGTTATATAGGGATGTATTCAGAGCTCAGCGACTGTAATTTCCTGTTGTAACATTTTGTAAAGCTCTGTCGCGGGCACTGGCTTGGAATACAGGTAACCCTGAAAGACATAACAGCCCAGTTCAAGCAGAGTATCTCTTTCCTCAGGGGTTTCTACGCCCTCGGCGATGACCACCAGGTCCAGTCGGTCTGCGGTAGCAATGATAACCTGAACGATGGCCGCTTCTTCAGATGAAGGGCTGAGATGGGTAACAAACGATCGATCGATCTTCAGGATATCCAGCGGCAGATTTCGCAGGTACTTGAGTGATGAGTAGCCAGTGCCGAAATCATCGATCGCAAATGAGATCCCTCTCTGCTTAAGCAACTTCATTTTGTTACTGGCAATCTCAAAATTATTGAGCAGCATATTCTCGGTGATTTCCAGCTCGAGCATATGGCCGGGGATCTTGATTTCATTCATCAGTCTGAAGACCCGATCAACAAAATCAACCTGCATAAACTGCAATGGACTGATATTAATCGCCAGACGTCGGAATGATTCGGGCAAGCCTTGCTCAAGCCAGCTTGAGAGTTGCTGTAGCCCCTGGGCGAGCACCCAGTTACCGATCTCTATTATCTGGCCACTGTCTTCTGCAATAGAAACAAAGTCGCCGGGAAAAATTATACCTTTATCCGGGTGACGCCAGCGTAGCAGAGCCTCGGCGCCGATCATCCGTTTATCGGGACCAACCTGGGGTTGAAACCAGAGTTCAAACTCATTGTTCTCAAGTGCCTGATGCAAGCCTTTTTCAATTTCCAGCCGCTCCTGTGCGGAAGACTGCATTTCCGGATCGTAGAACTGGAAGTCATTTCTGCCCAGTGCCTTGGCGCGATAGAGGGCCGTATCGGCGTGACGGAGGATATCCAATGCACCATTTTTATTGTCAGGGAATACGGCTATACCAACACTGGTGGTGCAGTAGAGAAGGTGATTATCAATCTCAAATGGAATTGTCATCTGATCGAGAATCTGCAGAGCAATATTTGCGGCAGCTTCGGCACAGTATTCTCTTGAGTCCCCTGCTTCCGGTAACAGCACGACAAACTCATCGCCGCCGAAGCGGGCGCAAGTGCTTTCTGCGGGTAATAATTCGGTCAAACGTTGAGATAATTCGCAGAGCAGCATATCGCCAATGCCGTGCCCGAGGGAGTCATTAATGGTTTTGAACCGGTCCAGATCAAGATACAGCACAGCCCCATAATTTTGATTGGCATGGTGAAGTTCCAGAGACGAAGTCAGGCGATCCAGGAATAGTCTTCTGTTTGCCAGTCCGGTCAGGGTATCAAAGAAAGCCAGTTCGAAAATCTGCTGCTCAGCTTGTTTACGTACTGATATGTCCCGGGCAAGGATTAGAATATAGTTTGTATCCTGAAGGGTCAGCTTTATGCCTCTGGCCTCAATTGGCAGGGGCTGCCTATTCGTACCGAGCTGTACATCTTCAAACGTGCGGGCCTGTTTTTCGTCGATGTTGGCAAACAGATCCTGAAGTTGCTCAAGAGAATAGTTCTGGCTGAAGTCTGCCAGTTTTCGTCCCGGCAGGTTATCCCGGGTCGCGCCAAGGGTCTCAATAGCCTGATTGTTGGCTTGAATAATAGTCGTGTCGGGAAGGCAGAGAAACATCGCGTCGCCGGCATTCTCCATCAGAGAGCGGGAAAAGTATTCGCTTTTTGACAGGTTCTGAATGGTGCCATTCAACTGATCGGTCATCTGCTTTTTTTCATGCCACAGATTGGCAAAACTAGAGACCAGATCACCGATCTCATCCGGCTCAGTATAGGGCAGCGTGGTGCAGTCACTGCTATGGCGGAGTTGGTTGACCCAGTTGGCGATATTCAACACCGGTTGTGACAGATAGCGATAAACCAGCAGCAGGAATATACAAGCCAGTATGATGCCGTGTATTAATCCCACTCCCAGGCCGGTAGCAGCCCGGTGGGCAAAGTTAGCTGCAATGAATGTTGTATCCAGATCGATAAGCAGCTGAGCGGAAAGCCCTTTAGAGGTTGCAATACTTAATGGGGTATTAATATGGCTTTCTACCCGGAAAAAGTATCCGCCAATGGTGGCCAGGGTGGTTTGTTCAGAAGGCACCCGGGTGTTTTCACTGAGTAGATCGCCGAAATCGTCGGTCAGGCTGGCACGATAGATCATAGGATCGCTTATCAGCGTAGCGGTAACCGCTTTCGCTTGCCCGGAATCAAGGTTGTAGACGGCACGGGTTGCGCTGTCTCTATGCAGTGCAATTATCCGTTCAACCTTTGCCTGCAAACTCTGTTGTTCTAACTGCAGATCAAAATAAATTTGCCAGCTGCTGGAGATTAATCCCAACAGTAATGAGATCAGCAGAATCGTTCGTGCATGCTTAAACGCAATCCGGTTCCTGAATCTGAAAGCCATCAGCTTAGTCCTTGCAGGCCAGTGTCAACCCGGACAATTTTACCGTAAAGCACGTTATAAGTACTTGTCATAAATAGCATCAAATTCGCCGGATTCCTTAATGCGTTTAAGGCCTGCATTAAATTGTTCCAGCAGTTCAGGGTTACCAGGGTATAGCTTACTCAGGCAAAGATAAAAAGAGGAGCTTGCCTTGTCGGCAAACCGTTTGGTCTTGATCTTATCCTGCAGGCCGAGCTGTTGAGCCCTGTAACGTGTTGTTAATTCGCCGTTATAGAGTACATCGATATCCCGGAAGATCACCGAGCGGATAGCGCTGTCCATATCCGGGGCTTTTACATGTTCAATAGCTTTACTTTCAAGTTCTTTCTGAATCGCCCAGCCGTCAATCGAGGTGACTTTATAATGGCGCAGGTCCGCCAGATTTGTCAGTTTATGGTCATCCGTATCGACCGCCATTACCGCTACCTGATTTGCTTCACTGACCTTATCGCTGAACAGAATATAGGCTTCCCGCTCCGGTCGCCGGGCACAGCTGGTATAGCCTGCCACATAGCCATGTTCAAGGTTCTTCTTGATCCTTACCCAGGGTGCCGTGTTGAATGCCACCTCAACTCCTACGCTGGCAAAGGCCGCCGTGACAATATCAACATCGATACCGCTGACCTGTGACTGCCCGTTGACGATGGTATAGGGCGGATAATCGATAGCAAACAGCTCAACTGGCTTCTGCCCGGCCGAAGCTGAAAAAGGCAGTGACGTCAGTAAAGCCAGAAGGAAAATTCTTTGTATGAATAAAGACACTGTGGTTTCCTCAAAAAATAGCAACTGCCATACCGCTCCGTAGCGGTATTCAGGCTGCTTAAATTGCTAGTAACTACCGATATGCCATTGTTAAATATACTGTGCAAAAATCAACTACTGACTGATTATATTGTGACCATAATGCGTTGCTGAATGATGAAAGTCAGGTGCTGGAAAATTAATGCAGACAGATCTAACCGGCAATAAAAGCCTGCCAGCCATTGAGTATTTCAATGAAGTCTTCCAGGCCACAGCTGGCGGTTGACTCCTGATCGTAATAATCAAGTTCCTCTTCCGGTTCATCATCGGAAAAATCGGAATCCAGCCCGTGTGCACGGATGGTGGCATCATCACGGGTCAGCAGCAGATTATATTCTGCGCCTTCCAATGTATATTCCCAGCATTGTCGGTTTTGCAGCTGTTCAATCGCGCTGAAGATTTCAGCGATGACTGACTGGCGGCAGCCAAGTTCATTGCTCAGCCAATACCCCAGGGCTTCATGGCCCATCGAAAATTCAGCGCAATAATCGCCGCACAGGTCTCGGGTAAATTCGTAGTCCACAGGCAGTAAATCCGGAGTTGTTCAGTTATAAATTTAAAGGGGCCGGAGCATAGCATAGAACAGTGGCTAGAACGTCGCTACGCGGATATCAGACCGCAGCTTCGCTGCTCGCTAGAACGTCGCTGCGCGACTGCCAGACCGCTGAACAAGTTCAGCTAGCTAGTGGCTAGAAAAAGCATAAGAACCTTCTTAACTGTTACGGTTCCAGATCCCATTTTGGCGAAGCAAAACCCTTGACCCGCCAAAGCGGAAAGCATGGTAAGGGCTGCGGCTAGAATGTCGCTTCAGGTAGGATAGACAGTAGCTTCGCTGCTAGCTAGAACGTCGTTTTGCAACTGCCCGAGCGCTGAGCAAGTTCAGCTAGCTAGTGACTAGAAAAAGCATAAGGGCCTTCTTAACTGTTATTTTGCCAGATTCCATTCCAGCGCTACGTAAGTACCTTCAATGGAACTGTTGCACGATGAAGCGGAACGCCAGGTCGGCCCCGGTCTGAGTTATCTGGTGTGCTGTTCCCGGCAGCAGATGCAATTCAACCTGATGCTTGCAGGCGTGTAGCGCGGTGTTACTTTGTTGAGAGTGTAACGTCGGAATAACAAGGTCGTCTGCACCGTGAATAAGGCATACAGGAGTGACAGGCAGTGGTTGTGTTGTTTGCAGCGCCTGGTTATCGGGTCGCGCTTGGCTATCAGGCTGCTCTTGGATTTCAGGCAAAGTAGCGAAGCGACCCGACATAGCAACAATGCCGGCAATTGGCTGATCGGCTTGCTTAAACCATTCCAGCGACATAATTGCGCCTTGTGAAAAACCCAGCAAAATGACTTGATTCAGCGCCACATTAAATCGTTTTGCTTCATCCCTGATCAGCTGGTCGAACCGTTGCATTACGGCATCGACCCGTGACTGGCGATTCTTATCAGTTACCCCGTTAATGCTAAACCATTGAAAACCAGCCGGATTAAAAGGTGATTGATCAAACCCGGCAGGAATGCTGGCAGCGATATCCTGCGACTGCGATTTCAGGTATTCGGCCAGGGGTTGCATTGATTCAGGATTCGCCCCGACCCCGTGGAACATTATCACCAGCACCGTAGGAGTAGGGCTGAGAGAATTAAGTCGTACCGATTGCATGTTCACCATCCTCGGTAGGGACAAATAGAAAGCCCCACCACTTAATTATTAGGCAGAGGGGAATTCTTTTCTACCAGGGGAGAGAAAAGACAGCTATGCCGCCTTTTCCTTCAGGAGAAAAGGCAAAGTGTGCGAGGAAAAAAATCCTGTAGCTGTTCAGCAGTATCAGAAGTCAGGGCTATGCTTTCAATATACTTCAGATATTACATAAGCAGGAGGTATGTCATGTCTCATGTTCTGATTATTACCGGAGACTTTGTCGAAGATTACGAAGTGATGGTACCTTTTCAATGCCTGCAGGCGATGGGCCACCAGGTCACCGCAGTGTGTCCCGATAAGTCGGAGGGTAACACCATAAAAACCGCCATCCATGATTTTGAAGGCGATCAGACCTATAGCGAAAAGCCAGGCCACCATTTCACCCTTAACGGCAGCTTCGCCAGTATCGCCCCCGCTACATTCGATGCCCTGTTGATCCCTGGCGGACGGGCTCCGGAATACCTGCGCTTAAACCCGGACGTGATTGCAATGGTGCAGTACTTCTTTACCGCCGATAAGCCTGTTGCAGCTATCTGCCATGGGGCTCAGTTACTGGCTGCTGCAAAAGTGCTGGAAGGTAAGAGGTGTTCGGCTTATCCAGCCTGCGCACCCGAAGTAAGGGCTGCTGGTGCAGAGTATGTCGAGATAGGAATCGATAGCGCGATCACCGATGGCAAGCTGGTAACTGCGCCCGCCTGGCCTGCGCATCCGGAATGGTTGCGGCAGTTTGCGGAATTGCTTCGCAACAGTGGCTAGAACGTCGCTTTGCGACTGCCAGACCGCTGAACAAGTTCAGCTAGCTAGTAGCTAGAAAGAGCATAAGAGCCTTCTTAACTGTTCTTGTGTTAGGTCTCGCTGTGGGCTGTGTAAGAGCCACCAGTGTAGGGATTTGGCACCAGAACTCCCCCCTTTGTTGCCGCTGAAGCAGAACAACCTGCTTAGGATGGCCGTAGGCCAAGCACAGTTCTGAGGCGCGCTTTTTGCCGAATCTGTGTGTTCCGAAAAAGCGTTAGGTTGTTTTGATTCAGGGGTTTCGGCAACGGTGGGGTCGCCTTTTGATTGTTAAGGATTTTGGCGAAGCAAAACCCTTAACCCGCCAAAGCGGAAAGCATTGGAAGGGCCGTGGCTAGAACGTCGCTTCTCGGAAGTTAGACCCCAGCTTCGCTGCTAACTAGATGTGTAATTCAGAGAGGTTGTTCACAACCTGATTGTAATAGAAGCTGTTGGTTACGAAATCAAAGAGTAAGCTGTCTGGCTTGGCACAACGAAAAAAACCTTCCCGAAGGAAGGCTTTTGAATGGTTCGTTTTAATCTTATGGCAGGAAGATAAACTTCGCGACAAAGAGTGCAGTCAGCGCCCAGACACCGTTAGAGATCTGAGATGATTTACCTGTGAACAGTTTCAATGCAGTGTAGGTAATGAAACCAACCGCGATACCGTTCGCAATAGAGAATGTCAGCGGCATCATGATGGTCGTCATGATCGCCGGTGCGAACTCGGTCATGTCTTCCCAGTCAAGCGCAGCCAGAGAACCCATCATCAGCATAGCGACATAGATCAGCGCGCCATCGACAGCAAAGCCTGGCAGCATCTGCGCCAGCGGCAACAGGAACAGACCCAGCAGGAACATCAGACCGATAACGACCGCAGTCAGACCAGTACGGCCACCAACGGATACACCTGCAGCAGACTCGACGTAAGAGGTTACTGGTGGGCAACCGAAAGCAGTACCCAGTACAGAAGAGATAGAGTCAGCTTTCAGAGACTTGCTCAGGCCTTCGATCTTACCGTTTTCGTCCTGCAGGTTGGCCCGCTGGGCAACACCCATCAGAGTACCAGCAGTATCAAAGATGTTTACAAACAGGAAGGTTATGATGACCGGAATCAGGGCTACATCAAGAGCTCCCATAAGATCCAGCTTCAGGAAAATAGGCTCGATCGCAGCAAAATCAGGTACGGCAACCAGACCACCATCAGGCCAGGATACAAAACCGGAAGCCGGCGCCCAGTCAACACTAACAGTGAAGAACTCGTAAGGCAGTACTGCAGACATCAGGAACGCGATCGCAGTGGTCAGGCCGATACCGATGATCACGGAACCGAACACCTTGCGGTAGCTCAGGATTGCGATCAGCAGGAAGCTTAACAGACCCAGTGCCGGAGCCTCAGGACCAAACTTACCGAAACCGAAATGGGTCAGGTCAGCCAGGGCTACAACGTTGTCCGGGTTAGGCACGATCAGGCCGGTGAAACGCAGGCCGATGAAACCCAGGAACAGGCCGACACCGGCGGTCATTGCCAGACGCAGGCTCAACGGAATACTTTCCAGCATCCATTCGCGCAGTCGGGTGACACTCATCAGGACAAACAGAATACCTGACCAGAATACCGCACCCAGTGCGATCTCCCAGCTGTAGTTCATCTCCAGAACAACGGTGAAAGTGAAGAATGCATTAAGGCCCATACCCGGTGCAAGACCGATCGGCCAATTGGCATAGACACCCATGAAGATACATGCAATCGCGGCACCGATACAGGTCGCCAGGAATAAACCATCAAACGGCATACCTGTTTTCGACATGATAATCGGGTTAAGGAACATGATGTAAGACATGGTCACGAATGTCGTAAGACCCGCTATTATCTCGGTTTTCGTGGTTGTTTTGTGTGCTGAAAGCTTGAACACCCTATCTAAAAGGCTGCCGCTGCCAGGCTGAGCGGCTGCTTGGTTAACCTGCTCCATAATTATTATTCTCTGGTTGGTTAGCTTACTAAGGCCGGTTATTTGTATTACAAAGAACCTGACCCCGCGGTTAAGTTTTGAAAGTTCATCATAGTGGAATCAATAAACCTAAGAAAGTGCAAATAAGATGATATTTTTTCATTATGTGAAATGTGGCACGTAAATGTAGATAAATCAGGGGCTTGTTTTCATCCTTGCCGCGTTGAAAATAATTGTCGTAGGGTATGAAAAGAAGCTCAGTAGTTAGAACGGTGCGCAAGCGCACCTGCTAGTGGCTAGATGTATCGCGAGCGATACTTGCTAGAAAAAGCGAATGTCGAAAGCAAAAAACGAAGAGCGAAAAACAAATTTAAAGGAATAATTAAGAGTCTTGGTGCGTGCACCACTTTGGAACGCAGTTGTGATCTGGATCACAGTGTCAGGGTTGTGGATAAAGGGGCGAAGGAGTAGTTTACTTGTTAAATACTTATCTGCGTGCAAGATTATCCTGGTAATCATGTAGTTGGTCACGAAGACCCGAGGACTGGGGGCTCCGAATATCGGTGATCCCCGATAAAATGGACTGAAAAATGGACCTGCTTTGTTTCCCGCTGTCGATGTTTGCTGTCATGGTAATTTGTGCGCTCTATCTGCGAAAAGACCTGCAAGAGAATGATTAGGCTCGCGGAGCGAGAGTAGCTGGAACGGCGCGCAAGCGCGCCTGCTGGTGGCTAGACGTATCGCGAGCGATACTTGCTAGAATAAGCAAAAACCTCAGTGGCAATTTTAGGCAAGCTAACTGATCAGGCGCTCACTTCACGCAGCTGCCAATATCGCTGTCCCAGTACCCAGCCGGCCAGCACGACGACCAGAATAAGCGCGTAGGCCGTAGCGCTGCCCAAGCTGTAAGCAAATACGAAACAAGCAGCCAGCCCTGCAGCAATTGCCGGGCGATAGCGCCGGGGCAATAGCTTCCAGGCGGCCAGCATCGCTGCGCCGTAAACCAGTACAAACACCCCGTTCACCCAGCGTACAATAGCCGGGAAATCCTGATCCAGCAGATAACATGCAACCAGAATCAACGCTGACAGCAGCAGGAAAGAAAGCAACGCGGCGGCGGGCACATTGTGCTTGTTAAGAGGCTTCAGACAGGCCGGCAAAGCGCCATCATGGCTGAAACTCCAGGCCAGCCGGGCAAGGCTGGCAAAGTAAACGTTGACCGTCGCAATACCGCAGACCAGGCCCAGCAGCCCGATCACCCAGCGGCCGCTCTCGCCCAGCAGCAGCTCAAATGCTCCCACCATCGCCAGGCTGTCAAACGGTGCCAGCAGAGATAGATAGGTACAACAGATAAAGATCAGTCCAACCAGAGTAACACCGCCCAGAATCGCTGGGATGAAATCCCGCTTTACATCTTTGAACTCAGAGGCCAGGTGGGTCACGGCTTCAATGCCCAGAAAGCTCCAGATCGCCAGGCCGATGGCGGCCAGCACATCATGACCGCTGCCGCTCTTTACCGACACAGGTACCGGCATCGTCGGTTGTGGCGAGATAAACAGCGCGCCCAGCATCAGCACGACTACCGCCAGAATCGCCAGCGTCAGGCCAAGCTGGACCTTGCCAGACAGTTGCAGCCCACGACGGTTGGCAAAGAACAGCGCTGCAATGACCAGCAGTTCACCGATAACCGCCTGTTGTGGCGTCAGTGCAATAAGAGGCTTTAAAAACTCAAAGGTCATGATCAGCGCAGCCGGTGCGCCCAGAGGTACCACAAACAGGAACATCAGGCCGATAATCCGGCCGGCAACTTTGCCGTACGCCTGTTCGACAAAATACGCGGGGCCTGCAGCATGAGTATAGCGGCGGCCCAGCTCGGCAAATACCAGTGCCAGGGGCAGGATTGCCAGCAGTAACAAACCCCATGCCAAGGGGGCTTTGTCACCAGCTGCAGCGATGGTCAGCTGCGGTAGTATAAATACCCCGGTACCTAATAAGGTAGTGGCAATCAGTCCCATCCCTTGCCAGCGGGTGATTGTTTGATTTAGCCTAGTCATCCTGAATAGAGCCCTGGTTATTTCTAGTGTGCTAGTGTGTTGAGATAGTGTACTGCCGATGCCGCCGACAGTGTGTCGCATTGCTATTTCAATCTGACGGATTTTATGCCCCTTACCAACGCTTTGCCTGAACGGATTAACAGATGGACGGATTTGATCAGAAAATAATCGTAGCGCTGCGCCAGAACGCCCGGCAGAGCGTCTCCGCTATCGCCGAACAGGTAAATTTGTCCCGTTCGGCGGTTTCCGAACGGATAAAGCGGATGGAAGAGCAGGGGGATATTCTCGGCTATCAGGTTCTCACACCATCGGGCACGGATACGTCGAATGCGGTAAAAGCCTATTTCGAGATTCGCCAGCGCGGCTACCAGTGCTCATCAATTGCCGAGGTGTTGTTGCAACACCCGGAAGTTAAACATTGCCACGGCACCAGCGGCGAAGTAGACCTGCTGGTGTATCTTGAATTACCCCATATGCAGCGTCTGCATGACATTCGCCACGATCTTGATAGCCAGCTGCCTGACAGCGTTAAAGTCACCACCCATATTGTTATGCAGGAATGGCAGGGCGCATAGCGCCCAGTGGCTAGAACGTCACTTCGTGACTTGCCAGACCGCTGAACAAGTTCAGCTAGCTAGTGGCTAGAAAAAGCAAAAAGCCTGACTGTGGTGCTGGGCTTTTTAGTTTTGAATTATTTTACTCAGAATCCAATTGCCATTTAGAGAGAGTATCTCTGGTTGTGTACATAGTACACAATCTGAACTATAGTTATTTGGGTACAAAGTACATGGAAGTGCGATGTTTACATTTATTGAGCTAAACGGATTTAGCAAGCGTCGGCAAGGTTTTCTACAGGATGAAGAATACCGGCTACTTCAGGAAGCGTTGATTGTTAATCCTGAATTGGGTCCTGTTATGCAGGGAACCGGTGGCTTCAGGAAGCTTCGCTGGTCGCGTCCCGGTGTAGGGAAGAGTGGAGGCGTCAGGGTCATATATTATAGCCTGGTGCCCTCGCAGGACCGTCTCTATCTGGCACTGATCTATGCAAAAAATGAAGCGGATAATCTGACCGCTAAGCAGTAAGGGATGCTTAAACGGATTGCCGGAAGACTTAAATCAGCAGGAGTAAATCATGAAAGATGAGTTGTTCACAGATCTGATGAGTAGCGCCGAAGAGATGGTTGCTATCGAGAACGGTGAACAGAAGCCCAGGACTGTTCATCAATATCAGACTCTGGATGTTAAAGCGATTCGTGAAGCGTCTGGTAAAAACCGGAATGAATTTGCAGAGATTATAGGTGCAAGCTACGAAACCGTGAAGAGCTGGGAAAACCGCCGCCGTAATCCCTCCGGTGTCACCAAGAAACTGCTCACCCTGATTCAGGATAACCCCCGCAAAATGATTGAATTGCTTAATAAAAGCAGTCGCTAGAACGGAAGCGAAGCTTCCTGCTAGTGGTTAGACGTATCGCGAGCGATATTTGCTAGAAAAAGCAAAAACGAAAACCCAAAGCGATAACTCTGGGTTATATTCCTGGTGATTCTTACTTCGTAAGAATTGCTTCAATATCGTCAATAAAACCTTTCAGCATCGTAAGACAGGTATCAGCATCGGCATCGGTCATATCGTTTCCTTCGCGCAGTACATAACGGGCATCGTCCAGATCGGTGCGGTGGGAGAAGTAGAAGGTATCTTTCCAGAATTTGCTTGGTACAGGCTCTTGTTTCAGCTGCTCTCTGGCAACTTTATCATCGTTGACGCTGGGCAGTACGGCCAGTGCCTTGTGCTTGTAGACCTTAACCACAACACCTTCAGGCCAGTGCTTTAAACGGACATCAAGATCGCATTTGATATCCGCGTTTTCTTTCTTGATATACACCTTCTTCACTTCAAACGAACCGCGCCACTGGGCGAACATCTCGCCGCTGAAAATCTGGCCCTCTATCGCGTCCATTTTTGTTTCGATCTGTTGTGTAATCAGGTTGATATCGTTCGACACTGTCACGCTCTCTGTGGCTTAGCTTAAAGGCGATACACTACTGGTTTGGGGGCTACAGTACGATTGAGTAATTCTTATCGGTTGATTAGCTCCGCTTCGCGTAGAGTGGCTAGAACGGAAGCGAAGCTTCCTGCTAGTGGCTAGATGCAGCGGAGCTGCTTGCTAGAAAAAGCCAGCGGGACTTGCTGATGATTCTATTTAATATGAATGTGGGGATCCATGGAGGCATGGAGCACCCGAATAATGATTATTCTGTCTGTGGCGTGGATGTAGTAGAGAATATGTTTTCTATAAGGAAAGCTATAAACATCGGGGGATAACCTCAGGCGCTGTTTGCCTATAGCGGGGTATTGGGCGATATTCCTGGCCGTATCTACCAGGCCGTCTATGTATTCAGACGCTTGCAGCTTGCCCCAGTGATCACGAGTAAAATCAATAATCCCTTCAAGGTCTTTTTCAGCTTTGTCCGTAAAGCTGTATTTCATAACCAGCCCCTACAGACGTTGGCGAAGTCTGTTAATTACATTATGACCATCGCTGATATTACCTTGCTTAATGTCTTCCAGCCCGGCATCAATCTCAACTTTCAGCGCCGCTTCCTGTAACGCTTGTAGCTGCTCGTATTCTTTTGCAGAAACCATCACCGCGACCGGTTTACCATTCTTATTGATACCAACAGGTGCGCTCTGAGCTTTCAGAAGCAGTTCACCAAACTCACGCTTGGCGTCACTGGCATTTAGAACTTCCATAAATGTACCAAATAATTAAATTGATCAATTTAATCAGTATAGGCTCGCGGCACGCGAGTGGCTAGGATAAAACAGTGGCTAGGATAAAACAGTGGCTAGAACGTCACTTCGTGACTTGCTAGAAAAAGCCGTAGTGGTTACAAATGTCTGAATCTACATTGTGGGAGGCACGCCCCGTGCCGAGAATCTCGCGACGAGAGACCCGATGGGGCATGCCAGTGTCGCTCCCACCTGATAGTTGCGGCTCAACTCTCATTTTGGGCAGAGGAACTGATCTCTGTCACAGTGCCAGAGCAGGGCAGCCTGAGAGAAGGCGATTCAATGTCTCAATTTATAGCAACGCGTTGGATAAAATCGTACATCAGAGATTCCATATCCGGGGTCAGCCGGTGTGGTGCGTCGGCTATCAGGTTAAGTTCAGCGCTTACCCCCATCTTTAACAGGGCGTTGTAGCTCTGTTGCGCATGGACGGGATCGCTCACCTCATCCTGCTCGCCATGAATCAGGCAGACCGGTATATCACAAAGCGGTTGCTGCTCAGGCAGTTCAGCGAAGCGGCCTGCGATAGCAATGATGCCTGCGACGCGATCCCGGCTTTGCTTGAACCACTCCAGCGACATGATTGTGCCCTGAGAAAAGCCCAGCAGTACTACCTTATCCAGAGGGACGCCAAAGCTTTCCGCCTCCCGGCGGATCAACTGATCAAAAGCGGGCATCACCGCATCAATACGGGCCTGGCGGTTCTCTTCACTGATATCCGCAATACCAAACCAGTGAAAGCCTTTAGGGTTGAGCGGCGATTTTGAAAACCCCGTCGGGATACTGATGGCAAGATCATCGCACTGCTGATACAGATAGGTTGCCAGAGGCTGTAATGATTTAGGGCTTGAGCCAACGCCGTGGAACATAATAACCAGCGCTGTCGGCGTTGCCCGCTGAGACTCAAAACGAAATGATGGCATCTGACATCCTCTGGTACAGGAAATGACCGAGCATAGCGGCAGAACAATTATGCTCAAATCCTTAATATCTGAATTAACCGCGCAAGGGCGGCTATTCTGTTACGACTGGCTGAAATATTCAAATTTAAAAGCAGTAGCTAGAACGTCACTTCGTGACTCGCTAGTGGCTAGACGCGGCGGAGCCGCTTGTTAGAAAAAGCAGGGCTTACCGCAGTAATTTTCTGATCGTGATGTGGGAGGCACGTCTCCGTGCTGATTGGCTAGATTGGCCAGAGCGACGTTCTAGCAACTGCTTTTACAGCGCTTAGGCCAATATCTTGAAACCAAAGGCAAAAACGCACTCGCGATGATAATCAGTACGCCAGCCACTGCAAGGCTATCAGGCACTTCTGCGAACAGCCAGTAACCAAATGACAGTGAGTAGATGATCTTTGCATACTCGATATTGGCGATCACATTCGCTTCTCCTAACTTGTAAGCGGTCACTCCGATCCATTGGGCGACGGAAGAGCTCACACCGACAAAGATAAGCAAAACCAGCTCATATAAGGTTGGCCATTGCCAGGCAATAAGACCCGGTAGCAACGTAATCAGCCCGACGAACACGGCCTGATACGTAAGCAGGACCACCCTCGACTCAGTTTGCGCCATTCGCCTGACACATACGACAGCAGCGGCAGCCCCCAGTGCACCGCCCAGCCCTGCCAGGGTATAGATAATGGATGTATCTTCAAATACAGGCTGAACAACCAGTATCACTCCGCAGAAACCAACCAATACAGTAACCAGTCTGGCAATGCCCACCGCTTCAGAAAGGAAGATCCTGGAGATAATGGCGACAAACAAAACCTGTGTGAAGCCCAGTGCCGTTGCATCGGCCAGCGGAATATTGCTGACGGTGATAAAGCCCAGATAGAGTGCTGCAAACGCACCGGCGATGCGCAGCAGATGCAAATGAATCATTCGGGGCTTTAACAAAGTATCGATAGAAACTGCGATAGCGGGGATCAGCAGTGCAACAAACACCAGCTGGCGGAACAGCAGAATCTGGAATACATCAATCCTTTCACTCAGTATTCGAACCAGTACACCCACCAGTACAAATAGAGCGGTGGATACCAGCGCTAGCAAGATTCCCCTCACCGGCGCTGGAAACGCACGGGCAACCAGATATTCCAGACGAGGAATAAAGATCGTTTAGTTAACAGCTGAATTAGCATTGCCCACCTCTTGTATCAATCGAGATGCGATTATCAACCCTCCACTTATAGACAGGTCAACGGGTCTGCCGAAGTGATTTTCTGATCGTTATGTGGGAGGCACGCCCTCGTGCCGATTGGATAGCGGAGCGGGAGTCGCTAGAACATCGCTTCGCGACTTGCTAGTGGCTAGACGCGGCGAAGCCGCTTGCTAGAAAAAGCAGGGCTTACCGCAGTGATTTTCTGATCGTTATGTGGGAGGCACGCCTTCGTGCCGATTGGCTAGCGGAGCGAGAGTAGCCAGAACGGTTCGCAAATCATAAATGGGATCAGATAAATTTTATCATCCCATATCCAGGACTTCAGCTGTGATGAATAACTACGCTGTTAACCGCTCAATCCCTGCATACTTCTCCGCTTCAATCCCTTCATGCTCTGCCTCCCAGACATCGACAGCGGTTTGCATATTCAGCCAGCTTTCCATGCTGGTGTCAGTGGCTTTGCCCAGCCGGGTTGCCATATCTCTGGAACAGGAGATATGACCGTTGATGAACAGTGAAAGATGTTTTCGGGAAACCCCCAGTTTGGTGGCGGCTTCGCTGATGCTTATATGAAGCGGTTGCAGAACATCAGTCAGGAGTGTTTGTCCTGGATGGGTGGGTTTGCGATTGCGTACTCTACTCATACCTGTTCTCCTCAAGAATGTCCTTAGTGATATTGTTCATAATCTACGACTGTGGCGTTTGTGCCATCGAATTCGAATGTCAGCCGCCACGCACCTGAAACATTAATCGCCCAACGGTTATATTTTTTAGGTTCCAGTTTGTGTAACCGATAGCCGGGCAGGTTCATATCCTCTGGGCTGATTGCAGCATCCAGCCTATCCAGACGGCTGGCCAGCTTAGCACTATGCTTGCTGTGTATGCCCCTGGTTGTTCCTTCATAGAAGAAACCTTCCAGTCCCTTATGCCTGAAACTTATGATTGCCATTACGAATCACTGTAACCAATCTGGTAACAAGTGTAGTTAAGGTTAACCGTAACTGCAACCAGATTGGTAACGCATAACAGTAGCCAGAACGGCGCGCAAGCGCACCTGCTAGTGGCTAGACGTATCGCGAGCGATACTTGCTAGAAAAAGCGAAAGGCCCAAGTACTATTTTAGGTAGCAAGTATTATCTCTGTCATAGAGGCTGGTTTGCTCGCTTTGCGAGAGTAGCTTGAACGTCACTTCGTGACTCGCAGTGGCTCTGGTTTTACAATCATAAGCGCCGTCATAAAGTTAATGGTGCAAGCCGCCACTGATGGGGAGTTTAACTTCTTCCTTATTAGCGCAAATTAAATGGGGTTATGTATGAAAATATTTTCAGCAACTGTAGCACTGTGTCTGGCTACGTTTTTATTCTTTCAAGCGAATGAAATGGAGGGGATAAGCCTGCTGCGTATGGGCTATATAGTGGGTGCTATCAGCTTAATTACATTTACAATATTTATGTTTGTACCGGAAAAGACGGACGAATAGATCCGAGTAGCTAGAACGGAAGCGAAGCTTCCTGCTAGTGGCTATAAAGGCAGTGGCTAGAACGTCACTGCGTGACTTGCTGGTGGCTAGACGCGGCGGAGCCGCTTGCTAGAAAAAGTGAAAGGCCCAAGCTGCTCGCTTTGCGAGAGTGGCTAGAACGGCGCGCAAGCGCACCTGCTAGTGGCTAGACGAAATAAGTGGAAAAAAATAACTGGGGTCAGATGAAACATATCTCAGGACTACACATCTTTTCGGTGGGTCTAGTTATCCTTTCAAACTCAGGCTGGGCGGCGTTCTGCTACTGTTAAATCATCGCCGCGAGGGCGCGCCTCCTACAATGCTGTTATAAACCATCGCAGTTCACGAATACAAAAAAGCCCGGCATCACTGCCGGGCTTTTTGTTTTTTGCTTTTTGCTTTTTCTAGCCACTAGCTAGCCGAACTTGTTCGGCGGTCTAGCGAGCGGCGAAGCCGCGTTCTAGCTACTGTCTCGTCAAAGAACGTTACAGCGCTTCTATCTTAGCCGACTGCTCTTTCAGCTGCTCCAGAGCAACTTTAAACTCAGCCAATTTTTCTCGTTCTTTGGCGACGACAGCCTCAGGCGCATTTGCAACAAATTTGTCATTGCCCAGCTTACCCGCCAGACGACCGGACTCTTTCTCCAGCTTGTCCATCTCTTTCTTGAGACGGGCCAGTTCGGCGTCTTTGTCGATCAGGCCGGCCATCGGTACCAGTACCTGCATCTCGCCTACCAGTTGTACCGCAGACATCGGTGCTTCGTCGCCTTCGTTCAACCAGGTAACGGTAGCCAGGGATGCCAGCTTAGCCAGGAATGCCTGGTTAGCTTCCAGACGGGCTTTATCGTCAGCGCTGCCGTTCTGGATCAGGATATCCAGCTCTTTCGCCGGGGAGATACCCATCTCACCACGGATGTTACGTACTCCGGTGATCACGCCTTTAAGCCATTCGATATCGGCTTCTGCTGCTGCATCGATCCTGGATTCATCAGCAACAGGGTAGCCCTGCAGCATGATGGTATCGCCTTCGACACCGGCCAGGTCTTTAATGGACTGCCAGATCTCTTCGGTGATGTACGGCATGATCGGGTGGGTCAGACGCAGGATAACTTCCAGCGCGCGAACCAGTGTGTGACGGGTGCCGCGTTTGGCAGCGTCGGATGCGTTGTCGTCCCAGAGTACCGGCTTGGACAGCTCCAGATACCAGCCACAGTATTCGTTCCAGATGAAGTCATACAGGGTCTTGGCTGCCAGGTCGAAACGGTATTCATCCAGGTGCTTTGTCACGTCGGCTTCGACGCGCTGCAACTGGCTGGCGATCCAGCGATCTGCCAGAGACAGTTCCAGATCTCCACCGTTTTGCCCACAGTCTTCGCCTTCGGCGTTCATCTGTACGTAACGGGCGGCGTTCCAGATCTTGTTACAGAAGTTACGGTAACCTTCCAGGCGCTTGATGTCCCAGTTGATGTCACGGCCGGTTGAGGCCAGTGCTGCCAGGGTGAAGCGCAGGGCGTCTGTACCGTGGGCAGCAATACCTTCAGGGAATTGCTTCTCGGTACGCTTGCCAATCTTCTGTGCCAGTTGCGGCTGCATCATGTTGCCGGTACGTTTGTCCAGCAGTGTCGGCAGGTCGATACCGTCGATCATATCCAGCGGGTCGAGTACGTTACCCTTGGACTTGGACATCTTGTCGCCGTTCTCATCACGGATCAGGCCGGTCACATAAACGGTCTTGAACGGAATCTGCGGCTTGCCGGCGTCATCTTTGATCAGGTGCATGGTCATCATCATCATCCGGGCAACCCAGAAGAAGATGATATCGAAACCGGTTACCAGCACGTCGGTCGGGTGGAATGTCTGCAGGCGCTGGGTGTTTTCAGGCCAGCCCAGGGTACCGAAGGTCCACAGGCCGGAGCTGAACCAGGTATCCAGTACGTCATCGTCCTGACGCAGCTCGGTTTCCAGGTCCAGACCGTATTTTTCACGGGCGGTGTCGGCATCTTTAGCAACATAGACGTTGCCGTCGTTGTCGTAGAATGCCGGGATGCGGTGGCCCCACCACAGTTGACGGGAGATACACCAGTCCTGAATGTCGCGCATCCAGGCGAAGTACATGTTTTCGTACTGCTTAGGTACGAACTGAATGTCACCGTTCTCAACCGCTTCGATAGCCGGCTTGGCCAGGGTCTTGGCATCGGCAAACCACTGATCGGTCAGCATCGGCTCGATAACCACGCCGCCACGGTCGCCGTACGGGATGGTCATGGCGTTTTCTTCGATCTTAACCAGCAGACCGGCCTCTTCCATGTCGGCAACGATCGCCTTACGCGCAGCGAAACGTTCCATGCCGCGGTATTTCTCCGGCAGGGTCTTATCCAGCTCGTGGTTTTCGCTGCCGTCGGTGTTGAAGGTCTGCGCCTGTTCGCGGATATCACCGTTGAGGGTGAGGATGTTGATCATCGGCAGCTGGCAACGCTTGCCCACTTCGTTATCGTTGAAGTCGTGCGCCGGGGTGATCTTCACGCAACCGGTACCTTTCTCCATATCGGCATGTTCGTCAGCCACGATAGGGATACGACGACCAACTAACGGCAGGGTTATAAATTTGCCGATCAGGTCTTTGTAGCGGTCGTCTTCGGCGTTAACCGCCACGCCGGTATCACCCAGCATAGTTTCCGGACGAGTCGTACCGACTACCAGGAAGTCGTCACCGGCAGCGGTTTTAACGCCATCGGCCAGTGGGTAGCGCAGGTACCACATCTTGCCCTGTACTTCGCGGTTCTCTACTTCCAGGTCGGAGATTGCGGTGTGCAGTTTAGGATCCCAGTTCACCAGGCGCTTGCCGCGATAGATCAGGCCATCGTCGTACATGCTGATAAAGGCTTCCTGAACCGCGTTGTAGAAACCGGAGTCCATGGTGAAGCGTTCGGTTGGCCAGTCAACGGAGTTACCCAGACGGCGCATCTGATTAGTGATGGTGCCGCCGGACTCTTCTTTCCATTCCCAGATCTTCTCGATGAAGGCGTCGCGGCCCAGATCGTGACGGGTTTTCTGTTCTTCGGCTGCCAGCTTACGCTCGACGACCATCTGGGTCGCGATACCGGCGTGATCGGTACCAACCTGCCATAGAGTATTTTTGCCTTTCATCCGCTGGTAGCGGGTCAGGGCATCCATGATCGTGTGCTGGAAAGCATGGCCCATGTGCAGGCTGCCGGTGACGTTCGGCGGTGGAATCATGATGCTGTAAGCATCGCCTTCACCGGATGGCGCGAAGTAACCGTTGTCTTCCCAGGTTTTGTACCAGGATTTTTCGATCTCGTTTGGCTGGTAGGTTTTATCCATTGTCGACCGTTCTCGAAGCTGAAATTAGGGCAAAAAAATAGGCGGATATTATACCTGCGGCAGGCGCTGGAGGCGAGAGGTAAAAAATAGTAGCTAGAACGCGGCTGTGCCGCTTGCTAGACCGCTAAACAAGTTTAGCTAGCTAGTGGCTAGAAAAATCAAAAGCAGAAAAGCAGTGGCTAGAACGTCGCTGCGCGACTTGCTAGAACGGAACCTCCGGTTCCTGCTAGTGGCTAGAAAAATCAAAAGCAAAAAACAAAGTCAAAACCTAAAATGAATCGCCGCGAGGGCGCGCCTCCCACTGTAGATTGAAGATATTTTTTACTAATTAACTAAATTCGTCCACATGCATAAGCCTATTAAGAAGGCTTTTAAGTTTATTCTAGCCACTAGCAAGTCGCGCAGCGACGTTCTAGCCAGGAAGGGTTGCCTTCCGGTCTAGCCACTGTCCTTGCCTAGCCACTTGCCTTCTTCTGGCAGGCTGTTTCAGCCCCTGGGGTTTTCTTTACTAAACTTAACCCCAGCAACTAACAAAAAGGACTTTGTTATGAGTTATGAGGATCTGGATGTGTGGAAACGGGCGTGTCGTCTCAGTTGTGAGGTGTATACGACATTGTCCCACTGTAGGGATTTTGGCTTTCGGGATCAGATTACCCGCAGTGGTCTGTCGATACCCAGCAATATAGCCGAAGGCTTTGAACGCGGCTCTGTAAAAGAAAAACGGCAGTTTCTGTTTTACGCCAAAGGTTCATTGGCAGAGCTTAAAACCCAGGTCTACATCGGTCAGCGCATCGGTTATATCCACAGCGAAAAAGCGATCCGCTGGCGACAAGAGCTGGATGAGATACAGAAAATGCTGGCGGTTCTGATTGAAAAGTAGTGAATAGGAAAGAACAGTGGCTAGAGAAAAACAGTGGCTAGAGAAAAACAGTGGCTAGAGTAGAGCAGTGGCTAGAACGTCGCTTCGCGACTCGCTAGAACGGAAGGTAAACCTTCCTGCTAGTGGCTAGAAAAATCAAAAGCGAAAAGCGAAAAGAAAAGGGCGTAAGCCAGAGATATATAAAACGCCTCAGGCGGTATTGTTCCCGCGCAGCGGTAATGCTTTTTCTAGCCACTAGCAGTCGAGCTTGCTCGACGTTCTAGCTAGCGGCAAAGCCGCGATCTAGCCACGGTCCTACTCCAGCCACTAGCAGTCGAGCTTGCTTGACGTTCTAGCTAGCGGCAAAGCCGCGATCTAGCCACTCGTCAGTTTTTACAGCCCAAAGGTAGGCCTATGAAAAACTGTTTTAAAACCAGAGGATTTCTTCCTTGCAGCGACCCTGACGAAAAACTGACTTTAGGCGAGGATTTCGAGGCGTTGGATCGTCTTGGGGAGGAGTTGCCGAGTCTGCTGCTCGAGGATGATTGTCGTCGCTTTTTGTCACAGCAGGTTATTCCTGTCTGGCCCTGTGACAATATATCGCCGGGGTTGCTGTCGCAGGCGCGTTTGTATTTTGTGCGACTGGGTTTTATCGCTTCCGGATACATCAATCAGGTCGGTCAGCCTCACTGTCATAGTCTGCCGGAGAGTATAGCTAAGCCGCTGGTGAAGGTGGCTGGATTGCTGGGTTGTGAGCCGATGTTGAGTTATAGCGGGTATGCGTTGTATAACTGGCGGCGCTATGACAAAAGTGGATCGATAGCGCTGGGGAATATCGACACGTTGCAGAACTTCGTGCATCTCTATGACGAGCGCTGGTTTATTCTGGTCCATGTCGAGATCGAAGCGATAGCCGCCAGGATTCTAAATTCCATAGAATTATGGCATAGCGCTTTAGGCTGTGTTGATGCCTCGCGTGAGGCGCGTTTGCAGAATGCGATGGATCAGATCTGCGAGGCGATTGTCGCGATGACTAAGGTATTGCAGCGAATCCCGGAAAAGATGTCAGATCAATTGTTTTTCTCCCACTTTAGGCCCTATATCGGCCATTTTGATAGCGTAGTCTATGAAGGTACCGGTTTGACCATGAGTTTCAGTGGCGAGGCTGGCACCCAGAGTGCAGTGATGCCTGCGCTGCTGGCATTCCTGAAGGTACCTCATCAACCGACCCGACTGCTGACGCACCTGCTCGAGATGCGTCACTATATGCCCGCCGAACACCGTTACTACATTGAACAGGTGGAACAGATACCTGATCCTAAGCCGCTGACCCCGCCGGAACTATTCGACGGCATCCTCGAAGCGCTGGCTCAGTTCAGGGAAGTGCATTACCACTGGGTAATTAAATACATCGCCCGCCGCGGCAAAGAAGACCCGCCTTACCTTAAATGGCTTAAGATTTTAATCGATGAGACGAGACGCTACAAAAATCAGTAGCTAGAACAAGAGAGCAGCTAGATCGCGGCTTTGCCGCTAGCTAGAACGGAAGGTAAATCTTCCTGCTAGTGGCTAGAAAAATCAAAAAAACAAAGTCAAAAGCTAAAAGAATCGCCGCGAGGGCGCGCCTCCCACGGGTTTACTTAGTGAAGTAGTTAGGAAAAGCAAAGTCAAAAACATAAAAACCGCCATCAGGCGGTTTTTTGTTCCCGCGTAGCGGGTATGTTTTTTCTAGCCACTAGCAGTCGAGCTTGCTCGACGTTCTAGCAAGGAAGGTTTACCTTCCGGTCTAGCTACTCGGCGGCTTCGCCGCCGGTCTCATGTCATGCATCTTCGGCGTGATCCCGTTGGCTTTGTACAGGGCATAGTTTTTCCGGGTGGCGGCGAGGATGTCCGGCTGCTGGATAACGATTTCCAGGATACGACTGAATTTCAGGATCTCTTCGCTGGCTTCCAGGTTGAGGTTGATATAGACGTCCCGGTGCTCGGGCAACTGGTCACCCCAGCCGATCTGTACCGGGGAGTCGGGCTTGCTGTCGAGTTTGCCGTGGGGGATAAACGCATCGGGGCGGTAGTCCCACAGCAGCTGATCCAGTCGCTCGGCTTCTGATTCGCTGGCGACCTGGATATAAGCCTGTAGCCCTTTACCTAATACCTTATCCGCCAGACGGCAGAGGAACGCAGTACGGCTGTCCGGTTCGGCATCGGGTAAGACATAGAAATCAGCCTGACTCATGTTACATATACCTTTAATTCAGCCTGAGCCTGTTTTAAGTAGCTTAACAAAAAAATCTTTAATGAAAGTCACTTGAATCACGAGGGATAGTGCGCCAGGGCAAGGCAAAAAATTGCGCATAAGCGGAGCCTACATTTGTAGGTGAGCATTATAAGCAAATTATTAACGCCGCCCTGGCATGCTAGAACCGTTATTCTTCAGGCGACTCGTCAACCTGAGAGATCAGGTGCTGACAAAGCAATGGTACACAACGACCGGTAGCGCCTTTGGCCTTACCGTTGCTGTTCCATGCTACACCGGCGATATCCAGGTGCGCCCAGCGGTACTTTTTGGTGAAACGGGAGAGGAAGCAAGCGGCGGTTACTGTACCCGCTGCAGGTCCGCCGATGTTGGCGATATCGGCGAAGTTGCTGTCCAGTTGCTCCTGGTATTCATCCCACAATGGCAGACGCCATGCTTTGTCGGCGGCGAATTCGCTGGACACCAGCAGATCAGCGGCCAGATCGTCGTCGTTGGTCAGCAGGCCGGTAGCGTGATGGCCCAGGGCGACGATGCAGGCGCCGGTCAGGGTCGCAACATCAACTACGGTTTCGGGCTCGAAACGCTCGGCATAGGTCAGCGCATCGCACAGTACCAGACGGCCTTCGGCGTCGGTGTTGAGGATCTCAACGGTCTGCCCGGACATCGTAGTGACGATATCGCCCGGCTTGGACGCGTTGCCCGCTGGCATGTTCTCTGCGGCCGCGATAATCGCGACAACGTTCAGATCCAGGCCGAGTTCGGTCAGTGCTTCCATAGTGCCCATAACGCTGGCTGCACCGCACATGTCGAACTTCATCTCGTCCATCTTGCCGCCCGGCTTAAGGCTGATGCCGCCGGTATCGAAGGTGATGCCCTTGCCAACTAACACGTGAGGTTTGACATCGGCAGCGGCGCCTTGGTATTCCATAACGATCAGCTTGGATGGCTCGGAGCTGCCTTTACCGACAGACAGCAGGGAGTGCATGCCCAGCTTGTCCATCTCGTCTTCTTCGAGAATCGTTGTGGTCAGCTCGTCACACTCTTCAGCCAGTGCGATCGCTTGTTCGGCCAGATAGTTTGGTGTGCAAACATTGCCTGGCAGGTTGCCCAGTTCACGGGCAGTATCGACACCGTTGGCGATAGCGGAACCATCGCTGATAGAGAATTCGCCGAGTTCGGCGTTGTCCTGGCTGAGCAGAAAACCGATAGATTCCAGGCTTAATGGATCAGCTTTCTTACTCTTGGTCGCATCGTACTGGTACAGCTCGGCACTGGCCCATTCGGTGTTGTGGCGTAGCTGGCGGTAAAGGTCGTCGTCGCTGCTTTCCAGACCGTCGAGAGCGATGACGGCGCTTTTGCAGCGGATCGCTTTGAGGTTGCTCAGGGCGCTTTTAATAATCTTCAGCTGATTGCGGTCGTTTCGCTCATCTGCTTTACCCAGACCCATCAACAGTACCCGGGTGGCACTGATGCCTGGTACCTTGTGTAGCAGCAGGGCTTCGCCGGCTTTACCCTGAAGGTCGCCGATGACCTCTTTCAGGTAGCCGCTGGCTGCAGCGTCGATCTGCTGTGCAGATGGGGCCAGCTCACCTTCCGGCGCTACGCCGACGATTAAACAATCAGTTTCCAGGGATTCGACCGAACCGGTAACGATTTCAAATTCCATGCTTTCTCCACACAAGACATCGTGTTTGGTTTGTTAGATAATGACGCACCGGCAATTAAGAAGGATGCCGGTTTAAGCTTTGTCAGGATTTTATCGCAATGACAGAGAAACAAAACCCCGATTTCGGACTCCACTGTAATTCTTTTTGCAGGCAATAGACAGGATAGAACAGTTTGATCATCTTTCGATATCTGGCCAGGGAAGTATTGCTCAGCATGACCGCTGTAACCGGTGTGTTGCTGTTGATTATTATGAGCGGCCGGTTCATTAAGTATCTCGCCAATGCCGCCGCCGGTAAATATTCGGTGGAAGTGGTATTCCTGTTTATGCTGTACCGTTTGCCGGGGTTCCTCGAGCTTATATTGCCACTGGGCCTGTTTCTGGGTGTGCTGCTGGCGTATGGCCGCTTCTATCTGGAAAGTGAGATGGTGGTGCTTAAGGCGACCGGTATGAGTCAGCGTCGCCTGACTATGTATACCTTGGGACCTGCATTGCTGGTCGCGCTGATGGTCAGTGGTATAAGCCTGGTATTAACTCCGGCGGGAGCGGCTAAGGCTGACCTCTTACTGCAGAACCAGAGTGCTATCGGTGAATTTGATGGCCTGGTTGCGGGTCGCTTTCAGTCAACGCCCCGGGGCGAACGGGTATCCTATACCGAAACCCTGGGCGAGAATGGCGACAATATGACCGGTATCTTTATCTCTGAGCGGGATGCTAAAGCGAAAGAGCCGCGGCTTGTTGTAGTACAGGCGGAAAAAGGTCGTCAGTTCACCAGCGCGGAGACCGGCGTCAGCTATCTGGTGCTGGAGAATGGTTACCGCTATGAAGGTAATCCGGGTGAAGCGGATTACCGGCAGATTAAGTTTAAGGAGTACGGCATCAGGCTGCCGGAAAAAGAACAGGTTAGTTCGGCTGAAGGGCTTGAAACACAGTCTACCGGCAGTCTGATTGGTGGAGATGCGGCGCAACAGGCTCAGCTGCACTGGCGTATTTCTCTGCCGGTGCTGACGTTGATTATGGCGCTGATGGCGGTGCCGTTGAGTAAGACCAATCCGCGTCAGGGGCGTTTTGCCAAGTTGATTCCTTCTATTGTGCTGTATCTGATATACCTGATACTGCTGACTAACATGCGTAGTTATCTGGAAGATGGTGGTGGGCATGTTGGCCTGCTATGGCTGATCCACCTGCTGTTTTTTGCTCTGGCGATGAGTCTGTTATTTATGAAGCGCTTCTGGCGGCGGAAGATTCGTGCCGTTAAGCGTATGTTGTCACGGGAGTCTGCCGATGCTTAGTCAACTGGATCGCTATATCGGTAAGAGTGTACTGGCTTCTATTATGCTGGTATTGCTGGTAGTGGTCGGCCTGGACTTCCTGTTTGCGGTGATGGATCAGATGGGCGATGTCAATGACCGTTATCCGATGACGGCCATGCTGCAATATATTGGCCTGACCACGCCGCGTCGTTTCTATGAATTTATTCCGCTGAGCAGTCTGGTTGGCTGCCTGATCGGCCTCGGTGCCCTGGCCAGCGGCAGTGAATTGACGGTCATGCGTGCCGCCGGGGTGTCTATCTGGCGGATCGTATTGGCGGTGTTAAAGCCCGTGCTGATGCTGGCTGCACTGGCGATGGTGCTGGGTGAGTATGTGGTGCCATATACGGAACCCCTGGCTGAAAGTCAGCGCGCGAGCCTGCTGAGTAAGGGGGCGATATCTTCCGGCTATGGTGTCTGGCACCGTGAGGGAGATGAATATATCCATATCAACGTGGTTAAGCCCGATGGGCGGATACGGGGCGTGACCCGTTACGGCTTTAACCCGGATCGCAGCCTGAAATACAGTAGTTTTGCCCGCCGGGGTGTATTTGAAGATGGCCGTTGGGTGTTAAGAAATATAAAAGAAACACGTTTCTTAGAAGACAGAACCGAGTTAAAAACATATCGCAAACAGATCTGGGATGTACAGCTGACGCCGCAACGACTGGCGGTGGTTATTGTTGAACCGGAAGAGCTGCCGATCACCGGTTTATACAGCTACAGCCGCTATCTCGAAGAGCAGGAACTGGATAATAATGTCTATATGCTGGCGTTCTGGCGTAAAGCCCTGCAGCCTCTGACTATTATTGGTCTGGTGCTGGTTGCCGTGTCGTTTATATTTGGCCCGCTGCGCAGCGTAACCACCGGCCAGCGGATTGTCTCCGGCGTCGTGGTGGGCATGATCTTCAAGTTCAGCCAGGACCTGCTGGCCCCGACCAGCGCGCTGTATGACATAGCTCCGGTGTGGGCCGCTCTTGGGCCTATTATGGTGTGCGTGCTGTTGGGGATGTGGTTGTTGAAAAAGGCTGGATAGGGCTGGGATTAAGGTTGTTTTAAACGGCAAGTGGCTAGACCGCGGCTTCGCCGCTAGCTAGAACGGAAGGCTAGCCTTCCTGCTAGTAGCTAGAAAAAGCAAAGATCAAAAGAAAAAAACCGCCATCTGGCGGTTTTTTTATGCCCGCAACGCGGGCATGTTTTTTCTAGCCACTAGCTAGCCGAACTTGTTCGGCGGTCTAGCGAGTCGCGAAGCGACGTTCTAGCTACTGCTATTTCCTAGCAACTGGTCTGCTACCTCAGAGATCTTCCCGTTACTTCTTCTGCTTTGGTAAAACGACGATCTGCGTCTCGGAAAAACTATCATGCCAGGTGGCTTTTTCGGCGGAGAACAGCATCCAGATAAAGCCGAGACCGAGGCAGGCGAATGAGGCGATGGCCATCATGAAACGCAATAGGGCCTGTTTCAGGTTGATATGTTTGCCGTCCAGGGTCTGTATGCGCAGTCGCCAGGCCTGCATACCCAGCGTCTGGCCGAGGCGAATCCAGAAATAGGCGAAGAAGGCGAACGTCAACAGGAACAGGGTGGATTGAAACAACGGGCCGCTGACGGATTCACCATCATTCAGGCCGACAGCGACAAAGCCGGTACACATCCAGATGGCTAATACTAAAAGACTGTCATAAACCATCGCCGCCAGACGGCGGAGCAGCGTTGCTTGTGTGAGTTCACCGTCGAGCTCGGGAAAAGGTCTGTTCATACGTGCGTCTTAGTCCGAATAAAGTGCTTTATGTATCCACGGCTGTCAGGCTGTTTTATCAAGCCGGAACAGCGGTCGTAACTGGGTTCCGACCATGCTGCCGATAAAGGCGGCAACCAGCCACAGCCAGCCGTGTAAACTGCCGGAGACTATACCACCAAAATAAGCACCGATGTTGCAGCCAAATGAAATTGTTGAACCGTAACCCAGCAAGACGCCACCGATAGCTGCGGCCAGCCAGTGCAGCAAGGGAATACGCCATTGCCAGCTGAACTTTCCGGCCAGGGCTGCGGCCAGGAAAGCGCCGAGCAGGATACCGATATTCATCACCGAAACCGTATCCTGCAGGATCGATTCGCCGAGGGCTGATTCACGCCCTGGCTGCAGCCAGTAGCTCCAGAAATCCAGATCCAGTTCTAATCCAAGGCTCAGCGCTTCATCCAGCCAGAGTGCAGCCTTAGCACCCCATAGTGGATAGGATAGCGCCACTGACCAGGGGTAACCGGTTATGGCAAGAACGGCAAAGTTAAGCAGTGCCAGGCTGATACCGCCCCAGATAAAGGGCCATGGGCCCCGGAGCAGGCGTCGGCTGAGGGGTAGTGCACTGCCAGCGTCATCTTTTTCCAGGCTGCCGTAGCGGCGCTTTTCAAGCCACACGGAGAATCCGGCAATCATAGCGAATAGTATAAGGTTGCTGATAATTGCGGGCATCAGGCCGAGGCTGTCGATACTAGAGATCGGCAACAGTTGCGGCAGGGTGGTCCACCATTCGTAGTCTGCGGTGGCCCAGAGGGCACCGAACATAAAACCAATAATGCTGGGAATCGCGCGTAGCTGACCGCCTCCTGCATGGTACAGATTGCCTGAGCCGCAGCCATTACCCAGCTGCATGCCTATGCCAAAAATAAATGCGCCGGCTAATACGGAAAATCCCAGCGGCCGGACATATCCTCTGACTTCGTTGCCGAACAGAGTGCCGCTACTCAATGCCGGGAATATCAGGCAGACGGCGATGGCCAGCATCAGCATCTGGGCGCGCAGGCCGCGACCCCGACGGTCAATGACCAGACTGCGCCAGGCGGTCGTGAAGCCAAACGATGCATGGTACAAAGTCAGTCCTAAGGATCCGCCCAGGAGCAACAGCAAAGCCTGGTGTTCGCCTTGTTGCTGGTACAGGTAAAGTGCACCGGACAGCATCAGGATCACTGCCAGAAAGGTGTTTTTCAGGTTGTTAAAGGTTGCCGTAACGGGCAGGGTTGTTGATTGGTTCATGGTACCGGTGTGCTCAGCAGGAATAGAAACAGCAAGAAAATATGGCGGCTGTTTAAAAGTTGCACACTATAGCATTTACAGGATTGTAATGTGAGCCGCCTGGCTGCGACATAAGTACCGGAAAAGCCAAAAAAAACCGGGCAGTAGCCCGGTTTTTTTTATGCAGGGAGACCTTACTTAAAAGGAATTACGTACTTAGTCTTGTACTCTTCGGCCAGTGCCTTGGCCTGTGCCAGCTCCGCGTCGGATAGCTTCATCACGATGCGGGACTGGATCGCGTAAGCGGTAGGGTTACCCAGTTCCAGGGCATTCTGCAGCCATGCGTAAGCGATGATGTTAGTACTCTGGCCGGCATCGGAGCCGTGCGCGTTGGAGTACAAAGCACCGAGGAAGAACATCGCGTCCATGTGCCCCTGTTCAGCGGCTTTGCGGTACCAGTTTTCAGCCTGACTGAAGTCCTGCTTTACGCCGGTGCCGAAGTTATAAGCGCGGCCGATGTTGTGCTGCGCGACAACCAGGCCCTGATCGGCAGCCTGCTGATACCAGCTGATCGCCTGACTGGCATCGCGGCTGACGCCGTAGCCGAATTCATACATCTCACCGAGACGGTTCTGCGCGACGGCATCGCCGGATTGTGCCGCTGGCTGAACTGTTTCCAGCTCAACTTTGTACTCTTTATCTTTGAATGCACGGCGGCTGTTTACACAGCCCAGGTGGCCCTGATCAGCACAGCGGTTATACAGCTCCAGTGCTTTATCTGTATCGGCGTCAACACCCAGGCCAAACTCATACATCTGGCCAACATAGTTCATCGCTTCGAAGCTGTTCTCATTGACCAGTGGTTCCAGCTCTGACATAGCGGTCGGGTAATCTTTGCTTTCAAAAGCGCGGATACCTTTGCCCAGGTTGGCGGCGAGTGCTGAGGCTGTTTGCAGGCTTAGCAGCAGGCTGGTAACGACCAGAAGAAGTTTTTTGCTCATCGAGATGCGCCCGTATGGTTTCAGAGGTTGTAAAATCGGCGCTTATTATAGCGGCCATTTTCCTGTACGGAAAAGAGACAGATCGGAACTTTTTGACCGGTACTATCTGACCGGTTATGTCGCTTCGGCACAGAAAATTAATTAGTAAGTGCTAATATGTGGCGGCATTTTACTCTTTTCCCCGGAAAAAAACAGGGGCGGCAAAATGTCGCATATCAAGAAAATTAGAAAATCGCTTTTGATTCAGGCTATTTTGCGCTCAGCAGTTCGATCATATAGCCATCCGGGTCTCGTACAAAGGCCAGAATTGTCGAGCCATGATTCATCGGTCCGGCGTCACGTACCACCTGGCCGCCTTTGGCTTTAATCTGTTCACAGGCGGCGTAGACGTCTTCTACTTCGATCGCGATGTGGCCATAGGCGTTGCCCATATCGTAGCTGTCGGTATTCCAGTTGTGGGTCAGCTCCAGCACTGTGTTATCGGCTTCATCACCGTAGCCGAGAAAGGCGAGGGTGAATTTACCATCGCTGAAATCTTTGCGGCGCAGCATCTTCATACCCAGAATCCCGGTATAGAACGAGATCGACTTTTGCAGGTCGGTAACCCGGAGCATGGTATGTAACAGTCTCATAGAGGCGTTCCTTTATTGTGGCGATGTAGTGATTCATCGTAATATAAAGCGCTTGTCTGACAAAATTAAGGTGCTTCAGTTCAGTTTAGGGGAAAACGGCTGTATTGGAGTGTTCGTCTGAGTAACAGGATATCTATATGTTTCAAGATATGTCTAAAGCCCTGAATCAGTCTATGGGCCCATTTAAAGAGTTGGTAAATATTCAGACCCGTATGCTGGAGGAACTGACCCGTCAGCAGATGGTATGTACTAAAGCCTGTATCGATGCCACCGTCGAGCAAACCCGACAGATGCAGCAGTGTACGACCCCCGATGAGCTGGTGCAGTTACAGCAAACCTATGCCAAAGAGCTGGAAGACACTCTGAAGGCTGCAAATGACAAAAACATGCAAGCCCTGGCGGACGCCCGGGAGTCAGTAGAACAGCTGGCGCATGATGCTTTTGATGCATTCGCGCCTAAGCCTTGAAAAACGCCTTGAAAAATAAATTCTAAGAAATACGCTCCCGACGGGGCGCCCTGATTAAAGAGTCGATTTGTAACACTATGAGCAAAACTATTGGACTGTTTTACGGATCAACCACGGGCAATACCGAAGATGCTGCCGAACAGATTGCTGCTGCCCTGGGAACTGAGCTGGTAACCCTGCATGATATTGCAGCAGAAGGCATTGATCAGGTTACTGACTATCGCTATCTGGTGATGGGTATACCGACCTGGGATTACGGTGAGTTACAGGAAGACTGGTCTGATGTCTGGGCTGAGTTGGATGATATGGATCTCAGCGGTGTCCGTTGTGCTTTGTTTGGCCTGGGTGATCAGATCGGCTATGGCGAGTGGTTTCTGGATGCTATGGGTGCACTGCACGATAAGCTGGTCAGCCGTGGCGCGAAGATGGTCGGTTACTGGCCTGTGGCTGGCTATAGCTTCGATGAGTCTAAGGCCCTGACCCAGGATCAATCCTGTTTCGTCGGGCTGGCGCTGGATGAAGATGGGCAGGCTGATCGTTCGTCGGAGCGGATTGAACTTTGGGGGCCCCAGGTTATTGCCGAATTTGAACTTTAAGTCGAACTTAAACCGTTTCAAAAACTATCATAGTTGACACTGCGGCGTTAAATGCAGACTCCCGCTATTCGCTTATTGTTTAGCATTAAGCTGTCAGGCGAGTCGAATCAGCTGTTCTAAGGACGGGCAAATAAGTCCAATATATCCTCTGCGAGCTATTGAACGGCCAGAGGCGTAAGAGACTTGTTCAAAACTTCCCTAATAGCCATTTATCCACAGGTGGGCGGCGATACTGGCAATGTAGCCCAGTGCGATCGCCCAGCTCCATTTCAGATGGTTGTAGAAGGTATACACGCCATGGGCCTGGCCCATCAGGGCGATGCCTGCTGCCGACCCAACCGATAACAGCGAGCCTCCCACTCCCGCAGTCAATGTCACCAACAGCCACTGATTCAGTGACATATCCGGTTGCATGCTGAGCACTGCGAACATCACCGGAATATTATCCACCAGGGCTGACAAAACTCCGATCAGCGAGTTGGCCAGTGTCGGGCCAAGATTGTTATACACAAGATCAGATAGCAGACTCAGGTAGCCAAGGGTGGATAACCCACCAACGCAGAGTACTACGCCATAGAAAAACATCAGGGTATCCCAGGAGGAACGTTCAACCACCTGGAACATATCAAAGCGGCGGATAACATCGGTATGATCGCCTTCCAGCTGGCTCATGTCGGTCAGGTCATCACTGTGCAGGTTGTGAATATGCCCGGTATCACGCAATGCCGGTTCCCGCTTGCTGAGATAGAAACCATAGAGTTTGAGTACACCCAGACCGGTCATCATGCCGAGTACCGGAGGTAGGTGCAGCATGCTGTGGCTACTGACCGCCAGCACAATGGTCAGCAGGAACAGGATGATAATGGTGATCGCGCCGGGCTTCATATGACGTTCAGCGTGGCGTCGCTCTGTGGTGGGCTCAACGTGCTCTATGGCTTTGCTCATCAACAGGGCCGGGATCAGCCAGTTGATCAGAGATGGGATAAACAGGTTGAAGAACTGACTGAAACTGACCAGCCCTTTTTGCCACACCATCAGTGTGGTGATGTCGCCAAACGGGCTGAAAGCGCCACCGGCATTGGCGGCGACTACAACATTGATACAACCGACAGCAACAAACTTAACGTTATTGTGGCCAACTGCCATCACAACGGCGCCCATCAGCAGTGCGGTGGACAGGTTATCGGCGATCGGTGACAGCAGGAAGGCCATTACTCCGGTGGCCCAGTAAATCTGTACCAGGGTGAGTTTTCGGGAAACTAACCATGCTCGCAGTGCGGCAAATACCAGGCGCTCCTCCAGCGTTGTGATGAAGGTCATTGCCGCCAGCAGGAAGAAGAAAAGCTCTGCATATTCAAGCAGGTTGTGGCGCAGGGCTGCTGCAGCCGTTTCGGTATCACCAGTGTTGGCATAGGCCAGGCCGACTAACAGCCAGATCAAACCGGCGGCAACAATGATCGGTTTTGACTTTCGCAGATGAAAAAACTCTTCGCCCAGGACGAACAGGTAACCGACAACAAAGATAATCAGGCAGAGTATACCGGGCAGGCTGGTGGTGAAGTCGATGGTTGTTGAGGCGGTCGTAGAAGCCGATGCTGAGGGGGCGGCCAGAGCTTGTGCCGACAGCAGTGCCAAGCTGGTAATGGCTGGTAACAGTAGACGATTCATTCGCATTGACTGTCCTTTTTAAGTGCCTGTTAAAGTGCCTTAAGAAGTGCCTTAGTAGCATCCCGGTTCGGCCCTGAGCTGGTTTGGCTCAGGCATTAGCCATGCATTGACAATGATTCTGTACGAAAACAGGGGGTAAAGTCGAGTATTTTGCGATTATTGCTATGCTGATAACGTTTCAACGCGGCCCCGTATCAGGTAAAATACGCTGCTTTTTTCAGGAAACTGTGAATAACTCCTGTAGTGTTTCCGGTTTAAGTCAGACCGGTGCCAGATGGCTGGCAGAGACGCTAGAGGACTTGTTCATAGATTCCACTTAAGCTTTTACAGCGGCGACTACGAACTTTAATTACGAATAAGTGTAAGCATATACGATGGAAATAAATCCGATCACCACTAGCCTGAAAGATATTAGTGCGCGTACCGAGGTACTGCGTAACTATCTTGAGTACCCTGAAAAGCAGGAGCGCCTGGAAGAGGTGACCCGCGAGCTGGAAGATCCGGCGGTATGGAATGAGCCGGAACGGGCTCAGGCTCTGGGTAAGGAGCGTTCCACTCTGGAAGGCGTGGTTAAGACCATCGATGACCTGACCAGCGGTGTGGCTGACGCCCGCGATCTGTTGGATATGGCGGTCGAAGAAGATGATGAAGATACCGTTGAAGATGTTCGCGCTGAAGTTGCTACTCTCGAAGGGTTGCTGAATCAGCTGGAGTTCCGTCGTATGTTCTCCGGTGAAGCGGATGGCAATAATGCCTTCCTGGATATCCAATCCGGTTCCGGTGGTACTGAAGCCCAGGACTGGGCCGAGATGATGTTGCGGATGTATCTGCGCTGGGGCGAAGATAAAGGTTTTAAAACCGAGCTGCTGGAATGTTCCGCCGGTGATGTGGCGGGTATTAAATCGGCTACGATCAGCTTCCAGGGTGAATATGCCTTTGGCTGGTTGCGTACTGAAACCGGCGTACACCGCCTGGTACGTAAGTCACCATTTGATTCCGGCGGCCGTCGTCATACCTCTTTCTCTTCGGTGTTCGTATCGCCGGAGATCGATGACAACGTTGATATCGAGATCAACCCTGCCGATCTGCGGGTCGATGTATATCGTGCCTCCGGTGCTGGTGGTCAGCACGTAAACCGGACCGAATCTGCGGTACGTATTACCCACGGTCCGTCTGGTGTGGTTGTGCAGAGCCAGAGCCAGCGTTCCCAGCATCAGAACAAAGATACCTGTATGAAGCAGCTGCGGGCGAAACTGTATGAGCTGGAGATGCTGAAACGCTCCGAAGCGGCACAGGAGCAGGAAGATAATAAGGCCGATATCGGCTGGGGTAGCCAGATCCGCTCCTATGTACTGGATGATCAGCGTATTAAAGATCTGCGCACCAACGTCCAGAGCAGTAACTGCGATAAGGTGCTGGACGGAGATCTTGACCTGTTTATCGAGGCCAGCCTGAAAGCCGGGCTTTAAGCTACTGCGCTCTAACCAAAATGAATAATTGATTGGATCGCAAATGAGCGATTTAAAAGAATTAAAGCTTTAACCATTTAAAGGTTCCACGAAATGTCTGATAACACTCAGCAGCAAGATGAAAACCGCCTGATCACCGAGCGTCGTGAAAAACTCAATACGCTGCGTGAAGCGGGTAACGCTTTCCCGAACACTTTCCGTCGCGATACCTATGCCCAGGATCTGCAGGATCAGTACGGCGATAAATCGAAGGAAGAGCTGGCTGAGGCAGAAATCAAGGTAAGTATTGCCGGTCGTGTGATGCTGAACCGTGGTGCTTTTGGTGTGATCCAGGATATGACTGGTCGTATCCAGTTCTATGTAAACAAAGAAGCCCGTCCATTCGCCAAGAGTCTGGATCTGGGTGATATTATCGGCGTGACCGGGGTCCTGCATAAGTCGGGTAAAGGCGATCTGTACGTTGACCTGGGTGAGTATCAGCTGCTGACCAAGAACCTGCGTCCACTGCCAGAGAAGCATAAGGGCCTGCAGGATACTGAAACCCGTTACCGCCAGCGCTATGTCGATCTGATCACCAATGAGCACTCGCGCAAGGTTTTCGAAACTCGCTCTAAGATCGTTTCCGGCATTCGTAACTTCCTTACCGAGCGTCGCTTTATTGAAGCAGAAACGCCGATGCTGCAGGTTATTCCGGGTGGTGCGAGCGCGCGTCCGTTTATTACGCACCATAACGCGCTGGACCGTGATATGTACCTGCGGATTGCGCCGGAACTGTACCTGAAGCGTCTGGTTGTCGGTGGTTTTGAGCGGGTATTCGAGATCAACCGTAACTTCCGTAACGAAGGTCTGTCGACCCGTCACAATCCTGAATTCACCATGATTGAGTTCTACCAGGCCTACGCGGATTACAAGGATCTGATGGACCTGACCGAAGATATGCTGCGCACCGTTGCACAGGATGTTTTGGGTACCACGACAATCGTTAACACTGTCCGTAACGAAGATGGCGAAGTACTGGAAACCTTCGAATATGATATGGCTAAGCCGTTTGTCCGCCTGAGCGTGTTTGACTCTATCCTGCATTACAATGCTGATATTACTGCCGAAGCACTGGCAGATGATCACGCTGCCCGTCAGATCGCCGAGCGCCTGGATATCGATGTTAAAGATAGCTGGGGCCTGGGTAAGGTGCAGATCGAGATTTTCGAGAAGACAGTTGAGCACCGTCTGGACCAGCCGACATTCATCACCGAGTACCCGACAGAGGTTTCTCCGCTGGCGCGTCGCAGCAACGATAATCCGTTTGTTACTGACCGTTTTGAGTTCTTCGTCGCAGGCCGCGAGCTGGCGAATGGCTTCTCCGAGTTGAATGATTCTGAAGATCAGGCGGAGCGTTTTCTGGCGCAGGTTGCCGAGAAAGATAGCGGTGATGATGAAGCGATGCACTACGATGCTGACTATATCAATGCCCTTGAATACGGCCTGCCACCGACCGCCGGTGAAGGTATCGGTATCGACCGTCTGGTGATGCTGTTTACTGACTCGCCGTCGATTCGGGACGTGATATTGTTCCCTGCCATGCGCCCACGGGGTTAAAAAAGAAGGGCTGTCGTATGACAGCCTTTTTTTTGGCCTCTATCCGGAGACTATGATGAGTTGGTTAATCCCGCTGAAGAAAAGGCCCCTTCCCGGTAAACGCTGGATCAGTATTATCCTGCGCTCCCTGCATCTGGTGGGGATTGCCGGACTGGCCGGAGCTTACCTGTTCAGTCAGCCAGAATCGGTTTGGTTTCCCTATCTGATCCTCGGGGTCGGCAGTGGCGTACTGTTGATGGCAAAGGAACTCTGGGTGGATAGCATCTGGTTGTACCAGCTGCGTGGCCAGCTGGTGCTGTTTAAGCTCGTCTTGCTGGCAGCGGGCCTATACTGGTTTGAGCATCCCCAGGCCTGGATCTATATCGTTGTGATTCTGATCTCCGGGGTGATCTCCCATGCTCCGGGTAAGGTACGTTACTACTCCTTTTTCTATGGCAAGATCCTGACCCGTGAAGTATGGAAGGGAGAGCAGAATCCGAAGATTCGTGACTGTGGTGATAATTAAGTGAATGAAGATCTGACGACGGCGCTGGAGAATGCTCCGAGCTGGCAACCCTGGTTGAATGCAGAATTTGATGCACCTTATATGCTGAGCCTGAAGCATTTTTTACAGCAGGAGGAGGCAGCCCATAAGACGATCTATCCACAGACTTCACATTGGTTTCATGCCCTGGAAACAACGCCACTGGATCAGGTGAAAGTGGTGATCATCGGGCAGGATCCGTACCATCAGCCGGATCAGGCCCACGGCCTCTGTTTCTCTGTGCTTCCGGACATTAAAACGCCGCCCTCGCTGGTGAATATATATAAAGAGCTGAACTCTGATCTGGGCATTACTCCTGTTGCGCACGGTTATCTTGAAAGCTGGGCTAAACAGGGGGTGTTGCTGCTCAATGCGGTACTTACGGTAGAGGACTCCCAGGCTAATTCTCACCAGGGCAAAGGCTGGGAGCAGTTCACCGATCGGGTGATCGCAACGGTCAATGAGCAGTGCCACAATGTAGTCTTTATGCTCTGGGGCAGTTATGCGCAGAAGAAAGGTGCTGCAATCGATCAGCAACGTCACTGTGTACTGCAGGCCCCGCATCCTTCACCACTGGCTGCCTATCGAGGCTTTTTCGGTTGTCGGCATTTTAGTCAGGCGAATGAATATCTCTCCAGTCACGGCAGAATCCCGATAGATTGGCGGCTGCCGGAGACGCCGGAGGTTTAGCTGACAAGTGGCTAGGAAGGGGCAGTGGCTAGACCGGAAGGTAAACCTTCCTAGCTAGAACGTCGCTACGCGACTTGCTAGTGGCTAGAAAAAGCTTGAAAACCATTCTTATTTGCCTTTGTCATTCAAACGAAAGCTATTCACTCAGTAAGCCTTGTCGCTTGACTATTGTGGGAGCCATGCCCTCTGGCGATGTTTTGACTTTGTTTTGTTTTTTCTAGCCACTAGCAGTGACGCTTGCGTCACGTTCTAGCGAGCGGCGCAGCCGCGTTCTAGCTACTGCTCTTCTGCTTTTAAAGAACGCCGTAGCTTGAGGGCTTCTCCAATCTGGTTTTCCGGCGAATCAGTCTGCAACATAACCAACTCGCCATCGATAAAGTCCTGTTCCATGCCGAGCATTATGGCGGAGCCGTTATTCAGTTTCAGCACCAGCAGGGCGTCGTAGTTGAGGGATTCGGCAGGGATATTCAGGTCTGGTGCGACTACATCGATAAGCTCCCGTTGTTCGTAGATATCGATAGATGAGACGGTCGCTGCTGCGGGTAGTGCAACCCAGCTGGTATTTTCCGGTGCGGGGAGAGTATCGGCAATTGTTGCTACGTTTAAGCTGCCGACGCTGAAGCCATCTTTGAACTCATGCCGCTGCACACCGATCTCGATCCAGTGTTCATCATCCAGTCTGATGCGCAGCCAGCTGGCACGGAACAGATCCTGGCCGAAGCAGGCCTGCAGGCCGCCAACCCAGAATTCATCCAGGCGCTGTTCAAATAGTAGGGACAGGGTCTGTTGAGCGCAGTTGTCGAGATGAAAAACCTTGAGACGAACAGGATCGGTCATAGTCCATTCCGTTACAGCGGATTTGAATTTACTGTAACACAGGAATTGCTTCAGAACAGCATCCGGTCAGTCCTGGATGCTGTTCTGAGTGCATGTCAATTAGCGTTTACTTTCAAACAGTTCCGGGTCAAGTTGGTAGGGCAGGTCGAGCCGGTTCAGGGGCGCGTTGGTATCAGTCTCCAGGGTCAGGTCAAGTGCCTGATCATCGAAGCTGTCTTTGAGCATTACCGCCAGCAGTTCATAACGCTGTTCTTCTGCTGCAGCGCAGGCAACTACGGTACCGACACCTGCCCGATCCGGGCTGTTGATGCTAGTGCCTGCGAGCGGGGCATTTTCCGTGCTTACGCTGAGACGGAACATCGGGCGTTTCAGTTTACCGCGATGTTGCAGACGGGTAATGATCTCCTGACCGGTGTAACAGCCTTTAGTGAAACTGACGCCGCCAAATACCTGGAGATTGGTCATCTGGGGGATGAATGTTTCCAGCGTTTCAGGGGCTATGGTTGGGATGCCGTTGCGGATTTCAGACAGACGCCAGCTGTTACTGTTAGCCAGAACCGCTTGCTGCAGTAGTGTCGGCAGTAGTGTTTCGGCTTCAGCTAGCGGCAGCCATAATTCAAAGCGATCGCCAGGAACGCGGATCAGAACGCCTTCGTTGCAGGCTGTTGTCTGATTGGTTTCGCCGGGAACCGAAGAGTAGATACTCTGTAATAGTGCTTGCGCCTGTTCGCCCTGAATTCCCAGACCGACAACCTGTTCTGAGATATTTTTGCTCTCGGCCTTGGAGAACATCATGTATTTGTTCAGATTTGCCTGGCCTTGCGGCAGAACGCTGGCTTCGGTGCGCAGCCAGAAACCGCCGTCGACTGGCATAAGGCGATTCAGGCTGACCATACTGCCTTTAATATTACAGTGTGAACCGAGCAGGCTTTTACCCGCGGCAACTTCAGCGATATCACAGGACAGTTGCCCCTGCAGGAACTTCTCAGCCTCAGGTCCGGTAACATCGAAAATACCCAGGTGGGTCAGCGGAGTAACTGTAGTCGTGCCCGACTGCGGCTCTGCTAATTGGCAGTTACCCAAATCATCAACCTGAACACCAAGTGCGTTAAGTGTATCCAACCAGCTCATAAGTAAACCTAAAATAAAAAAGTATGTAAGTACCCGCAAACTTGCAAGTCTTAAAAAGTATGGTTCTTTCAGTTTATTCTAGCCACTAGCAAGTGGTGCTTGCACCACGTTCTAGCGAGCCGCACTGCGGCGTTCTCAAGCCAATCGTTTACGATTGGCTGATTGCCTGCCCCAGCTGCACTGGTGTTTCAGCCTGTAGCTGATCGCTCCACTCAGTAGCGTCTTTACCGAACAGCAGCACTACGGTTGAGCCCAGCTTAAAGCGACCCATCTCGGCACCTTTCTCCAGTATAACCGGTTGTGGTGGTGTCTGATGGTTGATACGCCAGCTCTTGTTCTGTTGTGGCGCAACTTGCCCTGCCCAGACGGTTTCAATACCAGCCACGATCATAGCGCCCACCAGTACCATCGCCATAGGGCCAAACTCAGTATCGAAAATTGCCACCAGGCGCTCGTTGCGGGCAAACAGATTATCGACGCCTTCGGCGGTGGTCTGGTTCACAGAATAGAGATCGCCCGGGATGTAAATTGTTTCCCGCAGGGTGCCGGTCACCGGCATATGGACCCGATGATAATCTTTTGGTGAAAGATAAATTGTCGCAAAGCGACCGTTGATGAACGGATCCGCCAGTTCAGTATGGCCGCCCAGAAGTGTTGTCAGGCCATAGCCACGGCCTTTAGCCTGGAAGATGCGGCCATAGTCGATGCTGCCGATCTGGCTGACTGCGCCATCCGCCGGGCTGACAATATCGGCTTCGGCGATAGGGCGCATGCCGGGTTTCAGTTCCCGGGTGAAGAATTCATTAAAGTTGCCGTACCGGTCCAGATCTTCGATCAGCGCTTCGGCCATGTTGACCTGGTAGTGTTTGGCAAACAGTTTAATAAAAGTGGATTTTATCCAGCCGATCCGGCTGTCGGCAAGGAAGCCAGCTGCCCGCGATAACAGATGTTGTGGAAGCAAGTGTTGTAGCAGGATAAAAAGAGTGTCTTTCACGGTGTCATTCCGGCTGGTTAATATTCAGTTCTGGGCTGTAGTATTCAGGATTATCGTTCTACCGGGGTATCCGGCAGGTTGCCCCATTCAAACCAGGAGCCATCGTAACAGCGTATATTTTTGAACCCAAGGTGTTTTGCAAAAAGATAGCTCAGACCTGAGCGGCGATGGGTCTGGCAGTGGGTGATAATGGTTTTCTCCGGGGTAACGCCCAGCACAGCCAGTTCCTGCAGAATTTCGTTTGCTGGCCGCAGGCGGGTATCTTCCGCAGAGATCAGTGCCCGGGTCCATTCATAGTTTTCGGCGCCGGGTATATGGCCGCCTTTGCGGGCGTTGATGATTTTCTCGCCACTGTATTCGGCCGCGGAGCGGACATCAAGAATTGCATGGTCGGCCTGGTTAAGGTGCTGCAGGATATAACTCACATCCGCCAGATATTGGTCTGACAGCTCGACAGTATAGTCAGATGGTTGTGGCTCATTGCTCCCGTCTTCAAGTGGCAGACCGGCATTGTGCCAGGCCCGCAGGTGGCCGTTGAGAAATGAACAGTGTTGATGGCCGGCGCAATGCAGGGTCCAGATCATGCGGCCCGCCAAGGGTCCCATCTGATCGTCATAGACTACGACGTGTTTATCCTGGCTGATTCCCAGAGTGCTGAACAGGCTGGAAAGCTGTTCTGCATCCGGTAGCTTATTAGGTACCGGGGCCTTACCGCACAGCAGGTGGGCAGGGTCCATATGAATAGCGCCGGGAACATGCCCGTCGAGATAGGTTTGTCGTGCTGACAGGTCGATAATCAGAAGTTCCGGGGCATCCAGTGTCTGGGCTAACTGTTCCGGTTCAATTACCAGGGGCAGGTTCATGATTAGTTTCCGTTTTTATTCTTTGTTACTGTTTTGAGGCATTCGCCTGCGGCAGTGCAGAGGTATTTGAATTTCTCATGATGAAAGTCCTGAGCGCCTCCGGCCTTACCGTCACGGTCGGCGTAAACCACAGCGACCGGCTTATTACCGACAAATACCGACATCAGCAGATAATTACTGTCACTGAGATAGCGACTGTAGCTGCCAGGTAACAAGCCTTTGATTCTTTGACGATTGCTTTCATTGACCATTATGCAGCTGTTTTTTTCATAAAGTCGCAAGAATAAGCTGTTTGAGGCCAGTTTATGGCTGGAGTTCGGCAGCGGGTGGCCCGCCTCAAAACCCGTAGCACGAATCACTTTAAGGCTTTCGTCTCTGGTAGAAACGATATGCAAAGCGACCCGCGTCATTCCCAGCCCCTCGGTTAGTCCGCTGACCAGTGCGGCCAATACTTCACTGGCTTGAGTGAACTGCTCGGGCTGCTTAAGGAGTTTTTTTGCAATATCTGCGAACAATGTAGCATTCAGGTAATCTGAACTGACCGGTGCTGACTCTGCGTTGCGGTTTTTTTCTGCGGCTGGTTTTTGGCTCAGTGGCACCGGACATTTTTGTGCGAAGTGCTGCTGTTCTGCCTTAGATAGTTTGTAACCGGCCTGGAGTTTCGAAGGTAACATCAGCATTTCGGCTGCTGGCGATAATGTTCCTACGACATGGTACTGGCGTGCCGATAAGGCGCAGTTTTTATGTAATAGCGATATGCTGCTGCCCAGTTCGATTTTCAGATAGTCACTGATGATATCGATAATATTCAGAGTCTTGTCGTTTTGCCAGCCATAGGAGGCGTTCCAGGCCAGCAGGTTAGCCAGGTGGATAGGGAAAAATTTTTGCTGAATCAGATGGTTCAATGATCTCAGGTCATCACCCTTAAGACGTGGATCGCCGAGGGCACGTTGATGCAGTTTGGTAATCACCTGCTTGCTCAGCGGGGATTCCTGTTTCAGCGTATGCAGTGCCAGGGGAGAGGCGTGCCAGCGCTCGATCAGGCCTTTCGATATAGCGGCAACAGTGCAGCCCAGGATCTTTGACTCTGCGAGTTCCGGGGCGATACCCTGTTCCCTTATCAGTATTTGAATCTGCGACATATGCAGGGGGGCAAACTGCCACAGCAGCCAGTGGCCTGCGCCATAAAAGAGCGCTGCGAGATAGCTCTCTTCGGCGAACATACCGCCACGACTCAGCTGTAACCACTGTCTCGCCTGAGTCGCAGCATGGTGACTGTTTGCAATCGCCCGGAAGTACATTTTATGGGCTACGCTTTTTGGACTGAGCTTAATTTCAGGCAAGCTACTGATCAGTTGTTCCAGTTTTTGCATGCCCAGTGAGCTGATCGCATGGTCGATACTGGTTACTTCGGAGTCTTTTTCCTGGTGCAGCGTACCTGCCAGGATAACAACATGCAGGCAGAGTACCGGATCGGACTTGATGGTCTTGCTGAGCTCCATCAGTGAGGTGTTGCTCTGACCGATTTTTTTATTCAGGCGGGCCAGAGCGCTGGCGCGAACCGGCAGTTTCTTTGCTGCCAGAAATGTGGTCCATTGACTTGCGTTTTGTGGTATCTGTTCTGTTGCCATCGTTAGTCCTGGGGCTGCTCAGCTTTCCTGAAGGGATGACAGAATGTGTTTATAACTGTTGATCCGTTGCTCGCTGATCTTACCTTCTGCAATCGCTTGTTTAATGGCGCAGCCTGGCTCCTGCTCGTGCTTGCAGTCACGAAATTTGCAATAGCCCAGGTAGTCTGTGAACTCGGTAAAGCCTTCGATTAGCTTCTGTTCGTCAATGTGCCAGAGGCCAAATTCGCGGATTCCGGGTGAATCGATCAGGTCACCGCCGTCAGGGAAGTGGAATAGACGGGCCGTGGTTGTAGTGTGGGTACCTTTACCTGTCGCTTCAGATAAGGCTCCGACTCGCAGATCAACGCCGGGTAGCAGAGCGTTGATAAGTGATGATTTGCCAACGCCTGACTGGCCGACGAAAACGCTGATGCGATTATCCAGTTCCTGTTTCAGCTGATCCAGTCCGTTGCCTTCTATTGAAGACACGGTAAGCACTTTATAGCCAATATTCTGGTATAGCTCAATCATGGTTTCGATTCGCGACCGGTTAGTGTCGTTGATCAGGTCAGTTTTATTGACCAGAATAACCGGCTCAATGCCACTGAGCTGGGCCGCCACCAGATAGCGGTCGATCAGGTTGTAGTGGGCCAGTGGCTCGACAGCGATAGTAATAACTATGTAGTTGAGATTGGATGCCACCGGTTTTAGTTCGCCTTGAGTGTTTGGCCGCTGCAGAATGCTGGTTCGGGGCAAGGTTGCGACTACGACACCGGTTTCCTTGCCGGCACGCCAGATGACGTTATCTCCCGTAACCAGTGCGTCCAGATTGGTGCGCATATGGCATCGGAATATTTCGCCGGTTTGGTCGCCGTCCAGCGCTTCGACATCGACCTGACGGCCGAAGTGGGAAATGATCTGGCCATGTTGTTCTGGTCCCAGGTCGCCCCCTTCGAGCTGTTGATCGATATCTGAATCCTTACGCGTTGCGCGGCTCGCGCGTTCGTCCTGGATTTTCTTGATGCGCCAGGCTTGGCGGCGGGTCAGTTTTCTTTTAGACATTAAATCAGCTGAATAGAGTCTTGGGATAATTTAGCTTGCTAAGGTATTCTATTCCGCAACAAATTTATAGTGCTGATAAAGAGGAAACTCACTATGTCGAGGCAGGAAAACCTGATCTGGATCGATCTTGAGATGACAGGATTGGACCCGGAACGTGACCGGATTATTGAAATTGCCACTATTGTTACCGATGCCCAGCTGAATATTCTTGCTGAAGGCCCGAACCTGGTAGTGCATCAGTCGGATGAATTATTGGCTGGGATGGATGAGTGGTGCACCCGTCAGCATGGTCAGTCCGGCCTGACGCAAAAGGTCAAGGATTCAACTATCAGTGATAACCAGGCTGAACAGGCAACGCTGGATTTCCTTGCTGAATATGTCGATCAGGGCGCATCACCGATCTGTGGTAACAGTATCGGCCAGGATCGCCGCTTTCTGGTGAAGTATATGCCACAGCTGGAACAGTATTTTCACTACCGCAACCTGGATGTCAGTACGATTAAAGAGCTGGCCCGACGCTGGCAGCCAGAAGTGCTGGCATCGGTGAAGAAGAAAGGCTCTCATCTGGCACTGGACGATATTAAAGATTCAATTAATGAATTGATTCACTACCGTCAGTATTTCTTCAAGTAGAGAGCATTTATGTCGAGTAAAGTTTACTGCCTGGCGCAATTCCGGCCGAAGCCGGGTAAGGATGCAGAACTGTTTCGTGTATTGCAGATGCTGGAACCTAATACCACCCGTGAAGATGGTTGTATTCAGTATACGGTGACCCGTCACATACCGAGCCCGTTTGCCGAGGGCGATAGCTATCCAATCGTATTCAATGAAATATGGCGCGATATGCCGGCGTTTGAAGCGCATTGCCAGAGACAGGAGATTGCACAGTTTTTTGAGCAACAGTGCGTTGCTGAGAGCGGCCTGGTCGATAGCTGGAATGTTTGTGTCTATTCCGATGAGCCTGAAGCCTATGATGCTCCGCTGGTCTGATTGGCATTGATTGACGCTATTTTATGAAGCCGGTCTTGCTTTAATGGGAGGCTATGACGGTTAAAAACTGGTTCGTCTGTGATTCAGTTTTTATTGCTGCTGCCGATACCCATGCTGAGTGGCATGGTACAACTAGGGTATTGTTTTTACAGGGAATGCCCGATATACCTGTAACTCGTGTTGTCTTATTTATCAGACGGTATTTTTATGACAGATTTATCGGGAACGACGATGGAATCAGATGTTGATGCCGTTGTTGTAGCTGGTCAGGGTACGGTTGAATTATCGGTCGCTGAACTGGACCGGGTATTACAGCTACAGCAGTCCATATTTACCCAGGTGGCAACAAATATTGACCATCTGGTTGTGCTTAACAGCTTATGTAAGATGGCAGAAGGACTTTTGCCCAACTCTGTCGCGTCGATCATGTTGCAGGATCAATCGACCGGATTGCTGAGCGTATTATGTGCTCCGAGTGTGCCGCAGCAAGGGATCGATGCCCTGAAAAATTTGCAGCCAGGTGCCGAAGGAGGTTCTTGCGGAAATGCGGTGTTTCACAATGAGCCAATTTATGTCACTGATACCTTTACTGATTCCCGCTGGAATGATCTGCGCCAGATAGCCTACGATTTTAATCTCTGTTCTTGTTGGTCGATGCCTATCAGGAATGAAGTAGGTAAGCCGATAGGGTCTTTCGCCCTGTCATCGTTTGAGCATCGCGCCCCCTCGACTTTTCATAAGCGTTTGCTGGATGTTGGCGCATCAATCGTCAATATAGTTCTGGCGAAATACACCCAGGAACAGCAGTTGGAACAGAATCGCCAGCGCCTGATTTATGCTCTGGAGCATGATCAGCTGACGGGGCTGCCCAATAAATCTAAGCTGCTTATAAGCTTGCGGGCTTCAATTACACATCAGTCACTGCTGCTGTTGAATTTAGATAATTTCAGTTTTATTAATACTGCCTACGGTCCGGAATTCGGTGATCAATTCCTGTGCCGGGTGGCGCAAGTGCTTGAGCAGATCTCTCCCGATGCTGAGCTGTTCAGAATTAATGCCGATGAGTTTGCCCTGTATTTTGATAAAGGGGTGGCGGATCTGGCGGCAGAGATTGAACGTATCAGGCGTTACTTCTTCAGTCATCCGCTGGTTATCAATGGGCAGGGCTTTAGCCTTACGGTGACAATCGGCGGTGCCAGTGAGCGTAAGGGCGTTTTAGAACTGGCGACTCAGGCGCTTAGCCAGGCCCGGGCAAAAGGTAAAAATCGCTTTCACATCTATGATGCCGGTCAGGATGAGCCGGATCAGACCCTGCGGATGGAGTATCTTCACTGGAATGGTTTGCTGCACCAGACGTTTAACGAAGGCCGGATCCGGCCTTTTTTTCAGGGTATCAGAGATAACCGTAGTGGCGAACTGGTCTCCTATGAGGCTCTGGTACGACTGGAGCATGAAGGGCAGATCTATAGTCCTTATCGTTTTCTTGAGGTGGCGCGGTTATCCGGTTTGCTACCAACAATTACCCGACTGATGATCGATCAGGGGCTGGCACATATTCAGGATAAGCGGTGTCTGTTGTCGTTGAATATCACCGAGGAAGACCTGACCCAGGAGTACCTGCAGGATTATCTTGAACAGAAAACGTCACAGTATAGTGTAGCGCCGGAGCGGGTCGTGCTGGAAATTCTTGAGGGTGTCAGTGCCAGCGGTAAGAAAAACCATATAGCACAGCTTAATCGTCTGAAGCAGGCCGGGTTCCGGCTGGCGATTGATGATTTTGGAACAGAATACTCGAATTTTGAACGGATTCTTGAGTTGCAGGTTGATTACGTCAAAGTCGATGCGAAGTATATTAAGAATATTGCTGAAGATAATAAGAGCTACGAGATCACCCGGGCCATCGTGTTTTTTGCCAAAAATGCCGGTATTGCTACGGTAGCCGAATTTGTTCACAGTCAGGCGGTTCAGGATGTGGTGGATGAGCTGGGTATCGAATACTCGCAGGGTTACCTGTTCTCAGAACCGGAAGAGAGTATTCCGTAATCGCTTCCTGTTGCCATACTTGCCGTCGTTATGCCTGTAGCTATTAAGGTTCCAGCTTGGCAGCGCGTGGGTGGATGAGAATTGGCGCGCTTGTGACTTTATCTCTGGACTGAAGGTGCTCCAGTGCCCAGTGAGCATGTTCTTGTACCAGCTCAGACGGGTTTTGCGTGAGTTTGGTCAGGGCCTGTACCACCTTGTCCCCGCCATTACTATTACCCAGAGCAACCGCAATGTTACGTAACCAGCCCTGATAGCCAGTACGGCGAATGGCCGATCCTTCAGTGCGTTTCAGGAAAGTAGCTTCATCCCATTCCAGTAACTCAAGCAGAGTCATTTCATCGAGTCGGTGGCGGGGAGTGAAGTCGTCTTCATCTGAGTGCTGAGCAAAGCGGTTCCAGGGGCAGATCAGCTGGCAGTCGTCGCAGCCGAATATTCGATTACCGATCAGTGGTCGTAAAGGCTCAGGGATTGAACCTTTCAGTTCAATAGTCAGATATGAGATGCAGCGTCGGGCATCCAGCTGATAAGGGGCGACAATTGCCTGGGTCGGACAGATATCGATACAGGCCTGACACTTACCACAATGCTCTTCGTTGTAGGGTTGGTCAATCGGGAGTGGCAGGTCTACGAACAGCTCCCCAAGCAAAAACCAGGAGCCGGCCTGCCGGTTAAGGATCAGGGTGTGTTTACCCTGCCAGCCGATACCGCTTTTTTGGGCCAGGGGGCGCTCCAGTACCGGCGCACTATCAACAAAAGCACGGTACCCGAATTCGCCAATCAACTTTTCGATCTCTTTGCCCAGCTGAGTCAGTCGTTTGCGCATGACTTTGTGATAGTCACGCCCCATAGTATATCGGGAAATATAGGCCCGATCCGGCTGTTGCAGTACTTTCATCGTACTGACCTTTGGCGGCAGGCAGTTCATTCTGACGCAGATAATCCGCTGCGTGCCTTCAACCAGCAGAGCAGGATTGATACGCTTTTCAATGTTGTTATTGAGATAGCCCATTTCGCCCTGATAGCCGCGATCAAGCCAGTCCTGAAACGGCTTTGCTTCAGCTGAAAGATCGGTGTCGGTGATACCGCATTGTTGAAAACCCAGTTGCGCGGCGATTTCTTTTATCTGCTCAGCCAGGGCCTGCATCTGATCGGGGTCGTATTGAGTCATCGGCTATATATAATGGAATGAATGAGTAGTAATACCGAACTGAGATGAGAGTTGACTATGTCCCTCTACCGAACTGAGTTACCGGCAACATTATACACAGCTGAACAGACCCGTGCCCTGGATCGTACCGCAATAAATGGCGGTATAAGCGGGTTTAAACTGATGCAGCGGGCCGGTCATGCCGCCTTTGACCGGATCCTTCAGCATTGGCCCGGTACAAAAAGCCTGACCATTCTCTGTGGTGGCGGCAATAATGGTGGTGATGGTTTTGTTATAGCGGTACTGGCAAAGCGGCAGGGTATAGATGTGCAGCTGCTTGCTATCGGTTCAGAAGGTTTTGCTGATCGGCTGTCAGGGGAAGCCCTGCAAGCGTATCAGTGGTTGCTGGAGCAGGGGTTGGCTATTGAATTTTATCAGCCAGGCATGCGTTTTACCGGCGAACTGATTATTGATGCCATGCTGGGAACCGGTTTGACCGGTGAGGTGCGTGGTGATTTTTCTAAGGCGATCAAGCAGGTCAATCAAACTGCCAGACCGGTAATTGCTATCGATATACCCTCGGGATTGTGTAGCGATAGCGGCGGGATTCTGGGTTGTGCGGTGCAGGCTGATCTGACGGTGACTTTTATCGGGCTTAAACAGGGCCTGTTTACTCACCGTGGCGTGGATTGTTGCGGCGATATTATCTTTGATGGCTTGCGGGTGCCTGACGAGGTTTATGAGTCGGTGCCGGTCAGTGGTTTTCGTACCTGCCGTGATGACCTTAATGCGCTGCTGCCGGCCCGGACTCGATCCAGTCACAAAGGCAGCTTTGGTCACGTTCTGATTATTGGTGGTGATCGGGGGATGGGCGGTGCTGCGATCATGGCTGCGCAGGCTGCTGGCCGCTGTGGTGCCGGGTTGGTTACAGTTGCGACCCGGCCTGAGCATATTCAGGCTTTGCTTACCCGTTATCCTGAGGCGATGGCTGTTGGTATAACTTCCGCCCAGGATCTGCTCCCCCTGCTGGAGCGTGCGGATGTGCTGGTTGTAGGCCCTGGGCTTGGACAGAAAGCCTGGGGTGAACAGTTGCTGCAACTGGCTCTTAGCTCGGGTAAACCTGCCGTTATTGATGCTGATGCGCTGAATTTGTTACAGCTTAAAGAACAGTTTGGTGTACTGAATGGCAATAACTGGGTTATTACACCGCATCCGGGCGAAGCTGCGCGTTTATTGCAAACGGATGTTGCGACGGTGCAAGGTAATCGCTTTATGGCGGTGGAACAGCTACAGGCGAAATTTGGTGGCTCCGCTATTTTAAAAGGGCCGGGTAGCCTTACCTGTGACGGTGATGCCTTGCATCTGTGTTCAGCCGGTAATCCCGGCATGGCAAGTGGTGGTATGGGGGATGTACTCAGCGGTATTGTTGCCGCGTTGCTGGCGCAGGGGCTTGAACCAGTGGATGCTGCACGGCTTGGTGTCTATGTGCACGCCACTGCTGCTGACCGTTGCGCTACAGAGATGGGAACCCGAGGTATGCAAGCGACCGATCTGTTGGCACAATTACAACCTGTGGTAAACGGTCAGTGAAAAAGCAGTCCTGTAGGCCGTACAGATCAACAGATCTGTTGGCGCAGTTTCAGCAACTTGTGGTAAATGATATCTGAAGCAGCAGCGGTGCAAGTTTGAACAGATCGATCTGTTGGCACAGTTTCATCAGTTTGTGGTAAATAGTAAATAGTAAATAGTATTTGAAGGAGCGACCGTGCAGGTCAGTACAGATTACAGTTGGTTTATTGCCGATGAGGCAGAAATGGTTGCGTTTGGCAGTGCGCTGGCAAATGCCTCCAGCGGCGGAGAAGTTATCTTTATGATCGGCGATCTGGGGATGGGTAAAACAACTTTCTGTCGGGGGGTGCTACGGGGGATGGGCCATCAAGGTTCTGTTAAGAGTCCCACCTATACGCTGGTGGAACCTTACGATATCGATGGACGTCCGGTATTTCATTTTGATCTTTACCGGTTGGGTGATCCGGAAGAGTTGGAGTACCTTGGCATCCGTGATTACTTTACCGATGATGCGTTGTGTCTGATTGAATGGCCTGATAAAGGTGCAGGGGTACTGCCGCAGGCTGATATTGAGCTTTTTCTGCAGGTTGAGCAGAGCGGACGCCGTTTAACATTGCAGATAGAAACTGAAAAAGGTCGCCAGCTGGCCGATAACCTGAGTAAGGTGTTGCATAGCAATACTGGAAAAAGCTGAACTGACTTGGAATGATGGAAGGCGATGATGGAGCAAAGGATTAAATCGTTATTACTGTTTTTGCTAATGCTGATGGCTCATTTTGGGTCGCCTGTTGTATATGCGGCTGAGATTAATAATGTCAGGCTCTGGATAGCCCCGGATAATGCGCGCCTGGTGTTTGACCTTAGTGCCGCGACTGAGCACAAGCTGTTCACTTTATCGAAACCTGATCGGATCGTTCTGGATATCACCGCAGCCAGTATAACCTCAGACTTTTCATCCCTGGATCTGGCAAAAAGCCCGCTTAGCCGACTGCGTTCCGGGTCCCGGAATAAAGGTAAAGATCTGCGCATCGTGCTGGATCTGAAGGAGTCGGTAAAAGCGAAGAGCTTTGCACTGAAACCGAATGATAAGTATGGCCACCGCCTGGTGGTTGATTTGCATCGTAAGATCAGCGCAACTGAAACGACTAAGTCAGCAGTCGCATCATTAGAAAAGCCGTCGACTTTACGTGACATCGTAATCGCTATCGATGCCGGCCATGGCGGTGAAGATCCGGGGGCAATAGGGCCAGGCCGGGTTAAAGAGAAGACCGTGGTGCTGGGTATAGCCCGGGAGCTGAAAACTCTGCTGCAACGAGAGAAAGGCTTTACCCCGCAGCTGACCCGTGATGGTGATTACTATATCAGCCTGCGTAATCGTACCAAGCGGGCGCGAAAGCATAACGCCGATATGTTTGTCTCGATTCATGCTGATGGTTTTAAAGATAAACGCGCTAAAGGTGCCTCGGTGTGGGTGTTGTCTCCGCGAGGGGCCAGTAGTGAGATGGGACGATGGCTTGCGAAAAAGGAAAATAGTGCCGACCTGATCGGTGGCGTGGGGAGTGTTAGCCTGGAAGATAAGGATGATGTACTGGCGAAAGTGCTGTTGGATATGTCGATGACCGCCAGCCGTAGTGATAGTCGGGAGATTGCCAGCAGTATTCATCGCAATCTGGGCCGTTTTGCCCGGATGCATAAAAAACAGGTGGAGCAGGCTGGTTTTGTGGTGCTTAAATCACCGGATATTCCATCAATTCTGGTCGAAACCGGGTTTATAACGAACCCTGGTGAGGCTGCAAAACTGAAATCCCGGGCTTATCAAAAGAAGATGGCGCAGGCGATCTTTACCGGCATTAAGGCGCATTTTACCAATAAACCACCGGCACTGACCTGGCTGGCCTGGCAGAAGAATGGTGGTAAGCAAACTGCTGGCCCAGCGACTGCCAGATATAAAGTTGTGCGTGGCGATACCCTGTCTGTTATTGCAAGTCGTAACGGTGTATCGTTGGTCGCACTGCGCAAGGCCAATGGCCTGAGAAATGCTGATCATATCCGGATCGGACAAACCCTCAAAATTCCGGCCAGTTAACCCATTTAGTTAGTCGCTAAATAGTCGCTAAGTAATTTATAGCCAATAACGAATAAATAGTCTCATAATATGTCCCGTATACACCTGTTAACGCCGCGTCTTGCGAACCAGATAGCGGCCGGCGAAGTTGTTGAGCGTCCCGCGTCTGTCGTTAAAGAAATTCTTGAAAATAGCCTGGATGCAGGTGCGACCCGTATCGAACTGGATATTGAACAGGGTGGCGTCAAGCTGATTCGGTTGCGCGACGACGGCCGCGGTATTGAAAAGGACGATCTGGCGCTGGCCCTGAGTCGTCATGCGACCAGTAAGATTCGCAACCTGGATGATCTTGAGGCGGTTGAGAGTCTCGGTTTCCGGGGCGAGGCTCTGGCCAGTATCAGCTCTGTTTCCCGTCTCACCCTGACCTCTCGTACAGAAGACCAGGATACTGCGTGGCAGGTACAGACAGAAGGCCGGGATATGCTTGCTGAAGTTGCTCCCGCGGCTCATCCGCAGGGCTCGACAGTTGAAGTGCGGGACCTGTTTTTTAATACCCCGGCGCGGCGCAAGTTTCTGAAAACAGAGAAAACTGAATTTAAACATCTTGAAGAGGTCGTTAAGCGGCTTGCGCTGAGCCGGTTTGATGTCGGTTTTACCTTGCGTCATAACCAGAAAGTGATCCATCAGTTAAGGCCGGCCACTACAGAGGCTGAGCAGGAGCGCCGAATTGCATCTCTGTTAGCGCCCGCATTTATTGAAAGCTCGATGAAAGTAGATGTCGCGGCCGAGGCCTCTGGTTTACGAATCTGGGGTTGGGTTGGCTTGCCGACTTTTTCTCGTAGTCAGGCGGATCTGCAATATTTTTTCGTTAATGGTCGGATTATCCGTGACAGAGTAGTTTCCCATGCGCTGCGGCAGGCGTATCAGGATGTACTGTATCACGGGCGACATCCCGCCTATGTACTGTATATGGAGCTGGATCCGAAGCTGGTGGATGTTAATGTGCACCCAACCAAGCATGAAGTGAGGTTCCGTGAAAGTCGGTTGGTGCATGACTTTATTTTCCGGACTACCCATCGGGTAATTGCCGATATTCGCCCTGAAGCGGGTGCTGAGCCGGCATCAGAGCCTGCTGTAAACCCATTTTTACAGCTAGGCCAGGCGCCGGGTGCTGTCGTCAGTCAGCAGGATTTTCAACAGAGTCGGATGGCATTAAGTCAAAGTGAAAGGCCGCAAGGTGGCGGTTTTCAGGGAGGCGGGTATCAGGGCTATCAGGGTGAGCGACCTTCAGGTAACGAGGTCAGGGATCAGGTAGCGCAATATGCGCAACTTCACCCCCAGGCTGGAAGTACAGTGGCTGCGCCGGTAACTTCAATGCCGGTGGGCGGCGCGGGGTATGCAGCCCAGGCTGCAGCGTCACTGGCGGTGGCCGATGATACCCGCTGTCCACCGCTTGGTTATGCGCTTGCACAGTTGCACGGGGTGTTTATTTTGGCGCAGAACGATAGCGGGCTTATTGTCGTTGATATGCATGCCGCCCATGAACGGGTGGTTTATGAGCGAATGAAAGCCGCCTATGACGCCGAAGGTGTCAGGAGTCAGCCGCTATTGGTACCTGTGAGTATGGCGGTAAGCTCCGGTGAAGCCGATTGTGCTGAAGAGCAGAGTGATGTGTTCGGCCAGCTGGGCTTTGAAATAGCCCGGATGGGCGAAGAAACACTGGTTATCCGGCAAGTGCCGGTCTCCTTAGCGGCTGGTGATGTCAGTAATCTGTTGCAGGATGTGTTGGGTGAAATGGTGCAGTATGGTAGCAGTCAGAAAATACAACAGCACACGAACGAACTGCTTGCCACTATGGCCTGTCATGGCTCTGTCCGTGCCAACCGTCAGCTGACAATTACAGAGATGAACGCGCTGCTGCGGGATATGGAGCAAACTGAGCGTAGCGGTCAGTGCAACCATGGCCGTCCAACCTGGACACAGATGTCGATGACCGACCTTGATGGTCTGTTTATGCGGGGGCAGTGAGGTGACGCAGAACGCACAATTACAGGGCTCTCAACTACATAGCACCCAACTGCCGCCAGCTATTTTTCTGATGGGACCAACTGCCTCAGGTAAGACCGATCTGGCAATGGCGCTATATGACAAGCTTCCCTGTGACATTATTAGTGTCGATTCGGCGATGATCTACCGTGACATGAATATCGGTACGGCGACGCCGGATGCAGAGTTTCTGTCACGTTATCCGCACCGGCTGGTGGATATTCTTGACCCGGCTGAAAGTTACTCAGCAGCGGATTTTCGGGCGGATGCTTTAGCTCAAATGGCTGAAATAACGGCCGCGGGCCGTATTCCGCTGTTAGTTGGCGGTACCATGCTTTACTATCAGGCGCTGGTGAAAGGCCTGGCGCAGCTGCCTCAGGCTGATCAGACGATTCGTGATCGTCTGGTGGCGGAAGCCGAACAGCATGGCTGGGCTTTTTTGCATCAGCGTTTGCAGCAGGTTGACCCGGTTGCGGCGAAAAGGATTCATCCAAATGATCCGCAGCGAATGCAGCGGGCACTTGAAGTTTATGAACTGACTGGCAGGTCTATGACAGAGCTGTGGCAAGAGCAAGAGCAGCAGAAGTTGCCATATAATCTGATGCAACTTTGTGTCATGCCGCCGGAACGTAAAACGATTCATGAACGGATCGAAAAACGATTTCATATTATGCTGGAACAAGGCTTCGAAGATGAGGTCAGAGCGTTGTGGAATCGGGGTGACCTGGATCTGCAGATGCCATCGGTTCGCTGCGTCGGATACCGTCAGATGTGGGAATATTTTTCCGGTGTCTGGGATTACGATACGATGGTCGAAAAGGGCATTATCGCAACCCGGCAACTGGCGAAAAGGCAGGTTACCTGGTTGCGTAGCTGGCCCGATCTGCATACTTTAGCCAGTGGTGATCCTAATTTAACCAATAATGCCTTGAAATTATTGGAAAGGATCATTATATAATGCACTATTGAAACACATTTTTTGCGCCGTCCGGCTTTTTTGAGGCGGCATTTTGCATCTGCGGTTTTATTAAACATGTTGTTCCGCGGTGCACCACAACTCTTAGGAAGGAGCTTCCAATGTCAAAAGGGCAATCTTTACAAGACCCTTATCTGAATGTACTGCGTAAAGAGCGCGTACCCGTTTCAATTTTTTTGGTTAACGGTATCAAGCTACAGGGCCAGATTGAGTCGTTCGACCAGTTTGTTATTCTGTTGAAAAATACTGTCAGCCAGATGGTATATAAGCACGCTATCTCAACTGTGGTACCGGCGCGTCCGGTTAAATTGCCACAGGCTGATGAATCTGCTGACTGAGGTCCTCATTGTTTTTTGAGCGTCCCGAGTCTGGCGAGTGCGCCATTCTAGTTCATCTCGATATGGCTGATGAAGCGGATCGTGAAAGCCCGAAAGAGTTGGAAGAACTCGCGCTTTCTGCAGGTGCCGACCCCGTTGATATGCTGACGGGGTCCCGTTTCCAGCCAAGTCCCAAAACATTTATCGGTTCCGGCAAAGTGGAAGAGCTTAAGGCTCTGGTGCGGATGCATGAAGCTGAGCTGGTGATTTTTAACCATGCACTGAGTCCCGGCCAGGAACGAAACCTGGAGCGGGAGATTCAGTGCCGGGTTCTTGATCGTACTGGTCTTATCCTGGATATCTTTGCCCAGCGTGCCCGTACTCATGAGGGTAAGTTGCAAGTTGAGCTCGCTCAGCTTGAGCATATGTCGACCCGTCTGGTTCGTGGCTGGACCCACCTGGAGCGGCAGAAGGGTGGTATCGGTCTGCGTGGTCCGGGTGAGACTCAGTTAGAAACCGACCGTCGCTTATTGCGTGCCCGGATAAAAAGTATACTCAAGCGGTTGGGTAAAGTGCGTAAGCAGCGGGATCAGGGGCGTCGCGCACGAAGTCGTGCCGAAGTACCGACGGTTTCGCTGGTGGGTTACACCAACGCCGGTAAGTCGACCTTATTTAATAATATTACCCAGTCTGAGGTGTATGCGGCGGATCAGCTGTTTGCAACACTGGATCCGACTTTGCGCAGGGTTGAACTGGACGATGTCGGTCCTGCTATTCTGGCGGATACGGTTGGTTTTATTCGTCATCTGCCACACAAATTGGTGGAGGCGTTTCGCGCCACCTTGCAGGAAACTACTGAAGCGACGTTGTTGCTCCATGTGATCGACGCTTTCGATGAAGACCGGCAATCACATATCGATGAAGTGCTTTCAGTATTAAGTGAGATTGGTGCTGAAGAGGTGCCGACTCTCGAGGTATACAACAAGATTGATCTGATGGATGGCGCTGAAGCGCGTATCGATAGAGATGATCTTGGTAAGCCTGTGCGAGTATGGTTGTCTGCAGTGACCGGTGCTGGAACAGATCTGCTGTTTCAGGCAGTTTCAGAGCTTCTTGCTGACGACATATTTCATCAGCAGCTATGCTTAAAGCCAAATGAGGGTAATCTACGTGCTCAATTTTACGCTCAGGGCGCAGTGGTTAATGAGATGGTTGATGAGCAGGGGCAGATGAATCTTGAAGTTCGCTTGCAGAGGAAAGATCTGCTGCAGATTCTAAGTCGAATGAATATTGCGCCGGAACGATACCTCGGTCCGGATGTCAACAGGCCTGAGTGGTTGCATACTTAAGGCTGACTACTTATTTTTTTAGTACGTTAAACAGTTCTATAACGGAGAACAGTATGGCTTGGAATGAGCCTGGTGGTAACGGGAAAGATCAGGATCCCTGGAATAGTGGCGGTCGCCGTGGTGGCGGTGGCGGTAATGATCAGGGGCCTCCTGATCTTGATGAGGCGCTGCAGAAATTGCAGGAAAAGTTAAACGGTATCTTCGGTAAGTCCGGCGGTAAAGGGAGTGGTGGTTCCGGTTCCGGGCCTGCTTCCAGTGGCGGTTTTCTGGGTGTGATTGCGCTGGTTCTGCTTATCGGCTGGGGTGTGATGGGTGTTTATACCGTCGACCAGCAGGAGCGGGGCGTAGTGCTGCGTCTGGGGAAATACTATGAAACAGTGATGCCTGGTCTGCAGTGGAATCCGCCGTTGATCGACGATGTGATGACAGTCAATGTGACCCGGGTTAATGCCTATGATCATCGCTCGCTGATGCTGACTGAAGATGAGAATATCGTTGATGTGTCTCTTACAGTACAGTACGTCATCGCCGATCCTAAAGCGTATAAGCTGAAGGTGCGTGATCCTGAAGTCAGTCTGGCGCATGCCTCTGAATCTGCTCTGCGGCATACGGTGGGTGGTTCTGAAATGAACTCCATCCTGACTGAGGGGCGTGAGATTCTGGGTACCGATGTTAAGACTCGGTTGCAGAGTTATATGGATGCTTATCAGACCGGTCTGCGGATAACTCAGGTCAACGTTAAGGAAGCGAAAGCGCCTTCCCAGGTGCAGGATGCTTTCGATGACGTGATCAAGGCCCGTGAGGATGAGCAACGTTCGATTAACGAATCTGAATCTTATCGTAACGGTATCGTTCCTGAGGCGCGTGGTATTGCACAGCGGATGAAGGAAGAAGCGAACGGTTACCGTGAGCGTGTTGTGGCTCAGTCAGAAGGTGATGCAAATCGTTTTGTGGCATTGCTATCTGAGTATAAGAAGGCTCCTGAAGTAACTCGTGAGCGTCTCTATCTGGATGCGATGGAAGCAGTTTATTCGAATAATTCGAAAGTACTGGTTGATGTCGAAGGCGGTAATAATATGATGTACCTGCCGTTGGATAAATTAACCGAAGGACGTCAGCGCTCCGATATAACAGGTGGCTCGTCTCGCCTGAGTGGCAATGATTTGCGGGAGATCACCAATCAGGTGGTCGATCAGATCCGTCAACGTCAGCAAACTAATCGTCGGGAGGCTCGCTAATGTCTGGTAAATCTATGGCAGGGCTGATAATCGCGGTGCTTTTGCTGGTTGTCGGGACTAACTCCCTGTATATCATTAAAGAGACTGATCGTGCGGTATTGCTGAAATTCGGTGAGATCGTAAACTCGGATATTGAGCCGGGTCTGCACGTGATGTTCCCGCTGATCAATAAAGTGCGCAAGTTTGATGGTCGGGTTATTACCCTTGATGCGCAGCCGCAGGCGTATCTGACGATTGAGAAAAAGCGTCTGATCGTTGATTCGTTTATTAAGTGGCGCATCGTTGATCCGCAAACATACTATACGGCGACGTCTGGTGATCAGTATCGTGCCGCGGAGCGTTTGTTCCCGAGTGTGGATGCTGGTCTGCGTAACCAGTTTGGTGAGCGGACTCTGACCGAAGTGGTGTCTGGCGAACGAGATCAGCTGATGGTCGAGCTGACCGAATCTCTGAGTGAAATTACCAAGCGGGAGCTGGGTATTGAACTGGTTGATATCCGGGTTAAAAAGATCGATCTGCCGCAGGAAGTATCTAACTCTGTATATGAGCGGATGCGGACCGAGCGTGAGCGTGAGGCCCGTGAATTACGTTCCCGTGGTCAGGAGTTAGCGGAAGGTATTCGTGCCGACGCAGACCGTCAGAAAGCGGTTATCGAGGCGAATGCTTATCGTGAAGCGCAGGAGCTTCGTGGTGAGGGCGATGCTCTGGCTGCCAAGATCTACGCCGATGCCTATAATCAGGATTCAGAGTTCTACTCATTTTATCGTAGTCTGAATGCCTATAAAGAGGCGTTTAATCAGCAAGGCGACATTATGGTGTTGAAGCCAGATAGTCAGTTCTTCCGCTATCTGGGTCGGCCGGACGGTCAGCCAGAGTAATAATTCTGAAAATTGCAGCTGATTAGGGTGCTGAAAGGCACTATCTGAAAGTTGTATAAAATTCACGCGGAATGGGCTGCACTCTTGTACCCATTCCGTGATAGAATTCCGAACCGGGTTTTGACCCGGTTTTTTTGTGTGTGGCGTAGGCGTAAGTGAAGGTGTGAGAGCATGGGTTCAGAGTTCTGGCATCAGTTATTGATCGGTTTTTGTCTGATGTTGGTGCTGGAAGGGATTATTCCTTTTCTTTATCCGCAACGGTGGCGAAATCTGGTTCAGCAGCTCGCTCTGGTTAGCAATCCGACGCTACGCATTACAGGTTTTGTCAGTATGATGGCCGGGGTCATCATGTTGTATATATTTAACTGATCCATCGGTTTATTGGAGAGTTGCATGGCGTTGGCAGATCGCTGGTTACTACCGGACGGCGTCAAAGAGGTGTTACCACCGCAGGCACGGCAGGTTGAGGCGGCGCGTCGCCGTCTGATTGATCTATATGATAGCTGGGGCTACGAGTTGGTTATGACCCCGCTGATCGAGCATCTGGATTCGATGTTAGTGGGTGTTGGTCGGGACCTTGAACTGAATACTTTTAAAGTGACTGACCAGTTGACCGGTCGGATGCTGGGTATTCGTTCTGATATTACACAGCAGGTGGCGCGTATCGATGCCCATCGTCTGAGCATCGAAGGGCCGGTACGGTTATGTTACTGCAGTACGGTGTTGCACACTTTGCCAGCTAATCCGCTGGCTTCACGCAATCCGCTACAAGTCGGAGCTGAGCTGTTTGGCCATTCAGGTGTCGCCAGTGATGTCGAGATTATCTCGCTGATGGTCGAGACTCTGACGGCATTGCAAGTTGAACATGAGCTGAGTCTGGATCTGGGTCACGTGGGTATCTACCGTGGCCTGATGCAGGAGGCTGGTCTGACTGAGTCTCAGGAAGCTGAATACTTTGAATTGCTGCAGCGAAAGGATCGGCCAGAGATTGGACGTTTTCTGAGTGAGGCTGATCTCAGTGCAGATGTTATCGAGCACCTGACAGTGCTGCCGACGCTGCATGGTGGTCGTGAAGTGCTGGAGACTGCGCGCTTGCGGTTTGCCAGCGTTGATGCGGGTATTCTTGATGCGTTGAATGAGTTGGATGCAATCGCTGAGCGGATTGCACTGCGATATCCGCGGCTGGATCTGTACTTCGATCTAAGTGAGCTACGTGGCTATAACTACCATACCGGTGTTGTGTTTGCAGCATATACGCCGGCGTTTGGACAGGCGGTCGCCAAGGGCGGACGCTATGATGAGGTTGGTCGGGATTTCGGGCGGGCTCGTCCTGCTACCGGATTCAGTGCTGATCTTAAGACTCTGGTTGAGCTTGCGCTTACTGAGTCTGAGCAGGCAAGCAGGGGGATTCTTGCCCCGGTTGGGGATGATCCTGAACTGCTTAAGGCTGTGACTGATTTGCGGGCTCAGGGTGAGCGCGTCGTACAACTGCTGGATGCTGATCTGGTTGAGGATGCTCAGGCATTTTCTCAGCGGTTGGTGCAGCAGGATGGGGTTTGGGTTCTCGAGAGCCTGTAACAGATTTTTTAAGATTGACTAAATAACCGTTAGAGACAACCAATGGGTAAAAATGTAGTTGTGTTAGGAACGCAGTGGGGCGACGAAGGTAAAGGTAAAATCGTCGACCTGTTAACCGACCAGGCATCTGCCGTTGCTCGCTTTCAGGGTGGGCATAACGCTGGTCATACGTTGGTCATCGATGGTGAGAAGACGGTTTTACACCTGATTCCGTCCGGTATTCTGCGTGAAAACGTACTCTGCATGATCGGTAACGGTGTTGTGCTGTCACCAGAGGCATTGCTGAAAGAGATTGCTGAGCTGGAGGGTCGTGGTGTGCCAGTGCGAGAGCGCTTGCGTCTGAGTCCTGCCTGTACGCTGATTCTGCCGTACCATATCGCTATGGATCAGGCACGTGAGCTTGCGCGTGGCAATGCTAAGATCGGTACCACTGGTCGTGGTATCGGGCCTGCGTACGAAGATAAGGTTGCGCGCCGCGGTCTGCGTCTGGAAGATCTGATGAATCCAGAACGTTTTGCCGAGAAGCTGAAAGGGGTGATGGAATATCATAACTTTATGCTGCAGAACTACTATAACGCTGAGCCGGTTAGCTATGATGCAGTGCTGGAAGAAGCGCTGGAAATGGCTGAGGTAATGCGTCCAATGGTTGCTGATGTAACTGCTCAGCTACATGAGTATCGTGAGCGTGGCGAGAACATCATGTTTGAAGGTGCGCAGGGTTCTCTGCTGGATATCGATCACGGTACCTATCCTTATGTGACTTCTTCAAATACGACTGCTGGCGGAGCCTCTACTGGTAGTGGTTTTGGTCCGCTGTACCTGGATTATGTTCTGGGTATTACCAAGGCGTACACTACTCGTGTTGGTTCTGGTCCGTTCCCTACTCAGCTGGATTGTGAGGTTGGTGAGCGTCTGGCTGAGCGTGGTCACGAGTTTGGTGCGACTACTGGTCGTGCCCGTCGTTGTGGTTGGTTTGATGCGGTTGCTCTGAAGCATGCGATTCAGGTTAACTCTGTTTCCGGTATCTGTCTGACTAAGCTGGATGTGCTGGATGGTCTGGAAAGTATCAGTATCTGTGTGGGCTATAAAGATGCGGCTGGCAACGTTGTTACTTCTCTGAGCGGTAGCGAAGATTATGAAGCCGTAGAGCCGGTATACGAGCAGATGCCGGGCTGGACTGAAACAACGTTAGGTGTTCAGTCTCTGGATGTGTTGCCTGCTGCTGCCATCGCTTATATTAAGCGTTTGGAAGAGTTGGTTGGAGCGCCGATCGATATCGTATCAACTGGTCCTGATCGTGTTGAAACTATCGTTCTGCGGCATCCGTTTGATGCCTGATTGATCTGATTAGTGCAAAAAAAAACCCGGCCATGGCCGGGTTTTTTATTGTCTTTAACCGGCTTCAGTGGAGCCGGTTAAGTGCTTTGTTTATTTCAGTTCGTCGGTCAGTGTCGGGCGAATGATTTTTAGCAGCGCTTTGAGAATCTTGGCGTTACCGGTAACCAGATTGCCTGATTTCAGGTGGTTGTTGTTGCCGGTAAAGTCGCATAGCAGGCCGCCGGCTTCCTGGATCATCAGTGTGCCAGCTTCCATCTCCCATTGTTTCAGGCCGATCTGGAAGTATCCGTCAAGGCGACCTGCGGCAGTGTATGCCATATTCAGTGCGGGAGAGCCGGCACTATAGATGCGACAGTTTTCCATGGTGATGGTTTTGAAAATCTGCTGGAAAGCATCGAGGTGGTCTTTGTCGCTGCTGCGGCCAAAGAAGCCGCTGCCGATCAGGCAGTTTTCCAGAGTTTTGTTATTGCTGACGCGCAGGCGCTTGCCGTTCAGTTGGACGCCACGCCCGCGGCTGGCAGTAAACTCTTCGCCAGTGATCGGGTTGAGAATGATTGCGTGCTCAATTTTTCCGTTCTGATGGCAGGCGATGCTCAGTGCAAATACCGGCAGGGCATTAGAAAAGTTTGAGATACTGTCGATTGGATTAACTGTCCATACCGCTTCGGCTTTGTCGCCTACTGCCGGATGGGTGCCCGTATACTCGCCGTTGACGGTGTGGTCCGGGTATCCTTTCTGAATGGCCTGGGCAATCAGTCGCTCGGCGTGTTTGCAGGTGTCTTCGATGAACTCGTCTACACTTGCTTGCTCGGATTTGATCAGATCAAGGCGTTCTACTGAACGGGCGATCTGCTCACCTGCGGCGCGAGCTCCGCGCAGGGCGATATTAACCATCGGTTGCATCTATCTAACACCAGTAATTGGGGCAAAAGCGGTATTATACAAAACAGTTGCTCAGGAAAGAACAACCTAGCATCAATAGTTGCACATGATCTGCTAAAATAGTTGGTTTTTAATGATAAATAAGATGACTGATGCTGAATAATGTTCGGATTGTACTGGTAAATACAACTCATCCGGGAAATATCGGTGGTGTGGCCCGGGCGATGAAAAATATGGGGCTGAGCGAGCTCTGTCTTGTAGCACCGAAAAAATTCCCTCATGAGGATGCGTTAGCACGAGCGGCTGGTGCCGGTGATCTATTAGATGGAGCGCTGGTTGTTGACTCTCTGGATGACGCACTGGCGGATTGTCATCTGGTGGTCGGTACCAGTGCGCGGAGTCGATCGATACCCTGGCCGCTGGTGAATCCACGAGAGTTGGCTGCCATAGTAGCGCCGCTTCCTGTGGAAACTAAAGTGGCAATTTTGTTTGGTCGGGAGGATCGCGGCTTAACAAATGATGAGTTACAGCGTTGTCATCACCATGTTCATATTCCTGTTAATGAAGAGTTTAGCTCGCTGAACCTCGCTGCTGCTGTGCAGGTTATTACCTATGAGTTGCGAATGGCTGAGTTGTTGCAAGCTGAACCTGGAGCTAAACCGCAATGGGGTACTGAATGGGATGTTGAGCTGGCTGATGGTCGTGAACTGGAATTAATGTTTGATCATCTGGAGCAGGTGCTGACTGAAGTTGAATTTCTTGATCCGCAGAAGCCGAGAAATCTGATGCCGCGACTACGGCGGTTATTGCTCAGGGCGGTGCCGGATAAAATTGAGGTGAATGTGCTCAGGGGTATGTTAAGTGCGATGAGCAAGTCTGCGAAAAAAGACTCATAGTCTGTTTTTTGAGAATTCTTCTGGCGTCGTTTACGGTGCAGTCATTGTCCTTAAAAGGTGTTAGAATGCGCCCTTACTGAGCTGCTGTAAAGTTGACTTTATTGCTGGGTTAAATAGTTGACTGAAATGGTTGGTTATCGCATAATGCCTGCAGTCTCGCAAACGGACGAGGAAAGGAGTTTATGCGATTAACGACAAAAGGCCGCTATGCGGTGACTGCGATGCTGGATTTAGCTATTCATGCTGGCGAAGGCCCGGTTAGTCTGGCGGATATTTCTGAGCGCCAGGGGATATCGCTATCCTATCTTGAACAGCTGTTTGCCAAACTGCGCAGGAATGAATTAGTACGTAGTGTGCGTGGTCCTGGTGGTGGTTACCAATTGAACAGGGATCAGCAGGATATTGATGTGGCGCAAGTGATTGATGCCGTCAATGAATCTGTTGATGCTACCGGTTGCGGTCACAGCGGTGGTTGTCAGGATGGCAATACCTGCCTGACACATCACTTATGGTGTGACCTGAGCAGCCAGATACATAGTTTTTTAAGTCAGATAAGTCTGGCGGACCTGATGGCGCGAAAAGATGTCCAATCTGTTGTCGAACGACAAGATAAACAGCATCTGGCGATGTCGGTTGATTCACTAATTTCAGCTAAAGTAAGTGCCTGATCTATATTGATCAGGAATCTGGAGAAGTAATAAGAATGAAGCTGCCAATCTACTTTGACTACTCGGCGACTACTCCGGTAGATCCCCGCGTAGCGGAAAAGATGATCGAATGCCTGACTATTGAGGGCAATTTCGGTAACCCTGCCTCGCGTTCCCATATGTATGGCTGGAAGGCTGAGGAAGCGGTTGAGACTGCGCGCCGACAGGTTGCTGATCTGCTAGGCGCAGATCCCCGGGAGATTGTCTGGACCTCGGGCGCTACAGAGTCCGATAATCTGGCGATTAAGGGTGTGGCTCACTTCTATCAGAAGAAGGGCAAGCATATTATCACTTCCAAAATTGAGCATAAGGCGGTACTTGATACTTGCCGTCAATTGGAACGTGAAGGTTTTGAGGTTACTTACCTTGAACCGGGTAGTGATGGCATTATTCAGCCGCAGGCGGTTGCTGATGCATTGCGTGAAGATACAATTCTTGTATCTATTATGCATGTTAATAACGAGATCGGTGTGATTAATGATATCGCTGCTATCGGTGAGATTACCCGAAGCAACGGTGTTCTGTTTCACGTTGATGCGGCGCAGAGTGCCGGTAAAATCGATATCGATGTAGCGGCAATGAAAGTCGATCTTATCTCTGTGTCTGCGCATAAAATGTATGGCCCTAAAGGAATCGGTGTGTTGTATGTCCGCCGTAAGCCACGGGTTCGTCTTGAAGCGCAGATGCACGGTGGCGGCCATGAGCGTGGTATGCGTTCCGGAACCCTGGCAACACATCAGATCGTTGGTATGGGTGAGGCGGCCAGAATTGCAAAAGCTGAAATGCACCAGGAAGAACTAAAAATTGCTAAGCTGCGGGCGCGTTTCTGGGATGGCCTCGCCGATATGGAAGAGATCTACCTGAACGGTTCTGCTGATCAGCGTTACATTGGTAATATGAACGTCAGCTTTAACTTTGTTGAGGGTGAATCTTTGCTGATGTCGCTGAAGGATCTCGCGGTTTCTTCCGGTTCGGCATGTACGTCTGCCAGTCTGGAACCTTCTTATGTGTTGCGGGCGTTGGGGCTGAATGATGAGATGGCGCATAGCTCTATTCGTTTCTCAATCGGTCGTTTTACAACTGAGCAGGATATTGATGAGGCTGTCGCTGAGATCAGAACTGCGGTGACTAAGTTGCGTGAACTGTCTCCGCTGTGGGATATGTACAAAGACGGCGTAGATTTAAGTAAGGTTGAATGGGTTCACCACTAAGCGGTGACAAATAATAGTGGTGCGTTCTGACTGAGGAGGTCGTTATGGCTTACAGTGAACAGGTTATCGATCATTACGAGAATCCGCGTAATGTTGGCAAGATGGATGATAAAGATGCGAACGTAGGTACAGGTATGGTGGGTGCACCGGCTTGTGGCGACGTTATGCGTCTGCAGATTAAAGTCAGCGATGAAGGTGTTATCGAAGACGCTAAGTTTAAGACTTATGGTTGTGGTTCTGCGATCGCTTCCAGCTCTCTGGTGACAGAATGGGTTAAAGGTATGACCCTTGATGAGGCCGGTGAGTTGAAGAATACGAAGATTGCTGAAGAGCTGGCGCTGCCGCCAGTCAAAATCCACTGCTCTGTATTGGCGGAAGATGCTATTAAAGCAGCTGTTGCCGATTACAAAGAGAAGCAGGATGGTAAGTAAGCCCTGTAACCGGATTGAATATTGAATCTTAGGAGATTTTAAGTCGATGGCAATTACCATGACTCCTGCGGCGGCAAATCATGTCGCTAAGTTTCTGGAATCCCGTGGTCACGGCGCCGGAATTCGTCTGGGGGTGAGAACCTCAGGCTGTTCTGGAATGGCCTATGTACTTGAATTTGTTGATGAAGTTCAAGGTGAGGATGAGGTGTTTGAGACCGCCGGCGTGAGGGTTGTAATCGATCCTAAGAGTCTGCTTTATCTGGATGGTACTGAGCTGGACTTCGTAAAGGAAGGTCTGAACGAGGGCTTTAAGTTCAATAATCCTAATGTCAAAAATGAGTGTGGTTGCGGCGAAAGCTTTAATATCTGACCCCTCTCTGCTGCTTGCTGGTCTATAGATGGATATCAAACAGAATTACTTTGAGTTTCTGGGCTTACCAGAGATCTATTCACTTGATCAGCAAGCATTTGCTGAACGTTCCCGGGAACTGCAAAAAACATTGCATCCGGATAAGTTTTCCCACCTCTCCGATCGTGAGCGCAGGCTTTCTGTGCAATATACTGCTTATCTCAATGAAGCGATCGCGACTATAAAGAATGCCTTGAGCCGTGCTCAGTATCTGTTGCATCTGAAAGGTGTAGATACTTTTTCAGAAAGCTCAGTACAGCTTGATCCTATGTTTCTGATCCAGCAGATGGAGTTGCGGGAAGAGCTGGAATCGGTTCGCGATAGTGCTGATCCTGATTCCGCGCTGGAGCATTTGCAGGCTATAGTCGATGGCGAGATGACGGATCTGCGGCAGGTATTTCAGACCAATTTCGAGAATGGTACAGCCGCTGATCTGGATGCTGCGGCGATGGCCGTGCGTAAAATGCAGTTTATTGATAAGCTGGGCCGCGAAATTGAAGCCCTCGAAGATCAACTATTCGACGAATAAATAATTATGGCGTTATTGCAGATTGCAGAACCGGGACAGAGTCCCGAGCCCCATCAGCGTAAGCTGGCGGTAGGTATAGATCTAGGTACAACTAATTCTCTGGTTGCGACAGTACGAAGCGCTGCTGCAACAACCCTGCCGGATGAGGGTGGAAGTCACCTTTTGCCATCCGTGGTTCGTTATACCGAGCAAGGCATTATTGTCGGTCAGGCTGCTCTGGCGCAGGCGGCCGTTGATCCTTTTAATACCATTGTTTCTGTTAAACGTTTAATGGGGCGTGGTGTTGATGATCTGAAAGGACTCGAGGGTGAGTCGGTTTATCACTTCGAGAAATCTGAAAGCGGTATGCCGTTTATAAAGACTGTCGCGGGTAATAAGAGTCCTGTTGAGGTTTCCGCAGAGATACTTAAGACCCTTAAGGCGAGAGCGCAGGCTTCCCTGGCTGGTGAAATTGAAGGTGCCGTAATAACAGTGCCGGCTTATTTTGACGATGCTCAGCGTCAGTCTACTAAGGATGCTGCCCAGCTGGCGGGTATCAAAGTGTTGCGGTTGCTAAATGAGCCTACGGCAGCAGCTGTAGCTTACGGTTTGGACGAAGGTACTGAAGGTGTCATTGCGGTCTATGATCTTGGTGGTGGTACTTTTGATATATCCATTCTGCGTTTGAATAAAGGCGTTTTTGAAGTGTTGTCGACCGGTGGCGATAGTGCCTTGGGTGGTGATGACTTCGATCTGGCTCTGGCGCAGTGGTTCCTGGATCAGTTGGGAGGCGCCGAGGTCGTAGCTGGCGAGTCCCGTTACCTGACCGAAAAAGCCCGTTGGGCAAAAGAACAGCTAACGGATAATGAGTCAGTTAACGTTGAGCTGGAGCACGCCGGACAAAAGGTTGTTCTGCAGGTAACGCGCGAGTTGTTTGATGGTCTGGGTGATTCGTTGGTGACAAAGACTATCCGCGCTTGCCGGCGGGCGTTGAAGGATGCCGGTGTTGCGGCGGAAGATGTTCAGGATGTTGTGATGGTGGGTGGTAGTACCCGCATGCCTGTTGTTCGGGCGCGGGTCGAGATGTTCTTTGGTCGTCAGCCCCATATTGATATTGATCCGGATCGGGTAGTTGCTGTTGGTGCTTCTATTCAGGCGGATGTGCTGGCCGGTAACAAACCGGACAGTGAGATGCTGCTGCTCGATGTTCTGCCTCTATCCCTTGGCCTTGAAACGATGGGAGGGCTGGCAGAAAAGGTTATTCATCGTAATACTTCTATACCAGTAGCGCGTGCACAGGAGTTTACCACTTATCAGGATGGTCAGACTGCCATGATGATTCATGTGGTTCAGGGTGAGCGGGAGCTGGTTGAAGACTGCCGTTCGCTGGCTCAGTTTGTGCTGCGTGGTATACCGCCAATGGCAGCAGGCGCTGCAAAGATTCAGGTCTCGTTTCAGGTCGATGCTGATGGTCTGTTAAGTGTTGCTGCAAAAGAGTTATCCACAGGTGTTGAGAGTCAGATTCAGGTTAAGCCTTCTTATGGGTTGGCTGATAACGAGATAGCAGAGATGCTCAAATCCTCTTTCAGCCATGCTGAAGATGATATGGAGGCGCGTAACCTGCGTGAGCAGCAGGTCGAGGCTGATCGATTGCTGGTATCTCTGGATCAGGCTATTGATAGTGATGGAAAGGCTCTGCTTTCTGAGCAGGAAATTGCTCATCTGCAACAGCAGATGGGGGTGTTGCTGGCGTTACGAAATGGTGACGACTACAAAGCCATTGAACAAGGTGTCCAGGTGTTGGCGCAGGCAAGTGATTTTTTTGCCGCACGACGGATGGATCAGAGTATAAAAGACGCCCTGACCGGGCATAGTATTGATGAGATTGAGGGGGATTCCTGATGCCGCAGATTATATTTCTGCCCCATGATGAGCTTTGTCCGGAAGGTAAAGTGATTGAAGCTGAAAGTGGAGAGACTGTCTGTGATGCTGCGCTGCGCGAAGGTATCGAGATCGAACATGCCTGTGAGAAATCCTGTGCCTGTACTACTTGTCATGTGATCGTGCGTGAAGGTTTTGGTTCTATGGATGAGTCTGATGAGCTGGAAGATGACATGCTTGATAAGGCCTGGGGCCTGGAGCCGGAGTCTCGTCTTAGTTGTCAGGCGGTAGTTGGTGATGAAGATCTGGTAGTGGAAATTCCTAAGTACACGATCAATCAGGTGTCCGAACGGCACTGAATCGGAGGTTAGTGATGAAGTGGATAGAAGTTTACGATATCGCTATCGATCTGGATGAAAAGTATCCGGATACGGATCCGATGACTGTTAGCTTTCCCGATCTCTATGAGTGGGTCATGGCTTTGGAAGGGTTTGATGATGATCCGAATCATTGCGGTGAAAAAGTACTTGAGGCGATCCAGATGGCCTGGATCGAAGAGCGAGAATAGATAAAGAAAAAGAAGCCCGCTTTTGCGGGCTTTTTTAATTGTTGATGCGTAATCGAACTGGTTGTTCATAGCACAGCAGTTCGCGTATAATGGCGCGTTTATTTTTAATAGTGTCCCAAACTCTTTAAGAGGTTAATAGCAAATGGCTATCGAACGTACGTTTTCTATCATCAAACCTGATGCAGTAGCTAAAAACGTAATTGGTAAAATCGTTTCCCGCTTTGAAACCAACGGTCTGAAAATCGTTGAGATGAAGCTCAAGCAGCTGTCTCAGGAAGAAGCTCAAGGTTTCTACGCTGAGCATGCAGAGCGTCCTTTCTACGGCGATCTGGTTGAATTCATGACTTCTGGTCCTGTTGTTGTTCAGGTTCTGGAAGGTGAAAACGCAATCGCCCTTAACCGTGAACTGATGGGTGCAACTAACCCTCAGGAAGCGGCTGAAGGAACTATCCGTCGTGACTTTGCTGAGTCTATCGATGCGAATGCGGTACACGGTTCTGATTCCCCTGCTTCTGCAGAGCGCGAGATCGCTTACTTCTTCGGTAAGTAATCCCCTGCGGGCCGCTTTTTAGCGGCCCGTCATTTCATGAAAGTTGAGACAGATATGATCGAATCCACCAACAAAGTTAACCTGCTGGGATATTCCCCAAAGAAACTGGAAGCGTTCTTTGAGAGCATTGGCGAAAAACCATTTCGCGCGACTCAGGTATTGAAATGGATTCATCAATTCGGTGCCAGCAGCTTTGATGAAATGACTAATATCAGTAAGGTGCTGCGTGAGAAACTAAGTGCTGTTGCTGAGATCCGCGAGCCTGAAGTACAGGTACAGAATATTTCTAAAGACGGCACCCGTAAATGGGTGATCAAGCTCGACGGCGGTTCGGCGGTTGAAGCGGTACTTATTCCAGATAATGGCCGGGCTACGCTATGCGTATCCTCTCAGATCGGTTGCTCGCTGGATTGCAGTTTTTGTTCGACGGGTAAACAAGGTTTTAACCGCAATCTGAGTGCTGCAGAAATTATAGGTCAGGTTCGGGTTGCGATTCGATCTTTTGGCCCTTTTGATCCGTCCGGTGATCGTCGTGTGACTAACGTGGTTCTCATGGGGATGGGAGAGCCGCTGATGAACTTCGATAATGTTGTCGATGCTATTCATCTGATGATGGAAGACAATGCTTATGGCTTGTCTAAGCGCCGGGTTACGCTGAGTACAGCTGGCGTTGTGCCGCAACTGGATAAGCTGCGGGAGGTGACAGATGTCTCTCTGGCTATATCTTTGCATGCCCCGACTAATGAATTGCGGGATCAGCTGGTACCGATCAATAAACGCTACCCAATCGATGAATTGGTTGCGGCCTGTAATCGTTATATGGACAGCCTGAACGACAAGCGGGTGGTTACGGTTGAATATACAATGATTGCCGGTGTTAATGATCATCCTAGTCAGGCAAAGCAATTAGTTAAGGTATTAAAGCGTTTACCCTGCAAGCTAAACCTAATACCATTCAATCCCTTTCCAAATTCGGACTATCAACGCCCATCTGAAGATGCGATACAGGCATTTAAAATGGTGATGGTGCGGGCAGGAATAATTACAACAGTGCGTCGAACCCGTGGTGATGACGTTGATGCTGCCTGTGGTCAGCTGGTTGGTCAGGTAATGGATCGAACCCGTCGTAGCGAAAAATATATCCCGTTAAAAGATGAAACCGCTGTGCAGATTCAGAAGCATTCCCGTTAGTTAAAAGTTTCTCAAGGAGAGGGTCCGGTTGAAAGGTTATCTGGTATTACTGATAAGTCTGTTACTCGCCGGTTGTGCCGGTCAGGCAGTTTCGCCGTCTGACAAGTCGTCAGATGATGCTGCCAATGCATATACGCAACTGGGTATGCAGTATTTGCGTGGTGGTGATTCAGCCAATGCCAAAAGTGCCTTTTTGCGCGCTACTGAAATTGATGATGATGCGGTTCAGGCTTATAGCGGATTGGCTATGGTGTTCCAGCTAGAGCAGGAATCCGAATTAGCTGAAAATTATTTCAGGCAGGCTATTTCCATCGCCCCTGATAGCGCCATGCTACATAACAACTTTGGTGCATTCTTGTTTAGTCTTGAACGCTATGCAGAGGCCTGCAAAGAGCTTGCCCGAGCAACAGAAGACCCTTTTTATAATCGTCGTGCTCAGGCTTTTGAGAATCTGGGCCGGTGCTATCAATTAATTGAACGGTCGGACGCAGCAGAACATGCTTTTAAACGCAGTCTTAAGTTAAGTCCGATGCGGGCGGTGGCAATTATTGAATTGTCTACGCTATCGCTTGATAAAGGGGATGATGAACAGGCTGCAACTTATTTTGAGCAGTTTAGTCAGATGATCGATGCCAAACAGACACAGCATAATGCTAAAAGCCTGTGGTTGGGGGTGCGGATCGCCCGGCTACAGAATAATGCGATTGACGCTTCGACCTACGGTCTGATTCTGAAAAATCTATACCCGGATTCGAGCGAGTACCGCCAGTATAAGGAGTCTACCCGGTGAGTAATCCAGAGCAGCAAAATAATGGTGAAGAACAGGATTCAGGTTTTCCTGTTGCGGAGCTGATTGCGGCCCGAGAGAATGAGCATTTGTCTTGCCAGGATGTGGCTAAAGAGTTACGTCTGTCAGAGAAGTATATTCAAGCGATTGAGCAGGGGGATTTTGCCAGTTTGCCTAGTTTGGTATTTGCCAGAGGCTATTTGCGATCCTATTGTAAAATGGTAAAGCTTGATGTTGATCGATATCTGACTTTGTTCGATGAGTTTTACGGCGCTGGCGGTAATCGGGGCTCGGTCCGTTCGGTGACATCGGTCGGTCAGCAGGCTAAGTTGGGTGATCCTATTATTCGTGGTTCGGCCTGGTTGTTCTTACTGGCGGTGATCGCGGTCTCTGTCTGGTGGTGGAAAGCACAGCAGAACGACAGTCTGGTTGTTGAAGCGATGCCGGTAACAGCTCCGGTTGAAGTGGAGTCTACGGATGGCTCTACGGTTATAGTTGATCCTGTGATCATTGACCCTGTAGCGCCAGTGTCGGCGGACCAGGATCAAACATCCGATATTCAAGGTGAAGTTGAGAATGTAGCCGGTACACTGTTTGTTGCGTCAGATACTCAGGAGGCAGCGCTAATTGACCAGCTGCCGGTGGAAGAACTGGCCGATGAACAACCGGTTGCAGATAATGCTGAAACTTTGCCAGCCGTCCAGGCATCTACTCTGATAGCGGAAGCTACGGTTGCTGAAGTATCGGGACTTGTTGATGCCGCTGCAACTGTTGGTCGTTTACACATTACTTTCACTGAAGAGTGTTGGGTGAGTGTTGAAGACTATAAAGGTGAAGTGCTGGCCATGCGGGTTAAACCTGCTGGTAGTGTGTTGAATGTATCCGGTAAGACGCCTTTGAAGGTACATCTGGGTAATGCTGCTGCAATCAGTTCGGTATCTTTCAATGGCGAGGCCGTATCTTTTGCGAAGTCGACCCGTTCAAATGTAGTTCGGATGACGTTACCGTTGTCGGAATAAGATGAATTTTAGAGTTTGAGTTAAGGTAAAGAACATTGGCTAAGATTAAAGCCATTCGTGGTATGAATGACATCCTGCCAGAGCAGACACCGGTCTGGCAGTTCCTTGAAAGTGCGGTTAAATCCGTACTGGCCGGTTACGGTTATAGTGAAATTCGCATGCCGATCGTTGAGCAGACAGATCTGTTTAAACGGTCTATTGGTGAAGTGACCGATATCGTTGAAAAAGAGATGTACACCTTTGATGATCGTAACGGTGAAAGCCTGACGCTGCGACCAGAGGGTACTGCTAGTTGTGTCCGCGCCGGCGAAGAGCATGGCTTGCTGTTTAACCAGGCGCAGCGTTTGTGGTATCAGGGACCTATGTTCCGCTATGAGAAACCGCAGAAAGGTCGTTATCGTCAATTTCATCAGATCGGTGTCGAGACCTTTGGTATGGCCAGCGCCGATATCGACGCTGAAGTGATCATGTTGAGCGCCCGGTTGTGGAAGAAACTCGGTATTCTTGACGCTGTCACGTTGCAGCTTAATTCCTTAGGCAGTAATGAGGCCCGGGCGGAATATAAGGATGCTCTGGTCGCGTATCTGTCCGAGCGTAAAGATCAGCTTGATGAAGATAGCCAGCGTCGCCTGCAGTCAAACCCGTTGCGAATTCTTGATAGTAAGGATCCGCAAACTCAGATGTTATTGAATGACGCGCCGGTATTGTCGGAATATCTCGATCAGGAATCGAAAGATCATTTTGCCGAGCTATGTGCGATGCTTGATCAGGCCGGCATTCGTTATGAATTGAATCCAAGGCTGGTACGTGGTCTGGATTACTATTGTAAGACAGTGTTCGAGTGGGTTACTGATAAGTTAGGTGCACAAGGCACTGTTTGTGCAGGCGGTCGTTATGATGGTCTGGTGAAGCAGCTGGGAGGCCGTCCAACTCCTGCGGTTGGCTTTGCAATGGGGATTGAACGTCTGATTCTGATGCTGGAAACGCTCGAGGTGGTCCCGGAAGCTGTGAAGCAGCCGTTTGATCTATATCTTGCTGCTGAGCATAAGGGGCTTCAAAAGCAGTTGATAGTCTTGGCCGATAAGTTGCGTGATCAGTTACCGGAAATGAGAATCCGCGTGCACTGCAGCGGTTTAAAGAATATCAACAATAAGGCACGCCAGTCCGGGGCCCCCTGGGTAATGCTGGTGCGTGAAGAAAACGATTCGTTGATGGCAAACCTGTGGTATAACACAGAACCGCAGTTTGACATTGCTGAGGAGCAGATCGCTGATGTGCTGCATCAGCAATGGTTGCAGAAAACGTAAAAGAAAACGATTCAGGGTATTAGGAGTAAGTTGTGGCTGAAATGCGCACCGAAGAGGAACAGGTTGAAGCGTTAAAGGACTGGTGGAAAGAGAACGGTAAAGCTCTTCTCCTCGGTGTTGCGCTGGCACTGGCGATCGTGTTCGGCTGGAAAGGCTGGCAGAATAATCAGCAGGTAACCGCTGAGAATGCAGCGATTGTTTATCAGAATCTGGTTCAGGCTGTCGCTATTGCGAGTGCTCCGGGTGCAACTGAAGATCAGCAGGTAACGGCTCAGCATCTGGCGGGTACGCTGAAACAGGATTATTCAGATTCAGCTTATGCCCGTTTTGGTGCAGTGCTGGCGGCGAGATTGTCTGCTGAGTCGGGCGATTTTGATGCTGCCATAAGTGAATTTGACTGGGTTCTTGGGCAAACACCAGATGCTGTTATGACAATAGTTGTCACCATGAGAAAGGCTCGGGTACTCGCTGCAAAAGGCGATCTTGAGCAGGCTGTTACATTGTTGGAGTCGTTATCAACTGAGGCTTTCAAGGTAAGTGTTGAAGAGTTGAAAGGCGATCTGTATCTGCAAATGAATGATCCGGCTAAAGCGCGTACTGCATATCAGGCTGCAGTTGATGCCGTTGAGCAGCAAGGTAGTCGTCCGATTCTGAGTATGAAGCTTGATAATCTTTCGGTTGAGGATAACTAAATGAACTCTTTAGCTCGCATCTTTGTGGCTGGCTTTCTCTGCCTGAGTCTATCGGCTTGTGGTTGGTTCGGCGGTGAGGCTGAAATTGAACCGGCCGATCTGGTTTCCTTTGATGAGGAAAAAGATGTTAAGACCTTGTGGAGCCGATCCGTTGGTTCTGGGGCTGGGGATAAGTTTAGCCAACTGACGTTTGGCGTCAGTGACGACGTAATCTATGTCAGTGATGTTGATGGCCAGATCGTTGCGGTAAATCGACTTGACGGCAAAGAGTTGTGGTCCGCTGATCTTGGAACTACCGTTATCGGTGGTGTGGGCGTTGGTCCACAGCATGTGGCGGTAAGTACTGAGCAGGGCGAGATCATTGTTCTGAATTCTGCTAATGGTAGCGAGCTGTGGCGTAGCCAGTTGAGCTCAGAAGCATTAAGTCCGGCTCAGATGAATAATAACCTGCTGGTTTCCCAGTTGGTTAATGGCAAGCTGGTAGCGTTGGACCTGAATACGGGTGAACGTCGCTGGACTTATGACAGTCAGATTCCCCGGCTTACTTTACGCGGTACCAGTGCTCCGATTGTAGCGGCAAATATTACTATCGCAGGGTTTGCCAGCGGTAAGCTTGTTGCTGTGCGTAACGATACTGGCGCCGAAGTTTGGGAAAGGTTGGTTGCCGCCCCTCAAGGTAAGACTGAGCTGGAACGAATGGTTGATATTGATGCTCGTCCTCTTTATGTGGATGGTGTGATCTATATCGTCAGTTATCAGGGTCGACTGGTTGCTATAAATGCCCGTGATGCTCAGATTCTATGGTCTCAGGCAGCGTCGAGCTACCGTGGCCTTGCGTCTGGTTTCGGTAATATCTACGTCAGTGAAACGACAGGTTTTATACAGGCATTTGATCAGCGTAGCAGTGCCAGTGTTTGGAGTCAGACTGCATTGGAATATCGCCAGACAACATCGCCGGTAGTTTTAGGTAACACGGTTGTTGTTGGTGATTTTGAAGGTTACCTGCACTTTATGTCACAGATTGATGGCCACTTTGTGGGTCGCTATAAGGTTGACTCATCCGGACTTCGTGGTGATATGCGGGTTATTGATGACACTTTGTATGTGTTGAGTAATGGTGGCCGTCTGGCAGCACTTCAGCTGGATTGATATAGCCATTGAAAGCTGGCGGCTCCCTGTGAAAACGGGTAGCCGCCATTTTGTTTTTTTAAGCTTGAACGATTTTTTATATTTGGTACTTAAATTATGCTTCCGGTAATTGCTTTAGTTGGCCGACCTAATGTTGGCAAGTCCACCCTGTTTAACAGGCTGACTAAGAGTCGTGATGCTCTGGTAGCTGACTACTCGGGTCTGACTCGGGACCGGAAGTATGGTGAAGGTCGCCTTAGTGAGCGGGAATATATCGTTGTCGATACCGGTGGTATCTCCGGTGATGAAGAAGGTATCGACTATAAGATGGCAGAGCAGTCGCTGCTGGCTATTGAAGAGGCAGATATAGTTCTGTTTCTGGTTGATGGTCGGGCTGGACTGAATCCTGCTGATGAGATGATCGCGGATCACCTGCGCAGAAGTGAGAAAAATAGCTACCTGATAGTCAATAAAACTGATGGCCTGGATCCTGAAGTAGCGCTGTCTGACTTTTATGGGCTGGGTCTGTCAGAACCTCTGCCTATAGCCGCATCCCATGGCCGGGGTGTTACTCAGTTGATTGAATATGTACTGCAGGATATTCCAGAAGTTGAACTTACCGAGGAAGAAGAGGAAGCTCTGCGCAGTAAGAAAATTGCAATAATCGGTCGTCCTAATGTTGGTAAGTCAACATTAGTGAACCGTATGCTGGGCGAAGATCGGGTTGTGGTCTTCGATCAGGCAGGCACCACGCGTGACAGTATATATATTCCTTTTGAACGGAATGAAGAGCCTTATACATTAATTGACACTGCAGGTGTTCGGCGTCGTAAAAATGTTAGGGAAGCCGTTGAGAAGTTTTCAATTATCAAGACGCTCAGGGCGATACAGGATGCTAACGTCGTAGTACTGGTCATTGATGCCCGTGAGGGCGTGTCGGATCAGGACCTGCATATGCTGGGTTATGTGCTTGATTCCGGGCGCTCTCTGGTTATTGCGCTTAACAAATGGGACGGTATGACCGGTGAAGAGAAAGAGCAGGTGCGTGAGCAGATTCGTCGGCGATTAGATTTTGTTACTTTTGCCCGGATGCACTTTATCTCTGCACTGCACGGGAGTGGAGTGGGTGAGCTCTATGGTTCGATTGACGAAGCCTACAAGTTTGCTATGACTAAATGGCCAACAAATCAGTTAACGCGCTTGCTGGAAGATGTTGTTGCTGATCACCAGCCGCCAATGGTGCACGGTCATCGTATCAAACTTCGTTATGCTCACCAGGGGGGATCAAACCCGCCTATTATCGTAATTCACGGTAATCAGACCAATGCACTGCCCGGTTCGTATAAGCGCTACCTCGAAAATAAATTTACTAAAATTCTGGGTATCAAAGGTACGCCACTGCGCTTTGAGTTTAAGAGTAGTGAAAACCCGTTCAAGGATAAAAAGAACGAGCTGTCCAAGCGCCAGCAGATGAAGAAAATGCGTCAGAAGCAGCACTTCGAAAGACAGAAGAAAAAGGGTAAGAAGAAATAGCGCGAAGCTTAGCTTCGCAAGTAGCTAGAACGTCGCTTTGCGACTTGCTAGATCGGAAGGTAAACCTTCCTGCTAGTGGCTAGAAAAAGCAAAACTAAAAAAACGCCGGAAGGCGTTTTTTTAGTTTTAAGGAAAAGCATCCAAAGTCAGTGTTGTCACCTTTAGCTATAAAGAAGGCTTCTTCTAGCTACTAGCAGCAAAGCTTGCTTTGCGATCTAGCGAGCGATGCAGTCGCGGTCTAGCCACTGGCCTTATCGAAGTGCGATGTATTTCATAAAAACGACACTATTTTGTGCCTCCCCTGTTGACTCCTCTGCCAGTCGATGTAGAATGCGCTTCCTCGCTTGAGACAGCAGCCGGCAATGGCCACTGAGACAGGTTGAGGTGTTGAGTTTAACTCTTTGAAAAACAGTGTTTTTTAAACGAATTAATCACAACATGAAGCACAACGGTTTGTTTGTAAGTTTATTACAACTTCTCAAATAAAACGGTTGACTTCAACAGGGTGTTGAGTAGAATACGCACCTCGCTTGAGGCGACACACCGGAAACGGTTTGAGTCACTCAGGCACGCTCTTTAACAGATTGATCAGATAATTCGTGTGGGCGCTTGTTGAGATGGAGCACAAAAGCTTTATCAAAGACAAAGCGACCATATGTGAATTCATTTACATGTAGTTGTTTAGTACTTTGAGCTAGATTTACAGAATGTCTTTTTCCGATATTCTTGATTTAAACTGAAGAGTTTGATCATGGCTCAGATTGAACGCTGGCGGCAGGCCTAACACATGCAAGTCGAGCGGTAACATTTCTAGCTTGCTAGAAGATGACGAGCGGCGGACGGGTGAGTAACGCGTAGAAATCTACCTAGTAGTGGGGGATAGCCCAGAGAAATTTGGATTAATACCGCATACGTCCTACGGGAGAAAGCGGGGGATCTTCGGACCTCGTGCTATTAGATGAGTCTGCGTCGGATTAGCTTGTTGGTGAGGTAATGGCTCACCAAGGCGACGATCCGTAGCTGGTCTGAGAGGATGACCAGCCACACTGGAACTGAGACACGGTCCAGACTCCTACGGGAGGCAGCAGTGGGGAATATTGCACAATGGGCGCAAGCCTGATGCAGCCATGCCGCGTGTGTGAAGAAGGCCTTCGGGTTGTAAAGCACTTTCAGCAGTGAGGAAAGGGGTGTCGTTAATAGCGGCATCCTGTGACGTTAACTGCAGAAGAAGGACCGGCTAACTCCGTGCCAGCAGCCGCGGTAATACGGAGGGTCCAAGCGTTAATCGGAATTACTGGGCGTAAAGCGCGCGTAGGCGGTTTGTTAAGTCAGATGTGAAAGCCCCGGGCTCAACCTGGGAACTGCATCTGATACTGGCAAACTAGAGTACAGAAGAGGGTGGTGGAATTTCCTGTGTAGCGGTGAAATGCGTAGATATAGGAAGGAACACCAGTGGCGAAGGCGACCACCTGGTCTGATACTGACGCTGAGGTGCGAAAGCGTGGGGAGCAAACAGGATTAGATACCCTGGTAGTCCACGCCGTAAACGATGTCTACTAGCCGTTGGGAGACTTGATCTCTTAGTGGCGCAGCTAACGCACTAAGTAGACCGCCTGGGGAGTACGGCCGCAAGGTTAAAACTCAAATGAATTGACGGGGGCCCGCACAAGCGGTGGAGCATGTGGTTTAATTCGACGCAACGCGAAGAACCTTACCTACTCTTGAAATCCAGAGAATTCGCTAGAGATAGCTTAGTGCCTTCGGGAACTCTGTGACAGGTGCTGCATGGCTGTCGTCAGCTCGTGTTGTGAAATGTTGGGTTAAGTCCCGTAACGAGCGCAACCCTTGTCCTTATTTGCCAGCACGTAATGGTGGGAACTCTAAGGAGACTGCCGGTGACAAACCGGAGGAAGGTGGGGACGACGTCAAGTCATCATGGCCCTTACGAGTAGGGCTACACACGTGCTACAATGGCCGGTACAGAGGGCTGCAAACCTGCGAGGGGGAGCTAATCTCAGAAAACCGGTCGTAGTCCGGATTGGAGTCTGCAACTCGACTCCATGAAGTCGGAATCGCTAGTAATCGCGAATCAGAATGTCGCGGTGAATACGTTCCCGGGCCTTGTACACACCGCCCGTCACACCATGGGAGTGGATTGCACCAGAAGTAGCTAGCTTAACCTTCGGGAGGGCGGTTACCACGGTGTGGTTCATGACTGGGGTGAAGTCGTAACAAGGTAGCCCTAGGGGAACCTGGGGCTGGATCACCTCCTTAAACGATAGCGAAATCTTAGCAAGCGTTCACACGAATTATCTGATCTTCTTTAGAGAGAGCAACTGGGGCTATAGCTCAGCTGGGAGAGCGCCTGCTTTGCACGCAGGAGGTCTGCGGTTCGATCCCGCATAGCTCCACCATTTCTTCTTAACTGAAGAATACCCAAAAGCTCTAAAACATACTCACTGCTTAAGTGACTATCTTTTAAAGCTTTTTGCTTTAAACGCTCTTTAACAATTGAATCCTGTAACGAGAATGAAAAATATGTACAAGCGCTAATCCGGCGTAAATGTATCGTTATTTCATCGTCATTGAAAAATGACATGAAGTTTTATCAGTCTCTTCGATCAGACCCTTTTGGGTTATATGGTCAAGTGACTAAGCGTGCACGGTGGATGCCTTGGCAGTCAGAGGCGATGAAGGACGTGTTAACCTGCGATAAGGTTCGGGGAGCCGGTAAATGGGCTTTGATCCGAACATTTCCGAATGGGGAAACCCACCCAGTATAAGCTGGGTATCTCTTAAGTGAATACATAACTTTTGAGAGGCGAACCCGGGGAACTGAAACATCTAAGTACCCGGAGGAAAAGAAATCAACCGAGATTCCCCTAGTAGCGGCGAGCGAACGGGGACCAGCCCTTAAGCTGTAATGTAGTTAGCAGAACACTCTGGAAAGTGTGGCGATAGTGGGTGATAGCCCCGTATGCGAAAACTTACTTACAGTGAAATCGAGTAGGACGGGACACGTGATATCCTGTCTGAATATGGGGGGACCATCCTCCAAGGCTAAATACTCCTGACTGACCGATAGTGAACCAGTACCGTGAGGGAAAGGCGAAAAGAACCCCTGTGAGGGGAGTGAAATAGAACCTGAAACCGTGTACGTACAAGCAGTGGGAGCGGTCCTTGAGACCGTGACTGCGTACCTTTTGTATAATGGGTCAGCGACTTAATTTTAGTAGCAAGGTTAACCGTTTAGGGGAGCCGTAGGGAAACCGAGTCTTAATAGGGCGTACAGTTGCTAGGATTAGACCCGAAACCGAGCGATCTATCCATGGGCAGGTTGAAGGTTGAGTAACATCAACTGGAGGACCGAACCGACTGTCGTTGAAAAGCCAGCGGATGACTTGTGGATCGGAGTGAAAGGCTAATCAAGCTCGGAGATAGCTGGTTCTCCTCGAAAGCTATTTAGGTAGCGCCTCATATCTCACCTACGGGGGTAGAGCACTGTTTCGGCTAGGGGGTCATCCCGACTTACCAACCCGATGCAAACTCCGAATACCGTAGAGTGCAATTATGGGAGACACACGGCGGGTGCTAACGTCCGTCGTGAAAAGGGAAACAACCCAGACCGTCAGCTAAGGTCCCAAAGTTATGGTTAAGTGGGAAACGATGTGGGAAGGCTCAGACAGCTAGGAGGTTGGCTTAGAAGCAGCCACCCTTTAAAGAAAGCGTAATAGCTCACTAGTCGAGTCGGCCTGCGCGGAAGATATAACGGGGCTCAAACCATACACCGAAGCTACGGACGCAATTTATTGCGTGGTAGAGGAGCGTTCTGTAAGCCGTTGAAGGGAAAGCTGAGAAGCATCCTGGAGGTATCAGAAGTGCGAATGCTGACATGAGTAACGATAAGGGGAGTGAAAAACTCCCCCGCCGGAAGACCAAGGGTTCCTATCCAATGCTAATCAGGGTAGGGTGAGTCGACCCCTAAGGCGAGGCTGAAGAGCGTAGTCGATGGGAAACAGGTTAATATTCCTGTACTTTTTGTTATTGCGATGGGGTGACGGAGTAGGCTAGGCCGGCACGGCGTTGGTTGTCCGTGTTTAAGGCAGTAGGCTGAGATCTTAGGAAAATCCGGGATCTCATACGGCTGAGAGCTGATGACGAGTCCTCTTTTGGACGAAGTGGTTGATGCCATGCTTCCAGGAAAAACCTCTAAGCTTCAGATAACAAGAAATCGTACCCCAAACCGACACAGGTGGTCAGGTAGAGAATACCAAGGCGCTTGAGAGAACTCGGGTGAAGGAACTAGGCAAAATGGTACCGTAACTTCGGGAGAAGGTACGCCGCTGACGGTGATGGGATTTACTCCCTAAGCTGTTGGTGGTCGAAGATACTAGGTGGCTGCGACTGTTTATTAAAAACACAGCACTCTGCAAACACGAAAGTGGACGTATAGGGTGTGACGCCTGCCCGGTGCTTGAAGGTTAATTGATGGGGTTAGCTTCGGCGAAGCTCTTGATCGAAGCCCAAGTAAACGGCGGCCGTAACTATAACGGTCCTAAGGTAGCGAAATTCCTTGTCGGGTAAGTTCCGACCTGCACGAATGGCGTAACGATGGCCACACTGTCTCCACCCGAGACTCAGTGAAATTGAAATTGCGGTTAAGATGCCGTATATCCGCGGCTAGACGGAAAGACCCCGTGAACCTTTACTATAGCTTCGCAGTGGACTTTGATATTACTTGTGTAGGATAGCTGGGAGGCTTTGAAACCTGGACGCCAGTTCAGGTGGAGCCAATCTTGAAATACCAGCCTGGTAATATTGAGGTTCTAACTCAGGTCCCTTATCGGGATCGAGGACATTGTGTGGTGGGTAGTTTGACTGGGGCGGTCTCCTCCTAAAGAGTAACGGAGGAGTACGAAGGTGCGCTCAGCATGGTCGGAAATCATGCATTGAGTATAAAGGCAAAAGCGCGCTTGACTGCGAGACAGACACGTCGAGCAGGTACGAAAGTAGGTCTTAGTGATCCGGTGGTTCTGTATGGAAGGGCCATCGCTCAACGGATAAAAGGTACTCCGGGGATAACAGGCTGATACCGCCCAAGAGTTCACATCGACGGCGGTGTTTGGCACCTCGATGTCGGCTCATCACATCCTGGGGCTGAAGCCGGTCCCAAGGGTATGGCTGTTCGCCATTTAAAGTGGTACGCGAGCTGGGTTTAGAACGTCGTGAGACAGTTCGGTCCCTATCTGCCGTGGACGTTTGAGATTTGAGAAGAGTTGCTCCTAGTACGAGAGGACCGGAGTGAACGAACCTCTGGTGTTCGGGTTGTCATGCCAATGGCATTGCCCGGTAGCTATGTTCGGACAGGATAACCGCTGAAAGCATCTAAGCGGGAAGCCCCCTTCAAGATGAGATCTCACTGGGGCCTTGAGCCCCCTGAAGAGCCGTTCAAGACCAGGACGTTGATAGGCTGGGTGTGTAAGCGTTGTGAGGCGTTGAGCTAACCAGTACTAATTGCTCGTGAGGCTTGACCATATAACGCCAAAAGCGTTTGTTGAGCTGATAGATTAAGATACACTGTTCGATAAGAACAGACGAAGGATTAGAGCTTGTACTCTCCTTCTCTTACAGGATTACTTTTGTTAACAGTTTTTGCTTGGCGACCATAGCGAGATGGAACCACCCGATCCCTTACCGAACTCGGAAGTGAAACGTCTTAGCGCCAATGGTAGTGTAGGGTTTCCTTATGCGAGAGTAGGTCATCGCCAAGCACCTAATTACGGAAAGCCCCGATCACTTTGTGATCGGGGTTTTTTCGTTTCTAGGCTTCGCCTTGAAACGAAAGGACAGTAGCTAGAACGTCGCTACGCGACTCGCTAGACCGCCGAACAAGTTCGGCTAGCTAGTGGCTAGAAAAATAAAATGCCAGGTCAAAAGCGACAGTCAAAGTCAAAAGCCAAGCACTTTCCTTACAGCGTACGTTTTTACTTAACTCAATAAAGAAGGCTTCTTCTAGCTACTGTTTTTCCCGTTCTAGCTAGCCGCTTCGAGGCGGTCTGCCTTTATAGCCAGAAAAGCGTGCAACGCTTTTAACTGGCTATAATGACATCTGTCATCCATAAATCGCGGTGCTGGTGTTATGGTTAGTATAGGTTTGCCCTGTTCACCGGATTGGTTGTGTTCTTCGATTGCAATGCTATTTGGCTTGCTAGGGGGGGCGGTTATTCTATATATTGCTTATCACGTTTTCAGGGGCTGAAAAATAGCCGCCGCGATTAACATAGCTTTCAAATTAGTAGGTAGATGATGTATTCCGAGGAAGATGTACGACGCTTAAAGTGGCAGAGTCGCCGCGGTATGTTAGAGCTTGATGTGCTGTTTGGTCCGTTTGTGGATGAAGTGTTCCGTGATCTGCCGGAAGAGGATCAGGATCGTTTCGTCAAGCTATTGGCTTGTGAAGATACTGAACTGTTTGTTTGGTTGATGGAACGGGAGCAGCCGGAGGACCCGGATCTGCAAAAAATTGTCAGGATGATTCTTGATCGTGTTCAGCCCGCTGCAGGTTAAATTACGCTTCTCATACCTGTTTTCGGGACTTTGCTCGATAACCATTCTGGCCGCTATCGGATCTGTTCTGATTAGCGGCCTTACTCTTTTTAGCTGCTTCGTTTTACTGTTGTCTTTGTTGCTGCTGGCTGCTTATTTTCTTACCAGTTACCTGTTTTTGAGGACGACTTCTTCAGTCATAGCTTTGCGCTGGCTGGCGGAAGCTAAGTTGTTGAATATCCAGTTTTATAACGGGCAGTGGGATAGGGTGATCGCTATAGAGCAGCGTTTTATTTGCCCGGTATTGATTGCTCTTAAAGTCAGAACCAGCAAACGATTGCTGCCGGTGTTAGTTCTGGTGTGGTGGGATAGTGTCGATCGGCAGCAATTCCGACGACTTAAAGTTCTGGCCCGTTTTTCCTCAGGGCCAGAAATTAGCTCCACTCGTAATTTATCGGAGTAAGGATAGTATCCCTGGGTTCGGTGACCGCTTTTGGGTAGTCAAGGGTGTAGTGAAGGCCCCTGCTTTCTTTTCTCAGCATGGCAGAGCGGATTATCAGGTCGGAAACTACGGCCAGGTTCCTTAATTCCAGAAGGTCACGACTTACTTTATAGTTGCTGTAATATTCGCTGATCTCCTGCTGTAGCATATCGACCCGGTGCTTGGCTCGTTGCAGTCGTTTATCAGTTCTGACGATACCAACATAGTCCCACATAAAACGCCGCAGTTCGTCCCAGTTATGGGCAATTACTACATCTTCGTCTGAGTCAGTGACCTGAGACTCATCCCAGGCGGGAATTGTTGGTAGTTCTGTCTGCTTAGGTAGGTTGCGACTGATATGCTTGGCTGCTGAAGAGGCGTATACGATGCATTCCAGCAGTGAGTTACTGGCCAGCCTGTTTGCTCCATGCAAACCGGTGAACGCGGTTTCGCCAATAGCGTACAGGCCTTCAACATCTGTCATTCCGTGCTGATTGGTCATGATGCCGCCGCAGGTATAGTGCGCTGCCGGTACAACAGGAATTGGTTGTTTAGTTATATCAATGCCGTAGCCCAGACAGCGTTCGTAAATAGTCGGGAAGTGACTGGTGACAAAGTCTGCTGGTTTATGGGATATGTCCAGGAACAGGCAGTCGCAGCCGAGGCGCTTCATTTCATGGTCGATAGCACGGGCGACAATATCCCGTGGTGCGAGTTCGCCGCGCTCATCGAAGCGGTCCATGAATTGACTGCCATCGGGTAGCAGTAACTTTCCGCCTTCGCCGCGGACCGCTTCGGTAATCAGAAATGATTTTGCCTGCGGGTGATAGAGGCAGGTAGGATGGAACTGATTAAACTCAAGATTGCCTACTCTGCAGCCAGCTCTCCATGCCATTGCGATACCATCGCCGGACGCACCATCCGGATTGCTGGTATAGAGGTATGCTTTACTGACGCCGCCGGTCGCCAGAACCACGGCCCCAGCTTTGAAGACGTTAATCTGCCCGGTGTTATTGTCTAGTACGTAAGCCCCAATACAGTGATTGTCTGCCAAATTTAGTTTACGCCGTGTAATGAGGTCAACTGCGATACAGTCTTGAAACAGATCAATGTTATCGCTGCTCTTTGCCCGCTCAATCAAGGTTTGCTGGATTGCCTGACCGGTAGCATCCGCGGAATGGATGATTCTACGGTGACTGTGACCGCCTTCTTTAGTCAGGTGATAGCTGTCACCCTGGCGGGTGAAAGGTACCCCTTGCTCGATAAGCCAATCGATACTTTCTTTGCCATGCTCTACCGTGAAGTTAACGGCATCCGCTCGGCTCAGGTTGACGCCGGCAGTAATAGTGTCCTGTATGTGGGATTTAGCGCTGTCGTTATCGTCCAGTACTGCTGCGACTCCGCCTTGCGCCTGATAGGTGGAGCCGCTCGTCAGGTCCGCTTTACTTAACACCGCGATACGGGTGTTGGAAGGTAATTGAAGTGCCAGACCCAGACCGGATGCGCCACTGCCGATGATCAATACATCGAATTGCAACTCTTTGCCCATTATCAGGGACCGTCTCTGTAATAAAACTAAAGGCTAATTATTGCCTGAAGTGTGACTCTGAGCCAGCCCCGAACAGTAATTATTAAAAAAAAATTGCCGTGGCGGAACTTACTGCATGTTACATGCTCATATCTTATAACTTAGCACCCTCAATGACGCAGGGTTGCAATAAGGTGGAGGTGGCATTCATACTTCCTTGTAGCTGTCAGCGACAGAATTTAAGAATCGTATTGCGCAGAGTTAAGGAAACGAATGTCTAGCGAAAGCCAAGCGTCTATTGATCAGAAGCTTGTTAAGCGGGTGCAAGCAGGCGATAAATCTGCTTTTGATCTGCTGGTAAAAAAGTATCAGCATAAGATCATCGGGCTCATTGGTCGTTACGTATATGACCATCATGAAGCCATGGATGTATCGCAGGAAGCGTTTATTAAAGCATATCGGGCGTTACCGAAGTTTCGCGGGGATAGCGCGTTCTATACCTGGTTGTACCGTATTGCCATTAATACGGCTAAAAACCATCTTGTTGCAAAAGGTCGCAGACCGCCTGATATGGATATCGATGTCGATGATGCCCATCATCTGGAAGGTGACAGAGGATTAAAGGATATTGAAAGCCCTGAAAATAATCTGTATCGCGATGAGTTGGCCAGGGTGGTGCGGCATGCAATGGATAAGTTGCCAGAGGATCTGAGGGCCGCTTTGTCTTTGCGGGAATTTGAGGGCCTGAGCTATGAAGATATTGCTCAGGTTATGGATTGCCCTGTGGGAACTGTCAGGTCTCGTATTTTCAGGGCCCGGGAAGCGATCGATAAAGAGATCGCACCATTACTAAATTAACTGCTGATATTTATCTTGTTCGTTAAGGGTATCAGTTGCTACAAAAGAAGTCTGAGGAGTCGGTCGATGAGTGAACAACCCAAAGAAACACTCTCTGCTTTGATGGATAACGAAGCTAGTGACTTTGAGTTGCGAAGAGTGCTGAAACAGATTGCTGAGGATGATTGCCTTGGTGATAGCTGGCGACGTTATCATATAACTCGTTCCGCGCTTAAGCAGGAGGGGCTGAATCAGAAGTTAGATATCAGCGCTTCGGTGATGTCTGCGCTCGAGCAAGAGGCTCCGTTGGCTGTGGTAAGCGCGGATGAAAAACTTCGCCCTGTCGATAAAGCTAAAAGCTATTTCCTTAAGCCGTTAGCCAGTATGGCTGTTGCTGCTTCTGTTACCGCCATGGTTATACTGGGGGGGCAGAATTTTGGGCTCGGACAATCTGAGACGGGGAGCTCACTGACAGCTCAGACGTCGGCTTTCCAGTTGCCAGCCCTTGCTGCTCCCCGCGACTTTATGCAGGCCCAGTTTGGTGCCCGTCAGAGTCCTGTAATTGAACAGGTTGAACCCGATATAATCAGGTTGAATCAAGGGCTTAATAGTTATATTGACCAACATCAATTGTTACTGTCGCGCGAGTCTGTGAGTGCCTCCCCGGGTTGGCTCCCGGAGGGCTTTGAAAAAGTTCAAAGTGCTGTTGCTCCCGGTACAGATCTGACAGTGTTCAGTAATGGTAAACACTCCTTTACTGTATGCGTAGAGCGTACAGGTAGTCAGGCCGTGCCAGAAGGTGCAACTCAGATTGGAGATATGGTTGCCGTAGGTAAGCGTACTGACAACCTTTTCATTACTGTGGTGGGTGACCTGCCATTGATGATGGCAGATCGTATAGCCAGCTCTGTAACAATTCATTGATGAACTTATGATTGAAGAAACCGGTACTGTAGTAAGGGTTGAGCCACAGGGTGTCTGGATTGAAACCATTAAACAGAGTGCCTGCAGCAGCTGTAGCGCGCAGAAAGGCTGTGGTCAGAGTTTGTTGGCTAAAGTAGGCGATGGCAAGAGATTGCTCATTCAAGCAGATAACCCTGACAAACTGAGAGTCGCGGTTGATGATCAGGTTGTACTCGGGGTTGGAGAACGTTCTTTCCTCACAGCATCGCTGACCGTTTATCTGTTACCGATTCTGATGATGTTTATGTTTGCTCTAGTGCCTCAGCTACAAGGCGCGACCGAGCCTGTTGTGATATTCAGTGCGCTGGCCGGTCTTGCAATTGGGTTTCTCTTTAGTCGCGGTTTATCGCTGCGACTGGGACGTTCATGTAGCTACCGTCCGGTTTTGCTACGGGTTATTTGAAGTAAGATCTTTTTAAGAACAGGAAGTATCTATGAAGCTAATTAAAGCCACTTTTGGTTTAGTTCTTTTACTTTTCGCTGCCGGTACCGCAAGTGCCTCATTACCCGAGTTTCGGGAGTTGGTAAAAAAAGCTTCTCCTGCCGTCGTTAATATCAGCACGGTTCAGCATGTGCAGACCCGTACCAATGCGCGGCCGCAGTTCGAAATGCCGGATGGCGAGCAGATTCCGGAAATTTTCCGGCATTTTTTCCGTATCCCTCCTAATGGTGGTGATGCGCCTAAGAGACCTGCCCCTCAATCGCTGGGATCGGGTTTTATTATCTCTGAAGATGGCTATATTCTGACCAATCACCATGTTGTCGATGGTGCGGATAAAGTTATTGTCCGTCTTAATGATCGGCGCCAGCTGGAAGCGCAAGTTATTGGTTCCGATAAGCGTTCTGATGTTGCATTGCTAAAGATCGATGCGACTGATTTGCCCCGGGTAAAGGTTGGTAATTCAGACCGCTCAGAGGTGGGTGAGTGGGTGCTGGCCATTGGTTCGCCATTCGGTTTTGATTATTCAGTGACAGCAGGCATCATCAGTGCCACTGATCGCAGTCTGGCGAATGAGACCTATGTGCCGTTTATCCAGACCGATGTAGCGATCAATCCGGGTAATTCCGGAGGCCCGCTGTTTAACCTGGATGGTGAGGTGATCGGAATAAATTCCCAGATCTATACCCGTTCGGGTGGCTTTATGGGGCTGTCTTTTGCTATTCCAATGAATGTAGCAATGGAGGTGGCTGAACAACTGAAGCAGGATGGTCATGTTAATCGTGGCTGGTTAGGCGTAATTATTCAGGAAGTAAGTCGTGATCTGGCTGAGTCCTTTGGTCTGGAGAAGCCTGAAGGCGCGCTGGTAGCTAAAGTTTTACCTGATAGTCCGGCGATGGCTGCTGGTATTAAAGAAGGAGACATTATTCTCAGCTTTAATGGCCATAATATCGATCGCTCCGGTGACCTGCCGCATCAGGTTGGTCGGGTCAAGCCTGAAAAAGATGCTGAAGTGGGCGTTATTCGTGGCGGTAAAAAGAAATATATTACTGTCACTATCGGATTGTTACCTGATATGACTAAGCCGGCTAAAACGGCCAAGAACAGCGTTAAACCAGAGGTTAATCGTCTCAACATTCAGATCAGTGAATTAGACGATCAGCTAAAAGAGCGTTGGAGTGTCGGTTCGGGTGTTGTGGTTCGCCGTGTGGAAGAGGGCGCGGGAGCAGACGCTGGCCTGATGGTGGGAGATGTAATTACAATGCTCAACGGCGTCAAAATTAATTCGGTAGCTCAGTTTGCCGAGGCTGTATCTGAATTGCCTGAAAAACGGGCAGTGCCGATGCGGATCGTACGGCGCGGCAGTCCTGTGTTTATTCCTCTCAAACTACGCTAATGAGGATTTGTTAAAGGAGGCTGCGGCCTCCTTTTTTGTTTTTGCTTGTCGCGCGTTGCGTTGGCCGTAGGTCGCTAAATACGGTAAACTTGCCCGCTTCATATTCGCGCCTGTTATACCTAGTATGGCGCCCACTATTTTTGGCTGGTGAATCCACGGTGAGTAAGCTCGAACATATTCGTAATTTTTCGATTATTGCCCATATCGACCACGGCAAATCGACTCTGGCAGATCGCTTCATTCAAACCTGCGGCGGCCTCTCCGAACGTGAGATGGCACAGCAGGTGCTCGATTCTATGGATCTTGAGCGTGAACGGGGTATTACCATCAAGGCTCAGAGTGTAACTCTGAATTACACCGCCCAGGATGGTAAAGACTATCAGCTCAACTTTATCGACACGCCGGGGCACGTAGACTTTAGTTATGAAGTATCGCGATCGCTGGCAGCCTGTGAAGGTGCTTTGTTAGTTGTGGATGCGGCACAGGGGGTTGAAGCCCAGTCTGTTGCAAACTGCTATACCGCACTGGAGCAAGGGCTGGAAGTTATGCCGGTGCTGAATAAGATGGATCTGCCGCAGGCCGAGCCGGAACGCGTGCGTACTGAGATTGAAGAAGTAATCGGAATCGATGCGCAACATGCGGTGCCCTGTAGCGCTAAAAGCGGTCTGGGTATTGAGGATGTATTAGAGCAGCTGGTACATGATATCCCGGCTCCCGAAGGCGATGTCGATGGCCCGTTGCAAGCTCTGATTATCGATTCATGGTTTGATAATTATCTTGGTGTGGTCTCTCTGGTCCGCGTTAAGCACGGTACTTTGCGTAAAAAAGACAAGATTAAGATGAAGTCGACCGGACTGATACATCCGGTCGATGGTGTTGGCATCTTTACGCCTAAGCGTAAGGAAACCGGTGAGCTGAAAGCCGGTGAAGTAGGCTATGTGGTTGCCGGGATTAAGGATATTCACGGAGCGCCAGTGGGCGATACTATCACCCATGCCAAGACTCCCGATGTTGAAAGCCTGCCAGGTTTTCAGAAGGTTCAGCCGCAGGTATATGCCGGTCTCTTTCCGACCAGCTCCGATGATTATGAAGATTTCCGTGAAGCGTTGAATAAGTTGACGCTGAACGATGCATCCCTGTTCTTTGAACCGGAATCATCCGATGCATTAGGTTTTGGCTTCCGTTGTGGCTTCCTCGGTATGCTGCACATGGAAATTATTCAGGAGCGTTTGGAACGGGAATATAATCTCGACCTGATTACATCGGCTCCGACCGTTGTTTACGAGCTGGCGTTGAATAATGGTGACATTATCCACATTGATAGCCCGTCTAAAATGCCGGACCCTGCTTCGATACAAGAGATGCGTGAACCGATAGTGGAAGCGAATATCCTGGTACCTCAAGAATACCTGGGGCAGGTTATCGGTCTCTGTGTTGATAAACGCGGTGTGCAGAAGAATATGAATTTTGTCGGCAATCAGGTGCAGGTCTCGTATGAGCTGCCGATGGCCGAAGTGGTTCTGGACTTTTTCGATCGCCTTAAGTCTGTCAGCCGTGGTTATGCTTCTCTGGAGTACAACTTTGTTCGCTTTGAACCGGCGCAACTGGTCCGTCTGGATATCCTGATTAATGGCGATAAAGTAGACGCACTGGCGGTTATTCTGCACCGTGATAACGCTCAGCATCGTGGTCGCCAGTTGTGCGAGAAAATGAAAGATCTGATTCCACGCCAGATGTTTGATGTCGCAATTCAGGCGGCCATAGGCGGTAAGATTATCGCCCGGACCTCAGTTAAAGCTCTGCGTAAGAACGTAACCGCGAAATGTTATGGCGGTGACGTTAGCCGTAAGAAGAAGCTGTTGCAGAAGCAGAAAGAGGGCAAGAAGCGGATGAAGCAGGTTGGTAGCGTAGATATTCCGCAGGATGCATTCCTGGCGGTACTGAAAATAGATAGCTAGAAGTTAACAGCTAGAAGTAAACAGTTAGGATTAATATGGACTTCGATTTTGCACTGGTACTGGTAGTACTGACCTTTGTAACAGCATTGGGCTGGATCTATGATCGGGCGCTGTTGGCAGGACCCCGTCGCCAACGTATCGCTTCAGCTCAGGCGCAGGCATCTCAGCCATTGCCTGACATTGCACTGGAGAAACTTGAGAAAGAAAACGGCCTGATCGATCTGTGTCGTTCGCTGTTTCCTGTATTGCTGGTTGTTCTGATTTTGCGTTCTTTCGTGGTGGAACCGTTTCAGATCCCTTCCGGTTCGATGAAGCCGACTCTTAAGGTCGGTGATTTCATTCTGGTGAATAAATGGCACTATGGTTTTCGTCTGCCGGTGCTGGGTACCAAAATGTTGCCAATGAACGATCCCCTGCGGGGAGATGTGGTGGTATTTAAGTACCCTGAAAATCCTAGTATCAACTATATTAAGCGTGTAGTCGGTTTGCCCGGTGATCGTATCCGTTATCAGGATAAAACTATCTATATCAACGGTAAGCCGCAAGAGCAGACGCTGAAGGCTCAGTTGCCACCACAAAAGCCAAGAGTGTTGCTGGTTGAAGAGCAGCTCGGCGATGTTACCCACCAGATGTATCGTGATGTGGGTTTCCCGCGGATATCTGCAGAATGGGTAGTGCCGCAGGGGCAATATTTTGTGATGGGCGATAATCGTGATAATAGTAACGATAGTCGTTTCTGGGGCTATGTTCCTGATGAGCTTCTGGTGGGTAAGGCGTTTGCGGTGTGGATGCACTGGCCGGACTTCTTCACGCTACCGGACATCAGTGCTGCGAGAGCAATTAAATAATTGATTTGGGGAACACCTATGGCTTTAAAAAACAGACAGCAGGGAGCTACTTTTTTTTCGACCATGATCGTACTGATTGTGGCAGGAATATTCCTGGCCGTGGGCTTCAAGTTGTATCCTGCCTACTATGATCACTATCTGATTAAATCGGTGGTCGGTGATGTGGCGACAAACCCTGACGAGGCCGTTAAACCGGTCAACGAGATACGTACTACGCTGAGTAAACGCTTACGTATCAATCAGGTTAAGCTGCCGAGTAAAGATGCGCTAATCTTTACCCGTGATGAGGGTTCCATGACCATCAGTCTGAAATATGATGTTCAGGTGCCTATGTTTTTTAATGTTGATGCGCTGGTCAAATTTGACGAGCAATATGAAGTGATATCCCGTTGATCATTAAGCCTGCTACAGATCTGGCCCGTAAACTGGGCTACAAATTTAAAGATGAGAGCCTGATAGAGCTGGCTCTTACCCACCGCAGTCACGGTAAACGTAATAACGAGCGGTTGGAGTTTCTCGGCGATTCGATTCTTAATTTCGTGATAGCTGAAGCTTTGTTTAAACGTTTTCCTGAAGCCCGTGAAGGCCAGTTGAGTCGACTGCGGGCCTTGTTGGTAAAAGGAGAAACCTTGTCGGAAATCGCCCGTGAGAAAAAGCTGGGTGATTATCTGAGGCTGGGCTCGGGTGAGCTGAAAAGTGGTGGTTTCCGCCGTGATTCTATTCTTGCTGATGCAGTAGAGGCCATTATCGGTGCAATCTATCTGGACAGTGATATGGAAATTGCCCGACGTTATATTCTCGACTGGTATCAAAGCCGACTGGAAAGCACCAGCCTGGAGAATACCCAGAAAGATTCCAAGACCCGGTTGCAAGAGTTTCTTCAATCGCGCCGAGCACCATTGCCTGAATATGAGTTGCTTTCCGTTGAGGGAGAAGCGCATAAGCAGACGTTCCAGATCCGTTGTAATATTAAGCTATTGGATCAACCCACCGAAGGTGTGGGAAGTAGTCGCAGACAAGCAGAACAGGAAGCTGCTAAACAGGCCCTGTTGGCACTGAAGGTAGGTAAATAATGAGTCGTGACCTGAGCTATCTGCTGGATCAGCCTAATGAAAATCAACGTTGCGGTTACGTGGCTATTGTCGGTCGCCCCAATGTCGGAAAATCGACCCTGATGAACGAGATACTCGGGCAAAAGCTGAGCATCACTTCGCGTAAGCCACAGACTACCCGCCATCAGATTGTCGGTATTAAAACTGAAGGCGATGTTCAGACTATCTATGTCGATACGCCCGGACTACACAAGGACCAGGATAAAGCGATCAATCGCTATATGAATAAGGCGGCCAGCTCCGCCTTGCGCGATGTCGATGTGGTGGTGTTTATGATTGACCGGACCGCCTGGACCGAAGAAGACCAGCACGTCTTTGAAAAGGTTCAGGGCGCTAAATGTCCGGTGATTCTGGCAATCAATAAAGTTGATCAACTGGAAGACAAAGACTCTCTGTTGCCGCATCTTGCGGAGTTGTCACAAAAGATGGAATTCCTTGAGATCATTCCAATCTCTGCTCAGCAGGGGACTAACATCGATCGTATGGAAGCCGCAATTAACGAACAGCTGCCTAAGAGCATGCACTTCTATCCTGAAGATCAGGTGACCGATCGCAGCTCCCGCTTCCTGGCTGCTGAGTTAGTACGTGAGAAGCTGATGCGTAATCTGGGTGATGAGATCCCTTACGGTACTACCGTAGAGATTGAAGAGTTCAAGCGTAACGAGAAAGGCATTCTGATCATCAGCGCATTGATTCTGGTTGAGCGAGAAGGCCAGAAGCGGATCGTGATTGGCGATAAAGGCGCCAAGATTAAAGGCATAGGCCGTGATGCCCGGATGGATATGGAAAAGATGTTTGATTCAAAGGTTATGCTTAACCTTTGGGTGAAAGTTCGCAGTAACTGGTCTGACGATGAGCGAGCCCTGCGCAGCCTCGGATATAACGATCTAGAGTAACGGATCAGAACACCATGAGCTTTCAGGTTGAAGCCCAGGCTGCTTTTGTTCTCCATACCCGCCCCTATCGGGATACCAGTGTGCTGGTCGATCTGTTTACCCTAGAGCAAGGTAAGATCAGCGCAGTGGTTAAAGGTGCGCGCAGCCCGCGTTCTAAGTTTCGTTCTGTCTTGCAACCCTTTACCCCGCTCCAGATTAGCTGGCGCGGGCGGCATGAGCTGAAAACACTGACCCAGGCTGAGCCTGTCGCAACACCAGTATTTCTTGGTGGCCGATCTCTGTTGTGTGGCCTCTATGTTAATGAATTGCTCGAACGTCTGCTGCAGCCCCATGATTCCCATCCCCGACTCTATGTTTATTACCAGTACGTACTGAATGAGCTGCTTGCCGATACCGATATTGAGTTAGCACTGAGAGTCTTTGAGCGGCATTTGCTGCAGCAGCTGGGTTATGATTTCGATTTTAATCATTGCCAGTCCGGGCAATATTACCGTTATTCAGCTGAATCTGGTTTCCATCCTGTCGCGGGGGCTAGCGCTGTTGATGTCTTTAGCTGTGAGCAGTTGCAAGGTATCGCAGCAGAAGACTACAGCTCGAAACTTGTCCGACAGGCGGCTAAGCGTCTGATGCGTCTGGCTATTGAGGCGCAGCTGGGAACTAAGCCATTACGTAGCCGCGAACTGTTTAAGAAATACAGCGTCGGCTGAGGTATTTTATCTCGTTTCCGGTATGCGGTGGGGGATAGGTTATAAGCGTGCTTTCTAGTAAGCTCTGAGTCATTATTTCAACAGTTTTTTTAAGAGGTATACCGTGGTAGAACCAAGTCGTTTACTGCTGGGTGTTAACATCGATCATATTGCAACCCTGCGCCAGGCCCGTGGTACCCGTTACCCTGATCCGGTACAGGCTGCAGCGCTGGCAGAAGATGCCGGCGCTGATGGTATTACCGTACATTTGCGCGAAGATCGCCGTCACATCCAGGATCGGGATATTTATATGCTGGCTGAAACGCTGCAGACCCGAATGAACTTTGAGATGGCGGTGACCGATGAGATGTTGAGCATCGCCGAAAAGGTAAAACCGGGTCACGCCTGCCTGGTTCCTGAAAAGCGTGAAGAGCTGACTACTGAAGGCGGGCTCGACGTTGCTGGGCAGGAAGCTAAAGTAAAAGCTGCCTGTGACCGTCTGGCTGCAGCCGGGGTTGAAGCATCTCTGTTTATCGATGCAGATGAAGCTCAGATTGATGCCACTGTGCGTTGTGGTGCACCGGTAATTGAACTGCACACCGGCGCCTATGCCGATGCTGAGACCACCGCTGAGCAGAAAGCAGAGCTGCAACGGATTCAGCAGGCTGCGAGTTACGCTTTTAGCAAAGGGCTTATCGTCAATGCCGGGCATGGTCTGCACTATCATAATGTTGAACAGATTGCAGAGATACCTGAAATCAGTGAGCTGAATATCGGTCACGGCATTGTCGCCAGAGCGGTATTTGTCGGCCTGAAAGAGGCTGTTGCAGAGATGCGCCGCCTGATGATGGAAACCCAGGCCCGGGTTCAGCCATTACGGGACGCTGTACGCAGATGATCTTCGGTGTCGGTACCGACCTGCTTGATATCCGGCGTATTGAAAAGGCGCTGCTGCGAACGCCGCGCCTGTCGGAGAGGATTCTGACCGCTGCTGAACTGAAGCAGTTTCAGGGTTCCAGACAGCAGACACGTTTTCTGGCCAAACGGTTCGCGGCCAAAGAAGCTGCGGTAAAGGCGCTGGGTACCGGTATCGGCCGCGGAATCAGTTGGCAGCATTTTGAAATCAGCCACGATGAGCTGGGCCGGCCTTTGCTCACCCTGTCAGGTTATGCCAAACAGCGGGCCGATGCGATGGGCGTCGGTGTCTTTCACCTCTCTTACAGTGATGAGCAGGACCAGGTAATAGCTTTTGTCGTCGCGGAAAAGGTTACAGAGGTGCGCTGAACGTTATTAATCGTGTTCCGGAATTCTTGCTCCTGATAACCGCCACTTGAAACCCTATGGGCTAAACTGATACCAGTTATCGGTATGTTTTACAGAGGTGGTTTTGATGAAAACGATTATGGTCGCTACCGATCTTTCACCAGGCTTTGCCGGGGCTTATGAGAAGACGATCCTGTTGGCCAGAGCGCTGTCCGGTACTGTTTACCTGTTGCATATTGTGCTGCCTAACGAAGACAGTAGCTATAAAGACAAAAAAGAGTTCGGGCGGGAGTTTGCTGATGAGTCGGCAGCTCTTAATAATCTTGCAAAACAGTTTCGTGATCAGGATGTCGAGACTCATGCGTTATTGATGGAAGGCGTTATTACGGTCGCTATTCTGGCTGAAGCCGAGCGTTTGCAAGCTGATCTTATTGTATTAGGAGGTTCCGGTAAGGAGTCGGCAACGGGCCTTTTGGTGGATAATATTACGCAGAAAGTAATTAAGCAGACGCAACGGCCAGTGTTGTTGTTTCCTGCATCAGATTAATGTCGTGCGGCTCTGTTTCATCTGAATTCAGGCTTTCTTTCAGTTCCGAAAACATGAATTATTCTGCATTGAGCTTTGTCTGTTGTCCCGGTATTATTCCGGACTTGTTATTTAGGTATATGAAATATTTTTCTAATTCCTTCTGGTTATATCTATATGTTACCGGAGCGGTGAGTGGTACTAGTTATGAGCACGCAATTTCCAACCATTGAAGATTATGTAGGCAATACCCCTTTGGTGCGCCTGCAGCGTATTACTGTTGGTCGTGGAAATACTATCCTGTGTAAGCTTGAAGGTAACAACCCGGCTGGTTCAGTTAAAGATCGCCCAGCGTTGAGTATGATTCAGCTGGCAGAATCCCGGGAGGCAATTAAACCGGGTGATACGCTTATCGAAGCGACATCGGGTAACACTGGCATTGCCCTGGCAATGGCTGCCGCGATTAAGGGTTATAAGATGAAGCTGATCATGCCGGATAACGGCAGTGAAGAACGCAAAGCTTCAATGACCGCGTACGGTGCCGAGTTGATTACAGTAACCCCGGAAGAGGGTATGGAAGGCGCCCGGGATCTGGCGTTGCAGTTACAAGAGCAAGGTCAGGGTATCGTGCTGGATCAGTTTGCCAATCTGGATAATCCGGAAGCCCATTATCAGGGTACCGGGCCGGAAATCTGGCAGCAATCTCAGGGGCAGATTACCCATTTTGTGAGCTCCATGGGTACAACCGGGACGATTATGGGAACCTCGCGCTTTCTGAAAGAACAAAACCCGGAGGTGCAGGTTGTCGGCCTGCAGCCAGCGGAAGATGCTTCGATTCCGGGGATTCGCCGCTGGCCAGAAGAGTATCTGCCAACAATATTTGATGCTTCCCGGGTTGATCAGGTATTGGATATTACCCAGCAGGAAGCTGAAGATACAATGCGGGCTCTGGCCCAGCAGGAAGGTATTTTTTGTGGTGTCTCTTCTGGCGGTGCTGTTGCCGGAGCTTTGCGTCTGGCGCAACAGGTGGAGAACGCGGTCATTGTCTGCATCATCTGTGACCGGGGTGATCGCTACCTGTCTACCGGTGTGTTTAATAAGTAACTGCTTATCAGGCCTGAGCGAGGGAGCCTGTGGGCTCCTTTTTTAATTTTTGATGCCTGATACCTGAGTAGTGGTTTCTCTGCATGAAACTGAACTTGCTCGCTATTACTGGTCTTACAGTCTAGAATGTCCGCGCCTCTCCGTAGGGAGGATCAGGGGGACATGGACCGTTATATTATATTTTCCGCCCCTATATAAAAACAATAATAAGCTGCGCAGCGGTGGTCAGGATTACATTGGGAGTGGCATAACGCCATGGTAAAAGTACGAGAAGAACACCCAATCCACGATGATGGAAGTGTCGATCTGGAGCTATGGCTGGAACGCCTGCAGGAACAGATCGAAATCAAAGATATTGATGCTGTGCGACAAGCTTGTCTCTACGCGCAGGAGTTAAAAGATCTGGTCGAGCCAGGTGAAGATGCCTGGCATAACACCAGCGATAGCTTCATTATTGGCTTGGAAATGGCCCAGATACTGGTCGAGTTGAATCAGGATCAGGAAGCGATAATCGCCGGTATTTTGTATCGAAGTGTCCGTGAAAAGAAAACCACCCTCGATCACATTCAACGTCGTTTCGGCAAGGATATTGCCAAGCTGATCGAAGGTGTACTGCAGATGGCTGCTATTGGCAGTCGTCAGAATCCCCGTCGTGAAAACGTGCTTGGCCAGAGTGGTAACCCGCTGGATAACGTCCGCAAAATGCTGGTCTCGATGATCGATGATGTGCGGGTGGTACTGGTTAAGATTGCCGAGCGTACCTGTGCTATTCGTGGCGTAAAAGAGGGGAGTCGCAAGAAGCGCTACCTGGTTGCCCGGGAAGTATTTGATGTCTATGCGCCGCTAGCTCACCGTTTGGGTATCGGTCACATTAAATGGGAACTGGAAGATCTTTCGTTTCGTTACCTGAAGCCCAATGACTATAAGCAGATCGCGACGCTGCTGGATGAAAAACGTCTCGATCGTCAGCAGTTTATCGAAGATGTGCTTAGTATCATGAATACTGAGCTGGCTAACGTAAATATTGACGGCGAGGTGATGGGCCGTGCCAAACATATCTACAGTATCTGGCGCAAAATGCAGAACAAGAATATCGATTTTAGTCAGGTCTATGATATTCGTGCGGTACGTATTCTGGTACCTGAGATTCGTGATTGTTATAGCGTGCTGGGTATAGTTCACGGTCGCTGGCGTAACATCCCCCATGAGTTTGATGATTATATAGCCTCGCCGAAACCGAACGGCTATCGCTCCCTGCATACGGCTGTATTTGGTCCTTCAGGCAAGGTACTGGAGATCCAGATTCGAACCTATTCTATGCATGAGGAAGCGGAGCTGGGGGTTTGTGCCCACTGGTTATATAAAGGTACCGATACTAAGTCTCAGAGCAACAGTTACGAAGATAAGATCGCCTGGCTACGACAGGTCCTTGAGTGGCATGAAGACCTCGGTGGCTCGGAAGAGTTCACTGATATGATTACAAACGATGTGACGCATGATCGGGTCTATGTGTTTACGCCTGACGGCCACGTAGTGGATATGCCGGTGGGTTCGACGCCGGTGGATTTTGCTTATCGGGTACATACTGAAGTGGGTCACCGCTGTCGGGGCGCTAAAGTGAATGGTCGTATCGTTCCGCTGACTAAGCAATTGGCAACCGGGGATCAGGTTGAGATTCTCACGGCAAATACTGAGCATCCTCGCCGGGACTGGCTTAACCCTAATCTTGGTTACATTAATAGTGCCCGTTCCCGGGCCAAGGTTCAGCACTGGTTTAAGTTACAGGATAAAGATAAGAATGCTGCCGCAGGCCGTAAGATTATCGAGCGTGAATTTAAACGTCTGGCGCTGGAACTGCCCGAACTGAATTTTGGGGTGATGGCTGATCAGCTCAATTTCAAAGCCCCGGATGATATGTACGCTGCTTTGGGAGCGGGCGATATCCGATTATCGCAAGTAATCAACGCGGCACAGCAGCAGGTTGAGGCAGAACCCCACGATGAACAGCTCGATCTGGAACTTCCGCTGAGCTCGGGGAAAGCTCAGGGCGAGTATGATGGTATCAAGATCCGCGGTGTCGGTAACCTGCTCACCTCTATTGCCTCTTGCTGTAAGCCAGTGCCGGGCGATCCGATTATCGGTTATATAACGATGGGGCGTGGGGTATCGATTCACCGGGAAGATTGTACCAACGCGTTTCAGTTGCGTGAGCACGAGGGTGAGCGGATCATCGAAGTCAGCTGGAATGAGGATGCGGAGTCGACCTATCCGGTGGATGTCTTCATTGAAGCATTTGACCGCTCAGGCCTGTTGCGAGATGTGATGATGGTTCTGGCCAACGAAAATATTAACGTTCTTTCAGCGAACACCCAGTCGGATAAAAAGAGCAATATTGCTCATCTGTCGATGACGATCGAAGTCGGCCGGCTGGAACTGCTGGGACGGATTATGGATAAGATCAATCAGGTGCAGAACGTAACTGATGTTCACCGTCAGCGTAGCGGGACCAACTAAATGGCCCACTATAGCCTGGAAGATCTGCTCTATCTGATGGCCCGCCTGCGGGATCCGGAAACCGGCTGTCCCTGGGATCTGAAACAGGATTTTGCCAGCATCGTGCCGCATACGCTGGAGGAAGCCTATGAAGTGGCAGATACCATCGAAAGAGAAGATTGGCAGCATCTTAAGTCTGAGCTGGGGGATCTGCTGTTTCAAGTGATTTTCTATGCCCAGTTGGGTAAAGAACAGCAACGTTTCGAGTTTGAAGCCATCATCGATACCCTGGTGGAAAAGCTGATCCGGCGTCATCCTCATGTATTCCCGGATGGCTCTCTGCAAAGCCAGCGCATCGGCGATGTGCCGGATGAGGCCTCTATTAAGGCAACCTGGGAGGCGATAAAACAGCAGGAACGCAGCTCGGCTGATGAAAATACATTATCGGAAAGCCGGGTGTTGGATGATATACCCGCGGCAATGCCCTCACTAAATCGTGCCGATAAATTGCAGAAACGTGCTGCACAGGTTGGTTTTGACTGGGGGGATCCGCTGCCTGTGCTGGATAAGATTGAAGAGGAGATAGCGGAGCTGCGTGAAGCGATCGCCAGCGGTGACAAGCTGGAGATGGAGCATGAGCTGGGTGATCTGCTGTTTGCGCAGGTAAATCTGGCCAGGCATCTGCAGATCAACCCTGAAACCGCGCTGCGTTACACTAATAAGAAATTCACAGATCGCTTCGGTTATATTGAAGATCAGGTGCGCGCCAGCGGTAAAAAATGGCAGGACTATACCCTGGATGAGCTTGATTCCTGGTGGGATGAGGCCAAGAAAAAAGGACTTTAATTATGGCATCTGTACATTGGATAATCCTCGCCGTAATCGTAATGGCGGGTCTGGCTTACTGGAATCATCAACGCACTGATGCCCAGTTAAAGGTATTGAAAGACGGTGGCTTTGTGGTGTCTGATCAGTTAGCTGGCAATCCTAAGCTGCTGGTAAGTAGCAGTCAGAAGCAACTGGCTGTAGTGTTTCCCGATAGTTATCTGCGGGCTGACTTCGGTCAGGTATCAGGGCTGGAGTTGCGCCACGATAGTAATGCCCAGACCGAGTTTAATTATCGTCTTCAGATTACTCTCAAGAGCGGTTCTCAGAGCGGCCGCCAGAACAGTGTTGAGGTGGCTTATGAAAATGAGGCCCGCGCTCAATCAGCACTAAAAAAACTGCAGCAATACCTGAATAACTAACATTCTGGCACCATACATACTCTCCCTATAGGACTAAGATACTATTTGTGCTGCGCACAAGTTATGTAGTATCAATAAGGTTGTTATCGGTATTGAGGGAAGTGTATGACCAGTTTGCACGAAGACCTGCGTGATAATGTACGGATGCTGGGGGATTGTCTGGGGCAGACTATCGAAGCCCATAAAGGCCCGGAATTCCTGGCTAAAATCGAACAGATCAGAAAGCTTTCCAAGGCTGGTCGTTCATCTGGAAAACCTGTCGCTGATGAGTTGCTGCAAACCCTGAGTGAACTCAATGATGATGAGCTCTTACCAGTGGCAAGGGCGTTCACCCAATTTCTTAACCTTTCTAATATCGCAGAAGAACACCATCGCGTGCGGCGTCGTTCCGGCGTGATGGACGCCTGTACCAGTGATTCCTTCTGCGGCCTGCTTGGGCGATTACTGCATAAAGGTCTGAGCAAAGAGCAACTGGCACAAGCGGTCGCCGAGATGGATGTTGAGTTGGTGCTCACTGCGCATCCGACAGAAGTCAACCGACGCACCCTGATTCAGAAATTTGATGCTATCACCGATTGCCTGCAACGCATCGATCGCGGAGAAGACTTACGTCACCGTCTGCACGAACTGATTAGTCAGGCCTGGCATACCGATACTATTCGTAAACAGCGGCCGACTCCGGTTGATGAGGCTAAATGGGGCTTTGCGGTGATTGAAAACTCCCTCTGGGAGGCGGTGCCGGTGTTTCTCCGACAAATTGACAAACAGCTTTTCGATGCCACCGGACAGCATCTGCCGATGCATAGCTCGCCGGTACGGTTTGCTTCCTGGATGGGGGGGGACCGGGATGGAAATCCGAATGTCACAGCGCTGGTGACTGAAAAAGTATTGTTGTTATCACGCTGGATGGCGGCAGATCTTTACCTTAAAGATATAGATCAGTTGCGCGGCGAACTTTCGATGCACCAGTGTACCGCTGAACTTCGTCAGCAGGTCGGTGATCACCCTGAACCATACCGCGAGCTGTTGCGCGAAGTGCGTAATATGCTGCGCCGGACCAAGCTTTGGTCGACCCAGCGACTGGACGGCGAGCCGGTAGATAAAAAAGGGGTGTATGTTCGAGCCCAGCAACTGCTTGATCCTCTGCTGCTAATTGAGCGTTCACTCCGGGAATGCGGCATGTCGGTCATCGCAGAAGGCTTGTTAACCGATACTATTCGCCGGGTTGCCTGCTTTGGTATGACGTTGGTGAATCTGGATATTCGACAGAATTCCGACCGTCATGCCGAAGTGTTTGATGAACTGACCGATTATTATGAACTGGGATGCTACAGCGAGTGGAGCGAGCAGAATAAGCAGATTTTCCTGCTGAAAGAGCTGCAGGAAAAACGTCCCCTATTGCCCCGCGACTGGCAACCTTCAACCGATGTGCAGGAGGTTCTTGATACCTGCCGGGTTGTCGCAACAGAAGAAAAAACATCGTTTGGTTCCTATGTTATTTCTATGGCCAGCCAACCGTCTGATGTGTTGGCAGTGATCCTGTTACTGAAAGAGTCAGGCATTACTCACAACATCCGTGTGGCGCCATTGTTCGAGACCCTTGATGACCTGGATAATGCCGAAGACTGCATTCGTCAGCTGCTGGATATCCCCTGGTATAAAGCCTATACCGAAGGTCATCAGGAGGTGATGATTGGCTATTCCGATTCATCCAAGGATGCCGGCCAGCTTGCCGCTGCATGGGGCCAGTACCGGGCTCAGGAAGCGCTGACAAGGTTGTGCCAGCAATATGATATCCATCTGACCCTGTTTCATGGCCGTGGCGGTACAGTGGGTCGTGGTGGCGGTCCGAGTCATACTGCAATTTTGGCTCAACCACCTGGATCAGTGGCAGGCAGCCTGCGGGTAACCGAGCAGGGAGAGATGATCCGCTTTAAGTTCGGCGTGCCTGAGATCGCGGTACGTAACCTCGAACTATATACTTCAGCGACACTGGAAGCTTCACTTGCACCACCGGCGGAGCCAAAGGCGGAGTGGCGACTGTTGATGGATGAGTTATCCAGCTGTGCCCTTAATGCTTATCGTGAAGTGGTTCGTAGTGATCCGCAATTTGTGCCTTACTTCCGTGCTGCAACGCCGGAACAGGAGCTGGCTAAATTGCCGCTGGGCAGCCGGCCAGCGAAGCGTAAAGCCGACGGCGGTGTTGAAAGTTTGCGGGCGATCCCCTGGATCTTTGCCTGGACTCAGATACGACTGATGTTGCCTGCCTGGCTGGGTAGTGATGCTGCCTTGCAACAGGCGTTGGATAATAATCAGTTCGAACTGGTGCAGACTATGCGCAGGGAGTGGCCATTCTTTCAGTCCTATATCGATATGCTGGAGATGGTAGTATCCAAAGCCGATGGTAATATTGCCGCCTACTATGACAAGCGCCTCGTTTCTGATGAACTCAGAGTGCTTGGTGCCGATCTGCGTTGTCGACTGGCGAATACCGTTGAACTGGTGAAACAGATCAAGCAACAGGATGAACTGCTACAGGAAAATCCTGTAATTCGCCAATCCATTGATGTCCGCAATCCCTATATCGATCCGCTGCATTTCCTGCAAGCTGAACTGCTCAATCGTGATCGTAACCAGCCGGATGAGCGGCTGGAGCATGCGTTGATGATCACTATGGCCGGGATCTCGGCAGGAATGCGGAATACAGGGTAAAACGAGTAGCTAGTGGCTCGAACGTCACTACGCGACTCGCTTGTAGCTCAGAAGTGCCTTCTTATGCGGGAGTCGCGGTTTATTTGAACAGCATAGCCTTGTATGAAAGATTGTTAAAATAAGGTGCTTCGGCCACGTTTTTTTGTATGGGAGAACGTGCGGGTTGGAAAATCTTGTCGAGCAACGACAATGAAAAATTTTGCTTAGTGTTTTTTAATGCGACTTCCGGGCCGCATTAACCTATTAGGGGGTTGATACTGGCGGCGGTTTTGTCTAGCCTTGAGCGTTCGTATTTTCAGTTTGGTCATTGTCTGTGTTGGAACTGGAATAAGTCAGTAGGTATTCACTGACCTGAAGTCGCTTTAGAGAGTAAGATCGAGTCGCCTCCTTAGATTGATTGCCATGGATAGGGTTAGATATTGGTATTAGACCTAATGTCCAATTGTGAGTAGCAGGCGCCGGACGGTATCGTAGATGGTCGATGAGGCCTTGTGGTATGTCCAGAAAGAATTCCACCGGTCGCTATACAACAGGGCGGCCGGACAGTTTTAAAAATTATAAATTTGAAATGGAGCAATCCTGATATGCGTATGATTCTTTTGGGAGCACCGGGTGCCGGTAAAGGTACTCAGGCCCAGTATATTTGTGAAAAATATAGTATTCCTCAGATCTCAACCGGCGACATGTTGCGTGCGGCTGTAAAAGCGGGTACCCCTCTGGGTATCGAAGCCAAGAAAGTGATGGATGCTGGTGGCCTGGTATCAGACGATCTTATTATCGGTCTGGTTAAGGAGCGTATCGCTGAATCTGATTGTGCGAAGGGTTTCCTGTTCGATGGCTTCCCACGTACTATCCCTCAGGCGGATGCAATGAAGGATGCTGGCGTTGCTATCGATGCAGTCGTTGAGATCGATGTTGCTGACGAAGAGATTATCAAGCGTATGGCGGGTCGTCGTGTGCACCCGGGTTCTGGTCGTACTTACCACGTTATCTTCAATCCCCCTAAGGACGAAGGTAAGGATGATGTCACCGGAGATGAACTGGTTCAGCGCGCCGATGACCAGGAAGATACCGTACGTCAGCGCCTGGATGTATACCATGAGCAGACTGCGCCACTGATTACCTACTACAAAGGCTGGTCTGAAGAAGCACCTGCCGATGCGCCAAAATATAACTACATCCCTGGTGTAGGTGGTGTTGAAGATATCCGTGATGCGGTATTCGCTGCACTGGAAAAGTAAGTTGATCAGACAGTAATTAAAAAAACCGCTCACTGAGCGGTTTTTTATTGCCCGGGATTCCGGGATAATAGCGGCTTTCGTTATTATACCGGACCGATACAGATGACTCAGCCGAAAACAGCTGTGCTCCTTGTAAACCTGGGCTCACCTGACGAGCCAACTGCAGCAGCCGTCAGGCGTTATCTGAAAGAGTTTCTTTCAGATCCCCGGGTTGTTGAAGGTAAAGGGCCGCGACGTTTGCTTTGGCTGGCGGTGCTGAACAGCATTATCCTGACTTTCCGGCCGAAGAAAGTGGCTAAGTTATATGCTTCGATCTGGGATGAGGATTCTCCACTGCGCCGCATCCTGAATCAACAAGTTGCTGGATTGGATCTGGCATTGCAGTCAGAGCTGCCCGACACTGCGATTCAGGTTTTTCCGGCGATGACCTATGGTAATCCGGGTCTGACCAGCCGGTTACGTGAGCTGACCGATGCCGGCTATGGCAAAATCCTGATATTGCCACTCTATCCTCAGTACTCTGCCACTACTACCGCACCGATCTATGACCAGATCGGACGTTTTCAACGGGGCTGTCGTGAAATACCCGATATCAGGGTATTGAAAGACTATCATGATCATCCGCTCTATATTGAAGCCCTGGCTGAATCTGTGCGCCAGTACCGTAGCGAAGAGCAGGCCGATAAGCTGATTCTCTCCTATCATGGGATTCCGCAGGAGTATGTCGATAAGGGTGACCCATATCAGCGCCAGTGTCAGAGAACCTCTGAATTGTTGGCGGCGGCTCTGGGGTTACACGATGATCAGTGGCAGGCCACCTTTCAGTCCCGTTTCGGACCGATGCAGTGGTTGCAGCCTTATACTGATAAGACTCTCGAGTCTTTACCGGGGCAGGGTATTAAAAATATCGATATTATCTCGCCAGCTTTCTCCGCGGATTGTCTGGAAACACTGGAAGAACTGGCAGTAGAAAATCGGGATATCTTCACAGCAGCGGGTGGAGAAAGCTATAACTATATACCGGCGCTGAATGCAGAACCGGCCATGATCAGACTGTTAGTGGAACTGGTAAAACAGCACACCAATGGCTGGCTACAGAATTAACATACCTCGAGAACTAAGATGCGCCCAGAGTATATTTTTGGAATTCATGCTGTCACTACAGCAATAACGCGGGATGCCAAGCGTATTCGTGGCATGTGGGTCCTTAAAGGACGCAGTGATACCCGTATCCAGACGCTTCTTGAGCTGGCTAAGCAGCACTCGATCCGGGTTGAAGTGACCGCTAAAAAAGAGCTTGATCAGATGGCCGAGGGTGGTGTGCATCAGGGGGTTGTGGTTGCCTGTGAGCCGATCCAGACGAAGAATGAACAGTTCCTGGATGCTATGCTGGATCGTCTTGAAGAACCTGCATTCCTGTTGGTACTGGATGGCGTCACTGATCCCCATAACCTGGGTGCCTGCTTGCGTACCGCTGATGCAGCCGGTGTCCACGCGGTTATAGCGCCGAAGGACAAGTCTGCACCGCTGAATTCAACTGCCAGCAAAGTGGCCTGTGGTGCCGCAGAAGTGATGCCCTACGTACTGGTTACTAATCTTGCCCGTACCCTGAAAGACCTGCAACAGCGTGGTGTCTGGATCACCGGTACCGCCGGTGAAGCGGAAGTACTGGTTAATAATGCCGACTTGAAAGGCCCGATGGCATTGGTGATGGGTGCTGAAGGCAAAGGCATGCGTCGCCTGACTCGCGAGCACTGCGACCATCTGGTCAAGATACCTATGGCGGGCGAAGTTTCTTCGCTTAATGTATCGGTAGCGACCGGAGTGTGCCTGTTTGAAGCAGTGCGCCAGCGAAAGGGTTAAGTGTTATTTAGCGCGAAGAAACAGTGGCTAGAACGCTGCTACGCAGCTAGCTAGAACGGAAGGCAAGCCTTCCTGCTAGTGGCTAGAATAATCAAAAGCCAAAAACATAAAAACCGCCTGCTGGCGGTTTTTTGTTCCCGTGAGCGGGAATGTTTTTTCTAGCCACTAGCAGTGGTGCTTGCACCACGATCTAGCTAGCCGAACTTGTTCGGCGGTCTAGCCACTGTGATTGCGCGCGCTCATTTCTCAGCTAGAACCTCCTCAGTATGAAGCGCAATCATGGCCTCTTCATTGGTAGGAATTACCCGCACGATGACCTTTCCTTCATCCTTGCTGATGATGGCAGCATTGTCGTTGTTAGCGTCTTCGTTCAGTTCAATGCCGAGCCATCCGAGTTGTTCGCAAATGCGGCGGCGAACATCGTTGTCGTTTTCGCCGACGCCACCGGTGAATACCAGTTGGGTCAGGCCCTGAAGTGCGGCGCTCAGGCGACCGATTTCGAGCGCTGCGCGGTAGCTGAACATAGCGATCGCTTCTTCGGCTTCTTCGCGGTTGCTTTGATGCAGTTCCATCATGTCGGAGCTGATACCGGATACTCCCAGCCAGCCGCTCTCTTTGTAGAGGAAGCTTTCCAGCTGATCGGTGTCCATGTGGTAATGACGCTGCAGGTAAAGCAGCACGCCGGGATCTATATTGCCGGTGCGGCTACCCATCGGCAGGCCATCGACGGCGGTGAAACCCATTGTGGAAGCGATTGACTTACCCTGTTTTATGGCACACATACTGGCGCCGGCACCCAGGTGGCAGACGATAGTATTGCAGTTGGCTGCGGTAGCATCGATCTGTTCCAGGGAGCGTTGAATAAACTCATAGGACAGGCCGTGGAAACCGTATTTATGGATACCCGCCTCGGTATATTTGCGGGGGATCGCATAGTGGCGTTCAACCTTTGGCTGACCGATATGGAACATGGTATCGAAACAGGCGATCTGTGGTAGCTCTGGTTCCAGTTTCTGACAGGCGCGGATCAGTTTCAGATTGTAAGGCTGATGTAGGGGAGCCAGAGGAATAAACTCTTCTAATTGAGCCATGATCGCATCGTTGATCAGTACCGGATCACTGAATGCTTCTCCACCATGTACAACGCGATGACCAAAGGCGCTCAGCCGGGTATCCGGCAGTTGTGCATGTACCCACTGGATAACTTTATCGAGACAGGCCTGATGGCGTTCTTCTCGATCCACATTGGTCATCTCCAGGGTATACTTTTCCAGTGCTTGTCCATTACCAGACGCCACGCTCATAACAGGGGTATTGAGAATATTCCCCAGCTTGAAACGATACAGGCATTCCTCATGCTCTTCGTAACGGGAAAACAGAGCACATTTAAGGCTGGATGAACCGCCATTAACGGTTAGTATTAAACTCATTTTACTTCAGGATCTCCGAGTTCAGAACCATGTGAGATACCAGAGACAGATATGTCAGGCTGGATGAACCGACGTTAGCGGTTAGTATTAAACTCATTTTACTTCAGGATCTCCGAGTTCAGAACCATGTGAGATACCAGAGACAGATCTGTCAGGCTGGATGAAGCGACGTTAGCGGTTAGTATTAAACTCATTTTACTTCAGGATCTCCGAGTTCAGAACCATGTGAGATACCAGAGACAGATATGTCAGGCTGGATGAACCGTCGTTAACGGTTAGTATTAAGCTCATTTTACTTCAGGGTCTCCGGGTGCAGGACCATATGGGATGCGAGGGCACAGGAGGCCAGGCGAGCCAGCGTGCCATCGGAACGGCTATTCAAAATAATAGGTGCTTTAGCACCTAATGCGATACCAGCCGATTTAGCATCTGCCAGATAGATTAACTGCTTGGCGATCATATTAGCGGATTCGAGGTCTGGCGCCAGCAGGATATCGGCATCACCGGATACCGGCGACGAGATATGTTTGTCGATAGCTGCCTGCTGAGAGATCGCATTATCAAAAGCCAGTGGGCCATCCAAAATCGCGCCGGTGATCTGCCCCCGGTCGGTCATTTTGCACAGTGCAGCGGCATCGATGGTGCTAGGCATAGACGGCTTAACTGTTTCTACCGCAGCCAGGATCGCGACCTTAGGTTGCTCGATGCCGAGAGCATGGCAGAAATTGATCGCATTCTGCACGATATCCCGTTTCACCAGCAGATCCGGAGTTACGTTGATAGCGGCATCGGTGATCATCAAGGGTTTGTGATAGTTTGGTACATCCAGCACGAAGGTATGGCTCAGGCGGCGCTCAGTTCGGATGCCACGGGTCTTGTGGATAACTGCGTTGAGCAGTTCGGATGTACCGAGGTCGCCCTTCATCAGGGTTTCGGCTTTGGCTTCCCGTACCAGATCGACCGCTTTTTCAGCGGCGGCGTGACTATGCTCAACATCAATCAGCTGATAACCGGATATATCAAGGCTTTCCCGTTCGGCGGTGACTCTTATTTTCGCTTCAGGTCCGACCAGGATCGGCTCAATCAGGCCGCGTTGTGCAGCTTCAATCGCGCCTTTTAACCCGTTACGTTCTACCGGATGGACGACTGCAGTCCGTACCGGGCGGGATTTTACAGCTTCTTCAATAAAGAACTCCAGCTGATTGTGCACCGGAGGCTTTTCGGTAAGGATCATGCTTAAATTCCTCTAGCGGCTAGCCGGAAGTATCCGGGATCACCGGGTTACAACCACTACAGTACGGTAATATCTACGCTGTAGTTATTCTATGGCGCAAGTATGAACCTTCTATGACGCACTGCAACACAGAAGGTTACTAAAATGGTTATTTGACGACTAAAAAAATGGAGTTTCTTGATGTGACGCAGGTGCGGAAATGTTGTGTAAGTTGCTCGAGGCTTGGAAAAGCAAAAGAACGTTGTTCGTAGCTCGAAAAATAGAATAGCCTTCTTAATCATTTCCGAGGTGGCTTAGAGCAGAGGGACGTTGTAAGAAACGTAGGTAAATAAAACGCGCGTGGGTACGTTTTTTTGTCTTTGAAAGGTGCCAACCTGATAATTCTGTCGAGCAACGAGCAACGAGCAACGAGCAACGAGCAACGAGCAACGAGCAACGAGCAACGAGCAACGAGCAACGAGCAACGAGCAACGAGCAACGAGCAACGAGCAACGAGCAACGAGCAACGAGCAACGAGCAACGAGCAACGAGCAACGAGCAACGAGCAACGAGCAATATTTTTATTGAACTGACAGTAATGTAAGTGCTGTAATGCCAATCAAAGACTGAAGAATAAGCGAGATTATAATGGATTGTCTGTTTTGTAAGATTCTGAATAAAGAGATTCCGGCTGATGTGATCTATGAAGATGACAAAGTAATCGCCTTTAATGATATCGGCCCTCAGGCACCGACTCATGCGCTGGTCATACCGCGTAAGCATATCGCTACTTTGAACGATATCCAGCCGGAAGATTGCGATGTTGTCGGTCATATGGTGATGGTTGCAGGTAAGATTGCTGAACAGCAGGGGTTCGCTAAAGATGGTTATCGTTCGGTACTGAACTGTAACAGCCACGGTGGTCAGACCGTTTACCACATTCACCTGCACCTGTTGGGTGGCAAACCGATGGGCTGGCCGCCATACCAGGAAACCCTGAAAACCCCGGTATAAAAGCCCAGAACTACATTTAAAATTGTTCATATTGAAAACCCGCCGTATGGCGGGTTTTTGCTTTTTCTAGCCACTAGCGAGTCGCGTTTTTTGCGACGTTCTAGCTAGCCATGCTTGCATGGCGGTCTTGCAAGCAGAAGAAGTCGCTTACGCTACTTCTTCTGCTTGCGGTAGCGGCGGACAATGGAAAGACTTATCCACAGTGCCTTCCGGGGTGACCGATTCCATGTGAACATCAAAGCCCCACAGTACATGCACGTGTTTAAGTACCTCCTCGGTAGACTCGCCGACCGGCTGGCCATTGTGGATATAGTGACGCAGAGTTAGTGAGCGGTCGCCGCGAACGTTGACGTTATAGACCTGGATGTTGGGTTCCCGGTTGCCGATATTATAGCTGGCTGAGAGGTCTTCTCTGATCTGTTGATAACCACTGTCATCGTGAATCGCCGTTACTCGCAAAGTGGTTAACTCTGAGTTATCGGTGATAGTGAACAGCTTCATCTCGCGGATCATGCGTGGCGACAGGAATTGCAGGATAAAACTCTCATCCTTGTAGTTACGCATGGCATCCTGAATAGTGTCATTCCAGTCGCTGCCGGCGATATCAGGGAACCATTTCCGGTCCTCGTCGGTAGGATGCTCACAGATTCGGCGGATATCCTGCATCATGCCGTAACCCAAAGCATAAGGGTTAATGCCGTTGAAGTTGGGAGAGTCGAACGGGGGCTGGTAGATGACACTTGTATGGGAGTGCAGGAACTCCATAATAAAGCCATCGGTAACCAGTCCTTCATCGTGGAGGTGGTGCAGTAGGGTGTAGTGCCAGAAACAGGCCCAACCCTCATTCATCACCTGGGTCTGGCGTTGAGGGTAGAAATACTGGGCTATTTTACGGACGATGCGGACGATCTCACGCTGCCAGGACTCCAGTAAAGGAGCATTTTTTTCGATAAAGTAGAGCAGGTTCTCTTCCGGGTCTTCCGGAAAACGGCGGTTTTTTTCCGTTTCATCTTCCTCTTTCTGAGGGATTGTATTCCATAGTTGATTCAGGTGGCGCTGGACATATTCTTCCCGTTCGACCTGGCGCGCCTTTTCCTCTTCCGGGGTAATAGGCTGCGGTCGCTGGTAGCGGTTTACGCCATAATTCATCAATGCATGACAGGCATCCAGTACCTGCTCAACTGCATCAAGTCCGTAACGCTCTTCACATTTTGATATGTAATTCTTCGCGAACAACAGGTAGTCGATAATTGCCGATGCATCGGTCCAGGTGCGAAATAGGTAGTTACCCTTAAAAAACGAGTTATGGCCGTAGCAGGCGTGGGCGATAACCAGCGCCTGCATTGTCATAGTATTCTCTTCCATCAGGTAGGAGATACAAGGATCGGAGTTGATGACGATCTCATAGGCTAGTCCCATCTGTCCCCGTTTATATTGCTGTTCGGTGGAAACGAACTGCTTACCGTAGGACCAGTGGTTGTAGTTCAGAGGCATACCGACAGAGGCATAAGCGTCCATCATCTGTTCAGAAGTGATTACCTCTATCTGGTTGGGATAAGTATCCAGGTTGTAATGCTTTGCTACTCTTGAGATCTCTTCGTCGTAGCGCTGGATCAGCTCAAATGTCCATTCAGATCCGGTAGAAATAGGCTCTCTCTTTTTCATAAGGTCGCTCCTATTAATCGAATATTTTTTGCTTCGACTCGAAAGTGCCGCATTGCTGACCCGATAGAAACAGGTTCTCGCTTCTTCATAGGGTCACTCCTTTTTTTCGAATAATTTGCGGAACACTGGATAAATATCAGTAGGTTCGACAATAGTTTGCATAGCAAAAGTTTCTTCAAACCTTTCCCTTATCTGCTCATATTCAAGCCATAGGTTCTGGTGTGGCCCGGTGGTGATCTCAACATAGGCGAAATACTGCACCAGAGGCAGTATTTGTTGTTCCAGTACCTGTTTGCAGATATGTGAGTCGCCATCCCAGTTATCGCCATCAGATGCCTGGGCAACATAGATATTCCAGTCACCGGCGGGGTAGCGATCACGTATGATTTCGGCAGAAAGGTTGAGGGCGCTTGAGACGATGGTGCCGCCGGTTTCACGGGAGTAGAAGAACTCCTCTTCATCGACCTCTTTGGCGTGGGTATGATGGCGTACAAATACCACTTCTATATGTTTGTAGCTGCGGGTCAGGAACAGATAGAGCAGAATAAAGAAGCGCTTGGCGATATCTTTAATCGACTGGGTCATGGAACCGGAGACGTCCATTACGCAGAACATCACCGCTTTGCTGCTAGGAACCGGCGTACGGATCAGGTTATTAAACTTGAGATCAAATTCATCGATAAACGGCATCCGTTTGATGCGCTTTTGTAGCTGTTCGATCTCTTCGTTGAATCGGCTGATCTGTTGTTCAGCTTCCTCGTCCGGTAACCGGGCCTGGAGGCTTTCAATCTCTTTTTTCAATTCCCGAACTTTACGGCGCTCTTTACCGGACAGCGCTATACGTCGGGCGTGGGCTGCTTTCAGTGAGCGGATAATGTTGAGTTTGTCCGGTGAACCGACATTGGTAAAACCGGCGCGTCTGGTTTCAAAGCTGGTTGCATCGCGCAGCTGTTTTTTGATCATGTAGGGCAGTTCGAGGTCTTCAAACATGAAGTTCAGGAACTCTTCCTGATTAATCTGGAAGGTAAACTCATCTTCGCCTTCGCCCTGATTGCTGGCTTGACCCTGGCCACTGCCGCCACCACCGCCACCACCTTCGGGTCGCTTGATCTCATCACCGGTAATAAAGTCTTTGTTGCCGGGGAATACCCGCTGCCTTACGCCGCCTTCACCATGGTGGAATATCGGCTCCGAGATATCTTTACTGGGGATGCTGACCTGGCCGCCCTGATCTATATCCCTGATACTACGGTTGTTTACCGCATCTTCCACGGCGCGTTTGATATGTTTCTTATAGCGACGCAAAAAGCGCTGCCGGTTGACAGTGCTTTTCTTTTTCGCGTTGAGGCGGCGGTCGATGATATAACTCATACTGCGCTCTCCTGCTAATACTCCTGCAGCTATCTAGGGGGCAAATCGGTTACTGAGATTTGCGCACTCTGATATACCACTCAGATAACAAGCGTACCTGTTTCTCGGTATAACCCCGTTCGGTCATCCGTTTGACGAATTCGCTATGTTTTTTCTGATCTTCAGTGGATGCTTTCGGGTTGAAGGAGATGACCGGCAGCAGATCTTCAGTATTTGAGAACATCTTCTTCTCGATCACTGTCCGCATCTTCTCGTAGCTGCTCCAGGCAGGGTTTTTGCCATCGTTATCGGCCCGAGCCCTGAGAACGAAGTTAACGATCTCGTGGCGGAAGTCCTTAGGATTACTGATTCCGGCAGGCTTCTCAATTTTTTCAAGCTCTTCACTGATGGATTGACGGTTTAAGATGTCGCCGGTATCCGGGTCGCGGTATTCCTGATCCTGAATCCAGAAATCAGCATAAGTAACATAGCGATCAAAGATGTTCTGACCGTATTCTGAATACGATTCCAGATACGCGGTTTGAATCTCTTTACCGAGGAATTCAATATACTTCGGTGAAATAAACTCCTTCAGATAGCCGATCAGTTTTTCCTGAGTTTCTGGTGGGAATTGCTGCTGTTCAATCTGCTTTTCCAGGACATACATCAGGTGTACCGGATTGGCCGCGATCTCGGTGGGATCGAAATTAAATACCTTAGACAAAATCTTGAAGGCGAAGCGGGTTGAAAGACCTTCCATACCCTCATCGACACCGGCGGTATCTTTATACTCCTGCATCGACTTGGCTTTAGGATCGGTGTCTTTCAGGTTTTCACCGTCGTAGATACGCATCTTAGAGAATATATTTGAATTTTCAGGGTCTTTAACCCGTGACAGCACGGAAAACTGAGCCAGCATCAGCAATGTGTCCGGAGCACAAGGAGAGTGATTCAGTGAGCTGTTCTCCAACAGTTTTTCATAGATCCGTACTTCTTCGGAAACCCGCATGCAGTAAGGCACTTTAACGATATAAACCCGATCGATGAAAGCTTCATTAGTTTTGTTGTTCTTAAAGCTCTGCCACTCTGATTCGTTCGAGTGCGCCATGATGATGCCGTCGAACGGAATCGAAGCCATGCCCTCGGTGCTGTTGTAATTACCTTCCTGGGTAGCGGTGAGGAGTGGGTGAAGTACTTTGATTGGCGCTTTGAACATCTCCACGAATTCCATCATGCCCTGGTTGGCATGACACAGGGCTCCGGAGAAGCTGTAAGCATCCGGATCGTGCTGTGGAAATTCTTCCAGCATCCGGATATCGACTTTACCGACCAGACTGGATATGTCCTGATTGTTTTCATCACCGGGTTCTGTTTTGGCAACGGCAATCTGATTGAGAATTGATGGGTAGAGTTTGACGACTCTGAATTTGGTAATGTCGCCACCAAACTCATGCAGGCGCTTCACTGCCCAGGGCGACATCAGGCCTTTAATGTAGCGACGGGGAATACCGTATTCCTCTTCCAGAATCTGGGCGTCTTCTTCAGGGGTAAATAACCCCAGTGGTGATTCGTGGATTGGAGACCCTTTGATGGCATAGAAAGGGGTGTGTTCCATCAGTGATTTTAGTCGTTCAGCAAGTGATGATTTACCACCCCCGACAGGACCCAGCAGGTAGAGTATCTGTTTACGCTCTTCCAGCCCCTGCGCAGCATGCTTGAAGTAATCGACGATCTGTTCAATGGCATCTTCCATGCCGTAAAACTCACTGAAGGATGGATAGCGCCGGATCAGTTTGTTGGAGAAAATTCGACTTAGTCGCGGATCGCGGGAGGTATCGACCATTTCAGGTTCACCGATTGCTGCCAACAGGCGTTCTGAAGCACTGGCGTAAGACAGTGGGTCATTTTTACAAAGCTCCAAATACTCCTGCAGACTATATTCTTCTTCCAGTTTGGAGTCGTACCGCGCCTTATACTTTTCGAAAATACTCATATGCCACCTTCCTGTATCTGTACTCTACTTTTCGGGCTCAGGCCTGGGCCGTCCCTGCATAATATTAAGGGCTCATAATCTTATCTCTCAGTTATCGCTTCTTTCAGTTTAGTCCAAGCTAGACTGAAAGAAGCTGAATTATTGACTTTTTTTGTCCCCGGAACAGGAAATAAAAATATTATTAACTGATTGATTTTTTGGATAAATCGTCTAGCGTGGCGCGCATAAAACGTGCCGCTTCGCCACCGGTTGCTGCGCGGTGGTCGAAGGTTAGGGACAGGGGGAGTACCTTGCGAACTTGGGCTTTTCCGGCAAATGGCATGATCTGCTCGCGAATCACTCCCGCGCCAAGAATTGCCACAGTAGGGGGGACTACAATCGGACTGGCATAGCGCCCGGCGATAGTGCCGAAATTGCTCAGGGTGATTGTTCCTCCTTGCAGTTCCGAAGGCGGGATAGTGCGTTTGATAACATCTTCACGCAGGCGGTTCAGCCCGGTACGGATGTCTTCCAGGCTGCGGTTGCCAATATCGCGAATCACCGGTACAAACAGCCCCTGATCGGTATCTACCGCAACCCCAAGATTGATTTTACTGTGCAGTCTGCGGGCCAGTTGTTGACCGTCGAACCAGGCATTGAGTGCTGCCTCTGCCTGACAACCTGCGGCGATAGCATGGATCAGACGCATGGTAATATCTTCATTCGCGCTCCAGTCATGGATATCGACATCTTCGCAGAGTGTAACCGGGACCACTTCGGCATGGGCTCGGGCCATGTTTTTTGCCATCTGCTTACGCACTCCGCGCAGTGGTTCTGCTTTACCGTGAGTCCGGTCTACCTGTGCTGCGCGTTCAATATCTTCCGGAGTGACATGGCCATCACGGCCGCTGCCTTTCAGACTGGATATATCGACATTTAAACGGCTGGCCAGCGCTCTGACCGAGGGTGTCATCTGTGGTTGATGCTGAGCCGTACTGGGGGATGCGCCGATGAAAAAATGGTCGGCGCTGTGGCTTGGCGCTGCACTTTTTAGCTCACCGACTACGGTGCCGCTGTCTTCGTGTTCATCGCCGCCAAATTCGATCAGCGGCTCGCCGGTATGAATGGTATCGCCGGCTTGCCCGAACAGGTGCGCTATCACTCCATCCTGGGGGGACGGGATTTCGATAATCGCTTTGGCCGTTTCTACCGAGACCAGAGCCTGATCGGTCTTTACGTTATCCCCTTCACTAATGTGCCACTCCAGAATTTCAGCTTCTGGCAGGCCCTCGCCCAGGTCTGGCAGTTTGAAATACTTCATGAGAACTCCAATGTGTTGGTTACGGCTTCGACAATATCTGCACCATTCGGCATGTAGTGATTCTCCATCCGGTAATAGGGCATTACAGTGTCATAGCCGGCGACTCGCAGCACAGGGGCTTGCAGGTGTAGCAGTGCTTTTTCGGCAATAGTGGCAGAGATTTCTGCACCGACTGCGCAGCTTTTTGGCGCTTCATGGATGATCACGCAACGACCGGTTTTGGTGACTGATGCCAGAATAGTGGCGTGATCGATCGGATTGATAGTAACCAGGTCTATCACTTCGCAGCTGATGCCTTGTTCTGCCAGCTGCTCCGCTGCTTCCAGAGTTTCCTTGATCATCGCGCCCCAGCTCACCAGTGTTATATCTGAGCCTTCGCGCAGGGTGTAGCAGGTATCAAGCGGCAGGGCTTCACCACTGTCCTCAACGGGTTGAGCATTGAGCCGGTAGATCCGTTTTGGTTCCATAAAAATAACCGGATCGGGGTTACGTATTGCGGCCAGTAGCAAGCCATAGGCACGGGCCGGTGAAGAGGGGATAACTACTCTAAGTCCGGGGATGTGGGCAAACAGTGCCTCGGTACTTTCTGAGTGGTGTTCCGGGGCATGGATGCCCCCGCCAAAAGGTACTCTTATAACCAGAGGGCAACTGAGACGGCCGCGGGTACGGTTGCGTAATCGGGCAGCATGACAGACCAGATGTTCCATGGTGGGAAAGATAAAGCCCATGAACTGGATTTCGGCTACCGGTTTCAGGCCTTGTGTCGCCATACCGACTGACAGGCCTGCGATCATGGTTTCTGCCAGTGGCGTATCGAGTACCCGTTTCATGCCAAACGCTTCTTTTAAACCAACCGTGGCGCGGAATACGCCACCGTTAACACCGACATCTTCACCAAGTATTATCACTGACTCATCCCGTTCCATCTCCGACATCAGCGCCAGATTGACAGCTTCGATCATTGTGATTGGATTACTCATGATGATTCCCCCCTGGCTGAGCGTTGCGGATGATTCGCTCACGCTGTTCCTGAAGCGCTACCGGTAATTCAGCATAGAGGTAATCGATCATATTGGTAACCGGCTGATCCGGCATGTTGAGATAGCGTTCAACACTTTGACTGATTATCTGACTGACTTCGTCCAGCCAGGCTTTTTCCTGAACTTCATCCCACCACCCCTGCTGGTGGAGGAAGGTCTGCAAGCGCTTTATCGGTTCCCGCTCCCAGGCTTCTTTCAGTTCGTCGTTCTGACGGTAACGAGTAGCATCATCGGCGGTGGTATGATCGCTAAGACGATAGCTGATCGCTTCGATCAGGGTGGCGCCTTTGCCTTCTCTCGCGTGTTTAAGCGCGGTACTGATCGCCTCATGCAATGCGATTACATCGTTACCATCAACCTGCTCCCCACGAATTCCTGCTGCCATTGCTTTCTGCGCCAGGGTTTCTGCACCACACTGAATTGAGCGTGGAACAGAGATTGCCCACTGATTGTTGTTGATGATGAACAGTACCGGCAGTTGCCAGGCGCCAGCGACATTGAGGGCCTCCATAAAGTCGCCCTTAGACGTCGCGCCGTCGCCGCAATGGGTGACTGCGACCCGCTTTTCGCCACGAATTTTAAATGCCGTGGCCACTCCGGTAGCATGCAATGCCTGGGTGGCGATGGGCACCGCGTTAGGAAAATCCTGTCCCATTGCTGGGTCAGAGTTGCCGCGTTCATCACCTCCCCAATAACTCATCATGTCGGCGATATCCTGCCCTCGAAACATCTGCAGCGCGTGATTTCGGTAATAGGGGATCAAGACATCCTGCGCTGTCATCAAAGCGCCTGTCACTGCGTCTATTGCTTCTGAGCCAAGAAGGGAAGCGTAAGTCCCTATCTGTCCGGTGCGCTGCAGGGCGATGATCTTGGTGTCCAGCTGACGGGCCAGTACCATATTGCGGTAGTAACCGACCAGAGCTTCCGGTGAGGCCGTCCAGTCTGGCAACTTTCCAGAAGTACTGCCATCGGGGTTGAGAAAACAGCTGTAATTGATTTCTGCTTGATAAACAGTGGCCATAAAATGCTCCTTTAGCCTGCGATTCAGGCCGCCGTATATTGTTTCAGGCTGGCACGGTTGAGAATTGCTTCTGCCCGTTGATCGGCGATCAGATTGGTCGGCAGGTTAGCTTCGGCAGCGTTCTGGTATAGCTCTAGCAGGGCATCGTGAATGCCGGCTACTTTTTGCTGAATTACAGAGTCTGGATGGCGGGCGTGCTGCAGTGCTACAAAGATCAGTCCGCCGGAGTTAATCAGGTAGTCCGGCGCATACAAAATACCGCGCTGTAGCAGTTCCTGCCCCATTGCATCATTAGCCAGCTGGTTATTAGCTGAACCTGCAATGCAGCGGCAGCGGAACTGGTTAATAGTGTCCTCATTTATGATGGCGCCTAAGCCGCAAGGGCAGAAAAGATCGACAGGAGCACTGTAGATCTCCTGTGGGTTAATTGCGTTGGCGTTGAATTCCTTGCAGGCTTTGGCAACTTTCAGTGCGTCGATATCGGAGACGGTAAGCCGTGCTCCTGCGTGGAACAGCAGCCGGGCTACTTCATAGCCGACATGGCCCAGCCCCTGCAATGCTACGTGGATGCCGACCAGATCGTCACGGCCCAGTTTGAAACCGATAGTGGCTCGGATACCGGCAAATACACCGCTGGCTGTTGCAGGAGAGGGGTCTCCCATATGACTGGTACAGGTAACATAGCGGGTGGCATGGGCAATATTATCCATATCTTCAATTTGTGAACCGCTATCCATAGCGGTGATATAGCGCCCGCCCAGGGTGTCGATGAAGCGCCCGAATGATTGCATCATAGCGGGCCGATCATTGATTTTTTCCGGTTTAATAATCACCGCCTTGCCACCACCATGGGGTAAACCTGCCAGGGCTGCTTTGTAACTCATGCCTTTGGCAAGCCGTATTGCATCCTCGATGGCAGCTTCCGTTGAAGGGTATGGTATTACCCGGCAGCCACCGATAGCCGGGCCACGAAATGTATCGTGGATCGCGATGATCGCTTGTAAGCCGGTATCAGGATCATTGCAAAAATGCAGATCCTGCAGGCCAGCTTTTTCCATCTGTTTAAACATGACGGGATCCTCCGTACGCGTATCAAACTTTGGAAAACCACCTTTTGCACAGGTTCCCCCCCTTTGGATAGCACAGGATTGAGGAAAGTTCAGGGGTGAAAAAATAATTGCTGGCAGAATCAGACGCTTAGCCGAGAGCGAATAATTTATGCTGCAGTGCATTATCGGTACTGTTGATAAGGGGTGGCGAATAGATAGCTGTGATAAACAAGGAGAAAATTGTCACCGGCAAAAAAAAATGCACATTTTGGTAGCTTGATTTCCTGTTGTTAGCTGCTAGATGGCACTTTTTGACGGTGTTCAAAGTCGATATATGTTGATAAATGGCTGAAGAAAGCAGATGAATTGCCGCTAACGGTTAAAAATTATCTATATCCGTTTGAATTTGTAGGATTCTGCCTTTGGCTGATTCCTTAACGCAGGTATAATCCGGTAAGTTTGTCGCAATGGTAATCTGTTATGGTTATCTGTAGTTATCAATGGGGTGTCGTTGGATATATGAAGCAGAAGTTTTCTGACCACAGGGATGGGTTGAAGCGCCGCCTGGCGCTGGTAACGCTGTATGCCTCATTTTCCTGTTTGGTGCAGGCTGATCCGGTTGTTTCAGAAATGAATTATGATCGTGAGACCTTGCTGCTGGCAAGTCTGGGCGATCTGCAAAACAACCAGATGAGCGGTGCCGTCTCTAAGCTGAAGACACTGCTTGAACAGCAACCCGATTTTCGTCTGGCACAGCTGATCTATGCTGACCTGATGGCGGCTCAGGGAGCCCCTTTGAGTGCGGTAGGCAATAATGGTAAGAGCGACAGTAAAACGTTGCAGGGTCTTATTTCTGAAGCCCGTGCCAGAATAAGTGTTTCCGCCAGTAAGCCTGAACCCGGCACAATACCTGACAGCCTGTTGAAAATGTCTCCTGAGCAGGAGCATGTCATAGTCATCGATCTGAAAAATTCCCGTTTGTATCTGTTTTCTAACCAGAACGGTGTGCCGGAGCTGATCCGGGATTACTATGTGTCTTACGGTCGGGGTGGTGTCGATAAACGTAAACGGGGTGATCTTAAAACGCCTCTGGGTGTCTATTTTACAACTGGCCGATTAAAAGATGAGCAGCTGCCTCCCCGTTACGGAACCGGTGCTTTACCAATAAATTATCCTAACGCCTGGGATACCCGTCTGGGGAATACCGGCAGTGGCATCTGGGTTCATGGTTCGCCGAAAGACACTTTCAGTCGTCCGCCAAAGGCCAGTGAAGGGTGCCTGTCGCTGAGCAACAATCATTTTACCGAGTTGGATGGGATCGTTGATTTTAATGCCACTCCGGTGCTCATAGGCACTGAGTTTAAGTGGCTGGAGCGCAGTGCATGGCAGGCGAAACAAGCTTCCCTGCAAGACGTCGTTGAGCAGTGGCGTGATGACTGGCAGAGCTTAGATGCCGATAGTTATCTGACGCACTATGCCTCGAGCTTTAACAGTGGTGACATGGACTATAGCCAGTTTGTTGAGCATAAACGTCGCGTTAACGGCAACAAAAGCTTTATCGATGTAGAGCTGGAAAACTTAAGTATTTATCAGCACCCGGATAAGCCGGGTATGTTTATTGCGACTTTTCAACAGAACTATAGCAGTGACAATTACAGCGGTAGTAGCCAGAAGCGCCAGTACTGGATTCAGGAAAATGACCAGTGGAAGATCGCCTACGAAGGCAAACCGCACCGCGGAAAACCTTGATACATTAGTTGCGACAATAATAAACAGGAGGCTTAAGCCTCCTTTTTATTATTCATTTTTAGTGTGTTTCCTGATGATCAGGCTTAACTTACCAACAAGTAATTACAGAGATGTTTCTGCTGCAATCTTCCACTCGCCGTTCTGTGTAACAAAGATCAGCGTCTTATAGACCGAATCGCTGAAGGTGTTGGATTCATAGCTTTGCAAGAATACGGTTCTGATGCGGCCCTCAGGCATTGCTGCAAGGGAAATGTCGGATATAGCAACTTTGATATACTTTGGTTTGTTCAGACGTTGGTTACGGCCCCAGCGCCACTGTTTGTTGCTGACCTTATTGTCAGGCTGATACTGTTCAGTGTAAAAACTGATATAGCGGTCAACGTCCTGATCGGACCATGATTTCGCCCATTGGCTGATCAGGTCATGGATTTGCTGTACGTTTGTTTCGCTGAGCAGGTCATCCGCGTTGGCTGCCTGCTGGCTGGCAACTTGTGCTGCAGGGCTGGTTGTTTGTTGTTGCTGGTTTTGTCGCTGAGTCTCAGCTGCCTGCAGTGCCGGATCAATCGCGGCGGCTACTTCATGGGCCGCATTACCTTTAATTGTTCCGGCATCTTCAGTAACTTCTTCATTAGTAGCCGCTGTCTTAGCAACTACATTAACTATTGGCTGGGGTTTAGCGGGTGTATCTTCCTCCAGCACCGGAATCGTACCTTCGGATACTTTACGTTCTTCAATTACCAGTTTTGCTGGCTTCTGAGCGGTATCCTGAGTCACTGAAGAGGTTATAGTTGAGGACAGTGTGGTGCCAAGTGTTGGTGCTGCTGTCGAAGTTGTTTTTTCAGGCAGTACCGGCTGTTGATAAACCTGATCCAGAATAGCCAGTTGTGGGGCCCCCGCAGATGAGCCTTCATCCAGATCCAGCGCTCTATTATAAGCCTGGGTTGCCAGGGTTGCGTAGACTGTTTTCAGGTTCTGCTGAACCTGGGCATAACTCGGATGGGTATTAAACGCCTGTAGCAGTGTATCGACCGCTTTATCGTTATCTCCCTTTTTTGCATAGATGGCCGCAAGATTATTATACGGCTCGGGTGCATTCGGATAGAGCTTAATCAATTTGCTGAATACGTTAGCGGCGGCATCCAGTTTATTCTGATCCATCAGGGAGATGCCGTATAACAGCCAGCCATTAGGATCTTTCGGGTTAGTGACCAGATAGTTGTTTACCTGGTCGAAAGCCGCCTGATGATTTCCCTGGGTTTGTAACTGGTTCGCTTGCTTGAGCTCATCAGCCAGTAATTGAGAGTTAAATTCGATCTTCTGTCTTAGTCCTGAGTCGGTCGGTGTCGAGCTTGTAGTCGCTGGCTTGCTGCCATTGGCAATACTTTCTTCATCCTGCAACCAGCGATTAAGTTCGCTCAGCTTGGCATCAATATCGGCCTGGTTGGTAGTGATATCCAGTGATTTGCTGCAGTCATAGTTATTATCAGCCCCTGCATTCATACAGTAAGTGGACCTCTTCTCGGCGGCTTGTACTGCAGTAAAGCAGGTCAGGGAGACAGCGATTACCAGTGGCAGTGTGCGGGCAAAACCTTGCTTCAGAGACCAGGTACTAAGCGTGGATGACATCGATTACGACCTATTTAAGGACTGATTAGTTATTCATATTCAGGCGATTATAGCCTGAAAAACGGCTGGGGTAAGCCCCAGTCCTAATTATGCTTTTATAGCGCTCTGCCCGGATAAAAAAACAGCTGCAAAAAAGCAGCTGTTTGATGTTTCGGGATGGTCTGCAGAATAGCTTATTGCTGTTCCCGGGCAATCGCGCGGAAGGCGATATCATCACGATAGTAAACACCATTCCAGTCGATTTTCTTGACCAGTTCATAGGCCCGTTGCTGGGCTTCTGTAACGCTGTTGCCCATGGCAGTAGCACAGAGGACGCGACCACCGTTAGTCACAATCTGGCCATCTTTCTGAGCGGTACCAGCATGGAATACCTTAGTGCCTTCAGCAACGCTTGTTGGCAGGCTGATCGGATCACCTTTGCCATAGTCGCCCGGGTACCCGCCAGCGGCCAGTACAACACCGACTGCGCAACGTGAATCCCATTCTGCAGTAGTCTGATCCAGTTTGGCATCCAGGGCTGCATTGCAAAGTTCGACAATGCTGGACTTCAGGCGCAGCATAATAGGCTGAGTTTCCGGATCACCAAAGCGGCAGTTATATTCAATAACCTTTGGTGTGCCATCGGCTGAAATCATCAGACCGGCATACAGGAAACCAACATAAGTGTTACCTTCCTCAGCCATACCTTTAACGGTCGGCAGGATAACTTCGTTCATAATGCGCTGATCGATCTCAGGGGTTACCACGGGGGCCGGGGAGTACGCTCCCATACCGCCAGTGTTAAGACCTGTGTCGCCATTACCCATACGCTTATGGTCCTGGCTGGTGGCCATCGGCAGTACATTGGTACCGTCAACCATAACGATGAAGCTGGCTTCTTCGCCATCCAGGAACTCTTCGATAACTACCCGGTGACCGGCTTCGCCGAAAGCGTTGCCAGCAAGCATATCTTTAACCGCGTCTTCAGCTTCCTTCAGTGTCATCGCAACGATAACACCTTTGCCAGCGGCCAGACCGTCCGCTTTAACAACGATCGGCGCACCTTTCTCCTGCAGATAAGCCAGGGCTGGCTCAATCTCGGTAAAGTTCTGATAGCTCCCGGTAGGGATTTTCTGGCGTTCCAGGAAGTCTTTGGTGAACGCTTTAGAGCCTTCCAGTTGTGCTGCACCTTTTGACGGGCCAAAGCAACGCAGGCCTTCACTCTCAAAACGATCAACAATGCCTTCAACCAGTGGAGCTTCAGGGCCGACAATGGTCAGGGCTACGTTGTTCTCTTTAGCGAAAGCAACCAGTGTATCCTGATCCATAACGTCGATAGCAACGTTTTCCAGCTTAGGCTCAATCGCGGTGCCGGCATTACCGGGAGCAACAAATACCTTAGCGACATTGCTGTCCTTGGCTGCCTGCCACGCCAGTGCGTGTTCACGGCCACCGGAACCAATTACTAATACGTTCATATCTGTACCTTAATCCTGAAGTCGTCCAGAAAAGAGAAGAGCCAGATCAACTGGCTCTTTTAGTTATAACAGTGTTTAGTGGCGGAAGTGGCGCATGCCGGTAAAGACCATCGTCATGCCATGCTCGTTAGCGGCATCAATTACTTCCTGGTCGCGCATTGAACCACCCGGCTGGATTACCGCTTTAATACCTGCGGCAGCTGCTGAGTCGATACCGTCGCGGAACGGGAAGAATGCGTCAGACGCCATAACCGAACCTTTAACTTCCAGGCCTTCGTCAGCCGCCTTGATACCTGCGATCTTCGCGCTGTATACACGGCTCATCTGGCCAGCACCTATACCAATAGTCTGTCCATCCTTAGCGTATACGATAGCATTGGACTTAACGAATTTAGCAACTTCCCAGCAGAACAGCAGATCGCGGATCTCTTGTTCGGTTGGCTGTAGCTCAGTCACTACTTTCAGTTCGCTGGCATCAACCATGCCCAGATCCTGATCCTGCACCAGCAGGCCGCCGTTAACGCGCTTATAGTCGAAACGGCTGGCACGATCGGTTGATAATTCACCGCAGGAAAGCAAACGTACATTTGGCTTGCCGGCAACGATATCCGAGGCTTCCTGAGTAACGCTTGGTGCGATGATTACTTCAACAAACTGACGCTCGACAATTGCCTGAGCCGTTGCTGCATCCAGCTCTCGGTTAAAGGCGATGATGCCGCCGAAAGCAGAGGTTGGATCGGTCTGGAACGCTTTGTTGTACGCTTCCAGAATGTCAGAGCCAATGGCTACGCCACACGGGTTAGCGTGTTTAACGATGACACAGGCTGGCTCATTAAATGGTTTAACGCATTCAAGGGCGGCATCGGTGTCTGCCACGTTATTGAAGGATAGCGCTTTACCTTGCAGCTGACGGGCCGTAGCGACGCTTGCTTCTGCCGGGTTAGCTTCAACGTAGAAGGCAGCCTTCTGATGTGGGTTCTCGCCGTAACGCATCTCCTGAGCCTTAACAAACTGAGTGTTAAAGGTACGTGGAAAATCTGCTGGCTCATCTTCGCTGCCATCGGTGATAGCACCCAGGTAGTTAGCGATCATACCGTCGTAGGCTGCGGTATGTTCGAATGCCTGAACAGCCAGATCAAAACGGGTCGGGTGACTCAGCCCCTTGTTTTCATCCAGCTCTTTGATAATTCGGTCGTAGTTGGCAGCATTAACAACGATGGCAACATCTTTATGGTTCTTCGCAGCAGAGCGAACCATAGTCGGACCGCCGATATCGATGTTCTCGATAGCCATAGGCAGATCACAGTCAGGACGGGCTATCGCCTGTTCAAACGGATACAGGTTAACGACAACCATGTCGATCGGCGTAATGCCGTGTTCGTTCATGATCGCGTCGTCGGTACCACGACGGCCCAGAATACCGCCATGTACTTTCGGGTGCAGGGTCTTAACCCGACCATCCATCATTTCCGGGAAACCGGTGTAATCGGAAACTTCGATCGCCGCAACATCGCTGTCTTTCAGTAGCTTGTACGTGCCGCCGGTCGAAAGGATCTCAACGCCGCGCTGGCTCAATGCCTGGGCGAATTCAACGATACCGGTCTTGTCGGAAACACTGATCAGTGCGCGACGAACGGAAGTGATTTTCTGCTCTGCCATGGTTTAATCTTCTGAAGTAAGTTAAAGAAATTTAGTTGATTACAGCAAGCCGTATTGCTTCAGCTTTTTGCGCAAGGTACCGCGATTCAGGCCCAATACTTCTGAAGCTTTTGTTTGATTGTCCTTGGTATAGGTCATCACAGCTTCAAACAACGGGGCTTCAATTTCAGTGAGTACCATCTGGTATACGTCTGTGACCGGCTGGCCATCCAGCTGATGGAAGTAGTTATTCATAGATACTTCAACGCTATCGCGCAAAGTACGCTCCTGGACTTCTACGTATTCGCCGGTTTTAAATTGTGTATTCAATGTTTTGTTATCCACTTGCAAAAATCCAAATTGAACCTTAACTCAGGCTGCAGCTACGGTCCGGGGCAGGGTCGAAAAATAGCTCCGGATGCTGTCCAGCTGATGTTGGGTTTCTTCTAATCGGTTAAATTCCTTTCTGAACTCCGATGCCCCTTGTTTATCCTTCAGGTACCAACCCACATGTTTGCGGGCGATGCGGATACCCAGGTAGTCACCATAGAAGTTATACAATGCCTGCAGGTGGCCTAGCAGGGTGTCGCGTATTTCTTCAGTGGTGGGGCAGGGGAGTTCGGTACCTTGCGTCAGGTAATGGTTGATCTGGCGAAAAATCCAGGGGTTTCCCTGGGCCGCACGACCAAGCATTACTGCATTGGCACCGGTATGGTCGAGTACCTGACGGGCTTTTTGTGGTGTATTGATATCGCCATTGGCGAATAGCGGAATAGATATCGCCTGACGGATATCGGCGATAGTGTCGTATTCCGCTTCCCCTTTATAACCACATGCCCGGGTCCTGCCATGTACTGCCAGAGCCTTAATGCCCGCATCTTCTGCAATACGGGCGATGCTGACGCCATTTCGATTGTTTGTATCCCAACCGGTACGGATCTTCAGCGTTACAGGTATATCTACAGCAGCGACTGCTGCCTGGAGAATGTCTGCAACCAGTTGTTCATCTTTAAGCAATGCCGAACCAGCAGCTTTATTACACACTTTCTTCGCCGGGCAACCCATATTTATATCGATAATATGCGCACCGTTAGCAGCATTAATTCGCGCTGCTTCAGCCATCATGTGTGGATCGCCGCCAGCAATCTGTACTACGCAGAGAGCATCATCCTGATCTTTCTGTAAGCGGTAGCTGGATTTACGGGTATTCCAGAGTCGTGTGTCAGAGGTCACCATCTCAGATACAACCATACCGGCGCCTAACTGTTTGCACAGTTGTCGGAACGGTAAGTCGGTTACGCCTGCCATTGGTGCCAGAATGACCTGGCTAGCAATGGTATGGGGGCCGATCTGAAACATGCGCCAACCCTGAAAATTAAAGAAATAACAACCGTCGGGAGTGAAACATAACCCGTACTGTTGTGCCGTTTGGAAGGCGGACAATAATACCCTTTCAGGGGGGAAGGGCCAAGCAGTTTTTGATGGTTTTTTGATCATTATTAGTGTTGCAAAAAACCAGAAAAATGCTAGGTAGGGGGGTTCTGTATGCGCTTTCTGCTAGGGTGTCAGGCTATTTGATGGTAGTAGCTCTGCCTGATAACTTACTGCTCTGCGACCGGGATCGAGAATTTCCAGGCGAACCTGAACGGACTGATTAACCGGCATCTTCAGAGGATCTATTACGCTGCTACTCAGGTAGTCGTCTGGCTGGAATTTGCGTTGGCTGATCAGCTCGCCTTTACGATCGGAAAATGACAATTTAATTGCCGGGTAGGGTTGCTCGAAGCCAGCAGCGTTTTCCAGTAAAACGCTGATATTGAGCGCGCCCTGATATTCAGGGTGTTGCTGCACTATCAGTTGTTGTGTGCTAATGCTGGAGATTTCACGCTGCAGTGGCATATTGCAGGGGGCTCTCTGACATAGCTGACTATAGAAGGGGGTCAGCATCGGTTGCTGCCGCAAGCTGATTCTTTCAAACCAGAGAAACTGTGCCATTAAGGCTAATAATGTCAGTAGTGATAACAGACTCCAGCCAATTGACGCCGCGGGTTTACGCCGGGTGCTGTTGATCATAACCGGTTCACTGAGGATGCTATTGACAGGCGAACGCTGCTGGAGTCGTTGTTCCGGGTTGTTTAGCTCATTCTGGGTTTGCATTAACGTCGGTTCTGATGGTGAGGCATGCTCTGTAGCAGAGCTGTCCCGAGCGTTGATTGTCACTTCGGGGTTTTCTGTAAGTGATGGGGAAGAGAGGGCAGGGTCCGCTGACACGTCAGCTTGTCCGGTTGTTGCCTGGCCGGTCAGGGTTTCAAGAAACAGTTCCTGAACAGGTTTGTTCAGGTCAATTGCTGTTGCAGGCTCTGTGTCATAGTCAGCCTTTACCTGTTCGGTCAGGGACTCATCGCGAAACAGGCTCGCTGAATGTTCAGTTTTTTCTGTCTCGTCCGGATTTGTTGCAACGGCCTGATGTTCCGGATTGATCTGCTTTTCGCTATAGTCCCCGGCCTCATTATGCTTCTGTTCCGGGCTACTGCTGGAGCGACGTCGGGGCGGGATGAATTCAGCTACTTCAAACTGCTCGAACGGTTGTTCCGGTGTTGCATCTGCCGATATTGAAACCGATGTTACCGGATCACTAATATCGTCGCAGCGGTAGAGTTGTGCGTTGAAGACTTCAAGGCATGAACCGCATCGAACCTTACCGCTGGCAATCTTTAACTGGCCGTCGGTTACCTGAAAGCGGGTAGTGCAGGCAGGGCACTCGGTTACAATGCGGTGAATCATAGTCAAAGGGTGTTACTTCTTAATGCCGTTGATTCTGATCCAGCCTTCTGACTCGGCTACCTGATCCAGTTCGAAGGCGTCGCCATAAGCCGCTCTGATCTCTTCTTCCTGGCGGCTGAGCAATCCGGACAGTACTATCTTTCCTCCGGTTTTGGTCAGCTTGGTCAAGGTTGGAGCAAGGCCGACTAACGGTCCTGCCAGAATGTTAGCGATTACAAGGTCTGCTTCGATCTCTGGAGTGTTTTCCGGGAAGCAGACAGTCATTGTTTCTGGTGCCTGTTTGTTCCTGGCCAGGTTGTCGACACTGGCCTCAAGTGCCTGTGGATCAATATCGACGGCAGTCACATGGTCTGCGCCGAGCAATAAAGCGGCAATGCCAAGAATGCCTGAACCACAGCCGTAATCGACGACTTGTTTGCCGTCCAGCTCGAGGCTATCGAGAAACTTAAGGCACAAGGCTGTAGTCGGATGAGTACCAGTGCCAAATGCCAGGCCCGGGTCAAGCATCAGGTTAACCGCATTAGGGTTAGGTGCTTCTTTCCAGCTTGGGCATACCCAAAGTCGCTCGCCGAACTGCATCGGATGATAATTATCCATCCATTCGCGTTCCCAGTCCTTATCTTCCAGGATCTCGGTTTTCATGGTCGGAAATGGTTTGTTGGGGAATAGCTGGCGATGGGACTTATGCAGGAAGTGGGTAGTTGCTTCCAGATCGTGATCGGCAGAAAACAGCCCGCTTAGTTCGGTGTTGCTCCACAGTGGGGTGGTGCCCAGTGGCGGCTCAAAGATTGGCTGGTCTGACAAGTCTTGCAATGTTACAGCGGCACAGCCAGCAGCGAGTAGCAGGTCTTCGTATTGTTCAGCGTTGTCCGGTAAAACGTCCAGTTTGATCTGTAACCAGGGCATCAGTATTCCCAATATTTAAAAACAATATGTATGCAGTGATAGCAGGTATACGCTTGTTATAGCAAGCGTTTAAAGCAAAAAAAAACCTGTCAGAAACAGGCTTTTTAAGATCAGCTAATTTTAACATCAATTAGCCTTTCAGATCAGATAGCCGGGATCAATCGAGCCCCAGCTTCTTTTCCAGATAGTGGATGTTGACACCGCCTTCTGCAAAATTCGCATCGCGAATGATATCCTGATGCAATGGGATGTTACAGCGGATACCCTCGATAAACATCTCGTCCAGAGCGATCTCCATTCGGCGCAGAGCGACTTCACGAGTCTCGCCGTAAGTGATCAGCTTGGCGATCAGTGAATCATAGTGTGGCGGTACGCTGTAGCCACTGTACAGGTGAGAATCGACCCGCACGCCAATACCACCTGGTGGGTGGAAATGGGTGATTTTACCTGGGCAAGGCATGAAGGTTTTCGGATCTTCGGCGTTGATACGGCACTCGATAGAATGACCGTTCAGTTTGATATCTTCCTGCTTCAGTGACAATGGCTGACCGGATGCGATCAGTAACTGTTCGCGGACGATATCGACACCGGTAACCATCTCGGATACAGGATGCTCCACCTGAACACGGGTGTTCATCTCGATGAAGTAGAAACCACCATCTTCATACAGGAACTCGAAAGTACCAGCGCCACGGTAATTGATAGCAATACAGGCATCGACGCAGCTCTGCAGCACTTTGGCGCGAGCTTCTTCGTCGATCATCGGTGCAGGTGCTTCTTCCACTACCTTCTGGTGGCGACGCTGCATTGAGCAGTCACGATCATACAGGTGAATAGCATTACCCTGACCGTCGGACAGTACCTGGACTTCCACGTGACGTGGGTTTTCCAGGAACTTCTCCATGTATACCGTATCGTCGCCGAAAGCACCTTTAGCTTCTGCTTTGGTTACGTATATAGCATTCAGCAGGTGAGCTTCATTGTGAACGACTCGCATACCACGACCACCACCACCGGCAGCCGCCTTGATGATTACCGGGTAACCGATGCGCTTGGCAATCGCTTTAACCTTGTCGCCATCTTCCGGCAGTTCGCCGTCGGAGCCGGGGACCGTTGGCACGCCGGCCTTTTTCATCGCTTCGATTGCGGCAACCTTATCACCCATGACGCGGATTGTTTCCGCTTTAGGGCCGATAAAAGCAAAACCGCTTTGCTCAACGCGTTCAGCAAAATCTGCATTTTCCGCGAGGAAACCGTAACCCGGGTGGATACCCATCGAGTCGGTAACTTCTGCCGCAGCAATAATTGCAGGGATGTTCAGATAGCTTTGCGTTGAGGACGCAGGACCGATACATACCGCTTCATCTGCAAGTCGAACGTGCATCAGGTCGCGATCCGCTGTGGAGTGGATCGCAACTGTTTTGATGCCCAGTTCCTTACAGGCCCGGAGGATGCGAAGCGCGATCTCACCCCGGTTGGCAATAACAACTTTTTCTAGCATGTTGTAAACCCGTCAGGTGAATTGCTTAAACGATAGTAACCAGCGGCTGATCGAATTCGACCGGCTGACCATCTTCAGCCAGAATCGCTTCGATAACGCCCGATTTGTCGGCTTCGATCTGGTTCATCATCTTCATCGCTTCAATGATGCAGATAGTGTCGCCAGCTGTAACCGTCTGACCGACTTCAATAAAAGAAGGGGAGCTAGGTGATGGCGAACGGTAGAAGGTGCCAACCATCGGCGACAGTACCTGATGACCGGTGGTTGCTGGCGCTACTGGTGCTGCGGCAGCAGGCGCCGCCGCAACAGGTGCTGCTACGGCCGCAGGTGCTGCTGCAACAGGCGCAGCAGCCGGTGCTGCAACAACAGTAGCGCCACGGCTGATGCGAACAGACTCTTCGCCTTCTTTGATTTCGATTTCGTTGATGTTGGATTCTTCCAACAGTTCAATCAGTTTTTTTACTTTGCGAATATCCATGCTAATGAAATTCTCTAAATTCAGATGTTAATGTTTTCAATCCGGCTAATAGCGGACTGTAATGCGAATTCGTAACCCTGTACCCCGAGGCCGCAGATAACACCCACTGCCACATCGGACAGGTAGGAGTGATGACGGAAGCTTTCCCGGGCATGAACGTTCGAGATATGAATCTCAATGAACGGAATAGCAACACCCAGTAATGCATCGCGCAGGGCAACGCTGGTATGGGTAAAAGCAGCTGGATTTATAAGGATAAAATCGATCTGTTCGTCACGGGCCTGATGGATTCTGTCGATCAGCTGATGCTCTGCATTGGATTGCAGGGTATCCAGCTGATGACCAGCCTGTAATGCGATGGTCGTCAGGCGCAGGTTAATATCCTGTAATGTATCGGCACCATAAACTTCGGGCTCGCGGGTACCGAGCAAATTCAGGTTAGGACCGTTAAGAACAAGTATTTTTGCCATCAGATGTGCCTCAAACCACGCATGATCGCGACCAAATGGGTATAAAAGACTCGCTAGTTTGCCGCAAAAGCGAAGGGGTGTAAACAGATTTGCTACTTATTGTGTTTTAACATCAATATAGGCGACGTTCTGTATGCTTTCTGACCAACTTGGTACTAAAGTTGGCTTTAATATAACCTTAGCTTCTAACGCTGTTTGTGGATGCGTTTTTGCTTATATATGTGTTGCAGTCGGGGTTTATTGGGGGAGTCATTGACCCTATTACTAAAATCGGACATATTGCAGTGCAATATATGTATTTAAATGACGGGATAAAGGTGTCTTTATGGATTGGCTGCAGCGTGTGTGGTTTACCTTCTGGGATAAGCTGGTAGCTGTTACAGGGAGTGTAAAAGGTATTGGTTCGGTGGCCGGGGCTATCATGTTGTACCTGATAGTTACTGTCGGGTTGGGGATCTACTGGAGCTCTGAGCAAGAACCATTTGAGGTAACTAGCGTTGCGGTTCAGAAAGCGGATGGTTCTGAACAGCCGGTGATCGGCTCCGCGACGGTATCAAGCCTGATCAGAATTACTGAAACGATGCTGGATAAGCCGGGTGGCTACCTGTCTAATGATCGTCTGCCGCCAGGTCTGTGGCTGGATAATATCCCTAACTGGGAGTTCGGTGTATTGGTACAGGCCCGGGATATGTCGCGGGCAATGCGTAAAGATTTCAGTCGTTCACAATCTCAGTCTACTGAAGATGTTGATCTTAAAGGGGCAGAGCCGCTGCTGCACTTTGATAATAACAGTTGGTTATTGCCCTCCAGTGAGGGGGAGTACCGTAAGGCTGTTAAGTATTTACGTGCCTATGAAACTCGCCTGACCGACCCGCAGCAACAAGATGCTCAGTTTTACGCCCGGGCTGATAATCTGCGTGGTTGGTTGGCGGATGTTTCTACCCGTCTCGGCAGTTTGTCTCAGCGCCTGAGTGCCAGCGTCGGACAGAAGCGGGTTAATACCGATCTGGCCGGTGAAGCTGATGCGCGACAATCGACATCGGTTTCCTCTGAGCTGGAAGTTAAAACCAGCTGGACGGAAATTGACGACGTGTTCTATGAAGCGCGAGGTACTGCCTGGGCGCTGATTCATCTACTGAAGGCCGTAGAGGTCGATTTCGCGACTGCACTAGAGAAGAAAAATGCCCTGATCAGCCTGCGTCAAATTGTTCGTGAGCTTGAGGCGACCCAGTCGACTATCTGGAGTCCGATGATTCTTAATGGTACCGAGTTTGGTTTACTGTCTAACCACTCGCTGGTGATGGCATCCTATATATCCCGTGCAAATGCGGCCATTATCGATCTGCGTAGTTTGTTAGAGCAGGGCTGATTTGTATCTGGCAGCAACAGAATGAGGAGTCGGGCAGGATGCCTGTAATCGAAAAGCAGGGAGTGGCTGAATTAAAGATTAAAAGGAATGCCAGATGATCCGTGTAGTGTTTAATCAGAAAGGTGGTGTGGGAAAATCAAGTATCAGCACAAACCTTGCTGCTATCAGTGCCAGTAAGGGGGTTAAAACCCTGGTCGTGGATCTCGATCCTCAGTGTAATACCAGTCATTATCTGCTGGGTGAGCGGGTTAATGATACCGTCGGTGATATTAAAGATTTCTACGAACAGACGCTGAGCTTTCAGATGAGTCCTAAGCCGGTCACGGAGTTTATCCACAGCACTGACTATGACAATCTGGATCTGTTGCCATCTCACCCTGAGCTGGGTGACCTGCATGCCAAGCTGGAAGCTAAACATAAGATATATAAGCTGCGTGATGCCTTGTCTAAGCTTGATCAATATCAGTCGATCTTTATCGACACCCCGCCGGCTTTCAACTTCTATACATTATCAGCACTTTGTACTGCCGATAGCTGCCTGATCCCGTTCGACTGCGATGAGTTTTCCCGACAGGCTTTGTATAGCCTGATGTATAACATTCAGGAAACCCAGCAGGACCACAATGAGGCTTTGCAAGTAGAAGGTATCGTGGTGAATCAGTATCAGCCCCGTGCAAATGCGGCCAAATCGATTGTTGAAGCCCTGCTGGCGGATGACATGCCGGTGCTTGAGAATAAAATATCCTCATCGGTGAAGATGAAAGAATCCCATAACGAATGTAAGCCGTTAATCTATTTTGCACCTAAGCATAAGCTCACCAATGAGTTTACTGCGTTGTTTGAAGAGATTACTGGCTAAAAAGTTGTGTAGAGACTTGCTATTGGCTAGGAAAAACGCGCTTGGGCGCGTTTTTGTTTATCTGGTTCAAGTGTACCGTCTGTATAGGTGTTTTTGTATACATGGCATCTCTTTTGTTCGACCTTTCGGTGTGTTTTTTCTGACACTATCTTAAGACTTTCTGCTTACAAGCGAGTATCATACCGGGAATTTTGTGGCAAATTAGACGGAGATCCCGGCTGGTTTGCTGAATACTGTTTCCTGACGCCTTGAAGTGAGAACCATACGATGCGTATTAACGAGATCAATCATCCACTGGTAAAACATAAAATCGGCCTGATGCGGGCGGCTGATATCAGTACCCGTAGTTTCCGGCAGTTGGCGGCTGAAGTCGGTTGTTTGCTGACTTATGAGGCGACCAAGGATCTGGAAACTGAAGAGTATCAGTTTGAAGGCTGGTGCGGTGAGATGACTGCAGAGCGAATCAAGGGAAAGAAAATTACTGTAGTACCTATCCTGCGGGCGGGTATTGGTATGCTGGATGGCGTACTCGAGCTGGTGCCAAGTGCAAAAATCAGTGTCGTGGGTCTGTACCGGGATGAAGAAACCCTGGAGCCTGTTGCATATTTTGAAAAGCTGGCGGGAGAGATTGATGAGCGGATGGCGCTGATCATTGATCCAATGCTGGCGACTGGTGGTTCTATGAACGCCACCATCGATATGTTGAAAAAAGCTGGCTGTAAAACGATTCGTGCATTGATTCTGGTTGCTGCACCGGAAGGTGTGAAGGCGGTTCAGGAAGCGCATCCCGATGTGGAAATGTATACAGCGGCGGTCGACAGCCACCTGAACGAAAAGGGTTATATTATCCCGGGCCTGGGCGATGCCGGCGATAAAATCTTTGGAACGAAGTAAGGTCGGAGATACTGAGAATGAATCATTCAACAAATTCACAGCCGGCTGATCTGACTGGCAACGAGCCTATGTGGCGTACCGTGCTGGCGGGTTCTCAGATGCTGTTTGTAGCATTTGGTGCGCTGGTTCTGATGCCGCTGCTGACTGGAATGGATCCAAGTGTTGCGCTATTTACTGCGGGCCTGGGTACTTTGATATTCCAGTTTATTACCAAACGACAGGTACCGGTATTTCTAGCGTCCTCCTTCGTGTTTATCGCACCGATTATCTATAGCACCCAGACCTGGGGCATGCCTGCCACTATGGGGGCGCTGTTCTGTGCCGGTCTGGTGTATATGTCTTTGGCAGTGATCGTTAAGTTCCGCGGTGCCGGATTTCTGCATCGTCTGTTGCCGCCGGTAGTTGTTGGTCCGGTGATTATGGTGATCGGTTTAGGATTAGCGCCAATCGCGGTGAATATGGCGATGGGTAAAGCGGGCGACGGCAGTATTGAACTGTTTCCCTATGTCGATGCGATGATTGTTTCCATGTCGGCATTGTTAACCACTTTGCTGGTGGCAACCCTGGGTCATGGTATCTTCCGTCTGTTGCCGATTATGGCGGGTGTGGTCGTGGGTTATATCATGGCTAACTTCTTCGGTATGGTGGATTATCAGGTCGTTAATGACGCTGCATTTATTGCCGTACCGGCGTTTACACTCCCTGAGTTTCACTGGCAGGCCATTCTGTTCATGATTCCGGTTGCTATTGCGCCGGCTATTGAACATGTTGGCGATGTGCTGGCGATCGGTAGTGTGACCGGTAAGGATTATATCAAGAAGCCAGGCCTGCACCGCACTTTGTTCGGCGATGGCGTTGCAACTTCGGCAGCAGCGTTGTTTGGTGGTCCGCCAAATACCACATACTCAGAAGTGACCGGTGCGGTAATGCTGACCCGTTCATTTAATCCAATGATCATGGTCTGGGCCGCAGTGTTTGCTATTCTGCTGGCGTTTGTGGCTAAGTTTGGTGTGCTGTTGCAGACTATACCGGCACCGGTTATGGGCGGTATCCTGATTCTGCTGTTTGGTTCTATTGCAGCGGTTGGTCTGAATACTCTGATCAAGGCTAAAGTGGATATGGCGCAGCAACGTAACCTTGTTATTGTCGCTACAACCCTGGTATTTGGTATCGGCGGTATGTCTGTAGGCAGTGGCGGCTTCAGTATGCAGGGTGTCAGCCTGTGCGGCATTGTGGCAATCGTTCTGAACCTGGTCTTGCCAATGCATAAAGCGTCTTCTGATGATCTGCATGAAGAGCAGAAAGTGGTTGATGATCTGATCGACCATGCGAAGTAAGCTTGCTTCCTATTTTAAAAAAAACCGGCTCAGGCCGGTTTTTTTATATCCAGGCAATTACTTCGATACGCATAGTATGTCTGGTTAAGGCGAAAGTGGATATGTGCTAATCGGGTAGTAACGTAACCTTGTTATTGTCGCTACAACCCTGGTATTTGGTATCGGCGGTATGTCTGTAGGTAGTGGCGGCTTCAGTATGCAGGGTGTCAGCCTGTGCGGCATTGTGGCAATCGTTCTGAACCTGGTCTTGCCAATGCATAAAGCGTCTTCTGATGATCTGCATGAAGAGCAGAAAGTGGTTGATGATCTGATCGACCATGCGAAGTAAGCTTGCTTCCTATTTTTAAAAAAAAAACCGGCTCAGGCCGGTTTTTTTATATCCAGGCAATTACTTCGATACGCATAGTATGTCTGGTTAAGGCGAAAGTGGATATGTGCTAATCGGGTAGTAACGTAACCTTGTTATTGTCGCTACAACCCTGGTATTTGGTATCGGCGGTATGTCTGTAGGCAGTGGCGGCTTCAGTATGCAGGGTGTCAGCCTGTGCGGCATTGTGGCAATCGTTCTGAACCTGGTCTTGCCAATGCATAAAGCGTCTTCTGATGATCTGCATGAAGAGCAGGAAGTGGTTGATGATCTGATCGACCATGCGAAGTAAGCTTGCTTCCTATTTTAAAAAAAAACCGGCTCAGGCCGGTTTTTTTATATCCAGGCAATTACTTCGATAGGCATAGTATGTCTGGTTAAGGCGAAAGTGGATATGTGCTAATCGGGTAGTAACGTAACCTTGTTATTGTCGCTACAACCCTGGTATTTGGTATCGGCGGTATGTCTGTAGGCAGTGGCGGCTTCAGTATGCAGGGTGTCAGCCTGTGCGGCATTGTGGCAATCGTTCTGAACCTGGTCTTGCCAATGCATAAAGCGTCTTCTGATGATCTGCATGAAGAGCAGGAAGTGGTTGATGATCTGATCGACCACGCGAAGTAAGCTTGCTTCCTATTTTAAAAAAAAAACCGGCTGCAGGCCGGTTTTTTTATATCTGTTTAAAGGCGCTTTTTTTGCCTAACGGGTTTTTCTGTTCTGGATAAAGTAGCGGGCGATCAATATGCCTGCGCCGATAAAGCTGGCGATGCTGCCGTAGGCAAAGCCCAGTGCGGCGCTGAAGTGCAGCTGTTCATCTGCGGGAGTGCCGGCGGGAAGCTCTATAAACAGATAGCCACAGATAACGCCGATCAAAAGGCAGGCCAGCAGTAATTTGAAGATGTTTTTCAGGAGCTGTTTGCCTGGCCCCGGCTGTTGCTTTGACACTTTTCTATTCCTTACTCTGAATCTTTGCAATGTATTATAACAAGATTAGTATGCCAGTTATGAGAGAGCCGGGACTTAGCCAATCTCAATTAGCTGATATTTATATGGCGTAAGGGTATGTACCTATTTTGGGGTTGCGCTCAGGGTCTTGCAGTGGAACACTGTATTCAATTTTTACACTTTTGAGTTTAGAGCGGAGCGGACAATGACGATTAGTAAGTTTGGTGTAGTCGGTGCGGGTCAGATGGGTGGTGGTATCGCTCAGGTTGCTGCATGCTCGGGCTTCGATGTGGTTCTGTTTGACCTGAATGATGAGGCTTTGACCCGTGGTGTGAAGGCTATTGGCTCAAGCCTGGCTCGTATGGTCAGTAAAGAGAAGATGACGCAGGTCGAGGCTGATGCCGCGCTGAGCCGTATTCTGCAGACTACTGATATGGCAGCGATGTCGGATGTGGATATTGTGGTGGAAGCAGCCAGCGAAGATGAGGCGATCAAGAAGACTATCTTCCGTAATTTGGATGAAGTGTGTAAGCCGGAAGCTATTCTGGCGACTAATACTTCTTCGATCTCAATTACCCGTCTGGCGGCAGCGACTTCCCGGCCGGGGCAGGTGATCGGAATGCACTTTATGAATCCGGTACCGATGATGCAGTTGGTGGAGATTATCCGTGCTCTGCAAACTGATGATGCAGTATTTGATGCGGTGAAGCAGCTGTCGCTGGATATGAGTAAGGTGCCGGTTGATGTTAAAGACGCGCCAGGTTTTGTTTCTAACCGGATTCTCATGCCGATGATCAATGAGGCGGTGTTCTGTCGTTATGAAGGGCTGGCTTCTGCAGAAGAGATCGATACCGTAATGAAGCTGGGTATGAGTCATCCGATGGGGCCATTGGCGTTGGCTGATCTGATTGGACTGGATACCTGTCTCAGTATTATGGAAGTGTTGTACGATAACTTTAAGGATTCTAAGTATCGTCCATGCCCGCTGTTGGTACAGATGGTCGATGCCGGTTATCTGGGGCGTAAGTCAGGGCGTGGTTTCTACAACTACGACTGATTGTAACTGTGATATAAAAAAAACGGGCCGATGCCCGTTTTTTGTGTTTGCCTATTTCGACAGATGTCGAATCCCCGCGTCCATGCCTTCCAGCGTCAGCGGATACATCTTGTTATCCATCAGGTTCCTGATCATCTGGGTGCTGGCGGTATAGTCCCAGTAGCGTTCGTGGCTGGGGTTGAGCCAGATCGCTTTATCCCAGGTTTCGGTAATACGCTGTAGCCAGGTAGCGCCGGATTCTTCATTACGGTGCTCAACGCTGCCATATCGCTCACTGACTTCGTAAGGCGCCATCGCGGCATCGCCAACAAAGATCACCCGATAATCCCTGCCATAAGTATGCAGCACATCAAACATAGAGATATGTTCATTCCAGCGGCGGGAATTGTCTTTCCAAACTTTTTCGTACACACAGTTATGGAAGTAGAAATACTCCAGATGCTTGAATTCAGTGCGGGCGGCGGAAAATAGCTGTTCGCACTGGCGAATGAATGGATCCATAGAGCCGCCAACATCGAGAAATAGAAGTACCTTTGCAGCGTTGTGTCGTTCGGGAACCATTTTCAGGTCAAGCAGGCCTGCGTTGTTTGCGGTAGAGCGGATAGTGTCATCCAGATCTAACTCTTCAGCCGCGCCGGTACGGGCAAACTTACGTAGTTTGCGCAGGGCAACTTTGATGTTGCGGGTACCGAGCTCTACATTGTCATCCAGGTCTCGGAACTGACGTTTTTCCCAGACTTTTACCGCACGTTTGTTCTTACTCTGTCCTCCGATGCGGACCCCTTCAGGATTGTACCCGCTGTGACCGAAGGGTGAAGTGCCGCCGGTACCGACCCATTTACTGCCGCCGGCATGGCGTTTCATCTGCTCTTCCAGGCGTTGCGCCAGGGTTTCCATCAGCTTGTCCAGGCCGCCGAGTTTTTCTATTTCAGCTTTTTCTTCGTCGCTCAGATTGCGAATAAAATCCGATTCCAGCCAATCATCCGGGATCAGATTGTCCAGCGGATCGGGTAGTTCGGCAAGGCCCTTGAAATAGTGGCTGAAGGCCTGGTCGAAACGGTCAAAGTATTTTTCGTCCTTAACCAGGCAGGTGCGGGCGAGCAGATAAAAATCATCCCAGCTACCAAACGCCAGATGCTGTTCCAGCGCTTCCAGCAGGGTCAGTAGCTCCCTGATCGTAACCGGAACCCTGGCTTTGCGCAGGGTGTAGAAAAAGTCGACTAACATAAAGCCTCCTGTTGTTCTATTTAGCGGCTTTCGCGACGCGCCATGAAGGCCAGGCGTTGTAGCATATGTACATCTTGCTCACTCTTCAGTAGAGCGCCATACAGTGGCGGTACCGCCTGAGAGTTATCCCGGTTTTGTAATAGTTCAGTCGATATGTTGTCGGCTAGCAGCAATTTCAGCCAATCGATCAGTTCAGAAGTGGAAGGTTTTTTCTTCAGGCCGTTAACCGAGCGCACCTGGAAGAATATCTCCAGCGCTTCATTCACAAGGTCTTTCTGGATGTCCGGGAAATGGACATCGACGATCTGTTTCATTGTATCGGCATCAGGGAAGCTGATGTAGTGAAAGAAGCAGCGGCGCAGGAAAGCATCCGGCAGCTCTTTTTCATTATTACTGGTGATAATAATGATAGGTCGATGTTTGGCAACTACCCGCTCACCAGTTTCGTAAACGCTGAATTCCATCTTATCCAGTTCAACCAGCAGGTCGTTAGGGAATTCTATATCGGCTTTGTCGATCTCGTCGATCAGCAGTACTACCTGCTCGTCGGAATCAAATGCCTGCCATAACATCCCTTTCTTAATGTAGTTAGCAATATCATGAACCCGGTCATCGCCTAATTGAGAGTCCCGCAGGCGGGATACTGCATCGTAATCATACAATCCCTGTTGAGCTTTAGTGGTGGATTTGATGTGCCAGCGCAGCAGTTTCTTGCCAAAGGCTCCGGCTACCTCGTCGGCCAGCATGGTTTTACCGGTACCCGGCTCGCCTTTAATTAACAGCGGGCGTTGCAAGGTTGCTGCTGCGTTAACTGCCATCTGCAGATCATCGGTGGCGACGTAGCGCTCGGTACCTTCAAACTTCATCGAAATTTACCTTTGGTGGTTATTGTTAGTTGTTATAGCTAACAAGAATGCCTGATACGAAAGGATATGATTTTAGCAGAAAACATGTATCGTGAACCGGACAATTGTTGATATATACGGACAGAAATGGTGCCCAGCTGAATAATCAAAGGCACAAAAAAACCCGCAGATAGCGGGTTTTTTTAAAAACAGCGAGAGCTTACTTTGCAGCTTCGTATGCTTTCTGAGATTCGATGATAGCGGCTTTGGCTGCATCAGCGTTGTCCCAACCTTCAACTTTAACCCACTTGCCCTCTTCCAGGCCTTTGTAGTTCTCGAAGAAATGCTTGATGCGATCCAGAGTCAGCTGTGGCAGATCGCCGATGTCGTTAACATCTTTGTATGCTTTGGTCAGCTTGTCGTGTGGTACTGCAACCAGCTTAGCGTCTTCGCCAGCTTCGTCAGTCATGTTCAGAACGCCAACAGGACGGCAACGAATGACAGAGCCAGGAATTACCGGGTAAGGGGTCAGAACCAGAACGTCCAGCGCATCGCCATCATCAGCCAGGGTGTTGTTGATGTAACCGTAATTTGCAGGGTAGAACATAGGCGCCGCCATGAAACGGTCAACGAAGATCGCATCTTCTTCTTTTTCGATCTCGTATTTTACCGGAGAACTTTCCGCCGGAATTTCGATGATTACGTTGATGTCGTTTGGCAGATCTTTACCAGCAGATACTTTATTGAAGCTCATGTGTCGCCTTCCTGTTAAAAGTGTTGAAATCTGTATTCAAACCAAAGCCGAATTATATACGGTCCCGGGCTTAAAACTGAATACGACTTAAAGAGCATATATCGTATTCAGTGGGTATTGGATTTAGTCTTTAGCGTGATACTTCAGCATGGTTTCAACTTCAGCTTTAGAGCCGAGGCCAACAGCTACACGCTGATGAATCTTCTCTGGCTGAATATCCATAATGTTGTCGTAACAAGTGGTGCTTAAGCCGCCGGCCTGTTCTATCAGGAAGCTCATTGGATTGCCTTCGTACATCAGGCGCAGTTTGCCAGGTTTTGACGGATTGCGCTTATCCCACGGGTACATAAAGATGCCGCCGCGAGTCAGAATGCGGTGAACTTCAGCCACCATTGATGCCACCCAGCGCATGTTGTAACGCTTGCCCAGAGGGCCTTCTTCGCCTTGCAGCAGATCGTTAACGTAGCTCTGCATTTCTGGTTCCCAGAAACGCTGGTTCGACATGTTGATGCCAAATTCCTGGGTCAGCTCAGGGATCTGAACGTTTTCCTCGGTCAGAATGAAATCACCGCCGTGGCTCAGGGTAAACATGTTGACGCCCTGGCCTGTAGTTAGCACTAGTACTGCGCAAGGGCCATAGAGAACATAACCTGCTGCAACCTGCTTGCGACCGCTCTGCATATAAGCGCTGTCATCGCCGCCATTGGCGCCCTCAGGGCATTCCAAAATGGAAAAGATTGTGCCAACCGATACGTTTACATCGATGTTTGATGAGCCGTCGAGCGGGTCAAAAGTAACCAGGTATTTGCCATCAGGGTTACCAGGAACCGGGTGGTCTTCCTCTTCGGAAGCGACGCCGGCAACGGTTGGGTTGTCCAGTAGTACTGCTTTGAGGATATCGTTAGAGATGATATCCAGTTTCTTCTGGGTTTCGCCCTGAACATTGACTCCTTCAGAGGTGCCTAAAACGCCGGCAAGGGCGCCTTCACGCAACTTGATAGCAATCTCTTTACAAGAGAGCATCAGGCTGTCGATCAGTTCGATCAGTTCATCGGAAGTGTCATTATGTTTCAGATGCTGGTTCAGCAGTAACATGTGCCGTAAACCTATAGGTGTGGTGACTGGAAAAGTTGCGGCAATTTTACGCTGAATTGGTCGGGAATTACACAGTATTTAAGGCTAAAAAGTCTTAAATACTGTGTAATTTATCTAGTGAGCTGTTATGTAGCACGTATATGGAGCGGCAGATCGTTAAAAAGTCACCAAACTATAGACATGAAGCTGTTATCATAGCGCCATTGTTATAACGGTCTAGGACAATCTGGAGATACTATCCGTGCATGTACATATTCTGGGGGTTTGCGGCACTTTTATGGGCAGTCTTGCGGTGCTGGCTAAAGAGCTAGGGCATCAGGTAACCGGGTCTGATGCCAATGTTTATCCGCCGATGAGTACTCAGTTGGAAGCCCAGGGTATTGAGCTGATAGAGGGGTTCGATCCGGCTCAGCTGGAGCCCGCCCCGGATATGATTATTGTTGGCAATGCCATGAGTCGGGGCAATCCCTGTGTCGAGTATATGCTAGAGCGCGGCCTGCGCTATACCTCGGGGCCGCAATGGTTATCGGAACACCTGTTGCAAGATAAGTGGGTGCTGGCTGTGGCCGGAACCCATGGTAAAACAACTACTGCGACTATGCTGGCCTGGTTGCTCGAATACGCCGATATGGAGCCCGGCTTCCTGATTGGCGGCGTGCCAAAAAACTTTGATCGCTCAGCCCGGGTGGGTGGTAGCCCGTTTTTTGTCATAGAGGCTGATGAATACGATACTGCTTTTTTTGATAAGCGTTCCAAGTTTGTTCATTACCGGCCGCGCACAGTGATCCTGAATAATCTTGAGTTCGATCATGCTGATATCTTTGATGATCTTGCTGCGATTCAACGTCAATTCCATCATCTTGTACGTATCGTGCCTGAAAATGGTCAGCTCATCCTGCCGCATAACGAGCCGGTTCTTGAAGAGGTGCTTGAGCAGGGCTGCTGGACGCCGGTGGTACGTACGGCAATAACCGAAAAAGATTTGAATGTCATAGTTGATGGGGTGCAATGGCAGGCTCGTTTGCTAACGGATGACGGTACTCGGTTTGAAGTACTGCATGATGGAGTGTCTGTCGGGGTTGTGTCATGGTCTATGACAGGTTTGCATAGTGTCAATAATGGATTGATGGCGCTGGTCGCGGCCCGGCATGTCGGCGTACAGACGGAGCACGGTATCAAAGGTCTTTGCCGCTTCGGCGGGGTAAAGCGACGCATGGAGTTGATTGGCGAGATCGGCTCAGTAAAAGTGTATGACGACTTTGCCCATCATCCGACAGCGATCGAAACCACTTTGCAGGGGATTCGTGCGCAGGTCGGCGATGCTCCGGTGATTGCAGTTATAGAACCGCGCTCTAATACTATGCGTATGGGGCTGCACCGTGAACAGTTGGCGGCTTCCACGGGGATGGCTGATATGGTGTATTGGTATCAACCGGATGGCCTTGGCTGGTCACTGGATGATCTGATCAGTGCCAGCCCGGTGCCGGCAGCTCTGGCAACCAGTACTGGCCAGATTATTGAATCGGTGTGTGCCGCGATTCGGCCAGGTAGCCATGTGGTTATTATGAGCAACGGCGGTTTTGATGGCATTCATAGCCGTTTGGTTTCAGCACTGGAGCAGCAGTTTGCAGGCTAACAGCAGAATGATTAAATGCAGGTATCAGGCATGACTCATAAATATCGGGAAACAGTTACCCTGGCGATCACCGGAGCCTCCGGCGTTCAATACGGATTGCGCTTACTGGAATGTCTGATACAGGCTAATTGTCAGGTGTTTGTTATGATTTCCCGTGCAGCGCAGGTGGTAATTGCTACTGAAACTGATGAGTCGTTGCCGGGAGGATCTGCTGAGCAGATGGAGTACCTTATCTCCCGTTTTGACGCCCGGGCTGATCAGATCAGGGTGTTTGGTAAAGAACAGTGGATGGCGCCGGTTGCTTCCGGTTCCGGTGCTCCGAGTAAGATGGTGGTTTGCCCCTGTAGTACCAGTACTTTGTCGGCTATCGCTTGCGGAGCCAGCAACACCTTGATTGAGCGGGCAGCAGATGTGGCGTTAAAAGAGCGGCGCAAACTGATTCTTGTTCCCCGCGAGGCGCCTTATTCTGAAATCCATCTGGAGCACATGCTGAAGCTGACCCGGATGGGGGCGGTCGTTATCCCAGCCAGCCCTGGATTTTATAACCGGCCACAGACGATTGACGATATGATCGACTTTGTTGTTGCCCGTATACTAAATCAGCTGGACATCGATCAGTCGTTGTTACCGCGCTGGGGTGAAGATAGCGTTTCCTAAGCACAACGATTAAAATGCAAAACTTTCTCAATCAGCACCTATCATCGGATTACATAAATGGCCAAGATCCTAGCTCTGGATACTTCTACTGACGCTTGTTCAGTCGCTCTGTATATCGACGGAGAGGTCCGGGAAGATTTTCGCATTATCCCCCGTCAGCATACAAAGCAGTTATTGCCGATGGTTTCCGAGATATTGGATCAGGCTGGATTGAAAGTTAGTCAGCTCGATGCGGTCGCTTTTGGCCGTGGTCCGGGCTCGTTTGCCGGGATCAGGATTGCGACCGGGGTTGCTCAGGGCCTGGCATTTGCCGCGCAGCTTCCGGTTATACCGGTATCGACGCTGGCCGCTATTGCGCTGGTTAGTGCCGATAAATACCGGGTTGAGCGTATAGTCAGTACCCTCGATGCCCGGATGAATGAGCTTTACTCTGCTGCCTATGAAATAAGAGCAGGGCTGCCTGTATTACTTGATTCTGAAACGGTCAGTGCGCCGCAGGATATTGTTCTGCCAGAAATAGTACAGCCGGATGGCGGTAACTGGTTTGCTGCCGGTAAAGGGTGGCTGTATCTGGAAGATATGCCTGCAGCAGTAAAAGACGCAGTATCTGATCCGGTGCTGGAGATTTATCCGACGGCCGCGGCGATGGTCAGGATTGCTGCAGAGGAGTTAGCTAATGGTCGAACCGTTAAAGCCGACGATGCTTTGCCGGTTTATTTACGGGATGAAGTAGCCTGGAAGAAGAAAGATCAACAAAAAAAGAAGCATCAGCAGTGAGCTTCTTTGAATGAAAAATATCGAATTTATACAAGGACGAGTATAAAGTGGAATGGTTTCAGGTAGTCGCCCTGGCGGTTATTCAGGGGTTAACGGAGTTTTTGCCGATTTCTAGTTCGGCGCATCTTATTTTGCCATCGCAACTGTTCGGTTGGCAGGATCAGGGGCTGGCATTCGATGTCGGTGTGCATATCGGCTCACTTTTGGCTGTGCTGTATTTCTTTCGTCATGATTTGTTAACTATGACAAGAAGCTGTGTTAGTGCGGCCAGTTCGGATGATAGAGAGCAGGCACGTATCGCCTGGTTTGTGGTGATTGCTACGCTGCCAGCATTGATGTTTGGCTTTATGTTTCATGGTCTGGTTGATCTTTATGGTCGAAGCCTGCTGGTGATTGCGGGCACCACAATGATTTTTGGTGGGTTGCTCTGGTGGGCTGATGTTGGTCGCAGCGAGGCGCGCAACCTGACCAGTCTTTCTTTGCGTGATGCTGTCACAATTGGTTGTGCCCAAGCGGTCGCTTTGATCCCTGGTACTTCGCGCTCAGGCATTACAATATCAGCAGGCCTTATGCTTGGACTGGATCGTCAGGCTGCCGCGCGTTTTTCATTTCTTATGTCTATTCCGGTTATCCTTGGCGCAGGTGTTTTTAAAACCTTAGAGCTAGCTTCGACGGGCGTGGCAGGGCAGTGGCTTATGCTACTTTCCGGTACAGGGATTGCTGCGGTTAGTGCATTTTGCTGTATACACTTTTTCCTTAAGTGGTTAGACAAGATCGGTATGCTGCCTTTTGTGATCTACCGAATGCTGCTGGGTGTGGCATTACTAGCTGTATTCTTTATGGCATAGTGATCTGATTTTATACTTAGTTATAGGCAGGTAGTCACAGGCACTGGTTATAGATAGTTAATAGTGTCTTATTTATGACGCCTGATTATGTGGCATGTAGTTGTGTGGCATGTTTTTCAGCAAATATTTCTGCAGACAGTTACGGGTAGATCAACATTGGGTAAGAAGTCGATATCAGTAGAAGACGAAGCGTTGCAGCTGGCGGTAGCTGCAGAAGACAGTTTCTATGTTGAATCAGCGCAGCGGCTGGCACAGCGCCTGCAATTGCCTTTTTTAAATCGTTTTCAGATCGATAAATGCGATTATGGATTGCTACTGTTAGTCGGTATCGATGGTTGCAAGTTGCAATTGACCGGGCGCAAAGTACCGGGACCGGTAATGGCTGACTTTGTCAGTGGCAGCGTGGACCACCGACGTAAGTTTGGCGGCGGTAAAGGCCAGATGATCGCCAAGGCGGTAGGTATAAAAGGTTCTATACGTCCCCGGATTGCTGATGTGACAGCCGGACTTGGACGGGATAGTTTTGTCCTGGCCACGCTGGGCTGTGAGGTGCAGATGGTCGAGCGTTCACCGGTTATCCATAGCCTGTTGGAGAGCGGTCTGGAGCGTGCGTCGCTGGTACCTGAGGTGGCTGAGATTACTGCCAGAATGCACCTTTTTAACCAGAATAGTATTGACTGGTTACAAAGCCTGCAAGGCGATGAGAGGCCGGATGTTGTGTATGTCGATCCGATGTTCCCCCATAACGAAAAGTCTGCCCTGGTTAAAAAAGAGATGCGGGTGTTCCGTTCGGTAGTGGGGGATGACATGGATGCGGAAGCACTGCTTCGGGCAGCTCTGGATGCTGCACAATACCGGGTTGTGGTTAAGCGTTCGCGCAAGGCTCCGCTGATTGAAGGCCCATCACTGCAGGGCGTTAGTCCGAGCTACCAGCTGGAAGGTAAATCCAGCCGGTATGATATATATACGCTGAAAAAACTGGTTTAACTTTTGCGTTCACGCCAGTCCATTGAGGTTCAGCCAAACTGCACGGTTTGGCTGCATATAGCAAGCTTCTGATGCCAACGGCGTCACCCTGGTCCTAGGTTCTGGTAGTGAAATATTTAGTTTAATAATGGGGCGGTGGCGCCTCGTCTTCCGGAGCGCTGATATTATCTGAACCCAGTGTTTTCACCTGTTGATTCAGATGTTTGACCATTCGGGTCAGCTTGTCTATTTCCAGTGACTGGCGAGCCATTACATCGCTCATTTTATCCAGAGAATCTTCCTGGAATGCGAGGCGGGACTCCAGGTCGTCCAGCCGTTGTTGATCTGACATGGGTAGGTATTCCAACTAAATTAAACAGGCTGTCACCGATGGGTAGGACAGGTTTATAGATTATAGCCTGTATTGATTTAAAAATACTTTAATGAAATCTGCCTAAGCTATTGAATAGTTAAATTAAAATAGGTATATAACATGATCAGGATTCTTTTTTTTTGGATTCTTTTTTGAAATTACATTAATCAATATAAGAGATTCGCAATGAGTGTTAATCAACTGATACGTAGTGTTGTTGTCAGTGCACTTGCTACTGCAGTCATCCTTTTTGTTCAGGGATCGCTGCCAGGTGAAGGCAAGTTGCCAGTTATGGATATGGTTTTAGTATTTGCTGTTGTTTTGGTGAGCTGTGTTATCGCTGGTCTGGGCTCCTCTTCATCAGAGTCAGAAGATGAAGACTATATCTCTGAGAATGACGATAGGGAGCAGGGAACGGTTAAGTGGTTCAATGTATCCAAGGGGTTTGGCTTTATTACCCGTGAAAATGGCGATGATGTATTTGTTCACTTCCGTAATATCCGCGGTCGTGGCCATCGTTCACTATCTGAAGGGCAAAGCGTACGCTTTATAGTCAAAGAGAGTGATAAAGGTTTGCAGGCTGAAGATGTATCTATAGCGCGAACATCCTGAGCGCAATGATCAAAAGGCGGGAGCAATTAGCTCCCGTTTTTTTTGCCTTAAATTAATTCCAGCTGAGCGGCTCTGCTAAGCAGAGTTTGCTGGTCACAATAGCCGATACACAGCGGAGTGATCTTTCCTGCCGACTCGTATGCCAGATAGGGGAAGCCGGTAATATTATGCTGTTGGCAATAGCTCAGATCCTGTTGCAGGGTGTGTTCTGCCTCAGTGCTCTGAATTGTTTCGATAAAGCGTTGCCTATCCAGGCCCACTTTCTCAGCAAAACCGATCAGGGTGTCAATGTTTGATGGGTTGCGGGCTTCCTGATAGTAGCCTTGTTGGATTATTTCAGCCATCTTCATACCTGCGCCCGGCTCCAGTAGCTCGGCGCTGATCATCGCACGACAAGCAGGGTAGGTAGAGCGGCGGGGGTGGCACAAGCGCCAGAAATCCTGATTAAAAGGGGCTCCGGTTTTGGCTTCTATCTGCTGCCAGGTTTGTTGTATCGCCTGTTGCATCGCAGCTGGCATCGGCTCATCACTGTCGGGAGCCAGCCCGCCCATATAACAGTAGGTTTTGATACCTGGTTTAAGCTTGGTCAGCAACTCTTTCAGGTGTGGATGAAAGGCATAGCACCAGCTACACATCGGATCCATTACATAGATTAGAGCCATTACTGCCCTCCGGTTTCGGACTATCGCTGAAAGCATAATCTGTCTCTTATAATAGACATAGTTATTAATTAATTGAAAACTAATATTTTTTCTTGCTATTAGTCAGTCCGCTCAGTAGTATTCGCCCCACGTTGATGCGGGGTGGAGCAGCCTGGTAGCTCGTCGGGCTCATAACCCGAAGGTCGTCAGTTCAAATCTGGCCCCCGCTACCAACGTATAATTAAAGGTGTGTCGAAAGACATGCCTTTTTTTGTGCCTGAAATAAGGCACAAAAATGCGTCGGGCTCGACTCTTCATAAGGGCTCGGGAAGGTCATTAGTTCAGATCAGGCCCCCGCTACCAACGTATAATTAAAGGTGTGTCGAAAGACATGCCTTTTTTTGTGCCTGAAATAAGGCACAAAAATGCGTCGGGCTCGACTCTTCATAAGGGCTCGGGAAGCTCATTAGTTCAGATCAGGCCCCCGCTACCAACGTATAATTAAAGGTGTGTCGAAAGACATGCCTTTTTTTTGTGCCTGAAATAAGGCACAGAAATGCGTCGGGCTCGACTCTTTATAAGGGCTCGGGAAGGTCGGCAGTTCAAGCCTGGCCCCCGCTACCACAACGAAAAGAGAAGGCTAACCGAAAGGTTGGCTTTTTTTTTGCCCGAAATAAGATGCAAGAAGAGCGTCTGGCTCGGCTCTTCATAAAGACTCAGGAAGGTCGCCAGTTCAAACCTGCCCCCCCCCCCGCTACCAACGTATAAAATTAGACTAACCGAAAGGTTGGCTTTTTTTTTGCCCGAAATAAGATGCAAGAAGAGCGTCTGGCTCGGCTCTTCATAAAGACTCAGGAAGGTCGCCAGTTCAAACCTGCCCCCCGCTACCAACGTATAAAATTAGGCTAACCGAAAGGTTGGCTTTTTTTTTGCTTTGAAAAAGGGACAGATGAGAGCTGGTAAGTTCACTAATTGTGCTTAGAGCACAATTTGCACGGAGCGGCTTGCCGCGAAGCCCGAAGGGGCGTTGCAGCCTACAGGCTGTAACGAGTCAATCTGGCCCCCGCTACCAACGTATAATTAAAGGTGTGTCGAAAGACATGCCTTTTTTTTTGTGCCTGAAATAAGGCACAAAAATGCGTCGGGCTCGACTCTTTATAAGGGCTCGGGAAGGTCGGCAGTTTAAAGCTGACTCCCGCTACCAGCGTAAAAGATGAAGCTAACCGAGAGGTTGGCTTTTTTTCTGTTATTTGGTCGTATTTATTCTTGCTATTAGTCAGGTCGATCAGTATGATTCGCCCCACGTTGATGCGGGGTGGAGCAGCCTGGTAGCTCGTCGGGCTCATAACCCGAAGGTCGTCAGTTCAAATCTGGCCCCCGCTACCAACGTATAAAATCAGACTAACCGAAAGGTTGGTCTTTTTTTTGCCTTGAAAAAGGGACAGATGAGAGCTGGTCAGTTCACTAATTGTGCTTAGAGCACAATTTGCACGGAGCGGCTTGCCGCGAAGCCCGAAGGGGCGTTGCAGCCTACAGGCTGTAACGAGTCAATCTGGCCCCCGCTACCAACGTATAAAATCAGATTAACCGAAAGGTTGGTCTTTTTTTTGCCCGAAATATGGCAAAGAGCAGCGTCGGGTTCGGCTCTTCATAAAGACTCGGAAGGTCGGCAGTTTAAAGCTGGCCCCCGCTACCAACGTATAATTAAAGGTGTGTCGTAAGATACGCCTTTTTTTGTGCCTGAAATAAGGCAAAGAACAGCGTCGGGCTCGGCTTTTCATCAAAGTCCAAGAAGGTCGTCAGTTCAGCGATTGCGTAGCAATCACCATCAAGCCGCTTGCGGCGATGCCCGTAGGGGCAAAACTGTCAACAGGCTGTTTTGAATCACTAATTGTGCTTAGAGCACAATTTGCACCGAGCGGCTTGCCGCGAAGCCCTAAGGGGCGTTACAGCCTGCAGGCTGCAACGAGTAAATCTGGCCCCTGCTACCAAAATAAAATTAAAAGTGTGTCGAAGGGCATGCCTTTTTTGTCTGGAAGTAAGGTGCTGTAACAAGCTTTGGCCGATTTATGGAGAGATAAAATATCTATTCACAGATCAGCATTCCTCTGGTTTCAGCAATATCTACTTTAATAATGGCGCCAGCATTAAAGGGAATATAGTCCGCTTCTATACCATCTGAAAAAATTACGCCGTTTTCCGGCATCAGCGATTCAAGCTGGATAGTGGATCTCATATCGACAGCCCCGAATACAATATTGACCCCGCTATTCTGGCTGGGAAAAGGTTCCCTCACGGCAAACTGTAAACGTGGTTCATCCCAGGCGAAACCTTGTTGTAGAACGTGTTTGTCTTGTCCCGTTACCCCGATAGCGCCAGCAAGTATGGATTGAAACCAGCCTGTTGAGCCCAGACCAGTTGATACAATAATTCCTGATGAACTCTGAATTTCAGTTTGTCCTTTCCAGTCGATTTTATAGCGTGCTGATGTGTGGCTTTTCGGGCCTATAAACAGATCGTTAACCGCCAACATCGATTGACCATCGTTACTTGATGCCCTGGCAAAAGTGATGTTTTTTGACGCCACGTTGCCGGATATGGTGTCTTTTAAGACGCTGGTTAACTGTCCGATTTCAAAAGGCAGAAGGACTCCGTCCCAGCGATCGGGCTCGGGATTGATAGCAATTACTGGCTGACCTTTCAGGTACTTCAGGGTATTTGCAACCAGTCCATCCTGGCCGATTACGACCACGATATCATTTGGACTGAATTGATAGTTGGGTAGGAAGCTGCGTTCCAATAACTGAAACCTACCTAACGGCCTGATTGTCTGTTCTGCTTCTACCAGACGTCGTTTATACAGGTCGTGTTCCCGCAGATAGTCTTCACTGTCTGTCTGATTGTGTTCCAGATAGAACCTGGCCTGGGGCCAGGTATTAAAGCGCTCTATGAGTTCCTGTAAGCGAGTTTTACGGTATATCAGGATGAAGCGGAATGGATTTGAGTTGGTCATAGTTCAGCTCCTCCGGATTATCTGTCCGAGCAGGTCGGGGCTGATATTCAGTTCACCAATTTTTCCTGCGTTCTGGGCCAGTGAATCAAAGGCCTGCGCAATTAACTGGTCTGGTTCCATACTGGCCAGGGCGATAGCTTTCAGGTTTTCAACCGGCAGCTCTTTGAAAGCCTGCATCCGGGTGCTGATCGTATAAGCTTCTGCATCAGCTTCCATTTTTCGGTTTTCCACATTCAGCGTTACCAAACGGGAACGCTGATCTTCAGCATCAATTTCAGCCTGCAGCCGTTCCTGTTCAGTTTCTGTCTGACTGCGTAGCAGGGCTCGCTCGTTAGCTACTCTGGACTCTTCGATCTCCTGTTCTTTTTGCTGTACTGAAAGTGTGGTTTGCAGTTCTGCTTCTCTGATTTTTCTTTCCTGCTCTACAGCTGATTCCCGGCGGCTGTAGATCGCATCGTCAGATTCTTTCAATATCTCTTCTCTGGCTTGAGCTTCCAGCGCTTTTGAAGTTTCTGGCATTGCTGTAATCGCGCTGATCGAAGTATCAATAACACTTACCCCCATAGTTAGCAGTGTTTCCATTGTTGGCAGGCGGTTTCCGATCAGCTCAACCAGAGACTGATTAAGTTTCAGTGCCTGGCGTAATGTCCGGCTCTGAATCTCATTCTGAATAATGGTTTGCACGATTCTGATGATCCGGTCACTCAGCTTCATAGGATCTTCTGAAAGGTATGACAGACCATTGTTGTTGAGAGTGAAATTGAGTATCTCGTTAATTGTCTCCGGTTTTGCAATTTGGTAAGTAATTTGTCCCTGTAGTTTAACTGTCTGGAAGTCAGCAGTTTGCAGGCTGGCAACAAAGGGGGCCTCCTGGGCGTTTACCGGAACAGCGGCGATAGATGTGGTTGCTTTGTTATAAAAAAAGCTCAGCCCTTTGCCTTTTTTACGGATGCGGCCGTTGACGCTTTTAATAACGAAAGTAGCAGAATCCGCTTTGTAATATTTTATACCAAACATGATATTCACCCTTTAAGTGTCGTTTAGTCACTAATATAGTGGCCAATAGTCACTAATATTGTCAAGGTGATATTGGAGTAAAGTGTCTAAAGGACAATAAAATAATTGATAGCCTTGCTTCGGGGATCTACTATTGAGGCGAATAGTGAGGGAGACAGGTTGAAGATGAGTGAGCAGAAATATCTTGAAAACTACGATAAACAGGAATTTGAAGCGCCACTTATTACTGTGGATAGCGTCTTGTTTACCTGTCATGAAGGTGAGCTTAAAGTATTATTGGTAGAGCGCGCTAATCACCCTGAACAGGGTAAGTGGGGGCTGCCCGGCGGGTTTGTTGATCTACAGCTGGATTCGAGCCTGTCTGATTCGGCTTTACGGCGTTTAAAGGAAAAAACAGGCGTAATACCTCCCTATATAGAGCAGCTGAAAACCTATGGTGGGCCACAACGGGATAAAAGGGGCTGGTCTGTTACGGTCTGTTATTCCGCATTGGTTTCTTTTCAGGCCTGTAAGAGTCATATTGATTCTGTTGCTGATGTACAGTGGGTCTCTGTTGAGCAACTTAATTATATTGAGCTCGCGTTTGATCACCGGCAACTGATTGTGGATGCCCGGGAGCGCCTTAGGCAGAAAGCGCTATATTCGATTGTCCCGGCTTATGCTCTGCCTGAAGTATTCACGCTACCTGAGTTACAGCAGGTTCATGAGCTGTTAATAGGTAAGGCGTTACAGAAAAAATCATTCCGGCGCCGAATTGAACAGGCTGAATTGCTGATTGATACTGGGGATAAACGTTCTGAACGGGGCAGGCCTGCCAGCCTGTACAGGATGAAAGCGGATGCAGGAGGCTTTAACTTTATCCGTAATCTGGAGTATTAAATTGTTCAGCGTTCATATCGAAGGTAGAGGAAAGTGTTGTAGCATTATGTTTCGCGCAGTTATCTTTTAATGTCAGATGAGTATAGTTGTTTAACCTATTTTCGATTCCTCTGTTCCTGAGCTAAGGAAGGTGCGAATAAGTCCCTTGCTTTCTCTGCGGGCTATAAAACGGCCAAATGCGCGAAAGACAGAGCAGTGAAATGTCTGGACCTTTTCAAACTGGCTGACAAAGCAGGTGGCCGTTATAGAGCTCGCCCTTCGGGGCTTTCAGAGAGATCGGATATCGGTGTTAATAATTTTCGACGTACAACCAGTATGCCTGTAATTATTGCCTTGATCTCCAATCTCTCTGTAAGCCAGAGGCGTAAGGGACTTGTTAGCACCTTCCCTAAGCATTAGCGCTACTTACCGATAGCGCTTATAGAGATTACTTTATTAGGCTTTATTCCATGGGTTTAACTGCAGGCATGGACCTCGAAAGCGCACTGGATCGCTGGGGCTGTTGCCTTCTATTAGTAGTAATTCAGCGCTGTTTTTAATCAGCTTCCACTCAGTCGGTGTCAGTAAACGGGTGGTTTCAGCTACGGATACCGGGCCGAGAGATATCTGTTGTCCATTTTCACGACTGACAGTCCATAAAGTCAGATTGCTGGTGGAGGTTTTCTCTACACGATCATTCCATTGTAAGTGCAGATGTGATTCTCCAGGCTTGGCACCTTTATAGGCGGCAATTACCAATTCAGGCTCCACAACGCTGCTATCTGATTGCAGGACGGCAAGGTAATCAACCGACTGTATCTGGTTGGTACTGGGCCAGATAGCGATAGAGAGGGTGATGATCGCCAGCATTGCGGTTGCTGAGCGCCAGATAGGTATCGCTGTCCAGCCGCGGTGCCACCAGGACTCTTGCTGTTTTGTCGCTGTATTGGTTTTCAGGTTCAGGGTTTGGCTCAGTTCAGACCAAACTCGTTCCGGGGGTGGGACTTCTTTTAGATTGTTGTTCATAGGGTCGAGTCGCTGTTGCCATTGATAGACTTCCCGCTCCAGTTCCGGATCAGTTTTCAGTAATGCTTCAAAGCGTCGTTGTACCCTGCTGGACAGGGTGGCAAGTACATATTGGCTGGCTAAATGGGAACGGATAGCAGGGTTCTTATAGCGCTGTGCTGAATTCAACTTTGCAGACATTGCTGTAGCTCCTTAAGACCGCGACGAATCCATGATTTTAGCGTGCCTAATGGGGTGTTCAGTTTCTCCGCCAGTTCAGCATTTGAAAAACCATAGACGTAGGTCAGCATGATTGCCTGACGGGGTTCTTGCTTAATGCTTTGCAGGCAGCGATTCAGGTCGCGCCGTTCATCCAGAAAACTATCCTGGTCAACGGTGTGTTCCAGCAAACCTTCTTCGAACTGCGTTTCTTGTCGGCGCACGGTTTGACGAATACGATCAATTGCAGTATTGCGTGTCAGTTGGCACATCCAGGACCAGGCCCAGTCTTCCCCCAGATCACTGCGGTAGCGATCCGCCTGCCGCCAGATTTTTGTATAGCTTTCCTGCAAGGCATCGGCCGCCAGTTCGGGGTCCGGGATCATTTTCAGAATGAGCGCATAAAGTTTGCCGCTGGTCAGCTGATAGAGTTTTTCAAACGCAGGCTGATGCTTCAGCCTGACTTGCCCCAGCAGCGTCTCAATCTGTTTTTTCCATGCTTTTGAACTCAAAGCAGCGGAACTTAAAGTATCAGAACCCAAAGTTTCAGAACCCAAAGTTTCAGAACTCAAACTATCATCCTCAGAGGCCCGGCCGGGTAGCCGGGCCGAACCTTCATTATGGCTGTTTTATTACGTGCCAGATTCCTTTCACACCGTCGCCGGTGATATCGCCGGCTTTCTGATCTTTAACCCAGGTGTACAGGGGGTGTCCGTCCAATGTCCACTGTAACGTGCCATCCTTACGTTCGGTAATGTCAAAGGCTCCGCTCTTCTTAGCGCCTTTGGCTGCAAACAGTGGTGGCCAGATTTCTGCACATTTGCCGTAGCAGTTTGACTGGCCTTGGTCGTCTTTATCAAAAGCATACAGGCTGCGCTGGTTCAGGTCAGTTAATACGCTGATTTCAGCATTACGGTATATCTTAACCGGTACATCATCTGCCCGGGCTATAAACCAGATGTTTTTGATACCGTGGCCTGAAATGTCACCGGTTTTCTGGTCCTTAATCCAGCGGTACAGAGGCATTCCTTTGTATGTCCACTGCTTATCACCATTGCTGCGGCGGATAACACTATAGTCATCACCGACAGCCATCTCAGTGTTTGCTATATAAGGTGGCCATTTCTCGGCGCAGCCACCGTTGCAATTGGATATTCCCTGGCTGTCTTTGCTAAAGGTATAGAGTGTCAGGCCTTCGGGGGTTGTTAGTACCTCACCCAATGGTGTAACTGCAGTTGTGGCAGGATCTTTTTGCGCAGTGTTGGTAGCGCAGGCGCTAACTGCCGCCGCCAGAAGGAAAAAAGAGAGGGGCTTAAGAATTTTTTTCATTATCAGATTCCAGTTGTTATTTAAGTAACTAACATAGAAACGACCATGATTCTGTTTTGGATGCAGTGAAGTATAAATTAAACTAAATAAGAAATTGATGCTGCTGTTTTAAGTTGGATAGTTATTGCTGCGCTCGTATTAATTGGTTTATGAGGCGCCTGGTTTTGATGACGCATTGTCGGCTTCTTAGTCATCGTATGACATAAAAAAGCCTCCGGAAGAGGAGGCTTTTACCGTGAAGAAGTATGTAATTACATCAGGTTATAGATGAATACTACCAGTACCGCCGCCGGGGTGATAAAGCGCAATACGAACATAAACAGCTTGTAAGCCAGGCCGTTACCCATAGCCAGTTCGTTTTCACTCGCCTGCTTTGACATAAACCAGCCTACGAAGATGGCAATGGCCAGGCCGCCAAGCGGCATCATCAGGTTGGCAGTAACGTAGTCGAAGAGATCGAAGAAGGTCTTACCTTCGAAGCGTTCAAACATGCCCAGAGGGTGTACGTCAGACCATACATTCAGCGACAGGATAGTCAGAATGCCTAATCCCCAGATGCTGATACCACCGATCAGGGTGGCTGTCAGGCGGTTGATGCCTTTTTGCTCTTCAAACCATTCTACGACAGGCTCCAGCAGAGAGATTGCAGAGGTGACTGCGGCAACAACCAGCAATACGAAGAACAGGGTGCCGAACAGTATACCGCCGCTCATCTGACCAAAGGCCAGTGGCAAAGTCTGGAAGATCAGACCAGGACCTGCGCCAGCTTCCAGACCGTTAGCAAATACCAGAGGGAAGATCGCCAGACCCGCCAGCAGTGCAACCACGGTATCTACTATCGAAACGGTAACAGCGGTTTTAACGATGGATACCTTTTTAGGCAGGTAAGAGCCGTAAGCCATCATCACACCCATACCCAGACTCAGGGTGAAGAAGGCATGGCCCAGTGCGGTCAGTACGCCTTCTGTGGTCAGCTTGGAGAAGTCCGGCTGGAACAGGAAGGCAAAACCTTCAGCAAAGTTATCGGTGCTCATGGCGTAGCCCACCATAACCAGCAGCAGGGCGAACATGATAGGCATCAGGATATTGATCGCCTTTTCCATGCCAGAGCTGAGGCCGCGGGCAACGATCATAATCACCAAGACCATAAACACGGAGTGCCATAGCAGCAGGGTATAAGGATCTGCTAACAGGTTGCCGAACATTGCACCGATAGTCTCGGTGCTGGCACCAGCAAACAGGCCGCTGGCAGAGTTACCGACATAGGACAGCGCCCAACCACCGATAACAGAGTAGAAAGAAAGGATAAGGACGGAGGCGATCATACCCATGCCGCCGATCCAGACCCAACGTTTAGACAGAGCATCACTTTGAGCCAGTTGGCGCATGCTGTTAACTGGGCTGCGGCCGCCGCGACGACCGATCATAACCTCGGAGATCATGATCGGAATACCGATCAGGGCAATACAGAACAGGTAGACCAGTACGAAGGCACCGCCACCGTTCTCCCCGGTGATATAAGGGAATTTCCAGATATTACCCAGGCCTACCGCTGAGCCGCTGGCGGCCAGGATAAAGGCCATGCGGGAGGACCACATCGGGTGGTCTTTGCGGGAATTATCGGCAGCGCCGTCCAGCGCCGAATTCTGAACCAGTTCAGTCATTGGTTATCTCCAGATTTTATTTTTATGCTCAGAGAAAAAAAGCCCGTTTTTTTAAAAAAGTCACGGGCATAAGTGCTGCAGGAGTAATTAGTTTTGCTTTACTTCATAAAGCGTTCTTCAGCCAGCTCGTTGGCGATCTCGCCGGTAGGGCGGTCCTGCGCATCGGCACGGCGGAAAATTTCGGTCAGGGTGTCGGCAATTGTCTCGATATGAGCTCGTACCTTGGTGTGTTCATGGCCGATTCGCTCATAGAAAATGTCGATAATGCCGCCAGCATTGAGGACGTAGTCCGGGGCGTAGAGAATGCCGCGTTCGCGTAGCATCAGGTCATGGCGTTGGGATGCCAGCTGGTTATTAGAGGCGCCAGCCACGACCTTTGCTTTGATCAGGGGAATGCTTTCATCATTCAGTACTGCACCCAGGGCGCAAGGGGCTATGACATCGACATTCAGTGACAGAATCTCATTCTGTGATACCGCGGTTGCACCCAGCTCGGATACAGCGCGTTGTACCTGTTCCTCATGGATATCGGTAACAAAGAGTTCTGCGCCAGCGTCATGCAGATGCTCGGCCAGTCGATAGCCGACATTGCCAACACCCTGAATGGCGACCTTAAGACCTTTCAGGTCTGTGCGATCCAGTTGATACTGAACTGCGGTTTTCAGGCCGATAAAGGTGCCGTAAGCGGTAGCCGGGGATGGGTCGCCATTGCATGGCAGGCCATCGATGCCGGTACGCTCAGTGATTCCCGCCACGTTAGCAGTTTCGCGTCCCATTACCTGTAGGTCCGGTACCGAAGTGCCTGAGTCTTCAGCGGCAATATACTGATTGCCGGTACGTTCAAGGAAGCGTCCCATCGCAGCCAGCAGGTCTTCAGTTTTATGCTTGCGCGGATCGCCGATGATTACTGATTTACCACCACCCAGATCCAGATTGGCGAGGGCTGATTTGTAGGTCATCCCTTTAGACAGGCGCAGCACATCATTCAGTGCTTCTTCATCGCTGGTGTAGTGCCACATACGGCAGCCGCCCAGTGCCGGGCCGCGATTAGTGTTATGAATGGCGATAATCGCTTTCAGGCCAGTGGCCTCATCGTGGCAGAACACAACCTGTTCATGGTTATCAAATTCGGAATGACTAAAAACGGACATAACGGTGTTTCCTAAATCAGAATTGCTTAACTTTTCTGAATACTCAGCTGTAGCGAGTTTTCATCAATTTGAGAGTGTGTTTCTTCTGTTTCCTGATCATCTGTTTGAACGGCTGATTTTTGATACAGATAGCGCTCGGTTCTGAAAACCAACAGGAGTTTCCGGTACCGGATAATCAGATAATAGGGAGCAGAAAAACGAAGAGTCAGGTGCTTGTCGGTACAAATGTTCTGTATCGGGCTATCAATAATTGACTATCGGGTACAACTGATTGGCACAGCGGTGTGCGCCGGATGGATTGACGGCATGTCATATTTTTACCTTTCACCTTAGCTGGATCACAGCCAGGTCTACATATTGTTTTTATTGTTCCGGCGGGTAAGCCGGTAGTCATTCTATAAAGTTCAGTCGTACCCTTTTGGGGTGAGCTGGCGTTAAACATTAGCGATGGATAGTGGGTAAGTCAACAGGTTATATAAGTGTCAATATTTAAAACAGAAGTTAAATGCTCTGTATAAATACGGGTTAATTAAAATATTACCTGCTTGTCTTTATAGGTATAAACCCCTATGTTTATGAAAACTAAGGGGCTAGAGGTTTTTGTGTGATCTGAATATGAAGAGTATCTTTCTGTGGAGGGTAGAAGAATCATGAATTATTATTTTTCTACCTTATGGCTGCTGAAACTGGTTGGACGCTATCTACCCGGCTTGTTATCTATTCGATTTGCTCTGGTACAGGGTTAATAAGGCTGTCTATAGGTGCTGGTTTACTGACATGATAACCTTGAGCGTAATCGACCCCGATCGCTATCAGGCGTTCCTCAATAACCTGACTTTCAACGAACTCGGCGATGGTTTTCATCCCCATGACCTGGCCTATATCGTTGATGGAGCGGGTCATCGCTTCATCGATCAGATCGTCGGCGATATCTTTGACAAACATGCCGTCTATTTTCAGATAGTCCACCGGTAAGTTTTTCAGGTAGGCGAAAGATGACAAACCGCTGCCAAAATCATCGAGGGCGAAACTGTAGCCATGCTTTTTGAGTGTTTGAATAAAGCGATATGCGGCATTGAGGTTCGCAATTGCTGCCGTTTCAGTGATTTCAAATTTGATTCGGGACGTGGGTAGTTTGAATTCATTTGTCAGGTTGATGATGTGATTAAGTAATGCTTCGTCACCGATTGACTGGCCGGAAAGGTTGATGGAAAAAAACTCGATGTGCCCGATCTTTTGCAGGTTTTTGTGGATCCAGAGAAACGCGTTATCAACAACCCAGCGGTCGATTCTGAAAGACAGGTTATAGCGCTCTGCTGCCGGTAAGAAGCGGCCGGGAGCGATCAGTTCCCCATCTTTCGATCTCAGGCGTAATAAAATTTCATAGCCGCAATCGTATGGGCTACTTTTTAATGGTTTGATGGTTTGGGCAAATAACTCAAGGCGATTGTCACAGAGGGCGCTTTTTATTTCATTGGCCCAGAATATTTCACCCTGCTTAAGCGCCAGTTGCTCATCGTCGGCCTTGAAAAGGTGGACTCTGTTACGTCCGGCATCTTTTGCTGCATAGCAGGCCATGTCTGCTTGTTTCAGTGCCTCTGTTGAATTCTGCGTTCTGGACGTGATCTCGGTCAGTCCCAGGCTGGCACCAATAGTGAAAATCTGTTTTTGCCAATGGAAGCGGAATTCTGCAATCAGTTCGCGAATTTCGTTGGCAATGGCTTCTGCTTTTTCCAGGCTGCAGTGCTCAAGCAGTATGGCAAACTCATCGCCGCCAATACGAGCCAGGGTATCATGCTGACGTAACTGTTTTTTTAGTAGAAAAGCCAGTTGGCGCAGTAGCTCATCGCCGGCTACGTGACCACTGCTATCATTAACAACCTTGAACTGATCCAGATCGAGGTAGCACAGCACATGCGTTGTGTCGCTGCTATGGGAAGATCTGACAACTTCTTGTAAGTGCCGCTCAAATTCCCGGCGGTTAATCAGCCCGGTCAGCATATCGTGGCTGGCCTGATAGGATATCTCTTCTGCAAACCGTCTGGATTCGGTAATGTCATCCATTACATGGATAGCAAATTTAAATGCGCCGTTGTCATCGGCTACTTTGTATGTTCTTAGATCAAAGCACTGTTGGTTATCAAGCTCGATAATCTCTTTTTGTTCAAGGCTATCCTGTTGTTCTATCAGGCTGCTTGCTGCTATAGAGGGGCCAGCTAATTTTGGGAAGATCTGCCAGTAGGGGGTGTCGATGATATCGCTGAGCTTTTTATTGGCGTGCTGGATATACGACTCATTAGCCCGTATTACTCTGAACTGATTGTCGACGATGAAAATTGGATTTTTTACGGCGTCGAAAGCCGCATTCCATTCCCGTCCTGCTGTTTCAAGTTGACGGCGGCTTTCTTGCAGGTCGAGTAATCTGCTATTGGCTATAGTTTCGGCCTGTTTGACCCGGTTAAAGGGGTCTTTGACGCTGAGAACGAATACCGCCTGATAGAGTGCAATAAAACAGCCTGCTTTGTAGATATGGCCTAATAGATTATAGATATCACTCACTGAAGAATAGAATGTAAAACAGAGCTCGCTGATCACGGCTAACACTGCAGCGATGAAGAAATAGGCGGTGTTTTTCATGCCTTTTATATGGGTTTGATGGAAAAATATCAGGGCAGAAAGCCCGAATATCGCCATGATCAGATACTCGCTATAGATTTTAAAAGGGGTTAATCCGCTTCCCGTCACGAAGCTACGTGGGAGTCGGTCCGCCTGGTACAGACAAATCCAGTAGATAATCAGCGTTGTAATCAATGCCGCTATTAATAGCAGATATCTATTCGAGTCCTGTTGCAGAGGCTGCCATGATTTGACTGCAACAAGTAATATGGCGAGAGCGCTTATAAGGCGTCCGAATAACCAGAAATTGATCGCTTTTTCGGGGCTGGATGGTGTGACAAAGTCAGGCATACCGGGGTAAGAAAGCAGGTGAGCAAAGTCGATAAACCCGACACTGAGCAGGGCGCAAGACAGAATGAGCACATTGCCGGGGCGTTTGTTAGAGTACGAGTTCCAGAAAATAGCAAAAATCAGCGCGCAAACAGTGATCGAGAACCCTTCCAGTGCTGTGTGCAGGGGGAGGTATTTCGATAGGCCTTCGAAAGGGTGGCTGGCTGGTATAAGCCATACTGCAAGAAGAGGAATGCAGAACAGAATAGTATAGGTGACTTGCCTGTGTAACCGGCTCATAAAACTCCGACAAACGTTACAAATTTGGGGTGTAAGTATACGTAGCGGGATATGAAAATTATATTCCTGCGAGTAGTCAGGTGCGCAAAGTGAGTTGCTAACTGATTGGTATCCTGAGAGTGGCAGGTAATTTCGATATTTATTCGAAATTCCTTGCCAAGGTATGAGGTCGTCTGTACTATTCGCCCCACGTTGATGCGGGGTGGAGCAGCCTGGTAGCTCGTCGGGCTCATAACCCGAAGGTCGTCAGTTCAAATCTGGCCCCCGCTACCACAACGAAAAGAGAAGGCTAACCGAAAGGTTGGCTTTTTTTTTGCCCGAAATAAGATGCAAGAAGAGCGTCTGGCTCGGCTCTTCATAAAGACTCAGGAAGGTCGCCAGTTCAAACCTGCCCCCCCCGCTACCAACGTATAATTAAAGGTGTGTCGTATGACATGCCTTTTTTTGTGCCTGAAATAAGGCAGAAAGCGTCGGGCTCGACTCTTCATAAGGGCTCGGAAAGGTCGTCAGTTCAAATCTGGCCCCCGCTACCACAACGAAAAGAGAAGGCTAACCGAAAGGTTGCCTTTTTTTTTTGCGTTGAAAAGGGGGGCGATGAGAACTGGTCAGTTCAGCGATTGCGTAGCAATCACCATCGAGCCGCATGCGGCGATGCCCGCAGGGGCGAAACAGTCTACAGGCTGTTTTGAATCAATCTGGCCCCCGCTACCAACGTAAAAGATGAAGCTAACCGAAAGGTTGGCTTTTTTTGCGTGGGATAAAGCAAAAAATACGTCGGGCTCGACTCTCGATAAAGCCGGGAAGCTCGGCAGTTTAAGCATGGCCCCCGCTACCAACGTCTAAAATCAGATTAATCGAAAGGTTGGTCTTTTTTTTGTCTGAAATTTATAGCAGTTGCTCGTGGCTCGAGCGTCACTTCGTGACTTGCTCGTAGCTCGAAAAAACAGAATAGCCTTCTTAATCACTTCCTCGGTGGTTTGGAGTAGAGGAGCGTTGTAAGAAAAATAGGTAAATAAAATGCACTTCGGTGCGTTTTTTGTTGCATGGAAGAATGTGCGGGCTGGAAAATCCTGTCCACAACGTTGCAACGAGCAACGAGCAACGAGCAACGAGCAACGAGCAACGAGCAGTGGCTATTGATCGCTCTTCAATAGCATATTTACAGCGCTCTGCGTCATCTCGCTGAGGTTGCTGGTGTCGGTGTAGATGCCATCATTTAGCAGGCGACATAGGCCGTGCAAGGTCGCCCAGCTGACCTGTGCGACTCTGAGGGCTGAGTCCTGGTCAGGCATAATTCCTTGCTGTTGTAATAGTTCAATCCATTCAAGCCAACGTTGAAAGCTCTGCCGGGAGACCGTTTTCAGGTTTGCTGTTGGCGATCCGTTCTTCCAGATTTCGCGACCGAACATCAGGTCATACTGTTCGCTGTTTTCGTGGGCAAAACTGATATAGCTGCTGACGTAAACCTCAAACTGCTGTCGCAAGCTTTGGCCGGCTACTTGTTGACGCAGACGCCCGGCGGTCGTTTCCTGGTGGGTAAAGCCTTGTTCGGCTATTGCGCAGAGCAGTTCGTTTTTATCTTTAAAGTGGTGATAGGGAGCGGTACGGGAAACGCCAACTTTATCCGCCAGTTTACGCATCGACAAGGTGGCTACGCCTCCTTCGCTGATCATATCGACAGCCGCAGTCAGCAGGCTTTGGTACAGATCACCGTGGTGGTATTGATTGTTTGCGGGGGCTTTTGTCTTAGTCATGCGGGCAAGGTATCAATAGATCTTGACAGTGTCAAAATATAACTCTATCTTGACGCTGTCTAGTTTGGTTTTTCAGTACTGATCTGAGGTCTATTGTTAATGGAATATTCAACCTTTTCCCTGACGGTTAATAACGCTGTTGCACAGTTGCAGCTAAACCGCCCGCAAGCTTGTAATTCTATGACCAGAGCGTTCTGGCGTGAATTTCCGGACGCGATAGCGGCGCTTGATGCCAGTGCTGAAGCCCGGGTATTGGTTATTTCATCGACCGGTAAGCATTTCAGTGCCGGGATGGATCTCGAAGTATTCACCCAACCCGACCCGCAAATGTTTCAGGGCGAGGCGGGGCGTCGTGGAGAGGCTATGCGGCGACTGGTATTGCAGTTACAGGATTGCTTTACTGCACTGGAGCATATTCGCATACCTGTGCTGGTGGCAGTGCAGGGTGGTTGTATTGGTGGTGCGCTGGATCTGGTCTGTGCCAGTGATAGTCGTTACTGCACAGAAGACGCATATTTTACGGTGAAAGAAACCGAGCTGGGGATGACTGCTGATCTGGGGACATTGCAGCGTTTGCCGGGTCTGATACCCGCCGGCCTGGCGCGTGAGCTGGCTTATACCGCAAGAAAAATGCCTGCGACCGAGGCGTTGCAGGCTGGATTTGTAAACCGGGTTTATCCTTGTGCCGAGACCTTGCTGGCCGGTGTGCTGGAAGTGGCAGAACAGATAGCCCGGCAATCTCCCCTGGCTGTAGCTGGCAGTAAGCAGATGCTGAATTATGCCCGTGACCACAGTGTTAGTGATAGCCTGAACTATATGGCAACCTGGCAAGCGGGTATGTTTCAGCCAAACGATATGATGCAGACTTTTGCTGCCAAAATGTCAGGGCAGTCGCCACAGTTTGAGCCACTGCGGGCGATCGTTCCTGCCATGCAGGAAGCAGTTAAAGACGACAACAATAACAAACCGAATTGAGTGAGTACCGTCATGACCACAGAGAATAATCAATATCCGCACCTGTTGGCACCACTGGATCTGGGATTTACTACCCTGAAGAACCGGGTGCTGATGGGCTCTATGCATCTGGGGCTGGAGGAGGCGCCGAATGGTTTTGAGCGTATGGCAGCATTCTATACTGAGCGGGTTAAAGGTGGTGTCGCAATGATTGTGACCGGCGGCATCGGACCTAATAAGGAAGGCGCGGTACATGCCCATGCGGCGCAGATGAAAACCGCGGAAGATATCGCTAATCATCGTATTGTGACCGATGCGGTACACCGTGAGGATGGCAAGATCTGCATGCAGATTCTGCATACCGGTCGCTATGCGGTTAACGATAAGCTGATTGCACCTTCTGCAATTAAAGCGCCGATCAATCCGTTCCCGCCCCATGAAGTAACCGAAGACGAGATCGAACAGCAGATTGAAGACTTTGTCAGCTGTGCGGGAATGGCTAAAGAGGCCGGTTATGACGGTGTCGAGGTCATGGGCTCAGAAGGTTATTTTATTAATCAGTTTATTGCTAAACGTACCAATCACCGTAGCGATAGCTGGGGCGGTGATTACGATAACCGTATCCGTTTCGCAATCGAAGTTGTTAAGCGTGTACGACAGCGGGTTGGTGAGAATTTTATAATCATTTACCGTTTGTCGATGCTGGATCTGGTTGAAGGTGGCAGTAGCTATGATGAAATAGTGCAGCTGGGCCAGGCGATTGAAAAAGCCGGTGCAACCCTGATTAATACCGGAATCGGCTGGCATGAAGCGCGGATTCCGACGATTGCGACCAAGGTGCCGAGAGCAGCATTCACCTGGGTCACCGCTAAAGTGCGTAAAGCGCTGTCTATTCCTGTGATTACCTCCAACCGTATTAATATGCCGGATGTCGCGGAGCAGGTTCTGGCGCGGGGCGACGCTGATATGGTATCAATGGCGCGGCCTTTTCTGGCCGATGCCGAGTTTGTTAAAAAAGCTGAAGAAAATAGGGTCGATGAGATCAATACCTGTATCGGTTGCAATCAGGCCTGCCTCGATCATATTTTTGTTGGCAAGCTGACCAGTTGTCTGGTCAACCCACGGGCCTGTCATGAAACTGAGTTGAATATCATTGCTACTGACGCTCGAAAGAAGCTGGCAGTCGTTGGTGCGGGGCCTGCAGGGCTATCGTTTGCTACTACTGCTGCTGCGCGTGGTCATGATGTCACTTTGTTTGATTCGGCTAGCGAGATTGGTGGGCAGTTTAATATCGCTAAGCGGATTCCGGGCAAAGAGGAGTTCTATGAAACACTGCGCTATTTCGGTAAGCAGATAGAGCTGACCGGCGTTAAGTTAGAACTGAATCAGCGGGTTAGCGCTGCCGATCTCAACGACAGTGATTTTGATGAGGTTGTTATTGCTACCGGAATTGCGCCCCGGATGCCGGACATCGAAGGTGTAGAGAACGCTAAGGTGCTCAGCTATCTGGATGTGATGTCCGGTGCAGAAGTAGGTCATAAGGTGGCGGTGATTGGTGCTGGTGGTATTGGCTTTGATATCAGTGAATACCTGACCCATAGCGGCGTGGCAACCAGTCTGGATATTCCGGCTTTCATGGCTGAATGGGGTATCGATATGACGCTACAATCCCGGGGCGGTGTAGAAGGTGTTGAGCAGGTTCATCAGCCGTCGCCGCGTGAAGTATTCCTGCTGCAGCGTAAAAAATCTAAGGTTGGCGCTAAACTGGGCAAAACCACCGGCTGGGCGCATCGCTTAGGGCTGCAGAATAAGCAGGTAGAGATGATTCCGGCTTGTGAGTATCACAAGATCGACGATCAGGGGCTGCATCTTTCCATCGCTGGGGAGGAGCGTTTGCTGGCTGTGGATAATATTATTATCTGTGCCGGACAGGACCCTCTGCGGGAACTGGCGGATGGGGTACGGGGTAAGCCGGTGCATCTTATTGGTGGTGCAGATGTAGCTAGTGAGCTGGATGCGAAACGCGCTATTAATCAGGGCACCCGGCTCGCTGCAGAGATCTGATCCTACAGTACTGGGTAGCTTGAAAAAAGCCGTAACAGGTATCCTGTTACGGCTTTTTTGTGCGGCTGCTTTAAGGCGAGAGGCTTTGGCAACTTTCTGATGTCGCTGGCTTATTGTTGGCGGGAGGAGTCAGATGGCGCAGCCGCCAGGGCCGTTTTTGGCGTGGTATTGCTGATGGTACTCTTCGGCCCGCCAGAACTTGGTTGCCGGGGTGATCATGGTCACGATAGGGTCACCAAAAATACCGCTTTTATCCAGCACTACCATGCTTTGCTCGGCCATGATGCGCTGGTTATCATCGTGATAAAAAATTACCGAGCGGTATTGGTCACCGATATCCGGCCCTTGTCTGTTAAGTGTCGTAGGGTCGTGCATCTGCCAGAACAGATCCAGCAGTGCATCATAGTCGATAATCTGATCATCGTATTCAAGCTGTACTACTTCGGCGTGGCCTGAGGTTTTACTGCAGACCTCCTGATAGCTTGGCTCCGGAGTATGGCCGCCCATATACCCGACGGCGGTACTGGTGACTCCATCCTGTTTTGCAAAACGTGCTTCAATACCCCAGAAGCACCCGGCAGCAAATGTAGCGGTAGGCATTGGCGACTCCTTGTTTCAGAAACTGATCATTACAGATTAGTCGTTTTATAATTGATGTCTGCACTATCTCATGAAAAAAGTGTCATAACGAAAAAAAACCGGCCTAGGCCGGTTTTTTTTGATCTGTAACAGGCTTAGCCCGCCAGTTGATCCAGTTTCTGCTTTAACAGACCCTGTACTTGCCCCGGATTGGCTTTACCCTGGGAGGCTTGCATCACTTTACCCATAAAGAAGCCGATCATCTTGCCGCGTTTCTCGGGTTCGGCATTCACGTACTGATCAACCTGGGGCTGATTGGCGGCAATCACTTCATCAACCATCGCTTCAATAGCGCCACTGTCGGTAACCTGTTTCAGACCCTTGGCTTCAATTATCTGGTCAGCACTGCCTTCACCGGCCCACATCGCTTCAAATACCTGCTTGGCAAGCTTGCCGGTAATCGTGTTGTCCTTGATGCGCTGCAGCAGGCTGCCTAACTGTTCCGCTGAAACGGGAGAATCCGTAATCGCTGTATCGTTCTGGTTTAGGTGCTTGGACAGCTCACCCATAACCCAGTTGGCTGCCAGTTTAGCATCGCCCGCAGTATTGGCTGCGATTTCAAAGTAACCCGCCAGATCGCGATAGGCGGATAGCACCATGGCATCGTAATCGCTTAGCTTAAACTCTTCGATAAAGCGGGCTTTGCGTGCATCCGGCAGTTCCGGCAGGGTCTGCCGCAGCTGTGCTACGTATTCATCATCGATGATGATCGGCAGCAGGTCCGGGCAAGGGAAGTAACGGTAGTCGTTGGCTTCCTCTTTGCTTCGCATGGAGCGGGTTTCATCTTTGTTGGCATCATACAGGCGGGTTTCCTGGGTGATGTGGCCGCCGTCTTCCAGCAGGTCGATCTGGCGAACGATCTCGCCTTTGATCGCTTTCTCGATAAAGCGGAAGGAGTTGATGTTCTTGGTCTCGGTGCGGTTGCCAAGCTTTTCCTCACCCTTGTAACGAACGGATACGTTGCAGTCGCAACGGAATGAGCCTTCGGCCATATTACCATCGCAGATGCCAAGGTTAGTGACGATCGAATGGATCTTCTTAACATAGGCGACCGCTTCTTCAGCGCTGCGCATATCCGGCTCGGATACGATTTCCAGCAAAGGTGTGCCGGCTCGGTTGAGGTCGATACCGGTCATGCCCGGGAATTCATCGTGCAGGGATTTACCTGCGTCTTCCTCAAGGTGAGCCCGGGTAACGCCGACCCGCTTGGTGGTACCGTCTTCCAGTTCCAGATCGACGTGGCCGATGCCCACGATCGGGTGGAACAGCTGGCTGGTCTGATAGCCTTTAGGCAGATCAGGATAGAAATAGTTTTTACGGTCAAAAACCGATCTGTGACCGATCTCTGCATCGATGGCTACGCCAAACATTACCGCCATGCGCAACGCTTCAGCGTTGAATACTGGCAGCGTACCTGGCAGGGCCAGGTCAACAGCGCAGGCCTGTGTATTAGGCTCGGCACCAAAAGCGGTGCTGGCGCCGGAAAAGATTTTGGACTTAGTCGCCAGTTGGGCATGAATCTCAAGCCCGATGACTGCTTCCCATTCCATTTTGTAAACCTCTTAACTTGCGGCTGTTATTAACAGCCGCGTTAAATTCTTTAGCTGCATTAACAGATTACTTAGCAGCAGGAGTCTGGCGGTGCCATTCGGTGGCTTGCTGGAACTGGTGTGCCGCATTGAGCAGGCGTTCCTCGGCAAAATAATTGCCGATCAGTTGCAGGCCGACGGGCAATCCGTTGGCGAAACCGCAAGGTACGGACATACCCGGCATACCGGCCAGGTTAAGGGAGATAGTAAAGATATCTTCCATGTACATCGCCACCGGGTCGGACGTTTTTTCACCCAGTTTAAAGGCTGGGTGCGGCGTTGTAGGGCCCATAATAATGTCAACTTCAGCCAGCGCGTTAACGTAGTCCTGCTGAATCAGACGGCGGATCTGCAGGGCTTTCTTATAATAGGCATCGTAGAATCCTTCCGACAGCGCGTAAGTACCAACCATAATGCGGCGCTTAACCTCTTCGCCAAAACCTTCACCCCGGCTGCGCTTATACATATCTTCCAGATCCACCGGATCTGTGCAGCGGTAGCCGTAACGTACTCCGTCGAAACGGGACAGGTTAGACGATGCTTCAGCTGGTGCGATAATGTAGTACGCAGGAATTGCCAGATGGGTATTAGGCAGGCTGATCTCTTTAACAGTGGCGCCCAGTGCTTCGTACTCTTTGATTGCGTTCTGCACTTGCTCTGCAATCAATGGATCGATATCGTCAGCGAAAAACTCTTTTGGCAGTCCAATCTTCAGACCGGCCAGCGACTGGTTTAACTGCAGGGTATAGTCAGGTACTTCCCGTTCCAGGCTGGTGGAATCTTTAGTATCGAAACCGGCCATCACGTTCAGCATCATCGCAGCATCTTCGGCGGTACGCGTCATCGGACCGCCCTGATCCAGTGAGGATGCAAAGGCGATCATGCCGTAGCGAGATACTCTTCCATAGGTTGGCTTCAGACCGGTAATGCCACACAGGGCTGCAGGCTGACGGATCGAACCACCGGTATCTGTACCTGTGGCGGCTGGTGCCAGGCGACCGGCAACCGCAGCAGCAGAACCACCGGAAGAACCGCCAGGAACGCAGTCGGTATCCCATGGGTTGCGGGATGGGCCGTAGAAACTGGATTCATTGGAAGAGCCCATCGCAAATTCATCCATGTTGGTCTTACCCAGCATAACTGCGCCGGCCCGGTTGAAGTTATCAACCACTGTTGCATCGTAAGGAGAGATGAAGTTGTCCAGCATTTTTGAACCACAGCTGGTGCGAACGCCCTGGGTGCAAAAGATATCTTTATGGGCAATTGGCAGGCCGGTAAATGCACCGGCATTACCGCTGGCACGCTGCTGATCGGCGGCTTCAGCTTGCGCCAGAGCCTGTTCTTCGGTGACCGAGATGTAGCTGTTCAGCGTTTTGTCTTCAGCCTGAATGCGATCGAGGTAAGCGCGGGTCAGCTCAACGCTGCTGAATTCACCGGATGCTAACCCCTGAGCCAGTTCGGCGAGAGTTTTCTCAAACATAACAGGTATTAATCCTTAAAAGCGGGTAATTATGTTGGTTACTTCGATAACCTTATTCAATGACTTTCGGTACCTGGAACAGGCCTGCCTCGACAGCAGGAGCAACTGTTTGCAGGTGGTCGCGCTGGTTGTCTTCGGTCACTTCGTCGATACGTAAGCGTTGGACAGCGTCCAGAGGATGAGCCATCGGTGCGACATCAGTCGTATCTACGGCTTGCATCTGATCCACCAGGTCCAGGATGCTGGACAGGTTTTTGGCGTATTCCTGGGTATCCTGCTCTGCTATTTGCAGGCGGGCCAGGTGGGCAATTTTTTCCACATCGGAACGGTCTAGAGCCATTATTGAGTTCTCACAGCTTGGCGATGTTGTTATTGGAAACCGGTGAATCGGTCCTCTGCATTTATGCTCTTTTAGTAACCTGCAGAGGATTGAGACAATTTATTCGCCGGTAGCCTGAATAAAGCGCTACGTTAACACATTTGCGGCTTGCCCAAAATCCCCGCCATTGCTACAGTGGGGTGTTTTTGAGATATATCGACTTGTGCACTGCACATTCCTAAGGCGGACCATCAATGTTTAAAAAAATTCGCGGAATTTTTTCCAGTGATCTATCCATCGATCTGGGCACCGCAAATACCCTGATTTATGTTCGCGATAAAGATATCGTGTTGAATGAACCATCTGTCGTCGCTATTCGCCAAAGCGCCAACGGAGCGCAAAAAACTGTCGCCGCAGTCGGTACTGATGCTAAGCGTATGCTGGGCCGGACCCCGGGCAATATTACAGCGATCCGCCCGATGAAAGATGGTGTTATTGCTGATTTTCATGTGACTGAGAAAATGCTGCAGCATTTTATCAGCAAAGTTCACGACAATAGTTTTCTGACGCCAAGCCCGCGCGTACTGGTATGTGTACCTTGCCAGTCTACCCAGGTTGAACGTCGTGCTATTAAAGAGTCGGCGATGGGGGCTGGTGCCCGTGAAGTCTATCTGATTGAAGAGCCGATGGCGGCAGCAATTGGCGCCGGTCTGCCGGTAGAAGAAGCGAACGGTTCGATGGTGGTGGATATCGGTGGCGGTACCACCGAGATTGCGATCATCTCCCTTAACGGTATTGTCTATGCCGAGTCGGTTCGCGTTGGTGGTGACCGGTTTGATGAAGGTATCGTTACTTATATCCGTCGTAACTACGGCAGCCTGATCGGAGATGCGACAGCTGAGCGAATCAAACAGGAGATAGGTTCTGCTTATCCTTCAGCTGAAACCCGTGAAATTGATGTGCGGGGTCGAAACCTGGCCGAAGGCATTCCGCGCAGCTTTACCCTGAACAGTAATGAAATAATGGAAGCCCTGCAGGAGCCGTTGTCGGCGATTGTGCAGTCGGTGAAAAGCGCGCTGGAGCAGTGTCCACCGGAGCTGGCGTCTGATATTGCTGAACGTGGTATTGTGCTGACAGGTGGTGGTGCGTTGCTACGTAACCTGGATAAGCTGCTGAGTGAAGAGACCGGATTGCCGGTTATTGTGGCAGAAGATCCGCTGACCTGTGTCGCCCGTGGCGGCGGTCGGGCTCTTGAATTGCTGGATAAACATGCTTTTGAGTTGCTGACATTTGAATAGTTCGGATGGCTGAAATTCCATTATTCATTCCCACGGTGGGGTGTGTTATGAGGGAGGTTTCCCATCGCTAGTATCTTCCATGGCGGGTCTTTAAAGACCCGCTTTGTCGTTCTTATTCTGCTCGCTGTTGTGTTGATTATACTGGACCTTAAATGGGCCAAGATGAATCAGACCCGCGCCTATCTGACACTGCTGATTACGCCGTTGCAATGGGTGGTGGATACCCCGGCACAGGTCGCAGACGAGCTCAGTGATGTATTGGTTACCCGTAGTCAGCTGGTGGACGATAACCGGCGCCTGCGCCAGGAAGCCTTGCTGCTGAAGCAGCGGGTGTTGCAGTTTGCCTCTCTGACAGCCGAAAATGTTCGGCTGCGGGAGTTAATGGCAGGGCGCCAGAAGCTGGCTGAGGACGTTATGCTGACGGAATTGATCGGGGTTAATCCGGATCCGTTTCAGCATCAGATTATTCTCAATCGTGGCTCCGAAGACAGCGCCTATATCGGGCAGGCGGTGTTAGATTCCGGCGGGATTATGGGGCAGGTGGTCGAGCTTTCGCTCTATACCAGCCGGGCGATGCTAATTACCGACTCCCGACATGCGATTCCGGTTGAAGTAAACCGCAATGGTTTTCGCTCGATCGCCCTGGGTAATGGCTCAGTGAACCAGCTGGAACTGGGACATGTGCCGGATACTGCCGATATTAAAGAGGGAGATCTGTTGGTTACCTCGGGTCTTGGCGGGCGTTTTCCGCGGGGTTATCCGGTGGCTACTGTGATCAGTGTTAAGCGAGATCCGGGACAGCCCTTTGCAGTGGTTAAGGTCAGGCCTACTGCCCGCCTGAATAAAAGCCGTCATATTCTGCTGGTCGATCTGCCTGAAGCGGTAAGTCTGCCGGCTGAACAAGAACAGGCTGAAACAAAGAAAGTCACACCGCAAATCCCAGAGGCTACTGATGGCTAATAAGACCGGTGGCGGCACTATTATTCTGGCGACCTTCCTGGTTGGCTTGATGCTGAGTCAGATGCCCCTGCCGCAAATGGCAGAATGGTTTCGTCCGGAATGGGTGATAATGATTATGATCTACTGGGCGATGGCTTTGCCGGAGAGAGTCGGTTTAGGTACTGCGGCCGTTGTCGGGTTGGGGCTGGACCTGATTCAGGGCAGCCCGTTGGGGTTGAATGTTATTTCGCTGCTGATTATCTGTTACCTGACCTTGTTATTGCATAAGCGATTACGCATGTTCCCTCTGGTGCAACAGGCTTTAATGGTTATGGTGCTGGTCGGGATTAACCAGATGCTGTTTAACTGGGCGCATAGTCTGATGGGAACACGGGGGGATAGTTTGTTATTCCTGTTGCCTGCTGTGATGAGTGCATTCTTGTGGCCATGGTTATTCGTTATCCTGCGCGGTTTGCGACGAACTTTTCGAGTGGCCTGACGGGAGGTTATCGGATGGCAGAATTAGTTTTGGCTTCAGCGTCACCGCGGCGGCGCGAGTTACTGTCTCAGATCGGTGTTAACTGTGAAGTGTTGCCGGTGGATATCGCTGAGATTAAGACTGAGAATGAGTCTGCTACTGAATTCGTTGAGCGGATGGCCCGTGAGAAAGTGCAGGCTGCCGTTAATAAACTCTCAGCTGGAAATATTTCCACTAAGCAGACTTCTGCAACTTGTTCTTTTATTGACAAGGTCGTGCTGGGATCGGATACAGTAGTGGTACACCAGGGTATCGTTATGGGTAAGCCTGCAGACCGTGCAGAAAGTATCGCCATGTTGCAACGACTTTCAGGTGATGAACATCATGTTTTGACTGCGGTGGCGGTCGCCGATCGGGAACAAATTGAATCGATTGTAGTCTCAACTCTGGTCCGTTTCCGTGAATTGCCGCGTGCTTTGTGTGAACAATATTGGGACAGTGGCGAGCCCAGGGATAAGGCTGGAAGCTATGGAATTCAAGGATTAGGTGCGGTCTTTGTTGCTGGTATTGAAGGCAGTTATTCCTCCGTTGTAGGTTTGCCTCTGACTGAAACCGCAGAACTTCTGGAAAAGTTTGATATTGCTATCTGGCAACAGTCTACAGAATAAGGACAGGCAATGAGCGAAGAGATTCTGATTAACTTTACCCCTATGGAAACCCGGGTTGCTGTGATTGAAAACGGCATGCCGCAGGAGATCTATATTGAACGTGCCGAACGGCGGGGTATTGTCGGTAATATATATAAAGGAAAAGTGGTACGGGTATTGCCCGGAATGCAGGCCGCATTCGTCGATATTGGGTTGGAGCGGGCGGCGTTCATTCATGTTGATGAGTTACCTTTGCCTGATGACTTTGCGGCAAACGGAAAGGGCACCCTGGCAATTAATCGTTTGTTGCGTGAAGGTCAGTCACTGGTGGTGCAGGTGACAAAAGACCCTATCGGTACCAAAGGTGCTCGCCTGACCACCCATCTTTCAATCCCTTCCCGCTATCTGGTGTATATGTCGGGCAATGAGCATATTGGAATATCCCAGCGTATTGAAGATGCCGACGAACGTGATCGTTTGCGTGGATTGGTGGAGGCGGTGGTTGCCGGTCTTGATCGTGAAACAACCGGTGGCTTCATTCTGCGTACCGTTTCTGAAGGTGTCTGCGAAGCCGAGCTGTCCCAGGATGTGCAGTTCCTGTGCCGCTTATGGGATACGATAGAAGAAAAGATTAAATCCCTTTCAGCACCTTCCTGTATCTATGAAGATCTGCCCCTGAATATGCGTGCGCTGCGTGATATGGCTCATTCTGGAATTGAGCGTATCCGTATTGATTCAAAAGAGACGTTTCAGAAATCGATCGATTTTGCTTCTGCTTTAGTACCCGAGATCGATACAGTACTGGAATATTATCCCGGCGAAAGACCTATTTTTGATCTCTACAACATTGAAGAGGAGATACAGAAAGCGCTGGGGCGTAAGGTTGAGCTGAAATCCGGCGGTTATCTGATTTTTGATCAGACCGAGGCCATGACCACGGTTGATATTAATACCGGTGCTTATGTTGGTCATCGTAATCTCGAAGAAACAATTTTTAAAACCAATCTGGAAGCGGCAACGGCGATCGGCAGGCAGCTGCGCCTGCGTAATCTGGGTGGGATTATTATTATCGATTTTATCGATATGGTGGATGAAGATCATCAGCGCCAGGTGCTGAGAACGCTGGAGCGGGTGCTGGAAAAGGATCATGTTAAATGTAAGGTTACCGGTGTATCAGAGCTTGGTCTGGTTGAAATGACCCGTAAGCGGACCCGGGAAAGCCTTGAACATGTGTTGTGTGAGTCTTGTGAACACTGCCAGGGGCGCGGTTCGATCAAAACCCCGGAAACCGTCTGTTACGAGATTTTCCGCGAGATCCTGCGCCAGCACAGAGCCTATGATACCGAAAGCTACCTGGTACTGGCTGCGGAGGCGGTGGTCGATATGCTGCTCGATGAAGCATCTGACCATGTGGCTGAGCTGGAGGCTTTTATCGGTAAGACGATCCGTTTTCAGACTGAAACGATGTATAGCCCGGAACAGTTTGATGTGGTGTTAAAGTAGTTGTGTCGTTAACTGCACGCTACTTCAGAGCTCTCAACCGATGGCTGGGTTGGCTGCTGGTTTTTGTGGTTTTATTGGTAGCCCTGCTAACGGTGATTGTGCGTCAGTTGCTGCCGGCTATCAGTGAATACCGGTCGGATATTGAAGTTTATCTTAGCGAACGGTTAAGAACCCCGGTCAGTATCGGAGCGATTGAGGCAAGTTGGGAAGGGCGTTTCCCTACCCTGTTATTACAAAATGTAAAAATTGCCGATCACCATTCCAGATCGATTAATGAGATCAGTGCCGAGCAGTTAATTCTGGGGATCAACCCGATCAGTTCCCTGCTCCGGTTACAACCGGTACTGAGCAAGGTTGAAGTTTGGTCCCTGCACACTGAACTGCAGTTGTATGCCGGCCAGATTGAACGGAAGGCTGCAGCAGGTGATGTTGCTCCGGTAGGGGATCCACTGGCTGCACTTTGGCTGCAGCCGCATATATTTTTCTACGATACGCGCTTTAATGTGGCCTTACCCTCCGGTAAACAGGTCAGTTTTACCAGTTCCCGTTTAAATGTGGAAAACAGTTCTTCACAGCATCATTTTCGTGGTGAGTTGTTGTTGGAGTATCTGGATAAACAGTCTGCGTTAACTTTGATGGTCGAATCCGATGGCGCGGCGCTGAATCCCGCAGCAGCGAATTTCGACTTCTATCTCAAGCTGGCCGGGCTGGATAGCGAAGTACTGGAGTTAGCGCGGGAGCTGCTTCCAGTTCCGCCGGAGTTAACGCAATTCCAGCTGGGCAGTGAGCTTTGGGGGCGCTGGTCTGGGGGGCGGCTGGCCAGCGTGCAGGGCTCGCTGGATATGGATCTGATGCAGCTGGAAAAGCCCGACCTGTCGTTGCAAGTAAATGATTTCAGTACGGGTTTCGTGTTGCTGCAGCCAAGTCCGGGCGATTATCAGGTACAGTTGCGCGAGCTGGCTGCAGTAGTCAATCAGGCACCGCTGGTGTTGCCGGAAGTAGTGATCGATCACCAACAGGGACGGTTAAGCTCTGTGGCCCTGAATGGGATTGAGTTGACTGAGCTGGATAACTGGCTACAAAGTCAGTCGCTGGTGCCGGATACTGTTAAATCAGTATTGGACAAGCTGCAGCTCGCAGGTAGCGTAAGTAATTTGATGCTGAGCTGGCCGGTAACTGATTCTGAGTTCGATGTAAGCCGGTTTAGTTTGCGCTCCGACCTGGACAAAGTACAGTTTGCAGCGGCGTACGGTGCGCCGGAGATGAGCGGTGTTACTGGCCGGCTTGAGCTTGATAATGGCGATGCTGGTCTGGTGGGTCGTATTGACTTACAAAGTCAGGGGCTGGGGTTGTTTTTCCCTGACGTATTCGAGCAGGGTTGGCAGTATGATGCCGCCCAGGGCGTTATTCATCTGTCGCTGGTGGATAAAGTACTGACCCTGCGCAGTGAGATGTTAGAACTGCAAAAAGCGGGAATCAATGCTGCCGGACGCTGGAGCTTGCATCTTCCCCTGCAGCGGGAAAATCAAAGTGAGCTGACTTTGTTGATCGGTCTGAAGGGATCTGACGGCAGTTTGGCGCCGGAGCTGATACCTGATCATGTGGTATCACCGGCGATTAAACGCTGGGTGAGTAAAGCGGTCAAGAAGGGGCATATCAATCAGGGCGGCTTCATGCTGCGTACCGGTACCCGCAGAATTGAAGATCGTCAGTCGCCTGTAGTACAGCTGTTTCTGGATATCGCAGATGCAAATGTGGCCTATCAGGATGGCTGGCCTGCCGTAACCGGGGCGCAGGCCAGCTTTCTGATGCGTGACGGTGGTTTCGAAGTTGACGTCCGCAAGGGGCGGGTTTTAAACAGTGATCTGGGGTATGCCTGGGTGTACCTGCCGCCCGGATCCCAGCATTTAGTCGTACTCGCTGATACATCTGGCGATGCAGCTGATGTGCAGCAGGCTTTACTGCACAGTCCATTGCTAAAAGATACCGGATCCGAGCTGGCCAACTGGCGTTTGTCCGGCGCGGCGCATACTAAACTTGGATTATCTATTCCACTGACTGCGAAACCAATTGTTAAGGTTGATCTGACGTCGGACCTTAGTGGCGGTACGCTCCAGTCGGATAAGCGTGATCTTGAATTGTCTGAAATGGTGGGCCGGATTGGTTATAAAACCGGCTCCGGGCTGTATGCTGAAAAACTTAAAGGTCAGTTTTTCGGGCACCCCTTTAATGCCAAAATTGCCTCTTCTGCGGTTAAATCAGGCGAGCGCATTCGCACTACTCTAAACTCTACGGTCGCGATGAGTCGGCTGCAAAGCTGGTCCGGAATCGATTTGCTGCGCCTCGCAGATGGTGTGCAGCCATACCAGGCAGTACTGGATATCTGTACTTCAGGTGATTGTTCCGGGCTCAGGATAAGCTCTGATCTGGCGGCGACCTCTCTGGCGTTGCTGCCGCCGTATGACAAAAAGAAAGGCGTGCCTGTGGCGTTTAAGTTGGCAACGGACTTTGGCGAGCAGCAACGTTTTCACCTGACTTTAGACGATACGCTACGTGCAGTGCTGGAACTGCGTAAAGGAAAGTTGAGCCGGGGTGTTCTCACGCTGGGGGGGGGGCAGCCAAAACTATCAGAGACACAAGGTTTGCTGATTAAAGGTGATCTCGGTCTGGTTAATTATGGCCGCCTGAGTCGTTTTCTCGACGCTTCGGGCTTGCTGGCGGAAAAAGCATCCAGCCAGCCAGCTTCAACTATCGATGCTCTCGATGTTTTGGTCGATCTGAAAATTGGAGAGTTCGAGTATGAGGCTTTCTCTCTGACCGGTGTGCATGCCCGGTTGGAGCGGAATCAGGGATGGCAGCTCAGATTGTCTAATGTTGATAGTGATGCGCTGATCAGGTTTCCAGTGAATTCGCAGATGCCGTACCAGGTAGAGCTGGGTGATCTTAATCTGGACCGGATTATGGCCAGCAAGATTGAAACGGCAAGCCTCGCTGATAAGCCGGATATTAAAGCTCCGGAACCTGGAAGTCTGTCGGACTTTGATATCAGTATCGCTAATCTTATTCTAAAAGATAAGCGCTGGGGAAGTTGGTCATTCAAGGTCCGAAATAGTGAACAGCATACAGTTATACGCGATATTCAGGGGCAGATGGATCAGCTCAAGGCTAAAGGGCAGCTGGATTGGCAGCCGGGCTCGCCATCAAAATCACAGTTGGTGCTACGGGTCGATGCACAAAATCTTGGCCGCAGTCTGCAAAGCGCGGGTTTTGACAAGGTGCTGGAAACAGAGGTCTTTAATGCGGATCTTAAGCTGAACTGGCCTGGAGCACCCTGGCAGTATGATCTGGCAGCTAGCCATGGCTCGGCACGCTTCCACGCCGAAGATGGGCGCTTGATTGAGGCTGGGTCGACTGGTTTTCTGCGCGTCTTCGGCATCCTTAACCTGAATGCGATTGGCCGCCGCCTGAGGCTGGATTTTGCAGACCTGTTTGCTAAAGGGGTTAGCTTTGATCGGATGACCGGCGATTACCTGATTGAGCAGGGTGTTGCCCGGACTAAGGATGCGTTTATTTTACGCGGCCCTTCTGTGGATATGGCGATGACCGGAGAGCTGGATCTGGTTGCGGAAACGGTCAATAAGCAGATGGCCGTCACGCTACCGGTTACTGATAATTTACCCTTGGCTGCGGTGCTGTTAGGCGCGCCTCAGGTGGCTGGTGTTGCTTTCCTGCTGGATAAGCTGATCGGCGACAAAGTGAAGAAAGAGATCGCTACAGTGAGTTATCAGATGAGTGGTGACTGGAGTGATCCGAAAGTCGAGTTGATTCAGGAGCGGGCTGAACAGCCCTCTGGGAAGCAGCCCTGAGCGGGGTTTTAAAAACAGCCCTGAGCGTGCTTGTCAAAAAACAGCCTTGAGCGAGATTTACAACAAATAGTCCTGGTAGTTTTAAGTAGCCCTGAATTTGATTCTTTCAAATCAGGGCTGGCTGATCAGAGCCGGGCTTCTGCACGTTCTCTCAGGTACTTGAACAGCTTGCGTGAAGCGGCTGGCGGTTTATCCAGTTTGGCTTCTTTCTGTGCATTACGCAGTAGTTGGCGTAGGTGTTGAATATCGGCATCGGGGTCTTCTTCCAGATAGGCCTGCAAATCTGAGTTGTTACCCTGGATCAGACGGTCGCGCCAGCGCTCCAGTTTATGGAATATCTGAGCGTGGGCCTGTTTGCCTGCTTCGAAGCGTTCGATCGCATTCTGGATCACTTCCATATCTTCGTCACGCATCAGTCGCCCGATATATTGAAGCTGGCGGCGGGTTGCTTCAGAGCGGGGCTGAAGGCGCTGGGCTTCTTTTACCGCGCTCATCAGTGTCGGGCTCATTGGCACTTTGGCCAGTTGCTCCGGATTGAGTGCAGGTAGCTTGGCTCCCAATGCCTGTCGTTCGTCCATCTCCCGCTTCTTCTGGGATTTAGATACCCAGTCTTCATCAGATTCGTGCTCGGGATTAAAATCTTTATCGCTCATGTTGCTCTCTTGGCTGTAAAACCAGCTTAACTGTAAAAGAAGGTTGCCAATCCGAGAAAGGCAAAAAATCCGACCACGTCGGTAATGGTGGTCAATAATACACTACCGGCTAGTGCGGGATCGATACCCCAGACTTTTAATATTATTGGTAATAGAGTACCTGCCAGCGCAGCGGCCACCAGATTAATAATTATAGCGCAGGCGATGATAACGCCGATGGTTGTGTCCTGAAACCACAATACCGCGATTACCGCCACGACTAATGCCCAGATCACACCGTTGAGTGCGCCAACGATAAGTTCTCGATTGAGCAGCCAGCCGGCATTGGAGCGTTCTACATGCCCCAGTGCCTGACCACGGATCATCAGGGTAAGGACCTGGCTACCGGCAATACCGCCCATGCTCGCAACGATTGGCATCAATACTGCCAACGCCACCACTTTTTCAATTGTGTCTTCAAACAGTCCGATCACGGCAGAGGCTATGAATGCTGTTATCAGGTTTACGCCCAGCCAGACGGCGCGGCGCCGGGTGGTTTTCATTATTGGTGCAAAGGTGTCTTCGTCTTCGTCCAGACCTGCCATGCTCATCAGAGAGTGGTCGGCATCCTCGCGGATTACATCGACCACGTCATCGATGGTGATACGGCCGAGAAGCTTATTGTTTTCGTCAACTACGGGAGCCGATACCAGGTCTTCCTGCTCGAATAGCTGGGCGACTTTATCGTCCGGTGTATTGGCGGCGATTGCGTCGGCTTCGGTGACCATGATCTCCCGCACGGTGATATTCGGGTCGCTGACCAGCATTTTAGTCAGGGGCAGAGCGCCGATATAGGAGTCTTTGCGGCTGACAACAAATAAGCTGTCGGTCATCTCGGGTAGCTCATCGTGACGGCGCAGATAACGCAGTGCCGCTTCAATAGTAATATCCGGCCGGATAGTGATGGTGTCCGTATTCATCAGGCCACCGGCGGTATCTTCCGGATAGGAGAGGACCTTTTCCAGGCGTTCGCGGTTTTGGTAATCCATTGACCGCAGCAGCTCGCGCATCACCGTTTCCGGCAGTTGCTGCATTACGTCTGCCAGGTCATCGGTTTCCAGCGTTTCGGTGATCGCAAGAACTTCCGAGGTATTCATCTTGCTCAGGATTTCAGCCTGAACATCGTCGCCCAGATCCTGCAGCACTTCCCCTTCTATATCTTTGTGTATCAGGCTCCACAGCAGATGGCGCTCTTTAGGTGGAGATTTTTCGATCAGATGGGCGACTTCTGACGGGCGCAGGACTTTATTCAGAGTATGACTGATCTGCTTGAAAGCGCCTTCTTCAAGAGCGATGTTCAGCTTGTCGAGTTCGGTAGCGCTGTGGGAAACAGTCATATCAAGCCCCAGTTGATCAGGCAATTAAGAAACTATGGGTAGCTGAAGCTATGGGCAGCCATTGGCGAGATCCGCCAACATTACCGAGCTGTTATCTGGGGTATTATATCGGATTGTTTTTAAAGGAATAAGGTGCGAAGTTACTCTTCTTCATCGAAACGGTTATTAATTAGCGTTTCAATTGCGATCAGGGCTTGTTGTTCGTCTTCGCCATCGGTGGTTACCGTCAGATCGGTGCCTTTGCTGGCGGCTAACATCATCACGGACATAATGCTCTTGCCGTCGACCTTGCGACCATCTTTTATGAGCTGGATATCCGCTGAAAACTGGCTGGTTACGTTGATCAGTTTGGCCGCAGCACGGGCGTGCAGGCCCAGCTTATTGATAATTGTGATCTGCTTTTCCTGCATAGTCGGACTCCGGTGTTACTGTGGCTCAGGATAGCTCCCGATGTCGAATATGCACATTATCCATAGTTGTCCGGAAATGGCCAGCCAATCGCTCGCTGATATAGACCGAACGGTGCTGACCGCCGGTGCAGCCGATGCCAATGGTGATGTAGCTGCGGTTGTTACGCTCGAAGGAGGGCAGCCATTTTTCCAGATACGCGATGATATCCGCAAGCATCTCCTGTACCTCGGTCTGTTGATCAAGAAAATCGATGACCGGCTGTTCCTGTCCCGTATGGCCGCGCAGTTCTGGTATCCAGTATGGGTTTGGCAGACAGCGTACGTCATAGGTGAAATCTACATCCAGTGGTACACCATGCTTAAAGCCGAAGGATTCAACCTGAATTGATAATGCCTGCTCTTGCCGTTTGGCAACCCGGAGTTTGATGCTGTCGCGAAGCTCGTACAGCGACATGCGGGTGGTGTCGATACGGATATCGGCCAGGTCAGCTAAGGGCTCCAGTAGTTTGCGCTCATAACTGATCGATTCCTGCAGGCCTTGCTGATCATCGGACAGGGGATGTTTGCGTCGGGTGGCGCTATAGCGTTTTAACAGGGTTGTTTCTGAGCTATCCAGGAACAGGATTTCACAGCTTACTTTGCCGCTTTGTCGTAACTGCAGGAAAACTTCAGGAAAGCGTTGCAGGTTACTCTGCAGGTTGCGGGCGTCAATGCTTACTGCCAGTTGCGGCGGGTGATCCTGCTGGGTGAGAATCTGATTGACCAGCTCCGGAAGCAGCAGTGCCGGGAGGTTGTCGATGCAGTAAAAGCCGACATCCTCAAGTGCTTGAAGTGCGGTGGATTTGCCGGAGCCGGAGCGGCCGCTGATAACAATTAGTTTCACTAGTATCAGCCCGCCTGAAATTCAACTGCGGCATTGTACAGGGAGCGATTGGATTGAGCGCTGCGTAAGCGTTCACGGAATGTTTCCTGACTGAACAGCTCTGCCAGATTACCCAGGGTTTGCAGATGCTCATCGCATGCTTCTTCCGGCACCAGCAGAACAAATAGAAGGTCTACCGGTTTACCATCGATAGCGTCGAACTCTATGGCCTGGTCCAGTTGAATAAGAATACCCAGTGCCTGGTTACAGTCCCTGAGCCGGCAATGGGGGATCGCAACCCCTTCTCCGATGCCTGTACTGCCGAGTCGTTCCCGGTTGATCAGGCCGCTGAATATTTCATCGGCGGTCATTTCCGGTTGTTGTTCGGCAATATGTCGGCTGACAATTTCAAGGGTGCGTTTTTTACTACCGCCTTCGAGGGCGCAGATGGCCCTTGAAGGTGACAGCAGTTCATTAATTAACATTATGGATAGATACTACTATTTGTGATTTTTCATTTTTTCTTTGTGCTTGATTACCTGACGGTCGAGTTTGTCGATCAGGCCATCAATTGCTGCGTACATATCGTCGTGCTCGTGGGTAGCAAATAGCTGACCGCCGGCAACGCGGACATCAGCTTCGGCTTTCTGGCGGGTTTTTTCCACGCTCAGGGTTACCTGTGCATTAGTAATGTTATCGAAATGACGTTCCAGTTTACCAAATTTAGAGTGTACGTATTCGCTCATTGAATCAGTCAGTTCAACGTGGTGACCAGTGATATTGATCTGCATGGTAATCTCCTAGTTGTCTATATTCGGGACTGAGCCCGTTTCCCACTAAATAATATTATTAAACCAGACGCTTGCGTTCATTAGAAGGCGGAATGCTAAGCGACTCGCGATATTTTGCGATTGTTCGGCGCGCAACATTTATGCCCTGATCATCCAGCAGCTGTGCGATCTTATTATCACTCAGTGGCTTGGCCGGATTTTCTGCTGCGACAAGTTTCTTGATCAGTGCCCTGATAGCGGTTGATGAACAGGTGCCACCATTTGCGGTGCTGACGTGGCTGGAAAAGAAGTATTTCAACTCATAGATGCCGGTCGGGGTGTGCATGAATTTCTGCGTGGTAACCCGTGAAATTGTCGATTCGTGCATCTCTACGGCATCGGCTATGTCGTGTAATACCATCGGCCGCATCGCTTCATCGCCATGCTCCAGAAAACCTTCCTGGCGGGCAACTATTTCCCGGGTAACTTTTAGCAGGGTGTCGTTGCGGCTATGCAGGCTCTTGATGAACCAGCGCGCTTCCTGCAGGTGGTTTTTCAGGTAAGTATTATCCGGGCTGCTATCGGCACGCTTGATCAGGCCGGCATAACCATCATTGATACGTAACTTGGGTGATACCTCAGGGTTTAACAGTACGTGCCAGACCCCCTGTTCTTTACGCACCAGTACATCGGGAGTAACGTATTCAGACTGGCTGCTGGTGATCATTGCGCCAGGTTTTGGGTTGAGGGTCTGAATCAGTTCGATAACTTGCTGCAGCTGGTGTTCTTTGAGGCGCGCCTTGCGCATCAGTTGCTTGTAATCATGGCTACCAAGCAGATGGATGTACTGAGTGACGACCTTGATCGCCTCGCGTCGGAATTCAGTATCTTCCGGCATCTGCTGAAGCTGAATGCTGAGGCACTCTCCGAGGTTGCGCCCGGCAACGCCAGGTGGATCAAACTGCTGAATACGGCGTAGTACGGCTTCAATCTCATCCAGTTCAATACTGTTGAGTTGTTCTTCATCCTGGGCCAGGAAGTGCTCGTGAATCGCTTCCAGAGTGACTGTAAGGTAACCATCGACATCGATACCATCGATCAGGCTGGTTGCGATCAGCTGATCGACATCGCTCATCGGGGTCAGGTTAAGCTGCCAGCTGAGGTGGTCCTGCAGGGTTTCGTCAGAGGTATCGTTAGACTCCATTGACATGTCTGAGAAGTCGCTGCTGCTTGAGGTCGAGGTTGAAACTGTCTGGAAGGTATCTTCCCAGGAGCTATCTGTGGACAGCTCTTCAGGAATATTTTCATTCCAGTCGCTATCGGCAACCTGGGTCTCTTCGCTTTCGGTTTTGACTACTACTTCCCCGGCTTCGCTGGTCGCCACAGGCGTTTCCTGCTCGGAAGAGTCGTGGTGCTCCTCTTCGGTAACTTCCAGCATCGGGTTCGATTCCAGGGCTTCCTGGATCTCCTGCTGCAGATCAAGCGTCGATAGCTGGAGCAAGCGGATCGCTTGCTGCAACTGTGGGGTCATCGTCAGGTGCTGACCGATTTTAAGTTGTAACGCTTGCTTCATAAAATAGAGATCACTTTACCGTAATGCTGGATCATTATTATCAGAGACGGAACTGTTCGCCAAGATAGGCTTGTTTTACCTGCTGGTTGTTCAGTATATCCTGCGGTGAGCCCTGAGCAAGGATATATCCTTCACTTACAATATAGGCCTGCTCGCAGATGTCCAGAGTCTCGCGGACATTGTGATCGGTAATGAGAATGCCGATTCCCTTTTTTTGCAGATGCTTGATGGTTTGCTTTATATCGCTGACCGAGATTGGGTCGACACCGGCAAATGGCTCATCAAGCAGTATAAAGGTGGGTTCGGTGGCCAGGGCGCGGGCAATTTCAACGCGTCGCCGTTCACCGCCGGACAGACTCATGCCAAGGCTGCTGCTGAGATGGGAGATATGAAATTCTTCCAGTAGCTGTTCCAGCTTTTGCTTTCGCTCGAGACGACTCAGTTCCTTGCGGGTTTCCAGTATGGCCATGATGTTGTCGTGCACGCTGAGCTTGCGGAAAATAGATGCTTCCTGGGGCAGGTAGCCAATGCCTTTGCGGGCACGGCCGTGCATCGGGTAATGTGTCAGCTCTTCATGATCAATTTTGATGCGGCCCTGATCGGCATCAACCAGGCCGACGATCATATAAAAACAGGTTGTTTTGCCTGCCCCGTTGGGACCCAGAAGGCCAACGATCTGACCGCTTTCTATGGACAGTGAAACATCTTTTACAACAGCCCGGCTCTTATAGCTTTTGGCCAGGTTTAACGCTTCCAGTCGACTCATTGAGGCTGCTCTTGTCCGGTCTCGGTTGGTTGCTCTGCTTCGGGTGTACTAATGGATTCAGTGCTGGACTCAGATTCGGTTTCCGGTACCGCCGGTTTAGGCTGGATTACCATCTGTACCCGCTCACCGTTGGAACTGTTGTCGCTGAATGCGTCGACAATGCTTTTACGCATGTCGTAAACAATCTTGTTGCCGCTGAATGTGTCGCTACCCTGGGTGACTTTAGCCTGACCGGTGATTGTCAGTTTCTGGGTCTTGATATTGTATTCGAGCCGCTGACCGTATGCGTAGGTGATCTCCTCACCTGGCGCAGGTTGCTGCTGATATTTGGCGGGTTTCCCTTTGGCAACGATGGCGCGTAAACCACTGTCATTCTGGCGAATTTCGACGCTGCTGCCGGTGATCTGCATGCTACCCTGGGCCAGCTCGACACGGCCTTTATATAAGGTGATGCCGCTCTGATCGTTGCGGGTCGCGCTATCGGCGCTGACATGGATCGGCTTGTTACGGTCGTCCGGCAGGGCCATTACCTGTACCGAAGCTGACATTAGCAGTAGCAGGGCTAGTTTGTTGATGGTGTTAGTTAACATTGTGTATCCCCTTAACCTGGGAGCGCAACTCTATGGTTCGGGTATCAAAAGTGGTTTTCATACCCACTCCGGTTGTTTTACCCATCTTGTTCGACAGTGTTACTTTTTTATCGGTTTCAGCAAAGCCTTTATCTGGAAAAATCATCAAAGATTCAGTGGTCATTATATTGGCCTCTTGTGAATCAGGATGGTCCTGTATGGTGACAGAGCCCGCCAGGTTGACGATATCTTGCTGGTCCGACATAACCCCAGACAGACTGCTTAATGTAACAGGCTCTCTGTCAGTGGCAAATAAAGTTAATTGTGGCTCGACAGTTAAAACCTGCTGTAACTGAGGCTGGTGTTCCAGCTGACTGGTGCGTAGCTTTTGCTTTAGCTGGCCGGTGACACTGTAATCATCGATCGCGGCGTCGATGATATAAAAATCTGACTGTTGATGAGCCGGGCTGGGCTCAGGGACGTCGCTGCTTTTTTGCGATTTATCATCAAGCCCCTGATAGATAAGTACCGGGGTGAGGATCAACGCAGCAGTCGCCAGTCGGGCGCGTCCGGTCAGCATCTACAGGAACTCATCATACAGTTGCTGCAATTTATCCTGCGCGGCGAGAATCGTCTCACAGAACTCTCTGCCGGCACCCTGGCCTGCGATTCTGGTGGTGCTCCAGTCGGCATGCTGGCGGACAAAAGGGTGCCCGCCGTTGACTGTTGCGCCGAAACTAACAGCGCGAATAGCCGCCAGGTCAGGCAGGTCATCGCCGATATAGGCGGTTGAGTTTGCACTGTATCCGGTATCACTCCAGAGTTCCTGTAGTGCGATTAGTTTATCTTCCCGGCCCTGATAAAGATAATTGATGCCCAGAGACTTGGCTCGCTTTTCCACCTGTGGCGAACGCCGTCCGGTGATTATTGCGGTTTCAATGCCGGCTTGTGCCAGCAGCTTGATGCCGAGTCCGTCCAGGGTATTAAAACTTTTGATTTCCTGACCGTCAGGCAGAAAGTTGAGCTGGCCGTCGGTAAGTACTCCGTCAACATCAAATACAGCCAGACGTACCTGTTGCAGTTTTAGCAGTAGTTCTTCGCTGATCTGTTTGGTGAGTTGTTCAGTTTGTTGTTCGGTCATCAGATTACCCCCGCCTGTAGCATGTCGTGCATGTTCAGCGCGCCAACCGGGCGTTGTTCCTGATCCAGTACTATCAGGGCGTTGATCTGTTTGTCCTGCATGATCTGCAGGGCCTCTGCCGCCAGCATATCAGCATTGATGGTGGTGCAGTCGGTAGTCATTACTTCGGCAATAGTAGTGTTCTTCATATCTACATCGTGATCCAGGGTACGACGCAGGTCGCCATCGGTAAAGATACCCAGGAGGATTCCATTGTCGTTGATTACCGCAGTCATACCCAGACGTTTGCGGGTCACTTCCAGAAGGGCCTGATGCAGTTTGGTTTCAGTGCTGACCTGAGGGATATCGTTACCGGTATGCATAATATCGGATACTTTTAGTAACAGACGTCGTCCCAGGCTGCCGCCGGGGTGGGAAAAGGCAAAGTCTTCGGCGCTGAAACCACGGGCTTCCAGCAATGAGATAGCCAGTGCATCACCCATCACCAGTGCGGCAGTCGTGCTGGAGGTCGGTGCCAGTCCCAGCGGGCAGGCTTCGACGGCTATCGCGACATTTAGGTTGGCGTCGGCAGAGCGTGATAAGGTTGATTTTGGGTTGCCGGTAATGCTGATTAGCGGGGCATTCATCCGCTTGATAAGTGGCAGAATTGACACCACTTCGCTGGTCTCGCCAGAGTTAGATAAGGCAATAACCACATCTTGGCGGGTTATCATGCCCAGATCGCCATGGCTGGCCTCGCCAGGGTGAACAAAGAATGAAGGGGTTCCTGTCGAAGCCAGAGTGGCTGCAATCTTATTACCAATGTGTCCGGATTTGCCCATGCCGGTGACGATGACCCTGCCACTACAGTTAAGAGACAGTTCGCAGGCCCTGGTGAAATCACCATCCAGTTGTTGTAACAGGGCATCAACCGCATCTCTTTCCAGGCTGATAGTACGACGGGCAGAGTCGATAAAATTGAAGTGTTCGGTCATTGGTAATATTCAGACTCAGACTGTTGGTAAATGGTTTAAACGCTCATAGTGTATAGCAGATAGAGATAGGCTGCATATCCCAAGACTAACACGCCGCCCTCTATCTTACTGATACGAGGTGGTTTTTGCAGCAAGGCGAGGATAGCAAGGACTGCTGTTAACGCAAAAGTCACGCCGTAGTCTCGCCATAAGACAACGCTATCCAGCGTTACTGGAGCGAGGAATCCCGGTACCGCCATCACCGCAGCAATATTGAAAATGTTAGAGCCGACAATATTACCCAGGGCGATGTCAGTATGGCCTTTCAGGGCGCTGGCAACAGACGCAGCCAGCTCTGGCAGACTGGTACCTATAGCTACGATTGTCAGTCCGATAATAAGTTCACTGACGCCAAGAATTGTCGCGATTTCAGTCGCTCCCCACACCAGTACTCTGGAGCTGCCGGCCAGCAGGGCCAGGCCAAAGATCAGCCAGAATATTGCCTGGCCGGTCGGCAACTCGGGAAGTTCTTCGGTTTCGTCTGCGATATCCTGCTCAGAAGCGCTCTTCTGGAATCGGGCAAACAGGAACAGGCAAGCGATAAGTGACAGTGCCAGAACTATCGCATCGATCCGTCCCAGATAAAGATCGTACAGGACGCCGCCGGCCAAAAGAGTAATAGCCAGAAGTAGTGGGATTTCTCTTTTTAACACGCTTGATCTGACCGGCAGTGGGGCGATCAATGCAGTAACACCCAGCACCAGGCCGATGTTGGCGATGTTAGAACCAAGTGCGTTACCGACGGCAAGGCTGCCCGCGCCTGTTGTAGCTGCCATCCCAGAGACCAGCATCTCCGGTGCTGAGGTGCCGAAGGATACGACAGTAAGGCCTATCAACATCGGTGACATACCGAAATTCCGGGCGGTACCTGCGGCGCCGATAACAAAACGATCGGCACTCCAAACCAGGACAATAAAACCGATCAGTAGAGCAATAATGGGATATAGCATTGAGAGTAATATTCAGCTGTTATTAAAACGGAGGCCTATTTAATGAATTATCGCCAGTCAGTGCAAGAGGAAGCTGGCCCGAGTGTCGATTTAATTCACGTTTGATAGAGAGAATGTTATAGTGCACAGCCTCAGTTACTAAGTAGTAAATCTCCGGAAAATAAGGGGAATTCGGGAGCTGGTGCAGACAAGGCAGGGGGCTTTGTCCGATTATCATCCGTTTTCATCCTTTCGCTTGATGAGTAAGTCTTCAATGAAACATTTTGACGATATCATTATAGATATTCAGAAACTGACATTCAGTCGCAGTGAGCGGACAATTTTTCAGGATGTAGATATCCAGATTCCCCGCGGTAAAATCACTGCGATCATGGGACCTAGTGGCACCGGTAAAACAACGCTGCTGAAGTTGATAGGCGGTCAGTTGATGCCAGACTCAGGGGATATATGGCTTGATGGCGATAATATTCCAGAGCTTAACCGTAAAGATCTTTTCGATGCGCGGGAAAAAATGGGCATGCTGTTCCAGAGTGGTGCCCTGTTTACCGATATGTCGGTGTTTGAAAACGTCGCATTTCCGTTGCGGGTGCATACCGATCTGCCGGAGGATATGGTTCGCGATGTAGTATTGATGAAGCTACAGGCGGTAGGTTTGCGTGGGGCGTATAAATTGATGCCCAGTGAGCTGTCTGGGGGCATGGCGCGCCGGGTTGCCCTGGCCAGAGCGATAGCGCTGGATCCGGATCTGGTTATGTATGACGAACCTTTTACCGGTCAGGATCCGATCGCAATGGGGGTGCTGGTGAATCTGATCCGTCGACTTAATCAGGCGCTGGGGCATACCAGTATTATTGTCTCTCACGATATTCAGGAAACGCTTGGCATTGCTGACTACATTTACCTGGTCGCGGATTCTAAAGTCATTGCCCAGGGGACACCGGAGGAATTACGGCAGGTCGTTTCTTCGCAGGTTAAACAGTTTATGGAAGGATTGCCCGATGGACCTGTACCGTTTCATTTTCCTGCTGATGACTATCAGTCTGAATTGATGAAGGGGCAGTAAATTATGTTGCAACAGATTCAGACATTTGGTCGTATTGGCGTCCATAAACTGTCAGCTTTAGGGCGCTCCGGACAGATTTTGATGCAGGCGATTATAGCCCGACCGACGCCTGCAGAGTCGTTTCCGTTATTGATTAAACAGTTGTACTTTGTCGGCGTGTTATCGCTGGTTATTATTGTTGTTTCCGGGTTGTTTATAGGTATGGTGCTGGGCCTGCAGGGCTATACCATTCTGGTGGATTATGGTTCTGAACAGGCAGTGGGGCAGATGGTTGCCCTGAGTCTGGTGCGTGAACTGTCTCCGGTGGTTGCTGCATTGTTGTTCGCTGGTCGGGCCGGCTCGGCGCTGACTGCTGAGATCGGTCTTATGAAGGCGACGGAACAGCTGTCGAGTATGGAGATGATTGGTGTTGATCCGTTGCGGCGCATTATTGCACCCCGCTTCTGGGCAGGTTTTATCAGTTTGCCACTGCTGTCGATGATTTTCAGTGCAGTGGGGATCTGGGGAGCCATGCTGATAGGTGTTGACTGGCTTGGTATCTACGAAGGGTCGTTCTGGTCTAATATGCAGAACTCCGTTGATTTTTCAGAAGATGTGGTAAATGGCCTGATAAAAGCTCAGGTTTTTGGTTTTGTAGTGACCTGGATTGCTATTTTTCAGGGTTACGATGCGGTTCCTACCTCTGAGGGAATCAGTCAGGCGACGACTAAAACGGTAGTTTACTCTTCGCTGGCTGTACTGGGGCTTGATTTTATTTTGACTGCTTTGATGTTTGGAGATTTTTAAGCATGCGTATCCGGGGACTGGAACTGGGAGTGGGTGTATTTATGTTGGCGGCCGCTTTGGCGTTGGCTGTGCTGGCTTTAAATGTCAGTGGAATGAATCTGTCGCAACAGACAGCATCATACAAAGTATATGCACTGTTTGAGAATATTGGTGGCCTGACTGCGCGCTCTAAAGTGACTATGGCCGGGGTACATATAGGGCAAGTTACGTCGATTACGCTGGATAAAGACCAGCTGATGGCGCTGGTTGAGATGGAAATTCAGGATAATGTTGACTACCTGACGCTGGATAGTTCAGCGTCAATCCTTACGGCAGGGTTGCTGGGGGAAAAGTATGTCGGTATCACTACGGGTGCTGATGACGAGATGCTAGGGAATGGCGATTATATTGAAGACACCCAGTCAGCTCTGGTGCTTGAAGAGTTGATTGGTAAGTTCTTGTTTAACCAGGCTACCGAGTAAAAGAAGATGAACATGTTACAAAGACTGGCAATCGCATTGCTATGCGTTATAGGTCTGGCTCCCCTGACTGCAGTGCAGGCGTCCTGGCAGGAAGCTCAGGCGACTGTTGACCAGGCGTCATCACAGTTAATGGGGATTCTTGATGATCCAGCGTATCAGGAAGTCGATCCGCTGATGGCTGAGATAGAATCGATTTTGAATCCGGTAGTGGATTTTCCATATATCTCCAAGCGGGTGATGGGTAAGTATTACCGTAAGGCTTCTGCAGAACAGCAGCAGACCTTTAGCAGGGCATTTAAGAATACTCTGATCAGAACCTATGCCAAATCATTGTCAGGTTTTGGCATAGTACGTTACGAAATGGCTCCGCAGGGTAAACCAAGCCCGAAGCCAAATAAGCAGATTGTCAGTGTCTATGTATATTCTGGCAATGGCACGAAATACACGCTGGTATATTACATGCTGAAGCAGGACGAGAGCTGGAAGCTGGTTAACGTGCTGGTGGATGGTATTAACCTGCGCCTGAATTTTAAGAACCAGTTTGCCGATATGGTCTCCCGTACTAAAGGTAATGTCGGCCAGGTAATTAGCGACTGGGAAGCACTGGTATCCACTGATGCTAAGGAAGAGGGTGCCTGATGGGTGCCTTCGCAGTACAAGCGAAGCCGGGTTCAATTCTACTTGAGGGCGAGCTGGTGTTCAGTACGATTACGGCGGTACGTGATAGTGTTGAGCGGTCAATTGCCACTGCTCAGGGGGCGCTGTGTATCGACTTTGCAGGCGTTACCCGGCTGGATAGCTCGGCTTTGTCATTGTGGCTTTGTTTCGAACGCAAAGCAGACGCTGTTGGGATTAAGCTTGAAGTGAAAAATGTTCCTGCGGAACTGAAGTCGATTGCTCAGCTGGTCGGCTTAGAAAAGAGTAGTTTGTTGCTGTAGTTATATACGGTTGTATGCAGTTAATTGCAGCTGGTTTCAATAATCCGTCATTTTAATCAGCGCAACTAAATTAGCCCGGAACAGACCTAAATATCGCCTTTTTTTTGATAATCGGATATCATTTCCGGTTTACTATTTTCCCCAATTTTATCGGTATCTTGCATGCAAATTGAAGAAGTGAAGCAGATTCTGGAATCCAAGCTGGATGGTTGTGATGTTTACCCGGAAGGTGAAGGTTGCAACTTTCAGGTCACCGTCGTCGGCGATCTGTTTGAAGGCCTGCGTCCGGTCAAAAAGCAGCAGGTGGTTTATCAATGCCTGTCAGACCAGATTGCTGATGGCAGTATCCATGCTCTGACGATCAAGACCTTCACGCGTGCTCAGTGGGCTGAGCAGCAAAACTGATTTCAGGGGTATTAAGATGGATAAGCTGATTATAAGCGGCGGCTATGATCTTAGCGGTGATGTTAAAATCTCCGGTGCGAAAAACTCTGCGTTGCCAATTCTTGCTGCGACACTGCTAGCCGACGAGCCGGTGACGATCAGTAATTTGCCTCACCTGCATGATATTACGACCATGCTGGAGCTATTACGGCAGATGGGAGTGGACCTGACCATCGATGAAAAACTCAATGTTGAGATCGATGCCCGGACCCTTACTTCGACTGTAGCACCCTATGAATTAGTTAAAACCATGCGTGCATCTATCCTGGTGCTGGGGCCTTTGGTTGCGCATTACGGTCATGCTGAAGTTTCGCTGCCGGGTGGTTGTGCAATCGGTAGTCGTCCGGTTGATCTGCACCTCAAAGGCCTTGAAGCGCTGGGTGCTGAAATTACCGTTGAAGAGGGCTTTATCCGTGCGACTTGCGATGGTCGCCTGAAAGGAGGTCGGGTATTCTTTGATGTAGTGACCGTAACCGGAACCGAAAACATCCTTATGGCAGCGGCCCTGGCAGAAGGTCAGAGTATAATAGAGAACGCTGCCCGTGAGCCTGAAATCGTCGACCTGGCGGAATTCCTGATCGCTATGGGTGCGGATATCAGAGGCCACGGTACTGATACTATTACGGTTAACGGTGTGGCATCGCTGAAAAACTGCCATTTTCCGGTTATTGCCGACCGCATTGAAACCGGTACATACCTGGTTGCTGCAGCGGCTGCACGCGGCTCTGTTCGAGTTAAGAATACCCGAGTTGATATTCTCGATGCCGTGTTGCAGAAACTGCAGGAAGCCGGCGCTGAGATAGAAGTCGGCGAAGATTGGATTTCTCTGGATATGAAAGGTAAACGGCCAAAGGCGGTTAACCTGACAACAGCACCTTACCCCGCTTTTCCTACGGATATGCAGGCTCAGTTTGCAGCGATGAATATCGTTGCAGAAGGCGTCAGTGTAATCAAGGAAACCGTTTTCGAAAATCGTTTCATGCACATGCAAGAGATGATCCGGATGGGAGCCAAGATTACTATCGATGGAAATACTGCGATCATCGAAGGTGTTGAAGAGCTGACAGCTGCTCCGGTAATGGCGACAGACTTGCGGGCATCGGCCAGCCTGGTAATTGCGGCTATGGTCGCTAAAGGCGATACCATGATCGAGCGGATCTACCATATCGACCGTGGCTATGAATGTATCGAAGAAAAGCTGCAGTTGCTGGGTGCCAAAATCAAGCGTGTACCGGGCTAACCGGGTTCGCAGGATTAGACTGTACAACCGGGCTCTCAGCTTAAGTCATAAAGATTAACAGAATGTTCACAGACTCCTGCCACTATAAGAGCAGGGGTCTATGAATCCAAGTGGTAACGAAACAGCGAATATGAAACAGAAACTGACAATTGCCCTGTCTAAGGGACGCATTCTGAAAGATACGCTACCTCTGCTAGAGGCGGCTGATATTGTTCCGGCTGAAGATATTTTCAGCAGTCGCAAGCTGATCTTCGATACCAATCATGACAACATTAAGCTGGTTGTGATCCGGGCTACCGATGTACCGACCTATGTTGAGCATGGCGGTGCGGATATGGGTGTGGCAGGTAAAGATGTGCTGCTTGAATATGGCGCTAAGGGCCTTTACGAACCGCTGGATCTGAATATCGCCTGCTGCCGTTTGATGGTTGCCGGAATGAAGAATGCCAGTGAAGTTGAAGGGCGCATGAAAGTGGCGACTAAATTTGTCAATGTCACTAAAGAATACTTTGCCCGTCAGGGGCGTCAGGTCGATATTATCAAACTGTATGGTGCGATGGAGCTGGCCCCTATTATGGGGCTGGCCGATCGTATCGTTGATATTGTCGATACTGGCAACACGCTGCGGGCTAATGGCCTGGAGCAGATGGAAGATATTGGTTATATCAGCTCCCGCCTGGTGGTTGGAAAAGCCGCAATGAAGATGAAACACCGCCAGATCCAGCCGATTATTGATCTTCTGTCTGCCGCAGTTGAAGCGCGTAAAGACAGCGCTGGTAAAGAAAAGGCTGAAAAATAATGGCCAATGTTGAGATCTTACGACTGGATAACAGTCAGGCTGACTTCAGTGAACAGCTGGATAAGCTGTTAGCCTGGGAGTCAGTATCTAATGACCAGGTTAACGGCATCGTTAACGATATTCTGGCGCGGGTTAAGCGCGAAGGTGACAGTGCGGTTATCGAATTCACTAACCGTTTCGATCGCCTGAATGCAGGCGCAATGAGTGAGCTTGAGCTGACTCAGGAAGATCTTCAGCAGGCGCTGGATACCTTGCCCGATGATCAGCGCCATGCGCTGACAGTGGCTGCTGAACGCGTGCGTGACTACCATGAGCGTCAGAAGGGTGAGTCCTGGCAGTATGCCGAGGCTGATGGCACCGTCCTGGGGCAGAAGATTACGCCGATGGATAAAGCAGGACTCTACGTGCCCGGAGGCAAAGCGTCCTATCCATCATCAGTACTGATGAATGCGATTCCGGCTAAAGTTGCTGGTGTCGGTGAACTGATCATGGTCGTACCGACGCCGGACGGCGAAGTAAATCAGCTGGTGATGGCTGCTGCCGCGCTGGCTGGTGTTGACCGTGCTTTTACCATTGGTGGTGCGCAGGCAGTGGCGGCACTGGCCTATGGAACTGAAACAGTACCAAAGGTCGATAAGATCGTTGGCCCAGGTAATATTTTCGTGGCCACGGCTAAACGTGCAGTGTTTGGCGCTGTTGGTATTGATATGATCGCCGGCCCTTCGGAAATTCTGGTGATCTGCGATGGTCAGACCGATCCCGACTGGATTGCGATGGACCTGTTCTCTCAGGCGGAGCATGATGAAGATGCTCAATCTATTCTGTTGAGCCCTGATGCTGACTTCCTGGATCGGGTAGAGCAGAGCATTCAGAAATTGTTACCGACCATGGAGCGCGAGGAGATCATTACTAAATCTCTGGCTGACCGGGCCGCGCTGATCAAAGTTGCTGATCTGAATGACGCGGCTGAAGTGTGTAACCGGATAGCGCCTGAGCACCTTGAACTGTCTATCGAAGATCCTGAAGCATTGCTGCCACAGATTCGTCATGCCGGAGCCATCTTTATGGGGCGTTATACTGCTGAAGCGCTGGGTGACTATTGTGCCGGTCCTAACCACGTACTACCGACATCGGGTACTGCACGTTTTTCCTCACCTTTAGGGGTGTATGATTTCCAGAAGCGCTCTTCTTTGATCAACTTCTCCCATCAGGGAGCATCGGACATGGGTAAAATCGCTTCCGTGCTGGCCCGTGGTGAGAGTCTGACAGCTCACGCCCGCTCTGCTGAGTACCGTATCAAGGATTAAGTTGTTGCTTAGTTCCAGTTAATAAAAAGCCCTGCACTTGCAGGGCTTTTTTGTTTTGAATTGTCGCTACTTGTTCTGTGACTGTGAAGGTTGTTTCTGTGGCTGCCGCTGCGGCCGTTCTGCAACAATGATTTCAAGATTAATATATTCGCCATTACGCCATACTTTAATTGGCACCACACTGTCAGGCGGCATCCGCGCCACTTTGTTCATTGAACTGAAGCTGTCGATCACTTTTTCGTTGGCGATCTCCAGCATAATATCTCCGGGTAGCAGGCCGCCCTTGTGGGCCGGTCCGTTACGGAAGATACCGGCAACAATCAGGCCGTGGCTCTCTTTAAGGCCAAATGATTCGGCCAGTTGGCTGGTCATCTCCTGTACTTCAACGCCGACCCAGCCACGGATAACCCGGCCGTGCTGAATCAGGTCCTGCATGACCTGTTTGGCCTGGTCCGAAGGAATCGCGAAGCCGATCCCCTGAGATCCTCCGGTACGTGAGAATATAGCGGTATTAATACCGATCAGGTTACCACGGGCATCAATCAGGGCACCTCCGGAGTTGCCGGGGTTAATGGCTGCATCGGTCTGAATAAAGTCTTCATAAGTATTCAGCCCCAGCTGGTTACGGCCGGTGGCACTGATGATTCCCATAGTCACTGTCTGTCCCACGCCGAACGGATTGCCGATTGCCAGTGCGACGTCGCCGACCCGAAGATTGGCGGATGAACTGAGCGTAATGCTGGGCAGGTTCTGCAGTTCGATCTTGAGTACTGCAAGGTCTGTTTCAGGATCGACACCGACAATCTTAGCGAGTGCTTCGCGGCCATCCTTAAGGGCAACGACAACGCTGCCAGCGCCGGAAATAACATGGTTATTAGTAGCGATATAACCATCGGAGGTGAGGATTACACCGGAACCCAGGCTGGATTGGATTCGCTCTTTACCGCTGTTTTTACCCTCGTAGAATTTACGGAAGTCAGGATCGTTATACAGTGGGTTTTCATTTTTCGGAATAACAGTGCGGGTGTAGATGTTGACGACACTGTAGGCGGCATGCTCAACTGCATCGGCATAAGATACCGGGCCGGAGAGCGACAGGTTGCTATTCTGCGCAGGAGTTTCACGAATCTCCACCGTATTGATCTGCGGAGCAAACATCTCCGGCAGATAATTAAGCAAAATAACGGCTGCCAGAATACCAGAGAGTATCGGCCAGACCAGAAATGAAAGACGTCGCATCGATTTTGCCTTTATAACGGTGGTAAAGCTTTTCGAGTGTTCTTAGAATTATACAGAATTTTGGAAAAAGAAAGATAACCATTATGGCCACATCTCTGCAGGAAATTATTAAATACAGTAACCAGTTACTGACGCCGGAGCGCTACCGGGATTATTGTCCTAACGGTCTTCAGGTGGAAGGCAAAGATCAGGTATCGCGTATTGTCAGTGGTGTAACAGCCAGTCAGGCCTTGCTTGACCGGGCGGTTGAGCTGGAGGCTGATCTGGTCCTGGTACACCACGGCTACTTCTGGAAAGGTGAGGCACCGCAGATTTGCGGAATAAAAAAACAGCGCCTGAAAACGTTGCTGGTAAATGATATCAGCCTGCTGGCGTATCACCTGCCATTAGACGGGCACCCGCAGCTGGGGAATAATGCGCAATTGGCTGAGTTACTTGGACTTGAAACCGTTGCCGGCCTTGAGCCGGATAACCCTCTTAGTATCGGCCTGACCGGACGCCTGACAAAGCCTGTAACGGCGACGGAGTTTGCCAGCCATATCAGTGCAGTGCTGGGGCGGGAGGTGATGCATATTGACGCTGGTCCAGAACTGATTGAATCGGTTGGCTGGTGTACCGGTGCCGCGCAGGACTACATCGATCAGGCGGCTGAGCAGGGTTTGGATGCCTATATTTCAGGAGAAATATCAGAACCGACGGTGCATAGTGCCAGAGAGCTTGGTATTCATTACTTCGCTGCCGGTCACCATGCGACTGAGCGTTATGGTGTGCAGGCGTTGGGACAGGCGCTGGCTGCTGAGTTTGATCTGGAGCATCAGTTTGTAGATATAAAAAACCCGGTCTAAAAACCGGGTTTGTAGTGTTATGAGTAGTTTCTTAAGGGCTAAGCAGAATTATTATGCGCTTTGCTTATGCTCATCATCACGCAATGCGTTACCGGGAATATGATCTTTCAGTACCGGAATATCTTCCTCTTCCTCGACCGGCTCTTTCTTCAGACCATAGCTCTCAGAGAGAGTACCCTCTTCATCTGCTTTCTTCGGCGCGTAGTCCCGTGGTGGCTCAACGACTTCTGGCTCGGCAGGTGCGGATTCAGGGCTGCTGACTTCGTCGGTGACTGTTGGGATCTCCGCTTTCGCTTCTGTTTCAGGATTGTCCTGAATACGGGATTGCAAAGGTGCTTTATCCAGTTCAACCGGGGTGTGTTCGGTGAGGCATAATGCCTCGGAACCTTTAGCCAGATGTTGGTGAACTGCCTTGTAACTCTCAGTCAGATTGTTAACCAGATCGGCGGTTTGCTCGAAATGATTATTAACCTGGTCTTTATATTCGGTCAGCTCGCGTTGTGACTCATTGAGCTGATCGATCAGTTGTTGTTGCTTGTTCGAATTTTCACCCGAACGGCCCAGCAGGTAACCTATCAGGGCGCCGACTGCCAGGGTGACGATACCGATAATCCAGACGCTGTTATCTTCCACAAAGACTCCTTAAGTCGCTTTTTAAACCATAAATTACTATCAGAAAGCGTAAGCCAAAGAATACCCCAAAGTCATAGCAATGCCTATGCTAAATTGGTCGATCAGCTGCGTCGGATCAATGCTACTGAGCAGGTTTTACCGGCTCCCGGTTATCGCGCCATTGCTGTACTTCGGCATATTTCTCAGCCAGATAATTAATCTGTTCACGCAGTACCGCGCAAGCCAGTTCCGCATCACTATTTTGTAAGGCGCGGAGCATGCGCTGATGCTGATCAATAATCACCGAACGTTCACGGAATCGGAAGGTAACCATATTACTGATCGGCTGTAGCGCTTCGATAATACTGAACATGATAAAGCTGAGTAGCTGGTTAGCCGAAGCTTCGGCGATAGTACGATGGAAGCGGACATCCGACGCGCAGAACTCTTCCGGGCTGAGTTGCGGTTGCTGCTGAGTATCCAATTCCTGCTCAAGTTGTTGTAGCTGTTCTGAAGTGATCGCATCTGCCGCCAGACGGATGCAGTTTTGTTCCATCAGCAGGCGGGTCTGGTTAATCTCATCCATGGAGAAAGCATCCATGCCGACCAGCAACGTGGTGGCGCTGCTCAGGGCATCACTCAGGTCAGCTGCCGAAGGACGGTTAATAAATGTACCACCTGTAGGGCCGCGGCGGGAGCGTACCAGGTTTTGTGCAGCCAGCCGCTTCAGTGCTTCGCGTATAGTCGGGCGTGATACCTGATAGCGCTGCGCGAGTTCGCCTTCGGTTGGCAGGCGATCATCGGCTTTTAGTGAACCATCCATGATCGCCTGACGGATCTGGTCAGCAATCTGGCTGGACAAGCTGCGTTGTGCGACGGGTTCGATTTCCAGATTCACAGATGAATTCCTGTTTTTACAACTATAGTTAGGCAGCCATTATTCCATAGATACGGCTTATTGTTAATTTGTAAGACAAATAAAAACAGGTTATATTGCTCTAATGTAAATTTGTAAGACAAATAGAAAGCCCTGTCAGAATTACCGTTACAGGCTGCTAATAAGCGAGGTTAGTTATGTTTAATGCACTAGTGCTGGATCAACAGGACGGCAAGACTCTGTCCGAAGTTAAACAACTGGATCTGGTCGATCTGCCGGATGAAGATGTGCTGGTAGAAGTCAGCTATTCATCGCTGAACTACAAGGATGGCCTGGCTGTAACCGGAACTGGAAAAATTGTGCATAGCTTCCCGATGGTACCGGGAATTGATCTGGCGGGCACCGTAAAAGAGTCTCGCTCTGTCGATTTTCAGCCAGGTGATCAGGTGATCATGACCGGTTGGAGTGTCGGTGAGCGTTACTGGGGGGGCTACAGCCAGTTTGCCCGCCTGAAGCCTGAGTGGCTGGTCAAAATGCCGACCGGCATGGATGCCCAGAAATCTATGACAATTGGCACAGCAGGCCTCACCGCGATGCTGTGTGTGATGGCGCTAGAGGAGGGGGGGATTACACCAGATAAAGGCGCTGTAGTTGTAACCGGTGCTGCCGGCGGTGTTGGCAGTGTTGCCGTAGCGATCCTGAGTAAGTTAGGTTACACCGTTGCCGCTGTGACCGGCCGCGAATCAACTCATGACTATCTGCGCTCTCTGGGTGCCAGTGAACTATTATCCCGCGAAGAGATGGCCGAGAAGTCGCGTCCGCTAGAAAAACAACGTTGGGCAGGTGCTATCGATACTGTGGGCGATGCTATTCTGGCTCGGGTTCTGGCGGAAACAGATTATCGTGGTGTAGTTGCAGCCTGCGGTCTGGCTGGTGGTTTTAAATTGCCAACTACTGTTATGCCGTTTATCTTGCGTAACGTCCGTCTGCAGGGTGTCGACTCGGTGATGTGCCCTGTGGATATTCGTACCCAGGCCTGGAATCGTCTGCTGACCGATCTGCCTGAGTCCGCGTTGGGGGATATCGGTAATGTCGTCGGTTTGTCGGAAGTGCCGCAAGCGGCGGCGGATATTATTGCAGGTAAGATTCAGGGGCGTACTCTCGTAGATCCTAATAAATAAGTGGCTAGAACGCGGCTTTGCCGCTCGCTAGAACGTCGCTACGCGCCTTGCTAGTGGCTAGAAAAAGCATAAAGGAGACCGTTGGTCTCCTTTTTTGTTATTCATACTGACAGTGATAGAGAATAAACGGAACGTTTTTATATGCCGCCCTCTTTAACGGCAGGTCCCAGAGGCTTATCTATGGCCATGCAGGTTTCTGGATCAGGTTCAGTCAGGCTCCACCTTTTAGCTAAATCACAAATCCGGGATTTAAATAACTGCCTTGCCGGGCATTCGCCATGCGACTTAATTTCTTTTTGTGAATCTCTTACGCACTCAATTACTCCGGGATGAATTGAGTCATCAGTTTCATGCTTCCAAAAACAGGCGTCGTATGCCCAAAGAATGGCCTGGCCTGTTATTTCACAGTCTTCTGCCCTGGCAAAAGATGATAGAAAAATTAATGTAAGAAACACTATTTTCATTCTGAGGCTCTACAGCTTAACGTTGTGCTGAAGCATAAGTTTGGTTGAGTAATGACCCGACTACAAGTGATGAGTTACAGTGCAATACCAATCTTCAATACTTGCTTACAAAGCAAAAAAAAGCGGCTATCCGAAGATACCCGCTTAAGAAGGCTTTTCCGCTTTTTCTAGCCACTAGCAAGGCGCGCAGCGACGTTCTAGCGAGCGGCGAAGCCGCGGTCTGGCCTGATCGAAACTAGCCAAACTGTCCATCCATTCTAGGTCTGATGAGTATTGGGGTGTACGGCACCAAAAATAGCGCCCAGGAAATAATCCACAGCCCGCCGGAGATATGCAGACCCATCATGTACATTCCCGGAATCATCGGCAGAAGTATCCGGATCACACCGGCGACGGCCATCAGCAGGAATGATGCAACCACAAGTTTTGAAACTTTCAGTTGGCGTGCGGTGTGGCCCAGGGATACACGTGCCATCATGCCAAGGGTCATGGAGCCTATCGCTCCGGCGGCAAAAGCATGGGTGGACAGGTAAATTGAGATATTCAGCAGGTCGCTCAGCGCGAACAGGATGAAACCCAGCGGGATAAACAGGTAAGCAACATGCAACACCCAGATTAACGGGTTGCGGAGCATGCGAGGGTGGAACCAGCCAGCGACCCGAATCAAATGTACGATACCGTTGATACCTGCCAGCAGGTAAGTGATTGACTGCAGGGCTGATTCTTGTGGTATCAGCAGGTCGGCAAACAGCCAGCCAAAGGCCAGTGGGATAACGGATTTCTCCAGCCAGTCATATTTTTTAGCCTGAAAAACACCCAGCGCCCGTTCGGTGAAGAAGGGAATAACCCGTCCACCCATCACGACCATGACGGTGACGATAAGAGCTAGCGACATCTGCAGTCCGGCGGCTAAAGTGTTTTCGGTGTAACCCAGCAGCTGTAGGTGAACCAACAGGTTGGCTACGGTCATCGCCAGCAAAATTACGATAAACACCAGGTTACGATAATTGCCGGAGCGAACGATAGGCAGTCCGATGCCGAGGGCAACCAGCGGTAGAAAGGCCAGGTCAGCAGCAGCGATTACATAATCCGGAACAACAGCGCTGAAAAACGGTAGTATTCTACCCAGAAACCATACTGCGGTGATGCCTGCCAGAGTGGCTCCGTACGGGGTCTGGATCGATGTCCAGTTGCGTACCGCGGTAAGCAGAAAGCCTGCGATGACGGCGATGGCATAGCCGAATAGCATCTCATGTCCATGCCAGTACTGATTCAGTAGATAATAGTTGTGAGCGGAATCGCCTTTACCCAGCATCATCAGCCAGATCAGCATCAGAACCAGTGCCGATGCTGCGCTAAGAAGGAAGAAAGGCCGGAAGCCTAGGTTAAATAAAGCAAACCCCTTAGGGTCTCTGGGTTCCTGAATCTGCATGAAATCTACGACCGTTTTGATGCTGAATAGAGTAAAATTGCGTTGTTAATTCAATTGCGGACTAATTATGCATTATAAATACATCTTTGTTAAGTTGTTCCTGTTTTTGCTTGTTACAGAGTCCGCTTTAGCTGAAATCAGTGTGACAGATAACCGGGGCCGGGTGCTTGATCTTGCTCAACCGGCGCAGCGGGTGGTTTCACTGTCACCGCACATCACCGAAAACCTGTTTGCGGTCGGAGCAGGGCCACAAGTTGTCGGCGTCACCAGCCATAGCGATTACCCTGCCGAAGCCCTTGAACTGCCGGTTATCGGTAATTATGAATCCCTCAATATTGAAGCGATTATCGCCCTGCAGCCGGATCTGGTAATCGGCTGGCCGGACGGTAATCCCCGGATTCAGTTGGAACGGCTCGAAGCGCTGGGGCTTCCTGTTTATTATTCGGATCCGCACCTGCTGAAAGATATACCCGCTAATTTACGTAGCTTTGGTATCCTGACTGGCCGTAGTGAGGGTGAAGCATTAGCGCAACGGTTTGATTTCAGGCTGGCTGAGTTGCATAGGAAGTACGCGGGACAGGCGTCGGTGCGGGTGTTTTACCAGCTCTGGAATAAACCGTTGATGACAATAAACCACAGCCAGTTAATTGATCAGATAATAAGCCTGTGCGGAGGACAAAACCTGTTTACCGGGCATGCCGAACCGGTCCCCCGATTAAGCGTCGAGTCGGTACTGTCAGTTGATCCCGAAGTGATCCTGACGGGTAGGAAAAATATTCCACAGGACTGGGCCGAACAATGGCAGCAGTGGCATACGCTTAGTGCCGCTAAGAGCGATCAGTTCTATCAGCTCAATGAAGATCTGCTGTACCGGCCGACCATGCGGATTCTGGATGGTGCCGAAGCGATGTGTGATACGTTGCAGAATGTCAGGGAAAGCCGGTAGCCTTCATAAGGTGATATCAACATAACGTATCTGAATTGGTTGCAAGAGTCCGATATGCACGCTCAGAAGTATCGGATCAGACATGCAGGCATTTTTTAAAATTGCTCCAAACGGAGCGGGAGAGGCAAATGGATAACCGGGTGATCACCATTGATCTGCTTCGCCATGGCGCAACAGAGGGCGGCCCGATCTATCGGGGTACAACCGATTCTGCCCTGAGTGCAGAAGGCGCCAGGCAGATGAAGCAAACGGTTAGCGATTTCAGCTCAGCTTCGGTCTGGCAGAAAGTGTTTAGCTCACCACTGCAGCGTTGTAGTGGTTTTGCCCAGAATTTCGCTACGGCAGGAAATGTGCCGTTGATGCTAGATCAAAACCTGAGGGAGATCGATTTCGGGGATTGGGAAGGGCGTGATGTCAGTGCTGTATGGCGTGATTTTCCGCAACAGGCCGAGGCTTTCTGGCGTACCCCGGAAGAGAATCCTCCGCCGGGTGGGGAGACTATTGCTGAGCTTCAGTCCCGCATAGCTGAATTTTTGGATCAGGTGCTGGCTGGTGAAGATGACAATCTGCTGGTGGTGAGTCACGGCGGAGTAATTCGTGGGATTCTGGCGCAAGTGTTGCGGCTGCCGTCGTCTAGCTGGTCGACTCTGCAGCTGGACCATGCCAGTCTGAGCCGGATCCAGCTGGGATTTGATAATGAACAGGGCGGTGATGACGGCAAAGGCTGGGCATCAGTGGCGTTCATTAACTGGTTACCCGGTCGATGATCTCTGTTGTGGCCAACCGGTTTTCTGGCTTACTCAGTTAGCCCTTTAAAGAATGATTCAGTATTTTTTAACGCTTTCTTGCTCGCTTCAACGGCTGTTTCGGCTCCTGATTTAGTACTGCAGGCGGCGCGGGCGGCAACGCATTTTGATTTGCATCCGGTGATAGCAGCGTCATCCCCCAGGTGTTTTACTTCACACTTAGTGTTGCACCAGGTTTGCTCATCGGAACAATCGGCTAATGCTATCGGTGATAGTAGCAAAGCGGAGAGTAGAATCAGAATGGATCGCATGGGGTTGGTATCTCTTAACAGGTTTACGGGGTTGCTGGCTTACCAGGTAATTGGCTGCCAAAGAATTTCCTGGCCGTTATTTTAAACTGGTTTTCGCGGCTGCCAAAGAACTTCCTGGCCGTCGTTTCGCCGAGCCAGAACGCGCGCGGCAACAAATAACAGATCGGATAATCGATTCAGGTAAGCTGCGCCTTCAGGGTTGACCGTTTCTTCGTGGGCAAGTTCAACTATCCTGCGTTCTGCACGGCGACAGATGCTGCGTGCCTGATGGCATAGAGCTGCTGCACGGCTACCTCCGGGCAGGATGAACTCTTTCAGCGGTGGCAGTTCGCGGTTCAGATTATCGATCTGCTGTTCCATTTCTGCGATAACCTCAGCGGTGATCACCTTGTAGTTATCATCCGCTACTGCCAGTTCGCCACCCAGGTCGAACAGATCGTTCTGGCACTGTGTCAGAATTGACTTCAGCTCATCAGCCGCAGGCAGCTCCGCCAGCAACAGACCCAGCAAACAGTTAAGCTCATCGGTATCGCCCAGGGCTTCGATACGGGGATGATTCTTGGCTACTTTGGCACCGCTGGCCAGAGACGTAGTGCCTTTATCGCCGGTACGGGTATAGATTCGGGTCAGGCGGTTAGCCATAGATAGGGACTCCTGCTCAAATTCTCTTCAGAAAAATGGTAGCACAGATTGAATAATGCAAAGGCTATCAGAAGCAATAACCTACTGTAGATTCCAGATGACGGCCTGCAGCAGAAGATTAAACGACTTCAGGCCTGCTCTCAGGTTTTTTTATCGATCCTGTATATTTGTTTCCGGTTGGAGTTTCCTGACCTGCATCAGCAGTTGCTGGTTAGCGGGCACATCGATACCTGCTATAGCAGCTTGCTGGCAGAGAAACCCGGTGATTGAGTCGATCTCTGTCGGCCGCCGGTGCATGACGTCCTGTTGCATCGAGGAGCTGTTCCGGGCGGTGACGGTAGCTACATGGCAGGCTTGCTCTATCAGCGGCTTCTCAAATAGTGTTATCCCCAGTGCACGGGCAACCTGTTCCACCTCTGTACAGATTTCTGCCATCTCTTTGCGGTATTCAGGATTGGTAGCCAGCTCGCCATTTTTACAGTTAAAGATCGCTGTAAGTGGATTGATTGCACAGTTTATAGCCAGCTTGCGCCATAAAACCGGGATGATGTCCGGTTCGTGGATCAGGTTATCGATAGCCGGGCTGAGTTGCCGGAACAGGCCACTCATATTACCGTTCAGGGCGCCGATCCGGGTCTCGCCTTTACCCGCCTGGACAACCTGATAAGGGGCGCTTTGATAAGCGCCATCGGTGGTACTGCCGGCCCAGATATTCAGCTCCGGATTTTGCTGTGCCAAAGCTTCCTGCGGTCCCATGCCATTATGCAACAGCAGTATCCGGGCATCGGCCGATAAAAAAGGTTTGACGGTATTAAAGGCATCGACGGCAGCAAAGGCTTTGGTTGTGAGCAATAGGTTATCGATCCGGCCGGGATCGGAAACCAGCCGGGCATCGGCCGGGTATTGCTGCGTATCCTGTTCCTGATGTGCCGCCTGAGTTAGCGAGAGCTTACCGGTTTGTTGGAATGCAGCCAGTTTTTCACTGTTACGGAATAGCAGCGTAGTCGTAAAACCAGCCCGGTTGAGCATGCCTGCCCATAGCAGCCCGATGGCGCCGGCGCCCAGAATATGCCAGTGCATAAATTACCTGTTGAATCTGTTTTTGGGTGTAGGTGTATCGCCATCATAACGGTATGATAGTGGCCATTAACAGGATTTATTTTTTAAGGTTTCTGCACGGCAAATCTCAGTGCCCGACAAGCAGAACCAATATATTGATTAGGAGTTAAGGCGATGCCTTCATTTGATATTGTTTCTGAACTGGATATGCATGAAGTCAATAACGCAGTTGATCAGGCCTCACGGGAACTGGGTACCCGTTATGACTTTAATAAAGTCGAGGCCAGCTTTGAACTGTCCGGTGAGGTGATTACACTGAACGCGGAGGTTGATTTTCAGCTGCAGCAGATGCTGGATATCCTGCGTAACAAACTGGTGGCTCGCAAGATCGATATTAAGAGTATGGATATAGGCGATGCCCATACCGCGAATATGCGTGCCCGGCAGCTGGTCAATCTGAAGCAGGGGCTGGATCAGCCGCTGAGCAAGAAAATTATCAAACTGATCAAAGATGCCAAACTGAAGGTCCAGACGCAGGTGCAGGGCGAGCAGGTGCGGGTAACCGGTAAGAAACGCGATGACCTGCAACAGGTGATGGCGCTGCTGCGTGAAGCTGATCTGGAGCTGCCATTGCAGTTCAATAACTTCCGTGATTAACAGAGCCTGGTAAACTGCCTGCGATCAGGAGTCTGTGACTGGCTCCTGAACCTCCTGTTTCTCACTAGTCTTTTGTTTTACCCGGGCCGCCATCCATACCAGTATCAACACTGGCAATCCCAGTAGCGCCACCCCGGTGAAGAACCAGATATAACCGAAGTTATCGACAAAGCCCCCCGAGAACCCCCCAAGGAATTTAGGCAGCAATAACATTACCGAGCTGAACAGGGCGTATTGTGTCGCTGAATACTGAATGTTGGTGAGGCTGGAAAGATATGCAACAAAAGCGGCAGTAGCGATACCGCCACTGAGATTATCCAGTGAGATCACTATGGTCAGTACAAAGGTGTCATGGCCCACCATTGCCAGCCAGGCAAACAGCAGGTTAGTCAGTGCAACCAGCAGTGCTCCGCTAAAGAGGATCTTCATGACTCCAAAGCGGTTGACCAGAATGCCGCCAATACCGGCACCGACAATGGTCATTACTACGCCGTAAACCTTAATGATCTTGCTAATCTCTTCCTTGGTGAAGCCCATATCTACATAGAAAACGTTAGCGATAATCCCGAGGATAACATCTGAGATCCGATAGCAGCTGATCAGCGCCAGAATAATAATAGCCTGCATGCCATAGCGACTGGTAAAGTCCCTGAAGGGACAGAATATGGCGATATACAGCCATCCAAGAAAACGTGATAGCCCGTGCGGCAGATGAGCCATCCTCTCACTGAACTCGATTACTTTCTGCTGTTGTTCCAGTGTCTCCTGATCCATCTCCACGGGTTGCGGTTCTGAGATGATTAAACTGGTTACTAAACCCACTCCCATCAGGGCGGACATGCACAGGTAAGCGGTACGCCAGGCATCGACAGAGTAAGCATCTGCAATGGGTGATGCCCAGGCTGCAACGACCAGAGCACCGGCTCCGGCAACAATCATTGCGATACGGTAACCCGCCATATAAGTGGCGGCCATCGCGGCCTGCAGACGTTCCCCAGCGGACTCTATGCGGTAGGCATCGATTACAATATCCTGAGTGGCAGAACTGAAGGCAACGAGCAGTGCCAGCAATGCCATCAGCTTAAGATTTTCAAGTGGATTAGAGAATGCCAGTCCGGACAAGCTCAGAATTAGCATTACCTGAGCCAGTACCAGCCAACTACGCCGCCTGCCCAACAGGGGGGAGAGCAGCGGGATAGATAAGCGGTCGGTGAGTGGTGCCCAGATCCATTTAAAACCGTAGGCCAGACCCACCCAGGAGAAATAAGTAATCAGGCTGCGTTCAACACCTGCTTCACGTAGCCAGAATGACAGAGTTCCGAAAACCAGAAGCAGGGGCAGGCCGGAAGAAAAACCGAGAAAGAAAAGTGTGATAGCCCTTGGATGTAGATAGATTTTACTGGACTCAAGCCAGGATTCTGATCCGGATTGCGTGGGTGACATCAGCGATTCCTTCAATAATTGAATCGCCATTGTCCCTTTCATCGACAGCAGAGGCAATATTATCTGTTGTCTAACTCGCAGCTAAATCCAAACGCATAAAGCAATGGCATTCTTGATGTGGTTTCATACACTTTAATAGTTCCGACTTTGTAGAGAGGAAGATTATGGAAAGTTTTCTCAATGCTATGCCAAAAGCAGAGCTTCACCTTCATCTGGAGGGTACCCTGGAGCCTGAATTGATGTTCCAGTTCGCTCAGCGTAATGGGATTACTCTGCCCTATGAGACCGTAGATCAGCTGCGTGAAGCCTATGACTTTGGTAACCTGCAGGACTTTCTTGATCTTTATTACCAGGGCGCTGAGGTGCTGCAAACCGAGCAGGACTTCTACGACCTGACCTGGGCCTATATCGAACGCTGTAAAGCGCAGAATGTTATCCACATCGAGCCGTTTTTTGATCCCCAGACCCATACTGACCGCTCGGTGCCATTCGCAACGGTGATCAGTGGTATTAGCCGTGCCCTGCACGATGCTGAAATAAAGTACGGCATCAGCTCTGGTCTGATTATGTGCTTCCTGCGTCATTTGAGCGAATTAGAGGCACTGAATACCCTGCATCAGGCTGAACCCTACCTCGATAAAATTATCGGTATCGGGCTGGATAGCTCGGAACAGGGTCACCCACCGGCCAAGTTCGAGCGGGTATTCGCTAAAGCCCGTTCTATGGGGTTGCTAGCAGTAGCCCACGCGGGCGAAGAAGGCCCTGCACAAAATGTAATCGATACGCTGGACCTGTTAAAAGTAGACCGCATCGATCACGGTGTTCGCGCAGCTGAAGATGCCGCGCTGATGCAGCGACTGGCTAAAGAGAAAATGGCCTTAACTGTATGCCCGCTGTCTAATACCCGGTTGCGGGTGTTCAATGATATGAGCCAGCACAATATTTTGCAGATGCTGGAACAGGGGCTGAAGGTTACTGTGAACTCCGATGATCCGGCGTATTTTGGTGGGTATCTGACGGAGAATTTTATTGCCCTTGAGCAGGGGCTGGGTATGACCCGCGAGCAAGCTGTTCAGCTAGCGGCGAATAGTTTTGAATATAGTTTTGCCAGCCGGGAGCGCAAATCAGAGATGAAGAAACTGCTACAGCAGTTCAGCGCAGGCCAGTAGGAGGGGCGCCCTCGCCGCGATAAATGTCAGTTCCTATGGTAGTTCATCGCCGCGAGGGCGCGCCTCCTACAAGAATCGTTGATGCCATCTCTATTTTTTGATTATCTTAGAGTTTCTAAACATCGTTTCCGCCTTTATTGGCGGGTCAAGATCATTAAGCGGCCAAAGGTCTTAACAACCTATGCTCATCCTGAGGGAGGTGTTGGGTTACGCTTCGCTAACCCAACCTACGAATCTTACGAGGTGTGGAGTGGGAAGGAGCAGGAGAATTTGAAAAGAAGGCTTTTCCGCTTTTTCTAGCCACTAGCTGTAAGTACTAAGGAGGTTGTTCACACCGGATAAATTAAGGATGCTGGTTATCGCCACTTGAAGTTGATGGCGCTTTAAAACCAAAAAAGCCGGCATCACAGCCAGCTTTTTCAATCATCAAATCTTGCAGATTAGATTCTCAACGCGCCATCAACTTCGATGCACCGACCACTTACATAGTCATTCTGCATGATGAAGGTAACGGTGTTCGCGATCTCCTGAGGCTTGCCCAGACGCTTAGCAGGGATACCCGCCTCGATCTTTTCCCGTGCTTCAGCCTTCATGCTCATTACCATCTCAGTACCGATGTAACCCGGTGCGATGGATGCAGCGCGGATGCCGTAGCGGGCTAGTTCTTTCGCCCAGGTAACAGCCATTGCTTCTACGCCTGCTTTAGTTGCAGTGTAGTTAGTCTGGCCCATGTTGCCGTGACGGGAGATAGACGAGATGTTGATAATGCAGCCTTCGGTGCCCAGATCTATCATATGTGCAGCAGCTTCACGTCCACACAGGAAAGTGCCGGTCAGGTTGACGTCCATTACCAGGTTCCACTGGTCCATACTCATCTTCTTGACTACTTTGCCGGTTTCGCGGTCAACTTTCAGGAACAAGCCGTCACGGGTTACGCCAGCATTGTTTACCAGGCCATTCAGCGTGCCGAAGTCAGCAACAACATCGTTGAACAGCTTTACAACGGAATCTTCTTCAGCAACGTTTGCGATATAGCCACGAGCTTCTACGCCGTACTCCATACACATACCAACGGTTTCATCCAGGCCAGCCTGATCCAGATCGGCCAGTGCCAGTTTGGCACCCTGTTGCGCCAGCTCCAGAGCCATTGAACGACCCAGACCACGGCCACCGCCGGTGATAACGATTACTTTATCTTTCAATTCCATCGTTTTACTACCTTATATTCAATTTTTCGTTTTAGTTATTATCACTGTTGTTGTGCAATGCAACAAACGCTGTATAAGAACTTATAACGCTTCTGCGTAAAAGTCTACAACCCTACTGGGGGATATGGGTAAATCTTATAAATACAAAGAGTTAGAGTATATATGTAAAAGTAGGTATATCGATAAGTGCCTGAAAGATAGGTGTTTTTATTGCAGGGCAGCAAAGCGGGTGGCGTACTATACTTTAGTCTGAATGTTGTGTTGGCGTAACGGGCTGAGGGCTTGAAAAGTCGGCTATACGCCCATAACTCCATTGATAATATAGATGTTTATCATAATCGGGTAATTGCAGCACGTAATCTGCCTGATCGTGAATTTTTTGTGTTTGTAGTAGTCTTACACTACTCAAACTGAGTTATGGCTTAGGCAGGTACCCCATGCGTTTCCTTTTTTTACTGTTCATTATTGTTCCTATCGTTGAGATCACCCTTCTGATTAACGTCGGGCAGGCGATCGGCGCCTGGAATACGGTGGGACTGGTGCTGTTGTCTGCCTTTATTGGCGTCAATATGTTGCGTTACCAGGGGTTTTCTACTCTTAGCCGGGCGCAACAACGGATGAATGCCGGTCAGATTCCGGGGCGGGAGATGATCGAGGGGATCGTTCTGGCGGTCGGTGGTGCTCTGCTGCTGACGCCGGGATTTGTCACCGATGTGATCGGCTTTTTGTGCCTTATCCCATTTACCCGACAGCGTTTTGCCGATGCCCTGATGAGTCGCTTTACCATGGTGTCTATGCACCAGCATGGTGGTCAGACATTTGAAGGTGAAGCGGAATCTGTACATCGGGAAAGTCCGTTCCAGCAGTCCCGTCATTCTGTTCACCCGCCAAAAAAGGATGGTGATGTGATCGACGGCGAATATCGTCGCGAAGACTGAATTAAGCGTCTAATCCCTCCTTTTTTGATGTTATTTCCTAATTTTTTATCTGACAGCGTTGAAATGTACTTCGCTGCCCCCACCTAGCTAAACATCAAGCAATTAGAGCCAGTCTCTGACAGGCTTTGATAACCATAATAAATTATTTTTTTTGATCACGAAGATCAGGAGAGAGATTCAATGAAAATTCGTCCACTTCACGACCGTGTTGTAGTTCGCCGTAAAGAAGAAGAAGCAACGACTGCCAGCGGTATCGTTCTGCCGGGTTCAGCTACAGAAAAGCCGAATCAGGGTGAAGTTCTTGCAATCGGTACTGGTCGTATCACCAGCACTGGTGAGATTCAGGCGCTGGCTGTTAAGGTTGGTGATACCGTTCTGTTCGGTCAGTACGCCGGTTCTAACACTGTTAAAGTTGACGGTGAAGAGCTGCTGATCATGAACGAAAGCGATATCTTCGGTGTTCTGGAAAGCTAAGCGCTGCTGTTCCGGTATTAAGAATTTCAGATTGAATTTGAGACAGGATTTTTGAAAATGGCTAAAGAAGTATTGTTTGGAAATGATGCGCGCGTGCGCATGCTGGATGGCGTAAACATTCTGGCTGACGCTGTTAAAACGACTCTGGGACCTAAAGGTCGTAACGTTGTTCTGGATAAAGCGTTCGGTGCTCCGACTGTTACTAAAGACGGCGTATCTGTTGCAAAAGAGATCGAGCTGACTGACAAGTTCGAAAACATGGGCGCACAGATGGTTAAGGAAGTTGCTTCCCAGGCCAACGATGTTGCGGGTGACGGTACGACTACAGCAACTGTTCTGGCTCAGGCGATTGTTAACGAAGGCCTGAAGTCTGTTGCTGCCGGCATGAACCCGATGGATCTGAAGCGTGGCATTGACAAAGCGGCTGCCGCTGTTGTTGAACAGCTGGGTGTTATGTCTGTACCTTGTGCCGACACTAAAGCGATCGCTCAGGTTGGTACTATCTCTGCTAACTCCGACACCCAGGTGGGTGACATCATCGCTGAAGCGATGGAAAAGGTTGGTAAAGAGGGTGTTATCACTGTTGAAGAAGGTACTGGTCTGGAAAACGAACTGGACGTTGTTGAAGGTATGCAGTTCGACCGCGGTTACCTGTCTCCTTACTTCATCAACAACCAGGACAGCATGAGTGTTGAGCTGGAAAACCCGTTCATGCTGTTAGTTGACAAGAAAATCTCCAACATCCGCGATCTTCTACCGGTACTGGAGCAGGTTGCTAAGACTTCCCGTCCGTTGCTGATCATTGCTGAAGACGTTGAAGGCGAAGCGCTGGCTACTCTGGTAGTTAACAACATGCGCGGTATTGTTAAGGTTGCTGCTGTTAAGGCGCCTGGTTTCGGTGATCGTCGTAAGGCGATGCTGGAAGATATCGCTACCCTGACTGCTGGTACTGTAATCTCTGAAGAGATCGGCCTGAACCTGGAAGGCGTGACTCTGGAACAGCTGGGTCAGGCTAAGCGTGTAACTATCACTAAAGACAACACTACTGTTGTTGACGGTGTTGGCGAAGCGGCTGTTATCGAAGCTCGTGTTCAGCAGATCCGTGCGCAGATGGAAGATACCTCTTCTGACTACGACCGTGAGAAGCTGCAGGAGCGTGTTGCTAAGCTGGCTGGCGGTGTTGCGGTAATCAAGGTTGGCGCTGCGACTGAAGTTGAAATGAAAGAGAAGAAGGCCCGTGTAGAAGATGCTCTGCATGCGACCCGCGCTGCTGTTGAAGAAGGCGTAGTGCCTGGCGGTGGTGTTGCGCTGATCCGTGCTATGGATAACGTTGGCGAGCTGAAAGGCGAAAACCACGACCAGAGTGTTGGTATCGAAGTAGCTTTCCGCGCCCTTGAAGCGCCTCTGCGCCAGATCGTTGGTAATGCTGGTGAAGAAGGTTCTGTAATCGTGGCTAATATCCGTGAAAAGGGTAAAGGCAACTTCGGTTATAACGCTGCTTCCGGTGAGTATGGCGACATGATCGAGATGGGTATCCTTGACCCTGCGAAAGTAACCCGTTCTGCACTGCAGGCTGCGGCTTCTGTTGCTGGTCTGATGATCACTACTGAAGCGATGATCGCTGATGCGCCATCTGAAGGCGGTGCTGCTGGTGGTATGCCTGATATGGGCGGCATGGGTGGTATGGGCGGCATGGGCGGCATGATGTAATCATCCTCCCTCGCAATTAGAAAAGCCGGCTTTTATGCCGGTTTTTTTGTGTCTGACAGAAATAATAACGTTTTCTTCTGATATTGAGTTGTTTGAATTGTGTGTGCGTAAATATCTGATAAATAGGGTGTTTATATTTCGCATACGGATACGGTATAGGGCTAGTCACTATTTCGATTGGTCAAACAGTCGGCTTTCGCTAGGCTGTTATGCTGTAACGGGAGTCACACCCCAACAATAACAATGACAGGAACTTTCTGATGATGAAAAAAACTGCGACCTTGCTAGCCGGTGCTCTGCTGGGTCTGTCTGCGATGGCGACTCAGGCTGAAACACTGAAGATGGCCTACGACTCTGATCCGGTTACTCTGGATCCGCATGAGCAGCTGTCCGGTGGCATGCTTCAGTTGTCCCACATGACATTCGATCCCCTGGTTCGTTGGGATCTGAATATGGGCATCGAAGCGCGCCTGGCAGAAAAATGGGAGCGGATTGATGACCTGACGATGCGTTTTCACCTGCGCCAGGGCGTTAAATTCCATTCTGGTAATGAGCTGACTGCCAAGGATGTTGAGTTTACTTTCAAGCGTTTGCAGAACTCCCCGGATTTCAAAGGCATTTTCACTCCATTTAAAGAAGTTCGTGTGATTGATGATCATACTTTTGATCTGGTTACCAACGAGCCATTCCCGCTGATTCTGAACAACGCGACTTACATCTTCCCGATGGACAGCAAGTTCTATAGCGGTGAAGACGAGAACGGCAACGCTAAGGATATGCTGGTTAAGCATGGTAACTCTTTTGCATCCCGTAACATCTCAGGTACCGGTCCTTACACGATCTCTTATCGTGAACAGGGTGTGCGTACTGAATTTAGCCGTAATGCTGATTACTGGGATGGCGCTTCCAAAGGTAATGTCGATAAGATCGTACTGACACCGATCAAAGAGGCTCCGACCCGTGTTGCTGCGCTGTTGTCTGGCGATGTCGATTTCATTATGCCGGTTCCACCTGCAGACCATAAGCGTATCGGCGGTAATTCCGAGGTTGATCTGGTGACAATGCCGGGTACCCGTATCATCACCATGCAGATGAACCAGGAACGCGTTGAGCAGTTTAAAGACGTTCGTGTGCGCCAGGCTATTGTGCATGCGATCAATCAGGAAGGTATCGTTAAGAAGATCATGCGTGGCTTCGCAACCCCTGCCGCACAGATGAGCCCTGAAGGTTACCTGGGATACAATGCAGCACTGACGCCGCGTTACGATCTGAAGAAAGCTAAGCAGTTGATGAAAGACGCCGGTTATGAAAAAGGCTTCACTGTGACTATGATGGCGCCGAATAACCGTTACGTGAACGACGCCAAGATCGCTCAGGCGGTGGCTTCAATGCTGGCTAAGATCAATATTACTGTTGATTTGAAGACGATGCCGAAAGCGCAGTACTGGCCAACTTTCGATGAGCGCGCTGCGGACATCATGATGATCGGCTGGCACGCGGATACTGAAGACTCAAATAACTTCTTCGAATTCCTCACCGCTTGTGCGGATAAGGAAAGTGGGTTGGGTCAGTACAACAGCGGTAACTACTGTAATCCTGAAGCGGATAAGCTGATGGCACAGGCAAATACTGAAACTGATGCGGCTAAGCGTGCTCAGATTATGCAACAGGTTGAACAGATGCTGTATGACGATGCTGCTTACATCCCGCTGCACTGGCAGAACCTGGCCTGGGGCGCCCGTACCGGTGTTGATATCGCACCTGTTGTAAACAAGATGAACTTCCCATATCTGGGTGACCTGGTTGTTAAAAAGTAACCAGTAATCCCTGACTGCTACAGTCAGAAAAGGGCCCCCACTGTGGGGCCCTTATCTGCATCTTCCTACCATCGCACAATGATGGGTCAGGTCTGAATGGCTGCGAATAGTCTATATTCGAAGTTCGTTCTGTCAGTAAATCGATATATTGCAGTGAGTTTTACCTCTCTGAATCATACATCAAGGCACAAAGGCTGAGAGACTATGTTAGCTTTTTTAATAAAACGATTGGCACAAGCTGTCGTGGTTATGTTTGTAATCAGCATAATCAGCTTTTCAATCCAGGATAATCTGGGCGATCCCCTTCGCGAGCTGGTAGGTCAGTCCGTATCTGAAGAGGAGCGTCAGGCGCTACGCGATGAGATGGGGCTGAACGATCCCTTTTTTGTTCAGTATATGCGCTTTGCCGGTAATGCGTTGCATGGCGACCTGGGCACTTCGTATTTCTTTAAAGAGCCTGCATTGGATGTGATCCTGAAGAAGTTGCCGGCAACTTTAGATCTGGTGTTCGGTGCGACCCTGATTATTATCGGTTTTTCGGTGCCTTTGGGTGTCTATGCTGCGATCAATCCCCGCAGTATGTTCTCTAAACTCGTTATGGGCTTCAGTACCGTGGGTATCTCGGTGCCGGTATTCCTGACCGGTATCGGACTTATCTACCTGTTCTCGATTGAGCTGGGCTGGATGCCTTCCTTCGGCAGGGGAGATGTGGGCCATATTTTTAGTTTCTGGGACACGGCGTTTCTGACCAGTGATGGTCTGGCGCATCTGGTCCTGCCTTGTTTTACCCTGGCTTCAATCATGTTGCCATTGTTTATCCGTCTGATCCGTTCCGAAATGATGGAAGTGCTGCAGTCGGAATATATTAAATTTGCCTGGGCCAAAGGCCTGGCGCCGAAGCGTATCTATTATCTCCATGCGCTGAAAAATACCATGTTGCCGGTTATAACCGTGGGTGGTGTACAGATCGGTACTATGGTGGCGTATACCATACTGACTGAAACTGTATTCCAGTGGCCGGGCATGGGATTCCTGTTCCTCGAGGCGGTTAACCGTGTCGATACGCCGCTGATTGTTGCTTATCTGATAGTAGTTGGCGCGATCTTTGTAATTACCAACACCATTGTCGATCTGATCTATGGTCTTGTGAACCCGACCGTTAAGCTATTCGGGGGTAAATGAATATGAGTGCAATTGTAGAAGAACAAACCGTATCGAACTGGCAGCGTTTTCGTCAGTCACACTTTTGGCATAGTTTCTGTATTGATAAGGTCGCCCAGATCAGTTTTCTGGTGTTTGTGGCCTATGCCGTTATGGCTTTGCTTGCGCCACTGATGGCGCCGTTTGATCCTTATGATCCGGGGTCTATCGATATTATGAACTCAGAGCTGCCACCGAGCTGGCAGGAAGAGGGCGATGCCGCATTCTGGCTGGGCACCGATGCTCAGGGCCGGGATCTCTGGTCGACTATTCTCTATGGCACCCGGGTGTCGCTGATGATCGGTATCTGTGCGGTAATGTTGCAGGCGTTTCTGGGTATTTGTATCGGTCTGGTGGCTGGTTATGTTGGCGGTAAGGTCGATAGTCTGCTGATGCGTCTGGCCGATGTGCAGCTGTCTTTTTCAACCATGATGGTGGCGATCATTGTACTGGCGGTGTTCCAGGCGACATTCGGCACCCAGTTGTATCAGGAACTGGCGATGGTGATGCTGATTCTGGTTATCGGTATTGCCGAGTGGCCGCAGTATGCCCGAACCGTTCGGGCCTCAGTGCTGGCAGAAAAAGAGAAAGAATATGTCGATGCTGCGCGGGTTATGGGTCTGCGTGCGCCACGCATTATGTTCCGTCATATTTTACCAAATACCTTGTCACCGATTCTGGTTATCTCAACGGTACAGGTAGCAAATGCGATTATTTCCGAAGCAGCACTGTCCTTCCTGGGGCTGGGAATGCCGGTTTCACAGCCATCCCTGGGCTCACTGATCTCCAGTGGTTTTGAGTATATATTCTCTGGTTCCTGGTGGATTACCGTGATTCCAGGTCTTGTTCTGATCGTGTTGGTTCTGGTTATGAATCTGCTGGGTGACTGGCTCCGCGACGTGCTTAACCCGAAACTGTACAAGGGGTAATCTGATGGCTTTATTAGAAGTAAATAACCTTGAAGTCTGTTTCGGCTTGCGTAAGGGCGAAGTGAAAGCCCTGCGTAATATCGATTTCAAAATTGAGCGTGGCGAGCGTATCGGTATCGTTGGTGAATCCGGTGCCGGTAAGTCGGTGTTGGGTTTCTCGATCATCAACCTGATCTCCCAGCCCGGATATGTCTCCCAGGGCGAAGTGATGTTTGAAGGCCAGAATCTGGCGAAGATGAATCATCAGCAGCTGCGCAGCATTCGCGGCAATCGTATCTCGATGATCTTTCAGGACCCTATGATGACCCTGAATCCGGTACTGACTATCGGTGATCAGATGGTCGAGTGCCTGATGGAGCATCGTACTATCAGTAAAAAAGATGCCCGGAATATCGCCGTGCAGAAGTTGCAGCAGGTGTATATTCCGTCCCCTGAAACCCGGCTTGACCAGTACCCTCATGAGCTGTCTGGTGGTATGCGTCAGCGGGTGGTTATCGCCATCGGCCTGTTGATGGACCCGGATATCATCATCGCTGATGAGCCGACTACGGCGCTGGATGTAACTATTCAGGCTGAGATTATGGAGCTGATGCTGGAACTCTGTGAACGCAATAATGTGGCACTGATATTGATTACCCATGATCTGGGTGTTGTGTCTCAGGTTACCCAGCGTACTTTCGTTATGTATGCCGGCAGAATCATAGAGCAGGGGCCGACCAAAGAGATTATTAACGATGCTCAGCACCCCTACACTCAGGGATTGATTAATGCGTTACCGCAGATGGGTGTCCGGGGCCAGCGATTACATCAGATTCGCGGTGCGATGCCATCGCTGCAATCTGTTCCTGCCGGCTGTGCCTTCAGAGAGCGCTGTGACTACGCCATAGAAACCTGTGCTCATAATGTCCCAGGCTTTACTGAGTCGGGTGGTTGCAAGGTCGCCTGTCATATGGTGGCTGAGTTGAAGCGTGAAGAGCAGGCAGTGAAACTGGAAATTAAGGAGGCGGCACAGTGACAGTTCAACAAAATGAGTCTCTGCTGCAAGTCAGAGATCTGTATAAGCGATTTTCTATCTCTGGTGATTTTCTTGACCAGCTGCGTTTTGAAGGCGGTAAGATCAAGCGGCACCAGGAACACGTTCATGCGATTAATGGTGTTAACCTCGACATCCTTAAAGGTGAGGCGCTCTGTGTTGTCGGCGAGTCCGGCTGCGGTAAGTCTACCGTTGCGCGAACCGTTATGGGCTTGCTGAATCCGTCATCCGGTAGTATCAGTTACGAAGGTCAGCGCATAGATAATCTGTCCGGCAAGGCATTGATGCCTTACCGCAAAAAGATGCAGATGATCTTTCAAAACCCGTATGCATCATTGAATCCGCGGATGACCGTCAGCGAAACACTAGCCGAGCCGGTACAGTTCCATAATCCTGCATGGAGTCGTGCTGAAGTCCGGGATAAGGTGCATGAGGTGATGTTCTCTGTCGGGGTCGATCCGAGCTGGGGCGTCCGTTTCCCTCACGAATTCTCCGGTGGTCAGCGTCAGCGAATCAGTATCGCCCGGGCACTGGCGGTGGATCCTGAATTTATTGTTGCCGACGAGCCTATTTCCGCGCTGGATGTATCGATTCAGGCCCAGGTGCTGAATCTGATGATGGATGCACAGGAGCAACGGGATCTGACCTATATGTTTATCACCCATGATCTTTCGGTGGTTGAACATTTCGGTACCCGTGTCGCGGTAATGTATCTTGGTACGTTGTGCGAGTTAGGGACCAGCGAGCAGTTGTTTGATAGCCCGCGCCATCCTTATACTCAGGCATTGATGTCAGCGATACCAAAGCTGGCGGATGATCGTCCGAACCATATCAAGCTGCAGGGAGAGGTGCCGACCCCGGTCAACCTGCCGAGTGGTTGCGTGTTCCATGGTCGTTGCCCATATGCCAATGATCGCTGCAAAGAGGAAATTCCTCAGTTGATTGCAACCGATAGTGGAACTCAGGTTGCCTGTCATGCCGTCGAAGAGGGGCGTATTTGAGTCCAGTCTTATTAGTCGGGGAACAAGTTATAAAACTCCCTGGCTAATGTCTTATAGTTAAATGATCATAATTATTATGTGTGAGAGTTGTTCATGTTGACGGCATGAGATAACTGGATTTGATGAGTTATTGAGGACGGCAACGTTGTTCCTGTGAACCAGTTACAATTTACTGGTTTGGGATGTTAAGTCCTGGTGTTTATACATAGTCACTCTGGCGAGTGCCTTATAGTTAAATGATCATAATTTGAGTGAGTACTGTTGATGCTAACGGTAAGTACCGGCTTTGATGCCGGCAATATTGAAGTGGTTTCGTTGCAGGATAGCGCTGATATACAGCTGAATATCCGTAAAGATAACGGTTCCGACTTTTTTCAATGGTTTTACTATCGGCTGCAGGGCGGTGCAGGTCAGTTACTGCGTATGCGTTTGCTGAACGCCGCTGAAGCTGCCTATGTGGATGGCTGGGAAAACTATCAGGCGGTGGCTTCATATGATCGCCAGGATTGGTTCCGGGTACCAACCCGCTATGAAAATGGCGAATTAATTATCGAACATGAGCCGGAATCAAACAGCATTTATTACGCTTACTTCGCCCCCTACAGTTTTGAACGGCATCTGGACCTGCTAGCGTTTGCTGAACAGTCGCCGTACTGCCAGAGTCAGCATCTTGGCCAGACTTTGGATGGCAGAGATATCGAGGTGCTCAGAATCAGCGCCACGGAACAGCCGAAGAAAACATTCTGGGTGACCGCCCGCCAGCATCCTGGTGAGTCGATGGCTGAGTGGTTTGTTGAAGGCTTTCTGGAGCGTTTACTTGATGAGGATGATGCACTGGCCAGCAAGTTGCGCCAGCAGGTTGAGTTTTATGTGGTGCCTAATATGAACCCCGACGGATCGGTGCGCGGTCACCTACGGACCAATGCTGTTGGTGCTAACCTTAATCGCGAATGGGCCATGCCGACAGCAGAGCGTAGCCCTGAGGTGCTCTTCGTACGTAACATGATGGAGCAGACCGGGGTGGATCTGTTGCTTGATGTCCACGGTGATGAAGCGCTGCCCTGTAATTTTATTGCCGGTCAGATAGGCGTGCCGGGAGTATCCGACCAGCTTCTTGCTCAGGAACAACAGTTCGAGCTGGATCTGATGGCGGTTAACCCCGATTTTCAGATGGAACGCGGTTATGAACCGGGTAAGTTCGGCAGTGAAACGATGACCATCGCAGCTAACTGGATTGGCCATCGTTTTAACTGTCCATCGATGACCCTTGAGATGCCTTTTAAGGATTTTGACCTTCAGCCTGATCCTGAATTCGGCTGGTCTCCTGCCCGCTCTATACGCTTGGGCGAATCGGTACTGTATCCGTTTGCGGCCTGGCTTGATCGTTGCGATGATAGTTAAAATAAGTCCGGAACGAATATAAAGGAATTGTATGGAAATCCGATGGTTAGATGACTTCATCGCATTGGCAAAAACGCGGAATTTTTCCCGTGCCGCGGATGAACGAAACTCTACCCAGCCAACCCTCAGTCGGCGTATCAAGCTGCTTGAAGATGAGATGAAGGTGACGCTGATAGACCGTAACAGTCTGCCACTGTCATTGACCCCTGCTGGCGATGTTTTTCTGGCTGCGGCAGAACAGATCTCGCGTATCCACCATGAAACCAAAAGCCGCTGTATCGATATTCTGGAGCAGGAGAAAGGGCGCCTGACGTTTGCCGCAACCCAGACTTTGTATCTCGGATTCTGGAAGTCATGGTTGCAACCTTTCGCCGAACAGGAAGGGATTGAGGTGGATCATAATCTTAAATCAACTGCCTGGATGGGTGCCGACTTCGTCAATGCGATTTCCAGCGGCGAGTGTGACCTGGTTCTCTGTTACTGGCACCCTTCGATTGAGTTTATAGCCGAACTTAGCGATGACCGGTTTGAACATATTGAGCTTTGCGAAGAGCAGTTAGTACCTGTCACGGCACTGGGTGATGACGGTCAGCCGTTGTTCAGCCTGCCGGGCACTAAGCCACAGCCACTATCTTATATTGGTTACCATGCCAGCTCTTTTATGCAGCCGGTCATTAAGCAATTCTTACAGCAACACCCGAATCCGCCCCATCTGGTAACGATGAATGAGAATGTTCATTCCGTTAGCGCCAAGGCGATGATCAAAGAGGGCTTTGGGTTCGGCTGGATCCCTTCACGGTTATTGCAAAATAACTTCAGATATAACCGTATGGGGCTGGCCGGCGGCAAAGAGTGGAATATCCCGATACAGATCCGGCTGTACCGCCTGAAAAATAACCCAAACAGCAACCTGAACCACTTCTGGCAGCAGTTAAAGTATCAGATCAATTCTCAGGGTGTCCCCCAGCATTTGCTAGAACCTGAGCGTAGCGCATAGAGAGAAATAAGTAATGCAGCATCTGTTTTTTCAACATATCGCACGGCTTCAGGCTGTGGCCGAAGAGCAACTTGAAAAGCACCGCTATGACGGCATACTGGTCGCTTCCGGTCAACTCCATAGGCGCTTTCTGGATGATAACAACTATCCATATAAAGCCAGCCCACACTTTCTGCACTGGGTGCCTTTTCTGGCGCAGCATCCGCATTGCTGGCTATTGGTAAAACCCGGTTGTAAGCCGCAGCTTTACTATCATATGCCGAGTGATTTCTGGCATATAGTGCCGGAGCTTCCTGACCAGTGGTGGTGTGATGCCTTTGATATTATCGCAGTGACTGATCGTCCGGCCCTAAACCAACAAAGTCTGGCGGTAATTGCCGAGGCGATGCCTGATTTCGCTAAGGATAGCTGGCAGCACAACCCTGAACTGCTGCTGCACGATCTGCATTCGAATCGCAGAATGAAGTCGGACTGGGAAAGCCACTGTTTGCGCGAAGCAAACAAGATAGCTGTTAAAGGGCATCTGGTAGCTGAGCAGCAGTTTCTTGCCGGTGCCAGTGAGTATCAGATCCATCAGGCCTATCTCAATGCTATTGAGCATAATGAACGGGATATGCCATATGATAATATTGTCGGCCTGAACGAGCATGCCGCTGTTTTACATTATCAGTTTCAGCAGCGTCAGGTACCGGATCAGCATCGTAGTTTGCTGATCGATGCCGGAGCTTGTTTTCTTGGTTATGCAGCGGACATTACTCGTACCTTTACTCCGCCAGGCAGTGTCTTTGCTGAGCTGGTGATCGGGCTGAACCTGGCGCAGCAGCAACTGAATAGTGAAGTCTGTGCCGGGGGCGATTTTGTCAGCCTGCATTGCCGAATGCACTACCTGCTCGCTGAACTGTTACAACGTTCCGGGCTGGTACGGGCGGAGCCGCAACAGCAGATCGATAGTGGTATAACGCGGGCCTTTTTTCCCCATGGTCTGGGTCATCTATTGGGTCTACAGGTACACGATGTTGGTAGCTGGCAGCATGACACTCAGGGCACTGAATCAAGACCTCCGGCAGAACACCCATTCCTGCGTCTGACAGGCAAGTTACAAGCGGGATACGTAATCACAATTGAGCCAGGGCTCTATTTTATCGACAGCCTGCTGACACCACTACGTAATAGCGCTGTGGGTAAGCTAGTTAACTGGACTCTGGTGGATGAGCTGGCTCCTTATGGAGGTATCAGAATAGAAGATAATATTCTGGTAACGGATACGGGCATTGAAAACTTTACCCGGGATGCACTGCTGAGCAATAGCAGAAGTGATCTCTGATAGCCTTACTGGCGGATAAGGTTGACCGTTGTATTGGTTATATGAAAAAGCCCTGTGTTATGCACAGGGCTTTTTTGTTTTCAAAGCTTATTGTCAGCTTACTAAAAAACTTATTCTAATGGGCGCTGTCAGAGCCTCGAATGGTGTAAACTGCGCCGATAAGATTAAATGGATAGCGTCAGTAAGCATGAGAGGCGGTTATTAATGCGTGATCAGGATAAAGATCTGGATGTGCCAAGTTTTGGTCCGGCGGAACGGGATACTGCTATAGGCAAAAAAGCAGCCCCGAAAGCGCCTGAAACGGCTCCCAAACCAACTGCACCATCGGGTAGCGGTGGTAACGGCGGCAAAAGCGGTGGAGCCCCTGCACCGAAAAGCTCGTCCGGTGGTGGCTTGAGCTTCATTATTGTTTTGTTACTGGCTGCAGCCGTTGCCGGATTGACTTATTGGGGCTATATGCAACACCAGCAGTTGCAGGCCTACCAAACATCTCAAGAGTCTATGCAGACTCAGGTGCTGGAGCTACAGCAGTTGCTGCAGGTTGCTGAAAGTAGTGCGGCCGAGTCCGGAGAATCACTGCTGGATACCATGAAAAAACAGGGTGTCGAGGCGCAGGGAAAATATAAGCAGCTGGATTCAGAAATTGCCAAACTGTGGGCGGTGGCTCATCAGCGCAATACGCCGAAGATAGCTGAGCTGGAAAAACAGCTTAAAGTGGCTCGCTCAGAAGTCGCGAGGCAGCAGAAAGGCGCAGTTGCTCAGGAGAAAAAAGTTAAAGGCCTGAGCGCTGAAGTTAACAAGTTTTCAGCATCTCTGAAGGCCTTGCAGCAGGCGGATAATAAAACTGAACAGCAGCTGGCGGCAGTGAAAAAAACAGCGGCAGCGGTCAGTTCGGAATTTCAGGTGATGGCAGAGTCGGTTGAGCTGCAGCAGGCTGATCAGAAGAAAATACTCTCAGGTTTTGCCGAGCAGATCGTAGCCCTGCAGACTAATCAGAATTCCAGTGCGGGTCTGGAACGCCGGGTGAAAGTGAACGAGCAGGCAGTAAGAGCTATCGACGGATCGCGTATTTTGCTGAATAAAGAGTTGCTGCAGATCAGGCAGAAACTGAATAACCTGCAACTGCAGGTAGAAAAACTCTGATCGCTAATGGTCTGGGATTCAGTAATAAGTAAAGGGACAGCAACATGATTAAGGTCTACGGCAGTGTGTTTTCTCGCGCCAGTATGGTGATGTGCGCATTGGAAGAGCTTGGTCTGGAGTATGAGAATATTGAGATGCTGCCACGCAGTGAAGGCACTCAGTCAGATGAATACCGGGCATTGAATCCGACCGGCAAATTACCGACGCTGGTGGATGGCGAGCTGGTGCTGTGGGAAAGCCAGGCCATACTGTTTTACCTGGCGCGCAAATATGGTGCGCAAAAGCTCTGGGTGGAAGGTTTTGCCCAGGAGGCTGAGCTTTATCGCTGGTCACTGTTTATCAGTAACCAGTTGGAAGTTGCCGCACTGGATATGTTGCTGAGCGTTAAATTCGCCCGTGATGGTCAGGTTGATGAGCAAAAACAAGCGGTTTTGGTAGACGTCCTTGATCGTTTTCTGCCAGTACTCGAGGCACACCTGATCGGACGGGAGTTCCTGGTATCAGACCATCTGACGGTGGCCGACCTGCACGGCGCTGCAGTACTGGCGTGGCCTAAGTTAGCCGGATTTGATTACAGCCGTTATCCGGCAGTAGCGGCCTGGGTACGTAAGATTCTGGCGTTACCATCGCAAAAACGTGTGCGTGAACGCTCAGCAGGCTAAATTTGCCTAATTCGTATGCACACTGTTTCTGGCCTGCTCATCGTAAAAAAGTGACCTGAACGGTATGTTTTTTAAGTTTGTCTGAATCTAAATGCACACTGTTTCTGGCGTGCAAATTGCGAAAAAAATGACCTGAACGGTCTGTTGTTTAAGTTTGTCTAAATATTGAACAGTTTCTGTTTGCGCTGGACAATGATGACAGGCAGAATAGTGGGTCATTTTTTGTGAGGTAGTAAACGCACTAATGGAAATTCGTGCTTTTTTTGCGCTGCAATTGCCGGATGCAGTTGCTCGATGGTTGGCGGATCACGCAGATAACCTGTGCCAGTTTGATAAGCATGTTGAGGTCAACTGGGTTGATTCCGAGTCATACCATATGACACTTTGTTTTCTGGGTGATATCTCGCTGGAACAAGTTGATCAGTTAGAAGCGATAGCCACCAGAAAATTGGCTGAAGTCAGCTCGTTTCAGGTGCATATCAATACTTCTGAGTATTACCCGGTGAGTCAGGCGTTGGCGCTGATTGCAGCGTTAAGCCCTGAACATCCGGAGCTTACTTCGCTGAACCGGGTGATGATGGAAATCGCGCTGGAAGCCGGTATTAAGTTCAAAGAGGAAGACTTCAGGCCACATATAACTCTGGGGCGCTTGCCGGCAAAAAATAGCTTTGAGCCACCTGAAAGCTGGCCTGAGCTGGATCTTTATAGTTTGGCGGACTCTGTCATTCTGTATCAGAGTAAGCCGGGTGAACGGGGCTCTATATATACCCCGTTGTTCGAGATTCCTCTGCAAGACATGGCCTGAGCCACAAGCTCAATCCGATTAAATTTTCAATGTAGTGAATAATGTTTAAACCAGAACTCCTATCGCCGGCGGGAACGCTGCGAAATATGAAATACGCCTTCGCTTACGGTGCCGATGCAGTCTATGCGGGCCAGCCCCGTTATAGTCTGCGGGTACGTAATAATGACTTCAACCTGGATAACCTGCATGAGGGGATAAATATAGCCCATGCCCAGGGTAAAAAACTGTATGTGGCTAGTAATATCATGCCCCACAACAGTAAGCTGAAGACCTACATTGATGACCTGCGTCCAGTGATCGAAATGGGACCGGATGCACTGATTATGTCTGATCCGGGTCTGATTCTGCTGGTTAAAGAGAATTTCCCGGATGTGCCAATTCATCTGTCGGTGCAGAGCAATACCATGAACTGGGCCAGCGTAAAGTTCTGGCATCAGGCAGGTATCGAGCGGATTATCATGTCCCGCGAACTGTCTCTGGATGAGATTGCCGAGATCCGTGAAAAATGTCCGGAGATGGAGCTGGAGGTATTTGTACACGGCTCGCTTTGTATCGCTTATTCCGGTCGTTGTCTGCTGTCTGGCTACATTAATAAACGGGACCCTAACCAGGGAACCTGCACCAATTCCTGTCGCTGGAAGTATGATGCTCATGAAGCGAAGCAGGATGACAGTGGTGATCTGATCCCGGTGCAGAACTTTGACCCGAATGAAGCGGTGGCCGAACCAGCCCTTGGTGCAGGCAAACCGACTGATAAAATGTACCTGTTACAGGAAGAGACCCGCCCCGGCGAATATATGCCGGCGTTTGAAGATGAGCATGGTACCTATATCATGAACTCTAAAGACCTGCGGGCGATCCAGCATGTGCAGCGCCTGACTGAGATGGGTATCCACTCGCTCAAGATCGAAGGCCGTACAAAGTCACATTATTATGCGGCGCGTACTGCTCAGGCATACCGTAAGGCGATCGATGATGCGGTCGCCGGGCGACCATTTGATATGGGGTTGATGGATAATCTGGAGAATCTGGCCAACCGGGGTTATACCGAAGGTTTCTATCGTCGCCATGTACATGACGAGTATCAGAACTATGAAACCGGTAATTCAGTTGGTGTACACCAGCAGTTTGTCGGCGAAGTGATTGGCCGTGATACTCAGAAAGGTACCCTCGATATTGAAGTGAAAAACCGCTTTATGGTGGGTGATACTCTGGAGCTGATGACACCGTCCGGCAATCAGAAGTTCAAGCTGGAACAGTTGGAAAGCCTGCAGGGTGAATCCAGGGACTGTGCGCCGGGTTCCGGACATAAGGTGCGCTTGCAGCTGGAAACCGATGCGGATCTGGAATATGCGCTGCTGATGCGCGATTTGCCTAACGCGCCGGCCTACGAAAGCCAGAAGTAACTGATTCAGTTGAAGAAAAAAGGTATCGTTTGATACCTTTTTTTATGTGCGCCAGATGGGGTCTTGCTGATGCAACAAAAGTACTCATTCATAGCTGCCCTGCGACCATTTTCGTTTTCGGTTGCGTTAATCACCTGCCTTGTGGGTATTGTCAGCTCGACCGGATTGACACCTTTAAACGGGTGGCTGGCGGCAATTGTGCTGCTGGCGGCAGTAGTGCTGCAGGCCGGTGTCAATCTGATCAATGACTATTCAGATCTGCGATGGGTAGAAAACCCGCTGGCACAGCAAAAAATACGGCGTAACTTTAGTCTGGGCCTGACCTGTTTCCTGCTGGCGGCTGTACTGGGTATTTATCTGGTAACACTATTGGGGACCCCTTTACTGATTTTACTGCTGATTGGGCTTGGTGGAGCTTTGGGTTACACCCTGGAGCCGATCAACTTCAAGCGCCGCGGGCTGGCCGTGGTGCTGGTGTTCTGGTTGATGGGGGTGTTGATGGTGTGCGGCACTTATTATGTCATGACCGGAACGATTATCTGGCAGGTATTCTGGCAGGCGGTACCGGTCAGTCTGATAAGCTCCCTGTTGCTGCTGGCGAACGAGATCAGGGATTATGAGTCAGACCTGCATCAGGGAATCGCAACGCTGACGGTCAGAATTGGTTTGCAGCGGGCAGTGATCCTCTATCGGTTAGCGGCAGTGGGTGTTTTTGTGATTGCCGGGCTGCTGTGGCTAACGAATCATATTACTACTTTATGGTGGCTGATGGCCCTGCCGGTATTGTGGCTGATGTTCCGTGCGCTCGAGGCAGGCCTGCAGCAACGAAATCGACTCCCCCCTTTAACCGGCCGTTTTTATCTGTTTTTCGGAATACTTTATACACTCAGTTTGTGACCTTAGCGGTTGATCTCCTCTGGACAATTGCCTAGCTTGGAGTGATCAAAACTGGAAACTTCTGAGTTGTAGGGTGTAACGATGTTCAGATTAATCGGTGTTGTCCTGATGCTGCTATTTATGTCTCCCGTGCTATTCGCTACGGGGCTGAGTGAAGAAGAGCAGCTCTGGTTACAGCAGCATCCGGTTATTCATTTTGCACCGGCACCCTATTACCCCCCGGTCGAATATTTTGACGAGTCGGGTACTTATCGGGGCATCACCGCAGACTTTGTTGAATTGATGTCGCAGCGGCTCGATATCAAGCTTACCGTGAAACAATTACCCAGTTGGCAGCATGTTGTTGAGGGGGCTAAGTCAGGCTATGTGGACGTTTGGGGGGCGGCTGCTTACACTGAAGAGCGTGACCGCTACATGGATTTTACCCAGCCATATATCCGGCTTCCGGCAGTGCTTGTGGTGCGTAAGGAGCAGCATGGACCACTCAATATGCGTGACCTGCAGGGTAAGCGAGTTGTGTTGATTAAGAATTATGCCTCTGCCGAATATGTTAAAGAGACCTATCCTGGCTTTGATTATATTGAAGTGCCTGATCTTGAAACAGGTCTGCGGATGGTCTCCTACTCACTGGCTGATGCTATTGTCGCCACCAATGCTGCAGCACTGTTTTATATCGAACGCGACGGTCTGAGTAATCTGCGGGTTGCGGGTGAATCCGGCTATGAGTGGCAGCTGAGGTTTGCGGTGCGTGAGGAGTATGCGCCGTTGCTGGGTATTATTCAGAAAGGTCTGGACCTGATCAGCGAAGATGAAAAGCGTGAAATCTATCGTCGTTGGATCAATCTTGAATCATCAGAGCCGATTATCAGTACTGAACAGCTATTTCAGCTTGGTCTGTTGGCAGGCTTGGCTTTGATGGTGCTGGTATTTGTCTGGAATCGCACCCTGAGTCGAAAGGTTCTGCTGCAGACCTGGGCCCTTAACGCAGAGCTGGAAGAGCGCAAGTCACTGGAGCGTAATTTACGTCGACTTGCGACCACCGATGAGCTGACTGGAATTATGAATCGCCGACAGTTGTTTAGCACGCTGAGAGGGGAATTAAAAAGAAGCGAGCGTTATGGTGAGGTTATCTCACTGCTGATGTTTGATGTTGATCGCTTTAAAGAGGTTAATGATCGATACGGGCATGTATCAGGGGATCTGGTGCTGCAGTCGATAGTGGATACCTGTACTAATGAGTTGCGAGAACATGACCTGTTTGGCCGGATCGGAGGGGAGGAGTTTGCTATCGCACTGTTGCAAGCCGATGAGGAAACAGCAATTGCTGTGGCACAGCGTTTGTGTGATCTGGTTGCCGCTTGCCAGATAGAGCTGCCTGATGGGGAAAGGTTGCAAACCAGTATCAGTGTTGGTGTGGTGTTTGCCGATAACCATACTAACCTTGAGGAATTGCTAAGCTGTTGTGATCGGGCGATGTATGCCGCTAAACGAAAAGGTCGCAACCGGGTCGAGTGTTTTAACTGGCGCAGCCCGGAGCTACTGGTTTGATGACTGTGATGGTGAATCGTTATGCTGTTTGTCGTTGTTCTTTTAAGACTGTTTCCTTAAGACTCTTTCCTTAAGACTAAGGCCGACCATTTTCTTACCTGAAACTAGTGTATAATTTCGCCACTATTATAAAGGGCAGGGTGCTTTGGAGCCTTGTCTGCCACCACACAGAGCCTGATTTTCGGAGTCAAGAATGAGCGTAATTCGCCAAGACGATTTCATCAGCAGCATCGCCGATTCGCTGCAGTTTATCTCCTACTACCATCCGATCGACTTCATTCAGGGAGTCCACGAAGCCTATCAGAAAGAGCAGAACCAGGCAGCTAAAGACGCCATGGCTCAGATTCTGATTAACTCCCGTATGTGTGCTGAAGGTCATCGTCCGATCTGTCAGGATACCGGCATCGTTACCGTATTCCTGAAAGTAGGTATGAATGTTGTCTGGGATGCCAAGATGAACGTGACCGACATGGTTAACGAAGGTGTTCGTCGCGCTTATACACACCCGGATAACGTGTTGCGTGCGTCGATTCTTGATGATCCTGCCGGTGCCCGTAAGAACACTAAAGATAATACCCCGGCGGTAATCCACTACGAAATCGTCGATGGCGATGAAGTGGAAGTGCATGTTGCAGCCAAAGGTGGCGGCTCTGAAAACAAATCCAAGATGGTGATGCTGAATCCATCTGACAGCATCGTTGACTGGGTTGTTAAAACCGTACCGACTATGGGAGCAGGCTGGTGTCCACCGGGTATGCTGGGTCTTGGTATCGGTGGTACTGCAGAGAAAGCAGCAGTACTGGCGAAAGAATCCCTGATGGATCCGATCGATATCCACGAACTGCGTGATCGTGGCCCGCAAAACCGGGTTGAAGAGCTGCGTCTGGAAATCATGGATGCGGTAAATGCATTAGGCATAGGCGCTCAGGGCCTGGGTGGCCTGACCACTGTGCTGGACGTGAAGATCAAAGACTATCCAACCCATGCGGCATCCCTGCCGGTGTGCATGATTCCAAATTGTGCCGCGACCCGTCATACCCATTTTAAATTGAATGGTAACGGCCCTGCAGTACTGACGCCACCGAGCCTGGAAGAGTGGCCGGAAGTGACCTTCGAAGTCGGTGAAAGCACGCGTCGTGTTGATCTGAATACAGTGACGCCGGAAGACGTGCAGAGCTGGCAGCCGGGTGAAACAGTATTGCTGAACGGTAAGATGCTGACCGGTCGTGATGCCGCGCATAAGCGAATGGTTGAGATGCTCAACAATGGCGAAGAGCTGCCGGTTGATCTGAAAGGCCGCTTTATCTACTACGTTGGACCGGTTGATCCGGTTGACGATGAAGTCGTCGGGCCGGCTGGTCCGACCACTGCAACCCGGATGGATAAGTTTACCCGTCAGGTTATCGAGAGCACAGGCTTGCTGGGCATGATCGGTAAGTCTGAGCGTGGCCCGGTTGCTATCGATGCTATCCGGGATAATAAGGCGGTATATCTTATGGCTGTAGGTGGTGCTGCTTATCTGGTTTCTAAGGCGATCACTAACGCAGAAGTGCTGGCCTTCCCGGAGATGGGTATGGAAGCGATCTACGAGTTTGATGTTAAAGATATGCCGGTTACTGTTGCGGTAGATACAAAAGGTGAGTCGGTGCATAACACCGGTCCTGCCAAGTGGAAGAAGATTATCGCCGAACAGGTGTAAGCTTTCACCGATTTAAAAACGCGACCCTGTGCCGCGTTTTTTTGTCACTTTTTTGTGGCACGAATAAATAGTGCTCAGGTAGGGGGGGAAGGGTACTCAAGTACTAAATCCCTGGAAGTGGCATAAAAGTATACTTTTTTGGTTATTTCTGTATTTGATGAGAGTAACTAAAATGAAAAAATTAATATTAAATCTGGTTTCTGCGGGCGCCTTATTATCGGCGTTTAGTGTCAATGTTCAGGCTGATACAGCGGCGATGGCGGCAGCCGGAGCTGAAGTGTTTAAGCGCTGTGAGGCTTGCCATTCCCAGGATATAAGTAAGAATGCCTTTGGCCCCAGCCTGTCCGGTGTAGTTGGTCGTCAAGCGGCATCACTGCCGCGCTTCGCCTACTCTGAGGGGCTGTCCAAGTCAGGGATTACCTGGACAGAAGCTAACCTGCGGATGTGGGTTGAGGATAATACCAAGTTGGTACCTGGAACCCGGATGCGTCATGTTGCTATTACCGATCTGGCGGAACAGGATTATCTGATCGCCTATTTGAAAACACTGTAAAAGCTATTATGCTTTTCGAGGGCGCCTTTACTTAAGGCGCTCTCTTAATTTTTAGTTTTCAGGCGCATTTAGTGCCAGCCTGCAGCCGGTTCTGAATAGCCAGATAGCGGGGCATAGGGCCAATATCCTCATAGATAGGATCACCCTCTTCAATCCTGATCACCTTAGTGCCGGCCTTGTAGGGCATTTTCTGTTCAATCTCCAGTAATACCGTGTGCAGCAGAGTCGCGACTAACTCCTCCTTAGGCAGGCTGTAAAGTTCGGCCAGAGCTTCGACTTTGATCAAGTCTTCCTGGTTCAGGGTGAAGTTGCATTCCATTTGCTTACCGCGGACCGTTGCCTGGTGTTCCAGCTCCTGCAGCAGATGCGAAATATGATTGTTTGGCATAGTTTCGTCTCCCATTTCTATCTGTATAACAAAAGATAGTTGAGGAATTCAGTCAGGTAAAACGGCATATCCACAGACTGGTGAATCCAGCTGATTTCCATATAGGCCCGGTTTTCATTATGATAGTTGGCCAAAAAGTTTAGGGTGTTATGAAAAATGGCGAATATTAAAGTACTGGTCGGCTCTACCTATGGTAATGCCAGCCAGATAGCTGAGGACTGTACCGATCAGCTACAAGGGTTAGGACATGAGGCGGCAGTATTGTCTGAAGCGACCTATGAGCAGGTTGTAGAAGATACCGATGTGCTGTTGATCTGCACCTCAACGGTTGGTCAGGGTGAAGTGCCGGCTAACCTGCTGCCAATCTATGAGCAGCTAAAAGACCGTTCTCCGGTACTGTCTCACGTTCGTTTTGGATTGATAGCGCTGGGTGACAGCTCTTATGAGACCTATGCTGAAGGTGGTAAACAGATGAATGAGCTGATGCATGATCTGCAGGCTAAACCATTGGGCCAGACTCTGTATATCGACAGCTGCGAAACCCCGGACGCCGACGAAGAAGCGGCTTCCTGGATAGATGTATGGTCAACCAAGCTGTAAGCCTGGCTGCCCATACATCTATCCAGAGTAGCTAGATCGCGGCTTTGCCGCTTGCTAGAACGCTGAGCAAGCTCAGTTGCTAGTGGCTAGAAAAGGCAAAAATTAAAAAGGAGACCGATGGTCTCCTTTTTTATTTCTTATTCCTGGTTAGAGCGCTTTAATAGGTGGTTCTCACAGGTATCTATGAGTAGCTTGTCAGGTAATCAGTTCGCTTTCCGAGCATTAAGATATCGGCCATTTTTTAAATGAGTAAAAAAATCATTGGTCATAGGATGATTAATTCTGCCACCACTCGGGTCTGCTTCCAGGTTTTGTTCTGCAACATAGGTAGTGTGTGTCGCCTGATGTACCAGTACGTGATACCAGGGCTCATCCTTTGGAGGTCTGCTACGGGCAACTGTTTCGTACCATTCGTCCGTTAATTGAAAGCAGGGATCTATGTCGAAGATTACGCCCCGATAATCAAACAGCCTGTGATGGACTAATTCACCGATAGAGTATTTAGCTGAACTAACTCTGGATATCGCTGTTTTCATTGAGTGGCCCCTGAAATAAGAGTCAGGCCCTTTTTATTGATGGCCTGAATAAAGGGTAGCAGTTATGTTGGGTTACGCTGTCTAGCAAGCGGCGAAGCCGCGTTCTAGCGACTTGCCGTTTAAGAACTAAGCCCTGCCAGCAAGCACTTATTTCAATAAAAACCCCCGATCTTTCAGGAAATCGAGCATGTGAGGCCGGGCTTCTTTAACGAGCATGCCGGAAATCTGTTCGCTCCAGGTCATATCTTTATTACCGCCGGTGCGGGTTTGGTAGTACTCACTGACTGCTTTGTCATATTCGGCGATGACTGCGGCGTCGCTGCTGTCGTCGTAACTATCTTGTTTCAATACGACTTCTACCGGCAGGCGGGGTTTTACTTCCGGGTTTTGATCCGGGTAACCGAGGCAGAGCCCGAATACCGGATAAACCATCTCTGGCAGCTCAAGCAGGTCGGCCACTTTAGCGATCTGGTTGCGGATGCCGCCGATATATACAGCGCCCAGGCCCAGAGATTCAGCGGCAGTGGTGAGGTTCTGCGCCAGCAGGCCGACATCGACTGTGGCGGTGATGAACTGCTCGGTAAAGCCGGATTTCATCTCGGCACCATTCATATCGCAGGCCAGCTGGTGGCGTTTCATATCGGCGCAGAGTACCAGAAATACCGGTGCCTCTTCGACGTAGGCCTGACCACCTGCGTATTCAGCCAGTTTTGTGCGGTTGTCCGGGTTGTTGACCTGAATGACGGTGCAGGCCTGGATGAAACTGGAGGTGGCTGCTGCCTGGCCCGCCTGCACGATTGTGTTGATGGTGTCCTGAGATACAGCCTGATCTGTGAATTTACGAATAGAGCGGTGGCTGTTTAGTAGTTCGATAACAGAGTTCATTATGCTTTATCTCTTAATCAGTTTCGGATTAGCCGGAACGTCAGGTTGATGCGCCCCTGAATTTTCCTAGCTGTTTTCGGCACGCTTTTGGCCTGTTATTGGAAATAGTGTTGCCAGTTGTGCTGTAGTTTAGCTGCCATTACGGTAACAGAGTTGTAGTGCTCGTTCTCTTAATCAGTTTCGGGTTAGCCGGAATGTCAGGTTGATGCGACCCTGCATCGCTTTGGCTGTTTTCGGTATGCTGCTGGCTGATAAGTTGCCAGTTGTGCTGTAGTTTAGCTGCCATTACGACAACAGAGTTATAGTGCTTGTTCTCTTAATCAGTTTCGGGTTAGCCGGAATGTCAGGTTGATGCGACCCTGCATCGCTTTGGCTGTTTTCGGCACGCTATGTTGCCAGTTATGCTGTAGCTTGCCTGCCATTATCAGCACAGAACCGTTGTTGAGCAATAGCTCCTGTTGGGGGATGGATTTATCATACCGATGGCGTAGCAGGAAACGTCGGGTATCACCCAGACTCAGCGAGGCTATAACGGGGTTGCTTCCCAATTCCGGTTCATCATCGCTGTGCCAGCCCATACTGTCTCTGCCGTTGCGATAGTAGTTGAGTAGTACAGAGTTGAAATGACTTCCGCTGAGGTTTTCCAGGCGTTGTTTAATTGCCAGTACCCGGGGATGCCATGGCTCTGTTTTCATGCTCAGGCCGGAGTAACGGTATTGAATACCGGGCTCGCCCTGAAACGCTTGCATGCGCGGTATTTTAACCTGGCGGCCAAACAGGAATATGTCATCCTGACGCCAGTGGATCTCCTGTTGTAATTGCTGATAAAGCGAGTCGCTCTCTTGTTCGGGCAGAAAGTCAGGTATCAGGATTAGCTCGCCGTCGCTTATTTTAATCTGTTGCTTCATTCCGTCAGGTGCTTTTGGATCGCTTTTGCAACTGCTTCGCTGATCTCAATCTGATTGCTCGGGTGAATGATACAACCGGTTGTTGCGACGTCAGATACTGCCTTTAGGCGGTCGTAAGCGTCGCCGGCAAATATCCCATGTACTGCGATACAGGTGGTTTTTGGCATGCCGGCCTGGTCCAGATGTGCAATGGTTTCGAGCATGGTTCGGCCGCTGGATATAATGTCGTCGACCAGTACCGGAGTATGGTCACGCCAGCGCTCTATTTCTGGCAGGGTGACTTCAACGTCATAGTCGCCGCGGCGGATTTTACTCAGTACCTGAAACGGTGCTCCGGCCAGTTTAGCAACTTCAGATACCCACTGTTCACTCTCACTGTCAGGGCCTATTAATAGTGGTTTTTTAATATGCTGTTGAATCCAGTCTGCGATCAGTGGTGCTGCGTGTACCAGGGTGGAAGGTATCGAGTAGATTTCGTCCAGACTGTTATAGCGATGCAGGTGGGGATCAACGGTAACCATAAAGTCCAGGTGTTGAGAGATCAGTTTGGCAAAGGGACGGGAGCTGACGCATTCGCCGTCATGGAAACGTTTGTCCTGGCGCATATAAGCCAGATAAGGGGTCACCAGGCCAACTTTATTGGCACCCATCTCCCGCAGAGTATCCGCCAGCAGGATCAGGCGCAGTAATTTGTTGTCGGGTTGGTAGAGGTTACACAAAATAACTACATCGCGGTCGCTGCAATCGCTTAGTACCCGTAAGTAGGTTTCTTCATCGGGGAATCGGCGTAGCTCTATTTTACCTTGTTCCGCCTGAAGCTTGTCCTGCAGTCGCGCTTCAAGCTTTGGATCAGATACCAGGTTAATCAGTACTGGGTTCATTGCGAAGTATCCTCCTGATCGGTAAGGCAGATGATTTCGGGATGATTTTCCAGATACTCAACGGCGTAATTCAATTCACCTGAACTTTCGGCATGGATAGTCAGTAACGGGGTATGGGGCTGCACTTGCTGTCCGAGCTTGATATGGATCTCGAGCCCTGCTGCGGGGTCCAGTGGTGCTCCGGCCAGCTTGGCGACTTGTGCCAGGCGCCGGTTATCTATCTGGCGCACGGTGCCGGTTGATTCAGCGATCATCTTAAACAGGTATGGCGCTTCGGTCGGCTGTTTTACAGCCCCCTGAGCTTCACAGATGGCACAGAATTTTTCCCAGGCAAGACCGCTTTCGAGTACCGTGAGTGCTTTTTCCTGGCCCTTACCGTCGGTAACTACCGAGGCCATTTCCAGCATAGCGCCAGCCATTGATACGGCGCGTTGCTTCAGGTCTTGTGGTGCGCGATCATCATTTTGCAGTACTGCCAGTACGTCTCTGGCTTCGAGTGCCGGACCGATTCCGTTACCCACCGGCTGGCTGCCGTCGGTATAGAGTATTTTAATGATCAGGCCGAGCTTTTCGGCAACCACCCGGAATGAATCGGCGAGCTTGTCTGCGGCTTCTTTACTGCGTACCTTTGCAGTCGGACCGACCGGTATATCGATCAGTACATGGGTCGCGCCGGCGGCGATCTTTTTCGATAGCACTGAAGCGATCAGCTGACCTTCACTGTCGATGTCCAGTGCCCGTTCAACCTGGATCAGAATGTCGTCGGAGGGGCTTAGCCGCACCGAACCACCCCAGGCAAGACAAGCTCCCTGGTCTTTAACCACCTGCTTCATCTGTTCCAGGGTCAGGCTGACTTCGGTCATGGTCTCCATAGTGTCGGCGGTACCGGCAGGGGAGGTGATCGCCCGGGAGGAGGTTTTTGGCATAGTCAGGCCGCTGGCGGCAAGTATAGCGACAACTATCGGCGTGGTACGGTTACCTGGTAAACCACCGACACAGTGCTTGTCGATTACCATTGGTTGTTCCCAGTCGATCCGGCTGCCGGAATCGATCATCGCCTGGGTCAGGGCTGTGATCTCATTATTATCGAGTTTGTCGTCACCGCAGGCAGTAATGAACGCAGCGAGGTGAACGTCGGCGTAGTGGCCGTCGACGATATCGTTGATGATCTCCTGAAACATCGGTTTGTCCAGGGTATGACCGTACACTTTGGCCCGGACGTGGGACAGTGACTGCACCGGGCGGGGGTGTGATAACCAGATATTATCATCGGTTTTGAGGTTCAGGCGCTGCCAGGCCGATTCGGAAAAGCCGATCTGGCCGCGGCGTAACATCTCGCCGGTAATAATATTGAGGGTGGCGATTATATGAGATTGTTCCGTGTTGACCAGCACCCGTGACAGGGCTGAGAATCCCTCAGAACGACATACCGGGCTGTCTGCGCGGAGATAGATAATGGTCTCCTGCCGGGAGTCGATACCTAGCCGGCGAGCCTGTAACGGGGTGCTACGTTCGGGGATGAAAATCATCTGCAGACGCTCCTTGGCAAGGCAGCCGTTGTGTTGCGGCTGATTATGTAGTGCAATTATTTAATCTGGCTATCCAGTACAACTATCCATTCCGGCTATTCAGTCTGACTATTGAGTACAAACACCTGTTTTGTTTATAGCAACAATGCCGAATCCTGTATATGACGTGAGTACCAATTTTGGGATGTCGCGCCAGAGCGCCATCGGCGGATGCTGATTCTGCTGTTAGCTGCTAGAATACGCAATCTTTCAATAGCTTAAGACAGATAAGAAGGTCGTCATGGATCGCAGATTTAGATTGGTACTGGCTTGCCCGGATCGCCTGGGTATTGTTGCAATGGTAAGTAACTTTATTTCCAGCCATGGCGGCTCTATCGCCGATGCCAATCAGCACTCAGACCCAACCACCGGCTGGTTTTTTATGCGGGTGGAAATTGCGACTGCGTCCCTGTCATTTTCCCGTGAACAGCTGGAAGAGGCGTTTTCGCCGATCGCCCAGTCCTTCAATATGGATTGGACAATCAGTGATTCCAGCGTGCCTAAGAAGGTCATTCTGATGGCGAGCCGGGAAGCGCATTGTCTGGCAGATCTGCTGTATCGCTACCATGAGAATGAGTTGGATTGCGAGATCCCCTGTGTTATCTCAAACCATGACGATCTGCGCAGCATGGTCGAGTGGCACGGTATTCCCTATTTCCATGTGCCGGTGGATAAAGATAATAAGCAGCCGCATTTTGATCGGGTGAGTGAGCTGATCCTCGAGCATCAGGCGGATTCTATCGTCCTGGCGCGCTACATGCAGATTCTGCCAAGCGAAGTCTGTGATCAGTACCCGCACAGGATTATTAATATTCACCACAGCTTCCTGCCTTCGTTTGCCGGTGCTAAGCCTTATCACCAGGCGCATGAGCGCGGGGTTAAGTTGATCGGTGCTACCTGTCACTATGTCACTCAAGAGCTGGATGCCGGTCCGATCATCGACCAGGATGTAGTGCGTGTCAGCCACCGTGATCAACCTGAAGAGATGGTTCGTCTGGGTAAAGACGTTGAGAAAACTGTATTATCCCGCGGTCTGCGGTGGCACCTTGAAGATCGGGTGTTGGTGCACGGCAATAAGACCGTCGTATTCAACTAAATTTTTCAATTAAGCTTTTACTAAGTTTTAAACAGAAGCCTCAAATTGGTGGTTTAACTGATCCAGATAGTGTTTTGTCATTTGATACTGGGCTAAGATAGAGGCAAGTCGGGGCTGGATAAACCGGCCCGGTACGACTCCTGTGTTGTCCGGTGGAGGATATACAATGCTGCGATCTGTAAAAGCCAGTGATTACATGGCTGAAAAGCTGGTTACTTTTACGCCTGATACTGATCTGTTTCAAGCGATCAACCAATTACTGGAACACCGTATTACCGGTGCCCCGGTCATCTGTAACGATGGCAAGCTGGTTGGTCTGCTATCCGAGGCTGACTGCCTGAAAGCGATTCTTACTCTGACCTATCATGAAGAAGAGATGGGTGGTCGGGTCGGTGACTATATGTCGCCAGAAGTTTACACCATCAATCATGATGCCGATATTATTGCCGTCGCGGAAGATTTTATTACTAACGGCCGACGTCGCCTGCCGGTGGTAAAAGATGGTAAACTGGTCGGCCAGATCAGTCGCCGGGATGTGCTCAGAGCCGTAGAGCAGTTTGCCCAGGACGGTTGATCTGTCTGTTTCTTTTTAAGCCGCCTTTTTCTCGTGATGCGATCAAGCATTGCGGGGGCTGAAGAGGCGGCTTTTTAGTTTTTATTATTGACTAACGACGGTATTGGTATCGTTGTTTTTACAGCTGTCTGGACTATCTGATTATGGGCTTCCGTTTCCCGGAAAAACCAGTTTTATTCTATCCTTCGCTGGCCCGTGAGATCGGTTCCGACGAAGCGATTCTGCTTGCGCTCTACCATGAGCATATACAGTTGCATGGGCTGCCTGACCAATCGGGGCAGAATGTTGCCACTTTGGGGCGACAGGAGTGGCTGGCGCTGGCTGATTTCTGGGATGAAGAACGCCTGGCGGTGACCACTAACAGCCTGGTTAGTCAGGGCTATCTGCAGGCAGCTTTTGGTCAGGGCGGTGCTATCCGTATCCAGTTGCAGCAACCGGGTCAGCCGCAGGTGATGCCCGAATACGAATATGAACAAGAGCCTGTTGCTGTGCAGCAGTTACCGGTGGTAGAACAGCCGCCAGAACGCAACGAGATCAGTCGCAGAGTGCATCAGGCCCAGCCCCAGGTTCGTGGCCCGGCGCCTACTTTTGGTGGTAGTATCGGCTGGTCTAACCGGCGGGCGCAGATGAGTGAAAATGACTTTGCTTCCCGTCTCGACGCTATCGAGGAGAAGAACCAGAAACTGCATCCGATGTTTCTCGGCTGGCGCCCCTCTAAAATACTGTTTGAGATGTTGCCCCGGCATAATATTCCGGCGGACTTTGCCGAGCAATTGCTTGATGAATTCGTTCTATACTGGTTGGATAAAGACCGTAAAGAATCTAACTGGGATCAGAAGTTTCTTGCATGGGTCAAGCGTGAATGGGTTAAGAAGCAGACTCGTGATGGTCGCGAACAACGCTATGCTAAAGACGCTAATACAGGTGTAAACCATGAAAATACCCGTGCAGACCCCCGGGAAAAGCGCAAGCGGGTTACCGCAGCAATCATGGATATCAAGGATACCGACTGGTGAGCCGGAGTAGCTTTTAAGTAAGTTTTAGCAGAACAGGTCACCATTGCCAACGAATCTAATACAGGTGTAAGCCATGAAAACACCCGCACAGATCCTCGGGAAAAATACAGGCGGTTTATCCCGGCAATCATGGACATCAAGAACGCCGACTGGTGAGCCTGAACAACCCCGTCCTGAACAGGTAGCTATTACCAACGAAACCAAGACCATGGTGAATATGATATTCGCCCGGTTCATGGCGATCTACGGTCATAAGTTTAAGAGTTGTTTCGAAACCCAGGATGAGATCCGTATCGCTAAACGGGAATGGGCACTGAGCATCCAGGGTTTCGGCGAGGTTGAGCTGGTGGCGGCGATTGATCGCTGCAAGGAAACTCTGGCGTGGATGCCGACCATCTCGGAATTTCTTAGCATTCTCAATGACCTGACCGGAGATTTTGGTTTGCCTCCTGTAAAACAGGCTTACGCTGAAGCGTGCCGCTTTGCTGATCAGCCTAGCCGTCATCACTGGAGCCATCAGGCGATCTATCATGCCGGCCGTGAAACCGATTGGTTTCGTCTGCGCAGTGAAGAAGAAGACAAAGTATTTCCCGATTTTCGGTATAACTATCAGGTCATCTGTCGTCGGGTTCGGGCTGGAGAAGAGCTGTCTGAACCGGTGCCTGTGGCACTGGAAAACAAAAGTGACAATACTCTGGTGGAGTTTATACGGCGCTGGGGTGAGGAGAATAACCTCAAACCTGAACAGGCCAGTACTTTATTGTTTTATATGACCAAGCCTGAAGGTAGTGCGATTCGGGAGCGTTTTCGGGAGGCGAGTATGCAGCGCGCTGAAAGCTGGGGGCTGAACATAGAGTTGCCTCTGAATTATCAATAGCCTGTTTATTTTTTCAGTTGTTGTTAGTTGATTGGGCCCATTGTCTTAACTGAGAGACAGTGGGCCTTTTCGTTCAGGGAAGAAGCTCTTCCGGTAACTGGTTTTCAATAATGTAGAACAGGGTTGCGATTACCTGGCGGTCATACTTGCTGTCTGCCATCTGGTACATAATGTTGAGTACCTGCTTCGGTTCTATTTTATTACGGTATGCCCGGGGGCTGATCATCGCGACAAAGTCATTAGCAACGGTCAGAATCCGTGAAATAGTCGAAAGTTCATCCCCTTGCAGACCTTGATTACCGCTGCCGTCCAGGTATTCATATTTCTGCATAATGGTTTCCAGTACGGGACCGTTGAAATCGATTCCTTTAAGGATCTCGCTGGTATGAGTTACTTCTGACTGGAGTAAGTCCTTCTCCTCCTGACTTAGTGGCCCGGTCTTGGTCAGCAGCTCTTTAGGTATAAACAGTTTACCCAGATTGCAGAGGTTCGCAGCGACTTCCAGAGTGTTTCTGCTGCCACGATCAAGTTGCATCTGGCCTGCAATTCGCAGGGCAAGCAGCGATGTTTTTGCTGAATGGTTGGCTGAATAAGGGTCGTGCAGGTCAATTGCGTGCATCAGTGAGGAGATGATCTGCTGAAGCAGTCGGGTTTGTTTTTCCCGGCTCAGTGATGCTGCCGTAATATCATGCAGGGTGATCATCGCTGCCGGGTGATTCTGGTATTCAATCGGGACCACTGTGATGTGGAACTGGCCGGGTTTATTCCTGAAAATCAGTGTCAGTTCTTCTGTAATACTGTGTTGTTGCTCTATCGCGCAGTTGATCAGGGGGTCCAGCTGATCGGCATAATTGTTGCCGAGCAGAGCATTGATGTGCTTGTTTTGTGCATCCTCTGGAGTAATGCATAGTTGTCCGGCCAGGGTCTTATTGATAAACAGCGTATTGCGCTGATTATCGCTGATAATGATAGCGTCGCTGATATTATCATTGATAGCCGAAAGCAGAGTGCTTTGATAGGCAATCTTGCTCTTTTGTTGATTTATTAACTGGTTGCTGCGGTTTTGTTGCAAAGCCTGTCCGTACCACCAGGCTGCGTACATTACCGCTGACAGCAGCAGACCTGAGAGCAATACCAGGGTGCTGATGAAGGTTTGATAGGTTTTGCTCTCCTGAAAGGCCTCGGCGCGATCAACTTTGACCAGCAGGCTAAGCCCTGTATCAGTGATGGTGCGGGTTACCATCAGAGATTGCTGGCCGTTGTAATCCGGAGCTTGCAGCAGCTTGGTTTCGGCGGAGCGTAACTGTTCTTCAGATAGTGTGACCGAACGGGACAGGGCCTGGTGGTTGTTGTGCAGTGGTGATGCGTATAGCAACTGGCCGTTGAACTGTTGAATCAGGCTGCTCTCGAGGGATTTTATGCTGAGAATATTGTTTCTCAGAATAGGAAATACAGTGGCTTCAAGCTGCTTAATACCGACGACTGCGCCTAATATCTGAGTTGATGCACTGAATGCAGGGAGGCTTTTAACCGGAAGAATGAATGCAATATTTGTATGCTTTCCTGGAGAGCTCCAAAGCGGCGTTATAATCGCTTTGCCTGAGGTGATGGCCTGATCGAACGCATTCTGCAGTAGCGGGTGTTGCAGGGTGTCACCTGCTGTACCGGTTATCAGTTTCTTATTCGCTGAATAAAATGCCAGGGATTCAGACCCGGCGGGTAAAACATTGGCATTGATGCTGTGGCTGGCTGAGATGTAGCCAAACCGGTTTGCGGAGTTTATTACGATGTTACGAATGAAAGTAAGCTGTGCAAGTTCTGTTTGCCCCTGGTCTTGCTGTTCCAGTAAGCGTTGCAGGTAGAGGCGAACTGAGTCGTTCTGACTGATTTGCCTGAGTTGGTTCAGGTTTTCATCAAGCCAGTAACTGATTTGCTGACTTTGTTGGTCAGCGAGGCTACGCAGTGTGATTTCCCAGTGGCTGGTGGTGCGCACCTGCTCCTGACTGGTCAGATAATTAATTAACTGAAAGCAGCCAAGCACAATAATAGTGATACAGATGAGTCCGGTAAGCAGAGGGCGTTTCATTCACTGTTTTCCTGTTAGTTGTTTAATAAGCCGGCAGGTGCATCCACCATCCCTTCTCATTAACCGAGTAGAGGGGAGCGTAATGTAAAATTTCGCTATGGGACAGTATTCTTTGCGACTGGTTATCCATAATCAGAGTGTCTCCGCCAAATTCAACAGCCAGTACCGCGTGGGCGACCCGTAAGTTGGTATCCTGTAGGGCGACAATACGCATCTGTTCCGCTTTGAAACCCAGGCGTCGCAGCGAGAAATATTTGGTCAGTGAGTAATCTTCGCAGTCCCCGCTGAGGGTCAGGAATTCGCGTAATATGGCCCAATAGTCCTCTACGCCGTAGTTGTTGATATCCAGTATGTAAGGGTGTTTATTGGCATATAGATTGACCCGTTCCATCTGTTCTCTTGGTGATAGTCCGTTCAGGGTGTCGAGAAATCGGTACCAGCCATATAGTTTGCACAGCTGTGCGCCGCTATTTATACAATCTGATCTGTTCTGATCCTGATCTATATGCCGGCCCATCATTTCAAGCCAGTGAGGCGCTGTTGTGACGCTTTTCTGCGGCAGTTCGGAGTAATTGAAGATGCCCGCAAATAACTCACTGCTAAAGGCCAGGCTCAGGCAGAAGCCGAGACCGGCGGTCAGTGTAGATACCTGACTTCTGAGCGACGGGGTAAGGCGCACCAACAAGCTCCCGGTAAGGTGTTAATTAAAGAGACAAAAATACAAAACTCAGACTAACTGAATCGGCAGGGTTGTATAGCACTTAATAAAAGGCGGCTGCTCATAATGGTCAATCAAAATTCTTTTAGCACGTAATTTGTGTTGCAGAACGGCAACAAGTAGACTAAGCGCAATTAATTGAATGGATACAGTTTGAGAGGGAGTACTACAATGCTGGATTTAGGTTCGAAAAAAGGGAAGACATTACTGGCGCTTGCTGCTGTATCTATAGCGTTGCCTGCATTTGCTACTGAGGAGTCGGAAGGCTTCGATGCAGAAGAGTTTTTTAAGAAAGGTATGGAAGAACGGACAGAGGGTAAGCCGTATTCCGCGATCGAATCTTTCCAGACTATTCTGAGCAATGAACCGGCGCTGAACCGCGCCCGGCTTGAGCTGGCGGTTGCTTACCTGCAGACCCTGCAGTTTGAGGAAGCCCAGGCCGCAGCTCAAAAGGTTCTGGATGATCCGTCAACGCCAGATAACGTAAAAATCTCTATTCTGGCATTTCTGGCCCAGGTGAAAAAAGATTCTGAGAGTCTGTTACCGGGTCATACAGCTAAGGTTACTGTATCAGCTGGTTTAATGTATGACACCAATGTTAACGTTGGGCCGGCGGACGATATTCTCAATATTGATGGTAATACTCTGCAGCTTGATCCGGGAGCTATGCCGGTTGAAGATGCTGCTTATACGCTTTCTGCGGCATTCGATCATTCTTATCGTACCGGTAAGACACTGAGAGTGGGTGAGAATACCGGATTGGTACTATGGCAGAGTGGTGCGTCCATTTATGACCGCAACTACAATACACATGATGATTTCAATCTGCGGGTATTGTCACTGCGTACTGGTCCTGCGGTTATTACTAACGGTGGTTTCCGTGCTTCTGTACCGCTGGTACTGGATAATATTCGTCTGGGAGACGATGAGCTGGCCAACTATCTGGGTGCTCAGCCAACGGCGACCTGGTCTCTCAACGACAGTACCGAACTGACAGCATCTGTTGAAGTAACCAAGCGAGACTTTACCCAGGCTGATGATCAGCTGCGCGATTCAGAATACTATTCTGCTGGTGTCTCACTGGGTAAGGGTTACAAGAACAATACAGTTGCAGTGCAGGGTGGTTTCAAACTGCTGACCAATGAAGCGGATCTGGACCGTTATAGCTACGATGGTGGTGAACTGTTTATCGGGGCTAACTGGCAGTTTAAGCCGCAAGCGACGACTTTTGCCCGTTATAGTGAGTCTCACTCAGATTATAAAGGCAACGAGCCAGTGTTTGATGAAGCACGCAATGATGAAGAACGTCAGTTGCAGATCGGACTTATCTATGAATTTGAAAACGCACTGACGGTTAGTGGTACGATTAGTCGAATTGAAAATGACTCGAATGTAGAAACTTTTGAGTATGATCGGGACCAGTACTCCCTGTCAGTATCAAAGAGCTATTAATCGATAGCGATAAAAAAGCCCCTCTTTTGAGGGGCTTTTTTTTGGGGACTGTAGAATGATTCTGGAAACTGTTTCAGCTAAAGTCGCTACCAAACATGCCGCCTATTGCCTTGCTCAAAGCTTCACTTCGCTCAGGCGAGCGGAACTGCTGCAGGGAAAGTGCCCGTAGCGTCGGAATGAACATCAGATCGGCCATAACCCGGTTAAAGCATGCCTGGCCCGCTTTGTTCAGCGCCAGGGTCTCCAGAAAAGTCCTGAGCAGCTCCGGGTGTTGCAGGGCAGACCAGCAGCGGCTGGCCAGGGCTGCAATCACTTCAGGGTCGGTACCGAAAGGGCTGTTCAGTACATCGTTTAGTACATCGACTTTCTGTCGCTCATCAAAGCCTTGTGAAATAGCCCGTACCAGTGCGCCAACCTGATTAGCGCTGCTGTTCTGATTAGTAACAGCAGTACGTAGGCGTTGCACTATTACAGAACTAAGTTCTTTGTTCGGCTTAATATGCTCGATAAAAGTACAGGTAGCCTCCAAAGGTGTATCCGGTAGCTGGCTGAAAATATTAGCCAGCTGCGTCTCGTGATCATTCTGTTGGTGGCGTATAACGAAATCAGCAATGCCCTGAAAGCCAATGCCTGGCCAGTCATTGATATCGGTTTTACCGCTGAAATAACTTACTGCAGGCTGATAGAAAGACGAAGCCGGCTGACCTGTGGTCAGGGTGGCGGTGGCATGGAATGCGGCCATCTTTTCCTGATCAGGAGTAAAGGAGAATGGATTATCCTTCAGTGCGTCGCGGTATTCTGTGGCATCAGCAGGCTGGTCCAGTGGCCCTTTGCCCATGCTATTGCTCAGATTCTGTAACAGACGGTTGAGGAAATCATCGCGTGCAGCCTGCACCAGAAAGCCCTGTTCATCTAAAGGCAGTTTCAGAAACCAGACGACACTTTCAGATGCTGCTTTAGGATTCCACATCAGAATGCCAACCCATGCCTGATGCAGGAACGGAGCAGGATAAGGGATATGGCCCTGTTCGACCTTATGGAAAGTATCCGGTGATAACTTGCTGATGCAGCGTCCCATATCAAAAATGCGGAACTGGGCTTCAGTCTGGCGGATAAAATCGACGAGTGTTTCGAATTGGGTCATTACAGTGCCTGAGCTTTCTGGATATCGTATTAGGCGGGCATTTTAACAGCGCGAGGGTGGGATATACAGCGGTAACATGGTTGTACTTTCAGGGTACTTTCTGTCCTGCAGTTTTAGTACCTAAATTGAGGCGGAAAAGACTGTTGGTTGATCGCTGGTTTTTATATCATTAAAGATAGTCGGGATAAATCAAACATCAGTTTGATGGCGCAGGAATTTGCTGTTCTCTCAGGGACTGTTGTAGGCAAAAACGGATGATAGAAAGGAGTTCAATTGAGTAGCGGTTTTTTTGCTTTAGGGCGTTCGATGGTTGGCAGTATGCGAGATCTGCTGCCGATCGTAGTGGTAATCGGTTTTTTCCAGGTTGCCGTACTGCAACAGCCGTTGCCGGATTTTTTTGGTGTAATGACCGGCCTGCTCTGTGTCGTGGCGGGGCTGACGTTTTTTATCTATGGCCTGGAAATGGGCTTGTTTCCAATCGGAGAAACCCTGGCCCATGCCTTTGCCCGCAAGGGTAGCGTGTTCTGGCTGATAGTCTTTGCTTTCTCTTTAGGTTTCGGTACTACGATCGCAGAGCCTGCGCTGATTGCAGTGGCCGCTGAAGCGGCCACTGTGGCGGCTGAAGGGGGGATGATCGAGCATACTGAAGCTTCGATGCTCAGTTATGCTTCCGGTTTACGCTATACCGTGGCTTTTTCTGTTGGCCTGGCGATTGTTATCGGTGTCATGCGAATTCTTAAAGGCTGGCCGATCCAGTATATGATCATTGCGGGCTATCTTATGGTAGTAGTGATGACCGCCTTCGCTCCGCGAGAGATTATCGGCATCGCTTATGATTCCGGAGGCGTGACCACCTCGACCATCACGGTACCTTTGGTTACTGCGCTTGGAGTGGGACTTGCGTCTTCTATTGAGGGGCGTAACCCGATGATCGATGGTTTTGGTCTGATCGCATTTGCCTCCCTTACGCCGATGATTTTTGTTATGGCATATGGAATGGTGATCTGATGGAACTGTTACAGCAGCTGCTCACGATTTTGTTGTCTACGATCAAGGATGTGATTCCTATTGTCGCTATTATCTTTGGCTTCCAACTGTTGGTTATCCGGCGCCGGATTCCACATCTGAAAAAAGTAATATTTGGTTTTATTTACGTTATCGTCGGGCTGGCTTTATTCCTGCTTGGGCTGGAAAAAGCGTTATTTCCGGTGGGGCGCATGATGGCACAACAGCTAACTGATCCCGAGTTTATTCGTAGTGGATTAGCTTCGGCTGGGGCGGTACTGAGTTGGCAGGATTACTACTGGGTGTATATTTTCGCCTTTGCGATTGGTGCCAGTACCACTATTGCCGAGCCATCGCTGATCGCCGTGGCGATTAAAGCGCATGAAGTATCCGGTGGTGCTATCGGAGTATGGGGGTTGCGGCTGGCGGTAGCGCTGGGTGTAGCCGTGGGTATAAGCCTGGGTACCTGGCGTATTGTCACCGGTTATCCGATTCATTGGTTTATTATCAGTGGTTACGTATTTGTTGTTATACAGACCTTCTTTGCGCCGAAGATGATAGTACCTCTGGCGTATGATTCCGGTGGCGTGACAACCTCGACTGTAACAGTGCCTTTGGTAGCTGCGTTAGGGTTAGGTCTGGCGAGTACAGTTCCGGGCCGTAGTGCCCTTATTGATGGTTTTGGATTGATTGCTTTTGCCAGTTTGTTCCCAATGATTACGGTAATGGGCTATGCCCAGATTACCGAGTGGGTTGGTGCTCGTGAACGGGAAAAACGGGAGCGGGATAAACGTGAACAGGCTGAGCAGATTCATCAGGAGTAGGATGGGATTATGCACTTTAAATTATTGTTAGTGTTTGTTGAGGATTCTAAGACAGACGAGGTAATGCAGGCGGCCCGGGATGCTGGAGCTACCGGGGCGACAGTGATCAATAATGCCCGTGGTGAAGGGGTAAACAAGTCTAAGACCTTTTTTGGTCTTACCCTGGAAACCCAGCGTGATGTGCTGCTGTTTATTGTTGAAGAGCATCTGAGCCGGAAGATCCTGGAGACTATCTCCAGAGTGGCTGAATTTGACGAATCTCCGGGGCAGGGGATTGCGGTACAGTTGGATGTGGAAGATGCGGTGGGCGTTGCTCACCAGATTGAAACCCTGGCAAGCGTAGTTGAGGAAGAGCTATGAGCGATAACAAGGTAGTTCGGGTTAAGGACGTAATGGTTCAGGACTTTGCGATGGTCGATGGCCTGATCACCATTAAAGAGGCTTTAGAGATCTATAAGCAGCGTAAGGCGGCTGTACTGCTTATTAACAAGCGCAATGCCGATGATGAGTACGGTATTCTGCTGCTGTCGGACATAGCCAAAAAAGTCCTGGCTAAGGACCGTGCGCCGGAACGGGTCAATGTGTATGAAGTAATGACAAAACCGGTTATTGGTGTCGATCCACAGATGGATGTGCGTTACTGCGCACGTTTGTTTGATACTTTTGGCCTGGCGATGACGCCGGTGCTGGATAATGGCGCGGTGATTGGTGTAGTGGGATACAATGAGATCGTTCTGGATGGCCTGCTGACCGGATAATAGTCTCAGCTATTACTGGCGTAATGCTTTCAAGAGGGCTGTAGTAAGAGCAGATGCAACCCCGGGCTTCCGGGCTGCATCTGCTACGCTCTGATTAGCGGCCGCGGGCCTGTTTCAGAGTATCGGCAATCAGGAATGCCAGTTCCAATGCCTGATCGGCATTGAGACGCGGATCGCAGTGGGTGTGATAGCGATCCCCCAGCCCTTCTTCCGTAATACGGTATGCCCCACCGATACATTCGGTGACATTCTGACCGGTCATTTCAAAGTGAACGCCACCGGCGTATGTGCCTTCCGCACGGTGAACTTCAAAGAATCCCTTCATCTCTTTCAAAATGCTGTCGACGCTACGGGTTTTAAAGCCACTGCTGGCCTTTATCGTATTGCCGTGCATCGGATCAGAACTCCAGACGACATTACGACCTTCCTCTTTAACCCGGCGTACCAGCGGAGGCAGGAGTTTAGTAATGTTATCGGCGCCCATACGGCTGATCAGGGTCAGTCGGCCTGGCAGGTTGTTCGGGTTCAGCGCGTCGATCAGCTGAATCAGTTCGTCGGGTTTCATGGTTGGGCCAACCTTTACCCCAACCGGGTTTTCTACGCCGCGCAGGAACTCAATATGTGCACCGTCCAGTTGTCGGGTACGGTCACCGATCCATAGCATATGGGCGGAACAGTCATACCAGCGGTTGGTGATGCTGTCCTGACGGGTCAGTGCTTGTTCGTAATTAAGCAGCAGCGCCTCATGCGAAGTGTAAAGCGAGGTCTCTTTCAGCTGTGGTACGTTGCTGCCACGGATACCGCAGGCTTCCATGAACGCCAGAGTGTCATCGATCTGGCTGGCCAGATGCTGGTATTTTTCACCCTGTGGACTCTTTTTAACGAAGCCCAGGTTCCATTGGTGCACCTTATGCAGATCGGCAAAGCCACCCTGGGCGAATGCACGTAGCAGGTTCAGCGTAGAAGTCGCCTGATGGTAAGCACGTACCAGGCGTTGCGGGTCAGGTACGCGAGATTCAGCGGTGAAATCGATATCGTTAATGATATCGCCGCGATAGCTTGGCAGCTCAATACCGTTGATAGTTTCCGTGCCGGTTGAGCGGGGCTTGGCGTACTGGCCGGCAATCCGGGCAACTTTAACCACCGGGCAGCTGCCGGCAAAAGTCATCACGATCGCCATCTGCAACATGACCTGGAAGGTATCCCGGATATTGGTGGCATTAAACTCGGCAAAGCTTTCGGCGCAATCGCCTCCCTGGAGTAAAAAAGCACGGCCATCGGCAACATCCGCCAGCTGCTTATGCAGCGAGCGCACTTCGCCGGCAAAGACTAAAGGTGGCAGGGCTGCCAGTTCGTCTTCGGCCAGTTTTACGGCTGCGGCATCCTGGTATTCAGGCTGCTGCAGAATGGGTTTGCTTTTCCAGCTATCGGGAGACCAGTTTTCCATTTAATTAACTCTATACATGAGGGGGCTTCAGAGGTTGTAGTTTAACCATCATTATCAGTTGAGGTAAGTGCCTAGGTTAAAATTTGATACTTTCTACAAGAGAATAAAAACAAATTGGTCGGCTTTGTATTCATGGGAGAAGGTGATTTAATAATATCAAATTTTGATGAGGTGGATTATGTCGGAGCAAGATAAGCAAAACGGCTTGAAAGTACGCACTGAAGTTATGGGTGAAGAGTTTGTGCAGCGGGCAATTGATAACACGACCGAGCTTACGCAGCCGGTGCAGGATTGGATTAACGAGCATGCCTGGGGTTCAACATGGCAGCGGGAAGGGTTGCCTCGTTCGACCAGAAGCCTGGTGACGATCGCCATGCTGGCGGCATTGAAAGCACCTCAGGAGTTGAAAGGTCATGTGCGTGGCGCATTGAATAATGGCTGTACTAAAGAGGAGATACAGGAAGTGCTGCTTCACTCGATTGTTTATTGTGGCGCGCCTGCGGCGCAGGAGGCTTTCCGCGCAGCTCAGGAAGTGCTGGATGCCTGGCAGGATTAGCCTTGTAGAACGTGCTTAACCTGCTCGATCAGGGCGTTCGGAAATTGCCGGTAATCCGGATAAGGGGTCAGTATTAACTGGCCCTTTTTATATGCGCAGCTCTTTGCCATTCCTTCAGCATCGATATCATCAAGTTGGCTGGGCTCAATGCCCAGCCGGGCCCAGCTGGCTTTGCCTGCGACAATGTGGCTGCATCGTGGGTTTTGATTATCGATTAGCTGGTTAGCGAAGCTAATCGCATCAACGTTATGGAGTAATTTCTGATCACGGTAATCCTGCCAGCGCCCTTTTGTGCAACAGAGTTTGGCGTATATGGTCAGGATTTTTCGCCAGTGGTTGCCGTTGATCTTGATCAACTCGGGCAGGTTGAGGGTATCGCCCGTAGGCAATATTGGTGGCGCAGGCAGGTAGAGTATGGTCTCTGCCTGCTCAAGGTTGCCCAGGTGTGAAATAGTCACGTTATGTAATTATTCGAATACTTATTGATCAGAGATTTGAGTTCAGGCAGATTTAATGCCACTGAGGTTACGGAAAGTGATCTCTTTAGCAGTGTTGAGGAAGTCGATCATGAAATCGGCGTTCTTCTGGTCCTCTCTGATAGCGGCATAGAGGGTGCACCAGACGCCTTTCTCGCCGAGCGGGCGTGAGGCTATATAGTCTTGTTCCAGATATTGATGGATTGCCCAGTTGGGCAGTGCCGATACACCTCGTCCACTGGCGACCAGTTGCATGATCATTACGGTCAGTTCGGATGGCCTGATCTCCGCCGGTTCAATGCCAGCGGGGTCGAGAAAGTGCTTAAATATATCCAGTCGTTCTGATTCCACCGGATAGGTGATCAGGGTTTGCTGCTCCAGATCTTCCGGGTGAATGTAGCGCCTGGCAATCAGTTGGTGCTGTTTGCTCATCGCCAGCACGGATTCATAGGTAAACAGCGGAATGTAGGCGATGCCGTTGCGGTCTTCCGGGTCCGAAGTGATGACCAGGTCCAGGTCGCCACGGGCAAGGGCAGGTAGCGGCTGAAAGCTGAAACCGGTGGTCAGGTCCATTTCGACTTCAGGCCAGTTTTGCCTGAAATGATCGATCGTCGGCATCAGCCAGTCAAAACAGCTATGGCATTCGATGCAGATATTCAGGCGACCGGCTTCGCCGCCCGCGAGGCGGGCGATATCCCGTTCTGCGTTGCGGATCATCGGTAGCACGTCGTCGGCCAGGGCAAGGATGCGTTGGCCGGCGCTGGTGAAGCAGATCGGTTTAGTCTTGCGAATGAACAGTGAGCAATCGAGGCGGTCTTCCAGATCTTTGATCTGGTGTGACAGGGCTGACTGGGTCAGATGGATACGTTCAGCTGCTTCCACCAGACTGCCTGAGTCGCGCAGGGCAGACAGTGTTTTCAGGTGACGAAGTTCGATCATGCCTTTTAGCCTCATCAAATATTCGGATAGAACCTGAGTATAGTATGAATTATCTTCATATGGGATCGTGCGGTGCAACAATCAGAAACTGCCAGTTGTGCAGGCAGTTTCTGATTCGGGGGGAGCTCTGCTTATTTTACCAGCAGGAATTCAAGCAGAGCTTTTTGTGCGTGCAGGCGATTTTCTGCTTCGTCAAAGACAACGGAGCGAGGATCATCCATCATCTCTGCACTGACTTCTTCGCCGCGGTGGGCTGGCAGGCAGTGCATAAAGATTGCGTCTTTGTCTGCCTGATCCATCAGCTCAGTGGTGACCTGATAGCCGGCAAACGCTTTTTCACGCTCTTTTTGTTCCTCTTCCTGGCCCATTGAAGCCCAGACGTCGGTTACCACCAGGTGGCTACCAGTTACGGCTTCTTGCGGGGTGCGGAAAATCTGAACCCGATCCTGATTAGCCGCAACCAGATCGGGATCCGGATCAAAACCTTCAGGGCATGCAATTTGAAGTTTAAAGTCGAACTGGCGAGCGGCGTTAATATAGGAGTGGCACATATTATTGCCATCACCAATCCAGGTTACAGTCTTGCCTGTGATGTCGCCCCGGTGTTCCAGATACGTTTGCATGTCGGCAAGCAGCTGGCAGGGATGGTAGTCGTCGGTCAGGGCGTTTATCACCGGAACCTTTGAATTAGCCGCAAAATTGGTCACTGTCGCATGATCAAACGTACGAATCATAACCACGTCGCACATGCTGGAAATGACCCGGGCGCTATCTTCAATCGGTTCGCCGCGGCCCAGTTGGGTGTCTCTGGATGACAGGAACAGGGCGTGGCCACCAAACTGGGCCATGCCGGCTTCAAATGAAACCCGGGTGCGGGTTGATGATTTTTCAAAGATCATCGCCAGCACCTGGTTTTTCAGAGGTTCGTAAACTTCACCGTTATTGCGGATCTGTTTGAGTTCGACAGCACGTTGAATCAGCTGCTTCAGTTCCGCAGGAGACAGGTCCCGCAGAGTAAGAAAGTGTCTTATTGTCATAGTATTAGTACCGGCCTGCCAGAGCAGGCCTGTGAGCTTATTCTATTGTTAATATACGGACTGTTTATTCGTCAGCCATATAGACTTTGATGATACGGGATACGGTGTTTACCAGTAGTTCCGCTTCAGAATCGGACATAATCAACGGTGGCAGCATACGCACAACTTTGCCACCGCCGGTTATGTTAAGTAGTACGCCTTTCACTTTTGACAGTACTGCCAGTTCAGAGCCCGCTTCGCTCAGCTCGATGGCGATCATCAGGCCTTTGTTACGGATCTCTTTGACATATGATGCATCGCCAATCTGATCACGGAAACCATTGGTTATAGTATCGCCCAGCTGTTTGGCGCGTTGATCAAGTTTTTCATTGCTAATAGTATCGACAACCGCAAGTGCTGCTGCACAGCATAACGGGTTGCCACCGTAGGTCGAGCCGTGAGTACCCGGCGATAAGACTTCAGCGGCTTTGCCACGCGCCAGACAGGCACCGATAGGTACACCATTCCCCAGGCCTTTAGCAGTGGTTACTACATCCGGCAGGATGTTGTTTTGCTGGTATGCAAAGTAGCTTCCGGTCCGGCCATTACCAGTCTGTACTTCATCCAGCATCAGCAACCATTCGTTCTGGTCACAGATGTCACGTAGTTGATTCAGATAATCGTCGGCAGGAATGACAACACCGCCTTCGCCTTGTACCGGCTCGACCAGGATGGCAACGACATTGGGATTATTTGAGGCGATTGTTCTGATCGCTTCAACATCATTGTAAGGGGCCCGGACAAACCCGCTGACCAGTGGTTCGAAGCCTGCCTGGACTGCGCGGTTGCCGGTAGCGCTCAGGGTTGCCATGGTGCGGCCATGGAATGAGCCATCCATTACGATAGTAACCGGCAGATCGATACCTTTCTGGTGTCCGTAACGACGGGCCAGCTTGATAGCGGCTTCGTTAGCTTCCGCGCCGGAGTTGCCAAAGAACACGCTATCCATGCCGGAAATCTGGGTCAGACGTTGTGCCAGCTGTTCCTGCAACGGAATAGTGTACAGGTTTGAGGTATGGATCAGCTGGCTGGCTTGTTCGCTAATAGCGGTAGTTACAGCGGGGTGTGCATGGCCCAGACCGCATACAGCGATACCGCTGAGAGCGTCCAGATACTTGTTGCCGTCTGTATCAAACAGCCAGCAGCCCTCACCATGATCAAAAGCCACGGAGAAGCGTGAATAGGTATTCATAACAGGCTGTGTAGACATTGTATCCCTCACTGCAACGCAAAACGGCAGCCGTGTAGCTGCCGAACTGAAAAACGAGCAATTTTATGCATTTGTTATCGAATAAGCAATATGCAACAGTGGGGCTTGGTTTTCAATGGCATAGCCCCTATATAAGACGAAATAAGCCAGCGGTTTTTCAGGTGAGCATTTATCCGAGTAAAATGATCGGGTTTGTGCTAGGCTGGCGTTTTTTACGCTGCCCATTCATTGATCGTGGCGGATTGGTTCAAGAAAGAAAAGGTAAACTCATGAGTGTTGTTGATACTATTAAAGAGCAAATTGAAAGTAACGATATCCTGCTTTATATGAAGGGTACGCCACGCTTTCCTCAGTGCGGTTTTTCTTCCCGTGCATCGGAAGCTGTAATGGCTTGTGGTGCGCGCTTTGCGTTCGTTAATATTCTGGAAAGTCCGGAAATTCGTGCTGAGTTGCCTAAATATGCTAATTGGCCAACTTTCCCGCAGTTGTGGGTAAAGGGCGAACTGGTAGGTGGTTGTGACATCATTGCTGAAATGGCTGAAAATGGTGAGCTTAAAGAGCTGATCGAGTCGGTTGCCGGTGATGAAGAGAGTGCTGAAGGTTAAGCGATTGCTGAGCTGGTTTTACCTGTAGCAGGTATTCTTTATAGCAATTGTTTATCGGCTGCATAGTTCTGTTTTATTAGTGTTATCAGAATTGTACGGCTAAGCTATCTGAACTTTAGTTTTGCAAGTGCTTTTACAGAGTTCAGTTATAGAGCTCTCTTAAGTTATTTTTGAATTAGTTTTGCGTTTAACGCTGCACTTAAATGGAGATAGAAAATGGGCGTATTAGTAGGTAAGCAAGCACCAGATTTTACAGCACCAGCGGTATTGGGTAACGGAGAAATCGTTGATTCTTTTACTCTGTCTGAAGCGGCTAAAGGTAAAAAAGCAGTAGTATTCTTCTACCCACTGGATTTTACTTTTGTTTGCCCATCTGAGCTGCTGGCTTTCGATCACCGTATCGAAGAATTCAAAAAGCGTAATGTTGAAGTGATCGGTGTTTCCATCGATTCTCACTTCTCTCACAACGCATGGCGTAACACTGCTGTTAACGACGGCGGTATCGGTGCAGTTAATTATACTCTGGTTGCTGATATGACTCACAGCATCTGCCAGGCATACGATGTTGAATCTGAAGGCGGCGTTGCTTTCCGTGGTTCTTTCCTGATCGACGAAGATGGTCTGGTACGTCACCAGGTGGTTAACGATCTGCCACTGGGCCGTAACGTTGACGAAATGCTGCGTATGGTTGACGCGCTGGCGTTCCACCAGGAGCACGGTGAAGTTTGCCCTGCAGGCTGGAACGAAGGCGATAAAGGTATGGTTGCTTCCCCTGAAGGTGTTGCATCTTACCTGACCGACAACGCTGACAAGCTGTAATATCGGAAGAAATTACAGAATTAAAAAAAACCCGCCATCGGCGGGTTTTTTTGCTTTTTCTAGCCACTAGCAGCAACGCTTGCGTTGCGTTCTAGCGAGAAGGGCGTAGCCCGACGGTCTCAGATCACTCGTAGTTATCCTGCACCATCTGCCAGCCACCGAGGTCTTTCCAGCGGTTTACAATGGTGCAGAATAGCTCGGCTGTCTTCATTGTGTCATACAGTGCTGAGTGAGCCTGGTGACCATCAAAATCGATATCGGCCAGGTCGCAGGCTTTGGCAAGTACGGTATGGCCAAAAGCCAGGCCTGCCAGTGTCGCAGTATCAAAGGTAGAAAACGGATGGAAAGGGTTGCGTTTAATATCGCAGCGTTCTGATGCGGCGGTGACAAAGCTATGGTCAAAGTTGGCATTATGACCTACCAGAATCGCACGTTTGCAGTTATGGGCTTTAACTGACTTGCGGATCGGCTTGAATATTTTCTCCAGAGCTTCCTGTTCGGGAATCGCGCCTCGCAGAGGGTTATAAGGATCAATGCCGGTAAACTCCAGGGCCGATTTTTCCAGATTGGCACCTTCGAACGGTTCGACATTGAATTCATAGCTCTGGTCAATCAGCAGGTTGCCATCATCATCCATCGTTAAGGTGACCGCTGCGATCTCCAGCAGGGCATCAGTGGCAGAATTAAAGCCAGCGGTTTCAACGTCGATAACGACCGGCAGATAGCCTCTGAAGCGGTTCGACATAGGGTGCTGATACTGGGAGTTATGTCTGTTCAAGAAAAATCCTTAATGGCTGTAGCGCTCAGCCAAATTTAAGTTGTAGAGCTATTGCTCGGTCACAATTATCTTGTTTAACGCTGTCCTTGCGTAAGTGGCATGATATTGTGCTGGAACCAGCAAGCAGTTTACAGTTTTTGCTCACTGTTTCACAATCTGGTGTTTACTTCGGGGATTACGGCCTAAAGCTTTAATTGCCCGGGTCGATAATTATAAAGAGGTCGGGTAACAGGTTATCTGCCCCAAACTGACTAATTTTTGTTTGATTAAAGGAATCTTCATTCATCATGCGTGTATTCGGGGCCCTGGTTTTAATGTTGCTTTCTGTGTCGGCGGGAGCGGTTAGTTTTAGCGCCGATATCGATCAGTCGAAGTGGGGGATGGAGGCGTCGAAGTTTAATTGTCGCTTGTCACAACAGATTCCTCTGTTTGGTGAGGGGGTGTTTGATCATGAGGCGGGCGAGGCTGTGCGTTTTACATTAAAACCACTGCAGGGGCACGGGCTTAAGGGGAGGGTTCTGTTGATGGCGGAAGCTTCGCCCTGGCAGCCGGGGCTTGCGGTGAGGCAGATCGGCGAAGTTGAGTTTGTTACCGGCAGTGGTGAAATAAAGGTGCTTAGCAATTATGCGCGGCAGATGCTGGCGGCGCTGTTTAAAGGGATGCAGCCGGCTTTTCTTGCGAATAACTGGTCCGGCACTGATGAGTCGGTTCGGATCGGTTTGTCGGCAGCGAATTTTCAACCGGCTTATGAGGCTTATACTGGCTGTATCGCTGGACTGCTGCCGGTGAATTACCGGCAGATCGCCCGGACCGCAGTGCTGTTTCCTTCAGCAACATGGCAGCTGTCAGATTCTACTAAGGCGCGTCTTGATCTGATTGCTGTGTATGTGAATAACGATGATGCTGTGAACTCGGTCTATGTGGATGGTCACTCCGATGCTCAGGGGCGTCGTTTGGCAAACCGCGACCTGTCGAAAAAGAGGGCTGAAGCGGTTACGGCTTATCTGGAAAAAAAGGGAGTGAATCCTGAGCTTATTACTACCCGCTATCATGGCGAACGTTACCCGGTTGAGCAGAAAAATAACCGGGCCACCCGAGACCGCAGTCGACGGGTGACTATTCGACTGGATCGTGACTGATCGTTGGTTTTGAATTAAGACAGATTTTCTGTCTGTCTCTGTTGCCCTGGCGTAATCGTGATACCTCAGCCGGTCGCTTTCCGGGAGCGGCTTGGTGAAAAGTTCTTTAAAAGACAGATGTTCTGTCTGTCTCTGTTACTCTGGCGTAATCGTGATGCCTTAGCAGGACGCTTTCCGGGAGCGGCTTGGTGAAAAGTTCTTTAAAAGACAGATTTTCTGCCTGTCTCTGTTGCCCTGGCGTAATCGTGATACCTCAGCCGGTCGCTTTCCGGGAGCGGCTTGGTGAAAAGTTCTTTAAAAGACAGATTTTCTGCCTGTCTCTGTTGCCCTGGCGTAATCGTGATACCTCAGCCGGTCGCTTTCCGGGAGCGGCTTGGTGAAAAGTTCTTTAAAAGACAGATGTTCTGTCTGTCTCTGTTACTCTGGCGTAATCGTGATGCCTTAGCAGGACGCTTTCCAGGAGCGGCTTGGTGAAAAGTTCTTTAAAAGACAGATGTTCTGTCTGTCTCTGTTACTCTGGCGTAATCGTGATACCTCAGCCGGTCGCTTTCCGGGAGCGGCTTGGTGAAAAGTTCTTTAAAAGACAGATGTTCTGTCTGTCTCTGTTACTCTGGCGTAATCGTGATACAATTGCGCGCTTTCCTATTCTTAGATGTCCGGTAGAGACTGTTCGTTGTTCTCTACGGGGCTGAATTTCGTTTGGAGCCTCTTTATGTCCGACATCAAAAAGGTTGTGCTGGCCTACTCCGGCGGCCTTGATACCTCTGTTATTGTTCGCTGGTTGCAGGATACCTACAACTGCGAGGTTGTTACTTTTACCGCTGACCTGGGTCAGGGCGAAGAAGTAGAACCGGCCCGTGCTAAAGCTGAAGCTCTGGGTGTTAAAGAGATCTACATCGAAGATCTGCGTGAAGAGTTTGTTCGTGACTTCGTTTTCCCGATGTTCCGTGCCAATACTATCTATGAAGGTGAGTACCTGCTGGGTACTTCTATTGCGCGCCCACTGATCGCTAAGCGTCTGATTGAGATCGCTAACGAGACCGGTGCTGATGCGATCTCTCATGGTGCAACAGGTAAAGGCAATGACCAGATTCGCTTCGAGCTGGGTGCTTATGCGCTTAAGCCGGGTGTTCAGGTTATCGCGCCATGGCGTGAGTGGGATCTGACGTCCCGTGAAACACTGATGAAGTACTGTGAAGATCATGATATTCCGGTAGATTTCTCCAATAAAAAGAAGAAGTCTCCATATTCAATGGATGCTAACCTGCTGCACATCTCTTATGAGGGTGACATTCTGGAAGATCCATGGGCTGAAGCTGAAGCAGATATGTGGCGCTGGTCAGTATCTCCTGAGGACGCTCCTGATGAAGCAACTTACATGGATCTGACCTACGAGAAAGGCGACATCGTTGCTATCGATGGTAAGGCTATGAGCCCGGCTACCGTTCTGGAGTATCTGAACAAAGTAGGCGGCGAAAACGGCATTGGTCGTCTGGATATCGTCGAAAACCGCTTTGTGGGTATGAAGTCCCGTGGCTGTTATGAAACGCCTGGCGGCACCATCATGCTGCGCGCACATCGTGCGATTGAGTCTATTACTTTAGACCGTGAAGCTGCGCATCTGAAAGATGAGCTGATGCCGCGCTATGCGAAAGTGATCTATAACGGTTTCTGGTGGTCTGAAGAGCGTAAGATGCTTCAGCAGATGATCGATGAATCACAGCGGTATGTTAATGGTGATGTTCGCCTTAAGCTTTATAAAGGTAACGTTATCGTTGTCGGTCGTCGTTCTGACGATACTCTGTTCGATGAGAATATTGCGACCTTCGAAGATGATGCGGGTTCCTATGATCAGAAGGATGCTGCAGGCTTTATTAAGCTGAATGCTCTGCGTATGCGTATCGAAGCCGGTAAAGGCCGTGATCTGTCATAAGCCTGAGCATTGATCTATATCGGTAATCTGAAAACCTCGTTATGTCACCATAACGGGGTTTTTTTATATGCCGGATTACTATGCTAATTAACTGATTTATATGATACTTGAAGGCTGTCCCCTCTGACGTAGTGCTATGGAAATCAGGTATACAGAGAAAAAGGTTCTGATCGTCGATAACCGCCTGGAAGATCTGGGTGAGCTTAAGAAAATTCTTGAGCGTATGAGTGTGTCTACGATTCAGGTTGCTTCCTCTGTGAATATGGCTCTGGCGCTGTTGCGGGTTGAGCGTTATGACATCTGTTTTATTGTATTTGATCTTGGTAAGGATCAGAAAAACGGTTTGCAGCTGATCCAGGAGGCTGCCGCTGAAGGCTGTCGTCAGTATGCTACTGCGTTTATTCTGATCGTCGATCCTGATCGTTCTAAGTTGTTATTTGGTTCCCTTGATAGTGCTCCCGATACCTATATATCAAAGCCATTTGCAGAAGCGAAGGTGCGCTATCGGGTTGAGAAAATACTTAGAATAAAGAGTGTCTTACAGCCGTTAGAAGCGTTGCTTGATAGTGGGGAGCTGCAGGGGGCTCTGGATACTTGCGGCCGGTTGTTGCAGGAGTTTCCAGGCCTGAATCTTTATATTGAGCGCATTCGGGGCATTATCCTGATTGAGCTGGGGCTGTATGCCGAAGCAGAGAGCTTGTTTGAGTCGCTGGTAGCGCAGCGCGATCTGCCCTGGGCTAAGGTGGGATTGGGAGTGGCGCTGTGTCATCTTGGTGAGTACGGGGCGGCGCAGCGGTATCTGACACAAGTGATTGATGACTCTCATTTCTGTGTTGAGGCATTTTCCTGGCTGGCCCGTTCATATCTGGCTATGGGGGAGCGGGGGGAAGCGATCGGATTGTTGCGCAAAGCGATTTTATTGCAGCCTACTGTGCCTCAGCTGCAAGGAGTGTTGGGCAGTCTTTCAGCGCAGAATAAAGAGTGGCCGATCGCTATTAGTGCTTACCGGGAAGCGGTTCGTTATGCTCACCATAGCTGCTTTCAGACCGATGATTTCTATTTCGGCCTTGTTGGTGCCTTATTGTCCAGGGTTGACAGTTCTTCCAGTGCCGATGCGATTGAGGCAGAGGCTGAGGCAATTCGGGTGTTGGAGGATGTAGTGGGTGCTTTTTCCGGTGAGGCGCTTATTCAGTTTAAGTCTCGCTTGCTAGCTGCCATGGTTTATCGCCTGACCGGCTCGGCTGCACGGGCTAATCTAGCCGCGCAGAATGCGTTTGATCTGTTCTGTAATCTTGAGTTGACCGAGCAGGCGGAATGGATTGAACCGATGATGGATGGTTTAGAAGGTAGTGAGGTTGAGGCTGAGGCGCAGGCTTTGCGGCAGCAGATAAACCGGGATATGTCGCGGCTGGAATGGGGTAAACTGAATATTCAGGGCATGCTCTGCTACCGTAAGAAAGAATACCGTAAGGCATTGGGTTTTTTTGTTCGGGCCGATGGCTTGTTGCCGAATAACCCCAGCGTCGTTTTGAATCTGGTGCAGGCTGCGTTAGAGCAAGCGCGACAGTCAGGTCCGGAGCAGCAGGAGCTATTGTTGCAGTGTGATAATGCGTTGTATGCTATAAACTACGGGGCCCTCAGCGGTCGTCAGCAAAATCGTTATCTGAATCTTTACGAGCGTTGTGCTGATATGGTGCGTAAGTTACGGCATCGTAAAGATGATCAGGGATCAGGCGAAGATTGAGTTGCTGCTGATTAATCGTTGAGCCCTTCAGATAGTTTCATCGTCGGTAAGAATGGAGTTGTTGGTCTGTAGTGGTTGCTCAGTATTTTCGCTGTGTGCTGAACGAGCGAGCTTGCGGGTTAATAGTTTTTGTTGCGCTACTTCAGGCAGGTCGGTAAACAGAATTGTATTTTTAGTGACTAGCAGGTCGATAAGGTCTTCGATGATCCGGCTCAGATCGTTGTCTGATTTTTCCAGGAATTCGAGGGGAGAAAATTCTTCGCCGCCTCTGGAGAGAAATATGATGACTTCAGGGTCTCGAATATCAACAGGTGAGGAGTTGCCTTGCTGGGTGGCTGAAAGTGAAGTGATCTGTCCCTGAGTGTTTCTGATGGCGTATAGCATTGTGGTATCCAAACCTGCTGCGGTTGTTTTGAGAATAATAAAGCGAAGTATGGCCGTAGAGTTTCCTGTGGGTCAAGCTTGAAACCTGCACTTTGGGTACTCTGGCAGTATGTCGGTTGATTGCATATTGTGCTACGGCTCGATAAAATCGCGCTAACTCAAAGATTTTTAAAAAGGGTTGCACTGTAGACTGGCGATGTTGCTGGCCGCGGCAGCCCTTTTTTATTGCGTAAGATGACTATGAAATCCCATAAAATTCAGCAAGCTCCGATTCCAATGCGCACTGTAGGGCCGATAAAAATATGCGGTCATATTGTTGATGAAAAAATTGCGGTACCACTGGCGACCTATGAAACTCCACTATGGCCCTCTGTGGGGCGTGGCGCTCGTGTTTCCACCCTGACCGAAGGTATTAAAACCACGGTGGTGGATGAGCGTATGACGCGCTCGGTGTTGCTTGAAGCTGAGGACGCTCTGGCTGCAGTAGAAGCGCTGGCTTCGATCAAGTCGCGTAAGGATGATCTTAATGCAGTCGTCGCGACGACCAGTCGTTTTGCCAAACTGATCGACATGCATAGCCAGGTTGTAGCCAATCTGATCTATCTGCGGCTGGAGTTCACCACCGGAGATGCTTCCGGTCATAATATGGTGACAAACGCTGCGGATAAGTTAATTCCATGGTTGCTGAATGAGTACCCTCAGCTGCGTTATTCCTCAATATCAGCAAATTACTGTTCTGATAAGAAGGCCACCGCGGTTAACGGTATTCTGGGGCGTGGTAAGTATGTTGTCAGTGAAATTTTGATTCCCCGTGATATCTGTGAGCGTCGTCTGAAGACCACCCCTGAAAAAGTGGTCGACCTTAATATCAAGAAAAACCTGATCGGTACTATGATTGCCGGTGGCTTACGCAGTGCTAATGCTCACTACGCCAATATGTTGCTGGCCTTTTATCTGGCGACTGGTCAGGATGCTGCGAATATTATTGAAGGGTCGCAGGGTATTGTGCATGCTGAAGTGCGAAATGGTGATCTGTACTTTTCCTGTACCCTGCCAAACTTGATTGTGGGCAGTGTCGGTAATGGTAAAGGCATAGAGTTTGTTGAGGAAAATCTTCGAGCATTAGGTTGTAAAGAGGAGCGCGAGCCGGGTGCTAATGCGCGTCGTCTTGCAGCTATCTGTGCCGCAACTGTACTCTGTGGTGAGTTATCTCTGATGGCTGCGCAAACTAATCCGGGCGAATTGATGGAATCCCATCTGAAGATGGAAAGATAATGACTGATCCTACCAACGACCGGAAAATTGAACATATTCGCGCGATTGAACGTGATGATCGAATTGATCGGGATCGGCGCTACTTTGATCGAATTCATCTGAGTCATCGTGCTTTGCCTGAACTGTCACTGGATCAGATTGACACATCGGTTGAATTTCTTGGTAAAAAACTCAGCTTTCCATTATTGATCTCTTCCATGACCGGGGGTGATCATGAGTTGATTAAGACTATAAATCGCAACCTCGCCATTGCTGCGGAGCAAACCGGTGTTGCACTGGCTGTAGGGTCGCAGCGGGTGATGTTTACCCATCCGGGTGCCCGGGAAAGTTTTGAGTTGCGACAGTATGCTCCCAGCGCTTTGTTACTGGGTAATGTTGGCGCGGTACAGTTAAATTGCGGTTTTGGTCTGGAACAGTGTCAGCAGGCAGTAGATATTCTGCAGGCTGACGGCTTGTATCTGCATCTGAATCCGTTGCAGGAAGCCATTCAGCCCGAGGGCGATATCGATTTTTCAGGGTTGTCGCAAAAGATAGCGGTTCTGGCCGGTAAGCTTAGTGTTCCTGTGTTGTTGAAAGAGGTTGGTGCCGGGCTTTCGCCTCAGGATATTGAACTGGGTATAGCGCAGGGGATTCGTTACTTTGATCTGGCGGGAACCGGTGGTACTTCGTGGAGCCGGATTGAGCATCATCGTACAGCTGATTCGGCAGATCTGACAGGGCTTCGCTTCCAGGATTGGGGAATTCCAACACCTCTGGCGCTGCAGCTTGCTGAGCCGTATCAAAATAGTGCATCTTTCGTCGCCAGTGGTGGTCTCAGGGATGGGATTGATATGGTTAAATCTGTTATACTCGGCGCCTCGCTCTGTGGCGTGGCCGCCCCTTTCCTGAAACCCGCAATGGAATCTGCGGATGCGGTGGTTCAGTCGATAGAGCAGCTCCGACGTGAGTTTAAGACAGCGATGTTTTTGCTGGGTATGTCGGATGTGAATAGTCTGTTTATGAATCGGGCTCTCATTCTGAGTGAGCGTTGAGGATTGATATTAGGTATGTCCGTCGGTATTGATGAAATCAGTTTCTACACTTCGAATTATTTTCTTGACCTGAAAAATCTGGCTGCCAGGCAGCAGATTGACAGTGATAAGTATTATCAGGGAATTGGTCAGGAAAAGATGGGCATGCCCGCGCCTGACGAAGATGTCGTTACAATGGCTGCTAATGCGGCGCTGCCCCTGATCGAAAGGGTCGGGCCGGATGCTGTCAGCACAGTAATGTTTGCCACTGAAACCGGCATCGACCAGTCTAAATCTGCGGGTGTCTACGTACACCGGCTGTTGGGGTTGAGTCCGAGATGTCGTGTGGTCGAGTTGAAGCAGGCCTGCTATAGCGCAACTGCGGCTATTCAGATGGCTTGTGCTCTGGTTGCGCGCCAGCCGGAAAAGAAGGTGCTGGTGGTGGCGTCTGATGTAGCCCGTTATGATCTGAGTACGCCAGGTGAAGCAACCCAGGGTTGTGGCGCAGTGGCTATGCTTATCACGGCAAATCCACGCCTGGTCGAGCTGGATCCTGAAGTCGGTAACTATACCGAAGATGTCATGGACTTCTGGCGACCTAATTACCGTTCTACCGCGCTGGTGGATGGTAAGTATTCAACCAAAATTTACCTTAAGTCTCTGAAGCAGGCATGGGAGCACTTCCGTGAAGTGAGCTCTCTGGCATTCAGTGATTTTCAGCATTTTTGTTATCACCTGCCGTTTACCCGGATGGCGCAGAAAGCGCATAAACACCTGGCTAAAGTGAATAAAAGTGAGTTAACACCGGAAATGCTGGATCTGCAGATCGAAGATTCTTTGTCGTATAACCGTATTATCGGCAACAGTTATACCGCATCGATGTATATCGGACTGGTGTCATTACTGGAAAACTGTAAGCAGAACTTGTCCGGCGAACGGGTTGGTTTCTTCAGCTATGGCTCCGGTTGTGTCGCCGAATTTTTCTCCGGTCGCGTTGTTGCCGGTTACGAACAGTATCTGCACGGCGCGCGACATAAGGCGATGCTGGAAGCCCGCAATGAGGTTTCCTACGAAGAATATCTGCAACTGTATAATGATGTTGATCCTGTTGATGGTGGCGAACACCAGAAACAACAGGGTACCACCGGGCGTTTTCGTCTGGCTGCGGTATCTCATCATAAGCGTGAATATATCGCCTGTTAACATAGCAGGTATTCAGAGGCCCATCGATGCAGGCTTGTGCCCCGGGAAAACTGATACTCAGTGGTGAACACTCTGTAGTATACGGGGCGCCGGCACTGGCGCTGGCGGTCAAACGTCATATAAAGTGTCATAGTGCTGATGCTGTCCAAAGTGGTCTTACCTGGTCACTGCCCGAGCTGCAGCGTCAGGGTCATATCAGCTGGTCTGAACTGGCGCGACAGGCACAGCGGCTGGATACCCGATTTTCCATGTTTGAACGCAATGAACTGCCGGTAGCCGCTATTCTGCAGGCGCCTGAACAGTTGCTGCTTTATGCCATTGCTCAGTTAATGCCTCAACCTTGTCCTTTGTCTGGCATATCTATTCAGGTTAACTCTGAACTTCCTCCCGGTGCCGGCATGGGATCTTCCGCTGCGGCGTCTGCTGCCATACTTACGCTATCCGAAGCGCTTTTTAATAAGCCTCTTACCAGCGATGAGAAGTTTCGCCTGGTGCGCTACTGTGAACGTTTGTGTCATGGCCGGGGCGGGCTTATCGATGCTGCAGCTGTGACCTGTGGTGGTTTGATCAAGGTCCAGAACGGCGGAGTTACCGAATTGACTGCGCAGCTGGGTGGAGGTTGGTTTTATGTTAACAGCGGTACTCCTGAGTCGGGTACCGGTGAATGTGTCGAACAGGTGCGCCAGCAGTTTGCTGATGATGCGGTGTGGTCACAATTTGCCGGTCTGACCCTGCGTTTGGAGCAGGCTATTTCTGCGGCTGATGATACTACGGCTTTAACTACAGCGTTAATCCGGGAGAATCACCGGTTGTTGCAGTATATCGGCGTTGTCCCTGCAGCTGTCAGTCGCTTTATTGATCGCCTGGAACTGCTCGGTGCAGCGGCTAAAATAAGTGGTGCTGGTTCAGTTACCGGCGACGCTGGTGGTGCGCTGCTGATTTACGCGCCGACTATCGATATCGCTCCGTTGTGTGCAGAATTTGGCTATAGCTTCATGGCTATCGAAGAGGATTCTAAAGGTGCCCGACTCTGTGATTGATTTAACTCCTTTGAAAGTAACAGCTCCGGGCAGCCTGATGTTGATGGGCGAGCACTCGGTACTGTTTGGTGAGCCGGCGCTGGCCTGTGCTGTGGATAAACGTATCAGTGTCGAGCTGACTCCCCGTGACGATCGTCAGGTGGTTATCGATTCGGCGCTGGCCGGTTATCGCTCTGATCTCGATCATCTGGCGGCTGAAGCTAAGCTCAGTTTTGTGCTGGTGGCGATTCAGCGTCAACAAGCGGTATTGCCGGCAGGTTTTGAGTTGAGGATCCGATCTGAATTTTCTCATACGGTCGGTTTAGGTTCTTCGGCGGCAGTCACTGTTGCCGTAGTCACCGCACTGATGGCGTTCTCAGGGGCATCGGGCGACCCTATGGCTGTATTCAATGAATCTCTGGCAGTGGTACATCAGGTTCAGGACGGGCGTGGTTCCGGTACCGATCTGGTGGCTGCCGTATTTGGCGGAGTGGTTAGCTATACAGTTGCTACAGCTGAGTCACCTGCCCAGATCCGGGCGTTAAAAGGGTTGCCAAAAATTAGTCTGTATTATGCTGGCTATAAAACCAAGACCCCTGATGTATTGAAAATCGTCGAGCAATATTGCGCGCAGCAGCCACAACTCTATGCGGGTATCTATCGCTTGATGGGCCAGTGTACTGCGCAGGCTGAGCTCGCCGTCGAGCGGTCCGACTGGGTTAGCCTCGGGCAGTTGATGAATATGTATCAGGGTTTTATGGATGCCCTGGGAGTAAACGATAAACAGCTGGTGGATATTATCTATAGCCTGCGTCAGTCTGATGCTATCTATGCTGCAAAAATATCCGGATCCGGGCTGGGTGATTGTGTGCTGGCCCTGGGGCAAGATGCTAACCTTTCTATAGCGTATGAACAGATTCCCGTTTCTATTTCAGCCCAGGGTGTGAGTGTTGAATATCAATAAGCAATCGGTAGTTGCCGAATACCTGCCACAGCAGATCAGTCCGGTCAAAGACAGCATGGATCAAGCGGTCTTTGCTCCCAGTAATATAGCCCTGTGCAAGTATTGGGGTAAGCGGGATGCCGAGCTGAATCTGCCGATTAACAGCAGTCTGTCTGTATCCCTGGCCCATCTCGGCAGTAAAACCCGGTTATCAGTTAATGAATCAGGCGGTGATGAAGTCTGGCTTAATGGTCAGCAGGTCGCTGCGGATGACAAGTTTGCCAGCAAGGTGATTGATTTTATCGATCTGTTCCGTCGTGGTGCTGATCATGGGATCAAGGTAGAAACCGAGAATAATATACCGACAGCTGCAGGGTTAGCCTCTTCAGCCTCGGGCTTTGCTGCGCTGACGTTGGCGATCGATCAATTTTATGCTCTTAACCTGCCAACGCAGGTGCTTTCTGCGTTTGCCCGAATGGGTAGTGGCAGTGCCAGCCGTTCACTGTTTGAAGGCTTTGTCGAATGGCAGATGGGGGTACGGGAAGATGGCATGGATAGTTTTGCCTTTCCACTCCAGGCGCAGTGGCCGGATCTTAGAATTGGCCTGATCAAGGTCAGTACCGGGCCTAAAGCGGTGGATTCCCGGTCCGGGATGAATCGTACCGTCGATACCGCACACTTGTATCAGAGCTGGCCGTTGCAGGCTGCCGCAGATCTGGAAAAATTGCATCAGGCGATAACGGATAATAATTTTACATTACTGGGTGAAACTGCAGAGCAAAACGCCCTTTCGATGCATGCAACGATGATTGCATCCTGGCCGCCGTTACTTTACTGGCAGCCAGACTCTGTTGCTGCGATGCACGCAATCTGGCAACTGCGAGCCAGTGGCACTGAAGTGTATTTTACGATGGATGCCGGCCCCAACCTTAAGCTTCTGTTTAGCGCTGCTGATGAGGCTGCGGTAAAGCTGCAGTTCCCTGCAATGGAAGTGGTGTGCCCGTTCGCCTGAATCAGGTCCCACAACGTCAGGCCCAACAATATAAGGACCAACAACAGGGCTTTATCCTGACCCGGCAGCAAAGTGATGGTGCTGACGGGATCGATTTTACCTTCTGGCTACAACACAATGTCGGTGCTTTTCCTGTTACCGTAACTGGCCAGGAAGCTGTCCTTTTTGTTTTTGACCGGGATGCAGATGCCATAAGGCAGCTGCTTCAACCCTTATCTGGCTGGCGGCTAGCTAATCTTGAACTTAAAGATCTGGAGCAGCAGGGGGTTCATGGGCTCTATTGTCGCTCTCTGCAAACTCTGCGACAGGTCACGGATCTGCTCAATCAACACCATATTCCGATGATTGAAGAAGATATCCGCCCGGTGGATCGTTACCTGATGGAGCGGTTTATCCAGGGTGGGGCTCAGGTTATCCACAGCGCAAAAGGGATACAGTTAAAACCGGCAGAGTATGAGCCCCGGCTGAAGATGTTGTCGTTGGATATTGAAACCACGATGCAGGCTGACCGGGTCTTTTCAATCGGGCTTTATGGTGACGGCATCAGTCGGGTATTGATTATCGGCGATGGTGCGGATGAATCCTGGTTACGGTACCTGCCGGATGAACGCTCCCTTTTAGCGGCGTTTGTGTCTGAGGTGAGTGCCTTTGATCCGGATGTTTTTATCGGTTGGAATGTGGTCGGTTTTGATTTCCGGGTGTTGTATGAGCGGGCTAAACGTTTGGGTATCGGGCTGAAGCTGGGTCGGGATGGCTCTACGATTCAGGTGATTCTGTCGGCGCAAGGAAAATGGTTTTGTCGCATCGCTGGCCGGGTGGTGCTGGACGGTATCGATACCCTCAAAGGCGCCACGTATCAGTTCGAAAGCTTCTCGCTGGAGTATGTGTCTAATCAACTGCTGGAGCGGGGTAAGCTGTTGGGCCATCAGCTTGAAAATGGTCTTAATAAAGGCGAAGAGATTCAACAGGTATACCGGGATAATCCCCGCCAGCTGGCGCAATACAATCTGGAAGATTGTCGTCTGGTACGGGATATCTTCGATAAAGCACAATTGCTGCACTATCTGGTGGAACGAACTAACCTGACTGGTCTGGCGCTCGATAAAGTAGGCGGCTCGGCTGCCGCATTTGACAACCAGTATCTGCCAAGGCTGCATCGAAAAGGTTATGTCGCGCCGGTCTACGCTTCAGGAGAGTCTGATCTGGGTGCTCCGGGCGGTTTTGTTATGGATTCCCGTCCCGGGCTGTATAAGCAGGTGTTGGTACTGGATTTTAAGAGTCTGTATCCGAGTATCATCCGTACCTTTATCGTTGACCCTTATGCGCTGGCCGAAGGCACTGGTACCGAGTGTGATCCTGATGATCTGGTACCGGGCTTTAACCGTGGAATCTTCAGCCGAAAAAGTGCAATACTGCCGGGAATAATTGAGCGCTTATGGCAGGCCAGAGATCGGGCAAAGGCGGAGCAGAATAAGCCGTTGTCGCAGGCAATTAAGATCATCATGAATAGTTTTTATGGTGTGCTGGGATCCAATGTTTGTCGTTTTTTTGACCAGCGGTTATCAGGATCGATTACCTTGCGAGGGCATGAGATTCTTAATAAAACCCGTGATGTCATTGAGCAGGAATTTGGTTATACCGTTATCTATGGCGATACCGATTCGGTATTTGTATGGCTGGGGGATGATTTTCCGGAAGATCGGGCTGCTGCGGAGGGAGAGCGTCTGGCAGTGTTTTTAAATCGCTGGTGGCAGGATGATCTGCAGCAACGCTTTAATCTGCCGTGCCATCTGGAACTTGAGTATGAAACTTACTATCGGCGCTTTCTTATGCCGACCATGCGTCACTCTGAAAAGGGTACTAAAAAGCGTTACGCGGGAATCCGACACTATGCCGACGGCAGTGAAGAGATTGTCTTTAAAGGCTTGGAAACGGTGCGTTCTGACTGGACGCCGCTGGCGCGTCGGGTGCAACGGCAGCTGTATCAGCTTATCTTTGCCGGACAACCCTATCGCGAGTTTCTCAAAGGCATAGTTGAGGAGCTTAAAGCGGGCTTGCTCGATCATGAGCTGGTATATCGAAAACGCCTGCGTCGGCCGCTGGAACAATATACCAAACAGCAGCCTCCTCATGTGCAAGCGGCACACAAAGCTTGTGATACATTGCAGAAACAGGGTAGGCTAAGCTCAATCTCTGCAGGGACGCATATAGAGTATCTGATAACGGTAAATGGACCTGAACCGCTTCAATTCACCAGCTCTCCAATCAATTATCAGCATTACCTCGATCGTCAGCTTGCACCGGTTGTGGATACTATTCTGGTATTCCTCGGGCAAGACTTCGAAAGCATGTGCGCCCCGCAATATAAGTTGTTTTAGTCGATTCAGTTGTACGCTAGAACATCAAAACTGCATGTTTTCTAACAGGAGTTCCAGGAACATGATGCTGTTTTTGAGTGGTAACCATAATGATCTGCGTTCAGCTGTGAATGCGATCGGTGCCAGCGTGGCAATTTTTAAGCAGGAGGACAATAAGCAGTTTTCCATCGTTAGTGCCAATGAATTATTTACTGAAATAACCGATATTGATGTCAGCTCGATGATCGGCGCGAGCCTGCGTGAGTTGTTTCCCCGCTATGTAGAACAGCCGTTGTATGACAAGCTCTGGAGTGTGTTTCCAGTCAGTCATCGGGCGAAATGGAGATGGTGATTGATCGTTCCGGCCGGCAGCGCTGGTGGAGAATTATCTTTTCCCCTGTAGTGAGTGACAGGGCTCATGTTCGTCGGGTGTTGGCTACCGGCATAGAAATTACAGAAAAAAGCAGCTTGAGCAGTCATTGGTCAACAGTCGAAACCGGTTTGAAGCGGTTGTCGAAGCGGCCTATGACGGTATTATTTCGGTCGATGAAAACCAGAATATAAAGCTGATTAATCGTGCCGCCTGCGATATTTTTACCGCCCGGAAAGAGAATCTGATGGGGCGCAGTCTGGAGCAGTTAATTCCCCATAAGCACCGTAGTCACCATAAACGTTATGTCAGTTCATTTGGCGAATCGCCTGTCTCATCCCGGCCGATGGAGTCCCAGGTTTCGGTGCGTGGTTTGCGAGCAGATGGTACAGAGTTCCCGGCGGAAGTGACGATTGCAAAGATCAGTGTCGGTGGTAATACCGAGTTTACTGCGGTGGTAAGAGATATCCCTGAGCGGGCGAGACTGATAGATGAGCTGCAGAAGGCCGCAACTGAAGATCCTCTGACCGGGGTCAGTAACCGTCGTTTCCTGGAAGAAACGTTGAATCGAGAGTTGGAGCGCTGCCGCAGGTTCGGTCATTCCATCAGCGTGGTGATGATCGATCTGGATAATTTTAAAGTGCAGAATGATACCTACGGCCATCATTTTGGTGATGAGATTCTGGTCACTTTTACGCGATTTATCGGAGATCGGTTGCGCGAGGTCGATATTCTCGGTCGCTGGGGTGGGGACGAGTTTCTGGTGGTGTTACCCCAGTCCAGAGTAGAGGATGCAGTGCAGTGGGTTGAGCGCATCAGGCGGGAGATGACTAACGTTGCTAATCAGTTGTCGCACCCGGAAGCACAGATTAGTGCAAGTTTTGGTGTCGTGGATAGCTTTGGTGAAGAGTCTGTAGAGGGGCTGGTTGAGCGGGTAGACAATGCGATGTATCGGGATAAAAGCGGAACGTTGTAAAAGGGAGAATTATCTTACGAATATGACTCCCGGTCAGGGTTGTGCCTGATACAAATGCTGCTGTCGTGGTTACACTTTATGATCTATGTTGTTAGGGGCGCTAAGATTTAAGGCGGGTTGTTAATGACAGGTCTTATCAGGTGGATATGTCTGGCGCGCTTGCATCACCACCTATTCTGAATTATTCGCCTGTTATTGTTCTGCGAGAGTGTGGCGCAGATGTTTTATAGGGAAGGTTACGTGCTATATTGTTGCGGCAATAGGGGGAGTTACGTGCCAGAGGTTTGGCGGTGATTCTGTGCTGTATGTAACAGAGCAGGGATGGCAATGCTTCATTTTGATCAGCTTCAGACGCCTGTCTGGATCTACGATACCGTTAATTTTCGTATACATTGGGCCAATCGTACCGCCTTGCGCTTGTGGCAGGCTGAAGACCTGGCTGAGCTGACTTCCCGTGATTTCCGAACCGATGCTTCCGATGCCGTCTATCAGACCCTGCTGACCTATCTGGATGAATTTGAAAAAGGCCGCTCTATCTGTCACTGGTGGCAGTTAAGTCCGTTGGGTAAGGTGAAAGATGTGTATTGTCAGTTCTCCGGTGTTCGGCTGGAGGATGGGCGCATGGCGATGCTGGTGGAAGGGGTAGAGATGGATGCTCATCTGTTCAGTGGCTCTGCAGTGGTCGCTCTTTACGATGAAAGCGGCGCAATGGTCAGCGCGAGTCCTTCACTGCAGGAGCAGTTTGGTGGCCAGACAAAGTATTTGTCCGATCTGCTGTTATATTCGGAGCAGTCCGAGGTGCTGTTGCAGATAGTCCATGAGCAGGGCGGGCATCAGGAAGATATTAAAGTTAAAACTCTGCGTGGCGCCCGTTGGTACAGTATTGAGTTGCGACGGACGCGTAATGAGGGCGGCTTGCTTACTGTTACTCTGCAGGATATTCATGAGCGGAAAAGCCGTGAATTGCAGCTGCAGTCGATGGCATTGCTTGACCCTCTGACCGGAGTCTTGAACCGTAATGGAATGATGCAAAAACTGACCCCTTTTCTTGAACGGGAAATTCCGTTCACCTTGTTTTATCTGGATCTGGATGGTTTTAAACCGATTAATGACAGTTATGGTCATTCCGCCGGAGATGAGTTATTGGTCGAGGTTGCAAAGCGTCTGACCGCCCATGCCTCAGAGCAAGGTGTCATTGCCCGAATTGGTGGTGATGAGTTTATCGTTGCGGTTGAAGGTTGCGAGCCTGCAACCGGACAGGCCTGTCTTGCAACTACTCTGGTTAACTCTCTGTCCGGGCAGTACCGGGTGTCACAGAACTCCTTATCGATTGCGCTTTCGGTGAGTGTTGGCGTTGCGCGTTTTCCGGAGCATGATCGGGATCTGAATCTGCTCTTAGCGGATGCTGATACAGCTATGTATGTGGCAAAAGATCGCGGGCGGCGCTGCTGGATTGAATATCGGCAGGGCATGCGAGAGCAATTTCATCGTCGTACCCAGGTATCGCAACAGTTAGCTGCGGCGCTGAGTAATGGCGAGTTTCAGCTTGTTTATCAGCCGGTGTTGGATGTTGAAAACGAACGAGTGGTGATTATTGAAGCTCTGCTGCGGTGGAATAATCCGCTTTTAGGTCATGTCTCTGCCGAAGAACTGATTGATGCTGCAGAGCACTGTGGCTTTATCGGTGAGGTGAGTAACTGGGTTTATTACCGCGCCTGTCAGGACTTTGGTCAGATACGCAGTTGCTATGGTGAGCAGGTGCAGTTGTCAGTCAATATTTCGGGTTTGCATGTGCGTCAGGGGGGGCTGGTAGAGTCCTTGTGTCGGGCCGTAACCGATGCCAGTTTACGGCCAGGGGATCTGGTGCTGGAGCTGACGGAGACGGTGATGATGCCGGATTCTGAAGAGTACGCCGCCACGGTCACAGAACTGGTGGGTAAAGGGTTTGATGTGGCTATCGATGATTTCGGTACCGGTTTTTCATCGCTGGCTTACCTGAACAGTATTCCAGCGAACTGGGTCAAGCTTGATCGTGAGTTTGTGGAGCAGCTGGATCACGGTACTGAAACTATTCAATGTATTCATCAGTTGGTTACTGCGCTGGGTAAAAGAATGATTGTCGAAGGTGTTGAGTACGCCTGGCAGGCGGAGTTACTCAAAAGAAATGGGGTAAACTACCAGCAAGGTTATCTGCATGTTGCGCCGGTGGCGCTGAAACAGTTATTAGCAAAGCGTAGTGAGCTGCATCGGATCAATGCTGTGTAGCTGCTGATTGGTGTAGGCTGCTGAATATAGGTTTGGTTGTCTTAGGGAATCTGCGAATAAGTCCTGACGGCACTCTGGTTTACGGGAAAGTTCACAATCAAGGAAGAACTTTGCAGTAATGTCTGGACCTTACAATAAGTACTGACACCGAGTGTGAGCTTTCCCGTAAGCCCCGTAGGGCAAGGCCTGAAGCCCACATCTGCTTCGTTGAAGTTCTGATTAAGGACTATGGCCATTAATGGCGTACTTCGCCTTGCATCTGCAGGCTTCAGGACTTGCAGAGCACGAACAGGACCTGTTCGCAGGTTCCTTAATCAAGCGTATTGAGTTGGATGGAATAACGGTATGACTGATTATAAATCGCAGGATCTGCAGGGCGTTGAATGGTATGGCAAGGACCTGTTCCAGGCTGATCTGTCAGGTGCTGATCTGCGTGGCGCAACGCTGGCTGAAGCGGACCTTAGCCATTCTAATCTGAAAGGCGCTGATTTGAGGGGGGCGGACCTGTCGGGTGCTGACCTTTATCATTCGGATCTGAGCGGTGCCCGGCTTCAGGAGGCTACTCTGCGAGAAGCTCAGCTGTTCCATTGTAATCTGGATAACGCCGATTTAACTGAAGCCTGTCTTATTAAAGCCAACATGAACACATCCACCGCACGCAATGCATGTTTCGATAAAGCCGATTTTTATGAGACAACTATGTATAACACCGATCTTAGTGAAGCTTCGATGCGTGGCGCGGATTTTTTTCACGCCGATATGTTTCACGCCAGGCTATATAATACAGACCTCACCGGTGCCGACCTGACCGACGCCTATCTGTCTAATGCTGATCTGACCGGTACTATCCTTGATAAGGTTGATCTGAGCGGTGCGACTATGCCTGACGGTGCAATCTGTGCGCCCGGATCAATCGGAAAATGTATCGCCCGGTCGGATGATAGTATGGGGTTTCCACCAATTCAGATGCCTAAGTTCTGACAGCAGTAGCGAGACCGACGAACAAGTTCGGCTGGTTAGAATGCGACTGCGTCGCTTGCTAGTGGCTAGAAAAAACGAAAGCCTTTCCTAATTACCACCGATCGTAATAGAGCTAAAGTTATGCGATCGATAACCGATATATTAAGTACCGTTACTTTGTAGTTAAGCTTGGGAGTACACTATGGAAATTTCAGCAGCGTCTGCATCGGCATATCAACAGGCCAGTCTGCAGAACGATGTTGCTATCGCCGTAGCGGGTAAGGCGAAAGATAATCTTGAGCTACAAGGGGCTATGGCTTTGCAATTACTGGAAAGTGCCGTTCAGGTAGCTGATCCAGAGTCACCGCTGGGTCAGAATGTTGATGTACGGGCTTGAAGTTTACCGTGCAGAATACCGAAGCCGCTCATTGAGCGGTTTTTTTATGCGTAATAAAAGCATGGTTTTGTTCTGAGTAAGCCCGGAAACAATCTGATTAATTATTAACAGAACTATTCTATATGCTGTTGTCCTACTCTGACGAGTTTTAAGTATCATTTACTTTTAGCAAATTTTTCCAGGTTGAGGAGGTTGTTGTGCTGCCGATGGGGACTATCATGACCAGTTGTATGGTCACGGGTTTGCTGTTTGCAACTCGGTTGCCAGTGTTGCGTTCTGTACAGCTCTTGCCTGTTAGCTTAAAAAAGATAATAGCTTCGCTAGTGTTTACAGCGGGTCTGTGGAATGTTTTTTGGTATGCGTTGCGACACCTCACCGAGTTTTGGGGAATCGCGGCGTTGGTGTCGGGTGTTCTGCTGTTGCTGACTTCAGCGTACATTGTAAATTTGAGTCGTATGCCTGCGACCTTAAAACGGCTAAGGCCTGGTGTTCTGTTTTTACTTTTATGCTGTGCGCTTTTATATGGAATAACGATTTATAGGCTCTGAGCTGTTTTTTCGTGGCTTATCAATTCGACAATTTAAAAAGGAGACCTATGGTCTCCTTTTTAAATGCATGTTCGGGCTTTCTCTTTTAATCGTTGACCAGAAAAATAACTAAGGTCTTTGGCCCGTGTGCGCCCATCTGCAATTTTTGCTCTATATCGGCGCTGCGCGAAGGCCCTGTGATCATATTGACCGTACGCGGCATAGTACCTCCGAAGGCTGCGCGGATTTTTTTCCAGGCCTCTTCGTATACACCAACAATGGTTGAACGCTTCAGGATCACCAGATGGTTATCCGGCAGAAAGTTAAGCGTGGTCGGGCTTTGCGGACCAGAGTGCAGCATCAGGGTTCCAGTTTCGGCGATGCCGGCAAAGCTGGAAGTAAGGCTGGCAATATCGCCCGCCTGTGCCACCCGCTCAATTCGCTCGATATCAGCAGCTTGCAGTACAGACCAGTCCTGCGTGTTGATCTCGCTATTGCTGGCGCTGATCAGTTGCTTGATATCATGGGCTTTGAGCCAGTCGGCACAGGCTTGGGGAACCTGAGCGATATTGTCCAGTTCGATTAGTTCGGCTACCGCTTCGGTCGCCATCGCTTTAAATAGTTCAACCTGCTCTTTGTGGGGCAGTTGTGCCCGCTGTGGAATCAGGTTGTCGGCGTGAGCATTAAGGCGATTCTGTACTGCCTGTTTCTGCTCAGCAGGCGCTTCGCCATTGTTGCCTTTACGACCCAGGCCACGACGGATATTGCCAAAAATTTCTGCGCGGCTCATGGCTGCTCTCCTGCTTTCTGTTGTTCTTTCCAGGCCTGCATAAAGGTTTTTCCTTGTGGTGCAGGCATATCGCGCCAGTCGGTCCAGCCGCCAGCTAATGGCATTTTCTCAATCTTTCCTTTCTTGCCGGCCCACTTTTTCATGAACCAGGTCGCCATCCGGGTGTATGACTTGTACAGCATTGGTCGCTTAGCCAGGAAGGCCCAGCCGGCAATGCCGTAGCGCACTGGTTTCGGACTGAGATGCTTCTCGAACTCATCTTCACGCCAGTGACGCATCAACTTAGGTAGTGGGATTTTAACCGGACAGACCGATTCACATTTGCCACAGAAAGTTGAGGCATTAGGCAGCATTCCGCCTTTTTCTATGCCGATCATCTGCGGCGTCAGTACAGAACCCATCGGGCCCGGGTAGACCCAGCCATAGCTGTGGCCGCCAACGGCGCCGTAAACCGGGCAGTGGTTCATACAGGCGGAACAGCGGATGCAGCGCAGCATGTCCTGAAGTTCGGTACCTACCATTTCGCTGCGACCGTTATCGACCAGTACTACGTGGAAGTTTTCCGGGCCATCCTGATCGCCTTCGCGGCGCGGGCCGGACGAAAGAGTGTTATAGACGGTGAATTCCTGTCCGGTGGCTGAGCGGGCCAGCAAGCGCAGAAACAGGGTCATATCTTCGAGGGTGGGAACTACTTTTTCGATAGAGGTGACAACGATATGGGTCTTGGGCAGCGTTTGGGTCAGGTCGCCGTTACCTTCGTTGGTCACGATAATGGTCGAGCCGGTTTCGGCAACGCAGAAGTTCGCACCAGTGATGCCAACATCGGCTGCGACAAATTTATCGCGTAGCACTTCGCGGGCCTCCTGCATCAGCACCGCAGGATCATCGGACTTCGGTCGATGATGATGCTCATGGAAGGCTTCGGCAACATCGTCCAGGTTTAGATGGATTGCCGGTGCGATAATATGGCTCGGGTGATCGCCCCGCAGCTGCAGGATATATTCACCCAGATCAGTTTCTACCGGCTGCACGCCATTCTGTTCCAGGTAGTCGTTGAGACCTATCTCCTCGGTTACCATCGATTTACCTTTGGTAACTGTTTTAGCATCGACCTGTTTACAGATGTCGAGGATAATTTTATTGGCGTCTTCTGAGGTGCGGGCCCAATGTACATGACCGCCATTTTCGATCACCTTGCTCTCAAACTGCTCCAGATACAGGTCGAGGTTTTCCATGACATGATTTTTCAGGTCGCGACCCTGGTTGCGCAGCTCTTCAAACTCAGGCATTCGACTTACTGCTATCGCGCGTTTTTCCGGGAAGCCTGCTTTCAGGTTGCCCAATGCGCGCTGCAGGTTTTTATCTTCCAGGGCGTCGTGGGCGCGTTCTTTAAAAAAGGGCGTATTTATCTGCATCGTTTTTTCCTTTAATAAAGAGGCTTATAGTTGGCTGGCAAGATCGTAATCGGCTTCGCCGATCGCGGGGATATCAGTCATACCGGCTAATACTTCAACCACGTGCCGGGCTTCAATCGCTTTACCTTCGCGTTTCAGCTTGCCGGCCATATTGAGCAGGCAGCCCAGATCGCCACCGAGCAGGGTGCTGGCGCCGCTGTTACTGATGTTGTCGGTTTTATTGCTAACCATGCGGTTGGAGATTTCCGGGTATTTGACACAAAAAGTACCGCCGAAACCGCAGCAGGTTTCCGCTTCCTCCATCTCATTGATAGTCAGGCCATCAACCTGTTGCAGTAGTTTGCGGGGCTGATCTTTTACCCCCAGTTCACGTAATCCGGCGCAGGAATCGTGGTAAGTGACAGCGCCATCGAAGTGCAGCTTATTGAGGTTATCCCGTAACGTATCCAGACCCATAACATCAAACAGGAATGAGGTAATTTCATGGCTCTTTGCTGCAAGCTCGGTGGCGCGGGCAAAGTATGAATCTGTTTCAGCAAACAGATCCGGGTACTGATGCAGCATACCGATACAGGAGCCGGACGGGCCGACAACGTATTCATAGCCATCAAATGCATCGATAGTCTGGCGGGCAATATCTGCAGTGGTTTTACGGTCGCCCGAGTTAAACGCAGGTTGCCCGCAACAAGTCTGTCGTTCGGGTACTTCAACACTACAGCCAGCCTGTTCCAATAGTTTAACTGTGGCGAAGGCTACCGATGGGCGGAACATATCGGCCAGGCAGGTAACAAAAAGGCCAACGCTTGGACTTGAAATCGAAGGGCTGGTAACTGAAGGGCTCGTATCTGATAGGGGCATCGGGGTTACCTGTGTTCTTATAATATACAACCGGTTTGGCGCGGGTCGGTAAAGGCTATAACTGCAAATCGTGAATCAAAGATAGTTAAGGGCAGCGGAAAAAGAAATGCTACACTGCCAACTGGTCTGACCAAAAGCGGAATGGAAATCATCTCGATGACACAAAATCTGAGCGAGCAGCTGATTCAGAGTCTTAAAGAGGACCTTTATACCGGAGAGTTACTGCCCGGCAGTTCGTTAATGTCGCAACGTAAGATGTCGGAACATTATGGTATGTCCAGGGCGACGGTAAGAGAAGCCGTCGGGTTATTGGAGGCTGAGGGTTTTATCGAAGTACAGCATGGCGGCAAGACCCTGATCAATAATCTGTTGGAGCACTATTTCGATCTGCCCTTAGAAGGCTTAGGTGATAACCTTGAATTCCAGATGCAGGTGATGGATGTGCGGGCGATGCTGGAGGGTGAGGCTGCTTTCTATGCAGCCCGGCGAGCTACTGACCAACAATTGCAAGCTCTGACGCTGGAATATAACAGAATGCAACAGCGCGGGCAGCGTGAGACCACACTGGCTAAAGCCAAGGAGGATCTGCGTTTTCATATGATGATCGCCGAATCATCGCACCATCTGTTAGTTATCTCTTTCAGCCAGATATTCTATAGCCGTTTCTTCAATGCGATTTATGGTGTGCTGTCGCGTACCCTGAAACGCTACGGCCGCTATCCGGACGGTATTCGCGCCCAGCATGGTACTATCTATCAGGCAATTATCTCCCGGGATGCAGATGCTGCCCGTAATGCGGCGGTAGAACATATCCTCTATACCCGTAGACATCTGGAGGGAGAGCCCGTTGATATTTGACGCTGTTGGCTAAACTTACTTTAGCTAAACTGGCTACTGAATCGGGTAGGTGAAGCAGATGGCGGTGCTGAATGGTAAGTCGGATGAAAAACTGAAAGAAAGACTTAGTTGCAAGGCTTTGTTGCTGGACCTTAGTGGTGTGATATATCAGGGCAGTGCTGTTATTCCTGGTGCTGCTGAAGCTGTTGAACAGGCGCGTAAGCTTGGTCTGACCTTGCGCTTCGTTACCAATACTGCGAGTAAGTCGACAGCAATAATCATCACTCAGTTGGCTGAGATGGATATAACTATCGGCCATTCTGAGCTATTTACAGCACCAATGGCGGCAAAAGCCTATATTGACCAGCATCGATTGAGGCCCTATTGCCTGCTGCCACCTGCCGTTGCTGATCTGTTTGTTCACTATGGTGAACACACAGCTAATGCGGTACTGCTGGGTGATGCCCGTGACGGACTTAACTATCATTCACTTAACCAGGCGTTTCGGCTTTGTAATCAGGGTGCTCCCCTGATCGCTATAGGGATGAACCGCTATTTTATGGGTGATGATGGACTACAGTTGGATGCCGGCCCGTTTGTCCGCGCGTTGGAGTGGGCTGCGGAAACACGGGCGGTAGTATTGGGCAAGCCCAGTGCTGAGTTTTTCCAGCAAGCGGTCGCATCAACAGGTTTTGAGCCTTCTGAGTGTATGATGGTAGGTGATGACTGGCAAGCCGATGTTGTAGCTGCTTTAAGTGCCGGATTGCAGGCGGTTCAGGTAAAAACCGGTAAATTTCAGCCATCTGATCTTGAAAAAATTCCTCCACAGGTCCCTGTGATTACATCAATTGCTGAGCTATTGAAGTCGATTGCAGATTAAGTGGTCATTGCGGCGAGTTATTTCCTCTTATTCAGGTGCTCGTTTGAAATAGCTTTATAGCGCGCTATCCGGTAAAATCCCCCGCCTTCATGCGGCTACCTGGTTTGTAGCGGCATATCGAATTTTTACGAAGTGGCCTTTGGTAGGGGTCACCACTGAAAACTAAGGAATCAAGATGCCTGTAATTACCCTTCCTGATGGCAGCAAGCGGGAGTTTGCTAACGCCGTTACTGTATTTGATGTTGCCGCTGATATCGGTGCTGGCCTGGCTAAAGTTGCCCTGGCCGGAAAAATTAATGGTGATGTGGTGGATACCTCCCACATCATTACCGAAGATGTTGATCTGGCGATCGTAACGCCCCGTGATGAGGAAGGGCTTGATGTAATTCGTCATTCCTGTGCACACCTGATGGCGATGGCGGTTCAGGATCTGTTTCCTACAGCGCAGGTTACTATTGGTCCGGTTATCGAGAATGGTTTTTACTACGACTTTGCTTATGAGCGTCCGTTTACCCCGGAAGATCTGCTGAAGATCGAAGCGAAGATGAAAGAGCTGGTAAAGGCTAATCATCAGATCAGTCGCTCCCTGATGAGCCGCGACGAAGCAGTGAAGCTGTTCGACGAGAAGGGCGAGAAGTATAAGGTTGAGCTACTGGAAGCGATTCCGGATGAGCAGGATCTGTCGTTCTACTCTCAGGGCGATTTTATCGACCTGTGTCGTGGTCCTCATGCGCCTTCTACTGGTCATATCAAGGCGTTTAAGCTGATGAAGGTTGCCGGTGCCTACTGGCGTGGTAACTCTGATAACGAGATGCTACAGCGTATCTACGGTACTGCCTGGGGGGATAAGAAAGAGCTTAAAGCCTACCTGCACCGCCTGGAAGAAGCTGAGAAGCGTGATCACCGTAAGTTGGGTAAGCAGCTGAACCTGTTCCACCTGCAGGAGGAAGCGCCGGGTATGGTGTTCTGGCACCCGGATGGCTGGAAACTGTATCAGACGATTGAACAGTACATGCGTTTCAAACAGCGTCAGCATGACTACGACGAAATTAAGACGCCTCAGGTTGTTGAACGTAGTTTGTGGGAGAAGTCCGGTCATTGGGATAAATTCTCCGACGAGATGTTTACCACCCATTCAGAAAGCCGTGACTTTGCTATCAAGCCGATGAACTGCCCGTGTCATGTTCAGGTATTCAATCAGGGTCTGCGCTCATACCGTGATCTGCCTTTACGTTTGGCAGAGTTTGGTTGCTGTCACCGTAATGAACCGTCCGGTGCGTTACATGGCATCATGCGGGTGCGTGGCTTTGTCCAGGACGATGCGCATATCTTCTGTGCTGAAGATGCGATTCAGAGTGAAGTTGCTAAATTCATCGACTTCCTGCATGAAGTGTATGCTGATTTTGGTTTCACCGAAGTGATTTATAAGCTGTCGACCCGCCCTGAAAAACGTGTCGGATCTGATGAAGTCTGGGATAAGGCCGAGAAAGCACTGGGCGATGCGCTGGACGCGGCAAATCTGGATTGGGATGAGCTGCCAGGTGAAGGTGCCTTCTATGGCCCTAAAGTTGAGTTCTCGCTGAAAGATTGTCTGGGTCGGGTATGGCAGTGCGGTACCATTCAGGTTGATTTCTCGATGCCGGGTCGCTTAGGTGCGCAGTTCGTTAATGAGGCGGGTGATCGTGAAACACCGGTTATGCTGCACCGTGCGATACTGGGTTCATTTGAGCGTTTTATCGGTATTCTGATTGAAAACTTCGCCGGCGCATTGCCGACCTGGTTGGCACCTCAGCAGGTGGCGATTTTGAATATTACCGATAAGCAAGCCGAATATTGCCGTGAAATTGAAGAAAAATTGAACGATCTTGGATTCTTTTCCCGTGCGGACTTGAGAAATGAGAAGATCGGCTTTAAAATCCGCGAGCATACTATTCAGAAGGTTCCTTATTTACTGGTTGTCGGTGATAAGGAAGTAGAAACCGGGTCCGTTGCTGTAAGAACTCGGACCGGTGAAGACCTCGGCACATTGTCGATAGAAGAGTTTTGTGATCATCTGGCGCAGGATGTTGCGCAGAAAGGTCGCAAAGTTTAATAAATTTATTGGAGATACCACTATCAAGCGCGATAACAGAAGAGGGCGTCAAGAGCGGAATAAGCCGCCGATTAATGAAAATATCAGCGCCCGCGAGTGTCGGTTGATTGGTCCAGATGGAACACAGATAGGCGTTGTGTCTATCAAAGACGCCCTAGAGGCGGCTCAAGAAGTTAGCCTTGACCTGGTGCAGATTTCTGACTCAGATCCAATCGTCTGTAAAGTGATGGATTACGGTAAGTATCTGTACGAGAAGAAGAAAGAAGCGAATGCTGCAAAGAAAAAGCAGACGCAGATGCAGGTTAAGGAAGTGAAATTCCGTCCTAATACGGAAGTAGGGGATTATCAGGTAAAACTACGCAACCTGATACGTTTCCTGGAAGGTGGCGATAAGGCTAAGGTAACCCTGCGTTACCGCGGCCGTGAAATGGCACACCAGGAGTTAGGCATGCAGCTATTAAACCGGATCGAAAAGGATCTGGAAGAGTTGGGTGTCGTTGAGCAGCGTCCGAAAATGGAAGGCCGCCAACTGATCATGGTCATTGCTCCTAAAAAGAAAAAGTAGTTTGACTGACGACTTAACCCGTTCTGACTCATTATGAGCCGGTTGCGGGTTTTGCTGTTTGTTCAGGTGAAATATAATTAACGAATGCGTGGGGAAAATTGTAATGCCTAAAATGAAATCTTGCAGCGGCGCTGCAAAACGTTTTAAGAAAACTGCTAACGGCTTTAAGCACAAGCAGTCTTTCACAAGCCATATCCTGACCAAGAAGTCTACTAAGCGTAAGCGTCAGCTGCGTCCATTGCTGCAGGTTCATGCAGCGGACCAAAAGCTGATCAAGCGTATGTTGCCTTACATCTAATTAGTAGAACTCACAGAATTAAGTTAGGAAGAGAATAATATGGCTCGTGTAAAACGTGGTGTAGTGGCACATCGTCGTCACAAGAAGATCCTGAAAAAAGCTAAAGGTTATTACGGTGCTCGTAGCCGTGTATTCCGTGTAGCTAAACAGGCAGTTATCAAAGCTGGTCAATATGCATACCGCGACCGTCGTCAGCGTAAGCGTCAGTTCCGCGCGCTGTGGATTGCTCGTATCAATGCTGCGGCCCGCATCAATGGTCTGTCCTACAGCCGCTTTATTGCTGGTCTGAAGAAAGCATCTATCGAAATCGATCGTAAGGTGCTGGCTGATCTGGCTGTTCACGAAGCGCAAGTATTTGCTGCTATCGTTGAAAAAGCAAAAGCTGCACTGTAAGACACCCTTACCTTCTGGTAAGTATTGATCGTTGTGATAGGGGAAGGGTGTGAGCTCTTCCCCTATTTTTATTTGGAGCGGTAAATGGAAAACATTCAAATCCTGTTGGCAGAAGGCAAGCAAGCTGCAGAACAGGCAACCAGCACTCAGGATCTGGATCAGGTTCGGGTTCAGTATCTCGGTAAGAAAGGTCATCTTACCCAGCTATTGAAAGGCCTTGGAGCACTGTCTGCGGAAGAGCGTCCTCAGGCGGGAGCTAAGATTAACGAAGCCAAGCAGGCGCTGCAGGACGTGCTGAACGAGCGTAAGACGGGTCTTGAATCTGCGGCGCTGGAAGCGAAACTGGCAGAGGAAACCATCGATGTATCCCTGCCGGGGCGCGGCCAGTCTTTTGGTGGTCTCCATCCGGTCACGAAAACCCTGGAGCGGATCGAAGAGTTTTTCGCCCGTATCGGCTACAGCGTTGCTGAAGGTCCGGAGATTGAAGATGACTACCATAACTTCGAAGCTCTGAATATTCCGTCGCACCACCCGGCCCGGGCGATGCACGATACTTTCTATTTCAATGCGAATACTCTGCTGCGGACCCATACCTCCGGTGTTCAGGTGCGTACGATGGAGAGTAAGCAGCCGCCGATCCGTATTATCTGTCCGGGTCGTGTTTACCGTTGCGATTACGATCAGACCCATTCGCCGATGTTCCATCAGGTAGAAGGCCTGATTGTGGATAAGGACATCAGCTTTGCCGACCTTAAAGGCACGCTGGAGCAGTTCCTGCGCGAATTCTTTGAAGAGGATGTTAAAGTCCGCTTCCGTCCGTCTTACTTCCCGTTCACTGAGCCTTCTATTGAAGTCGATATCGATCGTGGTGACGGTCGCTGGATGGAGGTGCTGGGTTGTGGCATCGTGCATCCGAAAGTATTTGAATACTCTGGCATTGATCCGGAAGAGTACACCGGCTTTGCCTTCGGTATGGGTGTAGAGCGTCTGGCTATGCTCCGTTACGGCGTTAATGACCTGCGCCTGTTCTTTGAAAACGATCTTCGGTTCCTGGGTCAGTTTAACTAACAATAGTTAAATATCTGGTAGAGCAAAACAGAGACGTTTAAAAAGTAATTAACAAAATTTCGGATTGAGTAACATGAAATTCAGCGAAAATTGGTTACGCGAGCTGGTGAACCCGGCCACCGATACACAAGGTATTGCCGACCAGATCACGATGGCTGGCCTGGAAGTAGACGAAGTCCTGCCGGTTGCCGGTCAGTTCAGTGGAGTGGTTGTCGGTGAAATTCTGACCGCCGAGCCGCACCCTAATGCCGATAAACTGCAGGTTTGTCAGGTGTCCGATGGCAGCGAACAGTTTCAGGTTGTATGCGGTGCGCCGAATGCCCGTGCCGGCCTTAAAACGGCATTTGCTAAAGTCGGGGCTGTCCTGGGCGGTCCTGATGGTAAAGAGTTTAAAATTAAGAAAGCCAAGCTGCGTCAGGTTGAATCCTTTGGCATGTTGTGTGCCGACGATGAGCTGAGTATCTCTGAGGATCACGGCGGTATCATGGAGCTGGCAGCGGATGCGCCAGTCGGCACTGATCTGCGTGAATACCTCGATCTGAATGATTCCATCATCGATGTCGATCTGACGCCTAATCGGGGTGACTGCCTGTCTATTGCCGGTCTGGCTCGTGAAGTCGGTGTGCTTAATAAAGCACCGGTGACCTACGTTGATGTTGCTCCGGTGGCGCCGAGTATCGATGATACTGTGACGATTACCCTGGAAGATCCTGAAGGCTGTCCACGTTATCAGGGCCGTATCATCCGTAATGTTGATATGTCTGCTGCCACCCCTCTATGGATGGTTGAGAAACTGCGTCGTTGCGGTATCCGTTCTATCGATCCGGTAGTTGATGTAACGAACTACGTCCTGCTGGAGCTGGGTCAGCCGATGCATGCGTTTGACCTGAGCAAGCTGAGTGGCGGTATTGTCGTACGCAAAGCTAAGCAGGGTGAGAAACTGACGTTGCTGGATGGTAATGAAGCCGAGCTGAACGATAAAACCCTGGTAATTGCCGATAGCGAAAAAGCGGTAGCTATGGCGGGTATCTTCGGTGGTGAGGCGACAGGTGTAACAGCTGAGTCTAAAGATATCTTCCTTGAGTGTGCTTATTTCAACCCGATTACGATTGCTGGTCGTGCCCGTTCATACGGCTTGCACACCGATGCTTCACACCGCTACGAGCGTGGCGTTGACTGGCAGCTGCAGCGTAAGGCGACCGAGCGTGCGACACAGCTACTGCTGGATATCGTAGGCGGTGAAGCTGGTCCTGTAGTTGAAGCGGTTAGCAATGAAAATCTGCCGACTTCCTCTACTGTGAAACTACGTCAGAGCAAGGTTAATCAGGTGCTGGCATTTGCGATGCCTGCGGCTGAGATTGAAGAGATTCTGACTCGCCTTGGTATGCAGGTCGAAAGCAGTGGTGAAGGTGAGTGGACTATCGCTGTGCCGTCATACCGTTTTGATATCAGTATCGAAGCCGATCTTATTGAAGAGCTGGCGCGGGTTTACGGCTACAACAACCTGCCGGTTAAAGTGCCGACTGCCGAGCTGAATATGATCGCCGACGATGAGTCTAAAGTTGGTATTAAAGATGTGCGACGTCAGTTAATTGCCGCCGGTTATCAGGAAGCGATCACTTACAGCTTTATCGAAAAGGGTCTGGCGGCTCAGTTTGATGATAAGCATGAGGCGAAAGCGTTGGCGAACCCAATCTCTGCGGAGATGGCGGTAATGCGTACGACTATCTGGCCGGGTCTGGTTAAAGCACTGCAGTACAATCAGAATCGTCAGCAGGGACGTGTACGCCTGTTTGAGACAGGTCAGCGCTTTTTGCCGGAAGGTGATGAGCTGATTCAGGAAAACGTCATTGCAGGTCTGATCTGTGGCCCGCGTCAGGCTGAAGGCTGGACCGCTGATAGCGCGACTGTGGATTTCTTTGATATCAAGGGAGACGTTGAAGCTCTGCTGGCATTGGGTGGTTGCCCGGAACAGTTTAGCTTTGTTGCAGGTCGTCATGTGGCACTACATCCAGGCCAGTCTGCTGCGATTCAGCGTAATGGCGAGACGGTTGGCTACATGGGTGCGCTGCACCCTGAGCTGGTTAAGTCACTGGGTCTAAATGGTCCTGTATTCCTGTTTGAGATCGTTCAGTCGGTGGTGCTGGATGGTCAGTTGCCACGCTTTGGCAGCTTGTCTAAATTCCCTGAAAGTCGTCGTGACCTGGCGCTGTTGGTTGATGAGAATATTAGTTTCGAATCGATTCGTTTGGTTGCTAAAGAACAGGGCGGCGAGTTCCTGAAAGCGGTTACTCTGTTTGACGTTTATCAGGGTAAGGGGGTAGAGCCAGGGCAAAAAAGCTTGGCTTTGGGCTTGACGTTACAGCATCCATCGCGCACTCTTAATGATGAAGAAGTCAACGAAGTCATTGATTTTGTTGTGTCTGCACTGAAAAAACAGTACGGTGCTACATTAAGAGAGTAAGCGACAGGGGTGTTCTGATGGGCTCTTTGACTAAAGCGGATATGGCTGAGCGCCTGTATGAAGAGTTAGGGCTGAATAAGCGCGAAGCTAAGGAGATGGTGGAAGCCTTCTTCGAGGAAGTTCGTGCCAGTCTGGCCGGCAATGAGCAGGTAAAACTGTCTGGCTTTGGTAATTTCGACCTGCGTGATAAGCGTGAGCGGCCCGGTCGAAATCCGAAAACCGGAGAAGAGGTGCCTATCTGTGCTCGTCGTGTAGTAACCTTTCGGCCGGGGCAGAAACTTAAGGATCGTGTAGAGGCCTATGAGGGAGACTGAACAAGTCTCGGAAGATCTGTCACCGATCCCAAATAAGCGCTACTTCACCATCGGTGAAGTAGCGCGTTTGTGTCAGCTCAAACCCCACGTGCTGAGATACTGGGAGCAGGAATTCGAGCAGATCAGCCCGGTTAAGCGCAATGGTCGGCGTTACTATCAGCGCCAGGACGTATTGATTATCCGTCAGATTCAGGGCTTGTTGCACGAGCGCGGTTATACCATCAGTGGTGCCCGTCAGTGGCTCAGTAGTGATCAGGCTGAAGATGATACCGCGCGCTATAAACAGCTTATCCGGCAGTCTATTGCTGAGCTGGAAGAGATCAGTAAACTACTGAAATCCTAGTATAAAATCCGCTACAAATCTGAAAAAAGTACTTTTCTCAAATTTCCTCATGGCGTACCATAATGCCTGTTCTGAGACGCTCGTCTCATTCCATGTCGGGACATAGCGCAGCCTGGTAGCGCACTACTCTGGGGGAGTAGGGGTCGTGGGTTCGAATCCCGCTGTCCCGACCAATATCTATTCTTGTTTCTGTAGTTGTTAATTCTGTATACAGGTTCTGCAGGGTCAGGTGTGCCTGGATAAAAGTGGCTAGAACGCGACTGCGTCGCTTGCTAGTAGCTAGAAAAATCAAAAGCTAAAAGCTAAAGGCCTTCTGAATATAGAGCCTGCCAGGACATACTCAGCACTTCTTAAGATTGGTAGGTTGGTCTGAGTGAAACGAAGCCCAACAATCCGTCAAGCAGGCAACTAAGTGGACCTCTGCTTGCTGGTAGCCAGAAAAATCAAAAGCTAAAAGCCTTCTGAATATAGGGTCTGCCAGGACATGCTCAGCACTTTGTATGATTAGTCGGTTGGTCTGAGTGAAACGAAGCCCAACAATCCGTCAGGCAGGCCGCAAAGCGGAGCTTTGCTAGCTAGAACATGACTGCGCCGTTTGCTAGTAGCTAGAAAAATCAAAAGTTAAAAGCCTTCTGAATATAGAGCCTGCCAGGACATACTCAGCACTTCTTAAGATTGGTAGGTTGGTCTGAGTGAAACGAAGCCCAACAATCCGTCAAGCAGGCCGCAAAGCGGAGCTTTGCTAGCTAGAACATGACTGCGCCGCTTGCTAGTAGCTAGAAAAATCAAAAGTTAAAAGCCTTCTGAATATAGAGCCTGCCAGGACATACTCAGCACTTCTTAAGATTGGTAGGTTGATCTGAGTGAAACGAAGCCCAACAATCCGTCAAGCAGACAACTAAGCGGACCTATGCTAGCTAGAACATGACTGCGCCGCTTGCTAGTAGCTAGAAAAATCAAAAGCTAAAAGCCTTCTGAATATAGAGCCTGCCAGGGCATACTCAGCACTTCTTAAGATTGGTAGGTTGGTCTGAGTGAAACGAAGCCCAACAATCCGTCAAGCAGGCCGCAAAGCGGAGCTTTGCTAGCTAGAACATGACTGCGCCGCTTGCTAGTAGCTAGAAAAAGCAAAAGCAAAAAGTCTTCTGAATATAGAGTCTGCCAGAACATACTCAGCACTTCTTAAGATTGGTAGGTGCCATCTCTCCAAACCAGCTACAACTTTCTTAACAAAGTCTGGCTGGTTGTGAAGGGGGGGCAGGTACGAATCCTGATGTCCCGAAAAACAGTCCGGGTCATTTCTTGGCCATCACTCATTTGGTTATTAATTCTTTGTGCAGTGTCTGCAAGGTTTAGTCTGTCCTGAGCGAAGCGGCTATCTGCTGCGCGGCTGCTGAGTCATATTTGGCATATAAAGGGTATGGCTATGTAAAGGAGGGGGCTTTTAGATGTGGGGAAGTTAAACGGTTGTTCCATATATAGGTTTGCTTTTGGTGTCAAGTAAAGGAGAGGGTTTGTTTGTGTAACTTTTGCTTTACAGTGCCCATTTTGGGTATGTTGCGTTTGTTGTGTGCTTAGAATGACAACTAGTCTGCATTAGCGGAGGGGGGGAATTAATAGATATATCCACTCTGTGATGGCGCATTTACATGATGTAAATGTGTGGAATTCAACCAGGTTATTCTGCTCTGGTGCTATGACAGAATAACGACCTGACTCAGGTGGTATGTAGTCATGCCAAGCGAGATACCCGGGCATAATATTTCAGGTTTGCATAAAGCTCATATTGAGACCGAGCTGAAATGTGCGACTGAAGCCCGCACAGCCAGAGCGGGTAAGTCAGCTGATCCATCCCGGATAAAACCGTTGCCTCAGGCAGATCAATATGATCGCAAAAGCCTGGAGCTTATCCTGAAAGAGCTGGGTCAGGAGTGGATTGAGTGGCAGTGTCGTATGGTGGCGGGCATCATTCGCGGCGTGCTTTTCCTCCCCGATAATAGCGGTGATTCAGGGTCGATAATCGCGATCTGGCCTGGCGAAGGAGAAGGTGAACAACAGCTGACGGATGTTGCAGTACAAGCGTTGACAAAAAACCGGGGTGTAACACACTCCCATAAACGCTATGGGCCAGAAGGGCAGAGGATATGCGATCTGGTTGCTACGCCTCTCATTGTTGATAATAAGCCGGTAGCGGTTGTGGCTGTTATGCTCTCACAGCGTTCTAAGCCTCAGCAACATGCTGTATTGCAACTGCTGCAATGGGGCGGGATGTGGATGGAAACATTGTTCCATCATCAGAACTTTGTAAAGCAGGAGGCGGGTTCCTTATCTTCAGAGCTGATGGCGGCAATTCTCAGCCATTCTTCGTTTCAGTCAGCTGTTATGGATATTACTAACCGCCTGGCAGATCAATTTGGCTGTGAGCGGGTCAGTATCGGTTACCGTAAAGGCCTCACCGTTCGTTTGTATTCATTATCCCATGTTGCAAGTTTTTCCTCCCGCAGCCAGTTGGTGCGCACGCTTGAAGCGGCCATGGAAGAGGCGATAGATCAGAACGCTATCATTTCCTATCCGGAAGAGCAGGGTAGTGAGTCTTTCGTAAGCCGTGCCCATGCTAAGTTATCGGAGCAGCATGGCTGTGGAACTATTTTTACTATGCCTCTGACTGGTTGTTCAGGGGCTGTCGGTGCTATTACGTTTGAGCGTGAAGCAGGCCGGCCCTTCGATAAAATAACCATGATGTTATGTGAGTCACTGGTGAGGATTGTTGCCCCCCTGCTGGAGTTGAAACAGCGGGAGGAGCGCTCTGTCTGGTCCCGGAGCAGTGAAGCTTTATTGAAGCTCACCGGTGGCGTTATAGGTCCTGCCCGTCTTAAGTTGAAATTACTCAGCCTGGCAGCGGTCTTTTTGTTAACGGCTCTCGGCTCTATTGATGGTGTCCATCAGGTGACGGCTCCTGCAAGCATCGAAGGTGAGGTTCGTCAGATGCTGGTAGCGTCGCAAGAGGGGTATATCAAAGAGGCGGGGGTCCGGGCTGGCGATCTTGTTACTAAAGGGCAGCAGATAGCCGTACTGGACGATCGAAACCTGCAACTGGAATCCAGAAAGTGGCAGGGCGAGCGAAACAAAATCGAAAAAGAGTATCAGGATGCTCTGGCCAGACATGAGCGTACTAAACTCAGCGTCCTGCGAGCCAGGCTGGAGCAGGTGGATACTGAACTGAAAATGGTCCGTGAGGCCATAGAGCGAACTCAACTAAGGGCTCCTTTTGATGGCATTGTGGTTAGTGGTGATCTTAGTCAGTCATTGGGAGCCCCGGTTGAGACCGGGCAGGTACTGTTTGAAATAGCACCTCTGGAGAGCTATCGGGTGGTGATGGAAGTAGATGAACATGATGTCGCGGGCGTGGGCGGGGGTAGGTCAGGTCATCTGATATTTGCTGCTTTACCGCAATCATCTTTCGACATTGTTGTCGATCAGCTACATCCGATCGCTGTTTCCGGTGAGTCGGGTAACTATTTCAGGGTTGAGGCTTCGTTGGATCAGCCCTCCTCCCTGTTGCGCCCCGGAATGCACGGAGTGGCAAAGGTTGATATGGGACAGAGAAGTTTGCTCTGGATATGGACCCATGGGGTAATCGACCGAGTCCGGCTCTGGTTGTGGGCTGTAGGGTGGTAGTTATGACTGATGCCACTGAAAGTCAGGATTGGGTAATAATTAGCAGGCTGCAGCCGCAGCTACGCCGGCATGTCAGAATTTACCCTCAGGTCTACCGTGGTCAGCGTTGGTATGTTCTGAGAGATGAGTCGGATGGACGCCATCTTCGTTTTACTGCTTCCGCCTATGAATTTATTGCGCGCCTTGATGGTTCGCTCAGCGTTGAGAGTGCCTGGCAAAAAGCCTGTACCGCATTGGGTGGGGAGGGGCTGAGTCAGGATGAAGTCATCATTCTGCTGCATCAGTTATTTGCCATCGATGTACTGAGATCTGATCTGCCTGCCGATGCCCGGGCTTTCTTTAGCCGGTTCCAGAATGATCGCAGTATGCGACGTCTGCGAATGATTATGAATCCGCTGGCGATACGAGTGCCATTGCTGGATCCCGATGTTTTGCTTAACCGGTTAATACCCTGGGTACGTCCGCTGTTTTCTAAAGGCGGGGCTTTAATATGGTTTCTTGTGATGGCGTTTGCCAGTCTTTTGCTGCTGGCAAATGTATCAATGATCAGCACTGCTCTGGATAAAAACATTCTTTCTCCTGATAACTTTTTGATGATGTTGCTGGTGTTTATCATTATCAAAATTGTGCATGAATTTGGTCATGCTTTTGCGGTGAAAATGTGGGGGGGCGAGGTGCATGAGATGGGCATTACGCTGCTTGTCCTGGCTCCGGTTCCTTATGTTGATGCTTCTGCGGCCTGGGGGTTCCGGGATAAGTACAAGAGAGTGCTGGTGGGGGCAGTGGGGATTTTGGCGGAACTGTTTCTGGCGGCGCTGGGCTTGCTGGTGTGGTTGACGGTTGAGCCAGGCCTGATAAAAGATGCGGCACTGAATGCTTTCTTTGTCGGCAGTGTTTCAACCTTGCTGTTTAATGCTAACCCTCTGCTGCGCTTTGATGGTTATTATGTACTGCAGGACCTGATTGAAATTCCCAATCTTGCCACTCGCGCAAGCCGTTACTATCTTTATCTGATTCAACGCTATCTGTTTGGCCTGAAGCAACTCTGCTCGCCAGTAACGGGTAAAGGTGAAGCGGTCTGGTTTAGTATTTATGGCCTCGCCGCTTTCTTCTATCGTTTGATTATTCTGGTGCTGATCGTCCTGTTTCTTATCGAAGAGTATCTCGTGGTGGGTGTTGTCCTTGGTATCTGGGCGGCAACAACACAACTGATTTTGCCATTATTCCGAGCCTTACGTTTTCTGCTTTTGGGGAACGCGCTCAATGGCAGGCGTTTGCGCGCAACTTTAGCATCATTACTGTTGCTGGGAGGGGGTAGTGCTGTCTTGATATTTCTGCCTGTATCTCAGACGACAAGTGTAGAAGGTGTTGTATGGGTTTCAGATCAGGCTCAGGTTTATGCCGGAGCCGAAGGGGTTGTTGCTGAGCAACTAGTAGCCAGCGGCACCCCTGTTGAGGTAGGTACCCCAATAATTCAGATGCGTGCTTTTTCATTAGATTCCAGGATTGCCAAGCTGGAAGCTCGCAGGCGTGAGCTTTCTATCCGCAGTGCCGCCGATAGGGTTGAACGTCGATTGCAGTCAGCAATGGTCGATGAAGAGGTGGCTGTGGTAGAGGCTGAACTGGCGCTTCTTCGGGAGCAAAAATCTGCCCTGTTGGTACGCAGTCGTGCGGCAGGAATATTTGTAATGGCAAACGATCAGCGTTTTAAGGGGCAGTATCTGCTTCAGGGTGCGCTGATCGGTTATGTGTTCAGCAGGCAGAATCTGATTATTCGGGCGGTTATCCCTCAATCTGAAATCGGTCTTGTCCGGCAACAGGTAAACCATGTGGAAGTGCGCTTCGCTGAGCGACTGGATGAAGTGCTGGAAGTTAGTGTTATCAGACAAAAACCGTCCGCAAGTACGACGCTGCCAAGCCGGGCATTAGGGGCAGCAGGGGGCGGTGATATCGCAGTGCGGATGAACTCGAAGAATGGGCTTACCGCAGCTGAAAAAGTATTTCAGGTCGATCTGGGATTACCAGATGATTTTGATGTAACGGGAGTGGGAGAAAGAGCGTATGTGCGATTTGACCATGGCGCTGAGCCGTTAGCTGGTCAGTGGCTGCGCAGTGGTCGTCAGTTGTTGCTCAGTCGCCTTTCTTTTTAAAAATGCAAACCATCATCGCTGTAAAAAGTGATTGTTGGTAATCAACAGATAAGGATGTCATCGATGCCTTCAGGATAAGAAAGCGGTGAGTGTGTGGCGGGTGATTATGATGAATAAGATAAGAAAGCACCTCCTGTCTGTAGTTATGGCGACAGCTGTTATGAGTGTGGCCGCAGAGGAAAATGAATACTGGGTGGTGGATGATGCCGGCAGTATTCCTGAACTGGATTGCGTTATTCAGCCCAGTGACACAGTCGATGTTGGCAGTGCCGTATCCGGCGTGGTTGAATCGATCCATGTTCATCGAAGCGATCTTATAAACAAGGGGGATATTCTGGTTGAGCTTGAATCCAGTGTTGAGCAGGCAACATTGGAGCTGGCCAGGACCCGGGCACAACTGAACACGAGCATCAGGTTGCGACAGGAAGGTGCAGCTTTTGGCTCAATGACCCAGCAACGAAATCAGGAACTGCTGCAAAAAGCAGTTATCTCCCAGCATGAGATGGATCAGCTGCGCACTGAAACCCGGATGGCAGAGCTGCAGGTCAGGCAGGAAAAGGATAATAAGCGCCTTGCCGGGTTGGAATATCGTCGTGCAGATGCCGTATTAGCGAAGCGGACTATCCGCAGCCCCGTAACCGGGGTGGTGATGGAACGCTTTAAAGCAGTCGGTGAATATGTTGAGGATGGTCCCCTGTTACGGGTCGCCCAGCTTGATCCGTTACATGTCGAAGTGATTGTGTCAGTAGACTATCTTGGTCGTATCGTTCCGGGTATGAAGGCTGAGGTTACGCTGAACCTGATGGGTTCGGGAACTCATCTGGCTACGGTGCAGCGGGTTGATCGGGTTGCAGATGCAGCCAGTGGCACCTACGGCGTGCGACTGAGTCTTGCCAATCCCGAGTATAAGATAGCCGCCGGACTTCGTTGCCGTGTTAATTTCCTGCCGCCGGAGCAGATGGCTCCGAAAAAGATGGCAGTAAGTAGCACTGATCAGGTCCCCTTACCGAAAGGTGATCTCCCCATAGTACAGACCACCTCTGAAATGTCAGTGTTGCAGGGCAATACTTCCACCGGGGTAGTGCAGCATCCAGGGCAATGTTACACCGCAGGTCCTTTTGAGGATGAAGATGAGGCCCGGCAGTTATTTGCAGGGTTGGAAGTACCGCTGGTAGAGCAGGCTTTACGCAATGAGCGGGTTAAGCAGAAAACTGGCTATTATGTTGCTGTTAAACCGGTGACAAAATCGGTCGCTGATGAGCTGGCGTTTGATGAAGGCCTTAAGTCGGTGGGAGTAGTTGAGTCCTTTAAATTATCAAGGGGCAAATATAAAGGTTGGCTATCATTAGGTTTTTACAACCATCCTGGTACCGCGGTTAAGTTGCAGAAAAAGCTTGCCGTAAAGGGTATCGACTCAAAAGTAATCCCCCTTCGCCAGGCCGTTACCCGCTATTGGGTGGATCTCTCAGTCGCCGCTGGTGGGGAGTTACCCGGGCAATTACCGGATACGGTTACTGCCAGATCGCCTGACGCCAAAATAAGCCCGGTTGCCTGCTCCACCTCTATTGCGCATCTGACCGAGACTGATGCAGGGAGGTTGTGATGAACAGGCAGAAAGGTAATAAGTCACGCACCCTGCTGATTGAAGCGCTTGAACCCAGGATTCTTTTCTCGGCTGACCTGCTTGGCGGGGCTGCTGAAAGTCTGGCTACTGAGGATTCGCTAGCCTCAACACTGGAAGACACTGTCGCTATCTTTGAGCAACAAAGGCTGGTAGCCCAGCAGCAGGACTCTGAAAATAATATTGCTTTGTCGGAGGCAGAGGTTACTCCCACGGTGACTGAACTGCTGTTTGTCGATTCCCGTACCCCTGATTATCAACTGCTGATCAGTGATCTTGCGATGGATGACAGTCGCCAGTTTGAGGTGGTATTTATCGGTGCTGAGGAAAGCGGCTTACAGGTAATCAGCGATACCCTGACTTCATACCAGGATGTGGAAGCTGTGCATCTGGTTTCTCATGGCAGTGCGGGCGAAGTGACTTTGGGCAGTGATATCCTGTCGCAGGAAACTCTGGCTGACCACAGCGTAAGTCTTAGTAGTTGGCAAGAGAGTCTGGCTGAGGATGCCGATCTTCTGCTCTATGGCTGCGATCTGGCTGCCTCTGTCGAGGGCGTCCAGCTGGTTGATTCTCTGGCCCTGCTTACCGGTACCGATGTTGCAGCTTCGGTTGACCTGACTGGTAGTTCGTCACAAGGGGGAGACTGGGACCTTGAGTATACCTCAGGCAGTGTCGAGACCAATGTTGCATTCGGTACGGATATTCAGCAGCAATGGTCGTCGGTGCTGGCTAATACGGCTCCGGTTTTGGCGGGAGCCAATGATCTGACCGATATCGATGAAGATCCTCTCAGCAATTCAGGTGCTTCTGTTGCGGATCTTATCGCTGGCCAGGTCACAGATCCGGACCCGGATGCTTCCGGTATCGCAGTGGTAGCGGTTGATAACAGCAACGGCACCTGGGAGTACAGTACCGATTCCGGAACCAGCTGGACCGCTTTCGGTTCACCGGATATATCCAGTGCACTATTGCTGGCTGATGATGGTAGTACCTATGTTCGATTTGTGCCTGATGCTGACTGGAACGGGACAGTAACCGACGGAATCAGCTTTCATGCCTGGGATCAGACCAGTGGTATCGCAGGTGGTACTGCTGACCTGAGTCCCACAACCCAGAATCTGCTTGATGAGTTCAGTAATCCCCCTAGTTACGATAATAACCACGGAACTGAGACATGGTCCGGCAGCTGGATGGAAAACGATAGTGCAGGTCCGGTGAATGTGAATACCGGTAACTTCAGTATTAATCAGGAGACCCTGGAAATCGTGCCTGAAACAACCGGTGACTGGATCTATCGTCAGGCCGACCTGACGGGCGCAATCTCCGCCAGTCTCTCTTTCTCATACGACAATAGCCTGTCAGGAGCACAACAGGTTGATCTTCAGGTTTCGGAAGATGGCGGCCTGACCTTTACAACCATCGAAAGCTTTACGACCGGATCAAATACCGGGACCGGTACTATCCTGACCGATATCACAGCCTATATTGCTGACGGCCTGCAGGTCCGGTTTTATGTTGAAACCGGAGAAAACGGTAATCCGAATGATAACCTGAGAATAGATGATCTGCAGATTGAGTTTACTCGCAATGATGCGGTTGGTGGGGCAACGGCCTTTAGCTCTGATGTGGCCAGCAGTGATATAACGGTTAATCCAGTGAATGACCTTCCGGTTGGACTGCCGGTGATCAACGGTACCGTGACTGAAGACCAGACCCTGAGTGTCGATACCACCGGCATCAGTGATGTCGATGGCCTGGGCAGTTTCAGCTATCAATGGTTGCGTAATGGCTCGGTGATCAGCGGTGCCACCGGTACCAGCTACCTGTTGGGGGATGCCGACGTCGGCACACAGATCTCAGTACAGGTTTCTTATAGCGATGGCCACAGTACCAGTGAGATGGTGACCAGTGTCCAGACAGCGGCGGTGGGTAATGTTAACGATCTGCCAGTGGGTTTGCCTGTGATCAACGGTACCGTGACTGAAGACCAGACCCTGAACGTCGATACCAGTGGTATCACCGATGATGATGGCCTGGGCAGTTTCAGCTATCAATGGTTGCGTAATGGCTCGGTGATCAGCGGTGCCACCGGTACCAGCTACCTGTTGGGGGATGCCGACGTCGGCACACAGATCTCAGTACAGGTTTCGTATAGCGATGGCCACAGTACCAGTGAGATGGTGACCAGTGTCCAGACCGCGGCGGTGGTCAATGTTAACGATCTGCCGGTGGGTTTGCCTGTGATCAACGGTACCGTGACTGAAAACCAGACCCTGAACGTCGATACCAGCGGTATCGCCGATGATGATGGCCTGGGCAGTTTCAGCTATCAATGGTTGCGGGATGGCTCGGTGATCAGCGGTGCCACCGGTACCAGCTACCTGTTGGGGGATGCCGACGTCGGCACACAGATCTCAGTACAGGTTTCGTATAGCGATGGTCACAGTACCACTGAGATGGTGACCAGTGTCCAGACCGCGGCGGTGGTCAATGTTAACGATCTGCCGGTTGGGCTGCCGGTGATCAACGGTACTGTGACTGAAGACCAGACCCTGAGCGTGGATACCAGCGGTATCACCGATGATGATGGCCTGGGCAGTTTCAGCTATCAATGGTTGCGTAATGGATCTGTGATCAGCGGTGCCACCGGTACCAGCTACCTGTTGGGGGATGCCGACGTCGGCACACAGATCTCAGTACAGGTTTCGTATAGCGATGGCCACAGTACCAGTGAGATGGTGACCAGTGTCCAGACCGCGGCGGTGGGTAATGTTAACGATCTGCCAGTGGGTTTGCCTGTGATCAACGGTACCGTGACTGAAGACCAGACCCTGAACGTCGATACCAGCGGTATCGCCGATGATGATGGCCTGGGCAGTTTCAGCTATCAATGGTTGCGTAATGGCTCGGTGATCAGCGGTGCCACCGGTACCAGCTACCTGTTGGGGGATGCCGACGTCGGTACACAGATCTCAGTACAGGTTTCGTATAGCGATGGCCACAGTACCAGTGAGATGGTGACCAGTGTCCAGACCGCGGCGGTGGTCAATGTTAACGATCTGCCGGTTGGGCTGCCGGTGATCAACGGTACTGTGACTGAAGACCAGACCCTGAACGTCGATACCAGCGGTATCGCCGATGATGATGGCCTGGGCAGTTTCAGCTATCAATGGTTGCGCGATGGCTCGGTGATCAGCGGTGCCACCGGTACCAGCTACCTGTTGGGGGATGCCGACGTCGGCACACAGATCTCAGTACAGGTTTCTTATAGCGATGGCCACAGTACCAGTGAGATGGTGACCAGTGTCCAGACCGCGGCGGTGGGTAATGTTAACGATCTGCCAGTGGGTTTGCCTGTGATCAACGGTACCGTGACTGAAGACCAGACCCTGAGCGTGGATACCAGCGGTATCACCGATGATGATGGCCTGGGCAGTTTCAGCTATCAATGGTTGCGTAATGGCTCGGTGATCAGCGGTGCCACCGGTACCAGCTACCTGTTGGGGGATGCCGACGTCGGCACACAGATCTCAGTACAGGTTTCGTATAGCGATGGCCACAGTACCGATGAGGTGGTGACCAGTGTCCAGACCGCGGCGGTGGGTAATGTTAACGATCTGCCAGTGGGTTTGCCTGTGATCAACGGTACTGTGACTGAAGACCAGACCCTGAGCGTGGATACCAGCGGTATTGCAGATGATGATGGCCTTGGAAGTTTTAATTACCAGTGGCTGCGAAACGGTTCTGCAATTAGCGGTGCTAATAGTGCTGCTCATCAATTGGATGATGCCGATGTCGGTAATCAGATCTCGATAGAGGTTGCCTATACCGATGCGAATGGCACTGACGAGATGCTGCTTAGTGGTCAGACTGCAGCGGTGAATAATATAAATGATCTTCCGGTCGGTCGGCCTGCTATATCAGGCGTTGCGCAGCTGGATCACATCTTAATGGCGAATACCTCTCCTATCTCTGATGATGATGGATTAGGTAGTTTCAGTTACCAATGGCTGCGGGATGGATCTGCGATTTCCGGGGCTGAGAATTCTACTTATCAGCTGCAGGGAGAGGATTTAGGGGCAAAAATATCAGTACAGGTAAGTTACGTTGATGCTTTTAGTGCCAGTGAAATGGTGACCAGTGTTGAAACTCCTCCGGTAGCCAATGTACCGGTTCCGGATGAAGGCGGTGATGCGGAAGAAACAGGAGAGGAGGAAGAGGAACCTGCTGTTGAAGCCGAAGAGGTTGATGAGACGACCGGCGATTTTGAGGAAGAGAACCCGCAATCTGAACAGACCATTGTTACGGAAGAAAGTGTCAGCAGTAGCCTGACCGGTACCGTCGTTTTACCTGAGGTAGAAACGGTGTCTCCGTTAGATAGTGTGGCGTTGTTAAGCGTGGTGACTGATGTTTCAGCAGGCAGGGATCCCTATGAATATCAGGAACAGACTATTGAACCTATTCCTCCTAAAACAATCGATTTGCGAAACCTGGATATCGCTTCTTACAGTGAGTATGGCAATGAGTCTGTGCTGGTTAACTCTGTGATCGATAACCGTTCTTTTGTTGCTGAGCTCGACGTGATGAAGCTGGAGCTTGATAGCGCGGTAGAGGACAGCGAGGCCCGCTATCAACTGGGAGGTGAGACTGCTATCGGTATCACCATGAGTATCTCAGCCTGGTTTGCCATCTGGATGTTCCGGGCGGGTTCACTGCTGGCATGTTGTTTGTCTGTACTGCCTTTATGGACGCAACTTGATCCGTTGCCGGTTCTCGGCGCAACAAAAGGTAAAAAAGATAAGCAACTGGCTGAAGATAGCTTATCGGGCAGTGGCAGCGGTCCGGAAGATGACAGAGTTGATGAGTTGTTCAGGCAGCAGGACTCTGATTGAAACAGGACTCTGAGTGATTGGGAGGGTGCATGTTAAATATTTTTAAATCACCACTGGTGCGAATCAGTTTGGGTCTGGTGATGCTGACGATCACCATGCTATTGATCACCGATGCGCTTGGTCTGGTTCCGGATACGAAAAGAGCCGAGCTGAAGGCCCGTAAAGTGATCGCAGAATCTATTGCAGTACAGCTCTCTACAGAAATTGCCGAGCGTAAGCTGCGTCGCGTCGAAAGGCTTCTGAGTACCGTAGTGTCGCGGAATGACGAAATTCTTTCTGCTGCAGTTAGAATGGGGGAGGGCAAGCTGATTGCTCAATTTGGTGGCCATGAGCAGCACTGGACTCTGGCTCGCGATGCTAAGTCGACACCGGAGCAGGTGCGGGTACCTATCTTTAATGGCTCTGCGCGATGGGGGGCAGTAGAGCTGAGCTTTAAACCATTGCCGGGTATGGGTGATATTTTCTCCAGGGGAAGCTCTTTCTATACCGCTATCCTGTTTATAGCGCTGGTTGGCTTTATCGCATATATGATGTTTCTTAAACGAACGTTGAGTGAGTTAAACCCGGATTCAGTGATTCCTGATCGAGTGCGAGAAGCGCTGGACACGCTGGCTGAGAGCCTCCTGATTATTGATACCGATAACAGGATTATCTTTTCAAACAGTAATTTTGCCGCCAAGCTCGGGCTGCCTCCTCAGAAACTGGTTGGTAAGCTGAGCAGCAGCTTTGAGTGGGAGGTTGAGTCTGATAAAAATGGTAGTGCAGAGCTGCCATGGCTTCGGGTTCTGGCCGGTCAGAAGTTGCCGGAAGACGAGAAGATCAGGCTCAAAACTTCCCACGATAGTGTGTATTCCTTTAACGTTAATGCTTCATCAATAACCACCCCTGGCGGTAAGGTCAGAGGGGTTTTAGTAACCCTCAATGATATAACTGAAATTGAAAAGAAAAGCGAAGAGTTACGCCGGACATTCAGCAAACTGGAAAAGAGTCAGCGTGAAATTACCCGGCAGAATCGTGAACTACAAATACTGGCCACCCGTGATCCACTGACCGCTCTGCTGAATCGAAGATCCCTTGCTGTAGGTTTTCAGACTTTGTTTGATGAGGCCCGGGAAGAGGAGGAGGAGCTGAGTTGTATCATGGTGGATATCGACCACTTTAAGTCGGTAAATGATCGATTCGGCCATAGCGTAGGTGATGTGGTAATTAAGTTGCTTGCGCGAATCCTGACTGACCACTCCCGCCCTAATGATCTGGTCGGGCGCTATGGTGGTGAGGAATTTTTGTTGGTGTTGCCTGGCGTCGGTTCCGATATAGCTTTCGGGATTGCTGAACGTATACGTTTGGCAGTACAGGAGGGGGATGATGAAAATCCTCTTTCCGAGGCTTTGGAAATAACATCCAGCTTTGGGGTGGCAACCCTGATGGAGGCCTCAGAGAGTTATTCCATGATGTTGGAACAGGCCGATAAGGCTTTATATTCAGCTAAAGAGCAAGGCCGTAACCGGGTGGTTATCTGGTCCGGTTCAATAGACGGCAGTGCCGAGCATGATACAGAGCATGAACCGCTTAATCCTGAAATAGAGTCGCAGATAGCCGCTGGTACTGAGAACCTGAGTTGCAGTGATCTGAATGATTCAGAAGCAGTGTTGACCTCGCCAGCCGATGAAGCATTGTTGCACAACCTGCTGAATAAGGATCAGGACAGCTTTGCCAATAATGTGCTGCAGTCAGGCCGGATTGAGCAGGCGGTGACATGTGCCCAGCGTTACGATACCAAGGTTGCCGTGATGGTTATCGATATTGACGCTTTGCACTATGTGAGCGATACCCTGGGTCATGCGGTGAATCAGAAAATTGGCAAGACGATTGTGATTCGCCTGAAGCAAGTATTGAAGTATATGAGCAAGTCCGCTCTGAAAGAGGATGGTTTTAAGTTCAGTGTTTCATTGCTTGGCTTTAATAAGATCGTTGTGCTTCTAATGGATCTTGAACGGAGTGAAGTTGTGCCAATAATTTTGCAACGTATGTTCAGTGTTTATAACTCACCGGTCGAGGTGGAAGGCCACGAATTTTACCTTAACTCGAATATCGGGGTCAGTTTGTTTCCGGAAGATGGAAAAGAACCCGATTCCCTGATCCGCAATGCCTGTAGCGCGATGCGGGAAGCCAAACTCAGCAACGGCCGCAACAGCTTTCGTTTCTATGATGATGATATTAATAAGCGATACCGTAAAAGGATTCGTCTGGAGGCTGAGCTCCACCGGGCAGTGGAGCGTGATGAGTTCATCGTTTGCTATCAGCCAAAGATAGACCTGAAAACCGGTGTGATAGTTGGAATGGAGGCCTTGATACGCTGGCAACACTCGCAACTGGGTATGATTCCTCCGGATGATTTTATTCCTTTGGCGGAGCAGACCGGGTTTATTGATGAGATCAGCCAGTGGGTTATCAGTACAGTGTGTCAGCAGATTAAGTTTTGGCAGGATGCCGGTCATGGCACCGTTAATGTGGCGGTTAATCTGTCCCCGCTTGAATTCAGGGACCCGGAGCTGGGCGATAAGATAATCAAGTTAGTCGCCGATTCAGGCGTGCCGGTAAGCGCGCTGGAATTTGAAATTACCGAAACCACCGTCATGCAGAATATGGATACTGCGATCGATACCCTGATCAAGCTAAACAGTGCCGGGTTTGGTATTTCGGTGGATGACTTTGGTACGGGTTACTCCTCACTGAGCTACCTGAAGGAGTTCCCGCTCAGCAAGGTTAAGATTGATCGTTCATTTGTGACTGAGTTTATTCAGGACTCAAGCGACGCGGCGATTGTCAGTGCAATCATTGCGATGAGCCATAGCCTGGGGCTTCGGGTGATAGCGGAAGGGGTGGAAACCAAGGAACAGTTACGGTTCCTGCAAGACCTTCACTGCGATGAAATGCAGGGCTATCTGGTGAGTCGGCCGGTGATGACAAAGGATGTTAATGCATTGTTAGGCCGGGCCCATGATATCCGGGATATGATTGTGGATTCTAGCGGTGATTCCGGTTCTGTTGGATATCAGGGGATGGGGAATGTTACCGGTATGATCAGCATACTGAACGATTTTCCCGCGCCGGAAGAGGTGATTGTTGATGGGGAGTCTTCCGCTGTAGGGGAGTAGTTTTTCATACTCCCTTATATTGCATCTGACTTAGACTCTTCTTGTCCGCCATATCCCCTCAGCAGTGAACAACACCAGCGCAGTCCAGATAAAGGCGAAGGTGATTAGCTTGTTACCATCTAAAGGCTCGTTGTAGATGAACACCGCCAGCAGGAAGGCGATACTCGGCGCGATGTATTGCAGCAGGCCGTTGAGGGTCAGCGTTAAACGGCGGGTGCCCGCAGCGAAGCATATCAGGGGCAAGCTTGTAACTAGCCCAGAGGCGATCAGTAACAGAGTCGTGTAGCCTGTGGTGAACAGGAACTGCATATCACCCTGTAGCGTGAGCCATATCAGGTAAATCAGTGCTACCGGGCTGAGCAATAGAGTTTCAATGAGCAGGCCGGAGAATGCATCGACAGCCAGGCGTTTACGTAGCAGGCCGTAGAAGCCAAAGCTGAAGGCCAGCACAAGAGCTACCCAGGGCAGGCTGCCTAGCAGCAACAACTGATAGCCGACGCCAATAGCAGCCAGAATGATAGCTAACCACTGAATCAGCCTTAGGCGCTCGCCGAGAAAGATCATTCCCAGCAATACGCTGATCAGCGGATTAATGAAGTAACCCAGTGCAGTTTCCAGAATGCGGTCTTGCCCTACGGCCCAGATAAATACCAGCCAGTTAAGCGATATAATAATTGCTGAAAGCAACAAACCAGCAATCAGGCGACGCTGTTTAAGGTAGCTGGTAAATTCCTGCCAGCGGCCGGTAGCCAGAATAATAACGGCCAGAAAGGCGACCGACCAGAGTACTCTGTGGGCAACCACTTCAAACGGGCTGACATGGTCGACCGCCTTGAAATAGATCGGTACCAGCCCCCACATACCGTAGGCGGCGAGGGCGAACAGAATGCCTTTACGTTGCTCGGTATCAGTTGGCACTCGATTGTCCCTGTATTGAGGCGGATTGGTCAGATGTAACTTTGTGCATCAGAAATCGATACTGGAATTTGTCACTGGTGTAGTTGAGCAAACGTGTCATTACGGCAACAAACAGCAGGCTGAAAGCCAGGCGAGCCCAGAGGATACCTGACAGGTCTGCGCCCATCGTCAGGACCAGCAAGGTATCTTCGATAATACTGTGACACAGACTTAGCAGGCAGAGTGCTGAGAAACAGTCTTTAGGGCTGATATGTCCGCTCTGTGCTTCACGGATCAGCAGTCCTCCACCGAAAGATAGTCCCAGTGTTACACCGATAATAGTCAGTGAGGCGGCTTGTTGGCCTATGCCAAGTAACCTGAGTACCGGACGCAACAACCAGATCATCAGACGCTCAATATGCACCCAGCGCAGGAATCGGAGCAAGCTGAGGAGTGCGGTTACGATCACGACGATCATCGCCAGACCTTGCAATTGAGTGATAATCCACGCTGTAAGACTGGTATCGGTAACCGGGGCGATCCAGATAAGTTCGACAGGTTGCTGTAACCAGCCCCCCCAGCGATAGCTGTGATGTAGCAAGGCACCCAGTACTAACGCGCAGATCAACCTTATTAGTAATGCAGTGGCAAAGCGGACGCCCGCTTTCTGAGCGATGCGTAGCTCTATCGGCAGGCTGTGGGCGATCAGTAGCATACTGCTGAGCACGGTTACCTGGGCAATGGTCAGGTTTTCCTGAGGTGCCAGCTGAAAGAATATCAGCATACCTCCGTAGATATTGGTCAGTAGAGTGGTAGTCCAGACCAGCCCCATCGTATCCGGCAGGCCAACTAGCTGCATCAGGGGTTCCAGTGCCCGGCTGATATAGGGGATAGCGCCCAGTTCTTCGAGTATCTTGACCGCGATAAGTACCGGAATGGTTAGTTTGAACAGCAGCAGGCACACCTCATAGGTCTCTTTTGCCAGGCTTGGAATAGTTTGTTTGATGAAGTGATGGGTAAGATTATTCATTTGCTGCGGCCTGAAATAACGAAACAGTAGTGTAATTGAGTTTTAATGTGTTGGGTTTCGTATATTCTTATATTAACGAAATTAAATATCTTTTTATCAGTTCAATACTGAATTGAATTAGCTTATTAAGCTGGATTGTTGAATTTATGAATATTGAGCTGGATCGTATCGATCGTCATATCCTGAACCTGTTGCAGCAGGATAACCGTATCAGCAATCAGGAACTGGCGGAGCGGGTTGGTCTTTCTCCGCCGGCTTGCCTGCGTCGGGTTCGCAAACTCAGGAATGACGGAATCATCATGGCTGATGTATCCCTGGTTGATCCCCGGGTGATGGGGCGCTATCTCAACATCATCGTCGAGGTGGAGATGAACCGGGATCAGTCTGATGTCTATGATGCCTTTATCAAAAAGATGGATCTGGCAGCTGAGGTGACCCAGTGTTATCAGGTAACCGGAGAGGTCGATTTCCTTTTGATGGTGCCTGATATGGAGGCCTATGAAACCTTTATTCGCCGGGATCTTTCCAGTGACGTTAATCTGCGCAAGTTTCGGACTCTTATCTCTTTGCGTCGGCAGAAGTTTAAGACGTCGATCGAATTATAGGATCCTCCTTCCGGATGTTGTCTTAAGAAAGATCAGGGTCATCCTGTTCAGTGGGCTCATCATAAACTTGTAGCTGGCCATCCTGAATGCGCACTGCAAAACAGTCAATATCCTCGAAGGCGGGGGGCTTGAGCACTTTGCCTGTTTTCAGGCTAAAGCAGGCGCCGTGTCTGGGGCAGGTAACCGTCGCGCTATTGGCCGTGTCGTTAGCTTTGCTGTTCGTCTTTTTGTAGGTTGTGTTGTGGGTCATGCTGCCGGTCGTACTTGAGAAAGTCCCGCCATCAAGCTCGCCACCATCGTGGGGGCAGATATTTTCAACGGCATAGTAATAGCCATCGATATTCACCAGTAATACACTGAATTCATTCAGCTCAATCACCGTATGCTCGCCCGGTTCTAATCCGGTTGCTATGTCACACCAGTGTGCCATTTAACAATTATCTCCGTGCAATTAATGCAGGCCAGGTTGCTCTTTCAGAGTAGCCCAAGTTGCAATTTTGCGGCTTCAGATATGCGACTTGAATCCCAGGGTGGATCGAATACCAGTTTGATATCTACGGAACGAACACCTCTGGCCTGCATCAGTTTTGCTTTGACATCGCTGGCCAGAATTGCCCCCATGCTGCAGCCTGGAGCTGTCAGAGTCATCTCTATCTGAATGTGATTGCCACCTTCGGGGTGACGGCTGATATGGCAGCTGTACACCAGACCCAGATCAAGAATGTTGACGGGAATTTCCGGATCAAAACAGGTTCTGAGTTGGCGTCGGATCTCGTCGTGATCGACCGGGACATCTTCACACTCACTGGCAGCTGTGACTTCTGTCCCTGTGTGCAGGGGGATTAAGCCGAGGGCGTCGGCATCCCGACTATCAATGCGCACCAGAGATGAGCCGGTTTTGACGGTATAGGTTCCCCCGAGGGCCTGTTGAACTATGACTTCAGTGCCTTTGGTGAGGGCTATCGACTCGGCCGATGGAATCAGCAGGGCGCTACAATCCCTCTGTAGTTTGATTGTTTTTTTGTTTTCCATTTGCCAGCCCCCTCCTATACATCGATATTCTATTCAGTAGTAACCCAGGCCTCAGGTTTGTCTTCACCGCCGTTGAGGGCTCCAATCAGGGTATGCCAGGCCAGTGTGGCGCATTTGATTCGGGTCGGAAAGGCTCGCACACCGGCTAATACCTGGAGTTTGCCAACCTCTGACTGAGCTGCTTCATCGCCAGTGAGCAACTGATGAAATTGTTGGAACAGAGTCTGCGCTTCAGCTGCTGTTTTGCCTTTCAGACTTTCGGTCAGCAGGGAGGCTGATGCCATTGAGATAGCACAGCCTTCGCCCAGAAAAGAGGCATCTTCGATGACCGGTTCCGGCCCGGGCCTGATTAACAGGAACAGCTGCAGACGATCGCCGCACAGAGGGTTATAGCCTTCCTGGCTATGGCTGTATTCCTGCAGCACTCTGAAGTTACGGGGGCGTCGTCCATGGTCAATAATGACTTCCTGGTACAGTTCACGCAGTTCGTTATTCATATAAAACCTGGCTTAATATGTTGGCTTTTTTCTGCTCCTCAGGTTGCTGGTTGCTGGTTGCGAGTGTTAAAAAAGGTCATCAAACCGCTATTTAAATATGCGCTTTACCTCGTGTAAGCCTGCTACCAGAGCATCGATATCTGCGCGGTTGTTATAGAGTGCGAGCGAGGCCCGGGCGGTAGCTGCGATGCCAAAGCGTGTCATCAAAGGCATAGTGCAGTGATGCCCTGCGCGGATCGCAATGCCAGACTGATCCAGAATTGTGCTGATATCATGAGCGTGGGCTTCTGGCATTACAAAAGAGAGGATGCCCGCTTTATGCCTGGCGGTACCGATCAAACGCAGGCCTTCAATCGATAACAGTTGTTCAGTGGCGTAACCCAGCAGTGCCTGTTCATGGCGGACAATCTGATCAAGACCGATGTTATTTATATAACCCAGAGCACAGCCCAGACCTATGCTGCCTGCTATATTGGGTGTGCCTGCTTCAAACCGGTAGGGCAGCTCGTTGTAGTCTGTATGAGCAAAAGTAACACGACTGATCATGTCGCCCCCGCCCTGATAGGGCTCCATCTTTTCCAACAATTCCTGTTTGCCGTAAAGCACACCAATACCGGTTGGTCCGTACACTTTATGGCCGGAAAATGCATAAAAATCAGCATCCAATGCCTGCAGGTCAACCTGCAGATGAGGTGCGGCCTGAGCGCCATCAATAAGTACTGTAATGCCCTGCGCATGGGCTAGTTTGATCATCTGCCTTACCGGATTGATAGTACCCAGGGCGTTGGAGACGTGAGTGATGGCAAGCAGCCGGCATTTGGGGCCCAGCATTGCTGTAAATGTATTCTGCTCGATTTCACCGGCATCATTAATCGGGATTACTTTTAATACAGCGCCGGTCTGGTTACAGATAATCTGCCAGGGCACGATGTTAGAGTGATGCTCCATGGTGCTGATCAATATTTCGTCCCCAGGGGATAGCAGGGGTTTGGCATAACTGTGAGCAACCAGGTTAATCGCTTCGGTGGTGCCCCGCACGAAGATGACCTCTTTTCGGCTCTTTGCGTTCAGGAACCGCTGAATTATATCCCGGGATGCCTCATAGGCGCTGGTGGCTTCTTCGCTGAGACGGTAAACCCCGCGGTGAACATTGGCATTAGTTTGTAGATAGTATGCCTGGATACAGTCAACGACCTCTCTCGGTTTTTGGCTGGTGGCAGCATTGTCCAGATAGACCAGAGGCTGGTCATACACCCGGCGTCCCAGAATGGGGAAGTTCTTGCGTACAGCGTCTATATCAAACGTTGGGCTATTGTTGACCAAATCTGGAGCTTGTTTGCCGTGGATGCGATCGCGCATGTTCATCACGACCACCTTAGGGGCTTGTATTGTTCATCTGGTTGCCGTGCCCCGTCAGGTTGCGAAGCCAGGGCAATACGAGTCAGAGAGGTTAGCTGTTTACGTAGCGGTCCTGCGTCCATGCGATTCAGCAGATCGTGGGCAAATGCCGAGGTCAGCAGGGTACGGGCACTGTCCTGGTCCAGACCTCTGCTGCCAAGATAGAACAAGGCGTCATTATCCAGCTGGCCTACTGTGGCACCATGGGAACACTTAACGTCATCGGCCTCAATCTGCAGTTCGGGTTTTGTGTCGATCTCCGCTTTTTTGGAAAGCAGAAGGTTCTTATTCACCTGACGGGCATCACTTTGCTGGGCTCCGGGGTGAACCACCGCCATGCCGTTAAAGACTCCACGAGCCTGACCGTTGAGAATACCTTTGTAGAACACTTCGCTTTTGCAGCCGGGCTGGAGATGATCGATTCTGAGGTGGTTATCGAGATGCTGGCGACCCGCGAGGACATAAAGCCCATCCAGCTGGGTCTGAGCGCCTTTGGCGGTAAGCCGGACCTGAATGTCATTACGGCAGAATCCGCCATCGAGTGCCAGCGAGAAGCTATGAAAGTGACTGTCTGCGGCCTGTTCTACGTGGATGCCGGCGATATGCTGACCCTGCGCACTTTCCCGAACCAGCTTAGAGTGGTTTAGCCGGGCGCCGTTTGCCAGAACGACTTCGGTAAGGGCATTGGTAAAATGCGGAGCGATACTTTTCTGTTTCTCAGGAGGTCTGCCCAGATACTCTTCGATCAGCTGGGCCTGCGCTCCCGCCTCCAGCACAATGAGCAGGCGAGGATAGCAGGCTTGAGGTTCTGGCTCTTCGGGGCTGTAAAACAGGCAGTGAATCGGCTTTTTCAGGTGGCAGTCCGCAGGCACATAAAGCAGGACTCCATCTTCCAGACAGAGCGAATTCAGTGCTGCAAATGGATGGTTTTGTTGCTGTGCAATGCGTCCCATATGGCTTTGAATCAGGCAGTCTTTTTGTTCCAGTGCCTGTTTTAACGGTATCAGTTTAACGTCCGGCGGAAGTGCCTCAAGCTGAGACAGGTCCGCCTGAAAATGCCCCGCGATGAATGTTAAGCGGTAATTATGAATAGGAGTGACAGCCTCACTCGATGCGCTGAGGTTTATGGCCTGACTTTTTATCGTGCGGGTCATCGTGCGGGGGGGCGCGAGATTAAACGCTGTTTGGTGCAGTGTTTTGATACTGGTGTATTTCCAGGCTTCCTGTCGCGTAGTCGGCAGTCCTTGTGCCGTGAAGTCCAGCTGCGCCTGCTTGCGAAACGCAGTTAGCCAGGGCCAGTCTGAACCTGCTGGAGAATTATATTCGTGTACTTCATTGAGATGTCTGGCCATCTGCATCCGGCACCTCCTGATCAATTTTCAGCGATGCATTCAAGGCTGCGTGTGATTCGTCAGAAATGAACTGAGTCTTATCAGTTATCGATTCCGGCTGGTCTGTGGTATAGCCTTGTCGCTCAAGTTCCAGAGCCAGCTCAGGTCCGCCTGAGCGAATGATACGGCCGTCCTGTAGTACATGAACCCGGTCGGGCACCAGGTATTCCAGCAGGCGTTGGTAGTGGGTTACCAGTATCAGGGCACGATCAGGACTGCGAAATGCGTTGACTCCGGCGGCAACCCGCTTCAGGGCGTCGATGTCGAGCCCTGAGTCGGTCTCATCGAGTATCGCCAGTTGCGGCTCCAAAACCAGTAGCTGGAGTATCTCATTACCTTTCTTTTCCCCTCCGGAGAAGCCTTCATTGACCCCCCGGTAAAGCAGGCCTTCTTCCATCTGCATCCGGGCCATTTTATGTTTTACGTCGGAGAGAAAATCGATCGCATCCAGTTCCGGTTCACCGCGTTGTTTGCGCAGGCTGTTAAGCGCACTCTTAAGAAAGTGAATGTTACTGACGCCGGGGATTTCTACCGGATACTGGAAGGCCAGGAAAATCCCGGCTGCCGCACGTTGTTCGACATTCAGTGATAGCAGATCTTTACCCTGGTATAACACTTGTCCCTGACAAACATGGTAATCAGGGTGGCCTGCCAATGTCTGGGCCAGCGTGCTTTTCCCTGAGCCGTTAGGCCCCATGATGGCATGGACTTCGCCTGCAGCCACTTCCAGGTTGATACCCTGCAGGATCAGCTTGTCTTCAATACGCACGGTCAGGTCTTTGATGCTCAGCATGTTTAATCTCCTGTATATTTAACGACCGTGGGCAGCAGACGGTCTTTCAGGAACCGCCATAGCCGACGCAGGAGATTAATCAGCGATTTCAGCAAACCCTTTTTTTCATGGGTCATAGTGTATTTAGTGTCAGACATAATTCACCTCTGTTTAGCCTATAGCGCCCTCCAGACTTACCTCCATCAATGCTTGTGCCTCTACCGCAAACTCCATTGGTAGCTTATGAAACACCTCTTTACAGAAGCCACTGACCAGCATGGAGACGGCCGCTTCAGTATCGATACCCCGTTGCTGGCAGTAATAAAGCTGCTCATCACTGATCTTGGTGGTGGTCGCTTCATGTTCTATCTGGGCCTGAGGGTGTTTTACTTCGATATAGGGCAGGGTGTGGGCGCCGCAGGATGCGCCGAGCAGCAATGAATCACACTGGCTGTAATTGCGGGAATCAAGTGCCTTCGGCCCGACTTTAACCAGGCCCCGGTAGCAGTTTTGTCCGTGCCCTGCGGATATTCCCTTGGAGATAATCGTGCTGCGGGTATGTTTACCGAGATGGGTCATCTTGGTGCCGGTATCGGCCTGCTGATAATTATTGGTCAGTGCAACGGAGTAGAACTCACCTACGGAATAATCGCCTTTCAGAATCACGCTGGGATACTTCCAGGTGATTGCCGAGCCTGTTTCTACCTGAGTCCAGGAGATTTTGCTGTGGGCACCGGCACAGAGGCCGCGCTTAGTGACGAAGTTGAAAATTCCGCCATTGCCTTCCTCATCCCCGGGGTACCAGTTTTGAACGGTGGCGTACTTAATTTCTGCGTTCTCAAGTGCCACCAGTTCAACCACCGCGGCGTGAAGCTGGTTCTCATCCCGCATCGGGGCTGTACAGCCCTCCAGATAGCTGACGTAGCTGTCATCTTCGGCAATGATCAGGGTGCGTTCGAACTGACCTGTGTTGGCAGAGTTGATACGGAAATAGGTGGACAGCTCCATCGGGCAGCGCACGCCTTTGGGGATATAACAGAAGGAGCCATCACTGAAAACCGCCGCGTTGAGGGCGGCATAGAAGTTGTCGGTATAGGGAACAACTGAACCCAGATAACGCTGCACCAGCTGCGGGTGCTTCTGTACCGCTTCAGAGAAGGAGCAGAATATAATTCCCTTTGCCGCCAGCTCGTCCTGAAACGTGGTCGCGACAGATACGCTGTCAAAAACTGCGTCAACGGCCACGCCAGCCAGACGGGCGCGCTCGTGCAGCGGAACCCCCAGCCGCTCGTACGTCCGGAGAATTTCCGGATCGACTTCGTCCAGGCTTTTAGGGCCTTCGGATGTTGTTCTGGGGGCTGAATAGTAGCAAATGGCGTTATAGTCGATCGGCTCATAATGCACGCGGGACCAACGGGGTACTGCCATGGTCAGCCAGTGAAAATAGGCCCGCAGGCGCCACTGCAGCATGAATTCTGGCTCGTTTTTTTTCGCGGAAATCTGGCGAATAACCGTTTCACTTAATCCCGGTGCCAAACTGTCAGAATCTACTTCTGTAACAAATCCCTGGCTGTAACCTCGCTCAAGCATGCGCTCAAGTGGAGGTGTTGTGGTAGCCATGAGGGGCTCTCCTCCCTTTTCAGGGTCTTACATTTTCAGATCGAAATTCTCTTTGTCAGCTGAAGGCTCATTATTTGTAGCTAATGGCTTATTATTATCAACTGAAAACTCTAGCTCCCTGGCTGATGGCTTTCTGTTATTCGCTGAAGGTCTTGTCTGAACCGATTGTCTCAGCAGAGCCTCCAGGCTTACTTGTTGCAGCGCTTCGTGGATCACGCCATTGATTCCCTGCCACTGCTGGCGAATGGCGCAATGGGACTCTATCTGACACAAGCCACTCTGACAGCTGCATTGCGTTAGTCCGATCGGGCCTTCCAGTATTTCTATAACCTCGGCCAGCGATATCTCCTGTGGAGCCTTTGCCAGTGTGTAGCCTCCCTGTTTGCCGCGGCTGGAATAGAGCAAGCCGCTCCGGCTCATTATCTTCAGCAGTTTGCTGACAGTACTGGCAGGTAATGTAACCTGCTGAGCCAGGCTGGCAGCACTATAAGAAGCCGCCGGGCTAAGTGCCATCTGAGCCAGAATAACGGTGCCGTAATCAGTCAGTTTGCTTACGCGCAACATCGGGTATTTCCTTTGTCTTTATACAGTACCAGTATAGTCCCATATAGGTTGCCTGCTCAGAATTCTTCCCCCTTGCATGCTGATTCAGCTAGGCTGATATTTGTACGGCTGCGGTCGCGATACTGAGATGTTTGCTAAGGAGCCTAAGAAAAGTGATCTTTAGCTGAGGCAGTATGAAGCCTGGAAAACAGATAGCATCTAACGTGAGAGTTATCCGCTTAGCGTTGGTCTTTGAGGGCGGCCTGGTTATCGTCGCCCTGATGCTGGGCTGGCTGGTTAATTCGCCACCGTTCGCGCAATTTCAGTTCGGCTGGCAAGGCGGAGCCTGGGGGACGTTGGCGACATTGCCGCCGTTGCTGGTTATGTTGATCGCTTCACAGTCGGGCTACGGTCCGATTAAGCACCTGTTTCGCCTGAGCCGCGAGCGTGTATTAATATTCTTTAGCGGTGCTTCTCTACTGGATCTTGCCCTGATCGCCGGTGTTGCCGGTATTGGGGAGGAGGCGCTGTTCAGGGGAGTGATACAAACCCGACTCGCAATTGAATTCACGCCCTGGGCTGGCATTGTGATTACCAGCCTTCTGTTTGGCCTGGTACATTTCATATCACTGAGTTATGCGATATTTGCGGCGTTGTTTAGTCTCTATCTGGGCTGGCTGTTGCTTAGCTTTGATAATCTTCTGGTGCCAATCATCACGCACGGGCTTTATGATTTTATTGTGCTTGCGTATTTGAAAGTTCGGCAGCCCAATCAGGTGCCGTCAAAATAGAAGCTCTTGAAATAGAAAAACCGCTGCAGCTGAAGGTCGGAGTTATTCAGTTTGTAGAATACGCACCATCTTCCTTTGTGGACCCCATGTGCCGGGAGGACCATTGAACACACCGGGCAGTGGGGTGTGACATTTGAGGCAGTGGCCGTCGTCGGTGAGTCCCCAATGGCCCAACTTGTACCAGCAACGCTCAATCAGCATGGCACCGCAGTTATGACAATACGTGCTTTCGCCGGCAGTATCATAGACGTTGCCTGTATAAGGGTAGCGGATGCCGTTTGCTATAGCGATTTCACGAGCACGGGTAAGGGTTTCAGGTGGTGTACTTGGCTTATCCATCATCTTCCAGTCGGGGTGAAAGGCGGAAAAATGCATGGGAATGTCAGGCCCCAGATGATCAACAACCCAGCGGGTCATGGCCTCAATTTCCTCGCTGGAGTCATTCTCACCCGGAATCAGCAGGTTGGTTATCTCGAACCAGACATCGGTTTCGTGTTTAAGGTATTCGAGGGTATCGAGTACCGCAGCCAGTTCTCCGCCACAGATTTTCTTATAGAATTTCTCGGTGAAGGCCTTCAGGTCGACATTGGCTGCATCCATATGGCGGTAAAATTCAGCTCTCGGTTCCGGGCAGATATAACCGGCTGTAACAGCAACACTCTTTAACCCCAGTTCATGGCAGGCATCAGCGGCATCCATGGCGTATTCCATAAATATCACCGGATCGTTGTACGTGTACGCAATGCCGATACAGCCGAGGCGTTTTGCGGTTGCCGCTAACTCTTCTGGCAGAGCCTGATCCGCCAGGATATCCATCTCCCTGGATTTGCTCATATCCCAGTTCTGACAGAATTTACAGGCCAGATTACAGCCAGCGGTACCAAAGGAAAGAATTGAATTGCCGGGCAGAAAATGGTTGAGTGGCTTCTTCTCTATCGGGTCGATACAGAAGCCGCTGGAACGGCCCCAGGTATACAGCATGATCTGGTCGTCTTCGCGGCCACGTACAAAACACAGACCGCGCTGGCCTTCGCGCAGTTTACAGGCGCGGGGGCAGACGTCGCACTGGATGCGATCATCATCAAGCTTATGCCAGTATTTGGTCGGTAATATTTTATGGGTTTCCGGAATCATTTGTCGCCTCACTGCTGCCTAAGCAAAGTACTCTCCTTAAGTATAGCCAGAGCATAATAGTAAGTAGGAAAGGACTTATACAGCGCCACTGGAGCAAGTTCTAACGTTCCAGCAGGTGTCGTTTGTTGGTTTCAATCTCCCACTCCTTAGCATCTGGCGGACCCTCTTTAACCTCATCAATATTGGGCCAGATAGCAGCCAGTTCGGCATTGAGCTTTATAAACTCCTGTTGATCTGCAGGCACATCTTTTTCTTCCATAATTGCATCGACAGGACATTCCGGTTCACACAGCGCGCAGTCGATACACTCTTCGGGATTGATAACCAGAAAGTTAGGTCCTTCATAGAAGCAATCCACCGGACAGACATCGACGCAGTCGGTGTATTTGCATTTGATACAGGGCTCAGTCACTACAAAAGTCATAGTAAGGTCTTCTCCTTTCAAGATATACCGCATTGGTCAGTATAGCTGCGTTGGATGGGTGGATTGGACTCAATAATAGTCATTAGTGATTTTATGGTTTTCCAGCCCAACTATACTCATGGATGCTATGAAGCTTCTGTGCATAGGTTTCATAAATCAACTCAACTCACTCAATTACTATGGAGGTGTGTCATGCCATTGCGTATTGGAGATGATGCCCCTGACTTCTCCACCGAAACGACTGAAGGAACAATCAATTTTTATGAATGGATAGGTGATAGCTGGGCGGTATTGTTTTCTCATCCAAAAGATTTTACCCCGGTTTGCACGACTGAACTGGGCTATATGGCGGGCCTTAAAGGCGAATTTGATAAACGAAACTGCAAGATCATTGGTCTGAGTATTGATGCCGTCAGTGACCATGTCCGCTGGGCGAAGGATATTGAAGAAACTCAGGGACATGCGCTCAATTATCCGCTGATAGGTGATACTGATCTGTCGGTTGCCAAATTGTTCGATATGATCCATCCAAATGCCAGTGGTAATGCTGCAGAAAGAACCGCGGCGGATAATGCTACTGTACGATCTGTATTTGTCATCGGACCGGATAAAAAGATAAAACTGATGCTCACCTACCCAATGAGTACCGGCCGCAACTTTGATGAGGTACTAAGGGTGCTTGATTCAATTCAGCTGACCGCGAAGCATCAGGTTGCAACACCGGTAAATTGGAAGGCGGGGGAAGATGTGATTATCGTGCCAGCAGTATCTGATGAAGAGGCGAAAAAGAAGTACCCACAAGGTTGGAAAGCCCCTAAGCCCTATATCCGAATAGTTCCTCAACCAGAATAATAAGTTGTCGGATAGCTTAAATATATTTTTATTAAAATAAGGAGCCTGTTCGCAGGCTCCTTAATGTTTAGTTCTGAATTGTCTTGCCAATATAAACCTCTGATATATATCAAACAAGAATAAGCTTATTCCTGTAGTATGCAGTGATCATTAAATAGACAGGCTTTTGGTACCGGATGTCTGTCTTGGAAGCTGCTTGCAGGTATTAATATGGATTTTGAGTGGATTATCGATCTTCTTGGCGAATCGGGGACGACCGCATTAGGAGGCTTTATTCTGGGTACTATGTTTGGTGCTTTTGCCCAGCGTAGCCAGTTTTGTCTGCGGGCAGCGGTGGTGGAATTTTGTCACGGAAAGCTAGGCCCGAAAGTTGGTATCTGGCTGCTGACATTTTCAGCGGCAGTGCTTGGAACTCAATTCCTTATAACATTTGATCTGCTGGATATTTCAGACTCACGTATGCTGGCGTCTTACGGCAGTTTATCCGGTGCAGTAATAGGTGGTTTGTTGTTTGGTGCCGGCATGGTGTTGGCACGGGGCTGTGGTGCCCGGCTGCTGGTACTGGCCGCGACCGGTAATCTGCGGGCATTGTGTTCCGGCTTGTTGTTTGCGACTGCGGCTCAGGCGACTTTGCGCGGCATATTTGCGCCGGTCAGGGACTCCGTAGCGGGCGCCTGGCTGCTACATGATGACGGCGGTCTGGAGTTAATCTCATTTCTCGGTTGGGGTGAGCATACCGGTATCTACATCGGTCTGGCCTGTGCCATCGTCGCCGTTATTATTGCGGCCAGGAATCGACTCAGCGGTTGGGGGTGGATTGGCGCTATTGGGGTTGGTTGTATGGTCGTCGGCGGCTGGTGGTTTACCTACCACATGTCATATCAGACCTTTGAACCGACCCAGGTAGAGAGCATGACATTTACCGGGCCGTCTGCGGATACTCTGATGTACTTCCTGACGCCAGGTGGGGCCCCTCTGGATTTCGATGTAGGGCTGGTGCCGGGGGTATTCCTGGGCTCTTTCCTGGCAGCCGTTCTATCCGGTACTTTTAAACTGCAGGGCTTTAAAGATGGCCGTAGCATGGTGCGTTATATTCTCGGTGCAGTCTTGATGGGCGTTGGTGGCATGCTGGCCGGAGGCTGTGCCGTGGGGGCAGGATTGACCGGTGGTTCGGCGTTTTCGATTACCGCATGGGTTGCGCTGGCGTCGATGTGGGTGGGTGCCGGTGTTACTGATCTGCTGGTTGATCGTACCTCTCACCTGGTAAAACCGGGGCCGGCTGAAAAAGAGGCCGGTGAGCCGTCAGAAGCAGCGGAACCTGAGCGGCAAGAGGACCGGGTCAGGGCATAGGTGATCAAGGATCAGGCTATTTGCAGGAAGAAGGAAAAAAGTAGTAAAAACCGCTTGACCAGAAGCGGTCCGATAAATATTATACGCCCCGTCTTCCGGTAACGGGAAACGGCCTCAGCGTCCCATTCGTCTAGTGGCCTAGGACACCGCCCTTTCACGGCGGTAACAGGGGTTCGAACCCCCTATGGGACGCCACTTTTTGCGGAATTAGCTCAGTTGGTAGAGCGGAACCTTGCCAAGGTTCAGGTCGTCGGTTCGAGCCCGATATTCCGCTCCAATTTCTCTACCTTTCATTGTTTGATTTGCTCTGCTTATTCCAGGCATTGCTTCTTTTGTCGTTTCGAATTATTCAGTTCTCAGTTCTCAGTTCTCAGCGATATCAACACGTTTCGTTAGCAATACTCTCAAGCTGTATTAATGACATATTCACATGTGGTTGTTTTGAAGGCTTCATGGATAATGCTGCGTGTCGTATTTGGCCCCTGATCCACTGCTTTTGTTTTTTTGTTATTTTATGCTTGACGATGTCGGATCAAGTTATTAATATACGCGCCTCCTCTGACGAGGAACGTTACTCAGGTAACTGCGTCCCATTCGTCTAGTGGCCTAGGACACCGCCCTTTCACGGCGGTAACAGGGGTTCGAACCCCCTATGGGACGCCACTCTTTTTGCGGAATTAGCTCAGTTGGTAGAGCGGAACCTTGCCAAGGTTCAGGTCGTCGGTTCGAGCCCGATATTCCGCTCCAAATACAGTTTGACTGTATGATGCGTCCCATTCGTCTAGTGGCCTAGGACACCGCCCTTTCACGGCGGTAACAGGGGTTCGAACCCCCTATGGGACGCCACTTTTTCTCCTTATGCCCAGTCTGGCAATATTCTTTAATCTGCTCCATATAAAGCCTGATCAAGGTTGTATATACTGCCGTCTGAACAGTATGTTTAGGTACACAGTGATATGGTAAGGTTGATACGGACATCCTTGATTCTTATCTGTATAAGTTTCACGGCCTCTCATTCTTTAGCGGGTTCTGTAATCGTCGCGCCCGATGTTGAGGTCGGTGTTGTCGACAGAGCTTTTCTGGTTTCAGTTTTTTCTATGCGTGTAACTCGCTGGCAAGATGGCACGCCGATCCGCGTGTTTGTCTATCCTGACCGTGATCCGGCGCATTTTCAGTTTGTTAAGCAGCGTCTTAAAATATTCCCCTATCAGCTTCGCAATACCTGGGACCGGGCTCTCTATACCGGCTCCGGAGAATCACCTCGCCAGGTAAATTCCGCAGCCGAAATGATACAACGCATAGCTCAAACTCCGGGAGCAATCGGTTATATCGCCGATGAAGAGATCACAATGGACGGTGTGAGGGGTATCGATGAATATTAAACGGCATTTTCTGATTTTTTTATCAGCCTGTAGCTTGTTATTGAGCGGTGCGGCCCGGGCCGAATTTGATCCTGAGGCATTAAAAATTCACGGTTTTATTACCCAGGGATTTTTTTACACCGATCATAATAATGTCTACGGCGAGAGCAGTGATCAGGGCAGCCTGGATTTTCGTGAACTGGCGATTAATACCTCGTATCGATTTACTCCACGTTTACGGGGTGCGGTTCAGTTGATGTCGCGCCGGGCGGGCGAAGTGGATGATGGAACGCCTCAGATTGACTATGCACTACTGGATTACCGTTTTAGTGATGCTGTGGATAACCAGTTCGGCGTCCGTTTCGGGCGGCTTAAAATTCCTTTTGGTTTTTATAACGAAACCCGGGATGTGGCATTTACCCGGCCAACGATAATGCTGCCGCAGTCGCTTTACTTCGATCAGGCCCGAGATCTGGAACTCTCGGTTGATGGTGGAATCTTCTATAGCTATGTTGAAGTGCCTGGCGGGCGCCTGGATATTGATCTTTTATATGGCATACCGCAAAAAGATCGAAATGTTGAATACGCTTATCTGGGGTTTGATGCGACAGGCTCGTTCGATGATTCAGAAGGCTATATGGCCCGGGCTATATATAATGATGACTCGGGCGCATATCGTATTGGCGCGACGCTAGCCGAATATAAACTGGGTTATAAACCTGCGGGAGGCCCTGGCTTTCCGCTCGATTTTTTTGAGTTTGATGCCGGCGATATGATACTCAATCTAGCGCTTCTCTCTGCCCAGTATAATGCTGAAAAATGGAGCCTGACAGCGGAATATATGCAACATGATATCGACTGGAGCGAGATGGGGGGGCTGTTTACCCCCCGGCCGGAATCGACAATTGAATCTTTTTATATACAGGGCCAGTATCGTTTGAGCCAGGAATGGGACCTGGTGTTGCGTTATGATGAGTTATTGCTGGATAAAAATGACCCCGACGGTATCGCCAATAGCGCAATATTCCCCAAGCCCGCCCATGCTTTTTATAGTAAAGACTGGACCTTTGGAGTTGGTTGGGCACCGACACAGGATTGGCTGATCAGGGCCGAGTATCACCGGGTTGAAGGTACCGGCTGGCTACCAGAGCAGGATAATCCTGGCCCGGCGGCAGCCCAGCGCAAAAACTGGAATATTTACGCGTTGCAAGCGACTTACCGCTTTTGATTATTTAGGACGATATACGGGCAGGAAATGAGTAACAATACCGGCAGGTTTCTGAGCTTGCGCTGGAAAATTTATATGATTCTCATTCTGGTTCTGGTCGGAGTGCAGGGGGCTTATGCCCTGTTTTCCCTGTATCAGCTTGAGTATCAGTTCCAGCAGCAGCGCCAGCAGATTAACAGTGCTGAAATAGCACGCCTCAATGGCTCTATCGAAGCGTCCTATCAGCGCTTACTTGAGGCCGCTGAACTATTGCCTTTAGTCGATACATCGCAGAGTGCCGACTATATCAGTCCGTTGGCTAAATTATCGCAGACTATTAATCTCAAGTTCGATGCATTCCAGCTGAATGGTTCAGTCAATGCTGCCTACCTGTATGATGGCGAGGCCAGGATGGTTGGTTTCTGGGGGGATAAGATTCATATACCTGAAGCGGAGATTCGAGCGGTATATGAAACCGAGCGACCACTGCGAAAGCTGGTTTGCAGCACCAGCTGTATCCGCTATGTCGCGATCCCGATTCAGCTCGATGGTGAGAAAGCTGGCGTGTTGATGGTGGGCCGTTTTCTATATGATGTCATCTATGACATTAAGCAGCAGACCACTCTCGATATTGGTTTGGCACTGCAGGCGCCGGAGCGGGTTGGTGAGCTGGCGAACTGGGGATTGTTGATTAATTCGCTGACAAATCGTCCGCGCAATCAGGTTTTACTGGAGCAACTCAGTGTTCAACAGCAGTTTGATAAGGCTGGTGGAGAATATCGCCTGGCTGTCGGAGATCGTCAATATGAGGTGATCTTTTCCCCCCTGGAAGGCTTGTCTGAAGGTATGGCTTACTGGGTGGTTATGGACGATATAACCGGTCACCTGAAAAGTATCAGAGAGAGCTTGTTGAATTACCTGCTCTTGGGTGTGGGTGGTATCTCAACAGCGCTGCTTCTGCTGGCATTACTGCTGCAGAAACCGATCGATTTTTTTGTTCTGCTGGCCAACCAGTTACCCCTGCTTAGTAAAAGTTCTTATCCCGAGTTTCGTGAGGCCTTACAGCGGCATCAGCAACGAGCTAAGCGGATCGGGCATGATGAACGGGACCTTTTGGTAAGCTCATCTCTGCAGTTGAGTGATCAGCTGCAAAGTTTAGAAGAAGAGATTAGTGAGCGAACCGATAGCCTTGAGAAAAGCCGTCTGGCGCTGCGCAAAGAGCGGGATTTCCTGTACAGCCTGACTGAAGCTGCACCGCTGTTGATCCTCACTCAAAACCAGCAAGGCGAGCTGCGCAGTGTTAACCATTTCGGTATACAGTTGTTAAATCTGAAGGCGGGTCAGCTCAGAAAAGTGAATTACAACGGTTTGCTGCAGCGGGAAGATGAGCGGCTTGAATTTAATGCTCAGATTAGTCGCTTAATGGCCGGGCTTGAAAGCCAGGTGCGTACCGATAGCGTGTTGCTGGATCATGCGGGTAATCGTCATGATATATCCTGGTTGCATGCCCGGTTACGGCATAACGATGGTGATGTGCCGCTGATCCTGAGTATCGGTATGGATATCAGTGATCGCAAGCGGGCAGAGCGGCGTCTGCACTGGCTGGCTAACCACGACCCTCTGACTGAGCGGCCAAACCGTTTGTTCTTTATGAGTTATCTGAATGATGCGATTGAAACCAGCAGAAATCAGGATACGAATGTCTCTATTTTGTTTATCGATCTGGATCGGTTTAAAGAAGTTAATGATTCTTTAGGCCATGCGGTTGGTGACCGGTTATTAAAAGTAGCGACTAAGCGGATAAATGAATGTATCCGGGAGAGTGATCTGCTGGCGCGACTGGGCAGTGATGAATTCACTGTTCTGTTGACCAGTGTGCGTAATCTTGAAGGTGCGGAGGTGGTTGCCAGTAAGATTTTGCAGGCTTTTCAGCAACCGTTCTGGATCGGTGAGTATGAGATTGTCGTTACCGCCAGCATTGGTATAAGCCTGTTCCCGGATCATGGCAATGATGGGGCTAGCCTGATTAAACATGCCGATGTGGCGATGTTCCAGGCAAAAGATGCCGGTAAAAACTGCTATTACGTTTATGATGTGGAAAAAGACCATCAGCGTTTTGAACGTTTTTCTTTAGGGGCCGATCTGCGTAAAGCGATTCAGCATGATGAGCTGGTACTGCATTACCAGCCTCAGATTGACGCTGTTTCAGGGACGGTAATCGGGGTTGAGGCGCTGGTTCGGTGGCAGCATCCCGTGGTTGGCCTGTTGCCGCCAAATCGATTTATACCTCTGGCTGAAGAGCTGGATCTTATTATTCCCCTGGGTGAGTGGGTGTTGCGAGAAGCCTGCCGGCAGATGAAAGCATGGCAGTTATTAGGTTTCCCGCAGATGAAGGTGGCGGTGAATCTGGCAGGACAACAGATTGCTCACGAAAGATTACTGGCTTCGGTCGAAGGTGCATTGGAAGAATCGGGCCTTGACGCGGAATGGCTGGAGTTGGAAGTCACCGAAAATTTTGTTATTCAGCAGCCGGAGGTAACCGTTGGTAAGTTGACCTACCTGCGGGATAAGGGGATTACGCTGGCGATGGATGACTTCGGTACAGGCTATTCGTCGCTTAGTTATCTGAAAAAACTACCGATCGATAAGTTAAAAATCGATCGCAGCTTCGTCAAAGATATCGGCGTTGATCGCAGTGATGAATCGATTATCAAGGCGACCCTGGCGATGTGCCATTCATTGGGGTTACAGGTAGTCGCAGAAGGTGTGGAAACGCAGGAACAGCTGGATTTTATGGTGCAACACCGCTGTACTCTGATACAAGGCTTTTATTTCAGTAAGCCGCTTTCGGCGGATGATCTGATGGACTTTGTCTGTAGCCAGGGGCAATTGGTTATTGAAAGCTCAGAGCCGGAATAGCATCGCTTGTCCGGCTTGCAGAATTTTGTAGTGATAGATGAGTTTATCGGGCCTTCTTCAGGGCGGGGCCTGTAGTTCAGTTCTGACCGAACACGCTGGCCCTTGAGTTAAGGTAATCGAACTCTTCACCTTTATCTTCTGCTGCAAAGCGTAGCTCATCGAGCTGTTGGAATTTATCGATCTCATGGTCTGGCATGTTGTGCAGGCAGTTGCCGCCAAAAAACCAGAGCAGGTCCCGGGCGATCAGGTGGGCCAGTTGTGGGTACATTCGGAACGCCCGGTCAATGAAGTTCTCACCATCCTGATAGACGTGTTCTGAACCTTCCTCAAAGTCTTTGATCAGTTGCTGAAAGTCCAGGATGAATTGCTCTTCTTCATTGGTGATGTCATCCAGCGTGAATGGCTCAGATTTAATAAAGTTGTTGTAAGCAATCTTAAGGAAGTTCAGGTGGTGGAACTGGTAAGGCGTCATTGGTTTCTCCGATCAATTCAGGTGGCTATTGTATAAGGTGAGGCGAGATGCAGCCAGAGGAAGTGCAATTGAATTTGCTGTAATCAGGTTCAGGCTTCGCCGAAGACAAGAGATACCCAGCTGCAGTGTTGTTCGTAACGGATGCGCCCATTTTTATAAAACCAAAAGCGGTACCGGTACAATAACCAGTTGAAAAAATGGCTCCCTATCCCCATTTATGCAGTTCAACCTATTAACAGGATCAGGCATGACAACAGCGCTGGCAATTAAAGATCTGCGTAAGGTCTATGGAAACGGTTTCGAAGCCCTTAAGGGGATCTCTTTTGAGGTGCAGGAAGGTGACTTCTTTGCGCTGCTGGGACCGAACGGAGCGGGAAAATCCACGACGCTGGGGATAGTCTCCTCGCTGGTGAATAAAACTTCAGGTCAGGTTGAGGTGTTTGGCTATGACCTGGATACACAGGCGAGCAAGGCCAAATGTCAGCTGGGAGTTGTACCGCAGGAGTTCAATTTCAACATGTTTGAGAAGGTGAAGGATATTCTCACCACTCAGGCAGGTTATTACGGTATTGCCGCTGATGAGGCCAGTGAAAGGGCTGATTTTTATCTGCGTAAGTTAGGTCTGTGGGATAAACGGAATGAGATCTCCCGGATGCTCTCCGGCGGCATGAAACGGCGTCTGATGATCGCTCGTGCGTTGATGCATGAACCGCGACTGCTGATTCTTGATGAGCCAACCGCTGGCGTGGATATCGAATTGCGTCGCTCAATGTGGCAATTTCTGCAGGAGATCAACGCCGAAGGCACCACGATTATTCTGACTACCCACTACCTGGAAGAGGCCGAGAGCCTGTGCCGCAATATAGGTATTATCGATCACGGCCATATTGTGCAGAACACCAGTATTCGTAAATTGCTGCAACAGCTGGATACTGAAACCTTTATTTTGGATATTACCCCGGTACAAGCCCAGTGCCCGGTGATTGATGGCTATCCGCTGAAACTGGAAGGTGATCATACTTTGCTGGTGGATGTGCATAAGTCCAAGGGGCTGACCGGCATCTTCAGTCAATTGGTCGAGCTGGGGATCGAAGTGACCAGTATGCGTAACAAGAGTAATCGCCTGGAAGAACTGTTCGTAACGCTGGTGAACAAGAATCTGGAGCAGGAAAGCTCATGAGCAACCGTGAAGTGCGTAACAAGAGCAACCGTCTGGAAGAACTGTTCGTAACGCTGGTGAATAAGAATCTGGAGCAGGAAAGTTCATGAGCAACCGTGAAATCTTTATTGCCTTCTGGACCATAGTGGTTCGTGAGGTACGTCGTTTTACCCGGATCTGGGGGCAGACGCTATTACCGCCAGCGATTACCATGACGCTGTATTTCATTATTTTCGGCAATCTGATCGGTTCCCGCATCGGCGATATGGGCGGCTTCGACTATATGGAATATATAGTGCCTGGCCTGATCATGATGTCGGTGATTACTAACTCCTACAGTAATGTAGTGTCATCGTTCTACAGCACTAAGTTTCAGCGCCATATTGAAGAGCTGCTGGTTTCGCCGACACCGAACTGGGTCATTCTCTGTGGCTATGTCATTGGTGGCTCAGTGCGGGGACTTTTGGTGGGGCTGATCGTGACCTTGTTGTCGCTGTTTTTTACCGATCTGCATATCCATAACCTGTTGGTGATGTGCTCAGTGGTATTACTGACCGCGATATTGTTCTCCCTTGGCGGCTTTATTAACGCTATCTATGCCAATAGCTTTGATGATGTATCGATTATTCCGACTTTTGTCCTGACCCCGCTGACCTATCTGGGCGGAGTGTTTTATTCGATCAATCTGCTGCCTGAATTCTGGCAGGGGGTGTCACAGCTGAATCCGATACTGTACATGGTTAACACCTTTCGCTACGGTATTCTTGGCGTCAGCGATATCGATGTCGGCTTTGCCTACGGTATGATTATCGGTTTTATCGCCATCCTGTTCAGCTTCTCTCTGTATCTGCTGAAAACGGGTAAAGGTATTCGTCAGTGATATAAATATCATCAAAGTCTGGCAGAAAGAGTCGTTGTAAGCTGTCATAAAAATATTGTGACAGACAGATATAGCAGGTTGTGAAATGAAGAAAGTTGAATCCGGTTTAGAACATGCCCCGCTGGGGGCCGATACTGAGTATGTAAATCAGTATGACGCCTCGTTGTTGTATCCCATCGCCCGCCACCTGAACTGGCAGGCGCAGGGAATCGAACGCAATACGCTGCCGTTCTTTGGTGTCGATATCTGGAACGCCTATGAAATATCCTGGCTGAATGCTAAAGGCAAACCGGTGGTGCGTTTGGCGGAATTTCGGATTCCGGCAACCAGCAGCCATATTATCGAATCGAAATCGTTCAAGCTGTACCTGAACTCGTTTAACCTGACCCGGTTTGAGTCAGAAGCCGATGTTGTAGCGCGGATGGCTGATGACCTTTCCGCCGCCGCAGAAGGGCAGGTAGAGGTGATTTTCAGCCACCCGGATACCACCGCCGCTATTGAGCCATTCCATGGCGAATGCCTGGATGAGCTTGATGTTGAGATCAGTGATTATAGTCCGGCACCAGAGCGTCTTAGCTCAGCGGGGAAAGAAGTTTCTGAAACTTTGTACAGTCATCTGCTGAAATCCAATTGTCCGGTCACCGGGCAGCCGGACTGGGCCAGTATCGCGATAGAGTATAAAGGTCCGGCGATAGACCAGGCCGGATTACTGCAATACCTGATTTCCTACCGTGAACATGGCGACTTCCATGAGCAGTGTGTTGAGTCGATCTTTATGGATATCTGGAACCGTTGTAAGCCGGCGGAACTTACAGTGTATGCCCGTTATCTGCGTCGTGGTGGACTGGATATCAACCCTTATCGCAGTAGCGTACAGCAACAACCCGATAACCTGCGTCTGAGTCGTCAGTAACAGAGCCAGCAGGTATATAAGTGAAACAAACAGGAGACGTCATGGACGCACTGGACAATCTTCATCAGCGGGTGTCGATTCCTGCATTGCAGGAACCTGCGCCGACCCCGGAGCAGCTTGATAATATGTACCGGGCAGCCCTGCGGGCCCCTGACCATGGCGCTATCCGTCCATGGCGTTTCCTGAACGTGCAGGGCGATGCCCGGGTTAAACTGGGTCAGCTGTTCGCCAAAGCCGCGATGCTGAAAGATCCTGAATTGTCAGAGGAACGGTTAGCTAAGTTTCAGGCCATGCCCCTGCGAGCACCATTGCTTATTATCGCGATAGCGAAAACCAAAGAACATCCGAAGGTGCCTCATTCTGAACAGCTGATATCCGCCGGATGCGCGGTGCAGAATATGTTGCTGGCAGCCCATGCCCAGGATTTGGGCGCGATGTGGCGAACCGGCGATATGGCCTATGATGAGACTGTTCATCAGGGGCTGGAGCTGTCTGAAGGCGAAGAGATAGTCGGCTATCTGTATCTGGGCACACCGGCACGCAGCCGTAAAGTACCGCAGCTGGATATCGACAAGTTTGTCAGTGACTGGAGCTGATTGGTAACAGCGCTGAGCTGCCAGCCAAGTAATAGGGGAACAGGAATGAGCGATCAACAGCAGAGTGATTATCAGCAGACAGCCGGGCAGTTTCTTGATTGGCTCAAAGGCGAGATTCCACTGATCAACCACATGGGATTCGGTGATCTGGTATACGATGGCCGCTCACTGCAAATGCCTGCAGCGCTGGCTCCTAATGTTAACGACAAAGGCACCGGCTTTGGCGGTTCGCTGGCAACACTGGCCACACTCTGCGGCTGGGCTATGGTCACCCTCTACCTGCGGGAGCAGGGCCGCGACTGTGATGTCATGATCCGTGACAGCCAGTTGCAATACCTGGCCCCGGTTACCGGAGACTTTTCCGCCGTTACTGCACTGCCAGACGATGCCGAGTTAACCACCTTTATGTCATACATGGACAACAAAGGTCGCGGCCGGCTGAACCTCGAAGTCGAAGTTCGGCAGGGGGATGTCGTCGCGATGAAGTTAAGCGGGGCGTATACAGCGATTGAAAGGCAGTAGCTAGAACGTTGCTCCGCAACTAGCTAGAACGGAAAGCAGGCTTTCCTGCTAGTGGCTAGAAAATGCGAAGATCAAAAGCAAAAGAACACCAGTATCCCATATCCCTTTATGATGTGAACAAGGTCTTTAGCATCTACAGCTAGTGGCTAGAAAAATACTGGAAGCCTGATTCAATGAAAGCCTCATAAGTTAGGAATGAATAAAAAAACCGGATGGCCTGAGCCATCCGGTTATTTATGATACTACCTCTTTTTAGTCGGTTGAATCGAAGACAGTTAAACTACCAAACTCATCGCCGATAAACAGATCCTGAGAACAGGAAGTGTGGAACTGCACGGTTTCTTTCAGCGTACCTTGGGTGTTTCCGCCAGGCTTTTCATCGTAGATAAAGAACGCATGGCGAGGCGAGATCCGCTTCTTGCTGCCGCCGACAATGAAGATATCATTGAGATCGACATAACCACTGAACTGGGTTCTGCCCCTGTGGTCCTCAACGATAATGTAGGCCGGATCGACACCCATGGAATCACCGTCGATAATGACCTCGTTTCCGTCCTGACTGTGATCAGAATCGTTATCGCCTTCATACAGCATAGTGAGGCTGGTTGGCTTGGCGTTTTCGCAAACATCGCCCCACACCAGTACAAGTTCCGGATCAGTATCTGAAACCGGACAATCCGCATGGGTACACTGGCCAGTGACCGTACCGATGTTTTCAACCGGACCGGGATCTGTGTCGAGTACGTCATAGGTCACATCGACAGAACAACTCTCTCCCGGCGCCAGGGATGCAGCACAAGGTGCATTCTCGGTCATGGTCAGATCGTCATCTACGGTAACGGTATTCAGCGTAATATTGCCGATGTTGGTTGCCGTGATCCGGTAGGCGATGGTATCGCCACTGGAGATCAGACCATTACCGTCAGCATCATTAACGATAGACAGGAACACCTTGTCGGCCATGATGGCCGGAGTCTGTGCAACCGGTTCATTGAGCGGATCGTCGTCGGAGACGTCATCACCGATCGGAGGGGTACCGGTGGCAGTACCGATGTTATCGATCTCTCCGGCATCCACATCCGCCTGGGTGACGGTGTAGGTGGCGGTACATTGGGTCGTATCGCCCGGCGCCATGGTGCCGCCCTGAGCAATCGGACTACAGCTGATGGCACTCAGACCGCTGTGCGGGTCGGTGACCTGCAGGTTGGTGAGGGTGACATTACCGGTGTTCTCGACATCGTAGGTGTAGGTGATGGTATCGCCTACCTCATTGGTGCCGGTGGCATCGGAGCTCTTCACGATATCGATGGCCGGAGTCTGTGCAACCGGTTCATTGAGCGGATCGTCGTCGGAGACGTCATCACCGATCGGAGGGGTACCGGTGGCAGTACCGATGTTATCGATCTCTCCGGCATCCACATCCGCCTGGGTGACGGTGTAGGTGGCGGTACATTGGGTCGTATCGCCCGGCGCCATGGTGCCGCCCTGAGCAATCGGACTACAGCTGATGGCACTCAGACCGCTGTGCGGGTCGGTGACCTGCAGGTTGGTGAGGGTGACATTACCGGTGTTCTCGACATCGTAGGTGTAGGTGATGGTATCGCCTACGCCATTGGTGCCGGTGGCATCGGAGCTCTTCACGATATCGATGGCCGGAGTCTGTGCAACCGGTTCATTGAGCGGATCGTCGTCGGAGACGTCATCACCGATCGGAGGGGTACCGGTGGCAGTACCGATGTTATCGATCTCTCCGGCATCCACATCCGCCTGGGTGACGGTGTAGGTGGCGGTACATTGGGTCGTATCGCCCGGCGCCATGGTGCCGCCCTGAGCAATCGGACTACAGCTGATGGCACTCAGACCGCTGTGCGGGTCGGTGACCTGCAGGTTGGTGAGGGTGACATTACCGGTGTTCTCGACATCGTAGGTGTAGGTGATGGTATCGCCTACCTCGTTGGTGCCGGTGGCATCGGAGCTCTTCACGATATCGATGGCCGGAGTCTGTGCAACCGGTTCATTGAGCGGATCGTCGTCGGAGACGTCATCACCGATCGGAGGGGTACCGGTGGCAGTACCGATGTTATCGATCTCTCCGGCATCCACATCCGCCTGGGTGACGGTGTAGGTGGCGGTACATTGGGTCGTATCGCCCGGCGCCATGGTGCCGCCCTGAGCAATCGGACTACAGCTGATGGCACTCAGACCGCTGTGCGGGTCGGTGACCTGCAGGTTGGTGAGGGTGACATTACCGGTGTTCTCGACATCGTAGGTGTAGGTGATGGTATCGCCTACGCCATTGGTGCCGGTGGCATCGGAGCTCTTCACGATATCGATGGCCGGAGTCTGTGCAACCGGTTCATTGAGCGGATCGTCGTCGGAGACGTCATCACCGATCGGAGGGGTACCGGTGGCAGTACCGATGTTATCGATCTCTCCGGCATCCACATCCGCCTGGGTGACGGTGTAGGTGGCGGTACATTGGGTCGTATCGCCCGGCGCCATGGTGCCGCCCTGAGCAATCGGACTACAGCTGATGGCACTCAGACCGCTGTGCGGGTCGGTGACCTGCAGGTTGGTGAGGGTGACATTACCGGTGTTCTCGACATCGTAGGTGTAGGTGATGGTATCGCCTACGCCATTGGTGCCGGTGGCATCGGAGCTCTTCACGATATCGATGGCCGGAGTCTGTGCAACCGGTTCATTGAGCGGATCGTCGTCGGAGACGTCATCACCGATCGGAGGGGTACCGGTGGCAGTACCGATGTTATCGATCTCTCCGGCATCCACATCCGCCTGGGTGACGGTGTAGGTGGCGGTACATTGGGTCGTATCGCCCGGCGCCATGGTGCCGCCCTGAGCAATCGGACTACAGCTGATGGCACTCAGACCGCTGTGCGGGTCGGTGACCTGCAGGTTGGTGAGGGTGACATTACCGGTGTTCTCGACATCGTAGGTGTAGGTGATGGTATCGCCTACCTCGTTGGTGCCGGTGGCATCGGAGCTCTTCACGATATCGATGGCCGGAGTCTGTGCAACCGGTTCATTGAGCGGATCGTCGTCGGAGACGTCATCACCGATCGGAGGGGTACCGGTGGCAGTACCGATGTTATCGATCTCTCCGGCATCCACATCCGCCTGGGTGACGGTGTAGGTGGCGGTACATTGGGTCGTATCGCCCGGCGCCATGGTGCCGCCCTGAGCAATCGGACTACAGCTGATGGCACTCAGACCGCTGTGCGGGTCGGTGACCTGCAGGTTGGTGAGGGTGACATTACCGGTGTTCTCGACATCGTAGGTGTAGGTGATGGTATCGCCTACGCCATTGGTGCCGGTGGCATCGGAGCTCTTCACGATATCGATGGCCGGAGTCTGTGCAACCGGTTCATTGAGCGGATCGTCGTCGGAGACGTCATCACCGATCGGAGGGGTACCGGTGGCAGTACCGATGTTATCGATCTCTCCGGCATCCACATCCGCCTGGGTGACGGTGTAGGTGGCGGTACATTGGGTCGTATCGCCCGGCGCCATGGTGCCGCCCTGAGCAATCGGACTACAGCTGATGGCACTCAGACCGCTGTGCGGGTCGGTGACCTGCAGGTTGGTGAGGGTGACATTACCGGTGTTCTCGACATCGTAGGTGTAGGTGATGGTATCGCCTACGCCATTGGTGCCGGTGGCATCGGAGCTCTTCACGATATCGATGGCCGGAGTCTGTGCAACCGGTTCATTGAGCGGATCGTCGTCGGAGACGTCATCACCGATCGGAGGGGTACCGGTGGCAGTACCGATGTTATCGATCTCTCCGGCATCCACATCCGCCTGGGTGACGGTGTAGGTGGCGGTACATTGGGTCGTATCGCCCGGCGCCATGGTGCCGCCCTGAGCAATCGGACTACAGCTGATGGCACTCAGACCGCTGTGCGGGTCGGTGACCTGCAGGTTGGTGAGGGTGACATTACCGGTGTTCTCGACATCGTAGGTGTAGGTGATGGTATCGCCTACGCCATTGGTGCCGGTGGCATCGGAGCTCTTCACGATATCGATGGCCGGAGTCTGTGCAACCGGTTCATTGAGCGGATCGTCGTCGGAGACGTCATCACCGATCGGAGGGGTACCGGTGGCAGTACCGATGTTATCGATCTCTCCGGCATCCACATCCGCCTGGGTGACGGTGTAGGTGGCGGTACATTGGGTCGTATCGCCCGGCGCCATGGTGCCGCCCTGAGCAATCGGACTACAGCTGATGGCACTCAGACCGCTGTGCGGGTCGGTGACCTGCAGGTTGGTGAGGGTGACATTACCGGTGTTCTCGACATCGTAGGTGTAGGTGATGGTATCGCCTACGCCATTGGTGCCGGTGGCATCGGAGCTCTTCACGATATCGATGGCCGGAGTCTGTGCAACCGGTTCATTGAGCGGATCGTCGTCGGAGACGTCATCACCGATCGGAGGGGTACCGGTGGCAGTACCGATGTTATCGATCTCTCCGGCATCCACATCCGCCTGGGTGACGGTGTAGGTGGCGGTACATTGGGTCGTATCGCCCGGCGCCATGGTGCCGCCCTGAGCAATCGGACTACAGCTGATGGCACTCAGACCGCTGTGCGGGTCGGTGACCTGCAGGTTGGTGAGGGTGACATTACCGGTGTTCTCGACATCGTAGGTGTAGGTGATGGTATCGCCTACGCCATTGGTGCCGGTGGCATCGGAGCTCTTCACGATATCGATGGCCGGAGTCTGTGCAACCGGTTCATTGAGCGGATCGTCGTCGGAGACGTCATCACCGATCGGAGGGGTACCGGTGGCAGTACCGATGTTATCGATCTCTCCGGCATCCACATCCGCCTGGGTGACGGTGTAGGTGGCGGTACATTGGGTCGTATCGCCCGGCGCCATGGTGCCGCCCTGAGCAATCGGACTACAGCTGATGGCACTCAGACCGCTGTGCGGGTCGGTGACCTGCAGGTTGGTGAGGGTGACATTACCGGTGTTCTCGACATCGTAGGTGTAGGTGATGGTATCGCCTACGCCATTGGTGCCGGTGGCATCGGAGCTCTTCACGATATCGATGGCCGGAGTCTGTGCAACCGGTTCATTGAGCGGATCGTCGTCGGAGACGTCATCACCGATCGGAGGGGTACCGGTGGCAGTACCGATGTTATCGATCTCTCCGGCATCCACATCCGCCTGGGTGACGGTGTAGGTGGCGGTACATTGGGTCGTATCGCCCGGCGCCATGGTGCCGCCCTGAGCAATCGGACTACAGCTGATGGCACTCAGACCGCTGTGCGGGTCGGTGACCTGCAGGTTGGTGAGGGTGACATTACCGGTGTTCTCGACATCGTAGGTGTAGGTGATGGTATCGCCTACGCCATTGGTGCCGGTGGCATCGGAGCTCTTCACGATATCGATGGCCGGAGTCTGTGCAACCGGTTCATTGAGCGGATCGTCGTCGGAGACGTCATCACCGATCGGAGGGGTACCGGTGGCAGTACCGATGTTATCGATCTCTCCGGCATCCACATCCGCCTGGGTGACGGTGTAGGTGGCGGTACATTGGGTCGTATCGCCCGGCGCCATGGTGCCGCCCTGAGCAATCGGACTACAGCTGATGGCACTCAGACCGCTGTGCGGGTCGGTGACCTGCAGGTTGGTGAGGGTGACATTACCGGTGTTCTCGACATCGTAGGTGTAGGTGATGGTATCGCCTACGCCATTGGTGCCGGTGGCATCGGAGCTCTTCACGATATCGATGGCCGGATTCCGTGCGACCGGTTCGGTCAGTGGATCGTCATCGGTAACATCAGGACCGCTCGGCGGCGTGCCGGTGGCGGTACCGGTGTTATCGATCTGTCCGGCATCGACGTCAGCCTGAGTGACCGTGTAGGTGGCGGAGCACTGGGTAGTATCACCCGGTGCCATGGTGCCACCCTGGGCAATCGGACTACAGCTGATCGCGCTCAGACCGCTGTGCGGGTCGGTGACCTGCAGGTTGGTCAGCGTCACATTACCGGTGTTCTCGACATCATAGGTGTAGGTGATAGTGTCACCCACGGCGTTGGTGCCGGTGGCATTGGAACTCTTAACGATATTAATGGACGGATCCTGTTCAAAGATTACCGTCGAGTCATCAGCGTCATTAAAAGGTCCCAATCCATTGATGACGAATACAGTCAGGAGATTGGTAATTGATCCAAGGTTGGCATTGTCGAACATAACATTGAAGGTACAGTCAACAGTTCCAAGCGGAGCAACAACCTGGCCAAGCAAGCCTGAGCAGCCTGCTAACATCTCGGTGTTATGCTTATCGTCCGTAAGATTATCGATTGTAAAAGCAAACAATGAATCATTGTTTGTGATCTCCAGCTTATAGGGGACCGTTACCGGATAAACGGCACTGAACGGTACTGTCTCGGTATCTGTAAATAAGCTATCGCCATCCGCATTATTGGTTTTGACAACAGTGAAGTCCGGTGCCCGTAGAGCCAGGGTATTGGTGATGGTACAGAGATAATCTGCCCCGCTCACCGGTATGTTTACATTTAGTGAAGTACAATCCGGACAGTCTACAGTTGGATGGCTATTCGCCGAACGGTCTACACAGCTGATAGCTGTATCATAGAACAATAGATCCGTTCCGCTACCAGCCACCTCACTAACAGTATGGAGGCCTTCAACGACTTCTACCCGTCCGGTTGTACCATTATGGCCTACATCAGTGGCTTCAGGATTTCCGTCGATCAATAGATTAAACAGACCACCATCTTCAGCTGGACTTAATACCTTGACTACCTCAATAAATTTATCAGGTACTTCAATTGGCACTTCTATAGAAGCGCAGCGGCACTTGGAAGGTGATCCTGGGTATGCCCCTTCGGGACCGGTACAGAGATCATTTGCGCCAGGTTGACGCCAGCTAGTACAGTTAGGTATATCAAGCAGTCCATTACCGTCTGAGTCCAGACATTGAACGGTGAGAGTGACCCTTGGAAATTGCGGGTTGTGATCGTCGTCTATATCACCGCAAGTATCCTGTATATTTGAAACCACGTTGGTATCAGGGAAGGTATCACCGGTGCCATCAAGATCCAGCCAGGGCGGATCCGGCGCATAGGCTGGTGTAACCGCGGTACAGGTGCCGGTGAGGGCGTCACCGCCATCCTGGGCAAACCAGATACCTATATCATGACGTGCCTGGGCTGTCAGCAGGACTTCAAAGTCTGCGGTAAAAGTAACGTCGTCACCCGGATAGGCACAACCGTCATCGAGAACATCTACATTCGTGACATCCGCTAGCTGGATATCGTTGGCGGTACAGTTCAGACCGAAGCCGGCAACGTCCTCCATACAGCCGATATCTGGCATGATATCCGGGTTACCATTATTGTCGGCCATGGCCGTCTGTGCACCAAAAAGCATGCAGAGGAACAGCAAACTGTACACTGCCGTCTGCCTTAGCTGGTGCCAACAGCCTGAAGTTATTGATTGATTATTCATTATGAATCCCCTCGTATTTCACTCGCCGCGATACATCTGCGGTGGGGCTTTGTCGTTTGTTGTTTTATGGGTAAGTGAAACAAACCAGTCTCACCTGTTAGTTTTGGCTTCCCACCTGAAACTGCTTGTGAGAACACCGAACGTGATTGAAAAAAATATTTTAAAACGTGTTTTAGCCTGTTTAATTGTTTCTGAATCAGGCCCCTGACGGTGGTGCTTTTGGGGGGGCTGTGTTGCTAATTCCCCACTACAATTGTGCTGCTACCGTCTTTATGAGTCTGTGTTAAATTCGGTTATGTTTTGTGATGCATCATCCCCCAGCTTTTGGTTCAAGCTGAACTGAAACCGTTTGTTCGCCGGATATACCGGCACCGTATAGAATATTGGCCGGCTCATAGCCCGGCGCTGCGATGCTCAGTGTGCGCTCTCCTGGCCCAAGCTGGGAAAATCTGAAATCTCCATTAGAAGTTGATGTCGATTTGTGAATTGATTCATAAGTTATACCGTTGTCCCGGTATACCCAGCTAAGTACTACATTGGCAGCGGGAATCGGATCGCCATAGTTATCTGTAATCTGTCCAAGAAGCTGATAGCTGCCAATATCGAGAATTAACTCGACCTCCTTTTCATCACCATCCTGAAGCATGATTCCGCTTACATTTAACTTAGGAAGTGAAGATGTCCCCAGAACAAGTTCGCCTTTGGGAACGCTTTCGGCGGTGAAGTAGCCAGCGCTATTACCGGTCACTGTGACAAGGCTGCTGGACGAGCTTTTGCTGCGTAGAAACAGGGTGAAATTGGGTACAGGATTGCCGTTAAGATCGATCATCTGGCCGGTAAGATTACCTACCCCCATTGGCTTAAGGTTAATCGCCAGGTTACTCAGACCATCAACAGGGACGATAACTTGATTCTGTCTATAGAGTTCGTACGGGCCCTGCGGTGAAACCCAAAGGATATAATCATTGCCTGCTTCGACGTTTGCCATGGTGAACTTTCCGGAACTGTCTGTGACACCGCTGAACTTACGTTTAGTCGATGAGGATTTCAGATAGACCCGTTCGCCTGATATGGCTGAGCCGGAACTGCTTAAAGAGCCCGAGACACTAACCAGGTTTTTATCCGGCTTGAGCGTAATACTTCTTTCGATTTCAGTTACTTTTTGTGTTTCCATACTGCTGAGACGGAGCAGCTGCTCCTGATAACCATCAGCCCAGAACTGGAGGGTATAACCTGCATTTCCCTTAACATTTATATTGAGGTTGTAATAGCCATCACGATTGGTAAAGATCGCAAGATCCGGATTCGAAAACGGTACAATCTCAACGCCGGATAGCGGCTCTCCTGCTGCATTTTCAACTGTTCCATATATTAAAATTGTGCGTTGTTCAGTCAGCACCAATTTAACGTTTTCGATACCTGTGCGGGTGGTGAGGCTGGCTGGTGAGGGGTAGTAATCACTGATAACGGTCTCGACTTTATATTCACCTTCGGCAAGCGTGGGCAGATGGAAAGTGCCTGAACTATTGGTGATCGAGCTTTGTACTAAAGTACCCGGAGTGAGTTTTTCTGCAGTCTGTTCGTCGAAAATACGACTGACTTTTGCAATCACCTCTATGCCTGAAACCGGCCAGCCCATTTGATCGATAACCTGCCCTGAAATTGAATAACTACCATAAGCGCCAATCTTGGACGGATTATTATCGGCATTGGTTTGTGATGCTGCCTGAGTGTTTCTGTTTAGCCTTGAAGACCGGCTATTAACTGTGCCCTGGGATGATTTGTCGTGATATTTGACGGGTGCCTGTGATTCAGGATTATTTGTATATTCTGCTGCCGATAGCTGCTGCTGAGCTCGATCATTTGACCTGGACTGTAAATTGTAACCAGAGGAGGTTTGATTACTTCCGTTTTTATACGATGAATAAATCACGTCAACTGAATTGTTGCTACTATCTATCTGATTATCTATCTGATTATCAGTTCTGGATATTGCGGAATGTACCTGGTGAGAGGCTGTATAAGGAGTCGCGCTATTATATAAGAACCCAGAAAATATGCTGAAAGTAATGTATAAAAGTGCTCCGATAGCTATGAAAATAGCTATGTTAAGAATGCTTATGTAGCCATGTTGCCTGTATGCACGGTTGTTTAACACCTGTTGGGCTGTGTTCCTACAGTTCGTTATTGGCATCCTGATCTTAGGTCTCATGCAAAGCCTCATATAGCGATAGGTCAAACAGCTATAATTCTTAAACTCAACGCAAATTAGATACTGCTTACGTTCTGTATCACCGGATCAAACTCGGATTTACATCATAGAAAAGCAAGATTATTGCCATGATGAGTAACCTTTTGTTTTTTATTAGTAACTTTGAGAGGGTTTTGGGTACTGTGTTTCTACAAGTGTTAACTTTGATTAACATATGGAAATTGAAATTTATAAAATTATAAAGGGAAAGGTTATTTTTGTGATTGATAAAGTCGTTTTTATTTAAAGGGTTAGCAGGTCGTTATTTTTTGTTATTAGTGTTAACTAATGTTTTCAGTGTTTTTTTAGTGTTAATGAAACTGTACATATATAGATTTTTAATTGTAATGGATTATTAACAGCTGTTTTAACTGTTTGATATATTGTTGGATTAAACGATTTTCTTTATGAATTTGAAAACAAAAAGCCTTATGAAATCGATCCCTTCTTAATTGTAATTTCATTGTTTGGCGTTTCTTTAATTACCTTTGCCACCGGAGCTTCAGTGTTGAATGCTGACACTGGCAGAGGTTGATTGTGCAGCATCGCTTATGGTGTGAGTGAAGCAGATACTATGTTTGACCGTTTACCCAGCTAACAGGCCTGGGCTTCGTTATCAGTTATCTGAGCCTGACCTTTCACACTCTGGGCTACAGCGCTGGCAGATAGAGCTTCGCCATCAGAAATATTATCCAGTACCAGTATGGTCATTTTACTTTGGCCGTTTCGTTGAGCCATCAATCAAAAACGGTATCACAAACCCGGATAAGTCCTCACCCACCTGGGAAGCATTGATCCTTTTCACCGACAGCCCTTTGGCGATCTGTTTACATGGCTTTGTCTCTTTTTTGATACATTTGTTTATCTATATATTTCAGTTGGTTAGTGTTTGGCTCAATTAGTTGCGTCTGGTTAAGGTAACAAAACTGTTAAACAGAGCTTACAATTTTCAATTGTACTGTTTATCGGTGCTCACCGGCTATTCAGACATAAAACCGTGCTTAATACCCCTGTATTGGGTTATCGAACAAAGTAACTTTAGTTGTGCCTGCGACAGTAATTGTTTTTTTCTCACCTCCCCGTAGCCATTAGCGGTTATCTGCAAAGTAAGACTATCTCTAACCACTTGATCTGGTTAAAAAACGTACAGCTTGGCACGGTGCGTGCTTTAAGTGCTCCGTTCGCAGGAAAAGACCTCCTGCAAAGAGTAAACATTGTACAAGTAAGATCCTCTCACGAAAGGGCTGGCCTGAGTATTCGGGCGTCGCAAAGTCATGGGTTCTGTTTGAACCGCCTGATTGCCGAATGAGAGAACCTACCTCAGGCCTGCCTGTATGAGGATCTTCGACCTGAAATAACTGGAGAGATCTTTCATGCACCCATTTAGGCTTGGTTCAACAAACCTACTGGTTACACTCGGCATCAGCGCAACAATTGCCAGTGCCAGCAGCCTGGTTGTCGCACAACAACCTGAGCACGTTCAGCATAAGGATCATTTAGAGTCTCAATACGGCCATGCCGTTGCAAGTTCAACGCCGGCTGCCCAGCGTAAAGCGGCTGCTGAATCCACTGAACAGATTATTAACGCCCAAAAGCAGTGGGCAATGGCTCAGGGTGCCTCTGGCAAAGCCAGCGCTCTGCAAAACTTAATCGGCAAAGTTGAACAGCGGCAGCAGGTGCTGATCGAACTGATAAAAAACAATCCTGAAGACGCCTTCCGGTATGCGATCCCTAACAACAAGCAAGCAGGAATGCCCGCTGCAGTGCTGGATATGCTTGAGCAGACGCTGGAGATAGAAGGTGAACTGGAAACCTTCTACGCAGATTATGAAGATGGTAGCCACAAGCTTTCGCACTTCCTGAATACACCCTTTGGCGAGCGTTTTGAGCTGCATGCACCAGGCGCTAAATTACAGTTGCCGAATGGCAGCAAAATTCGCGCGCATGGTTTGCTGTTATCGGCAAATTCAGAGCGTAATGACCTTGACGGATATCTGGCGCTGGACAGCAAGGCTGACAGTCTGGTGACGTTGGCGGCCGGTGGTGATAACAGTAACACGCAAGAGGTTCTGGCGGCTCTGCCTGGTACTTTTGGTGAACAGAAAACCGCTGTGATTCTGGTTAATTTCCAGGACGATACCAGCCAGCCCTGGACTGTGGATCAGGTTCGCGACGAAGTATTCAACCAAACGAATAATCACATACAGGAAAACTCTTACCAACAAACCTGGCTCAATGGTGACGTTTTCGGTTGGCATACCCTGCCACTGAGTAGCTCAAGTTGTGATCATAATGCGATAGCCTCGGCTGCGCGTGAGGCGGCCCAGAACAGTGGAATAAACGTGTCAGGTTATGATCGGCAGGTATTTATTTTCCCTCGTCTTAGTAGCTGTGGTTGGGCGGGCCTGGGTACGGTTGGTGGTTCGCCATCCACCACCTGGATTAATGGCAGTATGCGCTGGAAAACAATTTCCCATGAGCTGGGGCATAACTTCGGACTTTACCATTCTCATTCTCTCGAGTGTGGATCTGTGGTTATTGGTAACACGTGCAGTACTTATGAGTATGGTGACACTACCGGTGTAATGGGCAGTGCATCTGCGCATTTCAATGCTTTTCAGAAGGAACTGTTAGGCTGGTTGGATGCATCCAGTATTACCACTATTTCCAATAGCGGGACTTTTGATCTGGATACTTATGCCACTAGCGAGGGTGGGGCGCCAAAGGCTTTGAAAGTGCTCAAGGGAACTGATGCCGTAACCGGTGATAAGACTTGGTACTATCTACAGTATCGTCGACCGTCAGGTTATGACAGTGGCCTCAATTCAATTACCAATACCTCTGAGGGTGTTGTTATCAGCACCGGTAGTGATTCCAGCCGTAATACCAGTTATTTGCTGGATATGACGCCGGAGACCAGCTCCTGGTACGATCCTGCGCTTGCCGTTGGTCAGCAATACTATGATGGCAATGCCGGTGTAGATATATCAACTAACTGGGTTGATGCCAGCAGTGCTTCTGTAACAATTGATATGGCTCCGCAAAGCTGCGCTGAGCAAAGCCCAGCCCTGAGTGCCAGCCCGGTACAGAGCGAGTGGATTGCCGCCGGTACCAGCTTCAGTTACAGCATAACCGTGACTAACCGTAATAGTCTGGATTGCGGTACCAGCTCTTTTAATCTGAGCATGACTAAGCCCAGTGGTTGGAGTGCAAACTTTGACTCAACATCTGTATCCCTGGCGCCAGGTGAGAGTCGTACAGTAGGCCTGACAGTGATCTCAACAGCCAGTGCCGCAGACGGGTTCTATAACATTAATGCCAGTGCAACCGCTGGAGCCAACTCCGGCAGCGTGGCATTAACTTATGTTGTCAGCAATCCTGTAGGTAACACTAACAGTTCACCGGTTGCCGACAACGACAGTGTTGTGATTAGCAGTAAGTCGCCAGTGACTATTGCTGTGCTGGATAATGACTGGGATCCGGATGGCGATAGCTTATCTCTTCTTAGTGTTACGCAGGGTGCTAAAGGTAATGTCGCTATTAATTCTGACGGTACGCTAACTTATACCCCTGGCAAGCGCTTTAAAAATAGCGATAGCTTCACATACAGCATCAGTGATGGTGGAAAAACGGCCTCTGCCAGTGTCAGCATTCAGTTGCAAAGCTCTGGCGATACTGGTGACACCGGTGGCAATGGTGGTAATAAAGGCAACGGCAAGAAACGCTAAATAGAAGTATGGTCAATTAATAGTGCAAAATGCTCAGGGGTGGTTTGCCCCTGAGTATTTCTTGTTACGGGCAATATGCCCCGATAGTTGTGGATGTAGGTATTTCCTGTGCCGGAGGCTAATTACTCTGGCCGTCCTGTTTCAGCATCCCTTCAATTGCCTGCTTAAATGCCTCTAAGGGCTGGGAACCGGATTTAGCAAGCACTTGCCCGGTGAGATTATTTATCAGTATATTGCCTGGAGTTCCTGTGATTCCGGCTTGTTGCCCGTCTTCGAAATCCTCTTTTACACGATCTGAATACCTGTTGCTGTCCAGGCATTCCTGAAAAACGTCAGCATCCAGACTAAATTCTGCCGCCAGAGGTGAGAGTTTGTCCAAAGCAAAGCCTTTGCCTCCGGATTGGGTACGCTGATAGATGGCGTCAGTGTAGCGCCAGAAAGCTTCATCTCCTCCTTGTTCATAAGCGCATTCAGCGGCCTCAGCTTGTTTTTGCGCACCAGGATTATGAAAGCTGAGGGGGTAATGCCGGTAAACCCAATTCACTTGCCCGTCAAAAAGATCAATCAGGTTTTTAACCGTTTGATGAAAGCGCTTGCAGTAGGGGCATTCAAAGTCCGAATATTCGATCAGGCTGATCGAAGCTTCCGGGTTGCCATAAATATGGTCTCGTCCTTGCTCGATGCTGCGTGCATTGCGGGCTTTTTCGTTAGCGCTTCTTTCTTTTTCAGCGCGGGCATCGGCCTGAGCTTTGGCTCTGGTTTCTCTCTGAGTTGTAATATAGTTTTGGATGCCGGTATCAATCTCTTGTTGTAACCAGTCACTGTTGCGTAATTCCTGGATAACCTCAGCCTTGATCCGCTCGACAAGTTGCTGATCAACATCCCCATCCTGATTGGCATAAACAGGTACTGTAATAAGCAGTATTGCGAGGGTGAAGGGGAGTATTAGTCGGAGAATCAAAGGCAGGCTTCCATTAGCTGTGTTGTTCATGGGAACCCCTTGCTTACTGTAAAAAACGTGCAGCTGGAAAATTGCAGAATCAACCTGATCGGCTTACCTGCTGTTAAATAGTTCGTAAAACATTTTTAGCCTAGTTCAGAGTTCTGTAGTCGTACAGATTTGTTAACGGTGTAAACTTTTACTTCCCTATAAAAAATATGACAGCTCGCTAGAACGTCGCTGTGCGACTTGCTAGAACGGAAAGCAAGCTTTCCTGCTAGTGGCTAGAAAATGCGAAGATCAAAATCAAAAAAGGAGGCTATTGGCCTCCTTTATTTGTCATGAAGATTTTTTCTGGCTGGCCTTAACAAGGTCGCACAGTTATGACCGTTACCGACCCACAGGAAACATTAGGGGCGATTTTTCAAGAATGGCAATCAGCCATCTAACGACCAACAGCGGTCATAGATCGGCACGCCAAGGTTAGACTCTTATCGACCTAAGCTGGCCTGTAATACGACTAAAACAAGGTTTATTAAGACTGCACCATTTCCTTTAGTTCATTTCTGTACCTGGTCGGTGTGGTCGATGTTTCCCTTTTGAAGACCCGAATAAAAAAACTCTGATTTTCATAGCCTACTGAATAAGCGATATCCCTCACTGTCATGTCGGTAGCAAGGAGCAGCCTTTTAGATCTCTCGACTCTAACTGCCTGAATATACTGTGTGAAGGACATGCTAGTAGCCTTCTTGAAACGCCTTTTTAAGGCTGTATTACTAAAATTAAATCGTTTAGCCACACTCTCAATCAGGATGGCCTCGCTATGATGCTCTTCTATCCAGTCCTGAATTCTGGAAATATCCATGTCCAGGTGATTCCTGCGTCCTGGCAGGATAGGCGTAACATGCTTAGGTGAGGTAATAAGTCCATGGGCTGCACAAAGGTTGGAAAATCTGTCGTCTCTATACTTTCCAAGCTGATATAGAAATGCGTCAACACCACCAACGAAGCTCCCTGCTGTGAAAATGTGATTGGATTCAACGAATGAACTGTGAGACGTAAAGGTACATTTTGGGAAAAGCTTTCGAAAACGAGCGAGAAAAGCCCAATGCGTTGCAATGATCTGGTTATCCAAAATCCCTGCCTTTCCTAACAGGATCACACCTGTGCTTAGTGCCAGAATAGGTGTTGATCTCGATCGCTGGTCAGATAACCAGCGAGCAATTTCTGCTTCATGGATAATTTTCTCATCAAGTCCTCCCCCCTCAATGGCAGGTATAACGATCAAATCTGTTTTTTTGATGCGTTCCAAAGAGCGGTCAGGGCATATGATGCTCCCATTGGCACTTTTTACAGCACTCCCGCCTACCGTTGCGATGGAACACGTAATACGACTTTCTTGGAATATTTTTTTCTCCAGTATCGAGGCGATATGTACAAAGTCTTTTATGGTCATGACATTCATTGCCCAGCAGCGACTGTAGGCAATTATTGTGATATCCACTTTTTAACCTCGCTTGGTCTGATCAGACTATAGAATGGTCTAAACGGATATCGTATAGATCCCGTGTTTCTCTTAGCCTACAGGAGTTGTCATAATAATATATAAGTATGAGAGGGATAATATGAGAATCATTGAGAGTTACTTAGACATCCCTCAAGGGCAAATTTTTGTTCACCAGTGGATACCTTCCGATACTGAGCATCTTTCTCCACTCATCCTGTTACACGATTCGCTTGGAAGCGTAGAATTATGGAGGGAGTTTCCCGAACAGTTAGCCTTTACACTAAATCGCCCTGTCATAGCATATGATCGGCTCGGGTTTGGAAAATCATCTGGAAGAGCTACTCTGCCATCTGTAGAGTTTATTTCAGAAGAGGCGGAATTCTATTTTCCACTTCTATGCGATGAATTAGGCCTGTCAGGTTTCTTCATATGTGGGCATAGCGTTGGCGGAGCAATGGCATTATTAATTGCAGCTACTCACAAACAATGTAAGGGGGTGATCTCCTTATCTGCACAAGTGTTTGTAGAAGAAGCTACACTGGAGGGAATACGGGCAGCCAAGAAAGCGTTCCAAAATTTGGGACAGTTCAATAAACTAAAGAAATGGCACGATGGCAAATCGGAATGGGTTCTATCAGCGTGGACAGAGGTATGGTTGTCCGATGAGTTTGCTGGGTGGAATATTGTCCAGAATCTTAAAAAGGTCACTTGTCCTGTATTAGTCATCCACGGAGAATCAGACGAGTATGGTTCTGTCGTTTTTCCCGAAACGATTAAAGAGAGTGTTAAAGGAAAGGTACAGATGGAAGTTCTCAACGATTGTGGCCATGTACCTCACCGCGAAAAAAACGCTCATGTGCTTGAGACTACACTGAACTATTTCAGAAGGGTCGCAGGTTAAAAACTCGTTCGATGAGAATGTCCACTCTGTGCCGAAATGAGTCAAGCTATGCTCTTCTTACGAATGTCTGCTTTTGGGATAATGTACGGTTAAGGAGATGCTCGGTTTATTGAAACTACAGCACAAAGCGGACATTACACAATTGTAAAAAAGAGCCGTAGATTATGAAATCTACGGCTCTTTTTTATTCATACCTTACAGCAAAAAAAACGCCAGATGGCGTTTTTTTATCCGCGAAGCGGATATGTTTTTTCTAGCCACTAGCTAGCTGAACTTGTTCAGCGGTCTAGCGAGTTGCGAAGCAACGTTCTAGCTACTTGCCGTTTAAAACTAAGGCGTTCGGTCACTTAACTGTTACGTTTTCTATAATAATCGCCTCTTTCGGTACATCCCGGTATGGCCCGACAACACCGGTGCTGGTTTTGCCGATAGCTTCAACGATTTCGATGCCGGAAACGACTTTACCGAATACCGCATAACCAGCCTGACGGCCACGGGGGTTAAGGAAATCGTTGTCTTTCAGGTTGATAAAAAACTGTGATGTGGCGCTGTCCGGATCGTTGGTTCGCGCCATAGAGATGGTGCCTTTATCGTTGTTCAGGCCATTCATGGATTCGTTCATAATTGGCGGAAAGGCCTCTTTGCGGCTCATATCCTGATCAAAACCACCACCCTGAATCATGAAGTTATCGATCACCCGATGAAAAATGGTGCCTTTGTAAAACCCTTTCTCAACATACATAAGAAAGTTTTCTACGCTGGCTGGTGCCTGTTCCGGCATCATCTCAATCTCAATGACACCGGCACTGGTGGTCATCACGACGACCGGATTAACTTCTTGCGCCTGAGCTGAGCCAAACAGGGCCAGAGTCGTGACTATAAGGGTGGATATGATTTTTTTCAGCATGATATACCTCGTTAAATTACAGACCGAAAACCTGTTTAAGCAGGTCAGTGGTTCGGGCGGCAGGATTTTCTCGAATCTTTTTCTCTTCAGCGGCAAGCATTGTAAACAGGCCATTGAGGGCTTGTTCGGTGACATGGTCTTCCAGTTTGTAGTTCTGGGCCATATCGCCAACCATCGGTACTTTGCTGGCTTCCTCGGTGAGCTCACCATAGTAGCGGGTGACGCCGACCTGATTCATTGACTCTGTGATCGATGGTTTAAACAGGTCGCTCAGGTTAGCCGATGTTTTTTCGCGAAAGTATTCGGTGGCGGCGTTGTCAGGACCATTAAGAATAGTTTGCGCATCTTCGATGCTCATCTCTTTGATCGCACCGACGATGATCTCGGTTGCCTGTGGCGCGGCTTTTTCCGCGGCGCGGTTCATACTCAGTTCAAACTGATCAACCTGGGAACCCAGGCCAAATTTGCGTAACAGTCCGCTGGCTTGTTCCAGTTGGTCCGGCATTGGGATGCGGATTAGCTGATTGCTCATATAACCATCGGGCTTACTGATCTCTTCCACCGCTCTGCGGGTACCTACATCCAGTGCTTCTTTAAGGCCTGCGATAAGGGTATTGTGATCCAGCCCTGTGTCGGTAGTGGCAGCAGGCTGAGTCGACTGGTCACTGTCCTGCAGAATCTGTTTACCTGTTTCACCGAGGTCTTTGAGAAAGTCGCCAAAGCCTGCGTATACCGGAGCACAGAGGGTTGCTCCGACCAGGGTAATAATTGCAATAGGTTTCATAGTGTTTAATTCCTGATGTGGCTAGTACTGATGCATAGCTATCTGTCATCGTGGCAAAAATGTATTACAGATTTAAGGCTAAACCACTGAGGCCAATAATGCCTAACAATACCGGTGATGCGAGGGTGGCAACTATGATCAGGATCAGGCCAAGGATGTTATAAGCGATTCCAGAACCGCTGCCGCCAAGAATGGAAAACAGTAACCCGAAGCATAGAAACAGCAGTGCCAGGGGGACAAAAACAATACCGATGGAGAATATACCCGCCACCGCCAGAGCACAGGCTATTAAGCCTGGAATTACACCGGCTTTGTTCGGTGGGTTGATCTGCTCCATCGCGATTTTATTATTCACATGTTTTCCCGGATATTTCATACAACTATTTGAATTATAACTGTAGCTGCTGAACAAAACTTGAATAATTTCTGCTGCTACGGCGCAGTGAATTGTAATCGGGGAGTGTATTTTCAGGATTACCTGCTTATTGCTTACCCGACGCCATCAAATGGTTTAATCAATGTGTCCAGATCAAGCATCCGCATCTCACTGATCGCCACTTCGAGACGTCCCTCTTCGCATAAGCCGCTTATTCCTGCATGCTCATAACCTTCTAATGCCGCCTGAATGCAGGCCTGCTGTATCTGTTCTGCGAGTTTGAGTAATTGCGACCTGTCATTGCTCATCGGATTTATGCTCAGCCCTGGGTTTTAAAAACTACTGCTAACCGCTAGCTTACCCTGCAAATTATTGGCAGGGCTTTGACCGGGGTTAATTCTGTGGAGCTGTCTCTACACAAACTTGTCGGGTCAGGTCACCATTAGGCAGGCTGAAACTACTGTATAGCGCATCGAACCGGGTTATCTGTGGACAGTTTTCCGGATTAACCGGGGCCACCGGAATTTCAAGATTCCAACCATTGATGACATCGGCTCTGGCCACTGCAATCTTATAGCCGAATACCGATGAATAGGAACGGCTTTCAGAAACGGATGTTTCTTTCTTCAGGAACAGGTGCCACTGTCCGGTGGAGCCAATATAGTGTGGTTGGCTTTTATAGGCTGCCAGAATGCGTAATGAGATCTGGCGAAATTGCTGCAGGTTTTCATGGGTAACAGAGAGGCTGTGCTGGCCTTCATCGGTAACGGTTTGAGCAACACTGAAACAACTAAAAAAACTCAGCAGTGACAATAGGGTAAATCGTAAAAACATAGTTTACAGCTTGTTCTGTCAATCGGGTGTAAAGATGAATTATAGCTGTGACTGCAGCCGGCGAAAAAAATTCCCGGCGGATTCTACCCGATCACAACTTCTTCTGGGTATAGGTTGTAGAGGCGGTTTATTATTGCCATCGAGGCCGTGGTCATACAGCCTCAGGTAGTGGTCAGGCTGTATTGGTCAGAGCGCACCGTGATCAAGCATCAGTTGGTGAATCCGTTGTGCCAGTTTTTGATAACCCTGCTGATTGAAATGGATCGGATCTGATTTGTTGCTGGCGGAGCGGAGCAGACCTGCGATGATCTCATTGTCATGGACCAGGTCATATTGTTCCGCCAGTTCGGCATACAGCGGTGCACTGTCGGAAAATAGCTTTTTCTCAGGGACGCCGATCAGAACCAGTTCAATATCTCTCTGCTTGCTCAGCTCGATCATCTCAATCAGGTTTTGCTTTAACTGTTGCTGGCTCTGGTTGCGCAGAATATCGTTACCACCTTCCAGCAGCACGATCAGGTTTGGCGAATAGCGATCCAGCAATGAAGGAAACCGGTTCAGCCCTGCGGTGGTAGTTTCACCTGATACACCGGCATTGATTACCTGCCGGCCTGATAGCCGCTGCAGTACTGCAGGATAGCTGTGTTCAGTCGATGTGCCGACACCAACAGTCAGGCTGTCACCAAATGCCAGTACCGTTGCCTGTTCAGGAAGGTAGGATAGTTCGGGTTTATTGCAGCCCGCCAGCAGGATCGAACAGCTTAAGGTCAGAGCAAGTAGTAACTGTCGCATACGAAATCCTTTTCATGCATGAGTGTTGATGAACCGGATTATAGGGTCGCGTTGCTATTCTTCGCAAGTCGCCGGAATCAGGGCGCAGTGACCTGCAGTTGTTGACGACGCCAGTCGTTGATGCCGCCTTTAAGGTGATAAACCTGACTCATTTTCATCTGATCAGCCAGAAACGTACCGACCTTACCGGTACGGTTACCGGATCGGCAGACCAGGACAAAGGGTTGATTTTCGTCCGCAACTAACTGACGGAAACTTGCCAGCCAGCTGGCGGTATCGTAATTACCTTTGCTGTCGAAGAACATCAGTGTCTTACTCTCGGGGATAATGCCGGTTTGCTGCCACTCCTGCGGCGTGCGGATATCGATAACCGGTACTCCCCGGTCGATCATCTCCTGCAGTTGTGTCGGCGTAACACCTTTCAACTCGGCATAAGAAAAGCTACTCAGGGCTAGCAGGGCAAGCAGGCTCAGAGCGAACCTGATAATTTGGCGAAAAGGTCTGGTCACATTAGGCTCCGGTCGACTCTTATCTGTCAGCAGTGCTTATCTGTTAACAACATTTGTCTGCTTATATTGTAACGTTCTGCCAGCGTTTGGGAATAACCTGGCTACCCAGAACGCAAACGCCAACACTGGCAAATATCATTAAAATGCTGAACCAGGTGATATCACCGCTGCTGGAAGAAGTGAGCAATGATAACAAGCTGGTACTTAAACCGACCAGGGCTGGCGTCAGCCATTTGCACTGACCACTGATCAGCGCGGTGACAGCGCCGCCTGCGAGCATCGTCAGGCCATACACCAGCATCGCCGATATAAACCAGAGTTCTGACTGGTAGGTAGAGAAGAAGCCGTCGCCGCTGTCGGCGGTGCTGATATAAGAAGCCAGCAACACATACCCCAGTTGCAGGGTAAGGCCAACCACTATTACGGTGATGCAACCAATAATAAACGCTTTCAGGTTGAACATTGTTCTATTAACCATATCGCTGAAGATAGGGTCTATATTCTGACTGACGGCGGCTGCTGTACACGACTTTGATCAAGTCGGGCGCGATAGAGCTGAGTCTGCCGTTTAGTTGTTAGCGGGTACGGGCATAACAAACTTATAAGAGGTTTTCTCAAATCCGAGATGCTCATAATAGGCGTGGGTCTTATTACGGCGAAAATTGGTGGTCAGCTCCAGGCTTGAGCATTGTCTGGCTTTAGCTCTGGCCCGGGCCAGTTCGACCAGTGCGGTGCCGTAGCCTTGTCCCCGTAACGATTCATCCACCACCAGTGCGGTAATACGACATAGCCGTTGCGCGCCGGGGAAGTAATCGAAATAGATCAGCGAGATGACCGCGCGGACCTGGTTATCCAGCAGGCCGACATAGACCTCATCATTGCGTTTCTGATGGCTATGGATCATCTCAGCGGTTTGCACAGGAGTTAGCTGATAGCCGAGTTGCAACATCAGTACTGAAACCTGTGCTGAATCTTCAATCGTGGCTGCTCTGATTTTCATGCTGGTTCTCGTGTGTCTGAATTCTGCGCTGCCGGTTTGCTTTCACCCTAGCAGATCGCAATCAGACGGAGCGATGTTTTGGCTAAAAGTATGAGGAAAGCTATGAAAAGTAATATGAAGAGAGCTGAAACTGAGGATATAAAAAAGCGCGACAGTGATCGCCGCGCCTGATAATGAACTTAACAAAGTTAAACCGCTTGCTGCCGGTTCCAGTCGATACATTCCGCCAGTGTCACGCCTGCACCGCCAAATATATCCAGCGCGCTGCCGATGGTCAGATCTACATTGCCGCCAGACAAGCTGTCGACCAGTTTCAGGTCTTCCAGCGAGCGGGCACCACCGGCATAAGTCACCGGAATCGGGCAGGACTCGCCAAGCAGTTTAACCAGATCCTGGTCGATACCACCCTGTAACCCTTCCACATCGGCGGCATGAATCAGAAATTCAGCGCAGTGCTGGCTCAGTTCAGCCAGGGTTTGTGCATTTACCTGAGTTTCAGTCACCGTCTGCCAGCGATCGGTAGCGATATTCCAGCCCTGATCAGTACGGCGACAGCTGAGATCCAGGATCAGCCGTTCGGCACCGGTTTCAGATTTAATCTGCTCCAGCTTGTCCCAGCTGAACTGGCCGCCATCAAACAGGGAGGATGTGACGATCACATGGGATGCACCGGCGCTAAGGAATTCAGCCGCGTTTTCATGGTTCACGCCACCACCAAATTGCAGCCCTTTGGGCCAGGCTGCGAGCGCTTTCAGGGCTTGTTCTTTATTTCCCGGTCCCAGCGCGATGACGTGGCCACCGGTCAGGTTATGCTTGCGGTACAGGCTGGCGTAGTATTCAGCATCATACTGGCTGACGAAGTTGGTATCGGCGCCCTGGTCGTTCAGGCTGCCGCCGACTATCTGTTTAACCTGGCCCTGGTGCAGGTCGATACAGGGACGAAACTGGGTCAAAGGAATAACTCCATAACTGGATAGATAACTGGCGCGCATTGTATCAGAAACAGGAGGTGTAACTCACTAGCGAAGCAGTTGTAGCTGTAATATCAGGAAGTGGAGATAAATTCACTGGCCATGTGGTTGTATCAGAAACAGGAGGTGTAATTCACTAGCGAAGCAGTTGTAGCTGTAATATCAGGAAGTGGAGATAAATTCACTGGCCATGTGGTTGTATCAGAAACAGGAGGTGTAACTCACTAGCGAAGCAGTTGTAGCTGTAATATCAGGAAGTGGAGATAAATTCACTGGCCATGTGGTTGTATCAGAAACAGGAGGTGTAACTCACTAGCGAAGCAGTTGTAGCTGTAATATCAGGAAGTGGAGATAAATTCACTGGCCATGTGGTTGTATCAGAAACAGGAGGTGTAACTCACTAGCGAAGCAGTTGTAGCTGTAATATCAGGAAGTGGAGATAAATTCACTGGCCATGTGGTTGTATCAGAAACAGGAGGTGTAACTCACTAGCGAAGCAGTTGTAGCTGTAATATCAGGAAGTGGAGATAAATTCACTGGCCATGTGGTTGTATCAGAAACAGGAGGTGTAATTCACTAGCTAAGCAGTTGTAGCAGAAAGCAAAGATATAACTCACTTGCCATGTGGTTGTCGCAGAATGCGTGATAGCTGCGGAATTTATGCTATGTTTCAGGCATAATTCGCAGGAACAATTTTCCGATTGGTCTGTCACACCAGCAGACCTGCGGGGCCATACGATTACCAGCCAGAGTGACAGAGTTTGAATAAAGGGGAATTTACAGCACAGCTGCAACAGCTGGCTGCCAGTGCGAAGAAGTTTCTGGGACATCTGCCTACCCTGCATCGGGTGATGCTTGGCTGTGCCTCAGTGATTATTCTGTTTTCCATTACGCTATCTGATGACAGCTCCGCTGTAGCAACTGCGCCGGGCCAGTTTTCTGCCAACCTGTCCCTGAGCGGTACAGTGTCTGATGCTGCGACTGAATCTGACAACACCGCTGAAGCTTTTTCTGAGAAAACCGTTGAAGCTTTTTCTGAGATAACCGCTGAAGCTCTGTCTGCAGCCGAGCCTGAACCGGAAAGTGAGATCAGTTATGTGGTGCAGAAGGGCGATACCCTGAGCACTATCTTCGATACCCTGCGGATATCACAGCCAACCCTGTATAAACTGATGGAAGCGGATCTCAACATACTGGCGCTGGACACCATTCAGCCGGGTCATGAACTTGGCTTTAATTACGATGAAAAGGGTAAACTGGAGCAGTTTATATTTCGCTCCGGGCTGACCTATAAAGTGGTGTTTGACCGCAGTAAAAAAGGCGGTTTTGAATTTACCGAATATATTGAAAAGGGCGGCTATCGCAAAGAAGTGTTTAGTGGTCTGGTCAAAGGCAACCTGCCGTCATCGATGCAACGCGCCGGTACCACACTGGCGGAGGCGTATTCGGTCACCAGCCTGCTCAAAGAGCGCATGAATTTCCGTACCCATCTGCGTGCCGGCGATCGCTTCCAGTTAGTTATGTCGCGTCAGTATGTCGATGGTCAGTACACCGGTAACAGCCGGGTGGAAGGGTTTGTCTATGATGGTCAGGTACGGGATGTGTCTGCTTTTCTGTTCAACGACAGCTACTTTGATGCTAAAGGTGAAAGCCTGGAAAAGGCGTTTCAGCGCATCCCTCTGACGAAGCGCTATCGGATATCTTCACATTTCAATCCCAAGCGTAAGCACCCGATTACCGGCCTGATCCGGCCCCACAACGGAACCGACTTTCCACTGCGCAAAGGTACGCCGGTACTGGCTGCGGGTGATGGTATCGTAAGCCGGGTGATTAAACATCGCTATGCCGGGCTGTATATTGAGATCAAACATGGCAGTAAATATAAGACCCGTTACCTGCATCTGAATAAGGCTTATGTTCGAAAAGGGCAGAAGGTATCCCGTGGGCAGAAGATCGCTGCTTCAGGCAACTCCGGTCGTTCCACCGGCGCGCATCTGCACTATGAACTGCACAAAAATAACCGCCCGGTGAACGCAATGACCGCACCGATCCCGGTAGTACAAACTATCTCGAGAAAAAAACGCGGTGCGTTTAAGCAACAGGTTGCAGTATTACAAGCGCAGATGGCTGAACAGCTGGCCATGGTTAAACAGCAAGAGTAACTTAGTTGTTGGAATTGCGATTCATGACGCTTGTCGCAGATCTATTCAGCCGTTAATAACCGGCCACTGCCAGAGCACCTTTATGAAGTTGCATGGTTCGTTCAAAAAACCAGCTAATCGTATAAAACACCCCTTGCCCATGCCGTCACTGTGATAGGATATTTGTCCTTTTTTTGGCTGGTTATGGGCGATCGGTATGAAAATCCTGCACACATCTGACTGGCATCTCGGTCAGAGTTTTTTCACAAAGAGTCGCAAAGCCGAGCATCAGGCATTTCTCGACTGGTTGCTGGAACAGATCGCCGCCAACGGTATAGATGCTGTGATTGTCGCTGGTGATATCTTCGATACCGGTACACCGCCGAGTTACGCCCGGGAAATGTATAATCAGTTCATTGTGGCCATCAGTCAGCTTGGCTGTACCCTGGTGGTGCTGGGTGGTAATCATGATTCCGTTTCGACCCTGAATGAATCCAAAGAGCTGGTTGCCTGTCTCAACACCCATGTAGTTGCCAGTGTAGTTACTAATGAAGTTTCCAATTTCGTTGCTGAGAACTCTGAACAGGCCGGTAACCAGATCATTGAGCTCAGTAATAGTCGTGGCGAAACCGGTGCTATCTTGTGTGCAATCCCTTTTATCAGGCCCCGTGATGTCATCCAGAGCAGCGCAGGTGAATCGGGCACAGAGAAGCGTCAGGCCTTAGGCAGCGCAATAAAGCAGCACTATCATCAACTCTATCAGGCGGCACTGAACATCCGGGATGAGAAACAACTCTCTGTGCCGATCATTGCCACCGGTCACCTGACCGCCCTGGGCGTGAGCCAGTCTGATTCGGTTCGTGATATCTACATCGGCACGCTGGAAGGGTTTGCCGCCGATGGTTTTCCGCCGGCAGACTATATTGCGCTGGGGCATATTCACCGGCCTCAGATAGTCGCAAAATCAGACCACATTCGCTATAGCGGCTCGCCCATCCCGCTTAGCTTTGACGAGTTGAAAACCGTAAAGCAAGTGATGAAGGTGGAGTTTGATGGGAGTGACAGGACCGGGATTACGCCGATCGAGATTCCTCGGTTTCAGCCAATGGCGGTATTGAAAGGTGACCTCGGTGCAATAGAAACTCAGCTTAAACAATACGAAAATTCTCTCCCGGAAATGCCGGTGTGGCTCTGCATCGAGGTCGAGATTCAGGATTACCTGTCCGATCTGCAGCAGCGCATTCAAACCATGACCGAGCATCTGAACGTCGAAGTATTGCAGTTGCGCCGCTCCCGCAACAAGGCTCAGCAAGCGTTAACCCAGGTAGAGCGTGAAACACTGGCAGAGCTAACCCCCCATGACGTATTCGCCAAACGGCTCGAACTCGAAACATTTGACGGAGAGAAGGAGCAGGCGCGACTCGGCAGGATAAAACAGCAGTTCCGGGAGATACTGTCCGAAGTTGAGAACCCGGAGCAAAGCGCATGAAGATCTTAAGCCTCCAGTTTAAAAACCTGAACTCACTCAAGGATGCGTGGAAGATCGACTTTACTCAATCGCCCTTTGCCGACAATGGTCTGTTCGCCATTACCGGGCCGACAGGGGCGGGCAAAACCACTCTGCTGGATGCCATCTGTCTGGCGCTATACCACCAGACGCCACGCCTGGGCCCCATCTCGGCCTCAACCAATGAGATCATGACCCGGGGCACGGCTGAGTGCTCTGCCGAAGTCCAGTTCGAAGTAAAAGGTCAGGCCTATCGTGCCCACTGGAGTATGCGGCGCTCGCGGGGCAAAGCCGAAGGCAACTTGCAACAGGCTGATGTTGAGCTGGCTGAAGTAGCGACAGGCAAAGTGCTGGCGACGCAAATCCGGCAAAAGAGCGAAGAAATTGAACGCATCACCGGGCTGGATTTTTCCCGCTTTACTAAGTCGATGATGCTGTCCCAGGGCGAATTTGCGGCATTCCTCAATGCCAAAGAAGCGGAACGTGCCGAGCTGCTTGAAGAACTGACCGGCACCGAAATCTACGGCCAGATATCAGAGCGGGTTCATCAGCACTTTGCATTAGCCAAACAAACGTTGGCAGAGCTGGAAGCCCAGGCCAAAGGCGTCCAGCTGCTCAGCGAAGAAAGCCAACAGTTACTGCAGCAGGAGTCGGCACAACTTCAGCAACAGCAGGCTGAGCAGAAAGTTAAATTAAGCGCGTGTAATGCACACCTGAACTGGTGGCTACAGCACGACAAGGCGCAGCAGGATAAAGCCTCGACTGAAGCGAGATTGCTTGCTGCCAAAGAGCAGCAGACTCAATCACAGCCGAATCTGCTTCGCTTACAGCAGAGTGAACCGGCGGAAAAACTCAGAACGCCCTTTATGTTGCTGCAAGAGGCCCGGACACAGGTCAGTAATGGTCAGAAATTACTCAGTGACAAGCAGGTCGCCGAGCAAGCTCTGCAAAAGCAGCTGGAAACCGCGGCTGAGCAACTTAAACAGCAGAGTGAGCAGCTATCCACAGCAAGAGAATTTCATGAGCAGCAGGAGCGTTTGATCAATGACCGGGTTATACCCCTTGATCAGCAGATCGCTGTCGCACAGGATAAGCGCAAAGACAAAGATAGCCTTATCAAAGAGGTCGTCAGCAGGCAGCAGACATACCAGGATCAGCTGAAATCGCTAAATATCCAGATCGAGAGCCAGACCAGGGAACTGAGCAGTGCCGAGCAATATCTGCAACAGCATCAGGCTGACCGATCGTTAAAGCAATATTTGGGGCAGTGGCAGCTACAGGCACAGCAGATCCGGTCAGAAGAGAGTGCTCTGAACAGTCTGACCAAAAAACAAGCCGGGCTGCAACAGCAGCTCAGGCTGCAGCAAGAGTCGCATGTTGCTGAAGAACAGCAGTACAAGAATGCAGTGGCTGAAGTTAGCAGCAGGGAGAAAACCTGGCAGCTGGCGAATGAGGCCTGTATTAAGGCCAGCGAAAGTGGCGATGTTGAAGTCCTCGAAGCGCAGCGCGAACAGCTGACCGGCAATCACTCGGTACTGCTGCAGTTGCAGGAATTCAATCGACGCTGGCAACAGCTCGAAACAGAACAACAGGATAAGCGTACCACGCAAAAGGCTGAATTGAGTCAGCAGCAGGCGTTGCAACAGACCCGTACTCAGCTGCGGGAACAGTATAAAAAGCAGGAGCAGCTGGTTAACGCGCTGAGTCAGCTGGTTACTCAGGATGAACAGTTAGCTCAGTTCCGTGCAGTACTGCAGTCGGGTGAAGAGTGCCCGTTATGTGGCTCGGAAAACCATCCGAAACTGGAAGCGGGTGTGGCCGGTGTCGCGCAGACCATCACCGATAAACTGACCGCCGAGCAGGAGCTCAGCGGTATTAAGGAAAAAGGTCAGGAGATCAGCGTAACTCTGGCGTCGCTTGATCGCCATCTGCAAGAGATCGGGCAGCGACTGAATGAAATTCAGGCAGAGCAGAGCGGGCTGGAACAGCAGTGGCATGTGGCAGCAATAGCGCTGAATATTATTTTTCCGATTGCTGATGCGAAAAGTCTGCAACAGTATGAAAACAGTGCACAAGAAACACTAAAAAAATGTACTGCTGCAATTCAGAATCTTAAGCTGTTAAACAGGCACAGAGACGAGGCGAAACAGTATAGCGACAGCGTACAGCGTAATGCGGAACAACTGGACGCTGCACTTAAGCTGACTGCCCAGGCTATTGCCAACAGTTCGCAGAGTTTGCTCGAAATCCAACAAGATCAAACCAGGCGGGCCGACCAGATCCGATCACAGTATGATGCATTTAACTCGCAATTAACCGAGCAGGGATATATCCAGCCTCAGCGGGATCAGTTGCAGGTGTGGCTGGAAGCTAAACATCAGGATGCCGATCAATGGGAGCGTAACAGCGGCACAAAAGAACAGCTCAGTAGCAGTTTGCAAATACTTGAAGCGGAACGGAAAAACAGCCTCAGCCAGCTTAATGATTTCGAGTCACAGCTGACACAACTGCAGTCTCAGCGGGATGATCTGGATCGCTCGATTCAAGAAGTCATGGAACAACGCCGGGAGATCTTCGGTGATAAGCTGATTAATGAGGAACGTTCAAATAGTCACAACAGACTCCAGTCTGCAGAGACACAGTACCAGAGTGCACAGCAAAGCAGTCACCAGTTATCCGGCGACCATAAAGCCCTGATCGCTGAGTTGAATAGCCTGCAACAAGCCCTGCAAGAACAGCAGTTCCGGGCGGAAGAACGAGAAGCAAGCTGGCTTACCTTATTGGCGCCAAGCCCGTTTAATACGGTGGCAGAGTTTCAACAGGCGCTGTTGCCGGAACAGGAGCGTCAGGTGCTCATAGAGCAGAAACAACGACTGGATAGCGAGCTTGAACGGGCCACTGCGTTATTGGATAACGCGGAGCAAGCGCTGCAAGCCGTGCTGGAAAACTTAAAGTCTGATGAATACCAGAAAACCCAGAAGCTTGATGTTGAAGCTCAGATAAGTGCTCTGACTATAACACTGGAGCAGCTTGCTAAGCGTGACGGTGAAATCAGTAATGAATTAACCTCAGACCTGGCGCGGCGAAGGGATCAGCAAGCACTGTTCGATGAGATTGAGCGTTACCGTGAACACTACGATGATATTCAGTACCTGCACTCACTGATCGGCTCGCAAAAGGGCGATAAATTCCGCAAGTTTGCCCAGGGACTGACTCTGGATAATCTGGTACATCTGGCTAACCAGCAGCTGGAACGCCTGCATGGCCGCTACCTGCTTAAACGTAAGCAAGGCGAGGGGCTAGAGCTCAGTGTGCTGGATACCTGGCAGGGTGATGTTGAGCGAGATACCAAAACCTTATCCGGTGGTGAAAGCTTTCTGGTAAGCCTGGCCCTGGCCCTCGCACTATCTGATCTGGTCAGCCACAAAACCAGCATCGACTCTCTGTTCCTCGATGAAGGCTTCGGTACACTGGATAGCGAGACCCTCGATATCGCCCTGGATGCGCTGGATAACCTCAATGCCTCAGGCAAGATGATCGGCGTGATCAGCCACATAGAAGCGATGAAAGAACGTATTCCGACTCAGCTTAGGGTGACTAAGAAGAGTGGCTTGGGGGTAAGTCAGTTAAGCCCGGCATATCGGGTAGCTGAAGGGATCTGACCACAGCCTTTATTTAGTACAGCGAAAGCCTGGTGGAAAGCCTGCTTAGTATAAACGGCCTCATTACGAGGCCATTTTGCTTTACTCAGGATATCGCTAACTGAGGCTGTCGCTTTGCCCAGGGGCGTTCATCTATTGGCAGGTGAACCAGTGCAGAAAGTGCACCTACACCAATACCAACCCACCATACCAGGGTGTAGTTACCGTACAGATCGTACATTGTTCCGCCAAGCCAGACGCCGATGAAGCCGCCGAGTTGATGTGAGAAAAATACCAGTCCGTACAGGGTGCCCATATAACGCAGGCCGTAAATCTGAGCCACAAGGCCCGATGTCAGCGGTACCGTTGCCAGCCACAGGGCACCCATTATTATTGAGAAAAATACCACCGATTCGGGGGTGATAGGGTTGAGAATAAAGGCGGCAGCAACGATAGTTCGCATCAGATAGATGCTGGATAACAGGTATTTTCTTGAATACTTACTGCCCAGCCAACCCGCCAGAATGGTACCGCATATGTTCGAGACACCTATCAGGGCGATGGCGATGGCCCCCAGGGTGGATGTGGATGAAACACCTAACGACTGGATGATACTGCCGGGGGTGACGACGCTGCACATCTCGGTAATGAACGCCGGAAAATGTGCGGTAATAAAGGCAAGCTGATACCCACAAGAAAAGAAGCCGATAAAAATAAAGGCGAAAGAGGGATCTTTAATCGCCTGCATAATCACCTGGCCCATCGGCTCGTCACTTTGCTGTTTGTTGGGGGGCGGTGGAATACGCATAAAAAACAGCGCCAGCAGTGAGACAATAACGAAGCCGGCGAGGAATATAAACACAGACTGCCAGGGCATCTGCTGTAATAAAAATTGTGTTACCGGCGGGCCGACTATCTGTCCTGCTGAGCCCGCAGCGGTGGTAATGCCCAGCGCCAGAGAGCGGTGCTTATCGGATACTGCACGACCCACCACCGCGAGAATAACGCCAAACCCGGTGCCTGCAATACCAAAGCCGACCAGCATTTCCAGCAGTTGGTGTTGCCCCGGCGTGATAGCAAACGCTGACAATACCAAACCGACCGCATAACAAACAGCGCCAGCAACAATGGCTTTTTTATCACCATACTTTTCAGCTAAGGCACTGAAGATTGGCTGACCTATACCCCAAAACAGGTTTTGTATCGCTATAGCAAAGGAGAAATCCGCTCTGAGCCAGTTGAACTCTTCAGCGACAGGTATCTGAAACAGACCAAACGAGGCACGTATTGAGAAACTCACCAGTAAGATGATGCATCCGGTGATCAGTACCGGGTTGAATAGTGACATTTCTCGGTTTTTTATTACGGCGCTGCTCATTCTTTTCTCTTGTTGATAACCGGCTAACCAGAATCATTCATTGAGGGGCTTTTGGTACTGAGCTGAGGAATGAAGCTAACAGATCAGGAGAGCATCTATGCTAAAGGTTCTCTGTTTTCATGCAAAGCATCATCGATTTTTTTAATCTATTGTCAGAGGATATAGCTGTTTTAGAAAGAGGCCCGGAGTCGGACCTCGAGAGGTAATCTGCCAATATTATGAGTTTTTCTATCGATTATTGGGCAGCCAGTTCACTGTTTACCAACTCAACTAACTGTTTCGCGCCGAATGTTTGCAGAGGTCTGCCATTGACGAAAAATGTTGGTGTCTTTTCAACGCCCACAGCTTTTACATCGGCGTTATCCTGTTGCAGCACGTTAGTAATAGCAGCGCTTTGCATGTCCTCTCTGGCCTGCTCAATATCAAGACCTGCTTCTTTGACTGCATCCCAGGCGAGGGAAAGGTTAGGATTGCCGTGGTCCGCCCATAATGGTTGCTTTATCAATATCGCTTCCAGCACCGGTTTGAACAGATTCTGCAGTCGTGCCGCTTCGAGGATGCGGACCACCTCATCAGAGCCTTTGTGGAATGTGGTATAGCGTAGTACTACACGGACGTCATCAGGATTTTCCGCCATTATTCTCTTTACGAAAGGATAAAACGCCCGGCAGGCTTCGCAGGCAGGATCGAAAAACTCAACGATGGTGACTTTCGCATTTTTCGGGCCAAAGCTGGGCGAATGTGGCCGCTCCAGCAGACTATCTTCATAGGCCTTAGTACTGACAACGTCAGCTTGTTGCTGCGTCCAGAGATATGCGGATGCTGCAAATATGATTAAAGCGATGAGTGTAACGCTGAGGATGATTTTAGGTCGTGTCATGCTTCAGATTTCCGAAATAGTATGCAAAGTAACAGGCTGATAGCAACAAATGCTGCCAGCGAAAGATAGGGTAGTGAAATGCCACCAAGAATGGTCATGTTGCTGCCGGTACAGGAGGTTGTCTGGCCGCATGGAATGATAGGTGTGGTGATATAGCCTGCATAGGTCAGAGAGTGGTAAGCAGCAATCGCAGTCCCGATCAGCGACAGCGGTAGTGCATACCAGATGACTTTTATATCTGAGCGGATTGCTGCAATGCCTAGTATCACCGCTAGTGGAAACATACAGATTCGTTGATACCAGCATAAAACACAGGGCGTCTGGCCCAGCACTTCGCCGATAAACAGCGCGCTCAGTGTTGATACCAAAGCAATGATCCAGGCTGCGCTAAGGAGCCACCAGACGTTGTCATTGCTTTGATTTTTCGCGAGTGCCATCGCTAAGCCTTTCGTCAGATTCAATATTATTACCGGCTGGATCAGATCCTGCCAAGCGTGAATCCGGGGATTATAAAACCTCCAGCAGGTGGAGGTTCAAGAAGAATCTGGAGAAATATGCCGATTTATTGTTTTGAGGCAATGATTTTCAGTTAGTGCTGGTGGCTGCCTGGTATCTTTATACCCTGCTGCGGTGAGGCCTTTGGTCTCATTCTGTGCAGTACTGAACAGCCAGGCCATATTCTGTAAAGCAGATCTATGCGGACTAGCTGCGAGTAATGTTAACCGATGGCTGTTTTTCCATGGGCTTGCTTTCTACTTGCTTGATAAATAAAGCCAGTACAATCAGGACCATAGCGGTAATTTCCAGTCGATCCAAATTCTCTCCTAATAAAACAGCTCCTGCCAGTAGAGCAACGACTAACTCTAACGATCCTGTTAATGCATTTTTATCTGCGCATGACTTTGGAGCACCCAGCATAAACAACACCTGGGGGATTGCTGCGGCCACTAAAGCGATACCGACTACTGAGATTAAACCGGTCAGTGAGTCGGGCAATATTTGCTCAGGCTTAATCCATATTGCTATTGGCAGGAGAACCATAATATGTCCGGTTGTTATCCAGGCCATTCGATTGGTAATTGGAATATGTGTTTTTGGATTTGATAAATACTGAACCTGAGTGGCGACAACCAATGGTGCCAAAAAGCAGGCTGCAACTGAAAATAAGACACCGGCAGGAAGAGTTTCTGGCCTGACGGCTAAAGACGCAGCGATAGCCACCAGTGCAGCTGAGATCAAACTATTTTGTGAAGGTATCCGCCTGAATACAGCCCAGCCGATCAAAACACTGAAAACCGGGTAGGTGTAATAGATCAAAATAGCTGTAGCAGCTGGAATAGTTTCCAGAGCATGAAAATAGCCAAAAATAGAAATACCGCTGACGACACCTAAAAAGAAGGTTCTTAACGCTTCAGGTCTGTTTGCCGGTGGTGTACGCAGGAAAAAAGCGAAAAATATCGCAGGCAGAATAAACCGATACAGACTGACAATCTCGGCACCTAAACCTTCCTTAAATAAAAGCTGTGCAAAAAATGGATTTAGCCCGTAAAAGAAAGCAGCCATTACGACTAAAGACTGGCCATTGATAGTTGGTTTGCTGTTCACGTTAATATTATTCCGTAGGTTAGGGAACCTGCGAACAGGGCATCCGTAGGCTCCTTAGGCTGGAACGATAGTTCGCTACTGATTAAATAAATAGTGAATAATTCGAGTTATTGATTAATAGTATGCATCTATTGATAGGTTTTCCTGGGGCCTGTCTATGACAATGATATGAGGCAAAAGCGTGAGACTGGATATCCGGCATTGGGAAATGCTGAAAGCGATTAATGAAACAGGTACGCTAAGGCAAGCCGCTTACGTGCTAGGTATAACTCAGTCTGCTTTGAGTCATCGCCTTGCAGAAGCTGAAAGACGCCTGGGTGGACTGTTATTTGAGAGGGAAGGTCGCAAACTGCGAGAGACAGCTTCAGGTCGTGCAATGACACAAACTGCAAATCAGGTCATTCCTGCGCTACAGCGTGCTGAATTTGATTTTCAGCAGATGGCTGATAATGAAATCACTGTAGTTCGCTTTGGTGTTGCTGCTTATAGTTGCTATCACTGGTTACCGTCATTTTTAAAAATAATGTCTGAAAAAGAGCCCGGTATTCAACTGGAACTGGTTGCCTCTGCAACGCAAAATCCAATACGAAACCTCCAGGAAGGTACAGTTGATGTGGTGTTAGCACCCGGTCATCTGGTTATACCAGGTATTGATTCAATTCCTGTTTTTGAGGATGAACTGGTTTTGCTAACACATGTAAATCATGAGTTGGCAACAAAGCAGTTTATTGAGGCAACAGACTTAGAAGGTGAGGAATACCTGACCTATAGCAAATCTGCCCAACCAGGCTTTGAGTATGAGCGATTTATTCGCCCCTCCGGAACAGTGCCTCACCTGGTAACCGTGGTTGAAGTGACCGATGCAATTGTTGAGCTGATCGCGGCAGGCTTTGGTGTGAGCATTCTTTCGAGATGGGCTGTCCAGTCAGCCATTCAAAATAAAAGTGTGTCAGCCGTGAAGGTGGGAAAAGACAGCCTTGGTCTGGGGTGGTCAGCATTAGTTCGTGAGTCGGAACTACCTCAGTCAGCGGCAAGAGTTTTGTCGCGCAGACTGGCAGAATGGTTTCAGGTTTAGATTTAATCACTGATCTGAGCAGTATCAACATATTTAATATAAGCAGGAGCATGAATGTCACTCATCGCTAACACACCGAAACCACCTTACTATGCGGTTATTTTCACAAACCATCGAACAGAAGGTGATCATGGTTACGGCAAAATGGCAAAGAGAATGGTCGGGCTGGCCTCAGAACAAACCGGGTTTTTAGGTGTCGAGTCGGCAAGAGAAGAGGTCGGAATTACTGTTTCATACTGGTCTGATCTTGAATCTATCAAAGCATGGAAGGCAAACATTGAGCACCTTGAGGCTCAGAAGTCAGGTCACGAAAAATGGTATTCATCCTTCAAGGTTCGCATATCGAAAGTTGAACGTGATTATGGTATTTAGTAAAAAAGGCCGCTTCATAAGTGGCCTCTCAGTTTGAATATTGAAAGTAGGATAGCTGTCCTCACTCCGAAGCGAGCAGCATGAACATTTAATAGTCAGAACTGCCTGAACAGCGCCGCTGCAAGTATTCCGGCTGCGATAGCAGGAAGAGGTTTTTTTAATATTAACATGGTGATCGCTGTGGTCAGTAAAGCCAGACGTGCGCCGTTGTCACCACTGATCGCCAGCGGTGTAAGAAGTGCTACAAGCACCGAGCCGGACATGGCACTGATAAATTGTTTTACCCGATAGCCGATAGGTACGAACGACATAACAAAAACGCCACCCCAGCGGGTTGCTAAAGTAACTGCTGCCATGATCAGAACAATGATAAGCGGACCATATCCGGTGGTTTCTATAATCATTGTTTTTTATCCATCCATACCGCGCCCAGAACGCCGCCAGCCAGTGCGCCAACAACAACGTGGCTATTGGCCGGCAGATACCAATAAGCCATAAGTGATGACACCGCTGCAACTATCCAGATAATAAAAATACGTAAGTCTTTTTGCCCTCCAACGACCATTGCCAATAAGAAGCATCCCATTACCATATCCAGACCCAGACTCACAGGATCCTGAATAGCGCTGCCAAAGTAAATACCAAGCCAGGTACCTAATATCCAGAAGGACCAGAGCGCAAGACCGCCTCCGAATAAAAGGCCCATAGCTGGCTCGCCACGGGTAAAAGCCTGCATAGACATTGCCCAGTTAGCATCGGTGGCAACCAGCATCACACCATAGCGTTTTGCTGGTGGCAGATGGCGTAACCAGGGATACAAGGTCGCTCCCATTAGCAGGTGACGGGCATTGATTGCGAATACCGTAACTGCCAGAGGTATAACTGCTACTTCGGCACCCCATAACTCTAAAGCGGCAAATTGTGATGCGCCGGCAAAGACGAGTGTGCTCATGGCAATAATTGAAAAATTAGCCAGACCGACCTGTGTTGCAGCCAGTCCAAAAGCCAGGCCGAAGATAATCACAAAGAAAGAGATTGGAACCAGTTGCTTAAAACCGGCCCATACATTCTGGCGATTAAGTTCGTGTAAATTCGTATCAAAGTCGGACAAAGGTCGCCTCTTTCACTTATATAGCGGTGGTGTCCCCGCATAAAGGTTGATAAATCGGTGCTGATACAGAAATAAAATAGTGAACCCGATAAAAGAGATCTCAGGTTATAAGAACATATCGGTCATCTGGAGAATGAACAACGCCAAATTAACGCGGATGCTATGTGAAATAGCAGACAAGATAAAGGGCTCATTTGGAGTGACTAAATTTATAGTTCCTGAGATTTTTCAGCGCTTGTAATAGTAGCGGATTCTGCGCCGGATCAATTCTTTACGCCAAAACTACAATTGGATGTCAGGGATTACATCGAAATGCACTAAAACGCTGTACGGCAACAGCGTTAAGGAATAATATTGTCGCCAACTGACTTTGCTGAACAACAACTCATCAGGTTGTTGAACTTTTGCAAAAAAATGGTCGGTTTGGTCAGTAGTACATGGCTAGCCCGATTAGTTATAGAAATGAAGCATAGAAATTAAAAGGTACTAAATCTTATGTTCTCCCAGCTACAGCAACCGCCAGCTGATCCGATTCTGGGTCTATCGGTCAAATTCAAAGCCGATAGCAACCCGAATAAAATTGATCTCGGGCCTGGTATTTACAAAGATGAGGCTGGTAATACGCCAGTTTTAGCTTGTGTAAAAGCTGCTGAAAAATTTCGTGTTGAGAACGAAGCCAGTAAGGTCTACTTAGGCTCTGCAGGTTCTGCGTTGTTCAATGATAAGATAGCCTCACTTGTTCTGGGTGATCATAAGGTTATTCGCGAAAATCGTGTGCGCACTGTTTCCACTCCGGGTGGAACGGGGGCGTTACGCATAGCTGGTGAACTGATTAACAAAACCAAACCTGGTGCGACGATCTGGGTGAGCAACCCTACCTGGGCAAACCATCAGGGTGTGTTTAAGGCTGCCGGGCTGAACATTGAAACTTATCCTTATTATGACTATGAGAATAAGTGCCTGGACTTTGACGCGATGGTTGAAGCGCTAAAGCAGGTTCCTGCAGGCGATGCAGTATTACTGCATGCATGTTGTCATAACCCAAGTGGTATGGACCTGAATCAGGAACAGTGGCAGCAGGTTGCTGAACTGGCCCGTGAAATCGGTTTTATGCCGGTTGTTGATATCGCCTACCAGGGCTTTGGTCAGGGTTTGGATGTTGATGCCTACGGTCTGCGACTGATGGCTGATTCTGTCGACGAGATGATCATCTGTAGCTCATGCTCGAAGAACTTTGGCCTGTACCGCGACCGTATCGGTGCTTGCTCGATTATTGGTAAAAATGCCGCGGCTGCTGACATTATTGGCGCGGTTATGCTGACAGTGGTTCGTGTTAACTACTCAATGCCGCCAGCACACGGTGCAGCTATCGTTGAAACAATCCTGAGCTCGGATGAGCTTACCGGTCAATGGCATATTGAGCTGAAAGAGATGCGTGACCGCATCGCGAGTATGCGTCACTTGTTTGTTGATAAGTTGGTTGAAAATGGCGTAACACAAGACTTCAGCTTTATCACTACGCAGAACGGTATGTTCTCGTTCCTGGGTATCGATACCGATCAGATTCAGCGCTTGCAGGATGAATTCAGCATCTATGTAGTAGGTTCCAGCCGTGTTAACGTAGCAGGCTTGTCTACCAGTAATGTTGATTATCTGACTCAGTCGATTGCCAAAGTTCTTTAAGACTCGCTTCGCTCGCAGTGGCTAGAACGCGACTGCGTCGCTTGCTAAACGGGGCTACGCCCCTTGCTAGTGGCTAGAGTAAAAAAACGCACCTTTCGGTGCGTTTTTTATGGGATTGCGATTAATCATCATCCTGCATAGGGAAGGAATACTTACCTGCATACAGTCCAGCAATTCGCTCTGCAATGCTTGCTACTTCGATATCTGATAACACGACTGAGTCATCGTCAGGGCAGAATAGGTACTCACCTTTAAAGACATCAAACTTTATCTTCCCGAGAATACGACCGCTACTACTAATGCAATCAAGTTCTTGTTGGATTGGGAAGAACAGCACCATCTGAAAACTCCTTATTAAATATCTTTTGTTGGATGATAATCGTAGATAATGCTCGATTCAACGTGATGACTGTTATGTTCAAGTTCGCCCGACTTCGTCAGGCTTACTCCAACCTACCGGTTACGCTCCTACAAAAAAAACGCGGCATATAGCCGCGTTTTTTATGCCTGGAGAAAAATCAGACGATCTTTTCTGCAGTAACGATTACACCATCTGTATCGGCATACAGATAGTCGCCGTTATTAAATTCGATACCATCAAAGGATAACGGCACATCTGTTTCACCCTGTGTGACAGGGATATATTTACGCGGACAGGTGCCGAGTGCGTACAGAACGACGGGGATATCTTTTATCTGAAAGGTGTCTCTGATGTAACCATTGACGATAATGCCGGCATAGTTATTCTGCTGTGCGAACTTCATCAGATTTTCACCGACCACGGCATAGTATTCTGCATCGACATCAACAACGACAACCTTGCCTGTACCGTCTTCGTCGCGCAGCAGTTTAATGAGATCAGAGTTATTTTTATCCAGTTTTACTGTGACTATCCGGCCCTGGCATTTGTCCGAACCACCATAGTTTTTGTAGCCTGCGCCCAGCACAGATACCTTTTCACTGTACTCATCACAGATGTCTGCTGTAAAAAACGACATAAAATCTTCCTGTTCCCATTTTTGACGCACAATTCTACCATCGCAGGGCCGTTTTTTGCATAAACATTTGCTATCATTGCCGTTTTAAAATGTCAGGCATAAGACGATATGAAGGTAGTTACAGGCGTAGTTGGCAACGATATCCACGTTGTTGCTAATCGACTCATTGATCTTTCTCTGCGGGCCAGAGGCTTTGAAGTGTTTAACCTGGGGGTAAATACCTACTTGGAAGAGTTCTTTGATGCGGTAGTTGAAACCGGCGCCGACGTTTTACTGATCTCATCGTTAAACGGTGAAGCAGAGGGCTGGAGCCGTGAAGTTAAGCCACTTAAAGCAAAGTATAAGAACTTAGACAATCTTATTATGATGATCGGCGGCAATTTAGTCGTCGGTAGCGGTAATGCTGAAGAGATCGTACCTAAGTACAAAAACTACGGTTTTGATCTGGTATGCCACCAGGTTGACCTGAATACCGGGCTGGACTCGTTAGAAGAGTTTATAGAGAAGAGAAATAAATAATGAGTTTGCTGCAAGAAGAAAGAGAGATCATTCTCAGCAATGAATATGTAGATACCTTCGATTTTGCCGAAGTTACAGAATTTGTTAAAAACGCCAGCAAAGATCTGTTTATATCTCATCGTTTTAAAAACAAGGACAAGATGCTTGTTCAGCCAAGGGGCGGCTTTCCAACCTATAAAAAGCAGTTCGCCCTGAATGAATTTTTTGTTGAGGCCAATGTTGATGTCCTGCCCTTAACTATCGATTCAAATACCCGTCTCAATGATTACGCTACCGCCAGAAAAATGCTGCGCCTGAGCGAAGAAAATGATGTCGATATGCTTAACGGTTACCCTTTGGTAAACCATGGTTATCGCACCACCCGTAAGATGATCACGCACTTTAATAAGCCGGTGAGTTTACGCCACGGTACCCCCGATGCCAGGCTATTGATTGAGACAGCGATCGCTTCAGGAATTTTTGAGATAGAAGGCGGCCCGATTACCTACCTTTTACCTTATTCAAAGAACTTCCCGTTAGATAAAGCATTTTTGTACTGGAAGTATGTTGAGCGGGTTTGTGCCAACTACTCCGAATTGAATGAGCCGATCAACCGGGAATCATTTGGTCCGCTGACGGCAACTTTGGTGCCTCCGGCTATCACCATCGTTATTCAGTTGCTGGAGATGTTGCTCTCGCTGGAAGAGGGGGTTAAGTCCTTCTCTGTTTCATTCTCCCAAACGGGCTCAATGAATCAGGATATCGTCATGGGGGCCGTTATTAAGAAAATGGCCAAGTACTATGCTGAGCAGATTAATTGCGCTGATGCAGCGATTCACCTGGTCTATCATCAGTGGATGGGCGCTTTCCCTATGAATAAAGATTACGCTGAGCAGCTGATCAATATGTCTACGGTAATCGCATCAATGGTTGGCGCTGACAAGATCATCACTAAGACCCGGGAAGAAGCGGCGGGTATTCCAACCAAAGAAGCTAACGCCAAAACCGTGGCAAATACCCAGTACACTTTGCGTATATTAAACGGGCTGCCAACGATTGTTGATGAAGAGGAAGAAGAGATCCTGACGCTGGAAGTTAAGGCGATCATGGAGGCGGTATTTAACGATCCTGCCGATACTCTGTGGCGTAAAGTCTTTAACTCGATTAAGAACGGCATTATCGATGTACCTTTCTCACCGCATATCATTAATCACAACGAGATGATTACGATCCGCGATGCGAAGAAAAATATCAGAATCATCAAACGGGGTAATGTACCTATCCCGGACCGCTGTTATGAGTATGAAAAAGCACAGTGCGATCTGACCAAAGATACCACCAGTATCGTTAACGATATTGTTCATGATATAGGAATTATGCAATGAGCCAGGATAACGACAAGCTGCTTATTGATGTTGGCAGTACCTATTTCAAAGTCAGCACGCCGGATAGCATTGAGCAGCATTTTCGGGATTTCAACAAAGATATTCTTGATGATCTGCAGCATAGATGCGGTAGCACCATCGATCGTTTTAACAAAGACGATGTGCATATCTGTTCGTCGGCAAATGGTGGTTTAAGTACACTGATTATCGGCACTACCAAGTCGTTTTCGTTAAAATATGCGACCAACATCGCTTTCAATTCTGGTATCAACATCATTGATACCATTCTCTATCAAAATATAGAGGAATATTCGCTGCCAAGTGATCTGATTGATGTCGTTATCATTGTCGGCGGTATCGATTCATGTGCCGGTATCTTCTCTGATAGTTTGTATAACTATCTGGGGCAGCTGAAGTATTCAAATGTTGTCTTTGTCGGCAGTGAGCAGGACGCTCCGGTCATCAAAGAGAATATTGAAAATGTCGTTGTATTGCCAAATATCATCGATAATAAGCTGCATATCGTAGAGGATTCACTGAAAGATTATCTGACCAATCTTTACCAGCAAGACATCGAAGGTAAGGAAGATATTAAGCATCTCTATGATATTACCGCTAATCAGATCTATTCAACGCCATACATCGTGAATAAGACGCTGCCACTGATCGATGCCAGCTTCTCAGTGGTAAATCCTTTTATCCTGCTCGATATTGGCGGTGCGACAACCGATATTCACTATTCGAAAGACCTGGTTGATGACAATCTGGTGACTGAAAACGAGTACGACAGACTGGTGTTCAAAAAACTGGGTGTGTATAAGTCAAAGCAGTCACTTATTTTTGCGGCGCAGAATAACGAATTCGTCTATGAGCTGCTAATGCACCTTAAAGTGACTGAGAATATCTTTACCGAGCAAAGTGAAAAGGCTACTAAAGTGTTGATGCAGCTGGCTATATTCCTGGTCTTGTGCAAAATTTCGCACTACAGGAAAGCCTATATCAATCTGAAGTTGCTCGCTATTAACTCCATTGTTCTGACAGGGGGTATCACCAAGGTACTCACGACCGAAGAGATAGAGGATATAGTGTCGTTTTTCTATAAGAAAATTCTTACCTCAGACCATAAGCCGGTGGTTGTTCTGGATACCAACTACGATATCTGGACCCTGGGTGCAAAAGGAAAAGAATAATGTCAATTAACTGTATCAGAGCGCTTCTTGAAGGGGCTGTTCAGACTCACAGCGATAAAACCGCGCTGGTGTTCAATGAAAAAAGCATCAGTTATGAAGAACTGTATGCCAAAGTGAATCAGGTGGCTTTCTACCTGAATGAGTTAGGTCTGCCAAAAGATACCCGCATCGGTATCTACTCGAACAAAGGTATTGAACAGGTTGTCGCTGTACTGGCTATTTTGTCCACAGACTATGTGCTGGTACCGCTGACCAAGATGCTCAAGCCTGAGCAGGTTGAGTACATTATCAATGATTGTGATATCAAATGTATCATCACCGATAAGCTCAAGCTCGAAAGTATTGAAGAGATCAATTTTGACGGCCATATCCTTTCCTATGAGACAACGGCAAAAGAGATAGCCTCATTTGAAGAGATCTATAAGTACTACAACAAGCCTTATGTCTGCGATATCAACGGCCATGACAACGCGGTAATTACCTACTCGTTTGGTATGACAGGTACGCCAAAAGGCATTGTCATTTCGCACCGGAATCTGATCGATTCTGCCCGTGTTGTTTCTCAGTATCTGAAGCTGGAACAGGATGATGTTATTTCGGGGCTGCTGATCTTTAACCTGGATTACGGCCTGAATCAGATCTTCTGTACCTTGTATAAAAAAGCAACGCTGGCGCTGCACCGGTTTATCCTGCCGGAAGATTTCTTCAACCATCTGATCAACGATAAGGTAACGGTTCTACCACTGATGCCGGTCAACATCTCGCAGATGTTTGAGGATGGCATGCACCGGATCCCGAGTGCTGAGCTGTTCGACAGTGTCAAAACCATTACCTCCTCGGGTGGTAATGTCACCGCTAAAATGATCAAAGACTGCAAGAAGACGTTCCAGAAAGCTGACTTCTATTCCATGCATGGCCTGACGGAAGCGTTCCGCTCAACTTATCTGGATCCTTCACAGGTACAGATCAGACCGGACTCCATTGGTAAGGCTATCCCTGATGTCGAACTCTATGTCATCAATGAAGAGGGCAAGGAGTGTGGCGTACGTGAAGTGGGCGAGCTGATCCACCGGGGTGGGTATATCTACCGGGGCTTCTGGAATGCGCCTGAGCAGAACGAACTGCGTTTCAAATCCGTACAGATCCTGAAAGATGTGATTAACCTGGAAGGGCAGCTAACCGATGAAATCGTGGTCGCTACGGGCGATTATGTCTATAAAGATGAAGAGGGCTACCTCTACTTCGTTTCCAGACACGATGACATGATCAAGACCAGAGGCTTCAGGGTTTCTCCTTACGAAATCGAGTCGGTCGTGGCAAGAAATATCCCGCAAATTGAACAGTGTGCGGTGTTCGGTTTAGAGAATGAACAGATCGAAGAAGAGATCGTGATGGTCTACTCAGCGCCAAGCGAGATCTCTGTAGAAGAGATCCTGTTTGAGCTTAAGAAGCACCTGGCGTCATATATGATCCCGAGCCGGGTTATTTACAAGCGATCCCTGCCTTTAGTGCAGAGTGATAAAAACCAGGTGAACAAGGATGCGCTGAAACGGGAGTTGTCGGGTAGCTGATTTCTAGAGCAGAGACTTTGTTTTGTAACATAAAAAGGCCCTTCGAATTCGAAGGGCCTTTTTATTTGTTGCGGTTAAAGGTCATCATCCCACTTCGGCGTACTTCAGCTAAAAGTGATGCATTCCTTCAGACAAAAATATTCTGGCCTTTCCGATCGATGAATAGTTTTGCTTTCTGCTGAGTCAACTGCACGCAATTATCCCTGACCAACACCTGGTCTACCAGGGTAAAGCTATGGTGCTGGTCTTTCTTGCTGATGACCCCGCTGATCCGGTACAGACCGCTATCTTCCTCGGGAGTTGCAGCAATCGTAAAGCCTTTATAGCGGATAGAGCCCTCCGGCAGGGGAGCAAATAATGACTTCAGTGTTGATAGTAAACTCATGGTTATCCTCCTCGTTTAAATTCCATATTAAGAGCAGTCGTAGGGAAAGATGAAGAGCTGAGATACCAAAGTATGCTCCCCTTTCAGTGAATTAAGTACTTAGGTCGTATGCAGCAGGGGTGGGATACAAGAATCCATGTTGCGGATAAAGGTGCTGTGCTGTTTTTTCTATTCTTGCTCCAGTAGAGAGTGAAGCAAGAAAGCTGATCGCAGTGATCCGGGCAGTCATCTGTAGACTGACAATTGCCTAACCAAAAAGGCCCTTCGAATTCGAAGGGCCTTTTTGGTTGTATCGTTTTCCAACTTAATCAGTTGTTATCAATAGCTCAAAGCCTGCATCTGAATTGAAGGCTCTCTGGCGTAGCAACGCTATACCGGACCTGATCAGAAGGTCAGAGGTCGATGTTGAAGACCAGGTCTGCGAGCATAGTAAACATTCCGAAAGCGACGGCAATAGCCAGAAGGTTAAGCAAGAAACCAGCGCGTACCATATCACGCAATTCCATTCTCTCGTATGAGAAGACGATCGCATTAGGCGGTGTGGCCACCGGCATCATAAATGCCATAGATGCACCCAGCGCTACCGGTACGCAGAGGACTACAGGGTCTAGCCCGAGACCAACAGCCACAGCAGCCAATATGGGAAGGAAGGTTGCTGTGGAGGCGGTGTTTGAAGTGATTTCTGTCAGGTAGACTATCGCCACGGTAACCAGCAAAACCAGAGCCAGGGTGCTGATCTCTACGCCGCCTACGGAGTTACCGATCCATTCAGCCAGTCCTGTGCCTTTGAATCCGCTGGCCAGCGCCAATCCACCACCAAATAGCAACAGCACCCCCCAGGGAACATTGCGTGCGGCCTCCCAGTCCAGGGCAAACTCGCCTTTTGAACGGGATATTGGTACCGCGAACAATACCATTGCAGCCATCAATGCGATGATCGTGTCGTTGATCGGAAGCCCGGTCAAATCTACCAGGAACTTACGGAAGATCCATCCCAGTGCCGCGCTAAGGAATACGACAGCTACCAGCTTCTCACCTCTGGACATAGATCCCAGAGCAACCAGCTCTTGCTCGACTACGCTTCCAGCATCGCCAATGGCGATCTGGTGTGAGGGGAACAGAAACCGCGTCAGAATGAGCCAGGTAGTCGGCAGCATAATAATGACTACTGGTACGCCCAGCTGCATCCAGCTGAAGAACGTGATTTCGATGTTATAGGTGTTTTGCAGGAAACTGGCGAGCAGGGCGTTGGGCGGGGTACCGATCAGTGTACCTACGCCGCCAATTGAAGCGCTGTAGGCAATCGACAGCATCAGCGCGACGCCGAAGTTACGTACCATCCTGTCATCGTCGGTATGATGGGCGACGAAATCGATAACTGACAGGGCGACTGCAAACATCATGATTGTGGTTGCAGTGTTGGAGATCCACATCGACAGAAAGGCGGTGGCCAGCATGAAACCCAGAATAATCCGCGACGGAGAGGTGCCCACCCAACTGACGATCTTTAACGCGATACGCCGGTGCAGACCAACGTGCTGCATAGCTGCGGCTAACAAAAAACCACCGAGGAACAGGTAGATCAGCGGATGGGCATAATTGGCCGCCACTGGTTTGATCGTGTCGATGTTGAGCAACGGCATGAGGATGATGGGCAGCAGTGCGGTGGCCGGAATAGGTATCGCTTCGGTTAACCACCAGATGACCATCCAACTGGCCATAGCGACTAAACGCCATGCTTCGGGTGGCATGCCTTCAGGCGCAGATGAAATCAGAATAATAAATGCTGCAATCGGTCCCCCAAGCAACCCGACCAGCCGAAGCCCGCTTACTGATGATCCTGTCGGCTCTGGACGGTTCTTGTAATCCGGGTCGCGTTTATCTCCCGGCATCAGGAAATCTTCATCATGGGCATGGGTGTCCTTCTTATCAGGTGTCATGGCTTGTTCACCTCTTTAAAAGACAGGAATATTCACTGGCCATTCATGATTTCGGGTGACCTCCTGTCGAGCAAGTACAAAAAGTATAGACGCTTACTCTATTCATACCTACTTCGCCAGAGTTAAAGCTGACTGCTTACAATGTCAGCTTTATGCCGTAGAAAGCATAGCGACTGTTTCAGATAGACTAAGTTGGAAACTGTTGTTGAGTAATGAAGTCAGTGAACAATTGCTAAGAATAATAGAGCCTTCAGGCAATATAAATTGAAATAATGATTGCGAGAAATAGATCTCAATATTCGATCTGCCATATCCACAATATATGAAGTTTGTGACATTCTGGCCCAGGTTTATCATTCCAGTTATACACCACCCCGGTAAATGGGATGGACTCTTCACCACTTGGACTGAGGCATCTTTGGCAGTCAGTACTACTTAATACGAATACTCATCGATCACTTGCCTCACTTTCTGCAGTGCATCTTGAAGCTTGTCCAGTTCAACTGATCCAAGCGCCAGACGTAGCGCATGGGGTACATGGTCAGTCGTTGCAAAAGGCTCTGCCGTGGAAACGGAAATATTTAAGCGCAGAAGTTCCATCACCACCTGGTCTGCCCGAACCTCCTCAGGCAGGGGGAGCCAAATGAAATACGATGCCGGGTGGCTAACGTATTCCAGCCCGTTGAGTATCTCTCTGGCCATCGACTGCCTGATCTTTGCATCCTGACGTTTTTCTGATTCCAGACGTGTAACCGTGCCATCTTCTATCCACCTGCAGGCCATCGCCGTCATGAGGCCGGGGGTATTCCAGGTTGTTGCCCTTATGGTCCGCTCAATCATGGGTACCCATTGCACAGGCGCGGCGACATATCCGACCCGCAGCCCGGTAGCGACACTCTTGGAAAGCCCTGACACATAGACTGTTATCTCTGGAGCGAGCGCGGCCAGCGGGGGTGGTGGATCTTCAGCATGGAAGGCATACGCTGCATCCTCGATAATGAGCAACCCGTGCTGACGGGCAATCGAGACTAGCCGTTTTCGTTGCTCTATATCCATAACCCAACCCATTGGGTTGTGCAGTGTTGGCATGGCATAAACGGCCCGGACTCGTCGGTTTTGACACAACTGCTCCAGTGCATCCAGGTCAGGCCCACTTTCTGTTAGTGGTATGGGGGCCAGTTCCAGTCGGTGTACCTCGGCGACAGCCTTAAAACCCGGATAGATCAGAGCATCCGTTGCTACTACATCACCCGGATGCAGCAGTGCCATAACCGTTGTGGCCAGACCATGTTGTGCCCCACTGACAATTAAAACCTGATCGGTATCGATAGAGAGTCCCCGGCTTGCGAGGTGATGGGCGACTATGGCTCGCTCATGCTTACGTCCGGCATGAGGCTGGTAATGCAACAGGGCTTCCAGGTCACCCGATGAGGCAAGTTGTCGCAGGCCGTCTCGTAATATTTCTGTCTGGTCAGGCAGGGATGGGGAGTTGAAGTTGAGATCAAACATACCCTCAGCCGTCGCTTGCTGGTCTATACCGTGACCCGGTGGCAGCGCAGTTTCTCTGACAAAGGTTCCACGGCCCGCTTCGCCGCTAACCAACCCCATACTTTCCAGCTCTGCATAGACCCTGGATGCTGTCACAAGAGCAATACCTTGCTCTGCGGCGAGCTGCCGATGAGTGGGTAATTGAGTACCTGGCGGCAGATGTCCTGCCCGGATATCGGTAGCGAAATTATCAACCAGTTGTTTGTATCGTGCGCGGGCCATGTGTAATGTATCCATGACAATTTTTTTATTGTCATGATTTTAGAGAATAGAATGCTTTATCGCTACCACAATTCAATAAGGAAACAGCGTTATGCATATCTCTATTCTGACCTTTGATGGCTTCAACGAACTCGACTCTCTTATCGCACTAGGCATCCTGAATCGAATTAAAAAACCGGATTGGCGAGTAACGATCGCCAGCCCCGCCAGGCGAATCGAGTCGATGAATGGTGTATTTGTTGAAAGTCATGTTTCTCTTGAAGAGGCAAGTTCTGCTGATGCGGTCATCATTGGTAGCGGTATGAAAACACGAGACGTTGTGGCTGATGAATCAATTATGGCGCGACTGCAGCTTGATCCATCCCGGCAGCTACTGGGTGCGCAATGTTCCGGTACCCTCGTACTGGCCAGGCTAGGACTGCTCAATGATGTTCCCGCTTGTACCGATCTTACCACCAGGCCCTGGGTGCTGGAGGCTGGTATCGAAGTGCTGAATCAGCCATTTTACGCCAATGGTAATGTCGCCAGTGCCGGTGGCTGCCTTGCCTCTTCATATCTTTCAGCCTGGGTAATCGCTCGCCTTGAAGGGGTTAAAGCCGCTCAAAACGCTATTCATTACGTTGCCCCCGTCGGTGAGAAGGAAGATTACGTAGAGCGGACAATGAAGCACATAGGATCTTTCTTAACCGCTGAACCTGAAGTCGTTTAAAATAGGCCTGATGGCTCTCTCAGGCAGGATATCGCACCAATATCGGTCAGGCAGCCATGAGCATATCCTCTGGCTGCCTGGTCGGGATTGAAATCAGCCCGGTTTATTCTACAGTGCTCATTTCATTCAGGGTGAAACCGGTTACAGCCCCATCAGTCGCCATAAGGTAAGCCTTCAGATGATCGTTCTCCATGTGCGCTTGCCACAGGGCGCGGGTTTCCCAATTCTCGTAAAAAACAAAAACTTCTGGTCGGTCGTTATCCTGATGCAGGTCGTATTGAATACAACCCTGTTCTTTCCGGGTTGGCTCGATCAGCTTCGTTAGTTCGGATTTTACTAACTCAACCTGATCAGGCTTTGCTTCAATCCGAGCAACAATTGTCAGTGGTGTGGCCATGCTGTTATACCTCTGTATTCTAAGGTTGATTCTATAATCCAGACATTTATATAGCTGGTGGTTAGAAACCTTCCAGAACGATTTTTCCGATCGCCTTACCGCTTTCTAGATTGCCGTGGGCCCGCTTCAGGTTCTCTGCGTTGATAAGCCCATAGTGCTCGCCTAACGTGGTTTTTATGCGTCCGGCATCGATAAGATCCGCGACGCTGTTAAGCAGATCGCGCTGCTTCTCAATATCTTGGGTATCAAACATCGTACGGGTATACATAAATTCCCAATGCAGTGAGATTGATTTTAGTTTCAGCTTTTTAATGTCGATAGGTGATTGGGGGTCGTCAATCAGTCCCAACTTACCTTGTGGTTCCAGGCACTCTACAATCTCGTCAAAGTGCTGATCAGTAGCATTTAACGACACTACATGGGATACGCTATCAATACCGATGCGCTTGAGTTCAGCACTCAACGGCTTTCTGTGATCGATTACATAATCGGCTCCCAGTTCTTTTACCCACTGCTGGCTTTCCGGACGGGATGCCGTTCCGATAACTGTCGCATTAGTCAGCCGGGCTGCAAGCTGAATGAGGATAGAGCCAACACCGCCGGCAGCACCTATAACCAATATTCTGTCATTACCCTTTGAATCCTGTGAGCTGGCTTGCTGAAGTCTCAGACGGTCAAAAAGCAATTCCCAGGCAGTAATTGCTGTGAGTGGCAACGCGGCAGCTTCAGCATTAGATAAAGACTGCGGCTTGTGGCCAACAATGCGTTCATCAACCAGGTGGTATTCTGAATTTGTCCCTGGGCGAGTGAGGTCGCCTGCATAAAAGACTTTGTCACCCTTCTTGTAAAACTGTGCTTGCTCGCCAACCTCGATGACCTCACCAACCGCATCCCAGCCCAGAACCTTATATTCGCTGTTTTGTGCCGGAACATTGACTCTGATCTTCGTATCAACCGGGTTTACCGATATAGCTTCGACCTTTACCAGCAGGTCGCGACCGGCGGGTTTAGGTGTTGGTAGTTCTACATCTACCAGTGAGTCCTGGTGATCAATATTGAGTGATTCGAGATAACCAATTGCTTTCATGGGGAGCCTCTGTCTTTGTCGTATGACTGTTTTGATGGAGACATTGTGCGCAATAATATCTAGACTAAAAACAGGCTAATCATTTAATTAATTTCAAAAATATTTTGATAATGAATACTTCAGATCTTACTCTTTTTGTCAGAACAGCTGATAGCGGTAGCATTACGGCCTCAGCCAAACAGTTAGGTATAACGCCTGCGGCGGCCAGTGCAGCATTGAAAAGGTTGGAAAAGCAGTTAGATGTTCAGCTTTTTATCCGCTCAACCCGCCAGCTTCGTATTACCTCAGAAGGTGAGCGGTTTTTATTGTACTGCCGTCAGTCCCTAACCTCACTTGAAGAGGGCAAGGCGTCCCTGAATGCGATGCGGGGGAAAATTGCGGGAGAGATCCGACTGTCAGTGTCGTCTGATTTAGGGCGAAATATAGTATTACCCTGGCTTGATGAAGTGCTGGAAGAGCATACCGATCTGTCTCTTCAGTTGAGCGTCGGAGACAACCTATCTGACTTTTATATGGACCGAATTGATGTGGCGTTACGCTATGGCGAGCCAGAGGATTCATCCATGGTCGCTTTTCAAATAGCGACAGTGAACCGGATAGCTTTTGCATCACCTGAGTATCTTGCACAGTTTGGCGAGCCAGAACACCCTGAGGATCTGCGCAAACATAACTGCTTGCTGTACCGAATAGGAAGTCGTGCATACAATATTTGGGAGTTTTTTGAGGCTGACCAGCGCTACAGAATACAAGTGCATGGAAATCGTGAGAGTAATGATGCTGAAATTGCCCGGCGCTGGGCTGTCGCAGGCAAAGGTATCGCCTATAAGTCGGTCCTGGATGTGAGTGATGACCTGCGGTCCGGCAGGGTAGTCAGGTTATTAAAAAATTACCAGACAGAACCTGTAGGCATCTGGCTGATCTGTCCCAGTAGAAAGCAGGTGACACCTGCAGTACTGATGCTACGGGATCTGCTTCGTAAAAAGTGCGCTGAAGTCTTATCTGAGCTGTGATTTTCCCTATGAGAACTTAAAAGCCTCTGAGTCATATGACTTGTTTTCTCTATGTATGATGAACCATCTGATTCATTTCTAGCTTCAATATTAAAAAAAAACAACAGGTTACCAAGTAGCGCCTATCTACGAAATACTGGTCGATTAAAAACTTCTAGTTGGGTTATGTTAACGCAATAAGGTGTCTGATAAAGCCTTGCCGGTTCATGAAGCCCGTTAAACTGAATTCACAGTGTGTAGTTTTTGCAAATATTATTGCTCCAGCTTCTTCAAGTGATTTTACTGTTGCGCAGGCTTCATCAGGAATTAGGTTTTTTTGAGTTTCAGATCTGTAGCTGCAGGGAGCTCTCGATAGCCATTGAGAGTCCTTAATAGTTATAGGTAGTCCACACAGAGGGCCGCAAAGCTCTTGTTCCGATAACGAGTTAGCGAGTAATAGTGCGTCGGCATTCTTTGCAGCATCTCGGGCTCTGTCATATAGCTTGACTGCAAAGGGATTATTAGCTGTAGATACTCTTTCAGCATGACTTATGGTCAGTTCTAAAAGCTCAGATGCTGATATTCTATGATTTCTTAGAGCGTTAATTAGCTCATTAGCGCTCATGCTTAATATTTTTTCTTGTGTTTTTATAATGTTACCAGTTATTTGTTATTAAAATAATAATCAAAGTGTGATTGCTAATATATATTATTTTTTGTTGTGTTGTTTTTTAAAGTTCCGAATTTAAAAATCGGATTAAGCAAATCAAGTTTTATGCTCAAAAAAAGCAAATCCTGTATTTTATAAATCAATCTTTACTGATTTTCTTACTTAGTGTCTTATTGAGGGCTCCGATTTTTCACTGCAATCTGTGGTTGGGGAAATTTGGATTTTTAATAATAAATATGAAAACTTGATGTAAGGAATAACTATGAAAACAGATTTTTGCAAGGGGCTGTTTTTTGTTGGTTTAGGTGTGACAGCAATGTTTGCACCAGCGGCTAATGCTCTTGAAATTCAGGCAGGTGATTGGAAATTCTCAATGAACGGTTATGTTAATGCACATGCTGTTTCCGTTGATTGCGACAAGAGTGGCAATACAGTTGCAGGTAATGCACTGCTTTGTACCGGTGAAAATGCATCTTCAGTTTCAAATGGTTATAGTCCTGCAAGCTTCAATTTTGGTGCTTCTACCAATAAAGAAGGTTACGATGTTTCTGCCCATATCGCGATTGAGCCGGGCACTACAGATAATGCAGCCTTTAATGGTAACGGTGACGGTGAAGCATATCGTGCGTATTTCACTATTGGTAATGCAGAGATGGGCACGCTGAAAGCGGGCCGTGATTATGGTGTCTTTGGTATTGATGTGATTCTTCAGGATATGTCACTTGCCGGTGTTGGTGCCCCTGCTTCGGTTAAAAGCCCATTGAACACGACTCTTGGCGGAGCAGGTTACGGTTATATCTTTACTGATCGTATTTCTCAAATTACCTATTCAAATCAAACAGATTCAGGACTTAGTGGTGCAATCGGTATCTTCCAGCCGTTGGATTTAGTGTCATTTGGCGGAGCTGGCTTTGTCGGTGATTCTGGCTCCGAACAGCCCGGTGTACATGGTAAAGTTCGTTTTGACCATGGTGCTGGTTTTGTTTCTTCAACATTCCTGACACAGTCAGTTAATAACGGTAGCGCTAACTATACGGCTAACGCAGCAGACTTGACGGCAACCGTTAATGTTGGTGCTACTTCTCTTGCTGCTTCAGCATTTAAGGCAGAGGGTGTAGGTTATTACGGTTTGTTTATTGACGCTGCTGATAGCGCTGGCAACGCACGTGATACTGATGGTTGGTTTGTTCAGGCTACTCATACTATTGGTGATACCAAGTTTGGTATTAATCATGGTGTTTCAAATGTTGATATGGCTGCAGCAGACACGACTACACTGATAAAAAGCGAACAGAAAACTACAGCAGGTGTCTATCATGCATGGATTCCAGGTGTAACTGTTTCAGCTGAGTACTCCGCAATGACTGCCGAAAGCCATGCTGGTGCAGAGATAGAAAATAATGCGCTTAGTGTAGGTCTTTCAATGGCTTTCTAAAGTTTCTGGTTTGATCTCCCTGTATTACCTTCAATATTTTGCCGAACAGTTTTCTGTTCGGCTTTTTTATTGTGTTATAATTATACTTAATAAAAATAGAGGTGGTTTTATGTCTTTTACACTACGTCAGTTAAGGTATTTTGTAGCGGTTTCTGAAACTGGTAAAATAACTGAGGCAGCAGTAAGTGTTAGTATATCTCCATCTTCGATAACTGAAGCAATTAAAGAACTGGAAAGTACTTTAGGTGCAGATCTATTAGAGCGAAGCAGATCTGGTGTTAGATTAACTTGTGAAGGATACCGTTTTTTACAATCAGCAAAACAGATATTATCAGCTGTAGCTGAAGCTAAGAACAATTTCAGGCAGTCATCTCATGAAACTGAGGGGAGAGTAGTAATTGGATCTTCTGTGACAGTGTCAGGCTATTTTTTATCAAATATTTTTGAAGCATTTAGGCGAGCATACCCTAATATTGAGGTTGAGTTTCATGAGCACAGCAGGGTTGTAATTGAAAGGAAAATTGAGCGAGACCAGATTGATATTGGAATTGTTTTAACTTCAAATGTGAGGGATTCTGCGCCTCTTGAAACAATTTCTCTCCTTAAGTCAGAGAGAAATTTATGGCTGGCAGCAAATCACCCTTTAACCGCAAAAGAAAGTGTTTCATTAGTTGATATTGCATCTGAAGACTATATTCAATTGCTGATAGACGAAGCAGAAAAAACGACATCATCTTATTGGAATGAAAACCACCTTAAGCCAAATGTGATATTTCGGACTGAATCGGTCGAAGCTACCAGAAATATGGTAGCAATTGGGGCGGGCGTTACTATTTTATCAGATATGGTTTACCGACCATGGTCGCTTGATGGCGATCGAATTGAAACAAGGCCTATAGTAGAAAGTATTCCTACAATGGATACAGGCCTGATTTGGAAGAAGAATAAGACACTATCTCACGAAGCAAAATTATTTATTGATTTTTGTCGTATGAAATATACATCAGGCGTTAAATCGTAGTTTTATGGAGTGATATCCTTTAATAGACCATTTCTAACATTATAAATCCAGCCGTGAATATTTAATTCTTCACCTCTTGCTTGAGCATCTTTAACAACAGTGGTTCTACTTAAGTTCTTAACCTGTTGGATAACATTCATTTCACATATATAATCGTGTAATTCTTGATCATTAAACTTAGCTATTAGATTACGGTCGATGTTGTCTATAATATCAACGATATTGTGGACCCAGTAGTCTACAACGGTTTCTCTTCTTCTGTTAATTGCTGCGGAAACGCCACCACATTCGTAGTGTCCTACGACCATTATATTTTTCACCTTTAATACGTCCACTGCATACTCTAAAACTGAAAGAAAATTCATATCACTTTCAATAACCTGGTTTGCAATATTACGATGTACAAATATTTCACCAGGAAGTACATCAAACATCTCATTAACCGGAACTCGACTATCAGAACAGCCTATCCAAAGATAATCAGGATCATGTAGCTTTGATAGTTTTTCAAAGAATGAGGGGTCATTTTCGTTGATTTTACTTGCCCAAATTTTATTTTTCGAAAAGAAATCGTTGCATTTATTACACATGGAAACACCAATAAGAGAAAGGGAAAAGAGCCACCTAAGAAGGGTGGCTCGAAGAGGAGATTACTAAGTTTACTCTATTACAACAGCTACCATCCCTGCATCCAGGCCTTCTTCGCCTTCACAAACATGAACCTCTGTTATCGTTCCGCTTATAGGTGCCTGGTGAGGAACTTCCATCTTCATTACTTCCATAATAAAGAGATCGTCGCCCTCGGCCACAGTGTCACCTTCTTTTACAAGAACCTTCCACATGTTACCTGAGGTTTGAAGTTCTACATTTGCGCTCATAAATAATTCCTCTTAAATAATGCTATTTTCGGTACATAGTTCGTTAACTGTTTTTCTAAGGTCTTGGGCTTCTTGAACAGTAACAACTTTAAATCTTATTGTGTCGCCGGGCTTAGCTTGGCCTAATTTCCAAAAACCTACTGTAGGCACGGTGTAAGGGTTTATAAAGCCACCCATACTGGGCCCATCATTCATAAGAATGATTGGGGTCTGACCTGCAAGATTGATTGCCCCAATAGGGTAGCCCTGGTCAATAATATTGGAGGGTTCCGTACCGTGCTCAAGTGACTTTTCAAAAGCCTTATTAGTAAAGGTCCAATCTGGCCCATCAAGTCGAAATCCTGTTCGGTCACTTTTTGCCGATAGTTTCCAGTTCGACTCAATGAACCGCTGATGACCTTCATCATCAATCCAATCATCATTTGGACCTTTAACGACCTCAACCTCCCAGGTTTTATTTTCAGAGAACCTGGGCATGCATTCAGGATTAACTCTTCTTGGAGTATTACCTAGCTCCATTTGCTCAGAAGAGGGTGCGTTTACAGGCAGCTTTTGACCCTCTTGAATGGCATGGCCTTCCATACCACCTACACCTGCTTTATGAAAAGTGGAGCGGGAACCTAACCATGGTTCGGTAGCAAGTCCTCCAGCAATAGCGATGTAAGCCCGGGCGCCACTGCCTTTTACGAATGACATGTGTAGTACCTGACCTTTACATACCTTGATATTTGTCCATCTTTCAATAGGACCGTCATCAAGTTTAGCTTGCATATCCGCACCTGTAATCGCAATTACAGTGTCATATTCAAACTTCAGGGTTGGACCCATGTACTGGCATTCCAGACCTGCATCATTTTCACTATTACCGACTAAACGATTTGCCAGACGGAATGACCAATTATCCATCGGACCCGACGGTGGAAATCCCTGATCCCAATAGCCTTGTCGCCCCGGATAATCCTGTACGGAGGTTTCTAACCCTTTTTTTATTACCTCTATCATAGTGACCTCCTAAAAGCGCGCGTCTTTGTCGATTGAATTGATCCAGTTTTTATAGTTCTTCACTGAAAATTTCTGATATTCGACGACGTTATAAATATAGCTACCATCGTCTACCTGACGTTCAATATGTTCAAACTCTTCAATTGAACATGGCACAAATTTAACTCGGTCACCCGGCTTAAAAAGACAAATACTGTCTTCAAACTGAGGGAACCGTTTTTCTGTATCCCAAATGGGAACAGGGATACGCCCGAAAATTTGATAGCCGCCAGGAAGGTGATCAGGATAAATTGCAGTAGATCCACCTCCCATGCCTACTGTCCCCTTCGGCGTCCAGGTTCTGGGAGGGTTATATTTTGGTGCTGTCATTGCACACCTTGGATCCAATGGCATCATAAACGGCAAACCAGGCCAAAAACCTAATGATGCTACCCAGTATTCAGTTGCTGAATGAACACGTGCGAAGTGTTCAGGGCTCTCCAGGTTGTTTAGATCAGCTAAGAGTTCTGCGTCTCTCTGTTTATCGGGATTGATTTTTTCGATGTAGTCATCGATACATTCATCACTCCACGGGTCCAGATAAACGGTCGGAAAGTAAAAAACCCGACTGTCCAGTTCAATATCTTCACTTGGTCCTAAAGATTGAATTAGCTCAGTAACTTCATTTTTTACATAATCAAAGCTGACAATATCAGGGTCATAGTGGATTAGTGTTGAAGCAAAGCAGGGGGCAGTCTCAATAATACCTTTAGTTTTATTTTCTTTAATTGCTGCCGCCAGACCTTGTCCCATGAAATTCAGCTCGAGGTTCATTTCGTTGCCGAACTCAATAAGGATGTAGCGATCACCACCGGGTAAGAACTTTGGTTCCTTATAAATCATAATTTCACCTCATTAAGCTATTTCAGAAGTTCATCTTTGAATTTATCTACAAAGCCAGTAAATAATTTCATGTCGATGAACTCTTGGTGGTTGATCGTTTTACTTAAGAAGTTGACATTGTTACCAATGCCAGTAAGTGTCATCGATGTAAGTGTTTGATCCAGTTTCTGCGATGCTTCAGCTCGGTTATCACCGAAACAGATAAGCTTGGCGATCATGGGATCATAATAGGCTGTAATTTTGTCGCCTGCTCGAATACCAGTATCTAAACGAATGTTGGGATCTTCATCAGCGCCTGGTACTGAAAATACTTCTACATCACCAGGCGTTGGTAAGAACATTCTTGCTGGATCTTCAGCGTAAATTCGAGCTTCTATTGCATGGCCTCTGTGTTGAATAGAGTCCTGCGTTATATGGGACAAATTTTCACCAAGGGCTAACTGAATCTGCATGGAGACAAGGTCAGTATCTGTAGTCATCTCTGTTACAGGGTGCTCAACCTGAATACGAGTGTTCATTTCCAAGAAGAAGAAATCGAGCGTGTCAGCATCAAGAATAAATTCTACAGTGCCAGCGCCACTGTATTTTTGCTGACTTGTTAAATTTACAGCAGCAGCGGCCATTTTTTCTTTAACGTCATTTGGAATTCCTGGTGCTGGCGATTCTTCCAATATTTTTTGGAAACGACGTTGGATAGAGCATTCACGTTCATATAAATGAATAGCTCTGCCATCACCAAATCCGAAAACCTGTATCTCAATATGGCGTGCGCGAGGAACATAGCGCTCCATAAAAATGGTACCGTCGCCAAAAGAACGTTCGGCCATTTGCTGTGTTGATTCAACGGTGTCGGTCAGTTTTTCTGGACCGTCTACCAGTCGCATGCCAATACCACCACCACCAGCTGAGGCCTTGACTAAAAGCGGGTATCCGACCTCCTGGCCTGCTTCGATAACTCCATCTGTGTCACCGCAGGCAAAACGGATGCTGCCTGGTAATACAGGAACACCTGCACCAACTGCAATAGCCCTAGCTCGTTCCTTATCGCCCATATCCTGAATAGAATCTGGTGAAGGCCCAATCCAGCGAATGTTGTGTTTTTCCAGCAGAGTTGCAAACTCACAGTTTTCAGAAAGAAAGCCGTAGCCTGGGTGTACAGCGTCTACTCCGGCAGATAAGCATACATCCAGAACGCGTTCCGCCTGAAGGTAGCTTTCAGACGCTTTCGCAGGACCAATGTGATAAGACTCGTCTGCCAGTTCAACATGTAATGCGTTTTCATCAGCTGTCGAAAAAACAGCCACGGTTTTGATGCCAAGTTTTTTACAACTTTTAATTACACGACAAGCTATCTCGCCACGATTTGCAATAAGTACTTTTTTCATTTTTCACTCCTCCAAATTAGCTGATGAAGCTAGCTAGCTTAGACTTAACTGCTTCTGCAACTGCGATCGCATTCGGTGTATCAGAATGCACACATATGGTTTTGGCATTAACATCAATATCGATGCCATCTACGCTTCGAACAACCCCTTCAGTAACCGCTCGATAACACTTATCAGCAGCATCCTGAGGTGACACCGCGTGATGTTCACGGGTAATAATTAAGTTTCCGTTTCGGTCATAATCTAAATCGGCAAAGAACTCAGGAATAAACTCTATCCCTCGCGCCTTGAAGATATCCTCATGAAGAGTGCCACTTAGGCCAAAAACCGGGACATTGAATATCTGGGCTGCATCAGCCACTGCATGTGCAGTTTCTTCATACTTTGCCGCCATACCATATAGAGCGCCGTGTGGTTTAAGATGATTAAGTTGCATACCCGCTTCATCAAGAAAGCCTTTGAGAGCGCCTATTTGATAGATAATGATGTTTTTCATTTCATCTCTATCTATCTTCATTTCCCTTCTACCGAATCCTTGTAAGTCCGGAAGCGAGAAATGTGCGCCAACCTTAACGCCGTGCTCTTTTGCGAGCCTAAGTGTTTTGGCCATATGATTTGGGTCAGAACCGTGAAAACCGCAGGCTACGTTGGCTTCAGAAATAAAGGGCATGATCTTTTCATCTTCGCCCATTTTGTAAAGGCCGAAGCTTTCACCCATATCACAATTAATATTTACACTTATAGACATATATAACTCCCGATAAAGCGTGTGCTAGTCTTGTAAATTGGCCATAACCTTTAAACGAACCTGGTCGGCAATTACTGCAACAATTAGTAATAAACCAATAACGACTGTCTGAAGGTAGGATTCAATTCTGGCTAAATTCATGCCGTTAGTTATCAGACCGATGAACAGAGCGCCCAGAACTACGTTTTCTATCCGACCAACTCCGCCTCTGAGGCTCACGCCGGCTATGACGCATGCAGCAATTGATTCCAGAGGAAAGCTTGAACCGATATTAGCTTCACCAGTATCGAGTCGGGCTGTAAGAAGAATTCCGCATACTGCAGCAGCTGCACCACTAATTACATAGGCAAGCATCAGCATTTTCTGTGTGTTGATACCTGACAGTTGGGCTGCTTTTAAATTGCCACCGACAGCATAAAAATAGCGGCCTTTTCTGGTCCAGTTAGCAAGGACAGTAAGTACGATAACGGATAAGAAACAGACCCAAATAGGAGAGGGAATTCCTAAGAGCTGACCAAAGCCAAATATGTCTGAGAATTCTGCGGGCATACCGTAAACGGGAGTACCTCCGGTCATGTATAGTGCGATACCAAAACCTACGGAAGACATACCCAGAGTCATCATAAAAGGGTTGACGTTAAAAACAGAAACACCAAGACCATTGATAAAGCCAATTGCAATGCCTGCAGCAATGCCTGCGATAATGCCGATGCTAATTGCCAGCATGACTGATTCGGGATAAATGCTATAAACACCCGCCATAACAGTTGCACCGACAACTGAGGTTATAGCTACAATCGTACCTACAGACAGATCAAAGCCACCGGTAAGCAAAGCAAACATTTGCCCCATTGCTACTAACATCAGATAGCTGGATTGTCTGAGAACATTCATCATGTTTCTTCCAGTCAAAAAGTTATCTGAGAGAAAAGCAAAAATTGCGATTGCTAGTACTAAGAGAAACGGCAGAACGCCTAAACGCACGAAAGCGACTTTAAACCAATATAAAATAGTCTTAGATTCTTGTTGTGTTTCTGTAAGGGTGCTCATTATTGCTCCTCCCGCTCAAAGAAATGTTTGAGAAGATTTTGTTCAGTGATGTCATCGCCTTGTAATTCAGCTTTCAGTTCGCCTCGGTACATAACGTATGCTCGGTTAGAGAGATGAATGACTTCAGGAAGATCTGAAGATATGAGTACAACTGCTGCGCCTGATTCACATAACTCAGCAATGAATTTATATATTTCGGTTCTGGTACCTACGTCGACGCCAACAGTCGGCTCGTCAAATACATAGAGTTTGACGTCGCGAGTAAGACATTTAGCCAAAAGAACTTTTTGTTGGTTACCGCCTGAAAAGTGTTCTACTTCCCGTTCGATATTCATCGGATGAAGCTGTAGCTTTGTCGCCAAAGCTTTTGCCGAAACCAATTCTTTATAGCGTCTTAAAAAAGGACCAGCCGAGAAGGCTTTTCTATCAAGTGAGGGCAGAGTCATGTTTTCTCTGCAGCTCCGAATCATTGCCAGGCCCTCGTTCTTTCGGTCAGGCGGATTATAGAAAAAGCCACGATCAAGCATTTTCTTTGGTCCGAAGCCGGTTACGTTCTCTCCCTTGAAGATAACGTAGCCTTCTGAGATATCATGTAAACCAAAGCAAGATCTTAAAAGCTCAGACTTGCCTGAACCGACCAAGCCTGCCAGGCCAACAATTTCTCCTTCCCTGACTTCTATGGATACGTCTTTGAGATTTCCATCTGTTGTAGATAGATTTCCGACTTCAAGAATAAGGTCCTGAGGATTAAATTTGACCGTTGGAAATACCTTATCAATGACCCTGCCAGTCATAAGTGTTAGCAGTTCATCTTCAGATGTTTCCTGAGCTTTTACAGTCGTGATGTATTTACCATCACGAAGAATGGTAATACGGTCTCCTATTTTCTTTATCTCACTCATCCTATGAGTGATATAAATAATTCCCACACCTTTTTCTCTAAGTTGGGTTACCAGTTCGAATAGTCGATTTGTTTCCTTCTCAGTAAGAGATGCGGTAGGTTCATCCAGAATTAAAATCGAAAGGTCTGATCGAAACGCTTTAGCTATTTCAACCATTTGTTGCTGCGCTCTTCCCAGATACTCTACTTTTGAGTTTGGCTCGAGTTCAAAGCCAAGGCGATCAAGTATCTCTTTCGCTTTACGATTATTCTCTTTCTTGTCCAGAATTCCATAATTCTGAACTTCTGTGCCTAAGAAAAGATTCTGCGCAACTGTGAGCTGGGGAACCAAAGAAAACTCCTGAAACACTGCGCTGATACCAAGATCGCGTGCTTCATGTACAGAGTTGAGAATGGTTGGTTCGCCCTTAAAAAGGATTTGCCCCTCAGTAGGGTGCTGTACCCCTGCAATAGTCGAAATTAATGTAGATTTGCCGGCCCCATTTTCACCAAACAGGATATGTACTTCGCCAGGCATAACAGTTAGTTGCATATCTTGAAGCGCTGTTACGCCAGGGTATCGTTTTGTAATGTTCTTGAGTTCAAGAAGAGGCTGCACATCTTTAGCGTGCAACTTGGTTACCTCTTCCCTGGCATTGACTGCCACAGGAACATCACCAACGGCAATATGAGCTTGTTGAGTAGCCATCAGTGCAGCCTCCTGACTTACTTAACCTGGAATGTAGGTTTGAAGCTTTGCGGGGCAAGTGCTGCAGTATCATCAAAAGAATTTACGTTCTTTTTATCAATTACAGCCAGAATAGGGCCAACATGCTTGTCATATTCTTTGCCTTCAAGAATTCGAACGGCCTGGTCAATGGCAATTCGACCTTGAATCACTGTCGAGTCAGTTGGAGCTGCAAGGATTTGTCCTCGCTTAATACCACGGTGAACACCAGGCGTGTAGTAATAGGACATTACTTTCACATCGTCAGTGAGATCGCGGGAACGAAGTAGCAGAACAGCAGCCTCGGCAGTAACAGCGGTACCGACAATGTAATTAAGGTCTGGGTGTGCTTCTAATGTGTCTTCAACAAGCTTAAGTTGTACTTCTTTACCAGTGTCACCGTATTTAGTTTCAACAAGTTCAATAGCACTGTCAGCAATTGCATCCTGGAAGCCTTTGTTACCTGCTTCGACCCAACCTGCACCAGGGGGGCCAGGGAACCAGCCTACTTTTACTTTTTCGCTACCTTTAGGATGGATGCTTGCCAGATACTCACCAGCCTTGTAGCCCATCTCACCGAATGAGACGAGTGACTTAGCAGAGATATCCGCTGATGAAACTCCATTAATAATGTCAATGACAGGAATGTTGTTGCTTTTAGCTTCCTCTATGACGTTGTTTAAGCCTTCATAGGATATTGCGCCAACTACAACAGCGTCAGCACCACTTGAAATACAATCTTCAATTTGAGAAATCTGATTGCTCAGGTTGGTGTAACCTCCAGCTTCAACCAGCTGCATCTGAACACCCAGGCGTTCAGCTTCAGATGCTACCCCATAGTTTACGGCAGTCCAGTATGCGTCTTTCATATGCGGAAATGATACGCATATGTCCCAGGCTTTCTCTGCTTTAGCCAGAGGAGCGTATGCCTTTTGAGTGCGAGGGCTGGCCATATCAAAAGCGGGTTCCCAGACCTCTACATTGTATGGATACCAGTTATCTGCCTGAACTGAACCAGCAAAGAGCATACAGCTAGCAGCAAGCGCGATAGTGTTTTTGAGTTTAAACGCAGGAAGTTTATTGCGTGAGTTCATCAGTGATGCCTCCAAGTTTTTTGTTTTTGTAATCTTGCTTGAGTAGGACTCAGTCAAAGTATGTAGGGGGAGGCCAGATAAATAAATTTCTATTTTTAATGCTGTGAATTCGGAAAAACCAAATCAACAATTGTATTGGCAAGGAGCACTAATTGGACTGCGCGCTAAAAGGAGAAATAAAATTTTGATAATTTATTTGTACACAATGAAATATGTATGTGTTTCATAGTGTTGAGTTGTTTTATTTGTGGTTTTTTGCTGAATTTTTATTTCGGTAAAATAGTCAAATGACTGCTTTATTTGATACTAGGTGTCTTGAGTAGACGATCAGAATATTTTAAATAATAATTTTTTTATATTTATTTAGCAGTTGATTTGTCTTGATAGGTTTATTATCAATATTTTAAATTCTTCCGTAGACTTATTGTAAAAGCAGTCAGTGGTTTTTCCCCCGACATATAGGACACCTTTACTACAAAGCTAAGGCTTAATAGCCAGAGAAAAAAAAGGGCCTCATTAGAGGCCCCTTGTTATGAGTTGTGCTTACTCTGCTTGTACTTTTTGCTCCTTAACGAACCAGTGATGTTTTGCGCTATTGAGAAGCATCAGATAAACGCAAAATGAGATCAAAAAAGTCAATGGAGCTGAGAAAAGTGCAAGGGAATCATTGCCATAATTCAGCACTACGATTCCGATACCAGCACCTGCAAACCATGAAACCAGTCCGCAGGGATTGAACGAGGTTACTTTGTTCCGATCACACTCGATTTTGCCGTCGAACATTTGGTCATATTTGGGTGAGAAGATATGTGCTAAAGCAATTGCAACCCAGGCAACGACAAAAATACCCTGATAAGCCAGAGCCTGTAAAATAAAGCTAAACACATCCATCAGCATCAGTGCGTAAACGACACCGCCAACAACTATTGCCCAGGCAAAGCGTGGGACGTTATTGATGCCAAACTTTTCAAAGAAAGCTTGCATATTTTCAGCTGCCAGGTAGAAGTTGGCAGTATTGATCCGTGTTTGACTTACCCATACAAACAAAAGCCCCCAAAAGCCCATTAGTTTCAAAATGGCCAATACAACTGAGACTTCAGAAAGTCCACCCTCAGTTGGTATGGTTGCTGCGAGGAATATACCGACTACGCCATTAACCATGAAGGTGAAGAGATAGAAAGGCATACCGAAATTTACTTTCGCATGAAACTCCGAATCGTCTTCGCGTCCAAACCTGGCGTAATCCCATGTGTACATCATTAATATCCATACACCCATGAAGTATGTGAAGCAGTTCCACCAGCCATTCTCAGGATTCCCGCCTTCAGGCCCCATATTCAGCCAGGCATCGCTGTACCCAAACTCATTAATTGAAACGGCAACAGCTGCGATTAAACCAAGAATGTAGAATGGAAGTAGTACTCCGTTAAACTTGTCCAGCCAGTTCTGTACACTGCCAAAAACTAGTGGAACGCTGTATAAAACGACAATCAGATACGCCATTTCAATACTCAGGGATGGGAAGTATGCCTGAATTGCTACTGCAATTACTGATCCTTCAAATACACAGTAGTAAATCGCTGTAGCAAAGAAGATCAAAGTAGCGAGGCTTGCGCCTATCCTGCCAAAAAGCACTCTGGAGAAAACTGCTACTGATAGCCCCGTTTTTATTGCATAGCGTGTAATTACTGCGTTGACCAGTCCGTAAGTGACGACGGATAGGGCCAGACCGATTAAAGCGTTAACCGTACCAAAGTTCATTGCCAGCGTAGCGGCAACTACCAACCAAAACATTGCACTACAAATTGCCCACCAAGCCATGCTTAGAGAGCCTTTATTCATTCTCTCATCTGATGGTATCGTGTGCTGAGGAATGTTATCAGCACTGCCATTATTAATTTTGCCAGCCATAATCTCTCTCTTCTTATTAGATGTTTGTACGAATCAAAATTTTTACTTAAGAGCTTCAAACTTCTTAGGCTTACATTTGAATCCACTGAATTAACTCAAAGGAATTCCAGTCGACTGAGTATGGCTGATGGAAGTGAATGATTAAATTTCTATTTATTTGTTCTGGAATTCTGTTTTTCCGAACACCGTGTGGTGTTTGAATATCCAAATGTAATTGCTTGTATATTCTTATATATCCAGAGCATTCTTGTTGTGTAATTTATTTAAGGCGTTACGAATTGGCAGTTTTGCATTCTCTGTTCAATTTCGTAATAGCTGTGGGCTCAATGGATCTTCTGATCTATTCAAGCACCCTTAGCAACTCTTGGGCACAGTTGTTAATGCCCTGTACCTATAGAGATTTTATTGTGTTGTGAACAATAATTCGGTTCTCTATTGCCCGAGGCACTTTTTGTCGATTGTGCACTCTTTTGAGGCCTGAGTCGGGCCTATTTGGGGGAGCTTGCTCCCCCCGTTTTCTACCTGATAGCCTACAGCACAGGATCATTTTGGTATTGAAACACTCTGGAGGTATGTAGCAATGTCTGAAATTAGATATAAAGGAGGAGGCTATTGTTCAGATTGATAGTGAACGGTGTTTAGTTTTGCCAAAAGGGTACGAGCAACCATAGAATCTGAAGTACCACGACCTTCTTTCATATCATTGCAGAGACGGATTAAGTTTACTTGTGCCTCTTTCGTTTTCCCCTGGTGCATCCACAACCTACAAAGGCTTATGTTCGCTCGAAGTTCAAGTGATCTGGAGCTCTGTTGGCCAGCGATTACTATCGCTTTTTTCAAGCGATTTTCTAAATCGCTTACAAGTTCTATTTTTGTATTTGGGGCCGTACTGATAGATAAGTCTGCTTCAAGCTTAATGATTTCGCTGTCATATAGCCGCTCCTCATGAGCTACTTTTGTATCCCATTCTTGCGCCAATACTTGCATCCCTTTTGCTGCCTGACCTGACTGATTATAAGCGTCAGCTAATAGTGCTACGAAATGAGATTGCCAAAGGGCTGAACCTGTCTTCTTGTATGCTTCAAGTCCGCTCAATATTCCAACAATTCCCTCGTCGTATTGTTTCTGTTCAGCAAGGGCTGCTCCCTGCAAAATCTTAGCCCAGGCACTCCAATACGAATAGCCATGTTCAATTGCAAGAGAAAAAGCTGCTTCAGCTAATTCCTGAGCTTGTTTCCCTTCGCCACGATGGATATGAAGTTCTGCAGCGAGAACGTAAGCGTGTGTGATAGCAAATGGAAAGCCAAGTTTTTGTGCCAGTGAGTTAGCTTCTTTGACCTTTTTCAATGCTTGATCCGGGTAGCCAAGGTGCCATAAAGCCCATGCTAAATACCCCATACTGAATACACCAGGCTCCAATCCGTAGAGTAAAATGTGGGACCTGTGCTTAGCAGGGTTATAAATGGATACTACCCGCTCCAGATGCTCACGAGCCAACCCGAGTTCACCTAATGGTAAACACGTAGAGCCCATCGCTCTGTGTGCTTCCATCAAAAGAGATTCATTATGTTCATCCTGCGCTAGCTGTATAAGCCTTACTGAAAGCTCACGCGCCTGAAGCAGTTCTCCCCTTACTTGATGAAAATTTCTTAGTCCAAGTAATATTCGAAATAGTTGGTCATTATTGCCTACTTTTCGACATAGATTTAAAGCATGAGTTAAAGTGTCTTTTACTATCCTTGCTGCATAACCCTGAGATTCCACCTGAGCTGTTGCCATGCTCAGTTTTATTGCCAGTTCCTGTTGTTCTTGCTTGCTGCAATAAGGCATGCATCGGTTTAACTCTAAAGCAGCATTGAAGTGACGAATTGCCTCTATGGTGGTCGACTGCTTCATGGCTTGCTGTCCTGCCTCATAGAGATACATTATTGCTTTTTCTTTATTACCACTACATTGATAATGGTAGGCCAGTTGTTTAAAGTAGTTTTCCAGCCGACCCTCAAACAATATCTCTATTGCCGCAGCGATTCGCTCATGGAGTAGTTTAAGCTTTTTTTTAAGCATTGAGCCATAAGCTACTTCTTGGATAAGGGCATGCTTAAATGTATATTCAATCTCAGGAAAGGCCAATCTCTGGTATATGAACTCACCTGTTTGAAGGTTGTAAAGTAGCTCCTGTAATCTATCCGAATTTTCATTTACTACTTTCTTAACTAAACTCCAGGAAAAGGACTTTCCAATCACAGACAGTACTTGAAGTAACTCTTTCTCATCTTGTTGTAGCCGGTCTATGCGTGAGCATAAAACGCCTTGTACGGTAGTGGGTATATGAAGTCTATCTATCTCTTTCGTCAGGTGGTAATGACCTCGCACACCCTCTAGGATATGCTCTTCATGTAAGCCCTGAATGACTTCTTCCAGAAAGAACGGATTTCCTTCAGTTTCCTCCATCAAACGCGATTTAATCGAAACTAACGATTTGTCATTGCCCAACAGAGTATCCAGCAATTCAGTTGATTCAATCTCGTTAAATGAATGGAGCCGAATTTGGCTAAAGTGCAAGCTGTGGCACCATTTAGGCAGGTACTCAGGGCGATAATTTACTAGCATCAAAATATGAGTGTGCTGTATACCATCAGCTAAATAACGGAAAAATAATTCAGTTTCATTATCAATCCAATGTAAGTCCTCAAATATTAGAATGATTGGTTGCTTCAAGTTCTCATGTACGAATAATTTCTTAATTGATTCAAAGATGCGCAATCGTCTTAGATCCGAATTCATTTGAGCTAGTGTCAAACTAGGATCGTAAATTCCCAACAAATAGAAAAAATAGGGTAAGCAATCTTTTAGTTGTTTATCCAGGCCTAAGACTTTATCGGTGACCTTTTCAAGCTTTTGTTTCTCATCGTCCAGAGGCAAAATGTTGAAATAATGTTTTAATAACTTTATTAGTGGAAGATACGCGTATGCCTTACCATAAGAAACAGAAAAGGCTTCTAACTGCAGGCATTCAGACTGAAATAACTGTTTAAATTCGTGAAATAGCCTGGATTTTCCGACACCAGCCTCTCCTACTACAGCAATAACCTGTCCGCCAGAATCCTTTGTTTTTTTAAAGGCTTTAGTGAGTGCTGTTAACTCCGACTGGCGTCCAACAAATCTAACCAGTCCGCTTTTTGCAGCGACTTGCAGTCGGGTTTGAAATGGCCTGCTTTCCAACACCTCATATGCATTAATAAGCTTAGCAACTCCTTTTAATCGCTTCTTTCCTAATGACTTGAATGTAAAAAAACCCAAAGCCAGCTTATACGTATCCTCGCTGACAACAATTGACCCCGGTGAAGCTATACTTTCTAGCCGCGATGCTAGGTTTATTGAATGTCCTATCGGTTCATAGTCAACGTGCAGGTCTTCTGTACGAACAGACCTTACTGCCACTGTTCCGGTATGAATACCTATGCGAACTTGCAGTAATACCCCTTTATCGTTATAAAATTTGTCAGCGTAATTTTGGATGGTTTGCTGAATACGCAGCGCAGCAAAGAGTGCTCTTTGAGGGTGATCCTCGTGACCGATTGGAACCCCAAACAGCGCTAGAATCCCATCACCAAGAGTCTTGGCTACATAGCCTTCGTAGTGATGTACAGATTCCATCATTAGGGCTATAACAGGGTCAATCAGGTGACAAGCATCTTCCGGATCAAGGTTGTTAACTAATTCAGTGGAGTCGACTAAGTCGGCAAAGAGTGCAGTGATGACCTTACGTTCTCCTTGCGCTCCTTTCACCGTCTTATCGTCTTTGTGTTCAGCCAGGATTCGTTCGACTAAATGTCGGGGTGTGTAGTCTATAGGTGCCAGGCCTTCCGCTCGCGGGATATCAATCTCAATCCGTTCGGATAATTTAGAACCGCAAGCATCGCAGAAGTTTGCTGTTGCTTGCATATTTTGCCCACAATTTGGACAGGACTTAGTCAGCTCAGCTCCACAATCAAAGCAAAATTTAGCACCAGCCTGGTTTTTTACTCCACAGGATTCGCAACGCATTGACTCGACAACATAATTTAGTAACGAATTAATAAATGATCAAAACTGCAGGTTCTTTCTTAAGGACCAAGTTTTCGTGGTCATACATTAATAGCATAGTGCATTGGAATCATGATTGAGGTGCTGCTGCCGTATCTGTGGGGTAAGGTTAGAGTTGTTTTGGATTCACTTAGCGGATCGAGCGTTGATGTCGACTCGGGGTCAAAGGCAACCATATAAATTTCTATACGACTCATTCAGGTGCTCAGCCTAAAAACGCAAAACGGGCCGATTGGCCCGTTGGATTTTCTAGTAAGTCACAAACTTAGTTATAGTCACAAGCTTCATTACTTACTGACAAAAAAATACTCTTCCGTGTAGCTCTCAATCAAAGGGCAGGCACAGAACAGGTTCCTGTCGCCGTAGACGTTGTCGATACGGTTTACGGTTGGCCAGTTGTTAGCTTTTACCGAATCAAGCGGGAAGGCTCCCAGTACCTGAGTGTACTGACGATCCCATTTCGGATCGATCATGTCTTCCAGTGTATGAGGTGCGCCTTTCTGCGGGCACAGGTCGATGATGCACTAGTGGGCCACTTTATCGTTACGGCCGGTGTAGAGTACCTGATAATACGATCCTATAAGAAAACCGGTAAGTATTAATGCAGAAAGTCAGCTCTAAACTGTATTTTAAGTAGGTTAAATGCCTCGCAGGTTTGAGGGCTGATACTTTATGTCCTAAAGTGTATCGTGTATCGTTACAGGCTGCAGTTGTATTATGATTGAATCATTCAAGGATGAGTGGCTGTCTGATTATTATTGGCAGGCTGTTAAACATCGACAAATACAGGCAGCAATAGAACGTAGCTTAAAGCGCAAGCTTGATATCATTCATGTTGCCTGTGCCGAGTGCGACTTTCGATCTCCACCGGGTAACAGGTTTGAGCATCTAAGTGGCAACCTGGCCGGATGGTGCTCTATTCGCGTCAATAAACAATATCGACTGATATTTAAATGGGATGCGGGCAAGGCGATGGATGTATACCTTGATCCGCACAAGTATTAATGAGGTGGGCTATGACTACTGAATTTCGTATACCAGGGCATGAACCAACCAGTGTTGGCGTGATGTTAAAAGAGGAGTTTTTGGAGCCTCTGAATATAACTCAGGGCCAGCTGGCTAAGGCAATGGGGGTTGGCCGCAAAACCGTGAACGAGTTATGTGGTAACAAGCGTGCTATAACAGTAGAGACTGCTTTTTTGCTAGCCAAAGTGTTGGGCACTACGCCTGAGTTCTGGATTAACCTACAGATTATTAACAACATTTGGGGCACACAGCACAGCGAGAAAATGCAGCATATGCTAGACAACGCTACAGTGTTGGTTGCCGCCTGATTGCCTGATACTTATGAATCGCGATGCCCAGAAGTGATTTATGGTTAGGCTACATTCATGCAAGCGCGCCTCCTTCCTGATTTTTTCCAGCAAGCCGCTTGATCCGGGGTTTTCTATACCCTCGTGATTCAAATTAATTAGTTCTGATTTAACTCAAATATCCGCAGTGTGTCGATAGCAGTCAAAACCTTTGTCAGGAACATCAGAGTTAAGGTCAAACATATAAGACCGCATTATGAACGGTCTTTCAGCTGCCTGCATCTATAGCTGAGATCAGCAACCTAATAAACAAAAAACGGGCCTAAGGCCCGTTTGCTGTATTCGCGTGATACATACTCAATTATTCAGTGACAACAATATTTATTCTTCCGCGTAGCTCTCAATCGAAGGGCAGGCACAGAACAAATTACGGTCGCCGTAGACGTTATCGATGCGGTTTACGGTTGGCCAGAACTTGTTGGCTTTTACCGAATCCAGCGGGAAGGCACCCAGTACCGGTGAGTACGGACGATCCCATTTCGGATCGATCAGATCTTCCAGCGTGTGCGGTGCGCCTTTCAGCGGGTTCTTATCGGCATCCAGTTTACCGGCTTCGACATCCTCGATCTCTTGTCGGATGGCGATCATCGCTTCAATAAAGCGATCGATCTCGGCCTTAGGCTCTGACTCAGTCGGTTCGATCATCAAGGTGCCGGCCACCGGAAAGGACATAGTCGGGGCGTGGAAGCCATAGTCCATCAGGCGCTTGGCGACGTCTTCTTCAGAGATGCCGGAGCTCTCTTTCAGCGGGCGCAGGTCGATGATGCACTCGTGGGCAACCTTGTCGTTACGGCCGGTATAGAGTACCGGGTAATACTCACCCAGCTTCTTAGTCAGGTAGTTGGCATTAAGGATCGCAACTTCGGTCGCCTTGCGCAGACCTGGCTGACCCATCAGGGCGATATACACCCAGGTGATCGGCAGGATGCTGGCGCTGCCCCATGGCGCGGCAGAAACAGCGCCGTTTTCAGGCTTAGGGCCTTCGATCTTCTGTACCGGATGGTTGGCAACAAAAGGTGCCAGGTGAGCCTTAATTCCGATCGGGCCCATACCCGGACCGCCGCCCCCGTGAGGGATGCAGAAGGTTTTGTGCAGGTTGAGGTGGGATACGTCGGCACCGATCTCGCCCGGCTGGCTGATCGCCACCTGAGCGTTCATGTTGGCGCCATCCATATACACCTGACCACCGTGCTGGTGGATGATCTCGCAGATCTCGCGGATGCTCTCTTCATAAACACCGTGGGTCGATGGGTAGGTGATCATCAGGCAGGACAAGTTGTCAGCATGTTGCTCGGCCTTGGCCCGCATGTCGTCCATATCGACGTTACCCTGATCATCGCAGCCGACGATAACCACTTTCATGTCTGCCAGTGCTGCCGACGCCGGGTTCGTACCGTGGGCGGAGCTTGGGATCAGACAGATGTTACGGTGATCATCGCCGTTGGCGATATGGTAGTTACGGATCGCCAGCAGGCCAGCGTATTCGCCCTGCGCACCGGAGTTAGGCTGCATGCATATCGCATCGAAACCGGTGATCGCTTTGAGCATATCTTCCAGTGAGTTGATCATTTCGCTGTAACCGGCGGCCTGATCGATCGGCGCAAACGGGTGCATGTTGCCGAACTCTGGCCAGCTGACCGGAATCATCTCGGCGGTGGCATTCAGCTTCATGGTGCATGAACCCAGCGCGATCATGGCGTGGGTCAGCGAGATATCTTTGTTTTCCAGCTGCTTCAGGTAACGCAGCATTTCGGTTTCACTGTGATGGGTGTTGAATACCGGATGGCTCAGAATCTCTGAGGTACGCACCAGTGCAGCCGGAATAGAGGCAGAACCGTTGGCAACCAATTCAGCATCAATCGCTGCCAGATCCAGGCCATGATCAGCGCCCAGAATTGCCTGCCACAGATCCAGAATTTCCTGGCGGCCGGTCTTCTCATCGCAGGTAATGCCCAACTGATCGGCGCCTACTTTACGCAGGTTGATACCTAGTGCCAATGCTGCATCATAGGTGGCATCACGCTTATCGCCCAGATTCAGGGTGATGGTATCGAACCAGTTGTCATTAACAAGTGTAATGTTTTTGGTTTTAAGGCCGGTAGCCAGAATATCCGCCATACGGTGAATGCGGCTGGCGATGGTTTTCAGGCCTTCAGGGCCGTGATAAGTAGCATAGAAACCGGCCATGTTGGCCAGCAGGACCTGTGCGGTACAGATGTTAGAGGTCGCTTTTTCGCGGCGAATATGTTGCTCGCGGGTCTGCATCGCCATGCGTAGCGCCTGATTACCGCGGCTATCGATGGATACGCCTATAATACGACCCGGCACGGAACGCTTGTAGGCATCGCGGGTAGCGAAGAATGCAGCGTGCGGGCCACCGTAGCCCATCGGTACACCGAAGCGCTGGGCGGAGCCGAATACCACATCGGCACCCAGTTCACCCGGAGACTTCAGCATCACCAGGCTCATAATATCGGCGCTGGCGCAGAACAGGGCTTTTTTAGCGTGGGTCTTTTCGATCAGTTCAGACAGGTCTTTAACATGGCCGTAGGTACCCGGATACTGGGCGATTACACCGAACGGATCGTGTTGTTCGATCAACTCGTCCAGATCACCAACAATGACTTCGTAACCCAGTGGTTCGGCACGGGTTTCGATAACACTGATGTTCTGAGGATGCAGGTTTTCGTCAACCAGGAAAATATCTGACTTACGCGCTTTAGCCATCCGCTTACACAGGGTCATCGCTTCGGCAGCGGCTGTGGACTCATCCAGCAGAGAGGCGTTGGCCAGATCCAGACCGGTAAGGTCGAGTATCATCTGCTGGTAGTTCAACAGCGCTTCGAGGCGGCCCTGAGCGACTTCCGGCTGGTAAGGCGTATAGGCGGTGTACCAGCCCGGATTTTCCAGCACATTACGCAGGATAACGTTCGGTACAATGGTGTCGGTGTAACCCATGCCGATCATGCTGCGGTTGACGACGTTCTTGCTGGCGATCTGCTTCAGTTCTGCCAGCACGTCTGCTTCGGTGCGGCTGTCGGCCAGATCGATTGGCTGCGCCAGTTGGATACTTTCCGGTACGGTCTGCTCGATCAGCTGATCGAGTGATTCGAGCCCCAGTTCAGCCAGCATTGCCTGCTGTTCTGCAGCGTTAGGGCCTATATGACGGCCTATAAATGCATCAGTCTGTTCCAGCTGTGCCAGGGAACGGTTGTTATCTGCGCTCATGGTGTGTGTCCTGCGTAGATCGATAGAATTGTAAGTTGGTTGCCTGTAAAGCTTGTGGGGTCTTAGATGCCCCTTATATTGGTCGCGTATCATACAGCTTTTTTGTTTCCTGCTGTATTAAAAAAAGGTCGGTAATTCACTATATGAAACAGCGTTTTATCATGCTTTAGTCGCTCTTCAGTCCTCTATTTGGCAAATAAGGGGGAGATTTCGTGCTTTTTAACCCTATTTCAGGTTTCAACTCAGTTACTACTTGTCGGAGTCCTGCCCTGATAGGGGTAGGTGCGACAACGTGTCGCATCCCAATCTCAGATTTTATAAATATAATGGTTGCAGGTCTGTTTCAGAGCCTCAGGGTAGCGCAGGTTATGACAGTACTTTTCTGAATGAGAAGTTACGACCGCCATTTTCTCTCTTTTAAGGTCTGCTGGATTCGTCCTTCAAAGATCTCCACAGCCGGGTCATATGACCCGGTTTTTTTATGTCTGAAAAAAGTTCGCCAGCCCACACTATTAAGCTCTGCATGAACACGCTGTGTAATACTCGGATTTGTTTTTCATGAGCCGTTTTTCAGCTCTTTCCTGGTCACTATTCAGAAGCTAAAGGGACTTATTTCAGAGTGTGCGGCCTGTTCTGGTATTGACTAAGATCACTCATTTTTCGCTTTCCTGCCCCAATAAGGGGAGGTGCGACAACATGTCACATCCCAGCTTTCGCTTCTGTCAATAGAATGGCCTTAGCTTTAATTTAGCTTTTGCTAATCAAGCAAGTTGCGATTTAAGAGCCTGTTGTAAGGCGCAAGTGTTAACAAGCATTGAAAAGGATATGGATGTGATCAGGAAAGTGTTACCGGTTGCAGTGGCAGCGGTTATCTCCGGGCAGGTTGTCTCAGGAGCAGCGTTGGCCGGGCATAATGATGAAAATACCATGGTGATCGAAATCACTAGTGGTCTGCCACAGGTAGAGAATACTGTGCGTAATGAAACCGCCGCGGTACAGGCATCACCGACCACCGATGGCGGGGATCTGCTGAAAAGCCTGACCGGCGTGTCTGGCATTCGTATGGGGGGGCGGGCGATTGATCCTATCATTCGCGGTCAAAGCCAGACCCAACTGAATGTATTGCTGGATGGTGCTTATGTTCATGGCGGCTGCCCAAACCGGATGGATCCGCCAACAGCGTATAGCTCTGTCGATAGCTATGATCGGGTGACGGTAATCAAAGGTAACCAGACAGTTGTCTACGGTGCAGGTGGTTCTGGCGGTACCGTGATGTTTGAGCGGGAATGGCCGCTGTTCGGTGACAATGGTTATACAGGGGATCTGTCTACCAGCTATAACAGTAACGGCGAGCGTTATGAGTTAGGTGCGGATGTTGCCGCGGGCAGTGAGCAAGGTTACGTCCGTTTTATCAGCCATAAGGCTTCTGGCAATAACTACGAAGATGGCGACGGCAATGAGGTGCGCTCCTCTTATGAAAGCCTTTCAAATACCTTGCTGGCCGGTATCCGGTTGAGCGATAACACTACCCTGGAAGGCAGCTTTGAAAAGGCGGAAGAGGAAGATGTGCTGTTTGCAGGTGCAGGTATGGACAGCCCTTATGCCGATGCAGACACGATGCGCCTGAAGCTGAATCATCAGTTCACGCAAGGTGCTCTGCGCCAGATGGAGTTAGAACTGTACCGCTCCGAAGTGAAGCATAATATGGACAACTACAGTCTGCGTCCGGCCGGTATGATGCAGATGCAGGCGCCTTCTACCTCTGATACCGATGGCCTGCGTCTGACTTTTGATGCGCAACTGGCAGATATCGACTGGACCTTTGGTACTGATCTGCAGAATAACGATCGTGATGCCGAGTTGCAGAATAAAGCGGGTGTTATCTCTCGTTTGCTGTGGCCGGGGGCTGAAATTGATCAGCAGGGTGTGTTTGCCGAAGCTGAAAAAGCGATCGGTAAAGATGATGTTGTTAAAGCCGGCCTGCGCTATGACCGTGTAACTGCAGTTGCTAACCGTCGGGATGAAGTGAATGGCGGATTTTCTCCTCAGCAGATCTGGGAAATGGCCGGAGCACCAGCCGATGCTGGTGAAAAGAAAACCGAAAATAACGTTGCTGGTTTTGCCAGTTGGACCCACCGTCTGAACGATCAGTACAGTGTTGAGACGACCTTGTCCCGCAGTGTGCGGACAGCCGATGCCACTGAACGCTATATGGCCAGAATGACCATGACCGGAGACTGGATCGGTAATCCTGAGCTGGAACCGGAAAAGCACCATCAGCTGGAAATTAGCCTGCAGAGCAATGATGGTTATCTGAACTGGTCTGCCAGCGGCTGGTACAACCGGGTCGATGATTACATTCTTCGTCAGTCTGTTGCTGTTTCTGCAGGTATGGGAATGAAAGACCGTGACATCTACCGCAACGTTTCGGCTGAGTTGTATGGTGCTGAGCTTGAGATGGGCTACCAACTGGCTGAAAACTGGGCTCTGGGCAGCTCACTGACCTGGACGGTCGGTAATAATCTGGACGATAACACTGACCTTTCCCGAATTTCACCATTGGAACTAACTACATCACTGGATTACAACCGTGACCGCTTCCAGGCTGGTGTTGAACTGCAGCTGGTGGATAACCAGAATGATATTTGCCTGAGCGGTTCTGCCAATTGTGGTGGTCAGGACGTGCGGGCTACTCCAGGCTACGGCATTGTTAATATGCATGCCCAGTATGAATACCCGTCGGGGATCACGCTGGTTGCGGGTGTGGATAACCTGACCGATAAATTTTATACCGTGCACGAGAGCCGAGGCGATGTTGTAACCGGTAACTCCTTTCAGGTGGCTGAGCCGGGTCGTAGCGTCTGGTTACGTCTGAGTAAATCGTTCTGATCAGTAATGAAGAGAGTCGCCAGCAGTGCACACTGCTGGTGACTTTTTTAAAATCGGCGGGATGATTTTAAGAGCAAAGAGATCTGATAATCTCTACAGCCGGGTCATATGCCCCGGTTTTTTTATGTCTGGAGAAAAGCTAAAGAGAGTTTAATCACGAATGGTTCAGAAGCTATAAGAGGCAGAGAAAGAACCGAAGCTATGGGCATCGGATTGGCTATCGAATTCTTTAGTGCGGAACACCCGCGACATGGAAAATTTCCAGTCGTCGACCAGCATGCTGACACCGAGAGTGACTTCACCGACTAAATATTTTTTATCCACCGAATGGCTATCGGTAAAGGTATTACCGTCGAGGAAAATATCCTGTAACACCAGGCGACTATCTGCAGAGATAAAGCCATGCAGGCCAAAATTCTCATTCACGCTATAACCGCTTTGGATACGGTCATCATGCTTGCCGGGAGCACTGTTGTCACCGCCGGGGCGTAGCGAAGAGGTACCGAAGTCATCCGGTAGGTGCCAGCCAATGCGGAATTCTGCACCACCGTTGAGGTAAGTGGCAACGTTGCCTAAGCTGGCCCCGCCATGGTAGATCAGATCGTATTCCAGCGCGCCTTTGATCTGCTGTGCCGGAATACGGTATTTACGCTCGAATACCAACTGCAGCCCCAGTTCATTACTGAGCTGGTTATCCCAGCCTTTAAACTTGTCAAAGCCACGCAGGTCGTGAATAAAGTCCTGTGCTTCCTGGCCATGTGCCGCCGGCCCTACAATCCCGACATTCAGAATTGTTGAATCCATCTGCTGACTATCTTTGATGTGGTAACCCATGCCCAGGTAAAGCCAGCCTGCGTAAGGCCTGTCTTCGGGATCGACCGTGGTGCGGTTGATATCTTCCGGGGTATACATCTGCTGACCCAGAGTAATAACCAGGTTTCTGACGACGTTCTCTTCAGCCGTCGGATTGCCATTTCTGAACAGACCAAGAGGCGCCGAGATAAAACGGTTATAACCTCGTGCCCAGTGCGGTAGATTTTCGTCCGTCAGGTAATCACTGATATCAGGCGAAACCCATGATGCCCGGATGCCGCTGGTGTATTGCTGATCGGTATCGGCAAACAGATCATTTTCCAGATAGAAGGTCAGGGTGCCCGGGTTTTGATTATGATGCGATTCGGTAGCGGCATAACTACCAACGCTGGCCATGAGTCCGGCCAGCGCCAGCAGAGAATGTTTTTTCATCGAAAAGATAGGTCTCGTTTCTGTTTTTTAGTCATCAGTTTCCAGACTACAAGAAAAAGTATGACAAACGCGGCGAGAGAAAGTTGCGCAAAACTTACGCCGTATAAATTCCATTGGGGACCGGGGCAGATTATCGCGTTGTTCAATGCGCTCAGTAGTACGTCTTGCGGCGGGCTGGCATCCAGTTGTGCCAGCACTGCCTGGTTACAGGACGGAGCTGGAACCTCGGTTATGGGGGTGAGGGTATACCGGATAATAGTAACAATACCGGTGAGCAGCAACACCATGTTGATAACCGATAAGAGCAACTGGATCAGACGGCTGAAATTGAGCAGGAATCCTAGGAGGAAGGCTCCGGACATTGCCAGCAACAGCGCCCTGACCACTGTGCATAAGGCACAGTTAGCCAGGGTTGTATGCGGTTCTATATACAGGCTGACAGTGGCCAGCAGTAGCGCGCAGATAATAAATCCAAACGCGTTATTCAACCGGTAAGAGGGACGACCAGATACATCTAAGGTACTCAATTTATTGCCCTGTAACTGAAATTATTATTTTTGTGTCAGTTATGCTGAGTATTGCGAGCTAAGGTTTTTTAATCCACCGGCCGCTTTTGTCCTGGATATATTGCCCCGACGTTGCGCGCTGTTTCAGGCGCTCTCCGATCCGGGTTTCAATAATCTTTTTATCTACGCCTGCCTTCCTGGCTTTCTCTGCATACGCTGCACTGCGTTTTCTGTTGATATCTTTGATCAACGCTTTTACATCACTACTGGCATTGCCTTTAACCAGCCCGAGATAGCCATTAATTTGCTCGCCTACCACACCGCTTGCTTTGGCTTCAGCCAGACCGGCAGCCCAGACTGGGGTGACATTCATCGTTAGCACCAGGGCCAACAGGGTTATGAATTTAGTCATAGTTTTCATTGGCTGCTCCTAGAATAGATCACTGTTTTCTTCAAAGAGGTCATCGATCTCTTTGTCAACTTTTACCAGAATCTCATGCTCGATTTTGACATTGAGATTGATGGTGATCGGTTCATTTGGAACTGCCACCTGAACTGTCGGTGCGCAGGCCGATAGCATGACTGCCATCAGGCTGAATAGCGACAGCGATTGTAGGGTTTTTTGTACGTGCATTTCCTGCTCTCCATCAATAATAACGCTGTTTTTATATATGTATATAACCCAAGCGCTTACTGAAGCCTGAACAGCGCAAAATTCAGAACAGCCTAACGGTAGCGTTTCTCTATGCCGCGAGTCAATTTGTCGGTGAATTGAAGTGTCTCAATTAGTTTTGGAATGTTCTCTTCAATATTAACAGAAAAATCAATTGGTTGGCTGTTGTTCCAGTCCGGGTTGAAGCCTTTGATCCGAGTATTAAGGATAGCATCTCCATCTTCCGCCAGGTTTAGACGGATGCCCAGGCTGCTGAAGTTGAAGTTACGCAGGGCATCGAAGGCTATTTTCAAGCTAGGGTTAGTCTGGGTAAGCGCCATAAACTCAGCGGGTGGATCGAAGCGGATCCAGCCGCCCTCTGTATTGCTGTTTATCTGCCCGTCGCTGATGCTGATCTTACCCTGTTGGTAACGGAACGGCATCTGGCCGTTGAGGGTTCCCTGGCCGGTGAGGCCGGGCTGCTGTTCCAGTGCAATAACCTGTGCCAGATCCAGGTTAGTCAGGGCTAAGGCGGTATCTATTTCAGGTTCCGAGGGGTTGAATGCCAGAGGCAGTGTGGTGATTTCTCCTCCTAACAGGCGGGCGTTAGCGCTGGCCAGTTCAATACGGGCTTTTCTACCGGGGCGTTGGTTGTAACGGTAACTGCCTTTTAGCGACTCAACCGGCGTACCCAGGTCGATAAATTCAACCACTAATCGCCCCTTATCGCGCAGCGTACCGCGATGACTGCGGGTGGTTTCGGAACTCCAGTCGGCATTATAGGCATGGGTCTGGTCGAAACTGGCGTCAACACTGGTAGCGCTTTGTAATAAACGCAGCGCTATGCCGTTGTGGTTGAGATCGAGCCAGCCCCGGTGTTTCAGCGTGCCGGCTTTAACAACCAGTTCTGCTGGCAGATCTGGCAGGTAGTTTTGTAATACCTTCTCAATGCCTTGCAGTGCCAGAGGCCGGATTTTCCAAAAGGCGGTGGTATGAGGAAATTGATTATTCTCTTTTGGCAGAGCAGTTTTGCTGCTGCCACTGATCAGGAGATGGCCAGAGTCTAACTGTGCATCGGTAATAATAGAGTTGAAACGGGTGTTAAGCTGATTGTTGGTATAGCTGATAGTACTGCTAATACTGAACGGAGGCGTCGGTTGTTCAGGTACCTCTACTTCCACTTTCGGGAGCTTAACATCAGCGTTAATTTCAGGTTTATTAAGTTGAAATGGCATAGTGCTGATCTTAGCTGGTTGATAACTGATGGTTATCGGTGCGCTGTCTGACTGTTGCAAAACAATACTGTCGCCGCGAATCTGTAGCTGGGCTGGAGGAACAGTGATCGCTGGCAGTTGTGGTGCTGATAGTGTCAGGAGTTCTGTTACTGTGGCTGTAACAGATAGGGGGTGGCTAAGGCTGAGTTCAATCTTGTTGCTGCTGGCTGAGGGGGTACTGATCTTGCGCAGGGTGCTGTCAAACTGAGTCAGACTAACGGTTAGATTGTCTTGTCGTTGCTGCAGTTCGCTATTAAACGTTATATCAATGCTATTTAATTCTGTCACAGGCTGATTCAGTGATAGCGCAGCACTGATCTGGTAGTGGCTGTCGGCCGCTGCAATTATCTGAGTTACTGTCTGCGCCGCGGCCAGTGTGCTTTTGCCTTTGAGTAAAAGCTGGCCATCGGTTTCAGGTAGTTCAGGTATATCAACAGAGAGGTTATTCAGTAACTGTCTGAGTTCTTCCGTTTGCAGCAGGCTGATGAATTGCCCTATATCGACCCGATGATTCGATTCTACATGTAGCTGTTCCGTAACTTCGCTAAGGCCGAATTCTATCTCTGATAGTGGTTGGCCGGAGTGCTGACTGATCAGCTTTATCCGGTTGTCACTGTTTGCCTGAAGGTCGATGCTGAGCAATGGCGAGGCGCTATTCTGGTTGGTTGTTGCGGGTGTTGCGGTTGTTACGGATGTTGAGAGAGTTTCGTTCGCTTTAACTGTCTCTGTTTGTATATGACATATTAAGCCTTCACTGGTTAGATTAGCTGTGCCATTAAAGCTGAGATCTGATCGCTGATTGATATTTAAGTTTATGTTGTAGCGGCTGATACTCAGACTGTTAAAGGGCAGTTCGGTGAGAAGCTGTGCCGGGCTTATTAATGGTAGCTGGGTCGGTTCCGATGCTTCTTCGTTTGCCGGAAGTGCAAGGCTAATATCAGCATCCAGTTGGGGGATAGTGATCTGGGCGATACGTTGATTGAACAAAAGATCCAGTGGGGTGAAATTCACCTCAATATCCCGGGCCTGCAGAGATACTTCCTGATTCTGGTTATCAAGTTGAAAGCTTGCCTGGGGGATTATCAGTGAGTTCCAGCCGGGATGTTCAATTTCCAGCTGGTGGGTGCTGATGCCTTGTTCCTGCAGTAGTTGCCGGGTTAGTTTTTCAGCGAGTAGAGGAATACTGAGATAGACACCGGCAACAAGAAAAAGAGGTAGAATCAGCAGTAGCTTACGCATCATGTATACCTCCTTTTAAGTTATGTTGTCGCTCCAGGTTTTTCAGCCAGTCCTGTTTATGTTAGTCCAGTTCAAGCTCATAGAGCCGGTCGACGGCGTCTTTCAGGTGAAAGATTATGCCGGTGTACTTATCGCTGTCGGCCTCTATATCAAGATCACTGAGGCGATCGGCGGTTTCTTCCAGTGACGCGCCCTGGGCATTAATACCGTTATCTTCCAGTAACCAGCAGATCAGGCCATAGATCTCAGCGGCACTATTGACCGAATCAAGATCATCGAGAAACTGATCCCGAATTGATTGCAACTGGCTATAAAGTACCGTATCCCGTTCAGTTGCAACATATAGCCTCAGCAGACTATCGCAATCGCCGATACGCAGATCGCCTGCACGACCCTCTTTGCCATCCTTTGCGTTGGCGAAGCTATCTGCAGAATCATAGCGCTGTATCGAGTATGACTCTTTACCTGGTTCGGCATCGGCAGTGTTATGAATAACAAAAAACATCGGCGGTCCTGTTATCTATTTATCAAACCGTTAGCGAATCTTGCGAACGACATTGAGCCCGTCGCGTACTGTCAGGAAGACATTTTCCACATCCGGGTCTTCAGCAATAATGCGGTTCGTATCGACCAGAATGTCGTCGATCTCAGATTCCGGTTGTACCACTTTGCCAGACCAGAGAACGTTATCAAGAATGATCAGGCCGCCGGGGCGGGTCATCTCTTTAACCTTCAGGTAGTAGTTAAGATAGTTACGCTTATCGGCATCGATAAAGGTGAAATCCAGTTCCAGGTCTAACTTTTCGATTGTTTCGAGGGCTTTGCCGAAGATAACTTCGATCTTATGCCCGTGCTCGCTGCGGTCATAAAAGGTCTTGGCAAAATCGATCGCCCGGGGATTGGTTTCGCAGCAGATCAGGCGGCCATCGTCCGGCATGCCTTCAGCGATGGAGAGTGCCGAATAGCCGGTAAACATACCGATTTCCAGGGCAACTTTCGGCTGGTGGATCGCGCTGAGCATTTTCAGGGTGCGGCCGACTAAGCGACCAGAAAGTTTCTGCGGCCAGCCCATGTTCTCATTGGTCTTATCGATAAGTTCCTGCAGTAACTCAGGTTCTTTACTGGTGTGGATAAAGGCGTAATCCTCTATCGCTTCATTAACCAAATACTGACTCATTGTTTCTCTCTTAACATTGCTTCAATGACTATAAGAACAGACTTATTGTGCTTCTCTTAACATCACTTCAATGATTATAAGAACAGACTCATCGTCTCTCTTAATGTCACATCGATGATTATAAGAACAGGCTTATTGTCTCTCTCTTAACATCACTTTACTGGCCCAGACGTGGATAGCTTCGGTAGCATCGGGTTCCAGGCGAAATTGGCAGAGGATAATATCACTTTCCGGGCACTGAAGGATAATCGCTTTTGCCCCGCCTGGTGCGGCGAAACAGCCCGTTGCAGGTGGCTTTCCAACGCCATAGAGTGAGTAACTTAATAGCTGCCGGTATTGTTGCTCGGTCGTGCAGACGGTATAGCTGCTGTCGATTACTTCGAACTGCCTGGATTCAGCTCGGATCGCTGCGGATATCAGGAGTAAAGAGAAAAATGCTATCAGGCTGTTTTTAACCATGGCAGTGACCGGTTTGAAAAATCTATATGGCTATATTACAGATAAAAAAGCCGTCAGCTTCATGTAAGGGACTTGTTCGCACCTTTCCTTGTTAATAATTTAGGCTCCGTGTTGAAAATCCCTTACAATCGTACCTTTATTTTCTAATCAATCGTTGCAGCATAAGCTGCAGTCTTGGGAGTGCCTGTGGAACCGCTATTTCTGTTTTTGTTATCCGGCTTTGTTTCAATGTCAGCTGCATTGAGCGCCGGACAACTCAATAAGCTTCCGGATGAAGATAAGCCTGCCTTTATGCAAAACCGAAATGGTCAGGTGATGGTGATCATGATTGGTAACCTGGCCGCGCTGACCTTGATTGGTGCTCTGGCGTATGGTTTCCGTCTGCTGGAATGGTGGATTCCGCTGAGTAGCATTTTTCTTACTTTCCCGGCTATATCGGTGGGTATTACCCAGCGAATGTTGGGCGATAAAGTAAACCTGTTCCTGATGCTGCCTCTGGTACTGGCTTCTGTTGGCCTGCTGTATTACTACTGGTAACAGGGCTGCTAACTGTTTTTAATGACGTTACGCTGATCAATCCTGTTAACAGCCTGAAAAGCGATCACCCAGATGATATATACCCAGTTACTCGATTTGCTCAATGATCCATTTATATCGGCGCTTGCCGGTGGGGTCATTGGTCTGGCTTTCGGCATGCTGTTACTACAGCTTAAGAAACTCAGTCAGGCGGCGCAGTTTACTCAGCAGCAGCAGACTCTGGAAAGTGAAATCATACAGTTTCAGGAACAACTGCAACGCAGCAGTGCTGAGCAGGAGGTGCTGGCCGATCAGAATGCCTATCAGGCTGGGGTGTTGCAGGAAAAGTCTGAACAGATCCGGCAGTTAGAGCTGGAACAGGTACGTCTGCAACAGGTGCAGCTACAGAAACAACAGCAGGATGACCAACTGGCAGATCTTGATGAAGAGCTGGATAACCTGCGTCGCCAGCTCAGCTTACGCCAGGCTCAGGTGGCTGAGCTGGAAAGCCGCCTTGAAACCGAACGGGCTGCTCAGGCAGAGAAATTACAGTTGCTGACCGAAGCCCGGGATCAGCTGAAAATAGAGTTTCAGAATCTGGCGAATAAAATATTCGAAGAGAAATCTGAGAAGTTTGCCACTGCCAATAAAGACTCTCTGGGCTCGTTGCTGACGCCGCTGCGGGAGCAACTCGGCGACTTCAAGCGTAAAGTCGAAGATGTGTACGATAAAGAGTCGAAAGATCGCCGCTCTCTGCATGAGCAGATTACCCAGCTGAAACAGCTGAACCAGCAGATGAGCAGCGATGCGATCAACCTGACCAACGCCCTGAAAGGGGAGAGTAAAACCCAGGGCAACTGGGGTGAGGTTATTCTGGAGCGGGTGCTGGAACAGTCAGGCCTGCGCAAAGGCTATGAGTATGAAGTGCAGGTTGCCCTGGCCGAAGAGGGGCAGCGCTATCTGCCCGATGTGATTATCCGCCTGCCGGACGATAAGGATGTCATCGTCGATGCCAAAGCATCGCTCACCGCGTATGAACAATACTGCTCATCTGAAGATGAAACAGCCCGTGCTGGTTATCTGAATGAACATCTGCAATCGGTCAGAAATCATATCCGCGGGCTGAGCGATAAATCATATCAGGCTTTAGAAGGTGTGCGATCGCTGGATTTTGTGTTGATGTTCGTGCCTGTTGAAGGCGCTTTTCTGCTGGCACTGCAACAGGATAAAGAACTGTTCAGCTTCGCCTATGAGCGCAATATTATATTAGTCAGCCCTTCAACTTTGCTGGTGACCCTGCGTACCATCAATAACATCTGGCGCTATGAGCGGCAGAACCGTTATGCACAGGAGATAGCCCGCCGCGGCGGTGAGCTGCATGATAAGTTCGTCGGTTTTGTTGAATCTTTGGATGATGTTGGCAAACACTTGGGGCGTACTCAGCAAGCCTTTGAAACCGCGCAGAATCGTCTCAGCACCGGGCGCGGTAATCTGGTTAACCAGGCTGCGGCATTGCAAAAATTAGGCGTGAAGAATAAAAAGGATCTGGATAAAAAGCTGGCGGATACTGCTGCCGAATCAGATCCTGATTCATCTTTTGAACCTTCTTCAGAGTCTTCTGCTGAGCAGTTGGAGGTCCTCGGGAAATGATTTCAGTGGTCGGCTATGGGTCGTTGCTGGCCGAGCATTCGGCGCGTCAGACAGTACCCGCGCTAAGTAATTTTCGCTTAGTCCGGGTGCCGGGGTACCGGCGCATCTTTAATAAGGTCGGCGTGGTATTTCTGAGCCGGCATGGCGCAGCGCCTGACAGTCTTCACCTTGCGTCGTGTTCTACAGAGGCAGCAGTTGATAGCGAAATTATTTGCAGTCAGTTTGAGTGTTCTGCTGAGGACTTCGTTGAACTCTATGAACGGGAACACCGGTTTCGCTGGATTGAAGTGGATACTGTTTCTCTTACCGGTGAGGTAGCCCGGGGCCGGATGTGCACCGGTTATGATGACCTTGAGTACCGCCTGAACAAGTGTATTACGCCCCAGGAGTATGAGGTGCGCGTAGGACGATATTACACGGGCAGGATCTGGCGCGATGATATCTTGCCTTATCCCCGCTATCTGGCATTCTGCCTGCAGGCTGCAGAGTCTCAGGGCGCAGCCGTACTGAATAACTTTCTCGACAGCAGTTTTCTGGCGGATGGTGTCACCAGTATTCGTCGCTATCTTGAGCGGGATGCTAAGTCAGCGAAGCCTCAGCTACAGCGGTGGCGTGATTATGATACCGGGTATAGCTACCCTGCCGCCGGAGAATAATACGACTGTATAGCCCTGACTGGTAGGTTTAGGGCTCTCACTCATCGCCTTTTAATTTGCCTTGATCTCCAATCTCTCTGAAAACCAGTACCCAGAGGGCATGCCGGGGCGTAAGGGACTTGCTCGCCTCTTCCCTGTTATCCCCTTTTTTTGTCAATTTATGACTACTTTTTATAATCTTCAGGTTATTATTCACGCTATATTTTTTGCTCCAATAAAGCTTAAAAGTTTAATCATATTTAAATTCTGATAATTTAGTGAAAAATCAAAATTAAATATTGAATTAACCGCTAATAATCAATATTAATTTTTGATTATTTTAAAAAACATCAAGATTAAATATTGATTGCTATATTATAAATCAAAACTCGATTTTGATTTTTGATTGTTTTTTGTACAAAAAAAGTACGATTTATGTTAAAAATAGAGGCACTGTATCTGAATGAGCTAGCAGCCCTCCAGATCAGGTGCGGCAAGGGGAATTTCCGCTAAAGGTGGCAAAATATTGCCGATATAAGGAAATAGAGGAAGATTTTTGATATTTGATTAATTGCTAACCGATTGTGTTTAAAGAATTACTCATTTTGGCAATTAATTGGTTTATTTCTTGCTGTATTAGTAAATAATGACACTAGTGTCATAAAAGGCTAAGGAAAGCGTTCAGCTCTGATGAATATTTGTACAGTCAGGGCAGTAAATGTAGATCACCATCTATTTGCGTGAATATAAGGGTGGTGAATAACGACTACGAGAAAATAGTAGAGCGAATTTAAGCAGGCTCTGAAATATGAATGGAAATGACAATGACTAGCAATATGATCGTAGCACTGGACATCGGCACCTCTAAGGTGGTCTGTCTGGTGGGTGAAGTAGGCCTTGACGGCACGATCGATATCGTGGGCATTGGTTCGCATGAATCCCGTGGCTTAAAACGAGGGGTGGTGGTTAATATCGAATCCACCGTGCACTCGATCCAGCGGGCGGTTGAAGAAGCCGAGCTGATGGCCGGTTGTAAGATTCACTCGGTAACCGTGGGTATAGCCGGTAGCCATATTAATAGCATGAACTCTCACGGTATCGTCGCAGTACGCGATGGTGAAGTGATGGAGCATGACCTGGAGCGGGTAATCGATGCCGCGAGGGCGGTGGCTATTCCTGCCGACCAGAAAATTTTGCATATCCTGCCGCAGGAATATGTGATCGATAACCAGGAAGGCATCCGCGAACCGCTGGGCATGTCCGGCGTGCGCCTGGAAGCCAAAGTTCATCTGGTGACCGGGGCGGTGAATGCGGTCCAGAATATAGAAAAGTGTGTCCAGCGGTGTGGTCTTGCAGTGGATAACGGTGTATTGGAACAGCTGGCCTCCAGCTACTCAGTATTGACCGAAGATGAGAAAGAGCTGGGCGTGTGTATGGTGGATATGGGTGGTGGTACCACCGATATTGCCATCTTCACCGGTGGCGCAATTCGCCATACTGCGGTGATTCCGATCGCCGGAGACCAGGTGACCAATGATATCGCCATGGCGCTGCGAACACCCACGCCCCATGCTGAAGATATCAAAATGAAATATGCCTGCGCGCTGGCGCAGCTAGCCAGTGCCAATGAGACGATCAAAGTGCCGAGTGTCGGTGATCGTCCCGCGCGGGACCTGTCCCGCCAGGCATTGGCTGAAGTAGTAGAGCCGCGTTATGACGAGCTGTTCACCCTGATACAGGCTGAACTGCGACGTAGCGGCTTTGAAGATTTAGCCGCGGCCGGCATCGTACTGACCGGCGGCACGGCAAAGATGGAAGGCGCGGTCGAACTGGCCGAAGAGATCTTTCATATGCCGGTACGACTGGCTATCCCGAAAGGGGTGCGGGGCATGGAAGACATTCTGTGCAGCCCGATCTATGCCACCGGTATCGGCCTGCTGCAATATGCTAAACAAGACAATATACAGCCGATGGGCGAGGCGGTATTGATCGAGGAAGAGATCATGCGGCCGAATGTACTGAACCGGATGAAAACCTGGTTTCAGGGGAATTTTTAAAATTGCACTTTAGAGCAGATGCTTTAAGGGTATAAGTTTTTGCTGCAGACAACGGAATGGTTGTAGCAGGCAGATGTTAATGAGAACGCAATAAACAGGTGCGGGTTGGGCACTGAACCTGAGGGGAAAGGGACATGTTTGAATTACTGAACAGCGTAGCATCGAATGCTGTAATTAAAGTGGTTGGCGTCGGCGGTGGCGGCGGTAACGCAGTACAGCACATGGTATCCACGGAAGTGGATGGGGTTGAATTTATCTGCGCCAATACGGACTCGCAGGCACTGGACAATATGGGTGCCAAGAGCGTGTTGCAACTGGGTAGTGAGATCACTAAAGGCCTGGGTGCCGGAGCCAATCCGGATATCGGCCGTCAGGCTGCGCTGGAAGATCGTGACCAGATCGCTGATATGCTTAGCGGTGCGGATATGATCTTCATCACCGCAGGTATGGGTGGTGGTACCGGAACCGGTGCTGCACCTATCGTTGCGGAAGTGGCGAAAGAGCTGGGTATTCTAACGGTTGCAGTGGTTACCAAACCGTTCCCGTTCGAAGGCCGTAAACGGTTACTGATCGCCGATGAAGGCATTAAAGAGCTGTCTGAGAATGTCGACTCCCTGATCATCGTACCGAATGAAAAACTGATGCAGGTGCTGGGCAAGAATTGCAGCCTGATCAACGCGTTCAGTGCCGCTAACGATGTCCTGAAAGGTGCTGTACAAGGTATCTCCGACCTGATTATCCGTCCCGGCATGATCAACGTCGACTTCGCCGACGTACGCACCGTGATGTCTGAGATGGGTACTGCAATGATGGGTACCGGCTCTGCGAAAGGTGAAAACCGTGCAGCTGAAGCAGCTGAAGCAGCAGTACGTAGCCCGCTGCTTGAAGACGTCGACCTGATGGGCGCGCGCGGTATTCTGGTGAACATCACTGCCGGCCTGGATCTGGGCCTGGGTGAGTTCTCTGAAGTAGGTCAGGTAGTAGAAGAGTTTGCTTCCGATAACGCCACCGTTGTAGTAGGTACAGTTATCGACCCTGAAATGACCGAAGAGATTAAAGTAACGGTTGTTGCGACTGGCCTGGGTGGTGCTGAAGAGCAGGATATCCGGGTTGTAAGCAACGGTACTACAGCAGTTGCCGGCTCTCGTCGCGCAGCAAGTGCTGTCAGCGATTACAGCCAGTTGGAACTGCCGACTGTAATGCGCAATCGTAACGATTCAGTTCGGGCACAGGATAATCCTGTGGTTGAGCCGGAACCTGCGGCAACGCAGAAGACCGGCACTGACGATATGGAGTTCCTGGATATTCCAGCGTTCCTGCGTCGTCAGGCCGACTAAAAGGTAGCCCACAGGGATCTGTCCCATCCCTTACCTTTTAGGCCAAAATTACCCCATCCAGAGGTTGTTTCCCGGATGGGGTTTTCTTTTTTCGGGGCGCCGAAACAGTCTTGTTTACCGCTGCAAAAATTAATCTGAAAAAAGTAACATAAATCTCCCTTACGGGTTTGATTTAACAACCGATTTCCATTAAAGTACGCGGCCTCTGAGGTTGATACCGCAGGGCGAAGTCGGAACTTGTAACGACGTGATAAATATCAGCAGGTAATGCGGTGAGGTGTCCGAGTGGCCGAAGGAGCACGCCTGGAAAGTGTGTATACGGAAACGTATCGAGGGTTCGAATCCCTCCCTCACCGCCATCTAATTCAAACAAAAAAGCCCAGTCTCTGACTGGGCTTTTTTGTTTGTAATACGGAGTCGCTGTGATGGAGTGGACGAGGACCCTTGACAGGGTTCGAACCGAGCAAACTTGTTTGCGACACACGCAGCCGCAGGCAAGTAATCCCGACCTTTTCCGCTGTACCTGTAGCCCCCTTATAGAGCCATCTGTTTAGAAGCCCGGGCTTTTTTGATTGTAATATGGAGTCGCGGTGATGGAGTGGACGAGATCCCTCGCGGTTCGAACCGAGCAAACTTGTTTGCGACACACGCAGCCGAAGGCAAGTAATCCCGACCTTTTTTATGTTCTTCGATCTTTGCGCCGCTATCTTTTTAGAAGCCCAGTCTCTGACTGGGCTTTTTTGTATGTGTTTTATGCTCCTGCAGAGAATGGGTGAGAATCTAGCTCAGTGAGACAACATTGGAGCTTGCGACGATGGCCCCGAAGGGGTGAATTGCGAAGCAATGAATAACCCTCGACAGGGTTCGAACCGAGCAAACTTGTTTGCGACACACGTAGCCGAAGGCAAGTAATCCCTCTCTCACCGCCATATTCTATTTTTTCCATATTTTCAATGGCTTATGGCGAATCGTGTTGGCGAAAGTTGACGTGTTTGTTGACGTCTCATTAAGACCTTGCTGAATCCCCATCTTTCTTTCCCTAGTCATATGTGGCCTTGATATACATAGCGCTACAATGCCTGTCCGTGGCGATCCATAAGGAAGAGGTTGAAGCTATGAGTATTGGTGATGGGATTCTCTGGTCTACTGTCTTAGTGGTTTTACCCCGTTACCACGGACAGTCAGTTAAGAGCAGTCTGAGTTAGCTTACGCTTTTTCCTCTGGCTATAGAATCGCTCAACGTAATCAAATACATCAGCCCTGGCTTCTGTTCGGTTTTTGTAATTTCTCCTGTTTACCCTTTCTCTTTTTAAGAGGCCAAAGCAGATTTCTGCCGCTGCATTATCATAACAACTGCCTAAAGCACTTATGCTGTAAATAACATTGTGATCATACAGGAAGCGCTGATACTCATAATTAGTGAACTGAGCCCCTCGATCTGAGTGCAACATCACGGGATCAGCATGATCTTTCTGCCATAACGCCATTAGCACAGCTTGGATCACCAACTGTTTTTCCATGGTTGTTCATGTCTGCTTAGCCTTTTTGACTAACTAGCGAGACATGATCAACCGATACCAGCGTTCCCCCATTATTTTATCAAGGTCGCGGTCGGAGATAGCATATCTGACATAGAAGAGCACCGCATATAGGATTTCATCCTTTTGGTAGTGAGTGCCTTTGAAGACAACCACTTAAGCTCTCCGCTAAAGAAAAGTTTGAATTATCCTTCGTTCGTTCAGACTTTGCGACACAACCGTAGTGGTTGCCGTTAGGAGCTTGAAGCATGGGGTAAAACAGAGCTTAGTCATGAATATTCATTTTACTTGACCACTACAATCCGTGTGTTTAAACAGCGGTGTTTGAGAGGTCAAAAGCGTAATCGTCAAAGAATTGAAATACACTTTAACAGTCAGTATACTGATTATTTGTGTTTTGTGGGTACTGCAAGGTGGGAACGGTGAACAAAGTAAAATTAGTCACGACTCAGTGGCAGCGAGAAATGCCTGATCTGGATCTTTTACCGATGGCGGTGGTTAGTCGTCTGGGGAGTGCAACACGGCTGATTACTCGAGATTATCTAGATCCCTTTTTTAAAAGCTACGGACTGCAGCATGGCGAGTTCGATGTTTTGGCCACCCTGCGGCGGTCTGGTGCGCCTTATACATTAGGACCAACTAAATTGTTTGAGACTCTGATGATATCGTCGGGCGGGATGACTAATCGATTGGATCGTTTAGAGATGTCCGACTTGATTTCTCGCGCTCCCAACCCGGATGATCGCCGTGGAATCCTTGTTTCATTAACAGAAAATGGACTCGAACTGATGAATCGAATCGTTCCGCTTCATGTGGAAAATGAATCCCGTGCTCTTACAACTCTTAGTCGAGAAGAGCAGAAGCAGCTAGACGGTTTGCTGGTGAAACTACTGGCTGGTCTGGATCAGCAATAAAGATTCAATGCTTATGTAACGCAGAATTCTTAAGCATGGCGGTACCGTTACTCTCTTTCAGCTTCGGTAATGTAGGGATGTGTTTTTCAAGGGCAGGCAGCCCATATTAGGCTCGGTTACTATTGAGAATAGCCTATTTACCCGCGTTGCTTTCAACTACTTGTTTAGAAGGAAGATTGTATTGTCTGATTTATACCATGCTAGATTACAGCGATTAGAACTCCCAGAAAACTGCTTGTTATTGAAGAATATTCAACGTGGTATTGAAAAAGAAGGTTTGAGGGTGACGTCTCAGGCAATGCTAGCTCAAACGAGACATCCGCAAGCGCTTGGTTCTGCTTTGATGCATGGAAGTATTACCACGGATTATTCAGAATCATTGTTAGAGTTTATAACGCCTGTTTTTCAACGGGTTGATGAGAGTATTGACTATCTTCATCACTTGCATAGCTTCACGTTGCGAAATATCGGTGATGAGTATATCTGGCCTGCCAGTATGCCCTGTAAGTTGGATGGGGAAGCCAGTATCCCTATCGCGCAATATGGTGGCTCTAATAGTGGCCAGATGAAACAGGTTTATCGCCAAGGCCTGGCATATCGATATGGGCGGATGATGCAATCGATAGCTGGAATTCACTATAATTTTTCGATGCCTGATTCGTTCTGGCCGCTTTGCCAGGATCTTTTTGAAAATAAAGGTGATGTACAGGAATTTAAATCTAATCGCTACTTTGCCCTTATCCGCAATTTTCAGCGTTATTCCTGGCTGCTCAGTTATCTATTTGGGGCCTCTCCTGCTTTGGATAGTAGCTTTATGGAAAACAATCCCCAGGAGTTAGTTCAGCTAAGTAAGAGTACATTAGGGTTGCCCTTTGCCACTTCGCTAAGGATGAGTGATTTGGGCTATCAGAGCAGTGCTCAGGGCAACATGAATATCTGTTATAGGGGGTTGGATAGTTATATTGGCAGCCTGAGCCAGGCTATTCAGGAGAACTATCCCGACTACGAAAGCATTGGCGTCAAAGTGGATGGTAAATATCGCCAGTTAAATACCAATCTATTACAGATAGAAAATGAGCATTATAGTAATATTCGTCCAAAGCGAGTTACGTCATCCGGAGAAACGCCGCTTGAAGCACTGAAGAAAAGAGGTGTTGAATATGTTGAAGTACGTATTTTAGATATCAATCCATTTATGGCTGTAGGTATTGATGCTGAGCAGGTTAGATTTCTTGATGCTTTTTTACTTTACTGCCTGCTCGCAGACAGCGATGATATCTCCCCTACGGAAAATAATGAGATTAATTACAATCAGAAAAGATGCATTCTGGAAGGGCGTAGACCGTCCTTAATGTTATACCGATCAGGTAATCTATTGCCCTTTAAAGATGCGGCCAATCAATTATTAGATGATGTTGAAAACGTTGCTAAGTTACTGGATATTGCACATGAAAAACAGCGGCTTGATGTACAGGGTTACAAGCACTCGGTGATGTTACAGCGGAACAAAGTTGAAAGTAGCGAGCGGACTCCGTCTGGACAGGTCATGCATGAGATCCTGAGAGGGAATAGTTATACTGAGATGATTCAGATGCAAGCTGAAAAAAATAAGAGGCATTTTCTCCGGCAAGTCTTGCCACATGGTTTTGATATGGAGCTCAAACGATTAGCTGTAGACTCTGTAAGGCAGCAACAGCAATTGGAAAATAATGAGACAAGTTCTTTCGATGACTTTCTACAGGCATATCAGGCATCAGAGTCTTCCGCTATTGAGTTTGAGTTGGCTTAACCGCTCAGGAGGAAGTGATATCAACCAGCGGCTGTCACTTAGATGTTTTTTAGGTAGAAACTAGGCTCGAGCTTATTTTTAGTATGCTTGGGGGCAAGAGCCGTTTGACATTGCTTAGCTTGACAAGAGCGTGTTAGCGACGGGAAATTGAAATAATATCTCCAAAAGTCATATAGTCAGAGCCTCCCAGTCGTGTAATTGGATCAATTTTATCAGCGGCTATCTTGATGCGACCCTTGAGATCCAGTTCAACGGCATCGTCATCAATAAAGAGATTCTTTATTCGACCAAATATTAAAAATTGTGGTGTGTTGCCAATCTCTTTGACATCGTATAGTTCACAATGCATAGCAATACGTGCTCCATCGATTCGGGGCAGCGGACTGTTATTGAAAGGTACGAGGGATAGCCCCGCGTGTTCCACCTCAGACTCGTTTTCCGGTAGTTCTTGTGCCGTTTGGGTGACCTGCTGTGCTTGTCCACTATGCGCTAAATGAACTACAAAATCATTTCGCGAAATTATATTGCTATAGGTATCTTTCATTGCCCCGTTGGTCTTGTGCCCAACAGAGAACATTAAAATGGGAGGATCATTGCATACAGCCGAAAAAAATGAGAACGGGGCAAGGTTATAGCCGCCAATAGCGTTTTCGCTAAGTACCCAAGCAACGGGGCGAGGTAAAATTGACTGAGTCATGGTGAAGTATGCCTTATTGGCAGATAATTTGGAAAAATCAATATCCATGAACGAATCTCTGTTTGGGACGGTTAAATAATTTTAGTAGATAAAATTGAGCTAAACGGACGAAATCTGGCTTAGAGAACGTTGTTTATGTGGAGTAATACTTAACCATGTATAAGGGGGGGCTCTTCCCCCGCTCCTATGTTTAGCGTTTAATTAGAATTCAGAAAATTTATTGCATAAGAGCAAGTCTATTAAAGAATAGCTAAGCTGCTATTCGGAAGATCTGTTATTAGCATGTAACCAGGGCTATGAGTAATGCAGAACGGAGGTTTTGCTTGCTCGATAGCTACCTGTGGAGTGACACCGCAAGCCCAAAACACGGGAATCTCTCTTTCTTTAATCGTGACAGGATCACCAAAGTCTGGTTTATTGATATCGGAGATACCAATTTGAGATGGTGTGCCTAAATGTAATGGGGCACCATGAACGGATGGAAAACGGGTACAAATTTGAATTGCGCGAATGGCGTCAGCTGCTTTCATTGGCCGCATGCTAACCACCGTGGTGCCACTGAAACGACCAGCGGGTCGACACTGGATGTTAGTACGATACATCGGGACGTTCACTTTTTCAGTGATATTACGGATTTCAAGACCGTCTGCAATCAAAGATTCTTCAAAAGAAAAAGAGCAGCCCAATACAAAAGTCACAAGATCATCACGCCAGTACTTACTAACATTGGTTACTTCGTCAGTTACTTCGCCATACTCATATACTCTGTATTTTGGAATATCACTACGGATATCGAGGTCTTCTCCAAGTTCCGTCAGCATGAAATCGCCAGGTTTTCTGGACATTCCAATGATTGGACATGGCTTCGGGTTTAATTGACAAAATTGTAGAAAGTCGTTTGCCCATTCTTTTGGCATTATGGCCAAATTTCCTTGTACGAATCCTTGAGCAACTCCGGACGTATTACCAGTAAATTGGTCAGAACGAATATTCTGGCGGATTGTTAGAGGTGATAGTATGGAAGTCATATAAATCTCGATTGTCTGATGAAGATATGAACCTGATTTTGTTAGTCATTTGACAAGGAGTTAGTTCCCTATCGAGCTTACAATTCAAACCATTCAAGAACTGTCATAGCAGTGGTTTTTATTTCTACGACTGTGTCATAGTTTACAGTGTATAGTTGCTTACAATAGGTTGTTGATTTTTAAATTCTTCGTATGAAAGGAATTATAATTACTTCTGATTCCGTATTGTCTCAGCAATATTAAACATTGGTATCTTGAGCATTTCCTTCAGTTCATCTGAAGCATTGATGTTGTCTAAAGCTTGATCCATGCACTCAAGCCACTGATCACGCTCTTTAGTTCCGATTGAGTATTTGGCATGTGGACTTGATAGGCAAATTGTACCGTGTTCTTCGAAGTAAAGATTTGGGCCTCCTAACCAGCCAGATAAAAACATAAACAGTTTATTCTGTACGCTATTAAGGTTTTCAGCATGCATCAATCGTATTTTTTTTGCATCTGGTCGTGTTGCCATAACGTTGTAGAATTCATTGGCAAGATTTCTCACGCCCGCTTCGCCTCCGAGGAGGTTATATGGATTGCTCATACTATCTCTCTTTATTATTAAGATCCGGAATAGTTGATGAAGTTAGTTGTTTGCTTTTCTATCTAGTTTAACTATTCGAAACAGGAATATTAGTAAGCAGAAACGACCATGTATCGAACTGCCAAGCACAGTTCGATACATATATTTAATTACTTACTATTCAGGTGTTCCGCGTGGAAACGCAGGTGCTCTTCTATATAACTGGATATAAAGTAGTAGCTGTGGTCATATCCTGCATGGCTGCGAAGTTGAAGAGGGTAGTTGCTCGCTTTTGCTGCTTCTTCGAGTGTATCCGTTTTCAATTGCTCAGCTAGAAACTCGTCGGCCTCTCCTTGATCAACCAACGCAGGTACAAAGTGTGTAGCATCGCGCATTAAGATACTCGAATCATAGATGCGCCAGGTTGCACTATTTGTTCCTAGGTAAGCTGTCAATGCCTTCTCGCCCCATGGGCTTTTCATTGGATTGCAGATAGGGCTGAAAGCAGATACAGAGCAATATTGATCTGGATTTCGCATTGCAATAGTTAAGGCGCCATGCCCGCCCATTGAATGACCTGAAATGGAGCGTTGATCTGAGACCGGAAACTCAGTTTCTACTATGGAAGGCAGTTCGTTTACAATGTAATCATACATTTGATAATGATTTTGCCATGGTGATTCAGTAGCATTGACATAGAAGCCTGCTCCTTTTCCAAGATCATAGCTGTTGACATCATCAGGGACATCATCCCCTCTAGGGCTGGTGTCCGGGGCCACTATGGCAATGCCTAATTCTGAAGCCGCTCGTTGTGCCCCGGCTTTATGCATAAAATTCTCATCTGTACAAGTAAGTCCAGAGAGCCAGTATAGAACAGGGACTCGATTATTCTTAGATGCTTCAGGAGGCAGATAGATAGCAAAACGCATATTACAGTTTAGAGATTCTGAATAGTGATTGTATTGCTTGTTCCAGCCGCCAAAGCTTTTATTCTGGCTAATTTCTTCTAAGTGCATATGAGCTCCGTATTGACTGGTTGCCAATTTGTTTAATATGGAAAGATAAACATATCCAAAATAAATATATTGAACGAGATTTGTTTGGCGGAAAAGTACAGCTATGCCTGCTTCAAGGAGTCATCAGAAGAAGCTGTACAGTTATATTGTTAAATGACTAGCTGTTTAATAACTGCTTAAGGTCAAAGCTCTCATCCGCTAAAGCTTCTGGGGTTACAGGGATTTCTTTGCTTAACAGTGCCTTGCTAATCATAAAGTCTTTAGCGGTATTGATGCAGTCGGCAGCGATTAACTTACCTTCTTTAAGGTAAAACGCAGTGAACTCACGGCCTTCATGTCGGTTACCTCGGATAACAACCTCATCGTAACCCTGGCTTAAGCCTGCAATACGCAACTTTACATCGAACTGGTCGGACCAAAACCATGGTAATGCCTGGTACGCAATTTTATTTCCGCAGATAGATGCTGCAGCAGACTTTCCTTGTTCACTGGCGTTAGGTACTGATTCAAGGCGTATGCGTTGGTTATAAAGTGCGTTGGGGTGGCTTGTACAATCACCTGCAGCGACGATGTCAGGGTCTGATGTTAGGCAGTATTCATCAACGATAATGCCGTTGTCGACCTCAAGACCGGCATCTTGGGCTATCTCTACATTAGGAAGGATGCCAACACCTACAATAACCAGGTTGGCAGGCAAGGTTTCACCATTTGAGCAAATAACACGGGAAACATGCTCATCGCCTTCGAAACCAGAGACTGCTACATCAGTTAAAATAGTAACGCCTTCTTCAGCATGCATGCGGCTATAAAATTCGGATACTTCTGGCGCAGTTACTCTGGCAAGAACCCTTGGAGCCATTTCAAGTACAGTGACTTCCATCCCCAGCTTTCTGAGTACAGAGGCGGTTTCAAGACCAATATAACCACCGCCAACGATAATGGCATGTTTGCCTTCTCCGACATCTTGCATAATGCCTTCAACCTGGGACAGGTCTCGTAGATAGTGTATTCCTGGAAGATCTATGCCGGATAGTGGGACTGTACGGACTCTTGAGCCTGTGCATAGAGCCAGCTTATCATAATCGAGTATCTCACCATTGTTCAGGGTGATTGTTTTGTCTGCTCGATTGATGCTATCAACCCGAACATTAAGCATGAATTCAATATTATTCTTTTCGTACACGGCTTCTGGACGAATCAGAATATCATCAGCACTTTTTTCACCTGAGAGAAACGCCTTTGATAAAGTCGGACGGTGATAGGGGAGGTAAGACTCATCGCCAATGATAAGTATTCGTCCATCCCAGCCTTCTTGGCGCAGGCTCGGTGCGAGTTCGGCTGCAGCATGGCTAGCGCCGATAATAATGCAAGTTTTTGGCATGGCTAGATCTCTCATCTTGATGGATTTATCTTATTATTAGCAGTGAATGTAGAGATATGTAATTAAGCATAGAACTATCGCTAGGAGTCGTAGTTTTTAGCTAAAGGCACTTTGGTGTTGATTTCCAAGAGCGCTTAATCACAAACTATACGGTTCTTAAGCCGGATAGCTTGAGAGGCTGAAAAATGGCTTATGACTCTATTCACTGTTGTTGTAACGGGTCCTTAATTTAATCAGCTGCATTAGTGACACAGGCAATGAAGCTTAATTTCTAATAATCAGTATACTGATCTTATGCCTGCTGTCAATTGTGTGGAAGTTGCTGATTGGGGTGCTAACGATTCGTTGTTTGTGATCCTGGCTTTGCTGAATCTCAGATGCATTCAAATAAACAGATATTGATGCAGGGGGAGGCAGCTGGAACACTCTGCTTTACCGCTGGCAACGTGGCTGCCTAAACATGGTTGTTTTCTTGTTCCATGCTAAGTCTTTAGCTCTTCAGGATAGTACCTGCAGTACATAGCCCCTTTGTTGAGTTCAATTTTTTATTATTAGTTGGTTTTGATAGTCGGATGCTGATTCTGTGAGTGAAAATGATCCGCCTGATTCAGGTTTTTAATAACAGCTGATTGAGTGTCAGGCATTGGTTACCGCTAAGGTGGTTATACAGGTGGGTAACGTGAATTGCCTCACATAAGCAGTGTAGGCCGCAGTAGATACAGTTAAGGCTATAAGTTGGGACTATATTTGTCCGCTGTTGCTACCTGTTTTGCATGAATATTCAAGTGGCCGAATAGAGATTCTTAAGTGCAAGGTATTACAAAAATGAAGGGAAGAGGAGTTGAAATATAAAATTAGTCAGTATACTGTTTAGTTGTCTTTCACATTTCTGTTAGCCGGAAATGATCCGGGATGCTGAAACGTGAACAGATAAAAAAAACATTGGAGGCGGGAATGGCGTTAGATTTTGAGTACACACATTTAACAGCAGATGAAAAAGCTGTGCAGTTAAAGCGAGACGCAGATTACAACAATCGTTGGGCTGTTCCTGATAATGAAGAGCATCTCGCGCGCTGGGCTGAAATGAGTGCTGAAGTACGGAAGTCCCTGAAATGTACATTGGATATTCCATACGGTGATACTCCCCGTCAGAAACTGGATATCTTTTACCCTGAAAATAAGAATCCGCCTTTGATCATCTTTTTACATGGCGGCTATTGGATGAGTATGACGAAAGATTCCTATAGTTTTATCGGTGAAAATTTCGTACGTGAAGGTATTGCTTTCGCTTGTGTTGATTTCGAGCTTTGTCCAGATGTTACGGTTGAAGAGATTATACGCCAATCAAAGAAAGCGATTGGATACTTATGGGACAATTCTGAAGCTCTAGGATTTGATTCGCAGCGAATCTATCTGTGTGGCCATTCATCCGGCGGTCATCTGGCTGCAATGATGCTGGCTGGCTCACAAGAGGATCTGGATGTCGTACCATCGAATATTTTTCAGGGGGCGATGATTGTAAGTGGTATCTTCGATATGGAGCCAATCCGCCATACTTATATTAATCAAAATATTAATATGGGGGAGGAATCCGCGCGTAAAACTAGTCCTACTCAACAGTTGCCAAACGAGCGAACTCAAGTGCCTCATATGATATTTGGTACAGGTGAATTAGAGCTACCCGAGTACCATTATCACCAGGCTGAATATATAAAGGCCTTGAAAGGCCAGGGTCAAAGCCTTGAAGTTATAGATCCGGATGGTTATCACCACTTTGATGTACCTTATGACCTGGCGAAGCCAGATGGTGAGTTATACCAAGCATTCTTGAAACTAATTAACCAATAGAAAATCGAATAAGGAGGTGTGTCTCTTCAGTAATAGATACCTTCAAATCACCAGAAATGATGAGCAGGTAGGATGTTGGAAGAGGTAAGAAACGGTAAGAAGCGGTAAGAAGCGGTAAAAAACGGTAACCCAGACTTTATAAAAATAATATTTCAGGCTGAACTAAAATCGGGATATGCCCGAACAGAATTTAGCCTGCTGTCTAGGAACATGATCATGAAAAAAATTTTTGTAAGTACAGTTCTAGCAATCTCTGCAGCTTTTGCATCTTTTGGCGCATCAGCAACCGATCTTAAAATGTTAACGTCTTGGGGAGAAAATCACTCCGGAACCAAAAATATTGCCTACGTTTATCGCGATATGGTTGAAGAAAAATCGGGTGGGGATGTTAAGTTTACAACATTTGGCCCCGAGGTCGTTCCTGGAGGTAAACAGCTCCAGCCGGTTGCCAGTGGTGTCTTTGATGTTGTGTTTACTCATGGTTTATATCATACAGGTGTAACCGGTATTGGTGCTGCCATTGATGCCGTTGATAAAGATGTCGATAAGCGTCGCTCCAGCGGAGTGTGGGGTTGGATTGATCAGTATTATCAAACTACTCAGAACCTGAAAGTGTTATCAATTCCAACGGCTCACAGCGGTTTTCGTATGCTTTTGAAAGACCCTATGCCGAGTGATGGTCTTCTTAAGGGTAAGAAAATTCGGGCGCTGCCTTCTTACAATGCCCTGGTAGATAATCTGGAAGCTGCTCCAGTGGTTATTCCTTTTGGCGAGCTGTATTCCTCGCTGGAAAAAGGTGTGGTCGACGGCATGATCTGGCCTAGCGTAGGTATTGTGGGCTTCAAATTTCATGAAGTAGCCCCGAATCTTGTTGATCCCGTCTTTGGTAGTGTCTCTTATATGGTCATGATGAACCTTGATAAGTGGAATAGCCTGGATGGTGATGAGCAAAAGCTGCTGCTTGACGCAGGTTATGAGCTAGAAAAACATACAGTTACAACCTTTAATGAGCTTCTCCAGGAAGAAAATTCAGTCATGGCAAAAGCCGGCGCTAAAGCTGCCGAGTATGTGAATTTGTCTAAGAGTGACTTGGAAGAGCTGTTCGCAAAACAGGCGATGAAAGTCGCTGTGGACAATACCGGTAAAGACGGCGAAGCATTTCGAGATTTTGTGAAAGCGAAAGGTTTGTAAAAGACATCTTTATCTAGTTAAAGGAGAGTCCCTATGCACTCAATCAATTCATCGGTCTTTCGATTGCAGGATTTGATTACTAAAGTAGGTTTTTATGGCGGCGTATTGGGACTCTGTGTCATTACGTCTAGCTATGTGTTTGAAGTAGTTGCCCGATATATGTTTGATTCACCAACTACTTGGGCTAATGATCTGGTCAGCTATTTGCTCTGCATTTCAGTCTTTCTGGCATTACCGGAAGTGACGAGGAGCAGAGGCCATATAGCTGTAACCATACTTGTTGACATAGCGCCGAAGAAAATGACTGTTTTACTTCAGACCTTGATAAATCTTTTCGGCTTTATAGCTTGTGTTATTACAGCCTGGATCTGTGCTGATGAAACCTATCGTCAAATGATCAAAGGCATAACAACGCTTGCAAATGATCCGATACCTCAGTGGTGGATATCTATATTCATTGCATACGGGTTGTTGTGGTCAAGCCTCTATTTCTTGCGCTATATGTTCAGCCATTCTGAGCAGGAAAATGGGGAATTATCATTGGATAAGGTAGGTTAATCCCATGGCTTGGTACGGTATTCTTTCAGTAGGATTATTAATCCTCTTTACGTTATTTTTAACGGGTGTTCCTGTTTTTGTAGCCTTTTTAATGGCTGTGCTTGCAGGTATTGGCGCTGTAATCGGGACTGCGGGCTTTCCTATGCTTGCCAACAGTATCCTTAGTACAACTACAACGACTTCGATGGCATCCATTCCCTTATTTATTTTGATGGGTGAACTGCTATTTCGATCTGGCACTATGGATGTGCTTTTTAGATCTATCGATACGCTAATTGGTAGAGTGAAAGGCCGGCAGTATGTTTTGGTTGTCTCTCTTTCAGCAGTGTTTGGCGCGCTTTCAGGAGTTGCTATGGCTGTTGCTGCTATGCTTGGGCGAGCCGTCATGCCGGGCATGCATGAACGTGGCTATAATCGAAAGATTGCTGCGGGTTTAATCCTGGCTGGTGCGAGCTTAGCACCGATTATTCCACCCAGTTTGTTGGCAATAATAGTCGGAACGATGGCTGATGTTTCGATTTCGAAGTTGTTGATTGCAGGCATACTGCCTGGCATATTGCTAAGTTGTATCTTCCTTATATACGTGTTTATTCGTATTAAATTTGATCCGACACTAGCTCCGGCTACTGTTGAATCAGAGCATGAGGATACGACAGCAGGTCAGAAGATCATGGCTGTTACTCATTGTTTGCCATTCCTGATGGTCATTTTCTCAGTGATGGGACTGATTATGCTCGGGATAGCAACGCCTTCTGAATCAGCTGCGACAGGTGTAGTCGGTGCGCTGTTAACAGCGGCTGTTTATCGTAAGCTTAGCTTTAAGATGATCATAGAGTCAGCGGCGGCGGCGATTAGTGTTTCCGCAATGATCTTAGTGATTATGGCAGCATCTAAAATGTTTACACAGTTGCTGGCATTCACAGGTTCTACAACTGCCCTGGTCGGATTGGTCGCTGACCTTGATTTAGGCAATATCACGATGTTGGTGATAATGCTGGCAGTGCCATTTCTGCTCTGCATGTTCATCGATACCATTGCAGTGATGTTGATCACTATTCCAATTTATCAGCCAGTGATCGACAGTATTGGATTTGATCCGGTCTGGTTCTGGTTGCTATTTCTGGTCAATATTACTCTTGGCGCTATTACTCCGCCGTTCGGATATACGTTGTTTGCCTTTAAGGCCGTAGTTCCTGAGATGTCGGTTGCAGATGTGTTTCGGGCAAGCTGGCCATTTGTCGCACTATACATGGCTGGTATTGCGGTCATGATAATGTTCCCTGGTATTGTTACTTTCATCCCAGGTCTTTTTTAGGCGAATAAAGCTATCTTGCGTACCTTTGGCCAGTCTGCTAAATGAAGCAGCTAGCGCTAAGGTAAGCTGTAAGTAAGGTTGGCATGAACTGATTCCATGCCTTGGTTTGACACTGATAAAAATTTATGACAATTTGATAAAACAATCAGCATACTGATTATAATAAGAGAAGGTTGACTATGTTTATAAGAAATAAGTGGTATGTAGCTTCTTGGTGTAAAGATGTTACTCGTGAGCTGAGTAGTCGTAAGATCATGAATGACATGATCGTACTGTATCGCCTTGAGGATGGTACAGCTGTTGCTTTACGAGACAGTTGTCCGCACCGTAATGTGCCTCTTTCCGAAGGTAACTTAATCGGCGATTCACTACAGTGCTGTTACCATGGACTTGAGTTCAACGCGAAAGGCGAATGTACGCGTTCTCCTGGTATGGATGAAATTCCTGCTTGGGCTAAAGTTCAGGCATATCCTCTAGTTGAACGAAACGACTGGGTATACATCTGGATGGGTGATCCGGAATTGGCTGATGAATCCATGATTCCAGATGTTTACGATAGTATGCTTGACCCTGATTGGCATTGCGTAAAAGGTACAATTGATGTCAAGGGCGGCTATCGCCTGATCGTAGATAACCTGCTTGATTTGTCTCACCTGGCTTACGTCCATAGTTCAACAACAGGAAACGTTGAGGTAGCTGATCAAGCTGGAGTTGAGACAGAAGTTAACGGCGAACATGTTCGAGTGACGCGGTCAATGACCGACGTAGTACCTGCACCTGCATATAAACATTATGGTGAATACACCGAAAACGTGGATCGTTGGCAGGTTACTAACTGTTACGCACCATCTTACATTCTTATCAATAACGGCTCATATGCGGTCAGTGATCGTCCTGAACAGCCTGTTGATACAGCAACTGAGCGTGGTCACTGGGGCTTTCAGGTTTACCATGCCATCACTCCGGTTACTGAAGACCAGACAATGGATTTCTGGTGTGTCGCTATCGAGCGCTCAATGTTGAAGCCAGCTGCATTTGATGTCTGGCGTGATCAGATGATCAACGTGCTACGCGAAGATCATGTGGTTTATGAAGCGCAGCAGGTTTGGATTGATACTCGACCTGAATGCGAAAATGACGTAAAACCAGAAGGCGCACTGCCTTCAGATAAAGCGCTGATGGCTGCTCGTCTGATTCAGCGTCGCCTGTATAACGCAGAACAGAAAAACCTGGTACAAGAGGCCGGTGGAAGTTAAATACTAGTGGATCACCTCTGGTATATATTAGAAATTGGCCTGCTTATATAGAGGCCAATTTTATCTGAATAATATTCAAGCAATCCTGTTGCATCTCTCCTTTATAATGCAGATCGTAAAATTGACAGAATATTTGTTTTGTAACCTGAATGACTTTGCTACAGGATAGGTTGAATTCTTAACCTTCTGAAGAAATATAAATAGATAGTTTTTATTTAAATTGTTTTAAATTAATATCACAAAGCTGTGTTACACGTTGATGCTTCATTTGACAGTATAAGCGGGTGGGTCTGATGGCCGATACCAGGCTTCTATAAAAGAATTTGCGCTTACTAATCAAATGTTGCAAGGGCTGATGATTAATTAACGTGTAGTCTGTTTTTCTATAATCACTTAGTCAGTCAATTTTATGGTTGATTGATATTCCTGTGCTCTAAATTCGATTGTTGTCTTTATATATAATAAAAATAAATAAAGGAATCAATATGTTTGACAGAAACTTCTCAGAACCTAGTATGTCTACTCACTCGTTGAATAACTATTATTGTGTTGGTGATTCTGATGCCATCAATCAGGCAGCTCAACAGGTGGTGCATGAATATAATAGTTTATATAAGTATGAACTAAATGTTTTTCAGTTTAGCTCAAAGGATGTGAAAGTAGATTTATTCTCAGGACGGAAAGACTTTTATGCATTGTGTATTATATTGGATGGTAGCTCTACATGGAACTTTGGCGGAAAAGCATTAGACTTATTTGTTGGCGACTCCGTTGTGCTAAATCCAAATGATGTATTTAATTTGAGCTGTAAAAAATATTGCAGGGCTATCATAATAAAATTTTATTTGGATGCTCTGTCTCTAGATATATCTGATCTTGGGTATTATATACCAAAAGCTGGTATTTTTTTTGATCAAAAGAAAAGTTCTGTAAGAAAGTCAGTAGCCCTTTCTGTCGCTCTATTGGAAATTCTTACTGATGATTGTTCAGAGTTGGATTTAAAAAATGTATCGTGTTTATATAAGCTGTTAATCAGCTTTATGTTAAAAAATTACTCTCATAATTTATTTGAATTTAAAGTTTCTCAGCCGGTGGGTGATCGGTATGTTGAAATGATTAGGCAGTATGTAATTAATAACTCAGAAGATGTTTTAAGCTGTGATGATATTGCTTTGTTGTGTGGTTTGAGCAGGAAATCAGTTTTCAATATATTTAGAAAAGAACTGGGGGTAACTCCGATGGCTTATGTAAGAAATATAAAGCTTGAGCTTGTATATAAGGACTTGTCTGAGAGAGGGAAAGTGAAAAACATTACTGAAGTGGCTATTTCTTATGGGTTTCTAAATGTGGGGCGGTTTTCTGGTTATTATCGAGACTTCTTTGGAGAATTGCCTTCTGAAACCATTAGAAGGTCACTTTATAATTAGTTGTAAAAAAAGCAACCCAGCGTGAAGGGGGGACCCTGGGTTGCAAAGGTATTAATTATTAGAAGCTATATTTTGCCATTACTTCTACTTGTTGAGACTCAGTTCTGGTCACTGAATCCAGATCAAACTGCCTGTACTCAACTCCGACTTCAAATTTCGGTAATACGTTGTATATCAGGTTAACATGTGCTGATTGGAACTTAGTATCGGCCGTATCATCGATATCTGCCATAGTGTAGGCAAGGTTCGCTCTCAACTTATCGTTAAAAATATGTCGGTAAGTGGCATTAAAGCCACTTTGCTTGACTGCGTTACCTGCAGCATCGATATCATTACTATCGCTGATGCCTAATTTACCTTGATCACCAACTTTTGTGAATTTACCTAGGCCTTCGCCGTAGTGGGCATTCAGTCGGATATCGTTTTTACCAAGCATAATTTTACCAGCCGCCGCAAATCCAACCCCGATATCACTGTTTTCCATTTCACGAGCCATTGCAGACACTTTGAAAACATTTCCACCATCAATAGGGAACTTGTAAGTTGCTATTGTGTCCGGGATTGAAGCATCAGCAAAGACCGGATCCTGTGCTGTCAGGTTAAGTGAATCTGTTTGATAACGAACCAAAGTTCTTCTGAAGTTAAATGCACCAACTCCACCTTTGCTTCCATTAATAAAATCAAATAATTCGCGATACTGAGTGGCTAAGAGCTGACCACTCCACGCTTGACCTACCTGTAGGTTGTCAACCTTCACCCAGGCGTGACGAAGACGGTAATCATTGGTAGCACCATCACCATCACCGTAGAAATCTCCCTCAAGAAAGCCTGTTACCTGATGGCCCTCTACAGGCGCTTGAACTTTAAAATTCAAACGAGTCTGCTTCGCGGTTGCATCGAAGGTTGTATCTCCGTTTTTAGGTTTGTTAAAAACGCCTTCAGCCTTAATGTATCCGCCAATACTGAATGTTGTATCGTTAAATGTGCCAATTTCCATGGAAAGTGCATTCGTAGATATCGCACAAGTAACTGCGGTTAATAAAATGTTCTTTTTATTGATCAGTGTCATAGATATATCCAATGTTGTTTTTATTTGCTAGGTCATACTATCTGTTATTTTTGAAATATTGGATATGCAGATAATGTAAAAAGCATACAGTTACGGTAATTATTTTGATCTATTTTTTAGGCTTTGCTGGCTTTATAATTATGGGTTGACGAATTGTTTTTTTTGTTTGTGAAGGTATAGATGAATTGTAAGAGTTTTGTTTAGTTTAAGAGTAGGCAATATTGCAATCGTTATCAGTTTTTGAGTTTGTGCTTCAGTTTGTTGTTGGATTTATTTTAGGTATCTTATTCTATATGAAAATATTAAATCTATTCTGTTCGCTACCTGACAGTAGCTGAGTCGATACGAAACTCGGTATGAAAAACTGAGGCGTAAGACATTATTCTTGGTTTTATATATAGTTTTATTGTAGGTTTGTGTGAATCTCTAATATAAGAGGATCATCTCATTGGCTGATTAGCTGGCTGCGTACGCCCTGTGAACAGGGAAGTTAGCCGTGATTTACTTCTTGTAGCATAGTTATATTTTGTAATGCGTGTCACATTACTAACGATTAGTCTGAGTTTTTGTAGACAAGATTGTTCTATCTCTGGACAGACTGTCTAAGCATGTCTACTTAAAATTTTTTGTAATGATTTGAGGCTTTGTTGAATTATTCTGCTTGTGTGTGAAGCTGGGGGTGAGGTGTAATACGTAAAAATATTTTAGTTTTTATCTAGGATAGTTTTTTTACTTATTTATATAAAATAATTTTTTCTAATTATTCTGTTTTCTGAGTGAATAAAATCACTGCCCTGCATTATTAACTAATTAATGTTTATGACAGGGCAGTGGTGCTCTTATTTATCGAAATGAATTACTGTACGGATACTCTTTCCTTCATGCATCAAATCAAAGGCTTTATTGACGTCTTCAAGCCCCATTGTGTGAGTAATAAAGTGATCCAACTTGAACTCACCTTCCAGATAGCGATTAACGTATTCTGGCAGCTCGGTGCGGCCTTTAACACCACCAAAGGCAGAGCCGCGCCATACGCGCCCAGTTACCAGTTGGAATGGACGGGTAGAGATTTCTTGTCCGGCGCCTGCTACACCGATAACAACTGATTCGCCCCAGCCTTTATGACAGCACTCCAAAGCGGAACGCATAATGTTGACATTACCGATACATTCGAAAGAGTAATCAACACCGCCTTCAGTCAATTCTACGATGACATCCTGGATAGGTTTATCGAAGTTCTTAGGATTGATGCAGTCCGTAGCACCCAGTTGTTTAGCCAGATCAAATTTACTTTCGTTAATGTCGATAGCAATGATACGGCCGGCTTTTGCCATGGTGGCACCAATAACAGCAGAAAGGCCGATGCCTCCTAGTCCGAAGATCGCAACTGTTGCGCCTTCTTCGACTTTTGCTGTATTCATAACTGCGCCCATACCGGTTGTTACACCACAGCCGAGTAAGCAGACTTCTTCTAAAGGTGCTTCAGGGTTGACTTTTGCCAGTGAAATCTCAGGTAGTACGGTGTACTCGGAGAAGGTCGAAGTGCCCATGTAGTGATAGATTGGCTCGCCGTTCTTAGAGAAACGAGTTGTTCCGTCTGGCATCAAGCCCTTACCCTGGGTTTCACGGATTTTTTGACACAGGTTCGTTTTGCCCGACTTACAGAACTTACACTCGCCACATTCCGGAGTGTATAGTGGGATTACGTGGTCACCGACGCTTACGCTGGTTACGCCTTCGCCGATTGACTCGACAATGCCACCTCCTTCGTGGCCAAGGATACAAGGAAAGATTCCTTCAGGGTCATCACCTGACAGGGTAAACGCATCAGTGTGGCAGACGCCTGAAGCGATTATTTTTACACGGACTTCTCCTTTTTGTGGTGGCATTACGTCCACTTCTTCGATGGATAGTGGCTGGCCTGCACCCCAGGCTATTGCTGCTTTGGATTTGATAATTTGCGTCATTAGGGTATTCCTAGTTTCTTGTATCAGGTAGTGCTGTATTAATGCTAATGCAGCACTTAATTCTTTAATGTAAGTGCATGAATATGCGTTTAGCTTTAAGAGCTTGATTTGAGCTTTGCAAGAGCCGTTAAAGCTTCGTCTCGAGTCATCACTGTTGCGTATTTCTGTTCCATGTCGAACAGGTTCGCTGCGTGAGGTTCTAGTGCGCGGTCACCTACACAGTCAGATAAAACCAGTGGACGGAAACCGCACGACATTGCATCGACGACACTGGCGCGAACGCAGCCACTCGTTGTGGCACCAGCAATCAGCAGAGTTTGTACGCCACGCTGTGCTAACCAGGCTGCTAATGATGTACCGAAAAACGCGGATGGAACGGTTTTTCGCACGACATATTCGCCTTCTTGTGGTGCTAGCTCGTCCACGATTGCGCTATTCGCATCGTCTTCTTTCAGAGTTAACATCCCAGGGATTTTCTGCGAGAAAATATTATGATCAGATCCGTCGTCAGCGAAAACAATGCGGCTGTGCACAATTGTCCAGCCTTGTTCTCGGGCTGCCTCGAGTAATGGCACCGTATTTTGAATGGCTTGAGGAATGTTTCCACCACCAAAAGTATCCGGGTCTGCAAAACTGTTAACAAAATCGACAATAAGCAATCCAATAGGTGCTTTCAATTCCAGTTGATTACCGAAACCTTGCCGCTCGTATGTGCTGATCTCGTTATGATTACTCATACTACTTTCCATCCAATACTTTGCCCTTACGCACGACCTCAGTATCATCTAAGAGTACTGTGCAGTTACGCAGCGGGATGTCGATATGGCAGGTAGTAGTTCGATCCCCGCCGGCTTCATTATTAGGCCCAAATGAGAATAAGAAGTTACCTTCAAATGCTCTGGCGTCCATCCCGATCGTTGCTTCACGATCATACAGGCCTAAGGTGGTCCAGTTAGCGCGAGGCTGAAGGCCCCAGCCTATATGCGAAAATGCATATGCTTCTGGATCATTGAACGTTGCCATATATTCACGTAGAAGGTCTGCGTCTAAACCTCCTTCGATACTGGTGGCATAACCGTTCTCTATAGTGATATGTACAGGCTCGACTGCATATCTTTTTTGAGGCAGCAGAATGTCGCCACGGTCGATCACAAGGTGTCCATTCGCGCTCCGTTCGTTTGGCCAGGTTAGTGCAAAACCACTCGGCCAATGATCCCAGCGGCCCGGCTCATCAACGTAGCCGTATTCACCGATTGCTGGGAAATCGCCAAGTTCGAATCTGATGTCTGTTCCTGCATCAGAAACAGCGCGCATCTCCTTTGCTCCCTTAATTAATTCGCAGGCGGCAAGTACGCGCTTACGATCTGCTTCGTTAGGGATCATGCGCACAAGAACTTCAGGTGGCTCAACAGCAAGCAGGATTTTAGTGCCACTTCTCAGGATGTCGTGCTGTTCAGGTGAGAACAGCAATGTCATCAGGTCCAGCACCAAATCGCTTTCTTTAAGGGCTGCGATAGCGGCATTATTGCCGGTAAGTGGTGTGGTGCCGAGCCATGCCAGCGAGTCACGACTGAGTGCTTTTTCGGCATTCACTGGCGGTAAATCAAGGCGGTTGACGATTGCGCCCATCGATTGTGTCGCTATCAAAGCTGAAGAAAGCGTCTGTGGATGAGTGGCCGAGCTAGTGAGTATTGTCACGCTCTGACCAGGTTCGAGTTTGGATAGTTTTAACACCTGTTCCCAGGCATTGATCATTTCGAAATCACTTACTGGCATATTATTGTCCTTTTTTTCAGTGCGCAGAATTTTATGAACTGGTTATTGGCGTTCCAAGAAAACTACCGAAAGCTTTATAAAATCCCTCTTCGTCATCCCATGGGATCATGTGTCCCGCGTCAGGTACGTGGCTAACGACAAGGTCGTCGAGAAGGGTCTTGATCTCTGTAACATCTTCTTCTCGAATAACGTCGCCTCGACCGGCTATCATCAGCATTACCGGAACTTTTACATATGGCATGTCGACATGGAAATCATCGGTGTGAAAGCCATTGAAGCTGTCTACGATCGCGCGCTCGTCACATGTATGAAGCCACTGCATGCGCAGACGTAGTTGCTCTTCAGTCCAGGTAGGACAGAACGTACGCATTTCTTCCAGTTGAATGCCTTTTTTGGCCATGCGGATAGAATCAACATACCAAGGCAGCTTTGACGGATACTCACGACGGCCAGGGCCCGAAACGGGAGGATCTAAAAGTACTAGTCGAGCGATTGCGCCTGGTTTGGAATGAGCGGCACGAATACCGATGCGGCCCCCCATGGAGTGACCGACCACGCTATAGCGCTCTAGTCCCAAGGCTTCCGCGAAAGCGAGTAAGTCCGCGGCTTGAGCGTCAAGGCTGTAATCCAGGGTGTCGGATGCTTCTGATAAACCGCGGCCACGAACATCAAGAATATAAGTGTCGTAGTGTTCGCCAAAACGCTCGCCGACAAATCCCCATGTTACTGCCGGGCTAGTGATGCCGGGAACGATAATTACCGGATCGCGACCTTCTTTGGCTTCACCGTAACGCAGGAAATGCTGCCGAATGCCATTGGCCTGAACCTGACCACCGTATTGGAAGTTACTCATGATTATGTTTCTCTCCTGAATTATCTTAGTAAGCGCCAGACAGTAGGGCACCAGCACCCGGAACAATCGGCTCAAGTTCAAGTTCTTTGAGCATCGCGTAAGTAGTTGCGATGGCTGCTGTTACTACGGGCTTGCCAGTCATGGCTTCAACCTTAGATACTGCAGGTAGAGATGGCATTTGAACGCATGCTGACAGAACAATGGCATCGACGTCACTGTAGTCCATTTCGGAAACAATACCTGGTAACTTAGAAGGATCATGAAGGCCTACTTCGAGATTGTCTGCTATCTCAAGTGCACGCGAATCAACAACTTCGTAGCCTTCGTTTTCGATGTAATCGACAACCATTTTGGTCAATGGCTTCATATACGGGGTTACCACAACGACGCGCTTAGCACCAATTACTTTTAATGCGTCTACGAGTGCGCCTGCACTGGTTAGTACCGGTGCTTCACCGCCGTTGGCTTGGGTGTGCTTGGTTAGTCGCTCACTTGATACGCGATGATAGCCATGACCCATAGACATAATGGCGACGAGGCAGGCGTAGCCTAAAACATCTACGCGTGCATCGCTTAATTCCAGAGCACAGCGGTCTGACTCGCCATCCATTGCGGCAAGCTCTTCTTTGGATACTGTCATCATTCGCATACGACTGGAATGAAAGGTAAATCGTTCTGGACGTATTAATTGCCTGGCGTTGAGCATTGCCGGAATTTCAGTTTCCATTGTTGTATTTGAACTCGGTACTATCTGGCCGATACGATATGAGTTTTTCATGTTCTTCTCCTGGATTTTTGGAGGTTATAGTTTGAAGATTCGTTCGGCATTGCCGTGGCATACCAGATTTCGTGTTTCTTCATCAAGAGGGGCATTCTCAATAAATTCAGCCGCTACATCAGTGGATTCGTAAGGGAAGTCTACTGAGAACATCACTGATTCAGCACCCATCTCGGCAATTGCGCCGACGAGTGCTGCTGGTGAGCAAACGCCGGAGGTGGTGATAAGAATGTTGCTGCCAAAATATTCTGATGGGCGTTTCTGCAATTTGATGCCATGAGGGTAAGCTTCAAAGCGGCTATCGAAGCGCCAGCGCAGAAAAGGTAAGGCCTCTCCCATGTGACCGAGTATAAGTTTAAGCTTTGGAAAACGATCAAATACACCACTAAACAAAATGCGTAGCGCATGGGTGCCGGTTTCAACTCCCCAGCCCCATGTGGCGCCAGCCAGCTCTGGGTGGCCTTCGGCCGCAATAAGTGGCTGTGATGGATCGGTTGGGTGTAAATATAGAGGCACATCAAGAGCCTGCATTTTTTCCCAGAATACATCGTAAGAAGGGTCGTCGAGGTAAACTCCATTGGTATGGCCATTTACCATAGCGCCTTTAAAGCCGAGTTGAGTAACAGTTCTTTCTAGTTCATTGGCGGCTGCATTCGGATCTTGCATGGGCAGACAGGCAAATCCAGCATACCGGGTTGGGTGGCGGGAGACCTGCTCGGCAAGAAAGTCATTACTTTCTCTTGCTCGTACAATTGCAGTAGGTGTGTCCAGCTCAGCTTGAACGCCTGGGCCTGTCTGGGAAAGGATCACCATATCAATGCCGGCTCTGTCCATCTCACCAAGACGAATTTCATCGAAATCAGTTAATGCTTGGGCTAGTTGTTCAAAGACATGTGGCTCTAGATGCTGTTGATAACTTTTGGAATAAGATTGGAAGCCTGGGGTCATGAAGTGCTCTTCCAAGGCTATTTTTTTGATTTTTGCCATCTTAACTGTCCTGTGTGGGTTCGCTTCATCAACTGACAGCGCAAGACACTGTCTCGTTTGATGTTCTGTATATCTCTTTCAATACAATGCTTTAGCAGCAGGTAGTTCGGAAATTGCATTGATTGAATATATGTCAGTATACTGATTAAATTTAGATTGGCAATGCTGGAAGTGATGCAGAATTGCCTGCTGGCAATGACTTGGGTCATGTTGAAGTGAAGTTTTTGAAGGTAATTAAACTGAAGAGCAGCAGGGGTTAATGTTTGCCTGAAGTAAGGGTTGGGAGGAGGAGTCACTCTTTTGGGGCATGCATTTAATGCTAGCTGCTAACGCTAAGGTTATAGAACTTAGCGAATAGGTTTATTTGAGGGTTGTGTTTAAATATATGTTCAGTATACTGATCAATATTAATATAATCAGCATACTGATTAGTTAGTTTTGAACTTTGTTAAAGAGTAATTATTGGGATGGTGTGTCTGACACTTATTTCTAGGTTACATACCCACATAATTAATAATAAGAGGGCTTGTATATGGCTTGGACTTTACTGGGTAAATCGGAGGGACTGCTAGACGAGGGTCATGTGATGGCAGTCACGATAGAAGAGACCCCAATCGCCGTTTATCGCATTGATGGCCAGTATTATGCGACTCATAACATATGTACCCATCAAACGGCTTTATTGTCCGATGGATTTATTGAAGACGGCTGCATTGAATGCCCTCTTCATCAGGGGTTGTTTGATATCCGTACTGGTAAAGCAAAGTGTGCACCGCTTAAAGAAGATCTTCAAACGTTCCTGGTTAAGGTTGAAGACGGTGGTGTATATGTCGATATTTCTCAATCTGCAGCGGAGCACACTGAAGCTGTAGCAGAGAGTGGCGCTGAGATAGAAGCTCTGCCGGTCGATGATCGCAACTTTGTTATTGTTGGTGGTGGTCAGGCCGCGGCCAGTGCTATCAATACGATGAGGGATCAGGGTTATACAGGGAAAATTCAGGTAATTAGTGAAGAATGGCACCCTCCTTACGAGAGACCGCCTCTGTCTAAGGATGTCCTATTAGGACGTGGCGGTCCTGATTCTTGTCATCTTTTAACACATGAACGTATGAAGCAGCTTAACGTTGATTTTCGCGGTGGTGTATTAGCGGACTCTCTGGACGTTGAAGCGAAGACTCTTCAGCTTAGCGATGAATCACAGATAAATTATGACAAGCTGTTGATTGCGACAGGCTCTCGACCTCGAATCCCTGATATTAAGGGAGCTGACTTGCCGCATGTGTATGTGTTGCGGAATCTTGATGATGCTATTTCATTGAAGAGGGTTCTAGGAAAAGATCGCCGTGTGGGAGTTGTAGGTGGCGGCTTTATTGGTTTGGAAGTTGCCTCAGTTGTCGCGGAGTTAGGAGGAGAAGCGACGGTTATAGAAGCAAATCCTCGACTATTGTCGCGAGTTCTACATCCTTTTGCCGCAATGCGAGTACATCAGGCTGCGGAACGTAAAGGCGTCAAAATCATTACTTCAGCCAGAACCTTGGGTATTCACTCTACAGCCAACGGTTTAGAGATCGAACTGGATACTGGTGATTCACCAGAAGTCGATCTGATTGTTATAGGTATTGGTGCTGTGCCTAATGTTGAATTGGCAGCTGCAGCAGGTATTCAGTTAGAGAATGGTATAAAAGTTGATGCTAGCGGATTAACGTCTGACGCACACGTTTATGCGGCTGGTGATGTAGCCACCTGGCCAGGCAGCCCGGATGGTCGTCGACTGGAGTCGTGGCAAAATGCCCAGGAGCAGGCAGCAGTTGCAGCCCGTCATATGGCTGGTGATGAAAGTGCGAATTATGATGTTTTGCCTTGGTTTTGGTCCGATCAATTCGGCATCAACATCCAAATGCTGGGAACGCCTGAGGCGGATCATCAAGCGATTATTGATGAGCAGAAAGGTCAGCCTGGCGCTGCCTATTATATACATGATGGTGAGAAATTAACGGGAATTGTCGCTTTTGATGCGCCTGTTGCAATACGCGATGGCCGAAAGTGGTTAGCTCAAGGTTTATCGATCGATGCCCTTAAAGCCTGGTTGGAGTCTGATCGTAAATCCCCAGCTGAAGCGCAGCATGGTCTTAAGCCTGGACAATTGATAGCAACAAGTGGAGTCAATGATATGAATCTGAACGATTACTACGTATGGCCTAAAGAAGGGCTGACAAAAATACCTGATTGGGTTTATACCGATCCAGCTATCCATGATCTTGAAGTAGAAAAAATATTTCATGCAGACAGCTGGAACTATGTTGCTCTTGAGGCTGAAATACCAAATGTGGGCGATTATGTCCGTAGCTATGTTGGCCCAACGCCTGTAGTTGTTAGCCGTGATGAAGACGGTGGTATCAACGTATTTTTGAACCGTTGCGTGCATCGGGCTGCTGAATTTGCACGAGATTTACGCGGCAATGTTTCCGAGTTTGTCTGTCCTTATCACCAGTGGTCTTATGATCTTAAAGGTAACCTTGCCGGTGTACCCTTCCGTCGTGGTGTCGATGGCAAAGGTGGTATGCCGAAAGACTTTAAGAGTTGTGATCATGCATTAACGCAGCTAAATGTTACTACCCGCGGAGGCGTTATTTTTGCGTCATTCGAGGAGGAGATGCCATCACTTGAAGAGTATTTGGGTGAAGAGGTTCTTAAGGAATTCGATGCGACCTTTGACGGTCGGAAGTTGACAATTCTTGGATATTATAAGAATACCCTTCCAGGTAACTGGAAGCTCTATCATGAGAACCTGAAAGATCCATACCATGCTACCCTATTGCATACCTTCCTGGTTACATTCGGGCTTCTGGTTGCGGGAAACAAGTCCTCAATGCTGAGTGATCCATCAGGTTTCCACGGGGTAATGGCCTCTGCTCGAGGTGGTAATGTCGATGAAAGTACAGTCAAAGAAATGCGTGCTTATCGCGATGATTTTAAGCTTGAGGATGCGAAGTTCCTTGAGTATGTCGAAGAGTTTGATTCGCCTTGGACTGTGACTATGTCAACAATCTGGCCAAATCTTATCGTTCAGCGCGAGCTGAATACTCTTGGAGTGCGGCAGATAGTTCCGAATGGTCCAAATGAGTTCGTGATGAACTGGACTATGTTCGGCTTTGAGGGAGACTCTGAAGAGATGACTCGCCATCGTTTGCGTCAGGGTAACCTGATGGGTCCTGCCGGCTTCCTGGGTATGGAAGACAACGAAGCGATGAAGTTTGTACAAGACGGAATGAAGAACTCAATTCCTGGTGATCATTTCGTTGCCTTGGATCCGGCCCGAGAAACCGGGACGGCCGATACATTGATTTCTGAAGCAACAATTCGGGGCATGTATAAGGCTTGGCGCGAAAAAATGGGCATCGCTTGAGTTGAATTAGGAATTAATTATGAATCTTGAACAGCTGGTAAAAGATAAAGACACGCAGGCGCTATCGGTGCTTGTTACTCACTTTAACAATGAATACGCTCGTGTGCTTGATGATGGCACTTTAACTGATTGGCCTTCTTTCTTTACGTCCGATGCGTTCTATATTGTTACTGGTAGAGAGAACTATGAAAATGACCTTCCAGTCGGATTGATCTACTGCGAAGGCCGGGCGATGATGAGAGATCGTGCAGTTGCTATCGCTCACACAGCAATGTTTGCTCCGCGTTATTTACGACATTTTATTACTAATACCTTCGTTGAAAAAATTGAAGGTGGTGAAATTACAGCATCGGCTAACTATATGTTGATGCAAACACTTCACGATAAGCCGGAAACAACGACCCATCAGGTAGGTCAATACATTGACACATTTGTCGTAGAGGCTGGAGAGCTTAAGCTCAAAAAGCGTGCTTGTGTCTATGACGATTTGCAATTAGATAATTCTTTAGTTTATCCTGTTTAGTTATAAAACCTGTAATACAGCGCCCTCGGGCGTTGTATTACATTGCTTATTTGATCTCCCTGGTCGTGATCAAATTTTGATCTTATATTCTGCGACCTTGTTGTTAAATGGCATTCCAGCGGCTAGTGATTTAGTTATATAAAAGAATTAGGTCACTAGCTTTTTACGATTATTAGTGGTGGATTTAAAAGTCAACTTTTCTAGTCAATAATGATTGTCTGTTATACTCTTGCCTTGCAGGGGTGATTGAATAAAACTTCTTCGTGTAATGAAAGTTTCTGCTAATTTATTAAGTATATTTAGCAAGTTTAAAATATTCTTTTGTTTTTGTTTTTGATGGGTTAGATGTTCAATCGGATTTAAATAATTTATGCAGAATTATGATTTACGTTGCTATGGATTATTATAATACTTTTGCTAATAAATTATCAGAAAGTCCTGCCAACCATAGCTTTAAGAGGGTTGATTTTACTGAACGGTTAATCACTTTGTTCTGTGGTTTATCTCACTAGAATACTATCAATAATGGATCGATACCCGGGCTATAATTCGCGTGACCTTCCTCGGTAGGCTGGCGTAGCTCTCCCTGAAGCTATTTTATCTTAGTATCCTGCTGCTTCACTATCAACTAGGCTCGCTATTTCAGTAGTAGAGTTTAAGTAAGTGAAATAGCCTGCTTGATATCTCTATACGTCGTGTAATCCCAGGGGATGGTTCGTTCGGAGGCTTGTATAACTGCTTCGATATCCGAATTCTTCGGAAAGCGCTGGGAGCTAATGTCAAAGTCTAGAGACGCTGATAATGAAGTAATAAAAAGGGGAATACCATCTGATGTTCAGGTGATTGTAGTATTAGTTGCATTTAAATCCCTGTTGTTCAAGAAAATTTTTCATATGAGGGCGAGATTCTTTGCTTAGCATTGCGCTCATTTGCTTGCTCCAAGGCTCAATTTTATTATTCTCATTTCGAGTCTTGTAGTACTTCAGGGTAACTTCATCGTAGTCGTTAATGAGTTGGTTGTCTTTCACTGAAGAATACTTCTCTTGCTTGAAAATTAGTTCAAGTGGCAAGCGTGGCTTTATTTCAGGATTTTGATCAGGATAGCCTAGGCACAGGCCGAATACTGGGTAGACATTTTCTGGCAGTTCCAGGAGTTTACTTACAGCATGGGGGTCATTACGAATACCGCCAATATAGACGCTACCTAAGCCTAATGACTCAGCTGCGATGACTGTATTTTGAGCAAATAGTGATGTATCAACTGTCGCAGTGATTAGCTGTTCGGTGAAGCCTGATAGCATGTCCTGCTTGTGTTTTTTACTACAAAGCGACAGGCGATGAAAATCTGCACAAAATACAAGAAATACAGGGGCTGATGATACATAGCTTTGGTTGCCAGCCATTGCTGCTATTAATTCTCGATTACGAGTATCTTTTACTTGAATTACGGTGCAGGCTTGAATGAAACTGGATGTCGCAGCTGATTGGCCTGCTAGAATGAGTTCACTCACCGTGTTATCTGGGATTTCTTGTTCTGTAAACTTTCTAATAGATCGGTGTTCTTTTATTAGGTCTATAATTTTATTCATTAATTGTCTTTTTTGTTAGGGCAGGATAGGTTTTGAAGAAGTTAGTGCTGGATAAATGGTTGTACTGGTCAGTTGTGTTTACTTAAAGGTGCTGAGATATCTCAGCACTTGAGAATTGGTTTTTCGGATAGTTCGGGGTTTTAAACTATCGGACTGTGTCAGTAACTGAATTGAAATAACACTTTTTATTCCACTATTTAGATTTGAATTGGTGGAATTAGAGTTAGCTTTATATGAGCATTCTCGGGTTAACCTCTCTCTGCTAAAAGAGGATTAATAAAGTCATGGAGGTCAATTGGATGAGATAGATTTATGTCCAAAACAATTTTTAAATAAGGCATTGGTGTCATTGTCTTAAGGCCATATATTATTAATATTTATCTCACATATCAATTTTTTTGAGTTTGAAGTCAGTGCGTCCGAGATGATTGTTCTCATTAACAAGGCGAACAAGCAAGTCTAAGAACTGTTCTTGTTCTTGCTCGTTGAGAGGCGCCAGAAGCTTCTGTTGTGTATTCATCATGGCTTGATACATATCAGCCAGAATTTTTCTCCCCTCTGCGGTGAGGTTGACCAGCTTCATTCTGCGGTCATGTTCAGCAGTCTCTCTTACGACTAGCTTTCTTTTTTCAAGGCGCTGTAGAACGTCAGCAACATTGGTTCTGTCAATACCTACTTCACGGGCTAAGGTAATCTGATCAATACCAGGGTTTTCTAATAGGCCTGTTAACACTCCGTATTGTATAGGTGTCAAATTATATTCCGAACATTCCTTAAGGAAGAGGGTTTGGTGGATTTGGTGAGTACGGCGAATCAGAAAGCCGGGGCGTCTCCATAGAGGCATGGGGTTATTGTTTCCTTCGATGTTTGTGTCAGCCACATTGATATCTCTCGTAATCGTTAGTTTTCAGAATCTACATACTGATACTATACAGTAGATTTCCGGTAGTTAACGAAGAAACAGTGTCTAAATGTTCAGGGCTTGTTTTACTAACTAAGTAGAGTAAACAGTGTACTGATTAACTCTCGACTGTCAAATGTCTTTATCTTATAAAGCCCCGGTTTCTGTTCGTTCACCGTGTAGCGGTGCTGTAGCAGAATATCTCTGAGAGTGGATCGGGGTTGGTTGATATTTGAGCATAAAGGGTCATAAGGATGATTTGGTTGAACTGCTTTGTTGGTTGTGGTAGATTCTAAATAAGATCAGTATACTGACTATGTGCGCATGAGCAGATATGTGCTTATAAATACTTGTAATGGATCTTTCTTAGATAACAATTAAATTACTAAGCGTCTCAATATAACGGTAGAGGCGTGAGCTATAGCGGGGCTAACATGAATATTATTATTACTGACAGAAATGGTGCAGATCACCAGCTGGCTGCCGAGGACGGCTGGGGAATCATGGAAATTGTGCGTGAGGCAGGATTGCCGGTTAAAGCTGAATGTGGTGGTTGTTGTGCTTGTGCCACGTGCCATATATATGTTGATGATGAGTGGCTTGGTCGAATTCCTGCGCCAAACGATGAGGAAGCTGATCTTCTGGAGCTGGCTTTCGATGTTCAAGATAACTCGCGCTTAAGTTGTCAGATAAAAATGTCCCCTGATCTTGATGGTTTCAAGGCTTCTTTGGCCCCTGATGGATACTGAGGGTGGGGGTAAAAGAGTCTTAAGAATATCTTTTTGCCTTCATGATGGTCCTTTGATTGGGTGTGCTTCTCACTAAACACGCTAAATTTAAAAGCCTGCCAAACAGCATTATCAACCTGAAGCAATATCTAGGAAGTTATCTTAATTGGTATAGAGCTTCATGTGTGAAAATGGATAGTTCTTCGGTAACAGAAGTGGAGTGAAAGAAAGGGGTCCGTTGATCACATAGTTGCCGTAATACTGATTGAAATAAGCTAATCAGAGAAGCGAATGGTGTTGTAGTTATTAACAGCTCTGTTAGCACTCAGATTACCATCAATCGATCCTTGCATTGAATCACTTAAAGCACTTTTGAGAAGCTGTTAGTAAGTATATTGATTTCACTGCGGGCTATAGAGTGGTCAGTGGGCATGGGAGTTGTTAGTAGGTTACTTAGGATATCGAAGAAGTTTGTCGGGTAAACATTACGTGTATTTATTTAAAGGGTGGTTATGAATTGGGGGTTATTATCAATTGCGATGGCCGTTGGTGCTTTATTGCCCATCCAGGGGGCTCTTAATGCTCGTTTAGGAGTCGCCCTAACTCATCCTATGCAAGCAACATTGGTTTCGTATCTTGGCGGATCAATTGCCTGTATAAGCGTATTGTTGTTTGTTCAGGCTAGTTTGCCCGATTGGAAGCGTATCGCGGGAGTTGACTGGTATTTATATAGTGGCGGTTTTTTAGGTGTGTTTTTTGTTAGCGGTATGCTTTATCTGATGCCGAAAATTGGTGTAGCTAACATGCTGGCGGCAGCAATTGTCGGTCAGTTATTAATGTCTTTAATTTTCGACCATTTTGGTTTTTTCGGTGCTTTGGTTGTTGAGGTCACGCCGTCTAGAATCTTGGGTATGATCTTGTTATTGGTGGGGCTTTATTTTATTCAACGTTAGGTTTACTTCGTTAGTAGAATCCTTATAAGCAAGAATTAAGAAAGGTTATATTATTGAGCAGGAAATGATGATTATTAGTAGTTGATCGGCCTTGTTAATAACTATGAAAATGTTAGATGAGGAAGCTGTGAACAAGTCTATTAGGCTTCTGGTTATCCGAACGATTAGAGGTTAAGGCTTCGCATCCAAGCGGCACGCTAATTACAGGCATACTGATTGTATGCCGAAAATCGTTAACGAATAGATCTGAAAGCCACCGGGCGGTTCTAGAACGGCTCTCTACAGTGTCAGGCTGTGTGAAAAGGTCTAGACATTTTTATGGACTGCCTTTCGTGCATTTTGACGCTCAATATCCTGTATAGAACATAAGTGACTTATTCGCCTGTTTGTATGGACTCCCCCGGTTTGGCAAGAGTTTAATGGCTGACATTTCCGGTTTAACTGCTCGCTTGTATCCGCTCTCTTTAGTGAGCTACTTTTTAGCTCGGACCCTGATGGAGATCCGCCCGCCAGCTCCTCATTTCCCTACCGGCCTTAAAGGCCCACTGCGAACTCAGGTTTTGCTGACGTCGGTTCAACCTGTTATGCCATCATACTATTCTCGTTGCAATTACCTTCAACTCGTTCTAATTAGGCCCTTACCAATTGATATTCGGTACCTTTCGATAACATTGCCCATAAAATTCGAGCATGCTTGGCTGCCAACGCGACTGCCGCTTTGTTAAATCCGCGTCGCTCCCTAACCGCTTTAACCCACAGACTTTTGCGATCATCCTTCTGCTCCAGGTAGCGCATCACCGTTCGTGCACCGTGTATCAGCAGTGTTCTCAGGTAGACATCGCCGCGCTTGGTAATCCGGCCATGTCGTGCTTTTCCTCCAGATGACCATTGCCGGGGAACCAGCCCCAGCCAGGCGGCAAACTGTCGACCGTTTTTAAACTGTTTGATATTACCCACTGTTGCGACCAGAGCCGTTGCGGTTAAAGGACCAATGCCTTCCAGCTGCATCAGGCGTTTTGTTTCTTCCTGGTCCTTAGCCAAGGCTTCGATCTTGCGGTCGTAGCCCAGAATGAACTGATCCAGATCACACAGGCGCGCATACTGATCGGCAAAGACTTCTCGGGCCAGATACGGTAATGCATTCTCAGCATCCTCCTAAATACTCGGAAGCTGAGAACGAACCTGACTATGCCCTTGCGGCAGCACGATCCCGTATTCCGTCAGAAATCCTCTAACCTGATTAACCAATGCAGTTCGCTCTCCAATCAGCAGGGAGCGGGCTCGATGCACGGTCAAAATAGCTTGCTGCTCCTCGTTTTTGACCGGGACAAATCGCATGTTTGTACGGCCTGCAGCTTCACAGATTGCTTCGGCATCATTACGGTCATTCTTGCTGCCTTTGCGATACGGTGCGACAAACTGAGGGCCACCATACGCACCCATGACCTGGTTTACTCAGCTTACGTGCCCAGTAGTGAGCGCCACCACAACTTTCAATTTCAACAATACAGGGCTCCAATTGACAGAAGAACTCCAGGACTTTATTTCGTTTGAGGGTATTGCTTTGAACTTCTTTACCCTGAGCATCAACCCCAAATACTTCAATAATATTCTTTGCTAAATTCAAGCCGATTCCATAATGTTCATGTGGACTCCCTCTCATTGATTAGTCGTATACTTCTAATCTGGCACATAGATGCCGATAGGAGGAGTCCATCCCATTTCCCTAAGGAAACTGCGAATAAGTTTCTAAAAGTGGCATAACCCGCATCACTACATTCAGTCAGGGAGCGGCAATGGAACACCACTTCAGCTTTGCCGATAGCGATCGGTCTTCGGTCGTCTACGTTCTAGTGCCGCCATATCTTCAAGACTTACTTTCTATCCTATACTTACCACTACGACAGTCCGTGCTGGATTGCGCTTCGATCCGGGAGCTGGAAATGCGTACCTTGATAGGCAGCCAATTGATAGAAGAGTTTGGAATTAGCTACTTCAAGGAGTGTTCGACGCTTGGTGCTGTATCAGAAAAGGCGATAAAGTATCTGCTTGATGAGGGAAAAGTCCTACAGTTGGAAAAAGGTGATTTTTTATTTGAGTATGGAGACCGTTGCGACTGTTTCTATGTTGTTTTGAAAGGTGCTATACCATTCTTCAAATATCACGAGGGGAGAAGTACGTATATTCGAGACTACGTGTTTGGAGAAGAAATTGGATTTGTTGCGATGATTGGGCTTCACGACCGGACAGGCAGTGCGAAAGCTGGTCAAGATAGCATTGTTCTTGAGGTATCCAGTACACTGTTTTATGAACTCCACGAAATATTCCCAATCGATTTTGGGTTGCTGCTGCTTAATCTAGCCAGGGAAATGTCCAGAGTTATCCGGATTATTAGCAACAAGCTGGTTGACTACGATATACGAAATTAAATAAATAGTTCTATCAGCTGATAGGATTGAAATTGTCCTATCCTATTTCATGATTTTCTATACTTAGATATTCGTGCGAGGCTGGAATTTTAAGATAGAAAATTGTGTTCAGATTTATTTTGTTATCGTTTATAAAAAAACCACTTATAAAGTGGTTTTTTTTATGTTTGCATATTACTGTGTATAGAGATCTTCATCCCACATGAATTTGTGAGGATTAACAGTCTTTTTCTTTTCATCTACAACTATAACCTTTCCGTTCTGTTCAGCTGTATTGTGCCCTAGCTGCATAAGACCAGCTTGTGTCTGGATAGGTGCTATGAGTGCGGTTGCTATAAATATACTTGGAATAGTGAGAGTTTTCATGATTGGCCTCGCTGTTCATTAATCATAATTTTACTCTACTATTAGAAAGTGAAACCTAACTGAAAAAAAACATTAGTATACCTATTAAGATTATTTTCATGGCGACTATATTCTAGTCTGTTGAGAGTTTATGCAGGATATAATGATAAGAGTGAATCATGGCTAAACGTATTACTTAACTCAATAAGATCGAAACTTCGTGCGAATTGGTTAAAATATTTAGCTTTAGAAAAGCAGGAGCGCTTGTTCTGTTTGCAGCTGTAACCTTGGGCTTTTGATTCGAGATGACATACCCTCCTCCTTAACTAGCTAGTTAAGGGGAGGGTATGTCAGTAAGCTATTCCCTAAGTATCTTAAAGCCCAAAGAGCCACTCTGAACGGCTTATGTTGTACTAAGTGGGTTCTTTCTACGGTTTGATGTTTACCGGGCTGAGTAGTGCAGCTCAATGTTATATCGATCCAGAGAACTATCGGACTTGTTTTTTGTGAAAAAATAAGCACCCTCCCCCTGTATTTTTTTTCGGTGAGATCCTTTTGAACTTAGTATTTATGAAGGTCAGATAGCGTCAATAATTGCTTGGCCTAGTTCTCGTGTACTGGCTTTGCCGCCCATGTCTCGAGTTAGATTATGTTTTTCTCTCAAGACAACTTCAATTGCACTCATCATAGTGTCGTGCACCTGTTGGTGGCCTAAGTGCTGCATCATCATTGCACCAGACCAGATGGCACCGATAGGATTGGCAATGCCTCGCCCCGCAATGTCGGGGGCTGAGCCGTGTACCGGTTCAAACATTGAGGGGAAATCACCTTCTGGGCATATGTTTGCTGAAGGGGCGATCGCGATGGTGCCGGTACAAGCCGGACCTAGGTCGGAAAGGATATCACCAAACAGGTTTGAGCCTACAACAACATCGAAATGCTCGGGCATCAGAACGAAGTTAGCGGTAAGTATATCTATGTGGTACTGATCAACTTTTACGTCGGGATAGGCGTTACTTATCTCGGCTACACGGCTGTCCCAAAATGGCATAGAGTGGATAATCCCGTTGGATTTTGTAGCTGAGCTAAGATGTTTAGCTGATCTGCTTTGGGCTAGATCGAAAGCATATTTCAGAATTCGATCAGTACCCCTGCGGGTGAAAATGCTTTGCTGAGAAACTATCTCATGCTCAGTACCTTCGTACTGGATACCGCCTATAGCAGAATATTCCCCCTCAACATTTTCACGAACTACATAGAAATCAATGTCGCCTGGTTTTTTATTGGCGAGCGGGCAGGGAACGCCTTCAAATAACCTGACGGGACGTAAGTTGACGTACTGATCGAAGGCACGCCTGATAGGGATAAGCAGTCCCCAGAGAGAGGTATGATCTGGCACCCCTGGGAAGCCAACGGCACCAAGATAGATTGCGGAGAATTTACTTAGCTGGTCTATTCCATCTTCAGGCATCATACGACCAGTTCTATGGTAAGTCTCACATGACCAGTCAAATTCAGTCCAGTTATAATTAATACCATGTTTTCGTCCAGCAGCTTCCAGAGCCTGGATTCCTTCAGGGATTACTTCTTTTCCGATACCATCTCCGGGGATGACTGCAATATTAACTGAAACCATATTCGAGGCCCTTATATTGTGGTGAATGGATTTTCAAAATGTATGATTGTTTCTATTTTACAAAAACACGTTGCGTGTTTATATTGCTTTATTGTTGATTTATAGAATACATATCGTGAAGAAGCTACCGCCGCTAGAAGACATACGAGTCTTTATAACTGCTGCTCGCCTGGGCAGCTTTACTGCTACCTCTGATCTTTTAGGTGTATCTCCTGCCTACGTCAGTAAACGGATCGCTTTACTTGAGAAAAACCTCAATATCAGATTGTTTTTAAGATCGGCTCGTCATATGAGTTTGACGCTGGAGGGCAAGATTGCCTTTAACTGGGGGCAGCGGATGCTTGAAAACATGGATCAGATGAATGCTGAAATCAGTCAGGATAAACTGATTCCAAAAGGGGTATTACGTATTGCCAGTAGTACTGGTTTTGGCAGTCAGTGTATTGCTCCGTTGGTGTCTCAACTGGTTTTTGAATATCCTGAATTACAAGTCGATCTGGAGCTGCTTGACCGTCCGATAGACCCCGTTTCTGAAGGGTTCGATTTGGAGATTAGAGTAGGTGGTGCATTGCCGCAACATTTGATTGCACGCAAACTTGCATCTAACTACCGACTGCTTTGCGCGGCGCCAGACTATCTGAAACAACAGGGCGTACCGCAACGGCCTGACGATCTGGTGGAGCACCACTGTATCGGCATTCGAGAACGTGATCAGGGCTATGGTCTTTGGCGACTCGAGGGCCCACAAGGAGTGGAGTCAGTTAAGCCCGGTACGGTTTTATCAACTAATAATGGTGATGTTGCCCGGCAGTGGTGTTTAAACGGTCATGGCATCCTATTGCGCTCAGTTTGGAATGTTGAAGAACTTTTACATAAGGGGGTATTGATGCATGTGTTGCCTGAATACCGGCAGAGGGCGGATATCTATGCAGTCTATCCGTCCAGGTTAGAAACATCTGCCAAGTTGAGAGTATGTGTCAGCTACCTGGAGGCTCAGCTGAGAGGGGGTGAAAATATATTAGGGTCAGCTAATTGAATTTAATTAGATTGTAATATTACGATCTAAGCTTGTATCCAGAGTTATTACATCCTGTGGAAAAGGCTGCATTCAACGCTGCGATCGAAGCAGTAGGGGCTAAGGATACGGGGCGAGGATTTGCGGTTATTGCCGATGAAGTTCGTACACTTACAAGCTGCATCAGGCGTCAATCACCGAGATTGAGGCCATGATTAATAAATTGCACAACCGGGTAGAGCAGGCGAGCAGCGCCCTGCATAACATCTCGGAGAAGATTAATTCAGTAAGCGATATGAATACTCAAATCACCATCGTCACCGAAGAGCTGAGTGCCGTGGCCGAAGAAATCAAGAGAAACGCTACCAATATTCTTTTTACTTGACCGTAGATTCCTTGTGTTTACAACTGTGATGTTTAGGAAGTAGACAAAGGAAGTCGCGAGGTAATTGAAATACATTCACATAGTCAGTATGCTGATTATTGGTGTCTTGTTGGTGAGATAAGGTGGAAACTGTGAATCGAGTAAAATTGGCCACGACTCAGTGGCAGCAAGAAACGCCCGAGTTGGATCTTTAACTAATGGCGGTAGTTTGCCGTCAGGGGTGTGCACGCGAGTGATTGCCCGAGATTATCTAGATCCTTTTTTTAAAGCTACGGACTGCAGCATGGTGAATTCAATTTTTTGGCCACTCTGCTTATGAGAACATATGAAACCTCAGCAACAGCCCCTTCGTTTCGGTTTTTTATTAATGCCGAAGTATTCGATGATCGCTTTCACCAATTCCGTTGAGCCGCTTCGAATGGCCAATAGGCTAAGCGAAAAAAAGCTGTATGAATGGTTGGTCATCACTATGGACGGGGATCCTATAGCAGCCAGCAATGGGCTGATGATCGCACCCAACCACTCCATTGATGATGCCACTCAACTGGACATCCTCTTCGTCTGCTCTGGTGTGGACGCATCAGGTTGTTTTTCAAAAATGCTGCAAAAGTACCTGTGCAGTCTGGAGCGTAAGAGGGTCAAACTCGGCGGCCTCTGCTCAGGAGCATATCTACTCGCCCGTTCTGGTCTGTTGGATGGCTATAGCTGCACAATCCACTGGGAAAATCTTGCAAGCATGCGTGAGGAATTCCCAAAGCTCCAGGTGAGCGACGAACTCTACGAAGTTGACCGTGACCGTTATACTTGTGCAGGCGGTAGTGCCGCCTTAGATATGATGCTGAGGATAATCACCGATACCCACAGCGGCAAGCTCTCAGCCAATATATCTGAACAGTTCATGTGCGACCGGATCCGTGGCAAAAACGATCACCAGCGTACGCCGCTGAAGCTACAATTGGGCACGGGTCAACCGAAGTTAATAGAAGTGGTTTCCCTGATGGAAGCAAACATAGAGGAACCCATGAGTGTCGATGAGCTCTCCCAACTGGTAGGTGTTTCCCGACGCCAGCTGGAACGTCTGTTTCAGAAATACCTGCAATGCGTTCCCACCCGGTATTACATGGAGCTACGACTCAACTGCGCTCGTCGGCTCTTGCTTCAGACCGACAAATCTGTGGTTGATGTCTCCTTGGCCTGCGGTTTTGTTTCTGCACCACACTTCAGCAAGTGCTACCGAGACTACTTCGGGCTTCCTCCTCGGGACGAGCGGCGGTTAATAGAGAGTCCCAAAACCACGACAGCCTAAAAATTGCAGAGTCTAGGAGCTGAACCCCAGATGAAGTTTACAGGGGGACCTATCAGGCGCAAGTATGTCTGATAACTGTCAATTCAGTTAAAAGTACAGAGAGGAAGGTACTTTAATGATTAATATTGGTGCGCCTAAAGCGTGAGTAATTGTTATAATAATATAGTTACCATATGGTAAAATATTGGGCGTATAGAAAGTTTACTTGTGGATTAAAATATAATGCCAAATTCATTGGATGAAGCAGTGATAAAGAAACCTCGTCGGCGCTCTCGTATCAGAGAGGAGCATGAAGCAACAATTCTTCGTGCAGCTGAGGACATTTTTTCCCGGAATGGCTATAACGGAACTGCTGTCGAGACTATCGCCGAAAAGGCAGGTATGTCGAAGCAAAATTTACTCTATTACTTTTCTTCAAAAGAAGTACTTTATCATCGGTTGCTGGAGAACATTCTTGGTTTGTGGGTTGAAAAGATGGTGCTCCTGACGCAGGAGGGCGAGGACCCGGCTGAAATGCTCCGTAACTATATCCGAGGTAAGGTTGAGCTGTCCCGAAGCAACCCGAACGCATCGAAGGTATTTGCGATAGAGATTATCAACGGCGCTCCTTTTCTAAAAGAGCACCTGAAATCTCACGTTCTGCCGGCACTGGAAGAAGATGTGCGGTTGGTGAAAGGTTGGATAAAAGAAGGCAAGCTGGATCCTATCGACCCATATCATCTGTTTTTCCTGATCTGGTCATCAACCCAGACTTATGCTGACTTTTCTTCTCAGGTACAGCTGTCACTGGGTAAGGATGAATTGGAGCAGGAAGATTTTCAAGCTGCTACCGATTTTCTTACTCATGTCATTATTAAAGGTATTGGCTTGAAGTAAGCCCTTAAAGAGCAAGGCTATGGATGGATAAAATATGCATCCAATAGCCTTGTACCTCCGTTTTTGAGTTTTATCTCCGGCTACACACCCCAGTATCTGCTTGTTACATCCTCCCCTGATTATTCAAAAAACCTCTGAAGCCTGACAATTTCAAACAGACTTCGACTGTTCAGAGTTCTCTTCTATTAGCGTTTTTTGATCTGATTCGCCCCTGGCTACACCAGCTTGCAGTTAGGTTTTTCATAGGGCTTTCTCTTTAAATCGTTTAGAAACAATTGATTAACCTGTTCTATCGACAGATTTATTGACGTTGTCTAGTTGCTTTGTTTTTTTTCTTGACCATTTGGTAAGTATTGGTCTAGTATTTATTTTACCGTTTGGTAAAAAGTTTGTTGGTACAAACCTTATATCGAGAATAAAAATAAATACGGAGACTGGGTTTGATGGGCATAAAGCTAGAACGGCTTCATCAGCTACCGGAGATTGCAGCAGCAGGCGAGCAAGAGAAAGCCTGTAAGAGAACGGAAGAGACCGCTGCATTCTCTGAATATCACTTCGTAATTGATCGCTATTCCCTACCGGTTTGTTCAACACCGTTGCGGCAGATTTGCTGCAGTGCCTTTGTAGAAAGCCAAGTCTTTTTTTATATGGCATCGAAACAAGGTTAAGGAAAGAATTATGAATGCTCCGAGTGTATTAAGTCTGGATAGTGAAAAATCAGAAAAACAATCACTGATTAACCTGTTTTCCGGTATCGAAAAACGTATCGGTGAAATTCTCAGTCGTGCCCTGAATGGTCAGGAGTTGGAAGAAAGCGATGCGATCGCATTGTTCAATACCGAAGGTGACGAGTTGGATGCCTTGGTGGCAACAGCGGACTACCTACGTCAGAAAGCTACAGGTAATGAAGCCAGTTTTGTTATCACCCGCAATATTAATTTCACCAACGTCTGCTATATGGGCTGTAAGTTTTGTGGTTTTGCTAAGCGTAAAGATGATGCGCAGGCCGAGCTTCTGGATCTGGAAGAGATTGCTAACAGGGCGGAGGAAGCATGGCATAAAGGTGCGACAGAGGTTTGTATTCAGGGTGGGCTGCATCCGGATATTAAGGGCAGTCATTACCGGGACATTCTAAAAGCGATTAAAAAGCGGGTTCCTGAAATTCACATCCACGCTTTCTCACCCTTCGAAATCTGGTTTGGTGCACTTAAGAGTAAAGTGTCCGTAGCTGAGTTTATTCAGGACCTGATCGATCACGGCCTGGGTTCAATGCCAGGTACTGCCGCTGAAATTCTGGATGTAGAAATTCGTAAGCAGCTTACCAAAGATAAGCTCACGACAGAGCAGTGGGTTGAAATTATTACCACCGCTCATGAGCTGGGTCTGCCGACCACAGCAACTATTATGTATGGCCACATCGATGAGCCTAAGCATTGGGCTGCGCACCTGAATACGATCCGCAAGATACAGAAGCAAACCGGTGGCTTTACTGAGTTTGTCCCCCTGGGTTTTGTTCATTATGAATCCCCGTTGTATATCAACACACCTAATGTCAGGCCTGGTCCGACTGCTGAAGAAAATATCCGCATGCATGCCGTATCCCGTCTGATGCTAAATGGCTGGATCGATAATATTCAGGCGTCATGGGTCAAGCTGGGGCCTGAATATGCTCAGCAGATGCTCAGGTCCGGCGCGAATGACCTGGGCGGAACCCTGATGAATGAAAGCATCTCCAGAGCTGCCGGTGGTAAGCATGGTCAGGAGATTGTGCCTAAGGACATGATTCGGATGATTTCCGCTGCGGGCAGGGATCCTGTGCGCAGAAATACCCTGTATGGCGTCGTTGAGCGTTTCGATGATTACGCTGCATCAGGTGTGACTTCAGAAAGCCAGTCGGGCTTCCAGCTGATTGCAACCAGCGGGGTATTCGCATGAACAATTCATCAGATATTAAAGTCCTGCTGCTTTCTGGTGGCGTAGGCGGTGCAAAAATGGCTGAAGGCTTTGCTAATAGTCGCCACGCAGAGAGCTTCAAGATTATTGGCAACGTGGCGGATGATCAGGAATTCCACGGGCTCTGGGTTTCTCCGGATATCGATACCCTGACCTACACTCTGGCCGGTGAGATTGATAAAGAGAAGGGTTGGGGGCTGAAGAATGAAAGTAATCAGGTCCTCAACAATCTTAACAAACTGGGTGCAGATACCTGGATGTATCTGGGTGATAAAGATTTTGCTACCCATATATTCAGGACCGGATTAAGGCAGCAGGGTGTAAGGCCAACAGACATAGCCTCCAGGATTGCCGGATCATACGGCGTAGAAGTTCCTATTTTATTGCCTACGGATGATTGCATTCAAACCCAGGTAAAAACTGAAGATGGCTGGATCGCTTTTCAGGATTACTTTGTTAAATGGTCATGTTTACCGGAAGTGATCGATGTCCGGGTCAGTGGTATTGAACAGGCTTCAGCTACCCGGGAAACCCTGGCAGCCATCGCTGAGGCCGATGTCATTGTTATAGCGCCGAGCAATCCGGTTGTCAGTATCAATCCTATTCTGTCAGTGCCGGGTATATCGGAAGCGCTTGCACAAAGTGCCGCTTTCAAGGTTGCTGTATCACCTATTATTGCTGGCGAGACGGTTAAGGGGCCAGCAGACCGGATGATGCAGGCTCTTGGATATCGCAGTGATGTTTCAGGAGTGGCCGATTTTTACCATGGTGTAATCGATGCCCTGATAATTGATCAGTTAGATCGTACTTTTGTGCCGCAACTGGCGGAAAAAGTTAATCATGTTTTAGCTACCGATACCCTGATGGTGACGCGGGCTAATAAGGTACGCCTTTCTGAAACGATTATTCATTTATATGAGGCTGCCTGCAAAGACAGTATGGATGCTGACTCTGATAACAGAGTTAAAAAATATGATAAGGGAAGTCAGTCCGATTATTTATTAAATTCTGTAGCTTAGGGGTGAATAAATGAAAACCTGTATTGTCATTCCTATGAAGAGCCCTGAGCGATCTAAGCAGCGACTTGCAAAGGTTTTAAGCCGAAATCAGCGCAAAAACCTAGCTGTTTTTCTTTTTGAACAAAATGTTCAGTTCTTTAAAGATACTTATCCGGAACATGATTTGTTAGTTGTAACAGAATCTACCCGAATTAAATCTATTGCTGAATCTTTAGGGGCGGAGGTTTTACTTGAAGATAAGCTGTCTGGCCTTAACGCTGCGGTCAGTTCTGCCACTGAATTTAATGTACAGCGCAACTTCGATTCACAGCTGATAGTGCCTGGTGATATCGAAAAGCTGGACGCTCATGAGCTGGACTGTTTATTGAGTTATCCACGCAGTAAGCGTTCGGTCATAGTGTGCCCATCATATGATGGAGGCAGCAACGCTCTGCTGACATCACCACCGGACGCTATTCCGTTCAGCTATGGTCCAAACTCCAGCCAGGTCCATCTGCTAACCGCTTTTGAGCTCGGTTTGCAGACTAAAAGGTTATACCTGGAACGTCTCTCTTTTGATGTGGATCGTCCCGAAGATCTGCAAAAAATTGATATTACTTTTGATAAAAAAACGGCATAAGAGGTTTTTATGAATAACCTGAGTTGTTCTGACGTAATAATTAAAGCCTTGCCAGGTATTCCTGATATTAAACCTGGTGATGATCTTTCAGAAAACATAATGGCCGCCCTGGATAAAAATAATATGTGCCTCGATGATGGCGATATTATCGTTATTGCCCATAAGGTCGTTTCAAAATCAGAAGGTCAGATAGTAAACCTTAATGATATAAACCCTTCGGCAGAAGCAATTGAGCTGTCTGAGAAATTAGAAAAAGACCCCCGCAAAGTTGAAGTTGTTTTATCAGAGTCCACAAGAGTAGTCCGGGCCTCTAAACGACCTGAACAGGTTGAAGGCACCATTATTGCCGAACATCGACTGGGATTTATCTGCGCCAATGCAGCGGTAGATGAATCTAATGTTGATGAGCCCGGAAATGTAATCCTGTTGCCGAAAGACCCTGATGCCAGTGCCCGAAACATTTGTCGGGACTTAGAAGAGGCTAGTGGAAAAACGCTCGGCGTCATTATTACCGATACCTTTGGACGCCCCTGGCGGATGGGATTGGTCAATGTCGCAATCGGTCTGGCTAATGTACCCAGTAAAGTTGATCTGGCGGGTGAGAAAGATGCATACGGGCGAGTACTGTCTGTGACCGTACCAGCCCTGGCGGATGAGATTGCGGCGGCGTCCGGTTTATTGATGAGTAAAGACGGCAAAATGCCGGTTTTGATTTTTAAAGGCGTCGACTGGGAAAGGAGTGAAAGCTCCGCTCTCGATCTTGTACGACCACAACAAGAGGATCTATTCAGATGAAAATTGCTATTTTGGGTGGCACTGGACCACAAGGTAAAGGGCTGGCGCTTCGTTTTGCCGCTGCCGGTGTTGATGTGGCGCTTGGTTCACGTGACGGTGCACGCGCTGCAGAAATCGCAGTCGAATTGAATGCGTTGCAACCGGGTATCTCCGGTGTTATCAGCGGTGCAGATAATGCTGCTGCGACCGCCGCGGCTGATGAGATTGTGATTCTGGCTGTGCCTTTCTCTGCTCACAATGCCACCCTCGAAGCCATTAAGGGTGAGCTGTCTGACAAAATTCTGGTCGATATCGTTGTGCCACTGGCTGACGGTGATCCTAAGGCTGTGGATATGCCAGCTGAAGGTTCAGCAACTGAAGCTGCTCAGGCTCTGCTGGGTGATGAAATTCCGGTTGTTGGAGCGCTGCACAATGTGTCAGCCGCGACGCTGAATAAGCTGGATCATGCCATTAACTGCGACATTCTGGTGTGTGGTAATAACCTTGCAGCGAAAGAGAAGGTCATGGACCTGATCTCAAGCCTGGATGTGAAGGCATATAACGCTGGCCCTGCGGTTAATGCCCGCTGCATAGAAGCGATTACCCCGATTTTGATTCGTCTGAATATTTCCAAGAAGGTTCCGTTCTCCCACGCCGGTGTGAAGATCTGGGCGCCTGATCATTAAGAGTTACCTATAAAAGCTACACAAAAAAAACAATACAGTCCTGACTAGGAGAATAATTATGGATTTCGGTATTACATTTAAAGGTTTTATCAGCCCTGAGCGCGCGCGTAACCTGGCAAAACAGGCAGAAGACGCCGGCTTTACACACTGCTGGTTCTACGACTCCCATGTACTGTGGCGTGAGTCTTATCCTGCTATGGCTATGTGTATGGAGCATACCTCTAAGATCAGCTTCGGCCCATGTGTAACTCATCCTAATGCCCGTGACTGGTCACAGGCCGCCAGCCTGTTTGGCAGCATGGCACTGCAGAGTAATGGTCGTTTTCATGTCGGTCTGGGCCGTGGTGATAGTGGTGTCCGGGTGTTGGGTAAAAAGCCGGCTAACCTGGCGCGGGTTGCTGAATTTACCACCAAAGTTAAGGCGATGGTTCGCGGTGAAGAGGTGCAGTATGGCGATTGTCCGGCACCGGTTAAATTCCCATGGGCTGAAGGCTATGAGCTGCCTGTATATATCGGTGCTTATGGTCCTAAAGCATTGAAAACCGCCGGTGAGGTTGGTGATGGTGTAGTACTCCAGATCGGTTCGCCAGCGCTGGTTCAGTGGTTTAAAGATCAGGCGATCGTAGCGGGTAAGGAAGCTGGCCGTGATATGAGTAACTATCAGGTAATCGCTTCTGCTCCGGCTTACTTTGGTACTAAAGAGCGCTGCCTTGAAGCGACTAAGTGGTTCCCTGCGATGGTCGGTAATCATGTTGCAGATATCGTTGAAAAGTACGGCGACGACAGTGGCCTTGTGCCAGAAAGTCTGACCTCTTATATCAAAAACCGTCAGGGTTATGATTACTCGAAGCATGGCCAGAGTGATAACCCGTTCCTGGATTTTATCACTGAAGATATTGTTGATGAGTTCTGTGTTCTGGGTACTGTTGATGACCATATCTCTAAGCTGAAGCAGCTGGAAGAGGCAGGTACCACTCAATTCAATATCTATCTGGATAACGGAGATGAGGAAAATATCGTAGAAAAATACGGTAAGCACATCATCCCTAAATTTACCAAGTAAGGTTTGAGCTAAGTACCGTACCACCGTCCGAGCCGGCGGTACGGTACTGACTTTTTTATCAGGGATCAGGGGAACAATATCAGAGCTGACTGCAAAGAGGTCGTTATGTGTACTGAAACCAAATTATCAGGTTATTCTCAATCTGTCACCGTGCCTATGCCAACAGAGTATGGCGAGTTTAGCATGACGGTATTTACCGATCAGGATGACGCTAAAGAACATATTTTGCTGGTGATGGGAGACCCCTCGGAAGACTTCGCTCCGATTGTAAGAATCCACTCTGAGTGCGCCACAGGGGATCTGTTTGGTTCCCAGCGTTGCGACTGTGGTGAGCAGCTTGAACAGTCATTACAAGTCATCAGCGAAGCTGGCTGCGGAATCTTAATCTATCTGCGTCAGGAAGGTCGTGGTATCGGCCTGAGTAATAAGCTTAAAGCTTACCGGTTACAGGATCAGGGGCTCGATACGGTCGACGCGAATCTGGAACTGGGTTTACCCGTTGATGGCCGTAGTTACACTATCGCAGCTAGCATGTTGAAATCGTTAGATATCAGCAGGGTTCAGTTGTTAACTAATAACCCGGAAAAAGTACAAGGGCTCCAGGAGCTGGGGATCTTAGTTACTCAGAGGTTACCTATTCAGGTGGCTTATAAAGCTCAGAATCTGGGCTACATGAAAACCAAACAGCGAAAGCTGGGTCATCTGGTCAGTCTCTGATTCTGGCTTGTTTGTAATAGGGTAAGTGATCACTTATCTGAATCTTATCTGTTCATAGTTCGTCAGTATTAAGTTATGCGTTTTTATTAATATCTAATATGCAAAACTGACTTTTCCCTTCGATAAAAACGCTATCTAACAGGCTTTATTTATATTTTATTCATATAACTATTTGAATTTATGGGGAATGTCCTCTATATAAAAATATTTGACCAAGTGGTAAAAATAGTCTAACTTTTACCGTGTGGTAAATATTCGGTAGTCCTGTATTGCCAGGGGCATAGCCAAGACAACAAGAAAGGAGCTATTCAGCGATGAAAAACATAACAACAAATAAGCTGCGCCTTTGGGACAGTTTGATGGAAATGGGAGAGATCGGTGGTACCGAAAAGGGGGGATGCTGTCGTCTCGCTCTGACTGATCTGGATAAACAGGCCCGGGATCTGTTCGTATCCTGGTGTGAGGATGCAGGTTGTACCGTTCGTGTTGATAAAATGGGTAATGTCTTCGCCCGCCGTCCTGGTAAGAATAATGATCTGCCACCTGTCGTTATGGGCAGTCACATTGATACTCAGCCTACCGGTGGTAAGTTTGATGGTGTTTATGGTGTGCTGGCAGGCCTTGAAGTTATCCGTACCCTGAATGACCACAATATTGAAACGGACCACCCCGTTGAGGCTTCTATCTGGACCAATGAAGAGGGATCCCGTTTTGCTCCGGCAATGGTTGCTTCAGGCGTATTTGCAGGTGTTTTTGATCTGGAATATGGCCTGAGCAGGGCTGATCTGGATGGTAAAACCATGGGTGAGGAACTGCAGCGTATCGGTTATGCCGGTGAGCATGACTTAGGCAGTCCGGTAAAAGCGTTCTTTGAAGCGCATATTGAGCAGGGACCTATTCTTGAAGAAGAGGAAACTACGATCGGCGTAGTAACAGATGCTCAGGGTCAGCGTTGGTATGAAGTTACTCTGACCGGCCAGGAAGCACATGCCGGTCCGACCCCAATGCTGCGTCGTAAAGATGCGCTGCTGGGTGCGGCTCAGATCATTGATGAAGTGAATCAGATCGGCTTAACTAATCAGCCTAATGCCTGTTCAACTGTCGGCCTGATGCAGGTGTTCCCGAACTCCCGTAATGTGATCCCGGGTGAAGTATTCTTTACCATTGATTTCCGCCATCCGGATGATGCAGTACTGTCTAAGATGGATCAACAGCTACGCGAAGTGAGCGCAAAAATTGCTGATGAGCAGGGCCTGGAAATGAAGTTTGAAGAGATCTGGTACTCGCCACCAGTACCATTTGATACAGGTTGCGTTGAATCCGTACGTCAGGCTGCTGTTGATGCTGGCTACAGTCACCGTGACATCGTCAGTGGTGCTGGCCATGATGCCTGCTATATCTCTCGTGTAGCCCCAACAGGCATGGTGTTTGTGCCATGTGAGAATGGTATCAGCCACAATGAGGCAGAGAATGCCTCACCGGAAGATCTTAATGCCGGTTGTAATGTCCTGGTTCAGGCGGTCTTGAATCAAGCCTGTAACTAAAAAAGTTTATCTCTGAATATAAATCTAAAAAAAACTAATTCCGGTCCCGGATAGGTAATTCAATCAGTAGCAAAGCCTGTGCGTGTTTTTCACGCGCACAGGCCTTCTATTGCCTGATGAAAGTGGAACGGTTTTGGGGAGTATAAATATGAAAATAGGTATCCCAAAGGAAAGTCCGGTTAATGAAGCCCGGGTTGCGCTTACCCCGCAAAATGTCATGGATCTGTCAAACCGGGGCGTTAGCTTTGTTGTGGAATGCGGAGCGGGTAACGCTGCGGGTTTCAGCGATGAGAGTTATGTTGACGCAGGCGCTGAACTGTCCGAAAGCTGTGAATATATTTATCAGGTCTCGGATATTGTACTGCAGGTAAATTTAGCCGGTGCCGCTTTTGAGCAAGCTGCAGCATTTGCCAAACAAGGTCAGCTACTTATAGGCCTTATGGATCCGCTGGGCAAAGCGGATAAGTTCGCTCTGATGGCTGATAAAGGCGTCACCACTGTTGCGATGGAACTTATTCCACGCATTAGCCGGGCGCAGAGTATGGATGTTCTTTCATCTATGGCTACGATTGCGGGTTATAAAGCAGTGGTTGTCGCTGCCAGTGCGTCGGAACGGATCTATCCAATGATGATGACTGCGGCAGGTAACCTTAGCCCAGCCAGGGTTTTCATCATGGGCGCTGGTGTTGCCGGGTTACAGGCTGCGGCAACTGCCAAGCGTATGGGAGCAGTGGTTGAAGCATATGATGTCCGACCGGCAGCGCGGGATCAGATTATCTCTGTTGGCGCTAAGCCTGTAGAGCTGGAGCTGGAGGCTGAAACAACTGAAGATCAGGGCGGCTATGCTAAGCAACAGGGTGAAGATTTTCTGCGCCGCCAGCGTGAACTGATGGGCGATGTGCTTTCCGAACAGGATATTGTGATAACCACTGCAGCTATTCCCGGTGCTAAATCCCCGGTCCTGATCACAGCTGAGATGGTTAAAAAGATGAAGCCGGGATCAATTATTGTTGATCTCGCATCGGAGCGCGGCGGCAACTGCGAGCTGACGCAGCATGACCAGATCGTAACCGAAAACGGCATCACCATCATGGGACCGGATAATATTGCTTCGACCGTAGCCCATCACGCCAGCCAGATGTTTGGTAATAATATCGAAAACTTCCTCAAACTCATCCTTGATGAACAGGGCGCTATCGGACTTGATTTCAACGATCAGATCATCGAAGAGGCGGTGGTTACCCATGACTCAGAAATTGTTAATCAGCGTATCAGAGAGAAACTCAACCTGAGTCCGATGATGAAACAACCGTTAATCGAGGAGGTCGCGTAATGGAATCCTTTGTAATTTTACTGTCGCTGTTTGCCCTGGCGGTGTTCCTGGGGGTAGAGCTGATCACTAAAGTTCCGCCAACCCTGCATACGCCACTCATGTCGGGAAGTAATGCTATTTCAGGTATCACTATTGTCGGTGCAATTATCGCCACCGGAGCTGATAGTGAGGCAGGTCTTGTAGTTCAGGTGCTGGGCTTTATAGCTATTGTGTTTGCAACGATTAATGTCGTGGCCGGTTTTATGGTAACCAATAGAATGCTGATTATGTTTAAGCGGAGGGGCCGGTAATGAACAGTATGATTATCAATATCTTTTATCTGGTTGCAGCGCTTCTGTTTGTGCTTGGTATCAAAGGCCTGACCCGTCCGAAAACGGCGGTTAAGGGTAACAGAATGGCTGCCGTCGGTATGCTGGTGGCAATAGTTGTTACGCTGCTGGATAAGCAGGTGATCAATTATGAACTGGTCGGCATCGGCTTACTTATCGGTGCAGCCATCGGGGTAATCATGGCGACCAGGGTGCAGATGACCTCTATGCCGCAGATGGTTGCGATTCTTAATGGTCTGGGTGGTGGTGCCTCTCTGGGGGTAGCTGCTGCCAGTTATTTCACCGTTATGGGCTCAGGGTTGTCTGGCGCGACACTGATTATCGCCAATAGCTCTATTATGCTGGCGGTGCTGATCGGTACCGTTACTTTCTCCGGCAGCGCCGTGGCGTTCGGTAAATTGCAGGAGATATTACCGGGCCAGGCTATCGGCTTCAGTGGTATGAAGTTTGTCAATCTGGCACTGCTGGTTGGCGCACTTATAACCTCCTTTTTTCTGGTGACAGGTGCTGCAGACGTGACTACTTTTGCACTGTTGATCGGATTGGCTCTGGTGCTGGGGGTGACTCTGGTGATGCCGATCGGTGGCGCAGATATGCCGGTTGTTATTGCCTTGCTTAACTCATACTCGGGTATAGCTGCAGCGGCTGCGGGCTTTATCATGGGCAATAATGTGCTGATTGTCTCCGGTGCTCTGGTCGGTGCTTCCGGTATTATCCTGACCCAGATTATGTGTGTTGCGATGAATCGTTCTTTACTGAACGTCCTGTTCGGCAAAATGGCAGAAGCGGGTGCCGATACCATAGATGCCGATGAGGTTTATAAGGGTAAGGTCAAGTCTTCCAACGCGGATGAAGTCAGCATGATGCTTGAAGGTGCTGAGCGAGTGGTTATTGTACCGGGGTTTGGCCTGGCAATGGCGCAAGCGCAACATGCGGTACGTGAATTGGCGGATACCCTTGAAAGCCGGGGAGTCACAGTTGAATTTGCTATTCACCCTGTCGCTGGTCGTATGCCCGGGCATATGAATGTTTTGCTGGCTGAGGCTGAGGTTGATTACGACTCAATGAAAACCATGGAGCAATCAAATCCTAATTTCAGTAAAACAGATGTGGCTATCGTTATCGGTGCTAACGACGTAACAAACCCTATGGCCAGGGAAGACAAAGGTTGCCCTATCTATGGTATGCCGATTCTTAATGTTGATCAGGCGCAGAACGTTGTTATTGTAAAACGCAGCCTGAGTCCCGGCTTTGCTGGTCTGCCAAATCCTCTGTTTGCTAAGGACAATGCGGTAATGCTGTTCGGTGATGGTAAACAGGCCATCATGGACCTGACTGCAGCGCTGCACGAAGCAGCCTGACCTGTTCGTTTGTTAAAGCCCGGTTGCCATTATGGCAGGCCGGGCTTTTTTATACCTACCTCACTATGTTTCAGACAGCTTACCTGGTTTTGTAATATCTACTTCTACTTCTACTTCTACTTCTACTTCTACTTCTACTTCTACTTCTGTTTCTGTTTCTGTTTCTACATCTACATCTACATCTACATCTGCATCTGCATCTGCATCTGCATCTGCAGTCGGCTAGATGATGTATAGCTACTGCAAAAGTCTGTCGTCAGCTGTTCAACGGGTGTTTCATCGTTGCATAGAAAACTGGTAACAGCGCTTTCAGAGCGTCAGCTTGTCCCGATCAGCATAATAGATGTGGGTCTGACCCTGTGAAAGAAGGTGCCGGATACTGCTATCAGGCTAGTGTCTGATTCTGTAGAGGGGGTATCAGCGAGAGTGTGTAGTTTGCGCCCTCTGGGCGGGCGCAGATCATTATATTAAGAAAGGAGAGGAGGCTTAAACCAGCCCCTGGTTCAGCTCAGAAACGGTGGGTTAAAAACGCGCCTAAACCGACCAGTCCGATACCGGCTATGCGGGTCAGGCTTGTCTCGGAAGCCTCGTAGCCTGCCAGCCCGAAGTGGTCCAGAGCAACCGCTGTCAGTAGTTGCCCTGCAATCACCAGAGCGATCAGTGTCGATGCCCCCAGTTTCGGGGCAAAAATAGCCATAGCAGTAACAAAAAATGCCCCCAGAAGACCGCCAGCCCAGGCCCATACAGGCGCCTCTTTAAGTTGAAGAATGCTGGGTGTGGTTGTTCTGAGCGCTAAATTTACAGCGATCAGTAACATGCAGCCAATCATAAACGAGATAGCCGAAGCCCAGAGGGTGCTGCCGCTGAAGCGGGCCAGGTGTGAATTGATACCCGCCTGCAGGGGAAGCATCGCCCCGGCAAGCAAAACGATGCAAATACTTATCATAACCATGTCAGCTTACCTCAAATAAAAAAGGGGCCTATGGCCCCTTATGTCAGATTTTTTTAAAGCGGTTAGCTTCTTTTAACCGGCTTGGGTGCGTTCAGCTCTGCCTGTTTATTCAGGGCATCGAATACCGGATTAAAAGCGGGGCGGTTAATATACTGGCCAGCGCCCTGTTCCACATTCAACTGGCCATTGGCCCAGACAACTTTGCCCCGGCTGATGGTATGGGATGGAATACCAGTTACTGTTTTACCTTCAAAGATATTGAAATCGACGTTCTGGTGGTGGGTTTTAGCTGAGATGGTGCGTTTGCCTTGCGGATCCCAGACCACCAGGTCGGCATCTGCGCCAATGGAAACGGAACCTTTCTGTGGGTAGATATTAAAGATCTTAGCCGCATTGGTTGAAGTTGCAGCCACAAATTCGTTCATGGTCAGCCTACCGGTATTAACACCTTCATCCCACAGCACGGCCATGCGATCTTCAACGCCGGCGGTACCATTTGGAATTTGCGTGAAATTATCTTTGCCGGCAGCTTTCTGATCAGCACAGAAAGCGCAGTGATCGGTAGCTGTGGTATGAAGGTTGCCGCCCTGGAGTCCTTTCCATAGGGCATTTTGATGTTCTTTCGAACGGAATGGCGGGCTCATAACGTGGGCTGCTGAAAATTCAAAGCTTTCATTACGGTAGACGCTGTCATCGATAACCAGGTGCCCGGCAAGACATTCACCATACACCCGCTGACCTTCATTACGGGCCCGGGTTATCGCATCGAGTGATTCTTTGCAGGATACATGGACAATATAAATAGGCACGTCCATGACCTGGGCGATCTGAATAGCCCGGTTGGCAGCTTCACCTTCCACCACTGGCGGACGTGACAAGGGATGGCCTTCAGGGCCGGTAATGCCTTTACTGAGCAGTTCCTGTTGCAGTTGGAAAACCAGTTCTCCGTTCTCTGCATGTACTGTTGGAATAGCGCCCAGCTCCATACAGCGGCGGAAACTTTTTACCAGGGTTTCATCGTCGGCCATGATGGCATTTTTATATGCCATAAAGTGCTTGAAACTGTTTACACCATATTCTTTAACCAGGGTTTCCATATCGGCGTGAACCGATTCGTCCCACCAGGTTACGGCAACATGGAAGCTGTAATCGGATGCAGATTTTTCGGCCCAGCCGCGCCACTTTTCATAGGCTTCCAGCAGTGATTCCTGCGGTGCGGGGATTACGAAATCGATAATTGTTGTGTTACCACCCGCCAGGCCAGCAGCGGTACCTGTGAAGAAATCATCTGAGGCAACGGTACCCATAAATGGTAGCTGCATATGGGTATGCGGATCGATACCGCCGGGCATTACGTACTGACCAGATGCATCCACCACTTCGGCGTTTGCAGGGACATCAAGATCAGGACCGATGGCGACTATTTTGCCATCTTCACAATAGATATCAGCAGCAAAAGTCTGATCGGCGTTTACGATATTACCGTTTCGGATAACAATGGACATAGTCATGACTCCTTAAGAAAAGCTTTTCCGGTATTAGCAGGTGTTAGTGAATCTGATTTTTCGGGCAAGCAGAGGAAATAGGGAAGCGAAGCCCCTGCATCAGAGCAGGGGCTTAGGGCGATTAGTCGCTTTGAACCGCAAGGTTCGGAACATCAGCAGTCCGGCTTTTAGCGCAGAACCAGTAGATCAGGCCACCAAGGATGGAGCCGGTAAACCAGCCGTACTGATAGAACCAGTTCAGATTACCGCTAAGCAGAGAGTACAAGGTTAGTGCCACTGGAATAGCAAAAGCGATCATACCGTTAGTGTTGAAACCGCTATAGCAACCATCGGTCAGATACAGATCCGGAAGGCTAAGCTTCTGGCGCTTAACGACAAAGTAATCAACGATCATAATACCGGCGATAGGGCCCAGTATGGATGAATAGCCTAATAACCAGCCGCTGTACATCGCTTCTACACTGACATCTGATTCGATCCAGCCCAGCTTCTTCAGCAGCTCCCAGCTCATCAATAAAACACCGATCAGGCCTGTTAACAGTACACCTCGGGTCTGGTTGATCTTCTTTGGTGCTACATTCTGGAAGTCGTTAGTCGGTGATACGATGTTTGCAGCGGTGTTGGTTGATAACGTGGCAATGATGATGATCGCCATCGCGATAACTACCCAGAAAGGATTATCGATTTTGCCGATCAGGGTGACAGGATCAGAGATTGTTTCACCTACCAGAGTTGTCGATGCAGCTGTCAGGACAACGCCCAGAGCAGCAAAGAAGAACATTGTCAGTGGCAGGCCTATAACCTGGCCGACGATCTGATCTTTCTGGGAACGAACATAGCGACTGAAGTCTGGAATATTCAGGGAAAGGGTCGCCCAGAAGCCAACCATTGCTGTCACACCGGCAAAAAAGTATCCCCAGAGAGAGGCCTCTTCGGGGCGATTTGCAGGAATAGCCAGTAGTGCTTCATAAGAAATTTTAGGGCTTGCCCACATCATCAGGCCGATACCGACCGCTAAGAGCAGGGGAGCTGCAAGGGTTTCCAGAATCTTAATAGATTCTGCGCCTTTGATTACGATATAGAGGTTCAGCACCAGGAAGGTAAAGAAGCCAATAACTTCACCGGTACCGCCGAGGGATTCCCAGCCCGGCATTATATTTGAGAGTAAAATATGGATAGCCAGGCCACCGAACATGGTTTGAATACCAAACCAGCCGCAGGCTACCAGAGCCCGGATTAAGCAGGGGATGTTGGAGCCAAATACACCAAATGAAGATCGTAATAATACAGGGAAAGGGATGCCGTATTTAGTGCCCGGGAAAGCATTCAATGTCAGTGGAATTAGCACGATGATGTTTGCTATAAGAATAGCCATCAACGCTTCCGTCACTGATAATCCAAAGTATGAGGTTAAAACCCCGCCAAGAGTATAAGTCGGTACACAAATAGCCATACCAACCCATAACGCAGCTACGTTCCAGGTGTTCCAGGTGCGTTCTTTGACCTGTGTGGGTGCTATATCGTCGTTATAGTGATTACTGCTTGAGACATCAGAACCTGTCTGTAGCTCATAAAACTCACCCACTTTTATAGCGGATGAAGAGCCTGATGATGCGTTCTTCATTAGATTTCCTCTTATTTTTATTATCTAAAGTTGGTTGTGAACTTTATTGGTTTAATTAAGAGTGTTTCACGGATATTAATTTTTACCGTGTGGTAAATATAGACTTTATGATTTTCTCTGGCAACTATTTTTGTCCAGTTGGTAAAATTAACGTAATGGTTAATTATCTTGTTGATTGGTAAGTGTTTATTTATGGTTTGAGAAATTAAAACCGGATTATATGCACAGCACATGCATAAGTTTCATGTTATTTACATGGTATTAGATACGGTATTAAGCCGGTTCAATTAGATCCTGTAGCCCTTCCAGAAAACATGACAGGATCAGGTTCGGGGCAAGGTCTTTTCGGGTTATCGCGGCGTACGGTGTTAAAAAGTTATATTGCGCCGGAGAGATCGCTTTCATAATGCCTTCGTCTGCCCATTTACGGGCAAAGTGGGTCGGCAGATAACCGATGTAACTACCGGTTAAAATCAGGAAAGCGATACCTTCGCGGTCTGATGCCTGGGCAGTTTTTTTAAATTGATTGAAGTGACTGCGTATATCAGATGATTGCTGGTAAGAAGGGAACACCGCATCGCATTTGAATAGCAGTTCTGGTTCGAGTTCTTCATCGGTATAGCTGAACAGTGGATGGTCAGAGCTGCAATAGAGATTCGACTGTTCGTTATAAAGGTGAATGTATTTCAGATTCGGGTTTTTGCTGGTTACCGGTGCAACGCCGGTATGCAAGCGACCATCCAGGATGCCTTTGATCACATCCATGGCGGGGACCATTTCGATGTTGACATTAACCTCGGGTGCTTTGCCCTTTAATGTTTTTATTGAATCGGTTATCTGCATCTGGGGCATAGTGACAAGGCAATCGGTGATCCCGATATCCAGGTCACCCTTCAGTTCAGAATGGATACTATTGATCCTTAATTGAAACTCCTGATGTGACGACAGTAGCTGCAGGATTGCCTGATATACCTGTTCACCTTCGTCGGTTAGCGAGAATCCACTACGGCCCCTGTTGCACAGCTTCAGGGAGAGGCGCTGTTCAAGGTCAGACATCGCCATACTGATGGCGGCCCGGCTGATATTCAACTCGGATTCAGCTGCAGAAAACCCACCACAAGTGACGATGGTTTTAAATATTCTCAGCATCCGGATATCGGCTCCGGCTATATGTCCCATTGTATTTGTTTTAGTCATAGACACCTCTGTCGAGCACTCACTGGCCGTTGTTGATTGTTCATACATTAGACTAAATTTTACCAAATGGTAAGTATTTGGTTTACTGAAAGTAACATCTTTGAAATTTAACTATCGTGAATCCGGGGTGAATATGTGTGTTCTTGAAGCCTGTTGCTCACCTGAACAACTGGTCTTGTTTCTCTGGCATGAGGTAAACGATATGTCTGAATTTGATACTCGCAATGCAGCAGGTATGACCCGTGAGCAGCTGGAAGCTTACTGGATGCCTTATACGGCAAACCGACAGTTTAAGAATGATCCACGCATGTTCGTGGAGGCAAAAGGCGCCTATCTTACCGATACTAGTGGTCGCAAAGTTTTTGATGGTCTCTCAGGCTTGTGGACCAGTGGTGCCGGGCATTGCCGCCCGGAGATTGCTGAAGCTGTGGCGCGCCAGTTGAACCAACTGGATTATGCACCAGCCTTTCAGTATGGCCATCCAAAGGCATTTGAACTGGCAAACCGTATTAAAGAGCTGACCCCGGAAGGGCTGGATTATGTATTCTTTACCGGTTCCGGATCGGAAAGCGCTGATACATCCCTCAAAATGGCCCGTGCCTATTGGCGTAAGAAAGGGCAGCCGACAAAAACCAAGCTGATCGGGCGTTCGAAGGGCTACCACGGCGTTAACTTTGGTGGCTTCAGTGTCGGTGGTATCGGTGCAAACCGGACTTTATATGGCCTGGGTGTCGATGCGGATCACCTGCCTCATACGTTGTTGAAAGAGAATCTGTTTAGCCAGGGTATGCCTGAGAACGGTGTTGAGAAGGCTGATGAACTGCTGGAACTGATCGCCCTGCATGATGCGTCAAACATTGCCGCAGTGATTGTTGAGCCGATGGCCGGTTCTGCCGGTGTTATTCCGCCACCTGAAGGCTACCTGCAACGTCTGCGTGAGATATGTGATCAGCATGACATCCTGCTGATTTTTGATGAGGTTATCACCGGTTTCGGTCGCATGGGTTCCTACACCGGCGCCGAAGAATTTGGTGTTGTACCGGATATGATCAACGTCGCCAAGCAGTTGACCAATGGGGCGGTACCTATGGGGGCTGTGATCGCTAAATCTGACATCTACCAGACCTTCATGGATAACGGCGGCCCTGAATACATGATGGAGATTCCACACGGCTACACCTATTCCGGTCATCCGGTGGCCTGTGCTGCGGCGCTGGCATCTCTGGATGTTCTGGAAAGTGAAAAGCTGATTCCACGGGTGAAAGAGATGAGCCCGATCTTCGAGCAGGCGATTCATAGTCTGAAGGGTACTAAGTATATCTCTGATATCCGTAACTATGGTTTTGCCGGCGGTATCACCATTGAATCAGCGCCAGGGGAGCCTGCGCTGCGGCCTTATCAGATCGCGATGAAGTGTTGGGAGAAAGGTTTCTATGTTCGCTACGGTGGCGACACCATCCAGTTGGGTCTGCCTTTCATAACCGAACGGGAAGAGATCGATAACGTAATTAATGCGGTCGGTGAGTCAATTCTGGAACTGGACTGAACCAGTCGCGAGGCCGGATATAACACTGCTTAGAAACATTAAGATTAATATCGTCGAGGTAAATAATGAATACAATTGGCCATCTGATTAATGGTGAACTGCGCACGGATGCGGCTCGTTCACAGGATGTATTTAACCCATCCACCGGTGAAGTAAGCAAGCAGGTTGCACTGGCGAGTGTTGAGACTGTTGAGGAAGCTATAGCTGCGGCTGAAAAAGCCTTCCCTGCATGGCGAAACACGCCACCGGCAAAGCGTGCCCAGGTGATGTATCGCTTCAAGCGGCTGCTGGAAGTCAATGCCGATAAGATCGTTGCAATGATTGGCGAAGAACACGGCAAGATCGCCCACGATGCGGCGGGCGAGCTGCAGCGTGGCATCGAGAACGTAGAATACGCCTGCGGTGCGCCTGAGCTGCTTAAAGGCGAGCACAGCCGTAATGTTGGCCCTAATATTGATTCCTGGAGCGAGTTCCAGCCGCTGGGGGTAGTAGCAGGTATTACGCCGTTTAACTTCCCGGCGATGGTGCCGCTGTGGATGTACCCGATGGCTATCGTCTGCGGTAATACTTTTGTTCTGAAGCCTTCTGAGCGTAATCCAAGCTCGACAATGTTTATGGCGCAGTTGCTGCAGGAAGCAGGTCTGCCAGACGGTGTTATCAATGTGGTAAATGGTGATAAGGAAGCGGTTGATGTACTGCTGACCGATGATCGGATTCAAGCGGTAAGTTTCGTTGGCTCTACACCTATAGCGGAATACATTTACAGCACTGCCAATGCCAACGGTAAGCGTTGCCAGGCGCTGGGTGGCGCTAAGAACCACGCTATCGTGATGCCGGATGCGGATATGGATAACGCAGTCAACCAGCTGTTAGGTGCTGCTTTCGGTTCCTCCGGTGAGCGCTGCATGGCCCTGTCTGTAGCCGTAGCTGTAGGTGATGAAGCGGCAGACAGCCTGGTGGCAAAAATGCGTGCTGCAATGGAACCCCTGAAAGTGGGTGCTTACAGCAACAGCGATAATGACTTCGGTCCGGTAATTACAAAGGCACACCAGCAGAAGGTAAATGGCTATATCGACAGCGCTGAGAAAGACGGAGCTTCGATTGTTGTTGATGGTCGTAACCCGCAAGTTGCCGGCTATGAAGGTGGTTTCTTCGTTGGTGCGACGTTGATTGATGGCGTGACTGCCGATATGCAGAGCTACCAGGAAGAGATCTTTGGCCCGGTATTGCAGGTTGTCCGTGTTAATAGCATGGATGAAGCGATGCAGCTGATCAATGATCACGAATACGGTAACGGTACCTGTATCTTTACCCGTGACGGCGAAGCCGCTCGTTACTTCTCCGATAATATTCAGGTTGGCATGGTGGGTATCAACGTACCGCTGCCGGTACCTGTTTCCTACCACAGCTTTGGCGGTTGGAAGCGCTCCCTGTTCGGTGATCTGCACGCTTACGGTCCTGATTCAGTTCGCTTCTACACTAAGCGTAAAACGATCACTCAGCGCTGGCCTTCCAGCGGTATTCGGGAAGGCGTGTCTTTCTCATTTCCCAGCTGATTTTGTTCCTTTCAGATCATAGTTGTAATTGCAGCAGGAGCTAGCCCTGACGGGGCTTTAGTTAGCTCCCTCGTAACCCTTCCCGGATAAAGGAGGGGTTGCCTTTATTCAAACAATAATAAGAAAGGCTTATGTTATGCGACTGAAAAAAATTCTTTTAGCCAATTCAAACCCACTGGTAAGAGAGGGGGTGAAAAGTATTCTGGCAACAAGAGACTATTCAATAGTTTTCTTTGAGGCCGGAACAGAAGATGAATTTATCAAAGCAACCCGGAATAGTTCTGAATTTGATCTGATTATTGTTCAGTCGAGCTTACTTTCAGTTGGTCGCAACGGACTGATATCTTCTTTTCTTTATAAAACATCAGATCCGATTATGGTTTTATGCGAAGAGTTAACACCGGATCTGGATTTAAAGATCAGATTCTTTGACGTAATCGGTGTGGTTAAAAGTACAGATGCGGTAGCAGAGATTGAGCAGCGGATTTTTGATCTTCTGCTACGCAAGAATGGATCGCATTGTAGTGCTGAATCTTATCGGGCAAAAACTGATTATTACCCGGCTTCAGAAAGACCTCAGAAAGAGTTGAGGAAGGGGTATCAGTTTAAAAGCCCCAGGCTTGATTATCTGACGGATAAGCAGGGTGTAGTGCTTAGCTATCTGAAAGAAGGACTTATGAATAAAGAGATCGCCTTCGAAATGGGCATACAGGAGTGTACGGTTAAGCGTCATGTGTCGGATATCTTGAAAAAGCTTCAAGCTAAGAACAGAACTCAGCTTGTTGTTAAGCTAGCTGTTTGATTTTATTGAAGTAATTCATTGAAACTCAATAATTTGACCAAGTGGTAAAAATAATCTATATTGGTATTCATTGTTGTGAAATAGCAGCAGAAATACCTTTGATTATTAAAATAAAAAGAACTTGGGAGGCTTAACGATGATCTCTGTTGAGCAAGCTTATAATCTTGAAAATGCTGATAGCGACCAGATTCAGGTAGTTCGAAATCAGGCTTCCGCCCTGCGGGACCTCCACTGGGGGGATGTCGCTACCTATTCAAAAAAGGTCTTTGTACCTCTGACGAATATGTGTCGTGATACCTGCGGTTATTGCACTTTTGTAAAACCACCGGGCTCTTCCGAAGCGAATATAATGACGCCGGAAGAAGTGATGGAGGTTGTCTACAAGGGGGAGAAGCTTGGCTGTAAGGAGGTACTTTTCAGCTTAGGAGAAAAACCGGAAAAGACCTACCCTGAAGCCAGAAAGTTTCTGGCCGAACGGGGCTACAGTACCATTATCGATTATGTCTATGATATGTGCCGGATGGTCATCGAGAAGACCGGCATGCTGCCCCATGTTAATGCGGGAACCCTGTCTGAACAGGACGTCATTAAACTCCGGCCGGTGTCCGCCAGCATGGGCATGATGCTGGAGAATGTCAGCCGCCGGCTAATGGGGAAAGGACAGGCGCATTATGCTTGCCCGGATAAAGTCCCCCTACAGCGTTTGCGCACGCTGGAGCTGACAGGAAAGCACAACGTACCGTTCACTACCGGTATTTTGATCGGTATCGGCGAGACCTGGCAGGAACGGGTTGATAGTCTGATCGCAATTAATGAGATGCACCTGAAATACGGTCATATTCAGGAAGTTATTATTCAGAACTTTAAGGCTAAGCCTGGCACTGCCATGGCTGATGCGCCAGAGCCTGAGCATGAAGATATGCTGAAAACCCTGGCTGTTGCCCGGCTGATTCTTGATCCGACTATCAGCATACAGGCGCCGCCTAATCTGCAGGAATACTACAAAGATTATCTATACTCAGGGATTAATGACTGGGGCGGTGTCTCGCCTCTGACGATTGATCATATTAATCCTGAGCGGGCATGGCCTAAGATTAAGTCGCTGGAATTTAAAACCTCTGAATGTGGATTTCGGCTCGAAGAGCGTCTTGCCATATATCCACAGTATAAAAACCTTCCTGATAAATATCTGTCTTATGATATATCGTGCCGCATTGATGAACTCGAAGCTGTAGCATAATCTTTATACCGCTCTGCTCTAGCCTTCGTATGCATAACGAAGGCCCTTTCTTCGCCCAGTAAATTATTACTGGGTTTTTTTTGGGTTATAGGTAACAAAAGACTTAACTGTAAGTATTTAATCGGATTTGTTGGTTATAAAGTGGTGTTGACCAGTTGGTAAAAAAAATTAAAAATAATATTTCTTTCTTAGCTCGCTATTGAATTGTTGGTTAGTCAAAAGTTCTGAATACTATTTATAGCTTTTGAACATATTTGTGGCGATTTTTATGAAGGTCTAAAAATTGAAATCAATGAGGTTTAGAATGAAAATAACAACAAAAACATTTTGTATACTCGGCGGTGCTGTTCTTTCCACGGCAGTGTCAGCAGAACAGCAGTGGAGTGATTTCAGTCTTAGTTACCTGAAAGGCAGTGACTATGAAGTTGTTGACCCGGATCAGCAGACTATCACTGTAGAGCATGCCAGTGGTCATAATTGGGGGGATAATTTTTTCTTCGTTGATCGACTGAAGTCTGATGATGGTGATACTTCTACATATTTTGAATTGTCACCCCGACTGAGCCTTGGTTATGTCACCGGTGCTGATCTCTCTTTCGGCCTGGTAAAAGATCTCTTTCTTACCGGAACCTGGGAGAGTGGGGACGGTTTTGATAACTATATGGCAGGTGTAGGTGTCAGTCTTGATCTGCCGGGGTTCCAGTATGCTAACGCAAATTTCTACCAGGTTAACAATGACCATACCGCTGATGACGTCATGGTGACTCTGACCTGGGGTGTGCCTTTTACTATCAGTGATTCAGAGTTTCTTTATGATGGCTTTATCGACTGGTCCAGTGCTGAGTCGGATCACGCATCTGAAACAAACTTTACTTCTCAGCTGAAGTGGAACGCAGGAAAACTTATCGGTACTAAGTCTCCGGTTTATGTCGGTGTCGAGTACTCTCACTGGAGCAACAAGTTTGGTATTAAAGGGGCGGATGAACGTAATCCGGCTTTGTTGTTGAAGTGGCACTTCTGACCTTTATTTGCTGAATTCATATCTTCCAGTGTCGAACTTAGAGGTAAGCGTTATACCCCGCAGATCCCCTTCAGCTTGCTGCCTGCAACTTTGACTTAGGTTGGATGAATATTTGTCTGTACGGGCAGTAATACAGCCCAGAGGCATTCAGATTGCCACTCTAATAACGACGTTTATTAGAGTGGCTTTTTTGTATAAGTTATTGATATTTAGTTGCTATTGTATAAAATTTGACCAAGTGGTAAATTTGGTCTATATTTACCATATGGTAAATAAATAGGTTTGTTGCTCATCTGCTGCGAACCAGGAGAGACTGCTATGACCACTATGAATATCAAACCCCGACTTGAAAAAGAAAATTGTGAATTTTCCGGTACCGGCGGTGTGAGTTCAGAAAATCGGCATTGCAATTTTGTCCCTGCCTTTATGGATATGGAAAGTGGTCGAATCGCAATCTCCTGTTTCTTTGACGGACGGCAGGCACCTTGTCATATTCTGGAAGGTATACCTGCAGAGTGGATAACCAGACGGGATGAGAAGGGACGGGTGCAGGGGGTAAAAGGCTCAATTGTCTCAGGCTTTGTTCGGCTCAACCGTTTTTTTACCCGTCAGGAAGCGGCTGATTTTATGGCGCAGAATTTTGATGCGGCAGTGTAATAGCGGAAGAATACCCGGATAGCGAAAGCTAAGCTTAAACGATACGTTTAAAATATGAATAGAATTAGTAATATGCACTTTTATCTATTTGATATTAAAGGTTTTAATTGGTTATATATATAGATGTAAATTGCCTTTAAAGTTATGTTGACCATTGGGTAAAAAAAATGTAGTTTTATAGATCTGGTAATAATAAAGCTACGTCTTAATCAGGCGGTTATTACAGACCTGAACGCCACTAATAATAATTGGGTTGTAAGTGCGATGAATTTTAAAATGATTAGTCAGACAAGTTTGCCAAGCTTTGCCTCCGTGGTAACGCTGGCAGCTGACGTCGATCATTTTTTATCCGTCCTGTTGAATACACTCCAACTACAATACGCTGTTAGTACAGATTACCTGGCAAGAAATACTCCATTCAGTAAATTCCCTTCTTTTCTGCCATCCATCTACCTGTTTAATCTTAAACAGACAAAGCTGTTTGCTTTTATCATCAACTAACTTCTCTTAAAGATATATAGCGATTTGGATTGATCTGCGGCTGTGCTGCAGGGGTCATATTTCAATTATCACTGCTATTGTTTTAACAACTGACTGAACCTGAAAAAGAGATAACTGCTCTACCTGGTCGGTCGATGTTTATATAACTATTACGTTATATGTTGAGGAGTTAAGCATGTTAGATATGCTTGTGCGAAATGTGAATTTACCGGATGGTCGCAAGGGTGTTGATATTGCGATCAAAGATGGAAAAATTCTCGAAGTTGCCACTGCAATACAGGGCCGGGCAGTCACCGAAATTGATGGTCTGGGTTACCTGGCTTCCCCGCCTTTTGTCGATAGCCATTTTCATATGGATTCTGCACTCAGTCTCGGTCAACCCCGGCTGAATCAAAGCGGCACTCTCCTCGAGGGCATTGAGCTGTGGGGGGAACTGAAACCCCATCTGACAGTTGAAGCAATTAAGAAACGCGCGTTAGAGATGTGTCGCTGGTCTGTCTCGCAGGGGACTTTATCCATTCGCAGTCATGTTGATATCTGTGATGATCGTTTGTTAGCCGTCGATGCGCTGCTTGAAGTGCGTGAAGAGATGAAACCTTTTATTGACCTGCAATTGGTTGCTTTTCCTCAGGATGGTTTCCTTCGCTACAGCCGCTCACGAGAAAACCTGCTGCGTGCGCTGGATAAAGGCGTTGATGTGGTAGGCGGTATTCCCCATTTTGAGCGGACCATTAGCGATGGCGCGACAGCGATACGCGAGTTGTGTGAAATTGCCGAAGCTCGTGGTTTAAGGGTGGATATGCATTGCGACGAAAGCGATGATCCGCAATCCCGGCATATTGAAACCCTGGCCTGTGAGACCCAGCGGCTTGGCCTTAACGGTCGGGTAACGGGTTCCCACTTAACCTCCATGCATTCAATGGATAACTACTATGTCAGTAAGCTGTTACCACTGATGCGTGAAGCCGAAATTCATGCCGTCGCCAATCCGCTGATCAATATTACCCTGCAGGGTCGTCATGACAGTTATCCGAAACGCCGCGGCATGACCCGGGTACCGGAGTTGCTTAACGCCGGTATTAACGTTGCGTTCGGCCACGATTGTGTCATGGATCCATGGTATAGCATGGGCACCCACGACATGCTGGAAGTGGCCAGCATGGGCTTACACGTTGCCCAGATGACCAGTCTTGACGGTATGCAGCATGCCTATGATGCAGTGACAGTAAATGGCGCGAAAGCACTGGGGCTGGAAGGTTATGGCCTCGAGCCCGGCTGCAAAGCCGATATTGTTATCCTGCAGGCGGCAAGTCCGATTGAAGCACTGCAGTTGAAGCCAAACAGGTTATTTGTCATCAAAAATGGTGATGTTATAGCCCGAACCCCTGCGCAAGAAAACTATGTAACCCTTGGTGGTGAGGAAGAGCCGGTGAGCTTCTCAAAAGGTCTCTTTTGAGTCTGTAAATTCCCTTGATAGTTAAATTTCTTCGAACTACGAATAAAAACAAGATAGGAGAAACAACATGTCTGATCGGCAAAATGAAGAAAACTATGCCGCGGAGCATGAGGATTATGCGTTATCCCCTGTGCCGGAAAGTGCACGACGTGGTCTGTTCTCAATGTCAGCAGTTATGCTTGGCTTTACCTTTTTTGCTGCCAGTATGTGGACTGGCGGAACCCTGGGACAGGGCTTCAAGCTCTGGCCTGACCTGTTTATAGTGATTCTGGGTGGTAACCTGATTCTCGGAGTGTATGGCGCCTTGCTGGGTTATGCTGCTGCGAAAACCAATCTTTCGACGCATGTTCTCGCGAGATATGCCTTTGGCCGAATCGGCTCAAAGCTCCCCTCTACCATGTTGGCTGTTACCCAGATCGGCTGGTTTGGCGTGGGGGTGGCGATGTTTGCCTACCCGATTAATAAGTTTATGGATATTCCCAATCTGCCATTGATCATCGGTGGCGGTATTCTGATGACCTATACAGTAGTGATCGGTTTTAAGGCGATTGAATGGTTAAGTGTTATTGCTGTGCCAGCGATTCTTCTTCTCGGTTGTATGTCGGTTTCAACCGCTATTTCTGATACAGAAGGTGGTCTGGAAGCGCTGCTGGCATTCTCGCCAACCGAAAACCTGACTTTTGCAGTTGGTATCGCTTTAGCCGTCGGTTCTTTTATCAGTGGTGCAACATTAACGCCTGACTTTGTACGTTATGCCAAGAACCGGAAAGTCGGGGTATGGGCAACAATTATCGGATTTACCTTCGGTAATAGTCTGATGTTTATCTTTGGCGCTGTGGGAGCCGCAGCAACTGGGCTGTCTGATATTGCCGAAGTACTGGCCCAACAGGGACTGCTGGGTGCCGGTATTGCACTGCTGGTATTGAATATCTGGACTACAAACGACAATGCTCTGTATGCGTCCGGGCTGGGGCTGGCGAATATTACCGGCTTGAAGCGGGTACATCTGGTTGTTGTTGCCGGTGCTGTAGGCACAATTCTGTCGGACTTCCTGTATAACAACTTTGTCAGCTGGCTGGTCTTTCTGAGTGTATCGTTACCGCCGATTGGTGGTGTGATCATTGCCGATTTCTATCTGCGTTGTAAAACCAATTACGCTCAGCCAGAGGATCATCAGTTTAAAGATATTAACTGGGCGGCGATGATTGCCTGGGTAGCTGCTATCGCGGTTTCATTTGCCTCTCCTGATAGTGGCATATTCAGTGTTGCGCCTCTTAATGCAATCTTTACAGCGATAATTTCTTACATAGTGCTTTATAAGGTTATCTACTCAGATAATACTGCGGGAAAATCTTCTGTAGCTTGATTTTGAAAGACTGTTTAATCCGTTAATAAATAGAAGCTTTGCCTGAGACCGTCGTCATTATTGATGACGTCGGTTTTCTGCACCCTTAAGAACTGGCCAAGTAGCTGTTCTAGTGTTTTGTTGTGTTCTTAAGTTATTGATATCTAGGTTTTTGTTGATTTTTCAGTCTTGTGTAACAAAGCTGCTGCTACAGCATGTATCTATTTTGATTGGGTGTCTGATTAGCATCAGATGGTGTTGTTAGTTTAATTTCTAATGAAAGGAGAATGTTGGTTTTTTAAATAAATCTTAATAATTATTTTGATAAAAATAATAAGGTAAAAATATGAAAAAGATTATAAGAAGTGTCTTTATAAAGACAGTGGTCGCTATATCCGCATTAGTGTCGGTCATAGCTGTTTCATCCGTTTCTGCCGAAACGATTAAAGTTGCAGGGATATATACGCAGCCGATTCAACAAAAGTGGGACGCCCGCCTTCATACCGCCCTGGTAAAAGCCCAGAATAGTGGTGAGATCGAGTATGTCTTTTCTGAGAAAGTTTCAAATGCTGACTACGCTCGTGTTATGCGGCAATACGCGGAAGGTGGCGCCGATCTGATCGTTGGCGAGGCGTTTGGTATTGGTCGTGAAGCCCGCAAAGTGGCTAAAACGTACCCTCAGGTTGCTTTTCTTATGGGCGACCCCTTCAAAGCTGATTTAGAAAACTATTCTGTTTTTGATAACTACATTCATGAGCCCTGCTACCTCATGGGGATGATTGCCGGCTCGATAACCAAGACCAATAAAATAGGTATGGTTGGCGGCTATCCGATTGGCGAGGTTAATCGTTTGTTCAATGCCTTTATGGCAGGTGCTAAGTCGGTGAACCCTCAGGCGGAGTTTAAAGTTAACTTTATCGGCTCCTGGTACGATCCACCGAAAGCTAAAGAAGCAAGCTTTGCTCAGATTGAATCGGGTGTAGATATTCTATTCGCAGAACGGGCCGGGGTTGTCGATGCTGCTCGTGAAAAAGGCATTCTGGCGTTCGGTAACGTTAACGATATGAACGTTGAGGAGAAGGGTGAAGGTGTAGTCGTTACCTCTGCATTGTGGAGCATGGATAACGCGATTGCTCATGCAGTACAAAGGGTTAAACAGAAAACCTATAAAGGTGAAGATTATCGTGAGTGGACCATGATGGCCAAAGGTGGCTCCATGCTGGCGCCCTATCACGATATGGCTTCTGTCGTTCCGGCTGATGTGAAAGCTCAGGTGGATGTTAAATCGGCTGCGATTCTTGCGGGTGATTTTTCCGTTGAGATTAACGACAAAAAACCAGAATCTTCATTCTGATCGAGGTTTGCTATGAACTCAGCTTTGCATATTAAGGGTGTCACCAAGCGCTTTGGTTCGTTTGTCGCGAATGACAATATCTCTTTTGAATTACAAAAAGGGGAGGTCTTAGCGCTGCTAGGCGAAAATGGCGCGGGTAAAACGACACTGATGAATATCATCTTTGGTCACTATGTTGCGGAAGAAGGTTCTGTTGATGTGTTGGGGAAAACACTGCAACCAGGAGATCCTAAAGCTGCAATCGAAGCTGGTGTGGGTATGGTCCATCAGCATTTTACTCTGGCCGAGAATCTGACAGTTCTTGAAAACATAATGTTGGGTAGCGAAGGCTTATGGTCATTTTCGACTGATAAAGCCGCTGCCCGCAAGAAAATTTTGAAGATGTCAGAGGACTTTGGCCTTGAGGTAAACCCCGATGCAAAGGTGAGTTCCCTTTCTGTAGGTGAGAAACAACGGGTTGAAATTCTTAAGGCTTTATACGGCGATGCGAAAGTTCTGATTCTTGATGAACCTACTGCTGTGTTAACGCCGCAGGAGTCTGAAAGCCTTTTTGATACTTTAAGGTTGTTGGTTGGTAAAGGGCTATCAATCATATTTATTTCCCACAAATTGCACGAAATTCTGGCAATCAGTAATCGGGTTCTGGTGCTCCGTCATGGGGTATTGGTGGATGAAATGAAAACTTCCGATGCGGATAAAAACCGTCTCAGTGAATCTATGGTCGGTAAGAGTATCGCTGAGCCAATGGCCGAAGAGTTGCCTCCCGGCGAGGAGATCTTCAGCCTGACCAATGTCTCTGTTAAGAGTGCCGAAGCCAGTAACCGTTTAGAGCAGGTAAACCTGAATGCACGGCGTTCTGAAATTTTAGGTGTCACCGGTGTATCGGGTAATGGCCAGAGTGCACTGGCTAATCTTCTGTGCGGAATGATCAGGCCTGACGCCGGCGAAGTACATTTCAGTGCTGATCGTATCTCGTACTTTTCGTCAGCAAGCTTTGTTGAAAATCAGATTGCCCGGGTGCCTGAAGACCGTAACAAAGAAGGTGTAATCGGGGAGATGAGCTTATGGGAAAACGCCATCAGCGAAATCTACCGCAAAATAAGCCGGTTTGGCTTTATCGATTTTAATAAAGCGAAACAGTTTACCAGCGGGCTGATAGAAAACTATGACATCCGTTGTGATGGCATAGAGCAGGAAGCCCGGCTGTTGTCCGGCGGCAATATGCAGAAGCTGATACTGGGCCGGGTACTGTCTCAGAATCCGGATCTGATCATCGCCAATCAACCTATCCGGGGGTTGGATGTCGGTGCAATTGCTAACGTTCATGAGCGATTACTTGAAGCCCGGCGCTCAGGTGCTTCAGTCATTCTGATTACTGAAGATCTGGATGAACTGCTGAGTATTTCTGATCGGGTGGCGGTGATGTGTCACGGTGAACTGAGTCCGATTTACTCCGCAAAAGAGATCACCAAAGCTCAGCTGGGTAGTCTGATGAGTGGCGGTTCTATTGAAAATAACAATAAGGAATATATTCGGGAGGACGCGGTATGCGCTTAGAAGTTCGTGAAAACGTACCTATATGGGCACAAGGACTGGCTCCTGTACTGGCAATTTTTATATCGTTAGTCATATGCAGTTTGTTGATTCTATGGGCGGGAAAGCCGGTATTAGAATCATACGGCTTGTTAATCGATGGCGCTCTGGGAACATCTTTTGCGTTATCTGAAACTCTGACTCGTGCAACCCCTCTGATCTTTACCGGCCTGGCAGCAGCTATCGCCTTCAAGGCAAAGCTCTGGAATATCGGCGGTGAAGGGCAGTTGTACATGGGCGCGGTGCTTGCGACTGTATTAGGCTCCGGCTTGATAACGCTGCATCCGGTACTGATGATCCCCTTTCTTATGGTTACCGGAGCGGTAGCGGCGGGGCTATTACTGCTCATTCCAACCCTGCTTAAAAATTATCTGCGGGTTGACGAAGTAGTGGTGACGCTGCTGCTCAATTTTATCGTGCTGCTCTTTGTTAACTACCTCTTAGAAGGTCCTATGCAGGACCCTATGTCGATGGGCTGGCCCCAGGGCAGCCCGATTATCGATGAAGGTGTGTTAATGCCGATCATGGATAAAGCCCGTTTGCATCTGGGTTTTATCCTGGCGCTGATTGCCGCGGTAGGTTGCTGGATCTTTATGAAGTTCTCTCTATGGGGCTATGAAATCCGGTCGGTTGGCCTTAATTCCGAAGCGGCCAGATTTTCCGGAATTAACATTAACCGAACTCTGGTTCTGACCGCACTGATCAGTGGTGGCATGGCGGGTATTGCGGGAGTCAGTGAGGTGGCCGGCCTTAAGGGATATCTGACATTGGATATGTCACCGGGCTTTGGCTATGCGGGTATCGCAGTAGCCATGCTGGCGATGCTTCATCCTTTAGGCGTTATCGCGTCAGCCATTTTCTTTGCCGGTATCTATGTTGGTGCTGACTCTATGAGTCAGGGGATGGGTATTCCGTCTTATATCGCCGATGTCATGGTTGCAGTATCAATCCTCATGATCCTGTTGAGTATGCTGCTTGTTCGCTACCGGGTTATCAGGGGGTAAGTTATGGATTTTATTTCAATATTTTTAGAGGTTGGCTTTTGGGCCGCGACCATACGTATAGCAACATCACTAATCTTCGGTACGTTGGGTGAACTGGTTTGTGAGCGGGCTGGCGTCCTTAACCTGGGTATCGAAGGCATAATGACTCTGGGTGCTATGGCCGGCTGGATGTGGGTATATATGGGCGGCGACCTGTGGAGTGCGGTTTTCTTTGTCGCTTTCCTCGGGGCGATGGCCGGTTTACTGCATAGTGGCTTTACCGTATATCTAGGGCTTTCCCAGCATGTAACCGGTATTGCAATTACTATGTTTGCATCCTCTATCAGCTATTTTGCTTTCAGAATGATGCTGCCGGATGTGACCACTCCGCCGAAGATCGATGCCTTCACTAACTATGCCATTCCGTTGCTTGCTGATATTCCGGTTATAGGTCAGATCTTGTTTGTTCAGTCACCGTTGACTTACCTCTCACTGCTCATGGTCGCAGTGGTAATGTACGTGATGTATAAGACCCCGTTTGGCCTGGCAATGAGGATGGTTGGTGAGAACCCAATGGCTGCAGAGGCGCAGGGTATCAATGTTCATCTGGTGAGAACCATTTCCGTTATGATGGGCAGCAGCCTGATGGCGATTGGTGGTGCATTCCTGACCATATCTGCCTTCGATGCGTTCTTTTTCGGCATGATCAATGGTCGCGGCTGGATCTGTATTGCGCTGGTTATTTTTGCCTCATGGGAGCCAAAAAAGGCCTTGCTGGGTGCGCTGTTGTTTGCCGGCATTGATGCCTATCAGGTTCGCCTGCAGCAGGTGCACGGCATTGATATTCCATACCAGTTCTTCCTGATGGCACCTTATATCCTGAGCATTATCGCTTTGACTCTGCTGGCCCGGAAGGCGGTTTATCCAAAGGCGCTGTTAGTACCGTTCCGCAGGGGGGAGCGTCATTAAGGTTTAACAGCCGTTCGGCCGGTGTGCTGTCTGGTCAGAAATTGATGTGAATCTGCAGGTGCTATAACTGATGATGCCAGCTGCAGATTGACTCAATACCTGAAAGGCTCTGTCTATGGTTGTGATAGGCAGGGCCTTTCCTTATCGTCTTGAATCGATCAGCTTGTTGTCGACATACGCAGCCGCATGCAAGTAGTCCTGACCTTTTCCGTCTGTATCTGTCGTCCCCTTTATACCGCCATCTATTCATAAGCCCAGTCTCTGACTGGGCTTTTTGGTTTGTGCTTTTTGCTGGGTGGCAGTAATGTGCCATAGCTAAAGCTCTCGATCGTCAGCTTTTTACTGTGGATTCAATGGGGCGTCGCACCGGTGCTCAAAACGGAAAGTATTTGAATTATCACCTGCTCTGTACTAACACACTAATAGAAGCTTTTTTATTGCTACTGGATAATACGGTATTGGCCAACGGGTGGAGTGGTTTTGACATTCCAACGGCCAGTCTGAATAGGGAGTAATGTCATGCTGAACCTCAATCCTGAAACCGTTTGCGCATTTATTGAGAAAGCCCGGGAGTTCCATGCCAAGGAAGAGGTTGTCATTCCGGACGAAGCCGACAGTCCTGCTGAAGACTGGGCTCGCCAGATACTTGCCGCTCATAGTGGTGATATGACCTATATGGATGCCAAAAGTATTGTCGATGATCTGGAACTCGATCAGCAGGCCGCACTTATCGCGTTGCTGTGGTTAGGTCGCGGTGATTACGAGTTTAGCGAATGGGAGCAGAGCCTGGCGGATGCAGAAGAAACCCACAGCGAAGATATAGCCGGATACCTGCTTTCAAAACCGTTGCTGCCAGTTTACCTTGAAGAAGCATTAAGTCTTCACGGTTACAGCTGTCAGCAGGAGAGGGAATATACGACCCTGGGGATGCCTTCTGATCGGGTAGGAGGTAAATAGGGAATTACAATAACGTGATTTACAGATTCATTGTTCTGGGGGTTAGGAGTGGGAAAAATCTCCCGGCTGCCCATATACAGCGGGGCAGGGGGTATTCAGAGCGTTAAAATATGACGATAGTTGGCGACGTTGACCTGGAAAGAAGTGGTTCGCCGCAGGTGATCGCGCATACCCTTCATGTACCAGTCATCCCCACTTTTCATTTTTCTCTTACCGCGATCTATATAGAAGCCCGGCTCTTGCAGCTGGGCTTCGTCGTTTTGGGCGTAGTGCGATGTTGTCAGGAGGGTGATAGCCAAATGTAGTGAGACGGTGCTGTAAGCGGTCAGGATTAAGCTGCATATGCAATTTTCTATGGTTGAGGTGTGTTTGTTGACGATGAAAAGTGCCCATCAATCCAGGGGGGATGAGTTTTATTACACTTGAGGGCTGCCCAAGGCACGTAGTATTTGTCCTGAAGATAAGGGCTGAGCTAATTTTCGGCGGAATAACCGGGGGCGCTTAGGATGCCAGCCTGAACTGACATTTATCAAGGTGCTACAAAACGCTTAATTGCTACAGTTCGTTAACTTTATGGAGTTAGCCAATGACAACAATAATTGAATATATGACCGGGCAGCATCGCTGCTGTGATGATGATTTTGCCGCTGCAGAAGCAGCGGTTTCAGAAAAAAATTGGGGAGAAGCGGAAAACCAATGGGGTCTGTTCTGCAACAACCTTGAGGTTCATCTCAATAATGAGGAAGAAACCCTTTTTCCCCGGTTTGAACAAGTGACAGGTTCTACCGGTGGGCCAACTGCCATCATGCGGTTGGAACACGTGCAGATGAGGGAGATGGTTGCGTCAATGACTGAGGCTCTGCAGGCTAAAGATTGTGAAGAATACCTGGGCCTGTCTGAAACCCTGATGATCCTGATGCAGCAACACAACATGAAAGAGGAGCAGATGCTCTATCCTATGACGCAACAGGCGTTGCCGGATAGCGCTGCTGTCATTAACAGTATGAATGATCTGTAAGTAACCAAGCTTATGCCGCAGCTGATACATCTGGATGTTAGTGAGCTAGAACCGCCAGAACCGATGACGATTATTCTGAATGAAGTGCGTCAGTTGCAACCCCTTACTGCAATAAGGGTTTGTCACCGCAAGCGCCCCTTTCCTCTATATAGTTTCCTGCAGGAGATGGGTTATACATATCATTGTGTGGAATTAGGTCGTAGCGACCTGGTTATCTATATCTGGCCGGAAGGTGATCAGTTGCTGGAAGAATTCTGTCATCAAGCCGCAAGCCAGGAACAGCCATCATGAATATCGCAGGGCTGTCACTGGATAATGTACCTGAGTTCAGAGTCCCTATGGGGTTCTTTCTCACAGCTCCATGGTTCGGCATGCTGGCGGCCTTACTCTTGATGTTTTACCCAGAGATCATCGGTTCACGCTGGCATCCGGCAATGCTGGCCACGGTACATCTGCTGACGCTGGGCTTCGGTGCCATGATTATGGTTGGTGCAATGATACAGGTGCTTCCTGTCATCAGTAGCCAGCCAGTGCCTGCGGCAGCGGCTTTAGCTCCCTGGATAAGAGGAGGGCTGACTGCAGGATCTCTGTTTCTTGCTCTGGGTTTCCTATATATGCAGGATACTCTCTTCTACATAGCACTGACTATGCTGGGCGGAGCTTTCCTGATATTCCTGGGCGCCGTTGGGGTTGCGCTGGTGCGAGTCAGAAAAGGCGGTGATTCGGTATTCTGTTTACGCCTGGCTGCCTTGTGCCTGTTGATAACAGTGGTATTTGGGGTCCTTCAGCTCTCTACTTACCTGGAACTAAGATGGATCGGCTACTCCTTTGAGCGTACCGATCACCACGCATTACTGGGTTTGCTAGGCTGGGGGATGCTGTTGATCATGGGGGTCAGCTTTCAGGTTATCCCCATGTTTCACGTTGCTCCGGCATTCCCTCGCTGGTTTTGCCGGGGGAGCTCTGCTCTCCTGGTGGCGGCGCTGGCGGCTGGTGTGTTTGTTAAAGGCCCGATCTCAATTGCCGGGTTACTGTTACTACCACTGATTATCAGCTTCTACGGGGCATATTCTCTCTACCTGCTGTACCGGCGTAAACGCAAGCTGACAGATTATACGGTTCGTTTCTGGCAGCTGGCTTTTGTAAATCTGATTTTGATGTGTGCGCTGTATCTCTTAAACCAGCTGGGTATCGATATACTGATCGGGCAGGATCAGCTTCAGCTGCTTTTGGGTTTTGGTTTTGGTCTGGGGTTTATCGTGTCGGTAATGTTGGGAATGTTGCAGAAAATAGTACCGTTCCTGATGTTCCTGCATCTGCAGAGAGCCTGCATAAAGGATCCCGGCGCTTTTATGAAACTACCTAATATGAGGCAGTTGCTGCCCGTTTCGGACTCAAAATGGCAGTTCCGGTTGCATAGCGCTGCACTGGTAGCTCTCTATATTTCTTTCTTCAGTGCCGGGCTGCAACACCCACTGCTATTTGTTTCCGCTGTACTGTTTTTGATCAGCTTCGCATGGCTGTTAAAAACATTGTGGCAGGCCAATCGTCGTTACATTGAAAGCATGCCGCCAGTACCTTCACAGCAGGTTCCTGGCTAATATTAGTCTCCAGCTCAGGCTCTGTAATGCCGGGTGGCAGCTATGTGTCATATGTTAAAGCTCCCGATGATCCGTGTGGGGATAATTTCAATAAAGCTTGCCAGTCAGTGAAGATGAGATGTATTACCCAATCTGGGTAGCGCCCTTGATAAACCGGTTAGATACGATCAGACAGAATGTTACATTAATTTTAAAGATCACTAAATAATGTCGTATTACGGGTAAGTTTAATGCTAAAGCTGAAAGTCTTAGGGGCTGTGTCTGTCCTTTTTGTGTCCTCTACCAGTGCTGCTGCTAATCAGGTTATCCAGGTTTATCCTCTGTCCAGCGCGCCATCAGTCGATGGTCAGGGGCTGGATTGGGAAGCTATACCTGCCCAGGAGATTCCGCTGCGAGCAATAAAGACACCATCGCAGGTGGAACTTCAAAGTGTTGACATCAAGGCTGGCTACCATGGGGAGAATGTTTACTTCTACCTTCAATGGCCTGATAGCGAAGCCAGCCTTCTGCACAAACCTTACGTCTGGAATAACGAAAGCCAACGCTACCTGAAGGGGACTCAACGTGAGGATCGCCTTGCTCTGCAGTTTGAAATGGAAGGGGAGTTGAGTGCAGATTGGCGTGACGCCCGGAATTTTAAAGCTGATATGTGGCATTGGAAAGCCTCGCGTTCAAACCCGTTAGGATTGGTTCATGATAAATATACTGAGCACAGCCCAACGAAGGTTCTAAGCTCGAGTGTTATTGAGGGGGCGTCAGGGCATACCCAGTATGTCATGCGGAAAAGCGATGCCGGCACTAAGATCTACACGACCAAACGCTACCGTAAACAGGTCGATTCAGTCATGCCAAAGTATATTCTGAATGCAGAAGTAACGGGCTCGATAACGGATATCAAGGCTAAGGGCGATTGGCGAGAGGGGCGCTGGCACCTTGAATTGGAACGGAAATTGGATACCGGGAACGGCGATGATGTTGCTTTTGTGCCTGGTACCGCGGTAAGAGGTGCCGTTGCTGTCTTCGATGCTTCAGAGAACGACGATCACGCAATATCCCAGACTCTGATCTTCCAGTTCTGAGGAATAAGTCATGAGCCGTGTAAAACTGAATCGTTTATGGCGCCTGGAAAGTCTCGCTTACACTTTTATAAGCATTCAGTTTATTACCCTGGTTCTTGGGGTTGTGTTTGTTTTTTTTCTGCTGAACAGCGCCGAGGATAAAATTCACGAGTCCCATGAGCATGCTGTCAGTACCCTGTCCAATACTCAACAGATGCTTGATACCCGTTTCCCACTGGTACTGGCGTATAATGACCTGTCCTCTGAGGCCCAGGACTTCATCCATTATCTGGAACTCCGATCTATCAGCCTGGATCTGTTATCTGAAAATGTCGAGGGTTTCATCCAGCGACTGCAAGCCAGCCTCGATCAGGTAAAGATCCTGGCCGGAGACAGTCTTGATGATGAGTTTGTGGGTGCGGTTGAAGTATTGATCGATATTGCCTATGAAGCTGAAGTCTCACAGAACAGTAACGAACTGCTGCAACTCTACCGTGATGCCCTTGACCCTTTGACACAAGTTCTTAGCGCTATTAAAACCAGACGGACTGAAATTACTCGAAGCAATACCGAGCTCAGTCGCCAACTGGTCAGTGAGGCTGAAGAGGCGCAGCGAGAACTGACTACGGTTGAGAGCGGTTATCAACATCCGCGCCTGCAGATCAGTATCCTGATCGGGCTGCTGTTAATTATCCCGGTATTGCTCTTCTTGCTGTTTATCTACCAGGTTTATCGACGTCTATCTCTGCTAAAAAACTACGCTCAGGAAACGGCCCTGGAGAACTTCAGGTTACCTCCGTTTATAGTGAATGATAAAACCGGACAGCTGGCCGCAAGTCTCGGCTTTCTGGGGCGCCGGATGCGACGTCTGTTGCATCAATCCCGGGAACAAACTCAGCAAGCAGAGGAGCAGGCCAACCGGGACCACCTGACCGGACTGCCCAACCGGCGTAACTTCAAAGATAAGCTGGAGCAGTTGCTACACCGGCTGAGTAGCGAGTCAGATTCTTATGCTCTCTTCCTCCTGGACCTGGATCACTTTAAAGATGTTAACGACAGCCTGGGCCATGATATGGGTGACGAGCTGCTAACAAAGATGATCATGCGATTTCAGCAGGACCTGCGGCCCGACGATTATCTTGCCCGCCTCGGCGGGGATGAATTTGCCGTCATCCTCCGTTGTAAACCTGCTTATATTGACCAGGTGGCAGAACATATTCTGGAGAAGGTGAGTCAGCCTGTCATGCTGCAGCACAATCAGTTGCATGTCTCAGTGAGTATCGGTATCACGCTGATCAGCCCCGGTACTTCTTATAAAGAGTTGCTTAAGCAAGCTGATCTGGCACTGTATAGCGCTAAAAGCTCGGGGCGTAATAAATTCCAGCGCTTCGAAATACAGTTAGAAACCGCAGTCGCCGAAAAGCAGCAGATGGTCAATGATCTCCATAAGGGCCTGCCGGAACAGCAGTTCGAGCTTTATTATCAACCCCAATTTGACCTTAAGACCCGCAAAGTTGTCGGTTGTGAGGCGCTGCTGCGCTGGCGTCATCCTGAAAGAGGGTTTGTATCACCTGCAGAATTTATTCCTATTGCAGAGCAGTCAGGCTTGATTCTCCCGATGGGAGAATGGGTGCTCAATGAAGCCGCTGCCAGGGCTGCCAGGTTACAAACGATGGGAATTCATGTGCCCATTGCGATAAATGTTTCCGCTGTTCAGTTGCGCAGCATCGATTTTGTTACGGCCTATCAGCAAGCTCTGCAACAGCATGGTTTATCGTCTGAATCGATCGAGATTGAAATTACCGAAAGCCTGTTACTGGAACAAAAAGCCGTAGCCCTGGCCAGCCTGGCACAGCTCAGGGAGATGGGGGCACGCATCGCCATTGATGATTTCGGTACCGGTTATTCCTCCCTTAGCTATCTTAAAAATATGCCGATCGATATTCTTAAAATCGATCGCAGTTTTATTATCGAGGCAGTCTCAAATCCGACCGATGCCGCTATCCTGAAAGCGATTACCACACTGAGCCAGGCTCTGGAACTGGAGGTCGTTGCAGAAGGCATTGAGACAGAGTCTCAGATGCAGTTACTGGCGGAGATGAATTGCGATACGGTACAAGGCTTTCTGCTTGCCAGACCGATGCCTTACACCGAGCTGGAGCCATTACTGCTATCGCAGCAGCGGAGCGATGTTGAAACAACCAGCCTGGTAAGTGTCTGTGATGATACCGGTACGATAGTTTAAGCTTCTACCTGCATCTGTCCATAAGCCACTGTCACCTTGTCCGTTCCGAAGCCTGGCTCATGCGCCGGGCTTCGTCGTTATGGGCGCAACGCAGAAAGCAAATTTGTTCAGAGATTGTCAGGAACTACCTACTAATCCTTTCAGACGATTCCGTAACGGTAGCTAGCCGGTATTTTATTGTTTATGGCTGACAAAGAGCTAAACCGAATAATCAAAAACGTATAACAGAGGTGGTGAAGATGTTCCGACAACAGAACGCACCCCGTTTGATTGAAGAGAACCATCAGTTTGCTGGCACCGGTGGTGTCAGTGCCGGGAATTCTCAGGCCCGCTTTGCTCCAGCCTTTCAGGATGAAGGAAGCGGGAAAGTAGAAATCTCACGCTTCCAGGATGGTCGTCCGGCACCTTGTCATATGCTGGATGGTTTACCTGAAGAGTGGATCGTCGAGCGTGACCTAAAGGGCCGGGCAGTGAAGATCAAAAGTACGGTGATCTCAGGGTTCGTGCGTCTGGGTCGGTTCTTTACCCGCCAGGAAGCGGCAGATTATATGCAGAATATGCCTGTTGAAGCGGCATAAAGCTTTTTTGAAAACCTCTTTTCCTGCGACTTTTTAGTCGCTAACGGCTTTGCGTTCTTTAAGCTGTGCAACAATAAATGAATCTTTGCGATTGAGTGTTATATGGCTGTAGCGGGTATTAACGGGCTTTAACTGCTATCCACTACTATCAACTACAGAGCCACTCAATACATACACATGGAGTAAGTCTGATGGTGCGGTTTCTTTCGTCAAAACCTTTAATAGCAGGCGTTCTGTCACTGCTGATCGGTTCCTATGGCCAGGCTGCAGCGGACGAATCAGCAGATACCATCTATAGAAACGGCGCAATTGTTACGCTCAACGCCACCAATGATATAGCCCAGGCTGTTGCGGTGAAAGATGGCAATATCGTAGCGGTTGGCAGTGATCAGGAGATAGATTCCCTGAAAGGCGACCGGACCCGGGTGGTAGAGCTGCAGGGTAAGACGCTGATTCCCGGCTTCTATGATGCTCACAGCCATATAGTTGCGACCGGTATTATCGGCCTGTTTCAGGTTAATCTGAACAGCCCGCCAATCGGTCAGATAAAAACCATCGATGACATAGTTGCCTTATTGCAAAGCAAGGCCCTCGAGACGCCTGAGGGCGAATGGATACAAGGTTTTGGCTACGACGACACTCTGCTGGCCGAGGGCCGCCATCCAACCCGTTACGATCTGGACCGGGCTTCTACTAAACACCCGATCGAGATTAGGCATGTATCCGGACACCTGACCGTGGCCAATACCCTGGCGTTAGAGCTGGCTGGAATCAGTGCGGATACTCCGCAGCCTGAAGGCGGCGTCATCAGAAAGGATGACGTGGGTAAACCGACCGGTATTCTGGATGAAGCGCCAGCGACCGATATCGTCACCGGTGTTATTCCGCCGATGGCCCCGCAGAAATACTTCACCGCAATCAACTACGCGGCTAACCTGTATGCGGCTAAGGGGGTGACAACCGCCAATGATGGGGCTGCCTCTATGGGGCTTGTATCGCTACTTAAGGCGGCATCAGAGCAACCTGGGCTGCTGCCGATTCGAGTCAATGCATGGCCTACGGCGGATGCCGCCGAGGCGGCATATGCGCTGGAACTGAAAGGTGACAAACTGAGCCTTGGCGGTACCAAAGAGTTTGCCGATGGTTCTATCCAGGCCTATACCGGCTATCTGAGTCAGCCTTACCATACAGCTTTTCATGGTGATGAGGATTACAAAGGTTTTTCCCGTCATGATCGCGAAGTACTGGCAGCAAAGATACTTAAAATTCATCGCTCGGGTAAGCAGGTGATGATCCATACCAACGGTGATGCAGCTATCGACGATGCCCTATATGGCTTCAGTAAGGCGCAACAGGCATTTCCCCGTGATGATGCCCGGCATGTGCTTATCCACACCCAGATGGCCCGCGAGGATCAGCTGGACAGGATGTCAGAGTTGGGGATAATCCCCTCGTTTTTCGAGCTGCACACTTATTACTGGGGCGATCGTCATAGCGATATCTTTATGGGGCCGGAGCGCGCCGCGCGGATGAGTCCGACCCGTTCTGCTGTACAGAGGGGCATTCGCTTTACTTTGCATGCCGATACGCCGGTGGTGCCGATGGATCCGATGCTGATGATCTGGTCGGCGGTGAGCCGCACATCGACCAGTGGCCGGGTTATCGGCGCAGAGCAGACTATTACGCCGCTGCAGGCGCTGCGCGCTACGACGATCGACGCGGCGTATCAGAATTTTGAAGAGAAGGTGAAGGGCTCAGTTGAGGTCGGTAAGCTGGCCGATTTTGCCATTCTGTCATCTAACCCCTTAACGGTTAAGCCGGGTACTATCAAAGATATCCAGGTGCTTGAAACCATCGTCGGGGATAAGCGGGTTTATCCCCTGAACAAATAGCCCGGTTAAGGTAGAAATAAAGCCGGATAAGCTACCGGGCAACTACTTTTTGTGTGGCTCATCAATCGATGACTCAAAATGGCTGATGTTTGGTACATCAGCCCTTCTTATTGGTGCATTAGTCTACAGTCGCTGGACGTCTGCTCTGTGACAGGAATGATGATCCATACCTTAAGCTATGAAAGAGAGTTAATTATGAGCTTAACAAACGATCGGGTAGTCGTTGTGACAGGTGCCAGCCGTGGGGTTGGCAAGGGTATTGCCCTGGCTCTGGGGGCAACAGGCGCAACCGTTTATGTAACGGGGCGTACCAGGGAAGAGGGAGCTGCTCCACTGCCTGGTAGTGTCTACGCCACGGCGGATGAAATCACGCGTTTGGGTGGCAAGGGTATCGCTGTGGTCTGTGATCACGCCGATGATGATCAGGTGAAAGCGTTATTTGAGCAGGTTGAGCGGGAGCAGGGGCGTTTGGATATCCTGGTGAACAATGCGCTGGCTGTGCCCGATGGTTTAACCCAGGCCGGCCCATTTTGGGAAAAGCCACTTGCGTTTCAGGACATACTCGATGTGGGTATGCGCTCGTCTTATGTGTCCAGCTACTATGCAGCGCCTTTGCTGCTCAGGAACGGCGAGGGCCTGATCGTGAATACCTCCTCCTTTGGTGGTCGTTGCTATATGCATGGGCCCGCCTATGGCGCTGGCAAAGCGGCGGTTGATAAGATGGCACATGATATGGCGTATGATTTTAAGCCATACAATGTTGCGGTGGTTTCGATCTGGATGGGATTAATTAAAACTGAGCGCAGTATGGCCGTGCTCGAGGCGCAACCTGAACTGTATGCCGAAGCTATTAATAACGCTGAGTCACCTCAGTTTACAGGCATTGTGATCGATGCCCTGGCAAAAGATAACAACCTGATGGCGCGGAGCGGACAGGTATGGGTGGGCGCCGAGTTGGCTAAAGAATATGGCGTGACAGATATAGATGGACGTTACCCCCCTTCCCATCGTTTTATCTTTGGCGATCCTACCATCTTTAGTGATGCAGTTGTTGAGTAGCTAGCCTGAGGGCGCTGCTCGCATAAGTCCGCCCCGTCTGCTGCGCAGAGGGGCATCAGGTTTACCCTGCATGCCGATACGCCGGTGGTGCCGATGCTGATGGTCTGGTCGGCAGTGAGCCTCACATCCATCAGTGGCCGGGTTTCTCAGCCATACTGTTTTACAATCATCAACTACTCGGTCTGGTAGACAGTCTTGCCACCGACGATTGTCTGTAACACCCTTATATCTTTAATATCGTCTGTCACTACTTCCAGTGGGTCAGCAGACAAGATAACAAAGTCCGCCAGCTTACCCACCTCAATTGATCCTTTCATCTCCTCTTCAAAATTCTGATAGGCAGCCTCGATCGTAGTAGCCCGCAGCGCTTCTATAGGTGTTATCCGCTGATCCTCACCGATAATCTCGCCGCTGGTGGAAAGTCGATTGACGGCGGCCCAGACCGACAATAACGGATTCATTGGTACAACCGGGGTGTCGTTGTGAATCGTAAAGCGAAGGCTTCGATCTGCCGCCGACCTGGCGGGGCTCATGCGGGAAGCACGCTCCGGCCCCATGAATATATCCCGGTGTCGATCACCCCAATAGAAAGTATGAAGCATGAAAAAAGAGGGGATCGCATTCAGTTCCACCATCTTATCCAGTTGGTCCTCTCGGGCCATCTGTGAGTGGATAACGACGAAACGGGGGTCTTCCCTCGGACACAGAACCTGTGCCTCCGCCCAGGCATGGAGAATGTCATCAATGGCCGCATCACCGTTACCGTGAACTAAGCTCTGGTAACCCTTGCAATGTGCCTCGGTGAGCCTTTCAACCAGAATCTCTCGTGTGTGGCGGGGAAAACCACGGAAATTGAATTCCCCCGGGGGCTGGACATGATACGGTTCGCTCAGATAACCGGAGTAGCCCTGGATGGAACCATCGGCAAACTCTTTGACCCCGCCTACAGTAATCATATTGGTTTCGAGTACGAAGTCGTTCGCCGCATCAGCCTCTTCTAACGTAGGCCATACGATCACTCTGATCGGGAGTACGCCCTGGGCCAGAGCGAACTTAAGCAGGGGGATAAATCCGGCAGGCGCTGCGCCGCTGTTTGCGGTGGTGACACCGTTAGCCGCGTAGTTTCCGGATGCATGGGCGATACCCGCCAATAAATCTGAAAACGTCGGAGGAGGAATCAAACTGAAAACCAGATCGGTCGCTGGAGCCTCTATCAAGACACCGGTAGGTTCGCCATCAGCGTCCCTGCTAATCACCCCGCCGGGAGGATCGGCCGTAGCCGCGGTGATCCCGGCCAATTCCAAGGCCAAACTGTTAGCCACGGCTATGTGCCCGGAGCTATGGGTGATAAATATGGGATGTTCTGTCGAAGCCAGATCCAGGTCAGCACGCGTTGGATGAGTCTGTTCGGCAATCAAGGTGTCATCATAGCCGAAACCTTGTATCCACTCTCCAGCAGGCGTCTCGTTCGCCCTTGCCCGCAACGCTTCGATTATTTCAGTGAGAGTATTTATCGTACCAATTGGCGGACTATTCAAATCCACATAAAACCGGCTGGCGAGGCCAGTAAAAACAAAGTGACTATGTGCATCGTAAAAGCCCGGCATCAGCGTTTTACGGTGCAGGTTCACTACCTCCGTTTTATGGCCGGCAAGCGTTCGCATATCACGGTTACGCCCGACCGCTACAATTTCCCCATCCTTTACGGCTACTGCCTGAACAACATCATTCGAGTCATTCATGGTCAGGATATTACCGTTCTTATAAATGGTATCAACACCCGTGCGGGGCTCTGCAAAGAGGGTATCAGGGGTTAATAAAGTGATGAAAAGCAGCACGAAAATATACATTGTTATAGCCTCCTATCGTCGATGGATAGCACATCAGGCAGCAGGTATCGGAGATTTGAAATCGGGGATCACAACATCCGGCTTATGGATGGACAGCTGATATAAAGTAAGCGTAGGTGAAGGGGGGGAGTACGTCTAACAGCATAACCTGTAACTGGTGATTTAACAGCGTCAGAAAAGGCCTGCCTGCAATGCAATACAGGAATTGGATCAAGGTGCTATCAAAGATCCCGTGATCAGCTGCTTTCTGGTGGGTTTAGCAGTAAACACATGAAGAGGCAAAAATAACTGGGTTTATGTGTGAGAGGATAATCGGGCCTGATGAAGGCAGGCCCGACAGATCAATCAGTGCTGATCAGAAGTGATCGGCGCGCATCATCGCGTCCATGCCACCGTCGATAAAGAACACGCTGCCATGGATGAAGCTGGCCTGCTCAGACTGCAGGAAGGCAACGGTTTTAGCGATCTCATCCGGCGTACCGGCACGGCCCAGCGGCGCGACAAAGTTTTTCACCGCTTCGCCAAAGCGCGGATCGTCCATTGATGCCTGATGCAGAGGTGTTTCTACCGCGCCTGGTGCGACGACATTAAGACGAATTCCCTGCTTCCCCCAGGTGACTGCTTTACGACGGGCAAATGCGGTGACCGCATATTTAGATGCAGCGTAGGCGATGTGCGGGCCTGGCCCCTGATTAGCCAGTTCCAGTGCGTTGGCTTCATCACCGTCGAGCATCGCCGCGACCATCGGGTCAGGATTGCCCAGTTGCTGGTTGGCGGCAACCGAGCCGATAATCAGTGCGGCGGGATTGTTACCTTTACTCAGGGCTTCCTGCAGGCCGTCGACCAGCGCAGTGACACCGAAATAGTTAACCCCGATCACGATAGCGCTGGATGGCGCGGTAACGCCGACACCTGCGCAGCAGATCAGACCGTCCAGCTTGCCTTCACACAGAGTCAGAACTTGTTCTACTGCAGCCTGACGGCCTGCGGCAGTTGACAGATCAGCACTGACATCGGCATCAGCGCGATCAATACCGATAATACGATGGCCAGCCTGCTTGAGCAGGTTGCACACGGCGGCTCCGATGCCAGAGGCGGATCCGGTAACAGCTGTAACGGGCATAAGTTTTCTCCTTAAGTAACATTCAGCTGTCGCAGCAGCCATTGAATATAGATTGCGTTAAAAAGTCTCTTAGCTCCTCGTCCACAAAGACTAGATCGCATTAACAGTGCTTTGCCAGCTATTATTCTTTTTAACTGTTTCCGGGTAGCGCTTCGCCAGGGGCTGAGTTGTCCTGGCTTTCCTCTGTCTGGGCTTGTTGCAGCGCTATTCGCAGCAACAACATGACAGAGATAATTGTTGTCAGGCAACAGAATAACAGTGCATAGCGTAACGATTCCGAACCCAGTGACGCCACCAGGCTATCACTGATCAGGCCGACCGCGAACGGTCCCACACCGATCCCCAGCAGGGTGATCATTACAGTCTGGCAGGCGATTGCGATGGCGCGTCGATCGGGTGGAATCAACTGGGTTATAAAGCTGAAGCAGGGGCCGACCCACCAAACCGAGAAGAAACCATTCAGAGCACACCACAGCATGGCGCTCGGCACCGGCAGAGAGCCGATATGGAACATGATGCCGCTCGGCCAGAGCAGGTAAGCCAGTAAAGCGATGATGCCAAAAATATGGCCGATCTGCGGCAGTCGTAGCTGCCAGTTGCGATTACGGCTGATCAGGTGGTCGGCAAACCAGCCGCTGAACAGCATACCGATAGCGGCCGATCCGCCACCTATAAAGCCAGCCAGCATACCTGCCTGTTGCAGTTCAAGGCCGTGTGAGCGGACCAGGAATGTCGCATTCCACATGCCGTAGGCGTTGGCGCCCATGGTGGTAACCGCGCTGGACAGGATCAGCAGACGGAATGTTTTATTTTGCCACAGCGCTTTTAAGGTAGCGCGCAGGCCCTGGGTTTTTGGCGCAACACTGATCGGTGTATCCCAGGTGCCACGGCCGGGTTCGCGGATAAAAAATGAAAAAACCAGTGCGATCAGTATCGCCGGGGCGGCAACCATCATAAAGCCGGAGCGCCAGCCATATTGTTCGACCAGCCAGGCGCCGACACTCATGGCGATTATCGCCGCAAACGTGGGGGCGGAGCTGAAGCAACTGATGGCAAATGCGCGCCGATGATGGGGATAAAGGTCTGAAATCAGTGATACTGATGCTGCGGTTATCGGTGCTTCTGCGACTGCAACCAGCATACGTGCAGCGATCAGCATATAGAAACCGGTGGCAAAGCCGCACAGTAACGTGGTGACGCTCCACAGCAGGGCGCAACCCGCCAGCAGTTTAGTGCGAGAGACGCGGTCGGCGAGTTGTCCGGCAGAGAGACCAAAGAGGGCAAAGACTGCGGCGAAGGCCAGTCCGGATATCAGCCCCATGGCGGTGTCGCTGGCACCGAACTCAAGCTTGATCGGCTCTATCATTACCGCCATGATCTGGCGGCCGATGAAAGCGTCAGCGTAGAGCAGGGTCAGCAACAACAGCAGGCCGTGGCGCCTCCAGGAGGCGCCGGCCGCTGTCGGATTAGCCAGATTCGGCATTAGCTTGCTGCGGCCTGTTTTTCACGAGCCATAGTCATCGCGGTGTCTTCGATCATATCTTCCTGACCACCGACAGTGCCGCGTTTACCCAGCTCGACCAGGATATCCCGTGCCGAAATGCCATATTTCTTCTCCGCCCGCTGAGCAAACAGCAGGAAGGATGAATACACACCGGCATAACCCAGGGTCAGGGCATCGCGATCGAGACGGATCGGCTGATCCATCATCGGTACCACTATATCTTCGGCCACATCCATGATGCTGTAGAGGTCGACACCGTGATCGGCACCCATGCGATCCAGCACTGCAACAAACACTTCCAGTGGCGTATTACCGGCACCGGCACCCAGGCCTGCAACCGAACCGTCGATACGGTTTGCACCAGCGTCTATCGCGGCCAGTGAGTTGGCAATGCCCATGCCCAGGTTATGATGGCCGTGGAAACCGATCTCGGTTTCAGGGTTCAGCTTTTCGCGCAGCAAACCGATGCGATCAGTAACATGATCCGGCAGCATGTAGCCGGCAGAGTCAGTACAGTAGATACAGTTGGCACCGTAGGATTCCATCAGCTTTGCCTGTTCCAGCAGCTGCTCAGGGGTCACCATGTGCGCCATCATCAGGAAGCCGACGGTATCCATCTCCAGCTTACGCGCCAGGCCGATATGCTGGCCGGTAACATCCGCTTCGGTACAGTGGGTGGCAACCCTGATGGTACTTACACCGTGGTCTTTAGCCATGTGCAGGTGATCAAGGGTACCGATACCCGGCAGCAGCAGGGCTGAAATCTTCGCCTGTTTCATCTTTGGCACTACGGCGCTGAGGTATTCTTCATCGCTGTGCGCCGGGAAACCGTAGTTGAGTGATGCACCGCCTAAGCCGTCACCGTGGGTGACTTCGATCAGTGGAATACCGGCAGCATCCAGTGCGGTAGAAACATCAACCATCTCTTTCAGGCTGATCTGATGCTGACGTGCATGCATGCCATCGCGCAGAGACATATCGTGCAGAGTGATTTTTTTGCCTTGTATATTCACGTAGGGCTCCTTATGCGGTGGCTGTGTCAGCTTGCAGAGTTGATTCAAGAGTGAGTGTGCCGGCGATAACCTGCTCGGCAAACATCTCAGCGGTACGGGCGGCAGACGCAGTCATAATGTCCAGGTTGCCAGCATACTTGGGCAGATAATCGCCCAATCCCTCAACTTCAAGGAATATAGACACCTTGCGGCCATCGAATACCGGGCCGTTTTTCAGGGTGTAGCCAGGTACATAGCGTTGTACCTCGGCGATCATGTCATGTACTGACTGAGTGATAGCATCCTGATCGGGCTCGCCTTCGGTGAGACAGTGGATCGTGTCGCGCATGATCAGTGGTGGCTCAGCCGGGTTGATGACGATGATCGCCTTGCCTTTTTTCGCGCCGCCGACTTTTTCAACTGCGCCGGATGTAGTACGGGTAAATTCATCGATATTCTGGCGCGTACCTGGGCCTACAGACCGGGAAGAAACGGTGGCGACAATCTCACCGTATTCAACCGGTTGTACGCGGGATACAGCAGCGACCATCGGAATAGTTGCCTGGCCACCGCAGGTGACCATATTGACGTTCATCGGGCTGTTGTCGAGCAGGCTTTCCAGATTGACCGGCGGCACACAGAATGGACCAATTGCGGCAGGTGTCAGGTCGATCATCAACACGCCTTTTTCGTTCAGCTTGCGGGAGTTTTCCGCGTGCACATAGGCTGAAGTGGCATCAAATGCGATCTGAATCTCGTCGGCTTCGATATGCGGTACCAGACCGTCAATGCCTTCAGCGGTGGTCTTCAGACCCTCCTGACGGGCCCGTTCCAGACCTTCCGATTCCGGATCGATACCGACCATCCATACCGGCTCCAGCAGCGGGCTGCGTTTCAGTTTGTAGAGCAGGTCGGTACCGATGTTGCCGGAACCGATAAGCGCGCATTTAATTTTCTTCATGGTCTCTCTCTTTATTGAATCGGAGCGTAGCCAGTTGAGTGTTATTCGCTGAGCTTTATTATTCGTAGAAGCTTACTCGCAGAATTTGATAGAGCAGCCACCCAGGCCTTCGATCTCAAGACTGAAATGATCACCGGCTACCGCCGTGACCAGCGGAGCCAGGGCTCCGGATAAAATGATTTCACCTTTGCGGAACGGGATATCGTATTCGCCCAGGGTGTTGGCGAGCCAGGCGACAGCTTGTGCCGGGTGACCCTGTACGGCGGCGCCGACGCCGCTACCGGCAGGCGCGCCGTTATGGCTCACCTCCATCTTTACGGCCGCCAGATCCAGCGTGTTGGGATCGGTATGCTGCTCGCCGATCACAAACACGCCGCAGGAGGCGTTGTCGGCTACGGTATCGACGATACTGATCTGCCAGTCCTGAATACGTGAGTCGACAATCTCAAAGCAGGGTGCTACCCAGTCGGTTGCCGCCAATACATCTGCAGCGGTGACACCCGGGCCTTGCAGATCCTGCTTCAGGCAGAAAGCGATCTCGCCTTCGGCGCGGGGCTGGATAAGCCCGGCTTTACTCAGGCTGACTTCAGCGCCGTCGGTGTAGTGCATTGAGTCGGTCAGAAAGCCGAAGTCCGGTTGGTGCACATTGAGCATTTGCTGTACCGGCTTGCTGGTCACACCGATCTTTTTTCCGATCACCCGTTCGCCATCTTTTTCCCGCAGGCGCAGGCTGTGCAGGGAGATCTGATAAGCGTCATCGATGTTCAGCTCGGGATGACGATCGATCAGCGGTGTCAGGGACTGACGTTGGCGCAGTGCGTGATAAAGCTCTTCGCCCAGTTGTTCTATCAGAGCAGTGTTCATCTGTTATTCTCCCGCTGATAAATCAGCCTGGCCAGACAGTGCTTTCAGCACCGCCGTCAATTTCGATTATTTTTCCGGTAACCCAGCTGGAAGCGGGTGTCGCCAGATACAGGGCCGCCGCGGCAATATCGTCGGTCTTGCCGATACGTTGAAGTGGAGTATTGCTGGCCATGCCCTTGAGCATTTCGGGGGCTACTTCGCGCTCTAAAGCGAGGGTAAGAATAGGCCCGGGTGCAATAGCGTTGATGCGTATGGCTGGCGCAAAGTCCTGTGCCAGCAGTCTGGTCAGCTGAGTCAGTGCCGCTTTTGCAGTGCCATAGGCACTGAAATAAGGCTGCGAGTATCGGGCTGCGCCTGATGTGATGTTGATCACATTGCCAGCACCCGCTTCACGCATGTGTGGCACACAAAGCTGAATCAGGGCATAGGCCGACGTGGTATTGAAGTTCAGCGCTTGGGCGAACTTTTCAGCTGACATCTTGAGAGGATCGTTTGGTCCGCCACCGCCTGCATTGTTGACCAGATGGGTGATTTTGCCCATCTCTTCAACCGCTTTGGCGATCAGTTGCTGACGCTGCTTTTCATCGTTGACATCACAGCTCACGGCAAGGGCACGTCGGCCCATGCTGCGAATCTCTTCGGCAACCGCTTCGACATCGGCTAAGGTACGTGCGGAACAGACCACATCGGCGCCGGCCTCAGCGTAGGCCAGGGCGATAGCCCGTCCAATTCCTTTGCCTGCGCCGCTGATGACGGCAACCTGATTATCAAGGTTAAACTGATCCAGAATGCTCATAACCGCTCCTTGTAAATAGTCTTGTAAATGACAGGGCCTTTACTGCTTTTCGGATACAGCAGACCAGAGGTCCGGCAGGCCAGGATCAGTGCTGTTAATCGCGCGCTTGAGCAGCAGTTTAAGGGCCATTACTTCGCCTGCTCCGAGATTGTCTATCAGGCTCTCCTCGATCGCTTTGGCCTGTGCGATCTGATGCAGTGAAGCTTCGCGGCCGTCGGCGGTCATCCTGTAACGCGGCTTATCGCCGTTGCTTTCAAGGGCCAGCAGCTGGCGGCCTGTAAGCTGAGCCATCTCGTCTTCGGTGACGCTCCGGCCGGTGTAATCGATATGGGCGTTGATCTCATCAAGGGTCAGATTGTCGTTGATACAGAGCACCGACAGGGTGAAAAACTGTTTATCATTGAGTTCCTGCTTAGTCAGCAAGTCCTGCATCTTATTGAACATCTGGAAGTGAGCCCGACCCAGCAGGTAGCCCAGCAGATCTTCGCTGTAACTACATTCAATGGGTACTTCGGCGGAACTCAGGTTGACACCTTCCCACGGCTTGCGAGCCGCCAGCGCATACTGACCGCTCTGGAATACCAACGGCGGCAGTTCGCTCTGGTCAAATGCCAGTACTTCACCGATGAAAATGATATGGTCGCCACCGTCGTGGGCAAATGCGGTGCGGCACTGGAAGCGAGCTGTGCAGTCATGCAGCAGCGGGGCTTCAGTGATGCCTTCATCCAACACCAGGCCGGAGAACTTATCTTCACCCCGTGATGCAAAGCGCCCGGACAGGGGCTCTTGCTCAGCCGATAATACGTGTACGTTCCAATGCTTGGTTTCGGTGAATATAGGCAGGCTCATGGCGTTTTTGGCCAGGCTCCAGAGTACCAGTGGCGGATCCAGTGATACCGAGTTGAAACTGTTTGCGGTAACGCCGACCTGAGTGCCATCTTCAGCCTCAGCGGTAATGATCGTCACTCCGGTGGTAAAGGTCCCTAGAGCGGTGCGAAATGCCTGGGTGTCAAAGCTAGGTTGTGTCATGGTAATGCCTCTTCTGGCCGGCTAGTATGAGACTGAGTATCGCGATATGACAAAATCAGATCATCGTCTTTATGGACTAATGCATTTCCTGACCTGTATTGAGCCCTGTCGTCCGATTGGACGACGCAGTTGACCGTGATCAGAGTTAAAAAGAGACTAAGCCCCACATTTTTGAGTATGAGGTCGACTGCTCTGTGTGGGTAAATAGTCCTGTCCTAGAAAGGAAATAGCAGCATGAACAGATCTGTGAACAGCGTTGATGGTTTGTCAGCGCTGCTGGAACGGCAACAACAAGCAGTCGTTGGTGCCGGAACAGTCAGCGCCGAAGTACGGCGTGAGCGTATCCAGCAAGTCATTAATATGGTGGTGGCTGAGCATAAGTCTCTGGTGGCCGCGATGGCTGAAGACTTTGGCGGACGTGCGGAAAGTTTCTCGCTGATGAATGATGTGCTGGGGTCTCTGGGCTCACTGAAGCATGCCCGGGACCATCTGGAAGGTTGGCTGGCACCACAATCGAGAACGCCTTTTGCGCCGTATGATCAGTTGGGTGCTCAGGCTCAGGTTATGTATCAGCCGAAAGGTTCGGTGGGTATTATCGGCACCTGGAATGCGCCGCTGTTTACTTTGTTAAGCCCACTGGCTTGTGTGTTGGGGGCGGGCAATCGTGCCATTCTTAAACCGTCTGAAATTACGCCGCGTACCGCTCAGGCTATTGCTGATGCGGTCGCCAGGCATCTTGATCCGGAAGTTGTCGGTGTCGTCACCGGTGGCGCGGAGGTCGGTGCGGTTTTCTCGGCGCAGCCTTTTGATCACCTGATGTTTACCGGCAGCACCGAAGTCGGTAAAAAAATCATGCGCGCGGCTGCCGAGAACCTGGTTCCGGTTACCTTAGAGTTGGGCGGTAAGTCGCCGGCGATTCTAAGTCGCAGCGCCGACCTGGAAGAGAGTTGTAAGCGACTGACGCTGGCTAAAGGTGCCAATGGCGGGCAGCTTTGTGTCAGTCCTGACCTGCTCTATGTGCCTGCAGATCAACTTGAGTCTGTGATCGATAATCTGAAGACTCTGTTCAGTGGCTTTTATCCCAATATTACCGATAACCCGGATGTTGTACCTGTGGTCAATGAGCAGCATCTGAGCCGCATCGAAGGCTATATCGAAGATGCCCGGATTGCGGGAGCACGGATTGAATCAAGTCATGATGATAGCCAGGTGTCTGACGTTAACCGGCGTCGACCACTGCGTCTGGTGATCGATCCGCCAAAGCAGTGTCGTATCATGCAGGAAGAGATATTTGGTCCTGCGTTGGTGCTGTTGCCGTATGATGATATCGCTGATGTCATCCAAGATATCAACAGCCGCAGCAACCCGTTGGCGCTGTACTATTTTGGCCAGGACAAAGCAGAGTTGGAGCAGGTGTTGAGCCAGACGCTTTCCGGCGGTGTCAGTGTTAATGATGCGCTGATTCATGCCGCAATGCATGAAGCACCGTTCGGTGGTGTCGGTGCCTCCGGTATGGGGCATTACCATGGCTATGAAGGCTTCCTTGAATTCAGCCATATGCGTACGGTATTTACCGCGCCGGAATATGATCCACGTGGTGAGTGGGGAATGTTACCACCTTACCATGACGGCTTTCAGGCGATGATGGAGGCGCAGGTTACCGCAGACTGAGGTTGATCAGCCGACTGTCTGATCAATTCAGGATCTGAGAATAAGCTAGCCATCTTGCGATGGTTAGCTTTTTTTTTGCTGTTTTTAGCGGCACTGAGATTTGATTTCGATTGTTTGCTTTGCTCTGCCTGAGTTTGCACGGAGTGTTAAAAAAGGAGTCTGTAGGACCGGCCTGGGGCTGGGGGCAGTGTTGGCGCTGAACTCTTTTAAGCGCTTAGCGCTACGAGCTTCGTGCTGCCCGTGTTTAACTCTAGAGTTAGAAAGGAAATTAAAACAAGGAGTTACAGCAGTGGAAAGAAGCATTAGGAAAAAACCGGCCCAGGGGGCCGGTAAAAATTTAGCGAACAAGAAGTGGTCAGGAAAAGGGTGAACAATTACCTTCCCAGGGGTGAGCTGTCATTAAAACTGCTCGGTATTGCCAGGGTGTTGCTTGGGTGTTGCTTGGGTGTTGCTCAGGCGCCAGCGGGTAAGCATGGCGCCAGGTAACCGCAGACCCGTTTATTGAGCGAGGTCTGCGTAGCTTGATCCTTGTTGTACTTAGTTCACGGGATCAATTTGCAGAGTATGGCTCTGCACCGCGTGGTACATAGACGCCTTCGCACTTATCCAGGAACTCAGCTTTGCGTGCACGCGGATTGTAGAACTGCTTATACCAGATGCGGGCTTTCATGAACGGGCCGTCGCTAGGAATAAACATACCGTTGAGGCAGGCCGCTTTGTTGGTCCAGACTTCAAAGTCCTGCGCGAAAGCCAGCTTACTTGCATGCTGGAACTGGCGTGCAGCAATTTCATCTTCTACTGTGGCAACTTCGTTGCCGTTCGGAGACTTGACCAGCAGTGCGTGCCACACTTTCAGAGTGCCGTCGTCAACCGGCGTATGGTTGATCATCAGGATCGCTTCATAGAATCCTGTTAGATGCGAAATCAGGACGCCAGGGCCATGGTACTTGGTGATCGTATGCAGAATCGGGCTGACACCATCGTCGCCGACCAGAGTACGGTGCGGGCCGCACTGACGCTGTATCGCGTGATGACCGGTAAATTCGTTTTCATAGCGCTGCACAGTTGAGCCGTGAATCGGGCTCAGGTGGCCGTAATCGCAGATATTATCGATAACTTCCTGTGGATGCTGCTCCAGCATACCCAGTTTATCGAACTCCCAGTTTACCCAGGCTTTGTCGTTCCATTCTGGCAATGATGGGTGATCCCACTCAGGGTCACCACCTTCAGGATCATGCCAGACCCAGATAGCGCCAAGGCTTTCAACAACAGTCCAGGACTTAACGCAGGCTGTTTTCGGGATCGCACCATCATGGTAAGGAATATCGTCACACTCACCATCCGGGCCAAAGCGCCATGCATGATAAGGGCAGCGAATGCCGTCACCTTCAATGTTGGTGCCGCCACCGTCAATGATTACATAGGATGTATCATTTTCGGCTGCCAGATGGGTTTTCATATGCGGGCAGTATGCGTCAAGCAGCACAATCTTACCGGTAGCGCGGCCGCGGTATAAGGCAAAATCTTTACCAAAGAAACGCACCGCCAGAGGCTTGTGATTGTTGACTTCGTCTGCTGTGGCGATCATGAACCAGCCGCGAGGGTAGGTATACTCACCCAGGCGATATTCCTCAGAAGTTGCCATTTTTATTCTCCTTATTTTTAATGTCTGTACTCATTTTCATCGCTCTTGGCGCGGCTGGCATACTCTGTATGGACCATATGAGTAACGGCTATTGATCTATATCAAGAAACGGTTTGTGTATCTGTCTGTTTATTCTGGATGTTTTCAGTCATCCCGGATGCTGTAGCTGCGCTACCAGATAAATCTTCCATGCGACTCTGGTAGGGTTTCAGTGCGCGGGTATAGAAGTACGCAGAAAAAACTAACAGCGACAGCGTTGCCACCAGGGCGTATTTCAGACTGTCGTCGCCCATCGATGAGCTGAAAACGTCGCTTAACGAACCGGCAGTTAAAGGGCCCAGGCCGGCACCGAACAGCGTGACGAACAGGTTCAGTGTCGCAGCGCCAGTGGCGCGCTGCCGGCTGGTCATCAGATGGCTGACGGCGGCATAAGAGAGGGTCGGCCACCAACTGTTGAAAAAGCTGAAGCCGGCGGCAAACATGATCGCTTGCGGTACTTTTAACTCGCCAATCATCCAGTAAGCATCGGCGGGCCAGAGCAGAAAGCCGATGCCCATCGGCAGGCTGATGATTATGCCAATTAAAGGTAGTCTGATCTGCCAGCGACAATCCTTGCGGGTCAGCCGGTCACAATAAACGGCGCTCAGGATGGAGCCTGCGGCGGCAAAAATACCGCTGGCGATACCGAAAGTAAGGCCCGCCTGTGCCAGAGATATATCAAAGTTCCGGACCATGAAAGTCGGCGCCCAGATGCCGTAGCCATATCCGGCAAGGCCGGCAACGGCGCAGGCCAGACAAACAAAAAGGAAGGCTCTTACCTGAAGGATAGATTTTAGCGACTTGATGAAGGGTTCTTGTTTTGCAGCAGCATCGCTGGCTTTAGTTGCGGCGCTGTCAAATACGCCACGGCCCGGATCTTTGCAGAACAGAAACAGCAGTAGCGCCAGTACAATGCCGGGTGCGCCAAACCATAAGAATACTGATCGCCAGCCCCATTCCTGAGCCATCCAGCCGCCAGCGACCATCGCCGCCAGCAGGCCGATATGCGGTCCCAGCATCAGAATGCTCATCGCCAGAGAACGGCGGTGCGGTGGATACAGGTCAGAAACCATCGAGACAGAGGGGGCCATACCACCGGCTTCACCGACGGCAACGGTCATGCGTGCCATCATCAGCTGCCAGAATTGCGTGACCATGCCGCAGGCCATCGTCGCCAGGCTCCACAGGCCGCAACAGGTTGCAATCATCGTGCGGCGATTGACGCCACGGTCGGCCATGCGACCAAGGGGCAGGCTGAGGCCTGCGTAGAGAACAGCAAATGCCAGACCGCTCATCAGGCCCATCATAGTGTCGGATGCACCGAACTCCTGTTTGATCGGTTCCAGTACGATCGCAATCACGTTGCGGTCGATGAACGAGAACACATAAACCAATGCGAGCAGGATAAGTGTGATATGGGTGCGCCATGTCACACTGGGTTGGTTGGCAGACTGCATTTGTTGTTCCTACAAAAAAACTTCGATGAATAGGAGATTACTGCCTGTGGATAAAGTCACATCGTCCTTTTGGACGTATTGAGTCGGGCGCTAATGTCTTTTCATATAGGGAAGATGTGTCCCGCGTGTATGGGGATTAATATGGCGCATTAACGGAGGCTATTTATGGCACTGAGTGAATCTGCACAGAAGCCTGTTCAGGAGCAACTGCAAACGCGTAAGCAGAAAGAGCGGGCGGCATTGGACTATCCTTTTCCAGCTCCGACGGCTGACGGCCAGGTAGTTGAAGTAGCACCCGGTGTGCTGTGGGCCAGAATGCCGATGCCGATGTCGTTAGACCATATTAATGTTTACCTGCTGGATGATGGTGACGGTTGGTTTCTGATCGATACCGGGCTGAATACTGAGGCCAGTCGCGATGTCTGGCAGACTGTCGCGGAGCAAAGCTTCCGTGGTTTGCCGGTTAAGGGGTTAATATGTACTCACTTTCATTATGATCATGCGGGGCTGGCACGCTGGCTGATGGAGCATTTTGATGCGCCGTTGTATATGACCCATGGCGAGTATTATACGTTGCGGGCGCTGGCTACCAGTCGTGGTGATATGGGGTCGGAGCGGCAAAAGGATTTTTATCTGCGTAGCGGGATGTCTGAGAGTCAGATAGATAAGATGCTTAAGGCCTGTCAGCGTGATCCCTTCATGGGAGATTATCCGCCTGATTTTAATCGCCTGCGAGAAGGTCAGCAGTTAAATATCGGTGGCCGCAACTGGCAGATTCTGATCGGCGAGGGACACTCGCCGGAGCATGCCTGCCTATACTGCGAACAGGATTCGCTGTTGATCGCAGGTGACCAGCTACTGCCGGAGATCAGTTCTAATGTGCTGGTCAGCGATGTCGAACCGGAAGCTGATCCGTTGTCGCTATGGCTGGCCTCGCTGGATAAACTGAGTCAGATTGAGTCGGATACTCTGGTGATGCCTTCCCATGGTCCGGTGTTTAAAAATGTACATTGCCGGGTTGAGCAGTTACATCAACATCACCAGCGCCAGTTGGATCTGGTGATGAAAAAAGCCCGCGCTACGACCGGCTTTACAGCTTACGAAGCGCTTAAATGGATGTTTGACAGGGAGTTAGGGGCGGTAGAAACGATGCTGGCGCAGGGGGAGACGCATGCGCATCTTTCCTGGTTGCTTAAGCAAAAAGAATTAGTACGAGAAACCGGTGACGCAGGTGTCGACCGGTATTCTGCAGCGGTCTGAGCCAGTGCTCAAACAGACAATAAAAATTACAGGAGAATGGGCATGACTATTGTTGCTCAGGTAGCGCAGGCTAACGCTCAGCTAACAGCGTCGGGTGCGCCTTTTGAACTGACCGAAGTCAGCGTCAGAGGGGAGCTGTTACCCGTGTACAAACACGCGCCACAGAGCCTTGCTGAGGTGATCAGCAGTGCGCGGCGTGATGATGACGACTGCTTTATGGTGTATCAGGAGCAGCGCTGGAGTTTTGCTCAGTTTTATAGCCGTGTAGATGCATTGGCAAGCTGGTTTGCGGAGCAGGGCATCGAGCCCGGTCAGCGGGTGGCTATTGCGATGCGTAACCGGCCGGAGTGGGTGGCGGCGTTTGCCGCTGTTGCGCTGATTGGCGCAGTGCCTGCACCACTGAACAGTTTTGGCCAGGAGCATGAGTTGCGCGCTGCGCTGGAAGATCTGCAGCCTGCCATGTTGGTGTGCGATAGTGACCGGCTGAAGCGTATCAACGGTGATACCGGCGTTAACGGTTGCCAGATATTGCTGGTTGGCGAGTGTCCGGGCCAGATCCAAATGCAGATCGATGCTGCACTGACAAACTTTGAAGAGGCGCTAACTCATCCGGTTGCCGATCTGCCGCAGGTTGAAATTCAGGCTGATGATCCGGCGCTGATATTGTTTACCTCAGGTGCAACCAGTAAAGCTAAAGCGGTTGTTTCAACACAGCGGGCGGTGTGTCAGGCACTGTATAACATCGATTACATCGGCGCCCAGGCGGGGATGACATCACCGGAAGCGGTGGCGCGGATTATGGCCAGTGGACGGGCGCCTGTGATTCTGACGGCGGTGCCGCTGTTTCATGTCAGTGGTTTGCATGCGCAGTTACTGTCGGCGCTGAGAAGTGGTCGGCGGCTGGTGTTTATGCATCGCTGGGACCCGAAGACCGCGGTTGAAATGATCAAGGCTGAGCAGGTAACCCAGTTTAACGGCGCACCATCGATGGTGATGCAACTGCTGCGCGAACCGGGCTTTTCTACCCCTGAAGTGTTGGAAGGGTTTGCCGGCCTCGGTTTTGGTGGTGCGGGTCTGCCTCACTCTCTGATCGATATGGTGCTGGATCGGTTGCGCAACCAGATGGTAGGTATCGGTTTTGGCATGACCGAAACCAATGGTGTTGGTGCTGCCGCGTCCGGCGAGCTGTTCCGCTTTCAGCCACGCAGCTCCGGCGTCGTTTCGCCGCTGATGCGGGTGCGTGTCTGTGCCGCGGATGGTGAAGTACTGGCTACCGGTCAGACCGGAGAGATTCAATTGCAGGGTGCTACCCTGATGGATGGTTACCTCAATAACCCATCGGCCACCGCAGATGCCTTCAGGGATGGCTGGCTGTGTACCGGTGATCTGGGTTATCTGGATGAAGATGGCTTCATGTTCATTGTTGATCGCCTTAAAGATGTGATTAATCGTGCCGGTGAAAACATCGCCGCGGCGGAAGTTGAATCCTGCCTGATGCAGCATTCCGATGTGCTGGAGGCGGCGGTCTACGGTGTGCCTGATGAAGAGACCGGAGAGGCGATTGTCGCGGTGGTCTCTGTTTCGCCGGGTGAGGATGTTGAAGAACAGGCGCTGACTGCGCATGTTGCAGCTAACCTTGCGGCGTATAAAGTGCCCTCAAAAATCCATATTCTGCAGGAGCGTTTGCCGCGTAATCCCGCTGGTAAACTGCTTAAGGTTCAGCTGAAAAAGCAATTCTCAGTGTAAGCCTGATTCCTTTGGCTTGACCCTCTTCTGGCAGGCGTTATGCGCCTGCCAGCTTCCTGTTTTTTCTTTCCTTTTGCCCTTCGTTTGTTTTTTCTTTTTTCTTTCCCTTTGATTCCTCATATCTGTCCCGGTTGTAGTCCGCATTGACGATGATGGTCCGGGCGGCTCCAAGCATTATCAGGTAATGCCATAAAGCTGAGTGCATGTTGTATCTGTTCGACAGTACATAAGGTACCAGCGTAAAAAATAACAATATGGAGATAGCAGATGACATCTCATACGCAGGTCACTGATACCTATGATGTGATCGTAGTTGGTTCCGGGGCGGGTGCCCTATCGTCCGCCGTTTTTGCCGCTGATCAGGGCCTGTCGGTACTGGTTGTCGAGAAAAGCGACAAATATGGCGGTACTTCCGCTCTGTCTGGCGGCGGGATCTGGATTCCCAACAATGATCATTTCAAAGCTAAAGGCGGCAATGACAGCTATGAAAAGGCGATGACCTACCTTAAGGCCTCAACCGGAGGTCGGGTTGAGGAATCGCGCCTGCAAGCTTATCTCGATAATGCGCCGAAGATGATCCGACATCTTGAGAAATACAGCCGTGTACGTTACGACGTGGCTGAGAAATACCCTGATTACTATCCGCACCTTGAAGGCTCGCTGCCCGGTGGCCGGACGCTGGATCCCGAGCTTTACAATATCACCAAGCTGGGTGATGAGTATGACAATCAACGCGCTGCATCGCCCTCAACTCTTTTGATGGGCCGCATCGCGTGGACCGCCCGTCAGGCGCACAAGGCGATTTCGAAAGAACGTGGCTGGCATTTTATGATTGTCTGGCTGATGGCACGCTACAAGTTAGATTTTTTCCGTCGCCGTAAAACCAAGCGTGATCGTCGTGCTGGTTTGGGCGGCTCACTGGTCGCATCGCTGCGTCAGTCGCTGATGGATCGCGATATTCCTTTATGGCTGAATACTGATTTCCGCGAACTGATAGTTCAGGATGGCCGGGTGGAAGGTGTTGTTGTCGAACGCAATGGTCAGAAGCAGGTGCTTACTGCGCGTCAGGGTGTAATTCTGGGCTCCGGTGGTTTTGAACAGAACCAGGCTCTGCGTGAAAAATATCTGCCGCAGCCTACCCGTGTTGAATGGAGTGCCACGCCGCCGGGTGATAATACCGGTGCTGCGCTGGAAGCCGGCCAGGCGGTTGGTGCGGCCACCGATCTGCTGGACTGGTGCTGGTGGGCGCCGACCATCAATGTGCCCCGTGAAGAGAAAGCCCGCGGCGTGTTTGCCGAGCGTGCTTTTCCCGGTGCCTATGTGGTTGATTCTCTGGGTAAGCGCTTTATCAATGAAGCAGCGCCGTACCTGGAATTTGGCGATGCGATGTACCGCAATAATGAACAGACCGGTGGTAAATCGATCCCGGCCTGGGTGGTTTTCGATAGCCATTTCCGCTTCCACTATGCGATGGGCCCGCTGATGCCGTCCCAGATCATGCCGGATAGCCGGTTGCCGAAAGACTGGATGAATAGCATGGTCTGGAAAGGTGAATCCCTGGATGAGCTGGCCGGTAAGATCGGTGTTGATGCGGCGGGTCTGCAAGCCACGGCTGAACGGGTTAATGGTTTTTCTGCCAGCGGTGTCGATGAAGATTTCCAGCGTGGTGGCAACGTGTTTGATCGTTACTACGGCGATATGAATGTTAAGCCGAACCCTTGTATGGCACCGATCGCCAAAGGGCCGTTCTATGCCATGCGGCTGGATGCCGGTGATATCGGTACCAAGGGCGGTCTGATGACCAATGAGCGTGCCCAGGTGGTACGTGATGATGGTTCGGTGATCGATGGCCTGTACGCCATCGGCAACTGCTCCGCGTCCGTCATGGGTACCAGTTATCCCGGTGCGGGCTCCACTTTAGGCCCGGCGATGACCTTTGGTTATATCGCGGTGCAGGATCTTACAGAACAGAACCTTACCGGTGCTGCCTCGGCTCAGCAAAGCAAGGCCGTCTGATGAGCAGCGCAGATAGCAAAAGTTATAATACAGTTGTCCAGCCGCCACTGACCACAGCAGACCCCGATAGCCTTAACTGGTATCTGGAGTGCGATGTGTTGGTTGTTGGCTGGGGAGCCGCGGGAGCCTGTGCGGCACTCGAAGCCCGTGAACAGGGAGCAAATGTAATTATTGCTGACCGGTTCCAGGGCGGTGGTGCCAGCGCTAAAAGCGGTGGCGTAGTCTATGCCGGTGGTGGTACCAGCCAGCAAGCAGCGGCAGGTTACAGTGATTCCCCGGACGCGATGTTCGATTACCTGCGTCATGAAACCCAGGGCGTAGTGTCGGATAAAACCCTGCGTCGATTCTGTGATCAGAGCCGTGACAACCTGAGCTGGCTAGAGTCGAAGGGCGCCCCCTATAGCCATCAGGTCCCACCGGGCGGTAAAACCTCTTACCCGCCGGACGGTTACTATCTTTACTACTCAGGCAATGAACAGGTTCCAGCCTATCAGGGTGAGCAATCACCAGCGCCGCGCGGCCACCGTACCGTCGGCAAGGGGCACGGGGGAGCAGTGCTCTATTCGCACCTGCAGGCAGCCTGTCGCCAGCCAGGAATTAATGTAATGACACAATCAGCTGTGCGTCGGCTGGTGGTGGATGAACATGACGGCCGGGTGATTGGTGCTGAAATCTGGTCCCTGCCTGAGGGCAGTAAGGCGGCACGGCAGCACGCCCGGTTAGCCCGGCGCGCTGAGAAAATGCAGAACCTGGCACCGCGTTATTGTGACAAGCTGCGCCGGAAAGTCAGCCGCCTGGAGCAAGAATTTTCCCGTCCGCAACTGATTCGGGCACAGCGTGGTGTGGTACTCAGTACCGGTGGCTTTATCTTTAACCGTGACCTGTTAAAAGAGCATGCTCCGCATTATCGCCGTAACTTCAAAATCGGCGCGACCGGCTGTGACGGCAGCGGTCTGCAGCTTGGTCAGTCGGTCGGTGCCGCAGCTGATCACCTTGGTACAGTTTCAGCCTGGCGCTTTATCAATCCGCCCGTCTGCTGGCCTAAAGGGGTTGTGGTTAATCCTGAAGGTAAACGCTTCTGCAATGAAGAGGTCTATGGCGCTACTTTAGGTCATGCGATCTGTGAAAAGCAGGATGGCAAAGCCTGGCTGGTACTTGATAAACGGTTGCGCAAGCAGTCGATTAAACAAGCGCTGTTTGGTGGTTACTGGTGGTTCCAATCCATACCGGCGCTGGCGCTGATGTTGCTGGGTGCCCGTAAGGGTAAAACCCTGGCTGAACTTGCCGCAGCCGCGAAGATGGATGCCACGACGCTGGAAACTGATGTGCAGCACTATAACGCTGCGATCCGCTCCGGAGTTGCCGATCCTCAGGGTAAATCAACCGACTATTGTCAGTCCCTCGAAGAGGGACCGTACTATGCCATGGATATTTCAGTTGGCAGCCCGATCTTTCCGCTGGGTGCATTGACCCTGGGAGGTTTAAAGGTGGCTGAAGACGATGGCCGGGTACAAGATGATTCCGCACAACCGATACCCGGCCTGTATGCCGCCGGACGTACAGCGGTAGGAATACCGTCGAATCTTTATATCAGCGGCCTGTCCCTGGCAGATTGTGTGTTTTCCGGTCGGCGTGCCGGTCAGGCTGCTGCAGCAAATAGCTCATCATAATACGCAGGCCTGGCAGGGATCGATCCTGTTGGCTGCCGTATTAAGCGTGGCATGAGATAAAAAGTCTGTTCACCGGCAGGGCCGGTGAGTCCAGCGCACTGAAGAGTATCTGAGATGACTAAACAGGAAATGATCAAACAGCAAACGGCCATTCAGGCCCGCTCAATTCCCGATCTGGTATTTCGGGCTGCGAAGCTGCATGCCGGTATTACGGCTATCGAAGATAACGGTGAGTGTATTGATTATGCCGATCTGCCAGCCAGGGCGCTGCAGGTCAGCCGTGCATTGATGCATCAAGGCATAGAACCGGGTGACCGGGTTGCCATCTGGGCACCCAATGAGTCGCGTTGGGTACTGGCGGCACTGGGTTTACAGATGGCCGGTGCGGTGATGGTGCCGATCAATACCCGAATGAAAGCACAGGAAGCCGCCGATGTACTTGAGCGCAGTGGTGCCCGGGTAATCTTCATGGTGGGGGATTTTCTCGACGTCGATTATCCGGCAATGCTGGCGCAAGAGTGCCCTGCATCAATAGAGCTGCAGGTACTGCTGACGCCACGCAGTGGCGCGCCGCTGGACGACACCCTGGACTGGGATGAGTTCCTGCTGCAGGCCGATGGCGTGAGTGAAGCCAGCGCCCGGCAGCGGGCTGAAGCGATTGGCCCGGACGATCTGTCGGACCTGATGTTTACTTCGGGTACTACCGGTAAACCGAAAGGGGTGATGAGCGCACACGGGGCTTGTCTGCAGGCCTTTACCGAGTTTGTCAGGGTTCTGGGGCTGGTGCCGGGAGACCGTTATCTGGTGGTCAATCCGTTCTTCCATGCCTTTGGTTACAAGGCGGGCTGGGTAACCTGTCTGTTGGCTGGCGCGACTATTCTGCCGCAATCAGTATTTGATGCCGAAGAGGTATTTGCCCGTATCGAACAGGACAAGATCAGTGTCTTGCCGGGACCGCCGACCCTCTACCTGTCGCTGCTGGCGCATCCGGGTCTGGCCGATGCCGATCTTAGCAGCCTGCGGGTTGCCGTGACCGGTGCCGCGACAATACCACCGGTGCTGATCGAGCGTATGCGCAATGAGCTGGGCTTTGACGTGGTTACCACGGCCTATGGCCTGACCGAGTGCGGTGGCCTGGCCACCATCTGCAATCCGGCAGATGATGCCACCACAATCGCCACCACCAGTGGCAGTGCAATTTCCGGTACTGAAGTAACGATTCAATCAGCAGACGGTGAAGTTTTAGCGGCGGGTGAATCCGGTGAGATCTGCCTTCGCGGCTTTCACGTAATGCAGGGCTATTTCCAGAATGAAGCCGCAACCGCAGAGACAATCGACGCTAAAGGCTGGATGCATACCGGCGATATCGGCAACCTCGATGCGCGGGGTAATCTGCAGATCACCGGTCGCCTGAAAGATATGTTTATCGTTGGCGGGTTTAACTGTTATCCGGCGGAGATCGAGGCGGCACTGGCAGAACATCCTGCCATAGCGCAGTCTGCTGTGATCGGCGTACCCGATGATCGGATGGGGGAGGTCGGTTGCGCCTATGTAGTATGCCGCCCAGGCCAGGATCTCGGGGAAGCAGAGCTGATCAGATGGTCACGCCAGTGCATGGCTAACTACAAAGTACCGCGTTTCGTACGTTTTATTTCGGAGCTGCCGGTCAATGCATCGAATAAAGTAGTGAAGGCCGATCTGGTCGAGCTGTTTAAGTGTTCAGCATAATTAAAACAGCCCTTTAAATTAAAAACCGCCCTGGTATCGCCAGTGGCGGTTTTTGTTTTTAAGCTGCTGCTGAAAGCGCGATAAATCTGTGGATAAGGCGCTGGAAAAATATGAATGGCTATACAGTCTATTAGGATAACCTGATCAATATGGCACGCTTTATTCCAGACACCGCAATAATCCGGCAGGGTTTGTCACTGGCATAACTCAAAATAATCGGGCAATATCAGATAGATACCTCCCCTCCTTACCGCAAAACCTGCGGCAGTAAAACGCGCACGCCCACAATTAAACTATTATGCCGAAGAGAATCTAGTTTTATGCCTGAACCCGATCCAACGAGAATCATGACCTTTGCATCGCCGAAAGATCTCGGCCGGTGGCTTAAGGTGAATCACGCCATCGAAAGTGAACTGTGGATAAAGATTTTCAAGAAACAGACTGGGATTCCGAGCGTGACTTGGGACGATGTCGTGATTGAGTCGCTGTGCTGGGGCTGGATCGATGGCGTCAAGAAGTCAATCGATGACCAAGCCTATCTCCAGCGGGTCACTCCAAGAAAAGCGCGAAGCAACTGGTCAAAAAGGAACAGAGAGCATGTGGAGCGTTTGATAAACGAGGGCCGGATGACGGAGTCAGGACTCGTGCACGTTCATGCCGCCAAAGCAGACGGCCGGTGGGAGAACGCCTATGCGGCAAGTGAAATGAAAGTGCCGACGGATTTCCTGGCAGCACTAGATAGCAAGCCGAAGGCGAAACAATTTTTTGAAACGCTCACTAAATCGAGTCATTATGTCATCGCGCATGGATTGACAAGTGCGAAGAAACCCGAAACCAGACAGAGACGATTTGCAAAATTCATAGACATGCTTGTCAGCGAAGAAAAGCCGACTTAGTCTTCAAAAAAGAAGAAAAAAAACGAAATGACGAAAAAGGCTATGCAGCGGCGTTGTGCAGCACAAGCAGGGAGTATGCATGAAACCTAGAATCAGCATGATTACTTTGGGTGTCAAAAATCTGGAAAAATCCGTTAGATTCTATAAAGAAGGATTAGGATTCCCTCAAATGGAGTCACCTCCTGAAGTTGCATTTTTTACCCTTAATGGAAGCTGGTTAGGTCTATACGATCGGGAAGCTCTCGCAGAAGACGCATCAGTTGTGCCGGATGGCAGTGGATTTAGTGGATTCGCTCTTGCACATAATGTGTCGTCGGAAACCGAAGTGGATCAAATAATGGAACAAGCTATCTCTGCCGGCGCAACGCTTTCAAAAGCAGCACGCAAAGCGTCCTGGGGCGGCTATTCAGGGTATTTTAAAGACCCGGATGGCCATCTGTGGGAGGTGGCATATAATCCATTTTTCTGGGTTGGACCTGAAGACGAAAATGCATAACAGGGCGCTCAACTTCAGCCCTGCTTCGCAGGTCTTGGAATGCTACTACTGCGCGGCGCCAGAACCGTAGATACCATCTCCCAAACCAGCTGCAACTCTCTTAAATCAGTGATTTTGGGTTACGCTGCGCTAACCCAACCTACAAAGCTTTCAATTAACTTTTGTTCTCGGGTAGGTTGGTCTGAGTGAAACGAAGCCCAACACTATTTTAAGTCAGTGATGTTGCGCCTTAGAGATGGGATGTTGGGTTACGCTGCGCTAACCCAACCTACAAAGGTTTTAATCAACTTTTGTTCTCGGGTAGGTTGGTTTGAGTGAAACGAAGCCCAACACTATTTTAAGTCAGTGATGTTGCAACTTAGAGATGGGATGTTGGGTTACGCTGCGCTAACCCAACCTACAAAGGTTTTAATCAATTTTTGTTCTCTGGTCGGTTGATCTGAGTGAAGCGAAGTCCAGCACTATTTTAAGTCAGTGATGTTGCACCTTAGAGATGGGATGTTGGGTTACGCTGCGCTAACCCAACCTACAAAGCTTTCAATCAACTTTTGTTCTCGGGTAGGTTGGTCTGAGTGAAACGAAGCCCAACACTATTTTAAGTCAGTGATGTTGCACCTTAGAGATGGGATGTTGGGTTACGCTGCGCTAACCCAACCTACAAAGCTTTCAATCAACTTTTGTTCTCGGGTAGGTTGGTCTGAGTGAAACGAAGCCCAACACTATTTTAAGTCAGTGATGTTGCACCTTAGAGATGGGATGTTGGGTTACGCTGCGCTAACCCAACCTACAAAGCTTCCAATCAACTTTTGTTCTCGGGTAGGTTGGTCTGAGTGAAACGAAGCCCAACACTATCGTCAGTGATGTTGGGCATCACCGATTTCAAACCGACCTATCGTTCAGCCCCACCTACCGTTCAGAATTTCCAAGATCGAATTTCAGGTGTTGAGACAGATCCCCAATCAATTCAGGTATCGGCTGTCGTTGCCGGAACCGCCAATTGCCGTTAACACGTTCAAAAATATCCTTATATGTACCGGCTATGATGGGCTGTAAAGCAAAATTCTCAGCGGCCTGAAACACCGTAAAATAGGAGCGGGTTGTAGCACTGTTTGTGGCTTCGTTAACCTCAATAATAATATTTGAAGTGACATGTTTGGTGCGTGGCGTGCCAGTTTCAGAGTAGATTTTTATAGCGCTGGTTTGCAGTTTGAGAAACTCTTCTGCACCGGCTGCAACGACTTTACCTTCGGCATTGATAAATTCTGCGTGACTGAACAGTTGCGCAAGGCCTTCCAGGTCTCCGGCATCAATGCGTTCTGCATAGGTATATATCAGGTTTTCAATTTCGCGATAGCTGTCCATAGATACTCCTATAAATTTATCTTTTAAAGCGCTTTTCAACCTACCGTTCTATTTTAAGAAGGTTTTATGTTTTTTCGAGCAACGAGCAACGAGCAACGAGCAACGAGCGCCGTAGGTTGGTCTGAGCGGAGCGAAGCCCAACATGACCTTCAACCAGGGCTGTTAGTCTCTGTCTACAGGCCCGCCGGACAAAAAAAAGGAGCTGCAAGCAGCTCCGGAATGAAGGGTGGGGTTGTTCAGTTGATCATCCTATGTGTTCTGCTTTTTCCTGCTCGGGTGATTTAACAGATACATTTTCAGTTTGTTTGCCGGTGGCAGTGACATTCTTCGGTTTTACCCCCAGCCAGCAGGCCATAGCCGGCAGCAGGAAGATAGCGCCCAGTACGTTTACCAGAAACATAAAGGCTAGCAGGATACCCATATCGGCCTGGAACTTGAGGGCCGAGAAGGCCCAGGTGCCGACGCCGATCGACATGGTTACTGCGGTAAACACTGCCGCGGTGCCACGGCTGCGCATCGCTTCGTAGAAAGAGTCGCGCAGCGGATGGCCGAGTTTCAGAGAGTGTTGCAGGCGCTCGTATATGTAGATGCCATAGTCGACACCTACGCCGACACCCAGCGCGATAACCGGCAGGGTGGCAACTTTGAGGCCGATACCCAGCAGCGCCATCAGGGCGTTACACAGGATACAAACCAGTAACAGTGGAACAATAACGCAGAGCACACCGCGCCATGAGCGGAACGTCAGCCAGCACAGCAGCGTAATGGCGCCAAAGATCGAGGCCAGCATTTGCGCTTCAGCTTTTTCAACCGCTTCGTTGGTTGCTGCAGCAACGCCTGAATTACCGCCAAGCATGCGGAAGCTGGCGTCGGTCAGCTGTTCTTTATCGATAAAGCTCTGGATCTCAGAAGCGACATGCTTCAGCGTAGCGTCCTGATGGTCGGTCAGGTAAACCATCATGTTGATGGTCTGACAATTAGCATCATTAAGGCCCTGCTGCGGATTTGCAGCGGTTGCTCCGGCAATCAGTGCCTGCTCTGAGCGTTGCAGGGTACGCCATAGTGGATTGCCTTCGTTGTTACCTGAGACATAAACTTTGGCCAGGCCCGCTACGGTGCTGACCGATTGCACGCCAGCCACGCCGCGCATGTGCAGGTCAAAGCGATCGACCGCATTCATAACCCCCCAATCGAGGCAGGATGCCGCGCGGTTTCTTGTTTCAAGATAGACCGACATGACATCCATACCGATTGAGTAATCGCGGATGATCTGAGCGTTGTCCATGTTATAGCGTGAGTTCTCGCGCAGTTCCGGCACACCGCTGCCGATATCACCGGTCAGCAGGGAGCGGGATTGCCAGGTGCCTGCCGCCAGCAGCAGTACCATAATTGCGATACTGAACAGGGCAGGACGCGGCTCTGCCAGAGCCGAGACGGTCCACCATAGCTGGTGTTTTTTGTCCGTGTCGTCTGGCTTGCGCAGGGCCATCTTTTCCAGTTTCAGGTGCGACAGGATGATCGGCATAAACATCTTATTGGTCATGATCATCAGGGCGACACCGAGACAGGCGGTTACCCCCAGTTCATGCACAATCGGGATGTCAATCAGCATAATAACCATAAAGCCAAGTGCATTTGCCAACAGGGCTACGGTGCCGGGAATTGCCAGCTTGCGGAATGCGCTCTCTGCTGCGTCTTCTGCGCCCATGCCGGCCAATACGTCCTGTTTCCAGGCGTTGGTCATCTGTACCGCATGGGATACGCCGATTGAGAAGATCAGGAAAGGTACCAGTACCGACATCGGATCAATGCCGTAGCCGATCTGTGGCAGTATCCCCAGCAGCCAGATTACCGGCAGCAGGGCGACTGTAATCGCCAGCAGGGTGAGTTTGATCGAACGTGAGTAATGCCACAGCAGTAGCAGGGTGATGGCAAAGGCGATGATGAAGAACAGTATTACCGTGGTCAGGCCCGCCATCACATCGCCCATCACTTTGGCAAAGCCGATGATCTGAATCTCGATGCCGGCGCCGGACAGTTTGCTACGAATACTCTCCAGGTGATCTGCAACGGCTGCGTAGTCGGTCTTCAGGCCTGTTTCAGGGTCAGTTTCCAGCAACTCAGCCTGGACCATGGCGGATTTCAGGTTATTGGCAACCAGGTTACCGACCTGGCCGGATTTAGATACGTTAGAACGCACCTGGGCCAGGCTCTCTTTATCGGCGGTAAAGCGCGATGGGATGACCACATTACCCATGAAACCAAATTCGGTGATTTCGGCGTAGCGCACTTCGGGTGTAAACAGGGAGCGGACGGTAGCCCGGTTGATACCCGGAGTGAAGAACACCTCGTCGGTTGCCTTGCGCAGCCGGCTCATAAATTCAGCGTTGTAGATATCGCCTTCGCCGGTCCATTCCAGGCTGACCATGATCTGGTTACTGCCGGTGAATTTTGAGCCATGCTCAAAAAAAGCCTGCATATAGTCGTGTTTCTGCGGGATCAGCTTATTGAAGCCCGGATCGAATCGGGTCTGCAGGGCTGAGAAGCTGAACATAATAGTCATCAGCAGGAACAGAAAGCCGAATCCCTTGCGCTCACGGATCAGGATGCGGGCGCAGCGGTCTACAACGTTCTGGGTTAGGGTCGGTTGGGTCTGAGACATCATGACGCTCCGGTAGCTGCGCGGGCAGGTAGAATAATTTGATCAGAGTCTTTCTGTTGCAGGCCCTGATCGCTGCTAAGAATGAACTTGCCGGAGGGCAGTTGCTGTATGTCAGTCAGGGACATGCGTCCGCCGCCACCCAGCAGCATCTCGAAACTGTGGCCCTTATCCTGACTGGACAGGATAATGCCACCCTGGCCACCTAACAGCAGTTGGCCATTATCCAGTTGCTCGTGGGTAAACATTGATATTGGCAGGCCGATACCGGTTTGTTTCCAGCTGCTGCCGTTATCGCTGCTGCGGAAGATGTTGCCGCGCATACCGTAAACCAGCCAGTCCTGCTGGCCCAGGTGCAGGCCGCCATAGAGCGAACCATTATAAAATTCAGGGATCTGTTGCCAGGAATCGCCGCCATCTTCGGAGCGGAACAGCGTGCCCGCTTCACCCACTATCATCCATACTTTTCGATCCATTGAGGGGATGAGTGAGTTGAGGTGCCAGTCGGTGCCGCCCGGGGCAGGCATCGGGTTCCAGTTGAGGCCATCATCGTCCGAGATCAGGACTTTGCCGAAAGCGCCGACCGCCATCCAGATACCGGAGGGCAGGCGGGCGATACTCATCAGCGGCTCACTTACCTCGGGGCTGAAGGCAACTTCCTGCCAGTTAAGTCCGCCGTCGGTGGTGCGCAGAATCCAGCCTTCATGGCCGATCGCCAGACCGGTATTTTCATCGGAGAAGGTGAGTTGCGTAATCAGTGCGCTACGCTGCTGGGAAAGCTGTGCAACCTGCCAGCTCTTGCCCTCATCGCCGGAGATCAGGATGTGTCCCTGCTCGCCGGCGGCCAGCAGTCCGGCCGAGGTGCGGCTGATGCTGGTGAGATTCATCTTTTCTACCGGGATGCGTGTTTCTGCCAGCGGGGCGGTATCCCGATGAGAGAACGCGAAAACCCCGGCGGCGGCCACGATCAGCGATATTGCAATGCCTAAAGATGCTCGCATAGCTGGTCTCCTTTTTTATTTTCAGGTTAGCAGTTTTTGTAGTTTAGAAACTGCCTGCCTGCTCTTGGATGTATTGTGAGCTTGGATTCATTATTCGCACGCCCCCGAATTGCAGCATCGTCCAAACGAGTTATATCACATAGTGGAAGATCAGAATGCGTCGGGTAAAGCCAGTGATTTTTCTGCAGGCTCCGGAAAGGCCTGAGGCGTATGGGCCTGTTTGTTCCTGTGTAAGCATAGTTGTGAATAGCATTAGTCCAAATTGACGATGAGTACCTTTTCCAGCTGTGGAAATCTGACCACAGTCCGGGCTTGGTTATCTAGTGACCGGCTTTCAAAACTAAATATAAAAACTGAGGGAGCTCGTGATATGGGCGCGCTGACAGAGAACATGGTTGCAGGCATTGCGACAGAAGATTTTATGACACCGGAAGCTATTACACTGCTGGAAGCGGCCAGAGCGATGGTTCCACGGCTGGCTGATCGGGCGCAAGCCACCGATGAGGCTGGCATCGTACCGCCAGAATCAGTAAAGGAACTTGCTGAAGCCGGTTTGTTTAAAGTGCTGCAGCCAAAGCGCTGGGGTGGCTATGAGCTGGACCCTCGGGTTTTTTATACCATTCAGATGACGCTGGCTGAAGGCTGTATGTCTACCGCCTGGATTTATGGTGTTATCGCTGTACATAACTGGCAGTTGGCGCTGTTCCCGGAGCAGGCGCAGCAGGATATCTGGAGTAAAGATACCGGTACCCTGATCGCTTCGACCTATATGCCGGTCGGTAAGACGGAAGAAGTTGAAGGTGGTTATCGTCTGTCGGGTCGTTGGGGCTTCTCCAGCGGTTCAGAGCATTGCGAGTGGATCTTCCTTGGCGCATTGCTGCCAAAGCAGGATGGTTCTGAAGGGATGGAGCACACTACTTTCCTGCTGCCTAAATCAGATTACCGCATTGAAAAGAACTGGGATGTACATGGTCTGCGCGGTACCGGCAGTCACGATATCGTGGTTGAAGATGCCTTTGTACCGGCGCACCGCACCCAGCGTACCAACAACCATTCTAATGCCGGCTGTCCGGGACGCGAGCTGAATTCGGGCTGGTTGTACCGTATTCCGTTTACCCAGGTATTCCAGCGCGCGGTTTCATCCTCCTGTATCGGTGCAATGGATGGGGCGATTAACGAGTTCCGTACCCGTGCTGCTGCCCATATCGGTAAGCACGGTGCAAAAACTGCGGAAGATCCGAACGCTCAGATGGCGGTTGCTGAAGCAATGGTCGCCAGCGATCAGCTAAAATTAGTACTGTACCGCAACTATGCACGTATCGTTGAGTGTGCCAAAACCGGCGATCAGATGACGGTAGAAGAGCGTTTGCTGCAACGGGCCCAGTCTTCACTGGTGTCTAAGCTGACCGCACAACGGGTGGATGATCTGTTGCGTGCCTGTGCCGCGTCAGGTTTGTATAAGTCTAACCCGATTGAGCGAACTCTGCGGGATATCAATCAGGGTCGTGGTCATATTGCCAATAACGCCGATGCTTATCTGCGGGCTCATGGTTCAGTCATGCTGGGTATGCCTAATACTGATCCGTTCGTATAACCGATAGAGGTAAAAGCCGATGTCTGCTTCCCGTTATCATAGTCTTACCGTGCAGTCGGTGATCGATGAAACCGAAGATGCCCGCTCTCTGGTATTTGAAATTCCGCCGGAGCTGGCGGAAGCATACCGTTATAGTCCGGGTCAGTTTCTGACCCTGCGCCTGCCCTGGCAGGGCAAGCATCTGCTACGTTGTTACTCGATGTCGAGTACTCCGGAGCTGGATTCTTCACCACGGGTGACTATTAAACGGGTGCAGGATGGCCGGGGCTCGAACTGGATCTGCGATAACGTCAAGCCCGGCGATACCCTGGAGGTGATGCAGCCTTCAGGTGTATTTGTGCCGAAATCCTATGATGGCAACTTTGTGCTCTTTGCCGGTGGCAGCGGCGTCACTCCGGTATTTTCGATACTGCGTGCGGTGCTGGAGCATGGTAAGGGTCGGATTCGTCTGATTTATGCCAACCGGGATGAAGCTTCGGTGATCTTCAAAGAATATCTGAAGTCACTGACGGCTAAATATCCCGATCGTCTGGAAGTAATTCACTTGCTGGACTCGGTGCAGGGAATACCTTCCACCGAGCTGTTGGCGCGTCTGGCTGAGCCGCTGGTGCAGGGGCAGGCCTTTATCTGTGGTCCCGGACCGTATATGGATGCTGCTGAAGCCGCGCTTGGCCAGATCGGTATGCCGCGAAAGCGGATTCATGTAGAACGCTTTATCTCATTGCCGGATGAGGAAGCTCGGGATGCTGCTGCGGCAGCGGCCCATGATCAGCCGGCCAGTGTGGATAAAGCCGCTGTGACCATTGAACTCGATGGTCAGGTGCATGAGATTACATGCGATGGCAATGAAACCCTGCTCGAGGCAGCAGAGAAAGCCGGGCTTGAACTGCCTTACTCCTGTCAGGCGGGTATGTGTGCATCCTGCATGTGTGAGGTGACCGAAGGTGAAGTTAAGTTGCTGGTGAATGATGTCCTCGATGAGCGGGATCTTTCGCAATCACTGACACTGACCTGTCAGGCTGTACCGTTAACCGATAAGGTTCGCATCCGGTATACCTGATTTACCTTCCTTCTTTTCTATTCAATAAACCCGTCGCTTGACGGGTTTAGTCTTTTTGGACGATGGCGAAAGCGAGCGTCCCTCTTACTCTGAATCTATAGTGATCTGTTTCGTTCAGGAACCGGTCTTTAGCCAAATTCAATGCAGGCAGGCGCAATTGCTATGCAGAGATCAGCGACAGGAGAAAGCGTTATGCGAGAGAGCTTGCAAGGTAAAGTGGCATTTATTACCGGTGGTGGTAGCGGTATTGGCGCAGCCACAGCAGAGCGTTTTGCCAAAGAGGGGGCGCAGGTTGTGATCTGCGGTCGTCGTGCGGAGCCGCTGGCTGAAGTGGTTGATCGGATTAAGGCGGCGGGTGGCAAAGCCGAGGCGATGGTTGCTGATGTTAGCTGCGAAGCTGAATTTGTGGGTGCGCTTGAAGGAGCCGCAGATCGTTTTGGCCAGCTGGATATTCTGGTTAACAATGCGATGGCCTTTACCTGGGGCAGCATCGAAGAGATGTCTACCGCAGACTGGCATGCCAACTTTACGACCTCTGTTGACGGTACTTTCTGGGGCACCCGTACAGCGATAAAACTGATGAAAGCTAATGGCGGCTCTATTGTTAATCTGGCTTCTATATGCGGCGAACTGGGTACCCCATGGATGTCGGGTTATTCCGCTGCAAAAGCTGCTGTTATTAATTTTTCCCGGGCGGCTGCGGCTGAAGGCGCTGCGGACGGCATCCGGGTCAATGTGGTTATTCCTGCGGTGGTTGAAACACCCGCAACCCAGGGCATGCTGGACGATGAAAACTCCCGTCGCAGCACCGAAAAACTGATTCCTATGGGGCGTGTCGGACAGCCGGATGAGCTGGCCAGCGCGATCCTTTTCCTGGCCAGTAACGAGTCGTCTTATATCACCGGTGCAACATTGCCCGTTGATGGTGGTCGTTCCGCCGTGCTTATTACAGCGATGGACTGAGGTAAAACTATGAGTATTGATAATTCTCAGGCGGCGCTGTTACAGCCGCTGACGTTAGGCGATCTTGAACTTGCCAACCGTGTCGTGATGGCACCGATGACGCGCAACCGTGCCGACAATGACGGTGTGCCGACTCAGGTAATGACCGATTACTATGCTGACCGGGCCGAAGCGGGTCTGATTATCGCAGAGGGAACCTGGCCCAGCGTGACCGGGCAGGCTTATTGCCGTCAGCCCGGAATTGAGACCGAAGCTCAGATCACCGCCTGGCGAAAAATTACCGACGCGGTGCATGATCGTGGCGGCAAGATCGTTTTGCAGATAATGCATGCAGGCCGTATCGGCAGCAGCAAGATCAAGCCTGAAGGCGTTGAGTCTGTCGCACCTTCTGCTTTGCAGGCTCAGGGTGAGGTCTATACCGATGCTGCCGGAATGCAGCCGTTTGATATGCCCCGGGCACTAAGTACTGAAGAGGTTCAGGCTGTGGTCGAGGAACATCGTCAGGCGGCAAAAAATGCACAGCAGGCGGGCTTCGATGGGGTCGAACTGCACTGTACCAGTGGTTACCTGCCGATGCAGTTTCTTTGCTCTAACACTAATCAACGAACTGATCAGTATGGCGGTGACGCGGCTGGACGGGCGCGATTTGCCTTTGAGTGCCTGCAGGCTATGGCTGAAGAGATAGGTGCTGGCCGGGTCGGTTTACGTATCAACCCGGGTAACCGTTTTAACGACACCAAAGATGAAGATCCGGCTGCCAGCCATATTGAGTTGCTACGTCAGGCGGCGTCGCTGGAATTAGCTTTTCTGCATGTCATGCGGGCGCCGACCCGTAAGATCGATGCTTTTGCTATGGCGCGCGAGCACTTCAAAGGGTCGTTGATTCTGAATGATAATTTTGAACCTGATACCGCGGGTGATGCAGTCGAAGCAGGTCAGGGCGAGGCGGTTTCATTTGCCCGTCACTTCATCGGAAACCCTGATCTGGTACGCCGGATTCGTCAGGGAATCGCGCTGTCGGGTTTCGATCGGGACACTCTTTATACTGCCGGGGCTGCTGGTTACAGCGATTATTCCCAGGGCTGAGTATTGCACTAATTGAGGTAATAAACATGAAGGTATTAGTACCGGTAAAACGGGTCATCGACTACAACGTAAAAGTACGTGTGAAATCGGATGAGTCCGATGTCGATCTGAACAATGTAAAGATGTCGATCAACCCGTTTGATGAGATCTCGGTTGAAGAAGCTGTGAAGCTGAAAGAAGCCGGTGTCGCGACTGAGGTTGTGGTGGTCAGCTGTGGTGATAAAACCAGCCAGGAGACCCTGCGAGCAGCGCTGGCTGTCGGTGCGGATCGCGCCATATTGGTTGAAACCGAAGCTCAGCTTGAGCCTTTAGCGGTGGCTAAGACATTGCGCGCCATTGTCGAAAAAGAGCAGCCGCAATTGGTTATTTGTGGCAAGCAGGCGATCGATGATGATTCCAACCAGACAGGCCAGATGCTGGCTGCTCTGATGGGCTGGCCGCAAGGAACTTTCGCATCTGAACTGAAGATTGAAGCCGATGCGATGCTGGTAACCCGTGAGATCGACGGTGGTCTGGAAACCCTGAATCTGAAATTGCCGGCTGTAGTGACCAGCGATCTGCGTCTGAATGAGCCGCGTTACGCTTCACTGCCAAATATTATGAAAGCCAAGCGAAAGCCTCTAGATGTTATTGCTATCGATGAGCTGGGCGTCGATACCTCGGCACGCCTGAAGGCAGTGCGATATGCCGCTCCGGCAGAACGTTCTGGTGGTGTGAAAGTGGCGGATGTAGCCGAGCTGGTGGAAAAATTACGCCAGGAAGCGCGGGTTATTTGAGGAATATTGAGCGATGAAAACACTTGTAATTGCAGAACATGATAATCAGCAGTTGGCTCCGGTTACGCTGAATGTAGTCCAGGCTGCGACTCAGCTGGGTGGTGAAATTGAGCTGCTGGTCGCTGGCGATCAGTGCCAGGCGGTTGCTGATGAGGCGGCCCGGGTAGGCCAGGTAACAAAAGTAATCCAGGTGGAAGCCGCGCATTATGCAGCTCAACTGGCAGAGAACCTGGCGCAGCTGGCGGTCGATCTGGTCCGGGACCAGGGCTTTACCGCAGTACTGGCACCTAGCTCCAGCTTTGGTAAGAACGTGGCGCCACGTATTGCAGCGCTGCTGGATGTAGCGCAGGTGTCCGATGTGACGGTAATTAATAGTGCGGGTAGCTATGTACGCCCGATCTATGCCGGTAACGTGATGTTGTCGGTAGAATCGGCAGAGCCGGTTCAGGTGCTGACTATCCGACCTACTGCGTTTGACAAAGTCGAGATGGATGGCAGTGCTGAATGTGTTCAGATTGATGCAGCAGCAGATCTGGGATTATCCAGCCTGGTCGGTCGTGAATTGAGTAAATCGGATCGTCCGGTGCTGGGATCAGCGTCGATTGTGGTATCCGGTGGTCGCGGTATGGGCAGTGGTGAAAATTATCATCAGTTGCTTGAGCCGCTGGCGGATAAGCTGGGTGCTGCGCTTGGTGCATCGCGGGCTGCGGTTGATGCTGGTTTTGTACCTAACGATTATCAGGTCGGCCAGACCGGTAAAATCGTTGCGCCGGACCTGTATATCGCTGTAGGTATTTCCGGGGCGATACAGCATCTTGCCGGAATGAGTGATTCCAAGGTCATTGTTGCTATCAATAAAGACCCGGATGCACCGATCTTTCAGATCGCCGATTATGGACTGGAGAGCGACCTGTTTGAGGCGATCCCTGAACTGACTGCTAAACTATCAGATGCCTGAGTTTGATCTTGTCGGCACCGCTTTTTTTGCTTAGAGTGGTGCCGGATTCTGATCTAAAACAATAATAAACGGGGTGTAACTTGGCGCAGATTAATCTTGATTTAGGCGAGTATGACCAGCTGCTGGGTAAGCTTTATGATGCGGCACAGGACAGTATTAGCTTTGCCGAGCCTCTACTGTTATTGCGTAGCTTGTTCGGTGCGAACTATGTCACGCTGATTCTGAAAACCCCTTCCCCGGAAAATGAAAATGAACAGGGCCTGATGGTTGCTGTTGGCGGTGGTATAGAAGAGGAGGGGGATGCTCAGTATCTGCCCTATCAACATACCCTGACGCCGTTTTCCAACCAGCAGCCGGATAAGATATTTACCGTCACCGATCTGATGAGCGAAGAGGAGTGGGAAGCCAGCCCTTATCGTCAGCACTGGTGTGCACAAAACGATGTCTATCATGTGATGTCGGTGGATATTTCGACTAAAGATTCCGGCTCACTGCGGTTTCGTATCACCCGTCCGAAAGCGGCTGAAGGTTTTTCACAACAGGACCGCGAGTTATGCGAGTTTATTCTGCCGCATCTGCGCCGGGCGCTGAATATCCATAATCAGATCGATCGCAGTGAATCACTTGGTACGCTTTATTCTCAGGCGATCGGTCGCCTGTCGATTGCTACGGTACTGATCGACGAGAACAGTGTGATACTGGATCAGAACCTGTTTGCCCGCCAGATTCTGGATAGTGGCGACGGTCTGAAGGTTGTCGGCGGACGACTGGAAGCTTTTTATCCAAGCGATAACCGTGAACTGCGCCGCCTGATCAAAGAGGCGTTTGCCCGTTCTCAGCAGCAGGTTGCATCGACATTGCCGGAAGCGATGTCGATAACCCGGCCTTCCGGTGAAGTGAATCTTGGCGTGGTGATTGAAGTGATCCCGAGTAGCGGCTGGGCTGAGGGTAAAGGCCAATCATCAGCTGTAGTTTATATCCGCGATGCGGTGGGTAAATCCCAGGCCAGCAGCGATGTCGCCAAAAAACTGTTTGGCCTGACCCCTGCGGAAACTGCACTTTCATTGCAGCTGGCCAACGGCCTCTCTCTGGAAGAAGCAGCCGAAGCGTTGAATATCCGTCGTAATACTGCCCGTGCGCATCTGCGTGCGATCTTCTCCAAGACCGGTGTGCGTCGCCAGACCGAGCTGGTAAGGATCTTCCTCAACAGTGTTGCCGCCCTGGGTTATAACGAAGACGAGTCCTGATTACGGATTTTTAATACTGATTTTTAATATTTAGTCTGAACGTTTAAAAACGCCCATCTCTGCATGACCAGGGTGGGCGTTTCTTTTTCCTGTGCATTTCCTCTGTAAGACCTTTTTATCTTTTTCTACTCATTCTCGTTTTTAGCATCACGGATATCTGTTAACAGGCGCCTTAGTCCAAACAAGGGATGCTGGTCTTGTGCCGGGTAATAGAATGGATTGATTCGTTTTATTCCCAAGCCTGATGCTGTGAGGATGTCATGAAAAAAGTCGCCTTTATTACAGGAGCAAGTCGCGGCATCGGCCGGGCTACCGCAATCGCCTTTGCCCGTGCCGGATTTGATATCGCGATCAGTGCGAGAACGCTGGAGTCGGGTGAGGAGTTCGAGCATAGCGTGCGTAAAGCCGATGGTCGGCCACTCGACGGCTCGCTGAATGCAACCGCAACTGAGGCAAGGGAGCTGGGTGCGCAGGTGCAAGTGTTGCGTATGGATCTGCTTGATAGCGGTTCAGTGCAACAGGCTGCGCAGCAGGTATTACAGCATTTTGGCCGGATCGATGTGCTGATCAATAACGCCGTCTACCAAGGTGCAGATCTCAACCAGACCTTCATGGAGTTGCAGCCAGATACCCTGGAGCGGATCGCACAGGGGTACATCTTAGCGCCCTTTCTTCTGACCCGTGCGGTGATGCCTGCGATGCTTGAACAGGGGGCAGGTGTAGTCATTAACATCACTTCGGCCGCCGGTGAGAGTGACCCTCCGGTTGCGGCAGACCGGGGAGGTTGGGGCTATGCCTACGGTGCGGGTAAAGCGGCGGTATCGCGTCTTTCCGGCATTCTTAGTCGGGAGCTGGGTGAACAGGGGATACAGGCTTTTACCGTTAATCCCGGCGTCATCACCACTGAAACTCTGAAAGAGACAATTGGCGACAAAGGCGTGCTTGCGCTCAGTAATCAAACTGCCCCACCTGAGTTACCGGCTGCTGTTTTTGTCTGGCTGGCGACCGATGTTGCAGCTTGGGATTACCAATTCCGCACTATTAACGCCCAGTCATTTGCTCGTGAGAAGGGTATTGCGGCTGACTGCAACTGAATTTGCCTTACCGGAAGTAAGTGCCGCAGTGCAGCCTGCTGCCATCAAAAACCTGAGGAAAATAATAATGACAATCACAGGAAAGCAGGCCTTTACCGTAATGATCGCGGCTAGTTTTGCATCGACTATCGGTGGCTTACCCTTTAACTCCCTGCCGATACTTCTAGGCTCGCTGGCGGACAGTTTTAGTCTGAGCCCGCAGCAGACCGGCTTTCTGGGCTCCGCCTGTTTTGCTGGTTTCTTTGTCGGCACGCTGGCGGCGGTATTTATTATCAGCCGGTTCTGCTGGCGCAAACTCACTGTTTTTGCGGCCCTGGCTGCCTCTACGGCGCTGCTGCTGTCGTCTTTTGCTCCGGTGCAATTACAGATGCCGCTGTGGGCGGTGATCGGTTTCTTTGCCGCACTGATGACCTGTCTTGGTTTGCGCATCATGGGTGAGATGGCTAACAAAGAGCGGGCGCTGGGGCTGCGCCAGGGGATAGAGCTGGGTGTCACTGCTTTAGTGCTGTTTATTCTGCCGGCTTTTGTCACCGTGTATTACGGCTATCAGGGCACGGCTATCGCGCTGGTTATGATTATCCTTGGGCTAAGCCTGAGTGCAATTTTCCTGCCTCAGGGCACCTCTTCTGACGAAGCCGGGCCGGGATTGCGTGAGCAGATGCGTCTGCCCGGAATCGCCTGGCTAGCGCTGTTCGTTTTCTTCCTGTTCGGCGCCGGTAACATCGGTCTGTGGGCTTTTCTTGAGCGTATGGGTAATAGCCTTGAGCTGGCGCCTGCTGAACTGGGCACGGTGTTTGCTGTATTGAAACTGCTGGGCGGTGCGGCGGCTTTTGTTATCGCTATTGTTGGCGATCGGTTGGGGATGCGGGTGCCTTATCTGGTGGTGCTGGTGGTGACTCTCGCGGGTCTGATGTTGTTGTGGCAAGCCGATAGCTTTCTGAGTTTTGCTTTTGGTGCCTGGATCTGGGAAGTCGGCTTTACCTGGGGTTGCGTTTATCAAACGGCAACGGTTGCAAGGCTCGATCCACAGGGGCGTGCCATCATGCTGATTCCGGCAGCCTTCGCCCTGAGTTCTATGGTCGGTCCGGCGCTGGCGGGTATGCTGGTTGCTGAAAGCTATCTGCCGCTGCTGTTAATGGCGTTGGCATCGACGGTTATCGCTGTCGCAATTTTCGGTGGTGTTATGGCCCAGCGGGTACGCCGCGGCGTACCTGAGCCGATGGAAGTAGCCCCGGTTGCGGATGTGCTTTAAGTCATAATTGTTTATATATGTTGGGCTTCGCTGCGCTCAGACCAACCTACATAGCAACTACACCGTAGGTTGGTCTGAGCATCGCGAAGCCCAACACAACACAGCTATCTCTCACCATAACCGCTATCATCAAAGGCTTCGGCTCCCCAATTCATATCTAAAATGCCATTTCGGATGAATCGATGAATGCTTGAATACGGCCATTCCGAAGCCCGGCTAACATAGCCATGTTTTACCGGATTGAAATGGATGTAATCGACGTGTCGCGCATAATCCTGATCGTCTCTGATCAGGTGCTCCCAATATCGACGTTGCCAAATTCCGCGTTCTCGTTTTTTTAGCCGGCTTTTGCTGCAAAGCTCTGCGCCGATTAGTCCATGAGAAAAACCTGCCTTAATGAGCCGCCATCGTATGGCGTAATTACTGTCGCCTTCGGGCAGAGTCCAGATTGCATGCAGGTGGTCTGGCAAAACGATCATAGCGTCAATGGTGAAAGGGTGATTGGTTTTAATCTTTGAGACGACTGATCGTAACAGCTCTACCTGATCAACTAATAAAGTACGTTCTCGTTCTAACAGGTTAACGGTAAAGAAATAGCTGCCGCCCTGGATATCGCTCCGTCGATAACGCATGGTTACATTCCTTGTGGTTAGAGATTGTGCGTGTTGTTGTTGTTGTTGTTGTTGTTGTTGTTGTTGTTGTTGTTGTTGTTGTTGTTGTTGTTGTGGATTGCATGTTGGGCTTCGCTACGCTCAAACCAACCTACGTAAGTGTAGGTCATAGTAGGTTGGTCTGAGCACCGCGAAGCCCAACAATTAGCACCAAAACCAATTATGACTGTAGGTTGGTCTGAGCACAGCGAAGCCCAACAATTAGCACCAAAAGCATTTATGACTGTAGGTTGGTCTGAGCACCGCGAAGCCCAACAATTAGCACCAAAACCAATTATGGCTGTAGGTTGGTCTGAGCAACGCGAAGCCCAACAACTTTCACCAAAACCAATTATGACTGTAGGTTGGTCTGAGCACCGCGAAGCCCAACAATTAGCACCAAAACCAATTATGGCTGTAGGTTGGTCTGAGCACCGCGAAGCCCAACAATTAGCACCAAAACCAATTATGACTGTAGGTTGGTCTGAGCACCGCGAAGCCCAACAATTAGCACCAAAACCAATTACGACTGTAGGTTGGTCTGAGCGGAGCGAAGCCCAACAATTAGCACCAAAAGCATTTATGACTGTAGGTTGGTCTGAGCACCGCGAAGCCCAACAATTAGCACCAAAACCAATTATGACTGTAGGTTGGTCTGAGCACCGCGAAGCCCAACAATTAGCACCAAAACCAATTACGACTGTAGGTTGGTCTGAGCGAAGCGAAGCCCAACAATAGGTATCAACAACGTTCACTAAAGCCGATTCGCTGGAGAGGAGGGGGGCGTCTCATCAAACGACGAAGTGTAGAGCCTAATGTTCTGCAGAGTTTCAGAACAAAAAAAACCTCCGGGGGTGCAACCGCCGGAGGCAAGAGTGACAAACGAGATGTAAAAGGGTGGTGCGGTAATTCGGTCTATTCGCCCTTACCCTATTCCCCTTTGAACCGGGCGTGGCGTTTTTCGAGGAAGGCTTGCATCCCTTCCTGCTGATCCCGTGAGGCAAACAGCAGCGCATTAGCTTTGCGCTCAAGCGCCAGGGCGCTATCCAGTGATGCATCCATTCCCGCAATAATGACTTCTTTGACCTGCTCTGCTGCCAGAGGCGGCATGCGGGCGATGCCGCGGGCGGTGCTGAGGGCTTTGTCCTGCACTTCATCATCAGCGCATACTTCGCTGACCAGTCCTGCGATCCAGGCTTCCTCTGCGGTGATCGGTTTACCGGTCAGCGCCATCTGCATCGCTTTCGCTTTACCAACCGCGCGCACCAGGCGTTGTGTGCCACCGATACCCGGCATGATTCCGATACGAATTTCCGGCTGGCAGAAGCTGGCATTCTCACCGGCGATGATTATATCCGCCAGCATCGCCAGCTCACATCCACCGCCGAAGGCATAACCATTAACTGCTGCAACGACCGGCTTAGGGCAGTGCTGAATCGGTGCCCAGAGACGTTCGGTATGGCGCTTGAAAATCTCAATCGGGTCCGCTTCGATCATGCCGGTGATATCACCACCGGCGGCAAATACTTTGTCACCGCCTGTCAGGACGATGCAGCGTACGCTGTCATCAACCGCCAGCTCGGCGAAATAGTCAGATAGCTGGTGCTGCAACTCAAGGCTTAACGCATTGGTGGCATGGGGACGGTTCAGTCGTAGTACGGCAACACCTTCTTCAGGTCGTTGCAATAAAACCGGTTGTTCATTACTTACTGTCATCGATCTGTTCCTCACCTGGACAGAGGGTTTCCATAGTTACGAATTGTCCATGTCGGGAGCCAGTGTCGGCATCGTCCATTCAGACGAAGACCCATCTACCGGCCACTGATTAGACTGTATGAAATGCCTCTAAATGGAGACTTCGATGAAACAGGGTGCAAATTTTAACTTTCAGGACCAGGTGGTTCTGATTACCGGTGGCACAAAAGGGATCGGCGCAGGTATTGCGCGTTGTTTCCTGAGTGCTGGCGCGCAGGTCATTGTCTGTGGCCGTAATGCGCCGGAGCAGCTGCCAGAGGCTGATGGCCGCAAGGCTGCGTTTCTTGCTGCGGATGTGCGTGACTCTGAATCACTGGATGCACTGTTTACCGATATTCAGAAACAGTATGGCCGTTTAGATGTGCTGATCAATAATGCCGGAGGCAGCCCTTTTGCACTGGCGGCGGAGACCTCACCGCGTTTCCACGAGAGCATATTGCGACTGAATCTGATCGCGCCATTGAATGTAGCACAGCACGCTAACCGTCTGATGCAGGCCCAGGAGAGCGGTGGCAGCATCGTCTTTATCGGCAGCATCAGCGCAATGCGGGCGTCACCTGGCACTGCGGCTTATGGCGCGGCTAAGGCGGGCATCCTTTCGCTGGTGCAGTCTTTGGCGGTTGAGTGGGCACCAAAAGTACGCGTAGTGGCAGTGAGTCCTGGTCTGGTGAAAACAGAACAGTCTCACCTGCACTATGGTGATGAAGAGGGTATCGCTGCGGTCAGCCAGACAATCCCGGCCGGCCGTATGGCGGAACCTGAAGATATTGGTAACGCTTGCCTGTTTGTGGCATCGCCCCAAGCCGGCTACGTCAGTGGTAGTAATTTGCTGCTGCATGGCGGCGGCGAGCGTCCGGCTTTTTTGAGCGCCGGTGAATAATAACTAATTAAGCGCCGCTCAGAATCGAGCGGCTCTGGAATGCAGGAGGCTCAACTTGGCTAATAACGAGTGGTTGTCCGAAGTGCGATCTATGGTAGGGCGGGAGTACGGCCGTATCTACGCATGGGATGAAGTAAATGCTGCCATGATTCGGCAGTGGTGTGAGGTGATGGGGGTCGAGAACCCGCTGTATACCGATGAAGCGTATGCCTCAGACACAGAATTTGGTGGCCTGGTAGCGCCACCGGCAATGCTTCAGGCCTGGTGTCTGGAAGGGTTGCACATGAATAATTACCCGCCGGGTTCTACCGATGAGAATCCCTACGGTGTTCTGAAAATGATGGAAGAGCAGGGTTACCCGGCGGTTGTCGCGGTTAACTCTGAGCTGACCTTTGATCGCTACGTTAAGCTGGGTGAAAAGCTTTACTACACCACCCTGGTAAAGGATATCGGCGAAGAGAAAACAACCGGTCTGGGTACCGGTTTCTTCGTTACCCTGATTATGTCGTTCTTCTCTGAGAAAGCGTCAGGGGACGAGAAGGTCGGTGAGCTGCTGTTCCGCGTATTCAAGTTCAAGCCTGCACAACGGCCTGAAGAGAAACCAGCAGAAAAGGCCGCAGAGAAGCCGGTCGTTAAACGTCCTAAGCCTGGTATCAGCGATGATACCCGCTTCTTCTGGGAAGGCTGTGAAGCTGGTGAGCTGCGCATACAACACTGTAAATCATGCGACAGCCTGCAGCATCTGCCAGCGCCTGTTTGCATTAAGTGTCACTCTTTTGATCTCGACTATCAGGTTGTGTCCGGTGCCGGTGAGTTGTACTCCTTCGTGGTGATGCACTATCCGGAGGTGCAACCGTTTGATCATCCGAATCCAATCGGCCTGATCCAGCTGGATGAAGGCGTACGCCTGACTGCTCAGTTGGTGGGTGTTAAACCGGGTGAGATTGAAATTGGCCAGCGCCTGCAGGTCGAATTCCAGACCTTCGACGATGAGCTGACCCTGCCGTTATTCCGGCCAGTGGCGAGTTAAGGAGGCAACATGGACTTTTCACTAACTGAAGATCAGCGCGCGATCGCAGATATGGCTGAAAGCCTGTTCAGCGATATCTGTACCGATGAGCGGCTGATTAAGTTTGACGAATCCGGTGAGACCACGATGGAAGAGCTGTGGCAGACCTGTCTTGAGACTGGCCTGCACGGGCTGTACATCCCTGAGTCTGCCGGTGGCAGCGCGCTGGGTATGACCGACCTGATGGTCGTTCTGGAAGCCCAGGGTCGAGCATTAGGACAAGTGCCGTTGTGGCGACATCAGATAGCGGCTACCGCGCTGGTTGAGTTTGGCGCAGGCAAACTGCTGCCACTGGCTGAATCAGCTGCCAGCGGTGAGGTTCTGCTGACCTTGTCCCAGGCCGATGAAACCCGTTCCCATGGTATTGAGTTGCAGGCGCAAGAGAGTGCTGGCGGTTTGATTCTTAACGGTCGTGTTGAGGCGGTGCCTGAAGCGGCACGTGCTAAGGCTGCGCTGGTATTGGCGCAAACACCACAAGGCGTGGTGCCGGTGGTGCTGGATCTTGCAAGTAAAGGGATCAGCCGGATCGATGGCAAATTGACCCAGGGTGAGTCGGTATCGGATCTGATACTCGAGCAGGTGGAAGTGGCGGCAAGTCATGTTCTGCCTGCAGCGGCGACACAATGGCTGGAGGTGCGCAGCATCGCCGCGCTGGCTTCTTTGCAGCTGGGCGTCAGCCAACAGCAGCTGCGTCGTACTGTCGAATATATTACTGAGCGACGTCAGTTTGATCGTCAGATCGGTAGCTTCCAGGCGGTACAGATGGCGATGGCTGACTGTCAGATCGCGGTAGAAACATTGCGTTCTACGCTGTGGCAGCTGTGCTATCGACTGGATGCTGGTCTGCCGGCACCTTCTGAAGCGCTGGCCACCGCCTGGCTTGCCTGTGAGGCAGGTCATGAGATCGGTCATAAAGCGCAACACGTACATGGCGGTTTCGGGGTCGATCTGACCTACCCGATGCACCGTTTTCTCTATTGGAGCCGCGCCCTGAGTATTGGGTTGGGCGGTAGCAAAGCCACTCTGGAACGCCTCGGCGACTGGCTGGCCACTAACGATAAGCTGGGATGGAAATATGACCTCGATGAAAACCAGACGCTTTGATGAAGTCAGCCTCGGTGAGAGTCTGCCTGAGCTGAATATACCAATTACCGTGGCCCTGATCAGCGGTGGCGCAATCGCGACCCGTGACTACTTTCCGGGTCACCACGATAAAGATGCTGCACAAGAGCTGGGTTCGCCCCATGTGTTTATGAATATCCTGACGACCAGCGGTCTGGTAGAGCGCTTCGTTGAACAGTGGTGCGGTCCGGGTGCGCGTTTTCAGGATCTTAAGATCCGCCTGGGAGCGCCGAATTATCCGGGGGACAACATGAAGTTCCAGGGTGAGATCAGCGCGCGGGATGAAGCGACGCGTACGGTTGAGGTGTCACTTAAGGGTAAAAACTCAATGGGAAATCATGTCACCGGTACGGTGGCTGTGGTTCTGCCTTAAGCCTGAGGATATAAGTATGAATGATTCAATTAGTGGCAAGGCAGCCATTGTCGGCCTGGGCGCGACCGAGTTTTCCAAGAATTCCGGTCGTACCGAATTGCGACTGGCGATGGAAGCGACACTGGAAGCCCTCGCCGATGCTGGTATTGATCCGTCAGAGGTCGATGGTTTCAGCAGCTATTCGGTCGACAAAGTACCTGAGTACGAGATCGCTCGTTTGTTGGGCTGTAAAGATGTTAAGTTCTTCTCCCAGATTCCTCATGGTGGTGGTGCTGCCTGTGCGCCGATCATGCATGCGGCGATGGCTGTGGCGACCGGTGTGGCAAAAACAGTTGTCGTTTACCGGGCAATGAATGAACGCTCATGGTACCGCTTTGGTACCGGCAGCTACGGTTTTGCTTCGACGCCGATTTTTGAGAATGTGAACTATGGCTGGTATATGCCCCATGGCTTCCATACCCCGGCGTCCTGGGTCGGTATGTTCGCGCAACGTTATATGCACACCTATGGCGCAACATCGGAAGATTTCGGTCGTATCGCTGTGGCGGCGCGTGATTTTGCTTCGACTAACCCGGCGGCTTTCTTCTACGAAAAGCCGATTACTTTGGAAGATCACCAGAATTCACGCTGGATCTGTGAACCGTTGCATCTGCTGGATTGCTGTCAGGAGTCTGACGGTGCGGTGGCTATGGTCATCACCAGCGTGGATCGGGCTAAGGATCTGAAATCGACCCCGGTAGTAATTAAGGCCGGCTCCCAGGGTATCGCTGACGGTACCCAGATCATGACCAACTATTACCGTGAAGATATTACCGATCTGCCGGAGATGGGCGTGGTAGCCAAAGAGCTGTACTCCCAATCGGGCCTGGGACCGGATGATTTCCAGACCGCGGTTATCTACGATCACTTTACCCCGTTTGTTCTGCCGCAGCTGGAAGAGTTTGGTTTTGCCAAGCGCGGTGAAGCGAAAGAGTTTATCCGTGCCGGGCACCATGCCCGCGGTGGCAAACTGCCGATCAATACCCATGGTGGTCAGCTGGGCGAAGCTTATATCCACGGCATGAACGGCGTTGCAGAAGCGGTCCGTCAGGTTCGCGGCAGCGCGGTCAACCAGGTGGATGATGTAGAAAACGTGCTGGTTACAGCAGGTACCGGTGTACCGACCAGCGGACTGATTTTAGGCACAGCCTGAGGAGGCAAGCATGTTTGTCGACCTGACACCCGAGCAGCATGAGCTGCGCATTAAGGTTCGTGACTATTTTAACGAGCTGATGACCCCCGAACTGCGTCTGGCATTGCGGGGCAAAGAGGGCGGTGATGAATACCGCAAAGTGATTCGCCAGATGGGCGAAGATGGCTGGCTGGCAGTAGGCTGGCCGAAAGAACACGGCGGCCAGGGCTATCAGGCCTCTGAACAGCTGATCTTTTTTGAAGAAGCCAATATTGCCGGTGCGCCACTACCGTTTGTAACGATTAACACGGTAGGTCCGACCCTGATGGCGCAAGGCAGTGACAAGCAGAAAGAGATGTTTCTGCCGGGTATCGCTAAAGGTGAGCTGACCTTTGCTATCGGTTATTCCGAGCCTGGTGCCGGTTCCGATCTGGCAACGCTGAAAACGACAGCGAAGCCGGAAGAGGATCATTTTCTGGTTAACGGTAGCAAGCTGTGGACCTCAGGTGCTGAAGCCGCCGACTATATCTGGATCGCGGCGCGTACCGACCAGGATCTGCCACGGCATAAAGGGGTATCCATCCTGATTCTGGATACCAAAGAGGAAGGTTTCTCCAGTACCGTGATTCCGACCTGTTCCAACCCGACGGCGGCGACATACTATGACAATGTCAAAGTGCCGAAGGATATGCTGGTGGGTGAACTGAACGGTGGCTGGAAACTGATCACCTCGCAGCTTAACCATGAGCGTCTTGGTTTGGGCTCCTGGTCTGATAAAGTGGCTGGTCTGTTCCGCAAGGTTTACCTGTGGGCGCGCACCGCCGATGAAAACGGCCGCCGTGCGACCGATAAAGCCTGGGTGCGTTCCGCGCTGGCCGAGTGTTATTCACGGCTTGAGGCGATGCGCCTGATCAACTTCCGTATCGCGTCTGACCTGGAAAAAGGGCAGATGGATATTGCACTGGCGTCGATCACTAAGGTGTATGGTTCTGAGTCTGCGATTGAGATCCTGCGTCGGCTGGTGGATATTGTCGGTGCGAATGGCTTAGTGCGTGAAGATTCTGCCGCTTCCCTGCTGATGGGTGAGCTGGATTATGAAGTGCGTGCTTCTGTCACACTGACATTTGGTGGCGGTGCTAACGAGATTCAGCGTGAACTGATCGCACAGTTTGGTTTGGGCACGCCCCGCGCTGTCCGCTAAGCTGAGGGCTAAGGAGAATACTATGAGCACAATTGAGACCTTTCGCGAGGAAACCCGCGCCTGGCTTGAAGCGAACTGCCCGATGTCACTGCGTACTCCGACCCCTGAGGGCGACCTGATCTGGGGTGGTTCCCAGGTGGAGTTCAGCACTGAAGATCAGCAGCTTTGGTTTGAACGTATGCGCGACAAGGGCTGGTTTTGTCCTGACTGGCCGGTTGAATACGGTGGTGGTGGTCTGTCTGCTGCAGAGATGGCGGTGCTGGAAAGCGAAAACCGCCGCCTGCGTTGTCGTCCGCCGCAGATCAATCTCGGCATCTGGATGCTGGGGCCGGTACTGCTTGAGTTTGGTACCGAAGAACAGAAAAAGCGTCTGTTGACGCCCATGACCCGCGGCGAAGTACGCTGGTGTCAGGGCTTCAGTGAGCCGAATGCCGGTTCTGACCTGGCCAACATCCGCACTTCGGCGCGGGATGAAGGCGATCACTATGTGGTCAACGGCAGCAAGATCTGGACCTCCTATGGCGATAAGTCCGACTGGATGTATGCCCTGGTCCGTACCGATAATGAGGCATCTAAGCATGCGGGTATCAGCCTGCTGGTGCTGGATATGCATGCAGAAGGCGTGCAGGCCGCACCGATCGACCTGATCAGCGGCAAGTCGACCTTCTGCGAAGTGTTCTTTGACGATGTCAAAGTACCGAAAGAGAATCTGATCGGCCCGTTGAACGGCGGTTGGAATCTGGCGAAGAAGTTGCTGCAGCATGAGCGCAGCGCGATGTCGAAGTTTGGCGAATTCAGCCTGCCGACCCATTTCCACCTGATGTCGCTGATCCGTGATTATATGCCACAACCTGAGACTGCTGCAGAGATCGTTCTGAATGCCCGTGCTCAGGCCTGTGCCATGGATGAGCAGGCCTACAACCTGACCGTACAGCGGATGGGTGAAGAGGCCCGCGCCGGACAGAATGTCTCGGGCGTAATGTCGATTATGAAGCTGGTCCATACCGAGCAGGAGAAGGTTAAGTTCGAACTGCTGCTCGATGCCATGGGCTACCGTGCCCTTGGCTGGGAAGGTGACGAGTTTAGCGATCAGGAGCGGGCGATCACTAAAGCCTGGCTCAACAGCTTTGCCCAGACGATTGCCGGTGGCGCGTCTGAAGTGCAGCTGAACGTGATCGCGAAACGCGTACTGGAACTGCCCGATGGCAAAAAAGGAGAGCGGCGATGAGTCTGGTTTATACCGAAGAGCAGCGCATGCTGGTTGATACCGCACGCGAGTTTCTGGCCGCAAAAAGTCCGGTTCAGGCACAGCGCGCGCTACGTGATAACAATGAAGCTCTGGGCTTTGATGGCGATCTGTGGCAACAGATGGTTGAGCTTGGCTGGGGCGCGATTCCGTTCCCTGAATCCCTTGGTGGCTTCGAGTTTGGCTATAAAGGGATGGGTGCAGTATTTGAAGAGCTTGGACGGCACCTGAGTGCCTCGCCAATGCTCTCTTCCATTGCGCTCAGCGGTACTGTGTTGCAGTACCTTGGCAGTGAAGCGCAGCAATCTGAATGGCTCAGTGCCATGATCAGTGGCGAAAAGCGTCTGGCACTGGCGGTGGACGAAGATCACCGTCACGACCCTGCTGCAATCGCACTGGCTGCGACTCTTGCTAACAGTAGTGATACCGATGGCTATCGTCTCAGCGGCGATAAAGTAGTGGTATTGGATGGTGTTGATGCCGACGGCTGGATCGTCGCCGCACGCACTTCTGGTGTAGCAGGCGATAGCGATGGCATCAGCCTGTTTCTGGTACCAGCCGGCACTGACGGCGTTACCGTAACCCGTCAGTCGCTGATCGATGCCCGTAACGTGGCTCGCCTGTCATTGGATAATGTCTGCGTCCCGGCTGCTAACCTGCTGGGTGAAGCCGGTCAGGGCATGACAGCACTGGAACAGGCACTGGACCGTGGCCGTCTGTGTCTCGCAGCTGAGATGCTGGGCGCAGCAGAGACTCTGTTTGCTATGACCATCGAGTATCTCAAGACCCGGGTGCAGTTTGACGTTCAGATCGGTACCTTCCAGGCATTGCAGCACCGTGCATCCTGGTGTTTTGTCGAGCTTAACCTGGCCCGCAGCACGCTTATGGCTGCGCTGAATGCGGTTGATACAGGAGCCGAAGATATGGCAGCACAGATCAGTCTGGCGAAGTGGAAAGTCGGTCAGACAGTGGATAAGATCAGTGGCGAAGCGGTGCAGATGCACGGCGGCATCGGTGTCACCGATGAGCTGGATGTCGGGCTGTACCTCAAGCGAATCCGGGTTGCCCAGATGAGTCTGGGGGATGCGGATTATCATCTGGCCCGTTATGGTCAGCTGACTGGCTAAAACTAGTCTAAGTTAGCGAAAGAAACCAACCGGCGCAGCTATCCTATACATGGCTGCGCCGGTTTTTTTATGCCTGAAAAATGTTCGCTTCACTGCCTTTATGCGAAAGAATAGTAGGTTGGCGCTTAGTATGCCCCGCGAAGCGTTCTGGGTAGAGCGCAGCGAAGCCCAGCAGTTGGGTTAGATCCCCTCATGCTTTTCACTATTTATATACAACTTTAACGAGAAGGAGGATTGTGCGAGGATATACGTCAGTTTGATGTTTTTCCCCAAACATCGTTATGCAATAAGCAAAGGAAAGCTTATGAATATCAAAGTATTACCACTTCTTTCTTCAAACTCTATTTCGGAGTTATACGTCAATTTGACGCGTTATAACACGTCAATCTGACGTATATTTAGCTGTTATGCAATCAACTGCGATTGGAACAGACTATGAGGTTGAATTAAAGCTCTATGAATAATAAGTATGGAACGCTGATTAGTAGATATATAAAGGCAAAGGATGACAATAAGCCTCATTTGATGAAAAGTGTCTTTTCTGAAGACGCAACTTTGAGGATGAAGGTTAAAACTGAAAATATCTCTTTTCCATCTGATGTAACCGGTTTAAATGAAATAACAGAGACATTGGTTCGAGAATTTAATAAATCATACGAGAACATCTATACAATTTGTCTATCCGACACTGTAGAGCAACACGAAGACGCACTCAATTGCCGCTGGATAGTTGGTATGACAGAAAAGGCTTCCGGGTTATCCCGAGTAGGATTCGGAGACTACCAATGGTGCTTTGAAAGTGAAGGTTCAAATCTTGTGAGTCATTTAACAATAGTTATCGAAGATATGATTATTTTGCCCCGAGAGTCACAATCTGACGTAATGTATTGGTTTGATAACTTATCATATCCATGGGCTCTCTCATCTAAAGCTGTGGCGTCAATGCCTGATGTTGCCTTGCTTGCCGGAGTTCGTGGTCTTGTCGCATAACAAGGCCAATCAGAAAGGACCGCTTACTCGCCGCTTCGCTCTGTTTCAGCGGCCTCTGTTGGCGGCGTTATGCATCACTAAGGAAGTAATGTTGAGCGAAGAGTTTAAGAGTATTCATTTCAAAAGTGGCGAGCTGAATATGAGCAAGCCAGAAACACTGTACTTTGAGCTGGCTGGTGAAGAGGCGGAGCTTGTTCAAGTAGATGAAATGGTTAAAGATCATTTGTTATGGTCGGAGTCAGGTAATGGTTTCAGAAAAATATTTACCAATCTTCTAGCTGGCGGTGAACGAGACACTCCTTACGAGGCAGTCATCTGGTTCGACTCCATTACTCAACACAAGGTGGTACCGGTAGGTGTTCGAGTCGGTTTGGGGCGCATGTTTTAAATGCATAACAAGTTGCTCAAGTACACTCCGGCCGCAAAAGACGCGGCCTCCGCGGGACAGCCTACACTGCGTTTCGGCTGCCCCTTAGCAAGGCGTTAGAACACACAAGGAGGAATGGCATGCTGAACAAACATCAGAAAGAGCTTTATAGTGCATTCTATGAGTCTACCCATCAGAATGAATTTTTGGATCAAAAAACCGAAGTCCTGGTAGGGCTGGCTGCCGCGATGGGCATGAACTGCCAACCTTGCACCAGGTACTACCTTCACGAAGCCAAAAAGGCCGGGGTAAAGAAGGGGGAGGTGTCTGAAGTTTTGGCAAAAGTTATGGCTGTTGCAGCAGGCCAGAAGCGGCTTCAGGCACAGCAGGTTCTCGAACAATATAAAATTGACCTTGATACATTCGAGTAATGCGTTCTGACAGTTACATCAAGGTCGCCCATGCGGGGCTGAGAACGAAGTACGCAGCGTCCCTAATGCAGGCCGCCAGAATAACGGGATACCCATGCAGAATATCGATATAGTCGCAGCATCAGAAAGTGATTCTGAGGAGGTCTCAGGGGTGGTCAGGGATCTGTTGCTTGAGCTTGAGCCGGAGCTGCAGCTGAAATTGAAGGTATGCAGTTGGGGCAGGTTACGCAAACCCTGTTAAGTTCCTCAAAAATATGGGCGTTTCTGGCCAGGCATGATGAACAAACCGTCGGTGGAATCACGCTCCATGAGTGTGCGGCAATTTACGCCGGGGGTGTCTTCGGTGAGATATCAGAGCTGTATGTTAAGCCGCAATACCGTTCATCTGAAATAGGCAGCCTGTTGCTTAAGGCTGCCATTGCGAAGGGCAGGCAGTTAGGCTGGAAGCGTTTTGAAGTTGGCAGCCCTCCGTCGGCCGAAAGCCCCGGAACTATTAAGTTCTATGAAGAGAAGGGCTTCGTATGCACAGGCTCAAGGTTACGCCGCTTAATAGATTAAGAGCCCCGGTAGTTCATGATCATGTATAAGAAATTTTACTTACCTCTGATTCTTTTATTGCTTGCTGTTGCTATCGGTTTTATTGGCAAGACATATAGGGTCACGACCGCCATTGAGCCTTGCTCAGCTGAGTGGTTTACATCGGTTGAAGACAGATTGGGTACCGGCGATTCTGAAGGGCATGGCCCGGATATCGGTTCGCTGGAATGGAAATCCGTGGTTGAATTCAAACTGGGAATCCGTAATAAGCCGAACACGCCTGACCCCGCTTCCAGGCGATGGTGTAGTTATATAGATGCAATAATTCACACTGATGGTAGCTGAAGTATTCTGTATGCTGCGTTGAGGCCTGCGGTATATTATTAGCTCCTGTTTATTGCCTTGCTGTTAGCCAGGTGGAGCCGATCTCAGAATAGAGTCGATAAGATGGATATAGTAACTTTGCTGCTGTTTGCCCCTGCCTGCTTCGCTTTGAATATGTCGCCAGGGCCGAATAACCTGCTCTCAATGAATAACGCGAAGTGTTATGGATTGCGCACTGCCTGTATCGCCGGCAGCGGCAGAATAGCGGCATTCGCCATAATGATCGCGCTGGCGGCTTCCGGGCTTGCCGCTATCCTTTACGCATCGGAACAGTTGTTCTTTGTTATCAAGGTGTTGGGTGCCGGTTATCTTTTCTGGTTAGCTTTTCAGCTTTGGCGGGCAGATCCCTCGGCTGAGGATACCTTAACAGTGTCGAATCTGACGCTGGCAAGTCTGGCCCGGCAGGAGTTTCTGCTGGCTGCAGGTAACCCTAAAGCAATTCTTATTTTTACCGCTTTCCTGCCGCAGTTTGTCGATCTGACTGAACAGGCCGGTTTCCAGTTTTTTATCCTGGGGGCGGTTTTTCTCTGTTTAGAGTGGATCGCTATCGCCTTATATGGGTGTTTCGGGGTTTATTTGCGTAGCTGGTTTTCCCGTCCGGCGATGCGCAGAGTCTTTAATCGGAGCTGTGCCGGAGTGTTGGGGTGTGCCGGGCTGGGCTTGCTGGTGGCGCACAGAGATTGATAATAATGACCTTGTGCTCGTCTCGGGCTAACTGCTTTCAGATACCCAGTACTTTTCATAACAGAGGATCATTAGCCTGTGAAAAAATTAATCGATGATTACATTGCGATGAACCGGGCGGGACGTGTCTTAGAGTTATGCGAAAAGTACTACGACGAGAACGTTGTCATGCTTAACAACGGAGCTGTTTTTGCAGAGTCGATGCGTGAGTCATACGACAAGCAGAAAGGCTTTGTTGAGTCTGTGACAGCTTTTGATGTCAGATTGGTTAACAGGCAAGTTGAGGGTAACGTTTCTAAGCTTACCTTCCATTATAAGATGACTGGTGCTGATGCTAAGGTCACCGAATTCACCGGTAAGCATATCCAGACATGGCAGAACGGGAAGATCATCAGAGAAGAGTATGTGTCGGTTAATCAGGCATAAGAGAGCCATCTATCGGGTGTTGAGATTCCAGAATTATGAGCTGCGAAAGTAATGAACGTCGAACAGCTTAAAGCTATGTGCCTGTCATTTTCGGGTGCTTCAGAGAAAGCATAAGAGTGTCATTTATCGGGTGTTGAGATTCCAGAATTATGAGCTGCGAAAGTAATGAATGTCGAACAGCTTAAAGCTATGTGCCTGTCATTTTCGGGAGCCTCAGTGAAAGAGAGCGGTCATCCGTCTAATATCTTATCGTTCTTCGTCGGTAGCAAAAAATTCGCCTATTTCAAAACCAGCGAGCCGGAACAGTGGCGCTTCAGTATCAGGGTGACTCCTGAGCGTTTTCTGGAGTTGACTGATCAGCCGGGGATCAAGCCTGCCCGGTATATGCACCGGTTTTACTGGGTGACTATCGTCAATGTGCGCGCGGTGGATGAAAGGTATCTGACTGAGCTGGTGGGTTGGTCTTATAATAAGGCATTGAGTAGCTTACCAAAGAGAGTACAGGCTGAACTGAACTCTTAGGCAAGGCGATTCGAGCTGCCCGCTGGCAGAGGATGATTGTGGAGGAAGGTCTCTATGTTTGAGCTAAAGACAATAGCACTGTTTACGGTCACCGCAATCGCCGAAATTGTTGGCTGTTATCTGCCTTACCTGTGGCTTAAACAGGATAAGAGTATCTGGCTTCTGATTCCAGCAGCCATCAGTCTGGCGCTGTTTGCCTGGCTGCTTTCGCTGCACCCTACGTCTGCGGGTCGGGTATATGCCGCCTACGGCGGCGTGTATGTTTTCGTTGCTATTCTCTGGCTGTGGAAGGTGGACGGGATCACTCCGACTACATGGGATATTGTTGGCTCGTTTGTCGCCGTGACCGGTATGGCGATCATCATGTTTGCCCCCAGAGGCGGATAGCAGAATCAGAGTTAGGCCAGTCAGTAGCAAGCCGGATTCAGATGTTCCGGCAAACGCATAATGGAGAATGAGATGGCAATCACCGGCGAATGCTTTTGCGGCGAAGTAACGTATCAGGTCCATGGAAAACTCAGGGATGCCAGATCCTGCCACTGCTCGCGCTGTCGTAAAGCGTTTAGTGCTCAGGCATCGGCTTGTGCATTAGTTGAGCCTGATGAATTCAGATGGTTATCGGGTGAAGCGTTACTGACATCCTACGTTGGCGAGCATGGTTTTGGCATTCAGTTTTGTCGCCAGTGCGGTTCTACCCTGAGCACTGTTTATAATGGTGTTATTCACGGTGTTACTTTAGGTTGCGTCAATGGTGATCCTGAGATTGAACTTAGCCGGCATATCTATATTGGTTCTAAAGCAGCCTGGGAAACGATTCCTGAGGGAGTGCCGCTGTATGAAGAAGGGGTGCCTGAAAACCAGTAACTCAGTCTTTTATACAGAAAGATTCAGTTTGCTGATTAAATTAGTAAATTTGATGCAATCAATGAAAATGAAAAGTTGGTGATGGATATAGCGGGACAGTTTGATAATAGAAAAGCTGGAAGCTATCTGTCTGAATAACAGCTGCAACAGGATGGGCAGGGTTATGAATTGGTTAGGTTCGATTATTACGATATTGATGGTGCTTTCGCTACAAACTCATGTTCAGGCGCAAACTCAACCCAAAATACAGGTACAGGGCTGTGTTGTGTTGTTGCATGGACTAGCACGAAGCAGCGGTTCACTGTCGGCGCTGGAACGGCGATTGCAAAGAGCGGGTTATTACACGGTCAATCAAAATTACCCTTCAACTGAATATGCTATCGAAACGCTGGCGCAGGATACGATTGACCTGGCCCTGACTAAATGCCCGTCAGATAGTCAGGTTAACTTTGTAACCCACTCCATGGGTGGCATTCTGGTACGCCAGTATCTGATGGATCATAGCATCAGTAATATGGGCCGGGTGGTGATGCTTGGGCCTCCGAATAAGGGCAGCCAGGTTGTCGATGAACTAAAAAATGTACCGGGATTCAAGCTTATCAATGGCCCTGCTGGCATGCAGCTTGGTACCGGGGAGTGGAGTGTACCAAACCGGTTGGGGCCTGCTAATTTTGAAGTGGGCATCATTGCGGGGACACGCAGTATCAATCTCCTGTTATCAACGTTGTTGCCGAACCCTGACGATGGCAAGGTCAGCGTCGAAAACACCAAACTCGAAGGGATGTCTGATCATATTGCGTTGCCGGTTACGCATCCGTTGATGATGAATAACAGGCAGGTTACAGAGCAGGTTATCAGCTTTCTTAAACAGGGTTCGTTTAAGCGGGAAGATACGCCAGATTCTAAGGTGTTGCTGATCAATAGCCAGCGCGTACCCTGTATGGGAATGGTCCCGCAATATTGTATGCAGACTCGTGAAAATGTGAGCGATAAGTGGCAATTTTTTTATGGCAGAATTGAGGGCTTTGAGTATCAGGAAGGCTTCAACTATAAGATCAGGGTGGCTATTTATCCTATTGCCAACCCGCCCGCCGATGGCTCATCTTTAAGGTATGTTTTCAAAGAGTTGCTGTATAAGAAGGCCGCTCCTTAAAACGGTAATAATGAATAGTCGAACAGACGTAAGGGATGCGCATGCGTTTAATCCGGTTGTTAAAAAATGATATTGCCAGAGAAGCCTGCGAGTGGGTCGACGATGGCCTGATCAGTCAGTCTCAGGCTGAGAAAATCTGCCAGCGCTATGACGTCGATTACCATCAGATCAAAAATCGATCCTTTGGCTATAGCGTGTTAATGGGCCTGGGGTTTCTGTTTATAGGCTTGTCGGTGATTACGTTATTGGGAGCCAACTGGGATGAGATACCCCGGGCAGTTCGCATGTGGGGACTGATCGCAGTCACAATGACGACCCAGGGGCTGGCACTGCGGCTGTATTTGCAAGGCCGGGCGCAGGCGACCGGAATATTTTTTCTGGGTAACCTGTTTTATGGTGCTTCAATTATCCTCATCGCGCAGGTTTATCATCTTGGTGAGCATATGCCTGATGGCGTGTTCTGGTGGGCACTGGGCTGCCTGCCGATCGGTATTTTAATCTGTAGCAGAATGGTGATGTTACAGAGCTTAGTATTAGCCCTGATATGGTTCTTTATGGAAGCGGGCATGGGGTTCTATCCGGCGCTGTTTCCGCTGTTTATTGCCGGTGGTCTCTATGTCTTGTATCGGGGGCAACAGAGCGTTCTGTTGTTTCTGATGGTTGTGGCCTGTATAGCTGTTTGGTTTGAATATTCATTGGCGGAATACTGGCGCGAAGGGCGTTACTTTGATTTTCATGCGGGCCATGTTGTGGTCAGTGTTGCCCTGTTTATTCTGGCATATACCTTCAGTCACTGGCTACATCTGAGAGAGTCGGTGCGGGCGAGAGATTATGGCGCGATACTGGCCTTGTGGAGTCTACGTTTCGGACTGGTGTTTATGCTGGTCATGGGATTTGAAGACCCATGGCGTGATCTGATTCGTGCTGACTGGTGGCATATTACTTCAGTGCTTGCGCTGGTCGCCGGATTTTCTATAGCGGCATTGTTGCTTGCTTACATTACCCGAAGGCTGATTCCGGTGAGCGGACTGGTCAGTTGTTTCTGGTTGTTATTGCTGGGTGTGCTGAATACAACTGAGAGCGGCGATGCGATCTATTTTCAGATCGCCAGTAATTTGCTGCTGGTGGCGCTGGGAATATGGCTCATTGTCAGAGGGATACATAGCGGTATTTCACATTATTTTTTTCTCGGGGTTGCATCGATCATGCTGACGGCTCTGATGCGTTACATCGATCTTATCGGTGACTATATCGGCGGTGCAATTCTGTTCGCGGTATTCGCTGCACTATTGCTGGGGGCTGCTAAATACTGGAAGAGCTACCAGTTAAAGATGCATCAGCCAGAGGAAATTAAGCAGGGAGAGCAGCAGTCATGAACAGGAAAGTTGTTACTACCCTCGGCTTTGCAATCGGGTTTCAGTTACTGGTGCTATGTGGCGTTTATGTTAATGCAGCGTTGCCATTATGGCTGGGTAAAGAGGTCAGAATCAGTACCGTACCGGTGGATCCCCGGTCAATGTTCCGGGGCAATTATGCCCAGTTACGTTATGAGATATCTGAGATCGTGGAGACCGAATTCTCTGATTCAGATCCGAATATGAATCAGCTACGCAATGGCGAAGTGGTGTATGTCTCTCTGGAGCAAAACGGCGATGGGCTGTATCAGTTTTCCGGCGCTTCCCTTGAGAAGCCTGCAACCGGAGTGTTTCTTCGGGGGCGTGTCGCAAGCCGGTATTATTCTTCAGTTGTGCGGATTAAATACGGTATCGAAGCCTATTTTGCACCTAAGGATAAAGCGCTGGCGTTGGAAGCTAAGTTGCGTGATGGTGGGGTTGCGGTTCTGATGGTGTCTGATTCAGGTAAGGCCCGATTGAAAGAGGTTGTCGCGGAATAACCTCAATAGAGTTGAAATAAAAATGGGTTCAGGAAAGACAGCAATATAAAACAACTGATAATAAGGGATGGATAATGCCTCAAATAGAGTTTTCTAAAGATGAAAAAGCAGTTCTTGTCGGTCGCTTACAACGCTATTTCAATGACGAGCTGGATCATGAAATAGGCCAGTTCGATGCCGATTTTCTGTTAGATTTTATAGCGAAGGAGATGGGTGCCTATTTCTACAATCAGGGCTTAGCCGATGCCCAGACAGTGGTCGAAAAACGGATGCAGGATGTCACCGAAGGGATCTACGAACTGGAGCAGCCGGTTAGCTTTAACCGCTGATGTTTGTTGAAAGTAATTGAGCTTAAAGGACAAATAGTTTTTCATCCCCCCCCGATTCAGGATCAATCCACAATGTTGGGCTTCGCTGCGCTCAGACCAACCTACCAATCTAAATCGCCGCGAGGGCGCGCCTCCCACAAGCATCTACACTTACGAAGCAATATGCTCGAACTTGGCACGTAAATAATTAAGAAGGCTTGTCTGTTTTTTCTAGCCACTAGCAAGCAGCGGCCTTTTGCTGCGTCTGACAGTCGAGCTTGCTCGACGTTCTAGCCACTGTTTCGTTTCGCTTCGCTTTGTCTTTTGGTCCTAAAGTTTAAAAAACTCTGGTCCTAATCAGTGAGACGGATCGGGTCTTTAATGTAATACATCCCCAGAATATAAAAATAATCAGGCTCGGAGGCTTATATGGCACTACAACGTTACGGCTTTATTGTTAAAAGTGATGATCTTGAAATGTTCAAACATCATGCCCGCCTGCACAGTGACAACTTCGATATGTCTATCGCCGGAGTCAGTGATGTGGCTCAGGCCGAACTGGTCGCTCAGGAGATGATCACCAAAGGGATTCAGCTGATTGAACTCTGTGGTGGATTCTCCGGTGATGATGCGCAACGTATTCGTGATGCGATCAATGATCATATTCCCGTTGGCTATGTTCAGTACAGCGATGATGAACGCGCCCGACTGAAAGCAGAACTGAGCTGATCGGGGTGATCATGAAAATCATTGTTGCTGAAGCTTCTCCTCTGTACTGCCAGGGCGTGAAACTCGTCCTGAACAGCATCGGAGTTACCGTCCAGCCATCATTCGTCAGCAGTTTTGATGAGCTTCGGAGTTCTCTGTCACATCAGCAGGATGCAGTGATGATTATTCTTGATTCCCGCCTGCCAGGGCTGGATCAGGCTGACCAGTTGAAAGCGATAATTCGTGCCAGTGATGCACGGGTGCTGATGTTGGCCGATAATAAAGATATTGCCTTTATGCGCTGGACCTCTTTTCACGGTGTAAAAGGCGCGATTGCAAAAACCGCCGATGTTGAAGAGCTGGGGGATGCAATCCGCACTGTAATGGAAGGGCGCAGTTGGCGTTATGACGAAGAAGTGAGTGTCGATCAGTGGCTTGGTCAGGAAACCCGTCTGGGATATGCCCTGAGGCGTCTGTCAAATCAGGAGAATAACGTTCTCCGGTTTGTACGCTCCGGTCTGCGTAATAAGCAGATCGCCAGTGAGATGTCTTTGACCGAACATACGATCAAAACCCACATGTCGAATATTCTGCGCAAGCTGGAGATTGAGAACAGAACCCAGCTTGTAGTAGCCATTCAGAAAGTTGAAGTCGATCAGGGACTGAGCCTGAGCGCCTGATCAGGATACTTTTGGAGGTGTGTTATGTCTTCTGTTTTTAAAGTGTTTGATATCGAATCCCAGAGCAATACCGACTATGCCCGCTCCTGTGCCATTATGCTGGCCACGATCGCGAAGCAGAAACCCCGTGTTCAATGTATTACCAATACGGTGGCGATGGACTTCACCTCAGATATTCTGCTGGCGGTGGGGGCGCGACCTTCTCTTTCCATGGGGGTTGATGAGATTCAGGAGTTTGTCGCCAGTTCCGATAGTCTGAGTATCAATATTGGTACCCTGGATTCGGCCCGCAAAGCCGCGATCCGTCCGGCAATAGAGACCGCGCTGGACTATCACCGTCCCTGGGTACTTGATCCGGTATCGGTGCACGCTTCCGAAAAACGTTGTGATTACGCCCGTGAACTACTGGAACTGAAGCCGACGGTGATCCGCGGTAATATCGCTGAAATTAAAGCCCTGGTCGGCAGGGATACACCGGAAGCGGCCTGGATTCTGGCTCAGCAAACCGGTGCTGTGGTTGCGCAAACCGGCGAGGCTGACATTATTACTGATGGTAGCAAAGCGCTGATGATTGCCAATGGCAACCTGATGCAAACCCGGGTTTCGGCGATGGGCTGCGCAGCAACGGCATTTGTTGCCACATTCCTGGCCGTTAACCGCCGCGCGTTTGATGCCACGGTGCAAGCACTGCTGGCACTCTCTGTTGCCGGTGAGGTAGCGGCTTCACGTTCAGCCGGTCCCGGCAGCTTGCATATGCATATCCTGGATACTTTGTACTCGCTGGATGCTGAACAGCTGGAAGCGCGTAGTCATATCCTTAAGTGCGAAGAGGTTGCGGCGTAAAAGTCGTTGCTCGTAGTTCGAACGTCGCTGCGCGACTCGTTCGTAGCTCGCAAAGGCCTTTATACCTTCCTTCCTTTTAATTCTGAATCCGGCCCTTTGTAAGGGGCTGGACTCAGGGCTTTCTCTTAATTGTTTCTCAGCTGGTTTTTCGGCACTATCCATCTAATGGAATCGCGAGCGCAAGGCAGTGTACTGTTTGACTAGCGCCTGCGTAATGTTGGTCTACTGTAATTTGAGGACAGTTGGTGAAAAGTAGTGATGTTACTTTTGCCTTGGTGCAATGCCCTGCGGTCAAAGGCCGTATCGATCTTAATCTGCAGAACCATCTGAAATATGTCGCGCTTGCTGCTGCAAACGGTGCGGATATTGTCATTTTTCCGGAGCTGTCTTTGACCGGCTATGAGCCTGAGTTGGCCAGTGATCTTGCTCTTGATACATCAGCTGATGCTGATCCTGTAATACCTCTTTCAGAAGCCGCTCAAACACAGGGTGTCATCGTAGTTAGTGGCGGCCCTCTGCAAAGTGATGGGACACGGCCGTATATAGGCGCGCTGATCTCCTATCCTTCGGGTATAACCGAACTCTATCGTAAGCAGCACCTTCACCCCGGTGAGTCCGAGTATTTTATTGCCGGAAACGAAAGCTATGTGATCAGTTATAAAGGGCAACAGATCGCGTTGGCAATATGTGCAGACTTCTGTAACCCGGACCACTCAGCTGAAGCTAAAGCTGCAGGTGCTGATGCGTATCTTTGCAGTGTGTTGATTTCTGAGAACGGTTTTGCCCCCGATAGTCAGTTGCTGCAGAGCCGTGCACGGGAGAATGTTTTCCCAGTATTGATGACCAACTATTCCGGCGAAACCGGTGGTTGGAAGTCCTGTGGCAAAAGCCGGGTATGGAGTTCCGATGGCGAGGTGATAATTGCATCAGAGGGCAGTGAAAATTCGATGGTGCTATGCACTCTGTCTAATGGAAAGGTTAGCGGTAAGATACTGGACATATAGTCAGAGATGAATCTGTTTACAGGGAGTTATTTGATCTTTGATCAAAGTATTAACCGACTAAGCTGTTACCTTTTGTGATGGATGAACAGGTATTACAAATCAGTGAGGGATCATGTCCGAACAGCGTAGCGAAACAACTCATCATATTCCCGGTGTCAGGCTCTGGTTACGGCGTGGTTGGCAGGATTTTAGCCAGACTCCCTGGATCAGCATGGGCTTCAGCAGTCTGTTTCTTATTATATCTTTGCTTGCTTACTGGCAACTATTGAAGCAGGACCTGGGGCTGATTTTATATCCATTTATTACCGGTTTTATGGTGGTGGCACCGTTGCTGGTGACCGGGTTCCAGCGAGTAGGCCGGTTACTGCATGAAGGCCAGAAACCTCGCTTCATGGATCTGATTACCGGGGTTAAAGAGAGTACGCCGGGGATCTTCTTCCTGACTTTTGTGCTTTGCCTTTGTTATCTGATCTGGGTGACCGATGCGATGGTTATTTATGGTATGTATTTTGGCGTTAAGGCGGTGCCGGTCAGTGCAGAGCTGCTGACCGATCCGGCATTGCGGGATAGTCTGTTTCACTATCTTCTGTTCACCGGCCTGATGGGGATGGTGATCGCTTTGATGGGGTTTATGGTGGGGGCCTTCTCCATCCCTCTGATTATGCATCAGAGGGTGAGTTTTGTTTCTGCGGTGTTTACCAGTGTGGCCACTGTCTGGGGTAATAAATTGCTGATGTTGCGTTGGGCACTGTCGCTGGCGCTGATTATGCTAACGACGCTGTTGTTCGCGTTGCCGTTGTTAGTCATCGTACTGCCGGTGACCGCCTATGCCAGCTATGAGGCCTATGTCGACCTGTTGGAGCCATAAGCTGGCTTGATAGATACATTGCAACTCTAAGAGCTGCATGACAGCATCGAACAACCGGCCCGTGAGCGCGCCCACTCGGGCCGTTTCTCTGCAAACTGCTCTTTACCTGGCTGCTCGTCATAGGGCTGGCGCAGCACATCCAACAACTCGTTAACCAGCGCGTGATCGCCCTGCTCAGATTTGTCGATCGCCAGCTGTGCCAGATAGTTGCGCAGCACATATTTAGGATTCACTTTATTCATCCGTGCACTGCGCTCATTCTCCGTGATACCGTCCTGCTGTAGCCGAGACTTATAATTATCCAGCCAGTTATTCAGGCGGCTCAGGTATTCATCCGTTAGCTGCTCTGGAACATAGTAAGCATGCTGCAAAGGCGCCGAACGTTGTGCAGAGTCAAGATCTGTATCCAATATGACCTTAGCTAGCTGACGATAGAAGATTGTCATATCGGTTTCTACCAGCTGCAGAATCGCCTCAAGCTCGCTGCACAGGGCATCATCGGTTGCTGGCATGTATTGGTTAAGGCCGAGTTTGTCAGCCATCATCTGCTGGCTTAGTTTCTCGTAGGTATCGGCAAAGTCAGTCAGAGCCTGTTGCAGTGGTTCGGCTTCATCGATTAGCGGGTAAATAGCATTGGCCAGCTGGAACAGGTTCCACTGGGCAACTTTGGCCTGGTTACCAAAACGGTAGCGCCGTCCGTGGGCATCGGTAGTGTTCGGTGTCCAGTCGGGATCATAGTCTTCGAGCCAGCCGTAGGGGCCATAATCGATGGTCAGTCCGAGAATCGACATATTGTCTGTATTCATTACACCGTGAACAAAACCGACCCGGGTCCAGTGCACGATCATCTCCGCGGTAGTGCGGCAGATCTCTTCAAACCACTCCAGGTAGACCGCTTTTGATGGTTCGCCAAGGTGGGGGAAGTCGGTACGAATGGTATAGTCGGCCAGTTGTTTTAGGCGTTCGTTATCGCCCCGGGAAGAGAAAATCTGAAAGCTGCCGAAGCGAGTAAAGGAGGGCGCAACCCGACAGACAATAGCGCCGGGTTCAAGCTTGGTATTACCATCATAAAACATGTCCCGCATAACCTGCTCGCCGCTTAATATCAGGCTCAGGGCACGGGTGGTGGGTACTCCCAGGTGATACATCGCTTCACTGCAGAGGAATTCGCGCACCGATGAGCGCAGTACTGCCAGACCGTCAGCTGTACGGGAATAGGGGGTCATACCTGAACCTTTTAGCTGCAGCGTATGGCGCTGCCCCTGGCTGTTAACCACCTCACCCAGATTAATCGCCCGGCCATCACCCAGTTGCCCCGCCCAGTTACCAAACTGATGGCCGCCGTAGCACATTGCATAAGGGTCCATACCGGGCAGCAGATTGTTACCTGAAAAAGCCCTGACAAAGATTTCACTCTGACAATCGTCATGACTCAGATCCAGCAGCTCAGCAACCTCCCGGGCACAAGCGACCAGCTGAGGCTTTGCTACCGGAGTGGGCTGTACCCGTGAATAACATGATTCCATCACCTGACGACAGTAGTTTTCAGATTCAGGATCGGCAGGTAACTCACGGGTAAAGCGGTTATCGAATACCAATGCTTTCAGGGGGACTGCTTTCTGTTGGATTGTCATCTGCGGGCCTTATGGTTATTTAGATTCCGAATATACTGCTGCCTCGTGTGAGGTTTGAAAATCAGCATCAGTGACAAGAGGTAAGAGTCTGTGTCGGCCGATAAGTTTGACATAGTTCATCAGATTATTAACCCGGAACCTATTGTGGGATTGAGACCCGAGAGGGAAAAGAGGGTTATTAATTGCATTGTAATGATAATTATTCGCATATAGAATTGTTTTGTGGCACGTTAAATTTGAGTAATTTAGGGCGATAATTAGTGGGTAGTTATTCCGTAGCAAGTTTCTGTAATCCGGAGAACAATAAGATGGCTGGAACAGAGCCTTTGCTTGGTTCAATAGGCATCCATTACTGCGGTGTTGAATATCAGCCTATCATCGGCCTGCATGATCAGTCGGTGTATGCTTACGAAGCGCTGGCGCGCTTTTATCGTAAGAATAATGAAAATGTGTCACCGCTTTCAGTGTTTCAGGCGCTGCATTGCAATCCTCATCTACTGGCTAAAACTGAGCTGCAATTGAAACAGCACCAGTTAGCGCTTGCGCCTGAAGGCGCGCGTCTGTTCATCAATCTTGATCCTCATGCTGTCACAGAAGAGGTGCACTGTTCTCTGATGGTATTACTGGCTCAGCAGACAAACCTGGTCGTTGAGTTGATAGAGAATACCGATCTGCTCGATTCAAAGGCGAGTATTAAGCTGCTTCAGGACTTAGGAAATAAGGGAATCAAATGTGCACTGGATGATATTGGGGCCCGGGAGTCGATGCTCTCAGTCGATCTGATAGTTGCGGTGGATTACCTCAAGTTCGATCGGCGCTGGCTGGTTTTACTCGATCAGCCAAAGTATGAAGAGCTGTTTCGCAGCCTGCTTAACTTTGCCAGGTCGGCTGGTCGTAAGACTATACTCGAAGGGATTGAAACAGAGCGGCAGTTAGCCCGGGTGCAACAGTATCCGCTGGATTATATACAGGGATTTTTCTATCGGGAGCAATTTATCCAGTCGGAATTGCGTCCGCTTTAGCTCTTTTTGCGATTACCTCAGTAAACAATTGTCTAAAAAACAGCCGCTTTTTCAGCTTGCTTTCAGTTACATTTCCTATGCTGAGTGTAACTCAAATGTACCTGAGGAAATGGCAATGAAAAGGTTTTCATTACTTATTGCTGTGTTACTAGGATTAGGTACCGGCTCTATCGCATCGGCAGATGTGTTCAATAATAACTGGCAGGCTATTGATAACCCTTCAGTTCTTCGTTGGCGTTTTGACCCGGATGCGACTGAAATAAACGCAACAACAGCACTACACCCATACGACGTTTTTCAACGTAACTTTACTACGATTGAGAATCCTGCATCGCAGGATCGGCTATATCACCGGGCGGTTGTGACTGGGCAAAGTGAACAACAGGACGGTACGTTCAAAGTTAATTTCAGATATATAGAAAACCCTTCATTTAGAAGAGAAATCTGAAATGAGGGAAAGCAGTAGATAGCAAAAAAGCCGCGGATGCGGCTTTTTGCTTTTTCTAGCCACTAGCGAGCTGAGCTTGCTCAGCGGTTCTAGCTAGCCGCGAAGCGGCGGTCTGAGTACTTTATATAAAAACTGCTGCAGGCGGTTTTTATTAAAGTACTTTATCCAGCGCCTTCTCCAGCTCCGCCACTGTCCGGTCAACATTCTTCAGTTTATCTAACCCGAACAGACCGAGGCGGAAGGTTTGGTAATCATCGGGTTCGTCGCATTGCAGGGGAACCCCCGCAGCAATTTGCAGTCCTTCGTTAAGGAATTTACGGCCATTCTGGATATCACCATCGCGGGTGTAGCTAACGACTACTCCGGGTGCCTCAAAGCCTTCTGCGGCGACGCTTTTGATGCCTTTGCTGGTTAGCAGTTCCCGAACTTTTATCCCCAGCTCTTTCTGAGCGGCACAGACTTTAAAGAAACCATACTGCTCTGTTTCCAGCATCACATCCCGAAATTTTGTCAGTGAGTCGGTTGGCATAGTGGCATGGTAGGCATGGCCGCCACTTTCATAGGCTTCCATGATCTGCAGCCACTTTTTCAGGTCGCAGGCAAAACTATTACTCTCAGTGTCATCAATCAACTGGCGGACGTTGTTGTTCATCATCACCAGACCGCAACAGGGGGAGCCGCTCCAGCCTTTCTGAGGTGCACTGATCAGGATATCGACACCGGTTTTTTGCATATCCACCCAGAGGGTACCGGAGGCGATACAGTCCAGCACAAAAATACCGCCAACAGAATGCACCGCCGCAGCAACCTGTTCAATATAGTCGTCCGGCAGGATCATCCCCGACGCGGTTTCCACGTGGGGAGCAAACACCAGATCTGGTCTTTCAGCTTTAATGGTCGCTACAACTTCTTCGATAGGAGCCGGGATAAATGGTGCCTGAGGCTGGTCAGAGGTTGGTCTGGCCTTCAGAATAATCTCCGAGGAGGGAAGTTTAGCCATTGCGAAAATCTGGCTCCAGCGGTAACTGAACCAGCCATTGCGGATCACCAGGCATTTTTTGTCCTGGGCAAACTGTCGCGCCACGGCTTCCATGGCAAAGGTTCCGCTGCCGGGAACTACGGCTACTGAATCAGCGTTGTAAACCTGCTTCAGGTTAGTTGATATGTCATTCATCACTGCCTGAAATGACTGCGACATATGGTTCAGGGCACGATCGGTATAGACCACTGAATATTCCAGTAATCCATCCGGGTCGACATCGGGTAATAATCCGGGCATAGCTATCTCCGTAAAAGCGAGTAATTGTCTGTTTTAGTTCAGGCCTCTTAGCGAGCCTGTAACTGAGTAATTGAAACCGTGGCAATGTTATGCCTGTCCAGTTCGCTGGTTGTTATTTTAGTTCAGTTTCTTTAGCGAGCCAGTAACTGAGAAATGAAGCAATGTCGTTGCCACCAGTCACTACCGCGCAGGATATGATCAATGTTATTCCTGTCCTGTTCGCTGCCATAGCAGGCTGCCGGTGTCGTGGTATGGATGTTGGGCAGCATTCGGCTGTACAGCTGACGGCACTGTTCATGGTAATCGGCATAATCAGCCGTGGGTTCAGACAGCTGCAGTCGTCCAGCAACAGCCTGTACAAGCTTATCGCTGATTGGGAAAATTGGTAACTGCGGGCAGAGATAGAACAATAACCAACTGGCACACTGTTCCTGATAGCCGCTGCCAAATACTTCAGCTGCTGCTTGTTGGATCAGCCGGATACTTAGCCGGTGTTTTTCATCATGGCTAAGATGTTCAATTTCTTGCCATATTGGTTCCAGTTCGGAGCGAATAAAGGCATCAAGGTTCGATGCTATTTTGGTTGGTTCGACACCGATCGGGGGCAGCGATGCGGCTTGCCACAGGATGTTGATATAGGTTTTATCAATCAGGGTTCTTCCGGCATTGAGCCAGCCATAATTTGCGGCTCGCTCCAGGCTGCTATAGAAAATTGTCAGCAGGCCGTTGTGGCTGCTGCGGTTATCGTTGCCGCTGCCAACCAGAACACTGGGGCGAGACCATCCCTGAGCAGTATGTTGAGCGATAGCGCTACAGATATTCGTATTCATTATCTGACACTCTTGTTTGGGTTATAACCCACTATATGAAGAGTGACGATCGCTCCCAAGCGCCAGCCAGGAGATGCTGTTAGGGCCAATTTGAATTTTTAATTAGGGCGGTTGCAAGAGAAAATATAAATATACTGACTGTTTTTTATACAAAAAAACATATTTCGTATCAAATAGTTACGTCGTATATTCTATTTGGTTATAAATATTGAATTTAATATTCATTTACACGCTATGTGATCTCTTTATACTGGCTCCATCAAGTTATCCAAACTGGCCCAATCAGACGAGTGTCTGATGCCTAAGGGCTTAAAACACTAATGAGGTGTGATTATGTTAGCTCAAGCTGCTGTGCAACCTTCGGTATCTGTTAAGGAAACGACTCAGGCGAATACGATTCGCGTGACGATCAAGCAGGTAGAGCCGATGATGCGTGAAGTGGCTAAGCCGGCAGAAGCGGTTGTTGAGCAGCCTCGTTACGATTTTGTCGGTATCGCCGGCTAAGGCCCATATAAGGTTCCCTAACTTCTTTCCCCTCCAGCAGGAAGTTAAAAAAAAGCCCCGGCTCATATGAGCCGGGGCTTTTTTTATTTAATCGTATCGCTTAAGTTTAAACGATACGGATTGTCAGTCTTCAGATCTTATCGCGACCCAGAGAAGTCAGCAGCTCATTGACCTTGTCCTTACCGCCTACAGACTCGTAGAACTTAGGCCATACTGCATCCTGAGCTTTCTTAGCCCATTCAGCTTCATCCTGCAGGGTATCGATCTGCATGCCGTACTTGCTAACCAGTTCTTTCTTGATCACAGATTCCTGATCTTTCAACCATTGCAGGCTGTAAGCGGTTGCTTCATTACCGGCTTCAAGAATTGCCTTCTGAGTCGCAGCATCCTGATCCTGGTACAGAGACTCAGAAACGATCAGCGGCTCCAGCAGGAACAGGTAGTGCAGGTCAGAGATATACTTCTGAACTTCACCGAACTTCATCGCATAGATAGTCGTGTACGGCGTGTCCTGACCATCAACTACGCCCTGTTGCAGCGCGGTAAAGGTCTCAGACCATGCCATCGGCGTTGGGTTGTTACCCCAGGACTTGTACGTGTCGATCATGATCTCGTTTTTAGGAACACGAACTACGACACCGTCCAGGTCGGCCAGCTTCTGAATTGGGCGCTTAGAGTTACTCAGCACGCGGAATCCGGAGTAGGTCCAGCCAACAATGCGAACACCTGAATCACGAATTGTGTTCTGCACCAGTTCAGCGGCGATAGGGCCTTCAACAGTTGTAACTGCCTGATCCAGGTTTTCGAAGATATATGGCAGGGATAAAATGCCCAGCGTCGGAGAGAATGGTGCAAGGTTGTTACTGGCCAGGATAGAGAAATCCAGGGTGCCCAGTGCCGCGTCGTTCACAGTGTCCTGCTCAGAACCCAGCTGACCGTTCAGGAACAGTTTGGCAGAGTGCTTACCACCGGTCTTCTCATTGAGTAGTTCGGTGAATTTAATGCCTAGTGCTTCCTGAGCGCTGCCGCCGCCATCGCCCACTGCGATATTCCAGTTTGCGGCCAGGGCGCTGGCAGAAAACATCAGGCCAGCAGAGATAGAAAGAAGGGTACGGGTCTTATTCATGTGAACTCCTGAGAGGGTGCGTTTGTATCACTACCTGACATGGCAGGGGCTGACTTAAACGCTGTTTTTATTGTTGTTGTAATGACTGACTACATAATTGTCGTTCAGTGATTTTATTATTAGGGCCAGTATATTGTTTGTGTTGGAACCAGATTTTCATGCTTTAGTCTGGTGCCAAGTTGTTGATTTGATTGGCTATATGTTTCTTTCTGGTGCGCGAAGTATAGCTTTTGTGAATCGCTTTGGGGCTCAGGTTAATTCGTTTGCAATATACTGGTGCGGGTTGTTTTTGTGCGCTTACTGTCTGTTTTTTAAGGCATAAAAAAACGCACCGAAAGGTGCGTTTTAATGAATTCCAGACTAGATGTCGGGCTTATCCTTCTTTCTCCGCAATTGGTACTATCATCATCGGGATGCGTGAGCGGTTGAGTACATTTTTAGCAACACTGCCCAGGAATGTATGCAAAATACCTTTCTCGTGGGTGCCCATGACAATCAGATCAACATCCAGCTCTTTGGATATCTTAAGAATAGTTTCCGCCGGATAGGCTTCAACTATTTTGATCGATTTGATCTGCTTGCGGACTTTGGCATCTTCCGGGTGCAGGTCATCCCAGAAGTTATCCTGCCTTTCGAGAAGTTTCTGTTCCGCCCGGTGAACTCTCTCCTGCAGTAGATCATGACGGCTGTTGGAGTCCATTACATAGGTCTGGAATGTTATCTTGGCATCGTTGGATAGTTTTTCTACGATGTGCAGGATATGGATCTCTGCACCGGTTTTCTTAGCAATATAAGCGGCATGCTCGAAGGCTGCGGTAGAGCTTTTGGAAAGATCGGTGCTGTAAAGAATCTTGCGGACTTCAGGTAGCATAATCAAATTCCCTGTTTAGATAAGTTTGAGTAACCGGCAGGACATCTGCCTGCCGGTTGTTCAGACATTCGCGAACTGTTGCTAATAGCCAAACTGGCGTGGCAGGAACAGTGAAATTTCCGGGAAGAAGGCGATGACGAACACGGCAACTGCAGAGACGAACGCAAATGGCAATGCTTTCACTGTTACTTCTTCCAGCGAGATATTGGATATACCGGAGGCGACGAAAAGGTTTTCACCCAGTGGCGGAGTGGCAAAGCCGATCGACAGACTACAGACCATGACGATACCGAAGTGCACCGGATCGATACCCAGGTTGTAAGTAACCGGTAACAGTACAGGTGTCAGAATCATGATCGCTGCCAGGGTTTCCATAAACATCCCGACGAACAGCAGGAAAGCGATGATCAGGAACCAGATCAGGTAGATGTTATCGGTCAGGCTGAGCATCGATTCTGCAACGATTGCCGGAATGGAATTCTCAACCAACAAGCGTCCGAATACGGTTGCAGTAAACAGGATCAGCAGTACCCGGCCGGACAGCCATGTGGTGGTTTCCAGCGAGCGGAACAGATCTTTCCAGGACAGCTCTTTATGGATAAAGACACCGACAAACAAGGTATAGAAGATCGCAACAATCGCAGACTCAGTCGGCGTAAAGAAGCCAGAGTAGATACCGCCCAGAATTACCAGCGGTGCCATAACTGACCAGAACCCGGTACGGAATGCTTCTGCAATATGGGCAAAATCCCAGCCTTCAGCAGTACCTGCATAGCCCAGTCTCTTACAGCGGAAATAGTTCAGCGTCATCAGGCTGATCGAAATAACCAGCCCCGGGAATACTCCGGCGATAAACATCTTAGTGATGGATACACTCTGGAATTCACCATGCTCAGCGATAGCTTCCGGCGGTACGCTCAGGCCGATCGCCGAGATGCCGAAGATTACCATCGGAATGGACGGCGGGATTACGATACCCAGACCACCGGATGATGCGGTGATTGCCGAAGCATAGCCCTTATCGTAGCCACGCTTAACCATGGCTGGGATCATTAGCATGCCAACTGCAGCTGTTGTAGCAGGGCCGGAACCTGAGATAGCGCCGAAGAACATGCAGGCCAGTACGGTAGCGGCAGAGATACCGCCGGTGACCGGGCCGGCAAAACTTTCCGCCAGTGTGACCAGCCGTTTCGATATACCGGCGGCTTCCATCAATGCTCCGGCCAGGATGAAGGCGGGCAGCGCCATCAGCGGGAATGAGCCGACGGAGGTGAAAGCTATCTGGACAAACTTAATAGGGTTTTGGTCGAGATAGAGGAACGATGAAAGTGCCGCAACCCCGAGCGCAACGGTAACGGGCGCGCCCATTACCAACAGGACCAAGAAGGACCCGAATAATATTAATACTATGGATGATTCAGCCATGACCTGCTCCTGGATTACGCGGCGTTTTTCTTATTGTCTTCTTCGTCGATATCGTGTTCCATCAGCTCATCAAGTTCCTGAGAGTCGGGATCGCGGATATCGATGCCTTTAACCAGTTTGTAATAGTTCACCTGAATGATACGGATAGTCATCAAGCTGAATGCAATCGGTAAAATAAGGTAGATATACTTCATCGGTATACCGAGTGTCTGAGACTTCCAGAAAAGGTTCATCTTGTTGAACACAAAGTCGTATGACAGGTAAACAAAATATACGTTAAAACCGATCCAGACCAGGTCTGAAAGGACTTCAAGGATTGGAGGCATCCACGCAGGCATCAGTTTATATTGAAAGGTAACCCGGTTATGCGCTGCTAATTTAGCTGCGTAACTGGCACCGAAAAATACAAACCAGACAAACATATAAACGGAAAGCTCTTCACTCCAGGAAAATGAGTATCCAAACAGCTGACGGGATACGATCTGTGCAAACAGCAGGGTGACAAACAGGGCCAGCAATGTGCGACAGATATAGCTTTCGATATTATTTAGAAAATTAAAGATCTTACTGCCCATGGTATGGTCTCCGGTAAAAAGAGCATGCACCCATGGCGGGTGCATGATCCTGTTAGGTTGATAAAGCCGGTTTAATTAAACCTTAGACTTCATCGCGCCCCAGAGAACGCAGCAGCTCATTAACTTTAGCCTTGCCGCCTACTGACTCGTAGAACTTAGGCCATACAGCTTCCTGAGCCTTTTTCGCCCATTCAGCTTCGTCTTGCAGGGTATCGATCTGCATACCGTACTTGCTGACCAACTCTTCTTTGATAACTGCTTCCTGATCTTTCAGCCATTGCAGGCTGTAAGCAGTCGCTTCATTACCGGCTTCAAGAATTGCCTTCTGGGTTGCTTCATTCTGATCCTGGAATACAGATTCAGAAACGATCAGCGGCTCCAGCAGGAACAGGTAGTGCAGGTCAGAGATGTACTTCTGAACTTCACCGAACTTCATCGCGTAGATAGTAGTGTAAGGCGTATCCTGACCATCAACTACACCCTGCTGCAGGGCGGTAAAGGTTTCAGACCAGGCCATCGGCGTAGGGTTGTTACCCCAGGACTTATACGTATCGATCATGATCTCGTTTTTCGGTACACGAATCACAATACCGTCCAGGTCAGCCAGTTTCTGGATCGGGCGCTTGGAGTTACTCAGTACCCGGAAACCGGAATAGGTCCAGCCGATGATACGAACACCGGAGTCACGAATCGTATTCTTAACCAGTTCTGCGGCGATCGGGCCTTCAACTGTCTGTACTGCCTGATCCAGATTTTCGAAGATGTATGGCAGGGACAGGATACCCAGAGTTGGGGAGAAAGGCGCCAGGTTGTTACTGGCCAGGATAGAGAAATCCAGGGTGCCGATTGCGGCGTCGTTGACTGTGTCCTGTTCAGAGCCCAGCTGACCGTTCAGGAACAGTTTGGCTGAATGCTTACCGCCGGTTTTTGCTTCCAGCTGCTCAATAAATTTGAGTCCCAGTGCTTCCTGAGCACTGCCACCACCATCACCGACAGCGATATTCCAGTTTGCGGCCAGAGTACTGGCTGAGAATATCAGGCCAGCAGTCAGGGAAAGTACTTTAGCGATCTTATTTTTATGTTTCATAAGTAACTCCTGAGTTGTTTGATCCACCCATCCTGAGATAGGTAGGGAGAGTCATGTAGGTCAGACCCGGCTGACCGACCCGCTGCTGACGATCTCTTATTGTTCTGTTATTCAGAACGGACGGATCGGTTGTCTGCGGGTCATCATCACTCCGTTCAGATCTGTTGTTAGTTACCTGATGGCCATCAGGCTTAGCGTGATGGTTATCAGAGTGCAGAATCTTAGCGTGATAATGCTATACATAGTTAACGCATGGGGCCGGCTTTTTTAGAACCAGCTCATCTGCCGTATTGGAGCCAGCCTGAATCCTGCGTAGTTACTGGCGTTGCCGGGAAAGCGAATATTCATACTATAGTTGAGTTTTGCCATCTGTGAGCGCTCGGTAACCGCTTCTGAATTTAGCAACCCGGGGCAGTACAGGAGCTGAATAGCCCCGCTTTCCTGTCATAGTAGTATTCTTCCGGCATCTGACATATATGTTTTCTGTTTATTCACATAATGAATAATTTTAATCACGTGTATGGTTTTAATGAAAACCTATAAACAAACTTCATTATTGTGTTCGTTGGTGTTATCTATGTAGCAACTGAAATGGTGGATGCAACATGACGCAGCAAAAACAAGACGCTATAGATAACGAGAATCTTCGCATCGGTGCTCAGATTCGGGATCTGCGCAAGGCAAAAGGGATCACTCTTATCACCATGGCCGAAAAGATCGGTCGCTCTGTGGGTTATGTCAGCCAGGTTGAGCGCGGTGTATCCTCGTTACCTATTCCGGTACTGCAAGCGATCAGTCAGGTTCTGGACGTACAGATCAGCTGGTTTTTTCATGCTGATGGCGAAGTGCCGCTGAATGAAGTGGATCACATCGTGCGTAGTGATGCCCGTCGTAGTCTTAACTTTTCCGGTACAGGCATCCGCGAAGAGTTACTGTCCCCCCGACTGAGTGGCCAGTTGCAGATGGTGCTGACGACTTTCGCCCCTGGTGCGGGTAGTCAGGAATCCCGTCAGCGAAAAGGTGAAGAGGGAGGACTGGTCCAGTCCGGGACTTTAGAGCTGGGGATTGGCGATAAGCAGTTTCTGCTCAGCGCAGGGGACAGTTTTATTCTCAGTGGTGATGAGACGCACTGGTCACGTAATCCGTCGCAGGAAGAAGAGACCGTCGTGATATGGACGCTTGCAGGGGGGTATTAAGAGCCGCAGGCTCTTTAGTGGCCAGATCGCCGCTTCGCGACTGGCTAGAACGGAAGGGAAGCCTTCCTGCTAGTGGCTAGAAAAAGCATGAAAAGCCTTCTTAGTTTCCTTCAGTGATATACCTAAAGAGTATGACCTGGTAAGAATGTTTGGTGATAGACGCGCTTCGAGCGCGTTTTTTATTGCCTTGAATAAACTGTATTACCGAACGAAAGGTTGGTTTGAAAGAGTTGTAGGTTGGTCTGAGCGGAGCGATGCCCAACAAATTGAATGAAATAACCAATGCTCGCTGAAATTTAATAATTGATTGATTTTAATGGATTTCTCATACCTGTCTTTATGAAATATTGTGCTATTTATATTCAATCATGAAAAAATATACAATAATTTCATTGCAAGTTTGACGCTCCTTCACTATATTTGCATCCATCAGGTTCGGGTCATGGTGTATTCCTGCCGGAGCGAAACAATAAAAATAACTCTGAACGATCGGTATGCAGGCCGGCGTTTTTCAGGAGGATGCAATGTACGATCCTTTAGTTGCTACAGATCCGGGAACCGGCATGCCTTACCCAGGTTCTTACTGGGCTGATACCGCAGGCCCTGCGCCACAAGATGATGGCCCTGTTACGGCGGATAAAGAGGTCGAGGTCGCCATTATCGGCGGCGGGTATACCGGATTATCGGCGGCATATCATCTGGTACATGAGCAAGGCATTGAAGCGACGGTGCTGGAAGCGAATGCCACTGGTTGGGGGTGCAGCGGTCGTAACGGCGGCTTTGCCCTGAAAGCGGGAGGACGACTGTCTTACCAGAAGATGATTCGACGCTATGGTGAAACAACTGCCAGGGGCATGTTCAATGAGATCTATGACGGCCTGGCCCGGGTGCGCGGATTGATACAGGATCATAATATTGATTGTGATCAGCAGGCTGATGGTCATCTCTGGGTTGCGCACCGGCCACGAATGATGAAAGTGATCGAATCCGAAGCCCGCTTCCTCAAAGATACCTTCAATTATGACGTTGATATCCTCAGTGGGGATGAGCTGAAACAGCAACATTTCGACAGTGACGAAGCCCATGGCGCGATGCGTTTCCGGCATGGCTTTGGGGTGCATCCGTTAAAGCTGGCTTATGGTTATCATCGCCTGGCCCGGGCCGCTGGCGCCACTATCCACACTTCCAGCCCGGTGCTGCAGTGGTATCGCGAAGGCGATAGGCACCTGTTGGTCACGCCGGGAGGGGTGGTAAAAGCGAAAAAGGTGATCTGTGCCACCAACGGCTACACCTCACAAACCTTGCATCCGCAGCTGAAAAATCGCAGTTTTCCGGTGCTATCTAACGTGATTGTTACCCGTCCACTGACCGACACAGAACTGGCGGCTACTCAGTTCGTCAGCTCGGATGTGATTACCGATACCCGGACCCTGCGTTTTTATTACCGCAAACTGCCGGATAACCGAATTCTGATCGGTGGCCGCAGTGCGATTACCGGTGCGGACGCCTGCAACCCGAAACATAACGATAATCTGTTAAGGGCTCTAACGAGCAAATTCAGTGCCTTAGGCGATCTGAGTTTTGATTATCAGTGGGGCGGTTGGGTGTGCGTCACCTTTGATGATATCCCGCATATCCATCAGACCGAAGACGATAGCTCTGTGTTCTATGCCATGGGGTATGGCGGTAGTGGTGTGTCGTTTGCGGTGCAGGCAGGCATGCGGCTGGCCGAGAAAGTGGCCGGTATTAGTAAAGGTCATGATCTACCGGTGTTATCTAAACCAATGCCAAAGTTCCCTTTTGCGCCTTTCCGACGTATGGGGCAGCGTGCGTTGTACCACTACTATTTTGCCCGCGATGAGAAGCGCTAATTCCTGGAGGAAATCACAATGACGACAACATATATCGATCAGGTTGTTAGCTTTGACGAACAACCGGTGCCAATGGTTGGCTTTTTCACGCCGCCGGAGCGGCTTTTAAAAGGAGATCCGAAACAGGCGATCGCCACTTATGTGGAGGGCGAAGAGGGTCGTCTGATTGCAGGCTTATGGCAGAGTGAACCGGGCAAGTGGAAAGCGGTGCCGGGACGCCGTGAGTTCTGCTACATCATCAGTGGTGATGTCATTATCAGCGACGCCAAAGGCGGCCAGAGACGTTATCGGAGTGGCGACTCCTTTATGTTGCCTTACGGTTTTGATGGCTACTGGGAGGTCGTGGAAACCTGCCAGAAATACTATGTAATCCTGCAGGATTAGAGAGTACAAGCCTGAGCCTTGCTGGCCGAACGCGATGCAAGCGTCCGGCTGAAAAGTAGAAAACAAAGCTTATAGCTTTATAAGCTTGATAAATATAATCATCTGTGTGAAATTTAATATAATATTTTCATTTTATGGAAGGTTTTTCCATAAATTATCAGTGCTGCTGTTTCTTCTGGAGTTGTGAAGGCGGGGCCGTGATATTAGTGAAGGAAGCAACCCATGAATCGTACCTATCGACTGATTCTTGATTGTCCCGACCAGGTTGGCATCGTGACCCGCGCGGGCGAGGTAATCACCCGAAATGGCGGTTGGATCAACGAAGCCGCGCATCACTCGGATGAAGACAGTAACTGGTTCTTCTCCCGCTTTGAGATCCAGGCCGACTCTTTGCCGTTTGGTATTGAGGAGCTGCGGGCGCAGTTTGCGCCCCTGCAGCAGGAACTGAATCTTAACCTGCGCATTATCGATACATCAGCGCCGAAGAAAGTGGTGCTGATGGCCAGTAAGGGCAGTCATTGTCTGTCTGATCTGCTGGATCGTTGGCAAAGTGGTGACCTGAAATGCGATATCCCCTGCGTCATCTCCAACCATGAGGATATGCGGGGGCTGGTGGAGTGGTACGGCATCCCATTTCACTGTGTCACGATCGATAAAGAAGACAAGGCGCGGGGCTTTGCCCAGGTGGAGCAACTGGTGGAAGAGTATCAGGCTGAGTGCGTAGTGCTTGCCCGCTACATGCAGATTCTGCCGCAGGCTCTGTGCGAGAAGCTACGTCATAAAGTGATCAATATACATCATAGTTTCCTGCCATCCTTTATCGGTGCTAAACCTTATCACCAGGCTTCCCGTCGCGGGGTGAAACTGATCGGCGCGACCTGCCACTATGTTACCGAACAGTTGGATGAGGGGCCGATCATCGATCAGGATGTGGTCCGGGTCAGCCACAGCGATAAGGTCGATGACCTGGTTCGCCTGGGTAAAGATGTTGAGAAGACGGTACTGGCGCGCGGACTGCGTGCACACCTTGAAGACCGTATTCTGGTGCATGGAAATAAGACCGTTATTTTCAACTAAGAGCGTAACCGGTGTTTTTATCTGAAGATGCACGGCGAATCGGCTGTAAAAAAACAAGTAACTGAATGCTGCGCCTGGGCCGCAGGATACGGAGAATAATAATGACCAAGCAACTACCCACTTCTGCACAGGTTGTCATCGTCGGCGGCGGCGTAATCGGCTGCAGCGTAGCTTATCACCTGACCAAACTTGGTTTCACCGATGTCGTATTGCTGGAGCGGCGACAGCTGACCTGCGGTACCACCTGGCACGCTGCCGGTCTGGTGCCGACACTGCGCGCCAGCTATAACATGTCGATGCTGGCCAACTACAGCGCCAGCCTGTACGAGCAACTGGAAGCGGAGACAGGTCAGGCGACGGGGTTTGTACGTAATGGCTCACTGACGATTGCCACCAATAAGGAGCGCCTGTCTGAGCTTAAACGTGGCGCTTCTATGGCCAAAGTGGCGGGTTTTCCCTGCAACGTAATCGCTCCGGATCAGGCAAAGGAACTCTGGCCGTTGTTAAATATTGACGACGTGCTGGGTGCTATTCATCTGCCGATGGATGGCATGGCCAGCCCGGTTGATGTGACCCAGGCCCTTGCCAAAGGTGCGCGTTTGGGTGGTGCCCAGATATTTGAAAATACCAAAGTATTGGATATGAAAATCCGCGATGGTAAAGCCGCCGGGGTTATTACTGAACGGGGTGATATCGATGCTGAGTACGTGGTCAACTGTGCGGGTATGTGGGCCCGCGAGTTTGGTCGTAAAGCCGGTGTGAATGTGCCGCTGCATGCGGCAGAGCATTTTTATGTAGTCACTGAAAACATGCCCGACCTGCAGGCCGGACTGCCGACTTTGCGGGATATGGATGGCTACTGCTACTACAAAGAGGATGCAGGTAAGTTGTTGGTTGGCATGTTCGAGCCGGGTGCCAAACCCTGGGGTATGGATGGCATCCCTGAAGATTTCTTCTTCGATCAGCTACCGGATGATTTTGATCATCTGGAACCGTATCTGGAAGCGGCCATGCACCGGGTGCCGATCCTGGAACGCACCGGCCTGCAGCTGTTCTTTAATGGTCCGGAAGCATTTACCCCGGATGATCGATATCATCTGGGCGAAGCACCTGAACTGCGCAACTACTTTGTTGCGGCCGGCTTTAACTCAGTCGGTATTCAGTCGGCCGGTGGTGCCGGTAAGATGCTGGCGGAATGGATCAAAAAAGGCCATGCACCGCAGGATCTGTGGGATGTCGATATTCGACGCAATATGCCATTTCAGGGTACGCAGCGTTACCTGGAAGAACGCACCACCGAGTCATTGGGTCTGTTGTATGAAACCCACTATCCATTTAAACAGTTCAGGACCGCCCGCGGCGTGCGTCGTTCAGTGCTGCATGAACAGCTTAAGGCGCAAGGTGCAGTATTTGGCGTTGAGAGTGGCTGGGAGCGGGCTAACTGGTTCGCCGAAGCGGGCCAGCATGCTGAGTATGAATATTCCTATGGCCGTCAGAACTGGTTTGATAATAATAAAGCCGAGCATGAAGCGGTGCGCAATGCCGTCGGCGTGATCGATCAGAGTTCATTCTCCAAGTACCAGGTGGCCGGTGCCGATGCCGAAGTCTTCCTTAACCGGATCTGTTCAAACAACGTATCGGTACCGGTAGGTAAGATGGTCTATACCCAGTGGCTCAATGAGCGGGGGGGCATCGAAGCGGATGTCACTGTGACCCGGTTAGCCGATGAATGCTATCTGGTGGTTTCCGGCGTTGCTTGTCAGACCCGGGATATGGATTGGTTGCGTCGTAATAAACCGGATGACGCGCGGCTGGTCTTTACTGATATGACATCGGCTTATGCCGTGGTCACCGTTATGGGGCCTAAGTCTCGTGACACTCTGAGCAAGCTGACCCGCGACGGTCTGTCCAATGAAGGATTCCCGTTTGCGACATCCCGTGAGATTGAACTGAACTATGCGGTAGTACGGGCGTCGCGGATTACCTATGTTGGCGAGTTGGGGTGGGAGCTGTATATTCCGACCGAGTATGCCCCTAGTGTGTATGAAGCGGTGTTAGAGGCCGGAGCCGAATTTGGTATTCGCCCTTATGGCTATCATACGATGAACTCGCTGCGGATGGAGAAGTGCTACCGTCACTGGGGCCATGATATTACCGATGTCGACACCGCGCTCGAGGCAGGTCTCGGCTTTGCCTCAGACTTCAATAAAGAGGGCGGCTTCATCGGAAAAGAAGCTCTGTTGGCGCAGAAGGCGGAAGGTGCATTAAAGAAACGCTTCGTCGCGTTCCGCTTCGAGAATCCGGAGCCGCTGTGCTATCACGAAGAACCTATCTATGCTGATGGCAGGATTGTTGGTCGTACTACCGCAGGTATGTTTGGTCATACCGTTGGCGCGACAGTGGCTATGGGCTATATCGAACATGCTGCCGGTGTCACTAAGGAGTGGCTGGAGAGTACAGAGTTTGAGATTGAAGTTGAATGTCAGCGTTATAAAGTGACGCCTTCACTGCGTTCTTTATATGATCCTGCGATGGAAAAGATTAAATGCTGATGAACGCCTGAACAGGCCCGGCATTTGCAAAGTTCGAAGAGCCGTACAGTCCGGAATGCCTTATCTTGTGCCTGGCTAGTTGCCACAGGTGAAGGTATGCCCTGAAAGTCGGGCTGTATGAGTGCTTCTCTGTAATTCTTAAAGAAAAATAATGTCGGGTTCAGAGAAGCCAATGCCACATACATAGGTACAATATCCAGAGTTACAATAGACAGAGCTACAATAGATACACTGAACCGTTCCCTGACTATACAAAGGGAGCAGGAACAGGTAGTTTTTATCTCCTTTTTGGAAACCCCGCACTAATATGAGGTTCGATCGATGTCTGCACTGATTCTGGATGGTAAAGCCCTGGCAAAAAGCCGGGAGCAGCAACTGCACGCGGCAGTCGAAAAGCTGCTTGCTGCTGGTGGGCGCAAGCCAGTACTGGCAACCATTCTGGTGGGCGATGATCCATCTTCAGCCACCTATGTGCAGATGAAGCAAAATGCCTGCGCCAGAGTCGGTATGGGATCAGCCAAAATTGAGATGCCAGCGTCGACTACGACCGCAGAGTTATTGGCCAAAATTGATCAGTTGAATAACGATCCCGAAGTCTGCGGTATCCTGCTGCAACATCCGGTACCGGAGCAGATCAATGAGCGTGCTTGCTTCGATACGATAGCCATCGCCAAAGATGTCGATGGTGTCACTACCCAGGGCTATGGTCTGCTGGCGATGGGCGAGCCGGCATTTGGCTCAGCGACACCGGCGGGCATTATGACGCTGTTGAAACACTACCAGATTGAGTTATCCGGTAAGCATGCCATTGTCCTTGGTCGCAGCCCGATTCTGGGTAAGCCGATGGCGGCAATGCTGCTGAATGCCAATGCTACAGTGACGATCTGTCATTCCCGTACCGAAAATCTGGCAGAGCTGGTGGCCCAGGCGGATATTGTTGTCGGCGCGGTGGGTAAGCCAGAGCTGATCAAAGCGAACTGGATCAAAGATGGCGCCATAGTGATCGATGCCGGTTACCACGAAGGCGGTATCGGCGATATTGAGAAAACCGGTCTGGAAGCACGGGTATCCGCCCTGACACCGGTACCTGGCGGTGTCGGTCCTATGACCATTAATGCGCTGATCAGTCAGACGCTCGAAGCCGCGAAACGCGGCTTCTAAGACCGCAAAGCAGAGCTTTGCTTGCCAGAACGCGGCTTCGCCGCTCGCTAGAACGGAAGGCAAGCCTTCCTGCTAGTGGCTAGAAAAAACTGAAAAGCCATCTTTTCAGAGTTAACTATATCCTTTAAGTTATTACTCCGTAAGGAGGATTTGGCACGGATCTATTCCCCTTCTGTGTAGCCGAGCACATCGTGCCCTTTGGGTATTACAGGTTACAAATGGAAAAGTGCGAGGGCTGTTTGAGTGTGCGAAGCGCATGAGTTTCCGTGCACCCGTTTGTAAGCGAAACGCGCAGGGGAGTTGGCTTGGCCAACCAAGCAGTAGGGGCGGCTTTAGATTGTTAAGACCTTTGGCCGTTTAAAGGTCTTGGCTCGCCATAAAGGCGAAACCGAACTACCAGCACCAGCTATGCCAAGAATAGGCAACAAAAAATGAGCAATACCCGTTTCATAGGTGGTATCTCTGAGTTGCAAGAACCATCGAACAAGTTAGACTCGCTGGAACGGAAGGCAAGTCTTCCTGCTAGTGGCTAGAAAAAACAAAACTCAAAAACAAAAACCGCCAGCTGGCGGTTTTTTAATACCGTAACGGGGGAATGTTTATGCTCGTTGCTTAGGCAGACTAAGGCTCGATTACCGCCCCCCCCCCACCTTTTAGAACGGTAAGGTTTTTTATACTTAGATACTCAATTGATGGCGAAATAATGTGATGTATCCAATTGCTGACAATGTAACCAATTGAAAAGGAAGTGTTATTTATTTTTTTGCGTTATTTTGTTGTTAAATAGAGACAGTTTTTCATAAGGTATACACTTAATGCACCGCGAAGTATGGATAACTTATTGATTAGTAATAAAATTGATAGCTGCGGCTATTAAACGGGTGAATCAGTCCTGATTAATGTAAAGCATACTTAACAGTCAGATTTAATTTCTGTTACTAAATAGCGACTGTTTTTTTGAATCTATAAATTCTAAATATGACCGGATGTGGTTAAGTTGTTGATTATTAAGTGTATCTATAATGTGGCACGTTATTGGCAGTATAGTATGCATGGTCGACCAGAATGTTAGATTCTGCTGTTCCCCCCCCCATTAGGACTAAAGAGTCTCTTCTGGTTGGCCAATATACCTCTCCCTAATAGCTCTATCTCTTTCGCTTTCTTAATTTAGTAACTGCTTTCAATCAATGCAATACAACCAGATCATAAATGATAAGGGAGTAACTTCAGGTTACGCACTACTTATTGTCAGGTACCTGGTTTAAGTTGGCAGTTTGCCCCTTAAGAAGGCTTTCCGAGTCACGAGAAACGTCTTTTCCTAATCTGGGAGTGGTGTTGTGCTGCGCTAACCCCATAATACTTACGATGTGGGGGAGTTGGACATTGCCGGATGAATAGACAAGCTGCGGTTAATAAATTCTTTCCCTTGATTACAGGAGAGCGGGCTTACCTGAATTTAACAGCTGCAAAAAGCTGAATTTAAAGACATAAGGATTAAGTGAGTCATGCAGACTAATAGGTTTAGAAGGTCCTTTCGAGCACAGCCTATTGGACTTCGTTTCTCTCAGACCATCTCATCAACCTACATTTCTTATAAAGTGAAGAGGTGAAACCTGGCGCAGCAATTATTAAGAAGGCTTTTCGCTTTTGATTTTTCTAGCCACTAGCAAGTCGCGTAGCGACGTTCTAGCGAGCCGAACTTGTTCGGCGGTCTAGCCACTTTTACCGCAAGAACCGGGTTGTTCCGTTCCGCCAGCCTAAGGTACGCTGATGCTAAACAAGCTCGGAGTAACCCCGATGGATCAAACTGATATTCAGCAAGCGCTGGCGGCACTGGCCGAAGTCGACAGTGATGTCGCCCGGGCGCTGCCTGAAGTGGGTCATCCAGCACCCCGGATCAGGGCCGCGGGGTTTGCGACTTTTCTTTCAATTATTGTCAGTCAGCAGCTTTCAACTGAATCTGCGCGGGCGATTATGGGCCGGGTAGAAACCTTGTTGGGAGAGTCATCTGCTGAAACGGTGCTGGCGACAGATGCACAGGACCTGCGTGCTGCGGGGCTGTCTTTTCGTAAGATAGAGTATGCCAAAGGGCTGGCCGAGGCGGTTGCCAGTGGCCAGTTGGACATTGCCGGGTTAGCAGGGTTAAGCGATGACGAGGCGATCAATTCGATAGTGGCACTAAGAGGCTTTGGCCGCTGGAGTGCGGAGATCTACCTGATGTTTTCGTTAGGCCGGCAGGATATCTTTCCGGCGGATGATCTGGCGCTGCTGGTGGCATTGGGCCGGCTGAAGAGGCTGGACAGCAAACCTACACCAAAGCAGGCCAGGGAGCTGATCGCTCACTGGTCGCCCTGGCGAAGCGCAGGTTCTCTCTTCCTGTGGCACTATTACCGTGGCGCACCGGCCTGAGATAACATAATCGGCTGTTGTACTGGAAAAATGCGGTCATAAATCCAGGTATAGATCAGGGTGTAGAACAGCACTGCGGTTAGCAGAGTAAGATCCATTAACAAGGCCTCAATGAAGCCTGTCTTCAGCCACCAGATGATGATCGGTAATGAGGTCGATGTCAGCACCAGCTCCAGCCCCACAGCATGAATGATCCTGCCTTTCAGCGAGCGTTGGGTTGGTACCCGACCATAGCTAACATCGATACGGTCATAGCAATAGTTATAGATAAAGTTGAGACACATCGCCTTAATGCTTAGCACCAGTGCCAGTAGCCCCATGTCGAACAGTTCCTGTTCCATAACTATCGAGATCAATGGAGCCAGTATTGCGATCAGAATTAATTCAAACAGTACAGTATAACGAAGCCGATCAAGTGGGCTGCGGGTTACTATCTGATCAGACATGACGGCTATTCCTCTGTTTATTTGATAATTTGAAGTGGTGGCCATTCTAGTTGTTATTCAGATATATTAAAGTTAGTTACTATCTGAAATTCAGATAGGTTGTAGGTTTTAAAATAGAGGTGTTCTATGGCCAGCCTGGATCAACTTTCAGCTTTTGTTATCGCCGCTGAGCAAGGCTCATTCTCTGCAGCGGCCCGCAACCTGGGCAAGGCGCAATCGGCAGTGAGTACTGCGATCAATAATCTGGAACTGGATACCGGAGTTGAGCTATTTGATCGCAGTAGCCGCAATCCGGTACTTACTGTTCAGGGCGAGGCGCTGCTGGCGTATGCCAAAACGGTACTGCAGAGTCAGCATGAGTTTATGGTGCATGCCCTGTCGCTCAGCCATAGTGAAGAAAGCAAGCTTTGCCTGGCGATTGAGCAGAGTATTTCCGGGCGCTCAGTGCTTTCGCTGTTGCATGAATTTGAGAAGCGTTATCCCCATATCGAGCTGGAACTACTGGATCCGGGCAGCAGTGATGTGGCAGAGCTGATTCGCACTAACCGGGCCGATATCGGCCTGATGCTGGAACGGGAAATCTATCCCCAGGGTTTCAGCTTCAGTGGTGTAGGCTATTCCAGCCTGATCCCGGTGTGCCACCATCAACATCCGCTGGTAAGTGAGCAACCACTGACACATGCCCGGTTACGAAATCACAGACAGCTGGTAACCCGCAGTATTGATCTGGAAGATCGCAGCCATGAACGGCATATGTTCAGCCCTAAAGTGTGGCTGTCGGAGAGCCCTTATATCATTCTGGAACTGCTGTGCAATGGCATGGGGTGGGCATTTCTACATGAGGCTGTGGTGCGGGAGAAACTGGATTCAGGCGAACTGGTTGCACTAAAGTTATCTTATCAACAAACTGATATCCTGCAGGGCGTCGATGTGGTCTGGACCGAAAACCGTCAGCTGGGTCCGGCGGGCAGCTGGCTGCAGGAGCAGTTAATGGCGCTGGAGATTGGCGTCAAATAATCCAGTTGAAGCGAGTCTCTTCGTTATCCGGGAAAGTGGACTGATTTCAGGAAGTATTATGCTAGATAAATATATTCACGGCGCCGCAGACGCTTTAGTAAAGCGCCGTCTGAACAATAAATTAACTGCTCGACTTGAACCCTGCCTTCGACCCGATAATGCGGATCAGGCGCTGGCGATCCAGCAGGCACTGATTTCTCAGATGAAGGATTCAACAGGTCATGAGGTAGGTGGCTGGAAGTGCGCACTGCCTTTTAGTGAAAATGATCTGGACGAAATGCCGGTTGCTGCACCGATATTTGCGAATACTATTTATGATCGCTCACCCTGTCCCGTCCGGCTGGATGAAGGCGTGTGTAAAATTGAGCCGGAAATTGCGTTTCGGTTTCACAAAGATCTGCCCAGCCGCAGCGAACCCTATATCGAGCAGGAAGTCATCGCTGCTCTGTCTGGCGCGCATCTGGCGCTGGAACTGATCCAGAACCGTTATCTGGCTTCTGAAGAGGCAAGCTATCTCGAACATCTGGGTGATTGTCTGTTTAATCAGGGATTGTTTATCGGCCCGGAAATAACCCTGGATCAGGCTTTTTCTGCGTCAGAGATTGAGTTCACTTTGACTGCCCCATCTGATCTTTCAACTTCTACAACCCTCGCCGGCAAACACCCGAATAAATATCCGCAACTGCCGCTGTTCTGGTTGGTGAATTTTCTAAGTGCACAGGGGATCGATATCAAGGCCGGGCAGCTGGTTATTACCAGCTCGTATGCGGGCGTGATAGAGGTGCCGCCAGATCAGGAATTCTCGTTACAATATGGGGAACTGGGGAGTATCTTATTGCGGTTTGAGGTAAGCTAGCGATCCTTATATTTGTTACTTAAAAAGGAGTTTTAGTATGGGAATTTTATCATGGATCGTTTTAGGTTTAGTCGCCGGTATGCTGGCGAAATGGTTGATGCCGGGTAAAGATGGCGGTGGCTTTATTATCACTACTTTACTGGGTGTTGCCGGTGCTTTTGTTGGCGGCTTTCTGGGCAGTCTGGTTGGCTTCGGTGGCGCCGATGGTTTTAACCTCGGCAGCATCGCGACGGCAACCGTTGGCGCTTTTATCCTGTTGTTCGTATATAACAAAATGAAGTAAAGTCGTTTGATACCATAGACTAAAGGGGCTGGCCCCTTTAGTTACATCTTCTAGCTATATCTTTTTGTTACATCTTTTACTAATAGTCAGACTGGCCGACGTGATGTTTTACCCGCGGCTGTTTCGCAAGGATCCCTGAATGCGCTCACTGATTCCCTTTGTCCATCAGATAGATTCTCAGGAAGCCGATGAATGGTTAGGGGCTTTGCGTGGACAACTGCCCGACTGCGATATACGCCTTCTGAACCAACTGACAGAACAGGAAAAGGCGCGGGCGGAACTCGCTATTGTTGCCAATCCTCTACCGGCAGATGTTGCACAGCTGCCGAACCTGAAATGGGTCCATTCTGTCTGGGCCGGGGTCGAAGGTATGATGGCTGAACTGGCGCATATGCCGTTTGATATTGTGCGCCTGGTCGACTCTAACCTCGCACAGACGATGTCGGAGGCGGTGCTGGCCTGGGTCATGTATCTGCACCGGGATATGCCCCGATACCGAACTCAGCAGGCTTTGGCACAATGGCAGCAACTGCCCTATGTTGAGCCGGGTGATCGTCATGTGGTGATTCTTGGCCTGGGTGAACTGGGGCAGAAGAGTGCATCGCGTTTGGCTGAAAACGGCTTCAGAATTTCGGGCTGGAGTCGCTCTTTGAAGACCATCTCTGGAATCCGCTGCTATGCCGGTGAACAGGGGTTGGCTGAAGCCATAGGGCAGGCTGATATTATAGTTAACCTGTTGCCCCTTACCGCAGAAACCAAAGGCATAATGAATACCGCCTTTTTTGCTGGGGTTAAACAAGGCGCTTCGCTGATCAACTTTGGCCGTGGCGCGACTATCAATGAGTCTGATCTGCTTCAGGCTTTAGCCGAAGACCTGGTTGGCCATGCAGTATTAGACGTGTTTGAACAGGAGCCTCTGGCTGCCGATTCTGAGTTATGGTCTAACCCTAATATTACGTTATTACCCCACATTTCGGCGCCGACCAGTGTTAGTACCGCGAGTCTGATAGTCGCCGGCAATGTTAAAAACTACCTTGCCGATGGCACGATGCCGCAAGTGGTGGATAAACAACGGGGTTACTGAAGCCGACCTGCTCTGGCAGGCTACAGGTAATTCGGTATAGCACTAACAGAATACTCAGATTTTTGTGCATTAAATGTACAGCTGCACTCGACATTACCGCTGCAACTCTTTAAAGTTCGCCCTCCTTTTATACTTCTTATATTGGCGCTATCGGTTTCACCTTAATCTGTAAGCTCCCAGGAATACTTCTTTGATCTCCACCGCGAACATCACCATGCAGTTTGGCGCTGAGCCTTTGTTTGAAAATATTTCCGCTAAATTCGGCAACGGTAACCGTTACGGCCTGATTGGTGCAAACGGCTGCGGCAAGTCGACCTTCATGAAAATCCTCAGTGGTGAGCTGATTCCGACATCCGGTAATATCTCTATTACGCCGGGTCAGAAGCTTGGTACTTTGAGCCAGGATCAATTCGCGTTTGAAGAATATAGTGTGATCGATGCGGTAATCATGGGCGATGTCGAACTGTGGAAGGTGAAGCAGGAGCGTGAGCGTATCTACTCGCTACCGGAAATGTCAGAAGAAGACGGCATGAAAGTAGCGCACCTGGAAACAGAGTTTGCCGAGATGGATGGCTACAGCGCGGAAAGCCGCGCCGGTGATATCCTGCTGGAAGCGGGTATCGCTGAAGAGTATCACTTTGGTCTGATGAGCCAGGTTGCTCCCGGCTGGAAGCTGCGGGTACTGCTGGCGCAGGCGCTGTTTGCAAATCCAGATATTCTGTTGCTCGACGAGCCGACCAACAACCTGGATATTCACACTATCAACTGGTTGGAGCACGTACTTAACCAGCGTAAATGTACCATGATCATTATCTCTCACGACCGCCACTTTCTGAATGCGGTCTGTACCCACATGGCAGATATCGACTACGGTGAGTTGCGTATCTACCCGGGTAACTATGAGTACTTCATGGAAGCCTCCTCTCTGATCCGCGAACAGCTGCTGACAGAGAATGCGAAAAAGAGCGCTGAGATGGACGAGTTACAGTCATTTGTTAACCGTTTTTCCGCCAACGCATCGAAAGCTAAGCAGGCCAGCTCCCGTGCTAAGAAGCTGGATAAGATCGAACTGGATGAAGTTAAAACATCCAGCCGTCAGATCCCTTCCATTACGCTGAAGCAGGATAAGAAACTGCATCGTCAGGCACTGATTCTGGAAGATATGGGGCACGGTTTTGACGGTGAGAACCTGTTCTCTGACGGTAACCTGATTCTAGAAGCTGGCGCTAAGCTGGCGGTAATAGGTGAGAACGGTGCCGGTAAAACAACATTCCTGCGCTGCCTGATGGATGAGCTACAAGCTAACGAAGGCACTGTTAAGTGGTCTGAGAATGCTGTTATTGGCTATTGTCCACAGGACAGCACCGCTGATTTCGATTGCGACCTGACATTGTTTGAGTGGATGTCTCAATGGCGCACGCCAAAGCATGATGACCTGAAAGTGCGGGCTATGCTGGGTCGACTGCTGTTCACTGCCGATGACTTTAATAAGAAAGCTAAAGTCTGCTCAGGTGGTGAAAAGAACCGCCTGTTGTTTGGAAAGCTGATGATGATGGACATCAACGTGCTGATCATGGATGAGCCGACCAACCACATGGATATGGAAGCGATCGAAGCACTGAATAATGCCCTTGAAGCATTCGATGGCACGCTGATCTTCGTTAGCCATGACCGGGCGTTTGTATCATCATTGGCTACCTATATCATTGAAATCAAAGACCAGGAAGTGATTAACTTCCCGGGTACGTTCGATGAATATATGTCGAATCAGAAAGACATCGCTAAAGTCGCGTAAGCTTTAGTCGCTTAAGATATTTAAGCACAGTAATGTTGAACCCCCTGCCGTCAGCGCTGACGGTGGGGTGTTCATTTCATCACTTACTACATCGCAAAATTTCACACCTGCTTTTAGTGCGGTAAAAATAAGCACCAGCCTTATTCTGCATCCAGTCCATCAAGTAATTTTTCCAGTAATTCCTGTAATGTCTGCTGCTCTTTTTTACTGAGCGTGGTGAGCGCTTGTGCTTCATTCTCAACATGCAGCGGAAATATCAGGTTGATCAGTTCCAGTCCCTGTTCAGTCAGGGCAACCAGGGTGCCGCGACGGTCTTCCGGGTTAGGCTTACGCGCAATCCAGCCGGCCTTTTCCAGCCGATCCAGTCGGTTAGTCATGCCACCGGACGAAATCATCAGTGCTTCAAACAGCTGTGTCGGCACCAGTTCATAAGGCGCCCCTGAACGGCGCAGGGTAGCCAATACATCGAACTCTCCCTGCTGCAAACCGTGGCTTTTGAAGAACGGATTGAGATAGTCGCGGCTGATAAGTCGGGTGGCTGTGCCCAGCCGGGCTACCACTTCCATCGGTAACAGATCCAGCTCGGGCATTTCCCGCTGCCATTGAATCGAAGCTAATTCTACTTTATTCATTGTTTTATATTTATCTCTACGTTAAGATACTTTTCATAATATATCTTTGTATTAAGATACTTTCTATTAAGTTGCTTTGTGTTGATACAGTGTAACAGAGTACAGGAGACAGATAATGTCTAACATCAATAAGTCATTTCAGAGTTCAAACCGAGCCGGCATTTATGCATTTGCCTGCCTCTTGCTGGTAGGTGTTCTGCTGGCCGCGTCTTTAGTGGTTGGTAAGCTGGCCGATGTCGCGGGTGCACCTCGATTAACATTCCTGCTGGTTGCTATGGCGGGGGCCGGAGTAATTCTGGGTATAATCGCTATTATGCAGCGCCAGCCGATGCCCTTTAATCGCCGCACACTGGAGTATGCTGCTATTTCAGGTGTATTAATTGCACTGCCTAATGCGCTGGGCTTTCTGGCGATACGCCATGTCGGGGCGGGTTTTATATCGCTGAGTTTCGCTTTTCCAATATTGCTTACCTGGGTGCTGGCCGTTTTCCTGGGTATGGAGCGTTTACGTGCGATGCGATTTATCGGTGTGTTGCTGGGATTGCTGGGCGGAATAGTACTGGCCTCAGCCAAGAGCGGCAGTGCCGGAGAGGCGCAGGGCTGGGTCCTTCTGGTGCTGGCGTTACCGCTGGTGCTTGCTTTTGGCAACATCTACCGCACCCTACGCTGGCCTGAAGGCGCTGCGCCGATCTTTCTTGCTGCGCTGATGATGTTTGGCGGCGCGCTGTCATTGCTGCCCTTTGTGCTGCTGTTTGAGCCGGGTCAGGTTGGGGCGTTGTTCGAATCAACTCAGGTGATCCAACTACTGGCCTTTGAGATCGCAGTGTTTGCCATTCTTTATCTGTTTTACTTTGTGTTGCAACAGCTGGCCGGCCCGGTTTATCTGAGCCAGATCGGTACTGTGGCGGCGTTGAGCGGCACTTCGTTTGCGGTATTTGTACTGGGTGAGGCGGCTCCTTCTAATCTGGCGCTGGCGGCAGTGCTGGTGATTATCGGTACTTTTCTGTTTCACCGGGGGGCACAGGCACGTTCTGACCAGGGCTGTGCTGCCAGCTAACGGACACTCCGCTTCGCAATGAAAGGTCCGGACTGAATTGAATTGAATTGAATGCTGTCACTTTTTGAATAACGGCCTCTGGTCTGTGTATTGATATGAACGATTTGGAGATACCCCATGAACATAACCGATGCGCTTAACTGGCGTTTTGCAACGAAGCGGATGAACGGTGAGAAGGTACCGCAGGATAAGCTTGAGCGGATACTTGAAGCCGCACGTCTGGCGCCTTCTTCATACGGCTTACAGCCCTACAGCGTTTTTGTTATAGAGGATCAGGGACTAAAGGAAAAGATCAGGCCGATCGCCTTTGATCAGCCTCAGATTATCGAGTCGTCGCATCTTCTGATCTTTGCTGCCCATGACAATGTTAACGAGGGCCATGTTGACGATTTCATCCGGCTTACTGCACAAGCGCAGGGTACTGATGTGTCAGATCTAGATGATTACAAGGCGATGATAAAAGGAGCGGTGAATCGATTCAGCACTGTAGAGAAAATGCACTGGGCGACTAAACAAGCTTATATCTCGCTGGGAACCGCCGTCACGGCAGCTGCATTCGAACGGATCGATGCCTCACCCATGGAAGGTTTTGATAAGGATGCGCTGGACCAGTTGTTAGGGCTTAAAGAGAGAAATATGCGCAGTCTGGTGCTACTGGCGCTGGGTTTCAGGGATGCAAATGATCACCATGCTGCGTTGAATAAAGTTCGCCGCTCAAGTGAAGAGATGTTTATTCACATGTGATGCTAAAACCATACACAGAACTGTGTATGGTTTTAGTAGGCTTACCCGGTCGATTAAACCGTCATAAGAACATTTAATCCTTATCTGTCGCGACCGTTGCGACCACTTCGCTAATCACTTCACCAATCAGCTGACAATCGTCTTCACTGAACGTAAGTGGGATACGCATATCCACCAGAGTAGAGAGTACCTGTTCGGTTTTTGGTAGCTGTGGCATCTCTTCAATATAGCGCCAGCTGTCATAGCGGCTGGTGTAATCCTGCGGTTCTGCCGCGCCGAACCATTTAAGCACGACGCCGCGTTCATTACATTGCGCAACGACCCGCAGAATCTGCTCAGTGCTGAAGCCGGGCAGGGAGAACTGGATTGAACTGGCGACGAACTGCTCAGCCTCGGGCCGTGGCGGGATATGTATCCCTTCGCACTGGTTGAATACCTGTTCCAGAATCCGGTAGCGGGCGTTCCAACGCTGGCACTGGCGGTCGAGGTCGGCAAGTTGAGGCCGCAGAATTGCCGCCCGCAGGTTATCCATCCGGCCGCTGTAGTTGGGCGTATGGTAACGGATCTCGTCAAATACCTCTTTCGGCGGCGCCGCGAAGTGCCGCTCAAACAGCATGTATGAACCTGAATGCATGATCGCCCGGGCCATTATCTCCGGGTGACGGGTGGTGAGAAAGCCTCCTTCGCCGGAATTAATGTGTTTATAGGTCTGGGTACTGAAACAGGCGATGTCACCAAAGGTACCGCTTTTAACACCATTCCAGCTGGCGCCCATGGTATGGGCGCAATCTTCAATCAGGAATAAACTGTATTTATCACAGATCGCCATGATGCGATCCATATCCGCCAGGTGACCACGCATATGCGAGAGCATGAAGTAGCGGGCGCCGCTGCTGGCCGCCTTCGCCTCAAGGTCATCCAGATCGATACAGTAATCATCGGCGACATCGACCAGTACCGGTATCGCACCGCTATTGTGAATAGCCCCCGGAACCGGCGCCAGAGTGAAAGCATTACAGAGCACTTTGTCACCGGCTTCGACGCCCGCCGCGCGCATCGCGATATGCAGGGCGTAACCGCCAGAGGAGCAGGCCAGAGCGAAAGGCACGCCCATATATTCGGCAAACTCCAACTCCAGCAGGTCGGTCTCACTTTTTTCATCCGGCAGGGTGTTGTAGCGGTGTAGTCGACCAGAGCGCATGACCTCAATGGCAGAATTAATACCGGCTTCAGGGATCGACTCTTGCTGGGTGAACGATTTAGTAAATTTCTTCATCCTAAGCTGCCTCAGTCGTAACGCTTCTGATCGTAGACATTGAAGTCCCACTTGGTATTCGGGAAGTACTTACGCAACCGCCAGTCACAGGCACGGGCGTGACCTTCCATGCCTTCAACACGTGAAATACGTGATCCGACCGCGCTGAACTCCAGGTTAGCTTCTTCGCTGATCTCCTGATAAGTGAGAATCTTGAGGAATTTATGTACATTCAGGCCGCCGCTGTAACGGGCTACTTTTTTAGTCGGCAGAATATGGTTAGTGCCGGAGCATTTATCGCCGTGGGTAACCGTGGCTCCTTCACCGAGGAACAGTGAACCGTAATTTTTCAGGTTATCGCGCCACCAGTCGGTATCTTCGGTCAGCACCTGCAGGTGCTCGGAAGCATACTGGTCGCTCACTGCAACGCACTCCTCACGACTGTCACAGAAGATAATCTCGCCATGAACATCCCAGGCCGACTGTACAACATCCTGGTTAGGCATATCGGCAGCAACTTTAGGCATCAGTTCAGCGACTATCTCACCGATCCTACGGCTGGTGGTGAACAGCCATACTGGGGAGTCATAGCCGTGCTCAGCCTGGGATACCAGATCGACGGCGATAGTCATAGGATCTGCGCTGTCATCAGCGATGATGGCGGATTCAGTCGGGCCGGCAAATACGTCGATGCCCACTTCGCCAAACAGTAAGCGCTTGGCCTCGGCTACATAACCGTTACCCGGGCCGACCAGAATGTCGGCGGCTACGCCGGTAAACAGGCCCTTAGCCATTGTCGCAACAGCGTGCACACCACCCATTTCAAGAATAATATCGGCACCGGCAAGATCCATCGCATAAACAATTGCCGGGTGAATGCTGCCATCTTTAGGCGGGGAACAGGCGACGATAGTTTCGACGCCGGCAACTTTGGCGGTAGCGATACTCATCAGGGCGGATGCTGCGTGGGAGTAGCGGCCGCCGGGAACATAGCAACCGGCACAGTTGACCGGAATGACTTTCTGACCGAGCTTAACGCCGGGTTCTGACTCGATCTCAAACTCAGTCAGGCTGGCGCGTTGTGCTTCGGCGAAGGTTTTCACCTGCTTATACGCAAACTGGATATCCTGTTTGGTCTGCTCCGGTACCAGGGCGATCAGCTCAGCGCGCTTCGCATCGGACAGAATAAAATCCCCCTGCCAGTTATCGAACTGCGCGGCGTATTCACGCACTGCGCTTTCGCCTTCTGTTTCGATCCGTGCCAGCATAGTTTTTACCGTGGCATGGATACGCTCATCATTTTCGGCAACCGGTGCGTTAGACTTCTTCAGGTATTCCATTAGTTCACCTTCACTCTTATTCTTAGTACTTTAGTGTGGCAGGGCCTGTCGGGCAGCCACCGTTGATGCTTAGATAGTAGGATTAGTGAGGTCACACTGACCAATGCTATTTTTATAGTGACCGGTTACTTTTCGGTATAGGCATGTAAACAGTGTCGATTTTTAGTGTTAAAGCGCGAGTCAGATGCGGGCTGAGTGGAGCTGAAATGGAACTAAAGTGGTTGAAAGATTTTGTTGCGTTGGTTGAACAGGGCAGCTTTTCTAAAGCGGCGGAAGCGCGTTTTGTCACGCAGCCTGCTTTCAGCCGCCGTATCCGTTCGTTAGAAAACTGGTTGGGGGTAAGTTTAGTTGACCGTAACCAGTATCCGACAACCCTGACCCCGGCTGGCGAAGCCTTTGCCGAACAGGCCCGGCAGCTGATTAGCCAAAACTATGCTGTACGTAATCAGATGCGGGACATCAGCGCTGCCCGGGCGCAGTTACGGATAGTGGCGCAGCATGCGCTGGCAGTATCGTTCTTTCCATCCTGGATGCAGACCTTAGAAGCCCTGACCGATGGCGCCCTGATCAAGGTCGAAACCGGTAATCTGCATGACAACGTGGAAACCTTTTTATCGGGTAACGGCGACTTCCTGCTCTGTTATGCCTCATCGGATATATTTAGTCAGCTGCAGCGGGACGATGTTGAAAGCTTGCAGGTCGGGGTCGATGAGCTGGTGCCGGTCAGCGCGGTTGATAACGATGGTGCGGCGTTGCACGATATCAAGCCGGATAACATGCTGAAGGTGTTGAGCCACCCTGCGGAGTCTTTCTTTGGTCGTTTGCTGCAACAGCAATGCCTGGCGCAGCTAAGCGAAGATATTAAGCTGCATGTTGCTTGTGAAAATGGCTTGTCTGAAGCGTTAAAAGCACTAGTGTTAAAAGGCTACGGTATGGCATGGCTGCCAAAAAGCCTGATTACACAGGAGCTATTAAATGGCCAGCTAAGGCGGCTGGACAAACCGCTGTGTTCAGTCGACCTGAGCATCCGGTTGTATCGTTTGCGCCAGTCTCGTTGTGACACGGCAGTACAGTTCTGGGACTATCTGCAGGATCTGTATAATCAGAATGATGCTGCGTCATCCGGTTGAAACCGCGGGTAACAGATAGTGAAATAGTGCTTTGTTGGTCTGGTTATGCCTAACTATTAGTACCCGACAGAAATAGTTTCAGACAATTGAATGGGTTTCTTGAGGTTGCACTCATTAATCTGATTGCTGTTATGCAAAACTATCTAGTACCTGACAGAAACACCTTCTGATAATTTGACCTGATTGCTGTTATGCCAAAAAGTAACCGGACAGAAGAAAATCAGCATTGGTCGATTGGCGTCGAGCATATTTATACTGATTTCAAGTTACCAGTGGTGATCGAATCATATACCCCCTGGCTGTAGCAATTTTCTTAAAGGCAGCGACTGATGAACGATAATCTAGAAATTCTGACTCGTGCAATTCAGCAATGGATCCCCGAAGACCGGCCTGTGTCACAAGCGCCGAGTGCCGCAGAACTGGAACAAACACTCGATCTGACATTATCAGACGAAGGCTGCGATCAGGCAACGCTGGAGTCTGCAGTGCGTGATTACCTGCACTATAACCCGGATGTTTCTCAGGCTGGTTTCTTCAAGTTATTGTATTCCGGACAGAATAAACCAGCACTTTTGGGCGACTGGATTACCAGCCTGAGTAACGCCACTATGCATACCTATCAGGTTGGACCGGTAGCGACGCTGATGGAGCTTGAGCTGATCCGGCAGTGGAATAAGCTGGTTGGCTTCGATGAGGGTGAAGGCGTGATGGTTGCCGGTGGCAGCCAGGCGAACCTGATCGGCATGATGCTGGCTCGGCATAAAGCCTGTCCGGATTACAAAACCAAAGGTGCGGGTGGCCGTACACTGGTGGCATACGTCTCAGACCAGGCGCATTACTCGGCTGAGAAAGCCGCCAATGTTCTGGGTATAGGTACTGATAACCTGATTGCTGTTCAAAGCGATGACAGTGGCAGAATGAAACCTGAAGCATTGGAACAAGCTATTCAATCCAGCCTTGCGCAGGGGCATATCCCGTTCTATATCGGTCTGACGGCGGGTACCACGGTAGTGGGTGCTTACGATCCTGTTGCCGCCTGCAGTAAGATCGCAAAAGCACATAACATCTGGCTGCATATTGATGGCGCCTGGGGCGGTCCGATTCTGTTCTCAGCGCAGCATCGTCACCTGCTGGCGGACAGCCATCTGGCGGACTCCTTCGCCTGGGATGCCCACAAACTGATGAATGTACCGCTAACCGCCGCTGTGATTCTGGTGAAGCAGCCCGGCGCTTTAAAAGACTGTTGTTCCGGTGGTGGTGGAGATTACCTGTTCCATGCAGATGAGAACGCCGCCTACAATCTCGGCGAGCGCTCTATTCAGTGTGGTCGTCGTGCTGACTCCCTGAAAGTATGGCTGAGCTGGAAAGCGGTCGGTAACAAAGGCTTTGCCGATAAGATCGACTACCTGCAAAGTATCAAGACCGACTGCGTCGGGATGATTGAACAGCGCGACCGCTTGGAGATGCTGGCCCCGGCGACCTATCTCAACGTGCTGTTTCGCTACCGCCCTGAACATATCACTGATGAGCAGGAGCTGCGCCGACTGAATATCGAGATCTGCAAAACCATGCGCAGTTCCGGTGGCGCTTACGTCGATTACGCCCAGTATAAAGGCCGTACTGGTATTCGACTAATTTTGGCTAACAGCGATGTTTGCCATGAGGATCTGGTGGAACTGTTGGATAAGTGCGAAAGGATTGGAAAGCAGCTGCTAGACCGCTGAGCAAGCTCAGCTCGCTAGAACGTCGCTTCGCGACTTGCTAGTGGCTAGAAAAAGCATAAGAGCCTTCTTAATATAGAGCCTGCCGGGGCAATCCCGGCACTTCGTAAGAATCGTAGGTTGGGTTAGCGCAGCGTAACCCAACAACTAACTAATAGAAGTTGCTAGATCGTCGCACGCGAATAGCTAGAACGGAAGGCAGGCCTTCCTGCTAGTGGCTAGAAAAAGCATAAGAGCCTTCTTAATATAGAGCCTGCTGGGGCAATCCCGGCACTTCGTAAGAATCGTAGGTTGGGTTAGCGCAGCGTAACCCAACAACTAACTAAAAGAAGTTGCTAAATCGGCGCACGCGGCTGGCTAGAACGGAAGGCAGGCCTTCCTGCTGGTGGCTGGAAAAAGCGTAAGAGCCTTCTTTATAGGTTTTGCTGGCAGGTCAGTTGAGTGCTTACGGTGTAGGCGAGTGAAGAAGAAAAAAAATGCGCCCTTGGGCGCGTTTTTCTGTTTAAAAGCCCTGTTATATAACAGCTCCAATAGCTATCACTTACGGCCCTCGCCATGTTGGGGGAGTTGGTCTGTAATACAGTGCCAACAGGCTTTGTGATTCGTATAAATATGCGCGTCTACTTTTACAGGTATGTCGTCATCAAACGTAGATATAGCTATTTCAAGCTGTTCAAAGTGGGCGCCTTTTACCCGGAAGCCCAAACTGGAACCACACTGTTTACAAAACGTTCGTATTGTTCCGTTTGCAGCGACATAGTCTTGCAGTAAAGGCATGCCTGATAACCACTTTAAGTTCAAAGCACTGACTAATGTACCAAAGGCCGCACCATGGAATTTCCGGCACATAGTGCAATGGCAATTAGCGGCTTGTTCACTCAGTCTGTCAGCTTCGAATGTGACCTGTCCGCACAAGCAACTGCCTTTATAAGCTATATCCATCCGTTTACCACCTTGCTGCGTTACTAGCCTCGTAGGGGCTCTTGATGTGATTGTTTTATTTTCATTGCCCCTTCTTGCTCAGTTCAGAGAAACCATAGTTATGCCCGTTTTCGGGCTCGGCCTGGTTTAGTTGAACTGAATTGTCGATAGCGAAGTGCCATTTGAACCGCTGCATGTAAGCACATTGCCGGAGCGGGATAACGGTACCTTTTGGGAAGATGATTCCATTTTCGGAGACAAGATCTTCTTCGAGCAAATGTGGAGATGCCGTGCCAGGACAAAGAAAGTCAGTGATTTGATAGGTGTTACCAGCAATGACCCCTGATACGAAAATCACAAGGGCAACAAGAATAGTGGCTCCAAATTTTAGTACTGACTTCATAACTTTCCTGAAATTTTACAATAACTATTTGATACGAAAGCTTCGTTAGAAAAATACATCTCCGATGAATCTAAGTTAACGTCAGCGCGCGTTATGCTGTGTACGTTGCTATAAGTTCTGATGCGCAATGATGCAACTCCCTGATGCTAATTAACTTTCTGAGAAACTGCCAGATGCAAACGCACATAGCTTCTGTGTAAACGTGCAATAACAGCTATAAATCAAAAACTAACAGTACGTAAGTTAATAGATAGAGGTGCAGGACTTGATGATGGGCAGGTAACCTTTGCTACCCACGCTTATTGTCACAAACGCTGCCAACTAATAAGCCTGCCTAATTAAATAACCCTGTTTTTAGCGACAAAGAAAAAATCTTCGTTTAGAGAATAATCTCAACATATTAACTACTCTCATTAAAGGTGGAATAAGCAGGCAAGGGTGCTGAAACATATGACATAAGCCCTTTGAATGCTGAATGCCCGTCATGACCTGAAACAGGTGGTTCAGATGAGAAAAAAATACCGGAAGTTATTTGTTGTACTAGTATCCAGCTTTTTAGCACTTTTAGTATCACTGCCTATCTATAGTGAAACTGTAATAATTCAACCAGGTACTATAGCGATTAACGATAGGTGGAATCCTTGGTGGACTGATCATGGTATGTGGGGGCCAGGAATGATTACACCAGGGCAACGTCAGAGAATGACAAGACATTGGTCCTTTATGAACACCGGATTGCCTAAGGAGTACTACGGTTCGACGAATCCTCTTTTACCGACGTCTGAAGTTAAGGAACAAGGTAACCTGTTATATCGTCAGAATTGTTTGAAATGTCATGGTGCACAAGGCATGGGGGATGGGGATATTGCGAACTCATTAAATCCATCGCCGGCACTTTTGGCACATTTGATTCAAATGCCTATGACGGTTGATGGCTATCTCTTATGGTCAATTTCTGAAGGCGGAGAACAGTTTGGAACGGCGATGCCTGCGTTTAAGGACAAGTTGCCGAGAGAAGTTATTTGGAAAATTATCACTTTCATGAGATCGGGTTTTCCTTCAGAAACTGAAAGTAATTAGTTATTGGCCTAAAAGGTCTGACTCATTGCAAGAGCGGCCTTGCAACCATCTGTGCGAAGTGCCGGGATATCCCCGGCAGGCTCTATATTAAGAAGGCTTTTATGCTTTAGGTTTTTCTGGCCACTAGCAAACGCGCAGCGCATTCTAGCTAGCCGCGCAGTGGCGGTCTCTCCACTGCTACTAAGCCCTGAGCTACGTTTGTTCTGGGTATTCTCAAGTCTGGGAGGGGTGTTGGGTTACGCTACGCTAACCCAACCTACGATTCTTACGAAGTTCCGGAGTTTAAGCTGCTCGATAGTTACCTTAGAAGGCTTTTATGCTTTTGATTTTTCTGGCCACTAGCAAGCGCGCAGCGCGTTCTAGCTAGCCGCGCAGCGGCGATCTAGCGACTGCTACTAAGTCCTGAGCTACGTTTGTTCTGGGTATTCTCAAGTCTGGGAGGGGTGTTGGGTTACGGTACGCTAACCCAACCTACGATTCTTACGAAGTTCCGGAGTTTAAGCTGCTCGATAGTAACCTTAGAAGGCTTTTATGCTTTTGATTTTTCTGGCCACTAGCAAGCGCGCAGCGCGTTCTAGCTAGCCGCGCAGCGGCGATCTCGCCACTGCTTTTCAGCCACTGTTCTTATTCCATCTCTTTAATCTGGCGACGGATTTCATCCATCTTGGCGGTCATTACTTTTTCCAGATGATCGAGGTCGGTGAGGAACTTCTCTTTCGGATCCTGTGGTACGACTTCTTTACGGGTCGCTTCAAGCTGCTTCAGTTCGTCCAGGGCCATAACCAGCTGCGGGCTGATACGATCCATCTGTTCAAAAGCTTTAGAGTTACGTACTTCAAGGGGCAGGCTGGTACGGCCACGCATGAAGGTGAACTTTTTGCTACGTGACAGTAGGGAACCTTTCGGGCGCTTGTAGTAGATCTTGAGTACATCAGTATCACCCTGATGACGCAGGGTGTATTTATTGACACTCTCTACTGACTTAATGCCCATCTTTTTCAGGGTAGGATAATCAGACATAGCTTTCATGTTCTCATTCAGTGGCATGCCATCTCAGGACTGCCGGGCTCAAAAAATAGTTGGTCTTGCTCCGTCGTCTTCACGGAAGCTGCTCCCTTACTCCGGTTGGTTTAACCACAGTATAGGAGAGCGAGTAGCGGATCGTCGCACTGGTTCGATCCGGGGGAGTACTGCATGTACTCGCATTATTATTATTTGAGCTGAGACAGCCGGGACTGTTTCAGGGATGGCCGTAGCCCTGATTGCTGCTTTTTGGTGCGCATTACACCCTGTTTGCACTGTTTGAAGGCAATTCAGGCAGCTTTCGCGCGCAATCATAGGGCTTATACCTTGGTACCAGTAGGGCCAGTTTATGGTCTGTATTTGGACCAGTCGAGGATACCTCAGTTACCCGCATTGAGTGCTGCGGGCTGGGGCATTCATAGTTGGCAGCTAGGCTATAGTTTAAGTGGAACAGATGTATCGTTACCTGAGAGGTGGGAATATGACTATGCATAGTATCCCCGGCAATGAAATTATTGATCGCTATGGTCTGGACCGTTTTAAGGACGCTTCGACCTTAGGTGCCCTGACGAGTCAGGCGCTTCGCTATCTACTGCAAAAAGGCAAGATTTTGCAATTGAAGGAGGGTGAGCTGCTGTTTAGTTATGGTGACCGGGTAGACTGTTTCTATGTCATTCTCGACGGTTTGATCAGCTTCTATAAGCCCTGTGAGACCGGTCGTTGCCATATTCGTAATTATAGTTTTGGCACGACCATCGGATTCGTTGCTATGGTTGGCCTGCATAATCGTTCCGGTGATGCAGTCGCGGCGGAGCCGAGTTGTTTACTTAAAGTTTCGGCCGCTCTGTTTAGCGAGATGCAACAAGATTTTCCTGCTGATTTTGGTGTGTTACAGATGAATCTCTCCCGGGAGATGGCGCGCAGGCTGCGTGAGTCTGACAGCAAACTGGCGGCGCATGATATTCATGAGTAGCAGTTGCTGTTACAGCTATAGCAGTGCTTCTGACAGAAACAAAAAAGCCTCTCAAATGAGAGGCTTTTTAATGACTATCTACCAGGGTTTAACCGAATATCAGTTCCGGCAGCCATAGTGCGATCTGTGGGAACGCTACTACCAGGGCCAGGCCGATAATCTGCAGGATAATGAACGGAATAGCCGCTTTATACAGGTCATAGATACTGATACTTGGTGGCGCCACCGATCGCATATAGAACAGGTTGTAGCCAAAGGGGGGCGTCAGGTAGGCAGTCTGCATGCTGATAATAAACAGTACTGCAAACCACACGGTATCGAAACCAAGGGTGTCAACGATAGGCACAAATAGCGGTACCGTGATGAACACGATAGCAAAGTCATCGAGGAACATACCCAGCAGGAAGTAGCAGGCCAGCATCGCGATAATTACCCAGTAAGGTGACAACGCGGTGTCTTCGATGAACTCTTCCAGTACCATGCCGGCACCCAGGCCGATATATACTTTACTGAAGAATACGGCTGCAAGAGTGATCCACAACAGCATACCCATCAGTTTAGTGGTGCCGATCAATACATCTTTCATTACCGACCAGTTCAGGGTGCGATAGATCATGGCGCAGACAACTGAGCCAACCGCGCCGACTGCGGATGCTTCCGACGGTGACGTAATACCGAAGATGATGCATGACAGTACAGTAGCGATTAGCGAGCCAGGCAGAACCAGTGCCTTGAGGGCGATCAGCTTACCACGCAGGTCGACGCGATCCTCTTCAGCGATAGGCGGTGCCAGCGTAGGGTTCATCTTTGCGCGGATATACACATAGACGATATAGATACCGGCCAGCATCAGACCCGGCATCAAGCCTGCGGCAAACAGCTTGCCGACAGATTCACGTGCAAGGAAGGCGTAGATAATCATCAGGACGCTTGGCGGGATCAGGAAGCCAAGTGCGCCACCTGCCATGATAGTACCGGTAGCCAGCTTTTTGTCGTAGCCACGTTTGAGCATTGCGGGCAGGGCGATAATGCCCAGGCTTACTGTTGCGGCACCGGATACACCTGCCATTGCCGCAATCAGTGCGCAGACAATTACGGTACCCATGCCCAGGCCGCCAGGTGTGGCACCCATAAGCTTGTTGATCATCTCAAACAGATCATCGGTGATACCTGAGCGTTGCAGCATCAGACCCATGAAGATAAACATGGGCAGGGCTACCAGCAAAAAGTTATCCATTGAGGAGAACGTACTGATCGCCAGCAGTTCAAGACCGGCAGGGCCCCAAAGGAAATATGCAGAACCCACACCAACGGTGAGTAGCGCCCAGGTCAGGGGGGCGCCCATAATCAATAGCAACAGCATGCAGCCGAACATGCCGCCTGTTACTACTAACGGATCGAGATCTAACACTGTTAGCGTCCTTTTTTATTCTGTTAACTGCTTATTTTAAAAAAACAAACACTAAAAGGTTATTGTTCAGTTACTTCCACCGGAGGTGTAATACCCAGAGCGGTACGCAGGTCCCGAATAAAGTGAACCAGGCTTTGCAGCCACATCAGGCCAACAGCCAGAGGCAGAACTGATTTAAACGGGTAGATTGGCGGAGCCCAGGTACTCTTGGATGAAAGCTCTCCGCTTGCCCATGACTCAGCAGCAAATTCGAATGCGACATTGAAAAATATGGCGAAAATAACCAGGCCAATACCACCGGTAATTACATCCAGTACGGCACGACCACGGACAGAGAATAGATGGTAAACCGCCTCGCTTCGCACATGGCCATGGTGACGATGGGTATAAACGCCTGCAAGAATGCAGAACGTGCCATACAGCATCGTAGTGGTTTCATGTGCCCAGGAGGTAGGGCTGTTAAACAGATATCGAGCGGTGATCTCGTAGGTGAGAACAACCATCATAGCAAGGCACATCCAGGAGACGGCCCTGCCTATGAAGTCGGATATCTCGTCTTGCAGGTCTAGTAAGCGAGATATCCCAGACATCAGCCTCTCCCGGTTGCTTTCGCAGCGTCAGCCAGAATCTGGATCGCTTTAGCGTTGCGTGGGGATTTAGCTGCTTCTTCATCCCAGATAACCTTCGCAGCTTCGCGCAGGCGCTGCTGATCAGATTCTGGCAGAGTGTTAAATTCGAACAGGCCTTCAGTACCCGCTTCGATAGAACCGCTCACCATCCAGGTGTGCATCTTACGAGCGTGCTTAGCGTATGCCATTTCGATGATGCGCTTGTGACCGTCAGACAGGGAATCCCACTTCGCCTTGTTGATCAGCATGTCATCTGCATAACCCGGGTTAACCATACCCAGGAAAGTGTAGTACTTAGCAGATTCATACAGTTTCATCGCCTTGTACTCGTTGGTACCGGCGTAGATAACACCGTCGATAGTACCGGTCGACAGACCCAGGTACAGCTCGCCGCCTGGCAGGTATACGGTTGGGATGTCGAACTTTTCCAGAACCTTGGCAACAGAAGGTGTTGCACGGATCTTCATATTTTTCAGATCGTCCAGGCTGTTAACCGGCTTAGTAGTCAGCAGGTCGAATGGGCCACCCATGATTGGACCCAGGTAGTGAACGCCTTTCTCAGCGTAAGCTTCACGTACCAGATCATTCAGACCTTTAGTTTCACAGATGTACTGAGCTTCATCGTAGTCAGTCCAGGCACCTGGCAGCCCCGCTTCGATAGAAGCGATGTCCAGCTGGCCAGGCCAGTAACCGGCGTAACCCTGGCACATGTCGATGGTGCCCTTGCTCACTGCCTGCAGCATGTCAGCGTTTGGTACCAGCTCACTACCACGGAAGCGTTTTACGCGTAGGGATTTGTCAGAAGAAACCTTGATGTCGTCAACGAAAGCGTTGTGGATATCGTCAGATTCGGTGCCCCAGTAAGTCTGCATACGCAAGCGTACGGTAGAAGCTGCTTGAGAGTTGCTTGCAGTCATTGCCAGTGGTGCTGCTGCAACACCTGCAGCGGCGGCCTTTAGAATATTTCTTCTTTTCATAATATTTCCTAAGTCAGGCTAGGCTAGTTTTGTTTTTACATTCCGGTGCATTTGAGACCTTATAAAGTCAATAGATACCAGAATGGGGCTTAATAGTATATGGGTCCTGAAATAGCCTTTTTACCTATAAAACATATCTTACTAGAGATATGTTTTTTTTATAGAGTAAGTGCAGGCTGATCGTACTAAATATACCTTTTCCGCATTACCTGTGAAGTTATACCGGTAAAAAGATTGTCGGATACTTCTGGTTGCGCCTTATCACATGCTTATTTACGACATGTCAGTGACGCTATATAGCACAAGTTGAGATCAGGATGCTGATCTGGATCAGTCTCGCTGCAGTATTTGTAGTGCTGAAACGACCGTTAACTGGCGGTTTCAGACAGCTTGTCTGGCCAGTATCACTGCCGTCTATTCACTTTAGCTTAACACCTGCCAGTGAGAAAGCGTCGGCTTGAAGAGCGATATCACAGCAAACGTCATCACCTGGCGTAATAATTATGCGTTGCTGAATAATCTATACTTTACATGACTTATTGACTGTCAAAGGGGCTGGTCAGCAGCTTCCCTCAGTGAGGAGATAAGATATGCATGCAACAGATATTATGACCACCGATGTCATCACGATTTCACTGGATACTGAAGTCCGGGAGATCGCCGGGTTGTTATTGCAACACCGGATCAGCGCAGTCCCTGTTATCGATGATGACAATAAAGTGCTGGGCATCGTCAGTGAAGGCGACCTGATGCGTCGGGCTGAGAACGAAACAGAAGAGCGTCACTCATGGTGGGTTGAGAACCTCCTGTCCAGTAGCCACGATGCCGACCATTACCTGAAAACTCATGGCCGTACGGCAAGGGAGATTATGTCCCGCGATGTTGTTGCGGTGCACGAAGATACGCCTCTGCATGAGATTGCCCAATTGCTAGAGAAGTACCATGTTAAACGTGTTCCGGTTACCCGGGACGGGCAATTAGTCGGGCTTGTCAGTCGCGCAAACCTACTGCATGGACTGACCGCCAAAGGTGCCGACCTTGGTGTTTCGGGCTCAACCGATGACCGGACTATAAGACAAAGCCTGCAACAGGAACTTTCAGCGGAGGTTGGCCTGGTTTCCGGCAGAATTAATGTGATTGTTAGCGACGGAGTGGTTCAGCTATGGGGTCTGGTACATAACGACGCGGAAAAGACCGCCGCTGAAATTGCCGCGCAGAACACCCCGGGTGTCAGGAGTGTTGAAAACTTTCTGGGACAGGTGCCGCCCTGGATGCTGGAGGCCTGATAGCTTAGCGATACTTTGTATCACTTGAACCGGACTGCTCCCGGTTTAAGTCTGTTCTAAGATCCAGTCGCGGAAGATTCTGACTTCCTCGGTCGGCTCGCCACTGCTCGGTTGCGCCAGATAGTAACCGCGTTGGGTGCAAAGCGAAGCTTGCAGCGGACGCACTAATAGCCCCTGCTCCAGCAGGTCGCTGACCAGGTGGCTCCAGCCCAGCGCTATCCCCTGGCTGTTGATAGCGGTTTGCAGTAATAGCGGGTAGTTATTCACCCTTAAACCCCGTGCCGGAACTTGTCCATCCACCCCCTGGCTTTTCAGCCAGACCGACCAGTCGGTTGCCTCCCAGCTGATGGCGCGCCAGTGCTCTTCATCAAGATGCAGCAGGTCATGCTGCAGCAGGTCCTCAGGCTTTTTAACCGGGCCATGTTTGCTCAGGTAATCGGCGCTGCACACGGGAAATATTTCATCGGCAAAAAGATAGGTCGAGCTGATACCGCTCTGTTTGTCGTAATCACCGCAGCTGAAAGCCAGGTCGACATTTTCAGCCTGCAGGTTGATATCCCGGTCGGTTGCCAGAATACGTACCTCCAGATCAGGGTACTGTTTCTGGAACTCCATCAGGCGGGGGGTTAACCATAATGAGGCGAAGGCGATGGTTGCTGAAACAGTGAGATGACCTTGTGGCGGGCTGTTACGGATTTCACCGACGGCTGTCGAGATATGTTCCAATCCCATAGTCACAGCCTGCAGCAACTTCTGCCCCGGTTCTGTCAGTTGCACGCTGCGGTGGCCGCGTTGAAACAGGGCAACGCCAAGAAACTCTTCCAATCCTCTGATCTGTCGGCTGACAGCCGTTTGCGTGACATGCAACTCCTCACCGGCCAGGGTGAAACTCAAGTGACGAGCGGCCGCCTGAAAAGTTAGCAGGGTACTCAGGGGCGGCAATCTTTGTTTCAGGCTTGGCATGTGAAATAGCTCTTGTTTTTGCTGCTGGCTTTGTTTACGCATGATAAAAAGTCATGCGAGCTGCCTCAAAATATCATTTGAAGGGAGCGCTTCATAGCGGTAAAAATTAATGCTATCCAGATTCGCGCCTCCGGCAAAGATAACAATAATCCAGTGACGGCAATGACCGTTCCGTTAGCAGGCAGCCAACAATGACCAGTAAAGACCCACTTCTGCAGCCCTATCAGCTCAAGCACCTGACGCTGAAGAATCGCATTATGACCACCTCTCATGAGCCGGCTTATCCGGAAGATGGTATGCCTAAGGAGCGCTATCGTGCCTATCACGAGGCACGGGCAAAAGCAGGCGTTGCGCTGACTATGACTGCAGGATCAGCAACAGTATCAAAAGACAGCCCACCGGTGTTTAACAATATCCTTGCATACAAAGATGAAGTCGTACCCTGGTTGAAACAGGTCACTGATTCGTGTCATGAGCATGGTACCGCGGTGATGATTCAGCTGACGCACCTGGGCCGACGCACCGGCTGGGCCAAGGGTGATTGGCTACCGGTGGTATCGCCATCCCATCGCCGTGAAGCGTCGCATCGTGCATTTCCCAAGAAAATGGAAGACTGGGATATCGATCGTATCATCAGAGACTATGCCGACGCCGCCGAGCGAATGAAGGCTGCGGGTATGGATGGTATCGAACTGCAGGCCTACGGACATCTGATGGACCAGTTCTGGTCACCGCTGACCAACACTCTGGATGGGTCCTATGGCGGTGATCTGGAAAATCGCATGCGTTTCAGTCTGGATGTACTCAGTGCTATTCGTAAGCGGGTCGGCGATGAGTTTATTGTCGGGGTACGGTACACCGCGGATGAGATGGTCGCCGGTGGCATCAGCCGGGACGAGGGGATCGATATATCCCGGCGCCTGAAAGATACCGGCCAGGTGGACTTCCTGAATGTTATCCGTGGCCGCATCGATACCGATCCGGCGCTGACCGATGTGATTCCGGTGATGGGCATGAAAAACTCGCCGCACCTTGATTTTGCCGCTGCGGTGCGTGAAGCGACCGGATTCCCGACATTTCATGCAGCGAAAATTCCCGATGTTGCGACCGCCCGTTATGCTATAGCTGAAGGCAAGCTGGATATGATCGGCATGACCCGAGCTCACATGGCCGATCCTCATATAGTGAAAAAGATCATCGAAGGCCGGGAAGACGATATTCGTCCCTGTGTCGGCGCGACGTATTGCCTGGATCGGATCTATCAGGCCGGCGATGCATTTTGTATTCATAATGCCGCAACTGGTCGCGAGCTGAGTATGCCCCATGATATCCCTAAGGCAGAAAAGTCCCGTAAAGTGGTGATTGTCGGCGCCGGACCCGGTGGACTTGAAGCGGCTCGGGTCGCAGCAGAGCGGGGCCATGAGGTGGTCGTGTTTGAAGCGCAGTCTGATCCGGGTGGCCAGGTACGCCTAACTGCGCAGAGCCCGCGCCGACATGAGATGATCTCAATCATCGACTGGCGTATGGCGCAGTGTGCCGCCCATGATGTTGAGTTCCGCTTTAATACCTGGGCCGAAGCAGAAGATATACTGGCGGAAAATCCCGATGTGGTGATCATCGCCACCGGCGGCCTGCCGGATACTGAAGTGCTGAAAACCGGTAATGACCTGGTAGTTTCGGCCTGGGACATTATCGCCGGTGACGTGAAGCCAACTGGTAAAGTACTGCTGTTTGACGATGCCGGCGACCATGCCGCGATGCAGGCGGCTGAGATCATCGCTGAGTCCGGTGCTGAGCTGGAAATTATGACCCCGGATCGTTCATTTGCGCCTGAAGTGATGGCGATGAACCTGGTGCCTTACATGCGGGCGATGCAGCAGAAGGATGTCACGTTTACAGTGACGTACCGGCTTGAAGATGTGGTCCGGGAAGATGGACGGCTTAAAGCGCGGGTAGGCAGTGACTATCTGGGCGGAGAGTGGGGTGAGTTGGCGAAGGAGAGGATAGTGGATCAGGTGGTGATTAACCACGGCATTATCCCGATGGATGAGATCTATTTCGATCTGAAGCCCCATTCAACCAATTTGGGTGAGGTTAACCACGATGACCTGATCGCGGGGCGTGTGCAACAGGAGATGAATAATCCGCAAGGCAAGTTTCAGCTGTTTCGCATCGGGGATGCCGTGTCTTCACGCAATACCCATGCGGCAATTTATGATGCGCTGCGGCTGGTTAAAGATTTGTAAGGCAGACCGCTAAACAAGTTTAGCTAGCTAGACCGCCGCTGCGCGGCTAGCTAGAACGGAAGGCAAGCCTTCCTGCCAGTGGCTAGAAAAAGCGGAAAAGCCTTTTTTACTACTAGTGGTGCGGACTGTGATATTGGCATTCTTAAGCAAGGGCGGCGCCAGTGGGAGGCGCGCCCTCGCGGCGATTATTTCTGGTAGGTTGGTCTGAGCGCAGCGAAGCCCAACAATAGGATGTTCAACAATAGGTGCCCAACAATATGAAGCCCAACGAGATACCTGACAACTAGCAGGCGGGTTTGTGTTAAAGTGGCGGCTTTCCTGTTTCTTCTTTCTTTTCATACTTTGAGCTAAGCCGTGACCAATAACGATATTCTGCGCCGCATCCGTTACACCTTCGATTACAGCGATACCAAAATGATCGGCGTGTTTCGCCTGGCTGACCTTGCGGTTACCCGGGTTCAGCTGAACCATTGGCTGAAGAAAGACGATGATCCTGAATACATCCGTCTGCCGGATCTGGAGATGGCGACTTTTCTGAATGGTCTGATCGTCGAAAAACGCGGCAAGCAGGATGGTCCGGCCCCGGTTCCGGAGCGGCGGGTTACCAATAATATTATCTTCCGTAAGCTGAAGATCGCCCTCAATCTGACTGCAGAAGATATTCTGGCGATTATGGCATTAGCCAATTTGCAGGTGAGTAAGCACGAACTGAGTGCTTTCTTCCGCAAGGAAGGGCATAAGAATTACCGCGAATGCCAGGATCAGATTCTGCGTAACTTCCTTACCGGACTGCAGCATCGGGAGCGGAAAAGCGAGCCAAAGGCGAATAAATCGCCAACTGATAAAGCAGCAGTTAAAAAAGCCCCGGCTAAAAGTGAACCTGCAGCAAACAAGCCTGTCGCAGAGAAAGCTGCTGATAAAAAAGCACCCGCTAAGAAAGCTCCCGCAGCTAAGCCGTCAAACTCTGGCGGTGAAAAGTTTCAGTGGGGTAAAGCGCCGGTCAAAGGCGGTAAGAAATCTTACTAATCTGAGCCAGTAAAACGGTACCTAAAAACTCTGGTTATATAACGGACTATTTCAGTAAAGATCAATTATGGCTGAACAATACCAACCGCCTTCGAAAGATGAGATCGCCGAATTGGAACTGTTCCGGGGTTTAACCCTGGAGCAGATCGTCCTGCCTGAAACAGAGCAGGAACTGGATGCCGCAGTGGTCGACCTGGAAAGCTGCCGTTTTATCGGCTTTGATACCGAATCCAGGCCTACTTTCCGTAAGGGGCAGGAATCCAGTGGCCCCCATGTGGTCCAGTTCAGCACCCTGAAAACCGGTTATATATTCCAACTGCACAATACTCAAAACCATGACGCGATCTGCCGCATTCTGAAATCGGCCGAGGTCGTTAAAGTTGGTTTCGGCCTGAAATCCGACCGTAGTCATCTGCTGCGTAAATTCGGCGTCACTGTGCATTCCCTGTTTGACCTGGATCGGGCCTATCGCAAATTGGGTTACCGCAAGCAGCTCGGTGTAAAATCTGCCATCGCAGTGCAGTTTAATCAGCGTTTCCAGAAATCAAAGAAGCAATCCACCTCTAACTGGGCGCTGAAACAGCTCTCTCCGGCGCAGCTGCTCTATGCCGCGAATGATGCGTACGCCGCCATCCGAATTTTGCAGGGTTTACAAGATGCGGGGCATGGCAAGGTTGTGGAGCAGTTAATAGACAAGTAGCTAGCTAGAACGTCACTGCGTGACTCGCTAGTGGCTAGAAAAAGCTTGAAGAGCCTTCTTTTTTGTTGCTGTGCCGAGGTCTACTGTTTCACTTCGTAAGCGTTGCTGCTTGTGGGAGGCGCGCCCCGCGGCGATTGAATTCGGTAGGTTGGTCTGAGCGCAGCGAAGCCCAACAATCTTCACTTTCTTACAAAGAAATAATCTCCCCGTGAGTATGCTCTCGATTAAGAATGTTTTTTCTAGCCACTAGCAGGAAGGCCTGCCTTCCGTTCTGGCTAGTCGCGGAGCGACGATCTAGCAGCTGCTTTAATTAAAAGGCCGTACCCCGAACAGCATTTCGTGCAGCCAGAAAGCGGTGGCCAGATACACCGCTATGCCAAGCACCAGCACAATCATATCGTTGGTTTTAGATTTTATTACGCTGGGTACTGCGCGCAGTGGGCGGTTACTCATAGAGAGGCGGTCAGCCACCGCCCACAACAGAAAAGATCCGAAGAGCAGCACATCTGCCACTGTGCCGTTAACCAGCAAATGGGCAACAGCCCAGAGTTTGACGGCGACAAGTTGTGGGTGTCTTGTGGTGTATTTTATTTTGCCGGGAAAATAGGGTGCAAAGAACAGAATAAAAACCGGTAACAGCAACAATGCTGCCAGGTGACGGGTCCATTGCGGGGTTACGTAGAGCAGCGTTGCTGTTGTTTTCAGCTCGGCATAGCCCTGAATAATCAGGTACAGACCAAGCACAGAGATAACACTGTAAAACAGCTTCCAGGCGATCTCACTGACGGCTGCCAGACGTTCGCGCAGAGGTAGCGCGACTATTGATATTGAGTGGATGCCTAAAAAAAGGAAGAGGCCGGAGAGGAGTAATAGCATGGGAGTAACGTTCCCTTGGGTTACTTAACATGTTGGGTAGTATAGACGAGGGCAGTAGATAGAACGTCGCTACGCGACTTGCTAGAACGCGGCTTTGCCGCTGCTAGTGGCTAGAACAAGCGTAAAGACTCAGATATGTGGGAGTCACGCCCTCGTGGCGATTGGTTTAGCGCTCTGCATATTCTCGCGACGAGGGCGTCGCTCCCACAAAGATTGGTAGGTTGGTCTGAACGGAGCGAAGCTTAACAACTTTTGAACTACAAATACGGCTTTGCTATTTAATCCCTTCAATCTGATATGCGCCTTCGATGTTGAGGCTGATGGTGATCGGTTCGGAGCTGGTGTTTTTCCAGTACCAGCCGTGGGAGCCATCGAAGGGCGCGGTTAAGGTGCCGCTGATTTCGTTGCTTGTGCTGATGGTGAAACTTTCAAAATAGCCGGTCTTGTCACCCTGCGGTTCGCCGTGGAAATCGAAATAGATCGGCGCAGACCTGCTGCCGCTTCCGCTGCTCCACTGATACTTCAGTTTCGCGTTTTTTTGCAAATGCAGTTTATATTCAAGTCCGCTCATTGGCGGTACCTCAATACTCACCGTATCACTTTGATAAGATACTTTTGCCGCTGTAACAGCTGACTTAATGGGTTCAACTGAGGCCAGTGAGGTGAGTCCCATCGCCTTACCCAGTCCGGTCGGATCGATGTTGTATTCAGCCGGTAATATGGCAACAGTCAAAACTACAGCGGCCAGGCTGATCGCGGATATGCAGGCTTTGATCAGGGTGGCTGCTGATGCTATCGGTGGAGTGAGTTGATTCATAGTGTGCCCTCAAAGTATCCGGTTAACTGGTAACCGATCAACAGCATACCTGCGCTCATTAGCAGGGTGTTTGTAGCAGTGGAAAAGTGCATAAAACTTTTATGCCTACGCCAGAAAGCGATCAGGGTTAAGATCGCGCCCAGCGCCATAAACTGGCCCAGCTCGACGCCCAGGTTAAATGCCAGCAGGTTTTCCAGCAAACCCTCTGCGGGTAGCTGAAAGTCCTGTAACTTGCTGGCCAGACCAAAGCCATGAAACAGACCGAAAACCAGTACTGCGATCTTAGTATTGGGCTGGAAGCCAAGTGTACGCTGAAAGCCTCCCAGATTATCGAAGCCTTTATAAACTACCGACAGGCCGATAACGGCATCGATCAGATAAGGATTGATCGCAACGTTGTGGAGCACGCCGAACAGCAGGGTCAGGCTATGCCCCAGAGTAAACAGACTGACGTAGAGCAGAATATCTTTGCTGCGATAGAGGAAGAAGATAACCCCGATCAGGAATAGCAGATGATCATAGCCAGTGAGCATATGCTTGGCGCCAATGTACAGATACGGCACAAGTGCGACACCCTGGTTACCCAGCAGGAATTGCTCAGTATTGGCGTCTACACCATGGCCGAATACCGCGCCGGAAAAACTGAAGATAAGAAGTGTCAGCAGGTAACAGGTACGCTTTGCTGTAAATATATAAATAACCAATGCACCTCTTAGACCTCTGACCAAATAGCAGGGTACCCGGGCAAAAAGAAAACATATATTGGCTGATAGGCGTGCAGGGATAGTACTTTAGGGTTGAAGTAGTCTTCGGTATTCGAAAGAAAGGTAGGTTGGTCTGAGCGTAGCGAAGCCCAACAGCTTATTTCAACAGGAACTAAGGTACTGCGCCAAAGCGACGCGGGAGTTTGCCGTGTGGTAGATCTCCTGATGCAGAGTAAAGCTGGCGCAAGCGATCTCTAAAGCAGTGATATTGTTGAGCAGCAGAATTATCTGATAATCGTCAGCAGCATCCAGTTCAAAGATCCCCGCAGTCTCTTCTTCAATTTCCAGTTCGGTATCTTCCAGATACTCTTCAATCGCCATTGAGTGAAGCTCTAACGGAATCTCTTCACTGTCTCTGAACTCCACCACAGCGTAAGTTTTAGGCACCGACAGGAAGTCACGCTTAGTGGCATAGACCAGAAGTAGTGATGCCTGGCCATTGGTGTTCTGACACACGTATGACCAGTCCGGGAATGGCTCGGTTTCTAATTCTGGCAGGGAGTAGAAAGGTGTCAGAGACATAAAATATCCAACCGCTAAAGTAGCTCGTTACTCGAAAAGTAGCAGTGCATTAGCCGAAAACAGGAATCAGGCCAGGGTTATGTAAGCGGCAAACAGTAGCCATGACAATATAAGCAGAATCCATGGCAGTTTACTGCCGGATCCGGTTTCCTGTGGCTCAGTTATTTCAGACTCATCAGCCGTTGTGGAATTATGTATCTGGTACTTTTTACGCTGTTTATCCAGCTCCCGCGACTTTGCTTTATGCTGCTTCTTGTATTGATCGATGCCTTTTTGAATTCCTTGCGCGATCAGCTTGGTCTGTTCCTTGGTCTGACCAGGTTTTTGCGTAGCTTTGGCAATTTTTGCCGCTTCGGTTTTGGTTGCTTCGGAGACTGCCCCGGAGCCGCTTTTGGGATTTCTGGCCATGATTAATTCCTGTCGACTGATAGGGCGAAGTATAACCTGAAATTCAGACCAATAAAGGCAGGCCTTTAAAAGCAGACCGCTAAACAAGTTTAGCTAGCTAGACCGCCGCTGCGCGGCTAGCTAGAACGGAAGGCAAGCCTTCCTGCTAGTGGCTAGAAAAATCAAAAGCAAAAAGCCTTCTTAATTATTGCTCCGCCAGACTCAACCTCTTCACTTTGTAAGAACGGTAGGTTGGTCTGAGCGCAGCGAAGCCCAACAATATGATGCCGAGGAATATTGGTGATAGAACGCGGCTTTGCCGCTTGCTCGTGGCTGGAAAAGTCAAAAGCAAAACGGCTTCTTGAAAATTGTCCCGTCCACAGACCGTTATTCCGCTAAACGGCCGGTTTGCCGTGGCAGGAAGGCGTGGCGTTGCCATAGGTCGTAATTTTTGCGGAATGCTGACAGGTCGTCCCATACGGTCTTGAAGAACGGATCCTCGGATTCTTCGCTGACCACCTGCTGCCAGGTTGTTTCGAATAGCGACAGCATTTCGGAATTCCAGTAGAGGTTGGTGACACCGCGCTCATGCTCATTCTTCTGCATCGCCTGATATTGTATCGCCTCACCCTGAGCTAAGGTATTGGTCATCGCAGCCTTGCACAGGGCTTCAAGGGTAGCCTGCTGGCTGAGATGCATGCCTTGCCACGTATTGTTATTGATCAGTAACTCGATCACGCTGGCCTGCTGGTGCCAGCCGGGAAAGTAGTTATATTTGGCGATCTTGTGAAAGCCCAGCATCTGATCGATGGCTGGCTGGGAGAATTCCGTGGCGTCGATCGCGCCGCGCTCAAGGGCCGGATAGATCTCGGAACTGGGAATCAGCGATACCGATGCGCCCAGCTTGCTGAAAACCTTGCCGCCGAGGCCGTAAAAACGCATGTTCAGGCCTTTGAGATCTTCGGGCTTGTTAATCTGCTGCTTAAACCAGCCACCACTCTCGGGTGCAAGAATCGCGCAAGGGATGACTTTCACTGCATAACCGGCCTGATCATACATCTGCTGGTACAGTTTCAGGCCGTTGCCGTAGTACAACCAGGCCATGAACTCACCACTCTCCGGGCCAAAGGGCACGGAAGAGAAGATATTTGCGGCAGGAATTTTACCCGCCCAGTAGCCGGAAATAGCGAAGCCTGCATTGACCTTACCGGTCGAGACAGCATCAAGAATTTCAAAAGGCGCAACCAGCTTCCCCGGCTCATAGGTTTTAATCTGCAGGGAGCCGTTACTAATGATGGGCGCCTGATCGGCGACCCACAATATAGAGCTTTTGACAGCCGGCAGTGCGGAGGTGAATGCCAGTGGTACCTTTAGTCGGGTCTTATTAATGCTGTCAGAAGCCTGCAGTGGCGCTAAAATGGATGCAGTCACCAAACTGAGAGTCAGCGCCTGCGAAATGTGACGTAACGGGCTTGCTCTGCTCATCTTTAACTCCATGTTTGTCCAACGGCTAAGATGGGTTACATGAAGTCAGTGTAGGGTAAAAATACGTCGCTCGTAGCTGGAAAAGCCAAAAATCAGTCGCTCGTTATTCGTTGCTCGTAGCTCGAAAAAGCGTAATAACCTTCTTAATGTATATAAGTATTTGCGGCTTGCTCCATCGCTTCGCAAGATCGGTAGGTTGGCCTGAGCGCAGCGAAGCCCAACAATCCTCACTTACTTACAAAGAAAGAATTCCTCTTCAACAGCATGCTCATCTTAGAAGGCTTTTCGAGCCACGACGGACGACTTCTAATCCTTTTTCTCAACCGTGATTTCCAGAGTCTTACTGCTACCCGCAAACCACTTCTGTACATACAGTGAGCCCATGATCGGCGCCTGCCCTTCTGCGGGTACTTCCTGATAACGCACGCTGTTTTTGGTTTCCTTTTCGTACTCAAACTTCACTGTAACTTTGGACATCAGATTCTCTCTGTAAAATTTAATACCGCGAATATACGAATATGAAAGCCGTTAAACAAGGACTGTTTGGCATCGCTGAGCTCCGACCAATCTACCTTTCTTACGAAGAGCCTGAGTTTGCTACACCACGACTATCAATAAAGAAGGCTTGTATGCTTTTTCGAGCTACTAGCAAGCCACGCAGTGGCGTCTGGCGAGCGCGAAGCGCGTTCTAGCGACTGCTTTCAAAATACCGTCCAGGTGTTTTACCCAGGGCTTTTTTGAACATAGAGATAAAGGCGCTCTGGCTGCTGTAGCCAAGATCCAGAGCGACATTGGCGATCGCATCACCCTGAGCAATCCGGGTGATGGCTGACAGCAGTCTGGCCTGTTGTCGCCACTGACCGAAGGTCATTCCGGTTTCCTGACGAAAATGCCGCGCCAGCGAACGGGCACTGGTACCTAGTTCAACAGCCCAGTCATCCATCGAACGCTGATCGGCAGGCTGTTCGGCTAAAGTGCCGGCAATCTTTTGCAACATTTTACTGGTAGGACGGGGCAGATACAGCGGTACTTCGGGAGTGGTTTGCAGCTGATCCAGAAAGACTTTCACCAGCCGGCCTTCTGCGCCAGCCTCATCATACAGCGTAGCAAAATCCCCAATTGCCAGAATCAGCTCCCGCAACAGGGGAGTGATATGAATAACCTGGCAATGGTCCGGCAGAGCGCTGGCTGCCTGCGGTGCGATATAGACATTACGCATCTGCACTGAGTGGATCGTGCGGGCGTCGTGTTCTGTGAAGGCGGGAATCCATACTGCCCGCTGGGGAGGCACAACCCAGTAACCGATATCCTTAGCCGATACCTGCATCAATCCTTCGTAAATGAATAGTAACTGGCCCCAGCCATGGCTGTGATAAGGCGCATACGCCCCGGGTTCGTGGCTAACCTGACGTACCACGACTGTCCTGGGCGTTTCTTCAATCCTGGGGCTGTTGATGCCATCAAAGCGGGTCCAGTGCTTGGGCACTTGTGGCAGTCTTGTCTGTTTCTCGATATAAGTTGGCATAACATAGGGTATACGACAAATCGCTTCAGATTTAAAGTAGGAACAACAGACAGGTAGCTAGAACGTGGCTACGCCACTTGCTAGTGGCTAGACGTCGCAGAGCGACTTGCTAGAAAAAGCAAAAAAGCAAAAAAGCAATCTTACAGAGTACGGAGTTTCTTTTAACAGGATTAGCTTCGTAAGAAGGTTTTTTCTAGCCACTAGCAAGCGCGAAGCGCGTTCTAGCTAGCGGCGAAGCCGCGATCCAGCCACTGATCTCAACCGATCTAGCTACTAAGATTCACCCGCACTAAAGCCGGTGAGAACAGAGGAGTTTTGAAGTGAATCTTTCCCGCCGGCCTGAGATGTTTCTGTTTTTATTAGCCGCTGCTATGCCAGTCTCCTTTGGTGTGTGGCAGGCGCTGCTGAATAACTTCGCCATAGAACGTGCTTCATTCGGCGGTGTTGAGATCGGTATCCTGCAATCTCTGCGTGAGATTCCCGGCTTTCTGGCTTTTGGCGCGGTACTGCTGCTGGTCTTGATGCGCGAGCAGACGCTGGCCTTAACATCCATGTTATTACTGGGGATCGGTACCGCAGTAACCGGGTTTTTTCCCTCGGAAATAGGGCTCTATTGTACGACAGTGCTGATGTCACTTGGCTTCCATTATTACGAAACCATCAACCAGTCATTGTCATTGCAGTGGTTTGATAAAGATGAAGCGGCGCACAAACTCGGACAGCTGGTGGCGATCCGTTCATTTTCCAGTTTAGTTGCCTTTGGCCTGATCTGGCTGGCGCTGGATGTTCTGAATATTGAGATGGAAATTGTGTACCTGCTGGGCGGTGGTATCACCATCGCCATCACCCTGTTTTGCTGGACCGTATTCCCGCGTATTCCTGAGAAAGTAGAACAGCATAAGAAACTGATTCTGCGTAAACGTTACTGGCTCTACTACGCACTGACCTTTATGGGCGGTGCCCGCCGCCAGATCTTCGTGGTCTTTGCCGGTTTTCTGATGGTGGAGAAGTTTGGTTTCTCAGCGGGGGAAATATCGATCATGTTTCTGGCTAATGGCGCCCTGAATATGATTCTGGCGCCTAAAATCGGCAAGCTGATCGGCCACTGGGGCGAGCGTAAGGCTCTGACCCTGGAGTATATCGGTTTGATAATTGTCTTCTCTGCCTATGCGTTTGTCAGCAACCCCTGGATCGCTGTGGGTTTGTATATAGCAGATCACCTGCTGTTTTCTATGGCGATCGCGCAGAAGACCTATCTGCAGAAGATCGCCGATCCGAAAGATATGGCCTCGACAGCGGGTGTGGCATTCTCTATTAACCATGTTGCAGCAGTGGTCCTGCCTGCAGCCTATGGCCTGTTGTGGATGATATCCCCGGCTGCAGTATTCCTCACCGGTGCTGCGATGGGTGGGGTCTCGCTCGTATTAGCTCGTTTAATTCCCTCTGTGCCAGAGCCGGGAAGGGAGGTTGTTTGGAAGACCGGTGCGGCCGCACCGCAGTAGCTAGAAAAAACGAAAGAGCCTTCTTAATTGATGATAATGGTGCGGCAAACTCCGGCTCTTCGTAGGATCTGTAGGTTGGTCGGAGCGCAACGATGCCCAACATCAAGCTAGAAAAAACTTAACAGCCTTCTTAACTGTTCCGGAGCGAGAGAATTGTGCCGATAATTAAGAAGGCTTTCGGACTTAGCTTGTAGTTAGTCCTGGGTGAGTTCTTTCCAGGCTTTATTGGCGTCTTGTTTGTAGGCTTTCCAATCGCCATTTAACCAGCGTTGGCGGCCTCGCTCGGCGTAGAACAAGTGTAGCTCCTCACCGAAAAACTCCCATACGGTACCGTCGGTTTTTACCAGCCCCTCACTAAGGCTTAGCGCATTGGCGCAATGACCGTTGTACTCCGGCTTATAGCGCAATGGATCAGCGGCAAACTTATCTGCCGATTCCTGACTGGCAAAGTGCCACTTAGCGCCACCCCATTCAACCGTGAAGCGCTCTTCGCCGATAACTTCAGCATGCTTTTCCCTGACCTCAGCCGAGTGATACGCCACCGTATCGTGACTCTCTATCGCCACACCGCCCCAGTAACTCTTACTCACCGGCTCCGCTGACATAGCGACGCAACTGAGCAATGTCAGTAGAATGGAAAATAGTAATTTGTTCATTAGTACTCCCTGTAATTAATGATCCGTGAACACGGTGTAACGCAAGTATAAACAAACAAAGTGGGAAAAGCCGCTGGTGGCTCGAACGCAGCAACGAGCAACTGCTGGTACGCTTTTTCTAGCCACTAGCAGCGCGAAGCGTGTTCTAGCTAGCGGCAAAGCCGCGGTCTAGCCACTTTTTAGTTAACAGCTACAGCCCCCTCAGCTTTCCGCCCACGCGCGCCAAAAACAATAGTGCCAACCGCAACCACCCCCAACAGCCAGCTGTAGTGAATGTTACCAATCACAACCAGCGGTGACAGACCGGCGATAGATCCCGCCAGCAGTACCTGAGCGCCGTAGGGCAGCAGGCCCTGGACTACGCAGGAAAATATATCCAGCAGGCAGGCGCTCCTCTTAGCATCGACGTTATTACGCTCAGCGATATCCTTCGCCAGACCGCCGCAGATGATGATGGATACGGTGTTGTTGGCGGTGCAGGCGTTGGTTAGCGCTACAGCGGCGCTGATGCCTATTTCGCCACTGCGGGTAGAGGCTGTTGACTCTTTGCCTCTGCTGGTCAGACGTTCGATAGCGCGGGCGAGGAATTCCAATCCGCCCTGGGCTTTCATCAGTGCGCCAAGGCCGCCGATGAACAGGGACAGGATCATAATCTCCTGCATGCCGGTATAGCCGCTGTAGATATCTTTGGACCATTGCGCAACGGTGTAATCAGGCAGGTTACCGAGGCCGATCACCCCGGCCATAACGATACCTGTGAACAGTACCAGCAGAACATTCACTCCGGCTAACGCCAGCGTCAGCACCGCCAGATAAGGTAGTACTTTAATCAGCTCATAGTCGGTTGCCTGTGAGATTACAGCATCAGAGCCCTGCAGATAGAGCCAGATTAGCGTAATCATTGCGGCAGGCATGGCGATTTTAAAATTCATGCGGAATTTATCGCGCATCTCACAGCCCTGGGAGCGGGTTGCGGCGATAGTGGTATCGGAGATTATCGACAGGTTATCGCCGAACATCGCACCACCAACAACAGCACCGATACACAGCGGCAGCGACAGATCACTGACTTCTGTAAGCCCCAGCGCAATCGGCGCCATAGCGGCAATAGTACCCATCGAGGTACCCATCGCTGTTGCGATAAAGGCGGTAATAACGAACAGGCCGGGCAGTACCAGCTCACTCGGAATAATGCTCAAGCCAAAGTTAACTGTGGCATCGACACCGCCGACCGCTTTAGCGACGCTTGCGAAAGCGCCTGCCAACAAGTAGATCAGGCACATGGTGATGATATTGCTGTCACCAACACCCTGAATAAAGGTTTCCAGCCGTTTGTTCAGTTCACCGCGACCGAGCAGCAGCGCCAGCACGATAGCCGGCAGAATCGCCACCGGGGCCGAGATCTGGTAGAAAGCGAAATCAACATTCTGTGATTGGTAATAGACGCCGCTGCCGATAAACAGGGCCAGGAATAGCAGTAAGGGCAATAAAGCGAGCGGATTGGCTCTCATCTTATGACTTCCAGATTAGCGAAACTCTTGCACAACGCATTAACCGTAGGGATGCCGGAAAAGGTTGGGTTAAATTAGAGTTCCTGCTCTGCCGATAAGCAGAAATAGCATTAAAATCCTGTCATTCTTTTGGAACACAGGGCTCTACAGAGGCGGGAAAACAGACCGGGTAGGGCCGTCCCACAATGAATGACGGCATTATACTCAGACGGGGCATCAGAGCTAATAATGATTTAATCTGAGATTGATTAGTTTTGTTATAAGAAATTAATATTAAATAACTATAAGGAATATCTAAGGTCGAGTTTGATGTTGGGCATCGCTGCGCTCAGACCAACCTACCGTTCTTACAAGGTGAAGAGGTGGAATCTGGCGCAGCAATAATTAAGAAGGCTTTTTGTTTTTGATTTTTCTAGCCACTAGCAGGAAGGCTTGCCTTCCGTTCTAGCGAGTCGCGTAGCGACGTTCTAGTCACTGCAGTAAATAGGCTCAGAGTAAAATTAATTTCTAGATGTTGGGCATCGCTACGCTCAGACCAACCTACCGTTCTTACAAGGTGAAGAGGTGGAGTCTGGCGCAGCAACAATTAAGAAGGCTTTTAGCTTTTGATTTTTCTAGCCACTAGCAGGAAGGCTTGCCTTCCGTTCTAGCAAGTCGCGCAGCGGCGATCTAGCCACTGCTTTAATTAACCGGGCCAGAGTAAAATTAATTTCTTGATGTTGGGCATCGCTGCACTCAGACCAACCTACGTTTCTTACAGAGTGAGGGTGAGACCTAGCGCAGCAACAATTAAGAAGGCTTTTAGCTTTTGATTTTTCTAGCCACTAGCAGGAAGGCTTGCCTTCCGTTCTAGCTAGCCGCGTAGCGGCGATCTAGCCACTGCTTTAATTAACCGGGTCAGAGTAAAATTAATTTCTTGATGTTGGTCATCGCTGCGCTCAGATCACCCTAGCGTTCTTACAAAGTGATGAGATGGAGTCTGGCGCAGCAATAATTAAGAAGGCTTTTTGTTTTTGATTTTTCTAGCCACTAGCAGGAAGGCTTGCCTTCCGTTCTAGCGAGTCGCGTAGCGACGTTCTAGTCACTGCAGTAAATAGGCTCAGAGTAAATTTAATTCTTGATGTTGGGCATCGCTGCGCTCAGATCACCCTAGCGTTCTTACAAAGTGATGAGATGGAGTCTGGCGCAGCATTAGTTAAGAAGGTTTTTAGCTTTTGATTTTTCTAGCCACTAGCAGCGGCGGAGCCGCGTTCTAGCGAGTCGCGAAGCGACGTTCTAGCCACTGCGTTTATCGCCGCCGCCTCTCCAACATCTTAAGAATATCCTTAAACACACTATTTTCTAAAACCTCCGGCAGATCCAGCTCAAGCGAGTTGCGGTAGTAGGTGCTCAGATCCAGGCCAAAGCCCAGTGCGTAGAGTTCCATATCGCCGCGGGCTTCGAGCATAGTCGCAACTTGGCGCAGGTGGTTGTCCATGAAGTCCGGCTCGTTATTCTGGGCGGTGGCGGATTCCATTGGCGAGCCGTCGGACAGTACGATCAGGATCTTGCGTTCTTCCGGGCGACCGCTCATGCGCTCGGCGGCCCAGAGCAGGGCTTCGCCATCGACCCCTTCCTTGAAGATATCCGGCTTCATCATCGCCGCGATATTCTGCCGGGCGCGTTTGAACGGGGTATCGGCATCTTTGTAGATGATGTGTTCGGTCTCAGCCAGACGGCCGGGATTTGGCTCTTTGTCGGGTGATGAGCGCCAACGCTTAAAGGTTTTGCCACCCTGAATGCTACGGGTGGTAAAGCCCAGGATCTCGGTACTGGCTCCGGCTTGTTCCAGTGCTTTGGTCATGATTTCGATGAGCATGGCGATGGAGCCGATATGCTCCTTCATTGACCCGGAGTTATCCAGCAGGAAGGTAACCAGGCAGTTGCTGTGCGGTTGATAGCGTTCTTTGCGGAACAGCTGACGATAGTCCGGCGAAGTCACCAGACGGCTGAGGCGGCGGGCATCGAGGTAGCCTTCCTCTTCGCCGAAATTCCAGCCATCCAGCTCCGGTGCGGAAAGAATCATTTGCAACTGGCGGGCGAGGCGGGGGACGTTCACGCCCTGACCTTTGATGCGTTCATCCAGCTGGTCGCGATATCGGGTGCGCAGGAAAGCGGCGACCAGTTTTTCTGCGGTGATAATACGGTCATTTTCCCGGGACCAGACTTTATAGCCTGCCAGTTGGGCCAGAAGTTCGCGGTATTCGGAGCGGGTGGTGCGGCCGGTACTGGTTGGCATTTCACCTTCGGATTCGCTTTCCGATTCCAGCAGCAGGCCGAAGTTGCTTTTGATTACTTCGTCGTCATCTTCGCTGTCTTTCTCGTTTTCATCGAGAAAGCCGACCAGCTCATCGACGACCTGAGCGACGCCTAAAGCATTTTCGGCAAATACTTTTTGGTCTCGGATATTACGACGCATGCCCACAAGAAAGCTGCCGACATGGGGCGCGAGCATCATTCGATGGGGTTCGATCAGGTCTTCGGTGACTTCGATAACCGGTTTGCCGGAAAGCCGGGTCCAGACCATCTGTGCGACGGTGTAGATCATCAGGCCGACATTGTTTTCGGTCATGTTGGCGGCGTGTAGCTGCATGCACCATGACTCGAAGCGGTGTTCGATATTGCGCTTGGCACCGGGGTGGGCGGGATCGACCAATGCCTCGACCCGCAGTTGCTCCAGCAGTTCGAAGATCATCTGCCCGACATCGCTCTCGGGCATCAGGCTGCGGTGCAGTTCGCTATCGCTATGCTTCAGACGCAGGGCGATGCCGTCGGCGGCGCCGCGGAAAGACTGGAAGTCGTCTTTTTCCAGATCGGTGCGCAGGTGTGGCGCACGGATGCCGGAAGGGCCACCATTCAGTTCCGGGCGATGGCCGCGAAACCTGAAGCCGCTGACGCCGGAGTAACCCCGGACGCTGGCACCGCAGAGCTCTTCAACTTGCTGCTGAAGCTTTTCCTGACGCGGCTGCTGCGGAACAGGTTTCGGATCGTAACCGGTATTAGTGTTGCTCACTGGACATCACTCCGGACGCCTTATGAGCCCAGGAATCAGTCAGTTCCTGGTCGAAGCAGCGCTGGAAGAATTCAGCGATCATCGGCCGTTCGGCTTCGTCACACTTATTCAGGAACGACAGGCGGAAAGCGATGGCAGGGTCACGGAATATCTCGATATTCTCGGCCCATGAAATCACGGTACGCGGCGACATCAGGGTAGAGATATCACCTGCGGCAAAGCTGTTACGGGTCATATCGGCCACGGCGATCATAGAGCGTGCCAGCTCTGTGCCTTCTGGGCTGTCCATGCTGTTAACACGGGCCTGAACGATCTTCACTTCATCTTCGGTCGGCAGGTAGTTCAGGGTGGTGACTATATTCCAGCGGTCCATCTGGGCCTGGTTAATCATCTGGGTGCCGTGGTACAGGCCGGTGCTGTTACCCAGACCGATAGTGTTGGAAGTCGCAAACAGGCGGAACTGTTTATGCGGATGGATCACTTCGTTCTGGTCCAGCAGGGTGAACTTACCGTCACGCTCAAGAATACGCTGGATAACAAACATCACGTCGGGACGACCTGCATCGAACTCATCAAAGATCAGCGCGGTCGGACGGCGCAGCGCCCAGGGTACGATACCTTCCTGAAACTCAGTTATCTGCTTGCCGTCTTTGAGTACGATGGTGTCTTTACCCACCAGGTCGAGACGGCTGATATGACCATCAAGATTGATCCGCACACAGGGCCAGTTAAGGCGTGCTGCGACCTGCTCGATATGGGTCGACTTACCGGTACCATGCAGACCCTGCACCATCACCCGGCGGTCGCGACTGAAACCAGCCAGAATCGCCAGCGTCACTTCCGGGTTGAACTGATAGGCGGTGTCGATCTCCGGTACATGATCATCCCGCTCACTGAAGGCTGGCACCTTAAGGTCGGTATCGATACCGAACACATCCCTTACGGAGACCATGGTATCTGGCTGATCAATCTTAATATCGGACATAGGAAGGCTGCACCTTGGGAATTTATAGTTGGTACCAGTTTAGGGAATATGCAGGGCCGGGGAATGGGCCAGTTGTGGGCTTTCTATAAAGCCAGATCGCGGCTTCGCCGCTTGCTAGTAGCTAGACCGCCGAACAAGTTCGGCTAGCTAGTGGCTAGAAAAAGCAAAAAGGCAGTGGCTAGAACGTCGCTTCGCGACTTGCTAGAACGGAAGGCAGGCCTTCCTGCTAGTGGCTAGAAAAAGCATACAATCGTTCTTAAGTTCGCCAGTCATTATTCTTGGCTTTTTTCTGCGTAAGAGAAATGGGAATAGAGTCTTTCTGCCAAAAAGATCGCTTGTGGGAGCGACGCTGGCATGCCCCATCGGGTACCTCGTCGCGATTGATCAGGCCATTATCGTGACGGGGCGTCACTCCCACATTTAGTCAGCTTGAAAGAAAATTGCTATAAGCATTAGCTTACACAGTGCAAGATTTGAGCAAAAGTATGGTGGTAATTAAGAATGTTTTTAAAGATTTTTCTAGCCACTAACAAGCGCGTAGCGCGTTCTAGCTAGCGGCGAAGCCGCGGTCTAGCAAGCTGAACTTGTTCAGCGGTCTCTGTCAGCCCGTTAAATATTCTTAACCACCAAACTTGCGCCGATAATTATTAACAGGAAAAAAGCCATCCGGCGAAGTGTGTTCGGGCTAACCCGTGGCGGATAATTCTTCCCGATCCAGGTGAACAGGGCCACCATCGGGATGCAGACTGCGGAGAAGATCAGCATGTCCAGGGTCAGACCGCCTTGGGCGCCGACCATGGTGGTACGGCCGACGGCGCTGAGCAGGAAGATGCTGAGCAGGCAGAGGCGGATGGTGATCAACTCGAATGGCTGGCGGTAGAACAGGTATACCAGCGGTGGTCCGGCCATGCTGAACAGCCCGGCCATCAGTCCGGCGACTGCACCGGAGCCGGCGAACATCAGGTTGGAGGAGGGTTTAGCCATCGGCTCAGGTTTGAGCATTATCATCAATCCGGCTGCGATAATGGTAATGCCCAGCAACAGTTGCAGCAGGCTGTTGAAATCGCTGCTCATATAATCGAGTAGCAGCAGTCCGCCCATGATCGCAGGAAACATTGCGCTACAAGTGATCAGCACCCGCTTGGTATCCACCGCATCGAAATTGCCTTTCAGGGCAACGGCACCGTTGATGAAAGTGACTGCGCTGACTACCACAGAAGTAAAGGCGATCGGCACCAGGTCGAATGTGGTGACGGCGCCCATGACGATCATGCCCAGGGCAAAGCCGGTAACGGTCTGTACGTAAGTGGCAAACGCAATAATGGCTATAAAGGGAATCAGCGGTAGCAGATCATTCATTTAGCGACCAGATCATCTGTTGGGATGTCTGCTGTGGTTGTAATGATCTCGGGCTTACACTCGATAAAGATACGGCTGTTACAAGCCTTACAGATATTTGCATCGAGGCGACTGTAGATCTGGGTAATAGCGATCCCTTTGGAGCTGAATATCTGTTCATCGCCGATCTCAGTCCGGAATTCGCCACGGCCCAGATAGTCATCGACCTGGGTCTTCAGATTGCTGAGGTACAGGGCATGGCCTTTATCCCGGCGGCGCTGGGCTTCATGCATCAGCATTTCAGCGCCGGCAATATCGATATGGTTCATGCCGTTGCCGACGATCAGCACATTAGGCTCGGTTATGCTTTCCAGATAATCCTTCACATAGTTCACAGCACCGAAAAACAGTGAGCCCTCGATACGGATGATACGCAGCTGTGGGCAGCGAGGTTGCTGATCGTTGTGGGCCGGGTTAAAGAACGGGGTCGGGCTGTTGGGATCGGGTAACACTTCGACAATAGTCGGCTGGGAGGTACGTTTAAGGTAGAACACCAGCGACAGGATAACGCCCAGATAGATGGCGAATTCCAGCGCCATCACCAGGGTTGCGCAGAAGGTTACAGCCAGTACCGCGAACTCGGATTTACCGGCTTTGAATATGCTCTGTATATGATGGAAATCGATCAGGTTCCAGGACACGATCAATAGCAGTCCGGCCATGCTCGGAATCGGCACATAGCTGGTCAGATCGGCAAATACCAGTACGATAATCGCCAGTGAGATCGCCGCAATAATCGCTGCAAGTGGTGTTTTTGCACCGGAAGAGTAATTCACGCCGGTACGGGTGAACGAGCCGGATGAGGCATAGGATGAGAACACGGAACCGACGATGTTCGACAGCGCCTGGCCATAGAATTCCTGATTACCATTGATGCTCTGACGAGACCGGGTCGCGACAGAGCGGGCGATAGATACGGCTTCGACGAGGCCTAGCAGACCGATAGCGATAGCGCCGGGTGCCAGATCATAGAGAGAGTCTGCGTCCATCTGTGGGAACAGGAAAGGTGGCAGGCTGCCGGGAATCTCGCCAACCAGTTGTATACCTTTATCGGCGGCACCCAACCACCAGGCGTAAGCACTGCTGATAACCATGGCGATCAGCATGTTAGGCCAGCGTGGCAGCAATTTTTTCACCAGCAGGCAGCAAACCACGGTGACTGCAGCAACAGATACTGCGTAGAAATTGGTATTGTGGGCGGCTTCAAATACGCCTTGCCAGGTCGAGACGAAAGCGCCGCTGCTTTCGATACTGATGCCCAGGATGTTCTTCACCTGGCTTGAGGCGATGACGATCGCCGCCCCGGTGGTGAAGCCGACCACTACAGAGTGCGAAACAAAGTTAACCAGAGTGCCGAAGCGGAAGAAGGCCAGCAGTAACTGGAACAGACCGGCCATCAGGGTCAGCGCCAGTACCAGATTGATAAATTCAGGTGATCCGGGCGTAGCCAGTGGGCTGACCGTGGTGAACACCACGATAGACAGTGCCGCCGTCGGGCCGGAAATTAAGTGCCATGATGAACCGAACAGGGCGGCAATTATGGCCGGTACTATCGCCGCGTAGAGTCCGTACTCCGGCGGCATGCCGGCGATCAGCGCGTAGGCGACACCTTGCGGCAAAACGATAACAGCGTTGGTCAGGCCGGCGAACAGATCATCCCGTGCTTTGGCGGGAGTAATCAGGCGCAACCAGACCAGGAACGGCAGAAAACGGGTCAGTGCTGTGCTTTTGTTACTGCTGTTGAGACCTGCTTTATTGAGCATTACACAACCTTTTATCGTTTTTATATTGTTATCGTAAACGCTTTTACGGCTTATGGAACAGGATCTTACGTATAGTTCCCCGGTAGCTGTAGAACCAGATCAGGGTAAATTTTAATGCCACTACTGTGCGTCGCCTTGTTTTATAAGTACTAACCCTTACTATAACTGTATAGCTAAAACATAACGAATAATGGACGGGGTGATCAGGATGTTGGATAAGCGCGAGTTTTATATTAACGGGCAGTGGGTTTCACCTGCACAGGCGAACGATTTTGATGTGATTAATCCCTCGACTGAAGAGCCCTGCGCTGTTATTTCTCTGGGGTCTGAAGCTGATGCCGACGCTGCCGTTGCCGCTGCGAACAGTGCATTTGATAGCTGGAGCCAGACCAGTAAAGAGCAGAGGTTAGCGTTACTGGATAAGCTCTACAGTATCTATAAAACCCGCTCGGCTGAGATGGCGACCGCGATTTCTATGGAGATGGGGGCGCCGCTGGCGCTGGCACAAACGGCCCAGTGGGGCGCTGGTGCCGGGCATATTAAAAACCTGATCCGGGCGCTGCAGAATTTCGAGTTTGAGCAACCGCTGGGGGATCATGCACCGGGTAACCATATTATGTATGAACCGATCGGTGTCTGCGGCCTGATCACGCCGTGGAACTGGCCGATGAACCAGGTGGCGCTGAAGGTTATCGCAGCGCTGGCTGCCGGTTGTACTATGGTGCTGAAGCCGTCTGAAATTTCGCCACTGTCGTCACTGCTGTTTGCCGAGATGATCGATGAGGCGGGCTTCCCAGCAGGGGTATTTAACCTGGTGAATGGCGATGGCCCGGGCGTAGGCACGCGGTTATCGGGGCACCCGGATGTGGATATGATCTCTTTTACCGGTTCGACAAGAGCCGGCGTGGCAATCTCTAAAAATGCCGCCGATACGGTGAAGCGTGTCAGCCTCGAGCTGGGTGGTAAAGGCGCTAACCTGGTGTTTGCCGATGCCGATGAAAAAGCGGTCACCCGTGGCGTGCGCCATTGCTTTAATAACACCGGACAGTCTTGTAACGCGCCGACCCGAATGCTGGTCGAACGTTCCGTTTATGATCAGGCGGTAGCGACTGCGGCAGATGTGGCAGCCAAAACGACGGTGGATATCGCTTCGAAGGAAGGGCGTCATATCGGACCGGTAGTATCTGAGTTGCAGTACAGTAAGATTCAGGATCTGATCGGCAGGGGTATCGATGAAGGTGCCCGACTGGTCGCTGGCGGGTTAGGCAAGCCGGAAGGGCTGGAGCGTGGTTACTTTGTACGCCCTACGGTGTTTGCTGACGTTAACAATGAGATGAGCATCGCACGGGAAGAGATCTTTGGTCCGGTATTGTCGATTATTCCGTTTGATACTGAAGCGGAAGCTATCCGTATTGCTAACGATACCCCTTACGGTCTGACCAACTATATCCAGACCCAGGATAGCGATAAGGCAAGCCGTGTTGCGCGTCGGTTGCGCTCCGGTATGGTGCAGATCAACGGTGAACCGATGGGCGCTGGCGCACCCTTTGGTGGCTATGGTCAATCCGGTAATGGCCGTGAAGGTGGCAGCTGGGGGCTGGAAGAGTTCCTGGAAGTGAAAGCGGTTACCGGTTGGTCTGACGCTTAACCCCTCATATCTGTTTATGTAATGGCCGCTTTATGCGGCCATTTTTGTATCTGTCGGCGCTGGTTAGTACCAGTGCACCCTTGTATTCATCGGCTGGCCCCATCGGTCGTTTCAGTCTGGTCATTGTGTGGCTTGCATCCAATCCATAGCATAAATGGAAGAGTCAGATTCTTATAGCTGTCATACCAGCTGCTAACTACTGACTCTCAAATTTACGGCATTTACGAATACATGGGTGAGCAGCTCAAGCGACTCCATGACGCTACGGTGATAATAAATATGACAAGCCAAGCCACTATTCAAACTGTTGACCCGACCCTGACCGGGTCAGATCTGCCGGTCTTCGAAGACCGCGACAATCAACAGACCAAATACACCACCTGTTATATGTGTGCCTGTCGCTGCGGCATCAAAGTGACAGTTGAGGATAACAAGGTTCGCTTTATTCAGGGTAACCCGAACCATCCGGTCAATAAGGGGGTGCTTTGTGCTAAGGGTAACTCCGGCATCATGAAGCAGTATTCGCCAGCCAAGCTGAGCTCTCCTTTACTGCGTAAGCCGGGTACTGAGCGTGGCGCCGGTGAGTTTGAAGAGATCTCCTGGGAACGGGCGCTGGATATGCTGGAAAAGCGTCTGGCTAAAATCCGTGCTACCGATCCTAAGCAGCTGGCTTACTTCACAGGCCGAGACCAGATGCAGGCACTGACCGGTATGTGGGCTAGCCAGTTTGGTACCATCAACTGGGCCGCGCACGGTGGTTTCTGCTCCGTCAATATGGCGGCTGGTGGTTTGTACACTATGGGCCATGCGTTCTGGGAATTCGGCGATCCGGACTGGGACAACACTAAGTACTTTATGATGTGGGGGGTGGCAGAAGATCACGCCTCGAACCCGATTAAGCTGGGTTTGAAAAAGCTCAAAGAGCGCGGCGCTAAGTTTGTTGCGGTCAACCCGGTACGCACCGGTTATCAGGCGATTGCCGATGAGTGGGTGGCGATCCGCCCGGGCACCGATGGCATCCTGGCGCTGTCCATGGTTCATGTACTGCTGAAGAATCAGCTGGTTGATGAAGAGTTCCTGATCCGTTATACCAACTCTGCGCAGCTGGTTGTGAACACCCCGGGTAAAGTGGGTGATGGTCTGTTCTACCGTGGCTCTTTAGCAGAAGGTAAGGGCGAACAACCTCAGGTTTGGGACCTGGTTAAAGAAGAATACGTCGATGCCAACCTGCCGGATGTTAATCCTGCGCTGTTTGGCGAATACACTGCTCCCGATGGCACGCCACTGCGTACTGCGATGAGCATCCTGCTAGAGAAATACCTGGATGAGCAGTACTCGCCTGAAGTAGCCGCTAAAGAGTGTGGCGTTGCCGCTGAAGATATCGAACGTATGGCGCTGGAAATGGCCCATGTTGCGTTCAAGGAAACCATCACTCTCGATATTGAGTGGACCGACTGGGCGGGTCGTAAGCAGGACAAGTTCATCGGCCGTCCGGTATCGATGCACGCGATGCGCGGTGTTTCTGCGCACTCCAACGGTTTCCAGACCTGCCGTGCAATTCACTTGCTGCAAGTGTTGCTGGGTACCATTGATTGCCCGGGGGGCCATCTGGCCAAGCCACCGTTCCCTAAGCATATCCCGCCTGGCATAAAGCCAGCAAAAGAGATGGCGCCGAATACACCGCTGAAATCGCCACCATTGGGTTTCCCTACCAGCCCTGAAGATCTGGTGATCGATGCTGAAGGTAATCCGCTACGTATCGACAAAGCCTACAGCTGGGATGCACCTATCTCATGTCACGGCCTGATGCACATGGTTATCAGCAATGCGGTGAAGGGTGATCCATACAAGATCGATACGCTGATGCTGTTCATGGCCAACATGGCCTGGAACTCCAGCATGAACACCGCCCAGACTCTGGATATGCTGTGCGCGAAAGAGGATGACGGCGAGTATAAGATCCCATTCATCGTCTGCTCTGATGCCTTTAACTCCGAGATGGTGGCTTACTCTGATCTGGTGCTGCCGGATACCACGTATCTGGAACGTTACGACACTATCTCCATGCTGGATCGTCCGATCTCTGAGCCGGATGCGGCCTGTGACGCGGTACGTATTCCGGTGATTGAGCCTGACCGCGATGTGATGTCCTGGCAGGAAGTGATGGTTGAGATGGCGGGTCGCCTTGGCTTCCCTGCATTCACCAGTCCGGAAGGCAAGCCGAAGTACAACGGCTATAAAGATTTCATCATCAACTTTGAGAAAGAGCCGGGTATCGGTTTCCTCGCGGGTTACCGCGGCAAAGACGGTGATAAATCCCTGCGTGGTGAGCCAAACCCTCGCCAGTGGGAAGCCTATGAAGAGAATGAAGGTTTCTTCGAACAGAAGCTGAAACCTAATCAGCGCTATATGCGGCACGCTAACCTGGATTACCTGACCCTGGCTAAAGAAGCCTCATGGGTTGGTTCGACTAATCAGATCGTGATCGAACTGTACTCTGAAAAACTGCAGACCTTCCGTCTGGCGGGGCAGGGCTTGTATGACGGTCCGATGCCGACCGAAGAGCACCATAAAGAGCGTCTGGTTAAGTACTTTGATCCGCTGCCAATCTACTACATGCCATTGGAGGAGCAGCGCATCGATCGTGAGGAGTATCCGTACCATGCGGTGAACCAGCGTCCGATGTTCATGTACCACAGCTGGGACAGCCAGAACGCCTGGTTGCGCCAGATCATGTCGCAGAACTATCTGTACATGAACCGCGTTGCTGCCGAGCGCGATGGTATCGAAGATCTGTCCTGGGTCTGGGTTGAATCCCATAACGGTAAGATTCGCTGTCAGGTCAAACTGATGGAAGGCACCAACGAACAGACCGTCTGGACCTGGAATGCGATCGGTAAGCGCAGCGGCGCCTGGGGCCTGAAGGATGATGCCAATGAAGCGACCGACGGCTTCCTGATGAACCACCTGATCTCTGAACTGTTGCCACAAAAGGGCGATAAGGAAGACCGTATTACTAACTCCGACCCTGTCACCGGACAGGCAGCCTGGTATGACCTGCGGGTGAAGATCACCCCGGCAGCATCAGGTGAAACGGGATCATGGCCGAGTTTTGCAGCACTGAAACCTCAGCCGAATGCAAAGCAGTCTCCGGATATGCTGAGCTACAGCTCCCATAAAAATGTCAATCTGGTCCGCCCGATGTCAGACGTTCTGACCCGCGGCGAGAAGTAACTGCAGACGGAGAATAAGAATATGAAATTAGGTCTGGTAGTTGATCTGGATACCTGTGTTGGTTGTCACGGTTGCGCCACTGCGTGTAAGCAGTGGAACACCTCTGGCACCATCGGCCCGCTGTCCGATAAAGACCCGTACGGCCGTGATCCGAATGGCGCATGGCTGAACCGTATCCGTACCTATGAAGTGGACGATACACCGAACAGTAAAACTGTAAACATGCCGATGTCCTGTATGCATTGCGATAACGCGGCCTGCGTTACTGTATGCCCGACCGGCGCATCCTACAAGCGTGAAGAGGATGGCATCGTTCTGGTCGACCAGGATAAGTGCATGGGTTGTAACTTGTGTTCATGGGCTTGCCCGTACGGCGCCCGTGAGTTGGATCCCCATGAAGGCACGATGAAGAAGTGTACCTTATGCGTGGATCGTATTTACGACGAAAAACTGCCGCAAGACGAGCGTAAGCCGGCCTGTGTTATGACCTGTCCGACTAAGTCGCGGGTATTCGGTGACTTTGATGATCCGAATTCAGAAGTCAGCCAGCTGGTACGTGATCGTGCCGGTAAACAGCTGATGCCTGAGCTGGGTTACAACCCGGTCAATACCTACCTGCCACCGCGCAATAAGCCGGTTGTGGAGGTATATGAGCCAAGGTCTGTAGCGGCGACAGTTAAAGACTGGGTGAACAAAGTTATTGCTCGATAAGCAGGTTTAGCCGGGGTCATAAATGATCCCGGCTGTTACTTAGAAAAATTATAAAAATTGTTGGTTATTAAAATATTAGCCAATAGAAAAACGGAGTCTTTACTATGCATCCGGCTTTTTCAGTTCTTGTATTTACGGTGATGTCCGGCGCGGGTTACGGCCTGCTGACATTGCTGGTGTTGGGTCACCTTAGTGGTCTGGCGCAGTTGCAAAACAGCGCAGTACTGCTCAGTGGCGGCATCCTGTCACTGGTGTTGATTACGGTTGGCCTGTTGTCATCTACGCTGCACCTTGCAAACCCTAAGAATGCCTGGCGTTCTTTCAGCCGCTTCAAGACTTCATGGTTGTCCCGTGAGGCTGTGTTTGCGGTGCTGTTCTACCCATTTGTACTGATCTATCTGGCGGGTATCTGGTTCGGCGGGAGCGATGTAACAGGTATTCCTCTGCTGGCCGGTATTATTGGCGCAGTACTGGCGATGGTTACCCTGTTTTGCACTAGTATGATCTACGCCAGCCTGAAGACAATCCGCCAGTGGAACTCCTCCCTGACGCCGATTAACTACATTGCGCTGGGTCTGATGTCCGGTTCTTTGTTGCTGGCGACTGTGCAGGCGATCATCTCCGGTGATCTGTCGGGTACGCTGCAGGTATTGTCACTTTCACTGCTGGTACTCGGTGCTGTTGGCAAACTGGTATATCTGTTCTGGATCGGCAAGCCCGCCGGCAGCACCATCAATACCGCGACCGGTTTTACCCAGGCCAGCGTGCGTCTGCTGGATCAGGGTCATACCTCTAACAGTTTCCTGAATAATGAATTTGGCTACACCGTCGAAGCGAACAAGCTGGTACGTCTGCGCCTGCTGATGCTGGTGCTGGCATTTGTCGTGCCGTTCCTGCTGTTGCTGACCGGTAGCAGCACGTTACTGGTTGTTGCTGCGCTATTGACTGTTGCAGGCCTGCTGGTTGAGCGTTGGTTGTTCTTCGCTGAGGCACGCCACGTGGTACGCCTGTTCCACGGTGATCAGACAGTTTAATTTTACTGACGAAAACCGATTCGATGAAGTTTGAAACCGGTAATTCTGCAACAGGTGAGCTGTAGTAGCAGTTTAATTCCACAGACGGAGACAGATTTAATGAACTTTGAAACCCGTAATCCTGCGACCGGTGAACTGCTGGAACAGTTTGATCAGCTGACCGACGTACAGTTGGAACAGCGCCTGAACCAGGCTGAAACCACTGCCCATGCCTGGGCGGCCAGCTCGTTTGATGAACGTTCTCAGCTGTTGAAAGCGGTCGCGACCGAGCTGCATCAGCAGCGTCAGTCTCTGGCAGAAACTATCTCGCTGGAGATGGGTAAGTTGCTCAGTGAAGCGTTAGGCGAAGTCGATAAATGTGCCCTGGCCTGTAGTTATTATGCCGAGCATTCCGCAGAGATGTTGCAGGATGAACTGGTGGAAACGCCAGCCCGCCGCAGCCTGATCAGCTATCAGCCACTGGGTATCGTACTGGCGATTATGCCGTGGAACTTCCCCCTGTGGCAGGTGTTCCGTTGCCTGGTTCCGGCGCTGATGGCGGGTAATGGTGTGTTGCTCAAGCATGCGCCGAATGTACCCCGTTGCGCTAAAGCGATCGAGCAGATCCTGCGCGATGCCGGTGCGCCGGAAGGCCTGGTAACCGACCTGACTATTTCTGTAGAACAGACCGGGCAGGTGATCGCCGATCACCGGGTGCAGGGCGTTGCCTTCACCGGCAGCGAAGGCGCCGGGCGTCAGATCGCTGCGCTGGCCGGACAGCACCTGAAGAAAGTCGTGCTGGAGCTGGGTGGTTCCGATCCGTTCATCATCCTGGATGATGCTGACCTTGAAAAAGCGATGGACGCAGCGATGCGGGCCCGTTTTGCGAATGCCGGTCAGATCTGTATCGCAGCGAAACGCTTTTTGGTGGTGCCAAGCCGAATCGAAGAGTTCACAGCCATGATGGTTGAGCGGGTTAACAAACTGCGCCAGGGCGATCCGATGCAGGCTGAGACGACTATCGCGCCGATGGCCCGTGCCGACCTGCGGGATAAGGTTCAGCAGCAGGTACAGGCCAGCCTGGATGAGGGCGCACAGCTGTTGACCGGTGGTGAGAATCTGCCCGGTGATGGTTACTACTTTGCGCCGACAGTACTCAACAACGTCAAGCTGGGTATGACCGCCTATAACGAAGAGATCTTCGGCCCGGTCGCTGCGATCATTGCAGTACGGGATGAAGCGGATGCGGTGGCACAGGCCAATGCAACCCGCTTTGGTTTAGGTGCCAGTATCTGGACCGAAGACCTGGAGAAGGGCGAAGCGATGCTGCGTCAGATCGATGTCGGTAACGCTTTCCTCAACGCTCAGGTTGCCAGCGATATCCGCATGCCGTTCGGCGGCGTCAAAGCCTCTGGCCTGGGTCGGGAATTGGGAATCAGTGGTATTCGGGAATTCTGTAATACCAAGTCGATTTGGGTCGCTTAATCAAACGGCGCAGCCGTTTGATTAAGCAAGTGGCTAGACCGCAGCTTCGCTGCTAGCTAGAACGGAGGGCAAGCCCTCCTGCTAGTAGCTAGAAAAAACGTAAGGGCCTTCTTTATGAGGTTTGGTGCGTGGTCAGCGGAGTGCTTACGGTGTAAGGGATTTGAGTAGGAAAAAAACGCGCCTTTGGGCGCGTTTTTTTGTTTTTGAAATGACTCCAGAAAGTTTCATCTGACCCCACTTTTTAGGGTCGGGAATTGGGAATCAGTGGTATTCGGGAGTTTTGTAATACTAAGTCGATTTGGGTCGCTTAAAAAAGCAGTAGCTAGATCGTCGCTTCGCGACTGGCTAGAACGGAGGGCAAGCCCTCCTGCTAGTAGCTAGAAAAAGCGTAAAAGCCTTCTTTATAGGTTTTGGTGCGTGGTCAGCGGAGTGCTTACGGTGTAAGCGATTTGAGTAGGAAAAAACGCGCCTTTGGGCGCGTTTTTTGGTTTTTGACGGACGTTAACGCCGCATTAACGGAACGGAAAACCGCGCAGCGGTTTGGAGTTCCGAGCCAGCTTGCTGGCGGAAGTTGAATGCCTTGTTATAGTTTTTCATGTCAGAACCGAGAATCATTTTCGCAAGGAACCCCATCACGGTCGCCGTCCATTTTGGTATTTGGACAGTTGTTTATAAAGAAAACAGCTTCTGCTCTTGAGGTCATTTGACTGCAATGCTCTCGACCATCACACCTAAAGTTTGAAGTTGGCTGCTGATAAAAAGTATCGCTGCGTTGCTCTGCGACAGCAGCGGGGACAGAAACGGAGTTATGAGTAGTGCCTGAATTTTTGGAGTAGTAGTTCCAAGCGGTAAAACCGATAAGCGCGAGAATAATGATCTTTTTCAAACTCAACATCCTATGTCAGAGAAAACTATAACGCCGCAAACATGGGCTCGCGCAGCGAGTCCAAATGCTTTGCCTTGTTATATTTTTGTACTCATTAGTTTGTGACTACCAGAAAAACCAAATTTCTCATACAAAGCATGTGCATCATCTGTTACAAGAAATTGGAATTTATTTTTCCATCTAGGATCATTAATCATTGTTTCTACTAGCCACTTGCCAAGACCTTTGCCACGATGTTTAGGGTCAACAATGACATCAGCGACATATGCAACTGAGGCAAAATCTGTGACAACTCGTCCAAAACCAACTTGGTTTTCATCATGGAATAGAGAAAAACAAACACTATTTTCTATTGAGATTTTAATAGTTTCAATATCTCTTTCATTAGCCCAATATGACTTTCTAAGTAATGATTCAACTTTATCTAATTGAACCATATTACGCTTGTCATGAATTTGATAATCATCTTTCGAATACATCATTGTTCTCTTAGAAAATATAACAGCTAAATAGACGTCAAATTGACGTGATATAACACGTCAATTTGACGTATAACTCCGGAATGGGATTTGGAGGGGAGGGGCAACGTATTGATATCCATAAGCTTTCCTTAACTTACTTGGTGTCCATTTGTGAAAACACGTCAAACTGATGACTATCCTTGCACAATCCATCAATGGATTAAAGTGGGTTGGGTCAGAGAAATTCTGAATATTGATGGTGCAGGTCAAAAGGAGTGGTTAAACAGGGTTGTATGTTTTCCGTCAGGCACAAAAAAAGCGCCTGTAGGCGCTTTTTTCTGCTGCAATTGCTTACAGCGGTATGTTCTTTCGGGCAGGCAATGCAACTGATAAAGAAGGATTTTTCTAGCCACTAGCAGGAAGGCTTGCCTTCCGTTCTAGCTAGTCGCGAAGCGACGATCTAGCAGCTGCTTTTATGATTTTTCTAGCCACTAGCAGGAGCTGAAGGCTCCGTTCTAGCTAGCAGCGAAGCTGCGGTCTAGCCACTTGCTTCTAAAACCGTTCCGGTTTTTAGATGCGCGCTAAGTCTTCCCGCAATTCACGTATCTTCGATGCCATTACCTGCTCCAGGCGGTCGAGCTCGTTGAGCAGGATTGCGCGGCGGTCGCCGTTGTTATGGGCCTTGGACAGGCTGTTGAGCTCGTCGATTGCGCCGATAAGAACCGGGTCGCTACCACTGTTCTTACTACTCTGGGCCTGGGCTTTGCTGTCGGCGGCAACTACTTTATTCCGCTCAAAGCAGAAGCTGCTGCTGTTCGGCAGGGTAGAGCCTTCCGGGCGCTTGAAGTAGATCTTCAGTATTTCCTGATCGTCTTTATTGCTTAGCTTGTAGTGACTGATGCTATCGATCTCGGTCAGTCCCATCGCCTGAAGAGTAGTGTATTCGGACATTGTTCTACCTGCTTATTATCATAATTAGATGCGTGTTTTGGCCAGCTTCTAGAATAATTCAGCGATCTGGAAACAGTAGGACCAGTTTGATGCCATTGATATGACCAGCGTGTCTGATCTGGCTCTAAGCCGGCTTTTTTTCTGGTTCTAAACCTGCAGTAACGCATTTCATATAGTTAGATCATACCGCTGGCAGCGACATTAGATTTGCTCTGGCGGGCTGAATCGCAGGTGTGTGGTGGCACCGGAGTCAGCGTCCTTATAAGAAAATAACATGTAGGAGATAGTCGGGTTATGGCTACTAAGTCTTTCGTTAAAGTTGAGCTCCAGCCAGAAACTGTTGAGCTGTTCGACCGTTACCACAAGTACACCGGCACTTCCCCGGAATTTTATATTCAGCAGCTGGTAGAAAAGACCCTGCCAACGGTGCAGGCGATGGTCGATGCGATGGATGAGGCCAGTGCCGATCCGGATGCCAATATTGATGTAATGGAGGTGTTTGGCCGCAAGATGGCTGAGGCAGCTCTGGTACAGAAGAATGCCGCTCAGGATGAGCCGCTGGTGGTTAATTAACAGTAAGGTTATTCCGGTTAATTAAGACCTCGTTTGATGTTGTTCCTTGTTTTCTTTTTTACGCACTTTTAAGCCGCTGTTTAGCGGCTTTTTTTTCGCTCTGAAAATACCTTCATGACTGGCTTGATTAACCGGTCCTCTGGGTAAAGCGAGTGAGTGTTCTGAAGCAGAATAATACCTGTTAATTGATTGTCATGTGGCGACTGAGGTGAATTCTGAACCCCCGTATATACTGCATAGATGACGCATCTGATTGATATTCGCCGTGCTGTATAGAAAGCGAACTGTGCGACAGGTCAGGCATACCGCCTCTGTTCACTATCGCTATCCGCGCTTATGCATATTCATGCTGCTTATTCTTAGCAGCATTTCTGGTTTGAGTTATGGCGCCGATCATACCGATGCTTTGATCGCTACCTTTCAGCAATCGCATAAGTATCGTTCCGTGCAGCTTAAACTGACTCCGCTGGTATCTCCGACAGATAAAAAAAGGGGGCTGGCGGGGGTGTCGGAAATCCCTCCCGGAACTGGCTTGTTATTGGAGTCTAATCCGCATCAGGATACCCGTATCTGGATGAAGGGAATGTTGATTTCTATAGATATTATCTTTGTCTCTGCAGCCGGATATGTACTGGCTACGGTTGAGAGTGTTGCTCCTTGTGTGGCTGGCGAGCCCTGTTCTGTTTATAGCGCCGCGAATGTTCGCTATGTTATTGAAACCCGGCCGGGTTTTGTTCATAAGCATCAGATCGACAGTAAAACACGAGTTATGATTCCGAACCTGTTGCCGGGTCGCCATTGATTACTGAATACAGGTTTATGGCTTGAAGACCTGCTTATCTGTGACTAGCTTTAACACTATTAAAGTTATTTTCAGGCCCAAATAAAAGGCCCGAAAAGCAGGCAAGAGGATATTGAGATGCTGACATTTCCAGCTCCTCAAAAACTCCTCAGGATGAGGCTCGGTCGCCCGGACAGCGACACTTCTGTTTTTTTTATCAGTGGATTGAATAACAAGCTGGCTACTTTAACTCTGGTAGCTTTCTGTTTAACTACCTCATCATTGGCTCTTGCTGAACAATCTTCGGCTATAGCAATATCGGTTGGTGAATTTGATGCCTTCGACGATGCTGTCTCGGAAGTCGGGATTGAATATCGCGCTGCGCCACTTGAGTCTATGTATGACCTGATACCCGCAGTTGGTTTAGCGGCTAATTCTGATGATGCCTACTGGCTGTACGGCGGTGTTCGTTATGACTTCCAATTCAGCGGGAGCTGGGTGCTGACACCGCACATAGCAGTAGCTTTGTATGAAGATAACGGCGCTAAAAAAATGGGCTCGACTTTTCAGTTTCGATCTGGATTGGAGGTGGCGTACAAGTTTAGTGAAAGCTCTCGCTTAGGGGTAGGGGTTAATCATCTTTCAAATGGCAGTTTTGCTGATGAGAACCCCGGGGCGGATTCATTGGTCATTAGTTATAGCTTTGCACTCTGAGCATTGAGATAAGCGGTCGTCAGAGTCCGTTTATCTTTTGCCCTGGGTGTGAGCTGACAGGGGAGTATGGCGGCTATGTATTAGTTCACCCCTGGTTGCTAGCGCCGTAGTCAGCCTTTTTTCACTGCGCCTTTATCGCAATCCCAGCGAAAGCTGCGAAATGCCTTCGCTGCTTTGTCTTCCAGGGGAATGCTGTGCAGGCGTTTGATGTTGTCATCGGTGAAGAACAGTTGTGCTTCTGCAATCAGTGTTTCTGCGGCGACAAAGTTCTGTTCCACCTGATCGATCCAGTCAGCCGGAATAGCGACAGACTGTACGCCTTCCTTCGCTTTTGCATCCAGTTCGGTTAGCGGTTTCAGGACCCGTTCAATTAGCAGTTGACGGATATCGGCGGTAAATACGTCGAGGCCTTCAAGTTGTTCTATATCCTGAAGTTGCTGATCGCTGGCGTCGTTCTCGATCAGGCTCTCGAAAACGGAGCTTTCCTCTTTTTTGGCCTGTAGCTCTTTCAATGCAATGATTAGTTCCGGCGGACAGGCTTTCTGGAACTGACTCAGGGACTGGTATAGCCAGTTTGCGCCTTTGGACATCTGCTTGAGTTGCTGTACCCGCAGCTTAATATTGGCGCTTTCTGTGATGAAAGTATCCAGTTCTATCTGGCGGGTAGCCGCTTGTACAGCAGGCGCTCGGGTACGGCTCCGGGTCGCGGTGCTTGTACCTGAACTGGTTCGGCTGCGGGTCGCTTTGGCTGGCTTTAGCGCCGATGGGTCCATAAACCGCTTGGCGCAGCTTTCACATAAGCTGCAATCGCCACCGTCTTTTGTTCTGACCAGATAGCCTTTCTTGTGATTCTGGTAACAGTTACTGACACTGCAACAGGCTATTTTACGGGGGAAGGAATACGCGGCAAGTACGAAACGAAACAGTGGTTTTAATGGCCGTACAGAATCCTGATATTTGGGTCGACCGGTAATATCAGTCAGGGTATTGATGGTTATTTTTTCTTCGGTATAAAAGGCCATCGCGCTTAATCCTGTATGCGGCATATCAAGTGGCATAGTGTACCCAGTGCGCCGCAGCATAGAAACAGTGGCAGGGCTGAAAAGTATAAGTTTCAGTACTTACCGAAAAAATCAGGGGGCTTTCGTTTCTGCTGCTAAAATTTAGGGCACTGCTTGCTGTTATAAATTTATTGTAGTGGTCAGCTTTGTTTTGCTGCGCATTGTCTTTGAATAAGCAAAGGCCTGCGCAGGAGGTGTTCAAAATGTACTGGTTGCTATCCAGATTCAAATCTCTCGCGCTGTTAAGTCTTTTTATTGCAAACTTTGCATGTTCTGAAGAGCTGTCTGGCCTGCTCGATGGTAAGCGTTTTATCGGCCATAACGGCGAGCAAGGCTATGCGCTCGACCAGGACGAGGTTGAAGAGATAATTTTTCAGAATGGGCTTTTCACGTCGACTTCGTGCGAACCTTATAATTTTAACAGCAGCGAGTACTCAACCAGGGTGGTTGGTAATACGATCCATTTTGAAGCGGTAACTGAAAGCCCGAGCCATGGCAAAATTAGTTGGCAGGGAGTAGTGAGTGGCAGTACAGCTGAAATGACTTTTATCTGGACAAAAGAGCGTTGGTATTGGGATACACGCCGGGAATACTGGTTTAAAGGAGTGCTGAAGGAGTAGTTATTCCTGCTCTGATACATTGCATGGAAATGTTTTTATTGGGTGCATAGTATGCTCAAATCAGATGACAGCGGGTCAGCCCCATCCCGACTCACCCGATATCTGAAATATGCTTTAGTTTTAAGCATTATCGTGGTGTTAAATTATGCTGGCGCCTGGCTGGCGCAGCAGATCAATTTCCAGATATTTCCCCGCCATGATTCGATGCTGAACATGGCCATTTTGACGCTGGTTTTACTTTACATATTTTTGATGGCCATTCCATTTATGCCCGGCATTGAGATCGGTCTGGCGCTGATGTTGATGCTTGGGAGCAAGGGCGCATTATTAGTGTACCTGTGCACTCTTACAGCGTTATCGATCAGCTTCTTGGTTGGAAGATTGATACCTCCACGCTCGGTGTGCAGATTTCTTAAATGGCTACACCTTAACAAGGCCAGCATTCTTGTCCGCCAGATAGAGCCCTTAAATCAACATGATAGGCTTAAATTTCTCAACGAAAGAATTTCACCACGGCTTGCTATGTTGTTTGTAAAGTATCGCTATCTGAGTATTGCGGCATTATTAAATCTGCCGGGAAATGGGTTAATGGGCGGTGGCGGTGGCATCGCGCTGGTTATCGGAATGAGCAAAATTATCCCTTTCTACGCTTTCGTTCTTCTTTTGATTGTCGCTATAGCGCCAGTGCCGCTATGGTTCCTTTTATACGGAGGCTAGTGAAGAAGGGTTTTCGGGGGGGGGGGGGGTATGCAGAACGGGAGGCTTAATGTTTTATTGTATTAAAGCAGTTAAGAGTCGCTTCAAATACTCTTCAGTGATTGTCGGCATTCTGTTGTTTATTATGGTTGTATCAGAACAAGTCTTTGCCGGTTGGATTTCATTCGACACGGCGCCGGTCAATGAGGAAGGTTCAACGTCTATTCGTGGTCTTGTTTCGAAGCCTGAAGGAGGCGGACCATTTCCTGCTGTAATAATTGCACATGGTTGTTTTGGGGTTGAACCGAATCATCATATCTGGGCGCAACGCCTGAATGACTGGGGGTATGTCGCAATTATTGTAGATAGCTTTTCTTCCAGAGATGTATCTACTGTTTGTGAAAGCCCTAACCAGGTCTCACCCGAAACGCGTGCTTGTGATATCTATGGTGCAGCAGCATATCTTCGAAAACAGTCTTTTGTCAGACCTGACAAAATTGCCATGATCGGGTTTTCACACGGGGGATGGAGCGCTCTTTATGTCGCTCAGGATTACCTGCCTGAACAGGCAAAAGAAGCGCCGATTCAGGCGGTGGTCTCTTATTATCCATGGTGTGAGAGTTCCAGCCTTAAGACAACGGCATCGCCCTTGCTAATTCTGTCAGGTAAGGCGGATGACTGGACCCCTGTAAAAAGATGTTATGACTATATAGATGCTCAGGATCGTGGATACAGGAATAATATATCACTGAAGGTATTTGATAAGGCCTATCATGGATTTGACGACTCAAGCATGATCCCACCAGTAATATATGAAGGTTATACAATAGCCTACGATCAAGGTGCTGCTGAAAATTCAATAGATGCTGCAAAAGCGTTTTTAGAGCGCCATCTGGATTAGCTCTCGCCTGGGGTGCTGCTCTGGTATCGCCGCTGGATGTGGAAAAAAAGCACCATCACGACTGTTATAGCTGAGGGTAACAAAGCTAATTTGGTGCGTCGTGACAGTGCGGGCCAGAGTGGCTAAGGGTGGGAGTGGCAGCCCTGAAGAGGATGAGCATATCGTTTTTCAGGACGGTGCAGTGGACGCATCTGGTTTGGTAAACCATTGCCATCCCACCATGGTGGATCTGGGGTGAGACTTAACAGCCGCTATCGTCTCTACTTTCTCTTAGGGAAAAGGGATGGCGGCTGTTTCGGTCCTTAGATCTTGTGCCTGGGTTTTATGATCAGAGCTTATGCTTAGATCTTGTGATAAATCTCAGCGCCGGTCTCTTTAAACTCTTCCGACTTTGCCTGCATCCCTTTATCCGCCGCCGCTTCAATCGCTGCGACTTCGCTGGAATCCAGGTTACGTACTTCCTGCGAGATCTTCATCGAGCAGAATTTCGGGCCGCACATGGAGCAGAAGTGCGCGACTTTGGCGGACTCTTTCGGCAGGGTCTCATCGTGGAACGTACGGGCAGTATCCGGGTCCAGACCGATGTTGAACTGATCTTCCCAACGGAACTCGAAGCGCGCCTTGGACATCGCGTTATCACGAATCTGGGCACCCGGATGGCCTTTCGCCAGGTCGGCCGCATGGGCAGCGATCTTGTAGGTGATGATGCCGGTCTTCACGTCATCTTTGTTTGGCAGGCCAAGGTGCTCTTTCGGCGTGACATAACAAAGCATGGCGCAACCGTACCAGCCGATCATCGCCGCACCGATACCGGAAGTGATATGGTCATAGCCCGGTGCGATATCGGTAGTCAGTGGTCCAAGCGTGTAGAACGGTGCTTCGTGGCACTCGGTCAGCTGCTTGTCCATGTTCTCTTTGATCATGTGCATCGGCACGTGGCCAGGGCCCTCGATCATCACCTGTACGTCGTGCTTCCAGGCGATCTTGGTCAGCTCACCTAAGGTTTCCAGTTCGGAGAACTGCGCTTCGTCGTTAGCATCGTAAACCGAGCCCGGACGCAAGCCGTCGCCTAATGAGAAGGATACGTCATAGGCCTTGCAGATCTCACAGATCTCTTCGAAGTGGGTGTAGAGGAAGTTCTCTTCGTGGTGCGCCAGACACCACTTCGCCATGATAGAACCACCGCGGGAGACGATACCGGTCATCCGCTTGGCGGTCATCGGTACGTAGCGCAGCAGTACACCGGCATGAATAGTGAAGTAATCCACCCCTTGCTCAGCCTGTTCGATCAGGGTGTCGCGGAACACTTCCCAGGTCAGGTCTTCGGCCACGCCGCTGACTTTTTCCAGCGCCTGGTAGATAGGTACAGTACCGATCGGTACCGGCGAGTTACGCAGGATCCATTCGCGGGTTTCATGAATGTTCTTACCGGTAGACAGGTCCATGATGGTATCGGAACCCCAGCGGATACCCCAGGTCATCTTCTCCACTTCTTCCTCGATGGAAGAACTCAGCGCCGAGTTACCGATGTTACCGTTGATCTTGACCAGGAAGTTACGACCGATGATCATCGGCTCGACTTCCGGATGGTTGATGTTGGCCGGAATAATGGCACGACCTTCAGCCACCTCTTTACGGACAAACTCAGGGGTGATCTGTTCCGGCAGCTGGGCGCCGAAGCTATGGCCCGGATGCTGCTGATCAACCATCTGACCTTCGGCGCCGGCTTTGGCCAGCTTCATGTTCTCGCGGATAGCGATGTATTCCATCTCCGGCGTGATGATGCCTTTACGGGCATAATGCAGCTGGGAAACGTTAGCGCCTTCTTTGGCGCGCAGTGGCTTTCGTGTCAGCTCAAAACGCAGGTGGTCCAGACGCAGATCCTGCTCGCGGCCACGGCCGTATTCGGAACTCAGACCATCCAGTTGCTCAGTATCATTACGCTCGTCAATCCAGCCAGCACGCAATGTTTCAAGGCCTTTACGGACATCGATCTCGGCTTTCGGATCAGTATACGGGCCGGAAGTGTCGTAAACATACAGCGGCTCATTCTTTTCGCCGCCCATATCGGTCGGGGTATCGTCCAGTGAGATCTCGCGCATCGGTACCTGAATGTCAGCACGGGAACCTTCGATGTAAACCTTGCGCGAGTTAGGGAACGGCTGAACGGATGCTTCGTCAACCTGTGCGCTGCGACTCAGCACGGTATTGTTATCTGACATAGAACTACCACCTTATTATTGTTTTCTATCTTTATTCTTCGTTCACTATTATTGATACGTCTGATCGCCTGTCGTTATAAATTAGTAATAACGTAGATGTAACCTTGCTCATCAACAAAAGGCAGTCGAATCAGGGAATATTGCGGATAACTATAGCGATAGAACAGATGCCCTGATTAGTGCCAGAAATGGATGCGACTCAGGGCCAGTAAACTCTGTATTATCGCAAGCAGTGAAGAGGCTATCTGGCTGGCCCCACTTGTGCCTCTGCTCTGTATCTACCGGTTTGTTATAGCATTCTTATACTAAAGGGCCAGAACTAAGACCGGATCAGATTGCCTGATTTATCGTGTCGTTAAGGAGATATCTATGACCGGCATACCTAAACAGCTACCTTTTACTAATGGTGCCGGTAAGCAGTGGCTGTCTGAAATGATGCCGGGCTTTATATTGTGCCTGGTGGTAGGCATGGCGGCAAAGTTTGTCTCTGAGCACTATGGCGGCCCGACTATTCTCTATGCGTTGCTAATGGGCATGTCGCTAAACTACTTGTCTCAGGAAGGCCGCTGCATAGCCGGTATTCAGTTTGCTGCGAAGTCAGTACTGCGTTTTGGTATCGCATTGCTCGGTGCCCGTATTACCTTTGAACAGTTACTGGGATTAGGCTTCACGCCCATCGCTATTGTCCTGGCGGGTGTGCCGGCAACCATTCTGTTTGGCTACTTCTGTGGTCAGTGGCTGAAGCTAAGCAAGTCCCAGAGTGTTCTCTCCGGCGCATCTGTCGGTATCTGTGGTGCATCTGCGGCTCTGGCTGTTTCTGCAGTGTTACCGGAAGACAAAGAATCAGAGAAGAATCTGATCTTTACGGTGATCAGCGTGACAGCGCTGAGTACCGTAGCGATGATCGCTTATCCACTGATAGTGACCGGACTGAACCTGAGCGAAGCTGAGAGTGGCATATTTCTCGGCGCGACGATCCATGATGTCGCCCAGGTGGTTGGTGCAGGTTATATGATGTCTGACGATGTCGGTGATGTTGCGACTTTTACTAAGTTGCTGCGGGTCGCGGCACTGGTACCGGTGGTTATCGTCATCTCCCTGCTGTTTGCGAAAAAGGGTAAAGCAAAATCGCAGGGTGGGTCATCGCTGCCGTTGCCGGGCTTTCTGATCGCGTTTGTGGTGATCGTCGCGATCAACAGCACCGGTTATATCCCTCAGCTGGTATTAGATGGTATGACCGAACTGTCCCGCTGGTGCCTGATTATCGCCATGGTAGGGCTGGGCATGAAGGCCTCTTTCAAGGAGCTTTCTGAAATGGGCTGGCGGCCAATAGCGCTGATGGTTGCTGAAACAGTATTCCTGGCTGCGCTGGTTGCGATCTGGTTATTCATGGCGCGCTAACTGTGTGGTACTAACTCTCAATTCGCATGCACTTTAGTCTATTCCATAGCCCGGTAACCTGTTTCAGGTACCGGGTTTTTTACTGCCTGAAATCCTCATGTCAGGCCTTATCAAGTATGTTTTTCCAGTTTCTTCAACCGCTTTTATTTTCCTGAATTTTTCTCAGTCCCCCGTCGTTTATGGGGTTCAAATGAGTCATTTGCGTCGCAAATGATCTTATTAGAACTATTGATTTCTGTTATGTCGAGTCTCCAGCTAATCTGATTTTCAGCAGCTAACCAGCTTGCTTGTGTAACGTCCGGACCTGCAAAAGTGCCAAAGGTCATACGTAAAAATTAGAAAAATAAGAGGATTCCAAACATGCAGATGCCACACACTTTGTCGATTCCAAACGGCGAAAAGGTGCAGCCAACATTTTCCAAAGAGGAGCTTAACGGCCGTCTGGAAAAGCTGCGCCGCTATATGGCTGAAAACGACCTGCAGGCAGTGTTGTTTACTTCTTACCACAACATCAACTACTACAGCGATTTCGTTTACTGTCGCTTTGGCCGCGACTACGGCCTGGTGGTAACAGCTGATTCTTATACTACTGTGACTGCGAACATCGATGGCGGCCAGCCGTACCGTCGTAACCAGTTGGGCGACAACGTTGTATATACCGACTGGCAGAAAGATAACTTTTTCTACGCACTGAAGAACCTGGTTAAAGATGGTGGCAAAATCGGCGTTGAATACGATCATATGCCACTGCAGAACCTGGAAAAGATGAAAGCAGCTTTCCCTTCTTCAGACTTCGCGGATATCGGTGTGCCGACCATGAAGATGCGCATGATCAAGTCAGCGGAAGAGATAGCTGTGATCAAGAATGGCGCGCGGGTTGCTGATGTGGGTGGTGCTGCGATCCGTGACGCGATTGCGGTTGGCGTACCTGAGTATGAGGTTGCGCTGGCGGGTGTACAGGCGATGGTACGTGAGATTGCCAAGACTTACCCCCATGGTGAGCTGATGGATACCTGGGTCTGGTTCCAGTCCGGTATTAATACCGATGGTGCACATAACCCGGTGACCAGCCGTAAGGTTGAGGCGGGTGATATCCTGAGCCTGAATACCTTCCCGATGATTGCCGGTTACTACACCGCACTGGAACGTACTCTGTTCAGTGAGTTCGCATCAGATCGTCACCTGGAGCTGTGGGAGATCAACTGTAAAGTGCATCGCCGCGGTCTGGAGCTGATCCGCCCGGGTGCCCGCTGCAGCGATATCGCCGCAGAGCTGAACGAAATATTCCTGCAGCATGATGTGTTGCAGTACCGCACCTTCGGCTACGGCCACTCTTTCGGCACGCTGAGCCACTACTACGGCCGTGAAGCAGGTCTGGAGCTGCGTGAAGATGTCGACACAGTAATCGAGCCGGGCATGGTGGTGTCTATGGAGCCAATGCTGATGCTGCCGGAAGGTCTGGCTGGCGCCGGTGGTTACCGCGAGCACGATATCCTGGTAGTGGGTGAGGACAGTGTTGAAAACATCACTAAGTTCCCATTCGGCCCTGAGCACAACATCGTTAAATCCTGATAACTGAGCCAGTTAACTGCACCGCTAAGTAACCCTGTTGCTTAGCAGTGCGGATATAACCTGCCCCTGTCTGCAGCACATAGATTAGGGCAGGGAATGCTCTGCTGTTATAGCAGACAATGCTAGATCCTGTTCCACTAATAAAAATAATAGAGGTGGTCAAATGACCCGATTAAGCAAAAAGTTTACCGGGGTGCTCGCCGCAGCAGCCCTCTCCGCAAGTGCTTTAACTCTGACACTCCCTGCCCAGTTGCAGGCTGCAGAAGGTGGCCATATTCTGGCGCACGTGATGCCGACAGATCATATTTTTAACAGTGTATCTGAACAGTTCATCAGTAAGCTGGATGAGTTGTCAGGTGGCACTGTAAATATTGAATATCATCCGGGTGGCGATCTGGGTGACTGGTCTACCATTACCGAACAGGTGATGCAGGGCGCTCTGCCAATGACTATGGCCTGGTCCAATTCAGAGCTGGATCCGCGTCTTGATATTGCGAATCTGGGTTATGTTGCTGATGACTGGGAAAGTGCAACTAAGGTGTACGGTCCGGGTAGTCAGATGGATAACCTGTTCGCTGAGATCTATGACGGACTGAATGTTGAACTGCTGGGTACACTGCCAACCGATTTCACAGGTTATGTGGTGCGTAAAGGCGTCGATATTCCGGTCAAGATTCCTCAGGATGCTAAAGGCTTTAAGATCCGCGTGCCTAACTATCCGATGGCGATCGACCGTTACAGCGCGCTGGGTTTCTCCGTAGTGCCGATGGCATTCTCTGAGGTGCATACCGCACTGCAGACAGGCGCGATCGACGGCCGTGCATTCTCTCCTCCCTATGAAGTGCTGATGTTCCGCGATGTTCTGCGTGCTTACGTGTATACCCGTGAATCTTTCGAACCAACTTTCTGGATTGCAAGCAAGAGCTGGTTGGCTGGCCTGAGCGATCAGGAACGCGCCTGGGTTCATGAAGCTGCCGACTATGCCACCAAGTGGGCGTGGGATAACGCTGAAGAGTTCAGCCAGGGCTGGTTGGATAAGATTCAGGCTGCTGGTATCGAAGTGCTGGAGCAGGATCCTGCCCAGGCTGCAGCTTACAAGCAGACTGTAATGGAGGTCGAATGGCCGATCATGGAAGGCCTGCTGGGTAAGAAGATCATGTCTGACCTGAAACAAACCGCCGGTCTGTAATACCCGGGGTAGTTCTGGAGAGCCTGCGAACTGCGTTATGCAGGCTCTTTCTGTAAGAGCAATCAACGGAGCTTAATTATGAGTATCGAGTATACCCATCCGGATGAAATGGTCGGACCGGCTTACGTCAAAGCAGTACCGGGGGATGCCAAAGCCAGACAAAGCCTGTTCTACCGGCTTGAAGCCCGCCTGGCACAAGTGATTGCCGTAGCGATGGTACTTTCGACAATAGCACTTGGTTTATTGATGGCGGCACAGGTTGTGATGCGCTATGGCCTGGAATCTCCTTTTCTGGGAATTGAAGAACTGGCACCAATGCTGGCGCTGTGGGCCTATTTTCTGGGCATGATCTACGCCACCCGGGATCAGGATCATATTTCCGGCGGCATTATCGCCCTGATCTTTAAAAACCGCACGCTGATACAAGCGATCCGTCTGGCGGGTAGTTGTGCCTGTTTACTGGCGGTATGTGTGTTTGGCTATTTTGCACTGAAGTTTGCCCAGTTCAACCTGGATCTGCATCGAAAAAGCATCTATATGCGCTGGCCTAAGTATCTTTGGGATTTCAGCATGGTCACCGGTTTTGCACTGATGGCGTTCTATTACTGCCTGCAAATTATCGCTGAAGTCCGGGACCTGAAAAATGGTTCGGATAGCTCTTGAGTTAGTTCTGAATAGAAGTACGGATTAATAAGCGCTGAGTAAATAGTTCCCGGGTAATAATCATTACTCATTGAAAATAGTGCTCATAGAAAAATAATAAGTAAAAAGGTGTGGCCATGACAATATTCTTCCTGACTATTGCGATTGTCGTTGTTCTGCTGCTGCTTGAAGTACCAGTAGGTTTTTCTTTCGGTCTCGGCGCGTTGTTTTATGGTATACAGAGCGGGACCGATATCTCTTTCCATGCCGGTTATGGCTATTCACAGATAGGGGCGTTCTCACTGTTGGCACTGCCACTGTTCGTGCAGGCCGGAACCCTGATGGGTACCGGTGGTATATCGGAGCGCTTACTGGATTTTGTGAATGCTTTTGTGGGCCGGACTAAAGGTGGTCTGGGTGCGGTAACCGTGCTCAGCTGTGCCATGTTTGGCGCAATCTCAGGCAGCGCTTCAGCCGCAATTGCCGCGATCGGCAAGATCATGGTGCCGCGGATGATCAAGGAAGGTTATCCAGAGGGACACGCGACCGCATTGGTTGCAGTATCGTCGGTGCTGGCACTGATGATACCGCCAAGTATCCCAATGATCGTGTTCGCGATTGCAACCCGGCAGTCGGTGGCAAAAGTATTTCTTGCAACTATGTTACCGGGCATTTTACTGGCGCTGGTGTACTGTGCGCTGAACTTCTGGTTCCTGCGTAACAACAACACCATAAAGGTTTCACCTAAGCTGCCGCTGCGTGGTGTAGGGCGGGAGATCTGGGGTGCAGGAAAGCGAGCTTCCCTGGCGATCATCATGCCGTTCATTATCCTGGGCGGAATCTACAGCGGTATCGCAACTCCGACGGAAGCGGGGGCTGTTGCCCTGGTATATACCCTGTTAGTCGGTTTTGTAATCTACCGCACGATGACGATACGTAACCTGTTTGAGTCGAGTAAAGATGCCGCCATCTTAACCGGTTCGGTGATCATGGTGCTGTTCTTCCTGTTTATTCTCAGCCGGGGCATGATTCTGGCGCAGATACCGAATCAGTTTGCCGAACTGCTACTGAGTATCTCGGATAATAAAATTATCCTGCTATTGATCATCAATATGCTGTTATTGCTGATGGGGATGATCGTTGATGATGTTTCCGGCGGAGTACTGGCAGCGATAATTCTGATGCCGGTGGTGCAGAAGATAGGCATTGATCCGATTCATTTTGCCGCCATCGTGGGTACAAACCTCGGTCTGGGTAATATTTCACCGCCTTGTGCGCCATTACTCTACATGGCCGGCGGGGTGACCAAGCTATCGCTGGATAAATATATCGGGCCAACCATGAAGTTCCTGTTGCTGGGGCATCTGCCAATGGTATTTGTGGTTACTTTCATACCTGAACTTAGTCTGTGGCTGCCAAGCTTGCTGGACTGATCAATTCCTCTACTACCGATATCAGTTGCTGCTGATATCGGTATTCACGTTTTTAAAATATGCAGTGATTAAGTCAACTCTGCAGCATGTTTTACTCGGAGAGTTTTTATGGTGACCTGGTTAATAACTGTGGCGGGAAAGGATCAGCCTGAGCTGCTACATAAGTTCTGTGAAACCATCGCCCTGATGGAAGGGGTATTTCTGGATAAGCAACAGACAGTGATGGCGGGGCAGGTTACTGCTATGTTCAAAGTTTGTTTGCCGGCCACTCACGTGTCGTTTGCCAGAAAGATGTTTGCCGAATACACAGTTAATGGGCTGGAGGTTGTTTCGGTACAGGAGATCAGTGCAGAGGCGGGTGCTGGCAGCCACCAGATATTGGAACTGCTGTTGGAAATACAGGGCCAGTATCGTTTCGGTATTGATCATGATATCCGGACAATTCTTGAGTGCCATGGTGCTCAGATAGAGCAGTTGAATCAGCATTACGTTGGTCAGACATCGGTTGGCGAGTCGCAGTTCAGCTCAACAATTCGGGCAGTATTGGCCCATCCGATATCCGAACCTGATCTGTTACAGGCGTTACATCGCCTTTCGCCAGGGCTGAATATCCGCATCAGCATTACCGAGCACGAGGTTGTATTGGCCAGCTAGTCGAAGCAAATTTAAAGAAACAGTCTGAAGAGATCGTGTTATGGGTGAGTTAGCCGTTCTATGTGCTGCCTATTCGATCAGTTTGTTTTATCGCGGGATGCTGGCGGTTATTGCGCCTGAAATTTCAGCAGAGTTAGTGCTGGATGAGAGCATGCTAGGGTTACTGGCGTCGAGCTTTTTTATCAGCTTTGCTATCGCTCAGATACCCAGTGGTATCTTGCTGGACCGGTTTGGCGGGCGCCTTACAATAGCTGGATTTTTATGGCTTGCCGTTTGCGGAACCCTGCTGTTCAGTGTGGCTGATAGTTACTGTCCGGCGATATTGGCACAGGTGCTGTTAGGTATCGGTTGTGCACCAATCTTTACCGGCACAATGTTGTTTATCGGTCGTCGTTTTGATCCCCTTCGTTTTGCTTATATTACTGCGCTGGTGATCGCTATTGGCAGTGTCGGAGACCTGCTGGGAACTACTCCATTGGCGATGCTGGCTGATGAATTTGGCTGGCGCGGTTCGTTGCGGCTGGTGGCACTGATTACAGCTTTGATAGCGTTACTTTGTCTGTTCGGTTTGAACAGTGATAAACCTCCGGCAAATCATGAAACTTTGAGGCATATGCTGCAGGGGATGGCGCGGATTCTCAGGGTTCGCTCGTTATGGCCGTTGCTACCGATGTTTCTGGTTAGCTATGCAGTGCTGATGGCGATTCGCGGAGTATGGAGCGGCCCATATCTGGCGGATCTGTTTGGTTCTGATGCGGCAGAACGGGGGCTTATTCTGATGGCGATGTCGGTTGCCATGGCTCTCGGCACTTTTATGCTGGGCATGTTGGATCGCAGATTTCAATATACTAAAGCCGTTGTTATCGTCAGCTCTGTGCTGGCGATGTTTCCGCTTGTTTTATTGACGGTCTATCCTGCAGAAAGTGCTTATCTCGCGATGCTGGCATTTATCATGCTGGGTCTGTTTGGCTTTAATTATCCCTTATTGATGTCTCACTCCAGAACATTTCTGTCATCGCAGTATCTGGGGCGGGGTATGGCGGTGCTGACCGCTGCCAGCTTCATCGGTGTTGCGCTGGTTCAGGCAGGGAGTGGTTGGTTGCTGGAATGGGCAATAGCTGAGCAGTTCTCTACGGCGAACCAATACCGGATATTGTTTGTTACGTTATCGATAATGATGGTTATCGCTATTCTTATCTACTGCTTCAGTAGTCGGCAGGGTAGAGCCGATCAGCCGGTATCTGTTGTGTCAACGAACCGTGAGGAGGCTATTTCCGGAATCCTGGGGGATCTTAAGTGATGCCGGATAGCTCTGGCTCTGTTTCAGGCCGCGGCGGAGGAAGTCCAGAAGCAGAGCCGCAGCGGGCGATAAATTATTCTGGTCGTAGTTGAATCCGATGGTCACCTTGCCCAGCTCCGGCAAGTCACTATAGGTTTTCTCTGCCTGAAAAGTATCGGGAATGGTGTTCAGCACCAGGGCGCTGATTCCCAGGCCGGCTTTTATGGCCGATTGAATTCCCAGCAAACTGGATGAACAGTAAAGTACCCGCCAGGGGATATTGGCTTTGTTCAGCGCATCGGTGATGTGTTTACGGTAGATGCATCCTTGCGGATAAAGCACCAGAGGGACGGGCTGGCTGTTGTTCAGGTTAAACCCCGGATCGGCGATCCAGGAGAGTGTTTCAACGATATAGTCCTCTTCGGCAAAACCGTGTTCCGGATACTCATCCATCGTCATGACCAGATCATAGGAACCCTTCTTATAGCCATCACGCAGGTTGATACTGACATCTGAGGTCACATCCAGGGTGACATCGGGGTAGGCACGGGAAAACTTAGACAGTAATACCGGCAGGAAAGAAACTTCGAAGTCATTAGGCGTGCCCAGTCGCACAGAACCACTAACGGAGGGTGTCGACAGGCGTGACACCACCGTATCGTTCATCTCCAGTATTTTGCGCGCCGAACTGTACAGAACCCGTCCTTCCTCCGTTAGCTGCAGGCCACCAACCCTGTTGAACAGCTGAACATCCAGTAACTCTTCCAGCCGTTTTACCTGCAGGCTGATCGCCGGTTGGGAGCGGCCGAGCAGATCTCCGGCCGGAGTAAAGCCGCCCAGATCGTTAATGGTGGTGAAGGTGCGCAGCAGATCCATGGGAATATTTTTCATCGCGACAGGCCGGTATTTTATTGTTGTATCGGAACACATAGTTAAAGGTACCTCTGAAGTATAAGCAATGCAAATGACATCATTAAAACTATTAGTTGGACTAATGGCTCTCAGATTTTTAGCATCGTTATATCTGTGCAACGGTTGCCAATCTATATACCGCTAACTGCCAGGTAATACTCGTTATCCAATCCCGTGGATGCCCGGTCAGGAGAATAATAATAATGCTTAAGCACATTGATCATACTTATGACGCCAGAAAAGTTTTGCCAGATCACGTCAGACCTTTGCAAATGGAAGGCAAGCGCACTTTCAGCCACCTGATGCGCGATACAAACCGGGCTTTTTTGCCCGCAAGCAGAGATAGTGCGAAAGCCATCCGGGTCGGTTTTATCTTGCCTGAACACTTTTCCATGATGTCTTTCACTGCGGCAGTGGATGCACTGGTAACCGCCAATCTGGTACAAACAGCACCACTGTTTAACTTTTCTACTTACGGCATCAATTCTGACAAAGTCAGCTGTGATCTTGGTATTGAGATCTCTACCGAAGGTGGCCTGGATAGCCTTTACGGCCATGTTCACAGTGAATTTGATGTGATCATTGTCTGCGGTGGCTTTCGTTGTTCTATGGCAGAAGATAGAGCTCTGACGGAGCTGCTGAAAGCTGCTGCCAAAAATAAAACAGTTGTTGGTGGTATCTGGAACGGGGCGATTTCGCTTGCTTACGCAGGGTTGCTGGATAATATGCAGTGCGCTTTGCATCCTGATAATCATGCTTTTATGCGGGAAAGGTTCACTGAGGTCAGGGTGACCGATAACACTCTGGAACTGGAACCGAAGATTATTACCAGTGCGGGCCCTGCCAGTGCACTGGAGATGATGCTGCAACTGATTGACCAGTTACAGGGTCGGGAGATAATGCGGGCGGTCCGGGAGATTCTCAGCTGCGACCAGGTAGCAGAGCAGGGCAGTAATAAGCTTACCGGTATTACCGATAACCCTGCGATGCCGGATAACCTGCGGGATATTATTCAGCTGATGAATGCCAATATTGAAGATCCGCTGAGTATTGATGAGCTGGTGGCCTGTATCGGCATTTCAAGGCGTCAGATCGAACGGTTATTTCAGACCCATCTGGATACATCACCGTCGCGTTATTATCTGGAGCTGCGTATTACCCATGCCCGTCGTTTACTGTTACAGAGTAATGACAGCGTTACCAATATCGCTTTGGCCTGTGGTTTTGTAACCTCCAGCCATTTCAGTAACTGTTTCAAGGATTTCTTTGGTGTTTCGCCATCGCATGTGCGGGATAAATACCGTCAGAATTTCAGTTGATTAGCGGTTGGAATACTTTACAGATTCTGTCGTTATAGAGGTCTTATTTAGTGCTAAGTCATGTTATCTTAGGCAGTTCGTTTGTCCTGTTCGTCTGAGGTGAGATGCTATGCCAATTAAAATCCCTGATCTGTTGCCTGCCGTTGATGTTCTCAGTGGTGAGAATATCTTCGTTATGACAGATACCCGGGCGGCGCATCAGAATGTCAGACCGCTGAAATTGCTGATTCTAAATCTCATGCCGAAGAAAATCGATACTGAGAATCAGTTGATCCGATTACTGTCTAACAGCCCGTTGCAGGTTGATATTGAGTTGCTGCGGATCGATCAGCGGGAGAGCAAGAATACGCCGACTCAGCATCTGAATAGTTTTTACCGTTCCTTTGAGCAGGTTAAAGACTGTAATTACGATGGCATGATTATTACCGGCGCACCGCTTGGCTTAGTTGATTTCGAAGATATCGTTTACTGGGATAAAATTCAGGAAGTGATTCGCTGGTCCCAGGAGCATGTTACATCGACTATGTTTCTGTGTTGGGCAGTACAGGCTGCATTGAAGGTGCTGTTTGATCTGCCTAAGCAGACCCGGGATGAGAAGTTGTCCGGGGTCTATAAACATCAGATTCTGACCCAACATGAGCCGCTGATCAGAGGTTTTGATGATCAGTTTCTGGTACCGCAATCGCGTAACGCCGCGTTCCCGGTTAACTTCATAACTAACCATACCGATCTGCATTTGCTGGCTTCTTCGGAAGAGGCGGGGGCTTACCTGATGGCGAGTTCTTGTCGTCGGCAGGTTTATGTTACCGGGCACCCCGAGTATGATGCGGAAACCCTGGCCCAGGAGTATTGGCGCGATCGGGATGTCGGCATTGAACCGACGGTTCCGGTGAATTATTTTCCGGAAAATCTTCCGGATAATAAACCACGAAATACCTGGCGCAGCCATGCAAGTTTGCTGTTTGCCAACTGGTTGAACTACTACGTGTATCAGATCACCCCTTATGAGTTGAATAAGTAACCGACTGAATTTTTTCGTTTTCTATTTCAGGCCGCCTTTGCGGCCTGATTCTTTTCTGTATCGTTCAGTCTGCCCTGGTCAATTGGTCTTAGTTGTTCAGGATCAGTTACATAACGCCTCTACTAGCTGTATTCTGCTTGCCATTAATACGATGCATTCTGATGGTGATTTTCATTTTTGGAGTATCAAGTCCGGTTGCTTCTCCGAAGGCTGACAAACCGGAAACATCATTCGACTACAGGTAGGTAAAAATAATATGAAGAAGACCTTGTTAGCTGCGGTTGCTGTTAGCGGAATATTTTCTGGAATGCTTGCGGGTTCCGCTTATGCAGAAACTGAAAACCCACAGGGGCGTCTGGCCCGGGCTGTGATCGGTGATTCACTTGAACAGTATGGCGTATTAGTTCACGGCTGGATGCAGGCAGGGTTGATTGCTAATGCAAACGGTACCGATGATGTGGCGAAACAGGGCTTTCTGAATAGCGATGAAGGTTTTAACCTGAATCAGTTGGCGCTGACGATTGAGAAACCGCTGAAGAGCAATATTGTCAGCCGGGCCACGCCGACACCCGCACCTATGCCCCAGGCTATGGACTGGGGTTTTAATATCTTGGCTATCTACGGCAACGACTCTAATTTCTTCAAGGCCTATGGCTGGGATGAAGACCTGGGCGTTAACGATATCAACGATAATGATGAAGAGGCTTTCACATTTACCCAGGCATACCTGGAATTCTACTTTCCGGTTCTGGGTGGTTCTAACCTGATGCTGGGCCTGTTCCATACGCCGCTGGAAAATGAGATCGGCTTTGCCTGGCCGGCACCGGCACCGACCGAGTTTTACACCCATTCCTATTCCTTTATGGCGGGGCCAGCCAAGCATGCCGGTGCGTTGTACTCGTTTAAGCTGCCGTCAGAGCCGGGCCAGAATATCTGGGGCTTTGAGGTTGGTGCGGTACAGGGTTGGAATAACTGGCAGGATGAAAACAACGATCTGGATGTGATAGCCAACCTGCGCTGGCGTTCAGCCAATATGGCGACCTGGCTGGACTGGGAGAATATCTATGGCAACGGTGCCAACGATAGCTTCGCCGGTTGTGCCTGCGGTTCACCTTACCCGACTGCAACGGCGCCGGGTGAAAAAGCTGACCGTTACCAGACCTACCTGACTCTGGCGCAGCAGCTTAACGGTGATAACCGTGTCGCGCTGGAGATGAGTTATGGTGAACAGGAAAAAGCCGCGCTGAATGGCGGCCAGGATGCCTACTGGTACGGTGCCAACCTGAACTGGTATCACAAAGTAACCCCGGCCCTGAGCTGGAATTCACGCCTGGAGTGGTTCAATGCTGACGATGCCGCTAATCTGGTGCTAACTGGCGCAGCAGCAGGTAAAGCGCCTTCTGAGTGGAGTACCGGCGACTTCTACGCGCTGACCACTAACATGAGCTGGCAGCCTGCTAACGGCGTACGGATCCGCCCTGAGCTTCGCTACGACATGCAGAAGAGTGATGGCCCGGATGCCTTTGCCAATGGCACTAAAGACTCTCAGTGGTTGGCGTCGGTGGATCTGATCGTTTATTTCTAAGGGCTAACTGAAAAGCCAGATAGTAAGTAGAAAAACCAGCTTATATGCTGGTTTTTTTTTGTGCCTCCTGACGCTTTTGGTGATCAGCCAATACTTTATTGGTACAGAAGTCGTAATTGCCAACCTTCAGGTCGGCTTCCGGCTTGACAGCGAACAGACAGAAAGGCACTTTAAATCAAACCTGTATTTAATTTTATGGACCCTGTTAAATGCCAAAAGTAGGTATGCCTGCGATCAGGAAACCCCAGCTGATCAACGCCACAATGGAAGCGATCAATTCGGTAGGCCTGCATAAAGCCAGCGTCGCGATGATCAGCAGTTATGCTGGTGTTTCTCCGGCGATCATCAACCATTATTTCGGTGGTAAAAACGGCTTGCTGGAAGCGACTATGCGTTCGGTATTGGCCCAGCTTTCCGATGCAGTACAAGTTCGCCTGAAAGAGGTAGATCCTGACGATGTAGTGGGGCGGATCAGGGCGATTGTTGGCGGTAATTTTGATTCTCAGCAGATGGACAGTAAAGTGGTAAAAACCTGGCTGGCATTCTGGTCTCTGGCGATGCACGATGAATCCCTGTTTCGCCTGCAACGGGTAAATGAAAAGCGTTTGCTATCGCATCTGTTGCTGGAGCTGAAACGGGTGTTGCCCGCTGAAAGGGCGCTCTTTGTGGCGCAGGGAATAGCTGCATTGATCGATGGAATCTGGTTGCGGGGCGCGTTGACACCCTCCGGGATTAACAGCGATCTGGCGCAAAGTTTAATTATGGATTACCTGAAGCAGCAGCTGCCTGAGGATGTTTTGGCGAGATATCAGAGCTCCCAGGTATGAGGACTATTAAGTAAAAAAAACCGGCTTTTGCCGGTTTTTTTGTAAAGATCAGCCCCTGACCTGAAGGGGGTGGTAGGGGCTGATTATTACCTAACTATCAGTATCGATCAGAAGCTACGGCTGACGCTCAATACTGCACGGGCATCGGCGCTATCATTACCCCAGTATGTCTCATCGATATTGGTGTCGGTGTAGGCCAGTGCAAAATCAAAACCGGCTAAGCTTTTCGCGACAGATACGCCCCAGTGATTGTAGGAATCTTCACCTATGTCGAAGTAATCCGCAGCTTTATCATCCAACAGAGTGGTCTGAGACGCTGACAGTGTCAGGCTGAAGTCCTCTGGTAAAGCGATAGTGTGGCTTAGTTCCAGAATTACTGAGTTGCCTACATCGCCAAAATAGTTGTCTGAGTAGAGTACTTTAGCAGTGGTGTTTTCGTTGAATGTCAGCGCGCCGTAGACTTCACCGTAGTCGGATTCGGCACCGGCATCGTTAGCACCCGGGTAGGTATAAAATGCGTAACCGACATCATAGCTCAGGCTGTCGTTGAGGCTACCCGCGTAACCTGCATAGTAATCGATTTCAACTTCTGCACTGGCGAAGGTCGCTTCGTCCAGACCGGAAGCCCAGACACCGGCATAGAAACCGGCATCGTTATACCAGTCAACGCTACCCTGCAAAGTCGGGTCGCCATCGGTGGAGCTGACACCGTTATATACGTAGTCAGAAACCAGAGTGACGGTCGCAGATACATCAGCCTGAGCCTGCATAGCAAAGGTTGCTGAAGAGGCCATTACTGCGGTTGATATTATTTTTTTAAGCATGGTCAATCCTTTCTTTTTTAGGGTATTAACAGTTCCCTTGTCCAGCGAATTGCCGAATTTTGGGCGTAACGGGGCCGCCGCCTGATAAATCAGGCAGAGACCAGAAAAGTGCTAGAAGTAGAGCTTCAGATCAGGCGGTTTGCGTAACCAGCTGATTGCGCTTTTGGAGTAGCAGCAGATAGATCGCGGCGTAGAGACCAATGACGATCAGACCTACCCAGGCGATATCGAACGGGGTGAACTGGTACGCCAGAATCAGGCCGTACATGGCGATGAAGTTACCCAGAACGTACTTAGCTTTACCGAACCGTTCAGGTGTCAGCGCAAGGTTCTGTGTATACAGGCGGATCAGGGAATCCAGAGAGTTAATCACAAACACAATACCAACAAACACCATCGCCAGTTTCAGGAATTCAGTCATCTCAATCGCATTAACATAGTTGTAGTAGAGGACCGAGAACCAGATCGCCAGTGGAATTGATGGGATAACCAGCAAGGCGATGCACAGTTGCCAGGTTTTAATACCGCCGACAAAACGTGCCACGAACTGACCGATCATGATGCTCCAGCTGAACCACCAGAACAGATAGAACTCGTGATAGTCAGAGATCGGACGAGTAAATTGATCAATATTGGTGAAATAACCACCGATACTAGCCATAGTGCCAAACAGCTCACTAAACCCTAAGCCACTGGTGCTGAACATTACCAGCGCGATCAGGCCAAAGAACAACCATGTAGAACCTATGCTTAGAATCTTTACGTAACTGACATCGGTACTGGAGAGTACTGCCATCAGTACTACGACAGCGACCAGGCCAAAGCGTACCGGATCTGAGATGCCTTCGACGTAACTTGGCAGGTAGCTCAGGAACAGGAAGCCGGTGAAAGCACAGGTGCCAATGATAACTATGTTATTAACCAGTTTGATAACAGGGATCTCAAACAACTTCACTTTCGGTTCGATGACACAGAAGTAGAAGGTGGTCAGGAAATAGAAACCCCATACCAGAAAGCCCCAGAAGCCAAACTCTATCGCCAGTGGGTTGGTGAACTGGTAAACCTCTTCGGCGGCATAGGTCGGGAACTCGGTCAGTGGGAACATGATCAGACCGACATCGAGACCCGAGGTGAACAGTATCGCGATAAATGCAAACAATGAGCTTGGCATCGCGCCTTTACAGTTAATATTACCTGCCCGAACGACGATGTACGCCGAAGTCAGCAGTGTCACCAGGATGGCGACCGTGAGTATGGTAGTCATGAGCAATGGTTCCTTATTTTTATAATATTACCGGCCTGTCTGGCAGGCCTGATTTTTTCTAAAAATCGTCTGGCATAGAACTTGTGTTTCAGAGCTTATTTTTCAGAAAGTTGTAGAGACTGTGCGTGGAGTGCGGCTGTCTCTTCAATCCATTGTCACTGGCTGCTGTCATCCCGGTACGGTAGGTTAACCGTGCCGGGAGTTCAGACAACTCACTCCATTCTACCAGTGAACAGGTTCTCTTTCTGTCATAGCCTTGTCATGCGGCGCTGGCGGTAAAGTGCTTACCCAGCAGGGCATGGTAAAAATCTTTGTCGGACAGAATGCCAACCAGGCTATTTTGTTCGTTAAGCAGTACCGGCTGACCGGTACGGTAGCGAATCTCAATGGCCTGACGCATCGATATATCCGGGGTTGTCATCACCAGGGCATCTTCGGGCAGCCGGCTGATATCCTGGCCTTCCTGCCATTCATGCAATGCCAGAGTTTGTCCCTGACGGCTGGCCGACACCACCTGTCCAAAGTGATCGGTGCTGATACAGGTGTTGTCATTACTGTTAAGCACCAGCATGTCGTCGAGTCGTTCCAACGTTGTCGCATCAGTCATCAACGATCGACCACGCAACACATTCAATGGGTTGGTATGGGCGACGAAATCTTCGACGTAGGCATTGCTTGGGTTAAGTACTATCTCCTCGGGTTTACCGTGCTGGATGATGCGGGCTGATTCCATGATCGCGATGTTCGTACCGATCTTCAGTGCTTCATCCAGGTCGTGGCTGACAAACAGGATGGTTTTGTTGAGCCGCTGCTGCAGCTCAATCAGTTCATCCTGCAGCTGACTTCTGATCAGCGGGTCCAGGGCAGAAAAAGGCTCATCCATGAGCAAAATGTCGCTGTCCATGGCGAAGGCCCTGGCTAGACCAACTCGTTGTTGCATACCGCCGGAAAGTTCGTGAGGGTACTTACCGCTCCATTCCGCCAGTCCTACCATTTCTAACTTTTCCATCGCTTTAGCGCGACGTTCCTGCTTGCCCATGCCTTGCATTTCAAGGCCGAACGCGACGTTATCCAGAACGGTCTGCCAGGGCATCAGGGCAAACTTCTGAAACACCATGGAGATGCGGTGGGTGCGCATATGGCGCAGGGTTGTGGCATCACAGCTGGCGATATCCACCATCTGATCACCGTCTTGCACCAGCAGCTGACCGCGACTGATCTTGTTTAAACCGTTAACCGCACGCAACAGACTGGATTTGCCCGAGCCTGATAGTCCCATCAAAACGCAGATTTCACCCTGCTTGACCTCAATGTTGGCGTTTTGTACGCCGACGACATCACCAGTGCTCTCGATTATTTCCTGGCGCGTTTTTCCCTTGTCCAGTAGATTCAGGCTCATCATCATCTGATTGCCAAAAATTACGTCCAGATTACGGATGCTGATTGCTGACATAATTAACCCTCCTCCTTAGCGCCTGGTGCTTTACAGATACGGTCCAGAATGATGGCGACCAGTACAATGGCCAGGCCAGCTTCAAAGCCCTGGGATATATTGACGGTGTTGAGTGCCCGGATAACCGGTTTACCTAAGCCATCGGCGCCTACCAGGGCAGCTATAACCACCATCGATAGTGAAAGCATGATGCATTGGGTGACACCGGCCATAATGTTAGGCATCGCCGCGGGCAACTCGACTTTATAGAGCAGTTTCATCGGCGTGGCGCCAAACGCCTTACCGGCTTCGATCAGATCTTCAGGTACCCGGCTGATACCGAGATAGGTCAGGCGGATCGGTGCGGCGATCGCGAAAATAATAGTGGAGATCAGTCCTGGCACTACGCCCAGGCCAAACAGTACCAGGGTCGGAATCAGGTAGACGAAGGTTGGTATCGTCTGCATCAGATCGAGAATTGGCCGAAGTATGGTATACATCCAGGGCCTGTGTGCGGCCATGATGCCGATCGGGATACCGACCATCACCGACAAGGTTGTTGCCGCCAGAACCAGGACGAAGGTTTCCAGCATCTCCTGCCAGTAACCGAGGTTAAGGATTAGCAACAGAGCGACAACCACAAAAATAACCAGAGGCAGACTTCTGTGCAGTGCCCAGGCGAGTGCCGCCGTCATGGCCATCGGCACAAATGGTGGAAACCACTGGAATATCTCGACCATAGAGATGATAAGCCACTCCAGGGAGATAGAGATAGCATCGAAGAAGCCGGCAGCGTTAAGCGTCAGCCAGTCGACGAATGCTTCCATCCAGCTCCCCAGGGGGAGTTTGTTTTCAGTAATCCAGTTCATAGGACTGCCCTTCAGATATGCCTTTCAGATAGATGGCGCCATTGCAGTATCCAATGGCTGCCAAATACAACTATTCAATGCGGGGTATAGCTGCTGCCAAAAATGGTTACCGGCAGCAGCTGTCCGGATTCAGATATCCAGATGCCCGCGCACTGCGGCTAGTGCATCGCCACCATCTTTGGTAGTCACGCCGCTGAGCCAGTTATCCAGCACTTGAGGGTTAGTTTTCAGCCACTTACGTGCTGCGATCTGAGGCTTCTCGCCATCATCCAGAATTGCACCCATCACTTCGTTTTCCATTTCCAGGCTGAAGGACAGGTTTTGCAGCAGGCGACCCACATTCGGGCAATCCTGTGCATAGTTCTGGCGTACGTTGGTGTAGACACTGGCACCGCCGTAGTTCGGGCCGAAGTAGTCATCACCACCGTCCAGGTATTTCATTTCAATGTTGGCATTCATCGGATGCGGCGCCCAGCCCAGGAAGACCACCCACTGTTCGCGCTTAGCCGAACGGCTGACCTGGGATATCATGCCCGCTTCGCTGGATTCCACCAGGTTAAAGCCTTTCAGACCAAAGGCGTCCTTGTCGATCATATCCTGCATCAGGCGGTTGCCATCGTTGCCCGGTTCGATGCCGTACATACGGCCCTTGAACTTATCTTTGAATTTGGCGATATCGGCAAAACTTTTAACACCGGCGTCATAGACGTACTTAGGCACCGCCAGGGTGTATTTTGCCCCTTCCAGATTTGCACGGACGGTCTCGACAGTACCGGCCTCACGGTATTTGGCGATATCGGCTTCCATGGTTGGCATCCAGTTACCCAGAAATACGTCGATATCGTTATTGGCCAGCGAGGTGTAAGTAACCGGCACTGAGAGCAGCTGCGTGGTTGGCTTGTAGCCCAACGCTTGAACTACTTCACTGGTGACCGCGGTGGTCGCAGTGATGTCGGTCCAGCCCACATCAGAAAAGCGCACAGTGTCGCACTGGCCGGCGAAGGCCATCGATGCAGACATCCCGATCGCGACGGTAATACCGCGCAACAGGTTGTGCTTAGGGCTGGTTGTTTTCTGTCGAGTCGTCATGAGTTTTCTACCTTATTTTTATTGTCTGAAAGTACGGTCTTCTCGGTTGCTCTTACAGAACCTGCGCCGGTAAAGGCGAAGGCTGCGGCAATCTCTGTAGTGGATCGCCGCCGGCTATGGGATTACCCCGCTGCCTGTTTAATCTCCGTGTTGTTGTCTAAAGGTCTTTTCGCTGTGCCAATACGCTGGCGCTGTTGCCACTGATCATCGATCCAGACGTTGACTCCGGCTGCTGGCAGCTGCGGTTTACCCAGAATCATGTCGGCGGCTTTTTCCGCCACCATGATGGTCGGCGCGTTCAGGTTACCGTTCGGAATGGTGGGGAAGATGGAGGAGTCCACTACGCGCAGTGCTTCAATGCCACGCACTTTGCACTGGCTGTCCAGAACCGCCATCGGATCGTTATCCGCACCTATTTTGCAGCTGCATGAAGGGTGGTAGGCGCTTTCAACGTTCTCGCGTACCCACTTATCGATCTCTTCATCGCTGGTAATATGCAGTCCCGGCTGAATCTCGTCACCACGGAACTGATCCATCGCCGGTTGATGCAGAATCTCACGGCTGAGGCGGATACAGTCACGCCAGTCCTGCTTGTCCTGTTCGGTGCCGATGTAGTTAAAGACGATACCGGGCTTGGCTTTAGGGTCAGCTGACTTGATCCAGATGCGGCCGCGGCTTTCTGGCTTGTTCGGGCCAACATGAACCTGGTAACCATGACCGTCGATCGCCTTGCCACCGTCGTAGCGCATCGCTGCCGGCAGGAAATGATATTGCAGGTTAGGCCACTTTAATCCTTTGCGAGAACGGATGAAGGCGCAGGATTCAAAGTGATTGGTAGCACCCAGACCATCTTTAAACAGCATCCAGCGGGTGCCGATCATGCCTTTGCTGACCAGATCGAGTTTACCGTTCAGGGTAATCTTCTGGTTACAGTGGTACTGGAAGTAAATTTCCAGATGATCCTGCAAATTCTCTCCGACGCCGGGCAAATCGTGGATGACCTCAACGCCAGCTTCCTGCAGCACGTTCTTCGGCCCGATGCCTGACAATTGCAGCAGTTGGGGGGAACCCACGGAGCCTGCGGCAAGAATGACTTCGGTGTTGGCAGTTACTGTCGTGATTTTGCCGCTTTTCTCATATTCAATACCGGTTGCGCGCTTGCCATCCATTATTACCCGGCGGGTCAGAACACCGCTGATCAGGGTCAGGTTGCTGCGTTTCATCGCATCACGCAGATAGGCATTGGAAGTTGATGCACGGACGCCATTTTTGACTGTCATGTGCATCGTGCCGAAGCCTTCCTGACGGTAGCCGTTGTAATCTTCGGTGGTAGGGTAGCCAGCGTCTTCGCCGGCATCGATAAAGGCCTGATACAGAGGGTTCAGCTTCATATCGTTGCCGCTGCAGGTGCTTAGCGGGCCTTCGCTGCCACGGTAATTATCTTCGCCTTTGTTCCAGGTTTCTGCTTTCTTGAAATACGGCAGGCACTGCTGGTAACCCCAGCCATCGGCACCATTTTCCTGCCACTCGTCGAAGTCGCAGGCGTGGCCGCGGACATATACCATGCCGTTAATGGAAGATCCGCCGCCCAGCACTTTGCCCCGTGGACAGTGCATTGAACGGCCATCCAGAAAAGGCTCCGGCTCAGAATGAAACTGCCAGGCGTATTTCGGTGTATTCATCGGATAGGAGAGGGCGGTCGGCATCTGGATAAAGATACTTTTATCACTGCCTCCGGCTTCGAGAACCAGAACACTATGCTTGCCGTCTTCGGTCAGGCGATTGGCCAATACACAACCGGCGGAACCGGCTCCTACAATGATGTAATCGTAATTTTTATTATTTGTCATTCTGTTACTGCCCGCTTAAACAAACTGAAATCAGCGGCCGTATATACTGGATACGGCCGGTAAAGCTATTTAGTGCGATGCCCTTTTTTCAGGGCTGCTAAATAAGCTTTGTTAAATATGGAGCGTTAATAAGGACATTCGACATCGCCCAGCTCGACGTAGACACTCTTGACCTGGGTGTAGTGGTTCAGGGTTTCAATGCCGTTCTCGCGGCCGATACCGGATTGCTTGTAGCCGCCTACCGGCATCTCAGCTGGTGAAGCGCCCCAGGTATTGATCCAGCAGATACCCGCCTGCAAGCGGGCGATAACCCTATGCGCGCGGGAGAAGTTAGTGGAGAATACGCCGGCAGCCAGACCGTACTCGGTATCGTTGGCGCGGTGGATCACTTCCTCTTCATCGCTGAAGCGCAGGATCGACATTACCGGACCAAAGATCTCTTCTTTGACGTTGGGCATATCATCGCTGCAGTCGGCAAATACGGTGGGTTTGACGAAGTAGCCGTTCTCCAGACCGCTTTCAGTGGCACGTTCACCGCCACAAACGAGTCGGGCACCGGCCGTTTTAGCCGCTTCGATAAACTCGAGAACCTTTTCCATATGCTGGGATGAGATCAGCGCGCCAACCTGAGTATTCAAGTCGGTCGGATCGCCGATAATCATCCGTTCGGTACGCTCGGCTACTTTGCTGACAAATTCGTCGTACAGGCTGTCGTGAACAAACACCCGGGTGCCGTTAGTACAGACTTCGCCCTGGGTATAGAAGTTAGCGAGGAGGGCGCCGGATACTGCGTTTTCAAGATCGGCATCGCCGAATACGATGAGCGGTGATTTACCACCCAGCTCCATGGTTACCTCTTTCAGTGAGCCGGCGGCATCAGCCATCACTTTTTTGCCGGTACCGCACTCACCGGTGAAGGATACTTTGGCAATCTCCGGGTGGCGGGACAGCGCCTGACCGACCCGGTAGTCGCCTTGAACTACATTGAATACACCGTCGGGAAGACCCGCTTCGGTAAAGATCTCAGCCAGCTTGAGTACGCTCAGTGGAGTTTCTTCAGAAGGTTTGAAAATCATGCAGTTACCGGCCGCCAGCGCAGGGCCTGATTTCCACATTGCGATCTGGATCGGATAGTTCCAGGCGCCGATACCGGCACAGATACCCAGCGGCTCGCGACGGCTGTAGAAGAAGTTATTGCCACCCAGATCCTGTTGCTGCCCATGAATGGTTGCAGCCAGGCCGGCGTAGTATTCGATAACATCGGCGCCGGTTGCGATATCGACGCAGTTGGCTTCCTGCAGCGGTTTACCGGTATCCAGAACTTCCAGCATGGCCAGTTCATCATTACGTTCACGCAGGATGGCGACAGCGCGCATCAGGATACGGCCACGTTCCACACCACTCATCGCAGACCAGACTTTGAAACCCTGCTGTGCTGCTGCGACGGCCTGGTCAACATCTGCCAGAGATGCCTGCTGGACTTCCGCCAGAATTTCACCAGTAGCCGGGTTGCGAGTGATAAAAGTCTCACCGGACGTAGCGTCCTGGTAGTGACCGTTGATGTATAGAGATTGTTGCATCTGTCTGTATCCCGCATTTTTGTTGTCTTGCTTAGTTAGCAAAGCAACGATGTTTATATTTCGCTGTCAATCTTCTGCTGGTCTGTGTTGTCAGACCTGTTATGTCGCTGTCGGTACAGCTTAGCAGTAAATGATTTTTTATTAATTGATCGTTTAATTAAAAACAACTTTGGCTATTCTCTGATCAAAAGTCAAGGATGGGCAGGGGTCGTTTATGGTAGTTGTCTTGAGTGACTGTTGTTGTTGTTTTGAGGGAGATCGGCGCAGAAGCAGGAGTTTTTAGAGGGTTTGGTGGTTTTTGGTTCGTTGGTTGGCACTATATGTGTCGCTGAGGGGCCAGAATATAGCTTAAAACCGGTAAGGATTGTCGCATACAGGCCAGTTCTGGACGAATACAGATAATTTGGACTGATGTCTGGGCGGCGGCTAGCTGGCCGGAAAATGTGGAACCTTAGGAATGGAAAGTAAGTTTAATGGAGGAAAGCTTAGGAGCTGTTGCTGAACCTGTTACAGGAAGATAGAAATATCCAGCTTCTTACTTTCGCCGAGCCAGATAACATGACGGGTATGATCGGCCAGGGCATCTTCGCCAAGCGGATGGATAAATACCGTCAGTCCATCCCGGTTCCAGCTTAGCCAGGGCAAAATCTCTCCGAGCTGTTCGGCGGGGAAAGTCAGTTGGCAGCTCCAGCAAGGGTGGGGGCCAACCGGTTGCCGGTGAATCCGCCCCATCGCCACGGCCATCTCATCCTTAGCACGGTGGCAAAGGGTTGTTGCCTGATCAAGGGTATCAGCATCGAAGTAAACATGGGCATGATAGCCGGATATTTCAGGAATTAGCATGTGAGGGTCCGTATATTCTAGTAACGTAATTATCATGCAGATGGCGGGTAAATGGTAGGTCGTTTAAGAGCCGTGGCTAGATCGTCGCTTCGCGACAAGCTAGAACGGAAGGCAGGCCTTCCTGCCAGTGGCTAGAAAAAGCCTAAAAGCGTTTTTTTTTTGAGCATTACCGATTCGACTGTTAATTGTTTCGTAAGATGTGTTTTTTGTAGGAGGCGCGATGGGGAGTCACTTCCTCAGAATTGTAGGTTGGGTTAGCGCAGCGTAACCCAACATCTCTCCCAGAATAGGAAAAGCTGAAAGTACTCTATTTGAATTCCTAATTGTGTCTTACAAGTTCCTCAGAACTGTAGGTTGGGTTAGCGTAGCGTAACCCAACATCTCTCCCAGAATAGGAAAAGTTGAAAGCGCTCTATTTGAATTCCTAATTGTGTCTTACAAGTTCCTCAGAACTGTAGGTTGGGTTAGCGTAGCGTAACCCAACATCTCTCCCAGAATAGGAAAAGTTGAAAGTACTCTATTTGAATTCCTAATTGTGTCTTACAAGTTCCTCAGAACTGTAGGTTGGGTTAGCGTAGCGTAACCCAACATCTCTCCCTGAATAGGAAAAGCTGAAAGCGCTCTATTTGAATTTATAATTGTATTTTACAAGCTCTTCAGTGGGCTCAGAAGGTAGGATCGAAAAAACTTTGCTGCAGGTATTCGGATATGTCTGCGTCAGCTCTTTTTCCAGCAACCAATCAGAAAAGCACCGCTATCCAGGCATTCCACCTGCCGTTGTTGTTCAATCGTAGCGGCGAGTTCAGGATCACAGTCTTTGGCAAAGTGTACGGCTGTATAAGTCTCGCCTGATACCGGAGCCAGGTTGAGTAGTTCATCCGGGCTACGGAATATTGCGTGATTAAACACCGAATCCTGATTCTTTTTTGCCGTATCGGTACGTCGGGTTGCCCATGGGCTGAGACTGTTCAGGGTGGCAACCACGACGGTGCCGCCTGGCTTAGTTACCCGGAATAACTCGGCTATGGCTTGTTGGCCATCTTCGATGAATTCCAGTGCGGTTATAGAAACTGTCTTGTCGAAGTGGTTATCGGCAAAGGGCAGGTCACAGATATTAGCCGCCAGAAATGATTGCTCTGGCAGCCGGTGCAGGGCCCGGTTAAGCATGGGTACTGAAATATCCAGGCCGGTAATTCGACAGCCGGCGTTAGCCAGTGGCTGGGTAAATATTCCGCTGCCACAACCAGCATCCAGAATAGATTCCCCCTGTTGCGGCTGTACCAGTCTCAGTACCAGCTTAAGTTCAGCTGCTTTAACCAATGCACCAATCGGGCTGTGAAACCATTGCTCGTATGGATCGGGCCAGTTATCGAATAGTTGTGACATGATGTTTTCCGGTGTTTAACGACTGATCTGAGTGTTGCAAACTCGCTAATAAGAGCCAAGTGTCAGTTTAGCCAGTCAAATAGGGGCCGGGGCTGTCTATATCAAAAAGTTGTGACATGATCTTTTCCGGTATTTAACGACAGATCTGAGTGTTGCAAGCTCGCTAATAAGAGCCAAGTGTCAGCTTAGCCAGTCAAATAGGGACCGGGGCTGTCTATATCAAAAAGTTGTGACATGATCTTTTCCGGTGTTTAACGACTGATCTGAGTGTTGCAAACTCGCTAATAAGAGCCAAGTGTCAGTTTAGCCAGTCAAATAGGAGCCGGGGCTGTCTATATCAAAAAGTTGTGACATGATCTTTTCCGGTATTTAACGACAGATCTGAGTGTTTCAAACTCGCTAATAAGAGCCAAGTGTCAGTTTAGCCAGTCAAATAGGGGCCGGGGCTGTCTATATCAAAAAGTTGTGACATGATCTTTTCCGGTGTTTAACGACTGATCTGAGTGTTGCAAACTCGCTAATAAGAGCCAAGTGTCAGTTTAGCCAGTCAAATAGGGGCCGGGGCTGTCTATATAAAAAGTTGTGACATGATCTTTTCCGGTGTTTAACGACAGATCTGAGTGTTGCAAACTTGTAAATAAGGGCCAAGTGCCAGTTTAGCTTGTTACTTAGGGGCAGGGGCCGCTGCTGAACAAGGCTTTGACAGCGCCGATGATGACGATGTCAGCTGGTCAGGCGTAACTTTGCTGTTACCACGAATTCAGGGGGAGACTGTTGTGGTGAGGTCATTGCAGTTGGTGAGCAGGTTGCTCCGTCCCGGATTGATGGACGGGTAGTGGTGCGTACGCTGCAGGCGCCTTTTAAAGACGGCAATTCTCATGGTGCATCACTTTCGGGTCTGAGTGCGATGGTGGTTTTGCGCAATATGCGGTTGCCCGTTGTAGTGAAGCTTTTGCTGTAGACAGTCTGCTGAGCGGTGCTGAGCTGGCCTCCTTTCCTTGTGCTTATTCCACCGCGGAGAATATGACCGACAGGGTTAATATTCAGGCGGGAGTAATTGTTCTGATTACCGGTGCATCCGGGGCAGGCGCTATACCGTCGCAGGTGCGATTGGCAGGCCCATGGTTGAGATGGATGTACGGACACTCTACCTGAAAGATCTGAGTTTCTTTGGCTGTACTTATCAGCCCCGACATGTGTTTGAAAACCTGGTTAGTTATATTGAAAGAGACGAGCTGAAGCCTTTGGTATCAGCACAGTATGTGCTGCAGAATATCACTCAGGCGCAACAGGCTTTTATAGCGAAGAAATTTATTGGCAAGTTGGTGTTGTTGCCGTAATTCGGCTGCTGGTTCCAGGGAATTGGAATCAGGCCCTGACAAACTTAAGCAGTTCGGATTTCCTGCGAATGCCCAGTTTTTGATATGCCCGTTTTTTGTAAGTAATGACTGTCGATTCTGCTACTTCCAGTTCGTTACTGATGGTTTTAGCGGTGTGTCCTTTCAGTTGCATGCCACAGATCTGGGCTTCTCTTTCTGACAAACCTGCCATCAGGAGTGATTGAACCTCACTCCGCTGATTACGTTCATTTCGAAACTGACGCAGCAGCAGGGTCCCGATTAAGCTGCTGGACCGGCGCAGGTCTTCCAGCTCAGTCGATTCGAAGCCTGCGCTGTGCTGGTGATAGAAGTTGACATAGAACAGGTGACCACTGTCGTTATCGTTAATGACGAAGGCAAATTTCTCATCGAAATCCGGAACATTAAAAAAGCGGCGACGGTATACCGGTGGCAGGGTGCGTTTTTCCAGCAGAGTACAGGCGGGAGTCTCAGGATCCAGCAGTGATTTGTCCCGTAATTGTTTAAGTAGAGGGTCATCCAGGTAAGCACCGTCCAGATAGAGGGATGCCAGTTGCAGTCCGAGTTCCGGACGTTGTACGTTGTGGGCCAGCCGGCAGGAAGCATGCTCACCACCGGGGGAGAACTCAAATACCATATACTGGTCGATCCGGGCCAGCAGCTTCATCATCTGAAAGTAGCGGGGATAAAACTGGCCACTGCCCAGTTTATCGATGCAAGCCGCGAGAGGACTTGCCAAACGGTCGAACAGGTCGGGTATGGAATCTGTTGTCATCTTCGTTGCCTTTGGCAGCATTTCTGATTCCCATTGTAGGCATAGTAGTAATATTATTTGTACCTCTTTTATAGGGACGTGCGACAGCATCTAATCACCTTACTCTGAATGCACAGAGAATAAGAAAAGGTAAAAAGAGAATGCACAGTCCTGATATAACACCCCGTAAATCGCTCTATTACGATTACCAGGTATACCCATTTAATTCTCCGCCGGAGCTGCAGGGGGAAGCACCGCTGCACCCGGTTGTTATTGTCGGAGCGGGTCCAGTAGGGCTGGCAATGGCCCTGGATCTGGCCCGTTATGAGATACCTGTGGTGATTCTTGAAGCCGCGGTACAGGTATCAGAAGGCAGTCGGGCGATCGTATTTACCCATCGTTCAATGGAGATCCTGCAGCAGGTCGGTGTTGCCGATCGAATGATGGAGAGTGCTTTGCCCTGGCATGCGGGTAACTCGATCTATCGTGGCAAGCGGGTATTCCGGATGGAAGCGCCGGTGAATGAAAACAGCCGTTACGCGCCGATGAATAATCTGCAGCAGCAATATCTTGAACAGTACCTGGTGGAACAGATCGAACAGAACCCGCTGATCGACCTGCGCTGGGGCAGCAAGGTCATCGATATTCCCCGCAACGATGAGATCGCTGTAGTACGGGTGGATACTCCTGACGGTGAATATGATCTGCAGACAGAGTGGTTGATTGCGGCGGACGGGGCCCACTCCCGGGTACGAGGTCTGACGGGACTGAGAATGGATGGCGATTCGTTTGAAGGCCATTTTGTTATTGCCGATATTGAGATCAATATCGACCTGCCGACAGAACGGCTGGCATTTTTCGATCCCGACTGGAACCCCGGGAACACCGTATTAATGCACCGCGAGCCGGGTAATATCTGGCGTATCGATTATCAGCTGCCAAAAGGCGAAACTCCGGAGCAGGCGCTTGAACCTGAGCTACTGCACTCCCGCATTCAGGCACAACTGGACATGATCGGTGTTACCAGTACTTGGGAGATTGATTGGTGTTCGGTCTATTCCGCCCGGGCGATGACCCTGCAGAACTATATCCACAAGCGGGTCTGCTTTGCCGGTGATGCAGCCCATATGCTGCCGATCTTTGGCGTGCGTGGTGCCAATACCGGCTGGCAGGATGGCCATAATCTGGGCTGGAAACTGGCGGCCACCATTAAAGGCTGGGGTGGTAAAGCGCTGCTGGATAGCTATTCTCAGGAGCGGGTTACTGCTGCCTGGGAGATCATCGATGAAGCCGGTAAGAGTACCCGCTTTATGACGCCGCCTACGCAAGGCTATGCCTTACTGCGTAACGCCACTCTTTCGCTCTCCCTGACTCAGGATTTTGTCCGGCCGCTGTATCACTGGCGTACTTCCCGGCCCCATAATTATCTGACTTCAGTTCTGAATAGCTGTGACACTGAAACATCAGCGAGTCTGCAAGATAGCGGTTTAGTGCCGGGCTATCCGGTCGCCAATGTGAAACTGTTGCAGCAGAACTCTGATAAGAGTTATCTGATGGATCATATGGGGGCGGCATTCTATCTGCTCTGTTTCAGCAGTGATGGCAAGGTTGATCAGGCGTTGATAGACACCGCTGCAGATCTGCGTCAGCAGGGTATCCCTTTTGATATTTTATCGATTACAGCGGCATTGAAATCTACCCCGGGAACAACCCACATCCATGACCCGGATAACAACAGTGCGGCGGTCTATAACAGCGCCAGCTTCACGGCTTATCTGGTACGCCCGGATCAGCATATCTGTGCCCGCTGGTCAGAAGTCAGTGCAGATCAGTTGCGGCAGGCAATCAGCGTGGCTACCGGTCATTCAGGGCGTCATTAATAACATCAGAGGAGCTTAGCTATGACAAACCGAAATATTGCAGTGACCGATCTTGAGCTGGTCTATGACTCCCTGGCTGAGGGGATTGATCAGGCGGGTGATAAACAAACTCTTTACCTGACCAAGCTGGCACTGATCCTCAGTGCCGAGATCCAGAACAGAGGTATCGTCTTGCAGGCGATCGAGGATGCTGGTCTGGATCTTTAAATAGCTCCTGTAATCAGCATCTATAAGTGGGCCTGTAAGTAGTAACTGTAATTAGTATCTGAAATTAGCAATTTGCGCTTTTATTAAACGGGGCACCCATAGCCGGGTAGCCCCTTTTTAGTGTCCGGGTGTAGATCCGGGGAGCCTGCGAATAGGTCCCGGGGACCCTTAAACAGGGAGGGGCAACAATGCTGGCATAGTCCATAAGCGTGATAAAACAAAGCTATGGAATGGTTATATTGGTGGCTACCAACATCAGAAAACTCATATCAGAAAACTTACATCTGAAAACAAGCAGGTCCTATCTTATGACTATTGAAGCCCGTCTCGAAGCATTGGAGCAGCGGCTGGAGCAAGCCGAGGCTGAATTGGCAATACGCAATCTGATAACCCGCTACAGCCTGGCGGTTGATTGTGGTGATACGTCAGCGGCGGTTGGTTGTCACACCAAACAAGCGGTGTTTGTAGTCAGTGCCCCAGGTGCTGGTCGTAGCGAGCAGGAAACCGCGGAACATGGTGCAGAGGATCTGCGGCTTGAAGGATATCAGGCGATAGCGAACATGCTGAATTCACCGATGCACCGTTCGTTGTTACCCGATTGTGCTCATACGGTGGGGCCATTCTATGTTGAGGTAACAGGCCATAAAGCTACAGCGGTGGGCTATTCCAGACTGTATCGCAAGCAGGGTGACGCGTTTGGCCTGATGCGTTTAAGTATCAATGAATGGCGTTTCGAGAAGCAACAAGGTCAGTGGTTAATTGCGCTAAGGGAATCGCGTTTACTGGGGACCGAAGAGGCGCAGCAGATATTGAAGCATGTTTGAGGCCATGGCTGAAAACACCGGCCGCAACAACGCATATAACGGGTAGCTAAATCAGCTAATCACATTCATTGATGCAACACTCCTCCTGAAGGAACCCGATCAGCTCATCAAGCTCGCTGTACTGAGGCACACAGTATAGCGTTCTGCCTTCTCTGCGCTGAATAACCAGACCAACAGAAACCAGGCGTGTAATGTGATGCGATAGCGTCGAACCCGGCACCTCCAGCGCAGACTGGATCTCACCAACCGATACCCCCTGATGGCCGCCTTTGACTAAGTAGCGAAATATTTCCAGGCGTGTCGTATGGCCTAATTCTGCAAGTCGTTTGGCGGCAGTTTCAATCTGCATAGTTGGTTCGCTCCTAAAATTATATTTCGATAATACTGGAAATATGTTGACAGGGCAAAGCAGGTTGAACATTATATTTCTATTATTTTAGAAATATGGATTTATATATGTCTGACGATATGATTTCTATGCTTGAAGAAGCATTAAGTATGTTCATCTACTTAGGTGTAGAACTGACCCTGCTGTTTTTGGTTATCAGCTTTATTGTGGGGGTGATTCAGGAGCTGATACCTGCCGATAAGATTCAAAAGATTCTTAGCTCAAAAAGCGGTAAAGGCTATTTTTCCGCCGCTATACTTGGCGGGCTTACCCCTTTTTGCAGTTGCTCAACCATTCCTATGTTGACCGGGTTACTCAAAGCCCGGGCAGGATTTGGACCTACGATCACTTTCCTGTTCACTTCCCCACTGTTGAATCCCATCATTATCGGGCTGTTCCTGGCGACCTTTGGCTGGCAGGTGACACTGATATATTCCTCTATCGCTCTGGTGGTTTCAGTTACCGCCGGGTATTGCCTGGAGAAGATGAACTTCGAGCGCTATATTCGGCCTGAAGTATTTGGTGACAAGCCTGTTACAGGTTGTTCCGGTAGTGCTGAAAAATCGACAGTTAATTCCGTTGCCTGCGAAGCTACAGGTTCAGTTACCGATGCAGGAATAGAATCAGACGCAGAAAAGGTTGGTTGTGGTGGTGCCATCGCACTTGAAAATGCCTCTGAGAATCGCAATCGCTGGAGCCGAATCTGGCAGGAAACCTGGAGTCAGTTTACAAAAGTGCTGCCTTACCTGCTGCTGGGTATCGCTATAGGTGCCTTTACTTATGGTTTCATACCGGCAGACCTGATCGTGCAATATGCCGGTGCCGATAATCTGTTTGCTATTCCTGTGGCTGCAGTGATCGGTGTTCCACTTTATATACGTGCTGAGGCGGTGATCCCGTTATCAGCAGCACTGGCCGCAAAAGGAATGGGCATGGGGGCAATAATGGCGCTGATTATCGGCAGTGCCGGCGCGAGCCTGACGGAGGTTATACTGCTGAAATCAATGTTCAGGAAGCCAATGATCATCGCCTTCCTGCTGGTGATCTTCGCCATGGCTATACTTGCTGGTTTGTTATTTAACCTGTTCTTTTAGGGGAACCAGGGAAGGGGGCAGGTATGAGTACACTCAGGCAACCCGCATGGAATCGATATGCCAGCAGGTCTGTTCCAGTGCGGTTAAGTCGCCGCTGCCGATCAGTTCCAGTGGTGTGTGACCGGCAAAGCAGGGATCGTTATTCGGCTGTGTCATGAAGCCGTAGACATTATCAGAATCTTTAAAGACGGTGGTCAGGGAAGTATGAATGTTGAGCACATAGCTGACACGCTGTAGCTGCTCTTCGCTCAGGTATTCCGGAAATGGCTCGTTCGCTTGCAGATGCAGAATGTTAATCGCCTGCTGCGGCGTGCAGTGCCATTTAGTCAGTATATTCAATACGGTACTCAGGCCAGAGCTCATAAGCATAATCCCGTGTTACGGCCGCTTTACAGGGAGTTACTCTGCCGACCGGATAATTTCATAATAGACCGCAAAAGCAGTTTTGGGGAATCTGGCAGTGAGCGGGCTATCTGGCAGCTGGTAAAAGGAGGATAAATCCCATAACGTTCTTTAGAGATTATCATCAGGCAGAGTCACAAGGATGTACTTCATGCTTAAATCAATAATGCTGTTCCCTGTAATAGGCCTTGTACTTATATCGGGTCTTGTCAGTGCTGCTGAATATAAAGGTGCTGAGTATAAAGATATAGGTACGATAGTCGTCACTAAAGCAGAGTATTTTAAAATCATAGAGAATCATGCTGTTCAGCAGTGCGAACTCAATGCGGAAGACTACAATTTTGAACTTAGTGCCTGCCGTGATTATGTTGCTGATAAGTCAGAGGGTTGCCGGGCGATAACTAAGATTGAAGTGCCGGACATGATTTACAGCAAGGATGAGGTCAGCGAATACACAAAACTATACTGGCTCTGCACAACTCCTGCCCCCGGCTATAAAAGTGGAACGAGCTTGCTGGACTTGTTTCAGGGTTTGTTTCCGCTGGATGGTATTTTGAGAGCTAATTAAAAAGCCGGTAGTTGTATAGTGTAACAACAGGGCTGTTCAGCCCTGTTGTTGGTTTCGGTGACTACTTCCTGAGAGCGCTTAAGTCACTATGCCAATGTTTATTCAAAGCCGCGGAAGGTAACGTAGTCACTCAGCTCTGCACGGGCCTGGCTGAGCTCATTAACCGGCTGGTCTTCAGCTTTATAGCCGAGGCAGATGCCGGCCATAATTTTCATATTGTCGTCCAGTCCAAGCGCTTCTCTGACCGGTTGTGGGAATACGGTCCAGCTTACCTGCGGGCAGGTATCCAGACCGCGCTCTTTGGCCAGCAGCATGATGCTCTGCATGTAGATGCCGATGTCCAGGCATTGCGGCTGTCCCATCTCCCGTTCCATGCTCAGAATAATACCGACCGGTGCGCCGAAGAAGTCATAGTTCTTCATGGTCTGCATGATCCGTTTCATCTTATCGTCACGGGCGATGCCCAGGGCTTCATACATCACTTCACCGCAGGTACCACGACGCTCGTGATAAGGATCAGCCATTTTGTTCGGGTAGGTCGGGAATTCAGGCTCGGTTTTACCACCGCTGTTCTGAATAAAACCTTGCACGGTCCCGGCCAGTTGTTTCAGGGCATCACCGGTAAGTACGTCGACTTTCCAGGGCTGCACGTTACCACCTGAGGCGGAGCGTCCCGCCAGTGCCAGTATCTCCCGCAGCAGGGATTGAGGAACAGGTTTGTCATCAAATACGCGGACGGATTTTCGTGTTGTCAGAGCTTCAGTAACAGAGAGATGGGACATAGCGTAAAGGCCTCGATCGGGGCTGGTTGTCGATTCAGCGGCTGATTCATTTTTAATGTCAGTAACGAGCAAAAAAGTTGAACCAGCTTTCATCAGTATAGATTCAGTATATGGGTTTCCTGTGATGTGATAAATATGGCTATAATGAATTCATTGTTTCCTGTGGCGAACAATGTTTCGGCTGCTCCACGTGATGATCCGGCAACAGAGACCCTGATATGCAAGAACTGCAAAATATGATGATTTTCGCCCGGGTATTAGAGTCCGGTAGCTTCTCTAAGGCCGCGGAACAGCTGGGTATGGCTAAGTCATCGGTGAGTAAAAAGGTGAGCGAACTGGAAAAAGCACTGGGCGTGCGATTGCTCCAGCGCTCAACCCGTAAGCTGAATGTCACCGAAGAGGGGGAGGCGCTGTACCGGCGTTGCCGACATATCCGGCAGGAACTTGAACAGGCAAAAGAGGAATTAAGCCTTTATCGCGAGGCGCCGCAGGGAACGCTGAAAATCAGCGTCTCACCATTGTTCGGTAATACAGTCATTGCCGCGCTGGTCCCCGGCTTTCTGGCGCTCTATCCTGACGTCAGTGTCGAGCTGCATTACTCGGAACAGCTATCGGATCTGATCGGCGAGGGCTATGACCTGTCGCTCAGGATGGGGGCGCTGGCTGACTCGAGCCTGGTCGCGGTTGAGTTGTTTACGGTGAAGTTTATGCTATGTGCCGCGCCGGAATATCTTGACCGGTGCGGACGCCCGCATCATCCGTCAGAAATAGAGAATTACAGCTATATTCGCTGGCTTGCACCGAACCGTCCGCCCTATGAGACGCTTACTCTGTATAAAGGTAACCGGGAATATACCTGCAACATCAATAGTCGTTTTTCAACTAATGATGCACAAGCCACGCGCGAGGCAGCCCTGAACGGTGGCGGGCTTGCTATCCTGCCCAACTACGCGATCGGTAAAGCGCTGGCGACTGGCCGCCTGGAAGTATTATTGCCTGAGTATAAGGTGCAGGAACTACCGATATCGCTGATTTATCCACAACGAAAACATATATCGCCTAAGGTCAGGATGTTCTCCGAGTATCTTAAAAGGTGCTTAAGTGGCAAGGCCTTTGATACGCTACTTTAACCTCGAATCTATTATAAGATTCATGAATAGTGTTTCATTCAAAAAATAAAGTTCGAATATAGTAGCCGTCGGGTTAGCCTTAATGAAATTCCTGATTTATCGGCCATCCATTATCGAGGACCGGTTTCAGGAGCATTACTTAAGTGGCTGAACGACAGCCAGGTTAATGAGTCTGTTTGACCTCCTTCAGGGAAGTGCTGATTAAGTGCCAGAGAGGGCTCCAGAATAGATTATTAGCTGTCGTTTGCCGTCGCCACGGATGACTAGTGGCCCTTTTTATACATACCGCGATAAGCAGGAGTGTTGATCGCTTATGCGGTGTATCTGGGCAAGCTTATTAGAGGTTATGAACGATGTCTGCTATTGCCAGCACGGTACCGAAGGTTGAAGCTAGCCCGGCGCAAACTATTAACCAGGATATGACGCAAGAGGCGCTGACAGCTCTGCTGAATAAGCAGCGCTTAGCGATCGCTGCTGATCCTTACCCAAGTATTGCCACCCGTATCGGTCGTATTGATCGTTGTATCGATATGATCGTTACCCATCAGGATCGTATCTGTGAGGCGGTCGAAAAAGATTTCGGCTGCCGCTCAAAGTATGTCACCCGACTGACCGATCTGTTCATCTCGCTACAAAACCTGAAGTTCGTAAAGAAAAACCTGAAGAAGTGGATGAAGGTGGAACGCCGCAAAGCGATTTTCCCAACCAATCTGCTGGGTGGCCGGAGCGAGATTCATTATCAGCCCAAGGGTGTTGTCGGCATTATGACGCCCTGGAATGTACCGGTGAATATGATCTTCAGTCCGTTGGCGGATATCCTGGGTGCCGGCAACCGGGCGATGATAAAACCCTCCGAATTTACGCCTAATACAGCAGCACTGATGCAACAGTTGTTTGCTGAATATTTCAGTGCCGATGAAGTAGTGGTGGTTACCGGTGGTGTGGCTACCGGTGCTGCGTTTAGCAAACTGCCGTTAGATCATATTATTTTCACCGGGGCCGGGCATATAGGCAAGATGGTAATGCAGGCTGCAGCGGAGAATCTGACTCCGGTGACGCTGGAGCTGGGCGGTAAATCACCGGTTATTATTTCCGATAGCTACAAGCTGGAAGATGCCGCCGAGAAAATTATGGCGGCTAAGACGATGAATGGAGGGCAGGTTTGTATCAGCCCGGATTACTGTTTTGTCCCGGCGGCTAAACTGGAAACCTTTGTTGATCAGTGCCAGCAGATCGTTGCCCGTACGTTTCCATCATTTCAGGATAATCCTGACTTTGTCTCGCTGATCAATGAAGCTAATTATGATCGTGTGAAAAGCTATCTTGATGATGCGGTGTCTAAAGGAGCAGAGGTTATCTCCCTTGATACGACACAGGCAGCATGGGATGACCGTAGCAAACACAAAATTCCGCTGCATCTGGTGATCAATCCAACCGACGATATGCTGGTTATGCAGGAGGAGTTGTTTGGCCCGATTCTCTGTGTGCGCAGCTATGACAGCCTCGATCAGTGCATCAACGATATCAATAACCGGCCTAATCCACTGGCGTTGTATTACTTCGGTAATGACAAGGCTGAACAGGACAAGATAGTTAAAAATACCCTGGCCGGCGCGATGACGGTCAATGATATCGCCATGCACTTTGCTTGTGACGATCTGCCTTTTGGCGGTGTCGGGGCAAGTGGCATGGGGCATTACCATGGCCGGGAGGGGTTCAAGACCTTCAGCCACGCTAAGTCGGTATTTAAACAGGGAGTATTGAATCTGCCAAAGCTGGCCGGATTGTTGCCGCCCTATGGTGAAAAGATCGATAAATTGTCGAGCAAGCTGATTAAAAAATAGTCGTTCTCACGACTGCTCAACAACAAAAATAAGAATTGAATAGAATCGAGAGAGTTATGAAGAAGCTAGGTTTTTGGAACTTTGCACAAGAAAATCCGCAACATCTGGCGTTAGTTGCACCCGATGGTCGGGAGTGGAGTCGCGGAGAGCTACTGGAAGAATGTAACAAAATCGTCCACGGCCTGCGCCAGCTTGGTCTTGAAAAGGGCGATACAGTAGCGGCAATGCTGCCAAACTGCGCCGAATATATCGCACTGCACCTGGCCGTAACCCAGGCTGGATTTTTTCTTGTGCCGATCAACTGGCACCTGGCCGGCCCTGAGGTTGCATATATTTTGCAAGATAGCGGTGCTAAAGCGTTTTTCTGTCACGAACTGACCACTAAAGCCAGTAAAGCTGCGCTTGATGAGGTGAGCTTTGATGCGCAGGCTGCGTTTATGATTGGTAGTTCGTCGGAGCTTCGTCCCTATGCCGAATTGATTGCCGGGCAGCCGGGCACTATGCCGGAGGACCGCGCCACCGGCATGGTGATGTTCTATACCTCCGGCACGACCGGTAAACCTAAAGGCGTACGCCGTGCGGTGCCTAAAGTAGACCCGGACACAACCGCAACCAATTTCACCATGTTTCCTGCTCTGTTCGGTATCGAGGCGGGTAATGACAACGTTCACTTCTGTGGCTCGCCGCTGTACCACACCGCAGTAATGAACTGGTCTACTAACTCTCTGCACCTCGGCCATGCAGTGGTAGTACATGAGAAGTGGGAAGGGGAGGCGATGCTGCAGGCGATTGAGCAGTACCGTATTACCACTGCCCATGTGGTGCCGACGCAACTGGTGCGTCTGTTGAAGCTGACAGAAGAGGTTCGAAACCGTTACGATGTCAGCTCTATGCGCCATATGATGCATACCGCAGCGCCCTGTTCACCGGATGTTAAACGCGCAATTATTGAGTGGTTTGGCCCTTGTGTATATGAATACTATGCTGCGACCGAGGGGGGCGGTGCTATCTGTAACTCAGAGGAGTGGCTGGCCAACCCGGGTACTGTGGGCAAGGCATGGTATGGTGCCGATATCAAAATATTCGATGAAGAAGGCGCAGAGGTGCCGACGGGTGAAAAAGGCACGGTGTATATGCTGATGCCTGAAATCAGCCGCTTTGAATACAAAGGCGATAAAGCCAAAACAGAGAAAGACCGTCGTGGCGACTATTTTACTGCCGGCGATGTCGGCTATCTGAATGAGGGTGGCTACCTGTTTCTCTGTGACCGGAAGATCGACATGATCATCAGCGGTGGTGCTAATATCTACCCTGCTGAAATTGAGAACGTGCTGATTTTGCACCCGGAGATTCAGGATTGCTGTGTGTTTGGTATTCCTAATGCGGATTGGGGTGAAGAGATAAAAGCGGTAGTGCAGCCTGTTGACGGCGTGGATGCAGATGATGACTTTACCGAGAATGTCATGGCGTTCCTTGGCGAAAGGTTGGCCAAAATGAAGTGGCCGAAAAGTATCGACTACATGCCACAACTGCCGCGGGATCCTAACGGTAAGCTGTATAAGCGTCGTTTGCGGGCGCCATACTGGGAAGGCCAGGAAGTTAAGGTTTAACAATAGGTTTTGATGTCTGAGACAAGCCTCTGATCTTACTGGATATACAGGAATTTAACGCTCAGTTGCGTTGGCTATTTTAGCCGATGTAACTGAGCGTTTTCAGTTTCGGCAAACGGCGATTGCAGGCAATAGCTTAAAACTCATCTGCGCCTCATCGATCCTCTTCACAGCTTTTAAGCAGCATCTCCCGCATCCACTTATGACCCGGATCAGCATCCTTACTTTTATGCCAGTACAAGTGCAGTCCGTAATCCGGAACACTGAACGGCAGTTCGATAATGGTCAGGTCAAATACCTGTGCCAGACGCCGGGGAATGGTCAGTGCCAGATCCGTCTCCATCACCAGTTTTGGCGCGACCAGATAGTTCTGCATCCGGGCTTTGATCTTGCGCTTTTCACCTATGCTGTGCAGTGCCGCGTCGATATGTCCGGTGCCGGATGGCCTGGATGAGGTGTGGATATGATCGAGCGACAGATAATTCTCAAGGGTAAATGGCTCGCTCAGCGCAGGGTGGCCGTTGCGCACAACACAGACAAAAGAGTCGCTGATCAGTGGTGCGTGATACAGCCGCTGGTCCATCAGTACCGGTGCTTCAATGCTGAATTCAAGATTTGACGAGCTCAGCTCATCGATGACCAGATCCCGGTTGATAGTCTGGGTCTCCAGTACGATGCCCGGGGCTAGCTGTCTTAACGCGGGTACCAGCTTCGGCAGTACCAGTGCCGATGACAGGTCGGACATACTGATTCTGACCAGCCGCTTTGCGGTCTCCGGGATAAAGCTATCGTTATCGATCACCCCGTTATTGAGCACCCACAAGGCCTCCCGCACCGGACCGATCAGGTTTTGTGCAAAAGGGGTTGGTTTCATACCGTCTGCTGTTCTATTGAATAGCTGATCATCAAAGGTTTTGCGCAGACGGGATAGAGCGTTGCTGACAGCGGGTTGGGTAATATTCAGTACATTGGCCGATTTGGTGAGGTTGCCTTCACGGTATATGACTTCAAAAACGATAAATAAATTGAGATCAATCTTGTCCAGTCGCATAAGGCTTAATCCTGTCACGGGCCGTGGCTAAGTTAGTATCACTGACATGAATGGTTTTCTATAAATTTAATAAACTTCAGTGATTGTATGTCATCTGTTAGCCTGATGCTAACCTTACTGATTAACCGGTAGTTATTAATTTTCAGGTTATCGATCGGCTTAAGAAATGGGGGCGGGGCATACGTTATGAAAACCAAATATGACTATATAATTGTCGGCGGCGGCTCGGCAGGATGCGTGCTTGCCAATCGACTATCCGAAAATCCCGACACAGAGGTTCTGCTGCTGGAAGCGGGTAAGCCTGATCGTCACCCCCTTATCCATATTCCGGTTGGCTGGACCCAGATCTCTTTCGAAAAACGTTTCAACTGGGGTTATAAAATCACCGCCGATCAAGCCCTTAACGGCCGTGAAATAGGCTGGCCAAGGGGCAAAGTACTGGGTGGCTCCAGCTCGATCAATGGCATGATCTATATTCGTGGCCACGAGGATGATTACAACGGTTGGCAAGCGCAGGGAAATCCCGGTTGGGACTGGCAATCAGTGTTACCCTATTTTAAAAAAGCGCAACATCAGGAGCGGGGAGCCTCGCAATACCACGGTATTAATGGCCCGCTGAATGTGTCTGATGCCCAGGCTAGTGAAGCGTCGGATACCTTTATTCGGAGCTGCGTTGAAGCGGGTATTCCTGAGATTGCTGACTTCAACGATGGTCCCCAGGAGGGCTGCAGCTATTATCAGCTGACCATAAAAAATGGTCGGCGCCACAGCGCCGCAACGGCCTATCTGAAATCGATCAGACAGCGCAAAAACCTGACTGTGCTGACCGGAGCTATGACCGAGAAGGTGTTGTTTGATAATGATCGGGCCAGTGGGGTGCAGGTCAGGCTGAAAGGTGAGACTCAAATAATAGATGCTCGCCGCGAGGTAATTCTCGCCGCTGGCACGATTAACTCCCCGCAACTGCTCCAGCTGTCCGGTATCGGCGATAGTAATTTGCTGAACAAGTTCGGTATTAAGGCACTGGCAGATCTGCCGGGCGTCGGACAAAATTTGCAGGACCATCTGGGTGTAATCGCCGCCAGTTCGGTGACTAAACCGGTCACCCTGTTGGCCGAGATGAGTCCGCTTAAGCTGGTTAAAAACCTCTATCGATATCTGCGCAGTGGTGAGGGGGTTCTTAACTTTCCCGCTTCCCATGTAGGCGCTTTTATGCGCTCCAGTTTCGCCAAAGACCAGTTGGAGAAAGGCCGGCCCGACATGCAGCTCTATTTCACGCCAGTAAGCGGCTATCGGGATGAGGAAGGTAAGTCTGTTGTCGATAAGCCTGCGGGGGTCACTGCGATGATCCATATTGTACGGCCAGAGTCCCGTGGCAGCGTCAGTATTCGTTCCGCTGATCCCCAGGACCTGCCGGAGATAAATACCAATTATCTGTCCGCTGAGTATGACCGAAACGTATTAGTTGAAGCGATTAAAAAAATGCGTGCAATTTTTGCGACGAAAGCCTTTGCACCGATCTGTGGCGAAGAGATCCGTCCCGGCAAAGAGGTTCAGTCCGACGCTGAAATTCTGGACTACATCCGCGCAAATGCCACTACCGGATATCACCCGGTCGGCACCTGCAAGATGGGCTCGGATCCGATGGCGGTGGTTGATCATGAGTGCCGGGTCCATCGGGTAAAAGGCCTGCGGGTGGTTGATGCCTCGGTGATGCCGACCATTGTCGCGGGTAATACCAATGCACCGACGATTATGATCGCTGAAAAGGTGGCGGATATGATCAAGCGCAGTGCCGCGAAAACTTAAACATCAGCATCCTGGTTTATCTTAAAGGTCGGTCATAGGTCTATCGGTCATACATTTATCGGTCATACATCTATAGGTAGCAGCAATGAACAACAGTACAGAAAACCGATACCGCTTTGACGGGAAAGTGGTCGTTGTCACCGGTGCCGGTAATGGCCTGGGCCGCAGTCACGCTAAACTTTTTGCTTCGTTGGGGGCCAGGGTCGTCGCCAATGACCTGGGTGTTAACCGTGACGGCAGTGCTGCTGATAGTAGTGCTATAAGACAAAGTCCCGTCGACGATACAGTCGCTGAAATTACTGCTGCTGGTGGTCTGGCGGTTGCCAACTATGATTCGGTCGAAGTGGGCGAGCGTATTATTGAGCAGGCCATGGATCAGTTTGGGCAGATAGACGTAGTTGTGAATAACGCCGGCATTATCCGCGACAAGAGTTTTCACAAAATGGAGCTTGAAGACTGGCAACTCGTACAGCGGGTGCATCTGGAGGGTGCCTACCGGGTGACCCGGGCTGCCTGGCCGCATTTGCGGGATCAGGGCGCTGGCAAGGTGCTGTTTACCGCTTCTGCCTCGGGGTTGTACGGCAACTTCGGTCAGGCGAACTACAGTGCGGCCAAAGCGGGATTGTTTGGTCTGACCCGCACACTGGCGGTGGAGGGCGCGGCGAAAAATATTCAGTGCAATATTATCGCCCCGATGCTCGATTCAAGAATGCTCGAAGGTTTAATGCCCGATGAGTACCGCAAGCAGATGAAGCCCGAGCTGGTCAGCCCGCTGGCAGCGTTCCTGTGCCATGACGAATGCCTCGAGAATGGCAGCCTGTATGAAGTGGGTGCTGGCTGGTATGCCAAGGTGCGCTGGCAACGTAGTGATGGCTTTGGTATGCCGCCGGCAGAGGAGGTTTCAGTTGCCGATATAGCTGAAAACTGGACGGCGATTAACAACTTCGAACAAGCGCATTTCCCGAAAGATACCCTGGAAGCCGGCAGCATCATGTTGCAGAACCTGAATAGGTAAATGCATAACGCAGGCCTGGTTATACGGGTAGGTTGGTCTGAGCAACGCGAAGCCCAACGCTGAATTTAGATTTATGTGCTGTTGGGCTTCGCTCCGCTCAGACCAACCTACGGGGCCGAATAAGTGGTGTAGTTCGGGGTGTTAAGTGGCCGGTAAAAGAAGCGTGATAGTCAGTTTTAATCGTTTAGACCCTGAACATAATGCCGGTCTGGTTATACGGGTAGGTTGGTCTGAGCAACGCGAAGCCCAACGCTGAATCCGGCCTATGTACAAGTTGGGCTTCGCTTCGCTCAGACCAACCTACAGGGCCGAATAATCGTGTAGTTCGGTGTCGTTCAGGGTGTTATATAGCTGGTAAACGAAGCGTGATAGTTAGTTTTAATCGTTTAGATCCTGAACATAACGCTGACTCCGGTCTGTGTGCTGTTGGGCTTCGCTCCGCTCAGACCAACCTACAGGGCTGAATAATCGATGTGGCTCGGGGTATTAAATAGTCGGAAAAGAAGCGTGATAGTCAGTTTTAATCGTTTAGATCCTGAACATAACGCCGGTCTGGTTATACGGGTAGGTTGGTCTGAGCAACGCGAAGCCCAACGCTGACTCCGGTCTATGTACAAGTTGGGCTTCGCTCCGCTCAGACCAACCTACGGGGCAGAATAAGTGGTGTAGTTCGGGGTATTAAGTAGCCGGGGTTATCTGAACTCCCTAGTGCTTACAGACGATGTACTCTACTTTAATAGCAGAATAATGGGGGTTAATTCTGGCGGAGAAACGCAATGGAAGTTGAGTCTCTGGCGCCATTAACCATTAGATATAACAGGTCGGGTTATGACAGTTCTGAAGAAGATTATTATCTTAATAGTTGCAGTCGTGATGTTAATGCTGGGCGGTGGTGTCTACTACGTGCAGACCCAGTATGCCGGTATCGGTTTGCCCTGGGTTTCGAGTATCGAGTTACCTGCTTTCCCGGAGCTCCCTGAACCGCAAACCACTTTGTCGGCAGGACAGTCAGGGGATATCTACTTCGCAACCCGTAGCCCATATGACTTTTCTGAATTATTACATAACTTTGATAATACCCTGCAAAATACCGGTAAGGGACACCTGACCCTGCCCAAAGGTGCTTCTGCGGATCAACCGGTTCCGGCGATGATTATCCTGCATGGTAGCGGTGGTATCGATAAAGACCGTGAACCGGTGTATGCCCGCATGTTTGCCGAACAGGGTATCGCGGCTTTCGTATTGGATTATTATTCGGTGCGGGGGGTAACACCGGATATCAGCTATCTGATGAAAACGCTGTCGGCTTCTGAGACCGATATTATCGTAGATGCCTATTCAGCATTAAAGGTGCTGGGCAGTCATCCGGCGATTGATGCCTCCCGTATTGGCGTCACCGGATACTCTTATGGCGGTATGGCAACCCGCTACACGCTGGATTCAAGGCTGAAGCAGATTATCGCGCCGGATGTTCCTGCTTTTGCGGCCCATATTGACGTGTATGGGCCCTGCCATCAGACTCTTGGTTTCAATGGCACTACCGGTGCTCCTTATCTGGCCATCTACGGTGATCAGGACAACAGTGTAAATGTCGCCCAGTGTCAGCCGGTTCATAAAGCAATTGAGCAGTCAGGTAGTCCGCTTGAGCAATTTATGATTAGCGGTGCAGGCCATGCCTGGGAATCCCGCCGGCCCCGTGATGAATATGATTACCCCTACATCAGCGGTTGCGATTTTACCTTTGATGCGGATCGCGGCGCATTTCATGTTAATGGCAAGGCTACCCCTCCGGCCCCAGCGGGCGCTGATCGTGACGAGCGCGCTTATGCCCGCGCAGCTATCGGTATTTACGCCCCTGAGTGTATTCAAAGAGGTTATATCATCGGTAAGGATAAAAGTGCCGATAGCCAGGCAAAGCAGAAAATGCAGCAGTTCTTACAACGGTATCTGCTTGATGTAGATTAGATAATTACCGTATGCGTAAGTTGCCGAATAATCGGTGTGGCACGGGGTATTAAATAGCCGGTAAAGGACGCGTGATAGTTAGTTTTAGCCTGAACATAACGCCGGTCTGGTTATACGGGTAGGTTGGTCTGAGCAACGCGAAGCCCAACGCTGACTCCGGTCTGTGTGCTGTTGGGCTTCGCTCCGCTCAGACCAACCTACGGGACCGAATAAGAGGTGTGGCTCGGGGTATTAAATAGCCGGTAAAAGAAGCGTGATTGTTAGTTTTAACCTGAACATAATGCCGGTCTGGTTATACGGGTAGGTTGGTCTGAGCAACGCGAAGCCCAACGCTGACTCCGGCCTATGTACAAGTTGGGCTTCGCTCCGCTCAGACCAACCTACAGGGCTGAATAATCGTGTAGTTTGGGGTGTTAAGTAGCCGGTAAACGAAGCGTGATAGTTAGTTCTAACCATTTAGATCCTGAACATAACGCTGACTCCGGTCTGTGTGCTGTTGGGCTTCGCTCCGCTCAGACCAACCTACGAAATGTAGAATCAATAGCGTTATTCTGAGTGTTAAACAGCCTGTAACAGAAGTATGTAATTTCCAGTTTTAACCGCTTCGAACAGGCTCATTTCCCGAAGGATAAGCTGTACCAGTAAACGCATAACCCCGACCCTATTTTATTGGTAGGTTGGTTTGAGCAACGCGAAGCCCAACGCTGAATCCTGTTTAATGTTTAATGTTTAAGTTGGGCTTCGCTCCGCTCAGACCAACCTACGAAATGTAGAATTAATAGCGTCATTCAGAGTGTTAAACAGCCTGTAACAGAAGTATGTAATTTCCAGTTTTAACCGCTTCGAACAGGCTCATTTCCCGAAGGATAAGCTGTACCAGTAAACGCATAACCCCGACCCTGTTTTATGGGTAGGTTGGTTTGAGCAACGCGAAGCCCAACGCTGAACCCTGTTTAATGTATAAGTTGGGCTTCGCTCCGCTCAGACCAACCTACGAAATACCAAACAAGTTGTATAATTCAGAGTATTAATTCGCCAGAGAAAGAGGCGTATAATTTTCAATTATTACTATGAGAATATTGCCAGCCATGTCGAATATTCAGATGTACTCTTTGGGCTCCCCCAACGGAATTAAAGTCTCAATCGCTTTAGAAGAGATGGGGTTAGCCTACGACACCCATGTGATTGATATTCTGAAGGGTGAGCAGTTCGACGAGAGTTTTAAAAAGATAAATCCAAATGCAAAAATCCCGGCTATTGTCGACCCGGATGGGCCAGATGGAGTGCCGGTTTCGATTATGGAGTCGGGGGCCATTCTGTTATATCTGGCAGAAAAGTCCGGTAAGCTCCTGCCTCACAATGCCACTGAAAGATGCGAAGCGCTGCAGTGGTTGTTTTTCCAGGCTGCGAATATCGGGCCGATGTTCGGCGCTTTTGGTCATTTTCATACCTACGGCAAAGAGAACTGCGATCATCCGTATCCGGAAGCGCGGTTTGCCACTGAAACTCAGCGGTTGTTAACAATTCTTGATGAAAGGCTGCAGGACGGGACCTATATTATCGGTGATGAATACAGCATTGCCGATATTGCGATTTTCCCCTGGGTGATGTGGCTGGATATGTTTTACAAGGCCAGCGAGCAGCTGGAGCTTGAATCATTTGCCAACGTGACGGCGTGGGTTAGTCGGTGCAGTGCCAGGCCGGCGACGGTCAGAGGCTTTGATGTGTATGGTTTTACCGAGATTGGTAAATCGTGACTGATCTTTAATCCTTAACAGAGCCGGGGTTAGTTTGCCGGCAGTAGCATTTCAGCTGAAATAGCTAAACCGGTTCAGGGACTGGTTCCTGCAGTACAGTTTGCTGGCATGCTTCTAATAACACCTCTGCCAGCTGATCATCATTAATTGCCCGCGCAATCGCTACGCCACCGATCATCATCACCGCTGTCTGCAACGCCTGGGTTTTCACTTCTGCAGCTTCACCTTCCTGATGCTGACAAAGGTTATTTACAAAGCCCTTGAAAACCCGGGTATAAGTGTCGCGCACCTGATCATCCCGTTGCGATATATCGGTGATAAGAAAAGCCAGCGGACAGGATAGCAGTTCCCCACGACGGTGTTCCTGACTCAGGTAGCCTTTAATCAACGCGTTCAGTTCCAGTGGCTGCAGGCTACTCTCCTCTATCCTGGCCCGGCCCTGGCGAGCTGAGGTTTCTATGGCTTCAGCGTAAAGCTCAGACTTGGTAGCAAAGTGGCTATAAAAAGCCCCTCGTGTCAGGCCGGCATCAGTCATTACGTTGTTGATACTGACATTCTCGTAGCCGTCACGGGTGAACAGCTTTGCTGCACTGAGCAAAATTCGCTCACGGGTTTGCTGCTTGTGTTCCGGGTGCCAGGGCATTGCGAATCTCCTTTGCAGTTGTTGAATGACCGCAGGGTATAGTAAATAACAATATGTTCTTGAACATATTGTTATGCAGGCTAGCATAACAATATAGCTAACCCAATTCAGGAAGATTAATGATGAACGCACAAGTACATATTCTGGGGCCACAGTTCAGCACTTTTGTTCGATCCGTCATGCTGTGCTGTGAAGAGAAAGGGATCACCTATAGCTATGGTTTCAGCCTCGAGGGCAGCACTATCGAGATGAAGAGCAAAGAGCATCTTGCATTACACCCCTTTGGTAAGATACCGGTGCTGCTGCATGGTGAGCGTAAACTGTATGAAACTGCGACTATCTGCCGCTACCTGGACGCAGAGTTTGATGGGCCGGTGCTGCAGCCTGAAGACAGCTATGACCGCGCCCTGGTCGATCAATGGTGCGCAGCAATCTCTCTCTACATCGATCAGGCAATTGTGCGTGAGTACCTGCTGGAGTTTGCTTTTCCAAAAGGGGAGAACGGCAGCGTACGGATGGACAAGGTCAGTGCCGCTCAGCCGTATGTAAAAGAGCTGCTGCAAATGTTGGAAGTGAAAATTGGTGGTGCCCCTTTTATCTGTGGCGAGCAATACAGTATCGCAGATGCGCTGGTTACTCCGATGCTGGATTATCTGGCGAACCTGCCACAGGGTGATGAGCTGTTGGAACCGAATCCACTAATTGCGGACTATGTTGAGCGAATGCGCAAGCGCGAGTCCGGCTTGAAGGTATTACGGCCTCTGGCGGGTAAAAAGTAGTCAGTAAACCCTGGCCAGTAAATAGTACCCAGTAAACAAAAAGAGGCCGATAAATTACTTTATCGGCCTCTTGTCGGCTGAACCGCTGGTTTTAACTATCGATCCCGGATCGAATCAGCCCAGCAACTGTTTAAAGGTCATACCCTTATCGGCTCTTGGCTCCGGCGGCAGTCCCAGTACACGCTCGCCAACGTTGTTCTTGACGATCTCATCGGTACCACCTGCGATGCGCATACCGGCAGCGCCCATCCACAGTTGTTCGACTAACTGCCAGCTGTCACCGAGATCTTCTGCTGTCAGTATGCCCTGGGTACCTTTCATATCCATCGCAAAGTAGGAGAAATCCTGAAGGGTGCGGGCCGCAACGATCTTCGCCACCGAGAGTTCAGCACCGGGTTCACGACCCTGGCCCAGAGCTGTCAGACCGCGACACTGAAGCAGCCACAGGCCCTGAGCATTGAGATAGAGATCGCTCAATTGCTGGCGCATAGCACTATCTTGCAGGGCTGTCCGGTTGTCGCCCTGACCGTAACTCTGACCGTAACCTAAGTCACAGTCCTGCATCTGCTTGATGGCGGTGCGCCACAGCTCAGGCGGCATCACGCCACCGATAGACAGGCGCTCATTCATCAGGCCTGTGAGGGTGACTTTCCAGCCGCCGCCCACTTCGCCGACACGCTGGTTATCGGGGATAAAGACATCGTTGAAGAACACTTCGTTAAATTCGGCGTCGCCATTGGCCTGACGAATCGGACGAATCTCTACGCCCGGCGCATCCATATCGATAAAGAACGTGGTCATGCCGGCGAACTTAGGTACATCGGGATCGGTGCGGGTCAGCACCATACCGCAGTCGGCAAACTGTGCCAGCGTGGTCCAGACTTTCTGGCCATTGATGATCCAGCCGTCGCGACCGTCGGAGCAGCGTTCGGCGCGGGTACGAATCATACCGAGATCGGATCCGGCACCGGGTTCGGAAAGCAGCTGACACCAGAGTTCTTTACCATGCAGGGCGTCGCTGACATGTTGTTTGGATACTTCAGGATCTGCATGCACGAACAGGGAAGGGATAACCATGCCGAGGCTAACGTTAAACGCGCCGACCGGTACTTTAAAGTTGCCCTCTTCCTGGCGGTAGATGACCTCCTGAATCGGAGAGCCGCCACGGCCGCCAAACTGTTCCGGCCAGGTGATGGCACCAAAACCGGCTTCCGCTTTACGGCCCTGCCATTCACGGGCTGCCTGCATCAGTTCTGCGGCGGACATGCCGCGACCGAATACTTCGTCGGGCCGCTCTTTACGCGGCGCATTTTCCGTTAACCACTCTCGGCATTCCTCACGAAAAGCGGCTTCTTCAATTGAATCGTTAAAATCCATAGCTCTGATCTCCAGACTGAATTCTTATTTCCGGCTTCAGGCCGTATGGGTTGTCTCTTCTTCGCTCAGAAACTTTTGCTCAAGTTCGCTGGCGATGCGTTCGCTCCACTGCTGTTCCGGCCCCAAAATCAGCGCCAGCTGACGGGTGCGACGGTAGAACAGGTGGCAATCCAGTTCCCAGGTGTAGCCCATGCCACCATGCACCTGAATACTTTCCTGGGCAGCGTAGTTAAAGGCGCGGCTGGCGGAGACTCTGGCGCCAGCTGCGGCAATAGCCAGTTCCGGACTGTCACTGTCCAGCGCCCAGGCGCCGTAGTAGCAGTGGGCACGGGCCATCTGATTACCGGTGTAGATGTCGGCAAGCTTATGCTTGATACCCTGATAAGAGCCGATCGCGCGACCGAAGGTCTTACGTTCACGGGCGTATTCCACTGAGATCTCGGTGATCGCATCGGCACCGCCGATCTGTTCGAAGGCAAACAATACCGCCGCGCGGTTACGCACCTGTTGCAACAGTTCGCGGGCATCGCTTACCTGATTCAAAGGCTGTGCCGGGGTACCGTTGAAACTCAGCGCGCCAAAAGGGCGTGCCTCATCGATGGTGGTCAGCGCTGTGCGCTCGGTTTTCTCACTCAGGTCTGCGACTACCCAGACTGGCTGGTTGTCACTGTTTGCCGCGAGAATCACCGCAAACTCGGCACTCAGGGCATCGGGTACCAGAGCTGCCTTGCCATTAAGTTCGCCGGACTCGAAGCTTGGCAGTGGCGTGTTTTTGCCATCCAGCGGTGCGGCCATCGTGGCGATGCTGCCTTCGGCGATGCGGGTCAGCCATTGCTGCTGTTGTGTTTCATCTGCACCCAGCAGCAGTGCCTGCGCAGCCAGATAAAGGGTAGATGACAGGGGGGTAGGTGTGAGCTGGCGGCCAAGTTCTTCGGCGACCACGCACAGATCCAGCGCGCCCAGACCAAAACCACCGCAGGATTCAGGCAGCATCAGGCTGGTTACACCCATCTCCTGCAGGCCGTTCCAGACCTTTTCACTATGGGTCTGCTTCTGTTCCAGCACCTCTCGGGCAACGGTCAGAGGCGACTCGTTCTGCAGAAATTTACGGACCGTATCCCGTAACATCTTCTGATCATCGGTAAAGTCAAAGTTCATCTTTGCTTCCTTTGGTATTCAGTTAGTCGGCGCAGGGCCAGTGTTCATATTCTCAGCGTAGCCTGTTGAGTCCAGACTTGTTCAGTCGAGGCGTCTCAGGTCAAGCCAAGCTCGGATTTTCATATTGACTGCGTAGACATTGCTGAATCGCTTATTCAGTTTTGCTCTCTGCAATCCCTACTCAGTCCAGGCCCAGTTCTGAACGTATCGCGGCGTTATCCGCTCCCAGTGCCGGCGCAGGACGAGGATCTTCCCAGTCACAGTCGCTCATCTTCAGCGGGCAGGCGTATTGCATATAGTCACCGGCTTCAGGGTGGCTGGATTCCACAACCATGCCGCGGGCTGCTACGTGAGGCTCTTTAAGTGCTTCGTCGATGCGTAGTACCGGAGTAGTGCAGGCATCGGTTTTGGCAAAGACTTCGGTCCAGTGCGTCAGATCATGTTGTGCGATGATGGCTGCAACTTCAGCTTTAGCTGCCTTGCCGGCTTTGCCTGGCAGGTGACCCTTGTCGTACAGATCCGGCCGCTCGATAGCGTCGCAGACGTTGCGCCAGAATTTCATTTCAACCGCGCCAACTGCCAGATGGCGGCCGTCGGCGGTTTCATAGATGCTGTAGCAGGCCAGCCCGCCGGAGAGAAAATCTTCGCCGCGGTGGATCGACTGGTGCCCGCTCTGTTGCCAGGCGGTGGTGGCGATGATGTTGAGTGACATCAGGCAGTCGGCCATAGCGATATCGACATGGCGACCTTTACCGTTGCGCTGGGCATCAAACAGGGCGGCCAGAATACCGGTTGCTGCAGACATGGAGCCGCCAGCCAGATCGGCGATCGGGAAGTTGCCCTGTGCCGGTGACGCATCGGCCATACCACTTTGCTCCAGCACGCCGGCTAATGACTGATAATTAATGTCGTGGCCCGCGGCCTGAGAAAGCGGGCCTTCCTGGCCGTAGCCGGTAATAGAGCAGTAAACCAGCTTAGGATTTATATCGTTCATCGCCGCATAGCCGATGCCGAGACGCTCGGTGACGCCGGGACGGAAGCCTTCAACCAGCACGTCGGCGGTGGCGACCAGTTTCTTAAGCAGGTCCAGTCCCTCATCCGAACGCAGGTCCACTTCCAGCGAGCGTTTGTTACGGTTGAGCATCAGGAACATGGTGGAGAATTTACCTTTGCCGCCACGAACCGGATCACCCAGACCCGGAGGCTCGACTTTGATCACATCGGCGCCCATATCAGCGAGGTGCAAGGTGCACATAGGGCCCGGCAGCAGTTGGGTCAGGTCCAGAACCCGTACGCCAGAAAGAGGTTTATTTTGTGTCATGTTCAAATCCTTAACTAAGCCTTTAATACAAGCTCTTACTTATTGTTCTGAATAAAGTCCGAAGGGCTGTTTACGGCCTGTTGGTATTCCTGGCCCATACGCTGAACCAGTTCGCTTATGCTGGGAATATCGTCGATGGCGCCGATCCCTTGTCCGGCAGCCCAGATCTCTTTCCAGGCTTTGGCCTGTTTTGGCGGCGGTGGGGCATCGAGATCGGTAAACAGATCTTTTTTTCCGCCTTGCTTGTCGGCAGCTGATCCCTTGTCGATCTGACCTGTTTCCAATAGATCAGGGTCTATACCGCTGGCAACGATGCTGTTACGCAGATAGTTGGCCGCAATACCACTGAAAGCCGGGGTGTAGACGATATCGCTGCTGCCATCGGCAACCAGCATCGCCTTGTGTTCTGGCTGCGCTGCAGCTTCCCTGGTGGCGATAAAACGGGTTCCCATATAGGCAAAATCGGCTCCCATCAGCTCGGCTGCGCGGATACTGCTGCCGTCTGATATTGCACCGGCCAGAGCAATGGGGCCCTGCCAGAATTTCCGTACCTCACGCAGGAAGGCAAAAGGCGAAAGCATACCGCCGTGGCCACCGGCGCCTGCACAGACCAGGATCAGGCCGTCGACGCCGCAGGCAATCGCCTTACGGGCATGCTCGATGCTGATGACGTCGTGAAATACCAGACCACCGTAAGCCTGTACCCGCCGTGCAACTTCGTCGGGTTTACCCACAGAGGTGACGACTAAAGGCACCCGATGCGCTACCACCGTATCCAGATCAGCCTGTTGGCGATCGTTAGATCGGTGCAGAATCAGGTTGACCCCAAAAGGAGCTGAAGGGAGTTCTGGCTTCGCTTCATCATAGTCGGCGAGAGCGGACTTGATGTTGACGATCCAGTCTGCCAGCTCGGCTGCAGGCCGGGCGTTAAGCGCCGGAAAACAACCGGCGATGCCATTTTTGCACTGCGCGATGACCAGTTCCGGGCCACTGGCCAGAAACATCGGCGCGCCAATGATCGGTAGTTGCAGTCGTCCCTTAAAAAGTTCAGGTATAGCCATCTGAGTACTCCTCGGATACAGACACAGACCCGCGGGCAGGTCAGTGTCTGATTCCGGTTAACCGTTGTTTTCTGTTAAGTAGATGGAATAACCGGGTTTTTGCCGTAGAAAGTCTTGTTATCGGCGACCATATCGCGCAGCATCTGCGGGATTGCGAAGCGCTTAGTGTCGTAAGCTGCCGCCAGACGATCACATTCGCTGACCACCTGCGCAATGCCACGGGTATCCATCGCCGCAAAAGGCCCGCCCATATAGAGTGGGAAACCGACACCGAAACAGGCTCCGACATCGCCATCAGCGGGATCAGTCAGTACATTATCCGCCAGGCAGTTGGCCGCATCGGCAAACTGGGAATGAACCATTCGTGCCTGCAGCTCTTCCTCTGACGGCTGCTGCTCGTCCGGCAGGCGTGGCCAGAGATCAGCCAGCTGCGGCCAGAGACGCTTCGAACCATCTTCAGCATAGTCGTAGAAACCTTTACCGTTTTTGCGGCCGTGGCGTTCATGCTCGGTAACCAGACGGGTGATGATCGGTACTGAAGAGCCTGCTTCAAACTCATCACCAAGATCCGCGCGCGCCTGTTCGGCACCTTTATAAGCCAGATCAAGGCCCACTTCATCGGAGATCGACAGCGGTCCGACCGGATAGCCAAGGTGACGGGCTGCGTTCTCGATCAGGGCCGGATTGATCCCCTCGGCAACCATTGTTACGCCTTCGTTGAGGAATGCGCCAAAGAAGCGACTGGTGAAGAATCCACGGCTGTCGTTAACCAGAATCGGCGTTTTGAACAGCTGGGCCACAAAATCGAGGGCATACGCCAGGGTCTGATCGGAGGTCTGCTCACCACGGATCACCTCGACCAGCGGCATATGCTCTACCGGCGAGAAGAAGTGCAGGCCGACCATGTTCTGTGGTCGATTGGTGGTCTCGGCCAGGCCGGTAACCGGCAGGGCTGAAGTATTAGTCGCCAGTACGGCGTTCTCTGGCATTGCAGCTTCGGCTTTAGCGAATACTTCGGCTTTCACACCACGATCCTCAAATACCGCTTCAACGATCAGCGTCACATCACTTAACTGATTGTAATCAGTCGTCGCGTTAATGCGTGCCAGAACAGTGTCCATTTTTTCCTGGGTGGTACGACCACGGCCCAGATCCTTTTGCAGGCGAGTCGTTGAATAGTCCTTGCCCTTATCGGCAGCGGCCTGATCACGGTCGATCAGTACCACTTCCATACCTGCTTTGGCAGCGCTGTAGGCAATGCCCGCGCCCATCAAACCTGCGCCCAGTACGCCGATCTTGCTATGGCTGCACTTTTCGATGCCCTGTGGCCGGCGAATCAGATTGTCAGCCTTTGTTTTATTAATAAAGGCGGTACGCACCATGTTGCCGGCAACCGGATCAAGGTTGAGCTGAACAAAGTATTTGCACTCAACCTGTAGTGCTTTATCCATCGGCAGCTGCATACCTTCATACAGGCATGAAGTGATCGCCAGCGGTGCCGGCATATTCTGGTACGTGGTTGCTTGCAGGCTGGCGGCGGTACCCATGAACAGCTGGGCTAATTCTGGCTGCATCGGGCTGTTACCACCTGGGATACGGTAACCTTTGCAATCCCATGGTTGTTCCGCAGTAGCGGATTCTAATAACCATGTCTTCGCTACACTGAGCAACTCTTCGGCGCTGGCCAGTTGATCAAGCAGGCCCAGTTCAAGGGCTTTAGCCGCTTTCAACTGACGGCCCTGTAACAGCAGTGGCAGCGCTTTGGCAACGCCCAGCTTGCGCAGGTAACGCTGTGTGCCGCCTGCACCTGGTAACAGGCCGACACCGATCTCCGGCAGGCCAACCATCATCTTACGGCTGTCTACCGCGACGCGGTGGTGGCAGGCCAGGGCGATCTCAAAACCGCCACCCAGCGCCGCACCGTTGAGTGCTGCAACAACCGGCTTGCCGGAAGTTTCCATACGGCGCAGCAGGCTGGAAAATGCCCAGCATTTATCAAACAGTTCTTTGGCGTCCTGGGGTTCGGTCAGAGAGGTTTCCAGCGACTTCAGGTCCGCTCCGGCAACAAAGGAGCTCTTTGCCGATGTCAGAATAATGCCTTTGACTGCAGCCTCGTTGAAGGCGCGGTCCAGATTACTGCGCAGGCTGTCGATGAAATTCTGGTCCATGACATTGGCCGCGGAGTCGGGCTGGTCAATGGTCAGTGTGCAGATACCGTCGCCATCAACGGCGTATTTAAAATAATCGATCATATCCGTTGCTCCCTTAAAGGCGTTCGATGATAGTGGAGGAGGCCATGCCGGCCGCTTCACAGAGGCTAACCATACCGGTGCTCAGGTCCTGGCGTTCCATCTCATCCAGCAGGGTACCGAGGATCATGCCGCCGGTTGCGCCCAGAGGGTGCCCAAGGGCTATTGCGCCGCCATTGACGTTGATGCGATCGTGGGGAATTGATAACTCCTCCATGAATGCCAGCACCACTGAAGAGAACGCTTCGTTCAGTTCCCACAGGTCGATGTCGGCGCTGGTCATACCAGCCTTTGCAAGGGCTTTGGTAGCCGAAGCGGCAGGTCCGTCCAGCATAATGGTTGGCTCAGAGCCGATAGTGACGGCACTGACAATGCGTGCCCGGGGCTTGAGACCCAGCTGCTCGCCGATCGCTTTGTTACCGATCAGTACTGCTGATGCACCGTCGACAATTCCCGAGCTGTTGCCCGCGTGATGGACGTGGTTAATCGCTTCAAACTGAGGGTAGCGCTGCAGCCCGATGGAATCGAAACCGGCCTGGCTGCCCATTTTGGCAAAGGCCGGTGACAGTGCAGCAAGGTTTTCCAGTGTGGTATCGCCGCGCAGGATCTCGTCGCGGTCTAATACCGGCAGGCCAAGCATGTCTTTTACCGGCACGACGGAGCGATCAAAACGACCCTCGTTCCAGGCGACAGCCGCTCTGCGCTGACTCTCCACCGCATACTGATTGCACTGCTCCTGGCTGAAACCATATTTGGTCGCCAGCAGGTCGGCGCTGATACCCTGCATTACAAAGTGGGTTTTAAAGGCGACCTGTGGATCGGTAGCCCAGGCACCGCCATCGGCACCCATCGGCACCCGCGACATACTTTCAACGCCGCCGCCGACAGCAAGATCGGCCATACCTGACATTACTTTTGCCGCAGCAAAGTTGACCGCTTCCAGGCCCGAGCCGCAATAACGATTGATCTGTACGCCGGGTACTGTCTGTGCGTAATCTGCATTGAGGGCGGCGATACGGGCAATATTACCACCTTGCTCGCCGACAGGGACGACGCAACCAAGGATCACATCCTCCACTAAATCGGTGTCGAGCTGATTGCGCTCACGCAATGCCTGTAACATCTGAGTCGCAAGCTGCACTGGTGTTATCTCGTGCAGTGCGCCATCCGGCTTGCCTTTACCACGGGGAGTTCTCACGTGGTCGTAAATATAGGCTTCAGTCATGGCCATATACCCTAAAGTTAATGTTTGCTAATAACAGTTATGCCTTGTAACAAGCGGCCAGTTTGGACGGCCGATAAAAGCAGGCATTGCAGTAAGGCTAACCTGCCGAGTACTATATGCGAACTTTATTTTCTGAATGCGTATCTATTCATAAAACTTATAAAGCAATGCCTAGTCCGGGCGGACGATGTGGGTATTTCGGCTACCGCTACATACTCGAGTGAATCGACCCCCTTTAAGGGCTGAATTAACGGCCCTCTGATCCAATAACAGATGCGCGAGGTAACACAGTATGAGTCCTTCGCTAGGCCGCTTTCTGGCAATAGAGCAAGGCGTTGTTCCCGGTCTTTTTAATTTCTTTATTAATGGCGGTATCGCCTGGTGGCTGAACCGTGAACTGGAGTTCATGCCACTATGGGGCGGCACCAGTATCATCGTCGATACACTGGCGACGGCGCTGTTGCTGCCATTACTGACCTGCCTGATTGTGACACCGATTATCGCGTCTCAGATGCGTCGCGGTAAGCTTGCGCCGCTGCCTGTTGCTATGCAGGAAAGGGCTTGTTTACCATCGGATTCAAGTCTGAAACGTGGTCTTATTGCCGGCATTATTGGGATGCTGGGAGTGGCCTTGCCGGTACTGGTGTGGTGGAGTTTATACGGCCCCCGGACTCTGGAGCTTTATGACTTCCTTTGGTTTAAGGCGAGTTTTGCTGCCATCCTGGGAGCGGGTATTACAGCACTGATTGCCTGGTGGGCTTTGCTGGATGCGTCCCGGCGGCAAGCTGTCGGCAACGACTATGACAATGTTGCCGAATTGGCACAGAGAGAGGATTGATTATGCGTCAGAAAACCCCCGTGAACGGTCAATCGTATGATTATATTGTCATCGGCGGCGGCTCTGCCGGTTGCGTGATGGCGAACCGACTGAGTGCCGACCCGGAAAATCGGGTTTTACTGCTTGAGGCGGGTAGCAAGGGCGAAGATATGATGACCCGTATGCCTGCCGGCTGGGGGCTGATCACTCAGAGCCCGAAATACAGTGCGCTGTACAGCTCTGAACCTGAAACGAATACCGCCGGTCGTGAACATGTGTTGCCGCGGGGCCGTATGTTGGGGGGCTGTTCGACGGTCAATGGCATGCTCTATGTCCGTGGCCAGCATGAGGATTACGATGACTGGGAGCGCGCCGGTGCGACTGGCTGGGGCTGGGATCAGGTGCTGCCCTATTTTAAACGTTCTGAGGACCAGCGTTTTCATACAAAGTCCCCGCTGCACGGCACTGGCGGTCCGCTGGTGGTGTCTGATCTGGCGGATAAGCATCCGGTGAGTGAGTCGATTATCCGTGGCTTTGTCGAGGCGGGGTATCCGGCTAATGATGACTTCAATGGAGAGACTCAGGAGGGCAGCGGCTATTTTCAGGTCACTATGCGTGATGGTCAGCGCTGCTCAACCTATCACGCCTTTCTTCAACCAGTACTCGAGCGTATAAATCTGGATGTGGTGGTGGGTGCTGAAGTGGACCGCGTAAGTATTCAGAATGGCCGTGCCAGCGGTGTGACTTATCAGCTTAAAGGAAAAAAATATGAAGCTGTTGCCTGTCATGAGGTGGTGCTCTGTGCCGGTGCGATCGATTCGCCCGGAGTACTGATGCGATCCGGAATTGGTCCGGGTAAAGCGCTGTCAGATCTTGGCATCCCGGTGTTGGTGGACAAACCGGAAGTTGGTGCCAATCTGCAAGACCATTTTATTGTACCTATGATGTGGCAGCTTAAAGACGGCGTGCCAAGTCTGAACAATCGTTTGCAGGGCTTTGGTGTGTTACGGGAAGTGCTGCGTTACTTCGTTTCACGCCGTGGTGCTATGACATTGCCGGGCGCTGAAGTCGGGGCCTTTGTTAAAGGTTCGGCCGACGCGACAAGGCCGGAGATCCAGTTCCACTGCCTGCCGGTTACCGGCGAACCTGGGGTCAAGAAGCCACACGCTGAGCCGGGTCTGACGCTGGCACCTTGCGTGTTGCGTCCGCAGGCCCGTGGTCGGGTGCATCTGCGTGATGCTGATCCCGCCTCGGCCCCGCGCTTTGAACTCAATTATCTGTCTACTGATAAGGATGTCAGTCTGACACTAGCCGGGATGAAGATCGCCCGTAACGTAGCCTCTCAACCAGCGCTTGCGGGCCTGATCGCAAAGGAACGGTTACCAGGCAGTGATCATGCCAGCGAAACCCAGATGCTGGATTTCGCCGCCAGGGTGGGCTCGACGGTGCATCATCCGGTAGGTACCTGCCGCATGGGCAGCGACGATGACTCTGTTGTTGATCCGGAACTGCGGGTGCGCGGCGTTACAGGACTGCGGGTGGTTGATGCTTCCGTGATGCCGAGCCTTGTCTCAGGCAATACCAACGCGCCGGTAATCATGATCGCTGAACGTGCCGCCGATATGATACTCGATGCTAAGCGATCAGCCGCGCCGGAAATAAGTAAGGCTGCAGGTTAGAAAAACATTACGCAGCGTAGTGCTTAATGCGTTGCGGAATCTGCTAACCGCTTAATTGACTAGTGATTCCATTATAAGGCTTGTGAATAGATATTCATTCAGTAAATAAAGTTCGAATATAGTACCCGACAGGTTAGCCTTGTTGAAACAGTGATTTTTTCGGTCATTCAACTGCCCGAAACGATTTATTAACACGGACTACACAGAAAGAAGCGGAGTAACAATGAACAATAACAACGTACTGTGCCGCACCGAAGGACGCGTGCTTTACATCACCATCAACCGTCCTGATCGGATGAATGCGATCGACACTTCGACTAATCATCAGCTCGAAGAGGCATTGAACCACTACGCCGCTGACGATTCATTGTGGGTTGCGGTGATCCGTGGTGCGGGTGATAAGGCATTTTCCGCTGGCGGCGACATCAAGGCGATGAATGAAGCGGCTAACGGCGGCGAAGAATATCGCGTACCGGAAACCGGTTACGGGGGCCTGACCAGCCGTTTCAATCTGGATAAGCCGGTGATCGCGGCGGTCAATGGTCTGGCTATGGGCGGTGGTTTTGAAATTGCGCTGGCAGCCGATCTGGTAATCGCCGCCGATCATGCGACATTTGGTCTGCCGGAGCCGCTGATCGGCGTGGTAGCCTATGCCGGTGGTATGCACCGTCTGCCACGGGAGATCGGCATGAAACGGGCAAACCAGATGCTGCTGGCTTGCGAAACGATCGACGCGGCAAAGGCTCTCGACTGGGGGTTGGTGAATGAGGTAGTTAGCACGGCTGAGCTGGATGTTGCAGTCGAGCGTTGGGTGAAGCGTCTTCTTAAAGCAGCACCACTGGCTGTCCAGGCGACTAAGCAGTGCGTACAGCGCGGCATGTCGCAGGATATCGAAAGCGCCATCGCTGGCCAGGAAGACGGCAGTTATCCGGCCCTGGAACAGATGCGTAACAGTAAAGACATTCTGGAAGGGATAACCGCCTTTGCTGGTAAGCGCGCGCCTGAATGGTGTGGACAGTAAAAGTCATAATAAAAAATATTTATCTGGAGATAGACTGATGAACAGATTTAATCGCTTGCTCATGACCAGCCTGATGGTGGCTGGCCTGGCGAGCAATGCTGTCGCAGCTGAGCGCCCCAATATTCTGGTGATCATGGCCGACGATGTAGGCCCAACCAACGTTGGTGCATACAGTCATGGAATTATGGCGCCAACGCCGAACCTGAACCGTATCGCTAAAGAGGGCATGCTGTTTACTGATCACTATGCAGAGCCGACCTGTACTGCGGGCCGGGCCTCTTTCATTACCGGCCAGAAACCGATTCGCACCGGCCTTACTACGGTAGGCCTGCCCGGCTCTCTTCTGGGGATCGACGAGCGTGACCCGACCCTGGCTGAAGTGTTGAAACCGCTGGGTTATAAAACCGCCCAGATCGGTAAGAACCATCTCGGCGACCAGGATCACCACCTGCCGACCAACCATGGTTTCGATGAGTTTTTCGGCAACCTGTATCACCTGAATGCTGAAGAAGAGCCGGAGCAGCTGGATTATCCTACTGAGCTGCTGACTAAGTACAAACCGCGTGGTGTAATTGATTCCAAGGCGGGGCCGGATGGTTTTATCAAAGATACCGGGCCACTGACCCGTAAGCGGATGGAGACTATCGATGAAGAGTTTACCGCCCGCAGTGTGAAGTTTATGGAGCAGTCTGTAGAAGAGGATAAACCGTTCTTCCTGTGGCATAACCCGTCCCGTATCCACATCTATACCCACTCCCTGCCGAAGTATATTAAGCGTATAGCAGAGTTCTCATCCGAGGAAGATATCGCCGGTGCCGGTGTGCTGGAGCTGGATGACCACGTCGGCATACTGCTGGACAAGCTGGATAAGCTGGGTATCGCAGATAATACTATTGTGATCTTTACCTCCGATAACGGCCCGATGGCCTATCACTTCCCTGATGCCGGTATCACACCTTACCGTGGTGAGAAAGCAACCACCTGGGAAGGCGGTGTCCGGGTGCCGATGCTGCTGCGCTGGCCGGATAAAATTGAAGCCGGCTCAGTATCAAATGGTATCCAGAGCCATATGGACCTGTTCACTACACTGGCCGCTGCGGCAGGTGTGAAGGATGTTGCTGCTGAGCTGAAGGAGAAAGATAAGGTGCATATCGACGGTGTCGATAACCTGGCGCACTGGCAGGGCAAGGCGGACTCATCCCGCGAAAGCTTTATCTACTACAACGAAGGCACCCTGGCAGCGGTACGCTGGAAGCAGTGGAAAGTCCACGCCCAGGAACGTAGTGGCTTCTTTGATTACTTCCGCCAGAGCGCGCTGCTGTTCAACCTGCGGATGGACCCGTTCGAGCAGCATGACGGCCTTTATGCCAATATGCTGGCCCAGAAGAAAGCCTGGATCGGCGGTATTCTGCGCGACATTATGACTGAGCATGTCACTTCACTGCATCAGTTCCCGCCACGTCAGAAAGGTGGCTCACTGCGCGGCGGCATGGAGCTGGTTGAATAAAATAGAGATCAGGCTTTTGCAGAAGCCTCGTACTGCAAACAGGTGATGTCACTGATAGCCTGACAGGTAAAGTGAAAGGACGCTGGGCGTAAGCCCCGCGTCCTTTCTCGTTTTATGATGGAGAAGATGCGATGCAGTTCACCTTTACTGAAGAACAGCTGATGATCCGCGATACTGCTGCAGCTTTTTTAGCCGAAGTGTCGGATAGTGCAGCGATACGCCAGGCGATGGCTACCGAGCTGGGTTATGAGCTACAGCTGTGGCAACGGATCTGCGACGAGATGTACTGGCAGGCGATCCATATCCCCGAGGAATATGGTGGCATGGGTCTGGGCCAGGTTGAACTGGTGGCGATGCTGGAGCAGATGGGCCGCTACCTGTTGTGTTCACCGTTCTTCTCCACCGTTTGCCTGGCGGGCAACGCTCTGCTGGTGGCAGGCAGTGAAGCGCAAAAGAGCCGTTACCTGCCACAGATCTGTGACGGCAGCCTGACCGGTACTCTTGCTTATACTGGTCGCGTTGGCGGCCAGTGTGACAGGAATATTTGGGGGGCAGGGGGCGTAACAGCGACTTGGGTAAAAGAGGGAGATAACTACCTGCTTAACGGTACACTGCGTTTTGTACCCGATGGCCAAACCGCCGGGCTGTTGATTATTGCGGCGCGCAGTCCCGGTTCCATCGGAGAGGAAGGGATCAGCCTGTTTATCGTTCCTGCGGATACTGCGGGTGTTGAGCGCAACGGATTACCGACTATGGACCAGACCCGCAAACAGGGTGAAGTGGTTCTGAACAATGTATCGCTGCCCGCAGCTGCGCTGATGGGAGAACAGGCCTGTGAAGCGGGGCAGGCCTGGACAAAGTTGGCCCAGATTATCGATCTGGCAACGGTGGCGGTTGCCGCCGAGCAGATGGGTGGCAGCCAGCAGTTACTGGATATGACCGTTAAATATACTAAAGAGCGGGTCCAGTTTAATCGCTCCATAGCCAGTTTCCAGGCGATCAAGCATAAAGCGGCAGACATGATGCAACGGGCAGAAGTAGCCCGCTCTGCGGTCTATTACGCCGCCTGTGTGGCTGAAGAGGCGATGACCGGTGGTGCGCTGGCGGGCGAGCTGGCGGAAGCCGCGTCCATCGCTAAATCTTACTGTAGCGATGCCTATTGTAAGAACGCCGGAGAGTCGATGCAGATGCACGGCGGTATCGGTTTTACCTGGGAATACGACGTGCATCTCTATTTCAAACGGGCCAAAGCGTCGGATCTGTTTCTGGGAAATGGTGCGTTCCACCGTGAGCGTCTGGCGCAGCTGTTACTGGATTAAGGCGAGGGTATAACCATGAAATTAAGCTTTAGTGCTGCAGATGAAACGTTTCGGGCTGAGATCGCCGGCTGGTTGCAGGACAATCTGACAGGCGAGTTTGCCCAACTGAAAGGTCGTGGCGGGCCCGGTGATGAACATATGTTTCACCGGGAGCGGGTAGCCTGGGAACAAAAACTGGCAGAAGGTGGTTGGACCTGTGTCGGCTGGCCTGCTGAACAGGGCGGACGTAACTTGTCCATTGAACAACAGGTAATCTTCTTTGAAGAGTACGCCAGGGCGCGGGCGCCGGGCCGTGTCGGCCATATCGGCGAAGGTCTGGCGGGGCCGACTATTATCGCCTTCGGCAGCGAACAACAGAAGCAGAAATACCTGCCGGGTATCCTTAACGGCACCGAATACTGGTGCCAGGGTTACTCCGAACCCGGGGCAGGTTCCGATCTGGCCAACGTAAAAACCAAAGCGCGGTTTGACGAGGCCCGGGGCAAGTGGATTATTAACGGTCAGAAGGTCTGGACGTCACTGGCCCATGAGTCCGATTACTGCTTTGTGGTGGCACGTACCGATCCTGATTCCACTGCTCATAAAGGTCTGGGTTTCTTTCTGCTGAAGATGGCTCAGCCCGGGATAGAGGTGCGCCCGATCGAGCAGGTTACCGGTACCTCTGAATTTAACGAGGTATTCTTTGATGACGCCGAGTGTGATGCCGGTGATATTGTCGGAAAGCCCGGCGAAGGCTGGCAGGTCGCCATGGGCCTGCTCGGCTTCGAACGTGGTGTTTCGACGCTGGGTCAGCAGATGTCATTTCAGAATGAACTGGATCAGATCATCGATATCGCCAAGCGCAATGGTGCGGCGAAAGATCCTGTTCTGCGTCAGCGTCTGGCCAAGGCACATGCTGAACTGAAGATCATGCGCTATAACGCAATGCGGATGCTTTCAGGTCAGAAGCGCAATGGTGATCTGGGCAGAGAGGGGTTGATCTACAAATTGTTCTGGGCAACCTGGCATCGCAGTCTAGGTGAGCTGGCAATGGATGTGCTGGGGCCGGAAAGCCAGATCCTTGATGGCGAACCTTATGAGCTGAATCGATTACAGTCGATGTATCTGTTCGTGCGCTCCGATACGATCTATGGCGGTACCAACCAGATTCAGCGAAATATCATAGCCGAACGCGGGCTGGATATGCCGAAAGAACCGAAGATCAGGCTTAAGTAACCCTGTAAGCAGATGATCTTGCAGGGGTATTTTCAGGTACAGTGATTCGGTTAAAAAAAACTGTTCAAAATGACCGGATTTACCGGCAGATATAGCGTTGTCATCTATACTGAATACAGAGGCGTAAGATTAGTCTCGGAAGGCTCAGAAAGCACATTGGTTAGATTAGATAGTGTGTCTGGGCCTTTTTAATGCCTGCTTAAAATTGCTTTGTTGCTGTTGCTTCATCTTTATAGATTCATTGTTACTGGTTCATAGTTGGACGCGTTTTCAGGGTCCTTCTTCACAGCTCTATACATATTCTGGACTGGCCTCTCGGTCATAGCTTGATGCAATTTGCCTCATCTGTGGCGAATTGCTACACTTTTGTCAGCATTAAGGAGATATCTATGAGCACTTCGAGTATTCGTTTAGATCAGGAACTGGTCGAGAAAGCCGCCATCATGGCGAAAGCATTAAACCGAACAACGCCTAAGCAGATTGAACACTGGGCTAAGATAGGTGAAATGATGGAAGACAATCCTGATCTGCCCTACCAGTTTGTTAAGCAGGCTATCATCGCTAAAGCTGAGAAAGAGGCTGGTAAATTAGAGAGTTACGAGTTTGGCTAAAATTGGTCAGGTGGTTCAGACCCCTACGTTCAGAAAGGCAGTCAAAAATCTGCATGCCAATCAGAAAAAGGATCTGGATGATGCTGTCAGAGCATTGATGACAGATCCGCAGCTCGGGGAGCAGAAAAAAGGCGATCTATCCTTTCTTCGCGTATACAAGTTCAAAATGGTGAAGCAACTGACTTTGCTTGGCTATAGCTACGAAGATGGAACTATTGTCCTGGAGCTCATAGCGCTGGGCTCCCATGAAAACTTTTATCGCGATATTAAACGGGATTGAAATGTGTCAGGGCGGCTCATCAGCAATGCAATGTAGTGCTGTCATATCCAATATAGTAGGCAACGTCTGGTAAGTAACGTTCCTAGCCAAAGAAGCAGGCATGGGCATCTTCAGTAATAAGGCTAATAAAATCCTCGATATGTTTAACCTTTGGCTCAGGTTTATAGCTATGCCATTTCATATCCTGACGCTGCCAGTAAACCTTCCAGATTTTTTCTTTTTTTGAATAAGTTGCTTTAGCCACCGCGGATTCCATTTTGTTGGCCGGGTCATCCCATTGTGGTCTTATTTCGAAAATCTCTACACTCTGGTTATCGATACGGTAGCCGAGATCGAGTTGATCACGCATATGAGCTGGAGGCCTTGTTTCAGCCAAAAATTTATCCAGCTCTTTTTCACATCGCTTTATTTCAAATTCGCTGATTGTCATTAACATTCCATAGATCAGGTTAAGTAAAACACCGCACAATCGTAATGTCGTCAGGTTATACGGGTCAGGATAGTAACGTTTGCTACTAACTTAGCTGTTACTACTTCAGGCGCTCTATAGAAAAAAATCGGGATCAGAGCTTTGTTGAAACTCTTCAGAGAATATTGCTATTGATTCATCAGGTACCAATCCACGTCTGCGCATTAGCAGCATTTGTATAACTGCTTTTGACCGGCTTTGGTCGTCAAAAATTTGAGCTAGCTCTTTATTCGTATCATGCACAAGTTCGTATACATTTAGAAAACGCTGGTGATGACTGGCTGAGTCATCTGAAATCGATTTTTGATATTCTATAAGCGCTTCCTGGCAGCATTTGTCTAATGCTGCTTCTTTAATTTTCTTGAATTTTTTCCAATCAGATTCTTTCATTTTTCTATACCCGGAGCTAATCCCGCATCTGGCAATAGGGGCCATTGAATGACCTGTACCCATCAGAGTATATGACGACGTGTTTGTTGGAAACTCTGATTCTATGTGTCGCTGATAATGGGGGCTTTTTAGTCGCTCTTTATAGGTCGTTAAGAATCTCAATATCTTGCTGCTCTGCATCAAACTGAGCTAACAAGTCTTTAAGCCTGGTTTTGTTTTGGGTTATGGCTTCAGGGGCTGTGAGCAGGCTATCCAAAAACATTGCAATGATCTGCTCACTCAAAAATCGTTGCCGTTCAATGGCCATGAAATCGCTGTCGGGCACCGCAAAGGTGCAGGGCATGGGCGCGGAGTAGGGGCCGATCCCCCGATCCGGATCACTTTGTTTCAGAATATCGTAAAAGCTTTCCCCCTCATCTTTCTCAAACAGTGCACCCGCCAGCCAGCAAGGTAGATTGTCAGGGTTAAAAAAATAACTGGAGCGGCCGCTGTATCCCAGGTGTGTGCCGCCCGAGTACTCAACCAGAATCTTCGGCGCCGTAGATTGAGCAAAGGCATTAACACTGGTTGATCGGTAATCCACAAGCAGGTCATGGGTGCCGTGTAACAGCAGCATAGGAACCGGGCTATTTGCGTAAAAGTCAGGTGTCAGAAAGTCACCGCCTGCTGCCGCCATCAGCACCGCCGCTTTAACCCTTGAATCAGATAGATGACGATCATAGACGGTAAGGTATGTGGTTAAACCACCAAAAGAGTGCCCGGCAAGGGCAATGCGTTCAGGATTTATGGCATCAACCACCGCCTTATCAATGCCTGCAACCTGCCCCAGTGCCGCATCGATCACCAGACTAACATCGCCAGGCTGATTGGGCAGGTCATTACGGTCAATGGCGTCTAAGTCATCACGGTTGGTAAATGGGAACTTCAGGGCAGCAACTACATAGCCTCGCTCAGCCATATAATTTGCCAGCCAGGTGCCTTCCTTTGGTAAACCACCAAGGCCATGGGCAAAGATGAGAAACGGCATGCTGCTTGTTTGTGACAGTTGTGAAGGGTGCCACAACTGAACATCGATAATCCGCTGCCGGCTTTCATCTTTGAGCAGGATGCCGGTCTGATGTGTCAGCCGTTGTTCAGCATGGGTAATCGTCGACTCATTACACCCGGTCATAAACAACAGAGCCAGAATTATCGTTATATAGCGAAGGTGCAGCATGCCGTTCTCCATGTTTTTTAAGCAGATGCCTTTGTTGTGCTGAGCTGGGCAGTGTTGGGCTTCGCTACGCTCAGACCAACCTACAGGATTTTACCGCGAGAAGTAGGTTGGTCTGAGCAACGCGAAGCCCAACATCTATCTTTTGAAGGTGCTTACTATATATCCAGTTATCCAGCCGTAGCTTGAAAGCATATGCATGTTTGTTGGATTAGTTTCGGGCAGCACCCTGTGTTGGGCTTCGCTACGCTCAGACCAACCTACGGATCAATCTACAGGCATTCAGAACTCTGTGTTGGGCTTCGCTATGCTCAAACCAACCTACGGATCAATCTACAGGCATTCAGAACTCTGTGTTGGGCTTCGCTATGCTCAAACCAACCTACGGATCAATCTACAGGCATTCAGAACTCTGTGTTGGGCTTCGCTACGCTCAGACCAACCTACAGGATCAATCTACTGGCGTTCAGCCCGATGAGTAGGTTGGGCTTCGCTACGCTCAGACCAACCTACAGGATCAAACTACTTGCAGTCAGCCCGATGAGTAGGTTGGGCTTCGCTACGCTCAGACCAACCTACAGGATCAATCTACTGGCATTCAGCCCGATGAGTAGGTTGGGCTTCGCTACGCTCAGACCAACCTACAGGATCAATCTACTGGCGTTCAGCCCGATGAGTAGGTTGGGCTTCGCTACACTCAGACCAACCTACAGGATCAATTTACTGGCATTCAGCCCGATGAGTAGGTTGGTCTGAGCAACGCGAAGCCCAACATTTTCTGACCAGCCTACTGGTCCAAACTAGTGCAATTTCAGGTCCTGTTGTAGCCGCTGAATCATCTGTTCCAGCTGCGGATCAGGCGGTGAAATATGGCGCAGGTCATTGGCGTATAGCAGGGCTTTCTGCAGCTGTTGATCGCGCAGGGTGGCATCGAGCAGGGCGCGTAGCACCTCGGCGTTGGCCGGAAACAGTTCGCGGGCCTTTTCCAGTTGTTTGAGTCCTGCCTGTTTTTGCCCGTTACTGCGCAGGGCTACGCCGTAAATATACCGGTAGCGCGGGTTCTCCGGCGCGGCGGCCACGGCGGCGGCGAAGCTTTTTTGAGCCTGTGTTGCCTGTTGCTGGCGTATCCTGGCAAAACCTTGTGCCATCAGTAGTCCGGCATCATTCGGTAGCGTGACAAGTCCTTCCTGCAATGTCGCCATGGATCTCTTTTCATGACCTGATTGGCGGTAGAGATCAGCCAGGTTTGCCCAGGCCGGGCTGAATCTATTATCCAGCCGGATCGCCTTACGGTAAGCCTGTTCGGCCTCTTTAAGTCGGTTCTGCTGGCGCAGCAGGTTGCCCAGGTTGAGGTGGGATTCCGGTCTTTCGGCATTGAACAGCTGGGCTTGTCGGAACTCTTCCAGCGCTTTTGTGTGTCGTTGGCGGTCTGCTGCTGGTAGTTGCTCTACAGGAATAGCGGCCAGTAAGCGGGCGGCTTCGATGCGGACTCTTTTTAACGGATCGCTTAGCAGGGGCGGTAGCAGGGCCAGCCGGTCACCGCCGGACAGTGACTCAGTGGCAGACAGGGCTGCCTTGCGAATCATGGCATTGTCGTCTTTCAGCGCGCTGACCAGCACCGGAAAAGAGGTCTGGCTGAGGTAGGGCGGCAGCAGTTGCAGTGCGCTTGCCCTGGCGATGGCCGGCTGTTGCTGGTTTTCGATCAGGCTGATAAGGCCTTGTTCGGCATCCAACTCACCACTGCGTCCGGCATGGAGTATTTCGGCATAGGTTTGCAGGCCCCGGGCGTCGCGCCCAAGCCAGCTTTGGATCGCCGTGGCGGCCCATTGGTCGGTCTGTTTTTGGTGGCAGTTACGACAGGCGTTGGGGGTGCCCAGCGCCACGGACAGGTCGGGGCGCGGCACCCGTAGACTGTGGTCGCGGCGCGGATCAACCACCATGTAATTTTTGTTGGGCATGTGGCAGTCGAGACAGTCTGGATTTTTGCTTACGGTGGAGGCTTTACTTTGCCCTGTATTAGTTGATGAACTGCTGCCAGGGTGGAAACTATGTTGCGGGCTGTCATAGCCTTCGGGGTTATGACAGAGCGCGCAGACCTGCTGTTTCGGCGCCCGCAGTTTGGCGGAATGGGGGTCGTGACAACTGCTGCAAGTGACACCTTCATGGTACATCCGGCTCTGTATAAAAGAGCCATACTCGAATACCTCATCTTTGATCTGGCCATCACTGTGGTAGAGGCTTTGCCCCAGCAGTTGTACTGCGCGGCTATCTTCTAACGGCGCGCCGGGTTGGTCTTCGGCCAGGGTCAGTCGGCGACTGTGGCAACGGGCGCAGGCTTCAGTATCCTGCTTGTGTGCCAGCTGATTTTCTTCATCTGGAGTCTGGCTGCGGGTGGCAGTGTTGCTGCCCGGTTGCAGGGTCCATTTGGCGCTGGTGGCTGAATTAAGCTGAATCTGCAGGCCTTTATCTGACGTATTGTCAGCGTCGGCTTGTTCTGCCCATTTCAGGTGTTTTTGTGCCGGACCGTGGCAGGCCTCGCAGCCAACGCTGATCTCCGACCAGGTTGTATCAAAACTTTCGGTTTGCGGATCGTAGTTTTTCTTAAGATTGGTGGAGTGGCAGTCGGCGCACATAAAGTTCCAGTTCTGATTCAGTCCGGTCCAGTGTAGTGGGTCTTTGTAGTCGATCGCCTGCTCCGGATAGAGATGAAACCAACTCTGACCGCCAGCGTTTTCTATGCGGCTATCCCAGGCTACCGGCAGTGCCTGGAGTCGGCCGCCATCAAGTTCTACCAGATACTGTTGCAGAGGATCGACACCGAATGTGTACAGCACCAGGTATTCTGTAGGGGTGCCATCGGGGCCGTCGGCTTTGATATAGAACTGGTCGTCACGCTGGAAGAACTGATAGGTGGTGTCGGAATATTGCAGTTCAGAGCCATCGAACTGTCCGAGAACTGTATCCCGGGTGGCGTGTTGCATCGCTAATTTATGGTCTGATCCCTGCCAGCTCTGAAACTGATCAGTATGACAGGTGCGACATTGTTCGCTGCCTACGTAGCCATCTTGCAGCGCTGAGTCAGATGATTGCTTCCCCGCGAATGCAGGCAGGCTGAATAAAAGTACTAACAAGCATGTCAGGGTTACCAGGCAGTGCTGCGGCGCAGATAGTCTCAGTGGCATATACATAGCGCAGCGCTCTCTTGCTCAGGACCCGTTGTAGAATGAAATTAACCTTGGTGCCAGATGCCGATGATAACTTAAGCGGCAGGGCATTACTGCCCTGCCGCTGTTTTTCTGGTGCTTGTTCATAAACACCGTCATATGTCGAATCAGGCTTCGAGCCCGGCATTAAAACCGGTGCGCAGGGCGCCTTCGATATACGCCACTTCGGCGCTGTCACCGATATTGGTAACACTGAAGCCAGCGCTGGTCAGGGTGTCGGTTAAGCGGTTATCCGGCTCTGCTCCAAGCGCCAGAACCACGGAGTCGCTTGGCAGCTTGTGGTTGTTGCCTTCGGCATCGGTATAATGCACCGCTTTATTATCGATTACTTCGACCTGAACCTGCTTTTTAATTTCCACATTGTGCTGGTTAAGCTCGTGTAATACCCGCCAGCGGCGCACGATAGCCAGTTCTGCTCCCAGATCGGAACCCGGCTCGAGGACGCTGACTTTTCGGCCCCGTGCGACCAGGAATTCAGCCAACTCAAGACCGACCAGACCGCCGCCGATGATAGTGACCCGCTTGCCCAGTGGCATCCACAGTTTCGACAGATGCTGCATTGCATCGGTACTGTTTGTGACACCGATCAGGGAGCCTGATTTGAGCATCATGCGCTGGGTCATGCTCAACTTAAGCTTGGCAATATCTTCGCCTTCGCCGGTCATCAGTTTGCGCAGCTCATCGCCGGACCAGACATGTTTCTGATTAGCGCCTGGAATAGCCGGGGCATTACGCAGGGCGCCGGTGGCCAGTATTACCTGATCCGGTGACAGTTCCTTGAGCAGATCGACTGTCGCTTCGGTATTCAGGCGAACGTCGATCGGCAGTTGCTGCACCTGATTGACCAGATAATCCAGCAGGGCACCGTTTTCTGAGTAGGCCAGCGATGCAAAGAACAAAGTACCACCCAGACGCAGACCGCGCTCGAGCAGGGTTACCTTATGACCGCGCAAGGCTGCGGTTCGTGCCGCCTCCATACCGCCAGGTCCGCCGCCGACCACTACGATATGTTTTGGTTGATCTGTAGCGATAAGGTTAATTTCAGACTCATGTCCGGTCAGCGGGTTAGTCGCACATTTTACCCGGTTGTTGATGAATATCTGACTGACACAGGTATAGCAGTAGATACAGGGGCGGATATCCTGCTGCCTGTTTTCGATCAGCTTATTGGGCAGCTCGGGATCGGCCAGCAGTTTGCGGCCCATGGCGATGAAGTCGCACTTGCCATCGGCCAGTGCTTTTTCGGCAACCTCTGGCTCAAGCCGGCCGACGGCGGTGACCGGAATCCTGACCTGCTTGCGGATATCGGCCGCCCACTGCAAAAAACCAGCCGGTTTTTGTACCAGTGGCGCTTCGGTAAATGCGGCGCCGCTGCTTGGGTTGGCATACGCTGATACGCTGAGTGCATTCAGGCCAGCCTGTTCCGCCAGCTTTGAAACTGCGATGGCATCTTCAAGGGTTATACCGCCGGGGGTGCGTAGTTCCTGTGCGTCGAGACGCATCCAGACCGGGTAATCCTGGCCGACGCGCTCACGAATAGCTGCGATCACTTCGAGTAGCAGACGGGCACGGTTTTCCAGTGATCCGCCGTACTGATCATCACGCTTGTTGTAATAAGGGGAAAGGAAGCCGGCGATTATGTAGGTATGGGCGGCGTGAATTTCAACGCCATCAAAACCGGCGCGCTTGGCCCGTTCGGCGGCCGCAGCAAACCATTCGACCATCTGGGCGATATCGTCCAGATCCATCACCCGGATTTTAACTTCGCCGCTGGCGGAACGGATAAATGCACCGATCTCCGCTTTGGTCAGCGAGTTCATCATGTCAGTTTTATGCGCTGGAGGCATTGACGGGACCCACAGCTCACGCCCTTCGGCTATATCGCGCACCGCGGTTTTACCGGCGTGTTGTAGCTGCATAGCGATCTTGGCGCCATGCTTGTGGACCCGGTCGGTCAGCTGTTTCAGGCCGGGAATAAAATCATCGCGGGATACGCCTACCTGATATGGCTCGGCGGTGCCGGCCGGATAAGCGATCGAGCAGACCCCCATCGTTAGCATGCCGGCGCCGCCTTTGGCGCGGGCTTCATAGAACGCCTGGATCCGTTCGCCACAATGGCCATCGGCTTCAGCAAAATTTGATCCCATCGGAGCCATGATGATGCGGTTGCGCAGCTCCATCGAACCGATGCTGCCTTTGGATAGAAGTGTTTGATACTGGGCCATTGGGCGAATCCCTTTGTTGTTATCTTTGGCTTATTAATGCTGACCAGCAGGGCTTAACCCTGCTTGAGGAAGTCCAGACAGGTCCGGTTGAACAGGTCTTCATGTTCTACCTGTACCCAGTGTCCGCAACGGTTGAGCAACAGGAAGCGGGCTTCAGGGACATTGTCGAGGAACTTGAAGGTACCGGCTGGCGGGTTGAAGACATCATTGGTGCCCCAGAAGCCCAGTACCGGGCAGCGCAGCTCGTGCAACCGCTCGGTCATGTTAGGTACCAGCATAGTTGAGAATAGATTCGCCGGTTGTGTAACTGCTACGGCGGCACGTTCTGCCAGGATCTCGTCCTGCAGCTGGGATGCATCATACAGCTGCAGGCTCATCACCTCACGCATCTCAGCGACACCCATCGGGCCGGAACCATAGACTTCAACCATGCGCTTGATACCTTCCATCTGGAAGTAGGTTTCACGTTCTTCAACGCCACCCGGAGCCATCAGGATCAGCTTATCCACAGTTTCAGGGTAGGCCAGCGCCTGCCCCAGTGCGATTGCGCCGCCTAACGAGTTGCCCAATAAAGTGCAGCTTTTAATGTCCAGCTGCTGCAGGAACAGGTTCAGCGCTTCGACGAAGAATTCCAACCGGTATTCGACATCGTCCGGCTTATCGGAGCGGCCAAAACCGGGCAGGTCGAGCACGATGTTGCGGTAGCCCGCCTCACAGAAATGCGGGTAGTTGCCTTTGAAGTTGCTGTAGCCGCTGGCACCGGGGCCGCTGCCGTGTAACCAGAGCACAACCGGGCCTTCACCTTCGTCCAGGTAGTGCAGTTGTAAACCATTACTCAGCTGGGCAAAGCTGCCCGTTGGCAGGGGGAGGTCCTGTTCAGACATGTCGTGACTCCATATTCGTCAGCGCGGCAAAAAGTGACTGCCGGCGGGATGTTTTCTTTTTAGATTGCCTAATCCTCTTATCACTGCCGTTTAACAGCATCGTCCATTCAGACCAGAGCCGGGTTATTGGCAGTTAGAGCCGGTGTTATTGGTAGTTAGTCTTATTGGACGATGTTTGAGCTTGCGCCGTGGCAGAAGATGGGGATAACGAAAAAAAATAGCGGGCCAGTTTATCGGTACCGGAAGCGACAGGAGAGATATCTATGAAGCATGACAATCAGGTGGTTTTTGTAACTGGTGCTGGTCAGGGAATGGGGCAGGCGGTTGTTCAGCACTTTGCTGCGGAAGGTGCCCGGGTGGCGGCGGTTGATATTAATCTTGAAGCCGCGCAGGCCACAGCGGCAGCTTGTGGCGACAACGTTATCGGTCTTGCTTGTGATGTTTCTGATAGTAGCTCGGTGAAAGATGCCATGGCTGAAGTCGAAACGCAGTTCGGCCGCCTGGATGTGGTGGTCAACAACGCCGGTATCGGTTCCGTCGATGCTTTTCTGGATACCCCGGATGAGAACTGGCAGCGGGTGATCGGCGTCAACCTGACCGGTACTTTCCTCTGTTGTCGCGAAGGCGCACGTCTGATGCAAAAGAATGGCGGCGGCGTAATTATCAATGTATCCAGCTCTGCGGTTATGTCCGGTGAAGGTCCGAGTCACTACTGCGCATCCAAGGCGGGTGTTATCGGGCTGACCCGTAGCATCGCCCGTGAGCTGGCGAGTAGCGGTATCCGGGTAAATACTTTAGTACCGGGCCCGACCAATACACCGATGATGGCGGATATTCCTGATGACTGGATGGAGCAGATGGTTGCAGCTATTCCACTGGGTCGCATGTGTGAGCCGGAAGAAGTAGCCCGTGTAGCGTCATTCCTTGCGACTGACGATGCCTCTTTCATCACTGGCCAGAATATCGCTGTTAATGGCGGCATGGTCTTTATCTGAGGGTAGTGGCATGTCACAGCAGTCATTAGAACAACGCATCGATCGGCTGGAGTCGATCGAAGAGATCCGCCAGTTGGCAGGCAGGTACTCCCTGTCACTGGATATGCGGGATATCGATGCCCATGTCGGCCTGTTTGCACCGGATATCCGTGTCGGCCGTGGCAAGACCGGGCGTGAGCACCTTAAAGCCTGGGTCGATGACACCCTGCGCGATCAGTTTACCGGTACTTCCCATCATGTGGGACAGCACATTATTGAGTTTGTCGATGCGGATCACGCGATCGGTGTGGTGTATTCAAAGAACGAGCATGAGACCGGCCCGGAGTGGGTGATCATGCAGATGCTGTACTGGGATGATTATGAGCGGGTTGATGGGCGTTGGTATTTCCGTCGTCGCCTGCCTTGCTACTGGTATGCCACCGACCTGAATAAACCGCCGATCGGAGACATGAAGATGCGCTGGCCGGGTCGCGAACCTTATGAAGGCACCTTCCATGAACTGTTTCCAAGCTGGAAGGCGTTCTGGAGCCAGCGGCCTGATCCTGAGCAGCTGCCTGAAGTTGCTGCGCCGGCATCGCTGGAAACTTTTTTGCAAACCATGCGTGGTGATACGGCCGCCCCGAAAATTCGGGTGCGTTAAGTATGTCTCAGTCACCGATTATTAATAACAACAAGGAATAGAGTGAGCATGAGTTCAAATATTTCTGACCAGGCTGAGCCGGTTACCCGCGTGGTTTCTCGTGAGGTAACTCAGGCTAAAATGGATCGCCGGGCGAAGGCCGCGGGGCTGATTAAGCCGTTGCAGCATTATACTCTGGCAGATCGCCTCGAAGCTCAGGCTAAACAATACCCGGAGCGTCCTTTTCTGATCTATGGTGAGCAGCGCTTCAGCTATGCCGAAGTGAATGCCCGGGCTAATCAGGTTGCGCATACTGTTGCGCAACGTGGGCTTAAAGCCGGGGATGTCTGCGCCATAGCGTTGGAGAACCGGCCGGAGTTTTTCTTTATCTGGTTTGGTCTGACCAAGCTTGGCGTGGTTTCTGCGTTTATCAATTCTCAGGTAAACGGTACACCGCTTAGTCATGCGATTAATTCGACCGAAGCAAAGGCGGTTATTGTTGGTGAAGAGTGTGTGCATAACTTTGCCCAGACCCCTGAGCTGAAAGGTAAGTCGTTGTGGTTGCTGCCTGATCCTGAGAAACCTGCGTCTGCGGATGACCTGGCCTGTGCCGATTCGAATTTCGCCGCAGAGCTTGAAGCCGCATCCCGTGATGCCGTTGATCCTGCGTTGCGTCAGGATGTTACTGCGGAAACGCCAACCTTGCTGATCTTCACTTCGGGTACCACCGGGCTGCCAAAAGCTGCGATCTATAGCCATATGCGCTGGCTGTCGTCAGGTGATGTAATGGCGGTTACTATCGATGCCACCGTGGATGATGTTTTCTACTGTTGCCTGCCGTTATACCACGGTGCCGCGGCAACCTCTGTTACTTCGACTGCTCTGACCGCCGGTTCATCAATTGTGGTGCGACGTAAATTCAGTGTGCGGGAGTTCTGGCAGGATGTCCGCAATAACGGTATTACGGTGTGTCAGTATATCGGTGAGATCTGTCGTTATCTGCTTAACCATGAATCTGAATCGGGCGAGCATAAGCTGCGTTGTATGCTGGGTGCGGGTCTGACTGCGGAATCCTGGAAACGCTGGATCGAGCGCTTTGGTGAGATGGATGTCTATGAAGGTTGGGGCTCAACTGAGGCGAACACCAACCTGATCAACCTGGACAACTATATCGGTTCCTGTGGCCGGGTGCCGGACTGGAGCAGAACTAATTTCCGCCTGGTGCGCTTCGATGTTGAAAGCGACTCGCATCTGCTGGATGAGAATGGCTTCTATATTGAGTGTAAGCCGGGTGAAGTAGGTGAGGGTCTTGGCTTTATTATCAATAGCCCTGATATCGGTGGTGGCCGCTTTGAAGGCTATACCTCTGCAGAGGCGTCCGAGCAGAAAATTCTGCGTAATGTGTTGGCCGAAGGTGATTCATTCTGGCGCTCCGGCGATCTGCTACGCTATGACGAAGATGGCTATTTTTACTTTGTTGACCGTATCGGCGATACCTTCCGCTGGAAGAGCGAGAACGTATCGACCCAGGAAGTCGCCAGTGCACTGGATGATTTCAGCGGTGCCGAGCTGATCAATATTTACGGTGTGCAGGTGCCGCAGCATGAAGGTCGTGCTGGTATGGCGGCGATCGTGATGCAGGACGGGTGTGAATTCGATCCACAGGCATTTTACGATCTGACCGAAGCTCGCCTGCCACGCTATGCTGCACCGCAGTTTGTACGGGTCAGCGAAGCGGCGGATATGACCACGACCTTTAAGTTGCGTAAAGTTGATCTGCAGCGCCAGGGCTATGCCCCGGAGCTATGTAACGATCCGCTGTTTGTACGCAATGATAAAGCGGGCACTTATCAAGCTTACTCTGAGACGGTGCTGGAGGCTTTGCGCTATCCACCGTTTGAACAGAATTCTGGATGATCTGGAGAATATGATGGGATTAAGAGGAGATGCTGCAATTGTAGGTGCAGCACAGTATAAGCCGGAAAAATACCAGACTGCGCCACAGATGTTTCATCTGGAACAGGTTGCCGATCTGGCGGCCCGTGCGCTTGATGATGCCGGGCTTAAAGCCAGTGATCTGGATGGCCTGGTGATCAACGGCCCGCAGTTCCATGAAGCTTCGGTGTTCGTACCGGCGATGGCAGCTGAATATCTGGGTATCGAAGTTAACTTTGCTGAGGTTGTCGACCTGGGTGGTTGTACCTCGGTCGGTATGATCTGGCGTGCCGCTGCTGCGATTGAGATGGGTTTATGTGAAGCGGTGCTTTGCGTAATTCCGGCGCGAATGGCGCCGCTGGCTCCGAATGAAGATCCGGCCTGGATGGCGTCGGCGATGCGTTATGGTGGCCACAGTACTGCGTTTGGTGCGCCTGAGGCCGAGTTTGACCTGCCTTACGGTCACATGGGGCAGAACACCGGTTATGCCATGATCGCGCAGCGTTATGCGGCGCAATACGGTTATGACCCGATGGCGATGGCTAAGATCGCGGTGGATCAGCGTACTAACGCACAGTACAACCCGGAAGCGATGTTCTACGGCAAGCCGCTGACCGCAGAAGAAGTTCTTGCGAGTAAGAAAGTCGCCGACCCACTGCATGTACTGGAGATCGTAATGCCGGTCGCCGGTGGTGCTGCGGTTATCGTCACTTCGAAAGAGGTTGCAGCCCGGGCTAAGCATCGCCCGGCCTTCGTTAAGGGCTTTGGCGAACGCTTATCGTTCAAGTCCCCGTCCTACGCAAAAGATATGACAGTAACGCCGGTTGCAGAAGCCGCTAAGCGCGCCTTTGCGATGGCGGGTCTGAAACCGGAAGATATGGATGCGGCGCAGATCTATGATTGCTACACCATCACTGTGTTGCTGTCGCTGGAAGACGCCGGTTTCTGTCCGAAGGGAGAGGGTATGCGTTTCGTTCGTGAGAATAACCTCACCTGGATGGGTAACTTCCCGCTGAATACCCACGGCGGCCAGCTGAGCTTTGGCCAGTCGGCTTCGGCCGGTGGTATGTCGCAGGTGATCGAGGCATTTACCCAGATCGCAGGCCGTGCCGATGGTCGTCAGCTGAAAGGCTGTGATCAGGTGTTCGTCAGCGGTACCGGTGGTGTAATGAGTGAGCAGGGCGCATTGATCCTGCAGGGGGGCTGAGACTATGACTACATTAAAACCGATGCCAGTAGCGACTGAGATTTCAGCACCCTTCTGGGAGTCGTTAAAAGCCGGCAAACTGACTATTCAACAATGTAACAGCTGCCAGGGTTGGGTGTTTTTCCCGCGCCGGCACTGCAGCCATTGCCTGGCCCATGATCTTGAGTGGCGTGAAGTGTCTGGTGCAGGCACGCTGTATAGCTATACCCTGGCTCGTGTACCGACTATGCCTGAGTTCGCCGACGAGATGCCGCAGGCACTGGCGGTGGTCGAGCTGGAGCAGGGTGTGCGTATTAATACCACGCTGACCGGGCTCAGCGAAGATGAGATTCAGGTGGGTATGGCGCTGAAGCCGGTATTCCATCAGGTGGATGCTAAAGGCAGTACCCTGCTGCGCTTCACCGGAGCCAATAAGCCGATCGATAGTATTGCCTATCTGAATCCGCTAGCCGATCTGTCGCGTAATGACAAAGGTCAGGTTCAGGTACCGGTGGATAACGCTGCAGCGATGCTGGCGTTGGCTGACAATGAATTTACGCCATGGAGTGAGGCGCTTACCGTTGATCAGGCGCTGATTAACAGCTTTGCTGAGCTGTCCGGCGATGATTACTGGATCCATACCGATCCTGCGCGGGCTGAGAAAGAGAGTCCGTTCGGTACTACTATCGCCCATGGTTCACTGGTGCAGGTGTTGCAGTCCCGGATGCAGTTTGCGCTGCCGTTTGAGATCACCGGTTTCAATACCATGGTCAATTATGGTTCTAACCGCCTGCGCTTCCCGGCGCCGGTACCGGCGGGATCACAGGTTCAGGCCCGGGCCAAAGTGAAAGCAGTAGAGTTCAGCCATAAAGGTGCCCAGTTAACCCTTGAAGTGAATATTCATGTGGTTGGCAATGAGCGACCTTCGGTGATCAATGATCTGGTGATCCTCTATCGCTAAGAACTGAGTACTGATAATTGAGTACTAAGTAACGTTGATATTTCCCGACGTACTTGCCGCCCGACAGATCTGTCCGGCGGCTTTTTTTTGCCTGTTGTTCCGCTTATTTGTGTCTCTTTACTCTGATCGTTTCGTCGTATCTGCAGCTTAGTCTTTATGGACGATGATGCAGTGGGCCCCTGTTCCCATAATGTCTATAACGAGCATAACGACTGAAAACCGTGAGGGACGAGATGATTGATATTCGAGCACTGGGTTACTACGTTGCACAGACCGATAATCTGAAAGAGTGGCAGGACTACGCTGAACAAGTGCTGGGGATGATGACATCACCGGCTCCCGGTGGTGGTCTGTATATCAAGATGGATGAGCGGCCGTTCCGCATGCTGATCGTGGAAGGCGCTGAGAAACGTTATCTTGCTTCCGGTTGGGAACTGGCGTCACAGGAGTCGTTTGCCGCGGCCACCGCTGAACTGGATGAACGCAACATTGCCTGGGAAGCTGGCGATGCTGAATTGTGTGATCAGCGCGGCGTTCAGCAACTGGCGCTGGTACGTGATCCGTCCGGTAATATGCATGAGCTGTTCTGGGGGCATCGCTCTGACTGTCAGCCATTTATATCTCCACAAGGGGTGCCGAAATTTATGACCGGCGATATGGGCCTGGGTCATACGGTTATTCCTGCACCGAACTTCGATGAAACCTATGCCTTCCTGAAAGATGTGTTGGGTTTTGGACTGTCCGATCTGTTTAATTTCAAGCCTGCCCCGGATGCTGATCCGGTACGTATCTACTTCCTGCACTGTAATAACCCGCGTCATCACAGCCTGGCGATCTGTGAATTCCCGGTGCCGTCCGGATGTGTGCACGCGATGGTTGAGGTTGATTCAATGTCTGAAGTGGGTCGTGCCCTGGACCGTCATCAGGAGCATGAGGTTCAGCTGTCGGCCACTCTGGGTCAGCACCTCAATGATCAGATGATCTCTTTTTATATGAAAACCCCGTCCGGTTTCGACATGGAGTTTGGCTATGGTGGCCTGCAGCTGGACTGGGAAGAACACAGTGCCTTTGAATTTAATCGTGTCAGCCTATGGGGACATGACTTCTCAGTAGGTCAGAACACAGGAGCAGAAAATGAATAAACAGATGACAACGGCCGACATGGTCGCACAGCTGCAAGATGGTATGACCATCGGCATAGGCGGCTGGGGACCACGCCGTAAACCGATGGCGCTGGTACGTGAAATTCTGCGCTCCGATCTTAAAGACCTGACTATCGTCGCCTACGGTGGTGCCGATGTCGGTATGTTGTGTGCGGCCGGTAAGGTCAAGAAAGTGATCTTCGCTTTTGTTTCACTGGACTTTATTCCGCTGGAGCCGTACTTCCGTCAGGCGCGTCAGAGCGGCGCTCTGGAAACCATGGAAATTGACGAAGGCATGATGCTGCTGGGTCTGCGCGCTGCAGCCTGGGGTTGCCCGTATATTCCGACTCAGATCGGACTGGGTACCGATGTAGTGAAGGTCAATCCTGACCTGAAACTGGTCGACAGCCCGTACGATGATAAAGAGTGGGTGGCGATGCCGGCACTTAAGCTGGATGCCTCGCTGATCCATGTCGATCGCGCCGACGAGCGTGGCGTGTGCCAGATTAAAGGCCCTGATCACTATATGGATGACTGGTTTGCCCGTGCTGCGGACAAGACCTTTGTTACCTGTGATGAGCTGGTCGACAGCGAATTCTTCGCCGATCCTGAAGAGGCCCGTTACGTACTGTGGGAACGCTCTATGACCAGCGCGGTTGCCCTGGTTCCGGGCGGTGCTCACCCATCTTCCTGTGCACCTCTGTATGGCTTCGATGTTGCACACTTTAAAGAGTACAACGCCTCCGCTAAAGAGGGTGGTTTTGAGGTGTATTTTGATAAGTACATCAAAGATAGCACCGAACAAGAGTATCGCGAGAAAGTCGGTGGACTGGACGCAATCAGGCAGCTTGCGCTGCCGGTTTATTGATCGGCTGAGCGGAGAAATAGAATTATGACTACAGCGACAAACGAATACAGCCTGGCAGAGTTGATGATCTGTGCCGGTGCAGAAGCATTTCGCAATGATGGTGAAGTTCTGGCTACGGGTATCGGCCTGATACCGCGGCTGGCGGCAAGCCTGGCGATGAAGACTTTTAACACTGACCTGATGATGACCGATTCTGAAGCGTATCTGCTGTCAGAACCGAATCCGGTGGGTGATCGTGGTAGCGACTACGTGCAGAAGAACGAGACCTGGATGGGCTTTTCGCGCATCTTCGACAACGTCTGGAGTGGCAAGCGCCATGCCATGGTAGGGCCGACCCAGATCGATCAGTTCGGTCAGGCAAATATCTCGGCGCTGGGTGGTGAATACAAACAGCCTAAAGTTCAGATGCTGGGTGTGCGCGGTTTTCCGGGTAACTCCATCAGCCACGCTAACTCGTTCTTTGTGCCGAGCCACAACAGCCGGGTATTTGTAGCCGGTGAGTGCGACATGGTGGCATCTATCGGTTACAACCCGGATCGCCTGCCGAAAGGTTACCAGCTGGATGATATCGATATTCGTCTGGTAATTACCGATCTGGGTGTCATGGACTGGAACGGTCCCGGGCATCAGCTGCGTCTGCTGAGCCTGCATCCGGGGATCAGTGTCGAGCAGGTGCTGGAAAACACCGGCTTTGAAGTGCATATCCCGGATAACGTTGCGCAGACTACAGCCCCTACGACAGAACAGCTGGAGATTATCCGTCAGCTGGATCCACATAACCTTCGTGCCCGCCAGCTGAAGGATAATCCGCCGGGTGATCGCAGCCAGGCATAAGACAGTTTTAAAACGCAGGTGCAGTCAGCCTGCGGAGAAGAGGCACGTTATGACAGACAATAATAATGATATTCAGGATGTAGTGCTGTACGAGAAGCGGGATGACGTCGCCATCGTGACGATGAACCGCCCGGAGTACAACAACGCCCAGAATTCACAGATGACCTATGCCCTGGATGCGGCCTTTAAACGTGCCTGTGACGATGATGAAGTTAAAGTGATCGTGCTGGCCGGCAGTGGTAAGCACTTCTCGGCCGGACACGATATCGGTACGCCGGGGCGGGATGTCGATAAGACATTTGAACGCACCAGCCTCTGGTATGACCACACGAATAAGCCGGGTGGCGAGTTTCTTTATGCCCGTGAGCAGGAAGTCTATCTGGGTATGTGCCGCCGCTGGCGCGATATGCCTAAGCCGACTATCGCGATGGTGCAGGGAGCCTGTATTGCCGGTGGTCTGATGCTGGCCTGGGTGTGCGACATGATCGTCGCGTCCGATGATTCTTTTTATCAGGATCCGGTCGTGCGTATGGGTATTCCCGGGGTGGAATACTTTGCCCATGTGCATGAGTTGAATCCTCGTATCGCCAAGGAATTTTTGTTCCTCGGCGAGCGGATGCCTGCAGAGCGGGCCTACCAGATGGGTATGCTGAACCGGGTTGTCGCCCGTGACGCGCTGGAGCAGGAGACTATGTCGATTGCCGGGCGTATTGCCAAGATGCCGCGTCTGGGGTTACAGCTGACCAAACAGGCCTGTAATAACGCCGAAGATCTGATGGGCAAGCGCAGCACCATGGAGATGGTATTTGGTCTGCATCACTTTGCCCATGTGCATAACGAAAATGTGTCCGGCGACAAGCTGGGTGGTTATGACGGTAAAGCGATGGCGCAAGCGAATAAAGCGGCGGCTGCCGACAGCAAGTCCGGGTCGGAGGCATAACATGGCGGGACGACTGAATACCCGCCTGACTGAGTTGCTGGGCTGCGAATACCCAGTGATCCAGACCGCGATGGGCTGGGTTGCTGACCCTAAGCTGGTCGCGGCGACCTGCAACGCTGGTGGCTTTGGTTTTCTGGCCGGAGCCACTATTCCGCCGGAAGAGATGGAACAGCGGATCATTGAAACTAAACAGCTGACCGATAAACCGTTCGGTGTGAACTTCCATATGTATCAGCCGAATGCGGCGGATATTATCGAAATGGTGATTCGTCACGGGGTAAGGGCCGTTAGCTACAGCCGCTCGCCGGGCAAAGCGATGATCTCTCAGCTGAAAGATGCCGGCGTGGTCTGCATGCCTACGGTCGGCGCGCTGAAACACGCGGTCAAAGCCGTCGAAATGGGTGCCGATGTGGTGACCGTTCAGGGTGGTGAAGGTGGCGGTCATACCGGCGCTGTACCAACCACTATCCTGCTACCTCAGGTTATCGATGCGGTCGATGTCCCGGTGGTTGCCTGCGGTGGCTTTAAAGATGGTGCCGGTCTGGTTGCTGCACTGGCCTACGGTGCCGAAGGTATCGCTATGGGTACCCGCTTTCTGATGACCAAAGACAGCCCTGTTCCGGCAGAAACGCTGGACCGGTATGTCAAAGTTAACAATCCTGCAGCGGTCATTATCAGCCGCAGTATCGATGGTATGCCACAGCGCATGATCAATAACGAACTGCTGGCTCAACTGGAAAAAGCTGGTCCTCTGAAGCGCCTGATGATGGCGGTCAGCAGCGGCCTGGCCTATCGTAAATATACCGGTATGAGCATCGCTCAACTATTCAGGTCGGCTATCCAGATGCGCAGCGGCGGGCAGATGACTGCGGCGCAAACCATTATGGCGGCCAACGCACCGATGGTGATTCAGAAAGCGATGGTCGATGGCAAGCCTGCTGAAGGCGTGCTGCCTGCGGGACAGATTGCCGGCGCGATCGATTCACTGTTGAGCTGCGATGAACTCATTAACGAAATTGTACGGGATGCAGAGGCCAGTCTAGAGCGCCTTTGTGGTACCCGTGGCTGAGGGGAGAGATATGACCCAACCATTTAAACTAGCTATCGCTAACGGCGTTGCAGAGCTGGTGTTTGATAAACCGCCGGTAAACGCATTCACCAGCCAGGGCTGGGCGGATATCGCCGCCGAGATCGAAGCACTGGGCCGTAACGATGATGTCAATGTAATTATTATCGCAGCAGAAGGCCGTGGTTTCTGTGCCGGTGTCGATATCAAGGAACTTGATGCCGACGACAGCCTGATCGTGCGGGTTAACAAGGGTAACTATGACACCTTTGAAGCGATCCACCGTAATCCTAAGCCAGTGATTGTGGCGGTACATGGTTTTGTGCTGGGTGGCGGCATCGGTATCTCCGGTGCGGCAGATATCATTATCGCATCCGAATGCGCCAGCTTTGGTGTGCCTGAAGTGGATCGCGGTGCGATGGGCGGTGGCGCGCATCTGCAGCGTATGTTCCCGGTACAGAAGGTACGCTACATGTACTTCACCGGTGACATGATCGATGCCCGGGAAGCTTATCGCCTGGGTGCCGTAGAACGTGTTGTACCGCGTGATCAGTTGATGGACAACGCCCGTGAAATCGCGGCTAAGATCGCTGCCAAAAGTCCGAATATGATCGCCCTTGCTAAAGAGGCATTAACCGGCATCGAAGACGGCAACCTGGAAGACAAATATCGCTGGGAGCAGGGTTTCACCCTGCAGGCATACACCAGTCCTGATTCAGCGGAAACCCGACGGGCTTTCGTTGAAAAACGTGACGCAAATTTCTGAGGTCGATTATGGATCTGACATATACACCTGAACAACAGAGCTTCCGCCAGGAAGTGCGTAGCTGGCTGGCAGAGAATGTGCCGAAACAGAAACTTGCCAGTTACGATACCAAGGAAGGATTTGAACAACACCGTGCGTGGGAGGGTAAGTTGTTTGACGCCCGCCTGTCGATGGTGATGTGGCCGGAAGAGCTGGGTGGCCGTGGCTGCGACCTGATCGAGTGGCTGATCTTCGAAGAGGAATATTACGCAGCGGATGCCCCGATGCGGGTTAACCAGAACGGTCAGCTACTACTAGGCCCGACCCTGATGGAGTTTGGTACAGAGGAGCAGAAGAAGCGCTTCCTGCCACGCATGGCCGCCAGTGAAGATATGTGGGCGCAGGCCTGGTCAGAACCGAATGCCGGTTCCGATATGGCGGCGATCACCAGTAAGGCTATTCGTGACGGCGATCACTATATTCTTAACGGCCAGAAAACCTGGTCGACCCGTGCCATCTTTGCCGACTGGGCATTTGGTCTGTTCCGCAGTGATCCGACCTCCAGTCGTCACCATGGTCTGTCATTCCTGATGCTGCCCCTCGATACTGAGGGTGTGACGATTCGACCGATTAAAGCGCTCAACGGTAAGGACGCGTTTGCCGAGATCTTCTTCGACAATGTCCGGGTACCGGCAGAGAACCTGATCGGTGATGAAGGTCGTGGCTGGCAGGTTGCGATGGCGACTGCCGGCTTTGAACGTGGTCTGTTACTGCGTTCACCGGCTCGCTTCCAGCAAACCGCACGTAAGCTGGTTGACCTGTATCGGGCTAACCAGGAACGGGCGGATCGCGATCCGGGTATCCGGGATGCGGTGTGTGAAGCCTGGGCCGGTGCTGAAGCCTATGCCTTGTCCGCTTACAACACGGTCGGGCGACTGACTCGCGGTGAAAAAATCGGCGCCGAGTCGAGTATCAATAAGATTGTCTGGTCCGAACTGGATCTCAAGCTGCATGAAACCGCGATGCGGATTCTGGGTTCCCGCGGTGAACTGCTGGCAAGCGCTCCGCAATCCGGCGACAACGACGGTTGGCTGGAGGGCTTCCTGTTTGCGCAGGCGGGTCCTATTTATGCCGGATCGAACGAGATTCAGCGCAATATTATCGCCGAGCGAATGCTTGGCCTGCCAAAAGCCTGAGGTGAGCCATGGATTTCACTTTTACCGATGATGAATTAGCTTTCCGTGAAGCGATCAGTCGTTTTCTGATGACTGAAGCGGCACCGGAAGCACTGAGAGAGATTTGGGAAACCGACAGTGGTCGCTCGCCCGATCTGCGTAACAAAATGGCCGAGCAGGGCCTGACCGCACTGTCCATACCGGAAAGTGCCGGTGGCCTGGAAATGGGCGATGTCGTCTGGTCTCTGATGACCCAGGAACTGGGCTACTACGGTATCCCGGATTCCCTGTCCGATACCGCCTATGTTGCGGCGGGTCTGATCAGTAACCTACCTGATACTGTTGCTGAAAAAGCCACATGGCTGGAGCAGATCTGTGATGGCAGTTTGCGTGTTGCAGTCGGTCATCCGGTTAATCCGCTGGTTGCCGATGCGCATATGGCGGACCTGATACTGCTGGCCAATGGCGATGAGGTACATGCCGTGCCACGCGCTAAGATAGAGGTTGAGCATAACCCGAGTATCGATTCCTCAAGGCGTCTGATGCGGGTGATGTGGGAGACTGATAGCTCTACTCTGGTCGCCGCTGGTGACGAGGGTCGCAAACTATGGCAACAGACTCTGGATCGTGGCGCATTGTCTGCCGCCGGTCAATTGTTGGGTCTGGCGCAGCGGATGCTTGATCTGTCAGTGGATTATGCCGCCCAGCGCAAGCAGTTCGGTAAGCCGATCGGCAGCTTTCAGGCGGTAAAGCATCACCTGGCCGATGTTGCCGGCAAGATCGAATTTGCCAAGCCGGTACTCTACCGTGCTGCTTACTCTTTGCAGCAGGGTGATAGCGACGCCAGCATGCATGTATCTCAGGCCCGTCTGGCCTGTGGTGAAGCGGCGCTACTCGCCGGTCGTCACGGTATTCAGGTGCATGGCGCGATGGGTTATACCTGGGAAGTCGACCTGCAGATGTTTATGAAACGCAGCTGGGCGCTGGAATCGTCCTGGGGCGATCGTATATTCCATAAATCACGGGTATCCGACTTTGTGCTGGCAGAAGGTGCCGCACTGGGCCCTGGTCAGACGTTCGGGAGATCATAATGGCTGAAGCTTATATTGTTGACGCGCTGCGCAGCCCGACCGGTCGCCGTAAAGGCGGCCTGGCCCATGTTCATGCGATTGATCTGGGCGCGCATGTGCTCAAGGCACTGGTAGAAAGAAATAACATTCCAGCTGAAGATTATGATGACGTGATCTTCGGTTGTGTCGATACCATCGGTTCTCAGGCCGGTGATATAGCCCGCACCAGCTGGCTGGCTGCTGGCCTGCCACTGAATGTGCCGGGTACCACCGTGGATCGTCAGTGTGGTTCGTCGCAACAGGCGGTGCATTTTGCTGCCCAGGCGGTAATGAGTGGTACCCAGGATGTAGTTGCCGTGGGTGGCGTGCAGACCATGACCCAGATCCCGATCTCATCGGCGATGCTGGCGGGTCAGCCACTGGGCTTTACTACGCCTTTTGCGGAAAGTAAGGGCTGGCGTGAACGTTTTGGCGATGCACCGGTTGATCAGTTTTACGCGGCACAGCGGATCGCCGATCACTGGGATATCAGTCGCGGTGAGATGGAACAGTTTGCCCTGGAAAGCCATCGTCGGGCGATCGCTGCGAACGAGGCAGGCTATTTCGACCGTGAAATCGTGCCGCTTGAAGGTGTTGAGCGTGATGAAACCCCGCGTCAGACCACGCTGGAAAAGATGGCGGATCTGGATCCGGTCGGTGAGGCGTATCCGTCGATTACCGCAGCAGTATCGAGCCAGACCTGTGATGCTTCAGCCGCGATGCTGGTGGTGTCGGAAGCTGCGCTTGAGCGTTACAACCTTACTCCGCGGGCCCGAATTCATCACCTGAGTGTGATGGGCGATGATCCGATCTGGCACCTGACAGCACCGATTCCTGCTACCAAGGCGGCGCTGAAGAAGGCCGGTATGTCGATGGACGATATCGATCTGGTTGAGATCAACGAAGCCTTTGCCTCAGTGGTTATGGCCTGGCTGAAAGAGACCGGCTACAGCCTCGGGAAAACCAATGTCAACGGTGGTGCGATTGCACTGGGCCATCCGCTGGGTGCAACCGGCGCGCGGCTGATGACCAGCATGTTGCATGAGCTGGAACGTACCGGCGGCCGGTATGGCATGCAGACTATGTGTGAAGGTGGCGGGCAGGCCAACGTAACCATCATCGAAAGACTCGGTTAATACGGGCTTGCTCCTGGCTTGCCAGCGGCGTTGCGCAAAACAATTTAGCCCGGTCACTTACAACTTAAGCTGCCTCGCTAAATAACTTGCGCGCCTTGCTGGCAAACCAGTATCAGCACCCTCTTTCAGGAGGTGCTGTTTACAGAATTCAGAATCTTGCAATAACAACAAGATTCACTTCTCGGTTGTTCAATTATGTTTAGAAACTGTAGCAGGCTGAGAATCTATTTTTACTGCGTTATTGATGCAGCTAAGAGGAAAAGAATATGGCTATTTTAGACGGTCGCGTTGCGATTATTACAGGTGCTGGCGGTGGTTTGGGTGCAGCCCACGCGCGTGTTTTTGCTGCTGAAGGTTGTGCTGTTGTAGTAAACGATATCAATCAGGCTGCCGCGCAGATAGTGGTCGATGAGATCGTTGCTGCAGGCGGTAAGGCCATTGTTAATACCTCTGATATCACTAATTACGAATCCAGTGCTAACGCGGTTAAAGACGCGATCGACGCATTTGGCGACCTGCATATAGTATTGAACAACGCCGGTGTTAACCGTGACCGTATGTTCGCGTCAATGACTGAAGCCGAGTGGGACACCATCATGGCGGTTCACCTTAAAGGTCATTTCTGTATCTCTTCCCATGCGGTGCACTACTGGCGTGACCAGTCCAAGGCGGGTAACGCTGTTGATGCGCGTATTATCAATACTACATCCGGTGCGGGTCTGCAGGGCTCTATCGGTCAGTCTAACTATGCCGCGGCTAAAGCCGGTATTGCAGCGCTGACACTGAACCAGGCGGCTGAGCTTGGCCGTTACGGTATCACTGCCAATGCGGTGGCTCCAGCTGCACGTACCGGCATGACTACTGCGGTAGAGGCGATGGCGACACGTATGGCCAAGCCTGAAGACGACAGCTTTGACTACTGGGCGCCGGAGAACGTTTCGTCGCTGCTGGCATGGCTGGCTGCGGCTGAGTCTAAAGCGATCACCGGCCGGGTATTTGAATCAGAAGGCGGCAAAATCTCTATCTGTGACGGCTGGCGTTCAACTGCCGGTGTCGATAAGGGCGATCGCTGGGCGCCGGCTGAAGTCGGCCAGGCGATGGATCAGTTGTTGCAACAGGAAGTTCCTGCACAGAAAGTCTGGGGTAGTTAATTATGAATGAAGCCGATCAAAACCGTCGTCGTCTGCTGCAGGCCGGTGGCCTGATCGGCAGCGCGGCGATGATGGGAGGAGCGGGTCTGATGGGAATTTCACCGCGGACTACTGCAGCGGAAACCGACACTGGTACTTTACCTTTGCCGGAATACGATACGCTCGATGTTACCGCGATGGCCAGCATGCTGCGTGGTGGCGAGCTGACTGCGCTGGAATTGGTCGATGCGGCTATCGCGCGTTTTAATAGCCGCTCGGCTATTAATGCCCTGGCGGTAGATCATTTCGATCGCGCCCGTGAACAGGCAAAACTGCTGAGCAGGGTAGGACGTGTTGCCCGGGAAGGGCGGATGGCAAAGGCTCCCTTGCTGGGTGTGCCTTTTGCCCTGAAAGACCTGTCGGTAAAGATGAAAGGCACCGTCACGACGAATGGCAGTGTATTTTTCAAAGATGCGGTGGCTGATTATGATTCGACTCTGGTGGAGCGTTATCAGCAGGCCGGACTGAATATTATGGCCAAGCTGACCAGCCCTGAGTTCGGTCAGACCGCTACCACAGAATCTCAACTGCATGGCGACACCCTTAATCCATGGAATCTGGAGTACAGTAGTGGTGGTTCCTCGGGCGGTTCTGCAGCAGCGGTTGCCGCACGCATCCTGCCAGCGGCTCACGCCAGCGATGGTGGTGGTTCAATCCGTATACCATCATCCCACTGCGGTCTGTTCGGCTTAAAGCCGAGCCGTGGCCGTGTCCCTGCAGGACCCGATGCGATTGAAGGCTGGATGGGACTGTCGGTGCAGAATGTAGTTACCCGCAGCGTTCGTGACAGCGCGTTGCTGTTGCAACTGACGCAGGGAACTGAGCCAGGGTCACGGGTTAGGCACCGTGATCTGGATCTGCTGGCAGCGATCTCGCGGCCTCCGCAAGCATTGCGTATCGCAGTGATGAAGACGCATCCGTTTGGTCTTCCGGTGCACCAGGACTGTCTGGATGCCCTGGACAACACGATTAAGCTGTTGACTGAACTGGGCCATGAAGTAGTTGAAGCCTTCCCGGCGCTACCGATCGAAGGCATGTTCAAGGGCATGGGTGTTGCAACCTCCACGGGTCTGCTGCGCACCGTTCAGGCGCGTGAGTCGGCACTGGGCAGGGCAGTGCGTGAGGATGAACTCGAGCCCATCAATTGGATGCATTTGCAGAATGCTAAAACCTATACCTCCGACCAGGTGTATGCGGCGCGTTCGGCGTTTGATGAAGGTGGCCAGCAGTTTGACCGTTTCTTCACCGGATATGATCTGCTGCTGACCCCGGTAACAATTGCGCCGCCGCCAAAAATCGGTGATCTGAGGCTGGATCAACCGTTTGAAGACTTTGTCAGTCATGTGCTTAAAGCATCGCCGATCACCTCACTGTTCAATATGACCGGTTTGCCGGCCATGTCGGTGCCGTTGCACTGGAATCAGCAAGGCTTGCCGATCGGGGTGCAGTTTGCCGGACCCTATGGTGCAGAGGACCGTTTGCTATCACTGGCCGCCCAGTTAGAGAAAGCTGTTCCCTGGGCGGATAAACTACCGCCGCTGGTACAAGGCTAAGACGTTGCTCGAACGTCGCTTCGCGACTTGCTCGTTGCTCGGGAAAGCCTTCTTAAGCTGGTTTGGTATTGAGAGCGAATAGAGTAGCGTTGTAAGAAAGTTTGTAAAAAAAAACGCGCTTAGAGCGCGTTTTTTGTTGTCTGGAAAAAGGTGCAGACAGGGGGCGTAGAGTTGTAGGTTGGTCTGAGTGAAACGAAGCCCAACAATACTGTAAGAATAACCCCTGCTGTAGGGCATCACTGCGTTTAGCCCAACCTACGAACTGATCATGTCAGAACGGGACATCATCATCGAAGCTAGCTGGCGTATCCATATCGAAAACAGGCGGTTGCTCGGCTTCAGTATTACCCGATGTTCCGGTCTGAATTTTCCACCCCTGAAGATTGTTGAAGTAGCGACCGTTGTATTCGCGACCGCGAATATCGAAGGTTACAGTGACTTCCTGTCCCACCTGAAGGGCATCGAGCAAGCTCACTTTATCCTGAACAAATTCCAGATTTATTTCCTGCGGATACTTACCGTCTTCAACAGTAACTACCATCTCGCGCTTAGTGAATCCGCTGCCGAATGTTTGCGCATCCTGAATTAATTTAACCTTGCCGGTCAACTCGTAAGCCATTACCTATACCCTATATTTATCGAAGCATCGTACTATGATTTATTTAATCAGAATAAAGGAAAAATTACTTCTGATTTTTCCCGGATAAATACAAGCGTAACACTATCCTGCCGGCCGCAATCGAATCAGATCTGGTCTGATAGGTTGTTCCGGGTTGGCAACCGACTTTTCATCCGCAATGCAGGATAGTCGCTGAACGTCACAAAACGGTCTGTAGTACTGCCGTTATCTACTATTATATTAAAGATAAAATCGACTTTGATAGCCGCCGGGTAATTCCCGCTAGGTCATGCGTTGGTTCAATGTTTGCGTCACCCCACAGTCTTTTGGCACATCAACTCCGGAACTGGCATGGCTTACAATCTGGCAAGGTCCTGATAGACAAATGTTCGGTGAGTGCATAGCACGTACGAATTGACTAGTTGTGGAGGACAAGGGTAATGAGTTTAGAAGATATCGTACAGCGAGGCTGGGATGCGGTCGGCGCCGGAGATTTCGATGCTTTGGTGGCCGACTACGTGGAGGACATGACGTTCATCATGCCGGGGCAGACCGACGTTCTTGAGGGACGACAGGCGTTCCGAGCGGCGCTGAATGGTCTTGGGGAAATTCTCCCGCCAGGCTTTGAAATCACGGGGCTGCGTCAGGTCGAAGGGGAGAGTGAAGTCATCTCAATCGTTGAGTGGAAGTCCGAAAAGGTTGCAGGCTCGCAGCTGTCGGTCCTGTTCAAATTCAAAGGCGACAAGATCTACGAGGAGCGGTGGTTTGTCGATACCCTGCAATGGAAGAGCGCATTCTGAGTTCTGCTATTTCAGGCTCATGTCGGCTTGAACCAAGGGAACTGAGCAACGGGACGTTGCTGCACAAACGCATGCACGGGCAGGGTGCAATCATCGGCAGAGATAAAAAAACCGGCTTCGCAAGAAGCCGGTTTTGGAGTTCAAACTATCTCAACAGAGAGATCAGAATGCGTACTTAACGGTCAGTGCGACATAGTCGCGGTCGCTCAGCTTTTTCTCTTTATCAGGTGCTATACCCGTATGGTGATCGCCAAGGTAGGCCGTGTATTTCGCGCCAACCTGGATACCGGAACGGTGATGGGTAAAGTTCGCCCCGATACCGAAGCGGTGATCACCTTCGCCACCGACACCGCCGGTCAGGGTGCGACCGCTGATCTGACGGGCGTAGCTGATTGGTACACCCAGGTCCCAGTTTTCAGTAATACCTGGATAAGACAGGCTTAAAGAACCAGAGAAGGCTAAGCCATGATCGCCCCAGAATGGTTCATCACTAGAAGTAAACGCAAAAGCTGGCAAGGCTGCTTCTTTAACATCCATGATGTCGACATAGGCCAGCTCAGTGGTGAGGGTGGCGTTTTCGGCAAACGATGTACGACCAAAGTTAAATATACCATTCAGGTTAGTCTGCAGAATATCCGATCGCGCACCTGTTGGAACTGCTGTCGTATTAACAAGTGTTGGAGCGCCTTTCTTGTAGGTGATCTCACCTGCAATCGATGCCATTCCCTGTGTGGTGGTAAAGGTTGCACCATAAAGGTCAATATCATCAAAAAATTGAACCTGATAGGTACCTGGTCCTGAAAAACCTGCGTCCGATGGGGTATACAGAGTAAGCGGAATGCGATCACTATAATTCAGGTAATAGAACCCAATTTCAGTATTCTCGCTGATACGGTAGCGTGTACCGATACCCCATTGCCCAGCATCATCGGGTTGAATATCATTATTTCGCGCACCGAAGGGACAAAACCCGGATATTGGTGCGACCATGCATGTAGCGCCAAAACCGACCGCTTCGCTGGTGCTCAGGTAGGAGCCGGGTTCCGGCACGATAGTTTGATGCCAGTCGTACTGGTAGTGGGCCATCAGCGACAGCTTATCGTTAATTTCCAGCTGCGTCGATATCTGCTCTTCCGGCAGCAGGATATCTTTTACTTCGGCGCCAGGAACTGCTGCCTTGATCGCATCAGATGGGCCCTGAGCCAGCGACATGGATGGGAAGAACAGTGCTTCACCCCATGCGACTACATGGTTACCCAGGCGGATATCGGCGTAGCCGGTTTCGCCAAAGGCGAAGGTGGTGTAGCCATAGAAATCCAGCAGGCGGGCGTAACCGCCGTGGTATTTCTCTGCAGCATCGGAGAATTTATCGTCCTGATAGACATCGTCATAAAATGCACTGGCTGACATCACCAGGCCGCTGCCGTTTTTAGACAGGTGTCCTTCCATCAGCAGAGAAAGGCCATTGGCGGTCAGGTCTTTCTTATCAAAATTTGCATCGCCAGTGCTTCGTCCAAATCCAGTGGAGAGAGCAGGATTTTGATTTTCGGTACGTGCCGCAAGAGAATATGCAGCGGTTCCTTTCCAGTCGAAATTATAACCATTACCCAGATCGATGCTCTCGCCGGCTGAAGCCTGAGTGGCCAGACATGCGCTGAGTATCGCGGCTGTCAGAGCACTTTTCTTAAATTGTTGCATTATTGATCCCCTTTTATTTTTAGTTTAGTGGCTCTGTCTACGCAGGGCCGCCGGGGTGAACATCTCTTTGGTGAAGTTACCTTCGTTCAGAACCGGGCCTACTTTACGTTCATTGAACAAATTGTAGCCAACATAAGCGCCGGATGTGAGATCGTGGTAGAAGCTGCTGCCCGCCTGCCATGCATTCATGTCGAAAGCGTAGTAGTAGTTGATGTAAGCATGCTGCATCAGTTCACCACGGGTATCGTAGTAATCGGCAACAACACCGTGCCAGGTATCTTCATCGATATACATGGTGCGACGGCCATACTTGTGGCGGTAGTCATCCTTCAGTGTGCCTTCCAAAACCCATACACGACGCAGCTCGTAACGCATAAACTCAGGGTTGGCATGGCCAGCCTGCAGCAGGTCGTCATATTTCACGTCTTTAGTGTGGATTTTGTAGGCATTAGCCGGGATGTAGATCTCTTTTTTACCGCCAAGAGACCACTCATAGCGTTCTGGTGATCCGTTCATCAGACGATCGGAATCGATAGTCAGCTTACCTGAGGTACTTGCCAGAGGGGTATCAAAACCGTATTCCGGCAGCTGACGTACGCGACGTGTACCCGGGTTATAGTTCCAGGCCAGACGGGTGCCGCGGGCAAAGTTAACCGGCTCGGAGGAAGCAGTTGCGGAACCTTTGTTACGCGCAGGCAGCTCGGTTTTAGTCATGCCATAGGCCATAATGCCGCCCATCGGCTTACCGATTTCATCAGGGGCGTTGGTGATATTGAAGCCTTTGTTGTTCTGACGACCCCAGGAGATCCTGCCGCTTGGACCTACATCGGCAACGTCACGGATGGTACGGTAGGTGTGCGCCCGGAAAGGGAAGTTATGGTTTGCCAGTACCTGCATTGGCTGGTCGGCATCCGGAATTGGAAACGGCGGCGCACCCTTGTAACCGGTGAAACCAAAACCTTCGTCGATCAGCTCTGCATCAGCGGCGTTACGCTTGAATACATCACAGATCTTGTCAGGGTAGCGGAAGTCACGGCGGCCTTCATAAACAGGCATAGTGAATGTGTCAGGATAGCGCTTGAACATCGCCTTCTGACCTTCAGTCAGCTTATCAGCATAGTCCTGCCAGTTCTTGCCGGTAATAGCGAACTGTGGCTTTTCACCGGCATAAGGATCGACCGGATGCTGGCCAACATGGGGAGTGTATTCGATACCTGGAGGAGTACCTAACCATTTGCCGGTATAAGCTGGAATCGTACCCTCTGCATTAGCCGCGGCAATCGCACCGGTACAGGTTAGTTCGTTGCCCAGCTTTGCTACGTCTTCGGGTGAAACTTTGGCCATGACTGCTGCACTGTTGGCAATGAGCAACGTTGCGACCAAAGGTTTCAACAGATTTCTGCTATTCATCCTTCTCTCCTGATCGGGCTTGTACTTCAGATGATTAAGTTACCAGCTGAGGCCAAATACCCATTTCGTTTATTTTTATTGATGTAGCTCAATTGTTTTGCAAACGAAGAATCATGAAATCGTCTGTTAGGACTAGTTGGCCAAAATAGTGAACATAGGGTGCGCTATCTGGTTATGAAAAACAGATCCCTGAGCCGATTGATCGAGCGAAAGCAGCAGCTGCTTATTGCTAAAGCATGGTGGTTCATGTGCTAGACATAATTAAGTTTAGTCACATATTTCCACTAGTCCGCATTGACGATGATAACAACCCCCTGTGAAGGCGTAATAACGCTTAAGTAATGCAATAGAACTGAACAATGTAGTTGTCTTAAATGTTGTTTTAAGTGTTGCCTTAAGTGTTGGGTCTGCCATCGGGCAGATCCGGTAACGGAATAGCGAGGAGTGAATATGACGCAGGTGCCAGAGTATGTAAGCGGACATGGATTACTGAAAGGTAAGTCCGTACTGATTACGGCCGCAGCAGGAGCCGGGATCGGTTTCTCTGCAGCCAAACGGGCTGCTGAAGAGGGCTGTCGGGCTCTGATGATTTCGGATATTCACCCGCGCCGCCTGGAAGAAGCTGTCACTAACCTGAAGGCTGAGACCGGTTTAGATGCGATCTATGGCCAGCTGTGCAATGTGACCTCTGAAGACGATGTACAGGCGCTGGTAGCGGCAGCTGAAGACAAGCTTGGCGGCGTCGATGTTTTGATCAATAACGCTGGCCTGGGTGGGCAGAAGCGGGTCACCGATATGACCGATGATGAATGGCATATGGTATTGGATATTACCCTGACCGGAACTTTCCGGATGACCCGGGCGATGCTGCCGCATATGCAACAGCGCGGCCGCGGTGTGATTGTTAATAACGCTTCGGTTCTGGGTTGGCGGGCACAGAAAGAGCAGGCGCACTATGCGGCTGCGAAGGCCGGCGTGATGGCACTGACCCGTTGTTCGGCATTGGAAGCAGCCGAGTTTGGCGTACGTATTAATGCGGTATCACCGTCCATCGCGCTGCATGACTTCCTGAAGAAAGCATCAAGCGAAGAGTTGCTGGCGCAGTTATCGAGCCGTGAAGCTTTTGGTCGTGCTGCTGAAGTCTGGGAAGTCGCCAACGTGATGATGTTCCTGGCCAGTGATTACTCATCCTATATGGCGGGTGAAGTTGTCTCTGTTAGCTCACAGCAGGCCTGAGGATATGAAGATGGCAAATAAACAGTATTCCACGGCAGAGTCTCTGCTAAGCGCAGAGGGCGCGAATCTTGGTACGACTGCGTGGTTGGAGATAACCCAGGAACGCGTCAATCAGTTTGCCGATGCTACCGGCGATCATCAGTGGATCCATGTCGATCCTGAACGAGCCGCGCAGGGGCCATTTGGCGGCTGCATCGCACACGGTTATCTGACCTTGTCGCTGGTGAATATGTTCCTCCCCCAGTTGATTGAAGTACTTAATCTGCAGATGGGGGTTAACTATGGCTGTGACAAGGTGCGTTTCCCGGCACCGGTACCGGTCGGCAGTCGCATCCGTGGCAGTGGAGAAATTATCCGCACCGAAATGGTCGGACAGGCAGTACAGGCGGTTATCCGCGTAACTGTTGAAATCGAGGGCAGTGATCGCCCGGGCTGTGTCATAGACACCATCAGCCGTTACACATTTAACCCTTTTCAGTGAGGAAACTTAAGATGACCGAAGCAGTAATTGTTGCAACGGCGCGCACCGCGCTGACTAAATCCTTCCGTGGATCATTTAATGACACCGAAGCACCAGTATTAGGCGGACACGTCGTACGTGCCGTTGTCGAGCGTGCCGGTATCGAGCCGGAAGCGGTTGAAGATGTGATTATGGGCGCTGCCGTTCAGCAGGGTACCCAGGCTTATAACATTGGCCGTTTGTGTGCGTATACCGGCGGCTTGCCGGATACTGTGCCGGGTATGGCGCTGGATCGTATGTGTGCCTCCGGCCTGATGACTATTGGTGTCGCAGCTAAGAATATTATTGCGGGTGAGATGAAGGTGGCTATTGCCGGTGGCGTTGAGTCACTGTCGCTGACCCAGACCAAGCATAAGAATACTTACCGGGCACAGTCGGAAGCAGCCAAAGAGGCGATGCCTTCTGCTTATATTCCAATGATTGAGACGGCTGAAATTGTTGCTAACCGCTACGGTATCAGCCGTGCAGCGCAGGATGAGTTTTCTCTGCAAAGCCAGCAACGCACTGCTGCAGCGCAGGAAGCCGGCTTGTTTGATGATGAGATTGTGCCATTGACAGCGCAGCAGCTGGTATTTGATGCGGATCGTAAACCGGCCGGTCATAAAGAAGTAGTTGCGGATCGTGATGAGTGCAATCGCCCGCAAACAACTCTGGAAAGCCTGAGTTCACTGCAGCCGGTCTGGAAAGACGGTCAGTGGGTGTCTCAGGGTGAACATGTTACTGCCGGTAATGCATCCCAGTTCTCTGATGGTGCAGCAGCAACATTGCTGATGAGCCGTGAAGAAGCAGATCGCCGGGGTATAGCGCCATTAGGTATCTATAAAGGTACTGCGGTAGCGGGTTGCTCACCGGAAGAGATGGGTATCGGTCCTGTTTATGCGATTCCAAAACTGCTTGAGCGTTTCGGCCTGACCGTGGGCGATATCGGTCTGTGGGAGATTAACGAAGCCTTCGCCAGTCAGGTTCTGCACTGTCGTGATGCGCTGGGTATTCCGAATGACCGCCTGAACGTTAATGGTGGCGCTATCTCTATTGGCCATCCATTTGGTATGTCCGGTACTCGCATGGTGGGTCATGCGTTGATCGAAGGTAAGCGTCGTGGCGTTAAGTACGTCGTTGTATCCATGTGTATCGGCGGTGGTATGGGTGCTGCCGGTCTGTTTGAAGTTTGCTAAGGCAAACTTTAAACAGCCGTAAAAGGAAGCCTGAATATGCCAAGCTTTGACACTGTTAATTACAGCGTGACCAATCGGGTTGCGTTGCTGGAACTGAACCGTAGCGGGTCTTTGAATTCGTTCAATGAACAGCTGAGAGTTGAGTTGCTGGCTGCCATTAACCAGGCAGAAAGCGATGATAATGTCCGGGTAGTGATTATTACCGGGGCGGGTAAAGGCTTTTCCGCGGGCGCTGACCTGAAAGAGATTCTGGCCGGTTGTGACAGTATCGAAGCGCAGATTCTGGAAGAGTATAAGCCTTTCCTGTGCCGTATCAGTCAGTCAGACAAAACCTATATAGCAGCGGTACATGGTGCCGCAGCGGGTATTGGCGGCGCGTTGGCGATGACCTGTGACCTGATGGTGATGGCTGAATCTGCCTACTTATATATGGCATTCTCTGCTATCGGTCTGGTGCCGGATGGCGGCGCCACCTGGCATCTGGTGAACAGCCTTGGCTATAAGCGCGCCTATGAACTGATCGCAGAAGCGGGCAAGTTGCCGGCAGAACAGTGCGTCAGCCTGGGGCTGGCTAACAAAGTCGTCGCCGATGCAGAACTGCTGGATTATGCCCAGACCTGGGCTGAGCGATTAGCCGCCGGTGCACCATTGTCGCAGAAGTATCTGAAACAGTTATTGCAGTCGGCACAACGCTTGTCTCTTGAGGAGACTATCAGGCTTGAAGCCGGGTACCAGAATATTACGTTTACCAGCGATGACTTCCAGGAAGGCGTGGCAGCGTTCTTTGATAAACGTAAGCCGGTTTTTAAGGGGTTGTAAGACGATCACAGCAGAGTCTTACCCGCGGGAAATTTATTGAATTGAAATTGTAGGACGGAAGTGACCGTCTCAGATACAGACCCTTGCCTCAGGGCAGCGTTTGTATTGGCAGTAAGAGGAGTTGAACATGCGCGAAGCGATGGAGTTTGATGTTGTAATCGTTGGGGCCGGGCCTTCCGGCCTGTCTGCTGCCTGTCGCCTGATGCAACAGGCGCAAGCTGCAGAACAGGAACTGACGGTCTGTGTCGTAGAAAAAGGCTCTGAAGTCGGCGCCCATATCTTATCTGGCGCCATCGTTGAGCCCCGTGCGCTAAACGAGCTGTTTCCAGATTGGAAAGAGCAGGGTGCTCCCCTGAATACCCCGGTCACCGAAGATCAGCTATTCCTGCTGAAAAGCGAAGAGAAGGGACAAAAGCTGCCCAACTTCGTAGTGCCTAAGACGATGCATAACCAGGGTAACTATATCGCCAGCCTGGGTAACCTGTGTCGCTGGCTGGCGGAACAGGCAGAGCAACTGGGAGTCGAGATCTTCCCCGGCTTTTCTGCCGCCGAAGTGCTTTATCATGAAGATGGCTCTGTCAAAGGTATCGCCACCGGTGATATGGGGGTCAGCGAAGCGGGTGAGCAGAAAGACAGTTATATGGAAGGCATGGAGTTGCACGCCAAATATACGCTGTTTGCCGAAGGCTGCCGTGGCCATCTGGGTAAAGAACTATTTGAACGTTTTGATCTCAGTGCGCAAGCGGATACGCAGCACTATGGCCTGGGTATTAAAGAGTTATGGGATATCGACGCAGATAAGCATCAGCCAGGGCTGGTACTACATGGTTCCGGCTGGCCGATGGAGCAAGGCACCAGTGGTGGTTTCTTCCTCTATCACACCGAAAACAATCAGGTTGTAGTCGGCTTGATTATCGATCTTAACTACGCCAACCCATACCTGAGCCCGTTTGATGAATTTCAGAAACTGAAACACCATCCGGTGTTGAAACAATACCTGGAAGGCGGAAAACGTATCTCTTATGGCGCTCGGGCTATATCAAAAGGCGGCTTTAATGCGTTGCCTGAAATGACTTTCCCTGGTGGCCTGGTGATCGGTTGTAATGCCGGTACGCTGAACTTCGCCAAGATCAAAGGCACGCACACTGCAATGAAGTCTGGCATGCTGGCGGCGGAAGCGGTATTTGAGGCGATCAACGCCGGGTGCGAAGGTGCTAAGGAACTTACAACATTTACGGACAAGTTTAAAAACTCCTGGCTGCACGAAGAGCTACATAAAAGCAGGAATTTTGGTCCGGCGATGCATAAGTTTGGCCCGATACTGGGCGGTGCGTTTAACTACATCGATCAGAATATCTTTGGCGGAAAATTACCGATAACACTGCGCGATAACCGTGACGATTATGCACAGTTGAAAACTGCTGATCATTTCACGCCGATCAGCTATCCGAAACCGGATGGCAAGCTGAGCTTCGATAAATTGTCGTCGGTATTCCTTTCTAATACCAACCATGAAGAGGATCAGCCTTGCCATCTTAAGCTGACTGATGCGGATCTTCCTTTGTCGAAAAACCTGCCGCTGTATGCTGAACCGGCGCAAAGGTTCTGTCCGGCAGGGGTTTATGAAGTAGTTGAAGATGAGCAGGGGCAGCGATTCCAGATTAATGGCCAGAACTGTTTGCACTGTAAAACCTGCGATATTAAAGATCCGTCCCAGAATATCACCTGGGTAACCCCTGAAGGCGGCGGCGGACCAAACTATCCGAATATGTAATGTAACGATGTTACCTCTGTGAACGCTTGTTCACGTCCTTTTGCCAGATATTGCTTCAATATCTGGTTTTTTTATTATGGTTCGCCGCTATCAGGACTCAGGTTATGTGTAATAAGAATGAAACAAGAAAAAGCCTGATAAAGGCTGGTCTCAGCCTTTTTTCACAAAAGGGATTCCATGCGGTTGGTATCAACGAAATTGTCAAATTATCCGATATACCTAAAGGCAGCTTTTACAATTATTTTGCTTCAAAAGAGGTTTTTGTTAGTGAAGTCCTGAAAACTGCGGCTTTGCTGAACCGGAAGACGATTGCTGAAACCGGCGGCAGCGAAGATGAAGTAAGGCTGATAATCAGTTTGCTGAAAGAGGCAGTCGAAAAAGTTGAGCCCGAGCAGGCCCATTCAGGTTTATTGTTTGCGAACAACGCCGGGACTCTGTCACAAACCAGTGATGCTTTGCGCAACTCCCTCAGTGTATATATTGAGGAATCATTAGCGACGATACGATTGTTATTAACAAGAGCGCAGGAAAAAGGCTCAATCAGAGCAGACCTGTCGGTTGATCAGATCACTACCTTTTTTTGGGACTCATGGCAGGGAGCGCTGTTGAGAGCTCAGGTAGAGCAATCAGCCCAGCCCCTGCATCAGGTTATCGAGTTCGTCTTTGAAGAGTTTGTATACCGTACATCCATCCGATAACCACTCAGATTTTAAGGTGGCCGGCATGGAAGCGCAGATGCTCTTCGATAAAGCTGGCGATGAAGTAGTAGCTGTGATCGTAGCCCTCATGACGACGAAGGGTTAGTGGGTAGTTACTTTCTTTACTTGCAGCCAGCAATGCTTCCGGCTTCAATTGCGTCGTCAGGAAGTCATCCGCTTCGCCCTGATCAACTAAAGCAGGTACAAATTCTTGTGCTGTGCGCATCAATTCACTGGCATCGTACTGTCGCCATACTTCGCGGTCCTGGCCAAGATAAGCAGTAAATGCTTTTTCTCCCCAGGGACAGTTTATCGGGTTACTGATCGGACTGAATGCGGAAACTGAGCTGTAGCGGTCAGGGTTACGCATGGCAATGGTCAGGGCGCCATGGCCTCCCATTGAATGGCCGGCAATTGCCCGTTGATAGGTGACCGGGAAGGTCTGCTCAATCAGTGCTGGCAGTTCAGAGACCACATAGTCATACATCTGATAGTGGCTCTGCCAGGGGGCTTGAGTGGCGTTAACATAAAAGCCAGCACCCAGTCCAAGATCATAGCCAGCGTCCGGATCATCGGCGACATCGTCACCCCGCGGGCTGGTATCTGGCGCAACAATTGCGATCCCCAATTCTGCGGCGATACGCTGGGCACCGGCTTTCTGCATAAAGTTTTCATCGCTGCAGGTCAGGCCTGATAGCCAGTACAGCACTGGAACTTTAACGCCGGCCAGAGTCTGAGGTGGCAGATAAACAGCAAATCGCATCTGGCAATTCAGGGCCGTCGAGCGGTGGCTGTATTGCTTGTGCCAGCCACCAAAACTCTTGTTGCGGCTAAGGTTTTCTATCGTCATAGGGGCTCCGTGCGGCCATCCCGAAAATCAGGTAGGCCGCAGTCTGGATTCGTTTACTTGTCGAAGTGAATTACGCTGCGGATGCTTTTGCCTTCGTGCATCAGATCGAATGCTTCGTTTATCTCTTCCAGCCCCATAGTGTGGGTGATGAAGTGATCCAGCTTGAACTCGCCTTTCAGATAACGCTCAACGTATTCTGGTAACTCAGAGCGTCCTTTAACTCCGCCAAAAGCGGAACCGCGCCATACTCGCCCGGTGACTAACTGGAACGGTCGGGTAGAGATCTCCTGACCTGCGCCGGCAACACCGATTACTACTGATTCGCCCCAACCTTTGTGGCAGCATTCCAGTGCGGAGCGCATCACATTGACGTTACCGATACACTCAAACGAGTAGTCGACACCACCGTCGGTCAGTTCAACGATGACATCCTGAATCGGCTTGTCGTAGTCCTGCGGATTGATGCAGTCGGTAGCGCCCAACTGACGCGCCAGCTCAAACTTACTTTCATTGATATCTACAGCGATGATGCGGCTCGCCTTAGCCATAGTCGCGCCGATAATGGCAGACAGGCCGATGCCACCGATGCCGAAAATAGCCACCGTTGCGCCTTCTTCCACTTTGGCGGTGTTCATTACCGCACCCATGCCGGTAGTTACACCACAGCCCAGCAGGCAAACTTCTTCTAACGGTGCATCTTTGTTCACTTTAGCCAGGGAGATCTCAGGCAATACGGTATATTCAGAGAACGTAGAGCAGCCCATGTAGTGATAGATCGGCTGACCGTCCTTGTAGAATCGGGTGGTACCATCGGGCATCAGGCCTTTGCCCTGAGTTTCCCGAATCTTCTGGCACAAGTTTGTTTTGCCTGACTTACAGAATTTACACTCGCCACACTCTGGGGTGTACAGTGGGATTACGTGATCACCTATGGCTACGCTGGTTACGCCTTCGCCGATCGCTTCTACGATACCACCGCCTTCATGGCCGAGAACCGCCGGAAAGATCCCTTCAGGATCATCACCAGACAGGGTAAAGGCATCGGTATGGCATACGCCGGTCGCGACAATACGTACCAATACTTCACCTTTTTGCGGCGGCATAACGTCTATCTCTTCGATAGACAGAGGCTGATTTGGTCCCCAGGCGATCGCTGCTTTTGATTTGATCATTTTCTCGCTCATGGCTGTTATCTCTTTACCGGTTCTGTTAGCGGAATAGTCGCTGTGATAATTGATGAGCGCATTGTAGTTGTTTCTTGATGAGTGATAATCTAGCTGTTTGTTAAATTACTTTTACGAGATGGTAATAATGTTCAACTGGGAAGGTGTTACTGAATTTGTTGCGGTAGCAGAGAAACAAAGCTTTACTGCCGCGTCCCGACAGCTGGGGATTTCTACTGCGCAGGTCAGCCGACAGGTGAGTGCACTGGAGAGTCGGCTGGCAACCAAACTGTTTTATCGAACCACCCGCAAGGTCTCGGTTACCGAAGCGGGGCAGATCTACTATCAGCACTGCCGTCAGGTTTTAGATGGCCTCGATGATGCCGAACGGGCGCTGACTGATCTGCAGAGCACGCCACGGGGCAAGCTTAAAATCACAGCCCCGACGACCTATGGTGAAAGCAAGATTGCGCCTCTGCTGAATGATTTTATTAGCCTGTATCCGGAGCTGGAGGTGCAATGCCGGCTAACTAACCAGAAGGTCGATCTGGTTGACGCGGGTTTTGACCTGGCGATACGTCTGGGCAAGCTGGACGATTCCAGCATGATGGCAAAGCGGCTGGCCTCACGGCGTCTGTTTGTTTGCGCTTCTCACGCCTACCTGTCTACCTTTGGTGAACCTCATCTGTTATCCGAGCTGGAGCATCATAATTGCCTGCAGGGCACACTTGAGTACTGGCGTTTTCAGGAGAGTGGCCAGCAAAGAAATATAAAAATAAGCGGTAATTTAAGTTGTAACAGTGGCCAGGCTTTACTGGATGCAGCCTTAAAAGGTTTAGGTATAGTGCAACTGCCTGACTACTATGTGCTGGAATATGTAAAGCGCGGAAAATTGATTCTGCTACTGCAGAACTATCAGCCCGAAGATGAAGGTGTATGGGCTCTGTATCCGCACAATCGGCATCTGTCGCCGAAGGTTCGATTGCTGGTGGATTATCTGAGTGAGCATCTGAGTTAACTGCCAGCTTTTATTTCATACCTATAGCGTTGTTCTTTCAGGTTTTATATCTATCTGAACAGATAGCAACCGGTTAATTGCTGTATTTGTTTTTATAATTTAATTTGATTTCTGTGTGAATTTTTCTTATACACTGTGTTATTCGCTTTTGTATTCGCTTTTGTATTCGCTTTTGTATTCGCCGGTATCATTCCTCCGGTCTCCTCATTCTTATCGAAAGGTTATCGAAAATGCATTTCACCTTAAAACAGTTGCGCTACTTTGCTAAAGCCGGTGAGTTTGGCAGCGTCACCAAGGCTGCTGAAGCGTTGCATGTCTCGCAACCTTCGATATCCTCAGCGGTACTCCACCTGGAGGAAGTGACCGGATTACAGTTGTTTGTGCGTCATCATGCCCAGGGGTTATCGCTTACTCCTGCCGGGCGGCAGTTTATTCTTAAAGCCAAACAGTTACTGAACGACGCCGAAGGACTCGGGCGTTATGCGAACACGTTGGGAGAAGATATCGCCGGAACACTGCGTATTGTCGGCTTCCCAACTTTTACGCCGATGTTGCTGCCATCGCTGATGAAAAAGTTTATAGAGACCTATCCAGAGGCCAGTATTCAGTGTGATGAGAGTCACCAGAAGGATATTATTCAGAGCCTGGTAGATGGGCGGTATGAGCTGGCGCTGACTTATGATCTGCAGATCCCTTCGGACATAGAGTTTGAACCTATCATGGAATTCCCTGTTTACGCTGTACTGGCTCAGGATCATCCGCTGGCTGATCGGGATGAGCTTGATTTAAAGGAGCTGGCAGAATATCCCATGGTGCTGCTGGACTGGCCGATGACCCGGGATTATTTTTTCTCCCTGTTTCTGAGTCAGGATCTTGAGCCGGACTTCGCCTACCGGGCGCAATCCCTGGGAATGGTCCGTGGATTGGTCAGCAATGGCTTTGGCTATACCTTGTTTAATGCACCGTTGGTGAATAATAAGGCGTTGGATGGATCCGAGCTAAAAGCTATTCCTCTAACGGGTAATCTGCGCCCGCTTCGATTGGGCGTTGCTAAGATCTCACAGTTCAGGCTCACGCCAGTCGCTGAGGCATTTATCAAATTACTGAAAGAGCGAGCAGCAGAATTGACCGCTTCCGTGTTCCCCGATCAGCGCTTTTACCGTCATTTGAAGTAATAAAGTAACTTCTGCCAAACCTATCAATAGCACTGACCGCTCTGATCGGTGCTGGCTTTCTACGTTAATTTACACGCTGTATAGGAAAAACTGATTCAGCCCAAATTATTATAATATTTTACATATGTAGCGGCTCTTTTTAGTCTGGATGAGTAAAAGTTCGTACATCTTGTGCGAACAGTTCGAAACAAATCCAGCCCGGCATTGTATGCGGGGCAGCAGAGTAAAAAATGAACGCAAATAATAAAAAGTTAATCAAAACAGTTCTACAGTGCGATAGCCTGGAAAGTTCGCAGTTCAGTGCATTGCTGAAACTATGCGTCGTCAGAGAAATTAAAAAGGGTAAACCGGTCCGTACTGAAGACTGTGCTGAGCGACTGCTGATCTTATTAGCAGGTGTTAGTCGGCAGACTCTGTCCGGTCATCAGGTTCAGTTAACCGGTCCGGTGCTCTGTAACCCTCTGGTCGGGTCGGGTAGCAGCGCTGGGTTCGGCCATTTTCTGGCGGAAACCGATGCCACTCTACTGGATATAGATCGCAATCAGCTGTTGAACTGGTGTACAGGTTCACCGGAAACTGCTGCGATCGGCACGGTGTTGCTGCAACTGGAAAAGCAACGTCTGGAATTTCAAAATCGGGGTAGCAGTACTGAACTGGTGCGTCGGGAAAAAGATCTGCTGGGCGAGCGTGATGTTCCCCAGTCTGCGCTGTTTGGCGTACAGACGCTGCGTGCGCAAGAGAATTTTGAGATCACCGGCATTAAGCTGATGCACTTTCCTAAGCTGGTTAGCGCTTTGGCTATGGTCAAGAAAGCCGCGGCTAAAGCGAATAATAAGCTGGGCCTGCTGGACGATATTAAGACCCAGGCGATAGGTCAGGCTTGCGATGAGATTATCGATGGTCGGTGGCATGAGCACTTTGTAGTTGATGTGATTCAGGGCGGCGCCGGTACCTCGACCAATATGAATGCCAATGAGGTGATAGCCAATCGAGGTCTTGAGATTCTTGGCTACAGTCGTGGTGACTATCAAAACCTGCACCCGAACAATCACGTTAACCTCTCGCAATCGACAAACGATGCTTACCCTACGGCTATCCGGTTGGGAATTCTGCTGAGCCATCAGGAGTATGTCACGGCTCTGTCAGAGCTGTGTTATGAACTGAAGCAGAAAGCGGTAGAGTTTTCCGGGGTGGTTAAAATGGGCCGGACCCAGTTACAGGATGCGGTGCCGATCACGCTGGGACAAGAATTCGATGCCTGGTATTCCACAGTTAAGGAAGACATCGAGGAGGCAAAAGATGTGGTGGAGTACTTCCGTGAGATCAACTTAGGCGCAACCGCTATTGGCACAGGAATAAACACGGATCCGGAATACTCCAGCCTGGCGATAGAAGAGCTGTGCCGTATCTCAGGTAAGGAGATGGTCAGGGCCAGAAATCTGATCGAGGCGACCTCCGATATGGGCGCTTTTGTTACCTTTTCCAGCGTACTGAAGCGAAACGCGGTAAAGCTATCTAAGATGTGTAATGACCTGCGTCTGCTTTCCAGCGGTCCCCGGGCCGGTTTCCAGGAGATCAATCTGCCACCGATGCAGCCGGGTAGTTCGATCATGCCGGGTAAGGTCAATCCGGTGATTCCAGAGATGGTGAACCAGGTTGCGTTCCAGGTTATCGGTAACGATATCGCTGTGACGATGGCGGCCGAAGCCGGTCAGTTGCAGCTGAATGTGATGGAACCAGTGATCGCCTTTAATGTTTTACAGTCCCTGCGCTTGCAGATTCGTGCTGTAAAAACGCTGGCGTCAAAATGCATTAAAGGGATTACCGCCAATGAAGAGCATTGCCTGAATACGGTGAATAACAGTATCGGCATCATTACCGCGCTTAACCCTTATATCGGTTATGAGAACGCGACCCGAATTGCACAACAGGCAATCCAGCAGAATAGCAGCGTACGTGATTTGGTACTCGCAGATGGCCTGCTGTCCCCGGTTGAACTGGACGACATTCTGAGCGTTGAAAATATGACGGCGCCACGCCGGGTGCGCAAGAGCGCAGTGAACAATAACGCTGTCTGAATCAGTGACAGTGACGGAGTAAACAGATGACTACACAAAATAAAGAATACTGGCTGGCGAAACAGCAGAGCATCAGCCTGCAAAATAAGGCTTTCATCAACGGTGAGTTTGTTGAAGCTCAAAATGGCACCACCTATGACACCATTAATCCGGCTACTGGTGAGCTATTAACAGCAACCGCAGCCTGCTCTGAGCAGGATGTGAATACTGCGGTTGCAGCAGCACGTCGTACTTTTGACAGCGGTATCTGGGCCGATAAAGCACCTTCAGAACGCAAAGCCGTGATGAAAAAACTGGCCGCACTGATCATGGAAAACCATGAAGAGTTGGCCCTGCTGGAAAGCCTGAATGTCGGTAAACCGGTTCAGGACGCGATGAATATCGATATTCCAGGTTCGGCCGGTTGTTTCGAATGGTACGCCGAAGCCGTCGACAAAATGTATGGCGAAGTAGCGCCGACCGATGGCAATAATATAGCCACCATCACCCGCGAACCTGTGGGTGTCGTTGCGGCAGTAGTGCCGTGGAATTTTCCGCTGGATATTGCCGCCTGGAAACTGGCACCCGCTTTGATTTCTGGTAACTCAGTCATTCTGAAACCGGCTGAACAGTCGCCATTAACGGCGTTGAAACTGGCTGAGCTGGCACAGCAGGCAGGTATCCCCGACGGGGTGCTGAACGTTGTTACCGGCCACGGTCATATTGTCGGCAAGGCGCTGGGATTGCATCAGGATGTTGATTGCCTGGCGTTCACCGGGTCAACCCGGGTCGGTAAGATGTTTATGGCTTACTCCGCCGAATCAAATATGAAACAGGTATGGCCTGAAACCGGTGGTAAGAGTCCTAACCTTATCTTTGCCGACTGTGACCTTGATGCCGCGGTTGAACATGCAGCGATGGGTATCTTCTTTAACCAGGGAGAGGTCTGTTCGGCTAATTCGCGAATTCTGATTGAGCGCAGTATCAAAGATCAGTTTGTTGAAAAGTTTCTGGCGAAGGCTGGATCGATGAAGGTGGGTGATCCGCTGGACAGTGATACTCAGGTGGGTGCGCTAATTGATATCAATCATGCCGGAAATGTTCGAGAGTGCATCAGAAAGGCAAATGATGAAGGCGCAACAATGCTTACCGGTGGCGCGGGTGATACAGCGACTGCGGTAGTTGAACCGACTATCTTTGATGACGTCTCACCGCAAATGTCGATCGCAAAAGATGAGGTATTTGGTCCGGTAGCAGCGTTGATTACCTTCGATTCAGAAGCCGAAGCGGTGGCGATTGCCAACGATTCTGTTTACGGACTCGCGGCGTCTTTGTGGACCACTAACCTGAACCGTGCTCACCGGGTGGCGAAGAAGCTCAAGGCCGGCACCGTTTCTGTTAATACGATGGATGCGCTGGATTTCAGCACGCCGTTCGGCGGCTTCAAACAGTCTGGATTTGGCCGTGATCTGTCTCTGCACGCCTTTGATAAGTTTACCCAGCTGAAAACCACCTGGATCAAACTGGGTTGATGAGTTCGGCTGGCGACTGCTGTTACCAGCCCGTTCTGATATCTGGCTATGTCTGGCTGCAGGGCTGGTGATTTTATTGGGTGGTAGCTAAGTGTAGTTCTATCGCTCTCAGCAATTCAGAACAGACTTCAAACCGATGCTTTATTGCTGTGCTTTTCTGCCATCTTATTCAGCAAAAATCCGTATGACCTTGCTCTAATGTGAACTTCCGCCATTGGCAGGAATCCGTTTGATAATGATGCCTCGGCAAAGACGGCTAAACAGTCGCTTAAACAGATAAAGAACAGTGCAAGGTTAGCGGGAATACGTCGTAACCTTGCGGTTTTCCGGTTGAATACGGGGCAATACATTATTGGCGACCAGTGCCAGGATAACCAGGCACATACCGTAGATCTCCATAGGGTCAATGGTTTGACCCTGCAGGAAGGCGATGATAAATGCCGCCACCGGAATCATATTCATAAATAGTAGTGAGTTCAGGGCGCCCATACGGGCAACACCGCCAGACCAGCATGAGACGGCCAGCACACCGGCCGCCAGGATCAGATAACCGATCTCAAACAGTACCGGTTCGATCCGCTCGGGTGTCGGGATCGCAGAGACACCGATCAGGCTGGCGACAGTATTGGCGAACAGGATAGTGATCAGTCCGGCGCAGCATGACAGCGCGGTATACCGGCTGGAACTCCAGCCTCGTACACGACTCATGCCCATGGAGAATATCACCCAGCAGGTGACACCCATGATAATCATCAGGTCGCCCTTGATCGCATCGAGTTGTAACAGGTTGGCAACTTCGCCTCTGGAGATGACCAGTATCACGCCGGCAATGGCGACAAAGGTACAGATCAGGGTGGTTATGTTTGGCCGCTTACCTTGAGTGATCCAGCTGATCAGGGTGCTGATCAGCGGCATCAGGGAGGCGATAACGGCGCCGTGCTCTGCCGGGGCATGTTTCAAACCGTGAAACAGCAGAATGCTGAAACCGCAGAAGCCACAAGAACCGTATAGCCAGAGTTTTGCGAACTGGCCGTCATAGCTAAATGCTTTGCAGCCCTCTTTGAACCAGAGCAGCAGGCAAAAAATGATAGCGCCGGTGCCGTAGCGAATAGTCGTCATCGAATAAGGATCAAGATACTTAAGCGCCGTCTGGGATACGCCATACATACCGCCCCAGGCAACGGCAGCGACTAGCAGATAACTGCTGCCGATCAGGCTGTTGTTACTGGAATAGTTCTGTTGATTATTCATGGCGGATATCCGGCTAATGATGAAAGAAGCAGCCGCAATACGGCGATTGATAAACAGTGTAAATCGCCCGAGCGGCGCAGATAACCAGACGAGTTGAAACAACATATTCGGATTATTAATAGATGTCGTTAAAACCAGAGTATCTAAAGGCGCTGATCGCTACCGAGCGTAATGGCAGCCTCTCAGCCGCTGCTGCCGAGCTGGGTATTACCGTCTCCAGTGTCAGCTATGCCATACGTCAGTTGGAAACTGAGTTGGCTGAGTGCCTGCTGAATCGGGATAACTATAGAGTCAGCCTGACCGAAGCGGGGCAGGCCGCTGCCAGCTATGGACGACAGATTTTGCACCTGCAATCGAGTCTGGTAGCGGAGGTCGGTCAGATATCCAGTGGCTGGGAGAAAGAGCTCTGTATTGCGTTTACCAATATGTTGCGCAGCGAAGTGCTGTACCAGTGGATCAGCGAATTCTACCGCCTTAACAGTGGCACCCGAATCCGTATTATTCGAGAGGTGTATAACGGCACCTGGGATGCCTTGTATGACAAACGCGCCGATCTGGTCATTGGTGCAATTGGTCGTCCGCCCCATGAAGTTGATGTTCAGTATGTACCGATGGGGCGCCGTGATCTGTATCTGGCGATGGCGGCAGATCATCCCCTCGCAGTACTTCCTGAGCCACTGTCGATGATGCAGATCAGCCAGTATCGCCTGGTGGATGCGGGTGATAGCAGTCGTCTGATCCAAAGCTCAAATGTTACGGCGTTTAATAACAGCGATCAGCTTACGGTGCCGGACCTGTTTGCCCAGAAAGAAGCGATTTTAACGGGTATCGGGGTGGGTTTTTTACCTTTGTATCTGATCGAAAATGAGATCGCTCAGGGGCGGATCAAGGTACGTGAAGTAGTTAACAGGGAAAGCAGTGTTGAGTTATTCACCTGCTGGCGGCAATCCGGTCGGGGTAAAGCCCTGGAGTGGTTCACCGAACGCCTGCTACAAAGTGATTGCCGGGCACAGTTTATCTGAATAAGTAATTTAAATGTGGGATAAGAGATGAATAAGAACATCAGTTTCTGGGAGTTAGAAAAGCTGACTTCGAAACAGCAACAAAGCCTGTTACAACGGACAGAGTCGGACCTGAGTGATTATATAACGCAGGTTCAACCAATCATTGCTAAGGTTCGGGAGCAGGGCGATCAGGCGCTTGTCGACTGTGCTGCCCGCTTTGATGGGGCCAGCATTACTATCGATCAACTGCGGGTGACGGATGCTGAGTTCGTCGCGGCGCAACAGCAGCTGGACAGTGAAACTCTGACGGCAATTCGCTTCGCCGCGGATAATATCCGCCGTTATCATCAATCACAGAAACCCGGTGAGATGACGCTGCAGGAAGTACGCAGCGGTAGCTTTGTCGGCGAACGCTTCCTGCCAATCCCGTCGGTGGCCTGCTATGTCCCCCGCGGCAAGGGTTCATTTCCCTCTGTACTGCTGATGAATGCCATTCCGGCGCTGGTGGCAGAAGTGAAGCGGGTCATTGTTATAACCCCACCAGGAGCCGATGGTAGCGTTGATGCTGCCACGCTGTCAGCCTGTCGGGAGATAGGAATTACAGAAGTGTATAAGTGCGGCGGAGCCCAGGCCGTCGCTGCGGTGGCGTATGGTACTGAAACCTTACCTCGCTGCAACAAGATAGTCGGTCCTGGTAGCCCCTGGATGGTAGCGGCCAAGCAGGTGCTGGCAAACCGTATCGATCCGGGTATTCCTGCCGGCCCTTCAGAATCTATCGTATTTGCCGATGCCGGCATCGATGGTAAATTGGCTGCGCTGGATCTGTTGATCGAAGCCGAGCACGGCCCGGACTCTTCAGCTTACCTGGTGACTACTTCCCGGGAGGTTGCTGAAGCGGCCATTAGCGCTATGCCGGAACACTGGGCTGGAATGAGTGAACTGCGGGTAGAGTATTCAAGCACAGTCCTGTGTGGCCCGATGGGGGGCGTTGTGTTGGCTGCTGATACCGCCGCTGCATTTGAGTTTATCAATGCCTATGCCCCGGAGCATCTGCAGATCCTGAGTCTGGACCCATGGCAGTATCTGGGCCAGATAGAGAATGCAGGTGAGGTTCTGTTAGGCCAGCACTCGCCTAGTACCCTGGGCAATTTTGTTCTGGGTTGTAATGCGGTACTGCCAACATCCGGTGCTGCGGCGACTGTTTCGCCGTTGGGAGTTATGGATTTTATGAAGTTTATGTCCGTCGCCTATGTCACTGAAAGTGGTTACCCGGAGATGGCAAAGCAGGCCAGAGTACTGGCGACGTATGAAGGCTTCGATGGCCATGCTAATGCGGTATCTGAGGTGCGTCAGCGGTATATCAGGTAGTGAAGGCTCTTCAGATATTAGCTACCCCGGCTAAAAAGTGTTTCAGATAAATGCTCTTAAGCCTGTCGAATTCTGGCATCGAAAACCAGTTATCAAACGGGCTATTAACTGAACCTTGAGCCACCCAGGTAAAACTGGGTGGCTTTTTCTTTCTTTAAGTTAGGTGCCTCAGCATCCCGCTTTCATATCTGAACCAAGCTGAAGGCAACATTTACGTTCGAGTCACCAGGGCGCTTCCACATCGTCAAAAATACCAGAAAGCGGACATGGTATGTGTCGTTCTGAGCGTCTGCAAGCGCCACCAAGCGGACTATCCTGCTGAGCATATTGAACTTCCGCAAGCGGTACAAAGGAGTCACTATAGCTCTAGTTATTTACGCAGGATTTATCCTCTGTTAAATCTGAAAGCGGATATATCATGTGGCGCTTGAGGCGTCTGCAACCGCCACAAAGCTGTCAAATTTTGACACTGATGTCTATTTTCGGGGGGATATGGAAGAGCTCTTGGACTTGAGTATAAATGCTGATTCCGTGTCATAAATGGTTATCAGCTATGAAAAAAATTGGTAATGGAATCTTATGTTGGATTTGTGAGTAATTATTCAAATTGTTGAAATAAATAAATTATTATTTCTTGTTGTTTTTTTAAATCATCGTTAATAATTTTTAATTGTTGAAAAGTCTACCGCTAAATAGAAGAATAATAAGCTGAGTTTTAGTCTTTACTTTTAGTTTATTCATTATTTTTCTAGTGTGAGATCTTATGGTTGCTTCTTGTATTCCTGTATAAAAGCTTATGTTTTTGTTGAGCATTCCTTTTAATATTAGCTTTGTGATCTGGTTCTCTCTAGGAGTAAGTGAAAGATTTGATTTGTCATACTTTAAATTGAATGAATGTGTGCTTTTGTCAAAAAATATATCAGCATTTTCATGATTTGATCTAAATATCTCATCTATTTTATACTTGATGTGCTCTTTACCTAAGGATGCATTAATTATAGATTTAACACCTATGATCTTAACAGTTTCAGAAAAGTCGCTATCTATCAGGCTAGCAATGATGATAATTCTAGCGCCTGTGCTAATAAGGTCTGAAATAATATCAATTGAATCCTGATTTTTAAGGCAGAAGCTATCAATGATGTAATAATGGTTGTTTGTGATAGTTGAAGATTTATTCTTTGTTATAAATTTATTGATGTTATCAACAAAATAAAAATTCTTGTTCTTGTGTTCGTGCAATACATAACCAAATCCATGGCAGAATAAGTTACTACCAATTATTGATAATTTCATTTCTCTTAAAAATATCCCATATATAAAATCATAATGACATGTGAAGTGGAAAATTCTAAACTTTAAATCGCCCGATCAATTTGTTTTTATGACGCCCCATGTCGGTCATCTCGTCACTGAGTTTAGCTGAAGTCTGAGCGTGCTCCGATACTTCATCAGCGACATTTTGAATGGTTTTTTAAGTTTTAATGAATCTCTAATCATCCTTTAAGGTCAACTTCCAGTGAAATATTAAAAAGCTCTGTCAACAAGTCATTTAGAAATGACAAGCCGACAGAGAAGAGCCACTCGGGAAAGTGGCACAGACCTATGCGATAACATGAAGGAGTTACTTTACAGGCCTACCGTGAAAAAAAAGGACAAGGCCCGCAAAGGAGGGCCTTGCCAAGGGAGCCAGCCTATTTAGAGGCTGTGGAAAAAAATTTATAAATCCAGATTGCACATAATTCTTCGTTTGTTTCTGCTAGCAGAGACACCATTCCCTCTCGAATTCTTCGCGCAGGAATACGATTCCGACGATCATCCATCAGGCTCTCAGAATAGCCTTTAGGAAATTCCGGATGTCCCTGAATCGTCAGGAAATGCTCTTCGTACTGAATCATGTAGTAAGGACAAAAATCACTCGATGCCAGAACCTGGGCTTGAGCTGGTAAAACCACCACCTGATCCTGATGACTAACCACTAGATCCATACCCTCGCTGTACGGTCGCATCCAGCTTTTCCTGGCATCTATCTGATTAAATGATAATCCGATACCCCAGCCTTTGGGTGACAATTCAACTCTTCCCCCCAGCGCTTTCGCTACCAGCTGATGACCGAAACAGATACCAACAAACTTTTTCTTAGCCTGATGTAATTTCAATACGAAATTTTCGAGACCTTCTAGCCAGGATAAGTCGTCATTCACACCGCATTTACTGCCCGTCGTAATGTAAGCATCGCATTCATCAATATCTAAGGGATATTCCCCTAGCGTTACATCATAGAGTTCAAATTGAACATCCAATTGAACATTATCGAACAGGGCACTATACATTTGCGGGTAAGTACCATGCTCAGATACAAACTTTTCCAGTACATGGTCGCACTGCAATATGCCAATTTTCATAGCAACCTCAGTTTCACAAAGATTTTGAAATCATGGACTGATCAAGGCGTTCTCTGTAGAAAACAAAGAGCGCCAAAAGTATCAGACGACTTTTACATGGAAGGACTTAAGCTGTGTCAGGGAATCAAAACCAAGACTTGATAGAGTACATCCCCGTCCGGAGTTCTTAACTCCAGTCCAGGCCAACGCCGGATCCAGATAATCACAGCGGTTTACAAAGAAGGTCCCGGTCTCTATCTTATTACCCAGACGAATTGCAGTATCGATGTCACTGCTGAAGACTGATGCAGTTAACCCAAACTCACTATCATTCATGAGAGTCACCGCCTGTTCATCGGAGCTGACTGGCATAATTGCCATCAACGGTCCAAATGTCTCTTCGGTCATAACCCGCATGTCATGATTTACGTTGGTCAATATCTGAGGCGCTAAATACGCAGTGCCCACTTCAGACTCAGGGAAACGTGACTCATCAATATGGGCCATGGCCCCTTGCACAACAGCTTCAGCTATCTGTTCCCGAACAAAGGCAGCTGCTTTCGCACTTACCATCGGTCCCAGCGTTGTCGTCTCATTGACAGGTGAGCCCAATACATATTCATTGGTTAATTTCACCGCTTTATCTACAAACTCCTGATATACAGACTGGTCAACATAGACCCGCTCAATACTGCAGCAGGATTGACCTGAGTTGAAGAAAGCACCATCGACCAGTGTAGCGACTGCATTATCAATATCAGCATCGGCCCTGACGTAGGAAGGATCTTTCCCTCCCAATTCAAGCCCTACACCAATAAACCGACCAGCAGCAGCACGTTCTACCGCTGCACCACCAGGCACAGATCCGGTAAAAGCAACATAGTTGGTTAATGCCGACCGAATAACAGACTCTGAACCTTCGTGATCCATATGAAGATATTGAAATACTCCCTCAGGTATACCTGCTTCAGAGAAAATACGTACCAGTCTTTCAACGCACAAGGGTGTTTGAGGAGAGTGCTTCAGGATGACTGAATTTCCCGCTAGTAACGCCGGCAAAAATGCATTTACCGCTGTCAGGTAAGGGTAATTCCAGGGCGCGATTACAAGTACAACACCCACAGGCTCACGCTCGATATAGCGGATAAAACCTTCTTTATCTTCAAGCTTCTGTGTTTTAAGTGATTCAGGTGCAGCGTTGATCATATAGTCAGCACGTTCGGTAAAGCCTGCAACCTCACCAGCAGCAAATTTAATCGGCCGACCCATCTGCCAGGAAATTTCTTCAGCAACCTGCTGTTTTTCTTCGTTCAGCAATTCAACAGCTTTACGGCAAATAGCCTGGCGCTCTGCAAGTGCAACATTGCGCCAAACACTTTGTGCTTGCCTGGCTATTTTCAATGCCAACTGAATATCTTCTTTAGTGGCAAAATTACGCTCAACATAAACACTACCGTTTACCGGAGAGATCGTTTTTATAGAGGTATGCATAACTCGATTCTCATAATTATGAACAAATGGACGGTAACAGAGACTCTGTCAAATAATTTCGAAGTAACGCTGTAGTTCCCAGTCAGTTACATGCCTGCGAAACTCTCGTTCTTCCCATTCACGACTGGCTGCAAAATGTTCTACGAAGTTGTTGCCAAAGAGTTCTTTAGCAGCGTCAGATGATTTCAGACGCTGTGCGGCTTCCCATAATGAACCCGGAAGTTTCAAGGCATCAGGTTGCTCTTTGTCGTATGCGTTACCGGTAGTCATTTCACCCGGCTCAAGCTTTTGTTCTATACCGTATAAACCTGCACCTATAGCTGCAGCTAATGATAAGTAAGGGTTGGAGTCTGCAGATCCAATTCGGAACTCCACTCGCTGAGATTTTTCGCTGCCGGGAATAACTCGTAGAGCAGTGGTGCGGTTTTCAACACCCCAGGTTGCTTCTGTTGGTGCCCAGAAACCCGGTACCAAGCGAGAATAACTATTGATAGTCGGGGCTATCAGAGCAGTAAATTCAGGGAGGAAACGCTGCTGGCCAGCTACAAAATGGCGCATAGTATCGCTCATATAGTAAGGCTTGCTCGCATCGTAAAATGCGGATCCAGAGCCATCTCTGTAACGAAGAGAGTTATGGATATGGCCGCTCTGGCCTGAAACCTCTTCTGACCACTTCGCCATAAAAGTGGCCATCATATTGTTATTCTGAGCCAGGACTTTCATAAAGGTTTTAAACAGGGCCGCTTTTTCGGCCATAGCTTCCGCTTTATCTACCGCGAGAGCTACCTCAAGAACTCCAGGACCAGTTTCGGCGTGTAAGCCCTCCAGAGGGAAGTCCATCTTTTCCGCCATATCCAGGATTTTTTGATAAAAATCCCCATGGACAGTGCTACGCAGAATCGACATTGTAAAATTGTCTTGAGTAAAATTATTCAGGTTCTTATAGTTTTTACTGCGCACTGATTCAGGGGTTTCATCAAATAGAAAAAACTCATATTCAATAGCGGAGTAGACATCAAAACCCATATCTTCGGCGCGTTTTATGATGCGCTTAAGCATTCCTTGTGCACTAACGTCTGCTGCCTCACCTACAAACTCTGAGTTAAACAGCAGCATGTTTCCTTCCATCGGAATGTCACGACAGCTTTCTGGGATAATGCGTAGTTCAGAATCGGGATAGCCTTTATGCCAACCTGTATAGCTCACGTTGTCGTATAGGTTATCGCTGGTATCACTGCCCAATACCATAGAGCACATTGCATAGTTACCATCCAGGGATGCAAAGAACTTCTCTTTGCTGACATACTTACCAACCATCACCCCATCATTATCAAAGACCCCAACCTTTACATAGCTAAGGCCACGCTCTTCAACAATCTTTTTTGCATCTTCAATGCTTTTTACATCTCTAGGCTCAAGCATAATATTTCTCTTATTCTTAGTTTCAGGACGATATAACCCTGTGTTCGAGCTGTTTCCTTTAGATACCATGGTCAGATTTATTTTCTGACCATGGTATTTAGTCTAGATGGTTAGCCATCAATCTTACTGAAGACCTGCTTCAGGGTTATATCCAGCTTTTCAAACAGTTCATCGATCTGATCACGGGTAATAATGAATGGTGGGCACAGAACAATTGCCTGACCGATTGGTCGCACGATCAATCCGTGCTCCAAGGCTGTAACAGCAATTTGTTCACTTACCGCATATTCTGATGGGAAAGCTGCTTTTGTTTGCTTGTCCGCTACCAGCTCAATTGCTCCCATCAGGCCGACTCCACGTGCTTCGCCTACGTATTTATGGTCTGCATAGCTTTTCAGCTTTTCCTGGAAGTAAGCGCCGACTTCAACAACGTTCTCAAATACACCTTCGTTGAGTACGATGTCGATCGCTTTGAGAGCAATAGCGCAGCCGACAGGATGGCCACCGGTAGTGAATCCGTGTGGAATTTCTTCCCAAACTTCAGAAGCCTTCATCAGTTTCTGATAAATATCTTCGTTGATCATGACGGCCCCCATTGGGAAATAACCAGCAGTCATTACCTTGGATGCAACGATGACATCAGGTTCCATTCCAAGTGTTTCAGTCCCCCAGAGATTGCCAGTACGACCAAAGCCAGTAATAACTTCATCAGCAACTAACGGAATACCATGTTTCTTGAGGATGGGCTGAATTGCCTGAAAATAACCTTCAGATGGAGGAATAACACCACCGGCTCCCATTACTGGTTCTGCATAGAAACAGGCAATGGTTTCTGCACCTTCACGTTCGATCAGCTCTTCTAACTGTCGAGCCATACGAGCAGTAAAGTCTAATTCTGTCTCACCTTCTTCAGCGAAGCGCCAGAAGTGTGGGCAATCAGCAAACACGACTTCACTATTACCAGGTAAGCCAAATGCTCCTGCATATGCTTTACCTGTCATAGCTGTAGTAATAACTGTAGTGCCGTGGTAAGCGTTTACGCGGGATATAATCTTGCGACGCTTAGGTTCACCGGTACCTTCGTTGATCATCCACAGCAGCTTAATTACTGAGTCATTTGCTTCAGAGCCTGAGTTGGTGAAAAACGCTTTACTCATTGGTACAGGGGCAATTTCAATCAGTTTTTCTGCAAGCTCAATAGTTGGCTGGCTGATTCGGCCGAAGAAAGAGTGATAGGCGGGAAATTTTTTAATTTGCTGACAAGCTGCTTCCGCCAAACCTTCATGATTAAAACCTGCAACTACGTTCCACAGTCCGGAGTTTGCTTCCAGAAATTTGTTGCCATGAATGTCGTAAACATAAGGGCCTTCACCGCGGTCAATAATTACCGGGCCTTTATTGTGCAGGGTATTCAGGTCTGAAAAACCATGCAGAGTGTTCTTAAGATCGCGTGCTTCCAGAGTATCTACGTTTTTAGTCATAACGGATTCCTCGCTCCAGTACTAATTGTATTTTGTTCGACCATTAAAACATTAGAGTAAGATTGGTTCTTCGTCAACACAAAATACAAATATATTTATAATCTCTTCCATCTAGTGCATTTTGCTGTGTCTATTGCTTTTGTAGCTATAGATGGTGCTAGTGATTGGAGATAGCCACAAAATTTACACTTGCGATTTATTGTATTTTGTGGTCTTTTGGATACAAAGTATGGGATTTTGAAATCGTCCTCCTCAATATGAAAAGCGACAATTTCTGGTTCGACTACTCACAAACTATTTATAAAACTCAACTCGGAGAATAAAAAGAAATGGAGAATCAAGAAGTTAAACTCGTCAAAACTCTAGGGACCTGGGACGTATTTGTCGCAGGGGTCGCCCTGGTGGTAGCTGCCAGTACTTTAGTAACTGACTTTCAGGGGTTCTTTTCTTTAGGCTGGGGGTTTGTTATTGCACTTGCCCTTGCTGGAGTTGTGAACCTGGTATTAGGAATGTCAGTTGCTGATCTTGCGGTATCGCATCCAAGAGCTGGCGCTTTATATGATTATGCAAAAACAGTTTTTAACGGTGCGCCTGGAATCGTGTTTGGCACTATTCTGGGTATTACCTTTATCTGTATTTTTGCTTTTGGCTATGCCGGTGAACTGACCGCGGGGGCCTATGGTGCTCAAGCCTTGCTAGAAATAGATATGCCGATCGAGTATTACGTCATTATGCTAGCTGTTATAGCGATGATTCCAAACTTATTTGGTATTAAAGAAGCTGCTTGGTTCAGTGCCATACTGCTTTGCTTCATGCTAGGTATTCGAGTGTTCTTTGGGCTATCTGGGTATTTTGGTTGGGGTAATGTAGGAGAGTGGGATGCCGTTAATATGGTTCCACCTGAAGGCATGCCAAGTCTGTTTGGTAGCACCGGAATACTAGTAGCAGGTTTGGCATATGCTTTCTGGAGCTTTGTGGGGGTCGAATATGCCTGCGCACTTGCCGAAGAGGTAAAGGACCCTAAACGCTCAATTCCTTTCGGTCTGATGGCTGGCATCATCGCTATTTTCATTGTAGCGGTAATCATGGGAGGTGGGTTGTTGCCGACATCTCCGCTTGCAGATTGGCGTTTGTTGGCTGAAACCGAATTAGCATGTGGTGGTGATTGCCCACAACTAGCCATTGGTATGCAGGTATATGGTGATTTCGGTTATCAGCTAATGGCATTATCATCAGCAGCTGCTACTTTAGGAACCATTACAGTTGCTCTTGCTGCGGTGCCACGACTGATTTTCGCTATTAGCCGTGATGGTATGTTCTTTGGTAATCACACCTCCAAATTCTTTGCCAAACTGCATCCTAAATCCCATACACCAATAAATGCGACAGTTTTTGCAACAATTCTACTTATCGTCCCAGGCATTATTGATGCAGATGTTATACCGCTGGTATTTGCCGCTGCTTATGTTTGGATCTTAATCTATGTTGCCTATCACTGTATGTGTATTGCCAATCGGAAACTGCACCCGGAAACCAATCATGCATTTGGTGCATGGTTTACCTGGGTTCCGTACTTCGGCCTTGTTACAACCGTAATTACTCTGTATTACGCTTTTCTGGGAACTCACTCAGACTATGGTGTGAAAGCGATTATGATGATTGGATTTGCTACTGTGGTTGCTGTGGTAGGAATTAGTTTCAGTGGTCGTAAAGCGCTGCAGGAGGCCGAGCGAAAAGAGCTTGAAACAGAAGCCCTGGAAGCTGTAGTAAAGGCTAAGGCAGAGATATCAAAACGTGCTAATAGTCCTACAGAGACTGCGATTCAATAACAAGACGTTGTAAGTTTTATAAGAGCCAGAAAGGAAGACTCCTTTCTGGCTCTTTTTATTTATAAAGAGACGGGATATCTCAGTTTTTGTGTGTGCTTCATTGTTGTGGCTCACCTAAATTATCTCCTGTATTACAAACATATAATTCGAAAGGTTGGGATAACAGTGACAAGAGCCAACGCTTTATACCGTAACTTTCTGGGGAATTCGCCTGGCTGGTATAAGAAAATAATTCTCCTGTTTTTGATCATTAATCCGCTTATATTATTTAGCTTGGGCCCTGTTGTAACAGGCTGGTGTCTTATTTTTGAATTCATATTTACTCTTGCGTTGGCGCTTAAGTGTTATCCGTTACAACCGGGAGGACTATTAACAATTGAAGCTATCATTATTGGACTGGCAGACTCTCAAACCGTATATCAGGAGGTTGCAGCGAATTTAGATGTCATTTTACTTCTGATGTTTATGGTTGCTGGTATTTTCTTTATGAAGGAGATGCTGCTCTGGGTATTTACAAAGATTCTTTTGAATGTCCGATCAAAAGTCATGCTATCCCTTTTGTTTTCTGGCTTATCAGCATTTTTATCAGCATTTCTTGACGCGTTAACTGTCACGGCTGTGTTGATCAGTGTCGGGGTTGGGTTTTACTCCGTCTACCATCGTGTTGCGTCAGGTAAAGAATTCCACAGTGATGATCATAACTATTCTAGCGACTCAGAGTTGCGAGAAAGCCATCGTGCGGCTCTGTTTCAATTCAGGTCTTTTCTGCGTAGTCTGCTAATGCATGGGGCTGTAGGAACCGCTCTTGGTGGTGTTTGTACCCTGGTTGGCGAGCCACAGAATCTGCTGATCGCACAAAAGGCAGGTTGGGATTTTGTTCAGTTTTTTGTTTTTATGGCCCCTGTTACTATGCCTGTTCTTTGTGCAGGACTACTTACCTGTGTTGCTCTGGAAAAACTGCAATGGTTTGATTACGGTTCAACGCTGCCGAATTCTGTGCGAATAATTTTGCAAGACTACGACCAGCAACAAGATCAAGGGCGTGCGAATACTCAACGAGTACGGCTTTATTGTCAGATATTAGTGGCTATATTTTTAATGTTTGCGTTGGCCTTTCATTTGGCAGCCGTCGGCTTGATCGGGCTTACAGTTATAATTTTATTGACGGCATTTAACGGTATTACTGAAGAGCATCAGATAGGGAAAGCTTTTGAAGAAGCGTTACCCTTCACTGCGCTTTTGGTGGTGTTCTTCGGTATTGTCTCAGTGATTCATGAACAGCACTTATTCCAACCAATGATTAGCTATGTGCTATCTATGGAAAAGGACGTTCAGCCTGGCGTATTTTTTATAGCGAACGGCTTTCTTTCTGCGATAAGCGATAATGTTTTTATCGCAAATGTTTATATCAATGAAGTTGTAGCTGCACTAAACCAGGGGGTAATTGATCGGGAGCAATTCGAAAAGCTGGCTGTGGCAATTAATACAGGGACAAATATTCCAAGTGTTGCAACGCCGAATGGCCAGGCTGCCTTTCTGTTTCTTTTGACGTCTGCCCTGGCTCCCTTGATTCGTCTTTCCTATGGGAAGATGGTCTGGATGGCGCTGCCATATACGCTTGTTATGAGTGTGACAGGTTATCTGAGTGTGGTTTTTTTGATTTAAGGTAAAACAAGAGGCAGGTAAGGGGACGTTGCATAAATCGCCTTTTCCTCTGTGTAAGTATCTTTGATCATAAAAGGTTCAGGAACTCATTATTTCTGGTTATCTGTTTCCGCCTGAACACCTGTTTAAAGGTAATCAGGCGGGTTTATCCTAAGTCCGTGATATCTCGCTTTGGTAAATTCAGGATGGCACTTTCTTATCCAAAGAGATGCCTGACCTCTTCTTGAATACAGGCTTTCATGCATTCAATATTGATGGGGATAGTGTTGATATCTCGGATATATATTGAGAGTCCTGACATTGTCATAGCGTTCCACATAGTACCAGTCAATCTCTTTTTCTTTACCTTGAATACTTTCTGCTTGTCGATCAGGCTCATGAGGTTACGGTGAGTACTGAAAGTTCATGATCGGGTGAGAGCAAGGGGTTGATGCTGGGATTGAGTGAAAGGCGCGTAAGGGGTGCTATCTATGCATTGCATCAAAGGCATCTACTATTGCCGGGGCACCCAGGTTGTACTACAGCCGAAGGTAGAGAGTACAGAAACATACAAGGGGGTAGGGACGTTGATCAGGACCAGGCTTAGAATAATGCAGTTCGATAACGGCTTCTGATTAAAATCAGGGAACCGCTTTTCTATTTTTTGAGGAGATGCTGTTCATGTTCAGCAACCTGATGCCCGGCAAAGCCGGGTATTGCCTCAAGCCGGGAGACTTAATCGCAGGTTCTTTATCCTGCTTCTTGTTTAGTCAAAAGCGGGCTTGCAGCGACCGGCAATCATTATATGCTGTTTGAGCAATATTGACGCTAGGTTGAAATCACCGACTTCGATCGCGTCAAGAATATCCATATGCTCCTGACTAGACTTTATTAAGCGGTCGGTTTTAATCAGCGATTCATATTCAACTAGGCGCCGTAGATTACTTTGGCGTTCTATCGCTGAAACGAAGAAGGGGTTTTTACAGCTGAGTGCCAGCATCTTATGGAAGTCAGCATCTATTTCAAAAATGCGTGCAATATCGGTGACATTTCCATTAAGAATCTCCTGGTGATGATGTCGGCTAGCCGCTGCTAAGCCTTTATCTAGTTCAAACGTTGGTAGCATTATTGACGCTGGTTCAACCACCTGTCGAAATTCAAAGCTGGCATCGTGCTGCTCTTCAGTATTCAGAGTAGGTTCAAATCGCCAGCCATGACCCTGATTTCTGGATATTACGCCTTCTTCAGAAAGCTTCACCAGAATACGGGAAAGACTTAGTCTGCCTAAATCATATCTTCGCCTGAATTCTGCTTCAGTAAATACTTCTGGTACCTTGCCGTGGAACCAATCCTTAGCAATCTGCTCGCATACTTTTTCATCAGAAGTGGGAGATATTTCCAGATCGCTCAAAGATATTGAGGTTGCATCACATGCTAGAAAGTAACCCCTGTTTGCAATTCGCTCAACTATGCCATTATCAGTTAAGAAATTAAGGGCGCCTCTGATAGGGGAGCGTGATACCTGAAAGGAGTTAGCTAAATCCTGCTCTTTGAGGTGGGTTCCTTTCTTGTGATTTTCTTGTCGCAATGATTCAACAATATTCTTAGCTACGCGTGTTTGTAGCTCACTGTATTCCTGACTCATCGCTTCCTTATTTACGTCAACTAATTTATTCATAAAGAAATATCAAATTCCCCGACCATCTAACTAGTAGGGTATTGCTCCCTAGCTGCTCCAGTTTTGCCTGTGCAAGTATCTTAATACTGCTTCATCTTTTTACCAAGTGAGCACTTCAATGAAAAATCACACGCAATCAGAGTTATTGCACTAATAGTGACATATAAGACATGCGATCATTATTGTGTCAAGCACTTTTATACCCTTATAGAAAGTGAATGGCGAATTGGTTATTAGTTTTAGTGGCTGTTTATTAAGTAAATAGCAGTTTTATACTTCATTTGTTTTGTCTATTGTAGCGTTTATGGCTAGGAATGTTATCTGCTGCGGTGGTAATTATTTCCGCGCGGATATTTAAAAAAACATCTAAAGTGCATTTTGGGTTGACCTAGATACAATCTGAGGCTATGTTTTAGTTACTGTGATGGTCAATGATCATTCAGTTTGCTCAAGCAAGGTTGTTAGTAAGAAAGTTGTGAAGTGGCGTTATAGCAATCGATTGAGTTTGTTGACTAACGCCTTTTAAGCCCCGTCAAAATAATTAATAAAGAACCGAGGGATAAAGATGAAACTGAACTTAAAGCAAACACTGGCAGCTACAGTATTGGCGTCAGTTCTGGGTGGCCCTAGTGCTTATGCTGAAGAAGTAGTGAATCTATACAACTGGTCGGACTATATAGTTCCTGAGTTGTTTGAAAAGTTTGAATCTGAAACTGGTATTAAAATCACATATGATGTTTATGACAGCAATGAAGTGCTAGAAGCTAAGCTGCTGGCCGGTAATTCGGGTTTCGATGTGGTTGGTCCCGGTAGTCTATTTATTAAGCGTCAGGTAGATGCGGGTATTTTTGCTGAACTGGATAAATCAAAGCTCTCTTCTTTCAATTCTTTGGATCCTGCTTTGCTGACTCAATTAGACGAGAGTGACCCTGGTAATAAGCATGCACTGCCTTTCCTATGGGGGACTACAGGACTTGGCTATGATGTAAATAAGGTTCGTGAAAAAATTGGTGATGATTTTCCAGAAAATAGTTGGGACCTGATTTTTGACCCTAAATACGCCTCCAAGCTATCAAGTTGTGGAATATCAATACTTGATGCACCTTCTGAAGTCATCCCAACGGTTCTAAAGTACCTGGGTAAAGATCCGGCAAGTCAGAGCAAAGCTGACTACAAAGAAGCAAAAGCCAAGCTTGATAGTGTACGAGAGTACATTACTTATTTTCACTCCTCACAGTACATCAATGATTTAGCTAATGGTGATATCTGTGTTGCGTTAGGTTGGTCCGGAAACGTTTATCAGGCAGCTCTCAGAGCTAAAGAAGTAGGCAATGGCGTTGATATAGCCTACGTGATTCCGCAAGAAGGAACTGGTGTGTGGTTCGATTTGCTTGCTATTCCAGCCGATGCAAAAAATAAGGAAAACGCGCATAAGTTTATCAACTTTATGCTTCGTCCGGATGTCGTTGCCGAGTACAGCAACGCGACTACTTATCCTAATGCAAATGAAGAAGCTTTTGCCTTGGTAGATGAAGATCTTCGTAATAACCCAGGCATCTATCCAACACCAGAGTTAAAAAAAGTCTTATTCCCTATTAAAGGGTTACCTCAGAAATTCAATCGTATCCAAACTCGGGTATGGACTGACGTTAAAGCCGGTCGTTGATTCCTCTGCCTCTATTCTCTGATCTTAGGGAATAGGGGCCTCTCTTAGATTTAAGAAAAACAATAATACACAGGTATCATGATGAGTATCGTCCCTATTACGAGCCAAAAACTGCAGGACATTAAAGCCTTCAATCCACCTTCAAAGCCATTTAAGGATCCGAAGGATGTTCTGATCTCTATTCAACAAATTACAAAGCGCTTTGGGGACGCTGTAGCGGTACGAGATCTTGATCTGAACATTTATAAAGGTGAAATCTTTGCTCTGCTGGGTGGTTCTGGGTGTGGTAAGTCAACCTTACTAAGAATGCTTTCTGGTTTTGAGGAACCGACATCGGGTCATTTGATGTTGGAAGGGGAAGATATTTCAAAGATTCCGCCGTACAAACGTCCTTTTAATATGATGTTTCAGTCCTATGCGTTATTTCCGCATATGACCGTAGAAACAAACGTCGCTTATGGCCTGAATCAGGATGGAGCCAGTAAAAAAGAGACCAAGGAAAGGGTAGAGGAGCTGCTGGCGATGGTTCATATGACTGAATATAGGAATCGCAAGCCTCACCAATTATCTGGTGGTCAACGTCAGCGGGTTGCACTTGCCAGAAGTCTGGCTAAACAACCTAAGTTGCTTCTGTTAGATGAGCCAATGGGGGCACTGGATAAGCAACTTCGAACTCAGATGCAGCTAGAACTGGTTGATATTATCAAAAGCGTCGGTGTTACCTGTGTCATGGTAACGCACGATCAAGAAGAAGCTATGACTATGGCTGACAGAGTTGGGATTATGAATCTGGGCTCTCTGGTACAAATAGGATCTCCACACGATATTTATGAGTTTCCTAACAGCCGTTATACCGCTGAGTTTATAGGCTCTGTAAATCTATTTGAAGGTTATGTTTCGGAAGAAACTCCGGGGCATGTGATTGTTCACTCTGAAGATGTAGAAGTGCCGATTACGATTGATCACGGTATTACAGGGCCAGGCGGACAAGATGTTCTTGTTGCTATCCGGCCTGAAAAAATTTCCTTAAGTCGAACTGAGCCAGAGGCTGACTGTAACTATACAAAAGGTACGGTGGAAGAAGTCGCCTATATGGGGGGGCATTCGGTCTATAACGTAGTCGGTAAGCGAGGTCTGGAAATTCAGGTAGTAAGCTTGAATTCTCAACGAAGAGAACATGGTTTCAGAATCGGAGACAGTGTCTATTTGCATTGGTCTGAAGATAGCGGCGTGGTATTAGAGTCATGATTAAATTACTTAAAAATAAAATACTTCCTAGTGGACGCAGTGGGGTGATTTCAATCCCATATGTTTGGATGCTTGCCTTTTTTGTAATTCCTTTTCTTATCATTTTTAAGATTAGTTTCTCAGAAGTTGCGGTAGCAATACCGCCTTATACTGATATTTGGGGGGTTGAGGATGAAATGTTCAGTTTCCAAGTTAGTTTCTCAAATTTCATTTTATTACTTGAAGATGACCTGTATCTGACAGCGTATCTGAGCTCAGTAAAAATTGCCGCAATAGCTACTTTCCTGGCACTGTTGCTGGGATACCCTATGGCGTATGCCATAGCCCGCGCAGAACCTAATGCGCGCAATGTGTTGCTGATGTTGATTATATTGCCTTCCTGGACATCATTTTTGATTCGGGTATACGCGTGGATAGGCATTCTGAAAAACCAGGGGCTTATTAATGGTGCTTTGATGGGCTTAGGCATTATCGATGAGCCAATCCACATGCTACATACTGATTTTGCCGTGTATGTCGGTATTGTTTATGCCTACTTACCATTCATGGTACTGCCGTTATACGCCAACATTGTGAAGTTAGATAACTCCTTGCTCGAAGCTTCTTCCGATTTAGGTGCCAGACCCTGGAAAACCTTTCTAAGGGTAACTGTTCCGCTAACTAAAGCGGGAATCTTAGCAGGCTGCATGCTGGTGTTTATCCCTGCGGTAGGTGAGTTTGTAATACCTGAACTACTTGGCAGCCCGAGTACCCTGATGATCGGTAAGATTTTATGGCAGGAATTCTTTAATAACAGGGACTGGCCCGTAGCCTCTGCGGTAGCGATAGTGATGCTTTGTCTGCTTATTGTGCCCATTATTCTCTTTAATAGGCTTCAGCAAAAATCAATGGAGGCGGAATCATGAAAAAGCTTCTTAATTTGCAAAACTGTATGCTCGGGTTTGGCTTAGCATTTTTGTATCTGCCTATGCTGATTCTTATTATCTATTCATTTAATGAGTCAAAGCTGGCAACTGTTTGGGGAGGCTTTTCAGTTAAGTGGTATTTCGAACTAATGAAGGATGAGCAATTATTAGCCTCGATCTGGATGAGTTTAAGGATCGCCTTCTTATCAGCGACTTCGGCGGTTGTTCTTGGCACTATCGCTTCATTTGTGATGATCAGGTTTGGCCGTTTCAGAGGCCATACTTTGTTCAGCGGATTGATGACCGCACCGCTGGTAATGCCAGAAGTCATTACCGGTTTGTCTTTGCTATTGCTGTTTGTGTCAATGGGAGATGTACTGGGCTGGCCAAGTGATAGGGGTATCGTAACTGTTTGGATTGCCCATACTACTTTCTGTACTGCGTTTGCTGCTGTTGTTATCAGTTCTCGAATGCGAGATATGGACTTGTCTATTGAGGAAGCCGCTCAAGATCTGGGGTCAACACCCTTCAAAGTATTCTTTGTTATAACGGTTCCTGTTATCGCCCCAGCTCTGTTGGCTGGTTTCTTAATGGCTTTCACACTATCGCTTGATGACGTTGTCATATCGAGCTTTGTTGCAGGCCCCGGCTCAACCACTATGCCTATGGTTGTCTTTTCTAGTGCGCGATTAGGTGTGAGTCCCAAAATCAATGCACTGGCTACGATAATCATTATGACTATGTCGTTCCTGGTTTGCTTAACGTGGTGGCTTGCAAGCTGGAGACAAAAGAAAGAACAAGAGCTTATGAATCAACTGGCGAAAGCGAGAAACAAAACTTAAGTATAAGGCAGGGGATTATTTCAAATAATAGCCCCTGCCCAGACTACCGAAAAAAGTCCATTTCGGTCATTCCAAAATACAACAGTTACCAAAACAGTATATTTTTCTTACCTGTTTGATACCGGTTAAGCGGCATCTCTACGTCTGAAGAAAGTATTGCAATGGTATTAAGGGGGGTGATCAGCTGATCACCAAAGGTTTAAATCAACTAGTTCAAAAATAAAAATATATTCAATTAACTTCACAAATCTGAATATTCACGAACTGAGGATTAGAAATGAAAAATGTTATACTTGCGGCAACTGTAGTCGGTGCTCTGTGCGGTACTGTAAACGCTGCTGAAGTGTCTGGTACTGTAGGCTTTACAAGTGATTATCGCTTCCGGGGCATTTCGCAGACAGGAGGAGATCCAGCACTGCAAGGTAGCCTGGATGTCGCCTTTGATAATGGCGTTTACGCAGGACTCTGGGGAAGTAACATAGATTATGGCGACGATGCTCACCTGGAACTGGACTATTACATAGGCCATTCCGCAAGCATCAGTGATGAACTCGAATACGATGCCAGCATAGTCTACTACCAGTACCCGGGTGATGATGCCGATTCAAACTACGCTGAAGTATTTCTGGGTCTGAACTATAAGTCGTTCAGCTTTCTTTATGCCATTGCCAATGATGCAGAAGACAGCTCTCTGTATGGCCAATACGTAGCCTTAGATTACAGCAACGATGTATCTGAGGTTATCAGCCTGAACCTGCATGCGGGTTACTCATTTGGTGATGCGTTTGAACCAGACGAAGAATACTCTGATTACTCTATCGGCATCTCAGGCAGCTTTCAGGGACTGGACCTCGCGGCCGATTACATTACGACTGATGCCGATACAGTCTCATCCGGTATTGAAAGAAATGACGACACCATCGTTTTTAGTGTGTCACGTTCGTTTTAATATATATCTCACCCCCTTCTGAGATATGAAAGGCTGCTCATGGCAGCCTTTTTTTAACAACTGATTCAAAATATAAAACTAATTTTATTTATTAAAAAATAAGAGCTTAAACAAAACCTGGAATTATGGCTGGTAATGCAGATTAGATAACTTTCGATATAGAAGGCTATGCTTTCTTATATCTGTTCCTTTTCTCCCAGCCTGTACTATCGCCAATAACTTCCTCAAGTAAAGATATCTCGCGAGAAAGCTCACGGGACATGTTAATCATAAACAGACCAAACTGCTGAGGGAATTTCTCATGTAAGTCAAACAATAGATGATCAGCCATCTCTAATATCAAGCTGTCTTTGTCAGCAATTTCAGTACCATTATGCTTAATAAGACCAATCATAAGATCAAAGCACATCTGATCTCCGCTAATAAAATGTCTGGTCAATACATCACGATCCTTACAATGCTTATAGAATGCGACATCGCCATTAATAATAATTGCAAAACTACGGTCTCTTTCCCCATATTTACAAATAACTTCTCCAGCAGCATATGAAGAAATAACGCCAGACGCCAACAAGTAGGTGATAACCTCATCCGACAAAGCACCAAAAGAGGCTAATCCTCTAAAATATGCAATGCCATATTCATCTACAACCTGCTCATAACTTATTGTTTTCAAAGCCATCACCTTAAATAACAACTAATCTTCATTGTTAATAATAGCTCCGAATAGGAAAGTATTGCCTTTTTCACTTGAAACACAAAACAAAACGGATAACATCATGGTAAAGCTCAGTGTAAATATTAACAAAATAGCATTAATAAGAAATTCACGTCTGTCTAACTTACCAGATATATATGAAATGGCTAAAATAGCTATTTTAAATGGTGCCGATAGCATTACTGTCCACCCAAGGCCAGATTTACGTCATATCCGCCCATGCGACGTATATCGACTATCAGATATTACAGACTCTACTGAACTTAACATTGAAGGAAATCCCTTTGAACCTGAGAATGAAAACTACCCAGGATTTATGACTTTAGTGCACAAGGCTAAACCTCATCAGTGCACTCTGGTTCCTGATGAGATTAACCAGCTTACTTCTGATCATGGTTGGGATTTGGTGAGAGATAAAGATACGTTGCGACCTATAATTAAAAAATTGAAAAGCCAGGGTGTTAGAGTCAGCTTATTTATGGATCCAGGCTTGGAGGCTATTCAGTATGAGTTAGCTGCACACATAGGGGCAGATAGAATTGAGCTTTATACTGAAGAATATGCTAAGGCATATGGAACCCAGGGGCAGGGAGAAATATTAAAGAAATATATACTTGCAGCTGAGATTGCACAGTCATTTGGTTTGGAAATCAATGCAGGGCATGACCTTAATCTTGAAAATATATCTATGCTTGCCTCGTCAGTTGACTTAAAGGAAGTGTCAATTGGCCATGCTTTGATTATTGATTCACTCAAATATGGATTGGGAAATACAGTGGCGAAATACAGAGAAGCATTAGCTTAATAAGCTAAAGTTTTGTTATGGGCCTAATAGTTTCTCCATCCGTAATATTGCGGATAATGGTTCAGTATTTCCGATGTTTAAGGCGGTGGGTAAGCGAGGCTAGCGATGGGTTTGAGCATTATTAATATGGCTGCTCTTGGCACATATCTACCCAACTTTGATACTAAGGTTTATGTCTGATTTCAGGTTTCTGAGAAGGAAAACCTGAGCACAAATCATCAGATTTCTCATGATTCCTTATGTGCCGAACGCTGTTCTTTCCTATCTATATAAGATGACCAATACTCCATTGGTTTTTCAGGCTCATCAAAAAAGCCAGTCACATGACTGGCTTTTTTTCGTTCTGCCCTGAAGGGGAGGAGGGTTTAGAACGAGCGGGATACCGCGAAGACGACAGTATTGTCGTCCAGATCATCAATCTTTGAGCCTTTAACATCGTTGGTCAGGTAAGCCACTGACAGATCAAGACCTGCAGCGCTGCCTGACAGGCCAATGGAGTAGTCAGAATACTCTGCATCGTCGTAAGCATCACCGAAGGTGTAACCGGCGTGCAGGTCGAGATTAACCTGTTCAGTGATTGCGGTAGAATAGTCAGCTGCCACGTAATGGTAGTCGTCGCCACTGTTTACGTAGTTATCGGTATAGGCATAAAGCACAGAGAAATCTTTGTAGAAACCCTGCAGATCTATCTCGGCAAAGTCGATATCTGTGCCGTCGGTATAACCGTGGTACTGGAAGTAATACAAAGTAGCGGCATAGCTGAGCTCTTCGGTCAGATCGCCGGCGTGTCCGACATAATAGTCAATTTCCAGGTTGGCATTGTCAGAGTCACCGAAGTTTACGTTACTGCCCCAGATACCCGCGTAGATACCGTTATCGAAACCGACATCGATGCTGCCCTGAAGGGCCGGATCGCCGGAGGTCTGAGATACGCCACGGAAACGGTAATCGTTAGTGAAGGTGATAGTGCTTGATACTTCTGCGGCTTGTACAGCGGATGCAGCAAATAGAACAGCAGGAGCTAACCAGGTTAGTTTCATCGATCAATCCTTATTATTTTTTTAGAAATGCAGAAGGGCTTCTGAATCAATTAATGTTCTTGATTGAGTGTTTTCTGCTTCAGCGTAGAACTGAGGTGTAAATATATGATGTAAGGATGATTTGATAAAATATTTAATACTGATGGCTAGGATCTGAAATTTTAATACACAGATAAGCCTTTTTTATAACCTCCATTGGTTTGTTAATAGTATGGTTATTGATTTTGGTTTTTTGGCACTGGAATATTATTGCGCTATTGCTAATGAAATTAAGTTGGCTCATAGCTGCTGACAGCATGAAAAGGAGCGTTTGAGGCGAACACCATAGCAAGTATTATCAAGTGTCGGTTGATAACAATCAGCCGTTGTCACTGCGATGACGCATGCTACCTGAATTATGTGGTTTTTATTTTTATTTTGTTTATTTATGAAAATGAGTGAGCTGGTGGCTTTATATCTTCATGATATAGAGAAATAACAATGATTATTGCCTTTTAAATCTACGATGCATAATGCTAAATTAATGTTAATTAATTGGAGGAAGTGTGTTGATTGGTTTTTTTTAATTGAATAAATGCTATTTCTGTTTTTATTGAAAAGATTGGTTGGTTTTAATCTGGCTGTTGTTTCAAAAAAAGGAGGGCAATAAGCCCTCAAAAAAACACAGCAATGGCAACACCGATTAATGGGGGCTAATCAGATTCACTGTGAAAAAAAGGCTCAGTGCATGAGCCTTACGACGGTAAAAAACCACCGGCAGTTGCCGGTGGTGAGTAACACGAAAGTGCAGGGGTAATAACTCAGGTTATTCTCAGATCAGAGAAAACCTTCCTGTTTCAGATCAGCCATAGTAGCTTCGATACTTTCACGCAATGTTGCCACGAGGAAGTCGATGTTCTCCTTAGTCAGGGTCAGCGGTGGAGATAGTACGTTCATATGCGCCAGAGGACGCACGATCAGGCCACGGGCCTGACAGTGATCAGCGATACGGTTGCCGACTTTGGCATCCGGATTGATCAGCTCTTTGGTCTCTTTATCGGCAACGTTCTCGATGCACATCATGAACTTGCGACCACGAACATCGCCGACGATAGGCAGATCGATCAGTGACTTAACCTGTTCTTCGAAGTAAGTGCCCATATCTTTAACATGGCCGCAGATGTTCTCGCGCTCCATGATCTCGATATTCTTAACGCCGGCGGCGCAGCTTACCGGATGGCCGGAATAGGTGTAACCGTGGGTGAACAGAGCACCGTCAGCCTGTGGCTTGCTGATTACGTCGTAGATCTCATCAGAGATGATAGTCGCGCCCAGCGGCAGGTAGCCTGAAGTCAGGCCTTTAGCGCAGGTGATCATGTCCGGTACTATACCGAACTCGTCTTCCGAGGCGAACATGTGGCCGAGACGTCCGAATGCGGTAACCACTTCATCGGATACATAGAGCACGCCATACTTGTGGCATACATCCAGAGTACGTTTGTGGTAACCCTCTGGTGGCACGATAACACCACCGGCGCCCATAATCGGCTCGGCGAAGAAAGCTGCGACGTTATCAGGGCCCAGTTCCAGAATCTTGTCTTCAAGTTCCTGCACTTTTTCGTCACAGAACGCTTCGATACTTTGCTCTGCCGGACGGCGGTACGGGTTCGGGCAGGAGATATGGTGCACCAGTTCTTCTTCGATATCGAAGCCGATATGGTCAAATTTAACACCGGTAATCGACATCGCCATGTAGGTGCTGCCGTGGTAACCGTCGATGCGCGAGATGATCTTCTTCTTGCTCTTCTTACCCAGCTGGTTGAAGTAGAAGTGGATCATCCGTACTGCAGTATCGTTAGCCACGGAGCCGCCACAGCCATAGAAAACATGGTTCAGGTTACCCGGAGCCAGCTCGGCCAGTTTAGCGGCCAGTTGTGCAGCAGGTACGGTAGTATGATGGCCGAAAGAGGAGTAGTACGGGATCTTCATGATCTGTTCGGCAATGGCTTCAGCCATCTCTTTGCGGGCATAGCCGATATTCACACACCATAGCCCGCCGATGCCATCAAGATATTGCCGACCTTCACCATCTGTTACATGAACATTGTCGCTGTCTGCCAGGATCATAGATCCTGTTTCTTTGAATGTTGAAAAATCAGTCCAGGGATGAATATAGTGGTCTTTATCCTGTTGCCACACGTCTTGCATATTGATGTCTTTGTTATCGGTCATTTTCGAGATTGCTCCTCATTGTAATTTTAGTCTGCCGAATGCTTATCTCTACAGTATTAGTAATGCCGGTATAGATAAAATATTAATTTCTGTGTTGTTGTATTAAAAAAACAAATGCAGCGGTCATGGCATAGAAAAAGCATTATCAATCAGCTGTTTTATAGCTCTAGGTATAGCTCTAGGTATAGCTCTAAGTATGTCTTTAAGTATAGATGGTCAGCGGGTTTTCAGGTTTCAGAAGGATGCCGCAATAGCCAGGCTTATCTGGTACTGATGTTGTTATAAACGGGTAATAAAAGCCTGAGGCCCAGGGGGATACCGTTGAAGTAAGTGACAGTGGCGATGGCACCAATCAGATGGCTTGGAATTCACTCATAGCCGTAGGTAGGTCCATGATCAGGCAGGGCGCTAAAAGATTGATGTAAAGCCAGGAGAAGAAAAAGGGCGGTAGCCTATACTTACCGCCCTTTTTACTCAGTGCTGACCTGACAAGAGGTCAGCACTGAGTCGGGATTTACTTGAGTGTGGTTAGAGGTTGTTATTCCGCTTCCAGGGCTTTTTCAATTGGCTCTGGTTTAAACAGATCTTTCTTCATCACAACTTTGACCCAGAATACGCCGATCACAGAGACCACAGCCAGAACCACACCAGTAGCAGTGAATATCTGATTGCTTAGCTCAGGCGCCGGAGAGGCGTAGATCACGGCATAGATCATGCCTGCGATACCAATGATCTGTGGCAGAGGATAGAACGGTGTCTTGTAAGGGCGCTTGATGTCCGGGTAGCGTCTGCGCAGGGCGATAACATTTACATGCGTAATGATATAGGCCAGCAACCAGGCGATAGCGGCAGAGATTAGCAACAGACCGATGGCATCCGGATTGTCACGCATGATCAGCATTGGCAGGCCGGTGATCGCAGCAACAAACAATACCGCAACCCAAGGGGTTTTGTTCTTGGTCAGTTTCTTCAATTGTGGGAATGCCTGACCGTTTTGTGCCATACCGTAGAGCATACGAGGAATAGCTGCCAGAGAGGTGTTAACCGTACTACAAGTCGCAGTGACTGCGGCAACCGCCAGGAAGCTCAGCCCGATATCACCGAATACTGCTTTAGCAAAGTCATAATGCGGCAGGGCAGAGCCAGCCAGATCATCGGCTGGGATATATAGCAGCGCGCCTAAGCAGTAAACCGCGATAGTAACAAAGATGACTGTGACGCCGATAAGCATGGATCTTGGAATGTTACGGTTCGGATCTTTTGATTCTTCTACCAGAGGACAGACGAACTCAGCACCAACGTAACCCCAGATTGCCAGAGCAACCAAGGTGATTACCTCAGCGCCAAGCGGATTCCAGGTGCCCGTCAGATCGATACCTTCAGGGTGCGGGTTTGCTACACCACCAACAGCGCTCAGGCCCAAGACTAACAGTACCACAACCATGATGAAGGCCAGTGCCGACTGCAGCTTGGCGAACAGGTCGATGCCCATCAGGTTAAGTACCGTGAAGATACCCAGCAGACCAAAACCTACCGCATATTGTGGGAAGGCTCCCGGATAGATCTTTTCGATAATGAAATCGACCAGTAAGAGTTCTGCTGATAGCGCAAACATCGCTACGACAACGTAACCTGAGAATACCGCCAGAATAGCCGGGAAGTGACCCAGGGCAACCTCGGTATAGCTACTGAGACTACCTGCACGGGGAATCATCAGGGACAGTTCAGAGAAAGAGTAGATATAGGTCAGTGCAAGGATATAGCCGATTACCAGCGGGATAATGAAACCCAGACCAGCGATACCAGCGCCTTGCAGCATGAGAACCATTACACCCTGGGAAACTACCAAGCCAACCGCGACAGCTAGCAGTGAACCGAGGCCCAGTACTCTGCTGAAGCCCGATTTCTGGCTTTTTTCAGCGCTGACGTCGGCGCTGGTGGCATATGTGGAGTTGTCAGACATTTTTCGCTCCTGAAATAGAGTTCTTATATTTTTGTTATCAGGTTAGTGTTAAGTATGAGCCATATTAGATGGCCCGGGTAAGTTGTTGTTGTTGTTGTTGTTGTTACTTATCCTCCTTAGGATTTTTAAGCGCTTAGCTCATCGATCAAGCGCGCCATAAAGGCTTCGCACTGTTGTAGTTGATAAATGTGGATGAATTCGTCCGGCTTGTGTCCCTGATCCATGCTGCCGGGACCGCAAACAACGGTTGGAATGCCCAGAACATTACTGAACAGACCTCCTTCGGTGCCGAAGTTGATGTTGGCGTTGGCAGTGGACTGAGCCAGTTTCTTTACGAAGGCAACGACCTCAGCATCTTCTGCAGTGCTGAGGCCGGGGTATTCAGTGGTGATCTCGATGCTGATATTGCAGCCGGCATCGATCTGCTGCATTTCGTGGACCAGCTCATCAGCGTAAGTTTGTAACAGGGCGAGCAGGACACGGGGATCTTCTGCGGCGATATTGCGGATCTCAAACAGGAACTCACAACGGTTAGGTACGATGTTTAGTGCTGTACCACCTTTCACTGTACCGGTATGTACGGTACTGTGCGGGATATCGTAGCCCTCTTCAAAGGGGCCAAAGTCTTCTTTATTCTGTGCCAGCTGTTCCAGCCAGATGATCATGCGGGCTGCATAGTTAATCGCATTTACGCCTAATGGCGCCATGCCTGAATGGCACTCTTTGCCAGTCACAGTGACTTTTGCCGCGAGCTTACCCTTATGGGCGGTAACCACCTGCATTGAGGTAGGTTCACCAATAATGCAGAACGCTGGCTTCATTGGATGATTCTGCATGGTATCGATGAGGCGTCTTACGCCGACGCAACCTATCTCTTCATCATAAGAGAACGCCAGATGGATAGGGGTGTGCAGTGGCTGTTTCAACATCTCGGGTACAGCGGCCAGAACCACCGCGATAAAGCCCTTCATGTCGCTGGTGCCGCGGCCATAGTAGCGGCCGTCCTGTTCGCTTAGCTGATAAGGCTCTGTGGTCCAGTTCTGACCGGTAACCGGCACTGTGTCGGTATGACCCGAGAGCATTACACCTGCTTTGTTTGCCGGTCCGATAGTTGCGTACAGGTTGGCTTTGCTTTCCTGACCGTCATAAACCAGCTCACTGTTCACGCCTTGCTGTTCCAGAAAACGCTGCACATAAGCCATCAGCGCCAGATTGGAGTTACAGCTGGTGGTATCGAAACCGATCAGGTCAGCGAGTATTTCTAGCGTGAGTGGCTGGGCCATGTTTGCTCCGTTAACTAAAAAATGCAGTGCTAAATTCATTTCCGCTGCGGGCTAAAATAGCTGGGCGGAGAGTGCCATCCATGGCCGTGCTTGTGACTACTATCCTGTACAGACGATTACATGAGAGCCGATCGGGGTGAGCCGTGAATCACCCTGTTCAGTGGAGGGGTAAATATTGATCGAAATCAATATTTCATCTGTCAGAGCAGGATATGACTAATCTCTTTATCATTAAAATATTATTAATTTTTCGAATAGATCAGAAAAACCTATGCAGAGAGGTGTGAGTTAATAAAGGAGAAAGGGGGCGAGTCAATTAAAGTAGAGGGGCAGGGGTCAGTTATTCAGCAGTATGCTGAACAGGCTATCGAGTTCAGCGCTATCGCGCAGCGCATTCAGTTGGGAAGTATTCAAAATACGCTTCTGATTTCCTTCTATGATCAGGTAGGGCTTTGAATCGACAGAAGTAAGAAAGTTAACTCTGGGTAATCGGGTGATGCACTGTTGCAGGAAGCCACAATTGTTACTGACCTCCAACAGATTGCCCTGGGGGTAAACCTCAGCTTCACAGTCTGCGTAGATATTGATCTTTTGATAGCGTTCGATATTGATCAGTGCCATTGGATCGATGATATTGAGTTCCCGCTGAGAGCCCCAGGCTACTGTCAGCGGTGATTCTCCTTTGGCAACGCTGTTGTCCATAAAGCTGAATTTGAACACCGGTTTATCGTAGGCAAGCCATTTGAAAAATAGTTTTGGCATACCGCTGTAGGCTTCGACGCTGTGACCGAGAAAGTCTTCTACCGACTTATAGCGACCTCGTTCCAGCCCCCTTTGCCAGCCCCGCTCTACGGTGGCTTCAGGCGGTGTGATAATGAAGTACATATGCATAGTGTCAACGTAGCGGGCGTAAGTGTCGTGCAGCACTGCGGCGATCTGTTTGGTGGTGAAACTGTCAAACCGGAAGCGGTCCACGATCAGGTGAGGGATAGAGCGGTCGCGCTGGGCTTTGGCCCTGATGTACTGGTCCAGTTTTCGGTCGATAATGTTGACTTCATTGCTGGTGAGACGCCCTGCATATTTATAATGCTGGTCCAGGGCATCGTAATCCAGTAGCAGACGCCGCCATATATCCGGGCTGATAGTGCCAAAGCTTTCCGACTCAATACCTTGTTGCCGGATCACTTCACGTAACAGCGGGCGCAGGGTGCTCTTGCCGGATGCCGAAGCCCCTTTCAGGCTAATCAGCAAGGGTTTCTCGGTAGGCAGAACCGTTTTATAGCCTTCCTGACTGATTGCCCGGCGGATGATCGGGTCTAGCATCTGGCCGATTAGCCGGCTGCCGTAATCGTTGCACATCTGGCGGCTGATCAGCGTTGTAAGCAGTTCCGGATCACGGATTATGCGGCCGCTGGTTGTTGCCATTGCGCTGAGAATGACATACAGGCTCTTGTAGAGCGCTTTATCGTAGGGGCGATTGCTCTGCAGGCCCTGATCTTTGAACTGCTTGATGATCCGGTATTGTTGTTCTTCTATGGATAGTCGGGGCTGGCCTGGTTGCCGGCGCCAGCGTGCAAAGAAGCCCTGCGGTTGGACGGGCATGTTCGGTACCGATTGAAACAGGGTTTGTTGCAGGATATCCCATACCTGTTGTTCCACTTCCTGCTGCAGGGTATTAAAACAGTCTTCCAGCTCGTGCAGGGAGGGGGCAATATATTGTGCCAGTATCTGATGAGCGATCTGGCGAAAGCGCTGCCCCAGCATCTCTTCCTCTGGTCCTTCCTCGACCAGGATATCAGCGGTGATCCGGATAATCAGTTCGTGCAGTACCAGACGTTCAGGGGTGAAAGCGACCAGCCGTTCCTGCTTAATGCCGGTCAGCCGGGTCAGTTCCTGCAGTTCATCAAACCCGGTTGAGGTATATGGCGGCCGATAAAGAGTTTCCAGCTTAAGCAGGGCGGAGGGTAGTTCAGTACTGATACCGGGGTTCCAGGCATGGTATCCGGTTTCCTCCTGGTTCGCTTGGCTCATGCTAAAGAAGACTCTCTGTTGGTGATACCCGATTAGTGCACAGTTCGGATAGTACTTTTTCCGTGATTACTCCGAGAGTGCCATTACGACATAAAAAGGGCAAAAAAACCCGCGTCATTCGCGCGGGTCTTTGCTTTTACGGGATCTGATCTGTTGTGTTATTCGTCGCCCGGAACGCCATAAGATTCTGCATTAGCAGGGTCTTTGGCACGGGTGATATAAGCGTCCATCTGGGGCTGGTAATTGCGCCAGACCATGCGCAGCTCACTGATCGGCTCAATATGCCAGTCGACCCGCAGGTCAACCACCGGCCAGTTGGGTTCAGCACAAACCTGCAAACCTGCCGATTGAATCGGTCCCAGTTCGCCACCCGCGGCAAGGCCTGATTCCAGGGCGTTGAGTAAACGCTCGGCAAGGTGACCGCTGCTGTTTTCAAAACTGTCGATCATCGCCTGTGGAACATCGGTATTGTCCAGCAGGTTACCCATCGCGATACAATTTTTACCTTCTGCAGTGGCGTACAATCCCAACGCTTCTGTACCACTGAAGGTAGCGCCTTCACCGGTCTTATTGAGTACGCCGAGCTGACGCCACTGTACATTACTGTCGGCCTCGGCCAGTGCCGCCATTATTGCTGTGGGGTTCAGCCCTTCACTCATCAGATCCAGCGCCAGTGGTCCAAGATCCGGGTTAGTGATATTTTGCGTCAGGGCAACGCCGGTACCACTGCGGGTGAAGGCGCACCGGCTGGCGACGCAGATACTGGAAGAGGTGATAGCACAACCGACCATGCCGGTATCAGGGCAAACGCCTGCAACTGAAAATGTCATAGCTTACGTCTCCTGGTTATCCGGCTCTTGGTTATCAGGGATTACGGCGATGATATCGATCTCCATCAGCCATTCCGGTTGGGCCAGGGCCTGCACTACCAGACCGGTTGAAATCGGGAACACGCCTTTGAACCATTTACCGGTCTCTTTATAAACTGCTTCGCGGAAACGGGGATCAGTAATGTAGGTTGTCGTTTTAACCACATGGCTCATGTCAGAACCGGCTTCTTCCAGCAACTGCTTTACATTCTTCATGGCCTGTTCAGTCTGTGCGCCAGGGTCACCCAGACCTACCAGGTTGCCGTCGAAATCGGTGCCAACCTGCCCCCGGACATAGACGGTGTTCCCAGCCCGCACCGCCTGACAAAGATCGTTATCCAGGGTTTGATTCGGATAGGTCTCTTTAGTGTTAAACATACGGATTCGAGTATGAGTCGGCATCTGCTTACTCCAAATAAACTAAATTCTTAAAGGTAAAAAAGGGTAGCGCCAGTCGGCCTACCCTCAGGTTTAGCTGGGTTATTGTTTACAGCTGTGAAGGATCACGGTAAGCACTGTATTTACGCTGAGTAGCGATATGGTCTGCAATATGTTTTGCATCGTGCCATACACCCCAGATGAAGGTAGATCCACGACGCGACAGCCATGGCAGGCCTACGAAATAAACCCCTGGCTCAGTTGATACACCGCGCTGATGCGCAGGCTTGCCGTTTTCGTCGAAGGCGTCGACATTCAGCCAGCTGTAATCAACCGAAAAACCGGTCGCCCAGATGATTGAAGTGATGCCTGCCTCGGCCAGATTCAGTTCAAGCACCGGATTAGTCATACATTCCGGATCTGCAAGCATGTTCCGCGCTTCCGGCTCTTCTGGCAGATCCAGGCCGTTACGTTCAATGTAGGCGTCAGCAGCATCCAGAAGATCCAGATAGTTCTTATCGCCCCGGTTAACGTTTTCTACCAGATTTGATTTGAAGTTTACTGTTCCGTTATTGAATGATTCGGTCAGGCCAACCAGGGTGATGCCCTGATGAGCAAGCCCGCGGAAGTCAACCGTACCATTACCGCCATGGGCACCGGTTACGGCAATAGTTACGTGCTCGGTGCCTGGCTTCATAGCCTCGGCATCCCACTCGCCCAGAACGCCCAGCCACCAGACAAAGTCACGGTTACGATAGGAGCGAGGCGGACGATCATGTGCGCCAACAGATAGATGTACCTGTCTACCTGAACGCTGTAGTTCATCCGCGATCTGTACTCCGGAAGAACCTGCACCTACGACCAGTACACCGCCCTCAGGCAGCTGTGCAGGGTTACGGTATTCTGCAGAGTGGATCTGCGTGATCCCTTCACTCTGTGGCGCAATCGGTGGGATTACGGGCCGCTGGAAAGGACCGGTAGCGGCAACCACACGGTTGGCTTCGATCAGGCCTTCAGAGGTTTCAATAGTAAAGCCCGGGCGGTCAGAATTACGTTCAACCTTCTTTACTTCCACGCCGGTACGAATAGGCGCGTTGAATTTCTCTGCATAGGCTACGAAATAGTCCGCAACCTGCTCTTTAGGGATAAAGGATTCAGGGTCTGCTCCTTCAAATTCCAGTCCCGGGAAACGGTCGTGCCAGGCCGGGCCGTTGGCTACCAGAGAATCCCAACGTTCTGTGCGCCAGCGTTCAGCGATACGGTTGCGCTCAAGTACCAGGTGGGGAACGCCGAGCTTACTCAGATGCTCGCTCATGGCCACCCCAGCCTGACCGGCGCCGATAATCAGCGTATCTATTTCTATTTTTTCACCTGTGCGTATTGCCATTCTTATTCTCTCCAGTAGTTAGCATCAGACGGTTTAGTCAGCGTCAGTGCAGTTTCAGCAAGAACTGTTGTTGTTATTGCAAAGGCCGCTTTGGCCCTGTTTGCTAAGCGCCCGGTAAGCCGATGAAAGCGGTGGGCGCCTCAGGAATCTGTTCAGCAACGTATCTGATTGGTTGGATTACGCTGTTTACTGTGATGACACCGCTGGTATTTCTATGACGTTGTGTCGTGTTCATCTGAGTACCCGGCTGAATAAACAGACGGCTTCAGAAATGATTGATAGATAGCAAACATAGCGGTCTCTTCAGATTGCCCATTCAGGTTATGAGAACTCGCTGCATTGTTAAAATATTATTAACTTTGCAATTGCATTAAAAAAAATAATGCAGCGTGGCTGAGAGCTGTTTACAGGATCTGAGGTAGTGTCTCGCACAAGGTCAATTCATTAGCTAAATGCACCAGTATCACCGAGTGCTGAATATCTGATGCAATAGTGGACGAACAACGGTCTGTATCTGCAGGCCGTCGGCGTGTGCCGGGTATCCCTTGTATATACTTGTAGACATTCTCTACTGATAAAGGGGATGCTGAGATGAACACTCTACAACCTGAGCAGGTTATAGCGGATCTGACCCTGCGATACCTGAGGGAGCTGGCAACATTTGGTGCAATATCGGATGCTGCTATCATCGATCTGATTTCAAGGGGGACGGTGAAGTCACTGCATAAGGGGGAGGTCCTCAGCAGTTATGATATGCCGGTGACCGGATTCGCTATCGTATTGCAGGGAAATATCGCCTTTTATAAACACTGTAAAGGCAAAGATGTCCTGACCCGTCATTTCCGGGCTGGCGAGCAGATCGGCTTTGATACGATGATTGGCATGATTGCCAACAGCGGTACTGAGATTGGTTATGAAGATAGTCTGGTGTTGCAGGTCAGCAGCGTTCAGTTTTTCGATCTGCATCAGGATTTTCCGGCAGACTTTGGTCTCTTAATGATCAACCTGTCACGGGAGCTGGCACGGGAGATTGCGATGCTGGAAGAGGTTATCGGTAAGAGCGTTGGCTGGTCGGCTGAATAATTATCTGCGGCACTAAGTAGCGGGGCGTTTGTTATGACTTTGCTTGCTTTGACGAATTGGTCAGAGGGTAGAACAACCGCAGAGTTAACTGGTTTGTATGAGACTTCAGCTTGTATGGCACTGTACAGGGCCTGGCTATGAGTAACTGGATATTTTTTTTGGCTTTATGCTAGTCGATTTATTCTGGATCGTTTACCGACACAATCCCGTTGCTTAAACAGAAAACCTTATACTCTCGTGTTTTACCTGGCATCGTTCCACTTGATTCAGACAGCTCTGTGTTGCTACAAGGTCTGGATGCGACCTAAATCAATTGATGCATGTCAAACTCAGCTTTCCTTTAAGTGATATGATCGCCTCTCCTATCTGTCAAAGCGTATTGTGATTTACATGAAGAAAAAAGGCTTCCTACAAAAAACATCTCTGGTAATGGGTATTGTCAGTGAAGTTATTTCGGTGCTCTGCCTGGTAATGCTGATCATCAGATCACGGGAATATGGTATGGAGGATATATTTTCAGCCAGCTATCTGGCATCAACCTTTTTCTTTTTCACCTGCGGTATTGTGTTGATTATGATCGGGCGAGTCAATTTACCCGATCTGAGCTTTAAGGGGTCATTTGAGGAAAAGTAAAACGGTTGTAATTATGCCGGTTCGATAATGGCACAAAGCAGGCTACGATATATGGCCGCAGTTTAAATAAAAAGCCCGGTGATACCGAGCTTTTTATTAGCTGGATTTTAGCTCCAGCTAACATCCGCAGTGAGAATGTAGCCGACGCCATAGATGGTTTTAATAATTTCTGGATTTTTCGGATCGGCTTCGATCTTTTTTCTGACCCGTGACATTCTGACATCAATACTACGATCAAACGGCGATGCTCTTTCGCCTAATAGCTGATCTCTGGAAAGAATGGTTTTAGGCGCTTTGAGCAGCATCAGAAGCAGTTCGCTTTCTGCCGAACTCAGCTCGATGGTACCTTTTTCTTTATGAATCAGTGACAAGGTAGCTGAATCATAAGTCCAGTCGGCAAAGTGGGCGTGGCGTTTCTTCTGCTGATCGTTATTCGGTTCTTTTTTGTCCAGCCGACGCAGCAGACTATTGACCCGGGCGACCAGCTCCCGTGGAATAAATGGCTTGACGATGTAGTCGTCGGCACCAAGTTCCAGACCCAGAACCTTATCAGGCACGCTGCTACGGCCGGAGAGAATTAATACCCCGACACTGTTTTCTTCACACAACTGTTTGACCAGATCCATACCGTCCATATCGGGTAGCCCCAGATCGATAATACACAATGCCGGTGGCTGATTTTTTATGGCATGGCTGGCCTGGGTGCCGGTGTTGAACGAGCGAACTGAATAACCAAACAATTCGAGTTCATTGGCAACCAGATCGCAGATATCCCGTTCATCATCGATAACATAGATAGTCTTATTGTTGTTCAACGGTGTCTCCTGTTATGGACTATCGGCTGTATTCATGTGCTACAGCTGTTGCAGTACCTTTTTAAGGTCTGCGCTGGCAAAGGGTTTTTCCAGTAATGTAAAAGGTGGATCAATCGAACTGGCAGACGATTGCTGGTATGAATAACCACTGATAAGAACGATCTTACTGTCAGCCGCGCGGGATCTTAGCCACTGTCCCAGCTCTATACCATTCATACTGCCTGGCAACATAATATCGGATACCAAAGCATAAAGATCGGGTAACAGGGGAATTAAGTTGACTGCTTCATCGGCGCTGGCGGCGTCGACCACGTCGAAACCTATACCGAGTAACTGTTGCCGCACCACATCACGGACATCGGGGTTGTCTTCAACCAGTAAGATGAGTTTACCTTTAAAGCTCGCGTCAGCGCTTTGAGACGTCATTTCTGGCATTTCGGTTATGGTTGGTTCCACCGGTTTAGCGGGTAATAACAGACATATGGTTGAGCCCTGGTTTTGCTCACTATGGATGCTGATATAGCCTTTAGATTGTTTGACAAAACCGTACACCATACTCAGCCCCAGACCGGAACCGGCACCACCTGTTTTAGTAGTGAAGAAGGGCTCAAAAGCCTGGGTCAGGGTTTCATCGGAAAAGCCTGAGCCACTATCGGATACCTGGATCTCAACATAGTGTCCGGGTATTACCGGCTCATCCAGAATGAGGGTTTCTGATACCTCCCGCTCGGTGACATTGAACCCCAGTTCTCCTCCCTCGGGCATGGCATCTCTGGCATTAAAGGCAAGGTTGACCAGGGCATCTTCCAGACGGCCAGGATCGACGAATGGCAGACTTGTTAACCGGTGTTGCTGGTGGCTGATATTGATACAGTTAGGCATTGAGCTGCTGATCAGCTTAATGGCATCCATTATCAGGTGGTTCAGATCGACCAGGCTGGGTGATAGAGGCTGGCGTCGTGAAAACGACAGCAGGCGACTGGTGATATCGGCTCCTCTGCGGGTTGCCCGAATGGCAGGGGTAAGGTACTTAGTCAGATCGCCGTGTTGCACATGTTCGCTGGCAGCATCAAGATTACCCAGAATAATCGTTAGCAGATTATTAAAGTCATGGGCCAGTCCTCCAGCCATCTGACCGACGGCATTCATGCGCTGAGCTTCGGTCAACTGGCGTTCTGCTTCTTTCTCAGCGGTAATATCAAAGGCCAGAGTCAACAGACCATTAACTGTACCGGAGCTATCATAACAGGGGATAAGAGTGCGCTTGGTTATGACATCCTTGCCGTCGATAGTGATTCTGTATTCCTGCACTGAGTCGGCCCCTTTGAGGGCCGCATTTATCTGTCGGGCCATATCCGCATAGAGTTCATTGCCAATGATTCTGGCCGCGGGCTGGCCAATTATGTTCTGTTTGTCCTGGTTGAACATCTCGGCATAACCCTGATTGACAAAGAGGTAGTTCAGTTCACCGTCCAGATAAGCGATCTGAGCAGGCAGGGCATCGAGAATTAATCGCTGTCGTTCTTCAACCTGAGTCAGTTCCTCCTGAGCGCTGAGTACTGAGGCAGACGCATCCAGTAACTGTTCATTTTTCTCTGCCAGCGCCTGGGTGCGCCGTTCGACTTTTGAATCCAGATTTTGGATATAGTCGCCGAGACGATCAACCATCTCATCGAAAGTGCGTGCCAGTAAGCCAACCTCATCGTCGCGGTTGATCCCGCTTTTAGCGTTTAACTCGCCGCTGCTGATCCTGACTGCGGTATCGGCCAGTTGCTGAATTGGACGGGTAACCCATTGCGCAAACAGGAACATCAGGGCAACCGCGATGACCATTGCGATAGCGGCTATAGTCAGAATACGTTCTGACAGCAGTTCGGAACTGCTCTTTAGTTCATCAACATACACCGATGAACCGATATACCAATCGAAGCCGGGCAGATAACGTACCAGAGACAGTTTCTCATAGTTATAATTGCCGGGATCATCGGGGCGGTCCCATTTGTAATAGAGTTCTTTGCCTGTATTGGCAACCCGGATCAGCTCCTGAGCGATTGATTGCCCGGTGACCGGATTGGTCAGGTCAAGGAAGTTGGTGCCATCGATATTGGGGTTCGGGTGAATCAGCATATTGATACTGGCATCGAAGATAAACAGGTAGCCGGTTGAGGCTATTTTGATCTCTTTCATACCTTCCCGTAGCTCTTGCAGAGCCTCTTCGCGGATCTTAAGTACGTCTTGTTTCAGGTCATCGAGATAGACTCCGCTACCGACGACAAAGCCCCATTGTGGATAGTTTTTAATAAAAGACACTTTATCCTGGGGCCGGTCTTCTCTCAGGCGATTCCATTTGTAGTGATAGAAACCTTCGCCTTGTTCTACGGCCAGGTTAACCATTTCGGGAATCGCGGCCTCACCATCGCTGTTTACCAGTCTGGAAGCATCGGTACCGTGATACCGCGGGTCAGGATGTGACAATATGATAGAGTTATAGTCGGATATCCATATGTAGTCGTCGCTGCCGTACTTCAGGTTGCGGATTCTTTCAAAGGCCTGTTTGCGGGCTTCTTCCAGGCTCAATTCACCCCGGGTAACCTGGTCAAATACGCTTTGCAAATAAGATTCTGTCAGGCTGACAACAGTTCTCAGGTGTTGTTTGCGTGATGCTAATGCCTGGCTGCGGTATTTTTCCGTATCGAAATACATTTTGCTGGCCAGCGAGAACACACTGTCCAGGGCGATTCGGCTGGAGGTTCTTTCGATCTCAAAAACCTTCTCTTTGATCAGTGGCACAGAGTAGAAATAGATGGCGGTAAAGGTCACCGAAAAAACAATCAGGATGGTAACAATGAAACGTTGCATCAGTTTCGATTTGAATAGCATATCGGTACCGCTGGCTTGTGGATAACGCATTATTTGTAGTTGGGGAAAATGTGCCTTCCCAGTCTTTATTCTATACAAAATGTAAGGCCTGTTTAGGCATTGTTACATTTTGTAGGAATTCAGCAAAACTCCCGTAAAACTCTTGTTTTCTACTAGGGGTACAAGACAGGGAGGGGAAATCTGCTCTGCTTATAAAAATAATAACAATGCCATGCCTGAAGCGTGGTTGGGAATCAGCTGCCGATAACTTACCAGACGGGAAGTTGTCTCATCAGACCGCAGACTTTGCGCATGCTTAGATCTGAATATCTGTTTGCAGAAATATGCTGATGACCGCAACAGGAAACGAACATGTCTCAATCGCATAATATCTATAACCAGTCGCTGGACCAGACGCAGGCAAACTTTACGGCGTTGACGCCGCTGAGCTTTCTGGAACGCACCGCTAAAGTCTATCCCAATCGTATCGCGACTATCCATGGCCAGATTCGCCGTAACTGGCGTGAAACCTATCAACGTTGTTGTAAGCTGGCCAGCGCGTTGCAGGCCCGGGGCGTTGGCGTCGGTGATACTGTTTCGATCATAGCGCCAAATTTATCCGAGCATTTTGAAGCCCATTTCGGTGTACCTATGAGTGGTGCGGTATTGAACTCGATCAATACCCGGCTCGATGCTGAAGCTATTGCCTTTGTACTGCAACATGCCGAAACAAAAGTACTGATTACGGAGCGGGAGTTTTCAACGGCCGTATCCCGCGCGCTGAAGATGATAGGTAAGAAGATCCTGGTGATCGATATAGATGATCCTTATTACGATGAGGGTGAGCTGATCGGGGATCTTACCTATGAGGATTTTCTGGCCGAAGGGGATGAGAGTTTCACCGGTGTTATGCCTGCCGATGAGTGGGATGCGATAACTCTTAATTACACGTCTGGCACCACTGGCGACCCGAAAGGCGTGGTTTATCATCACCGCGGTGCTTATCTGAATGCGGTCAGCAATATCGTTTCCTGGAATATGGGCGAACACCCGGTCTATCTCTGGACCTTGCCTATGTTTCATTGTAATGGCTGGTGCTTCCCATGGGCTATCGCAGCAGCTGCAGGTACCAGTGTTAGTTTACGGCATGTACGTGCGGACCAGATTTTCGGTGCAATTAAAGAGCATAAGGTTAATCATTTCTGCGGTGCCCCGATTGTTCTGAATATGATGAACAGTGCCCCTGAAGAACTGAAAACGGGCATCGATCATGAAGTGAAAGTGATGACTGCTGGCGCTGCGCCGCCGGCGTCAGTGATTCAGGGGATGGAAGAGTTGGGTTTCAAAGTGACCCATGTTTATGGTCTGACAGAAACCTATGGTCCGTCAGTTGTTTGCGCATGGCATGACGATTGGGATCAGTACGATGAAGCGCAGAAAGCACGATTGAAGTCCCGCCAGGGCGTCAGAGCGCCGATGCTGGATGGTCTGATGGTTGCTGATCCTGATTCTTTGGAGCCGGTACCGCAGGATGGCACGACCATTGGTGAGATCTTTATGCGTGGCAATCTGGTTATGAAAGGTTACCTGAAAAATCCGTCGACCACCGATGAAGCCTTCAAAGGCGGCTGGTTCCACTCGGGTGATCTGGCGGTCTGGCATGAAGATGGTTATATCGAGATTAAAGACCGCTCTAAGGATGTGATCATTTCAGGCGGAGAAAATATTTCCAGTATCGAAGTTGAAGATGTGCTTTATCGCCATCCGAAAATTCAGGATGCGGCAGTAGTCGCTCGTCCGGATGAAAAGTGGGGTGAAACCCCTTGTGCTTTTATCACGCCAGCCCCTGGAGAGACCGTGAGCGAGCAGGAGATTATCGACTTTTGCCGTGAAAATATGGCTAATTTCAAAGCCCCTAAAAAAGTTGTGCTGGGCGATCTGCCTAAGACATCGACCGGTAAAATTCAGAAGTTTGTATTGCGTCAGAAAGCGAAAGAGTTGGACTGATTCCTTAGATCTAAGCCCTTAGATATAAGTTCGTTGTGGAATGTTTGACGCTCTTTTAGCCGGCCTTCGGGCCGGTATTTTTTCCTTTCTCTCTATTGCCTTATCAGGATCGATGATTGTGCATATAAGTATGCCGTTGATCCGGGAGTCGCGATGAAAATCCTAGTAGTACTACCGCCTGTTGCTACCCAGCCAGAATGGCATTCACAGATCCTGAGCCAGCCTTCGGATGTAATGCCAAATAGAACAAACCCTTTGAATGAAGTGATTGAAGAGGGGCTTAAATTAAAGCGAAAGGACGCTGCCAATGAAGTTACGCTCGCCGTTATGGGCCAGGACGGAGCTACTCACTGTATAGAACCTATGCTGATACGGGGCTTTGATCGGAGCATTAGAATTGCCAGTGATATGGCACCGGGCACGATGGAAATCGCAGAACAACTGCTTGAACTTATACAAACGGATACGCCGGATCTGGTTCTTATTGGTCGGGAAGATGGCAGTCCAGAAAGCCGCCAGATTGGAAAAATGCTGGCTGAATTACTGGAGTTTCGGTGTGCCAGCTGTCCACCAAGCAGTCTCTATCGATTACTTGTAATCAGGGAGATTGGCAGTGGTTTACATACCGTCGAGCTGCCCTTGATGAACGCAGGTCCATTACACAACGACGGGTTATATGGCCGGAATATTTCTGTAAGCAGAGGGGGGCAGGCGTTTGAAGCTAGCGCCTGATTGTCCCTGATTTTAATTCAATAACCTGTTTTATGGTCTCGCTACGTACTGGTAGCAGCGAGGCCGCATTCAGGTTGAGTGTTTTTATTGGCTATTTATTTGATAAAAGTGGGGCAGACAGCACTATTTGAGCTCGACAGACTGGCCAAACCAAGGCTTTCAATTTCCCTTGTAATATGACGTCATGGGTGGCGCCATACGAAATTTTCCTGATGGATTCTGACGTGTCAATTTTCACCCCTAATTTCTAATCAAGACCCTTTCTCTGAATACTTCCGGTACGGCTGAGCTATGCTTTTAGTTGCTTAGCAGTATGAGTCCAGGAGGCCTTATGCACTGTATCAGTTGCGGGGCTGACAACCCGTCAGAAGCCAGGTTCTGCAATCAGTGTGGTGAATCGCTTGCACGGGCCTGCCCCAGCTGCGGGCATTCTGTAAGTCCCGGAGCTAAGTTCTGTGATCAGTGTGGTACAGCACTAATCAAACCTGTTGTTGCGATGCCAGAATCAGTTGCGCCTATTCATTACACTCCCAAGCACCTGGCTGAACGCATTCTGGCTGAGCAGGTGGCACTACAGTCTAAGGGTGCTGAGATTGGTGAGCGCAAGATAGTGACTGCTTTGTTTGCAGATATGGCCGGATCTACTGCACTGATCCAGAACCTCGATCCGGAAGAGGTCCGTAGTCTGATTGATCCTATACTGGAGCTGATGATGGAGGCCGTGCACTATTATGAGGGCTATGTAGCTAAGTCGTTAGGTGATGGCATCCTGGCTCTGTTCGGTGCTCCCATTTCCCATGAGGACCATCCACAGCGGGCGCTCTATGCTGCTTTGCGGATGCAGGATTCCATGCGTCGATATGCTGATAAAGTACGCCTGGAAAAGGAAGTGCCGTTACAGATCAGGGTAGGTATTCATACCGGTGAAGTGGTGGTTCGCTCGATCCGCACAGAGGATCTGCATACCGACTATGAGCCGGTTGGCCAGTCGATTCATCTGGCGTCCAGAATGGAAGGCATTGCAACTCCCGGCACCATAGTCGTCAGTGAATCCAGCTATAGATTGGTTGAAGGGTATTTTGAGTTTAAGGCCCTGGGAGCTATCCCAATCAAGGGAATTACAGATCCGATTACAGTGTATGAAGTGCTGGGTAACGGCCCCCTTCGTACCAGGCTGCAAGTCGCTGCCCGTAAAGGTCTCGCTCCATTTGTTGGCAGACGGCAAGAGCTTGAGCAGATCTCCAGTGCCCGGAAGCACGCAAAGAATGGGCATGGGCAAATCGTTGGAGTGGTGGGTGAACCAGGTGTAGGAAAATCCCGTTTGTTTTATGAGTACAAACAGCGTTTGCAGCAGGATTGTATGGTCCTGGAAACCTTCTCTGTATCTCATGGCAAGGCATTTGCCTATCTTCCCCTTATTGAGCTGATGAAAGCTTATTTGCAGATTAGTCCTCAGGATGATGATCGAAGACGCCGGGAAAAAGTGACAGGTAAGGTTTTGACCCTGGATCGTAGTCTCGAAGACGGTCTTCCGTATCTGTTTTATCTGTTGGGAATCGCAGAGCCCGATTCGCCTTTAATAGAGATGGATCCACAGATGAGGCGTCAGCGTACATTCGAGGCCGTCAAACGGTTGCTCATGCGCGAAAGCCTGGTTCAGCCTTTGATAGTGATCTTTGAAGATCTGCAGTGGCTGGATAATGAAACGGAAGCATTTTTGAATTTTCTTGTCGAGGGGCTCGCTAGTGCCCCTGTTCTGTTATTGGTTAATTACAGGCCTGAATACCAGCACCACTGGGGACATAGGGGCTACTTTATTCAACTGCGGCTGGACCCCCTCGGTGAAGCGGAAGCCGAGGAGCTGTTAGCTTCCCTGTTGGGCAATGATAAGAGCTTGGAACCGCTTAAACAGCAAGTAATGGCGCAGACTGAAGGCAATCCCTTTTTCATCGAAGAGGTTGTACAAACCCTGGCGGAGGAGCAGATGCTTAGCGGTGAAGTTGGCTATTACCGTTTGGCACAGTCACCTGTTGCGCTGCACATACCGGCCACAGTTCAAGGCGTGCTCGCAGCACGTATCGATCGTTTGTCGGTGGAAGAGAAGGAGCTTCTGCAGACGTTAGCGGTGATCGGCAAGGAATTTCCACTGAGCCTTGTTCTGCAGGTGGTTGATCTGCCTGAGAATGATCTGCGGCAGTTGTTATCACGGTTGCAATCCGGGGAGTTCTTATATGAAAGGCCGGCTTTTCCTGAGGTGGAATATACCTTCAAACATGGTCTGACTCAGGAAGTTGCCTACGGTTCGATGCTTACATTGCGGCGCAATGCGCTTCACGAACGCACAGCCAGTGCTATTGAGGATCTGTTTAGCGGTCGGCTTGAAGATCGCTGCAGCGAACTGGCCCATCACTACAGTTGCAGCGGCAATATTCCGAAAGCGGTGGAATATCTGAAGCAGGCAGGAGAGCAGGCCGTTTACCGTTCTGCTAATGCCGAGGCGGCTGATCATCTTCAGGCTGCTCTGAAATTGCTCAAGCGCCTGCCAGATACACCCGCGAGGACTCAGCTGGAACTTGAGTTAGAGCTTATTCTTGGACCTGTGTGGATGGCCCTCAAGGGCTTTGCTTCCACTGAAGTAGAAAAGACCTACGGTCGGGCGCTGACTCTATGTCAGCAGATAGGGACCGAACTTGAACAATTTAAAATTCTGGACGGGTTGTTTAGCTATTACTATGTTCGTGGAGACCTCAAAACTGCGTTGAAACAAGCTGAGCGTCTACTGAAAATAGCAAAGGATTCGAAAGATAAGGCTCTTTTGCTGGGAGCCCAAAGTGAGATGGGGGTTTTGTTATTTGCTTTTGGCGAACTGGAAAATGCCCGGAGTTTTCTTGAGGTTGTAAGTGATCAATATAATCCAGAAGAGCACAGTAGCCTCGCGTTCCATTATGCGCTGGATTTAGGTGTGCTCAGCTTGTCTTTTTTAAGTCTGATTCTGGCGTTGGAAGGTGATTTGGTAAGAGCAATGGAGCGATGTGACCAGGCTCTTAGTCTGGCTCGCCAGCTTTCCCATCCAGCCAGTCTTGCGTTTGCTCTGGACTTTGCCGCTGAACTGCATCAGCTTCGGGGAGATGCTGCGGAGGTTCAGGTAAGTGCTGGCTCAGCTATTACCCTGGCGACCGAAAAGGGTCTGGCCTATTGGATTAGTTATGGAAATATACTGTATGGCTGGGCTCTCACCGGGCAGGAGCCGGGGAATCATGGAATTGAGCAGATGCAACAGGGAATAATTGGGTACCGTGCTACAGGTGCAGAACTGTATTTGACATATTTCCTTGGGATTCGGGCTGAAGCTCTGATCAGGGCGGGTAAAATTGCAGAAGCTATAGAAGTGTTAGCAGAAGCATTGGAGTTGGTTGAAAAAACAGAGCAGCGTTTCTATGAGGCTGAACTTTACAGGCTGAAGGGGGAATGCCTGATCAGGCAGAAGAATCTCAAGCAGGAAGAAACAGATGGAGAGATTGAAAACTGTTTAAAGCAGGCAATGGATGTGTCCAGTGGGCAAGGTGCAAATCTATTATTGTGGCGGGCAATGTTAGCCCTTGCACAATTTAGAATACGACAGGGCAATATAGAGGAAGCTCGTCAATTATTGAATGAGCTTCGCAGTGCTTCATATGAAAGCATTGAGCCGGAGATATTTAAATCCGCTGAAGCTAAAATTACCCGGTTAAATCAAAAAAATTAGATAGGCGCGGTGCTTGAACTTCACCCCCTGAGCACTATATGTGCTTAAAATCAGTCATAAAGTTGCAACGATATTCAGCGCCTCATTGGAGATACATTGGCGTCTTTTTAGTGGCTATTGCGATATTCGGACATCAAAACTGAAGGGAGCCGTTTGGTTCCCTTTTTAGTATTCGTGCTGAATATGAGAACGTTTAAGGTTTGCGAGAGAAGTGATTGTCTGGCCGAAATGGATACTATCCCCGGCCATTTTTGACCTCGTTGGCTGTCAGGCCATATGCGATGCTTTAGTCATCGGAAACAGATGCAGGGAAGGGCAGAGGCCAGACGGTTTTGAAGCGGAGGCGAAAGCCATGACAACTCAGCAAGTACTGCGTTTACAGAAAGAGAATCAGAAATTTTCCGGAACAGGTGGCGTCAGTCTGGGGAACGCTCATTTGAATTTTTGCCCTGCCTTTATGGATCAGCTGAGTGGTGAAATAGAAATTTCCAGGTTTGGTAATGGCACACCCGCTCCTTTCCATTCATTGGAAGGTGTACCGGACGAATGGGTTATAGAACGCAGTATTAGCGGACGAGTTGTTGAGATTAAGGATTCCGTTGTTTCCGGATTTGTGAGACTGGGGCGATTCTTTACACGTGAAGAGGCCGCCGATTTTATGGCGCAGAGCTTCGTATGAAAACCAGTTTAAGTGTTGAGTCGGGACTGTTCTTCACTCTTCTCAGGTCATAGGTTTCGGGGCCTGGGTTTCAGGGCTAAGCTTTCAGGGTTAAGCCCCCAAATTACCTTATGCTATTTCCTGAGTTCAAGGTTTAAGGGTTTGTCGGCCCTTAAGCCTTTTTTTTGCCTGATTGTTACGGAGGGGTAGAACTACTATCTCAATCTGGCTTAGCAGATCACTAAATTGGTCGCTTTAATTCCTATTGGTTGCCTGATTTCTACGTCTGCGTGTTGGCGGGAAATATAAAGTCAGTGGTGATATCACTGTATTTACAGCTCTGCGAATATTTTTTGATTATATCCTGCGCACTTTTCTCCGTTTCGGAGTACTCATTTCCCAGGTGCAGTTCCATATATGAGCGATAAATGGCTTTCACTGATTCTTCATAGGGACGGTGGCCGTTGAGACGGATACGCACATTTTGCTGTGCCAGCTCGTCCGGAGTACCCAGATCAACATCGCCATAACTGATCAGCATTAACGGCAGATCGGTCGCTTCTGAAATCTTTGCCAGTTTGTCTTTGTCGGAGATGCCGAAAATACAGATACCATCAACACCTGTTTCGCTGTAGGCCTTAACCCGTGTCAGCAGTTCATCTAACGGTTGGCTTTCTAAGGCGTGGGTACGGGCGAAAATTGAGAATGCAGGGTCTTTACGTGCCTTAACGGCGGCTTTCAGCTTGGTTTTGCCTTCCTCGACAGAGATCAGGCTCAGCGCCGGACCCTTGAAGGGGCGGGGCAGTATAGTGTCTTCCAGGGTGATGACAGAAGCCCCGGCATATTCGAGCTCTTCTACCGCACGCATTACATTGAGTGAATTGCCATAGCCGTTATCGCCATCGACAATAACCGGCAGATCCGATGCGCTGCAGACGCGGCGGGCCTGATTGGCCAGTTCGTTCAGTGTTAGCAGGGTAATATCGGGTACGCCCAGCGACATTAAAGAAGCAACAGAACCACCCAGAATGCCGACCTTGAAACCTATGCTTTCTGCCATACGAGATGACAGCGGATCAAACACTGAAGCGCAGGTCATACACTGTTCGGTTTCGAGGAGTTCTCTCATGTGGCTGCGGGCAATACTATTCATTAAGTTACACCAAACTGAAGTTAATGGATGGAGGGTGATCTCTCTTTTGTCGAGAAATCGGACTGGCAAAGGAAAGAACACCCCCTCCCTATACGAGGGGGTGTGGATGCTACCGGGCGGAACCAGGAGCAAGGGGACGCACTTTAGATAAATAGCCGCTGTTAAGTTGAGACTGCCGTGAATTGAAAATCTTAAACTTAAAAATCAGCAAGCTATCTATCGCAAGTGCAAAACGCTGTTACAGGCTGATGAAGTTAGCCAGACCTTGTTCTTCAGCCAATACTGCTGCCGCCTGAGCAACCGCCAGATCCTGCAGGCCAACACCGGTACCGTCAAACAGAGTGATCTCTTCGTCGGAACGTCGGCCAGGGTGTGTACCGTTGATTACGGCACCAACCGGTATGATATCTTCGGCCTTAATAGCGCCTGATTCGATTGCATGCTGGGCTTCACCGATGGAGACAGACTGAGCGACTTCGTCGGTAAACACGGTAGCTGCAACCAGCAGTTCAGGATCGACTTCCTGCTTGCCTTTGGTATCGGTACCCATGCAGGCGATGTGCGTGCCCGGCTTGATCCAGTCTTTCATCAGCAACGGCTCAAACGCCGATGTAATAGTAATAATGACATCAGCCTGCGCACCCAGTTGCTCGCGGGTAACTGCTTCGAAAGGCAGACCCAGCTCTTCGCATAGTTCGGCCAGTCTAGGCAGATATTCGGGATGCGGATTCCAGGCCACGACTTTTTCAAAGTTGCGTTGCTCGACCGCTGCGCGCAGCTGGAAAGTCGACTGATGACCTGCGCCAACCATACCCAGCACTTTTGCATCTTTACGCGCCAGGTGGGCGATAGATACAGCGGATGATGCTGCAGTACGCACGGCTGTCAGGTAGTTACCGCCAACCAGAGACCTCAGCTTACCGGTATCCGGATCAAACAGGATAACCGTAGACTGGTGGTTAGTCAGGTTCTTGTCGACATTGCCAGGCCAGTAGCCACCGGACTTAACACCCAGCGCCATACCTGCACGATCGAAACCGGACTTAAAACCGTAGAGTGCATCGGCGTGACCAATTGCTTCGCGTACAACCGGGAAATTGTAGGCATCGCCTTTGGCCATCGCAGCGAATACATTTTCGACCGCAGTAAATGCTTCAGGCCGACCGACTACGGCTTCGCACACCGCTTCTGAAACCAGCGAGATGCCTTTGTCGGTGGTTGTTACTGCAGCTCCGTCATTCGGAGTAACCATAGACTTTCTCCTTTAAGTTTTTCGGGCAACCCCGGTCGGATCAGATACCGGGATTGCCTGAGAAGGGTGATTTAGAATGCTTTACCGCGAGCGCTAACCGGCCACAAGGTTTCAACCTTGCCGTTACGTACGCCAACGTAGTAGTCGTGTACGTTACAGGTTGGATCACAGTGACCCGGTACCAGCTTCAGCTTGTCGTTCACTTTCAGTGCACCGTTAGGATCGGTGATTACACCGTGCTCGTCGGAGCACTTGATGTATTCAACATCGTCACGACCGAAGATGTATGGCAGGCCGCTGTCTACAGATTGTGCCTTCAGGCCGGCATCACAGATCGCTTTGTCGGCTTTGGTGTGGCTCATAACGGTGGTCAGGATAAACAACGAGTTTTCAAACTCGGAGATCCGCTCGCCATTCTCGTCGTGGATAGTCTGGTAGTCAGCATCCATGAAGGCGTAAGAGCCGCACTGCAGTTCGTTGAATACGCCGGAGTTACCTTCGAAGTAGTAAGAACCGGTACCGCCACCGCCAACGATGTCGCATTCCAGGCCTTTCTCTTTAAGCATCTCCATGGAACGGGCAACCATCTCAACGGCGATATCGATCTTCTCTTTACGCTCGTTGTAGTTCTGCATGTGCTGCATCGCACCCTGATACGCCTGGATACCGGCGAATTTCAGGCCTGGAGCCGCTTCAATTGCCAGTGCAATATCAACTACCGGCTGACCCGCCTGAACACCACAACGGCCTGCGCCACAGTCGATCTCGACCAGACATTCGATCTGCGTGTCGTGCTTTTGTACTGCTGCAGACAGCTCAGCTACGTTTTCAATGTCGTCTACGCAGCAGATAGTGCGTGCGCCCAGTTTTGGCATACGTGCCAGACGATCGATCTTGGCAGGGTCTCGAACCTGGTTGGAAACCAGTACGTCTTTGATACCGCCGCGGGCAAATACTTCAGCTTCAGATACTTTCTGGCAGCAAACGCCGCAGCTGTCGCCCAGCTCTTCTTGCAGCAATGCGATATCGACTGATTTATGCATCTTGCCGTGTACACGGTGACGTACGCCCATCTCTTTAGCGTACTGACCCATAGTGCGAATGTTCTTTTCCAGCGCGTCGAGATCGACAATCAGGCAAGGGGTCTGAATATCGGCTTCGTCCATACCCGGTAAAGCCGGGACATCGTAACCAACTTCCAGCTGTTCAGGATTGTTGAATGTAGTCATTTATTATTCTCCTGTCGGATATTTTTATTTGTTGTTGAGCCACGGAAGTTTGTCGAGATCGACATTGCCGCCGGTGATAATTACCCCGATGCGCTTGCCTTTAAAGACTTCAGGGTTTTTCAGAATGACAGCCAGCGGTACTGCGCTGCTTGGCTCCATAACGATCTTCATGCGCTTCCAGATCAGCTTCATGGCATCGATAATTTCATCTTCAGTCGCGGTGAAAATATCGGTTACATGGTTGCTGACAAAGTGCCAGGTCAGATCCTTAAGCGGAACTTTCAGGCCATCGGCAACGGTGTCTGGTGCGTCGTCTGCGATGATGTGGCCAGCACGGAAGGAGCGGGCAGCATCGTCAGCATTGAGCGGCTCAGCGGCATAGATTTTCACTTCTGGCGCGATATTGGAGATAGTCAGGCAGGTACCTGAAATCATTCCGCCGCCACCGATAGGTGCGACTACCGCATCCAGGTTTTCAACCTGACTCAGCAACTCTTTAGAGCAGGTTGCCTGTCCCGCAATAACCCGCGGGTCATTGTATGGGTGAACAAAGTCAGCACCGGATTCAGCAACCACATCAGCAAATACCGCTTCACGGGAACTGGTTGATGGCTCGCACTCGACGATAGTGCCGCCGTAGCCAATTACCGCATCTTTTTTAGCTTGCGGTGCGGTACGGGGCATTACTACGGTGACCGGGATGCCACGCTGGCCTGCCGCATAGGACAGAGACAGCGCATGGTTGCCGGAAGAGTGTGTTGCAACGCCGATCTTGGCTTCTTCTTCACTCAGGCCAAACACTGCATTCGAAGCTCCGCGTACTTTAAAAGCGCCGGCCTTCTGCAGGTTTTCGCACTTGAAAAACAACTCTGCACCGGTCAGCTCGTTAAGGAAACGAGAGGTCAGTACTGGTGTTTCATGGATGTATGGCTTGATTCGCTCATGGGCGATCAATACATCGTCATAGGTCGGAATCGTCATGTTCTGTTCGTCTGAACTGCTCATGGAATACCTCACAAAGTTATTTGATGAACAGCCTGTTATCAGGCTGTTGCTTTAGTCGCTGTCTTGCGGAAATATTCCTGTGCAGCCGCTACGCCGGAACCCAGCTGAATCGGATAGTTCAGGTCAGCCATCGCCATTTCGATAGTGGCCAGACCGGACAACACCATTACATCAGTCAGAGAACCCAGGTGGCCGATACGGAATGCTTTACCGTTCATCTCACCCAGACCGATACCGAAGGAAACGCCGTAAGCATCGAACGCGTGCTCGGTCAGTTTGTTGCTGTCGAAGCCTTCCGGTACGTAGATCGCGCTTACCGTATCGGAGTACAGATCTGGTGAGTTAGCACACAGTTTCAAGCCCCAGGCATCAACCGCTTTACGTACACCTTCTGCCAGACGGTGATGACGGGCATAAACATTATCCAGGCCTTCATCGAACAACATTTCCAGGCTTTCTTTCAGACCGTAGATCAGCTGCAGCGGTGGCGTATAAGGGAAACCGCTATTGCTGTTAGCCGCCATCATGTCGCGGAAATCAAAGAAAGTGCGTGGCAGTTGCGCTGTTTCCATCGCCGCCAGCGCTTTCGGGCTTGCCGCCAGAATTGCCATGCCGGTAGCCAGCATGAAGCCTTTCTGGGAACCGGAGATCGCGATATCAACGCCCCAGGCATCCATATCAAACGGCATGGAAGCCAGAGAGCTTACGCAGTCAACGAACAACATCGCCGGGTGGCTGGCGGAATCCATCGCACCACGAACACCTGCGATATCACTGCGTACACCGGTAGCTGTTTCGTTATGGGTAACCAGAACCGCTTTAATTTCATTGTCGGTATCGGCGCTCAGTCGGGTTGCAAACTGGTTAGCCGGTGCACCACTGCCCCATGGGCATTCGATAATCTCTACTTCAAGGCCATGGCGCTGGCACAGGTCGATCCAGCGGTGAGAGAACATGCCGTAGCGTGCAATCAGTACCTTGTCACCCGGTGACAGAGTGTTGCAGATCGCTGCTTCCCAGCCGCCGGTACCGGTCGACGGGAAAGTGATGATTTCGCCGCTGTCGGTACCGAAGATACGTTTACAGTCACGCAGTACCGGGGCAAGGGTTTCGACAAAATCCGGTGAACGATGATCACGGGTTTGTACGTGCATCGCATTCCGCAAGCGATCAGGGATATTGGTTGGGCCTGGGATAAAGACCGGATTTTGATCAGACATATGGATCCACTCCGTCAGTGTTAGTAATTAAGTTAGTTCGATAAATGACTAAATTGTATACAAGATTTATGCAAATATAATCCAATTGATTCTAGATTGTAATTGCAAATTTCTAATGTATGTACACAAGCTGTTTGTCATTGGTATGGGAACTACTTTAGAAATTTATCTTTGGTTCCGCAATACGCAACGGTTTCACAATATGAAATTTATTCTTTTTTTGAGCTTATGTGTTTCAACTTGTTGATAAGTAACAGTTTAAAAAAGCAAATCTATAATTTTAGAGATTTCACAATGTGATATTTCAAAATAAGCCTTTCCGTTATATGAGATCGATTGTATTCTTCAGTACATAAATTTTGAAAATATTGCGTAGACCTGAGGTGTTGCCGCTATGAACAATACAAAACCGGAATCCCGCATTCAGGTTATCGATAGGGCTGCTTTATTGCTTGATGCGATATCGCGGTATACAAAACCAGTGAAGCTTAAAGTGCTAAGTGCGGATACTAATTTGCATCCATCGACGGCACACCGGATTCTGCACTCATTAATCGATAACCGGTTTGTTGATCGTGATGGCAGCGGTGAGTACCGACTCGGACAACGCTTGCTGCAGTTGAGTAATCGCCAGCATACGGATATTGATCTGCGCGCGGTTGCACTGCCTTATATGGAGCAACTGCGGGATAAAATAGGTGAGACGGTGAACCTGACGATCCGTGAAGGTGATGTTGTGATCTACTTCGAGAAAGCTACGCCTAACCGCATGATGCATGTTCAGCAGATAGTTGGCAGCAGGGCACCACTGCATGTGACCGCCGTGGGTAAACTGATGCTAGGTCTGAGTGGTGAAGATGAGATCCGTAGCTACGCACAGCGTACTAACCTGCCTTCCTATACTCGCAACACATTTTCCTCACTGCCTGCGCTGATCGAAGAATGTCACACCAGTGTCGAGCGGGGTTATGCGCTTGATAATGAGGAAGCCGAAATTGATGTTGGCTGTATAGGAGTACTTCTATATGACCAAAGCGGGGGTATTACCGCCGGACTGTCATTGTCGGCACCTATCGAACGGCGCAAGGATGAATGGATAGAAGATCTGATTGCAGCGGGAAAAGCGATATCCGCCCAGCTGGGGTATGCGTCAGAAACAGCAGCTGTTTGAATCGGGTGCAGGTCTGAATTTTAATTTAGCTCCAGATCATATCTGGAGCACTACTGTTCACAACTTTTCACATTTAGTCATTCGCTGTTAACCGACATGGGCATCGTCGTTCATATAACAACCATAGAATCAGACTCTGAGAAGCCCCTCGCTACAGTCAATGAAGTAAGGGGCTAACTACCGCAGCCGCCGGTAGATATTTAACTGGCACATAAATACGCTCTGATTTCGGATTAGGTGCCAAGCAAAGGGGGAGCTCCCCCATTGGTGAAGGTCATGTCCCAACTCAAGTACCCATTACAGATTGCCCGTAAACATCCTTTGTTCAAATCCTTAGACGTTGAGCAGTTCGATATCCTGAGTGATAGCGCGCGGCTACATGACCTGCGTAAGGGGGAGACCCTGTTTTTGCAGGACAGCAGCGTTGATCGTTTTTTCCTTATTATTCAGGGAGGCGTAAAGCTATACCGGGTCACCAATGATGGCCGGGAAACCGTACTTAATGTGTTTGGTGAAATGGAATGTGTTGGTGAAGCTGAGATCTTTCTTGATGTAGCGGGGTTTCCGTTTAATGCTGCGGCGGTGGATAGCACGCGTTTAATCAGTTTTAGCAGCCATGTGTATAAAGCCCTTCTACAGACGTCTAATGCCTGTTGTTTAGGTGTGATAGCCACTATGGCAGCCCGATTACAGGAGCGATCTTGTGAGATAGAGGCCCTGTCTAAGCAAACCGCTTCCCATCGGGTTATCAGCTTTCTTCTTAACCAGATAGATGAGATCGAGCATAAGAGTGACAAGGTCGAGATTAAACTGCCGATCACCAAACGTCTGATCGCTGCCCGCCTGTCGATGCAGCCGGAAACCTTCTCCCGTGTTATTGCCGGCTTTCGTCAGAAGGGCCTGCTGGAAGTGGACGGCAATCGATTGAGTATTAACTGTCTGAATGATCTGAGGCAGATGGTATGAATCAGCTGGTGATGTTTCTATTTGAGGATAGTTTTGGGCGTAGCATTAACTGCCTGACTGATATGAGGCAGATGGTATGAATCAGCTGGTGATGTTTCTATTTGAGGATAGTTTCGGGCGTAGCATTAACTGCCTGACTGATATGAGGCAGATGGTATGAATCAGCTGGTGATGTTTCTATTTGAGGATAGTTTCGGGCGTAGCATTAACTGCTTGACTGATATGAGGCAGATGGTATGAATCAACTTGTGAAACCCCTGTTACAGGATAGTTTTGGTCGCAGTATTAACTATCTGCGTCTGTCGGTCACTGATCGCTGTGATTTTCGTTGCGTTTACTGCATGAACGAAGATGTTAAATTTCTGCCCCGGGCGCAGGTTCTGACACTGGAAGAACTTTATAGTGTTGCGCAAACCTTTACTGAGCTTGGGGTTAACAAAATTCGTCTGACCGGCGGTGAACCTCTGGTGCGCCCCGGAATTGTAGACCTCTGTCGTGAAGTCGGTCAGCTGCCGGGGTTGCGGGAACTGACCCTGACCACCAATGGTTCGCAACTTGAGCGTTATGCTGAAGGGCTGCGCCAGGCTGGAGTGAAACGGATCAATATCAGCCTGGATTCGCTGGATCAGCAGCGTTTTACCGATCTTACCCGGCGTGACAAGCTGGCTCAGGTTATCAGTGGAATCGATGCCGCAGTTGCTGCCGGTTTTGAGCGCATCAAGCTCAATGCGGTCGTGATGAAAGGTCGTAATGACGATGAGGTGTTGGATCTGGTTGAGTTTGCCCGTAGCCGGGGGATCGATATCACTTTTATTGAAGAGATGCCGCTGGGGGATATTCAGGAACATTCGCGGCAGCAGAGTTTCTGTTCCAGTGATGAGGTTCAGACTATCATTGCTGAGCGTTTTCCGCTGCTGTCCAGTACCGAATCCAGCGGCGGTCCGGCGCGTTACTTCCGTATGGCGGGCAGCAAAAGCCGGGTCGGCTTTATCTCACCTTACAGCCATAATTTTTGTGATAGCTGCAATCGGGTGAGGGTTACCGTAGAGGGACAGCTACTGCTCTGTCTGGGCAATGAAAAATCACTCGATTTGCGACGTCTGTTACGTGGTCATCCGGGTGACCTGACAGCGGTAAAGCAGGCTATCTGCGATGCCCTGCAGCACAAACCTGAAGCGCACGATTTTAGTCATGGTGACGATGTTCAGGTTGTGCGTTTTATGAACATGACCGGTGGTTGAATTGTACAAGTTAGTGTTGCCACCTAATTCCAACTCCAACTCCAATTCCTATTGAAGTGTCACTCTTTGTCCAGTATACCGGTCAGATACGCCTTTTCAGACTCCAGGTAGCTGAGTAAGTAATCAGCCACGGCAGGATAGAATCCGCAGCCTTTTATCTGTCTGCTACGTAGCCTGAATTCAGGTATCCAGCTCAGCAGGCGCTCCTCTATAAAATTGAGTTGCTGGTACAGCAACTCCCTGTATTCTTCTTCCTTGTTTGTTTGAAGTAGTTTCAGTACCTGATTACCCAGGTAATCCAGCATAATTGCCAGATGATCCGCCGGCTCCCGGAACTCTTCGACGACGACTAGTTGCTCTTTCGTCAGCAGGGCCAGCATCTCTTCGTGGGGTTGCTGATACAGCAACCCCTCCGGAGAAAGGTAAATCGAGGCATATGGCAGGGCAGAGGATCGTTTATCAGCCAGGAACTGCTGAGCGAAGTCGGCTGCCAGCTCCAGTTGTGGATGCGGGTTTAACTGCAGTCCAGCCAGCGCATTCTTGAGCCGGGTTATCGACGGATGCTCAGCTGCGCCCGGAAGCGCATCTGATAAAGCATCCATGAAAAGCAGCCCCGGCTTGTCAAAGTAGGTATTTAGCTGATCCGTGGTTAACTCTTTGGCAAAGACCGTTGATAGCCACCAGTATATGCTGGCGCGGGCTTCAGTCTCTTGTGAATCTATCTGCATGATCGCGTCTCAAATTTTTTTGCTCAGAGTGGTCCCGAAAAAGCTATGTCCCGACAATACTATATCGGGACTTTGCTATATCAGGACTTTACTATGCGGTCTCTTCAGGCCCGCCAAAGGCTGTTACTGCCGTAGCCTGACCGGAATATTTTTCGATCTCAACCAGGCAGGTATTGGCACTGACCGCCTGAGCCAGCCGGGAGGTACCTATATCCTGTGTCAGGGTATTAGGATCACCATAGGTATCCAGAGCGCCAATAGTTTCATCTACAGGCCCATACCAGGCACCTTCCTGAATGCGGATAACGCCTTCAGGATAGTCATCAGATACCCGGGCTCCGGCCAGTAATTGCCCGCGTTCATTGTAGACTCGAACCAGATCCCCATCCTCAATCTCCCTGGCTTTAGCATCTTGTGGGCTGATGTAAACGGGCTCGCGGCCCTGAACTGTATAAGTCGCCCGGTATTCTTCTGAATCACAGAGTTGTGAGTGCAGGCGCTGATCCGGATGGCAGGACTGCATCCATAAAGGAAACTTGTCTGATCCCGGACCACCGTGGGAGCGCTCGCTTTTTTCCAGCCATACAGGATGACCCTGGCAGTCACTGTAGCCATAGCGGTCGATTTTGCGGCTGAATATTTCAATAAAGCCGGAAGGTGTGCCTAATGAATTGATCTCAGGGTCCTCCCTGAAGTCAGCATGACGGACCCAGGGCTTACCTGCGCCAAATTCTACATAGCCCTCACGCCAGAAAGTCCGGAACGGAGGCATTGGGAATTTGGGTTGATTGCTTTCCCTGCATGCCTCGTATAGCTCTTCCAGCCACTCCATTTCATTCTTTTTACGGCTGTACTCTTTATCCCTGCCAAAACGGCGGCAGAGGGCGGTAAAAATCTCAAAATCGGTTTTTGACTGGAACAGTGGATCAACCAGTTTTTGCATTGCGATGACGCCCTTACCACTGTAAGAACCGTACAGGTCAATATCGTTACGTTCGAATTGAGTGCAGGCCGGCAGCACGATATCGGAGAAACGGCAGGAAGCTGTCCAGGTGAAGTCCACAGCGATTACCGTTTCCAGCTTCTGAAACGCCAGTTTCATGCGGTTTTTATCCTGGTGATGATGCCAGGGGTTACAGCCGCTCATTATCAGCATTTTGATATCTGGATAGGTCACTTTCGAGCCGTTGTACTCGATCTCCTTACCGGGTTCCAGCAGCGCATCTACCCAGCGGGCGACAGGAATAGTGCTGCTATAGTGCTTAAAATCTTCGCTCTCGTGGCGTGGTTTCTTGAATTTATCAACATTGCGTGGGAAGCCACCGGGACCACTGGCTCCTGATGAGGAAACACCAATTGAACTGTAGTGGTGAGCATAGCTGATACCACCGCCAGGCAAGCCTATCTGACCCAGCATTGCAGCCAGTACCGCACCCATCCAATAAGGTTGTTCGCCGTGCTGTTGGCGCTGGATACACCAGCCAAAGATCAGCTGGGTTCGGTTGTTGGCCATAAGGCGGGCCAGGGCACGAATTTCATCGGCCTGTACGCCACAGATAGAGGCTGCCCACTCAGGTGTTTTCTCTGTTTTGTCTTCCGCTTCACCTAACAGGTATGGCAGGAACCGATCAAAGCCCAGGCAGTAAGTATCAAGGAACTTCTCGTCGTAGAGTTTTTCCTTATATAGGGTGTGGGCGATGGCCAACATCAGTGGCAGATCAGCCTGTGGATTGACATAGCGTTGCTCGCAATCCAGGTATTTCTGGGTTTTGGAACGTACCGGGTCAATGCTGATTACGCGTATCTCACCGGCTGCCGCTTTCTGCTTCAGTTGCTCCAGGTAAGCGTAAGACTCATGGGTTTCACAGTTCCAACCCACCTGCAGGTTCTTGACCGGATCCGATGCCCAAAGAATGACTACTTTGCTGTGCTCCAGAATCTTCGACCAGGAAGTGCCCTGGGCATAAACTTCTGTCGAACCCAGCACGTAAGGCAGAATTGTCTGGCCGGCGCCGGTAGAATAGTCGCCAACTTTTTTCACCGAATTACCGTGCATCGCAACGGCGCGTTGCATATGGTTGCCACAGCTGTGTAGCTGCCCGGTTTGACGCCAGCCGCTCTGGCCGGCAAACAGGGCCCAGGGGCCGTAGCTGGTCTGGACACGTTCAAGTTCTTCATAGAACAGGTCCAGCGCTTCATCCCAGGTGACCCGGATAAAACGGTTATCGCCACGCTTGGTGGTATCGCTCTTATGTCGTTTCAGGTACCAGTCATAGCGCACCATAGGATAGCGGATTCGGGAGGGACTGTAGATCAGGCCCCGGATACCGTTCAGCATATCGGTGGGATACCGGTCCTGCTCAAAGGGTTTGATCTCAACTACTTTTCCGCCATACACCCGGGCCCGGAACGCGCCCCAGTGGGAGCCGGTTATTTTCCAACGGCCGGACGCTTCTCCGGCTTGTACCTTACTGGCCAGTAAGCTTGGCCCGACCATCACTGCGGCTCCTGATGTCAGGATACCGCTTAGAAATCTGCGTCGACTAACAGGCATATTTGCCTCCTTAATCCTTATAATCTAACTGCTTCAGCTATATCGCCCTGAGGTGATTAGTGACCTGTTTCGGAAAAGTCCGACGAGTGCTTCTGCAGGTATTTAAGTACCAGCGCCTGGGTGTCGCCATCGAGATTGACGAACGACAGCATGCCGTTGAACATGCCGGGCCAGGTATTGGCATCAAAATGATCTTCATCCGGCTGGGTATGGCAGACGCTGCAACTGGTCTGGTAAGTTTCCCGGGCGTAATCCCAAAGCGGTTCAGTTGAATCTGATAACGCAGAGGCTTTCATCCATAACTGAACGGTGACCCGTTGCCATTTCAGGCCGGTCAGTTCGTCGACTTTGGTTTCAAAGGATTCGACGAAGGCATCGCTCTGGGCGACATCTTTTGTAAGGAAACCAGAGATGATATTGAAACCGAAATCTTCATTGACCACCCGGCCAAAGCCTTTGGTTTTACGCCAGCCAGCCAGTTCGACTTTTATCTTGTCGCCTTCTATCTGCACCACTTTTACAGGTGTCACAGGGTTAAGCTGACCACCTTTGGTTTGTAGTGCTTCATCCTGGTACAGGGGCAGCAGTCGCACACTGAAGTAGTTATTGCCAACCTTAAAACTGGACACAGAGGCTGATTGCTCTAATTGGGCAAAGGCTTCAGAGTTGCCTTCCAGCATATCCGGTAACTGGTGAGCTATGCCTTTGTGACAGTCAATGCAGCTTTGATCGCGCTCTGCTGCCCGGCGCATCTGTACCTGAGCCTTTTCGGACATCTTAGTGAAGTCCATGCTCTTGTAATCGTGGCAGTTTCGACACTCAAGAGAGTTGTTAGCGGAGAAACGCTGCCACTCATGCTGCGCCAGTTCCAGGCGTTTCTCGAGAAATTTCTCCCGGGTATTGATGGTGCCAAACATTTTGCCCCAGACCTCTTTACTTGCCTGCATCTTGCGTGCAATTTTATCAGTCCAGTTGTGCGGCACATGACAATCAGGGCAGGTGGCCCGTACACCGGAACGGTTAGACCAGTGCACTGTGTCCTGCAGTTCCACATAGACGTTCTCTGCCATCTCATGGCAGCCGATGCAGAATTTTTCGGTGTTTGTTGTTTCCAGGCCGGTATTAAATGCGCCCCAGAAAATAACACCGGCAATGAAGCCGCCGAGGGTCAGAAGCCCCAGGCTGAAGTGTGTACTGGGTGACCGCATCACCTGCCACATGGTTTTAATAAATTGTTTCATAAGTCCAGATCCTCAAAATATTTCTGCACTGCCGGTTGCCTGATTATTCAGTGGCCCGGCGGGCCAAGAAGCAACTGCGAGAACCATACGGTAAAGCCGTAGCCGGCAATCAACGTGACGGTAAGCAGCGGTAGCAGTACAGCGGTAATGAGCAGAAATGCCTTTGATTCCTGGAACAAAGAGGGTTTTTCATCAGTGGGTGGGGTATTACTCATAACAAGCTCCATTCTGGTATTAACCGGTCTGCAGGGAGCGAAATAACACTGAGAGACCGATTACCGATCAGAAGAAAATGTGATGACAACGGATCAGTTGAATTTAAGTACAGTGTAGCCGCTGGCTATATAAGTGCGCCCGGTGACATATGCCACCGGGCGCTGTTCAGGCAGATGCTGTTGGCTTAAATTGCATCCTTGGCGTTCTTCAGCAGGAACTCCATTACCAGGTTACGCTCGCCATCATTAAGGCCTGCACGGGGGAACATACTTTGGGTAATACCCTTCCACTGCAGCTGGGTGAAGTGAGACGGCTCCTTCGGACTGTGACAGACAGTACAGCGCTGGTAGAAGATCTTCTCGCCGGGGCTGAGGTCCGCAGTCATCTTATCCTTCAGATTCGCCGCACGGGCCAAGCCGTAGATAGATGGATCCGGTTTAGCGGTCATCTCCTGGATTGCCGGTTTGGTGTAGGCCATGTTCGGGCCATCCGGGTCAGTACACTTACGGATACTGGCGATCACAGTGTTGGCAGTAGTCGCCTGGCTCAGCTTACTGGATGCCTTGGTGGAGGTAATAAAGTTCACCAGCCCACTGTTACAGCGTCCCTTGCTATCCACTGACGGCCAGCAACCTTCGTAGATGCTGACAACCCCCTTCATGATCCGTTTATCAACACGGGCACCGACGATGATGGAACCACGCTCGTTGTATACCTCAACCAGATCACCATCTTTGATACCGTTAGCGGCGGCATCTTCCGGGCTCATCAGGCAAGGCTCACGGCCCTGAACGTTATCGACTTCACGCACGCTGGTATTGGCCATCTGTGAGTGAAGGCGCATCCGTGGGTGCGGGCTTACAACATGAACCTGTCCCGGTTTGGCGTTACCCAGATACTCGTGCGGTTCAATAAAGGTTGGAATCGGCGGGCAATCATCCAGGTCATAGTCGGCAAAGTCCTGACAATACAGCTCGATCTTGCCGGACTTAGTCGCCAGCGGATTGTTTACCGGATCAGTAAAGAAGTCGCCGTGGCGGACCCACTTGTTGGCTTCCTGCGGAACTTCAATCGGCGCTATTCCTTTCTTCCAGAACTCTTTAAACGGCATGGTTGCAGAGCTCTTGGCATAAGCTTCCTGGATCCACTGTAGCTTGGTCTTGCCTTCCAGGTACTGGTATTCGCAGTTAAACAGCTGGGACAGGCGGCGGAAGATCTCAAAATCATCCAGAGCCTGACCCTGAGGCTCGATCACCTGCTTCATGGCGTAGACCTTGTCATTACTGTAGGTACCACCGGAAGTGATATCGTCCCGCTCCAACGTACTGGATGCTGGCAGCACAATATCCGCCCAGCGGGTGGAGGCACACCACCATGGGTCCTGCACTACAATGGTTTCGACATTAGCGTTCAGCGCTCTTACCAGGCGATTGGTATCCTGTTGATGGGACATAAAGTTGTTGCCGGCGTTATAGATCATCTTAACCAGCGGGTATTTATGCTTGCTGCCATTATGGTCGAACTCCTTACCCGGATTCTCCAGCATCTCAGTGATACGGGATGCCGGGCAGTACGACTTAACCAGGTTACGTCCCTGAGACATACCGGAAGGAGTAGACTTACCTGACTGCGGCATACCGCCATTACCATAGTGCCAGCTGAAACCAACACCCTGGCCCGGCTTACCGATGCCACCCAGCATGCTGGAGAAGGCGATGATCGCCCAGTGCTGCATCTCGCCGTGGTCCTGGCGCTGTAGTGACCAGGAACCGGCGAACTGGCTACGGTTCTTGGCAAACATATCCGCCAGTTCGATGATTTTGTTTTCAGAAATACCGGTTATTTTTGCAGCCCATGCCGGTGTTTTAGCCGGGCTGCCGTCCTCTCCTTCGCCGAGCAGGGAGGGCAGGAATTTTTCAAAGCCTTCTGTGTACTTATCCAGATAAGCCTGATCATGCTGACCGGTAGTGTAGACGTGATAACACATGGACAGGAACAGCGCGGTGTCGGTACCCGGAATGATCTTGATCCACTCAGCGTCAAGCGCTTCATCGGTAATAGTGTACTGCGGGTTGATGGATACAAATTTGACACCGGACTTCTTGATCGCTTCCCAGCGTGGGTACATCTGGTGGTCAGCTACCCGGTATTCGATCCGGTTGTTCTTGAATGGATCACAGCCAACAAGACAGAATACTTCAGTATTGTCCCGCACCTGCTCCCAGGCAGTCTGAGGTGAGTACACCTCCATATCACCGATAATGTGCGGCAGGCTGAGTTGGGATGCACCGCCGGACCAGTCGCCAGATGTTGTGCTATGGCCACCGATCAGGTTGAAGAAACGGCCCTGCAGCACATTTGGACGGAAGATACCGGCGTTGCTCCAGCCACCGTAGGAGCTACTGAAAATTCCTTCGTTGCCATGGGTGTCGATAGTATCGAGAATAGCCTTGGAGGTGAGACCCAGTGCGACATCCCAGGATACCTGCACGAACTCCTCTTTACCGCGCAGCTCGGGTTTAGTATCTCCGCTGCCGGAGGTCATCCCTTCCAGATAGGATTTACGTACCATCGGATAATCCACCCGGGTCTCATGAAAGGTTCGGCTAAGCACGCCTTCGGTGAGCATCTTGGTAGGCATCGCATCGACACTGCCGATCGGCTGAACGCCGACCAGCTTGCCGTTCTTGATCACGCCATTAAACGGACCAAAGTGGGTCGCGTGGGGAATCAGTACAGTATCATCACTGAATACGGCACTGGGTCCAAACAGGGTTAGTGCAGGCACTGCACTGGTAGCAGTAATGGAGCTGCTGAGGAATTTACGACGGCTGATATTCATGGCGAGTCTCCTGGACAAAATCTCTATATCTCTTGATTGAGTACTAGGTTACCGGGCAGATATGAACGGGTAAGCCGTCGGCCGTGAACAGCCAGTGAAGGAATGTGAAAAAATGTGAACAGATAATTTGGTCCCTGCTAGTCTGATTATCAGAGGTGTGCATTTATGGGAAAAACTGCCTAAGATAGCCCCGTCCATATCGTTATCAGGTCGTCATCAGGAAGCTGCCATGAGTCATCACATATTAGTCGTCGAAGATGAACCCGTTACCCGGGCCAAGTTGAGCGGCTATTTCGAGAAAGCCGGATATCGTGTCAGCGAGGCTGACTGCGGTCAGCAGATGCGGGCGATCCTGCAGACTGATGATATCGACCTGATCATGCTCGATATCAACCTGCCGGATGAGGATGGCCTGGCACTGACCCGGGAACTGCGCAGCCATTCCGACATCGGCATCATCCTGGTGACAGGGCGCACCGACAGTATCGATCGTATTATCGGACTGGAGATGGGTGCTGACGACTATGTCACTAAGCCCTTCGAACTTCGGGAGCTGCTGGTGCGGGTGAAAAACCTGCTGTGGCGGGTCGGCCTGGTCGAGCAGGCCAGAGAGAAGGTACTGGATGCGGTTGTCGAAGAGGACGATGCCACCTGTTTCGGCCCCTGGCGGTTTGATATACCGAAACGAAAACTGACCCGTGACTGTAAGCCGGTTAAGCTAACCAAAGCGGAATATGAGGTTCTGGTGGCGTTCGTTGCATACCCGGACCGGGTGTTGAGCAGGGAGCGCCTGTTAAACCTGATCAGCCATCGGGTCGATGCGCCCAGTGATCGTACTATCGATGTTCTGGTACGTCGTTTACGCAACAAGATGGAAGATAACCCTAAAGAACCTGAGTTATTTATCACAGTGCACGGTGAAGGTTACCTGTTTGCTGCTGACCTTGATTAGGCCCGTAGATAGATCGCTTTATAGATAGGTCTGAATCCCTCAGGGCACCTGATAAGTTGGTGTGAACCCGGCCGGAGAGAGTGATTCTGCAGCCTGCTCCAGGTTTCGGTTTTCATGGCTGAGCTGGATAATCCGGGGCCCGATATCCGGTTTGAATTCAAGCCCTTCAAGAGAGCGTACCGCCTGATCAACCGCCAAACGTCCTTGTAACACCATCTGATCGCTGTTGGCCATCAGGATTTTTCCTCGTTTAAGGCCCCGGTAAACACCATGGCTTAGGTAGTGGCTGATAATTTCCGGGGGCTTAGCAAGGCTGCGTTTTCTTAGCTCATTCACCGCAACGTCCGCCAGCACGGCACTACCCACCAGATAATCAAGATCAGAATACTGGTCCAGTACCTGTTGTAGCAGGGTACGCTGGATATTGCGATCATTGTCGCCGTGGGCACTGGTCAGAATCTTTACTGAACTGCCGGCCAGCGCATCCCTGAGTCCCTGTTCCGACTCCGGTGTACCGCCGCGTTGTTCAGGGCCGGGGAACCAGGCCATAGTCACTGGTGGGCTACCTGCCGGATGTCGTTTGGCCAGAAAAGAACCGGTACGGTAGCCCATCTGATACCAGGGTACACCGACACGACCGGAGAGGCCTTGCGCCGAGAGGTTATTAACCAGACCAAAGAGCGGTGTTGAGTTATTCAGTGCCTTTAGCCGCTTATTGATCTCCTGAAAAGAGACAGTGCCGAGCAGGATTGCGTCGGCCTGCCAGTCGAGACAGTCACGAACCTGCTGCCATTGTCGTTCCAGTTGATGATAGCCGCCAGCTTCAGCAACCTGGAGGGTAACACCCAGCTGTCGGGCCTGTTGCACCATGCCGAAATTGACACTCAGCCAGTAGGAATCTTTCATGTGCGGGTAGAGGGCACAGAGGCGCCAGGGCTTCTTTGCCAGTGCCAGTGGGGTCAGTTCAATCGTTTCAGACTCGGCAAACTGAAACGCCGGAGTACGGTTTTCTACCGGCCAGGCCGATACCGTAAGCGTAACGGCTGTCAGCAGAATAAATACTGCTGTCCTGAGTCCTCTGGCCATCGACTTCCTCACTGGTATCATCAAGCGAATCAATTTAATGTTAATCATAATGTTAAACTAAATTCATCAGGCTCGTTAACCGTTCGGGGATAAACTATCTTGCTTGCTAACCTGGGTATCGGTCGAAAACTGCTGTACGCCTTCACTCTGATGGCGGGTCTTTCACTGACCGCAACAGTTATCGCCTGGATCGGTTTTCAGGAAATTACCAGTAGCGAAAAGCTGATTACTGAGCAGGCAATTCCTACCATGACCGCCGCCCGCCAGCTGGCTGAACTGAATCTGCGTATAACCCATACCGCGCAGGAATTGAGAGATGCGACCGGGCAGAGCCAACGCAAGCAGCTGGAACAGGAGCTGGGCAAGCAGAAAGATCAGCTATCGACTCTGTTGGTAAAATTTAAAACCCTGGGTTTCCTGCCGCAGCAGATTCTGGCGCTGGAGGATACCGCGCAACAGATCGGCAAGAGTCTGGAGCAACTGGTGCCACTGGCCCGGCATCGTATCGATCAGGAACAGGCGCTGGCGGTCGAACTGGTGAAATATGCGGGGGCCGCGCAGGAGATTGCCGAGCAGACCGGGTCCCAGGTTGCTAACGCCCAGACTATCACCATTGTTAATCTGACCAGTGTCTATGATCAGGTTGCTGATGCAACGCCTGAATCGTCCATCTTCGCATCCCTGGACCGGACCCTCGAAGAGGATCTGGATCAACTGGAACAGATGTCCGAACTGCAACGCAACAGCCTGCAGTTGAGGCATGTGATTAATCGTTTATCCACAGAGCAGCAACTTGCAAAGGTCGGCCAGCTGGAGCAGCAGTACCGGCAGCTGCTGGAAGTGATCGTGCGGCGGGTACAAGCGGTTAATGATCCTCAGCGTAAAACTGCGATGGTGATTGCGCTGGGGCAGCTTAGTCGGATCGAGCCACTGTTTACTGCCCGACGGCAGTTGCTTGAAATGAAGCAACAGGTGGATGGTATCAGTGAGGCTAACCGCATCCGTTTTATCGCCCTGAATCAGGGCGTAGATCGATTGGTTAAGCAGAGTTCCAGAGCGACTTCTGATGCCACTGACCAGCTTCGCGTTTTGCTGCAGCAAGGTGAAATTATTGTCCTGGTCAGTGGTACTGCGACGCTGCTGCTATTGGTATACCTGATGTGGCGGGTGGTTTACCGGGATATCGTACGGCGCCTGAGCAGCAGTACTAACGCTTTACACCGACTGGCTTCGGGTGATCTGACGGTGAAGGTTGATGCCCGTGGCAGTGATGAACTGGCCGAGATGGCCCGGGGGCTTGAAGTGTTCCGGCAAAATGCTCTGGCCAAACGTCAACTGGAGCGGGAGCAGTTGGAAACCGAGCGCCAGTTAAGGCATCACAAGGCCAGCCTGGAAAAGCTGGTGGAGCAACGTACCGAGCAGCTCAGTGATACCAATGACCGGCTCAGCGAAGAGGTGCAGGGGCATGAGATTGCCAAGCTAAGGGCGGAGCAGGCGAACCAGGCTAAGTCGACCTTTCTGGCCCATATGAGCCACGAAATCCGTACCCCTATGAATGGCGTTATCGGCACCCTGGAGCTGCTGGCCGATACCCAGCTTAGCCAGCTTCAGCAGCAGTATGTCGAAACCATACTCAGCTCCGGTGAGCATTTGCTTGATATCCTCAATGATATTCTGGATTACTCCAAGATCGAGTCTGGCCAGCTGGAGGTCAATCCGGCCAGTTTTGATCTGTCACGGCTGATTGCCGATCTGGTTGCGCTGATGTCCGCCAGGGCTAAGGGGAAGGGGCTGCAGCTTACAGCCGAGGTTGATAGCAACATTCCCCGCTGGCTGGTGACTGATCAGGGTAAGCTTCGCCAGGTTCTGGCTAACCTGTTAGGCAATGCGATTAAGTTTACCTACGAAGGCGGTATTACTCTGCGAGTCGGCTTGCAATCCTCTGTCGGAGAAGAGCCGCTCAGGGTTAAGTTTGAAGTGATTGATACCGGTATCGGGATTCCGTTTAACAAACAGGCGATGGTATTCGAAGCTTTCTCCCAGGAGGGGCTATACAACCCGATGGGTGGCACCGGACTGGGCCTGACTATCAGCCAGAGGTTGGTGAAGGGGCTGGGTGGAACACTGGAGCTGGTCAGCGAACCGCAGCAGGGGAGCAGCTTCTGGTTCAGTCTTGAGCTGACTGTTGGTGAGCCACAGGACGAAAACAGTATCGATCAGGTGTTGCCGGATACCGGACCATTGCGCGTGCTGCTGGTGGAGGATAATGAGGTCAATCAGATGGTCGCCCGGGGGTTGCTTGAAAAACTCGGACACCAGGTGACCGTCGCGGGGGATGGCGTCAGCGCCCTCGATGAAGTGACCAGCCAGGTTTTTGATATCGCGCTGGTAGATATTAATCTACCGGACATTAATGGCGTCGAGTTAAGCGGGCAATTACGTAAACTGGCCGCCCATCAGAACCGGCAACTGCCCATTGTTGCGGTATCGGCCCAGGTGCTGAAAGAGGAAGTTGAGGGCTATCTGGCAGCGGGCTTTGATGGTTTCATCGCCAAGCCGGTCCAGATGAAGAAGTTGCGACCGATGCTGGCAAAAGTGATTAAAGGCTACAGTGTCGTTGGACTTGAGTTGCCAGAATCTGATCAGACTAGAGCTGTGCAGATTGAAACTGAACAGGCTGATACAGCAGAATCAGAAAGTATCGACGAATGGTTTGAGCGCCGGGTTCTGGAACAGGATATGGAGTATCTGGGCCGGGAGAAAGTTCAGCAGCTGATCGAGCTGTTTGCCCAGGATTCGGTACAAACTGTGAGTGCGATTTCTGTTGCCGGTGAGGCTGTAGAACAATCACGCTTACTACATAAATTGAAAGGGGCCGCGGCTAGCGTCGGCCTGACCCGGTTGCACCAACTTTGTAGCGAACTGGAGCAGCAAGCTGAGAGTTCAATGCTGAGCCAGGAGTTGATTCAGCAATTAAACGAAGCGCTGAACCGGTCACTTAGCATAATTAAAAATGAGTTCAGTTAACCGAACATAGCTTACAAACATAAGCCGAAGGCATATCAGTGCCTTCGGTTCTGATCTGATAATTTTTAGTTTTTCAGTGCTCTCCCGGTGTCCATCAGATGTTGCATACGTTGTTTCGCCTCCCCGTGCTGACATAGCGCCAGATTGGTGTTTTTCTCCTCCTGAAAGAAGTTCTGATACCAGTTATCAGCCTGAGCTCGTGATAACAGGTTTAACAGGGATGCTTCCAACTGTGCCTGATAGCCGTCACTACTCAGTGTAATCTTCCGGTCGTTGGTCAGTGGCTCCACCTGTCGGATAGCAGGTTGTGGTTCTGACTGCAGACGTTTTGCTTGTAACGTCAGCGCCTGTTGTTTGGCGTCAAACAGTAAGCGGTCCAGATTCATGCTGACGCCATCGCTGTCGCGGAGAATACCGGATTGCCGGGCCTCCATCGCCGAAGCGGTGACTTTGCAGGATTGAATCAGTTCGAAACAGTGTTTGATCGCGCTGTCTCGGCCAAAGCGCTCAGAGCAGCGCAGTAACAGCTCTTTACAACCGCCCCAGCCTGGTACGATACCGACCTGATTTTCTACCAGTCCAATATATGTTTCGGCATGGGCCTGAATCGCCTGGCAGTGCAGCGCCAGTTCGAGTCCGCCGCCAAGCGCCTTGCCGGATAACGCCGCGACAGTTGCTACCGGAGCGGTTTGCAGGGCGTGGAACAGTTGCTGACCTTTTTCAATATAGGCCTGCAGCTGCACGGGATTGTCGATGAAGGAGAGGAATTCTTTCAGGTCAGCACCCGCCGCAAATACCGGTCCTGCATTATAAAATATGAGCGCTTTTTTATGCGTACAAGCACGTTCCAGAGCATCTGATATCTGATCCAGTAATTCACTGCTTAAAGCAGGAACCTTACCGGTAAACTCCATGCACCAGACATCATCGCCCAGATCCCATACGGCTGATCTGCTGTCTCGAGCGATGGCTGGTTGACGCTTGATGTCGGCCAGATTCAGGATCCCCTCGCGGGTACTAACAGCCTGATAAACGCCAGTTGCATTAAGAGTGCTCTGTTGTTGATTCTGATAGCTGTAGACCTGACGCTGCTCTGCAGCTTGCATAAAACTGGAAAGCTCAATACCGTCGTCACTAAGGCGTTCAGCAAACGTAGACAACCCGATTATGTCGATCATCTGATAGGGACCCCAGGTCCAGTTGTAACCCAGTTTCATCGCCTGATCGAAGGCGTTTACTTCTGTTGCCACATCGGGAATCAGTTTAGTTGCGTAGTGCAGCATCTGAGACAACACGCGCCAGGCGTATCGGCCGCCCTTATCATCGCAGGCGAGTAACTCGGTTAACTGGCCGGGCTTGAGTTTTGCGCTGGTCAACGTCGCTTGTAGCGGGGCACGATAGGTCAAAGTATCGAGGTCAATCACCTCTTTAATTCGCTTACCGTTGTCATCTTTTGTCTGGCGGTAGAAGCCCTGAAGCACACGTCCCTTACGGCCGTAATAACCTTTGTCTAACATGCCTTGAACAGTATTTACGGTCGTCGCATAAGGGGCAAAGTCATCATTTTCAGGTAACAGGCTGCCCAGACTCTCGGTGACCGATGGCATCAGATCGATACCACACAGATCCCACAGGCCGAAGATACCGGTCTTAGGGAAGCCGCAGACCTTCATGACTGCGTCAGCTTCCTCAACAGTAAGGCCGAAGTTGATCGCTTCCTGCAGGGCTACCTGCATCCAGAATACGCCGAGGCGGTTACCGATAAAACCGGGACGGTCGGCACAGTGAATAACTGTTTTACCCATCTGTTTATCGTTGAACAGACTGACGCTGTCGACCACTTGTGGAAGCGTTTGTTCGCCGGCAACAATCTCAACCAGACGCATATAGCGAGGTGGGTTAAAGTAGTGCGTAACGACAAAGTGCTGACAAAAATCTTGAGGCAGACCTTCGACCAGCCTGGCCAATGGGATGGTGGAAGTGTTCGATGAGACGATAGCATCAGGACGACGAACTTCCGCTATACGGCGATAGAGATCCTGTTTAATATCCAGGCGTTCGACGATCACTTCGATAATCCAGTCAGCATCGGCTAACAGCTGAAAATCGTCTTCGATATTGCCGACAGACACGCGCTCGGCAATTGATGGGTGCATCAGGCCACCGCCGCTGCCGGCTTTTAAAAAACGATCCAATGCGCCCTGCGCTATCTGACTACGATCATTTGAAGTGCAATCCGCCGGTACGATATCCAGTAGCAGAACCTCGGCCCCGCCATTCGCGGCCTGAGCTGCAATACCGGCACCCATCACCCCGGCACCGATAACTGCTACTTTTTTAATTTCTGGTGCGTTACTCAGCTGACTCATGCGACACGCTCCAGGATCAGAGCGATGCCCTGGCCGCCACCGATACACATAGTCACCATACCGTAACGGCCGTCGATACGGTCCAGTTCGGCCAGGGTTTTAATGATAATGATTGAACCGGTGGCACCTACCGGATGACCCAGCGCGACGGCTCCGCCGTTGGGGTTCACTTTAGCCGGGTCAAGCTCCAGGGCTTGAGTCACGGCCATCGCCTGGGCAGCAAAGGCTTCGTTAGATTCGATAACATCCAGATCAGTAGTACTTAAACCGGTCTGCTCCAATACTTGTTTGACCGCAGGAATCGGTCCCAGTCCCATCACATCAGGATTGACTCCGGCAAAGGAATAACCGATCAGACGGGCACGCGGCTTGAGGCCGCGTTTTGCCGCTTCGTCAGCGCTGGTCAGTACCATCGCCGCCGCTCCGTCGTTAATTCCCGATGCATTACCAGGTGTGACAATACCGTTCTTTTTAAAGGCGGGCTTAAGTTTGCCCAGACTTTCAACGGTGGTACCCGCGCGGGCATGTTCATCCTGACTGAAGGTGAACTCTTTGCGGCCTTTCTTAACGGTCACAGGTACGATCTGATCGTCGAAATAACCGTTCTCGATCGCATTGCTGGCACGACGATGACTCTCGGCAGAGAATGTGTCCAGATCCTGACGGGTCAGACCGTACTGTTCGGCAATCCTTTCGGCGGTCATGCCCATGTGGCCGCTGCCAAAGGGATCGCTTAATACTCCAATTGTCATGTCTACAACCTGGCCGTCACCCATACGCTGACCGGTACGCATTCCAGGCAGCATATAGGCTCCCTGGCTCATGCACTCAGCGCCACCGGCGAGGGCGAACTTACTGTCGCCCATCATGATCATCTGCGCTGCAGAGATTACCGATTGCACCGCCGATCCACAAAGACGGTTTACGTTGAGCGCGGCAGAGCTGGCTTTCAGCCCGGCATTTAAGCCGATATGCCGCGCAATGTACGCATCTTCCGGGCCGGTGGTAATGATGTGGCCAAATACCGAGTGATCAATATCCCCGGCAGCAACGCCGGAACGTTTGATCGCTTCTTTAGCTGCGACGGTACCAATTTCTGCCGGAGCCATTGTTGATAAGCTGCCACCAAAACCACCGATTGCGGTGCGTGCACCATCTAAAATTACAACGTCTGAAATTTTCATACTGATTCCTGAATCTGTTCTTGTTTCTACTTTTGCTGATCTTCACATTTCAGGCGTTGATTACTTGCCCAGAAGGGAGCGGGCGATCACTTCCTTCATTATTTCTGAGGTGCCGGCATAGATAGTCTGTACCCGGGCATCGACATAGAAACGTGAGATAGGGTATTCGAGGGTATAACCATAGCCACCGAACAGTTGCAGGCACTCGTCGGTGATCTTGCACTGCATCTCGGTCAGCTGCAGTTTCAGAACCGCAGCATCGGTGGGGGTCATCGCATTGTGTTTGTACTTTTCGATACAGTGATCGAGATAAACCCGCGCCATATCCAGCTGCGCCTTAGCTTCGGCGAGTTTGAAACGGGTATTCTGGAAGTCAGCCACACGCTGGCCGAATGCCTTGCGTTCCTGTACATAATCGAGGGTCAGCGCCAGTGCACCTTCGGTTGCGCCGATCGCCTGCGCAGCGACACCTAGACGTTCGCGAGGCAGCTCCTGCATCAGGTAGCTAAAGCCCTTGTTTTCTTCACCGAGCAGGGCATCGTGCGGCACCAATAAATCAGAGAAAAAAAGCTCGGCGGTATCGCCAGAGTGCTGGCCAATTTTATGAATACCTTTACCGCGAGAAAAGCCCGGTAAACGGGCATCTACCAGAAACAGAGAAACGCCTTTGGCGCCCGCGTCCGGATTGGTTTTTGCACAAACGATCACGATATCGGCCTGCAGACCGTTAGTGATAAATATCTTGGCACCGTTGATCAGCCAACCATCGTCTGTGCGCTTGGCTGTGGTGCGTATTGCCGCCAGATCGCTACCGGCACCTGGCTCGGTCATCGCAATGGCGCCGACCGCTTCACCGCTGACCATGGATGGCAGCCACTGCTGTTTTTGCTTATCGCTGCCGATATGAAGGATATAGGGCATGACGATATTGGCGTGGATATTGTAACTGCCACAAAAACCGCCGAAGCCCTGTCGGGCAATCTCTTCTACGGCCAGCTGGGATATCTCTATGCTGGCACCAGCGCCGCCATACTCTTCCGGCATATCGATGCCGAGCATGCCAGCAGCCCCTAATGTTTGCCAAAGTGATTTCGGGGTAGCGCCTGCAGCTTCCCACTCATCATAGTGGGGGGCTATTTCCTGCTCTAATACACGAGTAATCATTGTTTGGAACAGTTCGATATCGTTATCATGAGCTGACATAGGTACCCCTCAGGTTGCTAAGATAGTTTTAAAAAGTGAGCTTCGGTTATTAGATCTAATCAACTGATCCACATGAATGACCTGGAAGGACAAAAAAATTAACCGAAAAGGCACCAGCGGATTACTATGAGCAATGCCCATATTACGAATTGATGTTTATAAACCTGTATTGGTGGTGCGGGGCGGCAGGGATATGCCGCGTGCAGGAGGTCTATGAAATCAGGGCGGGCGGGTTTTCTTCCGTCTGCAGTTGCGTGACGTCCAGTACTATCCTGACTTCTTGTTACAAGAGTTCCTACTTCTGATGAGACAGCGATTCAGTTGCTTTTTTGTGCCCTGGATAACATCAGGGTATGCTTCTCCTACTAGGGAAAACCATTATTAACTATGAAGAAAAAACTGGTCTCCAATCACTACATCCAGGCATGCCTGCATGGCGCTATCAAACAGGGCTATGATCCTCAGCCCCTGCTGGAAAGTGCGGCGGTGCCTGCCGAGCTGATGCATAAGCCGAAGGCCCGTATCACAGAGGTCCAGCTGGCTAATCTGATCAGAGCGGTCTGGCGCGCCACCGGTGATGAATTTATGGGGCTGACAGAACACCCATGTAAAAACGGTGTTTTTGCTCTGATGATGGAGTCCCTGTTCCAACTGAAAACTCTTGGGGCGATGCTGCAGCAGAGTGTTCGTTTCTATAACGCAGTGCAGAGTGAGATCGATTTCACCATGACTACCGATGCAGACCGGGTGGATATCAGTATCACCCTGCGGCGGCCGGAACTGGACCCGGATCATCTGCTGCAGGAGTTTGTCCTGCTGATGTGGCAACGCTTCAGCAGCTGGCTGATCAACTCGCAACTGGCGATCCACGCTACCCGGTTTAATTACCCGGTACCCGTACATTATGAAGAGTACCCGCCGATGTTTGGCGAGCAGTTGCTGTTTAATCAGACCAGCGCCGGATTCACCTTCAGCAGCAAGTTGCTAAACCTGCCCCGGGTACGGGATCTGATGGAGCTGAAATCATTTCTGCGCCAGTCGCCCCTTGAGGTGTTACGCCGGGTTGGCGAGAACAACAGTCTGAGTATTCAGGTGCAGCGACTGATCCTGGAAAAGGGATTGGAGCAAGCACCGACGCTGGAAGAAATTGCCTGCTGCCTGCATATGACTTCGCGCACCCTGCGCCGCAAATTGAAGGATGAAGGGGTCAGTTATCAGCAGATAAAAGATCGGGTACGCTGCGATATAGCCATTCGTCTGCTCACCGAGGAGTCCCTCACTGTAGCCGAAACCAGTGAGTTGGTCGGCTTTACAGAACAAGCTGCATTTTGTCGGGCGTTTAAAGGCTGGACCGGTGTCGCGCCCAGAGCATATCAGAGCGGAAAATATTAATTCCGGTCAGTTTCTGACCTCTTTTATCAAATGCTTTGGACAGTTTGATCATTGTCTCAACTACGTCCAACAGACACTCTTATTGCACAACAACAATAAGAGGGCTGACAACCATGCTTCCCGAAGTAGAAATTGCCACGCTGAATACCATCGGAGATGGCCTGCGCCGTTCCGCAAAGCGCTTTGCCAACAAAGAAGCGATCATCTTCCAGCAGCGCCGCTGGACCTACCAACAGCTTGACCGCGCGGTAAATCGCGTAGCTAACTTTCTACTGCAAAGCGGTTTAAAACAGGGCGACCGGGTTGCTGCCTACGGCAAGAACTCAGACGCCTACCTGCTGCTGTTTCTGGCCTGCGCCCGAGCCGGTTTGATTCATGTGCCGATCAATTTTGCCCTGGTCAAAGATGAGCTGCTGTATTTGCTGAATCAGTCAGGCGCGCTAGCAGTCTTTATAGATGATGATCTGAGCGCCAATATCGAAGCGGTGCTGCATGATACATCGCTTATCACCACCGGCACGTTACACACCCAGGCCTCATCAGCATTGAGGGCTGATATTCTACAGACAGCTCTATCGGATGCAGACCATCAGCCACCCGCTGTGACGGTAAAAGATACCGACCTGGCACAGATCCTTTACACCTCGGGCACCACCTCTCATCCAAAAGGCGCGATGCATACCCATCGGGGCTTTATGGCTGAATATAACAGCTGCATTCAACACCTCTACCTGAGTTCAGATGATCGTTCACTTTGTGCTCTACCGCTGTATCACTCTGCCCAGATGCATGTATTTACTATGCCCGCACTGATGATCGGCGCCACCAGTTATATTATGCAGGCGCCTTTGCCACCGTTGGTATTTGAGGCGATCAGCAACGAAAAGCTTAACTCTGTTTTCGCACCACCTACCGTATGGATCGGTCTGCTAAGGGATAGCGGCTTCGACCAGCATGATCTCAGCTCACTGGTTAATATCTACTATGGTGCATCGATTATGCCGGAGCCGATAGTCGCTGAGCTACAGCAGCGCCTGCCCGGTTGTCAGCTGTTTAACTGCTATGGCCAGAGTGAGATGGCTCCTATTGCCACCGTACTGGCCCCGGAAGAACAGGAAGGCAGACTCGCTTCCATCGGTAAACCGGTGATGTCGGTAGAAACCCGCATCGTCGATCCGGTGACGATGGAAGACTGTCCAGTGGGAGAGCGGGGTGAAATTATCCACCGTTCACCCCATGTGATGGTCGGCTACTGGGAAAAGCCGGAGCAGACCGCCGAAGCCTTTAGCGGAGGCTGGTTTCACTCCGGTGATCTGGCCTACGCCGATGAAGAGGGCTACCTCTATATCGTTGATCGCATCAAAGATGTGGTAAATACCGGTGGCGTGCTGGTTGCCAGCCGCGATGTTGAGGAAGCGCTGTACCTGCATCCCGCAGTAGCCGAAGTTGCAGTTATCGGTACCCCCCATGAGCGCTGGATAGAAGCGATCACCGCCGTCATCGTATTCAAGGCGGGCGAAGATGCCGACAGCGATGAACTAACCCGTCACTGCCAGCAGCATCTGGCACCGTTCAAGATCCCTAAGTCATTTATCTTTATCGATGCTCTGCCTAAGAATACTGCGGGAAAACTACTGAAGCGGACCCTGCGAGAGCAGTTTAACGAAACTCAGTTGACAGCGGCCCTGTCGGTTTAACCCCTTTACACAACAATAAGAAAGAACAGCAGGAGTAACATATGCAAAGATTGAAAAACGCTGTACTGACTGCAGCAATCACTGTAACCATGAGCGCTGCTATTGCCAGCAGTGCTCAGGCGGGCGCCATCTCAGACGATGTAGTCAAGATCGGTGTTCTGGGTGATATGGGCGGTGTATACGCCGATATTTGCGGGCCTGGCTGTGTCACCGCCGCGCAAATGGCGGTTGAAGACTTTGGTGGTACAGTACTGGGTAAGCCGATTGAGCTGGTCAGTGCCGATGATCAGAACAAACCGGACGTCGGTTCAGCCAAGGTACGGCAGTGGATCGAAGATGAGCAGGTCGATACGGTAACCGGCCTGGTCGCTTCTTCAGTGACTGGCGCGGTTACTAAGGTACTGACCGATAACAAAAAGATCGCGCTTATAGGTGCATCCGCTTCCCACGCGTTTACCACTAAAGCCTGCTCTCCCTATAACGCTCACTGGACTTACAACGTAGTGGCGCTGGCAAATGGTACGGTAAAGCCGATGGTCGATGCTGGTAAGAAGAAATGGTTTTTTATTACCGCAGACTACGCTTTCGGTCACGCGTTGGAAGGTGTTGCCAGTAAAGTTATAAACAGCAATGGTGGTGAAGTGGTCGGTGCGGTCCGGGCACCATTGGGTACTACTGATTTCTCATCCTATGTTTTGCAGGCGCAGGCTTCCGGCGCCGATGTCGTCGCTCTGGCCAATGCTGGCGCTGACTTTATCAACGCCCTGAAAACATCAGCCGAATTTGGTCTGACCGAAACAATGGATGTTGCCGGTCTGCTGGTATTTACCCAGAGCGCCCTGGCACTTGATCCCGATATAGCCGGTGGCATGAAGCTAACGACGGGTTTCTACTGGGATATGGATGATGCTACCCGTGAATGGTCGGCTCGCTTCAAGACCCGCCACGGTGGTATCCCGTCTATGGCCCATGCCGGTGTTTATTCTGCCACTATGCACTACCTGAATAGCGTAAAAGCGGCAGGCACCGATGAGTCGGATGCGGTCATGGCGCAGATGAAATCCAGCAAACCGGATGACTTCTTCGCCCGTAACGCAAAACTGCGTAACGATGGCCGGATGGTCCACGATATGTACCAGATGCGAATCAAAACCGCAGCCGAACGTAACGGTGATGATGACCTGTTTGTGGTCGAGAATGTTATTTCTGGCGAAGAAGCGTTCGGCCCGATGTTGGCCCAGTGCGACTTTAAGTAAAGATCTGTTTGAGAAGCAGAACTTCAGGGCTTAATTGCAGAACTTGATTACAGCCCTGTTCAGCCCGCGCAAGCGGGCTTTTTTTGGTTCATCGCCAGATGTGCAGCGGTCAATTGCAATTTGATCAACGTTACAGCGACTTTATATTAAGTAACAAGCTGCTTGTCCGTAGTGCATTCAAACGCTGGACCGGTGGGCTCCCTGCAGCCTGGGAGCGTGTACCGAAGCAGGGGAATTAAGCCTGGTGGAAAGAGCCCCTTCGGGATTTGTGAACGGTGTCAGATACCTGAAGGCGAGTGCTGCGCCATAAAATCTGAGGCTTGCTGGCGGGTAAAGAAACGACCCAGGCGGACAAAACCGGAAATTACGGAAGCCTTAATTTCAATAACACGACCTTTCAAATCCCGCTCCATGATCCAGGCTTCGGGTAAACCGTCCAGAAGGTGGAAGGGTGCGGGGCGGCCATCTTTGAACCGTGATACTGCAATTTGTCCGGTAGTGGCATCCTGAAATGCGGGAGCGAAATTGGCTTGAGCATTACCTTCACTGACGCCACCGGTTCCTGCGAACTGACGGTTCTCTTCAGCGAGTTGTAGTGTGGTTTGCTGCGTTAACATTTCGTCACCTATCTCTTTATTTTCAGTTGCTCGTTATCGACTCCATGCTGTCCGTAAATTGTGTTCAGGTTCCATACTTCCTTTGCACTTTAAATTTATCTTTTCAGCTGGTGCAATGAATCCCCCGAAAGGAGGAAAATGGAGGGTGAAGCGTATCACCCGAAAGGATCATATAAGGAAAAGAGATAGCCGGATTCGATTTGCTAATAAAGGTTGAATAGCCGGCTGTTGTATCAGGTATTTGAATTCGCGTTATCTGTATAGAGCAGCGGAATCCAATACAGGAAACCAAACAGCATCACATTCAATAAGTGATGGCCAGCAGCTTTCTCAATCAGTGCCAGCTTGTTTCTTACCAGTAAAAATTCAGCGGCATGGGCGATCGCTAAGGCTGCGACAATCGTTAACAGGATCATCTGAAAGCCATGTAATGGTTCGATCACCAGTGACGCCAGTGCGAGCAGATAGAAAATTACAGTAGCCACTTTCAGAAGGTTGAAAATAGTTGATAGCATAATTACTCCAATGTTGAATCTTGTTGTGGGGTGCAGCCTGAGCAACCTTTGATAGGCTTTTTTCAGTCGTCAGAGACCGGTTAACCCTAGTCTTTGCCTGAAATTTAAGTCGACTTAAGCTAGAAAAAAATCCCCCGCCGAGCGGGGGGAAGAGGTTGGGCTGAACATGTATAACTGCCAGGAAAGGGTTGTACAGGCATGTTTGCATAGCACCTGATAAATTGATCAAGTCCTACCTTTAATCTGTTTCGGCTTGTGCAGGAAGCAAGCCAGTGCAGGCAGCAGGATCAGAGCCCCCAGCATGTTCCAGACGAACATAAAGGTTAACAATATGCCCATGTCGGCCTGGAACTTGATCGGAGAGAAGGCCCATGTTGTAACTCCGATCGCCAGTGTTGCACCGGTGAATGCAACCGCTTTACCGGTACTCTGCAGGGTTTTGAAGTAGGCATCGTGCAGGTTATCGCCAGCTTTCAGGTAGCCATCGAGCCTACTGAAGATGTAGATGCCGTAGTCAACACCGATACCGACACCCAGCGCGATAACCGGCAGGGTCGCCACCTTGATACCAATACCCAGATAGGTCATCAGTGCCTGACACAGAACAGAAGTCAGCGTCAGCGGCAGGATGATACAGATTGTTGCAGTCACCGAGCGGAAGCTCAGCAGGCAGAGGAACGATACCGCGCCGTATACCCAGATCAGGATTTCATATTGTGCCGAACCGATCACTTCGTTAGTCGCCGCTTCGATACCCGCATTACCGGCCGCCATCAGGAACTGGTATTGGTCACTGTTGTGGTCATTGGCAAACTGCTCAACCTCTGTAACGACCCGCTGCAGGGTTTCAGCTTTGTGATCGTCGAGGAATATCAGCATCGGCGCCAGATCACAGTCACCGTTGATCAGGCCACCCATCTCCTGCACCCGGATCGAAGCCGCATCCATAATGGCCTGGTTACGACTCAGTGCCATCCATTTCAGGCTGCCTTCGTTCATGCCGGAGATCAGTAGTTTAGTGATAGACGACAGGGACTGGGTCGACTGCACACCTTGCAGGTTCTGCAGTTTCCACTGTAATCGGTCCATCAGTTCAACTGTTTCATACAGTGCGCAGGTCTCCCGTGCTGCACTCTTGATCATCACTACAAAGACATCGGAACTGGCCGAGTAGTTGGCACCCATAAAAGCGTTATCGAGGTTGTAGCGTGAATCGGCCCGCAGTTCCGGCGCACCCGGATCAAGGTCACCGACTTTCAGCTCCTGACTGTTATAGAAACCAAAACCGTAACCGATAACCGCGGTAATAAGCGCGATAGAAGCCATCTTCGGACGACTGAAATTAGCAAGGAAGTGCCAGATCGGATGCTCTTCGTCATTTTCCTCATGCTGCAGGCTTTTGACCGCTTTTTTACTCACACCGACATAGGAGATCAGAATCGGCAGCAGAATCAGGTTGGTGAAGATGACGACTGCGACACCGACGCTGGCGGCAACCGCCAGGTCCTGAATCACTGCGATATCAATAACCATCAGGGTAGAGAAGCCTACACCATCGCTGATCAGGGCGATGATGCCGGGAATATACAGCATGCGGAAGGTACGTTTAGCGGCTTCAAGCTTGTTGTATCCGGCGATCGACATATGCGAGATACCATTGATAATCTGCACCCCGTGACTGACGCCGATGGCAAATACTAAAAACGGCACCAGCATCGAGTAAGGGTCCAGACCGAAGCCCATCGTATGCAGTAATCCCAGCTGCCAGATTACCGCAACAACCGAACAGAATAGTGCGATCAGAGTGCTGGTAATGCAGCGTGAGTAGAGATACAGCAGTATCAGCGTGATCAGGCAGGCTCCGGCAAAGAACAGAATAATCTGCGACGCGCCATCGATCAGGTCGCCCACTACTTTGGCAAAACCGGTGATGTGAATTTTTACATTTTCGGTCTGGTACTTTTCACGTACCAGGGTTTCAAGATCTTCAGAAAACTTCTGGTAGTCCAGGGCCTCGCCGGTCTGCGGGTCCTTATCGTACAGGGGCGCGTAGATCAGCGCCGACTTAAAGTTATTTGCTGCCAGCGAACCAACCTTACCTGACTTAAGCAGGTTCTGGCGCAGACGCTCCAGGCTGGCAGGGGTACCATCATAATCGTCGGGTACGATCGGGCCACCGGAGAAGCCCTCTTCGGTGACTTCACTCCAGCGTGCGCCAGCTGCCCAGACGGACATCAGGGCGCTACGGTCGACACCGTTGAGGTAGAATACCTCGTCATGTACTTGACGCAGATGGTCCATAAATTCGGCGCTGAAGATGTCACCATCGGTGGTCTCGACTGAGATGCGTACTGCATTACCCAGGCCTTTGAGGTCATCACGATAGGTAAAGAAATTTTGCACGTATTCGTGGGAAGCCGGAATCATCTTCTCGAAACTGGCATCGGGACGCAGTTGCAGCGCCTGATACCCGACAAACAGCGTTATGATGAGGGCAAACAAAACCACGACCAGGCGGTTGTTAAAAAGAATGTTCTCAACCACAGCTTCGCTGCTATCGATCGCATGCAGCGTGGCTTTTACCGTTTTACTATCAGACATATTGCTCATCATTGGCTCCTCTGCTCTGACATCACTTCAAGACCACGCAGTCCGGTTAATAAAACCTTACCGGATTCTGATACTGTCACGGCGCTATAGGGGGTACGTTGCGGGCTGAAACCGGGTTTCGCAGCAAAGGACTTACTATCAATTGAAATTTGCAGTCCGGCGCTACCGACCAGCAATATCGAGCCATCGTTCAGCACGCTGCCATCGAAGATAGTCGCCGTCGTTTTGCTGTTGATGGTTTGCCAGTGGGTACCCAGGTCAGAAGAGCGGTACAGGTTGCCGCGCAGACCGTAAACCAGGAGATCATTGCTTGCCGGATTATAAAGCCCGCCAAAGAAGGTTCCTTCGTAGGGTGATTCAAGGGCCTCCCAGGTCAGCCCGTTATCAAGTGAACGTTGCAACAAGCCAGCTTCACCGACCAGTATCAGTGCATCAGAGTGTTGTGGGCCCGGCGCCGGAACGATGCTGTAATAGTGGTAATTATCGATATTATAAATAGTGTCGAAAACCGGAGCCCAGCTGTTACCGCCATCATTGGTACGCAGAATAAGGCCGTAGGCACCGACAATCATCCCTTCATTTTTGTTCTTGAACCAGACGTCCATCAGAGGTCGTGATGCCCCTTCGGCGGCAAAATCAGCGGCGTCCATTTCCAGCATTTCAAAATCTTCAGCGCTCAGGTCAGGGTGAATACCCGGTGGCAGCTGACCATTATTACTGGCCGGATAGCTGAGTAATTCCTGGGCGTGTTTCAGCCCCAACTCATTAATATCCAGACCATTTAGTTGCTGCGTCCAGTTAACGCCGCCGTCTGTAGTGGCCAGTACTACGCCTTCGTGCCCGACTGCCCAGCCAGATTGTTCATCGACGAAGTAGACCGCTGTTAAGGTACTGCTGACAGGCACCTTCGCCTGAGTCCAGCTGGAGCCATCATCATCGGAATAGAGGATATGACCGAACTGTCCAACGGACACCTGACGGGAACCTGCATTAGCCGTATCCAGCAGCAGGCTATGTTGCGCTAAAGGTGATGTCTCAGAAGGAATGCTCAATATTTGCGATGAAGGTTCAGCCGCATAAACAGCGGGAGCGCAGGTCAGGGTGGCAATACAGAGTGCTTTAGCCAGGGGCCGGAGTAAGCCACTGAAAGGGATACCTGGTTTCTTGACGCGGGGGATGAAATCAACCCTCCGGCTGGCCAGCGCCGAAAGTGGCTTAGTGATAATAGAATACATAAAACTTCACTCTGATTATTATTATGTAGAGAGGCAAAAGGGAAAAATCTAACAGCAGATCACTGCTCAGGAGCCAATCATCTTCTGCTTAGCTTTCTCACGTACCGGGGGATAGGAAATACAGACCGGGGGCTGAGAGGCCCCTGTCTGTATTATTAACTCAGGTTAACGACGGCTGAGTTTACGAACCGACTGCGGGGTAAAGAATTTAGCTTCTTTACCTTCAGTAAGTTCAAGCGGCTTATTATCAACTTCGTTAACTGCATAGGCACCGTTGAGCATATCTGCCAGCCAGTAGCCACGCAGAACGGTAGTATCCTGATCGTAAAGGTGAGCGACGTGGGCAAAACCCGCACGCCAGAGTTCACCGCGACCATCAAAGGCGTCGTTAGCGACCATCAGCCAGCTGTCTTCGTCGAAGTAGAAGCGACGCTTGCCGTAGATATGACGTTTGCCGTCTTTCAGCTCACCTTCGACTACCCATACCCGGTGCAACTCCCAACGCTCCAGGTCCGGGTTTGGAAAGTTCGGTGTAGCGAAGGCTTCAGGACCGGATGCCGCTTCATTGATGAACTTGTAGTTGTTGTACGGGATGTACATCTCCTGCTTACCGATAAGCGTCCAGTTATAACGCTCGGGCGAGCCGTTAAACATATAGGCATCATCGTATGTTGCCTGCCCGCTGAACTGAGCATTCGGAGTGTCGAAAGCAACAGTCGGTGCACGGCGAACACGGCGCTGGCCAGGGATATACTGCCATGCCTGACGCGGGTTATCTGACTGATTCATCGGGTCACGAAGTAGAATTACTTCACCTTTGCGACGGGTCGGTTGGGCGTACTGAACCAGCAGCTGGAAGTAGATATCATCCGCTTTGGAAGGTTCGCTCTTCTTATAGTAAGGGAACGATTCCCAGGCGAGTCCACCACCCAGATTGATCTGACCATTGTCAAACACGGTGTAAGAGCTGAATTCCTTATAGGTGCCTTTACCGGCCCAGCGCAGGTTATGGTTCCAAACGACTTCGGCACCGGTTTTAGCTATCGGGAACGGAATGCCTCCGGCAGCATTGTCGATACCGTTACCGTCCGTACTCAGTGATGCGCTGGTAGCGTTTTTGGCTACGTTGTCATAGATCCATTGCGGTGCGGCAAAGCTACGGCGGGTCTGGTAGACCGGCATCTGAAAAGTATCGGGATACTTTTCAAACATCGCCTTAGCGCCTTCGGTCAGCTTGTCGGCGTAGTCTTTGTAGTTTGCGCCGGTGATGGTCATCTGCACAGTATCGCTGGCGTAAGGGTCGGGACGCAGACCACCGGCCTGGTAACCGGCAGGCGTTTGCTTCAGACCGCCGGTCCATTCCGGGATTGAACCGTCGGCATTGCCGGCACGTTCGGCACCGTAAGGGGTCAGTTCAGCACCCAGCTTGGCGGCTTCCTCTGCGCTGACCTGAGCCAGGGTGAGGGAAGAGGCGCTCAGCGCGAGGCTGGCTGCACCGGTAAGTAAAAGGGCTTTAGTTATTTTCATTATTTTAGCTCCGTAACAATATCTTTAGAAACTGTACTTGTAGTAAAGGGAGGCGTAATCGCGGTCAGCCGTGTGATGGGCAAACTCTATCGGATCGCCACCCGCCACAATGTCTTCCGGATCGGTCAGGAAAGCGACATAGCTGGCGCCAAAGGTGTGTTTATCGAGATAGGTGAAATCGAGGTTTAACGCCAGGTCTTCACGGCCTTCGGTAAAGGTGAACAGCACCGAGGAAGTACCGTAGAAGTCGTTGCGGTAAGTACCGGTAACGGACATATCCAGGCCAGGGGCGACGCTGTAGTAATCTGCTTTCAGTCGCAGCAGAGCACTGGCCGCTTCCTGATCATTATTGAGAACATTGTCAATATTTTCTTGACTAAGCGGGCCACCTGAAGCACCTGTGGTTATCGCTAATGCACTACCCAGGGCATCATCATCAATACCGATTACACGGTTGTAACCAACTTCACCTATAAAGGTCAGATTATCGGCAAATGGCGTTGCACCGAACAGATGTAGCCATGAGGCTTGCGCCTGAACGGTCTCAGCCTCTGTAAAATAGAAAAATGGGCCATCGCCAACTTGAACCGGTTGACCGTCACGGTAGCTGATCTCACCACTGATATTCGTATCCCCGATCACGGTACCGAAGCTCAGGCCCAAGAGATTGATATCATTAAAGTGCTCAAGGGTGACGCTGGGATATGGGGTTCCATCACCGGTTAGTTGAATCGTTGGAATGAAGTCGTTATAACGCAGGTAGTAAAGACCGAATTCGGTGCTGTTCAGTTCCTCGGCTACGTAGCGTAGTGCAATACCGTAAGAATCACTGTCAGGCGTAATTTCAGTCACTATACCTAAAGCTGAAGAGTCCCCGACAGCACCCTGGCCATAGACATCCAGAGGACTGAAATAGGTGCCCGGTGCATCGACGCGGGATTCGTCCCACTCATACTGATAATAGGCGCCTACCGAAAGGGTATCGCTCAGGTCCATCTCACCGTAAACCTGACCAACTGGCAGGAAGATCTCTTTCAGATCGACACCGGGAGAGTTAGCTTTGGTCGCATCAATCGGTCCCTGGGCCGAAGAGATTCCGCCATACAGCGCCAGGCTCTCGCCCCAGCTGACAACCTGGTCACCGATCCGCAGGTTCAGGCTTCTCTCACCGATCTCGATGTCACCGTAGATAAATGCGTCGAGCATCTCTATCTCTGATTTATGCTGATCGATACCATCCTGCTGAAAATTGGCTGCTGCCAAAGAGTCATCATCGTAAACCTCGTCATACCAGCCCCGGGCGCGCAGGAAGGCGCCGTAATTGCCGGCATTGATGTCCGCTTCGGTGCTGAAACTGACCCGGTTCTGGGTCATGTCGTGCTTATCAAAGTTAAGGTTGCCGTCATCCCTCAGGAAGCCGTTGCCAGCGCTAAGGCTGGTCTCCAGTAACGTTTTGTCCTGGTCTTCCATACGCCACTGGGCATCGTATTTCAGGGTGGTATCCCAATCGATGGTGACGCCGTTTTCCAGTTCGAAGCTAAGTGCGTGTGCCGATGAGGCGCCTAACGCCAGACCGGCTACGATTAGCCCTGAAGAGAGTATTCGTAGATGTTTTTGGCGAACAGTTTTGCGAATCGCCATTGCGAGCTGATTCATAGTGCTTCCTTTATTATATTTATTAATGTCTTCGAGCGATTTGCTATGACCATCAGCATGTTGCTCTCCGAGCTGGATCTTATGTTTAAAACTATAGGTCACGGGTAATTAGTACGTCCCTCTAAAGGGTGAATTTTCAGATCACCCTTTTTCTGGAGCACTGTGAACTGACAAAGCTCAATGCTTTCTTAACCCGTCAGATGAAGGTAAGACTATTTACCGCTGATACCCGCCAGCAGTGCGCCATCGATGACATGGGATGAGCCGCTGATGTAAGAGGCCTGGTCAGATGCAGCCCAGACGACAAAGTTGGCTATCTCTTGCGGTGCCGCAGGGCGCTTCATCGGCACCATACTGCGTAAGCCCTGCTTTTCTTCGTCGCTAAAGCCTTCTTCTGTCATTGCTGTTGCGATATAACCGGGGGCAACGGCCAGACAGCGGATGTTCTGGTCGGCATACTCCAGAGCGGTCACTTTGGTCAGGCCCATTACTGCATGTTTGCTGGCGGTATAGTGGCTCAGGCTGGCCATGCCGATCAGGCCGTCGACAGATGCGGTATTGATAATTACACCGCCGCCGCTGTTCTGCATCGCAGGGATTGCCGCTTTAGTACAGAAGAACACGCCATTCAGGTTGATGCTGATCACTTTCTGCCACTGTTCCGCTGTGGTATCGGCAACCAGCGCGCGCTCACCGGAAATACCGGCATTGTTGAATATCACGTCCAGACGACCGAACTGGTTAACGGTGTCTGCAACCATCTTCTGGCAGGCAATTTCATCGGCGACATCGGTAACAACAACCAGGGCTTCGCCACCCAGCTCTTTAATTTCGTCGGCAACACCGTGCAGGCTGCTTTCGTTAATATCGGCGAGGGCAATTTTCGCGCCTTGCTTAGCGAAAGTGAGTGCTGTGGCTTTACCGATACCTGCGGATGCTCCGGTGACGATAACCACCTTGTTAGAAAATTGAGTCATGATTGTTTACCTTTTTATAATTAACATTTGCCGTTTTGCGCAGACAATAGAGGCGTTGATACAGACGTTAATCGAGGCTGAGGCAGGTGGGATCACTTGAAAGGGTGGTTTTGGAAAGTAGTGGCTATAACTGCCGGTGGCTGCGTGTAGCCTTGGCAGAGGCAAGCATCGTAGGGTGCAATAGCGTAGCGTATTGCACCGCTTTGCTAAATCAGCCAGTATCTGGTTATGTCAAACTACCGACGTGCATGGATGCCGGGCGGTACCTGTTTTTTACAGTCAATCTACTTCAGCATCGTAGGGTGCAATAGCGTAGCGTATTGCACCGCTTTGCTAAATCAGCCAGTATTGCTTATGTCAAACTACCGACGTGCATGGATGCCGGGCGGCACCTATTTTTTTACAGTCAATCTACTTCAGCGCCAGCAGAGTAATTTGCTGGTGCGTCATGTCGATATCTTACGTGCGGTTGTGCGTGATGTCCGTGAGCGCCATCCCTTCGTTATCCATGGTTGGGTAGTGCTGCCTGATCATATTCATTGCATTTTCAGCTTACCTCCGGGGGACTCAAACTTTTCACTGCGCTGGCGGTTAATAAAAGGGGAATTTTCGAAGATGCTTCCTCATTCAGAGCGGCGATCTCTATCGCGTCAGAAACGCGGTGAACGGGGTATCTGGCAGAGGCGATTCTGGGAACATTTGATACGGGATGAAAAGGACTTTAATGCCCATATGGACTACATCCATATCAATCCACTCAAACATGGTCTGGTATCCAGGGTGGGGGATTGGCCCTATTCCACTTTTCATCGTTTGGTGGAACAGGGGGATATAACAAGGATTGGGCGGACAGCTCGGTTGCAGATACGTTAGGTTACGAAGATTGAGACAGTTTTGGTGCAATACGCTGCGCTATTGCACCCTACGTAACTTATCTCTGGGGGAGTAAATAGCTGGGTTTTATGAGCTTAGATACCCTTGCAGCTTCTGCTGGATAATCTGTTCCGCTCCGGTGACTATGTTTGACACAACATCATTGACGCTGGGGATATCATAGACCAGTCCGGCAGATATTCCCGCCCACCAGATTCCGGCTTCCATATCGCCGGTCTCCAGCACTACCGCACCACGCTTGCCCGCCACCAGATCGGCAACATCTGAGAACTCAGTGTCAGGTTTTGCTTCGATCGAGGCGACTTCAGTCGATATGCTATTTTTGTACACCCGTGCGGTATTTCTGAACTTGCGGAAGATCAGCTGGCTATCCAGTTCACTGGCCTCCAGCAGCTTCTGTTTCATATTGTCATGCACTTGAGCTTCCTGAGTTGCGACAAAGCGTGTACCCATGCTGACGGCATCTGCGCCGAGTGCCAGGGCGGTAACCAGGCCCCTGGCATCGCTGAAACCACCACAGGCGATAACCGGAATATCCAGCTCATCAACGGCCCGGGGCACCAGTATCAGAGATGGGATATCGTCTTCGCCGGGATGCCCTGCCGCTTCAAAACCGTCAATGGTGACAGCGGCGCAGCCAACCTGTTGTGCCTTCAGAGCATGCCGTACTGAGGTGCATTTATGAATAACTTTAACGCCGGAAGCATTAAACATCGGCATAAAGGGCTGCGGGCTGCGGCCAGCGGTTTCGACCACCTTGATGCCGCTGTCGACGATAACCTGCGCGTATTCCTCATACGGGGGAGGGGTCAGAGTCGGCAGGATCGTCAGGTTAACGCCGAACGGTTTGTCGGTCATCGAACGGGTACGTTCAATTTCCTCTCTTAATGCTTCAGGTGTTGGCTGGGTGAGGGCACTCAGAAAGCCTAAAGCACCTGCGTTGGCAACGGCGGCGACCAGTTCAGCGGTGGATACCCGTTGCATACCGCCCTGAATTACCGGGTGTTCGATATTAAAGAGTTCTGTAAACCTTGTCTTAATCACGTCTAAGCACCTCGTAAATTGCTCTAAGTCTGTCTGACTTGTCAAAAAAACTGGATAGTTATTAATCAGCTACTTTATGTTTTCTTTATCTTAGAGATGAGTTTAAAGAGTCGCTCTGTTAAAGTGTAAGGTCGTAAATGACAACTTAAATGCGAGAATGGACAATATGCCCCGGGTTGCACTATTAGCGATGGATGACTGTTATGCCTCAAGTCTGACCGGTTTTATGGACTTGCTGCAGATCGCCAATGCCCACGCCAGAAAACAGCTGGGAGATGCTATGGAACCGTTTGAGTGGCAGCTTCTCTCTATTAACGGTAACAATGTAAAAGCCAGTGGCGGCCTGCCGTTAGCGGTTGATTCCGCTCCTGATATGAAGACAGTCTTTGATGTGGTCTATATCCCCGGGGTTTTCTACGGCGGGGCTGAGGCATTTGATCTTTTTCTGAAGAAGCATGGTGTCATTGGCAGCTGGCTGATTGAACAATGGCAGCGGGGAGCGATCCTGGCGGCTAACTGCACCGGTACTTTTTTACTGGCAGAGGTCGGTCTTCTTGACGGCCATACCGCGACCACAACCTGGTGGCTGGAGAAGCAGTTTCGCAGCCGCTTTCCAAATGTCTCACTCGATGTGAAACAGCTGTTAACCGAGGATGATCGACTTGTTTGCGCGGGTGCTATTACGACCCATCAGCATCTGGCGCTACGTATGGTTGAGCGGTTTTTCTCCCCGGCCATAGCCTCGCTCTGCGCTAAAGCGCTGCTGGTGGATATCGGTCAGACTGCCCAGGCGCCTTACCTCTCTCTGTCTAAAACCACCGATCATGGTGATAAGCTGGTGGCCAGGGCGCAGTATCGCTTGCAACAGGATCTGCGTAAAAATATCAGTATGAAAGAGCTGGCGGATGAGTTGGCGGTGAGCCAGCGAACCCTGATGCGGCGGTTTAATAGCGCGCTTGGAATGCCCCCTTTAACCTATCTGCAGAATCTACGCATAGAGGCAGCCAAACACTTGCTGGAAACGACGGAAATGAATATCGAATCGATCATTCAGGAGGTGGGGTATGAGGACACAAGCTCATTTTCCCGACTGTTTCAGGAGCGGGCCGGGCTGACACCGACTGTATATCGGGAGCGATTCAGGCGGGGCTAAACTAGAGTAAGCGGCCCGGTCAAGCCGCTTTGTCCCCCGCTAATTTCTTAGTTAAGCGGCTCTATGTCGTTGAGCTCAAAGCTACCATCAAACAGACCTGGTTGAGGGCCATAGGCTCTGAACAGCATGAAGAAACGACGCCCGGGTTCAGTGGGAAGCCAATTGCTTTCTTTGCCTTCAGGCGACTTGGGGCCGAAATAGATATCAATAGAGCCGTCAGCATTTCTCTGTACAGTATTGGTAATTGAGTCGATGCTGCTTTCAGAAACATCGCGGATATAGGATGCAGTTTCCAGATCGTAGGCTGTAACAGACCAGAAATGACTGACAGGAACGTTTGGCGGCACTCTCAGGCGATAATTGTTAGAGCCGTCCAGCCACTGACCGTCACTTGTCTCTGCCAGATCAACATAGAAAGTCGCTGTTCCATAATTCTTGATACTTGTGATGATGGCATAATACAGGCCGCCACGGGCGACATAATCGTAATAAGCCGGGTACTCAAAAGTCCAGTCTGTTTCAATGTCTCCCAAAGGAGTGAGGGAACTCCATTTCTTATTGTCATAAATCCAGGGGTTCAGCTTGCGATGGTATTGTTCAATCAAATACTCACGGGCTTCAGGTGCTGCCTGTTTAAAGATGGCCTGCATCTCTGAATCCGGCTTAAATTCTTCTCCTTTTTTGATACCAATTCGCGCCAACAGGCCCATCATGGATAAGTCACGATCAAGAACGACCTCTTCCTGGATCATCCCGTGAAGCTGATTGTAAATATCACTGGAATTGACCGGTGTCATCTCAAGCTGTTTGTCGTAGAGATCGACATATTTCATTTCGGGAGGGTTATCGGCCTGGGAAAGGGGATAGATCTTTACGCCTTTGGCATAGTCTGTAACCTTAGCCATATTATCAGGGGTGATCCCCGCAATAATCGGACGTAAAACGATAAAGCCACTGTTGGTTTCATGAGTATAGACCTTGGCGTTTCGCAACAACGGACCTTTATACCCTGATGGAATCAACAAATATTTAGTAGCCTGGCCTTTGTCGCGGCCACGGGAGCCAACATCTTCAATCGGGCGTTGCCACGCATCCATGATGGTCCCGAACATCCCCAGGCCTTCAACAACTGAAGGTAATTCCACCACGATCGGACCATCTTTCATGTTCCAATATCCCATAATATAGGGGGTCGTATTGTTCGGTGTAGCCGTTTGGAATTTCCAGTTTTGAACTGTGGCGAAATAGCTCACATCATTAGGCCCGGCGCCGGCATCGGTCAAGGCATCGCGAAAGGTTTTAAAGTTCATAAGTGGTTGGCTCCACACCACTGCATCAATGGCGCGGTGGTATGCCATACGGTCATGAATATCCGCTTTGCTTAGATCGAAATCTTTAGCAGTAGCTATAAATGGCATCATGCTTACGGCGGCAAGTATGAGCAAAAGTTTGAGTCTTTTCATTAGGGTTAAGCCTCCTTCAGGAATCTTATTTCTATTCTGTAGGCTAATTAGTAAGCATTGTGCGAAACCAGAAGCCAAAAACCTGATCGACAGAGTAATAACCGCCTCAAAGGATGGGCTTGGTAAAGCATAGGTTAAAGGTGCAATACGCTCCGCTATTGCACCCTACGCCTGCTTTTAGGTGTTTTTTTTCAAGGGGATAACGGGATCAGTTAACCCGCACCACCTCACTGGGACGCCAGCTTCTGTTCAGCCATTCCTCAAGCGGACCATACATTCTGAGTGCGGTAAACCAGCTCTTTCCCGGAACAGTCTGCAGCCAGTTCTCCTCGAAACCTTCAGGTGCCACTGGCCCGAAGTAGATATCGTAGGAGCCATCGCCGTTCTGCTTTAAGTCCTGCAAACTATCGACCGAAGGGAAGCGCTGATCGGTCTGCAGTTGTGAGCGGGTCTGCGAATCGTAAACGGTCAGAGCCCAGAAGTCGTTAACCGGGACATCTGCAGGGATATGCACTTTATAGGTTTTGGCACCATCGAATGGCTGCTTGTCGGCATCAACAAAAGCGATCGCATAGTCTGACCCCTTGCCGGGAATACTGACCGCCATGGCCGGGGTTATTCCGGTTGCGAAGTAGTGGAAATAGGTGCGCGCATCAGAATTCATGGTGCTGCCGTCCGGTCCGGTGAAGAAGACATTTTTGTCGACCCACCCCATATTCCATGCACTGCCTGTATCGGGAAAGACCTCAATACCCTTCATGGTGCCCTCGGTACGTGGGTACCAGACGGTAGCACGCGCAGTAGCATTGGCAATTGCTACCGCATCGGTCAGTAGTTTTTTCATCCGGACATCGGGGTTAAACTGCTTGCCTTTTTCAATACCGATTGAGGCATATAAACCGCGCAACTCAGGGTCTAGCAGCTCCAGTGGCTCTTTCTGGATTACAGCGTTCACTTCCTCATAGAATTTAAAGTCATTGGCGTGAATGGTATTGAATGACTTGCCGTCGGAACTGATAAACTCCATTTCCGGCGGGTTGTCTTGCTTAGCCAGCGGGTAGATTCGAAGGTTATCTTTGATATTCTTCGCGGCCGCTTCGATGCCGTTGGCGACGGAAGCGCGCATTACAACCCACACGTGGTAGCTATCGGAGGGAACAACATAATAGCCCTCGGGGATATCATCCTCATGCGTTTCTTCATAGCCTGGTGGTAAGACCAGGAATTTACCGCCTTTACCATGGTCAGGCCCCAAAGGACCGATGTCGCCCAGATAACGGAACCAGGCATTATCGATCAGGCCAAGCATGCCGGGGGGGACTTCCATTACAGTCGGGCCGTCACGTTCCAGATCAAGTGTCGGCATGACGTACATGGTTGAGGTATTACCGGTTAAAAACAGTGGTTGGGAGTCCAGCATCCGGTCCATGATCAGCACCTGATGCGCCTCAACGGCACCTGCTGCATAGGTGCCCGATATCAGGGCGTGCAGGGAGGCACCGGGGATACCCTTGAGAAAGGCGTCGACACCACGCATGGTATCGAGGTGGTCGTAGACCTTGCGGGAAGTTTCCGGCAGAGGAGCCCCGTCGATAAACTGCAATGTGCCGACCGATGTTTCAACACTGTCAGGAGTGGTAATTGAATTCAAAATTTCATCACTGATTTGTGCCGTTGTCTGGCTGCTGATTAGCAGGCCCAGAGACATGCCAAGTAGTATGGTGAACGCTTTTCTCTGCTTTTTTATTATTTTCATTTTTCATCACCTCGGGTGTGATTTTTAAGTGTAGCCAGACGCAAGGAACCCCTGTGGTAGCAGGGGCTCCAGCGCTGTTGTGCTGATTTATAAAAGTATCCTCAACTGCGCTGCAGGATATTGACGAACCCTGCGCTGCCCAGACCGCCGTTATGCTGCAGAGCAGTCCGTGCGCCTTCGACCTGGCGTTCGCCGGCGGTACCGCGCAGATGCCATACAAGCTCGGTCAGCTGCGATAGTCCGGTGGCCCCCAGTGGGTGGCCTTTGGACAGCAAGCCGCCTGATGGACAAACCACCACATCGCCACCGTAGGTGTTGCGACCTTCCATTACGAACTTCTCCATATCACTGTCAGCACAGAGGCCGAGGGCGGAGTAGGTGAGAATCTCGTTACTGGTAAAGCAGTCGTGCAGCTCGATAACGTCGATATCATCAGGACCGACACCGGCCTGTTCGTAAGCTTCATTGGCCGCATCACGGCTAAGGGCGCGGAACATGACGTCTAATACGTTATCTTCGAAGTACTCTTTACTGTCGCTGCAGACACCCTGTCCGATCACCTGGACACTGGAATCGATGCCGTGTTTTTTGGCAAAGGCTTCGCTGCAGACGATAACGGCGGCAGCACCGCAGCTGGGCGGGCAGGCGTAAAGTTTTTTCAGACCACGGTAGATTGAAGGTGATTCCATGATCGCTTCATGGGAGATCGGATCGCGGAAGATAGCGTACGGGTTATGTTTGGCGTGGGTCCGTGCTTTCACAGCGATCTGCGCCAGCACCTCATCGCCAATACCCAGCTCTTGTTTAGTCGCGTCAACCTGACAGCCGAACATCACCACTGCTGGTGGTAGTTTCATCTCCTCTTCAGTCAGGTTCATCAACCGGCCAACCGCTTCGGTATGGCGTTGCAGCGGCGGGGTCTTCTCCGGGAATACCATCTCGATGGCGCCCGGTGTCATCTCTTCAAAGCCGACCGCCAGGGCGCATTCAACGGCGCCGGTTTTTACTGCCTGGCTGGCCAGGTAGAACGCTGATGAACCACTGGCGCAGTTGTTATTGACGTTAAAGATCGGTACCCCGGTGATGCCGACCCGATACAGCGCAGCCTGCCCGGCACAACTGTCGCCATAGACATATCCGGCATAGGCCTGCTGGATCAGATCGTAGTCGATGTTGGCATCGGTCAGTGCCGCCCGGGTGGCTTTGCCACCCATCACATCGTAGCTTTCGCTCTGGCCGGGTTTGTTGAAGGGGATCATCCCGACGCCGGCGATTACAATATTCTCTGACATAGGTTTTATCCTCAGTTAACGGCGCGGCTCTGGCCTTCCCAGTACAGGTTTCGCAGGTCTTTTTTAAGCACTTTGCCCGCCGCACTGCGCGGCAGATCGGCGATGAAATCGACTGTTTTGGGTGCTTTTACGCTGCCCAGCTTCTGTTTGGTCAGTGCTATCAATTCATCTTCGGTGGCGGTGTAACCGGGTTTTAGCTGGATAACCGCTTTAACCGATTCGCCCCATTTTTCGTCGGGAACGCCGATCACAGCACAGTCCTGAATTGCCGAATGGGTCGTCAGAATCTGCTCGATCTCGTTAGGGAATACGTTGAAACCGCCGGTGATGATCATATCTTTCTTACGATCGACGATAGTGATAAAACCGTCGTCGCTTTTCACGCCAATGTCACCTGTATGGTGCCAGCCGTTGGTGCGAATTTCTGCGGTCGCTTCAGGGTTCTTGTAATAGCCCGGGGTCACCAGGCGACCCTTAATGCAGATCTCACCGGCAGTGCCGTTGGCTACCGGCTGGTCTTCGTCGTCCAGAATGGCAACCTCGTTAAATACTGCAGGGCGACCAATACTTTGCAGGCGTGCCTCGTCAATATTGCCGTCGGCATCCATATAGTCCCACGGGGCTTTGATGGTGATTGCCGCAGGGGCTTCGGTCTGACCAAAACCTTCGGTCATAACCGGGCCGAAGACAGCGATCGCTTCTTTAAGTTTTTCCAGTGAGCAAGGTGCAGCACCGATCAGGAAGTGTTGTAGTGATGAGCAGTCGTAATCACGTACGTTAGGTTGTGCCAGCATCATATAGAGTACGGTTGGTGGCAAAAATAGGTGGGTAATGCCATGTTCCTGAATTTGCTGCAGCACGCCTTCGGGGCTGGGTGCAGCCATCATATAGTTGGTGCCGCCACGGGCAAAGTGCAGACAACCCAAAATGCCGGCTGAGTGGGTCATCGGCGCGACGACTAAGTGACGGGTATTGTCGTAATAATGCAGGTGGGACCAGTAGTTGGCGAACATCGTGTCGATGTTTTTATGAACCAGCATAACGCCCTTGGACGGGCCGGTGGTACCTCCCGTAGGGAATATCGCAAACAGCCCATCGGGATCTTCCGGTGCCATTTCGAATGTATCGCTGTACCCGTCCAGCCAGCCTTCCAGTGACGCGATGCCATCAACTTGAGAATCGATACAAAGGATCTCTTTGATGCCCTCGACAGCAGCCATGATAGCGCGGGCTTCGGCTTCGTAATTGGAGTGGAACATCAATAGTTCACAGTCGAACCGGTCCAGCAGATCGATATTGGCATCCACTGCGTTGCGTGGATTTACCGGCAGCCAGACCGATTCGGAGCGGAACAGGCCCAGCAGGGCAATAAACGAAATGTTGGCGTTAGGGCCGAGGATGCCAATTTTACTTCCGGCTGCGTAACCGTGGCCCCGGATCGCCGCGGCAATACGCCGGGTCTGGGATTGCGCATCACGGTAGGTGATTTTGTCAGGGCCATCGACAAAGGCCAGGTTGTCCGGGTAGAGGGCTGCGCCATTGTCAAACGAATCAATAACTCGCATGAGACACTCCTGTGTAATTAGAACGACCGGAGCAGCAACCGCTCCGGTCGTGAAGCATAGAAAACAGAACTAGAACAGATCAGGTCTGGTTAGATAGTCTCGACGTTGACGTTGCAGAAACCGTAGCTTTGCAGCGCCGCCAGCAGCTCATGATGACCTACAATATTGGTCGGCGCCTGGAAACCAACTGCCTTGCCGCCACCTTTAATCAGTTGGTTGGCAATAAAGCCCTGTACCAGCCCGGTCATCAGGTAGCCACCGTTACTGACAATGGTGCACTTGACCTGGGTGTTATTGCCTGTGCCGTAGCACATATCGACGGTACGGTGAATGTTGCGATTTTCCCGTGGTGGCATGCCCGGTGTGACGTTGTCGGCGACTGCGTTCAATGCAGCCTCCTGCTCGTCATTTGGCAGATGTTTCAAGTTGGCCTCGTAGTGTGCAGCCAGATCAACCACCCCCTGCATAAGCGGTCGGTTGGTGAAACCGGTGCGGGACTGGCAGTTGCGAACGCGGTGGTCTTCAGCGTACCACAGTGGCAGGCTACCGCCGCCCCAGGGCAGGCCCAGTACAGTCGAAATCATCCCCGGCACTGCCACTTCGCAGCCGGCCATCGGGTTTTCGATCTCAACCAGTTGGCCATTCTCCAGCCAGTGCTGCTTGTTACGGCACATATCCATAACGGTGCGGGTAGAGCCGACGGTCGGCACACCGGTTGGTACACAGACCGCATCCAGACTATCAATCCCCGGTTGCTCCAGGCACAGTTCGGCGGCTATGTTACCTACGGCGTGCATGTATGCGGTCGAAGGAGCCAGTACCAGTCCCTTTTCGGCATAGGCAGCACCGAATTCGTCACGCATCGCCAGCATCCATTCCTGCTCTCCGGTAGTGTCCAGATAGTGACAGCCTGCCTTAAGAGCCGCCTGAACAACCAGAGTACCGAAACGGGCAAAAGGTCCTACGGTGTTACAAACCACTTTGGCACCACTGAAGAGCTCGACCAGCGCATCCAGCGTGTGCTCAACCTGTACTACTTCATATTCGGCAGTTTCAATACCTGGCACCAGACTCATTGCTTCTTTGCAACGTGCGGCATCGCGGCCTGCAGCGATAAACGGAAGTTGATATTCACGCAGGTATTCGGCAACCAGGCGACCGGTGTAACCGCTGGCGCCGTACAAAATTACAGGGCTCTTACTCATTTTATTATCCTCAAATCTCTTGTTTTTATAGATAGTTTTTATAGATGCTTTTATTGATGTGCTGTTACTGATAAGAAGGTTCTATTCAGTTGTTTTGCTGATAAGCATTGCTTATCAGGGTGCCGCCTTTGAGCGTCAGAACGTTATTTTCACCGTCGGCAATCAGTGCCGCACGGGCATCGCGCAGTAGTTTTTCCAGTGGATATTCTGTGGTGAGGCCGTTACCACCAAACAGTTGCAGGGCATCACTGGTGACTTCATAAGCGGTCTGAGTAACGAAGGTTTTACTGGCGATAGAGGCGGCCAGATTGGCGCCGTTGGGACCGTAGTTATAGGCGAATACGCGCTGCGCCATAGCCCGACAGGATTCGACTTTACGGAACAGATCAAAAATACGGGTCCGAACGCCCTGATGTTCGATCAGAGTGGCGCCGCCTTGTTTACGCTCATGGACGTATTCCAGCGCATGTTCGTAGGCAGCACGGGCGACACCGGTAAAGCTGATACCCATCTCCATGTTGCCAAAGGTCAGTGCACCGAAGAAACTGCCGTAGGCCGAGTCCTGTCCTTCCAGAACGTAGCTCTTAGGCACCCGGACCTCATCAAAGTAGACTTCACCCTGGCACAATGAGCGCATACCGAGTTTTTCCAGCGGCTTGCCTTTGGATACACCCTCGAGATCGAATGGCACCAGCACGGCGGTGTAATTAAGACCGCCATCTTTGTGATGAACTCCATCGCCATAATCACACTGGCAATAAAGCAGGGCACATTCGGCTATCGGTGTAGCAGAGACCCAGGCTGAAGTCTGGCCATTGATGACCAGTTCATCGCCTTCAAGGCGGGCAACAATATTGCCCCGGCCCTGGTTTGAGCCTGGAAAAACTTCACTGGCATCAAGGTCAACCATATCGCTGCCACGGTCGGGTTGCGTTGCCGCCCAGCAGCCGCGCAGCTTGCCAAAGCGCTCGATCAGTTCCGGGTTGCCGCTGTTGTAAGCTGCGAAGGCCGGGAATTTAAGCACCATCATCGTCATCGCAAGACCGACATCGCCCCAGGCCAGCTCTTCGAAGATGATCGGGATGATGCGTGACTTTTCTTCATCGCTCATCGCGCCCAGTGCTTCAAGATCGAGGATGCCTGTCTCTTCCATCTGCTTCAGGTAATCCCATAACGGCGATTCCGGGGCTATAACTTCTTCCGCACTCATCTTGTCCAGCTTTTCGCCGATAGGACGCATCACCTCTCTGGCAAAACGGTTGCAGACATCCTGGATTGAACGCTCTTCTTCAGACAATGCTGCATCCAGTCCGGTTAAACCAAGCACTGGTGCAGATAATTTATCGAAATGAAACATGTAACGACCCCTGATATTTTATTTATTGGCAGGTTAAATACGTATATCCCGGCGTAATCCAGACGCTGGAACAAAATTTCTTAATCTCAGGGTACTCAACTGCGCAGGGCTAAACGTCGCTTGAAAGGGTGGTACTGAGGTTCACCCTAAAGGGTGGTTTATGCCGGAATGATTACGATGAAGGCAGGGATTAATGGTTATTCTGGTGATCGACTCAGAGGCGCGCAGAGTTGGGTGATATTTTGTTGAGGTCTTAATGTGAAGTGGCCCGGGTGGATCGCCAGAGCCGTAAGAGGCAGATATTTGTAGGGTTATTTTGCTAACGGAACAGCGGCCAGTACTGCTTTTTTAGTACCTACGGTTCGGGTTATATGCCCTTTACCCGTAGTGTCGGCAGCAAGAACGATATCCCCCTCGGCGAACTGTCTGATCTCACCGTCGCTGACCTCTACCTCGGTGTTCCCGGAGAGGATGAAGATAAACTGTTCAGCAGGAGCCGGATGCCAGTCGCCAATCCAGCCGGGAGGAACGGATAAAAATGCTACCGCCCGGGCCTTTTGTGGGCTGGATACCGCCAGAGGGATCGCCGGCGGTGCGTAACTTTTAGTGGTAAGGCTAATGCTGCTTTCTCTGAAGTGCGTTTCACCCTCGGTATCGGCAAATATCTCAACGTAAGTGACAGGTTCAGGTTTGCTTCTGTCCTGTGAATCGACAAATGAGTCGGCATGTACTGCAGGTATGCTTAGCACCAGAAATAGTGAGCTAAGCAGCAGGCTGATCGGTTGCCTGGTTTTTTTCATCGTATTACTCCATCTGTTTTTGTTGTTAGAGAGGTTGGAATAAGCAGCCCCATTGCAGGGGGAAAACATTAATTTGTACTCGCTCTGGCCTGAAAACGTTACAGGTTCTCGATATCAGGCAGAGGTAACTGTTAATCGGCGCTGGTTATTCAGTGCCGGGAGCAACGGGTTTATCCATATCGGAGAACACCCATAGTCGCTTGCGGTACAGCACTGACAGAAGATTGAAATACAGTTCAGGGAAAAAGCGCTTCATGCGCCAGGCACGCTTAGCGTCTTTTTGCGGCAGCACATAGAGCTTGTTTTTTTGGATCGCGTGCAGCGTTTGTTCGGTAATTTGTTCTGAGGTTACCGTCGACCTTTCCAGCTCTTTAAGTAGTGAACGACCCATTCCTGTGTCATGGCCATCGACCAGGGTTTCCCCCAGATTGGTTTTGAATACAGTTGGTGCGATGACCGTGACTCCAATATTATGGCTTGCCAGTTCAGCCTTGAGGGTTTCGGAAAGTGCGATTACCCCCGCTTTAGCGACGTTGTAGTGCGCCATTTCCGGAGCGCAGGCGATACCTGCACTGGATGCTGTATTGACTATATGCCCGCCACCCTGGCGTTTGAGCATCGGGATAAAGGCTTTGCAGCCGAAAATAACACTCCAAAGGTCGATATCCAGCATTCGCTGCCAGCTCTCCAGCGACAACTCTTCCATGGGGCCTGCATCAGCAATGCCGGCGTTATTGATGACGATATCGACGCCGCCCCAGCGCTCTTCCAGTATCAGGGCTGTATCTTCTATCGCGCTATATGAGGTGACATCGCATAGCAGGTTGAGGGAGGTGCCACCTTGCTCTTCGATCAGCTGACAGGTTTCGTTTAAACGCTGCTGGTTTATATCAGTGGCGGCAATGCGCCAGCCCTCATTGGCGAACGCCAGCGCCAGGGCTCGGCCCAGACCACTAGCTGCGCCAGTGATAAATACTCTTTTTTCGGGGAAACGCTTCATGCTCAACTCACTTTTTATTTTAATCGGTTACTCTGTCGCGGCTTTCTATTTTAGGTTTTAGCTATTCGCCGTATATGTCACAGAGTAGATGGGTCAGACGCGACGTTCATCACTTGAAAGGGTGGTTTGAATGAGTAGTTTGAGCTGTAAAAAATCGCAGAAATAAAGGGAGGCCAGTCGCGTAAATGCGTACCTGTCTCCCTGTGTCAGCAGGTTGATTCAGGGCTTGAATCGGGGGCTTGATTAAAAGCTAAACAGGGCGCTGGAGTGGTTTATAACTTGACTGCTTTTTGACTGACAAGTGATTCAATTTCGCTTGCCTGCAAGCCCAGCTCTTCCAGTACCTGACGTCCGTGAGAGCCAACTTTTCCGCCTGCTTCCCGGTACGTTGCGGTATAACCAGAAAACTTAATCGGACAGCCTATCTGTTTTTGAGTGCCACTATCCGGGTGGGGCACATCGACAACCATGTCGCGCGCTTGTAACTGCGGGTGTTTAGCGGCTTCGGTCAGGTTGAGTACCGGTTCAACGCAGAGATCATAGTCGGAAAAAATTGCTTGCCACTGGCCGAAGGTTTTCTCTTTGAAGATGTTTTTCAGGCTGTCTTTTAACTGTTGCTGTGGTGCAGGTTGAGTTACCAGTGACTTAAGTTCCGGCCGTTCGATAAGATCGAAAAGGCCGCTGAAGAACTTAGGCTCGAGGCTGCCGACTGAGAAATAACGACCGTCCAGTGTTTCGTAGTAATCGTAAAACGAGCCGCCGTTGAGGAGTTCAGCTTCCGCCTGAGGTTGCTTCTGACCGGCCAGCGAACCGGCACCACTCATCCCATTCAGGGCAAAGGCGGCATCGGTCATGCTGATATCGATCATCTGCCCTTCACCGGTTTTTTCCCGGTGGTGGATCGCAGTCAGAATACCGATAACGCTATGCAGGGATCCTCCGGCGACATCTGCAACCTGAATACCCAGGGGAACTGGCGGCTGATCGGCGCGGTGAGAATAGCTGCTGACACCTGACAGCGCGAGGTAGTTGAGATCGTGTCCGGCACGGTCTTTATGGGGGCCGGTCTGGCCATAACCCGTGATAGAGCAAAAGATCAGTCGCGGGTTTATCGCTTTCAGTGCTTCGTAACCGATGCCAAGGCGATCCATTACGCCGGGGCGAAACTGTTCCAGCACGATGTCGTACTCTTGAACCAGCTGATGCACGATCGCGATCGCTTCCGCTTGCTTCAGATCGAGGGCGATTGAGCGTTTTGAACGGTTCAGATATTGATGCGCGGCTGATGAATCGCCGATCATCGGTTCCAGTTGCCGCACCAGGTCTACCCGGTCAGGGGATTCGACCCGTAACACCTGCGCCCCCATATCCGCCAGCATCATTGAAGCATAGGGGCCGGGCAGTAGTGTGGAGAGGTCTAGTACTTTGATATCGCTTAGCATACTCATGGGTAGGTCCTTCGAATCATAGGGGGGAATAGTGAATACGAAATAGCTGGCTCAGCTGCCAGGGGCACTGAAGATGCTTAAGCCTAGAAAGCCTAGAAAGCCTCGGAGAAAGGGAGCCAGCGCACCGGGTGAGTTGGCTCCCATGCAGCCACTATTGAGTTGCTTCGTCGACCGCGCGTTGGCGCAGCAGGAAGCGTTGAAGCTTGCCACTAGGTGTCTTAGGCAGCTCATCTACAAATTCGATCTGTCTTGGGAACGAATGGGTCGATAGACGTTTGCGGACAAACTGCTGCAGTTCATCAACCAGCGCTGGCCCGGCCTCAAACTCGGGCTTGATCACGACATAGGCTTTGACGATGCTGCCTCTTTTTTCGTCGGGCTTACCAACCACCGCGCTCTCATTGACTGAGGCATGCTCAAGCAGCGTACTTTCGACATCCGCGGGTCCGATCCGGTATCCGGCAGAGGCGATAATATCGTCATCACGACCGGTGTAGGAATGCGAACCATCGCCGTTGCTGATTACGATATCACCCGTCAGGTAGTATTTTCCTTTGAAGGGGTTTTTCTCTCCCCATGTATAACCCTGGAAGAAGAATTGCGGAGATGCTTCGATGTCGATTGCCAGCTCTCCGGTCTCACCCGGCCCGACTTCGTTCAACTCGGAATCCAGTGTGACCAGACGATAGCCAGGTAACGGATAGCCCATGCAAGCGGTGCGCTCTTGATGTTCTAAGGCGTGGAAATTAGCCGATGTCATACCGGTTTCGGTCTGTCCATACTGATCCTTTACCGGGCAATCGAAGATGCGTTTGACCCAGGTAATGACTTCAGGATTCAGCGGCTCACCGGCACTGCTGGCTGCTCGGAGATTGATATCATAATCTGAACGTTGCTCTTCATGCGCCATCAACAGCCGGTATGCGGTAGGGGCCGCAGCCAGGTTCGTGATGCGATAATCCTGCAGGAATTTGAAGGTGTTGTCCGCAGTGAATCCACTTTCATTGAAATGCGTAGTACAGCCCAGCAACAATGGACCGACCACCGCGTAGTAAAGACCGTAGGCCCAACCTGGATCAGCGACGTTCCAGTAACGATCTTCCGGCAGCAGTTCGATAGCGTAGGTCATATACATCCAGAAAGAGACCAGTCCTTTCGCCGGTACTGTGACGCCTTTGGATTTTCCTGTAGTACCAGAGGTAAACATCTGCAGGAAAGGATCATCTTTACCGATCAGAACCGGTTCAAACATGTCTGACAGTCCACTCTGAGCCTGATCGAACAGCGCGTCAGCCTCCGCAGCATATTGACCTTCGGCGTCGGCTACCAGAAGTGTCTTTGGCAAGCCGTTAACGTCTGCCAGCTTCGGCCACTGATCAGAGTTGGTAACAATCAACTTCGTTTGTGCCTGATTCAGACGATACTCGATGGCTCCTGAGCCAAACGCGGTAAATAACGGTTGGTAAACCGCACCGGCTCTGAGAGTTCCCAATACAGTAACCATCAGCTCTGGCGTGCGGGGTAGCAGGCAGGCAACCCGGTCGCCTTTGCCGATACCCTGAGACTGAAGGTAGTTGGCAAACTGTGCCGAGCGGCTTTTTAACTCGCTGAAACTCATTTCGCCACGTGAGCCGTCGGCCCGCTCGTAGCGAAGCGCTATTTTATCGGTATCGGCATAGCGGTCGCAGATCTCTACGCAAACATTTATTCCGCTTTCAAGGCTACCGGTAAACTGCTCATCAACCATCGTCGGTGAGAACTCTTTAATCAGATCTTGGTATTTAACTCTTTGCATGTTGCAGGTCCCATAATCAGTTTTTATTGTTATATCTTTGCATCGGGTATGGCGCTGGCCCGGGTTAAGAAGAGGCTGTATCCCGCAGTCTCTTTCCTGAGCCAAGCGTTATCTCCGATAAGCGTTGGTTGGGCCTTTAGCGAGGCTCCATCCGAATAGCACCATCCAGACGAATCACATCGCCATTGAGGTAGTTGTTGCTGATTATGTGAGCCGCGAGGGAGGCGTACTCTTCAGGATCACCGAAACGTTTCGGGTTCTGTACCATTTCGATCAGCGGGTCGCGCACTTCATCGGTCATGCCTTTCATCATTGGGGTATCGAAAATACCCGGTGCGATGGTCATGATACGAATGCCCAGTTTGGCCAGATCGCGGGCGATCGGCAGTGTCATGCCTACCACACCGGCTTTACTGGCAGCGTAGGCAGACTGACCCATCTGGCCATCAAAGGCGGCGACTGAAGCGGTGTTGATAATTACGCCGCGTTCGCCGTCTTCGCCCGGCTCGTTTTTCGCCATCTGCTCGGCAGCCAGACGCAGCACATTGAAGGTGCCGATCAGGTTGATGTTGATAACCTGAGCAAATTTTTCCAGCGGCAGTGCACCGTTGCGGCCAACGGTTTTTCCGCCTGGTGCGATACCGGCACAGTTAATACAAACATGGATGGTACCGAAAGCTTCTACCGCCTGGGCGATACCCGCTTCAACAGAGGCGGCGTCGGTGACATCGACTTTGGCGAAGATCGCCTGGCCTTTGAGTTCATCGACCAGTGCCAGGCCGGCTTCTTCATTCAGGTCAAAGGCTGCAATCTTCGCACCTTGCTTAGCCAGTTGCTTACAAGTTACTAAACCCAGGCCTGATGCACCGCCGGTAACGATGACGACTTTGTTATTAAGATCCATGTTTTATTCCTTCGAAAGTATTCTTTTAATTGTTTTAAGCGATTTCGCGCAGTAGTTCGCGGGCGATGATGACCCGTTGAATTTCACTGGTGCCCTCGTAGATCGAGGTGATTCGTACGTCGCGGGCGTAGCGTTCCAGTGGAAACTCTTTGATGTAGCCATAGCCACCCATCAGTTGCAGGGCGGTGTAGCAGGCTTTGTTGGCTTTTTCAGACGCAAACAGTTTGGCCATTGAGGCCTCTTTGGAGAACGGCTGGCCTTTGGCTTTTTTATCCGCCGCATTCATCAGTAACAGGCGGGCCGCTTCCAGATCCGTGAAGGCGTCAGCCAGCATCCATTGCAGGCCCTGGAAGTTCGCGATCGGCTTGCCGAACTGTTGGCGTTCGGTGATATAGCTGCGCGCATAATCCATCGCCGCCTGGCCGATACCCAACGCCAGGGAACCGACACCGATGCGGCCACCGGCCAGTTCGCCGACGGCGACTTTGAAGCCCTGATTGAGTTCACCCATCAGCGCGTCTTTAGGGATGCGGCAATCCTCAAACAACACTTCGTTAGTGGCAGAGGCGTGCTGGCCCATTTTCTTTTCAGCTTTAGAGACTGATAAGCCTGGAATGTTGTTTTCGACCAGGAAGCAGGAGATGCCTTTACCGCGGGGCTGGTTTTTATCGGTAACAGCCCATACTACAAATACACCTGCGTACTCTGCACTGGTGATGAACTGCTTGGCACCGTTAAGAACCCATTCGTCGCCATCCAGCACCGCGGTGGTTTTCATGTTTGATGGATCAGAGCCGGCAGTAGTTTCCGTCAGGCAGAAGCCGCCGGCAGGGTATTCGCCACTGCACAGCTTTGGCAAATATTGGTTTTTCTGATCTTCAGAGGCAACCGCCTGGATGACTTCGGCGACCATGTTAGTGACCGACATAGTAACGGCAGTTGAAGCGCAAGCCCTGGCAATTTCGGTAATAGCCAGGCTGAATACAACGGTACCTGCTTCGGCGCCGCCGTATTCGCCATCGACATTCAGGCCCATGAAACCCAGCTCAGCCAGGCTTTTCAGGTTGCTAAGGAACAGAGCACGATCGCCTTCATGGTCCAGTTTTTCTGCTACAGGAGCCAGTTCGGTCTGGGCGAACTTGCGTGCCATATCCTGAATCATGGCCTGGTCTTCGGTTAGGGTCATATCCATCAGGTGACTCTCTCTTTAAAGTACTCTTTAGTAAGTACTTATTAGTAAGGTAAGGGGGCTGAATCAGCAGCCCCTGAATGTGATTGAATAAAGTTCTTAGCAGCCGTTCAGATCATTTCGATTGCGACCGCGGTAGCTTCACCGCCGCCGATGCACAGCGATGCTACGCCGCGCTGTTTGCCCAGCCGCTTAAGGGCGTGGATCAGGGTGACCAGAACGCGGGCACCGGAACAACCGATCGGGTGGCCCAGCGCACATGCGCCACCGTGAACATTGACCTTTGCCGGATCCAGTTCCAGCTTTTGCGTTGCCAGCATGGTGACCACGGCAAAGGCTTCGTTGATCTCATACAGGTCAACCTCATCGCTGGTCCAGTTCACCTTGTCTAATAGTTTCTGGACTGCAGAGATAGGTGCAATTGAAAAGTCAGCGGGTCTTTGGGCATGGGTCATATGACCGGCGATGCGGGCCAGTGGTGTCAGACCGCGGGCTTTGGCATCGCTTTCGCTCATCAGTACCAGCGCGGCAGCGCCATCGGAGATAGAGCTGGAGTTAGCCGCAGTGACCGTGCCGTCCTTTTTGAAGGCCGGACGCAACTGTGGAATTTTGTCCGGATTGGCTTTGCCCGGTTGCTCGTCCATGGTTATCAGGGTCTCGCCTTTGCGGCTCTTAAGAGTTACCGGCGCAATTTCGTTCTCGAACCAGCCTTCATTGATCGCCTGGTTAGCACGGCTGAGGGATTCAATCGCGAAGTCATCCATCGCCTCCCGTGTGACACCAAAACTATCGGCCGTTGCCTGGGCGAAGGTACCCATCAGGCCACCTTCGTACGCATCTTCCAGGCCATCAAAAAACATTGAATCCAGTACCTGGCTATGGCCCATGCGCATACCGCCACGACCTTTCGGCAGCAGGTAAGGGGACAGACTCATATTTTCCATGCCGCCAGCGACCATCACTGAACTGGTGCCTGCCTTTATCTGGTCATGGGCATCCATCACTGCTTTCATTCCGGAGCCACACATCTTGTTGATGGTGACGCAGCCGGCAGACAGCGGCAGATCAGCGCCCAGTGCTGCCTGGCGGGCAGGTGCTTGTCCCAGGCCGCCGGGTAATACGCAACCCATGATGACCTGATCGACATCGCTGGCATTAAGCCCGGAGCGTTCTACTGCGGCTTTAATCGCGGTTGCGCCCAGTTGTGGTGAAGGTACTTCGCTCAGAGCGCCCATCAGCCCTCCCATTGGGGTGCGGGTAGCGGCGACGATGACGATAGATTCTTGATTCTGTGACATTGCTCTTCTCTCGATGGGGCCAGCCCATTCATCTTATTAATTCGGTCGCAAAACTGTATTGCGGCGTTTTTTATGGGTGACGGTTGAATCAGGCGTTTTTCCACTCTGGAGAGCGCTTTTCCAGAAACGCGCTGACCCCTTCGCTCTGGTCTGCGGTGTCGAACAGATCGATAAACAGCTCCCGTTCCCGCAGTAAGCCCTTCTCCAGTAGTGTGCGTGATTCCTGAATCAGTGACTTACATGCGGCGACGCTGGAAGGGCTCTGCTGTGCAGCTTTTTGCGCCATCGCCATTGCAGCGGCTTTCGCTTCGCCCCGGCCGACCACTTCTTCGATAATGCCTATCTTGTGTGCTTGCTCTGCTGTAAGCCTTTCACCGCACAGGATCATGCGTTTAACCCAGCCTTCCCCGGCCAGACTCAATAAACGCTGGGTGCCGCCAGCGCAGGGCAGCAAGCCGACTTTGGCTTCGGGCAGCGCTATCGAAATCTGTGCTTCAGCAATGCGGATATCACAGGCCAGGGCGCATTCCAGACCACCGCCCATTGCGTAGCCATTCATCGCCGCGATGGAGACGCCACGAAAGCAGCTGAGCGCCTCGAAGGCCTGACCAAACAAACTGGAGATCTCGCGGGCGTTGCCTTTGTCACCATCGGCAAACATATTCAGGTCGGCGCCAGCGGAGAAGAATTTATCACCGGAACCGGTCAGTACCAGGCTATACACTTCAGGGTTAGCATTGAGTTCTTCAATCCGATCTTTCAGAACGCTCAGGCTTTCCAGGTCCCAGGTGTTCGCCGGCGGGTTGTTAATCGTGACGACAGCGGTGTGCTCAACCAACTCAACTAATAACTTGTCAGACATATGCGATACCTGTGATCTGTTTTGAAATAAACCAATGATCACTATGGCGGAAAATGCTTTGTCATAAAATGTCCTAATATGACGACTTAGATCACAAAATATTACATACTGTCTGTTGCCAGGGCACCGGCTAACGATACACCGGGTCTCCATTGCGATAAGTAGGGTTTAAGCATGACGGGTTGGTTATATGGCCACAGTTGATATTCACTATATTCGGGCGGCGCTGAACTGTGCTGTACGAAAGGGCGCAGCGGCGGATGCACTGCTAGATCAGATCGGTGTCAGCCAAAAGCAGCTGCAGCAAACCGGTGGCAGGGCTCATGGTGATCAGATGACCCGGCTGGTGCAAGCGGTCTGGGCGGAGCTGGGGGATGAGTTTATGGGCTGTACAGCACGGCCCTGTAAACCAGGAGTCTTTGCTTTTATGACCCGCAATTCATTGCACTATGACTCCCTTGAAGCGGTGCTACGCCAGGGTATTCTGTTTTATAACCTGTTTACTGATGATATTCAGATGGAGCTGCAGCAACAGGGCAACAGGGTTGAATTTGAAATAGAGTTTGCCCGGCCTGAACTTGATCCCGATTACTTTTATCAAGAGTTCTGGATGATTATCTGGCACCGGTACGCCAGCTGGATTGTTGGTAAAAAAATCCCTCTTAGTGAGGTCTGTTTCACCTATCCTAAGCCTGCCCACAGGCGTGAGCTGAAACACCTCTTTCCCTGTCGGCATCACTTTAACCAGCCGCGTCTGAAATTCAGCTTCAGTGCCGATTTTTTAGCGCAACCTCCGGTTCGAACTCAGCGAGACCTGTCGCAATTCCTCAGGCACTCACCGGCAGACCTGATCACAATTCCCGGCGAGGAAGAGGGTTATCGGGCTCGTATCCGTGCGTTATTGCTACAACAGGATAGCGATGTTCTGCAATGCCCCTCTTTTGAGGCGTTGGCAGAGGGGTTTAATATCAGTTCCCAGACTCTGCGGCGTAAACTCAAGAGTGAAGGGAGCTCCTATCCACAGATTAAAGATGAGATCAGACGGGACCTGGCGGTTGAAAAACTGTTCTCTCAAAAACTCTCGGTATCAGAGATTGCACACGCGTTGGGCTATAGCGAATCGCGCTCTTTTACCCGGGCATTCAAACAGTGGACCGGGTTAACACCGAGCGGTTATCTACAATTGAAACGGTAAAATTTAATATCAAAGGGGAAGATGGCGGGTTTATATGATTAGCGAGTTATTCGCTGAATATAAGACCTGCCAGGCCCCTTTTAATGTGAAAAATTGCGGTGTCGATTTAGCGACAGTTCGACAGGGCTCTGGCTATCCGTTAATTGTCTGTTTAACATATTGTGAGTCATCCGGGCTGTGTTACTACCTGAAAAGCGACTTGTTCTCACTTTCCCAAGTACTAAGGATCAATGATAAGAATGCGTAATCAATTCATTCCAATCATAAATACCAAGTTAAAACCGCCACGGCTTGGCCATCCTGTTCTTACCCGCCCGCGGCTACTCAATTTGTTTGAAAAGCATAAAAATCAACCTTTGACCCTGCTGATGGGGCCGGCGGGGTATGGTAAAACAACGCTGATGACACAGTGGCAGGATATACTCATATCTGCAGGTACCAAAACCGCCTGGTTGACACTGGATGACGGTGACAATATCCCGGACCAGTTCCTCTCCTATCTGTGCAGCGCTTTTAAGAAGCTAGAACCCTCAATGTCCGTGCAGATAGAGGAATTTCAAGATCTTGGCAGTGCCAGGGTGCCCCAGGCTGTGATCGCCGAACTGGTCAATACACTGGCAGATCAGGAAAAAAATTACGCCCTGTTTCTGGATGATTATCATTGCATCGATAACGAAAATATCCACGCGATCCTGCAATATCTGATTAGCAACCTACCGCTCAATCTCAACCTTTATATAGGCACCAGAAGCGTTCCGCCACTCTCCTTGTCCCGTTTGAAAGTGTCGGGTCAGGTTCACTTGCTGGGTAGTGAGTCGCTACGGTTTGATCAACCGGAAGCCGAGCAGTTTTTACTTGATAGAACAAATGTGGCGCTTGAGCCTGATGAGTTAAAAGCGCTGTTGGAGCGTACGGAAGGCTGGCCTGCTGCGCTGCAACTGGCTTCCCCCTCTCTTGCTCAGCTTGATGAGCGCGAGGCTTTCATCGAAAGCTTTAGTGGTGACCACCGTTCCATTACCGATTTTCTGGCAGAAGAGGTTCTTAACCGCTTACCGGAACGGGTATTGCGGTTATTGCTTGAATTATCAGTTGTCGATCGGTTCACAGTCTCTTTATGCAGAGTTTTGACCGGGCAGGACGATGTTCAGGCGATACTGGAAAATCCGCAGAGTGATTATTTTCTGTTACAACGTTTTGATGACGAAGACAGCTGGTATCGGTTTCATCCACTGATCAGAGGTTTCCTGCGTAAACGACTGGACGAACGTGAAGGTAAGGCTGTGCGGGCGCTCCACGAAAAGGCCGCACTCTGGTTTGAACAGCGTGGCCTGATAGCCGAAGGGGTTGAGCACATGCTTAGCGCCGGCAAACAGGAGTCTGCCCTGGCTCTGATAGAAAAATATGCCTTTGATATTATTGAGCAGGGCCAGCTGGCACTGCTGATCAGCCTGGTGCGCAAGCTACCCCAGGGGCAGATTGCCGGTTGTGAAAAGATTCTGGTGCCTCTTGCCTGGGCCCAGTTGCTGAGCCATAACAAGTATGAACTGCAGCAACTGTTAGATCAGATGGAGTCGCTGATAGAGCATACGGACGCTGGGCAGCGTCAGTTTATCGAACTTGAAATATCTGTTCTTCGTGCGGCTTTGCAGGCCTATCTCGATGACTTTACCGGTTGTCAGGCGACGATCGCCCGATGGCCCGTGCAGCCGGTTGTTGAAAGTCCTTTCACTGAAGTAACGATGGATAATACGCGGGAATATGCCTGCCTGATAAATTATCAGTTCGATGACGTGTACCGCTGGTTGCAGAAATCGGAACGCTTGTACGATCAGTTGGAAAACCCCGGAACTAAAGTATACGGGCGGCTGTTTTCAATGATAGCCCGGCTTGAACAAACCCGGGTGAGCGAAATGATCGCTGAAGGGCAGGGAACGCTGGATATATGTAAAGCCGGTAAAGGGGTTGGCAGCGGAGCGGTTTTTCGTAAGTTAACGCTGTTGTTGAAAGGGGTGGGGCATTATTATGCCGGTGAACCCGACAAGGCATTAGCCCACTTTGAAGCGAACATCGAGACGCTGAAAAACTATGCTGTCTCTGAAATTCTGATCAAAGTATTTCCCGCGATAGTGCGAACGTATCTACAGAAAAATGAGTATCAAAAAGCGCAGAATCTGCTGAATCAAATCGCCTTTATCGCTAGTCAGCGCGGTTTGATTCGCTTGCAATCCTGTGTTCTGCATGAACAGGTAAGGGCGCTGTTGCTGGAAAACAACGCTGTAATTGCAGCGCAGCGATTTGAGCAGGCTGAGCAGCTGAAGGAACTTGCCGATGTGGATGTATCGGGTGTCGAAGCCCAGGCATGGGAATGGACTCGCCTGGCTGAAGTCCGCCTGCAGATCGATTCCGGCCCGGGGTTAACAACAGAGCAGATGTTGCAGCAGCTCGAGACTCGTTTTTTATCTCAGGGGCGTAGCTTAAGGTTGCTTGAAATCTACCTGCTGCAGGCTCAGCTGGCATCCGCTCAGGGCGATAAAAAAGCGGCATTGACGGCGCTGGAAACCGCGTTTTTGTTACCGTTGGATGAACAACTGATTCAGCCGTTTGTCGACGAAGGCCGTAACCTGGAAACTCTCTATCGGGCACTTGTTTCTGAAACCGATAACCGTTCGGTGCTGAACCGTTGTAACAAGGTTATTGAACGGCTGGAAGCGATCAGCCTTACTGTACCGGTCACGGATGAAGCATCCCTCAAAGGCAATATTCAGGGGGCTAAGACCGGGGGGCTGACTGACCCGCTGAGTAAGCGGGAGCTGGAGGTATTGAAACTGGTTGCTGAGGGTTTATCGAACCGAGATATTGCTGAACAGCTGTTCCTGTCTATCGATACGATTAAAACCCACCTTAAATCGATCTTCTCAAAGATGTCAGTTGCACGCCGGACTCAGGCCGTCAATCTGGGGCGTGATCTTAAATTGATTGAGTAGGGAATTGTTTAGCAATCATGGTTGAAGTATTTACTTCAACCTCTTTTATACTTCCTTTCCGGCCTTCCGACAGTACCGTATTGCACTTCTGCGCTGAGCTCTTCATTGCTTACCAGATACTCAAGATAGCGGCGGGCAGTGGTACGGCTGGCGCCAATCTGTACACCAACCTCTTCTGCGTTTAACAGAGTAGACTGGGCTTCAAATACCGCTCTGACTTTGTCTAAGGTGAGGGCGTCGATACCTTTGGGCAGGCGGGTATCTTTTGTTTCAGTACTTGCCTGAGATGAGGTTCGGGGCAGCAGATTGTCGACATCGCTTTGCAAGAGAGACTCCATTTCGCGAAGTTTTTCCAGATGCTTTGAGTAATTCTCCAGTGTTTCCTGCAAACGCTCGAATACCAGCGGCTTGAGGATATAGTCGAAGACCCCGCCGTGCATCGCTTCGCGCAGGGTATTAACTTCTTTTGCTGCGGTAACCAGAATTACATCAACGTTGTTATTTCGGGCGCGCAGCTTACGCAACAGTTCCAGGCCGGTGCCGGTAGGGAATTGAATATCGAGTAATAGCAGTTCCGGTTGCAGGATCTCCACCAGGTCTTCAGTGTCTTCCAGGCTGTGGGCAACGCCGACCAGCTCAAAGCCCTCTATACGTTCCAGAAAGCGTTTTTGAATCTCTGCTATTTTCGTGTCATCTTCGGCGATGACGACCTGTATTTTTTCCATTATTTTTATTTTTCTCTCACTTTCTGAGGCACTGCTCAGGTCGTTATTTAGGTCGTTATTTAGGTCTTTATTTAGGTCTTTATTTAGGTCTTTATTTAGGTATATACACTATAAACCGGCTGCCTTGTCCGTCACCGGATTCGAGGCTGATATGCCCACCGAGGTTTTTCAGTAAACTTTTCACCAGGTGCAGGCCGATACCGTGGCCGTTTTCGGTTTTACTGGTGACGCCTTTTTCAAAAATCCGCTGCTCTTCCGATTTTGAAATACCTGCGCCCTGATCTTCCACTTCGAATATCAGGTCGTTACCCAGATCGGTCATTGAAAGCTTAACCTTACCGCCTGAACCTTGCTGTAAAAGTGTTGCTTCCAGCGCGTTATCGATCAGGTTGCCGAGAATGCTGACCAGTTGCTCCCGGGGCAGATTGTCAGGCAATTCTGTCATGTGGCTTTCCGGATCGATGATCAGTTCAAGTCCCATCTCCCGGGCGCGGTTGTACTTGCCGAGCAGGCAGCCAGCCAGAATCGGATCAGGGGTAGCTGCTAAAAGCAGATGGATCAGATCCTGATGGCTTTGTGACTCCTGGCCAATCAGGGCCAGCGCCTCATGTTTGGCATCGATCTGGATCAGGCCCGCGATGGTATGCAGCTTGTTAGAGTATTCATGGGCCTGGCTGCGCAGGCTGTCGGCGTATTGCTGAATCCGGGTCAGTTTTTTACTCACCATATCCAGCTCGTCTTTACGGCGGAAGCTGGATACGACACCGGTAATCTTGTCACCTTGTTTTAACGGCAGGCGGTTGACGATCAGGTTGTAGCCTTCGCGCCATACCTCGAGATCGAACTGTGGCTCGCCGGTTCTTAATACTTCCAGCAGGCCGCTGTCCGGCAGTACCTGCGCGATTGGCCGCCCGGTCAGCCGGGTATCTTCCGGCAGGCCCAGGGTTACAATAGCGGTCTTGTTTATAGTGGTGATTATGCCGAGGCTGTTGATCGCTATAATGCCTTCGCGTACTGCTTCCAGGGTAGCGTTCTGTTCATCAAACAGATGGGCGATCTGTTCCGGCTCGAGGCCAAATATTGCCCTCTTAAAATGATTGGCAAACCAGATTGCGATACAGGCACTCAGCAGGAAGCATCCGGCGATAACAATAATAAGTGTCAGCCGGTAGCGATCGATGACCTCTTCGACTTGTGTCAGATCGTAGCCCACTGAAACCAGCCCGATAACTTCATCGGTATGTTCAGCATAAACCGGCGCTTTACCCCGCATAGTCCAGCCCAGGTGACCTAACGCTTTGGATATGTAGCCTTTGCCCCGAACCAGGGCTTCGGCATTGTCATCGCCTTCATCGTCTGACATAGGGCGGCCGACTTTGTCCGGGTTCGGGTGGGCCAGGCGGATGCCATCACGGTCACCCACGACAACAAATTTTGCTTCGGTTTTCACCGCCAACCTTAAGGTAAGTGGTTGCAGGTATTGGCTGTCTCTCTCTTTTACAGCGCTGACAAATTGGGGCATCGCAGCAATAGTTTTGGCTACATGGAGGGCGCGCTGGCCAATTTGTTCGTCCAGAGAGTGTTGCAGATAGTGCACTGCAAACAGCCCGAGAACTCCAGTCTGCAACAAAGCCATCAGTCCCAGAATCAGGATCATCCTTTGCTTTAACTTCAGGCGACGCAGCAGCTTCATATGTTGGTATCTGTCCTTTCAGGTTTGTTTAGATATTAGCCAATCACGATCTGAAACACCCGTGAACATTATGCACAAAATAAATTTTAAGGTTTAAAAAGCCATTAAGACCGCAATCTTTTACCAAAGCCTCTCACAAACTAAGTTAGGGCTATCGCAAAAAACAAAGACAACAGTTGTGAGGAGTTTTTCATGATCGCAAAATTTAGTTCCCGTAAACGTTCAGGTCTGGCCGCTGCAGTACTGGCGACCTGTCTGACTGCCGGTATGTCATTTCAGGCCACTGCAGCAGAGAGTATCCACTTTCTGATTCCTGGCGGCGCTGGCGGCGGTTGGGATTCTACCGCTCGTGGTACCGGTGAAGCGCTGTCCAAGGCTGGTCTGGTTGACAGTATCTCCTACGAGAATATGTCCGGTGGTGGCGGCGGTAAAGCGATCGCTCACCTGATCGAAACCGCAGGTCAGAAAACTGACACGCTGATGGTTAATTCCACGCCGATCGTGATCCGTTCCCTGTCTAAAGTATTCCCGCAGTCTTTCCGCGACCTGACACCAATTGCCGCGACTATCGGTGATTTCGGTGCTTTCGTAGTAAAGAAAGATTCCAAATACACTAGCTTTGAGCAGGTTGCTGCCGACTTTAAAGCGGACCCGCGTGCGATAAAAATTGCCGGTGGTTCAGCCCGCGGCAGTATGGATCATTTAGTAGCAGCGATGGCATTTAAAGCAACCGGTGGCGATGCCCGTCAGGTTCGTTACGTTGCCTATGATGCTGGTGGTAAAGCGATGGCAGGCTTGCTGTCTGGCGAAACTCAGTTGCTCTCAACCGGTTTTAGTGAAGCCCTGGCCCTGGCTGAAGCGGGTGAAGTTCGTATTCTGGTGATGACAGGCGACGAGCGTAACGCTGCTGCGCCTGAAGTACCTACTCTGAAAGAGCTGGGTTACGACGCAACATTCGTTAACTGGCGTGGTTTCTTTGCAGCTCCCGGTACCTCTGACAGTCAGAAGGCTGAGTTTGTCAGCACGCTGGATAAAATGTACCAGACCGATGAGTGGGAAACCGTTCGTGCGCGTAACGGTTGGGTTGAAATCTTCAAGCCAGATGCACAGTTCATCAGCTTCCTGGAACAACAGGAAAAAGAGGTTGGTGACCTGATGCGCGAGCTTGGCTTTTTGAAGTAAGCCGCATTTAACGACCAAACTTTTTTCAACCTGACTTTTAACTACCAAGAGTTCTGCGAACAGGCCCAATGCGTTCACTGTAAGCTGGCACCCGAAAAGGCATGCTGAGGCGCAGAGGGTCTGTTCATAGTTCTTTTGTAAATAGTTTTCTTAGCTTTTCTCCGAGTCTGGTTTTCTGACTGTTGTGTAATAACTTGAGTCCAAGCACATGTCAGTCAATGAGCGTTTGCTTTTGCCATTGTCCTTATTTAGTGGCAGCAGGCCCGGAGCTTTTTAGATCGTAAGGACGGATTATTCCACCGTCCGGGAGTGTCCATGATTATTACTAAAGACCATATAGGTGGGCTGGTGTTTCTTTGCCTGTCTGTTGTTTACGGTTACTACGCGGGCGATATCGCGCTGTTACCTGGCGACGAGTTTGAACCATTCCATGCGCAGACTCTACCTATTGCGCTGGCGACTCTCGGTGGAATCTTGTCCCTTGGCTTGTTGTTTACCGCTGACAAAGGCGTTGAACATAAGCTCAGTCTGAAGGGCTATGACTTCCCGCTGGTGGCCAAACTATTGCTGCTGGTGGTGCTGTTTGCCCTGGCGCTGGACTGGGTCGGATTTATGCTGGCGACCGTGTTCTTCCTGATATCCGGTTACTGGCTGCTCGGAGAGCGTCGGCCAAAAATGCTGCTGCTAGCTTCGGTGCCTTTTGCCGCAGGCATCTGGTTTGTCCTGACTCAGTTGCTGGATATCTATCTGGCACCAGGAAAGCTGTTAACTCAACTGTTCGGAGGATAAGCGTATGTTAGACGGAATCTTTACCGGGCTATCAACCGCTGTGATGCCCTTTAACCTGATGATGGTTGTGGTCGGCTGTTTCGCCGGCACCTTCATTGGCATGCTACCGGGTCTGGGACCTATCTCTGCTGTGGCGCTGATGATCCCTATCACCTATGGCCTGGATCCTTCATCCGGTATTATCCTGATGGCCGGCGTCTATTATGGCGCGGTATTTGGTGGCTCCACCTCATCTATCCTGATCAATGCGCCAGGCTGCGCCAGTACAGTAGTAACAGCATTTGACGGTTACCCGCTGGCACAGAAGAACCAGGCCGGTAAGGCACTGGCTCTGGCAGCATATTCATCTTTTACCGGTGGTACTGTTGCGGCGATAGCGTTGCTGTTTGCGGCTCCGGCACTGGCGACGGTTTCGTTGAGTTTCCAGTCCACTGACTACTTTGCCCTGATGATTCTCGGCCTGACTGCGGTTGCCGCGTTCTCGGGTAAAGGTCAGGTGATTAAAGCGCTGATGATGACCGTATTTGGTCTGATGATTGCGACTGTCGGTACCGATACAACTTCCGGAGCTACCCGCTTTACCTTTGGCAATATCGACCTGATCGATGGCGTCAGCTTCCTGCTACTGGCAATGGCTACCTTTGCCCTGACCGAAGTGGTGATGACTGTTCTTAAGGGGCAGCACAAGGAGGAAGAAGAACAGGTTGATATGAGCAAGCTTGGCAGCATGAAGCTGAGTACCGAGGAAATTAAGCAAGTTGCACCGACAGTTGCCCGTTCATCTGTGTTTGGCTTTATTGTCGGTGTTCTGCCGGGTGCGGGTGCCACTATCGCATCTTTCCTGGCCTATGGATTAGAGCGAAATATTGCCTCAGCTAAAGAGAAACTGAAATTTGGTAAGGGTTCCCTGCGCGGTCTGGCGGCTCCCGAGTCTGCCAACAATGCAGCTTCTACCGGCTCTTTCGTGCCACTACTGACGCTGGGTATTCCGGGTTCCGGTACCACCGCGATTATGCTTGGTGCTTTGATTGCCTATGGTATTCAGCCGGGTCCACGTCTGTTCATCGATAACCCGGATGTTTTCTGGTCAGTCATCATCTCCATGTACTTCGGTAACCTGGTGCTGTTGATCCTGAATCTGCCGCTGATCCCGTACATCTCGAAGTTGCTGGTAATTCCGCGTCCGATCCTGATTCCGCTGATTCTGTTCTTCTCAATTACCGGGGTGTATCTGGTCAGCTTTAATAGTTTCGATATCCATATGATGGCCATTATTACGGTGATTGCGATATTCCTGAAGCTGCTTGAATTTCCGATGGCGCCGATGCTGCTTGGTTTTATCCTCGGTGGTCTGATGGAGACTAACCTGAGCCGGGCGCTGGTAATTTCCGATGGTAACTTTGCTTTCCTGTGGGAGCGACCACTGACACTGGGCATCATTCTGACCGCAATTATCGTTCTTTGTATGCCTCCTGTTCTGGAGTACCTGCGCGGCCGCCGAGCTGTTAAAGGGCCGGAAGTCGCAGTGAACGAGGGTGAAGGATAAAGCTCAGCAGGTACATTTTCAGCTAAACAAAGCGGGGCCGATTTAAGCGCTCCGCTGCTTAATTACTGATCAATCTGATTGTTACCTCTGTGTGTTCATAGAGGGTAGGGCTCGCTTGGTCTGAAAAGGCTGAAAACGCCTGCAATTATCAATTTTCAAAGGGGTCTGGTGTTTTCCCCGCCTGTTTTACAGACGAAAAAAACAGCGTAATAAAAATATTATTTTGTCGATAAGTTGGAGAAAGAAAATGAAAAAAATGGTCCTAGCTGCTGCTATCGCCAGTGTTGTAGGTGTAAGTTCTGTTAGCGCTGCCACTATCTATGAAGGTAATGGCCTGAAATATGAACTGAAAGGCGATCTGCAGGTTCAGCTGCGCCAGAAGGTGGGTGATGATCAGGATCTGGATCTGGAATTCGATGATCTGGAACTGAAAAACCGTATCACTTATGCCCTGAACGATGACCTGTCTGCTTTCGGTCAGCTGGATTACAGCTTCGATAAAAAAGCCAATGAAGGTGATATCGATGGCGGCAAGCTGGAAGAAGCTTACCTGGGCCTGACCTTTGGCGGCAATATCGATCTGCGCCTGGGTAAGCAGAACTACTCAAGCGATGAGTTCAGCGTTGAGAAGGCTTACGAGACTGTAGTTGAAGACGATATCTTCGATCTGAACGGTGATGCTGGCGACGACGTAGTTCGTATCGATGCTGAATTTGATAACTTCTTCGTGTCTGTTTCCACCGACCTGGAAGCTGAAGGTAACGGCGACAGCGACGGCACTCAGTCTACCGACCTGTTCGTATCCACTTCAATCGGTAACGTTGGCCTGATGGCTGCTTATCAGGACTATCAGGAGCAGGGCGAAGATTCCGTTGATGCCTGGGGTGTTGGCGCAACTTTCGACGCTGGTTTTGCTAAGTTCGGTGCCGATTACGGTTCAACTGATAGCGCTGATGTTTACAACCTGGTTGCTGCTTTCCCGGTTGCTGCTACTACTGCTGTTGCAGTGGGTATTCAGAACCTCGAAGAGGACGGTGCTGACGACGTAACCGGTTGGTACGCTAACGTAACTTATAAGTTCCCTGAGCAGAAAGGTGTAAGCCTGTTTGCTGAGATCGCTGACTCTGACGAGCAGGATGCTGATATGGGTTACCTGGCAGGTATGCGCATTACCTTCTAAACCTGATTTCAACCTGAGATAAATTCAGCTTTTACTCAGGTCAATCAGGTTCAGGTCCCGTGCACCAACCCCTTCGGTGTGCGGGACCTATTTAATGTACTAGCTTGTCATTCTTTAGACGCTTTCTTTGTCTTGCCGCCGGCTTTTGCCGGCTTTTTTTTGTCTGAAATTAGTTTCCGTTGAGCTAATTACTTCTACTCAGCCCCTGACCTATGGCCAGTTTTTTGTCTCGGTTTTTCCTTCCAATTTGGTTTCTTTGTTTTTGATTTTATTAAAGGTCAGTTATTTATAACTGTTCTGATATGGCCAATTGATGGTAAACCGGGACTGCCAGAGGAGAGTAATATGATCGATATGGATCTGTCAGACACTGAAGTCCCGGATATTTGTAGTGGTCACAGTTTATCTATTATTAATTAACCTATAGATGATTATTCATAATCATCAGCTTCCTCCCAGAAAGCGTCAAAAAATTCTTTCTGAGATTGCATTGCTTGTTCTGTGGTTACTTGACTCTTTGAAACACTGCTTTCCTGTTCTGCAATTTTATGTGCCATAACATTGGGAGATGTCAGTAATAAAAAGGCAAGAGCAATACCTATAATGCTATAAGTGTTCATGATTGGTACCTCGTACTTCTTGAGTCCAGTTTAAGCATAGCTACGTTTAGTGAAACAACGCTGAAAGTCAGAGCGTTTGTCCATTTACCGTACCAGTGTGTTATTCAGGCATCTTCAATTGCTGAACGAATAATACTTTGTTCCTCTTTTTCAATCTGCCGTAGTGAATCGCTGACATGCTGCACATGGGCCATTGCGGCTTTTTGAGCCCACTCCGCCTGACCACTGATAACCGCATGGTAGATCTGACGGTGATGCTTATCGATCTGTTGTTTGAACGATTTACGGTGGCTAAGGTTGAGAACCGAGGCTTGTACCGAGTGCAGCATCAACTCTTTCAGGCTGCTGAGCACGTGGACCAGTACCGGGTTATGTGATGCTTCAGCGATGGCCTTATGAAAGGCGTAATCAAGGGAGGCATTAGTTAACGGATCAGCGACCTCCATGGCGTTGAAGGCCTTTGTGATTACGTAATGATCTTTCTCATTGGCCCGTTGTGCCGCAAGGTTGGCAGCCTGGCCTTCAAGCTGCGCGCGTACTTCAAGCAGGTCGTACAGAGTACGGGAATGGCCAAAGAACAACTGTAGTAACGGACTGTTATCTGCCGGCTCTGCGATGATCTTAGCCACAAAAGAGCCTTTACCGTGACGGGTTTCGATGATTCCTTTGCCCTGGAGCTCATGTAGCGCTTCCCTGACTATCGAACGCGAGACGCCGAGCCTGGCGGACAGCTGGCGCTCGGAAGGCATCTTCTGTTCCGGTGCCAGGCTGCCATCAAGAATCAGTTGTTCAAGGTGATGGGCTATGGAATGGGCGATGGGTACCGGTTTGTTCTCTTTCATAGGGTTCTGATTGCCAGGTTTATGATTACTGGATTGATGACTGTTGATCCTGGGTTCATGACTCTTAGCTCTGGGTTCATGACTGCTGTCCTGGTTCATGACTGTCAGACACTGGTAGGACCAGTTTATACCTGTTCCTGAACAGTTAACCAGTCTGACCTTCAATCCTACCGATGTGATCCGTCGCTGAGAGATGTTTACTATCCTATTCTAAAAACTGGTAGGACCAGTTAGCAAGTCCGTGGACTCGTTAGCGGTCAGTTAAGTATCGTTGATAGCATTATTCTACAGGGCTTAGATCCGGATCCGGTTGATGGAGCATATTGATGAGTACGGTTAATAAACCTGATAAAGATGGACTGTGTCAGCTGTTTCGGCGCTTTATTGCTCCGGAATACGTAATTTCTGATTCCGAAACACTCAAGCCATACGAGTGTGACGGCCTTTCAATGTACTGCGAAATGCCTTTAATCGTTGTGCTGCCGGAAACGGTTGAACAGGTTCAGGAAGTTCTGAGAATTTGTCACCGCTTCGCAATTCCTGTGGTCGCTCGTGGTGCCGGCACGGGCCTCTGTGCTGGCGCGATGCCAGATGCCGAGGGTGTCGTTCTGTCGCTGGCTAAATTCAGTAACATTCTCGAGATTAATCCACTGACCCGCACCGCCAGATTACAGCCGGGTGTACGTAACCTGGCTATCAGTGAAGCGGCGGCAGAGCATGGCTTGTATTACGGGCCCGATCCGTCTTCCCAGATCGCTTGCACTATCGGCGGTAACGTCGCAGAGAACTCCGGTGGTGTGCACTGCCTTAAATATGGCCTGACCGTGCATAACGTACTGAGTGTTGAGATGCTTACCGTCGAGGGTGAAAAGGTCACGCTGGGGTCTGATGGCCTGGACAACTGCGGCCTGGATCTGCTGGCTCTGATTAATGGCTCGGAAGGCTTACTGGGCGTAATCACTGAAATTCAGGTCAAGCTGCTACCTGTGCCTGAAAAGGCGCGCGTAGTAATGGCCGGGTTTGAAAACGTACAGCAGGCCGGCGATGCTGTGGGTGGCATTATCGCCAACGGTATTATCCCCGGCGGCCTTGAGATGATGGATTCCTATGCCATTTCTGCTGCGGAAGATTTCGCTAAAGCGGGCTATCCGAAAGATGCCAAAGCGCTGTTGCTGTGTGAAGTCGATGGTACGGCTGAAGAAGTACAGGAGCATATCGAACAGGTTGAAAAACTGTTCCATTCCTTCGGTGCAACGTCGGTAAGGACTTCACAGACCGAAGCCGAACGTGCGTTGCTGTGGAAAGGTAGAAAATCAGCTTTCCCGGCGGTCGGCAGAATCTCCCCTGATTACTACTGTATGGACGGCACTATTCCCCGTGGCCAACTGGCCCATGTGCTGACCGAGATGCAGCGCATGTCAGAGCATTATCAGCTACGTGTGGCCAATGTCTTTCATGCCGGTGACGGTAACCTGCACCCGTTGATCCTGTTTGATGCAAACATTCCGGGTGAGTTCGAAAAGACCGAGGAGTTTGGTGGCAAGATCCTCGAACTCTGTGTCGAGGTCGGTGGTTGTATTACCGGTGAGCATGGCGTTGGTATCGAAAAAATACGCCAGATGTCGGTGCAATTCAGTGAGCAGGAGTTACTGCAGTTCAATGCGATTAAAGATGCCTTTGATCCTGCGCGAACATTGAATCCGGGTAAGGGCGTACCGACCTTGCGCCGCTGTCAGGAGTATCGCTCGATCGAGCCTAAGGAGGTTACCAATGACTGATCTTTCGAAGCAGTTACAAGAGCAGGTTCTGATGGCCCGGCAGGCAAAACAGCCGCTGAACATTGTGGGTGGCGGCAGTAAGTCGTTTATGGGGCGGGAGGCTATTGGCGATACGCTTAACTTGTCCGGGCACACCGGTATTGTCAGTTACCAGCCGGTAGAGCTGGTACTGACGGCCCGTGCGGGGACGCCGCTGACTGAGATCGAAGCGGCATTGGCGGAAAATAATCAGATGCTGGCGTTTGAACCGCCGAGTTTTTTAGATAGTGCCACTATCGGCGGTACGCTGGCCTGCAATCAGTCGGGGCCAGCGCGGCCCTGGTCGGGTTCAGTTCGCGACCATGTGTTGGGTATCCGTCTGATCAATGGCATCGGTGAACACCTCAAATTTGGTGGCCAGGTGATGAAGAACGTTGCCGGTTATGACGTTTCGAGGTTGCAGGCTGGTGCCATGGGCTCACTGGGTGTGATCACTGAGATCAGCCTGAAAGTGCTGCCAAAGCCAGCCGCGACCCGAACCCTGGTGTGGGATATGGAGGCCAAAGAGGCGATCCATTTTATGAACACGCTGGCAACGCAGCCGAAGCCGCTGTCCGCAGCATGCTGGCTGGAAGGGCGAGTGTATGCGCGGCTGTCAGGTGCCCACTCGGCGGTTGATGCGACGGTGCAGGAGTGGCAGGGCAATGACCTTGCCGATGCAGAACTGTTCTGGGAGAACCTGCGGCATCAGCAACTGGCATTTTTCAGCAAAGAAGCTCCCTTATGGCGATTTTCTGTCAATTCCGCAGCCGATATCTCATCGTTAGATAGCCAGTCCCTGATCGATTGGGGTGGCGCACAGCGTTGGTATTCTGGTTCAGAAGAAAAAGCTCGGATGGAAGCGTTGGCGACGGAGGCTGGTGGGCAGGTCAGTTTGTTTGCTGGTGGAGATCGTAGCTCCGAAGTGATGCACAACGCTCCAGTTGCGCTTCAGACCATCCAGAAGCGGATCAAAGAGTCCTTTGATCCGGACGGTATTTTTAATCCAGGTCGACTGTATAGCTGGATGTAAGCGGGTAGCCTATGAAAACTGATCTGATTTCTTACTATAAAGATTCACCTGAAGGGCGGGACGCTGAAGCGATATTGCGCAGCTGTGTTCATTGTGGTTTTTGTACTGCGACCTGTCCTACGTATCAGGAACTTAACGATGAACGAGACGGCCCACGAGGCCGCATATACCTCATTAAGCAGCTGCTCGAGGGTGGTGAAGTTACCGAAAAAACCCGTACCCATCTGGACCGGTGCCTGACCTGTCGTAGTTGTGAAACGACCTGTCCGTCCGGTGTTAAGTATGGCCGGCTGATCGATTTTGGCCGTGCCGAAATTGAGAAAAAACTCGACCGGCCGCTCAACGAGAAACTGATGCGGTGGGGGCTGAGAATGGTGCTGCCATATCCCAAGCGCTTTGGCCCTTTGTTGAAAGTGGGGCAGGTCTTCCGGCCGATTTTGCCGCAAGCGATTAAGGTTAAGATGCCGCCGAAAAGAGCGGCGACCAGTCTTTGGCCAGCCAAACGTCACGACCGGGTGATGCTGGCGCTGGCCGGTTGTGCACAGCCCAGTGCAACACCGAATACCAATATTTCCACCGCGAGAGTGCTGGATAAGCTGGGCATTACGCTGGTGGAAGAATCTAAAGCGGGCTGTTGTGGCGCGGTAAGCTATCACCTGGCTGCCCATGATGAAGGTCTGGACTTTATGCGGCGCAATATCGATGCCTGGTGGCCTGCGGTAGAAGCCGGTGCAGAAGCTATCGTAATGACTGCATCCGGCTGTGGTGCAATGGTTCAGGATTATGGCCATGCGTTGCGCTACGATGCTGCATACGCTGAAAAAGCGCAGAAAATCAGTGAAATCACCAAAGACATCAGCGAAATTCTGATCGCTGAAGATCTTACTAAGCTTTCTGTAAACACGTCATCCGACAAGCCACAGGGCAAAGTTGCAGTACATTGCCCATGCACTCTGCAACATGCGATGCAACAAGGTGGTGCTGTGGATGAGGTTCTGCAGCGTGTCGGTTTTGAGCTGACCAAAACTAAAGATAAGCATCTCTGTTGTGGCTCGGCGGGCACCTATTCTATCTTGCAGCCAGAGATGAGTCAGAAGTTGTTGAGCAATAAGCTGGAAGCTTTGACCGGGGATAACCCAGACCGCATCGTGACTTCAAACGTCGGCTGCCAGCTGCATCTGGAAACCAAGGCGAAAGTACCGGTAGAGCATTGGATAGAGTTGCTGGATAACTGAGCAATGAAGGGGCAAAGCGGGGGCAGCGATGTCCCTGCTTTTTTAATTATGGCAGTCGTCTTCTATATCTTTCTGTAGCTTCTCTATTTCGTCGAGAACCCGAATAAATTTCTGGCCAAAGCCTGTGACAGAGTATTCAACCCGTGGTGGTACTTCGTTAAAGGTAGTTCGGTCAATAATGCCAAAATCAATATTACGGCGCAGGCACTCATTCAGCACCTTGGTACTCAATCCTTCGACCGAGCGCACCATTTCACCGGGCCGGTTGATGCCGTTTTCCAGCAATTGGTAAACCGTCAGAGACCACTTGCAGCCGATAATGGTCTCAACCATCCTCGATGCCTGCTCAGACGAAGACTTTCTTGTAAATATTTTCTCTTTATTTTTCATTAAGATGCACCAAAAAGTACCTAGCTTACCAGTTTGTACTTACTTTTCTGATCAGCCCGTATGCAGATAGATTGGCTCTATAAATTAACAGATGGAGTTTATTCTATGGCTATTCAGAACACGAGCAAAGCGGTAATTATTGGTGGTTCAAGCGGTATGGGGCTGGCCACAGCGCAGGCTCTGGTCGAACGGGGCGTTAATACATTGATTGTCGGTCGATCACAGGCAAAGTTGCAGCAGGCCCAGCGCAAGCTAAAAGATTATGGCAGCGGCCGGATAGAAATTTTGCAGGCTGATCTGTATCGCGATGCTGACATCGATGCTTTGATCGAAACGATCCGACAGACGGATGAGCATATTCAGTACCTTGTAAACGCCGCAGGATATTTTAATCCTAAGCCGTTCACCGAGCATCAGATGGCTGACTATGATCTGTATATGGCTCTCAATCGCGCCACTTTCTTTATTACTCAGGCGGTGGCAGAAAACATGATAGCTCAGGGCGGCGGATCGATTGTTAATATTGGTTCTATGTGGGCTCATCAGGCGATCAAAGCAACACCGTCCAGTGCTTACTCTATGGCCAAAGCGGGGCTGCATTCGCTGACTCAGCATATGGCGATGGAACTGGCTGAACATAATATCCGGGTCAACGCGGTGGCGCCTGCCGTAGTGAAAACGCCGATCTATGAAAACTTTATAGACCCGGATGATATTGATGAAACACTGAGTAGCTTTGATGCTTTCCATCCAATCGGCAGAATAGGTGCAGCCACCGATGTGGCCAATACGATAGATTTTCTCCTGAGTGATAGTGCCAGCTGGGTGACAGGTGCGATCTGGGATGTGGATGGCGGTGTGATGGCCGGTCGAAATTAAATTATGCAGGAGCTAGAGATGTTGAATATGGATCTGTCTGTGCGGGTGGTGATCGATAGCAATCAGATGGCATGGTTGCCAAGTCCTGCACAAGGGGTCGTGCGAAAGCCACTGGCCCGACAGGATAAAGAGTCAGGGCAGGTAACCAGCATTGTACGCTATGAACCAGGCTCTTCATTTGCTGCCCATAGTCACCCTGGCGGTGAAGAGATTATGGTGCTGGAAGGAGTCTTCTCCGATGAAACCGGAGACTACCCTGCAGGAACCTATATCCGAAACCCTCCCGGAAGTTCACATTCCCCCTTTAGCAAGGAAGGATGTGTGCTGTTTGTGAAGCTTGATCAGTTTACGGCCGGGGATGATAACCAGGTTAGGATCAATACCGATACAACGTCCTGGCTGCCAGGTCAGGGAGGGCTGCAGGTTATGCCTCTGCATGACTTCGAAGGTGAGCACACGGCATTGGTCAGATGGCCGAAAAATGAAAGGTTCGTGCCGCATCAGCATTTTGGTGGAGAAGAGATTCTGGTGTTATCGGGCACCTTTATTGATGAACATGGCCGGTATCCTGCGGGCAGCTGGTTACGCAGCCCGCATATGAGCACGCACTTTCCATATGTAGAGGAGGAAACCGTTATCTGGGTAAAGGTCGGTCACCTGCAAGAATGAAGCGGAGGGGATGCCTGCTCAGGGGTAGTAAAAAGCCCGCTTTCTGAGCGGGCCATTAACCTAACCTCCCTGAGTTATTGAAAAGGAATCAGGGCCAGACTCGCTGGGGTTGAGCATTAGTTAGTACTATTGCCTCCCCCCGGAGGTCTGCCGGCGCTGATTTCTTCAGCTCAGGTTTCCTCAGATCAGGTTAATTACACACCAGAGCATCGTAATCACATGCTGTAACGAAGCCTGTTGGATCGGGGTCGAAGGACTCGTTGATCAGTCCGATAATCCCGGTTAGGTCACCAGAGCTGAGTTCTACATTGTTCACGTTTTGCGGGCTTGTTCCAGTCATCAGTAATGCGAGTGCGGCATCCAAAATCTCACCGACAGTCGAGCCATCAGGCTGGCTTCCAACAACGCTCTCGTCCAACGCCTCGACCCGTTCACCCAAGTCATTAAGCGCTCGATCGGCATCGCAGTCGGTCGTGTTGACGATCGTGCAGTCACCGAGTTCAGGCTTAGTCGTGGCCACAGGATCGATGATTCCGTCTGGCACACCGCCGACAATATCCTGCACTTTATCAATATTAATGAAGTAGGTGTCGTGGATCGCTTCAGCATCCCCGGTCAGCACCATGTCCAGATTCAGGTTGAGCAGCAAGGTTATCGTCTGGGCTGCGAGATTGTTCTTGCTGAAGCCTGACGGCAGGAAACCGCCATCCTTATTACCGCCGACATTACCGACTTCACCAACGAGGAAATCTGCAAGGTCATGGCGGACATTGATGTCTGAACAATCGTAGATCGAGCCCGGCAGCGAGACTCCGCTCAGTGCGTCCAGAATATCTGCGCAGGTCGCTTCATCGATCAGCAGTGACACAGCAGCCTCGCCCAGGGGCGCGGAACCGTAGAAGCCTTGAGAGTATGTGAAGGCGTTGTCAGGCAGAGGGTCAATGTTGCCGTTGGTAGCAGTGATATCGATGGGATCACTGAAGTGTGTCCCAACTTTGTCGCGCCCACCCCCGGTTACGTAATGCGCGCGAAAGCCACCCGTTGTCCCCGCAACGAAGCCAAGCGCATCAAGATCGACGTCGATTGAGGTTTGCCCGCTACCATCGGGGGCCAGCTTTTTCGGCATCAAATCCACCCAGTCGACAACAGCGTTTGCAGGGACAGGATTACCGCTGCCATCGGTCGCCAACAGGAAGGTCACCTTGCCTTCCGATATCAGTGATTGTGTTGTCGGAGGCGAAGGACTATGTTCCGGAGCTATGGTGGTTGAGGTAAGCGTCAGATCGTTACCAACCTCCAGCTTCACCGGGCTCGCCGGCAGAGAGACAATGCTGGTGCTCCCGGAAAGTGTATCGGCATGGACAAATACAGAAGACAGGGAGATGGCGAGAGCTAGCAGCATGTAGAACGCCAGGGTCAGATAATTTTCTCTGTACACCAGTATCGAACGATAGCGGCGTGAAAGCGAGAATGTGCACATAACATAAACTCCTGAGATGATTTAAACCAAAAAAGGAACTAATCGACATTGAGTTTGAGTCTAGTACTGGTTTACAAAAAACGAAAATGAGCCAGGTATCATAAGCCAATGCTTCAAAAAAACGTTTGGTTAGTGGTAATACTCGTTTCTTGTGCATCCGGAGCGGCTAACAGAGGCCTGAATAAACAAGCCCTCATCGTCCGTTTTTTGATTTCGAAGTGCTGGCCGGAATCATGCGTGAGAAAGCCCTGAAGGTCGACTTTAGGCACAAAGAATTCCCCCCGTTTGGGTTAATAGACTGTGCTCTGAACGGGCTTTTCTTGCTGGGGTATTCTGGTTATTACTCAACGCCCCCGCGCTTTTCCAGTGCCAGGACGTTATCGATACTTTTGTTCTGTTCTGTTCTGTTCTGTTCTGTTCTGTTCTGCGATGGATAGTAAAAAAAATCGTAATCAGACCAGGCTCTGTACGATAGCTGATCAGTATCTTAAAATTGTTATATCCACTTCCAGTGGGGATAGTTTGCTTCGGCCATCGATGAACGGACATCACATCCTTTGAGCACAAGCTCGACAATAAAGTCAGCTGCTTGCTCGTAGTCTTTTTTATCCATCTTTTTCTTACCGGTTACTTTTAATATCTGCCAGTTAAAGTCAGCATATGTCTGAGTCGAAGCCCAGATGGTAAATAGCAGATGGTGCGGGTTTATCTGTTTGATGAGTCCCCGATCAATCCAGGATTGGATATGCCGGCTGCTTTGCTGGGTTTGTTCTGTCATCTTGTCAGCAATCTCTTTCGGCAGATGGGGTGCGCCAAGGATCATCTCGACTGCGAATACTTTAGATGCATGTGGGTGGCTTTGGGAGATAGCAATTTTGGCCTGGATATACTCTTTCAGGGCGATGACCGGATCATTATTTTCCTGAAAAGGGGAAGATGCTTGCAATAGCAGTTCGATGACGGTTTCAAGCACGCTCAGATAGAGGCTTTTCTTGTTTTTGAAGTAGTAAAAAATATTGGCTTTTGGTATTCCTGCCCGGTTTGCAATATCGATAATTTTAGTTGCGGCAAATCCTTTATCTGCAAAAAGCTCGCTGGCCACCTGAATGATTAACTCCCGGTTGTGTTCTCTTATTCTGGCCATCGAATCTGTTTTCCTTGAAATGTTAAGTCAGCATCGTGTGATATCTGAGAGATTGGGTTCCTGAGTCATTATGTTCTGAAATTAAGTCCTGAAGCCCTCGTCGGGAGTGGGCGGCAGGCTCTTAGCAATCTGTCCTGATCTCTATTGTTAGATAGAGGAAGTGTGAGAATAATAAATAGGCAGCATGATAATGTCTACGTAATATTGCATTATTGTATACATTACACTGATCTAACGTAGATATTATTGTGAGTATATGCGTATAGCCCCGGGTAATTGTCGATCCCTTGAGCTGGTTTTTCGATGGAAGGGCGAGTAGAGCGGTATCAAAGCAGGACTGAAGACTGGGTGTATTATGGGCGCTGACAGCCCGGTGGTTTTAGCCCGGTACTTCAGGGAGCTGACTGAAGGTAGTGCAACCTCGAGCTTTCCAGCGGCGGCTCGTATACAGCCCTCCTGAATGATAGTTATAATCACCATCAGCTGAATATAAGTTGAGCCTGCCGCTCCTGACCTGCTGAAAAAATCCACCGAAAAAATTGTTTAAACGGTAGTCGCAGCTGCCAACAAGTGTTGGCCACTTATCTGGCTAACAGGGTGCTATCGGGCTGTTCTAAAAAGGAATCTAAATGCCGCATATTATCAATGTCAGCGGGCTGAGTAAGACTTACAAATCTGGCTTCACAGCGCTGCGGGACATTAACCTTGATATCAACCGGGGGGAGATCTTCGCTCTGCTCGGGCCTAATGGTGCGGGTAAAACCACCCTGATCAGTATTATCTGCGGTATCAGCAGTCCCTCTGGCGGCACAGTAATTGCGGACGGCTTCGATATTATCAAAGACTACCGCCCGGCTCGTAGCAAGATCGGTCTGGTGCCCCAGGAGCTGAGTACCGATGCCTTTGAGAGTGTCTGGGCGACGGTAACATTCAGCCGGGGGCTGTTTGGCAAAGCGCCTAACCCTGAATATATCGAAAAACTGCTGCGCCAGCTCTCCCTTTGGGATAAGAAAGATGCCCAGTTGCGCGAACTGTCCGGCGGCATGAAGCGGCGGGTGATGATCGCCAAGGCACTGTCCCATGAACCGGAAATCCTGTTCCTCGATGAGCCCACCGCTGGCGTCGATGTCGAGCTGCGCAGGGATATGTGGGATATGGTGCGTGAGCTGCGTCATCGTGGTGTGACTATTATCCTGACCACTCACTATATCGAAGAAGCGGAAGAGATGGCCGACCGTATCGGTGTAATCCGTCAGGGCAAGATCCTGCTGGTGGAAGAGAAACAGGCGTTGATGGAGAAACTAGGCAGTAAGCAACTTAACCTGCATCTGACAGCACCGCTGCCAGGGATTCCTGAAACCCTGGCAGAGTTTAATCTGCAACTGCTGCAAGAGGGTAGCTTCCTAAGTTACAACTATGACAGCCGTCAGAATGGCGACGGTGTCGCCCGCTTGCTTCGCAGCCTGAGTGAACAGGGCATCGAGATCAGGGATCTGAATTCGAGTGAAAGCTCGCTGGAAGACATCTTCGTCAGCCTGGTACATAAGGAGCAGTAACATGAATATCTATGGTATCCGGGCGATCTATCATTTTGAAATGGCCCGTACTATGCGTACCCTGATGCAGAGTATTGTGTCACCGGTGATGTCTACCTCGCTCTACTTTATCGTGTTTGGTACGGCGATCGGTTCACGTATGGGTAATATCGATGGGGTAGGTTATGGCGCCTTTATTATTCCCGGTCTGGTGATGCTGGCACTGCTGAGCCAGAGTATCTCCAACGCCTCGTTCGGCATATTCTTCCCGAAATTCTCAGGCACTATCTATGAGGTCTTGTCGGCCCCGGTATCGCCATTCGAAATAGTGATGGGCTATGTCGGGGCAGCGGCAACTAAATCGGTGGTGCTCGGGCTGCTGATTCTGCTGACGGCCCGGCTCTTTGTTGATTACAGTATTCTGCATCCGGTGTGGATGCTGGCGTTCCTGATTCTTACCTCTATCACTTTCAGCCTGTTCGGCTTTATTATCGGCATCTGGGCCGATGATTTTCAAAAGTTGCAGGTTATTCCGCTGATGGTGATCACCCCGCTGACCTTCCTCGGTGGTGCATTCTATTCTATCAGTATGCTGCCGGAACCCTGGCAGACCCTGACCCTGTTCAACCCGGTGGTCTACCTGATCAGCGGCTTCCGCTGGGCTTTCTATGGCGTGGCAGACGTTAATATCGGCGTCAGCCTGGGGATGACAATGGTGTTCCTGCTGGTATGTATGGCTGCGGTATGGTGGATCTTTCGGACGGGTTACAGAATCCGCACCTGAAAAAGGGGCTTTTTCAGGTGCGGATTCTGTCAGACGCGGCAAGCGATGCACTTCGCTTAGTGACTAGAACGGAAAGCGTTGCTTTCCTGCCAGGAAAAGTAAAAGAGCGCCATTGGCGCTCTTTGAACTTACCAATAAGCTGGATTATTCAGTCGGGTTATCTTCCTTTTTAGTTTTCAGGTAGAGCCAGACGAAGCCAATCAGACCGGCAATCAGCGAGGCGAACAGGATGCCGGTTTTTGCCATCAGCAGGTCTTCAGGGTGTTGGGCGAAGCCCAGCTCGGCGATAAAGATTGACATGGTGAAGCCGATGCCGCCCATAAAGGCGACGCCGACGATATGGTTGAAGTTCAGCCCGGCCGGTAATTCACTAACGCCCATTTTAACTGCCAGCCAGGTAAACCCGGCGATACCGATCAATTTGCCAAGGACAAGGCCTGCGCCTATACCCAGGGCGACCGGGTGGGTAATGACATTGCCGATGTCAGACCATTCGATAGGTACGCCTGCATTGGCAAGGGCAAAAATCGGTATTATCAGATACGCGGATGGCAGGTGTAGTTTGTGCTCCAGGGTCTGGGCCGGTGCCTGTACCTTGAAGATCCCTTCACCCAGTGCCCGGACCCGGGATCTCAGGGCATCATTGACGATAATATTTTCGTTCTGTTTAAACGCGCTTTTGATCTGTTCGGCACTGTCATGGATCAGGGAGAGCAACCGTTGAGGGTCATACTTGGGTTTCATCGGTATCGTAAAGGCCAGCAGTACACCGGCTAGCGTCGCATGGACACCGCTTTTAAGCATGGCGATCCAGAGCAGGGAGCCGATCAGCAGGTAGGGCGTCATCCGTCTGACGCCACCCAGGTTGAGACCGATCAGGGTAAAGATAAAGAAACCGGCCAGCACCAGCGCAGTGATATTGATGGTTTCGGTATAGAACAGGGCGATAACGATGACCGCACCCAGGTCATCAACTATTGCCAGGGCCACCAGAAACATCAGCAGACTCTTAGGTATTCGGTTGCCCAGCAATGCCAGCGCACCCAAAGCAAAAGCGATATCGGTTGCCATCGGTATACCCCAGCCATTGAGGGTGTGTCCGCTTGGATTGAAAATGACGTAAATGAGTGCCGGGACCAGCATGCCGCCGACTGCTGCTATGATCGGTAGAAGTGCCTGTTTGACGTTAGCGAGCTCGCCTACTAACAGTTCGCGCTTCAGTTCCAGACCAACCACCAGAAAGAACAGGGCCATAAGGCCGTCGTTAATCCAGTGGTGCAGGGATTTAGACAGTTGAAACCCATCCAGACCGATGGTCAGGTAGGACTGTAGAAAATGATGGTAAGGTTCATTGAGTTGAGTATTGGCAATAACCAGTGCCAGAACCGCAAACAACATCAGCAGAATACCACTGGTGGTTTGTCGGTGAATAAACTCTTCCAGCGGTGTCAGGACCGTATCGAATGCTTTTTCCCAGGGCGCGATATATTCCTTCCCTGCAATCCTGCGTCTTGATCTCATTATTTGCTTCCTACTAAGGCGTTCGGTTGTTCAAGCAGTTGTAGCGGCAATAAATCAGCCTCTGCATCCAGGCTGATGCCTGTAGAATATATCAGCCGCTTCTGACTTGGAATCCAGGGTGACTGGCACCACTGAAATAATCCAGTTAATCTTTTTGCAGCCCCTTACGGGGGCTACCAGGTTAATCATTCTCAGAACTTGCATGGATAACGCATCTTAACCGCCTGGTAGACCAGGGAGTCAGGTGAAGTGCCCTGCTCATACTTAACTAGCTTAAATTGCTCGGCAATGTTCCTGATGACTGATGTACGGGGTTCATCTTCCGGTATACAGAAGCCGGCATAGTAGGTTGCCGGAACTGAGGCTGGCGGTGTTCCTAGCCGGGTTTTGAATGCCCTCTCCAGAAAGCCGGATGCGGAGCTGCTTTCATCTGTATTTTTGATATGTTTAATGATCTCACCGTCGGTAAGGCGTGCACCGGCAAGGAAACCCGCTATATAGTCCTTACTTATTTGCCTGGATTCGTTTTCCACAGCCAGTGCCGGGGTCATGGCCATGCAGGCAAGAAGGGATAAAACACAGCTAATTTTTTTCAAGGTAAATCTCCTGTTGTTGTAGCTTCAGTACTTAGCTTCAATGCTTATTTGTACGCTCTGGTAGTCTGTCAGGCGGTTAATTCGATAATCAGGGTGCTGTATAACGGGATTCCCACCAACACATTAAAGGGAAAGGTGATCGACAGCGATGCCGTGATTGACAGGCTCTGGTTGGCAGAGGGCAGAGCGACAGACATGGCTGCAGGTACTGCTATGTAAGAGGCGCTACCACCCAGAGTTGCCAGCAGAATGGTGCCACCTGTAGATAATCCCAGAGCAATTGCCAGGACTGTCCCCAGTGCTGCGCCCAGCAGCGGCATAATGACACCAAAGCTGGCGATAAATGAGCCGGTCTGCCGTAACTGGCTGATTCTGGAGGTAGCTACCCGGCCCATCTCCAACAGGAATAGCGCCAGTACGCCATGGAACAGGCTGCCGAAAAAGGGCAATAACTTTTCGCTACGTTCGCCTGCCCACCAACCAATCAGCAGGGCACCGACCAGTAGCAAAACCCCCTGATTCAGAAATATCTCGTGCAGGACTTTTTTGAGCTCTATACGCTGGTTGCGTTCGCGGGCCAGCCAGATTCCAATGGCGATTGCCGGAACCTCCAGCAGGGCAACAAACAACGGAAAATAAGGCTCATAGCTGATATTCTGGCCTTCCAGAATCGCCAGTGAAACGGCAAAGGTAGCAATGCTGACTGAGCCATAATGGGCCGCGACAGAGGCGGAATCAATCCGGGACAGACCACCCACATTCAACAAGAGTGGGAACGCTATCAGGGGCAGCAAAGCGCCAAAGGCGATAATAGCCAAAGACTGCCACAGCAGATCGATACTGCCATATTGGCTTAGTGCAATGCCGCCTTTAAGCCCGATCGCAATCAGCAGAAACAGGGTCAGGCTCTGATACAGCCCCCGGGGCATTTTTACCGGAGCTTTCAATATTTGCGCCATAGCACCCAACAGGAAGAATGCTGCGACCACATCCAGCTGCATTAGCGATAAGGCCTGTTATGAGCAGTGATCTTTACCGGTACAGGCTCTGGTTCTTCTGGTTTCAATGTGCGCAGCATCAGCGACAGGATTGCCAGTATCGCAGCGATAACGACCAGTCCCCATCCCGGCAGGTCCAGCATAACCAGGGCACAGCCAGCTGACAGCAGCAATGCGACGGATAAGAGTTCAAAAAAGAGTGAGCGATCTTGCATAGTAATTCTCCTTTAGTTGCAGGCTGCCATAGTCTGAGTACAGAGGATTATCAGTTCTTTTTGAGATAGATAAAAATCGATATTAACTATAATATGCATAGATATTTATCTATATATTGATCGGCTATTGGAGTTATATGTCCCGCCTTCATGCCCGGATTGGTACCCTGCGCCAGTTGGAGATCCTTCTGGCCGTACATAAAAACGGTTCAGTTACCGCCGCTTCAAAACAGCTTTTCCTAACTCAGCCTACCGTCTCGATGCAGCTGAAAAAGCTGGCAGATGCTGTCGGTGCGCCGCTGTATGATCAGGTCGGTCGCAAGCTGGTGTTTACCCAGGCCGGCGAGGAGGTTGTGAAAAGTGCACGGGAGGTTATGAGCTGTTTTGAACAACTGGATATGAAACTTGCAGATCTTAAAGGCCTTAAGGCCGGGACCCTGAGACTTGCGGTAGTAACTACAGCCAAGTATTTCATTCCCCATTTGCTGGGCGACTTTCTCCAGCATTATCCCGATATTGATGTTGAGTTTAAGGTGGGCAACCGGCAGCAGATCATCGACTGGATGGCGCACGGTGAAGATGACTTCTACGTATTCAGTCATCCTCCCAAAAATCGCACATTAGAGCTGCAGGAGTTTTTGCCTAATCCGCTGGTTGCGATTGCACCACAAAATCATCCCCTCGCAGAACTCGACCAGGTGCCGTTGCAACGATTTGCAGAACAGCCTTTCCTGATGCGTGAAGAGGGCTCCGGCACCCGACATGCCATTGAAAGACAATTTGACGAACTTGGCATCCAGCCAAATGTACGGATGGTCGTTGAAAGTAATGAGGCGATTAAGCACGCTGTAATGTCCGGCCTTGGGGTTTCGATCCTTTCCAGTCACACCCTCGCTTTCGGCGGCAGCAGTGGCCTTGCCCAGCTTAACGTAGAGCAACTGCCAATTGTTACCAGGTGGTATCTGGCTAATCTGAAGGGCAAAAAGTTATCTATTGTTGCGCGAACCTTCATGGAATATGTCGCCAGGAACAGCGGTATAGATAGCCTTGATGAGATGAACACTTAAGAGGTCGGCACAAGCCGGTCGATATAATCTGAGGCGAAGATGCCTTGCCAGGCAGACGCGGCAAAATGTTGCTTCGCGTCTGCAATACGGGAAACGGAGCTTCCCTCGCTAGTTGTAGATGCTAAAGACCTTGTTCACACAATGAAGGGATTCGGGACATTTTCTCTGCTACTGAAAGGGGCATCAGCAGGAGAAAATATACTCTCCTCTGGTCCATTTATTCGCTTGATCGCGCTTGTTATGTGCTGCTGTCCTTTTCAATGATTCGCAGTGCGAAATACGGCACGATATTCAGCAAGAAAATAGCCATTTTGAAATAGAGCATTCCGGTGTAGTGAATCGCATCGAATTGCTCCACCGATATATTGAGCCATTTCCCATGGACGTGATAGACAAAGTCATGGGCAACCAAGAGCCATAAAATCCAAAATGTAAGTAATGCCATGTTAATAAGTGCGCACCACCCAAAAAAGCCACGGAGTTTTTCAATTGTCATTACTTAATCGTCCAATTGGCATCTAACAATCTATTATCAAGCCCTTGCATGGTTGAGTTTCATGCGAGGTATTTCATAGAGTACATTTTCAAAACTGACTATGTGATTCCATGTGTAATGATAGTTCCTTATCGCAAGATGTCAGGCAATTGATCTGACACGGGGTTTGCCCAGTCTGTAGTGTGGGTTGGGATACTACAGATGATTATCTGCAGGGCGCTTAGAGTCGCTCTATGCCATGATTAAGAAGGGTGTTATCTGGCTGAACTTAGCTGAAATATGAGATTGGAATTGTTGGCTTCGTAAGATGATTTCGGGCCTTTTCTCTGTTGCTGAGGGGGGATCAGTCGAAGAAAATATAATTCACACTGACCCTAATTATTCGACCCTGATTATTATTACTGAAGGGGCGACTCAGTCGTCCTTTAAGGTGTTGTTGTAGAATTTTCGTACACCCGCTTTAGTAATGAACCCACCCCACTCGTGTATCTCATATACGGGGCCATTTTTGACTATTTTCAGATCAGGCACCTGATCCGACATTAGCTTTTTAAGGGCATCATTCACGGTGGGCTTAGGCATTCCTAGAGCCTGAACGATGGTGGTCAGTGTCGGCCGCTCCAGGGCATCAACTGCTCCCAGTATCAACCACAGACGGCGTAGATCGCTACGTAAGAATTGAGTCATGATTTCTCACTTATTAAGGTCGGTTTGTCCGAACATTTAAGCACAGTATTGACTGATGTTCTATCATTCACCGTTACGGCTTGAAATGTGAGTAACGTTTCGTGACATATTGCCTGTTAGCGAAACGCTAAAGCGCTGGGCTATGCCTCTTTAATGTAAAGCAGTAACACAGGGTGTTGATTCACCAGGTCAGTCCCAATGCCCGCTCTTGGCAAACACCGTACTTTCTGGTCAGGCTTGCCGTACTTTCGCTTTCGTTACTCTACGGACATCGGAGGAGCTACTTGCTGACCCCTGCCGCAATGGCAGCAGGGGATTCAGGATCAAAGCTAACTGGAAAATTGGCTAGCGAGGGATGCTTGCTGGCTGTTTTTATGGAGTAACCAGGTCAGTGCCGGAATCAGGATCAGTGCACCAAGCATATTCCAGAGGAACATAAAGGTGAGCAGAATGCCCATATCGGCCTGGAACTGAATGGGTGAAAGAATCCAGGTAGCCACACCCAGTGCCAGCGTGATGCCGGTAAAGCTGACCGCTTTGCCTGTGGTTAACAGTGTTTCACGGAACGAATCTGACAGGCTATGGCCCAGATCCAGATAGGACTGCAGGCGACTATAGATATAGATCCCGTAATCCACACCGATACCGACGCCCAGCGCAATAACCGGTAGGGTTGCCACTTTTACACCTATACCAAGCCATGCCATTAATGCCTGGCAAAGTAATGTGGTTAAAGTTAGTGGAAGAACTACGCAGAGAACGGCTTTTAATGAACGGAACATAATCAGGCAGAGCAAACAGACGACGCCGTAAACATAGGCCAGCATTTCATACTGTGCGACCTCTATTACTTCGTTAGTTGCAGCTTCAATCCCCGCATTACCAGCTGCCAGTTGCAGATTAAAGTTGTCACCTGGATTACTCTCAGACCATTGCCGGATGCTATGGATCACCTGTTTCAGGGTTTCTGCCTTATGGTCCTCAAGTGAGATAAAGATCGACACCAGATTACACTTGGCATTCATCCAGCCCGGTGGTACTTCTGCAACGGCATTATTCAAAGCATCTTTATTTCGCTGCAGCGAGAACCACTTGGGATTACCTTCATTAACGCCTGTAATTGCTAATTTAGCGGTGTCCACCATGGATTCAACACTCTGTACTCCGGGTACATTGCGCATATGGAGCTGGAAGCGTTCCATTGCGGTCATCACCGGATAGGTGTTGCACTGGTTATCTGCGGTTTCCACCATGACCGTCAGCAGGTCAGAACTGGCAGAATAGTGATTGTTAAGGTAACCCACGTCCTGATTATAACGGGAATCTGGCCTCAGCTCCGGTGCGCCTTTTTCGATATCACCGATATGTAACCCCTGGCTTCCCCAGACGCCCAGTAAAACTAATCCGCAAGTGATCAGCAGGGCTGACTTAGCCGGTGTTGCCTGGCTGAATCGGGCAAGACTATTCCATAGTGCAGAATTGGCTGTTTTTTTATACTGGGCATGTTCGATGCAGTCTTTACTGACACCCAGATAGGACATGAGAATCGGCAGCAGGATGAGGTTGGTCAGGATAATAACAGCGATACCCATACTGGCAGCGATGGCCAGTTCCTGGATAACCGTGATCTGTATGATCATCAGGGTAGCGAAACCGATACCATCAGATAGCAGAGCGATCATGCCCGGCTTGTAAATATGCAGGAATGTTTCCTCCGCACATCGCAGTTTGTTTTTACCATAGGCCGATTCGTGGGCGACCCCATTGATAATCTGTACGCCGTGGCTAACGGCAATGGCAAACACCAGAAATGGTACCAGCACTGAGTATGCATCGAGCTTAAAGCCCAGGGTACTGAGTAAGCCCAGCTGCCAGATAACAGCAACCACTGAGCACAGCAGCGGTGCCAGGGTGCTGCGCAAGCAGCGTGAGTAGATAAACAGCAGTACGGCGGTAATTGTCAGAGTGCCCAGGGAGAAGAACAGAATCTGCACTATACCGTCTAAAAGATCGCCCACTTTCTTGGCAAAGCCGCTGATATGGATTCGCACCTTAGCGGTTTGGAATTTATCACGAATCTCCACTTCAAGCTGATCTGAGAACGCCTGATAGTCCAGAGTTTCACCTGTTTGCGGATTCCGTTCGATCAATGGTACGTATACCATGGTTGAGCGGAAGTCATTTGCAATCAGGCTACCAACATAGGAAGAACGTTCAATATTTTTACGCAGCTGATCCAGGCTGGCGGAACTGCCGTTATAAGTAGAAGGTATCAGTTGTCCGCCGTCAAAACCTTCTGCGGTCACTTCGTTCCAGCGAGCAGCTGGACTCCATACCGACAGCAGGGAAGAGCGATCAACCCCTGGAAGGAAAAAAACGCTGTCGTTAACCTGCTGGACTACCTTAAGGTAGTTAGCATCAAAAATATCGCCTTCAGCTTGCTCCACCACAATTCTGATAACGTTACCTGATTCCAGATCAGCTTTGTGCTCAAAGTACTTTTGGATAAACGGGTGCTGGTGGGGAATCATGCTTTCAAAGCTGGCGGCAAGCTGAATTTTACTAGCCTGCCAACCCAGCAATAGGGTAATCAGCGTGAATAGTAGAAGCCAGATACGACGAATATTGAAGATGGCTTTTACTACAAGCGGGCGTGTGTAATGAGCAGTATTGGTATTCATCATTTATCCTCCTCAGCGTTAAGTTGCAGTGCGATGATCGGACCATCATCGTTAACGACCTGAATACCTTGTGCTGTAGCGATGCAGAACATGCCGTCACCGGACGGGGTAATGGCATGACGACTGAATCGATTGTCATCTATCTTTAAGCTTTCTCCTTGTTGCCAGATTCCGTTGGCCCCTACAAAATGGAGTTTGTTATTAACCAGTTGAACATCATATATGCTTTGACTGGTTCGCAATGGACGCTGAGAAATTTCACCGTTATCCAGGTCAAAACTGAAGGTACTTCCAGCAATGCCGGTTACTATTACATCCCGGCTATCGGGTTTGTAAGCGAGGCTGAAAAAACTGCCGTCTGCCGGAAATGTAACTGTTTTCCAGTTCTGGCCGTTGTCTGATGAACGGAAAACGGTACCGTATTCCGATGCGATCCAAAGCTCCTGATCCGAAGTGCGCAAGATAGAGTTGAGATGAAGTTCGTCTTCATTTGGCAGGTCGTTACTCAGATTTAACCAGCTGGCACCTCCATCAAGAGTCCGGTAGTACTGTCCAAAAGCACCCACGGCAATTCCGTTACGGTTATTCCAGAAAGTAACATCCAGTAATGGATCGACGAATTCAGCACTGCTGTTTTCCAGAAAACTGTAGATCAACTTCCAGTTTGCGCCGCCATCTTCAGTCTTTATTACCACACCGTCATGTCCTACAGCCCAGGCGGTTTTTTTATTCAGCATGGTGATTGCAGTCAGCAGATTATCAACCGGAACGTTGCCTTGCGACCAGCTACGGCCGTTGTCCCGGCTAAAGAGAATATGTCCCTGCTCACCCACAGCGATGACCTGTCCTTCGGTACTGGTGATATCTGTCATCAGACTTTGAAAAGCAAGCGGTGTGATTTGTGCAGGCTGGGCGGCTAACGCCCAGCTACTGAACAGCAGGCACAAGCTTGCAACTATGTAGTTTATTGTTGTTTTCATGATTGCCACTGCGGTTATTTCGATTCTTTGTACTCACCAAAGGTGTACATGTCTGCGATTACCCGCCAGTCACCTTTGATCTTTTGCCATACCAGTAGAGATCGGACATTGAAGTCTTCAGAGCCATCAGACGGAAAGACGCGGTAATTGACAAAATCGTAGACTGTATCCTTACCCTTATGGTTAGTTCGTTCAGGTGTAAGTTCTATTTTTGTTGCGCCCTCAACTAGCTCTTTTAATACCGGGGCCAGTTGTTCATGTCCGCTGAGAGGAGCGCTGCCTTCGCCGACAACATAAACATCCGAGGCGTAAAACTCGTTCAGAAGTACCTGTGTGTTATTGTCGGCAAAAGCTTGCTCAGAAAGTTTGTACTTTGCGGCAAGCGTGTCGGTGATATCCGCAGCTATGGCAGAGAATGGCGCCAGCATAATGCCGGTGGTGAAAACTGCATTAGTAATAAAACGTTTCATTTTGAAGCCTCTTTCAAATTCTTAATAAAGCAGTACAGATCGGCACGTTCCTGGGATTTTTTCAGGCCGGCAAATGCCATACGGGTGCGGGGGAACATTTCAGCCGGAGCGGTGATGAACTGGTCAAACAATTCAGCGTTCCAGGTTCGACTGTCTTTGCGCAACTGGCGGGAGTATTTAAAACCTTCTGCGCTGCCAACGATTCGGCCTGCCAGATCATGCAGATTAGGGCCAACAAAATGGCTCTGTTCCTTATCGATACGGTGGCAGGCTGTGCATTTGTTAAAGACTTCGCTGCCCCGTTCAATGCTGCAGGTATCATCGGCAAATGTTGGTAAGCTCAGAGTGCTTAGCAGAGTAACTAAAATAATTTTTTTCATGGTTCGTCACCTACCTCTTTAGCCGAGGTCGTCGATCAGTTGTTGTGCAGCATGTGCGCCACTTTCGATGGCTCCATCAATAAACCCGCGCCAGCCGTTGGCAATATCTCCACCTGCGAAGTAACAGCGGCCTTCGGGCTTTTGTGCATCTTGCAGATAGTTACTGATATGCCCGGGGCGTAGGGTGGCCCAGGTGCCACGGGAGAAGGGGTCCAGAGTCCAGTCATAACCGAATGCTTCAACTACTTTTGCATCAGGCAGGAACTCCTGAACAACTTTTTCGATAGAGTCGTTATTGTTTGCATCCATGCCTTTACCGGTACCGAAGGCGATCATGATCTGCTCGTCTTGCTTCAGGAGCTTCTCGGTAAAGATGAACTGGATGGGATGGTCTTTTGTGGCAAAGGCACCAAACTTTTTGCTTTCACCTTTGACGTGGATATAGAGCTTTACCCCCTTGCCGGTATGCTCATCTTTGCTCAGCTGTTGCTTCGCATTATTGAGTGAAGGTTCAAACTCAATGTCATCAAGTACGTTTATAGGCAGGGCAGAAATACAGGCTTTTGCCGTGAAAATTTCGTCATCTTCGGTGAATACACGGACCCCCTTATCGCTCTGTTCGACACGGTAAACCGGAGTGTTGGTTCGTACATCAACATTACTGTCTTCAAGCATTTTATTGATCAGGCCGATGGTGCCGTCCTTCAGCTTATAGTGAGCGGCGGCATCCATCAGACGTCCCATATCGTAACCACCCAGTGAATCCCAACGGAGCATCTCGACGAAAGCGCTGGTGGAAGGATCGTTATGGCAGTTCAGTGTCATAAAGGCATTTAACATCTGATATTCATCATCGCTCAATTGATTGCGAATCTCATCGATGCGGTCAGCCGCTGACATATGATCCAGTTTCATTAGCTCCGGAACATGATAGGGGTCCCATGGTCGTGGATAGAGATTGCGGGCGTATTCACCGCTGAATTTCTGCGATGAACTAAGAAAGACTTCCCACTGCTTTTCCGGCGAGCCTTCTGCCAGCTTGCCATTTTGTGACCAGACCGCTTTTTCCGGAATAGCACCTTCGGATTCTGTTAACGCCATATCATAGCGAGTTACTTCGGCCCAGATATGCGGTTGTGTCCAGTGAATCCAGGTGCCGCCCAGCTCGATCTGTTTACCGGCAAATTCGGATGTGAAAGTACGACCACCAAGGCGGTTACGAGCTTCCAGCAGAAGTACTTTCTTGCCTGCCTGACTCAGATCCCTTGCTGCCGTGACACCGGCAAAGCCACCGCCTAGAACAATGACGTCATAACCTGTTTGTTGTTTGGTTGTTGTCGCGTTTACCATCGGTACTGTAGCAATGCTGACCATTGCACCGGCAGCGCCCAGGCCTTTGATAAAACTGCGACGGGATGGGGATGTTGATTTGTTGGATTTATTAGAAGACATAAATCACCTCGTACTAAATAGATAATTAGGGCCGGGCTGCCCGAAGGGGGAGGGCCGCCCGGAGGGGGAAAGACTAGCGCTTACTACGTTTGCGAAGCCCGGCTACGCTGTAGAATTTGTCATCACGTGGGATCGTGTAGATGGGAAGATGCGTTTGTTCATTCATCAGCATAGAAGCATGGTAGACCCCGGAGTTCAGGTCGTAGGTAGTAAATCCACGTTGCACAACGCCAGGTAGTTCGTAAGCCGCTTTCAGCTGTGCTTCATGAACACGCCACAGTTCACCGCGGTTATCGTAAGAGTCCTGCAATACGGCTACCCAACTGTCCTCATCGAAGTAGAACGTTCGTTTGCCATATACATGGCGCTTACCTTCAGCCAGGGTTGCATCCACAACCCATACCCGGTGCAGTTCGTAACGAATATGTTCAGGGTTTAGATGGTTTGGGGTAGCCAGGTCTGTGTATTTAAGGCTTGGATCATCCATTTTGTAAGCGTTGTATGGAATATAGATCTCTTTCTTACCGACCAGTTTCCAATCGAAACGGTCCATTGCGCCGTTGAAAATGAAGTTGTCGTTATACGTGCGGGTGCCGCTGGATGCTCCGTCAGGGCCATCGTAGCCAACATTCGGTGCTCGCCTGACGCGGCGTGCGCCGGGGATATATATCCATGCTTTCCGATCATCCTGGTCCAGATTTACAGGATCAATGAAAAGCAGGGTTTCACCCTTGCGGCTGGTTGGTGCGAGTATTTCATTAACCAGGGTGTAGTATTCGCCGGTAAACTGATCTTTCTTATCTTTCTGATAGTAGCTATGTTTCTCGTAGTTCTCTTCACCACCGGTGGTGATTGAACCGTTAGCCTGTACCAGAACAGTGTCATTGACATACTCAGTCGCCTGACCTTGCCAGCGAAGCAGATGGTTCCACATTACTTGGGAGCCGGTCTGAGGAACAGGAAACGGCGTGCCGCCATAGGCGTTTTCAACGCCCAGCTCGCTTTGGCTCAGGGACGCATTAACCGCATTTTTCTTAATGTTGTCATAGATCCACTGCGGTGCTGCGTGGGTCCTGTGAGTTGGATATACCGACATCTTGTAACTGTCTGGATATTTAATAAATAATGCTTTTTGTCCTTCAGTAAGCTTGTCAGAATGCTGTTGGTAATTGTCCGCTGTAATGGTGAATAGCGGTTTCTCATCGGCAAAAGGATCCGGGTGATGATCGCCGGGCCCTTTGTATCCCAGGTTGGCGGGTGGAGTTGTCAGGCCACCTGTCCAGGCTGGAATGGTACCGTCGGCATTACCTGCCATCTCTGCACCGGTTGGCGTCAGGCCTTTACCTAAGCGGTCGGCATCGGCTTTACTGCCTGCAAGTGCTGCGCCTGAAACGGCAATGCTTCCTGCTACAGCTAATGAAAAAAGAGTGTGTTTAATAGTCATGATTTTGCCCTCAGAAGCTGTAGCTGACGTTCAGGGAGATAAAGTCACGGTCACCCAGTGATGCGGTGGGTCCCTGTTTATGGGAGCCGGTTAACTCATCGTTACCGTCACCAAAGAAATTGGTGTACTTGGCTGAGAAGTTCCAGTTGTCACCATAGGTACCAGTGACACCGGTGTACCAGGAGTAGGTTTTTTCATCATAAGTAACCATCTGGTCTGCTGCTGTGCCGTCTACATTGGCAACAAAGCCGATCGGGATGATCAGGTTGACCGATGGCAGAACGTTCTTGTAGTACAGGTCCAGTTCGGCGGCAACTGCAGTAGCTTCTTGTGAGCCGTAGCCCAGTTCGGTGCCGAACTCTGCGTCGTCAACGTACTGGTAAGCGACCTCACCCACAAAATCCATATCGTCGGCAATGGCACTAGGACCAAAGTTATGGATCCAGGAAACCTGAGCCTGCCAGATGTCAGCTTCACCAACAGAAGCAAAATCGACTGGATATACCGGTGCATCAGGGCGATAGAAAACTTCACCACTTACGTTGGTGTTGCCCAGCGTTGTGCTGACGCTAGCGCCGAATGCCTTGTTATCTTCTTTATACTCGTAGTGAAAACCATCCGCATCGAACACCTGAATTCCAACCCGGTCATGGAAATTCAGGAAGTAGAGGCCGAATTCGGTATCGTTCAGGTTGGTCGCTATATAGCGAAGCGCTGCACCATACTGGCCGGAGGCACTGGCATCCTGATAGCCCGTAAAAGGCACTACCGGAGCGCCAGGCCCGAAGTAATCAGCAGGAAAGTCTTGCGTACCTGGGCCGAAGTAATCGAAGCTACTGAAATAGCTACCGACACCATCAAAATCGTGCTTGTTCCAGTCCCACTGGTAATAGGCTTCCAGAGTCAGTTCTTCAGTCAGGTTGAACTGGCCATAGATCTGTTCTTCCGGGAGGAATATCTCTTTGAGTTCGACGCCGGGAACATTGAACTTGGTCAGGTCTATCGGGCTTTGCAAGGCAGAGAGTCCTGGCAGGAAGAAGCTTTCACCCCAGCTAACAACCTGATTACCTACACGAACAGAGCCCCAATCCTGGCTGGTGTAATAAAAAGCATCCAGCAGCTTGATATTAGAACCATGTAGCTCATCAGCCCCATCGGAAAGGTTTTTATCTTTCACTTCATCATCATAAAAACCAGAAGCACGAGCAAACACGCCGCTGTTTTCGCCGCTGATGTCGGCTTCAGTGATAAAGCTAATACGATTTGAAACCAGCCCCTGATCGAAATTGCGGTCGCCGTCGTCCCTTACCGGATCGGTGAGCAGCTTTGCGCTTTGGTCTTCAAGACGCCACATGGTGCCGTAAGAAATGCTGGAATCCCACTCAACATTCAGGCCGTTTTTTAACTCGAAACTGGTTGCATGCGCAGTGGAAGGAAGTAATGGCAGGGATACCGCAATTGCAATAGCCAGTACGCTTTTTGCACTGACTGGAATCTGGTATCCCCTTGAAACTCGAGAAAGCATATTTGCCCCCATGGTTTGTTTTTTTTATGTAAATGGGCCATCAAGCAACTATGGGTCACTTGACTTATATCAAATATCGGTCAGATGACCGATAAAGTCAAGGGTGCAATTGTACTTTACCGGTTATATGACCGATAATGCTGTTTTGAATAGCGTTAACTGCAGGAAAAGTATGGATAATCAGGCGGTAAAAAAAACTCGGGTCAGGAAGAACCGTGAGGATCGGATAGCTGAAATTCTTGCAGCCGCAACGGCTATCTTCATCAATGAAGGCTATTCAGAATTGACCCTGCGTCGTGTTGCAAAAGATGTGGGAATCCGGCTGAGCACAGTGCAATACTATTTCGAGTCTAAAGACGAGCTTTTGGATTCTCTACTAAGGGCCCGGATAGATAGCTACAGAACTAGTTTGGCTCGCTTTAAAGAAGATGCGGAGGGGAATTCTGAGCAACTGCTGTCTAACTATATTTTGTATCTGCTTAGTGTTGCTGATGAGAAGGAGACCTGCGGTTTCTTTACCCAGCTTTGGGCGATGGGTTTTCAGAACGACGTAAGTCGTGGGCAGCTGGCCTATATGTATGAAACGCACCGGGAAGATCTGGCAATGTTGATTCAGGCAATAATGCCCGCTCTGAGTAAACTGGAATGCTTAAAGCGAGCAACCATGATCTCTTCAATGATTGAGGGTTCACTGATCCATATGGGCTATGGCCTGCCTCGTAAACCTGAATTTGAAGGGCTGCGTGAACGCATGCACGCACAGATCATGGCTATCGCTTTAGAACCGTTGAAATAAGTTCTGTTGTGCAAGGTAAGCCAGAGTAATATGGCTTACCTTGCTTGTACTTTACTTTATTTAGTTATGCTCAGAACCTGAATCTGGGTGTATTCTTCCAGACCCTCTGCTCCGAATTCAACACCAATACCGGACATCTTGGCGCCACCAAAGGGGGCGTGAGGAAGTACTTCTGCATGGTTGTTTACCCAGGTAGTACCTGTCTCCAGTTTTTTAGCCAATTCAACAGCTTGCTCCAGATCGGATGACCAGACAGAGCCGCCAAGGCCATTCTCACAGTCGTTTGCTTTTTTAATTACAGCGTTAACGTCGCTATAACGGATGATAGGTAAAACAGGGCCGAACTGCTCCTCATCAACCAGCCTGCAGCCATTATCAACATTGGTAATCAGAGTTGGTGGGTAGAAGTAGCCTTTCTGTTGCAGCGGTTCACCGCCGCAGAGAACAGTCGCACCATTATCGACAGCGTCTTCTACCAGCTTTTTAACTATCTGTAATTGTTTCGGGTTTTGTACCGGCCCAAAGCTAGTCTCCGGAGCCATGCCATCACCAACGATTTGCTGATTAGCAATGTCTGTTAATTTACTGCACAGAGAATCATGGATTGAATCGTGTACATATAGCCGCTTTAAGGCTGCACAAGTTTGCCCCATATTGAGAAAGGCGCTCTGGAATATAGCGGGTGCAACTTTTTCCGGATCAGCATCAGGGAGAACAATGCCAGCATCATTACCGCCCAGCTCGAGGGTCAGGCGTTTTAGATTACCGGCAGCACTGCGCATGATGGCCTGCCCGGTCGGAGTCGAGCCGGTAAAGACTATTTTATTAATTCCAGGATGTTGCGATATCGCAGCACCTATTTCGCCACCCCCGCACACAGAGTTAATGACACCTTTAGGCAGCAGTTCGGCAATCAGTTCAATCATTCTGAGTGTCGCTATCGGAGTCAGTTCTGAAGGTTTTGAAATGACCGTATTTCCGGCAAGCAGGGCAGGAAAGATATGCCAGGCGGCAATCATTACCGGCCAGTTCCACGGAGTGATGGATGCCACTACACCTAGCGGCTTACGGTGCAGTTCAATGCGTTTTGCTGCGCTATCCTCAATGACCTTGACCGGTAGATCCAGGGCAATGGTTGCCTGTAGCCAGCCAATTGCAGCGCTAACCTCCATCATTGCCAGGTTATGCGGTTTACCCTGTTCCAGGGTGATAAGTTTTGCCAGCTCTTCCTGATGTTCTTCCAGTTTGATTGCGATGGCTTTGAGATGCGATTTACGTTGATCGAGGGTAGTTTCTTTCCAGCTTGTAAACGCCTTTTGCGCAGCCTGAACAGTTTGCTCTAACTGATTATCGGAAGCTTGCGAGGCATAGGCGAAGACCTCTTCGGTTGCTGGGTTTACAACATTCAAGGTGCCATTTTCACCCGTTGTTTCTTGTCCGTTGATTGTTATTTTGTAGGTACGGGGCATGGAAATTCTCCTCAGGGAAAAAGCAGGCTGCCGGAAACCAGGAGTGGTAGATGAAGGTCAACATTCTTGTCGACTGGCAGCCCGAAGAGTAAATATTGAATAATTATGTTATAGGTCGTATGACCGATAGTAAAGCAATAAAATGATAAAAATTTCAGGATTTAAACGAAAAGAGAATTATTTTTATTGAGAGTCATGGGTAACGTTCTGAAAATACAGCGTTAAGTACGACAGTTAATATTTCTGGAAAATCTGATGAATATTGATACTGATCTTGGGAAAGGCCTGCTTGTTGCCGAGAAGAGTCAGATCCTATCATTAGGATTTATGCCCCTAAGGTGAGCTGCCAGGTTAATCCGGACGCCGTTTTCTGGCATAAAGCGACTTTCCATGTCGCTCTGGCTAGGCTGTTACACCTCTGTCTGCTCTGCTATTACCAGAGGATTATCAACATCGATACCTAAGTAGCGTACTGTGCTCTCAAGCTTGGTATGTCCAAGTAGTAATTGAACAGCTTGCAAATTTTTAGTGCGCTTGTAGATTAGCGCAGGCTTCGTTCGCCGTATCGAATGCGTACCGTATGCGGAAGCCTCAAGCCCAATACTTGTTACCCAACGTTTAACGATACGGGTATATTGCCGCGTTGTAATATGATTGGATCTGTCTGTGCGGTTAGGGAAAAGGTAATCGCTGTTGTTGGCACCAGGTACCTGTAGCCACTTTGACAGTGCTTCTCGGGTCTGCTCCATCAGTTTAAAGCGAACAGGCGTTTGAGTTTTCTGCTGCAATACCATAGCTCGCGATTGAATTGCTGAGCCTTTAGCAATATCGCGTACCCGCAGATTTACTAAATCACAAGCCCGTAGTTTGCTATCGATTGCCAGGTTAAATATCGCCAATTCACGGTGTTGCAGGTTGATCTGCAATCTGATCCGGAATGCCCAGATTTCTCTGAGTTTTAGCGGCTTCTTTTGGCCAACCAGTTTACCTTTGTTCCATGGTTGCCGAGCGGAAAGGCCTATTACTCAAGACATGATATACCTCCGTCAGTGGTTATAGAGGTAGTTAGACTGGATTGGGTCTAACAATCGCTTAGTGACACGGAGGAGGTTCGGGGCGGCTTTTAATGAGATCAATCAGATAGCCGGAATATTCAAAGCGGACACCGCAGTGGGGGGCAGGGGTAGGCCATTTTCGCCACAAAGGAGTCATGATAGCTCTGGTGATTTGCGCTTGGGGTAAGCCTCCTTCAGCTAGTTTTGAACTAGAAGAACCAGATAAATTAACTCTGAGCAATGTACCATTTTGAGTATATTAAGCTTAGTCGTGAGTATATTCAGAACTATATTTAATCGGGTAACAGTCGAAGTAAACACGATTTTACACGGCAGCCAAAGTCCTTCTTCAGGCGAATTCCGATAGGTAACTGGAAGGGGTAATAGGGACAAGAACTGCGGGATAAGTGAGTCTGTCAGTTTGATACGAGTATTAAGGCACTGCTTTATAAGGATATATTCATGTTAACTTCGGGTGTTAGCCGGTTTTTATTATCTTTTCTGCTTATTGCTTCGTGCATAGGCTGCTCCCAGAAAGACAATAATGCAGAGTTCATAACTACTTTCGGCTCCGAAGGCTCTGGCAAAGGAGAATTTAGCTATGTAGAAGACTTTGCCTTTGATCAGTTCGGTAATGTCATGATTACGGATGCACTGAATGCCAATGTTCAGGTTTTTAAGCCTGATGGTACCTACATCATAATGTTTGGTGGTAAAGGCGAAAAAGAAAGCAATCTCAAAAAACCGGAAGGAATAGCGATAGATAGTGACGGTAATATTCATGTTGCTGATTATTTGTCTGGGTTTATAAAAAAGTACACACCTGCATACCAACATATTCTGACTTATAGTGGCTATGGAACAGAGGAGGGGAAAACGCAAGAGACTGAATTTATGACATTTCACAAAAACGGTTTGCTGTATGTGCCAGAAGCTGGCAACAACCGGGTTAGTGTTTTTGATTCCGATGGGAAGTTTAAGTTTAGTTTTGGGGAGGCGGGTGTTGAGAATGGGCAGTTTAATCGCCCTGAGGCAGTAAAACATATGAGCAATGGGAATTTGGTTGTATCTGACTTGGGTAATCACAGGATTCAGGTATTTGATGAATATGGAAAGTTTATTTCATCCTGGGGCCAGGAAGGGCGTGGGGCTGGAGAATTTAAAAAGCCTTCAGGTGTTGCTATCGATAGTCGGGACAATATTTATGTCGCAGAAATCGGCAACAATCGAATTCAGAAGTTTAATAGTAAAGGAGAGTTTCAGTATATGTTTGGCTCTACCGGTAGAGAAACTGGAGAGTTTGGAAATATACATGGATTGGCAATAGGTCCTGACGGACATCTATTTGTGGCTGACACTGCTAATAATAGAGTGCAGGTTTTTTCGGTTAGATGAAGGGGGCATAAATGAAAATCTCCTCATCGATGGAAAAACTTACTATTGCTAAGAAGTTTTCGCTACCTCTTACGTTTTTTGTGATCAGTCTGACATTTATCTCTCTTACTTTTGCAGTCTTCTTTGCCGATTTAAATAATCGTAATAAGGTTGTTATTGATCTGACATTACAAAAAAACATTCTCTCGAGGCTGGAAGCTAGCCTGGCTTATACCAATGAAGAGCTCATACAGATTATTTATTTTAAAAATTACGAGAATGACTCGGTAGTTTTGTCCCTGGCGGAGGACTTTCAATCCTTATTGACAGAGTTTAGAGAAATCGCACGCAAGAATGAATTTATTAGTGATGTTTATTTGGCAGATGAGGTCGAGCCGGTTTTTGATAAGTTAAGAATTGATATCAATAGAATATTAAGCTTGACGTTGAATGATAAAATGGTTGAGGCAGTTGAGTTATTTAATGGATACTATTTGAACGATGTAAAGCGGTCCAGAAAATTTGTGAATGAGGCCTTTTATGGGAAGTCAGAGTTTGTAAATGAGCTTTTGTTAAAAAATAGCAAACGTAAAATTCAATTTGCTGTAATATTTGTCTTTGAGTTTTTGGTTTCTCTATTGATTATGTTTCTACTTCATCGAAAAATTGCAAAGCAAATAATAAATCCTATAAATGATTTAAAAGATTCAAGCGATGCGATAGTTAACAGCTATTTATTAAAAGGAGAAGGAGAAGGAGAAGGAGAAGGAGAAGGTTCTTATACTAAAGTATCTTCTTATCTGAAGAAAACTGATTCCCGTGATGAAATTGGAGTATTAACGCAACACTTTGCAGGTATGCTTGAAACCATCGAGTCTCGAAACGCAGAGGTTTTAAAAGCAAAAGAGACTGCAGAAAATGCCAATAAACAACTGGAATTGCTGGCAACTTATGATCCACTCACTAATCTTTACAATCGCCGGATGCTGACTGAGCATATTCAGCACGCTATAGCACTCGCGGAACGTAATTGTTATTGCTTTGGTTTATTTTATTTTGATCTTGATGATTTTAAAAAAATAAATGATATCTATGGTCATGGGATGGGTGATCAGTTACTAGTGAAGGTCTCTGAGCGACTAGGAGGTCTAATTCGTGAGAGTGATATCCTTGCTCGTATGGGGGGAGATGAATTTGTTCTCCTGGCCCAATCTGAAGTAGATAGTTTGTCAACTTTAACAGCTCTCGCCGGCAGAATTATTAAAATGTTTGAATCGGCTTTTTATGTAGGTGAACAAACGTTTTATGTAAGCTGTAGTATTGGTATCGCTATCTATCCTGACGGCGGAAAAACACCGGGAGAGCTTATACAAAATGCTGACGTGGCGATGTATAAAGCTAAAGACGAAGGTCGTAGTTGCTACAGGTATTATTCAACACAGATGAGTGAAAAGTTAATCGCTCAACTGGATATTGAAAATAGTATAAGAAAAGCACTTAAAGATAATGAGTTTACACTTTACTACCAGCCGAAGGTGAATCCTGCCACTAAGGAGATTATAGGTGCGGAAGTATTGATCCGTTGGGTTTGTCCAGAAAGAGGCGTTATATCTCCTGCTGAGTTTATTCCTGTTGCTGAGCAAAGTAACTTGATTATATGTATAGGAAAATGGGTGCGAGAACAGGTGTGTCGCCAGTTAGTCATCTGGAAAGAAAACAGTTTTCCTCTTCTTAATATTTCGGTTAACGTCTCTGGAAAAGAGTTCATGAAGGGCGAAATAGTGAAACATTTAACAGAACTATTAATGAAATATGATGTAGATCAGAAATTGTTGAATCTTGAAATTACGGAAAATACATTGATAGAAAGCCGTGAAAAAGGAAGTTTGGATTTTGAGGTTATCAGGGATATGGATATAGGTATATCAATTGATGACTTTGGCACGGGCTACTGCTCGTTAGGCTATCTCAAAAGTTACCCTGTCGGCACATTAAAGATTGATAAATCGTTTATTGATAATATAACTGAAAATGAACGTGACGCCTCTATCGTTAAAGCCATTATAACTATGGCGCATAGTCTCGATATGTCCGTTGTGGCAGAGGGTGTTGAAACCTCAGGGCAGAATGATTTCCTACTTGAGAATGGTTGTGATCAGATACAAGGGTATTACTATAGCCGTCCTTTACCTGTTGATCAGTTTGAGGACTTAGTACTTTCCTATAACATTGCTGAGCTTGAGACTGGGTGATCGCTTTTGCTCAATCGACGAGAAACAAAATGGAGTGGCTGCAATAATTCTCTATGGCTATCTATGTTATTGGCTGTGTCCTACCGAGAGCTGGAGGTCAGATAGCCTCGACCCTGATGTTTAAATATGGATAAATGTGGCTTGAAGGTGAGACTGACGTTAACAAATCAACACCGTCTGCTGCTTGTTAACTGGAACCGTAAGATGAAGTCGGATAGGTAAACATTCAACGTCCGCTATTTGAGCTGAGGGTTGGCAGGTAAATGTTATATTAGCGGCCCCTGAAAGTTCGGATTTGGCACATAGCTACCCAACTCTGAAGCTGAGGTATATGCCCGATTTAGGGGTTGAGATGGGTGCGAAAGCGGCGAGTGACTCGAACGTGAATCGAGCCCTACGGAGTGCTATTTGGAGGTCTGACATATAGTGAAAAGAAGGCATTTTCGCTTTTTCTAGCAAGTGACGCAGTGACGTTCTAGCGACGAGCTAGGCAGGCGGAGCCAGCCGGTCTGGCAGCATCCCGCGCGACGCGGTCTGCTTTTAAAACATTAGCTATTTCCTCTGCGGCTGACTGTAATGCAGGAAAGAGGGTTGTTTCAACCTGCTGTTCCGTTATTGCACCAGCTACCCATGCAACACTGATACAACATCGCACCTTAGCTCCGGATATAACCGGTAATGCGATTGCATCGACATTCGATGGATAGTCAACGATATGGCCCCAGTAGCCAGTTTCACGTACGGCATAGCCACGTGTACGGGTGTCATTCAGTTGATGAATCACCCAATTATCGTCCCCGGATACCTGATCGAAACTTTCCTTAGAATCTTTTAGGGCAGTTAAAATGCTCATACGCTCATCATCCGGACAGAAAGCCAGGTAAGCGCGGCCTAACGCAGACCAAAGCATATGCGGGCAAAACCCGACAACATCTTTATTAATTGACAAGGGGCTTTGGCGACGAGTTGAGTCGATGATTTTCATGTTCACATCATCCCTTATCGCTAAATCTGAGGGCCAGCCTACCAGGTTGCTCAACTCACGCAGAATTGGGGCCGCGAGTTCTATTAGTTCGTTTTCCCCGCCGGTAATCGACCCAAACATTGGACTGTTTACGCTGATACGGTAATTGCTGTCGCCTAAGCTTCGATACACCCAACCTTTATTTTCAAGGGTCAGCAAAATTCTGAGCAGGGTTGCTTTAGAAAGTTTTGTTGTCAGATGCAGCTCGTTGAGGGAAGTACTGTTGTTCTTTCCGAGACACTCAAGCACTTCAAGCCCACGGGAAAGCGCACGTATCGTCTTCACTTCTGCCAAGGTAGCCTCCCAACATATTGCGTGTGTCAGGTAGTTTGTATCGTTTCACCTGGTGAAACAAGGGGCTGTTTCACTAAATCCATTTTCAATATCGTTGTTACTCCTATTTGAAACATAAACTTTAAAAATAAGAATCGGGTAGATGAAAATGATTTATAGCTTTAAACAACGGTATGTTTGGATGAGCCTGATGGCTTTGCTGTCTTTCGGGGTGCTAAGTAACCACATCAATGCAGCGACCACAGCAGACTCTGAAACCCGACTGATATTGCTGGGTACCGCAGGAGGGCCTTCAATTAAGAAAGCCAGGGCGCAACCCGCCAACGCCCTGATCGTAAATGGCAGCGTATACATTATCGATGCAGGCAATGGAGTGGCCCGGCAAATGGCTTTGGCTGGCGTCTCGGCTAAAAAGCTGCGTGCAGTATTCATCACACATAATCATACGGATCATAATGCGGATTACGGTACGTTGTTACTTCGCTCCTGGTTAAGCGGCCTTAAGAAACCGGTTGATACCTTCGGACCTCCACCACTTAAGCAGATGACAAGTGATTACATGAAGTACATGGCGTGGGAGATTAATCTGAGAATTAGTGACGAGAACAGGGTGCCACTGAGTGACCTGATTCGCGCGCATAATATCCAGAAAGACGGTGTTATATACAAGGATGAAAATGTAACTGTCACCGCTTTTGAAGTACCTCATGGTGCAGCAAAACCGTCATATGGTTTTCGATTTGATACAGCCAACCGCTCAATTGTTTTTTCCGGAGACACAGCGCGTAGCGATAACCTGATCAGGGCCGCAAAAGGTGCAGATGTCTTGGTTCATGAGGTGGTAAGCGTTCATGGCGTGGATGCGATCGTTAACCGTATTGATCCCGGTAACAAAGCACTTACCCGACATATTATAGAGGCCCATACACCGACTGAAGAAGTTGGCCAGGTGGCCGCTGAAGCGGGTGTTAAAAAACTGGTGCTGAGTCATTTCGTCCCTACTGGGCTGCCTGCATTTGATAAACCCGAATTATGGATTGAGGGTGTCAGAAAGCATTACCAGGGCGAGATAGTGGTTGGTGAAGACTTGTTAGAAGTTAAATAACCCGAACAAATCCAGTCTTAATCTGACATCCTCCTTGAAATGGAAAGGGTTACCGGCTTTGATGAAGGTATTAACCGTAAATAATGTCGGTAACCCCTATGGTCCTGCAGCAATGCTCCTATGAATCGAACAGTTTTCAGTAGACGCCCTTTACGATTTTCAGCTCGGAAGGTTGCAGGCATCATAGCAGCCATTTCCCTTTCCCTTTCATTCATGGTGTCGGCTGAGACAATTATGCATGTTGCGACCTGGCTACCCCCTGCTCATCTTCAAAACAGTGTTGTCTGGCCAACTTATGGTAAATGGATAGAGGAAGCGACCGAGGGGAGGGTGAAGATCAGGCTGGAATATGGCTTGGGTCACCCGAAATCAATGTTTGAACTGGTCGAAGACGGTGTCGCCGATGCTAGCTGGAGCTTTCACGGATATGTGCCGGGACGCTTTAAACTCACTTCGATTGTTGAACTTCCAATGTATGGTGTCGATGCGGAAGCCGCATCGGTCGCCCATTGGCGTATTCATCAGCAGTATCTTACCAAAGCCGATGAACACGATGGTTTGGTGCTGGTTGCGCTCTTTACACATGGCCCCGCGCAAATACATACGGTGAAAGCTATCGACTCGTTGGCGGACCTTAAAGGTAAGAAAATTCGAATTGGAGGGGGAATACAAAGTGAACTCGCTAAACGATTGGAGGTGACTCCAGTTACCGCGCCCGCAAACAAAGTGTATGAAATGATGGAACAAGGTTTGATTGACGGAGTATTCATTCCGTTTTCGGTACAGAAAAGCCTGCGCCTGCATGACCTGGCTAAACATATTATCAAGCTGGAGGGTGGCATGTATCTTGGCAGTTTTAGCATGTTTATCAGCCCCGGCTTTCTTAATTCGCTGAGCCAAATAGATCGCGATGCTATTTTGAATATTTCCGGAGAAAAGCTATCAGCATTAGCGGGTAATGCATGGGAGATCGCTGATATAGAAGGATATACGGCAGCCCGGGAAGCGGGTGCAAAGATTATAGACGTGAAAGACAGCGACCTCATTTCCCGCGAGTTTACCCGTATTACTCAAGGAATGGATCAAGCCTGGATCGAGTCAGTTAATGACCGGGGGGTAGATGCTCAAAGAGCCCTGGAAGAGTTAAGAAAGTTGACTCGCTCTTATCGACAATAATCTAATAAGATTAGACCTAAGGGTATAGACTCAAACTAATCTAAATTACAGTTATTACTCAAATTGGTGAGCGCCTGTTTGCTTAATATCTGATAGCTACGTAGCCTTTAGAAAAATAGCTATGGATGGGCTGGATTATGCAGAGATTACTCCTTCATCAGGTATCACAGGTAGCGCTCTTATACTCTTTCACATGCCTCTCGCAAGCCCTGCTGCTGAACGAGAATAGATTACACCGTTGGATCACGCTTAAATTCCTAACATGAAACATAAGTCGTCTCGCTGGATAAGTGCTTTCGATACAGTAGGAGGCTATGCAGTCGGGAATTCAGATAATAAGTGCGGGGCCTTGAACTACGCCCCCCCCCTCACAAACAGCTCAAAGGAACCGTCGTAGCCTTAAACCGAGATCATGAACATATAGCGGAAGTGTTTGTTTGAGGCGGGGTGTCATTTTAAGGCCTGGTTATCGCGAGCAAAAAAGGAATATAGCGAAATGTTTAAAAAGCTTATTGTCGTCCCTGTTATTTTGCTCTCATTAATTTTCGTCGGCCTTTTATGGTGGCAGTCCGCATCGGAGGTGGAGGATGGGCCGAAGACAACCGGCCTTCCAATGTCGGTCGCACGCTATTACTGGCCGGGGGAGTTTTGGATAGAGATCGCCGATAAAAAAGGCTGGTTTGAAGCGGCCGGCCTGAACGTTGAGCTTGTCGATTCTAACCCCGACTATTGGAGCTCCCTGCAGGATACAGTTGATGGAAAAATAGACTCAAATACATTCATCCTGTTTGACCTTATGCAGTTTAACGCCGCAGGATCAGATCTGGTTGTGGTCACTAACAGCGACTACTCTGCCGGCATAGATGCCATTGTAGCAAGGCCAGCTATTGCAACAATAGAGGACTTGAAAGGGAAAACCATCGGTGTTGATAGGGGAACTTATCTGGAATACATACTGGATATTGTAATAAGACGGCATGGATTAACGCCTGGTGATGTGACTAAAGTAAAAGTCGCTGGCGAGAAAGCGGCAGAGGAATTCGGCAACGGGAAGCTGGATGCTATTGTTACATGGGAGCCTATTGTGTCTGAAGCGATAGAACAGCGGAATGGCCGAAAGCTCTTTGATACCTCTGAAATTCCAGGTCTGTCCCCCGCTGTTAATGTTTTCCATCGCAGCTTTATTGACGAGAGGCCCGGTGATGTCCAGGCCTATGTCAACGTATGGCACAAGACGACGCAATTTATCAAAGAAAATCCGGACGAGGCGTTCGGTATTATCGCCGGGATCTACGATGTCTCTCCGGCTGAGGTTCAGGCGTTTGCTAGGTTAGACCGAACTCTGGATCTCCGGGAAAACCTTACCTCCTTCTCTTACGGCGCAGGGTTTGAATCGCTGCACGGTGCAGCCCGACAGGCAAATAACTTTCTTATGGAGCAAGGTACGATAAATAAACAGCTGGACAGCACGGCATTTATTGATGCTACCTTCATACGGGCTCTCACGAATTCGTTGCAGCAGAACGCGCTATGAAATTTGCAACAAAGATCACGCTATCGGTTGCGGTGGTGTCACTTATTGCCGTGCCTGCGCTGGTTTTCAGCACTTTTTATTTCGCCAGAACTGTACTTCAGAAAAACATTGCCAAAAACCATCTGGAAATTGCTAAGCATCAGATGCAGGCAATTGACCGGGCCCTCTATACCGCTTACCGGGATATCCAGATAATCGCCGAAGACGATGTGTTGCAACTGCTTCTGGAGCCTCAGGCAGAGGTAAAAGAGGAAAAACAGGAAATCTCAAACAGGTCCTTCAGCGAGTTGGAAGAACATGCCCGACTTAGCGGGCCCTGGGACCTGTTAATGATGATTGACACTGAAGGCACAATCATCACCTCGACAGATAAAGAGAGCGTTGGAAAACATATAGATGAATATCCGGCGAGCAGCACCACCTATCATAATGCACTTAAGGGCCGGACAGATTATTCTGACCTTGTGTTGTCCAGTATAATCGACAGACCCACTGTCATGTTTGCTGCGCCGATTAGAAGTGAGTGGGGCAAGAGTTCTATTAACGGTGTGGTTCTCGGCCACTTTGCCTGGCCCGTGGTCCTTCAGGCACTGGATGATATAGCCCCGCCGGTCGTTGCGCGGCTCATTAACAGCGAGGGCATGACCATAGCCGCTCCAAAAGCCCATACAGATGATATCTTTAAACTCAATCGCGCCGGACTTAAGCTGGCACAAAAAGCGTCTGAAAGTGGCGTTTCCGGGAGTACATCTTTTGAGAGCGGCTCGCATGACGGGCGCGGGGCTGTGCTCGCAGTATCTTCCTTGCAGAACGGCTATTTCGGCTATAAGGGGAGCGACTGGAGTCTGCTGCTGGAGGTCCCCCTTGAAAAGGCGCTGGCGCCCGTTAACCGGATGGCAAGACATGTCGCCGCCGTCGCAGTGGTTGTAATGATGGTTATGATAAGTGTCCTCTATTACCTCGGCAGACTGCTTGCCCGACCGGTGGAAAGGCTGACTGAAACGGTAGAGGAAGTTTCGGGTGGCAAACTGACAGTACAGGCCGATGTAACCACAAAAGATGAGGTCGGGGAGCTGGCTTCTTCATTCAACAGGATGACCGAGGCACTGCAGAGGACGACGGTTTCGAGGGATTACGTTGACAATATCCTGAAGACAATGCCCGGCACCCTGATCATCATGACCCCTGATACAGTCATTGAATCTGTGAATCAGGCTGCCCTCGACCTGTTGGGCTATGAAGAAAAAGAGCTGATCGGCCAATCCATTCACTTCATTCTAGCGGAAGAAGAAGCTGCTTTACTGGAAAAAAGTCCAACGGGTCTCCTTTCCAGGAACGGCTATGTCAGCAACGTTGAGAAATTTTATTCTAGTAAGGATGGTCGCAAAATACCGGTTCTATTTTCCGGTACGATAATGTGCGATTCCGAGGGAAAAAAGCATAGTATTGTCTCCGTAGCCATAGATATCAGTCAGCGCAAGGAGCATGAAGAAAAATTGCGTCGGACCAGCCGGGCTTTAGGTGCCATCCATGCCAGTAATATTCTTCTGGTACGGTCTGATGATGAGCAACGACTGCTTGAAGGGGTGTGTCACAACATAGTAGAACAGACCGGTTATCGGTTTGCCTGGGTGGGACTGCGGCGGCCAGATGATGCAGGCGTCATACTCCCGGTAGCCTGGGCGGGTAAGGAGCAAGGTTACATCGATTCACTGCAGCGATGTCTGCGAGTTGATGAAATGATAAGCTGCCCGGAGGCTACGGCGATCCGGACCGGCGCAGCGTGTATTGAAATGGACATAAGCAGCGCGCCAGGCAGCCTTCACTGGCGTAAACAGGCTGCCGAACGTGGCTACAAATCTGTGATCGTGTTCCCTCTTATGCGGGAGGAAGAGGCGTTTGGTGCGCTGGCAATCTATAGTACGCAGGCAAATACCTTTCAGCCGGATGAAGTGGAATTGCTGCAGGAGCTAGCCGATGACCTCGCTTATGGGGTTACGGCGCTGCGGACACGACAAAAACATCAGCAGGCTGAGCAACTGATTGCCTATCAGGCCTCTCATGATGCACTGACCGATCTGCCTAACCGTTCAACGATTATGCAGTCGCTGAGCCAGACCATCAACCAACTTCGCCACCAGGGGGGCGCGGTGGCTGTCCTGTTCATCGACCTGGATGAGTTCAAACTTGTTAACGACACGCTCGGTCATGCCGCAGGTGATGAATTGCTCCGTCAAGCGGCAGAGCGGATGAAAAGTGCCACACGAGATGCCGACATAATAGCGCGACAGGGGGGAGACGAGTTTATTGTGCTGCTGGCAAAATACGGCGAACAGATAGTTAAGACCGATTTTGAACAGCTTGCGGCTACCGTTGCACAACGAATTCTGGATGGGCTGCAAGAACCCTTCCGAGTGCAGGGGCAGGAGGCCTATGTTTCGGCGAGTATTGGCATCAGCCTGCTTCCAGGAGACACGGATGATGCAGCACAGTTGATTCAGTATGCAGACCATGCAATGTACCGGGCAAAGGAGCTGGGTCGTAATAACTATCAATACTTCTGCAAAGAACTATCGGAACGCCAGCAAAAGAAAATGTCGCTGGCAACGAAGTTGCACAAGGCAATTGAGCAGCAGGAGTTCCGGCTCCATTATCAGCCTCTCATTGACTTGGATAACGGCCGATTGGTTGGAGTGGAAGCCCTGATCCGCTGGGAGCAGGAAGAAGGCCATTTAGTATCTCCTGCAGATTTCTTGCCGGTGGCAGAAGATACCGGATTGATCCTGCCTATCGGTGACTGGGTGGTACGGGAAGCCTGTCGCCAGCTTCGCGAATGGGCTGACAAGGGGATTTCATTGACGGTAGCGATTAATCTGTCAGCGCGACAAATGTGGCACGGAGACATTGCTCATCAGATACTGAACATTATAAATGAGACGGGTATATCGAGGAATATGCTTGAGATCGAAGTGACCGAAAGCGCGATGATTATCGAGCCTGAGCGAATGGCGGAAACACTAGAGCATTTCGACGAAAACGAAATCAAGATCTCGCTGGATGATTTTGGTACCGGTTATTCATCACTTGATCGTCTGAAGCATCTGCCTTTCAATAAGCTTAAAATCGACAAATCGTTTGTTGACGGTATTCCTGATGATGAGGACGATATAGCCATCGTAACCGCAACGGTGCAAATGGCACGGAATCTGAAGCTATACTCCCTGGCTGAGGGCATTGAAACGGTTGAGCAGTATCGCTTTCTAAAGAATCTGGGGTGTAACTATGGTCAGGGATATTATTTCTCAAGGCCTGTGCCGGCAACAGAAATTGAGTGCATGTTTAAACAGAATCGTCATTGGGAATTAAAAAAACGCGAATTCAACGGTTTATCCCCTGATCTCATTGAAGGTTAGCCAATCAATTGTAGTAGCCGCGGTATTATCTGAAAGTTACCAGTTGTGATGGAAAGGGTCTGTTTTATCCGTAAAGCTAGCATGCTGGATTACTCACTGTATCAATAAGGTCGTTTGGTCGCTTTTGGCACAAAGTGACCCAACTCTGAAGCTGAGGGCTATGACCGCTTTCGGTGATTGGATGGATGCGGAAGCACCCCGTGGCTTAAACGTAAATGTCGACTCCGTGTCAATCCAAGCTTACGGAGTACTTATTAGGGGGGGGGGGGGGGTAACATATAGTGAAAAGAGGGTTTTTTCGCTTTTTCTAGCAAGTGACGCAGTCACGTCTAGCAACTAGCTAAGGAGGCAGAGCCTCCTGGACTAGCGAGTATCGCGCAGCGATACGGTCTGCTTTTAAGGCTTTTTCTAGCCACTAGCGAGTCACGAAGTGACGTTCTAGCTAGCCGAACTTGTTCGGCGGTCTGGCAGCATCGCGCGCGATGCGTTCTATTATTTAGCGCTTTTCCAAAGCTAAATAATTTTCAATCCCTTTAATTTGATCTTCGGGATGGTGGTTTACATAAAGCACCGACGTCTCACTACCGGCACAGATCTTTTCGATCAGGGCCAGGACCAACTGGCGGTTCATATCATCCAGACCCAGACATGGCTCATCCAGAATCAACAGGGGAGGATGTTTAACCATCGCGCGGGCGATCAGCAGCAGGCGCTGGTCACCGTAGGAGAGTTTATTGAACGGGGTATCGGCACGGTCGCTCATGCCTAACAGAGCCAGCCACTCGTCGGCGATCTGCTTCTGCTTATCGGTGGCTTTGGTGTACAGGCCGATGCTGTCGTAGAAACCGGAGATAATGACATTGCGCAGGCCGGTACCGACTTTGTATTCCCACTGCAGGGCGGTGGAGACATAACCGATAAACTGCTTGATCTGCCAGATGCTTTCGCCGCTGCCGCGCTGGAAACCGAATACGAAGATATCGTTAACATAACACTGGGGATGGTCACCGGTGATCAGCGAGAGCAGGCCGGTTTTACCGCTGCCGTTGGGGCCGCTCAGCTGCCAGTGCTGGTTGCGCTCGATGGTCCAGTCCAGCGAGTCGATGATCTTGTGGCCATCGTAGGTGATGTTGATAGCGTTGAGTCGCACCAGCGGTTGGCTTGAATCCAGACGCGGAATGTCATTCTCAGGATCGGCGGCGGGTACCGCAAGATCGGTGGTTTTCAGGTGTAGTAGTTTATACAGCTCGTTGTATGCGGTTTCATCACTGCGATCGATCTGGTGTTGCAGTCGGCCATTGTCAACGTAGGCTATGTGGGTGATGAAGTCCGGGAACTCATCAAAGCGGTTCAGTACCATCACCATAGGTACGGTCTCTACTAATGTAGCCAGATACTGCTGCAGCATCTCCAGGGTGTGGGCATCCAGACCGTCAAACGGCTCGTCCAGCACCAGCAGGTCAGGCTCGCTGGCCAGTGCGCGGATCAGCATTACCTTGCGGGATTCGCCGGTGGATAGCTTACGAAAAGCCCGGTCGACCAGCGGTTGCAGCTGAAACTTTTCGACCAGCTCATCGATCAGCTGTTGGTTGCTGTCACCGGGGTTGAGAATTTCGTGTACCGGGGTGCCTTCGGCGATAACGTCCATAATGTCGGCGTCATCTTTTTTCAGCTCAGCTTCAATCAGTTCTGCCTGGGCTTCAAAAGAGACCAGACCTACTTTCGCAGGCACACCGTCGATGCTGCCTGAGATCTGTTCGCCGGCTCCCGCCAGCACTGCAGCCAGAGCGGACTTACCCGAACCGTTGGCACCGGTGACAACCCAGTGCTGGCTGTCGTCCAGCTGCCAGTTGATCTCATCCAGTTGAAAGCGATCGTCAAAGTTTACGGTCAGATTGTCCAGGCGAATATTCATAGGCGTCAGGTGTCCGGTATCCGGTGTCAGCGTGTAATAAGGGGGTGCGGCTAAGCGTGTTTTATAAGTAAATATCAAAGTACTAATATAAGTGCTTATAAAACAGGCCTGATAAATAAGCTCTTAAAATGAGCCTTAAAAAAAAGGCCAGGCGATTAAGCCCGGCCTCTTTTCAAGAAGTAAGAATCGTTATCAAACGATCTTCTTCATGTCAGCCATGTGGCCACGCAGGGTAGTACCGATCGCTTCAACCGGGTGTGCGCGCAGTGCTGCGTTCACTTCGATCAGGCGAGCGTTGTCTACGCCAGTGTCTTCCAGGTCCAGACCCTTACCGATAACGTCGGTCTTGATGTCCTTCATGAAGTCAGCCAGCAGAGGCAGACAAGCGTGGTTGTACAGGTAGCAACCGTATTCAGCAGTATCAGAGATAGTCGCGTTCATCTCGTACAGCTTCTTACGTGCGATAGTGTTAGCGATCAGCGGAGTTTCGTGCAGAGACTCGTAGTATGCAGAATCAGCGATGATGCCAGCAGCAGTCATAGTTTCGAATGCCAGTTCAACACCCGCTTTAACCATAGCAACCATCAGGATACCGTTATCGAAGTATTCCTGCTCGGAGATCTCAACATCGCCAGCCGGAGTCTTTTCGAATGCTGTTTCAGCAGTTTCTGCACGCCAGCCCAGCAGGTTAACGTCGTCGTTAGCCCAGTCTTCCATCATAGTGCGGGAGAAGGTGCCATCGATGATGTCGTCCTGGTGCTTGTTGTACAGCGGACGCATGATAACTTTCAGCTCTTCAGACAGATCGTATGCCTTGATCTTAGCCGGGTTAGACAGGCGATCCAGCATGTTGGTTACGCCGCCGTATTTCAGAGCTTCAGTTACAGTTTCCCAACCGAACTGAATCAGCTTAGATGCGTAACCAGCGTCGATACCTTCTTCAACCATCTTGTCGAAGCACAGCAGAGAACCAGTCTGCAGCATACCGCACAGGATAGTCTGCTCGCCCATCAGGTCGGACTTAACTTCAGCGATGAAAGAGGACATCAGAACGCCCGCTTTGTGACCGCCGGTACCAACAGCGTATGCCTTAGCCAGTGCCAGACCTTCGCCCTTAGGATCGTTGTCTTCGTGAACAGCGATCAGGGTAGGAACACCGAAACCACGCACGTATTCGTTACGAACTTCTGAACCAGGGCACTTAGGTGCAACCATGATTACAGTCAGGTCTTCACGGATCTTCATACCTTCTTCAACGATGTTGAAACCGTGAGAGTAAGACAGGCAAGCGCCTTGCTTCATCAGTGGCATAACAGCGTTAACAACAGGCGTGTGCTGCTTATCAGGTGTCAGGTTCAGAACTACGTCAGCAGTAGGGATCAGCTCTTCGTAAGTACCAACAACGAAACCGTTTTCGGTAGCGCTCTTCCAGGACTGACGCTTCTCTTCAATGGCAGCAGCACGCAGTGTGTAGGAAACATCACAACCGCTGTCACGCAGGTTCATACCCTGTGCCAGGCCCTGTGCGCCACAACCGATAACAACGATCTTCTTACCTTTCAGCGCTTCTACGCCGTCTGGAAACTCAGAAATGTCCATGAAACGGCATTTAGCCAGTTGCTCAAGCTGCTCACGCAGCGGCAGGGTATTGAAGTAATTATTAGGCATATCTGATAGTTCCGTTTAAATGAGTTACTGCCAAACCGGCAGTGACTAAAAATTTAGGGTTGTTGCCAACGCCAACCTGTTTGAGACCCCTGTTTGAGCGAGCTGTCACTGCAGGTTTGCATGGCTATAGTTCAGAGCTGGGCAGCATTATACAGATAGTTATACTGACTGGCCGCTGAAATTTAATAGCGCTACTCTATAGAAAATGTTGTCTTGCGTATATTGATATATATTCATTACTGTATTGCGTTTTACGCAACGCAAGATGCAATGAAAGGTGCAGCGTGAGATGCACAAGCTCGTCACTCTGGTAATGGCGATAATAGATGGAGGAGCTGTTGCCTGGTTGTGTCGAGTCGTTTCCAGCAATTGATTGCTGAGTGCATGGGAGGATATGCCGTTTATATTCCTTTACTAATGTCCGAATAGAGCAAAAAATTGACTGTAACCGATATTGCCCGACCGGGTTGCAGGATTCAAACTGGTTGATCGGACGTTTAATTGAATCGCATTAACCGAGGTATTACCCATGAACTCTGTCGTGGCTGCGGATTATAGTATTCCTGCTAATGGTGATGTGACTGAAGTTGCTCCGGGGGTGTTATGGCTGCGTATGCCGTTGCCTTTCGATCTGGACCATATGAACCTCTATCTGCTTGATGATATAGATGGCTGGGTGGTGGTTGATTGCGGTCTTGGCAACACCGATAGTCAGGACGTGTGGGAGCGGGTGGCCACTGAGTTTTTAAATGGCAAGCCGATCAAGAAAGTCATAGTGACCCATGCCCATATAGATCATATCGGCGCTGCAGGCTGGTTATGCCGACGCTGGAATGTGCCGCTCTGGATTACCGCCGGCGAATTACAAACCGGGCAGGAGTATTTTCATGCGAGTGAGGATTCCGTTGCGCAGCTGCGTGCTGAAAAGAGCCGTTTTCTGCACCGGATGGGGATGAGTAGCGAGCAGTCTGCCGGGGTGGTAGATCTCAGTAGCAGCATTGCAACACTGGTGCAGCCTCTGCCCGTCGATCAGTATGAGATTCAGGATGGAATGAAGCTGGAGATCGGTAACCGGCAGTGGCGGGTGATCGTATCGGAAGGGCATTCTGTGGCCCATGCCTCCCTCTATTGCGAGGCGTTAGGAGTACTGATTTCAGGAGATCAGGTGCTGCCCCGAATAAGCTCTAATGTCAGCGTGCGGGTGGATAATCCTGAAGGTAATCCGCTATTAAGCTGGCTGCACTCACTTGAACGTATGAAAGAGTTACCTGAACAAACCCTTGTCTTACCCGCTCATGAATACCCTTTTCACGGGCTCAGGCAGCGCCTGTCTGAACTGGACCTGGAACACCGGGATATGTTGACCAGAATTGAGCAGGCCTGCACCGAGCCTCAGACAGTGATGCAACTGGTTGCAGTGATCTATCGCCGTAAACTGTCGTTGTTTGATCAGTTGCTGGCTGGCGGAGAATGCCTGGCGCATCTGCATTACCTGCTGGCCGAACAGCGTATCCGGCGCGAAGAGGGTAGTGATGGTTGTCTTCGTTTCACTCGGTAAACGGTTCTGAGCTGAAGGGGGGCCAACTCTGAAGACCCCCCATCTGAGACATTCCTGCTATTTAAAGCAGTAGCCTGATGTTTTGAAGATCCGCTTTTAACTGTTCGCAGACGCCAGCATAGCCCGCAACAGGACATTGCAACCGGCTCCGATATCTGCCGGATCAGCGTTTTCCGCTTCGTTATGCGAGATACCCTTTTCACAAGGGATAAATATCATGCTGGTGGGTGCCACCTGGCTGACATAAACCGCATCATGGCCAGCACCGCTGAACAGTTCCATATTGGAATAGCCAAGTTCATTAACCGCATCTCTGACCGCAGTAATACAGTCCTCATTAAAGCTGACCGCTGGCGAGTCCCACTCATCACGGACGGTGCTGTTAACTTTTTTCTTAGCGGATTCCTCTTCGACGATACGGCGAAATTCCAGATCCATCTCCTGCAGCACCTGCTGGTTGGGATGGCGCAGGTCGACTGCCATGATGACACGCTCCGGTACGGTGTTGCGTGCACCAGGCTGGGCAGTTATATCGCCGAAAGTTACCCGGGCCCAGGGGCCATTCTGCTCAGCAAGTTGGTACAGGCGTTCCAGAATAGGCGCCAGCGCCATGAAGGGGTCTCTGCGAACAGTCATCGGTGACGGACCTGCATGGCAGGGCTGGCCTTCAATGGTCAGGTCATACCAGCGCATTCCCTGTACGCCGGATACGATACCGATCTGTTTATCTTCCTGTTCCAGAATCGGGCCTTGCTCGATATGCAGTTCAAATGCGGCTTTAACCGGTTTTGCCGTAGCAGGTGCTGCGCCTTTGTAACCAATGCGGTTCAGTTCATCACCGATGGTTTTACCCTCTTTGTCGCAGCGGCTATGGCCATATTCCTCGGAGAATACACCTGCCCAGACGCCTGAGCCGATCATCGCAGGGGAGAAGCGTGCACCTTCTTCGTTGGTCCAGACGACGACCTCGATCGGGTGCTCGGTTTCTATGCTATTTTCCTGCAGCGTTTCCAGTACCTCAACGCCTGCCAGTACCCCGTAGACACCGTCAAACTTACCGCCAGTTGGCTGAGTATCCAGATGACTGCCGGTGATAACCGGTGGTAGCTCATTGTTACGCCCCGCTCGCCGCGCAAAAATATTGCCCATACTATCTACCGTAATCGTACATCCGGCTTGTTCACACCAGGAAACAAAGAGGTCGCGACCGGCTTTGTCTTCATCGGTCAGGGCTTGCCGGTTACAACCGCCATTTACTGTGCCACCGAGTTCACCCATCTGTTGTAAACGCTGCCATAGACGTTTGCTGTTTATTGCCGGCATCGCATCTGTTTTTATCATGTTTAATTGTCCTGTTTTGAATCTTATCTTGAAGCACTGGGTATGCCAGTGGGTCCATCTATGGCAGTGATCAGGGTGAAAGCCGTTCGATCTGCCACTGTTGATTACTGTCCAGTTGGTACTGAAAACGGTCATGCAGACGGTTCGCGCCGCCTTGCCAGAATTCGACGTGGCCTGGTTCTACGCGAAACCCGCCCCAGAATTTTGGTGCGGGTATTTCGCCGCTGGCGAAGGCCTGTTTTAGTTGAGTGAATTTCTGCTCCAGCAGTTCGCGTGAGCCGATCACTTTGCTTTGATGTGAGACCCATGCACCCAGCTGACTGTTGCGGGGGCGTTGCAGGAAATACCGCAGGGTGTCAGCCCTGGGCAGTAGCACCGCTTTGCCGGACACGATTACCTGGCGCTCCAACCCAAGCCATGAAAACAGCAGGGAAACATTGGGGTTCTCTTCGATCTGCCGGGCTTTGTTACTTTTCAGATTGGTAAAGAATACAAAGCCCTGATCATCAAAGTGTTTCAGCAGCACGTTGCGCAAGGAGGGGCGACCGTCGCTATCGACTGTCGCCAGGCTCATCGCGTTGGGTTCTTGAAGGTTGGCTGTGCTTGCGTCCCCGAACCAGGCTTCAAACTGCTGGTAAGGATCGCTGCAGAGTTCTGACCGCTGCAGACAGCCCTGATAGTTTTGCCGTAAGTGATTCAATTTCATGGTTACTGTTATCGCTTTTAAGCGCGGTGCTGGAAATACCACCTAGTGGTTATTAACCATTAGAGGGTATTGGGGTGTGGAGGGACGCTGGGTAGGATTGAAAGACAATTCAGATGGGCTATCCCATACTGAAAGATGCACTGCAGAGAGAAAATAATAATGAAACAGCATCAGAAAAAAATCGATAGCCATACCAGTTTGCTGGGGGCTTGTGCGCTTGGCACTATCGGGGTGAAGATTTTCGCCATACTGCCATTACTACTGGGAATTATCGCTGAGCACCTTAGCCTGGATGAAGCGGCAACCGGACTGGTAGCCAGCTCTTATTTTGGCGCTTACTTTCTTGTTACGCTTACCTCGGTTATCTGGATCCGCAGGTTTAGCTGGCAACAGCTGGCAACGGTTGGTTCGATTCTTGTTGTTGCAGGTCTCCTGCTCAGTGCTTTCCTGAGTGATTCTTATCAGGGGGTTCTGATCGGGATATCGATATCGGGCCTGGGCGCCGCCGTTGTTTATGCTCTGAGCGTGACATTAATCGGTGATATGACGGATAAAGATCGACGTTTTGCTATCAAGCTGATTCCGGAACAACTGATACCCGCGTTGCTTATGTTTTCCCTGCCGATACTGGTGGTTCAGTATTTTGGTCTGCAGGGGTTTCTTATTTCCCTGGCCGCGATAATCGCTCTGCTTGCTGTACCCGGTAGCAGGGTGCCGGCAAAAGGCCGGATTACTCAGCAAACCGACCGTTCAGCGGCGCCAGGAAGGGGCTGGATCTTCATCGGCCTGCTGGCCCTGTTGATCTATTTTGCAGGATTTGCCGGGCTCTGGGCCTTTATGGAGCGGCTGGCCCATGATGCGATTGATCCGGTTGCCGTCGGAGGCTTGCTTGCCCTGGGGCTGGTATCTTCAGCGGTAGGCCCGGCTATAGCTGCCTGGCTTGGTGATCGAGGTGGGCGGATAGTGCCTATCCTGGTGGGTGCCATTATTACCATTGCATCCCTTGTTCTGTTGCTGGGGCAACTTTCAGTATTGAAATTTGCGTTGCTGATGGCGGTATTGCCTGCAGCTTACTATTTTTCACTGGCTTACATTTTTGGCCTGATCAGTGATGCTGATATCAGTGGCCGTTTATCTTCGTTAATTTCATCGGCCCTGGCGCTGGGCGCTGCCATCGGTCCCGGCGTATTCGGTTTTATTCTGGAATCCTACGGGGCGGAAACGGGCTATCTGTTTATTGTGCTGTCACTGAGTGTCGGTGCAATACTTTGCCTGTGGGTGGAGGTGCGTTTAAAGCGCCTGGAACTTGGTTATGTTTCGGACGATGAAAAGCATGATAGTCAACTGTCTGACAGCCAGTCTGACAATCGTTCTGGCACTACAAAACAGAGTGTTTGAAAAAAGGCATCTGAGGAAATAGATAATGAGTGCAACTGAAACACGTACAGAAAGTATTCACTTCCTGGAATACGCGATTAAACGAGTATGGATGGCTGCGGGTGCCAGTGAAACACATGCGGATTATGTCGCGACTGCGATAGGCTTCGGGCATCGTCAGGGTAAACTGAATCAGGGGTTGGGGGTCTATGAGTGTATCGACCTTTGCCTGATCGGTGGTGGGCTTGATATCAAGGCCGTACCGGAAGTAGTCAGTGAAGGCCCTGCCTGGGCGGTCGTTGATGGTAAGCGCTCTTCAGGTTATTACGCTCTGAATGTGATGGCGGATCTGGCGATCGAAAAGGCCCGTACCAGTGGTATCGCTATTGTCTATGGCGGCAATCACTACGATGCTGGCAGCTTTTCAGCCTATGTCTATAAGGCTTATGAGCAGAACATGATGGCGATGGCTTCTAATAATACGGTACCGCTGGCAGCGCCGTTTGGCGGCATGGAAAACCAGCTATCCTGTCCGCCATTTGATTCGATCGCCCCCAGCGGAGAGCAGCCACCGGTGTGGACATCGATCAAGTTTGGCGAGTTCTATGATGCTGATATAGCTGAATCGGTGCTGCAGCAAAAGCCGATGAAAGGTAAGTGGTGTATTGACCCGGAAACCGGAGAGACGACCGATGATGCCCGCCCCTATGCCAAGCCGATCGAAGGCTATGGGCGGCTCTGGGACTATACCTGTGCCGGGCAGATTGAGACGCCACGTGTGTACGCTTTGAATATGTGGAATGAGATGATGACCGCCATTGTTAATCCGCTGGGCGTACCCTCGACGCAGTTACCGACTATCGATGATTTTGAACAGGCGGCTGCCGGTGAGAAAGAGGTGGGTACCAGTGTGGGCGGCAGCTACTTTATGTGTATTAATCCGGCTGTATTTGGCTCGATAGATGCGATGAAGCAGCGCTCCGATGCGTATGTTGATCAGATAAAAGGGTGTAAACCGCGGCCTGGACACAGTGTCCGTGTACCGGGTGAATCAGGTTATAAGAGCCTGCAGCAGGGGGATGATCAGATTGAGGTTCTGACCAACCACTGGGAGCCGTTCTTTGATACCATAGCCAGCCGTTATGGCCTGTCAGAGGCTCAGTTGCGGGCTGAGTTTGAAGCGGCAGATCCTTCTGTCAGTTAAAAGACAGCCATGTAGCTAAAAAGAAAGCCTTGTAGCTAATAAACAGCCTTGTAGCTAATAAATAGTCTGGCGCGGATTTTCTGCAAAATAGAAGCTCAAAGGGTCCTCATCGCTACCGATGGGGGCCAGCGCCATCGCCTGAAGAAACAGCGAGAAAAGCTCCGCCTGGGATGTGACTTCCAGTTTTGCGTGGAACCGCTTGCGGTGCACTTTCACGGTATCCGGGCTGATATCCAGTACCCGCGCGATCGATTTGCTGGAGTGGCCCTTTAGAATCAGACGCACCACTTCACACTCGCGTTCGCTGAGAAATTCCCGACCAAAATTTATAAATGTTTTATCCAGTGATGCGCCGTACAGCGGTTGATCCTCATCGGCTTCACCATAGATCATCTCCATTCCGGTGCCGCCGTCGCGCCAGAATTTCTTACACAGGGATACCAGCAGGGCATTAATTGTCTGCAGGCTGTTGAACTGTACTTTTTCCTGTTGCTCTTCGCTTTCCCGCTGGCCTAAAGAGACCAGAATATATAGATCCGGATTAACTCCGATCAGTAATCCAGCCTCGTCGCTTAACTGTGTGCCTGCATAGTAACTGCGGAAATATTCACTCTGGTAAAAGTGATCCGGGGCCAGGTCTTTCAGGCGATAGATACCATTAGGGCTCTGGTTCTGACACAGGGCATAAAACGGATCCAGCAGATAGGCACCGGCGAAATAAGGTGTCAGTGTCAGGTTGATCTGTTCCGGCGGCAGGTTGTTATAGATGTGTACCGGTCGCCGACCTTTCGGGTATGCGGTGATCAGTGTGCTGTTGTAATGAGATACCTCCTGACATGCCTTTGCCAGCAGGTGAGGGAACTTACTGTCATCGATCTGAGCGACAAGTTTAGCCAGCAGATCATACCAGGCCTGAGTGGTCAGTAGCGTATTTGTCATCGGTTTTACCTCGTGCTCAACAATTCAGTTTGCGCCCATTTACTGCACGTTGATGAATTTTACAGGGTTCTCCGGAATTAACGTTACCCACTTAGGGTAACTACTCAGCCTTCTGTGAACATGATTATATGAACCTACAAGCTAGTCAGGTTTTTGTCTGTGCTTATATGAACATGTTAGGAGTATCCAATGTCAATGCAAGTAGAACTCGATGCAAAGCAACTTTGGCAGATGGACAAAGATCACTTTATCCATCCTTATACCGATTTTTCTACCTTCAAACAGGAAGGCAGCCAGATCATCGTTAATGCTGAAGGCGCCTATGTTTCTGATACCGAAGGCAACCGTATGCTGGACGGTATCGCCGGCCTGTGGTGTGTAAATATCGGCCACGGCCGTCGTGAGATGGCAGAAGCAATTTCCCAGCAGGTGATGCAGATGGATTATTACAATCCGTTTGGCCACACCACTAACGCTCCGGCATCTGAGCTGGCTGCGAAACTGGCGGCGCTGGCGCCCGGTGACCTGAACCATGTGTTTTACGGTTGTGGTGGCTCGGTTGCGAACGATACGGCTATTCGCCTGGTTCACTACTACTTCAATATGCTGGGCCAGCATAACAAGAAGAAGATCATCTCCCGGGTTGATGGTTATCACGGATCAACGTATCTGGCTGCCAGCCTGACCGGAATACACGCGACCAAGAACAGCTTCGATGGCATCGATAACATGATCCATCATGTATCGGCCGCCAATATGTACCGTCGTCCTGTGGGCATGGACGAAGAGCAGTTCTGTGATTTCCTGGTCGCTGAATTTGAAAACCGGATTCTGCAATTGGGTGCAGACAATGTAGCGGCCTTTATTGCCGAGCCGATTATGGGCGCCGGTGGTGTGCTGGTAGCACCACAGGGTTATCACAAGCGCATGTACGATATTTGTAAGAAGTACGACATGCTGTATATCGCCGATGAGGTGGTCACAGCGTTTGGTCGCCTGGGCCATATGTTTGCTTCAGAAGCGGTGTTTGATGTGGTGCCGGATATTATCTGTATCGCAAAAGGCCTGACATCCGGCTATCAGCCGCTGGGTGCGACATTGCTGAGCGACAAGATCTATGACGTTATCAGCAAGCCGCAGTGTGAAGGTGGCGTACTGTCTCTGGGTTATACCTATTCCGGCCACCCGGTTGCCTGTGCTGCGGCACTGAAAAACATCGAAATTATGGAGCGTGAAGCTATCTGCGAGCATGTGCAGGAACTTGGTCCATACTTTTATGAGAAAGCGCAGACATTACAAGATCTTCCGATAGTCGGTGATGTTCGGGGCAGTCATTTCATGATCGGTATTGAGCTGGTTGCTGACCGCAACAGCAAAGAGGGTTTCGCCCCGGATGCTGAATCGGCAATGCGGGTATTCAAGCGTTGTATGAATCGTGGCGTGGTAGTACGTCCGATCGGTAACCTGATTGTTATCTCACCACCGCTGACACTGACTAAAGAGCAGTGCGATGAAATTATTACTGCTCTGTACGAGAGTATTGAAGAAGTCGCCGCTGAGTTCCGTGTAGCAGGCCTTGTGTAATGTTTTTTGCCACCGGCCTCGATAGCTCGAAGCTGGTGGTATGAATTTCTCTCAGGAAACAGACAATGAAAAAAATAAAACCCTCCGTATTTCCTAAACAACGTACCAGCTCTGAGCAGGTTCTGGCGCAGCTGGATCAGTTGAAACAGGATATGACGCCTGATTCCGAAGGAAAGTTGAGCAGTAACTCGCTTAAGGGCGGACAGGATATTCAGAACGTAGTCGAGCAGGCTTACCTGAAATTCTTCTCCCAGAATGCGCTCTTCAGTTTCCAGCAGGCCGGTGCGGCCAGGTTGGAAAATGATGTCATGGATATGTGTGTTGAGATTATGCACGGTGGCGAAGAGTCACGCTGTAACATCACCTCCGGCGGTACAGAAAGTATCTTCTGTGCGCTGCACGCGATGCGTGAGAAAGCCAAGCTTACCAAGCCGCATATCACACAACCGGAAATAGTCGCGCCATATTCTATTCATTCCACCTTTTCCAAGGGTGCGCACTTTCTGGATATCAAAGTAGTTCGGGTGCCGGTGGGTGAAGATCTGCTGGCCGATGTTGCAGCGATGAAAGCGGCTATCGGTCCAAACACTATCGGTATCGCGGCGTCAGCTCCGAGCTGGCCTTACGGTCTGGTTGATCCGGTGGAAGAACTTGGTCAGTTGGCACTGGAGCATGATCTGTGGTTCCACGTGGATGCCTGTGTCGGAGGTTACGTTCTGCCGTTCCTGCGTAAAGTTGGCTGTGATATTCCACTTTATGATTTCCGGGTGCCGGGTGTCTCCACTATTTCTGCCGATCTGCACAAATACGGTTATGCGGCCAAGCCCTGTTCCACTGTGCTGTGGCGTTCCAAGGAAGAGCAGCAATACCACTATGTACCAATTACTGACTGGCCTTGTGGACTGTATGTCTCACAGTCCTTCGTTGGCAGTCGTCCCCTGGCAGCAACCGCAGCGGCCTGGGCAATCATGAATTACATGGGGGAAGAAGGGTATATGGAAAATGCCCGCAAGATCCTGCATGTGAAGAACTCGATTATGGCGAAAGTTGAAGCGATCGAAGGGCTGAGCTGTTGGAAAACCCATGGACCGTTGCTGATGATTCAGGCGGAGGGTGATCTCAGTATTGAACTCGTGGTTGGCGGTATGACCGAACGTAACTGGGTATTGCTCGGTGTTAATGAGCCACCGGCGATTCATCTGACGATTGACCCGATGGAAGAGGATCTGCTGAACAAGTTCCTGCAGGATCTTGACGAGGTGGTTGCGGCGATCCGTTCGGGAGAACTGAATACTGAAGGCCTGCTGAGTTACGGTGGCGTTGGCGATACCGGTACAGCGCCAAAGTGGTTGCTCGACTGTGTTGAATATATGGAGCAGCAAGAGGACGCCTGAGGGCGCCTCTGATCTGCACTCCAGCAAACTGTTGAAGAGATTATTATGAAACCACTTGCTCACAAAGTTGCCATCGTAACCGGTGCCGGTCATGCCAAAGGCATTGGTCGGGCGATCGCTGTGAAACTGGCCGAACAGGGCGCTAATGTTGTTGTTACCGACCTGCAGCAGGCAGCGGCAGATATGGATAGCGCAGTCACCCAGCTTTCAGGTCTGGGTGTCGATGCGATGGCTGTGGCTGTCGATGTGATGGATAAGACCCAGATTGAAAACTGCGTTCAGCGGGTGCTGGATCATTATGGCCGGATCGATATTCTGGTGAACAACGCTGGCGTTGGCGTGGGATCGCCTGATTTCACTGAGCTGACTGACCAGGACTGGAACCTGAGCCTACAGGTGAATGTTAAGGGTATGGCCGATTTTTGTCAGGCCGTAATCCCGGCTATGCAAGCACAGGGCGGCGGCAGCATTATCAATATTGCATCACTGGCTGGCCTGGGCGCTATAGAAGCGATCCCTGCCTGTTATACCGCCAGTAAATTTGCGGCTATCGGCCTGACCAAGCAGCTTGCTGTGAACTATGCCAAACAGAACATTCGCTGCAATGCGGTGTGTCCGGGTTCTATTGTGACTCAGATGCATAAGCAAACACTGGAATTTATTGCCGCTGAACATGGCATCAGTGTTGAAGAAGCGCAGCAGCATGAAGATGCCAGTATCCCGATGGGGTATTCGGCTGAACCTTCTGTTGTCGGTGATGCCGTTGCTTACCTGGCAAGCCCTGCTGCAAGTTATATGACCGGTGTCACAATGCCGGTAGCGGGCGGCATGTCGCCGGGTATCTGATAGAAATAATTTTTAGAGGAAGCCGGTTATGGATTCTTTTTTTTCCTTGCGGGGCAAGGTTGCCGTAGTCACCGGTGGTGGCTCGGGAATAGGTAAAGCAGTTGCACAGCGTTTTGCACGGGCTGGCGCAAGAGTAGTCATTGGTGACCTGAGAGATTGCCCTGAGCTGGCAGCAGAGGTCGGAGGTATTTCGGTGCCTACCGATGTTACTGACGAACAGCAGGTTAAACACCTATTGGAGACTACGGTAGAGCGATTTGGCCGACTTGATATCCTGGTGAATAACGCCGGTATCTTCGCCAACTATCGACAACTGAAAGATGCAACGGCTGAAGACTTTCAGCGCTGCTTTGATGTTAATACCCTGGGCGCTTTTTACGGTATTAAGCATGCTGCCAGCCTGATGAATGAAGGTGGCAGCCTGATTAATACAGCATCTTATGCAGGGAAAACCGGATTTATCGATCTCGGTTCCTACGGTGCGTCTAAGTTTTCTGTTGTGGGCATGACCCAGACTGCTGCACTGGAGTTGTCTGAACGTAAGATCCGGGTCAATTGTGTCTGTCCAACGTCGGTTAACACGCCGATGGCCCATGAGGATGGCGGAGACGCTCTGCTACAGATGGAAAAGGTTCTGGTGCCACTGGAGCGGATCTGTGAGCCGGAAGAGGTAGCAGCAATGATCCATTTTCTGGCGGCAGACGATTGCGGCTTTATTAATGGGCAGGCTTTAAACCTGTGTGGTGGCTGGTCAGCAGGTCTGAATCAGCGTGTATGGGACAAACTGGGCAGCTAATCCGGAGACAAGATACGATGGCTAAGATGAGTAAAGAAAGGCTGGCTAAATACCATGAACTGGATCGTGCCGCCTTCGAATTTAAGAACAGCAGTGTAGCAAGCTTCTTTGAGCATGCTGCAGCCCAGGGCTATAGCCTTGATACCACAGGCTTTCTCGCCCATCCGGGGTTCTTTCAGGCGCCGCATCGCCGCGATAACCTGGATCAGGTGGATATCGCGATGGTCGGTTCGCCGCTGGATCTGGGGGCGATCGGTCTTGCAGGTACCCGTCATGGACCAAAAGCGATACGGGAATGGAGCCGTAACTATGGCCCTATTAATGACGTTACCGGCAAGATCCCTTTTCAGCAGTGTTCGGTGATTGATTACGGTGATGTGGACTGGTCTTCAACCGATCTGCAAGCCCGTGTTGATGATATCTATAAAGTGTTCCGGGAACTGGGTGATGCGGGCCTCTACACTCTGAACTGTGGAGGTGAGCACACCACTGCGTTTGGCGCTTTGAAAGGACTATCTGAGGCCCATGGTGATGAAGCTTTCGGGGTGATCCATATCGATGCCCACTCCGACACGATGGCTGCCTGGGGCGGCGATGCGGTAAACGATGGCTCTATCTTCCGACAGGCGGTACTCAATGGCTATGTTGATCCGGAACGTACCGTACAGATCGGTGTACGGGGGCGAGCAAACTTCCTGTGGGAGTTCGCCCACGACAGCGGGATGACCGTAATCAGCGCAGACGAGGTGTTTGAAAAGGGCACGCAATATGTCATCGATAAGGCGAGGGAAATTGTCGGTCAGGAGAAAACCTATTTCTCATTCGACGTCGATGGCCTGGACAGTAACTACATGATGGGTACAACCGGGCCGGAACCTTTTGGTCTGACGCCGCGTCAGGCGCGGGATATCATCCAGGGTGCCCGCGGTCTGAATATCATCGGCGCCGATCTGGTGGAATACAATCCAAACCGCGATCCCGATGGTAAGTCAGGTCACCTGGCGGCAGCGATCTATTTTGAATTGCTTTGTCTGCTGGCCGATAGCCGGGAAGCACAAACCGGACGTACCCGTCCGACCAATTGGCTGTAATTGTACTGACATAACGTTTGAACAACTGAAAGAAAGCGGGGTGTTTTAGAGCCCCGCTGAATTTTAAAAATCATTAAAAGCTATTCAAAACAGCCCGACAATAATAATTACACAGGTTGATCTTATGACGGTCTCTTCTCACGCGTCGCAGGATATTAATGCTCCCGGCAGCATCGCTGCGGTATCGATAATTTCTGCCGCCGGCGCGGCCATCTTTCTTATATTGCCAATTTTACTTGGCGGTGCTGCAGAGTATCTGCAACTGAACGAAGAACAGGCGGGTCTGATCGCCTCCAGTTATTTTGTTGGTTTTCTATTGGTATGTCTGAGTGCCGTATTCTGGATACGACGCTTTAATTGGCAGCATATTAGTCTGATGGGCTTTGTGTTCCTTTCCGGAGGCCTTGCTGCCTCAGCTTTTATCACTGAATACGAACTGCTGCTGGCGATGATGGCGCTTTCTGGTATCGGTGCCGGAACCCTGTTTGGGCTGGCGGTATGTATTCTGTCTGACAGCCGTGACCCGGATCGTTATTTCGGAGTTAAATTGTTTGCCGAACAGGCGATAGGTGCCGCACTGCTGTTTATGTTACCTATGTACATCACCGAGCGTTGGGGCTTTCAAGGTTTAATGCTGACTGTTGCAGGCGTTATGGCGCTGCTGGGGATCGCTTCTTTCTGGCTACCAAGCCGAGGTCGGCGTACGCCTGAGTCGACTAGGGGCAGTTCGAGTGAAAAGGTAAAGGTCTGGCCGGTGTGGATAGCGCTACTGGCACTGATGATCTATTTTGCCGGCCTGTCAGGGCTCTGGGCTTTCGTCGAGCGTATCGCCAGCAGTAATGGTATCGATGCTATTAATATCGGAAAGGCGCTCTCTTTCGGTTTGATTGGCGGCGGTATTGGCGCATTTGCTGCAGCACTGCTGGGTGATCGTTTTGGCAGATTACTGCCGCTGGTATTTTCAACGCTGTTGCTGACCGCGGTGATATTTATATACAGCACGAGCTTTGATGCATTGCTGTTCGCGATCTCGACCTTTGTTCTTTCTGCGGTCTGGAACTATGGCCTTGCCTATCAGATGGGGATCGTGGTCAGCCTTGATCTGAAAGGTAACCTGTCGGTTCTTATTTCATCTTTCCTGTCACTGGGTGCCATTATCGGCCCGGCTCTGGCCGGTATGCTCATCAATGGTCAGGGCTATGGCCAGTTGTTCATCTTTACCATTGCCGCAATTGTCATGGGGTTGCTTGGTTTCATGATGTTGCTGGTTAAATTCGGAAGCAAAATAACTTCCGTTGCGCTGCGTAACGCTTAAGTTTGGTAAAGGAGTCGTTGCTTATGTTTGAGGTGAAAGGAAAGCGGGTTTTGATTACCGGCGGCGCTAGTGGAATTGGCCTGGCTTTGGTGAAGCACTTTCTTGCCGAAGGTGCCTGTGTGATTGCGGTAGATCTGCATGGCAGTGATGCGCTTACTGAAACTGACGCCGAACTGTTTACGGCGGATGTATCTGATGAAACTGAGTTGAGCGTGGCGCTGGAGAGAGCAGCTGAAAGCGGCGGTAAGCTGGATGTGGTGATTAATAATGCCGGCATCGCGTTACCCGAAGGGCGCTTTGAAGACGCTGACCTTTCGATACTCGAGAAAGTATTTAATGTAAATGTAAAAGGTGTTTACCTGGGTCTTAAATACGCGCCACGTTATATGAATGATGGCGGTAGTATTATCAACACTGGATCGGCAGCCGCACATATTACGATGCCGGAATATACCTCTTATTCAGTTTCCAAGAGTGGCGTGCTGGCGATGACCCGAACCGCTTCGCTGCAGTTAGGCAGCCGGGGTATCAGGGTCAATGCGGTGAGTCCGGGTACAGTGCTGACGCCGATGGAGTCGGTAGATGGACCGGAAGCTCGCATCAGCGTGCAGGCAACAGCATTAGAGCGCCCAGCCAATACTGATGACATTGTCGGGGTTTATCATTTTCTGGCTGCAGACGAGAGCCGTTATATCACCGGAAGTGAGATCCGGGTCGATGGTGGATGGGTTGCGGGTATGACCTATAAAACAATGGATAAAGTACTAAGTTAATTGTTATTGTTATTGTTATTTTTATTTTAATATAAATTTATATTGAGTTTGTTTGGTGTTTTGTCTGGGAAATAAAATGCACGGCAATATTGTTATTGCTGTGTTTTTCTGGTGTCTGTGTTTTTATTTATTGCTAGTGAAGTTTTTTGTTAACCCTTAGTGGTTATTCTTATTGGTTGTTTGTTTGTTTAGTCTTTTATTATTGCTAATAGATAATAATAAGGACGAGATAGTGATTGATAAAATAAATGAAGTTTTAAGGTGCGTGAGTTGTTTTTTAAACAGTACTCCTTTGCTGTTTTCAGAACCGTCTTTGGTAACGGTTAATAAATCTGATTTAAACAGTAAATAACGGGAGATATTGATATGGAAGCTTATGGCGCTTATGCAATTTTTCCCACCCTGGTGGTTTTGATTGTTGCCCTCGTAACTAAACGCACGATCGAATCCCTGCTCGCCGGTGTAGTGGTCGGGCTACTGATGATCTCTCCTGCTGAGCTGGTATCGGGTTTTGCCAATGTCGCTCTGGCGACAATGCGTGATGACACTATTGGCTGGATCATCCTGGTCTGTGGTTTCTTTGGTAGTCTGATTGCGTTACTGATCAAAACCGGTAGTGCGGTCTCTTTCAGTGACTATATGGCGCACTTTGTTAAGTCACGTCGTAGCAGCCTGGTGGTCACCTGGATCCTTGGCCTGATTATTTTTATTGATGATTACCTGAATGCTCTGGCGATCAGTTCATCAATGAAGAAAGTCACAGACAAATTTAAAGTATCTCGTGAGATGCTGGCCTACATTGTCGATTCAACTGCGGCACCGATCTGCGTGTTGGTTCCATTTTCCACCTGGGCTATCTTTTTTGCAGGCCTGCTGGAAGATAACGGCGTGGCAGGGAAAGGCGAGGGCCTGAGTGTTTATATCGATGCTATTCCTTATATGTTCTATGCCTGGGTGGCGGCGATAATTGTCCCACTGGTGGCATTCGGAAAGTTCCCGCTGATGGGGTCTATGAAAGCGGCTGAAATGCGAGCTCGAGGTGGTGAGGTGGTTCCTCCCGGCGTTGTGGAACTTGATCTGACTGTTGCGCCTGGCGAAAGTCTGAGTTCGGCCCGTACTAAGCCAGCACTGTACAATTTCTTTGTACCTATCATGGCTCTGATCTTTTTCACCTGGTATTTCGATGTCGATATCCTGCGCGGTGTGGTTGTTGCGTTGGCGATTACGGTCGTACTTTACATGTCACAGCGTCTGATGAGCTTTAACGAGATCTTCGATACCGGAATGGAAGGCTTTAAGTCGATGATGGTACCGCTGGGAACCGTTGTCGCGGGCTTTATGCTTAAGGATGTAAACGATTCTCTGGGTCTGACCATGTATGTGATCGACACGGTTAAACCGATGATGACACCCGAATTATTGCCGATGGTGGTCTTTCTGGTGATGGCACTGATCGCTTTTGCAACGGGTTCATTCTGGGGCATGCTGGCTGTTGCATTACCTATCGTAATGCCTTTGGCGATCGCTATGGATGCCCATCTGCCACTGGTTATCGGTGCTTTGATGTCAGCTGCGGCCTTTGGTAGCCACGCCTGCTTCTATGGCGACTCCACCGTACTATCCGCTCAGGGCAGTGGTTGTACGCCGATGCAGCATGCATTGACGCAATTGCCATACGCTATGCTGGCAGCGGCAGTTGCCAGTGTGATGTTCTTCTTTGCTGCGTGATTGAGACTCCTGAATCATCGAAGAGCCCGTAGCGTATAGCTACGGGCTTTTTTATTTCTGCTTAATTTAAACCTGCTTGCTGAGGCTGGATATGATTGTACTCCGATAATTGCCAGGGCTTTGTCCGTAGTAACGGCAAAAAGCGGTATGAAATGTAGCAGGTTGTGAGTATCCCAGTAGATAGGCGATCTCTTTCACCTGCATTGACGTCGATGTCAGGTATTGGTGGGCTAGTCGCATCCTCAGATCTAAGGCGATCTGCCTGAAACTGGTATTTTCCCGATAGATTCGGGCACGCAGGGTGCGGGCCGGTATATGTAGCCAGTCGGAGACTTCTTCCAGTGAAGCACTGACTTTCAATCCGTATATCAATGCACGCTGTACCCTCGCTACTATGTTATCCGGTTGATGAGCCTTCAGCAGTTTCTCGCATTGCCTCTCACACAGTTCAGCAACCTCTCCGGCGGCTGTTCGCAGGGGAAAGTGCAACCATTCAGTCGGGAAAGAAACGGCGCATCGGTTCCGTTTAAATTCCAGCTGACATGGAAAGTTAGCACTACCTCTGGGCCAGTAGTCGGGTTTGGCAAAATCCAGCTCTAAACTTACATGCGCCAGGTTGACTGAATCACCAAGAAGCAGCTCAAGCATACGCCAGTAACCTGAGATGAACTCTTCACCGATATCGATACGCTCATGCAGGTGATCCTGTGCCACGACGGGCGTCAGAACTAATCGCTGCCCCTGTTGTTCCAGTTGCTGATGAATTAAAAAACGGTCAGTGGTCAGCTGCTGGAATCGGATTGAACGCTCCACCGCATCCTTCAGATTCCGACTGGATGCGACTGCATAACCGGCCAGGCCAAAGTCTGATAACTGTATCTGCCTGTAATAGCGAAGGGTGATGTCAGGCATACCAAGTTGTCTTAATCGCAGCAGCAATTTATCTAAATCTCTGAAGTGCAGCTGCTTCTGTTCCAGATCGTCCCGCGATAACTCCAGAGACGCCAGTGCCTGATTAAAAAGTACTGGCTTAATTGCATCCACAGTTTGCTGAATTCTGTTTAAAAAGCGGTGAACAACAGTGTTTGTTTCCCCTGTGAAGAGAGGTGGATCTGAGGCATTCATAAGTAATGATTCGTATGTCTTAAATATAAATTGGCATGTCTTAAATGTAATTTATGGACCGCCATCTGTCGATTAATATTTCTCTTAACAATAAGTAATTACTAACTTTCAGGAGAAAGCTTATGTGTGAAAAGAACCGGGTGCTGAAGATTGAACAGGGCAAAGCGGAAGTTGTTGAGCTGCCGATGCCGCACCCTGAAGCGGGCTTTGTAGTGGTACGGCAGACAGTTGCGCCAAACTGTATTGAGCATCGCATTCATAAAACCGGCTTCTACGAGTTTCATGAGTCGCCAACCCATGCTGGTCATGAAGGTGTTGGGGTGATCCATGAACTGGGGCCGGGTGTAACCGACTGGCAGGTGGGTGACCGGGTTGTGGTGTTTCAGGGGTGGGCCTGTGGCAAGTGCTGGGTCTGTGAAAATGGCCTGGGCGCCACGCACTGTATTAATCTGAAACTGCCACCTGAAGTTGAAGAGTTTAACCAGGCGGCATCAGGCGGCAACGGTTTCTGTGAGTACCGCCTGGTACCGGTAAACATGCTTACGCCTATTCCCGATGAGCTGGACGACAAATATGCTTCGGCAGCTAATTGCCTGATCGGCTGTACCTATTCGCCGGTGCGGGAATATAACATTACCAAAGAGCATGTCTGCTTAGTCGGCGGTGTTGGTTTTATCGGCCTGGCGACCATCGTTAACCTCAAATACCGTGGTGCGAAAGTGATCGTGCTGGGGCGTGACGAGAAACGGATGCAAGCCGCAATGGAGATCGCCGAAGCAGACCATTTTGTTAATCCTGAAGATCCGGACTGGCTGGAGCAGGTACAAGCCCTTACGCCCCATGGTCGAGGTGTGGATTTTGCCTTTGAGTGCTCCGGTTATCCCTATTACCAGCAGAAATGCCTGGATGGTCTGCGCCACTATGGCACGCTGATTCTGTTGGGCTATGCGGCTCATGAAGGGCCCGAGCTGAAGTGGGATCTGAATACTGAATCCGGTCTGTGCTGGGGGCATAAACATATCACCGCGCACTTTGATGTGAACTTTAATCATCGTGAGGATATTCTGCGTACTTTGTGTGATCCCTGGATGCAGTCAAAAGTGGATCAGCTGGTGACCCATACCTTCCCGATGTCGAAAGCTGCAGAGGCATTTGAGTTGCTCAATAACCGGGGAAGTTCAGAGGAGTTTATCGGAAAAGTGCATTTTATACCGGGGGAATAGGCTGCATTTTATTCCGGGAGAGTGATCACCCATAAAAAGATGGCGAGCAACCCGGTTTGGGGAGCTCGCCAGTAAGATGGATTATGGTGCTTAAACCTGTCCGTAGGCCTCATCCAGTAATTTTCCCATCACAGACATCGGCAGCAGTATCGGCTTACCGGTGGCCTTTCTTACCTGTTGCCAATGATCGCGGGTGAAGGCAAGGCAGTCCAGAACGATCAGTTCCGCCCCTTGTTCAACCAATTTCACACAGGCTGCAGTGAGTTCATCAAGGCTGTTTTCATGCGGCGAGATAGTCGTGTTGAGCACTGGAACATCCAGTGCCTGCCAGTGCTTTATCTCCTCTACGGCAGTGTTACTGTCAGGCAGTACAACACCGAGGGCCGCTCCCCTGGGAAGCAACGCGACAGCGTTTGCTTCCATTACCCGGTTGGGGCATATCACACCGGGTAGCGTTTCGAGGGAGTGCCAGGGCAAGGTACAGCACATCATAACCGTATCTGTGCCATCAGCTTTGAGGGTTTCAATCACGCTCCTGGCGCGCTGATCGATCTGCTTATGATCGATATATAACCATTCGCCATCACTGAGCTCTACCGGTACACCTGTTGCGATAGGATCTGCTGCCATTTCGCGCAGCTGGGTGTCACTCAGGCCATCGAGTGCGCCAGAAATGTTGTACTCGGCATCTGTTTCAAGATGCTGACGTACAAACTCTGCAATCTCCCCGGAATAACGGGAGTACAGAACGACTTCTACTTTATTCATACAGAGTCTCTCCTGTCACGTTGTTCCGTTCAGACCTTGATCCAGACGCCCTTGGTTTCCAGGAAGTGCTCCAGCTGTTCAGGGCCCAGGTCATTGCCAATACCGGACTGCTTGAAACCGCCGAAAGGCATAGCCGGATCACCCGGATCGTGGATGTTTACCCATACACTGCCCGCATCCATCTGCGGTATCAGGCGGTGTGCGCGGGACAGATCCTGAGTCCATATGCTTGCCGCCAGGCCGAAAATGCTGTCGTTGGCCAGAGTCATCGCTTCCTCTTCAGTGTCGAATGGCGCCATCACCAGCACCGGACCGAAAATCTCTTCCTGTACGATAGTCATATCGTTAGTGCAATCGGCGAACAGCGTTGGCTGAATAAAGTGGCCAGCACCGTCCAGTGGGCTGCCGCCTGTTATCAGCTTAGCACCCTGCGTAATACCCTGGTCAATATAACCCATGATGCTATTGCGTTGACCGGCAGAGATCACAGGCCCCATAACGCCGGTTGGATCAAGGCTTGGCGCAAGCTTAATGCTTTCAGCAATCGCTTTAACTTTTTCTACTGCCTCATCATAGCGGGAGCGGTGCACATAAAGACGGGAACCTGCAGAACAGACCTGACCCGCATTGAAATAAACGCTGTTTAAAGTCGCTCGTGCTACGGCGTCGATATCAGCATCTTCGAACGCGACCATTGGCGATTTTCCGCCAAGCTCCAGCGTCATGTGAGCGACATTATTCACCGCCGCAGCGCCGACCATTTTGCCTACCGGGGTGGAACCGGTGAAGGATACCTTCGCCACATCCGGATGGGCGACCATGTGATTACCCACCACAGACCCTTTACCAGTGACGATATTGATCGCGCCCCTTGGCAGGCCTGCTTCAACGCAAAGCTCCATCAGGTAGAGCATCGACAGGGATGTCAGCTCTGCAGGCTTAAGTACCACTGAACAGCCCACCGCTAAGGGTGCAGCCAGCTTCCAGACCGCCATGGCAAATGGCCAGTTCCAGGGCACGATAGCACCGACCACGCCAACCGGTTCTTTACGGGTATAAGTTACGCACTCAATCGGAAAAGAGGTTTCGCGGGTGGCACCCTGAATCTTGGTGGCCCAGCCTGCGAAGTATTCAAAGGTGTTAGCGCCGACATTGATATCGACGTTTTTGCAGCCGGTGATCGCTTTACCGCTGTCCAGACTTTCGATCTCGGCCAGAGTCTGGGCGTTCTTGCGGATCAGCTCGGCGATACGGCGCAGTACCTGCTCACGATCACGGGGTGTGAACTTAGACCATTCGCCGCGCTTCATCGCATGTTTTGCTGCCGCGACAGCGACATCGACGTCATCAGCAGTGCCTAAAGGGATCTCTGCCAGCTGACCGCCGGTCGACGGATCTTCTACCCGGGCCATCTGATGATTGCCATCGATGAACTGACCATCGATAAACATACGTTTTGGTTGCTCAAGGAAGCGCAGTGTTTCGTTGGTAACACCGAACTGATCAATCAGAGCGCGAACATTCGCATCCATAATTATCTGCCTTTTTATTTTGGGTCAAACGACGTTGATAGTTGTGTAGCTACTTATCTGGTCTGCGGAATTGCTGTTGCTGGTATGCATGAATACTGGGCAAAACCAGACAGTGACGAATAACTATTTAAGCATGGAGCCCTGAGGATTGAGTTACCACGTACAGGGTACGGGAACGTGATATTCATCTTTGTTCGTAAGACTGTTGTGTGTCTTGAAACATGAGTGGGGCAAGCCGGCTTGGTACTGTTATGGAGAAGTAGGGGGATATCCATAGACTACTATTTAGGCATAGATTGGATGATGATTTTTTATGTTTATTGATAAGCAGGAAACAGGTGATGTTATCCGCGAGTAAGCAAGCTGGGACTCAAAGGCTCGACTGTCTTCTGGAATATTCACATAATGTCAGCGAGGCTTTTGATAATAGGGTTTTGTTTAACTCCCTGCATCTGCTTCTGGCTGAGAATAACCGGTTTTTAATCGAAGAGATTCAGAGCCGGGCGGTTATTTATGACCGCTATTATATCGGCGATGGAGATGAAGAAAATGCATTTATTCAACTGACTATCACCTCAACTTCGACCCTGGATAAGCGCCTGAAAGTCGAGCTTGGCGATAAAGTTATGGCACTGTTGGAAGCAGAGTTTAGCTATTCGATAGGGCAGTTGAACTGCACTGTCACAGTAAGGATTAACGAGATTTCGGCATTGGATTACTGTCATTCAACCAACAAGGTAGTCAGATAATTGTACCTAGGTACAACACAGCCTCTGGCGGTAAAGCATAATATCTCAGCTGTTGAGATATGCAGAGGGAAGTTTGTGAACTACTGGGCATCGATTAAATATTCCCAATTTTTGGTTCTGTAAAGCTAGGTGAGGCTCTTGCTTCACCACCCTACATGTTCGATAAAAACGGGTAATAAGTGAGTTTAGCAGGCCTGATTGCGATATATGCCGGGTGCAACTCCGGTCCAGTTAATGAACGCGCGGGTGAATGAGGAAGGTTCACTGAACCCCAGTTGGGTTGAGATATGAACCAGAGGCTGAGTGTTCTGATTTAAAAGCTGGATAGCGGCTTCATAGCGTATCTGATGTTTAATAGTTTGGAAACTGGTACCTTCCTCTGCCAGCTTTCGCCTTAATGTGCGACTGGTCATATGCAGCTGGCTGGCGATCAGATTCATTTGTGTTTTATTGAAATTACTATTCGCTCTCAGCAGATCGACCACTTTTCTGCTGTATGTAAGATGAAAGCTTTCTTTATCAAACCAGATCAGTGGTGCGCGTTTGATAAAAGGCCTTAATGTCTCGGGCGTTTGTACGATGGGCTGATCCAGAAATGCTGCCGGGAATTCCAGATGATTCGTTGCCTGATTGAATTTAACGGGACCGGGAAAAGGTAAATAGCTTTCACCCGGGCCGGCTTGTTGCGGGTAATCGAGGCCAATACAGTCAATAGGTATCGGCTTACCTATCAACCAGTTGGTAAAACGCAGCCATACGAATAACAGGTACTCTCTGAGCAGAAAATCAGCATCTGATTCAGTTGTGGCCAATTCAAGGCTAAACCGGGCGGTGTTATCTTTTTCAGTTAGCCGCAGGTTGATCGCTTTACTGACCAGACTGTAAAAATGGCAACTCTGATCCAGCGCTGTACGCAGATCAGGACTGTCAATGACATGGTTGGCCATCAGCGAAAAGACACCCGATTTCGAGGGATGGCTGGCCATGTTCAGAAACTCGTCGTTACTCGCAGTAATAACGGCTTTGATTAGTTGTGCAAACTGTATCGGGGTGACTCTGGCCTGCGGTGTTATCAGCAGTGCTTCGTCAATATCCAGGGCTTGCAGGATAAGTCGATAATCCACGCCTCTGTTCAGGCAGCCTTTGATGAGTGCCTGAACTGAACGGGCAGTGATGGAATTACATTCTTTGCTCATAAGGAAACCAGCAGATCTTTTGGTATGGCAGCCATTTGCTCAGATTGAGGTTGTTTACTCTGACTGAGTCTGGTTGCCTTAACAGAACGGTTTGCAGGGAGTTCCCAGCAAACCATTTTGAGCGGAGGGCGAGTGTCGCCTTAGAGCGGGTTAACTACCTGCCCGCCATCCACTGTTATAACCGAACCGGTCATAAAGGATCCTGCCTCGCTTGCAAGTAATAGCAGGGGGCCTTCCAGTTCCTCCAGCTGGCCCAGTCGGCGCATTGGCATTTTTTGTTTGATGTAGCTTTTTCCCTGTTCGCTGGTGAAGAACTGATCATTCATTTCGGTCTGGATATAGCCCGGCGCAATAGCATTAACTCTTATGTTGTGGCGTGCGAGCTCAAGTCCAAGCGCTTTGGTCAGCTGGATGACGCCGGCTTTAGCCGTGGCGTAATGGCTGAGTTTGGGGGCGACGCGTAAACCCAGGATGGAAGCAATATTAATAATACTGCCGCCTTTTCCCGCTTTAATCAGCCGCTGAGATGCCTCTTGTGTCAGGCGCCAGACCGATTTCAGATTCGTATCCATCATAAAATCCCAGGCTTCTTCGCTCATATCCAGAAAGTCGCGGGGATCGCCGATGCCGGCATTATTAACCAGAATATCGATGCCGCCCAACTGGGCTTCCGCTGTATCAAAAGCCGCTTTAATACTGGTGCTGTCAGTCACATCCATTACGACGGGTAAGGCTTTGCCCCCGGCAGACTCAATCTCAGCAGCAAGGGTTTGCAACCGATCGGCACGCCGGGCGCTGATGATAACAGTGGCTCCGGCTCCGGCCATTAGCCGGGCAAAATGCTGGCCCAGTCCACTGGACGCGCCAGTGATCAGAGCGGTTTTACCTTTAAGCGAAAAAAGTTCTGTATTCATTATGAGTGCTCCGGTTGAGAGGGTTTTAGCTGGCAGGTTGCAAAGGTATTACCCCGGGAAACAAGATCGACCAGGAGTGGAGAGGGTTTGAACCACATCTCGCCATAGCTACCCAGCTGTTTTTGGTACTTCTGGATACCGGCAAGTACTTTGTCGAGCCCGGTTTCGTCGGCGAACTGCATTGGACCACCGCGCCAGGCCGGGAAGCCGTAGCCGTTGACCCAGACGATATCGCAGTCGCCGGAGCGGTAAGCAATGCCTTCACTCAGAATCTCCGCACCTTCGTTAACCAGACTGTAGATGCAGCGCTCGAAGATCTCTTGATCGGAAATATCTCTGCGTTCAATACCCAGCTCACTGGCCAATTGTGCGGCGAGTTGCACTACTTCGTCATCTTCCTGCTTATCACGCCCCTGATAGATGTAGAAGCCGCGTCCGGTTTTCTGGCCGTAACGCCCAAGCTCATAGAGTTTGTCGGCGATTTTATTATAAGAAGGATCGTGGGCTATGGCGTCACGGCGGGTATTGCGTATCAGGTAACCGACATCGATACCTGCCAGGTCGTACATGGATAGAACGCCCATGGCCAGGCCAAACTGGTTCATGACGCCGTCGATCTGTGCCGGGCTTGCGCCTTCCAGAACCAGACGATGTGCTTCCCGGGCATAGGGTTCCAGCATGCGGTTTCCAACAAAGCCGAAGCAGACTCCCACGACAACGGGAACTTTGCCTATGGTCCTTGCCATCTTCAGGGTGGTGACAATGACGTCCGCTGCGGTGCTGTCGCCGCGAACAATCTCAAGCAAGCGCATCACATTAGCAGGACTGAAAAAATGCAGGCCGATTACGTCCTGCGGGCGTTGGGTGATGCTGGCGATCTCATTTATATCCAGGGTGGAGGTGTTGGTAGCGAGAATGGCGCCCGGCTTGCAGACCTCATCCAGCTTTTTGAATACCTGATGTTTGATCTCCATGCTTTCAAACACCGCTTCAATCACCAGGTCTACGTCCGCAAGGTCGTCATAATTGAGGGTCCCCTGCAACAATTCCATCCGTTGTTCGACCTGCTCGGAGGAGATCCGACCTTTTTGCGCGGAGATCTCATAATTTTTGCGTACCAGATCCAGACCCCGTTGCAGGGACTCTTCCCTCACTTCAAGCAGTGTTACCGGGATGCCCGCATTGACGAAGTTCATGGCGATACCGCCACCCATGGTGCCAGCTCCAATCACCGCGACTTTGTTGATTGAACGTGGCACGGTATCAGGGTCTACGCCGGGAATTCTGGTGGCTTCACGTTCAGCAAAGAACAGGTGTTGCTGGGCACGCGCCTGGGGCGTATCCATACAGGCATTGAACAGCTCATGTTCTTTTTCCAGACCTTCTGCCAGAGGTAGTGAACAAGCACTTTCCACCGCCTGAATACACTGTTCCGGGGCGAAATAACCACGGCTTTTACGCGCAATGGAAGCTCTGAACTCAGTAAAGAAATTTTCCGACAGATCAGTGGTGTCTACAGTCATTCCGGCACAAGGACGAAGTTGTTCTTGGTCAGCGATAAGCGATCGGGTATAACGGATAGCAGCGCCTAATAAATCCCCCTTGGCTTCGACAACCTGATCGACCAGTCCTGATTGACCGGCTTGCTGGGCGGTAATAGGTTTACCGCTGGTAATCATCTGCAAGGCGATTTCAGGCGTTGTTAGTCGCGGTAAGCGTTGGGTGCCGCCGGCGCCTGGCAACAAGCCCAGATTAACTTCGGGCAGACCCAGCTTAGTGCTGGGGGATGCAATACGGTAATCGCACGCCAGAGCCAGCTCCAGGCCGCCACCGAGGGCTATCTTGTTGATTGCCGCAACGGTCAGCTTTGCTGATTCATCTATCATGTTGCAAAGCTGGGGTAGGCTCGGCTCCTGCCAGGGCAGGTCTGTACCGAATTCTGTGATATCTGCTCCGGCGCTGAATAATGCGGGGGAGGTCAGTATAATCGCTTCTACTTTTTCATCTGCCAGCGCCTGCTGATATTCCGCTTGAATAGAGCTACGCAGTGTCAGGCCCAGAGAGTTCACCGGTGGGTTGTTCAGCGTAATGATCGCGATATTGCCGCGTAGTTCGTATCGTACTTGTTCGGTCATTGTATGTTTTCCGTTTGTGCTAATTGGGCAGTTTCTCAGAACCAGTTGTCCTGCATGTCGAAGCAGACAGAATTGCCCCCTTTGAGTAACTCTGCCTGTGGCTCGATAGCGGGCAGTTCCCACTCGATGTAGTAACGGGCTGCTTGCAGTTTGCCGTGATAAAAGTTGCGTTTTTGTTCGCTGATGTGCTCCGATTGCAGGCCTGTGGCTGCAGCGATTGCCTGACGTAGCCAGATCCAGCTGGCTACAATCCGACCGAACAGGTCCAGATAGACCGTGGCGTTGGCCAGTCCCCGGTCCAGATTTTCATTCAACTGTTCGCGCAGAGAGGTGGTGACCTCGTTCAGGGTCGTAATAGCGTCTGCCAATCCCTTTACCAGGCTGCGGGTTTGCTCCAGATCTTTGGCTTCATTCAGGGTTGCCATTACCTCGTCGCGGAACAGGTTGTAACCGGCCATCTGCTTCATGAAGACTTTGCGACCCAACAGGTCCAGACCGTGAATCGCTTCAGTTCCCTCGTGGATAGGGTTGAGACGGTTGTCGCGGTAGTACTGCTCTACCGGGTACTCCCGCGTATAACCAGAGCCTCCCAGTACCTGAATGGCTAATTCGTTCGCTTTTAAAGCGTATTTTGAGGGCCAGGACTTAACCATGGGAGTGAGCAGGTCCAGCAAGGTTGCTGCGCGTAGTCGTTCTGCTTCAGTTTCAGCCGTATGCTGATCTTCAAACAGGCTGCTGGCGAATAGGCAGAGTGATAGTGCACCTTCTGAATAGGCCTTCTGGGCCAGTAGCATGCGGCGAACATCTGCATGCTCGACGATATTGACCTGCTTGCTTTGCGGATCTTTGTTTGTGGCCAGGCGACCTTGCGGGCGTTCCCGTGCATAGCTAAGTGAGAGGTTGAAGCCCTGGTAGCCCAGCGCTGCTGCGCCCAGGCCGACACCGATACGTGCCTCGTTCATCATCTGGAACATGTACTGCAGCCCCTTGTGCGGCTCGCCGACCAGATAGCCAATCGCACCGCCTTTTTCACCGAAATTGAGTGCTGTGGAGGTGGTGTTTCTGTAGCCCATCTTGTGTAGGAGACCGGCCAGTGAAACATCGTTTCGTTCACCGATGGATCCATCCTCGTTAAGCAGGAATTTGGGGCAGACAAACAGGGATATACCCTTTACCCCAGTCGGTGCGCCCTTGATCTTGGCGAGTACCATATGCACGATGTTGTCGGTCAGTTCATGGTCGCCGCCGGAGATAAACATCTTGCTGCCTTTAATCAGGTAGTGGCCTGCATCGGTAGGTTCGGCGACTGTCTTTATATCGGCCAGGGCTGACCCCTGGCCCGGCTCAGTCAGGGCCATGGTGCCACTGAAGCGTCCTTCCATCATCGGTGGGAGGAACTGGTCTTGCAGTGACTGACTGGCAAAGGATTTGATCAGGTTAGCCGTGCCGATACTGAGGAACGGATAGCCTGTTGTGGCGATATTAGCCGCGTTGAAATAAGCCATACTGCTGCGCAACACAACTTCCGGTAATTGCATGCCGCCATCTTCAAAGCTGTGCTGGGCGGCCAGAAAACCGGCCTCGGCGAATGCGTCCCAGGCAGCCTTGGTTTCCGGGATCAGCTCTACTTTCTCACCATCAAAGGTGGGCTCATGGGTATCCCCCTTTTGATTCATGGGTGCAAAGTACTTCTCTGCCACCTTACGTGCTGTGTCCAGGGTGGCATCGAATACTTCGCGGTTATGTTCTTGATACTGAGGTCGTTGGAGCAGGGCTTCGGTATCCAGTACTTCGTACAGTTGAAACTCGATATCCTGTTCGTTTAATAATTGTTCTGACATGGCTTGTTCCTCAAAATTGGGGGCTGGTATCCGCACCAGATTCCGTTACATATGTTGTATTAAAATGGCTGGTCAAGAGCGTCCATCCATAGGTGGATTTATGGGTGGAATCTGCGTTAGGGGTTGAGATAAATGATGCTGTATCTCATACCTCCCCAGGATTGTTGATTGTTGTTGCCGGTTAACTGGCGGCGTTAGAAGAGTGCGACAAGCCCCTGTTGATCAGAGGCCGGCGCGCCTTAATGGCTATTGCAGTGGCTTCGTAAGAGCCGATCATTGATGAATATATCCAGGGCAGCCTTAGTACTGGAGTACATAGGTACCAGGTGCATCGCAGAGTGCCTCATAGCCTTTGCCTGGTGCGCCAAGGTTTTTGGTTGCTGTTTTTTTCTCTTCGCTATGCGCCATTAGCCAATGCTCCCAGGCTGGCCACCAGGAGCCTTCGAAGTCTGGGGCTTGCTCAATCCAGGTATCGGGGTTTAATGGTTCCTGACCGTTGTGGCGGGTCAGCATTTGGTAACTGCGTCGTGGATGACTTGGGCCACTGACGATCCCGGCGTTGTGACCGCCTGTGGTCAGGAGAAAGGTCACCTCTGTATTGCTGGCTGATTGATCGATTTTAAATACGGACTGCCATGGCGCAACGTGATCCGTTACTGTCCCGACAACAAACATCGGAACCTGGATATCGGCGAGATCAATCGGAGCATCCTGTACCTGGAGGCGGCCCATTGCGAGATCGTTGTTTAGATACAACCGTCGCAGGTATTCGGAGTGCATACGGTAGGGCATACGTGTACCGTCTGAGTTCCACGACATCAGGTCATTCATTGACGGACGCTCACCATGCAGATACTTTTGCACCATTGGGCTCCAGATAAGATCTTCTGCGCGCAGTGCCATGAAAGAGGCACCCATCTGCTTGCTGTCAAGATAACCGGTGTTTGCCATCGTTTCGTCTAATGCCTGAAGCAGCTTGTCGTTGATAAACAGACGCATTTCGCCGGCTTCGGTAAAATCGGTCTGGGCTGCAAGTAGCGTGATGCTTTGCAGACGGTCATCGCCATCCCTGGCCATTGCTGCTGCACCGATTGATAAAAGGGTTCCCCCAATGCAATAGCCAACCGCTTGAACTTTGTTATCAGGTACTATGGTGGTTACGGCATCCAGCGCTTTCATCAAGCCAAGATCCAGATAGTCATCCATACCGATGTCCCGATCCTCTTTAGTAGGATTAAGCCAGCTTATGGCGAATACAGTATGGCCCTGATCAACCAGATATTTGATCATCGAGTTGTGTGGCGAAAGATCGAGGATGTAATATTTCATGATCCAGGCCGGTACGATAAGTACAGGGTTTTTAGAAACATCCCGGGTCTGGGGCTCATACTGGATCAGTTCTATCAGTCGATTGCGGTAGATGACTTTTCCCGGGGTAACCGCGACCTCTTTACCCGGGCGGTGCTGCTTTGAAATCTGAGGTTTGTTTTCCCGCTCGTTCTGCCTGTCTTCCTGAGCAATCTTCATTCCGCGGTGCAAGTTTTCGCCCTTTTCCGCCATTGTGCGGGCCAGGGTTTCTGGATTGGTATGGGGGTAGTTATAGGGTGACAGGCTGGTATAGAGCTGAGATGACATGAAATTAACCAGGCTCTCACTTTCATCGCTCAGATCTTTAATATCTGTGAATAGCGTTTGCCGCCATTCATCCAGCATCAAATACCACTGTGAGGAGATGTTATAAGGCCATTGCTGCCATTCTTTGCCTGAAAACTGGCGCCGTTGACGCAGTGGATCGGGGCTGGAGGTATCCTGGGCGTATATCATGAATTCTGTCATGTCAGTACGAAACTTTGTTTCCAGTGCCTTAAGCTTATCTGTATCAGCACTTAAGCAATGAAGCCACTCACTAAACGACTTCATAATATGCTCAGGTGGCACACCACCAAACATCTTCTGCAACATAATACGGATAATAGCGTCATTATTATCAGTTCCGTTCAGGGTGTTGTTGGTTTGCTCGGACGTTTGACTCTCATCATTGATAGCAGGATAAAAATCGAACAGATCGTTGCCGGTAAGCATGACTAATTCTTCCTTCATTCGAAATGAATGTTTGCATGGCGTTCAGGGTTAGGGAGTAGTTAAGAGTTTGAAGGTGAGCCTGAAGATGTCCGGTTCTGCTGTTTTAACTCATACTTTTTTCGGTGTTGCCTATCTGATTCAGTACTGCGCTGGCAGTAGCCAGGCTCATATTTGTCTCAATCAATGTGAGATTGTTCTTCTGGATGTAGCTCAGAACCTGAGATATAAGCAAGATGTTTTGCTTTGAGTCTTTGCTTTGAACTGCTTCATCTAGCATGCTTTCCAACTGTGGGTGACGATCGAAATCGGTCATAGCTAATCTCCCATAAGGTGTTGAGCTCCCTGATTGTCAGGCCGGGAGGTTGGTATCCATTTACGGTGCTGTTTCAATGCCTTATTTTTAGCAAGCCTGGGGCGCTGATAATTCAACCCTGGGGTGGATTGTCAGGTGGATATTTAAGGGGGTGGGTGGAGGCTTGTGGTGCGCAGTTGCAACCTAACCCCCTCTGGATGTCTTGGTTCATATCTTGAGAGAGCTTCCTGAGAGGCGAGGAGATAACTCCTCGCCAGGTTTAATTACAGCCCTGAAGCTATCATGGATAAACTGGTTCCGGCAGAAAGCAGGTATTAATACCTGATGTTAAAAATTCTCCTTAATCAATTTTTGCAACTGACCTACGATCCCGCTACGAAATACCAGAACGCATATAACAAAAATTAATCCCAGGATAACCGGTACCCATGTCCCCAAGGGACCTGAAGCCAGATGGTTTTGCAATGTCACAACTGTAGCGGCGCCTACGACCGGTCCGAAGATAGTTCCCATGCCCCCCAGCAGGGTCATCAGCACAACCTCGCCGGACATATGCCAATGTGCATCAGTCAGGGAGGCAAGCTGGAATACCAATGTTTTGGTGGCGCCAGCCAGTCCAGCCACTCCAGCAGATATGACAAAGGCTAGCAGTTTGTATTTCTTAACGTCATATCCCAGCGAGATAGCTCTTGGCTCATTTTCACGTATTGCCTTTAAAATCTGGCCGAAAGGGGAGTGGATAGTGCGATGGATAAGGGTAAATCCTGCCACGAACACTGCCAGTACAAAGTAGTACATTGATAGATTATTATCTAAGTCAAACAATCCAAACAGATAGCCACGGGGTACGCCCTGAAGCCCGTCCTCGCCGCCGGTGAATGGGGCTTGCAGGAAGAGAAAAAACAGCATCTGTGACAGTGCCAGAGTAATCATCGCAAAATAGATACCCTGTCGTCTGATCGCCAGAATACCAAAAATGGCTCCTATTGCAGTTGCTGCAGCAGTCCCGGCAAGGATGCCGATTTCTGGTGTTAGTGAGTAGGTTGAGAGTAAATAACCGGTGACATAACCGCCCGTGGCGAGAAACGCGGCGTGGCCAAATGATAATAATCCTACATAGCCCAGAATCAGATTGAAGGCGCAGGCAAACAGGGCAAAGCACAATACTTTCATCAGGAATACAGGATAGATAGCCAGAGGTGCTATAAGTGCTAGCACCAAGAGCAGGCCGTAGCCAGGCTTGTAAACTCTGCTCCAGGTTTTTACTTTGCTGACGCTTTGTATGGCAGACATAATTAAGTCTCCTTGCCAAAGAGTCCGGCTGGACGGGCCAGCAGAACAATAATCATTATGAGGAAAATTACGGTACTCGATGCTTCGGGATAGAAGACCTTGGTGAGGCCTTCAATCAATCCCATTGCCAGGCTTGTCAGGATGGCGCCCATGATTGATCCCATGCCACCGATGACGACAATCGCGAAAACGATAATCAGCAGGTTTGATCCCATGACCGGGCTGACCTGATAGATGGGGGCAGCAAGTACTCCGGCAAAAGCTGCCAGGGCTACACCGTAGCCGTAAGTAAGTGTTACGAGCACCGGTACGTTAATGCCAAAGGCTTGCATAAGCTGAGGGTTTTCAGTCCCGGCCCGAAGATAAGAACCCAGTTTGGTGCGCTCGATCAGGTACCAGGTACCGAAACAGAGAGCCAGAGAGGCGATAATGATCCAGGCGCGGTAAATGGGCAGGTACATAAAGCCCAGATTTAAACCTCCCTGCAGAAGTTCAGGTGTGGCATAGGGCTGACCGGATACGCCAAACCAGTGTACAAAGCTCCCTTCAAACATCATGGCCAGGCCGAAGGTCAATAATAATCCGTACAGATGGTCCTCTTTATAGAGACGCCTTAGCATGGTGTATTCGAGCAATATTCCCACCAATCCTACCACCAGAGGGGCGATCACCAGGGCTACCCAGTAATTTAATCCAAGCCACTGAAGTGCGAACCACGCGACAAAGGCGCCAAGCATGTATTGCGCGCCATGGGTGAAGTTGATGATGTTTAACAGTCCAAAAATGATCGCCAGCCCTAAACTTAGTAAAGCGTAGAATGAGCCGTTGATTAAACCAAGCAGTAATTGGCCAAATAGAGCCTGGACAGGAATACCTAACAATTCCGTCATCCTTAATGTCCTTTGTTATGAAAATCTGTTTCGATAATCGTAGTTGTAGGGGAGAGAGTTCCTCCCCGTGATTTATCGTGTTGTATCTGGAATGAAAGACATGAGGATTGCCGGATAGCCCGGCAATCCTGAGTATTATCAGTTGGCTGATAAGTTCTGGCCCTTGATCAGTCGGCACTTACTCTCTGAAAGCGGGCGAAAAGCCTGGTCTGCGGGGATGGTGCGCAGGATCTTGTATAGGTCCCACTCACTGCTGGATTCGGCGGGCTTCTTTACCTGAGCCAGGTACATATCGTGTACCATGCGTCCGTCCTTGCGAATCTTGCCATTTGTGGCTAGGAAGTCATTGACTGGTGTGTTTTTCATTTGAGACATAACTGCTTCAGTATCATCTGTAGCAACTGCTTCAACGGCTTTAAAGTAATGCATCAGGCTGGAGTAAACACCAGCTTGCTGCTGAGTTGGCATCTTGCCTGTACGTTCAAAAAAGCGTTCTGACCAGGCGCGGGTTTCCGGAGTACGGTTCCAATAGAAACCGGTTGTCAGGTTCAGGCCCTGGGAGACCTCCATACCCAGTGCGTGAATATCTGTTAGCGTAATCAGAAGGCCTGCCAGCTGCTGGCCATTTTGCACTACGCCAAATTCATGCGCGGCTTTCAAAGCGTTGATGGTATCTGTGCCAGCGTTGGCTAAACCAATTACCCGGGCTCCTGAGGCTTGTGCCTGTAAGATAAAGGAAGAAAAGTCACTGGTAGGAAATGGATGGCGGATAGCGCCGAGTACCTGACCACCATTCTCCTCCACTACTGAGGCTACGTCTTGCTCAAGGGAATGCCCGAAAGCGTAGTCGGCAGTCAGGAAATACCAGCTGTCCAGACCTTCTTCCACCACCGCCTTGCCGGTACCGTGCGCTAATGCGTAAGTATCGTAGACCCAATGAACGCTGTTAGGCGAGCAGAACTCATTAGTAATACTTGAAGAGGCGGAACTGGATACCAGAATGATTTTGTTATTGGCTTCTACCACTTTGGTGACGGCCAGTGTCACAGAAGAGGCGACTGATCCGGAAATAACATCAACATTATCAGTATCAATCCACTCACGCGCCTTGCTCGAGCCGATGTCTGGTTTATTCTGGTCATCGGCATGCACCAGGGTAATAGGCTTTCCATGAATCATACCGCCCATATCGTCGATGGCCATCTTGGCAGCTTCCAATGCCCCCGGGCCGCTGGAAGCGCTGTAAGGGCCGCTCATATCCGACAGGAAGCCAACCTTGATAGCATCATCTGAGATTTGTCCCGCTTGTGTGGTTGCTGCTAATGCAGTCATCAAAGTACAGCTGATAATGTTCTTTATTAGTTTCATTCTGTGTTCCTTGTATTGGTTCTTATTATTCTTGGTTGACTGTGAAGCCAGATACTTCACTAAACACCCAGGTAGGTGTTCAGAATTTCACGCTTGTCTTCAATCTCATCCCGATCTATTTCAGTTACGATTTTTCCGTGTTCCATGATGTAGTGGCGATCTGCTAGTGGAGCGGCAAAGTGAAAATTCTGTTCTACCAGAATGATGGTGAGACCCTGTTGCTTGAGTTCAGTGACGACTTCGCCCAGCTTTTGCACAATTACCGGTGCCAGGCCTTCGGTGATCTCATCAAGCAGTAACAAATTGGCACCGGTACGCAGGATTCTGGCAAGGGCCAGCATCTGTTGCTCTCCTCCGGATAGCTGGCTGCCCTGGCTATGCTTACGCAGCTCCAGATTGGGAAACATCTGGTAGATAGCCTCTACTGTCATGCCGCCGCTTCTGACGGTGGGTGGTAACAAGAGGTTCTCTTCTACGTTCAGACTGGCGAAAATCCCTCTCTCTTCCGGGCAATAACCTAAACCCAGGTGGGAAATCTGATGCGTTGCATGTTCGATGGTTTCATGGCCGTTAATCATGATTGAGCCACTGCGTTTACCTACCATGTTCATGATGGCGCGCAGGGTAGTGGTACGACCGGAACCGTTGCGGCCAAGCAGTGTAATCAATTCGCCTTTATTCACTTTCAGGTCAATTCCGTGAAGGATGTGAGATTCACCATAGAAAGCGTGCAGATCTGACATCCGCAGTAATTCGTGGTCAGGTTTATGAGCGCTGGTCATGCGGCTTTCCCCATATAGGCTGTCATCACTTCAGGATCGTTGGATATCTCCTGGTAGCTGCCCTCTGCCAGAACAGAACCCTGTGCAAGGACGGTGATCTGATCGGACAGGTCGGATACAACATTGAGATTGTGCTCGACCATCAGCACGGTACGTCCAATCGAAACCTGCTTGATGAGTGCTGTAACTTTGCTGACGTCCTCATGCCCCATACCCTGGGTTGGTTCATCCAGCAGCAGTAGTTCCGGTTCCAGTGCCAGAGTGGTGGCCAGTTCAAGTGCCCGTTTGCGGCCATAAGGCATCTCTACGGTGATGTTATCTGCCCATGGCGCAAGGCCGACTGAGTCCAGTAACTCCATCGCGCGGTTATTTAATCTGTTCAGGCTCTGGTCGGATTTCCAGAAATGAAAGGAGGTGCCAAGCTTTTGCTGTAACGCAATTCGTACGTTTTCCAACACAGTTAAATGGGGGAAGACAGCGGATATCTGGAAGGACCGCACCATGCCGTGATTGGCGATCTGGGTGGCGCTGAGTGTGGTGATGTCCTGGCCGTTGTATTGAATGCTGCCTCGCGTAGGGGGGAGGAACTTGGTAAGAAGATTAAAACAGGTGGTTTTACCTGCCCCGTTCGGACCAATCAGCGCGTGGATAGTGCCTCTCTCAACGCGTAGATTGACATCGTTGACGGCGCTGAATCCTTTGAAATCCTTACTGAGGTTTTGTGTTTCGAGAATATAGTCTCTTTCCATGGTTGGTGCTCGTGTTGTTATTGTTGTTAATGAAGTCACTGAATATGGTGAAAAGGGAGTTTGCTGAATTAATCAGTGAGCCGGGCAAGGGCTGTTCTGATCTTCTCGGGTATCGGTACCGGCTTGTTGGTGGTGCGATCAACAAAGACGTGTACAAAGTGGCCGAAAGCACTTGCCTGGTCCTGTCCCTCGGCAAAGATGGCGACCCCGTACTGAACCGAGCTGTTACCCAGGCGATCTACCCGCAGCCCTGCTTCCAGTGGCTGGGGAAAAGCGATCGAACTTTTGTAGTTGCAGCCTGAGTTAACAATCACGCCGATTACCGGACTGTTGCTGATATCCAGTCCGCCTTCTTCAATCAGATAGGCGTTGGTTGCGGTATCGAAGTAGGAGTAATAGGTGACATTGTTTACGTGGCCGTAGACATCGTTATCCATCCAGCGGGTAGCTATTGCATGAAAATAGCGATAGTTTTCCCGTCGCTCGTTGTGTTTTGTGTCCATGTATCTTTCCTTTCCTTTTCTTTGCTTCTAGTCGGGAGGGGCGCCTTATCAGGCACTCAATACGCGGCCTGATAGATAGTCAGGGCATCCTCGAAGGCTATCTCTCGTGGATTGTTCATCAGCAATCGTTGTTGCTTCATTGCGTCCTGAGCCAGGAATTGCAGTTGATCCCCGGCAATTCCCACATCCCGCAACCTTGTGGGTAAGCCCAGGTCCCGGATCAATGCTTGCAGCGAATCGATCAGCTGGCTGGTAATTACCCTCTCGTTATCACCGGCAAGGGATGGAGTAATGAAGGGGGCCAACTCGGCATATTCGGAGCTGCTTACTGCTGCGTTAAAGCGCATTACATGGGGTAATATCAGTGAATTACTTAATCCATGGGGGATGTGAAAATGTCCACCCAGCGGGTAGGCCAGGGCGTGTACGGCAGCGACAGGAGCATTGGCAAAGGCCTGCCCGGCCAGCATCGAACCGAGCAGCATTTTTTCTCTGGCTTCAACATCATTCCCGTGTTGAACGGCGGTCCGGATATTGGCCGCGAGTAAACGCAAGGCTTCCCTGGCCATAAAGTCGGAGATGGGGTTTTTCTTCAGCTTACTGGTGAAGGCTTCGATGGCATGTACCATGGCATCGATGCCGGTGGCCGCGGTTATTTCAGGTGGCAGGCCTAAGGTCAGTTCCGGGTCGAGTAGTACCTGATCGGCTATCAGAATCGGAGAAACGACGCCTTTTTTCTCGTTGTTGATGGTTGTCACAATTGCGATAGGTGTCACCTCGGAACCGGTGCCCGCGGTCGTGGGTATCTGAATCAACGGAAGGCGTTGGCCTTGCGCATTATCAACGCCGTAAATCTGTTGCAGCGATTGGTCGGAATGTGTCAGCAGGGCTGCTAGTTTAGCTACATCCATGGAACTGCCGCCGCCAAAGCCGATAACGGCCTCGACCGACTGGGTTTTAGCAAGCATCACTGCTGACATAACGATGCTTTCATTGGGATCGGCCTGTACATCATTGAATACAGAATAGGTGATATCTGCAGTTTTCAGACTCTCAAGCAAAGGGGCGATGAGGTTCAGCCGGATAATACCCGGGTCAGTAACAATCAGGACTCTTGTTACATTTTGTTCGAGTAGGTAATCCGCAGCCTGGCGAATGGAGCCTGCACCATGGATGAGGCTTTTGCAGGTATGAAAAACAAACTTAGTCATGGGCTCTATTCCTGGTTTGCTGAGGTAATAATTTTTGCGCAGCTGACCGGAATTACTCTAAGCAAGAGGGGTGGTGTAAGGCATCCACCCCGGGGTGGAATTTAGGGTGGGTAAATTTATCAGGAGGGGGGGAGGGTGTCGGTAAACCGTTGCAGGATGGAGGTTTGGCTGTTTGTACCTGATTAATATCGGAGTTAGTGCCTGCTGGCCTGTCTGCCTGCTGGATCTGTTTTTTCTAGTTCAGCAGTTGTAAGGCCTGTGTTTTTTCAATGGCATGTTTGCGGCTACTAACATCGAGTTTCTTGAAAATATTATTGATGTGGGTTTTCACTGTGCTGATACCTACAAACAGAGAGTCGGCAATTTCCTGATTGCTTTGACCCTGGGTGATTAACAGCAACACTTCCATCTCCCGTTTTGTGATCTGCTCAAAGGGGAGTTGAATGCTGCGGGGCAGGTTGCTGCCGCTTTGTTTTTTGCTTAAAGACAGTAACTGCTGTTCCACAAAATCGGGATGGATAAGTGTCGTAGTAAGACCTTGTTCCAGCAGTGCCTTCCCGGATAAACCGAGTCGGAACAGGTCGTTCAGTGCCTGGCCTTCGAACAGAAACAGGCGTGCAGAACCACTACCGATCGACAATTCGAGCCCTTTGTTAAGGGCTTCAATAGCCAGCTCAGTGTGTCCCTCGTCATGGTGCAGGCTGGCCTGCAACAGTAAGGTATCAATCAACAACAGAGTATTATTTTGCTGCTGCAGTTCGTCAATCAGCCTGTCGCAGCAGTGTGAGGCTTCATCCCAGTTTCCTTGCTGACGTTGCAGCCAGCCATAAGTCAGTCTTTCTTCGGGGAGAGTTGATTCGTCATCTAAGCTTAGCCAGCGATCTGACTGGTTTAACCATTGTCGGCAGATTTCAGGTTCATTGCGCCGTATTGCAAGGCGGGTCCTGTAGGCATTGCATAAACGATAGATGTTATAGAGCTTATGACTGGAAGCGATGCGTAATGCTTCATCCCAGACGTCTGCAGCGTGATCAAGGTCATCTTCAGCGCAATGCAGCATACCGATATAAAAAAATACCCAGGGTAGTGCGGCTGAGGGTTGAAATTTCAGGGCAATATCTGCTGCCTGATTGAGATAGTGTCCGGCGGTTGTCAGTTGATTCTTTTCGATATGTACGATGCCGAGCCCCAGGTTGCTGAATATGTCATAAAAATTATGCGGCGCCGTCTCGTTATTGTTGTGCGGCTGAAGTTGTCGATAGCGTTGCTCAGCTTGTGAGATATGGCCTTGGGCGAGTTCGATCTGGCCGAGTAAAAAACTGAGGCTGTTGGTGAATCCGGTCAGGCCAAACTTTTGTAATTCTCTATGCGCCTGTTGTGCATCTCGTTCAGCGTTATGCAGCTGCCCCAGTGAAAAGTAGCAGCTGGCCCGGTTGAACCTGATTACTGACAGGGCTGCATTGGTTTTCGATTGTGGTTTAAAAGCCTGGTTACAGATCCTGATACCATGGGCCAGATTACCGCCCAGATAAGCTAGTCGGCTGCGGATAAAGTTAATGGTTTGCCTGATCCGTGTGCTGTCAGTTCGGGGTGGGAGTTGGGTGATTATCTTTTGCAGATGATTAATACAGGTTTTAGCGCGGATAACATCATTACTGACAATGACCACTGATGCTTCTGTTACCGCCAGTGTCAGATGGTCGGCACTCAGTGCGTCTGGTACGTTTGCCAGAAAGCTGACGATTTCGTTGACTTCGCCTTCGCGTAACAGATCGAAAGTATGCTTTTCAATGACGGCCAGCAAGCTTGACAGATCATGGCAGAGTCCATACTGCTGAATTCCTTCGGCATAGTGTCCCTGGCGTAGCAGCCATTCGGCTGCTTTGCGGTGCAGCTCGGTGGTTTGTTCGGGGCGGCTGGTTTTACTCTGGTGATACAGCGTTTGCTGAAACAAGGGGTGGTAACGATAACATCCCTCAGGTCGTTCTTTTGCCTGAATGAAGAGGTTATCTTTCAATAAGCGCTGGATTAACTGGTGGGTTTTGGGTTGACCGCTAAGTTCCATGGCCAGGGGTTCGATAATCGAATTGACTATGCAGGTATTCTGCAGGAAGTGCTGAACCGGGCGGCTGAGGGGGTGAAGTACTTCTTCCTTGAAGTAATCTGCAATATACCTGTAGGCCAGCGATGTCACACCAGGAGCTTCAAGGGTGGCTTGATCTTTAGCTGAAATTTTTCGCCAGGCTGTCAGCCACAGCTGAATGCCGGTTATCCAGCCTTCGGTGCGAGAGTTAAGCCGGTATATTTCACTGGCGCTGGCTTTGATCTCGTGTTGTGTTAACAGTATTTGGGTTTCGCCAGCCGTAAAGGTCAGGTCACTGGTTTCAATTTCCAGTAGTTTTCCCGCGGCTAGATAGCGGGTGAGGGCCAGGCCGGGTTTGCGGCGTCCGGCGATGAAGATATGGCATTGCGAGGGGGCAAGCTGCACCAGTTGTTGCGTTAGTTGTCGCAATTTATCTGACTTTATGTTGCCACCATTATCCAGAACCAGACCGAATGGTGATTTTTTTTGTTGTAGCTGATTGAGCAGCAGAGCCCATGCCTGATCGAAATCTGAAGTCATAGCATCAAGGCAGCAGTTCAGGGACGCATCACTAATCACTTCTGCCTGCCGAAAAGCGGTTGCTAAATGAGCCAGGAATCGCTCAGGATTGTTGTCCTTTGAGTCTAGCCGGTACCAGGCAATAGGGTATTCTGCCTGGTGGGAGAACTGTTCCAGCAGGCTGGTTTTGCCATAGCCGGCGGGGGCTGTTACCAACGTCAGGCTTGCTTGGACTGCCTGTGTGAGCAGCTCAATAAGTCGGGGACGCGCCACCGGATCAGGTGAAATTTCGGGTGCAGTCAGTTTGCTTAGAATCACCGGTATTTGATGCATCATTGCAGCGTGTTCCGATTAATCTTCATGAGTTCTTAAGTCGTTCTGGCACCAGGTGGCGGGCGAAGACATCGTCAAGCGTTTCGTGGCGCTTAATCAGATCGGCCTGATCAGCGCAGACCACGATCATGCCTGGACGGGGCAACGCATTAAAATTGGTAGCCATAGGTTCAATATAGGCGCCAGTATTAAGCATGGCGACAATATCGCCTGCTTCCAGTTCGGGCACTGGAACTTGTTGGTACAGCCATTCGGCATTACAGGTGACGCCAACAATATCGAAACAGGAGTCATCCGGCTGGTCGGCTTTGTTGGCTACCACGTAATCGAACGGCGGGGTGGGGTTGACCCCCATAATGCCGAGGAACACTTCAGAGGTGTCGACCTCCGCCCACTGATGCTCAATGTTGATGCTTTCCCGTTTGATGTTATGTACCTGGGTCAGGTGAAGCATCGTCTCATTGTGCAGTCCCCGGCCGGGCTCTACCTCGATCATGATGCCTTCAGTGGTCATGCCGTGGCGTTGCATGGCACTGCGAAAGCGGCTGGTGATAAGTTCGGCGTATTGATCCAGTGTTGGCGTTGGATAATCCGTAACCGCAACCCGGGTTTCTTTGTCCTGTGGTGAAGCAAAACCACCGCCGAAGTCGACCTCCTGCGGAATCCAGCCATTCATTAATTCACTGAGTTGTTTAATCAGCCCGACATAGCTGTCGATAAGCTGTCCCCATACGCTCAGCTTTTTGCTGTGTCGTCCCATATGTATATGCACACCGACAGGTTCAACAAAGGGCAGCGCCATTGCACGGGGGCCCATTGGTAATACTTCCGAGGTGGGAATACCATATTTAATGGTCTGGGTGAGTTCTCTGATCTCTTGCTGAGGCAGGAAGTCTGACTTCTCTTCAAGATCGCCAAGGTAGGGTTTGAGGCGCAACATAACCCGCGCAGTTTTGTTGAGTTCCTCGCCGACCTGGTTACAGATCTCCAGCTCCTGCGGGCTGTCGAGCACAATGCGTGCACCTATGCTGATCGCTTTTCTGATAATCGAGCGGTCTTTGATCGAACCGTTAACAGAGATCATCTCCGGGGGCACACCACCGCGTAGTGCGCATTCCAGTTCGCCGGGTCCGAAGACATCGCAACCAGCACCTTCTTCGGTGAGGATTCTACGTACTGCGATGGTGGGATTCGCTTTAATGGCGGGCATTACCCGAACCTCGCCTTCGGGCCAGTGAGCCTGAAACGCTCTTTTGTACTCGCGCAGATTATTTCGCAGATGGGTCTCAGACAGGACAAACAATGGTGTACCAAATCGGGCTGCCAGCTCGACAGTATCGCAGCCCTCGATATAGAGATGGTTGTTACGAATGCTGAGGGTGCTATTCATATTATTGTTATTTTTAATTGTCATCTGATCTCTCTCGGCGCAGTGCTTTGTGTTGATGCACCAGTTTGAAATGAATTGGCTTCCTGAAAAGATTCCCGGACTAACTTTGCTGGTCATCGAAAGGAATACAGGATAAGAAAAGTTTTACCCTAAGGAGGCAGGCTGTTGAATACCCACAAAGGGTATTGGATGTCGTAAGGCCATAAATTTAATGAGAATTTCCTGCACAGTCTCTGCCTGTTGAGAGGTCAGTCTTATGTTCAGAGGCCATTACAGGTAGCCGTTAACCTATAGGGGGTATTCTAGGATTCAATGTTTTTGTCTAGTTTTAAAGAGTGTTCGGAATGCATGGCAAATAAATGTGTTTTGTCCTGTTGCACACAAGTTGTCGTTGAAGATGTCAGTTTGTGATTGTTGTTTCGGGCAGCTTTGCAGCTACGCTTTATAGATAAGTTAGCAGCGAATAATTAAACCATTTAAATGTTTTGGTCTGGTTTGATTCAATAGGCGGAAGTTTTTCTGTATTCAGCTTATCTAATAAAAATAAATTAAGGCACGGTAAAAACGATGAGAAAAAATAACGAAAGGCAGACTAATTTATCCCGGTTTGCTCTGGCTATTCTGCCATTGATGGTAGCAGCCAATGTTCATGCGATTGAGCTGGATTTTGGGGAGGACAGTGAGCTGTCCGGTAATCTGGATATGACGCTGGGTTATGCTGCTTCCATCAGGGCTACTGATGCGGATGCTGGTGCGTTAGATACAGCTAATAACCTGGCAGGAGCTTACACAACACCTAACTACCTGTCCGATGCCCGAGTACCTGACGCAGGTGATTTGATCTCCAATGTTTTTAAAGGTACTGCCGAGTTGGACCTGGGCTGGCGCAATTATGGTTTTGTTGGGTCTGCGTCTTATCAGTATGACACTGAGATTATGGATGATGATTCGGTTGACCTGGATGGTAATTCGGCGCCCTGGAGTGAAAGCGCTAAGGATTACGCAGGCAGCAGCCTCGATGTACTGGATGCTTATGCCTATGGCTCCTTCGATGTCGGAGAAAACCCTCTGGAAGTTCGGGTCGGTAAGCAGGTAATCAACTGGGGCGAAGGTCTGTTCTTCCTTGATGGCGTCGCAACCCAGGTGCCTTTAAATATTAATAAGTTAGTGACACCAGGTTCTGAGCTGAAAGAGGCTTATATCGGGGTTAACAGTATTTATGCGCAGATGGGGGTAGGTGACTCATCTTCAATTGAGGCTTATGTGCAAACCGATTGGGAACGTACAGAGTTTCCACCACGTGGTACTTTCTATGGCGATGATGCCTTTTTTCGCGGTGGTAATGAAGTAGATCCGATTATTACCTTACCTATTCGTGAACCTGATCTGGAAGCCGATGATTCTGGTCAGTGGGGTATCTCCGGTCGTACTATGTTGGGGGATGATGCCGAGGTTGGTCTTTATTACTCACGCTACAACGATACTTTCCCTGTTGTGAAGTTTACAGGTACCCCTTTTGTTACTTCTGCTACCGGCCTTTCCCAGACCTGGATGAATGATCTGGATATGTTCGGTGCCAGTATTGCAACAACCCTGGGTAGCTGGTCAGTGAATGGTGAATTGGCTTATCGTCCAAACCGTCCACTGTTCCAGGATATGACTTCACCTGCCGCATTTACAAATGCGACTGTGACTAACACCGAGGAACACGACACCTGGAGCGCTTCTGTTCATGGTATCTGGCTCGGCGGGCCTTTAGCACTGGGTATTGATTCTCAGGTAGCCCTGGTTCAGTTTGGTGCAGACTACATTGATGGTGACCTTTCTAACTTACAAGCAAACAGCTCTATCACTAAAGAGCTGCTTACGCCGGATGACCTTGCTTACGGCGTTGCCGCAGAATGGACCGGAACCTGGCAGGCTGTACGCCCGGGTGTTGATCTTTCACTGGCGGTTTTCCTGCAGTATGACATTGATGGTAACTCTCACTTCTGGGGCAACTTTGCCGAGGATCGCCTGCTGGGCTCTACTACTCTGACCGCCGCAATTGGCAATGAGTGGGAAGCGAGCGCCGGATATTCATGGGTTAGTCAGGATAACTCCCACTACGATACACAGGATGTTTTCAACATGTCCGTCAACTACAAGTTCTAAGTCGAGCTTAAGCAAAAGAATTACTGAATAAATTGCTGTTTTAGCTGAGGGCTATCCCTCAGCTGACACTCCCCCTTTGTCTGCTGAAACCCTTCCGGCAGTTACAGCAGGGGTATGTGGCAGCGTCAGCTATTCTTAAAATAATAAGAGGATTTTCTCGATGTTGTATAAAAAAACATATTTAAGCGCCGCTCTGTCTGTCGCACTTACGATGAGTGCAGGATCTGCACTTGCAGAGATTAGCGCAGACCAGGTAAAACGCTTGCAGGCTGACCTGACACCGGTCGGCGCCGAGCGTGCCGGTAATGCTGATGGTTCTATTCCTGAGTGGACCGGTGGTCTGTCTGAAGTACTGCCGGGCTGGCCGAATAAGGATAATCATCGCCCGAATCCATATGCTGAAGATAAGGCACAGTTCACTATTACTGCCGCTAATATGGATCAATATAAGGACAAGCTTCCGGAAGCTGCAAAGGCGATGCTGAAGGCTTATCCGCAAGAATTCAAAATGAATGTCTATCCGACACGTCGGACAGCGGCTTATCCTCAGTCGTTTTACGATAATGTCGCGAAGGATGCGACCACGGCTAAACTGACCCGTGGTGGCGATGCGGTTGAAGGCGTATGGGCGGCTATTCCGTTTCCAATTCCGCAAAATGGCTATGAGGTGATCTGGAATCATCTGCTGCGTTATAACGGTGTCTACCGTGAAGCCTCAGCCGGTGAAAACCTTGTCTATACCAACGGTTCTCGTCTGGATTACGATTTCAAGATCGATATTCACCATACCTTCCATGATCCGAAAGTGTCAGATGCGGATCGTAATGAAGGGGTGCTGTGGAAGTATTCCTCTACCATGTCCAGCCCTTCGCGGGATGCCGGTGAAGGTATCCTGGCGATGGATAATATCAACTTTGCAGATAACCCACGTAAAGCATGGACCTATGATCCGGGTGAGCGACGTGTGCGTCGGGCACCTAACCTGGGCTTTGATACACCGGACCGCGCACTGAACGTGTTTGATGACTATGAGCTGTTCAGTGGTTCCCCGGAACGTTACGACTTTAAGTTGATCGGTAAGCAGGAGATGTATATCCCTTACAACAACAACGAAGTTAACTCACCGCGCCATGATCTGAAGTCAGCACTGACGCCGGGCTTCATCAATGCCGATCTGCTGCGTTACGAGCTGCACCGTGTCTGGGTAGTTGAAGCGACGGTTAAGCAGGGTCAGCGTCATATCTATGCCAAGCGTCGCTTCTATATCGATGAAGATACCTGGAATGTAATGGTGACTGACAAGTATGACGGTAACGGCAACCTGTGGCGTGTCGGCTTTGGTTATCCTGTGGTTGCTTCAGAGATGCCGCTGACCGGTGGTGGTAGTTATGTCCATGTGGATCTGAAGAAAAACGGCTATTACCTCGCGTTTACGTCATTGGGTAAAGGCCGTAAAGGCACTGACTTTTCCGGTCAGCCACCTAAGTCATCTTACTATACTGCCAGTGCGCTACGTCGCCGCGGTCGTTAAGTTCAGCTGACGTTTGTTAAGGGGCAGGCCCGGCCCCCTTCCCGGGCCTGCCCTCTGTTCTACTTTTTGCTATCACTTTTTTTGCACGGATGCATGCTGATTCAGGCTATTCAATGCGTGAAGGTTTTTCTATGAAGACAATACACAGAGTCCGCAGTCAATGGTTTAACGGTTTTGTAGTAATGATATTTGCGGCTACTTTTACTACCTTCGCCAGTTATAACAGCGCATATGCTGACTATAAAGATCCTCTGGATAGTGCTGCTGTGCCAATGGCTTCTGCCGCGCAATCACTGTTACTTGATGTCGTGCATGCGGGTAAGCGCTTGGTTGCTGTCGGAGAGCGCGGCCATATCCTGTATTCCGATGATCTGGGTGCTAACTGGACTCAGGCGGCAGTACCGGTTCGTTCACAGCTTAACGCCGTGAGTTTTATTGATGATCAGCAGGGCTGGGCGGTTGGTGAAGATGCTGTGATCCTGCACACGGATGATGGTGGTAAAAGCTGGCAGAAACAGTTCGATGCCCGTGATGCTGATATGCGGGGCCCGTTACTGGATGTTTATTTTAAAAATCCCAACCAGGGCTTTGCTATCGGTGTCTTTAATAAGCTCTATCACACCGAAAATGGAGGCCAGACCTGGGAAAACTGGCAGGAGCATGCAGATAACCTGGATGAATGGCATCTGCTAGCGATGAGTTCGCCGGTACCCGGGGTGATCTATGTGGCTTCTGAGGCCGGCTTATTGTTCCGTTCTGTCGATGGCGGCGAAAGGTTTTTGCCGATGCAGACTGATCACGATGGTTCTTTCCATGGCGTGTTAGTCGCGCGGGACGAACAAGGGGAGGACCGTATAGTACTGACCGGTGTTGGCGGTAAACTTTTTGTCAGTGCTGATAGCGGCGAAAGCTGGAAGGAGCTTGATAGCCATACAGAGGCTGGATTATCTACTGGCACACTGCTGCCGGATGGATCAATTCTGGTTGTTGGTGCAGATGGTGTGATGATTAATATATCACCGGATTTGTCGACCGTAAGAAAGCTCCAGCGTGATAACGGCCTGCCCCTGAGCAGTGTGGCGCTGGTTGGTGATGAGAGACTGGTGCTGGTTGGTTTGGGTGGAATACAGCTCCTGACAGTTGAGGAGGTAACTCAACATGATTAATAACAACGGCACGCTTAAGTTTTCAGCGTTAACGAATGCGATTTTCCGTTACCGTTTTATCATTATTTTATTTAGTCTGCTGGCAACGGTTTATCTGGGTTGGCAGGCATCATTTGTACGGCCCGATACCCGTCTTGAACGATTGATCCCGGGTAGCCATGAGTTTGTTGTTAATGCCAGGCAGTTCCTGGGTTCTGAAACTGCTGGGGGCGGTAGTGTTATTCGTGTCGCAGTGGCCCGTAAAGAGGGCACTATTTTCGACTACGAACACCTGGTCACTCTGCAGAAGATCAGCGATGAGCTGTCTCTGCTGGATGGCGTAGATACCGGCAGTGTTAATTCCCTGTGGGCGCCGGGTATGCTGTGGTTTGCTATCACTCCTGAGGGATACGGCAGTGGACCGGTAATTGATAATGCTACCTTTAATGACTCGCCTGAGTCGATGGACCTGATCAGGACTAATGTCTACCGTGCCGGTCTGGTGGGTAGTTATGTTGCCAATGACTTCAAAGCCAGCATGATCGATTTTGAAGTCTTGCCTATTAGTCCGTCAACCCGGCAGCCAATTGATTTCAATGAGTTTTCTGAACGATTAGAGCAGGTGCGTCAGAAGTATCAGAACGAAGACCTTAGTCTGCATGTGATAGGTGATGTAAAGAAGGTTGCGGATCTGGTCGATGGCTTCGGCAAGATCGTATTGTTCTTCCTGGCTGCTTTTGTCATTACAGCGGTATTACTGTTTAACTATTCGCGCTGTATCAAGTCCACTTTAATACCGCTGCTGTGTTCCGTCGTGGCGGTGATCTGGCAGTTGGGTATCTTAAACATGATGGGCTACGGTCTGGGTGTGTTTTCGGTACTGGTGCCATTTCTTGTATTTGCTATCGCGGTAAGCCATGGCGTGCAGGTGATCAATGGCATAGCCCATGAAACGGCGAAAGGTGAGCCGAGGCTGAACGCTGCCCGGGTCACTTTCCATCATCTGCATAAAGCCGGTTTGGTCGCACTGATCAGTGATGGTATCGGCTTTGCCACTTTGTTTGTTATTGATATAGGTGGCATTAAAGACCTGGCGCTGGTTGCCAGTGTCGGTGTCGCTTTGGTTATCCTTACCAATCTGCTGCTGTTGCCGGTGCTGATGTCCTACGTGGGTGTTACACAGAGCTGTGTCGATCATGCACAGCATAAACTGGAGCATAAGACTGTACTCTGGGACAGCCTTTCTCATTTTGCTGAACCGCGTCTGGCCCGCATTGCTGTCGTTGTAGCCTTGCTGCTGGCAGGTGTTGGTGCATGGTACAGCCAGGGGCTTAAAATCGGTGATCTGGATAAAGGTGCGCCGGAGCTGCGTGCTGATTCCCGCTATAACCTGGACAACAACTATATCACTGGGAATTTCACTACCAGTACCGACCTTATGACGGTCTTTGTCGGCACCCCTGAAGGGTTGTGCGAAACCTTTAAAGCGATCGACCTGACCGACAGTCTGGGCTGGCAACTGGAAAATACACCAGGGGTGAAGTCGGTTTCGTCCCCGGCGACACGGGCCAAACTGAACCGCTACCTGGGTAATGAGGGCAACCTGAAAATGATGTCCCTGCCACGGGATGAAAAGGTACTCAGCCGGGCAATTGCTTACTCTGGATTTACCTCAACGGGTGTCAGTACCAGTTGTAACCAGCAGCAGCTGAATCTGGAACTGACCGATCACCGGCAGGAGACCCTGAGTAATGTGGTCGCAGTTGTGCGGGCTTTTGCTGCTGCAAATGACGACGCTGATATCCGCTTCCGTCTGGGTGATGGTAATGCTGCATATGAGGCGGCGACCAATGAGGTTATCGATAGTGCGCAGTACGAAATCCTGGCCTACGTGTACGGAATTGTGGCGCTGATGTGTCTGATGACATTCCGTTCCATTAAAGCCGTGATCTGTATCCTGTTGCCTTTGGCACTGACTTCATTGCTTTGTCAGGGACTGATGGCGGTACTTGGTATCGGAGTCAAAGTGGCAACACTGCCGGTTATTGCGTTGGGAGTTGGTATCGGTGTCGATTACGGTATCTATATTTACAGTCGACTGCACTCCTATCTGGAAATGGGGCACCCGTTGCGACTGGCCTATCTGGAAGCACTGAAAACGACCGGCAAGGCGGTGTCTTTCACCGGTGTGACTCTGGCTATCGGTGTTGCAACCTGGATTCTGTCGCCGATTAAGTTTCAGGCGGATATGGGAATCCTGCTGACCTTTATGTTCCTGCTGAACATGGTGGGTGCCTTAACCCTGTTGCCAGCGCTGACTCACTTCTTACTGGGTAAACAGGTGAAGTCCGAGCTTGAATCTAGGTCTGAGGCAAGTACTCCTCAGACAATATCGACAACCTGAATCCCGCTCCCAAACTATGTAATGAAAGTTTCAGGTCTGCTGATTAGCAGACCTGAAACAGAATCAGATAATTAATCCGCCAGCTGCTTTCTCCCATAGAATTTTGCTATCCCATACCATACCGGGGGGAAGCTGGTGGCTTGCTGCGCTGTAAAAAGGTAATAACAATGCAAACAAAAATAATTGAACCGGCTGAAAATGCCTACAAATACCAGTTGCTGATCAAAAGCCTGCTGCTTTCGGGTAAACGTTATGAGCCTAATCAGGAGATTGTGTACGGTGATGTGATTCGATATGACTACCGCACGCTCTATCAGCGGATCTGTAAACTGGCTAACGTGCTGAGCAATGCCGGTGTGAAAGCCGGGGATACCGTGGCGGTGATGGACTGGGACAGTCATCGTTATCTTGAAGCGTATTTCGCGGTACCGATGATCGGTGCCGTTCTGCACCACGTAAATATTCGTCTCAGTACCGACCAGATCGGTTATACCATGGACCATGCCGAAGACGATCTGGTGCTGGTGCACGATGATTTTGTGGTTATTGCCGAGCAGCTGGCTGAACAACTACCTACAGTGCGTGGCTATATTCAGCTGACCGATGATGCGCAGCCTGTGCCGACCTCGCTGAATACCCTGGGCGAGTATGAAGCACTAGTACAGGCCGCTGACTCTGAATACGACTTTCCGGACTTCGACGAGAACTCCGTCGCGACGACGTTCTATACCACCGGTACTACCGGCAACCCGAAAGGGGTGTACTTTACCCACCGGCAATTGGTACTGCATACGTTGAACGGAGCTGCGACGCTGGGCTTATATGAGGGCCAGCCACTGCTGCGCTCAGATGATGTGTATATGCCGATGACGCCGATGTTCCACGTTCATGCCTGGGGCGTGCCTTATATAGCCACTATGCTGGGTGTGAAACAGGTCTATCCGGGCCGCTATGAACCGAACAAGTTAGTTAAGCTGTACCGGGAAGAGGGAGTTACCTTCTCCCACGGTGTACCGACAGTGTTGCAGATGATCCTCAACTGCGAGGAAGCGGATAACACCGACATGACCGGGTGGAAGCTACTGACCGGTGGTAGCGCGCCGACCCTTGCGCTGGCTCAGCAGATGGCTGATAAGGGAATCCTGTTCCACACCGGGTACGGCATGTCAGAAACCTGCCCACTACTGAGTACAACCTTCCTGCAGCAATCCGAGCGCGAGCTGGATATGAGTGAGCAGATGTCGCAGCGGATAAAAACCGGAGTGCCTATCGGTCTGGTGGACCTTCGTATTGTTGATCCCAATGGTAATGATGTAGTGCATGATGGCGAAGCTATGGGTGAGATTGTGGTACGTACGCCATGGTTAACCCAGGGCTATTACAAAGAGCCGGAGAAAGGTGCTGAACTGTGGGAAAACGGCTGGTTGCATACCGGTGATGTTGCGTCGATCGATAACGATGGCGTATTAGAAATCAAGGACCGGATTAAGGATGTGATTAAGACTGGTGGCGAGTGGATATCTTCACTGGAGCTGGAAAACCTGATCAGCCAGCATGAGCTGGTGGCTGAAGTAGCGGTCGTTGGTATTCCTGATGAGAAGTGGGGCGAGCGTCCATTTGCCCTGATTGTTCCGATCGCTGGCGAGGAGATCGAAGCGACAGTGATTCAAACTCACCTGTTGCAGTTTGTTGAGAGTGGCCAGATAAACAAGTGGGCAATTCCGCAGCAGATCAGTGTCGTGACAGAGATACCGAAAACCAGCGTCGGTAAGATCAACAAGAAAGTGATCCGCACGCAGCTGAGTTAGGGCAAAGTTATTCAGGTATAAGGAAAGGGAGCTATCGGCTCAAGCTATTACGCTTTGGTGTCGCTTTAAGTTGCAAATAAAAAGAGCCGTAGATTTTTAACCTGCGGCTCTTTTTTTTGCGGTTGAGAAATATCTGCTTGCGCCAAATCCGGACTTTTAGATAGCGCTAATATAGCATTACTCCTGCCACCCCTCAGTTCCAATAGCGGACGCTGAATATTTACCTATCCCAGCTTCAGCTTGCGGCTCCTGTCGACAAAAAGCGACCTATGCAGTGGCTCAGTCTCTCTGAATTGCTGTTTGGTCGTTATCTTCACCACGCTGCCACTGCAATTGTGGTCATCTTAGCTGTAAAGCAGCGCTTAATTTCCTGTTAATGAACCTGAAATATGCATGACAATACTTGCATAAAAAGGAGAAAAAGGAGGGTTAGGAAACTGGGAGCCTTCCAGTGCGCTCGATAAGCATTGCCCAATGTTTGTATTCGGCTCAAGCCATGATGAGCCAATAACACCGTTTTTACCAATTACTACTATGACCTCAAATGACTTTACTTGAGGTACTGCTGTGGTATCGAAGCATTCCGCCATGACGCTTTCAAAGTTTACCCCAAAGTGAGGATCAAACTCACAAGCAAAGTAGCAACCCGAGATCTCGCTACTCTCATGCTCAACTGCTAATTGTTTGGCAGCATTAAATTCGTAGGCCTGCTCGCTTATTGATGCAAACGTCAACATTGGTAACATTAATAGAAACAACAGTTTAATCATGCTTTATACCTACTCCCTCTGTACAGATAAGAGTAGGAAAAGTCCTGAAGAAAAGAAAATAACTTTTCACAGTATTTTATCAGCAGACAAATAACCCCAAGACAGTTTCTGGCCGTATCCTGTCGATAGCTGAAGCTCAGATAGTCCTGGCCCGGATATCTGCTATGGATAAATATGGATTGAAGGTGAGGCTGAAGCTAGCTGATTATCATTGGCTGTTGTGTGTCAGTAGCGGCCAAACAGACCCAGAAGTAGTTGCTCAACGATCAGGTCGCTTTGTGCCGTTAGCTGAAGTCTAAGCCGCCATGGTGATATGTCTGCTTTGGTTTGTGGATTCAATGAGTCAGCGCAACACGAAAGCGTAATAGCTTGCCATCGGCTCCCTTTTTACTTTGGAGTAATTTAACTCGCTTAACATGCTGAGCTGTTATCCAGATACTTATCTATAGTGTTGATAGGTTGTCATAACAGGAGCGTTGCTATTGCTCCGGGAAGGTTTTCGCTATGGTAGAGGTCGATGCAGAGGAGTTGATCGAGTCGCTGGGTATGAGCTGGTTTCACAACCTTTCAACGTTTGGCGCATTGTCCGATAAAGCAATAATAAGCCTGTTGGAAAATGGCCAGATTTTACAGTTAGAACAGGGCGAAGTGCTTTGCCAGTACGGTATGGAAGTGACAGGATTTACGGTTGTCCTGAAAGGGGATATTGCTTTTTATAAGCACTTTTCAGGGCAGGATATTCTGACCAGACATTTTATTAATGGCGAGCAGATAGGTTTTGATGCGATGCTGGCAATGATCCCGTATTCAGGCACTGAAGTGGCGCATGTCAGAACGTTGGTAGTTAAAATAAGCAGCGCTCAGTTCTTTGATATGCATATCGAATTTTCTGATGACTTTGGTCTGTTTATGATTAATCTGGCGCGTGAGCTCTCAAGAGAAATTGCCCAGCTGGAGGAGGTCATTGGGAAAAGTACCGGGTGGTCACCTAAAGGTTAGTTTATATCTGAAGTATGTCCTTTTATGTTAATAGTTAAGCTCCTTTTATCATTGTCGATTAGCCTCTTTGTGTAGAAACTTAATGGCATAGGTCATGGTGTTGCCCGATCGGTTGCCATGAAAGTGAAGTTGCCAGGCTGATAGTAGCTGCCTTACTCAGAGAGAATTTTATGCAAAAGCGCGAAGTTGTAGTTGTTAGTGGTGTACGTACCGCAATCGGTGGTTACGGTGGAAGTCTGAAAGGTCATAAGCCGACTGAGCTGGCGGGCGCTCTGGTAGCCGAAGCGGTAAAGCGTGCGGGTATCGCACCGGAAACTGTGGGTAACAGCGTTTTTGGTAACGTTATCCATTCCGAGCCTGCCGATATGTATCTGGGCCGCGTCGCTGCAATTAATGGCGGTTTGCCGGAAGAAACCCCTGCACTGACACTGAACCGTCTTTGTGGCAGTGGCCTGCAGGCGGTGATCACTGCTGCTCAGCAGATCGAGCTGGGTGTCTGTGACACGGTTGTTGCTGGTGGTGCTGAATCGATGAGTCGCGCGCCTTATCATCTGCCAACCGCACGATTTGGCCAGCGTATGGGCGATGGTCAGATGGTTGATCCGATGGTTGCTGCACTGCATTGTCCGTTTAATCATATCCATATGGGTATCACTGCAGAAAATGTTGCTGAGAAATACGGCATCAGCCGTGAGCAGCAGGATGAGCTGGCGGCGCTGAGCCATAACCGGGCTCAGAATGCGATAGAGCAGGGTTATTTCAAAGAGCAGATCATGCCGGTCGAGCTGAAAAGCCGCAAAGGGGTGAAACTGTTTGATACCGATGAGCATGTTCGTATGGACTGCACCGTTGAAGAGATGGCAGCCCTGCGGCCGGTATTTAAGAAGGGCGGTACGGTAACCGCAGGCAACGCCTCTGGTTTGAATGATGCTGCTGCTGCAATCGTTATGATGGACCGGGAAAAAGCCGAAGCGGAAGGTCTGCAGGTGATGGCCCGTCTGGTGGACTACTCAGTCGTAGGTGTTGATCCGAAGATTATGGGTATCGGTCCGGTACCGGCGATTAAACAGATTCTGGAACGTAATAATCTTTCAGTAAATGATATCGATGTCTATGAAGTAAACGAAGCCTTTGCGGCACAGGCTGCTGCTGTTGCTCAGGAGCTGGATCTGCCCCGCGACCGACTCAATCCAAACGGCAGTGGTATCTCCCTGGGCCATCCTATCGGAGCAACCGGCGCTGTTATAACCGTTAAAGCGTTGCATGAGCTGGCCCGGGTGAACGGTCGTTATGCTGTTGTCAGTCTTTGTATTGGCGGTGGCCAGGGTATCGCGGCACTGTTTGAACGCGCTTAATAAAATATCACCTGCAACCGGATATCCCTTCCCTAAGGGTAGTTATCTCCACTAGTTCCGGTTGCGGGTGATCCCCCACTATTTTCTGTTGTAACTGATATTTAGCCTGCTTTGTCTATGATAAAGCTGTGGCTTGCTTATGCCTGTTGCAATGGCTAAAGGAAGAAAGGTATTCATATGTATCAAGGTCAGGCTATTAGCCTTGTAAAACTCGATTCGGGTTTAGTTGAACTACAACTTGATCTTAAAGGTTCATCGGTCAATAAGTTAAATGATCAGACCCTTACTGAGTTGAGTGAATCGGTCGCGGTTTTAAAAGATAGCCCCGAGGTTAAAGGGTTACTGATCAGCAGCCCCAAGTCAGCATTTGTGGTTGGTGCGGATATTACCGAGTTTGTTGAAAGCTTCAGTATGTCGGATGAGCAGCTGACAGGTTGGGTTAGCAAGACTAACGATCTGTTCTGTGAGCTGGAAAATCTACCTTACCCTAGTGTGGCTGCAATCAATGGGATGGCGCTGGGGGGCGGCTTTGAGCTGGCCCTGGCAGCTGATTTCCGGGTGTTGGCAGATAATGCAAAAGTTGGATTACCTGAAGTTAACCTGGGATTGTGTCCTGGCTGGGGCGGAACGGTTCGCCTGAGTCGCCTGATCGGTATCAAAGATGCGGTGGCCTGGACCCTTGCCGGACGACCGCAGAAAGCGTCAGTAGCGCAGGCTTCAGGCGCGGTGGATCGGGTTGCCAGTGCCGATACGCTACGTGAGGAATCGCTAGAGCTATTAAAGCAGGCTGTGAACGGTGATATCTGTTACACCGAAAATAGTGCCCGTAAGCAGCAACAGCGCAGAGACTCAGATGCGCTGGCTGAAGAACTGCAACAACTGCAGCAAAGCTATGCCCGAAAACTGAACCCTGATTATCCTGCCGCGACAACCATCCTTGAGACGGTCAGCAAGCATATCTCTTTGCCGTTCGAGGCGGCATTGGCGGTAGAGACCGCAAGCTTCGTTAAGCTGGCTAAGAGCGATGCGGCAATGAGTCTGATCGGTCTGTTCCTCAATGATCAGATGCTGAAGAAACAAGCCAAATCCTGGTTGAAACAAGCCCGGCCAGTGCAGCAAAGCGCAGTACTGGGTGCCGGTATTATGGGTGGTGGTGTTGCCTATCAGTCAGCCTCTACCGGTACTGCCATTATCATGAAAGATATCAATGATGATGCGTTACAACTGGGCAGCAAGACGGCGACTAAATTGCTGGATAAACAGATTGAAAAAGGTCGTCTGGATGAGGCCGGTAAAACCCGGATTCTCGACTCAATCAAGCCAACCTTGAATTATAACGACTTCGCTACTGTCGACCTGGTGGTCGAAGCCGTTGTTGAAAACCCGAAGGTTAAAGCGGCGGTTCTGGCGGATGTGGAACAGCAGGTTTCGGAGCAAGCAGTACTGGCCTCCAACACGTCGACTATCTCGATCGATCTGCTGGCAGAAAGCGTGCAGCGACCAGAGCAGTTCTGCGGTATGCACTTTTTCAATCCGGTTCATCTGATGCCCCTGGTTGAGGTTATCAGGGGCAGTAAGACCAGCGATGAGACAATCGCCACAACGGTTGCCTATGCGGCTGCGATGGGTAAAACCCCTATCGTGGTTAATGATTGCCCGGGCTTTCTGGTTAACCGGATTCTGTTTCCTTACTTTAACGGCTTTAATCGCCTGTTACTCGATGGCGTTGACTTCCAGCGTATTGACCGGGTGATGGAGCAGTTTGGCTGGCCAATGGGGCCAGCTTACCTGGCGGATGTGGTTGGAATCGATACCATGGTGCATGCCGATGAGGTGATGCAGCAGGGATTCCCTGAGCGCATGGGCCACGATGGTGAAACCATTGTTGAGGCGTTGCTGGCGGCAGACTGCCTGGGTCAGAAGAACGGTAAGGGGTTCTATCAATACGGTGTCGATGAAACTGGTCGACGCTTTAAAGAGGCATCTGGCCTGGCCAATGAGCTGATTGCTACGCGGGTGAATCAATCCGTTGAGGTGACTGATCAGGAGATCATCGACCGGATGATGATTCCACTCTGTCTTGAAGCGGCGCGTTGCCTGGAAGATGGTATTGTCGGAACGGCTGCTGAAGTGGATATGGGCCTGATTCTTGGACTTGGTTTCCCTCGATTCCGGGGTGGTCCGCTTCGTTATATCGATACTGTTGGGCTGGATGAGTTTGCGCAGAGAGTGCAGCAGCACCAGCAGCATGGAGGACTGTACCAGTTACCTGAAGATTTCGTTTCTCGTCAAAATTCCGGGATCAGATATTTTGCATAATCGGACAGAGATGTAATGGTTGACCGGGCAGAATAGCCCGAAAAATAAAGGTAGCTTCGGCTACCTTTTTGTTGTCTTGCTTAAAGTTTTGTAAGCGCCAGGGGGGAAATTATGGGCAAAAAAAAGCCGGCTTTAGTAAGACTTAAAGTCATACTATAGGCCGGCATAAGCAAGAAGAGGCTATGCAGATAGTGCGACTGCAGCTGGCAAGGGATAAATGCCAAGCGCCTCAGGACGTATACAACAAAGCGATCAGGAAGCAACCGAAAAGGTTGTTCAAGATGGTTCTATTGTGGGCCTTGTTCAGGAGAAAGGCCATAACGCATGAAGTCATACTTTGAACAAAATGGGACAAGACTATTAATTGAAAACTGTCAGGCTATTCTTTCGATTTTCGATACATACTGGGGGAGATGCCGGTCCAGTGCTTAAACGCCCGGGTAAATGCTGCTGCTTCGGTAAAGCCAAGCATACGGGCTATCTGTGAGATGGGAATATCCGGCTGGCTGAGGAAATGGATCGCTTCATCACGACGCACGCTGTCTTTCAGCTCCTGAAAGCTGGTGCCTTCTTCTAACAGCTTGCGACGCAGGGTGCGGGTAGTGGTATGAATCTGGTTGGCTATCCCCTCCATACTGGTTTCAGCCATATTCTCTGTTACTTCCAGGTAATCCATGACTTTGCGGGTATAGACCGGGTAGTAAGACTGGCGTTTGAACCAATCCAATGGACAGCGACGCAGGTAGGCACTCAGGTTTTGTTGGGTCTGCACCACCGGTACATTGAGAATGCTGCGATCAAACTCGAAATAGCTTTCCGGCTGGTTGTAAAACGCTTCGCAGGGAAACATCAGGCGGTACTCTTCAAAGTGCGCAGGCTTTGAATGGGTAAAACATATTTTTGTCAGGGGGATCTTCTGACCGATCAGCCAGCTGGGAAAACGGTGCCAGAGCAGTAACAGGAAGTCACTCAGTACATGATCGGGGTCCAGCCCAGGCTCGGTTAGCTTCAGGTAGAAACGGGCATGCTCACTGTCTTCTTCAAACCTTAACTCGGTTGCCTCAGCAACTAAGTTGTAGAACTTCACCCCGCGTCGATAGACCTGCCGCAGGTTACCACTGGGCAGAACCTGCTTGGCCATCAGGCTGAATACCCCATGGCGGGATGGATGACTGCCCAAACAGAGATACTCATCATCCGCATTAATCCATACCGATTGCATCAGCTTGCTCAGCTGCATCGGAGTAATCCGGACATCGGGATTACTCAGTAAACCTTTAGATATGCCGCAGTCATCAAGCAAGGTTTGCTCGCTTAAGCCCTGCAGTAATGCCGCGTCGATAACAGCCTGGGCAAAATGGATAGAAATTGAATGATGGTTATGGCTCATAGTGGCATCTGTAAGTAGGTTTTTGTCCTTTAATGCAGTGTAGATCCCGGTTGGAATGGACTGCGTACTGATTAAACTAGTATTTATGACCTTTTATGTCAATTGTTAGGCTTTTTTTGGTATTGATGCTGTGGCCAATGCAGGCCAGACTGTGAAGCATATTTTAGAGGTATGGTTTTACGGTTTTTTTAGATCCGCCTCTTAAAATCATCAAGGCCCGCAACAATGTTGTACGCCGGGCCGGTAAATAATAAGTAGCCAGCGCTAAAGCAGAGTGAGACAGAGATGAAAATATTAGTTCCGGTAAAACGTGTTATTGATTACAACGTAAAAGTTCGGGTCAAGGCCGACAATAGTGATGTTGATCTGGCCAATGTAAAGATGGCGATGAACCCATTCTGCGAGATAGCTGTTGAAGAAGCGGTACGCCTGAAAGAGGCTGGAGTTGCTACTGAGGTTGTGGTGGTCTCTATCGGCGATAAAGCCTGTCAGGAGCAGATCCGTACCGCACTGGCGCTGGGTGCAGATCGTGGTATCCAGATCGAAACTGACACATCTCCTGATGCGCTGTCTGCCGCAAAGTTGCTCAAGGCTGTCGTACTGGAAGAACAACCACAGCTGGTCATCATGGGTAAGCAGTCGATCGATTCCGATAACAATCAGACCGGCCAGATGCTGGCGGCACTGCTGGATCAGCCACAGGCAACCTTTGCCTCTGAAGTAAAAGTGAACGGTGACAAGGTCCAGGTGACCCGTGAGATCGACGGTGGCCTGCAGACCCTGGAACTGGATATGCCGGCGGTGATTACCACCGATCTGCGCCTGAATGAGCCACGCTATGCTTCACTGCCTAACATCATGAAGGCCAAGCGTAAGCCGCTGGATGTGAAAACACCGGACGATCTGGGTGTAGCTGTGAGCAACAACATTACACTGATTAGCGTTAATCCACCGGCCGAACGTCAGGCTGGTATTAAGGTTGAGTCGGTCGCACAACTGGTAGATAAACTGAAGAACGAAGCAAAAGTTCTGGCAAACGGGTAATTTAAGGGGAGTTTTAAAATGACAATTTTAGTAATTGCAGAACACGATAACCAGGCGCTGAAGCCGGTAACCCTGAATACCCTGGCTGCTGCACAGCAGGTCGGTGGTGATATTGAACTGTTGGTAGCGGGGCACAACTGTCAGGCTGTTGCAGACGCTGCGGCGAATATCCCTGCCGTGACAAAAGTACTGTATGCGGATAACGCTGCTTATGAACATCAGCTGGCGGAGAATATAGCCAAGCTGATTACAGCCCTGGTTAGTGGTCACAGCCATATTCTGGCACCGGCGACGACCAGCGGTAAGAACTATCTGCCCCGCGTCGCTGCACTGTTAAATGTGAACCAGCTGTCTGATGTGATCGCGGTTGAATCTGCCGATACTTTCCAGCGTCCGATCTATGCCGGTAACGCTATTGCGACGGTTAAGACCGACGATTCTATCAAGCTGTTAACGATCCGCGGTACTGCGTTTGACGGTGTTGCGAATGAAGGTGGCTCCGCCCCTGTAGAAGTGATCAGTGAAGCCTGCGACGCCGGTAGCTCACGTTTTGTCGGTGAAGAGCTGGCTATATCTGACCGTCCTGAGCTGACCGCCGCTTCGGTTATCGTTTCCGGTGGCCGCGGTATGGGTAACGGCGACAACTTTGAGCTGCTGTATTCGATGGCCGATAAGCTGGGTGCTGCAGTAGGCGCATCCCGTGCCGCGGTTGATGCCGGGTTTGTTCCTAACGATATGCAGGTTGGACAGACCGGTAAGGTTGTAGCTCCGGATCTATATATTGCTGTCGGCATCTCCGGTGCAATCCAGCACCTTGCGGGTATGAAAGACTCCAAAGTGATCGTGGCTATCAACAAAGATGAAGAAGCGCCAATTTTCCAGGTTGCAGACTATGGTTTAGTTGCTGATCTGTTTGATGCTGTGCCTGAACTGACAGGTCAGATCTGAAAAATAAAAGGTCTGAGAAAACAGGTCTGAGAATAACGGAAGAGTTTTATTATGAGCGAATATATTCACCCGCAGCGCGACGCTGAGTTTGTCCTGAATGAGCTGGTGCAGTTTGACCAGCTGTGCGAAGCCACTGGCCAGGATGAGGTTAATGCTGAGCTGGCTTCAGTTATTCTGACTGAAGCTGGAAAACTGGGCAGCGGCGTACTCGCCCCCCTGAATAAAGTGGGCGATCTGAACCATCCATCTCTGGCTGATATCGGCGGTGAACCCGGCGTAAAGGAAACCGAAGGTTTTGCTGATGCCTACCGTGAATATATGGAAGGTGGCTGGTCATCCCTGACCGGTGCCGAAGAGTTTGGTGGCCAGAACCTGCCGAATGTTCTGGGTACTGCGGTGAATGAGATCTGGCAGTCCGCTAACCTGGCGTTCGCGCTGTGTCCATTGCTGGGGCAGGGCGCAATCGAATCGATCGCCCATCACGGCAGCGACCAGCTGAAGCAGGCTTATTTGCCGAAAATGGTCAGCGGTGAGTGGACCGGAACTATGAACCTCACCGAGCCGGATGCGGGTACCGATCTGGCGGCGGTTAAGACTAAAGCGATTCCCCAGGATGATCATTACCTGATTACCGGTCAGAAGATCTTTATCACCTGGGGTGACCATCAGATGACCGATAATATCGTTCATCTGGTACTGGCGCGTCTGCCGGATGCTCCGGCGGGTGTAAAAGGTATCTCCCTGTTTGTTGTGCCTAAGTTCCTGCTTGATGAAAACGGTGAGCCGGCGCAGCGCAACGATGCCTATTCTGTGTCTCTGGAGCATAAGTTGGGTATCCACGGCAGCCCGACCTGTGTCATGAGCTTTGGTGATAATGGTGGCGCTGTTGGTTATCTGGTTGGTGAGGCCAACAAAGGTCTGGCTTACATGTTCACTATGATGAACCATGCCCGCCAGGGCGTTGGTCTGCAGGGACTGGCAGTATCTGAGGCGTCTTATCAGCATGCTCTGCAGTATGCTAAGGACCGGATTCAGGGGTCCAATAAAGATGGCAGTCGTTTCTCCATCATTAAGTTCCCGGACGTACGTCGGATGCTTATGCAGATGAAGTCATCAACCGAAGCGATGCGTGCGCTTTGCCTGGTGGCATCAGCCGAGATTGATCGCGGTAACAGTGCCCGGGTTGAACTGCTGACTCCGATCGTAAAAGGTTGGGTGACTGAACTGGCCCAGGAACTGACCTACCTGGGTGTTCAGATCCATGGTGGTATGGGCTTTATCGAAGAGACCGGAGCAGCTCAGTTCTATCGCGACGCGCGTATCCTGACTATCTATGAAGGTACTACCGGTATTCAGGGGCTTGACCTGGTAGGGCGTAAAACCCTGGCTAACCAGGGGGAATCACTGGCGCTGTTACTGGAAGAGATCGCTGAAGATATCGGCCGTTTTGAAGCGCTGGGTGGTCAGTTTGCGCTAGCAGCACAGCAGTGTCGTACCGCACTGGATAACGGCATTGCAGCACGTCAGTGGTTGCTGGATAACAAACAGGATCCGGCTGCGCCTGGCAGTGCCAGCGTCAGCTTTATGATGCTGTTTGGTTATCTCTGTGGTGGCTGGCTGATGGCGAAGAGTGCATTACAGGCTAAAGCTAAGCTGGATGCCGGTGATACTGATACAGATTTCCTTAACACTAAGCTGGCAACTGCGCAGTTCTTCTGCGAACATCAGGTACCCCGTACGCAATCCTTACTGGCATCAATTCAGGCCGGTAGCGATAGTATTATGCTGCTGGATGAAGAACAGCTGTAAAAACCTGAAGGCAGGTTCTTTGATAAGCGTCTGATTATAAGAGCCCGTTATCGGGCTCTTATTGTAAGTGGCGGATTATAAGAGCCGATTTTAAGAGCTGGTTTAAGAGCCGGTTTAAGAGCATAAGTATAAGAACTGAGTTATAAGAAAATAGTTATAAATGCTCAGCGATAAGGAGAGATTTGATGCAGCGTGAATCGATGGAATTTGATGTTGTAATCGTAGGTGCAGGTCCGGCCGGACTTTCGACAGCGTGCAGGCTGATGCAACAAGCCAATGAGGCAGGCACAGAGCTGACCGTCTGCGTGGTGGAAAAAGGCTCCGAAGTCGGTGCCCATATCCTCTCCGGTGCGGTGGTTGAACCCCGCGCCCTGAATGAGCTGTTCCCGGACTGGAAAGAGCAAGGCGCGCCGCTGAAAACAGAGGTCACCGAAGATCAGATCTTCCTGCTTAAGAACGACCAGAAGGGCAGCAAGATCCCGAACTTCCTGGTGCCGAAGACCATGCACAACCATGGCAACTATATCGCCAGTGTCGGCAACCTGTGCCGCTGGCTGGCAGAGCAGGCCGAGCAGCTTGGCGTTGAAGTATTCCCGGGCTTCCCGGCCTCCCACATCATCTACGGTGACGACGGTCAGGTGGCCGGTATCGGCACCGGCGATATGGGCCTGGATGAAGAAGGCAACCAGAAAGATACCTACATGCCGGGCATGGACCTGCTGGCCAAGTACACCCTCTTTACCGAAGGCTGCCGAGGTCATCTGGGTAAAGAGCTGATCGCTAAATACCAGCTGGATGCAGGCAAAGATGCCCAGCATTACGGCATCGGTATTAAAGAGCTGTGGGACATCGACCCTGCTAAACATCAGCCGGGTCTGGTGCTGCACGGTGCTGGCTGGCCGCTCACCGAAGGCGGTGCCAGCGGTGGTTTCTTCCTCTACCACGCGGAAGATAATCAGGTCGTGGTCGGTCTGATCACCGATCTTAATTACGATAACCCACACCTGAGCCCGTTCGACGAGTTCCAGCGCATGAAGCATCATCCGTTACTGGCAGAGTATCTGGAAGGTGGCAAGCGGGTCTCTTACGGTGCTCGTGCCATCACTAAAGGCGGCTTTAATGCTCTGCCGAAGATGACTATGCCCGGCGCACTGCTGCTTGGCTGTGATGCCGGTACCCTGAACTTCTCCAAGATCAAGGGCACCCACACTGCGATGAAGTCAGGCATGATCGCCGCTGAAACCCTGTTCACCGCAATTCAACAAGGTGGTGATGAAGGTGGTAACGATCTCACCGCTTACGCTGAGAACTTCAAGAGTTCATGGGTTTATGATGAGCTGTACAGCAGCCGTAACTTCGGTCCGGCACTGCATAAGTACGGTACGGTAGTTGGCGGCGCGCTGAACTTTATCGATCAGAACCTGTTCAGCCTGCCATTCACTATCCATGACAATCAGCCGGATTACGCGCAGATGAAAGCGGCCAGCGAATGCACCGCGATCAGCTACCCGAAACCGGATGGAGTGCTGAGCTTCGATAAGCCTTCTTCCGTATTCCTGTCGAATACCAATCATGAAGAAAACCAGCTCTGTCATCTCAAACTGACCGACAGCTCAATACCTCTGGCGCAGAACCTGCCAAAGTTCGACGAACCGGCACAGCGTTACTGCCCGGCCGGGGTGTATGAAGTGATCGAAGATGAAAACGGTGATAAACAGTTCCAGATCAACTCGCAGAACTGCGTGCACTGTAAGACCTGTGATATCAAAGACCCTGCACAGAACATCACCTGGGTAACCCCGGAAGGTGGCGGTGGGCCGAATTACCCGAACATGTAATCGACGCAGTCGATTATGTTCGGGTAATCAGTGGCTAGAACGCCGCTTCGCGGCTCGCTAGAACGGAAAGCAAGCTTTCCTGCTAGTGGCTAGAAAAAGCTAAAGTCAAAAACATAAAAACCGCCTGCAGGCGGTTTTTTATTACCGAAACACGCTCAAGTTGGTTAGGCTCTTATTGCCCGGCGGGCTCTGCCTGGTGTTTCCTGGTAATGATTTTTGTAAGCACGTGAAAAGCTGGATGCATCCGCGAAGCCTAATTCTGCGGCTAAGACAGCTAAAGGCATTTTGCTGTTAAGCAGCAGAAATTGTGCTCGCTGCATCCGGCGATTCATCACATATTGCTGCGGAGTCATACCAAACTGGCGCTGACACAGACAGTAAAAGTGACTCTCACTGAGATGCAATCTATTTGCCAGTTCTGAGTTATCTGGCGGCTCTGCCAGGCGCCGGTCAATAATGTCGTTCAGTCGTGCAGCATCCAGTCGTTTATTCACCACCTGCCTGGTTAAATCTGGTGAATAGACTTGACATATCTGGGTCAGAAAAAGGGATATCAGCTGGCAATTCACCTGTGGATCAGTTTGCTCTTTACCATTAAGCAGTTGCCCTGCTGCAAAGTCTAATAGCGGCAACATCTCAGGATTCAGGGAAATAAATTCCGCTTGTTGAAACAGTGTTTCTCTGAAAGAGGTGTTGCACGCCTGCTCCAGTGCCTGAATGTATGGGTCTACGGGGGCGACATCGATCACCAGCAGCTCACTGTTATCACTCAAACCGCTAAAAAGATGCTCTGCCTTATCAGGAACTATGGCAACGGTACCCTTCTTTAACTGGCTTCCCCCTTTGCGAAATTCACACTCCATCTCCCCCTGCCAACCAATAAGTATCTGGGAATATTTGTGGCAATGCTCACCGCTCTGACGTGCGATCAGGTTACGCCGTGCCTGACTGCTATGCATAGAGAAAAATGTCTCCTGAATAGGGCGTTTCGATCACTTTAGTAGTCTCAGTCAATAACTTCATAGGTTCAGTCAAATATACGTTTTTGCTTATCGTTACCATTGCTAGCAAGACTAACAATAAGAGAATCTGTTATGCAACTGAATGCCATTCAAGTCCAGGAAGCCTTACCCTGGGATGCTCTGATCGCGGCCCTGAATGAGATCTTCACCCGCGATGTCTGTTCACCTGTTCGCCATCATCACAGCATCAATGTACCGAAGGATCCTGAGGCAACCTTGTTACTGATGCCTGCCTGGTTAGAAGGTGAATATATTGGCGTGAAGCAGGTTAATGTATTCCCGGGCAACAATGCCCGCAATATTCCCGGGCTGAGCAGCCACTATATGTTGAGCTGTGGTAAAACGGGTCAGCCGTTGGCGCAGCTGGATGGTAATGAACTAACTGCTCGTCGTACTGCCGCCGCTTCAGCACTGGCTTCCAATTTTTTATCCCGTGGTGATGCCAGCGAATTGCTGATGGTTGGTGCTGGCCGTATGGGGCGTCGGTTGATACCCGCGCATATGAGTGTCCGGCAGATCAAAACTGTCCGGGTATGGGATCGTAACGAAGAGGCCGCGAAGGTACTGGTTGCAGAGCTTCAGGCTGAAGATATCAATGCCGAAGCCTGCGCTCCGGATAAACTTGAAGAGGCGGCCCGACAGGCAGATATCATCAGCTGCGCAACGATGGCAACGGCCCCCTTGATTCTGGGGGACTGGTTAAAGCCCGGAGCACATCTGGATCTGGTGGGGAGCTTTACACCAGCCATGCGAGAAACTGATAACGCAGCTATGCAACGTGGTGCTGTGTTTGTGGATGTCCGTGCCGGAGCATTGAGTGAAACCGGAGATCTGATCATCCCTATCAGGGAAGGCGCTATCACTGAAGACAGTCTTGTTGCTGAGTTTTCCGAACTGTGTAGTGGTAAACATGCTGGCCGCTCGGCCCTGAAGGATGCCCGCAGCGCTGTGACTATTTTTAAATCTGTTGGCGATTCCAGAGAAGACCTGGCAGCAGCAATTCTGGCTTATCAACGATTAAACCGGGTCTAGGCTAGGCCCTCCTTTGGGGCTTTACCATCAGTGAAGCCCCTTTTTTTATCCCAGAAAATAACAATAACTATGAGGCGTATTGCGTCTTCCGGAGTTTTATGATGAAACAAAGCAGCTCAGCTAACAACGCTATTCCCAGTCTTGGAGTAGCGTTGATTCCCATTGTCCTCACTATTGGATTACTGGGCATTCAGATTTTTTACTATGACGATTTCACGCCGCATATCGCATTGGCAATTGGTTTTGCCATTACAGCGCTGGTTGGCTGGTCACAGGGCTATCGGTGGAAAGATATTGAATCGGGTGCATTTCATGTACTGCATGTAGCAATGCCTTCGATCGCTACATTGATTGTAGTGGGGATGTTGGTGAGTACCTGGATCGCCAGCGGTACTGTGCCGTTACTGATCTATTATGGACTGGAGTTAATCGATCCTGCCTGGTTCCTGGCGGCATCAATGTTGTTGTGCTCAGTGGTCTCACTCTCTATCGGTACAAGTTGGACGACAGTCGGTACCGTTGGTTTGGCTCTGATAGGGATCGGTGCTGCGTTCGGCATTCCCGTTTATTGGACGGCTGGCGCAGTGGTCTCCGGTGCATTCTTTGGCGATAAGATATCCCCGTTATCCGATACGACCAACCTGGCTGCGGCAGTTACTGAATCTAATGTGTTCGACCATATTCGCAATATGATGCCCACGACTATTCCGGCGATGATTATCGCTTTTATCATCTATCTGTTTGTTGGTGGCCAGACTACGACAGACGCTTCGCAATTAGAACAGATCGCACTATTCAAAGAGGGGCTGAATACTCATTTTGATCTGGGGTTCTTACCTCTGATACCTCTATTGGTTGTGATGGCGTTGGCATTTTTCAAAATATCACCTATTCCGGCGCTATTTATCGGCTTTATTCTTGGCGCGGTGGTTGCGGTATTTAATTATGGTTATAACTTGAATGAAGTACTTACCTTTGCACACAGTGGTTTCAAAATCAGTACTGGTACTGCATCTTTGGATAGCTTATTGAACCGGGGCGGAGTTTCCTCAATGACCTGGGTTGTTACCCTGATGATGTTTGCCCTGGCATTTGGTGGTGCCCTGGAGCGTACTCGTTGTCTGGAAGCGGTTGTGAGGGCGATACTTAGCATGACTAAAGGCTTCCGGGGTCTACAGACTAGCGCTATCCTTACATCTGTAGCAACCAATGCTGTGTCTGGTGATGTATATCTTTCCATAGCACTGCCTGGTCGTATGTATGGTCCGGAATATGACAAGCTAGGTTATAGTCGCCTGAACCTGTCTCGTGCGATCGAAGAGGGCGGTACATTAGTATCACCCTTAATCCCCTGGAATGCTGGTGGTGCTTTCGTAATGGGCACCCTGGGCTTAACCGTAACTTCCGGTGACTATAGTGCATTACTGTACATTCCACTGGCATTTGCCTGCTGGTTATCTCCTGTAATAGGCATCTTTTACGCGCAAACCGGATGGTTCTCCAGGCGTGCTGAGGTATCAGAGTCCGCAATGGAATCAGGTCCACGAAGCGAAGGTGTTGGTGTAGAGCAAAAAGCTGAAGGAGTCGCCTGATGCAACCCCCCGGTTCTGATAACACAACTGACTCTTTACCAAAAACGGTTGCTGTCGTTGGCGCCGGGGTTGTTGGTCTTTGTACCGCTCTTGAAGCACAGCGAAGTGGTTTTCAGGTAACACTGATAGACCGGGATGAGCCTGGGCTAGGCGCATCTTTTGGTAATGCGGGGTATTTGGCAACCGAACTGGTTGATCCATTATCCACCCCCAAAACGTTACGAGCAGCTCTTTCTATGTGGATTAATCCGCATGGACCGCTGTCGCTGCCTCTCTCTTATATGCATCGTATCCTGCCCTGGCTGGTTCGTTTTGTATGGGCTGCCCGTCCGGATACAGTTGATTATGGCCGTAAAGCACTACATCAGCTGAATCAGGCGTCGGTTCCTGCCTGGAAACGCTGCCTGACAGATATCGGTGCTACAGAGCAGTTGGTGAATTCGGGTTACCTGCTTGTTTGGGAATCGGCTGATAAGCTTGAGGATGCCAAGACGCATGCCGCTTATATGGCGCAATGGGGAGTTAAAACCGAGCTGGTACAAGGCAAGAGATTAGAGCAGCTGGAGCCCGAGCTGGCAGAAAATCTTAGCCACGCCCTGTTCTTTCCTGAAGCCTTCCGTGTGAGAGAGCCTTATCAGCTGTGTAAGATTCTTTTGTCAGCCTTTCTGGCGCGTGGAGGAGTGTTTATTCAGCAAGGTGTTAATAACTTAATACCTGAAGATAAGGGCATATCAATTCAAACTGAGACGGAGTTACTTGAGTTCGATCGCGCTATTATTTGTGCCGGTGCATGGAGTAAGCAGCTATTAAAGGGCGTTGGTTTAAAAGTGCCACTGGAAGCGGAGCGGGGATACCATCTTACCATTGATGCAAAGGATATCAGGCTGAATCACCCAATAGGATCTGCAGAACGCCGCTTTGTGATGAGCCCCCTTGATTCTGGGCTGCGAGTGGTTGGCATGACTGAGCTGGGTGGTTTAAAACTTAAGCCTGTTAAACGGCGCTTTGATTCGCTCTATCACCACAGTCGAAAACTGCTATCACGATTGAATGATCCGACAATACCGGTTAGCGAGTGGATGGGGTATCGACCCACTCTGCCTGACTCACTTCCCGTGATTGACAGGCATCCATGTCATTCCCAGCTGTTATTTGCTTTTGGTAATCAACATCTGGGGCTGACTCAGGCGGCAATCAGCGCAGAACTTGTGGTTAGTCTGATGACGGGGAGTTCGCATGCCTCCGATTGTGAGCCATTTCGAGTGGATAGGTTCTAGTCAACTGTAGCAATACAGTGCCTCTTTGAAGAAAGAGCGCTTTCATACGTGAGGCAATAAGTAGTCAAAATGGCTGATAAAACAAGTAGGTGTGAGAAACTTGTAGAATAGAGGAGGGGGCTAATGGCTGTTATCTTACGTAACTACAATATTGTACGGGTGCTTGATGGCGATAAAATTGTTAATTGCACGGTAATACAATTATGTTTCGACTATGCAGTAATTAAATTCGAAGGATCTAAGTATAAAGTGCCTTACCAAATGATAGATAAGGTCGTAGGGCATGAGCTTCTCCTGCATGCTGAATAGCAGGGGTATAGTCCAAATTTAAACCTCTGCTCGCTCATGCGTACTTCTTTAAAAAGTTGACGTTGGATGGGAGTCATAATCACCTCATTCTCCAGATGCTACGTTTAAATACTTTCCCATGAGCAGTGCATAGCACTGCTTAGCGTTGTGAAAATCCGCCGTAGCTATCAAATAGCACGCTCTCTCTATGCAAACCTCAATCCTTTCAGACCTGTTCAAATATAACGATGCGGGCGTGGTCTAATTTCCTGTTAATTTATGATTATTGGTGTTTGATCGCTTTTTTAATCTGTGAAAAATATCCAATTTGTCCATATATTCTTATTTTGAGGGGAAAAAGCCTATAGGGTGTGCGGTATTGTTTTACCTCCAATATAAAAATAAATTTCACATTTGGAGTTATCGAAATGAAACTGATCCCTTCCGTCCAGAGGGCACTTGAATCCGTAGTAGAAGTAAAAGAACAGAACACCTCCCAAACAAAACTTAAAGAAAAAAGCCTTTATCAGCATCGAAAATCCAGAGTTCCTGCATCAAAACTGGATGATCTGGATGATCTGGATGATCTTGAAAGGTTCTGCTTTGTGCTTTCTTCAAACTAGCTTTTGCTCCGCTTAAAACAGCGTTTTAAATGCTGCTTTATAGGCCATACCCTTAAATACATTGTTTGGGATGTAGTAATGAACGTACATAATCACTTGCGGCTGATTGAGCATTATCACCAGTACGAAAAAGCGATTAAGAGTCTTATGGAATCAATGATGACCAGCATTGCCGATTTTAAGCTTATGCATAATCGGGATGATCAGGTGGATGCGATTCAAAGGCTCTGCAAGCATTATCCGTTTGTAGAGCTGATATATAGCCTTGATTGCAACGGTGTACAGTTGATGGACACTGTTTGCAGCCCTGATGTCAGTTACCGCAAGCGCCGCGAGCCTGGTAAGGGGCAGGATAGAAACCATCGCCCTTATATGGTTGCCGCGCGTCAGAGTGAAAACAAGGTAAGTGTTACCGATCCATACCTATCAAGTGCTACCTTCCAGCTAGCGATATCCAGTGTGCAGGTTATTACTGATGATAAAGGCGGAGAACAAGGCTACCTGGTACTGAACTACAACCTGCAGCGGCTTATTTCCTACCTCAAAGGCGATCAGGCCCGAGCCAGAATCCATCCCATATTTCAGGCTGTTTATGGCGTGATCGGTGGCTTGCTCATCGTCGTTTCGATGCTCCTGCTTTACGCTGGTGCAGAGTCGTTTATACAGGTATTCGATTTTAAAAAAGATATAACCACCGGTGCCTTTAGTATCGTTATCCTTGTTACCTTAGGCTTGGCAGATTTTTGATCTGGGAAAGACTATTCTGGAAGAGGAAGTACTGGCCAATAAGGATATTCATCACCACGATACTTCGCGGCGCACCATTACCCGGTTCATGTCCGCCATCATCATCGCGGTGTCTATCGAATCACTACTGCTTATGTTTAAGTCGCTATTAGCCAATAACGGTGGCCAGGTACTCAATGCCGTTTGGATGTTGATGGCAGCAGTAGGCCTGCTGATTGGTCTGGGGATATATTTAAAACTCAGTCAGGAGAGATAGATAGCAGCTTTGCAGCTCACCAGAGCTGAAACAAACTTTCCTGATCGTGGCTGAAAAAGCATTCCCGCGGTGCAAAAAAAACCGCCTGTTGGCGGTTTTTTTTATTGAACTCTTTTAATACAGAGCAAGCATTGGCGAATACAGTAAAGAGACTAAGTCATATTGATACAAGATAGCTCCGCCCCTTTTGGTTTTGTCTAAGCGTTTGCGTTTTGACCAAAACCGTATTTACCTGTGTGCCTAATTAGCTATAGAGCCATGGACCTCCCAGACACTCAGAGTTCCCTTGCCGAGTGACGCACTGGCTCCTGTATCACCAGAGCCTACAACACTGCCTCCTTTGCTCAACCTAGCCCAGGCTTCAATGGTATGAGAGCCTGATCCTATATCGTATGAAAGGAAATTGAAGGTGTGAGCTGCGGTAGTATCGAGAATCAGGCCGATCTCTTCTTCGGTCAGAGTACATTCATCGAAGGATATGATGCCGTCATCATTTGAGTCTGCGCAATCCATAACGCCGCCCAGTTTGGCCCAGAGCTCCTGGTAGCGCTTGTCAAAGACAACATTGCCAGGCGCAGCTTCTACACCGTCTACTGTCACATACATCTCGATCATGGCGTCTGCAGTAGAGGTGCTCTTATTGCCACCCTTGCTCTGAACCATGGTCATGGTAAATAGCTGGGTTTCGAAAGAAAGACCGATTACCAGATCCTTTGGAGTCCCTGAATTTTTCAGAGTTGTTGACAGCACTTTAGTATAGCCATCGGCATCGACCAGACCTGCTACTGCCGCTGCAGCCCCAATTACAGCTGTTCCGTCCTCAGTGAATGCTGAAGCGCTATTGTCAGCGTAGATTGCCGGTGAGCATAGTAAGCCTGCGACGGCCATGGATACAACGCTTTGTTTAAACCCTTTCATTTTGTATACCTATTATTTGAATATATAGAAAAACGACCAATAGGTTATATTCATCCAACTACATACTGAGGATGCATTAGCAAAATGAACAACAAGCATCTTGCTTGTAGATACAATCCCCACCCCCCCAATTTTAAAGCCCCCCCGTTACACCCCGTCTCAGATAAAGTATGTGTTCTTCTATCAACCCAAGTACTGGAAGCACGGCGTCGAAACTCATTAACCAAAAAGTCAATTACGTATAGCGATTACACGTAGCTACAAGTTAGTGTTAACTCAAGTTTACAATTAGGATTTATTTGCAAACTAATAGCACTATTTTGCAATGCAGGGTTTATTAATATAATCAGCACTGTAAACAATGCCTTACAACTATTGATATTTTGTACCTTAGGCGCGACATCTATTGAGTATATTTAATACAGCTAATTTCTTATTCTTGGATAGTGATGTGTAACTGATGATCTTTTTCCTATCCAGGTTATAAGGCCGCTGAAAAGCAGATAATCTTCAAAAATTATGAACTCGATCACCTTCCCCTGCACAGTACACCCTTCGCTCCAGATACCCGCTTATAAATAGGGGCTGTATAAATAGGACCAGAGCAAAATAAAAAACCGCCTTCCGGCGGTTTTCATATTTTTGATTTTGATTTTGATTTTGATTTTGATTTTAGATTTTTCTAGCCACTAGCAGTCACGCTTGCGTGATGTTCTAGCGAGCCGCGCAGCGGCGTTCTAGCCGCTGCTTTTATACTTCGCCTGTCCTAATCTTTTCCCCCCGCGCCCGCAGGTACTCGATAGTCAGCAACAGCAGCATCGATATGATGACCAGCAGTACAGCAACGGCGAGGATGGTCGGGTTGATCTGCTCGCGCAGTCCCGAGAACATCTGCCGAGGAATAGTGCGCTGCTCAGGGCCTGCCAGGAACAGTATTACTACCACTTCATCAAACGAGGTGACGAAGGCGAACAGGGCGCCGGATATTACCCCGGGGCGGATCAGCGGCATGATCACGTTGAAGAATGTGTAGCTGGGGGTTGCGCCCAGTCCCAGAGAGGCCCGCATCAATGAAAAATCAAACCCGGACAGGGCCGCATTGACGGTAATGATTACGAAGGGGGTGCCCAATGCCGCATGGGCGAGTATTACGCCGAGGTAACTGCCTGACAGGCCCAGTTGGGTATAGAAGAAATACATACCGGCAGCGGTGATAATCAGCGGCACAATCATTGGCGACAGCAGCATTGCCATAATCGCGCGCTGGAACGGCATTACCGGGTTGGACAGGCCGATGGCAGCCAGGGTGCCGAGCACGGTAGCGATCACCGTGGCAAAGAAGCCGATAAAGAAGCTGTTCTTGATCGCCAGCATCCATTTATCGTCGTTGATTATCTCTTCATACCATTTCAGCGAGTAGGCATCGGCGTCGAAGGCCAGCATACCCGGTGTAAAGGTAAAGTAGGGCTCGGCATTGAATGACAGAGGTATGATTACCAGTATCGGAATCATCAGAAATGCCAGTACTCCCCAGGCGGTCAGGCGCAGCCCGTGCATCCCTACTTTTTGCCAAAAAGTGTAGTACTTAGGAAATTTCATAATTCAGCTCCATCTCTAAGCTGCGAATTCTGTGTGAAATATGCATTGAATGTCATAGTGTCACCCCAGCTTGATGTTGCTGACCCCGACCAGACGGTCGTAGATCCAGTAAAGAGCAAGAATCAGTCCCAGCAGCAGGGAACCAAGCGCCGCTGCCAGTTCCCAGTTATTGGAAGACTGCATATGGAAGGCGATGATGTTACTGACCATCTGACCCTCGGTGCCACCTACCAGCGCCGGTGTAATGTAGTAACCGATAGAGATGATGAACACCAGCAAGGCACCTGCGCTAAGCCCCGGTATTGTCATCGGCATATAGATGCGGATAAAGGCGGGAATCGGTTTTGCGCCCAGTGACATTGCTGCGCGAAGGTAACTGGGATCTATGCCTTTCATCACGCTATACAGTGGCAGAATCATGAATGGCAACAGGATATGGGTCATCGCAATCACCGTAGAGAACTGGGTATAGAGCATCTCGATGGGTTCGGTTATGACATAAATAGATTTCAGGAAACTGTTTACCACGCCATTGGTTTGTAGCAGGGCGATCCATGAGGTGGTTCTGACCAATAGAGAAGTCCAGAACGGCAGTAGTACAAAAACCATTAGCGTGTTTGCAGTTTTTGCCGGTGCGGTGGCCAGGTAATAGGATAGCGGAAAGCTGATTATCGCCGTTAGCAGGGTGATGATCAGGGCGATCTTCAGACTTTTCAGGTATAGCTTGATATAGATCTGGGTATCCCGGGGAACGATAGCGCCCTCGGGGCTGCGCATCAGGTCCAGTGCGGTCAGGTAGAAACCGTCGGTGAACACTGCGCCGGATTTTTTCATCTCGCGCCAGATCTTAACATCCTGCCATTGTGGCTTGAGGCTCAGCAGTTTGGCTGCGCCTTCGCTGGCAAGGAATTCGGTATCGAGCTTTTTCAGTTTACGCGCGCTCGATTTAATGACGCTGGAACTGCCCGGTAGTGCCCGGTTAATCTCTTCAGCGAGCTTCCCAGAGCGGCGATCTACGGCCAGTTGCCGAAGCTCAACGGTAAAAGTATTCAGTACATCGTCGTCGGGAAGTTTGTCTCCTGTTTCGTCCCAGCCGGACAGTGCAGCCAGGGTATCCGGAATCAGTTGCGCGACCGTCGGGTGATAAACACTGCGGTAGAGCATTGTTCCGATCGGCGCAATAAAGGCGATCAGCACAAATAGTATCAGTGGAGTGACAAAGGCAAAGGCGATGAATTTACGCCGTCGCTGCATCTTTCGGCTCTGCGACATCTCTTCAGACGTGAGACCTGATCTTGAGTCCTGCTCATCGAACCTGCCACTAGTGGAGGTCGTGGTCTGGTCTGCGTTCAGCTCGGCTTGAGGCATAAGTACAGCCCTTATTTTGATTATTCCGTGGCGTGAAGCCGGAGAAAAGGTCGGGGCTGATACCTCTGCCGACGGATAAGCCGACAGAGGATCAGATTAGATCAAAGCTGTTAACTCAGGCTGCTTATTTAAGTAGCCATTCGTTGAATTTCTCACCCAGAGACTCACCGTAGTCAGCCCAGAACTCGCCGGAGGCCTGCAGACCTTCGTCGAGGTGAGCAGAAGGCAGTTTAGGAATAACGGCTTTATCTACATAAGCGTAAGAAGAGTTACGGGTCGGACCGTATGCCACTTCCTGCATGCCACTTTCAGGCTTTGAACTGGTCGCGAAGCGGATAAAGTCTTCCGCCAGCGCCTTGTTTTTTGAGCCTTTAACAATCGCCCAGACATCCAGGTCATAGATGTGCCCATCCCAGACCATTTCGAACGGTTTTTTGTCGCTTTGAATCGCATCAAAGATACGACCATTAGCCGACTGCACCATCACCGCACCACCATCGTTCAGCAGTTGTGGCGCCTGAGACCAGCTATCGAACCAGACCAGATCGCCTTTGATGCTTTCCAGCTTGGCGAAAGCACGTTTCTGGCCGGCATCGGTTGACAGTACATCGTAAATTTCAGCCTTTGGTACGCCGTCGGCGATCAGCGCCCATTCCATATTTACCTGAGGGCGTTTACGCAGAGCCCGCTTGCCAGGGAATTTTGTGGTATCGAAGAAGTCATTAATGGTGCCTGGCTGGCCGCCCTTAACTGTTTCGTTGTTGTATGCGTAAAGAACGGTCCAGACGATGTTTCCTACGCCACACTCGTTTGATAACGCTTGTGGAGAAAAGTCTTCACTGGCTGCAACGCCATCATCACCGGGTGGCAAAGTATCATGCGGGAATACTTCCAACAGGCCTTCTGAACAGGCCCGCTCCAGATCGATTACTTCAATATCGACAACGTCCCAGAGGATGTTGCCACTCTCGACCTGGGCTTTAATTTCAGCGATACCACCGGAATAGTTTTCGAATAAAATCTTATGCCCGGTTTTCTCCATATAGGGATCGAGCATGTGCTTCTGTTGTGCCGCTCCATAGGCGCCACCGAAGGATACGGCGGTGAACTGATCGGCCATGACCGGCGAAGCCGCCGTACAAAGCGCGAGAGCCGCGCCGAATCGCTTGAGTGCTTTCATTATTATTTTCCTCTTACGTTTTTTATTACTGCGGTGTTACGGTTTTTTGTGTTCCTTATTGTTTACTGGCTCAGGCCTGACGATCGAGGGCGAGTCCGCCTGTTACGTCCCAGGTCAACTGGGTACGAGCGCCGTGCTCTATCACGGGGGCCTGATTATCATTCAGTGTTTTCACCATCAGTTCTGTTCCGCCGTCCAGTTTGAAGAAGTAGCGGATAGAGTCACCGACATAGAGCCGGGTAGTGAATTCGGCATCGATACTGTTGGCCAGAGGCTGACCGTTAGCGATAAACAGATTTTCTGGTCGAATTGTCAGCATGCAGGGGTCACCTGATGGAGGACAATTGGGATTACCCGTTGTTGCACGTGTTCCGTCGGCCAGAAGGATCTCAGCCCGGCCATTCTCGACCTTAGTGACCGTACCCGGAATACAGTTGTTTTCACCGATAAAGTTAGCAACAAAAGAATTTGTCGGCTGTTCGTAAAGCATTTCTGGAGCCGCGCACTGTTCGACGATGCCATCGTTAAAGACTGCGATGCGGTCGGACATCGTCAGCGCTTCGGTCTGATCGTGGGTAACGTAGATAGCGGTAAAGCCAAGGTCTTCGTGCAAACGTTTTATCTCAAACTGCATCTGTTCCCGCAGGTTCTTATCCAGTGCGCCCAGAGGTTCGTCCATTAATACGATACTTGGCTCGAAGATCAGTGAGCGGGCCAGGGCAACACGCTGTTTCTGACCGCCGGAGAGCTGGCCGGGATAGCGTTTAGAGAAATCGGCAAGCTCGACCAGTGCCAGGGATTCTTTGACCCGGCGTTTCACCTCGTCGGCGGGTATCTTGCGCACTTTCAGTGGGTAAGCGAGGTTTTCGCCGATGGTCATGTGGGGGAACAGTGCGTAGTGCTGAAATACCATACCGATATTGCGGTGGTAAGGGGCGATATTGGTGACCGGTTGCCCGTCAATCAAAATGCTGCCGCTGGTGACATCCTCGAATCCGGCCAGCATCATCAGACAGGTTGTTTTACCTGAGCCGGAGGGGCCTAAGAGCGTAACAAATTCGCCTTTTTTAGCGTCAAGATTGAAGTTTTTGACCACCAGATTTTTCTGGTCATAGCTTTTCTTTACGTTAACGAATTGGACGTACTGATCATCGGTATTACTTTCACTGCCTGCTAACATTGAATCGTAACCTCACACTGGATCTGTTCTGTGCGTCGATATTTCCCGGTAAAAGCCAATTTTTCAGAGACTTAGGATCAGGTTTAACCGAAGCAGAAGAAGTCTATTGAAGCGTTATATGTGAATTTTTGTCAATAACCGAAGAGGTCTGATTGTACTAGGGCAGGTGTGGGGGGATGTGTAACAAGGGGTGTATTTGTCATAGTGAGCTCTCTCTTTTTTATTGTAGTCACTGTTTTTTCGCTGCGGCCTGTGCAGGGTTTATTTGCAAAAGGCGTGTGATCGAATATAGAGCCGGGCTGGAAAAAAGCTATAGACCCAACTCTGACCCATTTTTTAGATCCAGCCTGAAATGCTCTTGTCGTGGGCCTTTGCGACAACTTTGAAGACAATTACTAACTTGGTGCGTTTCATGTACTACATTGTTTTATGTGGTTTTTTATCTTTTTATTGCAACACTGCAGATGCAGTAAAAAGGGCTTCGATGGATGCCTCAAAATAAAGCTATAAGAATTCAATTATTGATAATGGAAAGGTCTAAAAAAAAGTTAGATAAGTTGATCGTTCAGCTATTTTAGTCCGGATTACCCGGTGTAACTCCTTGATATAAGGAGCTGGATTTAAGTACGACGGGCGGAATACTTAAGCAAAGACTTAACTGAAGGCTATCAGTTAATGGTGTAAGTAAACTGAGTATCTGGCCATAGAGAAACAATGAAAACCACCATTTTGATGGTTTTCAAGTTTTTGACTTTAGATTTTTCTAGCCCTGGCAGCCACGCTTTCGTGACGTTCTAACGCCGCCGCGCAGTGGCATTCCAGCAATGGTTATTGTGCCTGGCAGGGGGGGGGCAGTACTTTCTCCGGTTAAAAGTGGTTTTGTTCTGAATATCTTTCCACAGCCTGAAGGCTGGTAGCCCTTGGCTGGCCCTGTATGACCTGCCTTTTATCTCTTTTTGCATTTCATAGGCCAGCCGGCATAGCTGGTATTTTAAGTGTAATAACGTTGGTACTTTGATTAAAACGGCTTAGCTATATGCTTACCTTTTGATGATTTTGTCAGGTGTATTCAGATGCAAGCGCTCAATTTAACAGATGATCTCCGTAGTCGCTTAAATAAAGCCCGGGCTGGCGGGTTAAAGATCGGTTTTGTACCGACCATGGGCAATCTTCATGATGGCCATATCAGCCTGGTTGAAGCTGCACGTAAAGAGTGTGATGTGGTGGTCGTCAGTATTTTCGTGAACCCTCTACAGTTTGGCATTAATGAGGATCTGGATACCTACCCCCGGACACTGGAAGATGATAAGGCTCTGTTAGCCAGCCACGGCTGCGACATACTGTTCTCTCCCTCCGTGAGAGAGATGTATCCGGATGGTAAAGGTATTGCCACTATTGTAGATATGCCAGAGCTGTCTCAGTTACATTGTGGTATCAGCCGTCCTCAGTTTTTCAAAGGGGTGGCGACAGTTATTGTGAAACTGCTCTGTATGGTGCAACCGGATATAGCGTACTTCGGTGAAAAGGACCGGCAGCAGCTGACCATCGTCAGACAGGTGATTAATGATCTCTCTATTCCGGTCCGCATTACCGGCGTTGCTACTAAAAGAGCAGCTTCCGGGTTGGCGCTGAGTTCAAGGAATAACTATCTGAGTGAGGAAGAACTACAGATTGCAGCATCCCTGTATCAGGTGTTACTTGATGTTTGCAGGCAGCTACAGAGCGGTTCTCAGGACTATCTAAGATTGGAATCAGAGGCCAGTCAGAAGCTGGCAACGCTGGGCTTTGTACCGGATTATTTTCATATCTGTCAGCAGCAGAGCCTGTTGCCGGTGCAGCCGGATGATCAGAATATCACTATTTTGGCAGCAGCCAATCTGAATGGCACGCGTTTGATCGACAATATCGCTTTTGATCTGTGCGACCTGTATTCTGATTTTCAGCCCTTTAATCAGCAGGCGGACCTTGTGTGAAGCCGCTGGCTCTAAGTCGGATAACAGAAGCTGAAGACAGCGCAGAAAGGAAACTCTGAGATGGATATACTGACTGCACGACAGGTATCGGAGCGCTTTCCCCTCAGCAGATGTCGTTCGCTGTCACTGTTTGGCGCACTGAGTAACGATTGCATCAGCTTCCTTCTGGATAATGGAGAGCTGGGGTACAGCCTGCCGGGCGAAAAACTATTTCAACAGGGTCAGAGCTCGGGTGATTTTTATATCGTGCTTGAAGGGCGATTAAGCTACTACCGCTTTAATGGTGTTGAGCGGGTTTATCTGCGAAGCTATTCCGAGGGTGAGCAACTTGGCTTTGCCAGTATGATCGGACTGCATGAAAGGCGTGGCGATGCGGTGACTGAAATCCAGGGCTACGTGTTATGTATCACTGCCGACCTGTTTCATCAGGTATGTCAGAATTTCTCCGAAGACTTTGTTATTTTCATGATCAATATGACCCGGGAGATGAGTCGGGAGATTATCGATCTTGACTCCCTCTGCGCCGACCTGCGAACCCGGGTGAATGAAAGCGGTGGCTAGACTGCATAGGTTAGTATTCATTACCGGATCATTAGCGGGTGATCCGGAGGAGCCTTGTAAGATGGCCGGGCTAATAGGGGAATTATAGAAGAGGCATTGGGCTCGATTTTTCAGGGATAACTCTCAGCCATCTGATTCCTCCAAATGGAGGCTCATTTGAATAACACAGTTAGACTCTTATCGACCCGAAGGTGACTTCAGCATCCACTCACACTCCCGAAAGCAGGCATAACTTACGATGTCTGTAATGGGCTGCTATGTGCCAGAACCAGACATGTCTGTTGATAGTATTTTCACATACTAGTTAGGGGTGACAGGGTATAATTTAAAAAGCCCCACCAGTGTCGCAAGCAGGGCTTTTAATGGATAGAAACTTACTACTCTATTTCGTTCATATATAGAGACATCCATCGACCTATATTAGGAAGGTAGCGACGACTTGTTATACCTTCTTTATTCCCAAAGTGGTAGGTCAAGCCAATGCGTACCTCACTAATATTAGGCGTATCGGATTCATCTGGGTTATAGCTACTGTAATCATAATTTGCCCAGAACGTGACGGGATGAACCGATGGGGAATATTCTACACCGGCCGCCACATCAAATGCTTCAGCAGCTGTAGGGTCATCATCACGATCCCCTTTCAGGCCAAACATACGCCCTGTCAGCGCAACTTGATCATTCAGCTGATAATTAACACTTAAGCCGCCATAAACTCCATTTTCAATGGCTTCGCCATAATTGTCATCAGAATCGACCATCCCCAATTGTCCGTTAATCTCAAACTTATCAATCGTTTTAGTAATACCGAGCCCAGCAAACCGATAGGGCATAGTATCATCATCGTTATCACCATTATCCTTGCTAACACCGTAACCAAGGTACGGATTGATTGCCCAGCTATGATCCGCTAATCCTATGTGTTGGATATAAGCCAGTTGCGTATAGCTAATGGTCTGATCATTGTCATCTGTTTTAGATGTCGTATGCTCATAATCAAAGCTCAACGTCCCATACAGTTTTTTACTGCGATCTGTACTCAGGTCTGCACCAATCCCGTATACGCTATCGTGCTTTTGGCTTACATCAACATGATCTTCTTCATAGTCAAAATATCCGCCCCACAAACTAAGATCTGCATCAAAAGTCGGTTCGGAGGCCTCAACCCCAACGGCTAAAATCGAACAAAATGTGCCAAGTAATACTCTTTTCATTATGGATCCCCTTAAAAGATGATATTGATGCTAAACCAAGAGGCCGCACATATCCTTGACCGAAAGTTTAGAATTAATTTGAAATGCCCTATATTCATCCATAGTAACACTAACCTGCTCGTCCGCTTTGTGCCAACAGCGGACTCCTGTTTTGGTAATCAGCCATTATGCAGTCTATCCTGCATCACAGTGTGATGCTTAGCTTGCAAGGTAGCCAAGCTCGCACGGTCTCACTATTAAAATGTTAAAAATTCTGAGGCATTCATGGATAGATCACATGTATATATTGTTCCAGAATCAGACGTTGAAGTTCAGCCACATGTATATCTTGGGTATATTCGTAAGTTTGGGAGGGTTGTATTTTTACTCAAACGAGAAACATATAGGCAATTGAAGATTGCCTATGATGACCTTAAAGAAAACTATAAAAGCGATGTAAAGCTTACAGAGAAAATAGTGGCAGCGTTGCTATCAAAGCATAATATGCATGAAGATGAGACGCTCTTTGCGATGTTCGCATTTATGATCTCAACCTGGGGTAAGGGTTTCAAAGTGTCTGTTGAGAGATTAGGTTCCGAAGAGGTTAAACTTATTGTTAGCAAGTAGTGTGAGTTTTAACAAGCGGCTGTTGTCACTGATCCCAGAGTGTCCGCTTAGTGTCGATAAGCGACCTAACTCGCCCTGAGTCGAGCTGGATCAATCGACTGGGGCGGCTTTGTGCCAAGAGCTGACATTGTTCTTCTTACCCTGGAAATGAACAACACCATATAGAGAAAGGCTAACGGGTCTAATCTACAGGGTACTTTTTGAGGTAGGCAGTGTATTTGGTTTTCATTTTCAGAAGACGTTTTTCAACAATTGAGCCTCTCAGATCGTCATTTCTTCTTGCAGTATCAAGCTCAATTTCAATCCGATCAAGTATATTGCGGGTATTTACTTTATTCAGCAGTATATGACTGAACATTTCTGGAATTTTTTCATCTTTTTCAAAATACTTTTGCATGTGCAATGAAGCCATGTACGATCCAGCTGGCGAATCCACTATCATTCCCAGTAAATCCTTACCATTACACTCGATCTCGAAATATGAATCCTTAAGGGTTGTGCCGTAGATTTCCTTTAAGTTTCGAGTAAATTCTTTAAACTTATTTCTTTCAATTGGACTACAAATATTGCCATCATCAACAATCGTCTTTGGACTTGAACGCTGATACTTGCAATCAAAATCGCAAATATCTCCTGCAAATGAGCTATTCGAGAGGAGAGCTAAAATAATGAGAAAATATTTCATTTCATAAAGACCTGAGTAACCGCCTTGGGTATGAGCCAGTCAAGCTTAGCTCAATTCTTTAATGACTGCTCTGTGTCGTTAGCGGAAGTTCAAACAGGCTCGCTAGAAAGTCCGTTGTGTGCCAAGTATCTCTCAGAAATAAAAAAGGCTGATGCACACACATCAGCCTTTTATTTTCCATCTACCGCTTTAATTCGCGATTTGGCTTTAGCTTGCTACACAGCTACGTACACTGGAGTCAGCCGTCGCTGCTGGAGTCGCATTCCCCGCTTTAGGATCAACAACTCTGACGGTCGCAACTTTGCTCTGGGTGAAGAAGTCGACTGCGTCTTTACCCTGTACCTTGTTGTTACCAACCAGCGAGCCTTTGATACCACCGAACGGCAGGTAAGGGTGTGGCGCACAGATACCGACGTTTACACCTACCATACCTACGTCCGCTTCGTTGATGAACTTCTCGGTGTAGTAGCTGTTCTGGGTAAAGATTACCGCACCGTTACCCATCTCATGATTCTTGATCATGCGCAGGGCACCGTTGATGCAGCCGACTTTCATGACGCTCAGTACCGGGCCGAAGATCTCCTCGCGGGCGATCTGCATACATGGCGTGACGTCGGTGAATACGGTAGGGCCAACGAAGTAACCGTCTTTGTTTGCATCGGCAACATCTGGATTTCGACCATCGAGTGCCAGGGTAGCACCCTCGTTCTGGCCAATTTCGATATAGTTTTGGATACGCTCTTTGGCTTTGGCAGAGATTACCGGGCCCATAAATACATCAGGGTTCATAGCATCACCGACGGTGATATTTTTAGACGCTTCCAGCAGGCGCTCAACAAACTCATCGTAGATCTCAGACACTACAGCGATGTTGGATACCGCAAGACAACGCTGGCCAGCAGAACCGTAGCCGGACATCAGAATGTTCTCGATCATCAGGTCCATCGGCGCATCTTCCATCGCTACCAGGAAGTTCTTGGCGCCGCCAAGTAACATGGTCTTCTTACCGCCGCGGCCACAACCTTCAGCGATAGCCTTGGCTGTTGGGGTAGAACCGACCAGACAAACACCGGCAACATTGTCATCTTCGTACCAGGCTTCTACGGTTTCACGGTCACCGTGGACGATGTTAACGACGCCGTCCGGCAGGCCGATGTCGACAAGCAGTTGCATCATCTTCTGCATAAACAGTGGTGATTCGGTAGATGGCTTGTAGACGAAGGTGTTGCCGGTACCGATAGCGAACGGGATAAACCAGCCGAATACCAGTGCCGGGAAGTTGAACGGAGCAACACCGCAGAATACGCCCAGTGGTGCCTTGATCAGGCGGCCGTTGATGTTGTTAGCGATGCCTTGCACCGTTTCACCCTGAATGGTGGCCGGAATAGAGCAGGCCATCTGCAGGATCTCGATAACCCGGCCCACTTCACCGCGGGCTTCAGCGATATGCTTAGCCTGGTCGATAGCGATCGCTTCCGCCAGCATCTCCAGGTTATCTTTCATCGCCTGCTGCATATCGAAGATGTAGTTCATCCGCTTCGGCAGCGGTGTAGCACTCCAGGCCGGGAAGGCTTCGGCAGCAGCCGCTGTTGCCTGACGTGAGGTTTCTTCAGAAGATATTGGCACTTCACCAATAACTGAACCGGTGGAAGGGTTTTTCAATGGTTCGTACTGGCCGTTGCTTTCGTCCAGCCACTGACCGTTGATATGGTTTTTTATTTTGATATATGAGGTCATTTGTAAGGTCCAGTTTATCGGGTTGATTGAGATTGCTTTCGCATAGGATCAATATAAATCTGCTGCTAACAACAGCCGTAGATCCACGGGTTGTCATTTTGTAGTTCCAACGCAGCTTACTGAATAGAACAGCGAACCAGCAGATGATCGGTGCTTATAAAAGATTAAAAAAAGCCCCTGTTTTCAAGGGGCTGAAAGGTCGCAGATGTAAAGTGCTCGCGACGTCTTGCCTCTAATAGCCCATCAACAGTTTCGGCAGAAAAAGTGACAGTTCCGGTACAAACGTCACCAGGAATACCATCGGCAGGTGGCCGAGGCAGAGAAATTTCAACGTAGGGGTGATGTAGCGGTCCAATGACAACTTGCCCACTCCGCCGGCCATATAGAGCATCGGCGCACAGGGTGGTGAAACGTTACCTAAGCCTAAGTTAACACCCACAACTGCGGCAAAGTGGATCGGATCGATGCCCAGTTCGTTGATGATAGGCAGGAAGATAATCGCTGCCAGCACGCTGCCGGAGATGTCATCGACGATCATGCCAATCAATAGCAACAGCAGGTTGATCAGCAGTAGCAGGACGTACTTGTTATCTGAGATCTCTAACAGGGCCAGTGCAAGATCACGTGGAACCTGCTCCAGGATCATCGCGCGACTCATGATGAACAGGAAGAACAGCACTGCCATGATGGATCCGGTCATTGTGACTGCACGTACGGTCACCGCGCTCAGGCTCTGCAGGGACATACCCTTGTAGATAAACATACCCACCGGAATCGCATAGATTACGGCAATTGCCGCGGCTTCCGTTGGGGTAGCGATACCGCTGTAGATAGCACCTAGAATGATCAGTGGCATAAGCAGGGCGAAGGCCGCATTGTAACCACTTTTTACTACTCCCTTAGCAGCCTGTTTAAATGGCAGCGATTTTTCTACCTTAATGTTGTTATCGTTACGCAGGAACCAGATGTTCAGCGCGCAGTACAATATGGTCAGCATGATGCCCGGAACGATAGTGGACAGGAAAGCTGCGCCAACTGATAAACCACCGGTGATGGAAAACACAATCATCGGTATGCTCGGCGGAATCAGCAGTGCCAGTACCGAGGAACACGCGACCAATGCGGTAGCATGACCTTCCGGATAACCCTCACGCACCATGCGTGGAATCATAATCTGACCAACTGCTGCGATAGCTGCAGAGGAGCTGCCGGAGATCGCTCCAAATAAAGCGCAGGTCAGTACGGTTACCGCACCCAGGCCGCCTTTGATTCGGCCCACGATGGAGTTAACGAAATTTAACAGGCGCTCAGAAATGCCACCTTCGGCCATCAACAAGCCTGCGAATATAAACAACGGTAGTGCAAGCAGGGCGAAACCACTGGCAGTTTTAAAACCGTGCGGAATCAGGAACGAGATATTGTTACCGGTGGTGAACGCAAACAGCACGGCACCGATGCCAAAGGCAAACGCCACAGGTATTTCTATCAGAATCAGGGCGATGATAATAAGCATCGAAATAAGAAATAACGTCATCGTTTACACCTCCTGAGTATCACGTTTGCGAGACTTGTAACTACGGGATTGGCTGCGCAAATCGCGGAATTCATTGATTGTTTCTAGCAGGAAGTAGCCCACCATCATGGCAAAGCCGACGATCATGCTGGCGCTCCAGATACCTCTGGGCCAGCGCAGGTTGACGCTGACACGACCTTTGTCGATCTCTTTCAGTGCATATTTGCAGGCGAAGTAGCCGAACAGAATAGCCGCAAACATGCAGGTGATGGAGCCGATAAAGCGGATCACACCTACCTTGTAGGGATCTTTCACCACCAGGCTGACGATGCCGCCGTGGATGTGTTCACGTTCACGAGTGGCGTAACCCATGCCCAGGAAATAGACCCATACGGCAAGTAGTATGGATGCTTCTTCGATACCGGTGAAAGGTGATTCCAGGACATAACGCATAATCACCTGAGAGAACGTCAGTAACGCCAGGCCCATGCCTGCAAGCACCATCATTATGCGGAACACCCAGTTCAGCAGGCGCTCAAAGCGGATCAGAAGATTGTCTGTCCGGGTTTCGGGCTGCTCTGGAATCGCGTGCAGATGGGCTGGAATTGGGTGTGCACTGAGATCAGGATCGTAGTCGTAGATCTTGGCCTCACCCACGGATTTTAAGGGTTCAGAGATTTTTTCTTGTTGCATGATTCTGATCCTGAAAAGAGTGGCCGGGGAGGTATCACCCATGCTCTCTGGCTTATGAGCTAGATCATATTGCGCAGAGAGCGGGAGATACCGGAAGGTTAAGACCGGTCAGGATCAGTTGATGCCTGCGATATTGCGCATCATGGTCATGATTTCAGGCCCTACGATGCCTTCCATATATGGCCATTCTTTGGAGTACAGGATCTCCTTCGCTTTGGCCATGTCTTCAGGGCTCAGCTCGACTACCTTGACACCAGCGCCGCGTACTTTGTTCAGGAAGCCTTCATCAATCGCCTGTGCCTCATCCCAGATTTTAGCCATGGTGGTATCTGCTGCAGCGAGCAGTTTAGTACGCTCCTGCTCTGGCAGGTCTTCTAGCCAGGACTTGTTGACTACCCAGAAAGCGTGCTCGAAATAGTCCTTGGTCAGGATGTAGCTTTCGATAACATCGCGCATCTGCCAGATTTCAACCGAAGGCGCTGTGCCACGGGCATCGATGGTGCCTAACTGAAGTGCGGTATAGAGCTCGGAGAATGGCATAGGTACCGGGGTGAAACCAAAACTCTTATAGCGTTCGATACCGATCGGAATTGCCGGTACGCGCATTTTGATACCCTGGCCATCCTGCGGGAAGCTGGTCGGTACTTCTTCGATCCCTTTACGCATGGCGATGGAGCCAAAACCTGTTGGAATGACGCCCAGAACCGCCAGGTCAAGATCATTCAGGATCTCGTTATAGACACCGGTCATTTTGCCGTTGGGGCCATAAACCTCGCGAGCTTGCTTCCAGTCGTCTACCACGTAGCTCAACCAGGACAGATCCAGGCGCGGATCGTATTCTGAAGCGCCAAAGCTCATCGTCATCGGCACTACACCTTCCATGCTCTGCTCAAACAGGGAAGCCCAGTCACCCAGCGAGCCACCGGGATGGTAATCGACCTCGATATCAGCGCCACTCTTCTTCAGCTCATCCATAAATGTGGTGGAAGTCAGGTGGAAAATATGGTCTGAGGGATATGCGTGTGCCAGCATCAGTTCTTCAGCAGCCTGTGCTGTTTGAATGGTAGGCAGTGCCAGTGTAGCGGACAGCACACAGGTGGAGAGAATGGTTTTGGCGCGGGTTGTTAAATTCATCGTAACCTCGGTTAATTGTTATTTTTTTTGTACAGGTCCGGTACGGGATGCTGGAGTTAACTCCTGAAACCCCCGAACTCAGCAGAGGCGATCCGAAAGTCTCTGCATCGTTTTGTAGGACGCTTTTAATATAAATTTGGTTGTTGAATATCAGATAGACCCAACGCCAATCTGAAATATAGAACCAGGCTGTAGGGGCCGTAGAACAGGGGCTTTGGGGAGGTGATTACAAAATTTTGTTTATGAAGTAGTTGTAGACAAGTGGCTAGACCGCCGCTTCGCGGCTCGTTAGAACGGAAGGCAAGCCTTCCTGCTAGTGGCTAGAAGGAACCTTCTTTTTAAACTATGAGCGTGTCGGAAATATTTATGCTGCGTAAGGTGGTAATCAAGTAAGGGACTTTAGCAGAGCTGTTGATTCAACCTTGAGGTATCAGCCATGTGTGGCTCTGTCTGTTAAATAATCATCTAATGCACAGCTACCTTCATCGAACGCGACAAATTGAACGCCTATTTGATATATGTCCTCTGTTGTCTGCTTGGTATAGACGGCGCGGCACTTAATCCGTACTTCCTTGGAGTGACAGGAAGATATGGGAATTGTGAAATTGACCCCGAATGTGACAGGTAAATGTTTATCCCAGTAATTGAAGTAGGGGATTAAAGTCTTCACCATCTGGCGGATCCCCTCCAGCCGCAGTCCGGATTGGGAAATGTTGGTTATGATGCCAAGCACTTTTTCACCACTTATCGCAACGGCTTCTGCCGGTAGATGGGTGTCATACCTGGGTTTTCTCCGAAGGTCGATCAGAGTAGTGGACTCAACAAATTGACTCGCTGGCGTCTCTATAATTTCTGAGTGTGAATCGAAAGTGTCTCTGTCGGATGCCATAGTCTCTAGTCCTTTATTATGTGTCACCATCTGCTGGCGATAATTCGTTTAATTGGCGTCGTGATTCAATGCAACAAGCGGATAATGCTTTCAGCTGTACAATTTCCTCACTGACTTCGACAAATTTCAATGCGATACCGCTTAGCTCAACCCGTACAACTTCCATAGAAAGCAATGGGTCGATATCTATACCACCGCAATCGATAATGTTAGCGCCCACAATCTGGCCACATTCAAAAACACCCGGTTGGTATACATCAAGGAAAACACCACTCTCAGACATGTTTCTGGCATGGCCAACAATTTGGCCAAGCGTTGGATGACGGATCACGATACAGAGTTTGACTAACTTACGAGGAAGCTTACGCCTGTCTTTCATAGAATTACTCCATATCATCTGCCGAAAAATCCAATGACTATCGTTGGCGCTAAGAGTGATGTGAATATTCTCTTCTGTTGCTTCTAACCTGGAATTGTCCCGGAATAGCATCAGAGCTGAAGCTGTCATTCTTCGACTAGATATCCTGAAGGCAAACCTAAGTACGGTAATAAATATCTACTTAGTATCAGCCTCATAATCAACAGTAGTAAGCTTTAGTTAATTCCACCTTCTGATGCTCCCCAAAATGAGGATAGGGAGTAATTTAGCGTGTGATGATGCGGCAGCAGGAATATTTCCCCTACACAATAACAGGAGCCGTCTTAAGGTAGCCGAACAGGTAAATTTTTAATGTTCGGTATTCGTAGATCACTACAGAATGTAGTTGAAATATTTTAGCTTCGTAAGGTAGTTATCAAGAAAGTGGCTTTGGCTTATGAGACCCCGGCTGATAGATTTAATGCATGTGTTGCGACGACCCATTGAGATCACAATACAAAGCAGACACTCACGAATCAGCATAACGCCGCCAGCAGAGGCCTACGAAACAGGGCGAAGCGGCGAGTTGGCGGTCCTGCTGACTGGCCTGGTGTACGCCCAGCATGGGCATGAACTAATGAGGTGAAAGTCCTCTGTAGTAAGGTCACCATCCATAGCGATTTGTATCGTCATTAGATGTTAACTACTAGCGAACGGCAAGGGTTTGACCGCGAGGTTTGGTCTGGAGGAAACCGGAACGCAAAACTGCGAGCTGATGAACAAGAACATCATATGAAGCGTAGGCTGGAGGCGAGTCAGCACAAGATGACGAAGCTCTGTGAGTTAACGGCTACCATCAAATGGGTTTAGGGGTATTTACCGATATTGAAGTGTCATCCGGTCAACGACTAAAAGGGATTCAGTAGAGTGGAGTTCTAGTCGTTATGTTGCTGATCTTCAGAAGCCCTGTCACCCCCGGTTTTCCATTGATCACCTATGATGGGATCTTCCTCATCGGATAACGCGTCGCCTTCATCAGGTTGACGCTCCCAAGAATAAATTTTACGTGGCGGCTTGGGGTCCCAGTGGCGAAAGCCTATGGCACTGAGTACGCCTCCGAGGGCTCCAAACAGATGGTATTCATAGGAGATTCCCGGCTCTCGGGGAAGGATGGTCAGCAACATACTGCCATACATAAAAAAGGCAATCATCAATAGCGCAATGGAGCGTTTGTCTCGCCGTAAAATGCCGCTGATAAACAGGAAAAAAAACATGCCGTGGGCTAAGCCACTGGCACCTAAGTGGTAATTCTCGCGACCAAACAGCCACACTCCTACACCCGATAATAGCCAAATAATAGATAGGGCCCACCAACGCGACTTGGGGTAACCGTAAATAAGGATGCTACCCAGCAGCAGGATGGGGAGGGTATTGGCTATCAAATGTGGCCATGAACTATGGATAAGCGGCCCAGTGACAATACCGATGAGTCCGCTGGGTGCCTGAGGGTAAACGCCCAACTGAGATAGGCTCCAACCAAACAGCACCTCACACAGCTTGATCCACCAGATTAAGACGACAAAGGTGCCGGCAATAATAATACTGCGTTGGAGCGAGGTGTTATTGCTCATATCTGCCATATCCTGATGCGGCTAATCGGTTTGCATGAAGGTGCCCTGTATCGTTTCAGTGGTGGCCTTTCAGGATATCTTAACAAGCCGTTATTTCAAAATCAGCGGCGTGCTTATGCGGGCAGTTGAGATACCAGAGAGACACGCCTCTACAGCCACGAAGCGATGCAGTAACTGCCGCCTTGCTAAACCAACCCTCTAGTCGCTAGCCTATTCAGGCTGTCTACTTCCCTTTATTAATGGGATACCTAAACAGGAAAAGTAATCCGTAAAAGCGACATTAATACGCTCACGTGGCTTCCCCCATCGGATACAGCCCTTTTAGCGCTTCTGCTGTTGCCATCGTCCCGGACACTAAAAAGTTGTTACTGATGCCCGCGTTTTGAATAAATGCTTCAAATGCCCGTGCACAAATTTCTTCCGGTTGGCTGTAGTAAACACGGCCCAGTGTTTTATCGACTTGCACGGATAGGTAAACATTCAGCGTACGCTATTGGAACTGAGGGTTGGCAGGAGCAATGCTATATTAGCGCCCCCTAAAAGTCCGGATTTGGCTGTGGGTTCAGTGGGTCGTTGCAACACACTCGTTAAATTTATCAGTCTTTATTGTTTCTCAAGTTAGCAATCACAGGGAAGGACGATTGGTTGGTTTTAGGTTTTGACTTTTCTAGCCACTAGCAGGAAGGCTTGCCTTCCGTTCCAGCTAGCGGCGAAGCCGCGATCTAGCCACTTGAGCTGAATAATCCGCAATTAACTATGTTAATTGTCGGATTAATTCAGCGAGTCTTTCGATCCCGGGTCGGATTCGTTCTGTAGCGATCGAAGAATAGCCCAGCCGGAAGTAGTTCAACGGTGGATTTTCGCTATTGAAGTAGATATCGCCGGACTCAATGACTACACCTTTTTCCAGTGCGAGTCGCTTTAACTCTCTGGCATCGAGGTTGTCAGGGCCTTTTACCCAGTAGGATGAACCGCCAAATACTGGAGGTTCTGCCGATTCTGGCAGGTATTCCTGCAGGGCATCGCCGACCTCTTTCCAGCGCTCTTCGTAGGCCTGAACCAGGTTACGTATCAACGAATCATGATAGCCGCGGGCGAGGAACAGTCCGACCGCCCGCTGGTTGTTCATTGGTGGATGGCGCATCATCATCCGGCGAAACTCGCGGATCTCCCGGATCAGTTCTTTTGGCCCCACCATGTAACCGAGACGTAATCCCGGTGACAGAGTTTTTGACAGACTGCCAAGGTAGATAACCCGGTCGTTTTTATCCAGGCTCTTCAGCGCCGGTGTAGGGTTCTTAGCGAAAGTGGTTTCACATTCATAATCATCTTCGATAATCAGGAAATCATCGTTTGAAGCCTGTTCCAGAAGTGCTTGCCGACGTTCCATTGGCATAGTGACCGTGGTCGGGAACTGATGGCTGGGGGTGGTAAAAATCAGGTTGCAGTCTCGTAGTTGGTCACCGACCTGAAGCCCTTCGTTATCAACCTTTAAGGGACTGATCTGCGCTCCGGTATAGTGGGCCATCTGAATCAGGTCCGGGTAGCCTGGGTCTTCCAGACCGAAGGTCGAATCTTTATTCAGCAGCAGGCGCAGGATCATATACAGGGCATGCTGGGCGCCTACAGTAATAAGAATCTCTTCAGGATCAGCCCAGACGCCGCGTCGTGGCAGGACCCGGGAATGGATCTGTTCGATCAGCAGTGAGTCATCATCATCGTATCGGTCGCCGGCCCATTCGCTGATCGCCTGTACGGATACCGATTCTTTACAGCATTCGCGCCAGTGGTTGGTGGGGAACATCTTCGGATCGAGCTGACCATAGATAAATGGGTAGGGATAATCCTGCCAGCGATTAAGCTTGTTCAGTTTATGTTTGGCCGGGTGCATTTTCAGACAGTTGTCCCAGTCTGGCTTGTTACCCGCTTTAATTTCAACCTGAGTCTGCTCTTTAACGCTGCTTTTCAGAATCTCATCGTTAACATAGAAACCGGCCCGTTCCCGGGATACCAGGTAGCCATCGTCCATCAGGTGTTCGTAAGCCAGTATTACTGTATTTCGGGACACGCTCAGCATATCCGCCAACTTTCGTGTTGATGGTAGAGGGATCTCTGGTGGGATATGGCCATCGATAATCGCCTTGCTGATCTGCTCCCGAATTTGCTGTTGCAGGCTGCAATCGCTATTCGGTGATAGGTGAAACAGGTGGTGGAGCATTTTTTCTCCTTCCGGTCCGTAACTGCATAAGTACAGACTTCAGGCATTCTATTTTTTATTACCCTGAGAGTACTGGTACCAGCGAAACAAGGTTAGTTCCAGCATCTGGTACTAGCTGGTGCCAGCTCTGGGATTATAAACCCCAGCCCAGAAAGGCATCGGGATTATCCCGGATTTCGATAAGACGGTTACGCAGCTGTTCGCTGAATGCATTAGTGATCATCGAACGGGGTGAATTGTCAGGATAAAAAATACCGATTCGTAGAAAAACTTCCGGGTCGAAACGGCGGAATACGACTTTGCCCGTGCTGGCATAGCTTTGATAGCTGGTAATTGAGATCGGATCCATTATGCATACCCCCAGCCCTCGCTCGACAAAGGTCAGCGCGGGAAGATAGAAGCGGGTCTGCAAGCGAACATTCATCCGGTGACCGGAAGCTTCAAACTGCTTTAACAGATCATGGAAGATCATATGGTCCGGATGCAGCGTGATCATCGGCTCATCATCAAGTAGCTCAGTGTTCAGGACTTCATGCTGTGCCAGTGGATTATCAGCCGGTATCGCAACAAAACAGGGCAGTGTGAAGCGGTCTTCTTCGGCCAGCTGGGACTGGTGCTGGGTAACCTCTGCCAGACCCAGGTCATACTGTTTAGATGCCACCCACTCCGCTACCAGGTCCGAGGTACGGGTCTGTAACGAGGCCTGCACCTTAGGATGTTCTTCCAGGAAATCGGCTAATAGCTCGGGCATAAAAAAGGAGGAAGGGCCTGGCATGCAGCCAATGCGCAGGAAACCGTACTGTTTATTCTGGATATCCTGGATTGTCTGGCTAACGTCCTGGATGCGGTTAAAGATCCCTTCGATCTCTTTGTACAGGTAGTCCGCTTCCGGCGTCGGGTAGAGGCGTTTCTTATGCCGTTCAAAAAGCTGAAAACCAATTTCCTCTTCCAGCGAGCTGATCATCATACTTACCGCAGGCTGGGTTCTGAATAACTGTTTGGCGGCCTGGGAAACCGAACCAGTGAGCATTACCGCACGAAAGGCTTCCATCTGTTTGAGGTTCATTACTCTGCCTGTGAATATTAATTTTTCTGATGAATGGCTTGGAGAGTTAAGCGATAGCTTATGTTATATGTGGAAACACCGCATATAGCAACGACCGTCTGGAACATAGCGCATTCGTCGCGTCAGAGCGCATCGATCAATGCACGCGAGAAGGTCTGAATTGAAGCAACAATAAACGACGGATCAGGGGAAGTGAAGTGGCGAGGGGGAGTATAACCAAAGGCTCAACGACAACCCGGATGCGATAGTAGAGCCGGGCGCCGTTGAGGAGCATGAAGCGCTGTTACTTCTTGCTAACGCGCGCTGCTTCGTCTGTGTAGATTTTGTAGGTTCCTTTCAGGTCTGCAACCCACTCAGGACCATGGCGGAAGTCCACAAGGGCGCCAATGTTATCGTATGCTTCCAGTACCTTAGGATCCTTCATTACCTTAGCGGTAACTGCAGTTAGTTTGTCTACGACGTCCTGAGGCACACCTTTTGGTGCGAAGACACCAGACCAACCGCCAAAGCTACCTTTGATGCCGTGATCGGCAAAGGTTGGAACGCCAGGGAAGGCATCCATTTTCTGGTTGATAACCAGAGCTCGTGCACGATCAGCCTTTACGTGAGGACCAAACGCAGGTGGGAAGGATACTGCAGAATCGATGTGACCACCTACCACGGAAACCATGGAAGCCGCAGCACCTTTAGCGTGTACGTATTTCGGTGTGTAACCGGCCTGGTTGGCAATAATGTTCGCCATGATGGTGCCGGAAGAAGATGCCCCCCAAGAGCCCTGGGTCACTCTGTTACTCTTCGCACCAGCGATAAAGTCTTCAAATGTTTTATAAGGGCTGTCTTTGGCTACGACTATAGCCAGCGGAACAGAGGTGTATTTTACAACCGGGGTGAAGGTTTCAAAGTTGTATGGAGTGTTGCTGAAGTTCGGAGTCACCAGCATGTTACTTACACCCGCGTTGATCAGCGTGTAACCGTCGTTTTTAGCGCGAGCTACAAATGAGGTACCAACGACGCCGCCGCCACCGGTCTTGTTGATGACAACCACTGGCACACCCAGCTCTTTCTCGACTGCATCGGCCCAGATACGGGTGGTCAGATCAGAGTCACCGCCAGCGCCCCAAGGTACGATCACCTGGATCGGTTTCTCCGGATATTCTGCCAGTGCAGCTCCAGCTGCGAATGTCATGGTGACTGCGGTAGCGATAGATAGCAGGGTTTTTTTAGGGCTTTTCATACTTACTTCCTTCGACTTATTTTTATTTACGTTTAGCAGTCTTCACAGGACATATGACCTTTCTCAGAGGAATACGTCACATCCCGTGAAGGGATTTATGTTTTCTGCTCAGGCGGCTTTCTCTTGTACCGGAGCTGGGACTTTTGAAGCTTTTCGTTTCATACGCATGCTTGAGAAGACAAAGAATGCGGATAGAGCTATAAACACCCATGAGAACGGAGAAGCAAAGAACAGGTGATACTCAGTGCCAACGATGGCAAATGCCTGATCCAGGTTCTGCTCCAGGAACGGCGTCAGAATGAAGCCGATGATGAATACCGCCGGGTTCAATCCAACCATTCGCATGCTGTAGCCCATAACAGTGAAGGCGATCAGCACCAGGATGTCGTCCATGTTCTGACCTGCAGTGAAGGCGCCGGTGAACGCAAACACAGTCACACATGGGAAAATGTAATAACGACGCAGGGAAGCCATCTTTACGAAGAACTTGAAGCCTGCGCGGGCTATTACCAGCAGAAACAGATCGGTGATCAGGAAGCCTGCAAATATCGCGTAGATGGTTTCAGTGTGCTCGAAAAAGATCATCGGGCCCGGCGTCAGACCATGGATCAGGAATGCACCCATTAGTAGCGCAGCAACGTCGTCACCCGGAATACTCAGAGTCAGCATCGGGATCATGCTGGAGCCACATACCGCGTTGTTAGCGGATTCCGCGGCGGCGATGCCTTCTACAGAGCCTTTGCCGTACTCGTCAGGTTTCCTGGCGGTACGTTTTGCTTCACCGTAGGCGATAAACGCTGCAGTACTGGAACCCAGGCCTGGCAGAGCACCGACAAAGGTACCGATACCGCTGGATTTCAGGATGGTGCGGAATACTTGTTTGAACTCTTTAAAGCTGATGCGGTTATCAGCCGGATTCGGTGAGTGCGTGATCGCCAGTTCATGGTGCGGTACCCTGCGGCGCCGGATCACATTGATTACCTCCGGCATTACCAGGATACCGATCAGCATCGGTGTGAAGGTAAAGCCGCCCATCAGTTCGGTGATACCAAAAGTGAAACGGGAGGAACCGGTAATGGAGTCCATTCCTACCATCGCAAACAGCATACCCAGACAGCAGGACAGCAGACCGCGAGGAATGGATTCACCCGCCATAGAGCCGATAACAGTAAAGGCGAACAGCAGCAGGAATACCTTCTCGATCGGACCCGCCTGCAGTGAGATCGCAGAGATCGGCGCTGCCACCAGGATCAGTACCATAGTTGCCAGCATCTCACCGGATACAGAGGAGAACAGAGAGATATCGAGGGCTTTACCTGCTTTACCCGCCTTGGTCAGCGCATGGCCGTCCTGAGCAGTCAGGAACGATGCCGCCGCCCCCGGTGTGTTAATCAGGATCGCAGAGATCGAGCCACCGTAGATACCGGCTTTATATACGGCCAGCAGCATGGTGATACCGATGATCGGATCAACATAAAAGGTCATCGGCAGTATAATCGCGATCGCCATGATGCAGGAAATACCAGGGATGGCACCGAAGGTAATACCGATGAATACGCCAGCAATAATGCCCAGAATTGGGCCTACTGCCAGGATTGCCGAGAAACCGCTAAGAATATTGTCAAACATCTGAATATCTCCCCTTATAGAGTCCAGGTTGGCAGGTAAACCCGCAAGAACTCCCGGGATCCGTAATAGATCAGCACCGGGGTGATAACAGACATAGCAATGAGCGGTATCCAGTTACGGCCACCCAGCAGCACAGCAACGCCGAGCATAATAAATGGTGTGGTTACCATGAAACCGAGATGCGGTACGGCGAGCCAGTAGGCTACAAAGATACCGATATAGATGAAGATGCCGGAGTAACCGTTAGTGATGACCAGTTCCGGCCCTTCAAGCTCGGCACCTTTAGACAGTTTGCTGAACGACTGGAAAGCGATAGTCGCAGCGAAGATCATCATAAAGCCAGCTACGACACGAGGCAGAAACATAATGCCCAGATCGCTTTCTGCACCACCCTCTGCAAGATTGTCATTGGTTAGGATGATCACCGAGATGATGATCAGGAACGTCGACAAGACGACGTCTATTTTTCTTCTGTCCATAGTACTACCACATTGTTTCTTATTTTTATTCGACCTGTGCTGACCGTTTGTACGGTTGCTCAATGAGTTGCCCGTGTTGTGAAAGCAATTGAGCGAGTAGCGCTATAGGCCGCTGATTTATTCAGTGTAAATAAACTGAATATAGATACAATTCGAAAAAATCTCTGATTATATAAGTTTGTCTTATGTTATTTGATTGTACGTACCATTCCTGTGTCAGGAATAAACGCCAGGGAAAAATGCAGCGGCTAAGTCAGATACCCATCCTTTAAGTATTGTTGAAAATACCCAGCTTCAGCTTGCGCATATTTCATTTCCGGGGGAGGGAGCAGAGATTAATAGTCATTCTTGCAGAGCAGAGGTTTTTGCAAGCCGATCTCTGCTTCAGGAAAGATGTGAAAAAGCGGTTCCTTGCCGATCTGATTTCGCGACAGAGCTTTTGCTGAGCTTGTAACAATACAGGTTATTCAGATAGACCGATCCGGTCGGCGTCCGGGTCTGGATGCTTTCACTTATGTCAGATGCGATTGCGTTGTTGTATGGGTCAGTGTTGTGAATCAGAACTGTATATAAGAAAAACTGATGACATCTTAAAAAAATACGATTTGTGATTATATTTTTCGCAGCAAATAATAGTTGCATCAAGGCTCTGATCTGAATCATTTAATGAAACAGGCTGAATATAAAAATAAAAGGTGAACCTCGATCTCTGCATTGTCTCTGACAGTTGGTTATATCAACCTACAGTTATTGCCCCGCACTTTGATCCCTCCTTTTATGTTCTCCATTGACGACGTCGGAATGATGTATGCCTCGGGATATTGCCAATTAACCCCGGCTGTTCGGTTAGCTGAGTGTTGGCTTCTTAAGGCTTTTCGCAATAAGAGAATAGAAAGCCGCTATGTGCATCAGATGCATATAAGGGTATTCAGACCCGTTGGATCGATTCAGGTAGCCTGCCGAAGAAAAACTGATGATAAGTGAGTATGAAATGATCCAACGCCAACATTCCAATCAGCGTATGAGTCAGCTGGTAAGTTATGCCGGCCTGGTCTGGACTGCCGGTCAGGTGGCTAAAGATCCAACTGATGATATGGCAGGTCAGACCCGTCAGGTTCTGAACCAGATCGACGCTCTGCTGGCTGATGCCGGTAGTGATAAGAGTCATCTTCTGAGTGCCAATATATGGGTTTCAGATATCGGTCAGTTTGCCCGGATGAACGAAGTATGGGATGCCTGGGTTGATAGTGAAAATGCACCGGTACGCGCCTGTGTAGAGTCCCGTCTGGCGCGTCCTGAGCTGCTGGTAGAGATTCAGATAGTAGCAGCCAAAGCTTAACTTTTTGAGGTGTGGAGCTTATCCACTTAGCGACTATGGAAAACAAACATATTGCAATCGTCGGTGCCGGTGTGGTTGGCCTGTCAACTGCGCTTAACCTGCAGCAGGCCGGTTACCGGGTGACCCTGATTGATCGGGATGATCCTGGTATGGGCACTTCTTTCGGTAATGCAGGACTATTTGCTGATTATGCACGGTTGCCTTTCACCAAGTTTGCCATGATGCGCAAGATGCCGGGGATGTTATTGGACAGAACCAGCCCGTTGTCGATGCAGGGTAGTTATCTGCCGAATCTGGTGCCTTACGGTTGGGGGTTCTTTAAATCCTGCTTCCGGGCTAACTATGAGAAGGGATGTAGAGCCCTGACTTCCCTGCAACGGTTAGCGCCAGCGGCCGATCATAAGCTGTTGCAATTGGCCGGATCGGAGGATCTGGTGAAAGCCAATGGTTGTCTGGCACTGTTTGATTCTGAACAGAGTATTGCAGAGGCAAAGACTGGTGATATGGCTGAGCGAATTCAGCAGGGTGTGAACCTGGAGTTTCTAAGTGCCGGTGAAGTAACCGAGTTGGAGCCGGAGCTTGCGGCTTTTCATGCTGGCGGAGTGTTCTATCCGAATACTCGGTTTACCGTGAGCCCGGTTGCCATCAGCCAACGCTATGCCGGCCACTTTGCTGCTAATGGCGGCATGATTGTGCAGGATGAGGTACAGGAGATCATCGCCAGTGGTAAAGGGGTAACCCTGCGTCTGAGCGACACTTCCATGCATTTTGATAACCTGGTGCTATGCGCCGGTGTTGCTTCCAAGCAGTTACTTAAACCGCTGGGCTGTAATTTCCCCCTGGTCAGTGAACGGGGTTACCACCTGACTCTGGATACCGATGGTAAGCAACTGAATCGCCCGGTGGGGTGGCTGGATAAAGCGGTGTTCCTGACCCCGATGTCTGACGGTGTAAGGCTGGCGGGCACTGCAGAATTTGCCGATGCCGATGCGCCACTGAATCAGCAGCGGGCCAACGTTATGCTACAACACGCTAAGGTAATGCTGGGGCTGGAGCCTGAGATCAAATCTACCTGGGTAGGAAGCCGGCCATCAACCCCGGATTCATTGCCGGTAATTGGCAGCCTGAACAAGTATCCGCAGATCAGTGTGGCATTTGGCCATGGTCATCTGGGTCTGACATTTGGCGCGGTAACCGGACAGTTAATTAAAGAAACTATCAGTGATGAGAAAACGTCGGTTGACCTGACCCCGTTTGCACCGGAACGATTTAGTTAAGGTAATAATATGATTATTAAAGGTGGTATCAACATTTGTGGGGTTCCGCTGGGTGTTATCTCGCTGGAATCCTATTTTCCGAAACCGGATGGCCATATTAAGCATCCGGCCAGCTTTGATTTCCCGATCCTGTATAAAACGGTACAGGGCGCAACGATTGATCGTTTGATCCGTGAGCGGGACCCTGAATTGCTGAAGCCTTTTATCGAAGCTGCTCAGGAACTTGAGCGTGAAGGCGTAAAAGCGATCACCGGTAGCTGTGGTTTTCTGGCGCTGCACCAGAAGGCGCTGGCTGATGCCGTGGATATCCCGGTCTTTATGTCCAGCCTGATTCAGGTGCCTTTAGTATCTCGCATGCTGAAATCTGATCAGAAAGTCGGCGTAGTGGTCGCGAACTCAGAAGCACTGACTCAGGATCATCTGTCCGGTGTAGGTATTGCTGATGAACCTATGGTGGTTGCTGGTATGCAGGATCAGTCCCAGTTCTTTGATGTGATTCTGAAGGGTAATCACGATGACCTGGATATGGATCTGTTTGAACAGGAACTGACAGGAGTGATAGCTACGATGCTGGAAAATAACCCTGAAGTCGGGGCTGTTGTTCTGGAATGTACAGACCTGTCTCATTTTGCACCGCAACTGCAACAGACGTTTGGCCTGCCGGTATTTGATCTATCAAGCCTTACCCGGATGGTTACCGCCGCAGCAGATCGAAAGATCGCGTAAGAGCTGCCCAACAACTCAACTGTTTTTATGCACAGGGCTTCACGGCCTGACTCCTGAGCAGGGGTTTATTACGGAAAACCTCTCCGCTCTTCTTTAGCAGATATGGTCCTGTTTACCGGTTCCCGGATAGGACTGTATCTGCTTTTTTTTGATATCTGCTATTTGTCCTGTTTGTAAAACCGCCAAAATTCAATCTCGTACTGTCTCTTTAGTATCTGTCAGACTGTTTTCACGTCGCCTGTTTAATAATCGTAGCTGAATTAAAGTGGGTCCTATCTAATGTCATAAAGTGGGTCTCCATGCGGCCCATTTAGTGAATTACTCTATAACTAAATCGAACAGGAAACCGTTGTCTGGGAAGCGAGTAAAGAGAGATGGTTATGACGCAGATAGAAACTATACCGAAAAATAACCTGGGCCAGGCGGTAGGCAAGGACCTGGATAACTGGACTGCATGTCCCCGGCCAATGCGAACCACTATGACCGGACGCTTTTGCAATTTGGAACCGTTGGTACCCGAGGTTCATGCTGCACAGTTGTTTGCGGCATTCAGTGAAGACAGGGAGGGGCGAAACTGGACCTATCTTCCTTATGGCCCGTTTGACTCACAGGAGCAGTTCAAGCACTGGTTACAGGAGAGCAGCTGTGGTGATGATCCCCTGTTCTATACGGTGGTGGAGCGTCGAACTAGTGAAGCGGTTGGTATGGCCAGTTATCTGCGGATTGAACCTGTGGCAGGTGTAATCGAAGTGGGCCACATCCATTTTTCACCCCTGTTACAACGCACGCCTCTGGCGACCGAAGCGATGTTCCTGATGATGCAACGGGTATTCGATGAACTGGGGTATCGCCGTTACGAATGGAAGTGTGATAACTGTAATGAACCCTCGAAGCGGGCAGCCCTGCGCTTTGGCTTCAGCTTCGAAGGCGTATTTCGGCAGGCCACTATCTATAAAGGCCGAAATCGGGACACCGCCTGGTTCTCTGTTATTGATAGTGAATGGTCGCGGCAGAAACGGGCTTTTCAAAGCTGGTTGGACCCGGAAAACTTTGATGCAGAAGGACAGCAGAAACGCAGCCTGCAAGATTGTTTTAAATAAGGAGAGCAATATGATTATCACCGTTTCTGCACTTAACCCGAAAGACCGGGAGCAGTGGCAGCAGCTTTATCACGGCTATGCCGATTTTTACGGTATGCCGATGGATGGACAGATTCTGGATCGGATCTGGGGCTGGATCTTCGATCCGAACCAGCAATTTTTTGCCCTGATTGCTAAAAATGAGAACGGTAATGGTGTTGGTCTGATGCATTACCGCGAGATGCCATCACCATTGCGAGGTGCCCAGGTTGGATTTCTTGATGATCTATATATCAGCCCGGAGTTTCGGGGTAATGGCGTAGTGGATCAGTTGTTTAAGCGGCTGAAACAGGAAGCGCAGGACCAGAACTGGCCGTTTGTTCGCTGGATCACAGCGGAGAATAACTACCGTGGCCGGGCGGTCTATGATCGGTTGGCGGAGAAAACCCAGTGGCAGACCTACCAGCTGAATGTCGATTGAACATAAATCGACTGAATATTAGTTAATTGAGTATCAGCCGATGTTCGATCCGATTGTAATCCTGAGGACTGTGGTGCTTCAGGCTCCTGATTACAGGCTGTAATGACTTATGTGAAATATGCGAGGAGTTATTACATGGATGTATGCATAAATTTACTATTAATTTGTCAATTAATAGATAAATTTTCCGACTTTGATATAAATCAAGATTAACAAAGCGAAATTTAACCCGCGCTTCCTCGCTAGAATAATGTTCATTAAGTTCGCTGGCCCTGTGTATCGACAGGGCCGTTAAGCGCACCACTACGAGATTAATGAGCAGAGGTATCGGGTATGACTCAATCACAGGATTTTCTACTGGAGCTGGGACAGCTGACAGAACAAAGCGTAATTAACCTGGCAGCCTCTTTTAAAGCGTTACCTCCCAGCCCCTATCTGGATGGTGCTTTTCGTTTGCGCCGATACTCGCACTTCAATTTTCAGCAGGGCGATCTGTCTCAACTGCCGACAAAAGCTTTTGTTCAAAGTGGCGATATCAACCTGTTTCAGGGTGATGTGGAGCGGGTGTATCCGGAGATCGAAGAGCAGGTGATCAATAGCGATGCCTTCAAAGAGATGTTTATCAACTTCAAAGAGATTGCCGGTATCAGCGATGATAAGCCTATTGAAGTACATCAGATGCGCATTCTTGCTAACAGCGAAGCGCTGACTGAAGCAGCCCCTGAAGGTGTGCATCAGGATGGCTTTGAGAGTCTGGCGGTGTTTGTCATAGAGCGTAGCAATATTAAGGGTGGTGAAATCCGAGTTCACACAGAAAAAGAAGCCGCGCCGTTTGTCAGCCATACCTTTGATAAAGGTGAATTTGTGGTGCTGAACGATCAGCGTTTCTGGCACAGCGCAGCCGCTCTGGAAGCGGCCAACGATGCGAATGCCCACATGGACGTTTTTGTACTGACTGCCTGAGCTGAGAGAGCTGAAAATGAACAATTTTGATCTTAACCAGATTCGCAGCCAGTTCCCGGCTTTGCAGCAGGAAATCGGTGCGGTTGCACCTGTCTTCTTCGATGGCCCGGGTGGGGCACAGGTCAGCCAGTCGGTACTTGATGCAATGGTCGCTTATCTGGGCCGCTATAACGCCAATCTGGGTGGCGCATACTTCTCCAGCCATAAAACTGTTGAGCTGATGGCGGATGCACGTCAGGCAGCGGCAGACTTTTACAATGCAGCAGACAGTAACGAGATCCTGTTTGGTGCTAACGCTACCACGCTGACGTTCACTATGAGCCGTGCTATCGCCAGAGAGTGGCAAGCCGGAGACGAGATTATTGTCACCGCACTGGATCACTATTCGAATGTATCACCCTGGGTTCTGGCGGCAGAAGAGAAGGGCGTTATCGTCCATCAGGTGCGGGTAAACGAAGCTGATTGCAGCCTTGATTATGATCATCTGGCCTCGCTGCTGAACCATAAAACCCGTCTTGTTGCCTGCACCTATGCATCTAACACTACTGGTTCAGTTGTTGATATGCCGAAGGTGATTGCGCTGGTTAAACAGCACAGTCAGGCGCTGACCTATATCGATGCGGTGCATTACGCTCCACACCAGCTGATTGATGTTCAGGCTCTGGGCTGCGATCTGCTGGTCAGTTCTGCGTATAAGTACTTTGGCCCGCACCTGGGGGTGATGTATGGCAAGGCGGAAGTACTGGCCCGGCTGCAGCCTTATAAAGTAGCGCCGGCAAAAGATGTTAATCCTAATCGCTGGGAAACCGGTACTCAGAACTACGAAGCATTGGCGGGTTTTATCGCCGCGATTGATTATCTGGCTTCATTATCGTCAGAGGTTACTGTTGATCGGCGCGAGCAGTTGGTAGCCAGCTACCAGCAGATTACTTTACACGAACAGAAACTGAGTAAACTGTTTCTGGACAGGCTTAACAGTTATACCAACATTAAATTGTTTGGCATTGCGGATGCCTCTCGTTTGGCAGAGCGCACCCCAACCTTTGCTTTTCGTATCGATAACATAGAACCGCGGGCTGTATCTGAGTTTTTCGGGCAACAGCATATCTGCATCTGGGATGGCAATTTTTACGCTCAGGGTCTGTACGACCAGTTGGGATTAACGGATATCGGCGGCGTGGTTCGGGTGGGCTGTATGCACTATAACAGCGCATCTGAAATTGACCGTTTCTTTACCGTTCTGGATCAGTTTCTGGCCCAGGTTTAAGGTTTGGCTTTAAGGCTTGGTTTTAAGGCTTGGTTTTAAGGCTTGGTTTTAAGGCTTGGTTTTAAGGCTTTATGCTCTGAACCGAGTTTTAAGACGGCTTTGTAAAAGCCAAGAAAGTAGTTCGCTCCTGTTTACCGGCCTGTTTATCAGGCCGTTTTTTTGCCTGTCGATTACCTCGGCTCCCTAATCTGTAACGCATAAAGCTGCTAATATTTCGTTAACTCTTAGCAAACAATTTTTAATATGACGCAATCATTGGATAATATCGATCGTAAAATACTGCAGTTATTGCAACGGGATGCTAACTTGTCTGCCACTGAGCTGGCCGATCGGGTTGGCTTGTCACAATCCCCCTGTTGGCGACGGATTAACCGCTTGCAGGAAGAGGGTTATATCAAAAACCGGGTAGCGCTACTGGACCGGCAGAAGCTGGGGCTGAGTATCGTGGTGTTTGTGAATATCAAACTCTCCGCCCACGGCTGGAATATGCTTAATGAATTCGAAGCCGCCATTGTCAGCTTTCCTGAAGTGCTCGAGTGCTGGACTATATCCGGTGGCATGGATTACACCTTGCGAGTCGTGACTAAAGATATTGAGTCCTACGAGCAGTTTCTGCGCCGTCGACTGCTGCAGCTCCCCCATATTCAGGAAGCACAAAGCAATATCACTATGACCGAGGTTAAAAACACCACCCAGTTACCGCTGGATGATCTCTGATACCGGTCCTTAACGTTCCTGTAATCTGCAGTTAGCAGGCCCGCTACTGTGAGATACCAGATGGCAGGTAGAGCGTTCTGCATCTTCCTGGTGGGCAAGGAGTGCGCCTGAATATCATGTTCAAATCGTTCGTCTCTCCAGAGACTATAATCAAAGACATTAATAGAATCGGCCGATAGGGAAGCATGTTGTTCCACTTAGAGCGTGATTTCAGATAATAAGTGTAAATATTATGGTGCGGTATGAGGCGAAATTCAGCATTAGGAAGCGTCGAACAACTTAAAAATCCTGATTACACCCCGCCGCTTGCTCAGGCAATCCCGTTGGGGATTCAGCATGTTCTGGCGATGTTTACCAGTAATGTGACACCTGCAATCATTGTGGCCGGAGCAGCTGGTTTTGGCTTTGGTTCAAACTCCCCCGATTTTTTTAATCTCATTTATATGATTCAGATGTCGATTCTTTTTGCCGGCATATCAACGTTATTCCAGACCATCGGCATGGGGCCTGTGGGAGCTCGGTTACCTATTGTACAAGGCACAAGCTTTGCCTTTCTTCCCATTATGATTCCGCTGGTAGCAGGGCAGGGAATTACGACCCTTGGTGCATTGATGGGTGGGGTTGTTATAGGAGGGTGTTTTCACTTCTTGATAGGTACCTTTATTGGCCGCATTCGCTTTGCTTTGCCACCGTTGGTTACCGGCCTTATCGTACTGATGATCGGCCTTGCGCTGGTTAAGGTGGGTATTCAATATGCGGCCGGCGGGGTACCTGCTATAGGCACACCTGAGTTTGGCAGTCTGAAAAGCTGGTCTATGGCATTAATCGTAATCCTCGTCACGATTGGCGTTAAATTTTTCTGTAAAGGGATAGTGTCAGTCGCGGCCATTCTTATCGGGCTTTTTGTTGGCTATATCGTTGCGTTGATTATGGGTGAAGTCGATTTCAGTAATATTCACCAGGCCGATCTGTTTATGGCGCCTGTGCCCTTCAAATGGGGCTTTGAAGCAAATACTGCGGCTATTCTCGGTTTCTGTTTTATGGCAGTCATCTCTGCGATTGAAACTGTAGGTGATGTTTCTGGTATTACCAAAGGCGGTGCCGGGCGTGAAGCAACCGATAAGGAAATCAGCGGGGCAACATTTGCAGACGGATTGGGAACCGCCATTGCAGGAATTTTTGGCAGCTTACCCAATACCTCTTTCAGTCAGAATGTGGGGCTCATTTCCATGACGGGTGTAATGAGCCGGCACGTAGTGACTATCGGAGCAATTTTCCTGATCATTTGTGGCTTTGTTCCTAAGGTTGGAGCTTTTATTTCCACTATTCCGATTGAAGTTCTTGGCGGGGGGGTAATTGTCATGTTTGGTATGGTGGCTGCTGCCGGTATCAATATGCTTTCGAGCGTTATCTGGAATCGTCGTAACATGGTGATCTTTGCGGTGGCCCTGTCCATAGGTCTTGGCCTTCAAATGGTCCCGGATGCCCTGCAGCACCTTCCTGCAACTCTGAAAATATTATTAACATCCGGTCTTCTCCCTGCAGCAGCAATTGCAATCATCCTCAATCTGGCTCTGCCTGAAGAGCTGGATGAATAAGTGATTTCACTGAATGCCGGGAAAGGGGTCTGGTTTGTAGAAATCGGATCCTGGCAGCTAATTTTTTATGCTCTGCAATACCCGCAAGGCACTTCATCCTGCTTTATAAATATCACGGTCAGTGCTTTGTAAGGTGGCCGTTAAAGCAGGATAAAGCTATGAGTTGAACCTGTTCTATTACCAGTCCCTTCATTCTGCAGCAGAAGCGACAATATCGGCTTTCGTTGAAGCAATGATATCAATAAGCTCCTGACCTTCCTTTTCCGGAACATTATTCTTTGCCAGAACTTCCCTGAAAATGGTCACCATTCGCGCCCACTCTGTCTCTGTAATGTTGAGATGAGTATGCGACTCTTTCATGGCCCGGCCCTGGTATTGGCATGGTCCGCCAGAAACCTGACAAACCAGAGCGGATACCCGGTATTTCAAATAAGGTGTAGGGACACGCTTGCGTGCGGCATCAATGGCTGGGTTTGCATTGAGGGTCGCGTCTGGCACTAAGGCATCAAGAAAATCACTGACTACGACGGTAATAGGGGCAAGACCACCTAAACGATCGTACAGAGATGGTTGCTCTGCTTCGGAACTGCTTTGTGCGAATGTTGTGTTGAATCCGAAAATCAGGATTCCTGTAACAACGATCTTAGTAATGAGGTTCAAGCTGTGAATAGCCATTTTGACCTCCTCTTCATATTGTACTTTGACAACTTGCTTCTACATCGTAGTCATTCACCGGACTTCTGCCAGCCTGCAGCCTGGCTATACCTGGCAGGTTTGTTCTTATATTTACCCATTCAGATCCGAGTAGAGAGCAGAAATAATGTTTAGAATGAATTGTTGGGCATCGCTCCGCTCAGACCAACCTACCATCTACGAAGGGCTGTATTTAACGTCTGATCGGTGCCTGTTAAGAACGCTTTTTCTAGCCACTAGCAGGAATGCCTGCCTTCCGTTCTAGCTAGTCGCGAAGCGGCGGTCTAGCTACTGCCCCATCCCCCGATAAGGGTATATAAGCCGTTTTGATAGTTAATTAAAAAAACTTGAATTGATCCCTGTGTCAATCTCCGGATAATGCCGCTTCCTGCTTCTACTTTCGATTGGGTTTTCTGGTTTTCTGTATGCAACAAAGCAACAGCCAGGGTGGTCTTTTCTGGACGACTTCGGCCTATTTTGTGTGGGGCTTAATGCCTCTTTTTTATCAGCATCTGCGGGGCGTTGAGGCGCTGGAGATCTTTGCCCACCGGGTGCTATGGTCGGTGCCGATGATGGCGCTTTTATTGTGGGTGACTGTTACCCCTTGCCGGGTGTTTAAGCTGCTGCTGGAGCCAAAGACCTTCTTCTGGTTGTTTCTGTCGACCGGTTGTATATCAATTAGCTGGTATCTGAACACCTGGGGTGTGACCCATGGGCAGGTGCTGATGGTCAGCCTTGCATTCTTTCTGACGCCATTGATCAGCATCCTGATCGGGGTGTTTTACCTGAAAGAGAAGTTAACGCCTTATCAGTTGGTAGCGTTACTGTTTTGCCTTGGCGGTTTTATCTACGCTTGCCTGAACCTTGATGCTTTTCCCTGGTTGACCATTGGTATCGCGGTGTCGTTTGGCTGCTATGGCCTGATTAAGAAGCAGGTAAGGATCGATACCCTGAATGGGCTGAGTGCGGAGGTTATTCTGATGATTCCGTTTGCCTTGTTTTACCTGATCGGTATGGGCGGCAATACCCACTATGCGGCGGATGAGGGGGACGTTCGTATGTTGCTGATGCTGACCGCCCCGATGACTATTCTGCCACTGGGGTTATTCGCCTTCGGTGTCGCCCGGATGAAGAGCCTGACGACGATAGCGGTCATGCAATATATTGAACCCACGCTGTACTTTCTGCTGGCTGTTTTCGTGTTTAAGGAAGCCATTGATGCCGAGCGTCTAATTACCTTTGCGTTAGTTTGGGTCGGCTTTATTGTGTTTGCTGCAGATAGTCTCAGACGTTCTCGTACAGTATCTTAGCTATTAGTTTTTAAGTCAGTGATGGAACCTTGTTTCGCTTCTGCGCGTTGCCATTTGATGCCGCTGGCCAGGATTACACCAATCATTATAATACTCACACCGGCTAAAGTACTGGCACTGAACGCTTCACCGAGTAACGGTACTGCGGCAACGGTCGCAAACGCAGGCGTCAGGGAGCCCAGAGCCGCTGTTTTTTCCGCACCGAGTTTACCTATAGCGATGCCGTAAGTTACCCCGCCGATGACACCCGCACCGATGCCCTGAGTCAGCAGGAAGGGCCATAGTGCCTGCCAGTTGCTGTCCACCATTGTGCTTTTCCCCCATCCTGCCAGTAGCGATATAAGCAGACCAACGCAGGCGCTACAGCAGAGCAGGGCCGTCGCCTGCAGAGCGTTGATACCTGCCACCCGCAAACCAAGGGTGTAGATTGCCCAGACCAGGCTGGCAGCCAGAAAAGCCAGATGACCCCGCCAGTAACCCGAGTCAGGGTTAAACAGGCCGTTAGCCAGTAGCACCATAATGCCCAGTACTATAGCGCCCAGCCCGAACAGTCTGTTACGCGGCAGTGGTTCTTTAAATACCAGCACTGCAAGACCGGTGACAAACAATGGTGCGGTACCAGGAACCAGGGCTCCGGCGTGGGCTGCCGGGGCAAACTGACTGCCCAGTGATACCAGATAGAAAAAAGGCAGACCACCGATTGCTATCATCAGCAGGTAGCGAAACTGAACCCGACAGATGCGCTGCCATCCAGTGATCAACCAGGGCAGGAAGATCAGGGCAGGTATGGCAAATCGCATCAGGCCCAGGTCGGTCGGCGTTAGCGAAGATTGTGTTTCTGCCCTTAGTGAGAGCAGGAAACCGACCCAGATAATAATAGTAACCAGCATGGCTGCAATGCCTGCCAGATTGATTGTCGGTTCGCCGCGATAGTTGTGCATTTGAAGAGCTTCCTGTTGAAACCGGTTGTGGTGTTTAGCAGGGGCTTATTATGGAAGAAAAGTAAAAGTGAAAAGTTGTTATGTTATATTGATTTTAATAAGAAATTAGCTGATAGTTTTAATTACTGTTAGGTTTTTGGAATAAAGTGCCAGTAAATGAAAATTGATGAGACCGATCTGAAAATCCTTTCTTTGCTACAACAGGATGGCCGACTGAGCAATGCCGAGATCGCTGAGCAAGTTGCCCTGTCACCTTCCCCTTGCTTGCGTCGTTTACGCCGGCTGGAGGATGAAAAAGTGATAGAAGGCTATCGTCCGCTGCTCAACCGTCAGCATATTGGCATGGGGATGACCGTGTTTGTGCAGATCAAACTGCAGGATCACAGTTCCGACTCGGTCAACGGATTCGAACAGGCGGTTCAGGAGATGACTGCGGTGGTTAGCGCCAGTACTGTTTCCGGTTCCGCTGATTATCTGCTGGAAGTAGTGACCCGGGATCTTGAGGATTACGATCTGCTGGTTCGGCAGCTGCAAAGTCTGGATATGGTGCGGGAGATAGAAAGTAATTTTGCCCTTCGTTCGGTGAAAAGAGGGGCACCACTACCGCTGAAGTTATGACTAATTTCAATTCGCCCTCACAGTAGGATGTGAGGTAAAACAATCAGGAGTTGCTAGCCCTGCTGACCTAGGTGCCAGTCATGGAACTCGGCAGCAGGCATTGGCCGGGCCATCAGGTAACCCTGAATCAGATCGCAGTTCAGCTCACGCAACAGTTCGAACTGGACTTCTGTCTCTATCCCTTCGGCAACCACCTTCAGGCCCATTACCTGACTCATCTGGATAATTGATGCCACAATTTTGCGGTCAACGTCGCTGTTATCGATATTGATCAGGAAGCTACGGTCGATCTTGAGCACATCCAACGCCATGTTGCGTATATAACTGAGACTGGAATAGCCGGTACCAAAGTCATCGATCGCCACTTCGATACCTGCCGCACGCAATGTGCTGATGGTTGCCTGGGTTTCTTCCAGGCAGTGCAAAAAGCTGGTTTCCGTTAATTCAATCGAGAACAGATGGAGCGGCAGGCCTTCATTTTTAAGCTGATTGATAATCCGATGGGCAATATTGCGGTCCAGCATCTGCTTAGCTGATACATTGATCGCGATAGGGAGTTCTATGCCTTGCCGGAACCATTCTGCCCCCTGGCGAGTCGCTTCATAGAGCACAAAGTTGCCAATTTTCTCGATCAGGCCAATATCTTCAGCCAGTGGAATAAATTCGGCAGGGGAAACAAAGCCAAGCGTGGGGTGTTTCCAGCGCAGCAGTGCTTCGGCACCCTGGGTCAGACGGGTATGAGCACAGACTTTAGGCTGGTAATAAAGCTCAAATTCATTATTCACAAGTGCTTGCTGCAGATCATTTCCCATCTGGTAGCGAGACTGGATCTGCCGGTGCTGCTCCGAAGAGAAGAACCGGAAGCTGTCGCGGCCAAAGTCTTTTGCCTGGTGCACTGCCGAATCGGCACATTGCAGCAGCTCTTCTGCGTTGTCCGCATCACCGGGGAAAAAGCTGACCCCGATGCTGATAGTGGCCTTAATCTGCACCCCTTTAATCAGGATCGGTTGATTAACGGCGTTTTGCAATCGGCTGAGGAGCGCGCTTATGGCCTGATTACCATTGATATCGGTAAGAATCAGGTTGAACTCATCGCCACCAAACCGTGCGACGGTGTCGCCTTCATCCATTTGCTCTTCTATACGCCGGCCAATCTCCTGCAGTACCTGGTCGCCTGTATCGTGACCATAGAGGTCGTTGATGCGCTGAAAGTAGTCCAGGTCGATGTAGGCCAGAGCCACCTGATGGTCATGTTCTTTGGCATAGCTAAGCGCAAGATGAAGCCGATCATTAAACAGTTTGCGATTGGGCAGGCGGGTCAGCTCATCGAAGTAAGCCAGGCGTTTGATGCGGGCTTCTGATTTCTTTATCTCGGTGAGGTCGGAGAAGATTGAAGCGTATTGGCTGATGTCGCCGTTATCATCTTTGATGGCTGTGATGCTAAGCCATTCAGGGAAAATTGTGCCGTCTTTGCGTTTATTCCAGATCTCGCCCTGCCAGAAATCGTTCTGGATCAGGCTATGCCACATAGTTGTATAGAATTCAGCGTTATGCCGACCGGAGCTAAGTATATTAGGATTCCTGCCCAGGACATCGGATCTCTTATAGCCGGTAATCTCAGTAAATGCCGGATTTACCCGCTGGATCCGGGCATGTTTATCGGTTATGACGATCGCTTCCATCGAAGTATCGATCACCTGCTGGGCCAGTTTTAGATTATGCAGTGATAGCTCCAGTGCCTGATCCCGTTCCTCGAGCAATTCCCGTAGCTGCCGCACATAATCCAATTCAGCGCTGCGCAGAATATCATTATAGGAAAGCAGGCCGGTAATGGCGCCGCTGGCATCCTTCACAGCCAGATGGTGGAAACCATGCTGGCGGAATATTTTTCGTGCGCTGTATAGGCTGCTATTTTGCCTGACGGCTATAAGGCTGTTGCTGCAACAGTCACCCAGCCGGGTATCAATCAGGCCCCGGGCCAGCATTGCGATGACATCTTTAGCGGTGAGAATACCGAAAGCTTGTTCCTGCCGGGTGACCAGAAGCGCTGATTGTTTAGAGTTCTGCAGTGCTTTGATGGCATCTTTCAGGGTCAGATCAAGCGATAATTTCAGCGGTGTTTTATTCGCAACATCGGCGACCGTGCGCAGGAAAAGGTCGTACTCCATGCCCTGACTATTGACGACATCGTTTTCAGACAGGATTCCAAACAGGATTCCGAACTCATCAACCACGACCAGATGCCTTAACTGCTGTTCAACCAGTAAGGCGCTGGCTTCGTCGATCGGTACATCATAGTCGATGGTGGTTACCGGGCTGGACATAAAATGCTGCAGCTCAGTGGTTGAGATGTCTCTGTCCTGTTGTACCAGACTAATTACATCTGCTCGTGTCACTATGCCGATCGGCAGGTTTTTGTCACAGACGATGATGCTGCCAATACGGTGTTTAGCCATCAGGCGGATCGCTTGTTCCGCGCTGGATTGAGGAGAACAGGTAATCAGATCTGTCCGGGCTATATGGCGTGTAAGCAGATCATTTTTCAGGTTGGGAAGCTGAGACATTATCCGATCTTGATTAGGTTGCGTGAGTTTGAAAATTTGGCGGATATTAGCACGTTCTTTTGAAACGGTAGAAGCGGCCCGATACCCAAAATGGTGGAATTGTTTCAGTATTATTAAAACAAAATCATTTAGAAATTGGATCTGAATAAATTGTTCGAATACTACAGCAAGCTATGTCGTTAAGAGTTGTGCCAGATCATGTAAGGAAGATGATCTGACACATTGTTTGCCCTGTCTGGATTTGCAGGGCGGATAGATCTGTGGATATAGGGAGCTGACTTAACCGATCACCCCTTCCATCGGAGATGACGCGCTGGCGTAAGCTTTACGCGGCATTCGGCCGGCTAGATAGCCTTCGCGACCACACTCAACCGCTTTACGCATCGCCTGGGCCATCAGCACCGGATTTTGGGCATGGGCGATGGCACTGTTCATCAGCACGCCTTCGCAGCCCAGCTCCATCGCAAGGGTTGCATCTGATGGAGTCCCCACGCCTGCATCGACAATGATGGGTACATTAGCGTTTTCCAGAATCAGGCGGATGTTATGGGTATTCTGCAGGCCAAGACCCGAGCCGATTGGCGCCCCTAAAGGCATCACTGCAACGCAGCCCATCTCTTCAAGGCGCTTTGCAATCAAAGGATCATCACTGGTGTAAACCATCACCTGAAAGCCATCGTTTATCAGGGTCTCTGCGGCCGCAAGGGTTTCGGTGACATTGGGGTACAAAGTCTTGTCATCACCCAGTACTTCAAGTTTGCACAGGTTGTGGCCATCGAGCAGTTCCCGTGCCAGGCGGCAGGTGCGTACCGCTTCTTCTGCGGTATAGCAGAAGGCTGTATTCGGCAGGATGCAGAACTCGTCCGGTGGCACGACATCCAACAGATTCGGCTCGCCCGGATTCTGACCGATATTGGTCCGACGCAGGGCAACCGTGACAATTTCGGCACCACTGGCGCGGATTGCCGCGCCGGTTTCGCTCAGGTCCTTATATTTACCGGTGCCGACCATCAGGCGGGAATTGAAGCTGCGCTCGCCTACGATAAGAGGGTCATTGAGAACGATATCGGATGTCATGCTTGTCTCCTAAGTTCTTGATAGATTTGGTTTTTGTTTGGAATGTGGCCACCCAATTAACCGACAGCCGATTTGGCTGTAGCTGATCTGACCGACAGTCGATCTAACCGCCTCCGACTGCACGTACGATCTCGACCCGATCACCCTCACGTAGCCGGGTCACGGCATGCTGACTGCGGGGAATGATCTCCTGGTTTACTTCTACTGCGATGCGTTTTTCGCTCATACGCAATGTTTCCAGAAGCTGTTGCAGGTTGTCTGCAGTGATTAGCTGCATCTTTTCGCCGTTAACGGTTAGTCGAATCATCATAGAACCTCATAGATCGGGCCGAAAAGGGTTCAGCCACTTTATTATTTTGATTCTGCTCATACTGGGAAACATCGCCTCTGCCTTTAAGGACCAGATTCCCGGTGCTTGTGAGTCCAGCTTTTTCAATCCGGTGAAGGTGGCGATATGAATTTGTTAACCTGGCTGAAAGCCCCGCAGTTGTTGCTGGCATCATATATCGCTGGTATCTGGTTCTAACTGGTTTTTACTGTTGCCAAGTAGCTTATGAGTCATGGACGGGCTGCAGGATAAAACTGTTTTTGCCTTCATACGTTAACGATGCCTTTGGACTGTAAAGGTATCGGACAAAGTTTAGTAAGCCGGAAGAGGGAGTTTAGCTCCCACCTCTGCATAAAAATAAAAGTACCCTCAGAGGAGGTAAGCATGACTTACAACGCTAACGAATTTGATGCTAAAGAGATTGTTGGAAACGACCGTAAACACGTTTGGCATCACCTTTCCCAGCACAAACCATATGAAGAAAGTGATCCTATGGTTATCGTAAAGGGTGAGGGCATGCGGGTATGGGATGCCAAAGGTAATGAATACCTGGATGCAGTATCCGGCGCAGTATGGACAGTAAATGTTGGCTATGGTCGTACTGAAATCGCTGATGCGGTACGTGATCAGCTGGTCACTATGAACTACTTTGCTCAAACTGCCGGTAACGTTCCAGCAGCGCAGTTTGCTGAAAAACTGATCGAAAAAATGCCGGGTATGAGCCGTGTTTACTACTCTAACTCCGGTTCTGAAGCGAATGAGAAAGCGTTCAAAATGGTACGTCAGATCGCCGAGAAGAAGTATGGCGGCGTGAAGCACAAGATTCTGTTCCGCGAGCGTGATTACCACGGTACGACTATTACTGCACTGAGTGCTACGGGTCAGTTCGAGCGTAAGAACCAGTACGGACCTTTCACACCTGGTTTTGTTGAAGTGCCACATAACAGCGAATACCGTGCGCAGGAAGGTTCTGACGCTGAAAACTATGGTGTCTGGGCAGCAGATCAGATTGAGAAGGTAATTCTGGCAGAAGGTCCTGAAACAGTCGGTGCGCTGTGTCTTGAACCTATCGTAGCCGGTGGTGGTGTGATTGAGCCACCTCAGGGTTACTGGGATCGTGTTCAGGAGATCTGTAAGAAGTATGACATCCTGCTGCACATCGACGAAGTAGTCTGTGGTCTGGGTCGTACCGGTAAGTGGTTCGGTTACCAGCACTACGGCATCAAGCCAGACATGGTTACTATGGCTAAAGGTGTTGCATCTGGCTACGCGGCAATCTCTTGTACTGTTACTACTGAAGCAGTATTTGATCTGTTCAAAGAGCCTGAAGATCCGCGCATGGATTACTTCCGTGACATCTCCACCTTCGGTGGTTGTACTGCGGGTCCCGCTGCTGCTCTGGTTAATATGCAGATCATCGAAGATGAGAATCTGCTGGAGAACGTTACTCAACAAGGTGAATACCTGAAGGGTCGTCTGAACGGGCTGATGGAAAAGTACGATGTAATCGGTGATGTACGTGGTAAAGGTCTGTTTGCCGGCTTCGAAATGGTTAAAGACCGTACCACTAAAGAGCCTGTTGATGAGAGCCTGGGTATGGCTATCGGTGCTCACTGTATGCAAAACGGTGTGATCATCGGACGTACCAACCGCTCGTTTAAGGAGCTCAACAACACTATCTGTCTGGCTCCTGCACTGATTGCTACTCAGGCAGATATCGACAAGATTGTTGATGCGATTGATAACGCGCTGGCTGAGCTGGCACCAAACGCTTAATACTGCCATTGGTATTGTCTGACTTATAAACAGCCAGTCTGTTAGCAAGTCCGTCTACCGGGATTACTACCGCCTGCCTCCACCGGGCAGTGGTAATCCCGGTATTTTTGTTACCTCAAATTAATCATTGCAACAAACGAGTTATATGGCCGGGTTGCAGTGAGCTGATAACTATTCTTGTCAGAACAGTTATTAAATATCTGTTGTATTCGGTGGAGGGAAAGCCTGTTTTCCTATATATATACGAGTCTCTCAAATAAAAACAACAACATAGAGAGATCTATTCGCTGAAAAACAGCGCTGATTAACTATACTAAAAACGCAATGACCGCCGTATTTAACCCGATCAATCATTGTCAGCTGCTGGGAATCAACTGATCAATGAGGGTTAAATTGTGTTTGCCGGTTCAGACCAATGCGTTACTGATTAAGGGCAGAGCCAATGTTTCAGCTTTTTCATTTGACCCCGGGGCAGGGCGGAAGCCTGCAGCAACAGCTGCGGGAACAGATAGCCTCGGCTATCCTCAACGGGAATATACCGCAAGATAGCCCGTTACCTTCCAGCCGTAAGCTTTCTCAACAACTCAATGTTGCCCGTAATACTGTAGTGCTTGCCTATGAGCACTTGCTGGATGATGGTTATCTGATCGCAAAAGAACGCAGTGGTTACTATGTTAATCCGGATATTCTTAATGGCCAGGTAAAGGCCGAAGTGCCGCAGGGTGCTGATGATGGGTTTGAGGCAACCTGTCCTCCCGATTGGGAGAAACGCTTCAAACTCAGACCCAGCGACCAGACCAATATAGTTAAACCACGGGACTGGCAGAAATACACTTATCCGTTTATCTACGGTCAGTTTGATGCCTCATTGTTTCCAACAGTGAACTGGCGCGAGTGCTGCCGAGATGCGGTGAGCGGTCCCGCGATCAGTGACTGGGCAGCAGACCGGGTTGATAATGATGACCCCTTGCTGGTGGAGCAGATCCGCACCCGACTGTTGCCGCGCCGTGGTGTATGGGCTTCTGCAGATCAGATTCTGGTTACCGTGGGAGCTCAGCAATCGCTCTATATGATCGCCAAGTTACTGCTGGATCATCAGAGTACTATCGGCCTGGAAAATCCAGGCTATGTGGATATCCGCAACATCGCCAGCCTTAATCCGTCGCAGATTAAACCTATTTCGGTGGACCAGGACGGCATGCTGGTGGACGATCAGCTGAAAGGTTGCGATCTGGTATATACCACGCCGAGCCATCAGTGCCCGACCACGGTGACGATGCCGATCGAGCGGCGCTATGAACTGCTGCGCCGTGCCGATGAGGAAGATTTCCTGATCATTGAAGACGACTATGAAAGTGAAACTAACTTTAAGTCAAACCCGATTCCGGCGCTCAAAAGCCTGGATAAGAATGACCGGGTTATCTATATCGGTAGCTTGTCTAAGACTCTGGCGCCGGGTTTGCGACTTGGGTATCTGGTCGGACCGGCTGAGCTGATTCGCGAAGCAAGAGCTTTACGACGGTTGATGGTGCGCCATCCGGCGGCTAACAACCAGCGCTCAGTAGCGCTGTTTCTGGAGCGGGGTTATCACGATTCCCTGATTATGAATATTACCCGCAACTATCAGACCCGCTGGCGGGCAATGGATGAGGCGCTGACTAAGTACCTGCCTGAATCCCATAACCTGCCAACCTTTGGTGGTTCATGTTATTGGGTTAAAGGTCCGGAAGGTTTGGATGCAGATGAACTGCAGAAGCTAGCGAAGGAGGAGAGCATCCTGATCGAGTCGGGGACCGTGCACTTCCTTGAAGAGCCTGCGCCGAAGAACTATTTCCGCTTAGGTTACTCCTCTATCTCTACCGATCGGATCGAGCCGGGTATTAAAAGGCTGGCTGAACTGATCCATTCGATGGTCTGAATCAGCTGCTGAGTGCTTGTGGGAGCGGCGCCCCGCCGCGATGAGTTAGTTTATCGGCGCGAGGCGCGCCTCCCACAATTATTTGCAACATCCTGAAGCGCTTTTTATTATCTGGATTAGACGCAGATCAGAAACTGGTTCCATATGCTAACTACTTGTTTTATATCTATTTTCTCTCTTTTCTCTGTCTGGCTCAACGCATACCTCAAAACTGGTTCTACTGAGTTTGGGGCCACCCTCCTAATCTGTAAGCACGTTATCCGTTTACGCAATGCTTTTTTTGCATATGCCACCGGGACGGAAGTTACCGTTGCTTTAAGGTGCAGGTTCCTAAGGCCTTACAGCGCTTAATCGATTAACTGGTTCTGGCGGTGGTTTTGCCACCCCGATTACAATAATAAGGAATTCAAATATGGCTCGTATGACTCCTAGTGAAGCGATGGTGGAAACCCTCGTTGCAAACGGTGTAACCGACTGCTTCGGTATCATGGGTTCAGCGTTTATGGACGCGATGGACATCTTCACTCCTGCAGGCATCCGCCTGATCCCTGTTGTTCACGAGCAAGGCGGCGGCCACATGGCTGACGGTTACTCTCGTGTTTCCGGTCGTCACGGTGTTTGTATTGCGCAGAACGGTCCTGGTATCACTAACTTCGTAACTGCAATTGCTGCAGCTTACTGGGCACACTCTCCGGTTGTATGTATCACGCCTGAGACCGGTACTAACACACAATGGCTGGGTGGCTTCCAGGAAGCTCAACAGCTGCCATTCTTCGAAACAATTACCAAGTATCAGGTAACTGTTACCAACAACACCCGTATGGCTGAATACACGGCTCGCTGCTTTGACCGTGCTATGCTGGAAAACGGCCCGACTCAGCTGAACATTCCACGTGACTTGTTCTACGGCGATATCGATTGTGAAATTCCTGCACCGATCCGCATCGAGCGCGCTGCCGGTGGTGAAGAATCACTGAAAGCGGCTGCTGAATTGCTGGCAAACGCTGAATTCCCGGTAATGATCTCCGGTGGTGGTGTTGTAATCGGCGATGCTTTCGACGAAGCAATTGCTATCTCTGAGCAGCTGGGTCTGCCAGTTGTAAACAGCTATCTGCACAACGACTCATTCCCTGCATCTCACCCTAACTGGTGTGGTCCTCTGGGTTACCAGGGTTCTAAAGCAGCGATGAAACTGATCGCTAAGGCTGACGTTGTACTGGCGTTGGGTACCCGTCTGGGACCATTCGGTACACTGCCACAGCACGGTCTGGATTACTGGCCGAAGAACGCTAAGATCATCCAGGTTGATTGCAACCCTAAGATGCTGGGTCTGGTTAAGAAAGTTGACGTTGCTATCTGTGGCGATGCTAAAGCAGCAGCTAAAGCGATCATGGGTCTGATGGAAGGCCAGCCTGCCAAGTGTCTGGAAAACCGTGCCGCGCGTGAAGCTGAAGTTGCAGCTGAGAAAGCGTCTTGGGAGAAGGAACTGGACGAGTGGATCCACGAGCGCGACGATTACTCCATGGAGATGATCGACCAGCAGAATGGTGAAGAGGGTAGCTACCTGCACCCACGTCAGGTTCTGCGTGAGCTTGAAAAAGCAATGCCTGCTGATGTAATGGTGTCTACTGATATCGGTAACATCAACTCTGTTTCTAACAGCTACCTGCGTTTCGAACGTCCACGTTCTTTCTTCGCAGCGATGGCATTCGGTAACTGTGGTTACGCACTGCCTACTATGATCGGTGCTAAAGTTGCTGCGCCAGAGCGTCCGGGCATCTCTTACGCTGGTGACGGCGCATGGGGTATGTCTATGATGGAGATCATGACCTGCGTACGTGAAGATATCCCTGTGACTTCGATCGTATTCCACAACCGTCAGTGGGGTGCTGAGAAGAAGAACCAGGTTGATTTCTACAACCGTCGTTTCGTTGCCGGCGAGCTGGAAAACCCTAGCTTTGCTGATATCGCACGTTCTATGGGTGCGCAGGGCGTAGTTGTAGACAAGCTGGAAGATGTTGGTCCGGCTCTGAAAGCAGCGCTGAACGATCAGATGGAAAACCGTAAGACAACTGTAATTGAGATTATGTGTACCCGTGAGCTGGGCGATCCGTTCCGCCGCGACGCACTGTCCCGACCAGTTCGTCACCTGGATAAGTACAAAGACTTCCAGTAAGCGACATTAGTAACAAAGAGATGCTCTGAATAAAGAGCATATGAAAACCGAGGGCCATCCGGCTCTCGGTTTTTTTCCCGAAATAGTAGTGAGAGAGCACTGAAATAGCAGTTTTTATGCACCAGAGGCTTTTGAATAAGGTACTGACAGTCTGATCAATACTACTCTCCCAGCGAGTGGTAGGCCTTTTATTACCGGACCCCATTTATCCGGTTTGATCCGACTGTTTAGTGCCTTATTCAAAGGCTGACTGAACAATACCAATCACACCAGATCCAGCCCCGGATAATAATAAAAAGGAATCACCATGAAGGCCCTGAATAATATTTTCAAACGCGCCAGTGAAGATCCACGTCGAGTCGTTCTGGCTGAAGGTGAAGACCCCCGTATTATTGAAGCCGCAGTCACTGCCACTGCGCGGGGCATTGCCGATGTTACCTTGCTGGGTAATGCTGCTAGTATCGAAGCTAAAGCTGTCGAGCTGGGGCTGGATCTTAAAGCTATCGCGCTATTAGATCCGACCGCTTCCGATGCTGCACAGCGTTACGCTGATGCCTTTTATGAGCTGCGCAAAGCCAAAGGCATGACCCCGGAAAAGGCCGTAGAGCTGATGCAGGATCCGCTGCATTATGCGCAGATGATGGTGCATCTGGATGATGCTGATGGCTCAGTCTGCGGTGCGGTGTATACCACTGGCGATACAGTACGCGCGGCTATCCAGATTATCGGTATGGCAGAGAATGCCAGCATGATCTCCAGCTTCTTCCTGATGATGCTGTGCGAACCGTTCCATGAACTCAAAGGTGGCGTGATCTTCTCTGATTGCGGTCTGGTCATCGATCCGAATAAAGAGCAGCTGGCCCAGATTGCGATGTCGGCTTCCAACAGCGCCAGAACTCTGCTTGAAGAAGAGCCAAGAGTCGCTATGCTGTCATTCTCTACCAGCGGTAGTGCCAGCCATGCGGCGGTGGATAAAGTTGTTGAAGCAACCGAGATCGTCAAGCAACATATGCCGGATCTGGCGATCGATGGCGACGTCCAGCTTGATGCCGCTATCGTAGCTGAAATTGCCGAACGTAAAGTGGCAGAATCAGCCACTCAGGGTAAAGCTAACGTGCTGGTGTTCCCGAATCTTGAAGCGGGCAATATCGGCTACAAGCTGGCCGAACGGATCGGCAAGGCCGATGCTATTGGACCGATTCTGCAAGGCCTGAAAAAACCCGCCAACGACCTGTCTCGCGGCTGCAGTGCCAACGATGTGGTGAATGTAATCGCTATTACCGTAGTACAGTCTCAAACGCTTTAACGGCACCGCTGATAAAGCAGACCGGGGCGCTATGCGTCCCTCGCTAGATCGCAAAGCAAGCTTTGCTAGCTAGAACGTCGCTTCGCAACTCGCTAGTGGCTAGAAAAAGCGTGAATACTCAGACTTGTGGGAGCCACGCCTTCGTGGCGATTGATTTGGCACTATGTATATTCTCGGGACGAGGGCGTCCCTCCTACGAATGGTAAACTGAGCGCTGCGGTGCTTTACTAACTAGAATGCGACTTCGTCGCTTGCTAGTGGCTAGAAAAATCAAAAGCAAAAAGCCTTCTGAATATAGAGCTGCCAGGGCAAACTCTGCACTTAGTAAGAATTGTAGGTTGGTTTGAGCGAAGCGAAGCCCAACAAGCCGTCAGGCCGACCCCAAAGCGGTAAGTAATAGTGGCTGGATCGCCGCTTCGCGGCTGGCTAGAACGCGCTGCGCGCTTGCTAGTGGCTAGAAAAATCAAAAGCAAAAAGCCTTCTGAATATAGAGCCTGCCAGGGCAAACTCTGCACTTAGTAAGAATTGTAGGTTGGTTTGAGCGAAGCGAAGCCCAACAAGCCGTCAGGCCGACCCCAAAGCGGTAAGTAATAGTGGCTGGATCGCCGCTTCGCGGCTGGCTAGAACGCGCTGCGCGCTTGCTAGTGGCTAGAAAAATCAAAAGCAAAAAGCCTTCTGAATATAGAGCCTGCCAGGGCAAACTCTGCACTTAGTAAGAATTGTAGGTTGGTTTGAGCGAAGCGAAGCCCAACAAGCCGTCAGGCAGACTCCAAAGCGGTATGTTGCAGTGACTAGAACCCTCTGCGCGCTTTCTAGTGGCTAGAAAAATCAAAAGCAAAAAGCCTTCTGAATATAGCACCTGCCAGCTAATCTTGATAAACACCCATCCCCTGATACGATGATTGGTAATAATTACAGATTGGCGCTGAGCGATGCGCAGCATCTCTGTATTAAAATGTCAGGAGTCTCATTCCGTGCTCACATGCCCCCATTGTCGCCATGAGATTTGTATGAGGAAGCTGCCCCATCCGGGGTTCTTTGCTAACTATCGAGTTTGCCCCCATTGCGAGGGTCTGTTCACACCGGATACAGACACAAAAAAGAGGCAAGCGCTTAGTATATTCATAGCAACCATCTCCTTAGTTTTTACACTGCTACTCTACTTCGGGCATATGGGATGGTTGGCTCCGGCAATTGTCAGTTATCTTGTTTTAGGGCTGATTATCTATTGGGGTAATAAGCGGATGTTCTTAGTTCCCTATGAAAAAACTAAGAACGCAGACAACAACCACTGACTAGTGGTTATTGCTGGATATGAGAAGAGTCTTTAACCGGACTTACAACGCAAGAGTCTTTAATCGTAGTTGTGCCGGTATGCTGATCAGTGCCGGGGCGTCCATATATGTCCCGTTACATAGCCTTTTGAAAGTCCCAAAAAACTATCTCTACACCCCCTGGTTACGCCATATTCCAGTCCCATATTGGGAAAGCGATAGTGCTTGCATTTACATAAGGGCACACTAATATAAACGCTTGTTTGAAAAGATGCAGGGAGCAACTATGACTGAAATAAAAGGAACGCCGGGGGATGATACCCTTATCGGTACAGCAGAGCCTGAAACGCTGCAAGGCGGCGAAGGTGATGACAGCCTACACGGCGAGGGCGGCAATGATCGGATCAATGCCGGTGATAATGACGATTCCCTCCATGGTGGTGATGGCAATGACCACTTAAACGGCGGTAATGACAACGATCAGCTCTATGGTGATGCCGGAGATGATCTGTTAAACGGCGGCCCCGGAGACGACACTGTTGTTGGAGGGGAAGGTGATGATCGGGTTTTTGGTTCGAGCGGTGACGACACCCTCAGCGGTGGTGACGGCAACGATCGGATAGGCGGCGGCACCGGCGATGACTATGTTGACGCAGGTGTTGGCAACGACACCATCTGGACCGGAGGCGGAAATGACACTATTTATGGTGGTGACGGCGAAGACTGGATAAACGCGGGCAAAGATAACGATTATGTTGAAGCGGGTGCCGGTGATGACAGAATCATCGCAGGTAATGGTGATGACTTAGTCTATGCCGGGGATGGAAACGACAACGTCCGGGGTGGCTTTGACAATGATGAACTCCACGGTGGTAATGGTGACGATCTTGTTGATGGCGGCTTTGGTGACGATCTGATCTGGGGCGATGTTGGCAATGATCACCTGAAAGGTTCCACAGGCTCAGACACATACTATTTCAAAGCAGGGGGCGGTCAGGATCTGGTACGCGATGTCGGGCTGACCGGGAACACAGATACCGATACTCTGATATTTGATGATCTGTCCCAGGCCAGCCAGCTCTGGTTTTCTAAAAAAGGCACTCACTTAGTCATAAACATTGTCGATTCGGACGATCAGGTAAAAGTCCTGGACTGGTTTGTTGACGACAGGTTTAAAGTAGAAACGATCAATCTGGATAGCGGCCTGAGCATCGATAAAGCCAATATCGATGCACTGGTCATTGCTATGGCAAGTTTTGATGTGCCCTCCGGTGTCGGTTCTGCGCTGGATCCAGCGATTGACTCAGCTACCTGGGAAACGACATTAACCACAAGCTACTGGACATAGCTGACGCGCTTCGCTTAGTTGCTAGAACCGTAGAACAAGTTCGACTCGCTAGAACGCAGCTACGCTGCTTGCTACTAGCTAGAAAAAGCCTTAAAAGCGTTCTTTTTGAGTATTACCGGGTCGATTGTTATTTGCTACGTAAGAGAGGATTGGTTTTGTAGGAGGCGCGCCCTCGCGGCGATAATCGCGGCGAGGGCACCCCTCCTACAGATCGCCTCGCTCAGTGGCTAGAATAAGCTAAAAAGCAGATGCTAGATCATCGCTCTGCGAGTAGCTAGAACGGAGGGTAAGCCTTCCTGCTAGCTAGAAAAAGCATAAAAGCCTTCTTTATAGGTTTTGGTGAGTAGTCAACTGTGTGCTTATGATGTAAGCGAGTGAAGTAGAAAAATAACGCGCCTTTGTGAAGTGACCCCATTTTTTTTAATTACTTTCAGATAGATAGTCAGTTCGACCTCAGACAATTCATTTTCAAGAAAAAGTTGATGGGTTTTTAGGCGATATCGCATGTGTGATATAAGATACGCTTGTCCAACTTTGTTAGCCGCCTTTCCCACTTCGTTTGTCGAGCCAAGACCTGCTTAAGGGCATTAAAGATGTTAAGTGTTAAGTCTGAATTTCAAGCCTTATGGATAGGTGAGAAACTATCAATCCTGGAACACCTCTCCCTGAAATCTTTTGTGGTAAATGGCCATAATGTGACGCTTTATACGTATGGGCCGGTAGATAATGTACCAGATGGTGTAGTGCTGGCTGATGCGGGTGAGATACTCCCTGAGAGTGAGATTTTTGTTTATAAAAATCGTAAGTCATATGCTGCTTTTGCTAATTGGTTTCGCTATAAGCTGCTACTTGAGCGTGGTGGTTATTGGATTGATACGGATGTAGTGTGTTTACGCCCCTTTGATTTTGAACGGCCGGTGGTTTTCGGCTATGAGGAGAATCAGCGGGTCAATAATGCAGTGATCGGTTTTCCAGCCGGCCACTCGCTTATGAAGCATATGGAGGCTGTATGCCGTAATCCTAACCAACTATTGCCTTATGATAACCGCAAGACGGTCTGGAGAAAGCGCCGCAGAAAGTATCTCAAGGGCAATCAAAGGGGAGATCTGGTTTGGGGGGAAACCGGCCCGGGTGGTTTGAGCAATGCCCTAAAGTACCATGGGATGATGGATCAGGCGATGCCATTCATTGCGTTTTATCCGGTGACCTGTTCATGCTGGCAAAGTATTTTTGATGATACCTTTGCCGATTCGGCTGATCTCTTTTCTGGAACATATGCAGTTCATCTGTGGAACGAGATGCTGCGTCGGGATGGGTTAGGCAAGGATGATACGTTTTCCTTTAATTCGCTCATTGAGCAGCTGAAACGAAGATATGATGTGGTGTGACTTACCGTTGTGCCTGCCCAGAAAGACCATGGTTTACAGCATGTTGTAGCTGAATTTACTAAGGGACATATATGTCCTTTCCATGCCAGTGCTCTGACCTGATATCCTGATAAATTTGCATCAAAGTATGCCTGTCCAGCCATTAACTGTTTCGATCAGTGGCTAGATCGCGGCTTCGCCGCTAGCTAGAACGGAGGGCAAGCCCTCCAGCTAGTCGCTAGAAAAAGTCTTAAAAGCGTTCTTATCGGGTTATTCAGTTCGGCTCCTCCCCACTATGTAAGAAGGGGGGGGGCGTCTCGTAGCGAGGTACTCTAAGGGGCATGCCAGTGCCCCACTCACAGGACGCTTTGTAAACGGCAGAGCAGGCGAAAAGGCCGTTGCCTGAACGCTGCAGGATGCTGGTTTGATAGCAGAGGCAAATTTAACTGTGGCGTTATTTACAGCCTTTTCTGGTCGACTTTCTCGGCCAGAAGGCACAACATTTCCCACATCAGGGTTGCGCCCACCAGAGCGGTTGCACCGCTTGGATCAAATGGCGGGGAGACTTCTACCAGGTCTGCGCCAATAAGGTTTAGTCCGCGCAGGCCGCGCACCATCTGTTGCGCTTCTACAGTAGTCAGACCGCCTATTTCAGGGGTGCCGGTACCCGGGGCGAAGACCGGATCGAGGCAGTCGACATCAAAACTGATATAGGTAGCCTGATCCCCAACCACGTCACGGGCAACTTGCAGCGCTTTGTTTACACCCAGTTCGGTAAACTCTTCCATACGCATAACCCGAATACCCTGTTCCAGGCCCCAGTCATCGTCGCTTTCGCTATAGAGTCCGCCCCGTATACCGATCTGAACAATCCGCTTTGGATCAAGGATCCCTTCTTCGATGGCGCGGCGAAATGGGGTGCCATGGGTATACTTACAATCACCAAAATATTTATCCCAGGTATCAGTATGCGCATCGAAATGAACCATGCCTAAAGGGCCGTGCTTTTTTGCCAGCGCACGCAGTACCGGTAAGCTGACCAGATGATCACCACCGGCCCCGAGCGGAACAATATTCTGTTCAACCATCTCAGAGACAAACTGTTCGATCATGTCGAGGGTGGGCTCTATCTGTAAAGGGTTGACCGGTGCGTCACCGAAGTCGGCACAGTTAGCCAGTTTAAAAGGACTCAGCTTAAGTACCGGGTGTACCTTGCGCATCAGGGCTGAAGCGTCACGGATCTGTCGCGGACCGTGACGAGCACCGGCGCGGTTGGTTGTACCACCGTCCCAGGGAATACCGTACAGACCTATGTCCGCCTGGGGAGCTTGAGCGATGCTGTAATGGGGCAGGCGCATAAAGGTTGCAATGCCGGCGTAACGGGGGACGGTTTCAGAAGCCAGAGGGCTGAAGCTAAGCTCTTGTTGATCAGACATTTTGGTTCCTCAACTCATTAAGTAAAGGTCTACTTTATGAGTTGAAGTCTGTGCAATAAATGGCAAATGTCGCAGGTAAAGTTGCTCAAATTAGAAACTAATATGAATACTACGGGCCGCCTGACTTTAACAATAGGCCCGCCTTTAACGAGAGTCTTTTGTACCGACGGCAGCAAATTCTTTAAAGGCTTTGAGCAATGCCTGACGTAGCATGTTGGGGCGGGAATCCCGTCGTACAATGACTTTAAACGGTACTTTATAATTGAGGGTATCGGGCAGCAGCGCCCGCATTAACTGCTTGTCACTCCAAAGGGCTGCGTAGTGCTTAGGCAAAAAACCGACATACTGGCCGCTGAGAATCAGGGTGGCAATGCCTTCCACCTGATATGAGGTGGCGCTGGCCTTCAGCTGTGGGAATTGTTCTCTGAGCATGACTGAATGGGTGTAACCCGGGGCAATAAAATCATGCTGACTGATAGTATCGATGTTGATCTGATCGGTTGGAACGCTGAACAGGGGGTGATTGTGGCCACAGTAGAACAGTGATGTTTCGTAGTACAGGTCATAGTATTCCAACCCCGGCAGATCATGATGCTGAGGTACTATGCCGATATTGAATCGTCCTTCGATAATGGCCCGCTCGACCTCATTCGGCGCGGCAACCTGCAGATTAATTTTGACCTCGGGTTCCTGCTGGTGGAATGCCCCCAATATCTCAACCACCGGCGAGTTGGGATCGGTGAGCATATTGTCGGTAAGTCCCAGTGTCAGTTCGCCAATCAGGCGGCTGTGAACGGCATTAACGTTAGCCCGGAATTTTTCCAGATCAACTAACAGCTCCTGGGTGGCTTCATAGACAAGTTTGCCATGATCAGTCAGCTGAAATCCGGAACGTCCCCGTTGGCACAGGTGCATATCCAGTCGGGTTTCCAGATCGGACATCTGTCGGCTGATAGCTGAACGGCCGATGTTAAGTTCGACTTCAGCAGCTGAAAAACCGCCGCATTCCACGACTGTTTTAAAGATACGCAGTAGTTTCAGGTCGACATCTGCAATTTGACCTGACAGGCTGGATCGTTTCATAAGCTGGGTATCATTGTTAATGAATACATCTCAGATTAACCCAAAAAAGCCCTGCAGGCATAGCCTGCAAGGCAACTCAGAAATGGTTATTTAGTCGGGTTAAACCTTTTTAACCGGTTAAGCTTTTAGTCAGATTAAACTATTAGTCAGATCAAACCTCGTTACGACCGAGCAGGCGAAGGATGCGATTCAGTTTGTCCTTACCACCAATACTGTCATAGTGTTTCGGCCATACTGCGGTGGTAGCTTTTTCTATCCATTCTTTCTCGCCGTTTGCCGGATCGCTAATCACCATGCCTTTCTCGACGAGTTGCTGTTTGATCCGTGCCTCATTAGCGGTGAGGAACTCTGCGCTATGTTTGGTGGCGACTTTTCCCGCTTCAATAATTGCCTGCTGAGTTTCAGGTGTTTGTTCCTGATAAACGCTTTCACTCATGATCAGAGGCTCAATGGAGAAGATATAGCGAATATTTGTCACATACTTCTGCACCGTATCGAATTTCATCGCGTCGACAGTCACATAGGGATTGTCCTGGCCATCAACGACACCCTGTTGCAATGCTGTGAAGGTTTCCGACCAGGCCATAGGGGTCGGATTACCTCCCCAGGCTTTATAGGTATCGATCATAATCTCATTCTTCGGCACCCGAACAATGACCTGCTGCAGATCTTCTAAGGTTTCAATCGGTTGCTTGGAGTTTGTCAGTACCCGGAATCCGGTATAAGCCCAGCCAACAATCCGCACACCGGCATCGTTCACTGTATTTTCAACCAGCTCGGCACCGACTTCGCCCTGGGTCAGCAGCTCGGCTTCTTCGAGGCTTTGAATAACATAAGGCAGGGTAAAAACGCCGACGGTAGGGGAGAATGGCGTTACGTTATTAATCGCCAGAATCGAAAAGTCCAGAGTGCCAAGGCCAGCTTCAACAACAGTATCCTGCTCGCTTCCCAACTGACTACTCATGAACAGCTGACCACTGAATTGGCCGTTTGTATTGGCTTCCAGTTGCTCAACAAACTTCAGGCCAAATGCATGCTGTGAGCTACCTTCAGAATCACCGCCGGCAATTTTCCAGGTTGTCGCAGCGAAACCGCTGCTGCTGCCGAGCAGTAGTGCTGTGGTCAGGGATAACGCTATGGCATTATTATTTTTATACTTCATATCAACCTCAGAGTAATTTTGTTTATCACCAGAGACCTGTAGCGGAATAGCCGCCCTGTATGACAAGTCTGAAATCATCCTGCGCCAAATTTTCGAGTGATTAAATGCAAACTTTCTGCTGTTTAGTTGTAACTTTGGGAAACAATAAAGGAGCAGTGGCTAGAAAAGAGAGCGTAGCTCGTGGCTCGAACGCAGCGAGCTGCTTGCTCGTAGCTCGAAAAAACAAAAGCGTTCTTTTAAAATCACTTTGATAAAGACAACTTTACACTCAGTAAGATGGGTCTGGCACGGATTTATTCCCCTTCTGTGCAGAACTGTAGGTTGGGTTAGCGAAGCGTAACCCAACATTTCAGCCAATGCTCCGCTCCTATCAGCAATCCTCCCTAAGCCAGATTTGGCCTTTCTGATTAATATCAACGCGAATTATTGCCAGATGCATATGATGTCTCACTTTTTAGCGTAGATAAGAAGCGCGGATTTAAGGTGAAGACAGAGCATGCAACTTTACGAACATATCAATGGTCTGGGACGGGATCTGAAATCACGCTTTGGCGAAAAGGTCCACAAGCTGACGATCAACGCATCTTTCACCTGTCCCAACCGTGATGGCACATCGGGTCTTGGAGGCTGTACCTTCTGCAATAATGCCTCATTCAATGGTAAAACCGGTTCTCAGCTAAGCATCCGTGAGCAGCTGGAAAACAGTAAACCCGGTATGCGGGCAAAACGCTACCTGGCCTATTTCCAGACCTATACCAATACCTATGCAGAAGTCGAAGAGCTGCGCCGGCTTTATGAAGAAGCCCTGACGACAACTGATATTGTTGGCATCTGTGTCGGTACACGACCAGATTGCGTACCCGATGCCACCCTCGATCTACTGGCGAACTATCAGCAGCAGGGATACGAAGTCTGGCTGGAGCTGGGCCTGCAATCCTCATTTGATAAAACCCTGGATCTGATCAACCGTGGGCACCACTTTGATGCTTATGTCGATGCCGTAAAGCGGGCGCATCTACGCGGCCTGAAAATCTGTACCCACCTGATTATCGGCTTGCCCGGTGAAGCACCTGCCGACAGCCTGATTACGTTGGAAAGAGTGCTAGATGTGGGCTGTGAAGGGCTTAAACTGCATCCTCTGCATATCGTCAGGGGCAGCCAGATGGCCCGGCAGTGGAAGAACAATGAGATACAGGCCATTGCCCAGCATGACTACGTTGAAGTTGCCGCCAGGATGATTCAGCAGACCCCCTGGGACGTGGTCTTCCATCGGGTCTCCGCCACCGCCCGCAAACCCACACTACTGGCCCCGGAATGGTGTAATGACCGCTGGCCGGTGCTCAACCAGATTGCTCAGAAGCTTGTTGAAAGTGGAGGGCAGGGCAGCAAGCGCAGCGCTTAGTGGCTAGAAAAAGAGAGCGTAGCTCGTTGCTCGAACGCAGCAAGCTGCTTGCTCGTGGCTCGAAAAAACAAAAAGCGTTCTTATCGGATTATTCAGTTCAACTACCTCCAGCTACGTAAGAAAGATCTGGTTTTGTAGGAGGCGCACCTCGCGGCGATAATCGGGGCGAGGGCGCCCCTCCCACAGGAATATTTCATCTTAGCCCTCACAAATTAATGCGTAAGGTACGCTTGGCACGGAAATACTTCCCCTTCTGTGCAGCCGAGCACATCGTGCCCTTTGGGTATTGCAGGTTACAAATGGATCAGTGCGAAGAATGTTTGAGGCTGCTTTTTGGCCGAGTTCTCTTCGCACCCATTTGTAAGCGAAACGCGCAGGGGAGTTGGCGCAGCCAACCAAACAGCAGGGGCGGCTTTGGATTGTTAAGGTCTTTGCCCGCGCAAAGACCTTGACTCGCCAACAAGGCGAAACCGGACCTTCGGTAAAAATCAATGCCAAGGAAAAACAACAAACCAAAATGAGCAATACCCGTTTCAGATCAATTGTTTGCCAACCCGCTTTAAGGCACTATCAAGACAAAGGATACGCGCAGCCTCAAGCAACAAAAGGCTGCGCAACTGATCAAATGAGTTTACTCATTTTCAGCGGACGAGAATGAAGTAGCTTTTTCCTAAGCTTTTCTCTGAATTTTATACCGGACAGCTGATTGATAACCCGCAAAGCAGGCCTGCCATGCAAGCATGGTCAACTATGGCAGGGCGCAATCAGCAGTAGTGCAAAGAAAAACCAATAGAGCATGTGAAGCTCATAAATCAGATGAGGGAAGGTAATGAAAAAAATATTTATAGCTACTGCCGTGGCAGCGTCACTGTTGTCTGGTTGCGCCTCTGTTCCTATGGATACCCCAGAAAAAGCCGCTTTGGCAAAGCAGTTTAACCCGCCAACTGAAGGACATTCTGGATTGTATATCTATAGAGACAGTGTTTTTGGGGCCGCGTTAAAAAAGGATGTCTGGGTTGATGGTAAATGCATTGGCGAAACGGCACCGAAAATATTCTTCTACGAAGAAGTGACGGGTGGTGAAGAGCATCAGATATCAACAGAATCTGAGTTTTCACCCAATGACCTTCTGGTTAAAACAGAGAGTGGTAAAAATTATTTCGTGAACCAGTACATCAAGATGGGTGCTTTTGTCGGTGGAGCAAATGTCGAACTTGTCGATGAAAACACCGGCAAACAAGCCGTTGCAAAATTAGACCTGGCGATGAAGGGTATTTGTAGTAAATAAAATAGCGCTTCGCGCAGTAGCTAGAACGCGACTGCGTCGCTCGCTAGATCGCAAAGCCAGCTTTGCTGCTAGTGGCTAGAAAAACGCGCTTCGCTCAGTGGCTAGAACCGTCGAACAAGTTCGACTCGCTAGAACGCAGCTACGCTGCTTGCTAGTAGCTAGAAAAAGCCTAAAAGCGTTCTTATTGAGTAGTACAGGTTCGACTGTTATTTGCTACGTAAGAGGGGATTGGTTTTGTAGGAGGCGCGCCTCGCGGCGATAATCGCGGCGAGGGCGCCCCTCCTACAGGTCGCTTCGCTCAGTGGCTAAACCGCTGAATAAGTTCAGCTCGCTAGACGTGACTTCGTCACTTGCTGGTAGCTAGAAAAAACCTAAAAGCCTTCTTTTCTACTGATCCAGTTTGCCTACTCCTTACTACGTAAGAAGGGTCGGCTGTAGGAACCGCGTTTCTCATCAGAAAACAACAAACCAAAATGAGCAATACCCGTTTCAGATCAATTGCCTAGCACCCCACGATAAGGCGCTATCAGGACAAAGGAAATGCGTAGCCACAAGCAACAAAATGCTGTGCAACTGATCAAATGAGTTTACTCATTTTCAGCGGACGAGAATGAAGTAGCTTTTTCAAAGCTTTTCTCAGAGTTTTAGTTCCTGGCAGTGGGCTGGTACCTGTGCGAGTGATTGCTATGTGTTGTTGAGGTATGCCTGTCCCCTCGTTACTCTCTTCGTTCCATATCTGGAAGTGAAATAGCAGTGACACCATTAAATTGATTAGGGTCAGGAGAAGTCTGTTTTTTTAGGGCTCGGCATTAATCATACTGGCGAATAACCATTGGCTAACTACGGTTATTGTGATGGGGGTGTACACAATTGAAAAGGCTTACTTACTAAGTCGTCCGGAAAATGGTTAAAGCGATAGTTCTCTGAGCTAAGTATTTTAGCATGACCGTGATGTTGTTCTGGACCGAAGGGGTAGCGCTATAGTGGAGGAACATCATGCAATTCTTAAGACATTTACTGTTGTTTATACCTGCCGTTTTGCTCAGTAGCACGGTTGTAGCTGCGCCACCAGATGGGTGGAGTCTTTATGACGACTTTTCCGATCGAACCATTAATGCTGAATTCTGGGATGGAAAGCAGTCTTTTAACCATTACTGGATTGATCCACCAGTTGGTGAATATCAAGATTGGAGCAGTTATGAATTGTTACGTATGGTAGTACCAAATCCCATAGGGGGAGAGAAACCGCGAGGTCTTAGTGCTGATGGGACTCTTGATTTGGTTAATAGAACTCATGGTGTTATGTCTGGTGACGGGGTAGGTGCAACACGTACAAGATTAGGTTTAGCGCTTCAGGATAGAAGCGAGGTTGTTGGGGTTGGTGGTCGAATTGGCTTCAATGATGTCGATGTTGTTAGTTGTTATGGTAGAGATTCTGCCAGGCTGCGAATCATTACTGGTTTTTACAATATTAACTCGAGTTCTGTTCCAGGTGATTTGACTGGAGAGGTCATGGCTTGGATCGGTCTTAGAAAAAGAGCCAGTTTTACAGCGGAGGGGATGCGCGTAGATGCTGTGGTTTTTGAATGCGGTGACCCTGATTGTCAAACTGTAGAGTGGTCGGATGGCGTCGTTTTTCCTTTTGCTTCTGCAAAAGAGTATGTGGACGTTACAATGGAATGGGATGAGTCCAGCGCCAGTTTTATATTTACTTACAATGGCGCAGAAGTGTCAATTTCGAGTGTTCACAATGAGCGATATGCACCTCAATCATCCATGTGGGTGCAGGCTGCTGTAGATCTTTCTGTTTGTCCTTCAGAACCTGCACAAGGATACATCGATGGGAAGGTGGACGAGATATATATTAAATACAGTGGTGGATGAGGGTTGGAATGGGATAGCTATTTCAGATAAATGGTAGATAAATGGGGTCGGTAGATAAATGGGGTCAGAGTAAAGTTAATTCCTGGCCCCTAAAATCATCCTTACAAAGCCACCAACCTCAGCCCTACATCCACACCCAATTAAGAAGGCCCTTTCGAGCCACGAGCAAGCAGGTTGCTGCGTTCGAGCAACGAGCTACGGTTCTTACTTCTTAGCCCTTGCCGTCGACGGCGATACCCCAAAATAGTCCTTAAAACAGTTACTGAAATGACTGGTACTGACAAACCCGCTGGCCAGCGCAATGTTGGTAATGGTCTCATTGCTCTGCAGCAACAACCGCCGTGCGTGGGTGATACGCAGCTCAAGGTAATAGCGCGACGGGCTGGTTTCCAGATGGGTCTGGTACAGGCGTTCCATCTGGCGGCGGGAGATGCTGGTGTGCGAGGCGAGTTCTTCCAGTGTCAGTGGTTCTTCTATATTACTGCGCATCAGCGCGAGCAGGTTGCGCAGGGTTTCGGGGAAGGTGGGGTCGTCGCCAGTTTGCAGGTTCATGGTGCCGCCGCTTTCGGCGACCTGATCGCAGCTGAGGATCTCGCGGATAGCCCGGACAATGTTCTGGCCATAGCTCTGCTCGATCAGTTTTAGCATCATTTCCAAAGCGCTAACAGGCCCAGCACAGGTGGCGCGCAGTGGATTGAGAATAAGGGCGTTGTCGGAAACCTGCACCCGGGGGAATTTTTCCCGGACGAAAGCGTGATTGTCGGGATGCACTGAGCATTCCTGGTTATCCAGCAGGCCGGCATAGGCCAGTGCGACGGTGCCATTCCACAGTCCGCCGACAATAAGCCCCTGCTTGTCAGCGGCTTTGAGCATAGTGGTCAGAGTTGGGTTTTCTTCCAGCGAGCAGCGAAAACCACCGCAGACGATCAGGATATCGACTGTACCGCGGTGCTCGATGGTGAAGTGTTCCAGCGTAGTGTTGGTGGCGATCTCAATGCCAAGGTCGCTCATCGCCATGCGTGAATCGACACCCATAATGATGTGTTCAAACAGTGGCGCTGTTCTTACCAGATTTGCGGTGACCAGTGCATCGACCGCCGCGGTGAAGGCCATCATCGAGAAGTGTTCCAGCAGCACGAAGCCAACCTTAACCGGCTTTTCCGGCGCTTCATCGCCGGGCAGGTAGGCGCTGTTGGTGCTGCGCATCACTGAGCTGAAATCACGTTTTTTGGAAGAGTCACTCATCACTTCATTCTCATTGTGTTTTTAATGGCTAGGCTGCGGCAAGGCGGCTGCTCGACTTTGCGGGCACTGTTTATACTCTCAATTCTATGAGTATTCATCACTTTATTGCATCACTACGACACATTTTTTTGCATTTACCTGACTGTCGTAAATGGACACTCCCGAGGCGTGTTCGAGCATAGCGCCAATCCCGAGAGGGGCTAATATCGCTGTTATGGGAGTTATTAAGCATTTCTCTTGGGTAACCCAGCAACGCGATTACCTCCCGACCAGCCTTCCTGATGCAGTTGTTACCGCGTTAGTGAGGCAGGGAAAAATAATTAGAAACCAATTTTGTTACTCGCCTTGTGGGCAGGGTGTGGAGGTATAGATGTTTAGTAAAGATGACCAGATTCAGGGATATGATGACGTATTGTGGGCCGCTATCGGTAAAGAAGAAGTGCGTCAGGAAGAGCATATCGAGCTGATCGCTTCTGAGAACTACACCAGCCCGCGCGTAATGGAAGCTCAGGGTACTGCCCTGACCAACAAGTATGCTGAAGGTTATCCTGAAAAGCGTTACTACGGTGGTTGTGAATACGTTGACGTGGTTGAGCAGCTGGCTCTGGACCGTGCTAAAGAGTTGTTCGGTGCGACTTACGCGAACGTGCAGCCACACTCTGGTTCTCAGGCTAACGCTGCTGTTTACATGGCATTGTGTGCACCGGGCGATACTGTTCTGGGCATGAGCCTGGCGCACGGTGGTCACCTGACTCACGGTTCCCACGTAAACTTCTCCGGCAAGATCTACAACGCTGTTCAGTACGGACTGAATGAAGCGACCGGCGAGATCGATTACGACGAAGTTGAGCGTCTGGCGGTTGAACACAAGCCGAAGATGATCGTTGCCGGTTTCTCTGCTTACTCCCAGATTGTTGACTGGGCGCGTTTCCGCGAGATCGCTGACAAAGTGGGTGCTTACCTGTTCGTTGATATGGCACACGTTGCCGGTCTGGTTGCTGCTGGCCTGTATCCGAACCCGGTGCCTTTCGCTGATGTTGTTACTACTACAACGCACAAGACACTGCGTGGTCCACGTGGCGGTCTGATCATCTCCCGCGATAACGAGCTGGAGAAGAAACTGAACTCTGCTGTATTCCCAGGCGGTCAGGGCGGTCCTCTGATGCACGTAATCGCAGCTAAGGCGGTAGCGTTCAAAGAAGCGCTGGATCCTGAATTTAAAGAGTACCAGGCGCAGGTTGTTAAGAACGCCAATGCGATGGCTGAAGTACTGATCGAGCGCGGTTTTGAGATCGTTTCCGGCGGTACTAAAAATCACCTGTTCCTGCTGAGCCTGATCAAGCAGGGTCTGACCGGTAAAGATGCTGATGCTGCCCTGGGTCGCGCCAACATCACTGTGAACAAGAACGCTGTACCGGGCGATCCACAATCTCCGTTCGTAACTTCTGGTCTGCGTATCGGTTCACCGGTTATTACCACCCGCGGTTTCAAAGAAGCACATTGCCGCACGCTGGCAGGCTGGATCGCTGACCTGCTGGACGTACTGAACCAGCCGGAAGCGCTGGAAGTTAAGATCGCAGAAGTGAAAGAACAGGTTAAGGCGCTGTGCGCTGACTATCCGGTTTATAAGTAAGCCAACCGTTAACTATTGAACATAAGCGGTCTGCTCTGACTTTAGAACAGAGCTGGCCGCGACTGAAACAGGAGCTGATGTTATGCAGCGTTATTCAGGTTTTGGACTGCTCAAGCACAGTCTCACGCATCATGAGAACTGGCAGCGCACCTGGCGTAACCCTACGCCGAAGAAGAAATACGATGTCATCATTATCGGTGGCGGCGGTCACGGTCTGGCAACGGCTTACTACCTGGCTAAAGAGCACGGTGTAACTAACGTAGCGGTAATCGAAAAAGGTTACCTGGGTGGCGGTAACACTGCCCGTAACACGACGATCGTACGTTCTAACTATCTGTGGGATGAGTCTGCTCATCTGTATGAGCATGCGATGAAGTTGTGGGAAGGCCTGTCACAGGACCTGAACTACAACGTTATGTTCTCCCAGCGTGGCGTACTGAACCTGGGTCACACCCTGCAGGATATGCGTGATATCGAGCGTCGTGTTAACGCGAACCGCCTCAACGGTATCGACGGTGAAGTACTGGATCCGCAGTCGATCAAAGAGATCGTGCCGCACATGGATTGCTCTGAAAACAGCCGTTTCCCGATTATGGGTGCTTCCTGGCAGCCACGCGGCGGTGTTGCCCGTCACGATGCGGTAGCCTGGGGCTTTGCCCGCGGAGCGGACTCTTTCGGTGTTGATCTGATTCAACAGACCGAAGTGACCGACATGATCATCGAAGATGGCGCTATCATCGGCGTTAAAACTGACCGTTACGGCGATATTAAAGCCGATCGTGTTGGTTGTGTTGTTGCTGGTAACTCCGGTGTGATGGCGAAGAAGGCCGGTTTCGAACTGCCGCTGGAATCTCACCCGCTGCAGGCACTGGTATCTGAGCCGATCAAGCCGATCCTGGATACGGTTGTTATGTCTAACCACGTACACGGTTACGTCAGCCAGTCCGATAAGGGCGACCTGGTAATCGGTGCTGGTATCGACGGTTACACCGGTTACGGTCAGCGCGGCTCATACCCGACTATCGAACATACTGTACAGGCGATCGTGGAGCTGTTCCCGATCTTCAGCCGGGTACGTATGAACCGTCAGTGGGGCGGCATCGTGGATACTTGTCCGGATGCTTGTCCGATTATCAGTAAGACTCCGGTTGAGAACCTGTTCTTCAACTGTGGTTGGGGTACCGGTGGTTTCAAGGCCACTCCGGGCGCTGGTAATGTCTTTGCGGCTTCTCTGGCGAAGGGTGAAATGCACCCGCTGGCCGAGCCATTCTCTATGTTCCGATTCCACGACGGCGCGCTGATCGATGAGCACGGCGCTGCTGGCGTAGCACACTAACAGGGGCTGATTAAAATGTTTCATATCTATTGCCCGCATTGTGCGGAATATCGTGAAGAAGAAGAGTTTCACGCATCAGGTCAGGCGCACATCGCCCGTCCACTGGACCCTGAAGCCTGTTCCGATAAGGAGTGGGGCGAGTATATGTTCTTCCGTAAAAACCCACGTGGCATTCACCACGAACTTTGGGTTCATGCAGCCGGCTGTCGCAAGTTTTTTAACATTACCCGCGACACCCAGACCTACGAAATTAAAGAAGTCTACAAGATCGGCGAGCAGCCATCTGTAGTCGCTGAGTAAGAGGAGCGGAACAATGACACAACAAAACCGCCTCCAGAGCGGAGGTCGCATCGACCGTTCCAAGCCATTGACCTTTACCTATAACGGTAAGCAGTTCACTGGTTTTCAGGGTGACACTCTGGCATCTGCAATGTTGGCAAACGGCATCGATGTCGTTAGCCGTAGTTTCAAATACAGCCGTCCGCGCGGTATCGTCGCGTCTGGTGCTGAAGAGCCGAATGCGGTACTGCAGCTGGGTGCAACTGAGGCGACTCAGGTACCTAACGTGCGTGCTACGCAACAGGAACTGTTTAACGGTCTGGTGAGCCAGGCGACTAACGGCTGGCCGAATGTTGATACCGACGTTATGTCCGTGCTGGGCAAGGTCGGTGGCCAGATGATGCCTCCTGGTTTCTACTACAAGACCTTCATGTTCCCGAAGGCTCTGTGGGATACCTATGAGACTATTATCCGTAAGGCTGCAGGCCTGGGTCGTTCACCTCTGGAAAATGATCCGGATACTTACGACAACATTAACCAGCACTGTGACGTATTGGTAGTCGGTGCCGGTCCTGCCGGTCTGGCTGCTGCACTGACTGCAGCGCGCAGTGGCGCCCGTGTCATTCTTGCTGATGAGCAGAGTGAATTCGGTGGCAGCCTGCTGAGCTCTAAAGAGACCCTGGACGGCAAGCCTGCCTCTGAGTGGGCCAAGACTGTTACAGAAGAGCTGCGCGGCTACGACGATGTCATGCTGCTGCCACGTTCTACTGTAAACGGTTACCACGATCATAACTTCGTTACTATTCATGAGCGTTGTACTGATCACCTGGCCGATATCGCGCCGGTTAATCAGGCTCGTCAGCGTTTGCACCGGGTTAGGGCTAAGTGGGTTGTACTGGCCACTGGTGCACATGAGCGTCCATTGGTTTATGGCAACAACGATGTACCGGGCTGCATGGTAAGCAACGCAGTTTCTACTTACATCAACCGTTACGGTGTAGTACCGGGTACTGAGCTGGTGGTCACTACCACTAACGATTACGGCTATCAGGCGGCACTGGACTGGCATGATGCCGGCCGTAAAGTAGTTGCTGTGGTTGATACCCGTGCGAATCCTGCTGGTGATCGTGTCGATGCGGCGCGTTCCCGTGGTCTGAATGTCATCACCGGTTCTGCGGTAATCGATGTTCAGGGTAAGAAGCGTGTTTCCGGTGTATCTGTTGCACCGATCAGCGCAGACGGCGGTAAAGTAACCGGCTCTGTAACTAAGCTGAGCGCTGATACAGTTGCGACTTCCGGTGGCTGGAGCCCGGTTATTCACCTGTCCAGTCATACTGGCAGCCGTCCGATCTGGAATGACGAGATTGTTGGCTTCGTACCGGGTCCGACTGTTCAGAAGCAGCTGACTGCCGGTGGTATTAACGGTAGCTACAACACCGGCACCGCGCTGTTTGAAGGTCTGAATGCAGGTCTGAAAGCTGTCGCTGAAGTAGGTCTGAGTGCTGCTGAAGTGGCTCTGCCAAAAGCTGAGGAAGTGAAAGAGGGCGCACCGATGACCCTGTTCCACATCCCGCACCTGAAGCCGACTTCCCAGGCGCCGAAGCAGTTTGTCGATTATCAGACAGACGTAACGGCCGCGGGTATCGAGCTGGCGTGTCGTGAAGGCTTCGAGTCTATCGAGCACGTTAAGCGTTACACTGCGATGGGCTTTGGTACTGACCAGGGCAAGCTGGGTAACATCAACGGTATGGCGGTTGCCGCGAAGGCGCTGAACAAGACTATTCCTGAGACCGGTACTACTATCTTCCGTCCGAACTACACGCCGATCTCTTTCGGTGCGATCGCTGGCCGTAACTGCGGCGCGCTGTTCGATCCTGAGCGTTACTCTGCGATGCACATGTGGCACGTTGAGCACGGTGCTAAGTTTGAGGATGTTGGCCAGTGGAAGCGTCCATGGTACTTCCCGCAAGGCAATGAGACTATGCAGCAGTCCCTGGACCGTGAGTGTCTGGCGGTACGTGACAGCGTTGGTATTCTGGATGCATCTACCCTGGGTAAGATCGACGTTCAGGGTAAAGATGCCCGTGAATTCCTCGGTCGTGTTTACAGCAACGCATGGGCGAAACTGCCGGTTGGTAAGTGTCGTTACGGCCTGATGTGTGGCGAAGACGGTATGGTATTCGACGATGGTGTATCTGCCTGCCTGGGCGATAACCACTTCGTGATGACCACTACTACCGGCGGCGCAGCACGGGTTCTGGAATGGCTGGAACTGTATCATCAGACCGAATGGCCTGAGCTGGAAGTTTACTTCAATACGGTTACCGATCACTGGTCTACCCTGACTATCTCCGGTCCTAACAGCCGTAAGCTGTTGGCTGAACTGACCGATTACGATCTGAGCAACGATAACTTCAAGTTCATGGATTGGAAGCAGATGAAGGTAGCCGGGGTTCCAGCCCGTGTCTTCCGGATCTCTTTCACCGGTGAGTTGTCTTTCGAGATTAACGTACAAGCTAACTACGGTACCCATGTATGGGAGAAGTTGTTCGAGGCGGGTGCTAAGTACAACCTGACACCGTACGGTACTGAAACCATGCACATCCTGCGGGCTGAGAAAGGTTTCATTATCGCAGGTCAGGATACCGATGGTTCGGTTCATCCTTACGATCTGGGTATGGGCTGGTGTGTTTCTAACCAGAAGCCGTTCAGCTACATCGGTAAGCGTGGTATGAACCGTGCAGACTGCGTCCGTGAAAACCGTAAGCAGTTAGTCGGTCTGAAGACTAAAGATCCTAAGGCTGTGATTCCTGAGGGAGCTCAGGCGGTACTGGATCCTAAGGCACCGATTCCGATGCCGATGGAAGGCCATGTTACCTCCAGCTACTGGAGTGCTAACCTGGGTCATTCTATCGCCATGGGCTTTATTAAAGGTGGCCTGGATAAGATGGGTGAAACTGTTTTCTACCCACTGGCCGATGGCACTGTGATTGAAGCTGAAATTTGCAGCCCGATCTTCCTGGATCCGAAAGGGGAGCGTCAAAATGTCTGATTTGAATGTAATGACACCAGCAGAAATAGCAGCAACTAAGGCTGCGGTAATGGATCAGGTACCTGATCTGAAAACCAATCCTGAGATTCAGGGCCAGTCTCCGCTGCACCATGCGGATCTGGAAAGCCTGGCAAAGGTAGGCCCGAAGCAGGGTGGTATTCACCTGCGTGAGCACAAGCTGCTGGGTCATCTGACTCTGCGCTGTAATCCGGAAAGCGTTGATCAGCTGGCTGCAGCTGAGCGTGTACTGGGCGTGGCACTGCCACTGCAGCCTCTGACCTCTGCGGAGAACGGTGACTATTCAATCCGCTGGATGTCTCCTGATGAATGGTTGATTCTGGTACCGGGTCTTGAGGCCTTCGACGTGGAATCTAAGTTCCGCGACGAGATGGGCGGTCACTACTCGCTGGTTAACAGCAGCGGTGGTTCCACCGTGCTGGAACTGTCCGGCGCTAATGTTGTTGAGCTGCTGAAGAAGTGCACTCCGGTGGATCTGCATTCTAAGCAGTTCCCGGTCGGCAAGGTGGTATCCACTGTGTTCGCTAAGAGCACTGCGATTATCCGTCGTACCGGTGAGCAGCGCTTCGAATTAGTGATTCGTCGCAGCTTCTCTGACTACGTCTGGCTCTGGCTGCAGGATGCCAGCCGTGAATTCGGTCTGGTAATCGAAGCCTGATTTAGCCCCTCAAATAACCGGTCTGCAACCGCAGACCGGTTTTTATCTCTAAATTTGCCTTTAACTGCCTTTCACCAGGCCGTTTATGGCGTCCTATTGTCAGGAGAACTCTTATGAACTCTACTAACCATTCCAAGCCATGGATATTTACCGCCAGTTGTCCGAGTGTTCTGGGTACTGTTGATGTGGTAACCCGTTATATGGCGGAAGCTGGAAACTATGTGGAAGAGATTCACTCTTTTGATGATAGCGAATCAAAAAGTTTCTTTATCCGTATCGAGTTTCAACCGCAAGATGAGAATTTCAGTGCCGAACAGTTCGATGCTGACTTTGGCCCTCGCGCTGCTGAATTCGATATGGAGTGGCAGCTGACCGAGCCTGAACATCGTCCGCGGGTGGCGATTCTGGTATCCAAATACGATCACTGTCTGAACGATCTGTTGTACCGTCATCGTACCGGTCAGCTGAATATAGAAGTACCAGTGATTATCTCTAACCACCCTGACCTTGAGCATCTGGCTGAGTGGCACGGTATTCCGTATCACCACCTGCCGATCAGCGCTGAGACGAAACCATATCAGGAAGCTGAGATCGTTAAGCTGTTAGAGCAATACGATATCGAGCTGGTGGTACTGGCGCGTTACATGCAGGTACTGTCGCCATGGTTGTGCGAACAGTTAAATGGTAAAGCGATCAATATCCATCACTCGCTGCTGCCAGGCTTCAAGGGCGCACGTCCTTACCACCAGGCCTGGGAAAAAGGCGTGAAGATGGTGGGTGCGACTGCTCACTATGTAAACAATGATCTGGATGAAGGCCCGATTATCAGCCAGGGTATCCAGACTGTTGACCATGCATATTACCCGGAAGATCTGGTCTCTAAAGGCCAGGATGTGGAGCGGGTTACCTTGTTCAATGCGATTCGCTATCACATCGAAAAGCGGGTGTTTTTGAATGGTTCCCGCACAGTAGTATTTAGCAGCTAATACACTATTGCACAGATCGCGACGGGGTGTCGCTCCCACAAAGAAAAGTAGCAGTTGCGGGGGCGCGCAGGCATACCCCTTCGGGTACCTCGCGGCGATTTAACATTATTACTGCTCAATGCTAATGCTTAAGGTTTTAATAACTGGTTTTCAGTTACCTTTTTTGAGGTCGGCCAGGCGGTTATGGGTTCTCCCCAAGAAAGTCATAACTGCCGAACTCACACGGGTCGGCCTCAACCCTTTCCTTTACATGCTCTTATTTAAGTTCTCGCGCTTTAAGAAAAGTACAGGTCGTAAACCGGCACGCGGTGCTGCTTCCCGACACCCATAATCGAACTCTTAATTACAATAATAACCTGCGCTCAGATTGCGCGGTGGAGGCTTTATGTCTATCAGTGTTTTTGATCTTTTTAAGGTAGGCGTAGGCCCATCAAGTTCCCATACCGTCGGTCCGATGGTCGCCGCTGCAGAATTCGCAGCAATGTTAGATCAGCAAGCGATGGCGGCTGATGTAGTGCGGATACAGGTCGACCTATACGGTTCTCTGAGTGCCACCGGTATTGGTCATGGCACCGACAATTCAGTGGTTGTCGGCCTGATGGGGGAGCGCCCTCACAGTATTGATCCTGAGATGATTTTGCCCGCCGTGGCAACATTGAAAGAGTGCAACAGCCTGAACCTGCTGGGCCAGTATCCGATCGAGTTTATCTGGGATCGGGATATGAACCTGCTGGAAGAGAACCTTTCATACCATCCGAATGCGATGCGTCTGGCAGCCTTTGGCGCAGATGACAAACTGTTGTACGAAAATACTTATTACTCCATCGGTGGCGGTTTTGTTATCGATGAAAGCGAAGCCACAGCCGATGCTCATCTGGTCCCTCAGGTTGAACTGCCTTATGACTTCAATAATGCGGTAGAACTGCTGGAACTCTGCGAAGCCAATAACTTCACCGTCAGCCAGCTGATGATGGAAAACGAAAAGGTCTGGCGCAGCGAGCAGGAGATTCGCGACGGTCTGATGGGGATCTGGGCGGCGATGAAAGAGTGTATCGCCACCGGCCTGCATAAAGAGGGTATCTTACCCGGTGGTTTGAAGGTCAAACGTCGGGCGATGAGCCTGCACAAATCCCTGATCCGCTCCACTAAACCGAATGTCATCAGCTCAACGATGGGCGCGATGGACTGGATCAACCTTTATGCGCTGGCGGTGAATGAAGAAAACGCCGGTGGCGGGCGGATGGTCACGGCACCGACCAACGGCGCGGCGGGTATCATTCCGGCAGTACTGATGTACTACACGGAGTTCACTGCTAAGGCTACTGAGGAGTGCGTGGTTGATTTCCTGCTGGCAGCGGCTGCGATTGGTGCTCTGTGTAAGAAAAACGCTTCGATCTCTGGCGCTGAAGTAGGCTGTCAGGGTGAGGTCGGCTCGGCCTGTGCCATGGCGGCTGCAGGACTGTGTGAAGTGCTGGGTGGAACCCCGGAGCAGGTTGAAAACGCAGCCGAGATCGGTCTGGAACATAATCTGGGTCTGACCTGTGACCCTGTTGGCGGCCTGGTTCAGGTGCCTTGTATTGAGCGTAATGCGATTGCAGCAGTGAAGGCGATCAATGCCACACAGATGTCTTTGCGTGGCGATGGTGATCACTTTATCTCACTGGATAAGGTAATCAAGACCATGTCGGATACCGGTCGTGATATGCATGATAAGTACAAGGAAACTTCTCGCGGAGGTTTGGCGGTTAACGCAATTGAGTGTTAATTCCTGATAAGATCAAGAAAATGCCATTGGTTGTAAAGCCAATGGCATTTTTGCTTTTCAGCTATAGTGTATTCGGTTAATGTCCATTTTCAGAATATGGCTGTTTTACTAAGATAACCGTTTGATTCAGTAGTGTTTACGTAGCGTTTACTTAGTCTTTTAACGGCCATAGAAAATAATAAGCTCGTATGGTTTCGTCAGAGATGCGGTTCGGGCACAGGTTTGTTTATGACTGATTCAAACATCAAACGTACCACCTCTTCTGATTCAAATCGGGGTAAAGCCCGGACGATCGGCTTTCTGTTGCTGAATAATTTCACCATGATCTCCCTTGCATCAGCGGTTGAGGCCCTGCGCATGGCAAATCAGCTCAGCGGTGAAGAGCTCTATGCCTGGTATACCCTGACCGAGGATGGCGAGCCGATCAGTGCCAGCGATGGAATTAAGATCACCCCGGACGCCAGTATGTATGGCAACCTGAACCTGGATACGGTGATTGTGGCGGGTGGCGTCAATGTCATTAAGGCGTACAACAAGCGTCATATCAGCTGGCTGCAGGAGATGGACCGTAAAGGTTGTAAGTTGGGTGGTGTTTGTACAGGCGCTTATCTGCTGGCCGATGCCGGGTTGATGAACGGTTATGATTGCAGTACCCACTGGGAGTATCTGGCATCATTGCAGGAAGCATTCCCTAAAGTGAACTGTTCTAATCGTCTGTTTAGTATCGACCGCACGCGTATGACCTGTACCGGAGGCACTGTGCCGCTGGATATGATGCTCAATATGATCAAACAAGAGCATGGCTACCAGCTTTCAGCGGCGATCTCAGAGATGTTCATCTGTGAGCGTATCCGTGATGAAAGTGATCAGCAGAAAGTGCCACTGCGCCATGTGTTAGGCACTACTCAGCCGAAACTGGTGGAAGTGGTGGCACTGATGGAAGCGAATATCGAAGAAGTGATCGAGATGGACGAGCTGGCCCACTATGTTGGCCTGTCCCGTCGTCAACTAGAACGCCTGTTCCAGAAATACCTGGAATGCTCACCCTCCAAGTATTACCTCAAGTTACGCCTGCTCCGTGCCCGCCAGCTGCTGAAGCAGAGCACCATGCCGATTATCGATATCGCTGCGGCCTGCGGTTTCGTCTCAACGCCACATTTCAGTAAATGTTATCGCGAACAGATGGGGCTGCCACCGAGTGAAGAGCGTGGCGCTAAAAACCAGGTTGTGGATGGCGATGGCTCTAAGGTTGCAGTTAAGGCTAAACCTAAACTTAAACCGGTGGTTAATCCTAAGGGATCGCTGTCAGCCGGTGCTTTCAGTGAAGCTAAAACGGAATCAACCTTTGGTTCGGTTAATCTGAAGGATAAGGGCTGATTTCTGTCCCCTGACCGAGTACCGATCTGCCCGTTGCTCCTGCTGCAAGGATCTTACCTGATTGTGAGCTTTCCTGTAAGCCAGCCGCCAACGGGGGTGATAAGTGCCGTCAGGAGTTATTTGCAGGTTTCCTGATTTCTAAGAGTTTTTTAGGAGAACTATATCCCATCTGAGGGGGAGGTGACGGTGTACAGGTTAAGAGCATCTATTGTAGAATTCAGTAATTTCTAGCATTAATGAATTATGAGTATTGCATATTCAGGTTTTTGTTAGGGTTCTGTTCTCGGAGGGAGTATGGTTGGTTTTCTTGATTTTTTTAATGCACGGCGACGAATTAAAAGGAATTTTAAAAGAGAGCTTGGCTATTCCCCTAATCTTAAAAACCCTCAAACTTATTGCGAAAAAATACAATGGCTTAAGTTGAATCACAATGCCAATGATCAACGTATTATTGAACGGGCGGATAAGTATTTAGTCAGAAAGTTTATTGAAGAACAGGGGTTTGCTGAATATCTGGTAACGCTATACGGATGTTGGGATAGGCCTGAGGATATAGATTGGGACGATTTACCCGATAAACTTGTTTTAAAGTTAAATAATGGCTCTGGAACAGGCTATATGTGGCTTGTAGAGAAGAAGTCTGAGTTTGATAAGGATGGTTTTTTAACTGAAGTAAAAGAGAGAATGCAGCATAAATATGGCTATAAAAAAGGTGAGTTTCACTATGGGCAAATGCCGGTCAAGATTATTGCCGAAGCGTACCTTGGTGATATAGAAAAACCTGTAACTGAGTATAAGTTTTACTGCTTTCATGGCCAGATTGGATTCATCTCTGTCCAGCAGGGACGGTTTCTGGATGATCATGTGAGGGAATATTACAACACTGAATGGGAAAGATCCCCGGTTGAGTTTTATGGCGATGTCTCCCGTCCGGAGAAACCCTTCGAAAGACCCGATACCTTGCACAATATGGTCATTATGGCGGAGACCCTGAGTAAGGGCTATCCCCATGTTCGTGTGGATTTATACAATGCCGATGGAAAGATCTATTTTGGCGAGCTTACTTATACATCTACGGACGGTTTAACCCAATGGAAGCCGCAATCACTGGATTTGAAATTTGGAAAGCTTATGGATATTCATAATATCTCCCATTAACGTTGCAACCGCCGTGCTTCATATGTGAGATGATTATCTATTAAATGTTTTTTTGGGGGGGGGATGAAAATTTTTGATGTTTTTAATGCGCGTCGTAGAATAAAGAGAAACTTTAAAAGGGAGCTTGGCTATCCACTTAATCTTAATGATCCTCAAACCTATTGTGAAAAAATACAATGGCTCAAGTTGAATCATAATGTCAATGATCGGCGTGTTATTGAACGTGCAGATAAATATCTAGTCCGAGAGTATATTAAAGAGGCGGGGTTTTCTGATTGTTTGATAAAGCTATATGGTGATTGGGATAGACCTGAAGATATTGATTGGGAAATGTTGCCTGATCAGTTTGTTTTTAAAATTAATAATGGATCAGGTCCACGGTACTGCTGGATCGTGGATGATAAAAATACTTTCAATATTGAACGGTTTCTTTCAGAAGTAAAAGAAAGGATGAATGATAAGTACGGTTATAGAAATGGTGAGTTTCACTATAGTAAAATGCCGACGAAAATCATAGCTGAGCAACTGCTAAAAGAAGATCAGGGACCCATTAAAGACTACAAGTTCTATTGCTTTAATGGGCTGGTAGCTTTTCTCTCTGTTGAAGAGGGAAAGTTTGAAGGACGACATATAAGAGACTATTACAATACGCAATGGGAAAAACATCCAGTTGATTTTTTTAATGATGTTCCCCGCCCTGAAAATCGCTTCAAAAAGCCAGATAATTTTAACAGTATGGTGGCTATGTCTGAAGCACTGAGTAAAGACTACCCTCACATTCGTGTTGATTTGTACAATGTCGATGGTGTTGTCTATTTTGGTGAACTTACTTTCACGCCGGAGAACGGGATGACTCAGTGGAAACCTCGATCATTAGATTTTGAATATGGAAAATTGATGGATCTTAATTGTATTCCACAATGAATTGATTTTATTTATGGATAGAGATATGGATTTTTTTATAGATGATAGTTTTGAATCATTTAAACGGCTCAGAACAGTAAAAGCCTTTTCTCCTGGAGATGTTGTTATTGATCTATCAGGATCTGAAGAACAGGCAGAACCAGACTATATGTCGATTGATCTAGGCGGTATACATATATACCATCCGGTTGGTCGATATATAAATCATAGCTGCGATCCAAACTGCTATGTTGATCAGGATAGGAAAGTAATTTTTGCGCGCGGTACTATTGCTCCGAATGACGAAGTGACATTTAACTATATGGAAACTGAGCGGAAAATCGTTGCGCCTTTTGACTGTAGCTGCGCTTCAGATAAATGCCAGGTCCGCATTGAAAAATAGCAATATAATAAGGGAGGTTAGGGTCTCCGGGGCCGATGGAAATCGGTCTATCTGGTTGAATAGTTTGTCATAATTAAAACTTTCAGACCTATAGTACTCTCCCTCTAAGTATTGCCTCAAGCTAAGATTGCTTAGTCCCCGTCAGTTGCTTAAGCAGAGCAGCATGCCGATTATCGATATCGCTGCGGCCTGCGGTTTCGTCTCAACGCCACATTTCAGTAAATGTTATCGCGAACAGATGGGGCTGCCACCGAGTGAAGAGCGTGGCGCTAAAAACCAGGTTGTGGATGGCGGTGGCTCCAAGGTTGCAGTTAAGGCTAAACCTAAACTTAAACCGGTGGTTAATCCTAAGGGATCGCTGTCAGCCGGTGCTTTCAGTGAAGCTAAAACGGAATCAACCTTTGGTTCGGTTAATCTGAAGGATAAGGGCTGATACCTGACACTCACTTTTGTTAGAGTGTTAACTTATAGATGCGGCTATTTAAAGGCGCTGTTTAAAGCAGCTTAATCCTGTGAGGTCTCACCTCCTCGGCATCAACCTGTCTGTTTGAAAATTCACCCGTAGCCTCAACGGCAAGACTTCCTGATGAGGTAGTTTCTTGCGTCAGTCAGGTGAAATTGCCGGGTTCAATATATACTGGAAAGCTAGCAAAGGATTTGCGTACACGTTGATATTCTAACTAAAGCCTGACCTGGCCAATGTGATGGCAGAGAACCTGATAGGACTTTTACTGTTCTTCTTTAGGGTCTGAAGATGAAAAAAAGGATTGGAAAAGAGCACGTCGCGCCATGGGAAAAGGCTTTTGAGAGGGTGTTAACGCCCCTTGAAGACTTTATTCGCCGCCAGACTACCAGTGGCATTCTGCTTATGCTGTGTGCAATTGTGGCGCTCTATGTTGCCAACAGCGAATGGAGTGACGCTTATCACCACTTATTGGAGAAGCCGCTTACGATAGGCATGGAAGGATTCCAGCTATCCAAATCGCTGCATCACTGGATCAATGATGGTTTGATGGCTGTGTTTTTCTTCGTCATCGGATTGGAGCTTAAACGTGAAATTCTGGTGGGGGAGCTTGTCGACCCTAAACAGGCGCTACTTCCGATAATCGCGGCCGCAGGTGGCATGCTGGTACCTGTTCTTATCTACATAAGCATCAACCCGCAGGGGCACACTTTTGATGGCTGGGGTGTGCCGATGGCAACCGATATTGCCTTTGCTCTGGGTACCCTGGCACTGCTGGGAAATCGGGTACCCAAAAACCTGCTTACATTCCTCGTGGCCCTTGCGATTGTAGATGATCTGGGTGCAGTCTTAGTAATAGCGCTATTTTATACCGAAACACTGAATTTCTATGCCTTGGCTATTGCAGCTACCTTGTTGTTGCTATTGATATCATTGAATCTCGGGGGAGTTCGCCGTCCTTTACCTTATATCCTGCTGGGTGTGGTGCTCTGGGTCGCAATGTTGAAGAGTGGTGTCCATGCAACTCTCGCCGGGATCTTTCTGGCCTTCACTATTCCCATGCGCCCGAAATATGATCCTGATCGCTTTTTATCGCAGGTTAATGTGATGCTTAGGCAGATTAAACGGGCCTATCGACTTGAAAAGAACATCGTTAAGAATGATGAACTGCGATCTCTGGTTCGAGCCTTAGGAGAGGGTATACAGCGGGTACAGGCGCCTGCTCAGATTCTGGAACGCAAGATGCACATACCATCTGCCTATGTTGTCATCCCTATTTTTTCCCTGGCCAATGCAGGTATTCCTATCGATTGGTCAACTTTTGGTGATACTGTCACTCACCCGGTCTCGATGGGTATAGCAGCAGGTTTGGTTGTCGGAAAACTGATCGGTATTGCTGGTTTTTCCTGGGTTGCCGTCAGGCTTGGTTTAACCTCTCTCCCGAATGGATTGAACTTCAGGCACATTGTCGGCGTTGGATTGATGGGGGGGATCGGCTTTACCATGTCGATATTTATTGCGGAACTTGGCTTTGCTCATCATGCTCAGGATCTGCTGATGGCTAAAACCGGGGTACTGCTAGCATCAATCATAGCCGGGCTTTCGGGTTTTCTCTGGCTGTATTTTACCTTTGAGAACAGTAGGAAATCGGAATCCTGATAATATTATCCGTGCATAATTTATCATTCATACGAGCTACCGTTATTGGAACTCAGATTTAACGGGGGCAGTGCTTTAGCTCCCTGGAACGCTCAGAGTTTGCTACGGCGCTTATTGCTTGAATCCAGCGTTCGGCCTTAAATTTCCTCTGTTTTGTTGTGGTAATAATTCATCAGACACTGGGATAAGCCCTGTGTGGTTTCTTTATTCTGCTGTTACTTAAGTGATTAATCAGGAATTGACTGGCGGAGGAATAAGCACAAACTTACCCACATGTTTTTTCTCGAGAAATTCCTTTTGTGCTTCCGCGATGGAAGCCAGAGGGAAGGTCTTAGCCAGCACCGGCCAGATCTCCCCCTGTTCTATGTATCTCACGAGGTTTGGGAATACCGGCTCATCCCACGCAGTGGTTCCGATCAGTGTTATATCTTTTAAGTACATATCACGCATATCAAGATCGACAATGGGCCCTGCAATAGCGCCTGATGAAACGAACCTGCCGCCGCGCTTCAATACTTTGAGCATGGCCGGAAACTGGCTTCCAGCGACGTTATCCACTACTACATCGACGGATTGCTCTCCCAGCTCTGCCAACAGATCCGCGGACCGGCCTAATAGCTTATCGGCACCGATTTCAGCTACAGCAGCATGCTTCTCTTCGCCAGCAATAGCAATAACCCTCGCACCTCTGCGTTTGGCCAGCTGTACCGTCGCAGAACCTACACCACCGGAAGCACCAGTGATAAGAACCGTTTCACCCGCCTTCAGTCTGGCTCTGTGCAACATATTTTCGGACGTTCCGTAGGCGCAGGGAATCGTACCCAGCTCAGCATCAGTCCAGTCACAGGTAATGGGAAATACTTCGCTTGCACGGACTTTCACATATTGAGCGAAAGCCCCATCAAAATCAGACCCTATCCAGATGTTATCCAATGAGTTAAAACCCTGCTCACGGATACAAGGACGGATCAGTACGCGTTTACCTATGAGATTACTGTCTACATCTGTGGCGGTACTAACGACCTGTCCACAGCAGTCGGTACCTTGAATAAATGGGAACGGCGTCTGTTTGTTCCAGCCACCATCGGTGCTCTGAAGGGCTGAACTGTTATTTAGAGTTTTATCTGAAGTTTCATCAGAAGCGTTATCAGAGGTTTCATTGGTAGATTGACTGACCGATGAGGAATACCAGCCAAGGCGGGTATTTATCTCAGTGTTATTAACACCTGCGGCCAGCACTTTTATCAACACTTCACCCGGCATGATTTCAGGAATAGCGATATCTTTATAGACCAGCTTTTCGTATCCGCCATTGCCGGTTGTGACTATCGCTTTCATTAAACTACTAGCCATATTTCCTTATTCCTGGGGGCTGTGACATGCCCGTTGCGTATGCCTGGAAAGTTAAGCCTGGGAGATTTCATCCTAAGGTCTCTAGCGCACTCAGGCAAGCCGGATTGCTCATCGTTCATAGTGCGACAATTGGTCTCACGCCGATAGTCAGTCAATTCGTTAAAATATTCATACTGGGTGATCAGTCGCGTCTCTCATCTAATGATAGAGAGTGCGGTGATTGGCTCATCTCGGCTATTTGGTAATACGTCACAATTGCATTATTTTTTAAGGATTAACTTGATGAAACCATTACTCCCCGTTGTATTGCTGGCAGCTGCGGCTATCAGCTGTGGATTTTCAACCGCTGCTGTCGCTCATGCCTCTCTGGAAACACAGTCGGCCGCCGTCGATAGTCATTATAAAGGTGTGATGAAGATTGGCCATGGCTGTAAAGGAAGCCCTACGCAAACCGTCAGAATCCTTCTGCCGCTGGAGATACGAAAAGCCAAGCCTATGCCCAAAGCCGGATGGACATTGGAAACGGTTAAGAAAACGCTGGATGAGCCTTTCGATTACTATGGCAAAACCGTCACCGAGGATGTACGTGAAATCATCTGGAGCGGTGGCAATTTATCGGATGACTTCTTCGATGAATTTGTGTTCAGTGCAAAACTGGCCGGTGAACCTGGGCAGACGCTCTATGTAAATACAATTCAGGAGTGTCCGGATGGTGAGAACAGATGGACTGAGATTCCTGAAGAGGGCCAGGACAGCCATGACCTGAAGTCTCCTGCTCCTGTCCTGCAACTGACCGAGAAACATCACAATCACTAAGGAGCCTTAAACAGAGCCAAAGATATAGAGTCCAGAAAAATAGACTCAGGCTAGCCTTGTTAAAATAGACTCGTTAATAAAGGCTCGAAGTGGCGTTAAAACACGTGACTTCGAGCCTTTTTAGCCTGAACGGTATCGTTGCGACAAAATTTTTATCGGTCAGCTCATTTAGCCATTGCGCCATGCACCAACGAGACACTCGGCTTGTCAATTCTTCAGGGTGCGAAAGAAAGGGTGAAATTTAAACCATTGCCTAAACTAAGCATATATATGAGCCAGGTAATGTGAGGTGATTACGATGAATAGCGGCCAGATGCTGAAGTATTCAGGTTGTCTGCCTTATCTGTTGCTGGGGCTGTTGCTGCTACCGTATGGCGTGGTTGCCGATGAGAGGCGCTTTCTGACGAGTTATGATGAGTTTGTGCCCCATCCGGAGATCAAAAATGCGCAGTACTGGCTTAAACCCGGCGTCAGCTTTCAGGATATTGCGGCATACAATAATTTCTTGTTGCTGCCGATTCAGGTTTTGTATGCGCGGGATGAACAGCACAACGCTATTTCACCGGATAAGGTCAAGACAGTAACAGACTACTTTCGAGTAAGCCTGGAAACTTCACTGGCTCCGGAGTATCGGCTGGTTGATAGTCCGGCAGCAGGTGTGGCTGTGATTCGTGCTGCGCTTTCTGGCGTCCGCCAGAGTAATGAGATGCAGCTGGAAGGAGGGCAGATACCTGTTGAAGTATTGTTGTCAGATCTTAACGATACACCGGAAATGGCTGCAGCAAAGGCGGTGCACATTATAACGGCGGTTTTAGAGTTAGAAATATACGATGCGGTAAGTGGTGAGCGTCTGTTTGCGCTTATCGATCAGCAGAGTGAGCAGGAGCCTGGACTGGCGGCTGAGCAGCGTTCGTTCGAAGCCATTAAGGTTGTGCTCGATAATTGGTCCGCCAGGTTCAGAAAAGGCCTTGGCAAGCATCGCTAGTCTGTGAAAGTTTTTCTGCCGGTATTGAAACAGTAGCACCGGAAAGCAATGATAAAATCCACAAAACATCCGCTTATGCCCCCTGCAAAAAATTAAATATTTATGTCCGGTATAACCTCAAGATGTTGACGGCAGTAGTTCACCAGGCAATCAGTTAACTGCTGACTTATATCCGTTGTCAGATTCCAGGAATGCCAGTACAGCGGCACTTTAATGACTTTACCGGGCGCTACTTCCTGTAACTTACCGGTGTCTCTCAATCTCTTACTTTGCTCATCCGGGACCATGCCCCAGGCATAACCACGGGCGATCAGGTCCATAAAGCTTTCGGTGGAAGGAACCCGATGGCAGGGGTAATCGTCGTTGTCATCGAAGCTGAAAAAGGTCTGAAGATAGCGATCCTGTAGTTCGTCTTTTTGATTAAATTCAACAGCAGGCGCACGTAGCAGGGCTTCTTTATCGATGCCAGCAGAAAAGTATTGCTGCATATAATCGGCGCTGGCCAGTGCCCGGTAGTGGGTAAAGCCCAGAGGCGTACATCTGCCGCCTTGCATCGGCTGATCGCTGGCGCTGATACAGCCGATGACCTCGCCCTGACGCAAGAAGTTGTGAGTCTGGTCCTGATCATCTACGCGCAGCTCCAGCAATACATTATTCTCCCTGAGCAGTGGCTCCAGTGCATCGAGAAACCAGGTTGCCAGGGTGTCGGCATTGAGACCGATCGCCAATTTACTAAAGCCTTTTGCTTTGGCTTCGCCGAGTGATGCGATCAGCTCATTTTGAAGCAGATTGATCTGGCGGTAATGGCGCAACAGTTTCTGTCCAGCTGCTGTCGCATGCAGTGGCTGGCTGCGAATGATCAGCAACTGGCCGACGGATTCTTCCAGCTGTTTAACCCGTTGCGATACTGCAGACTGGGTCAGGTATAACCGGCGCGCCGCTTTATCAAAACTTTGCTCTTCGATAACAGTAGCGAAGGCCTGTAGTTGACGGTAATCGATCATCAGCTTTGTAATTACTTGGCTATTGAGTGATATTAATTATTTTAATGTAAGTTAAATATTATTAGTTTTACTAACTAAAAGCGATTGCTTAAGCTCGGTCACCTGAACCAATTGATGAGTAATAACGATGATCTCCAGCCTGCTTTCGTTACCTGCACCATTTTTTACCGGGTTAGCAACCAGCGCCGGACTGATCATCGCTATCGGTTCACAAAATGCTTTCGTGCTTAGTCAGGGCGTGCGTCGTGAGTATCACTGGCCGATTGCGGGCCTGTGTGGAATGCTTGATGCGATTTTGATCACTCTGGGTATAGCCGGTATGGGGGTATTGATCAGTGAATCGCCACTGTTATTAATGCTGGTTACCTGGGGTGGGGCACTGTTTCTTCTATGGTACGGTGCTAACGCGCTACGTTCAGCGTTGAAATCTGAAACCCTTGATATCAAAAGGGGAGGTTTGAAATCACTGCGATCGGCGTTACTGACGACCCTGGCGCTGAGTCTGCTTAACCCCCATGTGTATCTCGATACCGTGATCCTGCTGGGCAGTATCGGTGGACGTTATCCGGAGGAGGGGCGTTACTGGTTTGGCGCGGGGGCGGCACTGTTTTCGTTTATCTGGTTCTTCAGCCTGAGCCTCGGAGCCCGCTGGTTGGCACCATTGTTTCGCAAGCCGATCGCCTGGCGGATTCTCGATGGTTTAGTTTGTGTGATGATGTGGACACTGGCGGGGTTGCTTATAGCGGACGGTTTAAGCTAGACCGCCGAACAAGTTCGGCTCGCTAGAACGCGGCTTCGCCGCTGCTAGAATGGAAGGTTGGCCTTCCTGCTAGTGGCTAGAAAAAGCATAAACCCCCTCTGAATCAGAGTTGGTATTGATGGGCTACTATAATTGTTTCTGTTGAATTATTTTTTGTTGATCTATAAGCGTTGCCGGGGATTATTATGAAGATTATTGCGTTTGCCGGAAGTAATCACAAAGCATCGATTAATAAACAGCTGGTGGAATATGCAGCTGATTTGTTAAATAAAGCCGATGTTGAAGTGCTGGATCTGAATGACTATGAACTGCCTCTGTATAGTCAGGATAAAGAAGAGGAGATAGGCCACCCACGGTTGGCCAAAGACTTCCTGGCCAAGATCGGCGAAAGTGACGGCATCATTATCTCTTTTGCCGAGCATAACGGTTCCTATTCCGTTGCCTATAAAAACATATTTGACTGGTGTTCCCGGATCGAGCCTAAAGTGTTTCAAAAGAAGCCGATGGTGCTTCTGTCTACCTCGCCAGGCTCTATGGGCGGCGCCACTGTGTTAGCCGCCGCAGTCAATTCAGCGCCATATTTTGATGGTGTTGTTAAAGCCAGCCTGTCTATCCCGAGTTTCTATGACAATTTTGATTCAGACAAACAGTTGCTCAAGCATCCTGAACTCAATGAGCAACTCAAGGATGCTGTCAGTCATCTGAATCATTTGAAGTAGAAAAGCCACCTCCGGGTAGTCCAGGGCGGTTTTTTAGATTTCATCAATCGGCAGAATGGGCTCTTTATCCCTTGCCGGTTGCCGTTTGCAGCAGGCGCCAGCCGGGCATGCGGACTCCCAGAATCAGTGCGTTACCTGATAGCACTAATATCAGGCCGGTAATACTGCTCAGACTCCATTGATAGCCTTCGAATACCGTAGACAGACTCAGCGCGACCACCGGGAACATCACCGTGGCGTAAGCCGCTTTGTTAGCCCCGATGCGGCCTACTAAAGAGAGGTAGGCGGTAAAGCCGATGATGGTGCCGACAATCGCCAGGTAGAACAGGCTACCTAGATAGCGCGGGCTGTTGTCCCACATCAGAGGGGTGCCGGTTATCGCCAGTAATGCTGCAAGAAACAGGGTGCCGTAAATCATTGCATAGGCGTTACTGGTCAGAGGCTTCAGGCCATTTTTACTGTGGCGCAGAGAGATCATATTGCCGAGTGAGAATAGATAAGTGCCCAGCATGCCCAGTCCAATGCCTTTGAGGTCAGCCAGTCCGGCGTCGTTGCGGCCCGGTTCCGGCTGACTAAGCTCCGGCCAGAACATCAGGCCCAGCCCGAAGACTCCGATAACCCCTGCGATAAATACCACGGGAGTAGGGCGCTCGCCCCAGAAAAGACGGCTATTGAAGGCGTTGAACAGTGTAGCGGAGGAAAATATCACCGACAGCAAACCACTGGATATAGTGAGTCCTGCGGTATAGAAGCAGACAAAGTTCATAGAAAACAGGCACATGCCCTGCAATATCATAAAGCCGTGATCGTTCCGGCTGGTGGCTTGTACCTTCCTGCTCAGGTAAAGCAGTGGTAATAGCAACGAGGCGGCGATGGCAAAGCGGTAAAAGACCGAAGCCAATACCGGAACATCGCCCAGTTGCCAGTGGATAGCGATCCAGGTGGTGCCCCAGATCAGTACAGTATTCAGATATAAAAATGCGTTCATAATGTTCTCCTGAGGCATATATTACGGTTGCCGCTGTGGCGGAGATATCACGATCTTGCGTTTTTGTTCTGATCTTGCGGTTGACTCAACCGGAGATGAATTTTTATGCAGGCGCTGCGCAGCCCGGCGATGCTAGACTAGTCGAATGAATTGTCAAACCTCCTTACAACATGCTCCCCGGCATCCGGACTTGTCAGCAGAGCAACGCATACAGCTGCCTTCGAGCCGGGTGGACGATACATTGTCTGCCTCCAATGCGGTGCGGCGTAATCTTTGTGAATTACCCGGCGGGGTGAGTTTCGCCCATTGGGCTAACGATTGGGATCGGGTTAGTTATCAGAACCTCAATCATCATACCCTCAGTATTTACCTGCAGGGCGGTGGATCGCAGATTCGACGCAGTGACCTGCCGCAGCTAAAGGGTGAACCGGGCAGTGTGTGTTTGTTTCCGGTGGGACATGACTCGCGGTGGGAGATCGATAGCCATCTGGAGTTCGTGCATCTCTATTTTAGCGATGATGCTTTACGTCAGCTGGCACTCACCGCGCTTGATCTCGATCCTCGCTGTATCGAGTTGCCAGACCTGACCTACGCCAGTGATCCGCAGCTGGTTCAGATGCTGCACCGTCAGGTATTAGCATCACAATGGCAGGACAGCAGTGATCGTCTGGCGCTGCAACAGAGCAGTGAGGCGATGTTGTTACACCTGCTCAAGCACTATGTTCGCCTGGGCTCTGCTCCGGAGCTGTTTCGTGGAGGGCTGACCCGTGCGGTACGTGATCGGATCATCGAATACATGCGGTGCAATATCGCGAATGCGATTTCGCTTGAGGAACTGGCGCTGGTGGCGCAATTGAGTCCGTTCCACTTTAACCGGATGTTCCGTATCAGTATGGCCTGTACCCCGCACCAGTACCTGACACAATTACGGATCGCGCATGCGAAGCAGTTGTTGGCAGCACCTTCAGCAAATAAAGAGCCCTTAGCTAATAAAGAGCCCTCTGCTAATGAAGAGCCCTCAGCTAATGACGAGCCCTCAGCTAATGAAGAGCGCCTCTCGCTGGCAAGTATCGGGCTAAAGTGTGGTTTCAGTAATCAGAGTCATTTCGGACGAATCTTTAAACAACATGTCGGTGTGACGCCGGCACAGTACCGTAAGGCTATACGTTAACCTGGCTTATGAATTTTCTGCAATCGTTCGTCAGTAGGCTTGATCGCCTCCGGTCAGGGGCACGAAGCGAACGGGTAATCGTTTCTTGGTACTAACCGAGCCATCTTTAGCTTTATAAATATCCAACAGTTGCTGGCCTATTCCGTGAAAGCCAACCGGGATGATCAGATGGCCCCCCGGTGCCAGCTGGTCGATCAGGGGTTGTGGGATCTCTTCCGGAGCGGCGGTGACGATGATGCCGTCATAAGGTGCCTGATCTGCCCAGCCAAAGTGACCATCGGCCTGGATCACCTGCACATTGTGGTAGCCCTGTTCTTTCAGTAGTCGGCGAGCACTGTCGGCCAGGGGAGAGATAATCTCCAGACTGATGACCTGCTTTACGAGTAGTGACAGCACTGCGGCCTGATAACCACTGCCGCAGCCGACTTCCAGAACTTTTTGATGGGACTGCGGTTCCAGCAGGTCGGTCATCACCGCGACCATATAAGGTTGCGAAATGGTTTGCCCATAACCGATCGGCAAAGGGTTGTTGTCATAGGCTTGATCCAGCAGGGCGGGATCAACAAAAACATGGCGTGGAACCCGCCGCATCGCATCAATAACGCTATCTGAAAGCGTGTGGCGACCGATCATTTCGGCCGTGTAGCGGACCTCCAATTCGATATCTTCTATCATCTGTCGCATCGGTATGCCTCGATTGGATCTCCAATTGTATATTGCAGTGCTTCAGCATCTTTAATGATAGGCCAGAGAAGCAAGTTACAGAATAGCTATATATGAAGGCCGCTCAGTGAGCGGAAGACAATCGTTGTTATGGGGAGGGAAATGTTCATCATTTCCTGAATGAGCGGCTAAAACTCCTTTGTCAGACCAAGGCGTATATACTCTCGTCGGAACCGGTAGAGATCCAGGTTGGAATCATGTGAAATAACTCCGGCAATGAAGCGCATGGCAAGGCCCTGCCATTGCCAGTTTCGATTGACTAGTTCTAACTCAATCAGTTTCTCTTTATCGTGGCGTTTGATAGCAAAAAACGGATCAATACCATCGTAGCTAAGATCAGAGTATTCCAGACTGATCCCTGTAATAAGCCCCCCTGGCCATTCATAAAGGTATCTTCCTGATAATACAGGCGATGTGAATGAATAGGATTGTTCATCCGCATCATGGTTTATCATGCCAAGACCCAGCTGCCAGCGGCTCACAGGCGTATCAGCATATAGCCAGTGGACAGCAATGCTGTGATGTAAGCTGGTCAGATATGTATAGTCTGAGTAGTTCAGCTGTTTGAGGTCATATCGGATCACCCAATCAGTGTTAGCGCTGAGTTTATGATGATCAGAAACAGCTAAAGCCAGTCCATCGTATAAAGATTTGTCACCGTAGCTACTCGTGTGACCACCTGCTTCGGCAGTGAAGGTGTGGTTTATAAATCGAAAATGTTTACCGCCCATCAGTTGCAAATAGGACCAGTTCAGCCTGTTGTCCTGAAACTTACTTGCCTCTAATCTGGCTCGGCCATATATCGTCGGATCAGATGGAACCGGCCATTTAGCATCGCCGGTGAAGGCTACCCCCCATGATTTTCTGGCTTTGGCATTTTCATTTAAGCGATATTTAAAGCCGGCAATATTAATCACCTCAGAGGAGGTAGAGTGAGTGGGATTGCTATCGGATATCAGGTCTAAGGAAAAGCTAAACCTCATACTGCGTTCGCGTATATCTCTCAGGAAATTCCGGACATTCCAGCTTACCTTTTCTGGCAAGGGAGCTGCGAGAGCCTGTTCAAAATGATAGCTGGCAGCTTGATAGTCTCTTGCTTTGTATAAGGCCCGAGCCAACTCAAGACGTGGCCGTAATAAAGAAGGATCGGAAATCAGCAGCTGCCTGAACTCTGCTGCAGCTGAGTTATAGTTGCCCTCCTGATAATACAGAGCGCCGGATAAGAAAATAATCTGGTTCGGTGGCTCAGGTTTTTCCCTGAGTGTCCGGATTATTGTGGCGGCCTCTGAAAAACGACCGGTCTCAAACAGCTGAGTGGCGATACCTATCTGTTCACGAGTAGTTTGCCCACTTGCTATTACAATAGTGGGGCAGGTCAGTATGACGGATATGAACAAAACGGTGAGCATAGCGAGGGCGTTGTCAGAGAGAGTACTCTGCGTTGTTACTCCAGGGTAGTGGGTATCGCGCAGAAGTCGATCAGGGTAATGGTATTTCTTTGGCACCGAAGCCACCCAGCATGCTTTCTAAACCACTACCATTAAGATCAAAAGTTCCTCCGATCTCTTCAGCATTAGAACCATAGAAGCGACCTGTGGCTGTGCCGCTCAATGATCCATTGTTTGTTAACGTGCCTGTGAATTGATTGCTGCCGGCGTTATAAAACAGATTACCGGTTAGATTCAGATCATCTCTTGAAGTAATACCAACCGGATTATCATTGATCGCTGTAGTACCAGAGGTAGTAAAACTTATACTTCTTGCGGCGAAGTTTGCTTCGGCCGTTAAAGCGGAATCAAAAAGGAGCAGTTTTCCATCAGCGTCTGTATAGAAACCTGAGGCCAGGCCTTCATAAGTCGCACCGTCTTCTGTCGGTATACCGAAAGCAGGCGATGCTCTGCCTACAGAGACAACTCCCCTCTGGGTCGTAATAGTAGTATCTGAAACCGAAATATCCTGCCAGACGCCAAAGGTTTGATAGTTCCAGCTAAGCGATGTGTCATCCGGATTAGCGATTACAAAGGTTTGTGTACTGTCCGGATTAGATACAAACAACGCGCTATTAGAGAGAAACAAACTTACATCAGGGATAAAAAAAATGTCGCCACTGGCTTCACTCCATGACAGGTTTGCTTCCGCTGATTCGAGGGTTAATGCACTTAGCGCCCGTGAAGCGTCATAATCAAATGTTAAATTCGTATTATCGGTGTCTTGTGTGGCCGGGGAGATACTTGTTACTTCACCAGTTGATGCATCTTTAGTCTCTGTTGCTGTTTGGGAAATCCCATCAGCAATAACTTCCTGGTTTGCCTTTATGTCGCTAAATGAAGAGAAGTTTAGCGTAGGTTTTACAAAGCCTTTACCGCCACCACCGCAGGCAGCCAGTAGCAGGCTGGCGCCAAGTGAGAATATAATCGCACTGAAATTCCTATACTTCATAACTCCAGTCCTTACCGGAAGTCCCAGGTTTATTGTACTCGCTCACCGTACCACTTGGTTTGCCCGGGGTGACTACAACGAAACAAACTTCCGTTCACGTTCTGGGAGTAATGCGATCAGCACTTAAGAAAAGGTTAGTAACGATATCCGGATATTGAAAGGGCGGCATTTGCCAAGGTATGGGTCACTGTAGGCGGAGTTTCCGATCGTTTTAAGAGAAAATCCACGGCCTGAATAGAAAAAAACACAGTCTAAGGTGCTTTGTAGTGCTGATAGTTTTACGAAATAATTCCTTTTTCCCCGGACTGTTCTAGTATTCAGGCAATGGGAATTGACGTGGTTAGGAATATTATGGAAAACAATAACGAAACCGCCGTAACAAACGATGCTGAAAAAAACAGTCCTGAAGAACGCAGTATCTGGTGGCGGTTACTGTATATGGTGTTATTCACAATCTTGTACAGTGTCGCCGAAGTGGTACTGGTGGCGGTAGTCGTGTTCCAGTTTATTGTGCTGTTGGTCTTCAAAAAACCTAACGATAGGCTGCTCACCTTCGGTCAGAGCCTGAGCACCTATGTTTACCAAATTTTGAGCTTTCTGACCTTCAATAGCGAAACCCACCCATACCCGTTCGCGCCCTGGCCAAAAGGAACCCCGGAACAGAACGATGATAACGACTGAAATAGTCGTTACTCAGTAAAGCCCCGGCATATCTTACGAAGCCGAAAATCAGAATCTCATCCGAACAAGGTTAAGAAGGCTTTTACGCTTTTTCTAGCCACTAGCAGCGGCAAAGCCGCGTTCTAGCGAGCCGCGAAGCGGCGCTCTAGCCACTTTTACCCGATAATCCCCTAAATTCCAGCCCCTGAAATCCCACGCCAACCTCCACAAATTCAGACTCTGGTGCCAACTCCGTCGCTTTTGGTATCGAGTGGGTCGTTTCCAGCCTCTTGTCCGTTTTACCGAAAACTTACACTGAACTTAACGCTGGGAAACTCCCTTGGAGCTTTCCCTATTGCCCGGCCGTGAGATTTTAAACGGGCCTGATAAGAGTTAATACAGAAGGATAATAAGAATGAACGCAGCTGAACTGCACAACGACTCCATCGTTATTGATGGTCTGATCTGCGCCAAGTGGGAGCGCGCCCTATTTGAAGATATGGCTAAGGGTGGTCTGACCGCAGCCAACTGCACGGTCGCTTTCTGGGAAAACTTTGAAGGTACTGTGCGCAACATCGTTGAGATGAATGAGCTGATCGAAGAGAGCAGTGACTTGCTGATGAAGGTGCGTACCACCGAGGATATCTTCCGTGCTAAGCATGAAGGTAAGACCGGTGTGATGATGGGCTTCCAGAATGCGAATGCCTTTGAAGATCAGATCGGCTACGTGAAAATATTCAAGGATCTGGGCGTGGGTATTGTACAAATGTGCTACAACACCCAGAACCTGGTTGGCACCGGCTGCTACGAGCGCGATGGCGGCCTGTCCGGTTTTGGTCGTGAAATCGTTGCCGAGATGAACAAGCATGGCATGTTGTGCGACCTGTCTCATGTTGGCCCTAATACTGCCAGGGAAGTGATCGACGAATCAAACAAGCGGGTAGCCTACTCGCATTGCCTGCCTTCTGGTCTGAAAGAGCACCCACGTAACCGCTCTGATGAAGAGCTTAAATATATCGCTGATAACGGCGGCTTCGTTGGCGTAACTATGTTTACTCCATTCCTGCGTGCCGGTGTTAATGCGACTGTCGACGATTACGTTGAAGCGATCCGTTATGTCTACAACATCGTTGGCGAAGACGCGATTGGTATCGGCACTGACTTTACTCAGGGCCACGGTCACGATTTCTTCGAATACCTGACTCACGATAAGGGCTATGCCCGTCGCCTGACCCGCTTCGGCGAGATCATTAACCCACTGGGTATCCGTACTGTAGGTGAGTTCCCGAACCTGACTGAAGCATTGCTGCGCGATGGGTTCTCTGAGAGCCAGGTGCGCAAGATTATGGGTGATAACTGGGTAGACCTATTGAAAGACGTTTGGGGCGAGTAAAGCTACAGCCCTCGTAACGTTAGGAAAATGGTTGATTTTGAATTTAGCAGTAATTGAAAAATAAAAAGATTTTGAGGTAGAGAACTATGGGTGTACATGCGCCAGAAATGCCAATCGAAGTAAATGATGAAACCGGAGTATGGACTACCGACGCACTGCCAATGTTGTACGTGCCGCGTCACTTCTTTGTAAACAACCACATGGGTATCGAGGAAGAGATCGGTGCTGAGCGTTATGCCGATATCCTGTACAAGGCGGGTTATAAATCAGCTCATTACTGGTGTGAAAAAGAAGCTGCCGAGCACGGTTTCTCCGGCGCTGAAGTATGGCACCACTATATGAAGCGTCTGTCGCAGCGCGGCTGGGGTTTCTTCGTTACTGAAGAACTGGATCTGGAAGCGGGTACCGCCAAAGTACGCCTGGAAAACTCTGCCTTCGTTTACCAGTACGGCAAAGTGAATCGTAAGGTCGACTACATGTTTACCGGCTGGTTCGCTGGCGCAATGGATCAGATCGCTGAAAGCCTGGGCTACGAAGTCCGGACTAAGGCTGAGCAGACCCAGTGTGGCGCTGAAGATGGCTGCGATGTGGGTTACTTCGAAGTAACACCATTGTAAGTACGTCTGGCCAGAACAAATAAAGACAAGAGTTACTGCAGGTCCACAGAGGCCTGTTAAGAATAAATAAACACTGGCACAAGGATCGCTTTAAAGCGCAGTAGCTTTAAAACGATCCGTCCAGTTAAGAATAAGGTGGGGTTCCCGACCATGTCCCAGTTTGATGTACTGTTTGAGCCATTAAAGATTAACAACCTGACTATCCGTAACCGTATTGTCAGTACCGCTCACGCCGAGGTCTATGCGACCGATGGTGGTATGACTACTGACCGTTACGTGAAGTATTACGAAGAGAAGGCCAAAGGTGGTTGTGGTCTGTCTATCTGTGGTGGTTCCAGTGTGGTGTCTATCGATAGTCCACAGAGCTGGTGGAGCTCAGTCAACCTGTCGACTGATCGGATTATCCCGCATTTCCAGAATCTTGCCGATGCTGTGCATAAGCACGGTGGCAAGATCATGATTCAGATTACCCACATGGGACGTCGCTCCCGTTGGGATGGTGGTGAATGGCCTAACCTGATGTCACCATCAGGCATCCGTGAGCCGGTTCACCGTGCGACTTGTAAGACGATTGAAGAGGAAGAGATCTGGCGTGTAATCGGCGACTTCGCGCAAGCGGCCCGTCGTGCTAAAGAGGGTGGCCTGGACGGTGTTGAGCTGTCTGCAGTACACCAGCACATGATCGATCAGTTCTGGTCGCCACGGGTTAACAAGCGTACGGACCAATGGGGCGGAAGCCTGGAAAACCGTATGCGTTTCGGCCTTGAAGTGCTGAAAGCGGTACGTGCTGAGGTTGGTCGTGATTTTGTTGTTGGTATCCGCATGTGTGGCGATGAGTTCCACCCGGACGGTCTGAGCCATGACGATCTGAAACAGATCGCCAAGTACTACAACGATACCGGCCTGCTGGATTTCTTCGGCGTGGTAGGTTCCGGTTGTGATACTCACAACACCCTGGCGAACGTTATTCCTAACATGAGCTACCCGCCTGAGCCGTTCCTGCACCTGGCGGCTGGTATTAAAGAAGTCGTTGATGTGCCGGTTATCCATGCCCAGAACATCAAAGATCCGAACCAGGCGAAGCGTATTGTTGAAGCCGGTTATGTCGATTTTGTAGGTATGACCCGTGCGCATATTGCAGATCCGCACCTGATCGCCAAGATCAAGATGGATCAGGTTGATCAGATCCGTCAGTGTGTCGGTGCTAACTACTGTATCGACCGTCAGTACATGGGTCTGGATGTGTTGTGTATCCAGAACGCTGCGACCTCCCGTGAGCACAAGGGTATGCCGCATATCATTGAAAAAACCACCGGTGTTAAGCGCAAGGTGGTGATTGTTGGTGGTGGCCCTGGTGGAATGGAAGCGGCGCGGGTTGCTGCTGAGCGGGGCCATGATGTGACGCTGCTTGAAAAAGCGGAAGAGCTGGGTGGTCAGATCACTATCGCTGCGAAAGCACCGCAACGTGATCAGATGGCGGGTATCACCCGTTGGCTTGCGATGGAAATTGAACGTCTTGGTGTTGATCTGCGACTGGGAACTGATGCCAATGCCGATGTTATCCGCGACCTTAAGCCGGATGTTTGTATTCTGGCTACCGGCGGCCGTCCATTTGTCGATCAGAACCCTGAGTGGGGCGCGGCAGAAGGTTTGAGCGTATCTACCTGGGATATTCTGAACGGCAAGGTTGAGCCGGGCAAGAATGTTCTGATCTATGACACTATCTGTGAGTTCTCCGGTATGTCGGCGGCAGATTACCTGGCATCCAAAGGTTCAATGGTTGAGCTGGTAACCGACGATATCAAGCCTGGCGTGGGTATCGGCGGTACTACATTCCCGACTTACTACCGAAACCTGTATGAGAAAGAGGTAATTATGACCTCTGACATGATTCTCGAAAAAGTCTACCGTGAAGGCGAAAGCCTGGTGGCGGTACTCGAGAACGAATACACCGGTCAGCGTGAAGAACGGGTTGTCGATCAGGTTGTGGTCGAGAACGGTATCCGGCCTAACGAAGAGTTGTATTACGAGCTGAAATCAGAGTCTAGCAATAAGGGTCAGATCGACAACGAAGCGTTGTTTGATTCTGTCGCTCAGCCGGTACTGGCTGAGGCAGGCGAAGGCATGATTCTGTGGCGTCTGGGTGATTGCGTTTCGCAGCGTAATACTCATGCCGCAATCTATGATGCCCTGCGCCTTTGCAAAGATCTCTGATCGTATCTGAGCTATTGCGCTTGGAATTGCGGCGTTAAAAGTTTACGGCTGGTGCTCACATAGCGCTGCTATGCTCCGCTCATCCGTAAGCTTTATGTCTTGCACTTCCTGCGCTCATAACGCTCAGCTACGACCAGCTCGATTAAATACGCTTGTGCCTGCCCTGTTTGTTAGTGAACTTAAGGGCTGGTCAGTAAGAATAACAGGGCAGGTATAACTGCCCGAACACCTGTTTTTTATGAGGGTGCCTTATGATTTTTGAGTGGTTACACCCCGTCCTGATTGCTACTGCGCTAGTGCTGGCTGCAATCGGTGCTGTACGCCGGGTCAATCTGTGGCGTGCCGGGCAAGCTGATCAGATCAACCTGATCGCCGGTTTGATGGCGATGCCGGGTCGTTATCTGCACGATCTGCATGATATCGTTGAACGCGATAAATATATGTCCAAGACCCACGCCGCGACCGGTGGTGGTTTTGTCCTTTCTGCGGTATTGATCATCCTGGTTCATATGCTGGGTATCGATAGTCAGATTCTGGCCTGGGCGCTGCTGGCTTCACTGGTGCTGATGTTTGCTGGTGCGCTGTTTGTCTTTAAGCGTCGTATAGATCCTCCGAGCCGGATCTCTAAAGGCCCATGGATGCGGCTGCCTAAGAGCCTGCTGTCTTTTGCTGGGGCTTTCTTTGTACTCACTCTGCCTGCTGCAGGTGTACTGCCGGAAGGAACCGGTGGAGTACTGTTGACGCTGTTCCTGACCGCTCTGATTATCTGGGGTATGGGTGAGCTGTTCTTTGGTATGACCTGGGGCGGGCCGATGAAGCACGCTTTCGCTGGTGCCCTACATCTGGCATTCCATCGACGTCAGGAGCGTTTCGGCGGTGGCCGCTCTACCGGGCTGAAACCGGTTGATCTGACTGTTGCATCGGACGAAGGCAGTGTACTGGGTGTCGCTAAACCAACCGACTTTAAGTGGACTCAGTTGCTTGGCTTCGATGCCTGCGTACAGTGTGGTAAGTGTGAGGCGATGTGTCCTGCATTTGCAGCGGGTCAGCCGCTGAATCCGAAAAAGCTGATTCAGGATATGGTGGTAGGTCTGGCGGGTGGCAGTGATGCTAAATTTGCCGGTAGTCCCTACCCCGGTAAAGAGGTTGGCAATGCTAAAGGCGGCCCTAATCAGATTATCACGAAAGGTCTGATCGATCCGGAAACACTTTGGTCCTGCACTACTTGTCGTGCCTGTGTTGAAGAGTGTCCGATGATGATCGAGCATGTCGATGCTGTTGTTGATATGCGTCGCTACCTGACTATGGAAAAGGGCAGTACTCCGAATAAGGGTGCCGAGATTCTGGATAATATTATCGCTACCGATAACCCGAATGGTTATGCACCAGCGAGCCGGACTAACTGGGCAGCGGATCAGAACCTGACGCTACTGAGTGATGTTAAAGAGACTGAAGTGCTGTTCTGGGTGTCCGATGGCGCCTTTGATATGCGCAGTCAGCGTATCCTGCGTTCATTCGTGAAGCTGCTAAAAGCCGCTGATGTCGATTTCGCTGTACTGGGTGATGAGGAACTGGATTGTGGTGATGTTGCCCGCCGTCTGGGTGATGACGCGACGTTCCAGAGCCTGGCGAAACGCAACATGGAAGCAATGTCAAAGTATAAGTTTAAGCGCATTGTGACCACCGATCCCCATGCGTATCACTGCCTGCGCAATGAATATAACGATTTAGGTTTAGATGTGTTGAAGGATGTTGAAGTGCTGCATCATACGACTTACCTGAATGAGTTGGTACAGCAGGGCAAGCTGAAGCTGGATAACCTGAGTGCAGGCACTGTGACCTATCATGATCCATGTTATCTGGGCCGGTATAACGGTGAATACGAAGCGCCGCGTGAACTACTGCGTTCGCTGGGTGTCGAGATTGCCGAAATGGAGCGTTCAGGTTTCCGTTCCCGTTGCTGTGGCGGCGGTGGTGGTGCACCGATTACTGATATTCCGGGTGAGCGTCGTATCGCCGATATGCGGATGGAAGATGTAAACAGCACCGGGGCGGAATTGGTAGCGGTTGGCTGTCAGCAGTGTACTGCGATGCTGGAAGGCGTGGTTGAACCACGTCCGGAAGTAAAAGATATTGCTGAGATATTAGCCGGCCAGCTGATAGAGGAGGTTCACTGATGAGCGATATCATTCGTAGAGATCCCCGCGCTGAGTGGATCGCCCGCAACAGGCTACATCCGCTGCACGGTACTGTATCGGTTAGCGATGACGTTGAAGTCCGGGGCCCTTCCGGGTTGCTGCGTAAGAATCCGCATAAGGTAGGCTTCATCGGGCCTAACGGTATCAAACGTATTGATCGCCTGAAAGGCAATGCCGCGGCGTCCGGTAAAGGTCGCCGTAGTGGGACTGCAGCACAAGCTGAACTGCCGCTGCATAAGGTAGAGAATCCGGACTTCTACATTGTCGTAGTGCCGGATATGGTCGGCGGTCGTCTGACCAGTCACGATAAAGATGTTATCGGCCAGGCGCATAAGCTGGCCAATGGTATCGGAGACTCTTCAGACGAGAAGGGCGCGGTACTTGCTGTTTGCTTCGGCAGCAGTAAAGAAGATGCCTTTGATAAGGCGGGTGTTGACCGTCTGTTGTTACTCGATGGTGATGAATACCAGGGTTACTGCCCTGAGCAACAACTGACGGCACTGGTTCAGGTTGAAAATGCCTACCAGCCGAAACACTGGTTGTTCCCGGATAGCGTAAATGGCGGCACCGATCTTGGTTCCCGTCTGGCGGCACGCATCAATGAACGGCCAGCGGTACAGGCGTGGCAGGTAGATAATGCCACGACCGTCAGCCGGGGTGCCGGTGGTACCAGTGATATTACCCGCGCTACTCCTCGTCTGCTGATGCTGGCGGAAGAGTGTGCCGATCCGATCGATGAAACCCGTCATGAAGCGTTGCCAGTTGAGTTGGCGCATGTGCCGACGGTTATTGCACAGCTTCAGGATCAGGGTCAGGTAGCGGTTGATCCGAATGCGATACCGCTGGGTGAAGCTGAGTTTATCCTCTCTGCCGGTAATGGTATCCATAACTGGGATCAGTTCCACGCCACAGCCGCATCATTGGGTGCGACAGAAGGTGCCAGCCGGGTAGCGGTTGACGATGGCTTTATGCCACGTTTCCGTCAGGTCGGTGCTACTGGTACCTGGGTTACCGCCCGGGTCTATATTGCGGTGGGTATCTCCGGTGCGATCCAGCATATGCAGGGTATTGGTCAGTGCGATAAGATCGTTGCGATTAATACTGATGCCGGTTGTGACATGGTGAAGAGTGCTGCACTAAGCACAATCGGTGACAGCGAAGAGATTCTTGCTGAACTGACGAAACTGGCGGAAAACTTCCGTCAGCAACAGACTGAAGGAGGTGATCAGGATGCAGCATAAGCAAGCAGGGCAGCGTTTTGCCAACGATCTGAATATCGTCTCCCTGATCTCGGTGGGTAAGCACCCACAGTCGGGTCGTGAGCGGCGCGCAGAACAGGATGGCCGTGCCGTAGAACTGGGTATGAGTCTATGCAGCGGCTCTTCATCTCAGGGGCAGTTGACAGTACTTCATGCCGGTGATCCGCAACAGCAGGCATTACGTAGCTATGCTGGTATGGGCCTGAACTCAATCCGGGTGCTGGAGATGGATCCCTCAGCTGATGCGATCGCGTCCCTGAGTGATTACCTGAAACAGCATGGCCCTGATATTGTGCTGGCCGGTGTGCGCGCTGAAAGCGGTGAGTCGTCCGGTATGGTGCCTTATCAGTTAGCAGAACAGCTGGGTTGGCCGCTGGTACCTCGTATTGCTGATATCGTCTCTGTGGAAGGCGGGGTTGCTGAAATACTGCAGGCGTTGCCGCGTGGTCAGCGTCGTGCGCTGAAGGTTCGACTGCCGTTTGTAGCCAGCGTTGATAATGCAGCGCAGGAAGCGCGTCAGAGTGCTTTTGGTCCCGCCAGTCGTGCTGAGATGGATCTCCAATCGACATCAGCTACAACCGACGTTGTACGTGATGAGTGGAGTGAAGCGCCGGCCCGCAAACGACCGAAGCGGTTGAAAATGGTTAAAGCCAAAACCGCAGCGGAACGATTTAAAGCGGCGACTGCCAAAGCCCAGGGCGATGGTGGTAAAGTGATGAAAAATGAGCCAGCTGCCGAGCAGGCGCAGGCCATCTTTGATCTGCTGCTGGAAGAAGGCGTGCTGCGCTAAATCGTTTACCTGTTTCCCGGGGCGACCGGATTCTGAAATAAAAAGTCGCTCCCGGGCATATCCTTTCGCTATTCTTTTACTACCCTGATCTTTATCTACTTTGAAATAACAATCTTTTAAAATAACTGAGTAACCTGTATTAGCGCGCTATCTTTCTGGCCGGTTTGCAAATGGCTGGGGCAGGTTACTGAATAATAAAACGTTTTCTGCTGGAGCAAACAATGATTAAGTCAAAAGCTGCTATTGCCTGGGGCCCGGGCCAACCTCTGTCTATCGAAGAAGTTGATGTAATGCCGCCACAGGCAGGTGAAGTACTGGTACGAATTGTTGCTACCGGTGTTTGTCATACGGATGCGTTTACCTTGTCCGGTGAAGACCCGGAAGGTATTTTTCCTGCGATCCTGGGGCACGAGGGTGGCGGCGTTGTTGAGCAGATTGGCGAAGGTGTTACCAGTGTTGCGATCGGTGATCATGTTATTCCGCTGTACACACCGGAATGTGGCGAGTGTAAATTCTGTAAATCCGGCAAGACTAACCTGTGCCAGAAGATTCGTGAGACCCAGGGTAAAGGCCTGATGCCAGACGGCACTACCCGTTTCTATAAAGATGGCGAGCCGATCTTCCACTACATGGGGTGTTCTACTTTTTCTGAGTACACAGTACTGCCAGAAATTGCGCTGGCCAAGGTTAATAAAGAAGCCCCGCTGGATGAAGTCTGCCTGTTAGGTTGTGGTGTGACTACAGGTATGGGCGCAGTGATGAATACCGCTAAGGTAGAAGAGGGCGCGACTGTTGCCGTATTCGGTTTGGGTGGCGTTGGTCTCTCTGCGATTATCGGTGCTGCGATGGCTAAGGCTGGTCGTATTATCGCTATCGATATTAACGAAACCAAGTTCGACCTGGCACGTAAACTGGGTGCGACCGATTGTATTAATCCTAAGGATTACGAGAAGCCGATTCAGGAAGTGATTGTTGAGCTGACTGACGGTGGTGTGGACTACTCTTTCGAGTGTATCGGTAACGTACATACCATGCGTTCTGCGTTGGAATGCTGCCATAAAGGCTGGGGTGAGTCTGTCATTATCGGTGTTGCCGGTGCCGGTCAGGAGATCTCAACCCGCCCGTTCCAGCTGGTAACCGGTCGGGTATGGAAAGGTTCCGCTTTTGGTGGCGTCAAGGGCCGTTCTGAGCTGCCTGGTTATGTTGATCGATATATGGCGGGCGAATTCAGTCTGGATGATTTCATCACCCACCGTATGCCGCTGGAAGATATCAACGAGGCCTTCGACCTTATGCACGAAGGTAAGAGCATCCGTACCGTTATCGAATATGGCCAGAAGGACTGATTCATGACTATGGAAAACATTTCAGCCAACCGCAGCTTTGGTGGTTGGCAGCGGCAATATAATCACTACTCAGAAACCCTGGGCTGCTCGATGCGCTTTGCCGTGTATCTGCCGCCGCAGGTAGAGCAGGGTGAACATGGCGAACCGGGTCAAAAAGTACCGGTTCTGTATTGGCTGTCAGGTCTGACCTGCAACGATGAAAATTTCATGCAGAAGGCCGGTGCTCACCGGATAGCTGCTGAGCTGGGTGTTGCTATAGTGGTGCCGGATACCAGCCCACGGGGTGAAGATGTACCGGATGATGCTGAAGGCGCTTATGATTTAGGGCTGGGTGCCGGCTTCTATGTCAATGCGACTGAGCAGCCCTGGGCTAAGCATTACCGGATGTATGATTACATCGTAAATGAGTTGCCGCAGCTGGTGCAGCAGGAGTTTCCGGTGACCGATCGCTGGTCCATCAGTGGGCATTCCATGGGTGGACACGGTGCACTTATGATTGCACTGAAAAATCCGCAGCAGTTCTGTTCGGTATCCGCATTCAGTCCGATCTGTAACCCGATGCAGGCCCCCTGGGGGCAGAAGGCTTTTACTAGCTATCTTGGTGATGACCGCGAAGCATGGCGCCAGTATGACAGTTGTGAATTGATCAGGAAGGCTCGCTCAGTACCGCCGACGCTGGTGGATCAGGGCAGTGAAGATCAGTTCCTGGCTGAGCAGCTGCAGCCGGAACAGCTGGTCAGGGCTGTGGCATCCAGCGGTCTCAATTTCGAGTTGCGGATGCAGCCGGGCTACGATCACAGCTACTACTTTATCGCCTCCTTTATTGAGGAGCACATGCGCTTCCATGCCGGGCATATGAAGGCATAAATAAGGTTATTCATAACTGTTTATAAGCCCCCATACCTTCAGGTATGGGGGCTTTTTATTTTCTGTCACCCATTATTCCGATCATCTTCTCCTTTGCGCAGCCTGTAGGACGTTGAGCCACTGCAGTGCCGTATCAACTGTGTCGTTTAGCTATTTGTTGCTGCGTATTTTTATTCATACTGTGAATATGTATCCATAAACTTTTTATATATGGATACATTGTTGTCCTGTTGATGCCATTTTGTACTGTGCAATATGCTGTTTTCAGAGATCTTTTATTCATCCATTCGTCTTAATTACATAAGTGTAATTTTTCCATAAACTATTGTTTTTTAATTGAAAGAAAGCAATATTTCATATTGTGGATACATTTATGTATACAATTGTCTGGATGTTTTCTTGATATTTGTTTATCTTTTGTGGTGTTCGGTGACAACATGATCAACTGAACCGTGCGCCGATGGCTGCTAAGGATAGGGCCAGAAGCTAAACCGATATAACAATAAATAAGGTGATACACGATGGCACAAGGCAACTCATCATCAAACGATCTGGTTTTCGGACTGGACGATAGACCCGGATTTTCCGTTTCAACCTTTGCAGCGTTGCAGCATGTGCTGGCAAGCTTCATTGGTATCATTACACCAACCTTGATTGTGGGCGGGGTGCTTGGCTTAGGTAGTGAAATACCTTACCTGGTCAGCATGGCGCTTATCGTATCGGGTATTGGTACTTTCATTCAGGCGCGACGTTTCGGACCGGTTGGTTCCGGATTGCTTTGCGTGCAGGGCACCAGCTTTGCATTCCTCAGTTCCATCCTGGCTGCCGGCTTTATTGTGAAAAACAGAGGCGGCACACCAGAAGATATTCTGGCAACTATTTTCGGCGTCTGCTTTCTGGCGGCTTTCGTGGAGATTATTTTAAGCCGTTTCATCGATAAGCTTAAGAAAATCATTACCCCAATCGTTACAGGTACCATCATTACCCTGATCGGTTTGCACCTGATCAAGATTGCAATGACTGATATTGCCGGTGGCTTTGGTGCGCCTGACCTGGGTTCTCCGGTTAACCTGTTACTTGCCGCCCTGGTGCTGATTACTATCGTTATCTTTAACCGCTTTCAAGTGCATATGCTGCGTTTAAGTGCAGTGATCATGGGATTGACGGTCGGATTTGTTGTCGCATGGTCGATGGGTAAAGTTGATTTCAGCAGCCTGAGCACATTACCATTAATATCAGTGCCTGTGCCGTTTAAGTATGGTTTTAACTTTGATCTGGCCGCTTTCATTCCTATCGCTATTATTTATGTGATTACTGCACTGGAAACCACCGGTGACCTGACAGCTAACAGCATGGTTTCTAAGCAACCGGTTGAAGGTCCACTGTTTATTAAGCGTATCAAGGGTGGTGTTATGGCTGATGGTGTTAACTCTGCCATCGCATCGACTCTGAACAGTCTGCCAATGACTACATTCAGCCAGAACAATGGTGTGATTCAGCTGACTGGCGTGGCAAGTCGTTATGTTGCTTTATTTATTGCAGCGATTTTGGTTCTGCTCGGCTTGTTCCCGATTATCGGCGGTGTACTGCAGCAGATGCCTAAACCGGTGCTTGGCGGTGCTACTCTGATCATGTTTGGTACCGTAGCGATGGCCGGTGTTAAAATTATTGCCGAGAGTGGTCTTGATCGCAGGGCAATGTTCATTACTGCTATTTCAATCGGTTTGGGACTTGGTGTCGACTTTGTACCTGAGGTACTGTCTTCAATGCCTGATCAAATGAAGAGTATTATCGGTAACCCTCTCACAATCGGTGCTTTTTCAGCTATCTTCCTGAATATTATTCTGCCGGAAGATCTGGTTGAAGAAGAGCAAGAAGCAGCCGCACAAGAGCAGGACGATCAGCAGAGTGCTGAACCGGTTCCTGTATCGGTCGACAGATAATATTTAATAGCACTACTTGATAACATAACTTTAGAGTACTGGACGGAGTAATAACGTTGAACAGTTCGCAACGTATCTGGATTAAGGCACCACTGGCGACCCTTGATAATCACTGTGCCGGCGGCATAGTGATTGAAGGACAACGTATTGTTGAGCTTGTTGCCAGTGGCGCAACACCAGTTAGCTCAGTTGATGAAGTGTTTGACGCCCGGGAGCATGTGATGTTACCGGGACTGATTAACAGTCATCATCATTTCTATCAGACCCTGACCCGGGCTTACCCTCAGGCGCTTAATAAATCGTTGTTTAGCTGGCTGAAAAGCCTCTATCCGGTGTGGGCGCGACTGGGGCAGGAAATGATCGAAGTCTCTACCCAGGTGGCTTTGTCAGAGTTGCTGTTGTCAGGTTGTACTACGGCAAGCGATCACCATTATCTGTTTCCGGATGGATTGGAAAATGCCATCGATATTCAGATGGAACAGGCCCGAAAACTCGGTATGCGGGTACACCTTACCCGTGGTTCGATGAGTTTGGGGGTAGATGATGGTGGTCTGCCACCGCAGAGTACGGTACAGGATGAAGATACTATCCTGGCCGACAGCGAACGCTTAATTCAACGCTATCATCAGGCGGGTGAGGGCGCGATGAGCCAGGTTGCTTTGGCGCCTTGCTCTCCTTTCTCTGTCAGTGAAAGCCTGATGCGAGCGAGTGCTGATCTGGCGAAGAAACATGGTGTCAGATTGCATACGCATCTGGCTGAAACCCATGATGAGACAGCGTTCTGTATTGAGATGTTCGGCCTTCGTCCGCTGGACTATCTGGAGAAAGTCGGTTGGCTTAATGATCAGGTCTGGCTGGCGCACGGTATTCACTTCAACGACGATGAGATCCGTCGGTTGGGTGAAGCGGGTACCGGAATCGCTCACTGTCCGTCTTCTAATATGTTGCTGGCATCGGGTATGTGTCCGACGCTTGATCTGGAGCGGGCGGGCAGCCCGGTTGGATTGGGTGTCGATGGCTCAGCCTCGAATGACGGCTCCAATATGATTCAGGAAGTGCGACAGGCATTTCTGCTACAACGGCTGCGTTATCGCGCAGACGAAATTACCCACCAGAAGGTGCTGTCATGGGCTACCGAAGGATCTGCCCGCTGTCTGGGGCGGCAAGACATTGGCAAGCTGGAAGTGGGTATGCAGGCGGATATTGCCCTGTTTAAACTGGACGAATTGCGCTTCGCCGGCGCCGGAGATCCGTTAGCGGCTCTGGTGTTATGTGGTGCTCATCAGGCTGACCGGGTGATGGTCGCCGGGGAATGGCGGGTACTTGATGGCGCAATTGTGGGGCAGGATCTGAACGACCTGATTGCGCGTCAGAAATCACTGGCGCGTAAACTGGCAACAGTGACCTGAACTAATCACGACCTGAATAGCAATACCGCTCTGCTCTGAGCGGTAATAATTCTTTAACGCAAGCTTGCAATACCGGCCTTAACTGGCTGGTAGGGCACCTTTTTATCTAAAAACTGAAATAACAATAAAAACTAAGGAAATAAAACATGCATATTAAGTCATCAGCAGCACTGTTCTTGGCCGGCGCACTGGTTTCAACTACCGCATCTGCTGAAAAACTCTGGAGCGATTTCAGCCTGAGTTATCTGAAGGGGAGTGACTATGAAGTTGGTGACCCTGACCGTCAGGTGTATACCTTTGAACACGCCAGCGGCCACACCTGGGGAGATACTTTCTTCTTCATGGACCGCCTTAAGTCCGATGATGAAGGCGTGGAAAACTACCTCGAGTTTTCACCTCGTGTAAGCCTGGGCTACCTGACCGGTTCCGATCTGTCTTTTGGTCCGGTGAAGGATGTATTGCTGGCAGGTACCTGGGAAAGTGGTGAAAACTTTAAGGGTGGTTTTGATAACTACCTGGCAGGTGTCGGGTTTAGCTTTGATGTACCAGGCTTTCGTTATCTGAACGCCAATTTTTATTATGCTAACAATGAGCAGACTGAAAATAACGAACAGCTGACCCTGACATGGGGCGTACCATTTGAACTGGGTTCGGCTGAATTACTGTATGACGGTTTCCTCGATCTGGCCAGCTCTACTGATGATCTTGAAACAGAAATGAACTTCACCTCTCAGCTGAAATGGAATGCGGGTAAGGTTATAGGCACGAGCTCTCCGGTTTATGTAGGTGTCGAGTATGCTTATTGGAACAACAAGTTTGGTATAGATGGTGCTGATGAGCGCAACCCTGCGCTGCTGCTTAAGTGGCACTTCTAAACTTTTAATAACCGCTATTCACTAAGGAAAAGTAAACGCTGCCTTAGCTGAATTCTGACACTTAAGTCCGGCCAGCAACCCCTTCGTTGTCCGGGCTGAGGTCCGAATTTTATTTAAGTCGCGCTTGAATAGCGGATGCCACCTCATGCTTCAGGTTTGAGGTGGCTTTTTTTGTTTGGGGTATAAGCTCTGTCCAATAAGGGCTGATTAATAAAGTCTTAGTTGGATTTTCTGTTGCGTCTGGATCTGTTTATAAAAGTCGTTAAACGGATGGTATTTGTCGCTAAAAGAAATTTGTGCAGGTTCAGGTGTGGGTAGTATTGATCTTGCTTCTTGCACCTTGTTTTATTTTGAAGGGTTTCAATTTGAAGGCTTCAACCTGAAACAGCCTGACCCGAAAACTGAATCTGTCACCGGATTCCCTTCCAGGCAATTTGCCACTCCATACTTCACGGCTATGGAGTGGCTTTTTTTTTAACTTGCCTATACTCTCCGCGGCAGCACTCAGTTCCTTGCCAGATTCACAGTTGGCGAAAATAACAGTTGTCGAAAACAGACAGCTTCGCAGTATATGTGTCGCAAAAAGTAACTTTTGCAGCGCTGACAGCTCGTAAGATGGATAGGCCCTGTTTAGCGAATAACCAGAACCGGTAACCGGTTTTGTTTCTGCTGAATTTGGCTATGTCACCGGATAAGGTTGATGAGAGACACACGGGCAGACCCTGGCTAATTTGACCCTGTTAAAACTTATCCTGTGACCCATAATAAAAACAACTGGAGTAGTTCTATGAACCAAAAAGTCCAAACCGGTCCTAAGTCGGCAGCGTATACTACCGATTACAAAGCCGGGCAGGATAACGTCCAGGTCATGGGCATGGATATCCTGAACCCTGTATTCGGTACCAGCGCATTGGCGATCCTTGCTTTTGTCGTCCTGGCACTGATTTTTCCTGCCGATGCTAAAGAGATGCTGGTCGGAGCACGCACCTGGTCAATCGAAACCTTTGACTGGCTGTTTATGATCGGCGGCAACGTCTTTGTTGTGTTCTGTATCGCACTTATTTTCCTGCCCGTTGGTAAAATTCGTCTGGGTGGCGCGCAAGCTAAGCCTGAGCATAGTCGTATGTCCTGGTTCTCCATGCTGTTCGCTGCTGGTATGGGTATCGGTCTGATGTTCTGGAGTGTTGCCGAGCCGGTTGCGTATTACACTGACTGGTGGGGTACACCGCTGAATGCTGCTGCGAATACTCCGGAAGGTGCTTCCGCTGCAATGGGCGCGACCATGTTCCACTGGGGTCTGCATCCTTGGGCTATCTATGGTGTAGTTGCACTGGCGCTGGCGTTCTTTACCTATAACAAAGGTCTGCCTCTGACCATCCGTTCCGCTTTTTACCCGTTACTGGGTGAGCGTGTCTGGGGGCCAATTGGCCACGTAATTGATATCGTAGCGGTACTGGCTACAATCTTTGGACTTGCGACCTCGCTTGGTCTGGGTGCTTCCCAGGCGTCAGGTGGTCTGAACTTCCTGTTTGGTATTGATAACAATATCTCTACCCAGATCGGTATTATCATTGCGGTATCCGCTATCGCTATCTTCTCTGTCATACGGGGGCTGGATGGCGGCGTTAAAGTGTTGAGTAACATCAACATGATTATTGCAGGGGTGCTGCTGCTGTTCATCGTTGTTGCCGGATCTGTTACCGCGTTTTTTGGTAACTTCTTCGGCATTCTGACCAGCTATGCCAGCGATATTATTCCGCTTAGTAACTGGGTCGGTCGTGAGGACGATAAGTTCTACACAGGCTGGACTGTGTTCTACTGGGCGTGGTGGGTATCATGGTCGCCTTTCGTGGGTATGTTTATTGCCCGTATTTCGAAGGGCCGGACGGTACGTGAGTTTATGACTGCGGTGCTGCTGATTCCTACCCTGGTAACCGCGGTATGGATGGCTGCCTTTGGTGGTAATGCACTGGATCAGATTCAGGCAGGTGTTGGTGAACTGACTAAGGGTGTCGGTGATGTATCCCTGGCGATGTTCCATATGCTGGAGAATCTGCCACTGACAGAGATGACTTCCATTCTGGCGATTGTTCTGGTACTGGTGTTCTTCATCACCTCATCAGACTCAGGCTCTCTAGTTATCGACTCAATCACTGCCGGTGGTAAGGTTGATGCGCCAGTGCCACAGCGGATCTTCTGGGCAGTACTGCAGGGAACAATTGCCGGTGTACTGTTGTATGGTGGTGGTTCTGAAGCGCTGACTGCGTTGCAGGCGGGTGCTATAACTGTAGGTCTGCCATTTACAGTAGTGCTGTTGCTGATGTGTGTAAGCTTGTACAAAGGCTTGCATTCAGAAGTTCGTTAATACTGTAGTATGAAAGATCGAAGCCGGCCTTGTGCCGGCTTTTTGCGTGTAGACTATCTCGAAACATACCGCTATAGCGATTGTTAGAATTTGGAGTGACTGAGTAATGATGATTACGGACCTGATAGATCAGGATGATTTTTTTGAGTTTCTGCAAGGTGCAGGCGTGCAACTGGACCAGGGGTGGACGCCGGAGCAATGTAGCCAGGCGGCGCTGGCCTGGTTGGTGGAGCAGGATGAAACAATCAAAACTCAGTTCGCTATCGCTGTTGCAGAGCTTAAGGAAAAAGAATCAATTATGCTGCCGGAAGTACGCACAGCTTTGGCGATTTTGATCGAAGAGTAACCTGAAGTAGCCGGTAATACACCGGAGCTTTGATAAGGACTGCTATTGCTGTTCCCTCGTTGCATTAATCGAGACTGAAATCGCGTAGTCTTCAGCTGGCTTTTTCTCACTCAGCTCTCGGTTCAGCGTAGTAATTGAGAAACATAGTGACGCTGTCTTTGATAATCAACTGACACTTTTGTTCCTCGGGCATTGGTTGCCCCATCAACAGTTGAGGCCAGAAAGTAACGCTTTTGATCAGCCCCATAAACTGCTCTGCTGTGTAGTGCGGATCGGCTTTTTTGAATCTACCGTCGGTAATGGCTGCGCTGATCCAGCTATCCAGCCCTTGTTCCTGTTCCTGGAACTGCTGCAGTGCTTCACTTATCAGGTGGGGAGAATGGATACATTCGGCAAAAATAACCCTGACCAAACCATGCATATGTTCGTCCCGGAACATCTCAATCTTACGCTGAGCGATCGCGGTTAACTGTTGCTCAAGTGAAATATCACAGTGGTAACTATAGTCCTGTTGTTCTGCGCTGAGTTGAAACAGTTGCAGGACAATCGCCTGAAACAGGGCTTCCTTGCTGGCGAAGTGGTTATAAACGGTACGTTTAGATACTTCCGCTCTGGCTGAGATGGCATCCATACTACTGCCCTGAAATCCGTTCTCGAGAAACTCGCCTATCGCGGCTTCAATGATGGCTGCCCGTTTTCGCTCACGCTGATTCATCTGGTTTGGTTCCTGTTAGTGATTCGTAAATTTTACACTGCAGGGTTTACTTTTGGAAACTTGATTGTAAACTACACCGTATAGTTTACTTTTGGCTATCCGAAAGTTCATTCAGGATTGGAAGGTCGTCGTGAAAAAATTAACAACCTTATTGCTGGGAGGATTTATTGTGGCAGGTGTTATCAGTTGTTCTGTAAATCAGACAAAGAAGGCATATCCGGATTCTGTTCAGTTCAGCGCTGGCGAATTCCGAAACCCTGATGAGACTCAGTTAGCGGGGGCAGCTCAGACGGTAAAAATAGCCTGGCATTATTTCTTCAATAAACCCTCAACAGCAGTGCCTGCTGTGGATATTCCGGTACTACCGATTGATCCGTTGCAGCTGAGTGTAGAGTGCTCGGAAACTGTGATCTACAGGCTTGGTCACTCGACCCTGTTACTGGCCGTCAAGGGAAAGCACTGGCTGATTGATCCGGTATTTTCTGATCGTGCCTCTCCGGTAAGCTGGGCCGGACCCAGGCGATTTCACCAGGTGCCAGTTAGTCTTGCGCTGCTGCCACCGCTTGAGGGAGTGCTGATATCCCACGATCATTATGATCATCTTGATGAGCAGAGTATTCGTCAGCTGGCAGAAAAGACCGATCACTTTGTAGTACCGCTGGGTGTTGCCGGCTATTTAAAAAAATGGGGTGTGCACGCAGAAAAAATATCTGAGCTGGATTGGTGGCACTCGGTTCAGATCGGACAGCTGAATCTGACGGCGACCCCGGCACAACATTTTTCGGGGCGGGGAATGACCGATCGGAATCAGACTCTGTGGGCCTCATGGGTTATCCGAACGCCGGAATACAATCTGTTTTACAGCGGTGATAGTGGTTATTTTGATGGCTTTAAAGAGATTGGTGAACGGTTTGGACCTTTCGATCTGACGATGATAGAAAATGGTGCTTATGATGAACTCTGGTCGGATGTTCATATGACTCCAGAGCAAACTTTGCAGGCGCACCAGGATTTACGTGGCAAGCAACTTATGCCTGTACATAATGGAACTTTCGATCTGGCTTTGCATGCCTGGTATGAACCTTTAGAGCGGATTTCCAGTCTGGCCTGGGACGCATCGGTAACACTTGCGACGCCAAAAATTGGTGAGCCACTGGTGCTTGGGCAGCCTCGGCAGAATGTCTTCTGGTGGGAAGAAGCAACAGAGGCTGAGTATGCTTTGGGTGCTAATTAAAACTAAGTGAAGTGGACAAGGAGGTAGCACCTCTTTTTTCTTCAGGGAAGTAATAAACTGATTTCTCAGTTTGGGCTTATTACTTCGCCTGTCTCAGTATTTCATTCATTGCATCAACCCAGCTGCTGATGCCGTTACCGGCTTCTATCTGATCTATTCCCTTGCGGGTGAAGGTGCCTTCAGTGGCGATCGATCTGCCGATTTCACCGTAGCTGAGTTGAGGATTCGCTTCGCCAAACTCGACGGCGCTGCCGATTGAGTGGGCGACCATTAGTCGGGCGGTGTCCAGGTCCATGCCCTGATCGGTGCTCCAGTCTATTATTTGCTGGATAAGGAAGTAGCTCCAGCCGTGAAGGCAGGCATGGGATAGTGCGACATCGAATAGCGCTTCGGACTCCAGTGAAACTACTTTGCCGATCCGGCTGAACAGATCTGCTGCTTTGGTATTTGCCGGATATAACGGTATGGCACCGGTGCAGGCTTCGGCGCTGGCGGAGGGCAGGGCGCGTACCAGGCATATATCGGTTAGTTCCGGAAATTGCTGTAGCTGCGGTAATGTGACACCGGCCATGACGGAGATAACAGTTTGGCCAGGTTTGAACCTAAGGCCAGTCAGCAGGCTGTCCAGGGCGTCAGGCCTGACAGCCAGCAGCAGGATATTACTTTGGTCAATAACACTCTGATTATCGGCAGCAACGCTGCAGTGGCAGCTCTCAGAGAGTATCTTTGCGGTTTCTGAGCCTCTTGGTGAAAGAACAATCCCTCGCTGATCACCACTATTACGAAGTCCTTTCACGGTATATGAGGCTAGATGGCCAACCCCAAGAATCCCCAGTGTCTCATTTCCCATAACGTCTCCAGATATGTATGTCTAACTCTGAATTTCTTAAATGTAAATATCGCTAACGGTTCCTTTCTTTTCTATTCCCTTGCGGGTGATTTTGCTTTTACTTTTTTAAGAAAAGGGAGGCTTGCCTCCCTGATTGCAACAAAACGTCGATAAAGGATAAGGGGCCTGTTTCGATAGTATCTGCAGGCCTGAAGCAAGCGACCGTCTGGGGTGATTTACAAGTATCTGAAACTTCACAGCTCAGTCCTCAAAACTCACTCCTTAGAACTCAATCCTCAGAATTCAATCTTCAAACCTTGAACTGGCTGGTCAGGCTAAATAGTTTTTGTGACAGTTGCGCCAGCTCTGAGCTTGCAGTGCGGATCTGGCTTGCACTCGCCGAAGTCTGCTGGGCATAGTTGCTGATGTTGATAATGCTTTTGCTTATTTCATCGGATACCGCTGCCTGCTGTTCCGAGCTGCTGGCAATCTGCGTATTGAGATCGCTGATAGTACTGACGCCGTCGGTAATGGAATCCAGAGCCTGACCTGCATCGACGGCCTGGCTTACTACAATGCCTGCAGATTCGCGGCTGGTTTCCATTACAGTAGTGGCATTCTGGGTCCCATGCTGTAATTCTTCAATCATAGTGTGAATATCGTTGGTCGCGTTTTGGGTGCGCTGGGCCAGGATTCTGACTTCATCGGCTACAACTGCGAATCCCCGCCCCTGATCACCGGCTCGGGCCGCTTCAATGGCGGCATTCAGAGCCAGTAAATTAGTCTGTTCGGCGACTTCACTGATGACATCAACGACTGAGCCGATAGAGACCGATCGTTCTGAGAGCTGATGAATAACGTCTGCGGCGGCTTCAACCTCAGAGGCCAGATTACGAATAGCACTAGCGCTTTCATCGACCACATCCTTGCCGCGCTGGCTGTCAGCATTGGCAGCCTGTGTCGCCTGTGCTGCAGTGGCAGCACTACTTGCTACCTCGGCCACAGTGGCGCTCATCTCAGTAATAGCTGACGCAACCTGGTCGGTTTCATGTTGTTGCTGATTGAGCATCTCTGCGGTCTGATCAACCGATGCTGCTGATTTTTCGGCAGCATCGGCCAGGCTGAGCGCCGCATCGGAAACTTCTTTCACCAGCTCCTGAATGCGGCTTACAAACAAGTTAAAACTGGCAGAAAGGCGGGCTATTTCATCGCGGCCTTCATCCGGCAGACGTACCCGCAGGTCACCTTCTCCTTCTGCGATACATTTCATTTGATTGACGATACGTTCAAGGGCGCCGACGATATTTCGAACCAGCAGAATCAGCGATATCACCAGCAGCGATGCTAATACAAGAACTGATACGGTAATAGCGGTCTCGACCTGATCGTGCCTGATTTTAGTCATGCCCAGGGTGTCGGCTATGACCTCTTGCAATAAGGCCTCTGATTGGTGGGCCGCGGCTCGCATATCACCCTGAATCCCCGAAGTTGAGTCCAGGCCGCGATCCTTATAGCCGGCAACCATATTCTGGAATGAGGTGTTGTAGGCCTTCATTAAGTTACTGATGGAGTGTTTGTTTGCGTTGCTGATGTGGCTGTTATCCAGTACCGTCATGAACCGCCGCAGGTTATCATCAAACTGTGCGCTGTAGCTAAGTTCCTTACGCTGGATAAAGTCTTTCTCGTTCCGGCGCAGTTCCAGAATTGCGTTGGTCAGGCTTAAATCACCTGTACTGGCGAGTTGCTCTTCAGCATCGCGTACTGCTTTACGCAGTTTGCCGTGCAAGCCGGTCTTATGGTCGAAGCCAAGCTGTTTCTGGATATCAACCAGGCGATCAAACTCTGCATCATATTTGTTAAATATGGTGATCAGCCCGGTAATATTATCAGTAGGTATCCCTGCTTCAGCCTTAAACTCTGTCAGAGTTTGGCTATTGGTTTTCAGTTCCTCCATTTGCTGATGGAATTTCTGTTGGTACTTCAGATCATTGCGGCTGATAAAATCTTTTTCATAGCGACGCATCATCAGCATCTGAGAGTTGACTTGCCGTGCCAGATCCTGAGTCGAGGATATCTGGTCTAAAGTATGAGTACCGTATAAGGCTATACTCAGGATTAATAGTGAAACCAGCGCAACAGCCGCTGCCAGCAGGTACATTTTTTCCTTGATAGTTAGCTTCATGGTCATGCGGTATTCCTTAATTCCATCAACTTATAAGATAGCGTGACGAGCTGTGTAATTCAGAGCTGTTGTTCACAATCTGATTATATTAAAAGCTATTGGTTGCCAAATGATCAGTTTTGATCAGGGAAGTGAACAACCATGAATTAGAATGCTAAAAGCTGCCGTCATAGTCGAGTCCATATTGTTAAAACAGTACCCAGAATAAGGTGTTCAAGTTACTGAGCGCAAAAAAAAACCGCCTCTCTGGGGCGGTTTGTAAGAACTTAGAAAATGGCAACATTCATATATGTGTAGGATTTCGTTGGTCAGGCTTTCTTCATTAACCCGTAGTCGTCGTAGCAGCTATCCGGTTACTCTTCCTGTGTCCCTGTGTCCCTGTGTCCCTGTGTCCCTGTGTCCCTGTGTCATTGAAGCTTTTTACCATGGGTGTGTAACTAAAATGCGTATTAGTGCAGTGTTTCGTCGGTCAGGCTTTCTTCACTGACCAGTAACACACCGTAACGGTGATCCAGGTACTCTTCCAGTTCCCATACGGTATCAAAGGTCTTTATCTTACCGTTATAACTGACCTCTAAAGTATCGCAGTCCCAGCCCAGCACGTTCTCGTTTAAATTCAGTGTTTGCATATGTCCCCCTTAGTCGCCCAGTGCCAGTGGCACGGAGTTACGTCAATTCAATTCAATTGAAACAGTATTAAGGGTAGCAGAACATTTTTTTTAAGCAGGGTTTAAAGTCTTGACTTACGAAGTATCGGAGCCTCTGATAAACCGCAGCCGGATAGAAGGTTTTTTCTAGCTACTAGCAGCATCGCTTGCGATGTGTTCTAGCTAGCGGCAAAGCCGCGATCTAGCTACTGAATTAATAAAAAAACCGCCATAGGGCGGTTTTTTATTCAACAATATCAAGTGTTTACTTGCTTTTCAAGTTGCTTTGTACTGTCTCGCTGTACCATTCCATAAAGTTAATGATACCGAACTCAAAAGTCTCTGAGTAAGGCCCAGGCTGATAACCGACAGAGTTGATACCGCGCTGATTTTCTTCACCCAGGATACGATCCTGTTCATTGGTAGCGTCCCATACCTGACGCAGACGTGCAGGGTCGTAATCAACACCTTCTACAGCATCCTTATGGACAAACCACTTTGTCGTTACCAGCGACTCCTGAGCGGAGATCGGTAGTACCCGGAATACGATGAAGTGATCGGACTGCATGTGGTTCCAGGAGTTCGGCAAGTGCAGAATACGCATAGAGCCCATCTGTGGATTCTTGATCCGGCCCAGCAGTTTACTACTGCCGGCTTCACCGTCGAGGGTCATTACCTTGGTGCCTTTCTTCAGCGGCATCCGAACGATACGGTTGCGCAGACCCGGGCCAAAGCTCTGGTGCTCGTGGGGGATACCTTCAGCGTCCCACTCTGCGGATTGCTCAGCGTGGAGTTCGACAAACTCTTTTGACGCACGAGGGTCCTTGGTATCGTCAAATTCAAGCAGTGTATTCAGCAGCTCAGGGTGGTTACTGGCGCAGTGGTAACACTCGCGATTGTTTTCGATAACCAGCTTCCAGTTGGCTTTCTCGTACATGTTGGATTCCACCGCCAGTTTGGTGTTCTCCACATCGTACGGCTCCATGTACTCTTCCAGAGTCTCCAGGAACTGATCGAAATCGCCTTCCGGTGCTTTCTTAGCCAGGGATATAAAAATGAAACCGCCAGCGGTTTTGCAATGTGCTTTCTTCAGGCCGTGCGCCTTCATATCGAAGGCATCGCCCATCTCGGTACCGGCGAACAGCAGGTTGCCTTTCAGGTCATAGGTCCACTGGTGATATGGGCAGACCAGGTTAGCGACTTTGCCGCGGTGTTCGGTGCAAACCCGTGAGCCACGGTGACGGCAGGTATTGTGGAAGGCATTCACGCTGCCATCGGCATCACGTACGATCAGGACAGGATTCTGGCCTATCTCAACCGTGAAATAATCGCCTTTAGAAGGGACTTCGCTGGTCATGCCGACAAACAGCCATTCCTTCTGAAATACCTCTTCCATATCGATGCGAAACATCTGCGGATCGTTATACAGAGGCTGTGGCAGAGAATAGTTAGCCGGGCGGGCTTCCAGCAGGTTTGCCATCTCCTGCCTTGCATCTTCAATAGTGGCGCTGGTGGTATTCAGCAGATCGTTCTGGTTCATTTGTTTTTATCCTCATAAGCACCAGAGTGCAATTTTTATAAATCCGCTGTTCATACAGGTTGCTGTTAGGACAAAACCCTACGAACTGTGTCGGCATTACCGATAACGCTATCCTCGCTCAAGAACCTTGTCGCAGATTGACCATTTGCGACATCGGACTGTACCTAAATCGACTTCAGGGCTTGCAGTGGCAAGCTCTGGTCGCAATAAGCAAGTTTTTGTCGTTACTGGTTAATTTTGTAAATCGTGCTGGGCAGACAATGGCTGGAACTGGTAAATGCAGGGGATCCCTGTGCCGTTTAATTGTTATTTGCACAGGGCCTTCAGGCCTTAGAAGAGAGATAGATTATGACCAATACAGTTCCTGTTGTTGTCAGCGCTGACAACTTTATCCCGGTTAACACTCAGACCTGGGTCAATGGTCGTCACAACGTGCGTTGCGTCAAAGTGATTAAAGAAACCTGGGATGTGCGCACTTTCTGCTTTATGTCTGAGCAGCCGGTAATGTACTTCTTTAAGCCGGGTCAGTTTGTAACTCTGGAACTTGAGATCGATGCAAAGCAGGTGATGCGTTCGTACACTATCTCGAGCTCTCCATCGGTACCATACAGTTTCTCTATCACGGTCAAACGGGCGCCGGGCGGTAAAGTATCAAACTGGCTGCACGATAATATGCAGGAGGGCGATGAGCTGGCAGTACACGGCCCGGTCGGTGTGTTTAACTGTATTGATTATCCAGCCAGCAAAGTGTTGCTATTGTCTGGTGGCGTGGGTATTACGCCGATGATGTCTATGGCCCGCTGGTTCTTCGATACCAATGCCGATGTCGATATGGCATTTGCCCACAGTGCCCGTACCCCGGGAGATATTATCTTCCAGCGTGAACTTGATCATATGGCATCCCGGATCGGTAATTTCAGTCTGCATCTGATCTGCGAAAAGATTGATAACGGTCAGGCATGGCACGGTTATCGCGGTTATCTGGATCAGGCTAAGCTGGAGATGATCGCTCCGGATTTCATGGAGCGGGAAGTATTTTGTTGTGGACCGGGTCCTTACATGGCTGCGATGAAGCAACTACTGGAGAGTAACGGTTTTGATATGAGCCGCTACCATGAAGAGTCCTTCGGTGAGACTCCGGTAGGTATCGCCGAGGATGCGAAAGATCAGGCCGATAGCGCTCAGGAAGAAGCTCTGGCAGTTGATCAGTCTGAAATGATTCGGGTCGATTTTGCCAATACCGGTAAGAGTATTCAGATTATGCCGGGTGAAACCCTTCATGCTGCAGCATCTAAGCTTGATCTGAATATACCTAAGGCATGTGGTATGGGTATCTGTGGTACCTGTAAGGTGATGGTGAAAGAGGGTGAAGCGACTATGGACCATAACGGTGGCATCACCGATGAGGATGTGGCGGCAGGCTATGTTCTGTCTTGCTGCAGTGTGCCGCAGGGCGATGTGGTAATCGATTTTTAAAGCGACATCACAGTCCAATTAAAGGGGAGGCTTAGCCTCCTTTTTTATTGGACTGTCTATCCTTTATCGTAATATTGATGCTTCCACCAAGCTTTTCTTATGAAAAAAAACTGATAGTTATCAAGTAATTTGGCCTCAGCAGTGAGATTGAGACTTTTTCCTATATACAGATCTATACTGTTGTTCAATATTAAACACAGGAGAACAGTTTTCAGGGAGGAAGGGGGAGCGCTCTGATGCTGTATGCGGATGTTGTGGGCGTAATGACGATATCTGTCGATGGGTGAAGTGGATGTATACGGGAACGGTAAAGTGGTTTAACAATGTAAAAGGCTTTGGTTTTATTATATCGTCCGATTTTGACGAGGATCTGTTTGCACACTATTCGGCGATTCTTGTTGATGGTTATAAGAGCCTTAAGGCGGGTCAGGCGGTCGAGTTCGAAACTAAGCCAGGTGATAGCGGAATTCATGCGGTAAATATTAAACCGGTCAGTGAACTGGAATCCCAGGAATCTGAAGCGCTGTAACTGGGTCAGATGAGTCATTTGAAGCAGTTTGATTACCTGAACCGGTATAATGAGCGATTAAACAATAAAAAAAGACAAAACTAAAGCGCTCCTGTTGGGGCGTTTTTTGTATCTGAGATATCTGTTATTACCTATCCGGTGGTATGTTCTTGTACCCTGTCGGGTCTGTATCTTTAGAGATTGCTATCGAAATATTAAAATTCAAGGGCGCGATCATTCACAGGAGAGTCGATGAAAATCATCAGAGCGGATAAAACTGATATCCCAGATGTAGCCCGACTCTTCGACCTGTATCGGCAGTTTTACCGATGTGATACCGATCTGACGCTGGCAACCCGGTTTATCTCTGAGCGGATTGAAAACGGCGAGTCGGTGATCTTTATAGCTGTTGAGGATGGGTCAGTAATAGGCTTTGTTCAGTTGTATCCATCATTTTGCTCGGTGGATGCGATAAAGATATTTATTCTTTACGATCTGTTTGTTGAGTCGGGCAGGCGTAAGTCAGGCACCGGTAAAATGCTGATGGAGCAGGCCGCCGTTTTTGCCTGTGAGCATGGAGCCGCCAGAATTGACCTGCTGACAGGAAAAGATAATACGCCGGGGCAGCGGTTGTATGAGAAGCTTGGTTTTCAGCGTACAAATGAAGACTTCTATGCTTACTCGTTAAATTTATGACATAAAAAAGGAGGCTTTTGCCTCCTTTTGCTTTTCTGGTTTTATCTGATGATAGTTTTACGCTGCAACACTACCGTGCGGGTCGATAACGTACTTCTTCGCTGCGCCACCATCGAAATCGGCATAGCCTTGTGGCGCCTGCTCAAGGCTGATCACCTGAACATTGATCGCTTTAGCAATATCGACCTTATCGAACAGGATCGCCTGCATCAGCGCGCGGTGGTATTTCATTACCGGACATTGGCCAGTATGGAACGAGTGGGATTTTGCCCAGCCCAGGCCAAAGCGCATGCTTAGAGCACCTTGCTTGGCTGCGTCATCCACAGCGCCAGGATCTTCAGTAACATACAGGCCCGGAATGCCGATCTGGCCGCCAGCGCGGGTCATTTCCATCGCCGAATTCAGTACAGTTGCCGGTGCTTCAACTCCGTGGTTACAACCACAGGCGTGGGCTTCAAATCCTACGCAGTCGACGAAGGCATCAACTTCACGTTCACCCAGGATAACTTCCAGTTTATCGGCCATCTCGCCTTCCTGACGCAGGTCGATGGTTTCACAGCCGAAGCTACGCGCCTGTTCCAGGCGATCTTCGATCATATCACCGACAATAACGCAGGCGGCACCCAGCAGTTGAGCAGATACTGCTGCAGCCAGACCAACAGGACCTGCTCCTGCGATATACACAGTTGAGCCAGGTCCAACACCTGCGGTAACGCAGCCGTGGAAACCGGTAGGGAATATATCGGATAGCAGTGTCAGGTCACGGATCTTCTCCATCGCCTGGTCAGAATCCGGGAACTTGAGCAGGTTAAAGTCGGCATAAGGTACCATGACGTACTCAGCCTGACCGCCTACCCAGCCGCCCATATCAACGTAGCCATAAGCCGCGCCCGGACGGGCAGGGTTCACGCTGAGGCAGATACCGGTATTGCCCTCTTTACAGTTACGGCAACGGCCGCAGGCGATGTTAAACGGTACAGAAACGATATCACCCGGCTTCAGGAACTCGACGTCACTGCCGCACTCCAGAATCTGACCGGTGATCTCATGGCCCAGAACCAGACCGGATGGAGCGGTGGTACGGCCACGAACCATATGCTGGTCGGAGCCACAGATATTAGTGGTCAGAACACGCAGTATTACACCGTGTTCACATTTTCGGTTGCCCAGCGCCAGTTCTGGGAAAGCAATAGATTCAACAGCGACTTCACCCGGGCCTTTATAGACAACACCACGGTTGGCATGGTTGCTACACATGGTAACTACTCCTGTTATTGTTTTATTTAGCGCGCTTCCAGGTTTCCTTTCGGACTACCTACAGCATTGTGGAAGGCGCCACGCCACTTTAGCGGGAAGCGGAAACCGGAAACTGACCCTGACCGGCACAGGAGTTGATCGGGAGCGACAGGATAAAAGCCGAAGGCTTTTATACAGTGGCTAGATCGCCGGACAAGCCCGGCTAGCTAGAACGCTGAGCAAGCTCAGCTGCTAGTGGCTAGAAAAATCAAAAACAAAAACAAAAAACTAATAATTTGGTGTCAAGTTTTTGGTCTATTTACGAGGTGAAAATATACCTCGCACTGAAACAAAGTTAGAAGGCCTTCAGGTATTTCATTGGCTAGATTGCCGGACACGTCCGGCTAGCTAGAACGCTGAGCAAGCTCAGCTGCTAGTGGCTAGAAAAATCAAAAACAAAAAAAGGAGACCGAAGTCTCCTTTGCATACCGGGAAGGTGCTATTTGGATTCCCGGGTAATGCCGAACTGTCCATCTGGACCGCTAAGTAAGCCGGGACCTGAAGGTTGCTCCAGGTTGTTGCTGTATTGGTAGTACTGTCCGTTGCTGCATCCGCTTAGCAGATAGATCAGTACTGCAATTCCTGTCAGCTTGTGCCAGTTCATAAGCTACTCCTAGAACTTAACCCGCGCACCGGCAATCAGTGCATCGATATCCTGTAGGTTGATTCCAGAGCGATCCAATTCATAGGTGCGCCAGCCGAGATAGGTTTCTGTAGACCATGAATCGATCTTCTGCACGACCTGCAAACCATAGCTGGTTGCTTCATCGCCATCCGTGTGAACATCGTCAGCGCCGTGATAATCTACCGAGAATGCGGTCATACCGGCACCATTCATGCGGGTCTGGTAACCGAGTTTTGCATAATAGAAGCTTGGGTCACTACCGCTGGAAGCATCTTGTTCACCGGCCGCGAGCGTCAGGTTCAGACCGCCCTGCAGGAGAACGGATACAGAGCCGTTGACCCGGCTATCGACACTGGAGGAGTCGGGTTCAGAATATGCCACTGCGCCGGCCACCTTGGTACCATCGTAGTTAGCAGAATACCTGAGGGCGGTATCCCAGACATCGTTTTCAATGGCGCCAACCGAGAAGGTAAAGCCGCCGAAGGCTGGTGTATCATAGCGGATACGATCCTGTCGGCCCTGGCCATCGTAGTTAGTGAATACATTACCTGCGGTGAGAAAACTATCAGGTCCAGTTGATACGAATGATCCACTGCTATCACGGAATTTAATCCCGCCAGCCATATCCGTGGTGGCGGAGTAGCCTGCCAGAGCTGTTCCGGAGAGATCCATTTCAGAGGTGCCTTCCGATGCAGTCCAACCCTGGCCGACCCAGAGTTTGCCGTACTGCTTGCTGGCGAAGTAAACCTCGGCACGGCGTTTGGTAAAGCCGTCAGAGGTTGTTCCATCTTCATCGTCTTGAGTCACACTTGAGCTTGAATTGGATTCGAGCTGGACTTCCATAGCGGCGCCAACGGTCATATCGTCGGAGACATCGGCTTCGCCGATAACCCGCATCCGGGTAGAGGAGGCATCATTATCCACATGGTAGACGTTGCTGCTTTCACCGTCATCGGCCCACAGCAGGCCCCGGTTAACATGACCAGACAGGGTGACACGAACTTTGTCATTGCCTGATTGAATTCCCTTGCCTGCACTGCTCTGGCTTGCCATCTGCGCTTTTTCTTCCGCTGCAGCGGCCATCTTTTCAGCGTTGGCTGACTGCTTTTCCAGTTGATCGAGTCGTTTAGTCATCGCTTCAATCTGAGCCCGAAGGGCTTCAACTTCAGTATGACCTGCGGCCAGAACGGATGTGGTTGAGAAACAAGCCAGTGATGCGGCAATTGATACCGTGAGGAGTTTTTTCTGCATTTTCATAGGGCTGATCCACCTTGTCGTTTAAGAGACTACCCGGAGACGAGAAAACGTACTGATTATGACTTAATCGTACAGCTATTCTCTTAAGCCGGGCCCGGCTTCCCACCCCCAATAGCATTAAGTAATAGCAGGGAATGATCTATTGTCTAATAATTAACCATAAAAGCCCTTGTTTTTGCTATAAAGGTTGCAAATAGAGGGATTCAGCGGTTTTTGGTTGATTAATATGTATGCTTCAAGAGAGCAGGGGGATAGGTGAATTTTGCGAATTATCGACAAAAATTCATGCCGGTTAGCGACATCTGAACAACATATTTATTTTGCTTTTTTTGATCTGCATCAAGAGTAAATTGGGTGCTTGTGTCGTTTTTGGGTAAGCGTTGTCCCGGAAAGGTCGTTTTTGGTGATTCGGCTTTTTTTCAGCGGGTTATTATGAGTCCTGACGTTTTTGACCCGATGACGTTCAACCAGGCAGGTGAATGGGGTAAAACGTAAATAATTAAGAGACCGATCAAGGCGCAGAGGTTGGGATAAAAATGCAGTTCTATGCTGCTATCTAACCCCTGAAAGATAAGTCCTACGATAATAAAAAATAATGTACTGATTGTTGTGTTTCACTAATTGAAGCTATCTCATCGTCAGCGATGAGCAGTACGTTAAAGAGGGCATACCGATGACCAATGTTGTTGCACTGAATTCTGCTAATGGCGAACCGAAGCTGACCCGGGTTGGTTTTCTATTACTGGACAATTTTACTATGATTGCGCTGGCTTCTGCGATGGAGCCCCTGCGAATGGCGAACCAGCTGTCTGGTGAGGAATTGTACAGCTGGCATATGATTACTGAAGACGGTAATCCGGTATCTGCCAGTGATGGCTTAAGTTTTAATGCCGATTTCTCCATAGCGGATGCGCCGGATCTGGATATTATTATTGTTGCCGGTGGCGTCGATATCACGCGCAGCTTCCGGCCGCGTCAGGTCAGTTGGCTACAATCCCAGGGGCGTCGGAAAACGATTTTGGGTGGTATCTGCACCGGGACATATGCATTGGCCCATGCCGGACTTCTGGATGGCTATGATTGCAGTGCGCACTGGGAGTGTATGGCTGCGTTGCAGGAACGCTTTCCTAAGGCTAACTGCAACAACCGCCTGTTTACGATTGACCGTAATCGTATGACTTCTTCCGGTGGTAATTCGCCATTGGATATGTTCTTGCATCTGGTTTCCTTGCAGCATGGTCCTAAACTGTCCAGTGCGGTATCGGATATGTTTGTCTGCGATCGTATTCGTGGTGAATTTGATCAGCAGCGGGTGCCACTAAGGCAGATGCATAACAGCGGTCAGCCTAAGCCGAAGTTGGTGGATGTGATCGAACTGATGGAAAATAATCTGGAAGAACCCATTGAGCTGGATGAACTGGCATGCTTTGTCGACGTTTCACGGCGCCAGTTGGAGCGCATGTTCCATAAGTACCTGAGTTGTTCGCCGTCGCGCTATTACCTGAAATTACGCCTGGACCGCGCCCGACAGCTGTTGAAACAATCCAGTATGTCGATCGTTGAGATATCAGCCGCCTGTGGTTTTGTGTCAACGCCGCATTTCAGCCGCTGTTACCGCAAACACCTTGGCATCTCGCCACGGGATGAACGTAAAAGTGTCTGGGCCAGTAGCGGTCAGAGTAATGTGTTGCGTGATCCGTTACAGGAAAACCTGATGATGGTGCAGGCTGCCCGTTCCGCTTCCGCTCTCAATTATGCTCAGACTGAGCCAAGTTTTGGTTCTGTCGCTATATAAAAGCAGTGGCTAGATTAAAAAACAGTGGCTAGATCGCTGCTGCGCAGCTAGCTAGAGCGTGACGCAAGCGTCACTGCTAGTGGCTAGAAAAGTCAAAAACACAAAGCCTTCTTAACTGAGGGCTTTTTTGGGTCTGGTTTGTGTGCGCAGTAAGAGAACTTGTTCAGAAAGGCTATTTAAAGAGGGTTTTGATCTTCGTTTATTCTAGCTTGATGTTGGGCATCGCTGCGCTCAGCACCAACCTACAATTCTTACGAAGTGCCGAGGTAATCCCGGCAGGTCCTGAATTAAGAAGGCTTTTTACGCTTTTTCTAGCCATTAGCGAGCTGAGCTTGCTCAGCGGTTCTAGCTAGCCGCTTCGCGGCGGTCTAGCCACTGCCGTTCTGTCCCTCGCATGGCTGGGTGATACACCGAAATAATCTTTATAGCAATTACTGAAATGACTGGTACTTACAAAACCGCTGGCCAGGGCTATGTTTGTTACTGACTCGTTGCTTTGTAACAGCAGTCGGCGGGCATGGGTAATTCGCAATTCCAGATAATACCGGCCCGGTGAAGTATCCAGGTGGGTCTGGAACAGACGCTCTGCCTGACGCCGCGATATATCCACATACTCGGTCAGTTCGTCAACGCTCATCGGCTCTTCAATGTTTGCCGCCATCAGTTCGATAAGATCACGCAGAGTCTTTGGCAGACGAGGGTCATCACCGATCGGCGTCAGTTTTTGGTTGCTGCTCTCTGATAACTGATCAGAACTGAGGATCTCCCGGATTGCCCGTACTACTTGCTTACCGTGGGTGTGCTCTATCATGTGCAGCATCATTTCCAGGGCACTGACAGGACCGGCGCAGGTCAGGCGTTTGTTATCGCTGACAAAAACCTGGTCAGCAACTTGTACCCTGGGAAATTTTTCCCGCATATAGGCATGGTTATCGGGGTGCAGGGCGCAGCCCATATTATCCAGAAGCCCGGAATGTGCCAGTGCGATGGCTCCATTCCATAAGCCGCCTAGTGTTAATCCTTGTTTAGCAGCTTGCCTCAGGGTCTGGGATAACAGAGTATTTTCCGTTGTATTACAGCGAAAGCCACCACAGATGATCAGAATATCCGGTGTTTTGGTGATCTCCTGCGCCAGGGTCGTCAGGGTGGAGTGGCTGGCGATCTCAATCCCCAGGTCACTGGTAACGGGGGCAGAATCCCCCCCATAGGTCTGATAGCTGAATAATGGGCTGGTTCTTACCAGGTTAGCAGTGACCAGCGCATCCACAGCGGCCGTGAAAGCCATCATTGAGAAATGCTCCTGGAGTACGAAGCCGACCCGACAGAGCTCGCCAGAAAAGCTCTCGGAGGGGAGAAAAGCACTGTTTGTTTCACGCATCAGGTTGCTGAACTGTCGTTTCTCTTTGGCTTCAGGCATTTTATAGCGCTCTTTTTATTGTTTGTTCTGCGTTATAGCACTGTTTTTATACTCTTAAAATCATCTGGTGTTGAAAGTTATTAATAGTCGTAAATAGTTGTAAAAAAATGTAAATGTATATTTATAGATAGACATGTTTATCTGGTTATATGATTTACATATATGCTGTTTTATATCTTGAAATTAAACTAGTATCTGTTTTGTAGGGAAATAATCGTTAAATGTAATTCTATGTTTACAATGATTCTTGGTGATTTTTTATTTGAGTATTTTAGGTTGGTTTTTACGCCCTTTTAAATCTCGTTTTATCTCTGTATAAAATAATGGTTCCTTTATATCTGTCCCTTAAAAGGCCGATGTAAGAGTGCAGCGCGAACTATAAAAATAATCTTCCAGATGGAAGACGCGGAGAAAATAATGAAAAAGATTCAAAATCCATTCAGTCTCAAATCACTTATCGCGTCCAGCATGGTCATGGGTGCTTTACTGGCAACTTCTGCAGAAGCGACAACACTTCGAATTGCCAGCCAGCATGCGCCTGATCAGTACGCTTCTGAGGTACTGCGTCAGATTAAAACCGACCTGGAAGGTGCCGGTGTCGACCTGAAAATTAAGCTTTATCCTGCGGGTCAGCTAGGGTCAGGCGAGCAGTTATTGGGCGACACAGTACGTGGCGATATTGATATCGTACACTCATTTGTTTACAGCCATAAGGATCCGGTACTGGAGATCAACTCCCTGCCATACCTGGTATCTAACTATGATGAAATGGAGAAGGTATTCAGCCCGGGGTCTAACTTCTACGGTATCTTCGATCAGCGTATGGATAAGATGGGCCTGAAACTTCTGGGTGTTACTGCTGAGGGCTTTATTGGGGTTATGTCATCATCCGTTCCGGAAAACTATAAGACTACCGGGGCCAAGGGCCAGAACATTCGGGTCTGGAGTGCGCAGTCTGCGAAGCTGGCAACACAGGATATGGGCTTCAATACAACCACAATTGACTGGGGCGATGCCTTCCCTGCCATCCAGCAGGGAGTGGTTGATGGCATGATCGGCGCTACACCCGAGGCGACTTACACCACGTTTAAGGAAGCGATAAGTAACTACGTGCCATACAACGCTTTCGTAGAAAACTATGCCTACTATGCCAGTAAGAAAACCTGGGAGAAAAAGCTTAACGACGAACAGCGCAAAGTGATCGCTGAGGTATTTGCCAAAGCGGCGGCAGGTTTTGTTGACTGGAGTCGTGAGAATGATGCTGCCAATCTGAAGAAGCTGGAACAGTTTGGAGTTAACATCCTGCCTATTTCCGATGCCGAGCGTAGCGCTATTGCACAAGAGATTCGTGCCAAAACCTGGCCTAAACTGGAAGATCGTTTAGGCAAAGAGGTGCTGCAAAAAGTCATCGCCGATCTGTAAACCGATCGTCTTAAGAGCCTTTTTGTCTATCAACACATAAAGGCTCATTTTCTGTTACCTGCACGGCTATATCTGAATAAATAGATATGGTCGCGGGTATTAAAATAAATAATAACAAGAGTGAAGCTGTATGCATCTGAATATACCGCGCCCGCTCGGTAGGCTGGTTAGTGTTCTTCTTAATATTAAGAAATACTTTCTGGCGATATCCAGCCTTATTATGGCCTTTGTCTTTTTCTTTGTAGTTGTTCTTCGTTATTGGTTTCAGGCGGACCTTTTTGCTTATGAAGAATGGGTGTTAATGATCGCATTCTGGATTTATTTTCTGGGAGCGGCGGTGGGTAGTTATGAAAACACCCATGTAAAGGCTGATTTTCTTCTATCGCTTATCGATAACGTTAAAACTAAATGGATAGTTGTTAACTGCACTCTTTTTATTGAGACCCTGATCTGTATTGTGCTCAGTTATTGGGGCTGGCTGATGCTGGCGGAAGAGATCAGCGCCTACCCGGATTGGCAGCGAACCACCGGACTGGAGTTGCCATTTTTTATTCCCAAACTAGGTATCTTTCTGGGATTCATATTAATGACCTTGTATACCGCGCTGCATGTTTATAGCGGCTTGCGTGATGGCCCCAGTAAGGAGTGGGAATCTGATGAAACGCCTCCGCACATATAAGAAAGGACTTGTTCAAACCTTTCCCAACTACGGGTATTCACGATGTTAATTTTAGCTATTCTTCTGGTTGTCTGTGTCGCCCTGGTGATTGGTATTCCGGTACCTTTTGCCTTTGGTCTGGCACTGATTTACATGTCGCTGACCGGAGATCATGATCCGGCTGGCTTTCTGGCGTCCGGGCACTGGCGTATGAATGTTCTGGTGCTATTGGCAATTCCGCTGTTTATTATGGCGGGCACTATTATGGAGCGGGGTAAGATAGCCCAGCCTCTGGTTGAGCTTGCTGAAGTGTTTGTCGGTCGTTTCAAAGGCGGTATTGCTTATACCGCAGTGGGGGCCAGTGCTGTCTTTGGCTCTATTGCGGGCAGTGCGACGGCAACGCTGACCTGCATTGGCAGCATTATGATGCCGCAACTGCGCAAGGCAAATTATCCCGAAGGGTTGTCGGCTGCTTTGATAACTAATGCTGCGCCATTGGGGCTTCTGATTCCGCCCAGCGCGATTCAGATTATCTACGCCTGGGTGACCCGGCAATCGGTGCTTAAATGTTTTCTGGCGACAATAGTGCCGGGTCTGATTTTGGTAGTTCTGCTGTGTATCGTTAACTATGTGATGCTGCGTAAATACAACAATATCAAGGTGCTGCCTAAGTCGGATAACCTGACTAAAGAAGTCGCCAAGAAAAGCCGTTTTGCCCTGCCAGCTCTGTTGATGCCATTTATGATTCTGGGTGGTATCTATGGTGGCATCATGACGCCAACTGAAGCGGCAGGTATCGCGGTAGTTTACGCCATTCCGGTGGGCTTCTTTATCTATAAAGGGTTAAATCTGGCCAACTTCAGAGATGCGCTGGTTCAGTCTGCCACGACTACCGGTGTGGTGATGGTGATGTTCTTCATGGTGATGATCGTTAGCCGGCTACTGATTTTTGAGGATATCCCTGATCTGGCGAAAGAGCTGATCTTCTCAGTATCTGATAACCCGATCATAGTGTTGGTGATGATCAACGTTGTGATGATTCTGATCGGTATGCTGATGGATGATGTCAGTGGTGTATTACTGGCTTCGCCGTTGCTGTTTCCAATAGTAGTGGAGCTGGGTATCGATCCGATTCAGTTTGCAGCCATTGTTGGGGTTAACCTGGGCATGGGTAATATCACGCCGCCAACCGCACCGTTACTATATCTCGGTTCACGGGTGACCGGGGTACGGGTGAGCGCGATGTTGAAGCCGACACTGATCATGATCCTCTTTGCGTGGATACCAACGCTTATTCTGACCACTTATATTCCGCAGATTTCACTGTTCCTGCCGGAGATGGTGTTCGGTTAGTTGAAGCGGTGAAGCTGGCGATAAGTTATTGCTGTAATTAGAACAAGGCCCTATGGTTTAGAGTAACCACAGGGCTTTTTTATGGGCCGGTAAACTGGATTAGAAAACATCTGATGCATCGATTAACACCCTCTTCAGCCGAAGTCTGTTTAGTTCCTATCAACGAATGCCATGAACCGCTGGTGGATCTGAAACAGAGCGCTGATCTGCTATACGGTCCGCCGCCCGAGTGTCCGGCTACGGCCCCGGATTATACCCGTATGCGAAAGGGTATTTATGAGCGGCTGCTAATCGTGCAATCCCAGCTACCTGAAGGAATATATCTGCGGCTGTATGAAGGTTACCGCAGTCTTGCTGTGCAACAGATGCTGTTTGATGATGAATTGGAGCGGGTACGAAAACGCCAGCCGGGGATCGATGAGTATGAACTTTTCGAAGAAGCGACCCGAATGGTTTCCGCAGTGATTTATCCTGATGGAAGTCACAATGTGCCACCCCACAATACCGGCGCGGCAGTTGATCTGGAATTGATTAATAGCAATGGGGTAACGCTGGAATTCGGTATGGATATTCACTGCTGGACCGAGGTTGATCCGGATCTCTGTTTTACCATGGCAGCAGGCTTGTCTGACGAGGCCGTCAGTAACCGTAAGCTGTTAGTCGATGTTATGAGTGCTGCCGGGTTTGTGAACTATCCGCAGGAGTGGTGGCATTTCTCCTATGGAGACCGGTTTTGGGCCTTTCTTACCGGGAATAAAGACGCAATCTACGGGCCTGTTTAAAACAGTAGCTAGAACGCCGCTGCGCGGCTCGCTAGAGCGGAAGGTAAACCTTCCTGCTAGTGGCTAGAAAAATCAAAGGCAAAGTCAAAAGCGACAGTCAAAAGCTAAAAGCTAAAAGCACAGTCCCCCTTATACCTGCGTTTTTACCTCATTTAGTTAAGAAGGCATTTATGTTTTTTCTAGCCACTAGCAGGTGCGCTTGCGCACCGTTCTAGCTAGCGGCGAAGCCGCGATTTAGCCACTTAGAATTTCCTGCTGCGCTGTTATTTCCAGTCCTGTGCCAAGCCAACCGTTGCAGCCATCACTTGGCCCAGTTCTTTCCGGAAATGATCCTGAACAGTTTCTCCATTGTCCGCCTGTTGCTCAAGCTGGCGTAGTAATTGGCTGGCCTGAGCAAAGCCGATAGTATCGCAGGCACCGGCTAGTTTGTGTGCCTGCTGGGAAATTTCGTAGTCATCGGTGGCACGGATACTTTGCTGCAATGCTGGCCACAGTTCATCGTGAACCTTACAAAACCCCTGCATCAGGGTGGCCAGCTTTTCAGATCCCAGCATCTGTTGGTGGACACTCACTACCGCTTGATCCAACAACGGGTGAGCCGCCGCATCCGGGGCTACTTCAATACTGGCTTCAGGAATTGTGCTATTGCCAGCGATTGCCTGCAGCAGTTGCTCTTTGTGAACCGGTTTAGCGATAACACTGCTGATGCCTGCATCCAGATAGTTATGGATATCTTCCGGCCGGACGCTGGCGGTCAGTGCGATGATCCGGGTGTTCTGGTTGATACAGTCCGGGTCATTATTGAGGCGGGCGCTGACCTCTAAGCCACTCAGGCCCGGCAGGTGCATATCCATCAGGATCAGATCGAATCGTTGTTGCCGACCCAGTTCCAGAGCTTTGATACCGTCACCTGCGATGGTGACTTCATGCTTCTGTTCTTCAAGCAGTCCCAGTACAACCTGCTGATTAATTTCGACATCTTCGACCAGAAGTATTTTTTGTTGCTGCATCGCCGCATACTCAATAGGTAGAGAATCCTGCTCTGCAGCTGAGTTGCTGGCCTGTGTTAAATTGAGTTCCAGCCAGAAGGTACTGCCTTCGCCTGGAATACTATTGAGGCCGATTTGTCCGCCTAAGTGTTCAGCCAGCTCTTTGCAGATTGCCAAGCCAAGACCGGTGCCACCAAAGCGGCGGGTTATGGTTTCATCGGCCTGGGTAAAGCGATCGAAGATGTGTTGTTGCAATTCCGGAGCGATGCCGATACCTGAGTCAGAAATTTCAAAACGGATCTTCTGTTGTTGCTGATTACCTGACCGGCTTTGCGCTTGTTCAGGTAATTGTTCTACCTTGAGTTTCACTTCACCGCTATCGGTAAATTTAATTGCGTTGGCCAGCAGATTGGTCAGGATCTGCCGCAGGCTGCTCTCTTCGGATTGAAAGATATCTGCCACATCGCTACTGCATTCAAGCTTAAGTTGCAGCTTTTTGCGATCGGCTTCGGGAGATAGCAGGGTGGTCAGGTTATGCAACAGGTTATGCAGCGAGAATCGGGTGGGGCTGACACTATAGGCACCTTCCACCAGGCGGCCATATTCAAGCACATTATTGAAAGTTTCCAGCAGGGCATTAGTGGCATCGTGCAGCACCTGAATATGTTGCCGCTGACGGGAATCCAGTTGCGAGTTTTCCAATAGCTGGATCATCCCCAGCATACCGTTCATCGGGGTGCGGATCTCATGGCTCATAGTAGAGAGGAAGCGGGACTTAGCGTTGCTGGCCTCTTCGGCTGCGTCCTTGGCCCGTTGCAGGCTTTCTGTGCGCCGTTCAACCATCATTTGTAACTGATCCCGGTTATAGCGCAGTTCTTGCTGTTCCTGTTCACGCCGCACGATCTCTTGTTTGATCGACTGTCGCATATCATTCAGGGCGTTTACTAACTGATCCAGCTCATCGCTGTTCTTCGGTGGCTGGCGACTCAATGTCAGGCTGTGTTCCAACTGGCCGGCACCGATATCCCGGCTGTAGTTGGCCATTGCTTCCAGGTGGCGGGTGATCTTGCGCTGAAACAAAATAAGAATGACGAGAACGATCAGTACAACCAGCAGGGTCTGATTGAGAAGAATGCTGAAACCGCGTGCCCAGATTCTGTTATAGACCGCTTGAAGATCGAAGCTGACTTCCAGTTGTCCCAGTTTGCGTTGTTGCTCCGGAGTGGTGTGAATAAGATCGAAACTGTGATTTTGCAGTGGATAGTCGGGGAAGGAGTTTAGCTGCCCCTCTATAGCGGTTTCTCCTGTGTCGGTATTTTGGAGAACAAGGTAGCTGACATCGGGCAGATTACGAATTCCTTTCAGTTGCAGCGTTATCTGTGACCGGTCCACATCCCATAGGCTTTTGGCCAGGCTTGCCAGATAACTGCTGCGGATCAGCTCGACCTGCTGATCGATAGCCCGGAACTCGCGGCGATAGTCCAGTGTCAGTTGCAGGGCGGTGGAGAGCAGAATAAACAGGAAACTACAGGCGCAGACATAGATCATCATTCGGAATCCCAAAGGATGCTCGCGGGAGTAACGAGTGATGTTAGGGAGCAGTCCTTTAAGCGGTTTCATGGGCTGGACTCCGCCGCCGTCTGGTCGAGATAGATCAGGCTGTAATAGTCGGTTAATCGGTTAATGGAGCCATCCTGGTACATCTCCTGCAGGCGGCGGCTGAGAAAGGGCAGGTGTTGCTGCAAACCGCTGTTGCGACCGACGGCAAGAAAATAGAATTCAGTACTGACAGGGTACTCCAGCGGCATTACCTGCTCATGAAAACCTAATTTTCTGCTCTGCAGACGACCGCTGAGCAGGCCTATCGGCATAAAATCTATGCGTTGACGGGCCAGTTTTTCAAAGTTCTGCCGATTACGTGAGACATATTCGATACGGTTATTCTGACGTAGAAACTGATCAAAGCTTTCGCCAAAGCTATCGCCAAGTAACAGTCCTGCTATTTTACCTTTAAGATCACCAAGCCCGGTAAAGGGCATGGGATTTTGCCGATTAACAAACAGCGTCACCGGATCAGCTATAACCGGCTGGCTACTGAATCCGAGATAGGCTTCCCGGCTGGGAATGCGATAGGCTGCCACGACAATGTCAGCATTACCTTGTTGTACTTCGAGCAGGCAGCGCTTCCAGTTGTAGCCGGAGCGCAGCTCTACACTGTAGCCCAGTTCAGCAAATAACTGCTGGGTTATGGCAGGAGCAAGGCCGGTCAGCTGTTGGTTACTGACCCAGGAGACGGGCGGATAGAATGGATGCCCACAGGCTTTCAGGGTCCTGCTGTAGCTGGTGCCCGGTATCAGAATCAGCACCAGAATCAGGATTAGAATCTGACTCAGAAAGGCCGGCGAGTAACGGGGCATTACATATCCACGGGTTTCGGGGTAAACAGGTAACCGGCACCATGCACTGTGAGAATCGTTTTGGGATTGGCCGGATCATCGTTGAGTTTGCGTCTTAAGCGACCGATAAGAACATCGACAGTCCGATCACTGGGGACCCACTCCCGGTTACGAATTTGTTCCAGAATTTGCTCGCGACTCATGACACGACCGGAATTAAGCATCAGGGTATTGAGTAGCTGAAATTCCCCTTCGGTCAGCTGAATCTGCTGCTGCATCTCATCAATAAGCTGGCGTCGATCGAGATTCAGCTTCCAGCGTTCGAAGCTTTTAAAGGTATGGGGCAGGGAGTCGGTGGGCTTGGCATCACTACAATGGCGTACCCTGCGTACCAGGTTCTTGGTGCGGGCGAGAATCTCACGGGGATTAAATGGCTTGGTCACATACTCATCGGCACCGCATTCGAGACCGATCAGACGGTCCACTTCATCCAGCCGGCCGGTGACCAGAATAATGCCTACTTCAGTATGCACTCGTAGCTCCCGGGTCAGGGTCAGCCCATCCTTGCCGGGCAGGCGAATATCCAACAGCACCACATCGATGGTTTCAGCGCTGAGAATCCCTTCAGCTTGTTCAGCGGTTTCGGCGCAAAAGACGGTGTAGCCTTCCTCTTCAAAGTAGCTGCTCAGGCATTGCCGGGTCAGCACTTCATCATCGACTACCAGGATTCGGGCATCATTATTCATAATTAGTCATAAGTGAGTGTCGCGGCGTAGTTCTGAAGCGAACCTGTTTAAGGCTCGGCTAAGCGCAAAGGTTCATAACTCCGGGACGACAGATTATTTTTATTATCAGGCTATACGCTAGTGCTTTAAGCATAGGCTTGGCAAGCCATGTTTACATCTTGTTTACAAGGTTTTACAACTTTAAACCCCGGCCCATCGTCTTCAATGAACCTTTGAATATACCTGCTATGCCAGTTTTGGGAACAGAAATACTTATCTTTAGTCTGATACAAAAGATAAAAAAATTATTACGAATAACGTCTCGGTTGTCCGGATACAGAGTGGTCTTCCTGGTTTTATTGGCTGTCAGCAGAGTATAGTTTTTGATTTAAAGTGATACAATAAAATTGATCTTAGTCAATAATTGTGTAATATATTACTCAGACAAGAAAACTGAATGATGAAGTACCAGTCTGTTTTCATCTTGTGGGCAGGGGAATTCCCGGCCCGGGTTTTTAATACCGGCTTTTTTACATGAGGTTAATACAATGGCAGACGCTTTTATCTGTGATGCGGTTCGCACCCCTTTCGGTCGTTACGGTGGCGGGTTAGCCCCGGTACGTCCCGATGATCTGGGCGCGGTACCTCTCAAGGCCCTGATGGACCGCAACCCGGATGTAGACTGGACGCAGGTTGAAGACATCATCTACGGTAATGCCAATCAGGCCGGTGAAGACAACCGTAACGTGGCGCGTATGTCCGCGTTGCTGGCCGGTCTGCCGACCGATGTGCCGGGCACCACGATCAACCGTCTGTGCGGCTCCGGTATGGATGCCATCGGTTATGCCGCCCGTGCTATTAAGTCGGGCGAGACCGACCTGATGATTGCCGGTGGCTGTGAGTCGATGTCCCGTGCACCGTTTGTTATGGGTAAAGCGGAATCCGCTTTCAGCCGTAATCCGAACGGTCTGTACGACACCACTATCGGCTGGCGTTTCATCAATAAGAAGATGAAAGCTGAATTTGGTGTCGACAGCATGCCGGAGACTGCTGAGAACGTGGCTGAAGATTTCAATATCTCCCGCGAAGACCAGGACTTGTTTGCTTTTCGCAGCCAGCAGAAGACTGCGGCTGCGATGGAGCAGGGTCTGTTTGCTGATGAGATCGTGCCGGTGGTTATCCCGCAGCGCAAAGGCGATCCTGTCGTAGTGGATACCGATGAGCATCCACGTGCCTCGACGACGCTGGAAGCGCTGGGCAAGCTGCGCGCGCCGTTCCGTGAAGGCGGCTCAGTTACGGCGGGTAATGCATCCGGCGTTAACGACGGCGCCTGCGCCTTGCTGATCGCATCTAAAGAGGCTGCAGAAAAGCATGGCCTTACACCGAAAGCTCGGGTTGTCGGTATGGCAACCGCTGGCCTTGAGCCCCGTATTATGGGTTTCGGTCCTGCACCGGCTACCCGCAAAGTACTGGCAAAGACCGGTCTGACACTGGCGCAGATGGATGTTATCGAACTGAACGAAGCGTTTGCCTCACAGGGGCTGGCGGTCATGCGTGATCTGGGTCTGCCGGATGATGCAGCGAACGTTAACCCGAACGGCGGTGCGATCTCTCTGGGTCACCCTCTGGGTGCCAGTGGCGCTCGCCTGGTGACGACTGCGATGTATCAGCTGCACCGTACCGGTGGCCGCTACGCACTGTGCACTATGTGTATCGGTGTGGGTCAGGGTATCGCCCTGATCATCGAACGGGTCTGACGAGCACTCGATGTAATACAAGCAGTACATGCAGTAAAAGAAGCGCATCACGGTTCCGAATGCCGACATAACTATAAAGATGCGCTCAACAGAACTATAAGACAGGACGAGAATAACCATGCAATATGACCAGCCATTACGCGGTTCTCTTGATCAGATTGAAACTGCGAGCATCGATGAACTGCGTGAGCTGCAGCTTAACCGCATGCAGTGGAGTGTCGCCCACGCCTATAACAATGTACCGGCGTACAGAAACTTGTGTAAAGAGAAGGACGTTCACCCGTTCGATCTGAAAACACTGGATGATCTGGCGAAATTTCCGTTCACCACTAAATCTTACCTGCGTGATACTTACCCATTTGATTCATTCGCGACACCGATGAATGAAGTGGTACGTATACATGCCTCCTCCGGCACTACCGGTAAGCCGACGGTAGTGGGGTACACCCAGAACGATATCAATACCTGGGCGGATATTGTTGCACGTTCTATTCGTGCGGCTGGTGGCCATTACGGCGACAAGGTGCATATCTCTTACGGTTACGGCCTGTTCACCGGCGGTATGGGCGCTCATTACGGTGCCGAACGCCTGGGTTGTACGGTTATTCCGATGTCTGGCGGTCAGACCGAGAAGCAGGTTCAACTGATGCGTGACTTCGATCCCGACATCATCATGGTGACGCCGTCTTACATGCTTAACATCATCGATGAAATGGACCGCCAGGGTCTGGATCCTCGGGATACTTCACTGCGTCTGGGTATCTTCGGTGCCGAGCCGTGGACCGAAGAGATGCGTAGGAACATCGAAAACCGCCTGGGTATCGATGCCGTTGATATTTACGGCCTGTCTGAAGTGATGGGGCCGGGTGTCGCGATGGAATGTATTGAAACCAAAGATGGCCCGACTATCTGGGAAGATCATTTCTACCCTGAGATCATCGATCCGAATACCGGTGCAGTACTGCCGGACGGCGAATACGGTGAACTGGTATTCACCTCCCTGACCAAGGAAGCGTTGCCCATCATCCGCTACCGTACCCGCGATCTGACCCGTCTGTTGCCGGGTACCGCGCGTCCGATGCGTCGTATCGATAAGATCACTGGCCGCTCCGATGACATGATGATCATCCGTGGCGTGAACGTATTCCCGACTCAGATCGAAGAACAGATCCTGAAGATCCCGGCGCTGGCGCCACACTACGAGATCATCGTCGGCAAGCAGGGCAACCTTGATACGGTACTGGTGAAAGTCGAGATGGCGCCGGAGGCGCAATCTGCGAATCAGAGTCAGGCGATGAAAGAGCTGTCTCACCACATTAAGTCGGTTGTAGGTATCTCGACTAAGATTGAGGTGGTGCCGGTGGGTGGCCTGCCGCGTTCTGAAGGTAAAGCCAAGCGGGTTTTCGATAACCGCCCGTAAGGCTAGTAACAGCAAGTTTAATAACAAACAGGCAGCTGCCGGTAATAGCGGTTGCTGTAGGTAAGAATCATCGTGACCTGGCTGGCTAATACTGACCGTTTTATCGTCAGTGCTAGACGGCTCAGGTTACGGTAAAACAACGTTGTGGAGGCGATTGAAATGACAGCACCTCAAGAAGAAAACTTCATGCGCAAGATCGAGGCCGAAGAGAAGATCGAGCCGAAAGACTGGATGCCTGAAGCGTACCGTAAAAACCTGATCCGTCAGATCTCCCAGCATGCACATTCCGAAGTTATTGGTATGCAGCCGGAAGGTAACTGGATCACCCGCGCGCCATCTCTGCGTCGTAAGGTAGTTTTGCTATCTAAAGTGCAGGATGAAGCGGGCCATGGTCTGTACCTGTACAGCGCCTGTGAAACCCTGGGTATCTCCCGTTCTGAGATGATCGAGCAGCTTCAGAATGGTACGGCTAAGTACTCTTCTATCTTCAACTACCCGACCCTGACCTGGGCGGATGTTGGTGCAATTGGCTGGCTGGTAGACGGTGCAGCGATTGTTAACCAGGTATCCCTGCAGCGTACCTCTTACGGTCCGTATTCTCGCGGCATGATCCGTATCTGTAAGGAAGAGTCTTTCCATCAGCGTCAGGGTTATGAAGCAATTCTGGAACTGGCTAAAGGTTCAGAAGGGCAGAAAGAGATGGCTCAGGATGCGCTGAACCGTTTTTACTGGCCTGCGCTGATGATGTTTGGTCCGCATGACTCTGAGTCTGCACACTCGCAGAAATCGATGGAGTGGAAGATCAAGCGTGAAACTAACGACGACCTGCGTCAGAAGTTTGTTGATCAGACAGTTAAACAGATTGAAGTTCTGGGTCTGGAACATCCGGATAAGAACATTAAGTGGAATGAAGAGCGCGGTCATTACGATAGCAGCGACCTGAACTGGGACGAGTTCTGGAGCGTTATCAACGGTAACGGTCATTGCAACCGTCAGCGTATTGAGCACCATGTTGCCGCTCACGAAGAAGGTGAGTGGGTACGTGATGCGATCACAGCATATAACGATAAGAAGCGTGCCAAGAAAGCACAGAACGCGGCATAAGGGGTATCTGAAATGACAAACATCACTGAAAAACTGGAACTGTTTGAAGTATTTGTACGTTCCAAGCGTGGCCTGGACCACAAGCACATCGGTAGTCTGCACGCTGAAGATCATGAGCAGGCGCTGGAATATGCCCGCGACTGTTATACCCGCCGTACCGAAGGCGTAAGTATCTGGGTTGTTAAGTCCGATGATATCTGTGCTTCTCAGGAAGACGATGCCGAGTGCTTCTACGATCCGAGCGATGATAAGCCGTACCGCCATGCGACTTATTACGTTCTGCCTGACCCAGTTAACAACATGTAATTGGGGGAGAGCTGATAATGAGTGATCAAATTAAAAACGCAATTCAGGAATATGCAACCCGTCTGGGTGATGACTCTGTAGTACTGGGTCACCGTATTTCTGAATGGGTAAGCTACGGCCCGTTCCTGGAAGAAGATATCGCCTACGGTAACGTTTCTCTGGATTATGTGGGTCGTGCCCGTCTGTTCTACAGCTATGCAGCTGAACTGGCAGACGACGGACGTGACGAAGATGACTTCGCGTACATGCGTAACGACCGTGAATACCGCAATCTGCTGTTGCTGGAGATGCCGAAAGGTGACTTCGCCTACTCTCAGGTACGTCAGCTGTTTGCCGATGTGTACTACACATTAGTGTTGCCTGAACTGCTTCAGTCTAAAGATGAAACCCTGGCGGGAGTTGCCGCTAAAGCGATCAAAGAGACCAAGTATCATCTGCGTCGCAGCCGTGACTGGGTGCTGCGTCTGGGTGACGGTACTGAAGAGAGCCATAAGCGTACTCAGAAAGCTGTTGATCAGCTGTGGGGTTATACCCATGAACTGTTCGATATGGATGAAACTGAGCAGCTGCTGGTAAAAGAAGGTATCGCCGTTGATGTTTCCAAACTGCGCGGTGCATGGCTGAAGATGGTCAGCGATATTCTGACCGAGGCGACAATCACTGTACCGGAAGACAGCTGGGCTGTTCGCGGAGGCCGTACTGGCTATCACACTGAGCACCTGGGCCATATGCTGACCGAGATGCAGATCGTGCACCGCTCCCACCCGGGCTGTAAATGGTAATTGGCTATGACTGAAATCTCACTGATGCCGAAAGAGCAGTACGACCGGATGCAGCAACGCAGTCAACCGGATGTAAAGGAACTATGGGATCTGCTCGACGCAGTTAAAGACCCGGAAGTACCGGTACTCTCAATCTGGGATCTGGGAATTCTGCGTGATATCGAGCGTAACGGTGACAATATTCTTGTCACTATTACGCCAACGTATTCCGGTTGCCCGGCGATGGACAATATCCGTACTGATGTGACTCAACTGCTGAACGATAACGGCTATGCCGATGTGACCGTCAAAATGTCACTGTCACCGGCCTGGAGTTCAGAGTGGATGTCACCACAAGGTCGCAAAAACCTCCGTGAATATGGCATTGCGCCACCGGAGGATGCGGATCTGGATGATGATGGCCTGACCCCGGACGCTCACGCAGCATGCCCGCACTGTGGTTCACGTAATACCCGCAGAGTAAGTGAGTTTGGATCCACTGCATGTAAGGCGCTGTTTCAGTGCGATGACTGCAGTGAGCCTTTTGATTATTTTAAAAAGATCTGATCTTGGATCGGGTCTTATTAATAGAACAGGTGAAGCATGTCTGACACCAATTTTTACACACTGAAGATCGCTGATGTACAACCGGAAACGGAAACCGCGATCGCAGTGAGCTTTGCAGTTCCTGCTGAGCTACAAGAAAAGTTCAACTTTATTCAAGGTCAGTTCCTGACCCTGCGTGCCATGATCGATGGTGAGGATGTACGTCGTTCTTACTCTATCTGTTCCGGCGTCAATGATGGCCAGATGCGTGTGGGTATCAAGCGAGTTATGAACGGTAAGTTCTCTAACTTCGCCAACGATACGTTCAAGCCGGGTATGGATATTGAAGTAATGCCGCCTCAAGGCAGCTTCTATACAGAACTGAATGCTGACAACAACAAGAACTATATGTGTATTGCTGTTGGTTCCGGTATCACACCGATGATCTCCATCATGAAGTCGATACTGGATACTGAGTCGGGCTCTCAGGTAACCCTGATCTACGGTAACCGCCGCAGTAACTCAGTAATGTTTAAAGACGAGCTGAACTTTGTTAAAAACCGTTACATGAACCGCTTTAAGTGGATCAACATCATGGACTATGAAGATCAGGGTGCTGAGCTGCTGAATGGCCGGATCGATAACGCGAAAGGCTACGCGCTGCAAAAAGCGGGTCTGATCAACATCAAAGAAGTTGATGATGCCTTTATCTGTGGCCCTGAATCGATGATGTCTGAAGTGTCGCGTGGCTTCCGTATTGAAGGCCTTAGCGATGATCAGATCCATTATGAGCTGTTCGCTAACTCTTCTGCAGATTCGAAAGAGATGCTGGAGAAAGCCGCTGCCCGTAAAGAGCAGTTCGGTGAAGAGAAGACCTCGAAGGTTACTGTGCGAGCTGATGGCCGGGCCATCATGTTTGATCTGGCTACGGTTGGCGAGAATATACTTGATGCCGGTATGAATAACGGCATGGAACTGCCTTACTCCTGTAAAGCAGGTGTATGTTCTACCTGTAAGTGTAAGCTGGTAGAAGGTGAGGTCGATATGGATATCTCCCACGGTCTCGAGAAGCACGAGATCGAAGCGGGCTATATCCTGAGCTGTCAGGCGCACCCGATTTCCGAATCTGTTGTTGTGGATTTTGATGAGCGGTAATGTCGCGAAGCGTAAAGTTAAAAAGCCCGGCAGTAGCCGGGCTTTTTTATGCCAGAAAGAAGATCAGAGGATCAGTTGCTAGATCGCCGCTTCGCAGCTAGCTAGAACGTCGCTTCGCGACTCGCTAGTGGCTAGAAAATGCGTGAATACTCAGACTTGTGGGAGCCACGCCCTCGTGGCGATTGATCTTGCACTATGTATATTCTCGGAACGAGGTACCCGATGGGGCATGCCAGTGTCTCTCCTGCAAATCGCTGCGCTCCTTTTTGCTTTTCCTAGCCACTAGCAGGAAGGTTTACCTTCCGTTCTAGCGAGTCGCGAAGCGATGTTCATACTACTTTAAGGCGTTTCCTATAATTCTGTTATGAACTCCGATCCTCATGCCCCAGTTGTTCGTTCTGCCGTCTTCCGTTTCTACGAGGAACTGAATGACTTTCTGCCAGTTGCCCTGCATAAGAGATCATTTCCTTATGAATTTATAGGTAAGCCAACAGTTAAAGGCGTTATCGAAGCGATCGGGGTGCCACATGCTGAAATAGATCTGATACTGGTTAATGGTGAATCGGTGGGCTTTGATCACCAACTGCTGGGAGGTGAGCGGGTTTCGGTGTATCCGGTGTTTGAATCTTTCGATATTACACCGCTTATCCATCTGCGTGAAAAACCATTGCGGGATACTAAGTTTATCGTTGATGTGAATCTTGGCAAACTGGCACAAAAGCTACGCTTATTAGGCTTTGATTCCTTATATCGAAACGATTTTGAGGATAGCGAGATCGTTAAGATCGCTCTGTTGGAGCAGCGTATCATCCTGACCCGGGACAAAGGCGTCCTGAAACACAGTGCAGTCACCCACGGTTACTGGGTGCGCAGTAATGATCCGGGAGTGCAGATGAAAGAGGTGATTAATCGCTTTCAGCTGGAAAGCAGTTTCAGGCCCTTCATCCGATGCACAAACTGTAACGGGATCTTGCAGCAGGTTGAGAAGGCTAAGGTGCAGGACCGGTTGCCAGCAGATACTTTGCAGTATTGTGACGTTTTCTGGCAGTGTGAAAGTTGCCAGAAACTCTATTGGCGCGGCTCACATTATCAGCATATCTGCGATTGGGTCGAAGCGCTAAAAAGTTAATACATCGCCGGCTTATTACTTAACGACCTTCCTTATGGAGTTATTTATTGTCTGCGACTTTACCAACCTGTTGTTAGAAGGCTTTTGTCTTTTGCTTTTCCGAGCAACGAACGAGCAGCGTTTTTTGCTGCGGTCGAGCTACGAGCCACGAGTCCGCCGCGCAACGGCGATCTAGCTACTGCAGTTACTGGCTGGTAACTACCAGATAACAGATCAACTCTTCGTTACCGCAGTTATCAATACTGTGTTCCAGATCACCACGGTAGTGTGCCGAATCGCCTACCGCCAGATTACGACTGTTGTCCCCTGCGGTAATGCGGGCGCTGCCCTGGGTGACTGTCAGAAGTTCTTTGGTGCCTTCAAAGTGGGGCGCACTTGCCAAACTGGCCCGGGGTGCGATGCGCAGTTCATAGAACTCAATATTCTTTTCCATATGCAGCGGCGAGAGGGTGCGGATCTGGCACTCGTCGTCGGCACGGAACAGGTTGCTGGCATCGTCGCCATGCACTACCTCAATGGTAGATGATGCCCAGGGCTGGTCGACAAGTTCGCCGATAGTGATGCCGAAGGCCTGGGCGATGCGAAAGGTGACCGCGAGAGTGGGGTTAGCCTGTCCTCTTTCGATCTGGCTCAGCATAGATCGACTTACGCCTGAGGCGGCTGCCAGTTGGTCCAGAGTCAGTTTATTTTTCTTGCGCAGCTCGGTCACCCGATTGCATAACACCTGACTGGCGGGATCGATATCGGCCTTATTACTGCTTTTAGCTTTTTCTGAACTCATTAATGATTTTCCGCTATATGAGAAAAAGATCTTGTATCAAGGAATGCATCATTCTAAGATGCTGGAATGATTTCTTTTATATTAAATATCGCGGCGGATAAATGCCACCCTTATGGTGTTTTATACTGCCGTGTCGATTCTCCTCTTATAGCTTTCCGGCAGCGGCCAGACGGGCAAGTCATGCCTGAGCGAATGCGTCACTAACGCGTATCTCTCTTAGTGACCGGTGTAATGACGCCGGGAACTGGCATCTGTTTATTCGTTTCCCGAAAGTAAGAACGCCCCAATAGGGCGCTGAAAGAGAAGTCTATAATGAATGAAATCGTTGATTACTTTGTACCTTCACACGATCCGATACTGGGTATTAAGCCTGTGAATGTGGTGACCGTACTCAATACTGAGAATTGGCAATCGCGGGCTGTAACCTTTCAGCTTGCGTGGTCTCAGTTATATGTGTACCTGAGTCGGGCAACGAATACGCGGCTGCGTAAGCGCTATTACTGCGTCAATGTTTACGATACCGGCAAGTGCGAAACCCACTCTAAGAGGTTGTTTCTGACACTCGCAGAAGCTTTGGATTTTGCTAATGCCGGTGCGTCAGAACTGCAATCTCTGACACAATTTGAGGAGGCTTCATGAACATGAAAGCTTTGGTCAAAAGAGAGTCCGCTCCGGGGCTTTGGTTAGAAGAGGTGCCTGTGCCGCAGGTGGGTATCAATGATGTTCTGATCAAGATAAAACGCACCGCAATTTGCGGTACCGATATGCATATCTATAACTGGGACAGCTGGGCACAAAATACCATTCCGGTACCTATGGTTGTAGGGCACGAATTTGTCGGGGAGATCGTCGAAGTCGGCTCCAACGTGAATGACTTTCAGTGTGGCCAGATTGTCTCCGGTGAAGGGCATGTGGTCTGCGGCCGTTGCCGTAACTGTATGGCCGGCCGGCGTCACTTGTGCGCGCATACCAGCGGTGTCGGTGTTAACCGCCCCGGTGCATTTGCCGAATACCTGGTGTTGCCTATGTCGAATGTGTGGGAACACCGGCCGGGCATCGATCTTGATATAGCAGCACTGTTCGATCCTTTAGGTAACGCCGTGCATACGGCTCTGCAGTACGATCTGCTTGGCGAGGATGTTCTGATTACCGGTGCTGGTCCAATTGGCGTGATGGCGGCAGCGGTATGCCGGCACGCCGGCGCCAGGCATATTGTGGTCACCGATATTAACCCCCGACGTCTGGCGCTGGCAAAGCAGCTGGGCGCGACCTGCACGGTGGATGCCAGTAAAGAAAGCCTCGATGATGTGCGACAAAAGCTGGGAATGTCCGAGGGTTTTGATGTGGGCCTTGAGATGTCAGGCAGTCCTGCTGCATTGCGGGATATGCTGGTGAATATGTGTCATGGCGGAAAAGTATCGATTCTTGGGATACCCAGTGATGAGGTTGCCATCGACTGGAGTACGGTGATCTTTAATATGCTGACGCTGAAAGGTATCTACGGCCGGGAGATGTATGAAACCTGGTACAAAATGTCCATATTTATTGAGTCCGGTCTGGATATCCTGCCGGTGATTACCCACCGTTTCGATTACCCGGATTTTCAACAGGGTTTCGATGCGATGAATTCCGGTGAGGCCTGCAAGGTCATCCTGAACTGGGAATAAGCTAGCAGATTGCTCACTGGGATTTAGAGCTTAGGAGAACAGATATGTACGGTAAGTTTCAGGACCACATCGGTAAGGAGCTGGAGTCGATTGAGTCGGCCGGGCTGTATAAGCGTGAGCGACTCATTACCACCGCGCAAAGTGCCCATGTGGGCGTAAATACAAACGGTGTTGGCTCAGAAAGGGAAGTTCTTAATCTCTGCGCCAACAATTATCTCGGCCTGGCGCAGCACCCGGAAGTGAATGCTGCCGCGAAAGAGGGGCTGGAAAACTGGGGCTACGGTATGGCTTCGGTGAGATTTATCTGCGGTACCCAGGTACTGCATAAGCAACTGGAAGATAAGTTAAGTGACTTTCTGGGGATGGAAAGTACCATCCTTTATCCTTCCTGTTTCGATGCCAATGGCGGCCTGTTTGAAACCATCCTGGGGCAGGAAGACGCAGTCATTTCCGATGAGCTGAATCACGCCAGTATTATTGACGGCATAAGGCTGTGTAAGGCGAAACGTTACCGTTATCGCAATAGTGATATGGCGGACCTGGAAGCGCAGCTGCAAGCCGCCGACAGAAATGGTGCGCGGTTTAAACTGATCAGCACCGACGGCGTGTTCTCGATGGATGGCTATATTGCCCGGTTAGATGAAATTTGTGATCTGGCTGAGAAATACAACGCACTGGTGCATTTTGATGATGCCCACGCTACCGGTTTTATTGGTGCAGGCGGTCGCGGCACCCATGAATACCGTAACTGTATGGATCGGGTGGATATCATCACAGGTACCCTGGGTAAGGCGCTTGGCGGTGCCAGCGGAGGCTATACCAGCGCCAGTAAAGAAGTGGTTGAGTTATTGCGCCAGCGCTCGCGGCCTTATCTGTTCTCCAATACTGTAGCGCCGCCTGTGGTTGCCGGTGCATTGAAGGCGATCGAACTGGTGACTGAATCCGCCGATCTGCGTGATCAGCTGCAGGAGAATGCGGCGATCTTTCGGGAAGGTATGGAGCGACATGGCTTTGAACTGCTACCGGGCGAGCATCCTATCGTGCCGGTAATGCTGCATGACGCTGTACTGGCAGGACAGTTTGCCAACGCCATGCTGGAACTGGGCGTTTATGTGGTGGCTTTCTCTTTCCCGGTTGTGCCAAAAGGCAAGGCTCGTATCCGCACTCAGATGTCGGCTGCGTTAACTAAGGATGATCTCGAATTCGCCATCGAAGCGTTCGGACGGGTAAAAGCGAAGCTTTTAAGTGGCTAGATCGCCGCAGAAAAGCAGTAGCTAGACCGGAAGGAAACCTTCCTCGCTAGAACGTCGCTGCGCGACTTGCTAGTAGCTAGAAAAAGCGCAAATACTCAGACTTGTGGGAGCCACGCCCTCGTGGCGATTGATCCAGCACTATGTATATTCTCGGGACGAGGTACCCGATGGGGCATGCTAGCGTCCCTCCTACAAAATTGTAAGCTGGACTAAGCACCAGCCTTCCTTAAAAAGCCTAATACTTCAGAAAAGTACTTACTGAGTTAAGAAGGCTCTTACGATTTTTCTAGCCACTAGCAAGCTGAGCTTGCTCAGCGTTTCTAGCTAGCCGTGCAGCGGCGATCTAGCTACTTGATAAAAGCCTTCGGCTTTCATCCGAATATCATACTCCGGGCGATCCAGATCATGATGAAGGTGGCCAGAGCGATGACGCTGGTGGCGATACCTGCAATGCGGGACTGCAGCCAGCCGAGAATGCCGATGGAGATAATAAACAGGAACAGTGCCAGGGTTGCGGCAGAGGTGCCGATAGTGCGTACGAATGTTATTTGCTCGAGTAGTTCCTGGGCGATCTGATCAATTCCGGCAATCCGCAGGCTCAGGGCAACATCGATGTAGAGTGCGATGAGAAACAGCAGGGAAGTAGCGGTGAACAGTAGAAAGCTGATGGTAGCCATACGGCTTTCAGATCTGCTGCGGATGATCTGCGCTGCAATCGACAGCGAGAACCCCGCCATAAGGCCACTGATAAAAGATACCTGGCCGGTTTGTAACTCCAGGATTTCGTTCATATTTAATCTGCTCCCTGCTGACTAATAGGATGGAACCGTCAGTCTATCGGGCTTTTCCGATCTCTGCCAGTCGTAAGCGTCAGTCTGGCAACTCAATGATCCTGTTAGTAGCAGCGACGAGCAATATGGCAACATTACCCTTGGGGTTGATACACGGCTCAGTGAAAATGTTAACGCCAGTTTTGAACTGAATTACCTGTTCGGACACCGGCAACTGAATGACTCCAGCGTGACAGTCTCTCTGCGTTACCCGTTCTGACAAGAATACAAGAGCCCCGTGTAACACTCGCCTCGGGGCTCTTTATTTTCCTTTTGTGGGCATCGATGTGCGATGACCAACGAAACTGGACTGCCCCCTAAAAAGTTACCTTACAAAGGTTTTACTATCAGTTCTTATCATAGGCATTAAGAAGGCTCTTTCGAGCTACGAATAAGCAGCGCTCTTTGCTGCGGGCGAGCAACGAGCAACGGCAACTATTCCCGCCCTTACATCTCGTTACATTTTTCTACAACTCCCTACATCTGCCGCGTATCTGGTTTACACCGCACCGTTAATCTCAATGCAGTACCTGATCGTTCTTTAAATCCGGTGACTGAACTAACCCCTTCAGCTTCAGCCACCGGATTTAAGGTACAGCACGAGGCAATAACCAGAGAGCGACAAGACGGCCAGACCGGACAAAAATTATAAAAAAGAAAAACGCGTGCTTCGCGGAGGAAAAATCACGATGAAGAATACTATTAGCCGGAAAGCTTCGGGCTATCTGTTATCTGCGGCGGTTGCTGCAGCGACCGCTGTGACGGCGTTGCCGGCATCAGCCTATAACCTGCACAGCGAAAATGGTACCGAGCTGAACCTGGATGTGGAAGCGATCTTCGGGACGTTTAGCAGCCAGGAGAACTACTTCGGTAAATCGGGAGATAGCTCTGATTGGCAGGAGGCTTATATTAAAGCTGGCCTGAGCGGCAGTCACAGTTACAGCGATCAAGGGGCAAGTGTTTACGGTGCGGTTAATGTACTGGCTTCTGGTACTTTTGGTGATGGCGATGCGGGTGGTAATACTACCGGTAATGAGCGCGAAACTGATTTTGAAGATATCTATGTTGGCTGGCGTTCCGGCAACATGATTCCGGCGCTGGGCGAGAATGGCGTGGATGTCTCTTTTGGCCGTCAGAATATCTCAATTGGCGATGGTTTCCTGGTTAATGGTGACTCTCTTAACCTGGGTGACTTTGCCGGCGACCTTTCTGATCGTGGTGGAGCCTATTGGCTGGCTGCCCGCAAAGCATTTGATGAGACCTTCTGGCTCAAGTTGGGTGGCGATAGTGGTTTGCGCTCCGATCTGTTTTGGTTTAAGTCTGATAACAATGGCCAGTCTAATGTTGAGATGGCTGGTTTGAATCTTGAGTACGTGACCGATAAAGGTACCTTCGGTGCAATGTATCTGGAAGGCCTGGGGCAGGATGATGTTTTGGGTATGGGTCATGACCGGGATGGCCAGGAAACTCTTAGCTTGCGCTATCAGGGTAATGCTGGTGTCGAGAACCTGTTCCTGAACGCTGAATTTGTGCAGCAGGAGAGTGGTAGCGGTGTTGATACCGATGCCTGGACTGCAGAGGCTGGCTGGACCTTTGCTGATCTGCCGTGGTCGCCTGCAGTAAACTACAGATACACCAGTTACGATGATGGTTTTGATTCCCTGTTCTTCGGTTTCAGTCGTGGTTACGGTACCTGGTACCAGGGTGAAGTAGCAGCAAACTATGCCGGCCCTTTTGGGTCATCTGCTGATATTCAACACGTTGGACTGAAGCTTTTCCCGGCTGAGACGTTGGCGCTGGGTGCTATGTACTTTGACTTCAGCGATTCAACAACCTTCGGCGCTAATTCTGAAGGTCAGGAAATTGATCTGTACGCTGAGTGGGTGGTTAATGAGCACCTGATCATCAGCCCATTGGTCGGTATCTATTCACCTGACAGCAGCAACGCTACTCAGAATACTCAATCCGATAACACTTACTTCCAGTTGCTGGCGATCGTGCCGTTCTGATTACAACCAACATAATTATAAAGCCGGATCACTCACTGTGATCCGGCATTTCGGTATAGAGAGGATATAAGAATGACAGAATATTCACTGATTGTTAATGGCCGGAAAGTAGCCGGCGGTGCTGGTACTTTTGCGGTTCTTAATCCAGCAAATGAGGAACTGGTTGCACAGTGTCCTCAAGCAACTATTGAGCAGTTGGATGAAGCGGTATCTGCCGCGCAGACGGCGTTTGAGAGCTGGCAGTTCTCTGCCCATGGTGATCGTAAACAGTTGCTGAACGATATCGCAGACCGGATCGAAGCGAATGCTGCGGAACTGGCGGAAATCGTCGTGCGGGAGCAGGGCAAGCCGCTGTTCCTGGCCCAGGCTGAGGTCGGTGGAGCAATCGCCTGGACCCGTGCCACCGCTGATCTGGAGATGCCGGTCGATGTGCTGGAAGATTCCGATACTAAGCGGGTAGAAGTACACCGCAAGCCGTTGGGTGTTGTTGGCTCTATCACACCATGGAACTGGCCTTTAATGATTGCGGTATGGCATATCATGCCGGCGATCCGTTCCGGTAACTCCGTAGTGTGTAAACCTTCCGGCCTGACGCCGCTGAATACCCTGCGTCTGGTGGAAATTATTAATGAAGTCGCACCTGCCGGTCTGGTCAACGTAGTGACTGGCGAGAGCGGTATAGGTAGTGGCATTACTAAACACCCTGGAATTCGTAAGATCGTCTTTACCGGCTCGACACCAACTGGCCAGACCATAATGCGTGGCGCTGCAGATAACCTGAAACGCCTGACCCTTGAACTGGGCGGTAATGATGCAGGTATCGTGCTGCCGGATGCTGATCCTGCAGCCATTGCGGAAGGTATTTTCCAGACCTCATTCCTCAATATGGGGCAGACCTGTGCTTGCCTGAAACGTCTGTATGTACATGACTCTATCTACGATGAGTTATGTGAAAAGCTGGCCGATGTTGCAGCTCAGCAGAATGTTGGTAACGGTATGGAAGAGGGTGTGACATTTGGCCCGGTGCAGAACCGCGATCAGTTTAATCTGGTGAATGAATTGGTGGAAGACGCTAAAGCCAATGGCGCCCGTATCCTGACCGGTGGTACGCCGCTGGAAGGTAAAGGTTACTTCTATCCGCCGACTATCGTTGCCGACATTTCTGACGGCACTCGCCTGGTCGACGAGGAGCAGTTTGGCCCGGTACTGCCGGTGATTCGTTACAGCGATGTGGAAGACGCGATCAAGCGAGCCAACGGCAGTGAAAACGGCCTGGGTGGCTCTGTATGGTCTGCTGATACAGAACAGGCCCACAACGTCGCTTCCCGCCTGGAATGCGGTACCGCCTGGATCAATGGCCACGCAGAACTTTTGCCATACGCACCATTCGGAGGCTGCAAGATGTCCGGCTTCGGTGTCGAATTTGGTCAGGAAGGTCTGATGGAATATACCAGCGCTCAAGTAATAAATATCAATAAATAGAAACGTAAAGAGTTGATCACCCTGCCGGGAGGGCAATCCCGGAGTTTTATCTTCCTTCTCTAACCGGAAGTTCTTGTGCCCCTCATTGAGGGGCTTTTTTCGTTACACCAGGCCTCTTTCCGTCAGTTTCTGTTTAAGGAAATCGATAAAGCAGCGCACCTTCAGGGGAACGTAGCGGTTTTGTGGGTAGATGGCGTTGAAGGGAATGCTATCTGTTCCGTAATCGGATAATAGTCGGATAAGCTTGCCAGTCTGTAGGTATTCTTCAACCATCCAGATCGGTAACTGGGTAATACCCAGGCCTGAAAGGACTACTTCCAGATTAGTATCGCCATTGTCACTCTGAAAATTGCCACTGACAGGTACTGAAAATGTTTTATCCGCTTGGTGGAAGCGCCATATATAGGCTTCTCTGGCCAGGGAATACAGGATGCAATTATGTTCTTTAAGGTCATCGGGGTGTTGTGGTGTGCCGTGACTTTCAAGATACTCTGGACTGGCAATTGGTAACATTGGATTGTCAAACAATGGCTGGGCAATCAGAGTTGAGTCTTCAAGCTTTCTGGCCCGGATCGCAATATCCACACCTTCTGCTATAAGGTCAACGTGGCGATCGCTAAGGGACAGGTCGATCCGTATATCCGGAAACTGCAGCAGAAAATCCTTTATCAGCGAAGCCAGGACCAGACGCCCAAAAGCTACAGGGGCAGTTATTTTCAAAACGCCCCGGGGCGAAGCGACCTGGGATCGAACCCGCGCTTCCACTTCGTCTAACTCAGCCAGCAGGATCAGGCACTTTTCAAAGTACTCAACACCCGCTTCTGTCAGGGAGTGATCACGACTACTGCGGGTGAGCAGTTTCACACCAAGCCTGGTTTCAAGCGCAGCAACCTTTTTGCTGATAGTGGCCTGGCTGCTATTCATTTCCCGGCCCACGGCGGAGAAGCTACCAGTCTGAACCACCCTGACAAATACCCGCATAGCGCTTAGCTGATCCACAATCGCCTCAATAATTCCAAATTCGAATGATTGGTATGCAATTTATCATAGTTCTCTGATGGAATAGTAATGATTAAGATTTGTTCATCGGTTAATAGAAACTAACCAAGCTCGTTACGTTGAATTAATAATTGAGAAATCGCTATGAACGCAGAAAAAATCAAAGCCGGGGCTGTATTCCCTGAAATCGAATTGCCGCTGATCGGTGGCGGCTCAGCCATTCTGGGGATGCCGGAACAGGGCTGCGACTGGAAGATGGTCGTGGTTTATCGTGGCCGCCACTGCCCGTTATGTACCCGTTATCTGAATCAGCTGGAGCAGCTGAAGCCTGAGTTTAATAAGCTGGGGGTAGACATCATCGCCGTATCAGCGGATAGCCAGACCCAGCTGGAAAATCACCTTGAGGAGCTGGAGGTTAGTTATCCAATAGCTTATAGCCTTAACATTGAGCAGATGCAGGCTTTGGGCCTGTACATTTCAGAGCCACGGTCAGAGCAGGAAACCGACCATATCTTTGCCGAGCCGGGGTTGTTTGTGATCAATGAAAAGGGACAGGTCCAGATAGTCGATATCTCCAACGGTCCCTTTGTCCGCCCGGAACTGGAAGTCCTGTTGTCAGGGATAGGTTTTATCCGCAACCCTGACAATAACTATCCGATCAGGGGAACTTACTAGAAGTACTTGAGAATAACACTACAGGGTTGGTGGATGCCGATATCCCATCAATCTTAGCAATACAGGAAATAATATGAATAAAGAACTTGAAACGAAAGATCTGTTGCTCAGCGAATTCAGACTGAGCAATTCTCTGGCATTGAAAAACCGGATTGTGATGGCTCCGATGAGCCGCTCCATGGCCAGTGATGAGCTTGTGCCCACTTCGGTAATGGCGGACTACTATGCACGCCGTGCAGATGTTGGGCTGATTATAAGTGAAGCGATTGTGATCGCTCCGCTGGGGCAGGGCTACCCAAATACTCCCGGATTATTCACTACTGAACAGGTTACTGGTTGGCAGCAGGTGACCCAAAAAGTACACGAAAATGGCGGCAGAATCTTTGCCCAGATCTGGCATACCGGCCGGGTATCCCATCCGGCTTATCTGAAAGGTGAAATGCCGATAGCCCCTTCAGCAGTTGAATTGCTTGGCCGAGTGCCCAGGGCGGAGGGGCTGGAATACGGCATGCCGAGGGAGATGAGCGAAACTGAGATCAAACAGCTGGTTAAGGACTTTGCTGCTGCCGCTGCAAATGCCCGGCAGGCAGGTTTTGACGGGGTTGAATTACACGGAGCTAATGGCTATCTACTGGATCAGTTTTTGCACTGGGATACCAACCGACGGACTGATGGCTGGGGCGGTAGTAGGGAAAATATGTCACGGCTGTTGTTTGAAGTGATTGATGCTGTAAAGCAGGAGATTGACCATGTTGGCCTTCGCTTGTCTCCGGTTGCATACCTTCATCTTGAACACGATGTGCGGGATAAGGAAGTGTTCGATTACCTGCTGGAGCAGCTTAACGGCTTCGACCTTACCTATATTCATACCGGGATGAGCGAGGATAACTATCAATCCCATCTGGATGGCACTGTCACCCAGTATATTCGCAGCCTTTACCGTGGTCGTGTGATAGCAAACGGAGGCTATGATGCAGATAGCGGACGACAGGTTTTAAGGGATGGTGATGCGGATATGATTGCCATTGGCCGGCCCTTGATTGCTAATCCTGATTATGTGGAAAAGGTCCGAAAGAAGCAGGCACTGACAGAATATACCGTAGCGCATCTTGAAAGCCTGGTTTAATAAAACAGTGGCTGGATCGGTCTATCAGTTGTAGTAGCTTAGTTGAAGTTACTCGGTTGAAGTAATTCAGTCTTAGCCACTGACTTCCTTAATCTCTTCCAGACTAATTAATAACAGATTTTCCAACTCCCCGGCTGTTGTCGGGGTGATAGAGTTCGGATCCTGTTCGAGTGCTTTACAACTGCGGGAGAGGGCTGCCAGTCCGAAGTTAGCGGCGGCACCAGCCAGTTGGTGGGCGATGCGTTCAATATCTTTCAGGTTTTGTTGCTGGCAGGCAGTATCAAGGTCATTGATCAGGCTTTCACTTTGACGCTGTAGTTGGCCGATCAGCGTAGAGAATTTTTCCTGCCCCAGCATGCTGCAGTGTTGTTCGATCAGGTTCAGGTCCAGTAGCGTTCCTGACTCTGTTTGGCTGTTCTCTGCAGTACTCATATCTGGATTATCTTCTGTAATCTGTTTGGCTTCAGTGATGCTCGGGTCAGCTACCGGCTCTGGCTGAACGGTATTAGTTTCAGTGGTTGGTTTACCGATCAATTGCTGCAGCTCATCAAACTGCAATGGTTTGCCAATTACGGCATCGATGCCCGCTGCGTGGTAGTTATTGATCTCTGCTTCTGTGATGCTTGCAGTGAGCGCGATAATGCGGATATCCGCTTTAGCGGGGTCGCTGTGGGTACGCATTCTGCGGGTGGTTTCCATGCCGTCCATATCCGGCAGGTGGATGTCCATCAGCACCAGGTCATAGCTGTTCTGGTTATGTAGCGAGAGCGCGCTGAAACCGTCTGCAGCAATATCGACACTGTGGCCGTCGCTCTCCAGCAGTCCTTTGGCTACTTGTTGGTTTATCTCGGTATCTTCGACCAGCAGGATACGTAGAGCGTCTTGCTGCCCGGCTGGTTGCTGGCTGCTTTCCTGTTCCTGCTGATCAGGATCAGGCAGGGAGTAGGGGATTTCAAACCAGAACTGACTGCCTTTATCGGCTTCACTGTTAAAGCCGATTTCTCCGTGCTGAATTTCGACAATCTGTTTACTGATTGCCAGCCCTAATCCGGTACCGCCGTAGCGTCGGGTGATTGATGAATCGGCCTGGGAGAACTGCTGGAAGATCCTGCTGTGGGATTCCTCTGGAATACCTATGCCGCTGTCTTCCACCTCACAGCGGATTGTAGCGACGTTATCATGTTGCTGGCAGGAAACCGTGATACGGATATAACCCTGTTCGGTAAATTTTATCGCATTGCTGCACAGGTTCATCAGTACCTGACCCAGGCTGCGCCGATCACCCAGTACCCGTTGCGGAAGCTGATCTGAGATGGTCAGCTGTAACTGCAGTTGTTTCTCCTGCGTCATCGGCTTCAGCATCAGGTTCAGCTCATTAATCACTTTACGGACCGAGAAGGGGGCCTGGTCGAGTTGTGACTGGCCGGCTTCTGCCTTAGTGAAGTCAAGCACATCATTTAGAATCGACAGCAGTGACTGACCCGACTGATAGATCGCCTGTACCTGTTGTTGCTGTTCCTGGCTGAGGTTACCTCTGTCGAGTAGCTGGGCCATGCCCAGGATACCGTTCATCGGGGTGCGGATCTCATGGCTCATGGTGGCCAGAAACTCAGATTTTGCCTGACTCGCCGCTTCCGCTTGTTGTCGGCCGATCTGGGCTTCCCGCTGCTGCTGTTCGGCTTTCTCTTTGGCTTTGCGTTCGGTGATGTTGCTCAGCGAACCTTCGTAATAGAGTGCTGTTCCCTGATCATCAAGCTGGCGATGGGCAGAGATCGATACATACACTGTTGAGCCATCCTGGCGCAGCCATTGGGTCTCAAAACCGATCACCCTGTTATCTGCTGCCAGTTCTGCGAGGAAGCGATTGAGGTCCTCTGGTTTGGCAAAGCACTGACTGCCGATATCGGTGATAGCGCTTAAAAACTGTTCCGGAGAGGGGTAGCCAAGCAGGTCCGCCAATGCCGGATTCGCTGAGATAAAGTGACCCTGCGCGCTGGCCCGAAAGATCGCCTCGACGGTATTCTCGAACAGCGAACGGTATTCCTGTTCAGAATGCTCCAGGCTGGAGTACAGCTTGGCATTTTCGATAGAAATCGCGGCCTGGGCAGAGAGAATTTGCAGGGTCTCCATCCGGGTCCGGTCAAAAACATTGCGGCTCTCGTTGTTTTCCAGGTAAAGAATCGCGGTCAGTTCGCTGTGGTAAAGGATTGGCATGCAGAGCAGGGAGCGGGGTTTATGCTGACGGATATAGCTATCCTGCATAAACATTTCGTGGCTGTGGGCGTTACTCAGTACTACGTTTTCCTTGGTCCGGGCGACATAATGGACAACACTGACCGGTAAAATAGTGCTGTCATCGAGAACCTGGTTGTCAAAGAAGCGTGGGCTGCTATCGAGCTCGGTTTCTGCTTCGATAAAGAGATTGTTCTTCTGTTTCAGAATAAGTATTGCCCGTTGTGCACCGGCACTTTCCAGAGCCAGGGTCATCAGTCGTCCGAGCAGTTTTTCCAGTACTATCTCATCGGATATCGCCTGGGAGGAACGGATCACTGAGATAATATCCAGATGCTGGTTTGAGACCTCCTGAGACGCTTGTTGTGCTGCCGTCTCCGACAGGTTTTCTCTCTGCTTATCGCTGCGGCTACCGAACTGTTGCGGGTATAGCTCGCTCAGGTGCTGAAGTTTTGCGCTGGCTTGCAGGCGTTCGAAACCGGCCCAGGCTTCATTGAGATAAGTGCGGGCGATATTCTGCTTCCCCCATTCCAGATAACAGCGTCCGGCCATCTCATTGGCCATCGCTGCAATAAGGTGAAAACCGTTAGCGCTGGCCAGGGCGATCGCCTCATCGTAATAGTTCATCGCTTTACTGTACTGTTTGCCAGTACGGTGCAGCTCCGCTTGCAACAGCTGGACATAGTGCAGGTGGTTTTCGGGGCAATGTCTGGCCCAGCGTTTAAACCGTTTCAGTATGCTGCGGATCTTTTTCAGCTTTTGGGGCTGTTGCAAAATACTGGTACCCGGCAGCAGCGCCAGCTGGGACAGCGCCGAGAAGAATTGAAAGCAGGGCGAGGTATAAGTACCACCGATATAAGGCAGGTAAGGGGTGCCGGCATCGCTGTGCCAGGCGGCCTGTTCAAAGTCATTGAACAGGTAGCACAGTACAGCGCTGTAATAATGGTAGATTGAGATTGCGGTTCGGTGATCTTCCTGACGATTCTCTTCCAGTAGTTGCGGGCTGAAAAAAGTGCCGAACAGCTGGGTTGCTTGTTCTGTATTACCACGTAGGTTATCGATCGCCTGCAACGCCAGGAGCGAGTATTGTTCAGACTGTTTCTGGCCGCACAGGCGCAGGGAGTCGGTATACTTTTCCAGCTCCGGCTGCAGTTCTGTGAAGTCTTTGCCGAGGCTGAATGCGTACTGGATATACGCCGCGAGGCAGTAGCTACCCCATTCCACATCGCCGCAGTCCAGTGCAATCTGGTGCCCTTCGAGCAGGGAGTCCAGGGTATTGGCAAGCGGCTCCTTCCAATGCCGCACATAGGTATTAAACAGCGACAGAGTTTTATGCTGCACCAGTCGGGCTGGCTGGCGTTTATCCAGCTCCATCGCCATTTTACCCAGTTCATACCCTTTATTGATCGCGTGGTATTGGCCGCATAAAATGCCGCCGTAACCGGCAAAGGCCATAGATGAGTGCGCAGTGAGGCCGTGATTCAGGGTCAACTCGACCTCTTTTGCCATCACCAGGGGACGTAAGCTGGAACTGGAAAACTTTGTCGCACCAAACATACTGGCAAGAATCGAAAGTGCCGCCAGATGGTGTGGATCTTCCATCGTCGGGGCATTGAGAATCTGTTCCCGGTTGCGTCGGTGCAATAGCCACTGGGTACGAAGAATACCTTGCCAGGTGTCTACCCTCCCCGGGCTTTGTGGCAGGTTGACTCCCAGCATCTGCAGAACCTGTAACGCGACCTGCATCGCTTGCTCAAACTGATTGCGGGCTATAAATGATTGAATTCGGATCTCGTAGACCCTGACCTTATCGAGCAGACTGTCGGCATGCCTGATCACCTGATCGGCCATGCTGTTCATCTGCTCAAAACTGGCTTTGATATAGGCCGCTTCAGTGCAGCTGGTATAGAGTGACAGGCTTAGCTGATAGTGGCTTTGCCAGCAATCTTCCGGCAGTAATTCTATTCCGGTTTGCAGGTATTCCAATGCTGCATCGAAGGCTGCTGAGTCCAGCGCCCGGATGCCGGCCTGGCAGTTGAGTCGGGCCAGTGCGGTTAGCTCTTCCTGCTGCCTGATCAGGCCTCTGGCGGTATTCAGATGATTGGCTATTTCAAATACCGGACTGCTGCTGTCTTCGGTCTGAAAGCGTTGTTGTAACAGTTGGCCGATCTGCAGGTGCAGGTTTTGTCGCTGGGATTGGGGAATCAGTGAGTAGGCTGCCTGTTGGATCCGGTCATGGACAAAGCGATAGCGTCGGTCATTAGGTTTGAGCCCTGCGCTGACTGTATAATGACTGTCCAGTGGAATCAGTAATCCTTCAGATACCGCATCCCACAGGTTATCGGCGGTTTTCTTAGCGCTGTGCTGCAATACAGTAGCCAGGGTTTGCAACCTGAATGGACTGCCAATACAAGCGGCCAGCTGCAGTGCCTGCTGGGTGATCTGCGGTAGCTTCTGGATCTTGCTGACCATCAGATCGATAACGTTATCGGTCATCTCCCGCGACTGAATTCTATGTTCGTCCCATTGCCAGCTGTGTTGCCGGAAGTAGATCAGCCCTTCATCGTGCAGTGAGTAGAGGAACTGAATCAGAAAGAACGGGTTGCCCTGGGTTTTTTCCATACAGATCTGGGCCAGTGCTACGCACTTTTGCGGCTCACAGCGCAAAGTATCGGCAATGAGGCGGATCACCTGGCTCTGGTTGAGTGGCTCCAGTGTTATCTCACTGAGCTGGCAGGGGGTGTTTTTTAGTCGTTCAATACTGCGTCGCAGGGGATGGGTGGCGGACACCTCAGTATCCCGGTAGCTGCCGATGACCAACAGGTTAGGCAGGTTATTACTGCCGGCAAGGGCCTCAATCAGGCTGAACGAGGCAAGATCGGCCCAGTGCAGGTCATCCAGTAACAGCAGTAGCGGGCGTTCAGGTGTCGCGAACACTTGCAGCAGCGATTGCACCATCCTGGAAAAACGGTTTTGCTCTTCGGTTGCCGACAGTCGGGGGGCTCCGCTCTGTTTACCAATCACCAGCTCCAGTTCCGGTACCAGCCGGATCAGGGCCTGGGCATTTTGTCCCAGAGCACTCAGAATCGCTGTGCGATAGCGGGATATCTCCTGCTCATTTTCAGTCAGTAACTGGCGCACCAGCCCCTGCAGCGCATGGAAAATCGCCGAGTAAGGGCGGTTACGTTTGAACTGGTCGAACTTACCGCTGATAAAGCGGCCGTTTTGTTCATGGATATAGTGCCGCAGCTCATGCACCAGGCTTGATTTGCCGACACCTGCGTAGCCGGTAATAAAGATTAGTTCCTGTTGCTGCAGCGCTGCGCGATCGAAACTGTAGCGTAACTTCTGAATCGTTGCGGCCCGGCCATAAAGGCGCTGGGGTATGGCAAAGTGTTCTGAAATATCCTTCTGGGCGATATTAAACAGTGGAATATCCTGTTGTTGCTGCCAGTAATCGAGGCAGCGCTGCAGGTCTTGCGATAACCCATAGCTGGACTGATAACGCTCCGAGGCGTCCTTCGCCAGCAGCTTGAGTATCACCCGACCCAGCATCTCAGGCAGTTTATGATTGACCTTCTGCGGTGGTTGCGGGTGTTTGGCTATATGGCTGTGCAGCAGTTGCAGGCGGTCGTTACTGCTAAATGGCGGGCAGCCGGTGAACAGTTCGTAAAAGGTGGCGCCAAGGCTGTAGAAGTCGCTGCGATAATCTATATGACGGTTGATCCTGCCGGTCTGTTCCGGCGCTATATAGAGCAGGGATTCCTGCATCAGCAGCTGGGCGTTCCAGCTCGCTTGCTCCCGGGTCAGACGGGTTGCCAGGGAGAAGTCTATTAGCTGAACTTCTCCGCTATCGGGCAGGTAGAGGATATTATCCGGGGATAGTTTTTTATGGATTATCCGGGCGCCATGGAGCCGCCCCAGAAGATTGCTGATGTTAATCGCAATGGGTAGTAGCTGATCCCAGCTATAGGTTTGTTGCTGCAATAGCTGACGCAGGCTGATACCACCCTGATCCGGAAACAGCAGGGTTGGGCGGTTATCGATACTGGTCAGCAGCAGGGGCTTTATAACGCCGCTGACATCGGTGCTGTTGAGCAGCTCAAATTCATGCTCAAAGCGGCTGATCTCTTCCGGAGTAATCGCCTCACTATTGAGCTGCTTGATGATCACCGGCTGCTGGTCGCTGTCGCGAATCGCTTTGCTTACGCTGCAGTTGTGGCCACGATGCAATAGGTGAAGGCTGTGATAACCGGGCAGTTGCTGCATATTTTGCATAGATCAGCTGATCTCACCGGCAAACATATAGCCTGCGCCATGGGCGGTCAGAATAAAATGCGGATCGGTCGGATTATCGCCCAGCTTGCGGCGCAGCCGTCCCACCATGACATCGACCGAGCGGTCATTGGGGGTCCACTCCCGGTCATGAATCGCGTCCATCAGCTGATCCCTGCTGAGCACCTGTCCCGGACTGGTAATCAGGGAGTGGAGCAGCTTAAATTCACCTTCGGGCAGGCGTTCAGAATCTTGTTGCGGATCGGTTAACAGGCGTTTTTTACTGTCCAGCGACCAGCCTTCAAACTGCACCAGTGAGCCATTGTTCTCAGCACTCTGCTGCTGCGGATGCTCATTTACCCGCCATAGCAGGTTCTTGGTTCTGACCAGCAATTCACGGGGGTTAAAGGGTTTAGTCACGTAATCATCAGCACCTAGTTCAAGGCCAACAATACGGTCTATCTCGTCGCCCTTACTGGTTACCAGAATAATGCCAACGCGGGATTGTGCCCGCAGCTCCCTTGTCAGGGTCAGGCCATCTTTGCCGGGAAGGTTGATGTCCAGCAGAACAAGCTCAACAGCATCATTCATTACCCTTTGACAGAGGTCGTTTCCATTATCGGTTTCGCTGACCCGATAGCCTTCATTCTCAAAGTAGCTGACCAGCAGTGAGCGGGATGCGAAATCATCTTCGACGATAAGGATATGAGGGCTGTCAGGAATACTGTTCATGGCGTCTGCTTTTGTGGTTTTTATTGTCATTATCGAATGAACACCGTTCATTACTTCTCAGGGTTTTCTTATTTCGTCGTACTTATCTTTTTGCACTGTATAGGTCATGCTGTGACTGAGTCTAGCAACAGCGCCTATGGGATAAAAGTAACACTCCCTGACATGCTTGTTTGTGGTTAGTGTAGGTATTTAACTTCTTAAATCAAAAGCTTACATATATATTGATGCTTTGTTCGTTACATCTCGTTACATCTGCATACAACTTAGCACAAAACAACGGAAATTCATTTACACCGCAAAGGTAATTTAGATTGCATCAACCATAAGGTTGAGCATAAAAATAAGACAAGGGCCTGCATCGACTCCATTACTGAGATGGACTCGGGTGCTGCGAAAATAATTCTTACAGGAGTGATTGGCCTTGAATAATAATAAATCCAAGCGGGCGCTGCTCACCGGCGGCGCACTGGCTCTGATGGGGGCTATGCTGACCCCGGCGGCGTCATCGGCTGCGGATGGTGAGAGTGTTCTACGTGATAAGTGTCTGCTTTGTCATACCCAGACAGGGGACCCGGAAGCGCCTTTCTCCCGTATCAGCCAGCAGCGCAAGACACCAGAAGGCTGGCATATGACGATCAATCGTATGCAGCGTCTTAACGGGCTGGTGATCTCAGGTGACGAAGTTCAGGCGGTGGTTAAATATCTTTCAGATACCCAGGGCCTGGCGCCTTCCGAAACTGCACCGCACCGCTATGTACTGGAGCAGAAGCCAAACGTTGTAGAAGACGTTGATCCGGCTTACGTCGAGATGTGTGCCCGTTGTCACTCCAATGCCCGTTTCGGCCTGCAACGCCGTACCGAAGGTGAGTGGAAGTTACATGTAAACACGCATATGGCGATTAACCCGACCACCGAGTTGCACGCACTGGCGCGGGATCGTTCCTGGTATGACATCGCCTATAACGACGTAGCGCCGAAGCTGGCAGCCGACTATGCCTTCAATGATCCGGCCTGGAAAAAGTGGCAGCAGATGGCTAAGCCGGAACTGGCTGGTAGCTGGAGTGTTGCTGGCTTTATGCCGGGTAAGGGGGATTACAGCGCTACTCTGAATGTCACAAAAACGTCTAAAGATAATTTCTCCCTGACCATGCAAGGGCACTATGCCGATGGTACTCCGCTGCAGGGCAGTGGTAATGCGAAAGTATTTGCCGGTTATGAGTGGCGTGCCAGTCTGACAGTCGATGGCGTCAAAATGCGCCAGGTACTGGCGGCATCGGAAGATGGTTCAAGCCTGACCGGACGTATGTTCCAGACCGCTCATGATGAGATCGGCGGCGAGCTGAAAGCGGTCAGCGGTAAGGCTATCGTGGCGCTGTCGCCATCTGCGATTAAGCAGGGCGGGCAGCAACAAATCACTATTATCGGCAGCGGCCTGAAGGGCAATGTTTCCCTGGGTAATGGCGTACAGGTAATTAAAGTGCTGTCCCGTGATGCTGATCGTGTGGTGGTACTGGCTAAAGCATCGGCCAATGCTTCGGTTGGTCTGCGCAGTGTAGCAGTGGGTAACACTAAAGCGTCTGCTCAGCTGGCGGTGTATGACTCTGTTGCTGCGGTACAAGTTATGCCAAATGAGTCGATCGCCCGTGTTGGCGGCAACGGCGGCAAGATCCCTAAAATGAAATCGACCTACCGTGCCCTGGCATTCAGTGCCGGCGCAGATGGTAAGCCGGGTACCGAAGACGATATGCGTCTGGGTTATATGCCAGCCCAGTGGTCATTGCAGCCATTTGATGAAGTCGCGGAGCATGATAATGATCTGCAATATGCAGGGGCTATCGATGGTAACGGTGTCTTCACACCGGGTGATGCCGGCCTTAACCCCGAGCGTAAGATGTCGACCAATAACGTGGGTAATCTGAAAGTGGTTGCGCAGGTTATCGATGGCGACAATGCGGTCGAGGGTGATGCCCATCTGCTGGTGACTGTACCTGTCTTTATCAAACGGGCGATTCAGTAATCAGTTCAGCTGATAACAACTGCCAATAACAGACCTTTGCGAAAAGCCTGGGCCAATAACAAGAAGATGAGGCTGATATGGGATCTTTAACTCTGGTAAAACCTAATCTGCATCTGGTGGATGTAGAGGCGCGGCGGATGCTGTTCCATGTTCCTACAAGTAGTTTGTTTGAACTGGATGAGCTGAGCCGGGAGCTGATCGAGCTGTTTTCGGATCAACAGGAAGTGTCTGCACCACAGATCCGCGAACGGTTTGATGGCCGTTTCAATGCCGGTGATGTGGTGGATACCCTGGAGGAGTTCAAGACCCTCAAGATCGTCGCGGATGCCGGGAGTGTCGCGGCTAATAAAGCGCAGATTAATATCGAGCCGAAACCGGTTACCCAGTTTCCGCTGACCACTATCGTACTGAATACCAATACCGGTTGTAACCTGAGCTGTACCTACTGTTACAAAGAAGATCTGACCACCCCGTCTGAGGGTGACAAGATGAGCTACGAAACAGCAGTGCAGTCGGTGGAGATGATGCTTAAAGAGTCTCCCGACCAGCGTCAGTACAATGTCGTGTTCTTCGGCGGCGAGCCGCTTACCAATATGCCACTGATCCGTAATGTGGTGGCTTATTGCGAGGAACGGTTTGCGGATCTGGAAGCCGATGTCAGCTTCACTATGACCACTAACGCCACCATGCTCAATGAGCAGTTGGTGGACTGGTTCAACGAGCACCGTTTCGGTCTGACCATCTCGATGGACGGGCCTAAGGCGATGCACGATAAGAACCGGATTACGGTTGGCGGTCAGGGTACCTATGAGGTAGTGAAACAAAAGACTCAGATGCTGCTGTCCCGCTATACATCACGTCCGGTGGGTTGTCGGGTCACGCTGACCCGGGGGATTACCGACGTTGAAGCGATATTTGAGCACCTGTATCACGATCTCGGCTTTGCTGAAGTAGGTTTTGGCCCGGTAACCTCCGGTGATATCACCTCATTCAACCTTACGGCTGAAGAGATGACAGAAGTCTTTGCCGGTATGAAACGGCTGGGTCAGAAGTATCTAGAAGCGGCGCTGGAAAACCGCAATATGGGTTACGGCAACATGCATATGCTGATGACCGATATCCACGAAGGCAATAAGAAACAGCTGCCTTGTGGTGCCGGTGTTGGTTTGCTGGCGGTAGATACCAAAGGCGGCATCAATCTCTGTCACCGTTTCACCGGTTCTGACCAGGAATTGTTCGGCGATGTCAGCGAAGGGCTGGATAAGCCTGCGCTGGCGGAGTTTGTTGAAACCCGGCTGGATCGTACCGAAACCGGCTGCGAAACCTGTCGTATCCGCAATATCTGTTCCGGCGGTTGTTATCACGAAAGTTATGCCAAATACGGTGATGCCACCGTACCTTCCTACCATTACTGCGACCTGTTGCGAGACTGGGTCGACTTCGGAGTGGAAGCGTACACCCGCATCATGCTAGAGAATCCGGGCTTTTTTGAAGCCCATGTGACTCCCAGACGAGGAGCTTAAGTAATGAAACATCTCAAGTCGTTTAACAAGAAAGCGAAAATGCTCGACCAGGCTACTTCACCGAATGAAGTGGAAGAGGTCGTAGCGATGCAGTCTGTCGTAGGCTGTACCTCCACCAACGATCCGGGCTGGGAAGTTGACCCGTTCGGCGGGCTGGGTTCTTTGTGCCAGCCGATGGAATCAGATCTGTACGGTTGTGCCGATGCCTGCTGGTGGCCGGCTCAGGTACCGGACACTATGAGCCAGTACCCTGAATGGTCCAAGGATGTAGCTAAAGCCAATGAAGACTGGCGCAAGCTGGATGGCATCTTCCCAGAAGAACAGAAGTAACGGAGCCGCAGATGAAATTTACAAAAATGTTTAAAGCGGCAGCGTTGCTGGGTGCTGCAGGCACTGTGGCGCTGATGTCCGGTTGTGCGATGAATCCGAACGGTAACCAGGGCTCAGCGTTGAATGGTATGAAGGCCGGTGGTCACGAATACCTGCTGACAGTCACCCGCCCGAATCAGCTGCATGTGATCGATACTGAAACCAAGCAGGTTCTGCGTAGCTGTGATGTGCCCGGAACCTTCGGTAGTGGTTCGGTACAACCTTCTCCGGATGGCCGTATCGCCTATGTCCTGACAAATGGTGCTGAAGATGTCTACGGTTTCGATATCACCAACTGCGACATTCTCTTCTCAGCTAAGCAGTCACAGAACGGTGAGAAGGTGAAAACCTTTGTTTCACTGGCGATTAGTGGTGATGGTAAGGAGCTGTACACGGTACAGAATCCGACCCGTAAGCTGAATGACCGTTATGAAGTGCTGGAGCCACGACTGGCAGTCTTCAACACAGCAGACGGTTTAGATGCTAAAGCGGTGCGTACTTTCCCGGTTGACCGCCGTATTACCAAGATCATGACCATGGAAAATGGAGAAGTGATTCTGGGTGGTGCGGACCTCAAAGCGATCAATCCTGCAAACGGTGATACCCGGGTGCTGAGTGCCCTGCAGAACTGGGCTCGTGGTGCCGACTGGATACCACCCGATGCTTTTGCAATGTTTACCCAGGGTGAGCATGTTGGCGAATACATCATGCCGTACTTCACTATTAAGTGGAACGGAGCGCCCGGCGATATGGAGCAGGCCGAGTTCTGGTGGGGCATGAGCCGTATCGATGTGGCCACCGGTGAAGTGGATGAGCGGGAAACCGTACCGTTTGAGTTTATTGTGTTCAACTGGATTACTGATCCGCTGGACAGCAATATCCTGTATGGAGCTTTCAACCAGCTGTCCAAGCACGATATCAGTCAGAACAAGACTGTTGGGGTGCAGGATCTGGAGCATACATACTACAACCTCAATATGGACCGTAACCGGACTATCTATATTGGCGGTACTTCCAGCGACATTTCGATCCATGATCCGGACACCCTGGAAAAGATCGGTTCGATCCAGCTGAGCGGTGATATGTCGACTTCCGATCTGCGTATTGCACGCTTGCTGTAAGGGGTGTAACTTAGAGATATAAGTAAGGGTAATCCCTAATGGCTCGGGCCGGTCAGTTTTAACCGGTAATGTTAAAGGGTCAGAGCCAGGAAAGGGCTGTCGCAAGACAGCCCTTTTGTGCTTTGTAACTGATAATAAAAATAACTGATAATAAAAATAAGAGTACAAGATGTTCAAATGGTTAAGCGCCGCAATTGATGGCCAAGACAGAAATCGTTTAGAAGATGCATTTCGTTGGCTCTACACTTTTGTAAAGCCGCAGACAAAAGCGATAGCTGGTCTGTTGGCGTTGTCGGTGTTTGCCTCAGGCCTGGTGCTGTTGCAGCCCTGGCTGACCAAGCTGCTGATCGACGACGGACTGCTGGCCAAAGACTATGGCATGTTAGTCACAATGGCCGTGGCGATGATTTTTGTCGGCATTATCAGTACCGCGCTGTCTGGTGTTAACCGCTACCTGCATACCCGCTTGTCCGGCAAGATTCTGTTCTCCCTGCGGGAACATCTGTATCAACATCTGCAAACCCTTTCCCCACAGTTTTACGGCGGTCGTCGGATAGGCGATATTCTGTCCCGTTTGGATGGTGATGTATCACAGATTCAGCGCTTTGCGGTGGACAGTATGTTCTCAGCTGTCAGCAGCATACTGGGTTTAGTCGGCGCGCTGGTGTTACTGGTGACTCTGTCCTGGAAGCTGTCTCTGCTGGTGGTTATCCTGATTCCGTTGGAAATACTATGGTTGCGCTGGATGCGGCGTAAAGTCGAGCGTCAGGCCCGGGTTATTCGTGAACGTTCAGCAGACCTGAGTTCTTTCCTGGTGGAAACCCTGCCAGCGATGAAATTTATCCAGTCGGTGTCTCAGGAAGAGCGTGAATCGCGCAAACTGAACGGGCTGGGCGACCATTATCTGCGTGATCTGCTGAAACTGCAGGTTACCGAATTCTTTACCCAGGCGGTGCCGGGTACATTAACTTCTCTGACCCGAGCTTCGGCCTTCCTTATCGGAGGCTACTGGGTGATCGAGGGGCAGTGGCAGCTGGGTTCGCTGATCGCTTTCTCTACCTATCTGGGGATGGCTACGGGGCCGGTACAGAGCCTGCTGGGACTGTATGTCGCAATCCAGCGGATGTCTGTCAGTCTGGATCGGGTGATGGAACTTCGTCGGGCTGAACCGGATATTACAGCGCCGGAAGCCCCAGTAACGTTGCCGGCTGATATCAGTGGTGATATTCGTTATGAACAGGTTTCTTTTCGTTACCGCGATCGTGAAGATCCGATCCTGAAGCTTGCCAGTGTGCATTTCCCTGCCGGTAAAAGTATCGCCCTGAGTGGTCCGTCCGGGGCGGGTAAGTCCACCGTTATCGATCTGCTGATGCGGTACTACGATCCCGATCATGGCCGCATCCTGATCGACGGTATCGACCTTAAACATCTGGCACCGCTGGAGCTGCGTAAACGGGTTGCCCTGGTGAGTCAGGATATCACTATGTTCCGCGGTACTCTGGCTGAAAATATTCGTTATGCCGCGCCTGAAGCGAGTGATGCTCAGGTTGCTGAAGCAGTCGGGCAAGCGCAGCTGAATGAACTGGTTAGCACTTTGCCGATGGGACTGGATACGCCATTGGGCGAGCGGGGCAGTCAGCTGTCAGGGGGGCAAAAGCAACGGGTCGCTATCGCCCGGGCGATTCTGCAGCAACCGGTTATCCTTATTCTCGATGAAGCGACCTCAGCGGTGGATGAAGCCACAGAAGCGGAAGTGATCCGCAATGTCGATCGTTTATTTGCCGGGCGTACCCGCATTCTGATCAGTCACCGCGCCTCCACTTTGAGTGCGGCAGACATGATTATTCAGCTTAATCAGGGGCAACTGACACAGGGCGGCTCTATAGCGGAGGAAGCCGGACGATGAAAAAAGTAACTGTTGGAATCGTCGATAGCGGCTATGGCTTCAGGCAATCGCCGCCGATGGGCACCGAGCGGGTAGTGTCCTCTAAAGCATTTCGTTATGGCGATAACGGCGTAGAGCAGGGGCTGGTGACTGAGGATAGTCTCGGTCACGGCTCGGCTATTCTCGAAATAGTTGCGGGGCAAGCACCGCAGGCAGAATTCGTGATTGCCCAGATATTTACTGAGCGTCTGACCACTACTGCGGTACAGGTCGCCGCCGCTATCGACTGGCTGGTGGAACAGAAGGTTGATGTGATCAATATGAGCCTGGGTCTGCGCAGTGACCGTGACGCCCTGCGCTACGCCTGCGAAAAGGCTGTAGCTGCGGGCATAATTGTTTGCGCTTCAACACCCGCACGGGGTGATCCTGTTTACCCTGCGTCATACCCCGGAGTGTTCCGTATGACCGGAGATGCCCGCTGCAGTAAACCCCAGATCTCCTGTCTGAAAACGCAATATGCGGATTTCGGCGGCTATGTTCAGGGGCGTAATGGAGTGGTTGGTGCCAGCGCTGGCTGTGCTCAGATGAGTGGCCATATTGCACGTTACCTGACGGAGGGTGGCGATTCTGATCCTGCTGCTGTGAATGATTGGTTACAACAGCAGGCGGAGTTTTTTGGTGCAGAAGTGCGTTTTCCTATCTCCGAGCCAGATGGAGTTCAGACAGATGGAAAGCAGAACAGTGGAGATCAAAACGGATGAGTAACTCAGATCATATTGTTGTTCTTGGAGGCGGGCCAGCAGGTGGTGCCACGGCCCTCGGGCTGAAACGCCTTGGCTATAAGGTAACCGTTATCGCCGAGCCACGTCCTTTTAAAGCCGTAGAGGGGATCTCTGATCGGGTGGTCGAAGGACTGCGTAATGCGGGCTTCGAGCTGGCATTGGCAAACCTGCCTGCGCCGTCCCCGCGTAACGCCAGCTGGAACGGCGCGACCAATAGTGCCAATACCGAGCGACTGATAAACCGCAGTGAACTGGATCAGGGCATAGTGCAGGATCTGCTGGCTGCTGAAGTCGAAGTAATCAGTGCTCGGGCTGGTAAAATCATTTCCCGTGGTAATGGTTATGAGGTGGCGCTAAAGGATTCTTCTGAAGGTGCCGATAAGGATGCCGCTGTTGCAGCTGACTTTCTGGTGGAAGCCCGAGGCCGTAGTGCCCCCGGAGCAGGGCTGGACCGACTGCGCGGTACTGAAACCGTATCCCTGCTGCAGTATTGGCAGGGCGAGCCCTGCACACCGCAATCGGCAGCTGAAAGCTTTGAGGATGGTTGGGCCTGGATGGCTGCCTGGTCAGATGGCACCCGCTACCTGCAGCTGACTTTCGATGTTGCCAGTGCAGACCTGCCGGATAAGGCGCAACTGGTCGATCACTGTAATTCTATTTTAAGTACCTTATCCAGCGCCCAACCCTTTCTCGAAAATGCTCATGCGACCGGCATTATCCATGCCCGTACCAGCACCCCGATACTCTGTCGTGAGGCGGTGGGTGATAACTGGATCAGGGTAGGGGATGCAGCAATGGCGGTCGATCCGCTGTCCGGCAACGGCATCTTTCAGGCTCTGTCCAGTGCCCTGCAGGCGCCAGCCGTGATCAATACGCTGATTAAGCAACCGCAAAAAGCGCAGCTGGCTAAGCAGTTCTACCAGCAACGGGTCGATCACCTGTTCTATCGCTTTGCTCGCATTGGCCGCGACTTCTACGCGTCCGAAGAGCGCTGGTGGGATAACAGCTTCTGGGCAGCCAGACGCGGCTGGCCCGATAGCAAACCTCTGCATCAGGACACCGATCCTGACTCCCTTGAAGTCGTCACATTGCCGGTAGTGAGCAACGGGCTGATCGAAGAACAGGAAGTGGTGACTACCAACGATCAGCCGCTAGGCATTTGGCATCTCAACGGCATTCCGATGGCGAAAGTCGTTTTAGCGCTGAACAGCAGGCTGGCAGATGAGAGCACTGAAACTTGTCTGCAGAAACAGTTGGGTATGAACGCTGAAATGGCTTCGGGAATGACGCGGTGGTTAAATCAGAATAACTGGTTGCGAAAAGAGAGTTGCTAGACCGCGGCTGCGCCGCTAGCCAGAACGTTGCTGCGCAACTTGCTAGTAGCTAGAAAAATCTTAACAGCCTTCTAAAATACTGCCGTATGGCTTTTAAGGATAGTTCTTTGTAAGACGAACTTGAAAGAACGTCAAAGCTTATGACTCACCCACCTGAGGCATTAAGAATGGTTTTGCTTTTTCTAGCCACTAGCAGGAAGGCTTGCCTTCCGTTCTAGCAACTGCTCTTAATGATACATAGGCATCTGTTCAGCTAAACCAGGCCGTAGTACCAGTACATCGGTGTCGAGACGATCCAGTATCTGTTCGGCGGTATTACCCAACAAAGCACCTTTGATTCCGCTGCGGGCGCGTGAACTGATAACAATCAGGGCTGCTTCTTGTTCGCCTGCTACCTGTGCGATCCAGTATTCCGCCGGCCCTTCACCTATATGCAACGGCAGCGTCGTCAGGTTCATATCAGTAAGCATCGTATCTGCTGCAGTACGCGCCCGTTTCTTAATTAATTCTGGCACCATAAATTCGGGATCCGCTAACTGCATTGGTGATTCTGTAGCGACAACCGCTTGCAAACTTGCATCCTCTTGCCGAGCGATAAATGCTGCCAGCATCAGCACGCTCCGGTCATGTTTTAACTGGTGCTCCTTGCTACTGAGGGGGTTAATTGCGGCCAGAATATTACCACTGCTCCAGGATTGTTGCCGCTTCACCAGTAATATTGGACAGGGCGTTTTCCTGAGTAGCTGCCAATCGGTCGGTGTTAAAAGTGACTGGCTATTGTGCCGCGGATCAGAACCCTTAACCAATAAGGCGAAATGATCTTCTTGCCAGAGTTGTTGAACGGTATCAAGCACCTGTGTAGTACTGGCTTGTCGGTAGATCTGGCAGGAGTTATCAAGGGCACAGATTTTTTCCTCGACAGTGTGCCAGTCAGAGGGGTCTCCAAACCATAAAAACTCCAGCTCACAGCCTGTTTTTGAAGCCATTGTTCGTGCGCGGTTGATGGCATTAATACAGTGCTTCCCGCCATCAAGTACCACAAGAATACGTTTGTTGAATAACATGGGATACCTCCTTGGGAGGTCGGTGCCCGGCTATTTACAGGCCCTTTATAAGAATTGCATATGCGGCAGCATGGTGAGTGCTACTGCGGTTCGGAAATACGAAACAGACCAGAGCTGCCACGCTTGTCAGAAGCTTAATGGAAGCAATAATCAGGTAAGCCGGGAGTGACGCCGGTAAGAGCTACCAGTGCGTGAATATCCTTTTCATGTTTGATCCCCTGATGCCCGGCGATCTGGTTGAATCTGGACTCACTAAGGATAGTTTAGATTGAGTATTTTGCTTTTGATTTTGCCTTTTCTAGCCACTAGCAGGAAGGCTTGCCTTCCGTTCTAGCACTTACCCCTTCAAGATCAGTCGAAGCGACGTTCTAGCAACTGTATTTAAGACGTTCTAGCTACTGAACTAAAAAAGGAGGCCGAAGCCTCCTTACACTGCAGACTATATTAAATACTCATCAACACGGATTTAACCTCCGTATAGTGCTCTATCACGTCGCTGCCCATCTCCCGACCAAGACCTGACTGTTTGTAGCCGCCAAATGGCAGGGCAGGATCCAGTGCAGTGTGGCAGTTTACCCAGACCGAACCTGACTTGATGCGTGGAATCATACGGTGTACCTGGGACAGGTTGTTGGACCAGATACTTGCCCCCAAACCATACTGACTATCGTTAGCGATACGTACAGCTTCTTCGATGTCGTCAAACGGCATAGCGACCAGCACCGGGCCAAATATCTCTTCCTGTACGACGCTGGAATTCTGGTTAACATCCACCATTACGGTTGGCTTGACGAAGAAACCCGGACCGTCGACTGCGCCACCGCCTGCGGTGATAGTAGCGCCGCTACTGCGACCTTGTTCGATGTAGTTGCAAACTCTCTGTTGCTGTTTCGCTGACACTAACGGCCCCATCTGGGCGTTAGGATCGAGACCCGCACCCAGCGTCATGCCGGAGGCAATATCAGAAATATCTGCCACTACATTATCGAAGTGTTTCTTATGTACATAGAGGCGGGAACCGGCACAGCAGACCTGGCCCTGGTTGAAGAATATAGCGTTGGCAGCACCTGCTGCGGCATTTTGCAGGTCGGCGTCTTCCAGTACGATAGTCGGTGACTTACCGCCCAGTTCGAGGGTAACCCGGGTCATAGTATCCATCGCTGCCTTACCGATCATCTTGCCCACTTCGGTGGAACCGGTGAAGGTCAGTTTATCGACATCCGGATGGTGTGACAGGGCTGCACCGGCTTCTATGCCGGTACCAGTAACAACGTTCAGAACGCCCGGTGGATAGCCCGCTTCCAGCGCCAGTTCACCCAGCATCAGTGCGGTCAGTGGGGTTTCATCTGCGGGCTTCAATACTACGGTACAGCCTGTCGCCAGCGCCGGGCCGAGTTTCCAGCAAGCCAATAACAGTGGAAAATTCCAGGCAACAATGGCGCCGACTACGCCAACAGCTTCACGGCGGGTATAGCCGTGAAACTGAGCGTCGGGCATAAAGGGTACCGATACGTCAACGCTGCGGCCCTCAATCTTAGTGGCAAAACCCGCCATATAACGCAGGAAATCTACCGCCAGACGAATATCGACATGCTCGGCAATAACGACGCTCTTGCCGTTATCCAGTGATTCTATCTCAGCCAGCAGGCCGGCATTTTTTTCGATCAGGTCGGCGAAGTTCCACAACAGTTTCTGACGATCCACCGGCTTGATCCGGCTCCAGTCTGAATCCTCGAAGGTCTGCCGGGCCATCGCTACCGCTTTATCGATGTCGGATTTATCGCCGCTGGGTACGGTTGCGATCTGTTCGCCGTTTGCCGGGTTGATAACTGGCAGGGTGCGGCCGTCCTGTGCATCCAGCCATTGCTCGCCGATCAGGAACTTATGTTGACGCTGAATAAAGGCCATTGCTTCTGTTGAGGGAGATAGCGGTGTTTCGAGTACGCTCATAGTTAAACCTTTTTATTGTTGTTGCATATTCAACGGCACCAGTAGCTTGATACTGACCGTTCGACACTTCGTAGGTTAAATATCGCAAAGGCCGTGCCACTCTATGGTTTATGGCTTAACTGTTTGAATGATATGGGTTTTAATTGTTTTCGGTAGATTTGGCCGGCATTCTGGACTGTTTTAGTTTGAGACAAGTGTAAAAAAATAAGGCAGTGCCGGTCTCAAGATCAGGAGGCGGCCGTTAGGGGTGGAGTGTCACATTTCTGAACAGGGTGTTGCGGAATGGAACAGTCATCAGGGGGCAGTTCACAATAAGTATTTCCCCTTATTTTTGTTATCTGTTTGAAAAATATAGATTTTATGTTTTTGGCATAGGCTGTGCTGTGTATTCAGGCAGGTTAGAACTATGGGTGGCTCTTCGCTGCCTCACAATAAACATAAAAGGAGTCTGGCCTTGATGAAGAACCTTAAACTACCCCAACTGGCTGGTGGATTATTGCTCGCAGGCTTAATGCTACCGGCGGGATCGACGCTCGCGGCGGCGGATGCTGAGTCAATCATTCGCAGTAAATGCCTTGCCTGTCATACCGAAGAAAATGCCGATGCGGCTCAGTTTAGTCGTATAAGCCATCAGCGTAAAACGCCGGAAGGCTGGCTGATGTCTATCGCTCGTATGCAGGTGATGCACGGCCTTCAAATAAGTGATGAAGATCGACGTACGCTGGTGAAATACCTGGCTGATAAGCAGGGGTTGGCACCGGATGAGACTGCTGGTTCCCGCTATGCGATGGAACGCCGCCTGAATACCATGGAAAGTTTTGAATCCACTAAATTTACTGAGATGTGTGCCCGCTGTCATTCCGGTGCACGTGTGGAGTTACAGCGCCGTCCTGCGTCTGAGTGGGAGCATCTGGTGCATTTCCATATGGGGCAGTGGCCAAGTCTGGAATATCAGGCGTTGGCCCGTGACCGTGATTGGATGGAACTGGCATTTAACGAGATGGTGCCGGAACTGGCCAAAGACTTCCCACTTCAGTCTGCCAACTGGGATAAATGGCAGGCTAAGACGAAAGTGCCGATGGCGGGTAGCTGGAGCTTCAGTGCCCAGATGCCGGGCAAAGGCGATATTCGAGGCCTGATGACGGTAACCGGTGGTAAGGGTGACCAGTATAAGGTGAAGATTGATGGTGAATACGCCGACGGATCCGCACTTAAAGGCAGTGGTACCGCGATTGTCTATACCGGCTACGAATGGCGAGCCAACCTGAATATCGATGGCGTAAAGATGCGCCAGGTATTTGCCGCGTCTGCTGATGGTGCTGAGCTGAATGGCCGAATGTTCGAAACGGTGCACGATGAAGCAGGTATGGACTTCAGTGCCGTACGGGCTGGCAGTGCACCGAAACTGCTGTCCGTACAACCTGAATATATCCGCGCCGGTAGCACTGAAGTGCTGACGCTGGTCGGTACCGGTCTGGGTAAGCAGCTCAATCTGGGTGATGGTATCAAGGTGGTCAGTGAATTGTACCGGGATGACAACAAAGTTGTGGTTCAGGCAACTGCGATGAGCAGTGCCACATCGGGCGAACGTACAGTAAAAGCCGGTAAGGCTAATGGCGCCAGCATTAATGTATTCGATCAGATCGGAAGCATTAAAGTGGTACCGGATTTCTCCGTAGCCCGGGTTGGTGGAAACGGTGGTTCAACGCCTAAATATAATGGCCACTTCCAGGCTGAAGCATGGGCTAATGGTGCTGACGGAAAGGCTGGTACCGACGATGATATGCGGATCGGTTTCGTTCCTGCCAAATGGCATGTCGAGCCGTTCGATGCCGTGGCTGAAGCGGATCGTGATACCCATTTTGCCGGTCGGATGGATGCTAAATCAGGCGTCTTTACTACTGGGGCAGCAGGTCCAAACCCGGAACGACGCATGTCGACCAACAATGCCGGCAACCTGAAAGTGGTCGCCGAAGTAGTGGAACAAGGTAATACCTTGTCGGGCGATGGCCAGATGATCGTTACCGTTCAGCGCTGGAATAATCCACCGCTGCCGTAGGCAACTCCTGACTTATACGTGACTGACGCTGTATGCGATAAAAATACAGCGTAGCTAACAATAAAAATAGTGAGGAGGGTCGTTCTATGGGCGCCCAATTAAATCTGGTTGAACAGAACCTGCATCTGGTGGAAGTCAGCTCCCGCCGTATGCTGTTCCATATACCGTCCAGTAGCCTGTTTGAGTTGGATGGTCTTACCGCTCAGCTGATAGAACTGTTGCGAAGCAGACCACAGCAAACCGCAGAGCAGTTGATCGTTGAACTGCAGGAACAGTTTCCGGTCGAGCAGATCAGTGACAGCCTGCGCGAGATGGTTGCGCTGGAACTGGTCACTGATGGTTCTCCGCTGACTCCGGAAATTGCTTTGAAGAAGGTTACCGAGTTTCCGCTCAATACCCTGGTGCTGAACGTTAACACTGGCTGTAATCTGAGCTGTAGCTATTGCTATAAGGAAGATCTGGATAAGCCCTCGGAAGGCAAAAAGATGGTTTTCGATACGGCCCGGCAGTCGATCGAAATGCTGATTAAAGAGTCGCCGAATGAAGCACGCTATAACATTGTGTTTTTCGGTGGCGAACCATTATCTAACTTTGGCCTGATCGAGCAGGTGGTTGAGTATTCGGAGCAGCGCTTTGCTGAGCTGAATAAGCCGGTGGATTTCACCATGACCACCAATGCCACGCTTCTGACCGAGGAGAAAATAGATTGGCTTAATCAGCATCGTTTCGGTATCTCCATCAGTATGGATGGCCCGAAAGCGATCCATGACAAGAACCGGATAACGGTGGGTGGACAAGGTACTTATGACGTGGTCAGCAGTAAGGCGAAGATGCTGTTGTCACGCTATAACTCCAGGCCGGTTGGTGCCCGGGTAACCCTGACCAAAGGCATAACCGACATCCGCGGGATCTGGGATCACCTGTTCAATGAACTGGGTTTTGCTGAAGTTGGTTTTGCTCCGGTGACATCCGGTGATATCAGCTATTACAACCTCAGTGATGAGGAAGTCGCTGAGGTGTTCAGCAATATGAAGCTGCTGGGTGAAGAGTACCTTCAGGCCGCACTGGAGCACCGTAATATCGGCTTCTCCAATATGCATCAGCTGATCACGGATCTGCACGAAGGTAATAAGAAGGCGCTGCCCTGTGGGGCTGGTGTAGCGATGCTGGCGGTGGATCACGAAGGTGGTCTGAACCTCTGTCACCGTTTTACCGGCTCTGATCTGAATACCTTCGGTGATGTGCAAACCGGCATGGATAAAGAACGCCTGGGTGCGTTTCTCGATCAGCGTCTGGATCGTACAAACACCGGTTGTGATAGCTGCCGGATACGCAACCTGTGTTCTGGTGGTTGCTATCACGAAAGCTATGCCCGCTATGAAGACCCAACTCAACCTACTTATCACTACTGCGATCTGCTGCGTGACTGGGTGGACTTCGGTATCGAAGTTTACAGCCGCATCATGGCCGAAAATCCGGCCTTTATCGACAGTTATATATCTCCTCGGAGGGCTCACTGATATGAAACATCTCAAGCCTGTTAATAACAAAGCACACACCCTGAACAAAGCCGTTGCCGAAGACAACGTGGAAGAGGTCGTCGCGATGCAATCCCTCGCCGGCTGTACCGCAACTACCGATCCCGGTTGGGAGATCGATGCCTTTGGCGGCGTGACCTCACTCTGTCAGCCGATGGAGTCAGATCTCTATGGTTGCGCCGATCCATGCTGGTGGCCAGCTCAGGTGCCGGACATGATGAATACATATCCCGATTGGAATGCAAAGGCTGCCCAGTCCGGCGAAGACTGGAGGAACCTTGGTTCCGTATTCCCGGCTGATAAAGACTAACCAAACAGGAAGCTAACGATGAACAACAACAAGAATCTTCGTCGCTCCATGGCAGCAGTGCTGGCGACAGCAGCACTGGGGTTGACCGCTCTGACAAGCAATACCGTACTGGCGGCGCAAGGGCCGGCACTTAAAGCCGGCAGTGAGTATATGGTGGTGGCGAACTATCCGAACCAGATGCACGTACTGGATCTGGCTACGGATACTATCTACAAGACCTGCGATATGCCGGACCGTTTTGGTCCCGGAGCTCTGCAGGTGGCACCGGATAAGAAGACTGCCTATATCCTCAATAACGGCTATGAAGATATCTACGGCGTCGATATGGACACTTGTAAGGTGACGTTCCACGCTAAAATGGCGCTGAAACCGAAAGAGCGTACCAAAACGATGTATGCCTTTGCCCTCAGCAATGACGGCAAGGAACTGTATGCGGTACAGAACCCTACCCTGATGGAGCGGGATCACTACCGGGTTCAGCCAACCCGCCTGGCGGTGTACAGCACCGACGATGGTCTGGATGCCAAACCGATCCGGGTGCTGCCCACGCCGCGTCTTGTTACCGCTATGCAAATGGGTAAAGACGGTGGCCTGTATATGGCCGGTGCCGATATCTACAAGATGGATGTAACAACCGGTGAGTACGAAGTGGCGGTGCCTAGCCGTAGCTGGCAGCGCGAGCGCTACGTGCAGCCGGATGTGCTGAACGTCTGGGCGGTGCAGACGCCAACCAAAGACTTCACCATCCTCTACACTACGGCGCGTTTTCAGGAGGGCTCTGAAGACCTGAATACCGCTGACTGGCTGTATGGCTACTTCAATATCAATCTGGAGACCGGCGCCACGGAAACCAAAGACTTCGGTCCGATCACTGAAATCTATTTTACTGGCACCCGCTCGCCGAAGGACTCCAACATTATGTACGGTGTCCTGAACCGACTGGCTAAATACGATATCGAAAAGCAGACTTTGTTGAAGGCTGCCGAACTGGATCACTCATACTACTGTATTACGGTGAACCAAGATGGCAGTAAGATCTATCTGGCCGGCACCTACAACCATGTTGCGGTATTCGATGCCGACAGTCTGGAGCGACTGAATACCATTGAACTGCCCGGTGGCGATATGTCCACGACTACAGCGCAGGTCTTTGTCCACTAGTTAACAAACCTGCATTGAGTTCGTTACCACTCGGGCTATCTGAGGGGTAACGGACCTCACAGCAGGTCCTGAGCATCACTCTGCACTTTTACCCCTTAAGGCGGCTTATTGTGAAGCCGCACGGGGGGACTTTTTGCCGGGAAAACTGAACTTAAACACATTAACAGAACAGCAGTGGAATCTGAGAATGAACAAAAATAACAGCACATTCCTGAAACTTAACGCGCTTGCCGGAGCTATGCTTATGGCCGGCTCGCTCCAGGCTGCGCCGATCTACGAACAGGACGGTAAAACCGTTGAATTCAATATTGAAGCGATGGCCGGAGTGTTTTCTACCGATGAAAACTACACCGGAGTCGATGGCGGTAACGACTGGCAGGAAGCCTATATCAAAGGCGACCTGATCGGCCGCAACGCAATGAGCAATGGTACTGTCTACGGTGGCTTGGGTGTGATTGGCCTGGGTACCCGCGGCGACGGCGATGCTGCCGGCCTTACCTCCGGTAACGAAAGCGAATTTAAAATTGAGAATGCGTTTGTTGGCTGGCAGAGCAGCGATGGCTTATTTGATCTGTCGCTTGGCCGGCAGCAGTTTATGCTGGGTGATGGCTTTATTATCGCCGGCGATGCCATCAGCCTGGGCGAGATTTCCGGCGTTGATGTTGATCGGGGTGGTGCTTACTACCTGGCCGGACAGAAGAGCTTTGATAAAACTGCAGTGCTGAAAATTGATCCACAGGGAGCTCTGCGTGGCGACCTGTTCTGGTTGCAGTCAGATAATCCTTACCATCAGGATACCGAACTGGGTGGTGTAAATATCGAGCTGGTGGATGATGCCAAAGGCACGCTGGGTCTTAGCTATATGAAGATTCTGGATGTCGATAAAGGTACCGGCTTCGGTGCCTGGGATCAGCGAGATGGTATGGGCGTTGTCAGCCTGCGCGGGCAGGGCAGTATGGGCGTTGAAAACCTGTTCCTGTCGTTTGAATATGTTGATGAAAGCGGCGGCGATACCGCTGTGAAAAACGATGCCGACGCCTGGTACGTTGAGGCGGGCTGGACCTTCGCCGACCTGCCGTGGTCGCCGAACCTGAACTATCGTCACGCAGAGTTCTCCGGTGATGACAGCAGCACCGCCGATAACGAAGCATTCGATCCGCTGTTCTTCGGTTTTACCCGCGGCTTCGGTACCTGGTTCCAGGGCGAAGTGGCGTCTAACTATGCCGGACCGGCTAACAGCGGTAACGATGTCGATCGTATCGAACTGATGCTTCAACCTCGTGAAGATCTGACAGTCGGCCTGCAATACTGGGACTTCGGTAAAAATGCCGATGCCGCTGACCTTTCAGGTAGCGAGATCGATCTGTATGCCCTGTGGTCAATTAACGATAACTGGATCTTCAGCCCGATGCTTGGTTACTACAAGCCGGATGGTGCGGACGTGGTTGCTAACCAGGGTAACGACGATGCGAATTTGTATCTGCAAGGCGTGATGATGTACTTCTTCTAAGCCTGATTAACTGGAGGTAGCTCCAGAGAGGCGCTGCGCTGCGTTAACAGATTATGATGCATCCCGATATGCCTGTAACTGTTTCGCTGCGCCGCACGGCCTCTGAAAAATTGAGATTTTAGCGCTCTCAACGTACTACCTGGCAGGCTATTTCTGTATCAGAAAGCCTGCCACCCCTTCAGCCGGGGAAACCGGTAAACAGGTCCTGCTCCTGTTTACTGATTTCCCTTCCGATAGTCCGGCAGGCAGTTCACGGCTGCCAGATTATTGTTTGCCACGGTGTTTTTTAACGGATGCCGTGGTTTTTTTGTTTTGAAATGGACCTGGATCAGCGCTTAAAGAGCTGAAAAATAGTTTCTTAGCACTGCTTGAGAAAAGTTTGATTGATAAATAAGCAGTGATGCAGTAAATAAGTATATCTACCTATTTTTTTATTTGAGCCTAGAACAATAACAAAAGGCCGGACGTAATGAATAAACAGACCGATTCTCTATTACTCTCTGATCCGTTGCACAGCGTCGAGATCGCCCGCCAGCATCTGGTACAGGAAGGCGAAGTGCCCAGCGGTGTCCTGCGCAGTGAGATCGAAGACTCCTGGCTGCGCAGTGTCGAAGCCGGCCTTAATTGTGAAAAACCATTAGATCTGGAGAATATGTCCCGCGACCGGGTTGCTGACCTGAAGGATAAAAATCGTCCTTTGATTGAAGCATCACATCCTGAAGTGAAACAGTTAGTGGAGTATTTCTCTTCGGTGGGTGGCATGGTGATGCTGGCCGATGCCGATGCCACTATTCTCGGTGTTAAAGGTGAAAAACGCTATCTGGACTCCAAGATGCAGTATGCCTTGCAGCCGGGAGCTAACTGGGATGAAGCACTACGCGGAACCAACGCTGTAGGTACCGCTGTAGTTGATCGCAGTCCGGTCATGATCACCGGTAATGAGCATTTTCTAGACAGTGTCGGTTATCTTTCCTGTTGCTCTGCGCCGATCACCGATGCCAAAGGTGAAGTACTTGGCGTACTTGATCTTACTTCGCCTACCGATAACCGCGAACTGCCGCCAAACCTGAGCCTGGTGCAACAGGCGGTACGCTCCATCGAAAACCGTATGTTCAGCGGCCAGTTTCAGCAACAGATAGTATTAAGCGTGCACAGCCGGCCTGAATACCTGCGTTCCTCCTGGCAAGGTTTGCTGGCGCTGGAACTGGATGGCCATATTCAGGCTGCCAATGAGCAGGTTTGTCAGCTGCTGAACCGCAAGCGGGAGCAACTGGTCGGCCGCAATCTGGAAGAGCTGTTTGGCGTGCGCCCTGAAGCTTTGCTGACCGATCTGCATCGCAAGGGCAGAGGCCAGCTGCGCACCCGTAGCGGAGATTTTGTTTGCGAACTGCTGCATTTTCCTAATAGCTTTCCGACATCAATCACTAAGGCTCCTGCCAAGTCAGTCCGTAACCAACCCGCTGCCCAGAAGCTGAAAGCGCCAGGCCTGACGGAACTTGCCGGGCAGGATCCACGTCTGCAGAAAGGTGTACGAATGGGTAGCCGGGCGCTGGCCCATGAACTGCCGGTACTGATTCAGGGTGAAACGGGTACGGGTAAAGAGGTGATGGCTAAATCACTGCATCTGGACAGCCGTCGCAGCAGTGGTCCTTTTGTTGCGGTTAACTGTGCCTCTATACCTGAAGGGTTGATTGAGTCAGAGCTGTTCGGCTACCGCGAAGGTGCGTTTACCGGCTCCCGCAAAGGCGGCATGACTGGCCGTCTGGAGCAGGCTCAGTCTGGTACTCTGTTCCTCGATGAAATTGGTGATATGCCGCTGGCACTGCAGGCAAGGTTATTACGGGTACTGCAGGAACGAACGATTGCGCCACTCGGTGGTGCTGATGAGATTGCACTGGATATCGCAGTGATCTGTGCCTCCCACAGAGATCTCAAAACCCTTGTTGCCGAAGGTCACTTCCGGGAAGATCTCTATTATCGACTCAACGGCGTCTGCCTGCGTATACCGGCCTTTCGCGATCGCACTGATAAGCAGGACTTTATGCGTCAGTTCCTGCACCAGCTGACTCCGGATGGCCGGCAGATTGAAATCGCAGCTGAACTGATGCAGCAACTGGTTGATTATCACTGGCCCGGCAATATTCGCCAGCTGGAAACCACCCTGCGGGTGGCTATCGCCTTTATGGAACCGGATGAATTGATTATCGATGGCAGTCATATCAGTGATGACTTTCTCGAGGAGCTGAACAGCTCGGTATTGCCCATCCCTGGCACTATCCCCCTGAACTCTTCCAACGGTACCCTGAAAGATACCGAGTTGCTGACTATCCAGCAGGTACTGGAACAGAACGAGGGTAATATTTCGGCCACCGCGACGGAATTGGGGATTAGTAGGGCTACTCTCTATCGGAAATTGAAGCTGCTGGAAGCGGAATAGTTCTTAACTGGCCAGTAGCTAGAACGTCGCTTCGACCGATCTTGAAGGGAGAAGTGCCAGAACGGAAGGCAAGCCTTGCTGCTAGTGGCTAGAAAAGGCATATAAAAAAGCTGTTGGGCTTCGCTACGCTCAGACCAACCTACTTACGAAGTTCTTAGCGAGAATATTTTCACAATAAGAATTAAGAAGGCTTAAAACGTTTTTTCTAGCCACTAGCAAGTCGCGCAGCGACGTTCTAGCGAGGAAGGTTTTCCTTCCGGTCTAGCTAGCCGAACTTGTTCGGCGGTCTGATCTCTAAAAGCCGCAGGCTTTTTTAGAGATCTTGCCTATACTTTCTTTCACCCATAACAAATAAAACGTCTGAGTGTTCCAAATGAAAGCCCTGCGCCGTCGTAGCTTGCCGAAGCCACCACCCGCCCGTGAGACCCACGATTCCATCTGTAAACAAACCGACCTGTTTTTGAAGCAGGGCGGGACCGTTACCGTTGTGCCAGCCGGTCGTACAGGTATTGATCCTGTCAGAGGATACAAACCACTCCATAAACGAAGGTTTTGATGCGAAGCTGCGCTGTTAGAAAAACAACGATCTGTTTTCGTCTTTATTCTAATTTCTCCGTCTTATAGTCATACTGAAACTGACTGTTTATGACGGAGCGACTATGAATCTTGAAACTGTATGGCAGGAATACCGGACGGCTATAAAGTCCTTCCTGCACTCGAAGGTGGCTGAACCTGATGATGTGGATGATCTGTTGCAAGAGATTCTGATTCGCACCCATAACAATATTCATACCTTGAAGAACGCAACCAGTGTGAAGGCGTGGCTGTTTACGCTCGCCAATAATGTGATTATCGACTTTTACCGTGCGCGAGCTAAAACGCGCGGTCGGGAGCAGGCATTAGGAGCGGATGATCTCTGGTATGGTGAGCAGAATGAGTCGGATTTCAGGCAGGGCTTATCTGCCTGTGTTAAGCCTTTTGTTCAGGCGTTGCCACAGCATTCTTCAGAACTGCTCACTGCTATTGATCTGCAGGGCCGCTCCCAGATGGAACTGGCCGCGGAGCAGGGGATCAGTTACTCGACCCTGAAGTCCAGGGTGCAGAAGGGGCGACAGGAGCTACGGAGATTGTTTGAACAATGCTGCAGCTTTGAACTTGATGTACAGGGAAATCTGATCGGTTGTGATACAAAAACGGGACGTTGTGGTTCCTGTTAATTTTTTATCTTTAATTTTCGTCTTTTGTTAATGAGCAGCGTCTTACAGGTATCTATTAACAAAATGAGATTCAGAGATGATCAAAGTTGTAAGTTTTAAGATCTGTCCTTTTGTTCAGCGAGTGACAGTAATACTGGAAGCGAAAAGGCTACCCTACGAAATTGAATACATTAGCCTCAGTGATAAGCCGGACTGGTTTAAGGGTATCTCCCCCAATGGTCAGGTGCCGGTGCTGATCAGTGAATCAGGGGTTGCCTTGTTTGAGTCTGATGCCATTGCCGAGTACCTGGATGAGATCGCGCCGCCTCTGGAGGCAGGTTCAAGTCCTGAGCAGCGAGCCCTCGACCGGGCCTGGAGCTACCAGGCAACTAAACAGTATCTGGTCCAGTGCAGTACCATGCGCAGCGCCGATAAGACTACTCTGCAAGAAAGAACTGCAAAGCTGGCTAATGCCTTTGCCAAAGCGGAGAAGCAAATGACAGAGAGCGGTCCGTATTTTAAAGGGGAGCAGCTCAGTAATGTTGATCTGGCCTGGTTGCCGTTGTTGCATCGGGCTGACATCATCCGGCGACATACTTGCTATGACCTGCTGCAAGGCTATCCGAAAGTGCAGGCCTGGCAACAGGTGTTGATGGCCACTGGATTGGCAGAAAAGTCGGTGGCTGCTGACTTTGAGCAGAAGTTTACCGATTTCTATCTTTCAGATGAGACTTATCTGGGGGCGAGCAGGGAATGTTGTGGTTCAGTCAGAGATGATATCTGTTGTACGGCCAGTTGTTGTTAGATATGTGAGGACAGTGGCATGCGGCTGCGCCGCTCGCTAGAAAAAGCGAAAAGACTCAGATATGTGGGAGCCACGCCCTCGTGGCGATTGATGTTGTACTATGCATATCTTCGCGACGAGGTACCCGATGGGGCATGCTAGCGTCGCTCCCACAAAAGAACGGAAGGTTGGGCTGAGTGCAGCGATGTCCAACGGGCCTTTATATTTTTCTGGCTAGCTGAGCTTGCTCAGCGGTCTGTGTTTTTTATTGAAGTACTCTTTCAGATAGTCGAGTAGCAGACGCAGTTTTTTTGATCCGGCGGTGCCGGGAGGGAATACTGCGTAGATATCGATGTCAGTCAACTGATAGTCATCCATTACCGTTTCAAGCGTGCCGTTTTGTATTTTCGGCAGGGCATCGTAAGTTGGGATACGACCGAGGCCGTGACCGCCTTCAATAAATGCGGTGCGGGCAGCTGCATTGTTAGTGCTGACGCTACCGGCAACGGCGATGCTGTATGAACGTGTGCCTTTACTGAGCTTCAATATCTGCGATCCGGGTTTATAAATCACCCACTGATGCTTATCAAGATCTGCCGGTTTGGTTGGGCGGCCGTGCTTTTTAAAGTATTCCGGTGCACCGCATAGCAGTGTACTGAGGGTCGACAACTTGCTGGCCTGCAGACCAGAATCGACCAGAGGTGCGCCGCGTATAGCAAGATCGATCCCTTCCTGCATGATGTTGACTACTTCATCGGTCAGCAACAGATCCAATTCTATTCCCGGGTAGAGTTTTTTAAAGGCATTTAGCGCAGGAACTATTGTCTGCAGGCCTACATTGACCGGGCAGGTTATCTTTAATAAGCCGACCGGTTCTTTCTTCAGGTTTTCAATTTGCAGTTTGGCGGTCTCAGCATGTTCGGCAATGATCCGGCAGTGTTCATAGTAACCCTGACCCGCTTCAGTCAGGGAGATACTGCGGGTAGAGCGGTTCAGCAGCTTTACGTCGAGATGGGCTTCCAGCTTTTTGATGTGATAACTGACCACAGCCCGTGATAAACCGATATGTTTAGCGGCGGCGGTCAGGCTACCTTGCTGCACTACCAGGGCAAACACCAGCATACTTTTCAGTTGCTCAAATGACAGGCTCATAAATCAGTTTCCTTAAATGACATGGTGATGATCAGGAGGCTTTATAATGGTTAGATTGTATCAATTGTTGAAACAATGAAGTTAGATTTCTTGTGATTGTCAGGTCAGGTGGCTGCTTATAAAATTATCTACATGATCAGAGAGCCTCTCTGACACTTAACTTCTGTCTTTCCACTTATGTGAGGTTCATATGACAGTTCAAAACCAGTCTCAGACAAAATCCATCCTGATGGTACTGACTTCCCACAGTGAACTCGGTGATACCGGCGAAAAGACCGGCTTCTGGGTGGAAGAATTCGCCGCCCCTTATTACGTATTCAAAGAAGCGGGCGTAACGATAACTATCGCATCTCCAGCTGGTGGTCAGCCACCGATCGATCCGAAGAGCGAGCTGGCGGATTTTCAAACCCCGTCCACTCAACGGTTCGATGACGATAAAGCACTGCAACAAACGCTGGCTAACAGCGTTAAGCTGAGCTCAGTGAATGTCGCCGACTACGACGCTGTATTTTATCCCGGTGGCCATGGCCCGCTGTGGGATCTCACTAACGATGTCGCATCGATCACTCTGATCGAAGACTTCGTCAACAATAATAAGCCGGTAGGGGCTGTCTGCCATGCAACAGCGGCGCTGTTAAAAGCTAAAACAGATAACGGCGAGCCATTAGTAAAAGGCAAAGCGATTACCGGTTTCAGCAACAGCGAAGAAGACGCCGTTCAGCTGACCGATGTTGTGCCTTTCCTCCTTGAAGACGAACTGACAAAGCAGGGAGCCGACTACCAGAAAGGCGCCGACTGGAATGTTTTCGCGGTACAGGATGGACTCATCATCACCGGGCAGAATCCGGCTAGTTCCGAGGCTGCGGCGGAGAAGCTTTTGGCTAAAATCAGTGGCTAGAACGGAAGGGAACCTTCCTCGCTAGATCGCCGCTTCGCGGCTAGCTAGTGGCTAGAAAAAGCGTAAAAGCCTTCTTAAGGCTGATTGGGGGGGCGTAACTATTGTGCTACATAAGAACCGTAGGTTGGTTTGAGCGTAGCGAAGCCCAACAACTCAGTAAATCGATCCTACAGAATAAAACTATCCCCGACAGGCTGCCTGGTTGATGGGCGATCTATCGGGGTGATCAGCATGCTGTCCCGGAAGGTCGGGGTGAGCAGTTGATCAAACTTATCTACCTGAGTGAAAGCCGGATCGAGCCAGGCATCGATCAGGGCTTTGTCATCATGGGGCAGGAATAACGGTGTGGATTTTGAGTGGATTTTCTCCCATGCAGGGTGAGGCGAAAGGGTGATCACCGAGCAGGATGTCGCATGCTCACCGGAATCTTTATTTATCCATTGTCGGTATAAACCACCCAGCGCAAAGGCGCAGTGTTGCGGTTCAATCCTGTGATATTTGCGTGATCCTTTAGGGCCTTCTCCTTCAACAACTGCCGTAGCAGGAATGATGCATCGGTGCTGTCGGTAGGGGTGATAACCTGCTGAATTCTTCACATTCAGTTTATCTGAGCGGGTATTGAACGAAGTATAGCGAGATGGTTTAAGGGTCTGCTGATCCAGCAGCAACCACCAGACTGCTGGCACCACAATTCGCTCGTTGCCACTCTGCACTACTATGTCCACCGACGATGCCGGTCCGCTACCAAGGTTCTTGCGGAACATCGGTGCTTGATCCTCTATGCCCAAAGCTTCGATCAGCTCATCAGCCTGGGAAGAGCTGTTGTTAAATTCAAAAAAACCGCACATGGGGACAGCCTAGCATGAACAAAAGCGGCACGCTTTTTTAAAAGCAGTGGCTAGACCGGAAGGTAAACCTTCCTTGCCAGAACGTCGCTGCGCGACTTGTTAGTGGCTAGAAAAAGCAATAAAACTCAGACTTGTGGGAGCCACGCCCTCGTGGCGATTTGTTTTCTTTATGCAGATCTTCGCGACGAGGTACCCGATGGGCGCATGCTAGCGTCGTTCCCACTAAAAAAAATTAGTGGGTTGGGGGAAGTGCCGCGATGTCTAATTTGGACGTTGTAAAAAGCTTCCCGTAAGCGTTGTTGAAAACGATCTGTTCATCCCAATCTATATTGGTATCTGAATCTTAATTTTATGAGAGCCTATGCTATGTCTAAAACTGTTGTAATTACTGGAGCCAGTCGGGGTATTGGTCTTTCTTTTTGCCGCTTGTATCAGGCGCGGGGCTACGATGTTTACGGGGTTTGCCGACAGGCGTCAGAGGAGCTTGCCTTCCTTGGGGTGAATATCATTGACGATGTTGATGTGACCCTACAAGAGGGAATCGATCGTCTGGATTCGGAGTTGCAGGGTGTGAGCATTGATCTGCTGATCAATAATGCCGGTATCCTGCGTAATGAGGTGCTTGGCAGTATTTCCCCGGGCTCGATTCGTCAGCAGTTTGAGACTAATGCCCTGGCACCACTACGGGTAACCGAGGCGCTGATGGATAATCTGGCTGCTAACGCGAAAGTGGCACTGATTACCAGCCGGATGGGTTCAGTGACTGACAACACCAGTGGTGGTCGTTACGGTTATCGTATGTCCAAGGCTGCACTGAATATTGCCGGTATGTCGCTGTCCCATGATCTCAAGCCTAAAGGTGTTGCAGTGGCCCTGTTGCATCCGGGGCTGGTGGGTACAGAGATGATCGGTGGGCATGGTGATATTACGCCTGATGAAGCAGCAGATCGGCTTTCCCAGAGGATCGATGAACTTAAGCTTTCAAACTCGGGTACTTTCTGGCATTCCAACGGGGAGGTTTTGCCCTGGTAAGGAAAAGAGTAGCTAGACCGCGGCTTCGCCGCTAGCTAGAACGTGGCGCAAGCGCCACTGCTAGTAGCTAGAAAAAACAGAAGGGCAGTAGCTAGACCGGAAGGTAAACCTTCCTCGCTAGATCGTCGAACAAGTTCGACCTGCTAGTGGCTAGAAAAAACGTAAAAGCCTTCTTAACCCGGTGTGTGAAAGCGCACTTTGTAAGCGGCACGGGCCAGTTACCGTGCTGCTTCGCACTCTCAGACAGTTCCCAGCTTTGGTCCATTGAAAAACTACAATACCCAAAGGGGCACAAAATGCTCGGCTGCGCAGAAGGGGATCATTAGTCCGTACCAGCTTGTAGTTCAGTGGCAAGAATAAGGACTACCGACCCGGATCAATTGTATCTCACTGGTCTATCAGGCATATTTAACCCAATGGAATCGCGTGGCCAACACTGCGCAAGGGATCAAATGAGCCAGCTTATTTTCAGCGGAAGAGAATATAGTAGCTTTTTCAAAGCTTTTCTATGTTTTTAATATTACAACTGAAGTGATGGCGATTAGGGGGGCGAAATTAACTATATTTTGATCCTGTTTTCCCTCATTAGCATTAAAATATAGTAACCAAAAAGGAATGTTAAGATGAAAGGAATGTTGAGTTGTATTTTAATTTTATCGTCAATTTTTATGGCGGGATGTATTTCAAATCCACCTAAAGAGCAGCTTCAGAAGTATGTTCAGGGCCAGGTATTTGAGACTTTATTTCCTATTGCAAATCATGAAGTGCCATTGCCCGAAGGTAAATGGAAATTTATATCTGTACGGTTCACATCTAACGATGTAGGCCAGTCTTTTGCTAATTTACATTTACTTAAAACAGATGATGTTACTTTTACTGATGGAGTTTTTATTAGAAGCTCATTGAATAATTCTGGAAGTAACGGGTTTGTTCAAAGTAGGTTCTGTGAAAGGAGTAATATTTTATTTGCAAAGGTTTTTGTAAATGAAAGAGGTGCCGATCAAGATTGCTGGGGAATAAATTATTTTAGAACGACCAGAGGAAAGAACACAGACCAAGCTTCTTTAGATGCTCTTGAGTATATTAAGGCTAATAAGATAAAACGACCAAACTTTGCGGTGTATACTCAGCATAGATTAACTGAGAATAATAGTTTTTTAATGGTCCAGTATTATTCAAATCCCGAATATTATACTGATATTGCTCCTGTTCCAATGACAAGTTGGGATGCCTCTGAATGGCATACTGACCTATATTACAGAGATTCAAAAAAAGAAGAATATATAGAGAAGCTGAAGTTAATTGGATCTGAGCGTCATGAAAACCTTAAATTAGGGGGCTTTTATTAGATAATTTGTTTTTAAGGCTGTTGGTTTTAAAGCTAAACAAGGGCAGCGTAAATTAATGCACGGCCCCCCCTGCTGATGATGGGCGTCGCTGCACTCGGCACCAACCTTAATAAAAAGGAGCCACGGGCTCCTTTTTTACTTTTTCTAGCCACTAGCAATGGCGCTTGCGCCATGTATAAATATAAATAGGAGTATAAATAGGGTCAGGAGTATAAATAGGGCCAGAGTAAAGTTAATGCTTTGGCCCTTTGCTAATGTTGGGTTTCGCTGCGCTAACCCAACCTACCGATCTTACAACGTATGGTGGACAGAGCTGAAGCTAAGCAGATTAAGAAGGGTTTCCGAGCAACGAGCAAGCAGCGTTTTTGCTTTTTCTAGCTACTAGCCAGCGGCGAAGCCGCGTTCTAGCGAGTCGAACTTGTTCGACGGTCTAGCCACTATATGAATAGGGTCAGAGTAAAGTTTATGCTTTGGCCTTTTGCTAATGTTGGGTTTCGCTGCGCTAACCCAACCTACCGATCTTACATAGTATGGTGGATAGAGCTGAAGCTAAGCAGATTAAGAAGGGTTTCCGAGCAACGAGCAAGCAGCGTTTTTTGCTTTTTCTAGCTACTAGCCAGCGGCGAAGCCGCGTTCTAGCGAGTCGAACTTGTTCGACGGTCTAGCCACTAGAAGTAAAGAGGGTCAGAGTAAAGTTTATGCTTTGGCCCTTTGATAATGTTGGGTTACGCTGCGCTAACCCAACCTACCGATCTTACAAAGTATGGTGGACAGAGCTGAAGCTAAGCAGATTAAGAAGGGTTTCCGAGCAACGAGCAAGCAGCGTTTTTTGCTGCGTTCGAGCCACGAGTTACGGAATGTAAAAAGGAGCCAACGGCTCCTTTTTTGCTTTTTCTAGCTACTAGCAATGGCGCTTGCGCCATGTTCTAGCTAGCGACTAAAGCGAAGCGACCGCCTGTTTGGCAATCGGTGTCAGCTCACTACCATCTTCCTTAAGGTAATCCGTAATCTGAGCTTTCATCGAGCGCGCCCAGAATTTGGTCAGGTGATCCGCGACCATCTTTGCTTCAGCGGCATCGTCGCCGATGTGGGTGTTGTTGGCGGCGATCTGATTGGCCATTTTAATCAGGCTGGTCAGTTGGTGATTTCCCATTCTTTATTCCTCTGAATCAGTTGAAGGCTTTTCTGAAGAAGCGAGTTCAGCCTGATTATAAATTACGTGACGGCCTGGACGGGCAAAGCCGATTAGATTTAGTCCTGCCTGTTTGGCCAGGTCCAGTGCCAGTCGTGTCGGTGCGGATACCGCAACCAAAGTGGACACGCCACAGCTGGTGGACTTGTGCACCATCTCATAGCTGGCGCGGCTGGAGACCAGCACAAAACCATCGCTGAGATCGGTATCGGTTTGCTTCAGCGCGCCGAGCAGTTTATCCAGTGCATTATGTCGGCCGATATCTTCCCGCAGTAGCTGTATCTCACCGCTTTGGTTACACCAGGCGGCACCGTGGAAGGCGCCGGTCAGTGATTGCAGCGGTTGCTGTTGGGTAAGCTGGCCGACCGCTTGTTCTACTGCCTTGGGTTGAATCATCGGAACAGGGCTTACCGACTTTACCGGTCGGATCGCCTGTTCCAGGGATTCAGCGCCACACAGGCCACAACCGGTGCGGCCTGTGAGGTTACGGCGGCGTTGCTTGAGCTGTACCGAACGCTGAGTGGTGATCGACATACGAATCTCCACCCCGGCACTCAGGTTGTCGGCGTCGGCAACCACATCGATCTCGTAGATCTCCTGTGGTGTTTTTACGATGCCTTCGCTGATACTGAAACCCAGCGCAAAATCTTCCAGATCGCAGGGGCTGGCCATCATTACCACGTGGGAGATACCGTTGTAGATCATGGCTACCGGAATCTCTTCGGCGATGCTGTCCAGCGCATCCAGCTGGCAGTTATTCTGCCAGCGGGATACTGCTGCCTGATTGTGGCAGTTATCCACGCTCAGGCTGATGCTCTCATCGTTGATAGGCTGTTCTGGTTTCTTCATAGCCATTGGATTATTCCCGCGTTCATCCCCGCATTCCAGTCTTCTTTTTGCGGCCTTCTTTAAGAAAGCTTAGCTGCTGATCGTTAAACTCGTGATAACGCTGCTGCCAGCCGGAAGGTTCGTTCACCTTGATAGCCTGCACTGCGGTCACTTTGTACTCAGGGCAGTTGGTCGCCCAGTCGGAGTTATCGGTGGTGACCACGTTAGCGCCACTGCCAGGGTGGTGAAAGGTGGTATAAACCACACCCGGTTGCATCCGGTCGGAAACCTTAGCGCGCATTACGGTTTCGCCGGCGCGGCTGGCAATACCAACCCAGTCACCATCATTGATGCCACGATCTTCGGCATCCTGCGGGTGCAGTTCCAGCACGTCTTCATCATGCCATGCCTGGTTTTCGGTACGGCGGGTCTGTGCACCTACATTGTATTGCGACAGGATGCGACCAGTGGTCAGCAGTAGCGGGTACTTACGGGTTGAACGTTCTTCAGTCGCGACATATTCGGTAATCGCGAAGTGGCCCTTACCGATTGGGAAGCTCTCCAGGTGCATGATCGGGGTGCCATCCGGCGCATCGTCGTTACATGGCCACTGGATACTGCCCATCTCTTCCAGACGATCGTAGTTAACGCTAGTAAAGGTCGGTGTCAGACTGGCGATCTCATCCATAATCTCGGAAGGATGGCTGTAGTTCATCTCATAACCCAGTGCCTTTGACAGCTCGATGGTTACTTCCCAGTCCTGCTTGCCTGCCAGTGGTGGCATTACTTTGCGGACGCGGTTGATACGACGCTCAGCATTGGTGAAGGTACCGTCTTTCTCAAGGAAAGAGGAACCCGGCAGGAATACGTGAGCGAACTTAGCTGTCTCGTTAAGGAAGATGTCTTGTACCACCAGGCATTCCAGGGAGCGCAGGGCGGCTTGCACGTGATTAGTGTTCGGATCGGACTGGGCGATATCTTCACCCTGACAGTACAGGCCCTTGTAGGTGCCATCCAGTGCGGCATCGAACATGTTTGGAATCCGTAGCCCCGGCTCATTATCCAGAGTTACACCCCAGACCGCTTCAAAGCGTGCCCGGACTTCGTCATCGGCAACGTGCTGGTAGCCTGGCAGTTCGTGCGGGAAGGAACCCATATCGCAGGAACCCTGTACGTTGTTCTGACCACGAAGCGGGTTAACACCAACACCTTCGCGGCCGATGTTACCGGTGGCCAGTGCCAGGTTAGCGATACCCATCACCATGCTGGAACCCTGGCTGTGTTCTGTAACACCCAGACCGTAGTAAATAGCGGCGTTTTTAGCTGTCGCATAGATTCGGGCTGCGCCACGTAGCTCGTCTGCCGGAATGCCGGTAACCGATTCGGTGTTTTCAGGCGAATGACGTTCTTCGCTGATGAAGCTGCGCCATGCCTGATAGGCGTTGTCTTCACAGCGCTCTGTAATAAAGGCTGTGTCTTCCAGGCCTTCGGTAATGATGACGTGGGCCATTGCATTGATGAAGGCGACGTTGCTGCCCGGACGCAGTTTCAGGTGGTGCTGGGTCTCGACATGCGGGCTCTTAACCAGATCGATTCGACGTGGGTCGGCGACGATCAGCTTGGCACCCTGACGCAGGCGTTTCTTCAGCAGTGAACCAAATACCGGGTGCGCATCGGTCGGGTTAGCACCGATTACCATTACTGCATCGGCGTGCATTACGGAATCAAAGGTCTGGGTACCGGCAGACTCACCCAGGGTGGTCTTCAGGCCGTAACCGGTCGGCGAGTGGCAGACACGGGCGCAGGTATCGGTATTATTGTTACCGAAGGCCGCACGGATCAGCTTCTGCACCAGGTAAGTCTCTTCGTTGGTACAACGGGAAGAGGTGATACCGCCGATGCTCTCACGGCCGTACTTGTCCTGGATACCGCGCAGTTTAGTCGCGGTGAAGCTGAGGGCTTCTTCCCAGGATACTTCCTGCCATGGCTGGTCGATTGAATCACGGATCATCGGCTTGGTGATACGATCGCTATGGGTAGCATAACCAAAGGCAAAACGGCCTTTAACGCAGGAGTGGCCGTGGTTTGCCTGACCATCTTTGTACGGCACCATGCGGATTACTTCGCTGCCTTTCATCTCGGCCTTGAACTGGCAGCCGACACCGCAGTAGGCACAGGTAGTAACAACGCTGTGTTCCGGCTGACCTTTGTCGATGACGCTCTTTTCCATCAGGGTTGAGGTCGGGCAGGCCTGTACACAGGCACCGCAGGAGACGCAGTCAGAATCAATGAACGGCTGGTCCTGACCGGCGGCGACCTTGGAATCGAAACCGCGGCCGTCGATAGTCAGCGCAAAGGTACCCTGAACTTCTTCACAGGCACGTACGCAGCGGGAGCAGACGATACATTTACTCGGATCGAAGCTGAAATAGGGGTTGGATTCATCCTTTTCAGCATCTAAATGATTCTCTCCGTCGAAGCCGTAGCGCACTTCACGCAGACCTACTTCACCGGTAACATCCTGCAGCTCGCAGTTGCCGTTAGCCGGGCAGGTGAGGCAGTCCAGCGGGTGGTCGGAGATGTACAGTTCCATGATGTTGCGGCGCAGGCGACCCAGCTTATCGTTCTGGGTCGTGACCTGCATGCCTTCTTCTGCCGGCGTAGTACAGGATGCCGGAGTGCCGCGACGACCTTCGATCTCTACCGCACAGATACGGCATGAGCCAAAGGCTTCAAGGTTGTCAGTGGCGCACAGCTTAGGGATATTGATATCCGCTTCGGCTGCCGCGCGCAGTACGGAAGTGCCTTCAGGCACGGTGACGGAAACGCCATCGATCTGCAGGGTAACCAGATTTTCTGAAATCTGAGCCGGGGTGCCGTAATCTTTTTCTGGATCAAAATATTCAAGCATGATCAGGCTCCTGCTTTGCTGTTCTGGTTAAAATCTTCCGGGAAGTGCTGTACCGCACTGTTCACCGGGAATGGCGTCATGCCGCCCATGGCGCACAGAGAGCCATCGATCATGGTGTCACACAGGTCGTTCAGTAACTCCAGGTTAGCATCCGTGTTTTCGTTGTTGCGGATACGGTCGATCACCTCAACGCCGCGGGTTGAACCAATTCGGCATGGCGTGCACTTACCGCAGGATTCTTCAACGCAGAATTCCATCGCGAAGCGCGCCTGTTCAGACATATCAACGCTGTCATCAAATGCCACTACGCCGCCATGGCCCAGTACTGCACCGATCGCTGAGAAGGCTTCATAGTCCAGCGGGGTATCCCACTGGCTTTCCGGCAGGTAAGCACCCAATGGGCCGCCAACCTGTACCGCACGCATCGCTTTACCCGTAAACGTACCCTGACCAAAATCTTCTAACAGTTCACGCAGGGTCAGGCCGAACGCCAGTTCGATCAGGCCGCCGCGCTTGATGTTACCCGCCAGCTGGAACGGCAGGGTGCCTAGGGAGCGGCCGATACCGAAGTCAGCATAGGCTTGCGGGCCTTTAGACAAAATATAGGGAATAGCAGCCAGAGACAGTACGTTGTTGACGATGGTTGGCTGACCGAACAGACCTACAATCGCTGGCAGAGGAGGCTTTGCGCGAACCAGTCCGCGCTTGCCTTCCAGACTTTCCAGCAGGGAGGTTTCTTCACCGCAGATGTAAGCCTGCGCGCCGAGGCGAACTTCCAGATGGAAGGCCTTGCCGCTATCTAGAATGTTGTCACCCAGAAAGCCAGCCGCTTCAGCCCTGGCAATCGCTTCGTTAAGAATCTGATGTGCCACCGGGTATTCAGAACGCAGGTAGATGTAGCCCTGGTCGGCGCCTACCGCGAGACCTGCGATCGTCATGCCTTCGATCAGCATGTAAGGATCGGCTTCCATCACCATTCGGTCGGCAAAAGTACCGGAGTCACCTTCATCGGCGTTGCAGACGATATATTTTTGATTGTGTTTAGTCGGTACAGCATCCAGCACGGTCTGCCATTTAATACCGGTTGGGAAGGCTGCACCACCACGACCACGCAGGCCGGAGGCTTTAACCTGATCAACAATCGCCTGACCGCTGAGTTGCAGCGCTTGCTTCAGGCCGTTGAAACCATCCAGTTCCTGATAATCAGTAAGCGATACAGGGTCGGTGATACCGGCGCGGGCGAAGGTCAGACGCTGCTGCTTTTTAAAGTAAGGGATCTCTTCGGTCAGACCCTGGCACAATGGGTGGGACGTTTCACCACCGAGAAAGCCCTGGTCAAACAGACTGTCGATATCGTTACACTCAACGGGACCATAAGCGATACGGCCCTGATCGGTTTCCACTTCGACCATAGGCTCCAGCCAGAACATGCCGCGGGAACCGTTACGGATAATTTCAATCGTCTCGCCACGGTTTGCCGCTTCTGCTGCAATCTCTGCTGCCAGCTGTTCGGCACCCATCGCCAGTGAAGTTGTATCCCGCGGGATATAGACCTTGGTTTTAACTGCGGTTTTAACAGCGGTCATCACAGCACCTCCAGTTTCTGGGATTTAAGCTGCTCAACCAGCTGATCAAATTTCTCCGGGGTTACCCGGCCGACAATATCGTCATTAACGCGAACAGAGGGTGCGCAGGCGCAGTTGCCGAGGCAGTAAACAGCCTCCAGGCTAACTGTGCGATCCTCGGTCGTCTGGTGGAAATCTACCCCCAGCGTCTCTTTGGCGTGGGCTTCAAGCTGTCGCGAGCCCATCGACTGGCACGCTTCGGCGCGGCAGATCTGCACAGTGTGCTTACCCGGTGCCGTGGTGCGGAACTGATGATAGAAGCTGATAACACCGTGGATCTCAGCGTTGGACTGGTTCAGTGCTTCGGCGATCATGGTGACGGCTTCCGCTGGGATATAACCCAACCGGTCCTGAATGCCATGCAGGATCGGCAGCAATGCGCCGGGTTTATCCTGCAAGCCGGTGATCACCTCTGTCACCTGTTGCAAGCTTTGCTCAAACTGTGTGGTCATTGTTTTTATATTCCTATAACAAGCATCTTGGCTGCGATGCCTTGTTTTTAAATATGCACTCTAGTTCATATTTAATGGGTAAGGTGCTGTATATGCGTGTCAGCTATACATTTATAGTGAGTTTAAAGTAGCATTAGTTCCCTATTAACAAAATATGAAATGTCGTGCATATGAAGAGAGTTCAGGTTGTTCCCACCTGGTCATTCCGGGATTCAGAAGGTAACCAGTTGAATCCGCAATTGTTTTCATTGCTGGGGGCGATCCACGATACCGGTAAGCTGACGACGGCTACGTCGCAAATAGGCATCTCTTACCGCCACGGCTGGAATCTGCTCAATACCTGGGCGGCATTTTTCGGTCTGCCGCTGGTGGAGATGCAGAGGGGCAAGGGGGCTAAACTTACGGCGTTAGGTGAAAAGCTATTGTGGGCTGAACAACGGGTGCTGGCGCGACTTGAGCCGCAACTGGATAGCCTGGCCTCGGAGCTTAACCTTGAGATTCACCGCGCGCTGGAAGGGGTCAGCCCTCTGCTGCGACTACATGCCAGCTACGGTTATGCTGTGGCACTGCTGCCGGAGTTTGCTGAGCATATTCAGCTCGACCTGCAATATAAGAGTGCTGAAGAGGCGCTGGCATCTCTCAATCGCGGTGTTTGCGATGTAGCAGGTTTCCACGTGCCAAAAGAGGGAATGAGTCCGGCGTTGCAAGAGAGTTATAGCCGCTACCTTAAACCCAGGGTACATAAGGTGATTAAATTCATTACCCGCCGTCAGGGGTTGATGATTAAGCCGGATAACCCGAAACAGGTAACCGGGCTGAAAGATCTGGTGCGTAAAGATGCTGATGGTGAGAAGGTCAGGTTTATCAATCGTCAGAAAGACTCTGGCACCCGGGCTTTGCTGGATGAGCTGTTGCGCCGGGAAGGGATTAACAGCGGTAAGATCAGTGGCTACGACGATGAGGAATATACCCACTCTGCAGTCGCAGCTTTTGTGGCGGCGGGAATGGCGGATGTCGGTATGGGAGTGGAGGCTGCAGCGCGACAGTTTGGTCTCGACTTTATACCGTTATCTTCTGAGTATTATCTGTTGGTGTGCCATAACAAAACACTCAAGCAGGAAGCGATGGTGCGGCTGCTTGATATTATACGGGCGAGTGAATTCCAGGACGCCGTCAGGAATCTGCCCGGTTATTCGCCGGATGACTGTGGCGATATTGTCACGGTGGATCAGATCTTCGCCGAGTGTCACTAACTAATTGCGCAGTGCGTAGCTGTTCAGGGGACTTTACAACTTTACACATTTGAGTCGGGCTAACCTCCGACTGCTTTATTTAAGTGTTTGATTATCAACTTTTTTATGTATTGGCGCAGATATTGTATGTATCTGTGTTGTAGCGATTATCTATTTGGTAAGCCCGGCGGTGTTTACTGCTGATTGTTGTTAAACCTATAACCACGCGAGTTTTGACAGTATTCACCTACCTGACTTCAGAATGCCTTTGCCAAGGCCAGGGTAACCGCTGGGGGTGAAATATGAAGACTATTAATACTAAGAAGATTGCCTATTATCTGGGCATCGCCTACGTCATTCTGGCGGTATGCATGTTTCTGTTCGGCTTTATTAGCACTGTGCTGTTTTATTTTACAGTGTAAGTGGTGGGAGGCCTGTTTTTTTTAACTGCTGGCCGAACCTGGACTCTGATCTTTCTTTCCCGGCTCCGAAGGTCTGCTCCAGACATACGCCATGGCGATCAGAATCGTGAGTGTCATCGCCGCCTTGAGACCAAGGTGGAACTGCTTAAAGATTAACGGATAGCTGACCATTAACAGCATCATTGTGGTGCCTATCACTTTGGCTTTGAAAGGTATAACTCCATAATCTTCCCAGTCGCGAATGTAATGGCCAAACAGAGGGTGATTGAGCAGGTATTGGTGCAGGCGTTCTGAGCTGCGCGAAAAACAGAATGCGGCGACGAGAATAAAGGGGGTGGTTGGCAGTAGCGGCAGAATGACGCCGATAAGCCCCAGAATCAGGCAGATTATTCCGGCTATCAGATAGAGGGTTCTGACTATTGTCTGTCTCAATCTCAGATTCCTTATTACACTTGCGTTCTGATTTAGAGTGCTGTTGGTTGGATGCCAGATCTCCCTGGTAGATTCATTATTACACTCAGACTAACTTGAATATTGGCTATTTACCTGACGATGGCAAGCTATTTTATTTATTGCCCAATAAATATACACAAAGTAGGTAGTCAAAATATTGCACAGTCTGATCTCCTCTCATAGGATGATCCTATAACATTGGATTAAGTTGCATGTCATATCGCTGTATATGACTGGTAAAGAGGTTGGATATGACAGATATAGCCTATCTTCGGGTTCCTTCGGCCGAGGAGGATGTTGCTCCGCAGTTAGCAACTATCGGCCAGCAAATGAAACGCACCTTTATTGATAAATGTCGTTCGGGTCGTTCAGAGCGGCCTGCTCTGCGTAAGCTTCGTAGCTATATACGCAAAGGCGATGTAGTGCATGTGAGTGCGATTGATCGTCTGGCCAGAAACCTGTTTGATCTGCGGGATCTGGTTCGGGAGTTTAATTCTAAGGGCGTTTCGGTGCATTTTCATCAGGAACAGCTGACCTTTAAAGCCAATGACAGTGAGGGTACCACCGGCAGTATGCTACGCATGGTCGAAGCTTTATCCGGCTTTGAACGGGCTCTGGTGAAAGAAAAACAGAGTGAAGGTATCGAAAAAGCTAAACAGCGCAAAGCGTATAAAGGCCGTAAACCGACCCATTCGGTAGCCCAGATAAAGGCTGCACTGCAACGGCATGACGGAAATAAGACAGCCGCTGCCCGGGATCTGGGAGTGTCGTATCGTACTGTACTGCGAACCTGCCAGAAAGAGGGGATTGAATAGAGATATAAGCAGTAGTTAGTAGCTAGACCGTCGCTTCGCGACTAGCTAGTGGCTAGGAAAAGCCTTCTTTCGCACAGACTGTGGTTTATTTGAACGGGATAACCTTGTAAGAAAGTTTGGTTATAAAGAAAACGCGCTGTAGGCGCGTTTTTTGTTGTCTGTTAAAAATCTTAATCTGTTATTTTTTCGGACCCGTACACAACGAACTACGGTTCCATCGCTATTTTCTCACGCTTTAGTCTAGGTGTTTGTTATTGAGTACGAAGCATAATGTTCAGTCTTAGCGTCAGGCTGGTGATCAGTTTTTGAACAGTTTTTTTATGTCTTTGTCTGATTAACGACTTGAAACGTCTCTGTTGTGACATTGATCTGTAATGGTTTGGTGCTTGTTTTTCTATTTTTATTTCTGTCGGCTTGTATTTTATTGTTTGTAAATCAAGCGGTTATGGTTTTTGTTTTTCTTCGGTTAAAGCGTTTTAGTATGCCATGTTTGCAATCATGGTATAGCGCAATATGGCACCCCCCTAGCGGGGCATATACCCGCAACGATCAGTTCGGTTAGTATTGAGATGCGAAGAAAATCAGGTTTTCATCTAGTTTGTTGGACGCTTGATTTTGTAAAAAATAATGAACATTATGCTGGGAATGTTCGATTCTGATATTTCCGGTGGCCGCCATGTATCCGCGGTCGCAGTGCATAACGAAAACAAGAGGCGTGTGCCAAATGAGTCAATCTTCAACGAAGCCTTCATTTAACTGGGAAGATCCGTTTTCACTTGAGTCCCAACTGACCGAAGAAGAGCGTATGGTCCGCGATGCGGCGTACGAATATTGCCAGGGTCAGCTGCTGCCACGTGTACTGGAAGCTAACCGCAATGAAGTTTTCCACACTGAGATCATGCAGGAGCTGGGAGAGCTTGGCTTCCTTGGTTCAACTCTGCCAGAGCAGTATGGCGGTTCTGAAGTAAACCATGTTTGCTACGGCCTGGTTGCCCGCGAAGTTGAGCGTGTTGACAGTGGTTACCGCTCAGCAATGAGTGTGCAGTCTTCTCTGGTTATGCATCCTATCTACGCTTACGGTTCTGAAGAACAGCGTATGAAGTTCCTGCCTAAGCTGGCTTCCGGTGAGTGGATTGGTTGTTTCGGCCTGACCGAGCCTGATGTTGGCTCTGATCCAAATAACATGAAGACCCGCGCGACTAAGGTTGACGGTGGTTACATCGTTAAAGGCGCGAAGATGTGGATCACCAACTCTCCGGTATCCGACGTATTCATCGTCTGGGCTAAGCTGGACGGCGTGGTTCGTGGCTTCATCCTGGAAAAGGGTATGAAGGGCCTGAGCGCACCTAAGATTGAAGGTAAGTTCTCCCTGCGTGCATCCATTACCGGTGAGATCGTAATGGAAGACGTATTCGTACCTGAAGAGAACCTGTTACCGGGTGTTCAGGGGCTGGCTGGTCCTTTCGGTTGTCTGAATAAGGCGCGTTACGGTATTGCATGGGGTGCCTTGGGTGCTGCCGAATACTGCTGGACGTCTGCCCGTCAGTACACGCTTGATCGTATCCAGTTCCAGCGCCCACTGGCCGCTAATCAGCTGGTCCAGAAGAAACTGGCTGACATGCAAACCGAGATCGGCCTGGGCCTGCAGGGTTGTCTGCAGATGGGTCGTCTGATGGACGAGAAGAAGTGTCCGGTTGAGCTGATCTCGCTGATGAAGCGTAACAACTGTGGCAAGTCTCTGGATATTGCCCGTGTTGCCCGTGATATGCACGGCGGCAACGGTATCTCCGACGAGTTCGGTGTTATCCGTCACGTGATGAACCTGGAAGCTGTGAACACCTACGAAGGTACTCACGATATTCACGCTCTGATTCTGGGTCGTGCAATGACTGGCATTCAGGCGTTCTTCTGATGAGTGGCGCCCTGTCTCATATCCGGGTACTGGATCTGAGTCGTATTCTGGCGGGCCCCTGGGCCGGCCAGATGCTGGCGGATTTTGGTGCTGATGTGGTCAAGGTGGAGCGTCCAGGCGCGGGTGATGACACCCGCGGCTGGGGGCCTCCGTTTATTAAGGATAGCGATGGTAATGCCGCGGATGCTGCGTATTTTCACTCTGCAAACCGGGGTAAAAAATCGATCGCTATCGATATGACTCAACCGGAGGGGCAGGCGCTTATCCGACGCCTTGCGCAAGAGGTTGATGTAGTACTGGAAAATTATAAGGTTGGCGGCCTGAAGAAGTATGGCCTCGATTACGAGAGCCTGAAGGCGGTTAACCCGAAACTGATTTACTGTTCTGTGACCGGTTTTGGTCAGGACGGACCTTATAGCCAACGTGCTGGCTATGATTTTATGATTCAGGCCATGGGTGGCCTGATGAGCGTCACTGGCGAGCCCGATGGCCAGCCGATGAAAGTAGGTGTGGCGCTGGCCGACGTAATGACTGGCCTGTATGCCTGCAATGCCGTACAGGCAGCGTTGCTGCACCGTAATGAGACCGGTGTCGGTCAGCATATCGATATGGCTTTGCTGGACGTGCAGGTTGCAACCCTGGCGAATCAGGCGATGAATTTCCTGATTGGCGGTAAAGTACCAGGCCGCTTAGGCAATGCCCACCCGAATATAGTGCCTTACGAAGCGTTTGCGACGGCAGACGGTCATGTCATTCTGGCGGTTGGAAATGATGGTCAGTTCGCTAAATTCTGTGACCTGGCAGGTGCTCCTGAGCTGGCAAAAAATCCAGCTTTTGAAACCAATGCCCTGCGGGTTGAAAACCGCACTGACCTGACACCGTTGGTTGCTGAACTGATGCTGCAGCATAGCAGTGACTGGTGGTTAGATACCCTGTCACAGCATGGCGTGCCGAGCGGGCCGATCAATACCATTGATAAGGTGTTTGAGAATGAGCAGGTTGTGCATCGGAAGATGCAGGTCGAGCTTGATCATCCTGTTGCCGGCAAAGTGCCCGGGGTGGCATGTCCGGTTAAATTTTCTGAAACACCGATTACATACAGTTCAGCACCACCGACTCTGGGGCAGCACACCGACCAGGTATTGTCAGGGTTGGGTCTGGACGAAGCACAGATCGCACAGCTTAAACAGAACAAAGTGATCTCCTGATCCAGCTTTACTTCGCTCTGCAGGCCAGTGTGACAGTTAATAACAATACAGTTCAACATTGCTGTCATACCATATGACAGCAATTTTTTTTGGAGTGGCCAATGATTACCCTGAAAGATCCTTCTCTGCTAAAGCAGCAAGCCTACGTAAACGGTCAGTGGATAGATGCGCTGAACGGCGAAACCAATCCGGTATTGAACCCGGCTAACGGTGAGCAGATTGCGACTGTACCAGACCTCGGTGCTGAAGAGACTGAAGCGGCAATTGCTGCGGCTAACGTTGCCTTCCAGGGCTGGAAGAAGAAAACGGCTAAAGAGCGCTCTGTCTATCTGCGTAACTGGTTTAATCTGATTGTAGAAAACAAAGATGACCTTGCGGTATTGATGACCGCCGAGCAGGGTAAGCCGGTTGCCGAGTCTGCTGGCGAAGTGATGTATGGTGCGTCTTTTATTGAATGGTATGCCGAAGAGGGTAAGCGTGCTTACGGTGATGTGATCCCGACTCACGCTGCAGACAAGCGAATTATCGTAACCAAAGAGCCGATCGGCGTGACGGCGGCGATTACGCCGTGGAACTTCCCTAATGCGATGATCACCCGCAAGTGCGCGCCTGCTCTGGCTGTTGGCTGCACGATGATTATCAAACCGGCGGAAGATACTCCGTTGTCTGCGCTGGCGCTGATGGTGCTGGCTGAGCGCGCAGGTATTCCTGCTGGCGTTATCAGTGTGGTAACCACTAAGCGTCCGATCGAAGTTGGCAAGGCGCTTACCGATAGCTCAATAGTACGTAAGCTCTCTTTCACCGGCTCCACTCCGGTAGGAAAGCAGCTGATGCGTCAGTGTGCTGATACCGTAAAGAAGACCTCTATGGAACTGGGTGGTAATGCGCCGCTGATCATCTTTGATGATGCGGACCTGGATAAGGCTATTCCAGCTGCGATGGCGTCTAAGTACCGTAATTCTGGCCAGACCTGTGTCTGTGCTAACCGGGTACTGGTGCAGAGCGGAATCTACGATGCATTTGCTGAGCGTTACGCTGCTGAAGTGAACAAGATGAAGGTTGGTAACTGCCTGGAAGGTGACTTCGAGCAAGGACCAATGATCAACCGTGCCGCCGTTGAAAAAGTAACCGCTATGGTTAATGACGCGGTAGAAAAGGGTGCTCGTGTTGTTTGTGGTGGTAAGCCGCACGAACTGGGAGGTAACTTCTTTGAGCCGACTATCGTTGCCGATGTCACGCCGGATATGCGTCTGGCAAATGAAGAGATCTTTGGCCCGATAGCGCCGCTGTTCCGTTTCGAAACAGAAGAGGAAGCTGTAGCGATCGCTAACGATACTGAATACGGTCTGGCAGCTTACTTCTTTACCCAGGACTACGCCCGTGTATTCCGCGTATCAGAAGCTCTGGAGTACGGCATGGTCGCGGTAAACGAAGGTATCTTGTCTACTGAACTGGCTCCTTTTGGCGGGGTTAAGGAATCCGGTACCGGCCGCGAAGGTTCTAAGTACGGCATGGATGATTACCTTGAGATCAAGTACACCCTGATGGGTGGTCTCTGATTTTTTACGCTGCTTAGCCGGTTCCGCCGGCAGATAAAAAAGGCCTGTTTTACAGGCCTTTTTTGGTTCTATACTATATTTCATGCGCATTACTGGAAGTTTTGAGCCTGAAGGCGGTAGATATAGATACTCGATAAAAAGGATATAGCACAGGAGCTTAGATAGCTTGGCAAAGGCTACAGACTGGTTTTGAAGCACATCTGTTGCACAATATGCCAAATATGACAGAATGGTGTCCGGTCGGTGTTAAGATCGGTTTTTTCTTCGAGTGTTTTTCATACCAATAAAATAACAAAAGGTAGCTGCAGTGGACATTGGGGAACGGTTAAAGGCGATTCGTCAGATGAAAGGGCTCTCACAACGGGAGCTGGCCAAGCGTGTCGGTGTGACAAATAGCACCATCTCTATGATCGAAAAGAACAGTGTCAGCCCATCGGTGAGCTCGCTTAAAAAAGTGCTCAGCGGTATACCTATCTCAATCGGTGATTTTTTCACTCTGGACTTTGAAAGTATGGAGCCGGAGAGCGTTGTGTTCCGGGCTGATGAGATGCCCGATATCGGCGCGAACAATGTCAGCCTCAAACTGGTCGGCGCTAATGTCAAAGGCCGCTCGATGGACCTGCTGCATGAAAGCTATGATCCCGGTGCCGATACCGGACCGGAGATGTTGCAGCATCCCGGAGAAGAGGGCGGCATTGTTATCTCCGGTGAGATCGAACTGACTGTCGGTTTTCAGATCTTCCACCTCAAGCCCGGCGACGGCTATTACTTCAATAGCAACCGGCCACATCGTTTCCGCAATGTCAGTGATGAAGCCTGTCGGATTTTTAGCGCTAATCCATCAATCTAAAAGCGCAGCTTTTAGATTGATGGCAGACCGCCAAACAAGTTTGGCTGGCTAGACCGCCGCTGCGCGGCTAGCTAGAACGCAGCTTCGCTGCTTGCTAGTGGCTAGAAAAAGCGTAAAAGCCTTCTTAAGAAACTGTCTGCCAATTTAAACACCTCACTCCGTAAAAATTGTAGGTTGGTCTGAGTGAAACGAAGCCCAACAAGCTGGAGTTCATGGCTCGTAAACTCATCTTAAGTCGCTCCCTTGCGGCCATCATGTTCCCTGAACGGATATACAGTTAAGTTTTGAATCACGACAGTTATTGCGCGTTTGCACGGAAAGCATGCGCGTTTACATCTGGCAGTTCTGCAGAAAAGCAATTAGTATCAGGGAGTTACAATATTGCGCACCGGAGCTTATGCGCAACGCAAAAAGAATAACGCGCATGCGCGTATTCATGGAATCACCGGAGATGGATTTTGCTCGCTAAGCCTTCCTGATCAAATAGCTATTGTTCTATTTCAGAGTTGTCCACTCCGTACATATGCGCATGCGCACAACTAAAATGTTATATGGAAAATCTCTCATGGAAACTGCATTAGTCGGCTTGGCTGGATTGTTAATCGGAATGCTTATTACAGAGCATTTCAGGAAAAGGTCACGAATCGAACAGTTTTCCGGCCCTATTTTCGAAAAAAGGCTCTCCATCTATGAAAAGCTAATGGAAGAGTTCATTCTTTCTTGTGGAGTTATTGACGCTCTATATGAAGATGAGGAAATTCCTTTAGATGAAAAGCACAATTTAGCCTTTGACTGCGGACTAAAACTAATTCAGTTCACAGAAGATAATGACTTCTATCTAAGTGAAGAAGTAACTGTCCACATAGGTATGTTATTCGTAAACACAGGTGACATATTCCTCTCCGAAAACACAGAAGAATCTAGGGCATCAGCTTACGAGAGGTTTAAGTCAGGCTATGGCGAAACAAAACGGTTAATAAAGTCAGCATCTGGTATATCGACTATAGATAATTTAATAACAGAAATTACAAAGTCTAAGCCTGAATCTGATTACATTAGCTACTTTAGAAAAGCTAAAAAAGAGCATGAGCGTAAAAAATCCTTATAACAAGCAAAGGCAGCATCAGCCCTTTGGGCTGGACGCGCTAAAGAGCGCCGCTGCTTTGGGCGTTATGTGTCAATGAGCGTTTAGCTCAAGGGAAAGTATGTACAGCATAGAAAGCTATATTAACGAACTCATTTCACGCGTCAAAACAGCAAGCGATGTAGAGCGTAAGTCTATCAGCGTTGATGGCTGGCAACCTATAGAGCATAGATGTCATGACAATGTAGCGCGTTTATGTGAACTCGATAGTGCATACAAACATGTCTATGGTTTTCTATTTTCCAATACATCCGAACTTGGTTTTGTTTCGTTTATATTTCATTCCGTTGTTAAAGATTCGAATGGAAATCTCATTGATATTACACCTACAACGGCGAGAGAGAAGTATTCTTTTTTAGCAAGTGGATTACCGGACGAGGCATACGAAGAATTAATGTATATGTATGAAAATGAAGGACAAATACCTGTACCACTGGCAAACACATAACAATCAAATTATGGCTGATGCTACGAGGATAGGGCCTCCATTTCAGCGCTTCGCGGTAACATTGCTGCCTCACATTTGGACGTTAATACACTAACACCCATCGGGTGTTTTTTTTGCTTTTTCTAGCCACTAGAGGAAGGCTTGCCTTCCGTTCTAGCAAGTCGCGCAGCGACGTTCTAGCTAGCCGAACTTGTTCGGCGGTCTCGTTTTTTTATGGCCGTTAGCCATAAAAAAACGGACCCGAAGGTCCGTCCAAAGATGTACAAAACAGCTGGGAGCGCTTTGTACAGGCAGGTAAAGCTATAACTTAACCGAACATCTCTTCTGCAGTTTCGCGGATCGCTGCAACCAGCTGATCGACGTGCTGTGTTTCGATGGTCAGTGGTGGTGAGAAGGCTACGATATTGCCCATAGTTCGCACCATTACGCCGCGCTTGTAACAACCTTTCTGGAAGTCCAGTCCGATCGGGCCGTTAGCCGCAACTGACGCGTCGAACTGAACTGCGCCAACCAGGCCGTAGGTACGTACGTCGATCACTTTAGGCGCGTCTTTCAGACCGTGCAGGGCGTTTTCGAAGTGGGTACCGATGTCGCCGCCGGCACGGGTCAGCAGGTTTTCCTGCTCATAGATATCCAGTGTTGCCAGACCTGCAGCACAAGCTACCGGGTGGGCAGAGTAAGTGTAACCGTGGTAGAACTCGATACCGCCTACCGCAACGTTATTCACGATCTGGTCATGAATCTCATCTTTAACGAATACTGCGCCCAGAGGGATAACACCGTTGGTGATACCTTTAGCGGAAGTGATCATGTCCGGAACGACATCGAACTCAGTCGCTGCGAATGGTGAGCCCAGACGGCCCCAGCCGGTGATTACTTCATCAAAGATCAGCACGATATCGTATTGAGTACAGATCTCACGCAGGCGCTTCAGGTAGCCTGCAGGTGGCATGATTACGCCGCCCGCACCGCTCATTGGCTCAACGATTACTGCAGCAATAGTATCGGCACCGTGGAAGTGGATCAGCTGTTCCAGTGCTTCTGCTTTGTCAGCACCCTGTTCAGGCAGGCCACGACTGAATGCGTTGTTGGCGATATCCAGCGTGTGCGGCAGGTGATCAACTGGCAGCAGCGGACCAAAACCGGTACGGTTAGGCGTCAGGCCACCGACGGAGATGCCGCCGAAGTTAACACCGTGGTAAGCCATTTCGCGGCCCAGGAGTTTAGTCTTGCCGGCTTTGCCGCGTGACTTCTGGTACGACAGGGCGATCTTCAGTGCGGTCTCTACGGCTTCAGAACCGGAGTTGGTGAAGAACACTTTGTTCAACGGGTCAGGAGTGTGTGCAATCAGGCGGTTAGCAAACTCGAAACCGATTTCGTGACCGAAGTTGAACGGTGAAGCGTAGTCCAGGTTCAGCAGTTGCTTATGTACGGCATCGGCAATCTGGGTACGACCGTGACCGGCGTTAACGCACCACAGGCCTGCGGTAGCATCAAGGATCTGCTGGCCGTCGTCGGCGTAGTAATACATACCTTCAGCGCGGTCGATAATGCGTGGCTCAGCTTTGAAATCCCGGTTAGCCGTAAACGGCATCCAGAAGGCATCCATATTGTTATTTGTGCTCATACGAGAACCTTGTATAAATTAGCGGTTATTCTTCTGGCCAGGGCTGTGACTTGTTGCATATTAGCTTCACAGCAGCATCGAACTGATAAAGATTCTGACCTTATGTTGGAGACATAGTAGCGTCAGTGTTAAAGTCATATAAATTACAAACTTTAAAAACTTACTTTGATGTTTATCAAACATTAGGTGTGGTAGAAAATGGTCAGTACTGCGTTACAAAGTATGGGTAAGGTCGGGGACTATGAGATCCGTCTTCTCAAGGTATTTAAAACTGTGGTTGAGTGTGGTGGTTTCTCGGCTGCGGAAGTGGAATTGAATATCAGCCGCTCTACGATCAGCGTGCATATGTCTAACCTGGAATCCCGGCTCAAGCTTAAGCTTTGTAACCGTGGCCGTTCAGGATTCTCTCTTACGGAAGAGGGGCTGACCATCTACAACGCGACTAAACAGCTGTTTTCACGACTGGCGGAGTTCCGTTCAACGGTTAATGCCTTGCATCAGCAGATGACCGGAGAGGTGCGGATACTGACCTCTGATACCATCAGTCTGGATGAACGTTGCGGCCTGGATCATGTATTGGCTGAGTTCGCAGCCAGAGCGCCGGAGGTCTATATCAGTTTCGATACAGCCCCGTTGGGTGAGATCGAACGCCGGGTGATCAATGGTGATGCCGATGTTGGTTTTATTCCTCACCACAGAGAATTGGAAGGGTTGGATTTCCTGTTGATGTACCGGGATAAATCACTGCTCTATTGTGGTGACCGGCATCCGTTGTTTGAAGAGCAGGATGAGCAGGTCATCGCCGATACCCTGAAAGACTGCAAGCTGGTACATGCAGGCGTGCAGACCAACCCGGAAGCCAGTACGCAACTGGCGGAGATGAATAAGGCGGCCGAGGCCTATTACTATGAGACCCGGGCGACGATGATTCTGTCTGGTGTCTATGTTGGCTTTATGGCGGAGAAATTTGCTCAGCAATGGGTCGACCGTGGCCGGATGCGGGCGCTGCTGCCAGAGCAACGTTTCTATCAGCTGCAGATCGCGGCAATCAGTCGCCGCTCCGGGCAACTGAATAAGCCACGGGATCTGTTTATGGATCTGTTGGCCCGGCATATCGAAGGGCTGGGTAGTGAGTTGATATAAATGCAGTTGCTAGAACTTAAAATTAGTAGCTAGAACGTCGCTACGAGACTTGCTAGAACGCGCTTCGCGGCTGTCTAGTGGCTAGAAAAAGCATAAAAGCAGTGGCTAGAACGCTGCTGCGCAGCTTGCTAGAACGTCGAACAAGTTCGACTGCTAGTAGCTAGAAAAAGCGTGTGAAGTGCAATACTGACGGCAATGAGTGATACCGGAAGGCCTATGAATATTAACTTTGATAAAGATGGCTATTTTGTTCTGAAAGGTTTTTTCGAGCCCGCTGAGCTTGAAGGTCTGACCAGTGCGCTGCGGGATTTTCACGACAAGTGGAAGCAGAGTAACGCTGAGTTTTATGCGTCAAAAGCGGTTAACAGTGCCTATATAACAGGTACTAAGCACCTGGATGAAACTAAAAGGCAGCAACTTTTCAGCATTATTGGCAGCCATAAAATAATGAATGTAGTCTCTGCGTTGATGCCTGAGGGTTCCGCATTCATGAATACCCAGCTGTTCTTTAATCCGGTTAATTCAGATCAGAAAAACTATTGGCACAGAGACCCGCAATACCATTTGTCAGTCGAGGAGCAGCAAGCAGCGCTTAACGGGCCGGAGGTACTGCATTGTCGTATTCCATTAGCGGACGAGCCCGGTATTGAATTAATTCCTGGCAGCCATAAAAGCTGGGATTCAGAGGAGGAGCTTGAAGTCCGGTTGGAGCAGAACGGCAGGATGAATAGTGAGAATCTTTCATCGGGGATTACAGTGCCGTTGGCAGCAGGTGATCTATTAGTGTTTTCTGCCAATATGATCCATCGTGGCCTGTACGGTAAGCATCGTTTTGCATTTGATATTCTGTTTTGCGATCCTGACCCTGAGTTAACCAGGTTTGTCGATGATGATTGTTTGCCTGATAAAGGTAGTCTTGCCGCTATCGAAAACCCCTGTGCTTTTAATAATACGATTCACTTAAAAAATAGCAGTACTACTAGTACAGAATAAATAGCCTTTTCAGATAGCAACTGCGTAGCGACTGGACATAGAAAACGCACCTTAAGGTGCGTTTTACTATGTCTGATAAATGCGCAGGTTGTTTCCTATTGAGTGGCCCTGGTTATGTGCAACCGGCATCGTAGCGCTGCTCTTCCATATGTTTATCAGCATTCTGGCGCTCGTTTTGCTGTCGGACATCCCGCAGGTGATCCAGTTGCTCCTTTGACAGACAGGAGAAAGCTTCACGCAGGGCGATTGTGAGTAACTCACCGCCGATGCAGTTGGCGTCTTTGTTGTAGATGGTTGCGAGGGTTTGCAGATCGTTATACATATCTGTCGCGATAGGGGCTTCCACCTGTTGTACGGATGAACTGCTGAGGTCGCAGCTGGGGTTGTGCGGAGTGTTCTGATCGCACAACTGATCCATTAATTTTCCGATCTCGGTACTCATAGTTGCCTCCTGATCGTTGTAATGGGGTTGTTAAAGAGTCGTTATAAATTTGTACGCAGGTTACTTAGTTATAGACAGTAGGGGCGATTCGGTAAAGCGATAGTACAAAAGAGTCGCTTGCGAAAAGGCGGTGTACAAAAAAAGGAGGCTGTAATAGCCTCCTTTTTATTTCAGATGCAGGTTTGTCCGGTGTCGTTAATATTTATGCTTTGTTCGCAAAGTACTCTTTGGTCAGGGTGAAAACAACCGGGCTAAGTAAGCCCAGAGCTATCAGGTTGGGAATAGCCATCATAGCATTCAGGGTATCGGCCAGCAGCCAGATGAAATCCAGGCTGGTTACCGCACCCAGGGGAATTGCGATGATCCAGAGGACCCGGTAAGGAACAATCGACTTCACCCCGAACAGGAACTCAACGCAACGCTCGCCGTAGAAAGACCAGCCGATTATGGTAGTGAATGCAAAGATCGCCAGCGCGATTGCTACCAGGTAGTTACCCAGGCCAGGCAGCGCGTTAGCAAATGCTGCAGAGGTCAGTGCAGCCCCGGACACACCGGAAGTCCACTCACCGGAAGTGATAATCACCAGGCCGGTGATGGAGCAGATGATGAGGGTGTCGATAAATGTACCTAGCATAGCAACCATACCCTGACGTACAGGATTATTTGTCTGCGCCGCGGCGTGTGCAATAGGCGCTGAACCCAGGCCTGCTTCGTTAGAGAAGATACCCCGGGCGACACCAAAACGGATTGCCATCCAGATTGCTGCACCGGCGAAGCCGCCTTCGGCTGCCGTACCGGTAAAGGCATTGCTGAATACCATTGTCAGAGCCTGAGGAATCGCCGCTGAGTTGATGCCCAGTACGACCAGGCCTGCAACCAGATATGCGATAGCCATAAGAGGGACCAGAGCGCCGGCAACCATACCGATACGTTTGATACCGCCGATCAGTACCAGACCCACCAGAACCATGATGATGCCGCCGGTAACGGCGACCGGAAGGTTAAAGTTGGTTTCCAGAACCTGTGCCACTGAGTTGGATTGTACTGTGTTACCGATGCCGAAAGCAGCGAGGGCTCCGAAAATTGCAAACAGGGTGCCCAGCCAGGCCCATTTGGAACCCAGGCCGTTCTTGATGTAGTACATCGGGCCACCAACATGGTTGCCGTCTTCATCGACTTCGCGGTATTTAACGGCCAGTACGGCCTCGGCGTATTTCGTTGCCATGCCCACAAGGGCTGTACACCACATCCAGAACAGGGCTCCCGGGCCACCCAGAAAAACTGCAGTTGCAACGCCGGCGATGTTACCTGTACCGACTGTTGCAGACAGTGCGGTCATCAGTGCCTGGTAAGGGGGGATCTCGCCTTTTGTCTGAGCGTCAGTATCCGCTGAACGGCCACTCCATAGCAGGCTGAAACCGGTACCTAACTTCAGGATTGGCATCAATTTTAGTCCGACCATCAGGAACAGGCCGACACCGAGAATCAGGACCAGCATCATCGGCCCCCAGACGACGCTGTTGATCGCGCCGATAATTGATGTGAGAGCTTCCATGGAATCTTCTCCAGTATTTATATGTTTTCTGCTAGGCAAGCCTGTTTTGGCCGAGCCTAATCAGTAAGGGCGCCCCGGTGCGTGCCTCGGGGCTGTGTTGTTACCGTAGCCTGATAGTTTGGTCCACGGTAAGGCTGCTTACTTACCCCGGTTCTTATGTTTAAGGTTGATAAGAACTCGATGGTTTTATTGCAGTGGGTTATAACTTCTCCACTTATAATAGTTGGTTTTTTTTGTTGTGGTTTTGTACAAGTTAAGGTCGCCTGAGGCCAGGGTGCCGGAAAGCAATCAGTTTTATTACTGAGCAGGCTCTGCTTGCATACCGAACTGCCTCGCAGGGAATTGGTTCTGCAAAAATAGGGGGGCTGGTTCTGAGGCGAATGGGGAGGTCCGAATGTCTGTTTCAGGGTGGCTCTGTGAACCAGAGGGCGATCGATCGTACTGGGCATGTATGCGATACGGGAACGGGAGAGTTTGTTGGGCCCGTTGTAGTGAAGGCTTTGAGTCTGGCAGTAACCCTTGCGATAAGAGATTCTACCTTTGAGTAGCTTAAATGAAGCAAGGGAAAGGTACCCGGACGGAACCGCGAAGCGTCCGGATACCTTTAAACTGAAGCGTTAGCTAAAGTTCGTGTTACTTAGGTTGGTGTTACTTAGACTGTACGTTGCCTGCTACATCAGCTGGAGCACCGTTACGGGCGAAGAACTCTTTAGTCAGTTTGAATACCACAGGGCTCAGCAGCGCCAGTGCAATCAGGTTAGGAATAGCCATCATTGCATTCAGGGTATCCGCTACCAGCCAGATGAAGTCCAGGCTTACACCTGCACCTACAGGAACAGCGATGATCCACAGTACACGGTATGGCGCAATCGCCTTAACACCGAGCAGGAATTCAACACAACGTTCGCCGTAGAAAGACCAGCCGATAATGGTAGTGAAAGCGAAGATCGCCAGAGAGATAGCTACCAGGTAGTTACCTAAGCCAGGCAGAGCCTGGGCGAACGCCGCCGAAGTCAGAGCTGCACCGGACACACCAGAAGTCCACTCACCGGAGGTAATGATTACCAGGCCAGTAATAGAACAGATGATGAGAGTGTCGATGAACGTACCCAGCATTGCTACCAGGCCCTGACGGACAGGATCTTTAGTTTGTGCCGCTGCGTGAGCGATAGGCGCAGAACCCAGACCTGCTTCGTTAGAGAATACACCACGAGCAACACCGAAACGGATAGCCATCCACACAGCAGCACCAGCAAAACCACCTTCAGCAGCAGTACCTGTGAAAGCGTGAGTGAATACCAGATCAAGTGCAGCCGGGATTGCCTCAGCATTAATTGCCAATACAACAAGGCCTGCGGTCAGATAAGCAATAGCCATCAGAGGAACCAGTGCACCGGCAACACTACCGATACGCTTGATACCACCGATCAGCACAGCGCCGACCAGAATCATCAGAATAACGCCGGTTACCCAGACGTTTACGCCGAAGTTAGCTTGCAGTACGTCAGCAACAGAGTTGGACTGAACTGTGTTACCAATACCGAATGCTGCAACAGCACCGAAAATGGCAAACATCGTACCTAACCATGCCCATTTAGCGCCAAGACCGTTTTTGATGTAGTACATCGGGCCACCAACATGGTTGCCTTCCTCATCTACTTCACGGTACTTAACAGCCAGAACGGCTTCAGAGAATTTGGTAGCCATACCCACCAGGGCAGTACACCACATCCAGAACAGAGCACCGGGGCCACCCAGGAATACGGCCGTTGCCACACCCGCGATGTTACCGGTACCAACTGTTGCTGATAGTGCGGTCATCAGAGCCTGGAATGGTGAAATCTCACCTTCCTTCTCTTCGCCCTTCTTGGAGCTGCGACCTTCAAACAGTAGCTTGAAACCTGTACCCAGTTTAAGAATAGGCATCAGCTTCAGACCCAACATCAGAAACAGGCCGACCCCCAGAATCAGTACCAGCATCATCGGCCCCCAGACGATACTGTTAATCGCGCCGATGAATGACGTGATAGCTTCCATAAAATAAACTCCTCGTTGTTGTTATTACCCCGCACAGCTGGCTTGTGACCAGGCGAATCTGAACGGGAAAAGTGCCTGGTTGTGTCAGGCTTTTTTTTATGTGTATCCGCAACTGGTATCTCCAGCATTGGAACGGGTATGAGCTAACGACTGAATTAACTACAGAACTAACTACAGAGTCAGGCTCATATTCAAGGTCAGCTCCGAAGCAGTGTGTTCCGATTGACGATGATCGGGTTTCAGTATCGCAATCAGCTGTTACAAAGCTGTTTACCGCGGCACTGGAATTTTTTCATCTCTTCATCGGGAACAAACAGTCCACCTGTGGTCCACACCAGATGGGTTGCGTTAGCCAGTGATGGTTGCAGCTGATGCTGTTGCAGGTACTTCAGGCCTGCTGCAGAGGAGGTTATCTGCAGAGGGCCGGTAAAACCCGCAGCAGCAGAGGGCTCTATCGCGATGTTTTCGGTCTGGTGCAGTCGGTAAAGGTATCGAAACAGGTCATCGTCAGCGACAGTGAACACGCCGGAAAGAATGTTTTTGATGACGGAACAGACCCAGGCGGAAGCCATGCTGACTGCCAGGCCATCGGCTTCGGTATCAACCTTGAGGCCGACCTGATAGACACTTTCCAGCTGGTCTTCAGAGTCTGCCTGCATCCCTAACAGTACGCAGGGGGCCTGAGTAGGTTCGGCAAAGAAACAATGTACGTGGCTGCCAAATACCTGTTTCAGGCCAAAATTAATACCGCCAGGGGCACCTCCGACGCCACAAGGGATATAAACAAACAGGGGATGCTCTGCGTCAACCGGGACCTGTTGTTGCGCCAGTTGCTGTTTTAGCCGTAAGGCCGCTACGGCATAACCGGTAAACAGACGCGGCGAATTCTCATCGTCGACGAAATAACTGGCAGGGTCTGCATCGGACTGTGCACGGCCGGCAGTCACCGCTGCGCTGTAATCGTCGGCATGTTCCACAACCCGGACCCCGCGATTGCGCAGCCGTTGTTTTTTCCACTCTTTCGCTTCAACTGACATATGCACAACAACTTTAAAGCCAAGTGCCGCGCTGATAATACCGATGCTCAAGCCAAGGTTTCCAGTGCTGCTGACAGCAATTTCGTAGTTGTTGAAGAGCTTGCGAGCCTGTTCACTCGCCAGTTTCAGGTAGTCATCATCGATGTTATTCAACAGACCATGCTCAAGGGCCAGGGCTTCGCAGTGGCAGAGTACCTCATGGATACCACCACGGGCTTTAATGGAGCCGGCGACCGGCAGAGCGTGGTCTGCCTTAATCATCAGTTTGCCTGTCAGATCTGGAAAGATCATTTGCTGCATTTGTGAAATAGCGATCAGCTCTGATTCGATCAGCCCATTGTCTTCTTTCAGTTCAGGAAACAGGGATGACAATAGTGGCGCGAAGCGGCGCAGACGGGCATCAGCATCCTCAATGTCCTGCAGAGACAGAGGTAACTGATCCATTGGAGCTGTGTTGTTGTAAGCCGGATTCAGCCAGAGAAATGGCTTTGCGCTACGAAGCTGTTGCGCAAGTCGGGGGTCTATTGATGTCATGGAGATATCTGCCTGTCATTTTTATATTTTGTTTAAGCAGCGAGTCGTGGATTGTGCGAAGTTTAGCTCAACTAAACAATCGATCATTTCTATCTTTTGTTATAGTTTGACTAAACTATAACGTCTGGTTATTTTACTTTTTCATTGTGAATTCTAAGTCTGGTGGTAATCAAATATGCATCTCAATACCCAGATCCTCGCTGCGTTGAGAACCTTTGAAGCTGCCGCGAGACTGTTAAGTTTTAGTCAGGCTGCGGATGAGCTGTCAATAACCCCCGGTGCTGTGAGCCAGCAGATGAAGAACCTGGAGGCGCAGGTGGGCGTCGATCTTTTTATCCGTAGGCCGAGGCAGGTAGAGCTCAGTAGTCAGGGCCTGCAGTTCTATGAGACGGTTCGCCCCGTTCTGTTGAATCTGGAAAGCACCCTGGGGCGTATCAAACGCAGTGACCTGGAAGGTAGCGTCAGATTACGCTCGATCCCCTCATTTGTATTTAAGTGGCTGATTCCACGCCTGGCGGGTTTTCAGAATCAATACCCTGATATTCGTATTGAAACTTTTGCTGAAGGTAGCTTGTTAGACCTGAAGGCAAAGGATTTTGATATAGCGATCGATTATGGCGCTGGAAACTATCCGGGCTTGAGCTGCTCCCTGATGATGGAAGAGAACCTGTTCCCCGTGGTAAGTCCTGCACATTTTGGTGATGTGGACTGGCAGGCTGAAGGGGCGCTTAATCGGGTGCCTCTGCTGCATGATACGACGCCATGGGCTGATGCTGAGCCGGACGCAGAATGGCGTTACTGGCTGCAGGCCAGTGAGATGAATGCTATCAATACCGACCGGGGGCACTATTTCAACCGGGGCGATATGGCGATTAAGGCGGCAGCTTCAGGGCTTGGAGTGGCTTTAGCCCGTGAAAGCCTGATTACTGAAGAGTTGCAGCGGGGGCGACTGATGGCGCCATATAAGAAGAAACAGTCGCGCTGTAGCTACTATATTATCTATCCCAAGGGGGCTTTGAAGAGTCCAAGGGTTCAGGCGGTGCATGACTGGCTGCTGGAGATCGCGCGCCAGCCATGACCCGGGGCGTTTAGCCCTGTCGGTGAGCGTGGTCTAATTACGCGGCTGATTCGGATTGATCGGTAAGCCCAGGGATTCTTTTACCTCTTCCATAACGATATAACTCTTGGAGTTTTTCACGCCGGGCAGAGTCAACAACATCTCGCCTAGTAAGGCACGGTACTCCGACATATCCGCGATACGGGCTTTGATAAGGAAATCGGCATCGCCGGATACCAGGTGGCATTCCTGCACATAGGGTAGTGAGGCCACTGCCAGATTAAACTTCTGGAACGCATCAGGCGACTGGTAAGAGAGCGATATCTCAACAAATACCAGCATGCCATAGCCCATCGCCTGGGGATCGATCCGGGCATAGTAGCCCTGAATCAGGCCGTCTTTTTCAAGCCGCTTGACCCGCTCCATACATGGTGTCGTACTCAGACCGACAATATCAGCCAGATCGACATAACTGATTCGGCCGTTTTCCTGCAGCGTCTTGAGGATATTCAGATCGATCTTGTCGAGTTTGCGTTTGTGCGCGTTTTTCATAAAAACCTGTCCTGAAAGAAGCGGCTTAGACCTCTTTCGTAGATACCGTTGAATTTTCTGTTAATTATATTTATGCAAGGTAATGATCTTGAATCTAGTTTAAATACAAAAAAATAAACTGTCAAAGCTACCATATACTAGCCGAATAATTTGTTGATCATAAATATAAAAAGATAGGTAGTTTTATGCATGTTCTGATCTTGGGTAGCGGCGTAATCGGCGTTACCAGTGCCTGGTATCTGGCGAAAGCTGGTCATCAGGTAACCGTTATCGATCGCCAGAGCGGTCCGGCGCTGGAAACCAGCTATGGCAATGCCGGACAGATCTCACCTGGCTACTCTGCACCCTGGGCTGCTCCCGGCGTACCACTGAAAGCTATCAAGTGGATGATGCAGGATCTGGCACCGTTGATGATCAACCCTAAGGTTAATGCTAATACATTAAAGTGGATGACTAAAATGTTATCCAACTGTACGCAGAGCTCTTACCACACCAATAAAGCGCGCATGATGCGTCTGGCTGAGTATAGCCGTGATTGCTTCAAAGATCTTCGCTCTGAAGTCGAAATCGATTACGACCAGCGTACAAATGGTACATTGCAGCTGTTCCGTACCCAGAAGCAAGTTGATGCTGCGGCAAAAGACATTGCGGTACTGGAAGAGTGTGGCGTTGAATACGAAGTGCTGGACCAGACGGGGTGTATTTCCCGTGAACCGGCACTGGCTCATGTAAAGGATAAATTAGTGGGTGGTCTGCGCTTGCCGGGTGATGAAACCGGTGACTGCTTTAAATTTACCACGGCCCTGGCAGAAGAGTGTAAGAAGCTGGGTGTTGAATTTAAATTCGATACCGAAATAGAAGGCCTGATCAGCGATGACACAAACATTGTTGGCGTGAAAACCAAGCAGGGTACATTCACGGCAGACCGCTACCTGATGGCGCTGGGGAGCTACTCAACGCTGCTGCTGGCTAATGTCGGTGTGGTAGTGCCGGTTTACCCTATTAAAGGTTACTCCCTGACACTGCCGATCATTGACGAAACCAAGGCGCCGGTTTCTACCATTATGGATGAAACCTACAAGGTCGCTGTCACCCGTTTTGAGGATCGTATCCGAGTTGGTGGTACTGCTGAAATAACGTCATACGATATGTCGTTACAGGAAAAGCGCCGTAAGAATGTTGCGCATACTGTCAGTGATCTGTTCCCGGGTGGTGGTGATATCGAACAAGCAGAGTTCTGGACCGGTTTACGGCCTATGACGCCGGACGGTACGCCGATTCTGGGTGGCACCCGCTATCCGAACCTTTATCTGAATACTGGTCACGGTACTCTGGGCTGGACTATGTCACTGGGCTCCGGCAAATTTGTTGCTGATGTAATCACCGGTAACCAGACCGATATCGATCCTGAAGGTTTTTCTGTAGCCCGTTACGGCCAGAAATAGTTTCTGCCGTAACGAGTTCTTTGCACTCTGAGAAGATTTAATTCAGCATCTTCATTTTTATGTGCAGAGTACAGGGGCGGTTGCTGGGTCATACGAATCCGACGGTCTGGCCCCTGTGCTCATTTTTTTATACAGGATATAATCCGGGGCGGTCTGTCGCTGGGGGACAGGTGGCCAGAACCCTGATCTGTAATGATTAAGGTTTACAATAAATACTTAATGGGCAGGTTGATTAAGCTGACATCTAGCTTGCAAGCCTGCTTAACGATTTGAATGGGAAAATCAGTTATGCCAACTAAGACTATTATTGCAACAGAAAATGCGCCATCTGCCATCGGTACTTACTCTCAGGCAGTGAAGGTCGATCACACTGTCTATATTTCTGGCCAGATCCCACTGGATCCGGTTTCTATGGAGATGGTAACCGATTCTTTTGAATCCCAGGCAGTACGTGTATTTGAGAACCTGAAAGCGATCGCTGAAGAAGCCGGTGGTTCTATGAACGATCTGGTTAAAGTAACCATTTTGCTGACTGACCTTGCTAATTTCGGTCAGGTTAACGAAGTAATGGCGCGTTATTTTGATCAGCCATACCCGGCTCGTGCAGCTTATGCGGTCAAAGCCCTGCCGAAAGATGCTGATATTGAAGTTGAAGCGGTAATGGTAGTCGGTTAATCGAGCCGATCCGGGCCCGTCTTTTCTGAGATCGGGCTCCATACCTCTGAGGAAATAAGATTAGATGAGTCGAGCAGCAAAAATTACAGTTGATCTGGATGCAATCCGGCATAATTATCGTCTGGCGAGATCGTTGAATCCTGCTGGTAATGCCGTGGCGATTATCAAAGCTAATGGTTATGGTCACGGTGCGGTTGAGGTTGCTAAAGCACTTGAAGCTGAAGCCGATGCCTTTGGTGTTGCCTGTATCGAAGAGGGTGTCGAGCTGGTTGAAGCAGGTATCAATAAACCGGTTCTGCTGCTTGAAGGTTTCTTTGAAGTCAGTGAACTGGAATATATCAGTAAGCATGGTATGTGGTGCGCTATCCACAGTCTTGACCAGATCGAACAGATCGCTCAGGCCAAACTCAGTCAGCCGATCAGAATCTGGCTAAAGATGGATTCCGGCATGCACCGTCTTGGGATTCACCCGACGGATTACCAGCAGGCTTATAATCGCCTGATGGCGCTGGATAATGTTGCTGACGTGATTCTGATGAGTCATTTTGCCAGCGCCGATGAACTGGATAAAACGACCACTGAAGAACAGTTGGCTAGCTTTGATCAATATGCCGAAGGTATTGATGCGCCGGTCAGTCTGGCTAACTCTGCGGGTTTGCTGGCCTGGAATGATGCCCGTCGTGACTGGTTGCGTCCGGGTTTGATGCTGTACGGCGCGACGCCATTTTCCGAGGCTCAGGAAAACGCAGATAAGCTGATTCCGGCGATGACGCTGACGTCTGAAGTCATTGCTGTACGCGAGGTTCAGGCGGGTGATTGTGTTGGTTATGCTGGTAACTTCTGTGCTGACAAACCATCTCGTATTGGTACTGTGGCGCTGGGTTATGCTGATGGCTATCCCCGTCATGCGGGTACCGGAACGCCGGTACTGATCAATGGCCAGCGTTCGCGGATTGTTGGTCGGGTATCGATGGATATGCTGGCGGTAGATTTGACCGATTTTCCTGATGCAGGTGTCGGGACTGAGATTGAATTCTGGGGCAAGAATCTGACTGCTGCAGAGATAGCGCCGCATTGTGGGACTATCCCTTATACCTTGTTTACCGGTATTACCCGACGGGTACATAAGCGTTATATCAATCGCTAACCGGGCTCAGGTCTGGTTTATTGCGATATAAAGGAGTGCATGGCGCTCCTTTTTTTTGCTCTTTTTTTGCCTGAACTTTAGGACTATTCGGGCTGTCTTTAAATTCTGGCCCTTTATATCAGGATGTCAGATGCGTTATTCTACTTGTTAATGGAAGATTATATCTGATCAGGTTATTGGGCGTGCTAAGGAAGTATCTTAAGCGCGTTATCTGCTAAGACTGTTGTTGCAAGGGAAAGGATGCCATGCAGAGTCTGTTTCAAATCGACCGGTTAAGTCGATGCCGGTTTATCGCTATTCTGTTCGAAGGCCGTTTTTTACTATCCCCTGTTGTCAGGGTTTTCTTATGCTGCTTCCTTGTCGCATCCGCTTCTGTTCATGCCTCTGAATCTGTTTCATTGCAGTTGCTCTGGAAACATCAGTTCCAGTTTGCCGGCTACTATATTGCCAAAGAGAAAGGTTTTTACCGGGATGAGGGGCTTGATGTTGAGTTGATCGAGTTTGCTGCAGACCGTGAACCGGTAAAGATGGTGGCCGAGGGAAAGGCAGAGTTTGCTATCGGCCGTTCTTCTATTGTCATCGAACGGGCGAAAGGGCAGCCAATCGTCGCTTTGTTTGCTGCGTTTCAGAAGTCCCCGCTAATGTTGTTGAGTCGAGCTGACGCGGGTATAGCGACCCCTGCGGATCTGAAAGGGCGCAGAGTTATGCTGACCAAAGATGCGCAAATGAACGTAGAGATACTGGCTATGCTGTTACAGGCCGGATTGCGGGGGAGCGATTTTCAGCGTCAGGATCATAGCTTCGATATCAGTGATCTGGTTGATGGTAACACCGATGCGATGGGCTCATATATATCGAATGAACCGCATCAGATGATTAGCAGAAATTTGCCGTACACCGTTTTACATCCGGCCAATTTTGGCTTTGAGATGTATAGCGATATTCTTTTTACCTCAGCCGATCTGATACGGCAAAAGCCTGACCTTGTAGCTCGCTTCAGGCGGGCATCTTTGAAGGGCTGGCAATACGCTTTTTCGCATATAGATGAGTCTGCCAGGTTGATCCATAATCGCTATAACAGCCAGCATAAATCACTGGAAGCGCTGGTATTTGAAGGGCGTGCGTTACGTTCCCTGGCCTATGTCGGGGAGCGGCCGTTAGGTGACATTAATATCGGCCGTTTTAACTCGATGGCAAACATCTATCTGATTCTTAACCTGATACGGCGGGAATATGATCTGACCGGGTTTGTTTACCAGGCAGACCGGTCTGAATCCCATCTGTTATTACGTAATCGTGAGAGCGAATATCTGGCTAAGCATAAAAGTGTGACGGTCTGTGTCGATCCGAACTGGATGCCATATTCAGGTATTGTGCAAGGTCAGGCTACCGGAATGGATGCTGAGTACATTCGCTACCTCGAGGAAAAGTTACATATTGATCTGGCTCTGGTGCCGACGACCAGCTGGCAGGAAAGTCTTGTAATGGCTGAGCATGGGGGCTGTACGCTGCTGCTGGGTGCGGTCGCGACACCTGACCGTAAGCGTTTTCTTAATTTTACGGCGCCTTACCGTCGAATCTCCGTTTCATTGGCTGTACGTAAAAGTGCTGCGGACATTGCCAGTCTCGATCAGCTGTGGCGGCATAAAGTGGGTGTTGTCGAAGGTGGCGCTTATCATGAATACCTGACACGAAATTACCCTGAAATAGAGGTTGTTACAGTAAAAAATTCTGAGCAGGGGGTGTTAAAGGTAGCCAGTGGTGAGCTGTTTGCCATGCTTGCCCCTCATACGACTCTGTCGCGGGTATTCAGGCTTAATAATCTGTATGGAATGAAGATTGAAGGGCCTCTGAAAGAAGACTGGGCCCTGGCTATTGGCGTGGCTAAAGGGGAGCCGATATTGTTGGAGGTGTTGGACAGAACTTTACGGATGCTGACGAATGAAGATTCCTTTCGAATATCGGCAAAGTGGGTTGGTATTGAACCGGGCAATTCTGGTTATATTCAATGGTTATGGTGGAGCATTCTGCTACTGACTTCGATTGTCGCTTTGATACTTTATCGTTATTACCGTGTTGCTCATCTAAGTCGGAGTTTACGTCAGGTGGCTGAAGTGGATTCGCTTACCGGTGCGTTTAATCGCCGTAAAATTGATCAGGAGCTAACCGATTTAGTTGCAAAAAGGCGATCCGGTTTGGCTGATAAACTGGCGGTGATTTTTCTTGATGTAGATAAATTTAAGCGTATTAACGATGGTTATGGACATGATGTAGGGGATCAGATACTACAAGAGCTAAGTCGCTTGATTACCCATAGCACCCGGGAGGCAGACCTGTTTGGTCGCTGGGGTGGCGAGGAATTTATAGTTATATTACCCAATACCGATATGGCCAGTGCAATGACCTGCGCCGGTCAGCTGCAAGAGATGGTTAATAAACACCTTTTTCCTGCAATAGGCACACTCACCTGTAGTTACGGCGTTGCCGAACTGGAAACAGGTGAAACCACAAGGGAGCTGATGCATAAAGCTGATAAGGCCTTATATGAGGCTAAGCGGGCCGGGGGTAATTGTGTTCGTTGCAGCAATACATCGATGATTTAATAACCATTTTGAGAGCAAGGTCAAATAATACCGAAACGGATGTGGTAATTTAGGCAGCCTACAGCATGTAGTGTTAGCCGACCAGAATATAAGGATTGGGAACAGAATGAGCGGAGTAATTAAAGCCATAGGGAAAGGGGGTTTTTTATGTTGCTTGCTGATCAGCGCGGTGTTTGTCAGTACAGCCAATGCCGCCAGTACCGTTTGGCAGGTGAGTAGCGGTAATCAGATTCTCTATCTGGCGGGGACTATTCATCTGCTTCGATCGGCGGATTACCCGCTTCCTGAAGAGTTTGATTCTGTTTATAAGCGCGCGGATAAATTGGTTTTCGAGACGGATATGGCGCTACTTGCTGATCCGGTAACCCAGCGCAGGATGCAACAGGCTGTAACCTATCAGGATGGTACAACGCTGCAGCAGAAGGTTTCGGCGCCGATTTATGCCAAGGTCGCTGCAAAATGGCAGCAGGCCGGGTTGCCGCCTTTATTGTTAAAGTTTATTCGTCCTGGTGGTGTGGTGATGACGCTGACCATGGCGCAACTGCGCGAGAGCGGTGTCGATGCCGAAGGTATTGATCAGTATTTTCATCTGCGCGCCAACAACGATAGCAAGCCGGTTGCAGGCCTGGAGTCGATCGATCTGCAGATTGGCTATCTGGCGGATATGGGCGAGGGTAATGAAGATAGTTTCCTGCAGCAGACTTTGACTGAACTGGAACAATCAGACCAGTTTATGGATCAGCTGATCCTGGCCTGGCGCGATGGTGATCTGGTTCAATTGGAGCGGTTAATAATAGAAGATATGCGGCGCGACTTTCCTGGCCTCTATCATTCACTGCTGGTGCAGAGAAATCTTAACTGGCTACCTCAGATTCAGACCATGCTGAATGATGGTCCGGTTGAGTTAGTACTGGTCGGGGCAGGCCATCTGGTCGGTCCGGATGGCCTGCTGCAACAACTTAAAAGTCAGGGTTATATCGTACGTCAGGTCAGTCTACCAAACCTTTCGTAAGCCAAAGTTCAGAGTATGCTCTTCCCGTTCGCTGGAAAAGCCGGCGTCGTAACCGATAAACATGTTGCTGCTCCGGTCGATATGCCGGGTCCAGCCGAGCCCAAGTCGCATCATGGTCAGTGAGCTGTTATCCCCCTCAATGATGAAAGGATCGGCAAAATTGGTAAAGCGGACATTATATTGGCGGTTGTCCAGGGCTTGCTGATGTGACATTCCAAGTTTAACTGCCAGGGTTGATTCAATGACCGCACTGCTCTTCTCTGCCGGGAAGTCGTAGGAAACTTCAACGCCAAGGTTAGCCCGTAGGTCACGCAGGGTCTGGTCTTCAATTTGTAAACCAAAATCGGCTAAGCCTGATTCGTTATAGCCTTGCTTATGCAGCTGGCTGTAGCTGAGTGAGACCATCGGGCGGGCATAGCTATTATCACCGGTTTTCTGCTCCAGTCCCGCTGCTATCCGCGCACCCAGTGTCCAGCCCATGGTATCACCGGTGCCCTGAACGTTATTGCCGTCGATGGTCATGTTGCGTTCAAAGTCGAACTTGTTAAGGCCCAGAGTCAAAGCCATATTGTAAAAGTGCTCACCGTCAATATAGTCTCGCTGAAGGCCGACATAGGCACTGTCGGTATTGTCACTGCCGCCGTTATTCTTATCCGCCTTACCACGCAGCATGCCGATGGAAATACCACTGCTCCAGTTCTCATCCTGCGATACTGATTTGCCGGCAATTAAGCCATAGGTTTTATATTTGTAGCCGTTGCTATCAATAGTAGAAGCCTGTGCGCCTTTAGTTAAAATTGTGCGAACCCACCAGGCATCCTGTTCCTGATTATCGTATTTTAATGTGCTACGTCCCGGAGTAAGGCAGTCACCATGGCTATGTCGATAAATACCTCCTGAGCGCTGACGATCTGCTGCAGTGCTGTTGAATCCGCAACTGCCAGACAGAAACAGTGCGGTAGTATCAAGTACGACATTATCGGCGGCGTTGACAGCCACCGGGTCAGGATCTGATGCCAGGGCTGCAAAACCAAGGCTGTTGGTAAACGAGCCGCCAAAGGACGACAGGTCGCCAAAGCTGCCCTGTATACCTTCGATCTCTCCGGTAAAAGATACGCTGCCAGCTTCGATGATTTTAATCGGTGTCGTCGATGCCACATCAACTGTATCGCTTGAGCTGAAAAGGATCTTCCCCGCGATCACTGCATCACCGCTGATGCTGAGCAGGTCGCTGCCGTTGCCTTCGTTACCAGGTCCCATCGCGCTGTTGTAGTCGACAATGAGTGTGCCTGATGGCGCCTGATTATAATTTCCGGTAAGCGTCAGGTTATCGGACTGTCCAGGGGATATGGCCAGAACACCGTTGTTGCTAAGGCCTCCGGCACCGGCCGCAGTGATATCGTGATACAAGGCTAGTTCAGCGTTGTTATCGATAGTCATCTCACTGATATTAAAGCTGCCTTCGGTGGTGAAATTACTCAGAACATTAACTGTTGTCGCGCTACCCGAAGTGTCGCCAATGATGCGGGCGCTGCTGCCGGTCAGGTTGATGACGGAGGCTGTGCTATCAAGATCGACGTCGCCGGATAGTACGCCACTGTTGTTAATAGTAATGGCGTTGCCGCCTGTTATCAGGATTGCATAGTCGTCGCCGATAATCGTACCGCTGTTATTCAGAGTGGTGATCTCGCCGCCTGCATCGATAATGAGACCGCTGCCATCATTGTTAGTGTCATCATCGGCATCGCCATCATAGCCCGAGATAATACCGCTGTTATCAAGGCTGGTGATCAGGCCTCCGTTTGTTACGGTGATACCGGTGTCGGTATCACCGGATGTAGTAGAAGGCTCGTCTCCACCATAGATTAAGCCGGTATTGGTCAGACTGTTGATACTGCTACTGTCGAGGTAGATACCGTGATCAGTACCACGAATGCTGTTCAAGCTTGTATTTAGCAGGGTGGTGATTTCTGATGAATCGGCATATATTCCTGAGGAGTCAGCTCCCGAAGGGCCGAGGCCTTCAATCGTTCCACTGTTATCAAGCTCGGTGATAGTGGCGCTATCCATATAGATGCCATCAGAGCCCTGTCCCTGAATGAGGTTTTCGTTATCGAGTAAGTCGATCGTCGCATCACTACTTATATAGAAGCCTACATCTCCCCTATAACTGAGCCGGTATTCGAAAACTCGGTAACGCTGGTTGTTGCATCACCGATCTCAATACCAAAATCACCACCCTGAATAAGTCCGGTATTGCTGATAAGGCTGATCAATATGTCGGTATCGCTGTCGATATCGATACCGTCACCATCGTTGCCAAGAATGCTGCCGGAGTTGTTGATTGTCTCTAATGAGGCATTGAATAGGTTAAGACCATCATCTTCACCGGAGATTGTGCCGGAATTATTCACAGAGGTGACAGAAGTATCTTCAAGCTCAATAGCGTTATCGATATTAGACAGGATTCTGCCACTGTTACTAATGATATTAATTGTGCTGTCTTCAGCCTGAATACCGTCTTCATTACCCAGTATTATTCCCTGGTTGTTGATTCGCTGAACAGTACTGTTGTCTATTTCCAGGCCGTGGGAGTCCTCATCAGAATCTTCACCCAGGCCTTCGACGGTGCCTCGGTTGATAATACTGGTTACAGAAGCGTCATCGATCTGAATACCATCGTCATTAAGGCCTCTGATAAGCCCATCATTGATAAGGGTATCTACAGCGCCAACGTAGACGCTGCCATCGATTCGAACCGCATCATCACCGCCAATCAGTTGTCCGTCAGAGGTGTTTTCAAATTGGTTTACCGTTCCTTCAATTGAGATCGCGTCAAGGTATCGGGTTCCGGAGTCACCGGTCACGGTACCGGAGTTAATAAAACTCTCCAGCAGGTAATCCCCTTCCATAAGAATCGCGCCGCGAAGATCATTTTCTGAGTCGGCAATTGCTGTTATAGAGCCGTTGTTGATCAGTTGGCGCAGATCGCCTTCCAGCTCTATGGCGTAATCAGGGCCGGGGCCGTCATTATCTATAGTGGCGCCATTTTCTATGAGGATAGTGTCTGCAGTGGTTCCTGTTACATCTACATCATTAACAGTGTCGCCGCTGCTAACGGTTAGGTTCTCGCCTGCAGAAACATTTTCTACAGTGATGTCTGCGCTAGCATTCAGGGAATATAAGCCAGTGGTCAGGCTAAGAATCAGGGGGGAGAAAACATCGTTTCATCGTACAGCCATAAGATCGTTGAAATTACGACAACTTTAACAATTAGCGACATGATTTCGATGAAAACTGTCGCTACTTTGGGGACACATGGAAGCTGTGCTGCATGGTATGGGAGAGGGCTTGTATGGCAGACCTAGAGCCCGCCTGCCATACGGTGTTACAAGGTATAGTGTCTGGCAAAGAGCCCTTAGCTGGCCAGCTGAAGGCTCTGACTTTCACCTAGTAATTCAAGCAACTGACGTTTGCCCTGTGGGTCTTTACGGGTCACCACTTCGCCCTCTTTCGGGAAGTGTATATCGCGCAGTCGGGACAGCCAGAAACGCATTGCTGCAACCTGCAACATCATGCTGAAGCTTTTCTGTTCTTCAGCCTCCAGTGGCCGGATACTCTGATAGCTATCCAGAATAAGCAGTGCCTTGTTAAAGTCGTACTGGGCTTCCTGCTCGTCGTAACACCAGGCATTCAGGGTTACGCAGAGGTCATACAGGAACGGAGCAGAGCAGGCGTGATAGAAATCGATCAGGCCGCATAGCTGATCACCGGAGAACATCGCATTATCCGGGAACAGGTCGGCGTGTACCGGGCCGGTCGGCAGGGCTGCCCATTGGATCTGGCCCCCTTCCAGCAGGTTTTGCTGCAGCAGGGATTGCTCATCACTAGTCAGCTTAGGCATCACTTTGCCGCCGAGTTCAGAACACCACTGGTGGATGTGGGTAAACTGTTCTACCGGCAGTTGCTGACTCAGTTTGTGCATCCGGGCCAGGGTGTGACCGATTACACTGGCCTGCTGATCTGAAGGCTGATCCAGTGGAGTGCCTTCAAGCCGGGTCATCAGAATAGCCGGGCGGTCGTTCAGAGTGCCGAACAAGTCGCCGTTGTTAAGGTGAATTGGTATAGCGCAGGCGATGTTGTTTTGTGCAAGGTGCTCAATCAGACCAAGAATAAAGGGTAGCTGTTCTGTGCCAACAGACTCAACCAGAGTCAGTACATACTCCCCTTCGCTGGTGGTGACGAAGAAGTTAGTGTTTTCAACTCCCGCTTCGATACCACGATATTCGGTTAGCGTACCAACACTACACAGCTGCAGATATGACTCGAGCTGTTCCCGGGTTACAGGTGTATAGACAGACATCCCTCACCATCCTTTTCTTGAGCAGTTTTTGCGCAGTTAAAACTATTAATTTAACTACGCAGTATTAATTTAAGCCGGAATAGCCAGCTGTGTGTATTTAGCAGTTTCTATTTGCCTACGTTTTTAGCCTGCAGGTCGGCATGGTAGGAGGAGCGAACCATAGGACCGCTGGCAACATTCTTGAAGCCCAGCTCGTAACCTATATCCTCGTACTCCTTAAATTCTTCCGGGGTGACGTAACGCTCTACCGCCAGATGATATTTGCTTGGTTGCAGGTACTGGCCGATGGTGATCATATCCACCTCGTTGGCCCGCAGGTCCTGCATTACCTGTATGATCTGCTCTTTGGTTTCGCCAAGGCCGACCATCAGGCCTGACTTTGTGTCTACCTGAGGATGCAGTCGCTTAAACTGGTACAGCAGGTTGAGCGACCAGTGATAATCAGCTCCCGGTCTTACTTTGCTGTACAGGGCCGGTACTGTCTCCATATTGTGGTTAAGTACGTCGGGCACATTCGCAGATAGTTTTTCCAGTGCGACATCCATGCGGCCGCGGAAATCAGGTACCAGAATTTCAACTTTCAACTCTTCGTTGATGGCACGGGCTTCCTTGACGCATTCAGCGAAATGCGCAGCACCACCATCTTTAAGATCATCCCGGTCAACCGAAGTGATCACCACATAGCGCAGGCCAAGCTGCTTAATATTGCTGGCTACGTTCTTAGGCTCGTCAGGATCAAGGCCCATCGGCCGGCCATGTGCAACATCGCAGAACGGGCAGCGACGGGTGCAGATGGCACCCATAATCATCAGAGTTGCGGTCTTATGGCTGAAACACTCTGCCAGGTTAGGGCAGGAAGCCTCTTCGCACACCGTATGCAGTTTAAGATCGCGTAGCTGCTTCTTAACTTTCTTTACGTTGGCATTGGAGTGGGCATCGATTCGGATCCATTCCGGTTTGCGCAGACGTTCCCGGGTAGGGTCAGGCTTTTCGCGTAAACGGGACATTTTGGATTCACCCTTGAGCTCTTTTAGCGGAATCATTTCCATCAAGGCCACCTCTTCTGATTATTATCTGTAATGTAAAAATGAGGGAGCCGGCCTGTCGCCAGGCAGGCTCCCTAAATGTTCTGAAACTGAGAGACGCTACGGAATAATTTTAAAAATGATCCCAAATCAGTTTCAAAGTACAGAGGGGTAATTTGGAGCTTCAGCGCCCGGGTTACCCCTGGTACTGTTAGCCGCGGTAGTAGCGCTGCTCGATGAACGGAGCTTTAGAAACGACCATTGGCAGCTCTTTGCCGCGAACCACAGCATATACCTCGGTATCCAGTGCCGCATACTCAGTTGCGACATATCCCATCGCAACAGGTACGCCTACAGTCGGGCCAAAGCTGCCGCTGGTTACTTCACCGATCTTAACGCCATCGGTATTAACCAGCTCCGCGCCTTCACGAATCGGTGCTTTGCCTTTAGCCAGCAGGCCAACGCGCTTACGGGTGTAGTTCTTGTTAGCGATCTGATCAAAGATCTTGTCAGCACCAGGGAAACCACCGGCACGCTCGCCATCAGCACGACGGTTCTTGCTGATAGCCCAGATCAGGCTGCCTTCGATAGGTGTAGTAGTCTGGTCAAGGTCGTGACCGTACAGGCACAGGCCGGATTCCAGACGCAGAGAGTCACGGGCACCCAGACCGATTAACTCAATCTCAGGCTGTTCCAGGAACAGGCGGCACAGGCGTTCTGTTTCTGCAGATGGGATAGAGATCTCGTAACCATCTTCACCGGTATAGCCGGAGCGGCTGACGAAGCAGTCTACGCCATCGATAGCGATGTGACGGGAATCCATGAATACCATGTCGTTTACAGCAGGGCAGATGCGGGACAGTGCCAGTGCTGCTTCAGGGCCTTGCAGGGCAACCAGAGCGCGATCATCAAGTACTTCCAGCTCCACGTCTTCACCCAGGTTGGCACGCATGTGGGCGATGTCCTGCTCTTTACAGGCAGCGTTTACAACAACATAAAGGTGATCACCGTAGTTGGTAACCATCAGGTCATCCATGATGCCGCCATTCTCATTGGTGAACAGGGCGTAGCGTTGCTTGCCAGCTGGCAGACCGATGATGTCGACCGGTACCAGTTTTTCCAGTGCTGCTGCTGCATTTTTACCTTTCAGAATTACCTGACCCATGTGGGATACGTCGAACAGGCCCGCGTGATCACGGGTATGGATATGTTCTTTTTTAACGCCCAGAGGGTACTGAACCGGCATATCGTAGCCTGCAAAAGGAACCATTTTACCGCCGAGTTCAACGTGCAGGTCGTATAGGGGAGTTTTGTTCAGTTGGGACATTGTCTTCTCCATCGTTTCTGTACGGCAACCGGTGCCGCGGCATTCTTATCTAACGGATCTGTATTTACGGGTTTATTGTTATGGGCGTATTTTTATGTGCCCAAAAACCCGGACAGGTTGTGGAAAAAGCTCTGTGTGCAGCAGCAACCTTTTCGACAAGCAGTCATCTGTCAAACTGTCTTAAGTGTAGTTAAGAGGCAAAATGTAGTTAAGAGGCACAGTGTTGTTAAGGAAAAGGTATCCGGGGTGAACCGCGAAGTGCCCGGATACCTTTAAGCTCAGCTGTTAAACCCAAGGTTTAAAGATAAGCCATCAACAAACAAAGTGTTACTTAGTCTGTGCGTTGCCTTCTGCATCAACAGGGGCACCGTTACGGGCAAAGAACTCTTTAGTCAGTTTGAATACCACAGGGCTCAGCAGAGCCAGTGCAATCAGGTTAGGAATCGCCATCATTGCATTCAGGGTATCCGCTACCAGCCAGATGAAGTCCAGGCTTACACCTGCACCTACAGGAACAGCGATGATCCACAGTACACGGTATGGCGCAATCGCCTTAACACCGAGCAGGAATTCAACACAACGTTCGCCGTAGAAAGACCAACCGATAATGGTAGTGAAAGCGAAGATCGCCAGAGAGATAGCTACCAGGTAGTTACCTAAGCCAGGCAGAGCCTGAGCGAACGCCGCCGAAGTCAGAGCTGCACCAGACACACCAGAAGTCCACTCACCGGAGGTAATGATTACCAGACCAGTAATAGAGCAGATGATGATAGTGTCGATGAATGTACCCAGCATTGCTACCAGGCCCTGACGGACAGGATCTTTAGTTTGTGCCGCCGCGTGAGCGATAGGCGCAGAACCCAGACCTGCTTCGTTGGAGAATATACCGCGTGCTACACCGAAGCGGATAGCCATCCACACAGCTGCACCAGCAAAACCACCTTCAGCAGCAGTACCTGTGAAAGCGTGAGTGAATACCAGATCGATAGCAGCAGGGATAGCATCAGCATTAATTGCCAATACAACAAGACCTGCGGTCAGATAAGCAATAGCCATCAGAGGAACCAGTGCACCGGCAACGCTACCGATACGCTTGATACCACCGATCAGCACAGCGCCAACCAGAACCATCAGAACAACGCCGGTTACCCAGACGTTTACACCGAAGTTAGCATGCAGTACGTCAGCAACAGAGTTGGACTGAACGGTGTTACCAATACCGAATGCTGCAGCAGCACCGAAAATGGCAAACATTGTACCTAACCATGCCCATTTAGCGCCAAGACCGTTTTTGATGTAGTACATCGGGCCACCAACATGGTTGCCTTCCTCATCTACTTCACGGTACTTAACAGCCAGAACGGCTTCGGAGAATTTGGTAGCCATACCCACCAGGGCAGTACACCACATCCAGAACAGAGCACCAGGGCCACCCAGGAATACGGCCGTTGCCACACCCGCGATGTTACCAGTACCAACCGTTGCAGACAGTGCTGTCATCAGAGCCTGGAATGGTGAAATTTCACCTTCCTTCTCTTCGCCCTTCTTAGTGCTGCGGCCTTCAAACAGTAGCTTAAAACCTGTGCCCAGTTTAAGAATAGGCATCAAGCGTAGGCCAAGCATCAGGAACAGACCAACACCAAGGATGAGGACGAGCATTAACGGACCCCAGACGATGCCGTTAATTGCGCCAATAATAGTGGTTAACGTTTCCATAAACGTAGACTCCCAGAGGATTTTTATTGTTATTGCCGATCACTTCATAGGGTTGAGCAATCGACTTATTTTTGGAAATTTCCAGTGGATTGATGGTCCACCTTGAGAAACCAGTTTCTTCGAACTCCATCAAATGGGTATTCAAAGAAATAGTTGCTCAACAAAGGGAATATATTTCCAATAGGAAACAAAGCTAGTCGATAAGGAAACTTATTGCAATAAAAAAATGCGTTTAACGGCCAGAAAATGTCGCTCTGAAACAGGCGTTGAATGCTAAAGTGGTTGTTAGTTAAGGTTTTTATTAAGAATGTGATTTTTTTTATATTCGATTCGTATTGGAAACACGGTGTCGGAACGGCACCAAAGCGTCGCTATGCGACTCGCGAGGCGGAACATGGCAGTATTGGAAAGAAACCACCAGTATCCCGAATCCCTTCATTGTGTGAACAAGGTATTTAGCATCTACAGCTAGTGGCTAGAAAAAACGTAAGAGCCTTTTTAGGAGGTAGGAGGGGGGGCGTGAAAGAAGGTAGCGCTCCGTAAGCAGGGGATGATTTTCTTACTGCCGGACATAAAAAAACCGCCTGCAGGCGGTTTAATATTTTTGACTTTTGGTGTTCAGCTTTTGATTTTTCTAGCCACTAGCAGCAAGGCTTGCCTTGCGTTCTAGCTAGCTGAACTTGTTCAGCGGTCTAGCGAGCCGCTTGCGGCGGTCTGCCCCTAAGCCGTAACCCAGATTATTTCCGCATCCTGTTCGCTGGTGGAGATCAGAGCGTGGCCCATTTCGCAATCGTAGTATGCGCTGTCGCCCACGTTGAGTTCGATCGGCTCATAGAATTCGCTGTAGAACATGATGCTGCCACTCAGTACGTAGAGGAACTCTTCGCCGTCGTGACGTACCCAGTCTTCATACTCGTCCCAGGAATGGGTGCGCACGGTGGTTTTGAACGGGATCATCTTTTTGCTGGTCAGCTGGGTGGCCAGCAGTTCGTGTTCATAGGTCGGCGTCGGATGGGGCTTGCCTTCGCCACTGCGGGTGATATCACGACGTCCGCCGCTGCCCGGTGCTTTCTTGGTTGGCTGGGTAAACAGCTGAGGAATATCGATACCCAGGCCTTTAACCAGTTTGTTAACGGCGGTGAAAGTAGGGGATATCTGTTCGTTCTCAATTTTTGACAGGGTAGAGCGTGCCAGACCGGTCAGTTTACTGGCTTCTTCCAATGTCAGATTCTGGCTCAGGCGAATCTCGCGGACCCGTTTACCCAGCTCGAGAGGCTCTACCATCGCTTCAGCATTGTCCTGCGATACTTTGAAGAACTGCTGATCAGTTTGTAGGAATGATGGTTTGTCTGGCATTGGGTTGCTCCATGAAATCTTAACTCTGCTCAGGTCCCGGCAGATGTTCTGTTGCGCATATTCTATCAGTTAAATAGTAACCGGGAATTTACCGATTAGTTATATATCTAGTTATACAACAAGTTGCACATACTGAAATGTTCAGTAGCGACTCATATCTTCCGTTATCGGTGTGGTCGAACATGAATGCAACGCAGTATTACACCAGTATTAACGCCAGATAGAGTATTCAAAAGGCTTTTCTATCAACGAATTAGCCATCTGTCTTTCCGGTACATGTTTCCAATGATAGTACACAACCCCCGGTCGGTTTGGAAGAAATCGCGGAAAGGGGATAATTGCTATAAAGAGAAAATATGTTTCCTATAAGAAACTTTTTGTTGATTTTGGAAATAAGCGCTGCTAATCTGAAATTCGATTGCTGGTTAATTGATCAACTTTTGCGTTGGCAAAGTTGTCTATAGAAAGAGTGGTAGAAATCCGGTTCGTGCTCTATACCGAATAAGAGCCCCGGGTAACTCTGCAGACTGATAATAAGAACAGCGGATAACCGCAGTGGAGAAGCTGAAGTGCCACTAAGTATTTTTGATCTATATAAGGTCGGTATCGGACCTTCCAGTTCCCATACTGTAGGGCCTGTTGTAGCGGCCAATCGTTTTCTCGATGAGCTGCGTGAGCGTGGCGACCTGGCAAAAGTAGTGAACGTTAAGGTCGGTCTGTATGGCTCCCTTGCCATGACGGGTAAAGGTCACGCGACTGATGTTGCTGTAATGATCGGCCTGATGGGCGAAAAACCTGATCTGGTCGATCCTGATATGGTTCCCCGTTATATCGAGCAGATTGAAACTAGCGGCCAGCTAAATCTTGCCGGTGAGAAACTAATTGAGTTTCGCCCTGAAGAACATCTTCCTTTTAACTTTGGCGAGTCACTGCCAAAGCATCCTAATGGTATGCGTTTTCAGGCATTTGATGATGCCGGTATCGTGCTGCATGACAACATTTTCTATTCCGTTGGTGGTGGTTTTGTCCTGAGTGATGCCGAAGCGGACAAAAAGTCCGGTACTGCACCAGCATTTAAACTGCCATATCACTTCGACAACGGTGCCGAACTGCTGGAATTGTGTGAAAAACACGACATGACCATTGCCGAGCTGGTGCATAAAAATGAGCATACCTGGCATACCGAGGAAGAGCTGAATGAGCGTCTGCGTAGCATCTGGCAGGTGATGGATCGTTGCATTAAGCGTGGCTGTGGTGAAGAGGGCGAACTGCCCGGTGGCCTGCATATTAAACGTCGCGCCCATGAGCTGTACGAAGAATTGAAGAACCATCCGGAAGCGGCATTAAAAGACCAGCTGACAGTGATGGACTGGATCAACCTATATGCTATGGCGGTGAATGAAGAGAATGCGGCCGGTGGCCGTGTTGTAACGGCACCGACTAATGGTGCGGCGGGTGTTATCCCTGCAGTACTGGCCTACTACGATCGCTTTGTGCCGGGTTCAAATGAACAGGGCATCTTTGATTTTCTGGCAACTTCTGCCGCTATCGGCATGCTGTACAAAAAGAACGCGTCTATCTCTGCGGCTGAAGTTGGCTGTCAGGGAGAGATCGGTGTTGCCTGTTCTATGGCTGCTGGAGCACTGTGCGCCGTAATGGGTGGAACTGTGCAGCAGGTAGAAAATGCCGCAGAAATTGGCATGGAACATAACCTGGGACTGACCTGCGATCCGATCGGTGGTCTGGTTCAGGTGCCATGTATTGAGCGAAACACTATGGGTGCGGTGAAAGCGATTAATGCGGCCCGCCTGGCCCTGCGTGGTGATGGTAAGCATCACGTATCACTGGATTCAGTGATCGAAACGATGCGTCAGACCGGCGTTGATATGCAGGACAAGTATAAAGAAACCTCTCAGGGCGGACTGGCGGTTAACGTCGTCGCTTGCTGATTATTCCTGAACTACTGCTTACGAGCTGTTGATTACGAACTTAACAAGAGAATAAAAAATCATGAGTCAATCTGAACTGTACCGCGGCGACGCGGCATGCGAAGCATTCTTTACCCAAGACCTGGCTGAGCGTGATGCTGACCTGATGTCCGCTGTAAACGAAGAATTTGAGCGCCAGGAAATGGGCATCGAACTGATCGCTTCTGAGAACATTGTTTCTAAAGCGGTAATGCAGGCTCAGGGCACTGTGCTGACCAACAAGTATGCCGAAGGTTACCCGGGCCGTCGTTACTACGGTGGTTGCGAGTATGCCGATAAGGCTGAAGGTCTGGCTATCGAGCGTGCCAAGCAGTTGTTTAACTGTGAATTTGTAAACGTACAGCCGCACTCCGGTGCACAGGCGAACGGCGCAGTTATGCTGGCGCTGCTGCAGCCGGGTGATACTGTGCTGGGTATGTCTCTGGATGCTGGCGGCCACCTGACTCACGGTGCACGTCCGGCTTTGTCTGGTAAGTGGTTCAACGCTGTTCAGTACGGTGTATCTAAAGAAGATAGCCGTATCGACTACGATGCGGTTGAAGCGCTGGCGGTTGAGTGTCAGCCTAAAATGATCATCGCTGGTGGTTCTGCAATTCCACGTGAGATCGATTTTGCCCGTTTCCGTGAGATTGCCGATAAAGTCGGTGCTTACCTGTTCGTCGATATGGCCCATATTGCTGGTCTGGTTGCGACCGGTGTTCATCCGAGCCCGCTGCCATATGCTGATGTGGTTACGACTACTACGCACAAGACTCTGCGTGGTCCTCGTGGCGGCATGATCCTGTCTAACAACCTGGATATCGGCAAGAAGATCAACTCTGCTGTTTTCCCGGGTCTGCAGGGTGGTCCACTGATGCACATTATCGCTGCTAAGGCGGTTGCATTCGGTGAGGCGCTACGTCCTGAATTCAAAACCTACATCGAGCAGGTTGTTGAGAATGCTAAAGTACTGGCCAGCGTAATGGTTGAGCGTGGTTGCGACATAGTGACCGGTGGTACTGATACCCATCTGATGCTGGTTGACCTGCGCCCTAAAGGCCTGAAAGGCAATGTAGTTGATGAAGCGCTGGAGCGTGCGGGTATCACCTGTAACAAGAACGGTATCCCGTTTGATCCTGAGAAGCCGATGGTTACTTCCGGTATCCGTCTGGGTACACCGGCCGGCACCAGCCGTGGTTTCGGTACTGAAGAATTCCGTTTGATCGGTAACCTGATCAGCGATGTTCTGGATGGCCTGGTGGCTAACCCGGAAGACAATTCTGCAGTTGAAGCTGAGGTTCGTAGCCAGGTTGAAGCCCTGTGCAAGCGCTTCCCTCTGTATAAGTAAGACCGCTGTATAAATAATATCTGAACTAGCTAAAGGCTGTGACCCGGTATCACCCGACACAGCCATTACGAATTGATCAAAGGAAAATAATTATGAGCATTCCATCTAACTACCGTTTTGCACCAAGCCATGAGTGGGTTCTGGATAACGGTGACGGTACTGTCACTATGGGTGTTTCCGACCACGCACAGGAGTTGCTGGGCGACGTAGTGTTCGTTGAGCTGCCAGAAGTTGGTCGTGAAGTGGAAGCGGGTGAAGAGTTCTCACTGGTTGAATCTGTTAAAGCTGCTTCTGACATCTACTCACCGGTTTCTGGTGAGATTGTTGCGATCAACGAAGCGCTGGAAGATGAGCCGGAAACAGTTAACAGCGAGCCGTTCGACGGTGGCTGGATCGTTAAGATCAAGCTGACTGATGCTGCTGAGCTGGATAAGCTGCTGGATGCCGATGCATACGCAGCAACGATTGCAGAAGAGGCTTGATCTAAGCTGATAACAGCAGAGGCTGTTTGCGCAGCCCTTGCTGTTATCACTGTCCCCCGATCAGACCTTTGTTCGCAAACGCGGGGTGGTCGTGCAGGATCGCCCCGCACCTAAAAATTAATAAAGATGCTGCAGCTTTGCAAGTTTTGTAGCGGCTTTAAATCCGACAGTTAGTTTATGTCGGATATAAGAAGAAACAGGTTATTGTTATGGCAGAAGTTACTCGCACACTGAGTGATCTTGAGCAGGCTACGGATTTCACCCGTCGTCACGTGGGCCCGGATGCAGAACAGACACAAGCTATGTTGTCTGAGCTGGGTGTTAACTCCCTCAATGAGCTGATCACACAGACAGTTCCCGATTCCATCCGTCTGGATGATGCGCTGGCAATGGATGATTCCGTTACCGAAGCCGATGCGCTGAGCTACCTGAAAGGTCTTGCTGACCAGAATGTAGTGAATAAATCATACATCGGTATGGGCTATAGCAATACCCTGGTGCCTAATGTAATCCTGCGTAACGTGCTGGAAAATCCAGCATGGTATACCGCGTACACGCCTTATCAGCCTGAGATCGCGCAGGGCCGTCTGGAAGCACTGCTGAACTACCAGCAGATGGTAATGGACCTGACCGGCATGGATCTGGCGAACGCCTCCCTGCTGGACGAAGCGACTGCTGCTGCAGAAGCGATGACCTTGTGCAAGCGCTCTAACCGTAAGAAGAGCATGACTTACTTTGTCGCTGACGATGTTCAGCCGCAAACTATCGACGTCATCAAGACCCGTGCTGAATACTTCGGATATGACGTTGTAGTGGGTAACCCGCTGACTGATCTGGAAACGAGCGATGCTTTCGGTATGCAGCTGCAATACCCAAGCACTTACGGCGATATCAAAGATATCAAGAGCCTGATTAAAACAGCCAAAGACCTGAAAGTGATGGTCTCAGTTGCGACTGATCCACTGGCACTGGTACTGCTTAAATCACCTGGTGAGCTGGGTGCTGATGTGGTTCTGGGTACTTCTCAGCGCTTCGGCGTACCGATGGGCTTTGGTGGTCCGCACGCAGCGTTCTTTGCTGCCAGCGAAAAACTCAAGCGTTCTGTTCCTGGTCGTATCATCGGTGTTTCTGTCGATGCCAACGGTAACCAGGCGTTGCGTATGGCGATGCAGACCCGTGAGCAGCACATCCGTCGTGAGAAGGCGACTTCTAACATCTGTACAGCGCAGGCACTACTGGCGAACATGGCTTCTTTCTACGCTGTTTATCACGGCGCAGAAGGCCTGAAGACTATCGCTGAGCGGGTTCATCGTCTGACTGCTATTCTGGCTAACGGCCTGAAAGCGAAAGGTGTTGAACTGAATGACACTTACTTCGATACCCTGACCCTGACCCTGCCTGAAACTCAGGCGGTGGTTTATCAGCGCGCTCTGGATGCCGGTTGTAACCTGCGTCAGACCGGTGACAACAAGCTGGGTCTCACTCTGGATGAAACCACTACTGCTGCTGATGTAGCGCAACTGCTGGACGTAGTGCTGGGTGAAGGCCACGGCCTGAGCGTTGCCGAGTTGGATGCTGAGATCACTGCTGGCGCTGCCACCGGTATCACGGCAGAGATGCGTCGTGAAGATGCTATCCTGACGCACCCGACGTTCAACAGCTACCACAGCGAAACCGACATGCTTCGTTACCTGAAGAAGCTGGAGAACAAAGACTATTCACTGGTTCACGGTATGATCCCACTGGGTTCTTGTACTATGAAGCTGAATGCCACTGCCGAGATGATTCCGGTAACCTGGCCTGAATTTGCAAACATTCACCCATTCGCTCCGGCGGATCAGACCCAGGGTTACCTGGATATGATCAATGAGCTGGAGGCGATGCTGGTTGAGATTACCGGTTACGACAACGTATCTATGCAGCCGAACTCCGGTGCACAGGGTGAATACGCAGGTCTGCTGGCGATCCGTAAGTACCAGGAAGCAAATGGCCAGGGTCACCGCGATATCTGCCTGATTCCATCTTCTGCGCACGGTACTAACCCTGCATCCGCTGCGATGATGGGCATGAAAGTTGTCATCGTTGAGTGTGATGAAAACGGTAACGTCGATGTCGCTGATATGCGTGCTAAGGCACAGCAGCATGCCGATAACCTGTCTGCACTGATGATCACTTACCCGTCTACCCACGGTGTCTACGAAGAAGAGATCGTTGAGATCTGCGATCTGATCCACAAGAACGGTGGTCAGGTGTATATGGATGGCGCCAACATGAACGCTCAGGTAGGTATCTCTAAGCCAGGCCTGATCGGTTCTGACGTATCCCACCTGAACCTGCACAAGACCTTTGCTATCCCGCACGGCGGCGGTGGTCCGGGTGTTGGTCCGATCGGTGTTAAGAGCCATCTGGCGCCTTACCTGCCGGGTCACAAAGTTAATGCGTCTGGCGTTGTCAGCACTGATAACGGTGCTGTATCCGCAGCGCCTTACGGTAGCGGTGCGATCCTGCCAATTACCTGGGCATACATCAAGATGCTGGGCAAGTCAGGTCTTAAGCGTTCGACTCAGCTGGCGATCCTCAATGCCAACTACATGACCGAGAAGCTGGCTGCTCACTACCCGGTACTGTACCGCGGTCGTAACAACAAGGTTGCTCACGAATGTATCGTTGATATCCGTCCTTTGAAAGAAGCGTCAGGTGTTACCGAAGAAGATATCGCTAAGCGCCTGATGGATTACGGCTTTCACGCACCGACTATGTCGTTCCCGGTTGCCGGTACGCTGATGATCGAGCCGACTGAGTCTGAATCTAAGGTTGAGATCGATCGTTTCATCGCTGCTATGGTGCAGATTCGTGAAGAGATTGAGAAAGTTCAGAGTGGAGTATGGCCTGCGGATAACAATCCACTGTGTCGTGCGCCTCACACTCAGTCTGACATCATGACTGCTGAGTGGGAGCGTCCTTACTCCCGTGAAGAAGCGGTATTCCCGAATACTGCGACCCGCGAGAATAAGTTCTGGCCGATGTCTAACCGCATCGACAACGTATACGGCGACCGTAACTTTATCTGCTCCTGCCCGAGCATTGACTCATACAGGGACTAATACAACGACTTGTATTTTTAGATCGGAGCCTTTTGGATATCTCTCCCCGAAAGGCTCCTGTTTTCAGCTGTTCAGCCCAATACTGAATAGCTGAAGGCCTGCTTGAAAAAGCTGTTGTACTCCGGTGAAAACCGGCTATTACGGAGGCGCCTGCAGTGCAGGCACTCCGTCTTTTTTACGCAGATGGTTTTACACCTTATCTATAGAGGGTGGTAATCCGGATAGGCTCTTGCTGTTGTGTGGATCTGATACCTGTATCAGATCGTTGAGAGTTTATCTCGCTTACAAGCGAACCTGTAAAAGCGAAACCTTTATGCGGATCAGGTAACTGGTCCGCTTTTTTTTGTCTGTATGTCAGTAACCAGGGAAGGATCAAACAGTGTAAGGGCTTGTTTGTTGGTTGTTTAGCGCCCACATGTAGTTGTTCAACTACAATTAGTATGCAGGCCGGTCACTGCAACATAGGAGGTTTTCAAATGAAAACTCATGTTACTTTAGCCGTATCAACAGTCGCGTGTTGTCTTGCATTGGCTGGGTGTCCATCTACCGTCAAGGTGGCGGTCACCAATACAACCCTATCAGATATTTCTATCGTGTATGCATCAGGTCATGAGTCAAAAATTGGCTCAGGTGAAACCCGGGAAGAGGCGTATGATTTTCAGTGTCTGCGGGTTAAGTCAGAAGGGGAACTGTATGAATTCCAGCCAGATCAACCGCCCAAAGAGTATTATGATCAAGAGGGATTCAATTCTTCTATTTATGCGCGATTTACGCCCGAAAAACAATTCAAAATCTATTTGAAAGGCGGTAATGAAATGGATGTGTTCGGGTTGAAAGCGGGGTGTAACTACAAAGCTCCCACAGGTGAATATTTACGCGGCGCAAGTTGATAGTAATGTTCTTTTAGTGCTCTATTGCTCGTAAGGGTCCTTATAGCTCATCGCTTGCTGTGCATTCAAACTATTATCAGTAGATAAGAGGTGCCTGCAGTGCAGGTACTCTATTTTGTAACGCTGGCTGGTTTTACACCTGAGTGAATGAGTATGGTAGTCCGGATAGGCTCATGCTGTTGTTTGGGGCTGATACCCGTATCAGATCGTTGAGAGTGTATCTCGCTTACAAACGAACCTGTAAAAGGGGAATCTGTATGCGGATCAGCTAATTGATCCGCTGTTTTCTGTTTTTTAAGCTCGGACGAGTGTTAGCCAGAGTGTCAGATGATGAAACATTTATTACTAATTTTTAAAGCGTTTTGATTTGCAGCTGTTATTCTGACCCTTTTACATTTCAAATAAGTGAAGGCAATCAATGAACTGGTTTCTATTACTGGCTGCGGTGGCTGTGGGTGCGGTTATACCGATACAGGGCGCTCTGAATGCCCGTCTGGGCGCTGCAATGGTGCACCCGATGCAGGCAACACTGGTATCTTACATCGGCGGCACAATCGCTTGTATTGTCGCTTTGCTGGTAGCTCAGGCAAGTCTGCCTGACTGGAAACGGGTTACCGGGATCGATTGGTATCTGTATTGCGGTGGTTTTCTTGGTGTTATTTTCGTCAGTGGTATGCTTTATCTGATGCCAAAGGTAGGCATCGCTAATATGCTGGCGGCGGCGATTCTTGGTCAGTTGGTTATGTCGCTTGTATTTGATCACTTTGGTTTTTTTGGTGGGTTGGTTATTGAAGTTACCCCTTCCCGGATAATTGGGGTGTTGCTGTTATTGCTGGGTCTGTATTTTATTCAGCGCTAACAACCGCTTGAGTCCGCTGTGACGCATTCAGCAACTATTCTGACGTTAAGCGACAATCTGGTCTGCGATGCAGTCGTTAGAATGGCTGCCAATAGATTATTACTTTGTGTGGGCTTAGTGCCGTCGCGGGCTGAGCCGGTAAGATCTATCTCGCTTTCGAGCGAACCTGTAAAAGCGAATTTTATGCGGGCCAGGCAACTGGTCCGCTTTTTTTTTGTCCTGTAGTTACTCAATGCTGATTTAATACTTGTGTTACTGCACAGGTGATTGTGTTTCTGTCGCGGTTAGTTCGCGCTCTGACCATTGCGAATATAGTCGTCGTGATAATAGTTGTAAGGGCTTATCGTCGGATTCGCGGAGAGTGCAGCCCTGAAATACTGCTATTCAGACAACTTTTGCCGTGGATCGTTAAAGTAAGTGCAAAGGGGAGGACTTGAAATTGCCCCGGTTGACTACACGCATCGTACTAAGAAATGGGGGGGGGGACTTAGCTTCCGCGTGTAATCAGCCAGTGCTGTATAGTTATATATCAAGCATCGTGCCATATAAATAAATATCTTATATTTCAATGGTTTGCGGTTGTGTTTAATGATGTGAGTCAATAGTAATAACGGTTATTTGCAATTTACTGTCTGCGGTTGGCGACTGGTTTTGGTTGATATGTAAAATATGCTTACATATCAATAGCTTAAAATGTTGCTGTCTTGAGACGGAGCTATTCTGTTCGATTGTAATGAACAAAAATCTCTGTCTGATTAAAGCGGCTCAGATCTTAGTGCTTCAGGTCAATGACCTGGCTGAATAAAATCAGGCCAAAAAAAACAGGCCGAAGGCCTGTCAAAGAGAGATAAGAGCGGTTGGGATTTACTGACTCCAGGGCTCTTTTAAGATGAAGTTGTTTACAGGGAAGCGGTACGCTTACCCAGAGCACGCATGCACATGCTGTAATTAGACGAACTGTACAGCGGACCAAACGCAGGCACTTTGCTTTTGATCGAATCTTTGACAAAAGCAAAAGCATTCAGAATCAGTTCGGCCTGTACTTCGGCGCGAAGCGAAGTTGCGTTGTGGAATACTTCGTAGTGTCCTGGAACCCGTTGCATTTTTTTACCTGTCTGTACTATACAAGATTCAAGCCTGGATCATGTCAGCGCTTCAATCCGCTGCAGGTTGAATATCATCGTTTTTCAATTTGGGCATGCCTGAGGGCACGCGATTTGATAAAGGGATTTTAGACTTTAGTCGCAACTGGGAAAAGTGACCAATTCTCAGTTGATAGGTTAGTTTTATTCACCTTTATGCTCTAGTACCCAACTTGGGTAGTCGCTCGGTGTCATCGCTCGTCAGGCTGCCGCTATTATACTTATTAGAGCCCGTACAGCGCTTGATAAGCGTATAGGTTTGAATTCGGAATGAATGACCGTTGTCTGTTTATTTCTAAATAAGTGTAGTTTCATCCGAGGGCGTTTTATGGCTAAAATTCTGGCTTTTTCAGGCAGTACAAGAGCAGGTTCTTTTAACCAGCGGTTGTTGGATATAGCCGTCGCCGGAGCCAGAGAGTCTGGTGTCGAGGTTACTGAGATTAACCTTAATGATTTTCCGATGCCGATCTATAATCAGGATCTGGAGTTCAGCGAAGGATTACCTGAATCAGCGGCTGAGCTGAAGCAATTGATGCTGGATCATAAGGGCTTGCTGATAGCCTCACCGGAATATAATGGCTTCCCATCGGCACTACTAAAGAACACCCTGGATTGGGTGTCGCGTCCACAAGCGAGCCATGAGCCGCCGCTGTTTGCTTTTCGCGGCAAAATAGCCGCTGTAATGGCTGCTTCACAGGATCAGGGCGGAGGCGTTCAGGGACTGGTTTCATTGCGTATATTACTGCAGAACCTGGGCGTAATGGTGGTGCCAGACCAGGTTACTTTAGCGAAGGCCGGCGATGCTTTCCGTGAAGACGGCAGATTGCATAACCATGATTTAAAGCAGATCATCGAGGGGCTGGGTAGTGAGTTGGCTGATGTGCTGAATAAAATGATCGTTCGATTTGATTGAAGTACTTTTAGCCGATATACCAAAGCAGGTCCTATCGAACCGATATAGCGGGTCAGCCGTTAGCCGATTTAACAGGTAGTTCAGATTTTACAGGTAGTTCAGATGCTTAACTATTCAGTAGCCAGTGAACGAAACCAGGAGGTTATTCTGGCTATTTTGCGTCAGCTGCTGCGGGTTGATGAACAGGTTCTGGAGATCGGCAGTGGATCGGGTCAGCACAGTATTCACTTTTGTCGGGCCCTGCCGGATATCACCTGGAATCCCAGTGAGTTAGAGAATAACCTGGTTGCTCTTGCAGCCAATCTGAAGCAGGCTGGAATCGCTAATATCAATAGGCCACTGGCGCTGGATGTTAGCTGGTCCCACTGGCCTGTGACAGATCTGTCGGCTGTTTATACTGCGAATACGCTACATATTGTGTCCTGGCAGCAGGTTGAGGCGCTTTTCGAAGGCGTTGGGCGCTGTCTTAAGTCTCAGGGTTTGCTGATCATATACGGGCCTTTTCGCTACGCCGGTCAATTTACGACCCCCAGCAACGCCGAGTTTGATCGTTGGCTGAGGCTGCAGGATAGTGCCAGTGGAATACGGGATTTTGAAGCGGTTCAACGCTTGGCTGAGCGTCAGGGCTTAGTATTGTTGGCGGACCATGCAATGCCCGCCAATAATCAGTTATTGGTTTGGGAGCGAGTGGGAGATATATAGCAAAAAAACCGCTGAACGCGGTTTTTTGATTACAGATTCAGCCTGTTCTGAGCGCTGTTAAGTGGTTACCACATCAGGTCGTCAGGGATCTGGAAGTCGGCATAAGGATCTTCCGGATCGATCTCCTCTTTCTGCTGCAGACTGATAATCACTTCAGGGCGACGTTCATTAATTTTATCAGCGATGCCTGTCGGGATTACCTTATAGCTCTGGTCCAGCGCAGCGATGGCGAGATTGCCTCTGGCCAGCTGGTCTTGCAGAGTTTTGTCCAGATAGAGTTTTTTGATCGCCGTGCCATCGACAAAGTTATATTCCACATCGCCATCGCGGGGGATATCGATCATGTTCTGGTTGATCATCTGGCGAACTGAAGCATCGATTGAGCGTCGGGTCAGCTCGTCTTCGCGTTCGCGATTAAGGGCTTTGTCCCGCTCCAGCTTTTCTGCTTTTGCCTGGGCAATAGCCTGTTCCCGTTCCAGCTGATCCTGGTCTTTATACTCTTCGCCTTTTTTGACGGTTTTAGCTTTTTTAGCTTTCTTGCGTTTGTCTGCTTTAGCTTTGTTAGCTTGCTTTTTATTTGCCAAGCCAGCATTGAGAAGTTGATCTTGTAGAGAGCCTGCCATTCGCGGATACCATTCAGTGTTAAACCCGTGTGAACTATACCTTATTTTTTAGACTAGTCACTATTACAGTGATCGCAGGTTGATTTTGACAGAACTCGACTAAGGTCGACTAATTCGGTAGTTAAAAATTGATCTGATACACAACGTGAGTAGAAACTGTATAAAAAGAAAGTGATTGTCTTGATAATCTTAAGATTAAACAGTAAAAAGTTTGATCGGTTTAGAGATTATTGTTGGTTTCTTTGTGTGATTTCAGTCGAATTACATAGGTTGCTAATGCCATTCAGAGTCGGGATCTGGTTGAGATTATGGCCAGCGGTTCTCGGTAGTCTCTATGCTGAAACGGTACGGCCCTTCGTCAGCCTGAGCTGTGCGAGTGGAAGAAATCAAAAATAAGAATTGAGGATGTTATGTCTGATCAAGTAGTTAGCGGTGTTGTTAAGTGGTTTAACGATGAAAAAGGCTATGGCTTTATTGAACGTGAAGGTGGAGCCGATGTGTTTGTTCACTATCGCTCAGTCAATGGCACGGGGCGTCGTACTTTGACAGAAGGGCAGCAGGTATCTTTCGAGGTTACCCAGGGCCAGAAAGGTCTGCAGGCTGAAAACGTAACTGTGACCGCTTAAGTTTTTACTGCTGACAGCACCATAAGGTGCTGTCAGCGATTTATTCTGCGACATTGTTTCTCAGTGCTTATATATCGGCACTCATTCCCCAGTAAATATTTCCTCAGTACTTATTTCCTAGGTACCATATTTATCATTGGCTATTTTGTTTCACTTATCCATTTAAGCAAGTGTGTCACCTTATCTGTTATAGAAGTTATCGTTTTTCCAGTTGTATCTGACTATACGGCTGTTGTCTAATACCCCCGAATACAACTAACTGGCCAACACGACTGAAATGAAAATTGCTGTTTATTGTGGCGCGTCTTCTGGTCGCCCCGATGCCGCCTATGCACAACAAGCTTCCCGATTGGGTCTTTCGATGGCGGAGCAGGGGATTGAACTGGTGTATGGTGGTGCCGGTGTCGGCCTGATGGGAATAATCGCCAATGCTGTTCTGACAGCCGGTGGTAAAGTGACCGGTGTAATGCCGGCGGTGCTGATTGAGAAAGAACAGGCTCATGCCGGCCTGACCGAGCTGATCAGGGTTGATGATATACATCAGCGTAAAGCTAAGATGATGGATCTGGCTGACGCTTTCGTCGCTCTGCCCGGCGGCACGGGCACTCTTGAAGAGCTGTTTGAGGTCTGGGCATGGCGGCAGATCGGTATCCATCGCAAGCCTTTTGGTCTGCTGAATACGGATGGATACTATGACCATCTGTTAAGGTTTCTCGATCATGCCACGGAGCAATCTTTTGTCCGCCCGGAGTATCGGCGGTTTTTAGTGGCGGCGACGGAGCCAGAACTGCTGTTGTCTGAATTGATCAATGCTGTTTAAAAGATCTGTATAGTTGCGGATTATATTGTCGATCTTGTTATTGTTATCGACCTCAAGGGCTGATCGGTATCGTCTTGCTATGATTATAAAATGATTGATCAGGCAATATTGATCCGTCATTAAAGAATTAGAGATACGGAGTACTAATGCAAATGATGCCGGCTGGAATTCCAGCACTAAGAATGGTCGCTATGCCTTCAGATACAAACTCTGACGGGGATATCTTTGGCGGCTGGACGATGTCACTGATGGATATGGCCAGTGCTACCTTCGCCTCTCAGGAGGTTAAAGGACGGGTTGTGACCGTGGCAGTGGATGCGATGACTTTCCATAGGCCGATAAATGTAGGCGATGACGTAAGCTGTTTTTGCCACGTTAAGCATTATGGAACTACATCGCTGGTGGTGCACGTGGAAACCTGGGTGCAGCGGCACCATAGTGAGCTGGTAGAGAAAGTAACCGAGGGAGCTTTTACCTTTGTTGCGATTGACGCTGATGGCAAACCAAGGCCTATACTGGCGCCTGCTTAAAATACTTTGTGGTAAAAAAAACGCGGCGCAGCTTTAAAGCTGGCCGCGTTAAATCAGAGGGGAAGCTGGTTACCTGTTACTGCTTAATACCTTCTACATGCAACGTCATGTAGACGGTTTCAGATGCCGGTCCAAGATTTTTAGTGATACCGAAATCTTTCATCTTGAATTCAGTGGTACCGGTGAAGCCTGCGCGGTAGCCACCCCACGGATCTTTGCCTTCACCAATTTTAGATACTGCCAGCTCAACCGGTTTAGTCACGCCGTGCAGGGTCAGCTCACCACTGAGCGTTGCGCCGCCATTACCGTTTGGTTTAAAGCCTGTGCTTTTGAAGGATGCTGACGGGTATTTCGCAACATCCAGGAAATCGTCACTGCGGATATGCTTATCACGCTCTGCATGATTTGTGCTAACGCTGGCAGGGTCAATGTTAATGCTTACTGTTGACGCTTCAGGTTTGCTTTCATCGTAACTGAACTGTCCGTCAAACTGATCAAAACGTCCTTCCAGCCAGCTGTAGCCAAGATGGCTGACTTTGAAGTTGATAGAGGCGTGGGCACCCTTAGTATCAACAATATAATCTGCAGCCATAGCCGATGTGGAAAGGGTAGCTCCTGCCAGTACTGCTCCGGCAATCAGTGATTTCAGTTTCATTGGTTAGACTCCTTTGGCATGCCGAGCATGCGAATTAAAGTATGATCTTTATTGATAAAGTGGTGTTTGAATGCTGCCAGGGCGTGTAGCCCCGAGAGTACTATCAGCGCCGTGGTGGTCCAGTAGTGAATCAGACCGGCGATATCTTCTTGTTGCTCAATGACTGCTGGCAGAGCGGGTATCGAAAACCAATTGAATACCTCGATCGCGCGGCCGTCAGCGGTTGAAATCATATAGCCTGAGATCAGCGCAACCAGCATTAGTAGATAGAGCAGAAAATGTGCCGCTTTAGTGGCTAGCACGAGCGTTACTGGTTGGGGTAACGGCTTTGGGTGGGCGCTGACTATCCGCCACAGTAGTCGTAGTAATAGTAATGCCAGCAAAATCAGTCCGATACTCTTATGCCAGTGCGGGACTGTTTTGTAAGCGGCATCGTAATAATCAAGCGTGTCGATGTAGAGCCCAAGCGGATACATACCGATAATAATCAGCGCCATGCTCCAGTGGATGATCATCGAGCCCAGGCCGTAGCGGTGAGGCTCGTTTCTGACGGGTATTGCCATAAATATTCCGAAAATTCTTTAGCTTACAATCAGTCTCAATATGAAACGGTTCGATTTAAGAGTATGTGTGTGACACTAGCAAGAGTTAATAGTTCTCAATAGCATCACAACAGATTGTCTCCAAAAAGTCGACAATCACTGCTGCCAGCGTTTGGCTGCTACAGCGACCCGTGCGCCCAGGGCTTCGGCTGTATCACGATCCGTTTGTGGTGGCGTAACTTCGGCACCTTCATCGGCATTGCTCTGGGCCATCGCACCGAGGTAGCTGCCGATTCGATTGAGATCTTCCGGGCTGCCCTGGCTGCTGTTATTGCCCGGCATCAGACCGAGGCTGACCCAGTTCATACTTTGTTGAGCGGCATAAACTGAAAGTTGAATCAGGGTGTTTAGTTTGTCTCCGCTATGGCTGGCTGAGTTGGTAAAGCCCGCTGCCAGCTTGTCTTTCCAGCCCTGTTCCATCCAGACTTTGGAGCTGGCATCCATGAATGCTTTAAACTGAGCACTGACACTGCCCATATAAGTAGGGCTGCCAAAGATAATCGCATCGGCCTGTGCCAGTACATCCCAGTCAAGGTTTTCCAGATCTGTTACGGAGATGGTTTGTGCCACCCCTCCAGCGTTCTCTACACCTGCAGCAACTGCCTGAGCCAGGACTTCGGTATGGCCGTAACCGCTGTGATATACCACTGCTACTTTCACTTGTTCTGTCATCTGAACTTTCCTCTGATGTCTGTTTTTTCCCTGTTTTAAAAGTGCCACAACTCAACTTTGAGTAGCGCTGCAGGGGGGGGGCTGGATAGGGCTAATATAATGGGGCATACTTGATTCATCTAATGAATGATTGTGATTTTGATTATGCGTGAGGTGAATTTAAGGTCGGTGGATCTGAATCTGCTGGTGGTATTGCAACAGCTGTTAGAAACCCGACACGTTACCCGGGCGTCTGAAATGCTGCATATGAGTCAGCCTGCGGTAAGTCGTGCGTTACAGCGGCTACGGGCGACATTCGATGATCCATTACTGGTGCGCACCACGCAGGGCTACGATCTTAGCGCCAGGGCAGAAGAGTTGTTGCCCCGGTTGCAGAAGCTTTTAGCAGGGCTGACAAAGCTTATTGCCGAGCCGGAGTTTAATCCAGCTGAGGCGGAGGATGTTGTACGGGTATACGGCCTTGACCTGGAAGTTGCCTGTTTTGTCTCGCCGCTAATTCAGGTTTTGCGCCGGGAAGCTCCGAAAATGCGGCTGGAGGTCAGAACCGAACCGCGAGATCATTTTGAATTGCTGGAGCGGGGGGATGTACATTTTTGTTTAACCGGGATGTCGCCGAAAACTGCAGAGGATCAATATCGCCGGTTGCTGGTTTCTCAAACGAGCTCGGTTTGTGTGATGTCTGCGGATCACCCACTGGCTGATTCAGAGCTGACTCTGGAGGATTATCTGACAGCCAGTCATGGCCTGGTTTCCATTACCGGACACGGGCCTGGATTCGTTGATGATCGGTTGGCTGCGCTTGGCAAGAAACGCCATCTTGCACTGCGGCTGTCGAATTTCATGACTGTTCCTGATTTTTGTGAAAATACTGATCTGTTGTTTGTCTTGCCTGAGGTGGTTGCTCAGCGGGTCTCACTGGGACGGGGTATTGTTTTGAAGCCTGTGCCGGTGGAGCTCCGTTCTTCAGGGATTAATTTCTACCTTTACTGGCATGAACGTTACCACCGGGATCCGATGTGTATCTGGATCAGGCAGAAAATAATGCAGCATCTGCAGCTGCAGTAGGTTCCGCGTTCCGTTTGTTGAGTCGCTTGTTGCGTCCTAAGTAGTGCTACCAAAGCAGTAAGCGAAAGCCCGGATGGTGGCATAGCCGCTCATTCCGCTTCCCCGTCATTATTGATGTCAGGGTCGTCGGAGTATTCTATGAAGTTCAATCTTGCCGTTTTATGCCGCAATAGCTTTACCTGCCTGCTAATATTTACTTTTTTCTGCTGTCTTCTGCTCAGTATTAATTCAAATGCCGCACTGACACAGCAGGGGGAGACGGTCGCCCGGGCTATCTTCCCCAAGCTGACCCGTATCGGTGAGATGCAGCCCAATCCGGATGTGACTCCGGTCTATCAGCTGGATCAGTTGCTAGGTTATGTTTTCGAGACCAACGATCTGACCGATCTGCCTGGTTTTTCTGGCGAGCGTATTAATTTGTTAGTCGGGCTTGATGTTCAGGGCGCGTTTGCCGGTCTGCAGGTACTTAACCACCATGAGCCGATCTTTATGCACGGTCTGGGCGAAGGGCCGATGCATCAGTTTGTCGATCAGTATCGGGGTCGTTCGGTAACCGATCGGATTATTATCGATAGCCGCTATGTCGGTAGCGAAGAGAATAATGGCACTGTATATATCGATGGTGTCACTAAAGCGACGGTATCTGTTTTGGTTATCAACGATACGGTACAGGCCTCGGCGATGGCGGTCGCCCGGGCGAAGCTGGAAGGTTTTGCCCAGAGTGCTCCGGCGATTGCCCGTACCGGCCTGATGAATGACTATAGCTGGGAGCAGCTGTTGCAGCAGGGGTTGGTAAAGCGCTGGTTGCTGTCGTCCTCCGATCTGAATAACAATTTGCCGCAGGATATCAGTCTCTATTCGGACCCGGAGCTGGAGCAAGCGATAGAAACTGAGTCATTCAGTGATCTGTATTATGCTTATCTGAACGTTCCGAGCATCGGCAGAAACCTGCTGGGTGATGCTGAGTTTGAGCGTCTGATGGCAGTGCTGAGGCCTGGGGAACATGCGTTGTTAGTTGCCGCTGACGAAGGATACTCATTTGTCGGACCTGAGTTTCGCCGGGGCACAGTGCCCAGTCGGCTGGGGTTACAACAAAATGGCTTGCCTATCGATATCCGGGATCTTGATTTTGTTGATGATGCAGAATCATTTATGCCTGGGCAAGGAGTAAGCTTACCCCGTTTTCATATTTTCCGGGTCAAAGCCCTGTCCGGCTTCGATCCATCGCAAGCGATGTCTCTGCAACTGAACCTTGATCTGGTACGTAATCACCTGATACAGGACAAGGTCAGCTTTAGTGACAGTTACGATCTCCCTGCACAGTACTTCGAAAAACCTGAGCAGTCAGAAATAGCTGCCCCCCAGCCGCTTTGGCAGCGGTTGTGGCAGGGGCGATGGCTGGAAATTGTTCTGCTGAGTCTGTTGCTGGTTGTGGTCACACTGGTGTTTGTATATCAGCATCGACTCAGTGCCCGGGCTGTACTGTTTTCGCGTCTGCGCTGGAGTCTGATTCTGATAACGTTGCTGTTTGTTGGATTTTATTCTCAGGGCCAACTCTCAGTGGTGAATATCTATACCCTTATGCTGGCTCTGTTAAACGGGTTTGATATTGAAGTTTTCCTGCTTGATCCGGTTATCTTTATTCTCTGGAGCTATGTCTTCGTCACATTGTTCCTGTGGGGGCGGGGAGTGTTCTGTGGCTGGCTCTGCCCGTTTGGTGTGATGCAGGAAATACTATCGAAAGTGGCAGGAATTACTGGCATTAAACAGTTGAAGCTGTCACCACTGCGGCACCGCATATTGCAAAAGATGAAGTACATTGTTTTAGCTGGGTTACTTGTGACAGCGTATTTTTCCCTGAGCCTGGCTGAGCAGCTGGCGGAAGTGGAACCCTTTAAGACCGCTGTGACACTGGCGTTTGTTCGGAGTTGGCCGTTTGTGCTTTATGCTATCGGTCTTTTAATCGCCGGATTGTTCGTGCATAAGTTCTTTTGCCGTTATTTGTGCCCGTTAGGGGCCGGGCTGGCGATTCTGGGGCGCTTTAGTCTGTTTCGCTGGTTAGATCGCAGAAAGGAGTGCGGCTCGCCCTGTCAGCTGTGCAAAGTGCGCTGCGGGATAGATTCAATCAACCGGGATGGCTCAATCGATTACGATGAGTGTATACAGTGTATGGAATGTATCGTGATTCTGAATAACCCGGATAGTTGTGCCATCGAGATGTCGCAACGGAAGAAACAGCTTAAGAAGCAGCAGCGGGAGACAGGGCACAGGTTGAATGTAACTATGGTTGATTGAACCTGATCTTAAAAAGAGGGGCTTGAAAGGTGGGGTTTTAAAGCACCCTGGCGGCTCTTTACTGCCCATCGCTCAGTCAAAAGTTCAGCTCAGCTCCATCAGTGTTTTTCAATCGACCGAAAATAGGCTTTCAATTCGCTTTCGGAGGGCTGTCTTTGAAACGCCAGTTGGCCATCGACAATGATATTGGGTGAGTGGCGAATGTTAAGAGCTGAAACCAGTTCAGGGTGCTCTTCGATGTATTCGACTTCGTACTGAATACCCAGATCCTGAAATTCATGTTCAATGTTTGGCAGGTTGAAGTCGGTTTTAGTGACCAGTAATTGCACTTTCATGGCATCTCCTCCTGCGTAGGAACTATTCATACCTTCTTAGTTTAGTTCAGCCTAAGCCAAGTTTGATGCCAAGTAAGACCATGCCGGCACCAATCACTCGTTCAAGGCTCTGCTTTATCTGGTTTAGTTTACGTTGCACGCCAGATTGGCTCAGCAACAGGACAATAATACTGAGCCAGCTGAACTCTATTATCACAGGAGTGATGGCATACAGAGTCTTTATCCCCCAGCTATCGATCTCTTGCATCACATGGCTGAAGATGGCGATGAACATAATCAGTACCTTGGGGTTAAACAGGCTGACCATCATGCCTGCAATGAAAGGGCTACCGTGCCCACTATTGCCCTCTTCAGTGCCACTCTGAAAAGGCTTGGTAAGAATGTAGGTCAGGCCCATATAGACCAGATAGGCGCTACCCAGCCAGCGGATCGCAGTATAAAGGGTTGGGTTTTCTGAGATCAGTGCTGCCAGGCCAACAATTGATAAGATCACATGAATGCTAAGTGCGAATGCCAGACCGAGAGCGGTGATAAAACCCGCGCGCCTTGAGCCTTGCAGCGTGTTACGCAGAATAATAGCGGTATTAGCGCCCGGTACCAGTGCGCCCGCTAGCATTATACCTGCAAAAATCAGCCACTCAGCCATCTGTCTATCCCGTTGAAGTAGTGCAAAGAGGGTTAGTGTATGGTCAGAGGGGCAATGCTGCTAATTCTGTTTTTACATATGGGTCATAAATAAAACTGATGGCCTTGGTGTTTTTGGCGGTGGCCTAAGCGTTGTTACGGTAGTTATGCAGTGTCTTGAGCATGCGTTCGCGCAGATAGCGGTGAGCGGGGTCGGTTTGCAGGCGTTGATGCCAGATAAGATAGTATTGGCTGGGCGGTACTTCGAGCGGTTGTGGCAGGGCTTTGGTTTTCAGGCCATATTGGACTTGAAGTTGCAGGGCGATGTGGCTGGGCAGTGTCAGCAGGTAATCAGAGCGGGCGGTAATAGCCAGTGCCGAATGGATAAATGGCACAGTGACTTTTAACTGGCGCTGCCGGTTTATTTTCGCCAAAGCCTCGTCGACTGCCCGGATTTTGTCGCCGCCAGCGCTGATGCCGATATGATCTGCATTGACGTAATCATCTAATGATAGGGTTTGGTTTGCCAGCGGGTGATTGTTATTTAGCAGGCAGCTATAGCCATCTTCACCCAGCTGCTTACCATAGATATCATCGGGCACCTGATCCAGGATGCAGGCTGCAAGATCAAGCCTGCCCTGACGCAAACTGTCGATCATACCGGGGTGCCAGAGGTGGAAGTGCAGACTAAGTCCGGGGGCATCATGCTGCAGATCCGCCAGTAACGGGGGGATCAGGTTGTGGGTTATAAAGTCGGTGGTGGCGATATTGAATTCGCCGATAAAACCAGCCGGTTCAAATTCGCTTGGCACCAGCAGGCTCTCAAGCTGATTCAGCATCGGCGGTAGCTGCTGCCAGAGTGCTTCGCCCCTTGGTGTCAGGTGCATTTCGTTGCCGACCCGGACCATCAGCTGATCACCGAATATGCCGCGTAACTGGCCAAGGTTTCTGCTCATGGCGGGTTGAGTTATATGCTGCGCAGTGGCGGCAGCGGTTACGCTTCGGCTGCGTAGCAGGTGATACAGCGAGATAAGCAGGTTGAGGTTGATCCGGGACAGTTCCATTACTGCAGCATATCAATATTGTTTATAACCTGAAAGGCGTGTGAAGCAGAGTATAGGCTGCCGGTTGTATGGTTTACTTTTCGCGGTCAGGGAATATCTTGGATAAACGTCTATCTTAAGTAGATATCATCTGAATCGAACAAGGATCCTGATATGCGCTGTGCTGGCAGCTTGCTTATTCTGACATTGACTATGCTGTTCTCCGGTTGTGCTTCCACAACATCTTTTTCTTACGCCGATATCGATTACAGCGGCAAGGATGGTTGTCAGCCGTTTAATATTGGCCACCGCCTGGGTGGCGACCTGCCGGGTAATACTGATAACAGTCTGCAGGCTATGATCGCTGTTGCTCCGCTACAGGATCAACCCTGCTTTAAATACTGGGAGTTTGACGTCGGACAGACTGAAGATAGCCTGATGTTATGGCATGACCTGCGAATTGGGGAAACGCTGTTGATGAATCTTAGTAGCGACCGGTTGCCGGGTTACGCACCTTCGCTGCAGCAGTTCGAGGATTCCTTCCATTGGCTCAGGGTTATCCGGCCGGTGGTGATTGATCTTAAATTGATTACGGACCAGCGACGCTGGCCAAGGTTACGCCAGCTGGCACGTAATATTCGGGACCAGCACGATGTGCCTGTCTGGTTCATTACTGAAACAGCCTTTGTTGAGGTGTATACCGATCTGTGTGACATGCTTAAGGGGGAGTTTGATATTCGGTTATACGGCGGTAAAGGAGATTTTTGTGAGGTGGTTAAGGCCTATCATGGGTTAAAAGAAAAACAATCTTCAAAAGATACCTGAATGAGTCTTAAGGGCCTGTTAGAAACGTCAGGCGATTAAGAATCCTTTTAAGATGATTAAAAGTTGCAGTAATCCCAGTGCTGGGCCATGCTTACGCCGTTATTCAATATAGTTAAATAAGGAACGCAGTAATGGCTAGAGCATCAGCCCGTCATATTTTGGTAAGTAATGAAGTTCAATGCGCTGATCTGAAAGCTCAGATTGAAGGCGGAGCCGATTTTGCAGATCTGGCGCGTCAGCATTCCAGCTGTCCTTCCGGCGGTCAGGGTGGTGATCTGGGTTCTTTTGGCCCGGGTCAGATGGTACCTGAGTTTGATAAGGTCGTATTTTCAGCGCCAGTTGGCGAAGTTCAGGGACCGGTTAAAACTCAGTTTGGTTATCACCTGCTTGAAGTGACCAGTCGCGAAGACTAACAACGAACTTATTCAAAAAGGCTGCCACTGGCAGCCTTTTTTGTTTTCAGCACTTCTTTGTTGACCTCAGCTTTTCTCTGTCGATCTCAAACCGGCGCAGTAATCTTTTTCGGTAAATTTAGGTGTGAACCAGACATAGTCCGCCACTCTGTTATCCGCGTAGGCGTAATCCCCAAGTTCTGTCATACCGGCTTCAACCTCCAGTAATAAAAGCGTTGTTGTGTCAGGGGTCTTGGATGCGCTACTCAGGGCGTTCAGATGGAGCGGCACACCCAGGTCTTTGCGGCTGTGAAAGTTGCCGGCAACCAGAATGGCATATTGCTCGCCGGAAAGTTCATTTGTCATAGCGCTGGCCATGCTGGCATCTCTCGCAATCTGTATGTTCACCATCGGTGTCATGTGTTCAAGTGGCATAGTCTTGCAATGGCTTTCATAGACCTGTTGCTGAATAGTGTTACGAACCTCTTGTGTCACAGAACTGAATGATCGGAAGCGATCTGATGTCACGATTGAGGCAGGACCATTACGATAGATCTCCTGCAGTTGTGGACGGGCAATATTGCCGGATCTTATTTCGCTCTGTTGTTGCGCCGCACTTTGAATCAGAGGGCCATAGTCTGACCAGCTCCAGCCGGAATCGGACCAGTTTAGTTTGCTTTTTATCTGTGCCAGATTATCGGAGGCTGTTAACTTATCCAGGGCCGTATTCTGCTCATTATCGAGCATTTCAAAGACGATGCGAGTGTTTTTCCGCTGGAGTAGCTGACTGAGCAGTCGTTGCTGGATTTGATGGTGGTCCGGATTATCGTGTTTCTCACCGATCAGCAGATACTGGCTTTGCGTCAGTTGCTGGAGCAGCTCTTTTTCGCTGAGCAGGGATCTGGAGGCTGTGCTGAAAACTTTTCCGGTCATCGGGTGATTTTGCAACAGGGGTGACTGCCATTGTATTTCAGCATGGTTGTCAGCTGCATTGCTGGTTTGGGGCGTAGAGGCTTCGGGCGTTGAGCTTATTGGTTTGAGCGTATCCTGACTGCAGCCAGACAGACTGACCAGAAAAATTAACAATGCCAGAACATTATTACTATTTTGATGACCCATAACGCCTTTTGCCTCTTTTCACCTTGTCTATATGGAGGTACCTTATTGGTAATCCTTTGTAATAGATCAGTTTGTGGAGAACAGTAGCATGAAACAAGGAATTAAAGTCAGTGTCAGAAAGAAAGGTGACCAGGCTCCTGGTATTACTACGGAACAGCAGCTGAAGGTGGATGAAGCTGTGCATTTTGTGCATGGTTTACGCAAGAAAGGCGACAACGTTAAAGTGATGATGGAAAAGCTCAATGAGCATGATCATAAGCATCCCGATGGCAGTGATTGGAGCTATAGCTCGCTAGAGGCTTTTATTCACGATCATCATCTGTAATATCCTTTATCGCACCGAATGGTGCTGAATTCAGGCAACCAGTGCCGGAAACTTCGCCGCATGGTTGCTGATCCATTCCCGGGCGGCTTGTTCACTTGTGATCAGTCGCCCGAATGAACGTTGTTTGCGACGGTAACATTCGATCTGGCATGCCTGTTCCAGCATGCGCACCGTAAACGCGCTGTCATCACACGCAAAACCGATACCCAGTGAGTATTTCCCCCCCTGTTTGTGACACCAGATAACCCTTCCTTTTACCTGGATTCCGGGGTTAGTGATCTGAATCGTAAGTTCAATTTCACTTCCAGGTTCCATATAACACGCAGAATCGCAGCTAAGCCCTCCGGCGCTCAAGTCATGGCTGGTATTGTTGAGGTTTGATCCACTGCAGGTTTGCTGAAGTTGCAACGGTATTTCTGCCGGATGTCGGATGAAATGTCTGGGCATCGCTCGACTCCTTATATGTTCGGCTGAACGGTCCATAACTAGTTTGGCGCTAGCCTGGGATCGATCCTGAAATAGCCCCGCAGACGCAGTCTGGACCGGGTATCTATTTAAAGCCTTTAACAGGGCATCGGCTTACATTGTATTTGCTTTAGCTCTGTTTCCGCTTGTCTCTTAAACTCTAATCGAACGCCTATGTATTTAAACTGAACTGCTTCTCGTCACTCATACGGTATTTGAAGTGTCTGAGAGCTAAGAAAAGCTATTTATTCTTTATAGTTATATCTATATTCTATAATGAATACCAGTTGGTTGCAGGGCAGGGATGAAGAGAATGCTAAGACGGTTACCAAAAGTATCAGGCAGGAAAACAGGTATTTATCTGGTTACATGCTGGCTCTGGAGTGCGGGTCTGGCATGGGCCGATTCAGTACCGGATAGGTACCCGGAGTCCATGTTATATAGCAAACCGGTAAAGGTGGCTGACAATATATGGTCGGCCATCGGAGCTACCCAGTATTACAGTTATGAGAACGGTGGACATAATAACAACCTGAGTTTCATCGTAGGTAATGAAGCTGTGCTGGTGGTTAATGGCGGCTCAGCTTACCTGCTGGCAAAGGCATTACATGATGAGATCAGAAGCATCACCGACAAGCCTGTACTCTATGTGGTGGATGAGAACGGTCAGTCCCATGCAGCATTAGGCAATGGCTATTGGCAGCAGCAGGGCGCGCAGATTATTGCCCACGAAGATGCTGTAACAGAGATCGGGCATAAAGGCCTGGCTGGTCTTGAAGAGCTGAGTGGCATTCTCCAAGAGCAGATTGAGGGCACTGAGGTGGTTGCGGTCGATCAAAGCTTCACTGATCAGCTTGAACTGGATCTCGGTGGTCTGACTGTCCGACTGGTGAAGTTTGGACCAGCGCATTCGCCGGGAGATATATCTGTGGTAGTGCCGCAGCGTAATGTGCTTATCGCCGGAGATATCGCCTTTAATCAACGTATGCTGCCGGTTTTTCCTGATACCGATACGTCATTATGGCTAGAAACCTGGCAGGATAATTTTGCCCCTTTTGCGCAAGATATGATCATAGTGCCCGGCCACGGTGAAGTGACTGACTTTGCCACGGTTGATAAAACTACCCGGGGATATCTTGAGTATGTTCGGGGTAAGGTGGCCGAACTATTGGAAAATGATGGCGCTCTGGAAGATGCATACCTGATCGATCAGACGCCCTACGCGCATCTTGATACTTATGAGCAGCTTGCGGGTAAAAATGCCGGCAGGATATTTGAGGCAATGGAGTTTGAGTAAAAAGTGTTAAGTTTCTTATGACCAGCCATTCAGGAGGGCGTCTGTAAGCTGTTAAGAAGGCGACGCTTTGGTTAGCTTTAATGCTGAAATTAAAGCATATCGCCTTTTTTAGTTTGGTGCATCTCGGGATTACGCTCACCGATTTAGTTCTTGGTAGAACTGGGAACCTCGATAATCGTGTAATCCATTAAAGCGCCCCCCTTAACCTGCACACCTTCGTCGGTCAGGCAGAACACGACGAGCAACAGGAGCTACTAAAAACCCAAGTTGTGAAACCAGAGTAAGTGAAACCAGAGTTAGTGAAACCTAAAGTGACTGAAACACGGCGCAAATACCCTGCCAGCAGGGTCAAACATCCCTGGCAAAGCACTCGTGATTGAAGATCGGCTATCTGATGTTAAGCAGAAAAAGTTATTGGTGGGGCTTGATCAGGATACGGATATTAGCCGGCAACCTGTTGCTCAGGTGTCAACGGCAGGCTTTCAGAGTAACGACGATTAGCCTGCCAAAGCGTTTTTAACAGCCATGCGAAGCTGAGCAAGAAGAATACAGCCGCTACAAACAGCAGTGGATGTTGTAACTCTCCACTGAAGAAAGACAAATAGAGAGTTGCCAGTGCGGCGCTATGCAATTGGAACTGCCATTTCGAATCCGAAACCGGCAGTAACTGCCTCATATTAGGTAGTTTCATAAAAGCACCGGGGTCGTGGATGCAGGCTCTTTGCAGATGCAGAAACATTAGGAAAGGAACGATCTTTTGCAGCATCCCTAACATTACTGATATGACAAACCCCAAACCAAAACCGAAGCCTAGCAGCAGGTGGAGCTGACCTGGCTCAGCCAATATTTGAAAACCCAGTTGATGCAAAAAATACAATAGACTCAATAAAATGAGATTTGTAAAAGAAAGCTGCCAAAAGCGGATCGTATAGTCCACCAGTTTACGCTTTCTCCGATAAATTAAGTGAAGAGAATAGGCACCATAGATGCTAAGGATCAGTGGTAATAAAAGTAACGCACCATCTGCTATTGAGCCGCTGGCAATCACGCTGGTCATTAATGCCAATGCCAGAAGAATGGAGCTCCCCCGGCTAAACCAGCGGGGAAATGCCGGAGCGACATGAAACATAGGGATGACCTGAAAGCTGACGCCCATAATCAGCAGCATGCCCCAACCGAGTAACCCCAGCAATACATGGCTGTTGGTACGTTCAAAAGAGTAGCGGATCCATCTCTGATCCAGATAGGTAGAGAGTTGTAGAACCCCGAATAACACTGTAATCAACAGACACAGGGCTGCCAGGCGTAAACAGAGCACCGAGTCACTGCCGTTTTGAACGCGCACCAGCGCCAGCCCCACTGCAGCCAGAAACATCAGGAAAACTCCGCCCAGCAGGGGCAGCGCTATATAAAAGAGAAAATGCTGCACAAACAGGAAACCAAGGGCGAGACACAGGGTTCCTGCAACAAGGCCTGCTCTTATCCAGGGAGATAAAGCCGCTGCTGCGGGTACCGGCTGGCTACTGATGACAGGAAGGACCTGTATCATTGCACCGATCATAATCATGGCGCCGAAACCAAGGGTCAGCAGGTGTACCGTGGCAAGCATTGCCGGATGCCAGCGAGAGTCTATTATCTCAGGGTAGAGTAGAAAGAGCAGGGCCGCCAAGATACCGAACCAGGGGGCGGCGAGAAAGAAGCCCATAGGAATTTTGAGCTCAGGTATGCTCTCCAGTGACAGTCCCGAAGTATTCATGATCCCCGCTCCTGATTAGCAGCCTGATGGCAGAATTCACCCAGTATTTGATCATTTATCGGCCAGATATAGATGGCCAACTCACTGACATCGAGTTCTACGCAATGATATGTAAACCCCATTTCCTGCAAGAGACTGTATAGAGGAAGTGGGCGTTTGCGGTGACGGATCCTTAATGCAGCATCTGATTTTAGCTGATGCAATTCATTCAGAATGACTGACATCGGCTCTGGTGCTTCAAGTTCACTAACATCCAAATGAATCAACTGCGGCATAGGCTGAACTCCTTACAGGTCGTTCATACTGCTGATTACAGCAGCCGTATCAGGCAACATCTGTTGCGTCATAGGATAGAGCATCTGCTCCTCCTTCATATTATGCTGCTGCATCAGGATCATCAGTGTTTCAGACAGATTAAGGTAGCCATCAGCAGCTTTTGCCTGAAGCGCTTCGGTCATTGACTCTACCATGCCCCTCATCTGAAGATGTTCCATCCGCATTACCGCAGGTGGTCCAGCGGCATTACCACTTATCTGTTCGAAGGCAGGAAAAAGGGTTTCCTCTTCGTTAATCAGATGGATCTCAAGATCCCTCCTGAACACACCCCACTGCTTTTCTGCTTCGCTCCAGTTCTTTTCTGAAACAGCTATTTCAGCCGCGGCAAAACTGTTATCACAAAAGCGATGCTGGCTTGTCATATATTCTACGATTGATGTCATGCGCTAACTCCCTAAGATTAACGGACAGTGGCAACTAACAGTTTTAGAGCTTAATTAAGGTCGCTTGCATAATGCCTCCAGCTAATAGCCGCATATCGCCAACATGAAAATGTCGGCCCTAATGGAAAGGGCCGACGGATGGAGTATTGATCTTTAGGCTTTAGGGATCAGGTCTTCGATCAGCTCCGGCGTCCAGGGCGCGCCTTGGGCTAACGCTTGGCGTAGCGCGACAAAATCGATCTCGCGGCCGATTTCACGGTTGCCTTCGTTGAAGGCGCGGAAACCAGTGCGGGCTTCGTTCATCATATTCAGCGCCAACCAGGCGCGGCTGTTTTCTTTGTTGGCATTCCAGGCGTTGAGCTTGGGCTTACGCAGCTCTTCCAGCGACTTAGTTATACACTCGGGGAAGGTCTCCAGCAGTTTGCTGGCCAATGCTTCGACACGCTCATCGAGCAGCGATAGATCGACCTCTCCCTTCTTGATCAGATCTTTACCGGCTTTGAGTGCGTCGCCGGTTTTGAAATCGCCGTGTACTATGCGTCCGAACTCATCCAGATAAGTATCAGTCACGACGGTGGGGTTGGGGATAAACTTGCCGTCGACTTTCAATGCCGGAACGATTTCGCAGCAGATGCCCAGGCGGTTGGCTTTGTGCGCCGAGAACGGTTCGCACAGGGTGCCGGATACCAGCGCTTGCTCGCAGCCGATCATCACCGGTAGGAAGTCGGTAGCACCGCCAATAGCAGCCGAGCCGTGTTTAGGACCGGCTTGACCGAAGTTGGCCAGATCCTGCGCCACGGTAAAGTCCGCCGCCATGCCGATCTCCTGGCCACCGCCGATGCGCATGCCGTTGACGCGGCAAATGACCGGCTTATCACAACCAAGAATGGCCGATACCATGTCGTTAAACAGGCGCAGGTATTGGCGGTACTCTTGCGGGTTGCCGGCGTAGTACTCGGCGTACTCTTTGGTGTTGCCACCGGTACAGAAGGCTTTGTCGCCTACTGCGGTGAAGACAACCGCGTTGACGTCGCGCGCGTTAGACGCGGTGCGGAAGGCCAGGATCAGCCCCTTGGTCATATCGGTGGTGTAGGAGTTGAACTGCTTCGGGTTGTCCAGCGTGATCCAGGCGTTGTAGAGCCCTTCGGCGATGCTGCCATCGCGTCGCTTGGCCGGGCGTTTTTCAAACAGCACGCCGGGCACGATCTGCTCGGGTACCAGATTGTGATCGTTGAGTTGCTTGGGTGCGGTTTCCTGGACGATAGTGTTGGTGCTTGCTTTCATTGTTCTTCCCTCAAGGTACAAGAATGGCACGAGCGGTCAGCTTATGAGCGTGCGCGTCGGCGAAAATTTGGTTGATGTCGTTCATCGGGTATTGCTGGGTAAAGGGCTTCATGGCGATCTTGCCATCAAGCACCATCTGCAGCGTGGCGGGGTAATAGGTCGGTGCGCAGCCCCAGTTGCCTTGTGCCTTGGCGTGGAACGCCATCAGGTTAGACAGGCGGAACTCCTGTTTGGCCATCGTGAAACCAACCACGGCGATGGTGGCGCCGAATGTCAGCAGGCTATATGCGGTGGCTTGGCCGGGGGCGGAACCGGAGCACTCGAAGATCTTCCATTCGGTAGCGCGCAGGTTGTTTTCTTTTACGAACGCTTGCACCGCTTTTTTCAGCGAGTGGGTATCGTATTCGGTAGCATTGAGGGTCAGCGCGGCGCCGTAATCGCGATAGCTCTCCAGCTTGGCGGTGTCCACGTCGATGGCTATAACCGTAGCGCCCATTGCGTTGGCGATCTGCACCGCGTAACCACCGACACCACCAACACCAATGACGATCGCCAGATCGCCCTGTTGAATGTCGATCTGGGCAGCGGCCTGGAACGGAGTCGTGACCGCGTCGGCAACGACCGATACATCGGCCAGCTCCAGTCCGGCGGCGTCTAATTTGGCTTCGTCAACATCGCATAGGCAGTGACCGGGTACGGTAATGTGGCTGGCGAAGCCGCCTTGAATATCGTTACCGGGCATCTTCTGGCTGCGACAGATATTGTGCAGGCCGCGGTTGCATAGATCGCATTCGTAGCAGGGTAGTACGGCGGGAATGATTACTGCTTTGCCGAGTGAGGCTTCGCAGCCGGTGCCAGCGGCGATAACCCGACCGCTGATCTCATGGCCGAGTGCTAATGGCAGCTCGCTATTGGTTTTGACACCGTCGTAAAGAAATCCCAGGTCGGTGTGGCAGACTCCGCACCCGGCGACTTCCACGCAAACTTCGCCAGGAGGGGGGGGCTCGAGTTCAAAGTGAACTTTTTCAAAAGGCTTTCCGACCTCGGTCATCACCCATCGGTAGGCTGTACTCATCTTAATATGCCTCTTGCTGATACTGGATTAAGGTTATTAGTCACTGAGCCAGATACGGCTATTAGTGGTGTTAAACGGTATGAACTTTAGTGCATGCTATTCCAATGTTGACGCAAGCGTCAACATGTTTTTGACGTAGTTGCAGTTGTTGATAACTGCTCATTCCATCTGGCGGAACAGTTTGTGCGACTTAGTATTTTTATGTTTTATGTATTTAAGCTATTGAAAGTATTGTTGTAGTTGGTTGTTTTGAGAGGTGTTGATGAAACGGCGTTGGGCTCTGATAACAGAGCAGCTTTTATACTGTCGTGAACTATAGTTCTTATTGTGTTGAGCTGATTTTGATCATGCACTATGATTCTAACCCTCTACTTTTTATCGATGCTCCCTCGAGCGAGTGTCAATTGGATCAAGTCGCAGGAGAAAAATAACAATGACCACCACACCTACGCTAAACAAAAAAGCAGCTTTCAGTTGGCAAGATCCCTTCCTGCTTGATGCTCAGCTCACCGAAGATGAGCGAATGATTCGCGATGCTTCCTATGAGTATTGTCAGTCAAGGCTGATGCCGAGAGTTCTTGAGGCCAATCGTAACGAGCGCTTTGATCGAGAGATCCTCGAGGAGATGGGCGAGCTGGGGCTGCTCGGCCCCACCCTTCCAGAAGAGTACGGTTGTTCTAATGTGAACTACGTCAGTTATGGCTTGGTCGCTCGCGAGGTTGAGCGGGTAGATAGCGGCTATCGTTCGGCGATGAGCGTGCAGTCGTCGCTGGTGATGCACCCTATCTACACCTACGGTTCTGAGGAGCAGCGACATCGTTATCTGCCGAAACTTGCAACCGGCGAATGGGTCGGCTGCTTTGGCTTGACCGAGCCCGATTCGGGGTCGGATCCAGCCAGTATGAAAACCCGTGCAACCAAGACCGACGATGGTTATCTGCTCAAAGGCACCAAGATGTGGATCACCAACTCGCCGATTGCCGATATTTTTGTGGTCTGGGCCAAGCTCGATGGCGTGATTCGCGGCTTTATTCTGGAGAAGGGGATGAAGGGGCTGAGCGCACCTAAGATCGAGGGTAAATTTTCGTTGCGGGCGTCGATTACCGGCGAGATCGTGATGGACGACGTGGCGGTACCCGAAGAAAACCTGCTACCTAATGCTTCGGGTCTGTCGGGACCCTTTGGTTGTCTCAATAAAGCACGCTACGGTATTGCCTGGGGCGCGTTGGGAGCGGCGGAATTCTGCTGGCAGGCGGCACGTCAATATACCCTGGATCGTCAGCAGTTTGGCCGGCCTTTGGCGGCCACCCAGCTGATCCAGAAGAAGCTGGCCGATATGCAAACCGAGATCAGCTTAGGATTACAGGGCTGTTTGCAGGCTGGCCGGTTGATGGACCAGGGCCTGTGTGCGCCCGAGTTAATCTCGCTGATCAAGCGTAATTCGTGTGGCAAGTCGTTGGATATCGCCCGTGTCGCGCGTGATATGCACGGCGGCAACGGTATCGCCGACGAGTTCCATGTGATCCGTCATGTGATGAATCTCGAGGCGGTCAACACCTACGAAGGCACCCACGATGTCCACGCGCTGATCTTAGGGCGCGCGCAGACCGGCTTGCAGGCGTTTTCTGGCTAGTCTCGCGTGAGTCCCGTCCGCCCGGTTGAGGCTATCGACGCCGCATCCATAACTCTGAACCGCTCGACCGGGTTTTATCCGGTCGACGGAAAGCGGTTGGAATACTTATGGCTGGGGCCCAAACCGGAAGATGCCCTGACGCTGGTATTTCTGCACGAAGGGTTGGGCTGTGTGGCGCTATGGCAGGACTTTCCTGAACGGGTGGCCCGGGCTAGTGGTTGTGGGGTGCTGGTCTATAGCCGCGCGGGCTATGGTGCGTCCGATCCGGCTGATCTACCCAGATCTCTGAACTACATGCACGATGAGGGACTAGCGGTATTGCCTGCTCTGTTGGATGCGGCAGGGGTACGTAATGCCGTATTGGTCGGGCACAGCGACGGTGGTTCGATTGCGCTGATCCATGCGGGTGGCGTTATTGATCCACGGATCAGGGGCCTGGTGTTGATGGCCCCGCATGTGTTTGTCGAACCGTTGTCGCTGGAGAGTATCGCTAACAGCAGGGTGCTCTACACCGGGACCGATCTGCGCCAGCGCTTGAAACACTACCACGGCGACAATGTCGACTGCGCCTTCTGGGGCTGGAATGATGCCTGGCTGGCGCCGGCGTTCGTCGATTGGAATATCGAAAAATACCTACCGCAGATCTCCGTCCCCACACTGTTGATACAGGGGCGGGGCGACCAATACGGTACCGAACGGCAACTGCAGGCGATAGCGTCTCAACTATCCGGACCGGTCACCACTGTTCTACTTGAGCGATGCGGTCATTCGCCGTTTCGAGATCAACCGAAACTGAGCCAGCAAGCGCTGGTTGATTTTATCCAAACCTGTCATCGATGAATCGATGAATCGATGATAAGGATGTTCTGGGAATCAGGAGCACGTCATGCAAGACGCCTATATCTGTGATGCGATACGAACCCCGATTGGCCGTTATGGTGGAGGTTTGGCATCGGTACGTACCGATGACTTGGGAGCTATACCGATTAAAGCGCTGATGCAGCGAAATCCGCAGGTCGACTGGCAGATGGTGGACGATCTGGTCTACGGCTGCGCTAATCAGGCGGGCGAGGATAATCGTAATGTTGGACGGATGGTGGGGTTGCTGGCAGGTCTGCCTATAACTGTAGCTGGAGTGACGCTTAACCGGCTCTGCGGCTCGGGGATGGATGCGGTATCGATGGCATCCCGATCGATCAAAGCCGGTGAGGCGCAGCTGATGATCGCAGGCGGAGTTGAGTCGATGTCGCGTGCGCCGTTTGTGATGCCCAAAGCTCAGGGGGCTTATTCCCGTCAAGCCGAGATCTACGATACCACTATTGGCTGGCGTTTTATCAATCCGTTGATGAAGTCGCTCTACGGGGTCGACTCGATGCCGGAGACGGCGGAAAACCTGGCTAACGAATTTTCCATCGCCCGGCAGGACCAGGATGCGTTTGCTTTGCGTAGCCAGCAGTGCGCAGGTCGAGCGCAGACGGCGGGGTTGTATGCCGACGAGATCGTGCCGGTTAGCATCCCTCAGCGTAAAGGTGACCCTGTGGTGGTCGGGCATGACGAACATTTGCGCCCGCAGGTCACGCTGGAATCGCTGGCCAGACTTAAGGGAGTGGTGTCAGCCGCAGGCTCAGTCACGGCGGGTAATGCCTCAGGCGTGAATGACGGTGCCTGCGCACTGTTGTTGGCCTCCGAGGCGGGTCTTAAGCAGCATCAACTGACGCCTCGTGCGCGTGTAGTGGCCAGTGCCAGTGCCGGTGTCGACCCCCGGGTGATGGGATTTGGTCCGGTACCGGCGGTACACAAAGTGCTGGCGATGAGTGGGCTGGAGTTGGATCAGATGGATTTGATTGAGCTCAACGAAGCCTTTGCTGCCCAGGCACTATCGGTCACGCGTAATCTCGGCCTGGCTGATGATGATGCCAGGGTTAACCCGCTGGGCGGGGCTATCGCCTTAGGTCACCCTTTGGGGATGAGCGGCGCCCGGTTAATCACAACTGCGTTGTATCAGTTGCAACGAAGTGGCGGGCGTTATGCACTATGTACCATGTGCGTGGGCGTTGGCCAAGGGATCGCGATGATCATCGAACGGCTGTAGCGGCAGGGTGGCTAGGCTAGCGGACCCGCCGTAGCCTCTCGTCGATAGCTCTGGTGCAAAAAGTAGTAGATTAAAAACGGAACTATAGATCATTCTCAAGACAATGAGTAAACTATAGCGAGTTATGCATTAGGGAGGGGAAGATGGATCAGCGAGAATCAGCATTGCCGTTAGAGAGTAATCAAAAGAGCCAGGAAGCTCTGGCGGCTTATGTGCAACAGATTGCCAAGCTTGTCAGGGGCCAGCGAGCACAAAGAGGGATGACCCGAAAGGTGTTGTCGCAGCACTCCGGCATATCTGAGCGTTATCTGGCCCAGGTGGAAACCGGCAAGGCCAACATGTCGGTGTCGTTATTGTGGCGGATCGCCGAGGCGATGAATGTCGGGCTGAACGATATTTTGCCCTACAGCAGTCATGCCTATAACAGTCCAGACCCAGTGTTAAAACTACTCGACGGTCTGTCGCCGGAGCAGCACCAGCAGGCCTACGAGCTGTTGCAGCAGACTTTTTTGGCGAATAAAGAGATCGATGGCCAAATGCAGGTTCAGGGTATCGCTCTGATTGGTTTGCGTGGTGCAGGCAAAAGCACGTTGGGCCAGTTGTTGGCAGACGGTCTCGGCATCCCCTTCGTTCGACTCAGTGATGTGATCGAGCAGTTGGGAGGGTTTGATCTGCAGGAGCTGTTGACACTGTTTGGCCAGAAAGCCTACCGTAAGCTAGAAAGGCAGGCCATCGATTATGTCCGCGAGCACTACGACCGGGTGGTGCTGGAAATAGGCGGCAGCCTGGTATCTGAAAGAGAGACCTACGGCTACGTGCTGAATCATTTTTATACCGTTTGGGTGAAGGCGCTGCCTGAAGAACATATGAGCCGGGTAATGGCGCAGGGCGATTTGCGACCCATGGCTGCCAGCCAGAAGGCGATGGATGATCTGAAATTGATTCTTACCGAACGTGAGCCTTATTACCGCGAGGCGAATACGTTGTTGGATACCTCCGGTCGCAGCGTGGATGAATGCGCGGCGGAGATAATTAGAAAGTGCACCCCGGCTGAGCCGTTACAGGCCAGCTCTTGATGTTGCGAGTGTAGTTAAAAATGTTACCACCCAGCATTATCGAACAGCCGACCTCAGATATTATCCGGCTGTAAGCTGCTGCGGTGGCCGCGATCAGATCAAAGCGGACTTCTTATATCAGCGTCAGCTCTTTGTCTGCGTCCCGAGTCGTTACCATGGTAGACAAAGAGTGCCTGCTAGGCCGCGATGCGGTCGAGTGCCTTCGTGGCGCTGGCAATATTTTTTTAATCCCGGCGGGGTCCAGCTCTGGACCGACGATAATGAAATCATTGTACATAATGCCGGTGCGGTCGACGCCGTAACCCAGGTCGACAAACTCATACTCTGCCTGGGTTGCGCGTACTATCACCAGATCGACATCATCGTTCTGTCCCAGTTGTAGCGCTTTGCCGGTACCGACGGCGATAACCTGAATCGGCTCGTTATCGACTCGTTGGTTTCGCTATGCGTGTATCTGTTTCATCGAGTCGATGATGGCATCACCCGACTCTATCGCCTGGTCGGCCATCGGGTAGAGCATCTGTTCCTCTTTCATGTTGTGTTGCTGCATCAGTACCATCAGCGTTTCTGATAATCCCAGAAACTCCTCATCCTGTTGTTCTGACAGAGCCGAAGCCATTTGATGAACCACTGCACGCATCTGCTGGTGCTCCATCCGCATCATGCTGGCAGGGCCGTTCTGGTCGCCGGTAACCCGTTCGAACTCTGGAAACAGCACCAGTTCTTCCATCTGTAAGTGCTGCTCTAATGCCTGACTGAAATGTTGCCACTGTTGTTCGGCTGTCTGCCACTCGGATAGGGATACCGCCTCTTCGGTGGCGGCAAAGGCGTCATCGCAGTCACGATGCTTCTGAGTCATAAAATCTACAATGCTACTCATGGTGTGTCCTCAAAAATGAAATAGATAAACCGATGCTGAATGGTGCTTGAACCGGCCTGTGACAGCTCGGTTCAAGCACTGTTATGACTATCAGCCGCCGCCGATGATCGGCACCAGGGTCACTTCACTACCGTTGGGAACCGGCGTCGTTTGTTCGCCCGACAGCACCATGTCGCCGTCGATGGCGATGTTGATGGTGTCGTTGCTCAACTGCTCAGATGCCTCGGGCAGTTTGCGCAGTAGCGCCTGGCGCAGTTGGCTGATGTTGTTGATCGGCTCGTCGATGATCAGCGCTTGCTCCGGTGCACCGGGCATCGCCTCGGACAGGTTGACCCTGATCGCATAACCGGTAGCCAGGCTGGAGAGCTTGTGGTGCCAGTCCAGCGCAGGGGTGCCCTCGGCGTTGAGCCCGGTGATGCTGTAGAAGCGAGATTTCATTGCTTCGAACTCGTCGCGGTCGATCTTCTCACCCTTGAACGGACCGACGTTGATCGGCTCGTCGAACCAACGCGGTGGCAGGGTGTCATCTTTACCGCGCAGGCCGAGGCGGAAATTGAGCATCCGCTCTAATCCGGTGATGCTGCGACCGCTCTCGTACAGTGATTCTACATCGAGACCGAGCCCGGTCATCTCGTTCAGGTGATCGGAGAAATCGGTCAGATCGGGTAGCGATGGCGAGTTGAACAGCTTGGTATTGAAGCGGCACATACCGATCGAATCGCCGACCGCGTAGGTATCCTCGCAGCGCCGTACCGCGTACTCCTTGCCTTGGTAGCCGTTGGGCTCAGGAGCTACCACGCCGCCGTAAAGTTCGGTCTTGAACTTGGCGTCGTCGTTGATGCGGGCGTTGATCTCCAGGGTGACGCGGTTACGCAGGTGATCCATACCGCGAGTGGCGACGGCCAGTCCTAGCGCAAACGCTTTGAGTATCCGTGAATCGTGTGGATCGGACTGGAACAGCCCTTTGACCGCCATCCGATACTGCAGGGCTGCTTCGGGGTAGTGACCGTTTTCGACCGCTCTGGCCGAGTCGGCGATAACGTTACCGAAACCTTCGCGCTTGACGGTCATAAACAGTAGCTGTTCCACCACCGGGTAGTTACCCCAGGTCAGATCCAGGCCGCCGGTGTCGCTCTGATCGATAATGCCGCGCTGGTACAGCTCCATCGCCCAGGCGATGGACGCACCCGCGCTGGAGGCATCGAGTGCCAGGTCGTTAAGAATATTGTTCAGGCGCAGTACCTGTTCGGGGCTTTTGATGCCGATATTGGGGCCGAATTTGCCGACGATGATGTACTCGGGGCCTTCGCCCTTATCGTACTTATCGAACACACCGTCATCTTTGATACCGTTGTAGGTCCGCTGCTTGTGATGGTCGAGTTCGCTCTGCTGTTTGTCGTAGCTGGCATTGCCGGCAATACCGCTCAGTGCGCTGGCACCCCAGCCGCCTTTGCCACCGGGCAGCATGTCATTGTCGGCACGGCAGCGAACCGGGCATTGATAGCAGCGGCTCATGCCGGGACGGTAGGGGTCGAAATTGTCGGCGTCGAGGGTGTCATGCCAGGTCGTTTCCTGGTTGTTCTTGGTTCCCATCGCGCCGAGTACCCGGCTGGGCTTGTAGAGGAAGGGCGTCCCCACCGTTTTCAGCGCGTTCTGGATCACGCTGGTGCTGAGGATCTTCTTACCGATATCTTTGTTTTGAACCTTGAACTCTTTGGACAGTTCAAAGGTCGGTAGCTTGCCCTGGATCATCACCGCTTTGAGGTTGAGCGATCCCATCTTGGCGCCGGCGCCACCGCGAGCCCAGATCGCCTTGATACCACCCATTATGCCGCTGCACAGAACCTGGTTTTCGCCTGCAGAGGTGATCCGCGCCATCGCCATATCTTTTTGCTCGGTGCAGTCGAAATCGCGCTGGATGGTCTCGGTCAGCTCCAAATTGTCCATGCCGAGGTAGGGGGTCGCGTCGATGAACTCGAGCTTATCTTGCTGGATGTTTAACAATGTCCATTGCGGGTTGCGGCCGAACAGCACCAGGTGATCGTAACCGTTGCGCTTGAGGAAAGTGGGGAAGTAGTCGCCTGCGTTGCTGTCGAGGATCGCGTGGCTCTCGGGTGAACGGCTGGTGACGTTGCCGCGGGTACCTGCTGGCATGTTGCTGGTGAGGATGCCGGTACCGAAAATCAATGGCACTTCTGGATCCAGTGCATCTTTGTCTTCTTGTAGCAGGTTATACAGCAGGAACATGTTGCCGCCACGCCCCGCCAGAAAAGTAGATACCACATCCTTGGGTAGGTAGCTGCTTTGCGAACTACGGTTTTCTAAGTCGACAAACAGCACTTTGCCCTGGGTGGGGTATTGGGGAGTGTCGTGCATGCGGCTTAGTAGTCGCTCAACCCGTTGTCTGATATCCATGGCAGTCTCTGAACCTCGCTCTTTAATTCAACCGTGCGTTGTTATGTAATTTGACTATATCAACAATTAGTTTGATATCAAACTATTTGAAATCAAACTAGGGTCTTGGCTATTGTCGCGCCCTGGTCACGACTCACCTTCTATATCACCGGGTTAGCGCGCTGGATGGCGGCTTGGAAGGTTGCGCATAATGGCTGTTTTGTTCCGTCTACCGGAATAAAGAGATGAAACCCGTTTGCTCTGACGAATTCGATTGATGCACTATATATCATAAATTGTACTGTTTTTGGAAATTCGCGGTGATTTTTCGAGCTCTTCTATGTGTTTGATGAACAATATTGCGTTTTACATGCTCTCGATAGGGTGGAATGACTTTCTCCTTATATCGGACCAATTAACGGAAATAAATAATGATAAAAACAACATCGGCAGTAGCGAAAACGAATACCGCTATCGACCTGCAAAAGACCGTTTTACTGCTTCAAAAAGCGGCCTCTGAGCAGCGTTATACACTCAGTCAAAATGAGCTTTCTGAGCTGGTTTCGGAGTTGGGGTTTGGTCTGCTGGCAACGGTCGGACCGTCATCGGGGGTGACCTTGAATCACAATCTGTCGATGAATATCGCTTATACACGCGAGTTTGGCATGGTGCTGAGTGTCGGACTGGAGGGTGCTGCACAAGTGGAGTTTACCCAGCGCTTTGCTAAGGGGGAGGCTATCGTCCATGCCTCTACCGCGCTGACCCCGGTGGACGAGTTCTTTGCCTTATTTAAACGGAGCCTGTGTTACACCCAGCTAGCCGGTGCGGTATCAGATCAGTTGCTGATGGATCAGTTTGCAGTGATGATCGAGGTCGCCAATCATTTCTCCCCCGATAATGCGCTAGCGCCTTTTATCCTCGAACGGCTGGAGGTGAGCCCGCTGGCTCCGATGGATGGCCAGTTAACACCGATGGGTGGTCATTGCAGCTTTACCCCGCCGATCAAGATACTGGCTCCTCGACCGATTAAAAAGATCGATAAACTGCTCCATCCTGAGTCCATCGGCATTATCGGTGTTTCGGCCAGCAAAATGAATTTTGGCCGTATCATCCTTAAAAACCTGCTCGGTAGCGGTTATAGCGCCGATAAGATGACTATTATCCGCCCCGGTGAGTCACAGATAGATGGGGTTCGCTGTGTCGAAAGTTTAGCGGCGTTGGAGTCCAGGCTGGATCTGTTTGTCGTGGCGATCGCTGCCGACGGGGTGTTTGAGTTGGTCGATCAAATTATCGATCTGGATATCGCCGAGTCGGTGATGCTGGTGCCGGGCGGCCTGGGTGAGACCGAAAAAAGCCGGGCAGCTGCCGCGGTGATGAAACAGCGTATCAATGCCGCGCACCTGAAAGAGAACGGAGGCCCGGTGTTCCTGGGGGGAAACTGCCTCGGAGTAGTGTCGCATCCTGGCCAGTACGATTCCTGGTTTATTCCTCGAGAGCGGCTGCCTAAGCCGCAGAAGAAAGCGCAGCGTCATTCGGCGCTGATCAGCCAGAGTGGTGCCTTTATGGTGACCCGGCTGAGCAAAAATCCCTGGCTTGATCCGGCCTATATGACCGCGCTGGGCAACCAGTCCGATATCAGCCACGGCGATATGCTCAACTACTATGTCGATCACGATGCCATCGATACCATCGGTGTGTATATCGAAGGCTTTAACGATCTGGATGGGTTGGCCTTTGCCGATGCCGTTCGACGAGCGGTCCGCAAGGGTAAGCAGGTAGTCGTTTATAAAGCAGGGCGCACCGCGTCAGGGCAGGCCTCCGCGTTGGGGCATACGGCATCGATTGCTGGTGATTATTCGCTCTGTGAGACAATTTTGGAGCAGGCGGGGGCGATGGTTGCGGCTGATTTTACCGAGTTTGACGACCTGTTTTATATCGCCAGTTGTCTGCACGATAAAACCCTTGAAGGGGCACGGGTTGCCGGTGTCAGCGGTGCCGGATTTGAAACGGTCGGAATGGCTGACAGTATTGTTGCCGGGCGTTTCGCACTTGAGATGGCAGCGATTAAACCCGAAACACAGCAGCGGCTTGAGGATATTCTGATCGCCAAGCGGCTGGATGCGTTGATGGAGGTGCGTAACCCGATCGATATCAACCCCGGAGCCGATGACGAAGCTCACGTACAGTGCACCCAGGCTTTTGCCGAGGCAGACAATGTCGATGCGGTCGTGGTGGGGTTGGACCCGTTGTCGCCGATGATGCGGACGTTGGTTCGCTGTAGCCGTGCCGGCTTTGATCTAAAGGATGAGGTTAGCGTTGTGCAGTTGCTGCCTAAACTGGTAGCCGAGCAGGATAAGCCGATCATCGGTATTGTTGACGGCGGCACGCTGTACGATCCGATGGCGGAAAAATTGATGGATCAGGGCGTTTGTGTGTTCCGCTCGTGCGGGCGCGGGATGCAAGCGCTGGCCCGTTATACCCAGGCACGGTTATATTCGGAACGGATTCAGGGCCTGGATAGTTAATTTTAGGCCTGCGAACAGGGCCTGATTTCCCGGGAATTGTTCGCAGCGCCCTTAGGTTTGATCGACGTAGACTTGTAGCCAAATTACCTCGCTATGTTGTTTTTTGCGTGCGCAGGCTACGCCGTGTATTGGTTTTTGTGCAGGGCATAAAAGTATGTATTACAGGGTTTTATGTACTCTGAAAACAGTGGAGACGGCAATGATTATTGAGCATGTAGGTGTGGTAGGTGCAGGCCAAATGGGCAACGGTATAGCCCAGGTTTGTGCAGTAGCGGGACTCAAAGTGTCTTTGTGTGATCAAAGCCAGGAGGCGATTGATCGCGGTATGGCGACGATCAAGGCTAGCCTGAAGCGTATGCAGGCTAAGGAAAAAATCACAGCAGAGCAGGTAGCCAGTGCGCTGGGGCGTATTGAAACCAGCACCTCAACCGAATCGTTGGCGCAGGTGGATATGGCTATCGAAGCCGCCACCGAAGTCGAAGCGATCAAACAGGCTATCTTTAAAGACCTCGACCGGATTTGCCAGCCGCTGGCGATTTTGGCAACCAACACCTCCTCTATCTCCATCACCCGTATTGCGGCCGTTACCGAACGGCCAGGTAAGGTGATCGGCATGCACTTTATGAATCCGGTACCGATGATGAAATTGGTCGAAGTGATTCGAGCGTTGCAGACCGACGATGAGGTGTTTGACCGGGTCACCGGGATGGCCAAACAGTTGGGTAAGGTGCCGGTCGATGTCAAGGATGCACCGGGCTTTGTGGCCAACCGCGTTTTACTGCCGATGATCAACGAAGCGGTGTTCACCCTGTACGAAGGCCTGGCCAGTGCCGAGGAGATCGACACCGTGATGAAACTGGGCATGGGGCACCCGATGGGGCCGCTGGCGCTGGCCGACCTGATCGGCCTGGATACCTGCCTGAGTATCATGGAAGTGCTGCATGATGGCTTCAGTGATTCAAAATACCGCCCCTGTCCATTGCTAAAACAGATGGTCGATGCGGGGTACTTAGGGCGTAAGTCCGGGCGTGGATTTTTTCAATATAGCTAATTCAATACAGTTAAGGGGGTAAACTATGAGTACGATAGATCCTGAAACCTTCAGCAATATTTTACTAGAACAGGTCCGCGACGGTGTTTACCTGCTGACAATCAATCGGCCCAAAGTGCTCAATGCACTGAATGCCCAGACACTGGAAGAGATGAATGAAGCTGTTTCGACGGTTATCGCTGACAAGGGCGCGCGGGTATTGCTGATCACCGGCAGTGGTGAAAAAGCCTTTGTCGCCGGTGCAGATATCGCCCACATGAGCAACCTTAGTCCGCTTGAGGGTAAGGCGTTTGCCGAGCACGGCATGCATCTGTTCCGCCGTCTGGAGACGCTGGGTATCCCCGTGGTGGCACTGGTCAACGGTTATGCGTTGGGCGGCGGTTGTGAGCTGGCGATGAGCTGTGATTTTATTCTGGCGTCCGATAATGCCAAGTTTGGTCAGCCCGAGGTCAATCTGGGGGTCACCCCTGGCTTTGGCGGTACCCAGCGTTTGACGCGCCTGGTCGGTACCGCAATGGCGATGGAGCTGCTGGTCACCGGTCGTAACATCTCTGCAGAGGAAGCGCTGCAGCGCGGCCTGGTTAACCATGTTTATCCGCAGCCGCAGCTGTTGGATGAGGGCTTGAAGCTGGCATCGATGATTGCGGGGAAGAGCGGTACCGCGATTCAGTTAACCAAAGAGCTGGTGCAGCGCGGCCAGGATCTGGATCTGGATAACGCCTGCATCATGGAGAGTGATCTGTTCGGGCTGAGCTTTTCGACGCCTGATCGTACCGAAGGGATGGCTGCGTTCCTGGAGAGCCGCAAGCCAAACTTTGGTTAATTCGATTGAGAGTCTGGCGATCAAATAAGCGCTAAGTGATCATAAAAAGGGGGCAACGGTTGTTGCCCCTTTTTTTGGATTAAGGCTAGAGGCTTGACTTCTATGACGTAGTCGCTGGCTTTCGGTCACATCGCAAAAGCTTCACTTCCGGTTTCAATCGCTTTCTTACTCGGCGCCACCATCGCTGTCGGTGAACTTAACGCCGCTATTTGGCGCAGCCTTGGCGGTCACCTTCCTGAGCGAGTCGATTCACTGGTTTTAACTGGCGGGGGCGCTTGTTCGCTGCTGGGTATGGTGTTGGCGCTGGGTCCACCGGGCTGGTTAACCAAGCGGATCAAACGCTGAAGCAAGTAATGATTAGCGGGGTGCGGGATAATCACCGGTAGTCACGCTTGTGTAGGCGACTACCGGCAGGTGTTCCCAGGCTAAGGCGCTGGGTTGTTTTTGCGCAGGTCTTTCACCCGAACCGCCTTCCCCTCAGACCGGGGGATCTCCCCTGGCGCTTTGATGAAGATGTTACAGGTGATACCGACAAAGGATTTGATGTGATGCCGGACCTCGGCGGCGAGCATTGGATAATGGTCGGGGTTAACACTGGGATCGGCCTCGACATCGACATCGAGCGTATCCATGTTGCCATCGCGACGGATCAGCAGCTGATAATGCGGAGCAACGTTGGGGAAGCCCACCAGGACAGACTCGATTTGCGACGGGTAGACGTTAACTCCGCGGATGATCATCATATCGTCGTTGCGTCCGGTGACACGAAGAATCCGCACATGGGTGCGACCGCAGGAGCAAGGCTCGTGGCTGAGTCGGGTGATGTCGTGGGTCCGATAACGGATCATCGGCAGCGCTTCTTTGGTCAGGGTAGTAATGACCAGTTCGCCAACTTCGCCTATGGGTAGCGGCTGCTGGGTGCCTGGATCGATAATCTCGAACAGGAAGTGGTCCTCCCAGCCGTGCAGTCCACTCTGCTCTTCGCAGCACTCAATGGCGACTCCCGGTCCCATGATCTCGGACAGGCCGTAGATGTCGACCGCCTTGATGTTGAGGCGTTGCTGCAGTTCGGCCCGCATCGCATCACTCCAGGGTTCGGCACCGAAGATACCTGTTCGCAATGGTCCTGACTGCAGGTCGATACCCTGTTTCTCGGCACTATCGGCCAGGTTGAGCGCGAATGAGGGGGTAGCGCAGAGTATCTCGGCGCCAAAATCGTTCATCACGATGTTCTGTTTTTCGGTATTGCCGCCCGACATCGGCGTTACCGTACAACCGAGCTTCTCTGCTCCGTAGTGGGCGCCCAAACCGCCGGTAAACAGTCCGTAGCCATAGGCGTTATGCAGCATGTCGCCGGGACGACCTCCCGCGCAGGCGATTGAACGGGCTACCAGCTGAGCCCAGCGATCCAGATCGCCCTTGGTGTAACCAACGACCGTCGGCTTTCCGGTGGTGCCGGAGGAGGCGTGAATGCGGGAAACCTCATTCTTAGGCACCGCAAACATCCCAAACGGGTAATTATCCCGCAGGTCAGTCTTGACAGTGAAAGGGAACTTAGCCAGGTCGGCTAAGGTTTCCAGGTCGTCGGGAGAGACCCCTGCTTTGTCAAAACTCTGTTTGAAATGGGGGACATTGTTATAGGCGTGATGCAAGGTCTTCTTCAACCGATCCAACTGTAATTCCGCCAGTTGTTCTCGGGGAAGGGTTTCTATCTCCGGTTGGTACATATAACGCTCGCTACTACTATCGCTGGCGATATCTAGTGCCGCTGTACTGTTGCTGACGCTCATTGGGGTCGTCTCCCTGTTATTTTTATTGAAGAGTTAATTGACCGCTATCGCCATCCATTTTTTAAGGTTATTGGGCGATGCCAGTAATCCGTGTCCTTATTGTTGATACGTCTTATGTCGTAACGCTGAGTCTTCAGCCGTCTCGTAATTATCGTTGCGCAGTCAGGATACTGCGCTGGTTTGCTCGAACGCTTTCAGGCTTTTGACCTGATTATCGACCCGGCGCTGAAGGTGATCGATCTGATCCTGGTTCAGGTGACGGTATTTACCGATCTGTTTCAAGTAGTCGGCTAAGGGTGCGGGTTTGTCGACGCTGCGGGTGAATTGTAGCCCCTGATCAGGGGTGAACTCCCACAGCGTGACGAAGTTACTCTCGACCTGTTTGCGACAGACTTCGATGGTTTCTGCTGCCGGAAAACGCCAGCCAGTGGGGCAGGGGGCGTAAACATGCAGATAGGCGAAACCGCGTTTCGAGGCGGCCAGTGCCTTGTCGAGTTTGTCGTAATAGTCGTCCATAAAGGACAGCGATGCGGTGGCGACGTATTCGCAGTTATGCATCATCATGATCTTGGCCATGTTCTTGGCATCGGTGCGCTTGCCTTGCATCTCCTTGCCCACCGGGGTGGTCGAGGTCCAGGAACCGGCCGGGGTGCTGCCAGAACTCTGCATGCCGGTGTTCATGTAGCCTTCGTTATCGACACACATAAACAGTTGTTGTTCGTTACGCTCCGCCGCTCCCGAGAGGGATTGGAAGCCGACGTCGCCGACGCCGCCGTCGCCAGCCAGGGCTAACATGGTAACGTCCCGGCCGAGGCGGTTGTACTGCTTTTTAATCCCCGCCAACATCGATGCGGTATTGGTCAGCAGTGGATGGAAAACCGGAACCTTGGTGCCGGTCTTGCCGTTGTAGCCGACCGTGCCCATTCCGGGAATACAGCCGGGAGGGGTGGCGACCACGACATTGGAGCCGACGTTGCGCAGGGTATGGCGAATAAGCAGTTCCGAGTTACAGCCCTGGCAGGCTGACAGACCCGGTACAAACAGGTCCTCTTTGTCGCCAATGCGACTGTAGACACTACCGGAGGTGTTGTACTCCAAGGCCCCGTGGGGGCAGACCTTGACGCAAGCGGGGTTGCCGTCGCAGGTGTCGCACTTGGTGACATGACCGACTTCGGCGTTATAGGTAATACCACCGAAGGCACAACCGACGGTGCAGAGCAGGCAGTTGACGCATCTGGATGAATCCCAATCGATGGTACCGCTGTTCAGGTCTTTGCTCAGTGCGGCGGCGGGGCAGCTCGATACGCACTTAGGATCGCCGCATTGGCGGCACATCGCCAGCTCAATTGAGCTCTGTTGCTCTGCAGTGGATTGTGTCTCGTTGTTGGCGAGAATTTGAATCCGTGAATGAACCGGGTCGTCAGAACCGGCTTTGGTTTGTGAGCAGGCGCGCATGCAGTCGCCGCAGCCGTCGCACTTATCCGGATTGAATGTGATCGTGTTGTAACCTAAAGCCACTTTGGTATCTCCTTCAGGGGTAGTCGACGGCGTTAGCGCCAGGCTCTGGACATGAGTCGGCGGCCGGTTTCCAGTGGCTTAGCCACGAAATCCGCTTTGTCCTCGGCAAGGTCGATGCGGCGCAGAATCAGTTGCCACATGATGCCGGGGTCCAGGGCCGCATTAATGCCGGATATCCCCTGTAGTTGATTATCTTTGAAGATGATTTTCTGGAAAAAACCATTGTCAGTATCGACACTCAATTCGACCTCGCTACAGCCTGCAAGGGTACCGGTGGAGACGTCGCTGACTCCGACGGAGATCGCTTGTTGACCGTAAAAGGTGTAGGTGTTGATCGGTATGCCTCCGCTGTAGGATTTGAGGCAAGGGTCATCGCTCATCGCCATACCCGCGATCCGGCCCTGCTCGACCGCATCGGGCAGGATACCGGTGACAACCTGGGCGTCGCTGTAAAAATCGCCTGCCTGGGTGACATCCCCGGCGGCCCAGATATCGGTTTGACTGGTGGCCATATGGTCGTCCACCAGAATTCCCTGGTCGGTCTCGATGCCACTGCCAGCGCAGTAATCGGTGACCGGTTTGACGCCGGTGCTAACCAGCAGCAGATCGGCCTCCAGGGTCTCACCGTTTTCGAGTTCAACTTGAACGCTGTTATCCTGTTGCTCAATTCGAACTGCCCGGTGACCCATCTTCATCGTCACGCCGTGTTGGCTGAATGCCGACTCGATCAAACCGGCTGCCTGCGGATCGAAGTAGCCCGGCAACACCTGGGTTTGCATCTCGACCAGGGTAACCTCCAGACCGGCTTCGGCCAGATTCTCAGCACCGTGCATACCGACCAGACCGGCGCCCAGTACGATCGCTTTTTTAGCCTGTTTGGAGGCTTGGCGCAGGGCGATGGCATCGTCTAGCGTGCGCAGTACTAAAAACTCGGTTTGATCGAGGCCTGGCACCGGCGGGATCAGCGGGCTGGCGCCCGTTGCCAGCAGTAGTTTATCGTATTGCCACTGCTGACCGTTATCGAGCATCACGCAGCGGTTATCGGGTTCTATCTTTTCGACCCTGCGACCGGGAATAAAGTTGATTGCATGCAGGTCGAAGTAGGCCTGATCCTTAAGACTGATATCGTCTGGGTGGGATCGACCGGAGACGACATAAGGCAGCACCGTTGGCGAATAGGGCAGGTGATCATCACGCGTGATCAGTGTCAGGCTACCATCAGGATCCTGCATTCGGATCGCGGCTACCGCTTCGAGCGCTGCGTGAGAGCTGCCGATAATCAAGTATTTACTGTGTAGCATGGTCTCTCCTTGAATTAGTCGTTGCGGTTGATCCAGATGGGTTCGTCATAATGATGACCCTTAAGTAGCTGGGCGGTATCTTCGATCACCTGAGAGAAGTGCTCGACGGTGATATCCGACCCCGCAAGTCCGCCGATAAAACTGGCCGAAGGCAGGAAGCGTTGCAGTCGTTGTGCTGCGGCGAGGGTCTCTTGATAGACCGGTCCGCAGTTCCAACCAAAGTTAACCGAGCGATCGACCACGCCGATCGCCTTGACCTTGCTCAGGGCTCGGTTGATCGCTTCAACCGGGAATGGGCGGAAGGTTTTTATCTTGATGATGCCTACCGCTTCACCTCGATCACGGGCCAGGTCGACCGCATCTTTGGCAGCTCCGGTCATGCTGCCGATAGTAACCAGTGCATAATCGGCATCGTCGAGTCGATATTCTTCCACCAGGGGTGAGTAGTAGCGACCGATGCGGTCGCCCCAATCCTTGTGTGTCTCTTCGATGACTCGCAACGCGTTCTGCATGCCGTCGCACTGGCTCTTGCGGTAGTTGGCGAACATCGATGGTCCCGGGCCTCCGGCACCGCCGGTAAGGGGATCGATCGCCATCGGCCGCTCAGGATCGAGGGCGGCATGCCAGTTAACATTTTTTTCGCCCATAAATGCATCGACCAGCGGTGCAGCGGGCAGTTGAATACCGGTGACACCGTAGGAGAGATAGTTACCGTCGCTGTTGACGTTGACCGGTAGCATCACGTCGGGGTGTTCGCCGATCCGAAAGGCCATGGTGGTAGTGTCCAGGACTTCCTGTACGGTCTCGCAATACATCTGGATCCAGCCGGCTTCTTTAACCAGCATTGCGTCCTGATGACCACCCCAGACACATTGCGGGGTTAGGGTATCGCGGGTGACCAGGCTGGCGACCATCGGTAAACGCAGGCCGGGGGTCCTGATGTAGGGTTCGAACATAAAAGCCAGGCCTGGGCCGCAGGTGGCGGTATAGGTGCGAGCACCCGCCAGGGCGGCACCCTGGAGTGCGGACATCACACTGTGTTCGCCCTCGACGTTCATCAACTCGGCATCGATAATGCCTTCGGCGACAAACTGGGAAAGGTACTCGACCAGTGATGACTGCGGGGTGATGGGGTAGATCGCCATCACATCTGGACGCGCCAGGGCTACTCCCCAGGCCGCCGCTTCGTTGCCATCGCAGACCAGTGTTTTGGACTGATAGCGGCTATCGTCAATATCGGGAGTGATTGCTATTTCTATTGCGGTCATGAATTATCTCCCAACCTCTTCGATCATGGTGATGGCCCGATGTGGGCATTCGTGAGCACAGATGCCGCAGCCTTTGCAGATGTCCAGGTCGATATCGAACCAGGCCGGTTTTTCGACGATGCATTGCACCGGGCAGTAGATCCAGCAGGTGGCGCATTTGACGCACTTCTCCCTATCAACGACTGGGCGTTCTGCGCGCCAATCACCGGGCAACATCGTGGCGCACTCGCTGGCGACCGGACAGAGGTTGTCGGGTACCTTCTCCGGATAAACAACCTTATGAGGAATGAGGTTGGGAGTCGGGTTTTTGGTGGATGTTGTCATCAGATGGCCTCCACAAGATGCTGCTGTAAATGGTAGACCTGGGTTTCGTGGTAACCGCGCTCTATTGCCAACATATTTTGTTGCAACCCGGCATCTCTGAAGTTGGCGGTTTCTAACCCTTTTTTTAGTGATTCGAGTGATACCGCGCCCGTGGTTTTGGCGAAGGCGCCGAGCATAATGGTATTGGTGATCGGACGTCTAAAGATCTCCATCGCAATAGTGACGGCATCGCAGAGCCCCAGTGTGCTGAGGTCTTCGGGTAGGGTTAGCTGCTCTTTGGCTTCTTTGGTGGTATGGACCCAGGTTCCACCAGGTTGTAATCCCTCAAAGGCATTGATCGAACGGATCACCGAGGAGTCAATGCTCAACACCGAGTTTGGCGCGTAGATATTATTGATCCGGCGGATCTCCTGGTCATCGAAACGGATGAACGCCGCGACCGGAGCGCCTCGTCGCTCAAAACCAAAGGCGGGGATCGCCGTGACAAACTTACCCTCTTCCACCAGAGCCTTGGCCAGGATCTTGGAAGCCAAAACAGCGCCCTGTCCGCCGCGACCGTGAATTCGAAGTTCATGCATAGCATACGTACCTTTTTTATGGCTTTGTTCTCGTGGCACCGTATTAATCGATGTGGGAGCGGGGCGAGTAGCTTATTGCTAAGTTGCCTGTATCTAGCGCTCCCATCATAGCGACCGATCGCTAGCTGCTTTATTTGGGCAGCGACGCGACCTTGGTCGATTTGGCCTTGAGGCGGCCGGCGGTCTGTTCGAGATCGACGACGAAGCGACTGTGTTTGCCCATCGCTACTTTCTCTAACGGGTCGGTGACCAGGACGTCGAAACTGACAGCTCGACCTTTGGCTTCGTTGACGGTGACCTGGATATCGACCCACATCCCTTCCAGCGTCGCGCCGATGTGATCCAGCTCTATGCGCGTTCCAACAGAATCTTCGCCTGCATCGGAATACTCCAGTAGCAGGTTGCGGCAAGTCATCTCGATATCATAAAGCAGGTTGGGGGTGGAGTAGACGCGACACTCGTCACCCATAAATTCAATGGTACGGTCGCGGTCGATGTCGATTCGGCAGGTTGAAGTGGCGCCGACGTTAAGGCTGTTTTTCACAGTGCTTCCCTCATTATTATTGTTGGGTTTGCCGTGTTGCTCGAGAGAGGATAAATAAAACTTGCTATGCAATATAGTGCATGTCTTAATATCAGATATATCCAATCTGTGTTTTATAATGCATCAAGTGTTCGCGGGGTTGCAATGTATTGAATAGGTTGCTATTCCACTAGGTGGAACTGATAGTTAGGGGTATGACAGAGGCTTCGTCAACAAGCAAGCGCTGCCCGCTGTTATGGAAATGGAGAGTTGGTAGTACTGCTGGGATGCAGAGAAAGGTTGAATAGATTATTGCGGAGTTAAGGGTTCCTTAGCTGTTATTTGAATTGAGTATGGAGTAGGGGATATATGGAAAACCTGATTAGAGCGCTTTCCAGAGGTCTGCATGTGATCGAATACTTGCAGTCGCATCCACCTGTTTCGCTTGCGGAGCTGCATAGAGGCACCGAGCTGCCTAAGGTCACTTTGCTGCGGATGCTTCATACGTTGCAGGAAGAGGGCTGGGTCTACCGTGGCATAGGGGATGACCGTTATCGCTTGTCGTATCACCTGCATCATCTCGGCGATAACCTGATGGCGGTGGATGCATTAGCTGAGGCTGCAGGGCCGATTCTGGATGGTTTGCAGGCGGATGTCTTGTGGCCGTCGGATATGGCGATCCGTAAAGGGCTGGTGATGGCCATCGTTGAAACAACCCGTAAGAAACAGGTTGTGGTAGTGAATCGGGATTCAATGGGGGTCGAGCCGGAAATCTTGCGCTCGGCCGTGGGGCATGCTTACTTCAGCTTCTGTTCTGACACCGAGCGAGAGGAAATATTAGAACGACTTATGCTGCAGAAAGGGGAGCAAGGACGCTTGGCGCAAGATAATGAGTGGCTCGGGCAGATGGTTGAACTGGTGCGTAAGCGCGGTTATGGGTTGCGTGATGCGGGTGCCTGGCCCGCCCCCGCCGGTGCGCTTGGCGGGCTTGCAGTGCCGGTGTTTGTCGAAGAGCGGGTCAAAGCTTGTATCAACATTGTCTGGCCTGAAGGGGCGGTGACGGCAGAGCAGGTAGAAGATACCTATTACCCCCGTTTACGGGCTGCAGCAGATGAGCTGACGACGGTGCTTCAAGAGCATTTCTTTTTGCTTTATTGATGGGCAGATCAGGGCATGGAAAAGCAGATCAGAGTGTTATCGCGCGGCTTGCAGGTGGTCGAATGTATTCGCCAGGAAGCCCCGGTGTCGCTGTCGAAGTTAAGTCATACGACAGCGCTGCCTAAGAGCACTTTGCTTAGAATACTCAATACCTTGCAACATCATGGCTGGGTATATCGCGGACTGAGCGATGAGCACTACCGGCTCTCTTTTCGGCTTAGATGTTTGACCGATAATTTACTCGCCGCAGATGCGCTGGCTGAAGCGGCAGGGCCGATCCTCGATGAGCTGAAGAGTGACCTTTTTTGGCCTTCGTACGTTGCGGTCCGTAGAGGGCTGTTTATGGAGGTGGTAGAACGAACACGAAAGAAACAAGTAGTGGCAGTTCGACCCGAAGTGGTAGGCGTTAAAGTAGGTATCTTAAGGTCTGCACTGGGGCATGCGTATCTGGCTTTTTGCTCTGATACTGAGCGTGACGAGATTATCGAGCGGGTTATCGCCGCCGGTGGTGAACCAGGGGTCTTAGCAGCGGATAAGGCTTGGTTGGATGCGATGCTACAGCGGGTTCGCCAGCATGGATATGGGTTACGAAAGGCTCATGAGTGGCCTGCACCGGCCCATGCTCAAGGCGCCATTGCGGTACCGGTTTTTTTACATGGTCGGATAAAGGCCTGTATCAACATTGCATGGCCAGATGATGCGGTTGAGCAGGCTTTGATCGAGTCACAGTTTTATCCAAGGTTAAGAGAAGCCGCTGATCATTTGTCGGCTGTGTTGGAAAATGATAATCCTGCAGTATAAGCGTTGTCTTAACCTTCAATCTCTCTGAAAGCCAGTACCCAGAAGCCATGCTAAGGCGTAAGGGCTAGTTCGGACCTTTCCTGTTTTTTTGCTTAGTTTCTTGATGCTTGTTAAGGGTATGGCCTGCAGAGTGTCGATCGTTCCACGCAGTGGAATGTTTGAAAGAGCACTGTCTTCTTTTCCTAAAAGTCTTGATGCACTATAAGTTATGTATGAAGTGTAAGAAGATGCTATAGGTCTGAATTATATTTCCTGTACCGAGAGTTGTAATACAAAAATAAATAAGTACTCAAGTAAGGATATGAATCATGAAAAAGCGGAATAAGTGTTTGGCAGGTATGGCAGCAGTGGCTTTAGGGATGCTGTCTGCGAGTAGTGTTGTGTTAGCTGCGGGCGATACCATTAAAGTAGGAACGTTCCTTTCAGTTACGGGACCTGCTTCCTTTCTCGGGGATCCTGAGTTAAAGACGCTGCAGATGTATATCGAAGATATCAATGCCAAAGGCGGCATTGATGGCAAACAAGTTGAGCTGGTGCATTACGATACCGGCGGTAACGCCAAAAAAGCGGTTAACTTTGCCAAGCGCCTGATCAAGCGTGACAAAGTCGATGTCATCGTAGGTGGCTCTACCTCGGGTAGCACTCTGGCTTCAATGCCTGAAATCGAAAAATCAGGTGTGCCTTTCATCTCTTTGGCTGGATCGGTGAAAATCGTTGATCCGGTTAGTCCCTGGACCTTTAAAACACCACACACCGACCGGATGGCAGCATCCAAGGTCTATCTAGATATGCAGGCGCGTGGCATTACCAAGGTCGCGCTGATTAGCGGTGATGGCGGTTTCGGCAAGTCGGGCCGCGCCCAGAGCCTGGCGCTGGCACCTGACTTTGGTATCACTATCGTGGCGGACGAATCATACGGCCGAAAAGATACCGATATGACCGCTCAGGTGACTAATATTCGTGCCTCTGATGCACAAGCGATTCTAAACTTTGGTTTTGGTTCTGGGCCCGCAATTGTGACCAAGAACATCCGTCAGCTTGGAATCGAACTACCTCTTTATCAATCCCACGGTGTAGCGTCTAAGAAGTATATCGAGCTGGCTGGTGATGCAGCCGAAGGTGTGCGTTTGCCCGCAGCGGCACTGTTAGTTGCCGATAAGCTGGACGATAGTGACAAGCAGAAAGCGGTATTGGTGGCTTTCAAAAGCGCCTATGAAGCCAAATACGGCCCGGTATCGACCTTTGGTGGGCATGCCTACGACGGCTTGCATATCGCTCTGGAAGCGATCGACCGCGCTAACTCTACCGATAAAACGGCGGTTCGCGATCAGATCGAAGCCACCAAGGATTTTGTTGGTACCGGCGGCATCTTTACCATGAGCAAAGACGACCATCTGGGTCTTGGCCTGGACGCATTCCGTATGCTTGAAATTCGTAATGGAGACTGGACGCTGGTCAACTAAGGCTGGTTTTCATTTTTCTCTAGGATAGCTCAGCGGCTGCCTGCCATAACCTTGCAGATAATATTCTGTCGGAAATGAGGGTGGTTGCTGAGTGAGGTTGCAGACTGAGGTAAAGCATATGTTTGATCAGATTATTCAGTTTCTGGCTACTGGCCTATCCATCGGTTCGACCTACGCCCTGGTAGGGTTGGGTTTTGCCATCATCTATAACGCTTCTGGCGTGGTGAACTTCGCTCAGGGTGAGTTTGTCATGTTGGGCGCCATGTCTGTGGTGGGGCTGCTTGGAGCAGGAGTGCCTTATCCTCTCGCGCTGCTGGTAGCGATAGTCATCGTGACGCTGGTTGGGTTTTGCTTAAATAAATTTGCGATCGAGCCCGCCCGTGGTGCATCGGTTGTTGCCACCATCATTATCACCATCGGGGCTTCTATCTTCTTGCGAGGAGCTGCGCTGCTGATTTGGGGGAAAGATATTTTCAGTATGCCGGCGTTTACCGGCGATGAACCGATTCAGATTGGCGCGGCAACTATGGTGCCACAGAATCTCTGGATTATGGGGATCACCGTCGTTTTGGTCCTTGGGGTACGATATTTCTTTGATAAAACCCTAATCGGAAAAGCCATCCTGGCATGCTCGTGTAACAAGACCGCCGCCGGTTTGGTCGGCATTAATGTCAAGTTGATGTTGCTGACCTCTTACGGTCTCTCTGCCGCCATTGGTGCGGTGGCCGGATTGTTGATAGCTCCGATCGCCTTCACCTCTTTTGATGCGGGCACGATGTTGGGGTTGAAGGGTTTTGCTGCAGCGATTCTCGGTGGTATGGGAAGCTCAATGGGTGCTGTTGCAGGTGGTTTGGTATTGGGAGTGCTGGAGTCACTGGGAGCAGGTTTGATCTCTTCCGGTTATAAAGATGCGATAGCTTTCGTCATTATCTTAGCGGTGCTGTTCTTCAAGCCTAGCGGGCTATTCGGTTTCAAATCGGTGGATCGTGTATGAATCGTCTTAAAGGTTTTTATGTTTATGCCGCGGCAGTGGCGCTGTTGCCGATACTGTTTCCCGATAACTATTTTGTCACCGTCGTCGGTGCGACCATCCTGCTAAACGTGATTTTGGCCGTCGGCTTGAATCTGTTTATCGGCTATGCCGGCCAAATATCGCTAGGGCATGCGGCGTTCTTTGGCATCGGGGCTTACAGCTCGGCGGTGCTAACGACACGCTTTGAGCTCAATGCCTGGCTGGCGATGCTGGTGGGGTTAGGGTTGGTCTATGTGATTGCCAACCTGGTGGCTCGGCCAATACTCAAACTTAAAGGCCATTATTTGGCCATGGCGACGCTCGGCTTCGGCATTATCGTCAATATCATCCTGGTGCAAGAGTCTTCCTGGAGTGGAGGCCCCGATGGTTTGGGCGATATTCCCACGTTGTCACTGTTTGGCTTTGAGATCGATACTGACCTGCGTTGGTACGGCATGATCGCGTTCTTCTCGTTGGCGGCGATACTGGTGTCGCTGAATATCATCGACTCGCGTTCCGGACGTGAGTTGCGAGCAGTACACGGTTCGGAATTCGCTGCCCAGATGATGGGGGTTGATACGGTCAGAACCCGGACCAATGTGTTCGTTCTCTCGGCCATGTTTGCTTCGCTAGCGGGGAGTCTGTTTGCCCACCAACAGGCGTTTGTTAGCCCCGAGTCGTTTGGTTTTGGTTTTTCGATTGAGATCGTCACCATGGTTGTATTGGGCGGAATGGCTTCCACCTATGGTGCTGTGTTCGGTGCTATCGTGCTGACATTATTGCCTGAGACATTGGTGGTGTTTGAAGATTATGAAATGCTCATCTTCGGCGGCATCTTGATGGGTGGCATGATCTTTATGCCGCAGGGTTTGTTTGTGTTCCTGACGCAAAAGATACGCGCGGTGTTGAATCATCGCTCTGCCCCTTCACAGAAGCCTCAAGATGCTCAAAAAACCCTGGAGTGTGACTCATGACAATTTTACAAGCCGTAAATTTGGATAAGCACTTTGGTGGCGTGGCGGCGGTGACCGACCTGAGCTTTTCGGTTACCGAAGGCGAAATCTATTCGGTTATTGGGCCGAACGGGGCGGGCAAGACCACCCTGTTTAATATGCTCTGTGGTTATTATGTCCCCAGCGGCGGTTCAATCACCTTTGCCGGTAAGGATTTAGCCGGTATGGAAACCCATCAAATAGCCGCTCAGGGTATCTCGCGAACTTTTCAGAACCTGCAGGTGTTTTACAACATGACGGTGTTGGAAAATGTCATGGTGGGCTGTCACATGCGTACCCGTACCGGCTTGATTAAGGCCGCCCTGCGGTTGCCTTCGGTGATACGCGAAGAGCGTCAGGTGCGTGAGTGGTCGATGGACGCTTTGGCGTTGTGCGGACTCGAACATCTGGCAGACCGGGAAGCGGGGTCGTTGCCTTACGGTGAGTTGAAACGGCTGGAAATTGCCCGAGCGCTAGCGTCGGATCCAAAGTTTTTAGCCATGGATGAGCCCGCAGCTGGGCTTAACGATACCGAAACGGTCGAGATGCGGCAGTTGATCCAACGGCTTAAGGGGCGAGGTATTACGATCCTGCTGGTTGAGCATAATATGGGGCTGGTGATGCAGATCTCTGACCGGGTGTTAGTGCTGGGGTTTGGTTGTCTGTTGGCCGAAGGGACGCCACAAGAGGTGCAGAATAATCCAGCTGTTATCAAGGCTTATCTAGGCGAGGATGTGTGATATGTCGATCGAACAGCAACAAGTAGACTCATCATCTCAATCGAAAGTCTCACTGAACCCGACCCTCAAGGTAGAAGGGCTGGTGAGTCATTATGGGCCGGTTCAAGCGATCGTCGATATCAGTCTTGAGGTATATCCCGGCGAATTGGTAACCATTGTCGGGGCTAACGGTGCTGGTAAAACCACCCTGTTGCATACCCTCTCGGGTGTACAGCGTGCCAGTGCTGGCAGTGTCATGTTCGAAGGGGAGGATATTACCAATCGGCCCGCTCATCGAATTACCGCCGGTGGGATTTGTCATTCGCCTGAAGGGCGACAGGTCTTTGCGCCGTTGAGTATCAACGATAATCTGCAGTTGGGGGCCTTTGCCCGTAAAGATGATAAAGCGGTGATTGAAGCCGAGATTGAAAATATCTATTCCCTGTTTCCGATCTTGAAAGAGAAGCGACTGCAAGCGGCCGGCAACCTTTCCGGCGGGCAGCAGCAGATGCTGGCCATCGGCCGTGCGATGATGGGCAAACCCAGACTGTTACTGCTTGATGAGCCCTCTATGGGCTTATCACCACTGCTGGTCGGGGAGATTTTTAATGTGATCCAGGATCTCAATAACCAGGGTGTGACCATCTTATTGGTTGAGCAGAATGCCCGTGCGGCGTTGAAAATTGCCGATCGGGGCTATGTGCTCGAGTCGGGCCGGGTGGCGTTCTCCGCCTCCGCCGAAGAGCTGCTCAATGATGAATCGGTACAGAAAGCCTATTTAGGCCATTAAGCCTTAGACAATCGTTTTCCAGGCGGCGGGAGCCCCTGTTTAGAGGAATTAACCGATGTATATAGAAACGATCATGACCTCTGATGTGCTGATGGTCGAAGAAAATACCAAAATGACCCACCTGGCGGGGCTGATGCAGGCTAAGCGGATCCGTCACATACCCGTGACCGATGCGGATGGTCGTTTACAGGGGGTGCTGTCGCATCGCGATGTGCAGAAAGCCTCGCCTTCGGATATCACCACCCTGTCAGCCGGTGAGGTGAACTATCTGCTGTCAAAGCTGACGGCCAGGGATATTATGCACCGCAATGTGGTGTCGTGTTCGCCCAAGACGTTGGTAGAGGATGCCGCCTGCCTGATACGCGAGCACACCATCGGCTGTTTACCCGTGGTAGAGAATGACAAACTGGTAGGAATTATTACCAGTGTCGACTTGCTGGACTTTTTCCTCGATATCACCGGCTGTAATGAGCCCGATGCCGCCAGACTCTCGATTCAATTGAAGGATCAAAAAGGCGCGCTATCAAAGCTGTTGGCCTGCCTGGACGAACTCGGTGGCTATGTTGTCAGTGTGATGACGCCTCAGCACAATCAAAATGACGAAGAGGGCTTGCGCCATGTGGTTTTGCGATTCAAAGCTGATGATCCGCAGGGAGTGAGGCAGCAATTGGGTGATCACGGGTATACCGTTGTTACTGAGACCTACCCGAAAGGTTAAACTGCTTTATACCAAGCGGGTTTTCGATCCTGCAGAGCCCGGCAAGTTAGCTTGCCGGGCTTTTTTATAGGTTCTCTGCGAGTTAAGGAGAGGAGGGGGAATCCTGGTCGTTATCCAGCGGCGCCATGATCCGTTGGAAATAACTACGATAGGCGGCCGGTATCTCGATACTCTTGAAGCTATCGGCGTTGATGCAGACCGTGGTGGTTCGCGCATCGACGCAAACTTTGCCATTGACCTCGAAGATATAGCGCAGTCCTAGCGAGGATCGTCCCAGTTTAAAGCAGGTCACCTTGACCAGCGGCCGGTCGCCAAATTGCAGCGGATGTTTAAAATCGACATCCGAATGGGCCATCGGAAAGGCCACCCGTTCGTTCTGGATCACATGGTAGTAGCGGGCGCCGATATACTCTTCCCACAGGTTCTCGAAAGATTCGTGGATATAGTTGTGAATGCGAGGGAAGTAGGCGATTCCAGCCGGGTCAACATCGCCAAAGCGAATTAGGTGGCGGGTAATGAAGACCTCGTTTCCCTGTTCTGAGGTCATATTAAGCATGTTGGACGGCGTGTTCATGGTATGTTCTCAATTACCTGTTTGATGATCGCTGACGCTTGTGGCACAACGCGCTGATGCGGTTAGCTCTTCAGCACGGCTATCGCTGATTCGTAGTCGGGTTCGGTGGTGATCTCTGGGACGAGCTGGGTGTAAATGATACGGTCCTGCTCATCGACGACCACCACCGCCCTGGTGGTCAATCCGGCTAACGGACCGTCGCCGATCAGTACCCCGTAATCGCGGCCAAAGTTGCTATTGCGCATCATCGATAAGGTCGATAACTGGTCCACCCCTTCGGTGGTGCAAAAACGCTGTTGGGCAAAGGGAAGGTCTGCCGAAATAACCAACACGGCTACATTATCAAGCAGTCCTGCCCGGTAATTAAACATCCGGGCTGACTCCGCGCACAAAGGGGTGTCGAGGCTGGGAACGATGTTGAGCAGTTTCTTTTTGCCGCGGAACTGATCCAGGCCGACATCGTTGAGATTGTTATCAACCAAAATAAAATCAGCAGCCTGATCGCCGACGTTGGGGAACGTGCCGCTAATGTTAACGGGTTCGCCTTTTAAGGTCACAGTAGTCATCGTTGCTGGGTCGTCCTGTTGGGGTTAAAGCGGTCTGTTTGGTCTCTGCTTGCGTACCGCTGAGCCTGTCATGGAAGCTTAACTCAGAATCTATCAACGCGCTCTCAGCCGCTTATTGGAGATACCTTGCTCAGAAGTTGGATCAAGGTTTCACGCTCGGTTTGTGTTAGTTGCGCGGCTAATCGCCGTTCATGTTCGGACACCTCTACAGTCAGTTGGGCTAACAGGGTGCTGCCAGCATCGGTTAACAGTAGGGCGTTGGTACGGCGATCACCTGCTACACGTTTGCGTTGTACCAGCTTTCGCCGTTCTAGCTTGTCTATGGTCGATACAACGGTGGAGCGGTCTAAGTGTACGGCCTTGGCTAGCTCGGTTTGTTTCAGCCCTGGATTGGCGTTGATCACGACTAGCACGGCGAAAAGGCTCGGTGTTATATCCGTATCGCTGACACTGTCTGAAAAATCCTTAAACACGGCCAATTGAGTCAGGCGCAACTGGTAACCGAGCAGTTGCGGTAAGAGACCGTGATCGATTGTTGTACCGGTGGCTCGCTTCATGATGGCAATGGTAACTTTGATTGAGGTCCAATCATTGTAATGGAAAGTATTGGCTGGTGACTATTTGTAATACAAAAATATTACCCAGCCGACGCCTGGTAGCGCCGGCTTAATCATATCAACAATGTTGCTTTTGCTACCTACTGCGAGAGTGGACGGGTCGACTTCTCCATTGATGCGGCATAAAACGACCATGTCGTCGTGCTCGAGTTGCAGGGCTCTTTTCCGGGTGTTAAGACGACGGTTGGGTATTTGGGTTCTCCATTGGTCGCGGGGTTGACGGTAGTGGAAGGGCCGTTGAGCCTATCGCTGCTGGGGTAATAATAGAAAGGTTATAGGGGAAAAAGGCGACGGCCTAGGACCGTCGCAAGAGGAAAGCCCCGGGGGACTCCCCAGGTGGATTAGTGTGCCGATACCGCGCGTTGGCCTCGCACCGGCAGGTGCTGCATGCTGTAGCCCTGGATGAAAGAGGCTTTGCAGATCAGGGTATATTTCATCCAGGCACCGCTGCCAACAGCCAGTATGCCCGCCAGCATTGCCGCTTCAGCCTGAGCGAAAGCAAAGCCAAGTAATACCACAGGTACGATATGACCCAGCCAGAGAAATTGTGGGTTGATCGCAGCAAATTTTTTCTGGCAGGCAGGCGGCGCACCGGCTTGCTCCAAACCGGCCCGGTAATGCTGCCACGCCAGTACCCGCAGGCCGAGAAGAATCAGCATCAGCGCCCAGCTCCAGGGCTGGTGGGTATCGATCAACGGCAGCGCTAGGATCAGTAAACCGCAGCCCTCGGTCAGACCAGTGGTGATAACCAGCTGCGGGCAACGTGGGTGACGCCATGCCGGAATTCCTTTATCGGCCAGCAAAATGCGTGATTGGCTGTATAGGAACAGTAGCGCCAGTAGCGCGGTAGGCCAGGCTAGCAGCGGCTCAAATAACCAGCTAGCGGCTCCGGCTGCAAACAGCAGCGGTGCCACGATTGCTTCACGCGACATCCAGGAGGTGGATATATGTTTGAAAACGTTCAGCGCACGCCAGGGCCGTCCAATTTCCAGCCAGACGCAGAACAGGCCCGCGCCAACCAGTGCCAGCCCTGCGAGCATTAGCCACAGGCTGTCGTAGCCCAGCGGGCTTAACAGTACCGACCAGAATATCAGGCCACTGCCGACACCGCCGCCGATAAAGTTACCGGCAGCACGCCAGTCCCAGTTGCGCTGTACCTTCGAATAGATGGAGGAGTTAGAGTTCTTCATCGTTTTTATCCCATATGTAATAAACGCCTGGACCGGTGCCCAGCTCTTCGTGTTGACGGAAGCTCTGTGTCTCTTTTAATAGCTTAGATACGTTGCTGTTGGGATCTTCGATATCGCCAAACAGCATCGCTCCGGAAGCGCAGGAGTTGACGCAGGCAGGGGTCACTTCTGGATCGACGCCGGGAGTCAGGCCTTTTTCATGAGCAAGATCGATCCGCTCGATGCAGAAGGTGCACTTGCTCGCGACCTCGATCCTGGCCGGATCAAACATCTTTGCTTCGTTTGCCATCGGCTTGTCGCCATAGGCGAACTTAGCGTCGTGGGCGATCGAACGCGCTTCGTAAGGGCAGGCCATGACGCAGTTGGAGCAGCCGATACACATGTCATAGTCGATGCTGACCAAACCATCGTCGCGTTTTTGGGTGGCGGTGGTGGGGCAGACCTCTTCGCAGGGTGGTTCATCGCAGTGCATGCAGGCAACAGGCATAAAAGTGCGGCGTACATCGGGGAATTCGCCGGTTTCGATATCCAACACCTTGCGCCACTGAACGCCTGGTGCAGTTCCGTTTTTCTGTTTACAGGCCGCGGTACAGGTTTGACAACCGACGCAGCGACGCAGGTCGACCGTCATGGCGTAACGAGTCATAGGGATTCTCCTTTTACCTTGCTTATGGCGATCACTATCGTCCTGGCATTGCGGTTCATGAAGATTCTCCTTTTACCTTGCTGATGGCGACCCGAACGATATCTGCACCGGAGCCGGTGGCGTCGGTCAGTTCCAGGGACATCGGCGCGATGGTATTGAGGCTCGGCATCTCCAGATCCTTAGCGTAAGGGGTGGCCCAATGATCGAACTGACCGACGATCACCAGCGTGTCGGGGCGTACGCCCTGGATCAGTTCGGCACGACCGATGGTGACGCCGATGTTGGAACGGATCTCCACCCGATCGCCGTTAGCAATCCCCAGTTTGGCGGCGCTGCTGCTATTCATGATAACGCCGGTATGGCCGCGGACGTTTTGCGACACCTCGCGCATCAGTTGGATGCTGACGTTGGCGCCGGTGTGGTACTGCATGCTCTTGGTGGCCAGTAGCCAGAACGGATAATCGTCGGGATCAGCGCCTTCGTTCTTTAACGCGGTTTCCCAGCGGCCGGGGATATCGTGCCACTCGGGCAGCGCGGAGTACTCGGAGAGTTGCTCGTCCCACCAGGCGATATCTTTTTCGTGCAGGCGGTTACCCAGCTCTTTACCGATCCGCAATAAACGCTCCTGATAAGGCATTTCAAAGCGGATCCCTTGCTCTTTCATGGTGGGGTAAAGGTACCAGGATTTTTGCGGGATCGGTTTTAGGTAAAGCCCGTTCTCTTTGTACCAATCGAGGTCTTTGGTTTCCTCGTTGTTGCTCAGTTCAGTGCTGGTCGCTTTGCAGACCGCATCCCAGATTTCGTCGGGTTGATGGGCTTTATTAACATCCAGACTAAAATCGTAACCCTCTCCTTTCAACGGAGCGACACCGCCGGCACCACGGTTGATAGCGGTGTTGTATTTGTCCAGCAGGTCCATGCGTTTGGCCAGCTCGGTAGAGATCCAGGTGAAATCTTTGGCTTCGCCCTGCGGTTCGACCACTTTCTGACGCAAGATCGATCCCTTGTGCTTCCAAAACTGCTCGACAAACTTGGTGCCGCCAATCGGGATCAATTGGGTCGACTCCAGATCGGTGGCCTCGGGCAACAGCAGGTCGGCCATCCAGTTGGTTTCGTCAAGGGTGTAAGCAAAGCTCACGGTATAGGGGAAGTCGGCAATCGATTTATTCAGATTACGGGTGTCCCAGAATGAAATGGCCGGATTGGAGCGGTACACAAACCAGATATCGGGCTTGGTCGGCTCGGGAAGGTTGAACCCTTCGGGACGATCTTTCTGGAACATCCAGGCTAACTGGGTGGGTCCCAATGCCTGACTCCAGGCTGAGCTACCGACGATCGGCACCAGGGTGGTGTGGGCGTTACGTCCGGTTGGCTCGGCCACCCAGTTCTCTTTGTCGGTGGCGTTAAGCTTTTGTTCCATAAAGCCATCGATGCCGGGCTTAACGGAGCGTAAGCGATCTTCGTGGGGGCGGTTAAGGCGCACGGTGGTACCCAGGGTGCCGCCAGGCACTTCAAGGGCGCCGACTAAGGTGGCCATCACCGTCCGGGCCCAACAGCACTCATATGCGCCCCAGCCGTTGTTGACCGACTTGCCGAGTGTTACCGCCACCGGCCGGAATGGCAGGGTGGCACCGTCAATTTCGATGGTCTCGCCGATGCAGGCGTTGTCGAGGTATTCGGAGGCGATCCGACGGATGGTGTCGGCCGGGATATCGCAGACCCTGGCCGCCCAATCCGGACTGTACTGGGCGATGTGATCGAGTAGCTTGTTAAAGCCGGTAGTGGCTTCGATATCGTTCAGTTGATGGCGTTCGTCATCGGCATCGACGCTGATCGCAGACCTGACCTTAAAGGTACCCTCGAGTGCCGGTACCACGTTGGCGCTATCAAAGGGTACCGCCTGTTGTTGTTCGCTATCCCATATTAGCGGTTTGGCGCTGTTCGGATCGCGCAGGTATAAGCCGTCCGGACCGACCAGATACGGCGACGCGGTTTGGTTACGCAGGAAGTCGATGTCGAGCTCATTACGTGGGTGGTCGTGCAGCATGCTGTGGATCAGCGCGAACATGAACGCGGCATCGGTCTTCGGACGGATCGGCACCCACTCGGCGGCGGTAGCTCCGGTGACCGACTGATGCGGCTCGACCTGGACCCGTTTGTAGCCCCGCACTCGCGCATCGGCATGGCGAGCAATCGCGCAAGGCCCTCCGGTGGCATCAACATTGGTGCCGAGCGAGAGTACGAATCGGGTATAGGGCGTGTCGGCGGCGACGGTAAATGCGCGGTGCCAAAACTCACCGTAGAGGTGCTCGGAGTGAACGCATTTAACCCCCTGGCCCGAACCAAAGCTAAAATCGATCGGTCCCCAGGAGGCGAGGAAAGCGGGGAAGGTGCCCATGTAGTACATCGGTGTGCCGCCGTGGCCGAAAGTCGCCGCAGTCCGGGGCGTTCCTTGCTCATCGATAAGGCCTTTGGCGCGAATGCTGTTGAGTTTGTCGGTGAGCAGCGTTAACGCTTCATCCCAACTAATCGGCACGAACCCTGGATCTTCATCCATGCCCTTGTTGGGGTTGGTGCGTTTCATCGGTTGCAATACGCGGTGTGGGTTGTAGGTTTTTTGTACTAACCCGTAGGCCTTGACGCACGGACGGCCCTTGCCGGGGTGCGAATCGCAGGCATCAAAATTGGGCATCACCTGCGTGGCCACACCGTCGACGACTTCCACTTTCATCGGGTCTGGCCCTGCGACACAGTTGTAGCAATAAGATGGGACCGTTTTGGTATTAGAACTGTTCATCGGTGCTTCCTTGGGCTGTGTTAGGGTTAAACAATCCGCTCGGGATGGGCATAGACCGACAGTCGGCTGTCGCGGGCGAAGCCGACCAGTGTCACACCCAGATCCTGGGCCAGTCGTACCGCCAGCCCGGTAGGGCCGGACACGGCTGCGATCACTGATATGCCGCAAACGGCTGCTTTCTGGACGATTTCGTAGCTGGCGCGGCTGGTCATAATCAGCATGCCCTGATTCAGGTTCAGGCCACTGTTGAGGTTGTTGCCGATCAGCTTGTCGAGGGCGTTATGGCGACCGACATCTTCACGGATGGCGACGATATTACCCTCAGCATCACTCCAGGCTGCGGCATGGACCGAGCCGGTGTGATTAAACAGGTGTTGCTGGCTTTTCAACTGGTTGCAGGCGCTCTCTATTGCGCTGGCCGCGATGGGCTGACCACCGGCAGGAAATGGATCTGGAGAATGGGCTAGTTGAGCCAGGCTTTCTTTGCCGCAGAGGCCGCAACCGGTACGACCAGCCAATGAGCGGCGGTGAGATTTGAGCGCCCAAAAGCGGGATTGCGGGATGGTGATGGCGAGCTGTATTCCGGCTTCCTGGCTAGAGATCTGCACATCGTAGATCTCATCGGCATCTTCGACGATGCATTCACTGAGCGAAAAACCTCTGGCGAAGTCTTCCAGATCTTGTGGGCTGCACATCATCACGGCGTGGGACAGGCCGTTATACTCCAGTGCGACAGGCACCTCTTCGGCGACCCAGTCTGCGATATCTTCGACCTGGCCGGCCAGCCAGCGACTGACCGGATACTCCGTCATCGCTTGAGTGTTCCGATGATCTGCAACCTGGCGATCGGCACCAGTGTTGCTCATCGTCAAAGCATTATTTGACATAAGGACATCCGCTTACTTATTTATTTTTGTTTAAAGCCTGCATAAAGCACAGGCCTAGTTGCGGTATGGATGTGTTATATGTTACGCCTGAATTGGCTTATAACAATATTTTTGTATCGTACGCGTTCCACTAGAAGGAACTTTTGTCAAGGCTTAGTGCTGTGCAGGCTGTAGCCTGCTTGGTTTAATTCCGATCACGCCGTTTGACGGTTTTGGGGTCAGCGAAGACAGGATTGTAGATCTCAATACGATCACCGGGTCGTAATTTTTGTGTCAGTTTAGCCAGCTTTCCGAAGATGCCGGTTTTGAGAGTATCGAGCTCGATGCCAGGAATGCGTTGAAGAATCCCCGAGCTTTCGATCGCTTCACCGAGGGTGCTGTTTTCGGTGACATCGAACTCCAGCCACAGCGGTTTGTCAGGGTGGGCGTAAACTAAGCTGACATTCATGCTTTATTACCTTCTGGTGAGGATTCGTCGAGATCTGTTACGGCGATCAGGTTGGCTTGCATGCTGGTTGGGCGTTGCTCAAAGCGACGATCAACCAAACGCTTGGCGACGATTAAAAACCCCAGCGCCAGAAAGCCACCGGGGGGGAGCAGCATCAGTACGATGCCTTGGTAGTCTTCGAACAGCACCAGCTCCAAGCCGGTAAACCCCGAACCGAGTAACAAGCTGGCGTTGGCAAACAGGGTGCCGCTGCCGAGAATCTCACGGGTGGCACCCAGCAGTACCAGTGCCAGGGTGAAACCGATGCCCATCATTAGACCGTCGACGATGGATGGCAGTACCGGTTGGCGCGAAGCAAAGGCCTCGGCGCGGCCGAGAATAGCGCAGTTGGTGACGATCAATGGGATAAATAGCCCCAGCATTTTGTGTAGATCATGCAGCCAGGCGTTCATGGCCATATCGACCAGGGTAACCAGCGTGGCGATCAGCAGCACGAAGATGGGGATGCGAACTTTAGGGCTGATCAATGAGCGGGTCATCGACACCAGCAAGTTAGAGCCTACTAATACTGCGGTCGATGCCAGCCCCATTCCCAGGCCGTTAGTCGCGGTCGAGGTGACCGCTAACAGTGGGCACAGCGCCAGTAACTGGCCGAACACGATATTGTTATGCCACAGGCCATCGCGAATGATCTGGCTATAGGTACTCATGACGATGCTCCATTGACAGGGACATTGTCAGGGACATTGTCAGGGACATTGTCAGGGTCATTGGCGATGGATGGGCTGACGGGTATAACTACTGCGGTCGATGCCAGGCCTATTCCCACTCCCAGGCCGTTAGTCGCGGTCGAGGTGACCGCTAACAGTGGGCACAGCGCCAGTAACTGGCCGAACACGATATTGTTATGCCACAGGCCATCGCGAATGATCTGGCTATAGGTACTCATGACGATGCTCCATTGACAGGGATATTGTCAGGGTCATTGGCGATGGATGGGCTGACGGGTATAACTACTGCGGTCGATGCCAGTCCTATTCTCAGGCCCAGGCCGTTAGTCGCGGTCGAGGTGACCGCTAACAGTGGGCACAGCGCCAGTAACTGGCCGAACACGATATTGTTATGCCACAGGCCATCGCGAATGATCTGGCTATAGGTACTCATGACGATGCTCCATTGACAGGGACATTGTCAGGGACATTGGCGATGGATGGGCTGACGGGTATAACTACTGCGGTCGATGCCAGTCCTATTCTCAGGCCCAGGCCGTTGGTCGCGGTCGAGGTGACTGCTAACAGTGGGCACAGCGCCAGTAACTGGCCGAACACGATATTGTTATGCCACAGGCCATCGCGAATGATCTGGCTATACGTACTCATGACGAAGCTCCGTTGACAGGGATATTGGCAGTGGGCTGGCTGACGGGTATAGCGGGCTTTGTTAGTAACCTTGCCTGCTGCTGTCGGTAAAGTTGCAGACCCGCTTTAACGGCATTGATGACGGCGCGGGGGGTGATGGTTGCACCGGTGAACTGGTCGAACTGGCCGCCATCTTTTTTTACCGCCCAGCCTTTATCGCTGAGATTGAGCAGCGAGCGGCCGTCGAGGCTGCGGATCCAGTCCGATTTGGCAATTTCTATCTTATCGCCCAGCCCCGGCGTTTCGGCGTGCGATAACACCCGAACACCCAACACCTGACCCTGGTGATCGACCCCCATGATCATCTTGATCGGGCCGCCGTAGCCATCGGGAGCAGTGATACCGAACGCCACGGCTGTAATCGCTTGTTGCCGCTCCCCGCGATAGATAGGCAGGTTTTTTCCTGCCATATCGAGTAGCTCGAGTGGCGCTTCCAGCAGGTCGTTATCGTGCAGTGCGGCGGGCAAAACCTGGCTGAGTGATGCCTTCAGGTCTTCAGCCTGGCGCTCGGCAATGGCATCTTTGGTGACCAGATGACCCAAGGCAAGCAGCGAGGTGGACAGCAGCACGGCAACGCCCAGCAGTAGCCCTGGGTAGCCCAGCGAGAACAGATTGGTTTTCTTTGGCGGTTCGCCTTTAGGTTCTGTCTTAGGTTCTGTCTTAGGTTCTGCCTGGGGCGCATCGGCTGGGTTAGTCATTGTACTCATGACTGCTCTCCTGGCGGTGTCAAATCGGGCATAGGTAACGGTTGGCCGCGTCGATTACGGCCGTATTGACGTGGTTTGAGGTAGTGATCGATCAGTGGTGTCATACCGTTCATCAGTAGCACGGCGAATGCGACGCCTTCGGGGTATCCACCCCAGGTGCGGATGATGAATACCAGCAAACCGCACCCACCGCCGAACAGGATCTGCCCGCGCAGGGTGGCGGGCGAAGTCACCGGATCGGTCAGAATGAAGAACGCCCCGAGCATCAGTGCACCGGAACTCAGGTGATATAGCGGGCTGGCGTATAGCTCGGGATCGATAACATGAAACAGACCCGCCAGTAGTGCCACGCTGGCCAGCATACTGACCGGAAGTTGCCAGTTGATGACCCCTTGCCAGATCAGGTAGATACCGCCAGCTGCGATCAACAGCGCCGAGGTTTCACCGAGGCTTCCGGCGGTATAGCCGAGACTGTTAAACAGCAGATTGTATTGGCCTTCAAAGATCAGACTCAGTGTTTGCCCCTGGCCGAGGTCGGTTTTGACCTGTCCCAGCAGGGTCGCGCTGCTGAAACCATCGAGCGGCATAGCACTGTTAATGGCACTGTTAATAGTACCGTTAAAGGTGATAGCCAGCGCATCGGCAAACCCGGGCGTGGTGGCAGAAAACAGCGGTGCCGGGCTGATCCAACTGGTCATCTGCAGTGGGAACGACAACAGCAAGGCGACCCGCGCCAACATCGCCGGGTTGAAAGGGTTTTGCCCCAGACCGCCATAAACATGTTTACCGACAATAATCGCAAAGCCGCTGCCGCCGACCGCGATCCACCAGGGCGCCCAGGGGGGAAGAGTTAAAGCCAGCAGCAATCCGGTGAGTAGGGCGGAGCCGTCAAACAGCACCAGTGAGATCCGCTTTTTAACCAGCCAGACGCACAGCGCTTCGAAGAAGGCTGCACTGAGTAGGCACAGTACTACTGTGTTAAGGGCCGGTAGCCCGAACAGGTAGATGCCAAACAGGGTAGCGGGGAGCAGGGCCATGATCACCATGGCCATCAACGACGGGACTTTGCCGGGGTTACGGACGTGAGGTCCCGCTTGTGGATTCAATCTGATCACTGGGTGTCCTCTGGTTGGGGTGGTTTGTTGGCTAGTTTTTCGGCTTTAGCCGCTGCTCGCTGCGCCTTCAAGGTCGCTTTTTCTTCGGCTTCACGCTGCAATCGTTCGGTTCGGTTTTGTGCCCACTGGCGGGTTTTACTGGTTTTGATCTTGGTATTGCGTCGATCTTGCAGCTCGCCCTTGGCGTAATTGAAATACTGCACCAATGGAATTTTCGAGGGGCAGACGTAGGAGCAGCAGCCGCAGCCGATGCAGTCCAACACGCCCAGCGCTTCGGTACCGGTGACATCGTCAGCGCGCATCCTGGCACCCATCTCCAGTGGCATCAGGCCGACCGGACAGGCTATCACGCAGCGTCCGCAACGGATGCAGGGGCGTTCGGGGCCATCGTCGATTTCGTGCTCAGTCAGAGCCAAAATGCCACTGCTGCCTTTGACGATGGGCACCTTTTGGTGCGGCATCACCTGGCCCATCATCGGTCCACCCATCACCAGGCGGGCGGGTGTTTCGGTTAATCCACCGCAGAATTCGATCAGATCCTCCACCCGGGTACCGATCGGGACCAGTACATTCTGCGGATTTCTGACCGCGCCGCCGGACACGGTTACGACACGCGAGATCAGCGGTTCATCTATCCGCAGGGTGCGGTAGATGGCGAATGCAGTGCCGACATTGTGAACGCAGACGCCGATGCCGCCGGGTAGCTGACCCTGGGGCAGCTCGTGGCCGGTGATGATCTGCACCAGTTGTTTCTCCCACCCCATCGGATAACGTGATGGAATCTGGATCACTTCGACGCCGTCGCTCCGTGCAGCCGCGGCTTGCATCGCATCAAACGCGGCCTGCTTATTATCTTCGATGGCCAGCACCGCGCGCCTGGCCTGCAGCGCGTGACGAATCAGTCGGATACCGTCGAGCACGTCATCGGGACGTTCCTGCATTAAGCGGTCGTCGCAGGTCAGGTAGGGTTCGCACTCGCTGCCATTGATGATCAGGGTGTGAATCGGGTTTTTCGGGTTGGGCATCAACTTGACCGCCGACGGGAAGGTCGCGCCGCCCATGCCGACAATGCCTGCCTGGCTGACCCGGTCAGCAATCTGCTGCGCGCTCAGGTCGAACGGATCGCCAGCTTCGGTCAGGTTTTTGAATATGCGTTCCTGCACATCGGTTTCGATCACGATGGTACGTACCGGCAAACCGGTGGGATGAGCCGCAGGATGTTCCTCGATCTCGATAATGGTGCCCGACCCAGGGGCGTGAATGGGGGCGGATATCATCCCCTGGCTGCGAGCCAGTAGTTGCCCTTTTTCGACCTTCTCACCGACTTCGACCTCGGTTTTGGCCGGGGCGCCGATGTGTTGTTGTAGCGGGATGTATAGCCGCCTGGGCATCGGCATCCGTTGGATTTCCTGACGCTCAGTGTGATGCTTCAGTGCTTCGGGGTGGACGCCACCGCGTAATCCAAACAGCTTCATTGGGCACCGTCCATTCCGGTCATCGGGATGCGAAAGGGGTTGGGGCGTGGCGGTTTGCTCCAGCGCCAGTTGCTCAGGTTAAGTTGCATCTCGGCCAGCAGAATACCTTCGGTCGGGCAAGCGTCGACGCAAGCACCACAGCCGTTACAGGCTTCGTTGAGTACTACGTGGAGCTGCTTGGGTGCGCCGACGATGGCGTCGGTGGGGCACTCCTGAATGCACTTGGTGCAGCCGATGCATAGCTCAGAGACCACCCTGGCCAGGCTAGGCAAAACCGGTGTGGCTGGCTGCTGTTGCTCCAGCGGGCGCCCCAGAGCTTCGGACAACTGTCGGGTCATAGACGTGCCGCCAGGGGGGCAGAGTGTCAGCGGTGCTTTGCCGTTGATCAGTGCGGCGGCGGCCTGACCACAGCCGGCATAGCCGCATTGGCCGCACTGGGTGCCAGGAAGCAGCTCGGTGATCTGGGCAATCTGCGGGTCCTCTTTGTAAGGCAAAAAGTAGTCTACGGCGCTAAGCATCAGGCCGAGAACCATGCCGATCAGGGTCAGGATTAGAATGGAACTGATCATAATGTCGCTCTCCCGCAGTTATTTTTATTGTCGCTAGATTGAGTGTGATTGATGCGTGCGCTAAGTCATCGGGGTCACTGCAGTGGCAAGCCGGAGAAACCTAAAAATGCCATCGACAGTAACCCTGCGGTGATAAAGGCGATGGGGGGGCCGGCAAATAGTTTGGCGGTGTTGGCGAGTGCCTGACGTTCACGCAATCCGGCAAACATGACCAGTACCAACAAGAATCCCAGCGAAGCGCCGATGCCATACATCACGCTCTGTAGAAAACTGTTGTTTTGCTGTGTGTTGAGCAGCGCGACACCGAGTACGGCGCAGTTAGTGGTGATCAGCGGCAGAAAAATACCCAGATTCTGATACAGCGCAGGGCTCAGGCTACGGATATAGATCTCGATGAACTGAACCACAGCCGCAATGATCAGGATATAGCTCAAAATACGCAGGAATTCGACCTCCAGCGGCTGCAAAATATAGTGCTCAATCAGCCAGCTGGCAGCAGTCGCCAGCGTCAGTACGAACATGGTGGCCAGGCCCATACCAATGGCTGACTCGATCTTGCTGGAGACTCCCATAAAGGGGCATAGCCCCAGAAACTGCACCAGTACAACGTTATTCACCAGCGCCGTTCCGAGCAGCAGAATGAAGAATTCGTTCATCTATTCTCTCCGGTCCGGGGTACGTCTAGTGGTAGTAATGTGATTGGTGGCTGATGGTTTGCCCTAACGTCAGATCCGTCACAGCAAAATCAGTGCCGGGCGGCAGGTCATCGGACCGATTGAGCAGAGAATCGATCACCGGCAGGTAGCTTGACTCTGCGACTTGCAGGTAGCGGTTTAGCCGGTTGTTCAGCAAGGGAGCCAGTCGTAACGCATCATCCCAGTAGTCCTCGCCATGGCGCAGTGGGGTGTCGAATGCAGATTGCGTAGCGGGTGACTGTAACGATGAACGCAACGCTTTGATGGTGTTGAGTAGCTGATAAACCTGCGTTGAAATCTCGCGTCTGCGTGGTTTGAGGTTGGCAATAATCGAGCGCCTGGATGACTGCTTTAGCAGGCCAAAAAGCTGCTCCTCTTCGAGCGTAAAGCTATAAGTCATCTGTTCCAGGGCCGTCTCTAAACCGGCCAGTATGGCACTCATCCGCGCGGGAATAGGTTGAGCTGAAAGGTGCTGATAGCAGCTGCCTTGCTGCTCTTCTTCCAGTAGTTCGAGCCATTCGATGGGGGTGAATAGGTCATTGTGCAGGCGTTGGATAATTTTATTGTTATATGACATATGGTCTTCCAACCTGTTGAAATATGACTGTTTTTGTTTCGCCTTTATAGCCTGGTGGAGAGTGGCTAAGAAACATTCTATCTAGTGGAAAGCAAATGTTTACGTTGGCGTTAAGTTGTGGTTATACTAGATCAATGTTCTCGTTAGCGTCAAGTTTAAAATGGAACGCCACGAAGACCTTTACTCAAGTTCAGATGCGGTCATGCCTTCACCACAGAAGAGCGTCATCGCTTAACCAATACACGGGGAGTAACCCATATGACGGTACCTTCTATATCCATCACAATGACTGGTAGTGGCGGTTCAGGTGTAATGACTGCGGGTAACTTGCTGTTAGAGGCGGCAGGTCGAGCAGGCTGGTTCGGAATGATGACCCGATCTGCCGGTCCGCAAATTCGAGGCGGTGAGGCGGCAGCGATGTTGCGCTTATCGTCAGAGCCGGTGTTGGCTCACCAGGATCGTTATGACATTTTGCTGGGGATCGATTGGAAAAATGCCGATCGTTTCGCCGCCGAGATCCCGCTCGACGGTGATAGTTTGATTGTTGGCCCTGGCGAGGCGCCTGCCATCTTCGCCGAAGCGGCTGGACAGCAGTTTCAACTGGACCTGCCTAAAATAGCCAAGAGCGTCAGCGGTGGCCGTCCCAACATGGTGGCGCTGGGCGTTGCGGCAGCTATCGTGGGATTACCCGAAGAGGCCGTAGCTCAGGTGATCGATAAGGCTTTAGGGCGTAAAGGTGCAGACGCGGTAAGCGCGGGCATGGAGTCGGTACGTGCGGGTATAGAGGCTGCCAGGGCGCTGCCCCGTTTTGATAGCCTGGCGGTCAATACCGAGGCCGAGACCACCAGTCAAGAAGCGCGCTGGAACATCTCCGGCAACGAAGCTTGTGGTTTGGGCGCGGTACGTGGCGGGGTGCGTTTTGTTGCCGCATACCCGATTACCCCGGCTACCGAAGTGCTTGAGTGGTTGGCACCGGCGTTACCTAAGCTGGGTGGCGCGCTGGTACAGGCTGAAGACGAATTGGCATCGGTAACCCAGATTATCGGTGGTTCCTTTGGCGGCACGCCCTCTTTGACGGCCACTTCTGGCCCTGGCCTGGCGCTGATGATGGAATCGATTGGCCTGGCGGTCGCATCAGAAACTCCGATTGTGGTGATCGATGTGATGCGCGGAGGCCCTTCCACCGGCATCCCAACCAAGTCGGAACAATCAGATCTGAATATCGCCCTCTACGGGCTTCATGGTGATGCCCCGCACCTGGTGTTGGCGCCATTAACTATCGGCGATTGTGTATTCACTACTCAATGGTCGGTGGTGTTGGCCGAGAAGCTGCAAACGGCCGCCATCGTGTTATCGGATCAAGCGCTGGGACAGACACGGGCGATCATTCCTAAGCAGCAAGATGTGGGGATGGTAGCCGAACGCGAGGTGCCAGAAACGCTGGATGAGAGCTATCAACGCTATGCCAATACCGAATCAGGCATCTCACCGATGTCGATTCCGGGTCAAGTTGGCGGTCAATACTGTGCCGATGGGTTGGCGCACACGCTGACAGGACTACCTTCGAGTAAGGCCGATGATCACCATCTGCAGATGGATAAGCGGCTGCACAAACTGACCAATTATGAGTTCTCGAGCCATTGGGCCGAGATAGAGGGTAGCGACGATGCCGAGGTGGCGGTACTGACCTGGGGATCGAGTTACGGTGCAGCCAGTGAAGCGATAGCTACTATGCAGACCGAGGGTAAGAAGGTGCGTTTGATCGCCATGCGTTTGCTATCACCGGCTCAGCCAGAGAAATTGGCCGATTCGCTGCGAGGTATCAGTAAAGTGTTGGTGGTTGAACAGAGTCACAGCGGACAGTTTTATCGCTACTTACGTGCCCAATACGATATCGATGCGGAAGTTCGCTCGATGGCGGTGCCGGGGCCTCTGGCTATCCGTCCTTCCGATATCCTTAAAACCCTTAGCGAGTGGAGCTGATCATGATTGCGACTACAGGAACACATTTATCCGAAGGGGGTTGCCAGATTATGGCGGCCAAGGACTACAAGTCAGGCGTCAAGCCAGTATGGTGTCCGGGTTGCGGCGACTATGGGGTGCTGCTATCGCTGACCAAGACTCTGGCCGAGCTGCAACTGTCACCCGAACAGGTGTCGGTGATCTCCGGCATCGGCTGTTCTTCACGAATTCCCGCCTACCTGAAAACCTACGGTTTTCATGGTGTTCATGGCCGGGCTTTACCACTGGCGACCGGGCTCAAGGTATCGCGTCCGGATCAGACTGTGATCGTGGCCAGCGGCGATGGCGACGGTTTCTCGATCGGGGGTAACCATTTTCTCCATGCCTGTCGGCGTAACGTTAACCTGACCTATATCGTGATGGATAACCAGCTCTACGGCATGACCAAAGGTCAGGCCTCGCCCACCAGCGAACCCGATTGGGAGAAGGGCAAACTGACTCCTGGCGGAACCGGTATCAACCCGTTCCATCCATTGGTGGTAGGGTTGGCCTCGGGCGCTAATTTTATCGCCCGTGTATCGGGTACCGACGCTAATGGCGCCGTGCCGATCTTGAAAGAGGCGATCGAGCATCCCGGCTTCTCGCTGGTACATATCCTTAGCCCCTGTATCACCTACAACCGTGATCAGTTGGAATGGAAAAAACAGGTCAGGCAAGCACCGGTCGCGGCTACCAGTGATCCGGCTCAAGCTGCAAGGCGACTGATGACCGACGATAACCTTAACCTGGGTGTGCTGTATAAGGGCGATAGAAAGCCCTATCAGCCAGACCTTAAGGCTCAGGTTGATAGCGTAGAAGTGCTTGAAGAGCAGTTCGCCGTGTAAGCCAGTTATTGAAGAGCCTGGTTACCCTGCCAGGTCTTGTTGAAAGCCGCCTCACCAGGCGGTTTTTTTTATGGCGCATCCAGGTTAAGGTGAAATGAGCGGTTTACCACAGAGGGCACAGAGAAGAGCGTAAGGATATGTAAAAGACAGAACCTTTCCCGCTAATTCGTGATGGACCAAAAGAGACGGGCCCTGAGCCAGGATTCGTGAGCGTTCCGCTGGCATAAAAATCATCAGCGTTCGCCGATGCGATTTGATGACCAAATAACAATATATAAGATCAATAAAGCCTCATCTTTTATATCAAATGAGCCTTAAGTCGTTTTTGTGTCGAGAGATGAATGCTTAGTCGCTAGAACGTGATTTCGTCACTTGCTAGTGGTTAGACGGGAAACTGCGTTTTACTTGCTAGAAAGAATATTTTAAGAGCACCTCAGGCGCTCTTTGTATGTCTGCTTTGTGCCAACAGCGGTCATAAATAAAAGGGCACTTTGAGCGCCCTTTAATTAACAAGAGTGTTAGTGTCACTTAGCTAGACCATGTGTATCTTCATCATAGATTTCTTTATTCTAAATGACCAGCATTTGTGAGAGGCGCACGGAAATTTGGTGTTTTAAACGGCGTTTTATTATCCCCAAATGGAATTGCTATACCTAGCTGCACTGAATTCATAAGACCACTTTCCGTTTCACTGTCAGGTTCATCTACCTCGAGCCAGTCAGCCTGATAACCGACATACCAGTTAATAGTTTCATTTATTGGTGCTTCGTAGGTAAATGCAAACTGCACCCATGTTCCATTATCTTTTTCGTCTGCGCCGCTATCTTCATCAAAATCACCATAACCTACGGCCATGCTGCCAGTTAAACTCCCGCGACTTATTGCTTTTTCCCCACCAAGTCGGGCAAAAATCATATCATGCATAGTGTCATCATCATTATTATCTTCATCGCCAATATATTCCATATAGCCGCCCTGAAGATAGTAGTTGTTCATAAAGCGTTTTTCAGCCCCCAGGCCCCAAACAGGGCCAGCATCATCATCGTCCCCGTTATTTTTGCCTACAGCATAAAAACCAAATACTCCCCAGGGATCATGTTCTTCAGCATTCACAATATAATGTAAGCCAAAAGAGTAATACTCAGAGTCATCATCGTTATCAGTTTCTGTGCTCTTGTGATGATCTATGGTTAAGTCCGCATAGAGTCCTGCGCCACTATCTAGTGATTTGAACCCCCCAAGATAAACAAAGCTTCCATTAGCGCTCTCATCAAACTCGTCGTCAGAGCCATCAAGACCTTCATTAGTAATAAAGACATGTTGATAACCTATGGAAACTTCCCCGCTGTATTCTTCAGCCTGAGCTATTGACGCAGTTGCAAGAGTTGTTGCGGCAACAATAGATAATAACTTTTTCATCATAAATCCTTTTGTATATAGCAATATAAGAAGCATAGTAACATCGATACTCTACAGATCATGATTGATATAGGTCAACTCGCCCCTTGTAAACACTGAGAAGGGCTCAGAGCATTGTCGTAATTAGTGCTGTGTGTGAATTTATAAGTGATATACATCACTTCTTGTATACATTGAAAAAGATGGGTAACGGACTACCACTTAATAATGAAATATACAGAAATGGTAATGTCCGCTTTGTGCTGCGGACATACTGAGAATGTCTTAGTTAAGCTTGTAAACAACTAAGTGCTAAGGCAAATTAGAACTACTCTTGATTGGCAGTTGATACTGTTCCATATCAAGCCTTAAAAAGGATTGTTTGTAGATAACATCAAGGAATCGAATAGGGATGACTCGACCAACGAAACACTTCTTGCTTGTTTTTATAACATTAATCATCCTCGCAGGGTGCATTGATATTGATAGAGATCGAGAGAATCAAATCAAAAAGCCCTATGCTGGTCATATGAAGATGGCTAGTGGTGAATTACAGCTAAAGCTCGAAGAAAATCTGAATAAATCAGGTATAGCATTTCATAAAGAACAGGATGGTTATATTTTATTTTCTCTCCATGACTATCACCATGTTCAATTTGCAAAAAGGCAAGTTCTAGGACGTATTAAGGAACCTTGGGACTTCGAGTCGATACCTCCTATGCATGAGCGCCACAAGGTCTTATTCGTAGATGCACTGAAAAAGAATGATATTTGGTATCAGATTGGTAAAGGCCCTACTGAAGAAATAATCACATGGAGAGGGGTAGACGGCCAGAAAGTTGACTTAATAAAGCGGGATGTAATGTTCAGAATACAAGGATTAGAACCTCCAAATTGATCCGAGTGGCGTGTCCGCTTTGGGTCGAAAGCAGGCGTGTTGGGTTTTATGCTCGTATCTAGCAAGGGAAACGCAGTTTCCTGTCTAGCTACTTTCATATCCTTACGCTCTCCTCTGTGTTCTCCGTGGTAAAACAAGCTCTTAACATGACACTTGGCTACTGTGGTAAACCGCTCATCTATCTCATTTCAACTTAACCGGCGAAGCACCTTTCTTTTACGGGTAATAGCCCCAAAAAATTATTAGGCGGCGTTTTGATAATTGGTGATACTTTTGGTTTTTTAATCGTCCAGATTGGGCGGGTCGAGGTCTTCATCCCAGTGGTTCTCTGGCTGTGGCAGGGTGCTGAGAAGCTGCCGCAGGGTCTGGATGTGATGTGCATGTTCCTGTTGGTGTGGTGAGTGCGGATTGTTTTCCATGTCTATGCGCGAATGCAGTGCCTTTAAAGTGCGTTGCTCGACGTTGAGCGCCAGTTCGACGGCATGGTAGGGCGTCATCAGATAGTGTGAGTTGGCGTTGATATCGTCGGCGGGGGACTCCTGATCGACGTTAAAGGTCAAAGGGGAGAGCTGAGACAGGTCTAAGTCTGCTGCCAGTATTTCGAGCTCTTGAACATGTTGCTGTTGATGTTGAGCAAGCAGGAGAAAGGTGGTGGCGGCGTCGGAGTTGTTGCAGTTTTCCAGTTGCTCGGCCAGTTCGGCATAGCATTCTGCCATCTCAGCTTTGAGTGTGATGGAGCCGCTAATCAAGGCGGTATGAGAGTGGGCTGTTGCGGTGCTATTCATCGGCAGACTCCTTGGGTGCTAAATGCACTACCCTTGTCTAAACCGGGAGGTTTCTTAGGTAGCGGTCGTTTTTATAAATTCCTGGCAGTGAGCTTTGGCGTTTTTAACCTCTACCAGTAGCTCTTCGATATCGCGCTTATTTTGCTCCAGTCGGTCTTCGTGTTTCTGTAGCAGTTTGAACCAGTGCTGTAACTGGGTGGCTTCGTCGGTACCCGAGTCATAGATATCGAATAGCTCGCGTGACTCATCAAGCGAGAAACCGACCCGCTTGCCGCGCAGAATCAGCATCAATCTGACCCTGTCACGTTTGCTGTAGGCGCGGCGGTACTTGCTTCGGTCGGGGTTTAATAAGCCCTTGTCTTCATAGAAACGAATCGCTCTCGATGAGATGTTAAACTCTTGCGATAGCTGAGTGATCGAGTAGCTGGTTTCGTTTGTCTCCGAAGCCGAATTATCCGCCTCGAATTCTGATTCATGTTTTAGATCGGTCACAGTATGCTGGTCTTTACTCGTTACTATAAGGATGTTGTCCGGCGCGTATTGTCGCAGCATGATAGATCTACTAAATAGCGCCGTTAACCACGATTTTACGATAACTTTTGTTTTAGCGAAACTGTTATGACTGACTGTATTTGGCAGCACTAGCGTTGTTAAACGTATTGACCCGCATCGACCCGAATCACTTCGCCGGTAATCATACGTGCGGCATCCGAAACCAGAAATAGCACCGCGTTGGCGATATCTTCGGGCAGTGCGAGTTTGGGAATCAGCGCTTCGTTCTGGGCTTTGTCGATATATTCGGGTGGTAGTTGTTTGGCCATTTCGGTCATCACCATACCCGGGGCGATCGCGTTGGCCGTTACCCCTTTGGCACCGAGTTCGCGCGCGGTAGTCTTGGTCAGTCCGATCAATCCGGCTTTGGCGGCGCTGTAGTTAGCCTGGCCAAATTTGCCGCGGATACCGTTGATCGAGGTGATGTTGACGATGCGTCCGTGTCCGGCGTTACGCATGATCGGCGCCATGGCGCGGATCATATGGAAGGCACCGCCAAGGTTGATATCGATCACCGACTGCCACTCGTCATCGGCCATCCTGGCCAGGCTGCGGTCGCGGGTGATGCCGGCGTTGTTAACCAATATGGTGGCGTTACCCGGCAGTGCTGCGACGGCCTGATTTACTGCCTCGGAATTGCTGATATCAACTTGATGATAGCTGAACGGATCGTCCGCGTTAGGGTTCTGCTCGCTGATGTCAAACAGATGCACCTCGGCACCGCGGGCATGCAGCGCTTGAGCGATGGCACGGCCGATTCCCCGGCTACCACCGGTGACAACGGCAGCTTTGCCATTGAGATCGTAAAGTTGTTCAAATGACATAAGGCTTCCGCTGTCGGTTGTGAGAAAGAGGCGCCTGTAATATTAGGGAAGGTGCGAATAAGTCTCTTGATTGCACCTTCCCCAGGCGCACTAATCTATAGTTAACGGCCTGTCAGTGGATAGGGCAGGTTAACGCCAGGCGTTGTGCTGGTCGGAATCCACATTGCTGCAAGAAGCCGTTGAGATTGAAATTATCCCAGGGCACCTCGGTACGTATCGATTCGACATGCAGCGCTTTGAGGTTGGCCACTAGCTGTGACACCAGCGCCTGGCCGATATTGTGGTCCTGCGCTGAAGGATCAACACCGATGGTATCGATTACCGCTTCGGAGCTGGTCAGGCCAAAACCACCGTTATCTACCCGCGCCATAATAAAGCCGCGAATGGTGGCAAGTTTATCCTTAACCGGATCATCTTTTTCTGCGACTAACGACACCCGGATACCCGACTCATTGAGGGCCTGGCTGACGGTGCGTTGGTAGTAAGCGGTTCGATCCTGATCGGTGATATGACGGTCGATGCGAATAATCGAGTCGAGGTCCTGCTCGGTCAGGCTGCGCATCGGTACCCGGTCGCGCGACAGATCGGTTCCTTCGGCCAGGGTCTCTGTCATGGCGTCGGTGGCGAGTTCGAGCACATGGCGGTTTGCCAGCTCGAAGCCTGCGTCGGAGAAGAATCGTAACAGGTCAGGTTGATCCCATTTGACCACCGATTGCAGCTCGCTACCGCCCAGTTGACGAACCTCATCGATCAGTCGGGTGAAAAGCGAATTACCTACGCCGCGGCGCTGGTATTCCCGGTCGACACCGATTGCATCCAGTACCGCGATCGGAGCGGTGCCGCCGAACTCACCTTCGAGCATCTGACAGGAAACAAAGCCTGCGATATTGCCCTCGAACTCGGCGCTCAGCGAGATAAAGGTATCAGGATTTTGTTGTTGAGCCTTCAGTCGTTTACTAAAAAAGTCTTGCCGCGGCGAGCCGCTGAATTGCTGATCCAGAGCAACGACCGCTTCCAGGTCGTCCGGGCTTAGGACCCGGACCTTTACGTTATTTTCCGTCATTGGTGAATGTCCTTTGTTGCGACTATTTGTCGCGACTTAAGTTGCGGTCAATTAACCGTGCAAACGATCGTATTTGGCTTGCAGTTGCTCTTGGCTTTCCTGGTGATTTGGATCGATAACGATACACTCAGCCGGGCAGACCAGTTGGCACTGCGGTTCGTCGTGGGCGCCGACACACTCGGTGCAGTTTTCAGCATCAATGACGTAAAGAATACCGTCACCCTCGCTGATTGCGTCGTTCGGGCACTCCAGTACACAGACATCACAAGCAGTACAATCTTCATGAATGATCAGGGCCATGGTCGTTCTCCTGTGCTATTGAATTTTTTATGGGCGGCTTTTGATTAAGCCGCGCCCGATCAAGACGCCTTAGCCAGCGCCTCGAGTTTTTGTAGTTTTTCGTGGCGGAACGCACCCCATAAGGCCGCACCGATCGCACCTGCATAAGCGGAATCTTCGTGGCTGCGGGCTTCGCCCTTGAGCTTCAACTTCTGCATCGACTCGTTCAGGCCGTCGATCATGCCGCTGTCCAGAGCCAGGCCGCCGGTACAGAGCACAATACCGTCGGTGGCCTTGATCACCCGCAACAATTTAGCCAGACGACCCGCCATCGACAGGTGAATACCTTTGAGGATATTCGGCGCCGAGATGCCGCGCGATACCATGTTGATAACATCGGTTTCGGCCAGTACCGCGCAGATACTGGAGACGATCTCCGGATTGTCAGCCTGGCGCGACAGGGTGCCGATCTCATCCTGAGCGATACCCAGATAGCGTGAGATGTTCTCCAGAAACTGTCCCGAACCCGATGCGCATTGGCTGGTCATGCGATAGTTGAGCACCTTGCCCTGGTCGTCGATCTTCATCGCCCGACCGTGCAGTGCGCCCATATCCAGTACCCCGGTCGCTTCCGGATCAAGATAGATAGCACCGCGTGAGTGGGTGGTCATCGAGTAGAAATGACCGGTGCGGAAACTGATGTTTTCACCGTCGCCGGTGGTGGCGCAGTAGGTTACATCGTCGCGGGTCAGGCCGTTGTCCTCCAGCAGCTGGTCGTAGGCATACGCCGACAGCTCCAATGGGTCACGGGTCCGAATCCGGTCGTTACGTTTGGCCAGCCATTCGACTTTGCCGTTCTCGTGTTTGAAAAGCACCGTTTTAACAGCACCAGTACCTAAATCAATACCTGCAGTAATCATGGTTTATGCCTCCACTGCGCGGCGGGCAAATTCTGCTGCCCCCAGTGCGCCGGTGTAAATGGAATCGGGATCGATGTTGATCTTCAGATCACCGTAGTTTTCCTGAACCAGAATACGTAGCTCCTTCACGGCGGCTTCGTTTTTGGCCACGCCGCCGGTAAAGGTCAGCTCGTCTTCGACACCGCCAGAGCGGGATAGGATAGACATCGAACGCAGGATAATGGCGCGGTGCAAGCCGGCGATAATATCTTCGCGCTTCTCACCTAGGGAGAGTCGGTCACGCAGCTCGGCACCGGCAAATACGGTACAGGTCGAGTTGATCGATACTTTCTTGGTCGACTTCATCGCCAACGGTCCAAGCTCGTGCAGACCGAGTTGCATCTCGTCGGCGATGTAGCCCAGGTAGCGGCCACAACCGGCGGCGCAACGGTCGTTCATCTGGAAGTTGACGACGATGCCGCTCTCATCGATCTGAATCCCCTTGGTATCCTGGCCGCCGATATCGAGTACGGTACGGGTCTTGGGGTACATCAGGTGCGCCCCCAGGCCGTGGCACAGAATTTCGGAGCGGATGTGATCCTTGGGGAAGGGCAGGCGAGCCCGGCCGTAACCGGTACCGACCACATAGGTCTCTTCGAGTTCGATATCGAGCACTTTTCTCAGTGCCGACTGGACCTGACCGAAATCGGTAGACTGGATCTCGTCAGCGTTAAGGGTGCTGTCGAGTGCTGTCAGGAAGGTTTCACTCATATCTACTTCGGGTGGAATGTTCTCAACTTCGATGATCGATTTGTCGTAGATGTTGATCAATGTATCTGAGTTGATCTTGAGCTGGTCCGCCTCTGCCTCAGCGACTTCCATATAGACGGTACCGGCCAGATCACGGAAAAAGTCTGACTTACGCTCGGCACCGGGCTCGAATAGCTTGGACATCTCCACTTGTAGTGCGGCGAAGGTGCCATCAAGGGCTTTCCCCAAAGTGACCGAATCCTCTTTGTAGTTGCCCTCGGCGGCTTTTTCGCCACACAGCGTTTGCAGGTTCTTCAGCTGGATCAGGAACTGGGCCAGGCGGAAGTGCCGCTCCAGCATGCTGATGGTATCGTCGGTACTCAACGACAGGCCTGATGTCGTGTCCAGCTCCTGGCGCAGTAGTACCAGTCGCGCGCTGATCAGCGCCTCGGTCTTGGCAACCAGCGCCGCTGTATCATAGTTAGAGCGGGAGTTGGTGATGCCGTGCCCGAGCGGGGTGCCGGTATCATTCATGACAACCGCTTTAGTTGTCGTCGATCCCAGGTCAATTCCGATAAAACATTTCATAACTGGCTCCTGTTAACGCGCGCTGGCGATCATGTTGCTTTGGCCCTGACGGCGTTGCTCGATCATCTGGAAGTAACTCTCCAGACGGTTCTTGACGTTCGCCGCCGAGAAGTAGCGCGGGTCAACCAGATCGGTTTCGACGAAGGCGCCCGGTACACCGGTGCGCTTTTCGATCTCTTGCATCATCATCAACTGACCGGCAGAGAAACTGTTACAGCTCTTGATCGAGTTGATGAGCAGGCCATCGGCCTCGTAGTCTTTGACGTACTTCTCCAGCATATCGACGCGCTTGGGCAGGTTGCGGTTGGTGTAACAGCCCAGACAGTAATCGGCCAATGACTCGAGTGGGTTGTCGGCATCGTGGCGGAAGCCCTGGTCATAAACGCCGCCCACCTTGGTGTAGGTGCTGGCGACAACCACCGCGCCCTCGTCGTAGAACATCTTCCAGAACTCGCGGAAGTTGGTCCAGTTGGGAGGCCCTTCCATGACGATGCGATACTTCTCTTTGCCCATTGATCCACCGGGAGTGATCGGTCCCTGACCGTTCTTGATCCGCTGTTCGATCTCCTGGCGCAGCACCCTGTAGTAATCGACAGCTTGTTGAGTACCCCGGAAGGCGGTAAACATCGGTCCGAGATAGTAGATCGCACCAAAATAAGCGTCGATCGGGCTGGGTTTGTTCTTGGCGCTCTCCAGGACCCAAACCAGATCGTCTTCGGCCTTGGCGGAGCGGCGCATCTGCTCGCGCAACGCGTCGATATCGAACTTGTTGCCACTGACTTGCTCCAGCGCCGGGATCACTTCTTCCTTAAGCTGCTTGACCACGAAGTCACGCATGTTCTGGGTAACCTCGCCGTCACCCTGGTAGGGTACCTGCAACATTACGGTCGGGCACTTGTACTCCTGGCGCAGCAGCTCGAACCATTTCATAAAGGTGAAGCAACCGGTGTAGGAGAGCAGCAGCAGGTCGGGATTGGGCATCGGTTTGCCGTTAGGGGCGATGTTGCCCTTGCTCATCATGCCGATGTCGGCCTTAACGTAGGTACAGACATCCTCGGAGTGACCCATCCGCTCGGCACTCTGGATCATGCCGCCACTCTGTTGGCGCATGGCGTTCTGGATGGCGTTGGTTTCCGGCAGGTTGTTGAGCATGCCGAAGCTTTGGATCAACTCGTTCAGGTTGCCGGGCACGAAGGTTGAACAGACTTTTTTGCCATTATTGGCGGTATCAGTCAGGGCATCGTAGTTGGCATTGATCATCTCCTTTTGCATCAGCATCGAGGAGTCTTTCTGGGGATCTAAGGTTTCAATGTTAGCGCTCATGACTAGCTCCAAAGCTTGATGGAATCGGCGAAGGTACCGGCTTGCTCACGGATCGGTTGCATCTGTCCGGAGTTCTCGGCGTACTTGAACGAGATATGTGGGATATCGTGCTCCTTCATACGGTCGGTCAGCATCGGCCGTTCCAGCAGTGCCGGGTCACAGAAGCTTGGCGCGGCGAAGATAACTCCTTCTGCTTTGCGCTCCTTGACGGTGCTCAGCAGATACATGCCGACATCTTCATGGCGGTCACAGTACTTGGCTGCCGAGTCGGCCGATTCATGCAGGAAGGCATCGGCCAGGTTTTGCAGCGGATTGCCTTCGCTCGGTACTTCGTTCAGCAACCAGCGGTTAACCAGCATGTAATCGTCGTCGACGATATAGCAGCCCGCCAACTCGATCGAACGGATCAGGTTCAGCGGGGGTTGCTCGCAGAATGAACCGTTGATGATGATGCGGCAATTATCACGCTTTGGATTATCCTGACGCATCGCTGCATCCATATAATCGCGCAGCATTTCGTTGTGCTCTTCGACCGGTATCACCATACCGGCCCGGTTAAGCAGGTAGACGTCGTTACTGGAGACGTTGTGTGGCATCTCAGCACGCAGGTCATAAAGTTCACGGATCAGCTTGCGGTTTATGTTGTAGATCTGGATCGAATTACGGATCGCCTCGTCGGTGATCTTGTTGCCAGAGAGTTTCTCTAAGCCTTCGCGCAATTCTTGCAGTTCGGCAACGTAGTAGTTGCCACCGATGTCGTCTTTGTAGTTCTGAGGGACATCGAAATAACGAACATATGCCTCAGGGAACATCAGTTTCCACATTCCTGACAGGTTACGGATAACGTCGCAGATACTGGGGAACAGCATGCCGTCGACGAAATCCAAACGGCCGGTCTTGCCCAGTTCGATGGTGGAGCGGGGGATGCGGCAGATGTAACTTTGGTAGTACGCATCGCCGTGGATGACTTCGAGATTGTCGCCGCCACCCAGAATACCCAGCGACATCATGTTACCGGCGTGCATGATCTCACGCGGTACGTAGACCGGCATGTAACCGATCACCTTGCGAGAAGGGTCAGCAGCTTTCCATTCGCGGGCTGCGGTGAAGTGTGTATCTTCATACAACTCTTCGCAGCGTTTAATAATATCTACTGTACTCATAACTATCGGTGCTCCCAATTTGCAGCGCGTTTCTCGACGAATGCCTGTAAACCTTCTACAGCGTCGTGGGTCGCCATCAGTTCCTGGAGGTAAAGGGCTTCAACTGTTGCCAGTTTTTGTTTGATTCGTTCAATGCTGTCAGCACTGGCAGCTTGCACAGCAAAGCGTAATGAGCGGGCACTGACTGATGCCAGATGGGTATCAAAATAGGCTTCGGCAGCGGCGGATGGATCCTCGCTGACCTCGTTAATCAAGCCGATGCGCAGGGCTTCGTTGCCATCGATGCTGCGGCCCGAGAAGAGTAAGTCTTCTGCCTGGCTTTGACCGATGCGCTCGGGCAGCAGGCAGGATGCGGCGGGGGCAAACACCGCCAGTTTGATCTCGGGTTGACCCAGGTTGGCATTGGCCTGGGCGAACAACAGGTTGCCAGCCAGAGCGACTTCCAACCCCCCGCCCAGGCACTGACCTTTAATCGCCACCAGAATAGGTACCGGGCAATCCAGCATCTGAGTGATCAGTGCGTGGAGGCTTTTTAACATCGCCTCACACTGGTCGGGCATATGCTCGGCAACACTGGCGCCAAAGCTGAAATGCGATCCCTCGGCATCGAGGATCACCGCAGTTAGCTTGGCAGAGCCCAAGTGTTTATCGAGTGCTGCGCTCAGAGCTTCGATCATTGCCGCATCGACAATGTTGGCCTTGGGTCGAGACAGGCGTAACCGGAGTAAGCGGTCCCCCTTTTCTAACCAGACTCTTAGCGGACTGTCGCTCATCATTGTGGTCCTTTGTTATTGTTGGAATGTGCAGTTTTGTGCCGGTCGTGCTGTTTTGATATGAACTTTAGTGCATCTTATGGGAATGTTAACGTTAACGTCAACATGTTTTTTTGACGTGACAAAGGCTTTGCTTATCGACCGTTCTGCTACGTGGAACGGTGGTGGCGGTAGCGGTGGAGGTTAGGCGGTGAAATATGTCATCGTGAGATGCGAATAGAGGGTGATGGTCGCTGATGGACGGCTTTTAATAATTAGATTTCCAGACGTCTCCTTTACGGGAGGAGGGTTTCTTAACATATTTCAGGCGCGGGTCTCTATTCAATAAAACAGATCTGATCAATGGGGAGGCTCTATGATTGAATTTTCAGAAGCTTTTGGTGTTGCTTTCTCGCTATTGATCAGTCTGGATCATGAGCTGGCTGAAATCGTGATGCTGTCTTTGTCGGTCAGTCTGGTAGCAGTGTTAATTGCGATTATTGTTGGCATGCCATTGGGAGCCGCTCTGGCAATCTTCGCTTTCCCTGGGCGTAGATTTGTAATTGTTGGCTTGAATTCCCTGATGGGTTTGCCGCCGGTTGTCGTTGGGTTGGTGGTATATATATTACTTTCCAGGTCCGGTCCGTTAGGCGTTCTGGGGCTGCTATTTACCCCTACGGCAATGATTATCGCCCAGGTAATTCTGGTGATGCCTATTATTGCGGCTTTAACCCGCCAGATAGTTGCGGAACTGTGGGTCGAGTATGAAGAACAGCTAAGGTCATTAGGGGCAACGCTCTGGCAGGCATTGCCAACCCTCCTTTGGGACGGGCGTTATTCTCTGGTCACGGCGATGTTAGCGGGCTTTGGCCGCGCTATCGCTGAAGTTGGCGCGGTAATGATAGTCGGGGGGAATATTGATCATGTCACCCGGGTAATGACTACTGCCATTGCCCTGGAAGTGAGCAAAGGCGATCTGGCATTGGCGCTGGGTCTGGGGGGGGTACTCATTTTCCTCTCCATCGGGGTCAATGCGCTGGCATATTTGATTAATAAGCCTGCCTCGCTGCGTAATCCGAGTATTAAGCCAGCCTTGTTTCGTAGTCCGACCAAGGAGAACGCCAGATGACAGGTCACAGTATATTGCCGCTGGAACTCAGAGCGGTCAATTTTGAGGTGCAGGGTAAACGGCTGATTAAAGATGTTTCCTGTACCTTCGAGCAGAACTTGCGCAGCATTATTATTGGCCCTAACGGTGCAGGAAAAAGCCTGTTTTTGCGGCTTTGTCATGGGTTGTTACAACCGGTGTCGGGAGAGATTCTCTGGCAGGGCGGTTGTGAGCATGATATTGCCAGGAAACAAGCAATGGTGTTTCAGCGACCAGTGATGCTACGCCGTTCGGTCCGTGCCAATGTTGATTATGCCCTCTCTATTCGCGGAGTTGCCCGGCCTAAGCGCGAAGCGATTATCGATGAAGTACTGCAGCGCACAGGGCTTAGCCGTTTTGCTGACTATCCTGCACACGCGCTCTCTTTTGGCGAACAGCAGCGCCTGGCTCTGGCACGGGTCTGGGCTCTGAAGCCACAGATCCTGTTTCTGGATGAGCCAACAGCCAGTCTCGACCCGCCAGCGACGCATCTGGTGGAACAGATTATTGAAGCGATTCATGTTGCCGGGACACGCATTGTCATGACTACCCATGATCTGGGGCAGGCCCGGCGTATCGCGGACGAAGTGCTATTCATGCACCGGGGACGTTTGCTTGAGCATGCCCCGGCCGATCAGTTTTTTGATAAGCCTAAGAATGAGCACGCCCGGGCATTTCTGGGTGGAGAGCTGCTCTGGTGGCATCCTAAACACCCGTTACATAAACCCGGATCAAAAAAGGAGATATGCCAATGAAACGATTTTCACCTATTGGGTTATTACTTTCTCTTAGTTTCTTCTTGCTGACGAGTCTGGCCCACGGGGAAGGTTACATCACACTGGCCTCGACCACCTCAACACAAAACTCAGGTCTGTTTGCACATATATTACCTCAGTTTACGAAGGTTTCAGGAATCGAAGTGCGTGTAGTGGCCGTCGGTACGGGACAGGCACTCCGCCTGGCACGTAACGGCGATGCTGATGTTTTGCTGGTGCATCATCGGCCCTCGGAAGAGCGTTTTGTCGCTGACCAATACGGAGTTGCTCGTCAAGACGTGATGTATAACGATTTCCTGATTGTAGGGCCGGCGCAAGACAGTGCCGGTATTCAGGGCTCACGTGATGCGGTTGCTGCGCTGAAAAAAGTAGCGAAGTCGTCTGCTGCTTTTGTCTCCCGTGGCGATGACTCCGGGACCCATAAGAAAGAGCTGGGTTTATGGCAGTCAGCCGCTGTAGAACCGGGAGCCGATGCTGGTGCCTGGTATCGGGAAACCGGCTCCGGCATGGGAGCAACCCTCAACACCGCCAGTGCAATGAATGCTTATGCCCTGGTCGACCGGGGGACCTGGCTGAGCTTTAAGAATAAAGGCTCATTGCAGGTGATGGTGGAGGGGGATTCACGGTTATTCAACCCTTATGGCGTGATTCTGGTGAATCCGCAAAAGCATCCTCATATCAAGGAAACCGAAGGGAAGCGTTTTATTCAGTGGTTAGTGTCTCCGCCGGGGCAGCAGGCGATTGCGGCCTTTCAGATAAACGGTGAAGCGCTGTTTCATCCTAATAAACGTTAATTCATCCATCGCTTAAGCTGTCCGGGAGGTCACTATGAAAGACACTGTGGTAAATGATTGCTGTACTGGCAGTTCGCCAACAAAGATGCTGAGTATCGATGAGGGACTGACGCGCATTCTCGGTGCCGTTACACCGTTGACTGAGAGTGAAACGGTGACGCTTGATTCAGCGCAGGGGCGTACACTGGCCCAAGCGCTGATATCGCCGATTAATGTACCAGCCCATAATAACTCGGCGATGGATGGCTATGCGATACGCGCACAGGATCTGTCAGCCGAAGGTGATACCCGGCTACAGGTTATCGCCAGTGTCCTGGCGGGACATCCTTTTAACGGCTCAATCGGTCCGGGTGAGTGCGTGCAGATCATGACCGGCGCCCAGATCCCTGAAGGGCTGGATACCATCGTTATTAATGAGATCAGCAGTCGCACCGGCGAGACGGTGAGTTTTCCTGCGGGTGTCAGAAAGGGGCAGCACCTGCGTCTGGCGGGGGAGGATCTGGGTAAAGGTCAGGAGGCTCTGAGTGCTGGTACAGGGCTGGGGCCTGCAGAAATGGGCCTTATCGCTTCGTTGGGACTAGCCGAAGTTGAGGTATTGAGAAAGCCCCGGGTGGCCTACTTCTCCACCGGTGATGAGATTCGCAGCCCCGGCGAAGCGCTTCAGGCCGGGCAGATTTACGACAGCAATCAGTATACCGTTACCGCTATGCTGCGTGATCTGGGGGTTGAGGTGATTGAGTTGGGAGTGATACCCGACCAGCGTGAAGCGCTGGAGGAGGCCTTTCAACAGGCCAGCAGCCAGGCCGACGTTATTATCAGCTCGGGTGGCGTCTCCATTGGTGATGCTGATTATGTCAAAGAGACTCTGGACCAACTGGGAGAGGTCGATTTCTGGCGGATGGCGATCAAACCCGGGCGTCCTTTGGCCTTTGGTCGTGTGGAAGACACGCTGTTCTTCGGGTTGCCCGGCAATCCCGTGGCGGTAATGATTACCTTCCTGCAGTTTGTAAAACCCGCACTGAAAAAGCTGCTGGGGGATTCGCACTGGCAGCCACAGCAATTCCAGCTTCCCTGTGGGGAGCTTCTTAAAAGTCAGGTGGGACGAAGTGAGTTTCTGCGGGGCATAATCAAAGCGGATGCTGAGGGGCGACCTGTAGTGCACACCACTGGCCAGCAGGGTTCGGGCATACTGACCTCTATGAGTCGTGCTGATTGTCTAATCGTGCTGGGTCCTGAATGTACCGGGGTGGAAGTGGGGCAACCTGTCTGGGTGCAACCCTTAAAAGGGTTGCTATCATGCTAACAGTCAGCCGGTTTTGCGCAGGATACACGCCAGATTATTACTGACTTTCTCTGAAAGTATGACCGGCGGGCTTTAATGGAAGACTGCCTGCCTGCCGGGCATGCTGATTTCGATTGTATTTAATCGTGTACCCTCTGAGAGTAACGGGTGGTTACTCTTTGGAATTAGAGCGTCTACGAAAAGCTGGTCGATTCAAACCTCAACCTCAGGCATCGAGACATTGTAGGTTTGCTTGCTGAGCCGAGGATGATGTACCGGATAAATTGCGAAGTCATAGTGTCTCTCATCGAGAAGTGATTCCTGAGACGATTCACGACAAGTCTCATATGCCAACAACAGAGCAGGCTGTCACATTAGCCGCCCGGGTGAGAGAGTTGGGAATGCGGCGATTCAAGTCACCCCGGCAGGCTCTGCATTTTGTCAGTGTTCATGCTGTCGTCTCAAATTGAACCAACACAATAGAGTATACAGATCTCTTTTTTTAAATTAATATCCGTAACTAGTTACGTAGTTTGTTTTGTGTGTTTTTAAAGAATGCGAAAAGAGAGGGTGTTATGGATCAGATGCAAAGCTACGGCAGTCTCTCCTTGGGGAGCCGTTTGCGTCGTTTGTCAGATCGTCTGATACAGGATGTGGTTGCAATCTATCAGGCGCAGGGCATTGCGCTGCATCCTACTTTTTTTCCGCTTTTTAATCTGTTGCATCAGCAAGGCCCGTTGTCTGTTACCCAGGCTGCCGAGATGCTGGGCGTCAGTCATCCGGCTATCAGTAAGATTGCCCGCAATATGATCAGTGAGGATCTGCTTAGCCGGACTTCTGATCCCTCTGATGAACGGCGCTTCTTACTGCAGCTAACAGCTAAAAGTGATGCCCTGCTGGTTGGAATAGAGCCGATCTGGCGTGAGATTAAAGCGCATATCGATAAGCTGATTTCACAGCAGGATAATCCTTTGTTAGCAGCGTTGGATGAGTTCGAAACAATACTGGATCAGCAAGGTTTTATTCAGCCGGTGCTGGGACAACTGGATAAAAGAAAGAAGGTAGTTGAGATCGAGGTAGTCGGTTGGGATTCAGCTCTCAGAGACCATTTCAGGGAGTTGAATCTTGAGTGGTTGAACAGCTATTTTGATGGTGAACTGACCGAACATGACCGGCAGGCGCTGGATACGCCGGAAGCATATTATCTGGCCCGGGGAGGGTATATCTGGTTTGCCCGCCGGGTGAAGGATAACGGTGAGCGGGAGGTTATCGGTTGTGTAGCGTTGGCGCGGCATGGCGATAAGCTGTTTGAGATTTCTAAGATGGGTGTGGAGGATCAGTATCAGGGCTTGGGTGTTGGTCGACGTATGCTGCTGACTGCTCTTGATAAGGCTCGCGAGTTAGGTGCTGAAGAGGTCTACCTTGAGAGTGCGACTAAGCTGGAGCGGGCGATCCGGTTATATCGTAATCTGGGCTTCAGTGAAGTACCGCATCCTGATGGTGTCTCTTATTATCCCCGTTCCGATATCTACATGACAGTTAAGCTTTAACGCTACAGAGAACAGCAGGTCGAGTATGTCTGTGACATTGAATTATAAGCAGCGCCGGGAAATGGTTGCCGGTGCTAAAGCAACATTGCCATTAATCCTGGGCGCTATTCCGTTCGGTATTATTTTCGGTACCCTGGCTGAACCCAGCGGTTTGTCGGCTATGGGGGCGCTGGCTATGTCAGTGTTTGTATTCGCCGGCTCCGGGCAGTTTATTGCGTTGGGTCTGCTCGCGGCTGGGGCTGCGATTCCGGTGATTATCGCGACCACTTTCGTGGTGAATTTGAGGCACATGCTCTATGCCGCCAATCTGGTGCCGAAAGTTCGTCATCTGCCCCAGCGCTGGCGGGTAATGATGGCCTTCGGGCTGACCGATGAAACCTTCGCTGCAGTAAGTAACCGCTATCTTGTCGAGCAGGATACAACCGATGCCCACTGGTTCTATCTTGGTTCCTGGCTGGCGATGTATAGCAACTGGGTGTTCTGCACCGGGCTGGGAATCGGCTTAGGAGAGCTGTTTCCGGACATGACAAGTTGGGGCCTGGATTTTGCCATGTCGGTTACTTTTATCGGTATGGTGGTGCCGTATCTCAAGAATAAACCGATGTGGGGAGCGGTTGTTGTGGCAGGAGCTATGGCGATTGCGACGATCTCGCTACCCCATAAGCTGGGTCTGTTGGTTGCTGCGGTCTGTGGTATCGCAGTGGGGCTGTCTTTGCATCTGTTATTGCAGCGACAACTTAATGCAGCTGATACAACTGCACGAGAAGCCGGTTCTGAGGAGAGCGTGCTATGAATGAAGTTATACTTATTCTGGGTATGTTCCTGGTCACCTTCAGTGTCCGTTATGTACTATTTGCCGTGGCCGGTCGGGTGCATTTTCCGGCCTGGCTTAATCTGGCGCTTGGCTTTGTACCACCGGCAGTATTAACGGCCATTATTGTGCCTGCGGTATTACTACCTCAGGGGGAAATGTGGGCCAGTTATACCAACCCCTGGTTGCTGGCGGCGCTCTTTGCCGCGGTGGTTGCATTTATCCGTAAGGATCTGCTGACCACTATCTTGTTAGGAATGTTGATGTTTATCGGACTGCGTTTTGGTCTGGGTCTGTAAGGTTTCCCGGAAGCTCCTGGTTTTATGCTTAAGGTTGATGCTTTAGCTTTGATCGGCTTCGATTCTGGTAGATAATTTACCGGCTTGATACGATACTGGTAAGCTACTTTCCAATCTCTCCCGAATGGAATCGTGGTCGTTATGTTGTAACCCTCCCCGTAACACCTCTGAATGGGGTATATTCTGAATACCAAAGGGTATTGGCACATAATTTGTTATCTGTATTTTTAAATAGTTTCTATGAATGCAGTATGACAAGGCAGGGGTTCAGCTTATTAATGGTTGCAATAACTCACTCAGTGCGGATGAGTTAACTTTCAGTGCATTGGTCGTACAGGTCTGTGGTCAGGTTCAGGGGGTCGGTTTTCGTCCTTTTGTATATAACCTTGCCCAGCGCCTGGGCTTGAATGGTTCTGTCTGTAACCGGGCTGACGGTGTCTTAATCCGTGTTCAGGGTGATAAACCGCAACTGGATCTGTTCCAGCGTTTGTTAGAAGATGAGAAACCGCCGATGGCGCTGATAGATTCTCTCATATTCGATGTTGCTGAACCCGATGTCACGTGCGCCGGTTTTAGTATTCTCGACAGCGTTGCAGGTGAAGTTAAAGTATCGGTTACACCGGATGCCTCGGTGTGCAGCGACTGCCTGGCAGAGCTGTTTGATACAGCTGATCGCCGCTATCGTTATCCTTTTATCAACTGCACCAACTGTGGCCCTCGCTATACGCTGATTAAACAACTGCCCTATGACCGATCTGATACGACGATGTCGGAATTTGAGCTCTGTCATAGTTGTCAGCAGGAGTATGACAGCCCTGCTGATAGACGCTTCCATGCCCAGCCTAATGCCTGTAGTAACTGCGGCCCTGAACTCGTGTTTCATGACGCTGCAGGCGTTGTTTTGGAGAGTTTTGATCCATTATTGAGTGTCATAGAACTGATCCGTGCCGGTGACATAATAGCGATCAAAGGTATCGGTGGGTTTCATCTGGTGTGCGACGCCTGTAATCCAGAAGCAGTGGCGCGTTTGCGCCAGCGTAAGCAGCGGCCGGATAAACCTTTTGCTGTCATGGCTGCTAACCTGCCATCGCTGACCGGGCTGGTGGACTTGAACGCAGCCACAGGGCAGCGCCTGCAGGCCCAGGATGCTCCAGTGGTACTTTGTCCGTTTACCCGTGATTCTAAACAAGAGAAGCAATCGGCTGAGTTACAGGGGATTGCTCCCGGTCTTAACTGGTGTGGTGTGATGCTGCCCCATTCGCCGTTACATTATCTATTGTTTCATACAGCAGCTGGTGAGCCCGCAGGTAGCGAATGGCTTGGACAAAAACAGAATTTATTGCTGGTGATGACCAGTGGCAACCGCAGTGGTGATCCATTAGTCACCGATAACGCAGAGGCACTTAAGCAGCTTGCGGGTATCGCAGATGGCTTCCTTATGCATAACCGGGATATACATATTCGTTGCGATGACTCAGTAGTCAGTGGCCTGAGCGAAACGATGCCGCTGATTCGTCGAGGCAGAGGGTTGGCCCCCCAGGTTATTGAATTGCCCCAATCCGGCCCTTCAGTGCTGGCCTGCGGCGCGTTTTTTAAGAACACGGTATGCCTGACTAAAGGCAATAAGGCTTACGTTTCGCAATATATTGGCGATCTGGCGAATCCGGAATGCTGCCGTTCACTCCACAAGACTATCGAGCATCTGCAACGGCTACTTGATATTGAGCCTGAGCTGGTGGCGTGTGACCTGCATCCGGATTTTTTCAGTACCCGGCTGGCGCAGGAATACTGCGACGCTAAAGATATACCCCTGTTACAAGTACAGCATCATCATGCCCATATTGCGGCGGTGATGGCTGAACACAAGATTACCGGGCCGGCTATCGGTCTCGCGCTTGATGGACTCGGGCTGGGCAGTGATGGTCGGTTGTGGGGGGGGGAACTGCTGAAGGTTTCTGCGACCGGCTTTGACCAGCTGGGACAGTTGTCCGCTTTGCCTCTGCCGGGAGGGGATCGAGCCGCACGTGAGCCCTGGCGGGTTGCCGCCGGAATCCTTTATAGGTTGGATCGTGTTGATGAGATATCTGCTCGGTTCAGCGCTTGTTCTGCCAGTGAAACAGTACAACAGATGCTGGCCAAAGATCTTAACTGCCCACTTACAAGCAGTGCCGGGCGGTTGTTCGATGGTATTTCTGCTTTGTTGGGAATCTGTCTCGATAATAGCTTTGAAGCACAGGCTGCGATGCAGCTGGAATCTCATGCTTATCAGTATTTGCAACATCACGATTGGCCAGATGAGCCCAGCTTGATTCAGACCGCTGCTGAGCTTGAGATGCTGCCGCTATTACGTCGTATATCTGAGATCGATGATCCCGGATATGGTGCTGCGCTGTTTCATCAGCAGTTAATATCGGGGTTGAGTGACTGGGCGGCACAGGTCTGTGTGTCACAACAGGTTAACCAGGTTGTATTAGCGGGCGGTTGCTTTCTTAATCAGTTATTACGTCAGGGTATCGAACAGCAACTTACAGCTCTCGGTATTGAGGTCTTTTGTGCGGTGCAGTTGCCTTGTAATGATAGCGGTATCAGTCTGGGTCAGGCTCAGGTAGCGCACTTTGTCGCGCACCTGAAAGCCGATCAGCAATCAGATGGCGGACCTGTTGCCGCACATCAGGAGAAAAAACATGTGTTTAGCAATTCCGGTACGGATTGAAAAGATCCTCGATGCCGAGTTGGCGATTGCCGATATTGGCGGCGTACGTAAGGAAATTAATGTGGCGTTGATTGCCGATCTCGAGGTCGGTGATTATGTCATTCTGCATGTTGGCTACGCGCTGAATAAGATTGACCCGCAAGAGGCCGAACGGACTCTACAGCTGTTTGCGGAGTTGGGTGAGCTGGAACAGATCGTCGAGGGCCATCTGGAGCAAGACCCATCAGAGCAAGAACATGCGGAGTCAGATAAATAATGAAGTATGTTGATGAATACCGGGACGGCCAGCTGGCGCGGGATATCGCTGCCGCGATCAGGGCGGAAGCGCACCCGGAGCGGGAATATCATCTGATGGAGTTTTGTGGGGGACATACCCACGCCATCTTCCGTTATGGTATTCCTGATCTGTTGCCGGATAACGTCAGGATGATCCATGGCCCGGGTTGTCCGGTATGTGTGTTGCCGATCAATCGTCTCGATGCCGCGATCGAATTGGCGGTCAGTCATAATGTCATTCTCTGTTCATACGGCGATATGATGCGGGTACCGGGGTCGCGTAAGCGTAGCCTGTTGAAAGCTAAAGCCGATGGCGCCGATGTCCGGATGGTCTATTCCTGTATGGATGCCCTGAAAATTGCCCGGGACAATCCCTCCCGTGAAGTGGTTTTCTTTGCTATCGGATTTGAAACGACTACACCGCCGACGGCTCTGGTTATCCGTCAGGCGCAAAAACTCGGTCTGAAGAATTTTTCGGTATTCTGTAATCACGTTCTGACGCCTGCTGCGATCAGTAACATTCTGGAGTCACCCGAAGTTCGGGAGTTGGGTGTGTTACCGCTGGATGGCTTTATCGGTCCGGCCCATGTCAGTACGGTGATCGGCAGTCAGCCTTACTACTATTTCGCCGAAGAATACCAGAAGCCCGTTGTAATCGCAGGTTTCGAGCCGCTGGATGTATTGCAGGCGATCCGAATGCTGGTACGCCAGCTAAACGAGGGGCGTGCCGAGGTAGAGAATGAGTTTTCCCGTGCAGTCACTTACCAGGGTAATGAACAGGCCAAGCAGATCGTAGCCGATACCTTTGAACTGCGTCGCGCTTTTGAGTGGCGGGGGCTGGGTGTAGTGCCTTACAGCGCCCTGAGAATTAAGTCTGAATACGCTGAGTTTGATGCGGAAAAACGTTTTATGGTGGAGTATCGCAGTGCCCGTGAGAACAAGGCCTGTGAATGTGGTGCAATCCTGCGGGGGGTAAAGTCACCCCGCGACTGTTCATTGTTTGGTGACCCTTGCACGCCGGAAAATCCACTGGGTTCCTGTATGGTTTCCAGCGAAGGAGCATGCGCAGCTTACTATAGTTATGGCCGCTATCAGGAGCGGGTTTTTGCCAGCGATGGTGCGTCTGCTGCGGAACAATAAGAGAGAAACGAATGAGTGACTTCATGTCTGATAATAGCAAGTCTGATAAAAGATACAGCCAAAGCCTGGATCTGCAGCAGGGCAAGGTTGAGATGGTCCACGGTAGTGGTGGCAAGGCGATGGCCCAGCTGATCGATGAGCTGTTTGTGAAGGCATTTTCCAATCCCTGGCTGGAACAACGTAACGATCAGGCTTGTTTTGAACTCCCTCAGGGCCGGGTGGTGATGGCCACCGATAGCCATGTTATATCGCCGCTATTTTTCCCAGGTGGTGATATTGGCGGGCTTTCCGTGCATGGCACGGTTAATGATGTCGCAATGTCCGGTGCTGTACCTAAGTATCTGTCTGCTGGTTTTATTCTCGAAGAGGGTTTTCCTCTGGCTGATCTGCAACGTATTGTCGAATCGATGGCCGGGGCTGCTGCAGAGGCAGGCGTGGCTATCGTTACCGGTGACACTAAAGTGGTGGAGCGGGGTAAAGGCGATGGTTGTTTTATCTCGACTACCGGTGTCGGTGTGGTGCCGTCGGGGCTGAATATTTCAGCGGATCAGGTCAGGTCCGGCGATAAGATACTGGTATCCGGTACGCTGGGAGATCATGGCGTAGCGATTATGTCACTGCGTGAAGGGCTGAGTTTTGAAACGACGATTGAGTCCGATAGCCAGTCGCTGAATGGTTTGGTAGCAGCGATGGTCGCAGAGGTGCCGCAAATAAGCTGTATGCGCGATCCGACCCGGGGCGGTCTGTCAGCGACGCTGAATGAGATTGCACAGCAGGCTGAGGTCGGCATTCAGATTCGCGAGGCAGAAATACCGGTGCGTCCACAAGTTCAGGCTGCCTGTGAGTTTCTTGGTCTGGATCCGCTGTACGTTGCCAATGAGGGTAAGCTGGTCGCCTTTTGTCCAGCAGAGAAGGCTGAGCAGTTGCTCGCAGTGATGCGTGCTCATCCGCAAGGCGCTGATGCTGCGATCATCGGTGAGGTCCATGATGATCCGTTTCATTTTGTACAGATGGAAACTGCTTTTGGTGGGACACGGATGGTGGATTGGATTAATGGCGAACAGCTCCCCCGCATCTGTTAAAACGGGCCCTGTTTTCCGCCATTCAGCGTTTACGCTCGCTGATGTAGACCCACTACACTGTCGCTCGCTAGGCCTTGCCTGGCGAAAAACATAACCAGTTTAAGTTTTTAGCTCTGTTGAACACGTCAGCGCAACAATTTAACGATTAGGTCGTTTATGAAAATTCTGTTTCTTACCCATAGTTTTAACTCACTCAGTCAGCGTTTGTATGTTGAACTGCAGCGTCGTGGCCATGACGTTTCTGTTGAGTTTGATATTAATGATGCGGTGGCGGAAGAAGCGGTTGAGCTGTTTCAGCCGCAGCTGATTGTTGCGCCTTTTCTGAAGCGTGCGATTCCTGAGTCTATCTGGCGTAAGCATCGTTGCATCATCGTTCACCCGGGCATTGAGGGTGACCGGGGGCCTTCATCGGTAGACTGGGCGATAATGCGGGATGAAAACTGCTGGGGCGTCACCTGTTTACAGGCTGATGCTGAGATGGACGCCGGTGATATCTGGGCTACGGTTGAGTTTGATATGCGTGCAGCCAGTAAAAGCAGTCTGTATCGTAACGAGATCACCGAGTCTGCGGTAAGCGGGATACTGAAAACCGTCGCACTTATTGAGGCCGGTGGTTATCAGCCTCAGGCTTTGAATTATGATAATCCAGAGATTCGGGGGCAATGGCACTGCCTGATGCAGCAAGCGGACCGGGCTATCGACTGGTCGCAGCATTCGAGTGTTGAGGTGCTGGCCCGGATTCGGGCGGCGGATTCCGTGCCGGGTGTGAAAACTGAAATAGCCGGCCGGCAGTATTTCCTCTATAACGGAATGCTGGAGGGGGAGCTGAATTCTGATCTGCGCGCTGATCCAGGCTCGATTATTGCGACCCGGGATCGGGCTATCTGCATAGCGACTATCGATGGTGCTATCTGGGTCACGCATCTGCGGCCTGCTGATCCTGTGGGAGATGAGTTTAGCTTCAAGTTGCCGGCTACTTTTTTTCTTAAGTCTCAGTTGGAAGCTGCACCGATCGATCTGCGGGTGCCTGATCTGCCATTAGCGGTTGCGGATCAACCGCAATTCCAAACCTGGCAGGAGATTCACTATCGTGAGGCAAACGCCGTCGGCTACCTCTCTTTTGATTTCTATAACGGCGCCATGGATAGCGAACAGTGTCAGCGTCTGCAGCAGGCGGTGAAAGATGCCAAGCAGCGGGGTATCAAGGTGCTGGTTTTGATGGGGGGCGCGGAGTTCTGGAGTAACGGTATTCATCTCAATCAGATAGAGGCGGCGGCAAGCCCTGCGGATGAATCCTGGCGCAATATCAATGCGATGAATGATCTGTGCCTGGAGATTATCGACTCACCGAAGCAACTAACGATGGTTGCGATGCGGGGTAATGCCGGAGCAGGGGGCGTGTTTATGGCGCTGGCGGCAGATAAAGTTTCAGCCCGGCATAGTGTCATACTTAATCCCCATTACCGGTCGATGGGTAATCTCTATGGTTCTGAATACTGGACTTACCTGTTGCCGAAACGGGTGGGTGAAGAGCAGGCCCGGCTGTTGATGCAAAATCGATTGCCGATTGGTGCAGAAGAAGCCTGTGAATCTGGGTTGATCGATAGCTGTTTTATGGGGAATACCGAAGCCTATCTTGCCGACATAGTTAAACAGGCTGAATTACAGGCAGCGGCGCCGGACTTTTTACAGCAGCTGGCATTGCGTAATGCCCGGTTAGCATCCGATCAGGCGGAAAAGTCGTTGCAACAATATAGGGATGAGGAACTGAAGCAGATGAAGTTGAACTTCTACGGTTTTGATCCCAGCTACCACGTGGCCCGTTATCATTTTGTTGAAAAGCTGCCTAAAGCCAGAACTCCGTCCTGGCTGGCTTGCCATAGAAAGCTGTAACCTGAGACTATTTCAGGCAGCTTTTCCTTCGGCAGCAGTTTCAGTACCTTTGCTTTGTTCAAAAGCTTTACGACGGCTCATCATCAGAAAGGCCGCAGGTACAAAGTAGAAAGACAGCAGAGTCGTGAGTAAGGTGCCGCCGGCTATAGCAACCGCGAACGGTGGCCAGAAGCCGCCACCGGCCAGAATCAGCGGTGTAAAACCGCCCACAGTGGTAATTGTGGTGGAGGTAATATGACGGGTGCAGCTGAGAACCGCACGACTGATTGCCTGTTTGTCACCGCGGATCGCATCCGGATCAGCTTTCAGTTCCGCCAGGATTACGATAGCGGCGTTGATTGCCAGACCCATTAAGCCGAGCAGGGCGATAATTACAGTGAAACCAAACGGATAGCTGAACAGGAATACGCTGAGCAGCCCTAACCCTATAGACTGGAATGCCGAAAGGAAGATCAGGGTGCTGATCCGGAAGGAGTTAAACGACAGTACGACTACGGTGATCAGCAGCACGAAAATAATGCCGACATTGGCCAGCAGTTTGCCGACGGCCTTATTGCGCTCGGCCGACTCGCCACCGATTTCCATCCGATATCCCGGTGGCAGGATAAACCCTTCAGCTTCGAGCTGTTTTGAATAGTTGCTCAGTACCGTTGCGGGCAGGACGCCGGCACGAATATAGCCTTCGATAACATTGACGCGTACCCCATTGCGGCGCGGAATGGCTCCCCGGCTGGGGCGTAGTTCGGTTTCAGCCAGTGCCGACAGGGGGATATTATTCCGGCTTCCGGGCCTGGTGAGGCTGAGGTTGGTCAGGTCTTGCAGGTCCTGTCGCTGGTCATCAGCGACACGCACACGTACCGGGATCGATTCAGTTACCTCCAGCACTGATCCGCCAAGCTGTCCGTTCAGCGAGGATTGTAGCTGGCCTGCCATCTCGGTCAGGGTAAAGCCGCTCAGGTGGCTGGCATCTTCATCGGTCTTTAGCCATACCTTGGGAATGCCCGGTTGCAGGGTGGCCCGGGTATGCACGACCTGATCCGTTTTAAGCAGTATTCGACGGGCTTCATCACCCAGCTGTTTGAGTGTATCCAGATTAGCGCCAAAGATACGTAACTCAACCGGAGCGTTGAACGGTGGCCCCTGTTCCAGCTTTCTGACCAGAATTTGTGCGCCTGGGAGACTGTCATCCAGCTCTTGCTGGAGCAACGGCATCAGCCGGTTGGCGGTCGTAAAACTGGTGGTGGTAATCATTCCCTGAGCGTAATTCTGAGCGCCTTGCTGACGGGGAACCATATTGTAGTAAAACGAAGGTGCATTGTTTCCGATAAACCAGCGGGCATGTTCAATGCCGTCTTTCTGCTCGAGTATTGCTGAGATCTGCCTGGCAACCCGTTGCGTTGCCATGATGCTGGATTGTGCCGGCAGGTAGACTTCTATCTGAAACATATTCCGGTCTGATGGCGGAAAGAATTGCTCGGTCAATTGCTTGGCGCCGATAAATCCGCTGAGTGGCAGAATTAATACCAGTGCTATTGCCGATTTAGGGGCATTTAGGGCCCAGGATAGAGAGCGGCTGAACAGATTACTGACGCACTTGAATTCAACGCCGTGCCTACTCCAGTGGTAGGCTTGTTTAGCTTCCCGTGGAATAAAGCGACCAGCCAGCCCGGCCACGATAGTGTGGGATATAAGGTAGGAGCCGATCAGTGAGAAGATCACGCTGAGTGCAATTCCGCTGACAAACTCACCGGCAGGACCCGGCATGATAACGATCGGCATAAAGGCCAGAATTGTTGTCAGGGTCGAGCCCAGCAGAGGAATCCAGAGGTGTTGTACCGATTCAATGACTGCGGTTGCGGCGGCAATGCCTTGCTGGCGCCGTTGCTGGATGGAATCGGTCATGACGATGGCGTTATCCACCATAATCCCCAACGCAACTACCAGGCCGGTGACTGACATCTGATGAATCGGTAAACCGTAATAGTTCATGCAGGTGAGGGTGAAGAGTACTGTCAGTGGCAGCGATAGCGATACGATAAGCGCCGAGCGCCAGCCCAGTGTTATCAGCAGCACACTGACAATGATAAGAAAACCGATCAGGATGTTATTGACCAGTTCACCCAGCCTGGTTTCGGTGTAGAGGTTCTGATCAAACAGCAACTCCATAGCGATATTGCCCGGCAGAAGTGACCGGAATTGCTCCAGTTCATTGGCTACTGACTGGCTCCATTTGTCCAGGCGCAGGTCGGGTAGCATACGTACTCCCACTACGACCGCAGGGTTATTATCAATCAGCGCAATTTCGCGGGGCGGCCACCTGACCTGTTGGCGGACTTCGGCAAGGTCATCCACCCGGAATATAAAACCGTTAGCGTCGCTGAGCAGGGGAACCTGTCGGATTCTGTCTACCGAATCCAACGCGCCGGTCAGCTCCAATTGAAACTGATTTTGCCGGTTGTATAGCTGACCAGCTGCAACTTTTGCATCTGCAGCGGCCAGGCTTCGGGCAATGCTATCTGCCGACAGTTGCAGCTTTCCTGCCAGTCCGGGGTCAACTTCTACCAGGATCTCTTCATCGGGTTCGCCGATAATTTCAACAAAATCAGTGCCAGATAATACTCTTAAACGGTTTTGCAACTCTTTACCGTAGCGCCCCAGGGTGGCCAGGTCGGCTTCTCCTGAGCCGTTCCATTTCAGGGCGATCAGGTGGGCGAAAGCATAGCCATGATCGTCATCCAGTCGGGGGGGGCTGGAGCCGGATGGTAACTCAGGATAGACGTCCCGTAGCTGGTCCCTGACCCGGGACCAGACGATATCGGGTTCAGTGATGCTGTCTTTCAGTTTGATGCTGATCACCGAATTTTCCGGACGCGATGTCGAGCGGATCAGTTGTATCTGTGGCAGCTTACGAAGCCGGTTCTCGATCGGATCAGTCAGCAGCGCTTCAACCCGTTCAGCGCTGGCACCGGGCAGGTTAGTTATTACAGTGGCATCACGCTTGGTTATACGGGGATCTTCGGTACGGGGGAGTGTGGAGAGGGAGCCAAGCCCTGCGACCAGAAGAAGCACAATCACCAGGCTTAACAAACGACCATTTTCAAGAATCTGACTGATCATTGCTTGCTTACCTCCAGTGTTTCACCCGGCAGGCTCGCGCGAACCAGCTGGCCTGCGACCAGCCGTTGAGTTCCCGCGGCCAGAATATGGTTGCCAGCTTGCAAGGCTCCGGCAATGTAAGCGTCGGTAGCCGTGCTGTACAGTACTTTGATATTGCGTGCTTCCAGCTGGAATAAGCCGGGATCTTCCGTCGGTTGTAATTGATAGACGGTCCATAACCCTCGCACGGTATCGGTCAACGCAGAAAGCGGAACCCAGAACCCCTGCTGCGGGTACTGTTGCGGTAGTTGCAGATAAGCCAGCTCACCATTAACGACAGCACTGTCGGCGGGCAGGGCAAAGCGTAACTGGACAGTACGGGTAATCTGATTAACATCGGAGCCCTGAGTAATCAGCCGTGCGGGGTAGCTCACTTTATTGATCGTAATGCTGATCTCTTGTTGCTGTTTCAGCTGGGGCAGAATATTGACAGGCACGCCGACTTTTATTTCAGCTCCGCCTTGTTGCAGCAGGGTGAATGCCGGACTGCCAGCTTTAATAACTTCTCCCCGGTCAACATTACGTTGACTGATAGTGCCATCGAATGGGGCAATCAGGGTGGATTTCTCAATTCGTAGCTGATTGGCGCTGAGCGAGGCGGTTATGCGTTGCCGGTTTGCCGCCAGCGCTTTCTGTCTGGCCTGTAGTTCGTCAATGCTTTGTTCTGATGCGTAACCGCGGCTACTCAAGGTGCGCAGGCGTTTAAGATTGTTAGCTACCAGGTTGATGTCTGCCTGGTTCTGGCGTAATTGGGCCTGCAGTTCTTTACGCTCGATATTTAATAGCTGGACATCTTGTGTCGCCAGAATAGTTCCCTGGGTGACAGTTTCACCGGCGTCTATATAAATATCGGCAATTTTGCCCGCCAGTTCAAAGCCGATACTGGCATTCTGATTAACCTGGACGCTGCCGACATATTGGCGTTTCACCTGGTAACCATCCTGCTGTGTCAATTTAATCCCTTGTGTCAGATGGTAGTAAGGCTGATCGTTACTGACCTCTGCTTCATTAAGATTACAGCCACTGATCAACACAGAAAGTGCTGCCAGAGTCACCAGTTTGATAATGCTGAAAGGGAACTTGTAGGTTGTCATAGGAGTCACAGTGCATGAATTAAAATGGACTAGTCGGTCTAGTCTAGTTTTATAAAACTGGACTGTCCAGTTTGATTGGCTAAAATAGACAGGAAAGATATTCAGAATAAAAGGTCGTCGATGAACAAACCGCGCAGTAAAAGTGAAGAAAAACGCAGCCAGATTCTGGCCGCTGCGGAGCAACTGTTTACCGAGAAAGGCTTTCAAAGCACAAGTATGGATCTGGTAGCCAAAGAGGCCGGCGTTTCCAAGCAGACAGTCTATAGCCACTTTGGTAATAAGGATGAGCTGTTTGTTGCCGCAATTAACAAAAAATGTATAGCCTATGATCTGGCAGCAGTAGGTGCAGCTGATCTTGATCCGGCTAAGCTGCGGGACTCTTTAATCACGCTGGCGCTGCGGTTCTCGGCGCTGATCTTGTCCAATGAAGCTGTCAATGTATATCGTACCTGCGTCTCGCAGGCAGAGAGTTATCCCCATGTCGCGCGTATGTTCCACACCGCCGGCCCAAAGCAAGTGATTGCTGAAGTGGCCAAAATGATGGCTGCATACCAGCAGATGGGTGTGCTGAAGATCGCTGATTCGCACACTGCAGCAGTACAGTTCCTGTTAATGATGCAGGGAGAGCAGCGTATGCGGGTTGAACTGAATATTGAAGAGCGGCTTAGCGAAGAGGCACATCAACAATATATTCAGGACAGTGTCGATATGTTTATCCGGGCCTATAGCTGAAGAATCAAGTACTTATTCTGTTATAACCTGGCCAGGCAAATAGTATAGAATCGTGCAAAATCGCTTATCGTATGTATATTTTGCTTTGTCATAATACAATGATGCGGGTATCGGTTGATTGAAAAAACGTAAGGGTGTTCATAATGATTAATGTGGGTGACAAAATTCCTGCAGTAGGGATTACTGCAGTTCAGGATGGTGCAACTGAGTCGGTTTCAGCGGACCAGTTATTTGCGGGTAAAAAAGTCGTGCTGTTTGCATTGCCGGGGGCTTTTACGCCAACCTGTTCGGCGTCTCACCTGCCAGGTTATGTGGTGAATGCCGACGCACTGCTTGCTAAAGGGGTGGATCTGATCGCCTGCCTTTCTGTTAACGATGCGTTTGTTATGAAAGCCTGGGCTGATAGCCAGAATGCTGAGCAGATTACGATGATTGCGGACGGCGGTGCAGACCTGACCAGGGCACTGGGACTTGAAATGAATAGCGGTGCGTTTGGCGGTATCCGGTCGCGCCGTTATGCCATGATTATCGAAGATGGTGTGGTAACTACGCTTAACCTTGAACAGCCTAAAGAGTTTAAGGAAAGTAGTGCCGAAGCGGTGCTTGCACTGCTCTGATATTGGTCGCAGCTCTGTCTGCCATTGAAAGAACCGGATATAATCCGGTTCTTAATTTTCCGGGATAAGATACCGATGCAAGATGTAATTGATGCCTTGCGGCAAGCAAACGCCGATGTGGCGATGCCGCTGGAGCTGCCTGACTTTGATGATGTGGTGCAGGCGGAAGAGGATATCTGTGTCCCGCTGCATCCGGATTTCAAAGAGTTTCTGCTTAAGGTCAGTGATGTGATCTGTGGATCACTTGAACCTGTTACCGTCGCCGATCCTGCTTCTCATACGCATCTTCCTGAAGTGGCCGCTTATGCCTGGTCAATAGGGTTGTCCCGTGAGCTGACGCCGATCTGTGCCCATGCCGGCGGCTTCTATGTGGTCAACCTGGAAGGTGCAGTGATTTTCTGGACCCCGGAAAGTGGTGACATAGAAGAGTGGACCAGTATTGAGGAGTGGTGCCGGGAAGTCTGGTTGGTCAGCTAATAAGTTGAGCTAAGCTAAATGCGCATAAAAAAACGGCCTCAAAGGCCGTTTTTTGTCGTCTGTCAGATGGTTTTCTGAGACTCAGATAGTTGCTTGAGTGTCAGACGAGGCTTGCTCCCGGCGCTGCAGGCATTGCATCACCAGGATCATCCCCGCGCCAAGTACTGAAATGCCCGCGGCGATATAGAGTGAGTCGGCGTAGCTGCCACCGTTATCGGCAATAATTCCGGCGATGGCGGGCGCTCCGATCTGGGCAATGCCATACAAAAGCGTCAGTTTGCCCATTAGTTTTGCCGGTTTGGTTGGATAGAAGCGGCCGGCCATCGCCAGAACCAGGCTGACAATACCGATAAAGCTGCCCCCATAGAGCACTGCACTGAGCAGTACCAACCAGAAATTATCGTTAACTGCCGGCAGGATAATGCCGACAATCTGAATCAGAAATGCGATCAGCAGGGCGTTCAGTTCACCCAGGTTACGGGCCACCCGATCCCACATAATAACCGCCGGGGTTGCACTCAGCCCAACGAAGATCCAGACGATCTGGCCGTCCCCCTGCAGCGCAGGTTGTGCTTCGACAATTGCCACCAGGAAGGTTGCACTGACAACATAAGCGTAACCGGCACAGAAATACATTATTCCCAGCAGAATCAGCCAGCGTCGACCGGGGGGATTATCCTGCAGCTGTTGACCGGCTATCGTTTGATGGCTGGTATCGGGTCTTGGCAGCCAGCGCCATGCCGGGATGGCAATCAGTGCACCTATGAGTCCCAGGGCGAACCACTGTTCGCGCCAGTTGAGATAGTCAAACATCAGTTCTGCCGCCAGGCCGCTGACAATAATGCCGAGTCCGGCGCCAGCGTAATGGATACCCAGTTCACTTCGATGGCCGTGGCGGATCAGCCAGTTCATGATCAGCCCGGCACTGATCAGCATGCCTGTGGCGCTGCTAAGTCCAGAGAAAAATCGCAGAACAGCCCAGATATATAGATTGTCTGTAAAAGCCATCGCTGACGTCGTAATTACGGCTGTCACCAGGCCAGCCCGATAGAGGAAATCTTTGGTTTTAAGGTTGCCAACGGTAGCTGCAATCAGCGCACCACACATATAACCGATGTAATTGATGGTTGCCAGATAGCCGCCGGCAAGATCACTCAGACCGGCCTGCAGCTGCATCGCAGGTAGTAGGGTGGTGTAACAGAAACGGGCGATACCGATAGTCAGGATCAGGCCTAACAGGCCCGAGCCGAGGACTTTGAGATGGCCGGTATGGTTTTGAGAATCTATATCCATAATAAAGAAACCTGTTAAAGCGATGCATATAAGCGTATTTATTGATAAGGTTCTTTACAAGCGAATAATAGAGAACTAAATATTCTCTATTTGAGAATGATTGCTTGTTGACTATTAATGCTGTGCTGGCTGGAGCGTATAGGATGGAACTGGTTGCATTAAAGACTTTCGAGAAGGTCGCAAAAGAGGGCGGTATTCTGGCGGCTTCCCGGCAGTTAAATACGGTACAGTCCAATATCACTACCCGTATTCAGCGACTTGAAGAGGAACTGGGCACTAAGCTGTTTTACCGTAAAGGGCGGGGGCTGGAGCTAAGCAGGGCGGGGCAGATATTGCTGGAATATGCCGAGCAGATCCTGCAATTAGAGCGCCAGGCCGGGGTTGCAGTACGTTTAGCCGAGAAAGGCGCCGCTGAAATGAAAATCGGCGGAATGGAATCGTTTGTCGCAACCCATCTGCCACAATTGCTGGGTGCTTTACGGGAGATTTGTCCTAAGCTGCAGCCGCGTATTACCGCTGCGACCACCGGGATTCTGATTGACGAAGTTCTGGAGCACCGCATCGATTGTGCTTTCGTCGGTGGTCCGGTTGAGCATCCTGATCTGGTTACTATTGATGTGATGCTGCAACAACTGATGCTGGTCAGGCCGATCGGTCTAGAGCCGGCAAATAATCTTGTCGTATTTCGTGCCGGTTGTGTATACCGGGATAAAGCCCTGCAATGGGATCGGGAATTTGCCGGGCAAAGCTATGAGCTGAGTGAGCTTGGCACGCTGGAGGGTATTCTCGGCTGTGTGGCGCAAGGGCTGGGTATCACTCTGATGCCGAAAAATGTGGTTGAAAGATCAATTTACCGGGATAGTCTGGCGATGGAGCCACTGCCTGATCATATCGCGCTGGTACCGACGCAGTTCATTCAGCATAGAAAGACCCCAAGATTAAAAGTGATGGAGCGTTTATTTGAATCGCTGCAGTGGCTACCGGATCAGCCTGGTGGACCGACTGCTTAATCTTGACGGTGAGATTGAAGGACCAATTACAGAATGATTGTCAGAGCTGATTAGCCTTGCGGTGATTGCCCTGATAATCGAATAGCCGCTCCTTTACCCGCCAAAACTGTCCAGACTTACGGGCGATGACAAAATCCGGATGGCTGAACAGGTTGGCAACGCTTAATACATCAGCAAGGCTGTTAAACTGTACCGGTTGGCTGCCTTGAGCGAAGCGTCGGCCGAATATACTATCGAACACCTTGCGCTGATTGGGCTTGCTCATATCGAACTGCTCTGAAAGTTCCTCACCCTGCTCATCGAAGTAGGTGATCTTAAGCTTTCCTCTGTTGTCTGACATGGAGATGCCGGCACAGCGAATCACCATTGCGTCTTTCAGCTTTAGTGCAGCTTTTAGCTGATCATCGGGGTCAATGATCGCCTCGCCACAGCTGTGGCAGCGGCGTGCGGCAATATCATTCTCGGCATTACAGTAACGACACTCTTTGAAGCGAAAGCGATAGTCACACTGCTGTAACCGGCCACCATCCTGTTCCTCAACGCCCTGGCAGCGGCGACCAAAATGCTCCAGGATATTGCCTTCTTCATCGGTCTTACCCCAGAACACATTGGCAAACTCACAGACCGGACAAAAAACCTGTACCGGCACACTGCCACTGTCTGGCTTCGGCTGACCGACCTCAGGGTGAAACAGGTTAAAACCGTTACCCGCGTAGTCCATCACCAGGCAGTCCTCTTTACCTTCAGCGAGGCGCAGGCCGCGGCCGACAATTTGCTGGTACAGAGACACCGATTGGGTCGGGCGAAGAATGGCGATGAAGTCGACGTGAGGGGCGTCAAATCCCGTGGTCAGTACGGCGACGTTAACCAGATACTTAAGTTGTTTTTGCTTAAACTGCTGAATCAGCCGATCCCGCTCATTGTTATCCGTCTGGCCTGTGATCAGCGTCGTTTCTTCAGCTGGCAGGTAACCCTGAATCTCACGGGCGTGGTTAACGGTGGCGGCAAAGATCATTACCCCATGGCGGGATTCTGCTAACGCTTCGATCTGTTCGCAGATAGCTCGGGTTACCCTTGGGTGCTGTGCCAACAACTGGTTAACTTCCTGTTCCGGATAGTTACCCAGGCGATTAGCCTGCAGGCTTGAAAAGTCGTATTGGGCAATGGCTGCGTCAACCAGTTTCGGTGGCGTCAGGTATTGATGTTTTATCATGTATTGCAGGGGCAGCTCATAGATACAGTGTTGAAACGGGCGGGCTTGTTCGGCCCGACTGAAACCTCTGTAATGATAGCGATAGATCCAGCCCATACCCATGCGGTACGGTGTGGCTGTCAGTCCGAGTATTTTTAATCCTGGATTGTGTTGCTTTAGCTGCTCGAAAATCTGGTTGTACTGGCTGTTTTCGTCATCGCTGATACGGTGGCACTCGTCGACAATAACCAGTGAAAACTGATTGGCAAAATCCTCCAGGTTTCTGGCAACCGATTGCACGCTGGCAAAGGTAACCTGATGGCTGCTGTCTTTTTGTTTCAGGCCTGCAGAATAGATTCCCGCCTTGAGACCGTAACTTCTGTATTTGTCATGATTCTGTTCAACCAGTTCTCTGACATGGGCGAGAATCAGGATTTTACGCCGGGCAAGGCGGGCCAGTTCAGCTATGACCAGGCTTTTACCTGCTCCGGTGGGCAGTACGATCACTGCCGCATCATCACTTTTGCGGAAATGGCGGATCGTCGCTGTCACCGCATCCTGCTGGTAGTCACGTAGTGTGAATTGGCTCATAGAGTATAAATAATCCAGTTATTATGGCAGTACCCGAGGTTGCTCATCTGCTGTTAAGGAAACCCTGTATATGCGTAGGAAAAAGCCTGTAATTCAGGGGATTATAGATTAATTATGAGTGAATTCCGGGGCTTTTTTTTGTTAAGCTACTATTATCTGAATCAGGGACAGAGGGAACTCAATTCATAGGCAGTCTTATGGATAGGGGGGACTTGCCTGATGTCTTAACGGGCTTTCAGATTTCTATATATAACGGGGAACGGAAATATGGATCTTTCATTTTTTGATGTCTATGTACTGCCATGGATTATTAATATCATTTTTGCAGCGGCGATTTTCTTTGTCGGGCGCATCGTTGCAAAGATGTTGGTGGGCTTACTGCAGAAAATTTTACGTAAAGGCGGTACGGAAGAGATACTGGTTAACTTTATCTCATCCATAGCTAATATTTTACTGTTGCTGGTAATTATCGTCGCAGCACTCGATCAGCTGGGTGTCGATACTACTTCACTGATTGCACTGGTTGGTGCCGCTGGTCTGGCGGTTGGTCTGGCACTGCAGGGCTCGCTACAGAACTTTGCTGCCGGGGTTATGCTGATTGTATTCCGTCCGTTTAAGGAAGGCGACTTCATTGAGGCGGCAGGTGTTTCTGGTGTGGTTGAGCATATCAGTATCTTCAACACCATCATGCGTACCGGTGATAACAGAGAAATCATTATCCCTAACGGTAATATCTACAGCGGTGTTATTACTAACTACTCCGCTCGGGATACCCGTCGAGTCGATATGGTATTTGGTATCGGATATGACGATGATCTGAAGCAAGCCAAAGCCCTGTTGGAAGAGATTATTACTTCAGATGAGCGAGTGCTGCAGGATCCGGCTCCGGTGATCGCAGTTTCAGAGCTGGCTGATAGCAGCGTCAACTTCGTGGTACGCCCATGGGTCAAGTCGGGTGACTACTGGGGCGTGATGTTTGATACCACTGAAACTGTTAAGTTACGTTTCGATGAAGCCGGTATCTCTATCCCTTATCCGCAGATGGATATTCATCAGCACAAAGTAGAAAGTATATAAGCTTTTATCTTTTGCCTGGATGAGAAAAAACAGCCGCTTTAGCGGCTGTTTTTTTATCGACAATCTGAGGCTGAAATAGCTTTATTACTGTTCGTGCTCGATCTTCAGGGTCTGTTCCAGCTGATGCCTGAGGGTGTCGTTTTCCTGGCCAATTTTCTGGGTCTCCAGCCGGTATCGGAATATCTCCTGATAGCGAATTTCGAGCTTTGCTTCCAGTTGTTCTATCTGTTTTTCCTGTACTTTTACTGATTGTTCCAGCTTATGTAGCTTGGTCTGGAGTTCGTCCACCAGACCGTAATTAGTACTTTGAGGGATCTTTTTGCTCGGTACAGCGCCAGGAATCTGCTGTTGATTTAATTCGGTCATCAGGTGGCTATACAGTGCTTTAAGGTCGGATGCTTCGCGGCTGTTGTATCGAATGTTGCTTTCCATCGCCTTATGGGCGCTGGCCGAACCGATTGAACCGGACAGAACGTGCTCCAGCATACGATGAAATTCTAATAATTCGATAATGGCTATATGGTCTTTTCCTGCAACCTGAAGGTCTTCAGTGATATGTGAAACTGCCGCTAACGCTTTATCGGGGTTGAGATACTCCTCAAGCAGGGTGCGGGCTTCGTTAAGTTTATCATCGAGGGATATATACCTTTCTAATCCTGTGGGGCGGGCCTTCTTATGTACGGGTGCCGGGTTCATGGCACACATGAATTCTGTGGCATGGGTACGTTCCAACTTGTGCGGGCTGTAGAGCAAAGAGCCGAAGATATAGAAACCGACATTAAACAGCATGGTCCAGAATACACTGTGGGGAATCGAGCCCATACCTTCCAGGCCGAACAGGGCCTCCGGTCGCAGCAGGCTGATCCCCAGAAACCCCTGATCGAGAATCTGCTGGGAGAGCCAGCCATGCTTAACAAATGTCGGGATAGCCAGGGTGTAGCCCCACAACAGGAAGCCTGCGCTGAGTCCGGCAAATGCTCCCATACTGTTGCCGCGGCTCCAGAATATGCCTCCCATTAACGCGGGGGTGAACTGCAGTACGGCAACAAATGAGATCAGGCCGATCGCAACCAAAATGTAGGAATCGCTGAATTCGATAGCAAAGCCGTAGCTGCCCAGAAGGATCAGGGTGACCAGTATCCAGCGGATCTGCAGCAGGTAGGGTTTCAGTATTGCGCAGGCAGGCAAGCGTTCTATGACCGGAAGAATAAGGTGGTTGGACGCCATGGTGGAGAGCGTCATAGTGGTAATGATGATCATACCGGTGGCAGCAGAGAATCCGCCGATGAAGGCGAGCATGGTCAAAAAATCGTTGCCCGCCATCTGGGGTAACAACAGAACATAAAAGTCAGCGGATTGTTCCGGTAGTCCCATCAATAACCCGCCTGCTGCGATAGGCACAACAAACAGATTGATCAGGACCATATACAGGGGGAATAGCCAGATAGCGGTTTTTATATGTTTCTGATCGGCGTTTTCCACCACCGCAACATGGAACTGGCGTGGCAGGTTTTGTACAGCAGCAAAACTCAGTACGATCAGGGTGAGCCACATCACTCCGCTGTTTTCGACTCCGCTGAAGCTGATAACCCGCTCAAATCCGGCATCAATTATTCGATTAGTGATGTCATCAAAGCCATTAAACAGACTGAAACTGACAAACAGGCCAACCGCTATAAAGGCAACCAGCTTAACCAGGCACTCTACTACCAGAGCGGTAATCATACCCTGATGCCGTTCGGTTGGGTCTAGTCTGCGCAGCCCGAACATAATGGTAAAGACGATCATAAACAGGGTAATCAGCAGGCCTGAAGTACCCCAGCCCATGGTTGAGCTTTCATGGGCAGTGATCAGCTGGAATGAACTGACCACGGCTTTAAGTTGCAGGGCGATATAGGGCAGTACGCCCAGCAGCGCGATACTTGTTACCAGTGCGGCGATTTTTTCCGAACGGTTATATCGGGTGGATATGAAGTCAGCGATGCTGGTGATACGAAAGGTCTCTTTCGCCAGCACCATTTTGCGTAATGAATACCACCAGAAAGCGATACTGAGTATGGCGCCGAGGTAAACCCCAAGAAACAACAGGCCTGAACTGGCGGCAAAGCCGACACTGCCATAAAAGGTCCAGGAGGTGTGATATACCGCCAGAGAAAGGGCATATATCCAGGGGCCTTTAAAGCTTTCAGCGCGACTTTCAATACGACGCTCAACTATTTGCGCTATGCCAAACAGCACCGCCATATAGAGAGTGATAACAATAATAACTGTCAGAGAACTGAACATTGTTAACCCTTCGTCGATGAGAAAAAATCAAGCTAACTTAAGCTATAGACATTGTTGTAACCGGGGTCAATGGCAGGCTTGTCAATTTGGCAGGTTGTTGTTGATTTAATGGGGGAAAAGTAAGCAAAACCTAAAAAAATATGATTGGATTTTGTGTCAGGTCATTTGTCCGATTTATCCGATTCAGCAGAATCGTTACAGTTACAGCCAGGAACCGGATCGAAACCACCTGGGTTGTACGGGTGGCAACGACCAATTCTTCTGATTCCGAGCCAGCTGCCTTTAAAAATACCATGCTGTTCGATCGCTTCGATGGTATACGCGGAACAGGTCGGGTAAAAGCGGCAGTTAGGTCCCAGAAAGGGGCTCACCAGATATTGGTAGACCTTAACCAGAAAAATAAACGCGTGTCGCAATATCATAGGAATAGCCGGTTGGTAAGCAGGAATAACACTAAAGATTACAATTTTAATCCTATCCTGAGCTTGCAGCAAACCGGGCCGGAATTATAAGCAGGCTGGAGTTATGCAGACATAGTGATAAAAAAGCCGCTGCAGTTAGCAACGGCTTTTTAATTAGCTTATTCGGATCAGAGGTGCTCTTCAGCGTATTCCGCAAGACGAGAACGGAATATCCCCTCAAAGTGGATGTTGGCGGCGCCATCAAAGCCTTTGAAGCGTTCAACGATATAGGTCAGACCGGAGGTCAGCGGGGTCAGATAGTTAGAATCGATCTGGGCCAGGTTACCCAGGCAGATCATCTTACTGCCCTTACCACAACGGGTGAGGATAGTTTTCAGCTGCTGCGGAGTAAGGTTCTGGGCTTCATCGATCAGTACTACGGCATCCTGTATGCTACGACCGCGGATAAAGTTGAGCGATTTGAACTGGATATTGGCTTTCTCTATCGCATATTTGACGCTGCTCTGGGGGCGGTCATCGTTCTCATGCATCGCTTCCAGATTGTCATGTATGGAGCTCAGCCAGGGGGTCATCTTCTCTTCTTCGGTGCCCGGCAGGAAGCCGATATCTTCGGCGACCGGCGGTGTGGATCGGGTCACAATAATCTTATTATAGCGACCCTCTTCGATCACCATCTCCAGCGCACAGGCCAGAGCAACAAGGGTTTTACCTGAGCCTGCTGCTCCGTTGAGAACGCAAAGATCAATATCTTCATCCAGCACGGACTGCATAGCAAAGGCCTGATAGATATTGATCGGACTGATGCCCCAGCAACTCTGCTGCATCAGATGACCGAAACCCAGATCTCGCAGCACCGTTTTTTCGTGGTCAATGGATTCCACCCGGGCGGCAAAGTCGTTAGAGTCATCAAAAACATACTGGTTAACGTAGGCTTCCGGGAGCAGGTCGGGACTGACCTTATGATAGGTATTAGGACCTTCCTGATAGCTTTTTACATCGCTTACTTTTTCCCAGAAGTTACCTTCGATGTGGTAATGACCGGACGGCAACAGTTCGACATCGGAAACCAGCTGATCTTTACGGTAATCCTCAACCTTTTGTAAACCCGCCCCCATGGCTTTGAGGCGCATATTGATATCTTTGGTTACAAGAATAATATCGCGATGCGGATCGCTGGACTGCAGGTGGAGGGCGCAATTGATAATGCGGTTGTCGTTGTTCTTTTCGATCGGCAGGAAACCCTGTCGGGATGTTAATTCATGATCGGGGAATACACTGAGTTTGCCCAGTTTTGAGTCATCACCGGTACCGGGAACCAGTATCTGGACCCCCTTGGTAATTTGTGTCGGAGAGGTAGCCGCGCTGAGAATGTTATCAATTGCCCGGATAACATGTCTGGCTTCCTGGGCCACACTTTGTTTACGGTCCTTGATACTGTCCAGTTCCTCCAGAACTGTCATCGGGATAGCGACATCCTGCTCTTTAAATTCGTAGAGGCAGTTAGGGTCGTGCAGTAGAACGTTGGTGTCGAGGATATAGAGTTTATCAGCACTCATAGTGTGGTTTCCTTCTCGATACGAACAATATTTTATGCACAGGTTCCAGGAAAAATCCTTGCCTGTATAGATAGTTAACCAGAACTTGGCGTAGGATTAAACCCATTGCAGTGGAAAATTTAAGGGTGATATATGGCCGCTAAATCGATCGTTATTCTGACTGGAGCGGGGATCTCTGCTGAATCAGGAATCAAGACTTTTCGTGCCGCCGATGGCCTTTGGGAGGAACATCGTATTGAGGATGTCGCGACTCCGGAAGCGTTTCAACGGGACCCTGAACTGGTGCATCGTTTTTATAATAAACGTCGCGAGACCCTGCTACAGCCGGATATTCGGCCTAATCCTGCACATCAGGCTTTGGCAGAACTGGAACAGCGGTTCAGCGGTGAACTGTTATTGGTTACACAGAATATAGATAACCTGCATGAGCGGGCCGGGAGTAAAAAACTGATCCATATGCATGGTGAGTTATTCAATCTTCGCTGTACGACATCGGGCCAGATTTTTCATACCCAAAATAGTGTATTGCCCGATGCTCGCTGTACCTGTTGCCATGCAACCGGAACGTTGCGGCCTGATATCGTGTGGTTTGGTGAGATGCCGATGCAGATGGAGTTGATTTATGATGCGCTGGAGCGCTGCGATCTGTTTCTTTCAGTCGGTACCTCTGGGCATGTTTATCCTGCGGCGGGGTTTGTTGATATCGCAAACAGTGTGGGAGCTGAAACGGTTGAAATTAACCTTGAACCTTCAAAGCAGCAATCGGCTTTCGATCACCACATCTATGGCAATGCGAGCCATGAAGTGCCCCTTTTTGTTCAAAATTTGCTCAGTTAATCAATGGGTTAGTGGTACAAGTTGGTTTCCTTGCCTATAGTTAAATGGTGAACTTAGCAGAGCCGTTATGGGTCGAAGTAATATTAGAAACAGTTTATAACTAGTTTAGAAGTAGCTTTAAAGGTGTCACAGAACAGCCCCGTGTACAGGCGGCTTTATCTCTTCACGGAGTCTTGGGGAAAGCACGAATAAGTCCAATGCATTCTCTGAAAGTCCTCTATTTTTTTAAAGAGGGAGCGTAAGGGGGTTGTTTTCACCTTCCTTTGATAAAGGGGCAATATTATGAATACAGAGCAATATGTAACTGCGAATATTACACCACTGGATAGTTTAGATACGCTGTCACCTTATGAGGTGGCAAAACTGCAGGATCGCAATCAGGCGGGTCTGTACCGGCTATTTCGACAGTGCACTCTGGCGGTATTGAACTGTGGTAGTGAGTTGGACAGTACCAAGCAGGTGCTTGCCAAGTTCAAAAATTTTGATATTCAGGTGGCTCAGAAACACCGCGGGGTGCAGCTGGAACTGGTCAATGCGCCAGCCAGTGCCTTTGTTGATGGTGAAATTATTCAGGGTATTCGTGAACATCTGTTCTCTGTCGTGCGCGATCTGCTTTATGTGGGGGATGAGCTGGATAAGTGTTGCGATGGTCTGCAGGAATCTGAACAGATAACCAATATGGTATTCCATATTCTGCGTCACGCGAATGCTATTGAGCCCCATATTAAACCGAATCTGGTAGTCTGCTGGGGCGGTCATTCGATTCAGCGTGAAGAGTATGAATATACTAAGCAGGTTGGTTACGAGCTGGGTTTGCGTGGTTATGGGGTATGTACCGGTTGTGGCCCGGGGGCAATGAAAGGGCCGATGAAAGGTGCCACTATTGCGCATGCTAAACAGCGTATTGCTGATGCCCGTTACGTCGGCATATCTGAACCAGGCATCATTGCTGCAGAATCGCCCAACCCTATTGTCAATGAGTTGATTACTATGCCAGACATTGAAAAGCGCCTGGAAGCTTTTGTCCGGCTTGGCCACGGCATTATTGTTTTCCCTGGTGGTGCAGGTACCGCAGAAGAGATCCTGTATATCCTGGGGGTATTGCTCCATGAGAAGAATCACAACATACCGTTCCCGCTGATATTCACCGGCCCGGCAGGCAGTGAAGCTTATTTTGCCACAGTAGATCGCTTTATTCGCGGCACCTTAGGCGATAAAGCCGCGCAACGGTATCAGATTATTACCGGCGATGGCCATGAGGTGGCGTTGCAGATGAAGCAGGGGCTGGATAATGTAACCGACTACCGTAAAGCCACCAGCGAGTCCTACCACTTTAACTGGCAGCTGCATATCCCGGAAGAGTTTCAGCAACCGTTCGAACCGACCCATGAAAATATGGCAGCACTGGACCTGAGTCACGAGCAGCCGGACTATCTGCTGGCATCGACGTTACGGCAGGCGTTGTCAGGTATTGTTGCAGGTAATGTCAAAGAGCCGGGAATACAGGCGATTGAACAGTATGGCCCGTTTGAACTCAGTGGTGAGGAGTCAATGATGGAGGCGCTTGATACATTGCTTAGTTCGTTTGTTGAACAGCGCCGGATGAAAATTAATTTTGAAGAATACCAACCCTGTTACAAACTGGTTAGTGAAGCGTTGGCAGAGTAATTGTTTATCACTTTCTAATCGCTTTGCTGGTTATAAGTACGCCGGGTTTACCCGGCGCTTTAACGATTGCTCTGATACGCGTTATTAAAAAGTTGTTGGTTGCCGCCACTGGCGACCGTGTTGGTCGAAATGGTTTTTTCCTGAACAAAACGCATCAGATAGTTCGGGCCACCGGCTTTAGGGCCGGTGCCTGAAAGACCCATGCCACCAAATGGTTGTGAACTGACGACGGCGCCTACCTGGTTGCGGTTGATATAGATGTTGCCGACCCGTGCCTGTTGGCTGATACGGTTGATGATCTGGCTGTTTCGGGAATGAACTCCCAGAGTCAGGCCGTAGCCGGTACGGTTGATCTCGTCGATGATCCGTTCCAGATTATCGGCCTGATAGCGGATGATATGAAGGATCGGTCCAAAGTGTTCACCGTTCAGCTCATTGATGCTGTGCAGTCGAATCAGGGTTGGCGGAACGAAATATCCGACATTAAGCTCTTCTCTCAGTTCAAGCTCATGGATTATCAGGCCCTGATGGCGGCAGTGTTCAATATGGCCGTGCAGGTTGTTCAGGGCGTGGTGATCGATCACAGGTCCGATATCGGTGTCAGGCCGCGATGGCATACCTATCTTCAGGGTGTTCATCGCGCCGATAAGCAATGCTTCAATCTGTTCTGCAGTATCCTCCTGAAGATAGAGTACCCGTAGTGCCGAGCAACGCTGTCCGGCGCTGTTAAAGGCTGAGTGAAGGACATCTTTCACCACTTGTTCCGGCAGGGCTGTACTATCGACGATCATCGCATTCTGGCCGCCGGTCTCGGCGATCAGTGGGATGATGGGAGCGCCGGGTCTGTTATTAACCTGCTGTGCAATGGTTGCTGCAGCCCCTGTCGAGCCGGTAAAGGCAACGCCAGCCAGACGGAAGTCTCCGGTCAGAACTTCACCGATCTGTTCGCTCTTGCCAGGCAGCAGGCTGATTGCATCTGCAGGCAGGCCCGCCTCGAGCAGCAGTTCCGTCGCCCGGTATGCGATCAGGGGCGTAGCAGAGGCGGGTTTTGACAGCACACTGTTGCCACAGATCAGCGCCGCCACCACCTGACCGGTCCAGATCGCCAGAGGAAAATTCCATGGACTGATGCAGACGAAAATCCCCCGGCCTTCGTAGCTGAGAATGTTTAGCTCTCCGGTTATCGAGGGCATCTCGACAGGCTTAAGGGAGGTCATTGCCTGAGTCGCATAGTAATGGCAGAAATCGATCGCTTCACGTAGCTCGGCGATACTGTCGGTAATGCTCTTGCCCGCTTCTGCAATGCACAGGGCGATCAGTTCGGCGCTGTTTTCTTCCAGCAATCCGGCGAAGCGTTTAATAACTGCAACCCGCTCTATAAGCGGAGTTGCGTTCCAGCTGATGAACCCGGTCCTGGCTACGCTATAAGCTTCCCGGACCTGGGTTTCATCGCAGGGGCAAAGCTGACCAATCTGGTGACTGAGATCATAAGGGCTGCAAAGAGCCGTAGAGAGCTTAGCGGGTGCTGCTTCACCATGGATCAGCGCAGTGCAGTGCCACTGCTTATGTTCGAACTGCGCGATCTGATTGAATAGCTGTTCTCTTTGCTGCGAGGAGTCAATGATCTGGCCGCGGGCGCTGTGCCGTAATGGTTGGTACAGATCGGCCGGTAATGGGATCGTCTGGTTTCTTAAACCGGGCTGTTGTTGTAATAATAGTGCCGGTGGAGTACAGATCTGTCTGGTCGATATTTGCGTATTGAACTGCTGTAGCACAAATGAGCTGTTTGCGCCGTTTTCCAGTAAGCGTCTGACCAGATAGGGAAGTAGCTGTTGATGTACCCCTACTGGCGCGTATACCCGCAAAACAGAATCGGCTTGTTCGCTGAGTGCCTGCTGATAGATAGCTTCACCCACGCCGTGCAGGCGCTGGAACTCAAAGGCTGTTTTCGCTGAATCGCTGGCCGGGTCGCAGGCCGATTGCAGCAGATAACTGATGGTCTGCGCATTATGGGTTGCAAACTGGGGTATCAGGTTGGGGCAATGCTGGCTGAGTATGAAGTTTGCACAGACCTGATAGGAAAGGTCGGTTGCCGGTTTCAGGGTATAGACCGGATAGTCGGGGAGCGCGGCTTGTTGTGCCAGTTTGATCTCACTATCCCAGTATGCGCCCTTTACCAGCCGCACAGGGATGGCCGTTTGTGATTCGCTGGCAAGAAAGCTGAGCCAGCCAAGTGTTGGCAGGGCGCGTTTGGAATAGGCCTGGACAGCAATGCCGAGACCACCCCAGTTACGGCAGATCTCATTGCTGAATAGTTCAGCAAAGACCTGCAAGGTCAGTTCATGGCGGGAGGATTCCTCTGCATCGATAGTGATCTGTACGTCATATTGCCGCGCCGTGATAATCAGGTGTAGCATCCTTTCTACCACCTCTTTAACAACCGTCGGCTGCTTTAGCGGTTCAAAGCGGGGGTGCAAGGCCGAAAGCTTGATAGATACTGACGGCAGGGGGCGGTTCAGTTCACCGCTCTGGCCCACCGTTTCTATCGCTTCAAGATAGGCGCTGAAATAATGCTTAGCATCTTTGCTGCAGACTGCTGCTTCTCCCAACATGTCAAAAGAACAGGTCTGGTTGCGGCCAAGGTCGTGGATGCGCTGCATCGCGCCCTGAATATCGGGTGCAAAAACAAAGCGATCGCCCAGTAGTTGCATTGCGTGGGTCAGTGCTGTGCGGATTACCGGTCTGCTGATCCGGTTAATCAATCGCTCAAAAATACTATCCGGACTGGTCTCGGCCGATATCAGATGCTGACTGATGGCCAGTCCCCAGACGGAGGTGTTCAGCAGCACCGGGTTTTCATCTGCAAGGTACAGTTGCCACTGGGCAGAGGTTAGCTTGTCTTCGATCAGCGCGTCGGCGGTTGCTTTATCCGGTATCCTGAGCAGGGTTTCTGCCAGTGACATCAGCACGATACCTTCATCGGTTTCCAGGCTGAATGCTTTCAGAAACTGATCGAGATAGTGTTGCTGCTCAGTCTCTTCGCGGATATTCCTGACCCAACTTTGACAGTGATCAGCTGCGTTTTCAGATGATGTGCCGGCGCTATGAAGCTCAAGCAGTTGCTCCGTCAGTGCGACTTCATCGTAGCAATAGTAAGAAGGGATGTTGGCCCAGAGTTGATTGGCGGTCCATTTTACCTGTTGATCGGAAAAGTATAGAGACAACGGGAACATGGAGGTACCAGGGGCAGATTAATGTTGATCATAATAATAGATGGTCACTTGTTAGTGACAATAGAAGAATTCCGACAGGGCACCAAAATGGTGAGAAACAAGCGTTTTATTATCTCGCAGATATGAGTCAGAAAAAAGGCGCTACAGATCCGGGTCGGTAGCGCCTTTAATTGGGGAGCCTGCGAACAAGCCCTGTTCGTGCTCTGCAAGTCCTGAAGCCTGTAGATGCAAGGCGAAGTTTGCTATTAATGGCCATAGTCCTTAATCAGAACTTCAACGCAGTAGATGCGGGCTTCAGGGCTTGCCCTACGGGGCTTACGGGAAAGCCCACACTCTGTGTCTGAACTTATTATAAGGTCCAGACATTACTGTAAAGTTCTTCCTTGAGTGTGAACTTTCCCATAAGCCAGAGTGCCGTCAGGACTTATTCGTAGGCTCCTTGGATCGGTTGGCTTGGACAATTACATACGCTCAAACAGTGCCGCTATGCCCTGGCCGCCGCCGATACACATTGTCGCTACCGCGTAACGGCCGCCGCTACGCTTTAGTTCATGCAGCGCTTTAACAGTGATAATAGCGCCGGTCGCGCCGATCGGATGGCCAAGCGAGATACCGCTACCATTGATGTTAACTTTGTCTTGCGGTAACTCCAGATCACGACAAACTGCCAGTGCCTGTGCGGCAAAGGCTTCGTTGACTTCCCAGACATCGATATCGGCAACGCTTAATTCTGCCTCAGCCAGCAGTTTGCGCACTGCCGGCACCGGCCCGATACCCATATATTTAGGTTCAACGCCGGCAAAACTGTAGCTGACCATTCGTGCCATCGGCTTGAGGCCTTTGGCTTGTGCCGTTTCGGCGGCCATCAGGGTCACTGCTGCGGCCGCATCGTTGAGGCCAGAAGCGTTACCAGCGGTGACTGAACCATCTTTCTTGAAGGCCGGGCGCAGCTTAGACATATCTTTAGTTTCACAGCCGTAGCGCAGGTGCTCATCGGTATCGAACAGGGTAACCCCTTTGCGGGATTTCAGTTCTACCGGGACGATCTGCTCTTTAAAACGCCCTTCGGTGATCGCCCGCTCGGCATTGTTATGGCTTAACACCGCGAGGGCGTCCTGGTCTTCACGACTGATCTGCCATTTTTCTGCGATATTTTCGGCGGTAATACCCATGTGAGTATCGTCAAACGGGCAGGTCAGAGCGCCTACCATTGCATCGACGATAGCGGCATCGCCCATGCGCTGGCCGAACCGGGCCGTTGGCATCCAGTACTGGGACTGGCTCATCACCTCAGCGCCACCGGCAACGGCAGCATCGCATACGCCAAGTTCAATCTGCTGGGCTGCTGTGATGATCGCCTGCAGGCCGCTGCCGCATAGGCGGTTTACTGTGACTGCAGGTGTTTCATGGGGTAACCCTGCGTTAACAGCGGCGACCCGGCTGAGGTACATATCACGTCGTTCGGTATGGATAACGTTACCGAATACACTGTGGCCAAAATCTTCGGCTTCAGCCCCGGAGCGCTGAACTGCTTCGGCCACGCATGTGGTTGCCAGTTCTGACGGGGTCTTGGATTTCAGGCTGCCGCCAAATCCACCTATAGCGGTACGCACACCGCTAAGTACTACTACTTCTCTCTTGCTCATGGTTTAGTCCCTGCTTCAAATAATTATTATTGTTATGAAATAAGATAGTTGCAGTCATCGTCCAAATTAACATTGCGGGCAGCTAAACACACCTGGGGAGATGTAGATAATTAGCCCCAGGTTGTTAACATGGGCGTCTTTATCACTTTTACCGAAATAGAATCCCTCGATTCAGGTGCAATTATTACATGGCGATGCTATTCGACATTGTTATTCCGGTTTTTCTGCTGGTGGCTCTGGGCTGGCTAAGTCGTAAAACAGAGTTGTTGAAAGAGAACAGTGCCCAGGCGTTGAATCAGTACGTCTTCTATATCGCAGTACCGGCGCTGATGTTTCTGTCCACCGCAAAAGTAGATATCGGTGCGGTACTGCACTGGGGCTTTATTCTGGCTTACATCGGTGGTTCCGTTATCGCCGTCGCTGTTGCATTTCTGGCCTGGCGGCGGATGACATTGCAAGCTCCCCTGGACTGGACGGTGGTCGCGCTGAACGCGGCCTGGCCTAATACCGTCTATATGGGCGTGCCGATCTTCTATTTTATGTTTGGCGAGCAGGGTACTCTGCCGGTTGTGATTTCGACTTTGGCCAGTAATCTACTGTTTATTCTGGTATTGGCGCTGATGTCGGAGTTGCAGAGAAGCAGTGGCAGTATCATGCAGAAATTACGCTCCCTGCTGCTGCAGGCGTTGCTTAAGAATCCGGTGATGATGGCGCCGTTGCTGGGTATGGCTGTTTCAGTGAGTGGGGTCAGTTTGCCGGTGGCCTTGCTTACCCCTCTTGAGATGCTAGCGCCTTCAGCTGCACCGGTGGCTCTTTTTGCGCTGGGTATCTCGCTCTATGGCTTGCAGGTTAAAGGCGCCGGTTTTGAGCTGGGGTGGCTGAGCCTGGTTAAGCTGGTGGTGCATCCGCTTGCAGTGTATCTGATTGCGGTATGGGTGTTGCAGCTTGAACCGTTCTGGGCCGTCAGTGCGGTGCTGCTTGCAGCCTTGCCAACCGGGGCGATGGTCTTTGTACTGGCGCAACAGTATCGGACCCGGGTGACATTGTCTTCGGCAACGATTATGGTCACAACATTAGCATCAATAGTGACTTTGGCGCTGTTACTGCCATATCTGAAACAGTGGACGTTGTAACTTTAATAGCCAGAGCTCACAACTTATAACTCAGGAGATAGATAGCATGCGTTGTCATAAAGTGGATTATGAAATAATCGGCAGCTCAATGCCGATGCTAGAAGTGGAACTGGATCCGGGTGAAACCGTCATCGCAGAAGCAGGTTCCATGAATTATATCGAACAGGATGTCGAGTTTGAAACCAAGATGGGCGATGGCGCAGACCCTGATCAGGGGATGTTTGGCAAGTTGTTCTCCGCGGGTAAACGGATGATTACCGGCGAATCCCTGTTTATGACCCACTTCAGTAATAGCGGCAGCGAAAAACGTCGGGCTGCTTTTGCTGCGCCCTATCCCGGTACTATCGTGCCGGTGGATATGTCACAGACCGGAGAGCGGCTTTATTGTCAGAAGGATGCCTTTCTTTGTGCCGCTTTGGGCACCCGTTTGTCGGTGGCATTCTCGAAGAAGCTTGGCGCGGGTTTCTTTGGTGGCGAAGGTTTTGTACTGCAAAAGCTGGAAGGCGATGGTATGGCCTTCATTCAGGCCGGTGGCAGCGTGGTTGAGAAAAAGTTGAATAATGAAACCTTGCGTATCGATACCGGCTGTCTGGTTGGCTTCAGTGAAGGTATCAGCTACGACATAGAGATGGTCAAAGGTTTGAAATCGATGTTGCTCGGTGGTGAGGGTCTGTGGTTGGCGACAGTCTCCGGAACCGGAACTGTCTGGGTTCAGAGTCTGCCTTTCTCGCGGCTTGCTGACCGGATAGTTTCTGCAGCCCCTGCACTCGGTGGGGCAGACAAAGGCGAAGACTGAATGCTACCTGTAATAGCTTCATAATCTGAGATGTTTTTGTGGGGTGAAACTATGACTTTTTGTTTCAATACGGGTATATTCCCACCACAATTTTATAGTTTTTACTTATAGTTGCTAAAGGCAAGCGGTCCGGATGTTGCAGAAAAAACTGGTCATTACACTAACGACAGCCCAGGGCTCCCGCCAATATACCCTGGGGCAGTTGGCCAAGTATCTGCTGGCGCTGTTTTTAGTCATGTCTGTTTGTAGTTTCTTCTTTTCCAATCTGTTGTTGGTTAAAACCAATGATGATCTGCAGGATCTGGAGGAGGGTATTGGTACCCTGACCAGTCAGTATGAACTGACCCTGGGTACCCAGCAGCTGCAGCGGGGGCAGCTTGATCAGCTTTCTCATACCCTGCTCGACCTGAAAGTTGAGCGCGACCAGCTACAGGAAGAAAATCTGCGCATCGGAGAGTTAAATGAAACCCTCGATGCCAGTCTCTATGGCCTGGAAGACTTGCTAGGTTTGCCCGCAACTGACGAGATGACGGCGCAGCGGGCCGATGAGTTAACTGTGCTGGCTAATCAACGGCTGTTTTTCCTGAGCAGTATCCCCAATGGCGTTCCGATTCAGGGTATTCGGGTAAGTGATCGTTTTGGTATGCGTACCCATCCGATCCATAAAAAGCGCATTAAGCATAACGGTATCGATTTCAAGGCCAATACCGGTACCCCTATTTATGCTACCGCTGACGGTGTGGTCGAGTATGCCGGTTATCATAAGCAGAGTGGCTTTGGTAACCTGATTATTCTCCAGCATAGTCTGGGTTTTAAAACCTACTATGCCCACAATAGTAAGCTGAAAGTTAAGAGCGGTAGTTTCGTCAGCAAAGGACAGCTGATAGGTTTGAGTGGTAATACCGGTATCTCGACCGGACCGCACCTCCATTATGAAGTGCGACGACTGTTCACGCCAATTGATCCTGAGCCGTTTCTGGCATGGAATATCAGCAATTTTGATTCGCTATTTTCTTCAGTTAAAGGTGTAAAATGGGCTTCCTTAAGAAAAATGTATCCGCTAAATCAAGCGCTGCAAACGGCTCAGCAATAACCATTATTGCCGAGGGTAACAAGTTCAGCGGCGATATGAGTATTATTGGCAAGATGCATATTGATGGTGTGTTTGAAGGTAATATCTCTTCACTGGATAATATCTCTATTGGTAAGAATGGCCACGTGCATGGCGTGGTAAAAGCGAACCAGATTGCAGTATGTGGTTTGCTGGAAGGTGAAGTGGTTTGTGAAGAGCTGGAAATTGATCGTGGTGGTAAAGTGGTTGCGACGGTGATCAGTAAAGTGATGGCAATCCATCCGGAAGGCAATTTTATCGGTGAGCGAAGAATGAAAGAGGTGGGTGTGATCGAGCATACCGCCCAGATTGAATCCGGTATCGATGCGATCGACACTCTGCCTGATAAGGTCACCCTGAGTGGTGATGAGGAAACGGCATAAACGATGTGTGAACTGCTTGGCATGAGTGCCAATGTACCAACCGATATCTGTTTCAGCTTTACCGGGCTGATGCAACGTGGCGGCGAGACTGGCCCGCATCGTGATGGCTGGGGTATCTCCTTTTACGAAGGTAAGGGGATGCAGGCGTTTCATGACCCCGCGCCCAGTTGCCAGTCAGAAATTGCCCGTCTTGTCAGAAGTCATCCGATTAAGAGTAAGACTGTTATCAGTCATATCCGGCAGGCAAATGTTGGCAATATCTGCCTGGAAAATACCCATCCGTTTAGTCGTGAGCTCTGGGGTTATCACTGGACTTTTGCCCATAATGGCCAGCTCGATCCGGCGTTGTTTTCACTGCCTTTGACGCATTATCATCCAGTGGGTAGTACCGATAGCGAATATGCTTTTTGCTGGTTGTTGGGGCAGGTGCGTGAACAGTTTCCCCGGCGGCCTGATGATTTTTCAGAAGTCGCTGCGGTTATTCAGCAATGTGCCGATCAACTACGGGCGCTAGGGGTATTTAATATGCTGCTGAGCGAATCCCGTTACCTGTTTGCATACTGCACTACCAAACTGTCCTGGATTACCCGGCGAGCGCCTTTTGGTAAGGCGAGACTGACCGATGCCGAACTGACTGTTGATTTCTGTGAAGAGACGACCTCGAACGATATCGTGACTGTCATAGCCACTGAACCATTGACCAATAATGAGCAGTGGGAAAGGCTGCAGGCCGGGGATATGATTACCTTTAAGGACGGTTTGCCGGTGGTTATGAACTGATTACCTCCCTCCTGTTATTTCAGTACCCAGAGTGATTTCAGTACTAAAGAGTGGCGCTATTGCAGGCGCCATTTCTATATTTAGAGCCTTATAATCTTTTTATAACTACAGACACATTAGCCATTATCGTGACTTCCCAGACTAAACAGCTATTGCGACAGCTTGACCAGTGCCTGATTGCGGATCGTTTCCGGATTCGGAAAAAGATCCAGCAGCTGGAATTGCGAATTAAACAGCAAAAACCATCTGATCAGATATTAACGGAGATAGAATCTTTGTTACAGCGCTCTGGCGATGCGGTGGCAAAGCGCAGTTTTAATCAGACGATAAGCTTTCCCGACCTGCCGGTATCCGGCCGGAGGGAGGAGATCGCAACGGCGATTGCAAATAATCAGGTGGTGATCGTTGCCGGTGAGACCGGCTCCGGCAAAACTACCCAGCTGCCTAAAATCTGTCTCGAACTGGGCTTGGGACGTAACGGTTTGATCGGCCATACCCAGCCGCGTCGACTTGCTGCCAGCACGGTTGCTAACCGTATTGCTGAAGAGCTTAACTGTCCGTTAGGCAGTACCGTAGGCTATCAGGTGCGTTTCACCGAGCAGGTGCAGGACAATACTATGGTCAAGTTGATGACCGATGGTATTTTGCTTGCGGAAACTCAGCATGACCGCTACCTGGAACGTTATGAAGTACTGATTATCGATGAGGCTCACGAGCGCAGCCTGAACATCGACTTTCTTCTGGGGTATCTGCACCGGATACTGCCGAAGCGACCCGACCTTAAAGTTATTATCACTTCGGCAACCATCGACCTGGAACGTTTTTCAAAGCATTTTGGCAATGCACCGATCATCGAAGTATCCGGCAGAACTTTCCCGGTTGAGCTGTTGTATCGGCCGCTGGATGAAATAGGCGATAGCAAGGACGCTGGGATTCCTGAGGGAATCGTTGCCGCAACCGAAGAGCTGATCCGTCTGGAGCGGCAGAAGGGCGGTTCGGTACAAGGCGATATTCTGGTGTTTCTCAGTGGTGAGCGGGAGATTCGTGAAGCGGCGGAGTATCTGCGCCGGGCGGTGCAGCAAGGACGGTTGCGACATCTTGAGGTAATGCCGCTCTATGCCAGGTTGAGCCTGAAAGAGCAGAACCGGATTTTTCACGGTCAGCGCGGTGCCGGTCGGCGTATTGTGCTGGCAACTAACGTTGCCGAAACATCCCTGACTGTGCCGGGCATTCGTTATGTTATCGATCCCGGTTATGCCCGCCTCAGCCGTTATAGCTATCGCTCAAAGGTGCAGCGGTTGCCGATCGAGTCGGTATCCCAGGCCAGCGCTAATCAGCGTAAGGGGCGTTGCGGCCGGGTTGCCGAGGGTATCTGTATCCGGCTCTATTCCGAAGAGGACTTTCTGGGTCGGCCAGAATTTACCGATGCCGAGATTCAGCGCACTAACCTGGCGGCGGTTATCCTGCAGATGCTCAACCTGCGCTTAGGCGCAGTGGATGCTTTTCCGTTTATCGATCCGCCGGACTCTCGTTATGTCAACGATGGCTTCCGGTTACTGCAGGAGTTAGGGGCGGTCGATGAAAAGCGCAACCTGACCCGGCAAGGGCGACAGATAAGTAAATTGCCGATAGATCCCCGCATCGGCCGGATGCTGCTGGAGGCGGTTAACAATAATTGCCTGCGGGAGATGATCATTATCGCCAGCGCGCTGAGCGTGCAGGACCCCCGCGAACGTCCGATGGATAAGCGTCAGGCGGCCGATCAGAAACATGCTGAATACGCCGATGAAGATTCCGATTTCGTTACCCTGGTGAAGCTTTGGGAGTCCTATGAGGAGCAGCGGCAGGAGCTGACCCAGAATCAGCTGCGCAAGTTTTGCCAGAAACAGTTTCTCTCCTATCCGCGCATGCGTGAATGGCGTGATGTACATCGGCAGTTGCACCTGGTCTGTAAATCTCTGAAGTACAGCGAAAACCAGCAGCCTGCAGGCTACGATGCCGTGCATAAGGCGTTGTTATCAGGTTTGCTGGGGAATATGGGTTTTAAACAGGAAAACAGGGAGTACCTGGGCGCTCGCAATCGGCGCTTTTATATTTTCCCGGGGTCAGCCCTGCATAAAAAGTCGCCGAAGTGGATCATGGCCGCCGAAATGGTGGAAACGACAAAACTGTACGCCCGTATGGTGGCCAAAATTGATCCGTTGTGGGCCGAGTCATTGGCGCCGAGTCTGGTTAAACGCAGTTATCTTGAGCCCCACTGGGAGAAAAAGAAGGCCCAGGTCGTCGCTGACGAACAGGTTGCCCTGTATGGGTTGGTTATCGTACCTAAGCGTACAGTACACTTCGGCAAGATCGATCCGCAGGTGAGCCGTGAGATCTTTATTCGCTCGGCGCTGGTGGAAGGTCACTTTATTACCAAAGGCAAGTTCTTCAGTCATAACCGTCAGCTGCTGACCAGCGTAGAAAAGTTGGAAGCAAAGACCCGGCGACGGGATCTGTTAGTCGATGAAGACACCTTATATGACTTTTATGCGGAGCGTATGGCGCAGTTAAAAGGCGAGCGGGTGGTCAATGGTGCGGGTTTCGAAAGCTGGCGCAGCAAGGTCGAACAGGATAACCCACAAGCGTTATTCCTCAGTGAAGAAGATATCTTGCAGCGTTCTGCCGATCATGTGACTGCAGACAGTTATCCGGAGCGACTTAATCTGAATGGCGCCAAACTTAAGTTAACCTATAACTTCGATCCGGGTGCTAAAGATGATGGCGTGACCCTGCAGGTGCCACTGGTGTTACTCAATCAGTTACCTCTGGAGCGACTCGAATGGTTAGTGCCGGGTATGCTGAAAGACAAATGTATAGCCCTGCTGAAGGGGCTACCGAAACAGCTGCGTAAGAACTTTGTGCCTATCCCTGATTATGTTGATGCGTTTCTCGAAGCGGTTCAGTTTGGTCAGGGGTCACTGTGTGAAGCGCTGGCAATACACCTGAAGCGTATGACCGGTGCCAGAATCACCAAAGAAGACCTGCTGGCGGTCGATGTCGATGACCATCACCGGGTGAATATCCGGCTGCTGGATGAGAAAGGCCGAAAGCAGACGGAAGGCAGGGATTGGCAGTTGCTTAAGCAGGGCTTTGGCAAGAAAGCCGAACAGGCGCTGACGAAGGCGCCGTCGGAAAGCTGGGGGCGCAAGGGTATTACCGGCTGGGATTTTGACGAACTGCCACAGTCAATCCGTCTGAAGCAGGCCGGAGGTCTTAAAGTTGAAGTGTATCCGGGCATTGTCGATTGTGGCGATAGTGTCGAGCTGAAAGTATTCGAATCGAAAGGGCTGGCTGATCATGTTACCCGGTTTGGCCTGGCCCGGCTTTATCTGTTACAGCTGAATGAACAGGTGCGATTTCTCAAATCCCGCTTACCCCGCTTTCAGGAAAGCGCCATGCTATGCGGCAAAATACAGAATAAAAATACCCTGCAGGATGATTGCCTGATGCAGGGCGTATTAAGGGTTTTTGTCGATGGTCAGAAACTGGTTAGAAATAAAACAGAGTTTGACAACTGTTTAAATAATAAACGATCCGAGTATTGCGACCTGACAATAAAAGTCGCAGAGCATCTGCACAGTATTGTTAAACAGCAACACGGTCTGCAGAAAATATTATCCGGCGGTATCGATCTGCAGGCGGTCACGGTGCTCAATGATATTAAACAGCAGCTGAGTCAGCTGTTCCCGAAACATTTTTTACTGTTACATAACTGGCAGTCACTGAATGAATATCCACGCTACCTTAAAGGCATAGAGTTGCGGCTGGAAAAATACCGCCGCGAGCTGCCCCGACAAAGGATGCTCAGCGAACAGTTACAGCAGTTCTGGGCACAGTACCAGAAGCGACGTGAAGCTGAACAGTTACAACATGAATTCAGCGCCGGGTTGGAAGAGTACCGCTGGATGCTTGAAGAGTACCGGGTCTCGCTGTTTGCGCAACAGCTGGGAACTAAGACCACGGTGTCAGAGAAGCGCCTTAAACAGCAGTGGCAGACGATCGCTAATTGACCCAGATCATACTACTTTTGTGTAACGTAAATTGCCCTTTAAACTGTGCGTAAAACGGTTGCGCCTTAAACGTGGCTGTGCTGTAATGCGTCAAATTTATTTAAGCCAAGCTATTTTTTGTGTCGTTTTAAAGTGAAATTGCCCGGTGTTTTTGGCTGTTTCTACTATTAAATTAAAGCTTGCTTACTAGTGTGACGATAAGATTATAAAAGATCGGATTTTAATTCGATTCAGTAGAAAAAGGCAGAAGATTGAATTTTTTTTCTTTCAACTGTTTGAAATGATCGTAAATTATAGTATTTTCTTGGTTAGCTGAGCGTTGGAGCAGCACATAGAAGGGTGTTCCGGCAGTAAAGCGCTAAGAAATAATAAAGTTTAACTACTAGTACGTTAAATATTGAAGGGGAAAATGTTGATGAAAAAGTCTATTATTGCTCTGGCTGTTGCCGGTGCACTGACTGTACCAATGGTTGCACAAGCTGACGCTACTCTGTACGGCTCTCTGCGTATGAAAGTTGTTGATGCAGATGACACGTCTCTGGACGTTCAGGACAATGCTTCACGTATCGGTATCAAGGGTACTTCTGAGCTGTTCTCTGGCGCGACTGCTTTCTTCCAGTCTGAATTTAAGGCAGAGGAAGAAACTGGTAACGTTGGCGCGGGTCGTCTGGCTGTAATTGGTGTTACCGGTTCTTACGGTACAGGTTCTATGGGTCGTCAGTGGACTCCTCATACTATGTGGACCGATTTCAAGACTGATATCCTGGACCACGGTTCTAACCCAACTGCTGACTACGGAAACGCTGGTCGTCAGAGCAACACTATTGCTTATATCACTCCAGATATCTCTGGTCTGAAGCTGGCTGCAGTTGTTATTGCTGCAGACAATGGCGGTTCTGACACTGATGATGCAGATGCTTACAACATCGCAGCTCACTACACTATGGGTGGTTTCTCTGTAGGTGCTTCCCAGGTTCACCTGGAAGCTGCTGACGACGATATCAACCAGTTTGCTGCTAGCTACTCTGCCGGTGATCTGTACGTTGCGGCTCTGATCAGCGATAACGAAACTAAGTCTTCTGACAAGCAGGAAACTTTTGAAGTTGCTGGTTCTTACGCATTCGGTAACACTAAAGTACTGGCTCAGTACGTAGACTTCGATGAGAGCGCTTCTCAGGTTGCTCTGGAAGTTCAGCAGAAGCTGGGTGCTCAGGCGCGTGTATTCGCGACTGTAGTTATGGCTGATTCTGATGCTGAAGCTCACGACGACGCTTCTGACTCTGTAGCTGTAGGTTACCGCGTAGACTTCTAATCTTTCTTAAGATTAGAGCTAAGCTAAGAAAAGGGTCCTTCGGGGCCCTTTTTTAATTTCCGAACTTAATTTTTTAAATTCATTGTTTGTCTTTTGAGTTCAGGCTCCCAGTTCGGGTATTTTTTAGCTCGCTTATCTTTTTGTTGTGTTGCACAATTCTTCTGTCTCTCTTTTCTATCGTTCTGTTAAGGAATTTTGCTTATGAAGGATTCTTTTCGTCATTCTGTATTGCCAACTGGTATCGTCGCTCTTGTTCTGAGCCTCTTTTCTTATAGTGCTATAGCTGGTCCGACCGAGTCCGACCCTTGGGAAGGCTTTAACCGCGTTATGTTTGAGTTCAATGATACGCTGGATTCCTATGCGTTGAAGCCGGTGGCTAAAGGCTATAAAGCGGTTACCCCGGATATAGTAGAAACCGGTATTGGTAACTTTTTCGGTAACTTGTCCGACGTCGGCAGTTTTCTTAATAACCTGCTACAGCTTAAAGGTGAGGCTGCGGTTCAGGATATGAGCCGGGTGGTGTTTAACTCAACCATCGGTCTGGCGGGTTTTATCGATGTCGCAACGCCGATGGGCTTGCCGGAACATAATGAAGACTTCGGTCAGACTTTAGGTTATTGGGGCATGCAGACCGGCCCTTACCTTGTGTTGCCTTTGCTGGGGCCATCTAACGTGCGTGATGGTTTGGGTCTGATTCCTGATTCGATGGTTGATCCGGTGGGTGAAGTTGATCATATCCGTACCCGCAATTCGCTGTACGGAGTGCGTATTATCGACAATCGGGCGCAACTACTGGCGGCTGAGAGCCTGTTGAATGGTGACCGATATACAGCGCTTCGCGATGCATACCTGCAGCGTCGTGAATTTATGGTCAATGATGGTGAGGTTTCAGCTGACTTTGATGATGATCAGTTTTAGTTGAACGGTCTGAGTTTATCTGAGGCGCTTAAATTGCCAGCTGATGACAAAAAATAACCGGAGAGCTATATCAGGCGGACCTGACTGCCAGATCTGGCAGTTAAGTGTACCTGAAGTTTAATGCGCAGTGCTGTTCTTTACTGCTGCTTCAGGTCGCTGCTTATAGTATCTCCGGATATGAGGTTTATTCTGAACCTGTGTATCCATTTTCTTTAAATTAGTTGCTGTCACGGCCCCAGGTGCCTTGGCTATCTTCACTCATCTCACCTTCCATATGTGGATCAGTAACATCAATGGCAAAGTTTGAATAAGGGTGAACAGTGTCCAGAGAGCTTGCCTGAACTGTTACAGCACTAAGCATTGCCAGAATAAAAGCGATGCCTGTCATTTTTAAAGCTTTCATGATTTTTTCCTCGCTACCGTGTATGTAATGTCAATATAAGTTCAGATCCTGAAACAAAACTGAAAACGCTGGTTGTTTTTTATACTGTTATGTGAGAGCTATATAGTAAATTGTAATTACCGAGCGGGTGGTTGCCGGTATCTCTCTGTCTTTCAGTAATATGACGATCCTGGTAGGCTGTTCGATTATTTGCCTGAGCTTGTCTTGTTTAGGTCTGCTAACACACACAGGTCTTGTGTTTTTAAAATAGGAATATTTCCTATAGATGCCCATTGTGGGTTATGTAGAATGGGTTTGTGGATTGTAGGATGAAAAGGAAATTAAATCTTCAGGGACGAAGAGTAGTACCTGCTGTTGTATCTGCATATGTATCTGCGACGTAGTATAGGTTTATTCGGATCAGTCTTTTTAAGGTTGGTGGTACCGGGTAGGCTCAAACTGCTCCACGGCTATTCAGGGAAGAGATAGCTGCCGGCAGGGATGCTGGGTGAAGGGCTCTGGACTGGATGTCTCAGAGCCCTTTTTAACGCCTGAAATTTTTAATTATAAGCTTTTTAATGATGAGCTTTGTCAGGCGCTTTTAGTTCATTGCTGTCAGCAGCTGTTCCAATTTTAACTGGTCAGCGGCAAAGTTGCGGATACCTTCGGCCAGTTTCTCGGTGGCCATCGCATCTTCATTCATCGCCCAGCGGAATCCGCTTTCACTATTCTCCAGCTTGCTGTCATTGCAAATCGGATTATTGCCGAACAGCTTTTGATCCAGCGGCAAGTTAGTGTTTGCCAGTTCGTTGATCAGGGCAGGGCTGATAGTCAGGCGGTCGCAACCGGCCAATTGGCGGATTTCTTCACTGTTGCGGAAGCTGGCGCCCATTACTACGGTGTTGTAGTTGTGCTGCTTATAGTAATTGAAGATCCGGCTGACTGAGATTACACCCGGGTCTCTGGCGCCGCTGAAGTCAGTGCCTTCAGGGCTGTTGGCTTTATGCCAGTCCAGAATGCGGCCAACAAAAGGTGAAATCAGAAAGACACCGGCATCGGCGCAGGCGATAGCCTGGGAAAAGCCGAACAGCAGGGTAAGGTTGCAGTTAATGCCCTCTTTTTCCAGAATACGTGCCGCGGCAATGCCTTCCCAGGTCGATGCTATCTTGATCAGTACCCGATCGTTAGCGATACCTGCATCGTTGTACAGGCTGATTAGTTTACGGGCTTTTTCTAAAGTCGCAGCGGTATCAAATGACAGCCGGGCATCAACTTCAGTGGAGATGCGGCCCGGAATCAGTGACAGGATTTCGCAGCCGGCGTGTACCGCCAGTTTATCGGTCATATTGGCCAGCATCTCGTCAGAGCTGCCGCCTTGCTGCACAGCCCACTGTTTTGCCGCTTCAAGGTAAGGCTGGTAGTCAGGGTTCTGGCTGGCTTTCAGCAGCAGCGATGGATTGGTGGTGGCATCGACCGGCTTTAGTTGTCTTATCGCTTCAATATCGCCGGTATCGGCAACAATTGTAGTGATCTTTTTTAACTGATCCAGTTGGCTTTCCATATTATTGTTTTCCTGTAAATTCGGTATGCGTCAGTACTGTTCAGTACTCTCTAATTCAGTTCAGTTCAGTTCAGTTCAGTTCTGTATAGATATCTTATTAACAGGCGACTTTCTCTACTGCCTGCTTAATCACATCGATACCAGCCCCAGGACGATGCGCGTTTTCGCTGATATAGCGGCGGAACTGGCGACCGCCGCGCTGGCCGTGGAACAGGCCCAGCAGATGACGGCTGATATGGCCAAGGTAGGCGCCCTCAGACAGTTGCTGCTCAATATAGGGCAGCATGCGTTGCATTATTTCAAAGCGACTAGTCGGGGTCAGGTTTGCGCCATACAGAGCATCGACTTCAGCCATCATATAGGGGTTCTGATACGCCTCGCGGCCAACCATTACGCCATCCAGGTGCTGAAGGTGCTCCTGGCATTCCCGCAGGGTTTTTATGCCGCCGTTGATAATAATCTCAAGTTCTGGAAATACCTGCTTGATGCGGTATACCCAGTCATACTTCAGCGGTGGTATATCGCGGTTTTCTTTCGGGCTGAGGCCCTTAAGAATGGCTTTGCGGGCATGGATGATAAAGGTGTTGCAGCCGGATTCTTTCACTGTTGCGACGAACTGGTGCAGCTCTTCGTAGCTGTCCATGTCGTCGATACCCAGGCGGTGCTTTACGGTTACCGGAATATCCACGTCGCGCTGCATTGTAGTCAGGCATTCGGCAACCAGTTCCGGATGTGCCATCAGGCAGGCACCGATCATATTGTTCTGCACCCGGTCGCTGGGGCAGCCGACATTAAGGTTGACCTCATCATAGCCGTAATCTTCGGCCATGCGGGTGCATTGCGCCAGATCTTGCGGATTGCTACCGCCCAGCTGCAGGGCGATCGGGTGTTCCTGCTGGCTGTACCGCAGGAAGCGCTCAGTATCACCGTGGATCAGCGCACCGGTGGTCACCATTTCAGTGTAGAGCACTGCGTTCTGGGAAATCAGGCGGTGAAAGTAGCGACAATGGCGATCGGTCCACTCCATCATAGGTGCAACGCAGAAAGTGCGGTTAAGCGCCGGGCGGAGCGGTGCGGTGGTGTCAGTATCGGTCTGGGTTGTCATAGAAAGCTGTCAGCTATAAAAAGGCTATAGACGGATATTCGTCAACGGCCGGAAATAAGGTCATCGCTATAGTTTGCATTAAGCGCCGGATTATATACCAGAACGAGTGATATCTCCTGTATCACACTGTTTAGCGAGCAGGCTTAGCGCTTAGAAATTTCACGCATCAGGCCGCTAAGGTCGAGCCCTTGCAGGTCGGCCAGCTTTTCAATATCGGATTGGCTTCTTGGCGGCGCTTTACTGGCTTGTTTTATTGCCGCTTTTTTTTCAGCGACTTTAAGGTCCAGTTTTCTTTGTAATTGATCCAGTTGCTCGAGGCTTAGCGCCATCAGCTTGTCATCAGCGGTACAGCTATTCATGGGGGTAAATATATCCGGGTAACTCAATAATGTTTTTCCATACTGAATCTGAGCGAGGTAAAAATATTAAAGCAGTAAAAGCTCAGATCTCTTCCGTGGTGGGGTGCCTGCAGCGAGAAGTGCAAGCATCGCATAAATTGTAGCATCATCGCCAGTGTTGGTTAAGTTGATATCGCAGTTGAAATAACTATTTAAATAGCGGAAGTGTTTATTTTCATGGTTTAATCCCGGCTTATTAATCGTTGCCTGTTGTTAATACATGGTAAAGACATGGTAAAAACATGAATCAAGTTAAAAAGACCGGCCTGTCTCGCTTTTATTACGCCACTAAGTACTCGTTTCAGGGGATTGCTGCGGCATACCGGGAAGAGCCTGCATTTCGTTATGAGGTTGCCTCGCTTTTTGTGATGGTTCCGGCGGCTTTCTGGCTTGCAGAAAGTGGTATGCAGCTGGCGCTGTTGCTGGCGTGTTGTTTTCTGGTGCTGGCGTTTGAGATTGTTAACTCGGCTATTGAGGCTGTGGTTGACCGCTGGGGGCCGGAATACCACGAACTTGCCGGTCGGGCTAAGGATATGGGGTCCGCCGCGGTCTTTATTATGCTGATGATGACAGCCATAGTTTGGTTGTGCGTTTTTTATGATAATGGCTATCTGAATTTTTAAGACAAACGTAACTGATTAAGCCAGTGTCTTTTTATGGAAGGCGCTGTTTATAACAGCGCCTTGATTTCCGGCAGGCATGAACCGCAGTTACTGCCGCACTTTAGTTTCTCTGCCAGTTTTTCGCTGCTATCAACGCCCTCTGCAATAGCTTGTTTAATACTGTTCTCACCAACCTGAAAGCAGGCACAGACGATTGCGCCGACATCTTCGGTGGGTTCCACGGCTCGTGCCGAAAGCAAGCCCAAACGCTGCTCCTGGTTCAGACTGGTCTTGGCAAATTGCTCTGCCAGCCAGTTATGGGTCGGTTTAGAGGACCCAGTAGTCGCCATAAACAGCAGTTCCAGCCGATCATTCATGAAGCTCGCCAGGCGATACAGTTCGCTCCCGCTCGAACTCAGTTCCACGTAATCCTCGCCGGGATCGGTAACCGTTTGTAGCCATTGCGGCCAGGATATCGGCTGTGTCGCATCCGCCAGTTCATAGCGGTAGCCATATTCGGTTGCTGTTTTGCACCAGTATTCTGTTGCCAGTGATGGCAGTTCGTTGCGACTCAGTATAACGCCCTGCCATGCCATCGCTAATGGTCGGATTTTTACCGGGGAGTGCTTGGATTCGGGCTGTCCTGACAAGCTGTCTTTAACGGGATGGATCAGGCTGTCAGCCCGGGCGTGGGCGGCAAACTGATCGCTCCAGTGGATCGGCATAAACAGCGATCCTTCACGCTGCGCTGGGCTGATCATCGCCTTAACAACGCAGCGTCCCAGCGGGCTGCTGACCTCGACAATTGCGCCTTGTTCTACGCCGAAACGCTGTGCGTCTGAGTCGGTCAATTCGACATAGGGTTCGTCGATGTGGTTGAGTAGTCTGAGCGCTTTACCGGTACGGGTCATGGTATGCCACTGGTCGCGGATTCGGCCGGTGTTCAGTACCAGAGGAAACTCAGTGTCTGTAGGAAAAGCGGGTAGTGCAGGTTGAATTGGTATTAGTCTGGCACGGCCATCAATGGTTGCGAACTGACCGTCACTGAATAAACGCGTGCTGTCTTGTCGTGAATTGGTAACGGGCCATTGTTGTGGGGGCAGATTATGAAGTTCTGTATCGCTGAGGAGGCTTAGAGCCGAGATATTAAATAGCCGCTGGCCCTTGCTCTTAGATAACTTCTCCTTATGTAACTTGCCCTTAGGTAAAGTGTTTCGATAGCCTGATAGCTTAGCATGCTCGCGGAATACTGCACCTGAGTCGGTAAAGTTAAAGCCTTCGCTGAAGCCCATTTTCTTAGCCACATCGCAGAGTATCTGCCAATCGTGTCGCGCAGAACCCGGTATCGGCAGAAAACTGTTCTGGCGTGAGATACGGCGTTCGGAGTTGGTCGTTGTGCCTTCCTTCTCGCCCCAGGTCGTGGCTGGTAATAGAACGTTAGCACAAAGGGTGGTGTCGGTTATCTCGTTGCAGTCAGATACAACGACCAGTTCACAGCGCTGCAGGGCTTCACGGATGAAGTTTGAATCCGGCATGCTGACCACCGGGTTAGTGCCGATAATCCAGATCGCCTTTATCTTCCCCTCATTCACGGCGCGGAACATATCGACCGCTTTCAGGCCTTCTGTGTGGGTCATGTTTGGTGCCTGCCAGAACGACTCCACCAGGTCGATATTCTCCGGATCGCTGAAATCCATGTGGGCAGCCAGCTGATTGGCCAGCCCGCCGACTTCCCGGCCACCCATGGCATTAGGTTGTCCGGTAATAGAGAAAGGAGTGGCACCCGGTTTGCCAATCTTGCCGCTGGCCAGATGGCAGTTAATAATTGCATTGCCCTTATCTACACCGGTAGAGGACTGGTTAATGCCCTGGGAGAACAGGGTTACACAGCGGTCATTATTGAGGAACAGGTCGAAGACCTGCTCCAGTAGTGTAGGCTCAAGCTCGCATTGGCTTGCGGTGGTAAGCAGGTCAGGGGAGCTGGTTTGAGCCGCCTTCAGTGCTTCGTTAAAGCCGTCGGTATGCTGCTTAATGTAGCCATTGTCGAGGCCGTCATTGTCTGCCAGGTAGCTGAGCAGACCGGAGAACAGATAGCCATCGCTGCCGGGCTTAAGGGGCAGATGTATATCGGCGATATCACAGGTTGCGGTACGGCGTGGATCAATTACCACTACCTTCATCTCTGGTCGGGCCTGCTTGGCCGCAGCTATACGCTGATACACGATAGGATGAGCCCAGGCCGCGTTCGAGCCCACCAGGATTAACAGATCCGCCAGCTCCAGATCTTCATAGCAACCGGGCACCACGTCAGCGCCAAAGGCGCGTTTATGGGCGGTAACCGCAGACGACATGCAGAGCCGGGAATTGGTATCGACATTGCCGGAGCCGATAAACCCCTTCATCAGTTTGTTGGCGACGTAATAGTCTTCGGTGAGAATCTGGCCCGAGAGGTAGAAGGCTACCGCATCCTGGCCGTGCTCCCTGATTATTTGATTGAAGCCATCTGCGACATGGCCGATCGCCTGGTCCCAGCTTACCGGCAGACCATTCACTTGTGGTTCTAATAAACGACCTTCCAGCGACGTCGTCTCATGCAGGCTTGAACCTTTGACGCATAGCCGTCCCCGGTTTGTTGGATGGTCCTGACTACCGCTGACCGCAATCAGCCGGCCGTCTGAAACTTTTGCATCAACACCACAGCCGACACCGCAGTATGGGCAGGTAGTCTTTACTGTTGATGCTGTGATTTCAGCTGTCGGGATGTTTGCGGGTGTATTCATCAATATCGCTTCTGTAATAATTAATCAGTCGCCAGGTATGAGGTTATAGCTGTATCTCAACCCGGTCGCCATTGAGGCGCGCCTGCCAGGCGGGAATACTCTGCGTTTCATCTTCCAGACAACGCCCGCTACGCAGGCAAAAATGTTGCTTATATAAAGGCGACGCCACTACCAGGTCCTCACCCAGCGAGCCGATCAGGCCCCGGGACAATACGTTTGCACTACCAAAAGGATCGTAGTTCGATACCGCGTACACGGTATCCTCAGCGGGCATATAAAACAGTGCCACCTGCTGCTCTTCAACCAACGCACAAACACCGGAGTTAGCGACCAGGTCTTGTTTGTTGCAGATATCGGTCCAGGATGTATTACTCATGATTGTCTCCTCTTATCCAACCAGCTTGATTGGTTCGGCTAGAATTTCAGTTTTCTCTGCGGCGTTGGCCGGGCGAATCTGATCACGTTCTTCGATAAACAGAATGTTGTCGTCCTTGGCATCGGAGTTTACAAAATGATTGAAGCGTTTAAGTGATTCAGTACTTTCCAGGGTGGTTTTCCATTCGCACTGGTAGCTACCGACAACATTGCTCATCTGCTGCTCAAGTTCTTCGCCCAGACCCAACGAGTCTTCGATGACCACTTGCTGCAGATACTCCAGGCCGCCTTCCATATTTTCCATCCACACCGAGGTGCGCTGCAGGCGATCAGCGGTTTTGATGTAGAACATCAGCAGGCGATCGATATAGCGGGTCAGGGTTTCTTTATCCAGGTCGGTTGCGAACAGGTCGCCATGGCGTGGCTTCATGCCGCCATTACCGCAGACATAGAGGTTCCAGCCATTTTCTGTGGCGATGATACCGATATCTTTACTCTGCGCTTCGGCACACTCCCGGGTACAGCCGGATACCGCAAACTTTATCTTATGTGGCGCACGCAGGCCCTTGTAGCGATTTTCCATCTCGATCGCCAGGCCAACGCTGTCGTCAACGCCAAACCGGCACCAGGTACTGCCGACGCAGGACTTAACGGTACGCAGAGACTTGCCATAGGCGTGACCGGTCTCGAAACCGGCGGCGACCAGTTCTTCCCAGATCGGCGGCAGTTCTTCCAGACGAGCGCCGAACAGGTCGACCCGCTGGCCACCGGTAATCTTGGTATACAGGTTATATTTTTTGGCGACTTCACCCAGTACGATCAGCTTTTCCGGGGTAATTTCTCCACCTGGGATCCGCGGTACCACAGAGTAAGTACCATCTTTCTGCATGTTGGCCATGAAGGTATCGTTGGTGTCCTGCAGGCCGACATTGTTGTCGGTGAGGATATAGTCGTTCCAGCAGGATGCCAGCATATTGCCCACGGCCGGTTTACAGATCTCGCAACCATGGCCGCTGCCGTGCTTATGCAACAGCTCATCAAAACTCTTCAGTTCTTCAACCCGGATCAGGTTGTACAGATCCTGGCGGGTGTAGGGGAAGTGTTCGCAGATATCGCGGTTGACCTCGACGCCCATCTCTTCCAGTTCATGGTTAACCAGATCGGTGAGCAGGGCGCTACAGCCACCACAGCCGCTGGCAGCTTTAGTCTCACCTTTAACATCGGCAATAGTGCAGCAACCACCATCCAGTGCAGCGCGGACATCGCCTTTACTGACATCGTGGCAGGAACAGATCTGAGCAGTTTCCGGCAGGGCGCCAACGCCCAGACCGGTTTGTTGATCGTCACCGCGATTTGGCAGGATCAGAGCATCAGGGTATTCCGGCAGGTGGATGCCGTTGAGCATGTATTGCAGCAGGGTGCCGTACTCTTCAGCATCGCCGACAAGGATTGCGCCCAGCAGCAGCTTACCGTCTTCAGAGACCACCATTTTCTTGTACACTTCAGCGACTTCATCGACAAAGGTGTAGCTGCGTGAACCGGGAGTACGACCATGGGCATCACCGATACTGGCAACATCGACCCCCAGCAGCTTCAGTTTGGTGCTCATATCCGCACCGGTGAACTGTTCGTCGCCTGCGGTCAGATGTGATACCGCGACTTTGGCCATCTGGTTACCCGGTGCAACAAGACCGAAAATCTGTTTGTTCCACAGCGCACATTCGCCGATTGCGTAGATATCCGGATCGGAGGTCTGGCACTGGTTATTGATTACAATACCGCCACGCTCTCCAAGCTCCAGGTCACACTGCTTAGCCAGCTCATCACGGGGGCGGATACCGGCAGAGAACAGAATCAGGTCGGTTTCCAGCACTTCACCGTCGGTGAAATTCATCTTGTGGAAGCACTCATCACCATCGTTGATCAGCTGAGTGTTCTTTTCCGTGTGTACAGTAACGCCCAAATCCTGGATTTTATTGCGTAGTATAGTGCCGCCGCCATTATCCAGCTGTACCGCCATCAGGCGTGGCGCGAACTCGACAACATGAGTCTTCAGACCCAGGTCTTTCAGGGCTTTAGCCGCTTCCAGACCCAGCAGGCCACCACCGACAACTACACCTACTTTGGATTTTTTGGCGGTCTCTGCGATCGCATCCAGATCGTCGAGTGTACGATAAACCAGGCACTGGTCACGGTCATGGCCCGGCACAGGCGGTACAAATGGATAGGATCCGGTTGCCAGTATCAGCTTATCGTATTCGAGAACAGTATCTTTATCGGTGGAGACGGTTTTAGCATCGCGGTCGATAGTAGTGACTTTTTCGCCGGTCAGTACATTCAGTCCCCATGAGCGATACAGTTCGGCATCACCCATCGCCAGGTCTTCTGCGCTGGATCCTGAGAAATATGCAGTCAGATGAACCCGGTCATAGGCCAGACGGCTCTCTTCACAAAATACTGTTACTTCAAACTTATCCAGTTGATCGCTGTCGGCCAGGCTCTGCAGGAACTGATGGCCGACCATACCGTTACCGGCAATGACTAATTTAGTTTTGTTCATGAGGAGACTCCTGCCGCGAGGCTGTTAACGGCTGCTGTAGGGATAAACTGGCCTGTTACGGCCTCGCTTGTATTGATATCGAAATTGGTTTCGCTCTGCGGCTGTTCGGTATAACGCTGGCCGAAAATAAGATCGGGGCTCAGATGCCGCACCGGTTGTTGCTGTTGGATAAGCTCGAAGTACCAGTTACCATCCTGTACCGCGCCATAGAGCACGACACCGACCAGAAGCTGATCACGGAATATCAGTTTCTTATAGATGCCCCGGTTAAGGTCTTTGAAGACCAGTGAATCGGACTCTTTGCTATCGAGAAATTCGCCGGCGGAATAGAGATCGATGCCGGACACTTTAAGCTTGGTGGCGTTGGCTTTTACCTGGTAGCGGCTATCGCAGCTGCCATTGAGCTGGTCCGCCAGTACCCGGGCCTGATCCCAAAGGGGAGCAACCAGTCCGAAAGTATCTTCGCCGAACTGGGTGCATTCACCCAGTGCATAAATGTTGTGGTGAGAGCTCTGCATCTGGTCATTGACCTGAATGCCGCGTGCGCAATCGAGCTGACTGGTCTGTGCCAGTTTTTTGTTAGGGGCGATGCCGATTGCGATAACCGCAAGTTCGGTACTGAGCACGGAACCGTCGGTCAGAGTCACAGACTGCAGTTTGCTTTTTGGGTTAGGACTTGAATCCAGACATGCTGCGTTCTTATCAGCAGAGCCCTCACCACAAAATTCCTGTACCTCACAGTTGAGGCGTACATTGATACCGCGGGATTCAAGCTCCTGCTTCAGCAGTTCGCCGGCGGTTTCGTCTAACTGACGGTTGAGTAACCATTTGCCACGGTGAGTAACCGTCACTTCGATACCGTATTTGAGCAGGCCATAAGCGGCTTCCAGACCGAGCAATCCACCGCCCAGAACGACTGCGTGTTTAGCTGTGCTGGCTTCAGACAGGATCTGCTCAACATCGTCTAGGGTGCGGAAGCTGAGGATGCCCGCCAGACCGGTATTCTGCGCAACCGGTGGAATAACCGGCGAGGAGCCTGTTGCCAGTACCAGCTTATCGTATTCGATCTCCAGTCCTTTCAGGCTGAAAACCTTCTGCTGCTTCGCGTCAATATGAACCACCGGATCACCGCTGAACAGGGTGATGCCGTTTTTCCGGTACCATTCGATCGTGTTAAGCATGATCTCTTCTGGCTTCATCTCGCCGGCCAGAACCGGTGATAACATGATGCGGTTGTAATTGCCGTAACGTTCTTCACCAAATACGCTGATCCGGTACTGCTCAGGATCATGCCTGAGGACCTCCTCAAGCAGTCGGCCACTTGCCATACCATTGCCGATGATTACCAGATGAGGTTTTGACATTGTCGTTATTGCCTCGCTTGTTGTAATAAATGGTGAAAAAAAATGGCATCCATCAGCCAGCGCGGGTGCAGTGCCCTGGTAGATGAACGCCATTGTTCAATTACATATAAGGTGTCTAAGATAGACGCATAAGATAAAGCAGGCTCTGTGCCAGTATAAGTAAACTGCTTTAAATACAGCGTGTTAGGGTTGTTTTCTTTGTGTTTTGATCGATTTTATGTGGCGAAAGCGAATGGTCTGCGCACCAATATGCAGGAAATGAGTGCTGAATTGCGCTGCATTGGTGCGGGGTGAGGGTGTGGGAGGCGCATTTGTGGGAGGCGCGCCCTCGCGGCGATTTTTATGATGAATCTGTAGATTCTTCGCGACGAGGTACCCGATGAGGCAAGCAAGCGTCACACCTACGCCTGATTTAATAAATTAGTTGAATAGCATTGGCTGCTAATAACAGCGCCGCGATGCACTGCCATACCAGCAGAGGGTTCTTTTCCATCAGGGGTTGATTGCGCACTCCGGTTTCGAGTTGCGGGTTGGGGGAGGTGAAATCCTGAATAAATTCAGACAATGCCTGGTAACGGTGTATCGGGTTGGGTTGCAGGGCTTTTTTGAGACAGCCTTCCATCCACAAAGGTAGATCCTTACGCTGCTGCAGGGCCGGCAGGTAACTGAGTTGAGAGTAGTTATCGATTTTCACCTGCTTTACCGATTGCTCCTTAAACGGCAGTTTACCGGTCAGCATCTCGTAGCTGATAACCGCCAATGAGAACAGGTCTGAACGGAAGCTACCTCGTTCACCCATCAGGTATTCCGGTGCGATATAGTTAACCGAGCCCTGGGGTATCGACTTGTCCAGCGGCGAGCCGAGTTCGCTGATGCCGGCGATCAGCACGGTGCCGAAATCAAGAATCTTTACCTGGCCATCGCGGTTGAGCATGATGTTTTCCGGCTTCAGATCCTGGTGCACCATATCCTGGCGTTGCAGGGCGCGTAACCCCTTGATCGCCTGCCGGATTATTGGTCGCACCTGATCCAGCGCCGGGTTTGGATTGTCGTCCATCCACTGACGCAGATTAATACCCTGAATGTATTCCCCGAGATAGTAGAGGAAGCGCTTTTTCCCGGCTGGTTTAAAGGTTTTCATTACGTGCGGATTATTGACCTGCTGGCCAACCCATTCTTCACGAACAAAACCATCCAGGTAGAGCGGATCATCGGCAAAGTTTGTGGAGGGGGCTTTCAGGGTATAGCGCTGGTCACTGTTCAGGTCTTTCACCAGATACATGTGACTGCGGGTGCCGCTGAAAATAATATCCAGCACTTCGTAGTTATCTATTTTATTGCCAACTTTGAGTACCGGCGGAATCGGCAGTTGGGTCAGCCTGCGGTGGCTTTCGTCGAGGCTTTCCCGAGGTAGCTGGTCAACGCTGACCAGCAGCACTGTCAGGTTATCATCACTGCCATTACTGAGTGCCAGCTCAACCATCTCCCGGGCCAGGAGCTCAAGATCAGTATTTCCAGCTTTTGCCAGAATCTGTTTGATCTCAGCAGGGGTGAGGAATTCGTGTACACCATCGGTGCTTAACAGCAGCAGATCACCAGGCTTTAGGTCCTGCTGTGAAAAATCTACATCCAGGTGCCGGTCTGCACCGAGAGCCCGGGCCAGATAGTTGTGACCACGCTCGGTACGGGTATGGTCGCAGGTCAGTTGTTCCAGTTGACCATTTTTGTATGCATCAGTTTGGTAATGGTAGATGCGGGAATCGCCGACATGAAAGGCGTACAGCGTATTAGATTTGATGATCAGTGCCGAAAAGGTGGTCAGCATACTGTCGCGGTGTATGGGTTGCGCACTGTTCTGCTGATACAGCCAGTTGTTCAGCCCGGTCATCACCCGGGACACTGATTGCTTGACGCCCCAGCTGTCCGGGGTACTGAAATAATCGTCGATAAAACTGGTGACTGAGGTCTGACTGGCGATGTGCGAGTCTTCACAGCTGCTGACACCATCAGCAATAACAGCGACTGCACCTTTGAATCGATTACCGCTGTCACGGGGTAGGTGGGCGGCAAAGGCATCCTGATTACGTTCTTTCTGCCCCGCGGTTGAATAACCCCCGAAGCTGACTTTCAGTTCACTGGTAGTCGCTTCTGTTGTTAATTCAGAAGTTGCCGCAGGATTAGTTAAGCCTGCTTGATCTGTCATTGGCAGTGTCGTCATCAGTTCACCTCACATCTCCACAATAAGAACAGGATAGCCGCACGGTAAAACCGGGCAGCTATCCGCTTGCTAAAATGTACTTATTTTAAGTAACACTGATCAGCTCAACAGTACCGTCCTCATTGACCTCAGCCATGTGGCCTTTTGGTTCTTCAAGGAACAGCAGGGTGACAAAACCTAATACTGCAGTAGCCGCGATCACCATAAAGAAGGTCTGGTAGCTGACCATAGACAGCACTGTGAGATAGAACACCGCACCGACATTACCGTAAGCGCCTGTCATGCCGGCAACCTGGCCGGTCAGACGGCGTTTGATCAGCGGTACAACCGCAAATACCGCGCCTTCACCCGCCTGAACAAAGAACGAGCAGGCCATCGCCGCAATTACTGCAATGATCAAAGGCCAGCTGTTGTCGATCATCGACATCACAGCATAACCAACAGCTAGGCCTGCAGTCAGAATCAGCAGGGTTTTCTTACGGCCGAAGCGATCACTGATCCAGCCGCCACCGGGACGGGACATCAGGTTCATAAAGGCATAGGCGGAAGCCAGCAGGCCGGCGACAACCATATCCAGCTCAAACACATCGGCAAAGAATAGCGGCAGCATCGAAACGACCGCCAGCTCAGAGCCAAAAGTGGCAAAGTACAAGATATTGAGTACCGCAACCTGCTTAAACTTATACTGCTCAATTTCCGGCACCGGGGTGATAAAAATCTCGCGGTTAACGTTGTACGCACTATAGCAATCGTAGATCAGGATAGCGGCCAGCAGGACATAGATGGTTATAGCTGCAGTATCACTGAGAATGCTGACACCGGCGGGAGACAGCTTCCAGGTCAGTAGTACCAAAGCGGCATATAACGGAATCTTCATAATCAGCAGGAACAGGAAGTCACCTTTACTGGTGACCTCAAGGCCGCCGATCTTCTTTGGTTTGAAATAGGTGGAGCCCTTCGGTGTATCGGTAACATTTTTATACCAGATAAAGCTGAAAATCAGGCAGATCGCACCGGTCAGGCCCACCGCGTAGCGCCAGCCATCTTCACCACCGAACAGCAGGGCGAGTGTTGGCAGGCTCATCGCAGCAGCTGCAGAACCAAAGTTGCCCCAGCCACCGTAGATGCCTTCTGCGGTACCCAGTTCATTAGCCGGGAACCACTCGCTGACCATGCGGATGCCGACCACAAAGCCAGCGCCGACGAAACCAAGCAGGAAGCGGGAGATCGCAGCTTCAGCAAAATTATCGGCCAGAGCAAACATAAAGCAGGGAAAGCAGGCCAGAAACAGCAGCGTGGCGTAGGTGATACGCGGGCCGTATTTATCGGTCAGCATACCGACAATGATCCGTGCCGGAATGGTCAGGGCGACGTTGAGGATCAGCAGGGTTTTGATCTCATCCCTGGTCAGCCCAAGAGATTCAGCGATGGCGCCCAGCAGTGGCGCATGGTTAAACCAGACAAAGAAGGTAATGAAGAATGCGATCCAGCTGAAATGCAGGATCTTCATCTTCCCGGTAAAGGAGAAGATATTCAGTTTTGAGGTATCACTCATATAGGTTGCCTCTTGGTAAATGTAAAAAGTGTTTAATGCAAAAAAAAAGCGCCCGGAGCTGCCGCTTAAATCGGAAGCTTCGGACGCTGTTGTCCTGTTTCGGGCGGTTTACAGGACGAGTAGTGAAGCTGTCCTGATATAAAGCCCGCTAAATTGTGTGTCTTTGGTATTACTTATGTTTTAACAACAGCATAGCCTGTGCCATATTTGTTAACTGATTGATATTTAGTGGGTAATTTGTTGTTTGTGATAATCTGCGGTTGTTTTTGTGCACGTGGGTAAGGCATGGATGGGAGGTTTTGCACCAAATTACAACGTAAACTCATTCCTGCTACTTTTCAGCATATGCGACACTGAGGGATTGTTCCGCAGAGGTGAAAAAAGACCGCCATGAAGGCGGTCAAGGGATCTTACGGATGGAAAACTTGTCAGTTCTTATTGTTATTTTTTACTTAGCTTTAGCTCCTGTTTTTTTCTTATCTAATGATGGATTTGGCTGGCCGCTTTTGTGTACGGCAACTAATCCAGCATTTCCAATACGGAGATAATATTTTTAGCGACAGCGGTCATCGACTGACCTTTGTCCATCGCCATTTTGCGCATCGCGCTGTAAGCCTGATCTTCGCCGCAGTTCTGGTGTTTCATTATCAGTCGTTTGGCCTGATCCAGTTGTTTACGGTCCTGTAGTTCACCCCGTACATCGTCGAGCTCACCCCGCAGCGCCTGGATCTCCCGGAAGCGGGCGGCGGCAGCACTCATGATCGGTTGAATGCGGTCGGCGCTCATGCCATCCACCACGTAGGCGCTGACCCCGGCTTTAATCGCCTGCTCGATGGTTTCTGTATCTCCCTCTTCGGCGAACATCACAACGGGCTTGGGGATATGGCTGTTCAGCGTGGCCATATGTTCCAGTACGTCGCGGTCGGGGGAGTCCAGCTCAATAATGATGATATCAGGTTTGATCTGCTCAACCCGGTTGATCAGGCCTTCGGTGTTTTCGAGACGACAGGCAACGTCATAACCCTGATCATTCAGAGCTTGTTTCAGGATGGCGGACCGGGCAGAGTTATTATCAATTACCAGCACTCGCTCGGTAGGTCGTTCAGTTGTTGTCATAGTCTTCTTAATATCCGCTTTTACAGGTCATAGCTATCTACTCGGTAGACACCCTTTTACGACAATCGTTAGGTTAAGCGCTGCAGTTATTGTGCCAGCCGAAACCGCCGGGTTTTACCGATTTGTGCGCTGTTCTGGTGCGATGTTGTTTATTTTCAGGCGCAATGCATCGTGCAGGCGCTTATAGACCTTTCCCGATCTGACTTTCCAGCTGTGATTTTTCAGTTCTGAGCCCGATACAGATACCGGCTACATATAGGCGAGCAGCAGCCAAGCGGGTATAATGCCCGGCAATTTCTTTTAATCAGTTTGGAATAAGTTGCTCCGATGACTGTACGTACCCGTATTGCACCATCCCCGACCGGTGATCCGCACGTAGGCACCGCGTATATCGCACTGTTTAATATGGCGTTTGCCCGCCAGCACGGTGGCGAGTTTATTCTGCGTATTGAAGATACCGACCAGACCCGAAGCACTGCAGCATCAGAGCAGATGATTCTGGATTCCCTGCGCTGGCTGGGACTGGAATGGGCGGAAGGCCCTGATAAGCCGGGTCCGCATGGTCCGTACCGTCAGAGCGAGCGGTCTGATATTTACCAGAAGTACACCCAGCAACTGCTGGACGAAGATAAAGCATTCAAATGCTATCGTACCTCTGAAGAGCTGGATCAGCTGCGCAACGAGCGCCGTGAACAGGGCGTGCAGAGTGCATTGAAAGAGAGCGATCTCGCATTGCCGGCTGAAGAAGTCGCTAAGCGTGAAGCGGCTAACGAGCCATACGTCGTACGTATGAAAGTACCTGCAGAGGGTGTCTGCGTATTTGACGACATGCTGCGTGGCGCGATTGAAGTGGAATGGTCCCAGGTTGACTGCCAGATTCTGATGAAGTCCGATGGTATGCCGACCTACCATCTGGCTAACGTAGTCGATGATCACCTGATGGAGATCAGCCACGTACTGCGTGGCGAAGAGTGGATCAGCTCTGCACCTAAGCACCAGCTGCTGTACAAGTACTTCGGCTGGGAAATGCCTAAACTGTGCCACATGCCGCTGCTGCGTAACCCGGATAAGTCCAAGCTGTCCAAGCGTAAGAACCCGACCAGCATCATCTACTACCAGCGTATGGGTTACATGGCCGAAGCGCTGCTCAACTACCTGGCGCGTATGGGTTGGTCCATGCCGGACGAGCGTGAGAAATTCTCCCTGGAAGAGATGATTGAAAACTTCGACGTCAATCGCGTATCCCTTGGTGGACCGATTTTCGACCAGGAAAAACTGAGCTGGCTCAACGGCCTGTGGATTCGTGAAGAGCTGACCGATGAGCAGTTTGCCGCAGAATTCCAGAAGTGGGCGCTGAACCCTGAATACCTGATGCAGATCATTCCGCTGATCAAGCAGCGGGTCGAGAAGTTCACCGACGTTGCACCGGTTTCATCGTTCCTGCTGTCCGGCATGCTGCCGATCACCGAAGCAAGCTTTGAGCACAAGAAACTGGAGCGTGACGATACCCGTCGCATCCTGCAGTTTGCATCCTGGATGCTCGATGCCGAGCAGAACTGGAGCAAAGACCACCTGTTTGGCCAGTTCAAGGCGCTGGGCGAGGCGATGGGCTTTAAGATCCGCGACGTACTGTTCCCTATCTTTGTTGCTATTGCCGGTACCAGCCAGAGTGTCTCCGTAGTGGACTCCATGCAGATCCTCGGCCCTGACATGAGTCGTGCCCGGGTTCGTCATGCCCTGAACACCGTCGGCGGACCTTCTAAGAAAGAAGCCAAGCGTTGGGAAAAAGAGTACCGTGAAGTCGCTAAAGCACTGGCAGAAGGCTAAGCCATTGTTTGATATTTAAACTATTGAAAAGCCCTGCATTGCAGGGCTTTTTTGTATTAGAAACAATTAGTTGAAAAGTGTCGGGGATGCGGCTGAAATTTAGCAGTAACTTCTCTTGACACTCCACAGGTCGATCATTATTATAGCCCTCGTCTTGTGTTGGGGCCTTAGCTCAGCTGGGAGAGCGGTTCGCTGGCAGCGAACAGGTCAGCGGTTCGATCCCGCTAGGCTCCACCAATACTTCTCCGGTTAACCGGACTATCGAGAAACCTGCTATATGCAGGTTTTTTTGTGCCTGGAATTTATTATCTTGATTTGTTGCCAGGATTTTCGGAACCTCACCTTCAGCGATGTAAACCAGAAATTGGATCGCGCAGTGTTCTGGGCTGGAATCGTGCTGAATCAGACCCTTCAAGATAAGCAAGGGCGGCCATGAAAGCTAAGTAGGTAATGCCTGTAAATCCAATTAGCCTGCCCGTTAAACAGATCCACCAAGCTTTTCACGGTGGTATGGAAGCGTTTGTAGTAGGGGCATTCAAAGTCCGAATATTCAATCAGGCTGATCTAAGCTTCCGGGTTGCCATAAATATGGTATCGTCCTTGTTCGATGCTTCGTGCATTACGGGCTTTTTCGTTAGGCTTCTTTCTTTTTAAGCGCGGGCATCAGCCTGTGCTTTGGCTCTGGTTTTCTGGGTAAAAAAGCATGCAGCAAGAAGACTGCCGGAATCAATTTGACCGGCTTACCTGCTGTTAACTGGCTCGTAAAACAGCTTAAGCCTGGTTCGGAGTTCTGTACTCGTGCAGCGGTGTTAGCAGTGTAAATCTTTAGTTACATTCCCCCCCCCCCCATAAAAGCAGTGATTGCGCTCAGTATGTTTGCTGAATTTATACTGTCTGGATGATTGATCGATAACCGTCTGTTTTCTCGAAGATAATTATGTCTACCTATAGTGGCTGAAAACAACAGTTAAGCGGGATTTTGCCGGCTTCCCTGTCTCTCCTCACTACCTGAATTAAGGCATTTTACACAGTGAAAAACACTGATCTGTAAACATCCATTAACAGCGTTTTCAATATAAACATATCAGCTTTTTTAAATATTCAGAGTAAACAAAAAGTTAATGAAAGAGGCTCGATCTTTGCCTTGTTCACGAGTAATAGCTTTGCTTTTGCTTTGTCTAAGTGCAGTCAGACGGTCTTTCTCTATTTCGTGTTAATGGTATTCGGGGCTGTTTTCCAGCTTCAGGGTCTATGTCCAAAGAGACGAAGCGAGGCAAAGAAAATATCTTAAACGCAGCTTGTCGAGGGTCTTGGTAAGACAGTGTGTAGTGCAGTACTTACCAAAAAAACACATCACCCCCCCCCCTCGCAGAATTATCGCGGCGACAGAATATACGAGGGGATTCACAATGAATAATCAATCAATAACTTCACACTGTTGGCGCCTGCTGAGGCAGACTGTCGTGAGCGGCATGCTGTTCCTCGGTATGCTTTTCAGCGCACAGACGGCCCTGGCCGACGGCGCCGGCAATACCACCTTCGAAACGGGGCAAGTCTGTATGGAGCAGGCGGCAGGCTTCGGTCTGAACTGTACCGCCAACGATATCAGTATCGCAGAAGCCACTAATATTGAGATTTTAGATGATGGTTGCGCCTTTCCCGGTGACACGGTTAACTTTCGGGCTGACTTTACGGTGCTGCTGACAGCGCAGGAACGTCATGATATCGGTATCTGGTTTGCTGAAGATGGCGGTGACGCCCTAACTGGTACCTGTACCGCAGCGACCCCTGCATATGCACCGGATCCGCCATGGCTAGACCTTGATGGCCTGGGTGATCCACTTCCCGGTAACGGTAAAAAAGTGTATCCCGGCCGACAGGATTTCTGTGGTGATATAGATGACGATCATAACCCTCTATTCCCAACGCTGACCCTTACCGTTGAGTGTATTGATAGAGATGGCGACAGCAAACTCGATCTGCCTAACTGTACCAGTTGGCGTCAGCCCGGTGCGAACGATCTGTGCGAAACCCCCCTGCATGCTTTCCCAGGCGCGCCATCCAAATGTAATTGCGGCATTTTAGATGTCGATATTACTGTGCCTAAGTTTATCGAGGTGAAAAAAGTACTGTTCCCTGAAGTTGATCCAGGCCTGTTTGACCTGTTGATCGATGGTGTTGAATATGCCACTGATGTAGGCGATAACGGTACAACCGGACGAGTAGCAGTGCTTGAGGGTACCCGTACAGTGAGTGAGATGGAGGGGGCCGGAACAGATCTCCAGTTTTATGATACAGATATCAGCTGTGTTGACCGTATACCGGATTCGACTAATCCTATCCTCAGTTGCACAGGCTGTACCTCACTGGATCTGGATATAGTGGCCGCTGAGACTGACTACCTCTGTACGATCACCAATACCCTGGCGCTGCGGGCACCGGATTTCACCGTTGTCAAAACCAATGATGCAAACGACGATGGCGCATTTAATGATACTGAGACCGTAATCGCAGGCAGATCCTATCCGGTAACTGTTCCCTACAAGCTGGAAATCACAAACAATGATATATTATTTGGATTTGAGATTATTGATCTGATTGATAATCAGCATAATGCAGAAATGCTAGCTGGCTGTTCAGGTTTGCTGAATACGATTGTAGATCCAGGAGCAACGGAAAGCTGCACATTTAATGTAATATTTGACAATGCCGACCTGGGTTCAATCACTAATACATTGAATGTGACTGCTTTCATTGAGGGATTAGGCCAGTTTAACGAATCTGATGACTCGACGGTAATCTTTGAACCACTGCCTGCCATAGACATCGTCAAGGATGGTGCGCTGGATCTGGGGGCAGATGGTATCGCCAATCCGGGTGACCTGATTAACTACACCTTCGTAGTCACCAACACCGGTAACGTTACACTTATTAACGTCAGTGTGACCGATCCGCTGGTGAGCGTCGGTGCGCTGAGCGATACCGCCGGTAACGGTGTAACCGTGATGGCACCGGGCGATGTAGAAACCGCAACTGGCAGTTATGTTATCACCCAGGCCGACATCGATGCCGGTCAAAGGGATAACCTGGCAACCGCGAGCGGCACACCGCCGGTCGGACCTCCGGTAAGCGACACCGATCCGCACGAAGAGCCGATCCCGCAAGGACCTGCCATCGATATCCTAAAGGATGGTGCCCTGGATCTGGGTGCTGACGGTATCGCCACACCGGGTGACCTGATTAACTACACCTTTGTAGTCACCAACACCGGTAACGCCACCCTGACCAACGTCAGCGTGACCGATCCGCTGGTCAGCCCGATCTCCTGCCCAGGTGGCAATCCGGTACCAAGTATGGCGCCGGGCGATGTGGAAAACTGCAGCGGCAGCTACGCCATTACCCAGGCCGATATTGATGCCGGTCAAAGGGACAACCTCGCTACAGCCACCGGTACCGCACCGGACGGCGGTGAGGTGAGCGACACCGATCCGCACGAAGAGCCGATCCCGCAGGGACCTGCCATCGAGATCATCAAGGATGGTGCCCTGGAGCTGGGTGCTGACGGTATCGCCACACCGGGTGACCTGATTAACTACAGCTTTGTTGTGACCAATACCGGTAACGCCACCCTGACCAACGTCAGCGTGACCGATCCGCTGGTCAGCCCGATCTCCTGCCCAGGTGGCAATCCGGTACCAAGTATGGCGCCGGGCGATGTGGAAAACTGCAGCGGCAGCTACGCCATTACCCAGGCCGATATTGATGCCGGTCAAAGGGACAACCTCGCTACAGCCACCGGTACCGCACCGGACGGCGGTGAGGTGAGCGACACCGATCCGCACGAAGAGCCGATCCCGCAGGGACCTGCCATCGAGATCATCAAGGATGGTGCCCTGGAGCTGGGTGCTGACGGTATCGCCACACCGGGTGACCTGATTAACTACAGCTTTGTTGTGACCAATACCGGTAACGCCACCCTGACCAACGTCAGCGTGACCGATCCGCTGGTCAGCCCGATCTCCTGCCCAGGTGGCAATCCGGTACCAAGTATGGCGCCGGGCGATGTGGAAAACTGCAGCGGCAGCTACGCCATTACCCAGGCCGACATTGATGCCGGTCAAAGGGACAACCTCGCCACGGCCACCGGTACCGCACCGGACGGCGGTGAGGTGAGCGACACCGATCCGCACGAAGAGCCGATCCCGCAGGGACCTGCCATCGATATCATCAAGGATGGTGCCCTGGATCTGGGTGCTGACGGTATCGCCACACCGGGTGACCTGATTAACTACACCTTCGTAGTCACCAACACTGGTAACGCCACCCTGACCAACGTCAGCGTGACCGATCCGCTGGTCAGCCCGATCTCCTGCCCAGGTGGCAATCCGGTACCAAGTATGGCGCCGGGCGATGTGGAAAACTGCAGCGGCAGCTACGCCATTACCCAGGCCGATATTGATGCCGGTCAAAGGGACAACCTCGCTACAGCCACCGGTACCGCACCGGACGGCGGTGAGGTGAGCGACACCGATCCGCACGAAGAGCCGATCCCGCAGGGACCTGCCATCGAGATCCTCAAGGATGGCGCCCTGGATCTGGGCGCTGACGGTATCGCCACACCGGGTGACCTGATTAACTACACCTTCGTAGTCACCAACACCGGTAACGTCACCCTGACTAACGTCAGCGTGACCGATCCGCTGGTCAGCCCGATCTCCTGCCCAGGCGGCAATCCGGTACCAAGTATGGCGCCGGGCGATGTGGAAAACTGCAGCGGCAGCTACGCCATTACCCAGGCCGATATTGATGCCGGTCAAAGGGATAACCTGGCAACTGCGAGCGGCACACCGCCGGTCGGACCTCCGGTGAGCGACGACGATCCGCACGAGGAACCGATCCCGCAGGGACCTGCCATCGATATCCTCAAGGATGGTGCCCTGGATCTGGGCGCTGACGGTATCGCCACACCGGGTGACCTGATTAACTACACCTTCGTAGTCACCAACACCGGTAACGTCACCCTGACCAACGTCAGCGTGACCGATCCGCTGGTCAGCCCGATCTCCTGCCCAAGTGGCAATCCGGTACCAAGTATGGCGCCGGGCGATGTGGAAAACTGCAGCGGCAGCTACGCCATTACTCAGGCCGATATTGATGCCGGTCAAAGGGACAACCTCGCTACAGCCACCGGTACCGCACCGGACGGCGGTGAGGTGAGCGACACCGATCCGCACGAAGAGCCGATCCCGCAGGGACCTGCCATCGAGATCCTCAAGGATGGCGCCCTGGATCTGGGCGCTGACGGTATCGCCACACCGGGTGACCTGATTAACTACACCTTCGTAGTCACCAACACCGGTAACGTCACCCTGACTAACGTCAGCGTGACCGATCCGCTGGTCAGCCCGATCTCCTGCCCAGGCGGCAATCCGGTACCAAGTATGGCGCCGGGCGATGTGGAAAACTGCAGCGGCAGCTACGCCATTACCCAGGCCGATATTGATGCCGGTCAAAGGGATAACCTGGCAACTGCGAGCGGCACACCGCCGGTCGGACCTCCGGTGAGCGACGACGATCCGCACGAGGAACCGATCCCGCAGGGACCTGCCATCGATATCCTCAAGGATGGTGCCCTGGATCTGGGCGCTGACGGTATCGCCACACCGGGTGACCTGATTAACTACACCTTCGTAGTCACCAACACCGGTAACGTCACCCTGACCAACGTCAGCGTGACCGATCCGCTGGTCAGCCCGATCTCCTGCCCAAGTGGCAATCCGGTGCCAAGTATGGCGCCGGGCGATGTGGAAAACTGCAGCGGCAGCTACGCCATTACCCAGGCCGATATTGATGCCGGTCAAAGGGATAACCTGGCAACTGCGAGCGGCACACCGCCGGTCGGACCTCCGGTGAGCGACGACGATCCGCACGAGGAGCCGATCCCGCAGGGACCTGCCATCGATATCCTCAAGGATGGTGCCCTGGATCTGGGTGCTGACGGTATCGCCACACCGGGTGACCTGATTAACTACACCTTCGTAGTCACCAACACCGGTAACGCCACCCTGACCAACGTCAGCGTGACCGATCCGCTGGTCAGCCCGATCTCCTGCCCAGGCGGCAATCCGGTGCCAAGTATGGCGCCGGGCGATGTGGAAAACTGCAGCGGCAGCTACGCCATAACCCAGGCCGATATTGGTGCCGGTCAAAGGGATAACCTGGCAACCGCGAGCGGCACACCGCCGGTCGGACCTCCGGTGAGCGACGACGATCCGCACGAGGAGCCGATCCCGCAGGGATCTGCCATCGATATCCTCAAGGATGGCGCCCTGGATCTGGGCGCTGACGGTATCGCCACACCGGGTGACCTGATTAACTACACCTTCGTAGTCACCAACACCGGTAACACCACCCTGACCAACGTCAGCGTGACCGATCCGCTGGTCAGCCCGATCTCCTGCCCAGGCGGCAATCCGGTGCCAAGTATGGCGCCGGGCGAGTCGGAAACCTGTACAGGCAGTTACATGATCACGCAGACAGATATCAATAATGGCGAGAAGTGTAATACTGCGCTGGCTACCGGTACAGCACCGGACGGCGGCGAGGTGAACGATGTAGATAGCCATTGTGAAGATATTCCTCAACCTGCGGTTCTTTTCCTGCTCGCCGACGAGGATGCTTTCGATAACGGCCTGCTGTATTGGCTGGGAAGTGAGAATCCAAATTCGGATGAAGGAACTCAGTACAAGAAACGGGAAGTGAATGATCAGAAGCCCGGAATCTTACAGCGTGATCCGCTAGGGTTCTTCTTAGACAATGTTGGTCAGCAGTTCCATATCTGGACCGGGCAGGTGGGTGATGAAGGATTGTTTGCCCCATTATATGCAACCTCATCCTGGTTAAGTGAACTCATTGCCGGCAACATAAGCCAGAATGCGCTTGACGGAGTTCCTATGGTGCCTCTGAGGGCCGATGGCCAGAAGCTGATTGAAGGACGCACAGTTTGTCTGCTTGTCCATGACAGTGATATCAGTATTAATTACCCTGGTCAGGGTAATGTAGTAGGTAACGCGCAGGGCGAATGGCTTGGCATTGCGGCCTTTGATGTGGCAGTGGGTGGAGTCCAGCCTCTCACAGAATATTCATCAGGTACGTTGACAACGATGTTGATTACAGTACGTGATCCTGAAGATGTTTGCTTCAGACCGTTGGAAGCTTGGAGTGATGCGCCAATACCTGTTAGCTCTTCGGAGCCGTACGACATTACTCCTGATACACCTCCTGAAGGTTATTTGAACTATTAACCATTAACGCACAACGCAAGCCTTGTATGAAACCTTCATGCAAGGCTTGCGTTATTATTGGGCAGCAAAAATTGCAAAGTACTGATCTATAACCTGGTTGGAATCATTCTTTCCAGCAAAGTTGCCCTTCATTTTTTAACTTGCTTCGTGCCAGCTGTCAGAGCAACTAACTAATAAGCTAACGAATACTCGCTGCTGTCTGTCCAACTAATTACCCCAGATTACATTAACCGTTAACTTGCGGAGGAACGGTGCGGGGTGACCATTGCCACCACTGTTGTTGACCGTCTTCGGCGTTGTCGCGGGTTTTGTGGATATCCCAGGTCACCAAATAGTCGGGGTCTGTAATATGGGCTCCCGACTCCGGATCAGAGTAGCGTCCACGGGGGGCTTTGAACCAGGCAGAAAGGTCAGCTGGCAACATGAAGACCGGCGGTTTTTCTGGTTGCTCTGATGTGCCTTCCGCACTGGCTGCGGTTTTCAACTCGATTGAGATGCCCATCTCCGCGTCAACGTTAACCACGCTGCCGCATAGCTGTGACTGTTTAAGTACGCGACCATCGGTATCGAAGTAGGTGAGACCAATGAGGCAGGTTTTGTGAGTCAGATCGCTTAAAAGCATAGGGCAACCGCTAGTGGAATTTTGTCTGAAATACCGTCAGATAAGGGTAGCGGAGACAAACTTTCCCTTCCCTTATCGACGGTGCTATCGAGTGCTGCTGTATCTAAATCAGTGTAAGTGTGGCACTACACCGACCTGCGGCATGTCCGCCAGCCCGATATCCCGGGCATGCTCCTCAAACCCTTTGTTCTTCCAGAAGAAAGCCCCGGGCATGGTGGTTGGGATAACCAGGACATAAAACAGCGCGCGGCCGATGGTGCTGGTAAACAGCTGGATCAGCCCGATGATTGTCCAGCCGGTCAGTAGCAGTTCAACCGGGATGGATATGGCGAAGGAGGTCACCGTCAGTGTCAGCGCGGCCATCAGGTTTAGTGCCAGCAAGCCGTTGCGCAGTAGATAGGTTTTACCGAACGTCGTGCACTGAATGTAGTGTGACGCTGAGCCTTCATGATTGCCGCGGTTCATATCCCGATTATGAAACACCAGGCCTGTCGCTTCAGCCATCATGCCCAGCACCATCAGTGAACCGGCGATCTGTATAACCGACAGGTATTCAGATCCGCTCAGTGCCAGAGTCGCAACTATCAGCACAGCCGCAATAAAACCACCCAATGACAGCATATTGCCGAAGAAAGAGCTCGCCACCTGCCAGTGATTCCAGAACGGCCGCGCCTTGATACGGTAGCAGCGGTTCATGTAATAGAGACCAGCCAGGCCGGCAGGGATCGCCAGATAGCCGAAGAGGGCGGCTACACTCTCGAATGTTCCCAGCCCGGAACCTATGGTGGTCAGCAGCAGTTCCTGCACTAAAGGGTTGGCGGGTAGCGAAAGGAGGATATGCAAGCCCAGCGTGGCCATAAACACCGCGATGCTCAGTCCCTCACGGCAGACTGGCGAGTGGCGCAGGTTATTGAAGCCACGATAGAAACGGTGGGGTTTCCCCAGGTGCATGGTAGACATAAAGAGACCAAAGCCGACCAGGCCAAAGCAGAGCATCATCAGCGGTACATAGATAACGCTGCTCTGGAAAAGTATCAGGCTGTCGATGCCCAGTTCGGCCCCCAGGAAAGCCAGGGCAAATGCTCCGACGGCCGTTTGAGCGGACAGGGTAAACAGCACCAGAGGGTTTTCTCTTGAGCTGAGTCGGGCAAAGTTCCAGTGTTTGCTCTTGCCTTTCTTCTGATCCACTACCGGCTTATATTGACCATCTTCGTTGCGATGATATTTTACCGGCATGGAGTCAGTACGTTTCATCTCCTCCGGCATAGAGCGGGTCTGTTGGAAGCGGATATTCGGATGGGTAATCTCCGGGTCTGGAAAACCAGGAATAGAGCATTTGGCCTGCTCGCGATGTTCAGGCACATCCTCGATTACGCCAAAATCAAGCGCATTGCCAACACAGGCGGAAACACAGGCGGGCTTGAGGCCTTCTTCCAGACGGTCGACGCACATGTTGCATTTCGACACCTGGCCTTTGATCGGATCCAGCTGTGGTGCATTGTATGGGCAAACCCAGGTGCAGTAGCCACAGCCGAAACAGGTTTCCGGGTCCTGTAACACCGCGCCGTACTCGACATGCTTAGTGTATGCGCGGGTCGGACAGCCTTTCAGGCAGACCGGGTCATCACAGTGGTTGCAGGCCATGGAAATATTCATCCGTTTGTAGTCGGGATAACTACCCCCTTCCACATAACCTACCGAGCGAAAGGCCAGGTGGGCCGGATTTTCGTTCTTTTCACTGCACGCCGCTTCACAGGCGTGGCAACCGATGCAATTGTCAGCGGTAAAGAAAAAGCCGTGCTGTTTGTTGCGATTAGGATTTTCACCCACCGCCGGATTTTCATTGATATACATCGAGCGGCCTTCTGGCAGCTGATGATCGGTCAGATCAAGCAGATCGATTTTCTGGCCGTAGCTATTGCACTCTTTGGCTTCAACATCACGCAAGAAGGCGTAAGGGCGCTCTTCGGTGCGGACCTCCCAGAGACCGACGCCGCTATTACCGGCCTTTTTACTCTCAATACCTATAGTCGCACCCAGGTTATCGCCGGGAAAACCCTCTAACTTGTTCTGTATCTTTCTATCTTGTGTGCTCATATACCGCACCCTCTCTGACAAATCTGGTTATTTCAATCAGAACGCGCGGCGTTCAGCATTAAGGCGTGCAGCTTCGAGCTGATCGACCGGTTCAACCCGTACCGCACACTGCTTGAATGCAGGCTGACGGGAATAGGGGTCCAGCAGCCCAAGAGTCAGGCGGTTAACACAGTCGTGGAAGTGAAAGGGTATAAATACCATGTTACGTGGCACCCGCTGAGTCAGCTGCACCATCACCACCGCATCGCCGCGCCGCGACGCCAGGCGAACGTAGCTCTGATGTTCGATGCCCAGTGCCTCGGCAGAGTCCGGGTTCATCTCCATGTAGGGCGTCGGACTGAACTTATTACAGTTACCGATCTTGCCGGTACGGGTGCGGGTGTGGAAATGTTCAACCACCCGGCCACTGTTCATCCAGAAGGGATAATGCTCATCCGGGCGCTCATTATTATCGACAAAATCGACGCTGATCAAATTGGCTTTACCGTTCGGCGTCTGGAACTTGCCGTCGGTATAAAGGCGCTGATCGCCCTTCAATTCAGAAGGCGCTTCGTTCGCATCACTTTCTCGATAGGGCCACTGAATTCCTCTGGCGGCTTCCAGTTTGTCGTAGGTCATGCCGGATATATCGAGAATACGCTCCTCGCCTTTGGAGAGTTCACGCATCTCATTGAAGGCGCCCTCGGCTGTTTCCGGAAACCTGATCACCCGGCCGTTATCAAAACGCCTGGCCATCTGGTTGAAAATCCAGAAATCCGGCTTGGAATCGGCGTAAGCAGGCAAGGCATTGCGGGTAAGATTAACCCGACGCTCGGTATTCGTGTGGCAGCCCTCTTTCTCGGCCCACACCGATGCCGGAAAATAAACGTGGGAGTATTGATTGGTCTCGACATCCTCATAGCAGTCCTGAACCACCAGAAAATCCAGCTTTTCCAGAGTCTTACGAATACGAGACGTGTTTGGCATTGAGGTCATCGGATTGGTCGCCACTAGCCATAGCCCTTTGATCTGGCCGGTTTCAATGGCCGGAAAAATATCGGTTTGTGCCATGCCTCGTTTGTCGGGGAAAAATTCTGCATCGATCCCCCAATAGTCGGCGATTTCCTGGCGGTGCTGTTCATTTTCCAGTTGGCGATAGCCAGGCAGGCCGGAACAGGAGGACCATTCGCGCGTGCCCATCGCGTTGCACTGGCCGGTGATGGATAAGCTGGTACCGCCGGGTTTACCGATATTGCCGGTCACCAGATTAAGGTTGTTAATATTGGCGACACCGTCAGAGCCATGAGTGCTTTGATTGATGCCCATGGTCCAGATACCCATTGCAGCACCAGCATTTGCATAGATACGAGCCACATGGCGGATAGTGTCTTCATCGATACCACATACGTGCTGGGCGGTAACCGGATCATACTCTTTTACCAGTGCTTCCAGCTCAGCCAGACCATTGGTGTGCGCTTCTAGGTATTCACGGTCTTCCAGGCCTTCCTTAAAGATCACATGCATCATGGAATTGATCAGCACGCAGTCGGTGCCTGGCGTGATCGGCAGGTGAATATCGGCAAACTGAGCCAGCATGGTGACCCGGGGATCCACCACGATCAGTGGGAAAGAGCGTTTCTCGCGCGCTTCCTTGAGGCGCCAGTAGATAATCGGATGCTGCTCCGGCAGATTGGAGCCGAAGGCCATCAGGCAGTCGGTGTGCTCGAAGTCATCGTAGCAACCGGGAGGTCCGTCGGAGCCGAAAGAGCGTTTGTAACCCGAAACCGCCGAGGCCATGCATAAGGTGGTATTGCCATCGTAGTTATTGGTGCCGATACAGCCACGAACCAGTTTGCCAAGGGTATAGAACTCCTCGGTCAGCAACTGTCCGGTAGAGACTACGGCAAATGAATCACGACCGTATTTGTCCTGTATCTCTTTAATCTTATCAGCGGTGTGATCGAGCGCACTGTCCCAACTGGCGGGTACAAAGGCTTCGTGATGACGATCCCGCATCAACGGTTGTGTACCGCGCCCCGCTGAGTTGAACAGTTCATGTTCCATCAAGCCTTTAATACAAAGCTTGCCGCGGTTAACGTCGGCGCCAGCATGACCCCGACTGGTAATAACCTTGCCCTCATCATTCAATCCCAGCTCGATAGAGCAGCCGGTAGAGCAATAGTTACAGGTGGAATATTTCCACTGCGCCACCTGCTTTTGGGGAATGGTAATGGGCTTCCTTTTTTTGCGGCCAAAAATCATCGGTCTACCTTCTGCGGGAAAAACAAGAAAATACCCGTTGTCTTGAGCAATAATTACGCCAATCATTCGGGCGCGATTGAATTGCTGAGAGGTAAATTGATTTATATCAAGAAGTTGGTAGCTGTAAAGAATTATCAAAAGAGGAGGTTAAAGTCTAAAACCGGTGTCTTTTCAGGTGTTTATTGAGATCAGTGCATTGAAATTTCGCACTAGAATTGAACCTGGACGCCCCAATCATGCGCACAGGCGGGGGTTGTGCGGCAAACTATAATTTAGTTGACCACTACAGTCTCCTCATCCTGAGAAGGGGAGCCGATGCCAAAAACCTGGGGAGGCAGTTATGAAAGAAAATCGACGTATCCTGGCCAATGCTGATATATCGGAAATAGTTCTCGCGCCTCCGCGGGGGCACCATCACCTGCGCGCCACCATCAAACTGCATTCGGGAGAAGAAATAATCCTGCAGGAGGCGACGGTGGCTAATCTGGTGCGAGCCTACGTTGGGATCAAAACTCATCCCAAAAGGAAGGGCTGTCGACTGGTTGGTCGGGAGTTGTCCGAGGGAGAGTCCAAGAAAGGGTTTGCTGCCTGGCAGTTGCTTGAGAAGGATGGTGGGGCGGATAGTCAGGGAGGGTGATGACAATTCTGTGAGTGCCCCCGCCAGTCTCCACCAATACTTCTCCGGTTAACTGGAATATCGAGAAACCCGCTTTATGCAGTTTTTGTGACTGGAATCTATGTTTCTGGTTTGCTGCAGGGGTTTATGCGGCCCCACCTTTAGCTATATAAGCAGAATGGTGAGGCGCGCAGGATCTGAACGGGAGTCAGGGCCTTTTAAGAAAGCCCTTCAAGACAGCCCTTCAAGAAAGCCCTTCAAGATAAGCAAAGGCGGTCATGAAAGCTGGTTCCTGAAACTGCTTCAGACCGGTATCTTTAAAGTTCATCGGCACGCGGCTGTTCTTCAGGGTCTCTTTTGCCGTACCTGGCGACAGCAGGGTCACATCAAGGTCGGATAACTGAAGTGCTGCTTCCAGCTTAAAGCCCACGGCGCCGCCGGCAAACTTACCTTTGGTCATACGCTCGCGAATGACCACGCGGTCGATCTGGTAGTCGGCCATTAATTTAGCAAAGTCGAACTGGAATTTTTTCAGCTGTTCCGCATCCGTTGCATCACGAATTTCGAGTTTCTTAACACGACATTCATGAAGGTTATACAGGCCATCGGCCAGCGACATCAGGCAGATAACTGCGTCATTGCCCTTCAGTTCAACACCACACACTTTCATTGTAAAAATCCAAACCGGTTAAAGACAGCCCATAGTACTCGCTTATCCGCTTGAATTGGAGCAAAAGTGTTGAGCATTAATACTGTTATACCTCGAAATAGTTACCCTCGCGCTTCAGTTGAGATATCTCGGTATCGCAACGTTTTTCCGGTGCGGTTTTATTGCCGTTGGCCTCTTTATGCTTCTGGCCAAAGCTGCGTACCACCAGTTGTCGTGCGGTCATTATTTCGTAACAGTCTATAAGATCCTGAAGTGACAGGTCGGCGACAGCATTGGCCAGTGCCTGATGGCTGTCGAACTCCAGCGCTTCTTCATCAATATCTTTCCAGAAACGGTTTGAGCGGGCAGTCAGTCCCTTATCTTTCTTCATAACTTTTGCGATCAGGCTCTCTTTAAAGCGTTCCAGCTGTTGTGGGTTCAGTGTATCGAGGGTGCCGCCAAGGTCGGCTACAAAATCCTGAATATGGGATTCCAGAGCCTGCGGTTCTGCGACCGGACTTTGCACCACGAATGCGAGCCCCGGTGCCTTACCCAGGGTCAGCGGCGTTTGAAAAACAATATAGCCGAGCTGCTTTTCAGTACGCAGCTGCGTGTAGAAAGGCGAGGCTACGATCTCACTGAGCAGCCTGAATTCGGCGTGTGTTTGTACGTCGGTATCCTGGCCCTGGAAATACAGGCTGATCGCAGAATCGTTATGCTTAATGTCTAAGGTTTGTACCAGCGGGGTATTCTCTTCAAGCCTGACCACCGGCGCGGCAACTTCCGGTGTCGTCTCCTGATCGGGGACAAAGCTATGTTCGACAACCCTGGCCAGATTGATCGCTTCATCGGTGGTCAGGTTGCCATGGGTCATCATCCTGATAGTGTTTTCGGCAAATATGCGGGGGACGAAACGCTGAATATCTGATAATTGAGTGGCATCCAGTGCGGCAACTTTTTCATCGCTGCTCCATTGCGGCAGCAGCAGCCGGAATATTTCGCGGGTGGTCTGATTGTAGGGTTTGTCTTTGTTGCTGTTAGCGAGCTGTTCCCGGTACTTAGTCTTGATCATGGCGAAGCGTTCAGCATCGAAGTTAAGGTTTTTAAGTTCTGACGTGATCTTTTGTAACAAAGCCTGCTGCTTATCGGTATAACCTGATATGCGCACGCTGAAACCTCGCATATGGCCATAGATGCGGGTGTTCATGCCTGCCAGTTGTGCGTCATAGAGAACCTCATTGAGCCGGTCGTTAATCAGCTGGGCATATAAGGTCATCATGATGGCGCTTTCTACACAGTCGTTAGCGACCGGGCTGGCGATTGAAAAATAAGTATCGGTTTTGGGGGAATTGAATTCGGTATCCTGCAGGTGCCACAGACGCATGCCATCACGCTGAAACACGACTTCAGGTGCATCACCTACTTCCAGGTCAGTTGGCTCTTTCAGGCTAAGGTCTTCTGCAATGAATGGGTTGTTACCACGAATATCCAGGGCCGCGATCTCACGGGGGTGCTGCCAGCCGGACAGTTCTTCTTCGGTTAGCTTAGCGATGCGATAGCCGGTGTTATACCAGGGGTCGATCTTATCGGTACTGAGATCCGATGACTGTTCGGTGATCAGCATGTTGCCGGGTGCTATCTGATCCAGAAATGCCTGTATCTGTTCGTTGTTAAATGAGTCCATCACATAAGGTGCATCGAATACATTCTCTGTTGGGTAGCGCTGCATCATCGCCGCCAGGTGGCTTACTTCCTTCATCGGGTTCATGGTTTCGGCAAAGCGGAACTGAGTATCTTTGAGGCGGCGTTGTTCATCGTATAGTGCAGATTTAACCCCGTCTTCTTTCATTTTGTTAATGTACGAAAAGAAGCTTTCGACTACCTCGCTCTGTTGCTGTTGTCCCCGTTCTGTGAGGTCGATTTTTACTTTGAACGCGGCTTGTTCTTGCAGGTCGACAGCCGTCGCAGAGGATAAGCCGTTAGCAAGACCCTGTTCTTTCAGATACGCCAATAAGCTACCCTGGCCCTCATAGCCGACCAGCTCGGAAATATAATGCAGCGGTTTGCTGTGCCACTGCTCGCGCACGCTGTCGACCGGGAACGTCAGGGTGAGGCTGTTACTGTCTTTAAGGGTTTTAATACTGAGACGGGCGGGCAGGCTGTCAGTATCAAACAATGGCGCTTCGGCTTCGATCGGCTGAGTGTGCTTATTAGGAATGGCACTAAACATTTTTTCGACCATCGCTTTGAGTTCAGGCAGAGACTCTTTACCTTCAATAACCAGTGACATCATGTTGGATGAGTAATAGTTATCGTAAAAGTTAACCAGATCGGAGCGCACGTCACCGGCTAAGGTTTTTAATGAACCGACGGTAAAGTGGCTGTAGCTGTTGGCTGGATTCATGACCTGCTTGGTGACTGAGGCGGAGCGACGATAATCATCACGAATCTTCGACTGATATTCAGAATGAACTGCGTGGCGCTCACGGTCGACATATTTCTCATCCAACAGTGGGGCGATGAAAAACTGGGCGAAACGATCCAGCGACGACTCAAGACTATCGGCAGAGACATCAAAGAAGTAGTTGGTATTCTCATGACCGGTATAGGCGTTCAGGTGCCCACCGTGGGACTGGATAAACGCTTTGTAAGCGCCTGCTTCAGGGTATTTTTCAGTACCGAGGAATAGCATATGTTCCAGAAAGTGGGCTAGCCCTGGGCGTGTTTCCGGGTCGGCATTGGAACCCACTGCGATATTCATCGCGGCGGCCGCCTTATCGGCGCCAGGGTCTGAGATAAGCAGCACAGACAGGCCATTACCAAGTTTGAAGGACAGATGCTCGCGGTGGTCGTTAGGGCTTTTATGCACCCCTGCGTAGGCCGCTTTCCCCATAAACACCAGCGCGGTAAAGCTAAGTGCTTTCAAACTATAACGGGTAAATTTATTGAATTTCATGATATTTCCCCTCACCAGTGAAAGGTTGCCGGAGAACCAGGAAAGAGCGAGCCTCCTCCTTGAATTTTCGGGCTATCATGGATCTTGTGATCGGTCATATTAACAGGCGCATTCTTTAGTGTATGAAAGCTTTAGATGTCTGTCTAATACCTGATGCGATTTCGGCTATAGCCGTTGAGCATGCCCTGTTCTGCGTGCGAGTTTTATATGCCTGTATTGCCTTCTTTGTCGATGACAGCTTACTCAGGATGATCAGCGGTTCAGCTTGCTGAAAAATGGGTATTCTAGTTTCGATGCTTTATGCCGTCAGTAATTCGGGAGGTATTTGTAAAAAACCATGCTGAACGAGTCTTTTTTGTCTAATTTCGACTAGATTGTAAAGGTGACGATACAGTTAGCTCAGGGAGGGGCTATGTGAAGCAGGAGTAATCATGGATGCCAAGACGGATATTGATCCTCTGCTTGAGTGCTTACTCGTCCTGAGTTCTTTTCACGGTAATAGTCTGAACCGTGATTCTTTGATGTCGGGCTTACCACTTGAGCAGGAGCATCTCACACCCTCTCTGTTTGGGCGCGCAGCGGCGCGAGCAGGGTTTGTCAGTAAAGTACTGAGTAAGCCATTAAGCACACTTAAAAATCGAGCGTTACCTGCCGTTTTATTGTTGGACGACAATGAAGCATGCGTGCTGATGTCCTGGGGCAGGAATAACGAGTCAGCACAAATCATCTATCCGGAATTCCCAGAATGCGTAGAGGATACCCCCGCGGAGCAGCTGCAAAAAAAGTATAGTGGTGCAGTAATTTATGCGCGACCCCGTGTTTTTTTCGACTCGCGCACCCCTGAGATCACCCGGCAGAAAAAAAGTCATTGGTTCTGGGGGGCGATGCGTGAAAATCTGTCGTTGTACCGGGATGTGCTGTTAGCGGCATTTTTTATAAATATTTTTGCTCTCGCATTGCCGTTGTTCACCATGAATGTGTATGACCGGGTTGTTCCCAATCATGCATTTGAAACGTTATGGATACTGGCCATCGGCATGGCGATTGTGCTGCTTGCTGACTTGCTGCTGCGAACGATGCGGGGATACTTTCTGGACCTTGCCGGTAAGCGGGTTGATATCCTGCTTTCTGCCCGAATTATGGAGCAGGTGCTGGGCCTGAAGATGGAACAGCGGCCATTGTCGGTGGGGGCTTTTGCCGCCAACCTGCGTTCGTTCGAAACCGTACGGGACTTTATTACATCTGCCTCGCTCACGGCATTGATTGATCTGCCGTTTACGCTGATTTTTTTGCTGGTACTGGGGTGGATCGCCGGCTGGATGATGTTGCCACTGGTGGTCGGAATCGTTGTCGTAGTACTCTACGCCCTGACCACGCAAGGTAAGATGAAGACGCTGACTGAAAGCATGTATCGGGCGAACTCGATGCGCAACTCTATTCTGATTGAGAGTCTGGTCGGGCTTGATACCTTAAAGACGATGACGGCAGAAGGGATGATGCAGCGGCGTTGGGAAAAAGCAGCGTCATATCTGGACCGTGTTGGGGTGCAGCTGCGGTTGCTGGCTACAACTAATATCAATGTTGCGCTCTGGGCGCAGCAGCTGGTCACTGTCAGTATCATTATTACCGGTGTCTACCTGATCTCAGCCGGTGAGCTGAGCCTCGGCGGATTGATAGCCGCGACGATGCTTTCCAATCGCGCTATGGCTCCGCTGGGACAGACCGCTGCATTATTGACCCAGTTTCATAATGCCAAAGCCGCGCTCACGGCGCTGAATGAGATTATGGCGCAAGCGGTCGAGCGGCCTGCAGATCAGACATTTTTTTCCAGAGGAGCACTGCAAGGCGAGATTGAATTTAAGAATGTCTGCTTTAATTATCCCGGCACCGATGTATCCGCCCTGAGAGGCGTTTCTTTTCATCTTAAACCGGGCGAGCATATCGCGATATTAGGTCGGGTTGGCTCTGGCAAAACAACCTTGCAACGCTTGCTTGTCGGTCTCTATCAGCCACAGGATGGCAGTGTGCTGGTGGATGGCATCGACGTCAGGCAGTTGGATCCGGCAGAGCTCAGGCGACAGATCGGTTATGTGCCCCAGGATGTCAATCTGTTCTATGGCACCTTGCGTGAAAACCTGACCCTTGCTGATCCCCTGGCAGACGAAGAAACGATCGAACGGGCGACACAGCTTGCTGAACTCAGCGAATTTGTTAATGCCCACCCTCAGGGATTCGATATGAATGTAGGGGAGCGGGGGCAGTTTCTTTCCGGGGGTCAGCGCAAAGCGGTTGCGCTGGCCCGTGCCGTCATTCATGACCCACCGATATTGTTACTGGATGAGGTTACGGGGTCGATGGATCACTCTTCAGAATCTGCCATCAGGGCTCACCTGGGTGAATTCAGTGTAGGTAAAAGCCTGTTGTTGATTACCCATCAAACTTCCCTGTTGCAGTTAGTCGACAGAATAATTGTGATTGACCAGGGTAAGATTGTTGCCGATGGCCCACGGGAGCAAGTAGTAGAGGCGCTGCGCAAAGGTCGTATCGGGAGGGCTCTATGAGTGAATCCCGTAGTCAATCCAGTAGTCAATCCGGTGGTCGGCTAACGGATCAGCAACCAGAACAGCTTTCGTCTGGCAGGCGCTTGTTAGACCGGGCCTTTGAGCACTGGATTCCTGTGGATGAGCCAGAAAATCTGAACTGGCTGGAAGATGCTGATCGGGCAATGCTGGAGCAGAACCCGGTAAAGACCCGCAAACTCCTGTATACGATAATCACTGTTTTTATCATGCTGATTGTGTGGGCGGCATATGCTGATATCGATGAGGTTACCCGTGGTCAGGGTAAGGTGATCCCTTCCCGTCAGATTCAGGTGATTCAGTCCCAGGATGGCGGTGTGGTTACCGAGCTGGCGGTGCAAGAGGGTGATTCTGTAGAACCCGGGCAGTTGTTAGTCAAACTGGATGCCACACGTTCTGTCGCGTCGTTTCGTGAAAGCCGTGCCGAGCTGTTATCGCTTCAGGTAAAAGCTGAGCGACTCAGGGCTGTCGCTGAAGAAACTCCGTTTGCTCCGGGTACGGAGTTGAAGGAGTCGGTGCCTGAAGTGGTTAAGCAGGAGATGACGCATTACCACTCAAGCCTGGCAGAGCTTAATGCAGCCAGAAATATCGCTGAAAAGCAACTTGATCAGCGAGAGCAGGAATTAGCTGAGGCAAATGCCTATAAGTCGCAGTTAAGCCGAAGTTACAGTTTTGCTGCTAAAGAACTGAGTGTCAGCGAACCGTTGCTGGAATCAGGAGCGGTATCTGAGATAGATCTGTTGCGCCTGAAACGGGAGGTATCCCGGCTCAGAGGAGAGCGAGCGCAAGTACAAGCTAAGATTCAGCGTATTAATGCATCGATCGCCGAAGCGACCGGCAGGCTGAAAGAGGTTGAACTGGAGTTTAAGAACACTATTCGTGAGCAACTATCCGGTACTACGGCCCGGATTAATACGCTGGTAGAGGGGAATCGGGGATTGTCAGATCGGGTTGAGCAGACCGCTGTGCGATCGCCGGTACGTGGCACTGTTAAACGTTTGTTCTATAACACGATCGGGGGCGTTGTCATGCCTGGGCGGGAAGTTGTTGAGGTTGTACCGATCGATGATGCGCTGTTGCTGGAAGCAAAAGTAAGTCCCAGAGATATCGCTTTTCTGCGGTCAGGCCAGGAAGCATTAGTCAAATTTACAGCCTATGACTTCATCGTATATGGCGGGCTTAAAGCCAGTGTAGAGCATATCAGTGCAGATTCGATTATTGATGAAAACGGAGTGCCATTTTATATCGTCAGGGTACGTACCTATCAGTCTGATCTGGGAACAGGTAAACCAATTATTCCAGGTATGGTGGCTGAAGTGGATATTCTGACCGGGAAAAAAAGCATTTTAAGCTATCTGCTTAAACCCGTCCTCAGAGCGAAGCAGTATGCTTTATCGGAGCGTTGAGTGATGCATATATTTGTCAGTAAAAAACCGCTTTCTCCGGTACGTTGGCACGAGGCGTTTCCTGATGCCGTAACCGTCAGGAATCCGGCCGAGGTGGCTGCGGTATTAAAGGGAAGCGGTGTTATCTGGCTTGATTTTACCGCTATCGGTGCGACAGAGAGAGCAGCCTGGTTAGTTACAGCGAAGCAGCTCCGAACGCCCTTTATAGTTCTTTCCAATGTGCCAAATGATGATGAGGCGATGCGGGTCTTCGGCGCCGGGGGATCAGGTTATTGTCATGTTCTCGCGGCACCGCAACAGCTGCAAGAGATTGCACTGGTTGTCGAGCATGGCGGTTACTGGGTCGGCGCAAAATTTATCGAGAAAGTGCTCAGTATCAGCTCGAAGCATATGTCAGACCAGACCGTATGTAATAAGGCTCGTTTTTACAATAGCCTGACTGAAAGGGAGCAGATGGTGGCGCAACTGGTAGGCAAAGGCGAGTCAAATAATGAAATCGCCGGTTCACTGGGTATTACTGAACGCACGGTGAAGGCGCATATGTCTTCAATCTTTTCAAAGTCAGGTGCCAGGGATCGTATTCAATTAGTCTTAATGCTGAATGAGAAAGAGGCCGTTCCTGCATGACTGCGCCAGCATAACTGCAGAACTATGACTGTAGGGATGTGACTGTAGGGATGTGACTGCAGGGATGTGAAAATTGTTCATATTGTACCTGAGGTACAACTTGCAAGGTTCTTCTAATCGCTACCCTTAACTTAAAGATCTGCTAAGTTGAGGGGCGAATCATGGCAACACATAATCTTATTGCAACTGTATCTTCCGTCATCGGAGAGGTTTTTGTCCGTGACAGCGAAGGGCTGTTACATCAGCTAAAAGCCGGTGATCGACTGTATGAAGGTGATGTCGTGATCCCGTCAAATGGTGGTTCAGTTAAGCTCATGATGGCTGATGGCAGCCCGATGACTCTGGATCAGCCTGTTGAGGTGACGTTATCGCAAGAGATGCTTGCTGATGGGCAACCTGCCGCACAGGACGATGCGATTACCGATGAGTCCGTTGCCGCAGTGCTGGAGGCTCTGGAAAGCGGGGGAGATCCGACCGCAGTATTGCCACCACCGGCAGCAGGTGCTGCCGCAGATGAAGGTCATGACTTCATCCGCCTGACCCGCATTGTTGAAGAGATTACTCCTAATGCTTTCCCCGGTGATGCTCTGGCTGCTGCAGATGATGATCTCTTATCGCCTGATCTGCTGGATCAGTCAGAGAACGAAGCCCCCGCTATCAATGTTATCGCCAATGATTTTGTAGAGGATGACGAAGGTACTTTTGAAGGGGCCGTGGCGGGCACCTATAGCACCCATGACGAGGATGGCGATAATCTGACCGTGACCTTCACCGAGGGCACCAATAGTGAAGGTTACTATGCGCTGGATACCGAAAATAATCAGGTAATTCTAACCAAGGACGGTTTTGAGCATGTCAACAACGGAGGGTTACTTCCTCCAATCGATCTGACCGTGACCGATGATGGCGATCCTAACCTGACCGGCCAGGATGACGATACGCCGGAAGTGACTACAGTCAATGACGCTCCGAACATCGATGTTACCGCCAACGATTTTGTTGAAGATGACCCCGAGAGTACCTATGAAGGCGCTGTGGCGGGTACTTATACCACAGCTGATGAAGATGGCGATAACCTGACTGTTACCTTCTCCGAGGGCACTAATAGCGAGGGCTACTACGCGCTGGATACTGATAACAATGAGGTTACCCTGACCCAGGCCGGTGTAGATCAGGTCAACAGCGGCGGCGACCTGCCACCGATCGATCTGACCGTGACCGATGATGGCGACCCTAACCTGACCGGCCAGGATGACGATACGCCGGAAGTGACTACAGTCAACGATGCTCCGACCATCGATGTTACCGCTAACGACTTTATTGAGGATGATGAAGGCAATGTCGAGGGAGTTGTCGCCGGTACCTACACCACCGTCGATGAAGATGGCGATAACCTGACCGTTACCTTCACCGAGGGCACCAACAGTGAAGGCTACTATGCGCTGGATACCGATAATGATCAGGTCACCCTGACCGAGGCCGGTGTAGTCCAGGTCAACAGCGGCGGCGACCTGCCGCCGATCGATCTGACCGTAACCGATGATGGCGACCCTAACCTGACCGGCCAGGATGACGATACGCCGGAAGTGACTACAGTCAATGACGCTCCGAACATCGATGTTACCGCCAACGATTTTGTTGAAGATGACCCCGAGAGTACCTATGAAGGCGCTGTGGCGGGTACTTATACCACAGCTGATGAAGATGGCGATAACCTGACTGTTACCTTCTCCGAGGGCACTAATAGCGAGGGCTACTACGCGCTGGATACTGATAACAATGAGGTTACCCTGACCCAGGCCGGTGTAGATCAGGTCAACAGCGGCGGCGACCTGCCACCGATCGATCTGACCGTGACCGATGATGGCGACCCTAACCTGACCGGCCAGGATGACGATACGCCGGAAGTGACTACAGTCAACGATGCTCCGACCATCGATGTTACCGCTAACGACTTTGTTGAGGATGATGCAAGCAATGTCGAGGGAGTTGTCGCCGGTACCTACACCACCGCCGATGAAGATGGTGATAACCTGACCGTCACCTTCACCGAAGGTACCAACAGTGAAGGTTACTACGCGCTGGATACAGATAACAATGAGGTTACTCTGACTCAGGCCGGAGTAGATCAGGTCAACAGCGGAGGTGACCTGTCACCGATCGACCTGACGGTGACCGACGACGGCGAGCCGAACCTGTCAGGCCGTGATGCGGATACACCAGAGGTGGATTCACTGGTCCACCTGGATATGACAGGCAGTGGCGGCACTGTCCACGATGAGGGGCTGCTACCTGATAGTGAGAACAGTGCAACAACGAGCGGGAGCTTTACTGTTACTGCGCCGGATGGCCTGGCTTCAGTCACAATAGCCGGGTATACCCTGTTGGTTGCTGACCTGCTCAATGCGACTGAAATAGCGCCCCTCGAGGTGTTCAGTAACGCAGATGAGGAACTGGTTATAACCGGTTACGACGCAGGCAGTGGTAGCATCGATTATAGTTACACACTTATGCAGCCTGTTGCACATGAACTGGGTAGTAACCAGACAACAGCATCTTTCCAGGTAACAGCTACCGATCAGGACGGTTCCGTATCGGAGCCAGCCGATCTGGTAATTACCCAGATAGATGATATTCCTGAGGTTATGGTTTCCGACGGAATGGGGCTTAATGGCGTTGGGCAAATTATAGGCGCATTGAATGGCGATCCGTCAGCCGATACACCGCAAACCTTTAACTGGGGAGATGTAACTTCCAGTGTAAATATCTATGCTAATGATGAGCCGGTGAATATCTCAGCGGATGAGTCCAGCCGCACTGTAACGGGTATGTTGGAAGACGGCACAATGGTCTTCACTATCACACTGAATGAAGACCTTTCTACTTATACCTACCAGCAGTACATGCCGATTCAGACCGAAGCGACTGATGTTCTGATTGCGGAGAACCTGTCCGGGGGCAATAGCGACAGCTTTCGTTTATCACTTGCGGGAGATGAAGCTGACCCTATTCAGACAGAGTTCTTTGGCTATGAATTTGATGACGACCTGGGTGAATATGCACGTAGTACGGTGAATACCAGCGCCAATAACATGGGGGTTGGCACCGGCCAGGATGTGGATTCCGATGCCGGTGAAATGGATCAGCTGTTTATGAGCTTTGATCACAACGTCACCAATATGTCTATTAAGGTAGAGCTAACGGGTGGTCCCACTTCGACTGCTACATTCCAGTACACAGTCTACAGCTTACAACCTTCTGAGTTAGAGAGTCTTGGTGAAGATGGCTTTACCTATGAATCATTACCGGATGGTGGCACTACGCGCACTGTAACTGTGTCTGATGAGGATACAGTTGAAATTTCTGCGCAAGATCTTGGCCTGGATGAGTTCACTTTCATAGTGTTCGAGGCGGTTGAAGGGGAGTACAAACTGGTACCAAGTGAACTCACGGTTGACTACCTGACAGAGACACAGGACTTTAGCCTGAGTGCACCATTTACCCTGACCGACTCAGACTTCGACAGTGCAGGCGATACAATTGATATTGATATTATGGGTAATCAGCTCAGTCTTATCGGAGATGAATCTGATAATGCCCTGGGCGGTAATGAACAGGACAACAGCTTAACCGGCGGTGGTGGTGACGATATCCTTACCGGTGGCTTTGGTTCAGATACCTTCGTCTGGCAGCTGAATGATAGCGGCACAGCAGGGGACCCTGCCGTGGATCTGATCACCGACTTTAATGACGGTTTACCCGGCAGTGATGGCGATATTCTGGATCTAAGTGAGCTGCTGGTAGGCGAAGACGACAATCTGACCGAGTTCCTGCACTTCTCTTCCGATGGCACCGATTCAGTTCTGCATATCAGTTCATCCGGTGGTTTCACTGGCGGTGAGTTAGATACGAATGTAGTGGACCAGGTGATAGAGTTTAATGGTGTAGATCTGGTGGGGGATTTAACTACTCAGAATGACATAATTGACAATCTGATGCAGAGCGGTAATTTAATCACGGACTAGACTACATGGCATAACAGCAAGGATTGGGGGGAACCAAATGCCTTATGTTAAGCGCGATGATGATGGCAGTATTGTAGCGGTAAGTGGCGTTGATCTGGAGGGCTTTGAGACCCTTCACAGGATATCAGGTGATGACATGGCTGCTATCATAAGCAGTGTCGAGAACGCCCTGAAGGCGTTGTCTCAGGCGGATATGGAGTTTATCCGGGTCATCGAAGACGTGGTGACGGTGTTAGTGGAGCAGAGCCAGATTCAGTTTACCGATCTGCCTGAAGCGGCGCAGCGCAAGATACTTGAGCGTCAGCGAATACGTAACATCATAAGACCTCATCTGGATCTGTTACCTGATGATGATAACGATAAGCTGATTTAATCTGGGAATCAGGGCATAAACTGCCGGACTTTTGGTTAGCCGGAAGTCCTGTGGTTTTACACTTAAAACAGGCTTAAGGTCGCACTTTTGCGACAGCGATTGAGCTTTCTGATTCAGGCTGGTTATAACAGCCCTTCGGACTGCATCCGGCTTAACACATCGCCCCACCGGGGCAGGCGGGACGCGGGTTCAGAGGTTCTGTTTACGCCAGCGACCCAGAAACCCTGGTCATTGAAACTGAACACGGGCTGCAGGTCTGAGCGTTCAGAAACCGGCCGTATATCCTCAACAAGATTATCCAGTACCAACGGAGAACTATTGTCGTCAGGGTAATAGGTCAACACCATATGAGGCTGGTTAACCGGGTTGTCGGGCAGGCCCCGGTTGGCGTTAACGTAGGTGAGTTTCAGCTTTTCAGGCGCAATGCCCAGCAACCGAAGTGATGCATATTTTGCGATAGTCAGGTCTTCACAATCGCCCCGGGCATAGGCCATTGTCTCCAGCGGAGTGGCCCAGTAATCGGTTTGTTGCCAGATCTGATCGTCACTATCAAAACGGATGCGGAAATTAAAAAAGTTGTTGATCTTAAACAGCTTTTCAGACTCGCTTAAACCCGAGCTCAGACGCAGCATTGCGCGCCAGTTGCTGACAGTTTCGGCGGCCACCTCGCCGTAGCGTTGTTCTGCCAGGGACTGTAGTTTTTCCATATTCAGCTGTGCCTGTGACACGGTTGAAATCCCCGTGAGCAGCAAACTGAAAACGAGTCCGAAAATATGTTTCTTATGGATCATGATCTGGATACGTCCGTTGATAGAAAAGCGCCTGGGTTTCTATTTAGAACGGTTACCGACCCGGTGAAGTACTGAAAAATCAGTACGCCAGGAAGCGATGGTCGCCTGCGATAAATAAATAGCGGCCGATGTTAACTTTTATTTACAGTTTTGTCGTCTATTTTTTGTACTACGGTCATTTCGTCGTCTACCTTAAAACGTAAGTGAAAAATTAACGCAAAGTTATTTTATTGAGGAATACAGGGATGTGAAGAATATGGACGGGGGAACAAATGAATTTTCGTTACCTATTGGCCGCAACGATCTTTGCGGCGTCTCCTACCTGTTGGTCCGACCCTGTAAGTTCTTTAAATGAAGCAATTTCACGCTCTGTTGTGCAGAACCCGGAAGTAACGGCCAGCTGGTATACCTTTGAAGCCGCAGGAGAAGAGCAGCGTGCCGGCGAAGGGGGTTACTACCCCCGGGTTGATCTGACCGGTCAGATCGGCCATGAGCGGCTGGACGTATCAGGTTCTTCTGACATCTCCTATGATCCCTGGAGCGCAAGGCTTAGCCTGACGCAGATGTTGTTTGATGGCTTTGCCACTAAACATGAAGTGGCCCGGCTCGGACATATCAGGAAAGTACGTTTTTATGAATTCCGGAATACTTCAGAAGAGGTCGCGCTGGAAACGGTCCGAGCCTATCTTGATACGATGCGCTATCAACAGTTAGTGGATCTTGCCACAGAAAACTATGTCGAGCACCGCACCGTTTATGATGATATTGAAAAACGAACTAAAGCGGGTATCGGTCGTAAGGTCGACCTTGAGCAGGCCAGTGCGCGACTTGCTTTAGCTGAAGCTAACCTGCTTACCGAAGCTACCAACCTGCATGATGTATCAGCCCGGTTCCAGCGTGTAGTAGGCGAATTGCCATCACCAACATTATCGGTACCTATGATGCCGGATAGCCTGATCCCAGGTACCCGCGCTGAGGCTCTGGAGCGGGCATATACCTTTAATCCTGAGCTGAATGCTGCGGTGGAAAATGTCCTTGCTTCGCAGGCTGCTCGACAGGCTAAAAATGCGCCTATGGCGCCGCGCTTTGATCTGCGCCTGAGAAAGGAGCGAGAGGATTTCACCGACGGCATTGATGTCGAGCGAGACGAGGAGGCCATTGAGCTGGTTATGACGTATAACCTGTACAACGGCGGTTCCGATAGTGCCCGCCAGCGTGAGTTCAGTAAGCGGATCGATGTGGCGCATCAGCTACGGGAGAAAGTGTGTCGTGATGTCCGGCAGCAGACAGTGATCGCTTATAACGATATTAACAGCCTGAATGAGCAGGAAAGTTACCTGAATCGTAACCAGGCGGCGATAGCCAAAGCCAGGGTGGCCTACCGTAACCAGTTTGATATTGGCCAGCGTAGCTTGCTTGATCTGCTCGATACGGAGAACGAATATTTCGAAGTACGTCGTACCTATGTCAATACGCAGCATAATCTGAAACTGGCCCAGGCCCGCACTCTGGCTGCTATGGGGCAGCTGCTTACGGCTTACGATGTATCGGGCATAGAAGGTGCCGAGGCTATGGTTGCGGCAAGTGATACCGAGGCCGCAGTGGGGCGCTGTCCGCCAGAGCTGCCGTCACAGATGAGTTTTGATAAAGAGGCCCTGATGGCCGAGCTGCTGGAGGATTCAAGGTTCCGTGATATCGGAGGAAACAAGCTGGCATTCCGGATGGATGCAAAATTTAATTTTAACTCTTCGGTATTGGTGAATAAATACGACAAGGACATTGCCGATGCAGCGCAGTACCTTAAAGATAATCCTGAAATGAATGCAGTGATTGCCGGTCATACCGACTCGGTCGGTCCTGAGAAATACAACCAGTGGCTGTCAGAGCGACGCGCTAATTCAGTGCATCAGCGCTTAACTGAGAAACATGGCGTTGCCCCGGATCGATTAAGCGTTGTCGGTTTTGGTGAAAGCCAACCTATGGCTGAGAATAAGACTTCCGAGGGAAGGCGCCTTAACCGGCGTGTCGATATGGTGATCGATAAGCCGAAGTAACAGAGAGAGGGAAAGAATTGGCGACATAGATAATGTCGTTAATGCAAATACCCCAGCTGAATGCCACCGCTGGGGTATTTTTTTGATTGTCGCTCAGGCTGTGTTGTCTATTCTGACGGCCTGTCAGATACTGTTCCGATAGTTTTTTTATAAACACTGATGAGAAAATGAGGAGCCTGAGTGAACGGTCGAGTCCCCCCCCTGCGCAGCATGCATATCTTTGTTGTTGCTGCCCGCCATGGCAGCTTCAAGAAAGCGGCGGATGAGCTTTGTGTGACGCCCCAGGCGGTAAGCCTGCAGGTAAAGACACTGGAAGAGCAGCTAGAGCTGCAACTGTTTCAGCGTCTGCCAGCGGGTATTGTGCTGACTGCCGCCGGCGAACAGTTACTGGATTATGTTCAGCGCGGTATCGGCCTGATTGAACAAGGTATAAAGGATGTGCAGCAGCGACAGCAGCGTCGTCAATTAAGAATCAGTGCTTCGCCCTGGTTTGCGGTGCACTGTCTGTTGCCTCAGCTGGCAGAGTTTGAACAGCAGCATCCTGATATTGATGTTGTGGTCAATACATCGGTTAAGTTTCCTGATTTCGCGACTCAACGGCTGGATCTGGTGATTCAGTGGGGCTTTGGCGATTGGCCGTTCAGCCGTAAGCAGCTGCTGTTGACCGACGATAAGCAACTTGTCTGCGCGCCGTCCCTGTTATCTGGCTCTAAACCACTGAGTAAACCTGAGCATCTGGTGCAGCACCGCCTGTTGTGTACTGAGTTGTCGGTTGATCTGTGGCGTAAGGTCTTAAACACCCTGGGTGTCGATACGGTGGTTGAGCGGCAAGTACTACCGCTGGAGAGTCAGGCCGGACAGATTGAGGCTACCGTTAAGGGGCTTGGGGTAGCGTTAGTCTCTGAAGGTGAAGCCCGTGAAGGTTGCCGAGATGGGCGATTGATTGCGCCGCTGGGTGACTGGCTGATCAGTGACCTTAATCCTGCACTGATGCCGGGCTATTGGCTGGTAGTGCGGGAGGGGGCCGAACAGGATCAACTGCTGGCTGAGTTTATCAGCTGGATGAATGGTTGGCTGGAACAGCATCCACGCGCTAAGGCCAAGTTTATCTGAGTCTCGACGCTAAGTTTTTTGGTTTGCTCGTCTCAGAGCCAGACTGCACACTGAGGGTATAACAACTCCCCAATTACCTGTGCAGGCTCTGACATGAACGTAGAACAATTTTTTTCACAACTGTGGCACGATTACACCGAGATAACGCCTCAGGCCGAGCAGATTAAACAGCTGTTTGCCGCCACTGACGGGGTTGTAGTCAATGATCACGTAGCCTTCCGTACTTTCGCAGATACGCCTCTGCAGTTGGATAATCTCGAGCCTTTGCTGCTGACCCTGGGCTACGAACGCCAGGACGGTTATCAGTTCGAAGCGAAGAAGCTTCGTGCCTACAGCTTTATCCATCCTGATCCATGCATCCCTAAGGTTTTCTGTTCGGAGCTGCTGACCAATCAGCTGAGCCGTAAAAGCCAGGAAATTATTGCCCACTACACCCGGCAGATCAAAGCCACGTCTTCAGATAAGCCACTGGATCAGGCCCTTGATTTTTCAGTGTTCTGGTCAGCCCGTCACTGGGATATGCCAAGCTGGGATGATTATCAGACGTTGATGATGGAAACCGAATACGGTGCCTGGTTGCTGGCAATCGGTATCCGGGTTAACCACTTCACGGTCAGTGTTAATCATCTGAGCAGTACAGACTCATTGGCTGAAGTACTGCAGCGGGTTAAAAACGCCGGTTTCAGCATTAATGCGGTGGGTGGTGAGATCAAAGGTTCTCCTGAAACTTTGCTGGAGCAAGGCTCAACCATGGCTGATCGTCGGGCGCTGGCTTTTGCCGACGGCGATGTTCACGAAATTCCAACCTGTTTCTACGAATTTTCCCTGCGCCATGAAGATATAGGCAATGAACTGTATCAGGGCTTTGTCGCGGCCAACGCCGACAAGATTTTTGAGTCGACCAGCGCAGTTTGAAGGCTTATCTCTTAAGGCATGAAGCAGGGCAAGAAGCCGAGTAAAAAGTTCAGCAGCTACACTGTTTAGAAGAGCTTTTAATCAATTGATTATTTCTCCCCGGTGCGGGGAACAGGGTAATAATAATGAGCCAGATTAAAAAAACACAATTCAACTGGAGTGATCCGTTCAGCCTGGAATCGCAACTCACTGAAGAGGAGCGGATGATCCGCGATGCGGCCCGTGATTATTGTCAGGATAAGCTGCAGCCACGGGTACTCGAGGCGCATCGCAATGAGACCTTTGATACCGGCATCATGCAGGAGCTGGGTGAGCTGGGGCTGTTGGGCTCAACTCTGCCAGAGCAATACGGTGGTTCTGCGGTTAATTACGTTTGTTACGGGCTGGTGGCCCGGGAAGTTGAGCGTGTCGACAGCGGCTATCGTTCGGCGATGAGTGTGCAGTCTTCACTGGTTATGCACCCGATCTTTACCTATGGCACCGAAGAACAGCGTATGAAATACCTTCCGAAACTGGCGACCGGCGAGTTGATCGGCTGCTTTGGCCTGACCGAGCCGGATGTAGGTTCAGATCCCAACAATATGAAGACCCGCGCCACCATGGTAGATGGCGGCTACCTGCTGAAAGGCGCAAAAATGTGGATTACCAATTCACCGGTGGCCGACGTATTTATAGTCTGGGCCAGGCTGGAAGGTGTGATACGTGGCTTCATACTGGAAAAAACTATGCCGGGGCTGAGTGCACCTAAGATCGAAGGCAAGTTTTCGCTACGGGCATCGGTTACCGGTGAGATCGTCATGGAGGACGTGTTCGTTCCCGAAGAGAACCTGCTGCCAGGAGCAAAGGGATTAGCAGGCCCGTTCGGCTGTCTGAATAAAGCCCGCTACGGTATATCCTGGGGCGCGCTGGGTGCCGCAGAGTTCTGCTGGCATGCTGCCCGTCAATATACTCTCGATCGTATTCAGTTTGGCCGCCCCCTGGCTGCTAATCAGTTAATTCAGAAGAAGCTTGCCGATATGCAGACCGAAATCAGTCTGGGTTTGCAGGGCTGCCTACAGATGGGCCGCCTGATGGATGCAGATAACTGCCCGGTGGAGCTGATCTCCCTGATGAAACGCAATAACTGTGGTAAAGCTCTGGATATCGCCCGCCAGGCGCGGGATATGCATGGCGGTAATGGTATCTCCGACGAGTTCCATGTCATTCGTCACATGCTGAATCTGGAGGCGGTTAATACCTATGAGGGAACCCATGATATTCATGCCCTGATTCTGGGCCGTGCGCAAACCGGAATACAGGCGTTCAGCGGTTGAAATTCCGGTTAAGGAGATCCCTGTTTTTGGATCTCTGCTAAGGAGACTCATAGTAAGAGGATGGGTTGTAAGAGGATAGGTTGTAAGAGGATAGGAGCAGGAGAGCAGTATGCAAAATCGGGCAAAAGTGGTTGATGAGAATTTTACCCGCAGGGTTACGCAAGGTGATCTGCCGGAATCCGATATTCCCCTGTCATTGATCGATGTCGGCTTGCAGCCTGTCGAGTTGGTGGAGCTGTTTGAGTCGCAATTGATGAGTCGGCATCTGGACCTGCTGTCGCGCTTGCTGCAGGCCAGAGGCGAGGCCTTTTATACTATCGGCAGCTCAGGTCATGAGGGTAATGCGGCTATCGGCAAAGCCTTTGATTACCGGGATATGGCGTTTCTGCACTACCGTGATGCGGCGTTTCTGATTCAGCGTAGTAAGCAGCTACCGGGTGAGACGGTTTTGCACGATATGCTGCTCTCCTTTGCCGCCTCCGAAGATGATCCTGTTTCTGGTGGACGACATAAGGTGCTGGGCAGCAAACGCTTATACGTACCACCGCAAACCAGCACTATCGCATCCCATCTGCCTAAGGCAGTCGGTGCGGCGTATAGCATACCGCTGGCAAAGCGAATGAAACATGATGGCGAGTTACCTCATGATGGCGTAGTGCTGTGCAGTTTCGGCGATGCTTCGGCTAACCATTCAACGGCCCAGGGCGCTTTCAATACAGCGGCGTGGACTGCTTATCAGCAGGTACCTATACCACTTGTGTTTATCTGTGAAGATAACGGCATCGGTATCTCTACTGCGACCCCGGAAGGGTGGATCGCGGCGAATTTTTCTCACCGTCCCGGACTTAAATATATCGCCTGTGACGGTCTCAACCTGCTGGATACTTACCAGAAAGCAAGGCTGGCAGCTGAATATGCCCGACGTCACCGTCAGCCGGTCTTCCTGCATATGCGGACCGTACGTTTATTGGGGCATGCCGGTTCTGATGCCCAGACCGCCTATCTGGCGCAGCAAGCGATTGATGCCGCGGAAGCTCAGGATCCTTTACTGCATACAGCGCGACTACTGATCGATAACGGCGTAATGAATAGCAGCCAGATCTGTGAACTGTATGAAACCATGCGTGAACGCACGGCGCGGGTTGCCGAACAAGTGATTCTGCGGCCAAAACTGCAGACAGCAAAACAGGTAATGAAGTCACTGGTCCCGCCGAAGTCGCAACGTCCTGCATTTGAGCCTGCTACAGAGGCTCAACGCAGCGCAACGTTTGGCCGGGATCAGCGCGCTTTGGCTGAACCGCAACATATGGCACGGCTGATTAACTGGGCCCTGACCGACCTGATGCTGGAGCAGGGCAATATAGTGCTGGCCGGAGAGGATATTGGCCCGAAAGGGGGCGTTTACAATGTCACTGGCAAGCTATCGGAGCGCTTTGGCAAGCACCGGGTGATCAATACCCTGCTTGATGAACAGAGCATTCTGGGGCTGGCGATCGGTCTGGCGCACAACGGTTTCCTGCCGATTCCTGAAATTCAGTTTCTGGCCTATGTGCATAACGCCGAAGATCAGATTCGCGGCGAAGCAGCCACGTTGAGTTTCTTCTCCAACGGCCAATTTACCAATCCGATGGTAATCCGCGTCGCAGGCCTGGCGTATCAGAAAGGCTTCGGCGGCCACTTTCATAATGATAACTCGTTGGCAGTATTCCGGGATATTCCCGGCCTGGTGATCGCTTGTCCATCAAACGGCGCGGATGCTGTTGAGATGCTGCGTAGCTGTGTGAAGCTGGCGCAGGAAGAGCAACGGGTTGTGGTTTTTGTTGAGCCTATAGCGCTCTATATGACACGCGACCTGCATGCCGAAGGCGATGGTTTGTGGACCCATAACTACCTGTCACCCGAGCAATCCAGGATACCGACAGAAGGTAAGTCTAAAGCGATTAAACCGGGTGAGTTTGGGCAATACGGCGAGGGAACTGAACTGTGTGTACTCACTTACGGTAACGGTTATTACCTCTCCCGCCAGGCGGCTAAAGTGCTGGAAGATGAGCATAACGTGGCGCTGCGCATTATCGACCTGCGCTGGTTGGCCCCGCTCAATGAGGAACAGCTAGCCGCAGCAATAGCACCCTGTGAGCATCTGCTGATTGTCGATGAGTGTCGAGGCACCGGTTCAATCAGTGAAGCGCTGATGGCTTTAGTTAAAGAGCAGTTGCCCGCTGAACTCAAGGTTAAACGGCTGGCCGCCGAGGATAGCTTTATCCCGCTGGGGCGGGCTGCGACCTGCACTTTGCCGGGCAAGGAGAGCATTCTGGCGGCTGCACTGAGCCTATTGTGTAAAGAAAATCCGTTAACGGTTGTGAAAAGTGCTTAAGCGGCAGGTTGGAGAGAAACGAATGAAGCAGGAAGTGAAGCTACAACCGAAGAAACAAAAAGCCTTAGTGATCTGCCCAGGCCGTGGTACCTATAACAAAGACGAATTGGGCTATCTGAACCGATTTCACATGGGACAGGAGCAGGATAAGCGCGAATTTATTGCCAGGCATGAATTTATTACCAAGCATGAATTCATTAACAGTATTGACGCCTACCGCCAGCAAGAGGGGCAGGCGACGGTCAGTGAACTGGATGGCCGTGAAACCTATGCCATGCGTGAGCATACCCGGGGTGATAACGCTTCGCCGCTGATTCATGCCTGCGCCTACGCCGATTTTCTTAGTATCGACCGGCAGCAGTTTGATGTAGTGGCTGTAACCGGCAATTCCATGGGTTGGTATATCGCCCTGGCAGCCGCGCAGGCGTTGCCAGAAAGATCTGCAATTGAGCTGATCAATACCATGGGTACGATGATGCAGCAGAGCCTGATCGGTGGCCAGGTGATCTATCCGCTGGTGGATGAAAACTGGTGTCAGATTCCCGGACGACGTGAGCACCTGCAGGAACTGATGGAATCCATTAATCAACAGCAGGAAGCTGAGCTTTATATCTCTATCGAGCTGGGCGGTATGTTGGTCTTTGGCGGTAACGAAGCCGCTTTGAAACGGCTTATGGAGTTACTGCCGCAGCAGCAGGGGCGTTTCCCGCTACGGCTGCATAATCATGCTGCGTTTCATACGCCGTTGCTGAAACAGATTTCGGATCATGCGCTACAGGTATTGCCATCAGAGTTATTTGCCGCGCCGCAGCTGCCTCTTATTGATGGGCGTGGTCATATCTGGCAACCATTGAGTAGTGATACGCAGGCGCTGCACCAGTACACACTGGGCCATCAGGTATTCCAGCCTTACGATTTCTCTAAAGTGATAGAAGTGTCGGTTAAGGAGTTTGCCCCCGACAGGATTATTATCCTGGGGCCGGGTAGCACGCTGGGTGGTGCAGTAGCACAGGCTCTGATCAACATTAACTGGCAAGGGCTGAGCTGTAAGGAGGATTTCATCCATCAGCAGAAAACAGATCCATACGTGCTGGCGATGGGGCTGGAAGAGCAGAGGGCAATGGTCGTTAGTTAATGTTAGAGAGTTGAAGAAAGCTGGTTTAGGAAAGGTTTGAATAAAGTGCACCAGTTATAAAAAAGGTCTGCAATGCCGGGCTATTTACTGAGCCTGGAGCAACCAATTGAGCATTGGTCGCTTTTTTATAGATCGGAAAGGTCAGCTTTCGGTCATTAACGTCCCGCTTACCGCGATTGGTGAAGATGGCGGACCCTATTTGCTTCCATCGAAACTAACCAGACCACTGAAATTGCACTTTTAGGGAGGGCGCAGCTCTTCACTGGGGCATACCGTGGGTTATTGCTATTGTATTTCGTTGGGCTAACCTTTAGGCACCGGACTAGAGGACTGAATGATGGCAGCACCCGGTGAGTACAGCGCATATCAGGTCAGTTTTGAACCAAGCAAATCTCGTATTCGCGTCGAGTTCAACGGGAGAACCATCGCTGACAGCCAAAGCGTGATGATTCTTCTGGAGACCGGCCTTCCAGCGATATATTACTTCCCCCGTGATGACATATACATGGAGCATTTAACGCGCACAGACCACCGTACGCACTGCCCCTTCAAGGGAAACGCAAATTACTGGACCGTAAACGTAGCCGGAAAACGTCTTGAAAATGCGGCATGGAGCTATGAAGATCCACAGGACGAAGCCGAAGCCGTAAGGAATTACATCGCTTTTGATTGGGATGCCATGGATGCATGGTACGCGGACGGTCAACTCACGGTCGAACACAGAGCCGAAACGCGGACGGCAAATCCGTATCTGGATTGGCTCCTTCGTGAAGCTTGGGCAGAAGAGGAGCCGGCGAAGCTCGTCAAGGCCTTAGCCAAACAGCTGCTTGCAGCAGATGTTCCATTGCTCAGGTTTAGTCTGTTGGTCAGGACCCTGCATCCGCAAATGTTCGCTGTCAGCTACGAGTGGTGGCGGGACCAATCCGTCGTCCGGGAAACTCAGCGCTCGCATGACATACTTCTTAAGTCGGAGTACCTGGACAGCCCCTACGCACCCATCCTTCAAGGTGCAGGGGGAGTGAGACGCCGACTGGAAGGCCCGAATCCCAGGCTTGATTTTCCGGTATTGATGGAGTTGCGTGAACGCGGAGCAACGGATTATGCGGCAATGCCGCTTATGTTTTCCGATGGGCAGATAAATATCATCACCCTGGTGTCGGACCGACCAGGGGGATTCTCGACGAGCGAGTTGGGCCGGATATACGAGGTCCTTCCGTTACTTTCCAGGCTTTTCGAAGTACACGCGCTCAAGAGGACCTCGCAAGTTCTATTAGCGACATATTTGGGAAGATATACCGGTCCACGGGTACTTAACGGCCTTATTAAGCGAGGTGATGGTGAAGATATTCATGCCGTAGTCTGGTTTTCGGATCTGCGTGGTTCGACTTCACTCACAGAATCAATGCCGCGTATGAGCTATCTGGAGCTATTGAACGACTTCTTTGACAGCATGGCAGGAGCTGTAATTGATTACGGCGGCGAAGTGCTCAAATATGTTGGTGACGCCGTCGTCGCTATTTTCCCCATAGACAACCCCGCTGACACCCACCCTCACGCCGTGCAACGTGCCCTGGAGGCTGCACGTGAGGCCCGTACTCGCATGGAGGTCGTCAATCGCAGGAGGAAATCCGTTGGCGCTAGTGCCGTCGGCTATGGCATTGCGCTTCATCGGGGCGAATTTACTTATGGCAATATTGGCACCACAGGACGTCTTGATTTTACCGTGATTGGTGCCGCTGCAAACGAGGCATCACGCATCGAAGGGATGTGCAAGCAGCTAGGCAAGTACATAGTTCTGTCTGAGGCGTTTAAAACCAGCTATCAGCTTCCGCTGGTTTCATTGGGTCATCATAAGCTTCGTGGTGTGGAGGCCGTGCAAGAACTCTTTACCATCCCGGATTAGCCGGGCAATTCAACAAACTTAACGAAGTGGCAAATAGTAGGACTGCCATCAAATTTTTGCACTCATACTTGGTAACTCCAAGGTTTGAGAGCGTTGGCTGGACTAAGGTGCTGGAAGGCATAAGAAAAGCGATGCCACGCCTTAGAAGTGATTGGCAACTCTGTCCGCTTTTGTAAAGGGTATCTCAGATACCAGCCTGTAGTCTTAAGCACCAGAATCCTATCCGGATCATTCAAGCAGGGCAGTACGAAGATCCGCTTTGTATATGGACTTACATCTCCTCCCTCCTGGCGAGATACTAGGCTTAGTGTCGACCAAAAAGCTAAAAAAGGAATCCACACATTGGGTCGATTACAGACATGAAAGCGGGATGCTGAAACACCTACAGACAGAAGAAGCCACTCAGTTTTACGTGAGCTGCTCCAGATTCAGTAAACAGCCCGCTGCAATACAGACCCTTTTAATGTACAGGACGTACGGTATGCTGCGGGTGCAGGGATGCACAGGAGCGGCGATGTTCCTTTTACCTGATCCTTCAGGCTGCCCTACTGGTTTGAATTGCATTTGCTGAGTGCGAGCGGGCTGGAATATAGCGTAGCGTATCGCCTTCCTGCAGTTGTAATGCTTTGGCGGTTTCCGGGCTGATCAGTAGGTTACCCTGGCCATCAAGACGGGCGGGGGCTAGCGCAACACGGTAATGTTCCAGCCTGCCGTTACTGATCATGTACTGCTGATCGTTATCCGACAGCTCCTGGCTGAGCTGATAGCGACCGGTGCTGCTGTCGCGTACCGTATGAATCTCCTGCGCGGCGACCTGTACAGAGGGGCCGCCATCGAACAGATCGACATAACCGGTGTATTGGAAACCCTCTTTTTTCAGCATATTCAGCGCCGGGGCCGATGAGTCATGGGGCTTGCCGATCACTTCACGGGCTGCCGCAGGCAGCAGGTCAATATAGATCGGATACTTGGGCATCAGGTCGGAAATAAACTGGGTGCCTTTCAGTGCTGCGGTCGTGACCGCTTGCTGAAAGTCGATGCCGAAGAAGGTGTGACCCAGATGATCCCACAACGGTGAGTTACCTTGCGGGTCCTGCCAGCCACGGAGTTCCGCGATGATCTGCTCATCAAAACAGTTTGGAAAATCTGCAATCGTCATGTAACGGGCGCGGGACAGAAACTGGCCTACTCCAGGTTTGCGATACTCCGGTAGTAGAAACAGCGAGCCGATTTCGGTAGTCCCTGTGTAATCGTTGACCATGGTCAGAACCTTGGCCTGACGGGTTACCTCAAGATCATTACAGCTGCTGACCAGTGTCGAGACTTTATAGGAGTAAAACGGTTTGTTCAGGCCGACACCGGTATAGATAGCGGTAGTGCCTACGACTCTGCCTGATCCACTGTCTTCCAGCACCATAAAATAGGTGTTATCCGGTTTTTTCAATGCGTCGGCTGAAAAGGCCTGGATCGAAGCGCTGATTTTTTCCTGCCAGGCGGTTTCGTCTGCTGGCATGGAGGTCATGCCGCGACCAACTGCGTGAGATATGGTCATCAGGTCATCGAGATCCTTGAAGGTGCAGGGGCGAATAAGCAACATAATCTGATCTCTTTTTAACTGAATATAACGGCAGATTTTACGGCTTATATTGCAGAATGAGCTTTCTATTTTGGCTGGGGAAAACGTAGAATCTGTTTTATCTATAATTTAAACCGAATATTATTCGGTGTTGTAGGCGGTTATGGTTTTTGTGCTAAAATTCAATGCCTGTTATCCATAGTATCTATAGCTCAGTATTTACAGGGTTTTAATGAACTTATCTGATGTGCCCATACTTATTAGTCAGTTTTTTCGAGAAAATGTATGCAGCTAGACAAGATTAGTCGAAATATTCTTTCGAGCCTGCAGCAGGGGCACGAATCACTAATCAGAACCTGGCTGATCGGGTTGGGTTGTCACCCAGTTCCTGCTTCAACCGGGTGCGAAAGCTGGAACAGGCTGGGATCAGTTTGAGAGTACCTTAACTTGGGGTGTTGAACTGGCCGCGCTGATTTTGTTTTTTACAGGAAGTCTTATGCAGTTGGATAAAATAAGTCGAAATATTCTTAAGGTTTTGCAGCAGGACGCTCGAATCACTAATCAGAACCTGGCTGATCGGGTTGGGTTGTCACCCAGTTCCTGCCTCAACCGGGTGCGAAAGCTGGAACAGGCGGGCCTGATCGGGCCTTATCTCGGGGTGGTCGACCTGGCTGCGCTGTGTCGTACAGTTACAGTCATTGCGACGGTCAGTCTCAAGGATCAGAGTACTGATGCGTTTCGGGCATTTCAGCAGACCGCTGAAGCTATTCCGGAGGTGGTGGAGTGTTACACCGTCAGCGGCAGTTTCGATATTTTTCTCAGGATTATCGCGCCGGATATGAGCCGTTATAACGAAATCAATGATCGGCTTCTTGATGTGCTGCCGGGGATGGTAAACATCAGTAGTCATGTAGTGCTGAACACTGGCAAGCCTTTCCGGGGTTATCCTCTGGATGAGCTGCTAGACCATTGATTGCCAGGTACTAAGATCTAAGTTATCGGGATTAAACAGGAAAAGGGCAGAATGAATTTGCCCCAATTTTTGGGGGAGGTTTACATTCGCTTTCGAATTGAAGTGGACACTCGTAGTGTCGGGATTTTAGAGTCAGGGGCTTTTTCTTTCTATATTGATTAACCCAGGCTTGAGTAAGCCTGATAAATTAACTTGAAGTCAATTTCATCACAAAAAACCCCTATCAAATATGATGGGGGCTTTAAGAAAAAGTGAAGCTTAGATTAAACTGCTTTTTTGGCAATTGGCTTTATAACTGAAGCAGATTTAGCTGCAATTTCTTGGTTCTCGATCAGGATAGCCTGAATTTCTTCAAAGTATGATTTAGCGTCTTCGGCTGCAACCTGTGTACTATCAGTCACTTCTTCAATACTTGATTTTACTATTTCAGACTGCTCAGTAACGAACGCACTAAAACCATCGACGTCTTTTATCTCCATCGCAGCTTTGGCACGGGCCTGAGATAGGCTCAGCAGGTTCTTAGCTGCGATTTGCTGTGCCTCAAGTGCCTTGGTGATAGCTGCGGTATTCAAATCAATAATTTTCTGACTTGAAATGACGAAGGAAGAAAAATCAACAGTTGGAATAGTATTAAACATATCTAAGGTTCCTTTTTATTAGTAAAAAACGGCAATGAGGCTATAGCACAGCTCTTTATGCTGCTACGAGCAAAGCCAGACGTTCTAGTTACTACCAGCGCGGGTAAAAAAAAGAGTACTTAGTTCCTATTAAGTACTCTCTTTATTTTGGCTTCCATCTTCCATGCAGAGAATTCCTAGGCATCATGCCTGCACTCCGTGCCATCCTTTCCGCATTACCAGGCCATCCAGCTATTCTGTCCCTGAATAAAGTTACTTCCTTAATGCAAATTGACTGTTGCGTTATGAAATATGTATATAGGGAAATCCCTGTTTTTGTATATTTATTGTACGATCTAATGCCAGGTAACTAACTTGATGAGTATCAATATATATGTAAAGGGACATTCTATGAGGAGGTGGCCTACTTCGGCCTCATATGAATGTAGAAGCGATGATTTGTCAGAGTCTAGAGGCAGTGTGCTGCGGTTCGTTGGGTAAGGTACAGAAGGTCTCTGGCACCTCCGAATTTAAGGGCTGAGGAAGCAATTTACCTTGGTATCTTTTCCAGAATTTCTTGTTGCAGTTTACCGGGGTCGTCTCGCAACTCTTTGATAAAGTCTTCTGGCACTTCAGTATCAGCATCATATTTTTCTGCCCAATCAATCATCGCCAGCATCATCGGCATGAGCTCGATACCTTTATCAGTCAGCGTATATATGAATCTTGAACCTTTGATCGGGTCTCTTGATTTGTTAACGATGCCATTACTTTCCAGATCGGCAAGGCGGCTAGCCAGTACATTAGTGGATATCCCTTCGCCAGCCTCTATGAACTCGTGATAGTACTTGCGGCCTTTAAACATCAGGTCGCGGATAATGAGAAAGCTCCATTTATCGCCGAATTGACTCATGCCGAAGCGAACAGGGCAGCCCGACCAGGCTTTTGTTTTTTTATCTACCATAAAGCTAATAGTAACTCACAGACTTTAACTTGCAAATTGAAAGTGAAAGTCTAATATTACTTGTAAATAGCAAGTGAAATGGCCGCGCAATTGGTTCTCCAGTATTGGTTACTGAACTGGTTCTCACGCCGTATAAGAAATGTTCATAGCAGGAGCAAAAAATGAAACTATACGTTGTTGCAGGCTCTCCAAATTCCCGCAAAGTATTAGCCGTAGCAAACCATACAGGGATTGACGTGGAGGTAGAGTATCTGGACTTTTTTGAAGGTGACCTCGGAAACGAAGCTTATAAGGCCTTAAACCCCAATGCTATGGTGCCAACCCTGGTCGATGGGGATTTGAAACTGTGGGAGTCGAATGCTATTAACCAATATCTGGCAGATACTTCTGAGAACAATACGTTGTTTCCTCAGAATTTAGCACAGAGGGCGGATATTGTTCGTTGGCAGTTTTGGGAGCTTGCACATTTTAATCAAGCCTTAGGCACACTTGCTTTTGAGGCAATAGCCAAGCCGTCTTTTATGAATGCTCAGGGTAATGAAGCAGTAATCAGCTGGGCCGGAGAACAATTAAATCGATTTGCAACGGTACTGAATGACCATATGCAGGGGCGCTCTTATGTCGTGGGCGATTCAATTACTCTGGCTGATTATTCAATGATACATGTGGAGTATTTCAAAGAGATGGTTCCCTTCGATTGGGCGCCTTATCCACATCTTAACGACTATTTTGACCGTATGAGGCAAGCGCCGCATTGGGCGGCAACTGCCCCTGAGAGCGCTGACGCTATAGGGCGAATACCGGCAAACCAATCAGGGGCTGGCCTTTGAATGAGTTGCTGGACACTGAGCGCTGAATTATCGGGATAAAACAGGAAAAGGGCAGAATGGATTGGTCCTATGCTGAACTTGTAAGCACTTAGGTTATAAGCACTTAGGTTATAAGCACTTAGGTTATAAGCACTTAGGTAAAGCCAGGCGACTTGTTCTGTTTCAGATCCCTTTAATGGCTGTAGCTTTAACTGATAGCGCGATGTTGCCACACGAATCAGCATAAGGCTAAAAACAATTCGTATTACTTCATTCTATGAATTACGGACAGACACAAAAAAAGGAGCGCAATGCGCTCCTTTTTATTCAGCGGTAAGAATATTACTTCTTAGACGCCATCTGAGCTTTGATCAGATCACCGATAGTGGTTGGACCAGCAGTTTCTACTGGTTTCTCACTTACAGCCTTCATAGCAGCTTTCTCGTCTGCCTGATCTTTAGCTTTGATAGACAGAGTGATTGAGCGGTTACGACGATCCAGGTTAACGATCTTCGCTTCAACTTCTTCGCCTACTTTCAGGACGGTAGAAGCATCTTCGATACGATCGATGCTGATGTCAGACACTTTCAGGTAACCTTCGATGCCTTCAGCCAGCTCGATGCTAGCGCCTTTCGCGTCTACAGACTTAACGGTGCCTTTAACGATAGTGTTCTTGTCGTTAGCTGCAGCGTACTCTGAGAACGGATCGCTTTCCAGCTGCTTGATGCCAAGAGAGATACGCTCTTTCTCTGCATCAATAGACAGGATAACGGCTTCAACTTCTTCGCCTTTCTTGTACTGACGCAGAGCTGTTTCGTTGTCTGCTTCCCAAGAGATGTCAGACATGTGAACCAGACCGTCCAGCTCGTTTTCCAGACCAACAAAGATACCGAAGTCAGTGATAGTCTTGATAGAACCGGTAACTTTATCACCAGCAGCGTACTGCTCAGCGAAAGTAGTCCATGGGCTGGAGATGCACTGCTTCATACCCAGGGAGATACGACGACGCTTCTCATCAACTTCAAGAACCATTACTTCAATTTCATCGTTCACCTGAACAACTTTTGAAGGATGGATGTTCTTGTTAGTCCAGGACATTTCAGAAACGTGTACCAGACCTTCAACGCCGTCTTCGATAGAAGCGAAGCAACCGTAGTCAGTCAGGTTAGTAACACGAGCTGGAACCTTAGTGCCAGATGGGAAACGCGCCTGGATTGAAGCCCAAGGGTCTTCACTCAGCTGCTTAAGACCCAGAGACAGACGGTTAGTCTCTTTATCAAACTTGATGATTTGAACAGTGATTTCATCACCTGGGTTGATCATCTCGCTTGGGTGACCGATACGCTTCCAAGCCATATCAGTGATGTGCAGCAGGCCGTCAACACCGCCCAGATCTACGAATGCACCGTAGTTGGTCAGGTTCTTAACGAAGCCTTTAACTTGCTGACCTTCTTCCAGGGTAGCCAGTAGTTCATCACGTTGTGCGCTGTTAGCTTCCTGAAGCACTGCGCGTCGGGAAACAACGATGTTATCGCGCTTCTGATCCAACTTGATGAGTTTGAATTCCAGTTCCTGGCCCATCAGATGGTCAGCATTTTTAACTGGACGTACATCAACCAGTGAACCTGGCAGGAAGCCGTTGATCTTATTAACGGTTACTGTGAAGCCGCCTTTTACACTACCGCTGATATAACCTTTAACAGTTTCTTCAGCATCGAATGCAGTTTGCAGTACACCCCAAGATTCAGCACGTTTTGCTTTTTCGCGGGATAGGCGTGTCTCACCAGAGCCATCTTCGACGCTTTCCAGAGTTACCTTAACCATGTCACCCACTTGAACTTCAAGCTCTTGGGCATCATTCAGGAACTGGCTGCGAGGAATAACTGCCTCAGATTTCAAGCCAGCGTTTACGGTAACCCAGTCGCTATCGATATCAATAACTTCACCCATTACGAGGGTGCCTGGCACCATAGCAACGAGTTCTAGGGATTCTTCAAATAAGTCTGCAAAACTTTCGGTCATGCTTTTTCCTATGCTGCGAACACTATAAAAAAGCGTTCACAGGGGCTAATACCTGTATTGTCAGTTAGATACAGGGCAGTTTAATTACCCGGTGCGGTTGTACGACTGACAGAAAAACAACCGGACAGGGGGTAGGGGCCAATATTTTACAGATTACTGCGGCCATAAGAAAGTAAATATAGTAAGGAAGGTGCGAATAAGTCCAATATATTTTCTGCGAACTGGTGTTATTACCTGAATATAAGGCGTGTGGCAGCGACCAAAAGGGCTAGTTGAGGTGCTAATCGACGCAATTCGCTACCTTAAACCGAAGCTGGAGTGCAGCCGAAGCAAGACGGCTTCTATTAAGATACAGAGTACCAAGCGGACCTTCAGGACATATAAAAAAGCGACCAGGGTGCCGTTGGTCGCTTCAACTTCAGTCAACTTTCTGAAAAGAATCTGCTTTAGCTCAGCGCTGGAACGGATATACCGATCCTAGTTGCATGATCTGAGTAAGCTCATCCAGTGCCGATCGGGATTCCAGCAATAGCTGAGGATCGGCCAGGTCTGCTTCGGTTAACCGGTCACGGTAGTGTTTATCGACCCAGGCGTTGAGGGTCGCAAACAGCTGATCGTTCATCCGTGTGGACTGGTTAAACGCAGTCAGTTCCTGTTCGTTCAGTACTACCCGCAGGCGCAGGCAAGCGGGACCGCCGCCGTTGCTCATACTCTGTTTCAGGTCGAATACTTTCAGCTCATCGATCGGGCTATCACCTTCCTGCAATTCTGACAGGTATGTCCAGACCGCAGGGTTTTTCTGACATTCCTCAGGAATGACCAGGAGTGTACGGCCATCCTGCAGGTTCAGCAACTGACTGTTAAATAGATAGCTGCTGACGGCATCCTGCACCGAAACGCGGTTGTCTGGTACTTCAATGACGTTGAAGTTACCACCCATCGCCTGGTTGAGCTGTTGTTTGACCTTTGCCTGATTGAGAAACGCATGTTCATGACAGAACATCAGGTTGCTGTTGCCGACGGCGATCACATCGTTATGGAACACGCCCTGATCAATCACCGCAGGGTTCTGCTGGGCATAGACTACATGGGACGGATCCAGGCCGTGTTTACGGGCTACCGCTTCTGATGCTTCATAGGTATGTCGCGCTGGATAGCGGGTCGGCTGTGGCTTGCTGCTATCGAACGCATAACGGCCGTAAACGAAGAACTCGACACCCGCATCGCCGTATTCATGGCAGAAACGGGTATGGTTAGCCGCGCCTTCGTCACCGAAGTGCTCGACACCCGGTAGCGACGAGTGGTGCTGGAAATGGCGCTCATCGGCGAAGGTTGCCTTTAGAATCCGTCCGGTCACTTCATGCTCGATCGAGCGATGAAACTTATTGGTCAGATTCGCGGGTGTGAAATGAACTTTGCTGTTTGCGGTATCCGCACTGGGGGATACGGTCGCTGCGTTGGCGGTCCACATGCTGGATGCGGAACAGCAGGCAGCCAGCACTCGGGGAGCTTGTTTAGCTGCCGCAGCCAGTACGTCTGCATCACTGCCGCTGAAGCCGAGTTGGCGCAGCGTGCCGATATCGGGGCGTTCCTGGGGTGCTAACACGCCCTGAACTAACCCCATGTCATGCAGTGCCTTCATCTTAGCCAGGCCCTGCTTAGCGGCCAGTTTAGGATTGGATGCCTGCGCACCATGTGTCTCGGATGCTACATTACCGAACGACAGCCCGGCGTAATTGTGGGTAGGCCCGACCAGACCGTCAAAATTTGCTTCAAATGCTTTCATATACTTTTACATTCCAAGTTAGCTTATAGTCAGGCCAGGAGATAATGTCTCCGGCAGATTCAGGTTATCGCTCTCGATACCCGCGACCGGGTATGAGCAATAATCCGCTGCGTAATAGGCGCTGGCCCGGTGGTTACCGCTGGCACCGACGCCGCCGAACGGTGCCGCGCTGCTGGCACCGGTCAGTTGCTTATTCCAGTTGACGATCCCGGCACGGATATGGCGGTAGAAGTGATCAAATTGTGCTTCATCGTCACTGAACAGCCCGGCAGAGAGACCATAGCTTGTATTATTGGCCTGTCTAATCGCATCGCTGAATTCATCATAGCGGATCAATTTCAGCAGTGGGCCGAAATGCTCATCATCCGGCAGGTTTTTGATTGCGCTAACATCGATCAGGCCCGGCGATAGTAAACCGGTGCCTGGTTTCAGTTTCTTCAGCATCAGCAGTGGGGTTGCACCCAACTCGATCAGGTTAGCCTGGGCGTCGAGCATGCCGTTAGCTGCAGCTTCTGAAATCAGGCTGCCCATAAATGGTGCCGGCTCATCAAACTGGCCGCCAACCCGGATCTCGCTGACAGCCTGTTGTAGCTGGCTGACGAACTCATCACCGGCAGCACCTGTTGGTACAAACAAGCGGCGGGCGCAGGTACAGCGTTGGCCGGATGTGATGTATGCGGACTGTATAGTTTCGTGCACTGCGGCTCTGATATCGCTGATCTGGCCGATAATCAGAGGGTTGTTGCCGCCCATTTCCAGTGCCAGGATCTTGCCCGGATGTCCGGCAAACTGTTCGTGCAATATGTGGCCGGTGCGGGAGCTGCCGGTAAAGAACAGGCCGTCCAGATCAGGGTTAGATGCCAGCGCGATACCGGTTTCTTTTTCACCTTGTACCAGGTTCAGTACGCCTGCCGGTAGTTCAGCCTGATGCCATAGCTGCACCATTATTTCAGCAACTTTGGGCGTAAGTTCGCTGGGTTTCAATACCACTGTATTGCCGGCAAGCAAGGCGGGGACGATATGTCCGTTAGGCAGGTGGCCTGGGAAGTTGTACGGGCCGAATACTGCAACTACACCGTGTGGCTTATGGCGCAGTACGGCACGAGCGCCAGCCATATCACTGCTGCGATTACCGGTACGTTCGTTATAGGCGTTGATTGAAATCTCAATCTTGCCAGCCATCGCGGCAGCTTCGGTACGGGTTTCCCACAGCGGTTTGCCGGTTTCTTCGGCGATGGTGGTTGCCAGCAGTTCTTTATTTTCTGCCAGCAGTTCGCCATAGTGCCGTACGATCTGACAGCGGTCTGCAAAGCTCATATCTGACCAGTCAAACGCTGCCGCCCGGGCGCCAGCAACTGCTTTCTCAACTTGTGCAGGGTCAGCCGCGCCACCGTTCCAGATGTTCTCCCCTGTAGTCGGGTTGAGGGAATCGAAAGCCGGACCGTTACCTTCCAGCCACTGGCCGTTAATGTAGATTGATGCTGTCATTTTAAAATCTCCGTCCAGAGGAGAGAGGCACAACACGAACAGTGCTTCCCTCGGTAATGTTTAGTGCCTTGGCAACGTCAGGGGTCAGGGTGACCACGTGCTTGCCGACAGATGTCAGTGCGGTCATACAGCAACGGAAGTCTTCAAAGTCGTTACTGCTGACCAGATAGAGTTCGCCTTCCGGCGGGTGCTCGTCAATACGGGCTTTAACGTAGTGGCTGTCCTGAATGGCGCGTATATCGTCGGTACGTGCTACCAGTGTTGGTCCGCCATCGAAGATGTCGACGTAGCCGGTGTAACGCATCCCTTCATTTTCCAGCAGCTTACGCGCCGGTGTGGTGTTTTGATGGGTCTGACCTATTGCCTTCTGGGCATCTTCCGGAAGCAGGTTGGTATAGATAGTGTTTTTAGGCATCAGCTCGGCGATAAACACTTTATCCATCGACGACAGCTTGTCTGCCTCTGAAAAATCCAGTGAGAAGAAATGACGCCCCAGTCCTTCCCAGAACGGTGAGATACCATTTTCATCGGAGTAGCCACGCATCTCCGCGATCAGGTGTTCATTAAAAAGGTGCGAGAATTCGGCCATAAACATAAAACGGGACTTCGACAGCAGTGAACCGTGTTTACTGTGGCGTGCATCCGGTGCCAGGAACAAAGTGCATAGCTCGGAATAGCCGGTATGGTCATTGGTGATGGTCAACGTATGTAGTTGGTTGTAAACCTCAAGCTCTCGGGAAGCGTGGACCAGTGTCCCAACCCGGTAGTTGTACCAGGGGTCATTCAGGCCGACCGCCGCTTCAATGCCACTGATGCCGACCACTTCGCCGGTTTCGGTGTCTTCCATAACAAACAGGTAGAGCGCATCTTCCGGGCGGGTCTCAGGATCGAATGTCTGCAGTGCTGAGCTTAGCTTTGCTGCAACCTGCTCATCATTGTCTTGCAGTGAAGTAAAACCCGGGCCTGTTTTTCTGGCCAGTTCCCGCAGCGCGTCGTGGTCGTCTGCTTTAATAAGGCGAACTACCATCATAGTCAGTTTGCTCCATTGTTATTGTTTAGCGCATATTTTGAGTGAGCGCGGGCTGACAGCCGACATCAAAGAGAGTGTCGGCTGGTGCTGTATTTGGTCTTGGTTTTTCGTGTTTGAGGCTGAGTGAACTTCGTCTTCAGCCGAGTTCTGCGTCGTTCAAAAGCATCAGCCTGATCGGGTCGCCTTCAGATACCTGAAGCAGTTGTGCTATCTCGTCGCTGATTTCTGGTTGTTCCGGATCGATCCGGCTGACCAGACAGCGGTAGTCCTTCAGGCCGGTGTTGCTGATGAGTGCCGGGTGCAGGTTGCTATCATCTGTTGCCGGTACCCCTATCCGGGCTGCTACTTGCCGATTCTGAGCGATTGAACGTATGAAGTCGGTACGTGCCTCCATCGTCGGGCCAGCATCGAAAATATCGATATATCCCCGATAGCTGAAGCCTTCATTTTCCAGCAGTGTCATCACGTTCTGCATATCGGGTCGTGGTTTGCCTAATACATCCTGAGCTTCCTGGCTCAGCAGCGGCACGTATACCGGATAGTGGGGCATCAGGTCGGCAATAAAGCCTTTGGAATTGATGCCGGTCAGGTAGTTGGCTTTGGTAAAATCCATTTCGAAAAAGTGCCGGCCCAGGCTTTCCCAGAACGGCGAGCGGTTATTTTCATCGACCACACCTTGTAGCTCGGCGATCAGCCGGGAAGCAAACCGCTCAGGGTGCTGGGCGATAAACATCAGGCGGGCACGGGAGAGCAGGTGCAGGTTAACCGGGTTGCGGTACTCTTTATCGATAAACAGGGTGCACAGTCGGGCTACACCGGTATAGTCCTGGCACAGATGTAACGCCGGGATCTGATTATGGATCTGCAACTCATTGGAGGCATGCACCACCTTTTCAGTACGGTAACTGTAAAAAGGGGAACTGATGCCGACGGTAGCATCGATACCGGATACGCCGATGATCGAGCCGCTATCGGTATCTTCGAGAACGAAGTGATAGCTTTCGTCACCCGCTTGTTCGATATCCTTGCGCAGGGATTGTTGGGTACCGTTTATCAGTTCACCGAGGTGATCGCGGTTGGCTGGGAGGGTCGTCATACTGCCGCCGGAGATAACGGCTAAGCGTTCCAGTCCCTGAATATCATTAAAGTTCAGTGGTCGCAGTAACAGCATCAGTTTTCCTCCAGCCAGTTCAGGTCAGCGCTGGTTGCCAGCTTTAGTAGAATAAATTGAGGTATCAAGCCGCTTAGCTTAGCGCGTTCATTGAGGCTTTTTATTTCCAGGGAATCCTGAATATCATTACAGTCTTGAAGTCTCAGTAACAGCATCAGTTTTCCTCCAGCCAGTTTAGATTTTCACTGGTTGCCAGTTTGAAAAGGATCAGGGCGCTTAGCTTAGCGCGTTCATTGAGGCTTTTCACTTTCAGATATTCATCACTGGAGTGGATTTTACCGCCTTGTACACCCAGGGTATCGATATTGGGAATACCGGCGGCCGCCAGGTTATTGCCATCGCAGCAACCGCCTGTTGGTAGCCATTGCAGGTCCATGCCCAGTGACTGGCCGCACTCTCGTGCCAGTTCAAATAATTTCGTGTTGGCTGCGCTCAATACCTTTGGTTTGCGTCCGAACTTACCAAATAACTCAATGCCTATACCATCACGAGCGTTGATCTTAGCTAGCAGCTCATCGATCTGGCCGAGGCACCAGGCTTCATCCGCGGGATCGACCAGGCGGATGTTAAATCGGTGGATACATAGGTCAGGCACTATATTGACCGCGCCGCCGCCCTCGATCAGGCCCGGATTGATGGTTACGCCCGGGCGTTGGCCGTTCAGGTCATCCAGTTCAGAAACAAAATCACACATAGCGCGTACTGCATTGCGTCCCAGGTGATGCTCCCGGCCGGCATGGGCCGCTTTACCACGCACCATGACACAGAAATTGCCACTACCCTTACGTTCACCGGCAAAGTTGCCATCCGGGAAGCAAGGCTCATAGATCATGCCCAGATTTACCCGCTTAGCAGCATCAGCAATCAGTGGTGCTGAACCAGGGGAACCGATCTCTTCATCCGGATTAAACAGGATCTCCCAGCCGATCTTATCGGCCCAGGGGCTACGCTCGAGCGCTTCGAGTGCTTTCAGCATCACCATAATGCCGCCTTTAAGGTCGGCAACACCGGGGCCGTTGAGGGTTTCCTCATCCAGCCAGCGAACCTGTTGAAAGCTGCTGTCTTTTGCGAATACGGTATCCATATGGCCGCAGAAAAATATCTGCAAAGGCGCTTCCGGGCGTTTGCGAATTCTCAGGGCATCGCCCAGTGGGAAGCTTTCCATCTCACCATTGGCATTCAGGTTTTGATAGGGCGCTACCGGTAAGACTTCAATTTCACCTTCCAGTACCTGGCAGTATTCGGTCAGCATCTCGCGCACGCGGTTTACACCGTCTGCGTTGAGGCTACCGGAATTTGTTTCTGCCAGGGCAATAGTTTTCGCCAGCATCTCTTCATACTGGTCATCCAGCCATGCCAGGAAGGGGGTGAAGTCGGTGGTCATATACGCGATCCTTTTTTATTATGGCCATCTTTCTGTGATGGCTTTTTTGTTATGACTTTTATTAACAACAGTATTGATGATTACCGCAAAAATATCTGTCAGTGAGGCGACCTCGATTTCAGAAAAAGAGGCCTGTCGGTTAGCGACAAGCCTCATCTGCAGGTCAGCTTAAGCGGCAGAATCCGCTTCGATCTCTTTTGCTTGCTCAATAACCTGAGCAATCGCCAATTCAAGCTTAGCCATGCCTTGCTTGATATCCTCATCCGGAATGATCAGGGAAGGGGTCATACGCAGCACATTAGGTCCGGCGACCAGCATCATCACACCCGCTTCACGGGCAGCGGCCAGAAACTTAGCCGCCTGGCCATGCCAGTTTTCGGTCAGCTCGGCGCCGATCAGCAGGCCTGCACCGCGGATCTCTTTGAAGATACCGTGCTTAGCGTTGATCTTTTCCAGCTCTGCGACAAAAAGGGCGCGCTTATCGCCGACACTGGCAAGCAGTTCCGGCGTATTGATCTGGTCCAGTACCGCTTCAGCAACAGCGCAGCCCAGAGGGTTGCCGCCGTATGTGCTGCCATGGGTACCGAAGCCCAGGCTTGGGGCACACTTGTCAGTAGTCAGCATTGCACCGATCGGGAAACCGCCGCCCAGCGCTTTAGCGGTAGTCATGATGTCAGGCGTTACACCCATGCCCATGTATGCATACAGCTGACCGGTACGGCCGACGCCGGTTTGCACTTCATCAAATACCAGCAGGGCGTTGTGTTGATCACACAGTTCGCGAACACCGCGAACAAACTCAGGATCAGCCGGGATGATACCGCCTTCGCCCTGAATCGGTTCCATTACAACGGCGCAGGTCTTATCGGAAATAGCAGCTTTCAATGCTTCCAGATCGTTAAATGGTACGTGGCCGATGCCGCCGGGTACCGGCTCAAAGCCCTCACGGTATTTCTGCTGGCCACCGACGGATACGGTAAACAGGGTACGGCCGTGGAATGCCTTGTTAAAGGCGATAATTTCGTTCTTCTCAGGGCCGAAATTGTCGTAGCTGTATTTACGGGCCAGCTTGAACGCCGCTTCGTTTGCTTCGCCGCCGGAGCTGCAAAAGAATACCTTGTCAGCAAAAGTAGCGTCGGTCAGTTTCTTAGCCAGACGCAGGGCCGGTTCATTGGTACAGGTATTACTCAGGTGCCAGAGCTTATCGGCCTGTTCTTTAATCGCAGCGACCAGTACCGGATGAGCATGGCCCAGTGCGTTTACTGCGATGCCGCCAGCGAAATCGATATACTCTTTGTCTTCCTGATCCCATACCCGGGAGCCCTGGCCGCGGACCGGGACAAATTGCTGTGGGTTATAGTTAGGGACCATTACTTCGTCAAAAAGGGCGCGGGTTACTTGCTCTGTTGTCATGCTGAATTCCTCTTGTTAGGAGAACCCGATGCCAGATGCGCTTGGCTCGGTTATAGTTTTTATTTTGCTGCCAGTGAACAGATTTGAGTCTTCACTGGTAACTTCGTTTGCGCAGCAGCTATTCAGTTGCTGCCTCATAAACGTCTATATTTAGTATCAGCAAAAGTTGCAGCATGTAACAGGTGTAGAATTTCTATAGCGCGACATGAACTTGCGCTATTTTGACATTCGATCGTCTTTACCGGGGAAAGAGGCCGCTATTATCAGTATGCTGTGGCTTCTGAACTGATCTATTTATCAGCCTGACGAAAAGCCCGACAAAAAAAGTCCTGCTAAATAGTCTTACTTATTGGTTTTACTTAATAGTTAACGAGCATGGGAGATGCGTTTTGGTGGAAAGCCAGGTGTCGCGTGACAATTCTCAAAGCAGGCCGCATCGGTTTGGTTTCCTGCTGCTGCCTAACTTTTCCCTGATCGCCTTTTCATCGGGAATTGAGCCCCTGCGAATGGCCAATTGGGTAACCGGTGATGATTGCTACGAGACTGTGCTGATCAGCCATGATGGTGAAGCGGTGGCCAGTAGTTTCGGGGTGAAAACGCTGGTGGACTGCAGTCTGGCGGATATCCCCCAGCTGGATGCGATCTTTGTCTGTGGTGCCAGTCCCATCGCTCGTACAGGTAATGAGATGGTACTCGGTTGGTTGCGTCGTCAATCGCGCTCGAACATGGCACTGGGCGGTATCGGTACCGGTTCATACTTGCTGGCCTGTGCCGGATTATTGAATGGCTACCGTGCCACGATCCACTGGTGGGATATGGCCAGCCTGCGGGATGAGTTCCCAGATACCCAGGTCACCAATAACCTGTTTGAGATCGACGCTAATCGCTACACCTGCAGCGGTGGCACCGCGGCGATGGACATGATGTTGTTCCTTATCGGTCAGCATTATGACATGAACCTGGCGGCGTCGATTTCCGAACAGTTTATCTGTGAACGGATGCGCTCCGGGGATGATCAGCAGAGGGTTCCGCTGAAGGCCCGCATCGGTGCCAGCCAACCTAAGCTGATCGAGGCGGTTACTCTGATGGAAGCGAATATCGAAGAGCCGCTAAGTACTGAAGATCTGGCATTTCATGTCGGAGTGTCGCGACGTCACCTGGAGCGGCTATTCAAGAAACATCTGCAGACAGTGCCTTCAAAATACTATCTGGAACTGCGTCTTGAGATGGCAAGGCAGTTGCTTCGGCAAAGTGATAAGCCGGCACTGCAGGTGGGGCTGGCTTGTGGTTTTTCCAGTGCTTCCTATTTCAGTACGGCCTATCGTAACCACTATGGACTGACCCCCAGGGAGGAGCGTAAACGGGAGGCGGAAGCATCAGCGCCAGGGTCTGGTGGCGTCAAGTTAGGTCGGTCAAGTTTGCTAAGAAATTGAATTTATAAAGTTTTTTGTCCTCAAATGGCCGCTTTTAGCGGCCATTTTTATTATTTGCAGGGTCAAAAATACCTTGCCCAAGTCGCGATGACTGAAGTGGATGACCGATTTTCAAAATATCCCCCACTACTAATTTGTTACTTTGAAATACGCGCTGTCAGCCCGGATCGGTATTTTGTATTTAACCTGAATCTGAGCTGCTGTAAGAACTTTCTATAGCCGGCGTGTTGGTGGTGACCAGAGTGTCAGGTTGATGATCGTCGGCTGCATAAGCCGCGCTTGAAGCTGTCATAGGGCCCCTCTTACGATCCGTCCTTAAGTCTGAATAAGACTGGTCGGGAACAATGCCTGGCGAAACAGAGAATAATAAAAATGCCTGAGAATACTGCTATCTGGCTGAAGAATATTCATAAATCTTTCGGCAACCTCGAAGTCCTCAAAGGGATCGATCTGCAAGCCCATGATCACGATGTGATCTCGATCATCGGATCCAGCGGCTCGGGTAAAAGTACCTTTTTGCGCTGTATCAATCTGCTGGAAACCCCGACCGAAGGGGAGATCTATATTTCCGGTGAAAAACTTGACCTGAAACGGAATAAACAGGGCGACCTGGATGCTTCCAATGCCCGTCAGCTGGCAGCAATGCGTGCCCGGGTTGGCTTTGTGTTTCAGAATTTCAATCTGTGGCCGCACAAGACGTTGTTGGAAAATGTCATTGAAGGGCCGATTCAGGTGTTGAATAAATCCCGTGACGAAGCGATCGCTCATGCCGAAGAGCTGCTGGCTAAAGTCGGTTTGTCCGAGCGTAAGGGTTTCTACCCGAATCAGCTTTCCGGTGGCCAGCAGCAGCGGGTAGCGATCGCACGTACCCTGGCGATGGACCCGCAAGTGTTGCTGTTTGATGAGCCGACATCGGCTCTGGATCCGGAGTTAGTCGGTGAAGTACTGAATGTTATGCGTGATCTGGCGGCAGAAGGGCGCACCATGTTGGTGGTGACCCATGAAATGTCATTCGCCCGGGAAGTATCCAACAAAGTGATGTTCCTGCATCAGGGGCAGGTCGAGGAATTTGGCCCACCTGAACAGGTGTTCGGCAATCCTACATCGGAGCGCTGTCGCGAGTTTATCTCAAGTATTTTCTGATGCTTTGCATCGGAGAGTCTTAAGCCCTTGTATGGGCCCCTGTAGTAAATCTCTGTAGTAAATTTAAGTAAGCAAGCCTGAAAAATAAGCCTAAAAATAATAAAGGATCTGCAAAATGAAATTTAAAACAACCCTGATGAGCGGTCTGCTGGCCGCAACTGTTGCTGCCACTTCTGTATTCACCGCCGGTATTGCGCAGGCGGGCGATAAAATACGTATCGCTACGGAAGGTGCCTACGCGCCTTTCAATATGGTCGATGCCAATGGTCAGCTGCAGGGATTCGATGTTGATGTCGCCAATGCACTTTGTGCTGAAATGAAGGCCGACTGTGAAATTGTTGCACAGGACTGGGACGGTATTATTCCGGGCCTGAGAGCGCGTAAATACGACGCTATTATCGCATCGATGTCGATCACCGAAGAACGCCTGCGAGTAGTGGATTTCAGTGAACCGTACTACCACAACGTACTGGCATTTGCCGGTGCCAAAGGTAAGACTCTGGATACATCTGAAGCCGGTCTGAAAGGTCTGACAGTCGGCGCCCAGCGTGCCACAATCGCCGGTCAGTATCTGGAAGATAAGCTAGGTAATGTAGTCAAAGTTAAACTGTATGATACCCAGGACAATGCTTACCTGGACCTGGCATCGGGTCGTCTGGACGCACTGCTCTCAGATAAGTTCCCAGCCTACGACTGGCTTAATTCGGACTCCGGTCAGGCGTTCGAGTTCAAGGGCAGCGATATTGATATCAATGACAAAATTGGTATTGCCGTGCGCAAGGGCGATCCACTGACAGATAAACTTAATCTGGCCCTCAAAACTATAGTGGCTAACGGTACCTACGCCGATATCAACTCCCGCTACTTCCCGTTCTCGATCAATCAGTAATGATCGCTTTCCCGCCGACCTTATCAGCTTAGTCTGATAAGGGCTGCGGGAGTACGCTTTTCTTGTGTTGAGGTTTTCCGATGTTTGATATCAGAGGATTCGGCGACCAGCTTTGGGCCGGGACGTTGATTACGATTGAGCTGGCGTTGGCCAGTCTGCTGCTCGGCCTGATACTAGGCCTGTTAGGCGCGACTGCACGGCTTTCCGGTAACCCTGTTGCACGGGGTATTTCTAAGGGCTATACCACGATAATTCGGGGTATTCCCGAACTACTCACCGTACTGATTATCTACTTCGGGGCAACTACTGCACTGATGAGTATCGCGAGTCTGTTCGGTTATGACGAATACATTGAAGTCGGGCCTTTTACCGCGGGTGTGATCGCTCTGGGCCTGACTTTTGGTGCCTACGCCAGTGAAGTATTCCGCGGTGCAATCATGGCCATTCCACCGGGGCAGCGTGAAGCGGGCCTGGTGATAGGTATGGGTAAGTTCAAAATATTCTGGCGCATTACCTTGCCGCAGCTGTGGCGTTTAGCTTTGCCGGGACTGGGGAATTTGTTCCTGGTGCTGTTGAAAGATACTGCACTGGTATCGGTAGTTGGCCTGAGTGACATCATGCTGAAAACCCGTGACGCGGTGAGTTATACCAAAGAGCCTTTCCTGTTCTATATGGCCGCGGCTTGTATCTATCTGTGCCTGACTATCATTTCAATGGTGTTTATTCACTACATGGAAAAGCGTAATAACCGCTGGGTGGGGAGAGCCTGATGAGTATTGAAGTTGTAATTGAGTATTTTCCCCGCTTGCTGGAAGGGGTCAAGACTACTATCGAACTGGTGGTTGTGTCCGGCGTAATAGGATCGTTACTGGCATTGCCGATCGGTCTGGCCCGGCATTCTCACCGTCGTTGGCTGAATGCGATTCCTTACGCATATATTTTCTTTTTCCGGGGCACGCCGCTGTTGGTGCAGATCTTTCTGGTGTACTACGGTCTGGCCCAGTTTGATGCGGTCAGAGAAAGTGCTCTCTGGCCTTATCTGCGCGAACCATACTGGTGCGCCATCCTGGCATTTTCTCTGAATACGGCGGCCTATACGGCCGAGATTTTGCGCGGGGCGCTGGGTGCAATTCCCCGGGGTGAGATTGAAGCCGCTAAAACTATCGGTATGCGCCAACCGGTGCTGTACCGTCGGATTATGCTGCCCCGTGCATTCGGTATGATCTTGCCCGCTTATGGTAACGAAGTGATTCTGATGCTGAAAGGCAGTGCGCTGGCATCGACCATTACATTGCTGGATCTAACCGGTACCGCGCGTACGATCATCGCTCGTACTTATACGCCGATCGAGATATTCCTTGCAGCCGGCGGGCTGTATCTGTTGATAAGCATGGTGATTATCTATGCCTTCCGTCAAATAGAGCGCAGACAAAACCGCTATCTGCAACCGATCAGCAGGTAGTTGATTTAGCTGATGAAGACGGCTGTAACCTGAACTTAAACCTGAGCTGCGTTCTGGCCGTCATTTCATAACCCAATATTATCCAGACAGGCGTTACAGCCTGTTTTATCAGGAATCTGTGAGCAAGAGCTTTCTCTTTTTAATTTAAGCCAGCCACTAGTTGGCTGCAAAACAGATCTCTTCAGCGAGCAGGCCGGTTCTGTGCGCAGGTTCCCTAACGCCGACGGATCAGGATTTTTAATATGTCCCTGAAATCTATATCAAAGCACCGTAGCCGTAAGCAGACACTGCTTACCCAGCTGGCCGAACAGTTTGAAATGAAGCTGCCTGCCACCATGGCCAGTAAAGTGAATGCATTTGCCGAGCAGTATTACCAGGTATCCGCAGACGAAGCGCTGGCGGAATACCCATTAGATAGTTTGTATGATGCCACGCTGTCCTGCTGGGAATTTATTCAACAGTATGATGCCAGCGCGCCGAAAGTCCGGGTTATCAGTCCTGACCTGGAGCAACACGGGTGGCGTTGTAACCATACCGTGATTCAGATTCTGTTTGCTGATATGCCGTTTCTGGTCGATTCAGTGAAGATGGAACTGAATCGTCATGACGTGTCCATTCACGCGATTCATAATGCCGTACTGACAGTAACGCGTGATGGAGGAAAACTTCAGGGTTTTAAACAACAAGGAAAAGAGCAGCAAGGGCAGGCTGAATCTTTCATCTATATTGAGATTGACCGGCACACTGACCCTGAATGGTTGAAATCCCTTAGTAACCGCCTGACAGAAGTTCATTGTCTGGTTGCCAGTGCTGTCAGTGATTTTGAGCCAATGAAGGGTCAATTGGTCGAGTTGATTGATGAACTGGATCAGACCGATAGTCCACAGGATAAGGTTGTGGCTAAAGAGTCTGCTGCATTTCTGGAATGGTTACTTGATGACCACTTTACCTTCCTGGCTTACGATGAATTAACCTTTGACCGGAACGAGAACGAATTCCGGGCAGCGCAGGTTGAAGATAGTGTGCTGGGTACTCTGCGTCTGGAAGCTTCTTCTGGCTCTGTCAAACTGTATGAGACGCTGAGCGATGATGAGTGTCGTTCGATGCAGGATCAGGCACCGGTGTTGCTGGCTAAATACAGCACTCGCTCCCGGGTTCACCGCCCAGCGTATCTTGATCTGATCGTGGTAAAGCGCTTTGATAGTACTGGCCAGGTGATAGGTGAACGGCGCTTCTACGGTTTGTATACCGCGCCGGTCTATAGCGAACGGCTAAACCGGATTCCGATGATCCGCAGCAAAGTTGAGCGGATTCTTAGCAGTTCAGGCTTTGCGGCCAATGGTTATAGCGGCAAAACCTTGCTGACTATACTCAGTGATCTGCCCCGTGATGAGCTGTTTCTATCTTCTGATAGCGAACTGCTTGAGATGGCGATGGGTATATTCAATCTTCAGGTACGACGCCGAGCCCGCCTGTTGATGCGCCGTGATCGCTGCGGCAAGTTCTGCTCATTCCTCTATTACGTGCCGCGCGACGTGTTTAATTCTGCGCTGCGGCTACAGGTACAGAACCTGCTTGCGACAGCGTTGCAGGCTGAAGACTCGGAATTTACAACCTCATTCTCCGGTGCGGTGCTGGCACGGGTGCATTTTGTGATGCGTGTCGACCCACTGAAGAACACCAAAATTGATTTCAGTGCGATTGAAAATGAAATAGTGCAGGCTTCCCATTCCTGGGGTGATGAGCTGCACCATGCGCTGGTCGAATCCTGTGGCGAAGAGCTGGGTACTGGCCTGGTTAATGGCTACCGCCATGCTTTTACATCAGCGTATCGCGAGCATTTCTCCGCCAGCAGTGCAGTGTACGATATCCAGCGCATTGAGGCCCTTAATGAGGCTAATCCGGTGACTATGAGCTTCTACCGGATGTTGGAGCAGAGCCCCGATAAGCTGCGTTTTAAGTTGTTCAATGCCGGAGATCCGCTGATTCTGTCCGATGTCATTCCGGTGCTGGAAAACCTCGGCATGAAGGTCGTGGGTGAGCATCCCTACAAAGTGCGCCGGGATGACGGCATGGGCTTCTGGATTCACGATTTCAGCCTGGTTTACCACAATGGTGAAGCTGTGGAGATGGAGGCTGCGAAACAGGTATTCCAGGATGCCTTCGCTAATATCTGGAGTGGCAGGGCTGAGAATGATGAATTTAACCATCTGGTTATCGGTGCTAATCTGAGCTGGCGTGAAGTGGCGATGCTGCGTGCATACGCGCGCTATTGTAAACAGATTCGTTTCGGTTTCTCGCAGCCTTATATTGCCGGCACACTGACCCGTCATATTCAGGTGACTAAACTGCTGGTGGCCCTGTTCCGGGCCCGCTTTGAGCCCAACCGTCAGGGCAGCGATAAAGTTGCTGCGCTGGCCGAACGTATCGAAAGCAGCATTATTGATGCTCTGGATAAAGTTGATAATCTCAATGAAGACCAGATTCTGCGGCGTTTCCTCGAACTGATTAAGGCTACCCTGCGTACCAGTTATTTTCAGCGCGACGAAAACGCAGAGCTGAAAGATTATTTCTCCTTTAAACTTAATCCCCGGGCGATTGCAGGTATTCCGCAGCCGCGGCCGATGTTTGAAGTGTTTGTTTATTCTGCCCGGGTTGAAGGTGTCCACCTGCGCGGCGGTAAAGTTGCCCGCGGTGGTTTGCGCTGGTCCGATCGTCTGGAAGATTACCGTACCGAAGTGCTGGGCCTGGTGAAGGCGCAGCAGGTTAAAAACTCAGTTATCGTACCGGTGGGAGCAAAAGGCGGTTTCGTTGCCAAGCAGCTGCCAACAAGCGGTGGACGTAAAGCCTTTCAGGCGGAAGGTATCGCCAGTTACCAGATCTTTATCAGCGCGTTGCTGGATATCACCGATAACCTGGTCGGCGGCGAAGTAGTGCCGCCGGTCGATGTGGTGCGTCATGATGAAGATGATCCCTATTTTGTAGTCGCTGCCGATAAAGGTACGGCAACCTTTTCAGATATCGCTAACACTATCGCCGAAGACCGGGGCTTCTGGTTGGGTGATGCCTTTGCTTCTGGTGGCTCGCAAGGCTATGACCATAAGGGCATGGGGATCACCGCCCGCGGTGCCTGGGAATCGGTCAAGTTGCATTTCCGCGAGTTAGGGCTGGATACTCAGTCTGAAGAGTTCAGTGTGATTGCGATTGGCGATATGGCCGGTGATGTATTTGGTAATGGCATGTTGCTTTCTGAGCATATCCAATTATGTGCGGCGTTTAACCATCTGCACATCTTTATCGACCCCCAGCCGGATGCCGCCAGTAGTTTTATCGAGCGCAAGCGCCTGTTTGAGCTACCTCGCTCAAGCTGGGAGGATTATAACGCCGAGCTGATCTCAGCCGGTGGTGGTATCTTCTCACGGGCAGCTAAGTGGCTTGATATCAGCCCGCAGATGAAACAGCGCTTTGCTATCAAAGAGGACCGTTTGTCGCCGAATGACCTGCTCACCGCGCTACTTAAAGCGCCGGTGGACCTGATCTGGAATGGTGGTATCGGGACCTATGTTAAAGCTAGCCATGAGACTCACTCTGAAGTGGGTGATAAGGCTAACGACAGCCTGCGAATTAACGGTGATGAGTTGCGTTGCAGGGTATTGGGCGAAGGCGGCAACCTCGGTTTTACCCAGTTGGGCCGAATCGAGTTTTGTGCCAACGGAGGAAAATCCAATACCGACTTTATTGATAATGCCGGTGGCGTGGATTGCTCCGACCATGAAGTTAATATCAAGATCCTGCTTAACGAGGTGGTCGCTAACGGTGATATGACGGTTAAGCAGCGTAACGCACTGTTGCGGGAGATGACCGATGAAGTTGGCGCGCTGGTGTTGCAGAACAACTATAAGCAGGCTCAGTCTATCAGCGTTGCCCATCACCATGCGCGACAGTCTATTGATGAGTACATCCGCCTGATCAATCGTTTGGAAGATGATGGCAAACTGGATCGCGAACTGGAGTTTATTCCCGCAGATGATCTGTTGCAGGAACGTAAAACCCAGCAGTCGGGTTTAACCCGACCTGAGTTATCCGTGCTGATCTCTTACGCTAAAGCTGAACTTAAGGAGTCACTGAGTTCGACCTGGATTACCGATGATGCCTATCTCAGTCGTGAGATAGTGACCGCTTTCCCACAGCGCCTGGTAAAAGAGTTCCCTGCGGAGATAGATCAACACCGTCTGCGTCGAGAGATTATTGCTACTCAGATCGCTAATGACATGGTGAATACCATGGGCATCACTTTTGTTGAGCAACTCTGTCAGAGCAGTGGTGCTGACCTGGCTGAGGTTTCTGCCGCTTACGTGATCGCTCGTGATGTCTTCGATGTTGCAGGTTTGTGGCGTGACATTGAAGCGCTGGATAACCAGGTTGATTCGGTACTCCAGCAGCAGATGATGGCCGACCTGTTAAGACTGGTTCGTCGGGCAGTCTATTGGTTCCTGCGTAATCGCCAGCCTGATATGACAGTTGCTGATACGGTAGCGCAGTTCCAGCCTGGTGTGCAGACCGTAAGCAGTTTACTGGCTGAGCTGATTAAGGGTGAGCCTCGGGCTAGTTGGCAACAGAAGCATAATGTGCTGATTGAAGCCGGGATACCGGATGCCCTGGCGGGTGTTGTTGCAGGTGCCGATAGTCTTTATGCGCTGCTTGGCATTATTCAGGCCGCTGAGCAAACCGGACAGCCGTTGGAGCATGTTGCGCAGGTCTATTTTGACCTGGGTGAGCAGTTGCAATTGCACTGGTTCGATCAGCAGGTGAAAGAGATTGAAGTCAGTAGCCACTGGCAATCAATGGCGCGTGACGGCTGTCGGGAAGATCTGACCAGTCATCAGCAAGCTATCGCTGTTGCCGTGCTGCGCTGCGAGGAGGCTGCACTACAGGATGATAGTAGTGCATGTGCCCGGCAGTGGCTGAGTCAGCATCTGCCGAAACTGAGTCGCTGGCAGCAGTTGCTGACTGAGATTCGCAGTAGCAGCGCTAATGATATCTCTATCTTCAGCGTCGCTACCCGCGAACTGATGGAGCTGGCGCAGGCGCGCTAGGCTCCCGAATATGTATCTGAACTCATGTGCCTGAACTTATGTACATGAAGGACAGGCGCAGGAAAGCTGAGCTTCGTTGGGGCTCATTGAATTTATGATTAACCTAATTGGAAATATTCAGAATGACCACGATGATCGCCCGCGATGCGTTTTCCTCCATTCATGGAATTTACAGAATTCATCAAGCCGGTGCTGAAAGCTTTTGGTTGTATCTGCAAAATATCGGCGCTAATGGCAGCATTAGCTCAACCTCGCGGGTGGTATTTTTTGGTACCAGCCGGGAGCAGGTTGAGAGCTGGATTAGCAGCAGAAACGAAGAGGGTAGTACCGTTCAGGCCGTAAATGGTTAAATTTTTTCTATCGTAGCTTTGCTAAGTTAAATAAAGCTAAGTCAAATAAAGTGCCAGTTATGCTGCTATATAGGTGAATTTTATTCACCAGTTAGCTGAGTATAGATCGTTTGTTTGATGGTTTTTTGAGCATTAGAATGTCCTCAATGATTAAGATTCAACGACAAGTTCCTGATGGTTCGAAGAGTGAATCAGAAAGATATTTTGAGGAATTTAACATGACTAAGTTTGATTTTTTTATGCAAAACAATGAGCCGGCTTACCGTGAGACTGAAGCTCAGTACTTCGAGCGTCTTAGCCGCGAATTCGGTGAGCTGCAGAAGTTTGAAGCGCGCCAGCAACGTCGTCAACGTTTGATCGCTCGTCTGGAATCAGCGGGCAGAGCAATGCGTTTCAATCCCAACCCGTTTTTCAGCAAGGCAGTTTGAGTCAGATAATCATTATCTGACTTAACAAGAATATAAAAAACCTGCTTAATGCAGGTTTTTTTGTGCCTGAAATTCGATTTAATCTAATTCAGCTATTTTTCTGCATAGGCAAAATCAGTCTGATCTGTATAGTATGTGGTTGATTAATCATTCGCCGGGATACCGATCATGGCAGAGCGTATCGTATGTTAGAGCTGAGACCCAATTGCGAGCATTGTAAATGCGCGCTAGCGCCGGATTCGACCCTGGCACGTATCTGCAGTTTTGAATGTACCTTCTGTGCCGACTGTGCGGAAAACCTGCTGCACAATGTCTGTCCCAACAGCGGTGGTGGTTTTTCTGCCCGTCCGGTGCGCCCTGTGCAGGATCGTCGCAACGGTAACTTTCTGGGCAGATATCCTGCCGGGCGGCGGGTGGTGTATAAGCCGGTAGATCTGGCTGCACATGAACAGTTCTGTCTTGCCCTTAAAAAAATACCGCCAGCCCGTCGCTAAGTTTGTCATTTAAGTTCGACTTGCAAGTTTTGTAATTCAAGGTATGTCATTCAGGGAGCCGCAAGGCAATGAATTTAAAAGACACACTGCTCAGCCTGATCATTATTCTGGTGTGGGGCTTTAATTTTGTCGTGATCGCCTGGGGGCTTGAGGGCATCCCGCCGCTATTGATGGGCGGCCTGCGTTTTCTGCTGGTGGCACTTATCGGCTCGTTGATTTTCTCGCGCCCGCAAATACCCCTGCGCTGGATTCTTGCCTATGGCATGACTTTAGGCTTCGGCCAGTTTGCTTTTCTGTTTACGGCGATGGCGGTCGGTATGCCGGCCGGTCTGGCATCGCTGGTGCTGCAGTCGCAGGCCCTGTTTACCTTGCTACTGGCGCAATTGTTACTGAAAGAGAGTATTAAGCCGCATCAGCTGATCGCTATTCTGATCGCAGGCTCAGGCCTAGTGTTGATTGGCTGGAGTAATGATACGGGCGCGATGACTGCGATCGGTTTTGGATTGACGCTGGCGGCTGCTGCCTGCTGGGCGATCGGTAACATCGTGAACCGAACCATCTCTCAGCGCGGCTACCATGCCGGGGTAAATCTGGTGGCCTGGTCAGCATGGTTTCCGCCCCTGCCGTTCTTTGCGCTGTCGTACCTGATTGAAGGGGAAGCGGTGATTATCGCCAGCCTGCAGAGCTTCTCTCTGGTATCGGCGTTTGCGTTAATCTATCTTGCCGTGATTGCGACTATTCTTGGCTATGGCCTGTGGGGAGATCTGCTTAGTCGATATCCAGCGGCTCAGATCGCCCCGTTGACACTCGGGGTGCCGGTGGTTGGCTTAACCTGTGCTGCGCTACTGTTGAATGAACAGGTTTCGCTGATCCAATGGGGTGGTATTGTATTGGTCATGCTGGGGCTGGCTTTTAATATGCAGGGCAAACGCTTACTGAGTCGATGGTTAAAGGCTCCGGTGTTATAGGAAGATGACCGGATGCGCTGAAGGCGATCAGTCGATCGCCTTGGCGTAGGTTTCTCTTTCTATATCGAGTACTTCAACGGTGAGAGAAAGAGCAGAGCCTTGTTGTATCTTCTGGAGATTTTGGAGCTGTCTGAGCTGCGCCAGAATCTGCCGGGTTAAAAGTGATTTTTGTTGCCGGGTACGTCCGGACAAGATTCTTACCGTCACATGGATAAAAGGCGTATCAGTGCTGCCGGTCTGGAAATACTCATAGGCGATCGCCCGGGTTTTTATGTCTGCCTCAGCAAACAGGCCGGTTCTGAAAGCGCCTGTGTGAACAGTTGCCACCAGAGTGGAAATATCCAGACTATCTTCAAGCCCTTTGGCGTATTCAATGATGCAGTGTGGCATGTCAGTTGTGTCCTTATTAACTGAATTGAAGCAGAGCCTGAACTAAGCTGGCAGCTTCTGTTTTAACCTGTTCTTCCTGCAGGATAGCATCAACGCCCAGAACTCGGAAAAATCATTTACAACTACGTCGGGTTTATCAGGATAGCGCTCAGAGCCAGGGAATATCTTGTTCAGCCAGGGCTGATCCCATAATGCACCGTTAAAAAAAACGCTGGTTATACCCGCTGATTTAGCTGCGATTACATCGGTTGTACTGTCGCCGACGTACCATACGTCAGGTCCCAGTTTACAGCCGAGATTGTCGGCGGCTTTGACTATCTGGTCGATATGGGGCTTACGCTGTACCGTATCATCACCGCAGATCTCTGTATCGAACAGTTCGGCCCAGCCGCTGCCGTCGATTGTATTCAGCTCGTGAATGAAGAACTCCCGGTCGCGGTTGGTGATTACGCCCACAGTGAGGTTGAGTTGCCGTAAGCCTTGCAGGACATGTTTTACCTTAGGTTCAAAAGGCAGCGCAGTGCCATAGTATTTACGGTAGTGTCGGTTGAAACCCTGATGCGCTATTTTTTTTGCTTCATCATTATCGGCAAATAGTATCTCGAAAATATCGGTGCGTGAGATCTTGCGATCGAGTTTTATTTTCGGATGCAGGCCGAGGTTTTCGCGGACATATTCCACCAGTTTGGAATCTTCCGGTGATTTGCAGGCGGCAGAGGTTACCAGATGATCCAGCAGGCCCATCTCACGCAGATCTTTCAGCATATCATCCACTGCGTGGTACATCGCATCCAGGGTATCGACCAGGGTCGCGTGCCAGTCAAACAGGACCACTTTAGGGTAGGTGAGGCTGGCCACAGCCGGATGCCAATCGGCTTCTTGCCGGGGCGGTGGCGGTGTCAGTGGCGGCAGGCGGGCAGGCCGTAGCAGACTGCTGTCACGTGATTCTGTCTTGCTTTGGTTGCTGCTTTCGATCCGGTCAAGTAATTCGTCAAAGCTATTGATGATCGTTTGCGGGGAATGGGCGACGTGGTCAGCGACAGCGAATGTCGCTTTAAACCAGTTTTCATCCCACAAAGCGCCGTTATAAAACACTGAAGTGACCCCGGCCTTACTGGCGGTAATCATATCGGTCAGGCTGTCTCCGACATACCAGACATGTGAGTCAACCTTTTCACCGAGTCGTTCTATAGCATGTTCAAGGCCATCCGGTGCCGGTTTATAACGGGGGGCATCGTTACCACCGAGGGTGGTATCGAACAGGTTTTGCCAGCGACCTGAATCAACGCTGGCCAGCTCATGGTTAAGGAAATAGCCGCTGCGGTTAGTCACAACACCGATTTTGATACCCAGTTTTTTCAGGTAGCAGAGGTACTCATACATACCCTCCTGAAACGGAAAAACCTTGCCGTAATGGTTCTGGTAACACTCATCATAGGCTTTGTGAGCAATGGCGTTGGCTTCGTCATTATCGCCAAACAGGGCATCAAAAATATCGGTGCGGGAGATGCGCTGCTCGGCTAATACCCGGGGGTGCAGGTGACGAAAAATCCGGATATAACGCATCAGCTTTTCGTCGTCTTCTGTTTTCGCCCGCTCTTCCGGCAGAATATGTCTTACCAGATCCAGCTCTTCCAGCTGCGACAGCATCTCCTCTATTGCCTGATACATCGCATCATGGGTGTCGACCAGCGTACCGTGCCAGTCAAACAGTATTACCCTGGGATAGGGCAGTACGGTGTTGTGCGTAGTTTTAGAAGCAGTTTTGTCCATGTTCAGATCCTTGTCGCAGGTTCAAAGCAGGGGGCAACTCAGATACCAGACTACCAGTTGTTGTTGAAGTTGGGCAAATGCACCAGGGTATTATTGGTAACGTTCACTAACTGCTTGAAAACTGAACGGGTTCCACAGGCCAGAGGTCAAAGGCAGGGGCTGCTTTAAACTAAGATATGCTGCTTAGGATATATTATTCAATTTTGTACTATTCAGATGGCAGACAGTTGCTGCATTCGCTAACCAGGTCCTACACTTTTGATAGCTGATGGTTTATGACACAAAAAATACATTATGGCCTGCTGCTTAAAGCGGCTGAATGCGCTCTATAAGTGGACAGTGAAAGCGAATGAGTAATCAATCGGTCTTCCTTACTCTTCTGACTATCGAACTGATGATACCGCATGCTCAATCGCTTAAGGACAAGCGTCGCGAAGTGCGGGGACTAAAAGACCGTGTCAGAAGCAGATTTAATGCCTCTGTAGCCGAGGTGGGATATCAGGATAAATGGCAACGCGCCCTGCTGGCGGTCTGCCTGGTAGGTAATGACAAGCGCAAACTGGAGTCTGATACAGCCAGGATTCGTACCCTTTGTGAAGAGGTCGCCGATATTGAAATCATAGCGATTGATCAGGAGTGGCTATAATGTGAGGCCAGCTGATAATCAGTCAGCCTCCCCAAACAGTATGCCGAATTCGATTGTTTTCAGGGGAAGTTTCTATGCCGGTAAGTCATAAAAGGGTACTTTATGCCACGCTTGGTTTTTTGTGTTTAAGCCTGTTGGGGCCGGGTCTTTGGGAACTGTTCAGCAGTTCTCCGGATAATGCGGGTCTGATCGCCCTGCAATTGGAAGCACTCAATCAACTCAGAGCTTATAACGGAATGGTGGCAGCGGTCGGTTTTCTGGCAGGTGTGGCTATTTTTAACATAGAGCATAACCGTAGTCTTATTTTAGCCCTTGCAGTAATTATGCTCTTTCTAGTGTTGTCTCGCCTTATCTCGCTATTTATCGACGGCGTTCCCGGAACGATAACGCTGACCTATATTGCTATCGAGAGTTTGATCGCAGTGATACTTCTTGTCTGTATGCCGCCGAAACTCAGATGAATCAGATGGGTTTGATAATTTGAGATGGAAGTATTGACCAGATACTGATGCCGGCTTTGCCATGTATGAGATTCTAGCGTTAATACTTCTCATCGGTGTAACCGGTTGTTATTTAAAATACCGGTCTGTTTTGGTCGCTGAAACCGGCTTTTAAACTCCTCTGTTTATTCGCCACCATTTATGTATTACATCTATCAATATCAGTATGCAGGCATAGCTTAGTAATGATGCCCATTGCTGCAGAGTTACCGGTGTTATCTGCAAAATATCGCTGATAATCGGCAGATGCATCGCAGCAATATGTATGCCTTGGGCGCAGAGCATGCCGATTAACAGGAATGGGTTGCTAAAAAAGGGGTGTTTGAAGATCGATAGCGTCTCTGAACGGCTATTGAAGACATGAATGTTTTCAAACAGGACCATCAGTAACAACGTCAGATTTCGTGCTTCAACTTCATTCATCCCCAGCTGAAGCGCCTGAACAAAGAGAACAAAGGCGATGCCGCCCATAACCAGAGCATTGATCAGAACCCGTTCGATCATCAGGCGGTTGAACATCGGCTCTTGCGGAGAGCGGGGAGGCTTATTTAATTCATTACCCTCTGCCGGTTCGAAGGCGAGAGCAATGTCCTGCATACCGTTGGTAACCAGATTGAGCCACAGCAACTGAATGGGTAGTAATGGCAATGGTAAACCGAATAGTACTGAGAGGATAAAAAGGAAAATCTCCGCGGCGCCAGTGGATATTAATAAAAAGACGACTTTGCGGATATTGGAATAAACCAGGCGTCCCTGACGAATACCCTCGATTATAGAAGCGAAATTATCATCGGTGAGAATCAGGTCGGCACTTTCCCTGGCGACATCAGTGCCGCGTTTACCCATGGCAATGCCGACATGTGCGTGTCGAAGGGCCGGTGCATCGTTGACACCGTCTCCGGTGACGGCAACGAATTCCCCCTGGCGGATTAATTGCTCGACCAATAGCTGTTTTTGTTTAGGTTCTACACGAGCAAATACTCTTTCCTGAGCGGTAATTGTCCATTGTTCCGGGGTTGCTTTTTGTAAGCGTTGTTCGAGCTCTCTACCTGTAATTGCACCGCTTAACCTTGTCGAGAGGTTTAATTGATTGGCAATCGAAGTGGCTGTATCCGGGTGGTCGCCGGTTACCAGCAAAACATTAATACTGGCTTTTTTACAGGCCGCTATCGCTTCGGGAACTTCCGGGCGCAGGGGGTCAAGCATTCCTACGATACCCAGGAAATCGAGGTCGTGTAATTCATCCTCCGGACTGCCATAACTTTCAGGCAGAGGCCTGGATGCTAAAGCCATTACCCGGTGACCCTGTTGCGCCAGTGATTTTTCCTGTTCGATAATCAGTTGGCGCTCAAGTACCTGATGCTGGTTAGCGTGGCTGCACATATCCAGGATACGCTCGACGCTACCTTTAGCCAGAAGCATTGTCTGCTTACCAATAAGGTTGATACTGGCAGAATACGCGTTTTCGGATTCGTATGGGATCATATCCAGCTGCCGGTAGCGGTTTTTTAACTGTTCAATATCCACTCCAAGCTTGATCGCCAGTACCAGAAAGGCGATATCGACATGATCACCGTGTGACAGCCACTGACCATCAACATGTTTTAATTCCGCCTGATTAGCAAGCGCACCTGCTGTGGCCAGCTGCTGCAACTCTTGTTCTTCGATTTGATTGTTGGTTTCTACCGCGCCGTGGAGATCTTTACCTTCACCGCTGACATTGAACTGACGACCCGTAGGTAAGATCAGTTGGTGAATTGTCATCTCATTAAGGGTCAGGGTGCCGGTTTTGTCAGAGGCCACCAGGGTACAGGACCCTAACGCTTCAACAGCAAGTAATTTACGCACAATGACTCCCACCCGAGCCATGCGTCGCATGCCTATCGCGAGGGCGATAGTGATAGCTGCAGGCAGGCCTTCCGGTATGGCCGAAACCGCCAGTGCAACACCCATCAGGAAAACCTGGGACAGATCATCACCGCGCAATAATGTAATCAGAAACAGCAGAGCGATAACCAATAAGACACTATAGGTGACTTTCAAAGTGAATCGTTGCATTCGCTGTAGCAGAGGAGGCATGGTATTTGCCGTCCCACCAATCTCGCTTGCTATCTGACCGATCTGAGTATTACTGCCGGTGTGCGCTACGATACCGCGTCCCCGGCCGCGGGTAACAATCGTTCCGGCAAATAGCATATCAGTGCGTTCAATAAGGGCAGCGCTATCGGGTATGGGGTGAGTTGACTGCTTACTTTGTGGCAGTGATTCGCCGGTGAGCATCGATTCATCGCAGCTTAGCTGCTGGCTTTCTGTCAGTCTGATATCTGCCGGTACTTTATCACCTGAGACAAGCTCTACCAGGTCAGAAGGTACCAGCTGTTCATTAGGGATCTGCTGCAATCGATTATCCCTGATCACAGTACTGTAACTGGGTACCATCTTTTTCAGTGCTTTGGCCGCACGTGCGGCGGAGTGTTCCTGCAAGCTGCCAATCATGGCGTTGAGTAGCAGAACGGCAAATATGAAATAGCTATTGATGTAATGGTTAAGAAACCATGAGACCAGCGCGGCGGCTAACAGGACATAGATAAAAGGATTTTTAAACTGACGTAAAAAAATAAGGATTAAACCATCTTCACTGGGCTGCGGTAGAAGATTGGCTCCATGCTTCGCGAGTAATATTTCAGCTTGAGTTTGGCTTAACCCTGGCATCGCTATGATTAACTCCCATGAAGTTAAGCGGGAAATATAAACAAAGTGGATATGCGAAAGTCATGTCACTTCTTTGAGTGTAGTTGGCGAATGATTAAGCGCAAAGTCATCTCTCCGGGGCGGTCGGTTTAACGGCTTTCATGCACAAACGGCTTGAATTCTGATAAAAGATGCAGGCTTTCAGCGACAGGCCTGCAGGTGATATTTCCCCTATACGTGTTAACGCCTTTAGCGAAACCATCATCTTCTGTTAATGCGCTAAGCCCTTTAGCGGCGAGCTGTAATACATATGGTAATGTCGCGTCTGTCAGTACGATAGTAGAAGTTTGTGGGTAGGCACCTGGCATATTAGTAACGCAATAATGGGTCACGCCATGAGACTGAAATACCGGATCGGAATGGGATGTGGGGTGGGAGGTCGCGATGCAGCCGCCCTGATCGATACTGACATCGACAATGACTGAGCCCGGTTGCATGCTGGCTACCATTGCCTCAGATACCAGATGAGGTGCCCGGCCACCGGGGTGGAGCACTGAACCTATTAATATGTCGGCATTTTTAAGCTCTGCTTCGATGACTTCAGGCAATGAGGGCGTCACGCGAATACGTGGTGAAATTACCTGCTTCAGTACAGCTTCCCGTTCCGGATGACGGGTGAATATGACGGTGTTGGAGCCAATTCCATCGGCAACTTTGGCGGCGTGGCGGCCAACAATACCATCGCCCAGTACAACCACCTTACCTTGGTGTTTACCCAGAATACTGCCGGGTAATATGCCTTTCCCGCCGTTGAATCTGGCCAGGTAATAGTTGCCGATGATGACTGACATATTGCCTGCTACCGCGCTCATGGGGGCCAGTAGCGGTAACTTGCCCTGACTATCTTCAACTGTTTCATAGCCTAGCGCAGTGGTTCCGGTCTTTAACAGTGCTTGGGTTAACGCTGGGTCAGCTCCGGCAAGGTGCAGGTAGGTAAATAGTATCTGCTGTTTAAGGAAAGGATATTCACTGGCCTGCGGCTCCTTTATCTTTAATACCAGTTCTGTATCCCAGGCTCTTTGGGTGGTGACTATCTGGCTGCCAGCAGCAAGGTAGGCAGTATCAGAAAATCCTGAACCCGTACCTGCCCCGGCCTCCAGCAAAATTTTGTGCCCCTCTTCAATCAGCGCTTTGGCGCCGTCTGGTGTTAAAGCGACCCGATTCTCGCTATTTTTTATCTCTTTAATTACGCCAATGTCCAAAGCTCAGCCTCCATCATGTGTCTGTTGTTCAGTGTAGCGGATAGGTTTCTATTAAGGTGGGCTGGTCACTTAAGTGAATACAGCATTGATACTGATTCTCATTTGAGATCTGACGCTGTTAATTGAACTATGCTTTTGCTTAACCTGTCTTTTATCTACTTCGGTTGTGTATGGAATATAAGGATTATTACAAAATTCTCGGCATTCACCGTGATGCGGCACCTACGGATATAAAACGCGCCTATCACAAGCTGGCTCGCCAGTACCACCCTGATCTGAATAAAGAGAAAGACTCTGAAGAGCGGTTTAAAGAGGTGAATGAGGCATATCACGCCCTGAAGGATCCTAAAAAGCGCAAAGCCTATGATCAACTGGGCGCCAACTGGCAGCAGGGGCAGCAATTTCAGCCACCACCGGGATGGGCTTTCCACTTTACTCAGGATGGTTCAAGTCAGGCCGGTTCTACACCCGGCGACTTCAGTGATTTTTTTAGTTTTATCTTTGGCGGACAGGATAGCGGATTACAAGCGGAGCTGCGTAAGCGCCGGATGCGGGGACATGATCTGCATGCCACACTCTATATTGCGCTAGAGGATGCCTTTGCCGGTAGTAAGCAGTCTTTATCTCTGACTGTTCCGGAGCTAAACGCGACAGGAAAAATCGAGCAACAGTCCCGTCAATTTAATGTTCAGATACCACGGGGTATCCGCGAAGGTCAGCAAATTCGATTAGCCGGGCAGGGCACTCCCGGGTTAGAAGATGCGCCGAATGGAGACCTGTACCTGCGGGTTTTATTTAAGCCCCATCCCTATTTTTATGCCGAAGGACGTGATGTCTATCTGGAGTTACCTGTTACGCCCTGGGAGGCTGCGCTAGGTTGCCGTATTAACGTACCGACGCTGGCAGGGGCTGTAATGTTAAATATCCCCGCCGGTTCTCAGAGCGGACTTAAACTACGCTTAAAAGATAAGGGTTTACCTGGCCGGTCACCTGGTGACCAATACGTACGATTACGCCTGGTGACCCCGCCTGCTGAAAACGAAGCTGCCCGTAGTCTTTATCAGCAGATGGCTGAAACGATGCCATTTAATCCCCGTGAATCGATGGGATAGTAATGGCTTGTACTTAACTGAGCAGCAGAGGTGGTGGAGGGCAGTGCATGCAGCGTAAACAATTGATCCCTATAGCGGAAGTATTGGATGACTCGTTGCAATTATCGATTGACGGGTTATCTCAGCGCTGTGCGGTACAGCATTATGTAATTGTTGAAATGGTGCCTGAGCTGGCGCGGTTGGTGGAGAGCGTGGCATGAAGCGTAAACAATTGATCCTTACGGCTGAAGTGCTGGATGACTCTCTGCAGCTATCGATTGATGAGTTATCTCAGCGTTGTGCGGTACAGCATTATGTCATTATTGAAATGGTTCAGTGTGGGGTCGTGGAACCACAAGGGTATACCCCTCATGAGTGGCGTTTTAGTGGTCATGATCTGGTGCGTATCCGGCAGGCAATCAGGTTGCAGCGAGATCTGGAGATTAATTTACCGGGGGTGGCACTGGCGATCGATCTGCTGGAGCAGCTGGATGAGCTACGTACAAAGATCAGGTCAGAAAGGGAGCGCTGAGAGCTCAATCCGGGCTTGCTTCAGAATATTTACTGCTAAGTGTTAATGATGGGAATGATATGTTTCAAAAATACATCGAGCAAAGTACGAAAAAGGTCAGGCATACACTGGAACTGGCAGTAGGTGAAATGGCTGCCCTGAAACAGAATACACTGACGCCAGACTTTCTCCTTCTGGCTCTGTTGTCTCAACCTGACTCAACTGCGATGCAAATTATTTCCAAGCTGGTATCTAACCCGGTTGAGATAGTGACACAGATTAAAGGTGAAATCTTTCAGCACTATAAACAGGCAGCTGCGGTTGAAATTTCTCAGGTTATGGCATCTAAAGAGTTTCAGGAAGTATTCGAAGTTGCTTACGAGGAGAGCCGTCGTCTTGGCGATACTTATATTTCTACGGGGACGCTGTTTCTTGCTTTGTGTGATCCTAAAGCGGGTCATGTTGCAGATTTCCTGAGTAATGCCGGGCTGAATAAAAAGCAGGTACTAAAAGCGCTGCAAGAGGCCCGCAACGGCAGCGCTATCACTTCAGATGATGCTGAAATTGAAGCTGATATTTTGTCCCGCTATACCCAGGATCTTACCCGGATGGCAAGGGAGGGTGAGTTGGATCCGGTGATTGGCCGGGATGAAGAGATTGGCCAGATTATTCAGACGCTGTCCCGGCGTAAGAAGAACAACCCTGTTTTGATCGGAGAAGCCGGGGTGGGGAAAACAGTCATTGTTGAAGGTCTGGCACAACGGATTGCCAAAGCGGAAGTGCCAGAGGTCTTACTGAATAAACGGCTGTTATTACTGGATATGAGTGAACTGGTCGCAGGCTCGAAAATGCGGGGTGAATTCGAAGAACGCCTTAAATCATTGCGTGATGCGGTGGTTAAGTCTGCCGGGCAGGTGATTCTATTTATTGATGAACTGCATACTGTAGTAGGAACAGGCTCCATGACCGGTGGAATTGATGCCTCAAGCATGTTGAAAACAGCGCTGGCCAAAGGCAGCTTTCAGGTGATCGGCGCGGACACCCTGGCTGAATACCATGCTTATATTGAACAGGATAAGGCGCTGGAACGACGTTTTCATCCAATCCTGATTCGTGAACCGAGTATTGAAGATAGCATCGCAATTTTAGAAGGAATAGCAACGCGCTATGAGAAACACCATCTTATTCATTATGAAAAAGGTGCCTTAAAGGCTGCTGCTGAGTTATCGGAGCGCTATATAACGGATCGAAATTTACCTGACAAGGCGGTTGACCTGATTGATGAGGCCGGAGCGCATAAACGGATCAGTCTTAATGCCTTGCCCCATGATATTAAATTACTTGAATTGCACTGTAATCAACTGCAGCAGGATAAGGCTGATGCATTTAATGCGCAGGACTTTGAAAAGGTTGCCAGTTTACAGATGGATATCCTGAAGCAGCAGGAGAAACTGCAGCAACTACATACCCGCTGGGAAACCGAACGCGGGCAACAGGATGATTGCGTCAGTGCTGATGATATCGCTGCAGTGGTGTCCCGTTGGACCGGCATACCCGTTGCCCGAATGGTAGAGTCTGAAGCTAATAAGCTGTCGCATATGGAAGCTAAGCTGCATCGCCGTATCATTGGCCAGGATGATGCGGTGCGTTCTGTGGCTAATGCTATACGTCGTAACCGGTCGGGTATCACATCCCCTTTGCGGCCGATCGGAACATTTCTGTTTCTGGGGCCTAGCGGGGTAGGAAAAACCGAACTGGCCAGAACCCTGGCTGAATTTCTACTCGATGATGAGACGCGTATCGTGCGTCTGGATATGTCGGAATATATGGAACGTCATGAAGTTTCTAAAATGATTGGTGCGCCGCCAGGCTACATTGGTTATGGCGAAGGTGGGCAACTGACCGAAAAAATACGGCGTAATCCTTATTCTGTGGTTTTATTGGATGAGATAGAGAAAGCCCACCCCGACATTTTCAATATTCTGTTACAGATTCTGGAAGACGGCCACTTAACCGACGCCCAGGGCCGTAAAGTGTCGTTTCGTAATACGATCCTGATAGGCACTTCAAATCTGGGTACTGAATCCCTGTCGCCGGATAAACGTGAAATCGGTTTTATCCGGCCTAAAGTCACTGATTATGGCGAGGCTAAACGGTTGATCATGCAGGAGGTTAAGCAATTTTTTAAGCCAGAATTCCTCAACCGCCTGGATGACATTATCGTGTTTCATTATCTGGAAAAAGATCATGTGCATGAGATTGCGGAGATATTTGCCACAGAACTGGCGCAGCGTATGACGGAACATCAGATCGAACTACATATGGATTCGGATGTAATCAGTAAAATAGCCGAAGATGGCTATGATCCGGTGTATGGTGCCCGGCCGTTGCGCAGAGAATTTGAACGCCAGATAGAGAATCCATTAGCGATGAAAATCGTTGAGGGCAGTTGTGCTGAAAACAGCATCGTTAATATTGGACTGAAAGAGGGAGAGATCACTTTTGCCGTAGCGCCGTTAAAGCCCGCCCCGGAAGTTAGTAATTCTACCGATGAATGAGGCTTAAGATGATGTCAGTGCTATTGAAAAATCAGTACAGGGGACCGGGAGTATGACTGAGTCATTCCACTGCTGTGATGAGCTGGGGCCGCTAAAAATCATCTACATCCAGAATCTGCGCTACCAGCTGCAAGGTATATTAGTCGTAGATAACATCGCTGCGGGTCCCGCAATTGGCGGCTTACGTATGGCGCCGGATGTAAGTACCACTGAGTGCGCGCGCCTGGCAAGGGCGATGACCCTGAAAAATGCCATAGCAGAACTGCCCCATGGTGGAGCTAAGTCGGTACTGATTGGTGACCCTAAAATGGCCAGGGCAGAAAAAGAGCAGCTGATTCGGGCTTTTGCCTCGGCCCTTGCGAATAATACCGAGTATATCTTCGGCCCGGATATGGGAACCAATGAAGAGTGTATGGCCTGGGTACACGATGAGATAGGCCGGGCGGTGGGCTTGCCCCGGGAGATAGGTGGCATTCCACTGGATGAGATCGGTGCCACCGGCTGGGGCGTTAGTCATGCTACCGAAATTGCGCTGCAGTATAGCGATATCAATCTGGCTAACGCGACGGTCGCCTTTCAGGGTTTTGGCGCTGTTGGCAGTCACAGTGCACGTTACCTGGCAGAACAAGGTGCAACGATTGTCGCGGTCAGTGATTCTCAGGGTACAGTTTATTGCAAAGAGGGTTTGGACCTTGATCTGCTGACAACACTTAAACAGCAAGGCGGCAGTGTGATCGATTATGCCGCAGGCGAAAAGCTAAGTGCCGATGCGATTATCGATGTGCACTGTGATATATGGGTTCCAGCGGCCCGTCCTGATGTGATCAATAGTGAAAATGTTGATCGCCTGAAAGCCCGGCTGGTGGTTCAGGGGGCGAATATCCCTTTTACCCGGGATGCTGAAATGACCTTGCATCAGCGTGGCGTGCTGGTTATTCCTGATTTTATCGCCAATGCTGGTGGTGTGATTTGTGGCTCGATGGAATATAGCCATCTGGGGCAGGAAAGTGCCTTTGAGGCGATCAGAGAGAAGATCAGGCACAACACTGGAGAGATGTTAAAGCTGGCGCATGCCGAAGCGATTACTCCCCGGGAAGCGGGTGAAAGGATAGCGATCGCCAGGGTAAAACGGGCAATGTCGCTTCAGCGCAGGCCTGGCTTTTGAGCCTTTGATAGCGATTAGCTGAGTTAGTGTTTGGCTTACTCTCATTTAATTCTGATTACTGTCCTATTATCGTTTGAAATAATGTAATCTCATGAAATAGAAAGATTTTGTATTGAACTGATATGACCTTTTTAAGCTGTTTTACAAGGTCGACAGAAGAGGTGACAACACTGTGGATATGGATCTGAGTCTGAATCAAACGCGGGTAATCGGCTGTCTGATTGAAAAGGAGATCACGACGCCTGATCAGTACCCTTTGTCACTAAACTCGCTGACTGCGGCGTGCAACCAGAAGAGTAACCGCGAGCCGGTGATGGATCTGTCTGAAACCGAAGTTCAGGACCTGCTGGATGAATTGAGCAAGAAGCGGTTAATCCGCGAGGAATCCGGTTTTGGTAGTCGGGTAGTGAAATATAAACATCGTTTTTGTAATACCGAGTTCAGCGAGCTCAAGCTCAGTGAGCAGGCGTTAGGTATTGTCTGTGTGCTGTTTCTGCGCGGGCCGCAGACGCCAGGTGAACTGCGTAGCCGTACCAATCGCTTATGCAGCTTTTCTGATGTCCATGACGTGGAGGGCGCGCTGCAAAAGATGAGTGAGCGCGAAGATGGTGCTCTGGTCGTTCGCATGCCACGGGAGCCAGGCAAGCGTGAGTCACGTTATGCGCATCTGTTCAGCGGAGAAGTCGAAGCCGCGGGCCCGGATGAAATAGCGGCTATTCCCCGCGCCAGAGAAAGCGGTAACAGCGAACGGGTTGAAGCGCTAGAGCAAAGATTATCTGAATTGGAAGAGAAAGTAGCAACGCTTACAGCGACGCTTGATGAGCTGATGTCTTAAGCTGGCTGAAAAGAATTCTATCTAAACGGGATAGTTGTTATTACTTCTGCTAAGCCCTGCTTGCACTCAACCATATCCGCTGTTCATGGGTGAACAGCAAAAAAACTGATCAAGCTGCTACCTGCAACAGGTAAGCACTGGCTATAGCCTGCCCTGAACCGTAAGATGTCGGCCCCGTAACCTATATATTGAAGCTCTTTCCTTGGGGTTTCAAATAGTCAGTGTGCAAAATGAATTCAGTAAAACAACAGATTTCCCTGAGTGATGTCAGTCAGCCGCTCAATCAATCTCTTAGTAACAGTCTCTTCGACACTATCGTGGTCGGCAGCGGACCTGGTGGTGCCACCGTCGCTAAAGAGTTGAGTCTGCGAGGGCAAAAGGTTGCTGTGGTTGAGTGGGGGAGTGATGCACCACTCGAGGGTAAGTTCCTGCAAATGGCCGGTATCGCTGCGATTCCCGGCAAGGGTGCTTTTATCAATTCTGACCTGTCGCTACTTATGCGAGGCATCACTGCAGGTGGCAGCTCAACGATTAATTTTGCCACAGCGATGGCTCCGCCAGCCGACCTGTTTAGTAAATATGGTGTTGACCTGTCTGTCGAGGTGGCTGAAGTCGAACAAGAACTGCCGCTTACTACGCTGACTGATGATCTGGTCGGTCCATTGGCTAAGCAGATCAAATCCAGTGCTTTGTCCATGGGATTGGACTGGCGAAATCTTCAAAAATTTACCTACCTGGATAAATGCCGTGCTCATTGCCATCGCTGCGCTTACGGTTGTCCTTATGATGCCAAATGGAATGCGCGGATGTACCTTGATCAGGCGATAGAATCGGGTGCTAAGTTATTTCTGAAAGCTAAGGTCTCCCAGGTATTAACCGAGAAAGATCGGGCCGTCGGTATCAAATTTACTCAGCAAGGAAGAGTTAAACAGCTACGAGCCAACAATATTGTGCTCGCAGCTGGCGGCATTGGCACACCAAGAATATTGGCGGCTAGTGGTGTGGCTCGGGCGGGGAAAGACTATTTTACCGACCCGGTTATCGCCGTAATGGGTACTGTCGATGGTGCTGATTTTGATGCAGATAAGTCTGATAGTGAAGTGCCTATGGCGGCCGGTATGCACTTGCCCGAGCAGGGGATAATGCTCTCTGACCTGGCGTTACCAAAACCGCTGTTTCAACTGTTTAGTGCGCAGGTTGGTCGGTTTGATCGGCTGCATTCTCATGCCAGAACCCTGAGTATTATGGTGAAAATAAGAGATGACCTTGGCGGAAATGTTGGCCCGAAGTGGCTTAACAAGAGTTTATCTGCTGACGATAAGTCCAGGTTTGAAACCGGGGTGGATATTGCAAAAAATATACTCAGGAATGCGAATGCTAAAAGCATATTCAAGAGCCATCATTTTGCCGCTCATCCGGGAGGCAGCGCCAAGATAGGCGAGGTGGTTGACTCCGATCTCCAGACGAATATTCCAGGCCTGTTTGTTTGCGACGCATCGGTTATTCCTGAGCCCTGGGGGCTGCCACCCACGTATACGCTGCTATGTCTGGGCAAACGTCTGGCTAAGACAATTGTCAGGTAGCCACTATAAAAAGGGACAGCTGATACATGATCTGATGCTGCCAGAAGAAGGTCTGGCAGCATAAGTGAAAAGGCTTTCAGAGAGCCCCGGTCTCTCTGAAAGCCTTGTTTTATTACTCAACTTTTATTATTCAATTCCTAAATCGGCTCAGCCGATAAGGTTCAAGGTCGTATGTGGTTGGCTGATTCTGATAAAGCTGGCTAATCAACTGCGCGGTAAGTGCCGCCTGGGTCAGCCCTAAATGCTGATGGCCGAAGGCTAATAACACTTCTCCTTTTGGGCCGGTACGGTCGATTACGGGCAGTGAGTCCGGCAGCGATGGCCTGCGACCCATCCAGGGTTCTGCACCTTCTGTATTCAGCGGTCGGTCAAACAGTGCCTGGGCATGTTGCTGCAGCATTCTGGCTCGTTTCATATTGGCTTCCCGTTCGAGTCCGGCGAACTCGACTGTCCCCGCCAGACGAAGACCGCCCTGCATAGGCGTCATGATAAACCGGCGTTCAGCTGAAGTGACTGCCACCGGCAGGGTATCCAGCTCTTTGGGTAGCATCAGGTTGTAGCCGCGTTCGGTTTCCAGTGGCACTTTCACACCGGTTAATGCCCGTACCAAAGGTTTGGCATAGGCGCCGTTTGCAATCAGCACGCGCTTGCAACGCAGTGTGCCATCAGCGGTTTCCAGTTCGACGCCTGCTTCGGTCAGGCGTCCACCTGTGACAGCTGTCTGTGAATAGGTCATGCCTTGTTGTTGGGCGGCCTCAAACAGGGCTTCGACTAATTTAAGTGGATCAGTGACATGAGCAGTGGCGGGAAATTCCAGCGCACCTAACAAGCGCTTACTCAGTGCGGGGGCGTGTTCATGCAGTTCAGCACCATCAAGGTGGGCGACGGGAACATCGTAGGTGCTGAGTTTTTCCATATGTGTAAGCAGGCTGGCTTTGGTTTCAGGCTTTTCATAGGCCAGCAGGGAGCCTTTCTCCTGTAACAGGTCAGTACGGTTAATCGAACCAAGCATGTCACGCCATGCTGTCAGGCTGGCACGATTCAAAGTGGAGAGTGCATCTGCGCTGCGCTTATTTACCTTTGGCCGCATATTGCTGACCAATTGCAGCATCCAGGGAGTGATTTGAGGCAGGTAGCGCCAGTCGATGCTCAATGGGCCAAGCGGGTCGAGCAGCATCTTGGGTAGCTGTAACAGGATCTCGGTCGATGCCAGCGGGAACACCTGCTCGGTGGCAATGTGCCCTGCGTTTCCCGAAGAGGCTCCGGCACCGGGGGCTTCCCGATCCAACAGCAGCACGCTTTGTCCCGCCTGTTGCAAAGCAAGTGCACAGCTGGTGCCGATAACACCTCCACCGATCACAATAATATCCTGTGTCATAGTCTTCATAGAGCATTCCCAGTTACTTGTTGAATGGAAAATCAGTGTTTAAATGAATAGGGTTAATTCTGTTTGACCTGCTGCTCGATCAGCAGGTCATGAATCGCCTGGCCGGCTTCCAGAATGTGCTTTCTGAGCAAAGCCGAAGCGCCTTTAATATCCCGTTTGAGGCATAGTTCAAGGATGTCGCAGTGCTCCCGGTCTGCTTTATCGATACCGGTCGTGAACAGCAACTGCATCCGAATATAGCGGTCAGATTTAAAGTTCAGTTTCTGAATAATATCCAACGCCATAGGCATGTCAGCAGGTCGGTAAAGGGCGGCATGGAAGGCATAGTTGAGGTCGCTCCAGTCCTCAATTCGGGTGCCGCTTTTAACCGCATCTTCGAAGGCGTGCAGAATTTGACGGCTGGTAGTGAAGTCCTGCTCGGTCATCTTCGGGATAGCCTTTTCCAGGACGTGACATTCGACCAGTGCGCGGAGTTCAAACAGGTCGTGAATCTTACCCGGCAACAGCTCAGTTGCGGTTGCGCCTTTATGGGCTTCAAAATTGACCAGCCCCTGAGCTTTAAGTTGCAGTAACGCCTCTCGCACAGGAATTCGACTGACGTTGTATTCCCTGGCAATCGCATCCTGGCGCAGAGCTTCACCGGCGACAATCTGGCCGGACAGGATCTTATTGCGCAGGTTATCGGCAACCATCTCGGTGCGGGTTTTATAAACGAATTTAGTTTTATTATTCTGTTGCATAGATTCTGTATCTCAAATGTCGGACCAGTGATGAAAGGCTCTCTGTTTGTCTGTCAGGCCGGAATAAACTCATCGCCAGACCAATACCCAAGGTCAGGCATGAGAGAGCTGTTATTTCACTTCAAAGCCGTGAGCGTAAGGATCTTCGCTATCGACCCAGATGGTGTTGTGGCCGTAGACCCGGGCCCAGCCTTGTACGCTAGGCATGATGGCGTTGTGCTCTCCTACAGTCGTCGCGGCTTCAATACGACCCTCAAACAGGCTGCCGATAATGCTTTCATGGACAAAATCGTCACCCACACTGAGCTTACCTTTTGCATGCCACTGGGCCATGCGGGCACTGGTCCCGGTACCGCAAGGTGATCGGTCTATCGCACGGTTGCCGTAGAACACTGCGTTACGGGCGTGGGCACCTGGCTGCGTCGGTGTGCCGGTCCACAAAACATGGGATACACCGGATACCGTTGGATCATCCGGGTGAACGCAGTCGACAGCCTGGTCAACAATATGGCGAACGATCGGGCTCAGGTGGAGAATCTGGTCGACGCTGAAATGCTCAAGACCCGCGAAGTTCTTCTGTGGGTCCACGATGGCGTAAAAATTCCCGCCGTAAGATATGTCGATGATCAGCTCGCCCATATCTGGGACTTTAACCGCGACTTCAGCATGGGCCAGATAAGAAGGCACATTGAATATCCGGACCTTTTCTACTTTGGCGCCGTTTTGCTGGTACTCGATACGGATCTTACCGGCGGGTACGTCAAGGATCAGCTGGCCTGGGATGCGGGGCCGTATAATCGCATTTTCTATAGCGGCAGTCACTGTGCCGATAGTACCGTGCCCGCACATCGGCAGGCAGCCGCTGGTTTCAATAAACAACACAGCAGCATCGGCATCAGCTGAGCAGGGTGGGTATACGATAGCGCCGGACATCATCGAATGGCCACGGGGTTCAAACATCAGCGCCTGACGGATCCAGTCAAAATTCTGCAGAAAGTACTGGCGCTTCTGGCTCATGGTTTCGCCGATCAACTCCGGATAGCCACCGGCGACCAGACGGACAGGGTTGCCACATGTGTGGGCATCGATACAGAAAAAAGTGCCTTCTCTCATACTTAACTACCTGCAATCAAATTCTTATTTTGCACCGGATATCGGTGCTTATTTTTGTAAACTGAATACTTTATACAATATTTAATTTTCTAAGTGAAGCATGTTGCGTCTGTTCTGGATTACCGCTCATCGCTTCGTTTTATTTGCATTGAAATTTACATTACCCCCGTAATACAAGGCTTTCAGGGTGGTTTTAAGGGTTGATATCGAGCTTTGAGTTGGTTAAGCAGTAAGCAAAAATAATGAAATATTATATATTGTATAAAATATTCAACTGCATTATGATGATTTTCGTTGGCTTTTTGAAGCGACCCGAAACGGCACTGTTAAGTGGTTACCCGTTGTTGAGTAAGAGGCTTACTTAAGCCTCAGGTCTGGGGGCGTCAGGAGCCAGTGAGAATTGGAATAGTTGCGTTAGTTCTCAGGCCGTGGTTCAGGGAGTTCCTGAGCCACTGTTTGATTAAATTGAGGAAAGGTTATGAATTTTGAAGGCGTTTTAGTTCCTGTAGTTACCCCCTTCGATAGCGAAGGCAAGGTGGATTACAGCGCTCTGGGCAATCTGCTCGATCATCTGATCAATGCAGGTGTCCGTGGTGTCGTCGCCTGCGGTACCACCGGTGAATACTATGCGTTTGTTGGTGATGAGCGTCGCAGTGTGATGGCGTTTATTGCTGATCGTGTCGGTGACCGGGCGTTGCTGATTGCAGGTGTTAACGATACCCACACGGCAGGTTCTGTGGAAAAAGCTGAAGAAGCTAAAGCGCTTGGCTATAAGGCTCTGATGCTGGCACCGCCTATTTACTGCCTGCCGCAGGAAGCTGAAATCATCCAGCACTATAAAACGGTTAGTGTCGAAGCTGATATGCCGATCATTATGTACAACTTTCCTGATCGTTCCGGTGTAGAGATCAGCGTTGAGGCGGTGATTGAGCTGAGTACAGATAAGAATATTGTCGGTATCAAAGAAAGCAGCGGCGATTTTAGCCGCGCCCTGAGCCTGATTAATGCCGGCATGACGGACTTTGAGGTTATTTGCGGTTCCGATGACCAGGCCGCTGATTACATGTTCTGGGGCGTGCGCTCCTGGATCGGTGGTGCTGCCAACTATCTGCCAGCAGATCATGTGCAGATTATCGAAGCGGCGAAAAACGGCGACTACGTAACCCTGCGCAAGACCATGCAACGCATTCTGCCTGTCATCAAGAATCAGGAATCAGCTGATTACAATCAGAAAGCCAAACTGGGTTGCGCCCATATGGGACTGCCGGTAGGCGAAGTGCGCGCACCTCTGTTGCCGATCAGCGAAGAAGATAAGGCGGACTTTATTGCGGCTCTCACAGCCTCTATTAAATAAACCCGTTAAAGAAGCTAAATGTAACAACAAAAGTAACAACAAAAGTTACTACAAAAGAAATTGAAAAAAATCGTGTTTTACAGTTTTTGAGGGATTGCCCCTCAATGTCAAAATCTCAATACAATAATAGGAACAGAGACATGAAGACATTTACCAAGCATCTGGCATCACTGGCAATCGGCAGTGTTATCGCACTTGGCACTATTACTTCAGCACAAGCGGACAAGCTGGATGATGTAATTAGCGAAGGTACCCTGCGCTGTGGCGTAGTGCTGGATTTCCCGCCAATTGGCTACCGCGACGCAAACAACGAGCCGGCTGGCTTCGATGTTGAATACTGTAATGACCTGGCAAAGGCGCTGGATGTGGATGCTGAAATTCTGCCGGTCACCTGGGCTGAACGTCTGCCTTCTATTCTGAATAATCGTACCGATGTCGTGTTTGGCGGTACTTCCGATACCCTGCAACGGGCTGTCACTGTGGGATTCTCAATTCCTTACGCCATCTACTACGCACAAGCGATAGTGGGCAAAGACTCTGGCATAAAGACTTTTGAGGATATGAAAGGCAAGCGCATCGCTGCTGCGGTGGGTACTGTGCCTGAGAAAGAGTTCCTGAAACTTGCGAAAGAGTGGGGTACCGAAGACCTGTACCAGAGCTATCAGAGTGAAAACGAAGTATTTCTGGCAGTAGCGCAGGGTAAGGCGGATGCAGGCCTGACCACTAACACTGCGGTTAAACCGGTTGTGCAGCAGTTCGATACCCTGAGTGCCGGTCCGCGCATGCCATGGACTACCGACTACACCTCGGTGGTGGGTCCGCGTAAAGATCAGGGTTGGTTGAACTACCTGAACCTGTTTGTAACCCATCAGGTTCGCTCCGGTCGTTATCAGGAGCTTTGGGGTACCTATGTGGGTGGCGAGGCACCTGCACTGCGTATTCCAAACGTACTGTATTAATTCAATCTTGCCGGTGCTGCTCAGCTAGTTTGGGCGGTGCCGGTATCACAAATTAATAGGTACTAATATGGATTACACATTCCACTGGCGGCCTGTAATCAAAGCCTTGCCGGATCTTATGGAAGCGGCATTAACGACCCTGGAAGCCGCTGCACTGTCGATGATTATCGGCATTGTACTCGGCTTGGTTCTGGCACTGTTGCGCTTACACGGTAATCGTCCACTCTATCTGTTTGCCACTGTATGGGTTGAAATCGCCCGTAATACCCCGGCGCTGTTGCAGCTGTTTTTCTTTGGCTTTGGCCTGGGCGCGTTTGGCTGGCATCTGTCACCTTTTCTGATCGTATTGTGCGGCCTGTCATTCAACAATGCCGGCTATCTGGCTGAGAACTTTCGCGGTGGCTTTCTGGCTATCCCCGATACCCAGATTAAAGCGGCCCGCTGTTTAGGCATGACTGCACCTCAGGCTTATCTGCGTATTGTCATCCCCCAGGTGTTTCGCCTGGTCTACCACCCGTTAACCAATCAATTGGTCTGGGCAGTATTGATGAGTTCCTTAGGCATGCTGGTCGGCTTCCGTGAATTATCGGGTGAGACCCAGTTCATGGCATCGAATACGTTCCGGCTGTTTGAGTTCTTCCTTGCCGCGGCGGTGATCTACTACCTGTTGGTTAAAGTTGTGCTGGGCACTTCATACCTGCTGTGCAGAAAGCTGTTCCGTTATTAGAGGTGTAAATGTATGTCTACTGAAGTAAGTGCTATTCAGTTCTTTAGCGGATTCCAAATCAACGACCTGTGGTATCTGGCGAAAGGTGCAGGGGGGACCCTGGTGATTTCTGCGATCGCTATCTCAGTGGGTACTGTACTGGGTTGTCTGTTTGGTTGGGCGCTGAGTGTATCCCGTTGGGCCAATATAACCCTGGGGTCTGTGCTTGATGTGTTTCGCAGTGTGCCGCTGATTATTCAGTTGCTGCTGTTCTTCAACTTTTTCCCTATTTTGGGGTTGCCGGTAGGGCCGTTTGCGGCGGGTACTATCGTGTTGATTTTCTATACTGCCGCGCTGGTGGCGCAGGTTGCACGAGGCGGTATCGAAGCGGTACCTCGTTCGATGCGTAATGCTGCAAGGTCACTGGGTATGACCTATTGGCAGGATATCCGATACGTGGTTATGCCGGTCGGTATACGGGCGGTACTACCGGCCTGGACCGGTGTGGCACTGGGGGTATTGAAAGACTCTGCCCTGGTTTCGGTGCTGGGTTATATCGAGTTGCTGAGGGCCTCTCAGATTCTGGTTACCAGAACCCAGGAGCCTTTAATTATTCTGACTATTGTAGGGCTGTTCTACTTTGCCCTTTCTTACCCTATATCAAAGATGACAGCCAGGCTGGAACAGAGGTGGCAGTATGATTGAGTTAAAAAGTGTCGAAAAGAAGTTTGGCGATCTTACGGTTTTAAAAGGTATCGACCTGAGTGTTGAAAAGGGCGAAGTAATCAGCGTGATCGGTGCCAGTGGTTCCGGTAAATCGACCATGCTGTATTGCATCAATGCACTGGAAAAAATTCAGGGCGGACAGATTCTGGTCGACGGTATCGACGTACATGCTGATAAAACCAACCTGAATGAGTTGCGTCGGCATATCGGTATGGTATTCCAGCAGTGGAACTCTTTTCCTCATCTGTCAGTACTGGATAACGTGGCGCTGGCACCCAAGCTGGTGTTGGGAAAATCTAAAGACGAAGCCTACAGCATTGCCGAGCAGCAGCTAAAACATGTTGGCCTGGGCGACAAGCTGGATGTTTATCCGACCCGGATGTCCGGTGGTCAGCAGCAACGTCTGGCAATTGCCCGCGCACTGGCGATGGAACCTGATTATATGTTGTTCGATGAGGTCACTTCCGCGCTTGACCCTGAGTTGGTTGGTGAGGTGCTGGATACCCTGCGCCTGCTGCGGGATGAAGGTATGACCATGATTGTAGTGACCCATGAGATTAGTTTCGCCCGGGATGTGTCAGACCGCGTTGCGTTTTTCCATCAGGGAGTCATCGAAGAGATCGGTCCGGCGCAACAGTTAATCAATGACCCGCAAAGAGAGCGTACTCAGCAATTCCTGAGCAACGTTCGCTGATTTTTCACGCACTTATTTACTTGATGTCAGGCCGTTTAACCTAACGGCCACGAACTTTAAAGATTGATAGAAGAGGCTTCAGCCATGTCAGAATTACTAACTCTTAGCGAATACCGTGATCTAGCCGGTGATTTGAATCTGCCAGTTCAGGCGTATATCAATGGTCAGTTTGTACCGGCTTTATCGGGCAATACTATGTCAACGGTAAACCCTGCAACCGGTGCAGAAATAGCGCAGATTGCGGCCTGTAACCAGGACGATGTCAACGTTGCCGTGGCCAATGCTAAAGCGACCTTTGAAGCGGGCGAATGGGCCGACATGCACCCCTCCGAGCGTAAGAAAATTATGCTTAAGTTTGCCGACCTGATTAGTCAGAACAGCCGCGAGCTGGCGGTGATGGAGAGCCTGGAAAGTGGCAAGCCAATTCGTGAGTGTGAGCTGACCGATCTGCCGGAGACTATTCATTGTATCGAATGGCACGCGGAAGCGGCCGATAAGATGTATGACCAGCTATCACCATCCGGTAACGATGCGGTGGGTTTGATTGTCCGTGAACCTCTGGGTGTGGTGGCTTGCGTCCTGCCGTGGAACTTCCCGTTGATGATGGTGGCCTGGAAGTTAGGTCCGGCGCTGGCGACCGGCAACAGCGTTGTTATTAAACCTGCAGAACAAACCAGCATGACCACGCTGCGCCTGGCTGAATTGGCATTGGAGGCAGGGATTCCTGCCGGGGTCATGAATGTATTGCCGGGCTATGGCCACGAAGCTGGTCAGGCATTGGGATTACACGACGATGTGCAGGTGGTTTCTTTTACCGGTTCAACTGAGATCGGGCGTAAGTTCCTCGAGTTTTCTGCACAGAGCAACCTGAAGAAGATCGTTCTGGAATGCGGTGGTAAGAACCCTTCGGTAGTGCTTGCCGATGCGGATAACCTGGAAAGTGCGGCGCAGCACATTGTCTATGCAGCGCTATGGAATATGGGTCAAAACTGTACTGCTAACTCCCGGGTGATCGTGCATAAAGATGTCAAAGCCGAATTAACCGCTAAGATCCTGCAGGCGATGGAAGAGTGGCAAACGGGAGACCCGCTGGATCCGGCTAATGCGCTGGGTGCAATTGTCAGCCGTGAGCAGTACGACCAGATCTGTCATTACATCTCGAAGGGTAAGGCGGAAGGTGCAACAGTACTGGCCGGAGGCGAGCCGGTTGTGATTGGCGATGGCCTGTTTGTCGCGCCGACCCTGTTTGATGATGTTACCCCGGATATGACGATTGCAAGGGAAGAGATCTTCGGCCCTGTGTTTGCGATTATCACTGCTGATTCCGATGAGCAGGCGTTGGCCATCGCAAATGATACCTGCTACGGCTTGCAAGCGTCGCTTTATACTTCCAGCGGTGTAAATGCACAACGCTATGCCCGTAAGCTGCAGGCCGGTACGGTATCGGTTAACTGTTATGCCGAGGGCGATATCAGTACTCCGTTTGGTGGCTATAAGTTGTCTGGTTTTGGTGGCCGCGATAACTCTTTGCAGGCCCACGATCAATATACTGAGACTAAGACCATCTGGCTCGATCTTAGCGAGTAGAGGCTGTGTGAAAACTTTTTCACTTAACCTCAAGTAAACCGCTTTATATATCCAAATATGGATAACCCGTTGTAGCCAACCCCTGTTTCAGCACCAGACTGCTGTTGCGGGGGCTTAGGCTTTAGTCAGACAGTATGTTTTACATGATCGTCAGGTGAGTTATGGCTATATCGAGTATCTTCAATGATGTGATCGGGCCGGTTATGCGGGGGCCTTCCAGCTCCCACAGTGCGGCGGCCTGTCGCATCGGCCTGTTACTGCGTGACCTTATCAATGCTGAAATCACCGATGTGATTATCGATTATGATCCGAACGGCTCATTAGTCACCACCCATGAAAGTCAGGGCACCGATATGGGGCTCTATGGTGGTTTACTGGGCTGGCAGGCCGACGATGAGCGGATGATGAATTATCGTCAGGGTATCGCCGATTCCGGCATTAGCATTCAGGTGAATTACCTGAGTTATGACGCTCAACACCCGAATACCTACCGTATCAGAGTTGCCAATGCAGACACCGAGCACTCGCTGACCGCGATCTCAACCGGCGGAGGTATGATCGAAGTGCAAGAGATCGATGGTGCGGCAGTTGAATTGTACGGTGATTTTCATGAGTTGCTGATCTATGGCTCGGACTGGCACAGCATTGAGCAAGGGCTACCTGAGAACCTGCAATATGACTTTATTGAACGTCACCAGGGACAACGCTGTTTTGTCGAACTGAAAAGCGCTGCTGGCTTTGACGTTGTAGATATTGTGGCGATTGAAAACAGCGAGGGAGTCAGCTTCGTCCGCTATCTGAAACCGGTACTGCCGGTATTGTCGCGTAAAAATGTCGAAGTGCCATTCCTGTATTGCCAGGAACTATTGGCAATGGGCCAGGCTGAAGGTCTGGAACTGTGGCAGTTAGCGATGCGTTACGAAAGTGCACGTGGCGATATCTCTGAAGAGGATGTTCTGAATCGAATGCGCGGGATTATCCGCACTATGGATAATTCGATCCAGACGGGTTTGAGCGGCACTGAATACCAGGACCGCATACTGCATAGCCAATCGACAGGTTTCGGTGAGTCTATGCTGAACGATAGTCTGCTTAAAAGCGATCTGCTGAATACCATCGTCCTGTATGTTAGCGCGATGATGGAGGTTAAAAGCTCCTTAGGGGTCATTGTGGCTGCACCCACAGCGGGTTCCTGCGGAGCATTGCCGGGTAGTCTGCTCGGTGCCGCAAAGGTACTTGGTAGATCACAAGATGAGGTTGTGAAAGCGATGCTGGCGGCGGGTGTTATAGGAGTCTTTATCTCAGAGCATTCATCTTTTGCAGCCGAGGTCGGTGGTTGCCAGGCTGAGTGTGGTGCCGGTTCGGCGATGGCTGCCGCTGGCCTTGTGACGTTGGCGGGCGGTAGTCTGCAACAGACGGTTACTGCTGCATCACTGGCGTTGCAGAATTCACTGGGCATGATCTGTGATCCGATCGCCAACCGGGTGGAGGCTCCTTGTCTGGGGCGTAATGTTATGGCGGCATCCAATGCTGTGTCCTGCGCCAATATGGCGCTTGCTAACTACGACCCGGTAGTTACTTTCGATGAGGTAGTGGATACCCATTTCTCAGTGGGCAAAAGCATTGCGCATGAGTTGCGGTGTACGGCTTTGGGGGGACTCTCAGTTACCGACAGCTCAAAACAGGTGGAAGCACGTTTGTTGCGTTTCAAGAGTTGCTGATTCACCCCTGCCAAATTGATATAGAGGAAGTTACAGTGCGCTCAAATAAAGTGATTCACGTAGTTAGTTGCCACGCAGAAGGCGAAGTAGGGGATGTGATTGTGGGGGGCGTTGCACCGCCGCCGGGCGACACTGTCTGGCAGCAGTCGCGCTGGATAGCAAACGATCAGACGCTGCGTAATATTGTGCTGAACGAACCCCGTGGCGGTGTTTTCAGGCACGTTAATCTGCTGGTGCCAGCAAAGAACCCGAAAGCGCAGATGGGCTGGATCATTATGGAGCCGGAAGATACTCCGCCGATGTCCGGTTCAAACAGTATCTGCGTATCCACCGTGCTGCTGGAAACCGGCATTATCCCGATGCAGGAACCAGAGACGCATATGACTCTGGAGCCGCCGGGTGGTCTGATAGATGTCGTAGCGCAGTGTGAAAATGGTAAGGTCAAGCAGGTCACAGTGCGCAACGTGCCATCGTTTGTCGATAAGATGGATGTCACTATCGAAGTCAGCGGACTTGGGACCCTGACAGTCGATACCGCCTATGGCGGCGACAGTTTTGTTATTGTCGATGCTAAGCAACTGGGCTTCGCTATCACCCCGGATGAAGCCCGGGAAATTGCCGAAACAGGTATAAAGATTACCAATGCTGCTAACGAACAGCTGGGCTTCCATCACCCGGAAAATCCGGACTGGAAGCATATCTCATTTTGTCAGATAGCGGCGCCGTTGGAGCAGGAGGGTGGTATCTGGCTGGGCCGTAATGCAGTTGCAATTCAGCCGGGTAAGCTGGATCGTTCGCCAACCGGTACCGGCTGTTCCGCACGGATGGCTTTGTTACAGGCGAAAGGCTTGTTGAAAGTGGGTGATCGCTTTATCGGTGAGTCGGTAATAGGTTCACGCTTTCATTGCAGTATTGATAGTATGACCCGGATCGGCGACCGCGATGCGATCTATCCGCTGATCTCCGGTCGAGCCTGGATTACCGGGACCCATCAGCATATGGTTGATCCGACAGATCCATGGCCGGAAGGTTACCGGGTAGCGGATACCTGGCCCGTCTTTGGCAGATAAACGAACAGCAAGCAAAGAGCCTGTTAAGACGTAAAGACTTTTGAAAGGTATATCCATTTAGAAAGGAATATATATGCAGTTTATTAGCGCAGCAGATCTGCAGCAGCATCTGGATTGGGATAGCATTATCGATGCGCTGCAGGCGATGTTTGTCGAGGGCTGTGAGGCGCCTGTGCGTCATCACCATAATATGCAGCTGCCGGGGCAAGCCGATGCTACTATGCTGATTATGCCTGCCTGGACCGCGGGAAAGTATGCCGGCCTGAAACTGGTCAATGTGTATCCGGACAATAGCCAGAAGAATCTGCCGTCGATAATGGGTGGCTATCTGCTGATGGACGGTGCAACAGGTGCACCGCTAGCCTTTATGGATGCCGCAGAGCTGACCGCCCGGCGCACGGCCGGAACATCAGCTCTGGCTGCCCGTTATTTGAGCCGCGAAGATTCCAGTAAATTACTGATTGTCGGCAGTGGCCGGATGGCGATGAGCCTGGGTCATGCCCACGCTGAGGTTCGGCCCATTAAAGAGATTCATGTCTGGTCTCGTACCACTGAAAAAGCTGAGCAGACGGCAGAGTATTATCGCGCTGCAGGTTTCAATGCTGAGGTGGTGCATACGCTTGAAGAGGGTGTACGATGGGCCGATATTGTCAGTTGCGCAACCATGTCGGAACAACCGCTGATCCTAGGTGAATGGGTGCAGCCAGGTACGCATATCGATCTGGTTGGTGCATATAAGCCGACCATGCGTGAAACTGACGATGCGCTGGTCAGTATGTCTAAGGTTTTTGCGGATACCCGTGACGGTGTTTTGGCAGAAGCGGGAGACCTGCTGATTCCGATTGCCAATGGTAACTTCAATCCTGAAGGTATCTCCGCCGAATTGGCCGAGCTGACTCGGGGACAGCATCCGGGGCGTTGCTCAGAAAATGAAATTACGCTGTTTAAATCTGTTGGCGCTTCGTTAGAAGATCTGGCTGGGGCGATCCGCTGTTATGAGAGTTATCAGCAGCGTTAGTTAACTGCTATCTGTGGCTGAGAGGGCGGCGTCTGCTAAGGCGTCATCATATTTCCTGGTACTGCCATCGCCTTGGCTGTTTCCATCATTGAACTTTATTAAGCTGCGGGTTGCCGGGGGCTTTAGATATTAATAATCTGCTTGCTAAACCGGCATTACCTGCGATGTTTACCGTTGCGATATGGGGCCTGAATGTAGTGGTCATGAAAATTGGCGTGACCGATATGGCACCGCTACTTTTCACCGGTATGCGTTTTGTTCTGCTGAGTTTGTTGCTGTTACCCTTCGTTAAGATTCCCCGAACAGCCATACGACAGGTGATCGGCCTGGCGATGATAATGGGTGTAGGGCATTTCTGTGTCCTGAGTATCGGACTACGCTATGTTGATAGTGTCGTTGCCGGTCTGATCCTGTTATTGGGTGCGCCGCTATCCTCGCTGTTAGCTTTTATCTTTCTCAATGAGCGGTTGCGTGTATTACAGATGGTTGCGGTTTGTATAGCAGGTTTAGGGGCTATAGTGCCTACTTTGCTGGAAGGCGCCGTTGATATACAGGCTGGCGCGCTGCTTATTCTGCTGTGTGTGCTGATGTGGGCTATCGGTAATCTGAAAATTCGCAATCTGAGCAACCTGCCACTACTGACCCTTCAGTTCTGGATCGGTTTTATCAGTGCGCCTTTGTGCTTATTGGCGTACTGGCTGAATCCCGCGGAGGTTTCCCTGGCCGCGCAATTTACCAGTAACAGTATGTTGTCACTGGTTTATGTGGTGTGCGGTTCTTCGATTCTTGCCTATTGGCTATGGTATCAACTGATCAAACGGCACGGTATTAACTCGGTTGTTAATTTCGTGCTGTTACAGCCAGTAGTAACAATGGTGGCCGGATACCTGATTCTTGGTGAGCTGATGTCAGGTTTACAGCTGGCAGGAGGGGCGGTGACGCTGCTTGCGATGTGGGGATTTTATCATTCGGGAAAGCGGCCTGTTTAAGCAAACCGCTTAATCTCAATATGCCTGATTCAGGCAAATTTCTTTTGCTGTTCGGTCAGCAGATCATGGATCGCCTGGCCCGCTTCCAGAATATGCTTGCGCAGTAATGCCGAAGCTGCGGCTTTATCGCGCTTGCGACATAACTCGAGAATCTCTTTATGCTCCTGGTCGGCTTTGTCGATACCGGTAGTGAACAGCAGTTGCATCCGGATATAGCGATCCGCTTTTATGTTCAGGCTTTGGATGATCTCCATCGCCTGAGGCAGGCCGGCCGGTTTGTAGAGGGCTTCGTGCAGGGCGTAGTTAAGATCACTCCAGGTCTCTACCCGGTCTCCGCTTTCGACTGTTTCTTCAAAGGCGTGAAGAATTTTCTCGGTCGTCACAAAATCTTCTTCGGTCATATTATCGATGGCATTTTCCAGCACATGACATTCGACCAGCGCGCGCAGCTCAAACAGCTCATGAATCTTAGCTGTCGATAACTCAGTTGCAGTCGCCCCTTTATGGGCTTCAAACAGAACCAGCCCTTGAGCTTCAAGCTGCAGCAAGGCCTCTCTTACCGGAATCCGGCTGACATTAAATTCTTTAGCAATGGCATCCTGGCGCAGCGGTTCGCCGGCGACTATCTCGCCAGACAGGATTTTCTCGCGCAGGATATCTGCAACCATCTGAGTGCGGGTTTTATAAACGGGTGCTGTTCCTTTGCTCATAGAATCTGTAACCGGTTGTTGCTGATTGAAATTAGATAATCGGGCAATTGTACCATTCGTAAACCCAACAACCGAATGGAAACACTAAATCAGAAGAGAATTTTAATTGAGGATCGGTTATGGCTATTTGGTCAAGGGGAGTGTGAGGCTGAAGCAGCTGCCTTTGCCTAAGTCGCTATCAACGCGGATAGATCCCTTATGCGCTTCAATAATGGCTTTAACCAGGCTCAGGCCCAGGCCCATACCGGGTTCACTGCGACAGCTCTGTGCGCGGAATAACCTGTCGAAGATGAGGGGCTGATCCTGCGCAGTAATACCGATGCCACTGTCCTTTATTGAAATATTCAGGTTCCGGTTATCGCTACCCAGTTTAACGGAGATCAAACCGCCTTCGGGGGTGTATTTGATAGCATTGTCCAACAGGTTAGCCAGCGCCTGGCGTAACCGAATAGGATCGGCGTTAATGGTTTGCTCTGCAGTACTTTCAAAGCTGTTATCAAAATTTAATCGGATCGACTTCTCTTCGGCGACATAGTCGTATAACTCAATACACTCTTCAATCAGCGTTGCCGGGTTCAATTGAGACTTGTGAAGTTTCAGAATACCGCTTTCAGCTTCGGACAGATCCATCAGTGTTTTGAGCATCGCTTCGATCTGTTGGCTCTCTTCGGCACAGTCCATTAATGCCTCTTTCAAAGCCTGTTCGTCGGGTTTTGTCAGCGCTGATTCCAGGCTTAAACGCATTCTTGACAGGGGCGTGCGCAGATCGTGGGCGACCGAATCCAGTGAGTGGCGCATCCCATCTATTAAGCGTTGTATCTGTGCCAGCATATCGTTAAACAGCTTTGCCAGTTCACCTAGTTCGGAGTCAGGGTTGCGAATATCTACCCTGGCTTTTAGCTGATTTGCCTGGATGCTACGGACAGTATCGATCAGATCATGCAGGGGTCTTAATGTATGCCAGTTCATGTAGGCGGTAAGCAGCAGACCAAGTAGCAACAGCGGTAACATCACTAACAGAACCAGGCCGCGGTAGCTGGATAACTGAGCTTCTCTGAGTGCTGCTGATTTTCCAATACTCAGTGACAAGCCGTCCGCCAGCTGAACCTCCCTGAATATGAGACCTGTTGCACTATTCTGTAAGCTGTCCTGCAGTGTGCCGTGCTGCCACGTCTCATCAGGGCTGGCAGGAGACAGTATCAGCTCACCCTGCCATGACTCAGGCTGTATCAATATAAGGTTTTTGCCTTGGCTATCTTTTATGGCAACCCGCATCTCACTGCGCTGAAAATAGGGCGCATCACGCTCGATAACCAGTTCCAGTTTATGCAAGCCAGCCTGGTCTTCCAGTCGTTGGTAGCTTTCCAGAAAAGAGCTGATTTGTAGTTGGTCTTTTTCCAGCTGAGACTTGCTCAGCAGAAAATCAACCGTGACGAACAGCAAGGCCGCGCTGAGCAGAAACAACGTGGCAAAGCGTAGAGTCAGCCTGACAGCGGTATTGCGACGCAGCCGGTTAATCGACTTTAAGAACATAGCCGACCCCCCGCAGGGTATGAATCAGTTTTGGGCTAAAGTCTTTGTCGATCTTACTGCGCAGGCGGCATACGAGAACGTCGACAACATTGGTCTGGGGATCGAAGCTGTACTCCCAGACGTGCTCCAGCACCAGCGTTTTAGACAGTACCCGGCCCGGATTACGCAGCATATATTCCAACAGCTGATATTCACGGGGTTGCAGTCGAATGCGCTGGCCACTGCGGGTGACGACTTTACTGTAAGGGTCCATCACCAGATCGGAAAACGTCAACTCCTGATGTAATCCAGCTTCAGAATTACCTTGCTGTGAACGCCTCAACAGCGCCTGGGCCCGGGCCTGCAGTTCGGTGAAAGAAAACGGCTTAGTGAGGTAGTCGTCACTGCCTGTTTCCAGCCCTCTGACCCGGTCTTCTACCGAGCGCTTGGCGCTGAGAATAATGACCGGTGTGGCCAGACCACGGGCCCGCATCTCTTCGATAACCGATAAGCCATCCCGACCCGGTAACATGACATCGACTATGAGCAGGTCATAGTTACCTTCCATCGCCATCGCTAAACCATCATTACCATCGGCCTGAGTATCGACTATATCACCGGACTCGCGAAAGCCTTTGGCGACATAGCCGGAAATTTTTTGATCATCTTCTATCAGTAACAGTTTCATAGTCCAACGTTAGCATTGTCGGTCGGGTTTGGCATCCGCAGTCGGCGAACCTTTCAGCATTGTAATGCAGCGTCGGTTAGCCAGTTCAAGTCCACGAATATTGGAAAATTTAGCGGCTGAAGATAACTATCGGTGTAGCCTTGTTCAGGATATTGAGCGGTAGCTTTATCGGTGAACAATAAGCTCCCTGCTTCGGGAGCAGTATGGCCTTGTAATGTAACTGAATTAACTGTTACTAAAACTTCGGATTATGCCATGCAGGCGCTGTGTCAGGTTGGATAGCTGACTGCTTGATTCGAGGTTTTCCCGGGCATGGCTCGAGGTTGACTGTGCGGACTGTCCGATCATATTGATAGTTTCAGTGATATTGTTCGTCACTGCAGACTGTTCCTCTGCCGCGCTGGCTATCATGCTATTGAGATTGCTGATCTGGCTGATACGTTCGCTGATCTGTTCCAGTGAAGTTTGGGCCATATTGGTTTGCTCGACACTGCCTGTTGCTAATGGGGTACTGGCTGACATGACCTGAACCGCCTGATGGGTGGTGGTTTGCAAGCGAGCGATCATCTCTTCTATGTCGGCAACAGAACCCTGAGTACGGGCTGCAAGGCTGCGCACTTCGTCGGCTACAACGGCAAAGCCGCGTCCCTGGTCACCGGCACGGGCCGCTTCAATCGCTGCATTCAGTGCCAGCAGATTAGTCTGTTCGGCAACTGCGTGTATGACCGTCATAATTTCGCCGATCGCCTTACTGTCTTGTTCCAGGGATTGAATAACCTCTCTGGCGGACTCAATGTTCTGGGCCAGCGTGGTGATTTGCCCGGCAGTCATCTGCATCGTATCTTTACTGCTGATGGCCATTTGGTCGGCTTCTTCTGCGCCTTGCGATGCTTCGAGTGTGTTCTGGGCAATGTCACCAACCGTCGCTGACATCTGCTCCATAGCGACTACAATCTGGTCAATTTCCTGTTCCTGGCGGCTGATCTCTGCCTGAGTGTTCGATACTGCTGTTTGTGAATGGGCTGTCTGCTCAACCAGGTCATCAGCGGCCTCGCTGACCCGAATTAGTGCGGTTTTCAGTTTTGCCTGCAGTACTTCGATTGCCAGTTGCAGTTGGCCAATTTCATCTTGCCGGCCGGTATAAATCAGCGTTGCCAGGTTGTTGTCTATAACTGAGCGGGATTTGCTGGCGGCCTGGCGCAGGCCGCGCGTCATTGTGCTAATCAGTAACCAGCTAAATAGTAAGGTTACAGCACCGGTTATCGCTAACTCCGGCTGCTTATCCGGTAGCAGGTAAGCAAGCGTGCAGAAGGCAAGCGTAAGCAGTGCGCTAATTCCCATTCCCAGCTTGGTATGCAGACCTTGCTGCATCCAGATATCACTGACAGAACGTTTTTGCTGGGCTGCTTGTCGCTTAGGGTAAATCTTCTGTGCCCGGGCCACGGATTCAGCGGTTGGCTGGCTGCGGATCGATTCGATACCAGCCAGTTTTCCCTGTTCGTAGATCGGCGTGAAATAAACATTAGCCCAGTAGTGATCGCCGTTTTTACAGCGGTTTTTAAGCACTGCGATATAGGCTTTATTCGCTTGTAAAGAGCTATACAGGTCGGAGAATACAGAAGGTGGTACGCCACCGGCGCCAAGCATTCTTTGCTGGTTGCCGATAACATCCTGACTGCAATAGCCCGTAAAATTGTATAGCTGATCGTTGCAATAGTTTATGTTACCGGTCAGGTCAGAGGTTGATATCAGAGCACTGTCCTTATCGATGTTGTGTTCGCGACCAGTCAGGGCGGTTTGTTCAGGCATGCATGTTCTCCGTGCGCCGGATGTTTTTATTGTATACAAGTTGGCAGTGTATCTGGCATACGAAACGAATTAAATAGCTTATATAACCGTTTTGGTTTGTCAGAGGCTGGGGGGATCAGAACAGGTAACCTTAGCGATCAGACCGGGAGGTTAGCGATAGGGAGGTGGCAATAGAGTTACTGGGAGATTATGAGAAGAGGGCGCAGGAGTCGGGTGTTTAGTTCAGTTAACTCTTGTTGAATTTTGTCCGGGTCGATTTATAAAAATATAGAGCGCAAGCGATCAGCCAGACCAGAAAGAGTGCTGCTGGAGCAAGGCTGTTTAAGATTTCAATCGTCATAATATTAAGACGCCGCGGAATAGGCTAAATCTTGCTCAGCAACATGGCTGTTGATTATCTGACGTGCTGCGCGAGTGCACTTACCACAACAACTGCCGACACAGAGTTCACGGTTCAGGTCGCGCACATCGCGGGCACCGTTTTCAACCGCCAGTTTGATTTCACTGTCTGTGACATTGCTGCAGATACAAATATACATAAGTAGCCAACCGTTGTTGTAGATAATAACGGTGTTGATAATACATCTCATTTAGATTTAATGCAATGCTCTGTTTGAGACCTGTTAAATTCTTCGCTTTATCAAACAGTTATCAGTCTGGTACTGACTGTTCTCCCGGTTAGTGCTCCACTGTAATTGATGTGCAGAAGGAGGCTGTATTGCTATTCAGAATAATGGCGCCGGAAAGTGTTAATTCGGGTTTTATTTTTAGTGATTGCTTGTCTAGTCTTTATTTCACTATAAGGAAGATAAATTGCATGGATCTAGTGATCTGGGAGGGTTTAGGATGAAAGAAGACAAGCAGGTACTCAGTTACCTGAATCAGATTCTGACGGTGGAACTGACCTCTATTAATCAGTACTTTCTTCACGCCCGTATGTTCAGAAACTGGGGTTTGGAAAAACTGAATGAAAAGGCCTATAAAAAATCAATCAAAGATATGAAGCAGGCAGACGATCTGATTGAGCGGATTCTGTTGCTCGAAGGGTTGCCTAATCTTCAGAATCTCGGACGGCTGCGTATCGGTGAGCATACTGAAGAGATGCTGAAATGCGATATGGAGCTGGAGCTGGAGCAGCTGAAGCAATTGCGGGAGGCGATCGCATACTGCGAGACTAAAGGGGATTATGTCAGCCGTGAATTGCTGGAAGATATCCTGAAATATGAGGAAGATTATGTCGATTGGATTGAGACCCAGCAGTACCTGATGCGGCATACGGGTATTGAAAACTATCTGCAGTCACAGATGTAATTGAGAGGTGATCAAGATGAAAGGAAGCGATAAAGTTATCAGTACACTGAACCAGCTTTTGGCCGGTGAGTTGACCGCGATGGATCAGTATTTTATTCACTCCCGTATGTATCAGGACTGGGGTTTTGAAAAGCTTTTCGAGCGCATCGATCATGAGTTCGATGATGAGAAAGGCCATGCGGCTTTGCTGATCGAACGAATCCTGTTTCTGGAAGGTACGCCGGATCTGAGCAAACGTCATGGTCTTAATATCGGAACAAATGTGCCGGAGATGCTGGAAAGCGACCTGCAGATTGAATATTCAGTGGATAAAGCGCTGAAGGCTGCGATTAAACTCTGTGAGGATGAGCAGGATTATGTCAGCCGTGAAATGTTGGAAGGGCAGCTAAAAGATACCGAAGAAGACCATGCCTATTGGCTGGAACAACAGCTGGGCCTGATTCAGAAGGTTGGTCTGCCGAACTATCTGCAGGCGCAGATGGGTTAACAGGTATTTTTGTCCTAATCTGAATGTCAGAAGCCAGCGTATGCTGGCTTTTCATACTTGGGAATCTGGCAATTGGGCCTCAGATGTAGCCGCTAGTCCTTGTTAAACAGATAGTAAGCGATGGCATCCAGATCCTGCTTTTGCAGGAAAGATGTTCCATCGCGGACCACTTCTGACATACTGCCACCAAATACATCACCGTCGGCTTTGATTCCTGATTGCAGAGCATAAGACAGATCGGATTCAGTCCAGCCAGCTTCTGTCAGAGCCTGAGCTGTAATAGCAGGAACCGATCCTTCGCCTTCCAGTAATGACGGACTGCCGGTGAAAAGCTGCTCCTTCTCCAGGGCTCCGAGCAGATTGCGGGGGCTATGACAGGCCGCACAATGCGCAGCACTCTCTACCAGATATTTCCCCCGATTATAGTGCTGATTCTGAGCCTTCGAAGGAGTGAAAGGCTGATCCTCCATGAACATGCTTTGCCATAGTGCCACACCCTGGCGGATATTGAACGGGAAGCCCAGCTTATGCGCCGTATTGGCCTGGTTAGCTGGTGGTACCGTCTTAAAGGCCGCCCAAAGGTCTGCGATATCCTGGTCGCTCAGGCGGGTGTAGAACGTGTAAGGAAAGGCCGGGTAGTAGGGTTCGCCAGCAGGGGAAATACCGTGACGCAGGGCCTGGGCAAACTGTTGCAAAGTCCAGTTGCCGATTCCATGTGTCTTATCTGTAGTCAGATTCGGAGCGTAGAAGGTACCAAACGGGGTCTGCAACGGTGCTCCTCCCGCAAGAGGTTGACCAGGCGCTTCTTTATCAGTATGACAGGCGATACAGCCTGACGCTCTGGCAAGATAAGCACCATTAGCAATATTACCGGGCTTAGCATTGAGTTGAGTCTGCTCTGGCGAGCTGTTAAAGGCGGCTCGCAATGGTGTGCTCGCCCAGAATGTAAATAAGAGGGCTATCACAAGCAATGCCAGAACGGGGCTAATTAACCATCGCTTTTTCATAGGCTTCTCTGTTACATCTCTTTGCGATAGCGCTCGTGGCAGGAGGAACAGTTATCGGTGAGCATTTTGAAAACCATACTGGCAGGCATAGTGCCGAGATAGTCAGGATCGTCCATGTGAAGCATTTTTTCATCGCCTCTTATCATAGAGTCAGAACCCATCATGGACGCGGAGCCCATCATTGACTGTGACCCCATCATATGCCCCTGACTCGATTCGCCCTTATTGTCAGCCGCGTTATATAGCCCCTGTGCCAGCTTAACTTGTCGGTCGGACAGCTTTTGGAAACGCTGCCATTCCTGCCAGATCGCAGGGGTTGCTTCACTGTGCCCCGACAGGCTATCTGTTGGGAATAGTTTTGTCATAGCGTCGCCGGAATGATCACGGATAATAAGTGCAGCGTCACGTATGGTGTCAGGGTTATGTTCTATGTCACCTTTAAAAATGGCAGCAACCTTTTTTACGGCACCTTTCATATCGTCCATCAGATCCATGCGTTCTTTAACGATCCCGCTGGCGCCGCCGTGGGCTGATACCAGCTGAGGTGTGATGGCAGTAAAAAATATTAACGCAGTAGCAATAACGGTCTTACGCATTGAAGCAAAATCCTTACATACAACAGATTGACAGGTGAGTCGGTGGTCGACAGGGCGACATAATACACCGCCAGCTCAAGTTATTCGCTTTTTCCGGTCGATAAATTGGTACTTTCATTGGCACGCAGGATAAAGTATCCAGTTGGGGGAAGGTCAAGTGACGTTTGATTCAGTTTGCGGCAAAGCGGATTGATATGAATACTTGTCCTGAATTCTATTCAGGCTCCGTTTGTGAAATAAAGGGAGGTAATTAGAAGGAGCATGAAAAGAAGAAAATGCTGAGGCATTACCCGGCAGTGACTTTCATTTTACGGCGCTTAAGTATAGTTAAAGCCAGCACCATCCCCGCCAGAATCAGGGTGATCGTATTCGCCAGGATCATTGGCAGGTCATCTAGTGCCAGGCCATAAATAAGCCAGCAGGTGACGCCGATAGTGAATACGGAATACATCATCAGGGATATGCCATCGACATTGCCGGTACGCAAGATCTGAATCACCTGGGGAATGAAAGCGACAGTGGTGCAGCAGGCAGCCAGCAGGCCGATCAGGGTAACGGGTTCCATTTAGCGATGCTTCTGAGTGGAGAATTGGGGTGTGGATTTTATAGCGTCTTTGAGACTATCTCAATAAGCACAATGCACCATTCGGGAAGGATTTTTTAAACTCGGGTCCATTCATCTTGGAGAGTAGTTTATACTCTTGCTCAAACGGTCTGTGTTGACTGGCGTGGTTATATTGATGTGCTGTAAATAGTTATATTTAAAGTTGCAGCAAACGTTATTTTGATAGTGATGCAGAGAGATAGATAGCCGTTCCGGTAAGTGTATTTCGGAGCGGCCGATGGAGTGAATATTTATGATCGAAAAGACATACCTTGATCCGCAAACTTTGCTGGACGATTCATTTCGTCTTGGGGCGCAGATCCTCAATGATGGTTTCCGGCCAAACTATATTATCGCAATCTGGCGTGGTGGCACCCCTATTGGAGTTGCGGTGCAGGAGTTCCTGGCTTACTACGGTGTCGAAAGCGACCATATCGCAATCAGAACATCGTCTTACAGCGCCGGTATCGATGGCCGCTCCAAAACTGTGCTGATTCATGGCATGGACTACCTGATTAAAAACATCACCGCGACCGACAAGCTGCTGATTGTCGATGATGTGTACGATACTGGCTTAACGATTCAGGCGGTTATCAAAGAGCTGAAACAGAAGTGTCGACTTAATTCGCCGGAAGATATCCGCATTGCGGTGCCTTACTTTAAGCCGACCCGAAATAAGACCGGGGTCGATCCTGAGTACTATCTGCACGAGACTGAAGCCTGGCTCAAATATCCCCATTCGCTGGAAGGGCTAACGGCTGATGAGATCGCAGAACATCGACCAGAGCTGTTCGATATCATTAAACATCTGATACCAACCGAAGCTAAGTGAACGATCGGTAGAGTTTATACAATTGGCTGTAGTGATAATTACGGTCATCTGTTCAGGTTTAAGGCGGGTTATTATTTTGGAAAAGTTATTTATTAAAGAAGACGCTCTGATCTGCGATTCATTTCGCTTAGGTGCGCAGATTTTTGAAAGCGGTTATCGTCCTGACTTTATAGTGGGTATCTGGCGTGGTGGCAGCACCGTCGGTATCTACGTTCAGGAGTGCCTGCAGTACCTGGGTGTGAAGACCGACCACATTGCGATTCGTACCTCATATCAGGGCTTGCCAAGCTATCAGTCGATGATCGAAGACCAGCAGAATATTAAAGTGCACGGTTTACGGTACCTGCTGGAGAACCTGAATCATGACGATAAACTACTGATCGTTGATGATGTATTCAGCTCCGGTATCAGTATCAACGCGGTGATTGAGCAACTGTCCCGGCGCGTAAAACGTAATATGCCGGCTGATGTGAGAGTCGCGGTGCCCTGGTATAAGCCGGATAACAACCGTACCGAGCGGGTGCCTGATTACTACGTTAATACCAGTGATAAATGGCTGGTCCTGCCCTATGAAATGGTTGGCCTGAGCGAAGAGGAAATCTTTGCCAATAAGCCGGACCTGCAACCTATTATGGAAAGTGTAAAGCTAAGTTAGATTGCGCAGTGTAACAGTCAGATGCAGGATCGGCTGTTGTGAGAAGTATTAAAAGGGCTGGTAGCGATACCAGCCCTTTTTTGTATGGGTTGGTGATAGAGGAGCAGGGATGACTTCATCCGGCAGGCCTGCTGATCCCGGCGCAATCATTCCGTAAAGAAGCCTGTCAGATTATCAATGAGATAACAGGGGGGGAGGGGAGCTAATTGGCCCCGTTACGCCAAAGAGGCTGGCGTGTTTGCCGGGTTTGCAGAAGAGCGCCTGCGCACCATTGATTGGGGTTGTAGGGAAGGAAGAATGAGGCAGACATAATATAAAAATATTAGTTGACTAAATTGCTAGGATATATAGAATAACCAACTTAATTACTCGGGTATTGTTTTTAAGTTTCAGGAGGTGGAGATGAAAGATTGCACGGTTCCCCCAATAGATGATGTTGATTCTTCACTTCCAGGCTGGAATGATTTTTATTGCTGTTCAGCAAGCTATTTCCATGCTGATCAGGTTCCGGTAGGTACGCTCAACTGCTGTGGTCAATCAGAGGCCTGATCCTTTATCGGCTCAACTGACCATTTTTATACCGCTGTTATTGCAGCGGTTTTTTTTGTCTGCGAGAATCATGATGGCTGAGATTGTATTGATATAGCAGTGCTTTCAATGCTTTATATTTGCGACCAAAGAAGATAGGTATTGGTGCCAAAGTACTATGTAGTAATTTCGGATTGCTTCCTAAGCTTGGAACAGTGGCCAAAGGAGTGGATAACTATCCATCCAGAGAGTATCTCTGACCTGACGAGGAGATAAGCAAAATGTCGCAGTCATCCGAAACATCTGACCTGACTTCCGCAGTCGATCTGCCGCTTGAGAACCAGCAGTATTCTGGTACCGGTGGCGTTAGCCAGGCAAACAACCAGCATAGTTTCAGTCCTGCATTTATGGACCAGACCAGTGGAGATATTGAAATATCACGCTTCGGCAATGGTAACCCTGCGCCTTTTCACTCTTTGGATGGTTTACCGGATAGCTGGATTACAGAAAGGAATATTGCTGGAAGAGTTGTTTCGATAAAAAGCTCAGTGGTCTCCGGCTTTGTGCGTTTAGAAGAATTTTTTACCCGTGAAGAAGCGGCGGTTTTTGTTGAGCAGTACCTCTGAAAAATACTCTAAGATCTTTTTTCGCGTTCTGCAGCATAGACCCTGTACATAGTATTGGTCGTTAACTTGTTATCTACAGGGACAGCAGTGGCAGCAGCTGCTGCGGTATAGTGATGTGGTGATCGCTGTCGCTCTGGTAAAGTTCCTGTCGATCACCATAGCCCCAGTGTACCGCTACTGAGGCTATGTCATTGTCTTTTGCTGCAAAGATATCGCTATCCCTGTCACCCACCATCCAGCAGTTTGCTTTCGGGATATCGGTTTCGTTCAACAGCATTGCAAGGTGGCTGGATTTATTGCTTTTTATACCGTTATCTTCGCTGCCATATACGCTATCAAAAAAAACCTCTAAACCGGAATGAGTAATCAGCCATTCAGCCTGTTTCTGGGGCTTGGCGGTCAGGATATGCATTGTTACAGGGTTGCTATTTTGAATCGGTGACCGGGTCTGATTCTGGCAAAGTTGTTCAAGCAGATCGATTATGCCCGGGTAGACTTCATAGGTGCTGATTCCGTGGTTCAGGTAGTGCTGCCTGAACAGAGTCACGGCCTGGATAATAAGGGCTTGCTTATCGGTATCGAGTAACTGCGCGAAGCTATGGCGTAGGGGCGGACCGAAACAGCGTTTTAGCTGCTCCTCAGATACACCGGGATGGCCTAGCTCGGATAGGGCATGGCGGATTGAGCCTGCGATTCCCGCCTGGGTATCCAGCAGTGTGCCATCGAGATCGAAAAAAAGTGTGGTCATAGTTTCTTAAATATCAGTCACAGATCGGTCAGGCTGTAATACGATTAACCGTTCAGATAAAAAAGGGGCTTTAAGTTTACCTTAAAGCCCCGAAAGGTCCCTCTGGAAAGGGAGAGAAATTATTTACATTAACAAACGCTCTCTATACGCATCATATTAGTGCTGCCTGGCTGGCCGAACGGCATACCGGCGGTCACTATTACCGTATCACCCGGTTGAGCCATGCCCTGCCGCTTAGCTTCTTCCAGTGCTGTGGGCGTTATTTCGCCAATCTGGGCAAATTCCGGATTAACGACTGAATGGATACCCCAGACAAGTGTCAGTTTACGTGCTGTACTAAGGTTTGGCGTCAGGTTAAGAATTGGTGCTTTAGGGCGCTCTCGAGCGGCTCTCAGACCGGTTGCCCCTGAGCTGGTAAAGTTGATCAGGACTGAAACATCGAGAATGCCGCAAACCCTGCGAATTGCGCAGCTGATCGCATCTTCGGTAGTGGCGTTTGGCTGCGGACGGTTAATATCAAGTTGTGGGTGATAACCGGGATCGGCTTCAATATTGCGGATAATCTTGCTCATCATATTGACCGCATCGACAGGATAGTCTCCGGAAGCGGTTTCTGCCGAAAGCATCACTGCGTCGGCCCCTTCATATACGGCGTGGGCAACATCGGTTACTTCGGCACGGGTTGGCGCCGGAGAGAAGCGCATCGATTCCAGCATCTGCGTAGCAACCACCACCGGGCGACCTTTATGGCGGCAGGTCTGGATGATGCGTTTCTGAATTGCCGGTATCGTTTCTGCTGGCAGTTCAACCCCGAGATCACCACGGGCAACCATGATCGCATCACAGAGTTCGACAATCTCATCCAGATGTTCAACTGCAGAGGGCTTCTCTATCTTAGCCATCAGGAAAGCGCGGTCCTGGATCAGTTCGCGGGCTTCGACGATATCTTCAGGGCGCTGTACGAAAGAGAGGGCGACCCAGTCGACACCGATCTGCAGTCCAAACTCCAGGTCGCGGCGGTCTTTTTCAGTTAAAGGGCTCAGCTGCAGAACTGCCTCGGGTACATTGACCCCTTTACGGTCTGACAGCTCACCACCGACGATAACTTCTGTGAGAATACTTGAGTCATTCTTCTGCAGTACCCGCAGGCGGAGCTTTCCGTCATCCAGTAGCAGATCCATATTCTGTTTCAGTGCCTGGATTATTTCAGGATGGGGCAGGTTAACCCGCTGTTTATTGCCGGGTGTGGGATCCAGGTCAAGTCTGAATTGCTGGCCTTTCTCGAGGCAGACTGATCCTTCTGTAAAGTTGCCGACACGAAGCTTTGGCCCCTGCAGGTCCATCAGTACGCCAATGGGTGTATTCATTTCCCGTTCGACGCTGCGTATCCAGTCCAGGCGTTCGGCGTGGTCCTGGTGTTCTCCATGGCTGAAGTTAAGGCGGAAAATATTAGCGCCTTGTTTGACCAGTTCACGAACCTGGGCTGGTGATTCGATTGCTGGACCCAGAGTGGCGAGGATTTTTACTTTTTTATCGGGAGTTTGCTCGCTATTCATCGGTGTATCCTCCGGGTATGAAAGGGGCTTGGCTAATCGTAATCCAGTGCAGCTTCTGCGAAGGCAGGTTGTGCGTGTTTGTATACAATGAGCATAGCTTCATTCTAGTCAAAACCTGACTCAGAAGTCAAGAAGTGGGTTTGTGAATTTATAATGCTGGTATATAGGTACTTGAAGCGCGTCATTATGCTTGTTTTTCTCAATGTGAAATAAAATCACTCGATACTTTGTATACAAAGATGTTGTTTGATTGTATGTTGGTTTATATATTCAGGGCTATGCATACATCATGACCATCATCAGTAAGCAGTTTAAATACTGTCTGTCCGTGTCATTTGATCCAGGTATCGGAAGCCCTCACGCATTTTTAATCTTGCAATTTATCAGGAGTATTAACTATGAGCCGATTGAATCTGGAGAGCTCGATCACTATTACACAGGCTGCCTTCGATAAGGGCCTTGAACTTAAAACCTCGCCGTTGACGGTGGCGATACTGGATAATGGAGGCAAACTGATCTCTCTGCAGCGTCAGGATGGGGCAAGCATGATGCGCCCTGATATCGCGATTGGTAAGGCGTGGGGGGCGGTAGCGATGGGTAAATCCTCCCGTGCTTTGGGAGAGGATGCCCAGGACCGGCCTGCTTTTGTCTCTGCTTTGAATACCCTTGCGCAGGGTAGCCTGATCCCGGTTGCGGGCGGTGTGTTGATTCGTGATGAGAAGAATGAAGTGCTGGGTGCGATCGGTATAACAGGCGATACTTCGGACATTGATGAGCAGTGCGCTATCAGCGGCGTCAAGGCGGCAGGTTTGTTTGTTGATGGCTGCTTTGTATAATTAACCAGGTATAACGTTAAGCAGTTAAGCGCTGCGCTGGCTACTAAAAAAGCCCCTGATCAGTTTCGACTGGTCAGGGGCTTTTTAGTAATGGTCTGCTGTTGTTTCAGTCAGTCGTGACGGGCGAGCGCACTTCACAGCCTTTAAGTACCAGCTGAACAATCAGTTCTGCTGCGGCATCGTAGTCTTCCTGTTCCATCTTTTCTTTGCCGGTAATCTGGGTTATCTGCCAGTCGAAATCGGCATAGGTCTGAGTTGAAGCCCAGATGGTAAATAGCAGGTGCTGAGGATCAACTTCGGCCATCAGTCCTTGATCAATCCATGACTGAATTAGTGCGCTGCTCTGGCGTGTGTGTTCCATCATCTGCAGAGAAATATCCTCAGGCAGGTGAGGCGCGCCATGCATTATTTCGCTGGCGAATACCTTCGATGCATGGGGGTGTTGCTGGGAGATGCGGATCTTGGCGCGAATATACTGTTCCAGCGCAGCTGCCGGATCAGTGTGTTCGTAAAAAGGTACATATGCCTGCAGCAGAGGCTCGATTACGCTCTCAAGTACGCTGCGGTAGAGGTTCTCTTTGGTCTTGAAGTAGTAATAGACGTTGGCTTTAGGCAGGCCTGCCAGGCTGGCGATATCGACAGTTTTGGTTGCCGCATAGCCGCGGTTGGCGAAGATTTCACTCGCAGCCTGAATAATCAGTTCCCGGTTGCGCTCCCTGATACTAGCCATTGGTATACGCCGCTCCTGATTTTTTCTGACTTCTGGGTTAGGTTATTGTAGACCAATGTTAGCCCAGTTCGGCAGCTTGCTCAAGGAGGATTATATGATCTGAGTGTAATAGGGGCTGGTTTTGCTTTGCTGCAGGAGAGCATCGGAGGTAACTGGTTATTCGGTCCTGAAAAAACACCGGCAGTATTAAACTGGCCGGTGTTTATTGCTTAGCTGTAAGTACTAAGGAGGGCGTTACTCGATTGGCGCGCCTTTGGCTATCCACAGGCCTACCAGATCACGCTCTTGCTGGGTCATCTGTGTGATATTACCCAACGGCATCGCCTGAGTGGCAATTGACTGGGCATGGATCTGAGATGCCAGTGTTTGCATCTGCTCCGGTTTGTCGAGAATAACTCCGGCCGGTGCGGTGCTGAAACCAGCAAAGCTTGGAGTAGCCGAGTGGCATACAGAGCAACGTTCGCTGATTACTTGCTCAACTTCAGCGAAGCTGATCTGCTGTTCCTGGTTCGCAGGAGCTACCTGTTTAGGCGCTACAACAAAGGCCAGGGCGATCATGCCGAAGGCTGTAGCTGGCAGGGTCCAGGCGTACTTCTGGGATTCGTGGCGGGTGTTGAAGTAATGGCGCGCTAATACGCTCAGTACCGCAAGGGCTGCCAGAACTGCCCAGTTGTATTCGTGGCCATAAGTGCTCGGGAAGTGATTGCTGATCATAATGAACAGCACCGGCAGGGTGAAGTAGTTGTTGTGGCGTGAACGCAACAGGCCTTTGGCCGGCAGCGCAGGATCCGGTTCGCGGCCCGCTTCAATCGCACCAACAAGTGCACGCTGTGCCGGCATGATCACACGGAATACGTTACCAACCATGATAGTACCGATGATCGCACCAACATGGATAAAGGCACCGCGTCCGCTGAATACCTGAGAGAAGCCCCAGGCTGCAGCAACCAGCAGAATGAACAGTATCGCAGCCAGTAGCGCCGGTTTTTTACCCAGTGCAGAATCACACAGCGTAGTGTAAATAAACCAGCCTGCAATCAGGCTGCCAACGCTGATAGCGATAGCGGCGCCTGAACTCAGATCTGAGCCCGGTGCAACCAGATACAGTTGAGCATTGAGATAGTAAACTACCGCCAGCAGGAAGAAGCCTGTCAGGAATGTGGCATAGGCTTCCCACTTAAACCAGTGCAGCGTTTCTGGCATTTGTGGTGGTGCCAGCTTGTATTTCTCCAGATGGTAAATACCACCACCATGGATCGCCCACAAGTCACCGGTCAGTCCTTTACGGGGCTTGCTCCGGTCCAGGTGGTTTTCCAGCCAGTTAAAATAAAAGGACGCGCCGATCCAGGCGATACCTGCGATCATATGGGCCCAGCGAACCGCCAGGTTCAGCCATTCAGTAATATGCGGATCCATTGTTTACTCCTCATATAGATTTGACCGTACAGTCACTGTTAAAGGTCAAAAGTATTATTGTTATAGGGTTTATTTCTGTTTAGCAGTGAGTTACTTGCCGGGGTCGAGCAGGATCTCTGTCCCCTCGGCAAAAAAGAACTCATCGCAGTTGTTACCTTCTCCCTGGCGATCGACCACCAGGAAGTCATCTTCATCTACGCAGCAGAGGATCGGGTGATGCCATACGCCCAGGTGATAGTTAACACCCTGGCTACCGTCGGTGATAAATGCTTTTATCGCTTCAGGCTGTGGATTCTCACCGGGCTCTGCCACTAATAGCAGAAACGGGTTCTGCTTCAGTGGTATGAAAGCCTGACTGCCCAGAGGGTGGCGCTCCATCATTTTGATGGCTAGCGGCATCTCCAGGGCCTGAGCCCTGAAAATACTGATAATGCCTTGATCCTCAGGCGTGCCGAGTTGTACTTCGGCCAGTCGGTGAAAACGTTGGGTCGAACCGTTGTTGATCATGAAAAAGTCACGATCCGCGGTTTCGATCACATCGCCGTAAGGGGCGAAGGCTTCAGCTGTCAGTGGCTGTGGACGAAGAATCAGCATACTTACCTCAGTCGGCTTTCTTATCAGAGATGTTACCGAACAGTTTCAGTCGGCTGACGCCGCCATCCGGGAAGATATTCAGACGAATATGGGTTATCGGGCCAGTATTGCGGATCTGTTCTACAAACTCGTGCTCCTGATGCATCTCCAGCTTCTGTGCCGGCAATAGCTCTTTCCAGAACAGGCTCTGGGTTTCGATCTGCTCGTCGGTACCGCCTTTAACGTAGGCCGCCTGAATTGAACAGCTATCAGGATAGTTACCTTTAAAGTGCAGGGTGTCGACTACAATACGGCTGATCTCACCAGGATGGCCCAGCGCGACGATTACCCAGTCATTACCTGGTGTGCGGCGACGAGCGGTTTCCCAGCCATCACCCATATTGATACCGCGGCCCGGGTTGAGAATGTTGCTCATAGTACCGAAATGTTCATCGCTGCAAGCGAGGGCGCGGCCGCCGCTCAGGGAGGCTGCCAGGTCAATTTCCTGATCGCTGCCGATGTTCGACCAGTCAAGGTACGGGATGCCGTAAACCTTAAGACGGGCTACACCACCATCCGGGAAAATGTTAAAACGAATATGAGTCCATGGACGATCATCAGCTACAGCGTGTAGGTGCTGGCTGTCACCGTTGAGGCTGACTGCGCCCAGCAGTTCAGTCCATTCAGCATTGTCAGCCGGATCGCCTTCAGGGCAGAAGCAAGCCTCAAGAGATGCTGATGGTGGAAAGTTGCCGGTGAAGAACGAAGTATCAATTTCGATACCTTTGATCACACCTGGAACACCGAGGCGAATAACGGCAAAGTCATAGCCTTCAAAGCGCTTACGGCGGGATTCCCAGCCGTCCATCCACTTACCGTTGTCATCGAAAACACCTTCTTTCCAGACCGGTGCTTCCGGCTGCAGCATGCGGTCTACTGCAGCGAACCAGTCATCGGTCACGAAAGTGGCTTTACTACCCAGGCGTGCATCGGCCAGGTTAATGAATTTTTGAAATGTTGCTGTGCTCATATTTTGACTCACCGTGGCTGATATTGGTTACATTATTTCCAGTCGAAACTGGGCAATTTTATTAATCTCTGTTACTGCTCTGGCAAACTCCTGCTCCGGGCTGTTGTGGATTCGCTCCTCAAACGCGGCCAGGATCAGGTGACGATTACTGCCTTTCACTGCCATGATGAAAGGGAAGTTGAATTTGGCTTTATAGGCATCATTGAGCTGCGTAAAACGGGCAAACTCTTGTGCGTTACAATCGCTGATACCGGCTCCTGACTGCTCTGAAGTAGAGGAATCGGTCAGCTCTCCGGCGATTGCTGCTTTACCCGCGAGATCCGGGTGGGCATTTATCAGATCAAGTTGTGCCTGTTTTTCAGCACCCAGCATAATTGCAGCCATACGTTGTTGCAGGCATGTAATCTCGTCGTGGCTGGAATCGATACCCTGATCGTAGGCTTGCTCAGCGACCCAGGCCGAGTGCTCATAGATATCGCCGAAGGTTTGAACAAAACTTTCCCGGTTCATCTGGCTCGGGGTGCAGGATTTAAAATAGTTTTTGCTCATCGGGATGTCTCCGGGTTGTATGGGTGGTTCTCATGCCAGTGCTTTGCTATATCGACGCGACGGGTGAACCAGACCTGTTCGTGGCTTTTGGCGTAGGCAATAAAACGTTCTAATGCTGCGATCCGGGCCGGGCGTCCGATCAGTCGACAGTGCAGACCGATAGACAGCATCTTCGGAGCATCAGCGCCTTCTGCATATAAGGTGTCAAAACTGTCTTTCAGATACTGATAAAATTGCTCGCCACTATTGAAACCCTGCTGTGTGGCAAAACGCATGTCATTGGTATCCAGTGTATAAGGGATTACCAGATGACCTGTGCCGTTGTTATCGACCCAGTAGGGCAGGTCGTCATCGTAGGCATCGGAGTCGTACAGGAAACCGCCTTCTTCCATCACCAGATTTCGGGTGTTGGGGCTGTTGCGACCGGTATACCAACCGTCCGGACGGTTGCCGGTAACCTGAGTGATGATTTCGATCGCTTTGTTCAGGTGTTCACGTTCTTCCGCTTCGCTGGTGTACTGATAGTCGATCCAGCGATAGCCATGGCTGCAGATCTCGTGGCCGGCTGCTGCCATCGCCCGGGCGACTTCAGGATGACGTTCAACGGCCATTGCAACAGCAAAGATCGTCAGTGGGATTTCATATTTGTTGAACAGTTTCAGAAGACGCCATACACCAGCGCGGCTGCCATATTCATAGCATGATTCCATGCTCATGTTACGCACACCAGACAGCGACTGCGCGCCAGGCATTTCAGACAGGAAGGCTTCAGATTCATTATCGCCGTGAAGAATGCAGCGCTCACCACCTTCTTCGTAGTTAAGTACGAAAGATATAGCAATACGTGCCTGGTCTGGCCAACGAGGGTGTGGTGGGTTATTGCCGTATCCGATCAGATCGCGTGGATAGTCATTGCTCACGGGTCGACTCCTTAGGGTGCAGAGAAAATCAAAGTATTCTTTAATGATGGTATAAATATAAACATTAACTCCACTCATTGTATACAATAAATATCACAAAATGCAAAAAAAACTTGTCTCGCGGGTCAGGTTTTGTGTGTTTATGTTAGGCTCTCTGCTTATGTGAGTGACTTTTTGCCGGGTTTGCATATGGATTTAGAGCTGGTTTAGCTAATTTTGGCTGATAATGTATACAAAAGTATAAATTATTGTTGATGTGTTTTCGGTTTCTGCTCTATAGTGGTCATATCTAATGGCTGCTGGCCCGTTGTTAAATTGCCGGGCCGGCTAATACTAACAATACTCAGGAGAGTGCTTCAGGCACTGTAATAAATTTATGGGTTATTTAACTACGCATGTGCTGGACTCCGCCCACGGTTGTCCGGGTAACGATATTCCGGTCGCACTCTACCGAATTGGTACTGAGCGGGAGCTGATCACTACCGTCAATACCAATGATGATGGTCGCTGTGATCAACCGGTTTTGGAAGGCAGTGATTTTACCAAAGGTGTTTATGAGCTGGTGTTCAGTGTGGGCGCCTATTATCGCAAGCGTGGCGTTGAGCTGCCTGAACCGGCATTTCTCGATGAGGTCGTGTTGCGCTTTGGTGTCGCCGATGAAGGTGAGCACTATCATGTACCCCTGTTAATTTCCCCGTACAGCTATTCGACTTATCGGGGCAGCTAAGTAGCTAGCATTGCTATCAAATGTAAAAAAGCCGCCAGGTCTGACCTGGCGGCTTTTTTTATAGCCATCGTTGTGGATTGATAGTATCGGCTGAGGGCTATCTGTCCGATCAGAGGTAACTGTTTTTGACTATTTAAGAATCACCGCAGTACCGGCACTGACGAACAGTCCCGCACTGAAACGGTTAAAAGTCTGCATGTGACGACCTTTGCGTAATACCGGCGCTAACAGGCGGGCACTGGTACCGTAGGCCAGTTTGCAGCACAGATCGAGGACGCACCAGCTAGCGGTCATGACCAGTAATTGGGTGCCTAAAGCCGTTTCAGGATTAATAAACTGAGGCAGAAAAGCGACAAAAAACAGGATGTCTTTGGGGTTGCTGATACCCAGGGTAAATGCGCGCAAGAACATAGGAGCAAAGCTGACCGAAGGTACTGAGGTGTCTTGTTGCGGTTTCGCTGCCTGGCGGGCGTCTTTCCATGTCATAAAGCCAAGGTAGATAAGATAAGCTGCGCCGGCATAGCGTATAAAGCTGAATAGATCTTCAGAGGCCAGCAGCAGGGCGCCGAGCCCGGATGCGGAAGCGATCAGCAGGATAAGGGAGGCACTGACTCCACCAATGAATGCCGGCGTGCTGCGCAGCAAGCCATGGTTAAGGCTGTTGGCTACCATCAGCAGGGACAGTGGGCCTGGAATCAGTATTACCAGCAGGGAAGCAGAACAAAATAGTAGCCAGGTATCCAGGGTCATAGTCGTACTCCATAATTTACAGAAGAGGGCCCTCAAAGGAGGGGTATACAGGAAAGGCTACAGGAAGACCTGTCGCCAAAGAAAAGCAGGGATTGTATGGGTTGTTATATTACAATTGTATACAAAAAAGTCAAGCTTTAGCTTGGTTGCTGAAAGTTGAAAATCCGCTTATGAATCATACTGTTGATCTAAGTTGCTACAAGTCTATAGCAGGGTAACAACTAGATTTACTATAATAAGTGAGTATTAACGGAGTGGTTCGGGCAGTGCTGTGTACAAAATACAGGCTTTTATGTACTATTTGTCTATATTATTAGCGTGCCCATGTCTGAAGCAGGTTCGTTGTTGAAGCACGCACTATTTGTTCTGTACAGCTATGTAGATAGTAGAGTCTATGAATCAAACATTACACGCGATTGCACCTGAAAAAGGCCGCAAAAATAAGAGCACTCAAGATGATGTCGTTTATGCGCATATCTTTGATGCAATCCTTGAGCAGCGACTTGCTCCCGGAACTAAGCTCAATGAAGAGTCCCTCGGTGAAATCTTTGGCGTAAGCCGCACCATCATCCGACGCGCACTGTCCCGTTTGGGGCATGAGCAGGTTGTGGTGTTGCGGCCCAACCGGGGGGCTGTTGTTGCCAGTCCAACGATTGAAGAAGCACGTCAGATCGTATTTGCCCGCCGGATCGTCGAAAAGGCGGTTACCGAGCTGGTGATCGATAATGCTGAAGATAGTCAGATCGATAAGCTAAACCAATTGGTGCTGGAAGAGCAGGAGTGTTTTTCCCGCGGTGATCGCGGTGCCGGGATTCGCTTATCCGGTGAGTTTCACCTGCAGATGGCCGAGATGGCGGACAATCCGCCACTACTGAGCTTTCAGCGTAGCCTGGTGTCCCAGTGTTCGCTTATTATTGCCCAGTTCGAGAGCGGTGCTAAATCCCATTGTTCCTATGACGAGCACTTCGAACTGATCGATGCAATCAAGAAACGGGATAAGAGTAAAGCGGTGCGTTTGATGATGCATCATCTGGATCATGTCGAGAAAAAACTGAGTCTGGATGATGATAATGCCTCCGATGATCTGAAGGCTGTGTTTTCAAATGTTCGGGGCAAAAAGTAGGCCAGTAGACGCTTCTGCTTTGCTTAAAAAGGAAAACAAAAAAAACGCCCATCAGGGCGTTTTTTTGTTTATGGGGTCTGCGAAAACGACGCCTCAGTCGCGAAGGTAGACCGAGCGGCCTGCCGCGAAGGTCTCTTGTACGGCCCGGTCATCACCCAGCGTCATCATTACAAACAGGCGCTCTTCAAGGGTTTTGGCCTGAGCCATGCGATAGCCCATCAATGGTGTGGAGTTGTAGTCCAGCACAGTAAAGTCAGCCTCTGTTCCAGGCTCCAGGTTGCCGACTTTATCTTCAAGTTTGAGTGCCCGGGCACCACCTAAAGTAGCCAGATACAGTGACTTAAACGGGTTCAGTTTCTCGCCCTGTAACTGCATTACTTTATAGGCTTCATTAATGGTTTGCAGAATCGAGAAGCTGGTGCCTGCGCCAACATCGGTACCTAAACCCACTTTGATTTTATGCGCTTCCATCTTTGGCAGGTCGAACAGACCGCTACCCAGGAACAGGTTGGAGGTCGGGCAGAAGGCGATAGCTGAATCGGTTTCTGCCAGTCGCTTGCACTCGTCGTCACAGAGATGGATGCCGTGGGCAAATACTGAACGCTCACTCAGCAGGTTGTGATGATCATAGACGTCCAGGTAGCCATTCTGTTCCGGGAACAGTTCCTTGACCCACTCGACCTCTTGTTTGTTTTCCGACAGGTGCGTATGCATATACAGACCTTCATATTCCCCCAGCAGCTTACCTGCGGCAGCCAGCTGTTCGCTGGTACTGGTCGGTGCAAAACGCGGCGTTACCGCATAATGCAGCCGGCCTTTGCCGTGCCAGCGTTCGATCAGAGCTTTACTGTCCTGGTAGCTGCTTTCAGGGGTGTCGGTCAGGGTTTCAGGCGCATTGCGGTCCATCATTACTTTGCCGGCGATCATTCGCAGGTCGCGTTGTTCTGCGGCCTCAAAGAACGCATCGACGGATTGTGGATGTACTGTGCCAAAGACCAGAGCAGTAGTCGTGCCGTTACGCAGCAGTTCGGTGAGGAAAATATCGGCCACTTCATCGGCGTGCTTTTTGTCTTCAAAGCGGTGTTCTGCCGGGAAGGTGTAGTTCTCCAGCCAGTCCAGCAGTTGCTCGCCGTAAGAGGCGATCATACCGGTCTGGGGGTAGTGGATATGAGTATCAATGAATCCCGGGGTGATCAGCGCGTCCGTATACTGCTTTACCGGCACGTCGGCTGGCAGATCTTTTAGCAGATTGCTGGCCTCGCCCAACGCTGTTATCTGGCCGTTTTCTACGACCATCAGACCGTCTTCAAAATAGCGATAACTGGCTTCAATCCCAACTTCAGCGGGATCGCCAATACTGTCCAGGATAGCTGCGCGGTAAGCTTGAATCGTTTGCTTAGGCTGTGTCATGTGGTTTTTGTCTCGTTTTTTTCAATGGGGCGCGACGGGCTAAATCGCCAGGCGTTCTACGATAGTGGTTTCCTGAGGCGGCGTTTGCTGTTCGCAGCCGAACGCAGCGTTGTACTGTGCGATAACTTCACCGGCGACAGATACTGCGATCTCAGCGGGTAGCTTGCCTTTAACTTCCGGGATGCCCATCGGGCATGTCATCCGCTCTATCTGGTCCTCGACAAAGCCTTTAGCTTTAAGTCGATGGATAAACTTGTTGCGCTTAGTCAGCGAGCCAATCAGGCCGAAGTAAGAGAAATCATTACGCTCTAATATCGCTTCGGTCAGCTCCTGATCCAACTGGTGGTTATGGGTCATAACGATAAAGTAGCTGTTTGCCGGTAGGTTCTCGACCTCATCTACCGGAAATTCGTTAACTATCTTGTTAACGCCTTCCGGAATGGTGTCGGGGAACTCATCTTCCCTGGCATCTATCCAGTGTATCTTGCAGGGCAGGCTGGCCAGGATCGGAGCCAGCGCACGGCCGACATGACCGGCACCGAACAGAGCTATCTGTACAGTGCCGGTACCCATCGGTTCGAATAACAACGTGGTGGCGCCGCCACAGCACTGGCCCAGGCTTGCACCCAGGGAAAAGCGTTCCAGCCGGGGCTGGGTTTGACCTTCTTCCAACAGCTTGCGGGCGATCTTGATCGCCTTGTATTCCAGATGACCGCCGCCGATAGTGTCAAACTGCTGGTCATCGCTGACCACCATTTTGGCACCGGCGTTGCGCGGCGTAGAACCGCGCTCGTCGACCACTGTAATCATGACTGCCGGAACGCCGTCGGCTTCCAGTTTGGCTAATGCCTTAATCCACTTTGTATTCATATCCGTTCCCGTTGTTATCTTTATAGTTCAGGGAGTTGTTATCAGACGACTTACCGCTTTAGACAGTTTCTAAAGCGGATTCGTTTTGCGCTGCGCTGCTGTGCTGTTGTTGTACTGATTGTACAGCCCATAGCACACGTTCCGGTGTCGCAGGCGCATCAATTGCCGGGCTGACACGGTAGTCGGCCAGACTGGCAATCGCATCCTTGATGGCGCAGAACACTGAGATACCCAGCATGAATGGCGGCTCACCTACGGCTTTAGAGTTAAATACTGTATCTTCCGGATTTTTCCGGTTTTCAACCAGTTTCACCCTGAAGTCGATCGGCATGTCGGCTACCGCAGGAATCTTGTAGCTGGCAGGGCCGGATGTCATCAGGCGGCCCTGATCATTCCAGACCAGTTCTTCCGAAGTCAGCCAGCCAGCACCCTGAACAAAGGCGCCTTCTACCTGGCCTATATCGAGAGCAGGGTTAAGCGATGCGCCAACATCGTGCAGCACATCGGCACGCAGGATCTTGTACTCACCCGTTAAAGTATCGATTACAACTTCGCTGCAAGCTGCGCCGTAAGCGTAGTAGTAGAACGGGCGGCCACGCGCCTGATCACGGTCGTAGTAGATCTTCGGTGTGCGGTAGAAACCGGTACTGGACAGAGAGATCTGGTTGAAATAAGCCAGTTCAATAAATTCGGCAAACGGCATCACCTGATCACGGATCACCAGGTGGTTGTTGCGGAATACAACATCCTCGTCGGTGACGTTGAAGTACCGTGCGGCAAATTCAACCAGGCGTTGCTTAATGGTCTGGGCTGCATTCTGAGCGGCTTTACCGTTCAGGTCAGCGCCGGAGGATGCCGCTGTCGGTGAAGTGTTAGGTACCTTGTCTGTATCCGTTGCAGTGATGTGAATCGTATCAAAATCCACCTGGAACTCTTCGGCAACGATCTGGGCAACCTTAGTATTCAGGCCCTGGCCCATCTCGGTACCACCGTGGTTCAGGTGGATACTGCCATCGGTGTAGATATGAATCAGTGCACCGGCCTGGTTAAGGAAGGTCGCAGTGAATGAGATACCAAACTTAACCGGCGTCATCGCCAGGCCTTTTTTCAGGATCGGACTGCTGGCATTGAATGCCTTGATCTCTTCCCGGCGTTTCTGGTACTCGCTGCTTTCTTCAAGCTCAGCGATCAGTTCAGGCAGGACATTATCCTCGACCTTCTGATAGTAGTGGGTGGTATCGCGGCCTTCTTCGCCGTAAAAGTTGGCTTTACGAACATCCAGCGGATCTTTACCCAGGCTGCGTGCAATATCGTCCAGGATGATTTCCGGCATGATCAGGCCCTGGGGGCCGCCGAAGCCACGGTATGCCGTGTTGGATGCGATATTGGTCTTGCAGCGATAGCCGGTAATAGTGGCATCGCCCAGGTAGTAGCTGTTATCACTGTGGAACATCGCCCGGTCAATGATGGAGTTGGACAGGTCCGGGGAGTAACCGCAGTCGCCGGCCAGTTTCATTTCGCAGCCGGTAATACGACCGTTATCATCATAACCGACTTCGTACTGGTTGAAGAACGGATGACGTTTACCGGTCATCATCATATCTTCCATCCGCGGCAGACGCATTTTGGTAGGGCGTCCGGTGTGGTGGGCAATAACTGCAGCAATACAGGCCGGGCCTGCTGCCTGGGTCTCTTTGCCACCGAAGCCGCCGCCCATACGACGCATATCGATCTGAATCTTATTGAACGAGACGCCAAGTACTTCAGCGACCAGCTTTTGTACTTCGGTCGGGTTCTGGCTTGATACGTAGACGATCATGCCACTGTCTTCGGTAGGCACTACGGAAGCGATCTGAGTTTCCAGATAGAAGTGTTCCTGGCCACCGATATGCACGCTGCCTTTTACTTTATGCAGGGCGTTTGCAAGGGCGGTTTGCGAATCGCCACGTTGGTGGGTATGCGGCTCGCTGACGAAATGTTCTTTTTCCAGTGCTTCTTCGACAGAGATGATCGCTTCAAGGTCTTCGTATTCGACAATAGCCGCCATCGCCGCTTTGCGGGCGGTTTCAAGGTCGTTGGCTGCAACTGCTAATACTGGCTGGCCAAAAAACTCAACTTTGCCGTCGGCCAGCAAAGGGTCTCCGGGCAGTACCGCACCGATATCCAGTTGTCCTGGTACATCTTTAGCGGTGATTGCAATGGCAACCCCCGGGAAATCGTAGCAAGGGGAAACGTCCAGCTTAGTAATGCGGGCATGGGCACGTTCCGACATGCGGGCATAGACATGCAGCTGGTTAGGAAACTCCAGACGGTCATCGATATAAACCGCTTCGCCGCTGACCTGTTTTGCCGCGCTCTCATGTTTAACGCTGCGACCAACACCGGTTTGCAGATCCTGCTTTACCAGTTCCAGCATCTCTTCGTGGGTTTTTTTATTATTCTGATGGTTAGACATAAGCGGTTACCCGTGTTTCAACTTGTGGGGATTCAATCTCGACAAAATAGCGGGTCAGCATGTTTGTCGCGGTTAAAAGCCGGTATTCCTTCGACGCTCTGAAATCTGAAATTGGACTGAAGTCCTGCTTCAGGGCTTCTTTAGCGCGGTTGATGGTATCCATATTCCAGTCAGCGCCGGTCAGAACAGCTTCACAATGCTTGGCGCGCATCGGAATAGCGGCCATGCCGCCAAAGGCAACTTTGGCGCTGGCAATCTGACCGTCCTGGATATCAAGGTTAAAGCAACCCAGTACCGCTGAGATATCATCGTCGATTCGCTTAGAGATCTTGTAGCTGCGGAACTCGCCGTTATCTTTGGCACGAGGCACAATGACCTTTTCGATAAACTCGGCTTCTTCCTGATCAGTCACTTTATAATCGATAAAGTAGTCTTTCAGCGCGATAGTGCGATTCTGGTCGCCTTTACGCAGTACCAGCTGAGCATCAAGAGCGATCAGCGCCGGTGGTGAATCACCGATCGGAGAGGCGTTACCGATGTTACCGCCCAGGGTGCCCTGGTTACGGATCTGCAACGAAGCAAAACGGTGCAGCAGCGCGCCAAAGTCCGGATAGTCGCTGTTCAGTGCCTTATAGCAGTCGGTCAAAGGTGCGCCGGCACCCAGCTCGATGCGGTCATCAAACACTTCGACCTGTTTCATTTCGGCAATGTCACCGACATAGATCAGGGTTTCAATTTCGCGGTGGAACTGGGTTACTTCCAGCGCCAGATCGGTACCGCCGGCAACAAGGCGAGCGCCCGGGTTCTGGCTATACAGCTCGGTCAGCTCATTAAGCGTACGCGGGTTAAAGGCGCGTTTGCTGCCGTCACTCAGTTCAGGTTGTTGTTCCTGTTTAGTCTGGATTGCACGCAGCTTAGCGATAGTCTGCTCTTGCTGCTGGTCGAAGCTGTCTGGCGTGACATCGTCATACATAGCTTCAGTCGCTTCAACGATAGGACGGTAGCCGGTGCAGCGACAGAGGTTGCCCGCCAGCGCTTCATGAATCTCTTCTTTCTCCGGATTGCCAACATTCTTACCCAGGGCAAACATGGACATGACAAAGCCCGGCGTACAGAAGCCGCACTGGCTACCGTGGCAGTCGACCATAGATTGCTGTGCCGGGTGAAGCTTATCGCCCTGTTTCAGATCTTCGACAGTGATCAGTTGCTTGCCGTTCAGGGCAGAGATAAAGGTGAGGCAGGAGTTGATGCTTTTGTATTGAATACTGTCACCGACTAATTCACCCAGTACGACGGTGCAGGCACCGCAGTCGCCTGAAGCGCAGCCTTCTTTAGTACCGGTCTTACCGATATGGGAGCGCAGGTAATTTAGAACTGTCATGTTGGGATCGATACTTTGTTCAACCCGCAATTCCTGATTAACTAAGAAGCTGATCAAGGCAGACCTCCTTTTTTATAGTTGTATTTGTCATGGCATTTAAATGGTATACATCGATTAAAGTAAAAGCTGACTCCTAAGTCAAGTTTTTAATCAGTACATATATTCAGGATGCTCTCAGAGCTTACTACCAATACAAAGACGCTGAGATGGCATTTTCCAGCCAATATCACCGGTTTGAGGGCTTATAGTGAAACGAATTGGGTGATTCTTATCAGTTATCAGGCCATTTTTATTGTATACATAGATGAATTGTTTTTGTACTCACGGCTTTTTCTCATAATGTGAAAATTATTAGTGCCCAGATACTGGCTTCCAATTAGCTTGTATATCTGTGCCGCCATGTAAAGCCGGGCTGGCTGTATTGTGGAATGAGTCTAAGCTATCTACAGTGAACTGATTCGGGGGGCTGAAATGAATATAAGTGAGCTAAGGTCAATCAACCGCGCGCAGGATCTGCTGGCGGTTAATTTTATTGAATCGGGCCATAGCCCTTTGGTTATTGAGATAGAGTATCGGAACGAGCGCAAAGGGCTTTCAAAGGCGCTGATGAAACATGATGATGGTGCCATGATTACGCTGGAGAATATCGCTCAGGCGTATGACTTGTGTCGTGATAGTGGCATTCATAAGGCCAATCTGGTTCAGGTAGAAACCGATGACGAAGCTAGCTCATCGGGTGCTCTTGAATACCACCGGGTGACTATGCCTCTGGTATTCTGATGGGCAGGGGCTGATTGCTATATTGCTGTCGGAAGCTACTTTGCGGCTAACAGAAAGGGCCAAAGCGAAAGACTGTATTGTAGTTCTTTCACTTCGGCCCTTTTTATATGCTTTTTTTGCGCGTATTGAGTTTGGCGCTATCTGTATTGAGGAAATTTACTGAGTATTGGCGCCAGCCTGAATCGCGGTCAGTGCGATAGTAAAGACAATGTCGTCGACCAGCGCGCCGCGGGACAGATCGTTAACCGGCTTTCGCATGCCCTGCAGCATAGGTCCGATACTGATTACATCCGCGCTACGTTGTACCGCTTTATATGTCGTGTTGCCGGTATTCAGATCCGGGAAGACAAACACGGTGGCCTGGCCGGCGACGGAGCTGTCAGGAGCTTTCGACTTAGCGACGCTCTCCATAACGGCTGCATCGTATTGCAGTGGGCCATCGATCAGCAGGTCGGGGCGTTTTTCCTTTGCGATACGCGTTGCGGTCCGGACTTTATCGACATCTGCGCCTTGTCCTGATGCGCCGGTTGAGTAGCTGATCATTGCTACCCTGGGTGGAATGCCAAAGGCGGCGGCAGAATCTGCTGACTGGATCGCAATGTCGGCCAGAGCTTCTGCATCCGGATCAGGGTTGATAGCGCAGTCACCGTATACTAATACCTGTTCCGGCATGCACATGAAGAACACGGAAGAGACAAGGTTTGAATCCGGGGCGGTTTTGATCAGCTGCAGTGGCGGCCGGATCGTATTTGCGGTGGTGTGCACTGCGCCACTGACCAGGCCGTCGACATGGTCCATCTCCAGCATCAGTGTCGCCAGTACTACGCTGTCCTGAAGCTGCTCTTCGGCGATGATTTCGGTCATCCCCTTATGCTTACGCAGCTCGACTAAGCGAGGAATATAGTCACTGCGGATCAGGTCCGGATCGCGGATTTCGACGCCTTCGCCGAGCAGGATGCCCTGGTTTTTCGCTACCCGGTTGATCTCTTTAGTATTACCCAGCAGGACGCAGCGGGCGATACCCCGTTCGGCGCAAATTGCGGCTGCTTTTACAGTGCGAGGTTCGTCGCCTTCCGGCAGGACAATAACCTTGTCGGCTTTACGGGCGCGCTTAATCAACTGGTAACGGAATGCCGGCGGTGACAGGCGGCGCTGGTAGCTGCTATCAACGAGGGTGGCAAGCCACTCGCGATCAATATGGGCCGCGGTGGCTTCTTTAATATCCCGGATACGGGGGTGGTCATCGGACCGGGTTTCCTGGCTCAGTTGAGACATGGCGATCGCTGTTTGCCAGCTGTCCTGGGTCACGCTGAGAATCGGCAGGCCGGTTTCGCAGGCGCCGGCGCAGAGTTTCAGTACTGCAGTAGAGGGCTTGAAGCCGCCGGTAAGCACCAGGGCTGCCAGTTCAACGCCATTCACGGCGGCCATACAGGCTGCGATGATCATGTCGTCCCTGTCACCGGGGGTGAATACCAGCGTACCGGGCCGGAACTCGTGGACGGCATTGGCAACGGTGCGGGCGCACATTGTGATCCGGGTGGCCCTGCGGTTATCGATATCTCCGGTGTTGATCAGGCTGGCACTGAGATAATCGGCGATATCCCTGACTCGCGGGATAATCAGGTCCCGGTTCCACGGGATGCAGCCCAGCAGCTTGAAGTTATTATTGAAAATACTGCTGTGCTCACGGATAACCTCTTCGGTCAGGCTGTGGGTGACCGCATTACCGGCGCCAAGGAAAGGTTGCATATAACCATCCCGGTCAACCGGCGCTCCCAGTTTACTGAGAATACAGCCCAGCAGTTTTTTGCTCTTCACGCCCCCGTAAGCGCGAGCGGTGATATCTATGTGGTCCTGCAGAGCTTCGATGCTATCGGTACCCGGAGAGGCGACCAGTACCACCTGGGCATCCAGCGCTTTTGCGATCTCTTTATTGATACGGGTCGAGTAGGGCTGGCTTTCGGTATGCACCATCCCCTCGATGATGACGACCTCATTGTCTGCCGGCAGGCTCTGCTCGTAACGGGCCACAATCTGCTCCAGCAGCTGATCACCTTTATCCTGGCTGACCAGATGTTCGGCATCACGGATTGGAACCGGCTCAGCAATAGGGGAGGTGCAGTCGTTTTCCAGCATGGTCACAGAACTGTCTTGGTTCTGACCGCCATTGCCGCTTTGCGCGATAGGCTTAAAAAAATGGACTTTTATGCCCTGACGATTCATCGCCTGGAACAATCCTAAAACGGCAGTAGTAAGACCCGCGCCAACACCCGTTGGGGCGAGTAGTAATGCTTGTGACATCAGAGTTCCTTGTTCAGCCCGGTACTTTTGAGGGCTACAGGTTCAGTTTAGAAAAGATTTAAGGAACCAGAATTTACTGTTTTTATATAACTGGTGTATGGCCCGGCGAAGCGCTGTGTCGTTATATCCGCAGGCTATGCGGTAATTCTAAGCAGTTTATATGACCATTTATAGTTTTGTTGTTCGCTTTCTTGTATCGCAGTCGTTATTTATTGATCCCCGGCAAATGTTTTACTACTACAGCCTTGACGCAAAAGGTCTGACCAGCGGGTGCATCCCCTGAAAGTGGCAATTAGCCGGCTCCCCATATCGGGGCATAGTGCTGTGGCCCGCTCTCTCTGATACTAAAAAGAAAATGGAGAGGACAGAGGATGAGTCGGAAACTGATTTTTACTGTTAACCCGGGCGCAACGTCGACCAAGTGTGCGCTGTTTGAGATGACCGATACCGGCGTGCAGCCGTATCTCGATGTCACAATAGAGCATCTGGATTCTGAGCTGGCCGATTTTGCCGGTATCCCGGATCAGCTGGAGTATCGCTATCAGCTAGTGGATACGTTTCTTACCAACGGCCTGACTGCCGATGATCAGATTGTGGTTTGTGCTGGGCGGGGCGGCATGCTGACGCCGGTACCCAGTGGTGCAATTAAAGTGAATATGGAGCTGGTCGTCTTTTCGCTGCAGACTCCGGTGTATCAGCATGCCAGTAATCTTGGCGCTCCCTTAGCCTATAAGGTTGGCCAGCAATTCGGCGTTGATGCTTATATTGTCGATCCGGTCTGTGTCGATGAATTTGCGCCGGTGGCCCGTTTGTCCGGTAGTCCTGATTTTAACCGTTTCAGTTTTGTACATGCGCTAAATACCCGGGCGACCGCTAAGCATGTTGCCAGGCAGCAGGATAAAGCGTTCGACGAGATGAATTTCGTCGTCGCCCACCTGGGAGGTGGTTTCTCTATCTCTTGTATTAAGCAGGGGCGGATTGTTGATAACGATAATCGCATGGAAGGGGGCGCGTTTACCCCGGAACGCGCGGGCGGAGTGCCACCGATCCCGCTGATCGATGCCTGTTTTTCCGGGCAGTTTACTCAGGCTGAATTGAAAAAGAAATTATACGGCGAGGGTGGGCTCTATGCCTATCTTGGCTGCCGTGATCTGCGTGATGTCGAGAAGATGATCGTCGCTGGTGATGCGCCAGCGCGATTGGTGTATGACGCGATGGTTTACCAGATTAAGAAGTCTATGGCGGCGATGGCCTCGGTGGTCGATTTTGAGGTTGATGCTTTCATCCTGACCGGCGGGCTGGCGTTCAGTGAGCGGCTGACCGGTGATCTGACTCCGGCTCTGGAAAAAATTGCTCCGGTCTATCTGTTTCCGGGCAGTAACGAAAATGAATCGCTCGCTGAAACTGCGGCGCAGGTATTCAAGGGGCAGGCCGGTTCATTGAACTGGCCGGTAAAGGCGGTCGATAGTGGCCTGGATGAGGGGGTGTGGTAATGGCGATCAGAAATTTCAGCGAGCTGAAGCAGGCGGCCTTAGCGACTGACCCGATTACTATAGCCGTGGCGTCGGCAGAGAAAGAGGAGGTTTTGCTCAGCGTTGCAGCGGCCCGCGAAGAGGGGCTGATCAATCGGGCGATACTGACCGGTGATAGTGAAAAAATTGCGCAGCTGGCGGACCAGTTGAAGCTCGATTGCAGTAGCTTTGATATACGTGAGGCAGTTGACTATACCGCAGCGGCGACGCAGGCCGTGCAGGCGGTAAGTGCCGGGGAGGCAGATGTCCTGGTAAAAGGAGCGCTGGATTCTTCGTACTATTTCAGGGCGATTCTGAACCGGGAGTGGGGCTTGCGGGCGTCAACAGTGCTATCAAATGTGACGGTATTTGAGCTGGCCTCCTACCATAAGCTGTTAACGATCACCGATAACGCCATTATCCTCAATCCGGATCTGGAGCAGAAGCGGGCGATCATCGAGAATACCCGGCCGCTGTTCAGGGCTTTAGGTGTGGCGCAAGCCAAGGTTGGCATTGTCGCAGCAATAGAGAAAGAGAACCCGGCGATGCCGGCGACAGTCGATGCCGTTACCCTGCGCAATGATAATAGGGCTGGGCAGCAGCAGGGCTTTATGATCGATGGTCCGTTCGGTTATGACGCTTGTATCTGTAATGACTCGGCGCGTAAGAAAGGAATTACTGACTCAGAAGTTTGCGGCGATCCGGACCTGTTGCTGATGCCCAATATGGAGGCCGCCAACATCCTGGGTAAAGCCTATAAATACCATGGCGGTGCCGATTCCGGAGGCCTGGTATTGGGGGCGAAAGTTCCTGTAGTGCTTAATTCCCGGTCCGATTCTGCCGGTCGGCGTCTGAATTCCATGTTACTGGCCAAGATGATGGTCTCAGTGGCTTCATGAAAATATTTATTATTCCCTGTTAAATCAAACGCTTACATTTGTCTTTCTATTGTTGTTTTTAGCCAATCCCCCTATCAGGGTATACCTGTAAGAAGGCTGGAGAACAATAATAGACGCAATGTGAGTGACTAGCTTAAAACCGCTCTGTAACCCGTATAAGCGGTCCCAGATAAGGAGTTGATATGAAAGTACTTGTCGCGGTAAAGCGCGTAATTGATTACAACGTCAAAGTCCGTGTTAAGTCTGATTGCTCAGATGTGGATCTGGCCAACACCAAGATGGCCCTGAACCCGTTCTGCGAGATCGCGGTAGAAGAAGCGATCCGACTGAAAGAGAAAGGCCTGGCGACTGAAGTAGTAGTCGTTTCTGTTGGTGCTAAAGAGTGCCAGGAGCAGATCCGTACCGCGCTGGCGCTGGGTGCTGATCGCGGTATCCAGATTGCAACCGACGCCGCTACTGATTCCTTGTCCGTTGCCAAATTGCTGAATGCGATTGTCGATGAAGAACAGCCTCAGCTGGTTATTCTGGGTAAGCAGTCGATCGATTCCGACAATAACCAGACCGGTCAGATGCTGGCTGCGTTGTCAGGTATGCCACAGGCTACTTTTGCTTCTGAAGTGAATATAGCTGAAGGCACTGTTGCAGTGACCCGTGAAGTTGATGGCGGTCTGCAGACTCTGGAACTGACTCTGCCTGCAGTGGTAACCACCGACCTGCGTCTGAACGAGCCGCGTTACGCCTCCCTGCCGAACATTATGAAAGCCAAACGTAAGCCTCTGGCGGTGAAAACCCCGCAAGAGCTTGGCGTTGCACTGAAGAACAACATCAAGACCCTGAAAGTTGAGCCACCTGCTGAGCGTCAGGGCGGCATTATTGTCGCGTCTGTCGATGAACTGGTCGATAAACTGAAAAACGAAGCAAAAGTGCTGACAAATAGTTAATACAAGGGGCGATTTGATGACAACTCTGGTAATTGCGGAACACGATAATGCTGAGCTGAAACCGGTCACTCTGAATGTTGTTCAGGCCGCGGCGCAGATTGGTGGTGATATTGAAGTGCTGGTGGCCGGTAGCGGCTGTCAGGCGGTAGCCGATGCGGCAGCGAAGGTCGCTGGCGTGAGCAAGGTACTGTTGGCTGATAATGAGATCTACAGCCATCAGCTGGCAGAGAATATGTCACTGCTGGTGACCGGTCTGTCTGCGAACTATAGCCATATCCTGGCGCCTGCCACAACGACGGGTAAGAACTTTATGCCCCGCGTAGCGGCGCTGCTGGATGTGGCTCAGGTATCCGACATTATCGCGGTCGATAATGAAAATACCTTTAAGCGACCAATCTATGCCGGTAACGCCATCGCGACTGTGCAGAGCGAAGAGCCAAAGCATGTGATTACCGTGCGCGGTACCGGTTTTGAGGCGGTCCCTGCTGAAGGCGGATCCGCGGCGGTTGAAGCGATTGGCTTTGCTGAAAATGCCGGCATCTCTAAGCATGTCTCCGACGAATTGGCGGTCTCTGATCGTCCTGAGCTGACTGCTGCCAAGGTGATAATCTCTGGTGGTCGTGGCATGGGTAACGGTGGCAACTTTAAGTTGCTGGATGGTATTGCAGACAAGCTGGGTGCGGCTGTTGGTGCATCCCGAGCTGCGGTTGATGCGGGTTTTGTACCGAACGATATGCAGGTCGGTCAGACCGGTAAGATCGTTGCGCCTGAACTGTATATCGCTGTCGGTATCTCCGGTGCAATCCAGCATCTGGCAGGTATGAAAGACTCCAAAGTGATTGTCGCGATCAATAAAGATGAAGAAGCGCCGATCTTCTCGGTCGCAGATTACGGTCTGGTTGCGGACCTGTTCGAAGCGCTACCGGAATTCGAGTCCAAAATTTAAATTCAGGATTTGGTCTGCGATAGCCCTGGCTGAAGTCAGGGCCGATCAAAGAATACAGAGTAAAGAATAAAGAGTGAGTGGTATCTATGAGCAATCGTGAGTCGATGGAATTTGATGTAGTCATTGTAGGCGCGGGGCCGGCGGGATTATCGACCGCCTGTCGCCTGGCGCAACTGGCACAGGAAAATGAAACCGAACTCATGATCTGCGTTGTAGAGAAGGGTTCCGAAGTCGGTGCCCACATTCTATCCGGCGCGGTAATGGAGCCGCGTGCGTTGAATGAACTGTTCCCGGATTGGAAAGAGCGTGGTGCGCCGCTGAATACCCCGGTTACCGAAGATCAGATCTTCCTGCTAAAAGATGAGCAGAAAGGTAAGCAGATACCGAACGCCTTAGTGCCGAAAACCATGCATAACCATGACAACTACATTGTCAGTCTGGGTAACGTCTGCCGTTGGCTGGCAGAGCAGGCTGAACAGTTAGGCGTCGAGATTTTTCCGGGCTTTGCAGCATCTGAAGTGTTGTATAACGAGGATGGTAGCGTAAAAGGTATCGCTACCGGCGATATGGGCATCAGTGAATCCGGTGAGCAGAAAGACAGCTATATGCCAGGCATGGAGCTGCATGCTAAATACACTATATTCTCTGAGGGTTGTCGTGGTCACCTGGGTAAGGAGTTGATGGAACGCTTCGACCTGCAGGCCGAGGCGGATGCCCAGCATTACGGCATCGGTATTAAAGAACTGTGGGACCTGCCTGAAAGAGAAGAAGGAGATCCTGCTAAGCATCAGCCGGGGCTGGTTATCCACGGTGCTGGCTGGCCGATGAGCGGTGATACTACCGGTGGCTTCTTCCTCTACCATACCGAGAACAACCAGGCGGTGGTCGGCCTGATAATCGATCTCAACTACAGCAACCCGCATCTGAGTCCGTTCGATGAATTTCAGCGCTTAAAGCACCATCCGGTACTCAAGCAGTATCTGGAAGGGGGCAAGCGGGTCTCTTACGGCGCCCGCGCCATTACCAAAGGTGGTTTCAACGCACTGCCAAAAATGACTTTCCCGGGCGGTCTGGTCGCCGGTTGTAATGCCGGCACCCTGAATTTTGCCAAGATCAAGGGCACCCATACGGCGATGAAGTCCGGCATGGTTGCGGCAGAAACTGTTTTTCAGGCGATCAGCAACGGCTGTGACGGTGGTAAGGAGCTGAGCGCATTTGAAGATAACTTCAAGCAGAGCTGGCTTTACGATGAGCTGTTCCGTGGCCGTAACTTTGGCCCGGCGATGCACAAGTTTGGCGCTATTCTGGGGGGCGGGTTTAACTTTGTCGACCAGAACATCTTTAATGGCAAGATCCCGCTGACCCTGCGAGATAACAGTGAAGATTATGCCCAGCTTAAACCGCTCAGCGAGAGTCGCTATATCGATTATCCGAAACCGGATGGCAAGTTGAGCTTCGACAAGTTGTCATCCGTGTTTCTGTCCAATACTAACCATGAAGAAGATCAGCTGTGTCATCTGCGTCTGACGGACACAGAGGTTCCTTTGGCCTCGAACCTGGCTCAATTTGACGAGCCGGCACAACGCTACTGCCCGGCAGGGGTGTATGAGGTGGAGGAGGATGAGGCCGGCAAGCGCTTCCAGATCAACAGCCAGAACTGCCTGCACTGTAAGACCTGTGATATCAAAGACCCGGCGCAAAACATTACCTGGGTAGTGCCGGAAGGTGCTGGTGGACCTAATTATCCGAACATGTAGAAAGGTGCCAGTGGACCGACTCATTTGAAGCACTCACACATGCAAGAAGGTGCCGGTGGACCAACTCAGTCAAAGTGCCTGAACATGTAAGACTTTAAAGATTTGGCGCAGAACAATCTCTGGGTAGTGCTGGAAGGAGCCGGTGGACCGACTCATTCAAAGTGCCCAAATATGTAGAAAGGTGTCGGCGGACCGACTCATTTGAAGTACTCAAACATGTAAGAAGGTGCCGGTGGTCCGAACTTATTCGAATTGCTCAAATATATGGATCGATTTAGGCCAAAGAACCAGAGAAAAAGCTTTATAAGACGATAGTCGTAAAAAAGGTATCTACTACTGTTGTTCAATATATTGAACAGGCGTTATCCCCTGATAGGGGTAGTCTGCCAAAGTTGCAAATAAAAAAACGATGCGGTGCCTTTGATGAGAGGGGCTGCATATAAAGAATCATCATTTAAAACAACGGGATAGGGTTATATTCAAGAGGTCTTGAGATGTTGGTTAAGACTGTCTTCTGGATAAAATAGCCGTTGTGATGTAGGTTGGGATTGATGGCTTTTTGAACAGTTGTCGCTTTCCATTTACAGGAAATGATGTTAAAAATAACGCACATCTATCCTTGAGGTAGAGACGTTATCGGGAGGCATGTTCAGGTACTAAACAATAAATAGTGCCGGACATAGATTCCGTAGACCCTAAGCCATCAGAGCATATAAAAAAAGGAAGAAGATAGTGAAAAGAAGAGATTTGCTTAAAGCAGCTGCAACCGGTATGGCTGCAGCACCACTGGCCCTTTCCTCTACTACTGCACAGGCGGGTGACACTGTTCGTCTGCGCATGCAGACTCTGTACGGAACAGAGACTGACGATCTTTACAAAGCCTTCGCTAATGACGTTAAGACAGTTTCTAACAAGACTGTACGTATCCAGCGTTTCCGCGGTTCTGAGCTGGTGCCTAACGACCAGATGCTGGACGCAGTCTCCAAAGGTACTCTGGACATGTGTCAGGGTTACGGCGGCTACTGGGCTGGCCAGCTGGATATCGCTAAGATTGAATCCGGTATCCCGGGCGCTTGGACCAGCTATGACGAAGCGATGTACCTGCACCAATCTAAAGGCCTGACAGCTCTGCTGGAAGAAGCTTACGCTGAGAAAGGCGTTAAGTACCTGGGCGCTATCTTCGGCGGTCCTTATGACCTGCTGACTAACAAGCCGGTTAAGAGCCTGGCTGACCTGAAAAACATGAAGATCCGTGCCACAGCGACTGTTGCTGCGATCCTTGAGAAATTCGGTATTCCAACCGTTTACCTGCCAAGCCAGGAGCTGTATGTAGCTCTGTCTACCGGTGCAATCGACGGTGTTATCTATGGCGGTTCTCTGGAATATAAAGCGCTGAAACTGCATGAAGCAGCTAAGCACTACACCTACCTGAACATGATCAACCCTGGTTATGCTGACGGAATGCTGATCAACCAGAAGAAATGGGATGCCATGTCTGAAGATCAGCAGAAGGCGATCGAACTGGCGACTGCCAAGCACGCGACTAACATGCATGCCTGGAACGTTAACGGTTGTCTGGATGTAAACGGCGAAGGTATCTTCGAGTTTGCTTCTCTGCCGGCTGAAGACTCTATGGCGCTGACTGCAGCGGCTATGGATGTCTGGAAGGAAGAAGCTAAGAAGTCACCACGTAATGAGAAAGCGATTGCTGCCATTACTGCGACTGCGAAGGCTACCGGGAGAGCTTAATGTCAAAACTTTCTCAATATCTTGCTTTTCAAGACAGGGTATCTGAGTGGGTTGGCAAGACCGTCTCCTGGATGTGTCTTGCCATGATTGCTGGACTTTGCTACGAGGTTGGTGCGAGATATCTGTTTCTCAGCCCGACCTCGTGGGCCCATGAATCTACCACTATGCTATACGGTACTTTCTGCATCCTGGCCGGTGTTTATACCCATAAACATCACGGTCATGTGCGCAGCGAAGTGATCTACAATCTGTTCCCTGTCAGGGGAAGGGCAGTGCTGGATGTACTGACCGGATTGATTGGTCTGGTGGTATTTGCCATATTCTTTGTCATTACTTTCAATTACGCCGCAGATTCCTGGGCGATAAAAGAAGTATCTTCGAAGAGTACCTGGGCACCGATTGTTTATCCTTTCAAGTCCATGCTCCCTCTGGCCGTAGGCCTGATGATTTTACAGAGTATCGTGGCGGTCATTCGAAATATGATGATCGTTATGGGTGCACAGCCGGTAGCAGAACACTAAACCGGCTGTACTCTCTGTAAGTCCCCAAATCTGTCACTGCTAAGAAACGTAATGTAAAGCTCGACCCTTGATGGTCGAAGTTGCGAATTCTGTCGTTCTGAAAAAACGATGCAGGCAGATGTTTTTTGACTAAAAGCAAAGGTGTTTTCGTGATAGAGCTAGATCCTTTAGTAGTCACTCTGGGCATGTTTTTCTCCATGCTGATCCTGCTGGCGATGGGAGCCCCGCTGACCTGGGCGCTGCTAACCGTTGGTGTGGGTTCGGCATATTTCCTGTGGGGACCTGCCGGCCTTGAACTGTTGGCGACCAGCGCATTCTCGGCAATGGATAACTTCCTGTTGGTCGCGCTGCCGATGTTTATTTTCATGGGTCTTATGTTGCAGCGTTCCGGTATTACCGATGACCTGTTTGACATGATTAACAAGCTCATGGGCGGCATACCTGGTGGTCTAGGCATGGGTACCGTTATTATCTGTGCCATTATTGCTGCGATGGCCGGAGTGTCCGGTGCGGCAACCGTGAGTCTGGGTATTATCGCGCTGCCATCGATGCTCAAGCGTGGCTACGATAAGAAGCTGGTGACCGGTACCATTATGGCCGGTGGCGCTTTAGGCTTCCTTATCCCGCCCAGTGTATTGATGATTGTATATGCTTTCCTGGCACGTGAATCGGTTGGTAAGTTGTTTGCTGCAGGGCTGATGCCGGGTCTGATGCTGGCCGGCATCTACATGGTGTACATCTACCTGTTTGCGTTGAAAAATCCTGAGAAAGCACCCTGTATCTCACTCGAAGAGCGGGTTAGCGGCATTGATAAGATTAAAGCGCTGAAGGCTTTGGTTCTGCCGGGTGCTCTGATCGGTACCGTGCTGGGCTTTATTGTCGGTGGTGTGACCTCACCGTCGGAGGCATCTGCTATTGGTGCTGCAGGCTCACTGATCTGTGCTGCAATATATCGCACTCTCAATCTGAAGATGCTGAAAGAGGTGCTGATGAGTACCACCCAGCTGATGGGTATGCTGCTGTGGATCACCATTGCTGCGGTATTCTTCAGTAAGGTCTATATCGGCCTGGGCGCCGGGATGCTGATCACCGAACTGGTAGAAGATTCAAATCTGTCGCCGTATCTGGTGATCATCGCGATGCTGGCAACGTATTTCATTCTGGGCATGTTCCTGGATGATTTTGCCATCGTGTTTATCACCGTGCCGTTGTTCGTGCCTATCGTTCAGGATCTGGGTTTCGATACCGTCTGGTTCGCGGTACTGTTCATTATCAGTATGCAAACCGCGTATCTCACGCCCCCCTTTGGCTATAACCTGTTCTATATGCGATCGGTGGCACCACCCTCGATTACTATCTACGACCTGTATAAAGCGGTGATCCCGTTTATTATCTTGCAGGTTATCGGGCTGGCACTGGTTGTAACCTTTCCCCAGATTGCGCTCTGGTTACCTGAACTTATCTTCGGTTAACCTGAACTGTAATGTCCCAAAACCGCTCATTTGAGCGGTTTTTTTTGTTTCGGGTCAAGATATAAGTAGGGCTATGCGGGGCTGAAAGCCAGTAGCCACTGGCGGCCTTCCTCTTCAGTTTCAAAAGTGCGGAAGTTAATACCGTGGCTCATAGCGGAATCTTCGGCAATCGCATTCTGTTGTTTATTATCAGGATCAGTATCAACATAGGCGATCATCAGCTCTGGCCAGACCATGGATTTGACCCCGTCTACGATATCGAGAGTGTTGAGCAGAGAACGCTTGCCGCTGAGGTGGAATATAGCGAGGATGTGATCGATGTTCTTACTGCGGCAGGTGGCTGCTACCTCAGTCCACATCTGCAAAGATGCCTGAGCGACATTGATCCCCTCCCGGCTACCAGAGACTTCAACCCGGAGGTAGTTATCTTGTTTGATAACACTGTATTGATAGGGCATTAGCAAACCTCGCTTATCCGCACTGCTGCATCTATATGTTATTTGTGTGACAAAATTATTACAGGTTTGCAGCCGACAGCCAAGCTGCAGTGTAGTTTGTCATTGGATAGTCAGCCATTCGCTTGCTTCAGCTTCATTGTCAAAGGCCTGAAAGGCGATGCCATGCATTCTGGCGGTGGTTCCGATAATAGAGGTCTCAGCCCGATTCTCCGGAATTGTTTCTACGTAAGCGATCTTAATGTCGTCCCGGATAAGACCCTGTAGCGCTTCGACGATATCAAAAGTTTCCATCAGCGAGCGCTTTCCGGTGACTCTGAATATGGCCAGGATGTTATTGCGGTTATTTGCGTTCGACTCGTTAAGGATCGCTTGCCAGAATGCGATTGTGTCACTGACAGTTCGCTCGGCCTCTCTTTTACCTGAGACTTCGACGCGGAGAAAGTCACCCTGTTCCGTCATAGTGTATTGATACGCCATCCCTGAAAAATCCTTTTACGCTTATCTCTGTTTTGCGTATTGGATCACAGAATGACGATGCTTTGTTTAGCTGAGTACCTAAACTGGGATATGACAGAGAGGCGGCAGACGCTGTGCCGCCTGTATGTCAGTCAGTAGAGCTTATGTTGTAGAAAGAAGAAGCATAGAGCTTCTTCAGAGGGGCGGCTTAAGGTAATTGGTCAGTGGATCAGGCGGTGAGTCGGGGGTTACCATGCGCAGGGAGTCGATAAACAGGTGGAACATCTCGGCCTGGGAGTTGATATCCAGCTTGGCATAGATGTTTTTCCGGTGGTGCTTAATGGTTTCCGGACTGATCTCCAGCTTCTGAGCGATATACTTGACCGCATAGCCTCGTAGTACCAGCTGCAGGATCTGAGTCTCACGCTGGGTCAGCACTGAGCTGCCAAAATTACTCAGGGCGCATTCCAGGTGAGATTCAAGGAATGTCTCTTTGTTATCTTTATGGGATGCGTTCCACCATTTCAGCAGAATCGCGCGAACTGTGGAATAGATCCGTTCGATCAGAGCCTGCTGCGCCGCTGTAAAGCGGGGCTTATCATCCTGCCGGCTGATGGATACCTGGATGCTGGCATTCTCTGTTGGAATAATCAGGCAGATCTCATCACCGAAATTAACCAGTCGGTAATAGACCCGGTAAAATTCACTCTGTTTAAATGCACCGGGTGCCACATCTGACAGGGCATAGACTCCTTTAGCAGTACCATCCACAGCGAGGCGGTAAAACGGATCCAGCAGGTAGGCGCTTTCCAGATACTGATCAATATGGATACGAGGGTCTTCACCTTGTCGCCGCTTACGAAACGGGCAGTATGGTTGCGAGCCTTCCGGATAGACAATCAGGCTACAGCCATCGGCATCGACGATACGACGCATAGTATCGATCAGATTATCGACCGCATCGTCATTGACGCCTTCGGTAATGATTCCGGCAATAGCATCATGCCATTGCATAAGGGGTTGTTTGGCAACGCGATGGAATTCAGACACAGCAGAGATAACCTTAACTTTAATAGCCAAATAAGATTGCGCAGTACGCAAAGCCTGATAACAGTACAAAATGACTTATGCAGCACACACACAGCCTAATTAAAGCCTGCTTTTGCGTTTCAGACAACAGAAAATTGCTTAGCGGAAAAACTGAGTGATTTTAATAAGATATATATCAATTCAGATCCTGTAAATCCGCCACTTTACGGTGCTCAATCTGCTTTGAGCAGAAGGCAAACCCCAAGTAATCCGATCGGGCCGAGAAAGAAAACACAGAAGTTGGCTTCGGAGATGCTGTCGGCATTGAGTTCATAAAAGCTATCGCCCTGGCGATGATAGTACTTATCAAGCTTCTTGGCTGCATTGATCCCGCAGACCACCCAGGTTGAGATAAAAATGACAATTAACGTGATGGGATCCATCGGAGGGGGCCTCGCTTTGGCAGTTCGGGGAGTACGGTTTTAAGTATAGTAGTCAGGCAGTGCTTTGACCTTGGTGCGGCTGTATCGGCCAGACCGGCGAGCAAGCTCGCCTTGCTAGAACGGCGCTCTGCGCCTGTTAGTGGCTAGAAAAAGCTTAAAGGCAGACCGGTGAGCAGGCTCACCTTGCTAGAAAAAGCGTACAAGCAGGTTGTGCTCAGTACCTGGATTCTGATTTTTGCTACTCTGAATGGTTTTCCATCTTATTTGAGACGGTTATGAGTATGGCTGTTAAATAAGTACACCATCACTGCCACTTTTGTACCATTTTTAGATGCGCTTTAAACGGGCGGTTTGCATCCACCCGTTGAGCTTCTGTTTCTTGTCACGCTGTCAGATCGACTCTGGCCGAAGTGCCTTGTGCTTTATGAACTTTTTGAACTGCAGGGTCTGCAGCCAACTTGCGAATGATCCGATCGATGTTTTTGTACTTGGTCGTCGGTTTCTCGAGATCGTAGGCCCAGTTCGCCATCGGGTAGAGGAAGGCATCAGCGACAGACTTAGCGTTACCCACCATCCATTCGCGCCCCTCCAGATGTGTGTCGATCTGGGTCAGTGCTTTGTCGACCAGTACATGGCTTGCCGCCTGCACCGCTGCATGGCCGTCTTCATCGGTGGTAAACCGCATCGGCGTGAAATGTGGCCAGAAATAAGGGTGCAGCGTGCCTGACAGGTAGACCAGCCATCTGTGAAGCTCGTTGCGCTCGGCAGTTCCGAAGGCGGGGCCAATTTCCACATCAGGGTTCTGATCGACCAGATAAAGCAGGATCGCCATGCCCTCAGGCAAGATCAGGTCACCATCAACGATTGTAGGGACGACGCCCGAGGGGTTGAGTTTCAGGTATTCCGGCGATTTCATACCTGCATAGTCGAGGTGCTCGACCTCATAAGGCTTGCCGATCCACTCAAGAGCAATATGCATCGCGGTGGCGCAGGTTCCGGGAGCGGAATAGAGTTTCATTACGGGGTTCCTTTTATTCAAGTGGAGGTATTGAATTAACAGGGCCGTTACTCCGGCCCTTACGCGCACATCATTCAGTTACCGATGGGAAAGGCTCTCTCGATAACATCTGACATTCCCGTCGTTACATCACAGTACTGAGCGAAACTTGTGAAGATCACGCATTACGAACGCAAATTGAGTTTGTGGACTTTCAGACGCCAGCCCGCAGGGGTTTTGACTAAAGTTTCATCATAGCGGCCAATCACAAAATGTTTGATCTCACCTTCGAAGTCCTGAATAGCTTGGCTGATGCAGCTCAATTTCGCCTCGGTCCCATCGCCGTCGATTACGAAATTGCTCTGGACATGATTCAGGTTAGGCGGGAAGGTGTCTGAATTTTCCTTAATCCAGTTGATGATATTGTTCAGGCCTTTTACATCAACCTGAAACGAGTCGATAACAAATCGCGCATCGTCGACAAATAGTTCACGCATTGCGTCCGGACCTTGAACGTCAACGGCAAGGGCAAAACGCCCCATAAGGTCTTGTATTTCCAGTTTATCTTCAGTTGTTAGTGGCATGATCCTAGACTCTTTTTAAGTGAGATTAATAAAAGGTGAATAGTTAGTTGCGTTGATTAGCGGCCTTTCCTGGTGTTCTCATCCATTGCGCATCGCAGCGCAAAAGACATTTCGCAATATGCCGCTTTTTGAGAGCTTTAGGCGGTTTTGCGCGCCTGTGACACTATCCTGTTGGTAGCAATTCCAGGGGTGGTTATATGCGAAATTACTGCCGGAATGCTGGCTTCGATCAGCGACTGGTCTCTTCCCATTGCGCTATGCAGTACAAATGGAGACAGATATGTCATGCCGACCATTGTTGCCGTTTGCTGAAAGGGTGTCAGGAATTCGGGTATGGAAAAGCTGTTGTAGGAATCAGCGGCATAGCTTTCGGCCGGGCCGCCAGTGGAGATAACAAGCATGAGCTCCTTTCCTCGCAGCTTATTGCCTCCAGGGCCATAGGCATACCCGAAAAGCAATACCTGATCGAGCCAGGCCTTGAGAACAGGGGGCGATGAGTACCAGTAGAATGGAAATTGCAGCACCACGCGGTCAGCTTTTTGAAGAAGCGCCTGCTCGACCGCTGGGTCAAAATGCATTTCAGGCCCACCAACAGCCATCAGGTCTCTGGTGGTTATGCCCGCCACATTCGACAGTGCCTCAAACCATCTTCGATTGATTGAAGAGGAAGATAGATCCGGATGAGCTGTCAAAACAAGGGTATTCATTGGGTGCCTCGGTCGTTGTACCCCAGTGGTGCTGATTTCTTCTCTGCAGCGGGCTGGAGTGTTGTGTTTACAAGTGGTCCTAATATAGCTACCCTCCATTGATGCAACAATTCCCCCAATATCAAACTTAATGGTGCAGGAGATTCACCAATGCGATTGCCTCTTTCGACCCTTGAAGTGTTCGATGCGATTGTTCGAGAGGGTAGTATGCGTGCTGCTGCGCAAGCACTCGGGATCAAGCGGTCGACAGTGAGCCATCAACTGAAAAGCCTTGAGGATCAGCTGGGTGCGGCGTTGTTTGTCCGAACCACTCGCTCGATCAGTCTGACCGAAGCAGGGCGTGCTTTGGCGCGTACTTCAGGACCGGCATTTGAGCAACTGGCCGATGGGTTGGAAAGCGCACGTACAGCGGGCCATGCGGCACGTGGCACTTTGAAGCTTGCTATTCCTGAGTTTGCTTATCACTTGCTGCTCAGCAAACATCTGGCAGCATTTCAGAAGCTTTATCCTGAAATAGAGGTTGAACTTTCTCTGACCGATGCCTTGTCGGATATCCTTAAAGAGGGTCTGCATGCGGGGTTTCGACTTGGCGGGCTGATTGCGCAGGACATGGTTGCCATCAGTCTGACCGATCCCATGACATCCGCGGTGGTGGCAAGCCCGGCATACCTGGAAGAGCACGGCATTCCAGAGCATCCTACGGAACTGTTGGCACATAATTGCCTGCGTTATCGCTTCCAAAGCTCCGGCCAGTTAGCTCCCTGGACATTTTCCGGTGCAGAAGGTGACTATCCGGTTGTAGCAAGCGGTAGCCTGATCGCAAACTCCTTGCCGGTAACGATTGAAATGGCAGCTCAAGGATTGGGAATTGCCTACACTTTCCGTGAATATTGCACCGATCTCTTAGACCGTGAAGAACTCAAAGAAATATTGACCGAGCACCGGATAACCATGCCCGGCGTTAACATCTATTTCCCCCAGGAATACCGCTCAATGACACCCCTGCGCCTGTTTATTCAACACCTGCAACAAAGTGTGATTGTCCCAGGAGGTGGACATGGCCGGTGAGCAAGCTCACCTTGCTAGAACGGGATAAAAGCAGACCGGCGAGCAAGCTCGCCTGGCTAGAACGCTGCTTCGCAGCTCGCTAGAACGGAAAGCAAGCTTTCCTGCTAGTTGTAGAAAAGGCCGGAAAGCCGTCGCTCGTGGCTCGAACGCAGCAAGCTGCTTGCTCGTTGCTCGAAAAAGCATAAATGCTGTAGCTGGTTGTTCGTCGCTCGTTGCTCGGAAAAACTTAGGGGCCTTCTTAATCACTAAAGTGCGGACTTTGTATGTCTGCGCTTTATAAGTAGGCAGTCACTTACAAATACCTGCTGAATCATTCATGACTCTGTTCTACCCAGCTTAGGGCTGCCATCACGGCGGGCAGGCCGATGGTGCTGGTCAGCAGGATAATCGAATGTTGTATCTCTTCCATTGATGCACCGGCTTGTCGGGCGCGTCTTACATGGCTGTGTACCGCGCCTTCGGAGCGGATACCAGCCGCTGCTGCAAGCTGGATCAGCTGCGCGGTTTTTTCATCGAGCGGACCTGCATCACTGACGGTTTTACCCAGTTGCTCAACCGCAGCGGCATAGTCAGGGTAACGCTCCATAATCCGGCTAAAGGTTTTTGGTAGCTGCGCCTCAGGTGGGCGCAGTATTGAATCTCTGGACATTGGGAAGTACCTCCTGAAATAGGGACGGGTTAACTTCAGGTTAGCAGGGAATGGGCGGGGCTGAATGACGTAGCTCGTGGCTCGAACGCAGCAAGCTGCTTGCTTGTTGTTCGAAAAAGCGTAAAACCCTTCTTCGCGGGTTTGTTTAGATAGTCAATTTTGCAGATAATCAGAAGATAATTAGGGTCAGAGTAAGGTTGTTTCTATATTGTTACTCCGAGATAATTAGGATAATTAGGGTCAGAGTAAGGTTGTTTCTATATTGTTACTCCGCAAGGTTGGGTCGGCACGGAAATGATTCCCCTTATGTGCAGCCGAGCATTGCAGGTTACTAATGGATCAGCGAATAAGTGGGGTCATCGAATAAGTGGAATAAGTGGAATAAGTGGAATAAGTGGAAATAGAATAAGAGGGGTCAGATGAAACATATAAAAAGTCTGATCTGCCCCCACTTACCTACTACTCATATGAAACTGCGGAAACCCTTATCAAAGCCGGGGCAAGCCCAACAATACAGGGCTGTCTGGGCTTCCCAGCACTGGGCCGGGCAAACGAAAATAACAGATGGTATTACAGGTATATTAACTACTGCTTAAAACAGCAGAAAAATTGGTTACAAGACATAGCAATCTGTTTAAGTCGCGCAATCCGCAAGCTGGGTGTTATGTTTTATATAAAGGAGATATAGTAAAAAAATATGACAATTAAGAGAGCCGTTAAAAGCATAAGAAGAAGATTAGATAAGCTTTCTCCCTATCCGCTATTTTATCCTTTTATAATGTCAGAAAATGAGAAGGCGATATTTGATGCTGCTATAAAAGAATCAAATAATTATCTTGAGTTTGGCTTGGGTGGAAGCTCTATACGAGCAATCCAGAAATCAAAAGCAAAGATATATACAGTTGAATCAAGTCCTGATTGGATAAGGCATATGCGGAAATATATTTATGTCAAGTATTTTGTCAATAAAAGGCTGTTTATATTCCCTGTCGATATAGGACCTACCGGCGAGTGGGGATATCCCAAAACAAATGATTATCAACCCCTTTTTTCTGATTACTCAGCAAATGTCTTCAAGGAAATAGACAGTAATACTATAGATTTAGTGTTGGTGGATGGTAGATTTAGAGTGGCCTGTATTTTGAAAGTAATTTTAGAGTGCCTCGAAACTAATAATCTAAAAATATTGATCCATGACTTTTGGAATAGGGAAGAATATCATGTGGTACTCAAGTATCTTGATGCTATAGATAAGGCTGACACCATCGGGCTATTTTCTATAAAAGATAATGTTGATTTGAAATCAGTAAAGAGTGATTACGATACTTATAAGTACAATCCAAGTTGACCAAGCAGTAAGCATTTCAGGAAACATAATAATGCCACGCACAGGAAACCAAAAGCACGAATAAATGGCGAATAAATGGGATTGGAATAAAAGGAAGAATAATTAGGAAGGGAATAAATGGGGTCAGAGTAAGGTTGTTTTCTACTTGAGTGTCCGGCGTCGTTGTTGAATTCCCTTGATCTATTACTCCTAAAGGTCGATTTGGCACGGAAATATTCCCCTTCTGTAGCTGAGCACATCGTGCCCTTTGGGTATTGCAGGTTACCAATGGATCAGTGCGAGGGCTGTTTGAGAGTGCGCAGCGCTCGAGTTCTTGAGCGCCCATTGGTAAGCGAAACGCGCAGGGGAGTTGGCTTAGCCAACCCAGCAGTAGGGGCGGGTTTAGATTGCTAAGACCTTTGGCCGTTTAAAGGTCCCCTTACTTTTTAAAAAAGGGCCATCAAGGCGAAACCGGACAACCAGTACCAGCCAATGTCTGCTTTGACTGTCCCGCTTTGAGCTGTGCTTTGGTCTTTTGACTTCCGCTATAGTGGTTTTGCGCATTGCAGCTACGCCACAATGCAGCCCAAGATTGATTCACCTATTACACAATAAGCCTCACTGGTATACTCACGGCTCCTCTCCTTATTGACTATCTATCTGAGACTCCATGCCATTTTCAAATCTTGGATTGTGCGATCCTATTGTACAAGCCATTGCAGACCAGGGTTATGCCACCCCTACGCCTATTCAAAAACAAGCCATCCCCATTATTCTCTCGGGTAAAGATCTGATTGCCACTGCGCAAACCGGAACGGGTAAAACCGCCTCTTTCGTTTTACCTATTTTGGAGATGTTTAATAAGGATCGTAAGCTCCGTGGTAAGCGTATACGCGCGCTGATTCTTACGCCTACTCGGGAACTTGCGGTACAGGTTCAGGCGAGTGTTGCTCAATACAGTAAGCATTTAAACCTGAGCTCTATGGCCATTTATGGTGGTGTGGATTCAGAAGCACAGAAAGAGCGTTTAATTGAAGGTATCGACATCTTAGTTGCTACACCTGGCAGGCTGCTTGATCTGGCTCATCAGCGCGCGTTGCACTTTGATGAACTTGAAGTGCTGGTGTTGGATGAAGCCGACCGAATGGTGGATATGGGCTTTATTGGCGATATAGATAAAATTGTCGATCGCTTACCCGATGCGCGTCAGAACTTATTATTCTCAGCGACCATGAATCCTGGCGTGTGGCATCTGGCGGATGGTTTCTCTGATAGCAAGATGAGTGCTGCGGCGGTTGAGATATCTGTTTCACCTAAGGTGAAATCAGCAGCTTCGATCAGGCAATGGCTAATCACGGTAGATAAAGACACCAAGTCAGCGTTACTGAGTCACCTGATTAACGAGCAAAAATGGGATCAGGCGCTCATTTTTATCGAGAAGAAACACGCAGCGGCAAAGCTGGTGGTTCAGTTAGCAAAGCGCGGTATCAAAGCTGATTGTATTCATGGGGACAGAAGCCAGGTCATGCGCGAAAAAATATTGGCCGATTTCAAATCGGGCAGGCTGAAATATCTGGTGGCCACTGGCGTAGCAGCCCGGGGTCTTGATATAGGTAAACTTAGCCGCGTTGTTAATTACGACCTGCCTTTCAAACCCGAAGAATACATCCATCGTATCGGCCGAACCGGCCGTGCTGGCGAGACCGGCGAAGCTATCTCTTTTGTTGCAATGGGCGACTTTAAAAACCTATGCGCCATTGAAAGCCGCTTAGACCACTTAATTGATCGCAAAGAGATTGAAGGCTTTCCGGTGAGAAAAGAAGTGCCAATCTCAATCCTGAACTATGTTCGTAAAACTCAACCCAAAGCAAAACCTGCGTCCAAGTCTGAATCTGAATCTAAGTCTAAATCTGAATCTAAGTCTGAATCTAAGTCTGAATCTAAATCTGAATCTAAGTCTAAACCTGCATCTAAGTCTCGTAATAAGCGATCTGATAAACGCACCCCCAGTACTAGTGATCCCGGTAAGAACAAACATATTTGGGGATAAGGGCAGACCGGTGAGCAAGCTCACCTTGCTAGAACGGCGCTCTGCGCCTGCTAGTGGCTAGACGTCGTAAACGACTTGCTAGAAAAGGCCTTACAACCAGAACGGAGAGTACGCTCGCCTGCCAGTACACAGCGCTGCGAACTGTTAGCCAGAAGCCGGGCTGCGCCCGTTTTAGCTATGTGATTTTTTCTTCGCATAGGCTGATGCTGATAATCCGATTTCGTTTTGATGGCGAGCCAAGACCGTATCTTACGGAGTCAATAATCTTATTTTTCTAGATAATTCTAAAAGAAGGTTTTTTAAGTTTTTTCTAGCCACTAGCAGGCGAGCTTGCTCGCCGTTCTAGCCACTAGCAAGTCGCGCAGCGACGTTCTCGAGCTTAGCGACCACCTCCCACACCTGCACCGCCTCTGAACTAAGATTAGCCATCACATTCGGCGCCATCTTCTTAAAGTCACTGCCGAGTATATGGGCAGGGGACAGAGTTGTTACTGGCTGACTGTTCGACTCTTTTGCAGCCTGACGCTGTCGCCATTGCAGGGCTTCTTCGGTCCAGTTGCTGGTACTGTCGATGGCAAAGCCGTTGTGCTGTAACAGCGCTTGCAGTTGTTCCGCTGTTATCAGGTGCGAGTGGTCAGCGTTACGTGCCCATGGCACAGGGTAGAGCATCGCCTGATGATTGGAGCCTTGTAACACTTCATGCAGCAGCAGGGAACCGTTCTGACCCAGTACTCTGCTGCATTCCTGCAGGCATTTCTCTGTGTCAGGAATATTCAGCAGGCTGTGCTGAAAGATGATGCAATCGAAGCTGTCGTCGGCAAAAGGCAGATGCTGCGCATCGCAGGTGAGGGTGGTCGTGCCTGATTGCTTCTCAGACAGCCCTGACAGCGATCGGTTTAAGGTATTGAAGTCGTGGGTTATATCGATGCCGATGATGTCACAGTCGAAGCTGGTGCGGATCAGGCGCATCAGCCCGCCGAGCCCGGAACCGATCTCGAGGATCCGTTTGGGTTTTAGCTGCTCCAGCCGTTGCAGTAGCTTTTGTGAGGCTTTGATACCGCCAATATGGAGCTGATCGACCGGTGCCAGCTGATAAGCGTCAGCGCCGTCTGGATAGCGCTCCCGGATCTGCTGCAGGAGCTGGTCCTGTTGCAGGTTGTCACTGTAATGCCGGTGTATAGTCATGGTAAATAAAAACGGGATCTTGCGATCCCGTTTCCTGTCATTTAACTGGTTCAGATATCATCCAGTCCCAGTTCTTTGATCGATACTTCACGCATCTTAAATTTCTGGATCTTACCGGTGACGGTCATCGGGAACTCTTCCACAAACTTAAAGTAGCGCGGTACTTTAAAGTGGGTGATCTTGCCCTTACAGAATGCCCGCAATTGATCTTCGGTGACGTTTTCCGCATCGGCGTTGAGCTTAACCCAGGCGATCAGTTCTTCGCCGTATTTCTTGTCTGGGACGCCGGTTACCTGAACATCGCTGATGCCAGGGTGGGTGTACAGGAACTCTTCGATCTCTTTCGGGTAGACGTTTTCGCCGCCGCGGATCACCATATCTTTGATTCGGCCCACGATCTGGATATAGCCTTCTTCATCCATGGTTGCCAGGTCTTCGGTGTGCATCCAGCCATTATCATCGATCGAGCCTTTGGTGGCTTCTTCGTTGTTCCAGTATTTCAGCATTACGCTGTAACCACGGGTACAGAGCTCACCGATCTCGCCACGGGGTACAACACGACCGGTCGCAGCGTTAACGATCTTGGTTTCCAGATGCGGCTGGGTACGACCAACGGTGGTTACCCGCTTCTCGAATGGGTCGTCGGCTGCGGTCTGGGTGGAAACCGGGCTGGTTTCTGTCATGCCGTAGGCGATCTGAACCTCTTTCATATTCATCTTGGAATTAACCGCTTTCATCACCTCAGCCGGGCAGATGGAGCCTGCCATGATACCGGTGCGCAGGGAGGAAAGGTCGTAGCTGTCAAATTCAGGGTCTTCCAGCTCGGCGATAAACATAGTGGGTACGCCGTATACCGCAGTGGCTTTCTCTTTCTGTACCGCTTCGAGTACCGCTTTCGGCTCGAAACCGTCAGTCGGATAGATCATAGCCGCACCGTGGGTCATGCAGCCCAGGTTACCCATAACCATACCGAAGCAGTGATACAGCGGTACCGGAATGATCATACGGTCTTTATCGGTGAGGTTCTGGCTCTCACCGACAAAATAACCGTTGTTCAGAATATTATGGTGGCTCAGGGTCGCGCCTTTAGGGAAGCCGGTGGTACCCGAGGTGTACTGAATATTGATCGCATCATCGAACTGCAGCGTAGCCTGTATCGCTTCAACTTCTGCCAGCTCAACCTTGTTGGCTTCTTCGACGAAGTCGTTCCAGCGCCACATGCCCGGATGCTGCTCTTCAGACAGGTTGATAATGCATTCCAGGGTTTTCAGCTTGGCGGATTTCAGCTGGCCTTTTTCGCAGCTGCTCAGTTCCGGTGCCAGTTCCTGTAGCATCTGGGTGTAGTTAGATGACTTGAAGCTGTCGGCTGTAACCAGAAACTTAGCGCCGGACTGGTTCAGAGAGTATTCCAACTCATGCAGGCGGTAAGCGGGGTTAATGTTAACCAGGATCGCGCCAACCTTAGCCGTGGCAAACTGGGTAACTGTCCACTGAGCGTTGTTAGGTGACCACATACCGACGCGATCGCCGGCTTTAACGCCAACAGAGAGCAGGGCGCGGGCACACTGTTCGACCTGTTCTTTCAGGTCAGAATAGCTCCAGCGGATGTTTTGATAGTGTACGATCAGAGCGTCGTTGTCTGGGTAGGTGGCGCAGATCTCATCGAACTTATCGCCGATGGTCATGCCGAGTAGCGGTTGACTACTGGTACCGCTGGTATAACTGGGTTTTGCATTGCTCATTGCTGTATCCCTTTATTCTTATATTGTTAACCGGGAGAACTTTTAATCTTTGTTTCCCGGTTACAAAGAGCGGAGTACTTAATGTCAGATCTGTCAGCCTGAGCAGACCCGACCCTCGCTTCAATTTATGTGTTCAGATCTTAATTCGGGTTAACGGGCTTTGGCGTGATATTCAGGGTTCGGTTGCATATCAACCGCGCTGGCGATCCGGTTGGTCATATTGTAAAAACCGGCGACGTTGGCGATATCCCAGATATCCTGGTCGGAAAAGTCTGCGTCACGCAGCGCCTGACGATCAGCCTCTTCAATACTGTCTGGAGAAACGGTCATTTTGACGGCGAAATCGAGCATCGCCCGGTGTCTCAGCGACAGGTTGGCTGCGCGGTAGTTAATCGCGATCAACTCGCCCAGTGCAGGATCGCCTGAATAGTCACGTACTGCTGCGCCATGGGCGACAATGCAGTAGAAACAATGGTTTTGCGATGAAACTGCAACCGCGATCATCTCCCGCTCCAGCGGGGTCAGATTACTTTCACCGAACATCAGTTCGTTATAAAACTTCGAGAAGACTTCAAGCTGGGCTGCGTTCTGGCTGTAGGCGGTTAGTACATTAGGAACCATGCCCAGCTTTTCATCGCAGACATCGAAGTATTTCTTAAAGTCCGGGGACAGTTCATCCCGTGACGGATAGTTCAGATCCAGTGCTGTAATATGATCCGGTTGAGACATTGTGTTACTCCGTTGTAATTTTTATGTCAGAGCGGTTTCACTGTTACTAAAGATACAGATGACTCTATACTAGGGTAAACCCTAATATAGAATCAATAATCTATATCAATTGCAGCCCATGGCAAGTGCTACTTTCGAACCGCTGGTGCGGCCCAGTTGAGCGGTGATCCAATGGCCGGTTTGTGCCAGTTTCTGCAGATCTACGCCGGTCTCAATGCCCAGTCCATTAAGCATGTAGAGCACGTCTTCGGTGGCGACATTACCGGAAGCGCCCTTAGCGTAAGGGCATCCTCCGAGACCTGCGACAGAAGAGTCGATTACTGCAACGCCTTCTTCGACAACGGCATACAGATTAGCCAGGGCCTGACCGTAAGTGTCATGGAAGTGCGCTGCCAGCTTTTCAACCGGTACTTGTTTTGCAACAGCCTCGAGCATCCGCTTCGCTTTAAGCGGGGTGCCGACACCGATAGTGTCACCCAAAGAGATCTCGTAGCAGCCCATGTCCATCAGGTCGCGGCTTACCGCAGCAACCTGTGCAGGGTCGATCTCACCATCATAAGGACAGCCCATCACGGTGGAGACATAGCCCCGCACCCGGATGTTGTGCTCTTTAGCCAGTTCGATCACGGGCGCGAAACGCTCCAGACTCTCTTTGATAGAACAGTTGATATTCTTCTGCGTGAAGGCTTCAGATGCCGCACCAAACACGGCAACTTCATCAGCTCCGGCAGCAATCGCAGATTCCAGGCCTTTAAGGTTAGGCGTCAGGGCCGAGTAGGTAACACCCGCTTTACGGGAGATGCCGGCCATCACTGCGCTGGCATCGCCCATCTGCGGTACCCATTTAGGCGAGACAAAACTGGCTGCTTCGATATGGGTCAGGCCGGTATCGCTGAGCCGGTTGATCAGCTCAACCTTAATCGCGGTATCGATCACCGGTCCGGATTCGTTTTGTAATCCATCGCGGGCGCCCATCTCGAACAAGCGAGCATGCTTAGGAAAGGCCATTATTTAGCCTCCTTATGTTGCTTTGGATAAGTGATCATTGGCTCGTTCTGGAAGCCACTCTCTTCACGGTCAGCGCCCATCTCGAACAAGCGAACATGCTTAGGAAAAGCCATGCTTAGTCCTCCGCAGTATCGAGCGAAATAAGCTCAGCACCATCTTCAACCAGGTCGCCCTCGGCGAAGTAGATCTCAGCCACAGTACCGTCATGCGGTGCTTTGAGGCTGTGCTCCATCTTCATCGCTTCCATGATCACCAGCGTTTCGCCTTCTTTCACTGCCTGACCGGCTTCAACCAGTACAGCAACTACTGCACCGTTCATAGGGGCAGTCAGGCTGTTGTCACCAGCGTGGTCGTCACTGCCGAAGGTTTCACGATGCTGTTCGCATATAAACTGCTCACCTTCGTGGAACAGGGTCAGGTCGTCACCATCGTTGTAGAGGTGTACACCAAGGCGGTGACCGTTGATGACCACGTTGAGTTTGTCATCATTGAGCTGGGCAGATACCTGATAGCTGGCATCGCCAACCTGTACCTGATACTGAGCGTTCTGCTCCAGAATGCTCAGATCATATTCGACTTCGTTATGAATCAGCTTAAGCGGGCGGGCATACTCGGAGTTAACGCGCCAGCTGTTCTGGATTCCAAACGGTGAATATGGATCATCCGGATTGGTCGCTTGCTGCTTGGTCTTTTCGCTGAAGAAGCAGGCTGCCATTACCAGGCAGTACTGGGTATCCAGGTTACTGGCCGGGAACAACAACTTTTCATGCTTCTCGATAAAGCCGGTATCCAGATCCAGTGCCTTAAATGGCGCACTGCCAGCCAGATTACGCAGGAAGCGCAGGTTGGTCTTCAGACCGCTGATGCGGTATTCCTCAAGCGCCTGTTCCATACGGGCGATAGCACGGTCACGGTCATCGTCCCAGACGATCAGTTTCGCGATCATCGGATCGTAGAACACGCTGACTTCGTCGCCTTCAACGACACCGGTATCAACCCGTACGTGTTGGCTTTCTTCCGGTGTGCGCAGGTAGCGTAAGGTGCCGGTAGCCGGCAGGAACTCGTTATCCGGATCTTCGGCATAAACACGGGCTTCCAGTGCATGGCCGTGGATACGGATCTCATCCTGTTGCTGCGGCAGTGGCTCACCACTGGCGATACGCAGCTGCCATTCCACCAGATCCTGTCCGGTGATCAGTTCGGTAACCGGGTGCTCAACCTGCAGACGGGTGTTCATCTCCATAAAGTAGAAAGAACCATCCACGTCATAAAGGAATTCCACGGTGCCGGCGCCGACATAATCGATCGCCTGGGCGGCACGAACAGCCGCATCACCCATCGCTTTACGGGTCTCATCGCTCAGATTAGGTGCCGGCGCTTCTTCAATGACTTTCTGGTGACGACGTTGTACCGAACAGTCCCGCTCGGCCAGATAGACACCGTTACCCTGCTTATCGCAGAACACCTGAATCTCGACGTGACGTGGTTGCGTCAGGTAGCGCTCGATCAGCATGTCCGGGTTGCCGAACGCGTTTTTCGCTTCACGGCAGGCAGATATCAGGGCTTCATCGAACTCATCGATAGAGTTAACCACCCGCATCCCTTTACCACCACCACCGGCAACGGCTTTAAGCAGTTGTGGGAAACCACACTTTACTGATTCTTCTTTGAGAAATGCCGGAGTCTGGTCATCGCCGTGATAACCCGGTACCAGCGGTACATCAGCGTGCGACATAATCTCTTTAGCCGCAGACTTTGAACCCATAGCTTCAATGGCACCGGTTGGTGGGCCTATGAACTCGATACCGTTGTCAGCACAGGCCTGAGCGAACTCTGCATTTTCTGACAGGAAGCCATAACCCGGATGAACCGCCTGGGCGCCTGATTGCTTGGCGATCTCCAGGATTTTGTCAGCCCGCAGGTAACTTTCACTGCTCGGTGCAGGCCCCAGCAGGAAAGCTTCATCTGCCATCGCAACATGGCGGGCGTTACGGTCAGCTTCAGAATAGACAGCGACACAGCGGATACCCATGCGGTGTGCGGTTTGAATAACTCTACATGCAATTTCGCCGCGGTTTGCGATCAGAATTTTATTAAACATTGTGTGTCTCCGCGTCGAATTTGCATGAGCGCATTGCATGCGCAGGCATGCGATTTGGCTGCGCCGCCAGATTGCTTCGCAACTGGTCACCGCGGTTTGCTATAAGAATTTTACTAAACATACCGCTTACTCCTGGATCCAGTTCGGTTTACGCTTTTGCAGGAAGGAGCCTAGCCCCTCCTGACCCTCTTCGCTGACACGGATATCCGCGATGCGACGGGCGGTATCGTCGATCACCTCTTTAGTGATCTCCTTCTGGCTGACCGCATAGATCAGATCTTTAGCGGCTTTCATCGCCTGTGGGCTGTTTTTTCGCAAGGTTGCGATAAAACGGTCGCAGGCTTCATCCAGTTGGTCGACGCTTTCGACGACTTCATGTACCAGACCGAAATCCTGAGCAGTACGGGCACTGAACAGTTCAGCGGTAACAAAGTAACGTCGTGACTGGCGTTCACCAATAGCGCGTACAACATAAGGGCTGATAACAGCCGGGATCAGTCCGATCTTTACTTCGGACAGGCAGAAAACGCTGCTTTCAGCGGCGATCACAATGTCACAGCAGGCCGCCAGGCCAACCGCACCACCGTAAGCTGCGCCTTGTACCAGTGCGATAGTCGGCTTGGTGTGGTCGTTCAGTACTTGCATCAGACGGGCCAGGCGACCGGCGTCGACCATATTCTCTTCATAGCTGTTTTTAGCCATGCGTTTCATCCAGGCCAGATCGGCACCGGCAGAGAAGTTCTTACCCCGGGAGCGCAGTACCAGAACCCTGACTTCAGGATCTGCGTTGGTCGCTTCCAGATTAGCGATCAGCTGCTCGATTACGTCGTCGTCGAAAGCGTTATGCACTTCGGGACGGTTGATGATCAGCTCAGCCACACCGTTGCTGCTTTTTTCCAGCAGTACCAGTGGGTTAGGCTCTTGAGAAAGGTTATCTGTGGTCATAGTCATAGTCACAATCCCCGTTACATGCGGAACACGCCGAAACGGGTTTCACCCACCGGCTTGTTCAGTGCTGCAGAAAGGCTCATGCCGAGAACATCACGGGTCTGTTTAGGATCGATAACGCCATCATCCCAAAGACGGGCAGAGGCATAATAAGGATGGCCCTGATGCTCGTAAGTATCGATGATCGGCTGTTTAAATTCAGCTTCTTCATCGGCGGACCATTGCTGGCCGACGCGATCCATGTTGTCGCGCTTAACCGTCGCCAGTACACCGGCTGCCTGTTCGCCACCCATTACAGAGATACGGGCATTAGGCCACATGAACATCAGATTAGGGCTGTAAGCACGACCACACATGCCGTAGTTACCGGCACCGAAGCTGCCGCCGATCAGTACGGTAAATTTAGGTACATCGGCACAGGCAACCGCAGTTACCATCTTAGCGCCGTGTTTTGCGATACCTTCAGACTCGTACTTCTGGCCGACCATAAAGCCGGTGATGTTCTGCAGGAACAGCAGTGGAATCTTGCGCTGACAGCACAATTCGATAAAGTGCGCGCCTTTCTGAGCGGACTCACCGAACAGGATGCCATTGTTAGCAACGATGCCGACCGGATAACCGTGGATATGGGCAAAGCCGGTTACCAGCGTGGTACCGTAAAGCTTTTTAAACTCATCGAATTCAGAACCGTCGACGATACGTGCGATTACTTCACGGACATCGTACGGTTTTTTCAGATCGGTACCGACAATGCCGTACAGATCATCAGCCGGGTAGAGTGGCTCTTTGGTCGGCTGGGTTTTGATATTGATATCTTTGCGGCGATTCAGGTTGGCAACACAGGTACGGGCAATTTCCAGTGCGTGCTGGTCATTTTCCGCATAGTGATCGGCTACACCGGATACTTTACAGTGCACGTCGGCACCGCCCAGATCTTCAGCGCTGACCACTTCGCCGGTCGCTGCTTTAACCAGCGGAGGACCAGCCAGGAAGATCGTGCCCTGTTCGCGGACAATAATAGACTCGTCAGCCATAGCGGGTACATAAGCACCACCGGCAGTACACAGGCCCATTACCACAGCGATCTGTGGGATCCCTTTAGATGACATGCGAGCCTGGTTATAGAAGATGCGACCGAAGTGGTCACGATCCGGGAATACATCGTCCTGTTGCGGCAGGTTAGCACCACCGGAATCCACCAGGTAGATACATGGCAGGTGATTCTGCTCGGCGATGTCCTGCGCGCGCAGGTGCTTCTTCACCGTCAGTGGGAAGTAAGTACCACCCTTAACAGTGGCATCGTTAGCGATGATCATACATTCCTGACCGCTAACCCGGCCGATGCCGGTGATAATGCCCGCTGCCGGAATGTCGTCATCGTAGACGCCGTAGGCGGCCAGCTGGGACAGTTCCAGCAGAGGCGAGCCTTCATCCAACAGTGTATTGATACGTTCGCGGGGCAGTAGTTTACCGCGGGACAGGTGGCGTTCCTGATACTTAGCGCCGCCACCCTGATGAATTGTTGCTGTCTTTTCGCGCAGGTCGGTTACCGCTTCCGCCATGGAGTCATAATTGGCGCGGAAATCTTCAGCCCGGGAATTGATTTTAGTATTTATTATGCTCATTAATCTTTCCTTTGCTGCTGTTCTTATTAAGGGTGGAAAATAAGGGGGGAAGAAAAATCCCCCCAAAAGTCCTTCTTGCGAAGGAGTCCACTTACTTAAAACTTATTTATTCAGGAACAGCTCACGGCCGATCAGCATACGGCGGATCTCAGACGTACCCGCGCCGATCTCATACAACTTGGCATCACGCAGCAGGCGACCCGTCGGGAACTCGTTGATATAGCCATTGCCACCGAGAAGCTGGATCGCATCCAGCGCGATCTTGGTTGCCATCTCAGCGGTGTACAGGATTACTGCGGCACAGTCTTTACGGGAGGTCTCGCCGCGCATCGCTGCCTGAGCAACAGTGTAAGCGTAAGACTTGGAAGCGTTCATCAGGGTGTACATATCTGCGACTTTACCCTGTACCAGTTCGAACTCACCGATCGCTTTACCGAACTGCACGCGGTCGCGGGTGTAAGGTACAGTGATATCCATCGCTGCCTGCATGATACCCAGCGGGCCACCGGCCAGTACCAGGCGCTCATAGTCCAGACCGGACATCAGAACCTTGGTGCCACCGTTTAACTCGCCCAGAATGTTTTCTTTAGGCACGATGCAATCTTCAAACACCAGCTCACAGGTGTTGGAACCGCGCATGCCCAGCTTGTCCAGTTTCTGGTGGCGGGAGAAACCTGGTGCATCGCGTTCAACGATGAAAGCTGTGATCCCTTTAGGACCGGCATGAACATCAGTTTTAGCGTAGATAACATAAGTGTTGGCATCAGGACCGTTGGTGATCCACATCTTGTTGCCGTTCAGCAGGTAATGGTCGCCGTTATCACGGGCAGACAGCTTCATAGATACCACGTCGGAACCAGCATTTGGCTCGGACATCGCCAGCGCACCGATATGCTCACCGCTGATCAGCTTTGGCAGGTACTTGAGTTTTTGTTCGTGAGTACCGTTACGGTTAATCTGGTTAACGCAGAGGTTTGAGTGTGCGCCATAAGACAGGCCAACAGAGGCAGACGCGCGGCTGATCTCTTCCATCGCGATCATATGTGCCAGGTAACCCATACCAACACCGCCATACTCTTCACTTACGGTGATACCCAGCAGACCCATATCGCCAAATTTCTGCCACAGATCATTCGGGAACTCGTTGTCGTGATCGATCTGCTCGGCGCGCGGTGCAATTTCCTGTGCTGCGAAACTGTTCACATGCTCGCGCAACATATCCAGAGTTTCACCTAGGCCGAAGTTTAGTGAGCTGTATTGTGCAATCATTTTCTGTCCACCTGTCTTTGCTTAATAGCTATTATTGTTGTGCGTTTAGTCAGAGCGAAAGTCGTTCTGCTCTATACCGACTTTTATATCGAATCTTGTTTCATATCTTCCATCGCCTCTCGGCAACGGAGTTGTGCTTTGTTTGGTTTCAAGTCGCAGCATCGCGATATCTTTAAACTCTTTGCTACGTCGATTCCTGCTTCATTTCGTCTATCGCCTCTCGGCAACGGAGTTGTGTTTTGTTTGGTTTCAAGTCGCAGCATCGCGATATCTTTAACTCTTTGCTACGTCGATTCCTGCTTCATTTCGTCTGTCGCCTCTCGGCAACGGAGTTGTGCTTTGTTTGGTTTCAAGTCGCAGCATCGCGATATCTTTAACTCTTTGTTACGTCGATTCCTGCTTCATTTCGTCTATCGCCTCTCGGCAACGGGATTCTGCGCTGTCCAGTTCCAGCTGAAGCATCGCGATATCTTTGAGTTGCTGTTCAAGTGCTGCTTTCTTCTCTTCTATCTTGGTCATCAGCAGTTGTAACTGCTTAATGCTGCCTGTCGGCGTTTCATCCCAGAGTTCGAACAGCTCACGGGTTTCTGCCAGAGAGAAGCCTAAGCGCTTACCCCGCAGGATAAGCTTCAGACGTACCCGGTCCGGACCGCTATAGATACGTGTCTGTCCGCGGCGGGTAGGGAACAGCAGTTTCTGATCTTCATAGAAACGGATGCTGCGGGTTGTAACGTCAAACTCGCCTGCCAGATCGCTTATTGAATATGTAGATGGGCTCATAACGTTCTTCTTGTTTTTAGTGATGATTTAAATTTAGCGGAAGTTTACGTAAACGTAAAGCGGCAATACAATTCGTAACAATTTGTTGATCTCTGTCTTATTGTTGATAACTTGTTGTTTTTAAAGGCATTAAAAATAATCAGTGAGATGTAAGGGTATTCCCTTAGACTAAAGTAGTACTTGTTAACCAGTAAGGGAAATTGCTAACTTCGATACAAGGCTGACATGGGTAGAAGATATTTTTGCCCGTTGATAATAAAAACAAATATTAGAGAGGCTGGTTCTGCATGAGTGGTGACTACGTTCTCGAGACCAGAAATCTGGTTAAGGAATTCAAGGGCTTTACCGCCGTTGACGATGTGAATCTTAAGGTTGAGCGGGGAACAATCCACGCGCTTATCGGGCCTAACGGCGCAGGTAAGACGACGGTATTTAACCTGCTGACAAAATTTCTAACTCCTACCACCGGCACTATTCTGTTTAACGGTGAAGACATTACGTCTATGAAGTCGGCGGCTATTGCCCGTAAAGGTATTGTCCGTTCATTTCAGATCTCTGCAGTATTTCCGCACCTGACCCTATTGGAGAATGTACGGATTGCACTGCAACGTAAAGAGGGAAACAGCTTCCATTTCTGGAAATCTGAGAAGGTTCTGGACAAATTGAATGACCGTGCCGTCGAACTGCTAGATGAGGTGGGTCTGAAAGAGTATGCCAATACGATCACTGTGGATCTTCCATATGGCCGTAAGCGGGCACTGGAAATTGCTACAACTCTGGCGCTTGACCCTGAAATGCTATTACTGGACGAGCCAACCCAGGGTATGGGTCATGAGGATGTCGGTGTAGTTGCTGATCTGATTAAGAAGGTTTCGGCTAACCGAACCATTCTGATGGTCGAACATAACCTGCATGTTGTAGCCCAGCTGGCTGACACTATTACTGTATTGCAGCGTGGCGCCATTCTTACCGAAGGCAATTACGAAACTGTATCGCAAGACCCTCAGGTGCGTGAGGCTTATATGGGTGTTGAGGCTGATGATGAGGTCGCTAATGCGATTGCTGCAGAAAATGCGGCGGCGACAGCGGCAGCGAATGATGCTGGTGATAAGGAGACTGTCGCATGAGTAGTACTGGCGAAAAGATCCGTATAGTCGATCTGCATTCTTACTACGGTGAGTCCCACATATTGCATGGCATCGATATGACTATCATGCAGGGCGAACTGGTTACTTTATTGGGCCGTAACGGCTCGGGCCGTTCGACAACTCTCAAGTCGATCATGAATATGGTCGGTCGTCGTACCGGTCAGGTCAACATCAATGGTAACGAAACCATTGAGATGCCGGCGCATAAGATCGCGCATCTGGGCGTAGGTTATTGCCCGGAAGAGCGCGGTATCTTCTCCAGCCTGAACGTTGAAGAGAATCTGATGCTGCCGCCAAGCGTTCGTTCCGATGGCATGAGCGTTGAAGAGATTTATGACATTTTCCCGAACCTGGCTGAACGTCGTTACAGTCAGGGAACACGCCTGTCAGGCGGGGAACAGCAGATGCTGGCGATGGCCCGTATTCTGCGAACCGGAGCAAATATCTTGCTGCTCGATGAGATTACAGAAGGTCTTGCTCCGGTGATCGTGCAAAAACTGGCTGAAGTTCTGGTAATGCTGAAAGAGCGTGGCCTTACTATTTTGCTGGTCGAGCAGAATTTCCGTTTTGCCGCGCCAATCGCTGACCGCCACTACGTTATGGAACATGGCCATATCGTGGAAGAAGTGCGCAAAGATGAGCTGGACGAGAAGACGGAGCTGTTGAATACCTATTTGGGTGTCTGATCGGGTTCCCCGGAACTCAGTTAAATACCTTAATCCCTTGAAGTTCGATAAAAATAAAAATTCTCAAGCAGGAGTGACAACATGAAAGTAATGAAGAAAACCTTACTGGCAGCAGCGATGAGTGTAGCAGCGGCCACAGGTGTTCAGGCGGCTGGAGTATCCGATGATGTTGTAAAGATCGGTGTACTGGCAGATATGGGCGGTGTTTACGCTGATGTCTGTGGTCCTGGCTGTGTAACGGCGGTTGAGATGGCCGTAGAAGATTTCGGTGGTACCGTACTGGGTAAGCCGATCAAAGTAGTAAGCGCAGACGACCAGAACAAGCCGGATGTAGGTTCTGCTAAAGTGCGTCAGTGGATCGAAAGTGAACAGGTTGATGCGGTAAACGGTCTGGTAGCTTCTTCTGTTACCGGTGCGGTAACTAAAGTACTGACCGATGCCAAGAAGATCGCCCTGATCTCTACCTCTGCAAGCCATGCCTTTACCACTAAGGCGTGTTCTCCATATAACGTGCACTGGACTTACAACGTAGCCGCTCTGGCTAACGGTACGGTTAAGCCGATGGTTGATGCGGGTAAGAAGAAGTGGTTCTTCATTACTGCTGACTATGCATTCGGTCATGCACTGGAAGGTATCGCTTCTAAGGTAATCGAAACCAGCGGCGGTGAAGTAGTGGGTAAGGTTCGTGCGCCACTGGGTACTACCGACTTCTCCTCTTACGTGCTGCAGGCTCAGGCTTCCGGTGCTGACGTAGTAGGTCTGGCAAACGCCGGTGCTGACTTCATCAACGCCCTGAAAACCTCTGCTGAATTCGGTCTGACCGAAACTGCTGATGTAGCAGGTCTGCTGGTATTCACGCCTAACGCTAAGGCACTGGATCCTGCAATTGCTGCGGGCATGAAGGCGACTACCGGTTTCTACTGGGATATGGATGATCAAACTCGCGAATGGTCTGCTCGCTTCAAGGCACGTCACGGTTCTATCCCGGCAATGGGTCAGGCTGGTGCTTACTCTATGACTATGCACTACCTGAACGCGATCAAGGCGGCGGGTACTGATGAGTCTGATGCGGTAATGAAGCAGATGAAGCAAACTAAGCCTGACGACTTCTTCGCTCGTAACGCATACCTGCGTAACGACGGTCGTATGGTCCATGACATGCTGCTGGTAAGCATCAAAGATGCTGCAAGCCGTAAGTCTGAAGATGATATCTACAACATCGAAGCGACCATCCCGGGTGATGTGGCATTCAACGCTATGATTCCTTCGTGTGACTTCAAGTAAATAGCACTTGAACAGAGAGGGCAGACGTCGTCTGCCACTCTCTGGCTTTCCCAAAAGTAGCGTGTCAGCACAGCTGACACAGTTGCTTTGTTTTATCTAGGTGGTGTTATGGCTGAGTTTCTTGGTATTAATCTGTTTGCGCTGTCCGGACAGCTGCTGGTGGGCCTGATCAATGGTTCATTCTATGCACTGCTCAGTCTCGGTCTGGCGATTATTTTTGGTCTGTTAAAAATTATTAACTTCGCGCAGGGCGCGATGTATATGCTCGGCGCTTTTGCTGCCTGGATGGCCCTGAACTACATGGGTATCAACTACTGGGCGGCGCTGATCCTGGTGCCTTTGGCGGTCGGTGGCTTAGCTATTCTGATCGAGCGCTTTCTGGTTCGTCCCATTGCCAACGAAGATCACCTTTACAGCCTGCTGCTTACATTCGGTATCGCACTGATTATGCAGGGTCTGTTTACTCATATTTATGGTTCTTCAGGTTTGCCTTATGCGATCCCTGTAGAGCTGAAAGGCGGTACTAAACTGCCGTTTATGTATCTGCCCAACTACCGTGCCTGGATCATTGTGATCTCGCTGATTGTTTGTTTCAGTACCTGGTGGGTAATCGAGAAAACCAAGCTGGGTGCGTATCTGCGTGCCGGTACTGAAAATCCACAACTTATGCAGGGCTTCGGTATCAATGTACCGCTGATCACTACCCTGACATTTGGTTTTGGTGTAGCGCTGGCTGGCTTTGCCGGTGTTCTGGCAGCCCCCGTGTACTCAGTTAGTCCGGAAATGGGCTCTAATATTCTGATCGTGGTATTCGCTATCGTTGTTATCGGCGGTATGGGTTCCATCGGTGGTGCCATCCTGACAGGTCTGTTGATGGGTGTAGTCGAGGGTCTGACTAAGTTCCTGTATCCGGAAGCATCTTCCACAGTAATCTTCCTGGTTATGGTGATCGTGCTGCTGGTCAAGCCTGCCGGTCTGTTTGGTAAAGAGGCGTAGGAGTCGACCATGAAAATTAATAAACTCTATCTGGTTCTGTTCCTTCTGGCTTTGGTAGCACCTGCGGTTTTATACCCGGTGTTCCTGATGAAGGTGCTGTGTTTTGCGCTGTTTGCCTGCGCCTTTAACCTGTTGCTGGGCTTCGTTGGCCTGCTCTCATTCGGTCATGCGATCTTCCTCGGTACCGGTGGTTATATAACCGGTGCGATGATGTTGCATACCGGTATGGGACCTGAGCTGTCTATCCTGGCGGGTACCGTGGGAGCTGCGTTACTGGGTGCTGTGTATGGTAAGTTGGCGGTTAAGCGTGAAGGTATCTACTTTGCGATGGTAACTCTGGCATTAGCTCAGCTGGCATTCTTCTTCTATCTGCAGGCACCGTTTACCGGTGGTGAGGATGGTCTTCAGGGTGTGCCGCGCGGCTTACTGCTGGGTATGTTCGATCTGAACAACAACATGATTATGTACTACTTCGTGCTGGCGATCTTTATCTTCGGATTCTGGTTGATCCACCGCACGATTCATTCGCCGTTTGGTCAGATTCTGAAAGCGATTCGCGAGAATGAGCCGCGTGCAATCTCTTTAGGCTACAACGTCAATGACTATAAGTGGGCTGCGTTTGTCATCTCTGCTGCGCTGGCAGGTCTGGCCGGTTCCACTAAAACTCTGGTGTTCCAGCTGGCGTCACTGACCGATGTGCACTGGCACATGTCTGGCGAAGTGGTACTGATGACCCTGCTGGGTGGTATGGGTACTATCTTCGGGCCTGTAGTTGGTGCCGGTGTGGTGGTTGCTATTCAGAACTATCTGTCCGGTGGTGAGCTGGGTAACTATATCCATATCATCATGGGCGCAATTTTCATTGTCTGTGTACTGGCATTCCGCAGCGGTATCGTTGGCGAATTCCAGAAGCTGGTGAAGAAAAACTTCTAAAAAGTTTAATAAAGGGGCATCTGTCCATCAGGTGCCCCTTTTTGTTGTCTAAAATTTATCAGGCTGTAATACAGCGTAATTGATTGTGGTCGGGAGAAAAAAGATGAGTCAGGATTCAATTGTTATTGTCAGTGCTGCCCGTACTCCGATGGGGGGCATGATGGGCGCTCTGAGTGATGTGCGTGCGCCCGATCTTTGCGCCACAGCAATTAAAGCGGCGGTTGAGCGTGCTGGTATTCAGGGTTCCGATGTCGATGAAGTAGTGATGGGTTGCGTGTTGCCGGCAGGTCTGGGACAGGCTCCCGCCCGTCAGGCTTCCCGTGGCGCTGGTATACCTGATGCAGCAGGTGCGACAACGGTAAACAAGATGTGTGGTTCCGGCATGAAAGCGGTGATGCTTGCCCACGATCAGATTATGGCCGGTCAGGTTGATGTCATGGTTGCCGGTGGTATGGAGAATATGAGCCAGGCACCTTACCTGTTGCCGAAAGCCCGTTCGGGTATGCGTATGGGTCACCAGCAGTGTATCGATCACATGTTTTTCGATGGCCTGGAAGATGCCTATGAAGGCGGTCTGATGGGAACATTTGCGCAAAAGAGCGCCGATGATTACAACATCACCCGTGAAGCGATGGATGACTTTGCTATTGGTTCGCTTGAGAAAGCGCTGAAAGCGATTGAAACAGGCGCCTTCAAAGATGAGATCGCTGCGGTAACCATTAGCTCACGTCGTGGCGATACCGTTGTTGATACCGATGAGCAGCCCGGTAACGCCCGTATCGATAAGATTCGCAGCCTGCGTCCGGCGTTTAAGAAAGATGGCACGGTGACTGCCGCTAACTCCAGTTCAATCTCTGACGGTGGTTCGGCGTTGGTACTGATGCGTGAATCAGATGCCCGGGCCCGTGGTTTGAGTCCGCTGGCGCGTATCGCTGCGCATTCTACCCATGCTCAGCTGCCAGCTGAGTTTACCCTCGCGCCAATCGGTGCCATTGATAAAGTTCTGGCCCGTGCCGGCTGGAGTAAAGAGGACGTCGATCTGTATGAGATCAACGAAGCCTTTGCGGTTGTCAGCCTGCTGGCGATCAATGAGATGGGGCTTGATGCAGACAAGGTAAACGTTAACGGTGGCGCCTGCGCGCTGGGTCATCCGATCGGATCTTCCGGCTCCCGGATTCTGGTAACTCTGCTATACGCCCTGAAAAACCAGGGTAAGAGCAAAGGTGTTGCCTCACTCTGTATCGGTGGCGGCGAAGCAACTGCAGTCGCGGTAGAAATGTTATAAACCTTAAAAGCTGTCATAAAAAACCGACCCGATGGTCGGTTTTTTATTATCTGAAATTTTTTGTGATCATATCATGTTTGTTTTGTGTACATTCTGTGTGAGAATGCCTGTCCCTTTTTTGATCCCTGTTCTGCAGCAAGCAGGGTAGTAAATTCGTTATGCCCTTGTCATCAGACGCTGCTTTATCAATCAGTACAGGACCTACCGATGTTTGTTGATCAGATCAGTTTGTCGGCTAAACGGCTGAGCTGTGGCTTTTCACAGGTGATGTTGCAGGAAAACAGGCTCACCGGTTTACTGTTTATGCTCGGCATCGGGTTTAACTCCTGGTTGATGCTGGCGTGTGCTGTTGTCGGTAGTTGCAGCTCAATGCTGGCAGCGATGATGTACCGGGCTGATACAGCCGACCTTGATCGGGGGCTTTATGGTTATAACGGTGCTCTGATTGGTTTAGCTGTCAGCTTCTATCTGCCGTTATCATTATCGTCGGTGATAATACTTATTGTTTGTTCGATGCTGGCTACTGTCATACAGCGGTTACTTGTCACTGTCAGAGTGGCGCCGCTAACAGGGCCCTTTGTTATAACGGGATGGATGGCTTTGTTGTTAGCTCAATGGTTCGACCTTAATGACACAGTATTACCAATCGTAGGTAATGATTTGGCTGTGACAGTATTTGTTGATGAACTGTTAAGTGAGGGAGCCGTTCAGGCAATAAGTCATGGCCTGGGGCAGGTTATGTTTCAGGGCAATACTGTTACCGGGTTGCTCTTTATCGCGGGTTTGGCTGTCGCGGCACCGAAAGTGGCACTGTGGGGAGTTTTCGGCTCTGTGCTGGGGTATGAAGCTGCAACATTGCTGCAATACCCGGAACCGCTGGTAGCTGCCGGTCTGTTTGGTTTTAATGGGGTGTTAGTCGCGATTGTATTAGGCGACAGATTTCCCAATCGCTTTCTGCTTATAGCTGGGGGGATCATAATGACGATACTCATTACCCGGGGCTTTCAGTTGCTTGGCATTACGCCATTAACAGCGCCGTTTGTATTGACCTCATGGATTATTTTTCTGCTGGATTGTCTGTCTCGTACCGGTAAATCGCGAAACAAAGCTGCAGGCTGAAATGTTATTGATGCAGCGCATTTGAGTGACAGGTATCTGTATATTTAATGAATGAGAAGTATTATCGTTCGCAGCCATGTAGACGAAACACATCTCAAAAAAGGAATTTACATGAAAACCATGCTGCTGAGTCTATTAGTGCTGATCTCTGATCTCGCTATCGCTGAACCTCATACTATTCATATGATGCATCAGACCTCCAATGTAGAAGCGCAGGATATCAACCATATGTTTCGCTTCGAGCCTAACTATCTGCGGATAGAGCCAGGTGATACCGTGCGTTTCAGTGGCACTATTGGGGAGCATACCATCACCAGTGTGCAGCGGATGTTGCCGCAAGGTGCAGAGCATATCGAAATTAACTCAGTGCCAGGCAAAGAGATTAAATTTGATATTCCCGGAGTCTATGGTCTCAAGTGTCGGGTGCATAACCGCTATGGCATGGTCGCATTGCTGGTGGTTGGTGAGCCGGTGAATCTGGAAGAAGCAAAGACTTTCCGGTTGCGAAGGTTTGGTAAGATTGAGATGGAAGGGCTGTTACAGAAATTAGAGCAAGAGCAGGCGAAGCTGCGTTGAAGAGGGCGGCTTCAAATAACTAGCGCTTGATCTGCAGGCAGTGTCTTTGCTTAATAAAAGTGGATCTATTCCTTTGTGTAGTAAGCGTAACTGAGTCTCGGGTCTCGCTTCGCCTTATACATCGCTTCGTCGGCTTTCTGTAACAGATCATCTGCTGAGCCAGCGTCGCTGGGGAAGATGCTGATACCGATGCTTGCGCCAACGTTTATTTCATTATTGTCGATATGAAAAGGCTGGCTAAGGCTATGCACTATTTTATCTGCGACAACGGCAGCGGTATCACGGTGTTCAATATCAATGAGCGCGACAAACTCATCGCCGCCAATACGGGCTAAGGTATCGGTCGCCCTGAAGTTTTCCTGCAAGCGTTGTGCAATATCTATGAGTACCTGATCACCGGCAGTATGGCCAAACTGATCGTTCACCGGTTTGAACTTATTCAGATCGATGAACAGTACCGCAATTTTTCGAAACTGCCTCTCGCTACGGGTGATCGCACTTTCAAGCCGAGACTGGAACAGTAATCTATTGGGTAAGCCGGTGAGTGAATCATGATAGGCCTTTGCCATCAGTGCTTCAGTTAGCTGGTGGCGGCTATGTTCATTACGAATAATAACGACATATTTGGTGAGTCTGCCGGTTGCTTCATGAACGGCATTGATCGTTGCCATAAATGTGCTGTGGTCAGTCGTGCATATTTCGCCTTGCCAGCAGTCATCTTTCTCGAGCATCTCTTTGATTGTTCTCAGGCTTTTACCCGGGCTATAGAAAATATCAGAAAAACGGATCTTGGCCTGGGTGTCATTCAGTTGCCTGGAAAACTGGTTTTTAGCTGCGGCATTACTTGAAATGATCTGGCCTTCCCCGGATACAATCAGGCATGGGTCCGGTGTGGTTTCAAACATCAGCGCAGCCATTAGTTGCTTCTGTTCGGTCTCTCTCTCGAAGGTTACATTACGGCCGATGCCAAGTAATCCTGACAGTGCCTGTTGTTTATCGATCAAAGGCAGCTTGTACATATCCAGCAGGCGTTCACGGCCATCCTTATAGGTTACCCATTCATCACAGCGCTGAGGGGTGTGTGAGTTTGTGACGCGCTTGTCCTGGGCTGCAATATACTGTGCTGAAGCTTCCGACATCAGCTCATTATCTGTTTTGCCAATAATCTGTTCAGATGAAATTCCCAGAAACTCTTCGAAACTGGTGTTGCAGAGTTGATAGGTGCCTTTTAAATCTTTGACGAAGATGATGTCAGGTACTGCGTTGATAACGGTATTCAGCAGGGACTTCTCTTTTTCCAGAGCATCCTGGGAACGGATCAGCTCAGTAACATCCCGGGCAACAACGACGATGCCTTTGCCTTCAGTTAAGGGGCCGGAATAGGGTGTGTGTTTGCTGTCCAGAAAGCGAAGATCGCCGTCATGATTGGGTCGCCAGAACTGCAGATGCACATCTTCACCTGCCAGGGCTTTATCGAGACCTTCTTTAATATGCTGCTCAAAGTTTTCTGTTCCGTGGACTTGCGCAACATGTTTGCCAACAATGTCACTCTGCTTACAACCGAAAAAATTTGTATATCCTTTGCTGACAGCCCGGTAATGATAGCTGTCATCCACCACTGAAACTAAGTCATCGAGAAGGTTAATAATCGCTAACTCTGAACTCAAACCTGTAGTCATATCCGTATCTTGTCTGGAATTCATATACGCCCTGGAATGCTTTAAATCAGACTGTAAGCAAGGTTTGTGCAGGTGGAACCTTCCTTGCAGCCTTTCAGCATATCTTGTAATTGATGATCTATGAATAGCAGTCAGAAATTTTGTACTCGAATTGAGAGCATAGTGTTTTCTGTCTGGATCCTTTGGCTGGTCAGGCAACCCGGTCATATTTAATTAACCATCGTCGACCAGAATCGGTTCTGTTAAACAGGCAATTAAAACTAAAGTTTGAATTTATAGCGTTAATCTTTTACACAAGCAACGGCATCATCACTTATTGTTCTAAAGGAGCATCGCTATGAATCCGTTGTATGTGAAAGGCGCGCATTTTTTTGAGGATATTCAGCCCCCTCATCGATCCGATCTTAATTTAGCTGTGGTAACTCACTTGCTTGATAACCCACAGGTTTACCTGGATTCTCTGCACAGTTTTGCCAATCTGGCGATGTTGCTGCCAAAGCCGAAGAGTATCTGCCCTAAAATACTGGAGCAGTTGGAGAAGCGGTTTCAGGTAGTCATTAAAAACCGTTCGCAAATGGCGTCGGCAGAAGTTGCTGCCGCAATTTTAAATAATGCTGTGCCCCGGGGAGATCTGGTATTAGTCGATATCGGTGGATATTTTGCAGCCTGCTTGTCTGCTATTGCGCCCTTGCTTAAAGCGAACTTAATCGGTGTGGTAGAGGTCACGGAAAACGGCCACCAACGCTATGCTGTCTTGCCTGAACTTGCGGTGCCGGTTGTGTCGTTAGCCCGCAGTCCTCTGAAAGGTCCGGAAGACTACCTGACGGGCCAGTCGATAGTGTATTCAGCTGAGGCATTAATGCGTGAGTGCCATCATATTATGAATGGCGGCAACGCCGTCGTTTTTGGATATGGCAAGATCGGTCGTTCAATTGCTAAAGCGTTACATGCCAAAAATATAAATACAAAAGTCGTTGAGATCGATCCGATAAGGGCGATTGAAGCGCGTTCCAGAGGTTTTGATCTGATTCATAAAGATGAAGCCCTTCAGACCAGTGATGTGATTTTTTGCGCGACCGGAAATCAGTCGCTGAATAATCATGATTTTAACCGGGTAAAAAACGGTGCATTTATCTTTTCGGTGACCTCTTCGGATGACGAGTTGGATCTGTCCAGAGCTGACTGTAATTTTACGGTCAATCGGGTAACAGAGTATGTTTCACGGTATGAGCGCCTCGGGCAGTATTTTCATCTGGCAAATAGCGGGAATGCAATTAATTTTATTCATAATGCGGAAGTTGGGCCCTACATATATCTGGTGCAGGGGGAGGTTGTTGCAGCGGTTAATTATCTCTACGAAAACTCATTAGATCAGCAAATTATGGAGTTACCTACTTCAATTCGCAGGGACCTGGCTGAGCGTTGGTTGAGGCACTTTAGTTAGTTTAAAACCGCAAAGGAATGTGAACAGAATTATTAACACTTAATGGATCAATTCTGGCTTTAACTTTTTTATGGCCATGCACCCACTGCAGCTTACGATACTGTGTGGGTGGTATGCCCATAATTTAGGCTGCTTCGGCGATTGTTTTTCTGCTGATTAAGATGTCGACTTAAAGCTTTTATACGACCAGGCGCCGACCTGTAATTTCCTGTATTGAGTGGGGGATATGCCCATCACTTTTTTGAAGATTCTTGAGAAGTGTTTGTAGGCGTTGTCGTCCTCATAGCCCGCCATAAAAGCTATTTGGGTGATGGTTTTGCTACGGGGGAAGATTTAAAGCTTTTATACGACCAGGCGCCGACCTGTAATTTCCTGTATTGGGTGGGGGATATGCCCATCACTTTTTTGAAGATTCTTGAGAAGTGTTTGTAGGCGTTGTCGTCCTCATAGCCCGCCATAAAAGCTATTTGGGTGATGGTTTTGCTACGGGGGAGATTTAAAGCTTTTATACGACCAGGCGCCGACCTGCAATTTCCTGTATTGAGTGGGGGATATGCCCATCACTTTTTTGAAGATTCTTGAGAAGTGTTTGCAGGTGTTGTCGTCCTCATAGCCCGCCATAAAAGCTATTTGGGTGATGGTTTTGCTACGGGGGAAGATTTAAAGCTTTTATACGACCAGGCGCCGACCTGCAATTTCCTGTATTGAGTGGGGGATATGCCCATCACTTTTTTGAAGATTCTGGAGAAGTAGTAAGCGTCCTCATAGCCGACCATGAAGGCGATTTCAGCAATGGTTTTGGTACTGATATCCAGGAGGTGGCAGGCGCGTTCGATTTTAAGTTGAATAAAGTGGTTGATCGGGGTGGTGCCGGTGATCTCTTTGTATTTTTTAACGAAATGATATTTTGACAGGTTAACGCTGGCTGCCAGGGTGTCCAGGTCCAGTTGTTCGTGAATTCTGGCCTGCATCAGGCTGTGCACCGTTTCCAGATTAAAACTGTCTGAGTCCTGGCTTCTGACCAGTGGTTGGAGCAGGGCTATGTGAGTGAGGATCTGGCGCAGCTGGTTTGCGGCATTGATGAATGCGTTGAGGTGGTAACTACTGTGACGGGCTTCAAGCAAGGCATCAAACTCACTGACCAGGTTGCTGTGCAGGCCTAAGTGCAGCACCGGTTTCTGTTTCGCCAGCTGCAGGTGTGCGATGAAATCTTCTGAAAGATCCCCTTCAAAATGACACCAGTAAATGGTCCATGGCTGCTTGGCGCTGGAAGCATACTGGTGTGCCATACCCCTGGGTAATACCGCAAGATCGCCACTATTTACCGCAATGTTCTTCTGATTTATGCGGATTTTTCCTCTGCCTTCGAGACAGTAAATGAGCAGGTTATCATCATGGGTAAGGCGCTCCATACGATGCCCTGCAGCTTGCTTGTAGTATCCTGCTCCAAGCGGATAAAGATCTCTGGAAAGCGGATTCTGCGTGAGTTTACGAATGATTTTGTGGGGGATGACAAAGCGAATGCTTTGCGGTGGCAGGGGCCAGCTAGAGGGGGTACTCATAGGTAGGGCTCGACTAAGGTATAAGGCGAATATTAGGGTATTCATGTATTCAACAGCAATATAGTCCATTAATATAGCAACATTATCAATCATGCGCAGCGCCAAGCTGTGCTTTAATCGATAGCATCAAAACATGAAAGTTTCAGGATTCGCCTAATTTAGGTCGGTCTGGAATTTTTTCAAGTATAAAAAGTGCAAAGGTGAAGATAATGACCCAGCAAGTCCCTCTACTGATCAATGGTGAAATGATTCAGAGCCAGAGTGAGCAATGGCTTCCGGTAACTAACCCGGCAACGCAAGAAGTCATTGCCCAGGTTCCTTGTGCAACGGCTGCAGAGGTCGAGCAGGCAGTAGATGCGGCGAAAGCGGCTTTTGAAACCTGGAAAGAGACGCCGGTCGGTGAGCGTGCCCGTCTGATGTTGCGTTACCAGGCGCTGCTGAAAGAAAACCACGATGAGATTGCAACCATCCTTTCACAGGAAACCGGTAAGACGTTTGAAGATGCTAAAGGTGACGTATGGCGTGGTATAGAAGTAGTTGAACACGCCTGTAACATCGCTTCCCTGAGCATGGGCGAGACGGTTGAAAACGTAGCGCGTAAGATCGATTGCTACAGCATCACTCAGCCATTAGGTGTGTGTGTTGGTATTACGCCATTCAACTTCCCTGCAATGATCCCTCTATGGATGTTCCCTATGGCGATTGCCTGCGGTAACACCTTTGTACTGAAGCCTTCTGAGCAGGATCCACTGACACCGATGCGTCTGGCTGAACTGTTCCAGGAAGCGGGTGCTCCGGCTGGTCTGCTGCAGGTTGTTCACGGTACTAAAGATGCGGTAAATCAGTTACTGACTCACAAAGACACTCCGGCGATCTCTTTCGTTGGTTCAGTTGCTGTCGGTGAGCATATCTACCGTACCGGTACCGATAAGATGAAGCGTGTACAGGCATTTGCCGGTGCTAAGAACCACATGGTTATCATGCCGGATGCGGCGAAGAATCAGGTTGTTAACAGCATCGCAGGTGCTTCAGTCGGTGCTGCTGGCCAGCGTTGTATGGCTATCTCTGTTGCCGTGTTCGTCGGTAAGTCTCGCGAGTGGATCCCTGAAGTACGTGATGCGCTGGCTAAAGTGCGTCCGGGTGCATGGAACGATCCTGAAGCGGGTTATGGTCCGCAGATCAATCCACAGGCTAAAGAGAAGGTTCTGGGCTTCATTCAGCAAGGTAAAGATGCCGGTGCTGACTGTATTCTGGACGGCTCTGAAGTGGTTGTTGAAGGTTACCCGGATGGCAACTGGGTTGGCCCGACGATGTTCCGTAACGTGACCACTGATATGTCTATCTATCAGGAAGAGATCTTTGGTCCTGTCCTGATCACGCTGGAAGTTGATACGCTGGACGAAGCTATCGAGCTGATCAATAACAACCCATACGGTAACGGTACTTCAATGTTTACCTCATCCGGTGCGGCTGCACGTAAGTATCAGCACGAGATTAAGGTTGGTCAGGTCGGTATTAACGTACCTGTACCAGTGCCTCTGCCAATGTTCTCTTTCACTGGCTGGAGAAAGTCTTTCTACGGTGATCAGCATGCTTACGGTAAGCAGGCGGTACGTTTCTACACAGAGACCAAGACCGTAACTGCGCGCTGGTTTGAGGATGATATTGATACCGGGGTGAATACCTCAATCAACCTGAAGTAAATCATTAAGCGGGAGACTGAAGTTTCAGTCTCCCGTTTTTTATGTTGCTCAATAATAAGAATCGAACAGGCGTGCGCTTAGCACGCTGGTAATGAATGGGATAATTATGGATTTTGAACTGAACGAAGAACAGGTAGCGTTTGCCGATATGGCCCGCTCTTTCGCTCAAAACGAGCTGGCACCGCATGCCGGTGAGTGGGATCTGAATCAGACCTTCCCGGTTGAGGTGTTAAAAGCTGCCGGTGAGCTGGGCTTCTGCGGTCTTTATTCCCATGAAGATGTGGGTGGCCTGGGGCTGAGTCGTCTTGATTCCAGCATTATCTTCGAACAGTTGGCGATGGGCTGTACTTCCACTACCGCATTCATAACGATACATAATATGGCTACCTGGATGATCTCTGAGTTTGGCGCCGAAGATGTGCGTCAGCAGTGGTGTCCGGAGCTTACCGCCGGTGAAAAACTGGCATCTTACTGTCTCACCGAGCCGAATGCCGGCTCCGATGCCGCTTCGCTGAAGACCAGCGCGCGTCGTGAGGGTGATGACTACATTTTAAACGGCAGCAAAATCTTCATTTCAGGTGCCGGTGCAACCGATTGCCTGGTGGTGATGGCGCGTACCGGGGTCGATGGTCCTAAGGGAATCTCGGCGTTTGCGATTAATGCCAATCTGCCGGGTATTACCTACGGCCGCAAAGAAGAGAAGATGGGCTGGAACAGCCAGCCAACCCGAATGATTACCTTTGAAGATGTCCGCATTCCTGCTTCAGCGATTCTGGGGCAGGAAGGCGATGGCTTTAAAATAGCGATGCGTGGCCTCGATGGTGGTCGTATCAATATTGCGACCTGTTCAATCGGTACTGCCCAGCAGGCTTTGAACAACGCCACTGAATATATGCACGAGCGTAAGCAGTTTGGCCAGACTCTGGCTAACTTCCAGGCGCTGCAGTTCAAGCTGGCCAATGCGGCAACTGAGCTGGTTGCTGCGCGTCAGATGGTGCGCATGGCGGCATCCCGTCTCGATAACAATCACCCGGATAAGACTACTTACTGTGCGATGGCGAAACGCTTTGCTACCGATGTCGGTTTTAATATTGCCGACGAGGCTCTGCAGATCTTTGGTGGTAATGGTTATATCAAAGAGTATCCGATGGAACGTTTCCTGCGGGATAACCGGGTGCACCGGATCCTTGAAGGAACCAACGAAATTATGAATGTCATTATCGCCCGTCGATTGTTGCTGGAAGACGCAGCTGCGGTTCTGTAACGGGTGAGCTGAAGCGCTAATAAGAACATAAAAGGACGAAATTAACGTCCTGTCAGAATAAAAAGGAAGAACGCTATGACCGATAAGCTGATTGTTGAAAAGCGCGGCAATATTGCGCTGCTGACAATGAACAACCCGCCCGCGAATACCTGGACTGAAGAAAGCCTGAAGGGTTTAAAAACACTGGTGGAAGAGCTTAATGCTGACCTTGATATCTATAGTCTGGTGATAACAGGCCAGGGCGAAAAGTTTTTCTCTGCCGGTGCCGATCTGAACCTGTTTGCCGACGGTGATCGCAGCGTTGCCCGTGATATGGCGCGCTATTTTGGTGAAGCGTTCGAAACCCTGAGTAAATTCCGCGGCGTATCGATCGCGGCGATTAACGGTTTTGCTATGGGCGGTGGTCTGGAAGTGGCGCTGGCCTGTGATGTTCGTATTGCTGAGGAGCAGTCGCAGATGGCGCTGCCAGAAGCGAAAGTGGGTCTACTGCCATGTGCCGGTGGTACGCAGAATCTGACCATGCTGGTTGGCGAAGGCTGGACTAAGCGTCTCATTCTATGTGGTGAGCGTATTAAGGCGGCGAAGGCGCTGGAGATCGGTCTGGTAGAGGAAGTTGTACCTCAGGGTCAGGCACTGGAAAAAGCACTTGAGCTGGCAGCTAATGTCGCTCATCAGAGCCCGACTGCGGTGGCTTCCTGCAAGCAGTTGATCCAGAACAACCGTACTAATCACTGGGATGCCGGTTATATTCTTGAGCGTGAGTTGTTTGTTGATCTGTTCTTCACCGAAGATCAGAAAGAGGGCGTCAATGCGTTCCTTGGTAAGCGTGCCCCAGAATGGAAAAACCGCTAAGCGGTATACAGGAGAAAATGACTATGAGCTGTGTATTGTTTAATGAGTTTGCAACTCAGGATGGTAAGAAAATTGTTGAGATCCGGTTGAATTCAGAGCGTACCCTGAACTCCCTGACGCTGGAGATGATCGACCTGATCCAGCCGAAGCTGGATGCGTGGAAGAGTGATGATTCGGTTGTCTGCGTACTGTTCAACAGTGCCGGTGAGAAGGCATTTTGTGCCGGTGGCGACGTCGTCGATCTGTATAAGTCGATGGTGGGTGAGGGTGATCCGAACTTTGCTACCGATTTCTTTGCCCGGGAATATATTCTCGATTACACCATCCATACTTATCCTAAGCCGATCATATGCTGGGGCCACGGTATCGTGATGGGCGGCGGTATGGGTCTGATGAACGGTTGCAGCCATAGGGTTGTGACTGAGAAAACCCGTATGGCGATGCCGGAAGTGACTATCGGTTTATATCCGGATGTCGGTGGCAGCTGGTTCCTCAACCATATGCCTGGTCGCACAGGTTTGTTCCTGGGCCTGACCGGAAATCCGATGAATGCAGCCGATGCGCTGTTTCTGGGCCTGGCAGACCGCTTTATCGCTTCAGAGTGTCGTGGTCTGCTGGTAGAGCGGTTACAGGCTGAGTCCTGGGATGGTGATGCTACGGCATCGACTAACCGGGTACTGCGCGAGCTTGAGGAAGAATCCCAGTCAGCTTTTGATACTGATTCGCCGGTTCAGAGTCATTTTGATTTTATTCAGAAAGTCACCGATCAGGACAGTGTTAGTGAGGTTGTTGAAGCACTGCTGGCCGAAGAAAGTGATGACAAGTGGATCACCCGGGCGCAGAAAGCGATCAGCCACGGTAGCCCACTGGCGGTGCATCTGATCAAGAAGCAGATGGATGTAACTAAGCATATGTCCCTTAAACAGATCTTCGAAAGTGAGCTGATTCTGTCGGTACAGTGTAGTAAGCACCGTGAATTCCCCGAAGGTGTACGGGCATTGCTGGTGGATAAAGATGGCGCGCCACAGTGGACTTACAAGACTGTCGGTGAAGTAGATCAGGCAGTGGTTGATGAATTCTTTGTTTCGCCGTGGGAAGTGAATCCACTGGCAGATATGTGATTCCGTCGTTTCTGAAAGAATTAAATAAGAATTAAAAGAGGCAAAGTGTTATGGCTACAATAGGATTTATTGGCTTGGGCAACATGGGCGGCCCAATGGCGATCAACCTGGTTAAGGCGGGTCACTCAGTTAAAGCATTCGACCTGTCTCAGGCAGCACTGGATCATGTGGTATCAGAAGGTGCCAGTGCCGCTGCATCTGCGGTAGAAGCAGCTACAGGCGCTGACTTTATTGTTTCAATGCTACCAGCAGGTAAGCATGTACAAGGCCTGTACCAGAGCGGCGATCAACCGCTGTTTGATGTGGTATCTAAAGATGCCCTGATTATCGATTCCTCGACTATTGATGCAGCAACAGCGCAGAGTGTTTCTGCAGCTGCGGCTGAGCGTGGCCTGAGCTTTATCGATGCGCCGGTATCCGGTGGTGTTGGTGGCGCGGTCGCCGGTACCCTGGCATTCATGGTGGGTGCAACAGATGAGCAGTTTGCCAAGGCTAAGCCAATTCTTGATGTCATGGGCAAGAATATCTTCCATGCGGGTCAGAGTGGTGCGGGCCAGATCGCTAAAGCGTGTAACAACATGCTGTTGTCAATTCTGATGACCGGTACCTGTGAAGCTCTGAATATGGGCATGAAGAACGGTCTGGATCCGGCGGTACTGTCAGAGATTATGAAGCAAAGTTCCGGTGGTAACTGGGCGCTGAACGTATACAACCCGGTACCCGGTGTGATGGACGGGGTGCCTTCTTCTAACGACTACCAGGGTGGTTTCCAGGTTGATCTGATGTTTAAAGATCTGGGGCTGGCGATGGACCTGAGTCAGCAGAGTGCTGCTGCGGTTCCAATGGGCTCTGCGGCGCGTTCACTGTTTAGCTTGCATAAAGCGAAAGGTAATGGCGGTCTGGATTTCTCAAGCGTGATCAAACTGTATCAGGATAGCTAATCAGTGCCGCCTGAATGCGGGATAGCGGCGTTAAATTTAGTCTCAATATGCTCACCTACGGTGTGTAGGCTCCGCTATTTCGACAAAATTTGCCTTGCTCTACCGCATTCATTTCAGCACTAAGAATTACCAGAACAAGATATATGACCACCTGTCGGTTTCGCTCGGCAGACTCCCTATAAGAAAAAGTTCAGGAGTTAGGTAATGGGTTACAACGAAGAGTACCGGGCTGCACAACAGAATCCGGAAGCATACTGGGCCGAACAGGCCAACCGCATCAGCTGGTTTAAAAAGCCGCAAACTATTCTTGAAAAAACCGCAAACGGTACCTTTAGCTGGTATCCCGATGGTGAACTGAATAGCTGCTATCTGGCGCTGGATCAGCATCTGGAAACCCGCGGTGACCAGGTAGCGCTGTATTATGATTCGCCAGCGACCAACTCTAAGCAGGCAATTACGTACCGCGAACTGCATCAGCAGGTTGCGCAGTTTGCTGGAGCGATGAAAGGCCTTGGGGTAGAGAAGGGCGATACCGTTGTAATCTATATGCCGATGATTCCGCAAGCAGCAGTCGCGATGCTGGCCTGTGCCCGTATCGGCGCAATTCACTCGGTCGTATTTGGTGGTTTTGCGCCGAACGAGATGGCGATCCGAATCGATGATGCCAAGCCGAAACTGATTATAACGGCGTCTTGCGGTATCGAGTTTGATAAGCAGATCGCGTATAAGCCGCTGGTGGATAAAGCGATCGATCTGGCCACACACAAGCCTGACAATACGATTGTTTTCCAGCGTCCTATGCTGGCAGCTGAAATGCAGGGTGAGCGTGATCTTGATTGGAACGATTTCCAGCAAGGTGCCGAGCCTGCCGATTGCGTGCCGGTTAAAGGCAGTGATCCGTTATATATCCTGTATACCTCAGGTACTACAGGGGCACCAAAAGGCATCGTGCGTGATAATGGCGGCCATGCGGTGGCACTGAACTACGCGTTGCATAATGTCTACGGCATGAATCCCGGCGATATCTGGTGGGGCGCATCCGATATCGGTTGGGTCGTTGGTCACTCCTTTATCGTTTACGGTCCTTTGATGGGGGGCTGTAGCGCTATCTTTTTCGAAGGTAAACCGATCCGCAATCCAGATGCCGGTACTTTCTGGCGCGTGATCGAAGAGTATGGCGTCAATTCAATGTTCTGTGCGCCAACCGCTTTCCGTGCAATCCGTAAGGAAGATCCGGAAGGTGCACTGTCGAAGAAATATGATCTGTCGAGCCTCAACTGGGTGTTTGTTGCCGGTGAGAAGCTCGATTCGTCGACCTATAACTGGCTTGATGACCTGCTTAAGGTACCGGTAATCGATCACTGGTGGCAGACCGAAACCGGCTGGCCGATGACTTCACCGATGATGGGCTGGGATAGTCCTTCAGCGGCGCGTTTAGGGTCGACCAATAAGCCGATACCGGGTTATGACATTCAGGTGGTGGACGGCGAAGGTAACAAGGTCGAGCCTAACGAAACCGGCAACATCGTAGTGACCCTGCCGATGCCACCAGGTGTAGCGTGGGATATCTGGAATCAGCCGGAGCGCTTTACTGACTCCTATCTGACTGCATTCCCGGGTTACTACCATACCGGTGATGGTGGTTTTAAAGATGACGATGGTTACGTCTACATCACCGGGCGTACCGATGATGTGATCAACGTATCGGGTCATCGTCTGTCGACCGGTGAAATGGAAGAAGTCGTGTCATCCCATTCGGCGGTTGCCGAGTGTGCCGTTATCGGTATGAATGATTCTCTGCGCGGGCAGCTGCCGGTTGGTCTGATCGTGCTGAAAGCCGGTGAAGAGGTAGATGAGCAACAGCTGGAAGCTGAACTGGTACAGATGGTGCGTGATCAGGTCGGTGCACTGGCTTGTTTCCGCCGGGCAGTTATCGTGCAGCGTCTGCCGAAGACCCGCTCAGGTAAGATCCTGCGCGCTATTCTGCGTAAGATCGCGGCGAATGAAGAGTATAAGATGCCATCCACCATTGATGATGAAAGTATCCTCGGTGAAATTACTGAACTGATGGATCAGGCGGGTATGCTTAAGTAGCTCGCTGGCCTTTTAAAACAGGCATCTCTTATTCAGATGTCTGTTTAGATTTTGCTTGTCTGAAATAGCGCTGGTACTTGCAAAGGTACCTTTTTAGGGGAAGCTTGCTTCCCTTTTTTTTGTTTTATCTGCTCAGGCTAAGGTTCAAAGTTCTACCCAGCCCGGTAAACCCTGAGCAGATGTCGGTATCACGCAGCAGGCGCAATGAAACATTGCTGGCTGCGCTTACCTCGCATTGGCTGTTGCCAATGTTGAAAAAGATATACCTCTTGCTAACAAAAAATAATGAATATAAAGGGGAGAGAGATGGACAGATATTTTGACGATTTCGCAGTGGGCGATGTTTTTCAGGGACGCAGTGCGACGCTGACCGAAGCGCAGATGATTGATTTTGCGCTGACCTATGATCCGCAGAGCTTCCATATCGATGTTAATGCGGCGGCTGAGAGCCACTTTGGTGGTCTGATTGCCAGTGGTTTCCAGACGATGGGGTTGTGCTTCAGGTTGCTGGTGCAGCAGGGGATCTTTGAAGCTTGTTCGCTGGGTGGGCCTGCAATTGATGAAACCCGTTTTATGGCGCCGGTCAGACCGGGAGATACGCTTAGATCCGAGCTGGAAATCATTGAACATAATGCTTCAGCATCGAAGGCTGATCTGGGTGTTATTCGTTATTATGTACGGGGCTATAACCAGCATAACGATCAGGTGATCAGCTTTATTGTGACGCATATGCTGAAGCGGAAACAATCGTAGCTCGAAAAACTAAAAGATCGTTGCTCGTTACTCGTTGCTCGAAAAACCAGAAAATCCTTCTTTATGCTGTTTGTTAGAAAAGCTTAACAGTGTGACGGGTAAGAAAGTCTGTAAATACGCCTCTAAACACGCTTTTACCCAACTTTCTTACCAAGCTTTTCTGTGAAACCATTCACAGCTCCTGCTTAGGAAGGCTTTTCCGAGCCACGAGCAAGTTGCGAAGCGACGTTCGAGCCACGAACAACGAGTTATATACTAAGACTTTGAATTATCGCGTTGTTATCCTGACGAATCCTTGCGCCGAAGGCGCTACCCTGGATGGTTCCCCGTTGTTCCAGCTCCAGATAGATACCATTCAGTACCTTCCACTTATATTCGGTCCAGTCCGGCGCCAGTAGCAGATCCTTATTAGCCGTGCCGGTCAGGCGATGAAATATCAGTTCAGGCGGTGCTTCACAGACAATATCTGCGACCACCTGGATGTATTCATCAAGCGTCATCGGTGTGACGCCGCCCTGTTTCCACTGGCGGGCCATCTGGGTGCCGCGGACAATATGTAATGGATGTAGTTTCAGGCCAGTAGTCCCCATGGAGATTACTCGCTGAGCAGAGTCTGCGGTGGCCTGAACGGATTCCCCCGGCAGGCCTGCAATGAGATGGGTGCAGTACTGCAGCTCCCTTTGTTGAACTCGGTTTACTGCATCAACATATTCGCCGAAGCCGTGGCCTCGATTGACCCCTTGCAAGACTTTATCTGAAGTGGATTGCAGGCCCAGCTCAAGCCAGATTTCGTAACCCTGATCGCGATAGCTGGCCAACAGGTCGAGAACTTTGTCCGGTACGCAATCGGGGCGGGTACCTATCGACAGGCCGATCACATCATCGATGGCAAGCGCTTCATCATAGAGTGCTTTAAGGCTACTGATTTCAGCGTAAGTGTTGGTGTATGCCTGGAAGTAGGCCAGATACTTTCGTGCACCTGTGCGCTTGCGTATCACCTGCTTACCGGCCGCAACCTGTTCACACACTCCGGGTGCTTGTTGGGTATTGGGGTTGAATGATGAATTGTTGCAGAAGGTGCAACCGCCAATGCCTTTAGTGCCGTCCCGGTTAGGGCAGGTGAAGGCCGCATTGATCGAGACCTTATGTACTTTTTCGCCGTAACGCTGCTGCATCGCACAGGCAAAGGTATTGATATACCGGGTCAGGTTCATGTCCGGGTTGGCTGATGCCTGGGCTGGTGCGACTAAATATGTGTTATCCAACAACGTCCAGCTCCCGCTGGCGGAATTTTACGCCGCGCTGTTCTGACAGTTGGCGGCATGCGTCAATATCGACACCTTGTAAGCCGTTGATAGCACTGGCGCTGACATCAGTAATATAGTGCGGAGCCTGCTCAACGAAGTCCAGCATTGCGTCATAGGCACCGCTAAGAGCGGGTACGCAGTGGCGATTATAGATCTCTTCATTCTGTGCATTCAGTGAGATCGAGAGTGCATCAATACATTCGCCAAGTTCAGGCAAAATATTTCGCTTGTTTACCAGATTGCCTAAGCCGTCAGTATTGATCCGGGTGTTGCCGCCGTTAGCTTTAATCCAGTGGGCGATCTCTAACAGTACTTTGAGGCGTAAAGTCGGTTCACCGTAACCGCAAAAGACGATGGCGTTATAGTTTTTCGGGTCACCGATCAGGCCGATAATTTTTTCAGCATCCGGCCGTTGGCCAAGCTCCAGCTCATAGCCCTTTACCTCAGTACAACCGTTATGTTTAGGGCAAAACTGGCATGCCAGGGTGCAGCGATCTGTCAGATTGACATATAGGTTGTCTTCGATCCGGTAAACTAGTGTCGAATCGGCGGCTGAGATAGTCGCGGGGGTCAGAGTGTTAGGGCGTGCCATTAAAATAACCGATTAGATAACAATAATGCGGCAACAGTAGCATCAAATAAAACCGGTCGTAGTGACGATAATCAAACTGTTGTCAATAATTTTCATCAGAATGAGTAGTTTTGAGGTATTATGGCCGGTAATTGTGCACCAGAATGGATGGTGACAAAGTTGGAATGGACGGCCTTTTGATAGGTCATGATATGGAATCTAGGGAGTAAGGTATAAATTATGCGTACTATGAAATATTGGCTGTTAGGCGCTGGTTTTACAACTTGTTGTTCGGTTGCATTGGCAGATCAGGATTCGATCAATACGATGGATCTGGAGGCGCTGATGTCTCTCGATGTACAGGCAACCTCAGTAATGAAACGGGTTGAGTCTGTCATCGATACACCCGCATCGGTATATGTCCTGACAGCGGATCAGATCAACCTGTCAGGGGCGACAACTTTAACCGAGGCAGTAAGCCTGCTGCCGGGCTTGTTCTACCGGGAGATGAGCAATAGTCAGCGCGCGGTCGGTATACGGCAAACCCCCGATCAGTTGAGCTTAGGCTTTCTGCTGATGATCGACGGTCGTTATGTTTACAACCCTATTTTCCCGGGTACTATCTGGGAACATCTGGAAATCCCCCTCGGTGAGATCGAAAGGATCGAGCTGATTCGTGGCTCGGCTGGCACGCTGTGGAGTAGCAAAGCCAGCAACGGCGTGATCAATATTATTACCAGCCACAGTATCGATACTCAGGGATTCGAAGTGACGCTGGGCACGGGTACCCGTACCGAAAGAAAAGTTAATCTGCGCTATGGTGGCCTGTTTGGTGATGGCGGTAGCTACCGTATTAACCTGGGTACACAGAAAATAGATCGTTCGGCTGATTTCGCCGAGCCGGCCCATGATGGCCAACAAGTCGACTCATTCAGTACCCGCATGGATTATACCTTCAGTGATGACCTCTCACTGATGGTTAAGGCCAGCTATCTGGATAGCGACAGCGAGATTACCACCAATAAAATATCCGCACCTTTATATCAGGGTACCCCCTGGCAAAATAACACCGTGGCTGAGAAGACCAATCTGATGCTGCGTCTTGACCAGCGGCTCTCTGCGACCCGAAGTCAGATGCTTCAGTTTGCCTATTCAGATGGCAGCGCTGCAGTTGATGATCTGGATGGTAATCTGGAACTCCTCAATCTGAACTATTCGATGAATACTGAGTTTGCAAGGCACAAGCTGGATTGGGGATTAGAATATCAGCAGAATAAGGCTTTCACCGTTGAAAACGACTTTATTATGATAGAGGGTGACGGCCATAGCCGGTTGGATAACTTCGGTGGCTTTATTCAGAACGAAGTCGAGTTGATCGCAGACCAGACCTTTCTGATAGGCGCGGTCCGTGCTGATAAAGATGCGATCAGCGGCTGGGAATATCAGCCTTCATTACGTCTGATGCATAAACTGACCCCGGAACACCGTCTGTGGGGCGGAGTATCCCGCTCGGTACTGACGCCAACCGACTACTCGACAAATATCACACTGCGAGTACCAACTCCGGATCCGTTAGCAGGTGTTCAAAGTTTTCTCGTCGGGTCGCCGGATTTTGATGCTGAGAAATTCGACAACTATGAGTTGGGATATCGAGGCCAGTTCGATGATGTCGAGGTTGATCTGTCACTGTTTTATATAGAGTCGGATAATGCGGTGTCTTTGGAAAATGAGGTGCTAGGTGCAGTTGTCCCTTTCCCTCCATTTTTCATCCCGTCACAAATTAATGGCAAAACGGTAAATGGCGCGCATCTGGTTAAGCAAGGCGGCGAACTGCTTATCAATCTGCAGCCGCTGTATAACTGGAGCCTGCAGTTAAGCTTCAACTATCTTGACCAGCAGAATAGAGCAAACAGACCCGAATACCTGCCGTTACTACCCAGCATGATTCAAAAGCAGGTAGCCATTCGCTCAGATTATCGGCACACGTCATCGCTCAGCAGCTATATTAAAGTAGCTTACCAGAACGGTTTTACGGATAACCTGAATGTAGCCATCGATGGCTACACAACAGTTGATGCCGGGCTCACCTGGCAGGTTAACCCGGATCTGGAATTGGGTTTATATGTCCAGAACCTGTTTGATCCGTCCCATCCTGAGTTTGCTTCCGGGGAACTGACTAATTCATATACCACCGAGATTGAGCGTGATGTCTATGCCCGTGCGGTATGGACATTCTGATAAAGGAAGATTGATCGGTTGAAACTATCATCGGGTTTTAGGGTTTTACTGACTACGCTGATACTGCTATGCGGTATCAGCGGCAGTATCGCTGCGCCCGGAGACAGGGAATACCAGATCAAGATCGCTTTCCTGACTAACTTCATAAGCTATACCCAGTGGCCGGATATTACCCGTAAAACGGAAAGCTCTGAGTTTGTGTTTTGTTCCAGCAGTGAACGGTTCGTTGAAATTGCCCGTCCTGCGCTTAAAGGCAAACAGGTTGAAAACAAGCCTATTCGGCTTACCGCTGTTGATCCAGGGGAAGAATGGCAGTGTGATCTGCTGTTTATTCTGGTGGAAGAGGCTGACCTTTGGGTTAAGTATCTTTCTGAAGTGGATGCTGAAGGTATTCTGATCGTCGGCGAACGCCGTGGGTTTGCCCATGAAGTGGGTAATATTAACTTCTTTCTGGCGGGCAATAAGCTGCGCTTCGAAATTAATCTGGATTCATTGGAGAACTCGGGTCTGAAAATCAGTTCACGATTGCTGCGTCTGGCAAAGCTGATTCGGAATGAGGAGACATCCAATGATTAAATCATTGTTCTCCCGACTGACGATTGCGCAGAAATTTGTCGCGCTGATCATGCTGATCAGTACGGTATCTATAATCTTTGCTACCGCGATGTTTACCATGAATGAGTATTATTCGGCTGAACGTCAGCTGCGTGAACGGGTCACGCTACTAGGCGAAGTCGTGGCTGAAAACATCACCGCGGCAGTCGCCTTTGATGATAAGGATGCCACCGGCGAATTGATTAACATCCTTAACGCGGATATGAGCATCCGCTTTGCCAGAGTGACAGATATCACTGGCGAAGTGATGGCCAGCTACGGTGATCAGAGTTTTGATCAGATTGATATCGGAACCTTGTATAGCAATTACGTGGTTATCGAGCGCGAGTTGTATCTTGATCGCCAGAGAGTAGGCCGCTTGCTGCTGGTGGGAGATAAAGCCTCTTTCTACAGTCAGATCGAGATCTACCTTGCGGTCGCGATATTTGTACTGATTGGTTCGGTGATGTTCTCCCTGGCCCTTTCGTTCTGGCTGCAAAAGCAACTGTCGGGTCCTATCGTGCATCTGTCTAACGTGGCGCGCGAAGTTAAAGACCTGGGAAACTACTCGTTAAGGGCGAGGGTTCGGGAAAATGACGAGATCGGTGATCTGGCGACGGTGTTCAATGGCATGCTGGAACAGATCGAAAGCCGTGATCAGATGCTCGAAGCGGAAGTTAAAAAGCGTACTCAGGAACTAGAAAATCTGAATCAAAAGCTTGCTGCACAGGCGTTTTACGATGGCCTGACCGGACTGCCCAACCGTACTCTGTTTGAAGATCGCCTGAAGAAAGCGATGGCACATCAGGAGCGTCGGGGAGGCAAGGTTGCCCTGTTGTTTATCGATCTGGATGGCTTTAAGCAGATTAACGATACCATGGGCCACTCTGCCGGCGACGAGCTGCTGATCAAAGTTTCGGAGCGCTTAGCGATTGAATGCCGGGATATGGACACCGTGGCGCGCTTTGGCGGAGATGAATTTATCATGCTGATGGTGCTGGAAGAGGATGAAGAGGTAGTCAGTATCGCCGAACGTATCGTTAAGCAGTTTAACCGTCCTTTCCTGATCAATGGCGAAATTCGCAAGGCGACCCTGAGTATGGGGGTCGCCGTATACGGCCAGCACGGCAATGATTTTGATACCCTCAAAGCCTATGCGGATGAAGCGATGTACGATGCAAAACGTAACGGTAAAAATGGATACGTGATCTGTAAAGAGCAGGTGGTAGAAGGCTGAAAGGCTGTAGAGGGATAGCCGTTAGACCGTCGAACAAGTTCGACTAGCTAGAACGCCGCTACGCGGCTCGCTAGAACGGAAAGCAAGCTTTCCTGCTAGTGGCTAGAAAAAGCGTAAAAGCCTTCTTAAGAAACAGTCTGCCAATTTAAACATTTCACTCCGTAAGAACTGTAGGTTGGTTTGAGTGAAACGAAGCCCAACAAGCTGAGATTCATGGCTCGGAAGCTCTTCTTAAGTCGCTCTCTTGCGGCCATCATGATTCCTGAGCGGGTATACAGTTAAGTTTTGATTCACGACAGTTATTGCGTGTTTGCACGGAGCGCATGCGTATTTGCATCTGGCAGTTCTGCAGAAAAGTAACTAGTATCAGAGGGTTACGAAATTGCGCATCGGAACTTATGCGCAACGCAAAAAGAATAACGCGCATGCGCGTTTTCATGGAATCACCGGAGATGGATTTTGCTCAACAGACCTTTAGTATCAAATAGTTATTGCTATCTATCAGAGTCATTCACTCCGTACATATGCGCATGCGCACAATTAAAATGTTAACTGCTTTCGTGTTCTTCAAGCTGTAGGGATGTATGAATAGAAAAATGATTGCTTTGATAGTCGGAAATGGCGAATATCAAAATGGCATAACAAAACTAATCAATGCTGTAAATGATGCTAATGACATGGCTACGGCATTGGATAAACTTGGATTCACGGTTATAAAACACGTAGATTGTAATATAGAGGATCTAGATAGAGCAGTATCATCGTTTAAAGACAGTCTAAATAGCAATGATGTGGGGTTATTCTATTTTGCTGGTCACGGTATACAAATTGATGGTGAAAATTATATAACAGCTATTAACTCATCCTTTATCGATGAGTCCTCCGTAAGGTATACATCTTACCCTTTGAATCGCTTGATTGAAGCAATGGACTCTTGCTCCAATAAGACTAATCTTGTCATTCTTGACGCTTGCAGGGATAACCCTTGCGAAAAAGGTTGGGCTAGATCCGCAAAAGCGAGTTCATTAGCGCCTATGTTTGCTCCAAAAGGAACTCTTATTGCTTATTCAACATCTCCAGGGGAGATAGCTTCCGACGGCCTTGGGAATAATGGCGCCTATACTGAATCGTTATTAAAACATATAAATAAGCCAGATATAACAATCGAAGATGTGTTTAAAAAAGTTAGAAACTCTTTATCAGTTGTTACCCAAGGAAAGCAAACCTCATGGGAGCATACATCTCTAACGGGTGATTTTTATTTTAATTTAAGTCTTGGGAATAGAATTGATAAATATAGCAAATTGGCTATAGCTGATGAGCTTTACGTATTAGATTCGACTATTGCCTGCCATAAAATAATTTCAAAATTGAAGAGTCATAACTGGTATACGCAAAACCCTGCGATTAATAGCTTGTCGTCCATTATAATTTCAAAGTCCGATGATGATACGTTATTTGTGTTGGGAAGAAACATTTATCAAGCTGCATGCGGTGATTCAGGTAGTGCCATTGAGTACTTGAATAACTTCAAATCAAAAGTAAATGGAATACCAATCGCCAAGCAGATTTGCATTCTTGAAGGAATGCTGTTTGAAATATTTTTTAATTCTAAAGGTGACTTTAGGGACTCCTTTAAAGTCACAATGTTCAACACTATTTTTGACTTAGATATCCATCCTGAATTTAAACCCGCCTTTGATTTTATGGCTGAATTACTATTACCATTCAGTAATAGTTTCTACATAATACCGGGGAAATCAATTGAAGATGCAGCGATAGAGTTAACGGTTAAAGAGAACAAAAAAGGAAGCATTCTTATCAAAGAAGTTTATTTTGATGGTGAAAATATACTGTATGGTGAAAAAGGCTGGGAGAAGTACACTTTGGACGGAAAAGTATCCTTTGACTCAATGCGTTATGATACATTCATGGATAAACTTTCCATGGAGATGATGATTCCCAAAAAATATATATCTTTACAGTCCAGTATTGATATTGATGAAAGTTCCAAACTAAAATTTCCTTATTGGCACTCAGTAAAGCGCAGTTAACAAGTCGTTTAAAAGGACAAAAAACAGTTGGCTTTTGCTCCTTCGTCGCTAATTTTAGCCAACAATTTATCGCCTCTTAACGAGGCGTTATGCCCCCAAGGAGATAGGATGCCAGATTTAGCAACCATTGGCGCAGCACTGGGAAGTATTAAGACTGCAACCGAAATCGCTCGCCTTATTAAAGACAGCGGGTCTAGCCTAGAGCAGGCCGAAGTTAAACTCCATATGGCTGAATTGCTAGGAGCACTAGCTGATGCAAAAGTGGATGTTGCAAATATCAAATTGGATTTGATTGATAAAGATGAAACGATCTCATCATTAGAGGAAAAGATAAAAACGCAAGGAGAAACTGTTGGCTTTCTTGGTGCCCGCTATTACGTCAATGACGATGGTGACCCTACAGGCAGTCCACATTGTCCAACGTGCTGGGCACAATCAAAAGACTTATTCCCATTGCTGGCCTGGTCCAATGAAGACCCTACCCATAAGTGTGGAAAATGCTCAAGTAAGGTTTTAGGTCGTCAGTCACCGCTAGACGCTGACTACTATATAAAATCCCAAAGAGAAGCTTCAGTTAAAATAGGTGGTAACTTTGAGCTTAAGACCACTAAATAGGCATAACAAAAAAAGGCAGTCGGACGCACTAACGTGCGCCCGCTGCTTTAGGCGTTATGCCGAAGAGAATCTAATTAGATGCCTGAACCAGATCCATTGAGAATTATGACATTTGAATCATCGAAAGGTCTCGGCCAGTGGCTCAAGGTGAATCACGCCTGTGAAAGTGAACTATGGGTGAAGATATACAAGAAAAATACTGGAATTCAGAGCGTAACTTGGAATGATGTCGTGATCGAGGCTCTATGCTGGGGTTGGATCGACGGTGTTAAGAGGTCAATCGATGATCAAGCCTATCTTCAGCGCATTACTCCCAGAAAAAAGCGAAGCAACTGGTCTAAAAGGAACACAGAACATGCGGAACGTTTGATAAGTGAGGGGCGGATGATGGAATCAGGGCTCGTGCATATTCGTGCTGCAAAAGCTGACGGTCGTTGGGAAAAAGCCTATGTGGTAAGTGAAATGGAAGTGCCTGCGGATTTCCTGGCAGCTCTGGAGAGCAAGCCGAATGTAAAAGAGTTTTTTGAAACTCTTAATAAATCGAGTCGTTATGTTATCGCGTACGGATTGATAAGTGCAAAGAAACCCGAAACCAGACTAAGGCGGTTTGCAAAATTCATGAACATGCTTGTTCACGAAGAGAAGCCTAAATAAGTGGAATTCGGCATAACAAGCTAATTAATAAGGATAAAAAACGGTTTGCTGTTTTCGTTCCTCAACATTTTAGCAACCAATTTTTTGCACATTATTAGGGCGTCATGACTCCCATAATAAAGAAAACCGCCTGCAGGCGGTTTTATGTTTTTGAAGTTGCTTTTTCTAGCCACTAGCAGGAAAGCTTGCTTTCCGTTCTAGCGAGCCGCGCAGCGGCGGTCTAGCCACTGCTCTTTTACATATTCGGGTAGTATGTAAAGTTGATTCTTTGCGCTTACTTGCTTTCACATCTATTCTTAATATACAGCACGTTAAGTAAGTTTGATTTCTTGCTGCTTATTCCTGTTTGCTTACTTCTTCATCCAATCTGCTTACTTATTGCTTACTTTTCGGTTGATCAATTGGTAGCTGTATGTCCAAGAAGAAAGATAATCTCACCAAGGCATTAATTGAGTCCGCAACATATGATCCAGAAGGCCCGAGCGTCCAATATATCTGGGATGGCAAGTTAGCTGGGTTCGGCGTGCGGCTCTACCCCAGTGGTAAAAAGTCCTATGTCGTAGGGTATCGACCAGAAGGTAATCCTAGAATGAAATTTTCCAGGATTGGCAAAGTTGATGTGTTAGCTGTGGAAAAGGCACGAGGTATTGCACGAAGCATACTGGCTAACAAAAGCGATCCCATACAAGAAAGACAACAAGCCAAAGCAGAAGCTGCTCACCAAAAGCTACAGATGGCTCGTAAACCATCTATGAGAAGACTAATTGAAGAGTACTACAATCATCATGAAAAGCGGCAAATGGCTGCAGAAAAGGGTAAAGGCGGCAAACACCTATCTAAAGACACCCTGAAACAATACCGATGGACTATCGAAAAGCACATACGCCCCTATTGGACAGATGCATTGGTCACTGACATTCAACGAGTAGATGTTAGGACATTCATTCGTGGCATCTCTAACAAGCATGGCGACAAAGTAGCAAACAACGTACTGCAGAGACTGAAAGCCCTCATGCGGTTTGCATTAGACGAAGAGTATATTGGCCAGAATCCGTGTACAGATGTATCTACCGATTATCAGTATATCCCCGTAGAGCGGACACTTTCGGAAGCGGAGATACGATGTTTTTGGTTTGGTTTAGAAAAGACAAGCATACCGCCTCTAGTTCAACTGGCTCTCAAACTGTTATTAGTGACTGCCCAAAGACGTAGTGAAATTGTTACAGCACGATGGGACTGGATCGACTGGGATCAGAAAACCTTAACAATTCCCAGGGCGAGCGTAAAAAATAGGAAAGGATCCAATATTGTTCCATTATCATCGTTAGCGATCTGTACTTTGGAGAAGATGAAGGAATTGTCTGCTGGATCCCCATATTTGGTCCCTGCTCCGCGTAATCCTAACAACCATATAGCGCCCCAAACAGTCACAAATCTACTTCGCAGAGACTTCGATAAGTTAGGCATTGATCAAGATAAAGGATTCACGCCCCATGACCTTCGACGCACTGTAGCTACAATGTTAAGTAATGAAGAAGTGCGACGGGAGGATATAAAAGCAGTACTCAATCATAGCTTTGGTGATGTGACCGAGGTTTACATCAATAGTGGCTATATTAAGCAGAAAAGGCGCTACTTGGACCAGTGGGCTACGACGCTTGAAAATATTTTGGAGAATGAAGACAAGGTCAGCAACGTGGTGCCAATTAATAAACACTGACTGGTTTTAGCAAGTTGAGGATATGTTCCGAATAGTCGTCATTATCATGGCCTGATTTGATATCTCTACTGAAGGGGGCCCGAGGCAGCATACAGATGAATGAAGAGCCAGGACCAAAAATTCCAGAAGACTTGGATGAATGTAATGAGCAATACCGTTTCCTATGGCGAAGACTAGGCACTTTAGAGAACCTTGACCTGTTATCTGACCGAGCGCTTCGAGATATCCTGCTTCGGGCCGAATTCTTAAATAACGGGATCCTTTCTTACAGATTGGTAGATAAAAATGGCAGTGCAGAAGACATCGAAGGGCAAGAGTCTAATGAAGACAGCTTTCAGGAGGAATTAAGCGCACTGGTGAGGAAGGAGCTTATTGAGCGTTGCATCGCTTTACGAGAAAAAACATTACAAGAACTAGAAGAGTTCAAGCCCTATCGGGAATGGTGGAATATTCCAGTGAATAGAGCAAAATATGAGCTTTGGAGCCGCATGTCGTACTGGTCTGTTGAGGAGGGGATTTGTCTTTCATTAGGCTTAAATCCTTACACTATAAAATTGGAAAATATGGAGGACGAGTTTGGTTACGGATTTAGCGTGCCAGATCAATATATGGAGCGTTTTCACGTTGCATCCAGAAGCATTGAGGTAGGTGAACTTAATGAGCCTCATAACCAGCCAAAATCATTCTTGAAGTGGCTAGAATCGAAAAGGTTTGACTATGACGAGGAACTAAAAAGGTTTGTAGAGCAGGCAAGTCTTCCAGAAATAAACCACAAACCGGAATACTTGAATCCTGAAAACGCGAGGTATAGCCAAGAGTTAGATTTAGCCATTGAAGCTTGGGAATATTTTCAGGACCAAAAAGTAATCAAGAAGTCACCTAAACAGGCCATAGAAAAGTGGCTTAAAGACCACCCGAGTAAACTCTCAGGCGAAGCAATTAAGCGCATAGCCACGATGATAAATTGGAAAAAAAGAGGTGGTAGCCCTAAAAGTGATTAAAAACCTACCAATCCTTGAAAGCCCCGCCAGCAGTAACCCTCAGTTAACCTACCCATCCCTTTTTACCCTAACCTACCAATCCCTGCTATCTATTAGCCGCTGACTTTGTAGACCATCATTCAATACAAACCTATGTGGATGGAGGCATACATGAATAACAACATACACAACGAAACTGACGTTTTACTAGATGAACATCAAATCGCGGAGCTGACAGGCTTTTCTCTGTCTCGGCTACGCAATGATCGCTATCTCAAACAAGGCATTCCATTCATAAAAATTGGATCTTCAGTTCGGTATCGGATGGCTGATTATCGGGCGTTTATCGAGCAGAGCCGAGTAGATACTGCACGTGATGGGGAACTATATGATTCGGGTAAAGGAGCTGCATGATGACAATGGAAAAGAACATAATCACACAAGACAGTAACCTCCTTGATCAGCAGACCAAAGATAGTGTGTTGCACTCCTCCGAACCAGAGAGTTCGAGTTCAGAATCTTGTACATCTCTTTCGGAAGCTGCGGTCCAATACGCTGAGCAGGGATATTCTGTTTTTCCTCTGAAACCTAAGGGCAAGCAACCTGCAACGAAGCATGGATTTAAAGATGCTGAAAAGGATCCTGAATTAGTTAAACAGATGTGGAACGGACATGATTACAACATTGGTTTATGTACAGGAAAGATCAATGGTTTTTTTGTCGTTGATGTTGATAATTTAGAAGTCTGGGGAAAGTTGCTTTCGGACAACGGAGGAGAGCTTCCTGCAGGACCTGTCGTGCAAACAGGGAAAGGGCTACACCTATTCTTTGTTATTCCTGATGACGTACCAATTCGAACTCGTTGTAATGTTAAAAGTTGCTTTGATGTAAGGGGTGATGGTGGTTACATTGTCGCTCCTCCATCCATTCATTCAAACGGAAATCGGTACGAATTTCTTACAGATTTGTTCAATACTCCTCTGCCTCAACCTCCAGAATGGTTACTGAATATGATTGTGAAAAAGGAACCCTCACATGAACAGGCAGCCTCAGAGCCCTCTCAGCAGGTTATAGGTAATGGAAGCTCTTACGCTTTAGCTGCTCTTGAACGTGGATGTGAAAGCGTTGCTAAGGCGTTAGAGGGCTGCAGGAACGATATGCTTAATCGTGCAGCATTTTCCGCTGGTCAGCTTGTAGGGAGTGGAGAATTAAAAGAAGAAACAGCCAGGGGGATGTTAATGAATGCAGGCTGTTTGTGTGGTTTACACACTGATGAAGCGGATCGAACAATCAATAGTGGTTTTTCCGCTGGCATGCTACAGCCTAGATCAGTACCGAAGTCGGAATCAAAAGTTGATGATATGGCTAAGGAAGACAGTGCCGAGTTCAGTGATGGCATAGAGCCTTGGCATGATTCAGTAGACGGTCAGATAATTGCGGAATCTATTCTTAACAACTTTAAAAGTTACACGCTACTCCCACCAGGTGCGGCTGAAGCGTTAACTATTTGGACACTGGGGACTTACTGCTTAAATGCTTTCAGAATCTTTCCGAAAGTGTGTCTATCTTCTCCTGAAAAGCGTTGTGGTAAGACAACTACCTTAGAAGTATTGGGGGCCTTAGTTAACAAATCACTCATAGCATCCAATATCACTCCATCAGCTATTTTTCGTGCGATCGATCAATGGCATTCGACCTTATTAATTGATGAGGGAGATACTTTTATGAAGGGTAATGAAGAATTACGCGGAATAATTAATTCTGGGCATACACGGAGTACTGCATTTGTAGTTAGGACTGTAGGGGATGGTAAGCATCTAATGCCTAAGCGATTTAGTACATGGTCAGCAATGGCTATCGCTATGATAAAGTCTCCTCCAGATACCATTCGCGATCGGTCGATTATGATATTGTTGCGCCGGAAGTTACAGAGTGAAAGTGTTGACCGGTTACCTCTGGACTTGTTCGAACAGAACAAGAACTTGCGACGCCAGTGTCTTCGGTGGGCTCAAGATCATTTTGAGAATTTGAAAACTGCAGAGCCTCAGATTCCTGAAGTTAATAGCGATAGAGCCAAAGATAATTGGCTTCCAATACTCGCCATTGCTGATTGCCTAGGAGGTGAATGGCCCATTCGAGCCAGGGAGGCAATGATGGCACTGGAGAGAGTTAAGGATGATGAAGATAGTATTGGGCCACAGCTATTACAAGATATCCAAAAGATATTTGCGGGACAACAATCGAGCCGGATTCACTCAATGGATTTAGTTCGAGAGTTAGTCTGTTTAGAGGATCGTCCTTGGGCTGAATGGAATCATGGCAAACAGTTGACTACGAACTCATTGGCAAGGTTACTCAAACATTATGGGATTAAGCCTCGCCAGATAAAGATTGATACCGTGAACAAAAATGGCTATGAATTAGCCATGTTCGAAGACGCTTTTGCACGTTATCTTCCCAATCCCTCTGATCAAAGCTCTACCTCTCTACATGCAAGTAACCATGCCCTCTCTAGCGATATAGAAAACTCTACCAAGTAGTTTGAAGTAGAGTTTCAAAATTCTCTACAGCCCAGTAACCATGCGGAAGGTAGATGGGTAGGGTTTCAAAAAGGGGAAGCTGGAGAATAAAATGAAGAATTCGGTCTGTGAAATCGAGTATTGATGAGCTTTTATACAACCTTATTTGGCTGATAAGTATGCTCAATGTTTTTCAACGAGGGTGTGCGTGTGGGTAAAGGTGGACCTATTTAATGAGCCATTAGTCTTATGCAATGGCGTTATACAGATCTATTTTCGTTGGAATTTGGCTACTGACATTCATGAATTGCTTCTATATTAGAGCCAGCTAATATAATGTAGCGTGTTGATACGCATACTATTGATAGATATTGAAAAAGTATATTATATTAGGCTATTAAGTAATGTAATGAAAACTGTGGGCGTTACATCAAGCCTGACTAGACACTCATAGTAATAGCCATTTCTAAGGGCCTGAACAGCCCCTGGACGGCAGCTAGCGACACAAAACGGACATGTCACTAAGGCGGCTTGGACTTCAGCTAACGGCACAGAGCGGTCTTATTGGCTTGCTGCGCAAAGCTTCAGCAAAAGGCACAAAGCGGATCTCAGCGGTGGCTTTTATTTCTAATGCAGAACATCGAGTGCAACTTCCAATCGCAATGCGGCAGTCTGCAGTTTGCGGGCGTAACCATCCCCACAACCAGTTTTGCCCAGAGGCTGGCAGAGTGAGGGAGCTCGGTCCCCTGTTTTACCCCTGCACAGTCACCCGATCCAGATGGTCCAGCTTCAGAGATGCAGAATCCGCTGCTTCCTGTAGGGCTTTAGTGCCATCATGAACTTGACCACTACAAGGGGGCTTGTCTTTTGTGGATAGCACGCTGATCAACTACATATGTACTAGGCTAATTAGTATATCGAACTCAGTATCAACTCCTCGTGATAAGGAGTCATCGAAATGAATAAAATTAAGTTAGGTTTGATTTCCTTCGCTGCATTCATAGCTTCATCCCTCGCATTGAGTGAGCCCCCATCTCACGCAAATAAAAAGCAGGAGACTCTATCACCCGCAGCGTTAATTAACTCCTCAGGAAAAGCTGTAGCAGTGGTTGTGGATGTTCGAGAGCTCATAAGCGAAGTTAGTGAAGAAGGAATCGTACTCGCCATGAGCTCAACAGGGTATTTATTTGAGATCACACCTTTAGGTACTTTTTCCAGTAAAGATCTTCTTTACATGACATCCGACTGTTCTGATATACCACGCTATGTGAGACTTTCTACGTCCTGGTATGAATCGTTCCGACAAAGTGATGCGACACCACGACAGCTCTTTCAATACCCCCCTGCGATTGTAAATGGGGAAGTCACAGACTTATTTTATATTCCAATTAATCCAGTCGAGGTCAACGGTTCTTTCTACTCCCTAGCTCCCAATGGGTCATGCGGTAACTTTGGCGGTCCAGCTGTCGAAGCGATGCCAAACGATCCAGTGATAACTGGCGTACCAAATGGTGGCTTTTCTGCTCCCTTATCGATTGGCCTACCAACAGAATAAAAAAACCAGCTATTTAGTCTGTTATTAGCTGAACTTGAGACGATTCCCTATCTTTGAGGCATCTTTTGTTTTAGTTTCTTATTCATAGCTAGTTTGGCTTTGAGCAGCTGTCATAGTTAAGTATGCTTTCGGCACTTAGGAGACCCTCGACAAGAATAATTAACCACCGTTGAGGACTAGTCTCAATCAATGACTTTATGATTCAGGATTGGCTACAGAACAATGCAGATCGAATCGGTGCCCTCGAACTCGGTACCATCGAGCATCACTCCGGTGAGTGTTGCATTGCCAAAGCTGCCCGGAGACCAGTTCGTGGAGTCGTCTTCGAAATGGCAGACCAGATCGAAGAATCCGTCGCTGTTAGAATCTTCCTCCCCACATAATGGACCTTTATTCCCTCTCATCCGAACCTCCTGCCCGGAAAAAGACAGGCTGCTTTGATCGATATTACGCACATCAAAATTATCATTACCGAGAATGGCCACAGGAATCACACCATGGCCATTGGTATTAAAGCAGTTCGGGTCGCTGCCAGGTTTTATATCAATATCTACTGTTAAAGGGGTCACAGCGACAGTGATGTTATCGAACTGGTGAGTCGGTATGTCACCGCCACCCTGAAACCAGTTGACTGACAGCAAGTCTGTGAATCCAGAAAATGAGTAGGTGTTTAGCGTTAGGAACCCGTCGACGATGAAAGTCTTCGTAACTAACGAACCGTCAACTTGCTGTCCAAAGAAGGTAACATCGAAAGGCCCGCTATTGATTGGCAGCCCCGACGTATCGAGACCCGGTAGTTCAGCGAGCTGAATCGAAAGCAGATCGAAGGGCTTACCGTCAACCTCAGTGAGTATGATTTCTCCCAAGACTACGCCTTGATACAGTGCGGTTGATCCCGGAAATCCAGGCTGAAGTGTGCCTAGCGTATTGAGTCGAAGTGGATTTCCAGGTTCGGAGTGTTGCGCTTTCAGCCGAAAACCGTCCTCGACATACTCTGGCCCGTGAACGCTTATATTGGCATCATCGTGCCGCAGGACTTCGAAATCGAGGATACTCGTTGTTGGCGCACTGAATACATTTGCTGCACCCAAAAAAAGTAAGGTGGCTATGAGCAGGCGGCTTTTCATACAGATACCTATTGTATGTGACAGTTCGACGTGTACTAGTAAGTAAAGTTCAAGAGGCCGGGCTGTCAAAACAAGAAGGTGGTGATTTGATAGAAATTAACCGCCAGCAGGCGACCTGGTATAGAAAGGGTATTAATAGTGGCAGTTTTAGTTAATAGAAACATCAGTGCTTCAACTCTAACTATAATGACAAGTACAAGTTCAGCGTAACAACTGAGCGATGTAAGTTATGCGTGTCTCACTACCAAGGATTTAATTCACAACTATTTTAAGTTTAGGGGCTTTCACATGTCACTTTACCAGCAGAAAGTCGTAGTATGTATTGCTCTGTGCCTACCATTGATCCTCCCGCCCTGTGCGCATGCAGCCCCTCCGAGTCAGCGCGGCAACGATACCATTGGTACGGAATATAGGGTCGTCGGAATAACAACTCACCGCACCACCGGGCGCGTACGGTACAACTTAGAAGGGGTTACCGTTTTCGGACCGTCCGCAGCGAATTTATGGTGCGGCGAATACGGTCCCTTAGCCCGAGCGGCTACAGCATTAGATGCGCTTCGGACGCCCGCCATTTCAAGTGTAGTAACCGAACGGGCATGGATTCAACCGGATCATGTCGAATTAATCATTCGATCGGACAATTTATTTCAAGCGTTCGAGACCCGCGTTGTAGTCCTGAGCGAGCCTAGCACGTCAGCACAATCGACCATGGATTTCCTTTCGTGTGACTTATACTCAAACGAGTCTGCGTTAACTGGATTGTCCATCGCTCCGTACGACCGTATGGATCGCTTCCCATGTACCTTAGTATTACCAATAGCATGCGCGGCACCGGTTGGTGTTCAGTAACGCGTATTTAAGTTCGAGAAAGGTAACTCCATAGCCTGAAGGGAACACTGCCTGCCCCGGGTTGAAAGTAGGCTTGGTTCGGAGGTCTCCTTTGGGTCGATAAGAGTCTAATCCTGTCGTACTGCGCCATGTCCGCTCTTGGCACACAGCGGACTTTCTGGCTGGCTTGTTTGAACTTCCGCTTACGACCCAAAGCGGATCTTGGAGCCAGGTATGCATACCCTTCCGCTGAGTCCTCCCCAGTATCACTTCCGGTTGATACTGGAAATATCCGGCTTTTGAGCCCTTAGAAGATTGTGCGTCACAGGTCTACACTAACTCAATCAGTCAGCGCTATTGGCTGAACACTGGACCTAGCGATCACAGAGTAGATGCACATGAAGCTCATGGCAGCAGTGATCACCGGAATTATTTTGATTTTTCTCGGTGTTATTCTCTTTCGAACCTCTCTAATAAGCAATCGGCAAATTATTGTCGAGCCGGTAGTACCGACTACCCTAATTGTAGATCAAGCTGCTAGGCGCCTGGCTGAAGCCATCCGCTACAAGACGATCTCTTACCAAGACCCCTCGCAAAGAAATGGTGCGGAGTTTCTTAAACTACATCAGTACCTCGAAAAGGCTTTTCCTCGAGCCCACACGACACTAAGTAAGGAAGTGGTTAACAACTTCAGCCTGCTTTATACCTGGAAAGGATCTTCTAAGACGCTGAAGCCAATCGTCTTGATCGCTCATATGGACGTCGTGCCAAGTGTAAGTGGAAAGGAGGGTGACTGGACCTACCCACCATTCGATGGGCATATAGCGGATGGATATATATGGGGTCGTGGGAGTCTGGACGTCAAGCTGGCGATAACAGCATCCCTTGAAGCAGTAGAAATCCTAATCAAACAAGGATTCCAGCCTCAGCGCACAGTTTATCTTGCCTTCGGGCATGATGAGGAAACCGGGGGGCAGAACGGTGCAGCAAAGATTGCGAACTTGCTTCAGGAGCGTGGGGTACTGGCAGAATTTACTCTGGACGAAGGCTCTGCCATTGTTAAGGACGTCGTACCTGGAGTAGCAAAGCCGGTTGCACTGATTGCTCTGGCCGAGAAAGGGTATTTAACACTTGAGTTGACTGCGATCGGTGAAGGGGGACATTCTTCCAGGCCGAAACACCCAACGGCTATCGAGAAACTTGCAAGGGCCATTTATCGCCTGGAAAGTAACCGGATGCCCGCGGAGTTAAGGCAGCCGGCTGCCGGGATTTTTGAATATCTGGCTTCAGAAATGTCTATCGGCATGCGCGTAGTGGTGGCTAATCGCTGGCTTTTCGAACCGCTATTGTTGTCACAATTGGAAGGCTCACCCGCGACCAATGCAATCATCCGGACAACTACAACGCCGACAATGCTGCCTGAGACGGGAACAAAGGAGAATGTGATCCCTGAACAGGCCAGAGCGATTATCAACTTCCGAATCCTTCCAGGTGATACAATTCAGGGGGTATTAGACCACGTGAAGCAGACCGTTAGTGGCTTAGACATCACGATTAATAAACTTGGTCATTCGGTGGAGGCCTCTTCTGTTTCAGATCATGAATCATCTGAGTTCCAGGCGTTGCACAAAACCATTCGACAGGTATTTCCAGATACGGTGGTTGCTCCTAGCCTGGTGATAGGGGGCACCGACTCAAAACATTATGAAAAGATCGCTGAACAGAGTTTTCGCTTTATTCCTATGCGCCTGGAAAAGCAAGATCTGAAACGAATTCATGGAAAGGACGAAAGAATCAGCATTGTGAATTACGGCGAGATAATTCGATTTTACGTACAGTTGCTGAGAAACACAGCAGGCGAATGATTCTTTGTGTCAGTAAGCGACCAAACAGAACCGGAGCAGCTATGGATCAATGGTCAGTTCGATAGCAGGTGGTACTAAAATCTATCCGGGCGTATCAGCGACTGCAAATTTCATCTATTGGCATCATACCCAATGCTTCTAATAAGGTTTTTACCAGTCTAGAGACGCATTTATTGTCCCGCAATATCACGCCATAGAGCGTATCACTGCAGTAGCCGTTTGGAATTTTGATTGCAGATATCGAATGCTTATCAATCTCTGTGAGGCAGAGCCCGGAAACGATTGCGATTCCGTGTCCCCTTGCTACATACAGTTTTACTGTATCGATTGAACCGACTTCCAGACTGACCTCATAATCCAGTCCTGCTTCTTGCATGCCTTTGGCTATTTTTTGGTTTTGATGTTCGTCTAATTCATTAGCGATAAAACGATATTTCTTGCGCTTTAATTCATTAACAATATCCTGAAAATTTGACTGGTTACCACACGCTACCGGGTGATTGATTGGCATGATCAGGTAAGCAGCATAGGTTCGCCATGGCAAAAAACTAATACCTTTTGGAAGTATTCGATCGGGGATGATTCCGAAATCCGCTTCGTTGCATTTAACCAATTCAATAGTGTCTTTTGGCGTACGGCTTAGGATCTTTACTTCGCAGAGGGGATGATTTCGCGCAAATTGATGCATCACGTCAGGCAAAGCATAGCGAATAATTGATTCGGGGCATGCCAATACGATATTGGCAATTTGATCGTTATCATGAATGCTGCTCTCGAAGGCCTGTAACTGATCAAACACGAGAACGGCAAGATCGAATGTCTGATGTCCAGCGGCAGTCAGCTTGAACCTGCCTCCTCTTGTTTCGTAAAGCTTGGAATCCAGATAGGACTCCAGAGATTTTAGCCGTTGGGAGATAGCGGCTTCTGAGATGCCAAGTTCAACGCCCGCTTGTGTCAGGCTACCGTGTTTAGCAGTGGCCCAGAAGCACCTCAGTGCTTTCAGATCCATTACTTTATAAGGGTCTCTAAACTCCATCAGTTAACTCTCTGGCAGAGTGCTATTAGTTCTGCTTATAACATTGTAAGCACTACCCTCTAGCGACACAAATACCGTTTTAGCACACTTTAGCTGTTAGACGTATACATTGGAGAAATGGATATGAATAAAAAGGTAGTAGTAATGGTTGTGTTGGTTGTGGCAACTGCATTTGTTTTTGCTGATCCGGCATTTGCAGGACCTGGTGGTAAAATCGCTAGTGTTGTTTTTGAAACATTTTGGGGGCAGGTGGTTCTCGGGATTCTGACAATTATTTTTTTCCCGTTAATCACTTATGTTTTTTTGCGTGAGAAGCTATCGGAGCGTCGTGCTCGAAAAGATTTACGATTTATGGCGGTACATAGTTCTAAATTTGAATGGTTAAAGGTCCAAGAAAGAGCAATAGATTGTTTCTTCCGAGTTCACTCAGGTTGGGAAAATGAAGATCTTTCTGGTGTCACTAACTGGATGACAGATTGGTATTGGCAGAACCAACAATTCCTGCATCTAGATAGATGGAAAAAAGAAGGGCTAAAAAATATTTGTGATGTAAATATAATTACCTGCATTAAGCCCCTTCTATTTGTTCATCGGAATGAAGGGAAAGAGCATGAAGACTCTATGGTTGTTATTTTAATAAAAGCAATAATGAGAGACTACCTTCAAGATAGAAATACAGGCAAGGTTGTTGAAGGGAGCAAACGATGCAAAGAAGTATCAACAGTTTGGTCTTTTACTATGGACAATGGGGAATGGAAGGTCTCGGATATTGAGGAAGGAAGTATGTCTTTAGCATATGTCCAGCTCGCAAAAGATCTGCCAAACATAGAGTCAACTGTGATTTCGGAACCGAAAACCTAACAATCGCATGCGTGGCGTTAGGAGATGAAAATGATTTGGTGGAAATTGGTTCTAGGTACCATAGCTGTTGGTATAGTAATTCTATTTTGGAATATATACCCGCTGTGGAAAGTCACGAAGCTTGAAGAAGAAGCCGCTGACTATATGGTAAATGGAAAAATGGTAGAAGCAGAGATTGTTCTAAGACAAGCACTTAAGTTAGCTGAGACTCATTGGGATGAGAGTAACACCGCACCTGTGCTAATAAGCTTGGCGATTGCTATTTTGTTTCAGGAACGGTGGGAGGAAGCTGAGGGTTATGCTAATCGTGCGCTGGGCATTTTCAAAAAAGCGTGTGGTCCAACAAATACATCAGTCGTTAACTCATTAATGGTACTAGCCAACATAAGCGCTGGTAAGGGACGTCATGGCAAAGCGAACTCATACGTTCGACAAGCTCATAGCATCCTTCAAGGAGAAGAAACACACCCTGAACTTAGCAATCCAGCTATACGTGAAGCGTTGCGTGAACAAGTCGAAGAGTGGTTTTACAGGAAAAGATAGAAGGCCCTCTTAACAAGTAGCTTAACCGACACCTTGATGGCGCCACCTCCAAACCACTAGGCGTAACAAAGTGTTATTACTGAGTTGTCAGAGACCCGCTTTGTGCCGACTGCGGTCCCTATCTTCACACATAGGTCCAACGATCTCACTAAGATAATGAACGGCAGTTGACGAAACATAGATACTGTTAGAGGGGGAGCTCATCCCATTTTCCTAAAGGCAGTCTGAATTAAGACGCAACCTATTATAAATTTTCATTTTATTCATAACTCCTGGATTAAGAGTAAGAATAATATTTTATAACATACCCTCTAGTGTCGCATATTTATTAATAAGCCATTCAGGGGTTAATGAAAACTTGGAGGATATTAAAATGGAACTAATTGCGATTATAGTTTTTGCCTTGGCTTGCATGTTAATTGCGCCTAAGCTCATCTCAATTAAGGATGAAAGAAAGAAGTATTTTTTTGATAGTGTTTTTCTATATGGAGGCTCTATTGTCATTATTTTTGTCTGCATTTTGACATCTTTTGTGTTTATAGAAGACGACGAAACAGGTCATATGTTTAAGATTTACACTGGCGGTAATCTCAAATATGGATCAATTATCGCAGTAGATGGCGAAAAGGGACCGCAGGCTGAAATTTTACCTCCTGGATTTCATTTCAGACCTTTTTTGAATATCTTGTATGATATTAAAGTGATGGATGTTATCGAAATACCATCAGGTAAGTATGGGTTTCTTATGGCTCGTGACGGTCAACCGTTACGCCCAGATCAGACATTCGCTGATGCATTTATATCTGGAGAAACAAGTCAGAGGTTATATGATGCAGCATACTTCTTAAAAAATGGTGGGCAAAAGGGACCTCAGACATCAGTACTGACTCCTGGTAAACACCGACTGAACAAATATCTTTGGGATGTAACATTTAAAGCCGTGACGGAAATACCTAAAGGCTTTGTTGGAGTGATCAAATCTAATGTTCATTCTAGAGTCGATTTTGGAAATTTGAAGACAGACAGACCAAGGGATTGCTCACCTATCAGCAAAGAAGGGATTATTGGCGTCGAGTTAGAGGTTCCACTTGTTCCTGTTGGATGTATTGGCATTTGGGAGCGGGCTCTTAATCCAGGAAAGTATTACATCAATCGTTCTGCTTACCATGTCACCTTAATAGACACTCGTGTTCAAACATGGGAATACAGAGGGGGTTTCAGTCGACGTCGTATAGACCTTACCGTTGATCAGCAAGGCCGTATTAGTCAGAGCGAACATGTAGAGTACGTAAAGGTGCCAAGCAAGGCAGTGGATGAAGCAGTTTTTCTCAAGATTGAGGGTTGGACTGTAGCTCAACAACTACGTGTACTTGTTCAGGTAACTCCCAGGCTTGCCCCGTTTGTGATTGCTTCGGTTGGTGGGCTTAAGGAAGTCGAGAATCGAATTATGAGCCCCTCTGTTCAGTCGATCGTCCGAAATGTTGCTGGTGGTTTTATTAGCTATACAGTACCAGTGTTAGATAAATATGGAGAGGAGATATTAGACGAAACCGGTAATCCGAAAACAAGGATAATACACCGCCGTACACAGGTATTGGATGTGATAGAGCGCCGTGCAGAACTAGAAGCAAATATAGAAGAAACTATTAAAGTTGAGGGCGTAAAAGCAGGAGTGGATATAAAAGAGGTGCGATTGCTCGAACCAGACTTACCACCTGAACTTTTGGTAGCTCGAAAGCGAGAACAGCTTGCGCAACAACTTGCCAAGTCATATAACCAAGAACGGTTAGCACAGGATGAGCGTATTAAAACCGAAAGAGCACGTGCCACGGCGGATAAACAGCCTAATTTAGTCGAGGCAGAAATTGAAGTAAAACGCTCAGAGCAATTTGCAATAGCTCGCCTAAACGAAGGTAAAGGGGAAAGAGATAAGCTTAGCTTGATAGCTACAGGACAGAAGGAACAGGCGCAAGTTCTTGGCGAGGACCGTGTAGTGGAACTGCGAAAGTTCGAGGTAATAGTAAGCCGAATCTTTGACCTATTCGAGAATCATCCAGATATTTTGACTACAGGTCTAACCAATGCCCACAAGTTTGTACCCGATCGTGTATTTTCTCTTGGAGGTGAACAAGGTAATCATGATCTTGCCGCTGCAGCTGGAATTCTTGGTGATTTCTTAGGTGGTAGCAGGCCGAACCAGAGTGACAGAGATGGTAATCTTACCCGAGCTGAGCAACAACGTAGGGATCGGGAAGAATTTCCCATAGAGCCGTGAGAGTCCGCTATAGGTCGAAAGGAGTCGTTAATTCAAGCTGAGTCGGTAGTGCAATTATGTCCGCTGTTGGCACACAGCTGACTTTCTGGCTGGCCTGTTTGAACTTCCGCTAACGACCCAAAGCTGACCTTCGAGCGAGACCTGTCTGTACTTCGGCTATCGGCGAATTTCAGTCATTCAGTGTGCTAAAGCCGAGCGGCAGGTTACGCATTAAGCAGACCTACAGCCCAAGGCTGCTAGTAATGACTCCCGGTAGGGATCTGCCCTGCGAAGCCACAAATGGTCTGTTTAGCTGTATCAAAAATTTAACAGCCGCTGCCCAACCGCTCAAGTCCTGCCGCAGGAGTTTGATTGATCGCTGCTAGAGCTTCATCCCAACGGGGCGTAATCATTGAATCAGGCTCTGGGGCCAGCCCATAAGTCCCTAATGACAGAGCATTCTCTCAACGATTCTCTTTTTATATCCGTCGGTTACTTCTGCTATCGACGCATTCTCAGCCGAGACAGCCCCCATAAACGGCGTTCTAGTGCTGTGCGCCGCGATGCGATTCCTGTTGCTGTCCAACTAGGCCAATGGGCTTCACTTCGCTGGCGGCGGCAATATCAGCACCGGGCCACTGTAAAGTATTGCTGACAACTACGGGAAACCGCACCGACCCTTGGGATGACCTAATGCGCTGAAAAATAACCCTTATAGTTTTTATGGCAAATATTTTGCTTTTTTTCTTGTAACAACTTTTCGACAACAGTTTGCTACTGCGTTTCTTTTTTCTGGGTGGATGCGCGAGCGCCTTGTGAGGAGGCAAACATGAAAAAATTTTCAATCTTTGTTTCAGCTCTAGCTATGATTTTTTTTACTACCAATTTAACATTTGCTGATTTGACTAGTGGTTTGGTAGCTTATTACCCATTTAATGGAAACGCTGATGATGCAAGTGGAAACATGCATCACGGTACGGTATCTGGTGCTACTTCGACAGCAGATAGGTTTGGTAATCCTGATAGTGCCTATATGTTTGGTGGACTTAGTGTGGATGATTATATTGAGGTACCTAATCCGGGCGATCCCCCCCGCCCATTTGATTTAGTCGATTCTTGGACATTGATAGCTTGGGTAAGACCTGATGATATCTCAGAAGATACACCGGGTCCTATTATTTGGAAAATCGCATACAATGGGGGAAATGAGGATACATTTGGTCTATTTTGGATAACTGGGACTGATGAGTTTTTCGGGAATAAATTGGAGCGGGCTTCGGATGGCTTGGATTTCGTGGTTCGTTCTTCTGGAGAATATCTCCCCGGTGAGTGGCACTGTGCTGTGGGCATCTATGATGGGACGAATCTCAAGATTAACGTTAACGGGGTGTTGGAGGAAAGTAGCAATATTGGTTCTGTCATAGCCTATACCGGCCCCGAACCTCTCAGAATTGGGAATTACAAAAACTCAAATCATTTGGGGAATGGGAATGGCGCATTTCAAGGAATAATTGATGATGTGCGCATATATGACCGTGCCCTTTCTGATGAAGAAATACAGGAATTATGTTCTGTAAGTATTTCGGTTGCCATCGACATCCATCCGGACAGCTTCCCCAACAGCATCAATCTTTGCTCCAACGGCACGGTGCCGATTGGGATTCTGGGCTCTGATACGTTCAACGTATTCGACATCAATACCGAGACCCTCAGATTTGCTGAGACGGCTGTTAAGGTGGTTGGTAAGAAAGACCCACACTCCCTTTGCAGCTACGAAGATATCAATGACGATTCTATTGATGACCTCGTCTGTCATTACTTAACGTCGGATATCGCAGCTCTTGACGGTGATACGACCTCCGCCACGGTGAATGGTGAACTTCTGGACGGGACTCCAATTGAAGGCACTGACAGCGTTAATATTGTCAAGGATACGTGTCACTAGGACGTATAGATCGCTATGTGAGCTGCCCTTGATGTGAGTTAAGCAGGGAGGAGTCTATAGACTATTCCCTGCTTTTTGCTGTGTCTACTAGGATGAGAGGACAATCAACCCACACCATCCAAGAGTCCAATAAAAGCCAACACTTTGCCTCAACTGTAGCCGTTATTGAACTTCAGCGAGCGGCGGGTATGTGTCATTAGCTACCAAAGAGCAGTCTGTGAAGCTGGTACGCGATAGGTCTGGTTTGGGTCGATAGCGGCTTATCTTTAGGGTTACTATCCGTGACCGCTGTTGGCACAAAGCGACTTCACGCTGGCTTACCGCCACCTTCGGTAGCCAATGACACATAAGTTGTCAGTGTGTGGCTCTGAATAATTATCTGCTTAACAAATCCGGCTTTGGATCGTAGCTAAATATCCAGTCTACATTTATAAATATTGTTGTTAATGGAGTTCAATCCCTTACAATTCTGTATGTTATGGACTGGTTATCAGCATTAATGATATCTACTCGGAAATTTTGAAACGTTACTATTCTCGACTCTAAAAGATCGTATTTTAGGTTTTGATAAAAAGCAGGTGCGGCAAGGCCACCTCGAAATTCCCTATAGCTTATTTCAACGGTATCTCCTGATTTTCCAGAATAAATAAGTTCTTTTCTGACAAAGTCCTCTGAATACCTTTTTTCGATTTTCCAGCCATCTGGAGAATAAAGTATCCCGACCCATGTTTTTACTTTTTCTACGGAACCATCTTGATCAATAAGAAAAGGAATACCAATAGGAGTGGTTGATTGCTTACCAATAGCGTAACTTTTGAATGTTTTCCTTTCTAAAACAGTGGATGCACATCCCGCAATAAAAGCTACCATAAGTATGAAATATAGGATCTGAATTTTTCTCATATATATCCTTTACAGCTAGTTAATTAGGTCCATGAAATCAACAAGGGAACACATATTACGTTGAAATATAGCTACGAAATTGGAGGTGTGCTTCACGTATCGGTAGAAATCGAGATATTCATGATTATTAGAAGCTTGCAGCGGATTACGCTGTTGGGCGACTGCTGCCTCTTACGGCCACACATAGACCCAACGATATGACCAGGTCCATCAACGGCAGCTGATGACACAAAGAGGAAATTCAAGCAGAGAAACTTAAAAGCCAGAGTTGAATAACGTACCGCGCATTAGTTCACGGCACTCTTTTACAACCATAAGTATGACGCTAGACCTTAGTCAATAAGAGTCAACCCAAGCGGTTAATAGCGCAAAATTAATGTCGTCAATGAGACTCATGGTTATCATTTCGATATATGCATCAGTGCCCTTAAACTACAATCAATAATAGAGACACAAATAATAAAAAAATCCGCAATGGAGGGACTCTCCATGATCAAATTCTTTTTTATAGCAGCGTGCTTTACTGTAGGTCTCTTGGGTTTCTCGACAGTAGCAGCCCAAACATCAAATATAAGCGTGCAGTTGATGTTGGTGCAACAACCAGTACTTATTGAGAATCACTATGCTGAGCTACAAAATCCATACGATGCGGTACGGCAGCCACCAACCCAACCAAGACAAGGACTGCAGCCTATTAACCCTACCCCTGGCGGAATTATCTGTAACACATACTGTTATAGTGATAACAATTGCACAACTACGTGTTATTAGGTGTAGGGCTATCTTAGTGCCTGCTTGGCGAGCATCGTCCCTGAAGTTTCTGCTATCTAATTTAGGTAGGTTGTATTCGAGCACCAAAGCAAAAGCCAGAGTTTCTAACTTTCCCCTCCGGTGTATGGACGAGATGTCTAGTTCTATTCGGATAATGTGTTTTTGATGGGGGGGGGCTTGAACGAAGTCTTGCTGATCTCTTTACTACACTTTGGTAGTGGGCGAGGCGGTGATGAGCTCACACTGACCAGTGCGTTCTACTATATGACATGACGCACTTACTCAATACTCCTGCTTTCTATGGAGGTCATTATGTACACAAGAAAAATAAGAATATGGTCTTTGTTGATTATATCAATTGTTGCGTTAATGGTGGTTATCAGTATTTCCGCCGTATCCTTTCCACGTAACGTAGAAGCAGCAAGAAGCGGAGGCGGCTCGCCGGGATACGCTTTAATGAGGTGTCGATTGGATTTTGACTTAACAATAAATAGGGCGTTTCTTCAGGTTGTAGGTGTTACATTAGATCACCCTGCTTATGCACAAGCCATCGTCGCCGGAGGAGTAGATCCTGCAATAGACTACGAAAATGAATATTGCGAAGTGGCTGTTCAGAAGTTCTTGGCCGCTGGATGGGAAATACACTCAATCGAGTTTGATGGATTGGATAAAGAACGCAAGTGGTATTACCACTTTGTGTCGAAATGAAGCTTAGAGCTCGACCTACTTAATATTGAACTTGTCAGACCACTCAACTTCCTATAATCCTATCGGTATTATCTATGAGGATGAAGGCTGACTCGGTTAGTTTTCAGATCCCAAAAAAATGTGTGGATGGGATGCACCAGAGCTACGGAGATGTGAATTTTTGAGGGTGGGGGTCTCTATCGGTGATAGATTGAAAAGATGGCTGGCAGGTTAGAGAGAGTATATTTGTCCAATCTTTGCCTGAATTTGCATTTGATTTGCTTACTTATTGCTTACTTTATGGGGCCTTCGTTCTGAAAGCCCCTATTTCATTATATCCTTACATATTAGGGTAATTCGGCCCGCCGCCACCCTCAGGCGTTACCCAGGTGATGTTCTGCGCCGGATCTTTGATATCACAGGTCTTACAATGCACGCAGTTCTGTGAGTTGATCTGGAACTGTTTATCACCGTTCTCGTCGTCGATCACTTCATACACCCCGGCCGGGCAGTAACGCTGTGCCGGTTCGTCGAACTTGGGCAGGTTCTGTCCCAGAGGGATTGAGCTGTCGGTCAGCTTCAGGTGACAAAGCTGGTTTTCTTCGTGGTTGGTATTCGACAGGAATACAGAAGATGGCTTATCGAAGCTGAGTACGCCATCCGGTTTCGGGTAGCTGATCGTGGCGCATTCGCTGGCCGCTTTCATCTGCGCGTGATCGGGATGGTTATCGTGAATAGTGAACGGCAGGCTGAAGATGTTCTGATCGATATAATTCAGCGCGCCGCCAACTACCGTGCCGTATTTGTGCAGTGCCGGACCGAAGTTGCGGCTGCTGTACAGCTCGTCATAGACCCAGGAATTCTTAAAGCTTTCAGCGTAAGCGGTCAGATCCTTACCACCTTCATCACCACCCTGAATTGCCGCAAAAATCGTTTCAGCCGCGATCATGCCGGATTTCATCGCGGTATGGGTGCCCTTGATCTTGGAGAAGTTCAGGGTACCGACATCGCAGCCTAGCAGCAGTGCGCCGGGCATGGTCATCTTCGGCAGAGCATTGAATCCACCTTTAGTGATGGCGCGGGCGCCGTAAGAGACCCGCTTGCCGCCTTCAAGGTATTGAGCAAGCTGCGGATGGTGTTTCATGCGCTGGAACTCATCGAACGGGCTCAGGTGCGGATTGTCGTAGTTCAGATCGGTGATCAGACCAACCACGACCTGATTATCTTCGGTGTGGTAGAGGAAGAAACCACCGCTGGCGCCGCCTTCGGTCAGTGGCCAGCCTGCTCCGTGCAGTACCAGGCCTGGCTGATGTTTAGCCGGATCGATGTCCCACAACTCTTTGATACCGATACCGTAATGCTGGGCATCTTTGCCCGCATCCAGTTCGTATTTTGCGATCAGCTCTTTACCCAGATGACCACGACAGCCCTCGCTGAAGATGGTGTATTTAGCCAGCAGGTCCATGCCCGGCATGTAGCTATCCTTCTGGTTACCTTGTTCATCCAGCCCCATATCGCCGGTACCGATACCTGTTACCTGACCCTCGTCACCGTAGATGATGTGAGAGGCCGGAAAACCAGGGAATACTTCGACGCCCAGCTGCTCCGCCTGTTCGGCCAGCCAGCGGCACAGGTTGCCAACACTGGCGATATAGTTGCCATGGTTGTGCATGGTCTTCGGCACCAGGAAGTTCGGGATTTTGCTGCCTTTCTGGTCATTCTTAAGCAGGAAGATCTGATCTTCGGTGACTTCGGTTTTCAGCGGTGCGCCTTGCTCTTTCCAGTCGGGGAATAGCTCATTCAGGGCGCGGGGCTCAACTACCGCACCGGAGAGAATATGCGCACCGACTTCGGAGCCTTTCTCCACCACGCAGACGGTCAGCTCTGTGCCTGCCTCGTTGGCCTGTTGCATCAGGCGGCACGCGGTCGATAGTCCGGCCGGACCTGCGCCGACGATTACAACATCAAATTCCATCGATTCTCTTGTCACGTTTTACTCCCAGCGAACACAAATTCTGTATTATAGTTCATGTCGGATCAGAGCGTCTATCCTCGCGGAGGAAAGATGCATTTTAGTTATAGGTGTTTACCCTAATAAAAAACAAGGGGGAAAATCAACTGAATTTGAAACTTTTTAGCCTGTTAGGGTTATTGCTTATTCGAAGTGCCCGTGTAAAATAGGGGAATGCCCTAATTTTTGTGCGGCTCAAACGTGCGTTAAACTGGGATTACTCCCTGATAAATTAAGAGAAAAGGCGGTAAACAGATGAAAGTGCTGGTAACTGTCAAACGTGTTATCGATTACAACGTAAAAGTACGTGTTAAGTCCGATAACAGTGACGTTGATTTAAGTAATGTAAAAATGGCGATGAATCCGTTCTGTGAGATCGCCGTAGAAGAAGCGGTACGACTCAAAGAGGCGGGTGTCGCTTCTGAAGTTGTTGTTGTTTCTCTGGGGCCTCAGGCTGCACAGGAGCAGGTTCGTACTGCACTGGCGCTGGGTGCCGATCGCGGTATTCTGGTTCAGTCAGATGAAAATCTTGAATCGCTGACCGTAGCCAAGTTACTGGCTAAGATCGTTGAAGAGGAGCAGCCAGGCCTGGTTATCATGGGTAAGCAGGCGATCGATAGTGATAATAATCAGACCGGCCAGATGCTGGCGGCGCTGACTAATATGCCGCAAGGCACATTCGCATCGGAAGTTAAGGTTGAAGGTGACAAGGTTCAGGTGACCCGTGAAGTTGATGGAGGTTTGCAGACTGTTGAGCTGAATATGCCAGCGATCATCACCACAGACCTGCGTCTGAATGAGCCGCGTTATGCTTCTCTGCCCAATATTATGAAAGCCAAGCGCAAGCCACTGGATACTAAAACCCCTGAAGATCTGGGTGTTGCGGTAAAAGCGCATACTCAGCTGATAAGTGTTGAGCCGCCATCTGAGCGTCAGGCCGGCATCAAGGTAGCTTCTGTTGAGGAGTTGGTAGATAAACTGAAGAATGAAGCGAAGGTGATCTGATGGCTACTCTGATTATTGCAGAACACGACAATCAATCCCTCAAGGCTGCTACGCTGAATGCGGTTACAGCGGCGTCTCAGATTGGTGGAGATATCCATCTGCTGATCGCAGGCTCTGACTGTCAGGCTGCTGCGGATGCTGCAGCAACGGTTGCTGGTGTTAATAAGGTATTGCTGGCTGATAACGCCGCATACGCACATCAACTGGCTGAGAACCTAAGCCAGCTGGTGGCAGAGTTGGGTCGTGATTACAGCCATGTTATTGCGCCTGCTACGACGACAGGTAAGAATGTTTTGCCACGCGTAGCAGCGCTGCTGGATGTAGCCCAGATCTCCGATATTATCCGGGTCGACAGCGAAGATACTTTTGCGCGTCCGATCTACGCGGGTAACGCGATTGCTACAGTCAAGTCGCTGGATGCTATCAAGGTGATTACCGTTCGTGGTACTGCATTTGATGCTGCTGCTACCGAAGGTGGCAGTGCTACCGTAGAAGCTGTTGCTGCTGCCCATGATGCGGGTATCTCCAGCTTTGTCGGTGAAGAAGTTGCTAAGAGCGATCGTCCTGAACTGACCGCTGCCAGTGTGATCATCTCTGGTGGTCGTGGTATGGGTAACGGTGAGAACTTTGCTCTGCTGGAATCCGTTGCCGATAAGCTAGGCGCTGCTGTAGGTGCATCCCGTGCGGCGGTTGATGCCGGCTTCGTACCTAATGATATGCAGGTGGGCCAGACGGGTAAGATTGTCGCCCCTGATCTGTATATCGCTGTTGGTATCTCCGGTGCGATTCAGCACCTTGCAGGTATGAAAGACTCCAAGGTTATCGTCGCGATTAACAAAGATGAAGAAGCACCAATCTTCTCTGTTGCGGACTATGGTCTGGTGGCTGATCTGTTTGAAGCGGTGCCTGAACTGGACGCTAAGCTTTAAATCGATCTGCTAAGGGCTGGAAACAGCCCATTATTTTGCACTTTTGAAGGGTAGTTGTCCTCCCTTCATGCTTGTATTAGCCCGTATCTGGAAACAGATACGGGCTTTTTTTGCTGTATTAGAAAGTCAAAATCAGGTATCTTAACGGGCTGATTTTTAAGGGGCCTTTTGACCTTCAGGTTGCTGCCCTTATACTGTATTCCTTATCGGTCGCCAGTGGTTTTTCGGGCGGCAATATACGACGAACTAAAGTGGACAGAACATGATTATTAAACCGAAGATTCGTGGTTTCATCTGTACGACAACGCATCCAACCGGCTGTGACAAAAATATCCAGGAACAGATCGATTACACTAAGGCTCAGGGCCCGGTTGAAAACGGTCCGAAGCGGGTATTAGTGATCGGCTCTTCAAGTGGTTACGGTATGTCTTCCCGTATCTCTGCTGCGTTTGGTTGTGGTGCTGCGACTATCGGTGTGTTTTTTGAAAAGCCTGCCACTGAGCGTAAGACCGGTACTGCGGGTTGGTACAACGCTGCGGCATTTGACAAGAAGGCCCATGAAGCGGGTTTATACTCAAAAAGCCTGAATGGTGATGCTTTCTCTAATGAAGCTAAGCAGAAGACCATTGATCTGATTAAAGAAGACCTGGGTCAGATCGATCTGGTGGTTTACTCGCTGGCGTCTCCGGTACGTAAGTTGCCTGAAACCGGTGAGGTGATCCGCTCCTGCCTGAAGCCGATCGGTGAAACTTACCGTTCTACTGCGATCGATACCAACAAGAACGTTATCATCGAAGCTGAGATCGAGCCTGCTACCGAAGAGGAAGTGGCTGATACCGTAACAGTGATGGGTGGTGAAGATTGGGAGCTGTGGATCAACGCTCTGAATGATGCCGGTGTTCTGGCTGATGGTTGTAAGTCTGTTGCGTACAGCTATATCGGTACCGATATCACCTGGCCGATCTACTGGGATGGTGCGCTGGGTCAGGCTAAGAAAGATGTTGACCGTGCTGCAGCTGCGTTGAATGAGACGCTGGCTAAGAAAGGTGGCAGTGCTAACGTTGCGGTACTGAAGTCCGTTGTTACTCAGGCCAGCTCTGCTATCCCTGTTATGCCGTTGTACCTGTCTATGGTCTTTAAGATCATGCGCGAAGAGGGTGTTCACGAAGGCTGTATGGAGCAGGTATTCCGTCTGTTCAATACTGCGATCGCTGGTGATGCTGGCGCAGTCGATGACACTAACCGTTTGCGAATGGATGACTGGGAACTACGCGATGATATTCAGAAGAAGTGTCGCGAACTGTGGCCACAGGTGACCTCTGAAAATCTGTTCGATGTTACCGATTATCAGCTGTATAAGGACGAATTCCTGAAGCTGTTTGGTTTTGGTGTCGATGGCGTTGATTACGACGCTGAGGTCAGCCCGCTGGTTGAGTTCGATGTGATCGATATCTGATATCAGATCTGAAACTAAAAAGGCGACCGCGAGGTCGCCTTTTTTGGTTTTTAGGTTTATCGGTAATACCTTTTAATAAGTACCGGTAATACCTTTTAATAAGTACCGGTAATGTCTTTTAATAAGTGCCGGTAATGCCTTTTATTAAGTGCCGGTAATGCCTTTTATTAAGTGCCGGTAATGCCTTTTATTTAGCGTCGGTAATGCCTTTGACCTCGATAGTGATATGGCTGACCCTTGGCAGGCTATCGCGAATGGTCATTTCCAGTTCTCGGATTATCTCTTCCGTACGTTCCAGGGTGACCTGAACAGCGGCTCTGGCATCGATATATTCCGCAAGTGCGGCGTCCTGTTTCTTGTCATCAGGAATGTGTTGGGCCAGTTTCTCGCGCTCCTGTTCCAGGCGAGCGTGCAGGCCGCTGACGATTGCTTCTTCCCGTAGCTCTATTTCGGCAACCAGAATAGTGGTTTGCTCGTCCAGAATAATCGAACGCAGATCGTGATGGCGATCGATCTCAGGGTGCTGTGCTACCACCTGCGATAGCAGTTGTTCAGCTTTTATGTCACGCATATCGGTGAGAAAGCGCATGTTGATGTAGCCAAGATAAAAGGCGATACAGCCTAGCATCGTTGCAATCGCGGCTGAAAACAGAATATCCCAGAATGGATTGCCGGTTAGCGCAGACAGGCTGATGCCGATAGCGGCCATGAGCAGGCCAAGCATGGCGACAGAGTCTTCCAGTACGACTGCGACTAATGTGGCGTCTTCACACTTCAGCAGATAACTGAAAGCTCCCTGGTGTTTATCTGCTTTCATCCGTTGCAGGAACTCCTTTAACGCGACCAGGAAGGAGTAGCCTTCCAGAATGAATGCGATAAACAACACGCTGAGGCTGAGAACCAGCGGGCTGAGGCTCAGACCGAGTATTACCGTGTCGGTTGCCGCTTCGCTCGCCGGGCTATGGTAGCTGTGCCAGGCATGGGCCAGTCCAAGGCCGCAGCCTATCGAGAACAGACCGATGGCGCTCCACAGGTTCCACAGATATTTCTTCTGGCCGTGACCGAAAGCATATTGCTCATCGGCGGGTTTATCGGCATGGATCAGACCGAAAAGCAGGAAGGCCTGGTTCAGAGTGTCCATCAGGCTATGAACCGCTTCGTTCATCATCGATGCTGAACCGCCTGCCATAGCGGCAAAAAATTTGATAACCGTGACTATCCCGTTCGCGCAGATTGCAGTGAGAACGGCCGTCCTTGAGCTGTGTGCCATTAATCTGTCTCCTTTGGTTTGTACAGAGCATAACAAAGCTGCTGGTAGGAAGGGGGAAAAATTGCTGGTAACAGGCGCAGGAAAAATATGATTCAAATGCATGAAAAACAGAGGAAAATTCTGTTGTACGCCTTTAGTCTGTAAAAGTCTCAAAAAACAGTAATATCTACTACTTTAGGCTGACAATAACCCAAAGGGATGAGTACTTTTTGCCGCATTGCACAAGATTTTTTGGTAGGAATAAGTATAATCAGCGCCACAGTAACAGCATGGCTCTCAGCTTGTCGATTGAGTGAGTATATCGATAATTATCTGACCATAGCTGCCTGAGAGATTGTCCGGACTAGCATACGGCTTGAATATGACAGATTTGTTATATGGCCTCTGCTCTGGTCACAAGCCATGTTCGGATGTCGTCTCAACTTCCATTAATTACTGTTAAATGGCGAAGTATTTATGACCTCAAAATCTGTTGATGTACTGCTGGTCGGTGCAGGTGCAATGAGTACTACTTTGGGGGTTTTGCTTAAACAGCTGGACCCATCTTTGAAAATCGCTATGGTTGAACGTCTCGATCACGTTGCCAGCGAAAGTACCGACGCGATGAATAACGCAGGTACAGGCCATGCCGCCTATTGTGAGTTGAATTATACTTCACAGAATCCTGACGGTAGTATCAATACCGACAAGGCTTTTGCTATAAACGGCGCGTTTGAAACCAGTCTTCAGTTCTGGTCCTATCTGGTAGAGCAGGGCTCTCTGCCGGAACCCCATAATTTTATCAATAACGTACCGCACCAGAGCTTTGTTATGGGTGCAGAGAACGTTGAATTCCTCCGTCAGCGTCATGCCGCGCTGAGTTCCCAGCCGCAATTTGCCGAGATGGAATTTTCGGATGATCCTGAAATTCTGTCACAGTGGATGCCACTGATTATGCAGAATCGCGCTGCCGATGAGCCTGTTGCGGGGACCCGGGTGCGTTACGGCGCCGATGTGAACTTCGGTGCGCTGGCCCGTAATATGGTTGATTATCTGGAACAGCAGGATAATTTCGAGCTGCTGCTGAGTCGTTCTGTTGAGGATATGGTTCAGTACTCCGATGGTGACTGGAAGGTAGAGCTGAAAAATGGCCATACCGGTAATACCGAATCCATTCGTACCCGCTTTCTGTTTCTGGGTGCTGGCGGCGGAGCGTTACCGTTGCTGCAAAAGTCCGGTATTCCTGAAAGTGACGGCTACGGTGGTTTTCCCGTTAGCGGTCAGTGGCTGGTGTGTAATAAGCCGGAAATCGTCGAACAGCATATGGCAAAGGTCTATGGTCAGGCGCCTATCGGTGCTCCGCCGATGTCGGTACCGCATCTGGATAGCCGGGTCATCGATGGCAAGCGTGCCCTGCTGTTTGGCCCGTTTGCCGGCTTTACGACCAAGTTCCTGAAAGAGGGATCGGTCATGGATATGCCGTTGAGTGTGCGGTTGAATAACTTGAAGCCGATGATGGAAGTGGGGGCTAAGAATATGGATCTGACCCGCTACCTGATCAGTGAAGTGATGCAGTCCCATTCTGATCGTGTGGATGCACTGCGTCGTTTCTTCCCGGGCGCTAAAGATGATGACTGGGAGTTGTCCTATGCGGGCCAGCGGGTTCAGATCATCAAAAAGAATGAATCCGGTAAAGGCAAGCTTGAGTTTGGTACCGAAGTTATCTCTTCTGAAGACCGCAGGCTGGCTGCGCTGTTAGGCGCTTCCCCTGGTGCGTCTACTGCAACGCCTACAATGATCGATGTGCTCGAGCGTTGTTTCCCCGAGCAGATGGCGACGGCTGAATGGCAGGAAAAACTGAAGCAGATGGTGCCGACTTATGGTCAGGATCTGACCTCGGACGGCGAGCTGCTGCGTGCTAGCCGGAAACGTACATTGTCTACGCTTAATCTGGACCGCGATTATCAGTAAGTAAGCAGACCTGAATTAAAAAATCACCCCATCGGGGTGATTTTTTTTGCCCTGAAAAATGCGCGGTTTGCCATCCTGTGTTACATCTTTATTAACGCAGAATGCACTTTTCAGGAGCGTTTGTATTTTACATCTGATGCCTTACATAATAATCATCGGTGGATTGGGTATTTTTCTACTGGGCATGGTGATAATGACCGATGCCCTGAAGACGCTGGCAGGAGATTCACTGCGAGCCGGCTTGATGCGTTTCACACGGACCCCGGCGACCGGGGCTGTCATGGGGGTATTTTGCACTGCAGTTTTGCAATCTTCCAGCGCCACAACAGTTGCTGCAGTCGGCTTTGTTGGTGCTGAACTGATGAGCTTTCAGAACGCACTTGGGGTCATTTTCGGAGCAAACCTTGGAACTACACTGACCGGCTGGCTGGTTGCGCTGCTTGGTTTTAAGGTAAAGCTTGGCGTCATCGCGTTGCCCATTGTTTTTGTTGGCACAGTGCTTAAGTTATTCAGGCGGGGCAGGATATCCAATATCGGCTTTGCGCTGGCAGGGTTTGGTCTTATTTTTGTTGGTGTGACTACGCTTCAGGAAGGGATGGCAGGGCTGCAGGCTGTTTTTGATTTCAGTGGATTGCCGGGAGACAGTCTTAGCGGGCGTATACAGTTGGTGCTATTGGGAGTCGCTTTTACCCTGGTTACTCAATCTTCGAGTGCAGGTATTGCTGCGGTTTTATCCGCCCTGTTTGCGGGGCTGATTCAGTGGCAGCATGGGGCGGCTATCGTTATAGGTATGGATATCGGCACTACGGTGACTGCGGCACTGGCAACAATAGGTGGCAGCATTGATGCTCGCAGAACCGGTTTTTCCCATGTTATTTATAATCTGGGCACGGGATTAGTCGCGTTATTTCTGATTACACCGTTTCAGCAGATGCTGGAATGGATACAACCGGGGCTGATTGAGCGTGAAGCAGAGCTTGCTCTGGTTGGCTTTCATAGTAGTTTTAATCTGATCGGTGTAATTCTGGTGCTGCCATGCACCCGGCAGTTTGAGAGGCTTATAGTGTGGCTGTTTCCAGCCCCGGCTGATGCACTGACCCGGGGGCTTGAGGATGTGCTGCTGAGTCAGCCAGGGCTGGCGCTTAACGCAGTGCAACGCTCAGTGTTGCAAGAGTACCAGGTCTTACTGAGCTATCTTGAAGCCATTCTTAGTGGTGATGAAACCGAGCGAAAAGCACTGGCTGACTTGCAGCGATCACTGGATGAAACCCATCGTTATCTTGATCTGATTATCGCAGGAACCTCCGTTGATATGGCCCGATTAAGGGGCTTGCTACATGCCTTGGATCACTTGCAAAGATTACATGAGCGTTGTGAAGAGGAAAGTGACCGGGCTATTACAGCCAGCACTGCAAGGCCTCTTGAAAGTATGTGTCAGTTGCTTAGTGCAACCGTGTCGGGGGTCGATCAGGATATCAGCAGTGGCCGGTGGATGGATGCATATCTACGTGCTAATCGTTGCCGTATCAGAATTGAGGAGGACAGTAGTCAGTGCCGTGATCAGGTTACCCAGGCGATAGCTGACTCCCAAATAGATGTACCGCAGGGAACCGATATGCTTGAGGCAATTCGCTGGACTCGCCGGGTTAGCCGGCATCTGGCCAGAATTAACTACAATCTTAATAAAGCCGTTCTGGCCTCCGGGGCATAAAGATTACTCAGTCGCTATACTGATCTGATGAAATCTATACCGCTGTTTCCCCTGCCTGTTGTGTTATTTCCCGAGACCTTGCTGCCCTTGCAGATTTTTGAGCTGCGGTATCGGCGCATGGTTAAAGAGTGTCTTGCCCGGAATAGTGGCTTTGCGGTAGTTCAGGGAAAGGATAGTAAACATCCGGATATCAGCTTTCATCTTACTGGCACCTATGGCGAAATTGTCGATTGGCATCCGCTACCTAATGAAATGATCGGTATTGAGCTGAAAGGTCTCTCGAAAGTTCGTGTGCTTGAATTCAGTAGTGAAAAGGATGGCCTTATAGTCGCTAACCTGGAGCTGTTAAAGGCTGAATCGACCTCTTTAGATGCTCATGATGAGCTTGATGAGATATTACAGCATATTCAGCAGCATCCTCTGGTATCATTCCTGCCTCTGGATCTACTCGCAACCGATGCGATCACTATTAGCTATCAAATTGCTGATCTATTGCCATTTTCAGGATCTGAAAAACAGCAGATGCTTGAGTTGGATAACCCTCGTCAGAGACTCGAATTGATTCTGACAACGCTTAAGGAATTTTAATGATAGCTCTGCTGCAACAGGCGCTGGCAAACCGCACCGGTTTACTGGATCAGCTGCACAATGAAAATACTGACTGTTATCGCTTGTTTCATGGGACCAATGAAGGTTGTTCCGGTCTTACCGTTGATCGATATGGCCCGCAGCTATTGATTCAGACCTTTCATCAGTCGATCAGCCAGACGGATGCCGAGCAGATTCAGCAGGCAGTTGAAGAGCAGTTGGGTAAACCGTTGCAACTGGTTTACAACGACCGTAGCCAGAAGAATTCTCGCCGCAGTGATGAGCAAAGGATCGATGGGCAGGAATATACCGGTCTCGAGCTGGGTGTTAGTTACCTCGTTAAAGGTAAGCATCAGGGGCAGGATCCACTACTGTTTCTAGATATGCGGGCCGGGCGGCGTTGGGTGCAGCAGAACGCTGCTGATAAGTCGGTTCTGAATCTGTTTTCCTATACCTGCGGTGTCGGTGTCGTTGCAGCCAGCGCGGGTGCCAACCGGGTGCTGAATGTCGATTTTTCTACCCGCTCGCTTGATGTAGGCAAACGCAACGCCGAATTGAATAATCTGGACCGGTCACAGATCGAATTTTTTCAGAGTGATTTTTTTACAGCTGCAAAGCAGCTTGCCGGTATTCCGATTAAACAGCGGGTTGGCCGGGGGCGCAAACCCAAGCCCTTTCCACATATCGACGAGGAACAGTTCGATCTGGTGTTTCTTGATCCGCCTCGTTGGGCGAAGAGCGCCTTTGGTACCGTTGATCTGATTCGTGATTACCCCAGTGTGCTGAAGCCTTCTTTGCTGGCCGTGAAAGAGGGGGGGCAGTTGGTCTGTGCTAACAATGTTGCCAGTGTTGGTTTAGATGACTGGTTGGATGTGGTCCGACGTTGCGCTTCTAAGGCGGGACGGCCGGTGCGTGAGCTGGATATAATCACCCCGGAAAGTGATTTTCCATCCCCCGATGGTAAATACCCACTGAAGCTGGCGGTCTTGCAGTTTTAAGGTCTTTCGGCCAGCTGTGGTAGCTGGCCAGTAACTTATGATTCCCTGTCGATTTTTTATATAACTCTATCCTGTTATGCGCTCTTTTTTATTGCGCATTAGATAACTGTTGCCTATTTCCAGGCACTCTCTAATACCACCTCCCAAAGTGGTATATATAGGTTTGGATAGGCTTAGCCTGTTTGTTAGTTTCTGTTTAGGCTTATTTAATTTGTGGTTATCTGGCTTTAAAGGTAATAGAAGGTGATTGATGAACGCCGGTAGTATTCGTAGTAAAGGAATTATTTTCTTTGGCATCGTGATCCTGATTCTCGCGGCACAGGCCTGGTTTACCCATCGCCAGTCTGATCAGGTGTATTCTGAAGCACTCCGTTATAGTCAGTTCTACCAGCCGGTGTTGGAACATTCGCAAACATTGCAGGTCGATGTGATTCAGGTGCAGCAATGGCTTACGGATATCAGTGCAACCCGTGGGCTGGACGGTCTCGATGATGGCTTTGATGAAGCGAAGAAGTCGGCTATCTCTTTTCGTCAGACCTTGCTGCAACTCGAGCAATTGGATAGCGCAAACAGTGAGCGTTACCAGGCCTTATTGGTGGTGTTCGATAATTACTATCAGGCCGGTATCACAATGGCCGAAGCTTATGTCGCGCAAGGCCCTGTGGCGGGTAACCGGATGATGGCGGATTTTGATCGGGCTGCCAGTGCTATATATCAGCAGATAGATCAATTAATGACTGTGAGCCTATCGGAGTCAGAGTTATCGATGACCCGGCAGATAAACAGTGCTGAGTTAAGCCGGCAGCTCGGTGATCTCTTTCTTGGCGCGATGATATTGATGATGGTGTTGCTGTTTAGCGGGACTGTTCACTATGTTCTGCGTCCGATTCGTCGCATGCAGACTATGGTCGATTCTCTGTCTGAAGGTCAGGTGGACCTTACCCACAGGTTAAAGCTTAGCGGTAACGACGAGGTTACCGAGCTGGGGCGTGGTGTTAACCGGTTCATCGCTATGAGTGATCAGATGGTGTCCGGGGTGGTTGGTTCGGTTATTAAGCTGGTGCCGTTGTCGCAAAATCTTGCGCAGACCAATACCTTTATTAATCAGCAGGCCAGCGAACAAAATCAGCAGAGCATGATGCTGCGTGAATCTATCGATGTTACGGCTGACATTGCCAGGCAGGTATACGACGAAGCTTTTAAGATCAATGAGGCAACCAGCTACGGTGATCAAGTGGTTACCGACGGTGGTAATGTAATTGCGGGCCTTAGTGGTAGCCTGAATAACCTGTCTGATGAGATGCGGGGGGCTTCCGATGCAGTGGCGCAGCTGAAGCAGGATAGTGAGGCGGTAGCTTCTGTTATTGATGTGATCAATGGTATTGCTGAACAGACTAACTTACTGGCGTTGAATGCTTCTATTGAAGCTGCTCGAGCAGGAGATACTGGGCGTGGCTTTGCGGTAGTCGCTGATGAGGTGCGTAATCTCGCAGCTAAAACACGGCACTCCACTATGGAAGTGCAGTCGATGGTCGAGGCGATTCAGCAGGGCACGCAACGGGTTGTTACTGCAATGGCGCTGGGTGAGAATGGCTCACGTGAGAGTGTTAGCGAGATAGAGCATGCGCGGGAGAATCTGGCACACCTGCAGGAGGTTATGGCTAACATTTCCGGTTCAGCAGAAGAGATAGTGCAGTCGGTGGCTTTGCAGAATAGTAATTTGGAAACGGTGACTAACAGTTTTACCCTGATGGATCAGAGTTTTCAGGATGTAAAGACAGAAGGTGAGGCCAGTGCAAAATACAGTTTAGATATGACTGAAATGAGTACGGACTTACAGCAGCAGTTGACTGGTTTCAGAGTATCGCAGGCTGGCGCATCAGATTAGATTCGATGCGCCTCAAGTGATATGCCGGTCACTTTAAAGCCGAGCATCGCCACCCGTCCTTTGGCGCGATCATCGCCGGTGGCTGTGAAATCAAACTGGTAGGAGCGCCAGATTCTGATAGCGCCTTTTTCATCCCGCTTGAACCAGAAACCGCGCAGATAGATACCTTGATCCAGTAGCTGCAGATCCAGCTCTTTACAATGCTTTTGGGCGGTTCTGAGCGCGATCTCTTTGGCTTTCTGGCCATGCCACCAATGTAACCCGGCCAGACCAAGGAAGGTTAGCCAGAGCAGGTCTGATAATTCAAAGTACATCGTTAATCCTTTTCTCTGCCTAAATACACTGAGCCGATACCGCCTGTGATAATAAGTGCTGCACCGATAATTGCAATCATATCAGGTACTTGCTGCCAGAAAAGCCAGCCCAGTATGCCAGTAAAAACAACCCCGAAATAGCTGATTGGTGAGATCACCGACGCTTTTGCGTAGCTGTAGGCCCGGGTATAGAGCCACATGATTATCCATATTGAGAGCCCGATTGCCAGCATCAGCGGCAGGGTAAACAGCGGCACCTGCTGCCAGTTAATGATGGCCAGGGGCAGGCTGCATACGGCTGAAAAACCAAAATAGTAAAACAGGATACGGTTGGTTGGCTCGCTAGCGGTCAAAACCCGGGTGGTTACAATAGAACCCGCCAGAGTGATCGCCGAGCCAAAGGCTACCAGGTACCAGATGCTGAGGTTGCTGCCATCGGGTTTTAAGACCAGGGCGATGCCGACAAAACCGATCAGTATCGGTAGCCAGTTTAGCCATGGCATGCGATAGCCCTGCCATGCTAATAAGACAAATGGTACGCAAAGTGGCGCGGCGTTACGCAGCAGAGCAGCATCGACCATTGGAATGGCATCTAATGCCAGATAGTAGGAGTAAAAACAGAGCCAGCCTGCCGCACCGCGAATCAGATGCAATAGTGGGCGCTCGGTTTTCAGAACTGTCGGGCCTTTACGCCACAGCCAGGGCAGCATTACCGCGACACAGATCAGATACTGAGCCAGTACGATCTGTTCAACCGAAACATAACCGGCAGTATATTTAATCGCCGCAGCAGCCAGGCTCATCACTAATGAGGTGGCCAGGGCCAGGCTTGCGCCGAGCAGTAAGCGGGATTGTTGGGTTGCCAAGGTTGTCTATCCTGCAGCTTGCTAAAGAATATAGTTAGAACTGTTTCTCTTCATCGATAGAGGTGATGATACAGCGTGTGAAGGTTGAGATGCTATCAGTAATAGATAAGAGCATTGCTTAGGCGCGAAGGTCAGGAAAGAATTTGTAAAAACAACTACTAAGGCGTGGGCTTATCTGTTGTCGTTTAATCTTGTTTGTCGATGGTGGCGTGTATCGATAGAGCCATTTTTTTAGATCTTTATTGAGCTCCTCACTTAATGATAAGTAGTCCATTTGATCTGTTTGATAGCTCTGCAAGTCTTGATCTCAAAAGTTCTGAGAATTCCAGTGCCAGCCTGGATTTTGAGCGTGTGGCTGGATAGATAATGTTGTAATTAAAGCGTATCGACGGGGTAAAAGGCTTAATGATTAAGCCTCTGTCGGCGTAGTTAATTGCCGTAACTGCGTCTACCAGAGATACTCCTGATCCCGCCAGTACGTAGGAGCAAGCCACATGGGAAACCTGGGTATCGAACAGCATCTGCCTTTTAACATCCGCTTGCTCAAATACTTCATCAACTTTGTACCTGATGCTTTGCTCCGTTCCCAGTGAAACAAATAACTCACCTTCAAGATCTTTAGGAACAATTTCACTTTTGTCCTTCAGGTGGTGGCCGGGCGGCAAGATACAAACTAGCTGAGTCTGTGCAAGCGACTCGACTTTAATGGCAGGGTCAGACACTTTTATTGCGGACAATCCGATATCGAAGTGTTGGGTAGCAATCCAGTCGGCTACCTGCTGTGAGCTTCTGACCTGAAGGGTCATCGAAACTCCTTTATTCTGTTGCTGAAAGTCATGGGCTACCTTCGGCAGAAACTCCTGAGCCATCGTTGGCATACAGGCTATCCGGAGTGTTCCCCGATGAAATTCCCTGAGTTCTTCAGCCGTTCTTGCCAGCTGTTCAACGCCAACGAATGATCTTTCAACTTCTTCGAAAAGTATTAAAGCTTCAGGTGTCGGTAGCAGGCGTTTCTTATGACGCTCAAACAGCGATACCTTAACTGATGCTTCGAAGTCACTTAACAGGCGGCTGACAGCAGGTTGTGAAATAAACAACATCTCAGCTGCACCGGTTGTGGTGCCTGCAATCATTACCGCACGAAATGCTTCTACCTGTCTAAAGCTCAATTTGGCCATATTAGATCTCCTTCAAGGCGAAACTATATAACATTATGTTATCAAGTGCCAAAAACAAACGATTTGATGTTATTTGCTCGTTTTGTGACCATGGCATGACCTGCTGAGATGAACTTCGTTTCAGCACTATCAACTTTTAATAGGCTCCAGCAAAGAGATAATAATTATGGAGAGGTTGTTCAGATACACACTGGCGATATTAATCAGCACCGTTGCTGGTTTGCAATTCGTTCAGGTTATTACGCGTTACGTCTTTGAAACCCCGATTATGGGATTAGAGGAGGTCGCTGTTATTCCGACCCTTTGGCTTTACATCCTTGGCGCAGTAAATGCCTCACGTGAGGATACTCAAATCAGGGCTAATGTCCTTGAGATTTTTCTCGATACGGAAAGAGCCCGTCATATTCTGTTAGTGATATCAGAGTTCTTAAGTTTGATCATCTCTGTCTGGCTGACTTGGTGGGCCTGGGACTACTTCAAGTATGCCATGCGTGTCGGCAAAGAGACTCCGACCCTTTATCTACCAACCATTATTTATGAGTCAGCCTTGTTTATTGGTCTGCTGCTGATGAGTGGTTATGTCGCCTGGCATCTGTATAAGCATATTGGATTCCTGATCAAAGGAGGTCCTGATGCAGATAAGCCGATAGATCATGAGCATCCCCATACCAGTGAGCTCGATGAATTTCAGATGTTAGAACAGAAAGAGGTGCGTGCAGATGGTTGAAATAGCGCTATTAGCATTCGCGGTACTCGTGATCTTGCTTAGTTTAGGGGTGCCCCTGCCGTACTGCTTCGGTGCCGGTTTGATGGTAATGGCATTAATCGGTGAAGCGACCTTTAAGGGGATGATGCTATGGGGATTCAGTCAGTTAACAAACCCTGTGCTTCTGGCTATTCCTTTATTCGTATTTGCCGGCACCATCATGAGTGTCAGCGGTATTGCCGCAAGTCTGTTGAAGTTTGTTAACGTCTTTGTCGGCCGTATTCGTGGTGGCCTGGGTGTTGTGGCTTCAATCAGCTGTGCAATTATTGGTGCAATTTCCGGTAGTGGCCTGACAGGCATTGCGGCCATTGGCCCACTGTTGATTCCTGAGATGGAGCGTAAAGGCTACCCTCGGGCGTATGCCACGGCGCTGATCGCCAACTCTTCAATTCTGGGCCTGTTGATTCCACCCAGTGTCACCATGATCGTTTATGGCTGGGTCACCGAGACCTCAATTCTGGCAAGCTTTCTGGCAACTCTGGGGCCAGGGCTTCTGATAATGCTGAATTTTGCCATTGTGAATCTGGTGATGGCTCGTAAGTTCCCGTTGGTGTTGGATGAACAAGTCTCGATGGGTGAAATGGTAAAGCAGGCCGGCTCAAATACCGTACTGGCTACACCTGCCTTGTTAATGCCGGTGATTATTCTGGGTGGTATCTATGGCGGCATCATGACGCCAACCGAGGCGGCTGCTGTTGCTGTGATTTATGCCCTGCCGGTAGGTTTCATGATCTATAAAGGACTTACCTGGAAAGGCTTCCTTGAAGCGGGCAAAGAGTCAGCGACCGCAGTCGGCGCCATCCTGATCATGATCCTGTTTAGTCTGATGCTGAGTCAGATGTTCGTTATGGAGGATATTCCGCAAGCGCTGGTGGAGTTTATTTTTGAGATTACTCAGGACAAAACGACGCTGCTGATTCTGGTCACGCTGTTTCTGTTCGCTATCGGCATGGTGGTGAATGATATCACCGCGATCATTCTGACTGCGCCACTGCTGATGCCGTTGATGGGCGCGCTTGGCGTAAGTCCTATCCAGTTTGCCGCCATTATGGGTGTTACCACTGCAATGGGCGGGGTGACACCTCCGTATGCCAGCATCCTCTATCTGGGTGCTCGTATAGGCAATGTCAAATTCACCGAAGTCATTAAGCCGGCAATGATCCTGTTGCTGTTTGGCTATCTGCCGGTGGTAGTGCTGGTTTTAATCTGGCCCGAACTTTCAGAGTTTATACCGGCAAAGCTTGGTTACTAAAAACGTTTAAATACAGTCCGTAATGGTCTTAAAACAAAAAGAGGAAAACCATGTTTACATCAATTACTAAAAAATTAGTTCTGGCGATGTCTTTGTCGCTGGCCACCGTTGGAATTGCCGAAGCGGCAACGCTTAAGCTCTCCCACGTTCGTCCACAAGGGGCCGCTATTGATATAGATGCCAAGCAGTTCGCTGAAGATGTTTCTGCAGCAACAGAGGGTAAGTTGCGAGTCAAATTGTACGCGGCAAATGCACTGGGTGATTATACGGTGGTACAGGAACGTGTAGGGCTAGGTGCTGTCGATATGGCAGTGCAGCCAATCGCCTCCAGCGTTGATAAGCGTTTCCAGATCGTATCGTTGCCATACATGGTTCAGGGATGGGAAGATGCCAAGGGTAAATTTGGCCCCGGTTCTGTAATGCGTGAAACCGTATCTTCTTTGTACCAGCAGCAGGGCATCAAAGTATTGGGTGCGTGGCCTGTTTATTTCGGCGGTGTTGCGCTGAATAAGCAAGTTGATGGTGCTGCTGATTCCACTATTAGCAAGTCAGCTAAAGTACGTGTTCCGCCGATCAAGGTGTTCCAGTTGTTGGCAGATAATGTCGGTTTTATCGGTTCGCCACTACCATTCTCAGAAGCATTTACCGCTGTTCAGACCGGTGTGGTTGATGGTGTTATAGGCTCGGGTGCTGAGGGATACTTTGCATCATTCCGCGATGTGACAAAATACTATGTGCCACTGAATACACACTTTGAAGTGTGGTACCTGCTGATCAATGAAGAGCGCTTCAATGATCTGAAACCTGAGCAGCAAGCTGCTGTATCTCAGGCGGCTCTTAACTTTGAAAACCGTCGTTGGGCTACGGCTGAGAAGGATCAGGTGGCTAATGAGCAGCGTCTGGCTGACGCCGGTGCAACAATTGTTGAGGTAACCCCTGAGCAGATTGCAGCGACTGCTGAAAAAGTTAAACAGAATGTATGGCCTGAAATTGTCGATGATATCGGTAAGGAATGGGCTGAGAAAATTCTTAACGCCGCTCTGGCTCAATAAGTTCGATCTGCCGGTCAGGCTACATGCCTGACCGGACCTACCTGATCAAACTTTAAGTTTTACCAGAATAAGATTTACCAAAACTATTGGAGAGAAGCAGATGGCGGCGGGTATTCGAACAAGCCGTAATGGTTCTGATGTAGCTGTTGTTGGCGGTGGCTTAGTTGGTTTGGCTGTCGCTTTGGGCATCCAGGAGAAAGGGCAGCAAGTCACCATCTATGATGAGGGGGATATCGCTTTCCGGGCATCGCGGGGCAATTTTGGTCTGGTATGGGTGCAGGGGAAGGGGGATAGCTACCCGGCATATGCCAATTTAACCCGTTTATCAGCACGATTGTGGGGGGACATGGCTGCCAGTCTTGAAGACAGCACCGGCATAAATATTCAGCTGTCACAGAAGGGCGGTTTGTTTATCTGCCTGTCTGAGAATGAACTGGCACAACGGGCGAAAATGCTCGATCAGATGGCAGCGAAACATAGCGAAGGTTACCCGTTTGAGGTGTTGGATCATCAGCAGCTTAAAGAGATGGTACCTGAAATAGGTCCTGAAGTGGCCGGTGCCACCTGGGGACCGGAAGATGGTCATGTTAATCCGTTATATCTGATGCGTGCCTTATTAAAAAGGTTTACTGATTTAGGTGGGAAGCTAATTAATTCCGGCGCAATCAACCGTGTTCAGCCGGTAAATGGTCAGTTTCATCTGCACAGTGCTGTTGGTAGTTACGTTAGCGAAAAAGTTGTTTTAGCGGCGGGTTTAGGGAATAAGAAACTTGCTTCAATGGTTGGTATTGAGGCCCCCATTTTTCCTAATCGTGGGCAAGTGCTGATAGCCGAGCGAGTGAAGCATTTCCTGGATTATCCAACCGGACATGTAAGACAAACCGCTGAAGGCACGATTCAGTGCGGCGATTCAAAGGAGGATGTTGGCTTTGACAGTGGCACTACCACCGATGTCATTGCGGATATTGCTCGCCGGGCCGTGACCATGTTTCCACTGTTGAAAGATGTCCGCCTGATTCGTTCATGGGGGGCTTTAAGAATAATGACTCCGGACGGACACCCTGTTTACCAGCAGTCAGAAGAATTCCCGGGAGCATTTCTGGTGACCTGCCATAGTGGCGTCACTCTGGCAGCAGCGCACGCAGGCCCAATCGCTGATTGGATTACCGAGGGTAATGCTGATCCGGTACTTAATTTGGAGAAATTTCATGCCGACAGATTCCAGGTTTAATCGTCTGCCTGTTAGTGAAAAAGGGCTGGTTTCTATCTGTATTGAAGGCCAGACAATAACAGTGTTAGAAGGTGAAAGTGTGGCTGCTGCAGTATTACAGGCAGGGGTCAGACCTACTCGTACAACACCGGTCACTGACAGCGGGCGGGCTCCCTTTTGCATGATGGGCGTCTGTTTCGATTGCCTGATGGAAATAGACGGCAAGCCAAATACGCAAGCCTGTATGACTGAAGTCCGTGATGGAATGGTCGTGAATATTCAGCGTGGGGCGCGTCAGGTATTGGGTGATGATTTATGAAATCTAACCAGTTTGAATTAGTGATTATCGGGGCAGGCCCTGCCGGTATGTCGGCAGCCAGCACTGCAGCGAAGCAGGGGCTTAAGGTCTTGTTGCTCGATGAACAGCCACGCCCGGGCGGGCAGATCTATCGCAATATCGGTAGCCCCGTCTTAAAAGATAGGCAGATACTTGGGCCAGACTATTACTATGGTGAAAAGCTATTAACTGCTTTTTCTGGCGCTGGTGTCACCTATCTGCATGGGGCAACTGTCTGGGAAGTGACTACAGATAATATCCTCTATGTATCTGTTAACGGTGAAAGCCGGTGCTTTGAATTTAATAAGCTGCTTATTGCGACCGGCGCACAGGAAAGGCCCGCTCCTTTCCCCGGCTGGACTTTGCCTGGAGTAATGACCTGTGGAGCTGCTCAGATATTGTTAAAGGCATCCGGGCTTACGCCGCCGGGGCCAATAGTCATTGCCGGCAGTGGCCCTCTGCTGTTACTGATTTCATGTCAGTTGATCAGGGCCGGTATTAAGATTGATGCGATTCTGGATACGACCCCAGGTAAGAACTATCGATCGGCTTTGCCTGAATTCCTTGGTGCTTTAAAGGGCTGGCGCTTTGTGCTGAAGGGTATGCGGATGCTTTCTGAAATAAGAAAAGCCGGGATTCAGCAGTTGAGTGGTGTTTCCGGCCTCAGTGCAGACCAGGACGAGTCAGGCAATCTTTCGGCGGTTAATTATTATCATAAAGGTAATCGGCAAACTCTTCCCTGTAGCACTCTGTTAGTTCATCAGGGTGTGATACCTAATACCCAGCTGACCCGGTCGCTTGGTCTTGCCCATATTTGGGATGAAGTACAGAAGTGTTGGAAACCTGAGCTTAATAAGTGGGGACAGAGTAGCCATCCGGATATCCTGGTCGCGGGTGACTCCGCCGGAATCGGTGGTGCACTTGCGGCTGAGCTGCAGGGCAAACTGGCCGTATTTGAGATCGTCCGCCAAAGAGCTGCCGGATCTGCTGGTACTGGGAGCAATGAGATTGAACAGGAAAAGGCTATACAGGAATTGCAGCAGCAGTTAGTCATCAGGCCGTTTCTGGACCGTTTATATAGCCCTGCTGAAGAGTTTATGTCGCCGCCGGATGAAACCATTGTCTGTCGCTGTGAAGAGGTGACTGCCGGGGAAATTCGTAGACTGGCAAATGATGGGTGTCGCGGCCCTAATCAGACCAAGGCTTTTTGTCGTGCAGGCATGGGGCCATGCCAGGGGCGCCAATGCGGAACAACCGTTGCATCATTATTGGCCAGCGAGCTCAAAACATCGCCTGCTCAGGTTGGTTATTACAATATCCGCGCACCTATTAAGCCATTAACCCTGGGCGAATTGGCTGCGATCGGTAATACCGATTCAAACTGATAGTTTATTAAGAGAATTATTTGAAATGACAATTGAACGTTATCAGACAGCAGCCCGTATGAGTAAGGTTGTTGTACATGAAAATACGATTTATCTGTGTGGCCAGGTAGCTGAAGATCGCTCCGCCAATATTATGGATCAAACCCGCACGATGCTTGAGAAAGTGTCTGATCTGCTTGTATCTGTTGGTAGCAGTCCGGAAAAAATGCTTTCAGCAACTATTTATCTTAAAAACATGGATCATTTTAAAGAGATGAATACTGTTTGGGATAGCTGGGTACCTGAAGGTCATGCCCCCGCCAGGGCTTGTGTACAGGCTGCGATGGCAAGCCCCGATCTGTTGGTAGAAATATCGGTAACCGCTGCTAAGTAAAGTACTTCGTTTTATCATTGTCGTAGAGATAAAACCTTGCCTTCATTTTTCGGAATGAGGGCTTTTTTGTATATCTGTCCGGTGAGGCAGATAAATGCTCAGTGTTTTGAATACGGGCTATACGTTCTAGCACTGTTGGATCATCGTTCAATGAGTTACTCAAGTTTCAATTGTGGTCTTATATGAGAAGCTGCTCTGAACCATGGTTGTCTACTTGAATTATTTAATTACAATAGCTTATAACGTTTTCTATCCGGATCATCGCACATGGAACAGCTGCTCAGCTTTATCTCGACTAACTGGCTCAACCTGCTGGCGATGTTCTGGTTTCTGGCTTGTTTCAAGGGCTATAACGCCTATACCCGTAAGCGAGCACGGGATACCTACTGTCTGGCCAGCCTGATGCATCAGTATCGACTGCAGTGGATGACCCATATGCTCAGCCGGGAGGTGCGCATCGCTGATACAACGGTGATTGCAAACCTGGAACGTAGCGTTTCATTTTTTGCCTCATCGACCATGCTTATTTTGGCGGGCCTGATGACCGTGCTGGGCTCGACCGAGAAGGTCATTGATGTGGTCGGCGATATCCCGTTTGCCGGTCATGCTACCAAGGCGGAGTGGGAGCTGAAGTTATTGCTGCTGATCGGCTTGTTCATCTATGCCTTCTTTAAATTTACCTGGAGTCTGCGCCAGTACGGCTTTACCTCGGTGATGATCGGTGGTGCGCCGATGCCTGAAGATGGCTCAACTGAACAGGAACATAAAGCTCATGCTAACCGGTTGGCTGTGATGAGTTCGATGGCGGCGAATAACTTCAATCTGGGGCTGCGTACCTATTATTTCAGTATGGCGGTGCTGGGCTGGTTTATTAATCCCTGGTTGTTTATGGCCCTGACTGCCGGAGTGGTCTTTATTCTCTACCGTCGTGAATTTAAATCCTCTACTTTGCGTCAGCTGGTGATCAGCAAGACCGACTGAGTTCTAATTCGACAAAGCTTCGTTTCAGATCATTTTTTTACGCCAGCCCCTTGAAAAGAAAGGTGCTGGCCCCATCTATTTTTGCAGTATTTATTCTGTATTAGTTAGTTTGGGAATTGATAAATGAGCACAGAAACTCAGCAAGAAACGCTTGGCTTTCAAACCGAAGTGAAGCAGCTGCTTCACCTGATGATCCATTCTCTTTACTCCAATAAAGAGATCTTCCTGCGGGAATTGATCTCGAATGCCTCCGATGCTGCCGATAAGCTTCGTTTTGAGGCCCTGGCCAATAATGATCTGTATGAAGGTGACGGCGATCTTAATATCCGTATCGATTTTGATGCCAATGCCAAGACAGTAACAATTGCTGACAACGGTATCGGTATGAACCGTCAGGACGTCGTTGATCACCTGGGTACTATTGCTAAATCCGGTACCTCCCAGTTTCTGTCAGAACTGAGCGGTGACCAGAAACAGGATTCACAACTGATCGGACAATTCGGTGTTGGTTTTTACTCCGCATTTATTGTTGCCGATAAGGTTGAAGTATTTACCCGTAAAGCCGGTGCCCCGGTTGCTGACGGTGTGCACTGGGTTTCCCAGGGCGAGGGTGAGTTTACTATCGGGACGGTTGATAAGCCGCAACGTGGTACCACCATCGTATTGCACCTGAAAGAGGGTGAGGAAGAGTTCGCCGATGCTTCACGCCTGCGCACTTTAGTACGCAAGTATTCTGATCATATTTCTCTGCCTGTGATCATGGAATCTCAGCCGATGCCAGCGGAAGAGGGCGAAGAGCCTGCTGCTGTAGAGGATGAAACAGTCAACAGCGCAACAGCTCTGTGGACCTGTTCCAAGAACGAGCTGAGCGATGATGATTACAAAGAGTTCTACAAGCACGTGTCCCACGACTTTCAGGATCCGATGAAGTGGAGCCATAACCGCGTCGAAGGTAATCTGGAATATACCAGCTTGCTGTATGTCCCGGCTCACGCACCATATGATCTGTGGAACCGTGATACACCCCGTGGCCTGAAACTTTACGTGCAGCGCGTCTTTATCATGGATGAAGCGGACCAGTTCCTGCCGATGTACCTGCGCTTTATTAAAGGTGTGGTTGATACAAATGATCTGTCACTGAACGTTTCCCGTGAAATTCTGCAGAAAGATCCAGTCGTAGATAAGCTGCGTACCCAGTTGACTAAACGTGCCCTGGATATGCTGGGTAAACTGGCTAAGAAAGATCCGGAGCAGTACGCTAAATTCTGGGCCGAGTTCGGTGAAGTTCTGAAAGAAGGCCCGGCAGAGGACCACGCTAACCGTGAAACTGTGCTGAAGCTGCTGCGTTTTGCTTCTACCCATAACGATTCTTCTGAACAGTCGGTAAATCTGGAAGACTACGTTTCCCGGATGCAGGAAGGTCAGGAGAAGATCTACTATACCGTTGCAGAGAACTACAACACGGCTAAGCACAGCCCGCACCTGGAGATCTTCCGTAAGAAAGGTATCGAAGTGCTGCTGATGTCTGACCGTGTCGATGAGTGGCTGATGAGCCAGCTGTTCGACTTTGACGGTAAGTCTTTCCAGGATGTCAGCAAAGGTGATCTGGATCTGGGTGAGACCGAAAACGAAGAAGAGAAGAAAGCTCAGGAAGAGACCGCCAAAGAGATGGAAGGTCTGACCGAGCGTCTGAAAACCAGTCTGGAGCAGCAGGTTAGCGAAGTACGTGTTACGCATCGTCTGACCGACTCACCGGCCTGTGTGGTTCTGGGTGCCTACGATATGGGTATGCAGATGCGTAAGATCATGGAAGCGGCTGGTCAGGCTGTCCCTGATACTAAGCCGATCTTCGAGATCAATCCTGAGCATCCACTGGTCAGCAAGCTGGATCTTGAAACCGATGAAGATCGTTTCAATGAGCTGGCGCTGGTGGTGTTTGAACAGGCGCAACTGGCAGCGGGTGGTCAGTTGGATGACCCTGCCGCTTACGTAAACCGTTTGAATAAGCTGCTGGTAAATCTGATCAGCTAAAATACTGTTAAGAACGGTGTTTTGAATAGCAATTAAGTAGTAATGCTTATAACTAAAGGCGACCATCGGTCGCCTTTTTTATGTCTGTTACACTGATATAATCGAATGATTAAGTTGTCTTGAAATTACCCTGAGACAGCTGGAAACCAGAACAATAACAATAAATCGGGGCGAAAGATCAGCCCCGGAAGCGGACTAAATAATGAGTGATGATATTGGCAACCTGCGTAAATTTGTATCACCCGAAATTATTTTCGGCGCCGGTGCCCGTAAAACGGTAGGCAATTTTGCCCGCACATTTGGTGCCCGTAAGGTGCTACTGGTCTCTGATCCTGGAGTGAAAGCGGCAGGCTGGGTTGAAGATGTTGAGCAGAGCTTGCAGATGGCGGGCCTGGAGTATGTGACTTTTACCGGCGTTTCACCCAACCCCCGCGCAGAAGAGGTAATGAAAGGGGCTGAGTTTTATGACCTGCACGGTTGTAATGTGATCGTCGCGGTGGGTGGCGGCAGCCCGATGGATTGTGCCAAGGGCATAGGTATTGTAAGCACTCATAAGCGCCATATCCTTGAATTTGAAGGGGTGGATACTATCGATGTGGCTATTCCGCCGTTGATCTTTATTCCGACTACCGCAGGCACATCCGCCGACGTTTCTCAGTTTGCCATCATTTCGGATCAGGCAGAGAAAGTGAAAATATCCATAGTCAGTAAAGCGGTAGTACCCGATGTTTCACTGATTGATCCGGAAACAACGGTGACAATGGACCCGTTTCTTACAGCCTGCACCGGTGTTGATGCACTGGTTCATGCGATTGAAGCTTTTGTTTCCACCGGCAGTGGCCCGCTCACGGATATGCATGCGTTAGACGCGATCCGGTTGGTCAATGAAAATCTGGTCGCGTTGGTGAAAAATCCGCTGGATATTAAACTGCGGGAGCAGGTGATGCTGGGCAGTATGAAGGCGGGACTTGCGTTCTCAAATGCAATTCTTGGTGCCGTGCACGCCATGTCGCATAGTTTGGGAGGCTTCCTGGATCTGCCTCATGGTTTGTGCAATGCCATGCTGCTGGAGCATGTGATCAGTTACAACTACCGCTCCACGGAAGATAAATTTAAAGTCATCGCCGAGACGATGGGAATCGATACCCGGGGGCTGAACCCGGTACAGATTCATAAGCAGTTACAGGATGCTGTTATTAAACTGAAGCATGATGTTGGTCTTATTGAAGGCCTTGCATCCAGTGGTGTAAACCTGAGTGATATACCGATCTTGTCGGCGAAGGCGATTAAGGATCCCTGCATACTGACCAATCCGCGTCGCTCGAATAAGCGGGATGTTGAGGTTGTATATGAAGAAGCGCTCTGACCCTGGTACTTCTGTCGGGAACACCCCTGCAGGGGATGCTCCTGGCGGGAACGCGCCGGCCGGCAAGCAAGCATTGTCAGAAAGGGATGCCCTGACGGTTGAGAGCCTGCTGGGGCTTGGTGGTCAGTCTGCCCGCAAAAGTTATTATCCTGAACTGGCGGATAAGCTGGAAGAGCTGGAACAGGAGCGTAACCGCTATAAATCAATCTTTGAACACGCCCAGCACGGTATCTTTCAGTCCAGGCTTGATGACGGTCTTAGTGCTGCGAATCCTGCTCTGGCCAAGATCTGCGGCTATACCGATCCGCAGCATATCTGCCAGCAGGTGACCAACTTTGCTATCGATCTGCTGTATCACGCAGACGAATATCCGGTGTTGCTTGAAAAGCTGCGCCTGTATGGCAAGTTGTTTGGTTATGAAACCGAGTTTCGTCGGCGTGATGGTAGTCGGGTCAGCGTTTCAATGAATGTACTGCTTAAGCAGGATGAGCAGGGGGCGATGATCGAAGCCTTTGTTCAGGACATTACTGAACGAAAGAAGGCCGAGGCAAAGCTGAAACAGCTGAATGAAGAGCTGGAGCAACGGGTTGAAGAACGTACCCATGATCTGGTGTCCCTGAATGGCAAGCTGGTGCAAGAGATCTCTGAACGTAGCGCCATTGAAAAAGAGCTCAAGGTTGCTAAAGAAGCCGCTGAAGCGGCTAACCGCAGCAAAGATAAGTACCTGGCGGCGGCCAGCCATGACCTGCTACAGCCGCTGAACGCGGCACGGCTGTTGGTTTCAACCTTGCGAGAGCGGGAGCTGGAAGAGGGCAATGATCACTTGGTAGAGCGGATCCACCTGGCCCTTGAAGGGGCGGAGGAATTGCTGACCGATCTGCTGGATATATCAAGACTGGATCAGAATGCGGTACAACCGGATATTATGAGTTTTCCGCTGAGCTATCTGTTTAACGCGTTGCGGGTTGAGTTTCAGCCGCTGGCAAAAGAGACCGGTATCGGCCTGCATCTGGTTGAAACAGGCATCGGTGTTACCAGCGATACACGGCTGCTGATGCGTATCCTGCGTAACTTTATGAGTAATGCGTTTCGCTATACCGGCAGCGGTAAAATTTTGCTGGGAGTCCGGCGCAGGGGAGATAAAGTCAGTATTCAGGTGTGGGACACAGGTCCGGGTATTCCTGAAAACCGGCTGCAGGATATCTTCCGGGAATTTCAGCAGCTGGAAGAGCAGCAAAAAGGTGGCAAGAAAGGTGTTGGCCTGGGGTTGGCAATTGTAGAGCGTATAGCCCAGATGCTGAATCACCGTATCAGCGTTCTGTCGAATCAGGGTAAGGGCACTATGTTCAGTGTTGAGGTGCCTGTTAGCCGTGCCCGTTTCCAGCCAGTCGCGAAGCAGTCGGTCACGGATTACAACAGCGCAATGCAGGGGCAGAAGCTGTTAGTTATCGATAATGAAGAGAGTATCCTGGTTAGCATGGAGGCGTTACTTGAGCAGTGGAACTGTGAGGTGTCGCTGGCGGCAAGTGAAGCAGAGGCTATTCAGGTGTGTATCGATAACAATTTTAAACCTGATCTGATCGTTGCTGATTTTCATCTTGATGGTAATGCTACCGGTGTTGAGGCTATTACCGGCTTGCGAAAACATCTCGGGGCGGATCTGCCGGCGATCATTATTACCGCCGACCGGTCGCAGGAATCCAGGCGATTATTCAGGGAGCACCAGCTTCCGGTGCTGAATAAACCGGTCAAGCCGGGTAAGCTAAGGGCTTTACTGAGCCATCTGCTGGATTAAAAGGGAGCTGTCTGTGACCGATCAGGAATTACAATATTACCGGCAATTGCTATTACAACTTAGTGAGTTGTTAAGTGAAGAAATTGCCGATCTGCAGCGCAGTGCCGCTCCGGTAACGCTGGATCAGCAAGCAGTTGGCCGGGTATCCCGCGGTGATGCCTTACAGCAACAGAACATGGCTCTGGCTAATCTGGAACAGTGTCAGCAGCGCTTACAGCAAGTGGTTCATGCCCGGCAGAAGTTCAACGATAATGAGCATGACTCAGAAAATGGCTCTGAGTTTGAGTACGGTTATTGCGAGGATTGTGATGATCTGATTCCGCCAGCGCGCCTGAAGGCCCGGCCTGATAGTCGTTATTGTATTAAGTGTCAGGCACAACAGGAACAGGAATGACGCTTATTATAAAGCTCCCCACGGCCCGGTTTTGCACTCACTTATACAGGAGAGTAGGCTTAATGGAAGTAAATAAGTCACTGCTTAAACTAAGCCTGTAATTTAAGCCTGTAATTTAAGCCTGAAAACCAAGCCTGTAACCGATGCCAGAAAAAAAGTTACCCCAAACCGAACCATTACCCGAAGATGCCGCTATGGCCGACGAGGCCTGGGTCAGTGTTATCCAGAAAATGGATGAGACCTATGCCGATCTGGTGCATTACCAGGTCGAGATTGAGCAGAAAAATGCTGAGCTGGAAGAGACTCAGGGCTTTCTCGACAGCGTCCAGAGCTCTATGAGTGATGTGCTGATTGTCTGTGATAAACAGGGCATGATTCAGCAGGTTAACAGCGCATTGGAGCAGCTGACCGGGCAGGGTGCTGAGCAGCTTATTGGCCAGTCTTTCAGTTCGCTGGTGGCGGATGATTACCAGCAGAAAATCGCCAGCTTCCAGAGTCAGTTGCGGGTTCAGCCGGTGCGTGACTGTGAAGTGGAATTAAAGAGCACAACAGGCACCGTGCCTTTAGCGATGAACTGCAGTCCACGTAAAGATCATCGCGGCAGGATGGCCGGGATGGTGATCGTTGGGCGCCCCCTTGGCGAGTTGCAAAAAGCTTACAAAGACCTCAATCATACCCATGCCGAACTGAAACTGGCACAGGAACGTCTGGTTCAGTCGGAGAAGATGGCCTCCCTTGGCCGACTGGTCGCGGGTGTCGCCCACGAACTCAATAACCCGATCAGTTTTGTCTACGGCAATATGCACGCCTTGCAGCGTTATACCGATAAGCTGGTGACCTACTTTAACGCCATCAATGAGGGTGCTTCCCGCATGGCACTGCGTGAGCTTCGGGAAGATCTGCGACTGGATAAGGCTATCCAAGATCTGAATTCGCTGGTGGATGGCACAATGGAGGGGGCGGACCGGGTTAAAGATATTGTTCGGGATCTGCGTCAGTTCTCATCCTGTCAGGAAACCGCCAAGACAGAGTTTGACCTGAACCATGTTATCACCACCGCATTGCACTGGATTATCAAAGAGAGTAAGCGGGATATTGAACTTTCTATCGATCTGCCTGAGCAGCTGACGGCGCGGGGGCACTCCGGGCAGATCCATCAGGTGATAGTCAATCTGATTCAGAATGCGGTTGATGCGATGAAGCAGGAAGTCGAGCCAAGGCTTGAATTGGCGGCGGGTGAAGATGAGCAGCGGGTGTGGTTCACGCTACGTGACAGCGGCCCGGGCCTGTCGGAAGAAAACCTGTCGCGGGTGTTCGATCCCTTTTTTACCACTAAACCCGTCGGTGAGGGGACAGGGCTTGGCCTGTCTATCAGCTACGGTATTGTGGTTGAGCATGGTGGTAGTCTGACGGTAGAAAATCATCCCCGAGGTGGCGTACTGGCAAGGCTTGAACTGCCCAGGGATTCAGCAGTTCCAGACACTGATCAAGAGGTGCAGGATGCTTAATTTGCTGTGGTTACAATCCGGGGGGTGCGGTGGCTGTACTATGTCGTTGCTCAACGCCGAGTCTCCGGATCTGATCACCACATTAGAGGCTGCAGGTATTAATCTGCTTTGGCACCCCTCGCTGAGTGAGGAGAGTGGCAGCGAGGTGATATCCATACTGCAGCAGATAATCGATGGCGATTTAGGGTTGGATATTTTATGCATAGAGGGATCTATGTTGATGGGGCCTGCGGGTACTGGCCGCTTCCATCTGATGGGGGGCACCGGTAGACCGATGATTGACTGGGTAACGGATCTTGCTGCTAAGTCGCGCTATACCGTTGCGGTGGGATCTTGCGCCGCTTACGGCGGTATTAGTGCTGCCGGGGAAAACATCACCGAGGCGACCGGGCTGCAATATGATGGCGAGCTGCCGGGTGGTCTGTTAGGCGAAGAGTATCGTTCGGCCGGTGCGGCCAGTGTCATCAATATATCCGGTTGTCCTACCCACCCCAACTGGGTTACAGAGACCTTATTGCAACTTGCACTTGATGAGTTTTCAGAAGACAGCGTTGATCCGCTGGGGCGGCCCAGAAACTATGCCGATCATCTGGTGCATCATGGCTGCTCCCGTAATGAATACTATGAGTACAAGGCCAGTGCGGAACATCCGGGCGAGCAGGGTTGCATGATGGAAAATATGGGCTGTCTCGGTACCCAGGCCCATGCTGACTGTAATATCCGGCCGTGGAATGGCGAGGGCTCCTGTACCCGTGGCGGTTACGCCTGTATTAACTGTACTGCGCCGGAGTTTGAAGAACCCGCTTTTGCATTCACTAAAACCCGGAAAATAGCGGGCATACCGGTGGGTTTGCCAACCGATATGCCAAAAGCCTGGTTTGTTGCCCTGGCATCGTTATCAAAGGCCGCAACTCCTGAACGGTTGCGCTCCAATGCCGTCTCTGAGCGGATCATCTATCCGCCGGGTGACCTGTCTAACCACCACAAAAATAAGAAAAGCTGAACATGAGTCGACGCATATCGGTAGGGCCTTTTAACCGGGTTGAGGGTGACCTCGAAGTTAACCTGGAGATCTCGGGCGCAGCAGTGAGCAGTGCAAAGGTTAATTCCACACTCTATCGTGGTTTTGAGCAAATTCTGCAGGGTAAACACCCGATGGATGCCTTAGTCTATACCCCGCGTATCTGTGGTATCTGTTCGGTCAGCCAGTCAGTCGCCTGTGCTTATGCCCTGGCGGATGCGATCAAAGTGGATATGCCGCGCAACGGCGAGCTCTGCACTAACCTGATTCTGGCGAATGAGAATATGGCGGATCTGCTGACCCATTTCTACCTGTTCTTTATGCCAGACTTCGCCCGTGATCAATACCGCAGTGCAGATTGGTATGACAAAGTGGCAAACCGTTTTCGGGCAATCAAAGGCGATGCCAGCCGGGAGATGCTTCCGGCCCGGGCTGAATTCTTGCATCTGATGGGCCTGCTGGCGGGTAAGTGGCCCCATAGCCTGAGTATTCAGCCGGGCGGCACCGCCAAGCCGGTGGAGCCTCAGGAGCGGATCAGGATTATAGCGATACTGTCCGGGTTTCGGCGTTTTCTCGAAACCCGACTGTTTGGTGATAGTCTTGAACGAATGGCCAGCCTGAGCTCAGTATCAGAACTGCAAAGCTGGCAGCATGAACAGCCCTGGTTGAGCTCGGATCTGCGAATTTTTCTGCACCTTTCAGATCAGCTTCAGCTGAATCAGCTGGGCCGTTCCTGTGATCGCTTCCTGAGTTATGGTAATTATCTGAGCGGTGGTGAGCGGGCCTTCAGGGCCGGAGTTGTAGATGCGACGGGTAAGGCGCTGGCGCTGGATCCTGCGCTTATTACCGAAGATATATCCCATGCCTGGATGAGTGGACAAACCCGGGCGCAACACCCCATAAACGGCGTAACCCAGCCATCGCTGGATAATCCTGAGGGGTATAGCTGGTGTAAGGCTCCCCGGCTCGATAACCGGGTAGTCGAGGTCGGTGCATTGGCCCGCCAACTGGTCAACCGCCATCCGCTGATAGAAGATCTGGTAAGTTCATCCGGTGGCAATGTGCAGAATCGCATGCTGGCCCGGTTACTTGAGCTGGCACTGGTGATTCCGCAGATGGAGCAATGGGCCCGCGAGATCGATCCTTTGCAGCCTTTCTGCCATCAGGGCGAGCTGCCAGAGCATGCCGATGGTGTGGGTATGGTGGAGGCTGCCAGGGGCAGTCTGGGGCATTGGCTCAGTATTCGTGATGGCCGTATTGCGAATTATCAGATTATTGCACCGACCACCTGGAATTTCTCGCCCCGGGATCAGCAGGGTATACCGGGCGCGCTGGAGCAGGCCCTGGCGGGTGCGCCGGTGTTAGCGGGTGAAACCGACCCGGTGGCAGTACAGCATATCGTACGCTCGTTTGATCCTTGTATGGTCTGTACCGTACACTGATCTGAGCAATTCAAAACCTTAAGGCCGGGTATGGCGGAAGGTAGCTCTTACAATTTTGATTGATACTCAGGCCTGGCCTGGATAACACATGGAAGGTGATATATGACCCACAAAGGAACTGCGGGTGAGTCTCAGCTGCAACAGCTGATGGCGAGCGAAGCCCGGGCGCAACGCTTTTATAACAAGCAGATGTATGACCATCTGACGAATAAAATGCGGGGGCTGATCCAGTCTCAGGAGATGGTGTTTGTTGCCACGGCTGATAAGGCGGGTAACTGCGATTGCACCCCTCGCTTTGGCCCTGTTGGTTTTGTACAGGTGCTTGATGAAAAGACCCTGGCATTTCCCGAATACCGGGGTAACGGCGTCTATGCCAGTCTCGGTAACCTTCACGAGAATCCCCATATCGGGCTGGTTTTTATGGATTTTTTTAAATCTACCGTTGGCCTGCATGTGAACGGTTCTGCGACCAGTTATGCGACAGCTGAACTGCCCACCTGGCTGGCGACATGCTTGGCGGAAGTTGATCAGGAACAGTCGGGTTACACCGAACGCTGGGTTGTTATCAGCGTCGATGAGGCTTATATCCACTGCTCGAAACATGTGCCGTTGCTGAAAAAAAAGTCTAAGCGGATGCTCTGGGGGAGTGATAGTCCGGAAGCTAAAAGCGAGGATTTTTTTGTTGAAGATTAGGGGTGAAAGCCTGACGTGAAATTCAGCTGCGTGGTTAAGTGTTGATAGAATTGGGCAGGCTGGAAAGAAGATGGCATCCAGACCGGATGCCATCTGACAAAGTACTTACTTACTCAGCCTCTGGTTTGGCGGGCGTGGAAAACATAGCCAATCAGGTTCATCAGAACTTGCGCCGCGAGAATGCTGGTTGAGCCACTTTGATCGTAATCAGGGGCTACCTCGCACAGATCGATGCCTACAACTTCGCCCTTATTGGCAACGCCTTGCAATACTTCCATAACTTCATAGTAAGTAAATCCGCCATGGCTTGGTGTACCAGTACCCGGAGCAATGGATGGGTCAAAGCCGTCAATATCAATTGTGATGTAGTAGTTTACGCCTTCAGGAATAAGCGCCAGGACGCCTTCAGGACCCAGGCGACGAACATCGCGGACCGAGAGAACGGTCGATCCTGCGTCTTCTGCCGCTTTATGGTCGGTGCGGTTAGAAGAGGAGACGTTACGGATGCCAAGCTGGGTCATGCCGGTTACGAACTCTTTCTCAGAGGCACGGCGGATCGGGTTACCGTGACCATAGCGAACGCCGTGACGCTCATCGACAAAATCCAGGTGGGCGTCGATCTGAATGATATGGATCGGGCCCTTGCCTTCAAACGCACGAATACAAGGTGCGTTTACCGAATGATCGCCGCCGACAATAACCGGTAATGCACCGGCTTCGAGAATTTTACGAACGCCGTATTCTATATTGGCATGGCTTTTCTCAGTATTGGTATGCACCATATCGGCATCGCCAATATCGACAATCTTCACCCCTTCAAGGTACATGACATCATCTTCATGGTCATATGCGCCGCCATGACCAAAGGAGAACAGTGTAGATGCCTCGCGGATGGCGCGTGGTCCCATACGGGCACCGGAGCGCCATTGGGTACCGCAGTCATATGGGGCTCCCATGAAAGCGACATCGGCATCAATAGTATCCCAGTCTTCATTGGTGGAGCTTTTAGCAAAAGTACAGAAGCCAACAAATGGCAGATTTAAGCGCCCGCTTTCATATGAGTTATTGCTCATGGTTCTAAACCTCTAGTTATTCTTATATAATTAATTCATTACAATTTTGTTTGTATTGATTTGTCGTGAAGTAATTCATACCAATTTATCTTTTTATGATCATTAACAGTGGTTTTTACATGTGTAATTGGACTGTTTTGAGTTTTCCGTTCTCTAGATCATTACAATATAGATTAATGCTTAATTAAATCATGTCAATGTAATTATTGTTTCATGACAATTTCGGTGCCGATGTAATTATGGGAAATATTGAAGGTCGTATTAAAAATTACCTTGAATCCGGACAGGGGCCTCGCTACCTGAAGATCGCGCAGGCGATATGTAAAGCGGTTGATGCCGGTGATATTCCGGTGGGAGAGAAACTACCGACCCATAGAGCCCTGGCTGAGGCGGTTGGGGTAAGTGTCCAGACTGTTAGCTTTGCTTATGCCCATGCCGAAAAAGAGGGCTATGTGCACGGCAAAGTCGGCAGCGGAACCTATGTCAGTCATCATAATCTGGAAGAGAATGTTGAGTTTCTGAAAGATGAGGTGGTTGATCCAGCGCAAATGATCGATCTATCCATTGCCTGTGCTATTGCCAGTTCAAAGCAGGTTGATGCGTTCCGGCAGACCTTACTGGATATGGCGCAGCAGCCTGACGCTCAGCAACTGATCAATGTATATAAGCCTTTTGCCGGTTTGTTGTCTCACCGTCAGGCAGCCCGTCGCTGGTTAACTGCGCAGGGGCTGGAGACAGATGCCAATCGAATTTGTATCTGTAACGGTGTGACGCACGGGCTTATGATCGCTATGAGCAGCCTGGTGGTGCCGGGTGGAATAGTGGCCTGCGAAGCATTGGTTGATCATGGCCTGATCTCATTAGCGAGAACCCTCAACTTTAAACTTGAGGGAATAGCTATTGATGATGAGGGGATGATACCGGGAGCTTTGGAGCAGTGTTGCAAGCTAAAGCAGATCTCAGCAATTTGTGTAACGCCCTCAATGCATAACCCGACAACGGCAACCATGGGTAATACCCGGCGACAGCAGATTGCAGAGATCGCATTGAAATATAATCTCCCGGTGATAGAGGACGATGTGTTTGGTCCTTTGAGCAGTGATCATAAACCGCCGATTTCAAGCTATATCCCCGAGCTAAGTTATTATCTGACCAGCTTTTCCAAAACGGCAGCGTCTGGTTTGCGGGTGGGCTATCTGGTACCACCGAAACGAGAAGTTCACCAGGTTGTGGGCCGCTTAAGGGCTAGTTCCTGGATGGCTGTGCCGATGGCGGCTGAAATTGCTACACAATGGATAAATGAGGGAGTGGCTGATCAGTTAGTTCAGTGGCAGCGCAAGGAGCTAAAGTCCCGACAGGAACTAGCAGCAAAGCTGCTTGCCGGATATAACTATCAAGCCCATCCGGAAGGCCCCTTAATCTGGCTAACGCTGCCGGAAGAGTGGCGAGCCGAATATTTTATTGCCCAGGCCCGGGCAAGAAATATCAGCATTACACCGGCTGAGCCTTTTGTAGTTGGCCATCAGCCTGCACCGCATTGCGTCAGAATTAGCCTTGCTTCCGCAGAATCAACCTCGCAGTTAGCGGCCGGACTTAAGGGAGTGGTTGAGTTATTAGCAGAAGAACCATCGCCGATTTATATTGATAGTGAGATTTATTGATATTAGGGAGGGCGTTTTATTGTGCTGCCTCCCGCTCGTTGAGCGACTCATTGATATCCTTAATAAATACTTTCACAATATTTTGCGGTGCAGGCGATACTTTGGTCACGAGGTGGAACTGGGAATTCCAGGACAGGTTTAAATGCTCTATGGCTCTCATCTCGTTGTTTTCAACCCAGCGTTGAGCGTAGTGTGTTGGCAGGAACCCGATAAAACTGCCACTGGCGATCATAATTGCCTGTGCTTCCATATTGGCAACGGATGCGATGCTTTTCTTTTCCTGAAAACCCTGCAGATCAGCATGGTGCAAGTAGGTGCGGGAAGAGATTGGGTATTTCTTCAGGGTCTCTATCGATATCTGATCTTCCGGGATATTAAACAGGGGGTGTTTACTACCACAGTAAAACTGATGTCTCTCTGTATACAGATGCTGGTAGTTGAGGGCGCTGTTCTTGTTTTGAAAGGTGCCGATTGCAAGATGAATATTACTACTCAACAGTTCCCGTTCCAGATCATCGGGCGATAATATACTCATTTTGATTGAAACATCATTGTTACGGCTATAAAACCGGTGTATCGCGTTTGGTACTGTAAATTCCGGATTTGTAATAGTGCTGTCTATCACGCCAACCCGTAATGTTCCCGTCAGTGTGTTTTTCAACTCGCCAAGATCCGCTTCGAAATCCGAGATGGAATTAAGCATCTCACGGCACTTGTTATAAGTGATCTGTCCCTTTTCGGTCAGGCTGAAGCCGGCTCGCCCACGATTACAGAGTTGAAAGCCAAGCCGGATCTCAAAATCCTTGATATGGGTGCTGATAGCAGGTTGGCTCATCCCCAGGGCGGACTGGGCGCCAACGAAGCCGCCGAACTCGACGACAGTACAGAAGGTAATCATATGCTTTACAGAATGCATGTTTTGTTTCCTCTGTTTGCGGGATTAGCCACTCCTGCTCCCCAGTTATACCTTGTTTATATATTCACAACACCGCGTAGTAATACTGGAGTATAGGGGCTGTTGAGATCTAACTTATATTATTTTTTGTAATGTATATATATGAATATTTATATTTTTTGATGAAAGTTGTTTTGCAATACTTGATTCATAACCCTACAACAAAAACAAAGTAAGGTATGACAATGCAAAATATAAAAACAATATCTTCTGGTCTGGCCCTCACCGTTGCGCTCTCTTTATCCCCGATTACTTCGATGGCAGCTGAATGGAAATTTGCTATTGAAGAGATTCCAGGCTCTATCATGGACAGCTACGCTCAGGAGTTTAAGCGCAGAATCGAAGCAAAGACTGATTCTGAGGTTACAGTTAATATCTATCCCCTTGGTTCACTGGGAACGCCCACTGAGCTTGTCGAGCAGGTAGCCGATGGTGTTGTTCAGTTTGCCAATGTCTCTGTCGGTAACCTGGGTACTATCGTGCCGGAGTCTCAGCTATTCCTGCTTCCATATACCCTGCCTTCTGATTCTGCTGAATTATCGCAGATGCTGGCATCCAGTAAATTTATATACGGTGAGCTGAATAAAGATTTTGAGACCCGGGGGTTGAAGCTACACACGATGTACTCTGAGGGCCCGCAGGTCTGGACAACCAATCGTGAAATTCGCTCTCCTGACGATTTTAAAAACTTTAAAATGCGCGTCATGGTATCGCCGATTCTGCTGAAAGCGTATGAAGACCTTGGTGCGTCGCCAACCCCAATTCCATTTGGCGAGGTATACGGCGCCCTGCAATTAAAGCAGGTTGATGGCCAGATTAACCCGGCAGCAACCATCGAAGAGATGAAGTTCTATGAAGTGACGGATTACATGACCTGGGCCGGTGAACAGGAGCTGGCTACGACCGTTATGTCAGGTACTGACTGGTACGAAACGCTTTCTCCAGAGTATAAGCAACTGATCAGTGAAACGACCCGGGAAATGAGTAGCTATATCTATGATGTGGTCAGTCGTTTCAATGAGGAAAAGCTGGCAATCATACAGGCAGCTAAGCCGGATATTAATCTGGTACATCTGAGTGAGGAAGAGCAGGCAGCATTCCGTGCCCGCAGTAAAGCCACTCACACAGCGTATACCGATATTGTTGGTGAGCGTGGTGAGGAGTTATTGAAGGCGCTTATCGCTGAAGTGGAATCCGCACAGTAAATGCGTAAGTGCTGCATCAATCCTGATGCAGCACTTCTTTCGCATCCTTAATTGTTAATTTTATACGTAGCAATAGCCATTGCTTTCAGCACAAAACAAAAGGTGTGTATCCGGCTTGCTGGAGACTGCTAAGTAGTTTCACTCTCTCGTTTTTTGTTTTCGTTTCGCTAATTTTATAAAGGTTCCTTATGTCACAGGTTTATAGCTGAACCGGTGACAGGGGGGAAAAACATGAAAAAACAGAACTCCACATTCAGTCGTATGTTTTCTCTGCTAGATATGGCCATCTGCAAAGTTGAAGTTTTCGTGCTTTGCTGGGGTGTCATCATCATGGCATTGAACTCCATTGCGAATGTATTCGGGCGTTATGTGTTCTCGCAAAGTATCTATTTTACTGAGGAGCTAAATGCCTTTCTGATCATCATTATCACGTTTATGGGGCTTGGCTATGTTACCCGCAAGGGGCGTCATATTCGCATGTCCGCAATTTATGACATGCTGCCCGACCGTTTTAAAAAGCTACTGATGATCCTTATAGCACTCCTGACTGCGATCGCGATGTTTGTACTGGCCTGGTATGCGTTTGAGTATGTTGCAAAAATTGCCCGGCGCGGACGGGTTACTCCGGCGCTTCAGGCACCGCTATACCTGACCTATGTATGGGTGGTTATAGGTTTTGTGCTGACGGGTATCCAGTACCTGCTTACGGCAGTGAAAAATATGAACCTTGCTGATCCGGATGTCTATATCTCGTTCACTGAAATTGATCTCTATGAAGACCCTGATGTGGCAGAAGTGTTGCACCTCTATAAGCAAGATCATGAGCTGGAAAATAATAAAGAGGAGGGTGAGTGATGACTATTTTAATGCTTCTGGTAATGATAGCGTTGCTGCTTGCAGGTTTCCCAATGATGATGCCGCTGATTGCGGCGACAGTGTTAGCGTTTGTTTTCTATCTTCCGGATCTGAGCCTTCAGGTAACAATTCAACAGATGATCGGTGGCGTTAAGCCGGCGGCGTTAATTGCTGTGCCTATGTTTATTCTGGCCGCTGATATTATCACGCGAGGGCACTCAGCTGACCGCTTAGTCGATGTGGTCATGCGCTTTATGGGACATATTCGCGGTGGTCTGGCGATGTCTGTGACTTCCGCCTGTGCTTTGTTTGGTGCGGTGTGTGGTTCTACCCAGGCAACAGTAGTTGCGGTGGGTGGAGCGATGCGGCCCCGTATGCTGAAGGCGGGTTATCAGGACTCTTTTGGTATAGCCCTGATCATTAATGCTGCGGACCTTGCTTATCTTATACCGCCTTCAATCGGTATGATCATCTACGGTGTAATCTCGGGAACGTCGATCTCAGAACTGTTTATTGCCGGTTTAGGTCCAGCGTTTCTGATCATCCTCGCCTTTTCCGGGTACTGTTATTACTACGCCAAAAAGCACAATATTCCGGTCGAGCCTAAGGCTAGCTGGAAAGCGCGTTTTACCGCGCTGCGTCGGGCGATCTGGCCGATGGGATTCCCGTTTATCGTGGTGGGTGGTATCTATGGCGGTATCTTTAGTCCGACTGAAGCCGCCGCAGTTTGTGTCTTTTACGCACTGATACTGGAGGCGTTTGTTTTCCGTTCTATTAAGGCTAAGGATGTTCTGGATATTGCGCTGTCTACCGGTGCTATCACCTCCGTCGTGTTTATTCTGATCGCCGCCGGCGCTGCTTTCTCCTGGACTTTATCCTATGCCCAGATTCCCCAGCAGATCATTGCTGCGATCGGCCTGGAGGGCGCATCTCCGCTGATGACGCTGCTAGCAATAAACATCGCCTTTTTTGTCGGCTGCATGTTTGTTGATTCGATAGTTGTGATTCTGATACTGGTGCCAATTTTTGCACCATTAGTTAAGGCTGCGGGTTTAGATCCGGTGCTGGTGGGCGTTTTCATCACGCTGCAGGTTGCAATCGGGGCCGCAACACCGCCATTCGGATGTAATATCTTTACTGCAATAGCCGTGTTCAAGCGTCCGTTTGTCGATGTTATCAGAGGGGTATCGCCATTTCTGTTAATCCTGTTCGTGATTACTGTAATGCTTGCGTTCTTCCCTCAGATCGCGCTTTTACTCAGAGATATTGCATTCCGATAAACCTTTCAGATGTAGACTCCCAGAAAGTTACATCTATTGCCGGGGCTTGTTATGAGCCCCGGCTTTTTTGATTTATGGAGGGGGGCAGGTCGGGGTCTTATGCTGAACATTCATGAATGTAGTTTCACCGGGTGTGCGTCTTTCGGCTTGAACTATGCTGATAGTTGTATTCTGGCGGACACAGACGATTGCGTCAGTTCGGAGTGTCAGTACAGTTTTGATGACTGTGCAGGCAAGTTAGAAAGGACTGCAGTATTTATTGGTTTGCTTTCCAATGAATAATTCTAAGAGGCCTTATGCGCTGTACCAGTTGCGAGTCTGAAAACACAAGTGGAGCTAAGTTCTGCAGCAAGTGTGGTGAAATGCTGTCACGGGACTGTCCGAATTGTGGTCATACGATGACTGCAGCCGACAGGTTTTGTAACCAATGTGGTACCGCTTTGACCTTACCCTCAATAGCAACGATTAAACCCTCAGAAACAATTGCGCCGATTGACTATACCCCCCAGCATCTTGCTGAACGTATTCTGGCCGAACAGTCAGTACTTCTGGCGAAAGGGGGCGGTGAACGCAAGATCGTGACTACACTATTTGCCGATATGGCAGGCTCTACCGCCTTGATTCAGGACCTTGATCCTGAAGAGGTTCGTAATTTGATCGACCCGGTACTGATTCTGATGATGGAGGCAGTACACCACTACGAGGGTTATGTTGCTAAGTCGTTGGGGGATGGGATTCTTGCTTTGTTCGGCGTGCCCATTGCCCATGAGGACCATCCCCAGCGAGCGCTCTACGCAGCGCTGCGCATGCAGGAGGCGATGCACCGCTATGCTGACCGGGTGCGCCTGGAGAAGCAGGTGCCGTTGCAGATCCGGATAGGCGTCCATACCGGTGAAGTGGTGGTACGCTCTATCAGGACTGAGGATCTGCATACTGACTATGAGCCAGTGGGTCAGTCCATTCATCTGGCCTCGCGAATGGAAGGAATTGCCTCACCCGGATCGATCGTAGTCAGCGAGGCTACATACCAATTGGTGGAAGGTTATTTCAAGTTCAAGGCTCTGGGGGCTATCCCGATCAAAGGCTTTTCCGAGCCGATCACCGCCTACGAAGTACTGGGCAGCGGGCCGTTGCGTACCCGGCTGCAGGCGGCAGCCCGGCGTGGGCTGGCACCTTTTGTCGGTCGCCAGTATGAGCTGGAAAAGCTCGCTGGTGCCATGGCGAAGGTCCGGGCCGGGCATGGGCAAATTGTTGGGGTGGTGGGTGAGCCGGGTGTTGGCAAGTCGCGCCTGTTTTATGAGTTCAAGCCTCATTTACAGCAGGAATACCTGGTTCTGGAAACCTTCTCGGTGTCCCATGGCAAGGCGTTTGCTTATTTACCACTGATCGAGCTGATGAATACCTATCTTCAGATCAGCCCCCACGATGACGATCGACGCCGACGCGAAAAGGTGACCGGCAAGGTGTTGAATCTGGAACGCAGCCTCGAAGACAGTCTGCCCTATCTGTTCTATCTGCTGGGGATCGCCGAGCCGGATTCGTCACTGCAATCGATGGATTCGCAATTGCGGCGCCAGCGCACCTTCGAAACGATCAAGCGTCTGCTGATGCGCGAGAGCCTTAATCAGCCCGTGGTGGTAATCTTCGAGGACCTGCAATGGCTTGACAGGGTGACTGAGGCTTTTCTCGACTATATGGTCGACGGGGTGGCTAATGCCAGAATGCTGTTACTGGTGAACTACCGGCCCGAATATCAGCATGATTGGGGGCGCCGGAGCTACTATATCCAGTTGCGGCTCGATCCTTTGGGTGAAGCGGAAGCCGAGGAGTTGCTCAGCTCCTTGCTGGGCGATGACACGACTCTGGCACCCTTGAAACATAGGATAATGACTCAGACCGAGGGTAACCCCTTCTTCCTTGAGGAAGTGGTCCAGACCCTGGTCGAGGAGCATGCGCTTACCGGTGAGATTGGCCACTATCGTCTGGAGCAGGAGCCGACCGCGCTTCATATTCCAGCAACGGTACAGGGAGTGCTGAGCGCGCGCATCGATCGTCTGCCAGCGGATGAAAAGGACTTGTTGCAGACCCTTTCTGTGATCGGCAAGGAGTTCACCTGGAGCCTGGTGGGGGAGGTCGTAGATCGGCCCGAGGAAGAACTGCGTCGTTTACTCTCCCGCCTGCAGACCGGTGAGTTCCTGTATGAGTGTCCGGCGTTTCCCGAAGTGGAGTTTACCTTCAAGCATGCGTTGACCCAGGAGGTGGCCTATGGCTCCTTGCTGTCCGAGCGGCGCAACGGGCTGCATGAGCGTACCGCCCGGGCGATTGAGGTGCTATTTAGCGGGCACCTCGAAGACCGATGCAGCGATCTGGCGCATCATTACAGCTGCAGTGGTAATATTCCGAAAGCCGTGGAGTACCTGAAGCGTTCCGGGGAGCAGGCCGCTTACCGCTGTGCCAATGTTGAGGCTGCCGGTCATCTGGGGGCCGCCCTGAAACTGCTCAAAAAACTACCCGATACACCCCAGCGGGTTCGGCAGGAGCTTGATCTGCTCCTAATCCAGGGGCCGGTTTTGATGGCCCTCAAGGGGTATGCAGCAAGCGAAGTGGAGACTACCTATAGTCAGGCTCTGACCCTCTGTCGGCAGGTAGGTACCACGCCCGAACTTTTCTCCGTTCTCGACGGGCTATATGCCTACTACCTGGTGCGGCGCGAGATGAAGGTCGCAAGCGAGTTGGCCGAACGGCTGCTCGAAATAGCTGAAGATTCAGAGGATTTGGCCCTTTTGCTCGAGGCACACACCTTAGTTGGGGAGGTGTTGTTTTCAAGCGGCGAGCTGACGCAGGCTAAGGGCCACCTGGATAAGGTCAGTGACTACTATGACCATAAGCAGCACCACTCCCTCGCTTTTCTATTTGGGCAGGATTCTGGGGTGCTGAGCTTGTCCTATTCAGCCCTGACACTCGCGCTGATAGGCGATTCGTCAGGGGCGCTAAACGCATGTGATAAGGCTTTGGGCCTTGCCCAGCGGCTGTCTCATCCGGCTAGCATGGCATTTGCCCTTGACTCCGCCGGTCATTTACAACAACTCCTGGGGGAAGGGCCTGAGGCCCAGGCGCGGGCCGATGCGGCGATCAATCTGTCGACAGAGCAAGGTTTTTCGTACTGGCAGGCTAGAGGAATAGTGCTGTATGGCTGGTCTCTGGCGGAGCAGGGGCAGAGTAAAAATGGTACAGAACAGATTCGACAAGGCATAGAGGCTTACCGCAAAACCGGCGCGTTACTGGATTTAACTCGTTTCCTTGGATACCTGGCATACGCCCTGATTCGGAGCGGCAGCTCTGGTGAAGCCCAGAGGGTATTGAGCGAAGCGTTGGGTGTGGTGGATGAAACGGGCGAGCGCTACTACGAGGCTGAACTTTATCGACTCAGGGGAGAGGGCCTGGTCGTATCTGGGGCGGTTGAATCCGCTAAACAGCATGAGGCTGAAAACTGTTTTCGGCAAGCGATCAAGGTGGCTCACCGACAAGGCGCGCGAGCGCTTGAATGGAGAGCGATGTTATCCTTGGCGCAGTTGTACTTGCAGCAGGGCAGAGGGAAGAATGCACAAAAGCTGTTAACGGTAATTTGTCGGGCAACGGAAGACATTAAGGAAACATCTGATATCAAAAAGGCCAAGGCCTTGCTTGCTCAATCTTCTCGCCCCAGTCACTGATTTTTTGCAGGGTATGATCGCCACAACCGCCGTCCTTTCTTTTGGCTCTGTCAGTTTTGTAAATCTCAGGTATCAGTGTTGAATATTCTGCGCTGCTTGAAGCAAGTCATCAATGAATGCATTGACTACATAGCTGCTAATTTTACTCTGGCGGACAACATATTCGAAAGATGAGCAGGGTGATATTGTATCTGGTAGCAATCGTTGTAACTCACCTTTTTCAACCCATGGTGAAGCATAATGATTGGGAAGTATGCCAATATATTTGCCAGTGAGAATCAAGAAAGCCTGCGCTTCTACGTTTTCTACAGTTGCTGTGGCAACCTTTGAGCCTAAGAGTTCGATGTCTTTGGCCTTCATATATCCTCGGGCAGCAAGATCATATTGGCTTATATCTTCAAGTGTTAGGTCTTGTTTGCTAAACAGGGGATGCTTTTCGCCGCAATATAAACCTTCGTGTTCTTCGTAAAGACTGTAATACTCCAGACCTGATATTTTTACCGGAAAAGTACCGACTCCAATGTGCAGGCGCCCATCCAGAAGTTGCTGTTCAAGCTCAATTGGCGAGCCTATTTCCATCCGTAAGGTGACATCTCCTTCTCTTGAATTGAAAGCATCTAATGCCAACCTTACAGGTGAATTCTGATCAGTAATGGTGTTGCCAAGTAAGCCTAATCTGAATTCACCACTCAACAGGTTTTTTAATTCACCAGTCTCGTGATTAAACATTTCAATAGCAGCCATTAAGCGCTGACTTGATTCGTATACCGCCTTGCCCTGGCTTGTGAGCCTGAACCCTCCTCTACCACGAAAACAAAGCCGGAACCCGAGTCTGGTCTCAAGACGGGTCATATGCTCACTAATAGTAGACGGCGCAATATTGAGTATTGCCTGTGCGCCACTAAAGCTCTTGCTTTGAACAACGGCAATGAAGACTTTGAGTAAAGCTATATCTGTATCATGCATATTATTACATCGGCCCTATACGAAATACGGTTCGTTAGTTTCATATTAATTCTTACTAACATGCTGTGCTACTTTGAACTTGTCAACTGAAAAATTAATGAACTACTCACTAGTAAAGATAATAAAGAGGAAAGTTTCATGTCCCCCAAAGATAACAGTTTACCCTTTACCCGCCGCTCTCTGATAAAGAGCTTAGGTGTGGCGCTTGCATTGGGCTCATTTTCTATTAGTGCCAGTGCAGATACCTTTAAGGTGGCTATCGTTCTGCCCGGTGTTATCACCGATAAGTCTTTCAATCAGGCTGGTTACGAAGGGGTTGTTCGCGCTGAGAAAGAACTTGGAATTGAAATGGCTTATAGCGAGAAGGTGCCGCAGCCAGATCAGCCACAGGCGCTGGCGGATTATGCCCGCCGCGGTTATGACCTTGTTATCGGGCACGGGGGGGAATTCCAGGAGTCAGTGGGCCGTATAGCCCGGCGTCATCCCGATACAATGTTTCTGGTTGTAAATGGCAGCGAGCCAAAGAAAAACATGGCCGTCATGCAATTTGATATGAAGTCCATGGGCTATGTGATGGGATATACCGCTGGCAAAATCTCGTCGACTGGTAAAGGTGGATATATTGGCGCACAAAAAGTGCAGTCATATACCGAGTTGGGTGATGGTTTTTCTATAGGTTTCAAAGCGGCACGTCCTGATGGTGAAGCCTTAAGTGCCTGGACCAATGACTGGGATGATATAGCTAAAGGTAAAGAAGCTGCACTTAATTTAATCAGCCAGGGGGTGGATACTATCTTCCCAACTATGGATAACGCAGTTATCGGTAGCCTGCGTGCAGTGAAAGAGAAAAAAGCTAAAGGCTTCGGCATCTATTATGATGCAATCGTCGATTGGCCGGATACAGTTATGCAGTCTGCAATATTAGATATGCGTGGCGCGTTGCTCACTACGATAAAAACCGCTAAGGAAGGAAAGCTCAGCGGTCAGGTTTATCGTTACGGATTTGAAACTCCCCAGGCTTTCAGAATCGGATCATTCCACCCATCAGTCCCCGCAGAAATTCAAGCTGAAGTAACTTCCATCGTACAGCAGATCGAAATTGGTCAGCTGAATCCATAACAATCTGTGCAGCCGGTGCGCTGTGCTGCGCACCAATATTTTTATTGTCGCAGAAGCAGCTATTGGCTTATCCATAAAGCCGTTCTCTAATGCTGTTAGGTGAAGAAAATGAGTTACTTGAAGCTTGATAATATAACTAAGAAATTCGGCGAATTCACGGCACTGGATGGGGTTGATTTAGAAATAAAAAAAGCCTCTATCCATGCGCTGCTTGGTGAAAATGGCGCTGGTAAAACAACATTAATGAATATTATTTACGGGCTCTATCAGCCTGATGGCGGTGATATTCACTTTAAAGGGGAAAAAGTATCAATTCCCACTCCTCGAGAGGCTATTCATCAGGGAATCGGTATGATCCATCAGCACTTTATGTTGGTGGATACGCTGACCGTTACAGAAAATATTATTCTTGGTCTGGAGGGCTTGGGGGCATCCATAAGTCTGAAAGAACATGAAGAGCGGATCGAAGCTATAGGTCAGGAGTTCGATTTTATTATTGATCCCCGGACCGAGATCTGGAAGCTGCCAATGGGTATGCGCCAGCGCGTAGAAATCCTAAAAGCTCTGTATCGAAATGCAGATATGTTAATTCTGGATGAGCCAACGAGTATTCTTGCCCCGTCAGAAATTGAAACCCTCCTTGACGGTCTTAACCGCTTGCGAGCAGGTGGAAAAACAATTCTTTTTATCACTCATAAGCTTGATGAGGTGATGGCTGTTGGCGATAACATTACTGTTATGCGTCACGGAAAAGTAACCGGGCATAGCAAGGTCGCAGACACCAATGTTAATGAGATAGCAAGAATGATGGTCGGCCGTGATGTCATTCTGGATGTGAATCGACCCAAAACCGATGTAGGTGAGGTTGTGCTCCAGGTTGATAACGCCAGTGCTACCGATGAACGTGGTTTGCAGGCGCTGACAGATGTCAGCCTCTCGCTTCGTAAAGGTGAGATATTAGGTATTGCCGGTGTCGATGGTAATGGTCAGGCAGAGCTGGCTGAGGTCATTACCGGTATGCGTGATCTTGATGCGGGCCGGGTATTGGTAAATGGCGAAGATATTTCTCATCTATCTGTTGATGATCGTCGCCATCAGGCCAGCATCAGCTATGTACCTGAAGACCGCCATGGCACGGGACTCGTGCTTGATTTCAGCGTTGCTGATAATTGCATCATGCGTGATTACAGTAAACCTCCTTACTCCAAAAACTCAATTATCCAGTCCAGCAAAGTGGATGAAACTGCTGACAACTGGGTAAAAAAATATGATATCCGATTGCATTCAGTTCACCAGCAAGCCCGTTATCTTTCAGGTGGTAATCAGCAGAAAATAGTCATCGCCCGTGAAGTTGAGTGTGACCCGGATATCATCGTTGTAATGCAACCGTGTAAAGGGCTGGATATTGGTGCTATCAACGCTGTACAGGACACTATTGTCGAACAGAAAAAAGCAGGAAAGGCAATTTTATATATATCAACGGAGCTTGAACATATCCTGACAATTTGTGACCGCATTGGCGTTATGTGCCACGGTGAAATAACCGGAGTAATTACACCAGAGGAAGCAAATTCAGAGCGTGTCGGGCGCTTGATGGCCGGAATTAAAGATCAGGAGGTCGTATGTTGAGTTTTATAAGATTTATTTATCAAATTCGTCCGCTTGTTGCTGTACTGCTGGCGTTGTTTGTAGGCTCAGGGCTTATTCTTCTTGCCGGCGAAAGCCCTGTTACGGCCTATAAAGAGTTGTTTGCAGGAGCATTTCTGGACTACTACGGTATCGCAGATACTCTGACCAAGATGTCTCCGATACTATTAGCCGGTCTTGCCGTAGCAATTCCTCTACGGGCCGGACTGTTCAACATTGGTGCCGAAGGGCAGATTTATGTTGGCGCGCTTTTTTCATCTGCAGCTGCGTTGTATTTGCCTGAAATGCCAGCCTGGATACATATTCCGATTTGTATAATTTTTGGTGCAATTGGTGGTGGCCTTTGGGCGCTTATTCCAGCTTATTTAAAAGCTTATAAAGGGATTAACGAAGTAATCGTTACTATTTTGATGAACTATATCGGCATCAATATGGTGAGTTATTTTGCGTCGGGTCCAATGATGCAGGAAGGAGCCCCATATCCGTATTCGCCCGAGATTAGTGAGCAATTGTGGCTACCCTGGGTCATGCCGGGTACGGATGCGCATATTGGTGTGGTGATAGGTGTTGCACTGGCTTTATTTACCTGGATTTTTATGCGCTACACCACGGGTGGTTTCCGCATTGATATGGTAGGTAAAAATCAAAGGGCGGCAAGTTACGCCGGCGTAAATGTTCGACGTCAGATAATACTATGTATGGTTATTGCTGGTGCCATTGCAGGACTTGCTGGAACCTTTGAAGTAATGGGGCTTAAATACCGTCTCTACCATATGTTCAGTCCTGGTTATGGCTATGACGGCATAGTGGTTGCCTTTCTAGCGGGTTTGAACCCGATTCTTGTTCCACTTTCAGCTCTTTTCCTTAGCGGCCTGAAAGTCGGTGCACTCATTATGCAGCGGTCCATAGGTTTGGAAAGTACGGTAATCGAAGCAGTTCAAGGTTTGGTCATTGTCTTTGTTGCTGCCAGCCTGGCTTTTCGTTTCGATGCATCGAAATGGCGCGCAATATTAGCCAAACGTAAGGTGCTTAATGATGCTATCGATATCGGTAGTAACCAAACTCAAACAACTACTGGAAAGGAGGGCTAAATGGAATTCTTAACAGATATTAATCAACTAAGTGACTTGCTAGCTTCAACTTTACGTCTCTCTGTACCGTTGATATTCGCGGCAATAGGCGGAGTCATAGCTGAACGAGCAGGAGTATACAATATCTCTTTGGAGGGTTGTATTTTGGGGGGCTGTTTTGGTGCCGCCTTAGGTACCTATATGACAGGTTCCCCGGTCTTCGGTATTTTTGCTGCGTTGCTGTGTGCAGGTTCTGCTGGTGTGCTCTTGTCGGTGCTTGGTGTGTCGCTTGGGGTCAACCAGATCGTTGCAGGTATTGCTATTAATATTTTAGTTCTGGGCCTGACTTCATTTCTGGCACGATTAGTTTTCGGCCTGGACGCTACAACTATGACGCTGCCCGGGTTTGAGCCGATAGCTATTCCACTGCTTTCAGATATACCGATTATAGGTCCAGTCCTGTTTAGTCAGGATGTCCTGGTGTACCTAATGTATGTGACTGTCCCTGTTGCCTGGTGGGTAATGTATCGCACGCCTTGGGGCCTGAATATCCGTTCTATTGGTGAGTACCCTCGTGCGGCAGATACTGCAGGTATTAATGTCATCAATGTTCGCTATTTAGCCGTAATTGCAAGTTGCATGTTGGCTGGGCTGGGAGGTGCGTACATTGTCTTGTCGCAGGTTTTCGTTTTCACCGAGCATATGAGTGCTGGTAAAGGCTTTATTGCTCTGGCTGCCTTAATTTTGGGACGCTGGAATCCCATGGGAGCTTTCTTTGCCGCGCTATTCTTCGGTTTATGTGACGCAATGCAACTTCGTCTTCAATTCTCTTCACCGGATGTGCCTTACCAGCTGTTTTCTATGGTGCCGTATATGGCTTCTATCCTTGCTTTAGTTCTGCTGTCCGGCAAAGTCAGACCCCCTGCGGATATCGGTAATAAATTTGTCCGTGGCGGTAAATAATTCAGCCCGATTTTGATATTTAAGGAAATTGTTATGATTACAAATCCAGTACCCTGGCCTAATGGGGCTAAATGTGCGGTTGCTATTACTTTTGATATGGATGCGGATAGCTTTCTGCATCTGCACCGCCCGGAGGATAGCTATAAGCGTGTAGCAACTCTGTCATCCTTACGGTATGGCCCGGAAGTTGCCGTGCAGCGTATTTTAAACAGCTATCGTGATCTTGATATTAAACAAACATTTTTTATCCCAGCCTGGTGTATTAAACAATACCCTCAAGCAGTAGAAGCGATTGTTAAGGCGGGTCATGAGATTGCACATCACGGTTTTATTCATGAGCATCCGAATGAAATTTCTGCGGATGAAGAGGAAAGCTCATTATGCAAAGGGATTGAGATCATCGAACAGTATACCGGGCAGCGGCCGCGAGGATTCAGGGCACCTTTATACAATTACTCTCACCGGACAACTGATCTGTTGATTAAGCATGGTTTTACCTATGATGCTTCTTTAATGGGAGATGATGTTCCCTATGTATTAAAGACAGATGAAGGTGAAATAGTTGAGTTACCAACCCATTGGGCAATGGATGACTGGCCACCGTATGTGCATATGAGTGACATTAATTACTCCATGCCAATTAAGTCTCCCCAGGAAGCGATTTCGGTTTTCCGCTCAGAGTTTGAAGCGATGTATGAAAATGGGGGGCTGCTAATTGGCGTTTGGCATCCTTTTGTTACAGGACGATTAGCTCGCTGGCGGGAAACCGTAAAGTTCATTGAGGAGATGCAAAATAAAGGTGATGTGTGGTTTGCATCAATGGAACAGATAGCTGCTCATATTCAAAAAGTAAGGGCAAATGAAGAGTTTTTACCGAGAGTTCATGAGTTGCCCTACTATGGTGGCCCGGTCGATATCTCAATAGGTAAATAGCGGATCAGATTATTTTTAATAAAACTATAGGCTTTATAGTTTTTAGCTTTCCATAGTGTAGGTCTAGGGCTAGACCACCCTTCAGCAGTTACTCGCGAGAGTAGCTGCTTTTTTTATTTAAGCGTGATGTAAAAATTCAGTCAATAGTTGCAGGCCTTTCGGGTGGCTTATAAGTAGAGTGCTTTTTAATATTATTACTTCGTATTTATACGATATATGATTCGATGGTTTCGTATTTTATGAATGTCATTGTGGTGCTAATTTGAATGTGTAGCAGCACTTGTTTATGAAAAAAGCACTTAAGGTAATGGCGTATCCTGAATTGCATTATTAATGTGACTTACTAGTTGATCGTTATCCTATGTGAAAGCTTCATTAATCTGGTGATGTTTAAAGTGGATGAGAATGATATGGATGTGCTTGGTTTTAAAGTTTTTATTTATTTGGAAACTTTGGTTTGAAAATAATAAAAAGGTATATGTGTGATGGAAAGTCATATGAATGAAAGTATGCTGAAAAAGAGTATTACTAAAGCGATAACATTGTGGAGCTTTGGCCTGTTATCTATAGCAATAGTTCTGGTCTTCGCCTTTCCGGAGGTCTCCGCCTACTATATCGGAGAAACCCGGACTGCTATTACTGCATACATGACGTGGTATTTTACGCTGCTGGCGACAAGTGCCCTGATATTTTGTGTTTGGCTGGCATTCAGTCGGTACGGTAAAATACGACTAGGTGGCGACAACGCGAAGCCGGAGTATAGCAATTTTGCCTGGTATTCGATGCTGATTGCCTGCGGCGAAGGTGTTGGATTGATATTCTGGGGTATCGCAGAGCCGTTACTGCTATTTGGAGATTCAAAGTTTGCAGAACCAAAATCGGCAGAAGCGATTTCTAGTAGCATCGAGTGGTCTTATTTTCACTGGGGAATACATGCCTGGGCAATTTACTGCATAGTTGCTGTAGTACTGGCGTTTTCTATTCATAACTGTAAAAAGCCACTGAACTTCCATAATGCAGTTGCCGATTTGTTCCCTGTAAGTTTAAGATCCCCCGTGAGTGTAACGGTTGAGGTCATTGCCATTATTACTACGGTACTGGGTCTGGCGACTTCATTCGGATTTGCTGCGCTACAGTTTAACACCGGACTGAACTTTGCTTTTGGCACTGAGATTTCAGTTTCATTCCAGGTGGCCTTTATGGTCGCGATAGCTGGCATGACTATTCTGTCGCAGCGCTCAGGTCTTAATAAAGGCATGCGACTTATCAGCGAAACAAATAGCTGGTTGAGTATAGTCCTGCTTTCTGTGTTCTTTATCTTCGGTCCGACTATCTACATTATTTCACTGTTCTTTGAGTCTGTTGGTTCTTACTTTTCTTCATTGTTCGCAATGGGGCTATGGAATGATTCTTACTCCTTCATTGGTGGAGCTGGCGCCTGGAATGAGAGTTGGATGGGGCTCTGGACAACATTTATCTGGTGCTGGGGTGCATTCTCGTTTGCTCCGTTTGTTGCTGCATTTATTGCAAAAGTCTCCCGTGGCAGGACTATTAAAGAGTTCCTGATCGGCGGTATTGCCGGGCCTTCTCTGATCGTGATGGTGTGGGTTGTCATTAATGGTGGTACAGCAATTGCCACTGATATCCTTGTAGGTGGCGTTGTTGATGCTACTCAGGCAAACCCGGCTGCTGGATTGTTTACGACTATTGAGAAGTTCAGCAGTTTCGAATGGATTTCGCCGATTTTGTCACTTGTCGCTATTGTCCTGATTGCCACGTTCTACATCACCTCTCTTGATGGTGGAACTTACTCCCTTTCATCTATGTTGCATGAAGAGAAAGAGGGTAAAGCAAGTAAGAATGCAGGTTATAGATACCGAATTGGACTTGCGCTGATGATTGCGACCGTTGCTGCAGTTTTGTTACTTGCCGGTGGTGCTACTGTATTGGCATCACTCCAGACAGGAGCAATGATTGCTGCAGTACCTTTCTCTGTCGTAGTTATTCTCGGTGTTGTGAATCTGGTAAGGCGCTTGAAACTCTATGAAAGTGGTTTGGATACTGCTTTTTCAGAAAATCAGTTAGAGGCGGAAAATAGTGAGGGCGCTCCGGCTTACAGTCTTGTTCGCTATGATTGAACTGTGTTTCTGTTATGACGGGTCGAGAATCTAGGTCTCAAGCCTGAAGAACAGGCCAGGTACGTCGCAAGGTGTTTATCTAGAAGCACTTTGCGACTTCTAATGTCGATTTAGTCATCAAGACTTGTACTACGCCGTAGGAGGGTAATCTTCACGAAAAATAACAGTGCTCAAAAGCAGCATTCCGATAACCCTTTCAGATGTAGACTCCCAGAAAGTTACATCTATTGCCGGGGCTTGTTATGAGCCCCGGCTTTTTTGATTTATGGCGGGTCTTCAGTAGCCTGTGACCGGCGTTTTACGCACTCGCTTATTATGGTTTCTGCGCCATTGAATGAGGCCGTGAATCAATAGAGTACCGACAACAACCACGCCTCCTTCAAGCGCTGACCGGTTGGGTATTTCTGCCAGCCATATCCAGATCCAGAGTGGCCCCATGGCCGTTTCCAGCAGCATCAACATGCCAACTTCAGCTGCAGGGATGCGCATAGGACCGGTAGTAATCAAAACAAAACTGACAGGAAGAATGATCAGGCAAAGCAATAGCATCCATCCCCAGTCATTGCCAGATAGCGTCATCGGTTGACCTATGGCGTAACTCACGATAGCGGTTAATAGTCCCGCGCTGATGAGCGCCGGGGACATATTCCGATGGCTGACTGCCCGGTCATTAACAAATTTTGCTGCCAGTGAAAGTCCACAGAGCAGGGCCAGCAGATCGCCTTTCAGGTCGGGACTTTGCCAGGAGTCTTTCAGTACCCAGGCAATCCCCAGTATCGATATAACAATCGCGGCTATTGTGACCGGTGGTGTTTTTTCTTTAAGTAGCAGTCTTGCCAACAATGCTGAAAAAAGAGGAGTCGCGCTGATAATAACCAGTACATTAGCTACAGAAGTAAGGTTTATCGCGCAGACAAAGCAGGTAGAGCTGCTGAAAAACAGGAACGCGGAGCGAAGAAAGGCGGGATCCCTGCTGAATAACGCTTCGCCGGGCATCCTGAATCGACACCAGAGTGTAACCATAAGACTCAGCAGCAGGCCGCGCCAGAACAGTAAGCTGAATGAATCGACCTCAATAAGCCGGATCATCAGGGCGTCAAAGCTTAGTATGATGACACCCAGTGCGGTGAGCAGAAATCCTTTCAGGTATTCGGTATTCATTCAGTTCCTTGATTATTCTCTGTGGTGGCAGGGCTGGTAGTTTGGCTATTGTATCGACTTTATTCGGATAACCGGTGTACTGTTATCGAAATCGTTTTCAGATGGTGGGCATTGTATATGTTAAATCCTCAAACCACAGCGCTTCTGGTGATTGATGTGCAGGGTAAGCTAGCGCGCAGCGTGCAGAGTTCAGAAACCATGATAGATAACATCCGGCGCATGATACAAGGCGCCAGGATACTAGGAGTTCCGGTGGTCTGGATAGAGCAATATCCGCAAGGGTTAGGTACAACTGTGCCGGAAATTGCGCAGTTGCTCGGTGACTATAGTGCATTGAGCAAGACGACCTTTAGCTGTTGCGGTAGTGACCAGGTGATGGATGAGCTGCAACGGCTGGCTAGAAATCAGTTATTAGTGTGTGGCATTGAGACTCACGTCTGTGTCTATCAATCGGTAGCCGAACTGTTGCAACGGGGTTATCAGGTCGAGTTGATCAGTGATGCGGTATCATCCCGCACGGCTCATAACCGGGAACTGGCTATGAGTAAGATGGCCAGTCTGGGGGCGACTCTTACCAGTACTGAGATGGCCCTATTCGAGCTGGTGGGCGATTCTGCTACTGACTGCTTCAGGGATATCCTGCCGCTAGTCAGATAGTGGTTCAGGCAACGGCGAGGGTGCTGGATCAGTGTTTGATCATTTCTGCTATTTTGATCAGCTCTGTAATGCTTGATGCGCCCAGGCGTTCCATCATTTTAGCGCGATGGACTTCTACCGTCCGGACTGAAATGCAAAGCTGATCAGCAATCTGTTTATTGATAAGCCCTGCGACAACAAGATCGAACAGTTGGTTTTCTCGCACCGTTAATGTGGCAAAACGTTTATCCAAATTATATTTCTGGCAGCGGATGGTTGAGTTCAGTTGCGCTTTTTCGATGCTCGGTAAAATGTCAGCTGCACGTACCGGCTTTTGGAAGAAATCACAGGCGCCATCCCGGAACGCTTTGATTGCCATCGGCATGTCGCCATGGCCGGTAAGGAAAATAACGTCAAGGCAGGAACTGCTTTGGTTTAGTTTTTCATGCACTTCCTGACCCGTCAGACCGGGCATGCGGCTATCCAGAATAAGGCAGCCTGGCTGGTTCAGGTCGGTGTTATTTAAAAACGTCTCGCCACAGTCAAAATCTGAAACATTCAGGCCATAGCCCTCCAGGACATAACGCAACGCTTCACGTACCGAATGATCGTCATCAACAAGGTAGACCGGTATCGCAGATCTGTTATCCATTATTTGTCCTGTTGTTTGGGTTGTTGTTTGGGCTGTTGTTTGGACTAGCAGGCAGGGTGCAGGTTACAACGGTTCCCCGGCCTAAGCCGGACATCATTGATATGTCACCGCTATGCGCCTCAACAATCCGTTTGCAGATAGACATGCCCAGACCCAGTCCATCAGGCTTTGAAGAATGAAACGCTTTGAAAAGGTTTTCTAGCTGGCTGTCTTCAATACCAGGGCCGGTATCCGATATTGAAAGAATTACTTGTTCAAAGCCCTGGATTTGCAATTGTATCGTGAGATGCCGATCAGCCTGCTGATCCTGCATCGCTTCCAGACTGTTACGAATCAGGTTGACGAGTAGCTGTTGAATCTCAATAGGATCAACGAACAGGCTCAGTGGTGTATCTGGCAGTTGAAGATGAACTGCTACCCGGTATTTCTTTATCTCATAGTCCAGCAGGTTTACGGTTTCCCGGATTAGCTGTGTCAGGTCCGTGTCTTTACGTTGCATCTTCTCTTGCTTTGCGAATCCACGGATACGTTTGATGATCTCGGCCCCCCGCTGCGCTTCGCTGCTGATGCGACTAAGCAGATCACTAATCTGTGCATCATCGTTGTTTCGGTCAATGCGTATAACACCGCCTTCAGCGTAATTATTGATAGCGGACAGGGGTTGGTTTAGTTCATGGGCCAGGTCAGATGACAGTTCTCCAAGGATGGCAATCCGCTGAGCGTGCTCAAGCTGTTGCTGCTGATGCAGCAGTTCTTCATTGACTTCCTGTATCTCCCTGGTTCGCTTGCGCACCATAAATTGTATCCAGATATGATGCATCAGGCCGGCCAGTAGCAGTAACAGAATAGCTACAGTCCATTGCCAGTTTTGTAATAGCCAGCGTCTCAGGTTCTGCCACCAGGGGACCTGCCAGGGGTGTATGTCGAGCCGCTCATAAAGATTATGAATATCATGGCTACTCACCGGAGCTGTCCAGCCCAGTGATCCTGTATCTATTGCAACCTGAGACTGAGAGGGGAGTAATAGCAGCGCCTGGGCTACCTGTTCAGTAATATCGACAGGGGTGGATTTAAGTGCTGAAAATGACCAGTTCGGGTAAAGGTCGGTACTTGTCTGGCAGTTGAAGCCGGAAAACTGTTTAGCATCTAACACTTTTATAGTGTCTGCCTGTATCAGCCCTTCTTTGACCATGGTTTCCAGGGTGCAGGCAGGCAGTACGGCTGCATCAGCCAGTCCATCCCTGACCCAGAATGCCAGTACACCAACGGGGAAGCCGGAGAACTTGATCTGGCTGAAAAAGCGTTCTGGTTTGTATCCCCGCTGTAACATTTCGCCCCAATAGATCTGAAAGCCGCCAAAGGCCTGAGGATCAACTGCTCCAAGGCGGGCGTCCTCGAGATCTGCCAGTGTTTGGTAGGGTGAATCTGATTTTACTATCAAAGCCGATCCGATTACTGCTTTTTTCCCCGGATGACGCCGGGATTTCAGAGTGGCAATCCAGCTCATACCGTATTTTGAACCGACCCGTACGTATTGTCCGGAGTTGGTAATGGCAAAATCAACCTGACCTTTGATGACCGCTTCATCAAGCTGGGCAAGGCTCATGGGCACTGCAGTAAAGCTGTAGCCTGGCAGTTGCTGGTTCAGGTACTCCATGGTTGAAGTCCAGCGTTGTAATGCCTTTTCCCTGCCTTTGAAAGCCAGCACAGCAACTTTAAGGTCACGCTCGATTTCTATGTCCGCATGAACTGTTACAGGCAGTCCAAGGCAGCTTATTACCAGCCAGAGGAGCAGTGTTTTTATCAGCACTGTTTTTATCAGCAGAGTTGCCATTGAGGCGTCCTTGTTGACATAAATCAACGTTCTACAACCAAATGTGGTTAACCACAATATACCCTTAAGAATTGTTTCTCTATGCTGAGAATCAAAGGAAAGTCATCAGACATTAACAGTCTGATAACCCTTTGAAAAGCAGGTTAAAACGGTAAAGAGCTAGAGCCGTTCTCCTGACTTGAGAATTGAATCAGAGAAAGAGAGGCGACCGTCATGAAAACTCAAAAAGCGCTGCTGTTTTCACTGGCTTGCTTAGTCAGTATGAATGGCTTTTCAGCGGCTAATCCTGAGATTCCAGATGCTCCAACCGTTTATCCTGAAGGCGAGTTGGGAAGAATGGTAAAGCTGGGTGAGGATATTATCTTCAATACCAATACTCATGATCTTACTAAGGATATGGTAGGTAATGATCTGACTTGTAGTAATTGTCACCTGCAAGGAGGTAAAGGAAAGACTTTGGGTACTTTCATCGGTACTGCAACTGCTTTCCCTGCTTATTCACCCCGTGAAAAAACAGTGCAGACACTGCAAAACCGGATCAATAACTGCTTTATGCGCAGTATGAATGGTAAGCGGCCGATTATCGATACAGAGGCTTCTATAGCGATGACAACATATGTTAGCTGGTTGTCTTCTGGTCTGCCGGTTACTATGAATTCTAAAAAACCGGTAAACCCTTTCTATACCAAAGAGTGGTGGGGTAAAAAGTGGGTTCTGCCGATGATTAAAGCTGCAACTCACGATAATTATGTCAATGGCCAGAAGCTGTACACTGAAAAATGTGCTTCCTGCCACCAGCCTGATGGCCAGGGTCTGGCTGCTGCCAAATTTCCTCCGGTTTGGGGTGAACGTTCTTACAATACAGGTGCCGGCTTGAGTAAACCGGAAAAACTGCCAACCTATCTGCTGCATAATATGCCGCTGGGGAACGCCAACCTGACCCGTGAAGAAGCTGTTGATATTTCAATCTATGTTGATGCGCAGCCGCGACCTGACTTTGACTTGCAGAAGTCTCTGTACCCAAGGGAAGAGATGGGTCACTACAACTCTATCGTAATGGAAGAGAAACACTCAGTAAGGAGTAACTTTGCTAAATGGGGGTTGGATATCGACCAGATCCGTGGTGATAAAGCAATTCCATAGGGCATTGGTTCACTGATTGAAGGTTCTACAAAGAGGTTTCCGATTAATGTGTACGGAAGCCTCTTTTTTTTGCAAAAAAATAAACGTTGTTCAATTTGATGGCCTGGGTAAATTTCCTTGTTGCTGGTTTTTAGTCAATATTAACTGAACAGTGTCACATTCAGACTGCCGTTAAATCAGTACTCAAGTACCATAGAGCTTTTCTCTGATCTTTCTAAACTGATAGCTGTTAATACAATCAGGGGGAAGGATATGCAGCGACTTATTGCATGGCTGGTTATCGGCCTGTTGCCCGTTTTTTCGGCTACTGTTTTTGCGGCGGGTGGCGCTTTAGACGGTGAAAAAGAGATATTTCTGCAGGATCGCTCGGGTAAAGAGATTAACATCGGGTGGATAGAGTTTACTCCACTGAATGCGGTAGATTCCGAATTTAAGCTGCATCTGGATCATAGTCTGTTTAAAGACTATTTCCTGTCGATGAAAGAGATGAAATGCCTTGAAGGCCCGGAACTCTGGTGTGCGATACCTTATCCCTATCAACAGCCGCGAACAGTCAGTCTTGAGAGTCTGCGCTGGCTGGAGCATGACCTGCTGTTTATGTTTAAAAAACTGGATAGCTTTGGTGCAAATTTCTGGAATGGTATCTACTATCAGTTGGCAATAGAGCAGGAGCAAATTGTTGGAAAAGCTCGCGCACTGGATCTGAATATGCTGGCTTCACCGCCGGATGATATGAATGCACCGCCGATCGGTGAATTCGATATCGATGATGCCGATCTGGACCAGCGCTGGTTGCCGTATATTGTGATTCGTTGATCACCCGCTCTGTGATTCAGGTACAATACCGGGTTTTGCGATACTGTAGCTGAATCAGGGGCTCCCGATGACCGGATCTAAATCAAGAGCTAAACCAAAATCTGCCGCTCGATCGAATAGTAAGGGCAAAGCGCAGAGCGGCCAGAAACTACATCCCCGAAATAAACATCAGGGGCGATATGACCTGCAGTTACTGGCTGAAAAATCTCCTGAGTTAACCGGCTTTATCACCGAAAACCCGTACGGCAACCTGACTCTGAATTTCCATGATCCGGCTGCTGTAAAAGCGCTGAACCGGGCTTTATTACTGCAGTACTACGGTATAGCTCACTGGAATATTCCTGATAATTATCTTTGCCCGCCGATTCCGGGTCGCGCTGATTATATCCATCATCTGGCTGATCTTCTGGCGCAGGATAACGATGGTGTGGTACCTAAAGGTAAACAAATTCGTGCCCTGGATATTGGTGTCGGGGCTAACTGTATTTATCCGATCGTCGGCAGTCGTGAATATGGCTGGAGTTTTGTTGGTGCTGAACTTGATACAGTGGCGCTCAATACTGCAGCGGTGATCGTTGAGGCTAACCCGTCACTAAAGCCCCTGGTGAAGCTGCGTCGTCAGCCTGATTCGATGGATATATTCAACAATATCATTAAGCCCGGTGAGCTGTTCGATCTGACTTTGTGCAACCCTCCTTTTCATGCCAGCAGTCAGGATGCGGCAGCGGGCAGCCAGCGTAAACTGGATAACCTGAATCGAGGCAAAAGTCAGGTTAAGATCCGTGCCGGGAAATCGCCTGTAAGCAAGCCCGATCTTAATTTTGGCGGGCAGAATTCTGAGCTATGGTGCGAAGGTGGTGAAGCGGCATTTATTCAACGTATGATCGGACAAAGCCGGGAGCTGAGAGGACAGTGTTACTGGTTCAGTTCGCTGGTCTCTAAAAAAGAAAACCTGCCGGCGATCTATCGCAGTCTGAAGCAGGCAGGTGCCAATCGGGTTGAAACGGTCGCAATGGCACAAGGCCAGAAGGTTAGCCGTTTTGTCGCATGGAGCTTTCTCGGTAAAGCCAGACGTCAAAAGTGGCGTGAAGAGCGCTGGCTTGAGTGATCGATGTTGAGAGATAGGTGTTTGTTGAGAGATAGGTGTGGCAGCCAGCTGGCTTCAGGAGAGTGGCATAATGGACTATGACTGGTAGCTCGGTAAATCATGCTGTTCAGCTGTGGCGTGAGAGCGCTGGTTTGAGTGATCGATGTTGAGAGATAGGTGCAACACCTGCTGGCATCAGAATAGAGGATAAGGGGTATGCCTGGCAGCAGGCATTACCCCTTTTTCAGGTAACTTCCGTTTAACTATATGTAGTTCAGCTCAGATTAGTTTCCGGGCGTTTGAGTAGCTCAGCTGTGCTTTCCAGTTCTTCCAGATAATTTAATAGCTCCTCGGTCAAAATATCCGGATGCGCATGTAATAAGTTTTTAAGCGTATCCAATGGAGCAGGCTTCCCTGCGTGCAGGTTGTTAGTCATAGCTAATAACAGAGAGGTGAGTACCTCGAGACTTTTTACACGTGATTCAAGGTTGTATCCATCCACTATGGTTCCCTCAGGTTGTCTTCAATAAATACAGAAAGGCAGTGTTACCTGACGTATAGGAAAGCTTAGTCAACAATGACCGACTTTGTGAGTGGTTTTTATGATAAGTTTTCACGTGCTACATGTTGATATTTAAGCATATTAATGTTTGGGTGGATTCTGTTTCTTTTAAGCAACAGCTTAAGACTTATGATTCAGGACTTCAGAAATGGGCAGTAAAGTTTCTTCGATCATTTCATGGCACAGCCTTCCCAGTGTCGCTATGGCTGTTTCCACTTCGGGTTCCTGACTGTTACTGGAATTAATGCGCATGAAGTTTTTATATTTACCTGACGCAGAAAACAGCGTGCCGGGGGCTATTCGTATCTTGTGTTCGTGGGCGCGTTTATCCAGCTCGGTGGCGCTCAGGTTGCAAGGCAGCTCGACCCATATCAGGTAGCCTCCTTGGGGGTAGCTCATCCGGGTACCTTCAGGCATATGCCGTTTCAGCCAGCCGATGACGGCATCCCGATCACGACGATAATTTTTACGCATCTTACGCAAGTGCTTTTCATAGTAGCCTTGAGCGATGAACTCAGCGATGGCCAATTGATTTAGCGTGGCGGTGCTCATGCTTGAAACATATTTCATCATCATCACTTTGTCCGTATACCGGCCGGGGGCCACCCAGCCAACCCTGAGACCTGCCGCCAAAGTTTTGGAAAAGGATGAGCAGAGGATGACCCGGCCATCGGTATCGAAGGATTTAATGGTGCGAGGGCGGGGCAGGGTGTAGCTAAGATCGCCATAGATATCGTCTTCGATCAGAGGCAGATCGTATTTGGCCAGCAGCTCCAGTAGCTTAGGTTTGTGCTCATCGGGCATGGTATAACCGAGCGGATTATTGTTGGTCGGGGTCAGCAGACAAGCTTTAACCGGCCACTGATCAAGCGCAAGTTGCAGGGCTTCGAGGCTGATGCCGGTTTCCGGATGGGTGGGTATCTCAAGCGCTTTAACGCCGTTCATTTCGATCGCTTGCAGCGAGCCAAAGAAGCTGGGTGAATCGACCACTACAATATCGCCGGGTTGAGTAACGGCCCGCAGACTGCTGGACAGTGCTTCCTGGCAGCCGGTGGTAACAATAATTTCATCAGGATGAATGCGGCAGCCGGAATCGATTGTCAGCCGCGCAATCTGCCTTCGCAACTCATCGGTCCCCCGAATATAGTCGTAGCTAAGAATTCTGGCCGTCATAGTGCGGCTTATCTCAGCGGTTATTCTAATGAGTGGATTAAGCGTTGGCGTACTCAGGTCGGGTAGAGCCAGGCTTAGCTGGGTCATTTCTTCTGCGCCATATTCATTGATCAGGTGCAGTAGGTTATGGCCTTGAGACACAGCCAGAGGCTGCTGCATTGGACGACTGGTTTCGGGCAGCGTAGGTGGGGTTTGTTGTTGCAGAACATAGTAGCCTGACTTGGGGCGGGCTTCGATGATGCCGTCATCTATAAGTAAGCCAAAAGCTTCCTGAGCCGTAGATATGCTGACGCCGTGTTCCTGACTGAGTGCGCGTACGGAAGGAAGTTTATCGCCGGTGTGGTAATAGCCCAGTTCTATCCGTTCTCGCAGGTTTTGTGCGACCTGTTCGTACAGTTTCATGCCAAACCCCATTACAGATTATCCAGGCAGTACAGATTAAGAGCCTGGAAAGCAGTACAGATGGTTAATTGTAGATCTGTATTGCATTAATTTAATTTTTTTTGAATCTGTAATGGTAGCAGATGTATCCATAAACTGAAGTGACTTTATTGAGCATATGTACAGGAGACATATGTGTGTTGGTTCAGTTGATGAGGGAACGGTTATGAGAGTTTTCAGTGGCAGTCTGGTAAATAAATTTCGTGGCATGGCATTCAATTATCGCTCAAGGCGGCAGCTGCTGACCTTAGATAACAGAGCGTTGAAGGATATTGGTATCAGTCGTGCTGAAGCGCTCGCTGAAGCAGGTAAACCGGCCTGGAAAGGTCTGCCCGGATATGACGTTGATGAGCTAGCTCCGGCGCCAGTAACCGATTGTCGCGACAGCGTCACTGCAGTATCGGCAAAGCGGATCGCGGGTTGCTCTGTATTTAGCCTGATCCTTGTCACGGTATTGGTTAGCCTTTACTGAAACATTCCCGGTTGGCGTCTATTATGAATGGATTGCCACTCAGGAGGAGTCTTATGTTTCAGGAATTTTATCCCATGCGGCTGCAGGATAACTGCGATGTCGATCACTTGTTATCACCGGAAACGATTAATCAATTAGTTAATCTGCGCAGCCCTGCTGTTGAAGTTATGACCGACTTTTCTGTAGTTTCACCCGTTACTGTGCTGGAATCTTTAGCGGTTGATGAGGCGCTGGAAAGAATGAAGAGTCAGCATGTGCGAATGTTGTTTGTGACCAGCGTCGCGGGTAAGTTCAGCGGCGTGATCACTGCCCAGGATATAATGGGCAACAAGGTGATGGTGTATATGAGCAGCCATAGCGTCAGTCGTGAGGAGGTTAACGTTTCTCATATCATGCTGGATAAACTGCATTTGCGTTCCCTGACATTTGACCAGGTTCAGCACTCGCGAATCGGGGATATAATGCTCACCCTGAAAAGTTCGGGTGATCAGCACCTGCTGGTGGTTGATGAAAGCGCGCTGGGAATTAAGCGCATCAGGGGTATTATTTCTGCCAGCGATATCTCCCGCAAGCTCAAGGTTGGTTTCGATGTTATGTATGAGGCTAAATCCTTTGCTGAGATTGAAAAAATAGTCACCCAGGGGGGCGAATTATAAAATATCGATCGATTATTCAGATTGGGCTCCATAGTTGCTGGCAGGGAAGATAATTTGCTTTACAGCGGCCGCTTTTTACCTATACTTCGGCGCTTGATTTTATCACCGCTGAAACCCTGTTTTTGAGTACTGCGATGCAACTGCCTGAACATATATCTAATACCAAGTGGTCCCGCCTGAAAGCGGCTGCGGACAGTTATGAGACGCCTTTCCTGCTGATCGATCTGCCGACAGTGGCAGAGAAGTATCGGGAGTTGCAGGAGGGGTTTAATTTCGCCTCTATCTATTACGCGGTGAAAGCGAATCCAGCGACTGAAATTCTGGGCTTGCTGGCTGATATGGGTTCCAGTTTCGATATCGCATCTATATACGAGCTGGATCAGGTATTGGACCACGATGTCAGCCCTGACCGGATCAGTTTCGGTAATACCATCAAAAAGCGCAAGGATATCGCCTATTTTTACGAGCGCGGGGTGCGCCTTTTTGCCACCGACTCCGAAGCCGATCTGCGTAATATCGCTGAGTATGCACCGGGCTCTAAAATATATATCCGGATTCTGACCGAAGGATCGGAAGGGGCGGACTGGCCGCTGTCGCGTAAGTTTGGTTGCAACCCTGAGATGGCTGTTGAGTTAGCAGTGTTAGCGAATAAACTGGGCCTTGAACCGCACGGTATTTCATTTCATGTTGGCTCCCAGCAGCGCAACATCGACGTCTGGGATGCCGCTATTGCCAAGGTTAAGTTTATTTTCGAGCGTTTGCGGGACGACCAGGCTATCACCTTACGAATGATCAACATGGGCGGCGGTTTTCCGGCGCAGTATCTGACCAAAGCCAATGATTTTGCGACTTACTGTCGTGAGATTATTCGTTTCCTGAAAGAAGACTTTGGTGATAATCCCCCGGAAATCATTCTCGAACCGGGACGCTCTTTAGTCGGTGACTGTGGTTTGATGGTCAGCGAAACCGTGCTGATTTCACGTAAATCCAATACTGCGCTGAACCGTTGGGTGTTTACCGATGTAGGTCTGTTTAATGGCCTGATTGAGTCATTGGGTGAAGCGATTAAATATCCGTTATGTACCGAGCGCAGCGGAACCACCGAAGAAGTGGTTTTGGCGGGACCGACCTGTGATGGTATGGATATCATGTATGAGAATCATAAGTACGAACTGCCGTTGTCTCTGGAAATTGGCGATCGGTTGTATTGGTTCTCTACCGGTGCTTACACCACGACTTACTGTTCGATCGAATTCAACGGATTTCCGCCGCTGAAATACTACTGCGTCGAATAAGAAAAGCCCGCTTTTGCGGGCTTTTTTGTTTAAGGATGTCGGTTATTGTTATTGCAGGTTACTGCGAATCAGTTTCTTATTGATCTTGCCGACGCTGGTTTTCGGGATCTCGGTGGTGATCTCAATCTGCTGCGGAATTGCCCACTTATTGATGCGGCCCTGATCGACATACTGCTGCAGGTGCTGTTTGATCAGTTCTCCGCTTAACTCTGCTCCGGCTACCGGAACCACCAGCGCATAAGGCCGTTCATCCCACCGTTCATCAGGAATGCCCACTACTGCCACCTCAGCAATCTGACCCTGCTGGCTAATCAGGCTTTCCAGTTCCAGAGAGGAGACCCATTCGCCGCCGGTTTTTATTACATCTTTGATCCGGTCTTTGATCTGCACCGTATTATTGCAGTCAATCGATGCCACATCACCGGTATGTAGCCAGTTGCCATGCCAAAGTTCTGCCGATTTTTCGGGCTCTTTGTAATAGCTCTGGGTTAGCCAGGGGGCGCGTACTACGATTTCACCGACGGACTCTCCGTCATGGGGGACAGCATTGCCCTCTGGGTCGACGATGCGCAGGTCTACCATACTGACCGGTACGCCGGTTTTGGTTCGGGCGGCTACCTGATCGGCCAGTGCCAGATCCCGCTCACTTTCGTGCAGATGAACCAGCGTCAGCAGAGGGCAGGTTTCAGACATCCCGTATGCGGTAAAAAATTGTACCCCGCGTTCGGCCATTTCGTTAGCGAGTCCTGCGGTAGGGGCGCTGCCACCGGTCAGCATCTTCCAGCCGCTGAGATCGGTTTTAGCCGCTTCATCGCAACTCAGAATCATCTGTAGAACGGCGGGCACTCCGTGGGAGAATGTCACGCCTTCTTCGCGGAACAGCTTAACCATCTTGTTAGGCTCGTAGCGTCCCGGATAAACCTGTTTTACGCCGATCATGGTTGCCGCATAAGGTACGCCCCAGGCATGCACGTGGAACATCGGCGTCATCGGCATATAGACGTCTTCAGAGCGCAGTAATGGCTGCCCTTCATAGATGCCCAGCATAGAGACCATGTTGAGTGTATGCAGCACCAACTGGCGATGACTGAAGCAGACCCCTTTTGGGTTGCCGGTAGTACCGGTGGTATAGAATGTGGTTGCAACCGAGTTTTCATCAAAGTCGGGAAACTCATAGTCCTCGGATGCGTCGCTGAGCAGGGCTTCATACTCGCCTATAACCGGTAGAGAAGTGTCGCAGGCCTGCGCTTCGTCGGTCAGTTGAATATAGTTTTTAACGCTTGGGATCTGGCTGCTGATCCCTTCGGCCAGGGCCAGAAAGTCGTCATGCACCATGACATAGTCATCGGCCGCGTGATTCATTGTGTAGGCGATCTGATCCGGACTCAGACGAACGTTAACGTGGTGAATAATGGCGCCGATCATCGGAATGGCGAAATACGCCTCCAGATAGCGATGGCTGTCCCAGTCCATTACAGCCACAGTATCTCCCGCCTGAACACCTGCTGCGCTGAGCGCGTTGGCGAGCTTACTGATGCGCTTGTTGAGGGTGGTGTAGTCATAGCGTATGACGTCGCTGTAGACGATTTCATGGTGAGGCTCATAACGCTGACCTGAGAGCAGAAGGCTCTTAATCAACAGTGGGTAAGTGTAAGCGTTTTCCGATGTTTCAATTATTCTTGTTTTCATGCTTCAGCCTGCCTTATGGATCGTTATTATTGTTCCGTATTGGTTGTCCGCATTACTTCTCCGTCACAGTATAGTCGTGCCGACAAAGAATAGGGATATACCCTGATTCTACTGCCGTGTCGGGTTACAACAATGATTAATACACGCTGGTTTTTAACATAAACGGACATCGGCTCAGGAGCAGGAAGTGAGGTTTCAGTAACGTGCTACACAGAATGGGAACCTCAACGGCTATAAAACAGGACTACTATGTTATAAATGCAGCATAAAGACAGCATACATTCATGGTGTGATGGAGAGGGCATAGGAATGCAGAAGGCCAATATACTGAAAACGCGAATTGATGCATTGCTCAATGTGTTGTCGGAAGATGTGTTGGTAATCAGTCAGCAGGGTGGCATAATTTTTTCATCCCATGCCAATTCGTCCCTGCCCTGGGGCGGTACTGATTCCCTGACCGGCAAACAGCTGACTGATATATTTCCGTCGGCTATCGAAAGGATTTTTCAGGGCATGATTAATCAGGCGCTGAGTCTTAATCAGGTTGTAGTCAAAGAGATTTTGCTGGATCCGCAGGAGATTCCTCATCTGGAACAGCGGGGGATGGCATCTGCCTGCTGGGTTGAGGCGAGGCTGGCACCTTCCGCCGGTGATGAGCCCTGTGTAGTGTGCCGGATTGAAGATATCAGCCAGCGCAAGAAAGCTGAACGTGATCGTTCACAGGTACAGCGTGATCTGCTGACGGGGATGTATAACCGCCGGGCGCTGATGCCTGTTTTGGCGCAGTCGATAGCCCAGGCGCATCGCTATGATTGGGTATGTAGCCTGATGCTGATCGATATCGATAGCCTGCAACTGATAAATGACACTAAGGGCTGGGACGTTGGTGACCAGATTCTGAAACGATTGGCGGGATCGCTAAACAGCCTGAAACGAACGGCTGATTTCCTGGCTAAGGTTGGCGACGATGATTTTGCCATATTACTACCGGAAACCAATCAGGAGCAGGGGCTGCTGGCTGCGCAGCGGGTCCACAACATGGTGGTGGATCTGTCTGCACCATCATCAGGTATAGATGTCGGCTTTACGGTCAGTATCGGCGTGGCTACCCTGCTACCGGAGAGTGATAGTGCCGAGGCGATGTTTGGCCGTTCAGAGAATTACCTGATTAATGCGAAGCGGCTCGGCGGTAATCGCGTTGAGGGCGATCAGTAAGTTGTTACAGGACGATGCCGTTTAGATTAAAAAAGCCACTCTGGGTGGCTTTTTTTATGGCAGACGTTGAAGGCTTTATTCGCCGATGGCCGGGTAAAGCTTGAGTGCGTCGATCAGTGCCTGCATTTCGTCGTAGGTGCCGATAGTAATGCGCAGAAAGTTATCGATACCGGGTTTGCTGAAATGACGTACCAGTACGCCCTGACTACGCAGGTGGGCCATCAGGTCTGCTCCCGCGATAGTGCGGTGACAGGTGAAGACAAAGTTGGTTGCCGACGGAATCACGTCAAAACCGAGCTGTCCGAGCGCTTTAACTGTCCATTCACGACACTCAATGATTTTGTTGGTGGTTTCGCGGAAGTATTCGTCGTCCTGCAGGGCCGCCACGGCACCTGCGATTGCCAGGCTGTCCAGTGGATAGGAGTTAAACGAATTTTTGACCCGTTCCAGGCCTTCGATCAGTTCCGGATGCCCCAGCGCATAACCGACGCGTAAGCCCGCCAGACTGCGGGATTTAGAGAAGGTCTGGATTACCAGAACATTATCGTATTTATTGACCAGCTCAACCGCAGAATGCCCACCGAAATCAATATACGCTTCATCAACGATAACCACTGAGCCGTTATTTTTCTGCAGCAGGGTTTCGATCTGCTCCAGTGGCAGCAGGCGGCCTGTTGGTGCATTAGGATTGGCAAAAATAATGCCGCCATTGGCCTGCTGATACTCTTCCAGATTGATTTCAAACTGGCCGGTTAACGGTAGCTGGCGGTACTCAATGTCGTACAACTTACAGTAGACATCGTAGAAACTATAGGTCGTTTCCGGTAGCAGGATGGGTTTGTCCTGGCGGAAAAAAGCCATAAATGCCAGCGCCAGTACTTCATCGGAGCCGTTGCCAACAAAGATATTGTTGTAGTCGAGTTCAAAATGCTCTGCCAGAGCGTTTTTCAATGCCGTCGCTTCCGGATCGCAGTACAGACGCAGACGATCCTTAGGATAGTTATTCAGGGCATCAGCGGCGCGGGGCGACGGAGGATAGGGATTTTCGTTGGTGTTTAACTTAATCAGATTATCAACTTTCGGCTGTTCGCCGGGGACATAAGGTGTCAGCTGATTAATAGCCGGGCTCCAGTACTTGCTCATGGTTTGGCAGATCACTATGCAGGGTATTAATAAGGAATGATGAAGCATAGCAAAACTGGGCTGTTGCTTACATATCAGCGAAAAGAAATTAGACAAATAATATTGTCTGAAGGTAAGGCTGCTGCAGTTAGGGGGGGGGGGGGGACTGATTTTACTGAGTTTTGTAATGGGGCCGGGTGGTAAGAGAATAGTACATGCCAGAAAAAAGAATGCCCGGGAAGAAGGGGTCCCGGGCATACTCAGGTCTTACTTAACAACGTTGATGTAAATTCTTAGAGGGGGCTGTTCAGATTAAGTTCATAAAAAAATGCAAATTTTTAAAATTATTTTCACTTTATACGTAACCTACTGAAATACATGGATATAAAAATATGTAATGTTTATTTATACCGTTATCATCTGCGCTCTGAGGACTATATGTAGCAAGGTGCCTGCGCAGGTAATAATCAGGACGCAGGGGCGGATCAGCCTCTGGAAGCGACGAACATAGCGGTGACAGTGTCCATCGTCTCGACGTGAGCCTGTAGCCATCCCGGTAGTGTGTTGCGGACATAATTTTGTAGCAGATTGATATCTTTATTCTGCTGCCATTCCTGAAGAATTGCGCGAAGCTCTTCCAGTACCCGTTCGTGTTCCCCTTTATGGCAACCATACGCGGGGAATCCTACCCGAACCATCTCAGCCTCTTCCCGGGAAAAATGCTCAACACTATGCTGATAAACCGACTGCAGGGTTGCTTCAACGGTATCAAGGCTTTCCTGGTCTCCTTCAGCGACCAGGCTTAACAGCATATCCAGGGCATTAATCTGGGAAGTCGCTGCAGCATGGTCAGTGTTCATAAAATCCAGTTCAACCTGGGGAATAACAGCATCGCTCATCAGGGGCATATACATCTCGTAGCCGGTTAAATGGCTGTTAATAGTATTGCAACTGCGTTACCTCACATTGTCTGAAATCAAGTATATCCGGGTAGTACGACTAATGGTTAAGCATTTTATTGCCCCTTTTCTGAGGCAGGGTGGCAAGTTAATTGTCGCTTTGTTGGTCATCTGGTTATCAGGTTCGCTGAGTAAAAACTGGATAACGGCTTTAACCCATAAAACATAGGGTTTTGTCAGTTGGAACGTATTTTGCTGTGTTGTGTGGGATAAATAATAAATAAGAAAGGCGAGTCTGCTGACGGAGAGCCCGTAATGCCCCAATCTATAGAAACGTTCTACGAAGTGATGCGACGCCAGGGGATAACGCGTCGTAGTTTTCTGAAATACTGCAGCCTGACCGCTGCAGCGCTGGGGCTGGGCCCCACATTTGCCCCCCGTATTGCCCATGCCATGGAAACCAAAGAACGCACGCCTGTCATCTGGGTGCATGGACTTGAGTGTACCTGCTGTTCAGAATCCTTTATTCGTTCTGCCCATCCACTGGTCAAAGATGTCGTGCTGTCTATGATCTCGCTGGACTACGACGATACCCTGATGGCCGCTGCCGGTCACCAGGCTGAAGCTGCTCTGGAAGAGACTATTCAGAAATATAAGGGCAAGTACATTCTGGCGGTAGAAGGTAACCCGCCACTCAATGAAGACGGCATGTTCTGTATCGTCGGTGGCAAACCATTTCTGGAACAGCTGAAGCACGCTGCAAAAGATGCCGCGGCGGTAATCGCCTGGGGTTCCTGTGCATCCTGGGGCTGCGTTCAGGCGGCGCGGCCGAATCCGACCCAGGCGGTTCCCATTCATAAAGTGATTACCGATAAGCCGATTATTAAAGTGCCTGGCTGTCCACCTATAGCTGAGGTAATGACCGGTGTTATCACCTACATGCTGACCTTTGGCAAACTGCCGGAGTTGGATCGTCAGGGTCGGCCGAAGATGTTCTATAGCCAGCGGATTCACGATAAATGCTATCGACGTCCGCACTTTGATGCCGGTCAGTTTGTTGAGCAGTGGGATGATGAAAGCGCCCGTAAAGGTTACTGCCTTTACAAAGTAGGCTGTAAAGGGCCAACCACCTATAACGCCTGCTCTACTGTGCGCTGGAATGAAGGTACTTCGTTTCCGATTCAGGCTGGTCATGGCTGTATCGGTTGCTCTGAAGATGGTTTCTGGGATAAAGGCTCGTTCTATGATCGCCTGACCGATATCCAGCAATTTGGAATAGAGAAGAACGCCGATGAGATCGGTATGGCTGTTGCGGGTGGTGTGGGTGCTGCCGTGGCCGCGCATGCTGCAGTAAGTGCTGTTAAACGGGCGCAGTATAAAGGAGACCAGGAATAATGAATACACCCCTTAATGCGAGCGATCTCGATAATAGTGGCCGGCGTATTGTCGTTGATCCGGTGACCCGGATCGAAGGTCACATGCGTTGTGAAGTCAACGTCGATGAAAATAATATAATTCGGAATGCGGTTTCCACTGGTACCATGTGGCGTGGCCTTGAAGTGATTCTTAAGGGTCGTGATCCCCGTGATGCCTGGGCTTTTGTTGAACGGATCTGCGGTGTCTGTACCGGCACCCATGCCCTGACATCAGTACGAGCGGTAGAAGACGCTCTTGGCATTCAGGTGCCGTTGAACGCACACCTGATCCGCCACCTGATGGATAAAACGCTGCAGGTGCATGATCACATAGTGCATTTCTATCATCTGCATGCGCTGGACTGGGTTAATCCGGTTAATGCACTTAAAGCGGATCCCGTGGCCACCTCTGAGTTACAGAAGATGGTATCTGCGCATCATCCAAAATCCAGTCCGGGCTACTTTAAAGATGTTCAGACCCGCTTAAAGCGGTTTGTCGAGTCCGGTCAGTTAGGTTTGTTCTCAAACGGTTATTGGGATAATCCGGCGTATAAATTACCCCCGGAAGCGGATCTGATGGCGGTAGCACATTATCTTGAGGCACTGGATCTGCAGAAGGATATTGTCAAGATTCATACGATCTTTGGCGGCAAGAACCCGCATCCGAACTATATGGTGGGCGGTGTTGCCTGTGCCATTAACATTGATGGTGTGGGTGCCTCCGGTGCGCCGGTAAATATGACCTCACTCAACTTCGTCCTGCAGCGCATTGAAGAAGCCAAAGCGTTTACCAAAAATGTCTATCTGCCCGATGTGATGGCGATCGCCAGCCTCTATAAGGATTGGTTGCACGGAGGTGGACTGGCATCGCAAAACGTCATGTCTTTCGGTACCTATGCGCAAGTGCCGTATGACAAGTCATCCGAACTGCTGCCTGCCGGTGCCATTGTTAATGGTAACTGGAACGAGGTACATGAGGTTGATGTTCGTGATCCTGAGCAGATTCAGGAATTTGTCGATCATTCCTGGTACACCTATGAAGGTGATAAGAAGGGCTTGCACCCATGGGATGGTGAGACCGATCCGAAGTTTGAGCTGGGCCCTAATACGGTCGGTAGCCGTACCAATATCAAAGAGATCGACGAATCTGCCAAGTACTCCTGGATCAAGGCGCCACGCTGGCGTGGCCATGCCATGGAGGTTGGGCCGCTGTCGCGCTATATCATCGCCTATGTATCCGGTAAGGAGTATGTGCAGGAACAGGTTGATCGCTCGTTGGCGGGCTTTAATCAGGCTACCGGACTGGAGCTGGGCCTGAAGCAGTTCCTGCCATCGACGCTGGGTCGAACCCTGGCCCGGGCGCTTGAGTGTGAGCTTTGCGTCGATACCATGCTGGACGACTGGCATCAGTTGGTGGGCAATATCAAAAATGGTGACAGTTCTACCGCTAACGTCGAGAAGTGGGATCCAAGCAGCTGGCCGAAAGAGGCAATGGGTGTCGGTACAAACGAAGCCCCCCGTGGCGCACTGGGTCACTGGATCAAGATCAAAGATGGCAAGATCGAAAACTATCAGGCGATTGTGCCGACCACCTGGAACGGTTCACCCCGTGATGGTCAGGGCAATGTTGGTGCTTTCGAGGCTGCATTATTGAATACGCCGATGGAGCGGCCCGATGAGCCGGTTGAAATCCTGCGTACCTTGCACAGCTTTGATCCCTGTCTGGCATGTTCTACCCATGTCATGTCTGAGGATGGCCAGGAGCTGACGAAGGTTAAGATTCGCTGACATTAACCGCTACGCCGGTAGCTCGTTTACCGGCGTGCTGGAGGGTTTCGCTATGGAAACAATAAAACAGAGAAAGCAAACCGCGGTGTATGTCTATGAGGCGCCTTTGCGTCTGTGGCACTGGGTGACTGTATTTTCAGTTATTACCTTGTGCGTAACAGGCTATTTTATCGGTGCGCCATTACCGACGATGCCGGGTGAGGCCAGCGACCATTTTCTGATGGGCTATATCCGTTTTGCGCACTTTACTGCGGGCTATATTGTAGCGGTTGGTTTTTTGGGGCGTATCTACTGGGCCTTTGTTGGCAACAGCCATGCGCGGGAGTTGTTTTTGCCTCCGCTTCTGAGTGGGAAGTGGTGGAAAGAGGTTTGGCATGAGGTGCGTTGGTACCTGTTCCTGGAGAAGATTCCGAAGAAATATATCGGCCATAATCCGCTGGGCCAGATGGCGATGTTCTTTTTCTTCGTTATCGGTATCAGCTTCATGATCGTCACCGGCTTTGCCTTGTATAGTGAAGGCCTGGGGCGGGAAAGCTGGGCCGATATGATGTTCGGTTGGGTTATTCCACTGATGGGGCAGAGTCAGGATGTGCATACCTGGCACCATCTGGGGATGTGGTACCTGATCACATTCGTGATGGTGCATGTCTATGTCGCCATCCGGGAAGATATTATGTCCCGCCAAAGTTTGATTTCGACCATGATTGGTGGTTGGCGAATGTTTAAAGATGATCGCCCTGATTGAGGCTGCAGGCTGCTCGCTGAGCCTGTTTGCTTAACTTGTTTCTTGTTCACGTCTTGCTCATCACCAGAGCGTACGAGAATTTTGCCGGATCTTAAGTGTTTGTTCGCAAGCGCTGGGCTTCGGCTTTTTTTTATCCGTTGCAAATGAAAATTAGAAATAGTGAAAGTTGGAGATAGCAATGCAGCGCTTACGGTTTTATGGTCGCCGACCGGAACACCCCGGTGAGTTTCTTGAACGATGCTATCTCAAGCCGCTTAAGATCAGTCAGTCGCGACTGGCCAAAGAATTGGATATATCCCGGCGTCGGGTTAACGAGATTGTTAACGGGCAGCGGGCGATTACTGCCGATACCGCACTGCGACTGGCTCAATATTTTCATACCACACCGATGTTCTGGCTGGAAAAACAGCAACTGTGGGAACTGTATCAGGTGGGACGGAATATCTGATTTATTGGCTCTGTTTTCTAAGTTAGCCTTAACCTTTCAATTAAAACTAAACGTGTAGCTGTACCATCGGGCATGTTATTGATATAACGAGTGATACTTCAGGAAGCCTTTTCTCAATTTTTAACTGTTGTTGCTTATGCCTGTAACTTAGTTCAGTGATTAGTCTCTTATGGTGAAGCTTGTGAATTTGGATTTGTTAACATAGGGAATAGGGTATGCGGTGTTCTTTAAGGGGAATTCTATTACTTCCCTTAATCTTCCTTTTACTGCCGTTTTACACCCTGGCCAGTGACAGGTCATCAGCAACGATTTTTTTTCTGGGCTCTGGTAGTGCTGATACCCCCTGGACTCAACTGGTCAGTCAGGGGGTAATTGAGAAGCTTAATCAGTCCGGTCTGCCTTATACTTATCATATTGATCATCTGGAGGCAGCTCGGTTTGATGAGTTGAAACAGTACGATCTTATGCTTCGTTATTTAAAAGAAAAGTATTCAGGTAGAGAGCCGGATATCTTTATCGCCGCAGGCCCGGCTGCTTCGAATTTTTCTCTTCGTTACCCGAATCTTTTTGCCTCATCAAAACGAATATTAATTCAGTCAGGGGAGGAAAGCTCTGATCGTGCGACATTAATTGATGCTGAAATCGAGCACTCATTGATGGTCAGAGAAATGGTTCGTTTATCAAATCCTAATAAGGTCTTTATTGTTGGTGATTCAGTACAGCCCAGCGATAAGTACAGACTCAGTAGCATTACTTCCGCTTTAGATCAGGTAAAGGTCCGCTATGAAATTCTTGAAAACAAATCTTTACCTGACTTGCTTACAGCGGTCTCGAAACTACCAAACGAAAGTGCAATTTTCTATGCGCCTATATACCGGCGTTTTGAAGGGAAGGGTTTAGCACCTGCTTATGTTCTGAAAAAGCTCCATCAGGTATCTCGCTCGCCAATTTATTCCAGTTCAGATTCAACCCTAGGATTCGGTATTGTTGGGGGGTATCTTTATTCTCCCAGCAAACTTGGCTTTATGGCCGGTGAAGCAGTCGATAGCCTGGTCAGTGGGGAGGCTATTACCTTTACTCAGAATGGTTTCGGCTATGCCTATGACTGGAATGAGGTGACCCGCTGGGGTTATCAAGGACTTATCAACCAGGAAGCGAATATCCTGTTTAAGTCTCCTTCTCTATGGCAGCAGCACAAAGGAAAATTGATATTCATTACCTTGTTCTCTTGTATCTTACTTCTGCTTTCAACTGTTCTTGTTCTTATTAACAGGCAGCTAATTAAGACAAAGAATATTCTCAGCAGAGAGCGGTTGCTTTTAGAAGAGAGAGTTGAGGAACGAACTAAAGAGCTTTCTTTTCTCCATAAACAGGCTGTAAAAATGGCACGGATAGATGTACTCACTGAGTTGCCTAACCGTCGTGCTTTTTTTGAAAAGGGTGAGGTAGTCCACTATCAGGCGGAAAGATACCATAATCGCTATTCAATTATGATGTTTGATATTGATCTGTTTAAAAACATTAATGATATCTACGGCCATCCAGCTGGTGATAAGGTTATTCAAAAAGTTGCCAAAACTATCCAGTCTCAAATTAGAAAGTCCGATCTGGCGGCTCGAATTGGAGGAGAAGAGTTCGCGGTTATCATGTCAGAGGCAAAGCATGATCAGCTCCATTTTCTGGCGGAAAGAGTCCGATATGAGATTGCAGAAACCCCGGTCTTTTTTGAAGGTAACCTGATCAAAGCCAGTGTCAGTATCGGAATAGCTGAATATCAAGCAGATGACCAGGGTATTGAGTCGATTTTAAGCAGGGCAGATAAGGCGCTTTATCAGGCTAAACAAACTGGAAGAAATAAGGTAGTTATCTATTCTGACGATTGAAGCCATGGGGTAGGCATACTCTGAACTGCACTTTTCTTTACCCTGAACAAGGATGTAGAGTGAAGTGTAATGACCCGAGCTCGAAATCAAATCAGCTGCATTTCAGATACTTCTTAAATATCACTGTGGCTCTCGTTTCTATATTTGATGTTCGTGATGGTAGTAAAGTTGCCAGTATGTGTAATGTTACTTTCCACTTGCTGGCCATCTCTTCACTGTAACCCCCTCTGTAACACCGTATTTCCGGCGTTTCGTCGCATAGAGCAATATTGGCATAAAGCTTGTAACCCTTCCTGTAACAGAATAATGACATCGACTGTTAAGGGGAATGAAATCCATCATGTCTGATAAACAGGTACTGATTCTTGGAATAGGTAATCTGCTCTGGGCCGATGAAGGCTTTGGCATCCGGGTGGTTGAAACGCTGAATGAACGCTATACATTTCCTGACAACGTCGAGTTAATGGATGGCGGTACCCAGGGGATCTATCTGGTGCAGCATGTTCAGCAGGCGGATGTGCTGGTGGTATTTGATGCGATCGATTATGGCCTTGAGCCGGGCACTATGAAGTTGATTTATGGTGATCAGGTGCCGAAATTCATGGGTGCTAAAAAAATGAGCCTGCATCAAACCGGCTTTCAGGAAGTGCTGGCGATGGCTGAATTCACCGGTGACTACCCAAAGCATCTGATGCTGATCGGTGTGCAACCGGTTGAGCTGGAAGACTTTGGCGGCAGCCTGCGCGAGCCTGTACGTAAGCAGGTTGATATTGCGATCACTAAGGCGTTGGAATTTCTGGCACCTTTTGGCGTAGAACCGCAGCCTCGTCAGCAACCTCTGGCCGAAGATGACCAGTTGGCTCCTTCGGAGCTGCAACGTCAGCGCTATGAGCAGGAGCGGCCTTCAGAAGATGATGCCTGCCGTCAGGGTGATTACCGTTTTCTGAACGCTGCCGCCGACAGCAATAAAGGCAGCTGAGCATGTGTATCGGTATACCTATGCAGGTTCTCAGTTGCCAGGGTTTGAGTGCACTGTGTGAAAGTGACGGACGGCAAGAAGAGGTCGATCTGAGCCTGGTTGGAACACAACCGGTTGGTAGCTGGTTGCTGGTTTTTCTGGGTGCTGCCCGGGAGGTTCTTGATCAGCAAAGAGCCCGGGAGATTGCTCAGGCGATTCAGGCGCTGGCTGCGGTTGCCGGTGGTGCATCGGGGGCCGAGCTGGACCGGCTGTTCCCTGATCTTGCCGAGCGTGAACCACAACTGCCCGATCATCTACGGTAGAACAATTTAACTATTACCCGACAAAAGAGAGTCGCTGATGTTGATTAAGCGTTTAACCCAAGAGCTGGGGTACCCTGAACTGGATGCCGAAAACTTCGATAGCTTTATCGAGTCGCAGCCATACTCAGTACTGTTTTTTACCGAGGAACCAAAGCGTTTTCCGGAATCTTATGATGTTGCCGTGATCTTGCCGGAACTGCTGAAACAGTTTCCGCAGCTGTCACCCGCGGTGATTTCCCGCAGTGCTGAAAAGCCACTTCAGGGGCGCTATAACTTTACCGTCTGGCCAGCCCTGGTATTACTTAAACAGGGGCGCTACCTGGGTACTATCAGCAAAGTTCAGGATTGGGATACCTATTTAAAGGATATCCACTCTCTACTTGCTAAAGAGCCAACCCGGAACCCCGGTATCGGTATTCCGGTAGTGGTTAATCCGGCGCAAATTAATTCGTGCGGTTAAGGAGTCAACAGCATGCACCCGAATGATATCCCACTGATCAATATGCCGGCCGGGCCAGGCTCCCAGGCGGAAGCCGAAGATGACATGGTGCTGGACTATATGCCGATGCCATCGCAGATGAATACCTACGACCTGCCGATCATGCCAGAGGCTGAAGAACTGGCCGCCTGTCCTGAAACGTTGCTGCTGCTGGATACGTTACAACAAGGGCTGGACAGCTATCGTATAGGTCAGCCAACGCTGAGCCTTGAGCTGGATAAGCTATCTGTAAGCGGTTTGCAGCTTATCAATCAGATTCTGGGCGAGGGGGAGGTCAGTCTGGTGTGCCAGTCTGCTGGCTTACCGGTTAACTGTCAGGAGACCGTGCTGGCCGGTGTATGGCGCTTGCGTTATCTGAACGGCGCGGGTCAGGTGACGCGCGAGACATTGGAAATTGCCGAGATACCGCAACTTATTCGTGAGCAAGGCTTTGCCGGCAGTGAGTTATTACAGGTTGATAGACAGCAATGGCCGGTCGGTGTGCTGAATGCGCCACCGGTATTGGTCGAGCTGCAACACAAGAGTTATGGCTATCAGGCAGGTAGCGAACCCCATGTCATTAATCTGTCTCTGCTGCCCTTTTCACCCTCTGATCATGAGCTTCTGGAACAGAATCTGGGGCAAGGGGCGATTGTTATTCTTTCCCGGGGCTATGGTAACTGCCGTATCAGCAGTACCCGGATCAAACCGGTTTGGCGGGTACAGTATTTCAATTCTACGGATCAGTTAATTCTGGATACGCTGGAGGTGGTCGATATCCCGGCTGTTGCTTGTGCTGCCCAGGAAGATTTACAGGACAGTGCTGAACGGCTGAAAGAGATACGTGAGGTTTTAGTATAACTATGGCTGAGGATAATTCAGGGGCGCGCTTCGAAGGCAGTTATCTGGGACGGGATGAAAATCTCAGCACAGCGACGCGGCTGGAATGCAAGATCTGTTGGTATGTTTATGATCCGCAGTGCGGTGATGATGTCTGGCAGATCGCAGCAGGTACTGCGTTTAGCCAGTTACCTGATCATTGGCGTTGCCCGGAGTGTGATGGCGATAAGGCACAGTTTATGGTGCTGGATGACTGACATCGTTAAGCCCGCCGATATCGAATCCCGCTATCGGGATATCCTGCACCAACAGATGGAAGGTGTGGCGCTGGTTAATCAGCGTCTGGATGTTGCGGCAATCGGTTTTCGTGAGCTGCTTAATGATTCAGTCAACAGAGCTGATGGGGTATCGTTCGATGACGCTGAGCAGATAGGTGTATTGCTGACGCCCTGGTTTATGAACCTGATGTTATTACCCGGTAGTAGCGAGCAGTGGACCGAGCAGCTTGCTGGTACTAAAACTACCCGTCGGCTACCGTCCGGTCGTTACGAGTTTATCTATGGCTGGGATCCGGTGTTGGGTGGTTATGGCATGTGTGCGCTGTTTTCACCGATGTTTGAGTTTGATTCACAGCAGCAGGCTGTAGCGACTGCGGATGAGGTTTTGCACGCGCTGTTTGATCAGCATAACTACGCTCCTACAGACCGGCAGATAGCATTGCAGGAAGCAGCTGCAGCACAAGAGCAAAGTTTGAATGACCGTTCTGGTATGGCGATGGGTAAAGATAAAGAGTCAGATTTTGTTGTATCTGCTAGCCCTGTATCTGTTGTTACCGATGAAGCTCAGCAGGGGGTGGAACGACCTGCGCAGTTGAGTCGTCGCCAGTTTTTTACTGCCGGTCTAAGTACCGACAGAAGAAAAGGGTAAGGGGGTAATGGCTAAGGTGACTGGGCATAATGTGGCGGGAATTAAGGCGCCGGTGATGGCCGGGAGTATTGGCCCGGGGCAGCTTAGCATTGAGGTCGATTTTTGTAATAACTGTATTGTTGATATCGATATAGTATCGCAAAGACCTTTACATACTTATCGCTTGTTACAGGGAAAAAAAACGCAACATGCAATTCAGTTGCTGCCAATGCTCTACTCGTTGTGCAGTACTGGTCAGACCGTGGCTGGCTTAAGAGCGGTTGAGCAGGCCGGTGGATATCGCGTGGGTGTTGAAGTGTCCAGAACACGGGCGGTGTTGTTGCAGGCGGAGAATTGTCGCGAGATATTGCTGCGCTTAGGTCAAAACTGGCTACCCCGGAGCGATGCCAATAATCATCTGATGCAACATTTTATGATCTGGTACGCTGGCTTACAAAACCTATTTGCTGCGGCGCTTTGTCTCAAACCATCGACTTCTGAAGTAATTGCTGCGACCCGGGAGCTGCCGCTACAGGCTAACCTTCTGGAACGGTTGCTCGCTGAGTTCTTCGGCTTCAAGCCGACAGAACTGGCGACCCGGCTTAGCCAGCTATGCCTGCAGGACGTAACGTCTAATCCTGTGTTGCAAAGTGTCGTAGCGCAGCAGCAACGCTTTGGTGGTTTTACATTCTGCGCTGACCTGCCTTCGCTGCCTGATCTTTCCTGTAGTGATGCTATGGCGCGACTGGAGCAGCTCTTAACTGCGGCTGATAGCCGCGATTACTGTGTTGCTCCTCATTGGCAGCAGCAATGTTGCGAAACCGGCTGTTATCAGCGGATGCAGCATGAACCTGCGATCAGACAGATGCGACAACGGGGTTGGGGTGAAATTGCTATCCGTTATAGTTGTATGCTGCTGGAATTGGCACAAATGCCGGATCGATTAAGAATGAGTGCAAAAGAGTGTTTTGTGCACTCTGGTACCGATAAGTTACAACTGCACAATATCGGGTACGGTATTGCAGAAACAGCCCGGGGAACGTTGCTCCATCGGGTTGTAATGGAACAGGGTAAAGTTGCTGAATACCACATTGTTGCACCGACTGAGTGGAATTTTCACCGCCAGGGTGTGCTGGCAAAAAAACTGAAAGGCTTAGCGGTGGAATCTGAACAACATGCACTTGAGCTGACCGGGCTGTTTGCGTTACTGGTGGATCCCTGTGTAGGCTATCAGGTAAGTTTGAAGAGTGAGTTGCTGCATGCATGAGATGTCGATCTGCGAAGGGATTATTCAGGTTCTGGAAGAGCAGGCCCGGAGCCAGAATTACACTAAGGTAAAAACCGTCTGGCTGGAAATAGGGCCGTTGGCGATGATCGAGAATGATGCGCTGCGTTTCTGCTTTGATGCGGTGACCCGCAATACCCTGGCACAGGATGCACAGCTTGAAATTATTGAGCTGCCAGGGCAGGCCTGGTGCCTGCAGTGCGCAAAAAGTGTGGCGATACGTAAGCGTTATGATGCCTGTACCGGTTGCGGCAGTTACCAGCTGCAAGTGACTCAGGGTGAAGAGTTAAGAATTAAAGAGTTAGAGGTGGAATAAGATGTGTACTGTATGCGGCTGTAGCGAAGGTGAAGTGTCGATTGAAGGGCATGAGCACCATCATGGGCATGGTCATCATAGTCATGGCGACAGCCACTCTCAGTTTCATTCTCAACCCCAACAGCATAACCGTCATACCGGTGAAGATGGTACCGAGACAGTACTGGTGAGTGAGGGGGATAATCTTCACTTTGGCCATGGCCCGGCCCATGCTCACGCGCCGGGCCTCTCGCAGAGCCGAATGGTTCAGATTGAACAGGATATCCTGGGCAAAAATGATCGTTATGCCAACCTTAACCGGCAGCGTTTTGAGCAGGGTAACCTGTTTGCCCTTAATCTAGTATCCAGCCCTGGCTCGGGTAAGACAACTCTGCTGACGGCATCGATCGAACGTATAAAGGGGCGATGCCCGGTTGCGGTTATCGAAGGCGATCAGCAAACAGCAAACGATGCTGAGCGAATTCGTGAAACCGGGGTTCAGGCGGTGCAGGTAAATACCGGAAAGGGCTGCCATCTGGATGCACACATGGTTGGCCATGCGCTGGAGCGTTTTGAAGACCTGGCGGGTGGTTTGTTGTTCATTGAGAATGTCGGCAATCTGGTTTGCCCTGCAGCATTTGATCTGGGTGAGGCGCATAAAGTCGCTATTCTGTCGGTCACTGAAGGCGAAGATAAGCCGTTGAAGTATCCGGATATGTTTTATGCTGCGGATCTGATGTTACTGAACAAGGTGGATCTGCTACCGCACCTGGATTTCGATGTAGAGCAGTGTATTGCCGCAGCTCGTCAGGTAAATCCAGAGATCGAAGTCATTCAGATATCGGCCCGCTCAGGTGAGGGGATGACGCAGTGGCTTGAATGGATTGAGCAACGTCGCCGGGCCCGGATTCAGACCAGTATTGATCAGTTACAGTCACGGATTAGCCAGTTACAGGCGATGGTGTAAACGATGCTGAAGAAGAAACGTCCACTGATACTCTGTGTTGATGATGAGGTGCGCTCGCTTGAAACCCTGGAGCGTACCCTCGATGAAGAGTTTGATGTATTGACCGCCGGCAGTGCCAGCGAGGCGATCACTATTCTGGAAAATAACCCGGTTGAGGCGATTCTTTGCGACCAGCGGATGCCGGAAGTGACCGGCGTTGAACTGCTCAGTGAAGTGCGCGAACGCTGGCCGGAGCCTGCGCGCCTGATTTTGTCAGGTTATACCGATTCGGAAGACATTATCCGCGGCCTGAATGATGCAGGTATCTATCAATACATAACTAAGCCCTGGCACCCGGATAATCTTCTGATGGTGGTGCGCAACGCCTGTCAGCTGTGCCAGTTACAGAATGAAAATGATCTGCTGACCCTGGAGATGCGTTTAACCAGTGATCAGGTAGAGAAAAAACTCAGTGTTAAAAAAGCCAGACTGAAGTCAGAGTTTCATCTTGATGAGATTCGCCGTACAGCGCAGAGTCCGCTGAATAATCTCTGCGATCAGGTGGCTAAAGTGGCGCCTTATGATGTCTCTGTGCTGGTCACCGGGCCTTCGGGAACCGGTAAGGAGCTATTTGCCAGAGCGCTGCACTATAACAGTCTGCGAGCGGATAAGCCTTTCATTGTAGAAAACTGTGGCGCAATGCCAGACGAACTACTTGCCTCCGAGCTGTTTGGTCATAAGAAAGGCTCGTTTACCGGTGCTATCAGCGATCATATCGGAATGTTTGAACAAGCCGATGGTGGCACCATATTCCTCGACGAGATTGGTGAAATTTCCCCGGCCTTTCAGGTTAAATTATTGCGGGTGTTACAGGAGCGGGAGGTACGCCCGCTGGGGGATTACCGGCGGCGCAATGTTGATGTCAGGGTGATTGCCTCTACGAACAGGAACCTTGAAGAGGAGGTGAGAGCCGGGCGCTTCCGTCAGGATCTGTACTACCGTCTCGCCGAAGTCACTATGACGTTACCAGAGCTGGCGCAACGGAAAGTTGATATCCCCCTGTTGGCACAGAATTTTCTGGACAAGGCGATGCGGGAGTTTGATAAGCCGATGCGTGGCTTCACCGAAGAAGCACTGGTCTGCATGCAGGCATACTGCTGGCCGGGTAATGTACGGGAATTGCAAAACGAAGTGCGGCGCATGCTGGTATTAGCGGATGGAGAATATCTGGGAGCTGACCTGTTGTCGCCACGGGTATTGCACGCTGCGCCGCAGGATGAAACACAAGGGACCGAACAGTTAACCGGCCTGGATGGCAGTTTGAAAGACCGTATCGAAGCACTGGAGAAGCGGATTCTGCGGGAGACTCTTATCCGCCATCGTTGGAACAAGAGCCAGGCATCGCGGGAGCTTGGTTTATCCCGGGTAGGGTTACGATCTAAACTTGAGCGTTATCAGCTTGAGCGGGTAACAACGCTGGCTGCGGCAGGTAAGGTTGCCTCTGATACAGAGCATTAACAGGCACTGTTTAAGCGTTCGCGCAGAGCTTTGATACAGCTTTAAGCGGACGTTTTGCTTTCTGATCTTTGCACAGCTAGTTTTAAACAGGGTGATATTGCTTTATTCGATCACTACGTAAACCCTGTTGGATTGCTTGATTATGTATGTTTGTCTGCGTTGTATTTCAGGGGCATTTGCTTTTCTACTGGCCTGTTTAGAGGCTTCTTTAGCTTTTGCTGGCGTGTATGTGCTGCCTCAGGGTGATGGCCTGGTCGGGGCTGTCAGTTATATTCGTACCGAATATTCAGATACATTGCCGGATATCGCGCGTCTTTATGATATTGGCTACGACGAAATTACCCGTGCCAATCCGAAAGTGGATATCTGGTTGCCAGGCAAGGGTACCCGGGTTGTTATTCCTCAGTTATTTGTTCTGCCAGCTACACCAAAACGGGGGCTCACTCTTAATCTGGCGGAGCGTAGGATTTACTATTTCCCCCGATCAGAAGACTCTGACACTAAGTGGGTTATGACCTTTCCCGTCGGGATTGGGCGGGAAGGCTGGCAAACACCAATCGGTCCAGCCAGGGTCGTCGATAAAACAGCGCAGCCAGCCTGGACTCCGCCACAATCGATCCGCGATGAATCTCTGCAACAAGGCATTATATTACCTGATCATGTTCCTCCGGGGCCTGATAATCCATTAGGCGAATATGCTATTCGTTTGTCGCTGCCTGGTTATCTATTGCACGGTACGAACAAACCTTACGGCATAGGTATGCGGGTTAGTCATGGCTGTATCCGTTTATATCCGGAAGATATCGAGGTGCTGTTTAATTATGTTGCACTTAATACGCCGGTGTGGATTGTTGATCAGTCAGACAAGATTGGTTGGCGCGGAGATTTTCTCTATCTGGAGAGCCATCCCGTGGCTTATGGTCGGTCTCGCTATCATGAACTGGAGCTGATTGCCGAAATAGAGCGGGTGGTGGGCGAGGAGCCGGTGGAGTTAGACTGGTCTCTGGTCGAGCAGGTACACCGCCGTGCTGATGGTGTACCTACCCTTGTTGGTCGCAGACTGTTACCTTTTCGCAAGTAAGATCATAAGTCAGGTATATGAAGTATATGTAACCCATAAAACTTAAGATCTGAAAATAATTGTACTGTTTTATTTCATCATTGACCGTTCAAAGGCCCGGTCGATTTTTTCACTGTTTTGCATGCAACAGTTATTTGCCTCATTGGCTTTTGCTTCAGCCATTGCTGCCTGTTCAGATGCTCGTTGAGATTCTGCCAGGGCTTGTTCTGCGATGCTGCGGACTGCGCTTAATTCGTCTCTTAACTCTGAAGTGCTGGCGCATCCAGTCGTTACTATTGCCAGCAGAACGATTGCGGCCCACCTTACTTTGTTACTCATTGTTATCACCACTCCACGTGTATGTTCAGGGGAATACTGCTGTTTCAAGTATAGTGGTGTTTTTTGGCTGTGATATTCAGAAACAAAAAAGCCCTGCAATAGCAGGGCTTTTAAATAGCTAACTAAGTATTACTTAGCCATCTTGCTTACTTCTGCCATAGCGTTTTCACCGGCTTCTTTAGCCAGAGTAGTGAATGCTTCACCTTGTGCTTTAAGCAGGCCGAACAGAGCAGTGTTAGCGTCAACGTTGAACTTAACAACGTCTTCAGGTGTTTTCAGCTCTTTCGCCTTTTCAGCTTCAGACTGGAAGAAAGCAGCCAGCTGCTCGCCAGATTGCTTTTGCAGTTCAACAGACTTGCTGATAGCTGCAGCTTGCATTTCCATCAGGGTCTTTACGGAATCAAAAGATTTTTGAAAATCGATATTGTTAGACATGGTATATCTCCAGTAAGTTGTATGCTGCGGTGCACAATGAGGTCTATTTTAGGGAACTCTGCCGCGAAGTCAAACTTTATTTTGTTGCAGTGCACAAAAATAAGATTGTTGCTGCTATACCGGGCATTGTGACCCGTTTGTGTATATTCCTGAGATAACAATAGTAAGTGGCAGGCAGGTAATAAGAAGGAGTTAAAGAATGGAGAATATGGCAGGCGCAAAAAAGCCCGGCAGATCTCTCTGCCAGGCTTTTTTTAAGAGCGTGTTTAAAGAATTAAACAGACATCTTCTGAATTTCAGCGATCGCTTGCTCACCAGACTCTTTAGCCAGAGTAGTGAATGCTTCACCTTGAACTTTCAGCAGTTCAAACAGCGCTTTGTTAGATTCAACGTTAAACTGTACGAACTCTTCAGGAGACTTCAGCTGTTGAGCTTTTTCAGCTTCAACCTTGAAGAAGCTAGCCAGTTGCTCACCGGACTGCTTCTGCAGTTCAACAGTCTTAGTGATAGCAGCAGTTTGCAGACCCATCAGAGCCTGGATAGAAGCGAAAGGCTTTTGAAAATCGATGTTAGCGTTGATCATGTTAATCTCCATAATTTTATGATGCAGTGCACAATGAAGGCTATTTTAACCAAATAAAGCCTCAGGTCAACTCTTTTGTGCGCTGCACAAGAGGGGGTTCGCAGGCAGATTAAATAAAGAAGATTACAAAATCGTGACGGGTAAAAGAATAAATGGTTAAGCAGCAGGGTGCTGCTTAACCGGCAAAGCACGCTGTGTTCAGGACTCTTGCAGTGCTTCTCTGATCTGTTCAATCACCTTGGTTGAGAGGCGGTTTATTTTCAGACTGTTGTTACTGGGGTCGAATTCAATTTCACTGTCGGAGTTGAGATGACCAAGTGAGCGTTTAGCAAAGTCCAGTTGCCAGTTATCCATCTTTGCTTTCACCTTGGTATAGGAATTAATGGTGCTTGTATGGGGCTGGAACTCATGGCTTACCTGATAGGGTTCTGAGTTTGCGAATTTGCTAAAGGTGCCAGCGACCGTTTCGGCTTGTTCCGGAGGGATGTAGTTATCAAAGATCTGTTCCATTTCGGGCAGATAGGCAGATTGCTTGTCGCCGCGCTGGCGTGACAGGTAGCTGACCATATCTTCGACGATCTCTTCCTGCTTTTCATTTAGATTATGGTGGCGGCAAAAATCTTCGGTGGCCCGGATCAGCTCAGACGTGGATTTTTTCGATGGCACCACGTCTGTGCAGCCTAAAGCGTTAGAAAAGTAATGGGTGATGTCGCCTTTACGCTTGGTACCGATAAAGCTCAGATAACTGTCTTTACCTTCTTTAAAAGTACTGATGTTGATTTTTGCCGCCTGGTGTAGCTTTTCCAGATCGACTTCAATCACCTTGGTCGGGTTCAACTCGTCATCAAATGCTACGCCGGCTTTATCACGCACCAGCGCAACCAGCAGGTAATCAAAGACATCTGAAGAGTAGTATACAAAGATGACATAGCCGCCGGTTGCCGATCGGGCTGATGGTGCCTGCAGTGATGCAGCCAGTTGCGCCAGCGCCTGATCACAAAGATGCACGAAGTCGTCTTCGGTCGGTGTGATCCGAACAAACTTTTCAAAGCTGGATATGAAAGGATAGCCTTCCCTGTTGTCTTCGTTGAACGAGCCGTGAGTCAGTGCTGAACGGCGTCCGTATGCGGCAACCAGCGCATTAAAAAGCTGTTGTGCCATCGGGTCATGAATATAGATCGACCCTCCTTTATCGCTGATGGTGGCGATAGTGTCATCGGCTTCTTTAACCAGTTCACGAATAGCGAGAAATTTAAGATCCATTGAGATTCCGTTGTTCAGGCGATGGCTGTAGTCAGATTTAAACCCTTGGCTGAGAAGTTTAACCTAAATTCAGCCTCAGTGAAGCAGTCACAGGTTGGTAATTGGAATGATTTGCTGCGGCGCGGTTTCGGATTCCATCCGGCTCAGAATCTGTATCGCCTGATCCCTGTTACTGCCACAGTGTTCCGGGTCTGCTTTGAAGGTGGTACAGAGTCCGGGATAGTCTTTGTGTTGCCAGATTGTGCAGTTCAGTTGATCATCCAGATTAGAACAGGGTACACCTGCAGCCTTGCCATGCGGCATACCCGGGATCTTTGATGAGATTGCTGGCGCGATACAGCAGGCGGCGCAGCCTGTTCGACATTCCATAATGGCTTTCCGTGGTTACCGCTCTTTGTCATCAGCGGTATTGTTTTCGGCACAGAATGATGGAAGCTCAATTGAAGGTCAACCGTCAACCTTTGGCAAGTTTACAGATTTTCAATTCGGTCCATGTCTTTTTGCGGAGATTCTACAAAGGCCCCGATTCGCGACCAGAGTTTCGTTCCTGCCACGCTGAAGATATCGTTGTGTCCAGCTGTTGGGACGGTAACCATGCTTTTATATGGTGATGGGTATGAGCGATATAGCTCGCGAGAAAGGTGAACTGGAATCAAGGTATCCCTGTCGCCATGAATAAAAAGTGCTGGCACTTTAGCATGGTGAATTTTCTCTGCAGAATTAAATGGGGTCCCTGTGACAAACCAGGACAGCCATCCAGCACCACTAGTTTCCATGACTGCGTTGCCGCTTGGGAAAGGGCTAATCAATATTAATCCTCCGAGATCAAGGTCTTGTGCTACATCTATTGCTACAGCCGTACCCAGGGAGCGTCCAAGGATGAATATATTAGATTGGTTATAACCTAATTGATTAGTCGCAAAGTTAATTGCTGTTGCAGCATCTGTGTAAAGTCCTTTCTCTGTGGGTATACCTTCACTCCTCCCATAACCTCGATAGCTTATCAGCATAACGTTAACTCCGGTTTTTGCCAGCTCCCATGCGGCAAAAATTCGATGCAGCGAATTGCCGAAATTGCCATGAAAAAAAACCACAAGCTTCTGTTTACCAGGGTAGGGGATATAAAAAGCATGCAGCCTGACTTGATCGGGTGTCGTGAATTCAAGTTCCTGAATTCGCTTGTCTGTTATTTCATAATCAGATGTCTGAAACGGTATTGGGTGAAAAGCAATTCGATTGACGATGTGCTCTGAGCATCCAGACAGAACAAGTAGTATTACTACCGCGGGTATCAGAGTGCGCAAGCCTTTCATAGTTAATACACACCTCCCCGACGTTGCTCAGAATGATCTCCGGGAAGAGAGCGAGTTCGCCGATATATGATGTAATTAACCTAACTATAGCTAACTGGATTGCGGAGAAGGCAAGGGATAAAAACTATGAAATGACTTAAATCATGCTTAATGCGTTGATTTTTAGAATAAATTGACAGGTTTTGGGTGATGAAATATATTCGCCTTTCTAAATCATCACAAATGGAATTATTGTAATGAAGTATGTAAAGAAAAGTATTGCTCTGGCTGTTATCACAAGTGCTGCATTAAGTGGTGTCGCACTAGCTGAAGGAACGCCAACCGGTGACGCTCCTGTACAATCTAAGCAGGAACTTAATCCGTATACCGATTGTGGTATAGGATCAGTATTCAAGAACGATACTGCGGCTGTCATTTCCAATGTTATCTGGGATCTGGGCACCACTGCTGTTAGTTCGAAGATATCTTCCCCTACAACTTGTAACAAATATTCTAGCGATGTTGCTCAGTTTATTCTTGATACCTACCCATCTGTCGCCGAAGATACGGCTAAGGCAAAAGGCAGCCACCTGACTGCAATGCTAACTATGGCAGGTTGTGCAGATCGTGACCATGCTGAGCTGACTTCACGAATGCGTCAGGAGTTCGGCACTGTTGTTGCTGCAGACAACTACGCGAATTCGTCTGATCTGGAAAAAGCAGAGCGCCTGTACAAAGTTGTATCTACAAGCACTGCAGGTCAGTGTAAGCTAAGTTAAGCTGTCAAACAGCACTTGCCGAGCCTGGGCTGATGCCCGGGCTTCTTTGTTTGATATATCCAGCAAGGACGCAACATTTGACTATATATCGTCAAATACTCAGGACTATAAGCTTTTTTTTCCTGATTCTTACAGGTAGCACCATATATGGGGCAGTACCTACTCCGGATCAAAACTCTTTAATTGCAAAGCTGGCCCAAGATCCGCAATGGCTCAAACTGCTGCACTTTGATTCATCCGCAGGGTCAAGTGAAATTATCAGTCCTGATTTTTTTATTAGTTCACAGGGGCGTTTTGATCCCGCTTCCGAACTGCTTGCCACTATGGAGCAGCTAAAAAGTGATCAGAATCTGGATTCTGACCAACATGGGCAGTGCCGCTTTCCAGCCCGTTACCAATGGTTAAAACGCAAATTAGATTGGCAGCAAGAAGCCAAAGCACAGTGTCGAGCGTTCAACGAGTGGGCCGGTAAACAGCAAATCGACTCCCTGAGCCTTATCTATGCAACCGGCTATCTGGATAATCCTGCATCGTTTTATGGTCATCTGCTATTGCGCCTAAATTCTCAAGCTGGTGATTTCCAGGGAAACCTGCTTGATACCAGTATTGACTACGGTGCAATTATCCCAGAACAGGAAAGTCCACTGGTCTATATCGCTAAGGGCCTTTCGGGAGGGTACGAGGCAGGTTTTACCCAAGGTACGTTCTACGAGCAAACGCAGACTTATGGAAACATCGAGCTCCGTGATATGTGGGATTATCGCCTACTTTTAGATGCTGATGATACTCGTTTGATTACATCCCATATCTGGGAGCTCTTAGGTAAAAAATTTACGTATTACTATCTAACAAAAAATTGTGCATATCGTATTGTTGAGCTTATTCAACTGGTAACGGATGCCCCGCTTCTGGATATTAACAAATCATGGGTTCCACCTGTCGATCTGTTAAAGCAAATTAAGCAACAATCACATCGAGGCGCGCCACTGATTGGTTCTGCTCGTTACATTCCTTCGCGTCAAAAACGCTTTTATAATAAGTACCGACAACTGACTGAGAATCAGAAACGCGCATTGTTCGGCGTTATTGAAAATGCAATCCATCTCGATATTCCTGATTACTTAGATCTTCAAGTGACAGAACAGATGGCGATTGTGGACATCCTGTTTGATTACGTAGAACTGCGGATCAATAATACTGATCTGCCAGAATATCAGGAAGCGAAGCGGCGGCTTTTGCAAGAGATGCTAAAGCTGTCTTCACATACAGAGTTTGAAGAAGTAACCAGCAACGCTCCTGAACCACCAGACAAAGGGCAGAATTCATCTGCAATTCGTATTGCCGCAACTCATCATCAAACGCAGGATTATCTTGAGCTAGGCTTTCGTGGCAGCTATTTTGATCTGCTGAACCTGGACGCAGGCCGAATGCCAATGTCTCAACTGATGATGATGGATATAAGTCTACAGCTACATAACGATAATCTGCAGCTTGAGCGACTGGACCTGTTAAACCTTCGAACATATGGGTTGCCTAATACGGGGCTGCCTGGCGACAATCGGAACGCATGGAATCTAAGGGTAGGATGGGACAAGCCTGATCAGCAATGCTCTAATTGTACGATTGCCAGTATCGATGCTGGATACGGTTGGTCTCGAATGCTCAACGATCAACTGGCATGGAATTTACTGCTGGGGGGGAGATTTGCTCAAACCACTGGGCCCTATGGTAATTTTGCTGGAACCGTCAGCACGGAATTTTTGTTTTCAGCAAGCCCTGCGTATAGGGCATTACTTCGCTACACGCGCAATGATTATATCAATAGTGGTAACATCAATCGCGAGCAATTCCTTCTGGAGCAGCGTTTTGGCAATGACCCTGAATGGGACATCCGCTTAACTTATCAAAAGGCAGTCGCTGATGAATTTTCTGTCGGCTTCAATATGTACTTCTGATGTATATGTATCATTTCATTTAGAAAATAAGACTGATACAGCATCTAAACAATTCGTTTCTCAGCCAAGTGGCCGTGCTTGCTCGTAATGTATTTTTCTTAATGAATGACTGAACATCGCAAGGTGTAGAAGTACAAGGACTGGGGACGTGAGCATATTGCGTCATGATCTAAAAGCTGAGTGATGACTTTTGAAGAAGCGCAGATTCATCGAATGCTTTTACTTAAGTACCTGTGTTTCAGATGGCAATATTATTACTGCAGCTAATCTCTTAATTATATCAAGTGGCCATTCGTGCTCCTTTTTTATAGTAATTGTTCCTGAACGGTATGCGCTTTATCGTAAGCATACCCGGGATCTTTGATGAGATTGCTGGCGCGATACAGCAGGCGACGCAGCCTGTTCGACATTCCATAAAACTGTTTTAATGTGGCCTTTAAAATAAAGACCACATTATAAGGCGAGCCGGATGGCACTTAAACCAACTATTTACAAAGTCGACCTGCAACTGGCAGATACTAATCGCAACTGTTACGAACAATGTACTCTGACGGTCGCTCAGCACCCATCGGAAACCCTGCAGCGGATGATGGTCAGAATTCTGGTATTTGGCCTGAACTATCATCAGGATCTGAGTTTTACCAAAGGGCTGTCGAGCAGTGATGAGCCTGAACTCTGGCAGATCGGCCCCGACGGTCAGATAGAGCATTGGATTGAGTTGGGTCAGGCGTCGCCGGATCGGATTCGTAAGGCCGTCAGCCGTGCCCCAAAAATCACCTTGTATGCCTATGGTAGTGATGCGGATATCTGGTGGCAAAAGCAGGGCGCTGATCTGGCTGCGCTGCCAAAGGTTTCGGTGTCTCAGTTTGATTCTGCCGAGGTAGATCAGCTGGAACAGTTTGTCTCGCGTAATATGTCGCTGTCGTTGTCGATCACGGACGATGAACTATACCTCAGTGATGCTGAGCATCATCTGAGTCTGAATGTCAAAGAGTTGGCTTGATTTGAGTCTGACAGGGGAAAAGAATCCGGACCCCCAACAATGGGGGGGTTCTGCTGGAAAGAACCTTGCGTCGGTTGAAAGAGGCCCGGATCCTTTTCAGTGTATACTCATTTTCAGGGGCCGCAATTGATTCGCGGTTAGAACGGTCTAACGATTACCCAATCTGGGTAATCGCTGCTTAAGTAATTAACTGTTTAACAATTTAGTCAAACTGCCAGATATCCATCGCAATTGAGCTATATTCAATCGAGCGGTGCAGTAAGCGGCCTTCAGAGCCAGCCCCGGCAGCAAACAGTAACGGTCGAAAATGTTCATCGCTGGGATGAAACAGTTGCGCACAGGGAATATTTTTCCAACCCTCGAGTGCAGTTTTATCGACCAGCTCCAGCATTGGCGTCAACGGATCAATAAACGTCTTGAGGTCGGGATGTTGTTGACCTCCTGAGGTCATCAACGCCAGGTTGTGGGTCAGCAGCCCGCTGCCTATCAACAGGTTCTTGTTCCTTAAAGGTGCCAGCAGCTCGCCAAGTTGCAGCAGTATCCGGTTATCCGATCGCTGAGGAACTGATATTTGTATCACCGGAATATCTGCCTGAGGGTACATCAGTAGCAGGGGAACCCAGCTGCCATGATCTAGCCCCCGTTGCTTATCGGTAAAACTATCAAGGCCGGCATGCTGGAGCCTGGATACAATATTATCAGCTAAGGCTGGCATGCCACTGGCTGGATATTGATAGTTGTATAGTGCAGCCGGAAATCCATAGAAATCATATATAAGGCTGGCGCTGTTCCAGCTGCTGACGCCGATGCGCTCGCCGGTAAGCCAGTGTGCTGTCATGATAATAATCGCTTCGGGTCGCGGAATACCGGATGATAGCTCGCTGATTGCCTGTCTGGCAGGGCTCTGCTGCTGCAGAATCATCGGTGAGCCGTGGGATATAAACAGTGCCGGAAAAGTCATAATACTAGCCTGATTAATCAAACAGATTTTCTGGTCCTGCGGGTACTATACCGTTCGGATTTAGCGCTCTGATTGAATAGTAGCCCTGCTTTATATGGTCGATATTGACGGTTCTGCTGATGCCCTGAATGTCATAGATACGTTTCAGGTATTGATGCAGAGAGGGATAGCTGGCAATGGTGCGTTGGTTGCACTTAAACAGGCCATGATAGGCAGCATCAAACCTGATCAGGGTGACGAATAAGCGGATGTCACTTTCAGTTAACTGCTCGCCCAGCAAAAATGGTTGCGCTGTTAACAATTGGTCAATTTTATCGAGTGCGTTAAACAGGCTGTTGTAAGCTTCTTCATAGGCAAGCTGAGAGGTCGCAAAGCCGCTTTTATAGACGCCGTTATTGACTGCGTTATAGAGCCACTCATTTAAGTTGTCGATCTCATTTTCCAAATGCGCCGGACGAAGGTTGGTGTCATTGCCGGTAAGATGATTAAAGGCGGAGTTAAACATCTGGATAATATCGGCAGACTCGTTGTTTACCGGGACATTCTGTTTGGTATCCCAGAGCAAGGGCACAGTGGCGCGTCCGGTATAGCCGGAATCAGCAGCAGTATAAAGTTGATGCAGGTATTGGCAGCCGGCAAAAGGTGCTGCTCCGGTGTCGGGGTAGCCTCCAAATTGCCAGCCCTGGTCACTCAGTACGGGATTAAGCACGACCACTTCAATAGAGTCTTGCAGGCCTTTAAGTTGCAAGGTCATTAAAGTCCGGCAAGCCCAGGGGCAGATCAGCGCAACATACAGGCGATAGCGCCCCGGCTCTGCCGGAAAGCCACTTTTGCCTGTCGGACCGGCATTGCCATCTGCAGTAATCCAGTTCCTGAATTGTGATGTTTGCCGAATAAAGCGCCCATCATCATCCTTCTCCTGAACCGGTTGCCAATCGCCTTGCCAAATACCGTTGACCAACATTTAAGAACCCTCATCACTGTGACCTGTGTGCAGAATAATCTATGGGATTATTCAGACCCTAAATACTGGTAACTATCTTATAGTAAATATAAGGCGTGATAATTATGGGTTTTGGTATAGGATAGTTAACAAACTGTTAACAGTGGTGTGAAAATGGATACCCTTACCTGTATTAAAGCCTTTATTGCTGTGACTGAAGAAGGGGGCTTTTCGGCTGCAGGAAGAAAGCTTGGCTGGTCGAAGCATCTGGTGAGTAAATACGTCGCTCAACTAGAGGCGGATCTGAGTGTCCGGTTGCTGCATCGAACTACCCGTAAAGTGTCGTTGACGACTGTGGGTCGCGCATACTATGAACGCTCTAAGCCCTTGCTTGAAGAGTTTCAGGTCTTGCAACAATCGGTGCAGGACAGTCATTCACAGCCAAGGGGTGAACTCTCAATCAGTGCCCCGGTTACTTTCGCAGAACTGCATCTGATGCGCCCTCTATCAGGTTTTATGGCGCGCTATCCGGACGTGCAGATCAATATGCAGCTGGCTGATCGATACGTCGATATTGTGGAAGAGGGGGTCGATGTGGCGATCCGCATCGGGGAACTCCCGGATTCCTCATTGATTGCTAAAAAACTGGCGGATATCGAGCTGCTGATCTGTGCCTCGCCAGAGTATTTGGAGCGCCACCCTATGCCGGAAACACCGGAGCAGCTAGCGGATCATAACTGTCTTATCGATTCAAACCTGAGACGCGGTGAGCGGTGGCCGGTTGCTGATTATGAGGGAGGGGTGATTACAGTCAGTGGAAACATACGGGTGAACAGTGCAACGGCAGTGCATCAGATGGTCATTGCTGGCCATGGTCTGGGTTTATTACCAGGCTTTGTTATCGGTACCGATATTGAAAATGGTCGTCTGAATCAGGTTCTTAGCGAATATACACCCCATAAAATAGGGGTGTACGCGGTTTATTCTCACCGTAGACATCTCAGTGCAAAAGTTAGATTGTTTATTGATTTTATTAGCGAATATTATTCAGAAATAGTTGGTTAATTAAACAGGTTTTTGAAAAATACTAATATTATCAATGCTGTATTAGAAATAATCATACAAAAAATACGATTTATAATACCCTTGTTAACCTAATGTCTTTATAACTCCGGTTCAGTAAATAATGGAGGGGGGGAATTATGGACAATAAGCGAACAGCGGTGTTGCTGATCGGCTATCAGAATGATTATTTTTCGGCGCAGGGTATTTTGCATGGTGCGTTGGAAGACAGTAGTCAGGTGGGCGCGGTATTAGATAAAACACTGCAGCTGATCGATAAGTGTCAGCAGGCAGATATTCTCTTGGCATCAACGCCGATTATTTTTACCCCGGATTATAGTGAGCTTAATGATCCTATCGGTATTCTGAAACTTATCAAAGATAATGGCGCTTTTCGTTCGGGACAGCCGGGGGCTGAAACTATTCCGCAGCTGCAAGACTGTCAGGATCTGATAAGCTTGCCAGGCAAACGGGGGCTGAATGCATTTTCTAATACTCGTCTTGCCGAGTTACTGCGTGAACAGCAGATAGAAGATGTGATTATCGCCGGGGCTGTAACTTCACTTTGTATCGATACTGCGGGCAGGGAAGCGGTTGATCTCGGGTTTAACGTTACGGTGTTGAGTGACTGTACCGTTGCACGAACAGCCTTTGAGCAGGAATACTATTGCAATGAAATAATGCCGCTCTATGCTAATGTTAGATCATCACAGGACGTCATAGATGAACTAGGGATATAGGGATAAAATGGCAAATGGAATAAGCCATAATGAGTTATTGGTAGAGGCCCAGAACAGGCTGATAGAAAATATTCAGGCATCTGAAAAACGCTATCAGGAACTGGTAAACCATCTGCGCGATGTTGTGTTTCATATCGATAGCGACTTTAAATGGACTTTTTTAAATCCTGCCTGGCAGTTCGTTACCGGATTTTGTGGTATTGAATCAATAGGCAGTACTCTGTTCCAACACTTGCATGAGCTGGATTCGGCTGCCTGTAGACTCGCTTTTTTTCGCCTGCTTCAGGGCGATATCCAGTACTTCAGTCGTGAGCTGAGCTTTACGGCTGCCAACGGCAAGGTTCTGTTGCTGGAGCTTTACATCCGGGCGGTAAAAGATGAAACCGGGCGTTATTCGGGTCTGACCGGTACCTTGAGTGATATCACTGAGCGACGCCTGGCCGAAGACGAGTTAAGAGTAGCCGCTTATGCTTTCGATACTATCGAAGCGATTGTCGTGACAGATTGTCAGGCTAATATTATTCGTACCAATCAGGCTTTTTCTCAGATAACCGGTTACTCGGGGCAGGAGGTGATCGGTCGGAATATCGGAATTCTTAAATCCGGTGAGCACGATACCGAGTTTTATCGTCAGATGTGGTCTGAGTTGAATCAACATGGACGCTGGCAGGGGGAGGTTATTAATCGTAAGAAAAATGGCGATATTTTTCCCGAATGGCTGGTCGCAACGGCCGTTAGAAGTGAGCAAGGAGAGATAACCAATTTTGTTGCCAGTTTTACCGATATCACCGAGCGTAAAGAAGCTGAGCGGCAAATAAAACATCTGGCGTATCACGACGCGCTGACCGATCTGCCCAACAGACGCTTGCTGATTGAACACCTGGAAAGTGCATTGCCACTGACCAAGCGGCACGGCTTTTTCGCGGCAGTACTGTATGTTGATCTGGATAATTTTAAGCTGATAAATGACACTCACGGCCATAACGCAGGTGATCAGGTTCTCATCGAGATAGCTTACAGGCTAAAGCAGAATCTGCGCGCTGAAGATATAGTCTCGCGCATAGGTGGTGATGAATTCATTATCTACGTTACTGACCTGGGCACTGATAAGCAGCATGCCAGTCACATATTGGATCAGCTTGCTGAAACGGTCAAAAAGTATATATCAGCCCCGATAGTGCTGAACAATACCAGTATTCATATTTCAGCGAGTATTGGTGCGGCAATTTTTCCTGGCGATGACGACCAGGTTGAAGATGTTATGCGTTATTCCGATGTTGCTATGTATCAGGCCAAGAATGCACGGCGCAATCGTATCCGTTTTTATAATCATGAGATGCAGGTTGCGGTAGATGAGCGTCGGGCTTATGAAGCGGAGCTGCAGCGTGCATTCGTCAATGATGAGTTCTGTCTCTATTTTCAACCTCAGATCAATCTTAGTAGCGGAAACATTACAGGGGTTGAGGCGTTGTTGCGCTGGAATCATCCGGATAAGGGGCTGGTTCAGCCTGCAGACTTTATTCCTCAGTTGGAAGAGAGTGGTCAGATTATTGAAATCGGCACCTGGGTGTTACGCCATACCTGTGACTGGATGAAGCGTTGGCAGTGTAGTGGTCACGATAAACTGCGGGTTTCGGTTAATGTCAGTGCTGCTCAGTTTCGACACCGTGGCTTCAACGAGCAGATTGAAACTATTGTCAGTAACGCAGCGATTGATTCCTCTTTATTGGAACTTGAGTTAGCCGAAAACGTTGCGATCAAAAATATTGATGAAACGATCAGAAAAATGCATAAATTAAAGCGTCTTGGGCTAAATATTGCGCTGGATGACTTTGGTTCCGGCTACTCGTCTTTGGCTTATCTTAAACGCTTGCCGATTAACACTTTAAAGATCGATAAGTCGTTTATCCAGGATGTACCGAATGATGCGTACGATGTAGCAATTGTCGAAGCGACGATGGTGATGGTCAAGCACCTTGGGTTGAGGGTTGTTGCCGAAGGCATTGAAAACCGGCAACAGTTACAGTTTATGCAGCGCAATGATTGCGATATTGTGCAGGGGTTTTATTTCAGTGAACCTTTGACCGGTGAGGCTTTTACGCATCTGATAGCGGGTAATATTGTACTCAGAGGGAAGGGGGCAAAGGTACTTGATCGGCTATCAAGTTACTGACCAGGGTATTTGGTTATGGTAATTCAAACTTCAGCAGCGCAAGGAAAATAATGAGCGAGTTCAATCTGTTTATTGCTGCCAGAGCATTGCATGTTTTAGCTGTAGTGTTGTGGATAGGAGGGGTGGCCTTTGTCACGACAGTATTGCTTAGTGCGGTAAAACAGCTGGCGGGAAAGGAACAGCGTCTGGAGCTGTTTGAGACCCTTGAAGGGCGGTTTGCCTTGCAGGCAAAGATTACCACCCTGGTGACTGGCCTGAGTGGCTTCTATATGCTCTATTACCTGGATGCCTGGGAACGCTATCTGCAGCCTCAGTTTTGGTGGCTTCATCTGATGACGCTGGTCTGGCTGTTGTTTACACTGGTTCTGTTTGTATTTGAGCCTTGGTTCCTGCATCGCTGGTTCAGAGAGCAGGCATTACGTGATAGTGATGCAACTTTTCGGAAGATTCATCGGATGCACAGGATTTTATTAAGTTTGAGTCTGATTGCGGTAGCAGGGGGGGTGGCGGGAGCCCACGGCCTTACCTTTTAGCCAGTCTCAGGTGTTAGCGGTTCAGTCTTTTGACGCAGGTCTTTCCATCGCTTCCATCATCTGCAGTTCCTGTTCAGTAAAGCCCGCTTTGATACGCGCTTCATGATTGAAAGGGCCTTTTAACGGGCCTTTCATATATTTCCATAACAGCTCAATGAATGTGCTATCCGGATCGAGCCCTTTTTCGGCGCAGCGGTGGTGAAACCAGCGGGTGCCGGAACTGACATGGCCAATCTCTTCGTTGGCAATCATAGTCAGGATACTGACCATTTTACGATCACCCAACTTGTCGAATCGGGTAATGGTTTTGGGTACTACATCCAGCGCTCGGGCTTCGAACACCCGATGTATGATGCCCATACGGTCCATCATGTCGTGGGCGGTATCGACCGCGGTATTCCAGAGTTCATTATGCGCGGTAAACGAGCCGTAATCGTAGCCCATCTCACGCAGTCGGCCACGCAAGGCGAGGAAATGAGTGGACTCTTCCCGGGCGCACTGCATCCAGTCTGCGTAGTATTCCTTCGGCATGTCGCGATAGCGATAGACGGAGTCCAGCGCCAGGTTAACGGCGGTAAGCTCGATATGGGCCAATGCATGTATTAATGCAGCACGACCTTCCTCTTTGCCCATTTTTCGTTTATTTACATTGGCGGGCAGTACGAATTCCGGCTTGTCCGGTCGACCTGGTTCGTTTAGTAGCTGCGGTGCCGGACCTTCCTGCCATTCGAGCTGACCGGCATCCCACAGACCTGCCAGTTGCATAGTCAGTTCCAGCTTGTGATCAGGATCTTCCAGAAGTAGTGCCTGTCGGGTCTGTTCGTAGATGTTTTGCAAGGAGGGGCTCCGCTAAATATAAAACGCTGGCAATTGTAACGGTTTAACCGGGGGGTGTGGAGGGGCTTTTAAGCACTGATTGATCTGGATTAGGGCCGGAGCGACGCAGGGCCGCCCCGGGTGAGCGATGCAATTGGCTTACTTTTCCGATAAATATAGGCTCTCTGAACCTATCAGGTTGCGGCCTACTCTAACAGATGATCAGTTACAGAAAGGTTAAGATATGTGGAGCACAGTAAAGATACGTCGCCTGCATCAGCAACGGCATAAGGTACGTAGCTCAATGCTGGCGGGGATGGATAGTAAGGCGCTGGCAAAGTTTACTCAACTGGCCAACGATGCGCAGTTACGGAGGGATTTTCTGCAGCAACAGAAGAGTAATGTTTGTAATCCTGGTGTAAACGGTAATAAGGAAGAGCCTGTCAGAGCGCCAGACAGGCAAACGAATACGGCAAAAATCAGTGCCGGCTCACTGTATTGGCTATGCTGGGTTGAGCTCCGGGCGCTGTATTGCTCGTTACGGAAATTGTTAGGTAAGCCTTGTGATTAACGTGGTGCTATCAAAATTACTACGGCGCAGAATATAACCAGCCAGATAAAATACCCGATAAATCGCTTATTTTTTACAGTTTCGCTTTTGGCCACCGGAGTGCCGCATGACGGACAGGATATTCTCCCGGCATCAAATTTGAAGTCACATTGTTTGCAATGCTGTGAATCAGGTTGTTCTGTCATCAATTTTTATCCGGTTGGTCGGTTGGTCGGTTAGATAGGTCAGTTAGAGACGTTCATTGTAAAACGAATCCGGAGTTATGTAACTTGATCCCGGGCAGGTTCTGCCTGGCGTTTTTAAATGCTTGCCAGGCAATCTTTACCCCAGGCGATGGTCACCAATTGTTGTAATGCCGTCTATGTCGGTACAATCGATAGTCATTACGTATTCCATCCTGAGCTCTGTAATAGCCTGAGCGATGGCGCCTTTGATGTCTCTGCTGCCGGTCTCTGTAAAAACGTGGGTGAATAGCATGATCGTCATGCTTATAGCGGTAGTCTCTATGACGGTACTTTTTATAACTTGAGTGGGGATGCCTGTAATCATGGCGGCCGCGTTTATATTGCCGATAACCAGGCGCTCTATAGTGATGGCGGTAATTATGTCTGATTCCACCGTAACTGCGGATAGGAGCACCCAGGTAGATCTGATAATCATCGCCTTCTATCACTAAGCCACCGAACAACCTGTAAGATTGATCGGCCTGAGCGGTGGTCGCAATAAACAGCAGGGTCAATGCTGCAAGTAACTGATATAGATATTTCATTTCGGTGACCTCACGCAGTGTAAAGTCAGCCCTTGCCAATAATATCTCTGTTACTTAAAGCCTAAGCTGTAATTCATAAATGACCGAATTTCTGGCTGGATCATTTTTCAACTGAGAATCCGCCGTTTTAAGGCCTTGTTAAGTTTGTCGCCTTGATGCGATTATTTTCAGATATAGGGTAGGTACCGGGCCAGACGGCTAGCCTTGAGCCCGCCGAAAATAAGACTACGGGCTTTATACCAGTATGTGCCAAAGAACACGATGAATATGCCAAAACCAATAAACACAAACAGAGGCAGGTTTTCGGCTTCGAGGGGGCTATTCTCTACTACCTGAAAGATCGCATAAATGGCATATGCCAGGCTGGATACCAGCATGGCGCGACGGTCAACCAGCAGCGCGGTGAGCATGAATATCAGGAAAAATATTAATAAGCCAATCTCTTTAAACAGGCCTGAAGATAATAGCTGGCTATCACTGAACAGGATACTGGTCATCATCCCGTGAACGATCAGTGGTGATGCCAGCAAGTGTAGCCAGAAGGCGCAATCGCTATAGCGTTGACTGCGGTTTCGGTCGCGGGCATCGAATGCCATCGCAACAGCAAATACAGCCCCCCCCAGCAGACTGAACAGGTATTGGTGAGCAACCATATCAACACCAAACTGGCTGATAATTGCGGCAACAATACCTGCAGCGGTCGGCATCAGGCTGAACGGCATGCGATATCTCAGGTAGTAAAGCAGAGAGCAGAGGCTGAGGGTCAGAAACTGCAGCGAGGAATTACCAAATTCTTCGATACCCAGCGCGCGGCTGACAAAGAACAGGGTCGATATGAGTAGCGCAATACCAGGCAAGGCCAAGCGGCGGGCTCGTACCAACCATTCTGATGTTAATAAAAACAGGCCAGTGGGAATCAGCCAGAGCAGGCCTGACAGATCCATTGCCGAAATTGAGACCGCGACAAAAGCGATACCCAGCGTAATGAAAATGTCGCCAAAATTACGGATAAACTTAAGTTGTTCTTCAGCGTGGGCCGGATCGGTAACTTCTGTCTCAGTTTCATCATAGCACTGAATAAATTCAAGCAGGGGGGTAACCTGTTGTTGAGAAATAACACCCTGTTCTGCTGCTTTATTGAGAATATCCCTGTTCACTGCGCGTCACCTGTTGGAGTCTTAATCAAGGTGGACAAGAATATACTGATTCGGTTCAGGTTATAAGCTGACTTTAGCGCTAATTAAATTAAAAAAATATGCTAAACAAGACACGATCTGAGCGTGATTTTTTTGATGGTTTGCCAAACTATTCTTAGGGGATTCTCTTAGGGGGGGCAGAGAGGAATCCCGGGCAGAGGATAGTTCAGCTTGCGAGAGATTATTTTTTACGAATGCCAATTTTTCTACCGATATTTTCAGGCATTGCCAGTTGGGCTTGCCGATCTGCGACCTGTTGAATATTGGCCGCAATTTCAGCAGGAAACGCACAACCGCGGCGGGCTTTGAGGTCTACGCACATCGCCATCTGCTCCAGTGTAGAAGACAGATATTCAGTACCATCACTGTTTTTGGCATACAGCTCAAAATAGAGATGCAGGCGTTTTTCATCGTGATCTAATAGCTGCAACCGGACTTCTACCGGCTGGTCCAGTACGACTTCTGCGTTATAAGTGATGTGATTTTCCAGCACCATCCATGAGATATCAGTTGCTTTGGTAACTTCCACGCTCAGACCTAGCTGACTGACCAGTTCGGTACCGGCCAGATCAAAGATCAAAACATAGTAGGCGACATTCATATGGTTATTGTAATCAAGCCATTCGGGCTTGATTTGGGTACTGTATATAACGGGGGCTCGGTTGCTCATCTTTATTGTTATTCCCGGTTTGATTGAGATCAGGGAATCTTACCGTTACCAATACCCGCTGCCAATGCTTCAGTTATGATTGCGGTTTACTGTTTTAGTCGTCGGAAAATGAAGTGGACAAAATGAGTGATATAAAACTGACCGCCTATAGTCATGGTGCCGGATGTGGCTGCAAGATTTCACCGGCGGTACTGAAAACGATTCTGCAAACAGATCAGCCCGGATTTGATGATCCCCGTTTACTGGTTGGTAATCAGAGTAGCGATGATGCCGCAGTCTACGATCTGGGCAACGGTCAGGCGTTGATCAGTACCACCGATTTCTTTATGCCTATCGTTGATGACCCTTATGATTTTGGTCGGGTCGCCGCGGCCAATGCGATTAGTGATATCTACGCTATGGGTGGTATACCGGTGATGGCTATCGCTATTTTGGGCTGGCCGATCAATACATTGGCGCCAGAAATTGCGCAGAGAGTATTGGAAGGCGGCAGGGCCGTATGCCGTGAGGCTGGTATCGCCCTCGCCGGAGGTCACTCCATTGATGCCCCGGAACCAATTTTCGGCCTGGCGGTGACGGGTACTATAGCGACCGCACAAGTTAAACGTAACAGCAGCGCCCGGGCGGGCTGTAAGTTATATCTGACTAAGCCTATAGGGGTTGGCATATTGACCACTGCTCGCAAGCAGGATCATCTGAGTGCAGAGCATGAACAGTTGGTGGTTGAAAATATGACCACCCTGAATAAGATCGGCGGGCAGTTATCAGAACTGGATGGCGTCAGAGCGATTACCGATGTTACCGGCTTCGGCTTGTTGGGGCACCTGCTGGAGATCTGTGAGGGTAGCGGCGTTGCGGCGCGGCTTGATGAGGCTTCAATTCCGTTATTGGATGGCGTTGAGCAGTATCTTAAGCTGGGATGTATTCCCGGAGGCAGCCAGCGTAACTTTGATAGCTATGGCGATAAATTAGGACCTCTTAGTGAGCGTCAACAGCAGTTACTCTGTGATCCTCAAACCAGCGGCGGGCTTCTGGTTGCCGTTGACCCGGAACATTGCGAAGCAGTTGAAAAGATCGGTCGTGACTTTGCTCTGAATTTGCAACCGATTGGTGAGTTATCGGAGTATTTCGAGGGGCACCGGATAGAGGTGATTTCTGAGTCGTAATCAGTTATTGGAAAATCAAAAGGAGGCTCAAGCCTCCTTTTCTGCAGTGTTTGCTGCCGCGGCTTGTTTAGCTGCTTTCTGTTCTGCATTCCAGGCGTTTAGCTCTTCATAATAAGTATCCCATACGCAGGGGGAGCACTCGCTTTCGCAGCATTCATAGTCTGCGGGGGTTGTCGGCTTTTCTCTGGTCATAATTTGCTCAGCTGTCGCTATTTCTACTCTTTTCAGTATTATTTCGGTATCATTCGATTTCGAAACAAAAGTCCGACTATTTTACTCAATTTTTATCTGCTGCGAAACAGCACATCTGTCTAAGGCTGGCGCGGATAGCAAGTGAGCAAGTAGTGCGCAGGATATGTTTGCACATGACAACCAGTGTGAATATGATCCTGCGAAAATAACCAGTCTCTCGCAAGATACCTGAACAGATCATCGATGAAAAAATTAGCTCCAGAACTTTTCTCCTACCCCCGTTACTGGGCTGAGTGCTTCGGTACCGCTCCGTTTTTACCGACCAGCCGTGAGGAGATGGAAACGCTGGGTTGGGACAGTTGCGATATCATCATCGTGACCGGCGATGCCTATGTCGATCATCCCAGTTTTGGTATGGCGGTGATGGGCCGTTTACTCGAAGCTCAGGGCTTCCGGGTCGGAATAATTTCCCAACCGGATTGGCGCAGTGCCGATCAGTTTACATCGCTGGGTAAGCCTAATCTCTATTTTGGTGTCACTGCGGGCAATATGGATTCGATGATCAATCGCTATACTGCCGATCTGCGTATGCGCCATGATGACGCTTACACTGCGGGGGGTAAAGGCGGTAGCCGGCCGGACCGCGCAGTCATCGTTTACAGTCAGCGCTGTAAGGAAGCCTATACTGATGTGCCAGTTGTGCTGGGCGGTATTGAAGCGAGTCTGAGGCGGATAGCGCAGTATGATTACTGGAGCGATAAGGTACGGCGTTCGGTACTGCTGGATGCGACCGCTGATGTCCTGTTATACGGTAATGCTGAACGGGCTATTGTCGCGCTTTCCCACGGCTTAGCTGCAGGTAAAACTGTGGCAGATATGTGGAACCTTCGTGGTACTGTGCATATTCGCCAGCAAGCGCCAGCCGGGTTTGTTGAGCTTGATTCCACCCGTATCGACTGGCCGGGTAATATAGATAAACTGCATAACCCGTATGACTTTGGCAATGATCAGAGTGGTGCTGATAAGCTACTCGACCCATCGACTAAACGGTGCGGTTCTGATAGTTCTGTGTCGGCAACGGATGATCCTGAGATTGCTCCGATACGTATTATTCCGATGCCGCTTAAGCGCAAACAAAAGCTTAAGCAAGAAACTACTTATATTCGCCTGCCATCATTTGAGAAAGTCGCAAAGGATCCGTCGCTCTATGCTCACGCATCCCGGGTGCTGCATCAGGAATCTAATCCGCATAATGCCCGTACGTTGATGCAAAAGCATGGCAATCGTGAGATCTGGGTAAATCCACCGCCGATCCCGTTAGAGACGCCGGAGATGGACGCGGTATTTGACCTGCCGTATCAACGTATACCCCATCCGAAGTACGGTAAGGATAAGATCCCGGCCTACGATATGATCAGGTTCTCGATCAATATTATGCGTGGCTGTTTTGGCGGCTGTACTTTCTGTTCGATTACTGAGCATGAGGGGCGGATTATTCAGAGTCGTTCCCATGAATCGATTCTCAATGAGATCGAAGACATAAAAGTTAAAGTGCCAGGTTTCACCGGCTCGATCTCAGATCTCGGTGGCCCGACCTCGAATATGTATTTCCTCAATTGTAACGATGATGAGATACAGTCCAACTGTCGTAAGCTCAGTTGTGTCTACCCGACGATCTGCAGCAACCTGAATACTGATCATAGTCCGACGACTCAGCTGTACCGTAAAGCTCGGAAAATAAAGGGTATCCATAATATTGCGATCGCTTCCGGCCTGCGCTATGACCTGGCGGTACGGGATCCTGAATATGTCAGGGAACTGGTTACCTATCATGTTGGGGGCTATCTCAAGATCGCACCAGAGCACAGTGAAGAAAATACCCTTAGCAAGATGATGAAACCGGGTATGGGGACTTACTACGACTTTAAGAAAATGTTTGATCGCTTCTCCAGGGAGGCAGGTAAAAAACAGTACCTGATTCCGTATTTCATCGCCGCCCATCCAGGGTGTGAAGACGAAGATATGCTTAGTCTGGCATTGTGGCTGAAACAGAACGATCTTAAGGTCGATCAGGTGCAAAACTTTTACCCATCGCCTATGTCACTGGCAACGGCGATGTATTATTCAGAAAAAAATCCCCTTAAACAGATTACCTATAAGAGCGAAAGACTCTATATCCCTAAGGATAAAGAGCAGCGTAAGGCGCATAAAACACTGCTTCGATATCACGATCAGGAAAACTGGCCGACCTTGCGCTTGAAGCTGAAAGAGATGGGCCGAACTGAGTTGATTGGCAGTGGTGCAAGCCAACTGGTCCCGGAAGACTCAGATGACGTTTCTTCACGGCGGGCTGCTGGTGGTCAGACGGCTAAGCAAGGTAGGGGGCGCAAGAGTCCCGCTAAAGCTTACGCTAAAAAATCTGCGCAGCATTCAGGGGCTAAGAGTTCAGGAGCTAAGAGTTCAGGAACTAAGAGTTCAGGAGCTAAGAGTTCAGGGGCTAAGAGTTCAGGGGCTAAGAGTTCAGGGGCTAAGAGTTCAGGAGCTAATAAGGCAGTGGCTAAAAAAACAGCTGCTAAGAGTTCGGGGGCTAAGAAATCAGGCAACGACACTGTTAAGGCGCGAATTAAGAGCCGTACTGCGGCCGGTAAGTCCAGGCCGCAACGCAGTCGCTAATATTGCTTGTTAACCGGGTTGCTGTTAGCTCACCGGTTCTGCTTAACAGAGTTCGTAAGACTCGCTGAGCTGGCGCTTCAGGCTGCGAGCCTCTATATAGTCATCGATCATCTCGCGCTTTCTTTTTTGGCGCGGGGGGGGATCTGCCGTTCGGGTTCCACGCCGGTGAAAAAGAACTCATCCAGGTTTTCGATCGGCAGATCGTCCAGGCGAATTTTACTGCTCATTGTTCTATACCTTGAAGTTGTCAGTTTGATAGAGCAATAAAACCGTTTTCATATGTATGCTCTGTGACAATCAGGTGACGTTTTGGTTAAGGCTGTTGGGTGAGAAGCATTGCGTTGATGAGATAAGGGCGGAGACTCCGCCCTCAGTCGTCGTAAAATTCCCGCAGTTCGTGTTTTAATTCCTGCTGTTCCCGAAGCGCCTCAATACGGCGTCTTTTCTCAGCGTCACAGCAATACTTTTTCTCTTTTGCGTCCAGTTCTACATCGTTGCCGCTGTCGTCCCAGCTTTCTTCTAAGTCGATGGTCTCTTCTGGCGTCTTGGTTGCTTTATCGTCAGTCATGGCTTCGCTCTTCACATGTAAATAGGTTGGGAAAATGCTGCCGGATACTGTTGTGAATCCGTCAAATGCCAGCGTTTCACATGATCAAACCCGTGTGCCTCACAGGTTCGCGTCTAACCAGATTATGGGACAAGAAATGCAAAGGAGAAAATGAATAATTCTTATAGAAATGAGTAGTAATTATGAGAATTTTTTGAGCAAAAAGTCTGGCATATATTTTTATAAATGCTAGTGGCTCTGTCTTAGAAAGGTTCTGTCTTAGAGATGATTGGTTTTAGACAGACCTTGTCTTAGAAAAAATGTGCGATGAACTACAGTCGCTTTCTGATAGTACAAAAAAACGCCCGGAAGGGCGTTTAGTGGGTATATCAAAAGCATTTAGCTGAGTCGCTGCAGAGCTGCAATACGATCATCCAGTGGTGGATGTGATGCGAAAGCTGCCATAAATCCATTCTTCATGTGGCTGCTGATACCGAAAGCGGTCAGAGTGTCCGGCATCTGGTCGGGTACGTTGGATTCTGCCTTCAGGCGCTGAAGAGCACCAATCATAGCGTGGGGTGATGCGAATTTTGCACCGGCTTCATCAGCACGAAACTCCCTCTTGCGGCTGAACCAGGCAACAATAGTCGAAGCCAGAATACCAAGAACTATCTCCGCTACGATGGTTGTGATGAAGTAGCCAATACCATGGCCTTCCTCATTTTTAAGCACGACGCGGTCGACGAAGTGTCCGATGATACGGGCAAAGAACATGACAAAGGTGTTAACCACGCCCTGAATCAGCGCCAGTGTAATCATATCGCCATTGGCAACATGACCAATTTCATGGGCCAGTACTGCACGTATTTCTTCACGACGAAAGCGCTGTAACAGGCCAATACTGACTGCGACCAGCGCGCTGTTGCGGTTCCATCCGGTGGCAAAGGCGTTGGCTTGCTGCGCCGGGAAGATGCCAACCTCGGGCATACCGATACCCGCCTGATCAGCCAGCTCTTTTACCGTGTCGACTAACCACTGCTCATCAGCATTACGTGGTTGAGTGATGACTTCAGTTCGGGTGCCTTTTTTGGCCATGAACTTAGATAGCAGCAGTGAGACGAATGAGCCAATAAAGCCGAATACTGCACAAAATACCAGCAGGTTGCCGAGATCAAGGTCTACTCCGTTTGACTGCAGAATAGAACCTACACCCAGCAGGCTGAGTGTGACACTGGCGACCAGAATAATTGCCAGGTTGGTCATCAGGAAAAGCACAATGCGCATCATAGAATCAGAAGCTCTTTTAGTTAGGATGATGTTATAGATATAGGCAACAGGGAAAAGTTTCAAGGCAGACCAGGAAAAGTGCATAAGAAAAACTGGCCCGGGAAGTTATGGAGCACTATAATCGCGATTTTCGGGATATTCTTCCGGCGCGAACAGTGAGTTACCGTGTTATGCAGACAGTTTTAAAAGTCATTGCTGAGCAGCTGATTCTGGCTGATGGTGAAGTGCGACGATTGTTTCATGGTCGTGGGCGATGCTATCCGGGATTCGATCAGGTTATTATCGATCTGTTACCTCCGGTGGCCATCATCCGGTTGTTTGATGAGATTGAACCTGGTTATCTGGAACAGCTTGAGCAGTTCTTCCGTCAACTGGATGCTGACCTTCGTCCTAAAATAGTGCTGGTTCAACACCGTTACCGCCGGGAAGACGGTATAGAGGTGCTGTGGGATGAATTGGCTGGTGGCTTACCGGATCATATTGAAGTGCAGGAGCTTGGGCTCAAGTACCGGGTAAAGCCGTTGAAAAATCAAAACAGTGGCTTGTTTCTGGATATGCGTGAAGGGCGACGCTGGGTCAAGGATAATGCCGCAGGTAAGCGAGTGTTGAACTTGTTTGCCTATACCTGTGGTTTCTCAATCGCGGCCATTGCCGGCGGTGCTGAGAAAGTTGTAAATCTGGATATGAGTAAGGGGGCGCTGAATACCGGGCGGGAGAATCATCGTCTTAACCAGCACCCTATGCAGAAAGTCAGCTTTCTTGGCCACGACCTGTTTCGCTCCTGGGGCAAGTTGAAGCGGGAAGGGCCTTATGAGGTGGTAATTATTGATCCGCCTAGTTTTCAGCGTGGTAGTTTTGTTGCCAGCAATGATTACAAAAAGGTGTTACGTAAGTTACCTGACCTTACTGTGCCGGGTTCTCAGGTTCTGACTTGTTTGAATTCTCCTCAACTTGAGACGGATTTCCTACATCAATTAATGCAGGAATGCTGTCCAGAGTTTACATTTACAAAGCGGATCGATAATCCGGTTGATTTTCCTGATGCCGATCCTGAGCAAGCCCTGAAAGTATTGTTGTTTACCCGGACAGATGATGCGGTATCGGTAACACGCTAGTTGTGGGTTGAGTATTTATAAAGATGTATAAAAAGTTAGGTTAAGTAATGGAGTTAATCTGTCTCGATCTTGAGGCCAGTGGCCTTGGTCCCCTTTCTTATCCGGTCGAAGTCGCCTGGAAGAGTACCGCGGATAACCAGTCGGATAGCTTTCTTATCAACCCGGAGACTGCAAGTGACTGGAATTATTGGGATGACTTTGCCGAAGAGATGCATGGCATTTGCCGTACCGAGCTGGTACGTGACGGTATTGCGGTAACCGCTGCTTGTGAGCGGATGAACCAAGCCCTTAAAGGTAATGATGTGCTCAGTGATGCCCGGGAGTTTGATCATTTCTGGTTAACCCGCCTGTTTGACGAAGCCGGTGTTAAAATGGCCTTTCGTTTACAGGGGTTGGAGACGGTGCTGACCGGTGAAGAGTTGGTGCAATATCATTTTGTTTGTAAAACGCAGCTACGCCGGCATCGGGCGATGAAGGATGTTGAGCATATCTTACAGGCGATCAGTTACGTGAAGTTTTTTGACTAGCGCTCAGAGTATGATCTTCAATTAAAAAAGGCAGCCAGTGGCTGCCTTTGTCGTTCTGAGTCAGGTTGTGACTCAGGTTCTGCTTCTTGTTTAGGTTCAAAGGAGGCTGTCGAGTCCTGAATCGATCTGCATTGCAGTTTCGGTTTCGTCGATAACTTCTCTTGGCAATCCTGCGAATCCAGCCTCATCCCTCGGGAAGCGGGCAATAACCTCTTCAATGCTGCGCTCTTTGCGAATGCAGGCATTAATATAGCAAGCGATATTGACGACGGCGCTTAATGGGGTTGGATTTTCAGCTTCCAGAGGCCGCTTATGGTTCAGAACCGCTTCCCCTAAATCTGCAGGGAACTGCCAGTGTTGCAGCAGCGCCTGACCCGCTTGTGGGGTGGTGAAGTTGAGGCGTTCCATCTCTGCGGCGGATCGGCTGCAGTTACTTTCTTCGATCCGTTTCTGAATCGCTTCGGCCAGCTTGGGTTTTGCAATGTGCAGCAGTAAGCGACCAATGTTATGGATCAGGCCAACGGTGAAGGCGACATCAGGGTCAACTTTCTCGGTTTTCTCGGCATACCATTTGGCAAGGGTCGCGACCCTGAAAGATTCGGCCCAGAATTTTTTCAGGTCCAGTCCTTCGACTTCTTTTACAGAGCCTGCAATACCTGAGGCAATAACCATGGTTTTTAACTGCACCATACCCAGCATTACCACCGCTTCGTCAATGGAGGACACTTTTCGGCTGAGGCCAAAGTGGGCTGAGTTGACCAGTCGTAAAATCTTTAGCGACAGGGTCTGGTCTTTAGTAACTTTTTCGGCGATAGAGCCGTAATCGGCATTGGGGTTGTTTAACTGCTGGATTAGTTCCCGGACGACATCAGGCACATTCGGTAACTTAGCGGATTGTTGCAATAGTTCACTGACTTCCATAGCCACTCCTTAGACAATATCAGGCTATTCAACGGACCGCTGCCGAGTTGCTGCCGCGGTAATAAGTGATTAATAGATTCAGCCTAAGTCAATGACTTTGCAACAGAGTTTAAACTCAGTTTGGGGAGGTTGTGTGGCAGAAGAGTTGCGTGCGGCCTGCCGAATGCAGGCCGCACTGCAGAGAATATGTGCTTATTACAGGTTTAGAACCTGGTTTTCGATATGGGCGCGCAGCTCGTCGTACTGACCCATCTCTTCCGGCATGAAATAGAACTTGTAGTAATTACGCTCGACGATAGTACCTTTGGTATCACCGATACGTTCTTTAGTGCTGGAGTAGCGATAGGTCATCTGTAGGTGGATTACGCGAGTGTGCGGGGGCACAGAAATTTCGTGGTTCTCCAGGTCGTAACGGGTTTTAGTCTCTTTGATAGTGTAGAAGGAGATCTCTGCCGCCTGGCTCAGATTAAGCAGAAAGTTACTGGTAACCGGGATGATGTGGTTCTTTTCCATCCCGTTATGTTCCATATAGATGCCGCAATTCTTCTTGATCTTAATAAACATACTGATTCCGAGAAGTCGAGTTGTTGTGAGCTCTGGTCTGATTGAATGTTGCCAGAGTATATGTCTGTTTTATAACAAAAATATTACAGAGTATAGGCATGCTTTGGAAAATAAAAAAAGCGATCTCCATTTTACGATATGAGATCGCTTTGCTTTATTACTCTTGCGAGTATGTTTTCAGGAATGTGCCTATGCGTTCAATCGCATCGCAAAGTTCATCTTCCCTTGGTAGAAATACCAGGCGGAAATGTTGTGTGTCAGGCATATTGAAGCCGCTGCCCTGGACAATCAGAACTTTCTGTTGCAGTAACAGATCAAGGGCCATCTTTTCATCGTTTTTGATCGGATGAATGGACGGATCCAGCTTGGCAAACAGGTACATAGCGCCTTCTGGTTTGACGCAGGAAACGCCAGGTATTTCGTTCATCATTTTCCAGGCAATATCACGCTGATCGTAGAGTCTGCCGCCGGGTATGATCAGCTCATTGATGCTCTGATAACCGCCTAGTGCGGTTTGGATGGCATGCTGAGCAGGTACGTTGGCGCACAAGCGCATGCTAGAGAGCATGTCCAGGCCTTCGATGTAGTCGCGAGCATGATGCTTAGGTCCGCTGAGAACCATCCAGCCGGAGCGAAAGCCTGCCGCACGGTAAGCTTTAGACAGACCGTTGAAGGTGATACAGAACACTTCGTCGCTGAGAGAAGCCAGCGGAATGTGTTTTGCCTCATCGTAAGTGATCTTGTCGTAAATCTCATCGGCAAAGACGATAAGGCTGAATTCATGGGCAAGCTCCATGATCTGTTTCAGAACCGATTCAGGGTAGACCGCACCGGTCGGGTTATTTGGGTTGATTACCACGATACCTTTAGTACGTTCGGTAATTTTACTGCGAATATCATCAATATTCGGAGCCCAGTCATGCTCCTCGTCGCATAGGTAATGCACCGGATTACCGCCTGACAGGCTGGCTGCTGCTGTCCAGAGAGGGTAGTCGGGTGCCGGGATCAATAGCTCATCATTGTCATTGAGCAGACCCTGGGTTGCCATAACGATCAGTTCGCTAACACCGTTGCCCAGATAGATGTCCTCGATTGCGATATTGCTGATGCCTTTTTTCTGGCATTCCTGCATCACCGCTTTACGTGCGGAGAAGAGGCCTTTGGAGTCACAGTAACCCTGCGCTGTAGGCAGGTTGTAGATGACATCCTGAACGATCTCTTCCGGGGCTTCAAAGCCAAATGGGGCGGGGTTACCGATGTTCAGTTTGATGATTCTCTGTCCCTCTTCTTCAAGCCGTTTGGCTTCCTGAAGAACGGGTCCGCGGATGTCATAACAGACATTGATCAGCTTGTTCGATTTTCTTATAACTGACATGGTAATTAACCCTGTAGAGCTGTCCTGTAATGGAATATGATTCAGTATCAATATTCAGATATTTGATCGGTAATTTTTTCTGTTATAACAAGCCTTTACCCGTTGTAATAACAAATCTTTACCAGAGGTTGGCAATAATACGCTCTTTCCCAGCCAAAAACAGTATCAGTCGGGCAGAATAGAGCGGTAAATCAGCACCGGTGGACGCTATGACAAATTATAAGAAACAAAAGAGTGATCAGGAGTGGCAGCAGCAACTAACCCCTGATGAATATTATGTATGTCGTCAGAAGGGGACCGAGCGACCGCACAGCGGACAATATGATCAGCACTTTGATAATGGTGTGTATCACTGTACTTGCTGTGGCGAGGCTCTGTTTGGTTCTGAATCAAAGTTTGATGCCGGTTGTGGCTGGCCCAGCTTTGATGCGCCTTTGCAGAGTGACAACATTGCTGAGAACCGGGATAGCAGCCACGGTATGATCCGCACAGAAGTAGTCTGTAATAGTTGTGGTGCGCATCTTGGACATGTGTTTCCCGATGGCCCGACAGCAACCGGGCAACGTTATTGTATTAATTCCGTCGCATTGGGTTTTTCAACTCCGGAGGAGTAAGCAGTGAAATCATTTAAGTGGCTTTATGAGCATGTCAGCGCGCATAAGTCTGGTGAAGATATTGAAGCGTTGTTGCCTCAGATCAGAACGGCCGATGAGATACGTATGATCAGTGATGACAGGCTGTTATCAGAGATGTCGCGACGGGTTTTCCGGGCCGGGTTGAAGCACTCTGTGGTCGATGGCAAGTGGCCCGCTTTTGAGCTGGCGTTCTGGGGGTTTGATCCGCATAAAGTTGCATTGATGAGCGATGAGCAGTTAGAAAACCTGATGCAGAATGAAGCTATTATTCGTCACTGGGGGAAGATTAAATCCGTGCGGGCTAATGCGCTCATGGTGACTGAGTTTGCGGCGCAATATGGTAGTTTTGCCAATCTGATAGCGGACTGGCCGGAGCAAGAGATAACCGAGCTTTGGGCGCTGCTTAAAAAACAAGGTCAGCAGCTGGGAGGTCGCTCTGGCGCATATTTTCTTCGTCAGGCGGGCAAAGATACTTTTTTGCTGACCGATGATGTGGTTGCTGCGCTTAAGGCGCAAGGCATTATTGATAAGGCGCCAACTGCGAAAAGGGATCTGAAAAAGGTACAGGATGCATTTAATCAGTGGCAGCAGGAGTCAGGCCGACCGATGGCCCACATCAGCCGATTGCTATCTTATACTGTCGGTTGGTAATAAAAGCTTGGTAATAAAAGCCTGGTAATAAAAAGCTTGGTGGGAGTAGTGTGACAATACACCGTTTGTTAATAGGTTGGTTTAGCTAGCCTGGGGGCAGGAGGCCCGGTGCAATAATTGTGATGACACCGGGCTTTGGAACGCAGAAATAGACTTAGTTTTTAAGAAAGCTGATCAGTTTCGGGTCATTAAAGGCTCTGCCTATGCTGAGTGTTATGACTTCATTGACCATCTGTTCGTTATCTTGCAGTGAAGGAGTGGTCGCATACTGATACTGTTTATCAGTAGTGTAGCTACCGCTGAATGTTTCATTAAACTGCTCGGCATTGATCTGGATTGTGACGCTAAGATCGACTGTCTGAAGGGCTTTTTGAGTGGCGGTGTAACTTAGCTCCTCAAGTTTTACTGTTATTTTTGCGGTTCCGTTGTCAGCTGCCGGAGTGGCACCGAGTTTTACCAGGGCGACTTTAGCGGCTTCTGAAAGAGCCTTTGTCGCTGGCAGTGGCAGGTTAACCTCTGCCCGGTCACTCAGACGGCTGATGCGGAAACCGATAAGTGAGGAGCTACGCATATCCTGGCTTTCCACCTCAATCTGTTGTGAGTCGGAGAGTTTGTGCTGCGGACTGATTGCAGGATGAATCGATGTCAGATTAATCTGATGTGGTTGAAATGTACTGCAGCCGCCCAGTAATAGCAGGCTAGCGATTAAAATTAGAGTGTTTCTGTTCATCCTGTTATTCCTTCCTTTGGTTAGGCTCTTTTATTATGACTACTCGTCAATGGGCATTGCTGTCAGGTCAGCAATAAACTCGGATAAAGAATCAGCCAGTTTACGCTGGGGTAGTTTGCCAGGTTGTTCCAGCCAAACCTCGCCGGTTTCATTATCGATGCTCAGGAACTGATCACCATCTGGTTCAGTGCAGGCAAAGAATAGTGTAGGCCGGTGCTTGAGCTTCTGCTTGTTGAGCAAATGTCCTATCAGGTTGCTCCGCAGGCGTTCACAGTCGGCTTCATTCCATACAAAGAGTAGACTAAGGTCTCCTTCAGAGCAGCTGGCTGGCAGTGGGTCTGACCAGTAGCGACTGTACCATAGCTGGATATCCTGATGGATTTCATAGCCAAGTGCTTCTTCCAGACGTTCAAACATCTGTTCCGTATGTTGCGTTTGCCGTACGGGTTGCCATGCAACAAGGCCTTTGTCGTTTGGTTCGCCCTGATAGCAGTCTGAAGGCCATTCGCTATCAAACTCAGTCTGCGGCAGGCGGTGTTTGTGCTGCTGCTGGACTGCCATCGATTGCGAAATAAAGTTATCCAGTAATTGCTTCAGGTGTTGGGTCATTGATGGTTCCGGCAATATAAGTGACATGGCAAGGTGGTTAATATGAGACTAGTTTATCTGCACAGTTGAAGAAATAGAAACTATGCGCCGATGAAAATAGCTTTATCTTCCTTAGTTAAAAGATATTAAAAGCTAATAGATGTTCTTTGTCTGCTGGTTGGTAACACATATGTGCGTTATCTGAGAGTAAGCGCATCGGCGGAATTATCACTGCACTGGAAGTACAGGTTTACAGGCAGAGCACGCTGGTATTTCAAGGGAGTTGAGATAGATTTGTGTTGAGTTGATTGCAGAGTGTCATGATTGCGCTTGCTGCGTCACTGGGCAGTCTGATGTAAGCCAGGGTGAGTGACCTGAGATGTTGAAATTAATTTGAGATAAACGTTTGACGTAACAAGTAAAATCCTTATAATTCGGCACTCGATTTAGGGGGCGTGTAGCTCAGTTGGGAGAGCGTCGCCCTTACAAGGCGAATGTCGGGAGTTCGAGCCTCTCCACGCCCACCAAGTCGAAACGGTGGTTCACTAGCTGAATTACTTGGCTTTCTTTCTTAATGAAGAGGGTCGCAGGGTTGAAGCCTGTACTGGTTTGGAGTGGTAGTTCAGTTGGTTAGAATACCTGCCTGTCACGCAGGGGGTCGCGGGTTCGAGTCCCGTCCATTCCGCCACTATTTTAGATGAAAGGTTAGAATACCTGTCTGTCATCTATCAAGGTAACGGTTCACGGCGAAAGTCAGTCCGTTCCACACTTTCTTTTCGAAGTGCTGAAAAGATCGTACAAAAGCCATCTGCTTAGTGGGCGTGTAGCTCAGTTGGGAGAGCGTCGCCCTTACAAGGCGAATGTCGGGAGTTCGAGCCTCTCCACGCCCACCACTAAGCTTTACTACTGTAGTTTGGTAGTTGTTGGTTCGATTGCTGGCTGTCACTTATGTGGCGATGGTGGTCGCGGGTTAGAGTCCCGTAATATGCGGAGTGGTAGTTCAGTTGGTTAGAATACCTGCCTGTCACGCAGGGGGTCGCGGGTTCGAGTCCCGTCCATTCCGCCACTATTTTAGATGAAAGGTTAGAATACCTGCCTGTCATCTATCAAGGTAACGGTTCACGGCGAAAGCCAGTCCGTTCCGCCACTTTCTTTTCGAAGTGCTGAAAAGATCGTACAAAAGCCATCTGCTTAGTGGGCGTGTAGCTCAGTTGGGAGAGCGTCGCCCTTACAAGGCGAATGTCGGGAGTTCGAGCCTCTCCACGCCCACCACTAAGCTTTACTACTGTAGTTTGGTAGTTGTTGGTTCGATTGCTGGCTGTCACTTATGTGGCGATGGTGGTCGCGGGTTAGAGTCCCGTAATATGCGGAGTGGTAGTTCAGTTGGTTAGAATACCTGCCTGTCACGCAGGGGGTCGCGGGTTCGAGTCCCGTCCATTCCGCCACTATTTTAGATGAAAGGTTAGAATACCTGCCTGTCATCTATCAAGGTAACGGTTCGCGGCGAAAGTCAGTCCGTTCCGCCACTTTCTTTTCGAAGTGCTGAAAAGATCGTACAAAAGCCATATGCTTAGTGGGCGTGTAGCTCAGTTGGGAGAGCGTCGCCCTTACAAGGCGAATGTCGGGAGTTCGAGCCTCTCCACGCCCACCACTAAGTTTTGAAGTGAAAACTTCAGCCACTGCGGAGTGGTAGTTCAGTTGGTTAGAATACCTGCCTGTCACGCAGGGGGTCGCGGGTTCGAGTCCCGTCCATTCCGCCACTATTTTAGATGAAAGGTTAGAATACCTGCCTGTCATCTATCAAGGTAACGGTTCACGGCGAAAGTCAGTCCGTTCCGCCACTTTCTTTTCGAAGTGCTGAAAAGATCGTACAAAGGCCGTCTGCTTAGTGGGCGTGTAGCTCAGTTGGGAGAGCGTCGCCCTTACAAGGCGAATGTCGGGAGTTCGAGCCTCTCCACGCCCACCACTAAGTTTTGAAGTGAAAACTTCAGCCGCTGCGGAGTGGTGTTTATTGGTATGATTGCTGGCTGTCACATATGTGGCGATGGTGGTCGCGGGTTCGAGTCCTGTACTCTTGAGGCGAAAGCTTCAACCACTGCGGAGTGGTAGTTCAGTTGGTTAGAATACCTGCCTGTCACGCAGGGGGTCGCGGGTTCGAGTCCCGTCCATTCCGCCACTATTTTAGATGAAAGGTTAGAATACCTGCCTGTCATCTATCAAGGTAACGGTTCACGGCGAAAGCCAGTCCGTTCCGCCACTTTCTTTTCGAAGTGCTGAAAAGATCGTACAAAAGCCATCTGCTTAGTGGGCGTGTAGCTCAGTTGGGAGAGCGTCGCCCTTACAAGGCGAATGTCGGGAGTTCGAGCCTCTCCACGCCCACCACTAAGCTTTACTACTGTAGTTTGGTAGTTGTTGGTTCGATTGCTGGCTGTCACTTATGTGGCGATGGTGGTCGCGGGTTAGAGTCCCGTAATATGCGGAGTGGTAGTTCAGTTGGTTAGAATACCTGCCTGTCACGCAGGGGGTCGCGGGTTCGAGTCCCGTCCATTCCGCCACTATTTTAGATGAAAGGTTAGAATACCTGCCTGTCATCTATCAAGGTAACGGTTCACGGCGAAAGTCAGTCCGTTCCGCCACTTTCTTTTCGAAGTGCTGAAAAGATCGTACAAAGGCCGTCTGCTTAGTGGGCGTGTAGCTCAGTTGGGAGAGCGTCGCCCTTACAAGGCGAATGTCGGGAGTTCGAGCCTCTCCACGCCCACCACTAAGCTTTGAAGTGAAAACTTCAGCCACTGCGAAGTGGTGTTTATTGGTATGATTGCTGGCTGTCACATATGTGGCGATGGTGGTCGCGGGTTCGAGTCCCGTAATATCGAAGCGAAAGCTTCAACCGCTGCGGAGTGGTAGTTCAGTTGGTTAGAATACCTGCCTGTCACGCAGGGGGTCGCGGGTTCGAGTCCCGTCCATTCCGCCACCTCCCTTTCTGGTTATCGAATTCCTTCGTTAGAATCTATTGCGCTATCTTGATTAGCGAACGCTAATTTTAACTGCATATTTGCTTGTGCTTTGTGTATCAGGCATTTTCCTGGTCTGATGTGCTCCTCTGGAAGTAGCTGCACTCATATTGGGTAATCAATGTGCTTCAAGGTGGTGTCGCTTTAAGCCGCTTATGTTATTAATAGCGGCCTTTATAGAATCCCCGTACTTGTTTTAAAAAACTGTATCAGGCTGAGCCTGGTTCGCTGATGTTTCTATATTCATAGCCATACGCAGGATTAACTTATGACCATCTCTATTGAACAATCGGCTTTAACATCGATCTGTCCAGATCCGGTTATCGCTGTGGATGATGCAGGCATTGTCACCTTGTTTAATCCAGCTGCGGAGAAGTTGTTAGGTTATAGTGCGGCAGAAGTGGTAGGTGAATTGCACATCGCCGTGGTCTATCCGGATGAGTCTGTCGCCAGGGAAATTGTCCGTCTCATGATTTCCGATAGTAGTGGTGGGTTTGGGCGGCTTGAAGGCTATGAAACCTTTATTCAAACACGGAGTGGTGAGCAGGTGCCGATCAGGTTGTCGGCATCATTGATTGGGGGTAGGGGAGATCGACGCGGCAGCATTGGTTTTTTTCATGATATGTCCCAGCAGAAGTTACTCGAGGCTAATCTGAAAAAGCTGTCGATTACCGATGATTTGAGTGGGCTCTTCAATCAGCGGTATTTCTTTAGTCAGGTGGCTCGCGAAATGGGCCGGGCGAAGCGCTATGGTGCTGAGTTGGGGTTGATCTGTATCGATCTTGATGGCTTTAAGCAGGCTAATGACCGGATGGGGCATCTGGAGGGTGATCAGATTATTCGTGCATTAGGTGCTTTGTTTAATGATGGCTTGCGGGAGTCTGATCAGGCATTTCGCTACGGTGGTGATGAATTCATGTTGCTGCTGCCTAATACCAGTAGGGAGCATGCGCTGCAGCTGGCAGATCGGCTTCAGCGGATGTTTAATGGATCTTGTGTTTATTCGCCCGATTTTGAACATGATAGCGGGGTTGTTGTTTCACTGAGTGTCGGTGTCAGTACCAGTGTTGGTGGTGAGCCGGTTGATTATTTTGTGCAGCGGGCAGATATGGCGATGTATCAGGCAAAGCAGGCTGGCGGCAATTGTGTCAGGTTCTTTCAGCAGGATCGAAAGGCTGAGCCGGTTTGACTGGGCGGGATGTGAAATTACATTTCGCAATCGTCGCTATATTCATGGTCGTCATCATATTCTTCTGTGTTTTCAAGTAGTTCTTCCAGATAATCTTCCATTTTTCTCTCGCTTAAATAGTCTCGTTTTTATGTCCTGGATGCATCATACTTCTGTTTTGTTACTGATTTATGAATTAAGCATCAACCGGGTAATGCAAAATGAAGTCCGATGTAGTTATTAGTCGATTAAACTTGCCTGGTTTCCAGGAGCGTGGTGTCCAGCTGGATTTGCTGCGCCTTGACCTTACCCATCCTCAGATCAGCGGTAATAAATGGTTTAAACTCAAATATAACCTTCACCGGGCAAAGGAGAAAGGCTGTTCTGTGTTGCTGAGTTTTGGTGGCGCCTGGTCCAATCATATCCATGCCCTCGCGTTTGCCGGAAAGGAGGCGGGGATCACTACGGTGGGAGTTATTCGCGGTGAGGAGCCCGAAAATTATTCGCAGACTCTACGGGATGCCCGGCGTTGGGGGATGAAATTACACTTTGTCAGTCGGCAGCAATATCGAGAAAAGAATGATCCGGTATTTCTGGAGCAGTTAGCAGAGATCTACGGCAACTATCAGCTCATCCCGGAAGGGGGGAGTAATGCGCTTGCTGTGCAGGGTTGTCGGGAGATTGTTGCACAGATTGAGCGATTGGGCGGTCATTTCGACAAGATCATCTGTGCCTGCGGCACTGGCGGTACGCTTGCAGGTCTGATTGCTGCGCGCCCGGAGCATACGGAAATTGTCGGAGTGCCGGTGCTGAAGGGGGCTGATTTTCTTTACTCAGATATTCGCTCCTTGTTGCAGCAGGCAGGCGTTGTCGATCCGGGCCAGTGGCGTTTAATTATGGATAGTCACGAGGGTGGCTACGCTAAGGTTTCTCCGCAACTGGCTGATTGTATGGATCGCTTTGTCAGGTTTGCTGGTATTGAGCTGGAGCCGGTATATACCGGTAAAGTTATGCTGGCGCTGGAGCGCATGCTGACACGAGGAGAGTTGCCAGCTGGTAGCCGGGTGCTAATGATTCACAGTGGTGGGATGCAGGGTTTACGGGGTATGCGGGATCTGCTGAGAAAGCAGCTAAACCTTCATGATTCCGGTTATAATGTTTAAAAACATGTGCATAGGCGGTATTGGAGCTTGAATGGATAGTTTTCGCAACATTGGTTTGATCGGGCGTTTAGGCAGTACCAAGGTTATCGATACCCTGAAGCATCTTATTCGGTTTCTGGATGAGCGGGGGTTAACGCCGATATTAGATGAGCGTATCGCTTCCGTGATGCCGGGTCACAGTCAGCAAACCAGCAGTACTAAGATGATGGGGGAGATTTGTGATCTGGTTATTGTTGTGGGTGGTGATGGTAGTCTGCTCGGCGCGGCGCGTAATCTGGCCCAGTCAAATGTGCCGGTGCTCGGCGTTAACCGTGGCAATCTTGGCTTTCTGACTGATATTTCCCCGGCGGAGATAGAAGACAAGGTTGGTGAAGTTCTCAATGGTCAGTATACCGTTGATCGACGCTTTCTGATCGATGTGGTGGTTAAGCGTAAGGGTGAGCCGATAGGAGAGTCCACCGGGCTCAATGACTGTGTACTGCACCCGGGCAAATCAGCACGGATGATCCAGTTTGAACTCTATATTGAGGGGCAGTTTGTTTACACCCAGCGTTCTGATGGCCTGATCGTAGCGACCCCTACCGGCTCAACGGCTTACGCACTGTCCGGCGGTGGTCCTATCATGCATCCGCGTCTGGATGCCTTAGTGTTAGTGCCGATGTTTCCACACACTTTGTCCAGTCGTCCTATCGTGGTTGATGGCAACAGCGAGCTAAAGCTGGTTATCAGTGATAATAATGAAACCTACCCGACCGTCAGTTGTGACGGGCAGAAGCATATTAATTGCGCCCCGGGCGATACTATTACTATTCATAAGAAGCCGCATAAGTTGAAGTTACTGCATCCGCTTAGCCATAATTTCTATCAGACCTGTCGTGAAAAGCTGGGCTGGGGAACAAAGCTGGGGGGCTGATATGGCAGAGCGCTTCGAGGGATATGATCTGATCGGTGATGTGCATGGTTGTGCGTTGTCGCTGATTTTGCTTTTGCAAAAACTGGGTTACAGCAAAAAAGGCGGCGTTTATTGGCACTCTAAGCGTCAGGCCGTTTTTTTAGGTGACATAGTCGATCGTGGTCCCCGTATTCGTGAGTCGCTGCATATCGTCCGGGATATGGTTGAGGCTGGTGCTGCGCAGATTGTGATGGGAAATCATGAGTTTAATTATCTTTCATACCTCACGCCGGGCCGACCGGGCTCAGGAATGGAGTATTTGAGAACCCATAACCCTCGTCACCTGAGAATCCTGAATGAAACGCTCGAACAGTTTGCTAACTACCCGCGTGAACGGCAGGAGTTTCTCGACTGGATACTGGAAATGCCATTGTTTCTGGAGCATGAGCGGTTTCGGGTGGTGCATGCATGCTGGTCGCAGGCACATATCGATCACCTGGTTGAACAGGTGGGTGGTAATTGTATAAATGATGACTACCTGCATCGCTCTGCCATTGAGGGTACTCCGGAATGGGAGTCGATGGACCGCTTGCTGCGTGGTACCCATCTGCGGCTGCCAAATGGCGAAGCGATGGTCAGTAAGGATGGTTTTAAACGGCGTTTTTTCAGGACAAAATTCTGGGCCGAAAACCCGCAGCATTATGTTGATGTGGTATTTCAGCCAGACCCGCTACCTGAGCATGTAGCGCGCCGGCCGTTGAGGGAGCAGGATTATGCTGATCTATTGCATTATGGGCGTGAAGAGCCGCTTTTGTTTGTCGGTCATTACTGGTGTGAAGGGGAGCCTGAGCCGGTCGCTGATAATATCGCGTGCCTTGATTACAGTGCCGTCAAGTTTGGTAAGTTAGTCGCCTATCGGCTAGATCAGGAAGTCAAAATTGATCCGTCGAAGTTTGTCTGGGTTGATGTGTTGAAAGAGATCCGCGGTGAGGCCTGAGGGAATATATGATTGAAGTACTTCGGGTTGGCTTAGACGAGGATCTGTCCGGGTTTACAGCAATACTCTGGCAGCACAAGATTCCCCATCGGGTGCTTGAGCAGGATGGTTCTCAGCTTCTGCTGGTGCCGCGAAATGTTAATGCTGAGCAGATATCTCATCTGTTTGATTTGTGGCAACAGGGGGCTGATCTTTCAGGTCTGCAGGTTAGTCGGGCGGGTGCAGGAAATCGTCTGGCAATATGGCGCAGTAAGCTGTCCATTTTGCTTATAGTATCTAGTGCATTGATTACTTTGCTGGTCTCGCAAGGACAGAATCTCGAACTGATGCGTTGGTTTACTATCGTTGATTTTCAGGTTCGTGGTGAGCAGATCTATTATCCTTCATTAATGACAACGATTACTGATGGCCAGTTGTGGCGTTTGTTTACTCCCGCATTTATGCATTTCAACCTGCCTCATATTCTGTTCAATCTGCTTTGGGTCTGGGTGGTTGGTCGGAGAATTGAGTTATTGCTTGGCCTGCCTTCGTTGTTATTGATTTTTATGTTTTCGGCGTTGAGTTCAAATCTGGCTCAGTTCTGGGTTAGCGGGCCGATGTTTGGTGGTATGTCGGGCGTAGTTTTTGCGTTGCTGGGATTTGCCTGGCTTTGGGATCGCCGTAACCCGCAGCAAAAAATTGGTTTGCCGCCCGCTTTAATGGGTTTTATGTTGTTCTGGTTAGTGTTGGGCTTTACCGGTTTCCTTGAAGGAGTGGGGTTGGGAGCAATTGCTAATACAGCGCATCTTATCGGCTTGCTCAGCGGCTTGGTGCTGGTTTTTCCGCTGACTATTTTTAGAAAAAACCACTAGTATCTGTCGGGCAGTACTTTAGCCAATGTGGTAGCATTACCGGCTTTCAGACGGAGGATACAGAATGACCTTTGAAAAAATGATTGCCGCAATGACCCCTGATGTATATCAGAGCCTAAAACAGGCGGTTGAGCTGGGAAAATGGCCAAACGGTGAGCGTCTGAGTCAGGATCAGAAAGAGACCTGTCTGCGCGCAGTAATCGCCTACGATAGTGCAAAGCTGCCCGAGGAGGAGCGAACCGGCTTTATCGGTCGTACCAAGAAAGACGGTAGTTTACATGGCGATGATCCGCTTGAACCCAAGGTTCTTAAAATTCTGAATGAAAACTGATGCAAGTTATAGCGCAAGGTAACCTGTCAAAGATGCCCGCACAGCTGGGTGATGAAGTTAGCTATCAGCTGTCATTGGGTGAAAATCGTATTGAACTGAATCAGTATCTGGGCAGGCCTGTCAGGCTCAGCTACCTGGGTGAGATCAACTGTTGCCATTGTGGCCGTAAAACCAAGAAGAGTTTTGCACAGGGTTATTGCTACCCTTGTTTTGCCAAGCTACCGCAATGTGATCGCTGCATTATGAGTCCTGAGAAATGTCATTTTCATCTCGGTACCTGTCGCGATCCACAGTGGGGTGAGCAGTTCTGTTTTCAGAGCCATTATATTTATCTGGCAAATTCATCCGGCGTGAAAGTTGGTATAACCCGGGGGACTCAGGTGCCTACCCGCTGGATTGATCAGGGGGCGATTCAGGCGTTACCTATTCTTAAAGTTGATAGCCGTTATCAATCGGGCCTGATTGAACGGATATTCGCTGAGCATGTTTCCGATAAGACGAACTGGCGTGCGATGCTTAAAGGGCAGGTTGATCCGTTAGACTTGTTGGCGGAACGGGACCGTTTATTTGAGCTGTGTCATGAAGACCTGACGGCTGTTGAGCAAGAGTTCGGTATACAGGCTATTCAGCGGCAGCCTGATGCAGAAGTGACTAGTATTCACTATCCGGTACTTAATTATCCGCACAAAGTATCTACCCATAATCTGGATAAGACACCAGTGGTCGAGGGTGTGCTGCAAGGCATAAAAGGCCAGTATCTTATTCTGGATACCGGCGTTATCAATATTCGCAAATTTGGTTCCTATCAGGTGGAATTTAGCGCCGGATAGGCGATCATATATTTATCGATCAGTATCTAAGGATGTTTCAATGTCCCAGTCAGAGACGACCCAGCCAGGCGTAATCTATCTTAGCGATTATCAGGTGCCCGCTTATCTGTTAGAGAAAACATCTCTGCGTTTTGAGCTTGAAGAGAGCCAGGCGATGGTGCGTGCTACGCTACAGTTCCGGTTAAATCCTGAATCTGCAGAACAGAATCCATCGTTACGACTGGACGGCCATGAGTCACTGGATCTGCAGCGTATATCTATCGATGGCGAGGTTCTGACTGAGCAGGATTACCAACGTCAGGGCGAGCAGCTGGTTATTACACGAGTGCCTGAAGCATTCAGTTTTGAGTGTGTTACCCGTATTGAACCGCAAAATAATACCGCGCTTGAGGGCTTGTATAAGTCGGACGGTATGTTCTGTACCCAGTGTGAAGCAGAGGGTTTTCGTCGAATTACCTTTTATCCGGATCGCCCCGATGTAATGTCAGTATTTGATACCACAATTGTGGCCGACAAGTCGGCTTATCCGGTATTGCTCGCTAACGGTAATCTGGTTGATTGTGGTGAGGAAGATGATACCCGTCACTGGGTTCGCTGGGATGATCCATTCCCGAAACCTGCTTATCTGTTTGCTCTGGTTGCCGGCGACCTGCAGCATATCGAAGATAGTTATACCACCTTGTCCGGGCGGCAGGTTGAGCTGAAGATCTTTGCTGAAACTAAAGATCTGGATAAGCTGGACTACGCAATGTTGTCGCTTAAGCGGTCGATGCAGTGGGATGAGCAGGTCTATGGCCGGGAATATGATCTCGACATCTTTATGGTGGTAGCGGTCGATTTCTTCAATATGGGCGCGATGGAGAACAAGGGTCTCAATATCTTTAATACCTCCTGCGTTCTGGCCCACCCTGAGACGACGGTCGATGCCGGTTTTCAGCGGGTAGAAGGGGTCGTTGGCCACGAGTACTTCCACAACTGGTCAGGAAACCGGGTAACCTGTCGGGATTGGTTCCAGCTCAGCCTGAAAGAGGGCTTTACCGTGTTCCGGGATGCTGAATTCTCAGCGGATATGAACTCCCGTACGGTGAAGCGGATTGAGGACGTGACCCTGCTGCGAACCGTTCAGTTTGCTGAAGACGCAGGTCCCATGGCGCACCCTATACGGCCGGCTTCGTTTATTGAAATATCAAACTTCTATACCCTGACAGTGTATGAAAAAGGTGCAGAGGTTGTACGCATGATTCATACATTGCTGGGGACAGAAGGGTTCCGCAAAGGCTCCGATCTGTACTTTGAACGGCATGATGGTCAGGCGGTGACAACCGATGATTTTGTACAGGCGATGGAAGATGCCAGTGGCTTTGATCTGAGCCAGTTCCGGCGCTGGTATAGCCAGGGGGGGACCCCCAGGGTTAAGGCGAGCTCGGAATACGATGCTGCGGCCCGTCGCTTTACGCTGACCCTGGAGCAGAGCTGTCCGGCAACCCCTGAAGCGGAAGAGAAACTACCGTTCCAAATTCCCGTAGCTGTTGGCTTACTGACGCCTGAAGGGGCGGATGTCACGCTGGCTGAAGGTGCTGCAACGCAGGTGTTGAACCTGACTCAAGAACGCCAGCAGTTCGTCTTTGAAAATATTGATGAGCGGCCAGTGCCTTCCCTGCTGCGTGGTTTTTCTGCACCGGTTAAGCTTGAGTATCCCTATAGTGCTGAGCAACTGGTGTTCCTTATGCAGAATGATTCCGATGGTTTTAACCAGTGGGATGCAGCGCAACAGCTGGCTGTACAGCTGATGCAGCAGCTTATTGAGGATTATAGTGCGGGCTCAGAGTTGCAGTTGAATCCTGCCTTAGTCGAGGCCTATCGTACAGTTCTGACCAACTCTGAGCTGGATAGGGCCATGGTTAGTAAGATCCTGACGCTGCCTTCTGAAGCTTATCTCAGCGAGCTGGCGGAGGTTATAGATGTTGAAGCGATACACTGCGTGCGTCAGTTTGTCCGCAAAACCCTGGCGAACCGTTTACAGCAAGAGTTTCTTCAGGTTTATACTGCTAATCAGACGAATGAAGCCTATAGCCCCGATGCAGCGTCGATAGCCCGTCGTAGTCTGGCAAACCTGAGTCTGGCTTACCTTATGGCGACCGGTCAGCAGGATGCTCTGGAGCTGGCAAAGCAGCAATTTGAGCAGGCGGATAATATGACTGACAGTCAGGCTGCTCTGAGCCTGGTTGTGCATTCAGAGTTTGAAGCTGAGGCTGAATCGATGCTTGAGCAGTTCTACCAGCGTTGGCAGGACGAATCTCTGGTAGTGAATCAATGGTTAGCGGTGCAGGCAACTGATCCAAAGCCGGGCGCTCTGGCAAGGGTTGAAAAGCTTCAGCAGCACCCAGCATATGATGCGCGTAATCCGAATAAATTGCGCTCCCTGGTCGCCACGTTCTGTGGCCAGAACAGTATCAACTTTCACTGCGAAGACGGTTCCGGGTATCGCTTTCTGGCGGACCAGATTATTCTTTTGAATAAGCAGAATCCACAAATCGCATCCCGTCTCTTGACGCCATTGACCCGGTGGAAGCGTTTCGAGCCTTCTCGTCAGCAGATGATGCGCCATGAGTTGGAAAGGATTTCGGCTAGCGGAGATCTGTCGAAGGATGTTTATGAGGTGTTAAGTAAAAGTCTGGCATAGTCCGGGCTTGGCCTGAAAGGGTTGAAGGTATAAGGTATAAATTCGAATGTTTAGGCCTGCTGCTGTGTATACCGCTGACTAAATAATGAGCTGGCCAGATAATGACAATGGAAGGAAAGACAATGGAAAGAACAATCTCTGCTCAGGATAGATTTGAAGTGCAGCAAAACTACCGCCGGTATCTGAAGTATCAGGATCAGTATGAAACGGCATTTGATCGGTTGAAGACCTCTAAAGCCAGTCGAGTCTGGTTGGCGGCTTTGGTTGCTTTATTGTTTAGCTTCGCGTCTGAGTTTTTTCTGGGGGCTGCTGCAGCGCTTTTCGGTCTCTATTTCTACCGTATAGCGAAAAGCTGGTATGACAGTTTTCAGGTCGATGAGGGACGTGAAGAGGTGTTACGCTGGTTCTCAGGTAAAGGGCTTAAATTTGAAGGCCGTATTCTCTATTTTCGTGATGATCAGATGCTTGAATCTCCGCTCGATCCGTTTGCTGAAGAGATTTACAACTGATCAGAATATGAAACTGATAGAGGTGTAGCGATGAGGCGTGAATACCGGGGGGTTAGTCGGCGGGCCAAGAGTCTGTTGTTAAGGCCGGAAGGTGTTGATGTTGATTTTAAACGCGAGATCAACGGCATCAAGAGTCGTGATCTGGTTTCATTTGCTAATTCTTCTATTGGTGGCACAATTCTGGTCGGGGTTGATGAATATACCAGTGCAGATGGTTTGCAGCGCGGAAAAGTTGTTGGCTGTGGAGTGGATGATACTGCCAGGCTGAGCCTTATTAATAAGGCTACTGACTGCTATCCGATCGTTGAGATAGAGCTGGTCGTTGAAAATATTGCCCGAAAACCATTTTTTCGTATCGAAATCGCCCCAGGGTCTAAGCGCCCTTACTGCACTCAGCGTGGCGAATATGCTATTCGTGCCGATGCCCGTTCCAGGGCACTTTATCCTGAAGAATTGCTGGCTATGTTTATGGACCGTGAAGGGGAGTTGTTTGTATCCCGTTTCCGGGATGCTGTGCATCAGTTGGAACACCGTCTAGGCTTAATGGATCACGCCTTTGGTGATGGTATGTTACAGCTGACCAGTCATGTGGAAGAGTTAGATTGTCAGGTTCGGCGTACTTTAAACCGGGTTGACCAGATGACTGACAGTGCTAAGAAACGTTCCCGTAATATGTTACAGGCACTGCGAGACTCCCAGGAAAGTATTTCCGGCTTGGAGGCGATTCTAATCGCCAATAACGGTAATCCTTCTGGCCGCCTTGACCTGCTGCGGGATATTCAGGAGCGGCTGAGTCTGCTGACTGAAAATCTTGATCAGACGGAGTCGGTATCAATATCGGAAGCTGAAACTGGCTCTCGAACCTGAATATGCGTATAGCTTTTTTGAATGCGGGCTGCTGGATCTTTGATCTCGATGGAACCCTGACTCAGCCGGTGCATGATTTTGAGTATATTCGCCGTCAGCTTGGCTTTGCTTCAGGGGCAGATATTCTGGCAACTATTGCCCGGCAATCTGATGATGTCAGGGCTGATCTGCAATACAGGCTGGATGAGCTGGAGTTGTTTTACGCAAGCAAGGCGAAAGCATCTGACGGGGCATTGAGCTTACTGCGAAAGCTGGCTGAGAAGGACTGTCGTCTTGGTATTCTGACCCGGAATAAAAAAGAGATCGCAATTAGCTCGCTGCAGGCGATAGGTGCTGCTGAGTTTTTTCCTGCCAATGCTGTTATTGGTCGGGATCAGGCGGCTGCGAAACCGAATCCTCAGGGGATTAATATTTTGTTAGGCAGATGGCAGGCCAGGGCCGATGATGCGGTAATGCTGGGTGATTTTCGTTATGATCTGGAAGTTGGTCGGGCTGCGGGTGTTGCCACCATTCACGTCGATAGCAGGCCAGGCCTGGAATGGCCTGAATTAACAGACCTTAAAGTTTCATCTCTGGATCAATTGTTACACCTGATTGTTTAACGCCCTATGGATAAATAACTCCGGATCATTGATTGATATCAAGATCGTTCTTCTATGCTTAGTTATAGTGTTAATTCGCAAAGGAGTTAGCTATGACACTACTTAATGAATTGCACCAAGACCATCTCAATCTGAATAAATTGCTTGCGGTGCTGGGAAATAAGCTCAGTAAACTGAAGCAAGGCGAGTTACCTAACTTTATTCTGCTGGCAGATGCGGTGGATTATATAAGCAACTATGCAGACCGTTACCATCATCCGCGCGAAGATGAGATGTACCATTACTTCCATGACCTTGACTGCAAAGAGTTGACAGAGGCGATCGATCTCTGTGTAGCTGAGCACAAACGGTTAAAACAATACAGTGATGAATTGCTGGTCGAGGTTGACTGTATCCTGAATGATGCGGTTGTACCGATGGATGAGTTTATAGATCTTCTGGATACTTTTCTGACGCATCAGGTTGAACATCTTAACCTTGAAGAGGGGACGCTGTTTCCGTTGCTGGATGATCTGGCGAGCGCTGAGCAATGGGCTGAGCTGGAGCTTAAGCTGCCGAAAATGGATGATCCGTTATTTGGTGAACAGCAGAAAGAACGTTATACGCAGCTGTATACTGATTTGCTTCAGGATATGCAGTAGTCAGGCCGTGTTGAATTGAGAGTTACAGGCCTCTTCTAACATGTTTGTCGGGCTGAAACAGATGCGATTTCGCCCGCTCTGTTTCGCTTCATAGACGGCTATATCAGCGCTTTTGAGCAGATGGTGCGCTAGCTTTTCGATGTTGTTGTGATCGTACTTGCTTGTATCGCAACAGGAAACACCAATTGATGCGCTGATACGAAACGGTTTCCCGTCGGCAGAGTTGATTACCATATGAAGTATTTTTTGACGTATCGTATCCGCGATATGGCAGGCTTGTTCACCACTGCAGTCCGGTAATAGAATTGCAAACTCTTCGCCGCCGTAACGGGCGATGAAATCCGTTTTACGCAGTGAGCTTTTCAGTAGCTTGCCGATACTACTAAGGACTTTGTCACCGACCTGATGACCGTAATTGTCATTCACCAGTTTAAAATAATCCAGATCGACAAACAGGCAGCTTAGATTTTTTTTTGCGCGAACAGAGCGGGATAGTTCCTTTGTTATCTCCTGATCAAACGCCCTGCGGTTATGCACTTTGGTCAGCATGTCGATTATACTGAGCCGTTTAAGATTTTGCTGATTGATGCAGTTCTCAATACAGACACTGATTACCGATGCCAGATGACCGATATAGTCATAATCGAATTGTTCGCTATAACGACCGGGATCATTACTGCCCAGGTGAAGGCTGCCAATCAGACAGTTTTGACGCACTAGTGGCAGCAGTGCGCTACTCAGGACAAAGGGTGAGCTGGGAAAGGCCAGTTTTTTTAATGGTGGGCTGAGTTCGCCGACCCGTAACAGCGGGCTTGGGAAAATGCTATTCAACAGGCGTTGGTTATTGACGAAGCGTAGTGTGTGTCCAGGCTCAGGCGGGGTGTATTGTTCCAGCAGGTCCCGGGCAGCACCTTCCGGATCCAGAAGGATCAGATGTACCGCGCTAAGCCGGAAATACTCTTTAAATTCAACCAGGATGAGGTCGAGCAGCTGATCCAGACGAGAACAGTCCAGCAGTCGTATCTCCATTTCGAAGAATGACTTTAGAATAGCCTCATTACGCTCAACCTTACTTGTCATAAGGTGCAATGTCCGGCGTAGCTCTCTGTTTTGTTTGTCTGCTGGTCCCATCAGAATCCTGTCTTGTCCGGGAAGTCTAAGCACTATATCGGTTAAGTATTTAAATAATAAAGCAAATAGTTGTATGAATAGAAGCTTGGTTCGCAGAAAAGTTAATGAAAAAGAGGTGTGGGAGCTTGGTATGTTAGGAATGACTGGGGTATAGCCAAATAAAAGCTGCTACTCAGTTTGGGTAGCAGCTTTAAGTTAACACTAGCTTTACGGTGATTTTGGAGATCAGCTAGCATGGTGATCCGGATGCGTCTTGATAAAGTGTTGCAGTACTTGCTGCAGAAGCTCCTCGTGACGTGTATCGCCTTTTCTCCGGGCTTTTTCTATATCATCAAGAATTATCTTTCTCACCTTGCTCTCACCCTTATGAGTAACCAGATAGTTACCCATTGCCATTGCGATTATCGGGTCTGTATGCTCATGTTCGGCAATCGCGTCGACTTCATCCTGCGTTAGATCGCTCAACTCCAAGCATTCTTTATAGGTCAGCATCTTATTTCCCCTTGCTTTTATCATGCTGCGGGATAGTGGGCTCATGAATCATGTACAGCTGCCCGCTGTTAGAAAGTGTAGGCAACGGATGACGTTTTCTCTAACCTGCTTATACGATATTTATCTATATCTTGATGCATGACAAAATTGGTTAGGGTTAAACACGGTTATTGAAGCGTTTTATATTCAATTTGAACGGTATTCTGTTCGGTATTATTAAGGCTTTTTATGGATATTGATTTTTCAAAGTTGTCGGCCAATCAGGCCTACTTTACTATGACTCAGGCGATCTTACCCCGCCCTGTTGCCTGGGTTCTGAGTGAGCATGCTAATGGTGAATATAACCTGGCGCCATTCTCGTATTTTTCTGCAGTGTGTAGCGATCCGCCTATGATTATGCTGTCTATCGGGCATAAGCCTGACGGCTCACTGAAAGACACTTATCGTAATATTCTTGAGCGTAACCACTTTGTTGTGCATCTGGCGCATAGTGGCCAGGCCGAGGCGGTTACCCGTACTGCCAGGCCAGTGCCTGAAGGCGAGTCTGAAGTGCTGCTGGCGGGGTTGGATCTGGAGCCGTTTACCAATAGTTCTCTGCCAAGAGTTAAGGGTGCCCGGATCGCAATGGACTGTGAACTCTATGAAGTGAAAGAGATAGGCAATAAACCGCAGTTTCTAGTGTTTGGGTTAGTGAAGCATTTGTATGTCGATGACAGTGCAGTGACAACCGATGCGAAAGGGCGCATGAAAATTGCGGCGGACAAAGTCGATCCTTTGGGGCGTCTTGGTGGCTCAGAGTACGTAACATTCGGCGATATTCTTAATATACCCCGGTAGAGGCTGATGAGACTGCAAATTTCTAGTGGGATGAAGTTGAATATCTCTCTATTGGTAGAAGGTGGCGTTGTAGGGGCCTTATGCAAGATGCTATTCCTGTGGATCTGGCGATGGGATAAACCTTATTCAATGAGTCGGCTGGTTATGCGTTTAACAAAGGCTGTCACGCAAGTGACGGCTTTTTTGTTTTTGGTGTTGTTTATTTCAAACAAATGAAATAGCGTTTTCACATTGTGATATTTTTTTCGAAAAATCGAATGTGAATTTTGTATCTGTTTTTAACTTATTAATAAACAAAGTGTTTGTTCTTAGATATTGCCAAAATCTTTCTCATTTTTATCGCTTTTTAATATCGGGCTGTTTAATTCATTCAAACGTTCTGATACAGTTTTCCAACTGTACTTCGGGTATCTGTACCTGCAGTGAATACAAGGATGTAGTTACAGGCTTTCAGTGTGCAATCGCTGAATTTCTGTGCAATGGAGTGTCGCATGGACCAGTATGATTCAGTACTAAGCCAGGAAAACCAAGATCAATTCATCATAAACAACACCTCTAACGCTGCGCCGGATGCCGTCGATGATGCTGGCGCTGTAACCCTCGTTCGGGAGCTTTTCAGATCTGACTTCGAAATCGAAGGTGTTAAGGACTACTACCGCGACGGCTTCTATCTTAAGCAGATCAACGGCTGGACCGGCAACCAGCTGGTTGAAGTCAATAGTCGTTACGGCGGGGCCGATGGCAGCGACTTTCTGATCGAGTTGAACCGTGATCCGACGGCTAAGTTCCAGGATGCGCCGAGCATAAGTCGTACGCTGGCTACAGCCGATGGTGCGCTGTACAACCTCAGTTTTGATTTTGCCAGTCGTCCCGGGTTGATGGAGAACAGCAGCCATATCGGCCTGTTTCTCGATGGCCAGCAGGTTGCTGACTGGCAAGCCAATGGTCAGGGCAGTAACCAACCCCTGTGGCAGAACGGTGCATATAACTTTACCGGTACGGGTCAGGCGGTGACCGTCGAGTTCCGCGAAATGGGCGATGACATTGATCACGGCCGGGGTATGCTGCTCGACAACATCAGCCTGACCGAGACTCTGGAAAGCCTGGTTACTGATGAAACCAGTACTGTGCTGATCGATGTGCTGGCCAACGACAGCGACCCGCAAGGGCAGCCGCTGACTATCATATCCCTGAGCGACGTTTTCCATGACGGCCAATGGGTCGGTCAGACGGAAGTGGTCACCGTGGGCGGTCGACAGCAGGTGCAATTCACTCCTAACGAGCAGCTTCAGGCGTTGACCGCAGGCGAAGAGGCTGAACTGAGCTTCGGTTATACCATTGCTGATCCAGACGGTAATACCGACAGCGCCACCGCATCATTTACCGTGCAAGGTGTAAATGATACCCCGGATGCCGCCCAGGACAGCTATGTCATGCGCTATGCCGGACGGCTTATCGTCGATGTCCGGGAAAACGATACTGATGCCGAAGATGATGCCCTGTCTGTAACTCACATCAATGGTACTGAACTGGTTGTTGGGCAGGCGGTGCGGGTCGAGATCTATCAGGGCGTAAAGCCAGTTCGCGCTGACATTACCCTGCAGGTGGACGGTCAGCTGCAGATCGATCATATCGGTGGTAACAGCCTGCGCGACCTGTATTTTGAATACACCCTCAGCGACGGCACCAGCAGCACCGATTCCATAGCCACAGTGCAGATCCTGCCGAAAATAAAAGCCGATATCACCGCCATCAGCGAAGACACCGACACCCCGGGGGATTTTCGCACCGCCGACCTCAATGGCCTGACCATCTCTGGTAACGTAACCGGCGCACTGCTGCCGGAAGAAACCCTGCAGATCACCTGGCCGCGCAGCGGCGGCTGGCAAACCGTCAGCGTTGATAACGACACCCTGAGCTGGTCGTTCGACGACAACACCGGTCGCAGCAATGGCGATGAAGTTGTTTATACCACCCGCATACAGGACGCCTTTGGCCGCAATCTGGATGTTGATAAGCAGACCGTGGTATTCGAGTCCGATGTCAGCCCGGCCGAGATCAACATTACCCATATCAGCGAAGACACCGGTTTTTTCGATGATGACTTTAATACCGCCGACCGCACCCTGGAGGTTTATGGCACACTGTCTGAAGCGCTGGGACCGGATGACCGGGTTGAAGTGACCTGGGATGGCGGTCAGACCTGGTACACCGCGACAGTTAACGGTACCGACTGGTCATATGACAGTAGTCACTTTGAACATGACCAGCGGGCGCGTCCGCTCTATGAAGTTAGGATTATCAATGACAAAGGGCATATCGGCGATGTCGATGATCAGCGGATCATCGTCGATGCCCTGCCGGGCCGTTACAACACAATCAGCATCGACGGCATCAGCACCGATACCGGCACCGACAATGACTTCATAACGCAGGACAACACCCTGACCATCAACGGCAGCTTGATGCGCAATCTGGGTAATGATCAGATGGTTTGGATCTACTCCGATGCTGACCCTGACTGGCAGGTTCAGGCCACCGTGAACAATGATTATACTTGGAGTGTGATCGATCCGCTGGTGCACGGTCTGAACAGCGACGTGACCTACACCGCCAAAATTATCGATCTGGCGGGCAATGTCATGGGCCAGGACAGTCAGTTGGTGGTGATCGACAACACCGCTCCATCCGTCGATGTTGCGATTACCGCGATCACTGAGGATACCGCTTTAGCGGACTTCCGCACCGCCGACCTCGACGGCATCACAGTCAGCGGCACCGTTGGTCCGCTGGCTGATGATGAAGCGGTACAGATTAAGCTAAAGGGAATATCCGACTGGTTAGGTACCGTCGTTAACAACTCCGATGGCAGCTGGACTTACGACGATTTAACAGCCCGCAACGACGGCGACATTATCACTTATAAGGTTCGGGTGATCGACGGCGCAGGCAATGTCGGTGATACGGACAGTCAGGTCGTTACTTTTGTTGACAGTGACGTATTAGAGGTTGTTGGTGATACGTCCGGTTATACAAAAGAGGATACTGTTCTTTATGACAGTGGAGATCTGGATATAAAAGGTATGGAAAGTGGTGGTTTTGTCGGGCAGAAGCTCTACGGTTACTACGGTAATGTGACAATGAGTACTGATGGTGAGTGGACATATACTCTCAATAACAATGCGACAATTGTTCAGCAGTTGCGCGGCGGACAGCGGGTTGAGGATTCGTTTGTTTATAAGACGGTCGATGGCGCTGAGCATAATTTAACGATTGATGTTGAGGGTAAAGACGATGCTGCCCGTGTCAGAGATGTAAATCTGGGAAGCTATAGGGCCAATACCACACATGGTACGACTAAGGGCAGTGTGAGTTGGTCTGATATTGATTTTGGCGAGAAGGTCACTTTCAGCTCAGGTACCCAGAAATTGAAATATTGGGGCCCCAACCACACACTGACAGTAGACTCATCTGGGAACTACTCCTTCAAGCCGGGCTACGTTTATCACGACGAGTTTACAGATGTTAACTTTACTAAGTCTTTTTCATGGCAGTCGAGCGCAGGCTCTTTCAAACTCACATTCAGTTTCAGAACCGGTCCCAGCCCAATTATTCTGGATCTGGATGGTGATGGTGTTGAAACTCTGGCAACGGCGGATGGCGTTGAGTTCGATATTTATGCCTCGGGCAGTGCTGTTGCAACTGGTTGGGTGGGTGCTGATGATGCGCTGTTGGTGCGTGATCTGAATGGTGATGGAATAATTGATGATGCCCGTGAATTGTTTGGCGATCATACCCTGATGCAGGACGGGAGTCAGGCTGAAGACGGATTCCATGCGTTGGCGGAACTGGACAGTAATGCGGATGGCAAGATCGATGCACAGGATCAGGCGTTTTCTGAGCTGCAGCTCTGGCAGGACCGCAACAGTGATGGTTTAGTACAGCAAGGCGAACTGCTGACTCTGCAAGAGGCTGGCGTGGCATCGGTCAATACTTCAGCATCGATATCTGAAATGTGGGATGAGAGTGGTAATTTTCATGGTCTGCAATCAACGTACATTACAAGTGAAGGCGAAGAGCGGGCTGCAACGGATGTCTGGTTTACGACCGGGTTGGCCGAAGAGTATTACGGCAGTGATATCAGTGATGAAATTGTGACCGGTATCGGCGATGATATCCTGATCGGTGCTGGTGGTGACGATATCCTCACCGGTGGAGAAGGCCGTGATACTTTTATCTGGCAGGCCGGTGATCAGGGCTCTGAAGGTCACGTTGCCACCGATACCATCACCGACTTCAACCTGCAGGAAGATTTGCTTAATCTGTCGGATATGCTGGACTTCGATGCCGCAGGCGACGTGCTTGGCGACTATCTGTCACTGAGCAGAGATGCGCAGGGCGATGCTGTTATCGAAGTGGCCAGCAGTGGTGGTGAAGTCGATCAGCGTATCGTGCTGGAAAATGTCAGCGCCGATATGGCGATGGAAAGTAATCTGATCAGCAGTCTGCAGGATGAGGGGCAGTTGATTATCTGAATCAGTTATCAGGCTGGACATGTAAGTGATAAAGGCTGTCACGCAAGTGACGGCCTTTTTTCTATCTGGCTCGCTTCGCTTAATTCTTACGAAACGGCAGTAGGGTGGTTAAGCTATCGATATCTTGTCTGACCAGTGTTTTCTCCTCATCCAGAAAACGTTCAATCGCTTCTCTGAAACCGGGTTCTCTGATCCAGTGAACTGACCAGGTTTCAATCGGCCGAAAACCGCGTTGAATCTTGTGTTCGCCCTGGGCTCCCGGATCAAATCGATCAAGCTGGTGCCTGATGCAGTATTCGATCCCCTGGTAGTAGCAAGTTTCAAAGTGCAGTGAATCGTACTCTTCCAGGCAGCCCCAGTATCGGCCGTAGAGGGTGTTGCAGCTGCGTAAGGATAGAGCCGCTGCGACTGCGGTATGACCGTTATATGCGACACACAGCACCATCTGGTCCGGCATTGTCTGGCGGATCAGATCAAAAAACGGCAGTGTAAGATAACCTTTGCGACCGCGCTTCAGATAGGTCATCTGATAAAAGCGGTAAAACTCGTGCAATAGCTGATCGCTGATATCGGTGCCGCTGAAAAAACGATGGCTTATGCCTTGCTGGAGTATCTTTTGTCGCTCTTTACGCAGGTTCTTGCGTTTACGGGAATTGAATTCCGCCAAAAACTGATCAAAGTCCTGATAATGGTTATTGAACCAGTGGTACTGGGTTCCGAGTCTGGGGCTAAAGCCCGCATCGAGGAATGGTGCGAGAGTATCCTCTTTGAGAAACAGTCCGTGCCAGCCCGATGCGCCGGTTGTATCGCATAGCTGCAGGAGTGCCTGGGGAAGTTGTCGCTTAAGCTCGTGTTGCTGCTGTTTGCCGAGTAGCTCAGAGATGCAGAGTCTGGGCCCATAAGCCGGAGTGAAGGGAATTGCCGTTACCAGTTTAGGATAGTAGTCCAGCCCGTGACGTTGATAAGCATCGGCCCAGGCCCAGTCGAAAACATACTCGCCGTAGGAGTGGCTTTTAAGATACAGAGGCATCAGTGCGACTGCCGTATCATCTGAATACACCACCATATGCAGAGGCTGCCAACCGACGCTACTGCATACGCTGTCGGACGCCTCCAGCGCATGCAGGAATTGATAGCGCAGGAACGGGTAGTCGGTGCCGGCCAGGCTTTGCCAGACCGGTTGGCCAATTTCTGCAACTGAATTATGAAAATGGAACTTAAACATTATTAACTATACTTGGGCTATATTCGGTACTGGTAACTGCTAGAATTCTAAGCAATTATTTATCTGTCTGACAGGAGAAGCATAATGGACGAACTGGAACTGGAATTCGAACTTGATTCCCGCCTGGCTAATGACTGTATCACTTTAGGTGATTTCCCGCTGTGTCGCCTGTTATTGATGAATGATGCAAACTATCCCTGGTTTATTCTGGTGCCGCGCAGGGCTGAAGCGACCGAGATCTATCACCTTTCCAGCGAAGAACAGCAGCAGTTACTGCATGAATCATCCTTTCTGGCTGAAAATCTGCATGATATTTTCGATGGTAGAAAGATGAATATTGCAGCGCTGGGCAATATGGTGCATCAACTGCATATACATCATGTGGTGCGCTATGAGTCCGATCCTGCATGGCCTGCTCCGGTCTGGGGGGCGTTCCCTGCTAAACCGTACAGTGCGGAACAGATTCATGACATTCACCATAAGCTTGAGCTGATGATGACCGATGAAGTTGATTTTGTTGCTGAGAAATAACCAGGGCTGAAAATACCTTAGTTTCAACACTGTTAGTGGCTATTAATTCAGGTATAATTCGCGCTTTTCTAATGGCGTCGCTCTGTTCGTGCGGCGTTAGTGGTCGGTCTGATCAGATGGCTGGCCGATCTGCTCAAAGGAAATGCTACCGCGATGCCTATCTTCGATTTTGAATGTCAGTCTTGCGGCAATGTGTTTGAAAAGTTGGTGCTTAAAATTGATGCGCCTGCTCCGAATTGCGTTACCTGTGATTCCGATGATGTGGCTAAGAAAGTCTCTGCGCCGGGCTTCAGATTGTCCGGTAGTGGTTGGTACGAAACAGATTTTAAAACCGGGTCGAAAAAGAACCTCGCTGGAAATAGTCAGGACGGCGGCTCGGGTAAATAATTTTTTGATTCATAGCGGGCTGTAAAGCTCTGTATTGTAAAAGAACAGGAACTGGTAATTATGCGCAGCCATTATTGCGGCGATCTAAACAAAACTCATATTGGTGAAGATGTTGTCCTGAAAGGTTGGGTGCACCGTCGCCGCGACCATGGCGGTGTAATCTTTCTTGATGTGCGCGACCGCGAAGGTGTTACTCAGGTAGTATTCGACCCTGACCGTGAAGCAAGCTTTGCGCTGGCAGACAGCGTACGTAACGAGTTTGTTATTGAAGTACATGGTACTGCCCGGGCGCGTCCTGAAGGCACTGTAAATGCAGATATGCCGACAGGTGAAATTGAAGTTCTGGGTAAAGAACTGGTAATCCTGAACAAGTCTGAAACGCCTCCGTTCCAGCTGGACGAGCATCAGCAGGTGGGCGAAGACGTTCGTTTGCGTCACCGCTACATCGATCTGCGTCGTCCTGAAATGCAGGAAAAGATGCGTTTCCGCTCTAAAGTGACTAATGCCATCCGTAACTACATGGACGATAACGGTTTCCTGGATATCGAAACACCGATCCTGAACCGTGCGACGCCGGAAGGTGCCCGTGACTATCTGGTACCTAGCCGTACCCATGAAGGTTCATTTTTTGCCTTGCCGCAGTCGCCGCAGCTGTTCAAACAGTTGCTGATGGTCTCCGGTTTTGACCGTTACTACCAGATCGCTAAGTGCTTCCGTGACGAAGATTTGCGTGCCGATCGTCAGCCTGAATTTACCCAGATCGATATTGAGACCTCATTTATGGATGAGGAAGAGATCATGGGTATGACCGAAACTATGATCCGCAAGCTGTTCCTGGATATGCTGAATGTCGATCTGGGTGATTTCCCGCGCATGCCATACTCCGAGGCGATGCAGCGTTACGGTTCCGATAAGCCCGACCTGCGCTTCCCGATGGAGTTGGTCGATGTAGCTGATCTGATGGCTGAGATCGAGTTCAAGGTGTTTGCCGGTCCTGCTAAAGATCCTAAAGGCCGGGTTGCTGCTCTGAAGGTTCCGGGTGGTGCTAAGCTGACCCGTAAGATTATCGATGAATACACTAAATTTGTTGGTATCTACGGCGCTAAAGGCCTGGCCTGGATCAAAGTTAACGAACTTGAGAAGGGTGTAGAAGGTCTGCAGTCTCCAATCGTTAAGTTCCTGGGCGCAGACGTTGCTATGGCTATCATGGAGCGTCTGGAAGCTAAGAACGGCGATATCGTGTTCTTTGGCGCTGACCAGGAGAAGATTGTTAGCGAAGCACTGGGTGCCCTGCGTATCAAGTGTGGTGAAGATCTGAATATGGCTGAACGTGAGTGGGCGCCGATGTGGGTTGTCGACTTCCCGATGTTTGAAGAAACCGATAAGGGTGGCCTGACCGCGCTGCACCATCCGTTTACAGCGCCAAGCTGTTCCGCGGAAGAACTGAAAGCAAACCCGCTGGGTGCTCTGTCTCGTGCCTACGACATGGTTCTGAATGGTTGTGAGCTGGGTGGCGGTTCTGTCCGTATCCACGATCAGGATATGCAGAAGACCGTGTTTGAAGTGCTGGGTATCAGTGATGAAGAAGCGGAAGAGAAGTTTGGCTTCCTGTTGAACGCATTGAAATTCGGTGCGCCACCGCACGGTGGTCTGGCATTCGGTCTGGATCGTCTTATCATGCTGATGACCGGTACTGACTCTATTCGTGAAGTTATCGCATTCCCTAAGACTCAGAGTGCTTCGTGCATGATGACTGAGGCGCCGGGTGAGGTAAGTGCTGCGCAGCTACGTGAATTGAACATTAAGCTGCGTAAAACGCCTTAATTAAGTTTTATTCACAGTAATTGAAAAGCCGTGCCTAGCACGGCTTTTTTTATGGCGCTTACTCAGGTATGGTTGTCTGTATAAATAAACAGTGTTTTTCTGGGCGGAGGCGACAGCCTGCAGCATGCTGATATTAGGGATTGATCCAGGCTCACGGATTACCGGCTACGGTATCATTAACAGTGTGGGCAGTAAGAATGAATATGTTGCCAGTGGCTGTATTCGAATCAAAGGTGATGATCTCCCTGAACGGCTGAAACAGGTGTATGCCGGCGTAACAGAGATTATTGAGCATTACTGCCCGCAAGAGATGGCGATTGAGCAAGTGTTTATGGCGCGCAATGCTGATTCAGCACTGAAACTTGGTCAGGCACGGGGGGTGGCAATTGTTGCCGGCGTCAATCAGGAACTGCCTGTGGCTGAGTACGCGGCACGTAAGGTTAAGCAGGCCGTGGTAGGTAATGGTGGCGCGGATAAGTCTCAGGTGCAGCATATGGTTAAATCCATTCTTAAGCTGCCTGGGCTGCCCCAGGAAGATGCCGCTGATGCGCTGGCTATCGCACTGTGTCACTCTCATACCCGGACCAGTCTTGTGATGATGGCCGGTGCTAAGGGTAGTCGTGGCCGGAGGTTGCGTTGATAGCGGCTACAGATTTGTACTACCTGCTTTGTAATGCCGGTGCGCAGTTTACCGATATTGTGGCTGATGCTGTTTGGAGATTAGCTTAATGGGCGTTGCAGATTTAATACATATCTTTGATGTGGCTGGGGTCGCTGTCTTTGCGATCACCGGAGCACTGGCTGCGCAGGGTAAAAAGCTGGATATCCTTGGTGTGGTTGTGTTGGGGATAGTGACGGCGCTGGGTGGCGGAACTATCAGGGATATTACCCTGGACGTTCATCCGGTTATCTGGGTTGCCAATACCACTTATCTCTGGACCGCCATTATCTCTGCTATAGCGGCCTTTATCCTGTGTCGTTATCTTGCCTATCCTCGGCGGCTTCTGTTATTGCTTGATGCACTGGGAATGTCACTTTTTGCAGTGTTGGGTGCGCAAAAAGCTACTGCCCTGGGTATGCCGCCGGTAATTGCGGTAATGATGGCGATGATTACCGGCTGTGCCGGTGGCATGATCCGGGATATTCTGACCCGTCAGATTCCGCTGATCCTGCAGCGTAATGGTGAATTGTATGCCACCTGCGCCATGGTGGGGGCGATTGTCTATGTACTGTTCAGTGGTCTAATACCGGAAGAGCTATTAATGCTGCTATCGATTGCAGTTGCCCTGGCGATACGATTGGCATCAATGTATGCAGGACTTGAATTGCCGGAATTTGTCATTAAAGGGCATAAGCTTGAGCCCCGTGACGTAGTGAGTGTCGATAATAAGGAATCGTGACAGGACGACTTAGTTGATGCTGTTGTGGATAGTGCAGGTGCTGTCATTCACATCAGTGTATTTCAGCTTTTTCTGATATCCGGAATTGGTCATTAAAGGGCATAAGCTTGTGCTCTGTAATGTAGTTAATGTGGATAATAAGGAATCGTGACAGGACGACTTAGTTGATGCTGTTGTGGATAGTGCAGGTGCTGTCATTCACATCAGTGTATTTCAGCTTTTTCTGATATCCGGAATTTGTCATTAAAGGGCATAAGCTTGAGCTCTGTAATGTAGTTAATGTGGAGAATAAATAGCCGTGATAGGACGACTTAAAGGTGAGCTGCTGGAGAAGCATCCGCCCCAGCTGGTATTGGATGTACATGGCGTTGGCTATGAGATTGACGCTTCAATGAATACCTTTTACCGGCTGCCGAACGTGGGTGGTACGGTAACTTTGCATACCCATATGGTGGTGCGGGAAGATGCCCAGCTGCTATACGGTTTCTATGAGCGATCTGAGCGTTCGTTGTTTCGCACGCTGATCAAGGTTAATGGTGTGGGGCCCAAGCTGGCCCTGACAATCTTATCGGGCATCAGCGTTAATGAGTTTGTGCAATCGGTGCAGCATCAGGATACTGCGGCTCTGGTACGCTTGCCGGGTGTCGGTAAGAAAACCGCCGAACGCCTGATAATCGAAATGAAAGACAAACTGCAGGACTTCCAGTTTGCCGATGCCGATGAGTTTACCCTGACCGATGATCTGGGTAGTGCGCCTCAGGTGACATTGACTGATCACCGGGGCGAGGCAGAAAGTGCATTGGTTGCATTGGGTTATAAGCCTGTTCAGGCGACCAAAGCAGTGGCCCAGGCTGAGAAGGCTCTCGGTGTTGGCAGTACCAGTGAGGAGCTGATCAGGGCGTCATTGAAGAGTATGGTGCAGGGTTAAGTCGGCCTTGGCATATGGTCTTATAGTCGTGTGCGGTTACTCAGAAATTATTACAGCTTAATACGGAAAAGGGTTAGCAATGATAGAAGCGGATCGCTTTGTGGCACCGGTCAGTACGCCACAGGAAGAGGTGCAGGATCGTGCAATTCGGCCTAAGACGCTACAGGATTATGTGGGTCAGCCGGTTGTATGTGAGCAGATGGAGATCTTCATCGGTGCCGCTAAAAATCGTAGTGAGGCGCTTGATCATACCCTTATTTTCGGGCCGCCAGGGCTAGGTAAAACGACGCTTGCTAATATCATTGCCAATGAGATGGAGAGTGATATTAAAACTACCTCCGGGCCGGTATTAGAAAAAGCCGGCGACCTTGCGGCACTACTGACCAATCTTGAACCCGGCGATGTGTTGTTTATCGATGAAATTCATCGTCTCAGCGCTTCGGTGGAAGAGGTGCTCTATCCGGCGATGGAAGATTACCAGCTGGATATCATGATTGGTGAAGGTCCGGCCGCGCGTTCAATAAAGCTTGAGTTACCGCCTTTTACGCTCGTCGGGGCAACTACCCGGGCGGGTCTCCTGTCGTCTCCGCTACGTGATCGGTTTGGCATAGTACAGCGTCTCGAATTTTATAATATCGATGATCTGACCTCAATCGTTGAGCGATCTGCCAAACTTTCCGGCAGCGAGATTCATCATGAGGGGGCGGTTGAAGTGGCGCGGCGTTCACGAGGGACTCCTCGTATAGCGAATCGCCTGCTGCGTCGTTCCCGTGACTACGCCGAAGTGAAGGGCGATGGTGATATCACTAAGAAGATGGCCGATCTGGCGTTGAACATGCTGAACGTCGATGAGCACGGCTTTGATCATATGGACCGTCGTTTGTTACTGACGATGATTGAAAAGTTTGGTGGCGGGCCAGTTGGCGTTGATAACCTGGCAGCAGCTATCAGTGAAGAGCGGGATACTATCGAAGATGTGCTGGAGCCTTATCTTATCCAGCAGGGCTTTATGATGCGTACGCCCCGTGGTCGGATAGTCACAGATAATGCATATCGCCATTTTGGACTTGATTTACCTGATCGGGATCAAAACAAAGGCTAACTCTTAAGCTGACGTGATTTGAGTCAACGCGGCTGGGCTATTATCTGGTTACATTCTGTTTATCAATCGAATAACGCTGGGTTTAGCTCAATAGAGGGAAGCATAATGAAGACCCGTTGTCTTTCAATCACACAAGTGTTGCATCTGAAAAAGGATATTCAGCAGCAACTTGAACAGCTGCGTCAGGATCTGGCGGCTGAGCAAGCCGCGCAGCGGGCAGAGTTGACTTTGGTCGATGGCTCCGAATTCAGAGATCGGGCTGAAGCTGCAGTATCAGCTGCTGCAAACATAGCCAACATTACACACATTTCACAGCTTGGCGATGAAATCCGCGAATGCGAACACGCTTTATCGCGTATTGCAAGTGGCGAGTACGGTGCGTGCGAACAGTGTGCTGACGAGATTGAGTTGAATCGTCTTACTGCAAACCCGGTTGCTACGCTCTGTATGAGTTGCCAGTCAAAGCAAGAGTATGTCAGAAATACAGGCAGGGCGGCTGCTTTCTGAGTCATGCTGGTCATTCGACTGGCAGTCTGATTTATTGATTTATTTTTTGTTGCCGGGGTTGTTTCCCCGGTTTTGGCTGCTAATGTAGTGCCAAAATTCTGCAATAGTGTCTTGGTCATGTCTTTTGAGTTTCCTTTCCGGGTGTATGTAGAAGATACCGATATGGGCGGTATTGTTTACTACGTCAACTATCTTAAATTTTTTGAACGAGCCAGAACTGAGCTGTTACGTGCCGTCGGTATTGAGCAATTCGGTTTGCAGCAACAAGGGGTGCTGTTTGTTGTGCATGACGTGCAATGCCGTTATCTGCAATCTGCCAAGCTCGATGATGAACTTATTGTGGAAGTTGAAATCCAACGCATTTCCGGTGCCCGGATCTGTTTTTCGCAGCGGGCGCTCAGGGCTTCGGATAATACTCTGTTGTGCACGGCTGAGGTCGTTGTGGTCAGTGTCTCTGCGCAAACTATGAAGCCTGTCAGATTGACGTCTGATCTGATTGAAAAAATTAAAGATTTTACGGTCTGATACCGCTACTATCTGAATCTTATAGTGTTATTGATTAAAGGGGTTGTATACGTGCCGGATAAAATGTCGATCTGGAGTCTGGTGGTTAATGCCAGTTTTGTTGTTCAGCTGGTGATGCTGGTTCTGTTATTAGCATCATTTATCTCCTGGGTCATGATATTTCAACGCCATTTTATATTGCGCCAGGCGCAGATTAAACTGCGGCTGTTTGAAGATCGCTTTTGGTCCGGTATGGATCTGAGTCAGCTGTTCCGGGAAGTGAATCAGGAACCCGATACTGATGCGGGTGCCGAAAATGTATTTCGTGCCGGTATTAAGGAATTTACCCGTCTTAATCAGCAATCAGGGGTCGATCCGGATGCGGTAATGGATGGTGCTCAGCGCAGTATGCGTGTTGCGTTGGCGCGGGAAGAAGAGAAGCTGGAAATGCATCTGCCGTTTTTGGCAACCGTCGGTTCTACCAGTCCCTATGTTGGTTTATTTGGTACGGTATGGGGGATAATGAACTCCTTCCGCGGGTTGGCGAATGTGCACCAGGCGACCCTGGCATCGGTTGCACCGGGTATCTCAGAAGCGCTTATCGCAACGGCTATCGGTCTGTTTGCTGCAATTCCTGCGGTTATCGCTTACAACCGTTTCTCGGCTAAAACAGAAGCGCTGATGAATAGTTATGAGACCTTTGCTGATGAGTTCTCTGGTGTCTTGCATCGCCGTGTTCATGCGTCTAATTAGCAGGTGGCACGATGATCCGCAGAGCTAAAAAGAAGCGTAAGCTGAATGCTGAAATTAACGTCGTTCCCTATATAGACGTCATGATGGTATTGCTGGTCATATTTATGATTACAGCGCCAATGCTGACCCAGGGTGTCGATGTTGAGTTGCCGCAGGCTGGGGCTGATCCTGTCGATACTCAGGATAGCGAGCCGGTCATAGTCACAGTCGATAAAGAAGGGTTGTTTTATATCGATGTGGGTGGCGATCCGGCCGCACCAGTAAGTGAAGGCGTGGTGTATGAACGTATTAGTAAGGTTCTTGCCACTAACCCAAAGAAGTTACTGTTGGTCAGGGGTGATAAGGGCGTCGATTACGAAAAAGTGGTGCAGTTAATGACATTGCTGCAACAGGCAGGGGCGGGCAGTGTCGGCCTGGTAACGGAATAAGCTATTGTGACTTACCGTAGTTATCTGTTTCCAGCATTTCTGGCATTCTTGCTGCACTCGGTGCTTCTGAGTGTGCTGCTATACAACTGGTTTGGTTATGCTGAGGACGAAAGGCAGCTAACACCGCGGCATATAAAAGCGCAGATCGTTGATATCAGTTCGCAAGTCAAAGCTGAGCAGAAGAAGCACAGTGAACAGCAGGCGCGTGAGAAAAAACGTCAGGACGATGCTCGTAAGCAGGCTGAGGCTAAGAAAAAGGCGGCAGCTAAGAAGCAAGCGGATGCCCGGAAAAAAGCCGCTGCTAAAAAACAGGCTGATGCCCGGAAAAAAGCTGAGCAGAAGAAACAGGTTGATGCCCGTAAAAAAGCTGAAGCTAAGAAGCAAGCTGATGCCCGGAAAAAGGCCGAAGCGAAAAAGCTTGCTCAAGCTAAGAAGCAAGCCGATGCTAAGAAAAAGGCTGATGCGCTGAAAAAAGAGCAGGCCCGTATCGCTGCTGAAGAAAAGCGTCAGAAAGATGCACAAGACCGAGCTGAGCGTGAGCAGGCAGAGCAGCAACGTCGCGATGAAGAGCTTGCCGCAGCGATGGCCGAAGAAGAACGTTATCAGCAGGCGTTAAACGATGAGCAGAGCGTTGCCAGTTATAAAGACTATATAATCGATCAGGTAACTCGCAATTGGCGCCGTTCACCTTCTGCCCGCAACGGTATGGTGGTGTTGGTTACAGTGCATCTGCTGCCTACCGGGGCGGTCGATAACGTTTATATTAGTCAGAGTAGTGGTGATGATCGGTTTGATCAGGATGCCATTCGTGCGGTTAAACGAGCTGAGCGGTTTCCTGAGCTACAGCGTATGGAGCCGGTTCTGTTTGACCGCTACTTCCGAAAAATAAATCTAAAATTCAGACCAGAGGATCTTCGCCGGTGAACATGATTATGATGCGTGGTGCAGTATTGGTGCTGGCGCTGCTGTTGAGTGCTGCAGTCAGGGCTGAGTTAACCATAGAGATTACTCAGGGAGTGAATGAGCCAACTCCGGTTGCGGTGGTGCCGTTCGCCTGGCAGGGAGTAAAGGCTCTGCCAGACGATGTGGCACAGGTCATATCCGATGATCTTTATCGCAGTGGTATGTTTTCATTGATGGCCAGAGAAAACATGCTGAGTTTTCCGGCTGACCGAAGTTCATTGTATTTTCGCGACTGGCGAATCAGTGGCAGTGACTACATTGTCATAGGCCGGATTAATCAGAAAGAAGGCAATAACCTGGAAGTTGCATTCGAACTTTACGACGTGCTGAAGGAAGAGCGTATGTTGGGCGAAGTTATCAATGCCAATTTCACCAACCTGCGGGCGGTTTCGCACTATATCAGCGATAAGGTGTTTGAACAGCTGACCGGGGTTCGTGGTGCTTTTTCAACCCGTATTGTCTATGTCACTGCACAGCAGATACGTCAGGGGAGTTACCGTTACAGGCTACAGCTGGCCGATGCCGATGGTCACAATGCCCGGACAATACTTGAATCTAAAGAGCCTATTATGTCACCGGCCTGGTCCCGGGACGGCAAAAAACTGGCCTATGTGTCATTTGAAACGGGCCGCCCTGCGATCTATATCCAGTATCTGGAAACCGGGCAGCGTGAAAAGGTGCAGTCCTTCCGGGGGCTGAATGGTGCACCTGCCTGGTCGCCTGATGGTAGTAAGCTGGCGTTAGTGTTGTCGAAAGACGGTAATCCTGAAGTCTATGTGTTGGATCTTAATCAGCGTCGCCTGAGTCGGATCACCCATCACTTTGGTATTGATACTGAGCCATCCTGGTCACCGGACGGTCAGTCGCTGATCTTTACCTCAGATCGGGGTGGCGCGCCGCAGATCTATTCGATCTACCTGCCCAAGCGTGAGATCACCCGTCTGACTTTTGAAGGCAGTTACAATGCCCGCGGCCGACTCACCCATGACGGGCGCTTCCTGGCGATGGTGCACCAGTCAAATGGTTCGTTCCATATTGCGGTACAGGACCTGCGTACCGGTCGTCTCGAGCTGTTGACCGAAACCTTTATGGATGAGTCGCCGACGATTGCGCCGAATGGTAGTGTCATTCTTTACGCCACCCAGGAGGGGATTCGTGGCGTGTTGGGAGCAGTGTCCCTCGATGGTCGGGTGAAATTCCGTCTGCCTTCGTCGGTTGGAGATGTGCGGGAACCAGCCTGGTCGCCTTATCTGTAAGTGTTAAAAGACAATACTTAACAAAATAGTGATCCTGAAAACTGACAAGTTGAATCAAACACTTAGAAAACTTAGCCAAGTTGCGCTGTAGCTATTGCATTAATGCTTGGCAAGATTTACTTTAGGCAGGATTTAGAACATTTTTCTTGGCAAGAGATAATAATTTAGGAGTAATCGATGCGAGCTATGAATTTTGGCAAGGCTGCTGCTCTCGCTCTGTCTGTGGCTTTTGCTGCAGGTTGTAGTACAACAAATACTTCCGATTCTGGTAGCGCGGGTGATACTACTGCTACAACTCAGGGTGCTGGCGGTTCATCTATGTCCGGTACCAGCATGTCTGATGTTAAGAACCTGGCAACCGTATTTTACTTTGACTTCGATAAGTCTCAGGTGAAAATAGAATCGGTTCAGGCTCTGCGTGGTCACGCGAAGTACCTGGTCGCTAATCCGTCAGCTAATGTTGTTCTGGAAGGTCACGCAGATGAGCGCGGCACCCGTGAATACAACATGGCTCTGGGTGAGCGTCGTGCAAAAGCGATTGCCCGTGTACTGACCGTTAATGGTGTTTCCAGTAGCCAGATTGAGTTGGTAAGCTTTGGTGAAGAGAAGCCAGCAGTGATGGGTCATAGTGATAGTTCATGGGCGCAGAATCGCCGCGTTGAACTGAAATACTAATCGCCTCAAGGTTATTAGTGGTTATGCCTAAAGCATATCTTCCTGCTGTAGTCGTTACGCTGGCGCTGTTTAGCGCTGGTGTGGCGGCTGCAGATCAGGTTCCCGTTATAGAACTTCAATCTGACTCAGGTAGTGCCTCTGTGCAGCAGCCTTACTACGCCGGAACGTCCGGTGATAATGGTGAGTTGCTTATGTTGCTGCAGCAGTTACAGGATGAGGTACGTTCCCTGCGCGGAATGGTAGAGCAACAGCAATACCAGATCCGGCGTATGGAGCAGGATCAACGCGATCGTTATCGTGATCTCGATCGACGAATCAGTCAGGGTGGTCAAACGCCGTCGCTCAATTCCGGTACTGCTCAGTTGGGTGGTTCAGACGCTGCAACAATTAGTGGAGCTTCAGCACCACTGGCGCCTTTACCTGCGGCGGATAGTACTCCGACCGATGCACAGGCCTATCAGGCCGCTTTTGCGCTGGTACGACAGAAATCTTTTGCGAAAGCCCTGCAGGCGTTCTCAGACTTTATTCAGTTCTATCCAGACAGTGCCAGAGTACCTAATGCCTATTACTGGATCGGTGAAGTCAATCTGGCGGAACAGAATCTTGAGCCTGCTAAAGTAGCCTTCCAGAAGGTTATTACAGAGTATTCTGAACACCGTAAAGCGCCTGATGCAACATATAAGTTAGGTGTTATCTATCATCAGATGGGCGATACCGATAACGCTAAGAAGATGTTCCTTCAGACGCAGAGCAGTTACCCTGATTCATCTGCTGCGGGTTTAGCGCAGGATTATCTTAAGCGATAATTTGACTTTTCGGTCAGATTTCTAGAAAGTGCAGCCATAATTCTTTATGGCTCTTTATTTTTGGTTCCATATTTTTAAGTCTCATATTTATAGTTTCTATTTATAGTTTCTATTATTAGCTTCTTGGTAAGGCATATCTGTAATGACTAACTCAACTAACAATGCTGTGATATTGCTGTCCGGCGGTCTTGATTCGGTGACAGCGTTGGCGATGGCGCAGGCGCAAGGCTTCAACTGCTACGTACTCAGTTTTGATTATGGACAGCTATCACAGACGGAATTGAATGCTGCTAAAAAAATTGCCAGCCAGATGGGGGTTAAGGAGCATAAAATCGTGCGCCTGCATCTGGAAGATTTTGGTGGCTCAGCACTAACTGATAGCAATATCGATATGCCTGAAGAAGAGGAAGAGGGAATTCCGGTCACATATGTGCCTGCACGTAATACTGTCTTCATGTCGCTTGCTCTGGCCTGGGCTGAAGTGTTGCGAGCTCAGCACATCTTCATCGGCGTTAACGCGGTAGATTATTCCGGTTATCCGGATTGTCGCCCTGAATATATTGCAGCATTTGAAAAGATGGCTAACCTGGCAACAGCGACAGGTGTTAATGGTGAGCTGTTGAAAATCGAAACCCCACTGATTGATTTGACGAAAGCAGAGATTATTCAGGCCGGTACCGCGTTAGGGGTTGATTATAGTATGACGGTTTCATGCTATCAGTCTGATGCTGACGGGCGTGCATGCCGGGTCTGTGACAGCTGTCGGTTGCGGGCTAAGGGCTTTGCCGATGCCGGACTTGAAGATCCGACAAGGTATGTCGAATAAAGTCGTATTTCAGGCTTGATTTTTCATCGCTGTGACGTATTATACGCGTCCGGTTGGGGTCGTTAGCTCAGTTGGTAGAGCAGTTGGCTTTTAACCAATTGGTCATAGGTTCGAATCCTATACGACCCACCAACATTTTAAAGAAACTACCGCAAGGTAGTTTTTTTATGCCTGAAAAAAGTGGGTATAGGATAAGGACCGTAGAAGGTTCGAGCCGAGCAGCTTGACTGCGAGACAACGTTGGAGCTTGCGACGACGGCCCGAAGGGCGAAGTAATCCTATACGTCCCACCACTTCATATAGAACAGCCACCGCAAGGTAGTTTTTTTATGCCTGAAAAAAGTGGGTATAGGATAAGGACCGTAGAAGGTTCGAGCCGAGCAGCTTGACTGCGAGACAACGTTGGAGCTTGCGACGACGGCCCGAAGGGCGAAGTAATCCTATACGTCCCACCACTTCATATAGAACAGCCACCGTAAGGTGGTTTTTTTATGACTGCGATTTAAGTAGGTCTATTTTATACGTCCCAGCGTTACCACGAGCAACATATAGAACAGCCGCCGTAAGGTGGTTTTTTTATGCCTGCGATTTGAGTAGATCTATTTTATACGTCCCAGCGTTACCACGAGCAACATATAGAACAGCCACCGCAAGGTGGTATTTTTATGTCTGGGATTCTTATCAAGCAATAATCGCCGCGAGGTACCCAAAGGGCATGCTAGCGCGCCTCCCACGTGCGCTTTGATGATTATTGTGGGAGCGACGCCTCGTCGCGATAACCTTCGGGTAGAGCTGCATAGAAGCATGCCCCGTAAGGTGGTTTTTTTATGTCTGAAAAAAGAAGCCCGGTGAATCGGCTCCTTTATGTATCTGAATCTTCCTGATTGATACCGACAAGGCTCTTATTCTGTAGCTTAAGCGTGGTATAATCGACCTAAGTTACTACCCAGTTAATACTGTCTTACCAGAATAAGAATTTTATCGATGTTTACCACACAAGACTTATCAGATCGAATCCTGGTTCAGGAGCATTTTGCCAACGAGCATCTGCCTGCATCAGTCAGTCAGCAGGAAATCGAAAATTATAAGCAGCGTATCAAGCAGCTGCTAATTGAAAAAGATGCCTGCCTGGTTGCTCATTATTATACTGATGGCGTGCTTCAGGAGCTGGCCGACGAAACCGGTGGTTGTGTTTCAGACTCTCTTGAGATGGCGCGTTTTGGCAATAATCATCCTGCCAAAACTCTGGTTGTGGCTGGGGTCAAGTTTATGGGTGAGACCGCTAAAATTCTTAATCCAGAGAAGCGCGTTCTTATGCCGACCCTTGAGGCGACTTGCTCGCTGGATATTGGTTGTCCTGCGGATGAATTCACCGCGTTCTGTGATGCCCATCCGGACCATGAAGTTGTTGTTTATGCAAATACTTCAGCTGCGGTGAAGGCCCGTGCCGACTGGGTGGTGACATCTGGTATTGCGCTCAAAGTGGTTGAGCATCTGGCGGATCAGGGTAAGAAGATCATCTGGGGGCCAGATAAGCACCTTGGTCAGTATGTACAGAAGCAAACCGGCATAGAGATGTTGATGTGGGATGCGGCTTGTATTGTGCACGATGAGTTCAAGGCTAAAGGGCTGCAGGATATCAAGAAGGTTTATCCTGATGCTGCTATTCTGGTTCACCCTGAGTCACCGGACTCTGTCGTTGAGATGGCTGACATGGTGGGTTCGACAACCCAGATCATCAACGCAGCCAAAGATATGCCGAACAAGCAGTTCATCGTCGCGACTGATCGTGCCATCTTCTACAAAATGGCACAGGCAGCACCTGATAAAGAGTTTATCGAGGCGCCAACTGGTGGTTCCGGCGCAACTTGTCGTAGCTGTGCTCACTGTCCCTGGATGGCGATGAACGGTCTTGAAAATGTATTGAGTGCGCTGGAAACCGGTGAGGGTGAAGTGGTGGTTGATGAGGCGTTGTTAGAAGATGCCCGGCGTCCATTGCAGCGCCTACTTGATTTCGCTGCTGAAAATGGCTGATAAATTCTGTTTTTAAAAGTAAAAAGCCTGCGTAGTGCAGGCTTTTTTGTGTTCGGAATTACTGATCAGCATTCGCTTAAAGGTTACGCTTGTCTCCCATATCAGTGCGAAAACAGTGCCATATCCTGTGACAACCAGTTTCTCGCCAATATGTCCTATTAAGGGCTGCGCTTGTCTACCATATCAGTGCGAAAACAGTGCCATATCCTGTGGCAACCAGTTTCTCGCTAATAGGCCTTATTAAGGGTTGCGCTTGTCTACCATATCAGTGCGAAAACAGTGCCATATCCTGTGGCAATAAGTTTCTCGCTAATAGGCCCTATTAAGGGCTGCGCTTGTCCACCATATCAGTGCGAAAACAGTGCCATATCCTGTGGCAATAAGTTTCTCGCTAATAGGCCCTATTAAGGGCTGCGCTTGTCCACCATATCAGTGCGAAACAGTGCCATATCCTGTGGCAACCAGTTTCTCGCTAATAGGCCCTATTAAGGGCTGCGCTTGTCTACCATATCAGTGCGAAAACAGTGCCATATCCTGTGACAACCAGTTTCTCGCCAATATGTCCTATTAAGGGCTGCGCTTGTCTACCATATCAGTGCGAAAACAGCGCCATATCCTGTGGCAACCAGTTTCTCGCTAATAGGCCCTATTAAGGGCTGCGCTTGTCTACCATATCAGTGCGAAACAGTGCCATATCCTGTGGCAACCAGTTTCTCGCTAATAGGCCCTATTAAGGGCTGCGCTTGTCTACCATATCAGTGCGAAACAGTGCCATATCCTGTGGCAACCAGTTTCTCGCTAATAGGCCCTATTAAGGGTTGCGCTTGTCTACCATATAAGTGCCATATCCTGTGGCAACCAGCTTATCGCCAACGTGCACATCTGTACGCATCTTAACGCGACGGCGGCGCTCATCGATCTCTTCGATTGTGCCTGTTGCTTTTGCCGTATCACCAATATGAACCGGTGCTTTGAACTTGATCTGCTGATCGATATAGATCGCGCCAGGACCAGGCATGCGTGTACCGGCGACAGTTGAGATCAGAGCAGCACAAAACATACCGTGCACGATACGCTGCTTGAAAGGTGTGGTCGCTGCGTATTCGCTGTTGATGTGGATTGGATTGTTGTCGCCGGAGATACCGGCAAACATATACACATCGGACTCAGAAATTGTTTTGGCGTATGAGGCCGTCATACCGACTTCAAGATCTTCAAGGTAGTAGCCGTGCAGTTCTTCCATTTGATGATTCCTCTAATCAGGGTTTTTGCGTATTGCTAGGCCGAAAGTAGCAAATAGATGACCTAATTTGTTAGATTTTCTATGCTAGTATAGGTATAAACCCTAATACAAGTATATCGGCTGATCCTAGTCTGCAAGTGCAGTGACTCTATCTGAGTTGCTGCTGAGTTAAGCATAATTTTGTTGCAGTGCGAAGTATGAATAGTCGGTCGGTGTAACGCAATGCCCTTGATGGGTGTTTCAGTCCGGAAAACAGAGAGTGAAGGTAATCATGGCAGAATATAAAGCCCCCGTTAAAGAGATGAATTTTGTGCTTGAGCATATTGCCGATATGCCCGGACTGGCCCGGTTACCCGGTTTTGAGGATGCATCTTCCGATATGGTTGCCGCTATTCTCGATGAAGCTGGGCGGGTTGCCGGTGAGGTACTGTCACCACTGAACGTAGTCGGTGATCAGACCGGCGTTCAACTACAGGGGAGTGAGGTGCCGACTCCGGCAGGCTTTAAAGAGGCGTATCAGGCTTTTGCCGAGGGTGGCTGGGGGTCCCTGCAGTTTGATCCTGAGTATGGTGGTCAGGGTTTGCCGTACTCACTTTCTATTCCGGTGATGGAGATGTGGCAGTCGGCTAACATGTCGTGGGGGCTGTGTCCGTTGCTTTCGCAGGGGGCAGTTGAAGCGGTCGATGCCAGTGCCAGTAATCTTTTAAAGCAGGTTTATCTCCCTAACATGATTAGCGGAGAGTGGACCGGGACTATGAATCTTACAGAGCCTAATGCGGGGTCTGACCTGTCTGTAGTGCGCAGTAAGGCGCAGCCTGCCGGTGACCATTACCTGATTAAAGGTCAGAAGATATTCATCACCTGGGGTGAGCATGATATGGCCGACAATATCATCCATCTTGTATTGGCTCGCTTGCCTGATGCTGAGCCGGGCGTGAGGGGAATCTCATTGTTTCTGGTGCCAAAATTTCTGGTTAATGATGACGGTTCGCTTGGCGAGCGTAATGATTACGCTGCGGTGTCTTTAGAACATAAGCTGGGTATCCATGCCAGCCCGACCTGTGTCATGTCGTTCGGTGATAATGCCGGCGCTGTAGGTTATCTTATCGGCGAGGAAGGTAAAGGGCTTGCCTGCATGTTCAAGATGATGAACAACGCCCGTCTGGCTGTCGGCTTGCAGGGTGTGGCGATATCTGAGCGGGCTTATCAGCACGCGCTTGAGTACGCTGCTGATCGTACTCAGGGACGGGCGGTTGGTTTTGATGAGGCTGGCGCTATTTTACGTCATGCCGATGTGCGTCGCATGTTACTTACCATGAAAGTTTTAACCGAAGCGGGGCGGTCAATTACCTATGACGCTTGTGCCAGTCTCGACCGCGCGCATCGTAGTTCAGATGCATCGTTCAGAAAAGATCAGGCGGCACGGGCTGCGTTGCTGACGCCTATCGTTAAAGGTTGGTGTACTGAGGTATCTCAGGAAGTCACTTCGCTCGGTGTTCAGGTTCATGGTGGCATGGGATTCATTGAAGAGACCGGTGCCGCGCAGCATTTCCGTGATGCCCGTATCTTGCCTATCTATGAAGGCACCAATGGTATTCAGGCGCTGGATCTGGTCGGACGAAAAACCTTGTTCGACAATGGTGAGGCGTTAACTACGTTACTTGGGGAGATGCGGCAGGTTGTTTCTGAAGCGTTAAATTCAACACCGCACAAGAAGGACGGTGAGCGCCTGGCTGAAGCGCTGGATGCGCTTGAAATTGCCCGTGATCAGTTGCTGGCCAGTAAACAGCAGCCGCAATTTGCCGCGACTGTAGCATATAACTTTCTGATGCTTAGTGGTTTTGCCTGCGGTGCCTGGCAGCTTTTACGTCAGTCGCTTAAAGCGCAGCAGTTGTTGCAGGATGGTGCTGTCGATACCCTGCTCTTAACTGCGAAGCAGCAGTCGGCGACTTTCTATATCAGCCAGATCCTACCGCGTTATCGTGGTTATGCTCAGATGATCGCAGACGGTAGTGAGCCGGTGATGGCTATGTCGGATGATGCATTAGCCGCTGCGTTTAGTTAACTCGTTTCAAAGCTGTGATGATTACCTACATGCCCTGGTGCCGGGTGTGTAGATGTCGGTGTTTATTGGCTCAATCTGCGTATTACTATTCAGTTAGCGCTTGATGTTTTCTTGTCTGATAGCGACAATGCCCGCTTCTGTTATTGAGAGCTGGTTATGATTACTAAAATTCTGATTACCTTGCTGGTCATAGCCGGTTGCTATCTGTATCTCAAGCGCCGCAATCAGGTTGCGCGTCAACCCGTTCGCCGGCCTGCTGTTGATAGCTCGTCTGAAGCGTTACCAATGAAGCTTATCGCGACGATCCTGTTAACCGTTTCTGTCCTGGGTAGTGCCTCATATCTTGGCTACCAATGGTATGACAGTCACACTTTGTTGGAGGTGCGGATAGTCACTCCAGGTAGTTCTGCGGAAGTTGTATATCAGGTGTATAAAGCGGATCTTGGTGATCGTAGCTTTACCACTGTCGATGGTCAGACCGTGCGTATTGCGGCTAACGAGCGGCTCGAAATCAGTCGTCTGCAACAATAAGTTTCTCTTTATATGGTTAGACTGGTTATTGTCATAGGGTAAGCAAGTCAGACTTGCCGGCCTTATTTTCGCTGTATTTATCTATATGGCAGTTGTCAGCTTTATCTCTTTGTTCTATATCTTATAAACCATTTCTTACTGATTAGTTTGTTATTGCTGCTGCAGCAATATCAAGCTGATCGTTTTGCTTTACAGGGATCGACTATGTACCAAGGTACAAGTATCTACAGTCATAAAACAAAACCGTCGCTGTTTACTAGTGACGGGCCTGCTAAAGAGTTAGCCCGTGCCAGTTATCAGTTGCCATTGTGCTGGTTGTTGATGTTTCGTGAACAGGATCTGCAGTTACAGCAGGTTTATAGCAGCGAAGGGGAAAAAACCTGTGAATACCGAACCCTTATCTGTACCAAAGATGAGGCGCTGCAGCGTTATGATCTGGCTGCAGAACGCTTCAAGAGCCTGCTGAGCAATCGTAGTGGTACTTACTTCGACTATTGGCGCCAGTATATTGTGAATGACGCGGATAATTACCTGCACCTGGATGCGACGGCGTTGTGGATGGTCGGTGATGAGCAGGCCTATCTGGATAATCTGAAGTTATCACTGAGCGGTGTTGACTGGGTCCTTTCAGGTCAGTGCCGCTGGCGTCGTAGTCGGCTTGAAGCCTTGCCGTTGATAGGCCGGGCTTTTGATCCGATTACTCAGGTATTGCGTCATCAGGGGGTGAACCATCTTTTGGTGCAGAGTGGTATTCTTGGTGTCGATGGCGATATATATATCGATAAAGCGGTACTGCAGGGTGATATATAAGCTATTACTGATTTAATGGGCCTGTATCTGTATAGTGGGCGATTCTGCTTTCGCTGTTACGGAAAACTTTATGAATCGCAACGTTGTTCTGCTGTCACTTTGTCAGGCATTACTGACCACTGGTAATGTACTGCTTATCTCAGTCAACGCGCTTATCGGGCAACAGTTGGCGCCGTCAGTTTCTCTGATCACTCTACCGGTCGCCTTACAGTTTGTTGGGCTTATGACGGCAACAATACCTGCGTCTCTGATTATGGTTCGGATTGGCCGTAAGAACGGTTTTTATCTGGGTAACTGTATCGGTATCTTAGGTGCCGCCTGCTGCATCCTGGCCCTCAGTGGGCAGCAGTTCTATCTTTTCTGTGTTGGCACTTTCCTGCTCGGTATCGGTATCGGTTTTGGTACTTTGTACCGCTTCGCTGCCGTTGAGGCTTGTCCGGATAATCAAAAAAGCAAAGCGATATCGCTGGTCATGGCCGGCGGTGTGATCGCTGCTGTTGTCGGCCCCAATCTGGCTGTCAGTAGTCGCCAATGGTTTGACGATGGTGTGTTTACCGGAGCTTTCATCGGTTTATTGGTGCTTTATAGTCTGGCACTGTTACTGCTTTCATTTATAAAAATTACCGGCAATGAGCCTGGAGAAATAACAGCGCGGGCCAGGTCGCTATCAGAAATACTCGCGCAGCCTGTGTTTATAGTTGCGGCGATCGTTGGCATGGTCAGCTATGCCGTAATGAATCTGATTATGACTGTTACACCGGTGGCGATGGCGCGTTGTGGTTTTGAATTCAGTGATGCAGCCTGGGTTATTGAGTGGCACGTGCTGGGCATGTTTCTGCCATCATTTATTACGCCAAGACTGATCGCACGATTCGGCCTGATGAATATGATGATAATGGGGGCTTTGTTGATGCTGGCCTGTATTGCCATCAATCTGCATGGTCAAAGTGAGTGGCATTTCTGGGCCGCATTGGCATTGTTAGGGGGCGGCTGGAACTTTATGTTTATCAGTGCCACACAGATGGTCACCAGTGCATATCTTCCCGCTGAAAAGGCAAAGAGTCAGGCGGCTAATGAGTTTCTGGTATTTGGCATGGTTACCTTATCGGCATTTGGTTCAGGCTGGTTGGAATCCACTTTAGGTTGGCAGGTACTGAACAGTCTCATGATTCCGGTGTTGTTATGGACAGTGTTGGTCGTAGTGTTTTATCGCACTAAAGTGAATGCGCATCTGGCGCTGGCTAATGCCGGATAAAAAAGGCCACTGGTTTTAAGGTGAACGCTGCTCGTGGTGTTTTTTTCATCTGAAGGTGAATGCATATCTGCTTTGGTTTATTGCAGACAAAAAAAGGCCACAGAGTGGGGCTCTGTGGCCTAAGCATGTTGATGAAACATAATGCTGGGGATTACCATCCCTGTGATGGTGATGATGCATGGACAACCATCGCATGGACTACCATCTTTCATTCTCGTGAGCGGTTTAAGGGTTGGACAAACCCTGCGCTCAAACGAACTCTGTAACAGGGAACTTCAGTATTGGTCGCAATCTTTAATCCGTCAAGAAAATAAAAAAAATATTTTTTAAGGTCAGTCTTGCTGAATTATCAACCAGTTATACGATAAAGAAATTGAACATACGCTGATCTATATCAAGAAAGTCTGAGGCGGTTTGATTTCTATCGCAACCCACTGAACTGGTGACCTTAGCGCCCTGGCAACAGTGTAAATATTGGACTTTTACCATATATTGGGGCTTAAGCTTCAGGTTGTAGCGCTTTGTTTTTTAGTGCTCTGTTGCTGCTTTGAACAGTAAGAGGAATATATGGCTATATTTGGTTTGAAACAGCGTTTTCTGATGTTGATCGTGATCGTATTGATCGCTTTTGCAGCGGTGTTCAGTTTGCAGGTGTTCATGCTGGATAAGCAGAAGAACAGTTGGCAGGAGTTAAAAAATCAGGCCATGGCGCGGCAGGAGCTGCTGCTACGGATGCGCTCCGAATTTGGCTACGGCGCTTTAATCCATAATTTTAAGAATTATGTGTTGCGTGGTGATGAAAAATATCGGCTGCGGGTCGTAAATAATCATCTGAATTTGTCGAGTATCGTCAATAATTATAGTCAGTTAGGTAACCTGACAGTAGGTGAACAGCAAGCCCTGGAATCTATTCTCCAGGTGGCCGACCAGTACCTGAAAACTACAGTTATGGTCAGGAAAATGATCGATCAGGGAGAGAGTGTTGGTCAGATCGACAGTGTAGTTAAAATTTCAGATTCCCCTGCAATTGAAGGCTTTATTGCGTTGGGGGATCGTTATCAGGAGCTGACCGTTCTTTATACTCATCGCTTTGAACAGGAATCAGGCAGTGTGGCACAGTACAGCATATTGATCCTGGTTGTTGCTTTGCTGGTGATCCTTGTCTCAGCACTGGCGTTGTATCGATATGTGGTCAGGCGGATCGGTTTGCTGCAACAGGCGGTGCATAATATTGCCTGTGGTGAGGGCGACCTGAGCAGTAAGGTAGAGGTCGAGGGCAGCGATGAATTTGCCCAGGTGGCGCAGGAATTCAATATCTTTATCGATCAGATGCGCAAACTGGTGATGACCGTACGGAGCCTTTCCGGTGATATTTCAGTCTCACTGAAACAGATCCATCAGAATGCTGAAGGAAATGCTGCGCGTTCTTCCCGGCAGAAAGATGAAACAGAAAGTCTGGCGGCGGCAGTCGAGGAGATGGCCAACACAGCTCACATGGTTGCTGATAATACAAATACTGCAGTTAATGCTGTCGACCATGCCCAGCGCGAGTTCGATAGCGGTGTGCAGTCGTTATCCCATTCAGTCGAAAGCATGGTAGAACTGGCCAGCGATGTGCGTAATGCATCGGACGTTATCGATCATCTGAAGCAGCGCTCAGACGATATCGGCGAGATTGTAACGGTAATCGGTGGCATCGCAGAGCAGACTAATCTGCTGGCTTTGAACGCTGCGATCGAGGCTGCCCGGGCGGGTGACCAGGGGCGGGGCTTTGCCGTCGTTGCTGATGAAGTACGCACCCTGGCTGGACGTACCCAACAGAGTACCGAACAGATACGCAGCATGATCTCAGAGCTGCAGGACGGTACGGCAAAAGCGGTAAGTGTTATGGATAACAGTGAGGCGCGTAGTGAAAGCTCGGTGGCGCTGGTCAAGAAAGCGGAGCATTCCTTGCAAGAGATTTCAGCAGAAATAAATCGTATTTCGGAACTTAACTTCAGCATATCAAGCGCTTCTGATCAGCAGTCAACAGTTACCGATGAACTGAACAGTAATATTCATAGTATTTTTCAGCTGTCTGAAGATACTGCCTTGGCGGTGGCAACAAACAAAGCGGCAATCGCTGAGATGAAACTGCAGAGTAAAAACCTGGATTCGGTTGTGCAACGGTTCAAGTTGTAGTGCAATAGGCGGCTCCGTTTCAAAACGACTATCTAAGCGAATTAACAGAAGAGAGTTATGAAAAGCTATCTATTTACAACAGAGACCGATCGCGGTGGCGTTATGCTGTGCGATATTGATGATTTTGATACCGCAGTAGAGTATCTCTGTGAACGTTTTGATGGCGTGGTTAAAGTTGAGTCCGGCGAAGAGTTTTGGCAGCTGCCGGTATCTATAGCTACAGATGGTGAGGTTAGTTCACAACCTGAACAATCCGATCCGCAGCCGGCGATTGAAAATGATCTGTTTGGTTGAAGGGGCTGTTCGACTCAGTCAGACTGAATAATGATAGAACAGCTAAAGCGTACTCAGGTGTGATGCGATTGTTACTCTGAGGGGTATAACCGGCCACGGAAAGTAGCGCCTCAATGTTTCAGATATATCATTCAAATAAGCTCGACATGCTCAAAGACCTGCTGGTTGAAATGGTCCGCAGGGAACCGCTGGATGATCCATTTGCGGTCGAAACTATTCTGGTCCAGAGCCCCGGCATGGCGCAGTGGCTTAAGCTGGAGCTGGCGGAAAAGCTGGATATAGCCGCAAATATAGACTTTCCCTTACCGGCCACCTTCCTGTGGAATAGCTTTTCCTCCGTACTGCCAGATGTGCCAAAGCGTTCCGCATTTAATAAAGACGCCATGACCTGGAGTCTGATGGAACTGCTCCCTGAACAGTTGCACAGACCCGAATTCAGCGCCCTGAATCGCTATCTTAGCGATGACCTGCAGCAGTTCAAGCTGTATCAGTTATGCAGCAAGGTCGCTGATATCTTCGACCAATACCTGGTTTACCGGCCGGATTGGGTGGCCAGCTGGGAGCAGGGCGATGATTGCCCGGATATCAGTCACAGCCAGCCCTGGCAGCCTATCTTATGGCGCTTACTTGTCCAGCGCAGCGCCGATCTTGGTTTGTCGCACTGGCACCGTGGCAATATGTTCAGCGGTTTTGTTTCAGCTTTGCGCCAGGGTGACTATGATCACAGTCGATTGCCGAAACGCCTGTTCGTGTTTGGTATTTCAGCATTGCCGCAAAACTTTATCGAATCGTTACAGGCGCTTGGCGAGTCGATCGATGTTCATCTGATGGTAACTAACCCCTGCCGTTATTTCTGGGGCGATATCGTCGATCCGAAGTACCTGGCGCGACTCAATCAGCGTTGGCTGGCGAAACCGGGGATGACCCGGGAAAATTACTATAGCCATGGCAATCCGCTACTCTCTTCTATGGGTAAGCTGGGCCGGGATTATCTGTATCAGTTGCAGGAGCTGGCGGTTCCTGAGATTGACCTGTTCGTAGAACCTGAGCAGCAATCGCTGTTGCATCGCCTGCAGCGGGATATCCTTGAGTTAAGTGATCCTGCCGCAGAGCGTGTACTGGAGCAAGATGAGAAGGTTGTGCTGGCGGACTCTGACGGTTCTTTGCAGTTACATAGTTGTCACAGCCCGTTGCGGGAAGTTGAAGTACTTTATGATCAGCTGCTGGCGTTGCTGGACAATGATCCGGCGCTGAATCCGCGGGATATAATCGTGATGATGCCGGACGTTGCCGGTTACGCCCCTTATATTGAAGCGGTATTTGGTAATGCGCCACGCGAGCGGTATCTGCCGTTCTCAATCTCTGACCGGACCCTGCAGCAGGAAAGCCCCTTATTGATGAGTTTTCTGAAGTTACTGGTGTTACCCCAAAGCAGGGTCAGTGTGTCTGAAGTACTCGATATTCTGGAAGTGCCTGCCGTGTTGCGGCGCTTCGAGTTGGATCGGGATAGCTTTGACCGGATCCGACGCTGGATTGAGCAGTCGCAAATTCGCTGGGGGCTCGACGAGCAACAGCGTACCGCTATGGGGCTACCCGGATTTGATCAGAATAGCTGGCAGTTTGGCCTGAAGCGGATGCTGGCCGGCTATGCCATGGGCAGTACCCAACAGCTCTGGCAGGGCATCGAGCCATACAGTGAGATCGAAGGCCTGGAAGCAGGTGATGTTGGTCAGCTGGCTGAGTTTATCGAACTGCTCGATTATTGTTTCAGCAGCCTGTCTGAGACCCGTCCGGTCGAGCAATGGGTTGGCCTGCTGAATGATATTCTGCAGCGGGCGTACCTGCCTGACGAGCAGGATGAGGTCGTGCTTAGTCAGATCCGCAAGACGCTTGAGCAGTTGCAACAGCAGCTGCATGAGAGTCAGCATCACAGTGATCTGAGTGCGCCGATCGTACAGGATTATCTGCAAAATCAGTTGGGTGATTCGCGCAGCAGTCAAAGGTTTATGGTGGGTGCAGTGAATTTCTGTACCTTGATGCCGATGCGTTCGATTCCGTTTAAGGTGGTCTGTTTGCTGGGTATGAATGATGGGGTTTATCCGCGTTCAATACCGGCCATGGGCTTTGATCTGATGGCGGAAAATCCCCTCCGCGGCGATCGTTCCCGGCGCGATGATGACCGTTATCTGTTCCTTGAGGCACTGTTATCGGCACGGGATCGTTTCTATATCAGTTTTATCGGCCGCAATGTCCAGGATAACAGCGCTAAGGTACCTTCTGTGTTGGTCAGTGAGCTATTGGAGTACTGCCAGCAGAATTACCGTTTTAATGAGCGGGCGCTGTTAGCGGGGCTAACAACTGAGCATCCGTTGCAGCCATTCAGCGCCGCTTACTTCGTGCCTGAGGGGGCGGGTAAGTTGTTCAGTTACGCGGCCGAGTGGCTGCCGCTGTTATGTCGTCAGCCGTACAGCGAAAGCTCTTTTCTGCAGGCACCGCTGGCGGCAGAGCCGCTACCGCAACTGGAGCTGGCTGAACTGCTGGCATTTGCCCGCAATCCGGTAAAGCATTTTTTCCAGCGCCGGCTGAAAGTCTATTTCAGTGATTACAGCATTGAGAGCCAGGATGAAGAGCCATTTGAGCTGGATGGCCTGGAGCAGTACCAGCTGAAGCAACAACTGCTGACGGCCGCCCTGAAGGGGGAATCCCTGACCGAGACGCTGCAGCGGGTGCAGGCTTCCGGTTTGCTGCCGGTCGGTCTGGCCGGCGATTTTCAGACCCGTAAGCTGGCCCGCGATTGCCTTGAATTGGCGGAGAAAATGACCCCGTATATTAGCCAGGAACAGGCCCGTATAGAGTGTCGGCTAAGGTTTGGCGAAACTGAACTGTGCGGTTGGATCAATGGTATTCAGGATCAGGGTCTGCTGCGCTATCGTCCGGCCAATACCAAGGGGCGGGACCTGATGCTGCTCTGGCTTGAACATCTGGTTCTGCACGCCATGGGTGAGTCTGGCATTTCACAGTTCTTTGGTTTGAATGGCCGTTTCTGGTTTAAACCGGTGGCTCAGCTGGATGCTATGGATTACCTGCAGCAATGGCTGGATTGCTACCGCCTGGGATTGCGCGAACCTCTGCCGATGCCTGCCGACAGTGCCTGGGTATTGGTCAGTGAAGCCCGGGAAAAGGGTCAGGAGTATGGCCTGGAAAAAGCGCGCAGCTGTTTTAATCACGATCGCTTCAGTCCGGGTGAAGCCAACGATCTGTATATCAGTCGGGTGTTTCCCGAATTTGCATCCCTTGGCCCCCGTTTCGAAGGCCTGGCCGAACAGCTTTATCAGCCGTTGCTGAGTTATCTTGAAATGTCTAATGAGCGGGAGGCTACCGATGACTGATATTGCAGTACAGCCTCAGCTGCTCGACCCGATCAGTTTCCCGTTGCACGGCAGCCGCCTGATCGAGGCGAGTGCCGGTACCGGAAAAACCTACACCATCGCGGCGCTCTATCTGCGCTTGTTGTTGGCCCATGGTAATGATGGCAGCGCCCGTAAAGAAGCGCTTAACGTCGATCAGATACTGGTAGTGACGTTTACCGAAGCAGCTACCGAAGAGCTGCGTGACCGGGTTCGGGCGCGAATTCAGGAAGCGTATGCAGTGTTTCGTGGGCAGCCAACATCCGACCCTTTTCTGCTGCAGCTGGTTGCCGAGACCGAAAACCATATGTCCGCCGCACGACTGCTTGAGCTGGCAGCGCGGCAGATGGATGAAGCGGCGATCTTTACTATCCACGGTTTCTGTCAGCGAATGCTCAAGCAACATGCGTTTGAAAGTGGCAGCCTGTTTGAAACCGAATTGATTACCGATGATTCCGGTTTGTTGCGACAGGCGCTGCTGGATACCTGGCGCGGGATGATCTACAACCTGCCGGAAGATCTGGCTGAAGCGGTATTAAATCTGTGGCCGTCGCCGAATCGTTTGTTAACTGAGTTGCGGCCGCTACTGGGTAAGCCCGAACTACAACTGCAGCCTCAGGTTGTTACGGATAACCTGCTTGAGCAGTGGCAGCAAAGTCAGCAATGGTTGCAGCAGTTTCGTCAGCAGTGGCTGCTGGATGAAACAGATCTGGTCGAGCTGATCCAGAACTCCGGAGTCAATAAAAACAGTTACCGAAAAGCCTCGGTGCCTAAGCATATCGCGGCAATTCAGCGTTATGCTGCCGGTGAATCAAAGTCTCAGCCAGAAGCTGAGATTGAACGGTTCCGGCAGTCGGTTCTGGTGCAAAAAACACCGGCTGGGAAACAGATACCGGAGCATCCGCTATTTGAACTGTGTGATCGCTATTTCGAGCAACGTCTGCCGCTGCGTGAGTTGATCATAACTCTTGCTTTAGGGCAGGTCAGAAGTCGCTTTGCAGAGCTTAAACAGGGTTTGAGGCAGTTAAGTTTTGATGACCTGCTGAGTCAGCTCGATGACGCCCTGCAAGGCGACCTCAGTGTGCGGCTGAGTCAGGCTGTCAGCGGCCAGTTTCCGGTGGCCCTGATCGACGAGTTTCAGGATACAGACCCATTGCAGTACCGGATCTTCAGTGCCTTATACGACGGCGATCCTGAGCTTGGACTGTTTATGATCGGAGACCCTAAGCAGGCGATCTATGGTTTTCGAGGCGCCGACATATTTACCTATATCAGCGCCCGTCGCGCGGTGACCAGCCACTATACTCTGGCGACTAACTGGCGTTCATCCAGCGCCATGATTGGCGCGGTCAATGCCCTGTTTGATAATGCCGACCGACCGTTTATCTACGATGATGATATTCCGTTTTTGCCGGTGCAGGCCGCCGATAAAGCCGACAAAAGCCCTTTGCGAATCAATAACAAAACCGTTGCCGCGCTGAATATCTGGTACCAGGGTAATGAACTCTGTAGTAAACAGGAGTACCTGCAGACATTTGCAGAGGCCTGTGCAGTGCAGATCGCCACGCAGCTTGATCAGGCCGCCGAAGGGCTGGTGCGGATCGGTGAGCAGCCATTGCAGGCGGGTGACATAGCGATACTGGTGCGCGATCGGGGAGAGGCCAATGCGGTGCGCAGTGCGCTGGCAGACAAGCAGATCGCCAGTGTCTATCTGAGTAGCCGGGAGAGCGTTTTCGATACCCGGGAAGCGTCTGATCTTAATCTGATTCTACAGGCGGTAGACGAGCCCCAGGATGAACGCCGTTTGCGCGCAGCGCTGGCGACCGGTTTGTTGGATTACCCTGCGACGTTCCTCGATCAGTTGAATCAGGATGAAGTGCTGTGGGAATCGTTAGTTGCCGAATTCAGCGATTATCGTGAGTGTTGGCTGAAGCTTGGCGTTCAGCCTATGCTGCGGCGCCTGATGCAGCAGCGCAAGCTGGCTGAGAAACTGTTGAATGCTGAGCAGGGCGAACGTCGCCTGACGGATCTGCTACATCTGGCTGAGATCCTGCAGAAGGCGAGTCTGGAGCAGGAAAGCGTTGCCGCTTTGTTGCGTTGGTACAGCGAGCAGCTGTCACAGCCTAACGGCGACAGTGACGAGCAACGCCTGCGCCTGGAAAGTGATAGTCAGCTGGTGACAGTGATTACCATCCATAAGAGTAAGGGGTTGGAATATCCGCTGGTGTACCTGCCGTTTGCCAATAGTTTCCGTAAAGCGGATACCACTTTGCATCATGCTGACGGCGCGCTCTGTTTTGACCTGGATAAAGGTAACAAAGAGGCGTTGGCGCTAGCGGACGGTGAGCGCCTGGCAGAAGACCTGCGGTTACTCTATGTTGCTCTGACCCGTTCAGTACACGCCTGCTATCTGGGCTTGGCGAATATTCCCGATGGTCGTGCGTACAAGAAAAGCGGCTTGCATCGTTCAGCCCTTGGCTATCTATTACTTAATGGTGCGGCGGATTGCTCAGGTCTGGAAGAGGGATTGAAGAGTTTGCAGCAAAATGGTTGTTCTGTCGCTGTAGAGCCGCCGCCTCAGGGGAATACACAACGGGGACTATTTGACCTGCCTGAGGTCGCACAGCCGGATTACCAGGCCGCTACTTTTCAGCGACAGTTACGACGGGATTGGCGTATGTCCAGTTATTCAGCGCTGGCCAGTCATGCCAGTCATTACGTGCCGCCGTTACCCGGGCTCGATCTGGAAGTGGTCGATGAGGCGGCAGAAACTGAATTGTCAGCAGAGCAACTCGATCTGACGCCGCAACAGGATATTTTCAGCTTTCCCAAGGGCGCTCAGGCAGGCACCTTTCTACATGAGCTGTTCGAACTCCTGGACTTCACCGATTGTCAGCCGGATGCGCTGGACAGTCTGCTCCGGGAGCGTTGTCAGCTGGCGGGTTACGATGAATCATGGATTCCGGTACTGCAGCAGCTGATCGATGATGTGCTGCGCTGTCCGTTAAACCAGAGCGGCTTATCACTGTCCCGCATCGGTAATAGTCAGAAGTTGGTGGAAATGGAATTTATGCTGCCTTCCAAAGGCTTAAATGCCCCCGCCCTGACGCGTTTAACCCGCCAGTACGATCCTTTAAGTCAGACTGCAAGTGAGCTCGATTTTGAGCCCCTTAAAGGTATGCTCAAAGGTTTTATCGACCTGATCTTTGAATATCAGGGGCGTTATTATGTGCTGGATTACAAATCCAACCATCTGGGCGACGATACGGCACTTTATCAGCCTGATAATCTGGCGCAGGCGATGCTTGAACACCGTTATGACCTGCAGTACCAGCTCTATAGCCTGGCGTTGCATCGCTTTCTCGCCAGTCGGATCAGAGACTATGATTACGAGCAACATTTTGGCGGGGTTTACTATCTGTTCCTGCGTGGTATGCGCGCATCAGAGCCGGATAACGGGGTGTTTTTCTGTCGCCCGTCGCAGGTGTTGGTAGAGGCTATGGATAATCTGTTCAAGGGGGACCTCTGATGGATACAGGTCAGCAATTGCAGCAGCGTAGTCAATTTCTTAGTCAGCTAAAGGCGATGAAGCTGATCCGGCCTCTGGATTACCAGTTTGCCAGGTTCATTGCGGGTCAGGAAGCCAGTGATGAAATTGATAGCACTGATAATTCGGTAGTGCCCTTGCTGGCAGCCCTGACCAGCTATCAGTTAAGTCGTGGCGAAGTCTGTCTGCCGCTGAATCAGTTAACCCAGGTGGTTGCCGACTGGCCGCAGCGATTACGCGATCACCTGCTTCAGTTATTACCGGAACAGTTGCTGGATGAGCAACGGTTAGTCAATAGCCGGACTATTTCAAGCGGCAGTGAGGAAGCGCCTCTGGTCATGAGCAGTGGGCGTTTGTACCTGTATCGCTACTGGCGCTATGAGCATTTTGTGGCTGATACCATCAAGCATCTTGCTAAGCCCCGGCAACTTAATATTGACAGCGTCAGGCAGCAGCTTGGTCAGTTGTTTCCCGAAGCCGATAAAGCAGAAAATCAGGAGACCGACTGGCAGAAAGTCGCAGTGGCGGTCGCCCTGAGCAGGCGCTTCAGCGTCATCAGCGGTGGACCGGGTACCGGCAAGACCACCACCGTAACCCGTCTGCTCGGGCTTTATGTGCAGCAGGCGATGGCGAGCGGTAAGGTGCCGCTGATCTGCCTTGCCGCACCCACCGGTAAAGCAGCGGCGCGGTTGAGTGAGTCGATCGGCTCTGCGAAAGCCCGCTTGCCTCTGACGACAGATATTATTGAGCAGATACCTGATCATGCAACGACACTGCACCGGTTGCTGGGTCCAGTCCCTAACAGCAGGCAGTTTAAGCATCAACGGGATAACCCGTTACATCTGGACCTGCTGGTGGTGGATGAGGCATCGATGATTGATCTGCCGATGATGGCGCGGTTGTTGGATGCGTTACCGGAACATGCCAGTGTTATCTTCATCGGGGATAAGGATCAGTTGGCTTCAGTCGAGGCGGGCAGTGTACTCGGCGATATCTGTGCCTGGGATTTTGTCGCCGGGGACGGTGAGCTGCGGTATCAGCAACAGCAGGCTGATTACCTGGCAGCCGTTTGTCAGATCAAACCCGGTGAGGTTGCTGGTGGATGCTCTGCTATGGCAGATTCCCTGGCGCTGCTGCGTAAGAGTTACAGGTTCAGAGCCGACAGTGGTATCGGACGCCTCGCCGGGCTGATTAATAGCGGCCAGGCTAAAGCTGTCCCGGATCTGTTTCGGCAATCCTTTGATGATATCCGGCTGGAGCCTTTGACCGCCGATAGCTATGGGCAGCTGATCCGGGATACAGCAGTGGGTTATCGTGATTATCTGAGTCTTGTGAATAGCACAGCTGAGCCTGAGCAAGTGTTGCAGGCATTTAACCGCTCACAGTTGCTGGCCATGGTCCGGCAGGGGCCGTATGGCGTTGAAGGGTTAAATCAGGCGGTTGAGCAACGCCTGAGTGGTGAGGGCTTGATTCTCAAGCAGGGGGGCTGGTATTCAGGTCGACCTATCATGATCAGCCGAAATGATTATCAGCTGGGTCTGTATAACGGTGATATCGGAATTGCGATAGCGGATCAGAGCGGCGAGTTGCGGGTCTGGTTTGAGCAACCCGATGGCAGTGCCAGGGGTATTCTGCCGAGTCGCTTACCGGAGCATGAAACGGTCTATGCAATGACGGTGCATAAGAGTCAGGGCTCTGAGTTTGAGCAGGTGATTATGTTGTTACCGCCGGAGCATAATCCGCTGCTGACCCGGGAGTTGATCTATACCGGAGTCACCCGGGCGAAGCAGAATTTCATCCTGTATACGACAACCAGTGCGCTGCAGCAGGCGGTGGCTAAGCGAACCGAGCGGGCCAGCGGACTGGCGCAGTGGCTTTGGTGAGTCTTTAGCCGTTGCATAAGCATTAAAAAGCCCCTCAGTTGAGGGGCTTTTTGCTGGAGTGTGTTGCAGGGAATCAGGAATAAAATTCGCTGTAGGGCTGCCGCAGTTACTCAGGAGAATGTTATCGGGCAGTTTTATACTGTACTTTCCTGCTCTTCAATAAAGGCAGAAAATTCAGTAAAGCCACCAATATGCTGCTGGCCGTGAAAGATCTGGGGTACGGTTGTAACCGGCTTACCGATGGTCTTTTCCAGGTCTTCTTTGCTGATGTTCTCTGCATGGATATCGATATAGCGGAAGTCCAGTTCTTTGATTTCGCAGAGCTGTTTTGCCCGGGTACAAAAACCACAGCCTGGCCGGCCAAATATAGTAATTCGTTGCATTTCATTATCTCCTGAACTTTGTTTGAATGTATTAAAACAGTATTAGCAGCAGGGTGCCAATTGCCTTTTTTTATATTTTAGATAGGCAGAGGTTATCGCCGCTGCAAACATAGTTTAGAATGATACCAAATTGACTGAAGCAGGTTATGTTGTGCCAGAAAATATTCCGATCCACCGGCTGAAAGATATGCCGGTTTTTGGTGGATTGCGTGAAGATATCGTTAAGCTGATATTGGAAGGAAGCCGCTATGTGATTAAGCAAGCCGGTGAGAGTTTCTTCGTTGAAGGTGAACGGGGCGATTCAGCTTTTGTCGTTGAAACAGGCAAGGCTGTTCTCTATAAGCAGGGAGAGTCCGGTACGCATTATCAGATAAGAACCTTCAGTCCCGGCGAATGTTTTGGTGCGATGGCCTTGTTAGGTGTCTATCCGCGCAGCGGTAATGTATGTGCGGTGGAAGAGTGTCGGGTGGTAGAGATCAAAGCCGATCAGTTATTTTCGGTTTATCAGGCCGATCCTGAACAATATACCCTGATCTTTATGAATATGGCGCGGGATCTCAGCAGGCGTCTTCGTGACACCGATGATCAGTTGGTTCTGCAGATGGAGCGGGATACTGAAGCCTCTTCCTGAAACTTACCCTATATAACAAGCTGTATTTAACAAAAAGGGCTGCCAGTAGGGCAGCCCTTTTTGTTATTTCAGAAATGGAATAACTTACCGGGTACCGTGGTTTACCAGGTGTCGCGACGTTTGCGGCGCTTCGGCAGGAAGGGAATCATCAGACCCAGAATCAGACCGCCGAATGCGACCAGGCCACCGTAGGTAAACCAACGCATCAGATTGCTTTCGTCCATGCCGTCGATGGATCGGTTAAGGGTCACAATCTGCTCTTCCAATGCGGCTATTTTCTGTGAATAGCCGCTGTTTTGCTGTTCCAGCCCGCCACTTTGTTGCTTCAGAGCCCTGATCTCTTCAGTCTGCTGTGTCAGCATTGCTTCACTGCTTTTCAGTTGTTCCTGTAAGCCGGGGAAGCGAACCGAAAGGGATGTACCCGCGGTAACATTATCTTCATGAATCCAGCCGGTACGGCCACTTGGGGTCTTGATCTGGACGTACTTAGTCGCAGTGTTTCGTTTCAGGATTGTGATCGCCGTGCCGCTACGGATTCGACCGGAGATTTTGTACTGATCACTTGGCCCACCATGATAAAAGGTATACACATCATCACTGATATAAGCGGGCGCTGCGAAGCTTGTAGTTGCGTAAGTTGAGAAAGTTACGACTATCGCGGCGAATACGAAAGTGTAGAAAGATCGTATCAGTCGGCTAGCAGAAGATGTGTCGGCGGTAGCGTTCGGCAAATGTTGAGGGTACATAGCGTTCCTGTTTCTATTGGTATGGGCATCTTTCCTCCCCCCCCCAAGGTAAGAAGGTAAAGCTGATCCAGAGTTGACCCAGGATGAGTCAAAAAGTTCAGCGGGAGTTTACGTTGAATATGTGCCGCAATAAAGGGGCATATGTCTGGAATCACATAAAAGAGTGGAAAAAACAGGTTTAAGCCATGCTATAATCCCGCCTCATTTTTTTGGAGGGCCTGTTGTGGCAATTATTCGTTGGCTGTTAGGACGCTTAATCCTGTTACTTAATGCAATTTTTCGGCCGCGGGCGATGCAACGCTCTGCTGAAGCGCAACAGGAACTCGATCAGCGTACCGCACATCTTGCTCTGTATCAGTACGAGGCGTGCCCGTTCTGCGTCAAAGTACGTCGCTCATTACGCCGTAATGGTCTGAATATTGAGATTCGCGATGCTAAGCGTAACGATCAGTTCAAACAAGAGTTACAAACCGGCGGCGGAAAACTAAAAGTACCTTGTTTGCGCATCGAGGATTCATCGGGCGAGCCTAGCTGGATGTACGAATCGTCGGATATCATCGCATATCTTGAGAAATCATATGTCAGCTCCTGAGCGGTGCTGACAGATTGACGGTAAGTGAACAATTAAGTTAACTGGCAAGTTAACGACAAGGCAGCTTTAGCTGCCTTTTTTGCGTCTGATTCGTAGCTAATTTGTTCATTGGCATTCTAATTACGACAGGGGGCAGTGGCATCGGGCCTCTGACTAGGGTATTGTTCTGGCTGTATAAATAAACAGTATTTAGCAGTTAACACACCGGTTTTATCGATGATTCTCTATATTGCAGAAAAACCCAGTCTGGCGCGGGCCATCGCAGAGGTTTTACCTAAGCCCCAGCGCAAGCATGAGGGCTATATTGAGGCGGGCAACGGCGATATTGTCAGCTGGTGTCTGGGTCATCTGCTGGAACAGGCGGATCCCGATGAATATGATCCACAGCTAAAGTCCTGGCGCTCTGAGCATCTGCCGATTATCCCCGAACAATGGCAACTCAAGCCGCGTTCTAAAACCCGCAAACAGCTATCGGTGTTACGTAAGCTGATTAAGCAGAGCGACCAGCTGGTTCATGCCGGCGACCCTGACCGTGAGGGGCAACTGCTGGTGGATGAGGTGATCGACTACCTTGGTGCCAGTAGCGCAAAGAAGCAGGCGGTGCAGCGTTGTCTGATCAGTGACCTGAATGCTAATGCGGTGCGCAAAGCGCTGTCGCAACTGCAATCAAATAGTGAATTTATACCGTTATCCGTGTCTGCGTTGGCGCGGTCTCGCGCTGATTGGCTGTACGGCATCAATATGACCAGGGCCTATACCATTCGTGGCCGTCAGGCGGGCTACAATGGCGTGTTATCCGTTGGCCGGGTGCAAACACCACTGCTCGGCTTGGTTGTCAGGCGGGATCAGAGTATCGCCGGTTTTGTCTCGAAACCATTCTATGAAGTGGTTGCCGTGTTGCAGACTGAGGCTGGGGAAACATTTGAGGCCAGCTGGAAACCCAGTGAAAATTGCCGCCCTTATCAGGATGATGAGGGGCGGGTGATGTCAAAACAACTGGCTGAAAATGTACAGCAACGGGTGACCGATAAGCCAGCCAGGATTACTGAGCTGCAACAGAAACAGAAGAAGCAACGCGCGCCGTTGCCTTTCAGCCTTTCCTCATTGCAGATCGAGGCCGCAAAGCGCTTTAATCTCAGCGCTAAGCAGGTACTGGATCTGTGCCAGGGGTTGTATGAAAGGCATAAACTGATTACTTACCCACGTTCCGATTGCCGTTATCTGCCAGCGGAACATCATGCTGAAGCGGGGCAGGTGATGACATCGCTGTATCAGAATAATCCCGATCTCGAGGCCTTCCGTCCGCAGTTGGATAGTGGTCGTCGCAGCCTTGCCTGGAACGACAGCAAAGTGTCGGCCCACCACGCCATAATCCCAACTCAACGGACCATGAGTGTTACACGTTTGAGTCGCGACGAAGCCTGGCTCTATGATCTGATCTGTCGCTACTACCTGGCACAGTTTGCCGCGGATTACCTGTATTTCGATACCCGGGTGGATATCGATATTGAAGGCGGGTTGTTTGTAGCGGCAGCCCATCAGACCCTTGAGTCGGGCTGGAAGCCGTTACTTAACAGTAAAAGCCAGGAGCGCAGCAGCAGTTTGCCTGAATTACAAAAAGGCCAGCAGTTGCATTGTCCGTCAGCCCGAATCGATGAAAAGCAGACCCAGCCGCCGAAACACTTTACCGACGCGACACTGCTCTCGGCGATGACCGGTATTGCCCGCTATGTTACCGACCCTGAAATTCGTAAAGTTTTGAAAGAAACTGATGGCCTGGGCACAGAGGCGACCCGGGCCGGTATTATTGAACTGCTGTTTAAACGGGGCTTTTTGCGTCGTGAAGGTAAAGCGATTCGGGCCACAGAGGTTGGCGTAACGCTGATCAGTTGCCTGCCGGATAGCGCAACAACACCGGATATGACGGCGCTATGGGAAGTGTCGCTGGATGATATCTGCCAGAAAAAGAGTAACTACAGTGGTTTTATGCAGCCGTTAAATGGCACGCTGAAACAGCTGATTGAGCAATCGGCCACGGTTCGGATACCCGAGTCAATCAGGTCGATGTCACCGCCGAAAGCCACCAGACGGCGTAAAAAGTCGACTGGTGGAAGAACTAAAACGGTAAAGCAGAAGCGACAATATAAAAAAACCGCAGTCTGAGCTGCGGTTTTATTATTCAACAGTCAGTTTGACTTTTAATCAAACCGAGGCTCATGCCAGCTAACCGATTTCAGGAATTTGTGGGCCGGATAAAATTTACCGTCTTTACCGGTCTGATCCTGCGCTGATTTGATGAAAGCTTCCGGTAGCTCACCACCGTTGTATACCTCAAGGCCTACTTCATTGCGGTAATAAGCCAGGGTCTGCTCAATTTCGGTTTCCGATTTACAGAGTTTTGACAGGTTGCTGGCCTGTACCGTCGCCATATCTTTATCTGCATCAACACCCAGAATGTGTGCCATGCCATAGGTGGTTACCAGGACATCGGCGATCGCATCGCGGATTTCAGAAAGATCATGGTTTTCAATTCCCTCAACCAGTTCCGCCAACTCTTCCTGAATCAGGTGTAGTTGCTTACCTGCCTTTTCCCAGTTGGGATCGGTCAGATCGCCCTTAAGGTTACCAAATACAGTATTGAGATAGGATACGTCGCTGAAGTTACTCATGGTTTTCCGTTTAATTAAGGTTTCTGGGCCGTTGCAGGCTGTTATAGGCGGCCTATGATGACGTTAAACAGGGAGCGCTGCAATATTGATTTACTGTCAATTGTCAGGTGTTACATCCACCTCGGGAACAGTGGCTGATGCAGCATTGTCAGTTACAGCATCAAACACTAGCTGATCAACCGGAAGCGGGCGGCCAAACAGGTATCCCTGATAGGTATTACAGCGGTAATCAAACAGCCGCTGCCGCTGCTCTTCGGTTTCTACGCCTTCTGCGATGACGCCGATATTCATGCTGTAGGCCAGCCCGATAATAGTCTGGGCCAGCACCGCATCATTGGCATCGGTAAGCAGGTCTCTGACGAAGGACTGATCGATTTTCAGGTAGTCCAACGGTAGCTTCTTGAGGTAACTGAGGGATGAGTAGCCGGTACCGAAGTCATCCAGCGCAAAGCCGATACCGATCTCCCGGAGTTGCCACATTTTACTGACGATATCGTCGATGTTGTCCGACAGTACGCTCTCTGTCAGTTCCAGGTGGAGCCGGACAGGGTCGATGCCATGGCGCAGTACTATATCGATGACCCTGGCGACAAAATCAACTTGCTGATATTGCCGGGTACTGACATTTACCGATACGGTAAGCTGACAGTATTGAGGTTTCTCGTGCCATTTTTTTAGCTGTTCGCAGGCGGTTTCCAGAACCCATAAGCCAATCGGCAGGATCTGACCGGTCTCTTCTGCCACCGGGATAAAATCTAACGGCGATATCATCCCTTTGTCAGGGTGGTGCCAGCGGATAAGTGCCTCGAAACCGATAATTTTCCCCAGACTATCGACCTGGGGTTGGTAGTGTAGCTGAAACTGTTGCTCTCTTAATGCAATATGCAGGTCGGCTTCCAGTTCAGCCCGGGAGTTGGCGGCGGCCTGCATCTGCGGGTCAAAGAAACGGATCGCATTACGTCCGGCGGCTTTGGCCTGATACATCGCCAGATCGGCCCGTTGCATCAGCTGCTCAATGCCGGTTTGATTATTGTCGGAGAACAGGGTGATACCGATACTCTGCGTACTGTGATGTTCAAAGCCGGCAAAACTGTAGGGCTGATTCAGTGTCTCAAGAATTTTCTCGCTGATGTGCTGAATCTGCACCATTGCGGCATCCCGCTCCGGTGCCAGGTCGGTCAGCATAACGACAAATTCATCGCCGCCAAAGCGGGCCACTGTATCGGTCTTGCGAACCAGCTTACTTAGGCGTTCGGCGACCTGCTGTAACAAAATATCACCGTGATGATGGCCCGCGGTATCGTTGAGCGCTTTAAAATTGTCCAGATCGATGAACAGCAGAGCACCTTCGTCGCCGTGCCGCCGGGCTGCCTGAATAGCCTGTTCGAGGCGGTCTGTGAGCAGCCTGCGATTAGGCAGGTTGGTCAGTGAGTCAAAATATGCCAGTTGTTTGATATGTTCCTCTGATGCTTTACGTTCGCTGATATCGGTCAGCGCCCTGACATAATGAGTTACCTTGCCATCGCCGTCGGTAACTTCGGTGATTGTCAGCCATTCAGGGAAGATCTCTCCGTTCTTGCGCTGGCACCAGATCTCCCCCTGCCACTGACCAATACTGTGTACCTGATCCTTAATCTGCATATAAAACTCTGCCGTATGATTCCCGGAACGCAGGATTTTTGGCGTTTGACCGATCGCTTCTTCAGCGATGTAACCGGTTATCTCAGTAAACGCCTGATTAACGCTAAGGATGACATTATCGGCATCAGTAATGCACATACCTTCCTGAGTTTCAAAAGCAACGGCGGCAACCCGTAGCTGTTGTTCGTTCTTGCGGCGCAGGCTGATCTCTTCGCTCATCTGTTTGATTGAGTCTTCAATCGTGCCGGCCATGGCATTGAAAGAGCCGGCCAGCTGCCCCATCTCATCCTGGCTGTTAACCTCAAGCCGGTGCTTGAGATTACCGTTATGGAACTCCTGAATGCCCTGATTGACCGTTGTAATTCGGCGGGTCAGGGCGTTCGCCATCCAGAAAGCGATGGCGATAACAATCAGCACCAGAATCGCGGTCGATATCGTCAGTTCCAGCGTTGAATTGTTAAGTTGCCGGCTGATCGCCTTAGTTAACGCGTCGCGCTGTTTTCCGTAATGCATTATTTCGTCGGTAATGGTATTCGAGATGCTATTGCCTGAGTCTACCGCCGCCTGGTGAAATTCATTGAAGTTTGCACCGATAGTCACAATGCCAAATCCTTTACCTGTGTCGCCATAGCGACCGGTGTAATAGGGGATTGCTGCTGCAGTGGTAAATTTCCACAGGCCGCTGAAATAGATCAGAAACGAGCCCGAACCGCCGTCACGGGTCAGCTGATGCCAGCCCTGACACTGGGGTGAGAAGTTAAGATAACGACAGTCCAGGGCGACCGTGCCTTGCCGGACAAGCGCCTGGGCAGGTTTTTTGTCACGAGAAGGTTGGTTGAATATCGGGGCGCCTGCCAGAAATTGCTGCGAAGGCAGGCCAGACGCTTGCCATTGCTGGTACAGATTCTGGTCCAGCCAGGGTGTTTCGGGTAATCCTGTGGTGCTGTTATAGCCGTGAATAAAGTAATCTCTTGGGTGGGAGATCGCACGGTTCTTGTAGTCCCACATAAAAGCGTAGTTACCTTCACTGGCAGCGGCTATCGGGGTGTAACGTTCCCCGGTAGGCAGAATTCGATCGGTGAACTGACGAATATGGTCATGATCCAGGGCCAGCGTAATATAACCGGTGATCTTGCCATCACTGACTAGCGGTGTTGCCCAGCGAATGATGCCCTGAAAATGTTTTCCGAGCGGGTTCTCCTTGCCGGCATAGGCCGACTGTTCAGGGGCATACTCGATTCCTGCCGCAGCGGCGGTCGCCGGAGTATAAGGTCCGATGACCGAGCTTTTGACATACTCTCCGATCACTTCAGAGACGTATATCTGCCCCGGTTGCAGAGCCTGTAGTTCCGGCCAGTAGGTTTCCGCTTTGGCGAAGGTTTGTAATCTGTCCCGGGTGTCTATCAGCTGGCCGGCCTGACCGTCATTACTTACGTTGAATTGTTCCTGGCCGTCGAGGCCGATGACTGTGATCTCGCGATATAATGGTGTATTTTTTCGCTGGCCAATTCCTTCAGGCGGGCGGTAAGTAAAACGTCGACCGTTATCTATAAGTTCTGCCTGATTATTGTTAACGGTCGTAGTGTTTTCTGTCAGAGGATCATTGCTGCTGTTAACAGGAACCCAGCTCTGTTGGTCTTCAGCTAACTGCCAGGCGCCATGTTGGTACAGCGCGCGGTTACGGTTACTCAGAAAATTGCGATAACTATCAATAGAGGGTTGCAGCGTAGCGGCGAGAAGGATGTCCTGATCCCGCTGGTATAAAAAACGGGCCACTGCCTGGGCGGTATCGGTGGTCAGTCGCTCTATCGCTTCCTGGGAGCGGTCATCCAGCGCCTCGGTGCTGTCATGAATAACGGTATCACCAACCTTCTGAATGGTATCCAGCATACCATCGGCCATCTCAGCTGAACGGTCGGTAACATCTTCACTCAGCACGGTGGCGGCTTGCCAGGCAAACAGTGCGATCACGATCAGGGGGATCACTTTTATAAAAATAAAAATGCTGATCAGTTTGCCGCGAATGCTGTTGATGTAATTGAATGACAAGCGAATTCCCTTTCTGCTTATTGGTTGAAGCTTAGTGATCGAGTCTAAAACAACACATTATAGGTTAGTGCATAACCAATAATTACAGAAATATAACCAAATTGGGGAAACTGTGATCACTGTTGGGCAGTTCTGGCTGAACCATATGGATAGGAAGGATAGAGGGCGTAGTAACTGGATTAATTGCTGAATACGCAGAGTATATGTAGCAGGTAATTAATTTGATCTGGCATCTTTTGCGATCAATGTTCAAAACAATTTCGTTGAAAATATCGAATATGTTAATTATTTCTGATGCTTGTGCGGCAGGTCATAAGCTTCAGCTAGATTCTCGGCTATGATATCGGTGTCTGTTTTAATGGTGTAGTGAATTGGAAACTGTTGTTTATTCAACAAACGGTTAACTAAGCCGGGTAATCGAAAAGTGTCGTCGGTCAAAATGATAGAAAGTGATAAGCAATCCTGTATTACCAGCAAACAATCTTCCAGTGTAGTGGGTGGCTGGTCTGTAGCCGTGGGCCGGGCTCTGAATGCATTAGGCTACAATGGCGATCAGCTTTTAAAAGCGGCAGGGGTCGATCTGTCTCAGAAGAATGATGCGGATGTTCGCTTCAGCTCTGACCATACCCGGAAGTTATGGGCGATCGCTTTAGCTGAAACAGGTCAGGAAAATATCGGATTACAGGTCGCAGGTTATGTATGTCCTACCACTTTTCATGCGCTTGGTTTTTCGCTCTGGGCCAGCAATAGCCTTCACGCTGCGTTAGACAGGATGGTGCGCTTTGAAGTGTTACTCAATGATGGTTGCCGACTGTCATTGCAACCGGCAGAACAGCCCGTTGGTTACCGTTTTACTATGCAGGTAAAGCAGTCTGAGAATACGCCACTGGTTGCTAAAGAGGGCGTTGACTATTTTCTCGGGGCGGTGGTTAAAATGTTTCGTGAGATGTCGGATCAGTCATTTGCTCCCCTTAGTGTCAGTTTTACCCGTGAAACGCCGCACCAGCCACAATTATGGCAGGACTATTTCAATTGTCCGGTTAACTTTGGCGCCTCTGATAACAGCCTGATATTAGATGCTGATCAGCTGGATCAGATCTTGCCTACTGGAAATCGTTTGCTGGCCGAACAGAACGATCAACTTGTCGAGGAGTACCTGCAGCGCTTTCAGATGAATGATCTCTGTAGCCAGGTACGCAATGCACTGATAAATCTGATGCCGCTGGGCCTGACGACCCTTGATGATGTGGCTGATGAACTGGGTATGGTAGCCAGAACGCTTCAGTATCAGCTTACCCTGAACGGCACTACGCTCCAGAAAATTCGTGATCAGATCCGGGAAGAACTGGCGCGGCAGTATCTGCAGTATTCCCGTCAGAGTATTACTGAAATAGCCTATTCGCTGGGTTTTTCAGATCCGGCTCATCTCAACCGAGCTTTTAAACGCTGGGCCGGAGAAAGCCCCACCCTGTTCCGGCGGCGCTTCACTGTGCAGTAACCTGCCAAAAATATATCCCCTCTTGTCTTAAATGGTAAAAGCTTTGCTTTAAATGGCAAAGGTACAAAACAGAACATTCGTATACTTGCTGCATATTGATTAATAAATTAACAATAATAAGTGAGGTTTGTTATGGGCGAAGTTGTTCTGGCAGCGAAAGTTACACATGTACCGTCTATGTTTATTTCTGAGCAGGAAGGGCCGCTTAACGGGATTCGGAAGGAAGCGATCGAAGGCCTGCGTCAGATCGGTGACCTGTGCCGCGAGCGCGGGGTTGATACTATCGTAGTTGCTGATACCCATTGGTTGGTTAACGCGGGTTATCACATTAATGCCAAGCCTGATATGTCGGGTCTGTTTACCAGTACTGAATTTCCCCACTTCCTGAATAATATGGAATATAACCATGTTGGTGATCCTGAGCTGGGTCAGCTTATCGCCGATACTGCGACCGAGAATGGTGTTACAACCCTTTGTCACCACGAAGTAGACACTTTAGAAGTTCAGTATGGAACGCTGGTGCCACTACGTTATATGGGCATCGGCACCGATATTAAGATAGTTTCAGTTGCCGGCTGGATGTATGACGCTGAGCTGGAAGAATCAAAAATTGTCGGTGAATCAATTCTTGAAGCGGTGAAAAAGTCGGGTAAGAAAGTTGCATTCCTGGCCAGCGGTTCACTTTCACACCGCATCCCGCCTAATAAAGATGTCAGTGACTATCTGTTTAAGATCAGCCGTCCATTGAATCAGGAAACCGATCTGATGGTGTTGGATATGTGGAAGAAAGGGCGTATTAAAGACTTCCTGGAGATTATGCCGAAATATGCCGAGGACTGTTCCGGTGAGGGTGGCATGCACGATACCGCTATGCTGTTCGGCCTGTTGGGCTGGGACAAATATGAAGGTCAGGGCGAAATGATGACTGAGTACTTTCCAAGCTCCGGTACTGGTCAGTGCAATGTGTTATTTCCGGTGACTTCTTGAGCAACAGCCCAACAAGAGACTGTTCCTGTTTTGCAGGATTGAATAGTTAGCAATAAGCATTGTTAAGCAGTACTAAAAAAGGGGCGCAGCGCCCCTTTTTCTTTTTTACGGATTGAATCGACCAGCCTTTCGTAGTTGCTATAACGCTTGTGGTGGACTTAATCGCAGGTTCCCTAAGGGGGGCGCAGGTTTGATGAATTATTCAATCTGCTTAGATAAAGGCGGTAATACAGGATTTAAGCTTAAAGTTATTAAGCCATGGCTGAACGGTGTGTCGCCTTTGGTATCTTGCTAACTCTAATTAGTTGCTGAGCCGGTCGTATATTACTTATAAGAAAGCCAGCACTGATTTCTCAGTGCTGGCTTTTGGGATTGTGGAGCTATATTAGATTTTAGATTCTACTTCGTCTCCCATAACTATAACCTCTGACTTGCCCATAAGTAGTCGGTAAACAAGTCCGCCAAGTATTGCGCCTACTACCCATCCAAAGCCGGCCATAGCTTCCAGGGCGGGTACCCAGACAGTACCCACGGAGAAAATAGCGGCAATAGCGAATGATTGAAGCGCCTTATTATTAAAGCCATTATTGTAGTGATACTCGCCTTCTGGTGCTGAAGAAAACAGGTCTTCAAGATTCAGCTTCTGCTTTCTCACCAGATAGTAATCCACGACCATGATGCCGTAGATAGGTGCCAGTACCGCACCGAGAGTGTTAACGAAGCTGGCAATTCCCATCTTGCTGATTACGGAAACCCATAGTGCGCCGATGAAGAATGACAGTACGGCAGTGATAAGACCGCCCATACGGAAATTAATCTTGCTCGGAGCAAGGTTGGCTAAACCGTAAGCAGGTGGCACAAAGTTGGCGACCAGGTTGATACCGATAGTTGCTGCGAAGAAACAGATAGAAGCAATGATCGTCAGCGGCAGGCTACCAACCCGCTCTATGATATCTGCTGGGTTTGTCAGGGTTTCACCGAAGAGTACTACGGTGCCTGCGGTAACAAACAGAGCGATAAAGGAGAATACAGCCACGTTAGCTGGAAGACCCCACCAGTTACCCTTCTTTAGCTCTCCTTCTGTTTTAACAAAGCGGGAGAAGTCGCCAAAATTGATAACTACTGCAGCAAAGTAGGCGATCATCGTTCCCATAATCGCGAGGAAAGCCATAACGGGTCCGCCCTCATAGTCACCGGTTCCTTTGAATATATCATTGACGGCAGGAAGCATCTGATCACCAGCTTCAACCCAGATCATGATCATCAGTGCGATCATTACGGCGTAAACGAAAGGGCCTGCCCAGTTCAGGAAGCGGGTAATCCAGTCAATTCCTTTCAGGAACATATATAGCTGAAGGAACCAAACTAAGATATACGAGAACCAGCCAATAGCCGTCATTCCCAGATATTCTTCGCCTCCGCTGGTGCCGAACAAGGCATTAATCAGTAGTGTAACAGCCGTGGACGCGAAGTAAGTTTGCACTCCGTACCAGAAGATGGCAACAATCGCACGCATCATGGCGGGGAAGTTAGCGCCCTTTACACCCATACTGGCTCGCGCCATAACAGGACACGGAATGCCGTACTTTACGCTGGGTATACCTGTTAAGTTACATAAGTACATAACCAGGATTGCAGCACAGATAATAGCTGCCATAACAGCCCATCCATTTAATCCATATGCAATGAATAATGAGGCCGCCAGGGTATAGCCAAACAGACTCTGAACGTCATTGGCCCAAACATTGAATATTTCAAAAGCACCCCATTTACGATCCTTCTCTTTAATCGGCGCCAGGTCTTCGTTGTAAAGGTTTGGGTCAATATTTTTAATTTCTAGATTCTCAGACATGGTTACCTCCCATGGATACAGAGTTTTCTGGTATACGGGGGATAACAGTCTTGCTTTGACGCAAAGCGAAATGCGCTACTCTCAAATGGTACTGCATGGTATTACCTCTTGTTCTTTTATTTTCGAAGAGTTCTTCGCTGAACTTGAGTCCGATCTCTTATGTCGGGTAGCTCCAGTCATTGTCAATGTTTTCATTGTGTATCGCTTGAAGTGGTACAAATGTAAAGCTATATGTATTCAAACTTCTATTATATTGTTAGCAGCGTGGTCATGTTAAGTCAACAATCTGGGTTTTCGCAATCTGGTTTTTCTTTTTGATTCATCTCCATCAGGATCGATATATTCGTATACGGGCTTATTTTGTACTTTCCGGGTTGAACAAAGATCTCCTGAATAGCTGTCTTGAATTTAGGTGAGTATGACAACCAGCTATTAAGGGGAGAGGCTCCCCCAAGAGCCTGGTGGATAGCATGGCAGACCATTGGCTGAGGTCCGGGTAGCAATAGAAGGTCTTAGGCAGCCTGTTGGTATTGTGCCCGAAGATAGTCAGCGCTCTGTAGTCACAGTCTTATGAGATAGTTTCAGGGTCACTTTTGCCTTGTAAATTTGATAATTAACAACGCGTATTCCCATTATGTTTGTATCGTTCATTTGTTAGCTATTCGCTGTAGCAGCTAGTGGGCGGTTAACAAGGAAGGGCTGAGGGCGGCTTTTCACAAGTGATTGGCGCATTCCGTTTTGCTTTTATCAGATTGTGAAAGCTATCGTCGGGCTAATTATTAACAAAAAGTGTTGTGTTTGTGCACAATCAGGTCTATGTTTAATGAACATTGGTCGTTGTGGTTGTCTTGTTTTGCCATTTTTTGTAGCTCAAAAGGCGCGATCATAAATCTCAATTAATAATAAATATTCAGTAGATGAGGTGTTTAGTATGAGTCTTGGATATGACAGAAATCTGGTTGGTTATGGTCACACGCCTCCTAACCCTAAATGGCCAATGAATGCCCGGGTAGCGGTTTCATTTGTTCTGAATTACGAAGAAGGTGGTGAGCGCTGTGTTTTGCATGGGGATGACGAATCAGAAGCTTTTCTTTCAGAAATAGTAGGTGCACAGCCGTTGCCGGGGGCTCGGCATATGAGTATGGAGTCTATCTATGAGTATGGCAGCCGTGCCGGTGTTTGGCGTCTGTTAAGGCTATTTGAGAAGCATGACATACCGCTCACTATTTTTGCTGTTGCGATGGCTGCGGAGCGTCATCCTGAGGTTATTAAGGCAATGGCTAAAGCCGGCCATGAAATATGTAGTCATGGATATCGGTGGATTAATTATCAGGATATGAGCGAAGAGGAAGAGCGTGAGCATATTCAGAAGGCGATCCAGATTCTGACCGATATTACCGGTGAGCGCCCCCTGGGCTGGTATACAGGCAGGACCAGTCCAAATACTCGCCGCTTGGTGGCAGAAGAGGGCGGCTTTTTATATGAATCTGATACTTATGATGATGATCTCCCTTATTGGTCTGAACTGGGAGGCCGTAACCAGTTAACCATTCCTTATACCCTGGATACAAACGATATGCGCTTCGCCAGTAATCAGGGATTCAATAGTGGAGATCAGTTTTTCACTTATCTCAAGGATGCGTTTGACACTTTATATGCTGAGGGTGCCGAGAGTCCAAAAATGCTATCGATAGGTTTGCATTGTCGTCTTGTAGGTCGGCCGGCGCGCATCGCTGCTTTGGCTCGGTTTCTCGAGTATGTGCAACAACATCGGGATGTCTGGTTGTGTCGCCGTATTGATATCGCACGTCACTGGCACAAGCACCATCCTTGTGAGCAGAGTGCTGCTGAATAACACGCACTTACTTAAGTTGTCCGCCAGGCCTTGATGCCATTGAGCGGTAGATATGCCGAATTTATGGAAATGATAATGGAACAAGTTTTAAATCAAGATAGTTTCGATTCTACCAAGTGGACCAACCTTGCAGACGCTCGCCTGGGTGCTAAGGCCATTTTTGTCACCGACGATTGGTTTGCCGATGTGAATCGAATGTTGCAGGCCGATGAGCCCGTCTGGAAGGAAGGTGTGTTCGACGATAACGGTAAGTGGATGGATGGTTGGGAGTCCCGTCGTAAGCGTTTTGAAGGCTATGATCGTGCGATTATTCGACTCGGGGTGCCTGGCGTTATTAAGGGGGTAGATATTGATACGCGCTACTTTACCGGCAATTTTCCACCTTCAGCCTCCATTGAGGCGTGTTACTGCGCCAGCGGAGACCCTATCGAGGCAACCGAGTGGGAGGAAATTCTTCCATCAATTGCGCTTCAGGGGGATAGCCACCATCTACATGCGATTCAGGATAGCCGTCCCTGGACCCACATAAGATTCAATATTTATCCTGACGGTGGTGTCGCACGCCTAAGAGTTTATGGCGTTCCCTACCGTGACTGGTCTCTACAGTCTGAAAGTGAGTCAGTTGATTTGGTTGCAGCCATCAATGGTGGTCGTGCAATCGCGTGTAGCGATGAGCATTTCGGTCGTATGGGGAATATTCTCAATCCCGGCCGTGGCGTGAATATGGGCGATGGTTGGGAGACTGCACGACGACGTACTCCCGGCAACGATTGGGTAATTGTGGCATTAGGTCATCCCGGAGCGATTGATAAGGTAGTGGTTGATACCCTGCATTTTAAGGGTAATTACCCTGATAGCTGCTCTATACAAGGGGCGTATGTTAAGGGTGGGACGGATGAACAGATTGAGACCCAAAGCCTGTTCTGGAAAGAGCTATTACCCTCTCAGAAACTTGAAATGCACAGCGAGCACGCATTTGAATCTGAAGTGAATGAAATTGGTGCTATTACGCACGTGCGCATCAATATATTCCCGGATGGCGGAATCAGTCGTCTGCGTTTGTTCGGTGTTGTAGATAAGACTAACTAATTTAGGTGAGCTGGCTGATGAAATTTATCCTGAATGTTGAGTTATTGACGAAACAGGCCTTTGAGCCATTTGGCGATGTCATTGAAACCGAGGGGAGTCAGCATTTCTCTATTAATAATGGCTCAACCGAGCGTTTTCATGATCTTGCCAACATTGATGTTTCAGCAGAGAAAGGGCGACCTATTGTCAGTATTTTCAGAGCTCAACCTTTGCAGATGTCGTTATCTGTGAAAATGATGGAACGGCATCCGCTGGGGAGTCAGACGTTTATCCCTGTTGGGGGAGAACCTTTTCTGGTGTTAGTTGCGCCGCTTGGTGAAGAGGTTTCTCAGGATAAGCTACGGCTGTTTCAGACGAACGGAGGGCAGGGGGTCAATTACCACCGAGGTGTCTGGCATCACCCCGTACTGGCCTTAAAGCCTGATCAGGAATTTATCATTATTGATCGGGCTGGAGAGGGTAATAACTGTGATGAGTTTTTCTTCGGAGCAGACTCTCAAATTATTGTGGAATACGGTCAGGGTAGTCAGCCAGTCGACAGGGAATAGTGTGTTAAATGGAAGGGATTCTTTTATTCACTAAAACTTAAAGTAGCTCTGTCTGGGCAGATCAGCATGCGAAGCAAAGAGAGTGTAACAACATGAACCACAGAATTAGTATTGAGGGCTTGCAGATTTCTTCAGCGTTATACGACCTTATCGAAAGTGAAATTGCGCCAGGAACGGGAATCGAAGCAAATCTATTTTGGAAACATGTTGCCAGGATCGTCACTGATTTCTCCCCGAAGAATAAAGAGCTACTCGAACAAAGGGAAAGTCTTCAGGCACAGATCGATAATTTTCATACTCAACGTTCTGGTCAGTCACTGAATATGAATGAGTACAAGAGTTTTCTTTCTGAGATTGGTTATCTGGTGCCAGAAGGTAAGCCATTTAAAATCAGTACCTCTAATGTTGATAAAGAGATAGCTCAGGTTGCCGGGCCTCAGTTAGTTGTTCCGGTTAATAATGCCCGTTTTGCTCTGAATGCAGCGAATGCTCGTTGGGGGAGTCTGTATGATGCTCTTTATGGCACAGACGTTATCGAGCAGGGTGAAGTACCCGAGTCGGGTTTCAGCACAGATCGAGCGAAGCAGGTTATTCAATGGTCAATGGATTTCCTGGATGAAGTCCTCCCTTTGGTTAGCGGTTCGCATAATGAAGTAACCGGCTATTCGCTGGCGGATGCAAATACCAAGAAAGTATTGGTTATAGAGCTTGGTAATGGTGAATCAACGTCGCTGGCTGATTGTTCTCAGTTTGCTGGCTACCATCAATCAGACAATGAATTCACACTGTTATTTATTAATAACGGTTTACATATTGAGCTGAAAATTAATCCTTTGCATTTTATTGGCAAGCTGTCTTCAGCCGGGGTTAAAGATGTAATTCTGGAATCCGCTTTAAGCACTATTATGGATTGCGAAGACTCGGTCGCAGCCGTAGATGCGGAAGATAAGGTTAAGGTCTATAGAAACTGGCTTGGCCTGATGAAAGGGAATCTTAAAGAGATTGTCTCCAAGAACGGCCAAGTAGCAGAGCGTATTTTGGCGGGTGATCGGAATTACATCAGTCCGGAGGGGGATGGTTTTGATCTGCCGGGTTGTAGTCTGATGCTGGTACGAAATGTTGGTCACCTGATGACGACGGATGCAGTTTTAGATGCAGATAGCAAAGAGGTACCAGAAGGGATTTTGGACGCCATGGTAACGACTCTTTGTGCTTTGCATGACCTCAGGCAAGACAAGGTATCCCGCAATAGTCGTCATGGCAGTATATATATTGTTAAGCCTAAGATGCATGGTCCGGAAGAGGTTGCGTTTACGGATCAGCTATTCTGTCGGGTGGAAGAAGCCCTGGGGCTTGAAGAGTATACGATTAAGGTTGGGGTTATGGATGAGGAACGCCGGACCTCTGCAAACCTGAAAGAGTGTATACGCGCAGTGAAGAACCGATTGTTCTTTATTAACACCGGATTTCTTGATCGTACAGGAGATGAAATTCATACTTCCATGCATGCTGGTGCTGTCGTTCCTAAAGACGAGTTCAAGTGCCAGCCCTGGATCTCTGCATATGAAGATCGAAATATGGATGTAGGTTTGAACTGTGGTCTACCAGGCAAAGCTCAGATAGGTAAAGGAATGTGGGCTCTGCCTGATGCGATGAAAAGCATGCTTGAGGTAAAAAGAATGCATCCTGAAGTTGGTGCCAGCTGTGCATGGGTTCCATCACCAACAGCAGCAACGTTGCATGCAACTCATTACCATCAGATCAATGCTACTGATAGTCAGGCTCGATTCAATTTTCAGGCCGAGAACTCTCTGGAACAGTTGCTGACACCGCCACTGTTGTCTGATGTTCCTCTTGAGGTAAAGGTCATTCAGCACGAACTTGAAAATAATCTACAGAGCATTCTTGGCTATGTTGTGCGCTGGGTTGAGCAGGGTATAGGCTGCTCAAAGGTGCCAGATATCAATGATGTCAGTTTGATGGAAGATAGGGCCACATTACGGATATCGAGTCAGTTACTGGCTAACTGGGTATTGCACGGAATTTGCAGCGAGAGTCAGGTGCTGGATACGCTTAAGCGGATGGCTGTTGTGGTTGATGCTCAAAATGCTGGTGATCCCGCCTATCGCAAAATAGCGCCTGACTTTAGCGGGAGTATAGCGTTTCAGGCCGCTTGTGACCTTGTATTCAAGGGGAGCGAGCAGCCTAACGGTTATACCGAACTGTTATTGCATCAGCGACGACGTGAGGTTAAGGCCTCTAAGGTTAATTGAAGTTATTCACTGCTTGTCACTAGGTTGTCTTTTGGCGGGTCTGGATCCTGTTGTTTCAGGCCCGTCTTTTTTTCGTCGTGGAAAACTTAAAGCACAAACGTTTGCTGAACAGCCTTCTAAAGGGCTTTAGCTTGGCGGAGCTGTACCATTCAATTTTCAGGTCTGCTTTTTTTCTATACATGTAGGAGAAGGAAAGAATGTTATCGATTAACCGTTTGAGTCAATCAGAAGCCAGGATCCTTATTAACGGAGCAGAACGAAAAGCAGAAGAGATTGGTGTGCCTATGTGTATTGCAATTACAGATGAGTCAGGAAATCTGATTGCATTTAAACGCATGGATGGTGGGAAAATTCATAGTATCACTATCGCACAAGATAAAGCTTTTACTGCTGCTTCTGCATGCAAAGGTACACATGAGTACAACGAAGCCTGTGTACCTGGAAATAAAAATTATCTGTTTGGTATCCAAACTGCACTCGGTGGTCGGCTTAGTATTGTCGGTGGCGGGTTACCAGTTCTTGTCGATGGTAACGTTGTGGGTGGAATTGGTATCAGCTCGGGTACCCCTCAGCAGGATATGAGCTGTGCTCAAGCCGGGATTGAATATTTTGAAAAATATAATTTGTAACAGCTTGATTAGTTAATAGTTCTACTACGTCTGACAGACCATCAGTTTTATCGTGTTATTTCTTAATAACAAGGTTTAATCAGATTTTTCTTAAGGATGAAGGTGTTTTTATTAATTAATCTGGATGAAGCTTGCAGTAAACTCAGGTCAGCACTGCAGGCACGGAAAGACTCTGCTTTATCAGTATTTGCCCGGACTCATGCTAAACAACCTGTGGAACAATTTGTAGAGAGGGTAACGGCGTACACTAAGACCGGAGTAGACGGTATATGTATTTTTGGTCTTACTGATCGAGGTCGGTTAACAGCATTGGCTAGCCCACTTATTTGCCGCTAATGCTGATCAGTTATGGTGAACCTAACCTGGGTAGCCAGGAGTTACTGGCGCAAATGAATGTGCGGATACGCTTTGTTGGCCACCAGACATAAGAAGAGTCAGTAAGAGCTGTATACGAGTCGTTATTACAATTACAAACGGGAGCTGGTGCTGATTGCACTGAGAGTACGCAACAACTTATTAGTCGTTATGCCTATCGCAATAAATATCGAGATATTGCGTCTGAGTATATAGCTCCTGGCGGTAACTGAAATCGCAAGATTTATATACTCAGTTTGCTTATGTGTACCAGTTAATTTGAAAAAATATTTTTAAGGTTTATGGATTCTTCCGGTGGCGGATCCAGGTTAAGCATGTTCTGGATATCTAAAAGGTGATCTCTCATCAGTGTTACTGCTTTATCGGCAGCACCTTCATCAAGAGCTTTGATTAGTGCGCGGTGATCACGGCAGGGGGGAGTGCCAACAAGCCCATCATTAGACTTTTGACGCTCATACAAAGCAATGATTAGTGAAGTACGAGATATAATTCCCCGCAAGAATTCAGTTAATACGGGTTTGTCTGCTAGCTTGCCAATTAAAAGGTGATACTCTCCGGATAACCTGATACGTAGACCATGATTGCCTTCATCATGGGCGCTCTGTTCACGGGCCAGGTGTTCTTCAAGTGCCGCGCGTTTGTCCGGAGTAAATTGTAGTGCTAATTCTTTAACGAGTTCTGTTTCGATCAGTAATCGCGCCTGAAATACTTCTTTAGACTCTTTGATGGTGGGCTTTGCGATGAATGATCCGCTATTTGGGATTGTCTCGACCAGGTTTTCGTGGGCAAGTTGCTGTAGCACCTTTCTGATTCCACCACGACCTGTGCCAAAAACTTCGGATAGCTCCTCCTCCTTTAACCGGGTCCCTGGAAGCAGCTTACGCTCAAATATAGCCGCTAAAATCTGGTCATATATCGACTCGACAGTGTTTTTTGTAGTTTTACCGTTCATCTTTGATTATTCTGCTATCCGCTGCTTATTAGAGTGGGATTTTTTCTGGCTTGCTTATCTTCGAATTTAGTTCCAGTAGAGTTTAAGTCGTCGCTTTCAGCCAACCCCAGCTGCAAACTGTTTGGCGGAAGTATATCAAAACACTGCTGCCTTAAACACTTAAGACTATTAAACAAATTACTTACAAAGTTCTTTCCTGGTTAGTGGATTAGAACGATCATGTTGTAAATTATACTACAAAAAAGGATTGGCCTGATCTGTAACCTTATGTATATCAACTAATTACCATTAAATGGCAGAGAATGCCATTTAATGGTAGAAATTGTTTAATTCAAATTTATTTATGACTCAAAGCCTGGCAAAGGCACGACTGAGTCCCCTACATGAGCTAATGCCTGCTTAGTGTTAGTCAGGAATGCTACGTGGAAAACCGACTCAGCCTTTTCCGATTCGGAGTATCTAAAAAGTACCATCAAAACCGGAATGAAAAATTTTGGGCTCGAATGGCAGTGCTGACTCCATGACTTATTCAATAAGTTCCTTAATAATCCCTTCTGCTGATTCGTCGTTCACATATCATCTACTATATAGGCGTCGATATGGCTAGAGACGATACTATATCGCGAACTTATAATACCTATAAATGCCTCATACGGCTGCCTTAACGGCTGGCACTGCTTTGGGCTCAAGCATGCCGGTGGTTATGATGAACTGAATTATCTCATCGACGCCAGTGGCGGCTTTAAGATTGGAAAAAATAAAGGGGCGTTCACCTCGCATTTGGCGTGAGTCTTTTTCCATCACTTCCAGAGAGGCTCCGACGATTGGCGCCAGATCAGTCTTATTGATAATCAGCAGATCGGATTTGGTAATACCGGGCCCTCCTTTTCGGGGGATCTTGTCCCCCGCGGAAACATCAATGACATACAGCGTAAGATCAGATAACTCGGGACTGAAGGTCGCACTCAGGTTATCACCACCGCTTTCCACAAACACCACGTCCAGTTCGCCGTGCCTGGCGATCAGCTGATCAATTGCCGCCAGATTCATAGAGGCGTCCTCGCGAATGGCAGTGTGAGGACAGCCACCTGTTTCTACGCCGATGATTCGGTCGGCACTCAATGCTTCATGCCGGGTAAGGAATTTAGCGTCTTCCTGGGTATAGATATCATTGGTGACTACCGCGATATCGAAATAGTCGCGCATTGCCGAGCAGAGTAAACGCAGCAACGCGGTTTTACCTGAACCGACGGGGCCGCCGACACCGACACGTAAAGTCTGTTTTGATTTGTTCATTGTTAATATCCTTCAGGATCTGAATAGTCTTGAGTATTGTGTTTCATGTCGTGCACTGGCAATCGCCAGGGCTGGCAAGCAGGAACCGATATCTTCGTCACGCACCGTGTCGGATAGTGCCAGTGCCTGTAGCAATACTGGTTGTAACTCAGTCAATAATCGTTGCGCCTGTGTCTGTCCCAGGGGCACCAGCTTGGTAGCGGCGGAGATCTGGTTTTCCAACCAGGACCAGGTGAACCCTAGCGCTGCTGGTCGAAAGTTGATCTGCCAGCGGCATGCAGCCAGGGCAAACAGAGTGACAAAGCTGATTTCCTCGCCAGTGGCAAAGGGTAATTTTATATCCTGGTTGCGCATCAGCCTTGCCAGTGCATCGCCCATAGCAGTGTCGCTCAGACGCAGCTCTTTTGTTTCCCTGCAGGCTAATACCAGATCGTTGTAGTGATACAAAGCAGGCAGATCCTGCTCGACGACTGCCTGCATGGTTCGTTGTAGTATTGGAAGGTCTACCCGGGCGATCGACTGCATAAGCTGCAGACTCAGCCATTCAGTGACCTGATCTGCAGAGTTTACCCAGCATCGGTCAATGGCGTATTCCAGCCCCTGAGAGAAGGCATAGCCACCCACTGGAAGGCTGGCGCTGCTCAGCTGTAGTAAACGAATCAGGCTATAATCAGTGGTGGTGATGTCCATGGCTGTAAGCCCCTGATTCAGGTACGAAGACCGTTTGTTGATGCCTGACCTTCAGACCAAGCTGTTGCAGCATATCCTCAAGTACGTGATCGGGCTTAATACGCAGCCAGCGTTCGCCTACCTGCAGTTTGACGTGGCGGTTTCCCAGGTGATAGCAAGCCCTGGAAAAATTCTGCCAATCATCACATTCGGCATAAGCAACAGCTTCAACGGCTCCTTCCACGCGGACATACTTGCCACACAGAGATTTCAACAATTCGCCTATCTGTAAGGGCTTTCCCCGCCGCAGAAAAACACGGATCTCTTCGCCGCTTTCGCTGGTCAAGCGCTGTCGCCCCTTTTCGCGCTGTTCGTGACTGAGTATGACAGTAGTGTGTACCGGTTGATGGCAATGTGTTTCTATTCGGTCATGAATTTCCAGCATGGCTCCTCCTAAAACAGGCAGTAAAGTTGTGTCAGTGGCAGTTCATCCACCGGCTCACAGGTAAGCAGTTCACCATCGGCCCGAACCTCATAAGTTTGTGGATCTACACTAATATCAGGCAGCCAGCTGTTGAGCTTCATATCTGCTTTACTGATGTTTCGAGTGTTTTTGCAAGCCACTAATTGGCGGTTTAAGCCCAGTTTATCGACGATACCGTTATTCAGTGCGGCCTGAGAAACAAAGGTTACAGAGGTTCTGGCAGCCGCCTGACCATATGCTGCAAACATTGGCCGGTAATGAACCGGCTGGGGCGTTGGAATCGAGGCATTCGGATCCCCCATCTGTGCCCCTGCAATCATTCCTCCCTTGAGAATCAGCGAAGGTTTGATGCCAAAGAAGGCAGGTTTCCACAGCACCAGGTCTGCCAGTTTACCCGGTTCAATAGAGCCGACTTCATGGGATATTCCGTGAGTAATTGCGGGATTAATGGTGTATTTGGCAACGTAGCGGCGGGCGCGAAGATTGTCGGCTCCCAGCGTTTGATCCTCTGGTAGTAGTCCGAACTGAAGCTTCATTTTGTGGGCTGTTTGCCAGCTGCGTGTGATGACTTCGCCTACCCTGCCCATGGCCTGAGAATCGGAGGAGATCATACTGAATGCGCCGCGATCATGCAGAATATCTTCTGCCGCGATGGTTTCCTTGCGAATGCGTGAATCGGCAAAGGCCACATCCTCTGGAATACTGCTGTCCAGATGGTGGCAGACCATCAGCATATCCAGGTGCTCGTCCACGGTATTACGAGTATAGGGTCGGGTCGGGTTGGTTGATGAGGGCAGCACATTAGAGTATGCACACGCTTTGATAATATCCGGCGCATGGCCGCCGCCAGCCCCTTCGGTATGATAGGTGTGGATTACCCGGTTTTTAAAAGCATCCAGCGTATCATCAACAAAACCTGATTCATTCAGAGTATCGGTGTGGATTGCGACCTGGATGTCGTATTTCTCCGCCACAGTCAGGCAGGTGTCGATCGAGGCTGGGGTAGTGCCCCAGTCTTCATGCAATTTAAGCCCGCAAACACCTGCTTCAAGCTGTTCTTCCAGTGCTTGCGGCAGACTTGCGCTGCCTTTACCCAGAAAACCGAGATTCATCGGCATGTTGTCGGTGGCTTGTAACATCTTGCTGATGTTCCATGGTCCTGGAGTACAGGTGGTAGCTTTGGAGCCAGTGGCTGGGCCTGTACCACCACCAATCATTGTGGTGATACCAGACATCAGTGCTTCTTCAATCTGTTGTGGACAGATAAAATGTATATGTGTATCGATACCACCTGCAGTGAGGATGTTCCCCTCACCGGCAATCACTTCAGTACCCGGACCAATAATAATATCGACATTATCCTGAATATCAGGGTTACCGGCTTTGCCGATGCTTTCAATGCGTCCTGCCCTGATGCCAACATCCGCTTTGACGATGCCCCAGTGATCCAGAATCAGGGCGTTGGTGATTACCAGGTCGACGGCAATATCATTGCAGCATTGGCTCTGGCCCATACCGTCACGGATCACCTTGCCGCCGCCAAATTTCACTTCATCACCGAAGCTGGTGAAATCTTTTTCCACTTCGATCCAGAGTTTTGTATCCCCCAGGCGCACACGGTCCCCTACGGTAGGGCCAAACATCTCGGCGTAGGCCTGGCGTGAAATTCTAACCATCAGTTTTCTCCCCGGTATCCGTATACTGGTGACTTGCCAGCGGCCCCATCACTCTGCCACGAAAACCGTACAGGGTTCGGCTTCCGCCAATTTCCACCAGTTCAACAGTGCGACTCTGTCCAGGTTCAAACCGTACCGCTGTACCGGCAGGGATGTTGAGCCTGAATCCCAGAGTCATACTGCGATCGAAACTTAACGCCGGATTGGTTTCATAAAAGTGATAATGGGAGCCGACCTGCACGGGTCGATCGCCACTATTAAGCACAGAGAGGCTGAGGGTTTTACGTCCACTATTGAGTTCAATATATCCTCCGGCCACCTGTACCTCACCGGGAATGAGCCTCTCCGTGTGTTCAGCCCAGATATCATCCTGGCTAAACAGATCATCCTTCGTGGTCATTACTACACCTCACACAATCGGGTTATGCACTGTTACCAGTTTAGTGCCATCGGGGAAGGTGGCTTCTACCTGTACTTCATGAATCAGGTCAGGCACCTCATCCATCACCTGGCCGGCCCGCAGCAGGGTTTTACCGTAACTCATTAACTCAGCAACAGTTTTACCATCGCGAGCGCCTTCGATAATTTCCATACTGATATAGGCAGTTGCCTCAGGGTAGTTCAGCTTCAGGCCTCTGTTGAGGCGTCGTTCTGCTAGCAGGGCGGCTGTAAACAACAGTAATTTGTCTTTTTCTCTAGGTAGTAAATCCATGGTTACGCCTCCGTGTCCGGTCGAGGTTATGGTCGGAATTTATCATTATGTAGCCCATATGCGTGGTGGGATATTTGGCAGGCCGAGTAGCTTTGGCCGGATCAGTGCCCAGCATTGGTTAAACAGTTCACGTGCCTGCTCCGAGCTGTGGCCAAGGTAGCGGATGAGCAGAAAATCTCCTGTATGGCTGACTCCGGCCAGTTCATCTGGTGATGATATATTCAGGGGATTTTCATTTAAGGTCCGGCCCTCTGGTGATATGTAATTGCATTGCTGACGTAACTGTTCGATCAGTATGTCAACCTGTGCTGACTCACTGAATGGGCCTGCAATCATCAGTCCATTGATTGGGCGCGCGCCAAAGCCCGCCAGACCAGTAAAAGTGTTGCGACTCTGATCATCCAGTAGCAAGTGTTCACATAAAGCGATTCGTCCTTGTTTTTTGATCTGGAAACATTGCTGCAGCTGGCCGGTGTCAAACCGCATTGCATTTTCGGGCAGTCCCAAACAGGTAATCTCCCAGCCGATAAAGCGTGCACCAGCAGACAGGCTAACCTGGGTATCCAATCGGGTGTTGGCACCGGGATAGATTATGGTTTCCTGTGGCAGCCATTCCAGCGTGCTATTTTCTGCCAGCTCTAAAGTGACCTGCTGGTGTTGAAGGGTTCTATCGGATCGGGCACGGTAAACCCGGCCAGCGCCCGGTGTGGTGATCAATGCCTGGGCCTTTTGGGCCATCGCCACATTGATTTTAAGCTTATCGCCAGATACTAAACCGCCCGGTGGATGTAACAGATAGACATGGGCCAGTTGCTGGCCTTCGGGATAGAAGGGCTTTTGTATATATAGCGGTCCATTATGGCGGCTGTACTTCAGCACGACACCGCGGTTAGAAGAGGCAAAACCGAGCGATAGTTCTGCCGGCCAGCGTGAGGAGTCAGATAATAAATCTTCAGCTGTATTTAGAGCTTCTACTTGGCTGTTCATCATAAGTTTTACTATAGATCAGAGCGCCATAAACAGACGGTTATTTCTGTCTGGTGACAAGTTTACAAACAAACGTATTAAGGTGGGCCCGTACAGAGTCTCTCCATCACCGGATCGTATTACTGTTGTCTACCATGAATGTGGAGTCTGGGCAGGCCTGTTACCGGTACTTCGAATAGCGCTGTTCATTGACCGCTTTAATCCGAGTTAAAAGAATCTGTATTTCCATCCAGCGGGGAGTATCGCTTTACAAGCCTGACGGCGCTTATTACTAAGATCGCTGGCAGTGTAAGAAAACGGATAGTGAATGATGTATTTCGATGGTTTAGTGTGTTGGGAAACTCACCGTCATATTTTCAGGGCTTATAACAGCCCCCTGACTGGAGGGAGCTGTTTGCCTGTGAACAGGTTAATTCACAGGGGTAGACGAGTTACTTACGGAAGCGTGCACATGCTGACCAGTTATTCATTAGCAGGTAATAGGTTAGTCCTGCTGGAATCAGGCTTGCGTACCAGGAGATTGATGAAAAGGTAAGCGCAACAGCAGCACCAAACAGGGAGGCAATAATCGCCGCCCAGTTAACACCCTTGTATGGTCCGTTTTCATCGTACAGGTGATTAAGGTTCAGAGTACGATTGCGGAGGAAGAAGTAGTCCACAACCAGTACCGCAAAAATTGGTCCCAGAAAAGCTGAATAGGTCTGTACGAAAATCTGTAAACCCGCCGAGGACTCTTCTTTTACCAGTTCCCACGGGAAAGTACAGAATGCAGCCAGGCCAACCAGAATAGTCGATGTACGGAATTTCAGTTTGAAAACATCCATCAGGATATAGGTTGGTGGTACCACATTATTCAGGACGTTTGTTGTTACCTGAGCGAAGGCGATAAAGAGTAGTGTAGTAACAAGCAGCGGCGTGTTATCTACCGCGCTGGAGAATACCTGGATAGGATCAGAAACACCTGTCGCACCAGACACCATGAGCCCGATTAAACCCATAAACAGAGTACAAGGTAGAATTGACATAGCGTAGATGGTGGATAGAAGTCCAGGCTTTGTGCCTTTCTCAAGCTCTCGGGAATAATCGCTCACATTAAGCATCATGGTACTGTATATGCCGAGGAATAGCATTGTTGCTCCCCAGAAAGGAGCCCCCCATGTACCCTCAACGTTGACAAGGTTGGTTGTGATCTCATCACCATATTTTGTGATGACACTGTAGAACATATAGACAAGGGATAGAAGGATGAAACCGCTGCCGATGTTTTCCAGCCACTTGATGCCCTGAAAACCGAAAATTGATAGCCCGATCTGCAGAAACTGAAAGGCGACGAAATAGAACACCAGGTTGTCGAAGCCGAATAGCGTTGCTGAAACAGCGTTTAGCGCGCCTGCGCCAATCCACGACTGAAAGCCATACCAGACTATCGCGGGAACTGCCCTGACCAGCCCGGGGAATCGGGTGCCGGCGAAGCCGAATGCACTGCGTGCCTGTACCATGAAAGGAATACCGTACTTGTAGCCAGCAGCACCATTTAGTGCCAGTGCGATGCCAATTACAAAACAACCGATAGCAATAGCTAAGGTAGTCTGTAGCAGGTTTAGTGTGCCAACCAGGCTGGATCCCATAGCAAATGTTCCGATTGAAACACAGCCGCCAAACCAGGCTAATAAGTATGAAAAACGGCCCATGATTCGGGTCGTTTGCGGTGCAAGCGATTCATCACCTGCAGCTTTCGTATGTTCGCTATGCTGCGGTATGACCTCTGAATTTGATAGTGTTTGTTCTTGTTGCATAATGAAACCCTCATCGTCGAATATCTATCGACCTTTTTATTGTTGTATTACTTGTGAGAATTAACCACTAAGTTTTTAGTGTTTTTGTTTTTCAGCTTCTGCATTCCTCTGATAAGTGTTCATAGATGCCGGTAAAAGGCTTAGGTAGTGGGTAAGCAAGATCTCCGTGCTTACTGGTTTTAAGTCCCAGGCTAACCAGGGATTCAGCCAGTTTTACGGCAGCTGTTACACCTTCAACTATTGGTAGTCCGACTCTTTCACTGATCTGTTCGGTCAGATCAGCCATGCCACCGCAACCGAGAACAATGGCGCCAATACCATCTTCTTCTTTGGCGCGCAGACACTCTTCAACGATTCTGTCCAGAGCAAGGTCACCGTTATCTTCCAGATCCAGTACAGGAATTTCTGCAGCACGAATCTTCCGACAGTGATGAGAGAATCCATACGATTGCAAAAGATGTTCGGCAATGATTCCGGTGCGGCCAAGTGTTGTAACTATTGAAAAGCGGGTACTGATAAGAGTCGCCATATGGAAGGCCGCCTCTGCAATACCAATAACCGGAGACTGGGTCAGCTCCCGCGCAGCCATCAATCCCGGATCACCAAAGCAGGCAACAATGAATGCATCAGCAGTTTTATCGCTGCGTACTTCTTCTACAACGCCCACTGCACTAATTGCTTCATCATAATGACTTTCAATCGATACCGGCCCGCTACGGGGGTTAGTTGCAACGATATCAGTGTTGGAGCTCGCTATATGCTGAGCAGCCTCTCCAATCTTCTGAGTCATGCTTGCAGTGGTGTTTGGGTTAATTAAGCGGATCTGCATATGTACATTCCTTTCGGTCTATGAATTAACAATAGATAGAGGTTTGTTGTTTTTTGTATGTGTTCATTGTGGACAATAAGCACTCTCATTGTCAATGCAAAGCGTTTTCAATTGGCGCGCTGTGGTGTTGACAATTATTAAGACTGTAATGATAAGACGTTTTCGGACAGCAGGCTTGACAATATATAAGGCGGAATTATCTCTATAACACTTTGTTAAATAACTGGTTTTGTTATGGTTTAAGTGTTGTGCTTAGCTTAGGGCTAAATTATTGACACTATAAATTTTGTCACGATACTTTTCATTTGGATGATTGTTTTTCATTTTGAAATTTGTCTGCCTGAAGCAAAAAAGTAGTATTTTTAGTATGTTTCAGGCCTGTGGTCGGTCTGTTTGTGGTGTTTGTTGTAAACATGTGTCTTTGTTAAGGTTAACAATATTGGTTTTTTGATTTGGCTCAGCTTTCGCTTTATAAATAAATACGTCTCGCTGGCACAGGTTAAGACGTGAAGTGATTTCGTTGCAGATGATAGATTTATGAAAGGGTTCTGCTGGCGAAGCTATGGGTTGGCAGAGTGAATCAGGATAAAACCATTGGTAGTTAAAACATTGTAACGATTGGTGTTCACTCTTTTGTGTAGCGGAGTAAAGTGATGGTAAGTGGCTGGCCAGATAGCTCAGGGGGGGGATAAAGCCCTTCAGTATGAGCAATTTCCAGCAGTGCTTTTAGCTTAGGCATAGAACCTTGCTATGATTTTTGATGTGGAAAGCTTTCCTTACTGTCTGGACGCTATGGTTTGATGAAAGTGATTGCCCTTCCTGAATATGGTTAAGCCGGTTTCACGGGATGGCGGAAAATACCAACATTCAAAAGTAATTTCATGACCTCGCCATGGAGTTATACATCAGATAAGCCTTGTGGAGTGTTAAAACCAGGCTTTGACTGAAGGGAGGGACATGGCCTGACGGGGCTGGCCCGTCATGACCTATCCATATTATGGCTAGATTGTTCCGTATACCGACGTTGTTTCGCTGGTACCCGCTATTGCTGGTTGCACTGCCGCTATGCATGGCGCTGTTTATTGCGGTTTCCTTTCAGGCCGCTGAGCAAAACCGTCGACTGGCTGTGGATTCAGCAGCTCAGGTTACGCATGAAGCCTCGCAAATGGTGCGACAGCGGTTGTTATCTGTGGTTGAGCAACAGTTGGTGGCAGCTGGAGCATCAACAGCACTTCAGGTTGAAAGTTTGATGCAACGGGCTATCAGCGTCACTTCGACTTTGGCAAATGTGCTTTCCAGTATGAAGGAGGTGGAGCTTGCTGCCGATGTAGGGTCTGAATCGGTCAACCGGATTCTCATGAGCTTGCTGGATAATAACCCTGATTTTCAGGCAATCTACACGATCTGGGAGCCGGGTATTATTAGCACGTCAGACTCCACCTATGCAGATGTACCCGGTTACGATGCGAGCGGTCACTATGCACCGTACTGGTACAGGAAGGTTAATGGCACTATTGAATTAAAAGTAGCGCACAAATATGCCGAATTCTTTGCCAAAACAGCCGTTAACGGCGGTGGCGATTTTTATCAGCGAATCCGGAAGGAAAGTAAAGCCCCGATACAGGTCCTATGGCAAAGGCAGCCCGAGCAGGGTACTGCCTCCGTCATTACAGTGTCCGTTCCAATTATTATGAAGCAGCGTGTTGTCGGCGTAGCTGGTATCGACCTTGCTGTAAAGCGGCTTCAGTTGCTGATGGATCTTGAGGCCTCTAAAGGGCTGGATCCAGAGCTGCAGTTGGCGCTAGTAAGTGCCGAGGGCAGTATTGTTGCAATCTCCGGCAGCCGTAACCGCATTGGGACCATGGTTAGCAGGCAGTTCACCGATAGTTCATATCGGTCTCAGCAGTTTCGTGAGCTTTCTGATAACTCCCTCTCGCTGCTGCAACCGTTGTTTTTTGGCGATAACGTTCCCCCATGGGGGGTCTACATAACGCTACCGCGCAAACAGGTTGAGGCGAGTACCAGGAGTATTCATCAGGAAATGTTGGCGGAAGTCCGACAGCTGGAAAACTCACTGATTGCCCAAAGTAGATCCAACCTCTGGCGACAAGGGGCAATCACGCTGGTTTTGATCCTGTGTATCTTATTAATTTTTCGGCTGATGCGAGCTTTGGAACACAGGGAGGGGGACCTGCGTCGCAGTGAAAACCGGGTGCAGGCGTTGCTGGATAACACCACCGCAATGATTTATATGAAGGACCTTGATGGTCGGTACGTGATGGTCAACCAACGCTGGCTGGAACTGTTTCATTTCACGATGACGCAGGCTCTGGGTCAAACGGATTCAGATCTGTTTCCTGTTGAGATCGCTGGGAAATACCACGCAAACGATATCAAAGCTGTTGAACAGCACAGGGCGATTGAGTTTGAGGAAGAGGCGCTTCAGGATGATGGTTTACATACCTATATTTCATTGAAGATACCACTCTTTGATAGCAAAGGCCGCTGCTATGCGACCTGTGGCGTGTCGACCGATATCACCGAGCGAAAAAAGGCTGAAGAAGAGGTGCAACGGCTGAATACTAAATTGAAATCACGTACCCGGGAGCTGACAGAAGCCTTAACATTGTTAACCGTCGAGCAGCAGAAATCCGAACAGCTACTGCTCAATATCCTGCCTGAGCCGATCGCAAAGCGGCTCAGGAAGGGTGAAGATACAATCGCCGATAGTTTTGTTGAAGTGACAATCTTGTTTGCCGATATCGTCAATTTTATGCACATTTCAGTAGACCTTTCTTCGCGAGAACTGGTGACATTGTTGAATGAAATTTTCTCGGAATTTGACCGGCTCTGCGGGCGGCGGGGGCTGGAGAAGATCAAAACTATCGGTGATGCTTATATGGTCGTTGCAGGGTTACCTGTTACCAGGGATGATCATGCAGCAGTTATCGCAGACATGGCCCTGGATATGCTCGTAGCCATTGAGGAATTCAACTGTCGTCACGGGACTCATCTGAGTATACGGATAGGAGTTAATAGCGGTCCGGTGGTCGCAGGTGTAATTGGTACCAGGAAGTTTATCTATGATGTGTGGGGGGAAGCCGTAAATGTGGCGGCCCGGATGGAGTCCCATGGCCTTAAAAACCGGATCCAGGTGACAGAAAGCACCTATGATAACCTGAAAAGCCAGTTTGAATTTGAAGACCGTGGACTACTTGAGATAAAGGGCAAGGGTAAGATGCACACCTATTTTCTGAATGGACCCAAACGGTCGCATTAGGGAAATGGAATTAAGTTCGTTTCTTGAATCATCAAAGTGTATTTTTCGAGGTAGTATTTTAATCGTATGTTTTTTGTTCGCTTGCTGTGTCCGCTAACCGTTTTTCTAGCAAGCAGGTGCGCTTATCCTGAGCGGGTGATTCATGGCTAATTCTATTTGAGCTCTATGCCGGAAACGGTCTCAGCAGGCAGGCTTAATCGCCACGTTAATGGCGATAGCATTCAGAACGATAACGCTGAGGGGAGCAAGGTGTATAAGCTCCAAGAGTTATCGATTCAGTAGATAGCGTTGTTGATCTCATAGAATAAACAGTTGTGGAACTGGTTATAGAGTGGCGCTAGATGAAGAATCTCACCGTCACATTGTGTTTGTCGCTTATGATCGCGGAGTTCATATCCCATGCAAAACGCTCTACCAGTTTTCTGGACAGCCTGAGACCTAAATCAAAACAGGTGCTTAGCTTTTCGTCAGTACCTGAAACGGTATTAGGGATTTTGATATGCTTTGCTGGACAGCGAGTGAATTTTCCTGCCCTAAAGCATCTTCAACTTCGTTTACGGCTTGAAGGAGTGATTGTTGCAAAGCCCAATAAAATTACTCCGCAACTAGCTCAGCGCTTCTGGCTTGTCCCCTGAGTTTTTCCCCTGAAATATTGGTGTTGTAAGCTGAGCCAGTAAGCCCCAGGCAGTACTGCTAAATAACGCTTCGGTAAGGCTGGTATCATTATTGGTTAACGATCCTGTCAGGGAGAAAGAAGGGGCAGGTTTTTATAGGCTACTGGCGTATTCAGGTCTGCAGCTTGTACTGTCAGATAGGCCTGCTGCAGGTCTGGCTGGTGCCCAAGATCCTGTGACGGAAAGCTTGTTAGCGGAACAATAGTTTCTGGATACATTGCAGCAGGGGGAGGCAGGAAAGGCCTTGAGTGAACCGGTTTAATTCTGGGGTTAAGCTCCAAGGTCTTTGTAATTGGGTTCATCAAACATCAGAAGCCGCTTGGAAAGCTGGAAGATGTTTTAGGTCAGTGGCTTGCCTGGGCTGATCATGGGCCTGGAGATGGTAAAGTCGCTATAAATCCATAGCTACCTTTAAAATCTTAGTGGTTTGTTCCGCGTGCGATTAGCGTGCGAATTTATAGAAAGGTTTTGCACAAGAGAAGAAAGGACTAGATCTATCGCCAATTAGTAACTGGTTGATAAAATAAGATCTAATCCTTTCTGTTTGTTTCAGTTTTTACAGTCCCAGTTTCTCTGCAACATAGTCGGCGTCTTTGTCTCCTCGGCCGGATAGGTTGATCAGAATGCGCTGATCTTTACCCATGGTTGGTGCTACACGCATCGCCCAGGCAACCGCGTGAGCACTTTCCAGCGCAGGAATAATGCCCTCAACACGGGACAAGGTCATAAAGGCATTGAGGCATTCTTCATCGGTCGCAGATTCGTACTCTACCCGTTCGATATCTTTCAGGTAACAGTGTTGCGGGCCAACGCCTGGATAATCAAGACCTGAGGCGATGGAGTGAACCGGCAACGGCTCACCGTCGTCATCCTGCAATACGTAGCATTTGAAACCGTGCAGTTCGCCCGGTGTACCCAGTGTCATTGTCGCTGAGTGATCAGGTGTATCGAGGCCTTTTCCTGCAGGTTCAACACCGACGATCTTAACATCGTCATCGTCAAGGAATGCGGTGAACAGTCCCATCGCATTTGAACCACCGCCAACACAAGCTGTAATTACATCCGGATTCTTGGCGAATTTGTCGTTGAACTGCTGACGGGCTTCACGGCCGATGATGCTCTGGAAATCGCGTACCATTTTCGGGAACGGATGTGGGCCAACAACAGAACCTATGGCGTAAAGATACTCTACCGGATTCTCCAGATATGCTTCGAAAGCGCTGTCTACTGCATCTTTCAGGGTGGCGGTGCCGCGGGTAACCGGTACCAGCTTACAACCCAGTATCTTCATCTTAGTAACGTTAGGATGTTCCTTCTCGATATCCACCTGGCCCATGTGAATTTCACAAGGGATGCCGACAAGTGCACAAGCCGTTGCCAGGGCAACACCGTGTTGTCCGGCACCGGTTTCAGCAAGCACTTTCTTTTTACCCATAAACTTAGCCAGCAGGGCTTCACCCAGACAGTGATTGATCTTATGGGCACCGGTATGGTTCAGGTCTTCACGCTTCAGGAAGATCTGAGCGCCGCCGAGTTGTTCGCTCAGGCGCTTCGCATGATAGATCGGGCTGGGGCGACCGACATAGTCCTGAAACAGGCTCATCAGTTCATCTTGAAACTCATCGGTCTGACGAATCGTTTCATAAGCCTGGTCGATATCGTCCATCACCTTTTTCAGTTCAGGGGGGATAATCTGACCGCCGTAATTACCGAAAAAACCCTCTTTGTCTGGCATTGGCGCGAAATCGAACTTGCTCATAGGACCTCTCTCATGGGGAAACAGATACACCGCTGTTGTTATTGTGATACTGATTTAGGTAGCGGTGCTGTTATTGTGTATATAAAGACAAGCAATATATCGCTGTAGGCCATGGTTGCCAAGGGTGGCATCGAGATTTTTTGATCTGTGTTACAGGGTTTTCAAGGGAGGGGGCGGCTAATGGTATCGCCGGGTGATCAGCCGAAATCCAGTTCGATCTGCTGCTCTTTGGAAACGGATTTTTTATAGCCGAGATTTTTCTGTTTTTTGCCGATAACGCGCAGGTGGTTCCGCGCTTCGTGATAGCAATGGTAAACAGTATGGTTAAATGCCCCCTGATCACTGACAGAGTTACCCCAGGATTCGGTCAGCACCCAGTCTCCCATCAGATCCTGATAGAGGCGGACGATGAAAAAGTCCTGTTGTTTATGCCAGCGAATAATCAAGGAGTACGACCATAACTCAGTTAATCTGCATCTTTATGATGCAATCCAATGTGGCGGGGAATTATAATCGTCGTTTAGTGCCTAAACCAGCTGAATTTCCATATTCCGGAGCCTTATTTGAACCTTAAGTCATTAAAGATCGTCGCCGACGAAAATATTCCAGCTGCAGAGCTGCTTTTTTCGGGTTTTGGCGAAGTTGTCAGGCGCCCGGGGCGTCAACTGAGCGCGACGGACGTAGCCGATGCTGATCTGTTGCTGGTGCGCTCGATTACACCGGTAAATGAAGCTTTACTGGCTGGCAGCAAAGTTCGCTTTGTCGGCACAGCGACTATCGGCACCGATCATATCGATCAACGCTATCTGCAAGAGAAGGGCATCAGCTTTGCCAGTGCGCCGGGCTGTAACGCCGATGCGGTGACTGAATACGTACTGAGCGTGTTAAGCCTGCTGGCGGGTGAGCAGGGATTCAAACTACAGGATAAGACGCTGGGTATTATCGGTGTCGGCAATGTCGGTGGCCGTTTACAGGCCCGGCTTGAGCAGATCGGGGTTAAGCTACTGCTCAATGATCCACCACGGCAGCAGAGCGAAGGCGGTGAGTTTTGTGAACTGCACAACCTGTTACAGCAAGCCGATATCATCTGCATGCATACGCCGCTGGTAAAAGGCGGTGATCATCCTAGTCTGCACTTATTAAACAAGAGTAATCTGTCGTTAATTAAACAGGGCGCTATCCTGCTTAACGCGGGGCGTGGACCGGTAATCGATAACCAGGATCTGCTTGAGTGGCATCGCCAGCGTGAAGATGTGACGCTGGTACTGGACGTCTGGGAACATGAACCCAGAGTGGATGCCGCACTGGCTGAGCGGGTCAGAATAGGTACGCCGCATATTGCAGGTTACAGCCTTGATGGTAAGATCCGGGGCACGTATATGTTGTACCATGCTTTCTGTGCTGCAAACGGCATTGAACCACAGCTGACGCTGGGAGAGTGTCTGCCACAGGATAATGCGCCGGAACTTGAACTCAGTGGTTGTGTTGATCCCGCCAAGGCTATTCATCAGGTGTACGATCCCCGGCAGGATGACGCCCGCTTCAGAGATTCCCTGCTCGATCAGGCGGAGCAACCTAAGCAGTTTGACCTGCTGCGCAAGCACTACCCGGTGCGACGAGAGTTTGCTGCGGTGAAGCTTAAGGGGGTAACACCAGGTTCCGGGGTCGCTGCGCAGTTAACGGCGTTAGGCTTTAATACAGACTAATTCATACTGTTTTTTCAGACTTAACAAAGACACAGAAATTGCCAATGTATATGGCGCTATATCTTCTTCACCCCATGGACAGACAACAATGACGCTTAATCAGCAACAGGATCAGCAGGACAGCGTTAAAACACTGGCCGATCTGCGTTTACAGATCGGCGAACCGGTGCGCATCGAAGTCAAAGCACCCCGTGGCCGTTACAATGCCAAGTTGCTTGGCTACGCTGAAAACGCTGGTGTATTCATCAGCGCGCCGGTTAGCGGCGCATCGGGAAGCCCCGCCTTTGTGACTGAAGGCAGCATGGTTACCGTACGAATGATCACTGGCAACCGTATCTGCTCCTTTCAGAGTAAGATTCTGAAAGAGCACGACACCCCGTTCAGTCACTGGCTGTTATCATACCCCAGAGAGTTGGATCTGAAACTGATACGTCGTCATACCCGGGTACCGGTGAAGCTTATGGTATCGGTTGATGATCATGATGAAATGGCCGAACATACCGATCTGCCCTGTTCAGCATTGTGTGTTGATATGAGCCTGGGTGGTGTATGTCTGCAGTTACCACGGGCTATAGGTAAGGTGGGCGATCAGTTTTATCTGACCACCCGGGTTCAGATCGGTGATATCGAACAGGTACTACTAGCCCCGGTCGAGCTATGCAACCAACACAATGTCGGCGAAGAGATCGGCGAGATCTATAACCATGGCTACAAATTTCTCGAACTGGATGAAGATACCCGGCTTATTATCGCCGCATTTGTCTATCAGCAATTTTTAATTGAGACCGGTAACCTGGATCGGTCAGGGCAGGAGTTATAGATGTTTCGACTGGGATTGATCATAAATCCATTAGCCGGTGTCGGCGGCAGTGTCGCGCTGAAAGGCAGCGATGGCGAGGAAACCGCACGCCAGGCGCTGGCACTGGGCGCAGAACCGAAAGCCAGCATGCGCACACTGCAGGCGCTGGAACCGCTCAAAGGGCTTGATCTGAAGCTAGTGACCTATCCGGGTGAAATGGGTGAGAACGCCGCGCGGGGCGCGGGTTTTGATCCTTCCGTCATAGGTCATATCGAACCGGGCCATACCACCGCCGAAGATACTGAAACCGCCGCCCGGCAGATGGTGGAAGAGGGTATCGACCTGATACTTTTCGCCGGTGGCGATGGCACCGCCCGCAATATCTGCGATGCGATCGGTGACAGCGCGCCGGTATTGGGTATCCCGGCCGGGGTGAAAATCCACTCCGGGGTGTACGCCGTTACGCCGAAAGCCGCCGGAGAGATTGTCGCCATGCTGGTCCGGGGTGAACTGGTGACCCTGGCCGACCAGGAGGTCCGTGACATCGATGAAGCCGCATTCCGTGAAGGTAAAGTACGGGCGAAGTATTACGGCGAGCTGATGGTGCCGGCGGAAGGCCGTTTCCTGCAGCATGTCAAAAATGGTGGCCGTGAAGTAGAAGAGCTAGTGCTCGATGATATCGCCGCCGATTTTGCCGAAACCATGGAAGACGATGTCCGTTACATCATCGGCTCAGGCACCACCGTACAGGCGCTGATGGATTCATTAGGCCTGGAAAATACCCTGCTCGGCGTAGACCTGATCGAAAACGGCGAACTGATCGGCCAGGACCTGACCGCCCAGCAACTGGAAGAGCTTACCTCCGGCCATGAGACCCGACTGGTGATCACCGTAATCGGTGGTCAGGGGCATATTATCGGCCGGGGTAACCAGCAGCTCAGCCCGACACTGCTGCGCCGCTTAGGTCGCGAGAACATCATCGTGGTGGCCACCAAAAGTAAGATTAAAGAACTGGAAGGTCGCCCCCTGATCGTCGATAGCGGCGATGCCGAACTGAACCATACGATGTCCGGCCTGATCCGGGTAGTGACCGGCTACCGGGATTCGATTCTGTATCGGGTGGCTGATTACTGATCGCATTTATAACCCTGTCTCACAGGGCAAAACTCCCAGACTCTGTTATTCTGAAATAGCACTGGGAGATTGTCATGGGATTCGAACTGTTACGATTTATGCTCACGCTGGTTTTGCCCGACTGGATGCAAAACCGGCAGCCGGACGAAGCACACTTCTATCGCCGTAAGTTCACTGCGGCCTATCGCGCCAAAAAACAGCGTGTAGCCATGCTCTGGTGCGGCAGCGGCCTGTTGATGCTACTAATCCCGGTACCCGCCTTTGTCATTACCACCTCACTGCTTACTACCTTCATATCCTTCTCCCTGCTGGATGAAACCGGTTAACGAACTGGTAAAGCGTTTTTGTATAAAAAAACCCGCCATCAGGCGGGTTTGTGTCTTACAGAATGCTATGCGTTATTTAGGCAGGCTGCCTTCAACGCCTTGCACGTAGTAGTTCATACCAGATAGTGCGCCGTCATCCAGCACCTGACCGGCAGGGATTACTTCTTCGCCATTTTGATTGATCACCGGGCCCTGGAACGGGTGCAGTGAACCATCAATAATGCCCTGTTTAACCTTCTCGGCTGCGGCAACGACATCGGCAGGCACCGCGGCATTCCAGTCAGCCAGACCGACTAAACCATCTTTGATGCCACCCCAGGTATTACTGGTTTCCCAGGTACCGTCGATTACCGCTTTAGTACGGTCGATATAGTACTGGTTCCAGTCATCGATGATAGCCGTTATCTGGGTTTTAGGGGCATAGCTGCTCATGTCAGATGCCTGACCGACACTCCAGACACCGCGCTGCTCAGCAACCTGTAGAGGTGCGGGGCTGTCAGTGTGCTGCAGGATAACATCGGCACCCTGATCGATCAGTGTCTTGGCTGCATCGGCTTCTTTACCCGGATCGTACCAGGAGTTAACCCAGACAACTTTTACTGTCACATCGGGATTAACAGCACGGGCAGAGCGCGCGATAGCGTTGATACCGCGTACTACTTCAGGAATAGGGAAGGAGGCAACGTAACCGATGACATTTGATTTTGTCATATGACCTGCTGCTGTACCGACAACATAACGACCCTCGTAGAAACGGGCGTTATAGGTGCTCATGTTGCGGGAATCCTTATAGCCGGTGGCGTGTTCAAACTTAACCTTAGGGAATTTTTTTGCAACCTTCAGGGTCGGGTTCATGAAACCGAAGGACGTAGTAAAGATCAGGTCATGGCCGCTCGCTGCCATTTTACGCACTACACGCTCAGCATCCGGTCCCTCTTTAACGCTTTCGACGAAGGTGGTTTTTACCTGATCGCCGAACTCTTTTTCTACCGCCTGACGGCCGATATCGTGACGGTATGTCCAGCCGTGGTCTCCCACTGGGCCGACATAGACAAAGCCGACTTTGGTTTCAGCCATCGTCTGCCCGGCAATGGCCAGACCTGCGACGGTCGCAGCCATGCCAAGAATCTTCTTAAACGGATGCTTCATGGTTTTCTCCTGGAGGTTCTTCTTCATATTATTATCTGCAACAGCATTTATTTAGTTTTTAACTAGTTTGTAGTGAGTTTGTAGTTATCTCTAAATCAGGCTGTTGGTCTGAATGTTCGGGCAAGGGATGCCGGTGAGTTTTCCCGTAACTTCAGCTGATCCCGTGAGATCAGCACCAGCACCAGTATGGTTGCCAGGTAAGGCAGCATCGACAGGAATTGCGACGGGATATCCAGCCCGAAACCCTGACCATGCAGCTGCAGAATAGTGACGCCACCGAACATATAGGCGCCAAGTAATACCCGCCATGGCTTCCAGGTGGCAAATACCACCAGCGCCAGTGCCACCCAGCCCCGTCCTGCGGTCATATTCTCTGACCACATCGGCGTGTAGATAAGCGACAGGTAAGCGCCACCAAGGCCGGCCATCATGCCGCCAAACAGTAGTGCCATATAGCGAATTTTAATCACCGGGTAGCCCAGTGCATGACTGGATTCGGGTGAGTCACCGACCGCCCGCAGTATCAGTCCGCCGCGGGTGCGGAAGATGAAGTAGCTCAGGCCAAACACCATCGCCACCGACAGGTATACCAGCAGGTTATGATCGAACAACAGAGGGCCGATAAACGGGATCTCTGATAGCAGCGGCAGCGGCAGATTACCCAGTGGCTCAACCGTGACACCGACAAAGTCGAGGCCGATCAGGGCGCTGAGGCCAACGCCGAAGATTGTAATCGACAGACCTGTTGCGACCTGATTGGTCATTAACGTCAGTGTCAGGTAACCGTGCAGCAGCGCCGTCAGCATACCTGCGAGTGCGCCGGTCAGTACGCCGACGTAAGTGTTGCCAGATATCAGGGCACCGGCAAAAGCACTCACTGCGCCGAGCAGCATCATGCCTTCAACACCCAGGTTGAGTACCCCGGAACGCTCTGTTATCAGTTCGCCCAGAGCGGCAAACAGCAGTGGCGTGGCAGCGCCGATAATGGTCAGGCTTGCTGCCAGCAAGATGGTCATGGATTCACTCATGCGCCTGCCTCCTGGTTTGCAGTTTCAGTTTCAGCTGTGGCCTTCTTTGCAGAAGGCTGGCCGAGGCGAATCCGGAATTTGATCAACACATCGCACGCCAGCAGGAAGAACAGCAGCATGCCCTGAAATACTCCGGTAACCGCCTGTGGCAGTCCCATTTCAATCTGCAGGGTTTCACCGCCGAGATAAGACAGCGCCAGCAGCAGGCCGGCAACCGTTACGCCGAGCGGATGTAAGCGACCGACAAAGGCGACTATGATAGCGGTAAAGCCGTAACCCGGGGATACCTGGGGTACCAGCTGTCCGATCGGACCGGATACTTCAATCATCCCGGCCAGTCCGGCAAGACCACCGCCCAGCATCAGGCTGAACCAGATCAGGCCTTTCTCTTTGAATCCGGCAAAACGGGCGGCGCGAGGAGCCGCGCCCACCACTTTAACCTGGAAGCCGATCAGGGTGCGGCTTAACAGTACCCAGATAGTCGCGACCACAAACAGCGCAAGTATCAGGCCGATATGCAGTCGGGTATCTTCAAGAATGATCGGCAACAGTGCTGATTCACTAAACAGGCGTGACTCGGGAAAGTTAAAACCCTCCGGATCTCTCCAGGGGCCGTGCACCAGGAAGCTGAGGAACAGACCGGCAACATAGGTCAGCATCAGGCTGGTTAAAATCTCATTGGCATTGAAGCGGGTTTTTAGCCAGGCGGGGATCGCGCCCCAGGCCATGCCGCCCAGTACCCCGGCGATCATCATTGCCGGCAGGACCAATACGCTGTCACTTTCAAATGCCAGCAGGGCAACGCCACCGGAGGCGACCGCACCCATGACCAGTTGCCCTTCGGCACCTATATTCCAGACATTGGCTTTAAAGCCGATAGAAAGACCCACCCCGATAAGTACCAGCGGGATCGCTTTCACCAGCAGCTCACTGAAACCGTAAAGATCACTGATCGGCAGGATAAAGAAAGCATGGAGGGCGTCCAGGCCATCGATGCCCATCAGGCTGAACATCAGAAAGCCGCTGACCAGTGTTAATACAAGTGCCAGCAGCGGAGACAGATAGACCATCAGTTTGGACGGTTGCGGTCTGGCGACCAGAGATAAACTCATTGTGCGGCTCCTTGGTCCAGATCGTTCCCCGTGCGGGGCTGTGTATCTAATGCAACGCCGGTCATCAGCAGACCAACATCTTCGGCACTGACGTCGTTAATAGCGTAGGACTCGGACATGCTGCCACCACAGATCGCAGCGATACGGTGGCTGATTGCTAACAGTTCATCGAGGTCCTGGGATATCACCAAAACCGCAGAACCTTCGGCAGCCAGTTGCAGCAGGGCGCGGTGAATCAGTGCTGCAGCACCGGCATCAACGCCCCAGGTCGGTTGGGCAATGACCAGCACTTTAGGTTGCTGCAATACTTCACGCCCGACGATGAACTTCTGCAGATTACCGCCCGATAGACTACTCGCTGGCGCTTCCTGGCCCGGGCAGCGAACGTCAAACTGTTCGATTACTTTGCGGGTAAAGCTGCGTACTTTCGGTAATGAAATAAAGCCTTGCTTGAGAAAAGGCTGACTGACGTAACCGCTGAGCAGTGAATTATCTTCCAGCGACATGTCCGGTACTGAGCCGTGGCCCAGTCTCTCTTCCGGAACGAAGCAGAGGCCCAGTTGTCGTCGCTGACTGGTGCCGCGCTGGCCGACGGGCTCACCGCCGATCAGGATCTCATTCGCATCGCACAGTACCTCGCCACTGAGTAGCTCTAGCAGTTCGGCCTGACCGTTACCGGCCACCCCGGCAATGCCCATTATCTCGCCGCTGCGTACGTTGAGATCGATATCATGCAGGTCGATACCAAAGCTTTGCTCAGACTTGCGACTCAGGTTCTTTACCTCAAAGCAGACCGGTCCGGCCTCCTGGTGAGTGCCACGTTGTGCCACTTCAAACTCTTCGCCTATCATCAGTGCCGCCATGCTGGCAGGGGTTTCATCGGCTGGAATACAATCGCCTACATTGCGGCCCAGGCGCAAAATGGTAGCACCTTGGCAGAGTTGCCGGACTTCATCGAGTTTGTGACTGATATAGAGAATTGAGCAACCCTCAGCCGAAAGCTGGCGGAGGGTGACAAACAGGGTTTCCGCCTCTTGTGGGGTCAGAACCGAGGTCGGCTCGTCCATTATTAGCAGGCTTGGGTCTTGTAGCAGACAGCGAACGATCTCGATCCGCTGCTTTTCACCCACAGACAGGCTGTGTACCGCCCGGTTAGGGTCAAGTGGCAGGCCGTAACGGGATTCTACCTCGAGGATCTGCTGTTCCAGCTTATCCATCGGCGGCGGATTACTCATACCTAACGCGATATTTTCTTTAACACTGAGGGCTTCAAAAAGGGAGAAATGCTGGAACACCATGCCGATACCCAGTTCCCGGGCGTGGGCGGGGTTGGCAACCTGAACCTCGTTACCTTCCCAGGTCATCGAGCCTGAGTCGGGTTTCAGGAGCCCGTAAATCATCTTTACCAGAGTACTTTTGCCCGCACCGTTTTCACCGAGTAAGGCATGGATCTCACCGGGCAGGATAGACAGATCAACGCGGTCGTTGGCCAGGCAGCCGGGAAACTCTTTGACAATGCCCTGAAGCAACAGGCGGGGCTGGCCTGCATCCTGATTGTCGTCATTCTTCTTCATTAACACTCCCGCCTTCAATGGCGCTTGCCTTCTGTCTGGCAGAAGAGACATCTTAAATCCAAAACAGGTGGACGATACCTCATAAGCCTCGAGAAAGACACGCTAAGTTGTTTTTATAATTGAGCGTTGTTAGAACTTACAGAAAACCCGTCCTGCTGGTCAAGTTTTAACCGCAAATATACCGGATATTTAACGCCCATTGAGGAAATAGTTGTTATGTCATAACGGCTTAGGATTTTCATGCGGTGTAATTACAGATGCTACAGAGATGCAAAAAAAAACCGGGCAGGGCCCGGTAAACTGTCTGTTTCGGGTGATCAAAACAGCAGAGCAGAACCCTTACGGGGACACGTAAGGGTTTGATTAAGATCTACAGGTTTTGACGCTATGCCGTTAGCAGCAGAGCTGTACCCATCAGAGCCGTGATACCGCCAAAAGTTTTAAGGATTAATGGCATACGCGGTTGTAGTGCCTGTGCTGAGACTGCACCGAAGAATTGCAGCAGTGCCGATCCGGCGATAAAGCCTGCGGCGAACAATACCGCCGATATGCCAACGACCTCTATGCCGTGGGCCTGACCGTGGGCCAGAGCAAATACTGCCGTCAGCGCCAGGCTGATCTGTGCCGGTAGCCTTGCGGCACAGCAAATCAGCAAACCTGACACCAGCAGTGATGTTGCGATAGTGCCTTCCATCAGTGGCATAACAAAGCCGTTTACGGCGCTGATAAAGCCAGTCAGCAGCAATGCTATAAAAGTCGCAGTGATACTCAGTTGCAAGCGGCCCTTCTGTTGCGCTGCCCAGATACCGACGGCCAGCATCGCCAGCAAGTGATCCAGACCTGTAAAGGGGTGGGCAAAACCGGCGATCAATCCTGCAGCGGTTTCGCTTCCGGTGTGGGCCATAGCAGGGGCGGTGGCCAGCATGGCGGCGCTGGTTACGGTGATGGCGAAAACAGGGCTTAGCTTCATATGCACTACCTTTTTATTTTTTAGCTAAAATAGTCAGATACCGGTCAGGCTTTATGCCCATAGGATCATTCCTAACGGGTACTGGTGTTAATTCTGTTGTTAGAGTCAAAAAAGCAAAAACAGGGCCAATACTGTGTAATTATCAGATTTTTTAATTGCACCCTGTTTTTCGCGGTCAGGTTCAGTGTCGGCTATTGTGTTGTTGATATTACGGAGTTTGGGCTGGAAAGCAGGTTACCAGTTGAATGGGGTAACTGGTTAATCAGGATGGATCACCCACTTTGGTGATGCCTCATGACCAGGATCAGTCATAGTGGGTAATAAATCCTTATGCTGCACCTGCGAAGTAATGCTTTTAGTAGTAGAATCGGGCCATAGAAAAGAGTTAATGAAAGAACACAATAAGCTGGAGAGCTGTCTTGAGTACCAGGTATCTCAAACGTTTTTTTAAACCGAAATCCATTGCTGTATTCGGTGCCTCGGAACGGGAAAACAGCATGGGCGGTGTGGTCCTGAATAACCTGCTTGAAAGCGGCTATCAGGGCAAATTGATGGCGGTTAACAAGCGCGGCTATAAATCCGTATTCGGTGTGACCTGCTACGAAAGCTTGTCGAAATTGCCGGAAATGCCCGATCTGGCAATTATCTGTTCGCCACCTGAGTCTGTTGCCGATCTGGTACGCAAACTCGGTGCCCATATGGTTAAGGCAGCGATGATCCTGACCGGTGGTTTGTCCCGCTCCAGTGAAACCCGCGGTAACTGCCTGCGCGATGATATTCGGGAGGCGGCGAAGCCTTATGGTATCCGTATTCTTGGGCCTGACTGTATGGGGCTGCTGGTACCCGGCCAGAACATGAACGCCAGTTACTCCCACGTTAATATCAGTAAAGGCAAGGTCAGCTATATCGGCCAGTCAGGGCTGTTGGGTACCGCGATGATCGACTGGGCCAATGGCCAGGAGATCGGTTTCTCGCACTTCATGACCCTGGGGGACGGGGTCGATGTCGATCTGCCATCGATCATCGATTACCTCGCGCAGGACCCGTATACCCAGGCGATTCTGTTACAGCTGGATCATGTAATTGGCTCATCACGTAACTTTCTCAGCTCATTGCGCTCGGCTTCCCGCAACAAGCTGGTGCTGGTGCTGAAATCCGACATCGTATTTGATGAAGATAAAGGGGACGTCGCGCCGGGTATTAAAGATGAAGACCTGGTTTACGATGCCGCGTTGCGCCGGGCGGGTGTGGTGCGGGTAGAAACCAGCGATCAGCTGTATAACGCGCTGGAAACCCTGTCCCGCATGAAGCCGATGCGTGGCGAACGTCTGGCCATCGTCTGTAACGGTATGGGGCCGAACGCCCTGGCTACCGACCAGTTAATTAAACGCGGCGGTGAGCTATCCCAGCTGACCGACGAGACCGTTACCGCGTTGCGTGAAGTTTTGCCGGAACACTGGAACCTGCAGAATCCAATCGATCTGCATGCTGATGCCACGCCGGAACGCTTTGCCCGTGCCACCCAGATACTGACTAAAGATAAAAATGTCGATGCGGTGCTGGTTATCCATGCGCCGACCCGGCTGGCTCCCGGGGTTGAGACCGCCGATGAGATTATCAAGGTCGCCCGCAACACACCGCGTAATGTACTGACCTGCTGGATGGGGCGCAGCACGGCGATCGAATCCCGTAATCACTTTAACAGCGCCGGTGTGACCACCTTTATTACCCCCGAAGAAGCGATCAATGCCTTTATGCACATGGTCGATTTCCGCCGCAACCAGGCGGTGATGAAGCAGACCCCGGCACCGTTTGTCGGGCAGAATGAGCAGAATCACAAACATGCCAAGCAACTGATCGCCGATGCCCTGGCGGAGAAGCGCGATTATCTGACCCATGCAGAAGCTTGTGACCTGCTCGACCAGTATGAGATCCCGGTATCCAACAGCCACTATGCCGACGATGTCGATCAGGTGGTGGAAATCGCGCAGAAGCTGGGCGGGGCGGTCGCGGTTAAGGTAATGCATCAGGAAAATATCTACCCGTTTAACTATGACCACAAGAACCACCTGCGCTGGAAAGACCTGGCGCTGGACCTGTTTTCCTCCGGTGAGGTGAAGCATGCGGTGACTAAACTGGCTTACCGGGTGCAGGAGCGCTTCCCCAACGATGAGATGTTGGGCTTCTGCCTGCAGCAGATGAAGCGGGGCTTTCAGTCGGTGCAGATCAATATGGGCATAACCCGGGACCCGGTATTCGGCCCCTTACTGGTCTTTGGCAGCGGCGGTTACGCGGTCGATGTAATGGCTGACCGGCAGGTGATGTTGCCACCACTGAATCTCAGTCTGGCGCGGCAGCTGGTGATGAACTCCCACGTTTACTCGATTCTGAAAGAGAACAGCGATCAGCTGGAGCGCGATCTTGACCAGCTCAGTGAGCTGTTGATCAAACTGTCGCAGATGGTGGTTGAGCTGCCTAACCTTAAAGGTCTGGAGATCAACCCGCTGCTGATCAACCATCGTGGCGTACTGGCGGTCGATGTATCGGTTTCCTTAGGCGAACCGTCGCAACTGTCCATTTCTCCTTATCCGGAACACCTGACCGAAAATATCGTGCTGAAACGCTCGAAACGCAAAGGCATAGTACGGGCGATTCGTGGCGAGGACGAACCCAATCATCTGGAGTTTTACAACAAACTCAGCCCGGAATCGATCCGCCTGCGCTACTTCTATAGCCGGGGCATTCCGACCCACCAGGAGCTGGCCAACTGGACCCAGATCGATTACGACCGTGAAATGGCCTTTATCGTTACCGCGCCGAAAGTCGATGGCATCGGCTGGGAAACCCTGGGTGTGGTGCGGGCGGTGACCGATGCCGATAACGTCCGTGCCGAATTTTCAGTGGTGATTCGGGACGATCTGCAGGGCGAGGGCCTCGGCGTGGTACTGATGCAGAAAGCGGTCGATTACTGCAAAGCGCGGGGCACCCTGATGCTGATGGGTTCGACCCTGACTTCTAATAAGGGGATGCAGGGGCTGGCGCAGAAGCTGGGCTTTAAAAACAGCTACAACATGGAAGAAGATGTGATCGAGATGGAGATGATGCTGAATAAACCGGTTGAAGACTGGCAGATCTATCGTCTGCAGCACTGATTTCAGATCGGCTGAAAATCTAAAAAGGACTCAATATGAGTCCTTTTTTCTGTCATATCCTTACCGGAAACCGGTAAATACATGTAAACTTTGGCTTTTCTTATGGTCTTCATTCACTATGCGGCATGACCTTACTTAAGGAGATAGTACATGGCTAGTTTGAAATTGAAACAGGGAGTGGTTCTCACCTCGAGTACACTGTCCTTCACCGTCTGCTTTATGATCTGGATGATGTTCGCGGTGATCGGCATCCCGATTAAAGAACAACTAGGTCTTAATGAGACCCAGTTTGGCCTCTTGGCCGCAACACCGGTACTGACCGGTTCCCTGACGCGGCTACCGCTGGGCTTGCTTGGGGATAAATTTGGTGGAAGAATTGTACTCTTCCTGCTGATGCTTTCGACGGTAGCACCTATCTACCTTCTTTCTATGGCAACAGAATTCTGGCATTTCATTGTGTTGGGGCTTTTTGTTGGTGTGGCGGGCGGCTCATTTTCGGTCGGCATCGCCTACGTTGCCAAATGGTTTGATAAGAGTAACCAGGGATTAGCCATGGGTATCTTCGGCGCAGGTAACGCCGGCTCCGCTCTGACCAAGCTGATCGCACCATCGATTGTGATCGCGTTTGGCTGGGAGATGGTGCCGACAACCTACGCGGTTATCATGCTTGTTACCGCCATCCTGTTCTGGTTTTTCAGTTTTGAAGATAAAAGCCACCGTATCGCTTCTGATGTTACTTTTGCCGATCAGCTGAAGGTACTAAAAGACCCGCATGTCTGGCGTTACTGCCAATACTATTCATTTGTGTTCGGTGGCTACGTCGCGCTGGCGTTGTGGATGACCAAATACTATATCGGTGAATACGGCTTTGATCTGAAAACAGCGGCATTGCTGGCGGCCTGCTTTTCGCTGCCCGGCGGTATATTAAGGGCATTTGGCGGCTGGTTCTCAGATAAGTATGGTGCCCATTCGGTCACCTGGTGGGTAATGTGGGTGTGCTGGATCTGCCTGTTCCTGATGTCCTATCCGCAAACGGAATTTACCATCCAAACCATTGAGGGTCCGCAGACCTTCGAGATCGCACTGACGCCTACAATATTTACAATCCTGCTATTCATAGTCGGTGTCGCCATGGCGTTTGGTAAAGCATCGGTCTACAAATACATTGCCGATGAATATCCGGATAATATGGGTGCGGTTTCCGGCATTGTTGGCCTGGCGGGTGGTCTGGGCGGCTTTATACTGCCAATAATGTTTGGTGCGTTACTCGATCTCACAGCAGTCAGGTCTTCCGCTTTCATGCTGATGTTCGGTATTACCTGGGTATCGCTGATCTGGATGTACGTCATCGAGGTCAGAAAAACACCGATTATGGGACCGGGGTCTACTAGTAGCGCAGCAAAAGAAAGAGTATAACCGGGTTCAGAATAAATCTGTCTAAAAGACAGATCACTATGACAATAAAAAAAAGGGCTCATTGCGAGCCCTTTTTTATATTCTGGATTTGCGCTCAGATCACATCGTCGGGCAGAACATCTCATGCAGGGTGTGGATGATGCGGGTGGCGGTGTTGCCGGACAGGGAATAATAGATAGTCTGGGATTCACGGCGGGTTTGCACCAGGCCGTCTTTGCGCAGCACTGCCAGGTGCTGTGACAGGGCAGACTGGCTCAGGTCGAGGCATTCGTTGAGCTGGGTGACCGATAGTTCTTTGCCGTCCAGGTAGCAGAGGATCAGCAAGCGGCTTTCATTGCCCAGCGCTTTCATCAGTTTTGCTGCTTTACTGGAGTTCTCTTTCATCATCGCCAGGGTTTCTGGCGTCATCGGATGATCTGAAATACTGGCCACATCTATCTCCAATTTTTGTTGCCTGTTCTGGTGTTGCTTGTTTTTGTTATTTTCTGCTGCTTTGCAGGATCGCCACATAGCCGTACAGATGCTACGGAATTCTAGATTATCGAAGGGTAAATCGCAATTTACTAATAAAGTACTTTTATACATTAGGTTTTGCTAATATACTTGTCGTAATTACTATAAGGTTATAACCGAAAAAGGTGTTGTGATGCTCAAGTCTGCGCTCATCAATCTGAGTATGAACCGCCCGAAGTGGGTGTTCCTGGCGATATTACTTTTAACCGTCCTGGCTGGCTTGCAGATCCCGTCGATTAAGGTGGATACCGACCCTGAGAATATGCTGCCCCATGATAATCCGGCGCGGCTGTTCCATGATGAGGTAAAACAGCGCTTCGGTCTGCATGATATGGTCGTGGTCGGGGTGGTGAATAACGGCGCAGAGGGTATCTATAATATTGGCTCGCTGACCGCGTTACAGCAGCTGTCAGAAGCGATTGCCGGCATCGAAGGCGTCATAAGTCAGGATCTGATGGCGCTGGATCGGGTCGACAATATAAGCCAGGAAGGCAGCGGGACTGAATCAAGTACTATTCGTTTTGAATGGATGATGAAGCGGCTGCCTGACTCGGCCGAACAGGTTGATCAGATCAGAGCTGCAGTCGAGCGCCTGCCGCTGTTGAATAACACCCTGGTATCGGCCGATGGCGAGGCGGCGGGTATCTATATTCCGATCACCCACAAATCGGAAAGTTACCGCATCTCTAACGAGATTCAGGCGGTCGTCGAAAACCTGCCGCGGGATAACCAGTATTACATATCCGGTTTGCCGGTCGCAGAAGATACCTTTGGTGTGGAGATGTTCGTACAGATGGCGATCTCCGCGCCATTAGCCGGCCTGATGATCTTTATCCTGATGTGGGTGTTCTTTCGCAGCTTTCTCTTGATAACTGCGCCGATGCTGGTTGCTATGGGGGCGGTGATTATCACGATGGGCCTGCTCATTGGCCAGGGCTATACAGTGCATATCATGAGTTCGATGATTCCGATCTTCCTGATGCCGATCGCGGTGGTGGATTCGGTGCATATCCTGTCGGAGTTTGCCGATCGGTACCGTCCGGGTGATGATCCCAGGTCCGCCTTGAATAAAGTGCTGCAACATCTGTTTACGCCGATGCTGTATACCTCGGTGACCTCGGCGGTGGGTTTTGCCTCGCTGGCGTTGACGCCGATTCCCCCGGTACAGATTTTTGGCCTGCACGTTGCCTTCGGCATTATGCTGGCGTTTCTGCTGACCATAACGCTGGTGCCAGCCTATATTATCAGCCTGTCTCCGGAACGGATGGCAAAGCTGCGCGATCATAATATCGCTGATGACGACAGTTCTCTGCTGGGCCGTTTGCTGGCGCGCACCGGCCGCTTTTCAATTGCGAAAGCGAAGGGCTTGCTGTTTATCTTTGCTGTAGTTGCGGGCCTAAGCGCCTATGGCGTGAGCCAGATTCAGATCAATGATAATCCGGTGCGCTGGTTTAAGTCGGATCATCCGCTGCGGGTGGCAGATAAAGTTATGAACCAGCACTTTCCCGGTACCTACAACGCGTTTCTGGTATTGGAAAAAACCGGTGAGCTGAAACAGCCCTTGCTAGAACAGTTAGCACTACAGGCGACTAAGCAGGGTATAGATCTTACGGGTTATATTGCCGGTAGTATCAAAAACCAGGATCTGTCTTTCAGTGAGCTGACCGATGAGCTGGTTGTGTTGTTCGATCAGCTGGCCTATGACGACAGCGCTAATGAAGCCTTATGGCTGGAACTGTTGGAAACCACTGAACAGGCGCAGTCTGATGCAAAATACTTTCTTACCCCTGCAGCACTGAGCTACCTCGATAAGTTGCAAAACTATCTCGACAGTTCTGAATACGTCGGCAAGAGCAACGGCTTGCCGGTATTGCTGAAAACCGTCTATCGGGAGCTGCGGGGCGGTGACCCGTCGCAATATACACTTCCGCCTACGGCGAATGCGGCGGCACAGACTATTTTGAGCTTTCAGTCTTCACACCGGCCGGATGACCTGTGGCATATGGTAACCCCGGATTACCGGGCGACGACTTTGTGGTTGCAGCTGAGTAGCGGTGACAATCAGGATATGAGCCGGGTGCTGGCTCTGGTGGATCACTACGTGACAGAGCATCCGCTACCGCAAGGGGTTACCCTGAACTGGGCCGGCCTGACCTATATTAACGTGGTCTGGCAGGAAGCGATGGTCAACGGAATGCTGAACAGCCTGCTGGGGGCTTTTGTGATGGTCCTGCTGATCATGGTGCTGCTGTTCCGGTCAATCAAAATTGGCCTGCTGTCGATGCTGCCGCTGAGCATTACCATTCTGTTTATCTATGGCCTGATCGGTTTGATCGGCAAAGATTATGATATGCCGATAGCGGTGTTGTCTGCGTTGACCCTGGGTTTGTCGGTAGACTTCGCGATCCACTTTCTGGAGCGCACCCGTGCCACCTATCGTGAATGCGGTGACTGGCAGCAGACTATTGCCGAGGTCTACCGGGGGCCGTCGCGTGCGATCAGCCGGAATGCCGTGGTGGTCGCGATCGGCTTTACCCCGCTGCTGTTTGCACCATTGATGCCCTATATCACCGTGGGCTTCTTTCTGGCGACGATCATGGCGGTATCCGCGGTCGTGACTATCGTACTGTTGCCGGCGGTGATGCAACTGATCAGAGATAAAGACGCGCTGTTCGGCGTAAAGCGTAATTCAGCTAAGCAAACAAAAAAAGGAGAAACCAGCCATGTTTAAATCACTGTTAACCGGTCTTACATTGTCGTGTTTCCTTTTCTTGCCGGTATCGGCACCAGCCTATGCCGATGATCTTACTAATGTCACAGAGATCGTTAAGCAAGCTAACCAGGCGGCTTATTACCAAGGCGCGGATGGCCGCTCTGAAGCGCGTATGCTGATTCTGGATGCCCAGGGGCGTAAGCAGCAGCGGCAATTTACCATTCTGCGCCGTGATCATAGTGACGGCGGCGATCAACAGTTTCTGGTGGTGTTCAGTCGCCCGGCGGATGTACGTAATACGGTGTTCCTGGTGGAGAAGCATGCGCAGAGCGATGATGACCGCTGGCTCTACCTGCCGGGACTGGATCTGGTGAAACGGATCTCCGCCGGTGATAAACGCACCAGTTTTGTCGGCTCGCACTATTTCTATGAAGATGTGTCTGGCCGTAACCCGAATGCTGATCAGCACCGTTTGCTTGAAACCAGCAGCGAATTTTATCGATTGGAAAGTACGCCTGAGGATGCCGCAACGGTCGAGTTCAGCCGCTATCAGGTATGGATCGATAAGCGCTCTATGCTGCCCATGAAGATCGAATACTACGATGCTAATGATAAACTTTTTCGGCGGGTGGAAGTGCTTGCCACCGCCGATGTTGATGGCTATCCAACCGTGACCAGATCCCGTGTCAGTGATCTGTTGAGTGGCGCCAGTACCACCATGGAGTTCAGGTTTATCCGTTACGATCTGGGTATGCAGGCGGACGTGTTCAGCGAGCGCTCGTTGCGTAATCCGCCACGCCGCTGGCTAAAGCGGCCTGAGTGATAGCTTTACCGGAGATCCGCATGAGAAAGTTTACTGGTGTTTTGCTTGCGCTGTCGTTGTTGTCGGGTCAGGTTTACGGGGCAACTGACGCGACAACAGGCGCGGCAACAGGCGCGGCAACAGGCGCGGCAACAGGCGCGGCAACAGATATCGTCGCAGATGATGACTGGGGTGATGATCGCTGGACCGAAGAGACAGCTGGTTCGGTCTGGACCGGGTTTATTGAAAGTGCGGCCGGAGCCCGGCTGAATGATGACCCTGCATTGGCTGAAGAGCTGACGCTTGCCGATCTGCGACTGCGACTGGAAACCACCGGCTATCATGGCGATAACCGTTACGGGCTAAAGGCTGACCTGTATGCCGACGGTGTCAGTGATGGCCTGAGTCTGGATCTGCGTGAGGCAAGCTACAGTTTCAGCGTACGGCAGTCCTGGGATTTCAAACTGGGGCAGCAGGTTTTGACCTGGGGAACCGGCGACCTGCTGTTCCTCAACGATATGTTTCCCAAAGACTGGCAGTCGTTTTTCTCCGGGCGTGACACTGAATATCTGAAAGCGCCGGTGGCGGCGATCAAAGGCAGTTATTACGGTAAACAAGCCAGCATCGATCTGGTTTGGATGCCGAAATTTACTCCCGATCGTTATATCGACGGGGAGCGGTTTTCCTATTTTTCACCGCTGGCGGGCCGGAACATCGCAGCTCCTGAGGGTAAGATCGACCCGGACAGACCTGACAGCCTGTCTGACAGTGAACTGGCGTTGCGCATCTTTGGCAGTGTATCCAATACAGAATGGGCGGTATACGGCTACCGGGGTTTTCAGAAACAGCCCAACGCATTGGATAGCCAGGGTCGTCCGGCATTTACCCGGCTGGATGTGCTGGGTGCCAGTATCAGGGGTAATCTGGGGCGGGGATTGGCGAATGCCGAACTGGCGCTGCATATGGCTGCAGATGACGTCGGCAGTGATCCGTTAACGCCCAATGATCAGTTGCGCTTTCTGCTCGGATACGAACAGGAGTTGTTGCCCAGGCTGACACTGGGGCTGCAGTATTATCTGGAACAAACGCTGGATTACGCTGAACTGAAGAGGGCATCGGGCTCGCAATTCGAGCCCGACGAATACCGCCATCTGTATACAACGCGGCTGCGCTATCGGATGTGGCAGGATAATCTGATTCTGTCGCTGTTCGCCTATTACTCGCCGAGCGATCAGGATCACTTTATCCGGCCGCTGGTCAGCTATCGTTTCGACGACAATCTGAGTATGGCGCTGGGAGCGAATATCTTTAGCGGTGACCAGCCGCACACCTTCTTTGGCCAGTTTGAGGATGCTACAAATATTTACGCGCGTTTGCGGTATGCGTTTTGACCGGCTCAGGCGTCGCTGGACACTGTGTCATCTGTGGTTTCAGTCACACTGCTTTGCAGCAAGGTGTCGAGGAACGCAGTCAGCTTATTTTGTACCAGTTCATAAGTCGTATCGATATTGGCAGCAATATCGCCTTCAAGTACCTGCAGGCCGTCGAGAATCTCCCTGGCTTCGCTGAAGCCCTGGTCGATGCCTGAGCTTATCAGTTCTACAAACGAGTTTAACTGGGTTTCCAGGTCCATCTCGGGGTGTTGTTCCTGATAGCTACTGAAGAATGCGGTACTCAGGGACACGATACGCTCGGCGGTAGCATCAGGGCTTACATCTATACCGGAACTATAGGCCTCGTCGATGGCATTGCTGCCAAGATCAGCTTCCAGTACCTGATTAAGCTCATTCACCGCGCTACGGTAGAGTAGGGTAAGAGAGTCATTGCCCGAGCTGATACTGACTTTCAGCGAGGCTTGCAGGATCGACTGGTTCTGTTCCGTTTTGCTCTGCGTTGGTTGGGTTTGAACCCGGTTTTGTTGCGTCTCAGCTGTCCGGCTGCCGACCGGTTGTCCCTGAACTGATGTTAAATCCATACCGGACCTCCTCTGTGAATAGGCTTACGATACCCGTTGCTTTTAAAACAGGAAAGTTTTTGCGCTGGAAACTGTTTAGCGAAGGGGAGTTATCGGCCGCAGGTCTGAATTCTCATATGAAAACTATTCAGGTTCAACCTTGCAACTGAATAGTGCTTGGACATAAACAGTACTCAGGCATGTTCGGCGGCTGATTTCGTACGGGTGGCCTGTTTACGTTGGCGGGTCTGAGAAATATGGGCGGCAACCGTGCGGTTACGGCCCTGGTTTTTCGCCTGGTATAGAGATTCATCGGCCTGCTTCAGCACATCACGGCTATGACTGTGCTGTTCTGTCTTCTGGCACAGGCCGATACTGATACAGACCTGTACAATTTCGCAATCCTGTTTTTTCTTACGCCGGGATGTGCGTTGCTGGCGGCCTTTTTGGGAATCTTCCGGGCGGTCCTTATCCCGGATGCGCATGGGATAGTTGGCTACGGCTTCGCGAATTTTTTCCGCTATCGGCAGGGCTGTCGCTTCATCCTGACCTTTAAATACCAGGGTGAACTCCTCGCCACCATAGCGGAACAGGCTGGCACCTTTTGCCGCTTGTTTCATCTGGCTGGCGACCATGCGTAGCACCTGATCTCCGACATCGTGGCCGTAACTGTCGTTAAATTTCTTAAAGTGATCGATATCGACCATCGCCAGGCTATAGTTGCGCCCGATACTGGACAGATGGTTTTCCAGTGCACGGCGTCCCGGTAACCCGGTCAGTTCATCGATAAATGCCATGCTGTAAGAGTTAAACAGTACGGTATACAGGAACAACAGCAGAATCAGGCTGGCATACAGCGCCGAGATGAATGCTCTGTCAAACCATAGCAGGGTCAGGGCACAGCCCAGAGTTGATGCCAGAATCGCCGCATCGGCAAGGGTCGCTCTGAAGTACAGCACCAGCATATTGATGGCTAAACTGAACAAAAACAGGCTGCAGGCGGCCTGACTCAATAACAGAGGGTCAAATGCCAGTTCGATCAGGCTCATCGGTAGCTGCGTAATCCAGCTGGCCATAACCCCTGCCTGATTGAGCAGATGGGCCAGCAGGTAGGGGGTTGCGATTATCGCTCCCCGGGGCAAAGCCCAGCGCAGGCTGAAGCCTTTTTCCGGGTACATTGCTAATAGCAGCTGTTGTAATGGAAATAGTACCGTCAGCAGCGAAAACAGAACGAAGTTGGCCGGATTATTCAGCGAGGTTTGCAGATCCGACTGAATCAGTGAGAACAGGCACAGGATATTCAGGCTGGCGAGAAACAGACGCCCCTGGTTAAAGCTGATACAGAGAATCAGGCAGATCGATGCAAGTATCAACGGCAGCTGGCTGAACAGCGATTGATAGTGCAGCGGAAGCACGGCCAGATAGCTTAAACCGGTGATGCCTGCTACCAGCAGGATAAGCGCTGGAATCAGCAGACGCAGCACTTTTAACAGGGTATGGACGAACAAGGGCAGCTCCTCTGAAACGGCTGTTTGAATGCTAGCACGGACTGCTGTTAAAGAAACTGTAAAAGTAACCGCTTTGGGCAGCGCGGATGTAGAAAACTGGTAATAATAGCGCCTTCAAATCTGTTAAACTTCGCGAAATTGTTAAGGGGTATGGGCTGGCGATGGGGTTTTCCGAATTAGGCCTTAATCAGGATCTGATTAAAGCGGTATCTGAACAGGGTTATAGCGTTCCGACGGCGGTGCAGGCGGCGGCGATTCCGGTGGTGCTCGATGGCCGTGATCTGATGGCTGGTGCGCAAACCGGTACCGGCAAAACGGCGGCTTTCGCTTTGCCGGTACTGCAGCGCCTTTGCGATGTTGTTAACACGACGGGGCCGCGGACGATCCGCGCCCTGATACTGACCCCGACCCGTGAGCTGGCGCAACAGGTCTATAAGAGCTTTAATCGTTACGGGCAATTCAGCCCGCTAAACTGCGTTCTGGTGTATGGCGGCGCGGCAATCGATGAGCAGATTGAACAGCTGCGTAACGGCGCTGATATCGTCGTGGCGACACCGGGCCGACTGCTGGATCTGATATTCAGGTCGGTGATCGATCTGTCAGCTTTGCAAACTCTGGTGCTTGATGAAGCGGACCGGATGCTGGACATGGGATTCAGCGAAGAGATTGGCAAGATAATGGCGGTGGTGCCGCAGCAGCGCCAGACGTTGTTGTTCTCGGCGACCTTCGATAATCAGGTATTTAAGTTCGCAAAACGTTTGCTGGATCAGCCGCAGCTGATCGAGGTTGATCAACGTAACAGTACCGCGATCAATGTTAAGCAGACTATCTACAATGTCGATCCGGAGCGTAAGCGGGAGATTACAGCGCATCTGATCAGTGCGGGTAACTGGCAGCAGGTGCTGGTTTTCACCCGGACCAAACAGGGCGCGGATAAACTCGTCGAATACCTCGGCAGTGCGGCTATTACCGCCCAGGCGATCCATGGCGATAAATCACAGGCTAAGCGAGAGCGCGCTTTAGAGGATTTCAGGGCGGGTTCTGTACAGGTGCTGGTGGCGACCGATGTTGCAGCCCGGGGGCTGGATATCGATGAGTTAAAGTATGTTATCAACTATGAGCTGCCATTTAACCCTGAAGATTACATCCATCGAATCGGGCGTACCGGTCGTGCCGGTGGCTCAGGAACCGCGGTATCGCTGCTCAGCGAAGAGGAAAGACACCTGCTGGAAGAGATCGAAAGAGTGCTGGATAGCCGACTGCTGCAACAGTGGCTGCCGGGGTTTGAACCGGATCTTGATCGGGTCGTTAAATCATCCGGTAAAAATAGCCGTGGTGCGCAGAAAAAAAGGGCCAGAGAGCGGGCGCTGGGTAAAAAACCGGCCCGACGCCGACGGTAATGTCCTTCTAAGCCACTAATCCGCTATTCTAGCGGTTCCTGCGGGTCCATTTAGTATCGATAATGACGCCACCGGATATGCTGATGGTCCAGGTGCGGTTGTCGTAATAATAGATCCACGACTCGATCTTACCCTTTTTACTGCAGCGCCGGTTGAGGCAGCCATGGCTGCTGGATCTGCTGATCGGCTTGCCCAGATAGTGGAGCAGTTTAGTGCTACTGTGGCCAGTCGAAATCAGCTGGCCGTCAGCCATTCTGATACCAGCATCTGCTGGAATACTGATTGTCGACGCTAGAAATACCATGAGTAACGAACTCAATAAGCGGTAGCTATTGCGATTGAATGTCTGCATAACAATCCCTGTTATTGGTGTCTTCCTGCTAAACAAAGCCCGGTGAGCAATCTGCAGTTAAACTTAGACTATAGCAAGCAGATCCGGAGGCGGCGTGATTAATTACTTTGCTTATGGTTCAAATATGTCCCTTGCGCGTATCGTGTCGCGACTCGGTGCTACGCGTAAGCTGGGTTGTTACAGCCTGCCTCAGCATGAACTGAGGTTTCATAAGATTGGCCGTGATGGCTCAGGCAAGTGTGATGCGTTCCAGACCGGTGATAGCCAACATCTTTTGTATGGCGTGCTGTTCAGGATCTCGCACCGGGATAAACGGCTGCTCGACCGCTTTGAAGGCTTAGGCGCAGGCTACGATGAAAAGATAGTGACAGTCTTCTCTGCAGGAGGGGATGTCAGGCAGGCTGTGCTTTATTTCGCGACCCATATCGATCCGGCGATCGATCCGTTTCACTGGTATAAGCACCATGTATTGACCGGTGCCAGGGAGGCTTTACTACCCGGGGAGTATATCGCCCGGATCGAAGGCGTCAGTGCAGTGGTTGACACCGATATCATGCGCAGCCGGGAACAGATGGCTATTTACACCGGCCAGCTTTAACCGATTTATTGCCGGGGTTTATCCATGAGCAGCGAATCCTTCTGGTGAATGCTCTTCTGATAAGTACTACAGCTCCTGCTAAAAGTTACATCTTCTGCTAACAACTACTACATCTTCTGCTAACAACTACTACACCTTCTGGTACCACCGGACTGGTTTTACTGGCGCTTGTCGCAAAGAGACATATTTCTGACACTGACAGCTCTTGCCTGTGCCTGTTAACCGGGTAATTGACAGCCCCCTGAAGCTGAACTGGTGGAACTGATTGCATGGAACCGATTGAATGGATCGCACTGACCTCGATAGTAGCCATTGCCGGTATGGTCAGGGGTTGTATCGGGTTTGGTTTTTCTTCGCTGGTGGTAGCATCGGCGACATTGTTTATGAGCCCCCTGAGTATTGTGCCGATGCTGGCGTTGCTGGAGATTGCTGCCAGTATTCATATGGCTTTTTCCACCTGGCGTGATGCGGCATTGCGGCCCCTTGGCTTCATGTTGCTGGGGGCGTTAGTCGCGACGCCGATGGGAATCTATGTGCTGGTGATTTTACCGGCAGAAGATGTCAGCCTGATCGTTGCCGGACTGATTCTGGTGCTGAGCCTGTTATTACTGAGTGGCTGGCAATATCGTGGCAAGAGCGGGGCTATGACCTATACCGGGCTGGGCATAGTTTCCGGTGTCTGTAACGGTGCAGCTGCGGTAGGTGGACTGCCTGTGGCAGCTTTTCTGACGGCAAGTAATCTGAGTATGCGTGCCTTAAGAGCAACATTAGTGCTGTTTTTTTTCGGCACAGACGTTATTCTCTTGTTCAGTGCCTCCGGACATGGGCTGTTTACTGAGCAGTTGCTGGTGCAGAGTGGTGCGATGTTACTGCCGATGGTGGTCGGGATTCATTTTGGCGGTGTGATGTTTAACCGCATACCGGAAAGGCGACTCAGAACCGGTGTGATTTATTTGTTATTGTTACTTTCAATCATTGGTATCAGCCGTAGCCTGATCATGTCAGTGGGGTAAGAGATGAGAAACAGCCGGTTACACAGGATAAAAAAACGCCGCATTCAGCGGCGCAAAGTAGCTTTTGTGGAGCTGGAAAAGGAGCCCGATAACGTATTACGCGGGCTTTTTGAATCCGAGCAGGGAAGCGATAGTGAAAGCCGGGCACCAGCCGGAGAAAGCCGATTGAAGCAGGCTTAATCCAAACGCTGCTGTGAGGTACAAAATCCACTGCGGTGCGCTGAGGAACAGGTATGCAGCAACGGTTGCTAAAACCATAGTGCCTGCGATGATGTGTACCCCCTGATGCACGCTCATGCCTGTTACGCAGCTTTTCTCGCTCAGTTTCAGCATGCGGAAAACAGATACTGCCGGGCACCATTTGGTAAAGCCTGATTGCAGCAGGTTCAGACCAACGAAGCCGGTCAGGTAATACCAGGCTGGATTTACATAGGTACCCAGCGCCAGGCTGAGCAGTATTACGGAACCGGCCATCAGCCGAAGTGCAGCGTTAACAGTCATTTTGTAATCCCTCTTTAAAAGTTCAGTTAAGTACATGCCGGTACACAAGTACCGGAGAACAATAAATTAAAACTTCCTACATTATATATTACTTATATTGAATATAAAGTGTCTGATAAGTAATAGTCAGAAAATTGTGGGCGAGAGGTAATCGTTTTAACTGACGGAGAGGGTGAGCGATCTTGTAGAAATAATTTTTTGGCATTTTTCAAAGTCTGACTCATGCTTAAAGAGACTTTGTCTGTTAATGCTGGCGGCAAAGTACCAGTAACGGATTTATTGAGTTGTTTCCGGGAGGCTGTGTCATGGATATCAGAAAAATTCTGGTTAATGTCGAAGAGGGTAAAGATTGCAGTCAGTTGTTGGAAAAAGCGCTGCGCCTGGCCGAAGGGGCGGGTGCCAAGATTGAGCTTTTTCGCTGCTGTTACAATGCTTCCCTGCGTAATAGCTACTTGTTCGACAAGGAGGCACTTATTAATGCCGAGCATGGATTTATGCATGGCGCAGAAGCTGAGTTGGAGAAAATAGCGGCGTCGATCCAGGAACAAGGTATCGAGGTGGATATTGATGTTTGCTGGGAGCGGCATCACGCGGAGGCTATCGTGCGAAAAGTATTACGCTTTCAGCCGGATGTTGTTCTGCACCAGATCGAACAGCACAGCCGTCTTGGCCACTATGTGTTTGATCAGGCCGATTGGCAGTTGATCCGGGAATGCCCGGTGCCACTGATGCTGGTTAAGCAAAAGCCCTGGTCTGACCGTGGTCACGTTGCCGCAGCGCTGGACCCGTTTCATGAGTGTGATAGCCCGGCGACGCTGGACCGCAAAATTCTCGACTGGGCAACCCGGATAGTGCAGACCATAGAAGGGGATATAAGGGTCGTTCACAGTTTCAGTGTATTGCCCCATTCAGCGATTTTTGACGAGCATCTGGTGACCGACTTTGAAGGGATGCAGGTTAAGGTCCGGGCGGAGCATCAGTATGCGCTGGACCAGATCCTGGAGCCTTACGGCCTGAGTATTACGAGTCAGGAAGTGACATTAAAAGAGGGTGAGCCGCACCTGACGATGCTGGATTACGTTGATGAACAGCATATTGATCTGCTGGTGATCGGTGCAGTGGCAAGGGGAATGATAGATCGTTTACTGGTCGGCAGTACCATAGAGCGCATTCTGGATGAGATCCATTGCGACCTGATGGTGATTAAAGCACCGGATTTTGTCAGTTCAATCAGTGAGTAAATGCAATGAGATAATTCCTTAAACTATCCCTGAAATGACAAAGCCCGGCTAATTAGCCGGGCTTTTTATTGGCACAGTGTTTGGTCTGTTTAAATTCAGTCCCGCCCGGATAGTTTTATGGTCACCGGAACAGCATATGTAGTGTTTCCTGAGTTATTTAAACTCAGCCCAGATCGGTGCATGGTCCGATGGTTTTTCCATCGCCCGGATATCATAGTCGATGTCGGCAGCGGAACAGCTCTGGTACAGTGATTCGGTTACCAGTACGGCGTCGATGCGAAGTCCTCGCTTCGGTTCTGCGTCGAAGCCGCGGCTACGGTAATCGAACCAGCTGAAGCGGTCATTGGTGTCAGGATGTACTTTACGGAAAGTATCTTTCAGACCCCAGCTAAGCAGACGCGCAAGCCATTCGCGCTCTTCCGGCTGGAAGCTGGCTTTACCGGTTTTCAGCCAGCGTTTACGGTTAGGCTCACCGATACCGATGTCTATGTCTTCAGCTGAAATATTGAGATCACCCATGACAACCAGATCCTGATCGGCAGAACAGTTCTCTTCCAGATGGCTCTGCAGATCCTGATAGAATTTTCGTTTTGCAGGGTACTTAGTTTCGTGTTCTACATTCTCACCTTGAGGGAAGTAACCGTTGAGCACAGTAACTAAGCGACCATTTATCTCATATTCGCCGATAATCATTCGCTTCTGGGCGTCTTCATCATCGCCGCTAAAGCCTTTCTGCAGCTTAACCGGAGCCGTCTTGGAGATAAGGCAGACACCGTAATGGCCCTTCTGACCATGGAATTCGACGTGGTAGCCCAGATCAGTAATCATCGAAACGGGAAACTCATCATTGTGCACTTTAGTTTCCTGAATACCGATCACATCCGGTTGGTGGGTTTCGATCAGTTGCTTAATCTGATGGGGGCGGGCACGCAGTCCGTTGGTATTGAATGAGATGAGTTTCATTATTTATCCAGATGCTGAAGAAAGATGCAGGGCGCTACAGTACCGGCCTGTTTTTAAAAGATCAATTCAGATCGGGATTGTTTTTATACTGGTCGATCAGGAAATCGATGAAGCAACGAACCTTAGTCGGTTGCTGAATATTCTGCGGGTAGAGCGCACTGATGCTGACACTTCTGGCGCAATAATCCGGCAAAATTTCAGTTAGCTCTCCGCTGTCAATATAAGACCTGACCAGCCAATGCGGGAGTAGTGCGATACCCATATGGTTAAGAACAGCAGATAACAGCGAATCAATGTTATTCACAGCATAGTTACCTGTGACCCGCAGCTTGACCGGCCCATCAGCGGTACTGAAGTGCCAGTAACGCTGTACGTCGTCCTGAGAATAGAGCAGGCATTGCAACTGCTGCAAATGATGGTGATGGTCGATCGGTCCATTTTGTTTGAGATAGGCTTTGCTGCATACCAGGGTGCGGGTACTCAACCCCAGTTTGCGAGAGATAAGGCTTGAGTCCGCCAGCTCGCCAATACGGATTGCAAGATCGATCCCTTCGCTGACAAGATCGATGCGCCGGGCGTCCTGTATATGTTCAATGCGTATATCCGGATACTCTGCCAGAAAGTCGGGTAGCAGTGGCACAATATGGCAACGGCCAAAACTTACTGGAGTATTGATACGCAGTAGTCCGCCAGGACTCTGTACCTTTTCCAGGGTACTTGCTTCAAGTAGCTGAAGGTCTTGTAACAGTATCTGGGCGCCGTTGTAGTACTGCAGACCGGCTTCGGTCATTTTCAGTTGCCGGGTGGTGCGCTGTAACAGGCGTACGCCAAGGGCTTCTTCGAGCCCTGCGATCTGCTTGCTGACGGTTGACTGAGAATAGCCATGTTCAGTTGCCACCGCCGAGAAGCTACCTGTGTCGACAACCCGCACGTACAGATGCATGGCATTTAACTTATCCAAAGCGGCCTCTTAATTGGTCTATTTATTCTATATAAGAATAAATGATATAGCGGATTAACAACTTATCAAGTATTGGTTTAACGGGCAGACTGGTTAAAAAGGAGTGAGTTATGTCTGATCGAGAGCCGCTTGAAATATTTTTCAATTTTCGCAGCCCGTATTGTTACCTGGCATCGAAACGTATGTTTGATCTGTTGCAGCAATTTGATATTGATCTGTTATGGCGGCCTTTAGCCGGCTGGTCAGGCCGATCGGCGCCTGAGCGACAGAAAAGTAAATTGGCGGTTGTACGCCAGGATGTTAAACGCTTCTGCCGTAAACTGGATATTCCTTTCACTCCACCGCCAATGCATACCGATGGCACTCTTGCGGCATTAGGTTCATTAGCGGCAGAAAAGGCCGGTTTACTACAGCCATACGTTATTGGTGTGATGCATCAGGAGTGGGGTGAAGGTAATGATATTGGTGATATCGATGTGTTATATCGTGTTGCTGAAGATATAGGTTTGGCAAGGAGTCTGCTTGATCAGGCGGTTTCTGGTCCTGCGAACGAGGCTGTACTGGATCTTAACTGGCAGATCGCGCAGGAAAAGGGTGCCTTTGGTGTTCCTACATTTATCGTTGGCGGTGAGCTTTTCTGGGGTAACGACAGAATCGATTTTGTTGCCGATCTGCTGCGTGAAAAAGGCTTCACACGATGATCACTTTATACCAGCGGCAGGATTGTCCGTTTTGCTGGCGGGTCAGGCTAATCCTTAGTGCCTTAGACCTGGAGTACCGTTCTGTTGATATCGCACTGGGAGAAAAGCATCCTGATATTCTGGCTATCAGTCCACAAGGGAGGAGCAGTGTGCCGGTGTTAATAGATCCCCAGGCAGAGTTGGTAATCTGGGAGTCTTCAGTGATTATCAGTTACCTGATGGAACAGTATGCTGGCGATGCCGAATGCTCAGAGGATAATGCCGCCGACAATGCCCGGATCGCCATGATAAATAGCTATGCTGATTCGGCATTAGGGAGCGCGATAAAAGATACTATTTTTGAAAAGCGGGCAAAGACCGTATCTGAATGGGATAGGGATCTGCTGGAACAATCAGATCAACGATGGCGCAGTTGCTGCTGCGAACTGAACCGCTGGTTTGAACAGGGTTTGTGTTCGGCTAAGCCGATTCAGCTAGCCGTACTGGGCACTCGGTTGGCGCTGGCTCAGGCTTATGGTCTGCAAATCCCACGACAGCAGATCGCATTGCGCTGCTGGTTTGAGGCATTCGTAAGGTCTGCCCTGTATCGTCAGACGCTGCCCCGTAGTATTTACTGGCAAGGAGAATGTTGTGATTACGCTGGTGGGGAAATCAGCCAGAAATTTAAGTCAGTATCGTCATAGTAAAGGTCTATTACTTTTTTTGAATATCTTTATTGGCACTTACCCCGTTCTGCGGGTAGATTAGCAGCTTAATTATATGAGTGAGCAAGGGGATTCCTGTGGCAGAGTTTGATTTTGACCTGTTTGTGATTGGCGCTGGTTCCGGCGGTGTGCGTGCCGGGCGTATGGCAGCAGCCATGGGAGTGCGTGTAGGTATGGCTGAAGATCGTTATCTTGGCGGTACCTGCGTCAATGTTGGTTGCGTGCCAAAGAAGCTGTTCGTATATGGCTCGCATTTCACTGAAGATTTTGAAAACGCAGCGGGTTTCGGCTGGACGGTTGGCAAACCAACATTTGACTGGCCGACGCTACGCGACAATAAAACTAAAGAGATCGAACGTCTTAACGGTATTTACCGCAATATGCTGGTTAATTCCGGGGTTCACCTGATCGATGGCCGGGCAAAAATTTCTGGTCCGAACTCGGTCACTGTCGCGGGTAAAGAATATACTGCGGAAAGAATTTTGATTGCTACTGGCGGCTGGCCTTTTGTACCGGATTTTCCGGGTAATGAGCACGTAATCAGCTCTAACGAAGTGTTTTACCTGGATCAGTTCCCTAAGCGCGCGATCGTGGTGGGCGGTGGTTATATCGCAGTAGAGTTTGCCGGTATATTTGCCGGGCTTGGCGCTGATACATCACTGATCTACCGCGGTGAGATTTTCCTGCGCGGCTTTGATCAGGAAGTGCGTGAGTTTACCGCAGCAGAGGTTGCGAAAAAGAACGTTGATCTGCGCTTCAGTACTAATATCGAGAAAATTGAAAAACAGCAGGACGGCTCACTGCTTGCCTATCTGACCGACGGCTCTGTACTGGAAACGGATACCATTATGTACGCGACCGGCCGGGTGCCGAATGTGACTGACCTGGGACTGGAGAATATCAAACTCGAGCAGGCTAAAAACGGTGCTATTGAGGTTAATGACCAGTTCCAGACGGCTGAACCATCGGTTTATGCCATTGGCGATGTTATTGACCGGATACAGTTAACGCCTGTCGCGCTGGCTGAAGGCATGGCACTGGTACGTAACTTATATGATGGTCAGAACCAGCAGGTTGATTATGATCTGATTGCCACCGCGGTGTTCTGTCAGCCGAACATTGGTACTGTTGGCCTGAGTGAAGAAAAGTGCCGTGAACTCTACGCCAACGTTGATGTCTATAAATCCAGCTTCCGGGCAATGAAGCACACTATCAGTGGTAGCGACGAGAAAACCTTCATGAAGATGCTGGTGGATCGTGATACCGATAAGGTGCTCGGTGTGCATATGGTAGGCCCTGATGCCGGGGAAATTATCCAGGGTATCGCGGTGGCGCTGAAAGCGGGCGCTACTAAGGCTGTATTTGATTCTACTATAGGTATTCACCCGACCGCTGCGGAAGAGTTTGTCACCATGCGTGAACCTGCGAGTTAGTTTTTTCTTCATCGACAAGTTGCCCCGGCTGTGTAAGCAGACCGGGGATTTTTTTGTCGGGAATAACTGATTAACGTTACTGTTTTAATGGAAGCGGATCAGCCGATTGGTGTAATAATTTATAGACAATAAAAAAAGGCCCGTGCAGGGCCTTTTCATATCAGCAGACAGAATTAAGCAGCGGTCTGTACATTGTTACGGCCGGCTTCTTTCGCCTGGTACAGAGCAGCGTCGGCGCGACCAATAAAGCTCTCTATCGCTTCATCGGCGTTCATTACGGCAACGCCGAAAGAAGCCGTCACTGAGCTGATTACAGTGCCGGATTTTTTCTGTTTGATACGGATAGCCATAATTTTCTGACGAATGGCTTCGGCCAGTTTTACCGCTTCAGCAATGGTTTTTCCAGGCAGCAGGACGGCAAATTCTTCGCCACCGAAGCGTACTGGCATCAAAGGTTCAACGCATTGGTCTTTGACCAGCTTGCCTACGTATTGCAGCACTTTATCGCCCATCAGGTGGCCATAAGTATCGTTAAACTTCTTAAAAAAATCGATGTCGACCATCACTAAAGCAACCTTGGGTGGTGTCTGGTTAGCTATTTGGCCCAGCTCCAGGTCGAATACCCGACGGTTATAGAGCCCGGTCAGTGGGTCGATGGTGGCGTCCTGGCGGCTCTGTTCCAATTCCTGTTTCAGGCTTTTAATCTCAGCCTGGGCTTCATCGATTTTGTTCTGGAATAAGCGTGCACTTTCACTGATAGTTTCAGTATTGACCGCGAGTTTCTGGATGATCATTTCCAGCGACTGATCGTCACTGCTATCGCGCAGGGCGGCAAGGCTGTCTTGCAGTACTTCATTGTAGACTTCTGTATCCTGGGCGGTTGTACTTGCCTGGCTTTCCAGGTCACCCATAACAGATAGCAGAGCGTTCTGAATATCTTCAGCGTTATTCACTTCATCGGTGATGAGGAAGTCCCTGAATAGCTGTTCGCTGATGATATTTGGGCAGGTGCCGTAGATCTCTAACGCTTTATTCATCTGTTCATTAAGCGCCGGCAGAGCCTGAGAAACGTAGGCATACCATAGAGAATAATTAAGCGGATTGGGTGGGATACAGTGCTTGACCATGAGTGGAATGGCCTGCCGCAGGAATTCAGCGGCCTGCTTAGGATTATCTGCGAACTTCATAATGCCCCTTTATCGCGGAAATCATAGTGTTTTTTTACTATCAATATATTGAGGCGGAAAATAATAACATCATTACTTGTATAACGGCACGGCTTAGCCTGATAATCGGTGAAAAAAATTAAACGTGCGTTTTAAAATTTAACTGCTGAATTTAAGACTAAATTGGCATTGATCTTTAGTGCTGTCTGGTAAACCCTTGATCTGATTAGATTCTCATAACAAAAATAACAGAGAAATCAGATGCACTTGATTCACGGGCTTTCCTTTAACAATCTGCGGGGTGATCTGCTGGGCGGTCTGACTGCCGCAGTAGTAGCGCTACCTCTGGCGCTGGCATTTGGTGTGTCATCCGGCGCAGGTGCTATTGCCGGACTGTATGGTGCTATTTTTGTTGGCTTGTTTGCCGCCATGTTTGGCGGAACGCCGAGCCAGGTTTCAGGTCCGACTGGTCCGATGACGGTGGTGATGGCATCGGTATTTACCCAGTTTGTTGCTATCGATCCTCAGAGTGGCCCATTACTGGCATTTACCGTGGTGATCATGGGGGGCTTTTTTCAGGTTCTTTTTGGCGTACTTAAGCTGGGTAAGTTCGTTACGCTGGTGCCGTTCCCGGTAATATCCGGTTTTATGAGTGGTATCGGCATTATTATCATCCTGTTACAGCTCGGCCCTTTGTTTGGATTCCCGGCCTCAGCCAGCGTGCTGGAGTCGTTTCAGGCGATTCCCGTTTATCTGGATCAACCGGATGGCGCTGCCTTACTGTTAGGTGGTACAACGCTGGCGATTATTCTTTTTTGTCCGCGAAAACTGGCAACTCTGGTGCCGCCTGCACTGATTGCGCTGGTGGTTGGCACTATTCTTTATCTCACTCTGCATGGCGATAAGTCGTTGGCAATCATTGGCCATATTCCAACAGGATTGCCTGAAATAAGATGGCCGGTAGTGAGTATCTCACTGTTGCAGGAGATGTTGTTTGCCGCTGTCATGCTGGCGGTGCTGGGCTCGATTGATTCGCTGCTGACCTCGCTGGTGGCTGACAGTATGACAAAAACCGTGCATGACTCAGAGCGGGAGCTGATCGGCCAGGGACTGGGTAATATGGTGGCGGGTTTGTTTGGCGGTTTGCCCGGTGCCGGTGCAACTATGCGTACCGTAGTCAATATTAAAGCGGGAGGTACGACGCCATTATCAGGCATGTTTCATGCCTTGGTTTTAATTATTATTGTGCTGGGTGCGGCTCCACTGGCCGAGAATATTCCCCACGCTGTGTTGGCGGGTATCCTGATTAAAGTGGGGCTGGATATTATCGACTGGCGCTTTTTGAGGCGTTTCTACAGAGCGCCGTTATTCGTTGTTTGCCTGATGCTTCTGGTGATGGGTCTAACCGTTTTTGTCGACCTGGTGACAGCGGTGTTTGTCGGTGTGTTTCTGGCCAATGTAGTAACTGTAAAGAGGTTGTCAGAAAATCAGTTAGACAGTATTCGGATTATCGATAGCCATGCCGGTAAAGATGAGGGCTTATCGAAGCGAGAGCGTCGGGTGCTGCAAGACAGTCAGGGGCGTATCGTGCTGTACTATTTCGATGGCCCGATCAGTTATGCTTCGGCCAAGAGACTCTCTGCGAAACTTGATGATGCACGGCCCCATGATGCTTTGATGTTAGACATGGGTCATGTGCCATTTATCGATGTATCTACCGCACTGGCAATTGAAGATATAATTCTGGATGCGCATAAGGTTGGCCGTGATGTACACATCATCGGCTTAAATGCGATCGTTAAGGATATTCTGGTACGGCTGAGGATATTAGACCTGATTCCGTCACAGTTTTGTCATGAAAAAAGAGCCGAAGCCCTGGAGGCTGCCTTTCAGGTATTGATCTGGGATGAGTTGAACTGAGATGTTTCAGGCTGTTTAATCAATTTTTAACGTAATCTGATGTTGAAACGGCGTCAGTGAGGCGATGAATCCGTCAATTTTATCCTGTTCGATTTGGCCTTGAATCAGCAACTGTTCACCAAAACTACGTTCTGTAACACTGACGTTGAAACTGCTGATCAGATGTTCAATATCGCCGGTAAGGTTATAAGGGGTAGTAAGCTGCAGGGCAGAGGTGGGGATTACTGTTTCTTTCTCTAGGACTTTAAGTGCTTCTTGTACTGATTGCCCGTATGCCCTGACAAGCCCTCCTGTACCGAGCTTAACGCCACCAAAGTAACGTGTAACAACGGCGCAGATCTCACCAAGCTCACTATGTCTCAGAATATTCAGCATCGGCTGACCGGCGGTGCCTTTGGGTTCGCCATCGTCACTGGAGTTCCACTGATGGGGGTCATCTGGCATGCCGGCAATATAGCTCCAGCAGTTATGATTTGCTTTCGGATGCAGTCGTTTTATCGAGCGAACAAATTCATCCGCCTCTGCCCGGCCTGATACCGGGCTGATATAACAGATGAAACGACTGTGTTTTATCTCAAGTTCGGCACTTGCAGGCGCTGAGGGTCGTAAATAAGTCATGGGCCAATCAGTTGAGTCTTGTGCTTTTTGTACCCAGCCAAAGATGGATACCCTTAAACCAGCCGAATTCGGAGAGTGATTTCGAAAGCTTTTGCTCCAGCTCAATCAGGTTCAGTTGTTTGTTGGCTTCACTGTTGAGTAGCATCAGGTCAATCTCAATGGCATCGCTACGGTAGTGCAGGGTAAGCCGGCTGATATCGGGATCGGGTACCCCCAGCGCTTCAAGGCTTTGCCACAGAATACCGCTGACTTCAGTTCGCATCGGCAAGGTCTTGCAGTAATTGACTTCCTCTTCGTCATCGTAGGTGTCTATATGGAAGATGACATGCCCGATATCTTCAAATTTCCCTTTCAGGCGATAAACTGCGGCATCACCGATATAGTGACCCTCAGAGGCACTCAGATGGGGCGCAACTTGCAGATGCATTTCCAGTAAGCTCTGACTGCCCATGTTACGGCTTTTGAAGCTGTGTACGCTGAGTACGCCCTCTACCCGCATTATCTCAGTGGTATATTGTGAAACCTGTTCTTCAGGCAGACCGGTATCAACCAGCTCTTTGATGCTTTTCCAGGTCAGCTCCCAGCCGACCTTTGCAACTACAAAAGCAACAATGACGGCGGCCAGAGCATCGAGCCAGACATAGCCGGACATGGCACCGGCAACACCGATAAAAACCACTATCGATGAGAGTGCGTCGGTGCGGCTGTGCCAGGCGTTAGCAATGATCAGATCTGACTTGATACGCTTGCCGACCGCCATGGTGTAATGGAAGATCCATTCTTTAGCGCCGATAGAGACAGCCGCAACGATCAGGGCTGGCCACTCTGGTAACGGGATCTGGTCGCTGGTGAGCAATATCAGAACGCTTTCGTAGGCCATTGCACCTGCGACAGCGATCAGGATGCAGCCTAACAGCACGGTGCCTATGGTTTCGAAACGGGCGTGCCCCCAGGGATGGTCTTCATCGGGTTCCTGGTGGGAGTATTTAAGCACTGCGACGACCAGAAAATCGGTTAGCAGGTCAGACAGAGAGTGGATGCCGTCGGCAACCAGCGCGCTGGAATGTGCTATCAGACCGATAGTGATCTTAAGCAGGCCAAGTATCGTATCGATTATGGCGCCAACCAGGGTTACTCGCTGGGCTTGTTGTTGTTTCTGTTCTGGACTGTACATAGGAATTTCAGGCTGACAAATAAACGGGATCCAATGTTACGATCTCTATACCTGTTTAACCAGATGAAGAAGGTTTTTTTTATAGCTTTTTGTTACAAGAATTAGCTTGACTTCCCTCTGTCACAGCAGCGACGTGGTTTTGCAATAAAAAGTGGAAAAATGCCAGTATTGCAGCCCGTGATTATAGTTTTAAGATGGTATCTATTTGATTTTAAAGCAATAAAACAGCTGGTTAAAAAGTGATCAGTTTGTGGGGGTTAGCCCTGTTACAGGCCTTTGCGAGGAGAATCGCAGGGCTACCCACAGCGTTATCCACAGGAAGTGTGGGTAGATGGATACAGGCCAGTGTCGGTGCGTACTGGAAGCCGTTGTATTTAATTTGCGACGCTTTTAATATAAGCAAAGTCTAATAATTGATAACACAAGGATCTATGCTATGGCGGCCGATTCAGTCCTTACGGTTTTGTTACCGGCAGCGCTGTTTATCATCATGTTGGGAATGGGGGTATCGCTTAAGCCGGCTGACTTCAGGCAGCTAATTGAGCGTCCGGGTGTTGTTCTTCTGGGCTCAGTGTTGCAGTTAGTTGCACTACCTGCTCTGGGGTTTATCGTTGTTACTCTGCTGCACCTGCCAGCGGTGCTGGCTGCAGGTTTAATGGTCGTTACGTTTGCCCCGGGCGGCGCAACATCAAATATGATCAGTCATCTGTGTCGTGCTGACACTGCACTGTCAATCAGCCTTACTGCAGTTAGCAGCCTGCTGAGCCCGCTAACTCTGCCGTTACTTACCTATCTGGTACTTGAGCACTTCATGGGGCAGGGAGTGGTGTTTGAGTTGTCATTGATCAGCACAGCAGCAAAACTGTTTACGGTGACATTGATTCCCGTTGCTATTGGTATTTCGCTGAATTTGCGCTGGCCGCATCTTTGCCAGCCGCTGCAGAAAATAGTCAAGTTGCTGTCTTTGTTGTTTATGCTGATCGTGGTGGTGCTGATCACGGCTGGTAATTCTGCCGGGCTACCGCTGCTGTTACCACAGTTAGCACCGGCAGTGTTGCTGTTGGCGGGTAGTGCTATGCTGTGTGGTTATCTGGTACCGCGCTATCTGTTTAATCTGGATGTGAAAACCGGATTAACTCTGGCGATTGAAACCGGGATTCAGAATGCGGGTACGGCATTGATGGTTACTGGAGCAATATTACACAATCCGGAGATGTCTATGGCTGTGTTGTTATACGGTATCTTAATGCAGATCCCGGCTCTACTGTTGATAATCTATCGTAATGCAGCACCGCTCTACCTGTTCAGGCCAGAAGCTTAATCAGGTAGAAGTGACGAACTAACAAATTAGTCAATACCGATAAATTTATGTGTTTGCAGGCTTAATTTCCATTGGGGGTGCTGTAGGCAGTATTGAACTGCTGCGCTGGTATTGTCTGCTTGCAGGCCGTTATCCATTGGTTGCAGGTAGAAATTTTCGAAACTGAGTTCGGTGAATTGTTCAGGCATCGCTTGTGCCTGAGGGTAAACCAGTTTCAGTTCGTTACCTTGCTTCAGTATCAGCTCAGCGTCGGATTTAGGGCTGACGCAGATCCAGTCGATACCTTGCGGGCAGGGCAGTGTGCCGTTGGTTTCAATCGCTATTTCAAGACCCTGGTCTTTGAATGCATCGACCAGAGGCTGATCAAGTTGCAACAAGGGTTCGCCACCGGTACAGACTACATAAGGAGTGCCCTGATCTGCATCAGGCCACAGTGCCGCTACCGCTTCGGCCAGTGCCGCAGGCGTGGTAAATTTAGCGCCGTTCTGGCCATCGGTACCGATGAAGTCAGTATCGCAGAAATCGCACACCGCTTTTGCTCTGTCCTGTTCCCGGCCTGACCACAGATTACAGCCGGCAAAACGACAAAACACTGCTGGCCGGCCCGCATGGGCGCCTTCGCCCTGCAGGGTGTAAAACATCTCTTTTACGCTGTAAATTGAACTCACCGAACTGTCACTCATAACAAAATTAACAACAATACCGTGCTCTGCATTAAGCCGCAGAGCAGGCCGGGCTAGTCTACACAGTGATCAGCATAGTGCAATTGGTTTTAGCTTATCAGACTAATTACTATATCTCGGGCGGGTGACGCTGAAGAATCTTTGTTGTATAAATACCCTTATAGCTCGTCGTTATTAGTTTATAACCAAGAGTGCTTAATAATTGCCTGAACGAGTTAACCGATAGATCAAATAATAAAAGGTGTGAAAATGTTTAAAGGAACGGTAGCGGGGATTCTGTTAGGTACGATTATTATGAGTGCCCCTTTAGCAGAAGCAGAGGGTACAAAAAAAGCGATGATCGCACCGGGGCTGTTTTCGTTTACTGTCGATCATGAAGGTGATGCGATAGAAGTGATGCGTAATCAGAACCCTGAGAACAGGGTGTCTGAACTTTACAGCACGACGTTCCGCGGCACACCGCAAGCGATGAATCCTTTCGCGCCACATGATGTTGAAACATTGGGAGAGCGTGAATTCACAGAGTATATGATGCAGGCGGAAAAAGATGAGACGATTATGATCGTCGATACCCGCACAGAAGGCTGGCATTATCGCCTGACTATTCCAGGTTCCCAGAATTATCCGTTTACGCTGATGGATGAACAGGAGTCATTGGAAGATACGCTGGATGATTTCGGTGTTGAAATTACTGGTGCAAAAACTGATTTTAATAATGCCAGGACACTGGTCATGTTCTGTAATGGCTACTGGTGTGGCCAGACTCCGGCAATGGGTCGTGCACTGCTGAATGCGGGCTACCCGGAAGATAAGCTGAAATATTACCGTGGCGGCATGCAGGCCTGGACCAGCCTGGGGCTCACAGTGGTTGGCGAGGCTGTAGAGTAAAAGTAAAACGCAGCTGAATAAAGAACGCGCCTATTGGCGCGTTTATTTAATCAGACCGAATCCCTTCATTGTGTGAACAAGGTCTTTAGCATCTACAACAAGCAAGTCACGAAGTGACGATCTAGCAACTAATCAGGGGCGCTGAGCTTCGCCGCCGAAAGCTTCCAGCAGTTTTGGAATTAAGCGGGTCAGTTCCAGAGACATCTGGACAAAGTCGGCGTCAAAGCATTCTAATGCCTCATCCGGGCTGTCTTGCTCCATCTTCTCTTTCAGCTGATCGGATAGCTTGATCCGCTTGATGCAGAGGTCGTCCTGCAGGATAAAGTTAAGGCTTTCCTGCCATTCCAGTGCCAGTTTAACGACTCGCTTGCCGGCTTCCAGGTGCAATTTTATCTCGTCGCTTTCCAGATCCTGACCTTTGCAGCGGATGACGCCGTTTTCCATAGCGCTGTCACGCAGCTCACATTCATCCAATGGGATCAGTCCCTGGAACTGTTCACCAGGCTGTTCCAGCCAGTTGGACATAACCGCTGAAGGGGATTGATTAACGTCTGGCAGTACGACGGGCAGGGAGCCCAGAACACTGCGCAGATGGCTAAGCAGTTCTTCGGCGCGCTTATGGCTGCTGGCATCGACAATCATCAGGTCATGATCCGGAGCTATCAGTGCCCAGGTTTTTGAGTATTTGCTGAATGCGCGGGGTAGCAGATCGATGACAATCTCATCTTTGAGCTGATCTTTTTCTTTCTTAAAAACCTTGCGCGCCTGCTCATGCTCAATGACCTTGACCTTGTCATCCAACTTCTGGCGAATCACGGTGGCGGGTAGAATCTTTTCCTCTTTCTGACCCGCTATGAGCATGAAACCATTACCAGCGTGAACCAGCATATCGGACATACCATTGGTTGGGCTGACCCAGCCAAAACGGCTCAGTTCCTGGCTGCCGCAGGGGGTAAAGGCTTTCTCCAGCAATTGTTCTTCAAGGGCTTCCGGGGTATAGCTGAAAGTCTGACTGAAACGGTAAAAGATCGCGTTTTTAAACCACATGCACAGGCCCTAAGTATGAATTTATAGAAAGTGTTGGGTAGAGAAAATAATGGTATAGAGAAATCACGGTATACCGAAGTGACGGTATTGTAATGGGATCTTACGGCGCTTAACAGTGATTACTCGTGCCGGGGCTAAACAAGCATCGATACTATGGCTGAGTGCTACTCATCTGCAGCTTGTCGGAAGCTTGTGCTACGGCTTTATCAACGTAGTAGCCGTACATCTCCACAGTACTGATGCCTACCATCTTCTGCACTAGTTCCGTGCTATTTTGCGGGTCAAGGAACAGTAATGTCGGGGTCAGTGAGGTACCGTAGCGGCGGGCAAACTCAGAGGTGTCGAGACGGATCCCCGTAAGATCCGTCATACTGCGGTCATCATGAATGATCAGGTTGCGGAATAGCAGTTTAGCGTCGTAATGGCCGCTGATCTGCATCGGTTTGAGTATCTCTTCTTCGATAAGCTCACAGTAACTGCAGCCAGGCTGGCTTACTAATACCAGCAGGAAACGTTCATTCCCCGCAAGTTGCTGGTCCTGCTGCAGGTTGCTAAGAACAGGCAGTGGCTGGGCAAAAGCTGTTGCACTGAAAAACAGAAATACAGCGCTCAGCAGGGTGTTACTGAAGAAGCTGCTGAACGATAATTGTAATTTCATAGTTGCCCTAGGAAGTCGGTAATGTTTTCGATCACTTCATCAGCATACAGGTCACGGAAGTAGTGATCGGCACCTTCGATAACAACCGATTGTACCCGATCATTATTCACACTGGGCATCTTTACCTGAAGATCACTGACAGTGTGGTCGTCGGATCCGATTATGACCAGGCTGGGAAGTGTTGCCTGTTGCAGCAGAGTGGGGGTATCAAATCGCGTATCAGGCTGATAGTAGGATACAAAACTCCCGGCTGAGACTTTACTGTCCTGGCAGTAGATGAAGCCGGTATTTTCCAGCCATTGTCCGGCAGATGCTCCTTTAGCGCTGGTGAGCAGGGGGGCTAGCGCCTGCTGGTAGCGATTCTGGTATGCCGTGGCGTCCGTTACAGCATCCCAGGTTGCTGGTGCTATCAGGATCTGAGCTTTAGCCACACTGCTGTTCTCGTTGGCAAACCATGCGGTCTGGTTACCACCCCGTGAGTGCCCCATAAGGATAATGCCTTCAGCACCGTTATTTATTAGCCATTGCTGCCAGACACCAATCTCCTCGACGGCATCTGTATGAGCATGGTTGTGTGGCGTTGCACAGTCATACATGCCGTGCCGGTCGTTGACCCCCAAGCTTAGGTTGAGCGCCAGACTGGGGATCTCTTCGTCGGCGAGTAGTTCCTGTAACACCTGGATGATCTCCATGCCATTATGTGCCAGGGTGCCGTGGGTAATCAGTGCAATATCGCCGTTGAGGGGCTGGCCATCGATTAGCTGCAGATTGGCATTGAGGATGAGTCCTTCATGTTCAACCCTGATCTCTTGCGCAATGGTAAGAGAGCTGGCTGCAGTGATGCTGACGATGAGTGAAACCTGTGCTGCGAAGTGCTTACAAGACATAATGAAACCAAATCATTGTTTTTTTTGGTTATATTCTTATAACCAAAAGCATTTGGCAACCCTGTAAAGGTCGCAGCGGTAACCTCTTTCTGAATAAAAAAAACCGGAGCAGCGCCAGGCTTTCCGGTTTCGGGTGAGGCTGGTGAAGCATTACAGTCCTTCGTACGCCAGCAGTGTATGTACCGGGATACCGGACTCCTGGATTTTGGTAGAACCCTGCAGGTCGGGCAGATCAATCAGAGCGGCGGCCTCGTAAACTGTAGCGCCAAGCTCTTTGATGATGGTACTGGCCGCGAGGATAGTACCGCCGGTGGCGATCAGGTCATCAAAGATCAGTACATTATCGCCTTCTGCTACCGCATCTATCTGCATTTCAACTGCCGCGGTGCCGTACTCAAGATTATATTCCCGGTGAATGGTCTTACCTGGCAGCTTACCTTTTTTACGTACCAGCACCAGTGGGATATTCAACTGATAAGCCATGATTGAGCTGATCAGGAATCCTCTGGCATCGATGCTGGCGATATGCGTAATGTCAGAATCAATATAACGTTGAATAAAGGAATCAGAGATCATGCGCAGCGCTTTTGGATCTTTGAACAGCGGTGTAATGTCACGAAACATCACGCCTTCTTCAGGCCAGTCAGGAATAGTACGCATAACAGACTTGATATAGCATTCATCGAAAGACATTTTGGATCCTTAACAGAAAATCAGTAAAAGGTTCAGATCTGAACAGATTATAGGAGATAGGGGGTTGTTGCATAATTACAGCGCCCGTCACTGCAGTGCAGGGCGCTGAGTGATGTACTTCTCAGGAACTTGGGCAGGTCTTGTCTTCACAGATGTCCGCGTTTGGCGATTCACCAGACAGGTTGTAAATCTCTTCAAGATCAGTCAGTTCGATCTCTTTACCATCAACGCTGATGAGATCCATTTTCTGGAAACGGGTAAAGATCCGGCTTACGGTTTCTACCGCCAGGCCGAGGTAATTTCCGATCTCGTTACGGGACATGGATAAGCGGAAATTAACCGCAGAATAGCCTCTGGCCTTGAAACGACTGGAGAGTTTAACCAGAAAGGTGGCAACCCGCTGCTCAGCGTTTTTCTTGCTGAGAAGAAGCATCATTTGTTGGTCGTCACGAATCTCTTTACTCATAGTGCGCAGGATCTGACGGCGAAGTTCAGGCAGCTGCCCAGACAACTCATCGAGACGCTCAAAAGGAATTTCGCAGACTGTAGTGGTTTCCAGGATCTTGGCGGAGACCGGATACTCTTCGTTATCAAAGCCACTCATACCCACCAGTTCACCAGGAAAGTAGAAGCCAGTGATCTGCTCTTCACCTTCATTGGTCAGGGTGTAGGTTTTAATGGTTCCGGCGCGTAGCGCGTAAACGGTAGAGAATGGCTCACCCTGATGAAACAGGTGGTCACCTTTTTTCAGGGGGCGGCTTTTGTCGATAATATCGTCAAGCCGATCCATCTCGGTCATATTTAATGATACAGGCAAACACAGGGAGCTCAGGCTACAGGTATTGCAATGCCCCTGTTGTAAGCTGTGTAGTTTCCCTTCTGGCGCCTTATGGTTACCCATAAATAGATCCTGTTTTTATTTGTGACACGTTAGCTTAGTAATGAATTATCTACTAAATACGTATCAGGGTGAAGTGTTTCCCGTATCAAATGATACGGGAAAAGCTTCTCGTTGCTTGCTGCTTCGGTATATATGCATCGAAAGCCATGCAGATACGGCGAATCAGTAGCCGTCCGGCCGGGGTCACTTTTATGCTGCCCGGGGTCAGTTCGATCAGTCCGTCTTCAGTGAAATGTTCCAGTTCTGCCAGCTCTGCTGCGAAATATTCACGGAAATTTATATCTTGCGCTTGCTCAATCCTGCCCATATTCAGCTCAAAGTGACAGATAAGCTGATTGATCACAGCGCGACGGATGCGGTCATCCCGGGTTAGCGTAACACCACGCTTAATGGCGTCGGCACGGTCTTCTACCGCAGCAGTGTAAAGCGCCATGTCATGTTCGTTCTGATAATACACATCGCCAATCTGGCTGATTGCAGAGACGCCCATAGCGACCAGATCGCAATCGCTGTGTGTAGTATAGCCCTGGAAGTTGCGGTGCAGTTTGCCGTTCTGCTGTGCCAGCGCCAGCTCATCGTCCGGTTTAGCAAAGTGATCCATGCCGATATAAACATAACCGGCGTCCATTAACTTGCGGATAGTGGTTTCCAGTATCGCCAGCTTTGTTTCAGGGCTTGGCAGATCGTCCGCATTGATATGTTTCTGGGAGCGAAAGCGATCAGGCATATGCGCATAGTTAAAGACCGATAAGCGGTCGGGATCAAGCCCGATAATGGTATCCAGGGTCTTGTTGAAGCTTTCCAGAGTCTGATGCGGCAGGCCGTAGATCAGATCCATATTGATGGAGCGGAAGCCAAGGCGACGGGATTCAGCTAATACGGCGGCTACCTGCTCTACCGGTTGTATACGGTTAACCGCTTCCTGAACTTTCAGTTCAACATCCTGCACGCCGAAGCTGATGCGGTTGAAGCCGATCTCACGCAGTACTTTGAGTGCTTCGTTATCAACTTCGCGAGGATCAATCTCAATGGAATAATCGCCGGAATCATCATCCAGTAAATTGAAATTATCACGCAGTTTCTGCATCAGCTCGATCATCTGCTCATTGCTGATGAAGGTCGGCGTGCCACCTCCCCAGTGCAGCTGTTCGACGATACGGTCGTCTGAATACCACTTGGAGAGCTGTTCCATCTCTTTGTAAACCGTATCCAGATAAGGCTGCGCTTTCTTGCGGTTACGGGTAATTACCTTGTTACAGGCACAGTAGTAACAAACATGCGCACAAAAAGGGATATGTACATACAGTGACAGCGGTGAGGCCTGGTCGGCGGTTTGCTGACCGGTGTTTACCATATCCTGGGCCGACAGTTCAGGGTCGAACTGAATAGCGGTTGGGTAGGATGTATAGCGTGGGCCGGACAGGTCGTACCGGCGGATCAGATCCAGATCCCACTTAATCAGATTGTTCTGGTTCACAAGAAACTCTCACTTAAAACTGCAAAGTGCAGATTATAGTCGTTTCCGCTGGCGCTTTGTTGATATTCATCAAGCAATGCCCAGCCCCTGAAACGGAATTGTATAAACGCCGAATGCGATAATCATCATACCGGCAATAGTTTGTGTTTTACGGTTTTTCAGCAGTTGCTGTACCTGCTGTGCTAACAATCCAGTGGCTAACATGCCTGGTAGTGTGCCTAAGCCAAAGCAGGCCATCAGTAGTGCGGATTGCTGCCAGTTTGCGGCAGTAGCACTCCATATCAGCGTGCTATATACCAGCCCACAGGGTAGCCAGCCCCAGAGTGCACCGAGTAACAGTGCCTGAGGTGGTGACTTTACGGGTAATAACCTACTGCTGAAGGGCTGAATGTAGCGCCAGATAAAGGCACCCTGTTTTTCAAGATGGGACAGTCCTTTCCAGATCTGGGCAACATAGAGTCCCATCAGTACCAGAATAATGCCGGCCAGTGTGCGTAGGAATACGGCTATTTCCGGCGAACTGATGAGCCAGCCAAGAACGCCCAGCAGGCCGCCGGCGACACTGTAGCTGGCAATGCGGCCCAGATTAAAACCGGCCAACAGGAGCAGGGGGTTGCTATTGCGCTTGTCGATACCCATCGCAACTGCGCTGGATATTCCGCCGCACATGCCCAGGCAGTGGGCGCTACCCAGCAGGCCCAGAAGCAGCGCGGTGACGGCAGACAGAGATTCGGTCATCACTTCTTATCTGAAGTCTTGCCTGGTTTAGCATCATCCGGGATCAGATGCTCATCGTCATCGTACAGGATGCTGTGGGCTGGCGATTCAAGGTCGTCGTACTGGCCGCTATTGACCGACCAGAAAAAACCACAGATAGCGAGTCCGGCCAGAATAATTGCGATAGGTATAAGCAGATATAAAATGTTCATTTTCAGCGACCTTTCTGGCTTGTTTGATTGTTTGATTTCAGGCGATACATTTTGCTTAGCTTAGATAAACGCATTGCATTGCCCACGACTACCAGAGAGCTGGCTGACATGCCGATAGCAGCCATATAGGGGGCTATCATTCCGGTGGCTGCAAGCGGCAGCGCTATCAGGTTATAGATCAATGCCCAGCCCAGGTTCTGCCTGATTATAGACTGTGTTTTACGTGCCAGGTTCAATGCCTGTGGCAGTCGGTGAAGATCGCTGGATATGAGTATGGCATCGGCGTTTGTCTTGGCTAGATCGGTTGCTGAGCCCATCGCGATCGATGTTTGGGCGCCAGCCAGCACCGGAATGTCGTTGATGCCGTCACCCACCATGATGACTCTGGCGCCTTCATCCTGTAGTTGCTGAATATGCTGTAGCTTCTGCTCAGGTGTGACGCCTGAGATAGCCTGGTCAATATTCAGTTCCGATGCGATATGCTGAACCGCGGCTGAGCTGTCGCCGGTCAGCATCTGCACCTGAAGCCCTTGCTGGCGTAGCTGGTTAATTGTGTTCAGCGCCTGTTTACGGGCCGGATCATTAAGACCAAACCAGGCAATGACTTCGCTTTCACTGGCGAGCAATAACCATTGGTTCTTGTCGTCTGGCGCAGCGTCATAATTCAGTTTTTGTCCGCAGTGCCGACTGGCAAATTCAGGTTTACCGATAAAGAAATGCTCGCCGTTAACGGTACCTTCCAGTCCCTGACCAACATGGTTTGTAACGTTATCGGCAGGGGCGATGCCGTGCAGCGTCGAGAAATGATGAAATGCTTTTGCGATCGGATGTTCTGAATGGGATTCCAGAGCACTGGCAATGCTCAGGCAGTCATCACGGGAGAGTGTATTGATCGGCTCGACCTGTTGCAGCGACAAATTGCCTTCGGTCAGGGTGCCGGTTTTATCGAACACAATATGGGTGGCCCGTGACAAGCTCTCAAGAACGTGGCCCCGGGTGATAAGCAGTCCGTTCTGGCGCAGGGTGCCGGTGGCAACAGTTAAAGCTGTCGGGGTCGCCAGTGAGAGTGCACATGGACAGGTGACCACCAGCACAGAAAGGGTGACCCAGAATGCATGCTGTGGAGCGATGAACCACCATGAGATGGCTACGGTAAATGCGGTAAGCAGTACCGCAGCGACGAAATACCCGGCCAGGCGATCCGCTACGCGGGCAACTGCAGGCTTTTCTTCGTGGGCGCGTTCAAGTAGTCGGACGATTGCAGAAAGTTGTGTTGCAGCGCCGACCTGGGTGATCTCAATCTGTATCGGGTTCTCTACATTGATCGTGCCGCCGACTACCGGGTCCCCACTGTTCTTGCTGAGGGGCAGGTATTCGCCGGTGAGGGCTGACTCGTCAATACTGCTTTTGCCGCTGACTATGTTGCCGTCAGCTGGAATGGTGTGGCCCGGCTTAACCAGTACCCGGTCGCCAACACAAAGATCATTGGCCGGTATCATATGTTCTTCACTGTCTCGCAGCACAATGGCGCTGGCAGGCAAAAGATTCATCAGTGAATTGCCGGCACGTCCTGTACGGTGACGGGCTTTCATTTCCAGAAAACGACCGATCAGAAGGAAGAAAGTAAACATGGTGACCGAGTCATAATAGACTTCGCCCGATGCCGTTACAGTGGCCCATATGCTGGCCAGATAGGCTCCACCTATAGCCAGGGAAACAGGAACATCCATGGTCAGGTGGCGGGTTTTAAGATCGCGCAGTGCCGCTTCAAAGAAGGGCCGTGCTGAATAGATCACTACCGGTGTGGCGAGGACAAAGCTGGCCCAGCGAATAAATGTAACCAGGTGATCTTCAAGGCCCTGAATATCGCCAGCGTATAGCGCGATTGCGAGCATCATTACCTGCATGCAGAAAACACCGGCAATGCCGAGGCGGCGGGTTGCCTTACGTGTTTCCTGGGCGAGCAGTTGTTCTTCCTTATCGGGGTGGTATGGGTGCCCCTGATAACCGATACGGTGGATCGCCAGCAAAATTTCACTGAGCTTAATGCTGCTTTCATCCCAGTTAAGCTGGGCGCGGTGGTTGGTCAGGTTAACGCTGACTTTGACCACACCTTCGAGGTTGCTGATATGGTGTTCAAGTAACCAGACACAAGCTGCGCAGGTGATGCCTTCGATTACCAGTGAAGCTTGTTTGTCACCGCTCTCTAGGGTTGTGACAAATGCTTTTTGAATTGAAGGTTGATCGCACAGTGCAAGTTCCGCTAATAATTGATCAGGAATGACCTGCTCACTAAATTCGGGAGAGGTTGCCTCGCTGGTTCTGTGCTTGTAATAATTGTCGAGTCCGCCTTCGGTGATCGCCTGTGCTACTGCCTGACAGCCTGGGCAGCACATACGGCGTGGCTTGCCACTGATAACGGTAACAAACTGCGATTTGACAGGAACGTCAAGCCCACAGTGAAAGCAGGCTTGATCGTTAATGATGTGATCCTGAGAAGCGTTCATGGAGTGTGCTTACTGAACACCTAGTTTGAAAGTTTGCTCGTCGTACGGTGGCGCGACTTGCTGTACTAGTTGCCATTGCTTATCAGCAGGCTGCAGAATCAGGTTTTTCCTGCCCTTGAGTACTGCTTCCAGAGCACCAGCGTAATAGCCGTCCTTAAGTTGACGAAGTTGCACTGTGATATCGAGCGACGCTTTAGTCGGGTGGCCGATTATCAACTGCAGTGATTGTGGCAGTTCAGTCCCTGTGCTGCTATTCAGTTGCAGATTAATGTCGCCTGTTAGCAGGTCCATACGCAGGTCGCCGTACAAGCCAAGTTCTCTTGCAGCTTCGGTCTTCGTCGTGTCTTCGTGAAATGCTTTAGCTTTCTTAGTGTATTCTTCAAGTACGACGCCGTCATGGGTAACCATCGCCGCAGTGATATATACCGTTGAATAGAGCAAAGTGGCGATTAGCGGCGCCAGAATAAACCACAGCCACGGCTGCTTATACCATGGTGATGGAGTGCTTTGATCGGTCATAAAAATCCTTAAATAAAGCAATAGCTGCACGGAGATAAATCCGGCAGCTATTCTAACTCAGTCGAGTCGTTAGGGGGTAGGGTTATCGCAGTCGATTTAACGAGTTGCCTGACTGTTCCCTGTTAGTGGCGTTTGGCCGGGCCGATAAACCTGTTTTCCTGTTCCAACATAATATCTTCATCATCGAGGGCCTGAACTTTGAACATAATGTTGTAGTTCGGGCGATCAAGGAAGCGGGGATCAGCTTGTAGACTCACAGGGTAGTCTAAAAGTTCACCGGATCGGATGGTCACCTCATGCTCTGCCATCATTGTCAGGCCATCGATGCCTGATACTTCGATGCTGTACTGGTGATCCTCCTGCGACTTATTGGCCAGTTTCAGCGTATAGACGTTCTCAATCATGCCGTTAGACGCTTCAACATAGAGCTGGCCCCGGTCTCTGAGAATATCCACTTCTAATGGGATGCGGGTAAACAGGGTGTAACCAAATGCGATAAACATAGCGCACAGGCAGGCAAAGTAAGCGATCAGGCGTGGCCGCAGAATATGAGTTTCGCCGCCTTCCAATGCGTGTTCGGTTGTGTAACGTATCAGGCCTCGGTCGTAGCCCATGCGATCCATGATATCGTCGCAAGCATCGACGCAGGCGCCACAGGCTACGCATTCGTATTGCAGGCCGTCGCGAATATCGATACCTACCGGACAAACATGAACACAGTTGCCGCAGTCGATACAATCACCCATACCCTGTGCTTTGTAGTCGGCATTTTTCTTACGCTTGCCGCGGTTTTCACCACGTTCTTCATCATAAGAAATTACCAGTGTGTCCTGATCGAACATAACGCTCTGAAAGCGGGCGTAAGGGCACATATAGATACAAACCTGCTCACGTAGCCAGCCGGCATTGGCATATGTGGCGATGGTCAAAAAGCCTATCCACCAGGTTTCCCATGGGCCAAGATTCCAGCTTAATACCGCGGGGGTCAGCTCTCTGATAGGTGTGAAGTAGCCGACAAAAGCGATTGCAGAGGCAGCGGCAATAAAAAGCCATAAGCTGTGCTTGGCAGTTTTTTTGATGGCTTTCTGACCGCTCCAGCCCTGTTTGTCCAGCCGCATTCGCTGGTTACGATCACCTTCGGTAACCCGTTCGGCCCATATGAAGAACCAGGTCCAGACAAACTGAGGGCAAGCATAGCCACACCAGAGGCGTCCGGCAAAAACGGTAACGAAAAACAGTACGAAGGCGAGAATTATCAGGAGCCAGGATAGCAGCATGAAATCCTGCGGCCAGAAGGTAATGCCAAAAACATGGAATTGACGGCTTGGCAGGTCAAACAATATCGCCTGGTGGCCGTCCCATTGGATCCAGGAAAAACCGTAAAACATAACCAGCATTATAAAGCCGGAGATAGTACGTAAATTTTTGAAGAGGCCTTTGTAGTACTTAACGTAGATGTGTTCACGTTTGGCGTACAGGTCAAAGCTTTCAGCTTTACTGTTGTTGCTTTTCGGTGTTACGTCTTTAACTGGTATTTGATTCATACCATCCCTCACCATCAATATTTCGAAATTCCTGCGCTACTAAGCCAGGGCTCAACTGGTTTATTAGCGAATTTGAATATTATACGCGGTTAAATCTCGGAGGTAACCTGCGGCATAAAAAAAGGCGATATGAAATTAATCATACCGCCTTTTTCCTGATCTAAGCCTTACTTGTTAGAAAGGCTGTATACATAAGCGGTGATCAGATGAATCTTCTCATCGCTCAGCAGATCTTTATGCGCAGGCATTACACCACTACGACCGGTACGGATGGTGTGGCTGACTTTCTCGAAAGAGGAGCCGTATAGCCATACATCATCGGTCAGGTCGGGTGCGCCCAGCGCTTGCAGACCAGTACCATCCTGGCTGTGACAAGCTGTACATAGCGCCTGGAACTGTTGCTGTCCGCGGGCAGCCGCTTCAGCATCGGATTCCTTGCCGCTCAGAGACATAACATAGCTAGTTACGTCGCGTACACCTTCTTCACCCAGCACCGCGCCCCAAGGAGGCATCGCACCGGTACGACCGCTGGCGATAGTCTGCTTGATAACGTCTGGTGCACCACCGTACAGCCAGTCACCGTCGGTCAGGTTAGGGAAGCCGTGTGCGCCTGAACCTGTAGCACCGTGACACAGTGAACAGTTGTTAGCGAACATGCGCTGACCCATTTTCAGACCATCTGGCTGAGATTGCAGGTCTTCGACAGACATGGCTGCGTATTTAGCGAAAACAGGTTTGTATACCTCTTCCGCGTGCGCCATCTCTTCTTCCCACTGGCCAACAGAGGTCCAGCCAAGTACACCCTTGAAGTTACCCAGACCCGGGTACATTACAAGGTAAACCAGTCCAAAAATGATAGTTGCAACAAACATCTGCAACCACCAGCTTGGCAGCGGGTTATCGTACTCTTCGATACCGTCAAATGCGTGACCAAGGGTTTCCTCGGTCGCTTCTTTGTGTGGTTCGCTTCGGCGTGTTGCCCAAAGTAACCATGCACAGCCTAAAATAACTGCCAGAGTAATAACAGTTATCCATGCGCTCCAAAAAGCACTCATTGTTCTTTTCTCCCGTTATCAGCGCCTAGCGTCCGTTGATCCTGCTCATCATCTGCAAAGGGCAGGTTTGATGCATCATCAAACCCTTTGCGATTGCCGGGCAGTAATACCCAGATAAACAACCCGATGAAAGTGATCAGCATCACAACAGGAATGTAGGGACCGTAAACTTCGTAGCTCACTATAATTACCGCTTGTTATTGTAAACGGAATGCAGTTTGCCTAATGACTGAAGGTAAGAGACCAATGCTACGACCTCTGTTTTACCTTCCACTTGCTCGCGAGCCGCAGAAGCGTCTTCTTCGGTGTATGGAACACCTAGCTTGGCAAGTACTTGCATTTTGGCAGCAGTGTCTTCACCTGACAGTTTGTTTTCAAACAGCCAAGGGTAAGACGGCATTTTAGATTCCGGTACAACGTCACGTGGGTTGTACAAGTGGGCACGATGCCAGTCATCACTATAACGACCGCCGACACGAGCCAGGTCAGGACCTGTACGCTTGGAACCCCACAGGAATGGGTGCTCCCAAACGCCTTCGTTGGCAGTTGAGTAGTGACCGTAGCGCTCAGTTTCAGCACGGAAAGGGCGGATCTGCTGGGAGTGACATACGTTACAGCCTTCACGGATGTAGATGTCACGACCTTCAAGTTCCAGCGCAGTATAAGTACGCAGTCCTTCGATCGGCTTAGTAGTAGAGTTGCTAAAGAACAGAGGTACGATTTCAGCAAGACCACCGCCACTGATCACCAGGATGATCAGCAGGATCATGATGCCAATGTTCTTTTCAATCGTTTCGTGTTTGATCATTTCAATGTGCTCCTCTGATCCTTAAGCTGCTTGCGCAGACGCGTCAGCTGCAGGAGCTGTGCTGTCTTTGCGTACAGTCTGCCATACGTTGTATGCCATCAGCAGCATACCAGTCAGGAAGAATGCTCCACCTAACGCACGTACGAAGAAACCAGGGTGGCTCGCTTCCAGAGCTTCTACGAAGCTGTATGTCAGAGTGCCGTCTTCGTTAACTGCACGCCACATCAGACCCTGCAGGATACCGTTCACCCACATCGCGCAGATGTAAAGAACCGTACCAATAGTGGCCAGCCAGAAGTGAGTGTTGATCAGGCCAACACTGAACATCTGAGTCTTGCCCCAGAGGCGAGGAATCATGTGATACACAGCACCGATAGAGATCATCGCTACCCAGCCCAGAGCGCCGGCGTGTACGTGGCCAACAGTCCAGTCAGTGTAGTGAGACAGTGCGTTTACAGTCTTGATAGACATCATCGGGCCTTCGAACGTAGACATACCGTAGAAGGACAGAGATACCACCAGGAAGCGCAGTACCGGATCGGTACGCAGCTTGTGCCATGCTCCTGACAGAGTCATCATGCCGTTGATCATGCCGCCCCATGAAGGTGCCAGCAGAACCAGAGACATAACCATCGCTACTGACTGAGTCCAGTCTGGCAGAGAGGTGTAGTGCAAGTGATGACCGCCAGCCCACATGTAGGTCGCAATCAGCGCCCAGAAGTGAACAATGGACAGACGGTAAGAGTAGATTGGACGCTCAGCCTGCTTAGGTACGAAGTAGTACATCATACCCAGGAAGCCCGCAGTCAGGAAGAATCCTACCGCGTTGTGTCCGTACCACCACTGCACCATCGCATCGACAGCACCAGGGTATACAGAGTAAGACTTGAACAGAGAAACAGGCATCGCTGCGCTGTTAACAATGTGCAGGACTGCAACGGTGATGATGAATGCCATATAGAACCAGTTGCCGACATAGATGTGAGATGTCTTACGCATCTTCACTGTACCCAGGAATACGACAGCGTAGGCTACCCATACTACTGTGATGAGCAGGTCAATTGGCCATTCCAGTTCAGCGTACTCTTTAGAAGAGGTGATACCCAGCGGCAGAGTGATAGCTGCGCTCAGGATTACCAGCTGCCAGCCCCAGAAGGTGAAAGCGGCTAGTTTGTCAGAAATCAGGCGAACCTGGCTCGTACGCTGTACGACGTAATAAGAGGTTGCGAACAGTGCGCAGCCTCCGAATGCAAAGATAACCGCGTTGGTATGTAACGGACGCAAACGACCGTAAGTCAACCAGGCGGTATCAAAGTTAAGTGCAGGCCATACTAACTGGGACGCGATTAATACGCCCACGGCCATTCCTACGATGCCCCATACCACTGTCATGATGGCGAATTGACGCACCACCTTGTAATTGTAGGTTGGGTGTTCAGCTGCTGTGCTCATATCAGGCTCTCATCAACAAGCTATTAGAAAGGTTTAGAAAGTAAATTTCCGTCGGCTATTATCTTTAAACACTAGTCACATTTCAATGCGTCTTGGGTATTAGTTGCGACATAGTGTCGCACTAATTATTTCGCTTTAACGGTTGTTTTTATGCACTGCAACATTTGCTATTGGCACTTAAGTTGTTGGTATTTAAGGGATTGTTGCTTATTCCATTATTGAATAAAAAGAGCTAAAAACCTAATAAAAACTATAAAATACTATTTTGGTATATTTTTTAGTTGGTATCAGACGTTACTAGTTTGCGTTTGTTTGATATAGATCAAGCGGATTTTCAGGCATAATTCGCCGCTTATTGCTACTGGAGTCAAAAATGTTAATCGATGGCAAGCCCGAATTAGGTCGGGTTTTATTTGCTCACGGCGCAGGCGCGCCGATGGATAGTGAATTCATGGAAGCGGTAGCACAAGCCCTTGTGGCCGGTGGATTACAGATTGTTCGTTTTGAATTTCCCTATATGCAAAAGCGCCGGGATGACGGTAAAAGGCGTCCGCCTGACCGCCAGCCGAAACTACTGCAATACTATGGCGAGCTTATCGGGCAATACCAGGAAGAAGGTGTGCCTCTATACCTTGCGGGAAAATCTATGGGTGGCAGGATGGCGACCATGCTGGCTGATCATGATGCTGTAGCTGGGTGTTTTGTCTATGGCTATCCGTTTTATGCCCCAGGAAAACTAGACCGTCCGAGAATTGATCATCTACAGCAAATTAATACACCGGTTCATATATTTCAGGGAACCCGTGATGCGATGGGGCGTCAAGAGATAGTGGATAGTTATGAATTAGCGCCTGCAATACAGTTGCACTGGCTTGAAGATGGTGATCACGATCTTAAACCGCGAAAAAAATCCGGAATAACTCAGGACGAGCATATAGCCGATGCAGTAGAATCCACGCTGCAATTTTGCCAATTGATAAGTGAAGGTAACGCCTGATGAATCACCTGCTACTGTATTGTCGCCCGGGGTTCGAAAAAGAGTGCGCCGCAGAAGTTCGGGATCTTTGTGAAAGCCAGGGTATATTTGGTTATTGCAAGCTGGAAGAGAACAGTGGCTATGCCCTGTTCGTCAGCCACCAGCCGAATGGTGCCAGTCAGGCAGTGGAGCAGTTGGATTTCAGTCGTTTGATTTTTGTGCGTCAATGGCTGGCCTGTCTGCCATTGATCGATGATATTGACAGTGATGATCGAATCAGTGCTTTGCTGCAGTTGATCGATCAGTTACCAATTTGTTCGGAATTAATCGTCGAACCGGCTGACACCACCGAAGGCCGTGAACTTCAACGGTTTTGTAATAGCTTTAGCTCTGCTTTCAGTCAGCGTCTGCGGAAGCAGGGGCTTATGGATCGCAGAGCGGTTAACCGGATGCACATTTTTGCTCTGTCCGGCACTCGTTTCTATTTAGGTTATGCGCCTGAGCAGAACTCAGCACCCTGGCCGATGGGCATAATGCGGCTTAAGTTTCCAAAAAATGCCCCAAGCCGGTCAACGCTTAAACTCGAGGAAGCCTGGCATTGGTTCATCCCGCAGCAGGATTGGGATCGTTATATAAGTAGTGGTAAACGGGCGGTCGATCTTGGTGCTGCGCCCGGCGGATGGACCTGGCAATTGGTAAATCAGAATATGTTCGTCACCGCGATTGATAATGGACCTATGGCTGAATCACTCATGGATAGTGGGCAGGTGACGCATCTTACGGAAGATGCTTTTACCTATCAGCCGTATAAATCCTTCGACTGGATGGTCTGCGATATTGTTGATAAGCCAACCAAAGTTACCGGGTTGATGACCCGTTGGCTGGTTAATGGCTGGTGTCGGGAAACGGTGTTTAATTTGAAACTGCCGATGAAGCAGCGTTATATGGAAGTTAAAAACTGCCTTGCAGCGTTGGAAGCTGATCTGCAGGAGGCGGGGGTGAAATATCATCTGGCGGCGAAACACCTTTACCATGACAGAGAGGAAATTACTGTGCATGTACGGGTGATGAATCCGGGGTTCTGATGCCGCTTTGAAAGTGGTCTGATATTCCGGCCTGAGTGGTTTCAGGCCGGGTGTAACATTGTGACGGTTTAATGCTCCAGTACGGTTATTTTCTCTTCGCCATCCAGCATCGGCATAATCGCTTCCATTATCTCTTTACGTTCTGCTGATCCATGCCATCGTTGCCAATCCTGGATTGTCCGAAAATTAGCCATGACTACTCTGTGGTTGGAATCGTTAGTATTACGCAGGGATTCACCGGAAATAAAGCCATGGGCCTGCATGGCGGTTTGCAGAGTATTGCGGGCCGCTTGCTCATAGTATTCAGCAAGATCGTCTGCTATATGCCGTTCAATCATCACGCGAATCATTTTTCTCTCCTCGACTGGCCTGATTTAAAGCGCTTTCATTTCAATATAATAGCTCTCAGTCCCCGGGTAAATTCATATCTTACTAAAAGATGGGTTTTTCTATTGCCCGATATTTGCGACAATATGTGCAATTGCAGTATTAGAGGTTTTATTGATGGTTGAAATTAAAGCGGATCAAACAATGGATGCGACGGGCCTTTATTGCCCTGAGCCAGTCATGTTGTTGCATAACAAGGTGCGAGAGATGAATAGCGGGCAAGTGCTGGAAATCACAGCGACTGACCCTTCTACTCAGCGTGATATCCCAAAGTTTTGTACATTTTTGGGGCATGAGTTGTTGTCGCAATCATCCGTTGAAGATCGCTTTATGTATCTGATTCGTAAAGGTGAGTAACTGAAAGGGCTTATATAGCAGCAGGTAAAAGAAAAATGCTACTATACTGCCAACACTCTTTTTCAGGGCTGATCGCCCGATTTAACTGTTTCCATGATAGAGCGTTATTGCAGGGTCTGACCTGTGATAGGGCTATAGTTGAGAGAATTTATAGTGACTGCAACAACGACTGATACGGCTAACGAAAACTCTAAGTCTAAGTCAAAATCTAAGAACAGGGCGGCCAATCAGGCAGCGCTTCAGTTGATTTGTGAAACCTACCCCGAAGTGTTCAGTCGGGAGAATGTGCGTCCGCTGAAAATTGGTATTCAGGAAGAGCTCATCGCAGACGAGAAGCTAGCGAAGAACAAGATAAAGCGCGCACTGGCTTCCTATGTACGTTCGCCCTATTATTTTCGCAGCCTTAAGTTGGGGGCTGATCGTATCGGTCTCGATGGCAATGCATCAGGAACTGTGACTGAAGCAGAGGCGGAGCATGCCAAGCAGCAGTTAAAAGAGATCAATAAGCGTCGTCAGCAAAATCAGAAGCAGGAAAAGGTTAAGCAGCGCGAAGATCGCATCAGCAATAAGCTGGATATGTTGCTCACCAAGCATGGCTAAGACCTTACCAGAATAAAAAAAACCGCCTGTTGGCGGTTTTTTTTGTACGGGCGAAGGCCTGCCCGAGCAAGGAGTCGTTGCTTAGCTCAGGGCTTTCGGTTGTCCGTGGATCCAGCCCTGTGTCGCATCAATCTCCAGTTGCTGCAGATACTTCAACTGTGATTCACGCTCGACATGTTCGGCATACACGTGGATATCCAGACTGTGGGCTGCAGTAATCAGGCTGCGCACAAAGAATCGGTCTTCTGGACTGTTGTCGATCTCTCGGATTAGTGAACCGTCGACTTTGATGTAATCCGGATGCACGGTATATAGGTATGAGAAGCCTGCAGGGTGAATGCCGAAGTTATCAACGCCGAAACGGATATTCATCTGCTTCAGCTGTTCACGGAATGCGTTAATGCTCTCAATGTTATTCAGCACAGAGCTTTCGTTGATCTCGACGTGCAGCTGCTCTGGATTTTTAAGACTGTCTAACTGCTGGATGAACCAGTCTGAAAACCCTTTGTCTTTCAGTGCATCGTTACTCAGATTGATACAGTAATTGTCATTACTTCCGTCGTTAAGCCGTTTAATAACTTTGCTGATAACAGTTTTGTCGAGGGCGACCATCAGATTTAACTGTTTTACAACGCTGATGAACTCACCCGCCATGCAGGGCTGGTTTTGCTGATCGTAGATCCGGGCGTAGAGCTCATGGTGTACAACGCTGCCAGCATCAGACATCGGCCTGACCGGTTGAGACTGCAGGAATATGCCTTCATTGTTTATAGTGTCGGCAACGTGTTGGTGCCAGCTGTCCTGGTTGTTACTGTCGTGATCCTGCACGCTGTTTACTGAGATCTGTTGCTGCTTTGCCTGTTCAGCTGCAATGCGGGCGTTTGCAGTAAGCTGGCTGGCAGATCTGTTTTCGCGGTAAGGACAGGAGCCGATATAGATCGCGCTATTAACTGATTGGTTATTGTTGCTTAGCTGGCAGTAGAAGTCGGTCAGGCTACTGCTAATCTTATTCAGTTCCCGTTGCAGATGATCGGGGTCGGTAATATGGCTTAGCAGTATAAAGTCTGAGCCACTGATGCGACCAATAACAGGTTGCTCACTTTGCTCGCCCAGCTGTGATAGTTGCTCAGCCGCAGCGCGAATAAAATTATTGGCCTTTTCCATTCCGAGCTGACTGTTCAGCTGCTGTAGCTGGTCGATATGCAGATGAATCAGGGTGCCTGGGCCGAAGTCCTGACGATAATCTAATCGCTCTGCCAGTTGGGTATGGGTTGCCCGCTGGTTTGCCAGACCCGTAAGTTCATCCCGGTAGGCAGTGCGGCGGATCTCTTCGATGCTTTTGGCTTGTTCATCAAACATGGTGCGAACCCTGCGTACCATGATATTCATCGCTTCAACGACTTTCCTTAGTTCGCGAGTACCCGGGATTTTACTCTGCTCAATATATCGCTGTTGCGACAAGGCTATAGCCTGTTCTTCAACATTTCTGAGTGGCGACAGGATGTAGCGCATCAGGATACTGATAAAGAAAATACTGATACATGAAAGTACCACAAACCAGATGAAGGTTTGTTTCGTGCCACGCCAGAGTTGCTCGTAAGCATAGCCGGCTCGGCTCTGAACAAAGATAGAACCTGCTTTTTGCCATTGGTGAGTAATCTCGCGGTTCATCTTTGGTGGTGTGATCTCGACCAGATTGATAAACCACTGCGGTACCTGTTCATTAATCCGCGCGGGCGTAGTTTTGGTAAACAGGGGCTGATCATTACTGTCGACAACATTGATCTGTTGGTAGAAGCCGCTATCAAAAATGGCATTGACCGTCGTTTCGATAGCCGCTTTATCCTGGGCTGCCATAAAAGGGGCAAGGTACAGGCCAAGATGGGTTGCAGTATCCTGGCCGTGTGATTCGAGCTGGTTCAGCAGCATCGCTTTCGAGCTGTCTGACATCAGGTAGACAGTACCTGATACAAGGCCGATTAAAACAGCTAATACAGCAGCCATTAACTGATTTACGATTGACATGCTTAACTCCTCGAACCTGATTACTTCAGGTTTATGTCCTGATTTTCCATTCTTGTTTGCAGCTGCACCCAGGGTTTTAGCTGGTCGGAGGTGCCTACCAGAGTGCTGCGGCGTCCTTTTTTAGTCAGCCACAGGTTGTCGCCGTTAAAGCTATAGACATGTTGCAAATCCGGGCGTCGGTTGGCGGGTTTGATTTCGCCAATCAGATTATCCAGGATTAAGGGAACCTGTTTTGGGGTTGGGTAATAGGTCAGTACCATGTGTGCCTGATTCAGTCGCAATGCCTTAACATAAACGATACTCAGCTTCTCCATCGGTACCCCTACCTGGCGCAAGGTATAGTATTTGGCGATAGAAAAATCCTCGCAATCACCGCCGTTACTGACCAGAAACTCGACCGGGCTGGCCCAGTAATCGGTTTTCTTCCAATGCACAATATCATCAAGAAAGCGCACCTGGTTGAAGAACTTATTTACCCGATGCAGCTTTTCGTTATCACTCTGATCGGCGATGTCGATGATCAGTTTTTGCCATGCCCGTAAGCGCCGTTCAGCCATTTCTCCGTAGCGCTGGCCAATTTTCCTGATTTCGGCCTCGCTCATAGTAACGTCCATGGCGGGCGCTGCGATCAGACTATAGGTCAGAGACAATAACAGCAACAGCAATAATACCGGCCAGCCGGAAAATCCCCGGCAGCCTGATTGCTGGTTTGATATTGAATATGACTGAATTGCGTTCACATTTTGCCCGTGGCGGTGTCTGGTAAAGCTATGACTACAATAGTTCCATAATTACTTTACAGAAACCGGGCTGGATTACCCAAAATGGTGGAGCTTCATTTTTTTGTGGAGGGCATAAGGCCGCACTGACCAAGTAGCTTTTGCCAGGCGTCGGTATGTTGATCTCTTGCGGAAATATAATCGGGCCAGAGCGCTGGTGAAAGGCTGGAAAGATCTGTACTCAGTATCCGTTGCCGATAGTTTTTGACGCTTGCAGGAATAACGGGGGCGAGGTTTTGCAGAATAAGGTTGTGCTGCTCCAGCCATCGTTTGCCTTGACGGTCTAGCCGTGCCATATACGGCTGAACTTGCGCTGCATAGAATTTTTGAAATACATTCAGCACAATCTTTGCCTGGGGTGTGGCTTGTTGTTTAAAGCATAACGGGCGTTGTGACAGTCGGTCTTCAATAACTGCAGCGCTTTGCTTTAGCGTAAGTGTTAGTTGTGTGATTGAGCGTAACCAGCGGCTGCCATAACGGTTGTGGTAAAGTGCCCCGTAATCTTGTTCCAGATCATTAATGTATTCGGGTAATTGCCATGCCGGGTGTTCATAGGCAAGTGCAGACAGTAATTCAAAGCGCTGCAGCGCCTGCATCGATGCAGTAAAGCCATCTTCACCATTGATTGCCAGGGCGGGTTCCGAGAGGGAGAAGTTACGTTCCATCTCCTCGCTATTGTAGAGTGAATTCCAGATTACCCGGGGCAGGTTTTGTCGTTTGATCCGCCAGATTTCCTCGATCTGTTGTTGTAGCTCGGGATCGGCAGGCTTTTGTTTCAGTTCTGAGCGGCACTTGCGCAGTCCGTCATACAGTTTAAATTCGTAAATCAGCTGTTGTGAAGGTTGCTTTACCTTGCCCAGGGAGCTGTTTCTTTCTGCAATTAGCGGTAATAGCTGGCAGTGACGCAGATTTAGTACCTCATAGAGCCCCTGGCGTACCTCTGTTACTTCAATTAACCGGGTTCGGCGTTTAGGGTAGTGGGGTAGTGGCAGGGGCTGTTGCAGATCTAACCGGGCTGTTTGATCCAGGGAGTTGGCAAGGCGTTGATGGTAGCGTTCGAGCATCTGTTCCGGTGTGTCTTCGGCACAGCCGGTTATAAATATAAATAACAGCAGGCTAATCAGTCGGGCAGGGAACATCTTTTGAGATCACATAAAATCGGCTTAACAAAAGTATAGCGCCAATCGTTAGTCCGAGTACCAGGCTATACCAGAAACCGGCTGCGCCTAATGCAGGTATCAACCAACCTGAAAATGCCAGAATATATCCGCAGGGCAGGGCGATAAGCCAGAAAGCAATAAACACCATCAGCAATGGAACCGAGGTATCCTTGTAACCGCGAAGCGCACCCGCAGATGAGGCCTGTATCGCATCGGGAATCTGAAAGATAGCAGCGATCATCAGCAGGCTGGATGCCAGCGATATTATTTCCGGAAGATCGCTGTAAAGAGAGGCAATCCGGGTCGCGAACACAGCGATCAGAATACAGCTGATTACGGCGCAGCAGCAGGTGAAAATAATACCAGTGGTTGCGCTGAAGCGCGCATGAGCTGTTTGTCCTGCGCCTATCTGCTGTCCGACTCTGATGGTCAGGGCCAGTGCCATACTCAGGGGAAACATGAATACCAGCCCGGAAAAGCTCAGGGTTATCTGGTGGGCCGCGATAACGACATCGCCCAGGCGGGCAATAAGCAAGGCGATAATACAAAACATGCTTACTTCTATCAGCAGGGTGAAGCCAATTGGTAGCCCCAGCTTTAGAAATGAGGCGATGGTTTGTGTCTTCTCTGGGCTGCCGGCAGATAGTAATTTGAGTGGTCTGAAAAATGCTGAAGAGTGTAGGTAGAGTCCGCCGCAGATTGCCATGATCCACATGACGATGGCGGTTGCCCAGCCACAGCCAACACCGCCCATGGCAGGAACTCCGAGCTTGCCATAGATAAAGATATAGTTAAGCGGAATATTGCAAAGTAAGCCCAGAATGCCGATCTTCATGGATGGTCGAGTCTTACCAAAGCCTTCGCAGAAGCTACGGCAGACCTGATAAAACATGATTGCAGGTACGCCCCAGGAGAGTGCTTGCAGATACGCGTTGGTTTTCTCGAGCAGTGGGCCGGATACCCCCATGAATTGCAGTAAAGCAGTGCTGTTGCGGAGAATAAACCAGGCGATAATCGATGTCGTGAGAGCAATGAGCATTGCCTGATTGAAGATCGCTTTGCTTTCTTTATCGCGCCCGGCTCCGGCAAGTTGAGCAACCAGAGGGGTGGTCGCCATCAGAACGCCGCCCAGAGAAAGCATAATCGGCAGCCAGATGCTGGCGCCGAGAGATACCGCTGCCAGATCTTCAGCACCTACTCTGGCAGCCATTATAGTGTCAACAAAGCCCATTGCCGTTTGGGATAGCTGAGCGATCAGAATAGGCACGGCCAGATAGAGGATCTGACCCAATTCATGTCGGCGTGACAGTTTGCTGAAAGTCTGCGTTGCAGCGGGCGGTATTGAGCTCATCCGGCTATGTTACAGGAAATAAAAAAGCCGGAGTGAGAAACTCCGGCTTGTGTCAGAAATATAGCAAACGTTTAATCCACGCGGGCGCTTACATAACGTCCCGGAGCAGGTTCAACAACTTTGAACTCGGCGTTGCCGAAGCCTTTAGGTGCATCAACTTTTTTACCTGCTTTCGGTTTCAACCACTTAGCCCAGTTAGGCCACCAGCTTCCCTCCTGGCGTTCTGCAGTTTCCAGCCAGTGATCGGCACCCTGTCCCAGCTCGCCGCCGGTCCAGTAGTTACGACGGTTCTTAGACGCGGGATTGATAACACCGGCTACGTGACCGCTGGCGCCCAATACGAACTCAATCTTACCTTGCATTGTTTCTGTGCTGCAGAAGGTACCTTTCCAGGGTGCGATGTGATCATCAATGGTAGACAAGAAGTATACCGGAATCTTAATGTCGCGCAGATCAATAGACTCGCCACAAATGGTCAGGCCGCCAGGTTCAGCCAGCTTGTTGTTAATGTACATCTCGTTGATATAGAAATTGTACATTTTTGCTGGCAGGTTGGTGGAGTCGCCATTCCAGTACAAAATATCAAAGGGTGCCGGGCTCTTACCTTTCAGGTAATTGTTAACCACAAACGACCATACCAGATCATTGGATCGCAGCATGTTGAATGCCGTTGCAAGGTTGCGGCCGTTAAGCAGGCCTTCGTCGTCAACCTTCTGAGTTAGCTCTTTTACCTGCTGCTCATCGATGAATACACTCAGGTCACCCGGGTCGGTGAAATCGGTCAATGTAGTAAGGAAAGTCGAAGATGCAACTGACTCGTCTTTGCGCTTTGCCATCACCGCCAGGGTAGATGCCATAATCGTGCCGCCAATACACCAGGAAACTGTATTGATCTTCTCTGATTGGGTGATTTTCTTAACCGCATCGATCGCTTTAAGCGTACCGTTTTCGACGTAGTCATCCCAACTGAGTTCGCGTTGCTCGACGGTAGGGTTGACCCAGGAAACAAGGAATACGGTTTGTCCCTGATCGACACAATACTTAACGTAAGAGTTATGCTCCTGAAGGTCCAGGATATAAAACTTATTAATGCATGGCGGCACGATCAGAGTCGGGCGGCTAAACACCTGCTCAGTGGTTGGTTTATACTGGATCAGTTGCAGCATCTCGTTTTCAAAGATGACGGAGCCTGCGGTTGTGGCGATGTTTTCGCCCAGGGTAAAGGCGGTGTCGTCAGACATTGTGATACGGCCTTTGTCGACATCACCCAGCAGGTTTTGCAGACCATCAATCAGGCTCTGGCCCTTGGTTTCCAAAGCTTGTTGCAGGACTTCCGGATTAGTGACGGCGAAGTTAGTCGGCGACATCGCATCAATATATTGCTGCGTATAGAACTCAAGCTTCTTCTGTTCGTTATCGCTCAGGTTGGCATTTGAAGCCATCTCGTTGAGCAGGTTGGAACTTAACAGATAAGATTGTTTGATATAAGAAAAGACTGGATTTTGGCTCCACTCTTCAGCGGCAAAACGGCGGTCGCCTTTTTGTGGTTGTGCTACCGGGGTTTCTGCAGATTTGCCGGTCAGAATGTTCTGCCACAGGTTCATCTGAGCCTGTTGGTAGTCAGTGATGGCCCGCACCCATACGGTTGGATCTTCGAACGAGCGAGTCGCCAGTTCAGTCCAGGATTGAGTGAACTGCTTGAACATATCTTCGCTGCCTGCAGTTGAATACATCTCAAGAACTTTCTGGCTCTCCTGATTCAGATAGTTGATGAACTCTTGCGGATTAGAAAGGATGTTGCTGTTATTTTCCATAAAACTGCCTTCGTTAGTGAAGCCTTCCTGGATTAGCGAGACGAACTTCTTTGTTTCGTACCCGCTAGTGGATACCCGGCTATAAAGTCGAATCTGATTTGAGGTGCCGTCTGATCTTCTTTACCCTACAACGACTTTTACAAACCTGATCCATGAGCATAGACAACTTGATGCAGTGCAGCAAGGGGTAACCGCGGTACTTTAGTCCGGGTTTTACAGATCAGAAGGGTTAGATATTGAGATGATAGCGTAGAAATGTTGCAGAACGTTGTAGCGGTATGCCGGCCCCGGCATTAGATAACGAATTAATACGCTGGAATATGAGGGGGTTGGATAGCTGCTGGTGTTATAGGTGTTTTACGCTAATCATCAAAATTTAAGTGTCGAGTGTTGTGAAGTTTACTTTTGAGCTAATATCCTCATCCAATTTCACTGTAGAATTAGAATCAGTTTTTCAAATTAGAAGGTTGTTCAGATCTATGCGTAATTATCTTTTAATGGGTACCAGTGGTTGTCACCTTTGTGATCAGGCCGCTGAATTAATCGTTGCAACAATGGACCCACAGATACATCAGGTTGAAGAGGTTGATATAGCTTTTGAAGATGGCCTGATGAATAAGTACGCAATCAGGATTCCGGTGCTTGTCGATGAGCGGTCAGGTGCAGAGCTGGGCTGGCCTTTCGACCAGCATCAGTTGCAGAAATTCATCAGCAAGGTGGCTATTTCAAAGTAAGCTACTATTTTAGCAATGCTAAAAACTGCGGTGCTTAAAGATTGAAGAAATAGCGGCTATTGTTGAATACTTCCTGAGCAAGTTGCTGATCTTCTTTGCCTGTTAGCTGAGCTGCTTTGCTGAGAATGTGCGGCAGATACTGCGGCAGGTTTCGCCGGCTTTTTGGTTTTGGTCGCATATCTCTTGGTATCAGGTATGGCGCATCTGTTTCCAGCAGTAACCGGTCCGCCGGAATTTCTTTGATTAACTTCTGTAGTTCAGTGCCGCGCCGCTCGTCACAAATCCAGCCGGTGATACCAATATAAAGATCCAGGTCCAGATAGTTGTACAGTTCTTTACGACTGCCGGTAAAGCAGTGTGCGACAGCCCGGCTGAAGTGATCCCTGCAGCTGCTGAGCATCTCGAGTTGCTTTTCATGCGCATCCCGTTCGTGCAGGAAAAGCGGTAAGCCGGTTTCACAAGCAAGCTCCAGCTGCTGTTCAAAAGCATGGATCTGTTGTTCCGGGGTAGAAAAGTTACGGTTGAAGTCGAGCCCGGTTTCGCCGATAGCAACGACAGCATCTTCTTTAGCCAGTGCCCATAACTGCTGCCGTGTGGTGGTATCGAATGTGCTGCTGTAGTGCGGGTGAACGCCTGCGGTGCAGCGGAGGATATCTGGTTGTTGTTGTTGGCATAACTCAATCGCCTGCTCGCTTTCCTCGAGGGTGGTACCAGTGACTATCATGGTTGAAACGCCACACGCTTGCGCCGTTTCGATCACCTCGTCACAGTCTTTACTAAAGGCGCTGTCGGTGAGGTTAACCCCTATGTCGATCAGTTGGAGAGTTGTATCGGTAGGCATCTGAGTTATAGCTTTTCGTCTTCGTTATTGTTGATGGTGGCAGTGTCATTGGTGTTGCGAATGTATTCCCTAAGGTGCTGTGCCTGATCAGAGCCGCTGGAGTCCCGCATGGCCAACTTGAAAGCCGTCTGTGGTACCAGTATATGGGACGGCTGTCCGGCGAGTGTTCGGTACACAGCATGGTAGGCCATAACGTTTTTGACGTAGTTGCGTGTTTCCTTGAAGGGGATTGTCTCGATCCAGATATCGATCGGTAAGTTACCGCGCTCCTTTAGCCAGCGCTTAACGCGATGGGGGCCGGCATTATAAGCTGCACTGGCGTAAACCTGATTGTTATCGAATCGCTTTTGCATTTCTGCGAGATAGGCTGTGCCAAGACTGATGTTGATGTCCGGGATAAAGAGTTGCGAGCTGCGCCGATAGGGTATGCTGTTTTTCCTGGCGGTGCTTTGTGCCGTGCGAGGCATCAATTGCATCAGCCCGCGGGCGCCAACATGAGAACGCGCGGTCGGCTGGTATACGCTTTCCTGGCGAGCGATGGCGCGGGCCCAGTTAGTATCTATTTTGTTAAGCCGGGCTTTCTTGGCGAACAGATCAGAATAGGGTAGCGGAAAACGGAGTGCGATATCATCCCAGTATCGGGCCTTGGCTGCTCCGCGGATAGCCTGGGCATGCCAGTTCCAGCTGTGCACTATGGTAGATGCTGCGTGAAATGTATCGGCATCGGCTGTATTAAGTGCGTAATTCCATTCCCGCCGGGCCAGGTAAAGTTCCTGATTGAGATACAGCTCACGCATTCTGGTGAAGGCAGGGCTTTGTTGTAAAGCCTGGATCTTATTCGGATCCGCTTTTTGCTGCATCGGATTGAGGCGGAACTGACTTTGCAGCATATCTGCCGCGAGCAGGCCGTAATAACTACGCTGTTTGCTGAGCTGGAAGAATGAATCTGAATAGCTGGGCTTAAGGTCGCGAGTATGGCTGGCGGCTATTGTTTTCCAATATACCCATTGCTCCTGCTGTTGCAGTTCCTCGCTGAGCATGTCGATCAGTGAATAAACTTTATTCCAGTCCTGTTTAGTCAGGGCGAGTTTGATTCGGTGCTGTTGGATCTCTTCGTCAAGATTGACATTGAGTTGAGCCAGCAGGTTGTCAGTTTTTTTGTCGGAACTATTGAACAATCGGCTGGCCAGCTTACGGTTCATCGCTTCCTTCTGAGCCTGGCTGAAGCTTAACTTGTCACGGATTCTGAGCCAGATATCGGTGGCGGTTTGCGGGCTTTTGCGGGATAGTCGGTACAGGCCATAGAGGTAGGTTGTACGGCTTGCCAGGGAATCGCCTTTGATGGTTTTTTGTTGTTTCAGTAGTGATGGATTATTTCGTACTTGTAGTAACAGGGCTGCTTGCTGGCGTTGTTTTTTGTCTTTTATGAAACGCTTGAGATAGATGGCCAGGGTGATGCTGTTATTGTCGACTGCCTTCCAGAACCGTTCGGCTGCCTGATCTGATGTCGGGCCAGTGGATTTTTTGGTCCAGTAGTCGAATACGGGGTCACAAATGTCGCTGATTGAATGGCCCACATTCCAGAGCTTTTCGACATCTTTCATTGCTTCTTTATATTGCTTTGTCCGAAGCAAAGCGAGACGCTGGTAGCACTGATATTTTTCTTTCTGAATATCTGCGCTGGCATAGGCAGTTAAGTAATCTTTCCAGCGCGATTTGCTGCCCAGATAGCTGAGCCAGCGCTGTTGCAGTTGTATCGTAGTCGGCAGATCGGGATAGCGTTTTGCGTACAGATTAATATGGTGCTGAGTAATAAAGTTCAGGCGATGCTCTAACTCGGATTTTTCCAGATAGGGGTACAGAGGATATTCAGTCAGTTTGGCTTTGCTAAGATAGAACTGGTCCATCTTATTGCTCTTCAGTTGTTCTTTAGCCTGCTGATACAGTGCACGTTGCTGGATCAGTTCAGCTGCTTGCAGCGGACCTGTCGTTATCAAAAACAGGCAAAGCAATGTGGCACTGATGGCAGCATTGCGCAAAAATCTTAAATTAGAAGCTACGACTGTCATCATTATCCATAATAGCTACACAGGTTATGCATCATCATAGCCTCAAATGGGTCATAATCACGAGAAAATTATGATCCTTTTCAGTAATACCGGGATTCTTCTGTTTTTTTTTGTAGAATAGCCTCCTTAATTTTCTGTTGGAACTAAAAATGTCGCTGATCAGACTGGATAATGTTTCCGTAGCCTTTGGTGATAAAAAGCTGCTTGATGGTATCAATTTCAAGTTAGATAAAGGTGAGCGCGTTGCGCTTGTAGGACTTAATGGCGCGGGTAAGTCAACGCTGTTGCGTGTAATTATGAAACAGCAGGCTACCGATGATGGCGAGTTCTGGCAGCGCGGTGGTTGCCGTATAGCTGAGCTCCCCCAGGCACTGCCTGCAGCCGATGACCGACTGGTTAAAGAGGTTCTGGCCGAAGGAGTCTCCGAGGTCGTGGATCTGTTACAGCGCTATGAAGCGCTGGCGATGAGTCATGCCGAGTCAGATCTCGCGGAGCTGGAACGATTGCAACAGGGTATCGAAGCTGCGGATGGCTGGCATCTGTCGCAAAAAATACAGCAGGTACTCGAGCGTCTGGGGCTTGATGGTGAGATGCCAATGTCAGCGCTTTCAGGTGGCTGGCGCAGGCGGGCTGCGCTGGGTGCTGCGCTGGTACAGTCACCTGATCTGCTGTTACTGGATGAGCCTACCAACCATCTGGATATAGAAACTATCGAGTGGCTTGAGAAGCAGATGCTGGAGTTTAACGGTGGCGTTCTGTTTATCTCTCACGACCGCTCATTGGTGGAACGACTGGCAACCCGCATTGTCGAGTTAGATCGCGGCAACCTGGCCTCTTTTCCGGGAAGCTACAGTGCATATCTGGAAAAGAAAGAAAAAATGCTGGAAGAGGAAGCGCGGCATAATGCGCTGTTTGATAAGCGGCTGGCTGAAGAGGAGCGTTGGATCAGACAGGGTATCAAAGCACGGCGTACCCGTAATGAAGGCCGTGTTCGGGCATTGAAGTCACTACGGGTTGAGCGCTCAGAACGTCGTGAGAAACAGGGTAAGGCGAAGTTTGCGATGGAGCAGGGTGGTCGCTCCGGCAAGCTTGTGACAGAAGCTGAAAATGTTAACCAGCAGTATGGTGGTGATGTTGTTCTACGTGATTTTTCAGTCTCGATTCAGCGCGGTGACCGGATCGGTCTGATAGGCCCCAACGGTGTTGGCAAAAGTACCCTGCTGAAAATTATGCTGGGTAAATTACAGCCTGATAGCGGTGTTGTGCGTATTGGTACAAACCTTGATGTGGCATATTTTGATCAGTTAAGAGGTCAGTTAAAGCCAGAGAAAACAATCATCGACAATATATCTGAAGGTCGCGAAAGCATCAGTATTAACGGCAAATCACGACACATTATCAGTTACCTCGGCGATTTTTTGTTTACCCCTGAACGGGCGAGAACTCCAGTTAAGGCGCTTTCTGGTGGTGAGTGTAACCGGGTAATGTTGGCGAAGTTATTCAGTCAGCCGGCTAATTTGCTGGTACTCGATGAGCCGACCAATGACCTGGATATTGAAACTCTGGAGTTACTGGAGGAGATACTGCTTGAATATAAAGGTACGCTACTTCTGGTAAGTCATGATCGGGCTTTTCTGGACAATGTTGTCACTTCTACGCTGGTTTTTGAAGGCGAGGGCAGGGTGCAGGAATATGTCGGTGGCTATCACGACTGGCTGCGTCAGCGTCCGGAGCCTTTGAAGGCTGAAGCGGTCAAGAAATCGATTGCACCAGTTGCTAAGGAAAGTGTTGAAGCTGCACCACCAACGGTAAAGAAAAAACTCAGTTATAAGCTACAGCGTGAGCTGGATCAGATGCCAGAGCTGTTGGAGCAGGCGGAAGCTGAACTCGAGCGTTTGCAGCAGGAGACCGGTGCCGCTGATTTTTATAATGGTGATCATCAGCAGGTCACAGACAAACTTGCTGAATTGCAGGTGCGAGAAGAAAAGGTTGAACAGTTGATGGAACGCTGGGTCGAGCTGGAGGCTATGCAGTAGCCTTCAGCTCTTGTCTGGGGCTTATTCGGCCTGTTCTTTGACGCGAACTGCCAGTACGTCGCAATGAGCCCCATGCAGTACACCGTTGGCAGTAGAGCCAAGTAAAAGAGCTAAGCCGTGTCGGCCATGGCTACCGACGACGACCAGATCACAGTTTTGCTCATCAGCGATTCGATGAATCTCAGTTTCAGTATGACCCGACACTACTAGTTTTTCTTTTACCGGGTAATTGAGAGCCTTGCTGTAGGTTTCCATCTTACTGTGAGCATGTTCATCCAGTTGATCCTGGATGGCGGTCAGATCCATAGGAACGTCACCACCATAAGCAAAGCTCAATGGCTCAATCACGTGAACCAGAGAGAGTTCAGCCTGGCAGTTTTCTGCCATCTGGCGAACTTTACCAATCAATTGATTGGATTCCTCTGACAGGTCAACCGCGAGCAGGATATGTTTGTATAGACTCATCTGGATCATCTCCGTATTGGCTTATGTATAAGAGACTAGCATAAGCAAAATGATATTAAGTGTGACCGGTGTCAACCGGATAACGAGGATTTTGAAATGAAGTGGGCAATTATTGTTCTGATTATGATGTCGCTGTTGGGCTCAATGATGTGGGTGATGCCAAGTAAGCGGCAAAAACTTCAGGCAGAGTTGCGCTTAAAAGCTTCAAAGCTTGGTTTTAATGTTCAGATGATACGTTTAACGCCACCAAGGGCCGCCGGCCAGGTTGAGCCGGAAGTCTATATGGCAACTGCCTACCGCTTGCCACGCTTCAATCTGGAAAAAAATGAGCGGGACAGCTTTGTTGCCTGGCAAATATTCAGGCAGACAGCAGTTGCCGACGAAGGATTACCTGAAGGTTGGAGCTGGGGTGTCGGAGAACGTAAGCTCAGCGAAATTCAATTGGCGCGGTTGGGTCAGTTGATTGCTCAGTTGCCCGTAGGGGTTGATTCGATTGAGTCGACACCGGTCCATTTCAGCTTGTTTTGGGATGAACGGGGACGGCTTGAAGATCTGGAGCAGTTTAAAGTCATGATGCAGGAATTTATCGATAATAAATTTTAAGTTGCTGAAGTTTAATAGGTGAAGTAATGACAGATATAAAAAACGGCTTGTATCGCCATTATAAAGGTGCCGAATATGAGGTTCTGCATACCGCTCGCCACTCTGAAACAGAGGAATGGCTGGTGGTCTATAAGCAGTGTTACGGTGATCGGGCGGTCTGGGTCAGACCACTCGATATGTTCACCGGTCAGGTAACAACGGCTGAAGGGTTGCTGGTAGAGCGCTTTGCGTTTATTACTCAGTAATCGCGCCACTGTCCTGTTTAAGTTCAGCTAGTGATGAAGCCAGGGTGCTGGCTGCCAGTGCGCTGCTGGGACGGGCTTTATTGAGTAACGTTCGGATATGGTCAAGATGTGGCTGTTTCTTACGCTGAGGGACGTTGGTCCGGGTTATGATCGCTTTGGCGTGTTTGTAATGTGACATAGCGATCAGCTTATCGTCCCGTTCGAGGTAGTGATTGCCCTGGGCAATATGGGCATCGGCGAATACAGTAACGTGCAACCAGTAGAGATCCTGCTGAAACTGTTTAGCGGTACTGACTGCCAAAAAACCTTGCTTGGTCATCTCGATGAGGATTTTTTCAGCATGCTGAATATAGATCTGAACGCGTTTCAGCGAGCGGTCGTTACTGAATCCCCCAGGTACCGGGCTGAGACGGTCAGTGTTCTCTTTTTGCGTGCTTATCTGCTCCAGTATCGGTGACTCGGGGGCAAGTAGGGCGATATCCTCAATCATTTTTACTGTGTATTGAGAGATCTTCTCGATAATTTCTTCACGGCAGTTTGCTTCGCGAAGTACCGCAAGGGTGTTCAGCGCGTCCTCAGAATGGTGTTGCAGGTAATTTAATCGTTTTATTCGGCGCTCTTCCCGTTGCTCTTTAGATGCGATAAAAAAGTTAATTAGCAGTGCGGTTAAACCGACTGCTGCAATAATAATGATAAAAATCAGGTTGTCTTGCAGCATATTCTCAGGTAGTTGTATTTATAGGACGAATAGAGATAGGGCATAAGTGGTATGCCCTGTTATGGTTAAAATATACCTTTATTGGTGGCAGTTCATAAAGTTAAAAAGTGTTTTTTTTTAAGCGGATGCTTGACCAAGGTACCAGCAGCCCTTATATATGCACCCTGATTTATGTTGCCAACCTTATCCCTAAGGATTGAATTTGTATGGGAAAATCCCTAGTAATCGTCGAATCACCGGCAAAAGCCAAGACCATCAATAAGTATCTGGGTAATCAGTTTGTTGTTAAATCCAGTGTTGGTCATATTCGGGATCTCCCGACCAGCGGCTCCGGTGCGGCAACCAAAAGTGATCCTAAAGAGCGCGCCAGACAGGCCGCTATCACGCGTAAATTATCGCCGGAAGATAAGATTCGCCATAAGGCAAAGAAAGCAAAAACACAGTTGATTGCCCGGATGGGCGTCGACCCTGAGCAGGACTGGAAAGCGCAGTATGAAATTCTGCCAGGCAAGGAAAAGGTCGTTGATGAACTGAGACGACTGGCCAAAGATGCTGACACTATCTATCTCGCGACCGATTTGGATAGAGAGGGGGAGGCGATCGCCTGGCACCTGCGTGAAGCGATCGGCGGAGACGATGATCGATATCGCCGGGTGGTGTTTAACGAGATCACCAAAAAAGCGATTCAGGAAGCGTTTCAGCAGCCAAGCGATCTTGACCTGAACCGGGTCAATGCGCAGCAGGCTCGCCGTTTCCTTGACCGTATTGTTGGTTACATGGTGTCACCGTTATTGTGGGAAAAGGTTGCCCGAGGCTTGTCCGCCGGACGTGTTCAGTCGGTTGCCGTGCGTCTGTTGGTGGAGCGTGAAAAAGAGATACGCAGTTTTATCCCGGAAGAGTTCTGGGAAATTCATGCTGACACGCAGACCCCGGATAATAATTCGATCCGTTTTCAGGTAGAGAAATATCAGGGTGAAGCCTTCCGTCCGGTTAGCGAGACGGAAGTTAAGTCGCACCTTGATCAGCTGAGCAGGCTGGAGCTGAAAGTAGCCAGTCGCCAGGACCGGCCTACCAGTAGTAAACCTTCAGCTCCCTTCATTACTTCAACACTGCAGCAGGCAGCAAGTACCCGACTTAGCTTCGGTGTTAAAAAGACCATGATGCTGGCCCAGCGTCTCTATGAGGCGGGCTATATAACTTACATGCGTACCGACTCCACCAACCTGAGTGGTGAAGCAGTTGCGACTTGCCGGGATTATATTAAGGAAAACTTTGGCACTAAGTACCTGCCGGAGGATGCCAACCTATACAGCAGCAAGGAGGGTGCTCAGGAGGCTCACGAGGCGATTCGCCCTTCCGATGTCACCATAGAGGCTACATCGTTAAAAGGTATGGAGCGTGACGCTGAGCGCTTGTACGAGCTTATTCGTCGCCAGTTCCTTGCCTGTCAGATGATGCCTGCTTTGTATACCAGCAGCCGTATCACAGTAAATGCTGGCGAGTTTGAATTGCGAACCAAAGGGCGTATTCTGCGATTTGACGGTTATACCCGGGTGATGTCTGCGCAAGGTAAAAGCGATGATATTATCCTGCCGGAAGTTAAATCCGGCGATCTGCTGACACTTGAACAGTTTGATCCAAAGCAACATTTCACCAAGCCTGCACCGCGTTTTACAGAAGCAAGCCTGGTACGAGAGTTGGAGAAACGGGGTATTGGTCGTCCATCGACCTATGCATCAATCATCTCTACCATTCAGGATCGCGGCTATGTCGAGGTTCAGAATCGCCGTTTCTATGCCCAGAAAATGGGCGATATTGTTACTGAAAGGCTGGTGGAAAATTTCACCGACCTGATGGATTTCAGCTTTACCGCCAGAATGGAGGAGTCGCTGGATGATATCGCGACTGGAAGCGCAGATTGGAAGGAATTGCTGAATCAGTTCTATGATGGTTTTATTTTCCGTCTTGAGCAGGCGCAACATCCTGAAGATGGTATGCGCCCGAATGCGCCGACTGAAACCGATATTCCCTGTACCAGCTGTGGTCGGGTGATGACGATTCGAACGGGTACGACCGGGGTATTCCTGGGTTGTTCAGGCTATGCATTACCACCAAAAGAGCGCTGTAAAACAACCATGAACCTGGTGCATGGCGATGAAGTGGTCAGCGTCGACGGTGATGATGAGGAAGAATCACGCATTCTGCGTAATAAGCACCGTTGCAAGATCTGTGATACGGCGATGGATAGCTACCTGATCGATGAGCAGCGAAAATTGCATATTTGCGGTAATAATCCGGATTGTGCAGGTTTTGAAGTCGAGCAGGGTAGCTACAAGATCAAGGGTTACGACGGTCCGGTACTGGATTGTGATAAATGTGGTGCCGAGATGCAGCTCAAGACAGGCCGTTTCGGCAAGTTCTTCGGTTGTACTGCTGAGGGCTGTAAAAATACCCGTAAGCTACTGAAAAATGGAGAGGCCGCGCCGCCTAAGATGGATCCTGTTGCAATGCCTGAGCTGGCTTGTGAAAAGGTAGAGGATACCTACGTATTACGTGACGGGGCTTCGGGTTTGTTCCTGGCTGCCAGTCAGTTTCCGCGCAAGCGGGAAACCCGTGCGCCTAAAATCAGTGAGCTATTGCCACATCAGGCAGAGATCGATCCGAAATACAGTTTCTTGTTTTCCGCACCGGTGCAGGATGATGAAGGTAATCCATCTATTGTTCGCTATAGTCGCAAAACTAAAGAGCAGTACGTGATGACTGAGGTCGAGGGTAAGGCAACAGGCTGGCGGGCATTTTATAAGGATGGTAGCTGGCTTGCGGAAAGTGCAAAAGCCAAAAAAGCGCCTGCTAAGAAAGCAGCTACCAAGAAAGCGCCTGCTAAGAAGTCGCCAGCGAAGAAAGCTACAGCAAAGAAGAAAGCTGACGAATAAAAGGTATTCGAACAGCTTAATCGGGAGAGCTTAATGAGTGGTGTGTACTTAGCAAGAACTAATCAAAAGCTTAACTTCACCCGGATTCACCTGGAAGCGCTGAAAAGCGCTCAGTCATCGACGGGATGGAGTAAGCATGCGCAGATCGAGTCATACAATGAGTCGGTGCTGTTTCATATGGTTTCAGCTTATAGCGCGTTCTTGAAAGAGATTGCGGAGCAGTACCGTTTTGATGCTGAGCGTATCAGTAAGTTGAAAGAGTTGGTGGAGCAGATGGAGGCGCAGGGGTTGGAAGCGCCTGAAGTCGGTGAACTGCAGGAGTTGCAGTTCAACCCCCGTAGCTGGTTACATCATCTGCTTGCGGCGTACAAAGGCTGCTGGCGGGCGGAAGACCATCAGCAGTCCGCGGCTAAGGCAGAAAGTATTTCTGAAATCCATGTTATGCAGATCAACCCGGATCACGCTGAAGATGCCGATATAATCAAGGAGTATCAGGCCTGGTTTGATCAGCTTCGGGCGCTTATAGAGCGTCTGCGAAGCGGTATGCAGGAATGGTGATAAGCCATCACAGTGATAGAGCAGAGACTGAATAGAGAATAACAATGCCAGATATGTTTCTTGAGATAGTTGAATTGGATGATGGTGAGATAGCGCTGAGAAAAGCCGATTCTGACGATGAGCCGATTATGCGGGTGAATTTTTCTGATCACATACTTGAGCAGTTGCACGAACAGCATATCGATGTTGCTAAGGTAATGCTGACTGCCGGAATTCATATGATATCTGATATTAATCAGAAATCGGAAGAGGGTCAGGCCTCTGATGGGTCTTCAGATAATACAGATGATCTCCGGCCCAAGGTGATTCACTGATTATCTGTTTGTACAGCTAAAAAAAACAGCGCTTCTGGCGCTGTTTTTAGTTGTACTCAAAGAGCAGGAGAGGCTGCAATGATAAGGTATTTAGTCATTCCGCCCGCGGATGACAATGCCGTGGCTGGCACCGTTTAGCGCTGCAGACTCAAGATTTTTCAATTCTTGATTGTTGAGCATACCTGGCCAGGTGATAACTGCGTGACAGGTGCCTGCCTGAAGTGCCTGGCAGGCCAGATCATAGGTTGAATGGTTCTGGTCTGGCTGGAGTAACATAACTTTGTTGAGATCGATTCCTGCAGCCTCTAGCAGGGCCTTGGGCAAGGTGGCTGGCGGAGCGATCCAGGCAAACCAGCGATCATCTTTGCTGAGTTGTGCAAGCAGTGGCAGCAACATCGTCATCTGCTCGAAATCGTTATTTTGTAATACGATCTCGGTTATTTTCCCGGCCAGTCCTGAATGAGGCTTAACTCTTACAGTTTCCGGTCGCAAAAGGGCTGCCGGCATAGCGGTATTTAGATTAACGCTGTTTTCTACTTGCAACATGTTCTTATCCTCTTCTGATAACCCCGACACCAAGGCCTTCAATTGAGAGTTCTTGCTGTTCCAGATCGACAACAATTGGTTCAAACTCTTTGTTTTCTGCGATCAGATAGATCAGCTTTCCTTCCCGTTTAAAGCGCTTAACGGTGACATCGTTATCCAATCGTGCAACAACAATCTCTCCATCTTTGGCGGTCTGGCACTGATGTACTGCAAGCAGATCTCCATCCATAATGCCAACGTCTTTCATACTCGTACCGCGTACCCGTAACAGATAATCAGCAGGGGGGTGAAAGAAGTCAGAAGCAATGGTAATCCGGTCTTCTACGTTTTCCTGCGCCAGTATAGGTTCACCGGCAGCAACCTGGCCCACTATCGGCAGACCGCTATCTTCATCGTCGAAATTTGGAATACGTATGCCACGTGAAGTGCCAGCGATCATCTCAATAGCACCTTTACGGGCAAGCGCTTTAAGATGTTCTTCCGCAGCATTGGCTGATTTAAAACCAAGCTCGCGAGCGATTTCTGCGCGGGTAGGTGGATAGCCAGTGGTTCGGATGTAGTGTTTTATGCAATCAAGTACATCTGTTTGGCGTTGTGTCAGTTTCATGATCGGCTCTGTTTTTTTATACAGTAGCTGTAACTATATACAGTATTTTATATTTGTAAACATTTTTATGTTTATATATCCAGTATTATTGGTAGAATGGCCGCAGAATAAGAGCTGCAGGTGTGTCGTGTGCTGACAGAAGAGTTGAAACAAGAGATTCAGGGTGCTTACCGGCGCTTTCTGGAAAGCCGTCAGTTGAAACCACGTCGTGGTCAGAAACAGATGATTGCTGAGGTTGCCAAGGTGCTGGGTAATATACTCACCGACGACAAAAGTCATCGTTTGGGTGAAAAGCATGTCAGTGTCATTGAGGCGGGTACCGGCACCGGTAAAACTATCGGTTATCTGCTGGCGGTTATCCCTATAGCGAAAGCCCTGGGTAAGAAAGTTGTGCTTTCCACTGCGACAGTGGCGTTGCAGGAACAGTTGCTGCATAAAGACCTGCCAGAAGTTCTTGAGCACACAGGTTTGTCGCTATCGTTTGGTCTGGCCAAAGGTCGCGGCCGGTATTTCTGTATTAATAAAGCTGAACAACATCTCGATTCCCATGGTGCGACAGGGCAGCAGGCGTTATATGAAGATGAAGTTGCACTACGCCTGGATGATGAAACCGTTGAGTTTTATAAATCTCTGCTTAATGAGTTTGCCTCAGGGCGCTGGGATGGTGATCGGGACAATCTGGTACAGGAAATCAACGATCAGGATTGGTATCCGCTGACCAGCGACCATCTGCAATGTACCAATCGACGCTGTAGTAACTTTGGTGCTTGTAGTTTTTTTAAAGCGCGACGTGAACTTGATCAGGTTGAATGCGTGATCGCCAACCACGATATTGTTCTCGCGGATCTGTCTCTCGGCGGCGGTGCGATTCTCCCTGAGCCTGCCGAAACTATCTATATCTTTGATGAAGGCCACCACCTATCCGATAAGGCCAGCGGTCATTTTTCGTTTTCGTTACGTTTAAAATCCACCGTGCGCTGGTTGTCATCTACCGCTAAGCAGTTAACCAAAATGACAGAGCAGCTAGGCCAGCCACAACTGCTATGTGACTATGTTCGGCAGCTGCAAAAGCCAGCGGAAGATCTCGATGTTGTGTTAACTAACTGGGCTGAACTGGTCAGGCCACAGCTGCTTGATGATAGTCGGGGACGGAATATTGAGCGGCTGCGCTTTCCCGGTGGTGTATTGCCAGATGAGATGCGTCAGTTTGGCCTTCAGGTAGAAAATCTTGCTGCACGTCAGTTCAAGAAAATGGAGATGATTCTTGATCTGTTGAAGGAATCGCTGGACGGTGAAAACGGTTCGATAGACAAACAACAGGCCGAACAGTGGTATCCCCGGGTCGGGATGATGGTTGCTCGCTATCAGGGGATTACCGGTCTGGGGCGCAGTTTTGGTCATGTCGATGAGGAGAATGCCACACCAACCGCGCGCTGGATTAATCTGGTAGAAACCGCGCAGGGATATGATTTTGAATGTCGCAGTGCACCTGTTTCTGCGGCACAGATGTTGGCGCATAATCTGTGGCAACACTGTTTTGCTGCTGTCGTTACATCAGCGACACTTACCGCATTAGGCAAGTTCGACCGGTTACTTGCCGATCTGGGCCTGCCTTCTGAAACGGCCTGTTACTCATTGCCTAGTCCGTTCGATCACTATAATGCTGCCGAATTGCATATTCCGGCGATGAAGGCAGAAGCAAATAACGCTGAACAGCATACCGAAGAGGTGATTGAATACCTTAACCGGGAGTTAGATCCGGCTGCGGCGACCCTGGTTTTGTTCAGTTCGTGGCGGCAGATGCGATCAGTGCTTGCCAGTCTGGACGAAAAGCTAAACAATAAGGTGTTGTCGCAGGGTGAGCTCAGCAAAAATGAGATTCTGAAACGCCATAAGCAACGTATTGATGAGGGTGAGGGAAGCATGATCTTCGGTCTGGCTTCTTTTACCGAGGGCGTTGATCTGCCCGGTAATTATCTGACAGAAGTGATAATTACCAAGTTACCGTTCAGTGTGCCGGATGACCCGGTAGATGCCACTATGGCTGAATGGATTGAACAACGTGGTGGCAACCCATTTATGGAATGGTCAGTACCGATGGCATCAGTGCGCCTGACCCAGGCGGCAGGCCGACTACTACGAACAGAACAGGATAGTGGTCGCATAGTGCTATTGGATCGCCGGGTAATCACCCGTCGCTACGGCAGGCAGTTGTTAGATACACTGCCGCCATTCCGCAGAAATTTTAGTTGACCGTCAGTAATGCCGGATAAGGTAATACATTGATTAAGAATATATTAAAGCGTGAAGCTGCTCAATCAGGTCAAGAACAACAGCCTGCTGCCGGAAATGCTGTACCGCTCAGTGAAACAAAGCCTGAAGTAGCTAACAAAAACAAAGCTGTGAGCTCAAAGAAGAGCTCTCAAAAAGCGGCTTCTCAAGCATCCTGGACCCGGGATCAGTTTGTTGTTCCTGCGGTTGAAGGCAAGACCCGTTTCCATGATTTCGATCTGCCTGAAGATGTGATGCATGCTATCGCCGATCTTAACTTTCAGTATTGCTCTGAAATCCAGGCTGCGACCCTGACAGAATCATTGGAAGGCAAGGATATGATCGGCAAGGCGCAGACGGGTACTGGTAAAACTGCCGCCTTCCTGATCAGTATCATTACCGATCTGGTTGACTTTCCGCTCGATTATAAGCGCGGCAAAGGTATCCCCCGGTCGTTAATTATTGCTCCGACACGTGAGTTAGCATTGCAGATCGCCTCAGACGCTGTAGAGACTGCTAAATATTGTGATCTGAGTGTGGTGTCACTGGTTGGCGGGATGGACTATGAAAAGCAGCGCAGGCAATTGGCAGCCCGTCCGGTCGATATTCTGGTCGCAACTCCGGGACGACTAATCGACTTTGTTCGCTCTAAAGATGTTGATCTGGGTGACGTTGAAGTGTTGGTGCTGGATGAAGCGGATCGGATGCTGAGCATGGGCTTTATTCCCGATGTTCGCACGATCATCCGTCACACACCGCGTAAAGGTGATCGTCAAACGTTACTCTATAGTGCGACATTTACTGATGACGTGATGAACCTGGCTCAGCAATGGACCACGGATGCGGTAACGATAGAGATCGCTCCGGAAAAGAAGAGTACTGACTCAGTCACTCAGCAGGTTTTTCTGGTTTCCCGGCAGGATAAGTATAAATTGCTTCGAAACTTCATGCAGATTAATCAGCTGGAGCGGGTCATTGTGTTTGGTAACCGTCGTGATGAAACCCGGCGGCTGGCTGAGCGCTTGCAGAAAGACGGTCTGGCCGCGGCGCTGATGTCCGGCGAGATTGCCCAGCAGAAGCGTGTCAAAACTCTGGATGATTTCCGTAACGGCAAAATAAATATACTGGTAGCGACCGATGTTGCAGGTCGTGGCATCCATGTTGATGGTGTCAGCCACGTTATTAACTACTCCCTGCCTGAAGATCCGGATGATTATGTGCACCGTATTGGGCGTACAGGGCGAGCGGGTAGTACCGGTACATCTATCAGTTTTGCAACCGAAGACGATGCCTTCCTGTTGCCAGATATCGAAGCCGAAGCCGGTGTGAAAATGGAATGTATCTATCCAGATCCTAACTTACTGGAAGCGGTCTGATCCGGTGTCAGCTGATCAGGGTCGCAGATAATAAACAGGTAGTTGAATGGTTATGACGCAATCGGACCTTAGTTCGTTAAGCCTCAGTAATCGTTATCTGCAGCTACCTGAAGAGTTCTACAGTCGGCTGCAGCCGCAGCCGCTGAAAAATCCCGGTTTAGTCGCTTTTAGTACATCCGCAGCGTCTCTGATAGGACTCGATCCATGTCAGGTCCGTGAGTTGGAGCTGAGCGTTTTGTTTTCCGGCCATCGGTTGCTAAAAGGGAGTGTGCCGCTTGCTACGGTCTATTCCGGGCATCAGTTTGGCGGTTATTCAGCTCAGCTTGGCGACGGTCGGGCATTGCTTCTTGGCGAAGTAGCAGCGCCGGATGGGCAGTTGTGGGAGCTGCAGCTGAAAGGTTGTGGGCGCACCCCCTACTCGCGCCATGGTGACGGCAGGGCCTCTTTACGCTCGGTTATTCGTGAGTATCTCGGCTGCGAAGCGATGGCTGCGCTGGGTATCCCTACCACGCGGGCGTTATGCATAATCGGCAGTGAGACACAGATCTACCGTGACTCTATCGAGTTTGCGGCCGGTATGCTGCGCCTTAGTCCCAGCCACATTCGTTTTGGTCATTTTGAGTACTTTTATTACAGTCGCCAGGCGGAACAGTTAAAGCGTTTGGCCGATTTTGTAATTGAGCATCATTACCCTGCATCTCTTGCGGCAGAGAACCCCTATCTTGATCTGTTTCAACAGGTTGTTGAACGCACTGCGACTTTAGTAGCTAACTGGCAGGCGGTTGGTTTTTGTCATGGGGTTTTAAATACCGATAATATGTCTATTCTGGGCCTGACACTGGACTACGGCCCCTTTGCTTTTTTAGATGACTATGATCCCGGATTTGTCAGTAATCGTTCTGATGAGTATGGTCGTTATGCTTTCGGGCAGCAGCCCTCTATTGCTCTGTGGAATTGTGTGTGCCTTGCTCAGACATTAAGTGGTCTTGTCCCGAAAGCTGGCCTGGAGGTGGTTTTGGGGCGGTTTGAGGCGGTCTATGCAGTAGTCTATACCGACTTGATGCGCAGCAAACTTGGTCTTGCTGATAAGCGACTGGGGGATCCACAATTGATTCAGGATCTGCTGCAATTGATGGCTGGAGACGGTGTCGACTATAGTCGGGCTTTCGCCTTGCTCCAGCACGAAAGTGATGCTGGCAATAAGGGCTTTTCTGAACTGTTTTCTGATCAGTCAGGAATTACTGGCTGGCTGCAGCGTTACCGGGCCAGAATCGAATGTAAAAAGCTACGTGTTGAGATTATGGCGCGCAGTAATCCTCGTTACATACTTCGTAGTTATCTGGCGGAAGAAGCTGTACGCAGAGCGTATGATGGAGATCATAGTGAAATAGTAAAGCTGCTGTCCGTACTCAGATACCCCTATCAAAATCAGGATTTCGGGATATACTCTCAGGCAACTCCTGAATGGGGTAGAAATCTATCGATCAGTTGTTCATCCTGAGGTGATAAGTGGATAAACATAATACCGGACGGATCAGTCGCATATTGGGCGCTTTGGTCAGTCTTTTTTTCTTAGCGGTGGCTTTTGCCGGTTATCAGAAGACCGGTGATATAAAGGTCGCAATGTTGTTTGTAGTGCTGGCGGTAATTGGCTTTTTTATCGTCAAGCTGTTGTTTGCGGGGGTCAATAAATTGCTAGACTCTCTGGATAATAGCCGCAGTTAGTAACAGATAAGTAACAGTCAAAACAGATAAGGAACTTTCACCATGGTGAATGGCGTCAGTGTAACCGTATTGGGCGGTGGTAGTTTTGGTACAGTAATAGCCAACCTGATCGGTGATAAAGGCTTGCCGGTCAAGCTTTGGATGCGTGACAGTAACAGGGCGGCAGAAGTTAATACGGAGCGGATGAATAGCCGTTATCTGCCCGGACGCAAGCTGTCTGATCTAATTGAAGCGACCTCGGACCTGGAGTATGCCCTGGCCGACTCTGATATCGTATTTATCTCTATTCCCAGTCAGTCCTTCCGTGCTGTGACGCAGCAGGCTAAAGTCTATCTCAAGCCTTCTCAGATCGTGGTTAGCACTACCAAAGGAATTGAAGCAAAAAACTTCAGTCTGATGAGTCAGATTTTGGCTGAAGAGCTGCCAGATAACCGGATAGGAGTATTGAGCGGTCCTAATCTGGCTAAAGAGATAGTGCAAAAACAGCTTACAGCGACAGTGGTGGCAAGTGCAGATGACTCTGTGCGTAAGGCTATTCAGGCGGCGATGCACTGTGCTTACTTCAGGGTCTATGCCAGTTCAGATATGTATGGCGTGGAGCTTGGTGGAACGTTGAAAAATATTTACGCGATCGCTTCTGGTCTGAGTTCTGCACTCGGTATGGGGGAGAACACTAAGAGTATGCTGATGACCCGCAGTCTGGCTGAGATGAGCCGCTTTGCGGTACAGCTTGGTGCTAATCCTATGACTTTTCTGGGGCTTGCCGGTGTTGGCGACCTGATAGTCACCTGTTCTTCGCCACTGAGTCGAAACTACAGGGTTGGTTACGCTTTGGGTGAAGGCAAAACCCTGGAGCAGGCGGTAGAGTCGTTAGGTGAGGTGGCAGAGGGAGTGAATACCCTGCGTTACGTTAAAGAAAAAGCTGATACTCTCGGTGTGTATATGCCGCTGGTTGCCGGTTTGTATCAGGTTGTGTTTGAAAATGCACCGGTGTCCGAAGTGGCAAAGACGATGATGCTCAGCACTCAGAGTAGCGATGTGGAGTTTCTTCTGCCGCGTGATAGCGACTGATGCGACTGCTGTTACTGCGCCATGGTGAGGCTGGCTTTGATGCGCCATCCGATTACGAACGGCATCTCACCCGTGGTGGCGTTCTGCGATTGCAGGCAATGCTTAATACCGCCGCCGGTGAGCTGTCATGTGTGACCCGAATCGTACACAGCCCCTATTTGCGTACTGTACAAACGGCAGATCTTGTACAGCAACAGAAGCCTGCACTGTTGCATTCGCTGGAGATTCTTACACCAGACTCTTCCCCGCAAGCGGTGATCGACTGGTTGTCTCAGCAGAAAGATGAGTCGCTCCTGCTGGTGACCCATCAGCCGCTTATCGGCTATCTGGTGTCTTTGCTCTGCGAGGGAGATCTTACACGCCCTGAGCCGATGCAGCCCGGGGCGATGGTTGTTATTGATCTTGAGGTGCCGGCTGCGGGGTTGGGGCGGCTGCTGAGACGGTATTAATTGCCGTCGATTCTGGTTTGTTAATCACTTCATAGATCTTCGTCTGTGCCTGGTTCAGTGTGTTGCTTGTCGGGTATATCGCAATGCCCCGGTCGATTATCAATCCGGCCTGTTTCTTCTCTCCTATTGCCAGATAAGCTCTTGCAAGATCGATATACAACTGTTCGATGGGACGATACTCGATAACAGGCTCGGCCCATTCAATAAACTTAGGCGCGAAGTCGTTACTTTGATTATTCAGGTCTCTTAATAGCAAAGTGCGCATAAGGTATAGCTCGGCGTCGTCCCGAAAATAGAAATTCTCCAATGCTGTTTCCAGGTGTGCCGGTTGCGACATCCTGGATTGCAGGAATCGCACAATGCCTGAGTTGGCCGCCAGTGCCTGAATCATGAATAAGCTTGTCAGTAGCAGTACTGTGATTGACGTTGTTGCAATGGTTACCGTCGCTGCGCGGCTGAGTCGAAGCTTACTCTGTTTACGACGGTGGCGAAGTATTATAAATAGCAGGGTCAGCAGCAGGAACCAGTGGATGTTGCTGATATAAAAGGGTAGTTCAACCTGGGTGTGCAGTAGTATCGGGCAGAGCAGGGCCAGATAGGCAAGGCCACGACGCCAACCACAGTTAAAGGCTGCGACCATAATGGTCAGTGCGGTGATAAGTATTCCCGCAATGGCCAGGATGCCACCCTCGATCAGCCAGAAAAACAACTCGTTGTGGGGGTGGCTAAGTCGTTGTGAAGGGAACAGGGCATTTGGGTGCGCAGCCAGGTATTCTACTTTTTTCTCGTGCCATACTTTCTGGAAACTACCGATACCGTGCCCAGCTATTGGAGCTTGCAGAAACAGATCCAGGGATATAGCGTAAATGTTCTTACGTGAACTGGCGCCTTGTACGGCAACACCTTGCTCTTCATTAGTGATAATATCCTGAAATTTCTTACCTGAGCGCTCAAGTCCTTCCTTTCCGGCAAAACCCGCGCCTATAAAGAGTATGAGTGCAATAATGAGCAGCTTTCTATTATTCAGTAATTGCCGGTAACGACTGCAGGTAATCAGTAGTAAACCCAGAATTGCCGCGAGTAAGCCGACCCTGGATCCGGCATAAAAGACCAGAAAGCTACTGAGCAGGATTGCCAGCAGAATAATCAATCGGGTGCTTAAAGATTGGCTGCGACCTATAGGTCTGCTGAGAAGATAGACGCCAATGAGGAGTGCGCTGGCCTGAAAGCTGGCCAGTAGATTTATCTGCTGGAAAATACCGTACGGCGCCCATCCCATTCTCGGAGCCCTGAATTGGGAGAAAAGCTGTGGCCAGAATATCTGACTGATGGCGTACAGGGCGTGAACAATGCCCGCTATCAAAATAATGAGTAATAGCTGCTCTGTCTGGCGGAATGTAAAACGAAACTGAAACAACGCCAGCAGGAAAAAAAATCCAGCCAGTATATATAGTTGTCGGAATACCCATTCTACGGGTAGAAAGTTTTCCACGATAAAGCCGCTGGCTATTATGCCTACCGGCATCGCTAGCAGAGCCAGCAGGGCCGTCGGATATTCAATGCTTCCGAGTTTCAGCATGGCAAATGTTGCGCAGCAGATAATCAGACTGGCTGTGATCCACACCGTGCTGTTAAATGTGATCGAGAGGCCTTCTCCGCCCAGGTTAGGTTGAAAGAAGAGAGAGGCGGGCAGGAACAGTACCGCCAGTAATATTAATCCGCTACGTTGTATCTTCAGCAGGCTGTCTGGCTTGGGTTGGGCCATCGTGATTCCTTATGCGTCCATGCTTAACTAATTGTGATAAAAAGAAAAAACAGTGGGAGATACTAGCCTATTTTTGTATGCTGGGGTATCGAATAAGCCGACGTCGTATAAGCGGGTAAGATGGTTTCAGAAGAAAAAACTATACAAGTTGAAGAGCTTCGCTTTGAAGTAAATGGTCATCTCATTGCTGCAAAGGCCTGGGGTAAGCCTTCCGACACGCCAGTTATTGGATTGCATGGCTGGCTAGACAATGCTGCTACGTTTAATCGTCTGGCGCCTTTATTAAAAGGGGTAAGGCTGATAGCACTTGATCTTATGGGGCATGGTTACTCAGACCACAGGCCTGCGTCCATGCCTTACTATATCTGGGACAATGTTCTGGATGTGCTGGGTGTCGCTGATCAGTTGGGCCTTGAGCATTTCGAAATCCTTGGCCATTCTATGGGCGCGAGCATCGCGACTCTGATTGCCGGTGCATATCCGGATCGGGTCAGCCGACTCATGTTGATCGAAGGTATCGCCCCGTTAGTCACTGAGCCGAAAGATGTGGCTGAGCAACTTGCTCAGGCGATTAACAAGCGAAAACGGATGCAGAAACGTCAGCAGCGGCCTTATGCATCAGTGGATGATGCTGTTGCTGCTCGAATTAGTGGTCGCTTTCCGGTTGATGACGAAGCTGCGCGCTGGCTGGTTGGGCGGGGTATTATTCAGCGGCATGATGGGTTTTACTGGCGTAGCGACCCGAGCCTGGTATTGCCTTCTGTAATGCGACTGTCGGAATCACAGGTGGAAAGCTTCATTACCCGGGTGGCAGCGCCGACCCTGCTGGTGCTGGGTGATAAGGGGGTCGCTCAGAGTGATCGTCGTATCTCGCTGTTTCCTGATATTCAAAGCCAAACCCTGAAAGGCGGTCACCATTTGCATCTTGAGCCGCAGGCCGCGCAGCAAATTGCTAAGCTTATACAACAGGCAAGGACCAATGCAGTTTGATTGGTGATCATATTTTTACAAAGGAGTGGTTATGCTGAAGCGATTACTGGTTATAGGGGTGCTGTTATCATTTTGCGTACAGCCGGTGCTCGCAGCCCGTGATAAGACAGGTGCGATCGATCATCCATTACTGCAGCGTTATGGCTTGTCCTGGATTGTTCATTACCAAACAGACTCTGTCCCCGACCATGCTATGGCCCTTGGTCCGATGAAAAAGGTCGAAGGGGTGATAGCGCCGGAGCTGTCGATACGTTTACAAGGTCGTTTGACCAGCATTACGTACCGGATTCCAGATGGTCATGGGGCTGCCGATGTCTTTGATCACTTTCTGGCACAGCTTGAGCAGCAAAATTCCGAGATGCTATTTAAGTGCAGCAGTCGTCAATGTGGTAGCAGTAATCAATGGGCCAATAATATGTTTAATGTGGCCGAGCTTTACGGTATTGACCGTTCTCAGTCATATCTTGCTGCCAGGGTTGGTGATGCTCATGTTGCTCTGTACATAGTTAAGCGGGGGAACCGCAGGGTGTATGCTCATATAGATATTGTTCAGCCTGAACAGCAGAGTGCGGATTCGATAGCTAACGATCTGCATCAGCAAGGCTTTAGCTGGTTGGCAGTTGATCTCAGTAGTCCTGCGAAGCTGGCTGAGGGGGTAAAGCCCTTGATTGAATATCTGCTGCAAAACAATAAAGACAGGATTGTTCTGGCCGGTTATATGGCCGCTGTCCAAGGACAATCGCTTATGGATATGATTCTTGCATCCCAGGCTAATGCAGATAGAGTCGCGCAGTTGCTCCTCGAGGCTGGAGTTGAGCAAGACAGAATTGAAACAGCGGGGGTTGGGCCATTAATTCCAAGCATGGAGCAAAGGTCGAGTCCTGGTGTTTGGGTTCAGCAGTACTGAGGGGGATAGCTGATGAAGACCACGGTATCGTTGGTGCTGGGTAGCGGAGGCGCCAGAGGTTATGCGCATGTCGGAGTCATTGAAGAGTTAGAGCGGCGTGGCTATGAGGTCATCTGCATAGCTGGCAGCTCAATGGGGGCATTAGTTGGTGGGGTCTATGCTTGTGGGCGCCTTGGTGATTACCGTGATTGGGTGACCAGCTTGTCCTGGATGGATGTTTTCAAACTGATGGATGTCACGTTACGGGGGGAGGGGACTATCCGTGGCGAGCGTTTACTGGCGAAGTTAAGGGAGATCGTTGGTAATCCGATGATTGAAGATCTGCCAATAAGCTATACTGCCGTGTCCACTGATATCACCCATCAGAAAGAGGTTTGGTTCCAGAATGGCTCACTGCTGGATGCGATAAGGGCATCGATTGCGGTGCCGGGTTTTTTCACACCAGTCATTGAGGATGATCGGATCCTGCTGGATGGTGGTGTGTTGAATCCCATTCCGATTATTCCGACTGTAGCGGCGCATGCTGATCTTATAATTGCTGTTGATCTTAATGCTGAGGCTCAGCAGGTTAAGATAAATCTGCCGGACACTCAGTATCTGAATCGTTCTGGCTTTAGCGATGAGTGGAATGCTGATACGGCAAGCGGTAAGCAGGTTCAAGCTGATGCTGTTGAAAATTCGCGGCCAAACGGTAATGGTAATAGCAAGGCTACTGGTCGTATAGATATTTTACTCAGTGCTGTTGAGGTGATGCAGGAATCGCTCGGTAAATATAAAGTGGCAGGCTATCCGCCGGATCTGTTGGTGGGAATTCCCAAAGATGCCTGTCGGTTTTACGAGTTTCATCGTGCTGCCGAAATGATCGAATTGGGTCGTGAGATTACCCGTAAGCAGATGGAAAGACTCGAGTCGAGCCGGCTGCGCTAGTTAAGAGCCTTGAAGGCGATATAATAAAAAAGGAGCCTGGGCTCCTTTTTTATTACCATCGAGTTATCAATGGCAGCTCTGACTGTCTGCAGAATCGACTCACCTGATCAGCGACAGGAACTCGGTCCGAGTTGCCTGATTGCTGCGGAAAATGCCGAGCATCATAGAGGTCTTCATACTGCTGTTTTGCTTCTCTATGCCGCGCATCATCATACACATGTGCTTGGCTTCGATAACCACGCCAACACCGGCAGCCCCGGTCGCCTGCATGATTGCATCGGCGACCTCTTTGGTCATGTTTTCCTGGATTTGCAGTCGGCGGGCATACATATCGACGATACGGGCGATCTTAGACAGTCCGATGACCTGGCCATTAGGAATGTAACCCACGTGACATTTGCCGATAAACGGCAACATATGGTGCTCACACATGGAATACAGTTCGATGTCCTTAACGATAACCATCTCGCTGTTCTCTGTGGGGAACATCGCGCCGTTGATAACTTCATCAAGGCTCTGCTGGTAACCGCGGGTCAGAAACTTCATCGCTTTGGCAGCGCGTTTTGGTGTATCGACCAGGCCCGGGCGACTGACATCTTCACCCAGTTGCTCGATAATGCTTGCGAATTCTTTTTCCATTACAGTGAGAAATCCTGTTTTGGTATTACTTGGCCACTTGCATGTTTTCTACTAAACATTTCAGCAGCGTCGAAAAAGGGGCTAAGGTACGTGATCTGGACCCCTAGGTAAAGTTTTTATCAGACTATTTTGGCCGTTTCAACAGTACATAAAGTGCACCGGTGCCGCCATCCTTTGGCTGCGCTGAAGTAAAGGCTATAACTTGCGGCATCTGACGCAGCCAGTCATTCACATAGGACTTCATCAGTGGCTGCTGACCTTCTCCGCTATAGGCTTTGCCATGGATGACCATAATGCAGCGAAACTGTTGGTTGCTGCATTCCCGGATAAAACCACTCAGTTCGTTGCGGGCGTCGTCCAGAGTCATGCCGTGAAGGTCAAGCCCCGCGTTCCAGGGAACATGTCCCTGCTTCAGACGCTTCATCAGTTTTAGCTGGACTCCGGGCGTTGCGTAAATCAACTCGTCTTCGGTTTCAACCAGCTTAACAACCTCAGAAGAGAGACCATCAACCAGCTCTTCTACATCCTGTGACGCCATCTGTCTTTTATAACGCGACGTTTCGTCGTTAGCGGCTCTGAGTTTTGCAGGCGTTCCTTTGAGATCGGCTTTATCGTGCTTATGACGGGTAATGCCCTTCATGGCACTGCTAAAATCAAACTCGCCGTTTTCTGGAAGATCTTTTTCAGACATAGCGTTCGCAGACAATATTTATTAACATATACGGCCCTGTAAACGGTTCCATTCAGGGCTGAAACTTAATCCGAGCGAATTATCTATCCAGACATGACCATCAATCAAGCACAGACAGTAAAAGAACTGCATACTATTCGCGATTTTATCCGTTTCAGTATGAGTCAGTTTTACCAGTACGACATCTATTTTGGCCATGGTACTGATAATCCGTGGGATGAGGCAGTGCAGTTAGTGCTAGGTGCACTGCACCTGCCTTGGAGCAGTGATCAGCAGCTATTGGACTCTCGCATCACAACTGATGAAAAGCAGCGGGTGCTGGATTTCCTGGTGCAGCGGGTCGATCAGCGTCGACCGCTACCCTACATAATAGGGGAGGCCTGGTATGCTGGCTTACCTTTTTACGTGGATGAGCGGGTATTGATTCCCCGGTCTCCGGTGCAGGAGCTGATTGAACAGCATTTTGCTCCCTGGTTTCGCGAGGGGCCGGTAGAGCGGATTCTGGATCTGTGTACCGGTAGCGGCTGTATCGGCATTGTCTGCGCCTATGCTTTTGAAGAAGCTGAAGTTGATGTAGCTGATATTTCAGGGGATGCCCTTGAAGTGGCCCGCAGAAATATTCGGCGCCACGAGTTAACTGACCGGGTACACGCGGTAGAAAGCGACCTGTTTTCTAATTTAACCGGGCGACGCTATGATCTGATTGTGAGTAATCCGCCGTATGTCGATAAGGCAGATCTGGATAGTATGCCGGATGAGTATCAGCATGAGCCGGGTCTTGCGCTGGGGTCTGGTCCGGATGGTCTTGAAATTACCAAACAGATTCTGCGACAAGCGGCAGAGTATCTGACGGATGATGGCTTGCTGGTGGTTGAAGTAGGTAACAGCGAAGTGCATCTGCAGCAGCAGTTTCCTGAGATCCCTTTTATCTGGGTCGAACTGGAACAGGGCGGTAATGGTATATTTCTGCTTACGGCGGCAGAAGTTAAACAGTATTGCAGCTCTATCTGAGTAGCCGCGTTATACTTTATTGATATTTATCATCAGCGCTATACAGGTACGAATTCTATATAAGTACGGTTTATAGATACGACATTTGGCGCAGGATTTGGCACTACTTTTAGCACTCTATTTGGCACTACATTCGGGACTATACGATGTCAGGAAATACTTACGGTAAACTGTTTACAGTTACTACATTCGGAGAAAGCCACGGTCCGGCACTGGGTTGTATTATCGATGGTTGTCCTCCGGGAATCGAATTGTCTGAAGCAGATCTGCAGCGTGATCTGGATCGACGTAAGCCGGGAACATCCCGACATACTACTCAACGTCGAGAGGCGGATGAGGTGAAAATTTTGTCTGGTGTATTTGAAGGTAAAACCACCGGAACACCGATCGGTCTGTTAATTGAGAATACCGACCAGCGTTCTAAGGACTATTCCAATATAGCCGAGACTTTCCGTCCGGCGCACGCTGATTACGTTTATACCCACAAATATGGTTTCCGGGACTACCGTGGTGGCGGACGCTCTTCTGCGCGTGAAACTGCGATGCGAGTTGCTGCAGGAGCGGTAGCTAAAAAATATCTGGCGCAAAAAGGCATTGAGGTACGTGGTTATCTTTCTCAACTTGGGCCGATTAAGATCGATAGCTTCGATTGGACTCAGGTAGAGCAGAACCCATTCTTCTGCCCGGATGCAAGTAAAGTGGCTGAAATGGAAGAGTACATGGATGCCCTGCGTAAAGAGGGCAACTCCATCGGTGCTAAAATCAGTGTCAATGCCAGCGGTGTGCCAGTTGGCTTGGGTGAGCCTATCTTTGATCGGCTGGATGCGGATCTGGCGCATGCATTGATGAGTATTAATGCGGTTAAAGGTATTGAGATCGGTGATGGTTTTGCCGCGGTTGAGCAGAAGGGAACCGAGCATCGCGATGAGATGACCCCAGAAGGCTTCTTATCGAATCATGCTGGCGGTATCCTCGGTGGTATCTCCACTGGTCAGGACATAACAGCCCATATCGCATTGAAGCCGACGTCGAGTTTGCGCCTGCCGGGTCGTAGCATCAACGATAAAGGTGAAGCGATTGAAGTAGTAACTCAGGGGCGTCATGATCCTTGTGTCGGTATTCGAGCGACACCAATTGCAGAAGCCATGATGGCGATTGTGTTGATGGATCATCTGCTGCGTCATCGTGCTCAGAACGCCGATGTGCAATGTGCAACACCGGTAATTAAAGCGTAATCAACCGGTATAGTTTTGCGCTCAGTTAGCTGGGTGAACTATCAGGCCCTTTCCGGTGGTACGGACGGGGTCTTTTATTTTGAACAGATAAGTCTCGTAAGAAGAGGCTTGTAGTTACTAGGTACAAGGTACAAGGTACAATTAATGACGACGTATAAAGAAACTCTCTACAACGGATATGGACAGGAATATGCAGTGGAAGAGGTGCTATTTGAGCAACAAACCGATTCCTGGCATCTGATTATTTTCAAAAATCCTATGTTCGGTACCGTGATGGCGCTGGATGGTATTATCCAGACCACCGAGAAAGATGAGTTCATTTACCATGAGATGCTGACTCATGTGCCTATTCTGGCCCACGGCAGTGCTAAGAAAGTATTGATAATTGGCGGTGGCGATGGAGGTATGTTGCGCGAAGTACTAAAGCATGATTCAGTTGAATCTGTTACGCAGGTTGAGATCGATCAGGCGGTAATCGACATGTGCGTTAAGTATCTGCCGAATCATTCTCAGGGCGCATACGACAACCCTCGGGCGAAAATCGTTATTGGCGATGGAATCGACTATGTTTGCCAGACCGATGAAAAATATGACGTTATTATATCTGACTGTACTGATCCTGTTGGGCCGGGTGAAGTGTTGTTCAGCAGTAAATTCTATGAGGGTTGTAAGCGCTGCCTGAATGATGGTGGTGTATTCGTGGCACAGAATGGTGTTGTGTATATGCAGCCAGATGAGGTTTTGACAACCCGCCAGCGCCTGAGCCCATACTTTACTGATCAGTCATTCTATACTGCTGCCGTGCCGACCTACATTGGCGGCGCAATGACGTTTGCCTGGGGTTGTGATAATGCGGCTATACGTCAGCAATCGGTAGATACTATTGCTCAGCGCTTCACTGCGAGCGGTATTAAAACCCGTTACTACAATCCGGCAATTCATACCGGTTCTTTCGCTCTGCCACAGTATGTTCTTGAAGTGTTAGGTGATGACTGATTGATCTCTGAAGGATTGCTGTGAAGGGAGGCTGATGTCTCCCTTTTTCATTTGTGCTAGCTTAGAGTGAATCTGACTAAATGCTGGATAGGGTCTGAAAAACAGAATGAATCTGAATACATATACCCGGCTATCCGGCTTCTACTTTTTCTATTTTTCGTTGCTGGGTGCGCTGGTTCCATACTGGAGCTTGTATCTGAAATCTTTCGGCTTTAATGCCGAGACTATCGGTATTCTGATGTCGATTCTGATGGCGTCCCGTATCATCGCACCAAATATCTGGGGTTGGGTCGCCGATCGCACGGGTCAACGAGTTGCGATTGTGCGTTTGGGATCGCTGGCTACCTGCATCATTTTCATCGCAATTTTCTGGCAGGAAAGTGCCTGGGGAATTGCCCTGGTGATGGCTGGTTTTAGCTTCTTCTGGAATGCGGTATTACCTCAATTTGAAGTGATTACGTTGACGCATCTTGGCTCCAGAACGGAATTGTATAGCAGAGTTCGGCTATGGGGTTCTATCGGATTTATCATAACGGTTGTTGGTATAGGCTGGCTACTTGATCTGATAGAGGTGCGCTGGTTACCTCATCTTATGCTGGGGTTAATGATCTGTATCTGGCTGTCTTCGCTATTTGTTAGTGGTGAGGCCGTAGAGCGTGACCAGAATGAAAGCGGATTTAAGCAGCAGTTGCTGCGGCCTCAGGTGCTGGCATTTTTTGCTATTTGCTTCCTGATTCAGTTTAGTCATGGTCCGTATTACACCTTTTATTCAGTATTGATGGATAGTCTCGGTTATAGCAGGGTTGAGATCGGCTTGTTATGGGCTATTGGCGTGATTGCTGAGGTTATCATCTTTATCTACATGCACCGCATCATCGGTCGTTTAGGTCTTAGATTTGTGATGATTATCAGTCTGGTGTTGTGTGTACTACGCTGGTTGTTAATCGGGTTTACGCCGGATAATCTTCCGCTTATGTTATTTGCTCAGTCGTTGCATGCGGTCACTTTTGGCTCACTGCATGCGGTAGGGATAGCCTTAGTGCACCATTATTTTACACCGGGCTGTCATGGCCAGGGGCAGGCGATGTTCAGTAGTTTTGGATTTGGTTTTGGTGGTGCTGCCGGGGCTCTTGTTAGTGGATTGGCCTGGGATACCCTTGGTGCAGGCGCAACATTTTATACTGCCGCTGGCGCAGTGTTTGTTGCAGTGTTGCTCGCAACTATATGGATCAAACCGGAAAATTGTGCACAAACGAATCGATAAATTTGTTTTGCACTGCAGTTGGTATAGTATTAGGGAATACATTAATTTTTGGTTGATTTAGTGTTTTCGGGCAAAGTAGTTGCTTGGTTACAATATATAATCAACAGGCATAACAATCGTCTTTTTCTAAACGAAGGGCTGGATATGAATTTCAAAATCGATGTTGAGATGACGCCTGAAGAACTCCGTAAAGTATTAGGTCTGCCAGACGTTGAGACTTTCCAGAAAGAGATGATGCAGAAAATCCAGGAGCGAATGGAGGCGGGTGCTGAAGGTTATGACCCGCTGACCCTGTTTCAGCCTTATATGGCTAATAGCCTGGGCTCTATGGATACGATACAAAAAATGCTGATGAATATGATGACCTCATATACCGGTGGCAGTAAAAAAAGCTCTGACTAGCAACGGACTGGGTACAGAGATAAAAAGTGCACTATTAGAGAGATGATATTTTGCGAATTTTAAGAAAGTATACCAATCGACGTCTGTATGACACCTCTCGCAGCTGCTATATCACCCTGGAAGATGTGAAGCAGTTAGTGCTGAATCAGGAAGTATTCCAGGTTCAGGATTCAAAAACCGGAGCGGACCTGACTCGTAATATTCTGCTACAAATTATTAGTGAGCAGGAAGCGATGGGGCACGGTACTTTGCTTACCAATCAGGTGTTACAGCAACTGATCCGCTTTTATGGCGATAGTATGCAGGGCATGATGAGTCAGTACCTGGAGCAGAGTATCTCTACATTTATTGAGCATCAGGAGCGGATTCGTGAACAGATGCAGAATATGATGGGCGTGACCAACCCATTGAATGTGATGAATAAAATCGCTGATCAGAATATGGCGATGTGGAATATGTTTACCCCGCCGGGCGAAGCTGGAGAAGAGCCGCCAAAACCGGATACGTCAGCGGCCAATGGTGAAGCGAAAGATAAGTAGTTGTTGCTGTATTGAAAAAGCCGCCAAGAGCGGCTTTTTTTGTGTTTTCGTTTGATTGTAATTCAGTAAGCTTATGTTTTATAAGATAGAGGTCTTTTAATTTTAATATTAATTTGTTTAAAATCTAGACATTGTTATACGATAGGTTATGCTATCAGCATATTGCGGTTTTTTTGCCGTAAACCTGTTACACAGTGTCGTTCCTGATTCAATGCGGTAATCCAGTTTATACATTGATAGGGATATTCAGATATCGATATTTACAAAGATTGTTGACCAGTCTCTCAATATATATCTGTAACATTCTGTGTAGCACGTATAAATGGAATTTTTCTAGCACCAAGGATGATGCTAATTTATGGATCAGCAACAAGACGCTATTGATAGCGGTTTATTCGCTTTAGTCACTATTCTCCGGGTTCATGGCCAACCGGCAGAGCCGCAGCAGCTTCAACATCAGTTTGCAACACCAGGTAAGCCGTTCGGCTCGCTGGAGCTTTTGCGCGCAGCTAAAAAGCTTGGTTTAAAGGCCCGCCAACTTGAAACCAATTTCAGTCGCCTTAATAACTCAAGCCTGCCAGCAATAGGTATCGATAATGAAGGCGAATTTTTTGTTTTGGCCCGGGTGTCGAGCCATGAAAGCGGGACAGAAAAGAGCGTCGATGCAGATAAGGCCCTTATTCTGCGGGCTGGAGCGTCTCAGCCCGAGGCGCTATCGCGGGAAGGGCTAGAGGCGGTTTGGGATGGGCGGCTTATTTTACTGACCCGGCGGGGCGGTTTGCTGGATAGCTTTAAAGAATTTGATTTGAGCTGGTTTATCCCTTCACTGGTTAAATACCGCAAGCTGTTCGCCGAAGTTCTGCTGATCTCTTTTTTTCTCCAGTTATTTGCCCTGGTAACGCCTCTGTTCTTTCAGGTGGTGATGGATAAGGTTCTGGTACATAAGGGCTTTACTACTCTGGATGTGCTGGCTTTTGGTTTTGTGGTGGTGGCGCTGTTTGATGCGGTGCTGGGCGGGTTGCGAACCTATATTTTTTCTCATACCACCAACAGGGTGGATGTCGAGTTAGGGGCGAAACTGTTTAATCACCTGGTTTCGCTACCGCTGGCATATTTCGAATCCCGTCAGGTTGGTCAGAGTGTCGCCCGGGTTCGCGAGTTGGAAACGATACGTAACTTTATAACCGGTTCCGCGCTAACGTTGGTGATTGATCTGCTGTTCACCGTTGTGTTTTTTGCAGTGCTCTGGTTCTACAGCCCGACATTAACCCTGATTGTTTTGGGTACGTTGCCGTTTTATATCGCGCTGTCGATCTATATTACGCCGATCTTACGTCATCGCCTCGATGAGAAGTTTAAGCACGGGGCCGAGAATCAGGCGTTTCTGGTTGAAGCGGTTACCGGGGTTGAGACCCTGAAAGCGATGTCGGTAGAGCCACAGATGCAACGTAAATGGGAGGATCAGCTATCTCTCTATGTGACCGCTTCTTTCCGGGCCAATAACCTGAATAATGTTGCCAATCAGATAGCGGGCTTCATCAACAAGATTACCACGCTGCTGATTATCTGGTGGGGAGCACACCTGGTTATCGATGGTTCGTTGTCTGTCGGTCAGCTGGTGGCGTTTAATATGATAGCCGGGCGTGTCTCAGGACCGATTCTTAAGTTGGTTCAGTTGTGGCAGGATTTTCAGCAGGCTGGTATTTCCGTTAAACGCCTGGGTGATATTCTGAATACCCCTAAAGAGCCTGGTTACAATCCTAACCGCAGTACTTTGCCTGAGTTGAAGGGGCGGGTAAGTTTCGATAATACCAGTTTCCGCTATCGCCAGGACGGGCCGCAGATACTTAATAATGTATCCCTGGATATCAGGCCCGGTGAGGTGATCGGGATCGTTGGCCGCTCAGGTTCTGGTAAAAGTACCCTCACTAAGCTTATTCAACGGATGTATATTCCGGAAAATGGCAGGGTGTTAGTTGATGGTGTCGATCTTGCGATGGTCGATACTGCCTGGCTGCGGCGCAACATCGGAGTAGTGTTACAAGAGAACTTTCTATTCAATCGCTCGATCAGAGAGAATATTGCTCTGGCCAACCCGGGCCTGCCGATGGAAGCTGTAGTAAGGGCTGCAAAATTAGCGGGCGCGCATGAATTTATTCTTGAACTGCCGGAAGGCTATGATAACCCCGTAGGCGAACATGGTTGTAACTTATCAGGCGGCCAGCGTCAGCGAATCGCAATAGCGCGTGCGTTAATCACCGATCCTAGGGTGCTGATTTTTGATGAGGCAACCAGTGCTCTGGATTATGAATCCGAGCGGATTATCCAAAATAATATGACGGCAATCTGTCGTAACCGAACTGTATTTATCATTGCTCACCGGCTCTCGACAGTGCGTCAGTGCGATCGCATTATCGTCGTCGAAAAAGGACAGATTGTGGAGTCTGGAAGTCACGATCAGCTATTGGCAATGAAGGGTTATTACTCTACCTTGCATGGTTATCAGTCAGGCGTTCCTTCAATACGCAAAGAGCCTGCAGGCAGCAACCCGATAACCAGCTAAGCCTGAAAAGAGAAGAGAATAAGGATGTTCGAAAAACTCAAAAATGCATGGCAGTCCCGCTCTACTCTGGGGGATGAAAAGCTTCAAAAACAGGAGCTGGACTTTTTGCCGGCGGCCCTGGAAATACAGGAACGGCCACCCCATCCGCTGGGGCGCATAACCGCCTGGTTACTGATAGTTTTGTTTACTGTCGGAATAATATGGGCTTGTTTTGGTCAGGTTAATATCGTGGCAACGGCCGAAGGTAAGATAGTTCCTTTCGGTCAGGTTAAGCAGATTCAGCCGTATGAGAGAGGTGTGGTGGCAGAGATTCTGGTCGCCGAGGGGCAAGTGGTGAAACAGGGCGAGCCACTTATTATTCTCGATCGTACTCAGACAGCTGCAGATCTGCACCGCCTTAGCCTGGAGGTTCATCAGAACCGTATCAATGCAGAGCGTATGCGCTATTTCGTGGCGTTGCTAACCGAGCAGTTTAAATCTGGCGCTATCCCGCTGATCGATTGGCCCGAGGGTATTTCAGCTGCTGAAAAGTCTACACAAAGTTCTCTTTTGAAGCAGCAGATAGCCGGCTTTCGTGCTGAGTTGTCCCGGCTTGATCAGCGCATACTGGATAAGGCTGCTGAGCGGGATATGAATGGTGCTGTGATCAGTAAGTTACAATCGACGCTTCCTTTAATTGCTCAGCGAGTGGATGCGTTAAGCTCTTTGATGGCGAAGAAGATGGCAGCCCGGGTTCAGTTTCTTGAACTTGAGCAGGAGCGGGTTGAGCAAAAACACGATCTGGTGGCTTCAAAGGCTCGTAATGTACAGCTTGATGCTCAGCTGGAAGAGTTGCGTCAGCAACAGGAGTCTCTTATTGCGCAAACCCGTAGTGAGAATCTGCAGCAGCTGATAGAGCTTGATCGCCAATTCGCGTCTATGTCTGAAGAGTTGAATAAGGCGCGTGATCTGAATCGTAAGCAGGTGTTGTTAGCGCCGGTTAATGGTGTAGTTCAGGAGCTTGCGGTGCATACCGTTGGTGGCGTTGTAACCCCTGCGCAGCAGTTGATGAAGATAATTCCTGAGAATCAGCAGTTGATGGTTGAGGCATGGCTTGAGAATAAGGATATTGGCTTTGTCCATCAGGGGCAGAATTCAGAAATTAAGGTGCATACTTTTCCATTTACTAAATATGGAATTATCGAAGCCCGGGTAGATAACGTATCTAGCGATGCGGTAGCCGATGAGAAGCGCGGTCTGATTTACAAAACGCGATTGTTGATGGATAAAAAAGCACTTTGGGTCGATGGTCGTGAGGTTGATCTGGTGCCCGGTATGAGTGTCACTGCCGAAGTTAAAACCGGTAAGCGGTACCTGATTGAGTTTATCCTCACGCCGCTGTTACGGTATAAGAATGAGAGTGCAAGGGAGCGCTGAGGAGAAGTAAACACAGAGGTTATGTGTTTTATCGTTGGTTTCGAAGCATATATTGCAAGAGAAGAAGGTCCGGTTGGATAAGGCTGAGTTATATGAGTCGACAGTCGGTAAATAAAATCGCGAATGGATTCGGCGAGATCTGATATTGAGATCGATACTCAGGCTGGTTCTGTTCAGGCATATTGTCGTCTAGGCGGCAGGGTAAACACAAGGAGACAAAGTGATGTCTGACTATGATAAAAAGCAGCGGGACGCGTTGATAGTTCAGTCTGCGATTATGCAAGACCCGTTATCGGGTCTGGTGCAGGGTGCTGATTCCTCAGCAAAAATCTATACCGGAGGCGTGAGTCTCACTGAGCAGGTTGAGATAGAGCCAGCGGGAGCGTCGGTGCTGTCTTCTTCAGATCTTGCTGTTAGTGCATCGCAACGTGCTGAATCGATCGTTGCAGGCTCGCAGGATGCTGATCTGTCTGTTACCGGGGTCGTAAGCAGTGTTGTGGCTAAGCCTGTTGTTGGTACGGCTTCTGTATCAGCAGCAAGTGCAGCCGATACGGTTGCCTCTTCTGCGCCTTCATTTCCAGGGATGGGGGAGGTAATTGAAGGTACTGAGAATGATGATACGCTGCGCGGTACTGTAAATAATGACTTTATTTTCGGTTACGGTGGTAATGATCGTATCTTCGGTGATGCCGGGCATGATTCTATTGATGCTGGCGACGGTGATGATTTTGTCCGCGGCGATGACGGCAACGATATCATTTACGGCGGTGCGGGTAATGATACTCTGCACGGCGGTAACGGAATCGACAGTATCTATGGCGGTACCGGTAACGATACCCTGAACGGTGGTGATGGTTTTGATCTGCTCTACGGTGAGGAGGGTGATGATACTCTGAATGCATCACTGGGTAATGATTACCTCGATGGCGGTGACGGTCAGGACCTGTTGAACGGTAGTGTGGGTATTGATGAGTTGCACGGCGGGGAGGGGGATGACCGGGTGTTTGGTAATGCCGGTAATGACTCAGTTCACGGTGACGGCGGTAATGATATTCTGGCTGGTGGGGGCGGTAATGACGAGACCTTCGGTGGCGACGGAGACGACATTCTGTTTGATGGTGAAGGCCATAACTATATGGATGGCGGTGCCGGAGATGACACGATCACAATCACCCGGATCGATGGCCTGATTAACGTCTTTAATAATACTATTATCGGCGGCACTGGAAACGACCGGCTTGAAGGCTGGACCGGCAGTGATACCTACCTGTTTGCGCGGGGTGATGGCCACGACGTTATCAATGATGATAATACTGCTGGCTATAACACTATCGATCGGCTGATACTGTCCCCTGAAATCAGCGTTGATGATGTTGCTTTCTCGGCGCAGGGTGATCATGTTCTGCTGACGATTAATAATGCCAATGGCCCGGCCGACAGTATACTGATCGAAAATATGCTGGGTCATGATGGTTACTGTATCGAATTTATCGAGTTTGGTGACAGCACGGTGATACCTTGTCACGAGGTGATCGATAAGCTGATCAATCATCCCCCGGAGATGAATATTGAGCTGCCGGACCTTATTCGTGATAAGGGTGACTCGTTCAGCTGGACTATTCCCACGGATACTTTTATCGATCCTGATGGCGATGCGCTGACCTACTCAATAAAGCAGAGTAATGGTGAAGAGCTGCCGGACTGGCTTATTTTTAATGCGGTAACCGGTAAGTTAAAGGGTAATGTCCCCGCAGGTTTTGAGCCGGGTGCTTTAGAATTACTGGTTGCAGCCACCGATGCTGGTGGTCTGTCGGTGTCCGATGATTTTGTGCTTGGGCTGAATGAAGCATCTAAAAAGATTAACGGCAACCGGCGTCGTAACAAGTTGAGTGGTGATGATAGCGCTGAATTCATCAATGGCAAAGGTGGCAACGATAAGCTCCAGGGCGGCTTTGGCAATGATACTCTGGTTGGCGGAAATGGCACCGATGTTCTGAAAGGTGATGACGGTAACGATCTGTTAGTGGGTGGTTCCGGTAATGATCGTCTGGAAGGTGGCTATAACCGCGATGCGCTGAGTGGTGGAGTTGGTTCAGACTCTCTGAATGGCGGCGAAGGCAATGATGTCCTGTTTGGTGGTGACGGTAACGATACCCTGCGCGGCGGTTACGGTTACGACAAGCTTTCCGGTGGTAACGGTGACGATACTCTGGCTGGTGAGTCAGCTGCGGATGAGCTGCTGGGAGGTGCCGGTAATGATGAGTTATACGGCGGTGGTGGCAGTGATACCTATATTTTCCGTGCCGGTGACGGTGCCGACATAGTGCTCGATGAAGAGCGTCTGAGCACCGATAAAGATGTCTTTAGCTTCAACGATATCGATGCGACTGATCAATTATGGTTCAGCCGAAATGACGACACTTTATTGGTCAACGTTGTTGGTACTGACGACCAGATCGAGATCCAGGATTGGTATCACAGTGATAATATCTACAAGATTGAAGAGATTAATATTAACGGTGCAACCATTACCGATTCCGGCGTTGAAGCGCTGGTGCAGGCGATGGCATCCTTTGACGTGCCAGCCGGCATTGGTGGAGTGGTGTCGGATGATGCCAGGCAGCAGCTTGAGCCGATTCTGGCACAACATTGGTCAGCCTGATTAGTGTGCTCTGATGTTAAAAAAAAGCCCGCTCTGAGAGCGGGCTTTTTATTAATGGTGCCGGTAGCTAACCAGTATTAGTTCATGTCTGGGATATTACGGCCATAAAATATTTCGTTCATCTCTTTGTACAGACGCTCGGTAATCTCTTTCACTTCAAGCCCGGTCAGTTCTTCGGTGGTGGTGCCAAACAGGTAGGTATCCAGATTGAAATCATTCAGCAGCATCTTGGTATGGAAGATGTTTTCCTGATACACGTTTACATCGACCATCTGGTACTGGTCACGGATATCCTGGCTGATAAAGTTTTGGATAGAATTGATGTCGTGATCAATATAGTGCTTAACACCCTGTACATCGCGGGTGAAGCCGCGGACCCGGTAATCCATGGTAACAATATCCGATTCAAGTTTATGAATCAGGTAGTTCAACGCTTTTAGTGGCGAAATAATGCCGCAGGTAGAGACTTCAATGTCCGCCCTGAAAGTGCAGATGCCATGATCGGGGTGCGCTTCCGGATAGGTGTGCACGCAGATGTGGCTCTTGTCCAGGTGAGCCACAACGGAGTCGGGCAGTGGGCCTGGCTTTTCAGTGGTATCTACTTTTTCTGAATCTTTTAGAGGCTCTTCGGCAACCAGGATGGTTACGCTGGCGCCTTGTGGCTCATAGTCCTGGCGGGCAATATTCAACACCGTAGCGCCGATGATTTCACAGGCTTCGGATAGTATTTCGGTCAGGCGATCGGCACTGTATTGTTCGTCGATATACTCGATATATTCCGCTTTCTGCTCTGCGGTGTTGGCGTAGCATACGTCGTAGATACAGAAGCTAAGGCTCTTGGTAAGATTGTTAAAGCCCTGTAGCTTGATTTTTCCGTTGGTAGGCAACTTCGTAAACTCCAAATAAGAAGCCGACATAAAGCTATTGCGCTTGACCATAGTGCGTTAAAAGCCTGATCAAAGTGCTCATTTACTAGAGTAAACTCCGCTTTTGCTCAGGCTTTTGCCTTCTCTGATCTGCGCTCATAACGCTTTCTGGCGACTTCAGCATAGCCGGTTGGAAAATAAAGGGCGGATTTTAGATGAGAATCTGTCTGAGAAAAAGAGAAATATTTGCAATATTAACCGGACGTGGCAGAGCGAATGGGTAAGCGGTATCGACTAATCTTGCTGTTTTAGCCAGTCGGCAATAGTGGGAGCGACTTCCTGCTGAGACCTGCCGGATACGAACACGCCTATATGCCCTGAAGCGATCTCATACTCGGTGTAATCTGAGCTGCTGGTCAGGCCTTTAAGTGCTCGGGAGGCATCGGGTGGCACAAGGTGATCGAAACTGCCAAATACATTCAAAATAGGCTGGCTAATCTGTTTCAGATCGACTTTTCTGTTGCCGGCGGTGATCTGGCCATTCAAAAAGCCATTCTGCTTAAAGAACTGCTGCACAAATTGGCGGAACATCTCGCCAGCCTGGTCTGGGCTGTCATAGATCCATTTTTCCATGCGCAGGAAGTTAAGGGCCGAGGCCTGGTCTTTAAGCTGCTGCGGAATATTAAGATTTTTCTGGATACCTAAACGCATCGGCATCAGGGAGTTGTAAGCGTCATTAAGCATGGCGCCTGGGATATTGCCGTAGGTTTCGACCGCAAGGTCGACATCGATCTGTTGGGCCAGGTGGCTGAGCATATTGTCCGGAGTCTGAAAATCTACCGGGGTGACCATAGTCACAATGTTTTTAATCTTGTCAGGATTCAGAGCGGTATAACACAGACTAAGCGCGCCGCCCTGGCAGATTCCCAGCAGGTTGATCTGTTGCTGACTGCTGTACTGTAGTACCTGGTCGACGCAGTTGCTGATGTAACAGTTGATATAGTCATCCATATCCAGATAACGATCAGCGGCATCCGGGTAGCCCCAGTCGATCAGATAAACGTCGATACCCAGTTCAAGCAGGCGCTTGACAAAGGATCGTTGCGGATCCAGATCAACCATGTAGGGTCGGTTAACCAGGGCGTAGCAGATAAGCAATGGGGTTTTACAGCGTTTACGGCCTGGGGTCTTTTCTGCGTGATAGTGGTATAGCTTTAGCTTGTCTTCGCTATAGATAATGTCTTTGGTAGTCTGACCAACCTGAACTTCACCCAGGTCTTGCAGAGTGTTATAGCTTTGTACCAGCTTTTCGCTGAACTGGCTCAGCTCAGCGGCGACATTTTCCGGGGTGAAATTAATACCGCTCACAGGTCTAACTCCGTTTCCTGGAGGTTTTCATTTTATTGTCTGCAGGAGACTGTTTTAATGCCTCTACCAGCTCGTCGATCTGTAAACGCAGTTCAGTGATCTCTTGTTGCTGCTGGCGCAACTGCTTACGCATCCTGTGTTGTTGTTTGAGAGTGCTGTTGAGTTCCTCTCGGGTAACAAAGCCGAACTCCTGTAGTTTCTTGTCGCGGATGCTGAAGGCCAGTTTGCGGACCTGCATCAAGCTATTGCTGATACGACCATGACTGGTTTGATAGCTATCGGTAAAAACAGTGTCTTTATAGGCTTTTTCGTAACAGTCAACCCACAGATTGTGCAGCGCTTTTATGCTGTCGATTTCGGTGTCATCCTGTTGCAAAATTTGTTTAAGTTCGACACCGGTTTGATTGAAGATCTGGTCATATTGCTCCAGGTATCCAATCAGGGCGTCCTGATAATCAAGCAGCGCCTGAGAAATATCCCTCATCTGCCCTGGGTTTTGTATTTGACCGAACGGCCCACTGCCAATATCAGGTGACTGAGCCAGCTGCTCTAACAGTTCCCGTAACGGAATCTTTTTAACTGATTCTGCGCTGAGCGGGGTGCTTTTGATCAGCGAGGCAAAAGGCTCCGGCAGGTTCCACTGCTTTCCCAGCATTTCATTGCATTGCTGTTGCATATACTTCTGAAAACGTTCTGCAAATTGCTCTGCATTAAAATCAGCTGGATCTGGCTTGAGCAATGATTCAGAGAATACGGTGTAATGTTCGGACTGACGTTTAACGAGGTTCAGCAGTTCCGCCTGCTGTTCCGACAAGTCAGGGAAGCTTTGCCCGTCAAAGCCGCTCATAAATTTTTGCCACTGCTCGTTACCTTGAGGGGTAATGCCCTGAGCAATGTCCTGCCAGCGCTGTAGCTGTTCCTTCAGCCAGTATTCAGCGCCTGTGTCAGAGCGGTCGGTCATGATCTGTTCCTATACATGATAAGTGTTGATTATATTAAAGAACTGCATCGGGTTTATGAACCCTTTTATTCAATCTCATTGCTGCGAGGCGCGTTGTAGCAGGTCGATAAAATGCCGTGCGGCATTACTCAGGGTGCGTTCACGATGGACGATATAACCCAGTTCGCGGATTACTGGTGGCGTGTCAGCTTTGAGCACTGTGAGGCCGTTCTTAGTCATTGTTTCAGGCAGCAGGGACCAACCCAGGCCGATCTCCACCATCATGCGGATGGTATCCAGGTAGTTGGTTGACATAGCGATGTCGGGGCTCAGGCCAAGTTCAGAAAACTGATGTTCAGCTATCTGGCGGGTAAACGTGGTACTGCCCGGTAATATAGCGGGGTAGCCGGTTAGCTGTTCAAGGGATACTGTTTTTAGTTGAGCCAGGGGGTGATCCGGTGCGACAACGTAACGTAACCGGTCCTGCCAGATAGTTTGGGGCAGAATCCTGGCATCCGGATGGGGCGACAATGTGATCAGGGCTATCTCAAGATTACCTTTAAGAACGTTATCGTAGGCGATCTCGGATTCATCAAAACGCAGGTCCAGAGTCACTTGCGGGCATTCGCTGGCAAACTGACGCAAAATAGGCGGCAAGCGGTGCAGGCTGATATGGTGACTGGCGGCAATTGAAAGAGTGCCACCAATTTCGCCGCTCAGGTTATTCAGCGAGCGGCGTGCGTCAGTCAGTTCCATTAGAATGCGACGGGCACGGGGCAGCAGATCCTGGCCCGCTTCAGTCAGATTGGTGCTGCGGCCGATGCGGTCAAACAGGCGGCTGTCGAGTTGCTGCTCCAATATCGATATACGTTTGCTGATCGCCGACTGGGTGAGGAACATCTGCTCGGCTGCACGGGAAAATGAGCTGGTTTCGGCAACAGTAACAAAGGCCTGTAATGAGCTGGTATCCATAAGTTATTCCTGAGTAAGATCTAACAAGACTATCTATTCCTAATTGGAATGCAAAGCATAAAAATTATGAATTTGTTTTCTGCGGGCTGGTGCCTTAGGATGGCGAGATATAAAAAGGGTCGACAAAATATCGGCCGCTTAGTTACACAGTGAGGTGAGTTCCCATGGCTGGACAGACATTATACGACAAACTTTTTGAGTCCCATCTGGTACGGACCAATGAAGATGGTAGTTCCCTGATCTACATCGATCGCCAGGTACTTCACGAAGTTACTTCGCCGCAGGCATTTGAAGGTCTGCGGATAGCGGGTCGTAAGCCGTGGCGTATCGATGCCAATATAGCTACTCCGGATCATAACGTACCGACTACTGAACGTTCCGGTGGTGTGGATATGATCGTTGATCCTGTATCCAAGATTCAGGTTAAAACGCTGGATGCGAATTGTGATGAGTTCGGTATTCTGGAATTCAAGATGAACGATCACCGTCAGGGCATCGTTCATGTTATGGCGCCGGAGCAGGGCGCTATTCTGCCGGGTACCACTGCAGTATGTGGCGATTCTCATACTGCAACCCTGGGTGCGCTGGGTGCGTTGGCTCATGGTGTAGGCACCTCAGAAGTTGAGCACGTGTTGGCTACTCAGTGTCTGATCACCAAGAAGATGAAGAACATGCTGGTGCGTGTTGATGGTGAGCTGGGTGTCGGTGTTACGCCGAAAGATGTTGTATTGCATGTCATCGGCGTGATCGGAACTGCTGGTGGTACCGGCTATGCGATTGAGTTTGGTGGTGATGTATTCCGCGCAATGTCGATGGAAGGTCGTATGACCGTTTGTAACATGGCGATCGAAGCAGGTGCCCGGGTTGGTCTGGTGTCAGTTGATCAAATCACTATTGATTACTTTGAAGGCCGCCCGTTTGCACCTAAGGGTGAACAGTGGGATGCCGCTGTCGCTGAGTGGCAGGGCCTGATATCTGATGCTGATGCTCAATTTGATGAAGTGGTTGTTGTTAATGCTGCTGATATTGAACCGCAGGTCACCTGGGGTACTTCGCCGGAGATGGTGGTTGGGGTATCTGGACAGGTGCCGAATCCGGCTGCTGAAACTGAACAGGTGAAGATCGACGGTATTAATCGTGCGTTACAGTACATGGGCCTTGCTGCTGACCAGAAAATTACCGATATCAAACTGGATCGGGTGTTTATCGGTTCCTGTACTAATTCCCGTATCGAAGACCTGCGTGATGCAGCCAGGGTAGTTGAGGGTCGCCAGGTTGCTGATAACATTATCCAGGCGCTGGTGGTGCCAGGTTCAGGTCTGGTAAAAGCACAGGCAGAAGAGGAAGGGCTGGACAAGATCTTTATCGCTGCCGGTCTGGAATGGCGTGAGCCTGGTTGTTCTATGTGCTTGGCAATGAACCCGGATAAGCTGGGCAATGGTGAGCACTGTGCGTCTACCTCTAACCGAAACTTCGAGGGCCGTCAGGGTTTCGGTGGTCGTACCCATCTGGTCAGCCCTGCAATGGCTGCAGCAGCGGCTGTAACTGGCCACTTTATCGATGTGCGTGAGTTGATTAAATAAGGTATCGGAGAGCGACATGAATAAGTTTACATTGCACACAGGTATCGCCGCGCCGATGGATCGGGCTAATATTGATACCGATATGATTATTCCTAAGCAGTTCCTGAAATCGATCAAGCGGTCCGGTTTTGGTAAGAACCTGTTTGATGAGCTGCGCTATCAGGATGAAGGTCAACCGGATCAGGATTGCGCGGGTCGCCCGTTAAATGAAGAGTTTGTCCTGAATAAGTCTCGCTATCAGGGTGCCAGTGTGCTGCTGGCCCGTGAGAACTTCGGCTGCGGTTCAAGCCGTGAACACGCGCCATGGGCGCTGGATGATTACGGATTCCGCTCGGTTATTGCGCCTAGCTTTGCTGAGATATTCTACAATAACTGCTTTAAGAATGGTCTGCTGCCAATCGTGCTTAGCGATGCGCTGGTGGATCAGCTGTTTACTGAAGTCGCCGCCACTGACGGTTATCAGCTCAGTATTGATCTTGAGCGTCAGGTTGTTGTTACCCCATCCGGTGAAGAGATGGCGTTTGAGATTGATGATTTCCGTAAGCACTGCCTGCTGAATGGTCTTGATGATATCGGCCTGACGTTGCAGCATGGTGATGATATCCGTGCTTATGAAGAGAAACGTCGTCAGCAAGCGCCGTGGCTATTTGACGCAATTAAATAATTGCGTTGGCAAAAATATTGAATTCAGACTGCAGAGCGGGCTTTGCAGTCTACGTTATAGGAAACTGAATAATGTCTAAGAATGTACTGATTTTGCCGGGTGATGGCATTGGTCCTGAAATTGTTGCTCAGGCGCGCCGGGTGCTGGATCTGGTAAACGAGCAGGACAATCTGGGTCTGGAGTTGTCTGAGGCGCTGGTGGGTGGTTCTGCCATCGATGCGGATGGCGTACCTTTGCCGGAATCCACCCTTGCTGCAGCGAAAGCCGCCGATGCTATTTTGCTGGGTGCGGTAGGTGGGCCAAAGTGGGATACCAATCCTGACTTCCAGATCCGTCCTGAAAAAGGCTTGCTGGGTATCCGCTCTAACCTGGGACTGTTCGGTAACCTGCGGCCTGCAATCCTGTATCCACAGCTGGCCGATGCTTCGTCACTGAAGCCGGAGCTTGTTGCTGGTCTGGATATCTTGATTGTGCGCGAACTGACCGGTGGTATTTACTTCGGCCAGCCACGTGGTATCCGTGAGAAAGAGGGTGGTGTTCGCGAAGGATATAATACCTACGTATACGATGAAAATGAGATCCGTCGTATAGGTCGTGTGGCATTTGAAGCGGCTCGCGCCCGTGATAAGCGTTTGTGCTCTGTCGATAAGGCTAACGTATTGGAAGTAACAGTGCTGTGGCGTGAAATAATGGAGGAGCTGGCTAAGGAATACCCTGATGTTGAGCTTAGCCATATGTACGTTGATAACGCTGCGATGCAGCTGATTCGTGCACCGAAGCAGTTTGATGTGATGGTAACCGGTAATATGTTTGGCGATATTCTGTCTGATGCGGCAGCGATGCTGACCGGGTCTATCGGTATGCTGCCTTCAGCTTCACTGGATGTTGATGGCAAAGGTATGTACGAGCCTTGTCATGGTTCAGCGCCTGATATTGCAGGCCAGGGCCTGGCTAATCCCCTGGCAACTATTCTGTCTGCGGCAATGATGCTGAGATATTCTCTGAATGCCGGTGAAACCGCAGACCGTATCGAAACTGCAGTAAGTAATGTGCTGGATCAGAACCTGCGTACCGGTGATATATGGTCTGAGGGTATGCAGAAAGTCTCTACTGCAGAGATGGGCGATGCGGTAGTTGCAGCTCTGACAGCGTAAAGCTTTTGAATGTCGTGATTGGCCTGGTCGATAGCTTAATTACGATAGTCTAAGTGAAGGAAATGTTGCATAATTAATGGGCTCCGGGGTGTCCGGAGCCATGACAAGCTGCCGCAGATGATTGTGGCGGCTTTGTTGTTTCTAATTTCTGAGTTTTTGGTGGAACAGATGAAGCGTGTAGGTTTCGTAGGTTGGCGCGGAATGGTGGGTTCCGTGCTGATGCAGCGCATGATGGAAGAACGTGATTTCGATCAAATCGAAGAGCCGGTCTTCTTCACAACATCCCAGGTAGGTCAGGCAGGTCCGGATATCGGTAAAGATATTCCTGCGCTGAAAGATGCGACATCCATTGCAGATCTGAAACAGATGGATGCCATTATTTCCTGTCAGGGTGGTGACTACACGAAACAGGTTTACGGCGCACTCCGTGAAGCGGGCTGGAATGGCTACTGGATCGATGCGGCGTCTTCCTTGCGGATGTCTGATGATGCGATCATCGTTCTCGATCCGGTTAACATGAATGTTATCAAAGATGGTCTGGCAAAGGGTGTTAAAACCTATGTTGGCGGTAACTGTACCGTATCGCTGATGCTGATGGGTCTCGGTGGCTTGTTTAACGCGGGTCTGATTGAGTGGATGACCTCCATGACCTATCAGGCTGCGTCTGGTGGTGGCGCACGTCATATGCGTGAACTGATCTCCCAGATGGGTGTGATTAAAGATTCAGTTTCTGCTGATCTTAATAACCCTGCCAGTGCGATCCTGAATATCGACCGTCAGGTTGCTGAGACTATTCGTTCCGATGCGATGCCGACTGATAACTTTGGCGTACCTCTGGCTGGCTCCCTGATCCCCTGGATAGATACCAAACTGGATAATGGTCAGAGCCGTGAAGAGTGGAAGGCTTTTGCCGAAACGAACAAGATTCTGGGATTAAGTGACAGTCCGATCCCAATCGATGGCACTTGTGTCAGAATCGGTGCGATGCGGTGTCACAGCCAGGCGTTTACAATTAAGCTGAAGCAGAATGTGCCAATGGATGAGATCGAGGCCATGATTGCTGAAGGCAATCAATGGGCTAAGGTGATACCAAACGAGCGTGATATCACTGCTCAGGAGCTGACGCCGGCAAAGATTACCGGGACTCTGAATGTACCTGTAGGACGCTTGCGTAAAATGAATCTGGGTGATGAATACCTGAATGCATTCAGCGTAGGTGATCAGTTATTGTGGGGGGCTGCTGAGCCTCTGCGACGTATGCTGCGGATCTTGCTGCAGGACTGATAATTAAAGGACTTTAAGACCGGCCATCTGGCCGGTTTTTTTATTGTCGCTTGAAGCTGATGCAGATCAAATAAGTATTAAGTTGCGCAAATCGCAGTTGATAGGGTTTGATACTACCCAAGTTAGGTAATCTTGTTTGTTTAACTGAACTAAAAGCTACGGTTTGATGCTATTTTTAACCAAGATAGACGCATAAATGCTTAAAATATAAATGAAAAACTGCTCAGAGGTTGGCTGTTGCACGAATGTTTGGGGCTGCAGTAGTTATTAAAGCCGGTTAATTAGGCTGTTTGTCTAGCGTTTCGGGGCTTTTGGGCTGTTGATTAAACGCAGGTTTTAATGAATACTCTGGTGGTTGAAACTGGATACGTAACTTTCTGAATACTTAAGCTTTTTACTGCAATTCAGAAACCGGGGATATAAGGAAGCAAAAATATGCTGCGCAAATTAGCCCTTAGCTTGGCGATTGCTGGTGCACTAGGAATCTCCAATGCAAATGCGCTTGGACTCGGCGAAATTCGAATTAAATCTGCTTTGAATGAGCCGCTCCAGGCGGAAATTCAATTGTTGCAGATGCGCGAACTCGATCCGCAACAGGTTCAGCCTCGAATGGCTAATATTGATGAGTTTGCATTGGCAGGTATCGAGAAGTTACGTTTCTTGTCTGATGTGCATTTTGAGGTAAAGCCCGGTGCAGCAGGTCGGGGGACTATCATAATGACCTCCTCTGCGCCTGTGAAAGAGCCATTCCTGAATTTTCTGGTTGAAGTAAATTGGCCGAGTGGTCGGCTGGTGCGTGAATATACCGTACTGCTGGATCCGCCGGTATATGATCCGACACCCCGAACCACCGCTGTTCAGCCCGCCCAAAGCCAATCGGTAGCGACGCCATCAACCATTACTGCGCAGCCACTATCTGCCAGTGCGCCGCTGGATAATATCAAGACCCGTGTGAATCCGCAGAGCCAGATCTATGTTGACGTAAATGATACGTTATGGAATCTGGCTAAGAAATATAAGCCGGCTGCCAATATCACTGAAGCGCAGATGATGCTTGCGTTGCAGCGTAAAAACCCCTCCGCATTTGCTAATAATAATGTTAATCAGCTGAAGGCTGGTGTCGTACTTGATATTCCCACTTTGGATGAAGCCAGAGAGCTGACTCAGAAGCAGGCTAATGAAGAGTTTTGGCGTCAGACGGGTGTCTGGAAGCAGGGAGCTGTTGCCACCCAGCCGAAAGGGGCGCAACTGGATGCTAGTGCCGGTAAGGAGCAAGCATCTGAAAAAAAGGGATCTGAAGTTGCCAGCAGTTCGGCTCAGGGGCAGCTGAAAATCGTCTCGGCGGCACAGCAGAAGGATGCTGAGTCAGGCGCCGTAACCGATCAGGCAGCCGACACGGAAGTTACAAAGGAAAATGCTGCTTTACTTGAAAAAAACCAGCAGCTTGAAACCGAACTTGCCAGCGCGCTCGAAACGGTCGACATGATTCAGCGCGAAAACGAAGAGATTGCCGGGCGTGTTGACAGTCTGGCTGAGCAGATGACAAGTCTGCAGCGCTTGTTAGAAATTAAAGACAACCAGATAGCAGAACTGCAAGCTGAGTTGGATGCTGCAAAAAAACAACCGTTGGTAACCCCGCCTGCTCAGCAGTCGCAGAAGAAGGGGTTGCTTGAAGAGTTTGGCATATATATAGCGGGCGCTGCTGCGGCTGTTGTCGCTTTGTTAGTCGCGTTGTTGTTTTTCGTCATGGGGCGTCGCAGAAAGCAGGATAAGGAAGAAACCGAGGCGGCTGATTCCGAAGAAATAGCTGCGCTGGTCGATCTGCCAGAAGAGATCGAAGAAGACGTTGCTGAAGAGCTTGTAGCTGATACTGATGAAGGGGTATCAGAGGTAGAGCCGGAAGAGATCGAGGTTGATGAGCTTAGTGATCTGGTTGATGAAGATCTTGATGATCTCAGCGATCTGGATCTGGACCTCGAAATGGATCTTGAGGAAGTAGCTCCAGGTGTTGATGACGTCATTGATGCTGAAGAGTTTGATCTTGGTCTTGAAGACGACGTTTCGGAGATTGATCAGTCGGTGGCTGATGAGACGCTTGAATCAACAGACGATGAGCAGATTGATGATGCGCTTGATTCAATTCTTGGTGAGGATGCTGAGTCTCTCGACCTGAATGAAGTCAGTGAAGTGGATGATATTGAAGATCTGCTGAGTTCTGTTGAGAGTGCGGAGTCAGTTAATGAGGAAGAGCTCGATGATGAGTTAGCCTTTGATATTCAGCCGCTTAACGATGATGTCGTAGACTCCGTAGTAGAGGACGATAGTCTCGCGGATCTCAGCGACGAAGCTGAGCTTGATTTTAATCTTGAAGCTGACCTTGAAGTAGAGCCTGAAGAAGAGCTTGCGGGTGAGATTGAGGAAGTCGCCGATGCGACAACTCTGCCAGAGATTGAGGATGAGCCTGAAGAGCTACCTGATCTTGATGAGTTATTTGGTGGTGATTTAGAAGTCACAGAAACACTTGATAACGAAGATGGCTCTTTAGTTGATTCAGAAGATGAGCTGGCTGATCTGGATGATCTGCTTGGCGGTGCAGTTGATACCGTCGAAGAAGCTGGTTCAGAAGCTGCAGAGGTAGATGAGATCTCTGATCTGGATGAGCTGCTGGGCACAGATCAGGAGTCCGATCTGGATCTGTCGGTTGAAGACGAAATCGCTGACCTTGATGAGTTGCTGGGTGGTTCTGAAGAGATTGCTGCAGAGGCTGATCAGCCGGTTCTGGCTGATGATAATGAACTACACCCAGAGCTGGAGCAGCTGCTTGATGGCGTTGCTGATGATGTTGTTCTGGAAGAGTTGGATATTTCAGCTGAGCCTGACTCAATGAATGATCTCGAGGCGTCGATCAGTCATGATCTGGATGCAGAGCTTGATTCTGAACTTGAGGACCTTCTGTCTGGTGCCGGTGATAGCGACATCTCTCTGAGTGAAGATGATGGGGTGGATGATGGCAGCTTTGATGGTCTGAATCTTCTCGAGGGCGCTGACGAAGTTGAGACTAAGCTTGATCTGGCCCGTGCCTATATCGACATGGAAGATCTTGATGGGGCTAAAGATATCCTGCAGGAGATTATCAAGGAAGGCAGCGATACTCAGCAGCAAGAAGCAAACACATTAATCGATTCACTTACTAATTAAGATCTAATCCGATGCAACAACGGGATGATACCCAGCAAGGGGCGACTACGGTCGCCCCTGATCGTTCAGAAAAAAGCCCTTCAGAATTCAGTCGTTACGCCCTCTGTGTAGAATATGCAGGCGGGAACTACCGTGGCTGGCAAACTCAGAAAGAGAAAGATGTACCAACGGTTCAGGAAACGGTTGAGGCGGCACTTTCAAAAATTGCCAATGAACCTATATCGGTAATCTGTGCAGGTCGTACCGATGCCTGTGTCAGTGGTACTTATCAGATTATCCATTTTGATACGACGGCTGAGCGTAATTTACGCGGCTGGGTCATGGGTACCAATACTCAGTTACCTGATGATATTGCTATCAGGTGGGCGAAGCCGGTCGATAACAGTTTTCATGCCCGTTTTTCAGCTTTGGAGCGGCGCTATCGTTATCTGATTTACAGCTCGCCGGTAAAGCCGGCCTTGTTATCTAAAGGTGTTACCTGGACGCACAAAAAACTGGATATCAGTGCCATGCAGGAAGCTACCAAGTATCTTCTGGGGGAGCATGATTTTTCATCGTATCGGGCAATAGCCTGTCAGGCTAAGAGTCCGGTCAGGGAAGTGCGGGCTATGAATATTTATACTGCAGGCGAGCTGATCGTAATTGATGTCAGGGCTAACGCCTTTCTTCATCATATGATTCGTAATTTTGCCGGAGTACTGATGACCATCGGTGCAGGAGAGGCTAAGCCTGTGTGGGCAAAAGAGGTTCTCGAAGCCCGGGACCGTACTCAGGGCGGGATAACGGCACCGCCTTACGGGCTGTATTTTGTTGATGTTAAGTACCCTGAAGAATATGAGCTGCCAAAATCTCAGCTTGGGCCCTATTTCCTGATGCAAAACGGTTAACCTACCGGGCTGCGATCTGTTAGTATTACCGATCTTCAGTGCAATAAGATCCAAGTGATTATCAAGTGAACAATACGCGCGTAAAAATCTGTGGTATTACCCGGTTACAGGATGCACAGGCTGCGGTAGCTGCTGGTGCCGATGCACTGGGTTTCGTCTTCTATGAACCGAGTCCGCGCTATGTAGAACCCGCGACAGCCGCCGACATAATCGCTCAGTTGCCGCCATTTGTTACGACTACCGCACTGTTCGTTAATGAGACCGCCGAAAATGTGTCAGCTGTTGCTGAATTGACGCAGATTGATCTGCTGCAGTTTCATGGCGACGAGAGTCCGGAGTACTGCAGCCAATTTTCGCGACCTTACTTTAAGGCCCTGCGTATGTCGCCAGGGCTGGATGTTAACGCAGAAACAAAGCGTTACAGTAGCGCTAAAGCGATACTGCTGGACGCTTATCGTGCCGGAGTTCCGGGAGGAACCGGCGAAGCATTTGACTGGGATCGCATTCCCGCTGATCTGGATAAACCGCTGATTCTGGCGGGAGGTCTGGATCAGGAAAATGTGCATCAGGCCATTACTCAGGTTCGTCCTTTTGCTGTTGATGTCAGCGGCGGGGTAGAGAAAAGTAAAGGTCTTAAAGACAGATCAAAAATAACATTATTTATGAAAGAGGTGGCTCGTGCCAACTAAAGCTGATCTTGCAATAGCAAAGCAGATGCCCGATGAAGGAGGCCATTTTGGCGACTTCGGTGGCCGTTATGTGTCTGAAACCCTGATGGCTGCTCTCCAGCAGCTGGAACAGACCTACGAGAAGCTTTGGCGGGATCCATCCTTTCAGGCTGAATTTGACCGCGACCTGGCTCACTATGTAGGCCGCCCATCTCCCCTGTATCATGCTGAGCGTCTCTCGGCTGAACTGGGTGGTGCACAGATCTACCTGAAGCGGGAAGACCTAAACCATACCGGCGCGCATAAGGTAAATAATACTATCGGACAGGCGTTGCTGGCAAAGCATACCGGTAAGCCAAGGGTTATCGCTGAAACTGGTGCTGGCCAGCATGGCGTTGCTACGGCGACTGTTGCTGCCCGTCTGGGGCTTGAGTGTCAGGTTTATATGGGCATCGAGGATGTTCGTCGTCAGGCGCTTAATGTTTACCGTATGAAGCTGTTGGGTGCCGAAGTAATCGCTGTTGAATCGGGTACCCGTACCTTGAAAGACGCGATGAATGAAGCGATGCGCGATTGGGTAACTAACGTCGATAACACTTTCTACATTATAGGTACTGCTGCAGGTCCGCATCCTTATCCGAAACTGGTACGTGATTTTCAGTCAATAATTGGCCGTGAAGCGCGCCAGCAGTGTCTGGATCAAGCCGGTAAGTTACCGGATGCTCTAGTCGCCTGTGTTGGTGGTGGCTCTAACGCTATCGGTTTGTTCCATCCTTTTATTGAGGATGAAGCGGTACGAATGGTTGGTGTTGAGGCGGGCGGTTACGGTATTGAAACCGGTCAGCACGCTGCGCCGTTGAGTGCGGGCCATCCAGGCGTGTTGCACGGCAACCGTACTTACCTGATGTCCGATGACGCCGGTCAGATTATCGGAACTCACTCTGTTTCAGCGGGTCTTGATTATCCGGGTGTTGGTCCGGAGCATTCTTATCTCAAGGACATTGGTCGCGCTGAATATGTTGCCATAAATGATGATGAAGCGTTGGATGCATTCCGTAAGCTGACTCAGATTGAGGGTATTATGCCTGCGCTTGAGTCCAGTCATGCTGTCGCCCACGCGATGAAGATGGCTCCGACTATGGATAAAGATCAGATTCTGCTGGTTAATCTTTCCGGCAGGGGAGATAAAGATATCCATACCGTTGCGGAAATTGATGGTATCAACGTTTAACAGCCCTGACAGAGTGATATACAGATGAGTCGTATTACTGAGTGTTTTAATAATTTGAAAAACCAGGGTCGCAAAGCGCTGATTCCATATGTGACAGCAGGGGACCCTGATCCAAAAGTAACTTTGCCACTGATGCATGCGTTGGTTGAGTCCGGTGCTGATATTCTTGAGCTGGGTATCCCGTTTTCTGATCCGATGGCGGATGGCCCTGTAATTCAGTTGGCGTGTGAACGTGCGTTATTGCATGGCACGCGTTTGCTGGATGTGCTGGATATGGTCGCTGAATTCCGTAAAACCGATCAGACTACTCCGGTAGTATTGATGGGGTACCTGAATCCGATTGAAGTAATGGGCTACCAGGCCTTTGCCGAGAAAGCATCTGCTGCAGGTGTTGATGGTGTGCTGACCGTTGACTTGCCGCCGGAAGAAGCGATTGAATTCAATCGCCTGATGCGTGAATCAAATGTCGATGTTATCTATCTTTTGGCGCCGACTACAGAAGAAGAGCGGGTCAAGCAGGTATGTGATGCCGGTAGCGGATACGTGTATTATGTGTCGGTAAAAGGTGTGACCGGTTCTGCATCACTCAATGTGGCAGAAGTCGCAGAGAAGGTTGAGATGATTCGTCGCCATACTGACCTGCCGATCGGCGTTGGTTTTGGCATCCGCGATGACGAATCAGCCCGAGCTATTTCAGAAGTCGCTGACGGCGTAATTGTCGGCAGCGTACTGGTTAATAAGATTGCTGAGCTTTCCAGCAATCAGGAACAGATCCCTGAAGCGGTTGCAGCAATTACTGCGAGCATGCGTCAGGCAATGGATAAATAAGGCTGCCAAAATAGGCAGAAGCTGGAGTAATAATGAGTAACTGGCTGGATAAAATCGTTCCTTCCCTGGTTCGCTCTGAAAAGAAGCGTACCAATATCCCTGAAGGTCTTTGGAAGAAGTGCCCTAAGTGTGAGAACGTTCTGTATCGTCCTGAACTGGAAAAGAACCTGAATGTTTGCCCTAAGTGCGATCATCATATGCGTCTGACCGCCCGCAAGCGTCTGACCGCTTTTCTTGATGAGGGAACTCTGCGGGAGATCGCAGCTGAGGTAGAGCCGGTTGATCGCCTTAAGTTCAAAGACTCTAAAAAGTATAAGGATCGCTTAGTTGCTGCACAGAAGGCGACTGGCGAGAAAGATGCCCTGATCGCGATGCGTGGTGAGGTTAATGGTCTGCCGGTTGTTGCAGTCGCTTATGAATTTAAATTCATGGGGGGCTCAATGGGTGCTGTAGTAGGTGAGCGTTTTGTACGTGCCGCCAAAGTAGCCCTGGAAGAAGGTATTCCTATGATCTGTTTCTCCGCCAGTGGTGGCGCGCGGATGCAGGAAGCACTTTTCTCCCTGATGCAGATGGCTAAGACCAGTGCTGCACTGGAAAAGCTGAAGAATGCTGGTATTCCTTATATCTCTGTATTGACCGATCCGGTTTATGGTGGTGTATCGGCCTCTCTTGCGATGCTGGGTGATCTGAATATCGGTGAGCCGGGCGCGTTGGTTGGTTTTGCTGGGCCAAGGGTTATCGAGCAGACCGTACGTGAGAAGCTACCTGAAGGTTTCCAGCGTAGTGAGTTCCTGTTGGAGCATGGTCAGATCGACATGATCATCTCTCGTGGGGAATTGCGTGAGCGTCTGTCTTCCGTACTGCGGATGATGCAGGGTTTGCCGGCGGCATAAGCAGATGTGACTGACAAAGGGCCGGAGCAATGATTTGTTCCGGCCTTTCTGTTTATTTACCGGAAAAAGTTAAAATGAGTTTATAAAGCAACGCTATGACAGTATCTGAGAAACGAACCCTTGCCCAGTGGTTAAACTGGATCGAACAATGTCACCCTAATGAGATCGAGCTGGGTCTTGAGCGGCTTAGCCAGGTTTATCGGAACATGTCTCTGGACCTGTCTGCCAGCCGTAAGATTATTATCGGCGGTACTAACGGCAAGGGTTCCACAGTGGCTTTGCTGGATCAGGTGTTGCGTGATGCAGGCCTGTCTGTTGGTTGTTTTACTTCACCGCACTTTCTTCGCTATAACGAGCGGATCAAGCTTGCAGGGCAGCCTGTTCAAGATGAGCTTCTAGTGCAAGCATTTGAAGCGATCGATCTTGCCCGTGGTGACATTCGACTAACCTATTTTGAATATAATACCCTCGCTGCCTTGTATATTTTTGCTCAGCAGCGTCCGGATGTGTTATTGCTTGAAGTAGGGTTGGGCGGACGTCTTGATGCAGTCAATATCATCGATGCAGATCTCGCCATAGTGACCACTGTCGCTATCGATCATATCGATTGGCTGGGTGATGATCGGGAGCAGATCGGTTATGAAAAGGCCGGTATATTCCGCGCCGGGATGCCTGCACTTTGTGGTGATCCGGAGCCGCCGCAAAAGTTGCTTGATTATGCGGATGAAATTGGCACACAGCTGTACTGTCGGGGGCGTGATTTCGATCTGGCTGAGTTCGAAAATGGATCTTGGAGCTGGCAGGGAATTACCGGTACTGGTCAGCCTGTTACTCATGCGGAACTGCCGGATATTAATCTGCCTAAAGCCAATGCGGCAGTTGTTTTACAAGTACTGCAGCTGTTGAAACTAGAGCTGGCAGAGCAACCGCTTGCTGCCAGTTTAGTTGCTGCAGGTTTGACCGGGAGGATGCAGCGTATCCGGCACCTGAACCACGACTATATTCTGGATGTGGCTCACAATCCTGAAGCAGCAGGCTATCTTGTTAAGCGCTTGCAACAACAACCGGTCAGCGGCCGCAATATTTTGATACTCGGTATGCTGGCTGATAAAGATATAGAGCAGGTTGTCTCGATACTTGCGCCGGTAGTAGATTTATGGCGATTGGTAACACTCGATGTACCCCGGGGTCAGTCAGCAGGGCAGTTGGCGTTGCTGTTAAAGCAGCAGGCTATCGCGGTTGATTCCCAAACTACTTGTGGTACTGTGCAGGCAGCACTGAACGGTCTGCAATCACAGCTGCAGCCGGATGATCGGGTGGTGATTGCCGGTTCTTTCTTTACTGTAAGTGATGCTCTGACAGCACTTGATATGGCAGACTGAATAAAGTGAATAACGGTTGTAAACGCAGTTTTATATGGATGGCTGATTACTGTGAATGATGGCTTTAAACAACGCTTGGTTGGTGGTGGGTTGCTACTTCTGGCAGCGGTAATACTGATTCCAATCTTTTTTGATGGTGCAGGATACAAAGAGCGACATCTGGAAAGCGCTATTCCTGCGGCGCCAGCGTCTCCCGAATTAGTGGTAATTGAACCACAAAATCAGCGTTTGCCCGACACCTCAAAAGCTGCCGCGCCGGCTCCAGCGGTAACTATCGCGGCTAAGCCTGCAGCCCTGGCAAAAGCAATTGAACAACGGAAACCTGTTATCGATCTGAGTAAGGATACTCCGGTGCTGGATCAGGAAGGTGTACCCGTTGCCTGGAGTCTGCAGCTAGCCAGCTTTAAAGATGAAGATAACGCTAAAGGCTTGCGACGCAAGCTCATTAAGTCTGGTTATAAAGTCTATACCCGCAAGAATGGTGATCTGATTAAGGTTTTTGTCGGTCCGGATATGCAAAAAACCAAGCTTGGTGCGCTGCAGAGCAGCATCAAGCAAGAGTTTGGCCTTGATGGCATTATTGTGCGTTTTACAACCAGATAAGCTGCCCTTGGCTATGCTGAAGTGTTTTTATCGAGCTCAAGGTTGTTTTTATCAAGCTCAAGGCTGTTTTTAACCGGATACAGGCATTGGGTTAGCGGTCTTGCTCTGGTAGAATCCGCGCTCTTACTAGCGATCCTGAAGTAGAGATCAATATGGTACTGAATTGGGCTGATTGGGCGATCATCGCCATTATCACCATCTCCGGCTTGTTTAGCTTGCGCGGAGGCTTTATTAAAGAAGCGCTATCCCTTATTACATGGGTTGCGGCATTCATCGTCGCGCGCCTGTTTGCACCCTCTTTGAGTACTTTGCTGGAAGACTTCCTGCAAACTCCTTCGGTACGGATCGGTGCCGCCTTTATTCTTCTTTTTGTTGCTACCCTTATGGTTGGTGCGGTAATCAATAATTTGATTGCTATGCTGGTTCACGCAACAGGGCTTAGTAGTACAGACCGAATTCTCGGTGTCGGCTTCGGTATTATCCGGGGCGGCCTGATCATTGTTGTAATTACTGCGTTGCTGGTGCGTTCACCGGTAGTGCAGGACGGTTGGTGGAGCGAATCCCAGCTGATCCCCCATTTTCTGTTAATGGAATCCTGGACCCGGGATACTGCCAGTGATATCGGCCAGTTTATCTGGAATATCAGTGGCCAGAATGGATAGTACGTTTTTACTTTATACTTGCAGTAACTAACTAAATACCTGAGGTAGCTGGAATGTGCGGTATAGTTGGCGTCGTTGCCATATCTAATGTAAATCAGACAATCTTTGATGCTCTGACGGTGCTACAGCACCGCGGACAGGATGCCGCCGGTATGGTGACCTGTGATGCGGATCGTTTCTACCTGCGCAAGGATAATGGTCTGGTAAACGAAGTTTTTCGTACCCGGCATATGAAGCGCCTGATGGGTAATATGGGTATCGGTCACGTCCGTTATCCTACAGCCGGTAGCTCAAGTTCAGCGGAGGCTCAGCCATTTTACGTCAACTCACCTTACGGTATTGCGTTGGCTCACAATGGAAACCTGACTAATACCTCAGATCTGCGTCAGCAGATGCGTAAAGAGAATCTGCGTCATATCAACACCACTTCTGATTCCGAAGTGCTGTTGAATATCCTGGCCCATGAGCTGCAGCAGATCGGTAAGCTGATACCGACTGCCGATGATATCTTTTCTGCGGTTAAAGCAGTACATCAGCGCTGCAGTGGTGGTTATGCGGTTGTTGCTGTAATTACCGGTTACGGTATCGTAGCGTTCCGTGATCCTAACGGTATTCGCCCGTTGGTATACGGTAAACGCGAGACAGCTACCGGAACTGAGTATATGGTTGCTTCTGAATCTGTTGCTCTTGATATCTCAGGCTATACGTTGGTACGTGATATTGAGCCGGGTGAGTCGATCTTTATTTCTCAGGACGGCGAAGTAAAGACCTGTCAGTGTGCCGAGAATCCGGAACTGACGCCTTGTCTGTTCGAGCATGTATACCTGGCGCGGCCTGATTCCATCATCGATGAAGTTAACGTCTATAAAGCACGTATGCGGATGGGTGTGAAGCTGGCTGAGAAAGTGAAGCGCGAGCGCCCTGATCACGATATCGATGTGATCATCCCAATACCGGATACCAGCCGTACTTCTGCATTGGAGATGGCGCATCATCTGGGTGTGAATTTCCGTGAAGGCTTTATCAAAAACCGCTATATCGGTCGTACCTTTATCATGCCGGGTCAGACCCAGCGCAAGAAATCCGTACGTCGTAAGCTGAATCCGATCGAGCTGGAATTCAAAGATAAAGTAGTAATGCTGGTTGATGATTCTATCGTTCGCGGTACGACCTCAAAGCAGATCGTGCAGATGGCCCGAGAAATGGGGGCTAAGAAAGTTTATTTTGCCTCTGCAGCTCCAGCAGTGCGTTATCCTAACGTTTACGGTATTGATATGCCGTCTGCGCTGGAACTGATCGCTCATAACCGAACCGACGATGAAGTGGGCGAGGAGATCGGTTGTGACTGGATGCTGTATCAGGATCTGGATGATCTTAAGGACTGTGTTCTGGCCGGTAATGACTCGGTAACTAAGTTTGATGCCTCTGTATTCGATGGCAACTACGTTACCGGTGATATTGATCAGGCTTATCTGGACCGTATTGACGCTGAGCGTAATGATGCAGCGAAAGACGGTGACGAGAAAGGAAGCACCAACGAGAGCGCCGATCTGCACAGTGAGATCAGCTAAATCCGATTGATGTAAGGAGAGCGCGACTTATGTCCAGCTCCAGTTTTGAACGTCCGGAACGTATCCAGTTCCCGTCTGATGAGTTCGAATTCAGCACTTTAGCTGTTCGTGCCGGTCAGCACCGTACCGGTGAGGGCGAGCACAATGACCCTATCTACCCGACATCGAGCTTTGTTTACTCGTCTGCTCGTGAAGCGGCGGCTAAGTTCAGTGGAGATGAGGAAGGGAATATCTATTCCCGCTTTACCAATCCGACAGTGATCGCTTTTGAAAAGCGCATGGCTGCACTTGAAGGTGGCGATCGGGCAGTGGCCACGTCCTCGGGTATGGCGGCTATCTTAAGCACCTGCATCGCTCTGCTACAGCAGGGTGATCATGTTATCTGTTCTCGCAGTGTTTTTGGCTCAACCGTTTCCCTGTTTGAGAAATATCTTAGCCGGACCGGGATCAGCGTTACTTTTGTTGACCCGACTAACCCGGATAACTGGGCTGCTGCGGTAGAGCCAAATACTAAGCTATTTTTCATGGAGACACCCTCTAATCCATTGGCTGAGCTGACCGATATTGAAGCTGTCTCAGCTATTGCTCATGCCAATGAAGCCTTGCTGGTGGTCGATAACTGTTTCTGTACACCGGCGTTGCAGCTTCCGCTTACTCAAGGGGCGGATATCGTGATCCATTCAGCAACGAAATACCTGGATGGCCAGGGGCGTTGTGTTGGTGGTGTGGTAGTCGGCCGTGAAAAAGAGATGGAAGAGGTGTTCGGCTTCATTCGTACCGGTGGTGCATGTATGAGCCCGTTTAATGCCTGGATCTTTATGAAAGGTCTTGAAACACTGGATATCAGGATGAAAGCCCATAGCGCAAGCGCGATGGAGATGGCTACCTGGTTGCAGCAGCAGGAAGGAATAGAGAAAGTTCACTACTCAGGTCTGACAACTCATCCGCAACATGAGTTGGCTAAGAAACAGCAATCCGGTTTCGGTGGTGTTTTGTCCTTTGAAGTGAAAGGTGATCGTGATGCCGCTTGGCGTTTTATCGATGCTACCCGAATGATCTCGATTACCGGTAACCTGGGCGATGTAAAAAGTACTATTACACATCCGGCAACCACCACTCACGGCAGAATGTCTGCAGAAGCAAAATCTGAAGCAGGCATTAAGGATAACCTTATTCGTGTTTCGGTAGGTCTTGAAGCGATTGCTGACCTGAAAAATGATCTGCAGTTGGGTCTTGCTGCGATCTGAATCAGGGTAGTTTAGAAATGCCCGCCAGGTTAACACCTGCGCGGGCATTTTTAGTCATTGCTATATGACTTACTTAGGGTGTCCACTCGGCTTCAATGCGGTGAATAGCGCCTTGCTGTGTGAGCTGGCTGCTCTTGAGCAGTAATTTATCAGCCTGGAATCCGAACCGTTGCTCATGAAACGCCTGGTGATATTGCTGTAACAGGTATGCTTTTAAATGTCTTTTGCTGCGGGCCAGTGTGATATGGGGACTGAATCTTCGGTGATCAAAACTGATGCCTTGTTGTTGTAGCAGTATTGCAATATTTTTCTGAAGATTAAGCAATGCTGTATTGTGTTTAACGCCAAGCCAGATAACGCCGGATCTGAAATGACCAGTATCATCCAGTTCAATTGCAAATGAGTTAAAGTGTAACGTTTCCAGTGCTTCGGCAATTTCAGGAATGATACTGTCTGGCTGCTCGCCCAGAAATAGCAGTGTCAGGTGAATCTGATCCGCCTTAAGTATCCGGGTACTTTTATTCACCGGACAAAGCTGAAGGATCTGGTGCTGTAATTTTTTTGGTGGATCTAAGCTCATAAACAGGCGCATAGTTAAATTTTAGGTGGTAAACAGCAGTGAAGATAGTTCTGGCCCCGATGGAAGGGGTAGTTGATGCGCCGATGCGTGAAATGCTTACCCGTATAGGTGGTATAGATCAGTGCGTAACGGAGTTTGTGCGTGTATCGGACCGGGTGTTGCCCGCTAAAGTATTTCGCCGTATCTGTCCTGAGCTGTTTAATGAATCTAACACCAGTGCCGGAGTGCCCGTTGTTTTACAGCTACTGGGAAGCGACCCTGGGGTATTAGCAGGTAATGCTGCTAAAGCCGTGAAGATAGGCGCTACAGCGATAGATCTTAATTTTGGTTGTCCGGCTAAAACCGTGAATAAGAGTAAGGGCGGAGCTGTGCTGTTGAAAGAACCTGAGCTGGTTCATGAAATCGTACGACAGGTCCGCCTTCAGGTACCTGCGGAGGTGCCGGTTACTGCCAAAATGCGCCTGGGTTTCTCTGATAAGACCCTGGCACTGGAAAATGCATCAGCAATTGCTGATGCAGGTGCCGATGGCCTGACTGTCCATGCCCGGACTAAAGAGGAGGGTTATCGCCCTCCAGCCCACTGGGAGTGGATCGCCCGGATCAGGGAGCATATTGATATCCCGGTCACCGCCAATGGTGAGGTATGGACCTGGCAGGATTATCAGCGCTGCCGTGAAGTCAGTGGTTGTGACGATGTCATGATAGGTCGCGGGCTGGTTGCCTCGCCGGACCTGGGTCTGCGAATTAAAGCATTGCAGCGGGGTGATGATCCGATGCATCTTTCATGGACTGAAATGCAGCAGTTGTTGTTGGTGTTTCTCGAAATGGTAGTCGAACAATTAGCGCCGAAGTATGTGCATGGCCGTATTAAGCAGTGGCTTAAGATGATGCAACGTCAGTACCCAGAGGCTGCTGAGATGCTTCAGGCTATGCGTACTCTTAAGCAGGTGTCCGAAGTTCGGGCGTTTCTTAAAGGCTATCAGGGCTGATCTGATGATGCTTGTTGTCGAAGCCCGGTACCCTGTCTGAAGGGGGCTTTCAGAGCAGCGGGCTTCTTGATGTAACTAAAGTTTCGGGGCTTAAAAGGGCTGTGTACTCAGCCACTGTCTGCCTTCTCGAGTATTTCTTGCAGTAGCTGTAATCAATCAGGAGTAATTCTTAGATGACTTTCTTTGTTGTCTTATTCTCCTGTCGGTATGAATGGCTATAATTCACTATGCTGTTTATAAATTGCTGGTTATCGAGTGCTTTTTATTGCCGCTCTTTCTCAGGCAGTTTGTGACAAAGATAGTATTGCCGTTAGCGTGAAACCGATACAGGAAATTTTGCCATGAAAATCAAGAATCCTGCCGTCGCCGGTATGTTTTATCCGGATAATAAAGACCAGTTAGCAGGCTTGGTAAGCAAGTTGCTGGCCGACAACCAGCACCTTCAGCCAGAATCTGGCGTTCACCCTGAGGTAATACCTAAGGCAGTGATTGTTCCTCATGCCGGACTGATCTATTCCGGCGCTATTGCAGCTCTGGCATACAACCGCTTGCGAGCTTATACCGATTCAATTAAGCGGGTCGTAATGATGGGGCCGTCCCACCGGGTCCCGCTAAGCAGTATTGCCAGCCTTAGAGCAGATCAATGGCGCACCCCGCTGGGGGATGTGCAACTGGATACAGCATTTACCAGAGAGCTGGAAGAAACTGGTTTAGTGACAGTTAATGACTCTGCCCACGCGCAAGAGCATTGTCTTGAAGTCCAGCTGCCGTTCCTGCAAAACATAGGTCTGGACAAGGCGGTTGTTCCTCTGGTTGTTGGCCACGTTGATGCCCGTCAGGTAGCTGCTGTGGTTGAGTATGTGATGGCTTCAGAAGATACGCTGTTAGTCATTAGTTCTGACTTGAGTCATTTCCACTCATATGATGAAGCCCGGGATATTGATGCAGATACATCATCACACATTGAAAGATTAAATCCGGATATCAAGCCGGAGCAGGCTTGTGGTTGTTTTGCGATGAACGGATTGTTATTAAGTGCTAAGCAACTGGGACTGACGGTCGAGAAGTTGGGTATCTGTAACTCTGGAGATACAGCTGGTGATAAGAGTCGGGTAGTGGGGTATGCCGCTTATGCTTTCTGCTAAGAATGGTGTATGCACGGAAGGTGAGCAGTACACGAAGGCCGAACAGGAGTATCTGCTTGCTCTAGTGCGGAGTGTTATCAAGGTCGGCCTGGATAGGCAGCAGCCCGTTGGTGGTGAAATTGTTTCTTGTGAATATCCAAGCCTTCAACGCCAGAGGGCATGCTTTGTTACGCTGAAAATTGACGGGCAGCTAAGGGGATGCGTCGGTAATCTGCAGGCGGATAGCCGGCTAGTTGATGCGGTTAGTCGTAATGCTTATCTGGCAGCTTTCAGAGATCAGCGATTTAACCCGGTCAGCCGGGATGAGTCGGAACAGCTGGAGGTGGAGATATCAGTACTCACTCCAATGCGCGAATTGTCGGTGTTAAACAATACAGAACTGCTGCAAAAACTTCGTCCAGGTGTGGATGGGCTGGTATTCGAAGCCGGAGATAACCGGGCTACCTTTCTGCCGGCAGTGTGGGAGCAGCTGCCAGATCCGAAAAGTTTTGTTGAGCGACTTAAGCAAAAGGCCGGGCTCAGCTTGGACTACTGGTCTGATGCTGTGCAATGTCAGGTCTACCAGGCCATAAAGATCACTCAGGATACACCGAATGATTAACAGTATTTCAGTAATTGAAGGGGATATTACGCAACTAAAAGTCGATGCTGTTGTGAATGCTGCGAACAGCTCTTTGCTGGGTGGCGGGGGTGTCGACGGGGCAATTCATCGGGCAGCGGGGCCGCAATTGCTGGCTGAATGCAAAACTCTTGATGGCTGCCAGACTGGTGAGGCCAGGATAACTGGCGGATACAACCTGCCAGCCAGCTATATTATCCATACTGTCGGCCCTGTATGGCAGGGCGGTCATTGTAAAGAAGCGCAGCTACTAGCATCTTGTTATCGTGAAAGCTTGCGGCTTGCCGTAAGGCATGGTGTTCAGTCGATCGCTTTTCCGGCTATTAGTTGCGGTATTTACGGTTACCCTAAAGACCAGGCCGTGAGTGTTGCAGTAAGCATTGTACAACAGGAAGTAAATAGCCTGCTGGCGTCAGAAGGGGCAGTGCTTAAAGTGATATTCTGCTGTTTTGATCGCCAGATGGCCAGCTTGTATGAGGCGGCGCTTAAAGCTTACTAAAATGGAGGGAGTCAGCGCGTGCACCCTCCTTAGTCATTCAGTAGCTAATCAGTGTTTAAAATCATCTACGTCATTGGTGATGTTTACATCTACCTCACTTGATGGAATCTTAAAATCATAGACCCGCTCCCAGCCATCTGACTCTGGTGTACGCTCCCAAACAGTGCCAGCATTATATTCAACCAGCTCTTTAATGGATGGGTCGATCTTGACCATCTTTTCAACATCAACAGGAATGAGGTTAGTCACTTCATCTTCAAGGAATTCCGGGGTCTCGTAACCTGTAAACATTCTCCAGCCGGTATCGTTGAGGTGCTCAGGCACGGTTTTGTACATAAAACGTACGGGTAGCTTCTCATCAAAGACCAGCCTGGAAACCAGCGCCAGAAAACCGTTTTTGGTCTGGGCCGTTTCATCTTCTTTGGAAACAGGCTTATCTACATCATCAAGACTCATAACAACTCCAAAAGGGGGAGGGAATTCAGATGCAATATTTTAATATGAATCGTAAAGAAAGTTTAGTCAGCCGTAGGAAAAATGGGCTTGTCTGATCTGTCATGTGGGAATTTTGAGCACGGCTCAATTTTTCGTATCGTGCTTCCAGATTTCATTATATGAAAACCCTTTCTCTGTTTGGCTTAGTGCCTCGTGCTATTGTCAGCCTTTAGCGCTGGCCTCAGGCAACCAATTTTTTCTGAATTGAACCTGGGTACACTGAATGAATGGCGGCTGCCGATTTGGTTATGCCAGCAGTACCGTTTTCGTAGTGTTCAGGTCTTTTAACTTTCTAAGATAGGAAATAATCCAATGACTCATATTCGCAAGCGAACGGGTGAAAAACTAAGTCGTATAGTGATCCATAATGAAACTGTCTACCTTTGTGGTCAGATCCCAGTCGATGTCAGCGCTGATATCGTTGGCCAGACAAAAGCGGTATTGGCTAGCATTGATGATGATCTGAAAGAAGCTGGTAGCGACAACAGTAAGATGCTGTCTGCACTCATTCATGTCAAAGATAACAGTGATGTTGCCGCGTTTAATGAGCTATGGAATGCATGGTTACCGGAAGGTTGTGCCCCTGCCCGGACTTGTGTTCAGTCAACAATGGCTAATGATGACGTATTGGTTGAAGTGACGGTTATTGCAGCCCTTTGATAACTGTCAGATAAGAGATTAGAAAATGACTATTATTCGTAAGCGTACTAGCGAGAAAGTAAGTCGCATTGTGGTCCACAATGAAACCGTTTATCTGTGTGGCCAGGTTGCCCTGGATGTGAATGAGGACATCGTCGGTCAGACCCGATCTGTATTGTCCCGTATTGATGATCACCTGCTTGAAGCCGGTAGCGATAAAAGCAAAATGCTTTCTGCCTTGATTCATATTAAAGATAACAACGACGTCGCTGTCTTTAATGAGCTATGGAATGAATGGCTGCCTGAAGGCTGTGCTCCGGCCCGGACCTGTGTCGAGGCGGAAATGGCGCGTGATGTAGTGTTGATCGAAGTAACCGTCACTGCTGCTTTGTAGAATCCAGGTTGTAGAACCGGGAAGCTTTGATCGTTACTTTTTTATTAACGATCAAAGCAAAAGGTAAGTTGGTTTATCTGCCTTTGTAGTTGGGTGTCCGCTTTTCAACAAATGCATTCACCGCTTCCAAGTGATCTTCAGTATTGTGGCAAACTCCCTGCATCAGTGCGCAGTGCTCCAGAAACTCGGGCAGCTCCATTTTCTGTGCGGTTTTCAACAGGCGTTTAGTCATGCGCAATGCCTGGGGTGGCTTCTCCGCTATCCGGGTCGCCATCTCCAGCGCTTTTTCCATTAGCTGTTCCGGCTTGACTATGTCCAGCAGGATTCCGAGCTCTTTGGCTTCATCGGCGCCGATTACCCGGCCGGTAAGTGTCAGCTCGGCTGCTTTCTGATAGCCGATCAGGCGCTGTAGAAACCAGGCTCCGCCGTCCCCAGGAATTATCCCTAGATTGACAAAGGTTTCACCCATCAGGGCCTTCTCTGAGCCAATACGCAGATCACACATACAGGTCAGGTCGAAGCCGGCACCAATAGCCGGGCCGTTAATTGCTGCAATGACCGGAATGTCGATCTGGCTCATTGCCATCGGGATTCGCTGGATACCCTGACGGTACTTGTTTTGTACTTCATATACATCACCGCCGAAGGCGCCATCTTTATGTTCACCGTCGCGTTCGCTCATCTCTTTGATATTGCCACCGGCCGAGAAGGCACTACCATCTCCGGTAATGATCAGCACTGAAACCAGTGAGGTTCGGTTGATCCAGTCGGCGACATTAACGATATCGTCTATCAGCCCGGTGCCGGTTAGTGCGTTGCGTACATCGTGGCGTTGAAAGGTGAGGGTGGCGACACGGCCATTGAGTGTTATTTCGCTGTCATTCAGTGCCGGCAGTTGCAGATTGTCAGTCATCTCGGTCCATCTCGTTCATTATTATAGTGAGGCGTGTTACCTATGCGCCTTTGTAAAACGTTAAAAGTGTATCAGAAGTAAGCAGCTGGATCAGTGACCAGGCGCATCAATTTGGTTATTGATAGCAATCGCCAGCCAGATAGTGTCCTGACCTGATCTAGGTGAGAGCTCCACTCAACCGGGCGTTTAGATTAGGTTATTGATAGTGTGTTACCAGCCAGGCTATGTCCTGGCCTGATCTAGGTGAGAGCGCCACTAAATCGGGTGTTAGATTAGCTTATTGATAGTGGATAGCCAGCCAGATAGTGTCCTGACCTGATCTAGGTGAGAGCTCCACTCAACCGGGCGTTTAGATAAGGTTATTGATAGTGCGTTACCAGCCAGGCTATGTCCTGGCCTGATCTAGGTGAGAGCGCCACTCAATCGGGTGTTAGATTAGCTTATTGATAGTGGATAGCCAGCCAGATAGTGTCCTGACCTGATCTAGGTGAGAGCGCCACTCAATCGGGTGTTAGATTAGCTTATTAATAGTGGATAGCCAGCCAGATAGTGTCCTGGCCTGATCTAGGTGAGAGCGCCACTCAACCGGGCGTTTAGATAAGGTTATTGATAGTGCGTTACCAGCCAGGCTATGTCCTGGCCTGATCTAGGTGAGAGCGCCACTCAATCGGGTGTTAGATTAACTTATTGATAGTGGATAGCCAGCCAGATAGTGTCCTGACCTGATCTAGGTGAGAGCTCCACTCAACCGGGCGTTTAGATTAGGTTATTGATAGTGTGTTACCAGCCAGGCTATGTCCTGGCCTGATCTAGGTGAGAGCGCCGCTCAATCGGGTGTTAGATTAACTTATTGATAGTGGATAGCCAGCCAGATAGTGTCCTGTCCTGGCAATGTCCACTCAACCCGGTGTTTGCGGTGGGCCGGTATGTGAAGATACTCGCCGCCGGTCAACTTTCGGGAGGGGCTGTCCGGATATCCTATGCGTGCCTCTCCCTGAATTACCAACACCCATTCGTGTTGATCCTGGTCGTACCAGCCATTATCGGGCGAATGGTGTCCGCGGGAGACAATGCGTTCAATTTTAAGGTTGTCATTTTCCAGCAGAGTAGTGAATAGTTCACCGGGCAATTCAGCCGGGATATTGGTGAGCAAGTTTTGCATCATACAGTCTCTGTTATTTTGTTAGCATCAAGAATAGCCCAGCATAGAAATTTGTCATTAAAGGGGTTATCCAAATGCGATTTCCTGACCGGTTGAAAACAAAAGCTACAAAGTAATAAATTCAAACTCCCATTGGCGGAGCCAATGCGAGGTAAGCGTAGCCAGCAATGTTCCATTGCGCCTGCGCAGCGATACCGAAGTCTGATCAGGCCGCACTCCAGGAAGGGAAAAACGCATAACGCGAGCCTGATCTGACATAAAAAAAACTGCCATTGCGCCTGCTAGCGCTACCGGCGTCTGATCAGGCAGCAAGGAGGTGGAGAAGAACGCCGAGCATTAGCCTGATCAGGCATAAAAATAACAGCTTAGCCAGTAATCAGATCCAGGCATGAAGCATCAACATCCGCATCAAAATAAGCCATGCCCAATTTACTTAAGTACTCCAAACGATCTGCTCTCATCAAATCTATTTCAGGTGCATCGTAACCATTCGCCTGATAGATACCCGCCAGATAAGCCATAAAGTTTTCACCCTCTTTCACTAACAGTAAGCTCGCTGCACCTACATCGGGTTTTACCTTGGCATTCAATTCTTCTGGCAGTTTTACTGCAAACACGACTGGCTGCTCATCACCTTCAACCCGTACGCTGCGGTCTCTCACAGTTTGTTCAGCCCAGTAAAAAGCTAATTCTTTACTTTGCGTTAAAAAAACCGGCTCAATCGATTCTGTATAGTTATTCCCGATAGTTGCCATGGTTTTTTTGGCGGCGGCCTTCAATGCTTTATCACCTGAGCGTTTCAAGCCCTGCTCTTTGATTGAGTCGACCAGTGCCGATGAAGTACCGTGATACCAGGTATCGCCCGTAGCAAAGCTTTGTTCGGTTAACAGATCTTTAGCATCTTTAAGAAAAGTAGGTGTATCAGTCATATTCAAAGTCACTTAATCAGTTTGCAGTAGAAAGCAGGTCCGAAGACCTACAAGCAAGTCCCTCAATTCTAACGTAAAAAGCCTTTAAGTTCCTTGGTTGGCTCACTAGAAATAACCGCTATTTATAAAAAAAGCGGCGCCTTAAAGAAGGGCCGCTTTTATATCCAGTACCCTGATAATTAAGGAGTTATTACCAGGATGCTCTAGTTAAAATAAGTTCAGTTATTAACCGAACTGGTTAGAGGTATTTTTCGCACCGCCAGCTTTCAGAGCGTTCTCACCAGCAAAGTATTCTTTGTGGTCGTCGCCCATGTCAGAACCAGACATGTTCTGGTGCTTAACGCATGCGATACCCTGACGGATCTCTTCACGCTGTACGTTCTTAACGTAACCAAGCATACCTTGCTCACCGAAGTACTCTTTAGCCAGGTTGTCTACAGACAATGCAGTAGTGTGGTAGGTCGGCAGAGTGATCAGGTGGTGGAATACGTTCGCTTCACGTGCAGTGTCAGCCTGGAAAGTACGAGTACGTTCGTCAGCTACAGCAGAAAGCTCTGAATTGTCGTACTCAGCGCTCATGAGGTTAGCGCGGTCGTAAGCAGAAACGTCTTTGCCTTCAGCAGCCCATGCATCGAAAGTCTGCTGACGGAAGTTCAGCGTCCAGTTGAACGATGGAGAGTTGTTGTAAACCAATTTAGCATCTGGGTGAACTTTACGAACATCATCCATCATGCCTTTGATTTCGTGTACCGTAGGTACCGCAGTTTCGATCCATAGTAGATCAGCACCTGCATTAATAGCTTCGATACAGTCAAATACACAACGCTCATGGCCAGTGCCCTGACGGAACTGATACAGGCCAGAAGGCAGACGCTTAGGACGAACCAGCTTACCGTCACGGTTGAAGCATACATCGCCTTCAGCCATATCAGCTACGTCGATCTCTTCAACATCCAGGTAAGAGTTGTATACGTCACCCTGATCGCCAGGTTCATTAACAACAGCGATCTCTTTAGTCAGGCCAGCACCTTCAGAGTCGGTACGTGCAACGATAACACCGTTGTCGATACCCAGCTCAAGGAAAGCATAACGTAGCGCACGTAGCTTAGCGTGGAAGTCAGCATGAGGTACGGTTACTTTACCGTCCTGGTGACCACACTGCTTCTCATCAGCAACCTGGTTTTCGATCTGAAGTGCGCAAGCACCGGCTTCGATCATCTGCTTAGCCATCAGGTAAGTCGCTTCAGCGTTACCGAAACCAGCATCGATATCAGCAACGATAGGCACAACGTGAGTCACGTGGTTGTCAATCTGATCCTGGATCTTAGCTTCTGCAGCAGTATCGCCAGCTTCACGGGCAGCATCCAGAGCGCGGAACAGGCCGCCCAGTTCACGGGCATCAGCCTGACGCAGGAAGGTGTAAAGCTCTTCAACCAAGTTCGCTACAGTGGTTTTTTCGTGCATAGACTGGTCAGGCAGGGGGCCGAAGTCAGAACGCAGCGCAGCAACCATCCAGCCGGACAGATACAGGTAACGACGATCAGTTTTGCCACCGAAGTGCTTTTTGATAGAGATCAGTTTTTGCTGACCTACAAAGCCGTGCCAGCAGCCTAGAGACTGAGTGTACTTTGTTTTGTCTTTATCGAATGCAGCCATGTCAGCACGCATGATGTCTGCCGTGTACTGAGCGATGTCTAAGCCCGTTTTGAATTTATTCTGAGCGCGCATGCGAGCAGCAGATTCTGGGTTAATAGCATCCCAAGGGCTACCAGCAGCATTTTTAGCCGCTGCGATAGTTTCGATATCTTGATTCAGAGTAGACATGGCTTTTCCTTCTCTCATAGTGACAGCTGTGTGGACTGTTCTGTTATTCGATTCAGGATCTATTTTAAGAGAGCGGTTAACATAAAGGAAATAAATGGCTATTATTTGCAGTATTCATGAGAAAAATAGTGGTGCTTGTGCCCACTAATGACGGGGTTTTATGACACTCGATAAGGTAGATCTGAATCTATTAGTATATCTGGATGTACTGTTGCGGGAACGAAATGTAACCCGCTCTGCCAGTGCGTTAGGTATTACTCAACCAGCTATGAGTAACGGTTTGAGGCGGTTAAGAGAGACGTTTAACGATCCATTACTGGTACGTACCAGTGAGGGGATGGTCCCCACAGAGCGTGCTCAGGCATTGCAGCCACTCCTGCGACAGATCCTATCTTCGGTAGAGCAGGTTATTGAGCCCAGTAGTGCTTTTGACGCCAGTAAGAGCGATAGGGTGTTTCGCATAATGACCAGTGACTATGGTGAGGCAACACTGCTGCCTCGTCTGCTTAAACGGCTACGTAAAGAAGCGCCGGACATTGTTCTGGATATTCTGACTCCAAGCGATATGAGTTTTACCGAAGTAGAGCAGGGGTTGGTTGATCTGGTTATTAACCGCTTTGATACCATGCCGCAATCATTCCACCAAAAGACACTCTGGAGAGACAGCTTCTCATGCTTATTTGCCGTTGATAATCCGATATCGAATGATTTTCGGCTCGAAACCTACCTAGAAGCTTATCATGTGTGGGTAAGTAAAACCGGCATGGGTGCCGGTATGGGGATCTCACCAAAAGATACTAAACGACTGGGTTGGGTGGACGAAGCGTTGGAGCAGATCGGCGATAAACGTAAGATCCGGGTATTTACCCGGCACTATCAGTCTGCGGCGCATATTGCCGAACAAAAGGGGTTGATTGCAACTATTCCTACACGAGCAGCGGTGTTGCAGTCAGCAAACCCGAGACTAGTAGTTAAGCCACCTCCGTTTGAGATACCGGACTTTGAATTGAAAATGGCCTGGAGTCCGTTGTTACAGCACAACGTTGCACATCAATGGCTACGAAATCTGATCAGCGAGGTGGCTACTGCTTAATGCTAAATTGACTACCAGTCTCTTCGTCGTCAGTTTCCTCCTCATCCTCTTGGTCTTCCAGGGTGAGGTTCAGGCCAGATGATATTTGCTGCTGGGAGGCGTCGCCCTGATCTTGTGATAGTTTTAAGCGTAATCTTAAGTTATTTGGGGAATCGGCATTTTTGACCGCTTCCTCTCCTGAAATTCGTCCCTCTTGCACTAGGTTGAAGAGTGCCGCATCAAAGGTTTGCATCCCTAAGTTTTCAGATTTTGACATGATCTCTTTGATACTCTCGAATTCACCTTTTAGGATTAACTCCTGAATGGTTTTAGTACCGAGTAAAATCTCAACTGCGGCACAGCGTTTACCATCGATAGTTGGAATTAGGCGTTGTGATACAAAAGCGCGAATGTTCATGCCCAGATCCATTAACAGCTGGTTCCTGCGCTCTTCAGGAAAGAAGTTAATAATTCTATCGAGAGCCTGGTTCGCATTATTAGCATGAAGGGTAGAGATAGCCAGGTGGCCGGTTTCTGCAAATGCCAATGCATGTTCCATGGTTTCACGGTCACGAATTTCGCCTATCAGAATGACATCAGGCGCCTGCCGTAAGGTGTTTTTTAGGGCGTTATGAAAATTGCGTGTATCAACTCCTACTTCCCGCTGGTTAATCACACTTTTCTTATGTCGATGTACAAACTCAATAGGATCTTCAATAGTAATAATATGGCCGCCAGAATTACTATTTCGATGGTCAATTAAAGCAGCGAGAGAGGTAGATTTCCCGGAGCCAGTTCCTCCGACAAACAGTACCAGCCCCCGCTTTTCCATAACCACCTCTTTCAGTATCGGCGGTAGTTTAAGATCTTCAAAGCGAGGTATATCCATTTTGATATTACGGGCAACAATGGATACCTCGTTGCGCTGCTTAAAAATATTAATACGAAACCGCGCAACAGAAGGTATAGAATAAGCAAGATTCATTTCCAGCTCATGCTCAAATTCCTGCTGCTGCTCTTCATCCATTACCTTATAAGCGATCTCTGCAATCTGGCCAGGTTTCATCGGCTCTTTTGAAAGAGGCTTCAATGTGCCCTCGAACTTGGCGCAGGGAGGGGCGCCTGTACTTAGATAAAGGTCAGAACCATCGTGTTTGGCAAGCAGCTTTAAATAATTTTCAAAATCCATTGTTATAACCCGACTCTCATTTTTAATCTTAAGTTCAACAGGTGTAGTGACTAAGACCTGAAATCTATTTTTAGTAAAAGACTGATTTCAACGTCTGGTTACAGCACAGAACGCAGCAATATATTTACTTTACTAGGAAACCCAGAGGGATGGCTTTAGATATAACCAATCTGAGGTTAAAAGTCTGAGAGGTCAAAATAAGTTAAAAATGAATAATTGTTTGAATCAAGCTAGGTTAAGGCAGATAAGGTTAGGGAATGAGTTTGTTCTGATATAAAAAAGCAGACCGAAGTCTGCTTTTTAAGAGAGACTAACCGCCTAACCAGTTAGCCTTACTATCTTTGGTGCTATTAACCGAACTGGTTAGAGGTGTTTTTCGCACCGCCAGCTTTCAGAGCGTTCTCACCAGCAAAGTATTCTTTGTGGTCGTCGCCCATGTCAGAACCAGACATGTTCTGGTGCTTAACGCATGCGATACCCTGACGGATCTCTTCACGCTGTACGTTCTTAACGTAACCAAGCATACCTTGCTCACCGAAGTACTCTTTAGCCAGGTTGTCTACAGACAATGCAGTAGTGTGGTAGGTCGGCAGAGTGATCAGGTGGTGGAATACGTTCGCTTCACGTGCAGTGTCAGCCTGGAAAGTACGAGTACGTTCGTCAGCTACAGCAGAAAGCTCTGAATTGTCGTACTCAGCGCTCATGAGGTTAGCGCGGTCGTAAGCAGAAACGTCTTTGCCTTCAGCAGCCCATGCATCGAAAGTCTGCTGACGGAAGTTCAGCGTCCAGTTGAACGATGGAGAGTTGTTGTAAACCAATTTAGCATCTGGGTGAACTTTACGAACATCATCCATCATGCCTTTGATTTCGTGTACCGTAGGTACCGCAGTTTCGATCCATAGTAGATCAGCACCTGCATTAATAGCTTCGATACAGTCAAATACACAACGCTCATGGCCAGTGCCCTGACGGAACTGATACAGGCCAGAAGGCAGACGCTTAGGACGAACCAGCTTACCGTCACGGTTGAAGCATACATCGCCTTCAGCCATATCAGCTACGTCGATCTCTTCAACATCCAGGTAAGAGTTGTATACGTCACCCTGATCGCCAGGTTCATTAACAACAGCGATCTCTTTAGTCAGGCCAGCACCTTCAGAGTCGGTACGTGCAACGATAACACCGTTGTCGATACCCAGCTCAAGGAAAGCATAACGTAGCGCACGTAGCTTAGCGTGGAAGTCAGCATGAGGTACGGTTACTTTACCGTCCTGGTGACCACACTGCTTCTCATCAGCAACCTGGTTTTCGATCTGAAGTGCGCAAGCACCGGCTTCGATCATCTGCTTAGCCATCAGGTAAGTCGCTTCAGCGTTACCGAAACCAGCATCGATATCAGCAACGATAGGCACAACGTGAGTCACGTGGTTGTCAATCTGATCCTGGATCTTAGCTTCTGCAGCAGTATCGCCAGCTTCACGGGCAGCATCCAGAGCGCGGAACAGGCCGCCCAGTTCACGGGCATCAGCCTGACGCAGGAAGGTGTAAAGCTCTTCAACCAAGTTCGCTACAGTGGTTTTTTCGTGCATAGACTGGTCAGGCAGGGGGCCGAAGTCAGAACGCAGCGCAGCAACCATCCAGCCGGACAGATACAGGTAACGACGATCAGTTTTGCCACCGAAGTGCTTTTTGATAGAGATCAGTTTTTGCTGACCTACAAAGCCGTGCCAGCAGCCTAGAGACTGAGTGTACTTTGTTTTGTCTTTATCGAATGCAGCCATGTCAGCACGCATGATGTCTGCCGTGTACTGAGCGATGTCTAAGCCCGTTTTAAATTTATTCTGAGCGCGCATGCGAGCAGCAGATTCTGGGTTAATAGCATCCCAAGGGCTACCAGCAGTGGCTTTTGCTGCTGCGATAGTTTCGATATCTTGATTCAGACTAGACATGGTTAATCCTTCTGTTTGATAGCTAATAACGGAGCCGTTATTTGTAATTAGGTGGCTTTGCTAAGAGCGGTTTACATCTTGCGTCAGCAATTTGTCGAAGTGGCTGACACTTAAAAGAGGACTTAATAATGCGGGCTTTACGGAGAGGCTGTCAAAGCATTTTTGTGCAGGGCACAATGGCTGTAAATATACTACAAAACATGGGTTTAGCCGGTTTGTAATTAAACTACACAGTCCATTATGTGCTGCATCGCAGCAAAAGCTCTATTCATCGTGCTTTGAGTGGATATAGTCGAAAGTCTAAAGACTTTCGTATGGAACCAAAAAGATGCTTTTTACAAAACATAAATGTTATAAGAAGTAGCTTTAGATATTCTTAATTGTTATAAGGTGATTTTCACTACATTAATAGTGGTCTAAGCGTATATCGATAAATTCCCCTCAAAAGGGCATAAAACTATAAGTAAATCAGTTGACTAAAACGGATAAAGACCATCTGTTATGGCCTTTTGTCGTAAGGGTTGCTGACTACTTGTAGTCGGAGATGGCTTTTTGTAGTCAGCAGCATTGTAGTAAATCGATCGCTTATTCGATATAAAGCGAGCCCTGGTTATAGAGGTCGGCCAACAGTTTTAACTGTGCTTCTGTCCAATCCCCCTGACTAATAACAATTGCCGGATTTTGACACAGGGTTGTTGCTAATGCACAGGCAGATTCGCTTACCTCAAAGCAGTTGCCATCGACAAACAGTTGCAACGCTTGCTGACTGCGGATGCTGTAACTGAATCTGCTGCCTTCATTGCGGCAGAAATGCAGGTCGCCAGATTTGAGAGCCTCACGAAGCTGAACTGCGTCGATCTGCTCTTCGGCGGCCTGGTTAATATCAGGATACTTAGGGTCAGTAACATACTCCCCAAGCCATTTAGCTAGGCGGGCATCATCCTGCAGGTAATCTGTAAAAATTGCACGGACCTTATCTAACGCTTCGGGCTTAATTTCGCCGGGATTTTCCTGCAAAGCCAGATCCGGATCGTTATAACGGAATTCCGAAGTCAGCTTTTCACCAATAAAGTCGGTAAAGCTGCGCATTATCTCTGCATGGGAAGGGGCGCGAAAGCCAACTGAGTAAGTCATGCAATCATCTGTTTCACCGATTCCGTTGTGGCCTACCTGAGGGGGGATATACAGCATATCACCAGGTTCAAGTATCCAGACCTGTTCAGGCGTCCAGTCGGGAATTATCATAACCGGGGTATCGGATCGTCGTGGTGAGTTCTGATCGAAATGACCGCCGATCTCCCAGCGCCGCTTACCCTGGGTCTGGATCAGGAATACATCATAATTATCGTAGTGGGGGCCAACGCCGCCATCTTTGCTGGCAAAACTCACCATCAGATCGTCATAACGCCAGTTCGGGATAAAGCGGAACTGTTCGACGATTTCGCTTGCCTCCGGTACCCAATGGTCAACGGCCTGAACCAGAAGAGTCCAGTGGCTCTCTGGCAGGTCAGAAAAAGTATCTTCGTCAAAAGGCCCTTGTTTCAGCTCCCAGTGATCGCTGTTGGGCTTCTGGATTACCAGGCGGGATTCGACCTCTTCCTCGCAAGACAGGCCGGCCAGTTCATCTGCGCCAACCGGAGCTTCGATATCCGGGAATGCGTTACGTACCAGTAATGGTTTCTTCTGCCAGTAATCGCGTAGAAACTCTTCTACAGAGATATCGCCGAATGGTGAGTGACTCATGACTCTGATCCTTTATCGTTGGCCTGGTCTGATACAGGCTTGATCTTAGCGACGGTTTCGTCGATTGAGCGTAGAATGCCCCGCAGCATGTTCAATTCAGTTTTTTCTGGTCTGGAGCGGTTGAAATAGCGACGCAGCTTTTCCATCACCTTGCCCTCGTGCTGGGGAATGATGAAGCGGGTGCTGCGCAGGGCGTTCTCCAGATGTTCGTAGAACAGAGCCATCTCTTTCTGCCGCGGGTAAGGCTGTTCCTGTTCGACATAATTAGCTTTGCTGTGTGCTTGCCAGATTTCATAGCAGACTAGCTGTATCGCTGCGGAAACGTTAAGTACCGGATAATCGGGGTTGGCAGGAATGTAGACATGGTAATTGCACTTCTGTAGCTCAGCATTGTGCAGGCCCATGGTTTCACGCCCGAAGATAATTGCGATTTTGCCGTGCTGTGCTTCGCCAACCACTTTTTTAGCGCAATCGTGGGCATCGAAGATCGGCAAGTCGAATGTCCGGTTACGGGCGCTGGTACCGATAACCAACTGACAATCAGCGATAGCTTCATCGAGGCTGTCGACTACCACAGCGTTATCCAGCAGATCCTTTGCACCTGCGGCGCGGGAATCAGCTTCTTCATCAGGAAAGACGCGGGGATCAACCAGATAAAGCTGGCTCAGACCCATGTTTTTCATGGCCCGTGCGGCGGCACCAATATTACCGGGATGGAAAGTGTTGATCAGTACAATTCGAATATTGTCGAGCATGGTTGTACATTATCCATTGTTAGCAGCCTCTTTTATCGCCTGTTCAGTGAAGTAATAAGCGATAAGTCCGGTTGCGATATTAACTTGATTCGAGGTTATAAAGCTTGTCGTTAATCAGTACTGCTATGTTTTTATGTCTGTAACTTGTCGGTAAAACAACGCAGATCGTAGACAAAGCGATCGCGGTGCCACAGTTGTGGCGAGTGATCTGAATTTTCATAGGTATGCAGTGTTGCCAGCGGGATATTATCACGCACATATTCGGCAACCTGAGCACTGTAAAACTGACTTTCATCACCATATATCAGTAGTGCAGGCACTGTGATGGCAGGTAGCACGTCACGATAATCCTGTGCTGTCAGACTTTCCCAGCATTGTACTAAAGGCTCGCCCTCGAGGCTGTTGAGATGCTCACGCATCTGTTGGAAACCGCGGGAGTTGCGCTGATAGTTATCGTAGGATTTTCGATTATAACCATTGGCTACCAGTTGTAATAATCCTTCGCCGAAATCCTCACGCAGCTTACTGATAAGGCGTAGATTGGCTGCCTGGTTGAAGTTACCGTAGATGCCGTTGTGCCACTGCTCGTTGGTTACCAGCTTAGGAGACTGATCGACGATACAAACACCGGATAATTTAGCGCAACCAAACTGGCGAATATATTCCCATAGGGTCAGGGCGCCCATTGAGTGGCCAACGATAGTGACCTGTTCCAGTTGGTGATGTTCGATCAGTTGCGCAAGATCTCGCGCCATATCACTGACATGGGTGCTGGTGTCCGGGCTTAATGGGTGTCCACCATGACCACGGGCATCCCAGCAGATGACCTCATGGTTTTCAGCAAGCTCTGATGCGAAAGGCAGCCAGTCTCTGGCGCTGGCACTCCAGCCATGGAGAAAGATGATTGGATGGCCTGCCCCTAGTCGGAGGTAGTGAATCTCAACTCCATCTTTCGCAATTATCTTTTCCATAATATCAACAGGTTATGAGGCTTTATTAAAGTGTTATTTAGACAAAAGAAAAGCTAATAAAAAAGCAGAGCGGTTGCTCTGCTTTTTATCGTGGTCTCAGACTAAGCAATCAGATTGCGTTAGCTTGCTCAGTGGCATTGCCGATATAGTTATGCGGAGTCAGTTGCTTAAGTTCATCCTTAGCTTCCTGAGGCATGTCCAGAGTATCGATAAAGGCCTGAATTGTAGCTTTGCTCATATCCTGGCCACGGGTCAGGGCTTTTAGCTTTTCGTACGGTTCTTCGATACCGTAGCGACGCATAACGGTCTGAATTGGCTCAGCCAGTACTTCCCAGCTATTTTCCAGATCGCTATCCAGACGAGCTGCGTTAAGCTGCAGCTTACTGATACCCTTCAGGCTGGACTGGTAAGCGATCAGGCTGTAACCGAAACCAACGCCCATGTTACGCAGAACAGTAGAGTCGGTCAGGTCACGCTGCCAGCGGGAAACCGGCAGTTTAGCGGCCAGATGCTGCATTACCGCGTTGGCAATACCCAGGTTGCCTTCGGAGTTTTCGAAGTCGATCGGGTTAACTTTGTGCGGCATAGTGGAAGAACCAACTTCACCGGCGATAGTCTTCTGCTTGAAGTAACCCATGCAGATGTAGCCCCAGACATCGCGATCGAAATCGATGATGATGGTGTTGAAGCGACATACTGCATCAAACAGCTCAGCTATGTAGTCATGTGGCTCGATCTGGGTAGTGTAAGGGTTGAAGCTAAGGCCCAATCCTTCAACGAATTCCTGAGCATTCTGCGCCCAGTCAATATCAGCGTAAGCTGACAGGTGAGCGTTGTAGTTACCAACCGCACCATTGATCTTACCCAGCAGTTCTACGTTACCCAGCTGCTTGATCTGGCGTTGCAGGCGGTAAGCCACGTTCGCCATCTCTTTACCAACGGTAGTCGGGGAAGCAGTCTGGCCATGGGTGCGAGACAACATCGGCTGGGCAGCGAATTCACGGCCCATTCTGGCGATCTCGTCAGTCACTTGCTGCATAACCGGAAGCATTACTTCCTGGCCTTCTTTAAGCATCAGTGCGTGGGACAGGTTATTGATATCTTCAGAAGTACAGGCGAAGTGAACAAACTCGCTGATTGCGGCGAGTTCAGCATTGTCCTGAATGCGTTCCTTGATCAGGTATTCAACCGCTTTAACGTCGTGGTTAGTCGTGCGTTCGATCTCTTTAACACGCATAGCTTCGGCTTCACCGAAATTATCAACCAGATCGTTAAGGATGGCGTTAGCTTCATCACTCAGCGCCGGTACTTCGGAAACCTGAGGATGGGCAGCCAGTTTCTGTAGCCAGCGAACTTCTACAGTGACGCGGGCACGGATCAGGCCAAACTCACTGAAAACCGGGCGCAGATCAGCGGTCTTGCTACCGTAGCGACCATCAACCGGAGAAATTGCACTTAAAGAAGTTAGATCCATATCGACTTAATACCTGACTAGGTTGAATTTTGAGCGCGAATTATAGCGAAATTCAAGCCTCAGTGAAAATCTGAGGCTTGGGTTTTTTGATATTTATTTGAAAAGTGGCTGGAATTAGCGGCCAGTTATCTTTTTGATAGAAGGGCGCAGGCGGGATTTGAAAAAAAGTAGCTGCCAACGCTTTCCTCCGACTTGTCTCCAGAGCATGGCGGCACGCACACCGGCCAATAATAGCGCCCTGATTTTAGCTGCGTTTTCTGCGTTTTGCAGGTGACGTGGCTCTCCAGTCACCTGAATCCTGAAATTGAATGTACTCAGGGTGTCCTGATACAGGCTCGCGAGATTGGCGATTACGCTTGGGTGAGTATAAACCGCAGGGGTTTCCAGGCTCTCTTCCGAGCCGTCACCAAAGTATCTAGCTTGTTGGCTAACCTGATCAATGCGTGAGCCTATGGTCTGCAGAAGATCTGGTCGCTTTGATAGCTTTTTTTCCAGATGCATCAGACTCAGGCCGTAGCGGATTACATCCTGATTCTGTTCATTGCGGCTTTTGTCTAATAGCTCCTGAAGGCTGCGAAATCCCGGCCCCAGGTTGTATGGCAACTCATCAACGCCGCCGAAAATCTGTTCAGTGTTTCCAGGGTCGGTAACGAACAGGCTGTAGATGCTGGTTTCAAAACTGTTTTGCGGCACCATACCCCGGGTAGCAATCTGCTCTACCAGACCTGCTGCCTGGAATAGACCGGCAAGGGCGATTGCTTGTTCATCGTTTACTCGCGACATGGTTCAGTTCTGTTCCTGTTTGCAGTTGCAATTAAAATGACGCAACACTATTAATAGTCTTCGCCGGTGCTAATCGTCTTTACCCGTCGTTTCGATAACACCACCGCCGAGGCAGACATCATCAAGATAGATCGCGACAGACTGGCCTGGAGTAACTGCCCTTTGTGGTTCATCAAAACGGATCAGGTAGCCCTCAGCAGTAGCATCTATAGTACAGTCCTGATCCGACTGACGGTAGCGAACTTTGGCCTTACAGCGCAGGGGGAGTTGTGGCTTCTCACCACTAATCCAGAATATTTCGCTGGCGCTGAGCCAGTTGCTGAACAGCAGGGGGTGTTGCTTGCCCTGTACCGCAACCAAAACATTGCGATCAAGGTCTTTTTCAGCCACAAACCAAGGTTCTTCAGGATAATTTTTGAGGCCGCCAATCCCGAGCCCCTGGCGCTGACCGATAGTATGATACATCAACCCCTGGTGCTGGCCGATATCATCGCCGTCCGGAGTTTCAATCCGGCCTGGTTGTGCTGGCAGGTACTGTTTCAGGAAGTCAGTGAAGCGGCGCTCGCCTATAAAGCAGATGCCGGTGCTGTCTTTCTTGTTGTGTGTAATCAGGTCGTGCTCTTCGGCCAGTCGTCGAACCTCTGGTTTTTCCAGTTCACCTACCGGAAACAGGGTTTGCGCCAGTTCGTCGCAGCCTACCTGATGCAGAAAATAACTCTGGTCTTTGTTGTTGTCCAGGCCTTTGAGCAGGGCGGCGCTACCGTCTACTTCGCCACGGCGAACATAGTGACCGGTAGCAATCAGATCGGCACCGAGTATTCTGGCGTAGTCCAGAAATGCTTTAAACTTAATTTCACGATTACACAGAATGTCCGGATTTGGTGTGCGCCCGGCTTTATACTCTTCCAGGAAATGCTCAAACACATTGTCCCAGTATTCCGCGGCGAAATTAGCGGTGTGCAGTTTAAGCCCTAGTTTATCGCAAACTGCCTGAGCGTCGGCAAGATCATCCATGGCGGTGCAGTATTCGCTACCATCGTCTTCGTCCCAGTTTTTCATGAACAGGCCTTCAACCTGATACCCCTGTTGTTGCAGGATAAGTGCTGAGACGGATGAGTCTACACCGCCGGACATGCCGACAATTACTTTAGTGTTGGCCGGATCTGACATATCTGATCGTTATACCTTGCTGTTTAATTATTTCTGAATAGCTATATTGGGTGCGTTAGCCTGATTTCAATTTGTATCGGCTACCTGTTCCGCAATAAAGTCTAACGGAAAGCGTCGCCCTGCCAAATAGTCTTTGATACATTTAAGTACCATCGGACTGCGCAACTGATCGTTACGGGCCTGTAGCTCATCAACGCTTAGCCATAATGCGTGCTCAATTCCGGTGTCCAAGGTTTGATCCGGATCATAAGTGATCGCATTGGCGATAAAACAGTAGCGATGGTAAGTGATATTATTACTCGGCGCGGTATAAACATACATGCCAAGCAGAGCGGTAGGCTGTACTGTCCAGCCGGTCTCTTCCTGAGTCTCGCGGATTGCGGCTGCGACAAAAGACTCGCCGGGTTCTACATGGCCTGCGGGTTGGTTAATAACCAGCTTACCCAAAGAGTTTGATTGCTCTTCGATACATAGAAAGCGGCCGTTTTGTTCAACAATGGTCGCGACTGTCGCATGAGGTGTCCAACGCATGTTACATTCCGTCATAAATAAGGTTGCGGTCTGTGATCGAGCGCTGACTTGCAGGGCTCGCTATAATAAGGCTACCGCTTGAGGTGGCAAAAGATAACATTAATGGCAGATTATTTCTGCAATTCGGAGCACGGTGTGTTTAGTAATAGTATTTCAGTTCAGTCTGAGAATTTTTCCATCGGCGAACTCAGTGAGCAGGTACGGGCAAATGACGCCAGTAACGGTGCCATTGTAACTTTTACAGGTATTGTTCGGGAGCTATCCTCTGGGCCTGGGCTAGAAGCGATGTACCTTGAACATTACCCTGGAATGACAGAGAAATCGCTAGAGCAGATCGCTGAGCAGGCAAGGCAGCGCTGGCAGTTGGGCAATATCGTCATAGTGCACCGTATCGGGCGCTTAGATCTGAATGAGAATATTGTTTTTATCGGAGTTGGCAGCGCTCATCGGGTAGACGCATTTGCTGCTGCGCAGTTCATCATGGATTATTTGAAGCGCGATGCGCCGTTCTGGAAGAAGGAGATCACAGTCGAAGGTGAGCACTGGGTTGAAGCTAAGCAGTCAGACCTTAATGCAGCTGGAGACTGGGATTAGCACTTCGACTGCACAATCTTGGTAACAGGTTCAGCATGCTCAGGTGCTGTGTTCAGGAGCTCCGTTTACCTGCTTTGTTAAATCTGTTTCTCTGCCGGGAGCTGTGTTTTGCCCTTGTGTTTCTTTGGTTTGCTGGTGGGGTTTTCTGTCCGGCTGGTAAATTAATTGTGAGCTTTCGGCTAGCGCCGGACTCAAGGCCATCAATCTGCCAGGGGCCGATGGCAACGCGTATAAGGCGCAGAGTAGGGAAACCCACTGCTGCAGTCATGCGTCGCACCTGGCGATTTTTCCCTTCCGATATTTTCAGTTCCAGCCAGCTTGTTGGCTGATTCTTGCGCTCCCGAATTGGTGGAGTGCGTTGCCAGACGGCAGGATTAGGAATTTTTTTCGCTTTTGCCGGGCGGGTCATGCCATCTTTAAGTTCCACTCCGTGTTGCAATTGCTGCAGCGCAGAGTCAGTTATCTCTCCTTCAACCTGAGCCCAATAGGTTTTTTCCATTTTAAACTTAGGATTGGCTAGTTGGTGCTGTAGCTGGCCATCGCTGGTCAGGATTAACAGTCCCTCTGAATCGTAATCGAGGCGGCCAGCCGCATAAACGCCCTTGTCTTTAACAAAGTCGGCCAGCGTGGCCCTGCCTTCATTGTCGGTGAATTGGGTAAGTACTTGAAAAGGTTTGTTAAAAATAATGATTTCAGGCATATATTGTTATTTGATGGCTAGTGTTGTTTTGGGCGGGTGAGACAGTAAACACCGTCTATACTGATCTTTAAAGGCCATGTTCGCAGATTAGTATGAGGGGAGCAAATGATGGGATATTCAAAAATAAACGTTCCTGCCGGCGAAAAGATTACTGTTAATGAAGATAGCTCTCTTAATGTGCCGGACAATCCTATATTGCCCTATATAGAAGGTGATGGTATTGGTGCTGATGTATCCCCGGTTATGTTGCAAGTTGTCGATGCAGCCGTTGCAAAAGCCTATAGCGGGCGGCGAAAAATTGCCTGGATGGAAGTCTATGCCGGCGAGAAGGCGACTTCAATATATGATCAGGATACCTGGTTGCCAGATGAGACATTACGGGCATTTAATGAGTTTGTAGTTGGTATTAAAGGTCCGCTGACAACACCTGTTGGCGGGGGTATCCGGTCGCTTAATGTGGCCTTGCGCCAGGAGCTGGATCTTTATGTATGCCAGCGACCAGTGCGATGGTTTAAAGGCGTGCCAAGTCCATTGGTCAATCCCGCTGATGTGGATATGGTCATCTATCGTGAAAACTCAGAAGATATATATGCCGGAGTTGAGTGGCAGGCCGGCTCAGCGGAAGCTGATAAGGTGATTGCATTTCTCAAAGAGGAGATGGGGGTTACCAAGATACGCTTTGATACGATGTGTGGTATCGGTATTAAGCCCGTATCTGAAGAGGGTACCAAGCGCTTAGTTCGCAGGGCGTTGCAGTACGCTGTTGATAATGATCGGGCCTCAGTCACGCTGGTGCATAAAGGTAATATCATGAAATTTACCGAAGGTGCCTTTAAAGACTGGGGTTATGAGCTGGCGGCAGAGGAGTTTGGTGCTGAGCTGATTGATGGCGGTCCCTGGATGCGTTTCTCAAATCCCAATACCGGAGGAGATATTGTTGTAAAAGATGTTATTGCTGACGCAATGTTGCAGCAGATCTTGTTGCGACCTGCTGAATATGATGTTGTTGCGACACTTAACCTTAATGGTGATTATATCTCTGATGCCCTGGCGGCGGAGGTTGGCGGCATAGGTATCGCACCTGGTGCCAACCTTTCCGATAAAGTAGCTATATTTGAGGCGACTCACGGTACAGCGCCTAAATATGCAGGTAAAGATAAGGTGAATCCCGGCTCAATTATTCTATCAGCAGAGATGATGTTGCGACATATGGGCTGGCTGGAGGCTGCGGATCTGATTCTAAAGGGCATGGATGGTGCAATCGACGCTAAAACAGTTACCTATGATTTTGAGCGCTTGATGGATGGTGCTGAGCTGTTGAGTTGTTCTGAGTTTGGTGAGGCGATCATAGAAAATATGTAGCGGTCAGGGCGCATAAAAAAAGACAGCTAAGCTGTCTTTTTTTATGCGCAGTGCGAGGTTGCCGTCATTAAATGTCTGGCGATTATGCTTTCTCCTCCGTTGTCTCTTCCATAGTCGGTCTTATATTTATAGCGTGTGTGCCTTTCGGGCCTGGAGTGGTTTCAAACTGCACCTCCTGACCTGCCTTCAGGCTCTTATAGCCTTCGGTCTGTATTACTGAGTAATGTGCGAAAAGATCTTCGTCGTGATTCTCTGAAATAATAAAACCAAACCCCTTGGCATTATTGAACCACTTGACTTTCCCTGTGTGCATTGGTGTCCCCCAATATCCGAATATATCACGGCCCATTTATGCCTTGGGCCTGTTACCGCAACAACCTCTCTTGCTACAATGCTATTACCGAAAGGTGGTTCCTTGTCTTTAGCAGGGACAACCGATACTGCACATACTCTTCCTCCTGCGTGTGGTCAGTATAACACTCGGCTGCAACGCCCGGATAATAAGGGCTACCCAAAACGGGGTGTAAAAATTCGTGTTATATTTTGGAATATGGTATGCGACAAGCTTTTTCTCAGATTAAACTAGTACATGGGCAGGATGATCCTGAATATGATCAGGAAGATGGCGTAGCAACTGAAGAGGCGAAGCCTGAAGTTAAGCGTCCGGCTATGTATCGCGTGGTGCTATTGAACGACGATTACACGCCAATGGATTTTGTGGTGCAGATTTTAATGGTTTTTTTCGGTCATGATCAGGAAAAAGCTACACAAGTCATGTTAACCATCCATACTAAAGGAAAGGGTGTTTGCGGTGTATTTACCCGAGATGTCGCTGAAACTAAAGCTGCTCAGGTGAATCAATATGCAAGGGAGAGTAAGCATCCCTTGTTGTGTGAAGTAGAAAAAGCGTAACGGAGCGATAATATGCTGAATAAAGAGCTTGAAGATACGCTGAGCGTTGCCTTTAAAAGTGCCCGTTCAAAACGACATGAATTTATGACCGTAGAGCACCTGCTGCTGGCTCTGCTGGATAATTATGAAGCCAGCGCTGTTCTTAATGCCTGCGGAGTGGATCTTAATAAGCTAAGAGCCTCTCTGGCCAGCTTTATCGATGATACAACGCCACTGTTGCCGGAGGATATTCCCGACCTTGAAACCCAGCCGACACTCGGCTTCCAGCGAGTTCTGCAGCGCGCAGTGTTTCATGTTCAGTCTTCAGGTAAGGCTGAGGTGAATGGTGCCAATGTACTGGTTGCCATCTTTAGCGAGCAGGAGAGTCAGGCTGTTTATGTACTCAACCAGCAGGGTGTTGAGCGTATTGATGTCGTTAACTATATTTCTCACGGCATATCCAGAATCGAAGATGGTGAAGAGAGCGAGGCCGGTGAAGGCTTGCTTGAGGGTGATGCTGCAGCCGAAAAAGATAAGAGTCCGCTGGCGAATTATGCAGTTAACCTGAATGAGCAGGCGCTTGCTGGCAGAATTGATCCGTTAGTCGGTCGCGATGATGAGGTTGAGCGTGTTGTTCAGATATTGTCTCGCCGGCGCAAAAACAACCCCTTGCTGGTTGGTGAGGCGGGCGTAGGTAAAACGGCTATTGCTGAAGGGTTGGCGAAGTTGATCGTCGAATCTCAAGTGCCTGATGTAATTTCTCAGAGCGTAGTTTACTCCCTTGATCTGGGTGCCTTGCTGGCGGGAACCAAGTATCGCGGTGATTTTGAAAAGCGACTAAAGGGTTTGCTGAACGAAATTAAAGGTAAAGACCACGCCGTTCTTTTCATCGACGAAATTCATACCATTATCGGCGCTGGTGCAGCGTCCGGTGGCTCGATGGATGCGTCGAATTTATTAAAGCCTTTGCTTAGTTCGGGGCAGTTGCGCTGCATAGGTTCAACTACCTTCCAGGAGTTCAGGGGTATTTTTGAGAAGGATCGGGCGCTGGCCCGGCGTTTTCAGAAGGTTGATGTGCTTGAGCCTTCTGTCGATGATACCTATCGAATCCTGCAGGGCCTGAAGAGCCGTTTTGAGGCGCATCACGATTTAAAATACAGCGATGAAGCGCTACGGGTTGCATCGGAGTTGGCGGAGCGCTATATCAATGATAAACACATGCCGGACAAGGCGATTGATGTGATTGATGAGGCGGGAGCCTATCAGCAGTTGTTGCCGGTGGAGAAAAGAACCAGTCTGATCGATGTGCACGAAGTGGAGGCTGTTGTTGCTAAAATTGCCCGCATACCTGCCAAGAGCGTTTCCTCTTCCGATAAGGAGCAGCTGAAAAAGCTCGATAACAATCTTAAAATGGTTGTGCTTGGTCAGGAGCAGGCGATCGATACTTTGTCTGCCGCGATAAAACTTGCCCGAGCCGGTCTGAATGAGCCGAACAAGCCGGTAGGCTCGTTTCTTTTCTCCGGGCCAACAGGTGTCGGTAAAACAGAAGTTACCACGCAGCTGGCGCGAATTATGGGGATAGAGCTGGTTCGCTTCGATATGTCCGAATATATGGAGAGGCATACAGTATCCCGTCTTATTGGTGCGCCACCGGGGTATGTAGGTTACGACCAGGGCGGTCTGCTAACGGAGGCTATTACCAAGTCACCTCATTGCGTGCTGCTTCTCGATGAGATCGAGAAGGCTCATCCGGAAGTGTTTAATCTGCTGCTTCAGGTTATGGATAACGGCACATTAACGGATAACAATGGCCGTAAGGCAGATTTCCGTAATGTGATTATGGTTATGACAACTAATGCTGGTGCGGAGCAGATGAGTCGGGCATCTATCGGTTTCTCCCATCAGGATCACTCAACCGATGGTATGGAAGCGATTAAGAGGATGTTTACGCCGGAGTTTCGCAACCGACTGGACGGTATTATTCAGTTCAAATCATTGTCGCCGAAAGTTATTGCCGGGGTCGTCGATAAATTTCTTACCGAGCTGCAGGTGCAGCTGGATGATAAAAACGTCGTTATCCATGTTGATGAAAGTGCGCGTGGCTGGTTTGCCGAGAAGGGTTATGACGAGACTATGGGCGCGCGCCCTATGAAGCGTTTGATTCAGGATCAGCTCAAAAAGCCGCTTGCTGAGATGATTCTGTTTGGTGATCTTGCTGAAAGCGGTGGCGATGTTAACGTCACGCTGAACGAAGAGGGTGAGATCGAGATCAATGCGGTAGTGGCAGCCTGAGGCTGCCAGCTACGCAATGAGCCTGAAAGGCTCATTTGAAACAATAAAAAAGGCTCTTATTAATGAGGGCCTTTTTTATTAGCGGGCGCGGTAGGTGATGCGGCCTTTAGACAGGTCGTAAGGAGTAAGTTCAACCTTAACTTTATCACCGGTCAGGATGCGGATGTAGTTTTTGCGCATTTTACCGGAAATATGTGCAGTCACAACGTGACCGTTTTCAAGCTCTACACGGAACATTGTGTTAGGCAGAGTGTCGGTCACAACACCTTCCATTTCAAAGCTATCTTCTTTGGCCATTAAGTACCTACCTAATTGGGTTAAAAACGACTGATTTTCAAGCGCCGTATTCTGCCCTATTTATCTAACCATATCAAAGAGATTTAGTGCTTTTGCTGAAAAGAGTTTTAATCTACCGGAATCCACTGCCCGTGAAGCAGCATTTCCAGTGGGTGATAAGCGACTTTGTAGGCCATTTTCTGGCACTCGCGAATCCAATATCCCAGATAAAGATAATCAAGATCTTGTCTTTTGGTCTCTTTGATCTGCCATAAAATTGCAAAAGTTCCCAGGCTTCTCTGGGTTTCATCAGGATCAAAAAAAGTATAGATAGCCGACAAACCCTGATTAAGGAAGTCGGTTACTGCCAGGGCAACTAATTTATTATCCGGGTCGCGAAACTCAAAGAAGCAGCCTTTTTGGCCTCCATCGATGAGAAAAGCGCTGAACTGATCTGGCGTCGGCGGAAACATATCGCCGTCACTGTGCCGTGTATTTATGTATTTGGCGTACAAGTCATAGTATTCATCAGTAAACTGCGCCGGAACAGTAACAACTTTCAGGTCACGATTCTTATTGATAATTCGCTTCTGGCTTTTACTGGCAGCAAAGTTGCCGATATCAACCCTGACCGATATGCAGGCCTGACAATTGGCGCAGTACGGTCGGTAAATATGCTTACCGCTGCGCCTGAATCCCAGATCGGATAGCTGGCTGTAGGCGTCTGTTGTGATGATCTCCTGTGGATCAACAAACAACGTTTTTGCTTCAAAGCCTTCCAGGTAGCTACAATCATGTTCCGGTGTTGCATAGAAATGCAGAGTTTTAAGATTGGTCACTCGCGTCCTACCACGTCTTGTTTATCGATATCGAACACCCATTCATGATCGGGTTGTTCGGTCAGATAGTTGTCAAGATAGCCCTGAAACTCGGCACGGGGAATGTTTTGTGCCCCCATGCTGGTGAGGTGGTTATTTTCTATCTGGCAATCAATTAAAGCATAGCCCCATTTCTGTAATTGGCGGGCAAAAAAAGCGAACGCGATTTTTGAGCAGTTGTCACGTTTGCTGAACATCGATTCACCAAAGAAGAGCCTGCCTATGGCGATGCCATATAGCCCTCCGCAAAGTTGATCATCCTGCCATAGTTCAACGGAATGAGCATGACCTAAATTATGTAACTTAAGATAGGCGGCTTGCATCTCGGCAGAGATCCAGGTTTCTTCACTGTATTGCCGTGGCTCAGAGCAGGCTTGAACGACCGCCTCAAAACTGCGATCAAAACTGAGTTGGAACTCAGCCTTGCGAATCGCCTTCTTTAAGCTGCGCGAAAGATGAATTTGCTCAGGTTCGATTGAGCAGCGGGGGTCGGGGGACCACCAGAGAATAGGTTCACCGGGATTAAACCAGGGAAATATTCCCTTGCTGTAGGCATTGAGCAGACGTTGCGGGCTCAGATCACCACCGGCGGCCAATAATCCGTTTGGATCATCAAGGGCGCCGGAAATAGGTGGGAATTCGCAGGATATTGAATCAAGCCAGGGAATCATAGTCTCACTCAGGTGAAAGGAGGAGCGGGTGCGAACCCACTCCTCTAATCCAGATTACTCCTGGTCATCCAGGTAGCGCTCTGCATCCAGTGCAGCCATACAGCCGAAACCGGCTGAAGTAACTGCCTGGCGATAGACATGATCGGCAACATCTCCGGCCGCGAATACGCCTTCAACCGAGGTCTGGGTAGCGTTGCCTTCGATGCCGGATTTTATTTTCAAGTAGCCGTCTTTCATGTCTAGCTGACCGGTGAAAATATCGGTATTGGGTTTGTGGCCAATGGCGATGAATACACCTTGCAGATCGAGCTCCTGAGTCTCATCCGAGGTAGTGCTCCTGACCCTGATTCCGGTTACACCCATCTCGTCACCGAGAACTTCATCAAGCTGGTGGTTCCATAGGATATTAATATTGCCGTTCTCAGCTCGCTCAAGAATCTTATCTTGCAGGATCTTTTCTGAGCGCAGAGAGTCGCGGCGATGGATCAGAGTAACTTCTGCTGCGATATTGGAAAGATAGAGAGCTTCTTCAACTGCGGTATTACCGCCGCCGATTACTGCAACTTTCTGGCCGCGGTAGAAGAAACCGTCGCAGGTTGCGCAAGCGCTGACGCCTTTGCCCATAAATGTCTCTTCAGACTCAAGCCCCAGATACTGTGCTGATGCCCCGGTAGCAATAATCAGGGAGTCGCAGGTGTATTCACCCATATCACCTTTAAGGCGGAAAGGCCGATTTTGCAGGTCAGTCTCATTGATATGATCGAAGATAACCTGGGTATCAAAGCGTTCTGCGTGCGCCTGCATTCGCTGCATTAACTCAGGGCCTTGTACGCCATCTACATCGCCTGGCCAGTTATCAACGTCTGTGGTTGTCGTCAGCTGACCTCCAGCTTGCATGCCGGTAATGACAATTGGCTTCAGGTTGGCGCGGGCAGCGTATACGGCAGCGGTGTATCCGGCAGGGCCGGAACCAAGAATAATTAACGGGTGGTGTTGTAGTTCGCTCATTGGAAATCCGTTACTGATAACTAATAAATAATGGCGCCTATTATGCCTGTTTGTGAGGGGGAGACAAATGGCAGTTTAGTTTTATCTTTTTATTTCATGACGGCCCCGGGGTGGCTGCTAAGACAGTAAAAAAATATTGCCGACAGAATATTAGGGTGACATTTGATCGTTTTTGTTCAGTTTCTGCTCATTTGCTCCCTATATGGTTAATTCTATGTCGAAAAAAACAGATTCACTGTGGGGAGGAAAGGGCAATTATGGTATTTTTCGAGGATGTTTTTGTGTGGTTGACAGGCAGGGTTACCGATTGAGTCAGAGCAACGAATTTAAAATAGTGTCATTTGCCGATGTTTTTGCCCGTATAGCGAAAGAGGGTGGTTTAATTATTTTGCTCGGTCTGGCTGTTTTTATGCAGCTGGCACTGATTGGCTACGACAACCGGGACTCCGGCTGGTCCCATCTTGGATATCACCCGGAAGCGCGGAACTTTACCGGTCAGGCCGGTGCCTGGATCGCTGACTTTCTTATCTCCATCGTTGGTGTTGGGGCATATCTGATCCCGCTTATGCTGGTGGTACCTGCTATACGTTTTATGTTGCGACGTCGAATCTCATTACTCGATGGTTTGCCGTTCATGATGCTGCGCCTGGTCGGTGGCATATTAATACTCTGCAGTCTGGCGACCCTATCAGCCACCCACTTGTCCAATCAGATGTTGAATCTGCCCTTCAGTATGGGTGGTTTGATCGGCCAGGCGGTATCGGATATCTCTGTCGAACTGTTTAGCCTGATAGGCAGTTCAGTTGTTCTCTGGACTGTGCTGTTATTTGGTCTGACTCTGTTTCTTGAACTGTCCTGGACCGCAATGCTTGATAGCCTTGGACGTGTAGCTCTCAAGTCAGTTAAAGCTTTGCAGCCCGTAAGTACGCCAAAAATAAAGTCGGGATCGGCAGATAAAGGGGCGTCTGATCCATATGCTGCTGAAGATGAAGCTAAGCGGAGTCAGTTGAGAGCTGCGGCCAGAAAAGAACCTGATCTGAGTATCACGCATTCATCTAAGGTCATGCAGTCCTCATCAACGGCTGAACCTGCTCCCGGGCAGAGCCTTGAATCGGAATCCTTCACTGTGGATCCTTTGTTCACTGATGCCGCCCCCCCCCTTTCACAGACCTTGCAGTCGCCAGATCCGCGAGCACAAGTTTTCGATAAGAATGTTGAGCCGGCCACTGAGGTGGCATCAGACAGGTTTCTGACAGACCCTACTGCTGCGCCTTGGGGTGAGTCGGCTCAGGAGCTCGATCCACTAGCTGAAATTAGCTTGGGGGGGGCTGAGCTGAACGACAGTGAGCGTAAAGAGCTCAAAATCGTACCTCTGTCGGAAACCCATGTGCCAATGAAAGATAATGAGCTGGGACTTGATCATGTCGCGCCGGCTATTCGCAAGCGGCAGCCGCGACGTAAGATCCCATCGATGGATCTGCTTGATGCGCCGGAGCTGAAGCAGGGTCATTGCTATACCGATGATCAACTGGAACAGATGTCTCGTTTGCTGGAAAGCAAGCTTAAAGACTTCGGTATTGTTGCTGAAGTGGTTGAAGTAAATCCGGGGCCGGTTATTACCCGTTTCGAATTGCAGCCAGCACCGGGCGTTAAAGCCAGCAGGATCACCAATCTGGCAAGAGATCTGGCTCGCTCGATGGCAGTCATGAGTGTGCGCGTCGTTGAAGTCATTGCGGGTAAGTCCGTTATTGGTATTGAGATACCCAATGAAGAGCGTCAGATGGTTCGTCTGAGTGAAGTGCTTAATTCTAAGCCTTATAAAGAAGCGTCTTCAAAGCTGACCCTGGGCCTTGGTAATGATATTGCGGGCAACCCTGTTGTAGCCAATCTGGCCAAGATGCCGCATCTGCTGGTGGCGGGCACTACCGGCTCCGGTAAATCAGTGGGTGTTAACGCGATGCTGCTCAGCTTGCTGTTTAAGGCAACGCCCGACGAAGTCCGGTTAATGCTGGTGGACCCTAAGATGCTGGAGCTGTCGATTTATGAAGGTATACCGCATCTGTTAGCGCCGGTTATTACTGATATGAAGGAGGCGGCGGGGGGCTTGCGCTGGTGTGTTGCCGAAATGGAAAACCGCTACCGTGTGATGGCTAAAATGGGTGTCCGGAATATCGCAGGTTACAATGAAAAAATAATTGAAGCCCGTGACAAAGGCGAGCCATTGCTTGATCCGCTATGGAACCCGGAAGAGCAGGGCTTGCCAGCGGACTCACCGGCACCTTATCTTGAAACATTGCCTTACATTGTCGTTTGTATCGATGAGTTCGCCGATATGATGATGGTGGTCGGTAAAAAGGTAGAGGAGTTGATTGCCCGAATTGCGCAAAAGGCCCGGGCCGCCGGTATACACCTTATTCTGGCCACACAGCGCCCCTCCGTTGATGTAATTACCGGCTTGATTAAGGCCAATATCCCGACCCGCATCGGTTTTCAGGTGTCCTCTAAAATTGATTCCCGTACCGTGCTCGATCAAAGCGGTGCTGAGCACTTGCTGGGTAATGGCGATATGCTCTACCTGCCTGCAGGAAGCAGCCTGCCAAACCGGGTCCACGGTGCGTTTGTCAGTGATGACGAAGTGCATAGAGTCGTTGAGGCCTGGAAGAAGTTAGGTGCGCCTGAATACCTGGTTCACGATCTTTCTGAAGTGTCAGACGCTGGCTCAGGTAGTGGTGGATCGGTCGATGATGAACAGGATCCGCTATACGATGAAGCCGTTGCCTTTGTAACTGAAACCCGGAAAGCGTCTATCTCTTCGGTGCAGCGTAAGTTAAAGATAGGTTATAACCGTGCTGCCCGAATGATAGAAACGATGGAGGCTTCTGGTGTAATTACCCCGGCAGGCCATAACGGCGCCCGTGAAGTTCTGGCACCACCGCCACCTAAGAATTGATAGGTTTTTATGAATATTACTTTGTTTAAATATATAGCTACCGCCGTTATCTCATCTGTTTTATTGTCTTTTACTGTCGCTGCTCAGGCAGAGATTGGTGAAGATGGTGGTCAGCGACTTAAACAGCTACTCGGTAGCTTTGATAGTTTCAGTGCAGAATTTGATCAGATCTCAGCGGCAGATGACTCTCGTCGAATGGAACAGTCTCGCGGCACTTTAGTGATGGCTAAGCCAAACCGGTTTAACTGGGTCGCACAGGAGCCGTTCCCACAGCAGCTGGTCAGCGATGGTGAAATACTTTGGATCTATGATCCTGACCTGGAACAGGCGACCAGGCGCGCCCTGAGTGATCAGCAAGGCAGCGTTCCGGCGCTTATTCTTAATGGCCAGGTGGACGAGTTGCAACAGTCATACAGAATTCGGCTGCTGCAGGAAAAAGAGCAGAGTCAGTTGTTTGAACTGTTGCCATTGGAAGAGCAAAGTATCTTTACCCGAATTCGCCTGCTGTTTACTGACGGCCTTATCGCAGAGCTACAGCTCGAGGATTCCCTTGGGCAGCGCACCTCTATTTTGTTTCAGAATCAACAGCTGAACCCAGAACTGAGCGAGCAAGAGTTTGTTTTCGTGCCACCGGAAGGTACCGATGTAATCATCGAGAATGCAGCTGAGATAGCCAACTGATGAGCGATCTGTTTGATGAGCTGGAGCCGGCAGGTTTTGAGCCGCTAGCAGCCAGGATGCGGCCTCGTTCACTGGCTGAGTACTGTGGTCAGCAGCACCTGCTAGGGACGGATAAACCTCTGCGTAAAGCGCTAGAGCAAGGGGCTATCCATTCGATGATATTGTGGGGGCCGCCAGGGGTAGGTAAAACCACTTTAGCTAAATTATTGGCCCATCATGTCGATGCGCACTTTATTATCCTGTCAGCAGTATTGTCTGGAGTTAAAGATATTCGCGCCGCGGTCGATCAGGCGCTGCAGGTAAAGGCGCAGTCGGGCCGCAAAACAATTCTGTTTGTCGATGAAGTGCATCGCTTTAACAAGTCGCAGCAGGATGCGTTTTTACCCTATATCGAAGATGGTACTTTTATCTTTGTCGGTGCCACCACAGAAAACCCGTCGTTTGAGCTGAATAATGCGCTGCTATCCAGGGCGCGGGTCTATCTGTTACGCAGTCTGGAGTTGTGCGATATCGAACAGCTGTTGCAGCGAGCTTTGAATGAACCTGAGCGGGGAGTAACACAACAACCGTTACACTTCGCTGAAGGGGTGCTGGAAAAGCTGGCGCAGGCTGCCGATGGTGATGGTCGCAGGGGGTTAAACCTGCTGGAAATTGCCACCGACCTGGCTGAACCCGTAGAGAATGGTTACCGGGTTGATCTGAACGTTATTGAAGAAGTGCTCAAGTCAAGCGTACGCCGCTACGATAAGCAGGGTGATCTTTTTTACGATATGATCTCTGCTTTCCATAAATCAGTACGTGGATCATCGCCCGATGGTGCTCTGTACTGGTATTGTCGGATGCTCGATGGTGGTGGTGATCCGCTGTATGTGGCACGCCGACTGGTAGCAATCGCATCTGAAGATATCGGTAATGCCGATCCCCGGGCGATGCAGGTGGTACTGAATGCCTGGGATGCATTTGATCGGGTAGGGCCTGCTGAGGGCGAAAGAGCGATAGCTCAGGCTGCTATCTACTGCGCTTGCGCACCGAAAAGTAATGCTGTTTACCAGGCATTCAATCAGATGATGGCTGATGTGCGCAGCGACCCTGGCTATGCAGTACCTGAACATCTGCGTAATGCCCCCACCAGTTTGATGAAAGACCTGGGCTATGGTGCCGAATATCGTTATGCGCATAACGAGCCGGATGCATTCGCAGCGGGTGAGAACTATCTGCCCGAAGAGATCAGTGAACGCCGCTATTATCAACCAGCGCCGCGCGGGCTCGAAATAAAGATCGGTGACAAACTACGACATTTAGATGAGCTGGATCGGTTAAGTGATCTTCAGCGCTACAAAAAGGAATGACTATGTTGCATCTGGTTGCAGTTGCTGTCGGCGGTGCTGTCGGGGCGTTATCGCGGTACTGGATTAGTGGTTTTGTGTTAAATAATGCAAATTTCAGACTGCCTTACGGTACTTTGTTATGTAATGTGCTGGGTTCTTTCCTGATGGGGGTGATGTTTGTTCTTATCCTGGAAAAAGCCCGTATCAGCCCGGAAATGAGGCCTTTGTTAATGGTCGGATTTCTCGGTGCTTTCACAACTTTCTCAACCTTCTCTCTTGAGGCCGTGACCCTGTTGCAAGAAGGGCATATAATGTCGGCCGCAATTTATATTTTAGTGAGCGTAGTGCTCTGCATTGCCGCCCTGTATGGCGGTTTATGGATTACTCGCCTGTTCTGATTAAAGGTTCATTCTGACATCATGCTAGATCCAAAATATATTCGAACTAACCCGGAAGAAGTCGCTCAGTTGCTGGCTATTAAGGGCTATACATTTCCTGTTGAACAATTTAACGCGTTGGAAAATCAGCGTCGCGAAGTTCAGGTCGAGGCAGAACAGCTGCAGAGTGAGCGTAATACCCGCTCTAAGAATATCGGCAAGGCAAAAGCTGCCGGCGAAGATATTCAACCGCTACTGGCAGAGGTTAGTCAGCTGGGTGATAAGCTGGATGCTGCCAAAGAGCGTCTGAACGAAGTTCAGGAGCAGATGGACGCGTTATTGATGGGGATGCCTAACCTTCCCCATGAGTCGGTGCCTCCTGGCGCAACCGAAGATGATAACGTTGAGTTACGTACCTGGGGCGTCCCTGCCGAGCTGGATTTCGAGCCTAAGGATCATGTCGATCTGGGTGAGCTAAGTGGCGGTCTCGATTTCGGCACAGCGGCTAAGATTACCGGCGCTCGATTCGCCGTTTTGCGTGGCGGTATTGCTCGACTGCACCGTGCATTGACCCAGTTCATGCTGGATACGCACACTGCAGAGCATGGCTATCAGGAAACTTACGTACCTTATCTGGTTAACGCTGATTCCCTGCGTGGTACCGGTCAGCTGCCTAAGTTTGAAGAAGACCTGTTTAAAGTGCCGGGCGAACGTGATTACTATCTGATTCCAACCGCCGAAGTGCCTGTAACAAATATCGTGCGTGACGAAATTGTTGACGCTGCTGATATGCCGTTGAAATTCGTTGCTCACACTCCCTGTTTCCGGAGTGAGGCAGGCAGCCATGGTCGCGATACCCGCGGCATGATTCGCCAGCACCAGTTTGAAAAGGTTGAGCTGGTGCATATGGTTGAATCGTCTAAGTCATGGGATGCGCTGGAAGAACTGATCGGCAACGCTGAGAAAATTCTGCAGAAGCTGAATCTGCCTTACCGCGTAGTAAACCTGTGCGGAGGCGATCTGGGTTTTAGCGCTGCCAAGACATACGACATCGAAGTCTGGTTGCCAGGTCAGCAAAAATACCGTGAAATTTCCTCCTGCAGTAATATGCAGGACTTCCAGGCACGCCGCATGATGGCGCGCTGGCGCAACCCTGAAACGGGTAAGCCGGAACTGCTGCATACCCTGAACGGCTCTGGACTTGCGGTGGGTCGTACTCTGGTTGCGGTGCTGGAAAACTACCAGACTGCAGAAGGTAAGGTTAAGGTTCCTGAGGTACTACTGCCTTACATGGGTGGTATTACTGAACTGTAAGCTGGTCCTGATTAATAAAAAGCACCTGATGGTGCTTTTTTTGTGCCTGTATAATTATCTCTGCTTACATCTCATGAATCGCCTGCATTGCGCTTTCGGTCCAGTTGGTGCTGTGGTCGCGGTAGAAAGGGCAGGCTTGAGTTGTTTGTCTTAGTGGCAATATTTAGCAATGATTTTTGACTGCCGGGCAAGTGTTCTTCTCAGATGTAGGTTGCTTACATCTCATGAATCGCCTGCATTGCGCTTTCGGTCCAGTTGGTGCTGTGGTCGCGGTAGAAAGGGCAGGCTTGAGTTGTTTGTCTTAGTGGCAATATTTAGCAATGATTTTTGACTGCCGGGCAAGTGTTCTTCTCAGATGTAGGTTGCTTACATCTCATGAATCGCCTGCATTGCGCTTTCGGTCCAGTTGATGCTGTGGTCGCGGTAGAAAGGGCAGGCTTGAGCTGTTTGTCTTAATGGCAATATTTAGTATTGATTTTTGACTGCCGTGCAAGCATTCTTCTCAGACGTTGGTTGCTTACATCTCATGAATCGCCTGCATTGCGCTTTCGGTCCAGTTGATGCTGTGCCGGTACGCCGGCTTGAATAGCATTTGCGGGATACGGGAGCGTTTAACGCCCGGCCAGTCACCATTTTCAAAGCAGATAACAGCCTGCAAAACATTACCGAGCGGGCCTTTTTTGTGGAGTATCGCATCTTTTACTTCGTCGTCCAGTGCGATCTGCTCGAGAATTGTTTCGATATGTACTTCGAGTAACAGATCCAGCAGCGATACCATTCCCACCATAAAAGCGGTTTCAGGTTTCGGCTGTCCGCTCAATTCTGCCAGCAGTTCACACATTCGGGCCCGGGCGATCAGGTTTCGCGACCACTCTTCAGGCTTACCCTCCTGATTGCTGAGCATAATAATCATTGCCCAGCTGCGAATCTGGTCAAGTCCCAGCAGGACAATCGCCTGCTGCATTGATTCGATGCTATTGGGTAAGTTGTATGCCGCAGAGTTGATGACCCGCAAAATTTTAAAGCTGAGGATCGGATCCATTATTATCAGACCTTCGATCTGGTCCGGTGTTACATCCGGATCCTGAAGCGCCTGAACCAGCTGCAGCAAAGCCGCGCTCTTGGTTGATACTTTATTGTTGTTAACCTGAGCGGGTTTGCTGATAAAAGGTCCGTGGAACAACTTGAAACCAAGCTTTTTACAGATCTGAAGGGTGTTGAAGTTGTCGATATTCTGCGCCAGCAGGGTGGCGGGTAATTTTTTTAATACCCGGAGCATAGCGATCAGTTTGCTTTTCGGAACTTTTTCCATATCAACTTTAATGATATTGGCGTATTTCAGGAGAGGGAACAGATGTTTTTGCAGGGCAAAGCTATCGATAACAATACGGTAGCCCTCCTGGCGCAACGAAATAAGGCAAAACAGCAGTGCGCGGTTTACCTGAGTATTAGGTGGAATCTCGATCAGCATCTTGCGTACAGGTAGCTGGGGCAGTTCTGTTTCAGTTAGCAGGGTCGCAGAGAATGGAAGAAACAGGGGGACCTTGCGGATATTGCCATCCTGACTGAGGCTGGTGTAAGTCGACAACAGCAATGACGCCGCTGAGTGCTCGTCCATCAGAAGGGCATTACCCGGCTCGAGACTGTCCTCATACCTTAACTGATAAGATACCACCTTTAGCTGATCATTAAAGATCGGCTGGCGGACGATCAGTGCATCGGTTTCTGTTTGTGTCTCTATTGTGCGTTGTTCGGAATTCACCTGCTCATGCCTGTCAGTCATCCTTACTAGTGGGATTGTTAAGCTAATCCTGGATTGTCCGAATAAAACGTAAGGCCATACTGCATACCTGTACTAGTGTTGTACCTGATTCCTCAGGATTATTAAATAAATATCACAAAAAAATCAGTTTGTTACCCTCCAGTTACCCAGTTCAGGTAGGTATAATAAGTTAAATTTTTCAGGTGCATTGATAGATATGGAAAAACGATACGACCTGCTGATTGTTGGTGGCGGTATGGTAGGGGCCACTATAGCCTGTGCCCTGGGTAATACAGAGCTGCGTATTGCGGTTATTGAACAGCGCTATCCGACAGCATATGATCCACTACAGGAGCATGATCTGAGGGTATCGGCCCTCAGTGTCGCATCAGAAAATATCCTTCGATCGGTCGGCGCCTGGGATGGCATCATCGGGCGCAGAGCCTGCCCATACCAGCGCATGAAAGTCTGGGAATCGGATGCAGATAAGGCATCTACTGAATTCAACAGCGATCACATCGGCCATGACCACCTGGGTTATATCGTTGAAAACCGGGTAATTCAACTGGCCTTGCTGGAACAGCTCAAAAGCTTCTCGAATATTGACCTGATCTGTCCGGCGAATACTCAGGGTATTGATTATGCACCGGGCAGCAGCGTTGTTCGGCTGGATGATGGCCGTGAAGTTGTCGGCAAACTACTGATAGCCGCAGATGGTGGTATGTCTCGGGTTCGTTCAGCGGCGGGCATCGGAGTGCATAGCTGGGATTATGAGCAGCATGCACTGGTTGCATCGGTAATTACTGGCTATCCGCAACAGGATATAACCTGGCAACAGTTTACGCCAACCGGCCCTCTGGCATTCCTGCCGTTGAGCGGTAATCGCGCCTCGCTAGTGTGGTATAACACGCCAGCAGAGGTTAAGCGCCTGGTCGAAGCTGATAAAGCTGACTTTATGGCTGAGCTTGAGAATTGTTTTCCAGATTGCTTAGGCAAGATCGATAAACTGTTGCAGCGTGGTAGTTTTCCATTGCGCCGACAGCACGCTCAGCAATACGTCAAAGAGGGACTTGCTCTGGCTGGTGATGCTGCGCATATGATACACCCGCTGGCCGGTCAGGGAGTTAATATCGGCTTGCTTGATGCGGCTACGCTAGCTGAGGTTGTAATTAATGGCCACCGCCGCGGTGATGATATTAGCTCTCTCTCTCTGTTGCGCGGCTACGAAAAGCAACGTCGACAGCATAATCTGATAATGATGCAGGTCATGGATGGTTTCTATCGCATGTTCAGCAATGATCTGCTGCCATTGAAGTTGTTACGTAATATTGGCCTGGGTGCAGCAGAAAGGTTTTTACCGGCTAAGAATTCCGTGATGCGTTTTGCGATGGGATTGGAAGGGGATCTGCCTGCGCTGGCGCGGGGAGAGAAACTTTAGGCAATAGCTCGGTACATGCGTACTGGACCAATTGCTTTATTAAGTCTGTTCAGTCGAGCGAACCTGACAATGGCTTTAGTAGAGCAAAAAAAAGCCACTAACTAAGAGTGGCTATATAAGGGGCTGGCTTAGATAAGCCAGTAGTGGAAGAGCGAGAGAGCGCTCTCGCTTTTCATTGAACTCATTGAGCTTTGCTCAGAAAACTTAGCTCTTGACTGTTGCAGGCTTCTGTTCAGCCTTAACTGCAGGCTTTGCAGGCACAACTGCTGCTTTTACCGGAGTTGCCTTTGGCGCTTCTGTTGTTTTTGCAGGAGCAGCTTTAACTGCGATAGCTTTTTTAGGTGCTGCTGCCTTTTTAGGAGCCGCTGCTTTTTTTGCTGCAGCTTTGGCAGGGGCCGCTTTCTTAGGAGTAGTAGCTGCTTTCTTAGGTGCTGCTGCTGCTTTTTTTGCAGCAGGCTTAGCAGGAGCGGCAGCTTTTTTAGGCGCTGCTGGCTTTGCTGCGGCTTCCGGTGTAACAGCAGGGGGCATGTATTTGCTCATCTCGTCAAAATAGTTAACGTCCTTAAGACCCATGCCTTCAAAGCTCTTTCCGATAACTGCGGTCAGCTCCTCTTTAGCAGAGTTCAGGGTAGCCATCTCTTCTTCTGCCACGCTGGTTAACTTTGCTTCGAGCTGCTTAACGTATTCAACCTGAAGATCGATCGCCTTCTGCGGATCGGTTACAGCTGAGAGAGCCTGCATCTGAGCCATAGTGGCATTAACAAAGTCGGTAACATAGCCAGACTGCAGTTGAATAAGCTTCTCAGCAGCTTTCTTGTTGATCTCGGCCATATCAACAACTGGTTTCATGTTTTCCTGAACGTCCTTCATCATATCTTCGTACATGTTTGTTCACCTGTGGTCGCAGTAGTCAAAAGTTTTGTGCGTTGCAGCAATTTTATAACTATATTCAGCGCTGGTTATAAAGTCAACAAAATTGGTGCGCTGCACAATGGTAAATATATGACTCTATAAAATAGCTTGCACAGCGCACGATATTATCTCTGAATCATTAAAGAATAATGACCTTAGAGTGTTGGCAGATAGTGCGGCCTGATCTGTTCCGAAATATCCTGCTGTAAGCGAATAAACTTGTTGATTTCGGGCGACTTAATTCAAGCCAATCGTCTACTATTTAGTTACAATGCAGCAAACAGCGTGGTCTATAAGGCATATAAAATTCATGGATAAATCGACAAGCAAAGTCAGCTGCCATCCGGCATTTCAGTTTCAACGCAGTGAGACCATCGAATCACTGAGTATTGATGTGCAAGAATTTGTACACCGTAAAACCGGTGCTCTGCATTATCATATTGCAGCAGAAAACCAGGAGAACGTATTCCTGGTCGCATTCAGGACCGTGCCTGAAGATAATGCCGGCGTTGCGCATATACTTGAACACACTGCTCTTTGCGGCAGTGAGAAGTATCCGGTACGTGATCCGTTTTTCATGATGACACGGCGTTCTCTGAATACGTTTATGAATGCTTTCACCAGCAGTGACTGGACCGCATACCCTTTTGCCAGTCAGAATCGTAAAGATTACTTTAATCTGCTGGATGTCTATCTCGATGCGGCCTTCTTTTCCCGCCTGGACCCTCTGGATTTTGCTCAGGAAGGTCACCGGGTCGAATTTAGTGAACCGGGCAACAGTGAAAGCCCGCTGGTCTACAAAGGCGTCGTTTTCAATGAGATGAAAGGGGCGATGAGCTCCCCGGTTTCTACTTTGTGGCAGACCATGACGCGTTATCTGTTCCCGGGGACTACCTATCATTACAACAGTGGTGGTGACCCCGAGGCGATCCCTGATCTGAGCTATGAGCAGCTGCTGGCGTTCTATAAGAGCCATTATCACCCATCTAATGCCGTCATTATGACGTTCGGCGATCTGCCGGTTGAAGAGCTTCAGGAGCGCTTTGAGAGTCAGGCGCTGGGGCGTTTTGAAAAGCTCGAAGATGAGATTACCGTCGAGGATGAAAAACGCTACTTTGCTCCCGTAAGAGTAGAAGAAAGTTACGCGCTGGATCAGGAAGATACTTCAGCTAAAACCCACCATGTTTTGTCCTGGTTGCTGGGGCCGAGTATTGACCTGGAGCAACAGCTCAAAGCTCACCTGTTATCAAGAGTACTGCTTGATAACAGTTCTTCGCCTTTGCGTTATGCGCTTGAATCCAGCGACCTTGGCCTTTCACCTTCGCCGCTATGTGGGTTGGAAGATTCAAACCGTGAGATGGCCTTTATGTGCGGTCTGGAAGGCAGTGAGCCTGAACAGGCGGCGGCGTTTGAGCAGCTGGTACTTGATGTGCTCGAGCAGGTTGCAGAAAACGGTGTGCCCCAGGAGCAACTGGAAGCGGCCTTGCATCAGCTTGAACTAAGCCAGCGTGAAATAAGCGGCGATGGCTACCCTTACGGTATGAGTCTGATTCTTGAGGCGCTTTCTTCTGCTATCCATCGTGGTGACCCTATAGCACTGCTGAACCTGGATCCGGTTCTGGAGCAGCTGCGTGAAGATATTAAAGACCGGAATTTCATTCCAGATATGGTGCGCCAGCTATTGTTGGATAACTCCCATCGGGTGCGATTGACGCTGCGCCCGGATACGCAGCTGTCTCAGCGTCGTGATGCCGCTGAAGCAGCAACGCTGGAAAAAATCAGGCAGGGCCTTGATGACGTACAGAGCCAGGCGATAATCGATCAGGCTGAGGCATTAGAAGCCCGGCAAAATCAGATTGATGATGAGTCTTTACTGCCTAAAGTGACCATCGCCGATGTGCCGGCAGATATGAGTATCCCCGAAGGCCAGGACATGACAGTGCAAGACCTTGATTGCAGTTACTACGCTCAGGGCACTAATGGCCTGGTGTATCAGCAGATAATCATCGATCTGCCTGAGCTTAGTGTTGATGAGTTGCAGCTTATGCCGCTCTATAGTCAATGCCTGACTGAGCTGGGTTGTGCAGATCGGGACTATCAACAAAATCAAGCCTGGCAGTGCCAGATAACCGGCGGTATCCATGCCTATTCTTCAGTGCGAGGCAGTATAACCGACGAGCAAAAGGTGACCGGCTACATGGTGATCTCCGGCAAGGCATTACTGAGCAAGCAGCAAGAGCTCAGCGTGTTAATTAAGGAGACTCTGGAAACTGTTCGTTTCGATGAGCTATCACGAATCCGAGAGTTAGTTTCACAGCAGCGTACCCGAAAAGAGCAGAGTATTACTGGCCAGGGTCATAGCCTGGCGATCATGGCCGCGGTCAGCCAGTTCGCACCTGCAGCTCAGCTTTCACATAATCTGCGCGGTCTGCAGGGGATATGCAACATTAAGCAACTGGATGACAGTCTGAATGAGGCTGCTAATCTTGAGTTGTTTGCAGCGCAGCTGGCGAATCTGCATGCAAAGATCCTTGCTGCCCCGCGTCGCTTTCTGCTCGTTGCTGAGCCTGAACATCAGCAGCAACTTTCCAAATCCCTTGGTGAAATATGGCAAGCGCAACCTGAAACCGAGTTTTCCGGACTTGAACTGGAACCTACCCGGCAGGCGGTACATCAGGCATGGACCACCAGTACTCAGGTCAATTTCTGCGCTAAAGCTTTTCCTACAGTGCCTGTTGAACACCCGGACGCAGCTCCGCTGACAGTACTTGGCGATTTTCTGCGTAATGGTTTTCTGCACCGGGTCGTGCGGGAGCAGGGTGGAGCCTATGGTGGTGGCGCTGGTCAGGATTCGGCAGATGCGGTATTCCGCTTCTTCTCTTATCGTGATCCACGTTTGACGGAGACACTCGAAGACTTTGATGCTTCTCTGTCCTGGTTGGAGAATGAGCAACATGATGCGCAAAAACTGGAAGAAGCGATCCTTGGTATCGTCAGTAGCATTGATAAGCCAGGTTCACCGTCAGGTGAAGCCAAGCAGGCTTATCACAGTGCGTTGTTTGGTCGAACGCCGGAGCAGCGTAAGGGCTTCCGTCAGCGCATCCTTGAAGTCTCTATTGAGGATTTGCAACGGGTAGCTAAGCAGTACCTGACCATAGAGAAGGCGAGTGTCGCAGTGGTTACAAACCCTGCCGGTGCTGAGACTCTGGGTGATGAATTCAGCGTAATTGCAATCTGAAATCTGTCCAAAAAACACAAGGGGCTCATAACTGAGCCCCTTTTTTGGTTATGTTAACAAATAGCTTTATGTTTTATGCTCTGTTCCGGTTTGATATAGGTACCTGAAATGCATCTGTTGCTTGCAAATCGCTTGCTCTCTGTACCTGTTGGATTTTGATATAGATGTCTGAAATGTTTCTACTTCTCTCTGGAAAGATTATTTAGTTATGTTTGCTAATCGTTTTATGCTCGGCGCTGGTCTGATCTTGGTATCTGAAATGTTTCTGGTGCTTGCTGGCATGACCATTAAACAAGTGTCTGCAGACCTGCCAGTCGAGATGATAGTTTTCTTTCGTAACCTGCTCGGTCTGCCGCTGTTTCTGCCCTGGCTTATTCGCAACGGCAGTAGTGCGCTAAAGACAACCAAGCTTCGCTTTCATCTTATGCGTGCCGGGGTTGGCGTTACTGCGATGACCTGCCTGTTTTATTCATGGGGGCATCTGCCTCTGGCGCAGGCAGCTCTGTTGAAACAAACCGCACCATTCTTTATGCCCCTTATCGCGTTCTGGTGGTTAGGGGAGAGTGTGCCAAGAGTTGTTAAACTGGCAATCCTGGTCGGTTTTATCGGCGTTGCGCTGATATTGAATCCGCAGCAGGGGGTCTTGAATACCGGTGTTCTGATTGCTTTGGCGGGGGCTTGTCTGGGGGCGCTGGCTAAAGTAACTATTCGCCGTATGCGAGATACTGAATCACCGCAGAGAATCGTATTTTATTTTGCCTTTTTCAGTGCAATATTTTCCTTTATACCCGCTTACCTTAGCTGGCAGCTGATAACTCTGGAACATTTCTGCTGGCTCGCTTTGCTTGCGGCGACATCAACCGTAGCACAGTTGCTGCTGAGCAAGGCCTATGGTCTGGCCCCGGCTGGCCAGCTAGCACCATATACTTACGGATCAGTGGCCATCGCGGCATTGTTCGGCTGGCTGATCTGGGATGAGCTGTTGGGAGTAAATACCTGGCTTGGCATCTTCCTGGTGTCCAGCGCGGGTATTGTGGCGATGATGGGAAAAAAGGACTCTTCAACAAGCCCTAAGATTAAGACGGTATAAATAAAAAAACCGCCAATGCGGTTTTTTATTCCCGCAACGCAGGAATGCTTTTTCTAGCTACTAGCAGTCACGCTTGCGTGACGTTCTAGCGAGCGACGTAGTCGCGCTCTAGTAACTGTTAAATCCCGTAATCCCGCTCTACTTTGCAGATCCTGACCTTATAATCGTTGTACCACAGCTCTTTGCCTGTAGCCTGTGCGACCTGATGTTCGCTGTTAGCCTTCCAGTGTCGGATCTAGTCAATATCCGACCAGTAGGAAACAGTGATGCCAACGCTGTCCCGGGCTGATTCCATGCCGAGATAGCCTGGCTGTTGCTCAGCAAGCTCGGTCATTAAACTGGCCATATCGCTGTAACCCTGATCCCCTTCAGTACGTAAAGAGGTAAATATAACTGCATAATAAGGTGGCGCTGGGGTTTTAGAAATCTCACTCATGGTTCTGCTCCTTGTGATCTTTTTTTAATTCTTGTATTGGCGAATCACTGCGGTAGGGCACCTGACTGCTGGGCACCAGCTTCGATGCAGGCTCAACGTGACCCGGTTGATCATCGAAGAATATGTGGGGTTTCAGGGCCCCAAGCACCTGTTCTTTACTCATACCGCCAAGAAAGAATGCTTGGTCAATATACACATTCCAATGCCTCAGCGTCTTGATTACCCTCAAGTGTGCCGGACCGTTGCGAGCGGTGATGATAGACAAACTGAGAGGCGAGTGGTCGGCACCGAGCTTCCGATTGAGTCGCGACAGCACACGGATCAGCTTGGCAAAAGGGCCATCGCTTAATGCGATGTCTTCATTATCTGATTCGTTTTGCTGAAACCGTTCCAGACCTTCGGTCTTATAAATGTACTCAGATTCGTCGGAAAAAATTACCGCATCAGCATCAAATGCGATGCGAATCTTATCCCGGTCGGGCTGAAAGCTTTTCGGTGAATCGTAGATCAGCGCGGCAGCGCAGTCTTTTGTATCGATAGCAATCTGAGCGTCATCCTGATGTCGGGTTAACAGCAGATCAACGCTGTAGGCGTTTAAGAAGGGGCCTAGTGGCTCGCCACCTGAGAAAGCCGAACGGGTGATATCCAGGGCGTAATGCTGAATCGCTTTCAGCACCCGTAAGCCGGTATCCGGGCTGTTCTTCGACATAACCACTACTTCAACCAACCGCTCATTGGACAGCTTGTTTAAGCCAAGCAACGCTTCGACCAGATGAAATGCAGTACCTTTAGTCAGCAAACAGCTTTCCTGTTCGAGTTGGTGGCTGCGATATGCCTCGATATCCTGATTCTGGTAGATACTGTCTTCATATTCGAGATTAAATAACGCCCGGGATGAAACACCGATAACAAGCACGCTATCAAGATTGAGTGTCATGACTTCCCCTTAGTACTTTTCAGTGTGCTTTACTGGGTTCTTTTATCTTTTGATAGTAAAGCCTGAGCCGCTCTAGTGGTAGTCCTGACTGTGTAAGGGGAGATATAGAATAGCCTTAATAGCTGTTTAAAAAATGATCAGTTTGCGATATGATGGCCGGCTTGTTTCTGCTGAATGGCGTGCCCGATGTTAAGAATTTTCTCCAGAATACCACTGTTTAAAGCCGTCATTATCTTTTTGCTTGTAGCTTTACTGACACCTGTACTATTGGTGCTGGTGTTGCGCTTTGCCGATCCTGCGACCTGGATGTGGCAGCTACAACGGGAAATGAGCCCGCCTGCTGGTTATCCGCAGACTTCAAAGCATCAGTGGGTGCCGCTTGAAAAGATCTCGCCGCGTATGCAGCTGGCAGTTATCGCATCGGAAGATCAGAAGTTTCCAGAGCACTGGGGTTTTGATCTGGAATCAATAAGCAAAGCGCTACAGCAAAATGAGCAGGGCAGCCGTATTCGCGGAGCCAGCACTCTGACCCAGCAAACCGCCAAGAATCTTTTTCTCTGGCCGGCGAAAAGTTATTTCAGAAAAGGTGTAGAAGCAGGATTTACACTGCTTATAGAAACCTTTTGGGATAAGCCCCGGATTCTGGAGGTATATCTCAATATTGCTGAATTCGGGCCCGGCGTTTATGGTGTAGAAGCTGCCAGTCAGAAGTTCTTCGGCAAGCCGGCCAGCAAGCTAAGCAGTTCTGAAGCCGCTAGGTTGGCAACAGTTCTGCCAAATCCGTATCGGATGAGTGCGGCTCGCCCCAGTAACTATGTCTGGCAGCGCAGCAGCTGGATTCAGCGGCAGATGCGGATGCTAGGGCGGGATTACTGGTTAGATTATAAGAGCTGATATGTACTTATTTCTGATATAAAAAAAACCGCCAAAAGGCGGTTTTTATATTTGTAACAGACAGCTTTGATTAACCTTCTTCCGGCTCATAACCCAGGTTCGGTGATAGCCAGCGTTCAGCTACTGACTTGTCCATCCCGATACGCTCGGCGTAGGATTCAACCTGATCTTCACCGATTTTAGCCACACCAAAGTACTGTGACTGCGGATGGCTGAAGTACCAGCCGCTTACTGAAGCAGTTGGCAGCATGGCGAAACTGTCGGTCAGGGTCATACCGATGTTATTCTCAACATCCAGCAGCTCCCACAACAGGCCTTTCTCGGTATGCTCAGGGCAGGCTGGATAGCCGGGTGCGGGGCGGATCCCCTGGTACTTCTCTTTAATCAGCGCATCGTTGTCCAGAGTTTCATCGGCGGCGTAGCCCCAGAACTCCTTGCGGGTACGGGCGTGCATATATTCAGCAAGCGCTTCAGCCAGACGATCAGCCAGGGCTTTTACCATAATGCTGTGATAGTCATCGTGGTCCGCTTCATAGGCGTCGATCATCACCTGATCGCCGATGCCTGCGGTTACCGCAAAGGCGCCGAAGTAATCCTGTTTGCCGCTGTCTTTTGGTGCAATAAAGTCGGTCAGACACATGTTGGCCTTACCATCGGCCTTTTCGACCTGCTGGCGCAGATGGTGCAGGGTAGTCAGTACCTCAGAGCGATTATCATCGGTATACAGTTCGATGTCGTCATGATTAACGCTGCTGGCCGGGAACAGGCCGATAACGGCTTTTGCCTGCAGTTTACGATTGTCGATAATATCTTTCAGCATCACCTTGGCGTCATTGAACAGCCGGGTTGCCTCTTCACCGATAATCTTGTCAGTCAGAATGCGCGGATAGCGTCCAGCCAGCTCCCAGGAATGGAAAAATGGTGTCCAGTCTATGTAATCGTATAGCGCGTTAAGATCGATATCTTCGAACACCTGAATGCCTGGCTGAGCCGGAACCGGCGGTGTGTAATCAGACCAGTCGATAGCAAATTTGTTGACTCGAGCTTGTTCTAGATTGACTCGGCGCGCCTGAGTCTGGCGCTCAGTATGACGTTGACGGACTGCTTTATAATCCTCTTGTATCTCATTGATATAAGAACCTTTTCTTTCGCTGGAAAGCAGGGTGCTGGCAACATTTACTGCACGGGAAGCGTTAGTGACATGAACCACCTGATCGCGGTTAAATGCAGGATCGATCTTCACCGCAGTATGCGCTTTTGAGGTCGTTGCGCCACCGATCATCAATGGAATATCAAAGCCTTGGCGCTCCATCTCTTTAGCAACATGCACCATCTCATCGAGTGATGGAGTGATCAGTCCGGACAGACCGATGATATCGACATTTTCTTCCCGGGCGGTGCGCAGGATTGTTTCAGCAGGGACCATTACGCCCAGGTCGATAATCTCGTAGTTATTACACTGCAGCACTACGCCAACGATGTTCTTGCCGATATCGTGTACATCACCTTTAACGGTGGCCATCAGAATTTTACCGTTACTGCCACCCGGTGCGCCTTGCTTCTCTTCCTCGATAAATGGCATCAGGTAAGCAACCGCCTTCTTCATTACCCGGGCCGATTTTACCACCTGGGGCAGGAACATCTTACCGGCGCCAAACAGATCGCCAACAATGCTCATGCCATCCATCAAAGGGCCTTCGATTACTTCGATCGGCCGATCAAATTGCTGACGGGCTTCTTCGACATCGCCATCGATAAACTCGGCAATACCTTTGACCAGAGCATGAGACAGCCGCTCTTTGACCGGAAGGTTACGCCACTCCTGAGTAATTTCCTCGGCCTTTGAACCATCGCCGCGGTATTTCTCTGCGATTGCAAGCAGGTTCTCGGTAGCCTCGTCAGATGTGTTGAGGATCACCGCCTCTACAGCGACCCGCAGCTCTTCCGGCAGATCGTCATAGATCGCCAGCTGACCAGCGTTGACGATACCCATATCCATACCTTGCTGGATCGCGTGGTAGAGGAATACACAATGAATCGCTTCACGTACGGGGTTGTTGCCCCTGAAGGAGAAGGATACGTTGGAGACACCACCTGAGATCATCGCATAGGGCAGGTTCTGCTTGATCCAGCCGGTAGCCTGAATAAAGTCCAGTGCGTAATTGTTGTGCTCATCAATACCGGTGGCAACGGCAAAGATGTTTGGATCGAAAATGATATCTTCAGGGGGGAAGCCGACAGTTTCAGTCAATACTTTATAAGAACGCGCACAGATCTCTTTCTTACGTTCTACCGTGTCTGCCTGACCAGTTTCATCGAAAGCCATAACCACTACTGCGGCGCCATAGCGGCGCAGCAGGTTAGCCTGCTGAATAAATTTCTCTTCACCTTCTTTCAGGCTGATGGAATTCACCACGCCTTTACCCTGAATGCACTTCAGACCGGTTTCAATGACTTCCCACTTCGAAGAGTCGATCATGATCGGCACCCGGGAAATATCCGGCTCTGATGCGATCAGCTTAAGAAAACGCTCCATCGCTGCTTCAGCATCAAGCATGCCCTCATCCATATTGATATCGATGATCTGGGCACCGTTTTCTACCTGTTGCCGAGCTACATTCAACGCGGTTTCGTAATCGCCCTCTTTAATCAGACGCTTAAACATTGCCGAACCAGTAACATTGGTTCGCTCGCCGACGTTAACAAACAGCGTGTCTTTGTTGATGTTTTGCGGCTCGAGACCTGCCAACCGGCACTCAATATTAATTTCCGGAATCTGACGGGGCGGGTGTTCATTAGCCGCATCACCCATCGCAGTGACGTGTTCCGGTGTGGTACCGCAACAGCCACCGATAATATTCAGAAAGCCGGACTCAGACCACTCTCGGATCTCTGCCGCCATCTGCGCTGGCGTTTCATCATAGCCGCCAAAGGCATTAGGCAGGCCCGCGTTAGGGTGGGCTGAAACATTGGTATCGGCAATGCGGGATAGTTCTTCTACGTATTGACGCAACTCCTGTGGGCCCAGGGCGCAGTTCAGACCGATAGAAATAGGTTTGATATGGCGTACTGAGTTCCAGAATGCCTCTGTCGTCTGACCTGATAAGGTGCGGCCCGAAGCGTCGGTAATTGTGCCTGAAATCATAACCGGCAGCCGAACATCGTTATCTTCAAAATACTGATCAACGGCAAAGATCGCTGCTTTCGCATTGAGGGTATCAAAAATAGTTTCGATCAGGATGATGTCAGAGCCGCCTCGAACCAGACCGTCCATCGATTCGGTATAGGCTTCCACCAGCTGATCAAAGGATACGTTACGGAATCCCGGATCGTTTACATCAGGCGAAATAGAACAGGTACGGTTGGTCGGGCCAAGCACACCGGCGACATAGCGGGGGCGTTGTGGGTTCCCCACCGTGACCTCATCGGCTGCTGCTCGGGCAAGCTGTGCAGCGACCAGATTGATCTCATGGTTGATCGATTCCATACCATAATCGGCCATCGCAATCGTTGTGGCGTTGAAGGTATTGGTTTCGATAATATCCGCGCCGGCTTCCAGATAAGCCTTATGAATAGCCTTGATAATATCAGGCTTAGTCAGCACCAGAAGGTCATTATTGCCTTTAACATCTATATGCCATTCGGCAAAACGGTCACCACGGTAATCTGATTCCTCCAGTTTATAGTCCTGGATCATGGTACCCATGCCACCATCTAGAACCAGTATGCGTTCTGACATGGCTTGTTTTAACTGTTCGGTTTTATCGACTGCGATGACTGCTGACACGATGAGGCCTATATGCTGGTGATGGACCAATAACTTATTGTAAAGCAGGCTATTTTATAGGAATTTTCCTACCTTTGGGTGAGATAGCTTCATCTGTGTATGAAAATATTTATGGTTGTTTGATTCAGGCAATTGTTTTTTGCCAACGCCGTGATGATCTGGTTTGCAGTGAATTTCAGCACAGACAGACCTGCCTAGTCCAATTGGCCCTTATTTTTTCAGATTATGCTGGTACAATTGCCGCCACTCACTAAAGGTAAGCAATTGCAAAACTTAAGTTAACTATTTACTTACCTTTATGCGAGCCGTAACCGCGGTTACGAAGAGACAGGCTGCCTGATTGGGTAGTTTTAGCGCTAAGGAAGTTACAAATAAGTTCAATAATTTCTCTGCAGGCTTTCTCAAAGCCAGTATAGAAGGGACTTGTTCATTCTTTCTAAGACGCTGAAGTCTGGTTCCGATAACGCTGTTGTTGTCGGTTGGGATCAGCTGATTACATAACAGTATTCGGCCATGGGGCAAGCCCGGCTTAGCCGGCAAACAGAAACGTAGGTCATTATTATGCTGCAAACATTCTTAAAAGCTAAATTGCATCGAGTAACAGTCACCCATGCGGAACTTCATTATGAAGGTTCCTGTGCTATCGATGGTGTCCTGCTCGACCGCTCCGGCATTAAGGAGTATGAGCAGGTACATATCTACAACATAAATAATGGTGAGCGTTTCTCAACTTATGCGATTCGCGCAGAAGATAACAGCGGTGTTATCTCTGTTAACGGTGCTGCGGCACACCTGGCTTCGAAAGGTGATCTGCTGATCATCGCTTCTTACGTACAGCTGGATAACCAGGAAGCTGAAACTTTTCAGCCGACGTTGTGTTACTTCGAGAATGCGAAGAATGAAAATGATGCCCATCGGGTCAGCGATGAAGAGCTACATCAGCGCAACCTGATGACAGGAATCAAAAACAGCATTCCGGTTCAGGAAAGTAACTGACCGAAACCTGCTGTTACTAAAGCTGCCTAAGGGCAGCTTTTTTTATGCCTAAATAAAATTTTGCCATTAGCGAGATTGTCGACAATGCATGTTTTGCAACTCATATTTTAGATCAAAAGGACGCTATTATTCGATGTTGTGCCATTAACCTAAGCGATATCGTAGACAATTTAGCCTTTTGTAGTAGTTCATTTAAGTTATATCTCAGTTACAGTGTGTTCATACTATTGGCTGATCCCATAATAATAATCTGATAGGACAAACACTCAGTCATAGATCCATACCAATAAAAAACCGCCACAGCGAAGGGCCAGTGCTATGTCCTATATTGAAGAATACAAAAAATCCATCGATACACCAGAAGCGTTCTGGGCTGAAAAAGCCGAGGCGATTGAGTGGTTCAAAAAACCGCAAACTATTCTCAGCAAGGATGAAAATGGTATTCATCGCTGGTACGCCGATGGTGAATTGAACACTGCCTACCTGGCGCTCGATCACCATGTTAACAATGGCCGCGGTGGTCAGGACGCCCTGATTTACGATTCTCCTGTGACCGATACTAAGCAGCGCTATACCTATCTTGAACTGCGTGATGAAGTTGCTAAGTTTGCAGGTGTGCTTAAAGCTCAGGGTGTAGAGAAGGGCGATCGTGTTGTTATCTATATGCCGATGATCGCAGAAGCAGTTATAGCAATGCTGGCGGTTGCCCGCCTGGGTGCTATTCACTCAGTGGTGTTTGGTGGATTTGCACCTCACGAGCTGGCAGTTCGGATTGATGATGCTGAACCAAAAGTGATTATCACTTCCTCCTGCGGTATCGAAATCAGCAAGGTCATTGAATACAAGCCGCTGCTTGATCTGGCGATTGAGAAGTCAGCTCACAAGCCAACCAGCTGTGTAGTGTTTCAACGGCCACAAGCTGAAGCTTCTATGATTCCGGATCGTGATATTGACTGGGCAGAGGCTATGGCAACAGCTGAGCCTGCCGATTGCACTCCGGTTAAAGCGACAGATCCTCTCTACATCCTATACACCTCAGGTACTACCGGTAAGCCTAAGGGAGTAGTGCGTGATAATGGTGGTCATGCGGTAGCACTTAAATACAGCATGAAAGCGATCTATAACATGGAGCCTGGCGAAGTGTTCTGGGCGGCATCCGATGTCGGCTGGGTGGTTGGTCATTCGTATATCGTCTACGGACCGCTATTAGCAGGCTGTACCACCATTGTGTACGAAGGAAAACCTATCCGCACGCCGGATGCCGGTGCATTCTGGCGTGTTTGTGCCGAATATGGTGCCAAAGCACTGTTCGCTGCACCGACCGCATTCCGTGCAATCAAGAAGGAAGACCCGGATTCTGAATTGCTTAAAAAGTACGACCTGAGCAAGCTGGAAACTGTATTTATGGCCGGTGAGCGTCTTGATCCTCCGACCTATCACTGGACTAAAGATACCCTGGGTAAGCCGGTTATCGATCACTGGTGGCAAACCGAAACTGGCTGGGCTATCTGTGGCAACCTGACCGGCGTAGAAATGCTGGAGCCAAAACCTGGCTCATCTACCGTACCGGTTTCGGGTTTCAATGTTCAGATACTGGACCATGAAGGTAACGAGCTGCCAAATGGTGAGCAGGGTAACATTGCCTTGAAGCTGCCTTTACCACCAAGTTGTCTGCCAACCGTGTGGGGTGATTTTGAGCGCTTCCGCACCGGTTACCTATCCGAGTTCCCAGGTTATTACTGCTCCGGCGACGGTGGTTACAAAGACGACGACGGCTACGTGTTTATCATGGGTCGTACCGATGACGTAATTAACGTTGCCGGCCATCGCCTTTCAACCGGAGAGATGGAGGAGATCGTTGCAGATCACCCAGCGGTTGCTGAATGCGCGGTTATCGGCATTAATGATCCATTGAAGGGCCAGCAGCCTGTCGGTCTGGTACTGCTTAAGAACGGTGTTGATCTCGAAGAGTCAGAGCTTGAAGCTGAGCTTGTCGCCATGGTGCGTAAAGAGATCGGTGCTGTTGCCTGCTTTAAACGCGCTATTGTTGTACAGCGCCTACCTAAAACCCGCTCCGGTAAAATTCTGCGTAAACTGTTGCGTCAAATCGCCGATGGCAAGGACTATAGCATTCCTTCCACTATTGATGACCCAGCCAGCCTGCCAGAGATTCAGGAAATTATGGGTCGCCACGGCCTGGTTAGTTAATCAGCACGGCGTTAATCGTATCACCTTAGCTTTTCAGGCAGCCATATGGCTGCCTTTTTTTTGCTTAGACTTTATTTATTCTCCGACCTCGATACCTTCAGTAGAAGGCGATCAAGCATTCTGGTGGATAATATCCGCCTCAGATAACCAAACAGGTAAGTGGGAAAGGTGACATAGTAGCGCGGCTTGGGCCGTTTGCTTTCCAGAGCGTGAACCACCTTTTTTAGTACCGCGTCCGGCCCCAGCGTAAACATATCAGCGGTGTCTGACTCACTGCTCAGGCGCTGTTCTACCGCCTCGTAAGTGCTGCGGAAAGGGCTGTTTTGTATATTTATATGCTGCTGGAATTTAGCGTAGGCATTATCACGGAATTGACTGGTTACCGGTCCCGGCTCAATCAGCGAAACACTGATACCGGTGCCATCCAGCTCCTGGCGCAGGGTATCTGTATAGCCCTCAAGGGCAAACTTGCTGGTATTATAAGCACCGCGAAAGCGAAGGGTGATAAGTCCCAGTACCGAGCTATTCTGAATGATCCGGCCATAACCCTGCCTGCGCATCAGCGGTAATACCCGGCAGGTTAGTTCATGCCAACCCAACAGGTTAGTTTCGAGCTGCTGACGCAATACGTCGCGGCTCAGGTCTTCGATCGCGCCGGGCTGACCGTAGGCACCGTTATTGAACAGCGCAAATAACGCACCATCGGTTTCTTCTTCAACCCAGTCCATCGCTTGTTGTATTGATGCCGAGCAATCAAGGTCCAGCTGAGTACTTTCCAGGCCCTCGCTGCGTAAACGTTCAACGTCTTTTAATTGGCGGGCCGTGGCCAGTACCCGGTAGCCCCGTTTTTTCAAGCCATGCGCTACGTGATAACCAATACCGGTTGAGCTGCCGGTAATCAGCACTGTGTTGACTGCCACTTATGTAACATCCTTTGTCGGAGATAACGGGAGTTTCCGATATTAAAGGGCGGTCTCAGCAATAACCAGATTATTGTTCAGCAATTTGAGGAAATCGCTTTCTGCTACGCCTTTGCTAAAGAAAAAACCCTGTGCCAGATTGCAGCCTTCCTGAACCAGAAAATCCTGTTGCAGCTCAGTTTCCATGCCTTCGGCAATAACCTCTAATCTCAGGTTTTTAGCCAGCGCGATGATCGCCTTGGAAATTTCCTGGTCATTCTGGTCGCCGGGAATATCCATAATGAATGATCGATCGATCTTAAGCCGATCAAGCGGCAGCTTTTTCAGATAACTCAGGGACGAATAACCTGTACCAAAGTCGTCGATAGCCAGGTGTATGCCTTTTTCACGAAGCTGATTAAGTTCATGACTGGCTCGCGTAGGGTTATTAAGAATAACCCCTTCGGTGATCTCCAGTTCGATTGCCGATCCCTCAAGCTGATGCCGTTCGAGAATTTTTTCTACGTCTTTAGCAAGAGAATCATTACTGAAATGCTCGGCGGAGATATTCACCGCAATACGAGGCACTGTGAAGCCCTTTTTACGCCAGTGGACAATTTTACTGCACACTGCATCAAGCACCCACAGATCGATACTGTGAATCAGGCCTGACTTCTCTGCCACAGGAATGAAGCGCTCCGGTTCTATTAACCCCATCTCCGGGCTTTGCCATCGGATCAATGCCTCAGCTCCAACGATACGATTGCTGCTTAGCTCAACCTGGGGCTGAAAGTGCAGGATAAATTCCTGCTGTTCTATTGCCGTGCGCAGTGCGCTGACCATCAGTATTCGCTCGAACGCCTGATGGGTCATGTCCGCGGTATAGAATTCATAACGATTGCGGCCAGCAGATTTAGCCCGGTACATAGCGGTATCAGCGTTACGTAGCAACTCTTCGGAATTAATACCGTCTTCTGGAAACAGGCTGATACCGATACTTAAAGTTACATGCAGACGATGGCCGTCAACGATGCACGGCTGTTTGAACTCGTCGATCAGATGCTGGGCTATCACACTGGCATCTTCCGGTTCGGCCAGGGTGCCGGTGATTATGGTAAATTCATCGCCACCGAGACGGGCCAGGGTATCGCTTTCCCGGATACAGAACTGTAAGCGCCGTGCGACCTCCTTAAGCAACTGGTCACCAAGGCTATGACCAAAGCTGTCGTTAACCTCTTTGAACTGATCAAGATCTATAAATAGCAGAGCGACACAGCTGTTACTGCGCTTTGCGCTGAGCAGGGCCTGATCCAGCCGATCGGTAAATAATAGTCGGTTTGGCAGCTGGGTCAAAGGATCATGGTGGGCCAGGTGATCCAGGCTCTTCTCTTTTTTCTTCAACTCTTGCTGTACCGCGATATGATCGGTGATGTCGCGGCTCGACTCTACAATGCCAGTAATCTGGCCGGTATCATCACGCAGCGGGCTGGCGATAAGTTCAACCACCCGGTGCTTGCCTGATTTGTCCTGGTAATTATGTACTAGTGTGGTTGGCGCATTTGAGTCTACAACCTCGCGCAGGGGGCAGGGGTTGCTGACATGGCTGCAAGGTAATTTTTCGCTGTGAGTTACAGAATGACAATAACGTGGGACTGTTTCTCTGGCTGCACCGAAGTAGCTCTCTGAAGCAGCCTTATTCGCTTTCATGATCTGGTTATTCCGATCAATCACCATGATCGGATCACTGACACTGTCGATAACGGCTTGCAGAAAATCCCGCTCCTGCTGTATTTTTTGTTCGGCAGCCTTGCGCTCAGAAATATCCCGCGCCGTGGCGACAAAAATATCCCCGTCGTTACTCTCCTGGCAAATTGCACTGAGCTCTATCGGAATGCCTGTGCCATTTTTGTGAAAGTGGGTGGTTTCGTATACCGCCCCTTCAGGACTGTTGTGCAAGGTATCAACAACGCTCAGCCACTGCTCAAGATCAGCTGCAGTGCTGCTAAAGTCCATGACGGTCATACTTAAAAATTCACTACGGGAGTACCCCAAATAACGCGATGCAGCCTGATTGACATCAAGTATTCTGGCGCTTTGTGCCTCTATTACAAACACGCCATCACGGCAGAGATCGATCTGCTGTCGAAACAAGCGGAGTTGGGCCTCGACAAGTTTCTGCTCGGTCTGATTAGTCAGCAGGCAATGGGTCTGTAAAAACACACCCCTCTCATCAACGGCCACCTTGCCTGCAAATTCAATCTCAAGCGCAGGCCCCTGTTTTGGCTGCATCTGTAAACAGATACCGCTCATTTCCCCATGCTGCAAAAAACGGCGGTAGCAATCGGGAAAGCGTTCGGCGCTGGCCGGTGTCAGAAACTCTTGAAAAGGACGTCCTTTAACCTCTTCTGTGCTGAACCCCATCAGCTTTCGCCAGGAGGCGTTAATCTCAATCAGATTACCGTCCCCGTCTAATGATTGATAGGCAAGGGGAGAGCCTTCAAAAAAGCCCCGATAGCGTTTTTCGTTCTCAATTGAACTATTCAACTGGCCTTTGAGGTTTTGCACCGCTTCCCGTAGCAGGCTGATGAAACGGGATTGTAGCTGATCAATCAGATTCTTCCGGGTTATCAGGCCGAGGGCGCTACCATCGGTATCGCAGACAATCAGGCGGCGAATAGATGAGCGTTGCATTATCTGGCGGGCTTCAAATAAAGGGGTGCCGGAGGGAATGGTACTGACCGGGCTGCTCATATGCTGGCAAACAAGCGCCTGTTGCATATCGATCTGGTCATCCAGTAGCCGTATCACATCCCTTTCGGTGAGAATGCCTTCGATACTGCGTGTTGAGCCAACCACGACACAGCTTATTTTCTTATGACTGAGCACCTCAAACGCTGCTTGCAGGGTATAGTAACCAGGCACAAACTGAATCACGCGTTCCATAACAGCATCGACATCTTTAATGTCCAACAGATATTCAACCCCCAGATTCTGGACGAAATCTGTTTCAGTGACGACGCCGTATAACTCTCCAGAGGCTTCTGTAACAACAATATGACGCAGCTGCTGGTCCTGCATCAGTTGATAAGCGGATTGGTATTCAGTACTTCTGGGCAGACAACTTACCGGGGAGTTCATTACATCACTGACACATGTGTTTGAAGCCAGATCTTTGCCCGTTGAAACGAGCTTTAAAATATCCTGCTCGGTAATAATGCCGCAGGGGGTGTTACCGTCAACAACAATGATTGAGCTTACGCGGGCGATACGCATCCGACGCAAGGTGCTTAACAACGGATCTGAAGATACTGCTTGCAGTACATTAACACTGCATATCTGATCCAGCGTTATCAGAGATTCCGACATTTAATATATCCTTTATTTCAATGCGTAATGCGCTGTAACTTGATATTTCTTATCAATCCTAATAAACGTATAGAGTGGGGTATGTAGCACATAAATGTCCACTTAAAAATAATGGTTCTTGACCAATTTACTATTTTAATCAATATAATTGTCTATCGCGAATTGAATACCGTTTTGATTCCAGTAATCCAGCCTTCTGAAAGATACTTTCGCAGATCGCTTCAAACCACGTACTTGAGGTGATGGAAAGCTGTCTGAGCCCCTGACTCTGGGTGATCGCAGATACAACCAGTCTTATGTAAAATACCGCATAAAACTAAAAATCGCACCGCCAAGGCGTGTCGTCCTACGCTGGCACGAATTTAATGGCGGTAGTCGCTTTTTTTTGTTTTCTAAAGTCATGGACTAAGCACCACTTAATACGGCTACTCCGTATCCCGTTGCGGGCCGATAGATAGCCTGAGGCGTGATCGAATCATGCGTGATAAGCCATCAATACCAATGTTCAGCAGTGCGGTGATAGCGATCAGCACCACCGCCCGGTCCAGGCGAATATCCTGAATCGCACTGTCGATATAAAACCCCAGTGTACTGATACCCAGAATACCGAGAATAGCGGTTTCTCGCTGAATGATTTCCCAGCGATAGAACAGGTAAGCAAGGAATTGGTTGTAGGTTCTTGGCACTACTTCAAAGGCGTAACGATTAATTCCTGTGACAGCGTCAAGCCGTAAAGGCAATGCTTCGGAGTAGCGCCCCACCAGATGCGCAATGATGGCACCGTTGTGCAGTGCCAGTGCAACAACTGCTGGTAGCATCGACGGCCCCCACAGTATTAATAGAATAAAGGCGAGAATATATTCCGGTGTAGAACGCATGACAACCAGAAAAAGATGACCGAACAGACGTCCAAAGCGATCAAAGAATAATTTCGAGATAAAGGGGAACCACAGCAGGGCAATGATTCCTGTGAGAATCAGGGCAAGCTGGGTCAACAGCAGGGTATTCACAATCCCGGGCAGCGCCTCATTAACAAACAGTTCTGCAAACCATTGCCAGAGTTCGCTAAACCCTTCATCACGGCGTAGTGGTAAGGGTACGATATCCTGGGTGAAAAAACGGGCTATATTATCGAATGAAATGACACTGTCATTGGCGATGATAAAGGGGGCGCCCAGCAGGTAAAACGGCAACAATTTCGGCCGCACCCAATAACGGATAGTAGCGATTAACAGATAAAACAGAATCAGCAGAGCCCAGACTTCTGCATATATGCCCTCCATAAACGCAGTGCTGAGGTAATACCCCAGCGTTGGCAGTCCGACAAACCCCAGCACCGCGCTGGAACGTAAACCACACTCCAGACGATAGCTGGTATAAGTAACAAAATGCTGCCACACGCATGGTAAGCGCGCATAGAAAAAGGCGGAGGTAAGCCCGGCATTGCGACGAATTGTCTCGTAGGCCCGGCGATCGCCTTCTTCCAGAATTTCGGCATACACTTTGGCAAAAGTGGCAGCATAGGGAAGGCCTAGCGCCAGCAAGCCAGTAAGAGGGTGGAAGCCGAATATCTGCAGGAATATCAGTGCCCAGAACAGTTCATGTACCGCTCTGAGCGATGCACATACTATGCGCACCAGCCGCAAGTGAAACAGCTGCGCGAGAATAAAACCGACCAGACTACCTGAGGCGACGCCCAGCAGTGCAAAGGCAACCGTCTGAAGCAAGGCAAAAAAGGGTTTTTCGATGCCGCTGATAGATGGCTGCAATAAACCCGCGAGCAGGCGACCTAATTCAGCCCAGGGGTCGTATGTATTAATGCTGAGATCGGCAAACGGCAAGCAGGCGAGGGCTATAGCGATAAATAACCAACTGACTTTCCAGCGCGGTGAGCGTCGATAGCTGCTTTTATTACTCACCATAAATCTCAAGCAGATCGCTGCGTTTAAGGTTGCCGGTGGGGGCGTCGAGGGTAATCCGGCCTTGATCAAGCCCAACAATGCGATCGCAATAGCACAGCGCAAGGTCAATGTCGTGCATCGCCAGCACTACGGTATCGAAACGCTCGCAGAGGGCTCCCATGACGGACTTTGATTGTTGTTCGTCCAGCGATGACACCGGTTCATCGGCAAACAGGATGTTGCCGGACTGCATCATCGCACGGGCAATGGCAGTGCGCTGTTGCTGACCACCGGAAAGGTGGCCGACCGGTTCAAACAGCTTGTCTTCGAGCTGGAAAAGCTCAAGCAGCGCTTTAACGTCTGCAACCGGTTGCTTTAATGGTTTGATCAGGTTGACCAGGTTGTACCACAGTGGCTGACGCCCCAGTTGCCCCATATACACGTTATGAAACACCGACAGACTGGTGACCAGGCCATAATCCTGCGGCACCAGTGCAATATCTTTGGGGCGCTGTTCGTATAGCAGTTTTAACAATGTGGATTTGCCAGCGCCGCTACGACCAATAAACGCCAGTTTTTGTCCCGCAGGAACATGCAGCGTTATATCAGTTAGAGCAGTATGGTCTTTATAAGACGCGTTGGCTGATTCAAGGTGCAGCATAGCAGCGTAGCTATCCGTGTAAATTATTCGATGAGACCGATCTTTTTGGCAGTATCGAGAATCGGCTGGTAATCAGCATTCTCGGCACTGATAAAGCGGCTACGTGGAAACGACTCCAGTAAAAACGGGTCATCCATATCCAGCAGCGCCTGCTTGATGCGCGCCTTAAATCCCTTCCCCCATACGCTGTCGACATCGCCGCGGATGGTCCACTGATAATCGGGATACGCAGGGGTTTTCCAGATTACCGACACTTTATCGGTATCTATTTTTCCGGCCTTTAACTCTTGTTCCCAAACTTTAAAGTTAGTTGCGCCAACCTGGTAAGCACCGCTCTGCACCAGGGCTATAGTACGCGAATGATTACCGCTGAAACCAACCAGATCAAAGGCATCCTCAGGGGCCTTGCCCAGGTATTCACGAATATAGTACTCAGGCATCAGGCGACCCGAAGTTGATCCTTTCGAGCCAAAGGTAAAGCTTTTGCCAGCAATCGCGGCCGGAAAGCCATCCGAAGGCTTCAGCCCAGTACTGTGATGTGCGATGAAGTAGGTTTGGAATTCCGTATCCTCGGCACCCTGGGCGATAGCCTCAGAACCAGGAACCAGTATCCGTGCCCGCACCCCGGAAAGCCCACCGAACCAGGCAAGCTGCACCTGATTATTACGAAAAGCAGTAATCGCCGCCGAATAGGACTTTACCGGTACATATTCTACCGGTACACCCAGCTTTTGAGTCAGATAGTCAGCAACCTTGCCAAAACGTTTAATCAGTTGTGATTGATCCTGGTCGGGGATAGCTGAGAACACCAGGGTTTTAGTTTCACTGAAAGCAGCTGTCGGCGCGACTGCCAGTAACAGCAAGATAGAAAAGTGAGCAAGGGATTTAATAAGAGGCTTCCTCAACCAGCCGGGTAACTTAGCCATCAGTTTGTCCTTTTTTTAGTTGTCCTTAGCCATTTCTTTTATTAGATGGAGGGGCTGCAAAGCGCTATAGCTTGCCAAGCAGGTTGCTCCAACTCTGTGTTTCATTTTCAGTTGTAAATAGCGATTGTCTGGCAGCGCAGGTCTTCTGTAACGTTTGATAGAACAAAGGGTCGCTTTCTGCACGCAGTAGCAACTCGCGTAACGCGCTTTCATTCTCTACAGGATAGTAGCCTGGATAGTCCGTGCCCAATAAACCAACCGAGCCTTCAATGTCAGAGGCAATCACCGGTACCCCGGCAACGACTGCTTCGGAAATGACATTGGCACCGCCTTCCATTCGCGAGGGCAATACCAGCAGATTAGTGCGTTGATACACCTGTCTGATGGCATGATGCGCTATTTCACCGTGCCAGATATAGCGTGGGTTAATTTTCATTTCCGCCGTGGCCTCATCGGCCCACTCGGGCGAGTGCGCTTTACCGTACTGATGAATTTGAATCTGGCTACTTTCAGGAAGATTACGCACCGCCAGGGCCGGACGCAACGGATCCTTTTCTTCACGTAAATGGCCCAATACGGCAATATGAAAATAGCGTTTATAGGGCTCCCGCTTGCTGACTGGCTCAGCCGACTGGTAGATCACATTCATCTTATGCCGCTGATCTGGCGGCAGAGTATTACTGATCAGGTCATGCAAGCCGACAAGATGATCGGCTAACTTAATTGACTGCAGAGTAGTCTCTGGATGGCTATGGATAAACCGGTAAGCATCCGTCCCGGTAATCGCGACAATGATAGGTCGGTTGGGGTAAGCGTCAGTAAACTGCTGCACCGCATCCGCACTGCGCCAGGCATGTAATGCGATCATCAGGTCTGCATTCTGGCCGGTATACTCTGTCACGATATCAACACGATGGTCGAGCGATCTCAGAATATGTGCCCAACGGGCAGCAGTGGCCCGATTACCAGCCAGTGATTTAGCCGGTGCCGGAGTAATGAGAATTATGCGCATAGCTGACTAATTCCTATTCGCAGGTCGGAAACTGTAGTATGAATCAAATTCACTTAGATGACATTGTTGGTTTTGCATGGAAGACTAGTGTCAAAGCTATTATCCTTCATCTAAGACAAGCCCATAAAGGCAGCTGAAAGTGCAAACGGAACCCGGCAAACAGAAATCTGCAACCTTGGATCCAGCAGTCCTGGATCCTGCAACCATTGCTAAACAGGCGCAGGATGCACATGAAAGAACCCTGGCGCTGCTGGAAGGTCTCAGCGCTGCACAACTGATGGGCCCGCAGTTACCTATAGTGAACCCCTTGCGTTGGGAAGTCGGCCATGCCGCGTACTTCTATGAATACTGGGTGTTGCGACAGCATCTGGGACAGACATCAATGCGTGCAGATACCGACAGCCTGTATGATTCCATCACCATTGCCCACGATGACCGCTGGGATCTGCCGCTACCTGCCATGCAGGAAACCCATGTCTATATGCAGACGGTACTGGATCGTATCAAGGCCTGCCTGGCTGATGGCAACGATCCCTACAGGGACTATCTGGCGCAATATGCCGTATTTCACCAGGACATGCATAACGAAGCCTATACCTATACCCGCCAGACACTGAACTACCCCGCACCCCATCTCGGTAATCCTGATCTGAATCGCCGGGCAAGTAACGCTCAAGTGCTTGATACAGCTCTTGATTCTGATTCTCTCAGCGGGGATGTGCAAATTCCCGGAGGGATCTTTATGCTGGGTGCCACTGCGCAAGACGGTTTCGTGTTTGATAATGAGAAATGGGCGCACCCGGTTGAGATAAAGCCTTTCAGTATCGCCAGGACTGCGGTCAGTAACGGTGATTATCTGGCTTTTGTTACAGCGGGGGGCTATGAGGATCAAGCATACTGGGACGAAGCAGGGTGGCAGTGGCTAGTACAAACAGGTCTCAGGCATCCGGCCTATTGGCGACATGCTGCAATCGAAAGTGATGATAAGAGTTCAGGTAATGGGAGCTGGCAGCAACGGCAATTCGACCAGTGGGTTGATCTTCCCATGAATGCCGCCCTGATTCATGTCTGCTGGCACGAAGCGCAGGCGTACTGCCGCTGGGCCGACCGGCGCTTACCGACCGAAGCCGAGTGGGAAGTGGCTGCATCTGCCCAGCCAACGGCTGATGGACAATCATTAGCGACTACCAAACGAAAGTTTCCCTGGGGAGGTGAGATGCCGCTAGCCAACCAGGCAAACCTTGATGGTTATGCCCTGGGTTCCGTCGATGTTAATGCTCATGCTGCTGGTGACAGTGCTTTTGGTTGTCGGCAGATGATCGGTAACGTTTGGGAATGGACACAAGACACCTTCGCACCATACCCGGGATTTGTGCCGGATATGTACGCGGATTACTCCCAGCCGCTGTTTGGCAACACCAGGGTATTACGCGGCGGGGCCTGGACAACACGGGCCCGCATGATTCGTAATACCTGGCGGACTTACTACGGCCCGGAACGTAACGATGTGTTTGCCGGCTTTCGTACCTGTGCGTTATAAAAAATTTCCTGTAACTCAAGTGTTGTAATACTAAGCTTTATAAAACATGTTCTTATACAAGCAGTTCTATTAAGGCAGTTTCTGAAAAGGAAGGAAAGGAAGGCCTCGTGAGCACACAAAATGTCCAATTCCATGATCTGCACTCCAGTCAGGATGAGTTCACGACAGACGTTGTGCAGGGCTTGAATCAACGACCGGCGATGATTCCGCCAAAATATTTTTACGATGCCCACGGCTCCAGGCTCTTCGATGCAATAACCGAACTCCCCGAGTATTATCCAACCCGTACCGAGGTCGGCATCCTGTCAGCCAATGCGGCGGAAATAGCTCGCCGTGTGGGAACCGGCAGTCTGCTGGTCGAACCCGGTGGCGGCAGCTGTGCCAAAGTACATATCTTACTGGAAGGCATGCGCCCCAAGGCCTATGTGCCAATGGATATTTCCAAAGATCACCTGCTGCTGGCCACAGAAGAGCTGGCTATCGCCTTTCCCTGGTTGGAGATTCACGCCGCCTGTACCGACTATACCCGTGAAATGAGCCTGCCGCCGAGTACTCCGCCAGGTACCCATGTTGCATTCTTTCCCGGCTCCAGTATCGGTAATTTTGATCCGGACGGCGCCGTCGATTTCCTGGCCTCAATTGCACAACTCGTCGGCCCCGGTGGCTATCTGTTAATCGGTGTCGATCTGAAAAAAGACAAAACTATTCTCGAAGCCGCGTATGATGATGCCGCAGGCGTGACTGCTCAGTTCAATCTCAACCTGTTAACCCGTATCAACCGTGAACTGGGAGGGGATTTTAATCTCAGCGCATGGCAGCATAAGGCGCTGTACGATACACAGCGAGGCCGGATAGAGATGCACCTGGTCAGCCGGTGCGAGCAAACTGTCATTATCGGTAAATTCCGGTTTAACTTTGCGCAGGGGGAGAGTATCCATACAGAGAACTCTTATAAATACAGCCGCGAAGAGTTTATCAACCTGTCAGCCCGGGCAGGGTTCATTTCAGATGCCCTGTGGGTAGATGAAGAGCAGCTGTTCAGCGTCCATCTATTTCGTCAAGCAACGACAACAGAAAATAATTAAGCAATCATAATGAAAAATACCTCACCCGTAGTAAAAGATCTGGTACTCATTGGCGGCGGCCATGCACATGTCACCGTATTGAAACGCCTGGCCATGAAGCCAGTACCAGGCCTGCGTGTCACCTTGTTGACCCGGGATATCCATACGCCATATTCCGGTATGCTTCCGGGCTATGTGGCCGGACATTACGACTATGATGATTGCCATATCGATCTGGGGCCGCTGGCACGCTTTGCCGGCGCCCGGCTGTACCATACCGAGGTGGAAGGTATAGATACCGGTAAAGGGGAAGTAATCGCACCCGGTCGCCCGCGTATTGCTTATGATCTGCTGTCCATCAATATCGGCTCCAGGCCCAGCAGCATCAATGTGCCTGGGGTGGATGAGTTCGCCATCGCCGCCAAGCCTATCGATCTGTTTCTGGAAAAATGGCACGCCCTGGTTGAGCGTGCACGATCAAGCAAAGGTGAATTTCGGGTCGTGGTAGTGGGTGGTGGTGCCGGCGGTGTTGAGTTGGCCCTGTCAACCCAGCATCACTTACAGCAAACCCTGACTCAAGCAGGTGATGATCCCAAACGACTTAACTACAGCGTCGTCACTCAAAGCGAAAGCATCATGTACATGCACAATGACGGGGTGCGCAAACGTTTTGAACGTATCTTTGCTGAGCGCGATATCAGCGTTACAACGAAACACAGCGTTAAGGAAGTCAGAGCCGACCAGGTCATTCTTGATGATGGCTCTGTACTGGCTGTCGATGCGGTTCTCTGGGTAACGACAGCCGCCGCACCTGGCTGGATGGCTGATGCAGGACTTGCCGTCGACGATGCCGGCTTTATCCGTGTCGATGATAACCTGCAATCCCTGTCCCATGAAAATATCTTCGCCGCTGGTGATATTGCAGCATTGCCAGACCCACGACCCAAGTCCGGCGTATTTGCCGTGCGCCAGGGACCGGTACTGGCAGACAATCTCAGAGCCGCTGCAACGGGAGGGAAGTTACGTCCATACCGTGCCCAGAAAAATTTCCTCGGGTTGATCAGCACTGGTAACAAATACGCCATCGCCTCCCATGGCAACTGGTCTTATGAATCCGCCTGGTTGTGGCGTATCAAGGACTGGATTGATGTAAGGTTCATGCGTAAGTTCAATGAACTGCCGGAGATGGGCGATGAGCAGGGGCCGGAACTGGCTTCAGGCATTGCGGATGCGGCAGCGATTAAAGAGCTCTCAACCCTGGCGATGCGCTGTGGCGGTTGCGGTGCCAAGGTAGGTGCAACGGTATTAACCCGCGTCATGCAGCGTCTGCCTGATGATCGCCGTGATGATGTCCTGATTGGCCGGGATGCAGCCGATGATTGCGCCATGCTGGCAGTGCCGCAAGGTAAAGTGATGGTACAGAGCGTCGATTATTTCCGTGCCTTCATCGATGATACCTATACCTTCGGCGCCATCGCCGCCAACCACGCTCTGGGCGATCTGTTCGCCATGGGTGCAGAGCCGCAATCAGTTTTAGCTATCGCCACCGTGCCCTATGGCCGCGAGCGGGTCGTTGAAGAATCACTGTACGATGTACTGGCCGGTGCACTAAGCATCATAGGGCCCACAGGCGCGGTACTCGCTGGCGGACATTCCAGTGAAGGTGCGGAACTGGCATTTGGCTTAACCGTCAATGGCCTGATTGATCCAAATAACGTCATGCGCAAGAGCGGTTTAAAACCTGGCAATGCGTTGATACTCACCAAAGCGGTCGGCACCGGCACCCTGTTTGCCGCGGACATGCGCGGCAAAGCCAAGGGGCGCTGGGTAGATGGCGCAATTCAATCGATGCTGGTATCCAATCAGCAAGCCGCCGAATGCCTGCAACGCTACCAGGCAACAGCCTGTACCGATCTCACGGGTTTTGGCATTGTCGGCCACCTGATTGAGATGACCAAAGCCTCTCAAGTCGATGCGGTGCTACAACTGGATGCCTTGCCATTACTCGAAGGAGCACTGGATACCGTCGCCGCCGGTATTCTGTCATCACTGCAACCGCAGAACCTGCGTCTGCGGCGCGCCATCCACGACATCGAGTCTGCTGCAACGCACCCGGCATTCCCGCTGCTGTTCGATCCACAAACCGCTGGTGGGTTGTTAGCCGGTGTACCCGATGATCAGGTCGGCGCCTGTGTGAGAGAGCTGCAATTAATGGGTTATCCCGACACCCGGATTATCGGTAGAATAGAGGAGCTGTCTGATCAAGAGGCGCCGATAAGAACCGTTTGATGAATATATAGTGGAACAAAGTTCATTGTCCGAAATAAAAAAACGAGCCGCGCGCTTTACCTCGTATACCGCTGTGCCTGGATCTGCGAAAACAACCAGGTACATGGGATTCTGTCGATTTTTATCCTGTAAAGACATAATCCTCTGTAGCTCCCGCTATCTATAGTCTCCAGAGGGCCATTACTTAGAGATACTTATAATTGCCGATGTTCTCTGGCGGATTTCTGATTGTTTACTATTTGGAATTAATATATTTATCTATCACGAATTGAACATCGATCAGGTTCTAGTACTCTAGCCCTCTGAAATACTCTTTGCAGACCGCTTCAAAAGCACCTGCTGCAGTGATTGAAAGCTGTCTGAGCCCATAGTTCTATGTGATCACCGGTTGTGATCAGGCTTATGACAATATGGCAATCATTCAATTACTGCATAAAATTAAAAAAGCAGCGCCAGGGGATACTGCCTTAGGCTGACTGCGAGATAACAGACCGAGATATTAAGTATGCCTGCACTGAATGAAACCCATGATCTTAATCTGCGTAGCTGGGTAGTATCCGCTAATGCAGCTGACACCGACTTTCCTATCCAGAACCTTCCTTTCGCCGAATTTCGTCGCAAAGGCAGTAGCGAAGCGTTCCGGGGCGGTGTGGCAATTGGTGATCAGGTCGTTGATCTGGCAGCAGCTGCGCAGCAGGGGCTTTTCAGTGGCGCAGCCGCTGATGGCGCGCAAGCCTGCGCTCAGCCAACGCTGAATGAATTTATGGCGATGGGTGGCTCAGTCTGGTCGGCTTTGCGTCTGGCGCTCTCCCGTGGCCTGCGCGAAGGTGCCGCTGAGCAAGCCAGTCTGGCAGACTGCCTGATTGCGCAAAGCGAAGTTGAATACAGCCTGCCTTGTTCTATCGGTGATTACACCGATTTTTACACCTCAGTACACCACGCAACCAGTGTCGGAAAACTATTCCGACCGGATAACCCGTTGCTGCCAAACTATAAATGGGTGCCGATCGGTTACCACGGCCGCAGCTCTTCGATTGATGTTTCCGGCCAGGAATTCAAGCGTCCTTGCGGTCAGACTAAAGCGCCGGATGCCACAGAGCCTAGTGTTGGCCCTTGTAAGCGTCTGGATTATGAACTGGAAGTCGGCATCTACATCGGCAAAGGTAATGACCTGGGTTCACCAATAGCGCTCGATGACAGCGATAAGCATGTGTTCGGTATGTGCCTGTTCAATGACTGGTCTGCCCGTGATATTCAGGCCTGGGAATACCAGCCGCTGGGGCCGTTCCTGGCGAAAAACTTTGCCTCAACAGTCTCGCCATGGATTGTAACCACCGAAGCGTTAGCGCCGTACCGTGCGGAATTCAGCCGGGATCCTGCGGATCCTCAGCCGATGCCATACCTGTCGTCCGAGCTGAACAGTTCTGAAGGTGCGCTGGATATTAAGCTGGAAGTACTGCTGCAAACGGAAGCGATGCGTAATCGTGGTGATGCACCAGCCAAGGTGTCACAGTCTAACTTTATTCATTCTTACTGGACTGTGGCTCAGATGGTTGCACATCATACGGTTAACGGCTGTAACATGCGCCCTGGGGACTTCCTGGGCAGCGGCACTCAATCCGGTCCGGAACATGAAGAGGGTGGCTCTTTACTGGAGCTGAGCCGGGGTGGTAAAGAGGCTTTCACTTTACCAAGCGGAGAGCAACGCACTTTCCTGGAAGATGGTGACGCTGTGGTTATGCGTGGCTGGTGTGAAAAAGTGGGGGCTGCCCGCATCGGTTTCGGCGAAGTGGTAAGTACCGTCCTGCCAGCGAATAAATAAGCATCCTCCTAATTTAAGATCAAAGGCAGCTTCGGCTGCCTTTTTTTGTTCCGGCCTGTTATCGGCCCTTCTTTCGGCTGCAGCCATCCATCTGCAGCACATTCCTTATGTCTCTCAAGGCCTTAGCGCTGTCGCAACAGTGATTTTATTCTGTCAAAATGAGGATAAAATCTAAAATAATATTATTGTATTACACCATACTAGTGCTAATTCGCTGGCGTTAGGACCAGCCAGTAAACCTTCAGGGGGTTATATGAAAGGCGTTATCTTCTGTGAATTTGTGACAATGGTTGAAGATCGTTTCGGCCTGGAGGTACTGGACTCCATGCTTGATACTGACCAGCTGGCCAGTGGTGGTGCTTATACTGCGGTTGGCACCTATGACTTTTCAGAAATGGCTATACTGGTCGGTCGCCTTAGTAAGCTTGTAGATATAGCTGTACCCGATCTGTTGCAAGCGTATGGCGAATATATGTTTGGCCATCTGATCACTGCATTCCCCCACATCAGCTCACAGCTGGATTCTGATCCTTTTACCATGCTGACTCAGGTTGATCAGCTAATTCATGTTGAGGTTGCCAAGCTCTATCCTGATGCAGAGCTGCCTCAGCTCAGCCATACCATAATCAACGACCAGGAGATGCATCTTCATTACCAATCCTGCCGTCCGATGGCGCGTTTTGCTAAAGGGATGCTGCTTGGATGCTCAAAGCATCATAACAACAGCTTTACCGTTGAAATACAGACTGACGGGGCTGATGAACAGTCAGCTGCAACGTTTATTTTGCGCAGATAACGGACCAGGTAACTGCTCATGACTGAGATTGCTGTACAGGACCTAGAGAAGCAGATCGCTTTGCTGCAGCGTAAGGCTGATCGTGATATCCGCTCGAGAAAGCAGGCTGAGAAAATCCTGGAGCAAAAAAGCCTTGAGTTGTATGAGCTGAACCTGCATCTGAAAAAGATTAACGAAGAACTGGATGAAAAAGTACTACAGCGCACAGAAGCGTTGCAGGAAACTGTCTCTCGCCTCGAGCTGGTCCTGATGGCTGCCAATACCGAATTGTGGGAGAAAAATCTGACCAGCGGCGAGTTTTTCTGCTCCGAGGGGTTAACTGAACTGCTGGGCTATGATCGCCATGAACTGGCATTGATCTTTGATCAGTTCCCTTTTGTTCACAATGACGATGTTGGTTCGCTACAGCAAGCGCTGGAAGCGCATCTGCGTAATGAAGATGACGTCGACATGGAGTGCCGACTAATCCTGAACAACGGTGACGAACGCTGGTTTCGCCTGAATATTCAGGCTTTGTGGGATGAGGAGGGCAGAGTGGCCCGGATCGCCGGGTCCTTTGTCGATGTTCATGACCAGGTCGAGAGTCGCCGTACCATTGAGTATATGGCGCTGTATGACAACCTCACAAAAATCCCAAACCGGGCGCAGTTCTCAGAGAAACTTAAGCTTGCCTGCTATCAGGCAAAAGCCCAGCAGCAGGGGTTGGCCCTGCTGGTTATCGACCTGAATGACTTCAAAGAGATCAATGACCGCTATGGCCATCAGGCCGGCGATGAGTTGCTGCGCCATGTTGCTGCTCAGATTACCGGCGTGATTAAAGGCAATGATACTATCGCCCGCCTCGGAGGTGATGAATTCGCCGTAATCCTGCAGCGAATGGATACCGAATCCAGCGTTAACAAACTATGTCAGGAGATGATCGAGCAGTGCGAGAAGCCCATTATCCTGGCCCACTCTATTATCAAGGCATCACTCTGTATCGGGGCGGCCTTCTATGCCGATGCCCATAACAGCCCGAAAGAGCTGATCGCCCATGCAGATATAGCGATGTATCAGGCGAAAGAATCTAAGCATCAGGGCAGTACCTTATGCTTTTTCCGGGAAGAGATGAAACAACAGGTGCGTCACGCCCGGTTACTGAAAACACGCATTGATGAAGCGCTGCTAGACAACGAATTTGTGCTCTATTATCAGCCAAAACAAGATCTGAAAACGCAGCAGATCAATGGTGTCGAGGCGCTCATACGCTGGCCGCAAAGTGATGGCAGCCTGCTGATGCCGGAACAGTTTATTCCGCTTTCCGAAGAAACCCGGCAGATTAAGCAAATAGGTCGCTGGGTGATCAGGCATTGCTGTATTCAGGCTAGTCACTGGCTGGATCAGGGAATCCATCTGCCGATCGCCATGAACCTGTCGCCAGTGCAATTCAGTGATGACGATCTGGCCAGCTATTTTCAGCAGATGATGCAGCAGACCGGTACCCGTGGTGAACAATTTCAGGTTGAGATTACCGAAGGACTTATTCTTAACGAGCTTGAGGCTAGCCGGAAACAACTGGATCGGCTGCACGCGCTGGGTATTACTATCTGCCTGGATGACTTCGGCACCGGTTACTCAAACCTGCGTTACCTTAATCAGCTGCCGATCAATATTCTAAAGATTGACCGGGTTTTCGTCAGCGATGTGGATCGGCAAGTGGAAAGTCAGCACCTGACACGGGCGATTATCGAGCTTAGCCACTCGCTGGGCATGCGGGTAGTCGCCGAAGGTGTTGAGCGAGAGGGGGAGAAGCAATGGCTTGAACAGCAGGGCTGCGACATGATTCAGGGGTTTCTGTGCTCCGAACCACTCCCTGCTTCAGCTGTAGAGGGGATGCTTCCCGCCGCAGCTGAAACTCTTTAAATCAGTTGCGGCGGGATTAAAAAGCTATTGCTTCGGCTTTTTCCGGAAAATATTCAGCAGCTTTTGTTTCGGGTCATGCTCCTCTGTCGGTAGCGCTTTCTCGAAACGCCCCTTCATATCATCGAGTCGCTGCTCCTTGCGCTTATGCCGGTTTATATCCCGTTTACTGCTGATATCGACAACGTTATCACTCATATTAGTTAGCCGTTTGCCTGTGAATGAGTACAAGTTTAGCTTTGCAGCACCTTAAGGGGAAGTCCCAGCAGCGTGTCACCGCTGCTGCTGAAGTACCAGATAATACTGATTAGCGAGCCGACAACCACAAGGTACCATGCGGCACTGAATAACTGACCATAGCGATCTAAAGGTAGCAGGGCACTGTTATGGCGACCACGCCACTCAAAAAAGATCTCGATACAACCGATAATCAGCAGGAATCCGAGCAACGTCAGGTTCAGGTAATAACTCAGCACAACGCCACCGGCAGCGGCTAGCAGGCAAAGTGCGAGACCCGCGACAGAGTTCATAGAAAAAGTGATGCTCTTCAGTATATGTCCGCCATCCAGCGGCAGAATCGGTAGCAGGTTAAACAGATTCAGCAGTGCGTTAAAGGCGCTGAGCCCGGCAAAGAACATCGAGCCGGTAATCCAGTAGGCTAACAGGCTTAACAATGATAAAAACAGTCCGAAACAGGGCCCCATCAGGGATATAACGACATCCTGCCAGCGGGTGTTAATGCGCTCTTCGGTTAATGCCAGGCCGCCAAGGAAGGGGATCAGATAGATCCCTTTAGTCTGCATGCCAAAATACTTCATCGCCCGGATATGGCCATACTCATGAATCACCAGGCACACAATCAGCGCCAGAGCGAATGGCAGGGAGAAAAACCAGGAGTAGGCCGCGATGCTGGCGCCGGCAAGCACCGCCTTGATTACTTTAGCGCTCTTCAGAAGTTTCAGGCCCAGTGCGCCAAGCCCCAGAATACTGAATGACTTCTTCGCCGGGCGGCTTACCTGGCTCGGCACCTGGCGCTCAATGTCTTTACTGTTACGGCTGCCCTCGCCAATCTGCTGGTCATTAACGTAAAGCGCATAGCGTAATTCAAACGGCTGCCAGCTGAGCTGAATCTGCAGGCGGCAGATAATAGTTTCGCCACTTGCGGCCTGTAGCTCAAACTCGTGCAGGGCTTCACCACTGTCTTCAGCCGAAGCGTCCAGGCGGGATACCGGGGTGTTATTCCAGTACAGCATCTGCCAGCCAGCCATTGAGCCTTCCAGACGCAGAGGTTGACCCAGACAATCAAGGTTCAGTAATTCCAAGAAAAATACCTATATTTCATTTAACGCGGTGATATGCCGCATAGTTTACAGGTCCAGCCTGTTTATGAAACCTGAAATAACTATGAAGCCTCAGGTAGCCGATGTGGGTGGTTTTTAAATCAAGGATTCCGTAACATTCCTGTATTCATAGCCTTTAGAAACCATATAAGTCATGACTAGCGCTCAGACACTGCCCATACTTTATTCGTTTCGCCGCTGCCCTTACGCAATCCGGGCCCGACTGGCGATCGCCTATAGCGGCACTCAGGTTGAACTGCGCGAAGTGGTTTTACGGGATAAACCTGCAGCAATGCTGCAGGCGTCGCCTAAAGGCACTGTTCCTGTGCTGGTGCTGCCTGATGGCAGGGTGATTGATGAAAGCCGTAACATCATGCGCTGGGCGCTGCAGCAGAATGATCCGGACGGCTGGCTGTTTGCCGACGATGATCACTGGCTGTGGGAGGCGGAAGGGCTGATTCAGGAAAACGACTTTGTCTTTAAGCAGCATCTTGATCGCTATAAATATGCAGATCGCCATCCGCAGCATACTGAACAATATTATCGTGAACAGTGCGAGGTGACGGTTGCCAAGCTGGAGCGGCAATTGCAACGCAATAATGGTTTTCTGGCTACCGGGCAGATGACGCTGGCGGATACGGCAATCTTTCCCTTTATCCGCCAGTTTGCCCATGTTGACCGGGACTGGTTCTTTACCTCCGATTACCATCACCTGCAAGCCTGGCTAACGCAACAGCTGGAATCCGAGTTGTTCATTGCAGTGATGAAGAAGCACAAACAATGGCAGGAAGGAGAACAGGGTATACCTTTTCTCCGACCTCTTGTCAGCGCTTAAAGACTTAATCCTTAGCTTTACTATGCAGCTTTATATTATTGAAAGTAATGTTCTTTTGTATTATTAAGTAATTTCTTGAAACGCTCTAGCCAGAGCACAAAAAGCATCTACACTAACAATCGGCTCGCAAGACTCTTACCCTTCAGTTTCTAGGCCCGCACCACCGGCAGATCTTTCCAGCGGGTGGTATAGGCCGGCGAAAGCTTATTACGTTTCATCTGCCAACCATCGCATTTTCCCTCACCGGCAAACCAGATCCGACCTTTGCCGCTGGCGTTTATCCGGTCCAGCGCCTGCATCAGTCTGGCCGAAGAAGGCGACTCGGCCGGATCAAACAGTGTCGGTTGGAATGTTCCCGGCGGATAGAGATCAGATAGCATGACGCCGGCCTTCATATAGCGATAACCGTCGCGCCAGATCGAACTTAGCAGGGCGGTAACCGTGCGAATCAGTGTCCGGGTATCCTGTGTTGGTACCGCCAACTGGCGACAAGCGCTTTCACTGTAATAGGGATCAGTCTGGCTGTGGGGGTTGGTACGAATAAAAATAGTCACTCCCCGGGCCGAGCGGTCCTGCTGCCGCAATTTTTCTGCCGCTCTGGCCGCATACTGACAGATAGCCGAATGCATTGCCGGGTAGTCGGTAATTCTTTGGGCAAAGGTTCTGCTGCATAAGACCTGTTGCCGGGGTGGCGGACACTGCTCTAGTGCCAGGCAGGACTGGCCACAGAGCTCCCGTACAGTCCGCTCCAGGGTGACCGAGAACTGCATCCTGATCCATCTCGGGTCACACTGCGACAATTGCAATGCGGTTTTGATGCCTGCCGCCTGTAAACGTTTTCCCTGCCGCCGACCCACTCCCCAGACTTCCTGTACCGGCGTGATATTTAACAGACGCTGCTGTCGCACCGGATCGCTCAGGTCCACCACGCCGCCGGTTGCCGGGTAGCGTTTCGCCGCATGGTTTGCCAGTTTCGCCAGGGTCTTGCTCGGCGCAATGCCGACACCAACGCCGATTCCGGTCCAATTGAAAACCCGTTGCTGCAAGGCTGAGCCATAACGACTCAGTGAATCGCAATACTCCAACCCGGTCAGATCAAGAAAGGCCTCATCGATGGAATACACCTCCAGCGTGGGGGCCTGGCTTTCCAGAACACTCATCACCCGGGCCGACAGGTCGCCATACAGCGCATAGTTAGAGGAAAATACGGCAACGTTCTCACGCTCGATAATCTCCTGTACCTGATACAGGGGAACGGCCATCTTAATCCCCAGCTGCTTTGCTTCCTTACTTCGTGCTACGACGCAGCCATCATTATTGGACAGTACAATGACCGGCCGACCACGCAGGTCCGGCCGGAACAGGCGCTCGCAGCTGGCATAGAAATTATTGCAATCCACCAGGGCAAATACCGGCCGGACTGGCTCACCATTAAGGTCCGCCATTAAGACAGTGTCCTCGGGCGCAAAGGGTGTACCACCGTGGTTACCACACCAAACAGTTCCAGTGTGGCGTCATCGGTAAGCGTAATATCCGGATAGGCGGGATTTCTGGCCAGCAGCTGCAATGTTGGTCGCAGCTGCAGCTGTTTAACCGTAAAGCCCCCGTCCAGACAAGCGATAACAGTATCGCCGTGTAATGCTTTGAGCGCCCGATCCACCACCAGTATGTCACCGGAAAAGATCCCGGCCTCAATCATAGAGTCACCTTCGGCACGGACAAAGTAGGTCGCAGCGGGGTGCTGAACGCAAAGCTCATTCAGATCCAGGGTTTGCTCAATATAATCCTGAGCCGGGGAAGGGAAGCCTGCCGCTACCCGGTCATAGAACAACGGAATATTGCAGGAGCGCAGATGCTGATATGCGCCAATAATCTGTATAGACATAAGAATCACTAATATACTGTATATATAAACAGTATATTAGTGTGCCACAAAGGATTCTGCAAAGGGTAAATGAGGAGTTGGCAATATTCAGATACTAAAAATACACAATACGTATTGGGTATTCATAGGGGCGGTATGAAAAGAACTATAAGGATACTCAGCAGTAGAGCGTTACAAATAAAAAAGCCCCGAAACCGGGGCTGCAAAATAAGGCTCTGCTGCTAGCTCTTTGCTTTGATCAGCGCTTTCAGCTCAATAATTTCATTGTGCAGGTCTTCGATGGTGGGCACCCCATCAGCCAGAGCCTGCTCCTTCTCTTCTTCGGCATGTTCATTTTCCATAACGCTGACCACAATACCGATAACCATATTCAGAAAGGCAAAGGTGGTCAGAAAGATGAAGCTAAGGTAGAAAGACCAGCTCAGTGGATACACAGCCATAGTTTCGTACATAACGTCGGTCCAGTCCTCAAACGTCATCACCCGAAACAGGGTCAGCATCGCGATAGAGATATCCCCCCAAAGCTCATTATTAATTGGGCCGAAGAAAGACGCACCGACTGCGGCGTAGATATAGAAGATGATAAACATCAGCAGCACCACATAACCGAGTTGTGGCAATGCTTTTATCAGGGAATTAAGCAGCAGTCGCAGTTCGGGTATAACGGAGACCATCCGTAACACACGGAATATTCGTATCAATCGTCCCACCAGCGCCAGCTCACTATCCTGAATAGGAATAAGGCTTACCACCACGATCAGCGTGTCAAAAAGGTTCCAGCCGTTGTTAAAGAAGCGCCGTTTTTCCGGCTCGCCAATGAAACGGACCGACAGCTCAACCAGAAAGAATAGCGTAATGCCCACATCCAGCCAGCTGACAACCTGCAAAACATGTTGCGGAATATCGTAGGTCTTGGCACCGATCACCAGCGCAGAAAACAGGATAATGGCGACAACAAACAACTCGAACAAGCGGTTGCTGCGTAATGCAAAAAAGTGAGATTGTAATTTTTCATCGATCATAATGCAGGGCTCATATGCGGGGCAGGGTCGCTTTTTGATGGTTAAAGAACAGCGCACTTTACTGATGTTTTATGCCAATGCATAGATGGTCTTCACCAGAAGTCGCCATATTTAACGAATTTTAACTGTCGGCTGGCCGTAAAGTGAGGCTTGCAAAGCGGGCGGCAGGTCTTAAACTGACGCATTTCTGATTTGAAATACGACGGGATTGTCACGACGACTACGCCGGTATTTGAATTAACTCCTTATCAGGTAACGTTGATGCAACCCCAGGCCGATCCTTTTATCGCCCCCATCTGTCATGAGCAGATAACGATCTTATACGCTGATGAGCACCTGCTGTTGATCAATAAGCCAGGCGGCCTGCTGACGCTGTCGGGAAAGCACCCGCTAAACAAAGATTCTGTACATTTTCGCTTAGTCAAAGATTACCCGACCGCCACTATGATCCATCGCCTGGATTTTGGCACTTCGGGTATTCTGATCATCGCTCTGAATAAGCAGGTGAATGCACAACTGACCAAGCAGTTTCAGGCCCGCAGCGTTGCAAAGACCTATACTGCGGTTCTGCACGGTCATCTCCCGGAAGACAGTGGCAGTATCGACCTGCCGATCGCCAAAGGAGACTTTCCGCTACAGAAGATTTGCCAGCAAACCGGTAAAGCTGCGTTAACTCACTACCAGGTGATTGAACGCTTGTCCCGCGCCGATGTCACAGATGCTACTGCGGACAACCTGACTACCCGGGTATTGTTCAAGCCACTGTCAGGTCGTACCCATCAGTTACGCATCCACAGCCGGGAAATAGGGCACCCAATTTTAGGCTGTGATCTGTACGCGACAGATAAGGCTTTTGCTATGGCCGAACGGTTAATGTTACACGCCACCAGCATTGAATTTGATCATCCGGTTACGGGTGCGCGAATCAAAGGCGTCAGCCCTTGTCCATTTTAATTGGTCGTTTTTAAGTGCCCGCTAAATAACTCCGAGTTTTTATGATGAAAAATAAACTAATTACAGCAGCAGCTCTCTCATTACTGTCATTAGCGCCTGCGGTTCAGGCGGAAGAGATCGGCAGCGTCGATACCGCATTCAAGCTGATTGGTGCTAATCACAAAATCATCATCGAAGCGTTTGATGATCCCAAAGTCCGCGGCGTAACCTGCCACCTGAGCCGGGCAAAAACCGGTGGTGTAACCGGCAGCCTGGGGCTGGCAGAAGATACTGCAGACGCGTCTATTGCCTGTCGACAGGTCGGTCCGATCAGTATCGACAAGAAGATTGAAGATGGTGAGAGAGTGTTCCAGAAAAGCACCTCGATACTCTTTAAATCGATGCAGGTAGTGCGCTTTCACGACAAAAAGCGTGACGTACTTATCTATCTGGTTTATTCGGATAAGCTGGTGGATGGATCACCTAAAAACAGCATCTCAACAGTACCGATCAGGCCCTGGTAAATCAGGGCAAATGTTACACACCCATTTCGTTGAGCTCGAACCAATAGCTAATTAAATGAATTAACTATTAAATATAAGCTTTTGTTTTTGTTAGACTGGCTTCTGCCAATCTAACAAAAACAAAAGAGCCTGCCACCAATGTCAGACCAGCCGCCAGCACTGCCACTGTTTGATGCAATTCGACACCTTGAAGATGGTAATGCAGTCGTTAATCAACACCTCGCCCATGTAACAATAACCCGGGTTTCCGATGCGGCACTCACCTATGAGCATGCGGTCGACTGGTTGCTGGAACAGAGACACAGCGAAAACAATTACAAGACTTATCGCAGCGAACTGACCACTTTTCTGCACTGGGCTTTCGACGTAGAGGAGGTGTCTCTGTCCGATATCACCCGTCGGGTGTTAATGCGTTATATCGATTATTGTACTGAGCCACCAGCAGCGCTTATCGCGTATCGCAATGTCGCGCAGTTTGTACTGAATAAAGCAATTGATGAGCGCGTACCAAACTTTCAGTGGCGTCCATTTTTGGGCAAGAAGTGCGATGGTATCGAACAGCCGTACAAAATTACCGAAAAGGCACTAAAAACCAAACTAGCCATTCTTTCGGCGTTCTTTTCGTACCTGATCAACGAAGAGTATACAGAACGCAATCCGGCCATGATGCTGATGAAGAACGGGCGCTTTAAGGCGGGCTCGCAAAGCAGCGTAATGCATGAAGACGATGAGCAGATGCGGGCTTTTTCCGAACTGCAGTGGTCCTACGTAGTCGCAACAGCGGAGCAACTTGCCGCGACAGATCCGGAGGAACATGAGCGTACATTATTTCTGATCAGCCTGATGTATGGCTGCTATCTGCGCATCTCTGAGGCTGCAGCCCGGCCCGGCTTTTCACCGGTAATGGGACAGTTTCGGCGTGACTCCAAGACCGGTGTCTGGGGCTTCTATATTCCACGCAGTAAAGGCGGCAAACGACGCACCGTTGCGGTATCAAAACAGCTACTGCAAGCACTGCAGCGCTATCGGCGCTTCCTTGGCCTCGCTAAACTGCCGGCCCCGAATGAAGATACACCTCTACTTATTCGTCACCGGGCTGCCGGACGTGGTCGGGACAGCGGGCTATTAAATGCAAACCTGGGCATACGCCAACTGCGGGAAGAGATCGGATCGGTTATCGGCAGGGCGGCGAATGCTGCAGAAAAGGACGGCCTGGAGCAGGATGCCCGGGAGATGCGTCAGATGACACCTCACAGTATCCGCCACACCGGTATATCCCATGATATAAACCTGAATAGCAGACCGCTATCCCATGTCCAGGCAGATGCCGGGCACGATAGCATCGACACGACGTCGCAATACCTGCATACCAGCCGGGTCGAACGGCATGAGTCTGCGGCAGATAAGCCGATGGACCACCTGGCGGGTAGCTATTGAGCATTAAGCCGTGCTTCTGGCCTCAGATGCACTGGCCGTTTATGCCTGCTGCTTACTTTCCAGATAGCTCAGCAGATTATTAATACTGTTAAGCAGGTGATGGTCGGTATCGGGGATAGGGGTCCCCAACCGCTTACCCAGCGCAACCGTCAGGATCATAAAATCCATAGAGTCGATATCCAGCTCTTCACGCAGATCTTCATCGACATCAACCATATCGGGCTCGATCTCCGGGGCTATATTGGCTATCTCCTGAAATATAAGCTGCTGTAGCTCAGAGCGGTTCATAAGGGTTCCCCATATGTCTGGATAAATAACAGTTCATCGCACGCGTTTATAAATGTTCTGGTTGCTGTAACAGCTTGTTAATCGTGCGCAGAAGCTTTGCTCCCTGGCGACCGTCGCTGACCCTGTGGTCTGCGGCCAGCGAGATATTGACCAGTAGCCGGGCTTGCACAGAGTCATCGATCACCCAGGGCCGCAACGCCGGTTTACCAAGGCCGATGATGGCCACCTGTGGCGGATAGATCACGCCAAAAACAGTTTCGACACCCCGCTCACCCATGCCGGTGACAGTGATGCTGGCATCGCTCATCTCAGAACTGCGCAGACCACCACGTCGCACCCGTAAGGTCAGGTCACGCATTTTGTCCATCATTTCAGGCAGGGTAAGCTGGTCGGCATATCTTATAGCCGGCGTGATCAGGCCGCCGCCACGCAAGGAGATAGCGGTAGCCAGATGAATATCAGGCGAGGGTTGAAAGCGATCTTCGATAAAGAAACCGTTGAATTCAGGGGTTTTACGCAGAGCCAGCGCAACCGCCTTGTGCAGCAGCACGGTAATTAGTAGTTGCTGATCGGGTTCTTGCCCAAGGTTAAACTCCGCCAGCCACTGCGATGCGGCTTGCAGATCGATTGTGGTTGCCAGGTAATAATGCGGTATTTCACGGTTTGAACGGGTCATGGCTGCGGCAATGGCCTGGCGCATTGCGGATACGTCAGGCAATTTAGGTGCAGCGTCAACGCCGACAGCAGGGCTGATTTCAACGCCTGAGCTGCTACCTGTAGCTATAGCAGCATTAACATCAGCAGCTATGATCGCCCCTTCAGGTCCGCTACCTTGCAAGCTTTGTAGCGCAATACCTGCACTTTCAGCCAGACGACGAGCCTGGGGTGATGCCTTTATTCTGCTGCGGCCTTGCTGCGGTGCTGGGGCTGATACTGGTATTCTGTCAGGATCTTGCTGCGGCGCAGGACCAGATACAGATACGCCAGATACAGGAGCCGACGTTCCATCGTCAATATCGGCGATCGGCATGCCGACTTTGACCCGTGTGCCGGGTTCAACCAGAAGGGCACGCACAGTACCGGATTGAAATACTTCCATATCAATCGCGCCTTTCTGGGTCTCAATAACCGCGACAATATCCCCCTTACTGACCGGGTCTCCCTGCTTAACCAGCCATTCCAGCAATAAGCCACTTTCCATATCGGCGCCGAAGGAGGGCATCGTCAGCTCGCTCATGACACCCCCAGCAGCTGTTTGGCCGCATTCACAATATCCTCCGGTTGCGGCAGTACTGCTTGCTCCAGATGCTCAGGGTAGGGGATCGGTACTTCTTTACTGCAAACCCTTGCCACCGGTGCATCCAGCTCCCAGAACGCCTGCTCCATGATGATTGCACTGATCTCTCCGGCTAATGAGCCGGTACGCCAGCCCTCATCAACAATAACCACCCTGTGAGTGCGCGCGACGCTGGTCACAATCGCTGAGGTATCCAGCGGGCGCAGACAACGCAGATCAAGCACTTCGGCATCAATGCCTGATTGCGACAGCAGTTCGGCGGCTTGCAGCACCTTGGGTAACGAGCCGCCATAAGTGATCAGGGTAAGATCATTGCCGGAGCGGCGCAGAGCGGCTTTATCCATCGCCTGGCGATCATTGTCGTTGGGCAACGGCGCGGTTTCGTTGTACAGCATTACGTGCTCAAAGATCACCACCGGATCGGGATCATCCAGCGCCAGCGCCAGCATGTAACGGGCATCGGCGATTGTGGCGGGCGCCAGCACTTTGAGTCCGGGAACGTGGGCATACCAGCATTCCAGACTGTGGGAGTGCTGCGCGGCCAGTTGCTTGCCTGCCCCGGTCGCCATGCGGATAACCAGCGGCACGCTGAACTGTCCGCCGGACATATGGCGAATCGTTGCGGCATTATTGACGATCTGATCCAGTGCCAGCAGACTGAAGTTGACGGTCATCACTTCCACTATCGGTCGCATCCCGCCAAGGGCCGCGCCAACACCCGCGCCAACAAAACCAGACTCAGAAAGAGGGGTGTCACGAACCCGTTGTTCGCCAAACTCATCAAGCAAGCCCTTGGACACCGCATAACAACCACCATAATGCCCGACATCTTCACCCATCAGGAATACCCGGGGATCAGCCCGCAACGCCTCCTGCAACGCCAGGCGAACCGCCTCGCGATAACTGATAGTTTCAGTTTCGACTGTCATTATGCGCTACCTCCCGTATAAACATCCCGGGTGAGCGTGGCAACCGTCTCAAAATCGGCATTTTCAGCGGCAACGACCGCCGCTTCAACCTCTTGCTCCACCGCCTTTTCTATCTCCGCCAGTTCGGAATCCTGCAGTTGGTGGAAATCCCGCAGCCAGTTAGTGAGCTGTAGAATAGGACCTTTTTCCCGCCAGGTTTCGATCTCCGCTTTATCCCGATACAGCTGGCTATCAAACATGGAGTGCGCCCGAAAACGGTAAGTACGGCATTCAAGAAAAAACGGCCCTCCAGCGGTGCGAATTGAAGTGCAGGCGTTACGAGCAGCTTCCTCAACGGCAACTACATTCATGCCGTCGACCGCTTGTGAGGAGATCTGGTAGCTCTCGGCTTTACGGTAAATATCCTGTTCAGATTCAGAAAGGCTCAGCGCGGTGCCCATGGCATACAGGTTATTTTCACAGATAAACAGCACCGGCAACTGCCATAGCGCAGCAAGGTTAAGGCTTTCGTGAAATTCGCCCTCCGCAGCGGCGCCTTCACCGAAAAAACAAGCGGTGATACGATTGCGTTGCTGCATCTTATCCGCCAGAGCGAGGCCCACCGCCAGCGGCAAGCCGCCGGCAACAATTGCGTTGCCGCCATAGAAGCGTTTCGCTTTATCGAACAGATGCATCGAGCCTCCACGACCACCACTACAACCGGATTGCTTGCCGTACATCTCTGCCATCACCGTAGCCATAGACAAGCCACGGGCCAGCGCATGGCCATGCTCCCGATATGTACAGAGCAAGGCGTCTTCTGCTTCCAATGCCTGGTTACAGCCAACTGCGATCGCTTCTTCACCAATATACAGATGAAGAAAACCGCGAATTTTTTGCTGGGTGTAAAGTTCAGCGCAGCGCTCCTCAAAGCGTCGAATGCGGATCATACTTTGCAGCAGTTGCAGCAGGTGCGATCGATTGATATGCGGCTTATCAGGTTGCGTCATTTCTCATCACTCTCCAATGTCGAAATATCACCTTCGGGCAGACCAAGCTCACGCGCTTTAAGCAGCCGTCGCATGATTTTTCCGCTACGTGTCTTTGGCAGATTGTTGCGGAAATCTATCTCTTTCGGCGCGATAGCGCTTCCCAGATACTTGCGGGCGTGCCCCAACAGGGCTTTGCGTAGCGCGTCATCGGCAGTGAAACCATCCTTTAGCGCGACAAAAGCCTTGATAACTTCCCCGGCAACCGGGTCCGGTTTGCCAATGACGGCAGCCTCTACGACAGCAGGGTGTTGCAGTAAGATGCTTTCAACTTCAAAAGGCCCTATTAAGTGGCCGGCAGTTTTAATAACGTCATCACTGCGACCAATAAACCAGTAATAGCCATCTTCATCACGGCTGGCCAGATCGCCACTGAGATACCAGCCGTCACAGAAGCAGGCGTTATAGCGCGCCTCAGCATTAAGGTAGGTCCGGAACATTGAGGGCCAGCCACATTTAAGCGCTAGCTCGCCAACCTCATCGGGGTTGTCGATAAAGCTCAGTCCCAGCGTATTACGTGTGACGATTGCGGCAGTGATACCGGGCAGGGGGCGCCCCATAGAACCAGGCTTAACCGTTTCAGCAGCAAAGTTAGCCAGCATGATGCCGCCGGTTTCGGTCTGCCACCAGTTGTCATGAAAGGGCTTTCCGAACACCCGCTGCCCCCATAGCACGGCTTCAGGATTAAGTGGTTCGCCAACACTGGCCATAAAGCGTAAGTTAGAAAGATCATATTTACCGACGAGATCATCACCGGCCTTCATCAACATTCGAATAGCGGTAGGCGCGGTATACCAGACGCTGACCTGCTGTTGTTGAAGCACCTCATACCAATGCGGCGCATCAAATTCAGACTCGTCGATTATCATGGTCAGGCCCGTGCTGAGCGGAGCAATTACGCCATAGGACGTGCCGGTAACCCAGCCAGGGTCGGCGGTACACCAATAGATGTCGTCCGGGTGAAGATCCAGGGCGAACTGCCCGGAAACCGTGTGATAGATGACCGCTTCATGACTGTGAACCGCGCCCTTCGGCGTGCCTGTGGTGCCACTGGTAAAGTGCAGTAAGGCCATGTCTTCAGGCCCGGTAGCGGCAACAGGAAAAGCAGGGTCTGCGACGGCCATCAGCTGGGACATGTCAGCACAGCCGAAGGGAATATCCGCTGAAGCATCCAGTAGTAATACATGCTTAAGTCCCGGCAGATCTTCACGCCAGGGCATCACTTTCTTGCGATAAAGACGCTCCGTAGTCACTAATACCCGGGCATCGCCTAATTCCATGCGAGATCGTATCGGTTGCGGTCCGAAAGCTGAAAACAGAGGGGAAAATACGCAGCCGCATTTAAGGCTGCCAAGCAAGGCGGTATACAGGCCTGGAGTGCGCCCGGCCAGGCCAAACACGCGATCCCCCTTATGCAGGCCAAGACTGCTTAAAACGCTGGCGAAACGACTGGTCTGCTCAGCAAGCTGTCGGTATGTGAACTCCTTTTGCTGACCAGTCTTACCGAGCCAGCGAATAGCAACTTTATCGCCAAGCCCGTGCACCAGGTGACGATCAACTGCTTCGTAGGCGATATTGATGCCACCCTGGGGCAGGCCATCAATGTATTGATGGGCAAGGTCCCAGCTAAAATTGTGACAGCTGTCGACGTAGTCGGATAAATTGGCAGCGACCTGGCCCGGTCGTTGGATTTTATTGATATCCGCAAAGTGCATAAGAGAGGCCTGTAGTTCTGTATTTAGTTCTATGAAAAAGGTTAAGGCTGACAATCAGCCATTACCGAAGCATAGTTCAGCGCGATCAGGCTGCAATTTGTAACCTTGCTCAGGGTCAATAGAATTAATTAAAGGGATGCTTACAAAGGAAAAAGGAGCAAGGCCTTGAGAAGCTTGCATATAGAGGCGGACACAGATACTGTATGCGCATACAGGACAAGCCCCATGGAGACAATATGACCATCAGAACGGTCCACCAGGTCATCAGTAAGAAAGGTTCAGTGATTGGAGAGTATATGGATCTCAAATTCGCCAAAGAGATGGATAATCGCACCGATGTGCTGTATTTCATCGCTGAAATCATCGAAGCACAGGGCGTGGATGAGGCAGTTGCCGAGAAGATCGCAGAGCAAATTATTGACGATAGTAATCGCCAGGAGTTCCTGGCCCGGTTGAAGAGTGTCAAAGACATGCCCGCAGACACTGAAGCGGATGCTAAAATCGATAAAAAGAAAGGAAAGTGATTAATGGCTGATAAGGCGTTTATTCTGCAACGGATATCTATTTTCGCCGGCAGTGAGTTCGATCCTGACTCAGACGAGCAGGTCAGTACGGTTCTACGCAATAAATTTAATATTTGTCTGCCCCAGCGTCGCTCAATGACCGCAGCGATGGAAGCGGTGGCAAGTGACCATGAAATTATCGATCTGATTATTAAATATCGTGCAATGTGAACAGCGCAGTCCGTTGTCGCGATAGTCGTACAGGAAACAATGATGCTAACAATATACGGTAGTCCTAAATCCAGCGCAGGCCGCTGTTTCTGGTGCCTTGAAGAGGCTGGTGTGCAATACCAGGCTAAATCTATCGATTTCAGAGCCGGTGAGCATAAATCTGAAGCGTTTCTTAAGATCAATCCTAACGGTAAAGTACCGGCACTGACCGATGGCGACTTTACTATCTGGGAATCAGTGGCGATCAATAATTATATTGCCGATGCCTACAAGCCTGAACTGCTGGGCAATACAGCGCAGGAGCGTGGCCTGGTAAGCCAATGGTGCATCTGGTCTGTCGCAGACCTGCAGGTACCTATGATCAGTGCATTCATTCAGCTGGTGTTTGTTCCGGAGCCGCGCCGTGATGCTGAGGTGATCGCCAAGGCATTTGAAAAAATCCCGCCGATGCTGGACAGCCTTGAAGCGGAACTTGCCGGCAAAGAGTACCTGGTCGGCAACAGATTCACCCTGGCTGATCTGAACACGGAGTTCGTCGTCGGCATCTGCGATGACATCAAATTCGACCTTACTGCCTATAGCAATATCAACCAGTGGCGTGAGCGGATCGCTAAACGTGAAACGACTCAACGCTACAAGGCGTTGTGTAAATAACGTTCTGTGTCATTGAGAAAAGCCCGGCTAGAGCCGGGCTTTTTGTTAAATATCAGATAGCTATATGGATTAACTGACAATAATCATTAACAATATTTATTGTCATTTTCGGCACTAAAATTAACTCTGATTAAAACATAGCGGCAGCCTCTTCAAGGCAAAATAGTGTAACATGCACGTTGTTTACGCAGGCCTTACCAGCCAGTGCGACTGAGCAGACCACTAAGCCGGATGCCAGTGCTTCAGGCTTTTAGTGACCTGCTTGTTACCAAACCAGGATCTATTAATTTTACGGACATTATGAAAATCAGATTATTCATATTCGCTTTATGCATGCATAGCTCATGGGCTATGGCTGGCATTACCATTTTTAAAGATGCCAGCGGCAAAACCAACTGGCAGCACCTGGCAAACTGGAGCAGCGGCACCCTGATCATCATTTTATCGATCAGTGTCGTTTATATGTTTATCGCACGAAGCAAAGCCTATAAAGCAAATCTGGAATTAACGGCTATTCGTAAAGAGCTGGAGCAGCGCGTTCAGGAACGTACAGCAACACTGGACGAATCCAATAAGCTGCTAAAAGAAAGCAACAGCCTGCTGGAGTCGGAAGTCTCGCAGCACGTCATTACCTCTGACCAGCTGCGCTTATCTGAATCCTATATCAAGGATATTCTTACCTCGATGCCACTGATACTGGTTGGCTTGAACAAAGAGGGCCGGGTGACGCAATGGAACAAGCAGGCAGAAGACGTGTCTGGCATCCCTTCAGAGCGCGCCCTGGGGAAAACATTGTGGGAAGCATACCCAACCATGACTGTCGTTCCCGAGCACATTCAGCAGGCGATCGAACAGAATAAAACCATACATCTCAAGCAGAGTATGCGTAGTCTGTCACATTTCGACATTACGATTTACCCGCTGCAAGGTGAAGAAACCGGCGTAGTGATTCTGGTTGACGATGTCAGCAAGCAGACAACCGCTGAGAATTTGCTGATCCATAACGACAAGATGTCATTTATGGGTGAACTGGCATCAACCATGGCGCACGACATTAATGTTCCGCTGCAAGCGATCTTGATGGACCTGAAGCGCTTTAAGAATATTCTGGCAGATAGCAATCAGCAGGGCGCTGATAACTCAGCCCAGACCCAGTTGCTGGATGTAATATTCAAAGATATGTCGAATAAGGGTGATCAGGTTTCAAAGATCATCAACAACCTGCTGACTTTCTCCCGCAGCCGTCATAAAGAGAAGCAGATGGCCGACATTGTCGATGTCATGGAGCATACCGTACACCTGGGTAAAGAGGTGATCTCTGTCGCTGATGGTTTGTCATTCAACCAGGTGAAGCTGGAATGGCACGTCGAGAAGAACCTGCCGCAGGTACCATGCTACATCACGGAGTTGCAGCAGGTTTTCCTGAGCCTGTTCCGCCATGCCTGCGTGGCACTGCAGCAGCGCTCAGCCGATGAGAGTTTCGAACCGACAATAAAGATCATCCTGTCTGAGGGCTACGACAGCTTCTGGGTCAAAATTCAGCATAACGGCGTCGGCCTGACGAATGATGAGCAGATGAACCTGTTTGAGCCTTACTTCAGCAACAATCAGGAGGCTGAGGATTTCGACGCCGGGCAGCATCTGTCTTTCTCCTATTACATTATTACCGAGCAGCATCAGGGCCATATGGCTGTAACATCCGATCCGGAGCTTGGTTCAACATTCCATATGCAGCTGCCTATCCCGCAATAGCTGATCAGCAACAGCCGCCGGTGGCAATCGCCACCGGCTCATTGAGCAGACCTGCAGCATCTCTCTATCGTCGCGATACAAATACCCTCCCGATCGACAACTCAAGTTGACCAGATACTGATTATTGATTAGCGTTGGACTTTTCTTTTCACGCTATAAACCAGAGTAAACAACTCTATTTAAAGGCTTTTTAGCCCCCGGAGCCCGTATGGAATCGAATCAGTTACGCGGCATTTTATGCATGGTGGGTGCCATGCTGCTGATATCCGTGCAGGAAGCGTTCGCAAAATACCTGGGACAGATGTTACCTGTAGCAGAGGTAGTTTGGGCACGCTATCTGGGTCATCTGCTATTAATGACGCTATTACTCTGGCCAAAGAACGGCGTGGAGCTGCTGAAGACCAATAAACCGGTTATGCAAATAGGCCGCTCGCTGATCCTGCTGATTGATACGGTGCTGTTCTTTTTTGGACTGACGATGCTTGGCCTCGCCGAAGCCACGGCAATTTTCTTTACGGTGCCATTGCTGGTGTTGTTATTGTCGATCCCGTTGCTGGGTGAACGGGTAAGCGCATCGTCAATTGCGGCAATTATCGTCGGCTTCATTGGCACCCTGATTATCGTTCGACCAGGCATCGATGGTCTGGGCTCGTCGGATCAGGGCTTAGGTGCGTTGCTCATATTTGGCGCGGCGTGCTGTACCGCTATTTACAATGTCTCCACGCGAAAACTGTCAGACAGTGACCCAATCCCCGTTACTTTGTTCTATACCGCAATGGTCGGCGCCGTGGTGACCAGCTTTTTTGTACCTTTCATCTGGCAGACTCCCGGCAGTCCCGAAGTATGGGCTGCGCTTATCTCTATCGGACTGTTTGGCGGTATGGCGCATAGCCTGATCATCATTGCTCATAAATATGCGGCCGCCACAACAGTCGCACCCTTTATGTACTCACAGATATTCTGGGCATTGGCTTTTGGTTGGTTAATGTTTGGAGATCTACCCGACCTCTATGCATATCTGGGGGGAGTAATAGTTATCGGCAGCGGATTGTTCCTGTTTTACCGTGATCGGGCAAGAGTGCGTGCCGCGAGCCAACACTTAGCTAAAAAGCCTGTTTCAGTGACTGATGCTGATGAAGCTGCCAGGCCTGACTCGCTGTAGTGAGCCAACCCCTTACACCTCTGGCTATCAGACAAACCGGAGGGGAGGGTGGCGTGTCCATGCTAGCCTGCTATATCTATCTGGCAACTCCAATAATTGACTGCCAGTCCTCATGACGAAAAAGAATGACCTACACTGAATTCATATAAAAGGTTTTCTGTGTAAGAGCAGGGCGTTGAGTAACGCTACTCTTAAGGGGTAATCATGAAAAACAAAATCAAAAACAAAGTAATATCCTATTTCTTATACGCTTTTTTTGCATTATTCATTGTACTCATGATCATTTCGGCTAGTAATCAAACAGTCGCTTAAGGCGGCTAGCTCAGATATAGACAGTTACGATAGCCGGCAAAACCAGATACCTGGGAAGCCTCAATAGAGTCATGATGGCCTTAATAAAGGTAGCTTACTGCACAGACCGTGCGTTTCCCCCTATTACCAGGCTTTAATGCCTTGATACACGTTATGCGACAGCCTTAAAGAGCATAATTTCTGTTGGGACCTGCTTATGCAACCTATTCACGAACTCCTCAGCCGTATCCGCTGGGATCCGGCATTTGGGCAAGGCACGTTTGAAATCGCTTACGACGATCATCTGCAGTCCCGTTGGGTGCGTACTGCCTTAAGCGAGATAGACTATGAGGGTGGAAGCAGTTTTATGTTTGAAGCATTGAACCAGGAGGGAGAGTCAATCTCAGTGCCCCTGCATCGGATTCGGGCCGTGTATAAGAATGGCCGCTTAATCTGGTTAAGAAATGTCGACCCTCTCTCTCAATAGTTTGCTCCAGGTACCTAGCACCCGATAAGTTGGCCACGGTTAATATTCCCCTTCGGTAGTTAGTTCTGGTTAGCATTATCCCTGGTGTGAAGGTGTACGATGGCTAAAGGGGCTGTGTTCGATCTAGTTGTTGATCCTAAGAGCACTTGACGGCCAAAATCGGTCACTTGGAGGAGGGACCGACTGAGATCCACAGGCTACAACTTCCAATATAGATATAGCTAATAGAAGTAATATTCAGTCATTAAAACGGTCTAATACTGAAACGGCGGAATCAACCGACAGTGTGTAGTGCCCAATTAGATGGAGCTTGAAGTTGACCGATTACAACCCTTTTACAATTCGGACTGAATGTTACGCTGGCTATCGCGGCGAGCAGGAGCCGTTACGGTTTTTCGTGGGCGATCGAGAGGTGGCTGTCCTGGAGATAATGGACCGCTGGCTGGCCCAGACCCATCGTTATTTTAAGGTGCGCGGTAACGATAACTGTACATATATCCTTCGCTACGACTGTGACAAGGACTGCTGGGAATTAACCCTCTTCAGCAGCCTGAGGCACTGACACGTTAACTGCGGCTGACTGAGAGGCGCTCGGATTTTCAATGACAAAACAGCCACAACGATACGATGCGATTACCCGGATGACAGCAGGGCTGTACGGTGCGATCGTTTCTCTGGCAGAAGAGGGTGTTTAGTCCCTAATTAACCGGGGGGCCAGTGCATAGCTCGGCCTCCGAGCAGGTGGAGGTGGATATGAAACACATCCTGCCCTCCCTGACTGTTGCAGTTCCATACCAGACGGTAGCCATTATCGGCAATCCCCATCTCTTTCGCCAGTTTCGTCGCAGTCAGCGCCATGTGAGAGATCAATTGGCCGTGATCCTCATTCAGGTCGTTCAGTGTGGCAATATGCTGCCGTGGAATGATCAGCACATGAGTAGGCGCTTGAGGGTTGATATCGCGGAAAGCGACCAGTTTTTCGTCTTCGTGCACGCTATCCGATGGGATGTCGCCGGTAATGATCTTGCAGAATAGGCAGTCCATAGGTTTCTCACTTGATAGGTTTCTCACTCGATAGGTTTTTCGCTTCAGGGTGGGAATGTTGGCTTATGGTCTATAGTTTAGGCGCTGATATCGGAGGGCTAACCATGACCACAGCCTATATCACCCACGATGATTGTCTGCTGCACAAAATGGGGCCCTGCCATCCGGAATGCCCGGAGCGTCTGGTAGCCATCAATAAGGGATTGACCGCTACCGGGCTCGGTGATCGGCTCTGGAAACTGACCGCAGCACCCATTACGGCGCAACAGTTGGAAACCGTACATCCGCGAGATCACATTGACTGGCTTGATAGCCTACAGCCGGTACAGGGGTTAGCTTATGCCGACCCCGATACGGCACTCAACTGCAGCTCATTGCATGCGGCTCACCTGGCTGCCGGTGCCGTCACCCTGGCGACGGAGGTTGTACTCAGGGGCGAGGCGACCAATGCCTTTTGTGCCGTACGGCCACCGGGTCACCATGCGGAACAGGCAATCGCCATGGGATTCTGCATTTACAACAACGTGGCGCTGGGTGTGGAACAGGCGTTATCCCACGGCGAAGTTGAACGCGTTGCCGTACTGGACTTCGATGTCCACCATGGCAACGGCACAGTAGATATTTTCCAGAATCGCCCTGAGATACTGGTCTGCTCCAGTTTTCAACATCCATTCTACCCCTACCGGTACTACGACATTCAGCGCCCCAATATAGTCAACACACCCTTGCCGGCGGGCACCACCGGTGCCGCCTTCCGACAGGCCGTCGAGCGGGACTGGCTACCGGCATTAAGGCAGCACCAACCTCAGATGATATTTGTCTCCGCCGGTTTCGACGCCCACAAAGATGACCCGCTGGGACAGCTTCTGCTGGAAGAGAGCGACTACCGCTGGGTCACCGACCTGATCGTCGATGCCGCGCAGCGCACAGCCGGTCAACGGGTTGTGTCGACATTGGAGGGGGGCTATAACTTGCCGGCGCTGTCCCGTAGCGTCAATGCCCATCTGGAAGGGCTTCTTAGCGCTCAATAATCGCCTGGGGAAAGCCTAATTAAGTTGCTTCGCCTTGAGCTGTTTCAGAATTCAGACGGGTACGTATAACCGTTTTTTTTGATGGTGAAGCTATCTCCTGACCCACTATGTCTGCGCACTCCAATTCCTATAAGTATCGCTGGCCTCCAGGGCCACAAAGCTGTGGCAGATTTTATCAGGGCGGTAATCTTTATCTGATCCGGGCTTGTTTCTTGTTTCCTGTACCCGTTGCATTTCTGTCTGATCTCCCGGGTTTTCGGCTGCTAATTGTTCATGCGCTTAAGCCCTGATGAATTCAGCAACACTATACCGCTACTTTTTAGATTTCCATTGGCTAATATCTATTAGCCGGGACTCAATTTAATTTGGGGTGAACTGATGTTTGAATTACCTAAACTACAGCTTAAGGACAAGGTTTCCAAAGACGAATGGCAACTGCGGGTTGATTTAGCGGCTTGTTATCGCTTAGTCGAGCATATGGGGTGGGGCGATCTGATTTACACTCATATATCAGCTCGATTGCCGGGCGCCGATGATTATCTGGTCAATGCCTTTGGTCTTGGCTTTGATGAAATCACCGCATCTAACCTGGTTAAAGTCGACTTACAGGGCAACATCCTGGATGACACGCCATTCGAAATAAACCCTGCCGGGTTTACCATTCACAGTGCAATTCATGAGGTCAGAAATGATGCCCACTGTGTTATCCACCTTCATACCGATGAGACTATTGCCGTTGCAACATTAAAACAGGGGCTATTGCCACTGAGCCAGTATTCAATGTTTTCGTTATCATCATTGTCTTATCACGGCTATGAAGGGCTGGCTGTTAATGCCGATGAAAAGAAGCGGCTGCAAGACGATCTGGGCAACACCAATCATATGCTGCTGGTTAATCACGGGGGCTTAACGATCGGAGCCTGTGTTGGTGATGCCTTTATGCGAATGTATGACTTGCAGCGGGCTTGTCAGATCCAGTTATTGATTCAGGCGACCGGGCAGAGCGCAATTGAGGTGCCACAGTCGATCATTGATCAAATTAGTAATCACGCCCAAGTGGTTCATAGTGGCAGCAGCGGTGGTCAGATATCCTGGCCCGCGATGCTGCGCAAGGCCTATAAGCTCGATCCTTCTTTTATCGAATAAGGCTAATTGGGAGTTGCTATGAAAGTTAATCGTATCGAAATTTTTGATATTCACTGCCCTGAGCGACCAGCCTGGACCCCGGTTTTTGTTCGCATCCATACCGATCAGGGAATTAGTGGTGTCGGTGAGGCGGGGCTTGCTTATGATCTGGGCCATAGCGCCGCGGCCAGCATGCTTAAAGAAATGGCCGATGCGTTTTTAGTCGGCCATGATCCGTTTCAAACCGAGTTGTTATGGTCTCGAATGTTACGGGAAAGTTTCTGGGGGCTAGGCGGCGGCCCGGTGGTTTATGCGGCCATGAGCGCCATTGATACCGCCCTGTGGGATATCAAGGGCAAGGCATTAGGCTTGCCTGTCTATCAACTTTTAGGTGGTAAGGTTAACGACAAATTACGCACTTATGCCTCACAATTACAATTTGACTGGGACAGTGAATTTAAGGCTCTGAGTGAGCCTGAAGATTATGCCAAAGCGGCATTAAAAGCGATTGATCAAGGCTATGACGCGGTCAAGGTTGACCCGATTATGTACGATAAGAATGGCAATACGTACTATGACCGAACCAAAATCATTTCCCGCAGTGAAATGAAACTCTATCGGGCCCGGATGGCGGCGATCCGTGATGCGGTGGGCGATGAAGTTGATATCATATTTGAGTGCCACAGCTTACCGGGGGCGACGACAGCAATTCAGCTTGGCGAAATCGCCGAGGAATTCGATTGTATGTATTTCGAAGAGCCGGTTAATTATTTAAATCATTCGCTTCATGCCAAGGTGGCCGGGAAGGTTAGGGTACCAATAGCCGGGGGCGAGCGGCTATATAACCGCTGGGGGGTGCGACCTTATCTGGAAGATCAGAGTGTCGATGTTTTACAGCCGGATATCGGGCTTTGTGGCGGTTTTACCGAAACCAAAAAGGTCTGTGATTATGCAGACATTTTCGATGTTCGCATTCAGGCTCATGTTTGCGGTGGTCCGGTGGCAACTGCAGCGTCATTGCATCTGGAAACCGCGATACCTAATTTTTTAATTCATGAACATCACACCTATGCGATAAAAACATGGAATCGTGAGCTCTGTATCGAAGATCCACAACCGGTTAATGGCTTTTTTGAGGTTTCCGAGCGACCGGGAATTGGCATCGAGCTAAATGATGAAGTGGTGATGCGCTCAGCCAGAGTAGAAATAAAATAACTTTGCCCGGATCTTTCGTGAAAGGAAGCGTTCCCAGTCCCCGTCAGGTCTACAGCACTATTTTCAGCGCCTTTATGAAATATTCGGGCTTATTGCAAAGCGATATATTTTATTGGCATTGTCAAAGCTAAGCGCCGACCAGAGGTTGCTGTCGAGTTCCAGTTGACGATAGTTTTGCCATAAATCGGCATAAGAGCAACTCAGCAGACACAGTGGAAAATTACTGGCAAGCATTACCCGGCCAGGGCCAAAATATTGCACTGCTGTAGCGATGACCTTGTCGAGCCAACTCTTCTTATATTGGCGGTCATTCATCTCCCAGCCTGAACATTTCAGATAAATATTGGGATAGGGCGCGAGCAGTTCAAGCGCACTTTGCCATTGCGTAAAGTCTTGCTCACTAACCAGTCCGGCATGATTAATAACGATAGTTAAATTGGGCAGGGACCTGGCATAGCTGGCGAGTTGCCTGCTGGCTTTTAGGTTACTTAGTTCAAATTGCGCTTCAAATATTAGCCCCTGGCTGGCTAATCGGGCCAAATTATCAGCTACAGGCCCGGCAAATAACAACTGCGTGTCGGCGCCCTCGGTAATATGCCGTATTCCACTAAACCTGGCCGCTGCCTGCAGTTGTTCGAGGCTGTGATTAAATTGTGACGTTGCTGAGCTGATATCGGCAAAAGCAATGGCGCAATAGGGCATCCCTCTTGTTTCCCGAGCAATTTCCCGGGCCAGAAAGTCGAGCTCCAGCACAGGCTCCCGGTTATTAAACCCCGCCTCGATATGAGTAACCCCGGCCAGCTGTAACTGGTTACCGGGATTCAGATCACTCATAGAAAAGTTTCGCTGTAGCTTTGCCTTGTCCGCCCAATATGGAGGAGCTTGATCTTTAAGCCAGTGATATTGGCCCTGCTGTAAGTTGAATAAATGAATATGCGGGTCGATGATCCTGTTATTCATCGTGCGGTATAACCACCGTCTATCAGTTGCAAGCTGCCGGTAATAAATTGTGCCTGCTCACTGACAAGGAAAGCGACCAGATTGGCAACTTCTTCCGGCTGACCAATTCGCCCCAGCGGTTGTAATGCCGCTTCTTCCTTATGAACTGTCGTTTTATCGGCACCGCTCTTATCACAATAGTTATTGATTGCCCGATGATAAAGCGGTGTGTCTATGGTACCGGGACACACCGCGTTGACCCGTATGTTATAGGCGGCATAGTCCAGCGCTGTGGTTTTTGCTATCGAGGCGAGCGCCGCTTTTGAGAGATTATAGGCAAATGAATTAGGTTTACCGACCAGCGCCTGATCCGACGATATTAGAATAATCACACCAGCGGCCTGTTTTTTCATTTGGCTGAGGCTGCTTTTTATTGCAGCGTAAGCGCCTTTAACATTGAGTGAAAAAATCATATCTAATTCAGCTTCACTGGTCTGTTCGATATTTGCCGAAAGATGAACACCAGCGTTTGAGACTAAGACATCAATGCGCCCGGCAACCTCAATAACTGAATTTATCGCCCGTTCAACCTCAAACACCTTGCTGACATCACAATAGATGTAATCGCCAATATCGGAAGGTGAAATATCAAGATTAAAGACCCGATAATGCTCACCTAGCAGTCTTTTCGTAATGGCAAGGCCGATGCCGGAAGAGCCACCAGTAACTATCGCAATTTTATTCATAAATAAAAACATAGCCTAAGCCAATGGAATAACAAACGCCTGGTATGTCAGAGGCCGACAGTCTCTTGTGATAACAGGGGGCTTAAGAAGTAAGTCGGCAAACAAACCTCACCGTAACTGAGGCAGTCTTTTAAATTGAACCTCAAAATACAGGTGCGTTCAAATTGGAAATGTTAATTGTTGTAGTGGCAGCTTTCTTTATCGTCATTCCAGCAGTAACCAGCAAGTAGGGGGGGAATAACAGGGTGATGCACAAGATCAGAAATTACTCATCTGAACAGGCCTGGGTGATTTTCTGCAGGCTGTTGATGATGCGGTAATGGATAGCTCCAATGCACACCAGAATCAGATGATGCAGATGCTCCGCAATCCGCAGATGGCACAAGGGCTTGCTCGGGTAGCGTTTGATATGTTCATCAGCAAACATAAGTAATAATTATAAATCAGATCTTTAGCCTTGATTTGTAATAAATTACTTCGCATAACAGTGGGGGCTCAAGACTCCCTGAAAGCCATCATTTAAAACGATTGGCAATCTATCTGTCAGCACGATCAGAAGGCACTTCGGTTCAGAGTAAGCTATTTAAGCGGTTAGTCACGCAGTAAAATTTATTGCTTAGAAGCAGCTGTAAGTCTCTGTGATCGCACTGTACGGCTACCACCATGAGGCTTTAATCACACGGTAAAATCAGCTGGCTGAGCAGCTACCAGTATGATCAACATTCCATGACCAGCATAACAAATGCCGATAATGCTATTTATCGGCATCTGCTCAATAACAGCTCTCATGCCTTCCTAAGCAGCGAAAACTCGTTTCAACCTGATGCTAGATTCTCTAGCAAAATTCATCATGGCGGACAGTCAGATCGGCCAGACGCAGATTTCAGACCATCTACCATCAGATATTCTTCCAGAACATTTTGTATGACACAGGCGTACAGAAGCCAACTGAACACCAATGCTATGCGTAACTATTGCCAGGAACCACCGAAGCACATTCTCAGTTACATTTCGTAGAGCGATACTTTGCCCACGAATTTAAGATCACCGAAGCTCTCCGCACGATACAAAACATGACATAGCTAAATGAAGACAACTAAATGAATCGTCCATGCATATCAGAATAACCATTACACAGTATGATGAAATTACATTCATCCATAAGGCTTTCAGATGTTTCTCAATAGCTGCCTGGCAAGCTCATCTCTAGTAAGGGATGAACCAGCAGTAACCAGACTGTATCAATCTATAGATTACTTACAAATCTCAAATCTTCATTGCTGTCCGCACAATGCTGAAGACAACATATCAGCATGCTTAAGAAGATCGTTAGTTAAGAACCATAACAGTGAAACCTGAACAGCATACTGGCCAATGAAATCAATCTCGCATGTGCGCCAGCGTTTGAAGTTTTTGACTCTGTGAACTTCATATTAGAACAGCAGAAAGGAAACTGTAGCTAACAGCGTCAGATTTCACAGAGCGACTGATTACCCACAAAACAAAAATCTTCGACACTCTCCGCACTACGACGCTTAACCATCACAAAGTTCACTTAAGTTGAGAATTCCAAGTAAGGGCAGTTTTTACAAAAACGACTACAGCCTAGCTATGATGACGAATTCTGTTTTCTCATCATTTTTGAACTAGTTCAAGTTCAACTGACAATTCACACAACTGGAACCCACACAAATAGGCACCTTTACACCATTAATAATTATCCTATTTAACATAATATAGATTATGCGAAGTTGTAAGTTTAGTTATAACGGGCTTGATAGAGACAGTGATTGCCTACCAACTTAGATGAAATAAGTTCTTACACTTAGGGATTTAAGCCTGCTCTGGTGTAAATCGAGCATATAGATGCTGAACATAATGCACCTCTTCGCCACAGACCTTTACTAGCTGAATCGGAGCCGGGGTAACTGGGAGTTTGTAAGATTAATGCTGGCTGCATTGAAGATGCGAACGATCGATCTTCTTCATCGAACAATAAATCAGGCGCACCAGAATTGATTTGGCTGCCTGAAAATTCAAACTTGATATGCAAAGTCGCGACGCTTGAAACGATATTACCAAGTCGCAAAATGATGATTTTTATGACCGCTTTACAGGCGAATGAATGCACAAGAAAATGAAACAGCTTGTTTGAATATGAGCAGATACATCCTGGGGAAATGATGTATTAGCACCCTCGCCCGAGGCTAAGATGCACCACTATAAATGCAATAGTATTTAATCAGGAGTTATTTCAGGAGATTAAAACAGGCTCTGGTGCGGCCTCATAACTGCACACAAGAAATGGAGAAACAGAGACTAATTCGCGGGTTTGATAAGATTGCACGACCAGCGTCTGCGCACCACAGACATCCTCCATTTTGGCAAGCACCTGGTACGGCACGCCTTTACAGAGAAGCCTGGAGTCATTCTGATAGAAATCAGAATCGAGGAAAATTTCATCGCCAACAAGGATTTCACGCCACAGAAAATCGGCTTCGAGTATAAGCTCCGATTGATCTTGTTGTGTATTCATATTCAGTTCCGTCGCTATGCGCTCATATACAGTTTAGCGCAGCCTCTCAGGCAGAGAGATTACGCCTGAACAATATTATGACGTATGGCGAGATGCACAAGCTCTGAGTTGTTACCAATACTCATTTTGCGCAGGATATTGGCTCGATGAGCGTGGACAGTTTTTGGACTGAGAAACATCTTTTCAGCAATTTGCGCCACCGGCTGACCCTGAGCCAGACAGGAAAATATCTGAAACTCACGCTTCGTCAGCTTGCTGAAGGGTGAGCGCTCTTCCCCATCGCCAGGTGATATCATCTCTTTTATGCTGTCGGCAAAATACTTACGCCCCTGAGAGACCTCATAGACCGCTTTAAGCAACTCATCCGGTGCGCAGCGCTTGGTCAGGTAGCCACAAGCTCCGGCTTGCACTACGTGAGCAGGAAATGGCTCGCTTTCCATGACGGTCAACACTAACACCCGCGCATCAGCGTCTTTGGCAAGAATCTTACGGATAGCCTCCAGGCCGCCATAAGATTGCAGGCCTTCATCACCAGCGTCATCCGCCGGCATAGAAAGATCCATAATGACGACATCCGGCTGGGTGGAAAAGTATTTATCGACAGCCTCCTGGCCACTACTAGCTTCGGCAATAATGTCGATTCGCTTATCGTTATCGAGCAATCGCTGAAAACCCGCCCGAACAACCGGGTGATCATCAACCAGCAAAACTTTTATAGTATCGGTCATATATTCTGCTCTACTTCCCTGAAAATACCGCCTCGATGATAATCGCATTTCAGCAGCAGTGCCACGCAAACCCGACTAATGTACGAGAATGCAACCCTCCTGGGCCTTCTAATAAGCAATTAAAGGCTAGCTGTCATCAATCAGACTGTCTGCGCCCCGGTACACACCGTAGGTTTCTACATCCAGCGCAACGGCTGGCGAAACATCAAGAGTTTGTACCACGGCCGGCATTGCAACCAGCTCATCACTATACCCAATAAGCTGTATACCCTCTTTTTTGCAATGCAACAGCACCTTTTCAAGCGCCCGGATAACCGTAGTCTGCCGAGTACTTAAAGCGCTATCACTAGGTTGATCATCTTCAGGCCTCTTGCTGGTAACCTGGCGAATAGCATAGCCCTGTTCATCAACCAACTGCAGCGTCACACCAACCAACTTTTCTTTAATCAACACAATCTTTGCAAGACTAAAGACCGCCTCGTCGGTACAGCAGATTGCACCATCCTTATCACACCCTTTGATCCCTTCCAGAATCTCTTCGTATGGTGCGCCTTTATCTAGATAAGTATCCATAGTCTTTAGTTACAATGCGTTATGTGTCTTTGTTAAAGCTTTTAAGAAGGTCGAGCAGGCGATCAACTTCCTGTTCTTTGGCTGCCAAACGAACCTCTAAAGCGTCTGCTTCAGAACTTTCTTCGAAGCCTTCTCCGTTCCACTTAAGCTTTCCCGATGTGGCAAGTTTAAGCTGCTGCTCAAGGTCTTGATAGCGCAGATCCTGCTGGCTAATAACCAGCTCAAGATTGTGTTTATCCTTTATTGCGCTTCGCTCGACCTCAAACAGCTGCTGCCTCAAGCTACCATTCTCTTCGCTAAGTATATGATTATGCTTGTCTAGGCGGGAATATTCACCTTCTATATAGCTAATTTTGTGATTTGCTGTCTGTAGCGCCTGATTCAGGTCACTATTTTGTGCAGGACCAAGCTTTTCGAGAATCAGATTCATCTCTTTCAGCTCGCGACTGAGATCTCTATTCTCAGCTTGCAGACGGATTTCCCGCTCCTCTTGCTGACTCAGCTTCTGCTGTAGCTCAGTACACCGCAACAGCAAGCGCTCGTTTTCGCCAAGCAGGCGATCAGAAAGATCCTGTAGCCGCTGCAGATCACCTTTACTACTATTCGCACGCCCTTCCAGCTGCTTTTTCAGCTCTTGATGCTGCTGCTCAAGCGCCATTCGCTGTCCGCTGAATTGATGCTCTGCATAGGCCAATGCCTGCTGCCATAGCGCATTGGCGCTATCAAATACCGGCTCCGGTATCTCCGGCCTCTGATGCTGACTACATAATCGCTCACCCAGGCTTTGCCACCAGTCGTTCAGCGCTTTATTGATAGTGGTCAGGCTGCCACTACCAAGCTGGTTACGAATGTTTTGCTGGGTCGGGCGCTGACCTTCTGATAACAGCCGGTCGGCGACTTCAAATACTTTTTGATAAGTACTTTTCTTAATCTGAGAGCTGCTTTGCTTTATCGACATAAGATATTAAAAATACAAAATACATATTAAATATTAAATATTAAATATTAAACATTGATATTATTAGATAAGAGTCGTGATTGCACCCCTTCTCCTCTTCCATGTTCGACTTCAACTCAAAATGGTGATGTCGACTGCGGTTTATTTATCGCAGTCCTTTCTTTTGTTGTCGGGTAATTTTATTCTCAGTGAGTAGCTGTCCGATATTAAGGAGACAAATATGACTGTCAGAGTTGCGATAAACGGTTATGGGAGAATCGGCAGGAATATTCTGCGCGCTCTCTATGAATCCCGCAGAACCGATGAGATTAAAATTGTCGCCATCAATGATCTTGGTGACAGCCGGGTTAATGCTCACCTGACGGAGTTTGATAGCGTTCACGGTCATTTTAACTACAAGGTCGAAGCGATCGGCAATACGATGCGGGTTGATGGCGATGAGATATTGATTCTCAGCGAAAAAGACCCTCACGCCCTACCCTGGAGCTCTCTTGATATAGACATGGTCTATGAGTGCACTGGTCATTTCACTACCCGCGAAGCGGCAAATATTCACCTGGATCAGGGAGCGAAGCGCGTGCTGGTATCGGCGCCGGCAAAAGACGCGGACGCAACAGTCGTTTACGGGGTTAATCATCATATTCTGAATGCAGATCAGCGGATTATTTCCAACGCATCCTGCACCACCAACTGCCTGGCGCCAGTAGTGAAAACCCTGAATGACAATATTGGTATTAAAGAAGGGATCATGACAACGATTCACGCCTATACCAATGATCAACATCTGTCGGACGCCTATAGCAATGACATCTATCGCGCCAGGGCGGCAACCTTGTCAATGATCCCAACCAAAACCGGCGCAGCTGAAGCTGTAGGTCTTGTGCTGCCAGAGCTTAAGGGTAAATTGACCGGTCTTGCAGTTAGGGTGCCGACCGCCAACGTCTCCCTGGTCGACCTGTGCTTTACGCCCGAACGCCAGACTTCGGTGGAAGAAATTAATGCGTTAATGCGGAACGCTTCCGAGAACAGTTTAAAAGGCATTCTTGAATACAATGAGCTACCGCTGGTCTCAGTCGATTTCAATCACCACGCCGCATCATCAATTTTTGATAGCACGCAGACCCGGGTAATGGACGGCATGGTAAAGGTATTTGCCTGGTACGATAACGAATGGGGTTTTTCTAATCGCATGCTGGATACAACGATCGCACTGACCCGAGCGCTGTAGCATTCAATCTTTTTTGTAGACACAAAAAAACCGGCAAAAGCCGGTTTTTTTATATCTGTTGATACTCACAAGTAATAACTCAAATAAGATATCGCTAGTCAGAACAGAGAATAAACAGAAAAATATTGGAGCGGAATATCGGGCTCGAACCGACGACCTGAACCTTGGCAAGGTTCCGCTCTACCAACTGAGCTAATTCCGCAAAATCATGTGTATGGAGGCGGGAGTCGGAATCGAACCGGCGTACACGGAGTTGCAGTCCGCTGCATGACCACTCTGCCATCCCGCCATATTTCAGGCGTAAAAAAACCAGCGATGCTGGCCTCTTTTCCAATACAAGATTGGAGCGGAATATCGGGCTCGAACCGACGACCTGAACCTTGGCAAGGTTCCGCTCTACCAACTGAGCTAATTCCGCTTTATTTACCGTATATTATAACCTTTTTTCAGCTTGCCAAAGCCAGGCTATAAATGGTGCCCGGAGCCGGACTTGAACCGGCACGCTATTGCTAGCGGGAGATTTTAAGTCTCATGAAAAGAGCCTATCCCTCCGTAACTCATTGATATGTAAGGTATTTGGTGACACCTCCTCAACAAGATGGGCACATTATGCCAGCCCTATGTCAGCCGTGTCAACCGCTTGTGACAACCTTAAGTACAGGTTTGAATGGCTCACGTTTTGTACCTCGTGCATTGTCCAGAGCATCCGATGCATTGACCAGTGATCCGGTGCTAAATTGAATGTACCTCATAGTTGTCTCGATCCGAGCATGGCCGAGCCAGGTTTGAATTGTCTGAATATCCACCCCTGCTCTCATCAATCGAGAGGCACAAGTGTGGCGTGTGGTGTACCAGATGAAGTCCTTATCGAAGTTCCCCATGCCAGCACGTACAGCCTTCCAAGTGGTGCGGAGCCGACTCTCTGTAGCCAGAGGAAAGACCCGCTCATCATCACGAGGAAGCGATAGTAGTACTTCCCGGCAACGCTCAGTGATAGGCACCCGGCGGCTGATGCCTGTCTTGCTGTTGGCACCCCAGATACGGATAAGCCCGTACTCCATGTCCACATCGCGCCACTTGAGGTATTGACCCTCGCTGGTACGCAGGCCTGTCTCGATAAGCACCTTGAATAGGTCAGCCATATCAGCCCGGTCAGCCTGTGTCATGATGTTTACGATGCGCTCCTCATCTTCATACTCAAAGAAGTTGATACGCTCATTGGTCTGGGTGTAATGCGCCAGCTTCGGCACCTTCCAAGTGATCAGGCCTGCTTCCTGTCCCTGCTTGAGCATGCAGCGTACAGCTGACAAGTAGCGGCTCACAGTCGTCAGGGTTGGAATGTCTTCTTCCAGCTTATCACTGAGCACCTCTGCGCCCTGCTGGTCAAACTCCCGCACATCAGTGTCCCACCCGAGGTAGTTCTTGATAGCTCTCTCGGCGTTGTCCTGCTGTTTCGTTGACTTACCATGCCGCCACTGCTTCTTAACAGTGAGGTCGAACAGGGTACGCCAAGTGACCAGAGCAGCGATGGCTGCAACAGTCTCGCCCTCGCCCTTCAGGTACTTAGTCAGGACGTTCTCGGCTTCCTCGTAGGAGCCAAAGGTCTTGCGTAACCGTGGGTGTCCAGCGATCTTTTTATCGACCCGGTAACCCTTGGTTGTCTTCTTTATGTCGGTACTATTTATGAGCATGGGTATATCCTCATTTATGGGCATGACAAACGATTGCTGAGCGATAACTCAGCGTCCTTTCAACCTCTCATCAAGCATGTTCATGAACTCCTCGCCCTCTTTATTCAGGTAGCGTAGCTTTGACCGATACTCTGTAGGATCGATACGTGCTTCTACCAAATCAAGACCGGGCTTGCCGTTCGCTCTCACCCTGTCGAACAAGCGCAGCATACGCGCTGCAGTAGTCGAGTTGGTGTCCAGTAGTGACTCAATGTCGCGGCCAGTTACGCCGTTACCACGAGCTACCTCAAGAAGCGTGAGGATCATACCCACGTTCATCTCTGGATCAAGAGCGCGAAGCTCAGTCAGCATTGCTGTCAAATTGTTGATCGTTTGTGTCTTCATTTGCGTTAGCTTCCTGCTTTATTCCTACCCAGTGGCAGTCTTCATACGTGAGTATAACCGCATTTGTGGGCATGATGGTAGACGAAATGTCACTTATTGCGTACCAGTGGTACTCATCTGGATCGATAAACTCGCTGTACTCTGCTCCCATCTGTCTGGAAACGACCTCTTGTACTAGTGTTGTGTGGTCGATCAATTTCTATAGTTCCTTAAACAGTACGCCTAATTGAGTAGGCTCTCATATTGTAATTCTAATTTGTACAGTTCTTCTGCCGCAGCGTCCAACCTCTGCTGCAGTATATCCTTATCGTGTAGCCACGCCGTGCGGCTGTGAGTCTGGTAGTGCTTTCCTTTTGGACAGTGGTGCTCTATTCGTTCTCTTTTAGCTTCCCTGAATTGGCGCTCGGCGGCGTTTATCAGTACTTCAAGCTGGCTTAGTGTCATACGTTTGGTGGCGTTCCCTGCTCTCTCCTGTAGTTGAGTTGAATTGGTCGGCATAGTATCCATGCCCTGCATCAGAAAAAATAGGACTTTTTCCTAAATTGGATACGAAATGCCTATGCAGTGAATAGCTCACTTCAATGCCCCAAGTAACCAATGACTTGGAGCATCAAGCTGAGCACTCAGCAGTAGATGAATCGACCATTCGGCTTCCTGATAACGGTACGTCCGTCAATGTGGTAAATCCTCATGCTTAATAAACGCATAATCCTGCCCTCTTTAAGAGTTCGTACTGTCCCTTCCGGTAACGTGGAGGCTGGCTCACACGTTTGACCAGGGTGTCGTTTTTCGTGGACACTGGCACCTGCGCCAGCGCCCTCTCGATGATGGCTTTACGATCTGTCAAAGCAGACCGCCGACGATCAGTTCCGCTATGTCTACTGAGCAGGCAGCGAAGCAGGTAAAGATGATCAGTGCTTTCATGAGTAGTTCCTCTTAACGTGGATCAGGAAGGCGATCCGGTTGTGTCGGTAATAAAGAGGCGCAGTGTCCAGCGCCCAGTCAGCCAGTGTGGCTATTGGTACGTCAGGCCTGTGCCGTAGGTAGAACTTGAACTCAGCGATGGTGCGCCAGATCATTCAGCTTCCCTCCGCTGCTGCCAGTTCACGTAGCGTCTTCTTGAAGTCCTCAATGGTGTATGAGGTCAGAGCAGCGCCGCCGCCGAACCGCTTATCAAGCAGCGCCGGTACAATGTCGAAGTCCCAGCAGCAGGACAGGCTGTCGCGTACGTCTTCGCCTACCTGATCCCATGCATCGTCCATGCACTGGGCCAGCTGTTCGATGACCTCGCGCCACTCAAGGGAGCCGTTTGTCTCCCGGTAATCCTCCATCGATGCAGCGAACATCGACTCTTGGTTCTCGTAGAAATGCTCGTGGATGCATAGTGCTGTGAATGTGTTGCTCATGGTGTTCTCCTGTGCCATTTGGCTGCAGTTGGTTTACTCGGTGACTCGATGCGAATCACCTGATAAACCTCACTGGTAATCTTCTAAATCGAGGCCATCCAGCAGCCCCTCGCGCCCTGCCAGCTCGATGAACTCAGGATCGTTGACGTTCTCCTTCAGGACTGCGTTGAATACCCGCTGCTGTACGTCCATCCGAGCCGCTGCAGCTTCAAGCCAGAGCCTTGCGTTGCCTTTCATGCGGCCTTGATCGTCATAGTTCCGATAGTCAGAATCGACCTCACATTCCCGGTCATACGCCTGCTGCCATCGCTTGTTTGATGCCTTCAGCTTGATTACTGCGTTCTCTGCGTTGGTCATGAGCTGTGCTCCCTGTTGTACTCATCGAAATTGCGCCACACCCAGTCAGCCTCGTAGCTGTACAACCGGCCTGCGATGCCTCTGTAGTGCTGCAGTGCTAGGTCAAATCCGTGGTGCTCCAAGATGTTCAGCACCGGGTTAATTAAGTCCCAGTGCTTGATTGCTGGCATTCTCATGAGTGCGCCCTCACAGTTCTGAACTTAACGATCACAGCGTCACCCCACATGATGTGGCAGGTGTCTACAGCGTCCTCTTTGCAGTCCGTGTAATAAGCACCCAGTTCGCCACCGTCTGGCGCTGGCACCCGGTACTCTTGATCTGCATCTTTCTTGATGGTTACGATTCCGTGGCTCATGGCTGCATCTCCAGTGAATTCATGATGTTTTGAGCGAGGCGCTGCTGTGTCTTGCGGTATGCATCGAGCAAGTCCTGCATGTCTTCAGCTGTTGCGGTCTGGCCTGATTCTTTGAGGTCTTTAATCAGCTGCTGGTAGTACAATTCGTTGACCATCTGTCTATCTCCTGTGCGCCATTCGGCTGCTGTTGGTTTACTCAAAGACACTCGCTTGAATGCCTTTTGATAAACCTCATTCCCGTTTGTGGCAATGATCAGTGCTTTTGGTAACTAATGTTCGCTACATTGCTATTCCAGCAGGCTGTGCAATCGCCGCAGCTGCCGCCATTCTCATACGCTGGGCATGCCATGCCGTGGTGCTCGGCTCCCTTCGTATGCACTGTGCTTGTGTTCGCTCCCTTCAGGGCTGGCGCTCCGTCTACCATCGCTGCAGATAGTCGAACTGTCAGGTTTGCCGGGAACCCTTCAAGGTTGGTTGCTAGGTACTTGGCTACCAGTCCTTTTTCACGAGTTGGTAACCAGTGGCTGATATGAGGTGTGCGCTTGGCTACCTCGACAATTGCCCGGAGTGCATCCATGTTTGGCAGATCGCCAGCAGCAAACCAGCGATGAAAACCAGCGCCTTGCTCTTGTTTCTTGTGCTTGGCTATGGCGATGTGGTTGATCTGTTTTGCCATGCTTTCGATCCATGCCAGAGGATCAGTCTGTAGCGCCTCAATCCAGAGAGACAGGTTGTTCTCCCAGCTTGTTTGCGCTGACTTGTACAGCTTGCCAAGCTTGATTGCGTAGCATCCTGAACAGGTGCTGCCTTCCACGTTTACAAGCTTCTGGCCTACCTTGCAGGCTGTTGGATCAACAGAGAATGTGCTGCCGTGTATCTTGCTGTTGCCTTTCATAACCTTGCCAGCTGTCTGTGCTGCCTTCAGAGTGTTGTAGCGGTTTGTTGTGCCGTTTGAGTAAGTCATTGTTATGCTCCAAAAGTGGTTGAAAGTGCGATGAAGAACAGGCCAGCCAATGGAGCAGCTATGCCGATGAATGCCAGCGTGTCGCATACCGTTGACGCTATGTCGCAGAACTTATCTAAAGTCATTGTCGTTACCATCTGTGGGAATGAGTAGGAAATAAAAACCGAAGGCCTCTCTAGGAAAGGCCTTGAGTTTGCACCGGGTTAGCGCCGATGCTCACTATGTAAAGAGCGTTGTCGAAGTGACTACCCAGCCTGTACCCCCAGCCTGCTAAGCAGTCCAACTGAGCGCCTTGATATAGTCACTTCTTACCACCGCAGCCTAGCTGGAAGATGGAAACCGTCTGGTTGTCTGTAGAGCCTGTGTTAAGCCGTTGCCCTGTTGACGCTTTCTATTAAATACATCTGTGGGATCATTTGCAAGCGTGGGAATGAAAATAATTTGTAAATAAATAGACAGGAATAGCTCCAGCCCTAGTGCTGCGTAGGTTACAGCCAATAAAAATAATTTAATGATAGGCCTTGCATGCCTTGGTAGTGGTCAGCAGTACTATATAGACAGAGCACAACCAACAGTTAAGACCAACAGTCTAACCAACAGACAACCAACAGGCTGACCAAGAGTAGCGGTCATTAGTTACAGTGTGTTGGCTATAAGTAGACAGTAAGAAAACAACAGGTAGGCCAAGTGTTAGCCAAGTGTTAGCTTGAGGTTGAAAACAACAGGACAACGGACACAAGTAGACAGCCTGAAGTTAACCAACAGCCAACCAACAGCCACCAATAGCCAGCCCTTAAGACAGCCCACTGTGACAACCAGCAGCTAACTCATTGATTCATAAGGCCACCAAGGAGAAGCAACATCTCCAAACCAGCAGCCAGCGCCAAGAAAACATCAAGAAAGGCAGTGAAATCAAGGGGTTGCGGGGGGGTAGCGCCGGAGGCGAAGTATTTAAGAAGTTACACAGATTTTTTACCCAAATATGAACCTTCAGCCAACACTCAGTTGACCAGGAGTCTAACCAACAGCCCCCTACTTGGGGTTGACCATAAGGCTTAGGGTTAGACCATCAGTCTTACCATCAGTCCATCTGTTCATATTAATCATGAGAGTTAAGATACTGCTTGCTATCTTATGCTGAGTGCGTAGCACGAAGCATGGACACTAAGCTCTACCTTCATAGTTATTACATTGATATTAATAGATATGGTCATACCGATAGGATAGACCCTGCATTACCACTTCCTCGGTAACGCAGGGTAACCCTAGAGAGAGACACCATGAGGGAAAGGTAGGCTAGGTATACACTTATGTATTCCCCGGCTTACTTCTTTCCTAGGGTGTGGGGTATCAAATTACCATGTCTCCATCCACTGCTGCTGCGGTACTTCGTAACCAACAACATAAGCTTCAAGGAACTTCTGCATCTCTTCGTCTTGCCGTTCTTTCTCAATCACAGATGAGTCAGCATCCATTTGCTCCACCCAGTACGCTACGGCCATAGCCAGCGCATCCAATCGGTCATCATGACGCAGTGACCCTCGGTCAGCGGTCAGTCGGGACATCTGGTGGAAGCAGGAGTAACTCAAGTCTCTTTCACACTCTGCCAGATCACCTTCAATCACCTTGGGGTCAATAACCAGCTTGTGCTGCATCATGACTGGCTCAAGGGTATCGATGATCCGCTTCTCTTTCTGCATGGTCTGGCGTACTTCATCAATCGTGCATGGGTACACCTTCTGCAGGAATGGCCGGAGCAGCTGAGCGAACATGCCGTCACCAAAGTTAGACTCGATGAGTATCATGTTTACCTTGTGCTTCTTCGCGGTCAGAGCCAAGCTCATCAGGGTCTTCTCGGAGTAGCCTTCGGACGTACCACCGATCTCTGGAACGAAGATATTGCCAGCGTACATCTTGGCGATACACCAAGTAGTCTCATCGCTTCCTCGGCCAGATGGGTCAATCACCATGACCGCTCCGGTATAATCCTGGGACTCTTTAGAAACCCAGTGTGGCCGATAGTAGCGATCACCTGCCAGACCCACAGACTCCAAGGCCTTCAGACAGGTTTCATCATTACGCATCACTGTGAAATCAACGGGTGCCTTGTTGCGGCCTACGTCCATCACCACGAGGTCTTCCAGCTTTAACGGATACTTATTCGCATCGGAGAGAGCTGTGTCGAGCATGAACTGCAGGGCGAAGCCTGCCTTACCGTAGGACAGTCGCCGCTTCTCGATGTCAGCCATATCGAACCGGGAAGGCTCTGTGCTTTCACCGGGTACGGCATAGTTACCATCAACAGGATCGGTGACAAATGGAGCCAGTGCCCCCTTGTAGCTAACACGCTGTTTATCTGTCGGGAATAACAGAGGCCAGATACGGCACTCATAGCCACGCTCACGCAACGTATTGTAAAGGGACATCTCGGTCTGGGGCGTACCCAAATAGATTACACGAGGCTTCTCCTTCATCGTCCGTGGGTCATAAGGCTTCAGGATCGCATCGAATTCAGTTACCAAGTTGGCAAGCTTGTCACGGGAGTCCTGTGTGTAGGAGTTGCCCGGTACTTCGATGTCATCTGCGATAATGACGTTGGCACGAGAACCAGTGATTTGCCCGGTAATCGAGGCAGACTTTACGCTTGGCGAGTGGTCGGTCAAGGCCGGTGCCACATCAAATGCGATCAGACTGTCCCGTTGACCGGGAGCTGGGGCGAGGTGCATCAAGAAGTCTACTTCAGCGATCAGACGCTTGGTAAACTGGGAGAACGCATCAGCACGTTCTTTGGTAGCAGATACCACCATGACCTTAATCTGCGGGTCACGGTAGAGGAGCCAGATAACATAAGCAGACGTAACGAATGACTTACCGCAACCTCGGAAGGCTTCGATAATGCACCGCTCTGGGCCGTTGGCTAGATACTTGCCGATGTCATACTGTAATGGGGTGGGGTCTGGAAGTTGTAGGTGTTTCCAGATCATAAACAGGAAGAAACTGAAGTCTCCCCGGAGTCGCTCTTCAAGCTTGGAGTAGTCTTGCATACACCTCCTCGCCCTGCGGTACTTGAAGCCCCGCAGGGCTTACTAGTGGTTAACGAGGGATTAGCTGATCAACTCAACCAGCGCATCGACAGCAGCGTCATGGTCGGGATCGGCCTTCAGCTTCAGTTTGTCCAGCATCTTAACGACACCTTTAGAGGTCGCATCGGTCTGGAACTTGGTAGTCACGGTTGCGGTCAGTTTGCCCTGCTGTTCACGGGTGTGGTACGCAGCGTCCAGTGCAGCCAGGACTTGGTTTTCTGGGTAGATATTTGAGTAGCTCATATTGGTTCCTTATGATTTAGATAGTTGGAAGTGAGGCATATCTGTGTAATCCCACAGGCCTCCCCACTCGATTGAAATTTGTAACTCTGAAGCAGCTTGAAGTACCGCTGCAGCAACCATTGCCAGATGCTCTTCATCCCAAGAAGCCTTACCGTCCACGTAGGCGTACACATCGACTGCGTTGCCTGACTGGTGGTAGGACTTCTTGTGGAAACCGTCACACTTCGACACCTTCTTCAGGAACAGCTCATGCTGGCGGTCAGCCGTGCGTAAGCCTCCGTCTGGAGGGATGCCGAAATCGATCTTGGTTATTTCAATAGCTCGTCGGATGACGCGCCGAAGGTTGGGATGAACAGTGTTGAGGCGGGAGTTGCTACGGCGGCTAAGCTTGTAGCTTTTCGCCATAGTATGCTTTTCTCCACTCGGTAACGATTTCGTCATCGATGTTGGTTGCGGATTGATCGGCAAGCCAGTCGGCAAGTCCGAAGAAGGCCTTAGCCACCACGCGCTCACCAAGAGCAGCAAGCAGAATATTTTTAAGTATCGCCAATAGAAACATCGGGAATCTCCTTAAATAGGTTTTTGATTAACTGCCAATAACGAGGGATCAGCAGGATTACTTGAAGGACGGTATAGACGAGGGTGACGATCAGAACGATGTCGCTCAGCTCTATCCCGTAAATGGTCATGCCTGTTACGGCTAATGGTGGTGCTGCCTTTGCCAGACCGGCTGCAGCTTCGACTTCATTACTCATCGTTTGAACACCGCCACATTGTCGTACTGGTCGAATTCATCCAGACCATCCGATAGCTTCTTCAAGCCAGCGTTGTCGGACTTAATGCCAGTGATGTTGTTGTCTGCGAGGAACTTGTTGATAGCGTTGAGTTCTTGGGCTGTTACGCCTCCATTCTCCAGTATCTCCAAGATGGCCTCTGCTTGCTTCCTGTGAATCAGGTCGAACAAGCTCTCCATGGTGCGCTCACTCATTGCTTCCTCCTGTTCTTCTCATGGCCCATAATTTGGAGATTGCTCCGCTTGTTATTCAGAGCATTCCCGTCTTTATGGTCGATTGCTTTGCCGTCACCTTTCTTTACAAGGCCCAGCTTGGTGTAACGCCGCCGGTTCTTATTCCGGTTACGTTGCTTCTTAAGGGTTGTGGGATCAGATCGGTACTTGAGGTAGGCTTCGCGGGTGGTCATTCCTTTCGGATCAGGCATGGGCCTCCTTATCAGCGGCATACTGATCTTCCAGCAATGTATTGGCCTTGGTGTTGAACAAGGCTGTCTGGGGATACCAGCGTGTGCCTTTAATCTCTGAATCTGACGCAATGACGGTCTGCTCTCCAGCGAACACAACGTGCTTGAAGACTGCCGAAAGTGTGTTCATGAAGATTGCCAAGGCATCCTCGGAGAGGAAGCACAGACGGTGTACTAGACAACCTCCAGGTTTCAGTGCAGCCTTGAATGTCTCAAAGGTTTCCTGCTTGTACAGCAGCGTTGCGTGAGGCTTCGTAGCGTCTTGCGGATCAGAGTACACAGCGTCATACGTAGCAGGCGCAACGTCAGCAAAGTACTGCACAGCGTCTTCCACGATGATGTTCACAGGCTTGTCATTGAAGTCATTGAAGTACGGCAGCAGGTCTACAATCGCTTGATTGATCTCGACCACATCTACATTGGTCACGCTTGGATGGTCAACGAGCGTCTTTACGTCAGTACCTGCGCCTAAGCCGATTACAGCCACGTTCTCCGGGGCCGGAATCACAGGGAGACTTTCAGAAGCACAACGCCCTTCAGTATCCCCGGTAGCCATGTATACGTCATCCAGCTGGAGGATCAGCTTCCCGTCACCGGATGTCACAATATCAATGTGACCGTGTTCGCTCATTTCGTGGTACTTGAGTGTCCCAGCCTCTTCAGGATGTGGAGCGCACTTTGTAGGATCGAGAGTCAGCTTACCAGCATCACAGATGCCGAAGATCAGCCTCCACTCACCGTCGATTAACCGGAAGAACCCATTTAGGTCAGGTCGTGTTGGTTCAGCCATTTGTGTCCTCCGGGGCTTCGTTACGGATCAGAGCGTCTAGCTCCGCGATGGTTAGGTCTTCCCCTTCCAGAATAAGAAGAGGAATGAAGTGGTTCAGACGGACACCATTGGCCCATTCAATGACCATCGTGCCTTCTTCGTGGTTTACACTTTTGATGAGATAGTCCATTAAGAAACTGCTCCTTTAACTTGAGTTGAGTTATTACCAGCAGTGATGGTCACCGTCTTGCCGTTCTTGGCTATAGCTTTACCTGCAGCACCGCCAGAGCCTCGATAGCTGTTGTGCGACGGAGCCGTAGCGCCTGAAGCACCTAGTCCACCTCCAGCGCCGCCGTAACGTGAACTGTAGTAACCGCCAGCACCGCCGCCAGTCAGGGAGCCTGCATCTCCGTTATCGCCTGTACCTGATCGCGTACCGCCAGCACCTGCATTGGAACCAGCGCCACCGCCCCCCGCGCAGTTGTAGTAGATACCTTTACCAACTACGTCAGAGGCACCACCGCCGCCACCACCGCCACCGTAGATGTAGCCATTGGTGTTATCGATAGTGCAGGAGTAACCACAAGTGAGAGCGGTCTGACCGGGAGAACCCGAGCTTGCACTTTGAGTCGCACAGTTACCGCCCTTACCTCCGCGTCCACGGATGTAGCCGTTATTGATGATGGTCAGCGTAGAGCCTGAAGGGAATGTGCCTGTCTGCACAGCGTAAGTGCTGCCACCTGACCGGCAGTCACCGTTATTGATCCAGATGAAATCGCCAGCTTCTGTAGGACTACCGAAGTCAGCAAAGATGTTTACATTGGTTCGCGTACCAGTAGAAGTGTAGGTCTGGACATTAGCGAAGGACTGTTCCCAGACCCCCGCTTGTTTGTTCCACACTTCCTGACACTCGTACCAAACGCCGCCTTGTTTGACATGAGGGGCTGCCTCGTACCAAACGCCGCCTTGTCGTACGTTAACTGTCATGAAGTCTCCTTAATACTTGAACCAGATGTCTCCATTCACACCGCCAGAAGGCGCTGCAGTAGAGATGGTGATTGTGGATTTCGCTACATAGCTGGAATCGTGATTGTGTGCGTCAGGTGGAAAAGTAGACGGTACGCCTGACAGGTCGCCCCATGCGTGACCGTGGGCAGACGGAGCGAATGACGCAGGGACGTTCACTAGGCTGTTATAGTCGTTTGTACCCGCTGGGCCTTGTGGGCCTACCAGATCGGTATAGGTTCCCCAGTTACCCGGAGTAACCTCAAAGCGTAACTGAGTGCCAGACCAACCGTGAGCTGGAGTCGGGCCGATAGCGCCTGTGGCACCAGTGTTACCGATGTTACCTTGGATACCCTGGATGCCTTGGATACCCTGAGCACCAGTGTCGCCGGTATCACCCTTATCACCCTTGGTGGAAGTAATCTCCCAGTACGCAGGGTCACTGTCAGGTGCTGTGTTTGTTGGAACATCTTGAATAGCAATGTAAGTGCTGCCGTTATAGGACACCCAGTCCATCGCTACATAATCGGTAGTCGCCCCGCTCCACGCCCCGCGAAGGACTGGACGGACACGACCAATATTAAGAGTAGCCATTAGTAAGTTACCTCCAGTTCGCCATTGGCATTAATTGAGAAGTCATTGGAATTAGCAGTGCCGTAGTAATCGCACTGAAGCATTCCGGTGGTTGGCTCGATCTTGAACTTAGCGAAAGCCAGTCCGAGAGGTGTACCGCCAACTGGGCCTTCAGGGCCGACTGGGCCTTGAACACCAACTGGGCCTTGAACACCGACTGGGCCTTGGCCTCCGATTGGGCCTTCTGGGCCTGTGTTACCGGCTGGGCCTTGGCTACCGACCAAACCTTCAGAGATGTACAAATCCATCCGTCCAGTCGCTGGGTTCCACGTTGCGTAGCCCGGAGTACCGTAAGCGAGGTCGTGTACGACCACAGTCATATTGGTAATCTGATCACGAGCGAACTCCGCAGCAGCTTGGGCCGCTTGAGCGTCAGCTACAGCCGTACCCGGAGCGTTATCCACGTAATTCTTGGTAGCAGCATCGGAGCCAGTTGAAGGGTCAGCTACGTTAGTGACCCGCTGATTCAGGGCATCGAATGCTCCAAAATCATCCTTCTCAATCGAGCGTTGCGCCCGGTCATACGCCTCCTGCACAGCGTTAAACAGCTGGACGTTAGCGTTATCGAGGTTTGCTTCGGTTAATCGAGCAGCAGACTGGAAGTCCACCGCCCTGTTGGCGAGGTTTGTATCGCGGGTAATGACCACTTTTGAAGAGGCAGAAGGCGCAGCAGCTAAAGCCGCCGTACCTCCTGTCAGATCATCAGTTGCCACTTGGATACCATCGACACGAACCTCAATTTCTGCAGGGTCTGTGTAAGCGAAGGGGATTACAAAGTTCTTGGTCACCCCATCACCGTCATACCGTGCGATTGAGTATTCAGGCATTGCGCCTCCTTTAGTCGTTGTAGTGGAGCATCGTGTTGGTGAAAGCTGTTCCTACAAGAGTGTTGTTGAAGGGAATTAATCGAGCGGCGTTACGCCAGTTACCGTCAGACCAGTCCATTTCGCCGGTTGCACTTTTGGTAACATTACGAGCTGTTTTGGTCAGACTCTGAAGGAACTCAGGCACAGGGCCAGCAGTTGCCAGATCAGGCGCATAACCAGAGGATCGGAAGACCGGCATTGCACCGCCTCCGATGTACAGCCCAGTAGACGCGAAGGCCATCGGGACACCCAGCGCAGGCATGTAGTTAGCCGCCGTAGCAGCAATAACTTCGGGGCGCAGACGCTTCTCCAAGAACTCATCTTGGTCTTCACGGCCAGCCGCCTGAGCGTAGGTTCGCATGGTGTATTGCATAGCCGCTAAAGGTGCAGCGACCATCTGAGCGATAACAGCAGCTTCCCGCCCTTCGCCAGACTTCAAGCGTCCGTAGGTTCGCAGAGAATGCTTAGCCCAAGAGCCGATCATGAAGGAACGGAACTGTGTCCAAATCTTCCCAATCGGGCCTTCAAACATAGCGATCTTCTCGCCAGCCAATTGCTTCTGTACCTGCATAGTGTTTGCACGGTGCATGGCAGCAATGTACTGACGGCGAATGTCTGCATCCCACTTCTCAAAGTGGTTCTTCTTCACGGCTCCCCACTTGTCTAGCTCTGGGGGATGCGCTTTGAACTGCTCTTTGATCCGCTTCTTCAGCGTCTTGCCGATCCCGTAGTCCTCGTAAGGAAACCGAGTCTTCGACCCTTTGATCAGGTTGTCGTAGACCGCAGTGTTACCAGTAGAGAACGCATACATCTTCAGAGAGCGGTCAACAGGCTCAAGGAAGGACAGATAGCCCATGCCCCGTTGGAGCTTGTGGGTCACAATATCGACCTTGTTCAGAACGCCATCGACATTGCCATCTTGCAAAGCCAGGTCATCCAAGTCTTGGTACATAGTCGCCAGATATTCATCAGCGATTGCACCGTCGAAGCTGTTGGCTTCCTTGATTAACTGTGGGCCTTGCTTACGCAGGAATGCAGCCTTGGTGATCTGACCTAATGCCGGGAGGTTCTTCAGTGAAGCCCGGACACCATTCTCAGCAACGATGGTCGCTACTTCAGTCAGAGCAGCCATTGAGGCTAATCCCATTGAGGTGGTGAATGTAACCCGGCGCAGCTGTTGGCCTGTCCGGTGCAACGTAGAGTCTCCTTGGTCAACCATCGGCTTCCCGTAGATCTCATTACGTACCTGCTCAAAGAGTTCCAGCTCTTTCTTCCGGTCTGCTTGAGGGACATCAGATTCGATCTTGTTACGAAGTTCTGCTAGTTGCCGAGGGTTCTTCACTCCAAGATGCCGTGCCATCGCAATGTGGCCTCCCATCTCCAGAATGTATTCCTGTGACATCTTCTCCAGATCGGTATCGATGAACATACCCAGATTGAACCCATCGATGTCGAGGGCCATATCCAAGTCCATGCGCTTCTTGCCACGGTCATAAGCGTTTTGCTTCTTCTCGTTGGCCTTCTTACCCTTCAGGTCTTGGCGCTTGGTAATATCATCACTGGCATCAACAAAGGCATCGGTTACCAGCTTCTGGATGTCACCGATCTCCAGCTCTGTCTCCAGACGCAGGAACTCAGCCAGACCTTCTTCATCCAGCAAGATTTCATCGAGACTCTTCATCTCGGTCTTACTGCCTTTCATGAAGTTCCGGGTGAATCCGAAGGCAACCTTGGCAACCAACTTCTCACGAGCAGGTGTCCACTTTTCAGGCTCTACGCGCTTCTTCATGCTCTGGAACACTAGGTTCTCAAAGCCTGACTCAGTGATCGTATCGCCGTTACGGTTGGTGACTGTCAGGTGACTGTCGCCCTTCCATTTACGTTTGAAGAAGCCGGGTTTTGACTCAAAGTCCTTGAATCCAGAAACACCAACATCCCCTGCTTCCTGTCCAATTCCATGGTGCAGGATCGAGGACGAATCAGCGTACTTCATTACTGCCGGGTGATACTTGGAGGGATCAACGCTCCCACTCTGGACTTCCAAGTTGTAACGCCCTGCCTGCTGGGAGAACTCCTTACGGAGCATCCGTTCCTTGATCCACTGCCAAGACTTAACGCCAGACTCCTTCTTGAACTCTTGGAAGGCCTCATCGTGAATCTTGTTATGGTCAGCCAGCTTCCGGGTACGGAACTGATCAGAAGTAGAGTCAGCAGCGACACCATTAGGATTGGCACCGCTAGAAGACATCTCGTCTGCAATGTCGCGCATCTTGGTACTGGCAGAACGCTTCATGTGAGCATTCTGTGTCCGGTCAACGAAGTAGGTATCAGAGTCAGTCTCAGCAGCACTTGCGTCCCGTGAGCTTCGTCGTGCCATCTTGTCAGCCAGCATTGCTTTGCCGAACTTGTGGTATGCCGTATAGCCAGCACCCAGAGTTCCACCAAAAGCAGCACCGATGGACATATCGATCAGAGCATCTTCCTCATCGTATTCAGAGAACTGACCAGCCCGTAGGCCAGCCAATACAGCCTCTGAAGTAGCGCCAGCACCGCCTGTAATAGCAGCACTCGCACCTACACCCAGGTTCTTCAGTTTGTTACCACGAGCCAGCCACGCCAGAGCTGCGCCTTCAGAGAGGCCCACAGCTGCCAGCGCAGTCGGATCAAGCATGCCAATAGCTCCAGACCAGAACTGAGCTTCAGGGCCGCCAAGGGCCAGCTCTTCCTGATACTGTAGGCCTGCATCGAACTCCTCCTTCAAGTCCAGCCAGTGGTCTTCGCTCTTGGCTTCCATTAGCAACTGCTGCTGCTCATCATTAAATAATGAAGGGATAGCCTTAAGCATCTCTGCAGACTGGGGGTCGAACTGGGGGTCTTCCTCGTAGTTAGTTGCGGCTCGTTCCGCGATAGTGATCGGATTAAGCCATTGTTCGCTTGCTGCCTTCTTTGCGAAGTCGAAGGAAAGATCAAAGTCCTTCGCAGCCAGATCAGGGACGCGAATGTCATCCCCGGTCAAGGCTGCTCCAGTGTAAGTAGGCTTAGCGATAGCCTCGCTCAATGAGCCAGTTGTTGGTGCGCTCACGTTGAGCTGCTCGTCCTGTAACGGCATCTAAATTTCGCTCCTTACGTGTCGGAATTTTGTTGTTCTGCATGTACTCAGCGAAGATCGATTGAGAGTCCAGAGCCTGCGGGTGCAGCCTTTGGCCTGTCTCAGCGTCTGTGAAGAAGATCATGCGGGGATTAGTCGGATCGAAGTGAGCGTCAGCATCTTCAGGAATCTCAAGACCGCCCATGCCTACCTGACGGCGAATGAATTCAACTCCGTCTTTGGCGCTAATCTCATGGTCGGTATAGAACTCACCGAGGAAACTCATGAAAGGCACCGAGTTAGGCAGACCGTCAACCATGAGGTTGCTTACGTCCTTCTCGACCATCAACATCAGATCATCTTTCTCCCGGATACCAAGCTGTCGGGCTTCGTTCATCATGGAGTTGATCTGGGCTTCAAAGAGGTCTTTCTGGCCTGCAGGGATATTGAGATTGTCCAGAACCTCTGAACGCACTTCATCAGCGACCTTCTTGTCCACTCGGAGTCCGATGCCGCCATTCATGGCCTTGTTCTCGTCCCAACGCTGGGTAGAAGCTACAGCAGTCTTGAAGTCCTTATTCCGAACCTTTGCGTCAAACACGAAGGCACGAGGAGCATCACGCTTCAACAGCATGTCCACTGTACGTGGGCCGAGAGCTTCCATGATCTGGGAGTGTCGCTTCCACTGAGCCTCGGCATTAGCCATGTCTTCAGCGTTGTGAATATCCAGAGCACCGAATGAGCCTTGTAGCTCCTTAAACTCAGCTGTATATGTTGGAGGTAAGCTGTGCGGATTCTTCTGCAGGAATGCGATCTCTGACTCCAGACCACCGGCTTGTGCCTGACGGTACAACTGGTTCTGAACATCATCGATGTCACCACTTCCCAGATCGGGATACTGGTTATACAGACGCTGCTTGGACATACCGCCATCGATCATCTTCGCTACATCGTCAAACTGCATAGCCTTCGCTTCCAGTAACTCGATGTCAGCCTGTAGTCCACCCAGTTCAGCAGGAGACATTTGGTCAGACTTCCGGTCACGCAGAGCGTAAGCTGCTTGCAGCGCAGAGCTGGAATTGTGAAGACCATCACGACCCATGAGCCGCTTCAGGTAGCCAAATTCAGCATCCTTCTTTGCTTTAGAAACCTCGGATAACCGCTTGATTTCCTTCTTGATCTGCAGGTTCTGTTCCGGTGTCCACTCACGAGCGCCAGCGAATTCAGTGAGATACTCTGGGCCTTGCTGGATAGCCGTAGCCAGTCCTGCAGAGAACGCATCTTCATCACGAATACCTGTAGCCAGGGAATCTGTGTAAGCCTCCATCTGACCCTTAATGCCATACGTAGCTCCACTCTGTTGAGCCAGCTGCGCCTGACGATCACGGGCGATGTATTCCTGACGAGAGGCACCTTCACCGAACTTACGGAGCACCATGTCATCCATCTGCTCCCGGAACTTCTTCCGGTGCTCTGGGTACGGCATATCGTCCAGCTCGGCGTAGACACCTTGCATCACCTCGCCCTTCAGGAAGTCTTCAGCAGACCCATCGTAAGTCTCTGGGCGTTCCAGTGCTTCCTCGATGCCAGCACGGTGATTAGCTTCAATGTTACGAGCACGAGTCCGGGCATCTGCCTGTACTTCCTTTGCTGCTTCATCGAAGTCACGCTTGCGTTTATCGCCCATGACGACACCAAGCTGTTGCAGCACACCGCCGACTTCACGGGTGCGTTGATTTACCGCAGCTAATCCACCTCGGCTCTGCTGAACAAAGGTGTCTACGCGCTGGGCTGTTACTTTACGTAGGGTCATTTCCAGTCTCCAAATGCGTAGTCAGTGAATGATGGTTGTTTGAGGTCATTAGCTTTTGCAGCAGACTTCGCTTGACCGAAGCCGCCGTAGATCGACAGGCCTGTCTTCGCAATGTCAGCCATTGGGTTGTACGAAGTCTTCGGCATGCTGTTGATCCGGGACTGAGCTTGGGCAGTAGTACCCTTCTTGCTCATCTCCAGTTGGTTACGGCTACCAGCTTCGTTGTCATTGATCTGTTGAATCGCCAAGCCCAGCATATTGCTGACTTCTTGAGACTGTCGGTCAACTGATGTACCAGCGACTCCACGCTCAGAAGCCTGCATAGTGGATTCTGCGTTCAAAGCTTGAAGACGCAGCTCTAACTTCTTGTCTGCATTGAGTTCTTCTTCCTGACGCAGCTGCTCATTCAAGGAACGATTGTCGTAGGTCTGGGAAACCACAGCAGCATCCCGGTTCTGCTCGGAGAGAGCATTGTTGGTCTTGGAGGCTTCGTGGCTGGTGTAAGCTGTGACAGCCAGTGTCGCTGTTGCTACCCAAGTCATAGGATCGCCTCCATATCAATATCAGCAGGCTCGATGATCTCAGCCTCAAGTTTCTCAAGGTCTGTCTCATCGCTACGGTGTACATTCAAAAGGATGCAATCGGTCACACAGAAGACAGCCTTCTTAACACCAGCTTCTGACTCAAAGGCCATGGGAGCTTTCAGGGTGACCACCTTGTCCGGGTCATCATCCATCGTTACCTGCATGGTTCCTTCGATCAGGATATTCAGGGTCTTTGCTTTGTGGCGTTTGCCTACAGCGACAGTTCCCTTCGCCAGCTTTACCTGTCGCGTGTACAGACCTTCAGTGAAGAAGTGTTCAGTCGGAGTCTCTACTTGTGGCAACTGTTTTACTGTATTTTCAATAGTTTGGACGTTACTCATAAAGTCCTCCATAAGGCGACATGGGGAATCCCACTGCCTTCGTAATCGATGTACTCTGCGGTCTGCTCAGTGAAACCAAGCGCCTTACAAAGCAGCATCACTCGTTTGTCATCACGGGGTGCGATAGTGAACATCGAGCGTTCAGGGAGAAGACTGAGTGCCTTCCTCCCTGCCCGGATGACTTCCTTCGCACGACCATCGGTCAGGCTGTTTGTTTGCAGCCATACGTTGTCCTCGGTGAACGCCATGCATGCCACTACCTCTCCATCAATGTGAAAGGTGTAGGCCTTTTCCGCTTCATCAAAGCAGTCCTCAAGGACAGCAATTGGATCGCTCTTGGACAGGGCAAACAGGTAGTCGAGATCGGACACGCGAAGGTGGCGACTCAGCTCAGCGGCATCAGTCGCGCAGTAGTCATCTACTTGGATCATTACATCCTCCGTGTTCTACGGGTGTACGTACCTTCCCACTCAGCTGCATGGAACACAGCGTCATGCTCGGTATCGTTTGTGATTGTGATGGTGACGTTGGAAGACCGGGTGTGAATCGGGAATCGTTCTGTTCCAGTCTCTGTCGGTACTTCACCCAGTAGGTATTGAAGTGAGCCGATCACCAGACCTTCATAGTTCTTCGTGCGGAACGCTTGGTTACCGCGAGTCATGGTCACCGTGAAATTGGTTGTGTCGTGGAACCCGAGTTCCAGATAGCGAAGCTGCAGACGACCACCAGTGATGGCCTTACGCTCACCGTCACGGACAAAGAATTCAGAGAACTCGTACTTCTGCTGGTAGCGGAAGCCTGTCCAATAACGTCCTTTGTTCTCGTAGATCACACGAGTGTCACCGCCGGGTAGCGTGAAGTTCTCATCGACCTCTTCCCGCCTATCCAAGAACACTGGGAATCCCAGCTCTTCTTTCAGTGGGTCATGGGACAAAGTGATCTCTTCAAGGAATACGCCATCGGTGTGTTCAACCACCAGTGACAGCTTGTTCTTCACAAGCGCCATATCGATGATCTTTCCGGTGAATGTCCACTTCTGCCATGCGTTCTGAACACGCTCAGCGCCCTGCATCATGATGTTAGTCACGTACACATGGTTCTCTGCGTTCCCATTGTCGCTTCGGGTCAAATGGAGCAGCAGGTTTTCACGCTGAACAGGCAATGTGCGAATCACCTGGCCTTCGACATACGTAGGTACGTGAGGTGTGATTGGCAGCGCCTTGTATCGCTCGGAGTCGCCCTGTGGCAGATACTCATTCAAGGTGGAATACTTCGTACCCTTCGACCAGAAATGGATCGTGCCTTCGTGAACAAACGGTGCCACAGTGGTATCCACCCGATAGTTAGACAATACGTCAATATCGATGGAATCTGCGTTGAACACATCGCCGCTGGTTACAACCATCTGCGTCTTTGGAGCAAACAGGAAGAGCTTCCCAGCGTGTTGCAGAGTGTGCTCTACAGGTGCCACCTCATTGATATTGAGAGCAACATCGATAGGGTCAGCGTCCAGAGTCGTAACTACAGTTGTCGGGAAGAAGTTCAAGTACTCCCCTGTCTCGGAGAAGATCAGGTTCTCGTCAGCAATACAGCCAAGACGGTTCTTGTGGAACACCATTGACTTAATGTGGCGCTGGGCTGTTACCAGACCATTAGCGTCTGTTGTGGAAGTGAATGATGGGTACGGGGCTGTAATCTCGTCACCGACAGTACGCTCAGCAAACGGTGTGGAGGACAGCGTGAACTTGATGCCCAACGGATTGCCTGCAGCGATCTCACCTGCGTCCTGCCCACGGGTAAGCGAAAGAGGCATAGTGCGGTTATCGAGCTTGGTGCCGACTCCACTCTTAACTGTCTCTTTCCAAACACCGGCAGTCTGGGTGCCATCATTAGCCAGCTCTGTATACATGATGTGATACGGATCGACATCAACATCTGAAGCTTCGCCTCTGATCTCCACTCGGAATCCTTCAATGCCATTCGGCGGGATTTCGTCCATGGAGGATGCCCATTCCTTCACTGCGTAAGACGCTCGGTCACCCAAGTCATCATGAGCAATACAGCTGAAGTCATCATTAGCATTACGCTTGATGTACAAGACGTTACCGTGTTGAACAGCTGTGCAGCCGTGGGAGCCTGTCAGACCATTGATAGCGGTAAGCATCTGCCCGGTAAGGTTCATGGTGTCCAGACCAGCTCGTGCTCGTGCAGAGGTCGCTTCAGGTGTCTCAATGGAACAAGTAGTCCCGTTCAGGATCACGGAGTACGTGGTCTTGTAGTCAGCCTGTTTGATGTACCAGAGAGCAGCCGGAGCATCAGCAGCCGGAGCTGTGACGGTGGTGTCGTGGTAAGTCAGAGTGGTGACGGTGCCAGTTCCTAGGGGGTGTTCTGTTCCATTCTCGGTGACATCCCAAATACCAGAGATAGTCGGAGTCAGTCCAGAAGGAATAGAGACACGAATCTCATGGCCAGAGGTAGTCACGGAGAGCGCCGTTGGATACTCAGTGTCGATCCATGTGGCGACCTGAGCGGCAATGACAGAACTTGAGGCAGACGCATCGTTGTACGTGTACTCAGTGCCATTGATGGTGAACGTCAGGAAGTACGTATAGTCAGGATTAGCTGCTTCAGCGTACTTATGCTTCGCAATAGTGACGATAGCTGTCCGGGCGACAGCACTGGTCGGCTCGGAGACAGACTCACCGGGCTTCAGTCCTCGCACAGGAACTGTCTTATTCAATACGAAGGTTGTATCGATAGTGTTCAGCAATTGATACGCACGGTGCTCGGAGATGTCTCCACGTAACGCTAGGTAACGTAGTGCATCTGAATCAGCTGTGACGGTATAGTCGAAGCCTGTCCCAGCATCGCGCACCTTCATCACGCCGTTCTTAACGAACATCTTGTACTGCTCGGTTTCATCACGTTCAAAGGTGTCGATGTGATAACTAGAAGGGTCAGTGATCCCAGACAGTGCTGCTACGTGGCTGGTGTTGAACCGCTTGCCCATACCGTCAACAGGATCGTTACGGCAGTTCAGCTGGTCTTCACACTGGGAACTGAAACGCAGAGCGGCTGACTGTTGGGACACCCCGTTCTGCATGTTATTAATTGATTGGGAGACTAACTCACTCAAAGGCGATACCTCCCAAGGTGCCAGCGTGGTAATCAATAGCTGGAATAGAAGACGAGCGGTTAAGCATCAAGCTCAGCTCAGTGTTCTGGAAGATGGTGTGATTGCCGACCTCATTCTCGGAGCTGACCAATTCCACCCAAGCTTTCTGCTCATCCTCGCGGGTGAACTGATCGATGATCTGGGACGACAATTGACGAGCTTGGAATACCCGGCCACCTCGGTACATGATGTACGAGCGCATGGCCTCTGGCAGTTCTTCCCAGCCCAGACCGAAGATGATCTTGGCCTTGAGGTCAGACGTAAAGATGTACGTGTGGTTGGACTTATCGTAAACACGAGTACCCCGAGCGATGTGCTTGGAGTTCTGGAAGTCCACCTTTAGAGCGTTGGTCGGAAGGTAAACTTCTCCACCCAGGTTCTTCGCAAGCGGGTAACCGTCTTCAGTATTCCAGCTCCAGCCGATCAGCTGAACAGCACGGCTTACCTCGTCCAGAATAGAAGAAGCGATGGCCTCTTCATCCAGCCCAGAGCCTTCTGCGTTCACCGGAGCTTCACCGATGGAAGTCAACAGCACGTTAATAGCGTTCAATTTGGTAGTAGCTGTGAGCGACATAGTGTCCTCCTATAGATGAAAAAAAAGCCCGACACAGGGCTATTAACTCCGTGTCGGGCTTAGGGGAAAGGGATTACACCTTCAGGATTGCTACAGCGCACTCAAAGCGCAGGATGTCGTGACCAACAGCCTGAGTAGTCAGGACGGTAGAACCCAGACGCAGCTCTTCGTCTACCCACTTGGTGGATACATCCATCAGCTTGGTAGTAGCTACAGCGTCTTTATGGAACACCAGACCAACGACCTTGGAGTAGTCGCCACGGTATTTCGCTTGGTTACCAGAACCTACGTTAGCGTCAGCCAGAGGCTCAGGATCGCCAACCAGACCAGCAGTCTCATCAACCTGCGGTACGTTCACAGATTCGATGATCTTGATACCGGCAACGTAAGGGATTACGCCAGCAGCAGCAGAACCAACACCGCCAACGTCTTTGTTCATCCAAGTTACCTTGTTGGCATCTTGTACGTTAACCAGTGCTTCGTACTGCTCTGGAGGCAGAACGCAAACCAGCTCGCCAGTGATGGAGTTCTTGCGGAACTGAGTACGTGCCTTGAACAGCGCGTTAACGATCTTCACGCCATCGTTCTCATCGCCAGCAGAAGCCAGCTGGATGTTCGCGGTGTACTTCTGACCAGCAGATGGAACCTGCAGACCAGCGTTACCAGCAGCAGTTGCGTCAGTGATGAAAGCAGCCTGAGCTACCATGCGGAAGATGTTGCGGTCGATCAGATCAGCCAGAGTCTGGCCGTTTTCTGCAGAGTACTGACCACGAACCTCGTAGTGGGAGATCGCCTCATCAATGTCAGCAACGAAGATAGCAGCCAAAGCCACATCATCGATGGTAACGGTACGTTCTACAGAAGGCAGCTGATCGGCAGTGACCAGTTGACCAGGAGTGTGGTACTTAGCCACGCCAGTACCCAGCACAGGGAATTGCGCGGATTTACCGGATTTGATTGTACGAGTACGGGTCAGACCCAGTGCTACGTTCTTTTGGTGAAAGGCAGTCAGGACTTCGCCAGAGAAGACCTTAAGGAACAAGGCTCGTGCGTTGCCAGCGTTATCGACCTGACCCGGATTAGTTACTACTTGATCAGTAGGGAATGCCATAGTGAGAATTTCTCCTTTTACATTGCGTAATAAGGAGCCACCCGACTTCTCGGAGTCGTTTGGTTAGTTGGAGGGGAGCCGGGTGGCTCGTGTGTGGGGGATGTTGCTTAGAAGTTGGTTAGAGCCAGCTTTTGTGCGACTTGGGCGTTGAAGCGTTCATCGGTGGTGTACCGAGGGTCTGCCATATCAGCCATCATTTCAGATTGAGTTGTGTAACCTTGCGTCACACCAAGACCACCGGAAGCGGCTTGTGTCATCTGACCTTCTTGGCCGAAGTTCTTCATCTCGTTCAGCTCAAAGAGAGCCTTAAGACCTTGAACGGCAAACATGGCAACATTGCTATCTGCGCCATTAACAGCAGCATCGTAGATCTCGGCTTGCTCTGGAGTCAGAGACTGTTCAGCGAACTGAATCATCTTGCCGTATTCTTCTTTACTGCCGACTTCTTGATAGACCTTCATCTCGCGCAGCTCAGCTTCAGCTTCTGTCAGACCTTCTTCTTCCTCGGCGTTCTTCTGGTCATCAGCGTTTTCATCGCCTTCCCCAGTACCGTCAGTTTCTTTGTCTTTATCATCAGCATCTGCTTCGGCTTCGCGGGACTTCTTCGCGGCTTCAATCAGCTCTTCGTATGACTCAAAGCCTTCAGGTAGCTCAAAGTCGGACTTCGTGTCCTTCTCTTTGTCGCCTTCGGCTTCTTTGTTCTGCTCGGACGGCAGATTCACTTCAGACGGATCGTTAGGATCACCGCCTTCAGCAACAGCCAGCATCTGTTTGTCATGATCAGATAGCTGGTCAGGGTTTAATTCAGGTGTACTCAAATATCTCTCCTCTCAATGGAGTTTGTTAAGCGGCTTGATTGCCATTCATGCCTTGCATCATTTGTGGCCCCATCATCTGCATCAGCTCTTTCGCTTGTGCTGACTTCTCGCGCTGCTGTTTTTGCTCTGGCGTGGGAATCAACCCAGCCGTGTCAATGGACAGTGCAGCTGCTACGCGCTTGGCGTATTCGTCAGACTCGATAGAAGCGGCGATGACCTCTGGGCCTAATGGTGCTAGGAGTTCTAGCAATAGTCGGAGTTTGTCCAGTTCCTGTGATCGACCAAGCGCAGCAACTCCAGTGAGGACTTGCGGCTTGAGCATATCGTCGGGCATTTGTGGCAGCTTACGGTTACGTTGGAGCTGACCCATGATTAGCTGGACAAGGGGTAGTTGTAGTTCCACCGAGAGAAGTGCATAGACTCCACCCAGTACGGTTTCAAGCTCTTGCGCCATCGCACGGATTTCCGTTGCAGTTACCCGTTCTGCGTTGCGCGTTAAAGATGAATTCATTAAGAAAGCTGCACTGAGGTCTTCTTTGATCTCAGCCATACGCTGTCGCGCTTGGTTAAAGTCAGCTTGCTTTTCCAGCTGTAACACCGAAATATCATCCGGGTTGCCGGTAGCGAATCCACCGTTTGGAGCTTCGATTAAGACTCGCGGCTTAGTGGTGCCATTAGCCTTAACAAGGAACAAGACTCGTGCGGCAGCGGTTGTGCCTTCATTCAGAGCCTTGGCGAGGACTTCAAGTGACTTAAGGTCACCCAAGTATTCCTCTACGTAGGAGCGTCCGTAATCCTCACCGTCTACACGAATCATTCGGAGCGGCAGGTATGGACACTTATCGAGGGGATAGGTTGTGCGGGAGCGAGGGTCGAGGATGCCATTGATCTCTTGAATCGCTACCCAATGGTTGCCCATGCGCTTGATCTGGGTATACATCTTGATCGTGCGGTTAGGGTCATCGTCTGGTAGAGCGGTCAATTGACTCAAGATGTGCTTGGGAACATCATCACGTTCAATAGGCTCTTCAATAACGATTTCACGTACTTTGCCCATGCCGTCACGCTTGGTGACGTACTTATCGAGCTTGTACAGTTTCATGTCGGCCTTACCAACAAACAGAAGACCATTGCCAGCTACGAGTAACTGTTTGATCAACTCATGGAGTACAGGACGAGCATGTTTAGCTTCAACTTCGTTTAATACCATTCGCTCAAGAGCGGCTAGTGCTTCTTCGATCTCACCTTTTGTCTTCTCTTCAACCTCACCCAGGTCTTCTTCATCAATAGTGAATCGGAAGAACGGTTGGTTAGGCGGCAGGAGTGCTAGGAGAATCTTCGCGGCCAGACTGTTTACAGCCTTGGCACCCAGAGACTGGGAAGGAGTCCGTAGATCACTATTGCCGTCAAAGCCGACAGGAGGAAACAACGAGGGGATCGTGACAGATGCACTTGCCACAGCACGGTTAATGAAACCGGAGCGTTGACCATTCAACTTGGAGAAGCGTGAAGACAGATGTCCGTCTTGCATTCATTTCTCCTTATTTGTTGATGGATAAACCAGAACCACCGGCAGAGCCAGCGTTCATCGACAGGTCAGTACGGAAGGCACCAGCGCCAGACTTAGCTTTCTTGCTACGTGTGCTTTGCTTCTTCTTGGATGATTTAATCGAGAGATCAGCTGTTTCAACTGGAGGTGGAGCAGGAGGTGGTGGTGGAGCTGCAGCCTTGGGGGCTTTAGATAGACACATTCGTATAGTCTTCCTCATCTTGGAGTGACTTGATGTATTCCACTACCTCCTGATGACCCTGAAGAATCCGAAGGTCTTCAACCGTTGCGCTTTTAGGTGGCAGCTTGTTTGGGAAGGCTTCTTGGAGGTGGCGAATAAGTAGGTCACTTACAATTATTTGCATAGGGTCATCCTAAATAGAGCCAGAGAGACACTAAGTAATCCTTAGCATCCCTTGGCGAATCCTATGGTGTGGGGTATCAGAATCAGACGATTACGATGTGGCCTTCTTCCAGAATTGGAGCAGGCGGCTTACGGTTACGAGTAGTCACCCGGCGATTGACTGCAGGCGCTTTAGTTGTTGCTACAGCTTCTTTCGCCGCCTTATTGGCTTTACGAGTTGCTGCGGCTTTCTGTGCCGGTGTCAGTTCAACTTCTTCCGGGGCTACTTCTACTTCAGGTTTCACTTCGTCAGACATTTAGTCTCCTTATGATTTACGCTTCATCGCCAGTTTCCGGGCAGATGGATAGCTAATGGTGCCGAGGGATACACGGGAACCCGCATCGGCTTGGAATGCTGGAAGCAGCTCTGCCTTAACGACACGCTCTACTCCAGACTTAAATTCACGGAAGGATTTACCCATCTCTTCCAGCTCTTCAGGTGAGTAATCGACCTCAAGCTGCGCCGTTATTTGAACGACTAATGTGCGAGACTTTTTGGAAGCCATAGTTTTACTTCTCCAGTAGATTGATCGTAATCAGTGTGTCGGCAGATACGTGCTACCTGCGCGTTTACAATTGCGTCTTGCTCGGTCTGACCAGCTTTGGAATAGAGAGATACGATGTCGGCCCACAGTCCACGGGATTCGGACTTGCGGTATCGCATCTCGGCCTCACCCTTGCGCTTGCCAGATTTAAAAATGTGTTCGTACTGTTCCCAGAACCATGGGTCACCAAGGAAAGCACCAGCACCTTCGACAGAAGTACCTTTGCAGCCTGAATAGCCATCAGTGGTATCGCCTCCAATTGCTTGTGACATGAAGAATTTCTCAGCGTCAGCAGCTGGGTTGAACCAAGGCTGGTAGTCTTTGTCAGGGTTATAGATGTGAACATCTGGGATGGTCTTCATGTCCTTATCGATGGACACAATGACCTTGGTGTATTCCGGGAGGAACGTAGGGTCAGTCGCCAAGATGCCCATGACATCATCAGCTTCCATGTTCTTCCAACGATAGGTTTCCCATTGATCAGCAGACCAATCCTTGAGGTCACCCAAACAGATCGGCCCAGAGACACCGTAAGTCTTATTACGGGAACCCTTGTAGTCCGGGAGTACATCGTGTCGCCAGTAGTGGCGTGACGGGCAAGATAGAGTATTGATTACCTTCTTTGCTTTCGTATCGCTCACGACTTGTGCGATGTTGTTTCTTACGTGGCGTTGTGCGTCTTCCATATCAGCCATCAGGTGGTAAGTGCTGCCGAAGTTATGAACATACTCAGCAGCACTCGCGCCTTGATAGGTAAACACATCGCCGTCTAGCAGAATTGCTATTGGCTTATCAGACATTAATATGCGTCATCCCATTCACCAGTCATGCCGACCACTTGGTAGTCAGTAACACGACCTTCAAAGAAGTTAACGTGGCTTGCAGAACCCATGATTTCATCGAACCATTTGAGCGGATTCTTCTCCACACCGAAGTTTTCTTTCAGTCCCAGTTGAAGCAACCGGCGATCCAATAAGTACTTGACATAGGTTTTCATCTCAGCTTTTGAGAGGCCTTCGACATCCCCAAGCTCGAAAGCCAGGTCAAGATATTTGTTCTCCAATTGTTCGACTTCACGAGCCATTGAGTAGATGTCACGCTTCAGCTCATCGGTCACTACATGCGGGTGCTCTTCGCAGAACGTGCGGAACATCCGGGCAGCGCCTTGAACGTGAGAGGTTTCATCGATGATTGACCAACGGACTGCTTCACACATGCCCTTCATCTTTCCGTAACGCTGGAAGTTCAGAAGCATTGCGAAGGCACCGAACAGAGATACGCCTTCAGAGAACACAGTCTTAGCCAGAGCCAGAGCTATGCCACGATCATCAGTCGTATCGTTAGCGCCCATGAAGGTCGCCTTGTCGGACATCTCGCTGTACTCAAGGAACACACTGAACTCACTGTCAGGCAGGTTCAGCGTTTCGTTAATCATCGCGTAGGCTCTTTGGTGTGTGCCTTCACGAGCCATAACTGAGTACAGCCAGTTACGTAGTTCGTTGTTCTTAAATACCGGGATGAAGAAGTCAGCGTAGTTCTGACCTACCTGAACATCCGATTGAGTGAACAGGCGCAGAATCTGCGATACCAAGTTCTTCTCTTCCGGTGTCAAGTTGTTCTTCCAGTCTTTTACGTCATCACCGAGATCAAGCTCTTGCTCTGTCCAGTGGTCATCTTCGTGAGCAGTAGTCAGCTCCATCGCCCATGGGTAATGGAAAGGCTTATATGTCGGGGAGAACTGGCGCATCATTGACATGCTAGGCACTCCTCTGTTTCAACAGCCTGTGACTCATAGTCCTTCAGAGCGTCACGAGTGACGGCCTTGGATACTTGCTCAGTCTTACTGGCTCGATTGGTTCGTAGGTAATACAGGCCTTTCAGAGGAACCCCTGAGCCTGTGCGGGAGAATGCTTTAAGATGCACTCGGTTAACTTCGCGCTTCGTTGTGCCTGCCGGGAAGAACAGATTGAGGCTCTGACCCTGACAGATTTCCACCTGACGGATACGGCCATGTTCTACCAGCCACGCTTGGTCTAACTCACGGGCAGTCTTGAAGATCGCCTTCTCTTCATCGGTCAGGTAATCACGATCCTGTACAGAACCGTCATTAGCCATGATGTGATCCCACTCTTCCTCCACCCATGAAGCAGGGCCAAGATTCATAAGCAGGTTATGCAGATACTTATTGCGTACTACATGGCTACCTGCACGAGTGCGATGAACAAAAGCATTAGCATTCCATGGTTCAATGGAGGGGGAAGTGCCAGTGATGATCGAACTGTTAGCATTTGGAGCGATTGCAAGGAGATGTCCATTTCGTCGTCCTGTTCCTTTTAAGAAAGCTGGCTCACCGCGCAGGGTTGCCAGTAGTTCACTTTCAGCCACAGCTTCACGCTTGATGTACTTAAACATCTGAGCATTCTTCTGGACTGCTGATCCCAGACCTCCAGACTCAAAGGCGATGCCGTTGCGCTGAAGATACGAGTGGAAGCCCATAGCGCCCAGACCGAGGTCACGAGAACCAGCTGCGGCCTGCACAGCCTTCTCAAGGCCAACTGGGGCATTCTCAAGGAAGTACTGGATGACGTTATCCAAGAAGCGGATAGCATCGCGCACCATAGTAGTACCCGACCATTCATCGAAGTACTCAAGGTTTACAGAGGACAGACAGCACACTGCGGTCAGCTCTTCGCTGGTCGGCAGGTGTATCTCGTTACACAGATTTGAACCGTGAATCTTTAGCCCCAGGTTCTTCATTGCCTGCGGTAAGTGACGGTTGGCCTCATCGATATAATTGATATACGGCTCACCAGTACGGAAGCGTGTCTCAATGATCATCTGCCACAGCTCACGAGCACGGATAGTGTCAACCACCTTGCCGTCATTCGGAGCCTTCAAGTCCCACATAGCGTCATCTGCAACAGCCAGCATGAAGGCATCAGTGATGTTCACAGCGTTGTTTACGTTCAGACACTTACGGTTGATGTCACCGCCAGTAGGGATTCGTACACCGATGAACTCAACGATGTCCGGGTGATCAATGTCCAGATAAGCAGCCATGGAACCCTTACGAGTCTTGCCTTGCTTGTAGTACATGATGTTGCTGTCAGCAGTCTTCAGGTACGGGATAGCGCCAGACGCTTTGTCTGTAACTCCACGCATCTTGAAGTGCTGCCCTACTCCACCGCCGCTAATCGACAGTGCAGCCAGCTCTTTCGCAGCGTCCATCTGGTTACCGATATTGTCAGCGACCAGTGACAAGAAGCAGCTGATAGGCATAGCCTTGCCGCGCTTGGTCTGGAAGAAGAACGGCTTGCGGCCTGACTCATTCCTCCAGTCGCCTACTGGTGCGTTGGATAAGATCGGTGAACTGAAGGACAGCCAGCCCTTGCTTGCGTAATCATAGATACGCTGGGCCAACTCCATGTCACCGCCGCAGAACGCGATGGCAGCACGAGCAAAGGCCTGCTGTGGTGAAGCTTCGTGTGGTTGAAGGTAGAAGTCGTTCAGAAGGGTTAAAGCTAGGGGAGACAGGTTGTTATCACGGGACGGTTCTAATTGAATACCGTTATATTTCATTAACCCTCCTTTGTGGTTAATTGCTTCCACGCTACCGGGAACAGCGGCTCAATAATGGCGCTGACTTCAGTGGCGAGGTCTTGGATTTCTTTCTGTGCATGCGGGTCAATACGCTGGTTATAGAACCGGGCGAAGGCAGAGAGACTGCCAGTCCAGTACCAGTTCACTTCAGCACCTTGAGGTAACAGGAAGCGAGCTTGTTCAGGACACAATCCCAGCTCAACGGCTTGCTCGTAGATAGCCAAGTTCTGGCGGTACTGAGACTCAAAGATCGCAGTCCACATCTCTTGGTCTTCCATCTCACCAGCACTACCCTGCTTCGCACCGCCCGTAGGTTTCCCACGGAAGACTTCAGGAACAAAGAAGGTTGGAGTGCAGTCGATATAACGGCGTGACTCTTCGTTCTCTACGAAACCGAACTTGTGCTTGAAGCACTGGGTACGGATTGGCACCGGAGCGTTCATACGCAAGGTAATCGCAGTGTGTGCGAAAGGAGTCCAGTGATTATGTTCAGCCAGGTATTTGATCAGGCCTGCATCTTTGCCTGTCCACTCAACGCCTTTATCAGCGGCGAAGGACACACGAGCAGCGCGTACAACAGATAGGTCAGACCCCATGTGGTCGATGTACTCAGCGTTCATTCAGGAACTCCTGCAGTTGCGGAAGGCCGACATACAGCTGCACAGTGCCGTCTTCTTGTGGACGCTCGATCACTGGGATCGTACGGATACCTTGGGACAGCAGGCCTGTCATTGCTTCAGGGTTCTCATCGACATCCACTACTTCGTAAGGAACGCCGTGCTGCTGTAGGCTTTCTTTTAACGTCACGCAGGACGGGCACCAATCGGCGCTATAGACTTTAACTGGCATCACACGATCCCCGTGCAGATAGCGGCAACGCAGCTCACGACAGTTATCAGAGACATGATGGTCACTGCATGCATCGCTGATTTAGCTAGTGGGTTTTTCATTTGTTCTTCTCCTGTACAACTAATCGTTTGCCAAAGAACTCAACCTTCTCTGCGTCATACAGAGCGGTGGTTCCCGGCTTGCCGTTATCTTGACGAGCAGCGGCTCTGCGCCAGATCGCCTTGAATGCGTTACCTTCCGCGAAGTTCATACCGAGTGCTTCAACGATGTCGTTACATTCGGCGTGATATGGCAGACGGTGCGTGGTGGTTGGGTTCTTAACGAAGACCACGTAATAGTCAGAGGAACCTCCGGTCAGCTTCTTGGCTGGCTCATCGAGCGGCACTAGGTGGCCGGGGATACGGCGAGGCACCCCCGCAGTCGGAACTGCAGGAGGCGCTGGAGGAGCTGGAGGAGCTGGATGGTTACACTGTGGAGGCATAGTGAAGGAGTCCATGCTACTTACCCATGCTCATCAGGACGTTGGCACTTTCACCCATCACGGTGGTAGGCATACGGCCATCCCACTTCAGCTGGGCTTCAGCTTGTTTCAGCTTGATCAGTGCAGGGGTCACAGAACGTGCCAGTGCTTTGTTACCTTCAGCTTCTTTCTGTACGCGGTACAGCTCAGCATCAGCAGCTTTCTTCTTGGCAGACGCATTGAACGCAGCGGAAGCATCAGCAGCTTTAGCAGCAGCGGTCTTCTCTTGTGCTTTCAGGTCAGCGATCTTCAAGTCAGCTTCTTGGCGGTTAACTTCTTCGGTACGCTGCTTGGTCTTGATGACAGCAGAGGTCACGACTTGCGGCAGATTGATGTCAGAGAACTTAACTGCAGTGATATGGTAGCCACGCTGGTTCAGCTCTTTGTTCAGACGATCAATAATCGAAGTCTCCATACGGGCCAGAGTTGTCTCGCCGTAGAAGTCTTGTGATGTCTTAGCCAGCTCTTTGCCGACCTCAACGATCATCGCAGGGACACGGCGCTTCACTTGGTTAGACATGAAGCCTTTCGCAGAGCCTTGATCGTTACGTACTTGAACAGTCATACCCGGCAGGAAGTGACCGGTAACGGCAACGTCCATGGAGGTCTTCAGGTTGTCCTGAGCAGGCACCCCCAGGTTGTCCCATGAGTACGTCATTTCCTGCAGGTCGTAGCGTTCAAAGTCAGCCAGAGGGTTGACCAGATGTACGCCAGAAGTCAGTGCTTCGGAATGAACCTTACCGAAAGTGGCACCTACTTTTTCCTTACCAACACCAACAGAGGTGAATGAGTTAAAGCCGATAACGACAGCCAGTACAGTTACAACAGCTGCGGATACAAGTTTGGTGATAGTCAGATTCTGAAACATGGTTATTCCTCGCACATCGATGTGCAGTTAGTTGAAAATAGAGAAGTTGGTTGTGCAGGGATTGGGTCAGTCTTTGAGCCTTTAACAGCCGGGAGTGCGATTGAGGCCAAGATGCCGACGATGGCGACCACGATCATCAGCTCAATCAGAGTGAATCCTTTGGAGTGTTTCATCGGTCATCACCTTCACCGTCGATGGTTCCACGCTCAGCACGGCCAGACAGTTTGCCGAGGTTCATCTGTGCGATGTCTTCAAGGGACAGGCCGAGAACGCCAGCGCACTCTTGGACTTGCCAGAGCAGATCGCCCAGCTCCTTCGTCAGGTCTTCACGTAACTTTTCGTGGACATCAAGACTCGGGAACATTGCGCTCACCACAGCGTCACGCATGGAGGCTTTGTGCTTACGGCAGAACTTGTTCAGCTTGCCCATGACTTCCCCTGCTTCTTCAGCAAGGGAGCCAAACGGGTACTCAAAGACAGGGCCGTACGCAGCTGTTGTATGAGCAGCCTTCTGGTATGCATTGAGCGTCAGATCAGACATTCAAGAACTCCTCGATGCGGCCCTTAACAGCTTCCGCACGTACTTGCTCTCGCTCTTTGATTTCCAGATTCAACCGAGTCTTCTCGATCTTCTTCTCGTTCTTCGCAATGAAGACTTCCAGCTTCTCTTGAGTCTTGGTGAATGAGGTCAGGATGTTGCTCAGGCCAAACGGGTTACGGAATTTGAATAATTTGCGCATGTTGGAGTTCTCTCGTGTCGTGGGGTTTATTGGGCTTTCAGGTTGATGCAGACTCGCGTATGCAGATCACCGGCTTCGCACTTAGCCAGCTTCTCTTCCAGAGTCAGCGGCTGCTTTGCAGGGTCGAAGTTTGCGCAGCTCTTGCCTGCGTAATTGGTTGCTTCACATTTCTCAGCCAGAGAGATGGTTGGCTCGTTTGAAGCGCAGCCGACAGACAGCAGCGCAGCTCCGGCAACAGCCAGTGCGATAAGGGTCTTTTTCATTTTGGATTTCCTTTGGTTGGGCTTAGGTGTGGGGTATTTCTTTATCGAAGCGTTCACGTTCAAAGCGTGGGTGGCGGAACTTGCCGTTCTTGGTCAGGCCCATGCAGGACACTTCGATGACTTCGGGTAATTTGCGGGTGAAGGCGCGGCGTTGTTCGTCCGACATACCTGATACTTTCCCTTTAGGTGTGATCAGAGCACCGATGAGTCCAGCGTATTTGCCTTTCCCTTCAGTCGCTCCGGTCACGGGAACGTCATAGTTCTCTACGGGTTTAACCTTGAGTGACTTCTTGCCTTGATAGAGCACCAGACCTTCATCACCGATGGACAAAGCCGTAGCCAGCAAAGCGTTAATCTTCGCGGCAGTTGGATTAGTCAGGGTGAAGAGGATCAGGCGGTCATCAAGGGGATCGATGCTGTAAGCATGCTCTGGCGACACCATGTCACCTTTGTGAGTACGTACGGCTGATACAGAGGTTTCCCAGTTATCAATGAAGATTTCGCAGTCAGTGATGTGGTCTGGGATGTCATTGAGGTTGTAGAGAGGTTTGTCTCGGCGTGAGACTGGGAGTCCATGCTTATCACGAAGCATTCGGACACCATCAAGTTTGCGGGTAAACAGCCAGTCGCCCTTCAGGTCTTTTCCAGACCAGAGGGTTGGCTTGATCATCGTTCTTTCAGAAGTTCCTTCGCTATTGTGATCAATTGACCAGCGTTGATTTGGTAGACACCTTCAAGCGAGGCGATGGCTTCAAGTCCTGCTTTGTAACGAGCAGCTTTCTCTGCGTCAGTCATTGGGATTACCTCAAGGTTATTTTGTGACCGAGCTTGGCTTCGATCTCTTCGATGGACATCTCAACGGGAGTCTTCAAGTGAAGGTAATGTTGAATCCACTCAAGACGGGTCTTCTGACCGCTCAACTTCTGGGACAGCTCTTGGATGTACTTTCTGCAGGAAGTTTGAGCAGCCTTAAGCTCCGGTACGGATTTGTACTTTAGGTCAGACATTAGTGAGTCTTACTCCAGTCAGGGCCGATCTTACAGTCGGCATCGAGTTCACAGGCGAACTTAAATGTGCGCCCTACTTCTTTCATTGCTTCTCGTGCAATTCGTCCAACAAGATCAGCGATGCTTTGTGTCCTGCAAGCGATTTGGTATTCATCATGTACCCACGCGCAGAAAGCATAATCACCGTCCCATCCGTGCCGTAGACCGGCTTCACGGAGCTTCTTATCAATGAGTATTCCCCACAACTTGCAGACAAGCGCACCATCCCCTTGCAGTCGGAAGTTGGTCGCTGAATGCGCGGAGCGGGTCTGGATAAAGCGTCCATCAAGCCCGGTGACACCACCATCGATCTTGTGGTCGTCTTTGCACTCGTTCTGAAATTCCTTAACTGCAGGAATCGCCTTAAGAAACGACTTTCGGAGTTCCTCACCTTTGAGAATATGGCAAACTCGGACAGGGGTGACTCGCTCTCCTTTCTTCTTGAGGAATGCGATGACTTTCTTGTGGGAACCTTTGGCTCTCCAAGCGTCACGCTCAGCCTCTGTATAGCCTGCAATCTCTCCAAGTAGCTCATTGCCTGCTCCGTATAGGAAGGCGTATATCCAGCGTTTACTGGTGTCTCGTGCGGCTTCATGTTCAGCATTGTCTTCATCTCGGATTGTTCCCGGAGGCATCAGCCCCAGAGCAAGAGTGTTGTGCCAGTGGATGTCACCATTGACTACCAGCTCGGCATACTTACCGCCGTCAAACGGAGCCAGCGCATGCCCAAGGCAGCGAAGCTCTAGTCCAGCAGCGTCAGTTCCGAGGAGAATCCATCCTTTAGGAACTGTGAACAATTGGCGGCAACGGTGGCCGTACGATCCCGGAGAGCCTTTAGGAACCTGAGCAACATTCGGAGTACTGTGAGTAGCCCGACCAGTACCAGCGCCGTTAGGATTAACTCGACCATGGATGATTCCTTCTCTTTCAAGTTTGAGCCAAGCGTTCTTCCCGTCACCGAGTTGTCCGATCAGCTTGTTGATGTCGTAGAATTCCTTGAGTAAAGGAGCTTCCTTGAACGTGAGTTTCTCCAGCACCTCGGAGTCAATCTTCGGGTCACCACTATCGGTGTACTCGGTTGGCTCCCAGTCGTACCAAAGCTTGAAGCAACGAGCTACGTGCTTACGGCTACCGGGGTTGAAGTCAATTCGCTTGATCTTCGTGTACGGAGCACCTTCGGTCATGCTGCCCTTGAGCTTGTCTTTGTAATTGACAGTTCTCTTGGGGTGGGTCACGCCGTTGGCCGCGTACCAATAGCCGAACTCATTGACGAGATCGGTGGTCAGCTTGTTACGCAGAGCGCACACTTCGGAGTACAGAGCAGCAGCGCCACGCACATCGAATACGAAGCCGTTGACCTCCTGCTGATACATGAGCCACGCAATGTCGTGCTCGATGTCGATGGCAAAAGGAGCGACCTCTTTCGATAGTAGTAACTGCAATAACTTCCGGGTTACTTCCGTATCCTGGTCGCAGTAAACAGCCATGTCCTCCGAGTAGCCGACTGTCTTCCACGTATGCGGTTCGCCGGTCAGAGGGTTGATGTAATCTGCAGGACTGAAGTCGCCCTTGTAGTCGCCTAAGCGGTAGCCCCAAGCGCCCAGTGAGTGGGAGCCAGTGAGCTTACGTGGTAGTGGGTAGGTATCTCCCCAGCGTCGATACTTGGCAGCGTCGATACTAGCGAGGGTCGGGAAACACAGCCGGGACAGAACCAGAGTATCCCTAACTTTCTCCTTGGGAAGGACTTCGGCAGTGGCTGGGTACAGCTTGCACATCGCGGGGTAATCGAAGGTACATCCATTGTGGAACCAGACCTCATCAAAAGTTGCTAAGTGGTGGACTAAAGACTTGACACTACGAAACCGGTTGTTGTGATTAGTCTCGTAGTCACGGGCAGAGGCGCAGTACAGCACCTCCAGTTCATTGAGAAGACCATCTGTCTCAATATCAGCGACAGCAATCCTCTTCATCAAAATGACCGCCGTTGACGCACTTCTTCATCAGCGTTCTCGCGGGACTTACCACCGACAGCCATGCCTATCTTCTCGATCAGGCGAAGGTACTTGCGGGATAACTCAGCGTTGCATCCGACCAACACCCGGAAGTCGTACTGACTTGGCAGGTTGTGGGTCACAGCTTGAAACGTGCGTATATCGTCCGCGCACAGTTCGATCTCCAGCTTCACAGGCTGGTGTACAGTGGTAATTTCCATGGTTAGAACTCTTCTGGTTGGGACTCGTCTTGGAAGCCGCCTTCCTCGGAGGGATCAGGGCATTCCGACCAGTCATTGGTCTGGTTGTTATAGAAGGCGAAGAACTCGCACCACTCACCGAACTCCCGGTCAAACAGGAGGCTGATTCGTGCGGTGTTCCTTAAGGTTGGGTCTTTCTCGGTACGGTCACGCTGGACAGCCCAGCCGTAATGCGCCCACTTCTCCATGGCACGGGAGCCTGTGAACTGTGATGACAGAACGTCACCGCCAGCATCATGAGGCTTACCTGTTTTCACGGGGTTTACGTGGGAGTACATGAAGAACGTGATATTGAGTTCCATAGCCATGCTGGCTGCTTTACTCATGAACTCGTTCAGGATGTCGTTGGCAGAGCTGGAGTCGTGCTCAGCTACCAGAGCGGTCAATGGATCGATGATGAAGAACCAGATACCTTGTGCTGCCCACCATCGGACAGTGCTCAGTATCTCTTCGTAATCACGGACACCTTCAGAGGAGTAGAACTCCATCTTGTCATCGAGAGCTTCCAGCGCCTCATCAAGTTCATCTTGCGTATAACCGCCTACTTCCGGTGGCTTGGTGAACTGCTTACCTGCATTCTTACCAGCGATCTTCTTCAAGGTTTTCACTGGGTTCTCTTCAAGCGACATGATTCCAGGCTTCACGCCATGAACTTCAACCATGTGCTTGATGAGCTGGTGCTGGTGCTCAGTTTTACCAATCTTCGGGGCAGCGCCTACGATATGAATCTCGGCCTTACGGATGCCCAGAGAGGCCTTGGTGGCTGACTCCCATGGGAACGATAAGCCCAACGCAGGCATACGTTTAGCCTTCTCCATGATGTCTGCTACGGTGACGATCTGGGATGGTCGGTAGGCTTCAGCGTTCCAGATGGAATTCACTACGGCCTGACCTTCTTCAGCCAGAAGACACTCGTTGGCATCCTTCAGTGGGAGCTTGGCGATCTTGATGCGTCCGGGGTTCATCAGTGGCATACAGGAAACTGCAGCGGCCTGACCCGGCTCATCCATGTCAAACATCAGGATGACTTCATCGAAGCGTTCAAGGTACTTGAGGTTGGCTGCTAGGGCTTTCTTGGCGGCTGCTGCGCCATTCGGAAGGGAGACTACTGGGTATTTGCAATCGGTCAGCTGAGCGTATGAGAGCATGTCGATCTCACCCTCTGTAATCACCAGCTTGCGACCTCCATTCCAGAGATGCATGCCGACCAGAGGTCGCTCTTTAAGCGATCCGTTTACCCAGAAATCTTTATCTTTTGTGCGAACTTTCTGTGCGACAAGACTTCCTGCCTCGGTTCGTACATCACATACGTGGACTGGCTGATCGTTAAAATCTCGCCCAATTCCATATCCGAACTTCTCACAAACGTGGGCTTGGATTCCACGAGCCTTAAGTCCATTAGGGGCAGCTCTGTCCATGCGGTCGAACGTAACAGGTTTGCTAGAGCGTTCTGCATTCCCAGCTCCCTCTCCGCTGCCATTCTCATGGTAATCACACGAGTAACAGTGGCCGTGTCCATCTGCGTATCGAGCAAGGTTATCGCCTTTGTTATCGCCTCCGTTCTCTCGGCATTCAGGGCACGGCTCTCGGCCAGTAACGTCATCACATCCTTCCGCGTCATCGTAGTCATGAGTCATCTAGCCTCCCAGCGCAATGCGTGGACGGTATGATTCTTCGATGTGCTGCATTAAGCCGCTACGAATCCGACGAACCATGTAGTCAAACCAGTTGTCATCGTTGACGTAGATCGTTCCGTCCGGCTTGATGTCGAGGTGATGTCGAGCTTCGTACTCATCAACACGGTGCTCATAGAACAGAGCTTGTCCGTTGAAGCGCATCTCACCGCGCATGATCACACACGGGTTGTGGAAGCGAGGCCGCGAGAAATCCGGGCGTTCCACCTTTACGGTGATGTCTATAGTTTGCTCAGGCATGTTCACGTTCCTTAATGTTCATCAGGGAGAATTTGGCTGCGTACTTAACATGCAGCTCGGCCAGACGTATTCCGTCAGCTGTTTCCAGCTCTTCGTACATGCGGCGTTTCAGGTTTGCTCGGCGTTGCTCAAAGTCCGGGACGTACTTAACGAAGCCCTTCGCTGCGTTCTCAGCAGGGACAGCTTTCATTGCACGGTTGGTGTACTTGAGGTCATGGATACGAGCGGCTAATCGAGTGATGCCGTAATGGGTGATAGCTTCGATGGAGTTCAGGGAACCCCACCGTTCAATGTAAGCTACGACCTTCTGGCATTGAGGTGTCAGGGCCATAGTAGTAACCCCTTAAAAGGTGTCAGGCATGTATGGCGCGAACTTAGCGATGCCTTCTGGCAGGCGGCGGCGAATTGACTCAGCGTTCAGCTGGTAGAAGTTCTGCTTCTTGGCAATCTTGTTGTCCAAGGCTTCCAGCTCTTCCAGCAGCCTCACCTTGTTCTGCGTCAGGCGGTCTATCTGCTCACACAGAGAGGAGTTCTCATCGACCAACTCATCGACAGACTGCAGCTCACCGATGATGTCGTTGTACGCCAGCACAGGGACACCCGGCATCGTGCGGTCTACCCACTTGATACGCTTGGTCGGGCCATCCAGTAACAGGTACGGCTGCTCGGTGTACATAACGTGCGTTTCACCCAGATGCCATTTCCAACCTGCATCGAACAGACGCTGTTGGATGTCGAAGGATTCAGCTGAAGTAACGGCGATCAGTACAGTTGTAGGGATGTTTTTCATGAGGTTCTCTCTCTTAATAAGTTGTGTAGTCAAGCGGTTCAGCATTCAGGTATGTCTCTTCCATCCGGGAGATCACGCCTTGTGCTGCTGTCTGTTGGTGCGGGGTTACTGCTGATGGGTCGATGCCCATGATTTCGATGAACACTGCGTCTTTGTTGTGCCGAGGATCGACGTTGCCGTGTTCGCTGTGAGGACGACCTGATATGACATCTCCGTCTTCTAAAATTACGTAGTGGGAGCCGATGTCAGGGACTCCCTTGTCGCGGTATGCACAGGACAAATCCCAAGTGCTGGACTTGATAGGGGTTCCTGACATCACCACGACAATGTTCCGGGTCTTAGCCCTTTGCATTGCCATTAGTGGTTTCTCCGTTGGGGGTGAAAGGCAGGATGCGGAACTGAATGTTCTCTTTGCCTTTAGGGACGATGACCTTCGTCATCCGTATGCGGTATATGTACCGGTCATCAAAGCCATACCGTTTGCAGAGGCAGTCGATGAATGGCTTGGCGGCGTTATCCAGATCGGACAACTTGCTGCTGTAGTAGACGACCAGTCGGATTTCAAACAACTTCGTATCGGGAAGCTCGATGTCAGGTAAAGACCGGAGGAGTTGCGCTTCGTACTTCCGGTACTTCACTGATTTAGTCTTCTTGCCCATCCACGCTTCGTTCACGCTCATGGGCTTGAGGTTGCTAGAAGTCCACTGGGACTCAGAAGTCGCCAGCGTCGTTACCACCTTCGTCAGCATCGAATGCGTCCGGGTCGTACGAGTAACCCTCTTCTTCACCGAAGCCCATGCTTTCGGCAGACGCTGGGCCGTTACCGCCCTGCTTCGCTTCGATAACCTGCACACCTTTGATACGCAGGGAGATGCCGACTTCCAGATCAGTAACCTTGGCAGAGCCACGGCCTTCAACATTTGGTCGAGTCCAGGTGTTTAGCTCACAGCTAACGCGCAGGATTGACGCACCGCCGATCTTTGGTGCCATGCCTTCAGGGATTGGACGACCTTTCGCATCGTAGAAAGTGATCTTGTTTTCCCAAGTCTCACCAGTCTTCTTGCTCTTGCCGATCTTGTTCAGGGAGCAGCGGAACAGAGTCTCACCACCGTCTTCAAAGAACGGCAGTTCAGCCTTGAAGATCTCGCGGTACTTGCCGCCTTGCTCTTTGTCCAGAATCGCATTGAAGTGGTCTTCCAGTGCGTCTTCGATCTTCGCTCCGAAGTCACCGACAGAGCCGCTCTCAACCATCAGGTCAACCTTGTACTTCGGGTCACCGAACTTAGTGTCAGCCGTGTTCAGCCAAGGGTAACGAGCGGTGCCGCGAGGAGTTGTGATAGTCTTTTTAGCCATAGTATTAGTTCTCTCTAATGTAGTTTTTAAACGAAAAAAAAAGCTGCCCTCACCCGGCGTTAACCGAATGAGGGCGAAGGGTTGGTCTATTGGTGTGGGGTTTAACTGAGGCCGAACTCGCTCATGACTTCACGCATGGCACGGGCATCGGCAGACTGGTTGAGGACAGTCTTAACTTTGCGGTTATAGATTCGCAGGGCAGCGCCCTTGTGGTTACGACACAGTTCTTCAAAGGGAAGCTGTTCGCCTTCAGTGTCAGATGCGAAAGGCTTCAGACGCATGGTCTTGATGCGATTACGTACAGCCCGGTCAGACTCACCTTTCAGAGCGTTGGCTCCGTATTGCAGCATGTGGGAAGCGGCGTTCTGCAGTTTCTTAAACTTGCTCATGCTTCACCTCCGAACACAGCGTTGACTAATGATGATGCGTGGTCGGCTGCGTAGCCTTCTCCGATCAGTTTCTTGAAGTACTGACGAGCGGTGTATTTAGAGCGAATCGTATCGTTGTTCATGTGTCTCTCCAGACGTTTGAATTTGGTTGGTCTATCGGTGTGGGTTATGCGCGGCGGTTAGCTACGAAACCGGCAATCTTCAGGAAGAACTCGACGTTGCTGTCGTTGACCTCGGTGGTGTCTTCAAGGAACTCCTCAAAGGCATCTGGGCCGTGGACTTTCCAAGCTTCAGCAAGCAGGTTGAATGCGCCTGCCACTTCATCTCGTGGGGTGTTCTCTTCTACTGTGGGAGTATTCCCATCTGTGGGAACGACAGACGAATCTATAGACGGAGCTGTAGTGTTTGCTGTGTCCTGTTGGAGTGTTGCATCGAAGTCGTCCAGAGTTTTCTTCATGGCATCTGCAGGGTTAACTACAGGTGCTGACTCCAGCTCGTCTTCAGAGAAGCCGTCCTCGCCCCATGGCATATCGTCATTATCAGACTCATCGTTGAATGGGGATTCTTCCTGCGAGATTTCAGCACTGTCCTCTTTTCTCGCAGCTTCTGCTTCCTTCAATTTCATACGGACAGTGTGGTCAGAGCAGCCAAGACGCTCAGCAACTTCACGACTAGACATTCCGTCTGCGGTTAGGTTGCTAATAGCTGCGTCACGCTTAGCATCGATCTCTGCTCGAATATCTTTCGTACATTTACGCGCCCAGCTAATAGAGCATGTAATGCCCCAGTTAACTAAAGTAGGCACGACCTGCTTGGAGTCGTATCCGATCTTGTCAGCCAACAGCTCACACATAGTCTCAATAGCCTTGCGCTGGTCACCTGATGAAGGCTTGCTGCCTCCTTTAAGGTGAGCAAAGTTCGCGGCCATGGCATAGCTCATAGCTTCAAACTCAGTACCCTTAACGACCTTGGCCTTAATGTCTTCAGCTTCAGCCAGCTCGTGAGCAAAGAAACGGTGGAAGCCATCGGTTAGGATTAGACGGTTACCGACCTCAAATACACGTACTGGTGGCAGGTCTTCCAGAGACTCTGCGTACAACGCAATGTTCTCGTGATCCATCTTCTCGCGCATCTGGAACTTCGGGTCAACATTCAGCTCCTTCAGGGAGATCAGCACTGTTTCAGCGTCAGCCAGTTTCTTATCAAGGATGCGGAATTCGATTGCGGAAGTGTTCAGCTTAGTCATGGGTGTATTTCCATCTGTGGGAATGAGTAGACAAAAGTAAGCCACGCCCTCCTCTTATAGGAAGGCGCAGTGTAGAGCGATAGTAGTAAGGTGTTATGCGAAGCAGTACTCGGAGTCGAGTATTGACATCGGGTCTAGCTTGCCCTGCTCTGGCAGAGGCGGGAACTCATCGTGACGTTCCGGTGGAACCTGACTCTTAAACTGCTCAAGTAGATTCGGGAAGTAGTTCTCATCGAAAGTCTGAATGAATGACTCTCTAATGATCCAGTAGAACTTCTCGGTCAACCCGGCGTGAGCGCCGAATGAGTCATGGATAAGTGCGAAGTTCGTGATTCCTTTAGCGTGGGCATTCGCTACCGTCTGCATTAAATGTGATGCATCTAAACTGTGAACGATGTTAGGTGATATGGCATTCGCTGACTTACGCTTATCAATCTTCAGCGTGTCCTCGCGGATGCTCAGTACCTTACGTTCACCGGCCAAGTGAGTCTCGACTCGTGCCTCTTTAGACTGGCGGTAATTCTGTACCACCGGGAAGTTCAGAGGGGTGTTCCAAGTTACCGGGCGACCCTCTTTAGCAACAATCCTGGCACAAGCTTGCATCCAGTCCATCGCCTCTGCAGCCTTGACCACAGTCTCTTGTACAGACTCGTAGTTCAGCTTGGCGAGGAAGTTAGACAGCTTCATCATTGGAAGCGATGTGTCCAGCTTGCCGTTCTGGCCGATCCTTAACAGTGGGTTATCTGCGCTGCCATCCTTAACGAATGGGCGAAGGTGATCCTCTAACAGTTGGTCAGAGAACCCTCTTGCTTTCGATCCGTACGGGAAGGTCATGCAGTTACGCTTGGTCACCTTCCTCGATATTCCGAAGTCCAGCCACCATTGCGCCAGCTGTGCGTCAGTCACCTCGTCTTCTTCCTGCGAGATTTCAGCACTGTCTCCTTTTCTCGCAGCTTCTAGTTTGATGATCGTCTTATCTGCAACCACCTGATAGATGTCAGAAGGTTTATCAGAAGGCAGCAGGTTCACGTTGGCACCGCCGATCTCATCACGGAAGCAGCAAGACAGGACTTGAATCCCTGAACAGCTACCATCTAATGCAATCGGGATGTGGCTGACGTATTCCTCTGGGTTGGGAGATTCCAGCGCCTCGATTAACTCGATGACTGCAGAGTATGCCTGAAACGGCTTGTCTGCCTCGCACCACTCGCGGTTACTGAAAGGGTTCAGAGCGATGGCCTCCAGCATGCCAAGGTTATCCTGACACCACTTGATGCGGTCATCGTAAGACACCTTATCAACACCGAACAGGTTGGCTACGTGGATGTGCAGCCACTCCAGTCCTTTCTCACCCAGCGGTACACCGTCAGCAAACTCAAGGAGAGCCTTGCAGTAGTCAGCTCCTTGCGGGTTAAGTGAAGGCAGAGGATACACCCGGCTGCGGAAGTCCACGTTATGCGGCATGTAGATAGCGTCATACTCGGCATACTTACGGGCAGTCTCAACGGTCTGCAGGTAGGACAGACGCTTGCTGATCAGCACCACGTTGTCTTCATGTACAGCTCGTGCTTCCTGTCGGTACTTCTTACGGGCTACTTCATTGACCTCAATGTCAGCTGGCTTGCTTGGCAGTTCGTACATCTCAGCACGAGGCGCACCGCCCAGCTCACTGTTACGCATGAGCAACTCATCGAGCAGCTTCAGTACACGACCACGAACACGCCAGCGGGTGTCCTGAATACCGTTCAGTGCCTTAAGCATGGTCGGCATATCGGTGTACTTGAGTTGCTCCAAGTAGTGACGGTTGCGAACCTTGACCATCTCCCGGCGTGGCACATAGTCAGTCCAGTAGCCGCCTTGCAGCTCACCAGCTACCCAAGGCTTCGGAGGGATGACTGTAGGCTCCAGCACTGGGGCGCAGAACTTCATGGCCGTGTTCAGGAGGTTATCGACACTCTCGCGGGTATCCTTGGTTGGTCGCATGCAGGTGGTGGTGCGTCCCTTCCTGTCGTACTGATCGTAGAACTCAACCAGTGCTACCTGTTCTTGGATGCAATTGATAACGACCATACCGATGTGCATGCAGTTCTTTTCAGACCAGCGGCTCCACTCAATACCATCCTTTTGTGACAGGTAGCGGAGCACATCAACCTTACGCTTGTACTCGCCCTTCTCATTCGCCATCTTCATGATGCCGTTGTAACGCTTACGATCCTGAGCACGTAGGTCAGTACATTTCAATTCGTTCTCCATCATCCGGGCAATGCTGATCGCTGTGCTGCCCAGTGCTGCCTTGTCAGTCATCAGTCTCTCGCAGATGACCTTCAGTCCGAGCATGGCAGTGACTCGATAGTCGATTGCTTGGATGTAAGGCTGAGCTATACGCCGAGCACCGGCCTTGCCCATCCCATCGTTGACCCACTGCTCCAGACCACCGGCTACCTTGTCGACATATACGCCGATAATCTTATCGCCATATACAGTCTCATCCTCTTGGCCTCGTGCCTTTGCGTTCTCAATCATCTTCCTGAACCGGACTCGTCCAGCGTCACGCATGCCAAGTTCCAGAGTCATCTGCTCTTTCACCAGTGATGCTTCAACTTGAATCTCATTCATATTTACTGCGGTGTTCATAGCTGTCATTTGACTGCCTCTTGTTAGCCTTTGTATTGGGCGGGGTTTGATTCTTTGCTAGGGAGTGGGGTATCGATTGACACGCTCATGTCAGCCTGCCTGTGCCACGCCGGGGCGGCATGGTAACATTAACATCTGTGGGAATGACAGGAATAGACGAAAAAAAACCCCCGAAGCCTAGAGCTGCGAGGGTTTAATCTATTTGAATCTTGGTGCCCGGAGCCGGACTTGAACCGGCACGATCTTTCGATCGGGAGATTTTAAGTCTCCTATGTCTACCAATTCCATCATCCGGGCTGGAAAATGGAGGCGCGGGTCGGAATCGAACCGGCGTACACGGAGTTGCAGTCCGCTGCATGACCACTCTGCCACCGCGCCAAAAGGTACTAACTAATTACTAAACAGATTGGAGCGGAATATCGGGCTCGAACCGACGACCTGAACCTTGGCAAGGTTCCGCTCTACCAACTGAGCTAATTCCGCCTGCTTCGTAAGAAGTGAGGCGTATTATAGACAGCTCTCCTTTTATGTCAACACATTTTGTCAAATGTCACTTAAGACAAAACTCTAATGAGATTAATGACTTAGATATCGTCAGTCAGGTCTGCCCAGGAAGCCTTCAGATAAATATACATCGACCAGAGAGTCAGTACCGCCGCCAGATAGAGCGCCCCTATCCCAGACCACGACAACAGGTCATAAGGTGTTGCTGCAAGCATCATCAGTATCGCCAGCATCTGCAATGTGGTCTTAACCTTGCCGACGTAGGAAACGGCAATATCTGCTCTCTTACCAAGCTCTGCCATCCACTCACGCAGCGCCGAAATAACGATCTCCCGGCCGATAATAACTATCGCAGGAACAGTGATCCAGAAAGTGCCATAGGTTTCAGCCAGCAGCACCAGCGCTGTTGCGACCATTAGCTTATCCGCAACCGGATCCATGAAAGCACCGAACGGCGACGTCTGATTAAGCCTGCGCGCCAGGTAACCATCGAACCAGTCGGTAATTGCCGCCAGCGCAAACACCGCCGCCGAGGCCAGAGGGCTCCACTGATATGGCAGGTAATAGATGACCACGAATACCGGAATCAGCACGACGCGCAGAAGAGTCAGTATATTTGGTATTTTCATTACGTATCGTTGTTCCTGTAAATTAAAACGGTAAATGTAGATGAACGATTATGGCACCAGAGTTACAAATCAGAACCTAGTCCTTAAGGATCAGGATGTAGCTCTGCATAGATATCTTCTGCAATTTTGCGGCTTATAGTAGAGACTTTTGCGATTTCTTCAACACTTGCCTTTTCTACCGACTGAACGCTGCCAAAATGACGCAATAACTCTCTGCGGCGTTTGGCGCCAACGCCCGGAATCCCCTCAAGCGAGGATTTTTTTCGCGCCTTGCCCCGACGCGCACGGTGCCCGGTTATGGCAAAGCGATGCGCTTCATCCCGGATATACTGAATAAGGTGCAGCGCCGCTGAATCATTACGCAGCGTAACTTCTTTACCTGTATCAGCCATGATAAGCGTTTCAAGTCCTGCCTTGCGGTCACTGCCTTTGGCAACACCGATAATCAGCACTTCATCGATCTGCAACGAAGACAAAACATCGACCGCCTGGCTGACCTGCCCCTTACCGCCATCAATCAAAAGAATGTCAGGCAACTTACCCTCGCCTTTTTTAAGCCGGGTATAACGCCGGGTCAGCGCCTGATGCATAGCCGCATAATCATCGCCTGCGGTTATGTCTTCTATATTAAAGTGCCGGTAATCGGTCTTAAGCGGTCCGTTGCGATCAAACACCACGCAAGATGCAACAGTCGCTTCACCGGAGCTATGACTGATATCAAAGCACTCCATTCTTTGTGGGATATTTTCCAGCTGCAACACATCCTGTAGTGCCAGATAACGGTTATAGGTATTCTGCTTGCTGGCAAGGTGACTTTGCAGGCTCTGCTCGGCATTGGTCTGGGCTAGCCGCTGCCAGCCTGCCTTTTCACCACGTACCCGATTAACAATTACCGTTTTTTTACCGCGTTTATCTGTCAGAGCCTGCTCTATACACTCTTTATCTTCGACTGCGAAGCTGGTGATAATCGATTCCGGAATCTCCCTGCCACTGCCCAGGTACCATTGCGCGATAAAGGCAGCAAGCACATCGCTCTCAGACTCCTCTATTGACACTTTGGGATGGTAAACCTTACTGCCCAGCACCCTGCCCGCACGGACAAACAGCATATGGACACAAACCCCTCCGGGCTTTAACGCGCAACCAAATACATCGGCATCACCACTGGAACCGGAAACATACTGCTGCTCCTGGATCTGCTGCAGGCTGGTGATCTGATCCCGGTAGGTCGCGGCATCTTCAAAGTTAAGCTCACGGGAGGCTTGATCCATACGCTCGGCCAGCTCAGTGTTTATGGCTTTATTTTTACCTTCCAGAAACATCATCGCATGGCGAATATCAGCCTGATACGAATCGACAGAAGGCAGGCCTACGCACGGCGCACTGCAGCGCTTGATCTGATATTGCAGGCAGGGACGGGAACGGTTTTTAAAGAAGCTTTCTTCGCATTGACGGATGCGAAAAATTTTCTGCAGTATTGCCAGGCTTTCCCGTACCGCGCCGCTACTGGGGAAAGGACCGAAGTAGCGACCTTTATGGCGTTTAGCGCCACGATGAAAACGTACCGCTGGATATTCCTGCTCAGAAGAGACAAAAATATAGGGATAAGATTTATCGTCCCGTAGCAGTATGTTATACGGCGGACGATTCTGCTTTATCAGGTTTTGCTCAAGCAGTAGCGCTTCAGTTTCACTGTTTGTAACAGTAACCTGAATATCTGCGATACGGCTGACCAGCGCCTGGGTTTTAATATTAAGACCGGTCGTGCGAAAGTAGCTACTGACCCGGTTCTTAAGGTTCTTGGCTTTGCCCACGTAAAGAATCTCACCAGCACTGTTATACATCTGGTAAATTCCCGGGCGACGGGTCAGTCGGGATAGGTAAGCCTTGCTATCAAAGGAAATAGCATCGTCTTGCGAGGTGGCTTTTTGCTGTTCTGTATTAGGAGCTTCAGTCATGCCGCTATTCTAACTGCGCCACATTCTATTCCTCAAGGATATTCAATAACTTATTAGCATCCATATGGATGTGAGTCGCCTCTTTATGAATTTCTTCGAGTTCTTCCCGGGTAGCATCGGTAATGCCAGCGCCACGGGACAAAGTAACCTCAAGAAACACGCCAATTTCCGCATAGTAATACAACCGGGCATCAAAGCTTCGCGCTCGTTTCAGCTTGGTCAGGGAGATCTGCGCACCGTTCAGCAATATGGTATTAATGTCGGACTCACTCATCAGCGGGTGACGGTCCTGTTCGTTCAGAGGAATATCTGTACCAGAAGCGCGGGATTTTACGAGCATAAGAAGACTTACCACCTGAAATAGAATAAAGTTAGGAAACCTAAGGTTCAGTTCAGTACTACTTTATGAGCTTTTCCCAACAATGTGAACCTATGCTTTGGTTATGAGTACATTACCTGATAGCTTCGCTGACTACCGTCATGAAATCGTTCGTGATCTGGCCTGGCTGATACATAGTCCCGGACTGGTAAACCTACCCGAAAGCCTTCGTGCTGACTGGCTGTTTGATTATCCTCATCTCCATGATCAGCTTACTTATTTCGACCAACATCCCAACCGCCTGATCTGCAAACTGCGCCAGCAAGCCAGCTACCGACTCGGATATTATTTTGAAGATCTGGTTAGAATCTACCTGAAAAACTTCATTCAACCCTCTGAATTAAAAAGTAACATTCAGGTTTGCAAAGACAAAACCACCGTTGGTGAATATGATTTCCTGATACGCCTACAAAGTGGCGAGAAGATTCACCTTGAAACGGCAGTGAAGTTCTATCTGTTTAGCGGTACAGATAGCAGCGAAGGTCTCGCCGGCTTTATCGGACCTAACCGTACCGACTGCCTGGAACGGAAATGGAATCGTTTAATGGACCATCAGCTCCGGTTATCCCAGACATCAGCTGGTAGCGATCAGGCCGAAGCACTGGATCTGATGCCAGACCGCCGTAGCCTGCTGCTCAAAGGATACCTTTTTTACCCTTACGCACACTGGCAGGACTTTCCGGTTATCGAACCACTTAATCCTGATCATGCTCGGGGTTGGTGGCTTAAAGTATCACAATGCGATCTATTATCATCCGACAAGGTACGTTACAGAGTACTGATGAAGCCACAGTGGCTGGCCACAGCCAGGGTTAAATACCACGACAGCATGAGTCACGCAGAACTGGTTAATGTTATGTCTGATCTGAGTACACCACTACTGATCGCCGAATTAACTAAAGATACCCAGAGTAATGTGTGGCGTGAACGTAGCCGAGGATTCCTGGTACCGGATAACTGGCAGCTCGCCCCTTAGTAAAAAAAGAGCAAAAAAAGAGCAAAAAAAAGGCAGTATCAACTGCCCTTTTTATCATTCTAAGCGATTATTTAGCGACTTTCGCCGCAGCTGCATCTTTAGCGATGTTTTTCTTGATAAAAGAGATCGCAGCAAAAGTACCCACGATCATCACTGCAACAAGTACCACGCTCGGTACAAAAGAGATCATGCTGTATTTATCAGCCATAGAACTGTCCTCATTGTTTGGCCAGCGCCTTAACGCCGGCCAGATTATAATATTGGTTATATTTTGTGCTTAAGTGTTATGGCGGCTGATTATAGAGCATCCTGCAACAGGCTCAATAGGTATATAGCACTATTCCGCCACGGTAACAGCCATAAGCGATGCTCTTTCACTGAACGCTACTGCTCCAGACGCTTAACCAGGCTGGAGGTATCCCAACGATTGCCACCCATTTTCTGAACTTCGGCGTAAAACTGATCAACTAAAGCGGTGACCGGTAGCTGGGAGCCATTGCTGCGCGCCTCATCCAAAGCGATTTTCAGGTCTTTACGCATCCAGTCAACGGCAAAACCAAAATCAAACTGATCGGCGATCATAGTCTGGTTACGATTTACCATCTGCCATGAACCCGCCGCGCCATGCTGTATTACATCAAATACAGCTTCCGCATCAAGACCCGCCTGCTTGGCAAAGTGGACACCTTCAGAAAGCCCCTGTACCAACCCGGCGATACAGATCTGGTTAACCATTTTTGCGAGCTGACCACTGCCCGCAGGGCCCAGTAAGCGGATCGATTTAGCGAAGCAATCGATAACCGGCTCAGCGCTGGAAAATGTTGTTTGCTCGCCACCCACCATAACACTGAGTACGCCGTTTTCCGCTCCAGCCTGACCTCCGGATACCGGTGCATCCAGAAAACCGAAACCTCTTTCATCAGCAATCACGGAAAGCTCACGGGCAACTTCAGCAGATGCCGTCGTATGATCGACCAGAATCGCACCGCCAGACATGCTGCTGAACACTCCATCAACACCGGTCACAACTTCACGCAGATCATCATCGTTGCCGACGCAGGTAAAAACTATTTCAGCACCCTGGGCAGCTTCTGCAGGAGTAGCAACAGAACGACCACCGTACTCACCCAACCACTGTTCCGCCTTCACTGCCGTGCGGTTGTACACAGTGACTTCATGGCCACCCCGGGCCAGATGACCTGCCATCGGATAACCCATCGTTCCCAGACCGATAAATGCAACTTTCATCTTTAACACTCCAACCTGATACTGACTATTGTTATGATTAAAAACATTCTATGGTAATAACTGATCAGGAAAAACCCTTAAATACGGTGTCTTATACATATGATTCTGAGTTTATATACACTACCTCGCTTTAAGGCATCAACCGCTATTGCAGCGTTATTTTCGATAATTCTTTGCAGTTTCAGCCTGCAAGTGAAAGCGACCGAAAGCGTTTATGACCAACTTCAGGTGACTGATCTGGAAGGCAATATCGTCGATCTGAATGCCTATCAGGGCAAGGTCGTGCTGCTAAATTTTTGGGCTACCTGGTGCCCTCCCTGCATCAAAGAGATGCCATCGATGCAAAGCCTGCAGAATCGGTTCAGTGAAGATCGGTTCCAGGTTATCGCTGTCAACATGGGGCAAACTCCTACGACAGTAGAAAGTTTCTTACTTGAACGTGAATTTGAGTTTTCGCTGCCGGTCTATCTGGATGAAAAAGGCGTAGCATTTCGCGCATTGAATATTGCCGGTATGCCATCCAGTTTTCTGTTAGATGCCAAGGGTAATATCCTTGAAAAAATAGTTGGAGCCCGGGAATGGGATCATCCTGACAATGTGGCAGCACTGAAGAATTTATTGAGCGATCAACAGGCCGAGTAAGAAATTTTCAAACCTTCACTTGCATTACTGGCTTAATAGATACTAACCCGGCACAAGGGGCAAGCTCTTTTATTATGATGTTCATTTTGTCAGAAATGCTATTACTTCCACAATGTGAACTGCCTTGTTTCACGTTAGGTGACGTCACCCTTTTGCAATAGATTTGCTATTTTATTTAAGCCCATCTGTCTGGCAAATATTTCAAGCGTAGATCCATTGGGTAGCTGAACTGAAGGATCGGCATTGTATCGTAACAATAACCTGACCATATCGATATTCTGCGTCTGTATCGCAAAAATCAAAGGAAAAAACAACTGCTTGTCTGAAACCTTACTGGGGTCAGCTCCATTTTCCAGTAATACTGTGGCAGCGGGCAGATTCTGCTCAACGATGCTATACAATAACGCTGTCATTCCCCGCTGATCTTCATGGTTAATATTTTTACCTTTATTAATCAGTACGGGTACTAGAAAAGAAGTACCATCAGCAACTGCTGCAGCATACAGCAAATACCCGTCTTCCGGAGCAAATGCTTCTGCCTTATAAAAGGTGTTTTCCAGTTCCGATGAACTATCATTCAGTTTTAACCTACCGTGCCACTGCAGGTAGTAAGCCAGCGCAAGAACAGGCGTGTTGCTCATACATCCCGCGCTTTGTGATTTCATGTAATAATTGATTGCTCCTTTATAGTCCTTGAAATAGTACAAACGCAATGCCGCTTTTTGTTGCAATATGCATCGATCTTCGGGAAATTCATCGCGATAGCTATCATATAAAGAATCTGCCTTATTATATTTTTGTAAAGACACCAGGGTTTTAAACATTGCGCTATGCTTATAAACCCAGCGCTTAGCTTTCTTATCAGACTTATTATTTGCTTCCTTTTTCAATGTCTTCAAATACATCTCAAGTGCTTGTTGCGATAACCCCTGTAGTTGATAATAAAGCCCCCAGTTAGCGTAGAGCCAAAGATTATCAGAGCCTAAAGTTAAAGCTCTTTTAAACTCTCTTTCTGCTTCACTGAAGCGCCCTTGATTGCTGTACACATAACCCAGTAATACATTAACATCGTCAAGTTCGGGTTCGAGCTTTCGGGCAATCAGAATCAGCTCCTCAGCTTTATTAAGCCCACCTGGCCAATTACTTTTCATATGGAACCGAGCCAATTGCAGGTAAGCCGGCGCAAAACCCGGTCTCTTACGAATCAGTTTATCTAGTAGCGATTTCGCCTTGGCCAGATTTCCTCTGTCTGCATTATCTAATAAATTACGGGCAGTGGAATAGAGCAAAATGCTTTCATCAGCATCATCAGAATGAGGGAATCCAATAATTGCATTAAACTGTTCTTTACTCGCATCTCCATTTAGTAAGATTGCATATTGCTCTTCTGTCATATCACCTGGTTCTCGCATTTCTGGGGGCGGCATGAATCCCACTATATTCACATAAACAGATGATCTACTAATTTGCTCTTTAGCCTGAACCCAGGCAACACTCTCTATTTCAGAAAGAAGTATTGAAACGAGCTTCCTGCTTAGCGCGAAGCCCAGCTCAGTCCCTAGCGTTATACTTGCTGTCGTTCCTGTACGCCGGCTTTTGCCTGGAAAAATCTTAGTGATGGGCATGCCAACGAGCAGCAGTTTTTTAACCAGAGAATCAGCTGTTTTCTTGTTAACATTAAGATATAGGTGTGAAATTGAACTGAAATCATATGCAGCTTTAGGGCTGCCTATCAGTTTTTCGACAGTTTCTTCCGGTCCGGGCCACATTATCACCCTCTTCAGGGTCTTAGAATAAAATGCCTCATCACCACCATCCGTCATCATTGAATGCATGTCACCCTGATGAACATTAAAGGTTATGCTTTGTGTCGTAATGGCATAATCACGTAAATTTGTCCTGGCGACGGTCATTACAAACTTATTCAAACCCGGCTTCAACTGCCTGAAGGTAGCAAATTTTGATGATATTGGGAGATCAATTGTCAGGTAGCTATTTTCATACTGCTCAGACAGAAAAAACTCAAACTCCAGCGTAGCTGAGAAATAACTTACATCTTGAATTTTAAGAGATTTCAGGGCGGTTGCGCCGGCAGTCGAAGGACCTGAAATTGACAGAGAAAAAAATAAAACCCCAAAGCTAAACAGCAGTTGTCTAAGAAATGGCCGAAACATAACCGATCCCTCGTTGATATTTTGTTTCTGCTTTTTACTGCAAGCTCAGGTAACAATAGCACATGATTTCGCCTTTAATTGTTATGACGGAAATTGTATCAAGCCCTCTTAAGAATCGTGGTAACTTACTGTTCGAAGGTATTGAAGAAGTGTTTGCTCCCGTCTTCAATATTACAAAAGATATTTCCTGCTGCTGATTACCATTAATAAGGGGTCAGGTATACCCTCGACAAATACGCCCTCTTTGACCTTTGCGTGTCCTCTGAAAATCCTACTATGGCGACAAAAGTACTCTTTATATCTGAACGCAAAACGGTCCACTACTGTGAACCGCTTAGGAATAAACTTTACTAACTATAAAATAGTAAATAGCCTGACTGTTTTAAATTTAGTCGTTATAAACCGACTGAGCCGCTGGCAGCGCCTTTCCAACAGAAATAGGCGCATCCATTTGCGCTAATGTACTTTCCAGCGCAGACAGACAGAACAATACATTCCTCTTGTTGCAGGCAGCACCCATCAGGCCGATACGCCAGACCTTACCGGCCAGAGCACCAAGCCCGGCACCAATTTCAAGATTGTAATCCTGCAGCAGGCGACTACGCACTTCGGCTTCATCGACACCCGCCGGTACAAATACTGAATTGAGCTGAGGCAAACGGTACTCTTCATCTACCAGGAAGTTAATCCCCATCGCCTCAAGACCCGCCCGCAACGCATTATGGTGATGACTGTGACGCGCCCAGGAATTTTCCAGTCCTTCTTCTTCCAGCATCACTAATGCTTCATGGAAAGCATACAGCGAGTTTACGGGCGCTGTGTGGTGGTAAGCTCGTTTCGCACCCCCTCCCCAGTAGCCCATTACTAATTTTTTATCTAGGAACCAGCTAGGCGTTTTACTTTTGCGGGCTGCAACGGTGGCAACCGCCCGTTCGCTAAAGCTTATCGGTGAGATTCCCGGCGGGCATGACAGGCACTTTTGCGTCCCTGAATAGACCGCATCGATACCCCAGCCATCAACATCCAACTCACTGCCACCCAGGGAGGTTACGGTATCCACGATTGTCAGAGCATTATGCTTACGGGCGATCTCGCAGAGAGCTTTAGCGTCGGACATAACGCCCGTCGAGGTTTCCGCATGGACAAATGCCAGTACTTTCACATCCGAATTGGCAGCAAAAGCAGCTTCAACCTTAATCGGATCAACCGGCTTGCCCCAATCATCCTCAACCATGATTGCGATACCGCCGAAACGCTCCACATTCTCTTTCATGCGGCCGCCAAACACGCCATTCTGGCAAACAATCACCTTGTCACCCGGCTCGACCAGGTTAACAAAACATGCTTCCATGCCGGCAGAACCCGGTGCCGAGACAGGCATAGTCAACGCATTTTCTGTTTTAAAGGCATATTGCAGCATCTGCTTAAGTTCATCCATCATACGGATAAATTCAGGGTCCAGATGGCCAATGGTAGGTCTCGCCATCGCCGCCAAAACCCGAGGACTAACATCGGAGGGGCCTGGCCCCATCAGGGTTCTGACAGGCGGGTGAAAAGATTGAGTCATAATAATCTGTCGCTCTTTATATTTAGTATTTATGAGACTTTTTGGCTCAGGCCGCTTCTGTGGCGATGCTCTGAACCATTGTCATTACCATCTCCGCAGAATGCTTAGCCGCAACAACCAGGAACTCTTCGAACGACTGGTCCGATTCTTTGCCAGCAATGTCAGACAACGCACGGATCACAATGAATGGAATATCAAACTGGTGGCAGGTCTGGGCAATTGCCGCCGCTTCCATCTCTACAGCCTTCATTGTAGGGAAGTTTTCCCGGGTTTTAGCGACACGTTCAGGACAATTCATAAATGAATCACCGGTCGCAATAAGCCCCTGTACGGTTTTCATACCCTCCATACGAGAGATGCAACGTTCAGCGATATCAGCAAGATAGCTATCGGGAGTAAAGCCTGCGGGTAAGCCTGGCACCTGGCCCGGCTCATAGCCAAAGATAGTAACATCTACATCGTGGTGCCGTACTTCCGAGGAAATCACCACATCACCCACTTCCAGTTCTTCAGCAAATCCGCCTGCAGAACCGGTATTTATGACGCAGGTCGGTTGGAACTCTTGTAGCAGCAGCGTAGTGCCGATTGCCGCGTTAACCTTACCAATACCCGATTTAAGCAGGACAACCTCAACGCCGTGCATCTTACCGGTATATAAGCTGTAACCGGCAATCAGATGGTCCTCGCGCTCCTCAAGGGTCTCCTTAAGCAACTCAACCTCTTCATCCATAGCCCCAATAATGCCAATCTTTAGTTTTGCCTGCTCAGTCAGGCGTTCAGCAAAGGAGGTTTGCGTGCTCATTCGGCGTGTTTCCATTACGTTGATAGGTGGAAATATAAAGGTTTAAGGATACGCAATTTAAACCGCCGAAAAAACAGCTGACGGCGCTATTTCATCCTTATTGATAAGATTTTAATCAAGAATATGGACTGTTTTGCCCCGGGCACGTAATCGGTCACCCCGGGCATTGATAAAGCGTTGGAACTCGGGCTGCTTCAGATAGGATTTACCGGCTACATAATCCAGCGCGCTATTAAAGTGAAAGGCTCGCACATAGGAGTCAATCCTTAACTGCTCCTCACCCGAATCGTCAAATAGCAGCCAGGCCGGATAATAGCTCAGTCCGAGTCGCGCAACCCATTCCGCTGCCCTTATCTCCTCGCCGGATGGCAGCTTTAAAAGCGGATTACCTGAAATATTGATGCGAATATGCCGATAACCGGAAATTAATTGGCGGGTATCGCTTCGCTCCAGAACATCGCTTTCAAAGTGCAGACACTGGCCGCATTCATCCGTCACAAATTCAAGCGCCAAGGGACGACCATCGCTAACCATATCTATAGTTGTAGCCGGGGCGGTGGCTCCTTTCCTGACAGTTTCTGGTGCTGGCTCGCCCAGCCTTTCCAGCTGCGCCAGAAAATTACCTGCAGGACGGTAGCCATCTATACGTAGCTGAGGAGTCGTATCCTCAGATAAGAAAATCAGTGTCGGGGTGTACTGAACACGCAGCCGCACCGCGAGTTCTTTCTCGCTGATCTCTTCACCGCCGGGCAACGTGATAATGCGATCACCCCAAAGATCGAGGGCAATCAAGTCGTAGTCGGATTGCATACGTTTGCTGATCAGGGGATCAGCAAACACGCGTGTGATCAGATTGTAGCAATAGGGACAACCAGCCTGATGAAAATACAGAACCAATAACTTATCTGCCTGCGCGGCCTCAGCCAGATCTTCGCCCAGATCCAGAAAGCTATCCTTGAACCAGTCTGGCTGAGGGATTTCACTCTCCCGCTCCAACACAGTCAGTTGTTGCTTAAAGACGGGCTCTGCCACCTGTTTTCCATCTCGTCCTGCTGCGACAGGTAGCGACAGCAACAACAGTAACGACAAAAGCCAATATTTCATTCTGCCCCTCTTTCACTAAACGCCGTTACTGGTTGGATAATCAGTGTAGCTCAGCTTCTGAAGCTGGCATGTCTGCAGAGACCTCAGCCGCCGGGTACAGCCCCTGCCAGCCAAACCGGGTAAATAGTTGATCAACCCAGGGGGTAACCGGCGCCTTGATGGTCAGAACCTGCTCGGTATAGGGGTGAATAAAAGTAAGTTCCGTCGCCATTAATAGCAGGCGATCCAGGCCGAAATTATCACGAAACATTGTGTTATGCCGACCATCACCATGCTTAGTATCACCAACCAGAGGGTGAAACAGATGTTTCAGGTGACGCCGTATCTGGTGTTTACGGCCGGTTTTCGGTTTTACTTCAACGAGTGAGTAACGTGATGTGGGGTGCTGACTGACCGGTATTGGCAACTCAACTGTCGCCAACCGTTTATAGTAGCTAACGGCATCTTTTGGCGGTTTGTTAGGGTTTGCCTTTTTATCGGCCACTTTATCGATAATCTCTTTCAACGGGTGATCGACAATCCCCTCTTCATCGGTATAACCACGACAGACGCAGAGGTAGGTTTTTTCAATACGACGCTCAGCAAAGCATATGTTTAACCGGTTAGCCGCTTCAGAGTGCTTGGCAAACACCAGCACACCGGAGGTTGGGCGGTCCAGGCGATGTACGGTGTAAGCCTTAAATCCAAGCTGTTCCTGAATTAAAGCGATCGCGTTAGGCGCCCGGCGCTCAATTGGGCTCGGATGCACCAGTAAACCGGAGGGCTTATCTATCGCAAAATAATGCTCGTCCTCAAACAAAACTTTTATCTCGTACATCATCGGTCCGCTGTAGTTAGGTCTATAGTTAGATCTGTAGTTAGATCTGTAGTTGGGCTTAGAACTACTAAGGTCGCGAAGCTTAGCAGGATAAGTTTTTGTTTTCATGTCGAACTCTGTCGCCTGAACGGGGTCGAACACTTAACCTGTTGCGCTTTGTAAATGGTTATACTCGTGCCACACGAATATAAGAAATGCATTTACAGTTGAATTTAGCAGAAAAACCTATATATATAGACAATTGAACTATTAAAAATGCAAGGCACTAAGCCTTATATTTCAGAGGGATAAAATGCGTAATATTGATACTATGACGGTCCGTTCAGAACCTTCTATTCTGGCGACTAACAAGGTGATTCGTAACACCTACATGCTACTGGCCATGACACTGGTGTTCAGTGCCGTTACCGCCGGTATCTCCATGATCATTAATCCGCCAATGATTCTGGCAATAGGCGCACTCATTGTTGGTATGATCTTATCGTTCGTTATCGCTAAAAAGCAGAACAGTGCCGCAGCACTGCCGCTGGTTTTCGCTTTTACCGGACTATTCGGTTTTGCACTTGGCCCTATTCTCAACAACTACCTGGCAATGGCTAATGGTGGTCAGATAGTTATGACCGCTTTGGGCATGACGGCTGCAACATTCCTGGGTCTGTCAGCTTACGTTCTAACCAGTAAGAAAGATTTCAGTTTCATGGGCGGCTTCCTGGCTGCGGGCATGATGATGGCGCTGGTAGCTATGGTAATACTATTGGTACTGCCATTTTTCGGTATTCATATTCCCGCGCTGAATCTGGCATTTTCTGCTGTTATAGTTCTGTTGATGTCAGGTTTCATCATTTATGACACCAGCAACATTGTTAACGGAACTTACACCAACTACATCATGGCGACAGTCGGTCTGTATACCAGTATCTTTAACCTGTTTATCCACTTGCTGAGCCTGGTTGGCTTCCTGAACGACGACTAAGCATCTAAAGTCAGCGTTTCATATACTGAAAACTACACCCCAAGCCCTGCATTCTTTGCTAAGATTGCAGGGCTTTTTTAATTTTATAGATTTCAATTATTTATGATCTTTTCTATCGTAATTACCGGCGCGCCTTATAGCAGTCAATCTGCCGATACGGCCCTTCGATTCGCGACCAGCGCACTCAGCCAGGGCCATCAGATTCACCGGGTATTTTTTTATGCTGATGCAGTGCATACCGCATCATCTCTTGCCGCACCACCCCAGGATGAAACCAATATTCCACAAAACTGGAGCCAACTGGCTCAGCAGCACAATCTCGATCTGGTGGTCTGTATTGCGGCTGCGGTGCGACGCGGAATAATGGATGATAATGAAGCAAGGCGCTACGAAAAAGAGACTGGCAATCTGGCAGAAAACTTCACCCTTTCAGGTCTGGGTCAGCTAGTCGAAGCTGGTATCGTTTCTGACCGGGTCATTACATTCGGGGCCTGACATTATGACTGCAAAAAAATCGTTTCTGATTATCAACCGCAAAGCACCTTATGGCAGCAGCGCCGCCCGTGACGCTCTGGATGTCGCGTTGACTACTTCGGTATTCGAACAACCGCTGAGCCTGCTGTTTATGGATGACGGTATTCTGCAACTGTTGCCAGAGCATAACACGCAAGCGATTGGCCAGAAGAACCTGTCAGCCAATCTGGCGATGCTGGAGATGTATGATATTGACCAGCTTTATGCCAGCCGCAGGGCCTTTAGTGAGCGGGGTATCGATCCGGCCATGGTCCAGCTCAAAATCGAGCTACTTGAAGACAATGAAGTTGCCGGTCTGATCAGGCAACATGATCACATTATGAGCTTCTAGCTCATGGGTTTTCTAAATAGCCGAGCTTCTGGCTCATTGTTTTTTACAAAGCCGAGCTTCTAGTTTATTGGGCTTCCAAAAAAGTTGAGCTTTTGAGTTTCTGATATGACATTACACACAGTAAATAAGACCCCCGGTGAAAGCAGTGCACTGAAAGACTGCCTGGCTTCGCTTAGCGACGGCGACGCCCTGCTATTGATAGAAAACGGAGCCTACGCCGCAATGCCAGGCTACGCTATTCATTTCACGTGCCTGCCAGGCTCGATTAAATGCTATGTTTTACTCGCCGATGCGCAAGCCAGAGGGCTGCAGCAGGATCAGAACCCTGATTTCCAATCTATCGACTACGATGACTTTGTAGCGCTCAGCTGCCAGCATGACAAAGTCGTGAGCTGGTTCTGATATGACTGAGATTATGATCGATGGTCAGCTGATACCTCAGGATAGTGAAGGTTATCTCAGAGAAATGACCGACTGGACGCCGGCAATTGCCGAACAAATTGCCCTGCAGGAAGGTATCGCGCTGACCGATGCCCACTGGGAGATCCTTAATGTGCTGCGAGCGTTTTACCAGAAATTCGAACTCTCACCCGCAATGCGCCCACTGGTTAAAGCAGTCGCGAATGAATTAGGGCCTGACAAGGGTAAGAGTATCTACCTTATGTCACTATTTCCCGGCAGCCCGGCAAAACTGACCAGCAAAATCGCCGGATTACCCAAACCGACCAACTGTCTTTGAAAAAATACTATTAGCGGAGCATATGATGAAAGTTGCCTTTCTCGGTATCGGCCTTATGGGCCTGCCAATGGCCAGCAACCTGCTTCAGGCAGGCTTTGATCTGACGGTCTGGAATCGGACTAAAGCGAAAGCCGAAGTTTTATGTAGCTCAGGCGCCCGGATCGTTGATAGCCCCGCTGAGGCGGTATCCGGTGCCGACTTCATCATCTCAATGCTTGAAAACGGACCGATAGTCGATCAGGTCCTGTTACACCAGGCCCAGCTAAGTGATTATAAAAAAGGTGCAACCGTAATCGATATGAGCTCCATCCCTCCGGAGCAGGCCAAACAGCATAGCCGATTGTTCTGTGACGCTGGCATCAATTATCTGGACGCACCCGTTTCTGGTGGCACAGTGGGTGCCCAGAATGCCAGCCTCGCCATTATGGCTGGCGGCAACAGCTCAGTATTCGATCTTTGCCAGCCACTATTTAACACGCTGGGGAAAGCCACCTATATCGGCCCTGCAGGATCAGGACAGCTTGCCAAATGCGCTAACCAGGCGATCGTAGGAATCACCATAGGCGCCGTCTCAGAGGCATTGCTGTTAGCCGCTGAAGGCGGCGCTAACCCGGAAGCGGTCAGAGAAGCCCTGATGGGTGGCTTTGCCAGCAGCCGGATTCTGGAGCTGCATGGTCAGAGAATGATCGACCGTGAATTCACGCCGGGAGCAACCTCTCGGGTACAGCTGAAGGATCTGCGCACCATACTTGATACGGCGCGAGCCCAGCAACTAACCCTGCCGCTGGCACAGCAAACTCACGATCAATACCTGGAACTGGTTAACAAAGGCTTCGAAGAGGTCGATCACAGCGGCTTACTATTGCAGCTGGAATTGCTTAATGGTGATCGCCGGCTCAGCGACAAACGTACTAAGTCCCCCGCCCATACAGAGATGGAGGACAGCAATGCCTGATTTCGCCGTAAATCTTAGTATGCTTTTCACTGAGCTGCCGCTGATTGAACGCTTTCAGGCCGCAGCACAAGCGGGGTTCAGAAAAGTCGAGATCCAGTTTCCTTATGAACTGAGCATCGAACAGATCAGGCAACAGCTTGATACTAACGATCTGCAACTGATACTGATCAACGCTCCGGCAGGAGACTGGGCTGCAGGCGAACGCGGCATAGCCTGCCATCCTGAGCGCCTTGAGGAGTTTCGCCAGGGCTTAGATCTCGCCTGCCAATACGCCAGCAACCTTAATTGCGGCATGATCAATGTATTGTCTGGTATCGCTCCTGCCAGCTGCTCTTCAGGAGAAGCTGAAGAGGCGTTTATCGACAACCTGAAATATGCCGGTGCCCTGCTTGAAAAAAGCGGCATTAAGCTGGTAGCTGAAGCGATTAATACTCAGGATATCCCCGGCTTCCTGCTGCATAACAGCCAGCAGGCTTTCGACCTGTTTGACCGGGTCGGACAAAGCAATCTTAAGTTGCAATATGATATCTACCATATGCAGATCATGGAGGGGAACCTGATCCATACCCTGCGCAATAATCTGCATCGTATCGGTCACATCCAGTTCGCTGACGTCCCCGGTCGCCATGAACCCCAAACTGGTGAATTAAATTTCACCAATATTTTTAATGCTTTAGACGATATGGGATACTCAGGCCCGTTAAGCCTCGAATATGTTCCGGCTACAACAACCCTACCCGGGTTGAGCTGGATGGCTAATTATTGATTGAGTGGATCCGTTTATGAGTATTGATGACGCTACCCATTACCTGCAGCAAATTCAGGCTATTGCCCAGGCAGCCCAGCAGGGCGAAAGCAGCAGCCGGGAACAGGATAGCCAGGAAATATTCCGCCAATGGGCGACATTCGGAGTCGCCGGAGAGCTGTACGGTATCGATGTAATGCAGGTAAAAGAGGTTCTGCGTTACACCGAAATAACACCGGTACCCGGCGCCGCCCCCGGCATACTGGGTATTATCAACCTGCGGGGCAATGTGGTTACAGTGGTCAGCACCCGTTCACTATTCAAGTTGCCGCCTAACGAGATCGATACCAGCACCCGTATCGTGGTTGTCGAGTTTGATGATCAGGAGGTTCTGGGCCTGCTGGTGGATGGCGTTGACGAGGTTCTGAATTTGCCACAAAGCGAGATCGATCGGGCCCCTGGGTTAATGCGCGACGACGCAACGCGCCAGTTTGTTCAGGGGGTCTGTTACCGCGATGAGCAGCTGATTATCCTGATGGATCTGGATAAGATGCTAATTGATTTCCGATCCTAGAGTACTGTCGCCTGATATCAGCCAGCTAACAACTGCCCCTATACGCCTTAGCCGATATGCAGCGCGATACTTCGCTGCTGTCGGCCATGACGATGCTCCCAACAAAAGACCCCCTGCCAGGTCCCCAGCGCCAGACAACCGTCAATAACTGGTATCGATAATGAAGTCGCAGTCAGTGCGGCCTTAATATGGGCTGGCATATCATCCCGCCCCTCAAACGTATGGGTATATAGCGGATCACCTTCAGGTACCAGTCGATTCAACCAGTTTTCCAGATCATGCTGCGCACTGGGATCGGCGTTTTCCTGAACTGTAAGGCTGGCACTGGTATGCTGGATAAACAGAGTACAGAGGCCGTTTCTTATCCCCCTGTCGCGAACTTGTCCGGCAACCTGATCAGTGAATTCATAAAGCCCCTGCCCTTCGGTTGTCAGAGTAATATAACTACCCATAAAAAAGCCCCGCTAAAGTTGATCTTCAGCGGGGCAGATTAGCAGTTTTTACGTGCTTACAATACCCGGTTTGTGGTCATAAACTTGCTCTCTGAATCCGGGCCGGTCCCATCCGCATACAAAGTTACGCCGGACTTCAGACAGATCGACAAATTGTTATGCGAAGCTTCAGTTTCAGGCGGCAGCAGATGCGCCACAACCCCTTTCTCATCCAGCAACTCCTGCTCAGTGGCTGTTAACCGCTGACGGCTGAACTCGTTAATCTCGATTCCCTGCACAATCTGATAGCGGCCATAGTTACAACGTACCGGGAAGGAATAGAAAATGCCTTTCTCAATACCATAGCTACCGTCGCTGAGAATACCCATACTAACGATCTCACCGGGTTCAGTGCCCAGGCACCAGTCATGCATCTGATTAACTATGGCCTGAGCGGCCGAGGCAGCACTGGACAAACCCCGCGCGTCAATTATTTCACTACCGCGTTGCTGTACCCGGGGAATAAACTCATCCCGGTACCAACTGGTATCGATCTGAGCCATCGCCGGCTCACCAAGAATTGTCGCCTGATGCAGATCCGGGTACTGGGTCGGAGAGTGGTTACCCCAGATAATAATACCGCGGATATCCCGGGCAGTCGCACCCGAATGGTTAGCCAGCATACCTTTGGCACGGTTATGATCCAGTCGGGTCAGACAAGTGAACTGCGAGGGACTCAGGTCCGGCGCGTTACGGCTGGCGATCAGGGCATTAGTATTGGCAGGGTTGCCGGTAACCAGGACTTTTACATCGCGGTTAGCAAAATCGTTCAGCGCCTTACCCTGACGGGCAAAGATTTCAGCATTGACCTCCATCAGGTCACGTCGCTCCATACCTGGTCCGCGCGGTCTTGCACCAACCAGCAAGGCGTAATGACAGTTACTGAAGCCATCTTCAACATTATCGTGCAGCGTAATCGTATGCAGCAGAGGGTAAGCACAATCTTCCAGTTCCATGGCAACGCCGCGCAGGGCGTTCATCGCATCAGGGATTTCAATCAGCTGCAGGATAACCGGCTGATCCTTACCCATCATCTCCCCTGCTGCAATTTTGAAAAGCAGGTTATAGCTGATTGCGCCTGCTGCACCCGTCACCGCAATTCGAACTGGCCTTCTCATATATATTACCTTTAGTTATAAGCTTATTATTAGATAACGCTAATACAAAAGTATAAATCAATGGCCTTATAATGTAACTAGTTCATATGACCGAATTGTTATAACTCTAAGGTATTAGATAATTACAGGTCGTATTCAGACCAGTAACGACACCGCCTGAGCCATTATCTGGTAAATATTACTATTTGAAAAAAACCACAATATGAAAACAAAATTTTATAGAGAGCGCTGAGAATCACCTCTGAGAAACACTTTTTCCGGGGTATCGATCGCTCTGCGTAACTGAGTCAACATGCTTTCAAGATCCCTGTTGAGCACCCCTTTAAGGACCAGAAAATTAGAAGCATGGTCGCTGCGAAAGATGGTGCGCTCCAGTTTCAAATTAGACAGAAATAGCTCCATCTCCTGAAATAGCTGTCGCTGACTTAAAGTCTTGAATTCCCCCCCATAACCCTGAATCAAGCGTTCATCACCGCGCCGCGAGAAAAGCACAAGGGTCGCCAGATAATCCGGTTGCGCCTGATTAATGAGTTGTGCTGAAGCCAGCGCATGCTGCTTAGAATATCGCACCCCGCCGATACCATTTATCAGCATCACCGAGGTCTTAATGCCTGCCTGCTTTGCTTTAGTCAGGCTATCGAGAGTGGAAGCGAAGGTTTCGCCTTTATCAATACAACTGAGCACCTGATCATCACCGCTCTCTGCTCCAACATAGATCAGCTTTAACCCGAGCTGTTGTAGCTCCTGAAGCTGTTCTACCGTTTTATTTCTGAGGTTTGATGGTAAGGCATAAGCCGAGACCCTGGTCACAGCTGGAAGATGCAGCCTGATCGCCTCCAGAATCGCTTTCAGGCGCTTAAAAGAAAGCACCATGGCATCGCCGTCACCCAGAAAAACACGCCGCACACCAGCCAGGCTTTGCCCGCAGCGCTCAATCTCAGTTAGTACATCGCCCTCGCTTTTGGGTTTGAATTTTTTCTGAGGATCAATGTACATCTCACAAAAGGTACAACGGTTCCAGCTGCAGCCGTTGGTAACCTGCAAGATCAGAGAGTTTGCTTCACTGGGCGGACGAAACACCGGCTCTATATAATCGACCGGAGGATATTGATAGCTCATGACTCAGATACCCGTCAGATTTAAAACCTTCTACAGCGCTGCTTTAGGAAATATGCGATCAAAGTTAGCGGTTGTTATTTCCGCTACCTGCTCAATGCTGATGCCCTTGATATCAGCTACACACTGGGCTACTTCAACCACGTATTGCGGCTCGTTAGGCTTACCCCTGAACGGCACTGGAGTAAGATATGGCGCATCTGTTTCAATCAGTATATTTTCCAGCGGCACCTGGCGCACAACCTCACGCAGTTCTGCCGCATTACGGAAAGTAATAATGCCGGAGAACGAAATGCTGTAGTTCAGATCCAACGCTTGCCGGGCCATCTCCCAACTCTCGGTAAAGCAGTGCAACACCCCGCCAACGCCGGTGTCAGCATGCTGCTTGAGCAAGCTGATAGTATCTTCACGGGCTTCACGGGTATGTACAATAACCGGTAAGCGGGATTGTGCCGATGCTTTAAGGTGGCGAACAAAGCTCTCCTGTTGCAGCTCAGCATTATCTTTCTGGTAGAAATAGTCCAGTCCGGTCTCACCTAATGCGACAATCTTCGGGTCTGTCGCGTACTGCAGTAGCTGCTCAATTTCTATCAACCCTTGTTCAACGTGCATCGGATGAACGCCCACCGAAGCAAATACGTTATCCAGCGCTGCGACCTTGCTATACATTTCAGGAAACAGCTGCATATCGATTGCAACACACAGCATGCGACTGACATTTCGCTCAGCCGCAGCTTCAAGTACCGGATCAAGGGAGTTGTTATGGGCGGACAGATCCAGCCTGTCCAGATGGCAGTGCGAGTCTACAAACATAAAAAGGAAATCTTACAGAGGTTTACATTGTGTTAGTGCGACGACCGGAATTAAGCATCGTTGCGAGATAGGTCTCAATCTTGCCGACCAGTGTGGCATCTTCCTGGGCTAACTGAATACCAATACCCGGCGTACGACCGCCCTGAGCAGCCCTGGGCGTCACCCAGATAACCTTGCCGGTAACTGGTATCTTATCGTCCTCTTCAATCAGGCTGAGAAGCATAAACACCTCTTCGCCTAACTGGTAGGTACGGGTCGTAGGAATAAACAGTCCGCCGTTAGATACATAAGGCATATAAGACTTGTACAGATCTTCCTTGGTCTCGATCGCCAGGGAAAGAATACCGTGACTCATGCGTGGCACAACTGACATAGGCGATTCGCCTCCTTTCACCATACTCTTATCAGATATCGATATCTTACTACTCTTTCTAAGCCTCTGTATACGCAACAAATTAATCACAGCATCAGAAGACCGGGAGGTTTTAATTCTCTTCCCGTTTTATCTCAACAAAGCGTGCCACTGGATAAGAATACTTTCCAGTAATAACTGTTTATTCGGGTTGCGCCTGAACATCAGATCCTTGCGCGCTTCCTGCACCTGATCAGCCAGTAAAAACAATTTTGGCGAGCCGACATTACGCGCCACCGCCAGCAACATATTCTGCACATCATTGTGCCGTAACAATGCCGGATCGGCATCGGCAGACGCAGCCCTGGCAATATCCAGCAACCAGCCGTAGATCCAGCCTAACATCAGCTCCAGATCTTCCCGATGCAGACTCTGGGCAACCTGTATCGGACTGCTGCGCTGCTTAAGGATATCCGCCAGGCCCTTTAAAACCTTGCCTCGCATACCCAACAGATCATCCTGCTTATATGCCATCGCCAGCAACGGCGAGTTATGCGCTATAACCAGCAACTGCTCCGCTTCTTCAGCGCTGAGCTCTAATTGAGTAGAGACCCACTGACGCGCCAGTTCTTTATCAGCAGGCGGCATATCGATACGCTGACAACGACTCTTAATTGTCGGTAATACCTGGCCGGGGCGATGGGTTAATAACAGCAACAGAGTGTCCTGGCCCGGCTCCTCAAGCATTTTCAACAAAGCGTTGGCGGCATTGATATTCATGCTATCAGCCGGATCGACAATAACAACCCGATAACCGCCTTGCTGGGCTGTTGAATAGATAAACTCAGACAGCTCACGGACCTGATCGACCTTGATCGCTTTACCTGTCTCTTCCGGCTGCAGCTGAAAAAGATCGGGATGATTGCCGCTCCCTGTCAACTCACAACTGCGACAGTGGCCGCAGGCGCCACTCACCCCAGGCTGCTTACAAAGCATAAAGTTGGCCAGGGCCAGAGAGAAACAGGCCTTACCTATGCCTTTCGGGCCGTTAATAAGCAGCGCATGGGGCAAGCGCTTCTGCTCGTTAAGTTCAAGCAGATGCTCCCAACGCCCCTTCAGCCAGGGAAGAACGACAGGCTTGTCCTGCCAATGATCGTGTATCGCTTGCTCAGCCAAGAAATTTGCCCAGCCCTATTCCGATGGTTGTTGAGTAATTCAATTAGCGAGATTTTCTGCGAGGTACTTACTAAGCACATCACGAATCTGTTGCTGCACCTGCTCCAGTGTACCGGAGGCATCCACTACAGCAAAGCGCTGAGGATCAGACTCAGCGCGACTCAGATAAGCTGACCTGACCCTCTCAAAAAATTCGATCTGCTCATTCTCGAATCGATCCAGCTCAGCCCGCTGGCGGGCTCGCGCTAAACCAATTTCAACCGGAAGATCGAGTAATATTGTCAGATCGGGTTGCAGCCCTCGCTGCACCGTAGTCTCAAGTTGCGCGATTAGTTGATTATCCAATCCGCGACCGCCGCCCTGGTATGCAAAAGTGGCGTCGGTAAAACGATCACACAATACCCATTCACCGCACTCCAGAGCGGGACGGATCACCTGACTAAGGTGTTGTGCTCTGGCGGCAAACACCAGTAACAGCTCGGCATCCTCGGCAACCCGCTCTTCACGGTTCGTCAGTAGTAGCTCGCGCAGCTCTTCAGCTAAAGGGGTACCGCCAGGCTCCCGGGTCAGCTGGTATTGAACTTTGTACTGTTCAAGAACCGACTGAATAAACTGCAAGTTAGTGGATTTACCCACGCCCTCGGTACCTTCAAGAGTAATAAAGCGCCCACGATTATCTGCTTGCATACGGTTTCCCAAAACTTTTCGAAGACTTATTGATCTGGTGCTGAACGGTAATCGCTACGCCGCTTTCTCATCTGATATTCGCGTACCGCTTTGTTATGCTGCACCAGGGTCGCTGAGAACTTGTGACTGCCATCGCCTTTAGCAACAAAATAGAGCCACTTTTTGTCTTCCGGATGCAGCGCAGCATTGATAGCTTCACGTCCAACCATCGCAATAGGAGTTGGCGGCAAGCCGTTGATTGTATAGGTATTATATGGTGTTGGCCGACGCAGGTCAGACCTCCTTATATTGCCTTTATACGATTCACCCATGCCGTAAATAACGGTGGGGTCGGTCTGCAACCTCATCCCCTTATCCATGCGTCGCACAAACACGCCGGCAATCAGCGGTCGCTCACTACTTAAACCGGTCTCTTTTTCGACTATTGACGCCATGATCAGCGCTTCGTAAGAATTCTTGTACGGTAACGCCTCTGCCTTACCCTGCCAGGCACTTTCAAGCTCGGATTGTAATAACTTAGCTGCGCGTCGCAGCAGGTCCAGATCACTCATGCCGCGCTGGAATTGATAGGTATCTGCCAGAAACATACCTTCCGGGAATTTTCCCTTAAGACCTATCTTCTGCATCACTTCGTCATCGCTCAGCCCTGCAATTTGATGACTAAGGTGTGCGCTTTGCGCCAGCGCATCCTTTAGTTGCCGGAATGTGGAGCCCTCAATAATAGTAAAGTTATAGGTAATGCTTTTACCCTCAATCAGCTGCTTTATTAGCTGTCTTGGAGTAGTGCCAGGGTCAAGCTGATATTCACCCGCCTTAAGCAGGTGACCAATTTTTCGAATACGGACATAAAAAGACAGCCAGTCAGGTTTTGTCAGATAGCCCTCATGAGCCAGTTGGTTTGCTACACGGCGAAAGCTACTCCCCTGCTCAACTAACGCGACCTGGGGGGCTGAAATAGCCAGAGGCGTATCCAGATAACTCTGCAGAGCACGCCAGCTGCCGAACAAAACTGCAGTACAAAGCAACAAAACGATAACAAATGAAATGACTATCTTACGCACTAATTAAATTCCTTCCGCCGCCAGCAGTTGTTGCAACTGACGGGTTATATTACCTATTTGCCACTCTCTGCTCAGCTGTTTATCAGTACAACTCACAACCGGCCAGATACCGATAACGCTGTTGCTGAGAAAAAGCTCATCACAGCTCTGCAACACTGACAGATCAGCGCACACCTCGTGCAGTGGAATCGAATAATCGCCTGCAAGCTCAATTATACGCTGACGAATAACCCCAGCGACCCCCGCCTGCGTCAGGTCAGGCGTATAAAGTTCACCATCAGTTACCCAGAACAGATTACTCATAGTGCCTTCCACCAGATTGCCTGAACTGTCGCATACCAGCCCTTCACGAATATCCGAATCATCCCATTCAGCACGAGCTAAAACCTGTTCGAGGCGATTCAGATGCTTAATGCCCGCCAGCTGAGGATTGCGACTAAGGCGGGTTTTACAAAGGTGGATTCTGATGCCATTACTGGCGGGCTGATCGGGGTAATCCGGAAAATCGGACAGCATCAATATCCGGGTTACAGCCATATCAGAAGATACAGCATAACCCCGCCCCCCTTCGCCACGGGTAAGAATGATCTTAAGTACCTGCCTGGATGGAGCTGAAAGCTGCTCGGCCAGCAGTAGCTGAAGATCAGAATCCAGCTGTGCTATGAGGCGCTGGTCACAAGGGATGCCCAGCCGGCCTGCACCCAATTGCAAGCGCTGCATATGCTGCAACCAGTGGATGGCACTGCCATTATTGAGCGTAATGGTCTCGAACAGACCATGACCATAAGCTAAACCACGATCCTGCAGCGCAATGTGATCTGCGGGATTGCCATTAACCAGAGATTTGATAAGAGATGCCATAAAATTAAAAGGGCGTGCTCAGCACGCCCTCCAAATCAGATCTTGCGGAACACCAGGGTTCCGTTGGTACCACCAAAGCCAAAGGAGTTGGACAATGCAGCCTCGATCTTTGTTTCCTGAGCAGTGTGCGCGACATAGTTCAGGTCACAACCTTCAGAAGGGTTATCCAGATTGATCGTTGGTGGTGCAACCTGATCCCGGATAGCCAGCACACTGAAAATAGCTTCTACCGCACCAGAGGCACCCAATAGGTGGCCGATCATGGATTTAGTAGAGCTCATTCTGACATCAGCAGCTGCTGCACCCAATACCAGCTTGGCGGCGTTTGATTCGGCGATATCACCAGCAGGTGTCGATGTGCCATGAGCATTGATATATTGAATCTGCTCAGGATTCAGGCCTGCATCGCGGATAGCGTTATCCATAGACATCGCAGCGCCAGCACCATCATCCGGTGGTGATGTCATATGATATGCATCATCACTCATACCAAAGCCAACAAGCTCAGCGTAGATATTAGCCCCGCGAGCTTTCGCCGCTTCATACTCTTCAAGCACCATAACACCGGCGCCATCACCCAACACGAAGCCATCGCGATCACGATCCCACGGGCGACTCGCCGCTTGCGGATTATCGTTACGCTGAGATAATGCACGGGCGGCAGAGAAACCACCCAGACCTAAAGGCGTGGTCGCCATCTCGGCACCACCTGCCAGCATTACATCCGCATCACCGTACTGAATCATACGGGCTGCCTGACCGATATTATGGGTACCGGTTGTACAGGCGGTCGTAATGGCGATATTAGGACCTTTAAAGCCATATTTGATTGCCAGATTACCAGCAATCATATTAATAATACTGCCCGGTACGAAGAAAGGTGAAATCCGGCGAGGACCACTCTTGTTCAACGTATCATGGGTATTTTCGATCATTGGCAGGCCACCGATGCCCGAGCCAATTGCGACTCCGATGCGAGGCGCATTTTCATCCGTCACTTCCAGACCAGCATCTTCAATCGCCTGCATACCTGCGACCATGCCGTACTGAATAAACAGATCCATCTTTCGCGCATCTTTCGGACTCATGTAACCGCTTAGGTCAAAGTCCTTGATTGATGATGAAAAGCGAGTGTTAAAGGCAGAGGCATCAAAATGCGATATATCTGCGGCACCACTTTTGCCATCAAGTATATTGGCCCATGTCTCCTGGACAGTGTTACCTACTGGGGTCAACATCCCCACACCGGTGACGACAACTCTTCTGCGAGACATTCATTTCTCCTGATTTAACGGTCACAAAAAGAAAAGCCGCACTATATCACTATAGTTGCGGCTTCTCGATAATCTGGTTGTGTCGATTACTGATGTGCGTTGATGTAATCGATTGCCAGCTTAACGGTAGTGATCTTCTCTGCTTCTTCATCAGGAATTTCAGTTTCGAATTCCTCTTCCAGAGCCATAACCAGCTCTACAGTATCCAGAGAGTCTGCACCCAGATCTTCTACGAAAGAAGCTTCAATAGTCACTTCTTCTTCTTTTACACCAAGCTGTTCAGCAATGATTTTCTTTACGCGCTCTTCGATGTTGCTCATAACTCTTCCTATTTTGTATCGACAGTCACACCCAAAGATGTGAACAGGGATTTTATTAGAATCCGCCGCAATGGATCAAGCCTAACGGCGTTATTTCTCCAGTGAGCTGCGGCTCATTATCAACAATTTTGCACAAAAAACAATTCCCTAGGGGAATTTTATGACATATACATGCCGCCGTTGACATGAATCGTGTCTCCGGTCACATATCCACCCGCTTCACTGGCTAAAAAACCAACAACAGATGCGATCTCTTCAGGACGACCCAGACGACCCAGAGGGATCTGATTCTGCAGCGTCTGCTTGTGCTCTTCTGCCAGGCCACTGGTCATATCGGTATCGATAAACCCTGGTGCCACACAATTTACTGTGATGTTACGTGAAGCCACCTCACGAGCCAGGGCACGGCTAAAACCTTCCATGCCCGCTTTAGCGGCTGCATAGTTTGCCTGACCCGCGTTACCCATAGAGGCAACCACGGAGCTGACATTAATAATCCGCCCCCAGCGCGCCTTAGTCATGCCGCGCAAAGCACCTTTTGCAACACGGTACACAGACTTCAGATTGGTATTCATAACAGAATCCCACTCATCCTCTTTCATGCGTAACATGATATTATCGCGGGTGATGCCTGCATTATTAACGATAATAACGACAGCTCCAAACTGCTCCTGGATCTTTTTCAAGACCTCATCTACCGACTCATTTGAGCCGACATCCAGGCACATACCTGCACCACTAACACCCGCCTCTTCCAGATAGGTGCCAATGGCCGCAGCACCGGACTCACTGGTCGCAGTACCCACAACAACAACACCCTGACGACCCAGCTCAAGCGCGATCGCCTTACCGATTCCACGGGTAGCGCCGGTAACCAGTGCTACCTTGCCTTCGATACTCATATTTTTTTTCCTTTTCAGCAGGGATTAAGCGCCGAGAGCTTTCTCAAGACCTGCTGGTTCATTAATTGCTGCAACCACTAAAGGACGGTGAACTTTCTTGTTCAATCCACACAGCACCTTACCAGGGCCGCATTCAACAGTTGACTCAATACCCTGGTCGACCATACTTTGTACGCTATCGGTCCATAGTACCGGGCTGTACAGCTGCGCAAGCAAGTTTCCAACCAACTCATCAACAGAAGATGCCGCTTTAGCGGAAAAGTTCTGAATCACAGTTATTTCAGGCAATGTAATTTCTATTTTATTCAGCTCCGCAGCCATCTGCTCTGCCGCTGGTTTCATCAGCACGCAATGCGAAGGCACACTGACCGGCAGCGGAATCGCACGCTTAGCGCCTGCCGCTTTACAACCTTCAATAGCCCGTCCAACTGCCGCTTTATTGCCCGCAATAACAACCTGCCCCGGACAATTAAAGTTAACAGGAGATACCACCTCATCCTGAGCTGCAGCCTCACAAGCGGCCTGAATGGCATCATCTGCCAAGCCAAGAATAGCCGCCATAGCACCAGTGCCTGCTGGCACTGCCTGTTGCATGAATTCACCACGCAATCTGACAAGATTAACAGCATCTTTAAACTGTATAGCACCCGCGCACACCAGAGCGGTATATTCACCCAGGCTGTGGCCAGCCATCAGCGCGGGAGCTTCACCGCCCTTCTCCTGCCACATACGCCACAGGGCCACGCCCACAGTCAGCAGCGCAGGCTGGGTACGATCGGTCTGATTCAGGTCGGCCTCAGGACCATCCTGGGTCAGCGCCCACAGGTCATAGCCCAATACTTCTGAAGCTTCGGCGAACGTTTGTTTAATAACCGGATTAGATTCAGCCAGTTCCGCCAGCATACCTAGATGCTGCGAACCCTGACCAGGAAAGACAAAAGCAAGTGACTGCGACATTATTACCTCAATTAGCAGATAGACGCATAACGATTTAGAGAGCTGTAGTTTACAGCATTCAGAAGGAATTTAAACGTTTGTCTTAGAACAGAAATATTACAAGGAACAGGTTAGCTAACAGGCATCAGCCAAGATGCTTTTCAAGCTGGCGATTGATGCAGCTGGGCACATCCATTACCACCTCTTTGACAGCCTGATCAAGCGCGTAGCCAAAGCACTTCTGGTTTGCCGAGCCATGACTCTTCACCACGATCCCCTGCAGTCCTAGCAAGCTGGCACCATTACGACGCGAAGGATCAATTCGCCGGCCAATCTCCTTTAGCACCGGAGCAGCCATCATTCCTAGCAGCCTGCGCATCGGAGATCCGGCAAAACCATCGCGCAACTGATCGCGAATAAATCTCGCCGCGCCCTCACTGCTTTTTAGAGCAATATTGCCAACAAACCCATCACACACGATGACATCAACCTTATCGCTAAAGATATCGTCGCCTTCTATATAGCCAACATAGTTAAGACCGCCATGCTCTTTGATCAGCCGGGAAGCCAGCTTGACCTGTTCATTACCTTTAATCTCTTCCGATCCGACATTCAGCAAACCAACTCTGGGGGCCGCAATATCTTCGACCGCCTGAGTCATTACCGAGCCCATGATCGCAAACTGCAGCAGATGCTCTGCACTACAGTCGACATTCGCCCCCAGATCAAGCATGTAGCTAGCACCACCGGGAGAAGGTATTGCGGTAATAATCGCCGGACGATCAATGCCCGGCAGCATCTTAAGTGAAAAACGGCCCAACGCCATTAACGCACCGGTATTGCCAGCACTGACACAGGCTTGAGCCTCGCCATCGGCAACCATTGAGATAGCTCTGAACATGGAACTGTCTTTGCGCTTACGCAGGGCTAACGAAGGTTTTTCGTCATCAGGGATAACATTTTCAGCCGCAACGACAGAGACTCGGGCTGCAATTTCAGATGAAACGTTACTTAACTGCTGCTCCAGGATTGGAGTGAGAACTTGTGGCTGGCCAACCAATTTAAGGTTCAGCCGGGGGTGACGCTGTAAAGCATCGAGTGAGGCAGGAATAATAACACGGGGACCGAAGTCCCCGCCCATCGCGTCAACCGCGATATAAATGCTGTCTGACAAGCTTACTCGTCGTCTTGCTGTGCAACAACCTGCTTACCGCGGTAAAAACCATCAGCACTTACGTGATGACGACGGTGAAGTTCACCTGTAGTAGCTTCAACGGAAAGAGTTGGGTTGCTCAGTGCATCGTGAGAACGACGCTGACCGCGACGTGAACGAGTTACTTTGCTCTTTTGTACTGCCATGGGTTATTGCTCCTATTTCACTGTTTATCAGCCTTCAGTGAGGCTAATACACTGAAAGGGTTCGTTTTATCTGAATCTGTTGCGGCATCTGCCGCTGCCTCGTCACCGTAGGACATCTGCACACTGCAATCATCATGATATGGCACAATCGGAAGTGATAAAATCAGCTCCTCTTCCACCATCGATAACAACTGCAATTCCTCGCCCTCCACAATCAAAGGATCGTAGTACTTGGGCAGAGTCTTTGCGTGCTCCTCAGTCGGAGCGATAGCTAGATTGAAATTTGCTTCAACAGTTATCTCAACCGGCTCTAGACAGCGCTGGCAAGTCATATTGACTTTACCACCTGCGCAACCCTTAATTGTACGAATACGCAGCTCGTCGTTTTCGAACTGCAGATCCACTGTCACTTTGCCCTGTTCGTCAGCCAGCATAGATGCTAGATTCGGGAACTGACTTATTCCAGCTTCACCTTCTATTCGCACTCCCCGCTCAGCAAGCTTACGCGGGTCAATTTTTTTTGGTAATGGGGCGTTCGTCATAAGCGCGCAATTCTAGGGATCAAACCCCCCGCTGTCAAAGGAAATAAGGCTTTTAAAGTGAAAAAAACAGGTTAATATCTGCAGCTTAGCTGACAACCACGTTTTTTGGAGCTTTCTCACCATGCAGCAACTGATTCTGGCCTCCAGTTCCCCCTATAGACAGGCTATTCTGGACAAACTAAATCTCAACTATGAAACCCAGTCACCTGATATTGACGAATCTGCTCAAGACCATGAATCTGCACCAGATTACGTTGCCCGCCTGGCGCTGGCTAAAGCCAGGGCCCTGCAAGCCTTCTATCCTGATGCGCTGATCATCGGCTCAGACCAGACAGCGATCATAAACGGCACCATTATAGGCAAACCAGGCAACTATGAAAACGCAGTAAAGCAGTTGCAAGACGCCTCCGGCCAGGTAATTACCTTTTTAACGGCTATTAGCGTGCTTAATTGCCGTACTGATCAATCACAAACCGAAGTCGTTCCTTTTAAGGTGCATTTTCGCAATCTGGATCCACAGATGATCAGTAACTATCTAAATGCTGAACAGCCTTACAACTGTGCTGGCAGTTTTAAATCTGAAGGACTCGGCATCGCTCTGTTCGATAAGCTGGAGGGTGACGATCCTAACACCCTCGTCGGGCTGCCTCTTATCAGACTGATCAGAATGCTGGAAAAGGAAAACGTAAAGGTAATCTGAGCCTCAGGTATCAGAATACGCTACCTTTTTCAGTAATATAGATACAGCACCACCAAATGCAGACACTTAACTCCATCAGATAACGACGACACTCAAAATGGAGCTAAGCATGAAAAAGCAGCAACTGGATACCCTTGAACAGCAGGTCGGCGCCAGCCTCAAAGAAGGCGACGTCCTGTTCATCTCAATTGACGCCTTCTTATATAAGCAGGTTGCACGGGGTACTGGCAGCTGGAGCTCCCATGTTGGCTTCGCTATCAAAGAACAAAACCAATGGCTGGTTGTTGAAAGCAAGGTGCCTTTTGTAACCAAAACACCGCTACGTAAATTCCTCTCCCGCACCTGCAACAATGAAGTCATGGTACGCCGCTTGAAACAGGCGCCTACCGATGCAGAGATTCAAAAGTTAAAAACTGCGGCGGAGAAAAGAATAGGAGCAATCTACCATCTTGGTTTTAAATACAACTCTGACCGACAATTCTGTTCAAAATTCGTCCACCAGGTATTCAAAGAGGCTATAGGCGTAGAGCTTGGCAAGATACAAACACTGGAACAACTACTCGAAGAAAACCCGCAAGCCAGCGTTGGCTTCTGGCGCTGCTGGTATTTTGGCTTCATTCCCTGGCAGCGTAAAACCCTGACCCCGGCAAGTCAGATTGCGGATCCGACACTGAATACTATCCTGTCCACTTTGTAGGCGCGCTTGAATTTAAGTCACAAAAAACCCCTCGATCGAGGGGTTTTCTATTTCTACTTAGAATTTCTGCGGACTGTTATCTGAGCTGTACCGGAGCGTTCAAGCCAAGCTGCGTACTCAGTCCTTTTGCAAAACTAACACCCAGCTGGTCAACAAACTGCTCAAATGCCGATCCTTTAGGCGAATAATCAACCAACTCTTCAGCACCAACAATCTCACGGGCGACGTAGCTGCTACTGGCCAGGCCATCAATAAGACCCAGCTCTACAGCTTGCTCTCCGGTCCAGACCAAACCACTATAGAGTTCAGGAATGTCTTTCAAACGCTCTCCCCGCCCCTGCTTTACCTGAGCGATAAACTGCTTATGCGTGGTATCCAGCACAGACTGCCAGAATTGACGATCTTCATCCTTAAGGGGCGAAAAAGGATCCAGCAATGCTTTATTGTCACCGGCGGTCAGCGCGCGACGCTCAACGCCCAGCTTTTCCATCAGATCGACAAAACCAAAACCGGAAGAGACAACACCGATAGAGCCCACCAGGCTTGCTTTATCTGCGTAGATTTCATCAGCTGCCGCGGCGATGTAATAAGCCCCGGATGCGCCGATATCCATAATAACCGCATAGGTTTTCTTATCACTGTGCAGCGCTCGTAAGCGTTTTATTTCATCGTAAACATAACCAGCCTGGACCGGACTACCACCCGGGCTGTTAATCCTGATCACAACCGCTTTGGAATTTTCCGCCTCAAACGCCTGACGTAAAGCGTATATAATGGCGTCGGCATTGGCATCTTCGCCATCAGCAATCGGGCCTTTCACCTGAACCACTGCAGTATGCGGCCCCTCTTCTAGCGCATCAGGAGAGAGCCCGTCGCCCATCAGAAAAATACCCAGCAAAATAAACAGATAACCAAATGTTAGCGACTTGAAGAAGATACCCCAGCGACGAGCTTTCCGCTGTTCGCCCTGCAATCCCATAATCAGACGTTCAATCAGGCGCCACTCTTTGGTTTTCGTTTCGTGCTTTTTAATGATCTCGCTGTCGGTATCCTTTCCGGCATCTGCCTGCCAGTGCTTATCTTCCACAAAGCTCTCCTTAAAAACGTATTCTGTATCAGCGTTCTAAAGAACGCTCAACCAGCCAGCTTTCCAATTCAGGGAAAGCGTGCATCTCTAATACTGGATTATAGCGCCTTAAACGGTCGATATGGTGGGCGCCGTAACTGGCGGCTATATTATCCATACCAGCTCTGACAGCCATTTCCAGATCAAATTCCGTATCACCGATCATAACCGCATCGGCAGCTGATACCCCAGTCTCTGCCAAAATTTCCTCAAGCATGTGAGGGTCTGGTTTTGAAGTTGTTTCATCGGCACAACGGGAGGCCTCAAACAGATATTCCAATCCGGTATCTTCAAATACCCGCTGTAATCCGCGCCGACTTTTGCCGGTAGCTACAGCCAGCCGATAACCTTTATTCTTCAGGCTGAGAAGAGTTTCATGTACCCCATCAAACAACGCCGTCGGAGTTTCATCGACGCCCAGGTAATAATGACCGTAACGCTCACGCATTGCCGGGATCATCGCCTCATCGACACCAGGAATCAGCACCCGAATAGCTTCAGGCAAGCCCAGCCCAATAATGTCTCTAACCGCAGCATCGGACAGTTCCGGCTGTTCAAGGTCACGTGCAGCCTGCTGCATACTGGAAATAATACGGGCGGCGGAATCGATAATAGTGCCATCCCAATCAAAGATAAGTAATTTGTACAAAGTGATATATCCAAGACATTAGAAATTAGAAAGCCCCTGCTGACGCAGATACTATGTCAACAGGGGCTAAGATACTATGTCATCAGGGGTTAAAAGGTAACTATTGATCGCCGAACGCTTGCGCCCAAACTAGTTTTCCTGAATTACCGGTCTTATCAAGAGCTCACTGACATCGACGTAGGCAGGCTGGCTCAAAGCGTAGAAGATGCCGTTGGCGATATCTTCAGGCTGCAAATTCGGCATGTCTTCGCCGTACATATTATCCTTCACAGCAGCACGAATCTTATCGTGGGCAATACTGTCCGGCAGCTCAGTATCCACCGAACCCGGCTGAATATCTGTCACCCGAACGCCGTACCGAATAGCCTCTTTTCGCAAGGTATCAGAGATAGCCCGGACCGCGTGCTTAGTGCCACCGTAGACTCCTGCACTCTGATAAGTCAGCGTAGCTGCAACAGAACTTATATTAACGATATGTCCCTCTTTGCGCTCCGCCATTCCCGGATAGACCGCGTTGATCGCATAAAGGACACCCTTAATATTGGTATCAATCATCTGCTCCCACTCATCGACCCGACCATTGATAATCGGACTGATCGGCATAGTACCGGCATTGTTGATCAGGATATCAATGCCACCATTTGCCGCGATCATTGAACCGACCTGCTCCATCCCTTTACGATCAGAGACATCAACCGGTGCAACCAGTACATTACACCCCTTAGCGGTAAGCTCCTGCTCTAGTTGCTGCAAGCGATCTTCACGACGCGCGCTGATAATAAGGTCTGCACCTTCGCTAGCCAGGAGCCGCGCGGTTGCCTGACCAATACCTGAGCTGGCACCGGTAATCCAAGCCTTCTTTCCTTTAAGTTTCATTGCGTTACCACGTAGTCTTCATCATCTGAATAAGCTTCCTCTGTAATATAGAAGCCTACCGCGCCGACCGACCAGAGTCCATTAACCAGAACTTTACTATCAGCATCACCTTCGTCGGCATATTTCAGGGTCCAGACATGATTTTCTCCAACCTTCTGAGCCAGCTCTTCAGCAGCGAACTCATCTTCAAGCAGCTTTGGATTATCTGCATCTGGATTGATTTCTTTGGCAGAGAACGCTTCCTGCCATTGCGCCATGGTTATCTCAATGGTCTTAATACTCATAACTTTCTTCCCTAAACAAAACCGCCGCTGGTACAAATACGAGCGGCGGTTAAGTTAATCACCAGCTGGTGCTAGCGGTTTTTGAATTCTGGTTTACGCTTCTCTGCGAAAGCATTCATACCTTCTGAGCAATCTTCAAACGCAAAAGTCGCTTCAAAGGCACGACGTTCAAAACGCAGACCATCATCCAGTGAACTGCTCACAGCCATATCAACAGACTCCTTGATAAGGGTGACTGCCGGACGGGACATGGAGGCGATCTTACGGGCAGTCTTGAATGACTGCTCAGCGAGCTCATCTGCGACCACAATGCGCGATACCAGGCCAGCGCGTTCGGCTTCTTCCGCCCCCATCATTCGCCCGGTCAGGCACATCTCCATCGCCTTAGCCTTGCCTACCGCTTTAGTCAGGCGTTGCGTACCACCGGCACCAGGCATCGTACCAATACCAATTTCCGGCTGGCCGAATTTAGCGCTATCAGCTGCAATGATGAAGTCGCAGGCCATAGTCATCTCACAACCGCCACCCAAAGCGAACCCGGCAACTGCAGCTATTACAGGTTTGCGGGCCTCATCGATAGCACGCCAGCAATCACGCTGGATATAGGGGAAGTTTTTGGCATACAGGTCAGCAAAAGTCTGATCTTTCATCTCTTTGATATCAGCGCCCGCAGCAAATACCTGGTCGCCGCCGGTAATAATGATACAGCCGACGCTGTCATCTGCCTCAAAGCTATCAACTGCCTCACCGACTTCACGACACAGTTTCGAATTAAGGGCGTTCATCGCCTTAGGACGATTCAGGGTAATAATACCAACCCCCTGCTTCACTTCACTCAGAATACATTCAAAGCTCATGGCTATTCCTTAATCTTACTGCCGACGATTGAGTCGGCATAATGAATTTATACAGTGAACGCTATTACTTAAGCATGCTTTCTGCTTTGAACCACGCGGAATCGGTTGGCTACGTACGCTAAGTCAGACAGACAAGCGTTCGCTGCCGGGTTGCAGCCAGTGGCATGGAAGTCACTGAATGCCGCACTCTGGTTGACGAACACACCGCCGGTCAGGTTGCTGGACAGGGCTACACCGCAATCCAGCGCCGCTTCTTCGATCTGATCCAGTACCGCATCAGTCGTGGAGTAGCAGCCCATGGTGATCGCACCGTGGTTGCTGACTGCTTTATGCGCCAACTGTACTGAGTGGTCCGTGCTTTCGGTCCTGATCAGGAAAGTGATCGGGCCGAACAGCTCTTCCATATAGGTATCTTCTTTGTCCGCATCGATGCTCAGGAGCAGCGGGCTGCGCATGCGCGCCTCTTTAAACCACGGGTTCACCGGACGATCAGAATCACGTACCACTGTGCCCAGTGCTTTGGCATTGTCGACCCGCTTATCGGTGACATCAGCCTGGATACAACCCAGTACCATACCGGCACGTTCCGGATCTGACAGGAACTTGTCCAGACCGGTTGCCAGTGCAGAGGCAACATCATCAAAGCTCTTGTGGCCCTGATCCGTCTCGATACCGCCCGCCGGGATAAAGATATCCTGCGGCGTGGTACACATCTGGCCGGAGTACAGGCTCAGGGTGAACGACAGGTTCTGGATCATGCCCTTAAAGTTGTCGGTGGAATCGACGATGATGGTGTTCACACCGGCTTTCTCGGTATACACCTGTGCCTGCGGGCAGTTCTGCTCCAGCCAGTCACCAAAGGCGGTGTTACCGGTAAAGTCGATCAGCTTCACAGCAGCGTGCTGAGCCAGTTCTTTGGTGCATGGCTGTGCCGGATCAGCATCGATTACCATGGATACGATATGTGGCGGCAGGCCCTGCTCTTCCAGTACCTGCTGTGCGATCTGGATAGAGATCGCGGCTGGCAGGATACCGGCTGGGTGTGGCTTAACGACAACAGGATTACCCGTAACCAGGGAAGCAAACATACCCGGATAGGTATTCCAGGTCGGGAAGGTCGAGCAACCGATTACCAGACCGACACCGCGACCAACGACAGTAAATTTCTTATCCAGCACCAGTGGATCATGCTTACCCTGTGGCTTAGTCCAGGTAGCGCTACCCGGTGCGCTGGTCATCGCTTCGTAGCCGTAAGCCACTGCTTCAAGACCACGGTCCTGGGCATGCGGGCCACCGGCCTGGAAGGCCATCATGAAGCCCTGACCGGAGGTGTGCATCACACCGTAGCCAATTTCAAAGCTGCGGGCGTTGATGCGCTTCAGGATCTCAAGGCAGATCGCGGCACGGGCATCGACACCGATATCGCGCCAGGCTTTCTGGGCGTCTTTCATCGCTGGCAGCAGCACATCGATATCAACGGTCGGGTACTTCACGCCCAGATCGAAACCGTAAGGCGATACTTCGCTGCCCGCTTCGCCGGTGATACCCGGCATTTTCAGTTCAAATGAGCCATTGAGGTGCGCTTTAAACGCCGCCTGACCATCTTTGTCGGCGGTCTCGCCGTACTTGCGCGGGCTCGGGCTCTCCGGGTACGGGCTCCAGTAATCACGGGTACGGATCGCCTTCAGTGCACCTTGTAATGTTTCCTGATGCTGCTCAAACAATGACTGGCTCATAATAATTCTCTTTTTCTATGTTGCGAAAACCGGCTTCACGCTTGCCTACCGGCTTTCTAAGCAAAAGGCCGTGTCGATGACACAGCCCCACTGTATTTAGTTCTTTAATGTATATCTATTCGTACTTCTTGTTTCATCATTTAACAGTGTCTGAATTTTTATAATTCAGCCATGAATTCTTTAGCCCAATCTAATGCGTCCTCGTCTGGCAGCGGTTGGGTGCAGGCATCGATCTCTAAACGCTCGCCGACACGCAGTGCACCGCGGGCGGCAAATACCGCATCCATGTCCTTACCGGCCTGACAGAAAGTCTGGTGGTAGGTCTGGTCGCCCAGGGCTACGATACCGTACTTAAGGTGGGACAGGTCCATATCACCCTCTTTCAGGGCGTCATGCAATGGGATGATATTATCCGGCAGCTCGCCGTCGCCGTGGGTGGAGCAGCAAATGATAAGAATCTCACGACTGGCCAGATCAAGCTCATCCAGTTCCGGCTCTTCATGAACCACTACATCATGCTCCATACCCAGCTCATCGCTCAGGGTATCCGCGACCATCTGGGCGTTTCCGGATTCAGTTCCTACCAGGATTGCGATATCAGCCATAATTCCTCTCGCATCTTCTATTCCAAGCAACCTACTTTATTGAGCCCCTCAAGTGAGCAGTTCAGCAGTATCGCCAGATAAATTTTATTCGATTGGAACTAAAGATACACCAAACAAAGTGATACGAAAAGAATATTTATTGCTGATATTATTGTATCTCTTTTGCTTTTTGCGTTAATCTAAGGCTAATCTGAATAAAAATAGCATGGCTTATGCTGTTCGCAATGATTGATAAGCTGTTACATAAGTAGCAACATTATCGCACCAGCGACATAACCGAGAGGCGTATATGGCAATGGATGATAAAGCTCTGATCGAGCGCATCAGCAATGGTGAAATGATTCAACGAGGTGAGGAGCTGCCAAAAGGCTATCGTTCCGAGCTAATGCGGTTGATGGTGGTCTTTGTAGACTCCCAGCTAGCCGGTGCCGCTGGATTCGCCAACATGATCAACCATGGTCCGGGCCTGCGTGAGCGTCGTACCGCAGCACAGATCGTTGCTGACCGTTTCGATCACGCTGAGCAAATACTCGACTTGCTAAAAGACTTCAACGTTGAACCTCGCTTATATGTATCCTCCCATGCCTGGGCGTCCCGTCTGGATCGTACTGTCGATCTTGGCAATCGCCGCATCGGCGGTGATAAGCGTCTTAATGTATTCCATTATCCACTGGAAGGCTGGGTCGATGCACTGATCCTGAATACCCTGATGGGTACCGCTTCCAGCGTGCAGCTGGGTGAGTTGCGGCACGCATCTTACGCACCACTAGCCGAAGCGATGATTGAGATCGTTAAGTCTGAGCAAGCACATATCGAAATGGGTGAAAAAGGCTTGCAGGATGCGATCGACCATAGCGGCACGGCCTCAGCGCAAGCCGCTGTCGATTACTGGTACCCACGTGTTGCCGCCACCTTTGGTCGTGCTGATTCCGAGCACAACGCCCGCTTCCAGCAATACGGTCTGATCAAGCAAAGTAACGATTCTCGCCTGACCGCATGGGAAGGCCAGATTAATGATCTGCTTGGCCGTATAGGACTGAATGCACCGGTCTGAGTCATCATGCCTGTGCTATCTGACGGCCCCAAACCGGCGTCACTTCAGCAAATCACTGCGAAGTGACACTTTTTATATGACCCGATTTAATAAAGACATGTTGAGATAAATGATGTCCGATTATCAAGATATTCTGGTTTCAGACGCCGACGCCGGTGTTATTACCATTACCCTGAACCGCCCTGAAGCCCGTAACGCACTGCGTACCAATCTGCTCAAAGAGATCGCGGAAGTGCTGGATCAGGTTAATACCGACAACACAATCAACGCCGTGGTAATAACCGGTGGTGAAAAAGTATTTGCCGCCGGCGCGGATATTAAAGAGATGGCAGAGCTCGATGCTGTCGGTGTGATGAACGATCCTCGCCCGACCTACTGGCGTCGTATCGCTCAGTTCCCGAAGCCTATAATAGCTGCTGTTAATGGCTTTGCCCTGGGCGGCGGCTGCGAACTGATGATGCACTGCGATATTGTTATCGCAGGTGACACTGCTCAGTTCGGTCAGCCGGAAATCAATCTGGGTATTATTCCAGGAGCTGGCGGCACTCAACGCCTGCTGCGCACAGTCGGCAAATCAATGGCCATGCAGCTGGTTTTATCTGGCGAATTCATCAGCGCAGAACAGGCCCGTGAATTTGGTCTGGTCAGTGAAGTCACTATCCCTGAAATGAGCTATACCCGGGCACTGAAACTGGCTAAAACCATCGCCCGTAAGCCGCCTATCGCGGCGCGTCTTGCGAAAGAATCCCTGCTCAAAGCTTACGAAACAACGTTAGAAACCGGTCTCAACCTGGAGCGAAAAGCGTTTACTCTGTTGGCCGCAACAGAAGACCGTAATGAAGGCATCGCCGCTTTCATGGAAAAACGTCGCCCGAACTTCCAAGGAAAATAATCAGATGGCATACGAAAATATTGAGTTTGAAATCACCTCAGGTGTAGCAGTTCTGACCCTCAACCGTCCGGACAGCCTGAACAGCTTTAACACAGAGATGCACGCCGAAATGCGTGATGCCCTGAAACAAGTAAAAACTAATGCTGAAGTTCGTTGCCTGCTGATTACCGGTAACGGCCGTGGTTTCTGCGCTGGCCAGGATCTGAGCGATCGCAATGTCGCACCCGGTGCAGAGATGCCGAACCTGGGTGAGTCCATCGAAAAGAACTACAACCCGATGATCCGTGCAATTACCGCCCTGGAGATGCCTGTAATCTGCGCCGTTAATGGCGTGGCTGCAGGCGCTGGTGCAAACATCGCGCTGGCCTGTGACATCGTTCTAGCCTCGAAGAAAGCCAGCTTTATTCAGGCTTTCTGTAAAATTGGCCTGGTACCGGATTCCGGTGGTACCTGGACCCTGCCCCGAGCACTGGGCACGCCTCGTGCAATGGCGCTGTCCCTGCTGGGTGACAAACTATCTGCCGAGCAAGCTGAACAATGGGGCATGATCTGGAAGACCTTTGAGCCTGAAGAGCTCAAAGATGCGGCACTGGCGATGGCTAAACAACTGGCTACCCAGCCAACTAAAGGCCTGGCTCTGATCAAGCGCGCAATTCAAGCCTCTTCGACCAATACATTCGATGAGCAACTGGACCTTGAGCGTGACCTGCAGACCATTGCCGGCCGCACCGAAGATTACCGCGAAGGCGTTGGCGCTTTCATGGCCAAGCGTCAGCCTGAATTCAAAGGCCAGTAATAACAGATAAGTACGGAGTTTATATTATGAGTCGTTTTTCTACAGATTCTGTTATTGCAGTTATCGGTGCCGGCACTATGGGTGCGGGCATTGCTCAGGTTGCAGCAAAGGCAGGTCATCAGGTACTGCTGTTCGACGCAGCTGAAGGCGCAGCCCAGCGTGGTATCGATAATACCGCTAAAGGTCTGAATAAGCTTGTTGAGCGCGGTCGTATGACGAAGGATGATGCAGATGCATTGGTCGCCCGCATTCTGCCAGTATCCGTAATCAATGATCTGGCACCAGCCAACCTGGTTATTGAAGCGATTGTTGAACGCCTTGATATTAAGCAGCAGGTATTTGGCCAGCTGGAAGATATCTGCGCTGAATCCACCGTTATCGCAACCAATACCTCTTCTATCTCGGTAACCGCTATCGGTTCAAGTATGAAGCGTCCGCAGAATCTGGTGGGTATGCACTTTTTCAATCCGGCGCCGATCATGAAGTTGGTTGAAGTTATAAGCGGCCTGGATACCGACCCTCAAATTGCTGCGGACATCTACGACCTGTCAGCCATCTGGGGCAAGCTGCCCGTACATGCTAAATCCACCCCTGGATTTATCGTGAACCGTGTTGCCCGCCCGTTCTACGCCGAAGGCCTGCGTATTAATCAGGAAGGTGCAGCGGATATAGCCACCATCGACGCCCTGCTGCGTGAGTGCGGCGGCTTCCGTATGGGCCCATTCGAGCTTATGGATCTGATCGGTCACGACGTTAACTATGCTGTGACCTGTTCAGTATTTGAGGCGTTCTATAACGACCCAAGGTTCCTGCCATCGCTGATTCAAAAAGAGCTGGTTGATGCCGGTCACTTTGGCCGCAAGAGCGGTAAAGGCTTCTACGACTATAGCGAAGATGCCGTAAAAGCCACACCCGCAACGGCTGATGCCCAGTCTGCTCCGAGCAGTATCACGATCGAGGGAGACTTAGGCGTAGCCGAAGCGTTGGTACCGCTGTTCGAGCAAGCGGGTGTCAAAATCAATCGCGTTGAGAACGACGAAGTTGAAGGCATGATTATGGTTGGCGATGCCACCCTGATGCTGACCAACGGTCAGTTCACGACGCAGCGTGCAGGTGAAACTATGCGTCCAAACCTGGTTAACTTCGATCTGGCTCTGGACTACACAACAGCTTCCCGTATCGCCCTGGCGCCTGCTGATCAGGCTTCTGAGGACGCTATCAATGCTGCGATCGGCCTGTTTCAGGCTGCCGGTAAAGCCGTCAGTATTATCGACGATGTGCCGGGCATGGCGGTAATGCGTACGGTGTGCATGCTGGCTAATGAAGGATTTGATGCTGTTAATCAGCAAGTATGCGATGACGCGGCTGTCGATATCGCCATGAAAGGCGGCGTAAACTACCCTTGCGGACCGATTGAATGGGTCACCACTCTGGGCCTGAGCTATGCCCTGGATGTGCTGGACAACCTGATCGATGCTTACGGTGAAGACCGATATCGGGCATCGCCACTATTGCTGCGCAAAGTAGCCGGAGGCGCATAATGCTGGTAGAAAACATGACCCCGCAACAACTGGCAGAAGCTTGTAGCGCAGTCTTGCATGAGCGTGATTACGCCGCACAAGGCATGGACATTAATATCGACGAAGTAGCCCCTGGCTACGCCAAATTATCTATGCAGGTCCGCAAAGATATGCTCAATGGATACGCTATGAGTCATGGTGGCTTCATGTTTGCACTCTGTGACACTGCTTTCGCCCATTCCTGTAATACCTATAACAAGGTAACGGTCGCCAGCGGCTGCACTATTGATTTTGTTGCTCCGGGTTTTGAAGGTGACACTCTGACCGCCATCGCGAAAGAGCGAACCCGCAGCGGGCGGACTGGTGTATATGACATTACCTTGTACAATCAGAAAGATGAAGAGCTAGGCTACTTCCGTGGCAAATCCTACCAGATTAAAGGTTCGGTAATTCCGGAATAGTCAGCCTGACAAAGGAGTAAGGCCATGCAAGACGCTTTTATCTGTGATGCGGTTCGCACCCCTTTTGGTCGTTACGGTGGCGGGTTAGCCCCGGTACGTCCCGATGATCTGGGCGCGATACCTCTCAAGGCCCTGATGGACCGCAACCCGGATGTAGACTGGACGCAGGTTGAAGACATCATCTACGGTAATGCCAATCAGGCCGGTGAAGACAACCGTAACGTGGCGCGTATGTCCGCGTTGCTGGCCGGTCTGCCGACCGATGTGCCGGGCACCACGATCAACCGTCTGTGCGGCTCCGGTATGGATGCCATCGGTTATGCCGCCCGTGCTATTAAGTCGGGCGAGACCGACCTGATGATTGCCGGTGGCTGTGAGTCGATGTCCCGTGCACCGTTTGTTATGGGTAAAGCGGAATCCGCTTTCAGCCGTAATCCGAACGGTCTGTACGACACCACTATCGGCTGGCGTTTCATCAATAAGAAGATGAAAGCTGAATTTGGTGTCGACAGCATGCCGGAGACTGCCGAGAACGTGGCTGAAGATTTCAATATCTCCCGCGAAGACCAGGACTTGTTTGCTTTTCGCAGCCAGCAGAAGACTGCTGCCGCAATGGAGCAGGGTCTGTTTGCTGATGAGATCGTGCCGGTGGTTATCCCGCAGCGCAAAGGCGATCCTGTCGTAGTGGATACCGATGAGCACCCACGTGCCTCGACGACGCTGGAAGCGCTGGGCAAGCTGCGCGCGCCGTTCCGTGAAGGCGGCTCGGTTACGGCGGGTAACGCATCCGGCGTTAACGACGGTGCCTGTGCTCTGCTGATCGCATCTAAAGAGGCTGCAGAAAAACACGGCCTTACACCGAAAGCACGGGTTGTCGGTATGGCAACCGCTGGCCTTGAGCCCCGTATTATGGGTTTCGGCCCTGCGCCTGCTACCCGCAAAGTACTGGCAAAAACCGGTCTGACGCTGGAGCAGATGGATGTTATCGAACTGAACGAAGCGTTTGCCTCACAGGGGCTGGCGGTCATGCGTGATCTGGGTCTGTCGGATGATGCCGCCAACGTTAACCCGAACGGCGGTGCGATCTCTCTGGGTCACCCTCTGGGTGCCAGCGGCGCTCGCCTGGTGACGACTGCGATGTATCAGCTGCACCGTACCGGTGGCCGCTACGCACTGTGCACTATGTGTATCGGTGTGGGTCAGGGTATAGCCCTGATCATCGAACGGGTGTAACTGATAGCGGCAGTAAACAGCCCGCCAGTTGTATCAAAAATGCAGTAAAAGAAGCGCATCACGGTCCCGAATACCGACATAACTATAAAGATGCGCTCAACAGAACTATAAGACAGGACGAGAATAACCATGCAATATGACCAGCCATTACGCGGTTCTCTTGATCAGATTGAAACTGCAAGCATCGATGAACTGCGTGAGCTGCAGCTTAACCGCATGCAGTGGAGTATCGCCCACGCCTACAACAATGTGCCGTCGTACCATAACCTCTGTAAAGAGCACGGCGTACATCCGTTTGATCTGAAGACTCTGGATGATCTGGGCAAGTTCCCGTTTACCACTAAAGCCTATCTGCGTGATGCCTATCCGTTTGATTCGTTCGCGGTGCCGATGAACGAAGTGGTGCGGATTCATGCCTCGTCCGGGACTACCGGCAAGCCAACGGTAGTGGGTTACACCCAAAACGATATCAACACCTGGGCTGACGTCGTGGCGCGTTCGATCCGTGCGGCTGGCGGTCATTACGGCGACAAGGTGCATATCTCTTACGGTTACGGCCTGTTCACCGGCGGTATGGGCGCCCATTACGGTGCCGAGCGTCTGGGTTGTACGGTTATTCCGATGTCCGGCGGTCAGACCGAGAAACAGGTTCAGCTGATGCGTGACTTCGATCCCGACATCATCATGGTGACGCCGTCTTACATGCTCAATATCATCGATGAGATGGAACGCCAGGGTCTGGATCCTCGGGATACTTCACTGCGTCTGGGTATCTTCGGTGCCGAACCGTGGACCGAAGAGATGCGTAAGAACATCGAAAACCGCCTGGGTATCGATGCGGTTGATATCTATGGCCTGTCTGAAGTGATGGGACCGGGTGTCGCGATGGAATGTATTGAAACCAAAGATGGCCCGACTATCTGGGAAGATCATTTCTACCCTGAGATCATCGATCCGAATACCGGTGCAGTACTGCCTGACGGCGAATACGGTGAACTGGTATTCACCTCCCTGACCAAAGAAGCGTTGCCGATCATCCGTTACCGTACCCGCGACCTGACCCGTCTGTTGCCGGGTACCGCGCGTCCGATGCGTCGTATCGATAAGATCACTGGCCGCTCCGATGACATGATGATCATCCGTGGCGTGAACGTATTCCCGACTCAGATCGAAGAGCAGATTCTGAAGATTCCGGCGCTGGCGCCACACTACGAGATCGTTGTCGGCAAGCAGGGCAACCTGGACACGGTACTGGTGAAAGTCGAGATGGCCCCGGAAGCGCAATCTGCGAATCAGGATCAGGCGATGAAAGAGCTGTCTCACCATATTAAGTCGGTGGTGGGTATCTCGACTAAGATTGAGATTGTGCCGGTGGGTGGCCTGCCGCGTTCTGAAGGTAAAGCCAAACGGGTTTTTGATAACCGCCCGAAAGGTTGAGATATTCATCTGTAAGAACAAAGGCCGCTAAGCGGCCTTTTTTATTAAAGAGCATTTATCAACGCTAGCGGCCTGTAAAGTCAGGCGACCTTATAGATCGGAGCGGCCTCTTCAATCCGTGAAGGCTGTGGCAAAGGAGTTGTCGGACGCTTATCCAAAGCGTAACGGTGCAGGCCCGGCATATGGATTTCTTGCAAGTAATGCTGCCATTGGTAACTATCTGCACGAATGACATAACGGTCCCGCTCTTCCGGTTCAAGGTAGGTTGCTAATTGCTCAAGCTTAGTACTATCAAAGCGATAGTCTGCTGCACAGTAATAACCGTATATCTTAGCTAATTCGGCGGTAGTACTAACCTTCTTTACCGTCTTACCAACTTTTTTAGAACCCAACAATTTTCTGATCAGGCCTTTGTAATAAACTAAACGAGCGAGTGCTTTAAGATACAGTTCGAGTCGTTGCGGGCTGATAATTCTGGCTCGACTTACCTTATTTCCGGCAAACAGCTTTGGATAACTGGCAAAGTTTTGCCTAGCTTCCTGTTCAATATAATCTGCAAAACGCGACAGGCTGATCGGATTACTGCGACCGCTACAGCACTGATAAATACGCAACTGAGGTGGTTTAATACAGACTTCGGCTGCCGCTATGATTACCGCGTTGGCAACAAGATCTACGGGGATTACATCCAAAATACTGTCAGGATCTCCAGGAAATACCGACAAACGCTTTTTTGCATAGGCATAAATCAGCGCATCAGCAACCTTAATTCCTTCAACCCAACCGGGCTTTGGAAATTGCACCGCACTCTCGATGATCGACGGCCGTACAATGGTCAGATTCTTCTTAGCCAGATCTCTGATCAGGATCTGCTCACCGAGCCACTTTGTGAAGGTATAAGTATCATTCCAGCCATAACTAACCGCTTCCTGAATACCAAGTTTGATCAGTTCTTCCCGCTGCTCCTTCAGATTGGAATAGCGCTTGCGTATCGCATCAATTTTTAACTCCAGACGGTCAAGCAGATGGGTTATCTGGTAGCTGCTCTCACATAATGGCGGAATGTTTCCTTTGGCGGGCCCTGCAATCTCCTCTTTGATAAGCCCCTTGTTAAAGCCATTTACATAACAGGTCGATACATGAAGCACCGGCACAGTGCGCCCGCTGGGTCTGCGTGCAGCTGCGATAATATTGTTCAGACTCAGAGTATTTGTTTGTAGCGCCTTATCCAGTGGTTCACGAAAATCGACACTTGCCGCTGAATTTATAATCAGGTCAACGGATTCGGCTAACTGTTCAAAACGTAAGGCTGACAAGCCAAAATAATGCTCCGTCAAATCACCTTCCAAAAGCCTGACTTTTTTATTTATATAGTCCTGAAATTCAGCACCATACACAGTTTTAAGACTATCAAACAGCGGTACATCGAACACCTCCTGTTGTAATCTCCGCCCTGCACTAAGCTTTTTACTACCTCTGATTAAAAGTGTTATTCCACCAATTTCAGGTACCTCCCTTAATAGTTTTTCAACTACAACTTTGCCAAGAAAGCCAGTTACTCCGGTGACCAGAATATTTTTACCTAGCAACGACTGCGCTATAGAAAATGAATTATTGTGGTTCATTCCTTCGACCTCAAAGTATCAGATATAAAATTGGAACTGGATATCCAGTGATGGCAGGGTGGCTTAAGACTGGCGAAAGAGCGGCTACAATCCATTAACCACCACCCTTGATCTGCTTTACACTGTCTGCACAGGTATTAAACAGTTGTTTGAAAATACTATAAGCAGTGAGTACAGACAATTGAATAAAATTCTATTTTGCAGCCTGATGCTTGATCAAACGCATATAAACCGACAGTAATTAAAATCCAGCTGGGGTAATATAAGATATATTCAGGTTACATTTTAAGACGGATACACAATGCAGCTAAGCCGCTTTTCTGACTATACTCTGAGAACTCTGTTCTACGTTGCTAACAACACTGAGCGACTATCAACCCTTGCCGAGATTGCCCATTTTTACGATATATCAGTCGATCATCTGCGCAAAGTTGTACATTCATTGTCAAAAGCGGGATACCTTAAGACCTATCGGGGCAAAAACGGCGGTATCGAACTCGCACGCTCACCTGACGAGATAAATATAGGCGCTGTTATTAGTCATTCTGAGGGGCTTTCCCCTCTGGTGGACTGTTTCTCTCAGGATTGCCGGATAAAAAGCGTGTGCAGCTTTCAACAGGTTCTTGCTGAGGCTCAAGGTGCATTTATGCATACCTTGCAAAAATATACTCTGGCCGACCTGATCGACAATCCGGCATTGAAGAGGACGCTTATAGCTTCGCAGAAATGACCTCAACGGAAGAGTACAGCCGGTAATTCATGCAAAGCCACCTTAGTCAATCAGATCACTGATATCCGGATGTACCCCTAATCGCTGATGCATTAACGGACTTGTTGTGGTGTATTGAAGATAAGCTTTCTTACCCGGCAACAACTGCTCTTTGATCGCAAATGCTGCCAGAGCGGCCTCATGGAAACCGCTTAGAATTAACTTCCTTTTACCCGGATACCAGTTGATATCACCGACTGCATAGATACCTTCACGGCTGGTACCAAATCTCTGTGTATCAACGACGATCTGATTAAACTGCTGCTCCAGCTGCCACTGGCCAAACTGTTTACTGGTGGCCGACAAGCCAAAAAAGACCAGCAGATGATCCAGCTCCATACGGCGCACAATACCATCACGACCTGCGACCTTAATCGATTTGAGTTCTCCCTGTAGCGCTGAATATTCAACAACCCTGCCCTGAAAGAACTGCATTTTTAGATCACTGCAAAGTTGCATCATCTTCTTCACCGACGCAGGCTGCGCACGAAACCTGTCAGTACGATGAATCAAAGTAATTGATGCGGCGATTTTTTCCAGCTGTAAAGCCCAGTCAAGAGCGGAGTCTCCACCACCCAGAATAACAACATGCTTATCCCGATGTTGTTCAGGACATTTTACCTGATAAAACAAAGATCGCTCTCGCAATACATCGATACCAGCAAGTTTTAGCTGAACAGGTTTAAATGCACCAGCACCGCTTGCGATAACTACTGCTTTAGCCTGGATCCTCAGACCCGAAGTACAACTGACCTGAAACGCACCGGCGTCACCATAGATACCTGCCACCGTCTCGTTAAAAAAAAATTCGGGTTCAAAAGGGGCTATCTGGCTTAGTAGCCGTCCGGTTAAGTCCTCAGCACTGATTGCGGGAATTGCCGGAATGTCATATACCGGCTTACCGGGATAAAGATTAATACATTGCCCTCCAGCCCGATCCAGAGAATCAATTACAACAGCCTTCAGCCCTTGTAATCCCAACTCAAACACCTGAAATAAACCGCATGGTCCGGCGCCAATAATTACAACATCAGTTTGTCGCATTTCAGCCACCCGTCTCTAGTACCAACGCCAGATAATCGTTGCCAAACTCCGCCTCGAGCCAGTTAAACAATTCACGTTCTTCGAACCGCACATGCTGCTTAAGCAGTTCAGACAGCGGTATTGCTGCAGTAGGGCAAGTGCTGTTAAGAAGATTCCGTAAATCCTTATGCTCGGTATGAAATCGAGTCACCAGTGCTGTGGGATTACAATTCACTCCTAACGCCTCAAACATCGCTTCTTCTTCACAAAAATGAGGCAGCAGATGCTCAGATAACTCTTCCCGAAATGCTGCCCATACAACAGGCTTCTGTTCGCTTTCCAAATCGCTTATCCGGGCTAGCTTCTTACTGAACACCAGCGCCTGATGATGCTCCCGGCTTAATTGCTTTAAAGCCTCGGATCTACGCATACCTACTCCTCCACAAAAAAATCAAAGTGACCACTATCTCCAGAGGCCCCGTTGTTCAAAACTAACATAAAGATGCATACAAAATACATCTTATATGAATCATTAACATGTGACAATAATACATGTTATGCAAGAGCGCAGAGTCTGCTTATCGGTATGTAAAATAAGTGGAGGTAAGCAACAAACGCGCTTCTCCGGGCAGAGAAGCGCCAAAAGGGATTTAAGCTGTTAATTCCAGCTTTTCAGGAGAGATCAGAACACCGTTATTATCGGCATAAACAAACTGACCAGGTTTAAAAGTGACACCACCGAAAGTGACCTCTACATTTAATTCGCCGAGGCCTTTCTTTTCCGTTTTCATCGGATGAGCGCCTAACGCCTGCACCCCCAGATCAAGTTCACCGATGGCATTAACGTCACGGATGCAGCCATAAATAATAATACCGGCCCAACCGTTTTTAGTCGCCTTTTCAGCCAGCATATCACCCAGCATTGCCCGGCGCATTGAACCGCCACCGTCAACAACCAGTACTTTGCCTTCGCCGGAAAGCGCGACCTGCTCCCTGACTAATGAGTTATCTTCAAATGCCTTAAGGGTAACGATCTCGCCACCAAAACGCTCACGGCCACCAAAATTACCAAACATTGGTTCAACAACCTGTACCAGTTCCGGGAACTGATCGCAGAGTTCAGGTAGTAAATCTTCCACAGCACACTCCAATTAATACGATAAAATTGATACGCATGATCGCCTATATACAATGCAAATGCACTACCATTATAGAACCAGAAGTTATTGCATAATGAAACGGCAGTCCTGATAGCTACAGCAGATCAACTGGCGAATTGCAGGCTCTTAAGTAAACTAATACTCAACAGCAAAAACCCGGTTACGCCCTGCCCGCTTGGCTGCACAAAGCTCAGTATCGACTTCCTGAATCAGACGCGCAAGATCAGTTCCAGGCCGCTGATAACTGGTCAGGCCGATACTACAGGTAATGTGAATTGGTCGTCCTAAGTGAGATACTGAAGTAAGCTGAACCTGACTGCGAACCCGTTCCGCAATAGTTTCAGCAACGGCCAGGGGCAACATAGGCATAAACACGATGAACTGGTCACCACTCAACCGGCCCAGGCAATCTTTTTTCCTCAGATGCTGATTGAGTAACTCAACTACTCTGATAAGAATCTTATCGCCGGCAATATGACCATAACTGTCGTTAATATCTTTAAAATAATCAATATCAATGAGCATCAACGTCAACGGCAGCGCACGCTTGTCTAGTCCATTAAGCTGGTTCTTAATGACATCATGCCAGGCGCCGCGATTTAGCACCTGGGTGAGATCATCTTTGACCGATCGCTTAAACAGATCGGTTGAAAGACGATAACTCAATTCGGCATTCTGCCTTACTTTAAAAATGCCAATTCCAACAAAAACGAACATCCCCGAAAGATACATCAGAAATGTAATAACGAAATCCAAAGGTGCGACACCGACACTGAAAAATGCGGAAAAGACTATGCAATCAACGAGTAGAAAAGAAAGTATCGTGAGCCGGAAATTGACTAAAGGGGCAATGATAAATAGCCCGAACAGAAAATAAAAAACAGCAAAAGAGACGAATACAAAACGATCATCAGTAATAACGAAAAAGTAGGTTGTTAATATCAGGCTGGCAGAACCCAGAGAAAGCACAGTACCGGTAAATGCTTTCTCAGTCTCAATCCGGCCGACAAAATAGTGAATACCGAGAATCAGCAAAGCGCCAAGAGACATACAAAACAAGGCAATATTGCCTGTATCCGGGTGGGTAAACAGAAAGCTGATGCCAAAAATGATGTTGATTGCAGCACCAAACATCAATAATGGCTGAAATACGGGCAGCAAGCGCTGCTTATGAAAGTTGAAATAATCCGGATGCTCAAACTGATCCAGATCGGCGTACGGCATCGTCATCCTGACCTCGACTATCTGATACGACTTAAACCTGAGCCTGCAAAACCAGAGTCACAGTTTAAAAACAAAAATCCCTTCACGGCGTACTATTTGCGGTGTAATTTTTAGCGTGAGTTACGTTCTAAAACTGATTGAAGATTTAATCACTAACCTTGTGCCACAAAAACATAGCTGTCAATCGCTAAATCAGGGTTGCAATGATGTTCCAGCAAACGTAATCCACTCGGAACGATCGAGAATTCATTGTCAGACAGACAGTATTTTAACGGAAACCCCGTATCCTCATGATGTTGCTGATTAAAAGTACTTAACATTAACTTACCTGCTGGTTTAAGCAGAGACACTACGCGCAGGAATTGCTCGGATGAAGGTTTGAACAGGCTGATTACGATATTATCGTACTGACCCAGTTCTGCTACCGCATCGCTATCATCGAGATCGACACAAACAGTTCGGATATTAACCCCCTGCTGTGCAGCAAAGGCAGTAAGGCGTTTGAGGCCCTGCTCAGAAATATCCGCAGCGGTCACCGTAAACCGGGACTCTTTAGCCAGATATAAAGCAGCAGCCCCATCACCGCAGGCCAGATCAAGCACAGTTCCCGGATTGAGAATCGAACTGTTGTCCAGCAGAAAGCTTACCGGACTGGGCAGCTGAATAGTTTTGTCACTATAGCGCCGATCCCATTTAACTCTGTCTTTATACAACCCCTGACAACCTCATAACTAATTCGGGAATAAAATCACTCTGGGTAAAGCTACTCCGGACAACACTTATTGTGGACGACCAGAGAGATACTCAAATTCCTGGCCACTGACAACACACTCCTGGTCGCCACCACCACACCAGTTGATCCCGATATTGCCGGACAAATGGCGCACTTCAGGCCACCATACGGTGAAAAACATATGCAGCGGCACAGCCATTGAACGCCAGGAAGTTTCATTGCGCCCTTCCAGAAAATTTATCATTTTATGGCGATCAGACCACACCGGTAAGCACTGACCATTACTGCTCGATAGTATCAGAAACTCAGTACCATCCTTGATTATCCAGAGTTTACAGGTTGTTTGGATCTCTTCAGCAAAGACAGCGGTAACCTGTTCGTCAGGAAACTGCTGCTTTGTGCTGAACAGCTGAGAAATTTTCATCGTGTCTTACCTGTATTAGGGATTCGCATATCCCCCCCATGCCATAATCATATATCATAAACGGCTTTGAACTATGACAGATGAGTCGCCGACCTCCCAGTTTGTGAGGTTGACTACTAGTTAGTCATCCGTAATCCGCCTGATCATGAGTCCGTTATGTCCGAAGAATACAAATACTTCTGGGTTTTACTGTTTATTGTTTTAGTTTTTGCACCGGTCACCTGGCATGCGATACAGCGTCGACGCTTAAACCCACCGCCGATGGCAAAAAATGACCGTAAACTATTTCGTCTGTGGCGGTCAGATCCCGATGCATACGCCCGCCAATATGGGGAGATGGATAAGCAATACCTGAAAGCCCAGCAAGAAAAAAACAGATAACCGCTACCCAGACACAAAAAAAGCCGGTGCAAAACACCGGCCTCACTTCACAACTAAATCTCAACCAGGGTTATAGCCTGAGTCACCACTTAAATTACTAACTGGCAATCACCCTTTAACAACGCCTAACAGCACTTGTAATGGATGCGGGATCTGCTTTTCATCCAGTCGTTTAACCTGGCTGCGACAGGAATAGCCGGTTGCGACCAGCTTGCCATCATTAGTTGAATCGTTAACCACTTCAGACCAGCTCAGATCATATATCTTGCGCGACGTATCATAGCTTTCAGATTCATGGCCATAGGTGCCTGCCATACCGCAGCAACCGGTAGCCTGCAGCTCAAGGGTTTGCCCAAGTGCGCTGAAAACCTGTTTCCAATCGTTTATAGAAGTCGCCGCCGACGTCTTTTCAGAACAATGCGCCATCAGCTTGTAGTTGTTCTGACTTAAGCCTTCAGATCTAAGCTTCAGAGCTTCACTATGACCTGCCAGCCACTCCTGTATCAGTTGCACTTTAACCGGCTGGCGCACTTTGTCATCGATATACTCCTGACGGTAAGTCAGAGTCATCGACGGATCGATACCGACCAGATCAATGCCACTTGTCGCCAGTTGTTGCAACATCGAAGTATTAGCATCAGCAGCCCTTTCAAAGGCAGCTTTGAAGCCATGTACATGCAGTGGCTTACCATTCGGTTTAAACGGTGCGACCAGCACATTAAAGCCCAACCGGTTTAGCAGGTCGATCACATCCAGAACCAGCTGGGTTTCAAAATAGCTGGTAAAAGCATCCTGAACGATGATCACACTCTTTGCTCTGCTCTGTTCAGACAGATTGGCAACAGACTCAGCAGTCGCAAAGCTTATTCCCCGTTGGTCCATCCCCTGCTTCAGGGAATTAGTGCAGATAGCCGGGCTATCGACCATACCGACCCAGCGACGGAAAAATGACTGTGTGGCTCGATTATTCATCATCCAGTTATAGGGTGCCGGAAAGCGTGCCAGGTAAGGGATCATAAATTCCAGGCCTCCTACCATATAATCTTTAAGCGGACGCAGGTAACGGCCATAGTAGGCCTCAAGAAAACGGGAGCGGAAATCAGGCACATTAACCTTGATCGGACACTGGGCAACGCATGACTTACAGGCCAGACAGCCCATCATCGCTTCATGTACCTCATGGTTAAAATCATAGTCGCCGCCACGCTTGCCCCAGCTATTGCGGACGCGACCTGGCAGGCTGCGCAGGAACGAGCCGTACCGTGCTTTATTTGCTTCTTTAACAAGATCCACGTTGCGTTCAGACATCAAACGCAACCATTCTCTGATCAGCGATGCACGCCCTTTAGGGGAGTGTTTGCGCTCCCGGGTACCTTTCCATGATGGACACATCGCATCGTTGGGATCGTAGTTATAGCAAGCGCCGTTACCGTTACAGAACATCGCTTCTTTGTATTCGTCCCGCACATGGCTGTGAATCTGACGATCATACTGGCCCCGGGTCGGCACCTGATCGATCTTCAATAGCTCAGCGCCATCGATCAGTGGAGTACAGATTTTGCCAGGGTTAAGCTGGTTAGCCGGATCAAACACACTCTTAATTCGTTGCAGTTGCGGATACAACTCACCAAAAAACTCAGGGGAATACTCAGACCGCACCCCTTTACCATGTTCCCCCCATAGCAGACCGTTGTACTTTTGGGTCAGCTTAACCACGCCATCGGTTATGGTACGGATCAGGGATTCTTCAACCTTATCTTTCATATCTATCGCCGGACGGACATGTAATACACCCGCATCAACATGGCCAAACATGCCGTACGCAAGCTCATGGCTATCCAGCAGTTCGCGGAACTCTTTGATAAAAGGCGCAAGGTTTTCCGGTGGTACCGCGGTATCTTCAACAAAAGGGATCGGACGCTGCTGGCCCTGGGCATTACCCAGCAGACCAACCGCTTTTTTACGCATCGCCCAGACTTTCTTAATCTCTTCACCACCGTACACTACGGAGTAACCAAAGCACTGTCCCGGACGGCCCGACACGATCTCCAGCTGAGCGGTCAGTTGCGCAACCCGGTTTCGAAGCTCATCTTCATCATCGGCAGTATATTCAACCAGGTTGATCCCCTGTATAACCGGCTCATCCTCCTGTTGCGGGAAATAATCCTTCACCGTATCCCAGATGATATCGTTCATCGCCAGGTTGAGGACTTTTGAATCGATAGTTTCAATCGAAGTCGGACCCCAGCTCATCAGATCTGCGGCATCTTCCAGAGAATCCTGAAAACCGGAGTACTTAATATTAACTAACGCCGCATACTTTGGAATCGGCAAGACATTTAATTTAGCCTCGGCGATAAATGCCAGAGACCCTTCGCCACCACACAGCACTGAATTAAGATTGAAGTGGCCGTTGTCATCACGAATATGTGCCAGATCATAACCGGTCAGGCAGCGGTTCAGCTTAGGGAATTTTTCATCAATAAGCGCTGCGTTCTTGTTAAACACCTGATCTACGATGCGGTGAGCCTCGCCCACCCGGTCTTCGCGTTGCTGTATCTCAGCCAGCACTTCGTCGGTTATCGGGCCTGAACTCCATACTGTGCCATCGAGAAATACCGATTTAAGTTCCAGCACATGGTCGCGGGTTTTACCATAGAGGCAGGAGCCCTGTCCGCTGGCATCCGTATTGATCATACCGCCAACGGTGGCACGGTTGCTGGTGGACAGCTCCGGCGCAAAAAACAAACCGTAAGGCTTCAACGCAGCGTTCAGCTGGTCCTTAACCACGCCCGCCTGTACTCTTACCCAGCGCTCTTCAGCGTTGATTTCAAGAACCTGATTCATATGCTTAGAAACATCAACAATCAGGCCATCGGTCAGCGACTGACCGTTTGTGCCGGTACCACCACCACGGGCACTGAGAACCACCTCTTTATAATGTGGCTTTACTGCCAGTCCGGCAATCAGCACCAGGTCTTCAATGCACTTAGGGTAAAGCACGCCCTGGGGCAGCACCTGATAGATACTGTTATCGGTGGACAACACCACCCGATTTGCATAATCGGGATTCAACTCCCCCTGAAAGCGACTACCTTTCAGGTCCTCAATAAAGTCGAGATAAAGCTTCTGAGTACTGTCAATTTCAGCGATACGTGGAATCATGCCCGGGCCTGTACGAAGTCAAAACTGTGATTGGCCACAGTTTTAATAAAAATATTAATAGATAGTGCTGGCTATGATGCAGAAGATCCATTTATCATTCAAACAATAAAATACAATTAATTAATTGATATAAACGAATAATGAGTAATACCCTTTCCATCCGCCATCTCCGTGCCTTTTATGAGGTCGCCAACTGCGGCAGCTTTACCCGCGCGGCAAGCCGTCTGCATCTTACTCAATCAACGCTGACCGCAACCATAAAGCAGTTAGAGCAGGATGTTGGCCTGACCTTATTCGACAGAACTACCCGGCGGGTTATTCTGACATCTGCAGGGGAAAAGTTTCTTCCGGTATCGATACGCTTACTGTCTGATTTCGATACTGCCCTGAGCGACCTCAAAGCGCTTGCGGAACAGCAGCAGGGCCATATAGGCATTGCCGCATCACCATCAACTATAAGTCGTCTGTTGCCCGCCGTTATTCAACAGTACCGGTATGAGTTTCCTAACATCTCAATCTCACTGCGGGATGACAGTGCCGCGCAAATAGAACAACGGGTACTGGAGAACGAAGTAGATTTCGGTATCGGCGCCAACCACTCAGCGCACCCTGACCTTAATTACCAGCCGTTACTGAAAGATCGCTACGGCGTGGTGGTTACAACCGATTCGCCTTTGGCAACAAAGACCGCGATTGACTGGCAACACTTACAACAGCAGCAGTTATTGTTTCTCTCCGCCGATACAGGTATCAGAGCACAATTGAGTCAGTTCAGGGAAGCAGGTGGGAGCAGCCCGACTGAAGAGCGGGCAATGGTTGAAGTGTCTAACCCGGCGGGCATCGCAGCCCTGATCAAACAGAAACTGGGAATCTCGATACTGCCTGCGCTGGCGGCAAGCACTGACTCATTCAAAGAGTTAAGGTTTATTCCTCTGCAGCAACCAATAATTAATCGTGAGATCTGTATTGTTACCCGAAAAGGGCGCTCTCTGAGCCCGGCGGCTCAGAGTATGCTGGAGATGGCCTGCAGGCACTTTGTAACTATGCAGTTACCGGATTACCTGCAGACGGCAGAAACCTGATTTGTTAAAACCTAAGCTGTTGAATCAAAGCTTGTAGAGGCGACAGTTCTCATCTTCCAGTTTCTTGATCTCTCTGATCAGATCCAGTTCCGCTTTTATTTTACTCATTTCAGCACGGTGTCCGCGCTTCAACTCTTTACGGATCTTACCTTCGATAAAACGCTTAATCTCTTGCTCATCTTCCAGAATCAGACCAGGGACCTGCACCGGTTTGCGGGTCTCTTCATCCAGCGCAACCATGGTGAAATAAGACGTATTGGTATGCTTGACCACCCCTTCACGGAAGTCCTCTGAAACCACCTTAATACCAATTTCCAGCGACGAGTTACCAACATAGTTAACCGAAGCCGACAGTGTCAGCAGATCACCCACCTCAACCGGGTTCATAAAATCAACCGAATCAACCGATGCGGTTACGCAGTAACCCTTAACGTGAGATGCTGCACAGGTATACGCAATCTTATCCATCAAAGAAAGAATAACGCCACCATGAACCTTACCCCCGAAATTTGCATAGGAGGGAACCATCAGTTCTTTCAGTACGGTCTGTGAAGATTTAACGGTTCGAAAATCATGTTCGCTCATTTACGCAGCCTGTATGCTCATTACTTTAGTTATTATGATACACTATTTGCGATTATAAAAACATTTGCGTATCTCTTTTGTGTCTATCATTAACTCTACAGACACAGTGTTGTGTTGTGCCAGTTTAGTTATATATCTGCAAATAGTGTGCCTATAGAATGACCACATTCAGATTAACTCCGTAGCGACACTCTATATCTTTGAAATTTACCATAATTAACCTGCCCCCCGTAACCGGCGTAAGCCCTAAACTTGGCCCGGCACAACTAACTACTCAGCTTCCACAGGCCTGTGACCGCAAGGGTTATCATCGTTACCGGGGTGCAGAGCACCATAACAGTGCAAACTTGGCAGACCCATGCCCTGACCAGAGCAGAAAATTAAACCGCCCTTTCTTTTAAAATGGAAAGACCAGGGGCGTTACCAGCAGCGTGATGACCATCGACATAATCTGCAATGGTAGCCCCACCTTCACAAAATCGATAAAACGGTAATTACCCGGGACCAACACCAGGGTATTAACTGGTGATGCTATCGGCGTTGAAAACGCAGTCGAGGCGGCGATAGCAACCGTCATCATAAACGGCTCCGGACTTAACCCCATCCCGGTCGCAATGGCTATGGATATTGGAGCGATCAGTACCGTTGTTGCAGTGTTAGAAATAAACTGACTGAGCACCGAGGTCAGGACAAACAGTCCGGCACAGATAATAATCGGAGTGCTCTGCCCCAGCGTATCCAGCAGCAGATCAACGACCAGATCAAGCGCGCCGGTTTTCTTCATCGCCAGCGCCAGTGGCAGCATTCCCGCAATAAGCACCAGACTACTGCCATTCAATGACTTGTAGGCCTCATTCATATTGATACAACCGGTCACTACCATCGCCATGGCTGCCAGCAGAATAGCCGTCAGGCTTGAGGTGACACCACTTATCATCAGTCCCAGCATCATCACCATAATGATCAATGCCAAAGGTGCGTGTCCCCAGCGGGCAGAAGATTCGGTCATCTCTGCGGGGGTCTCCAGCAGAACAAAATTACGTCGATCATCCAGTGCTTCAATGTAACGCCAACCACCGGCCAGCAACAAGCTATCGCCAAATTGAAGAGGAGCCCCGTTGAACTCTGCCAGCAGCGGTTTACCATCCCGCAGAATACCGATCACACTAAGATTAAACTGTTCCCTGAAACGGCCCTCTCTGATGGTTTTTCCAATCAAAGGCGAACGGTTATGCAGCATCACTTCAGCTACACCAAACTCCTTATGCAGCCGCGTCTGTTCACCGGAAGGGAAACCGAAAAACATAGCGCCGGTTTCGCTGCACATCTGCTCAATCCCCTCAGCCTCGCCATAAGCAAGCAACACATCCCCGCCCTGTATTACAGTCTCGCTTAGCACAGGCATCAGGCTCGAAAGCATTTTGCCATCACGCCGGATAGCAAACACAGTTACCTCATAATTAGTTCGCAGCAGAGCCTGAGATACCGTTTTTCCGATCAGTACAGAATCTTGCCTGACCCGTAGTTTATAAAGATGATCCTGTATACCGTAACGCTCGGCAAACTCCCGAAGATGTGGATGTGCTGCATCCCTGACACCGCTGGCAGGCAACAATAAAGGTGCAATAAAGACCAGATAGATGGTGCCAAACAATAAGATCACGCCACCGATGAGGGTAAAATCAAAGAATGCGAACGGCGCCAATCCTGCAGCCTCAAGCTGGGTGCTGGCAACGATGTTAGGTGGCGTACCGATGAGCGTCATCATGCCACCGATTAAAGATGCAAATGATAACGGCATCAACATACGTGAGGGTTGCAGCGCAGCTGAGCGGCAGATGCTCAGCACCACAGGAATAAATAACGCGACAGCTCCGGTGGAGCTCATAAAGGCCGACATTCCGGCAACCACCGGGATCAGGATCAGCAACAACCGTTTCTCATTAGTTCCACCGACCCTTAAAATCCAGCTACCAACCGCAGCAGCAATTCCTGTTCTGAAAATCCCTTCGCCAACGACAAACAATCCGGCGATCATAACAACCAGAGACTGGCCGAATCCGGATACGGTTTCTGCCGGAGTAATTACCCCAGATACCGCCAGGGCGACAACCACCATCATAGCGACAATGTCCATCCGGATACGATCCCAGATAAACAACAATATCGTGCTCAGAAGAAGGCCAAATACAAACAGTATTTCGAGGCTCACAAGAGTCCTTAAAGACACAAGGTCAGACAGTAAATAGCGTTAGTTTACTGTCTGCAGTAGCAATAATTTCTTTAGCAGACAGCCATACGACAGTGCTCTGTATGGTATGCCGTTGCTCTCCGATCAGCTACGGCGCAGCACCAGATAGACCCCCAAAACGGTGACCACAATCGCTACGCCCTGAATAAGGCTAAGTTGCTCACCAAACAATACCCAGGTCTCCAGAACGGTCACCGGCGGTACCAGATAGAAATAACTGGCGACCCGTGCTGACTCCCCTTCCCTGATCATAAACATCAGCAATAAGATGGCGCTGACAGACAGTCCGAAAACCAGCCAGCCTAAAGCAAAAATCAGCTGCGGTTGCCATTGCACTGCACGCTCTTCAAAGAGGAACGCTAATATAGCCATCGCCACTGCCGTGGCAAGATATTGATAGATCGAACCCGATAACAGATCGACCCCACCTCCAAACCTTTTCTGATACAAGGTACCTACGGATATACCAACCAGTGCCAGCAAAGCGGCCACTGCTGCCTGAGGCTGCAATTCAAAACTCCCCGTACTCTGGCCGTTAAGCAGGATAAGTATGACGCCGACTAATCCGAGGAACAGGCCTATCCATTGCACTGCACGCAGCCGTTCACCCAACCATTGCCAGCCAATGAGCGCTGTAAGCAGAGGCTGTAGCCCCACGACGATGGCAGTAATACCCGCGGGCATTTGCCATTTTATAGCGGCAAAAACACCGCCCAGATAGCAAGCATGGATCAACAAGCCGACTACCGCCTGATGGCCACCCTGTCGCAGAGTCGGCCATTGTGCCCGGAACACGATTGCCAGGCCGAGAAAGACAACCAGAGTCAGCAGCATACGGATAAACAGCAGATAAAAAGGTTCTATATAGGGCAGCGCATATTTAGCCCCGATAAAGCCGGTACTCCACAATAAGACAAATAATAAAGGTACCAGGCGAACCAGATTACTGTGGCTTGAGTTCATATAAAAACCATCAATCCTTATTAAACATGGAAGATTCTATAAGTATTTAATATAAAGAATTTCTTTTTATTAAATAAAACGATTAAAAAAACAAATAATGAAAAAAACAAGGTTTCACGGTTGCTGACTGTCGGCTCTAACCTATGCTGAATAGTAGTGAACCTGGGGGAACACAACAATGAAACTGCTTACAGCACAAAAGCTATTGCAGAAGTATTCGGCTGAATATTTTAAAGAAGCCTCAACGTTCGGGGCTCTGAGCACAGAAACCGTGCTCTGGCTGCTCGATAATGGTCGGATCTATCGCCTCGAAACTGATGAGACTCTATTTGAAATTGACGAGAGAGGCGACAATTTTTTTATCATTCTACAAGGCTCATTCGCCTATTATAAAAGCCACCTGCAGCAGTATGCCTTCATCCGTGATTACAAAGTCGGCGAACAGATCGGCTTTATGAGCATGATTGCATTGCATAACCGGGTTGGCACCGCCGTCGCGAATGAAGATTCTCTGGTTCTCGAAATCAGCTCAGCAGTATTCCAACAATTGCATAATATAGCCCCCTCTGATTTCGGCATGCTGATGATGAACCTTGCCCGGGAGATGGCGCGTTCACTGCGCAAGGGAGATAACCTGATAGTCGATAAAACAGCAGCATCCGGAAAAGTCGGTTACAGAAGCGCTTCACGCAGTAAATTGAAACAACTCAGATTCAACGATCACCAGCGCAATCGCGAATAGTTGCCGCCCGCTCATAACCGGTTGGGTGAAAAGGATCTGGTCGGGTAGGCCCCTGCGTTGCAACAAAATACTCAACCGCAGCAACCACCGCATAAGGGGAAACCACTTTTGCCGCTTCGCAATCGGCTTCCGTTTCAAATTCACGCCTTAACCAGGACCGGTTCAGGGGCGTGCTCTGATACTTTTCTCGCTGCAGGTGGCCAAGATGGTGATGAAAGAACTCATGGGCCCTGATAAATTCGGTTATCCATGGCCCGACCTGCTCAGTAAGAAGTGGATTATAGTAAATAACAGGTCCATGGCTGTCATAAGCCGCGATAGCAATATCAGAAAGCCAGACTGCTGGAATCTCCCTGATCAGATGGCCCGGGGCACTGTGAAGGTAGCATGGTACAGACAGAATAATGCTTAGAAAAATAAGCCTGAAACAACGATAACCCTGCCTGGTTATGATTATATTCATACACTTCAGTCTGGAACAAGACCGCAATCTTCGCCAATTTTAACGATCTGCCTTCACTTTTTATCAGCTAAAGCGTCTATCAGTGCACGCAGGGCCGGACTCATCAACCTGTTGGCCGGATAGAAAAGAGAGACCGGTACAGGGTCTATCTCATAGCCTTGCAGAATACGCTCCAGACGCCCCGCATCAATATGTTCCTGCAGTAAAAAATCCGGCAGACACACTATGCCGAAACCATCGGCAGCAAAGTCAGCAACCAGTTCGCCGTTATTAACATCGATGCGGGATTTTACTTTTACCTGACGTACCGTATGACCAGTCTTATAGCTCCAGCGGGCCGGCTGACGGTTGCCAGAGTCGACGATACACTGATGATCAGGTAATTGATCAGGATGCTCAGGACAACCATGATTTTCAAGGTATTCAGGGCTCGCGGCAAAGCAGACCTGCATCTTACACAGCTCTTTGGCGATCATACCTGAATCAGCCAACTCGCCGACACGTATTGCCAGATCGACCCCCTCTTCCACCAGATTTATATAACGGTTAGCACTGAGCCAGGACAATCGAACCTGGGGATATTGCTGCATAAAACAGGTAAGCCGACGCTGCAGGTTATATAACAGCCCGGCATGAACCGGTGCTGTAATCCGAATTTCACCGCTGATGACTTCATGGCGCTGCTCAGCCTCGTAGTCCAGCGCCGTAACGCTGGCAGTGATCGCAGCAAATCGCTGCAGGTAATGCCGACCTTCTGCCGTCAGGCTCATTGAGCGGGTGGTACGGGCAAGCAACTTACAGTTCAGCCGTTTCTCCAGTTGCGTTATGTGTCGACTAACCGCCGAATTAACCATGCTCAGCTCCCTCGCAGCCGCGCTGAAACTGTTGAGAGAAGCTACCCGCTCGAAAACCTGAATTGATTTAATTAGATCCATATTTCTTTTTTTATGAATAATGATTTCAAATAATAACTGTTTTTCAGTTTAACGCACAAATATAGGATAAACCCATCAACATTAAAAAACGAATCAGGAACTATCAGTATGAAAGTATTAGTTATTGGCGCATCAGGTACTATCGGACAAGCGATCGTTGCGGCGATCAGCCCACAACACGAAATCATAACCGCAAACTACAAAAGCGGAGATCTGCAGGTCGACCTCTCTGACCCGAAATCGATCCAAACCATGTTCAAAAAAGCGGGTAAGCTCGATGCTGTAATATCCGCTGCAGGTCTGGCAAGTTTTGCCTCGCTGTCAGACCATACTGATAACGATTACCAGCTGGCGCTGGAAAACAAGTTGATGGGACAGATCAATTTGCTGCGTTATGGCCGTGAATACATTAACAAGGGAGGATCAATCACCCTCACTTCCGGTATTCTGTCGCGTCAGCCTATGCCTGGTTCAGCATCAATCAGTATGGTTAACGGGGCTCTTGAGAGCTACGCCCGTGCTGCTGCCCTTGAGCTCGAAAGCCTGCGCTTTAATATCGTAGCACCGGCCTTTGTTAAGGAAACAATGGAGCTGATGGGTATGGATAGCAGTTATGGAATCAGTGCCGCGGATACAGCCAAAGCCTATATAGCAGCACTTGAAGGCGATCAGCACGGAGCTACTCTGGATGTGACTGACTATATCTGATCAGAAGTAGCCAATCAGCACGGCAACCAACATCTGGATGTAACTGACTATATCTGATCAGAAGTAGCCAATCAGCACGGCAACCAACATCTGGATGTAACTGACTAGATCTGATTATTAATATCCAAACGTCACGGGCAACCGGCACAGCAGATATAACTGCCTATTGAGGGCAAGCTTCTGCAACAAAGCCTTTAACCTCAGAATCGGCACAAGCGGCACAGGCATTACCATAACTTTGTGTAAGGTACTGCCTGTCACCCGGAGCCGGTTTATAGCCGCAGACCGGACGGTACTCCCGGGTACACATCTGCGGTCGTGGTGACTCACAGATCACCAAATCCAGGCTGGCAACAGGTGCATTTGCCACACAGCCGGTCAAAGCAACAAATAGCGCGAAAACAATGGTTGGCTTCATATCATTTCCTGATCTGTTTAATGGTCACTGGTGGTAGGTTGAGTAAACTGATGTCAGGTGTTCAACCTGCTGGCGGGCAACAGGCTCAATGAATAATTAACTGCTGTCTTTATTCTGACTCAGGCGCCTGCGGGTCACGCTTAAGGTCCGCTTCAAGCTCAGCCTGCGCTTCAGCTTCAATTCTTGCTGCATACTTTGCTTTAGCTTCGGCTTCAGCCTGCTGCTTTAACTCGCGCTGTTCATTGCGACGCTGATTACGTTCACTCTGGCTTTGTGTGAATGACTTCAGCTCAGTTTCGCCCCATGCTTTAGCGTCATCTTCGCTGGTAAATCCATCCTGGCTTTTTGATACCAGTGTTTTTTTCGATGTAATCTGTCGAACAATTTCAGTTGTCCATGAGGTACCGTTTTGTACTACCCGGTAATCGTACTTCTTACCTTTTGCCATTTTTCTTCATTCCCCTCAGGGTTAACTTTTACTGAATTTTGAACTGTTTTCAGGTATCGCTTGCAAATAATTGCCATCACCTGATGATCCTGACTTCGAGGCACGGATACTGAAGCATAGGATGATATTTATCTAGCACTTTTGAACAGTTTACTACAATAAAAACGAATCTTTATTCTAGCAGCTTTATCGCATTACAGAGCGCAATACTAAAACAGCTAAAATTGTAATAGATAACCTGCACAATCTGAGATGGCCAACAAACCATCTGTAGCCTAAACAGTCACCTTGCAATGAAAATGATGATTGAATTAACACTCCGTTTAACTTCTATGTTTGCTTTCATCTACCTGCTGTTGCTTCTGTTTATCTACCTGAACCAAACGCAGCTACTCTATTTTCCTGATCAGTATCGCCCACCGGAAAAACTGATTTCTAGTCAGCATATGCAACCATGGCCGGCATCCAATAACCATTACAGAGGCTTGCTGGCAACGCCACAGTCACCGGTAAAAGGCACCATTATTATATTTCATGGTAATGCCGGAAGCGCATGGGACCGACGCTTTTATATTCGCCCCCTGACCGCATCAGGGTATCGCGTTATTCTCAGCGAGTATCCTGGATATGGTGGGCGACCCGGACCATTAAACGAAGACTCGTTAGTCTCTGATGCAAGGGAGACCGTCAATACCGCCACGGAACAGTTTGGTGGTCCCATTATTCTCTTGGGTGAATCACTGGGTGCGGCGGTAGCTGCTGCGGCTTCAGCTCAGAGTAATTCACCTGTTACCGCACTGGTACTTATTACACCCTGGGACTCCCTGCCTGAACTTGCTCAAACTCTCTATTGGTACTTACCAGCTCGCTGGCTTACACGGGACCGATATAACAACAGCCAGAGTCTGATTCATTTTACAGGGCGTACAGCTGTGCTTATTGCTGAACGGGATGAAATTATTCCAGCTGCACATTCGTTACGCTTTTATGAAAAACTGATCGCACCCAAGCAACTATGGGTATTTAAAGACGCCAACCATAATAGCTGGCCAACCGATGCTCAAGCCAGCTGGTGGCTTGAGGTCACACAGTTTATTGAGGCCCCCTGAGTTCGTAGCGGGATCATGTAAATCGTACAGGGAGCTGACAACCACTTTTTAGCAGGAGGAAAGTAAACCCTGGTTGTTAAGCTTGCGAACATTGAAGATTGAAACAGCCCTGTTAATTAGTTAGGCTCAGGGACGTTTAAAGGATTAAACAAAAAACACACAGGACACACATACTCATGGATCTGAGTTTTTTACGCACCTTGTTATGTACCACTGCTGTAGTGGCATCGATAACCCCCCTCCCCCTGCAAGCCTTTGAAGATGATGGATCTTGGAAGGAGGACAGATTTCATGTTCTGTCTACCTACTATTGGAATAAGCCTGCATATCATTTCCCGACAAGTACAATGGCGTGTTCAGCAGTAAACGGTTCTTATAAGATTGATCCCATTTATGGCAAACCCTTTTGTATTCATAATTTTCAAGGAAAACATGGTCCTCCATACCAAAATTATATAACTACATACCCTTGTGGCCAAAAAGGATCACCGGGGCCTGAAAGCAATTCGCAGTGCTATAAATCTCCGAGCCTATCAGAAAGAAACAATGGAAAAACAAGTCTCTGCGCCGGAAACCCCATTAATATTGCAACAGGGAATAAATTTCAGGCTGAGACTATTTATAACACGTTACCATTAGCCCTTAGCTACAACAGCAATACGGGACAGTGGATACATTCTTATGAATATCATTTTTCAATCACAGATACTGTTACTGCCATACTTAAACGCTCTGACGGAAAAGAACTAACAGTAATAAAGATAAATGATGCTTGGACATTTAAAGCAGATTTGTATTACCAATTAATAAATCTGAATACAAATACCTCTCCCCGCTGGCAGGTCACCACTCCACAAGGTGATACAGAACTGTATGACAATCAGGGTCGCCTAATGTCTAACACCACCCTGCAGGGCGATACCACGACCCTCACCTATTATGCTGAAGGTGATCAGATAGAGTTTGGTTCTTTTGGTGATTTTAAGGTGGTACAAGAAGATACCACGGTAGTGTCTGACCACCTCGGCAATACCCTGCAGCTTAAGCATGATGATAACGGTCATCTCAATAAAGCTATTCTGAATAACCAAATCAGCCACAGCTTTAACTTCGATAACGAAGGCCGTCTTCTGAACCGAACCGATCATACTGACAACATAACCACTTATCATTACGAAGATGAAAACTTCCCCAACCACCTCACCGGCATTACCGGCCCGGACGAGGTACGTTTTGCGACCTGGGCCTATGACGAACAGGGACGCGGTATTTTGAGCGAACATGCCGGCCTGGAAAAAGTAGAGTTAGTATTTAACAAGGACGGCACCACCACGGTCACCAACCCGTTAGGTAAACAAACCACCTACCACTTCGAAACCATTGAAGGGTTGAGACGACCTACAAAAATAGAGGGCCATGCGACTGAAAATTGCATCGGCGCTAATAAAGAATACAGCTATTACGAATCCGGTCTGCTCAAGAGCAAAACCGATTGGGCAGGTAATACCACCCGTTACGAATACAACGACCGCGGGCTGATCACTGAGATCACAGAAGCGGAAGGTACGGATCAGGAACGCATTACTGACCAGACGTGGGATGCGAACTTACCGCTGATGACTCACCAGATACAAGCCGATCAACAAACCGAATTCATCTACAACGAGAGCAACCAACTGGAACAGGTCATCCAGACGGGAACAATTGATACCGAGTAATCACCCCGACAGAACACTCAATAACCATCCAGGAAGATAGTAATGTCGATACACTTTAAACAGGGGCCTCTGGCCTCGGTCTTACATGAACGCAAAGCTGGCTTATACAGACCTCGTTGCAAACCCAAAAATGCACTACTGCTTTCGCTGGTCTGCTTGTCGCTGGCACTGCCGGGTATGGCCAATGCCTGTTCGCTCAGCTTCACTTCACCCGCCTCGGGCAGCACCACAGCCAACGCGTCGATCACTGTAACCGGAACCGGATCGGGCGATGCCGAAAACGGCGATTACGGCAGTGTCACCGCGTCGAACAATGGCACGGTCTTCTTTCAGCAAAGTGGCAGATTTACCAGCCTGGTACAGTTTTTACAGTCCGGTGCGGCCAGCGTGTCGCTCAAAGAGGGCCGAAACCAGCTACGTTTATCCGGCAGTGTCGGTGGCTGTTCAGCTTCAGACAGCATGGTGATCTTTTATGTCCCGCCCGCTAACGGTGATGAGAAAGAACTGGGCCAGCAGGATTGTTCTGCAGGCAACCCGATCAGTATTGCCTCAGGCAATAAATACCAGCTTGAAACCATCTTCAGCTCAGTCGTACCGCTTGCCCTGCATTACAACAGCGGCACTGAGACCTGGCGACACAGTTACCAATCCAGTTTTATTGTGAACAACCAAAACGCTTTGCTTATGCGGCCTGACGGCCAGGGGCTTGCCTTTACCCTGTTAAATGGTCAGTGGCAGCCCGGTGCGGATACTTTCTTCAGCGTTACGGATTCGGGCGCAGGCCATTCGCCGCGCTGGCAAATCACCAGCCTGCAAGGCATAACGGAACATTACGATGCACAGGGCCGCCTGCAGTTGCTAACCAGTCTGTCGGACGAAACCACTTCTCTCACCTATTCCGACCGGGAAACCACGATCACCAGCCATCTGGGCGATATCCTGCAGCTAACCTACGCGAATAACGGACAACTCAGCAACGCCCGGCTCAACGGTACAATCACGCACAGCTTTAACTTCGACACTGACGGTCGGCTGCTCAGCCGAACCGATCATGACGCTAACACGACCCGGTATCACTACGAAAACAGCAGCTTCGCCAATCACCTGACCGGCATTACCGGCCCCGATGGCAACCGTTTTGCCAGCTGGGCTTATGACAACCAGGGCCGCGGCATAATGAGCGAACATGACGGGCAGGAACGGGTTGATTTAGCCTTTAATGACAATGGCTCTACCACCGTTACCAACCCTTTAGGTAAGCAGACCACCTATCATTTCGAGACCATCGAAGGCCTGAAACGCCCGACGCAGATTCAAGGCCATGCCACCGCCAACTGCACCGGCGCCAATAAAGCCTACACCTACTACGACAACGGCCTGCTGCACACCAAAACCGACTGGAACGGTGTCGTCAGCCGCTACCAATACGATATGCAACGGGGTCTGGTCACCCGCATTATCGAGGCTGAAGGCACCGCTCAGCAGCAGACAACCGACCAGCGCTGGGCTGTCGACAAACCACAACTGCTGGAGCGCCAGCAAGGCAACCAGATCACCCGCTTCAGCTATAACCAGAATAACCAGCTAGTCGATACCACACAGGATTTCATCCGGTAATCAACGGCATAAGTGACAAGGAATGACACGCTATGAAACAACCCTATAACCCCTTTAAGCAACTGCCACTGGCAGCGGCGCTGAGTCTCAGCCTGCTGACAACCGGTGCTGTGGCCGATATCAAGTGGGAATACAGCTACAACGAGCTGGGCCAGATCACCCAGGTCGACGGCCCCCGCACCGAGGTTACCGATACCACTGATTACAAGTACTACAGCCAGGATGATCAGGGTACCAGTGCCGATTCCAGCCAGTTCGATCTTAACCGTTTAAAAACGGTCACCAATGCGCTCGGGCATATTACTACGCTGAGCGAGTACAACGCCTACGGCCTGCCCCGGAAGCTGGTCGACCCCCGCGGCACTACCATGACACTGGGCTACGATGCGCTCGGCCAACTGACCCGTTACACCGTTCAGGCCGGTACGGACGCTAACACAGAGCTGGATGCCGAAACCCGGCTCGGCTACAACCGCGTCGGCCTGCTAACTACACTGACCCTGCCCGATGGCAGCGGTTTGAACTTTGAGTACGACTCGGCCCGCCGGCTCACCGCGGTCGAAAACAGCCTCGGCGAGCGGATCGAATACACCCTCGACAGTATGGGTAACAGCACCGCGGTTAATGTTTCCGGTACCGACAGTGCCCTGCAGCTTACCCTGAGCCGGACCTTTGATGAACTGGGCCGCCTGCTGACCCAGACCGGCGCCAATGTGAATGAAACCAGCCAATTCAGCTATAACACCAACTCCAGCCTGACCGGGCTGAGCGATGCCAACCTGAGCAGCACCACGCAAACCTTTGATGCCCTGCAGCGGCTGACTACCCAGACCGATGCCATCGGCAAAATCGTCACCCTGAATTACGATCAGCACTACAACCTGACCTCGGTGAATGTGCATTACGATGCCGGTAAGGTCGCCGAGCGGCGGGATCTCACCACCACCTACGAATACGACGCCTACAACCGGGTGATCAAACGCATCAGCCCGGATAGCGGTACCATGGCGTATGGCTACGATGAAGCGGGCAATATCAAAACCCGTACCGATGAGCGGGGCATTACCGCTGAATACCGCTATGACGCGCTCAACCGTTTAACCGAAAAACGCTATACCTCGCAAAACAGCCCGGACACGGCGGAAGTCATCAGCTATACCTATGACCAGCCCCCTGCTGATACCTCTACAGTACAAACCGCCCATACAGGTATCGGCCAGCTGACCCAAATCAGCGACGCCCTGGGCAGCGATCGATTCAGTTATGACCATCGCGGCAACCTGTTGCAGCAGCGTCGCACGACAGCCTACGGCAGCCACCTGTCAGAATACAATCTCGGTTACCAGTGGGACAAAGCCGATCGCTTAAACCAGATCACCTACCCCTCTGGCCTGTCGGTCAGTTACCAGCGCAACAGCGCCGGTCAGGTCGCCGACATCCGCTACCAGTTTGATGGTAAAACCACTACCGTCGCCAGTGATATCGCCTATCAGGCGTTTGGCGGCGTCAACAGCCTGACCTGGGGCAACGGCCTCAACCTGAGCCGCACCTATGACCAGAATGGTCGTATTGCACAGCAGCAGATCAGCAGCCTCGATACCCTCAACTATGAGTACGATCTGGTTGGTAATCTGGAACGGATCGACCGTCCGGACGATGCCCGCCAGCCGGATCAGCCGTTCACATACGATGCCATCGACCGCCTGACCAGTGAAGACGGTGTCTACGGCAGCCGGGAATATAAGTACGACGCCCTGGGCAACCGCACCACCCGCAGCTGGGAAAAGTTCAACCTCAGCGGCGGCAGTAAGATCCTGCACCAGCGCGCCATCATCAACAAAGACAGCAACCAGTTAAAAAAGAATGGCGGCCGTGACGTCATCTACAGCGGCACCGGCGACATCCTCACTGGCAACCAGCGGCTGCAGCATTACAGTTACAACCTGCAGGGGAAATACAGCACCTTTACCAACGGTAACGTGTTGCAGGGGAGTTACGCCTATAACGGCTTCGGCGAACGTATTCTGAAACAGCGGCCAACCCTGAAAACCGATCAGCTGATCGAGTTCCAGTACAACCCGAGCGGCCAGCTCCTCAGCGAAGCCCGCTTTAACGCCAACGGCCTGCACCGGGTCGACGTGCACTATATCTGGCTCGATCAGCTGCCGGTGGCACTGGTGGAACTGTATCGCAGTAAAGCCGGTAAAGTGCTGCGCAGCGAACTCTACTACCTGCACAGCGACCACCTCAACACCCCGCGCTTCGCTACCAACAGCGAGCAGACCGAAATCTGGCACTGGGACTCCGACGCCTTCGGCATGGGCAAAGAGAACAGCAACCCGGACAAAGACAGGCGCAAAATCTCGATCAACCTGCGCTTCCCGGGCCAGTACTTCGACAGCGAGAGTGGTTTGCACTATAACTACTACCGGGATTATGATCCTAGAACCGGGCGGTATATTCAGAGTGACCCGATTGGGCTCGCTGGTGGGTTGAATACTTATGCTTACTCTAAGGGAAATCCAGTGAGGTTCTATGACCCATATGGACTTGATGTATATGGTTTGAACTTTGGCGCGGCTGGGACTTTTGGAATTAAAACCGCATATAGCTACCAAGTTTTGTTGGATACCGAAGGCAATTTTGGTATCCAGAGGACAAAAGAAATTGGTGGCGGTTTAGGTGGAGCTGCAGGAGTTTTTGGTAACCTACTATATGGTACTCCTGATAATATGCATGACCTTGAGGGTTGGGGCGGATCACTTTCAGGTTCGGCATGGTTCCTTGGGGGAGCAGTAAACTTGCCTATAGCTACTGACTACCAACAAAATAATTGCGGAGAGTTTAAGTCCTTTGAAGCATCTACTCCCGGCATGGTTTATGAGGCAGGGTTGGCTCTGTCTATTGGAACACCGGAAGTTGGTGTGACAGGAACTTATACTGATACTGTTTTCAGTACTAGCATTCTTGGTGATATTGGTCGCTGGATAGGCTCGACAGCCTACGATGTTTTGCACTAAGGAGGGTACATGGTTATAGAAATTGCGTTTTTAGTATTTGTATTATTCTTTGTAGCTCTGATAGTGTCTTTAATGGGCAGGCGAGGTTATTTAGGTGAATTAGGGAAAGAGTTCTCCTGTAAAATAGCAAGTAATGAGGCCAGTGAAATGTCATGGACTCCGTTTATCGTAAAGCAGTCTTCAAAGCCTAATAATTTATTTGTCAGCATTTCCACAGTTGGCGTTTTTAATGACAAGATAGTGGTGAGTTATATTTTTCCTTTTCGACTTTTGCTGCCATCTATTTCTATAAGTAGAGAAGAGTTAAGCTTTTGCTCGCATTCGAAAAAAATTGGTTTTGATTTTGCTGTTGTAAAGCTAAAAAGGTTTCCAGAGGGTGAGTTTTGGTTCCCTTTACGATTTCAAAGTAAGCTTGATGAGCTTTTGACTAAACCATAACACACCAAAACGGCCTGCTTCTCGCAGGCCATTTCTTTCCCTAAAATTGCCACTTCTACCAGAATAGACCTTCACCCTTCACTGGTTTTGGTTGTCATTGTTGACCAGCAAGTGAGTTTGGTGGGGCTACTAGGTTGGCGGTATATTTGGTAGAGCGTGATTTCAGATAATAAGTGCAACACTCATGGCTTAACTGTGAGAGGTAGCCAACTGCTGAAGTTAAATTGTGTTGCAGACCACCAGGAATAGTCACAGCGGTTCATGGGACATATATGCCCACACATTTCCGATAGATGTAAATAAGCCTACAAAATATTGACTATACGTCAACTTGATACTATTGTTGACTTGCAGGCAACCAAGGGTGACTAATGAATGTAATTTCCAAAAAACCATTTAACGATGCCGCGAAGAAATACCCAAATGACCGAACTGCTTTGATGGACATATTCAAATTACTGCACAAGACAGACTTCCAAAGTCCAGATGAGTTGAAGGGTGTTTTCCCCTCTCTGGACAACTTCAAATACAAGGATAAGTGGTGGGTTTTGGATGTAGGCGGAAATAATTTACGCGTGATTGCTTTCATCCAGTTTATTAATAAACGCATGTATATCAAACATATAGTAAGTCATGCGGACTACGACAAGTTAACCAAGAAGTACATTAAAGATCAGGATTAGAGGTAGTGTTATGGCACAGTTAGCAATTGTTGATGCGTATCAGACATTTCTGGTTACAGCCCAGCCTTTTGTAAATATCGCCAGCGATGAAGAATATGATTCTGCACTGAAAACACTGGAGCAGGTTCTGGAATCTTCTGGCGATACGCTGAATGACCCTATGAACCCTCTTATTGATATGCTGAGTCATGCAATCGAGCGATACGAAGCGCAGGATGAAGAGCTGATAGCTTTTGTTGCTGAAGCCGAAGCTATACCTGCAGATATTGCACTGCTCCGCACATTGATGAGCCAATACCAACTAACCGGTAGCGACTTACCGGAGATTGGTGATAAAACGATGGTATCCAAGGTTCTTAATCAAAAGAGAACCTTGAGCCGCCAAGCGATCGAAAAGCTATCTGAACGCTTTGATCTGCGGCCTTCAATGTTCTTTGGTGAGTAGCCGCTAAAATACAGGGCCTGGAATACAGGGCCTGGAATACAGGGCCTGGAATACAAGGACCAGAGTAAAATACTAACTCAAACATATAAGGCCAGTTTTTGCTGGCCTTTTTCTGCCCCACAAACTGCCATTTTCACTAGCGGTATCTGAATACTTTCCGGCTTCTGCTTACACGATGGGTCAGCAAGTTAAGTAAGATGGACCTGGGCCATATGCCGTATCAATACAACGAAACTGGCAGATAGTAATGCAGTTCAAAGCGTTCCTCTTTATCAAGAAAATGATTACGCTGGTATTCCACAAAAGCCGGCGTACTTTTAACTTTAAGCCCCGACTGAGGCAACCACTGGTCGAGGACCTTGCTTATCCAGGGTAATAACTCACCGTAACAACCGCTGAAGTGGAATTGTGCATGCAGACCACCGGGAATCGTCATGCTGTTAACCACTCCCCGCCGCTGTAGCGGAGTATCAATGCCAATACATGCGACATAACGACATTGTTCAAGAGGAACCCAGGCTGGATTCGAGTGGTGTAAACCGATCTGCGTGGTAAAGGACCTCTGCTCCGTTGCAGCCCAGGCCTGCAATATTTGCCAGGCCTGACGGATCTCCCTGCCATATCCCAGATGCCGCACATACGCGACCCGTTGCGCGGGGCGGTTAATCAATTCGACGCGGGGCAGTTCAGATTCACTGATGCGTTGATAGCCGGCTGCGACTTCCGGATCTTTAAGATAGGGCGCAACACCGAGATTACAATCCCTGCGGCGCCACTGCCCCGGGGTCATGCCGAAGTCGTTGCGAAACACCTTACTGAATGATGACAGGGACCGGTAACCACACTGCTCTGCAATCTCTGCGACAGGCGATTGTTCATCAAACATCAGTAAATTAGCGGCATGTTCCATGCGTATTCGCCGAATATAACCGTGCAGGGTCTCCCCTATCACTTTATGAAAAGTACGATGAAAATGCTGCTCAGAATACGCAGCAACCCGGGCCAGGCTGGCACCGGTCAGCTCTGCAGAAATGTCCCGATGGATAACATGAAGGACATCATTAATGCGGGAAAATTGCTGACTGTCAGCCATTGAGAAACCTTATCCGGTAATGAGGTAAGCATATTAAGACAAAATTAATAGCATAAACAGACAAGGTATAAAGTTAATTTCGACAAACATGCAGGCTATTTAACCTTTAGCATCGAAGCCAACCAATCATCATCACAAGGTGGATACGATGCAACCGGCGCAGCATACCAAACAGATACAACCATCCTATATCAGGGAAATTCTCAAGGCAGCTTCCGCAGAAGGTGTAATGTCTCTGGCCGGTGGGTTACCGGCAACGGAACAGATGCCGATGCAACTGATCAGCGATGCCTTACGTCAACTAACCGATCAGAGAGAGCTGTTCCAGTACGGTGAAAGCCGTGGCTTAAAACCCTTAACAGACTATCTTAGGGAACAGCTCCAGCTTCCGGCCGAACATCAGCTATTGATAACCAACGGCTCACAACAGGGACTTGACCTAATCGCCAGGAGCTTCATAAACCCCGGCGACGGGGTCGCCCTTGAGGTACCCGCCTACCTCGGCGCCTCACAGGTATTTCAGCTTGCCGGGGCACAACTGTTCCCACTGCGTCAGACGCGGGATGGTCCTGACCTGGAGCAACTCGAGACGTTGTTTGCCAACGGTAAGATCAAGCTGTTTTATAGTGTTCCGGATTTTCATAATCCAACAGGCGTTGTCTGGTCTGCGCAAACCCGACAGGAGGTTGCAAGGCTGTGCCGGCATTACGGCATTGCTCTGATAGAGGATGCTCCCTACCGGCAGCTACGCTTTACCGGCGAACAGCAGATAACCATGAGCAGTCTCTACCCGGAGGCAACGCTGAGCTTACACTCTTATTCAAAAATTGCTTTTCCCGGTATGCGATTAGCCGCTGTCAGCGGTCCTGACAGTTGGCTGGAGACACTGTTAAAGATCAAGCAGGCGAGTGATCTGCACACGGCATTACCGCTGCAGCAGTTGCTCTATACACTGTTATCGCATACAAAATTCAGTTGTCATATTGAAAGCTTGCAACGACTGTATCGACAACGCTATCAGGCATTAGCCTATGCAATTAAACAATGGCTTAGCCCTGAGTTCAGCTTTACCGAAGTTGAGGGAGGAATGTTCCTGTGGCTTGAAATTCCAGGGGTTGATTCTCTTCAGGTTGCGCGACAGGCGCTGCAAGCAGGTGTTGCTGTAGTACCCGGAGAACCGTTTTATCCTGACGCACTGCGGTGCCAGGCTGGTACGATTGCGCCGGCACTGCGGCTGAATTTCAGTAATAGTTCAGCCGAAGATCTCAGCCTGGCCGTGCAGCGCTTACAGCCGCTATTAAGTCACTGACTATCCGGAATAAAGCCAGCAACCGCACCAGTTAAACAAGCATGATTGCTGGTTTTTTCTATTTATACTGAGCTAAAACTGCTACTCGTTACCCCTGCATCACCTATCCGGTTTTACGTCAGGTGCCTGTTCAGTATCCGATATGGCTTTCGATTCGACAGCAATAACCTTAAACGCCACGATAGGCTGCGAGATGATCAGCCTTCGTTTTTTCTCTGTCGTACTACCTAAAGGGGTAGCTACCGGACGATCTGTATTAGTATCTGCATTAATACCGGCATTAACAGCTGTATTGCTATTAGCGGCGCTGCCAGTAACCTGCCCTGTATTGCTGTCCATAGTGTTGTAATTAGTCATAGTTCAGATCTCCTGCATGACTGTTATCCATTGAGAATCATTAAGGGTTACATGCTCGTCAATCAGAATTTACCGTAATAACCTTCTTTCAAAGCATCAAACAAGTTGGCTGCTGTATGTAGCTCACCGTCATACTCCACCTCCTCATTACCTTTCAGTTCAACCACGGAACCATCGGCCAGGGTAAACTGATACGTTGTTGCAGACAGGTCCTGCTCCTTTACCAGCACTCCCTGAAATGCTTCCGGATTGAAACGGAAAGTAGTGCAGCCCTTGAGCCCCTGTTCATAGGCATAGCGGTAGATATCCTTAAATTGTTCATAGGGATAATCGGTGGGCACGTTGGCGGTCTTAGATATCGCGGAATCGATCCATGTCTGGGCTGCAGACTGAATATCAACGTGTTGCTGCGGGTGTATATCTTCGGCGCAGATAAAATAATCCGGCAGCTGTTGCTGCGGGCCCTGCGCGAACTGCAGTGCTAATGGATTAATCAGTTTCCGGTAAGCCAGGAGTTCGTAGGAATAGACATCTACTTTTTCCTTGGTCTTACGCCCCTGCCGAATGATATTACGCGAATAATGGTGGGCAAAGCTGGGCTCTATACCGTTACTGGCATTATTAGCGACCGACAGCGAAATAGTCCCTGTTGGCGCAATCGAACTGTGGTGGGTGAAGCGACAACCATACTCAGCAAGGTCTTCAATCAGCTGCGGGTCGATTGCAGCTATCTTCTGCATATACCGACTATATCGGGCATGCAGTATCCGGCCAGCCACCCGGTTTCCGGTCTTGTAGCCATCAGCCTTCATTTCCGGCCGCTTACGCAGCATTTCAGCAGTGACGATGAAGGTCTCATCCAGCACTGGCGCGGCGCCCTTTTCTTTCGCCAGCTCAAGCCCTGTGCGCCAGCCAGCCAAAGCCAGTTCACGGCTTACCTGGTCAGTAAAAGCGATGGATTGTGCATCACCATACTTCATGGTTAGCATAGTAATTGCCGAGCCCAGCCCCAGATAGCCCATGCCATGACGCCGCTTGCGGGCCATTTCCTGCCGTTGCTGCTCCAATGGCAAGCCACTAATATCAGCGACATTGTCCAGCATTCTGGTGAAAACTCCGATCACTTCCCGGTATCGCTCCCAATCAAAGCGAGCGCAGTCTGTGAACGGCCGCGATACGAAGCGAGTCAGATTAATCGAACCCAGTAAGCAATTTCCATAAGCGGGTAACGGTTGTTCGCCGCAAGAGTTTGTCGCCCGAATTGTTTCGCAGAACCAGTTATTATTTTGCTCATTAACTTTATCAATCAGGATAAAACCCGGCTCAGCAAAATCATAGGTGGAATTCATGATGCTATCCCACAGCTCTCTTGCTCTTATTGCTGTGCTGATACGGCAGGCAACCAGACCTTCATCATTAGCTATGTAGCCCTGGGTAACTGGCCATTCCCGCCAAAGCACCCGCTGGGGGTCGGCCAGATCGATATTATCCCTCAGACTTTCTTTATATGTCAGCGGGAACGCCAAAGGCCATTCAGTATCCGCTTTCACCGCTTGCATAAACTTGTCGGTGATCAGCAGGGAGAGATTAAAATGGCGCAATCTGCCATCCTCTCTTTTAGCCCTGATAAACTCCATAACATCAGGATGGCCAATATCAAGCGTCGCCATCTGCGCCCCCCGACTGCCGCCCGCAGAAGTAACAACAGCGCAGGTGCTATCAAAAATATCCATAAATGACAGCGGCCCTGGTGTTTTTGCACCTGTACCGTGAACAAAGGCTCCTTTAGGTCGCAGGGTTGAAAACTCATAGCCGATACCACAACCGGCTTTCAGGGTCAGACCTGCTTCATAATTTTTCCCAAGAATGGCACCCATAGAGTCTGAAACAGTTCCGGAAACGGTACAATTGACCGTAGAGGTTGCAGCTTTGTGCTGCGCGGCTCCAACATTCGCGATTATCCTGCCTGCCGGCACTGCTCCGTTTGCCAGAGCCCAGCTAAAACGCTTAAACCAGTAATCCCGGACCTCAGTCCTTTCAACGCCGGCAAGCGCACGCGCCACCCTTATCAATGAGTCATCTAATGTCTGGTCTACAGCAACGCCGTGCCTGTCTTTCAGGCGGTATTTGCTTTCCCAGATATCCTTTGAGGCTGACTGTAAGGGCACATTGTCAGCATTTTCTGTCTGTTCAAACTGAATTGCTTTTAACGCAAGAAGAGTCATAGTCCTTTACCTATACCTTTAGTTTAAATCGGTACAGGAAACCTGTGTGCAGACCTATGCATGTAATACGGGCTTAAATACGGCCAGCGAACAAAATACATAACAGCGCGTGAAATTTACGTGCCGTAAACACCCGATATTCTCAACTAACAGGAAAATTCAGGTAACCGTAGATCAAGCCGTTCATTACAGCCTTCACAGGATCATATTTCAGGTAAACGATTGTTATCGTAATTAAGACAAGTCGGTGATTAGCATACCTTCCATGTACATTACCCTGACTATCGATCCGTCGAGAGCATAAGACGTTAAGGAAAACGCTCGCAGGCTTCCTTGTATCTGTTGTGACGTTTGTCACGACAGCAACAGCATATACTGAGCGAACAGGTTATTTATAGCAGTGAATGCCAGGAAGGTGCGAACACACCTTTGCGCTTCTGAATGCTCAAAGGCGATGCTCAATAACGGCTTTCAGCTTTACCAGCCAGATCGACCTCCCAGAATAGGAGGTCGGGACTCATTAACTTTACACTGTAACCATGCGATCTAACTTCGCACTCTAGCTACACACTATGCTCATTCGTAATGTTATCTGTATATTGCGGTTAACCGCACTTACTGTCGCCGCAATTGAGACAGGTGTAGCAACCGTCCATCAGAATCGCAGCCTTAGTGTTGCACTTGCCACAGATCTGGGCATCGGCTGGAAAACCGCCATTATCATCATTCACTGCGCTATTATCCAGCGGAGCCTTCTGCTCCGCGGCACGACGTTCAAATTCAGCGCGTTTCTCGTCCAGAATCTGTTGCTGATGCTGATCGAGGGATTCATCCTGCAACAGGCCGATCATCTTCAGATGGTTCTCAATCGCCTCACCGATCTCGGCAACCAGCGATGGCATAAACTTCCCGCCCTTCTTGAAGTATCCGCCTTTCGGATCAAATACCGCTTTCAGCTCTTCTGCCATAAAGGTGACATCCCCCCCTTTACGGAATACCGCTGAGATAACCCGGGTCAGCGCAACCACCCACATGAAGTGATCCATATTCTTGGAGTTAATAAAGATCTCATACGGGTGGCGCTGCTCATGCTCAGTATCCTGATTCAGCAGAATATCATTGATAGTGATGTACAACGCATGCTCAGACATTGGCGTCTTAATCTTATAGGTAGAGCCCATCAGAAAGTCCGGCCGGGTCAGATTTTCGTGGACCTGTTCCAGGTCTTGCTTTACCTCTGTAGCCGGCTCCGGTTCCACCTCTGCGCTAACAACTTTATAGCCAACAATCGGCTGACTAATGCTCAATCTGGGATTCTGTTCTGTAGTCATAATCTGGTTCTCCTGTGACAACCACATCTAATTAAATTTTGCCGCCTATGATTTGCCAAGCGCCCTTCTTTCTGGGTAACAGCTAAAACTAAAATTTGCCGCTTGGTATTAACCAGTCGTCCTTCTTTCAGGGCATCAGCTAAATCTAAAATTTGCCGTTTGGTATTAACAAGTCGCTCTTCTTTCTGGGCATCAGTTAAATCTAAAATTTGTCGCTTGGTATTAACCAGTCGCCCTTCTTTCTGGGCAACAGCTAAACTAAAATTTGCCGTTTGGTATTAACCAGTCGTCTTTCTTTCTGGGCAACAGCTAAATCTATAATTTGCCGTAGTAACCTTCTTTGAGGGCATCAAACAAGTTGGCTGCAGAATGAACTTCACCGTCATATTCCACTTCCTCATTACCCTTCAGCTCAACCACGGCTCCATCAGCCAGGGTGAACTGATATGTGGTAGCTGCCAAATCCTGCTCTTTAACCAATACTCCCTGGAACGCTTCGGGATTAAAGCGGAAGGTAGTGCAGCCTTTCAGCCCCTGCTCGTAGGCATAGCGGTAAATATCCTTAAACTTTTCATAGGGATAATCGGTCGGTACATTGGCGGTTTTAGAGATTGATGAATCGATCCATTTTTGCGCGGCAGCCTGAATATCGACATGCTGCTGCGGATGAATGTCATCGGCACTGATGAAGTAATCCGGCAGTTGCTTCTCAGGCTCCTCACTAAAAGGCATCGCTAACGGGTTAACCAGAGCCCGGTAGGCCAGCAGCTCGTACGAGAAGACATCGACCTTTTCCTTGGTCTTACGCCCTTCACGGATAATATTGCGGGAATAATGATGGGCAAAGCTGGGTTCTATGCCATTACTGGCATTATTACCAACCGAAAGCGCGATAGTACCGGTCGGAGCGATTGAACTGTGATGGGTAAAGCGACAGCCATATTCCGCAAGGTCATCGATTAGCTTCGGATCAATCGCTGCAAGCTTCTGCATATAGCGGCTATAACGTGCATGCAGCACCCTACCCGCTATCAGATCTCCGGTTTTATAACCATCATCCAGCATTTCCGGTCGTTTACGCAGCATCTCACCGGTGACCGTAAACTCCTCGTCCATCAACGGCGCCGGACCTTTTTCCAGCGCCAGTTCCAATCCCGCATGCCATCCTGCTAGTGCTAATTCTCGAGTGACCTGTTCAGTAAAAGCAGTAGACTGAGCATCGCCGTACTTCATGGTCAACATAGTGATTGTCGAGCCCAGTCCGAGATAACCCATGCCATGACGCCGTTTATGGTTTATTTCGTGACGCTGCTGCTCTAGTGGCAAGCCATTGATTTCAACAACATTGTCCAACATTCGGGTAAAGACAGTCACGGTCTCTCTGAATCTATCCCAGTCAAAACCGGCTTTATCAGTAAATGGGTTTTGCACAAATTTTGTAAGGTTAATAGATCCTAACAGACAGCTGCCATAAGGGGGTAAAGGCTGCTCACCGCATGGATTGGTGGCACGGATCGTTTCACAGAACCAGTTATTATTCTGCTCGTTTACTTTATCGATCAGGATAAAGCCAGGCTCAGCAAAGTCGTAGGTGGAACTCATAATTGCGTTCCATAATTTTTGCGCCCGGATAGTCTTACTGATCCGGCAGGCAACCAGCCCTTCATCATTGACGATATAGCCCTGAGTTACCGGCCATTCTCGCCAAAGAACCTGCTGAGTGTCGGTCAGGTCTATAGCGTCCCGCTGGCACTCTTTCTCAGTTAACGGAAATGCCAGGGGCCAGTCAGCATCGTTGTTAACTGCCTGCATAAACTGGTCTGTGATAAGCAGCGACAGATTGAATTGGCGTAAGCGGCCATCCTCCCGTTTAGCGCGGATGAAATCCAGCACATCGGGATGGCCGATATCGAAAGTTGCCATCTGCGCGCCGCGTCGGCCGCCAGCAGAAGACACCGTAAAACACATCTTATCGAAGATATCCATAAACGAAAGCGGCCCGGAGGTATAGGCCCCCGCACCTGATACAAAGCCATCTTTTGGGCGCAAAGTTGAAAACTCGTAACCGATACCGCAGCCAGCTTTAAGGGTCAGACCCGCCTCATGGTTTTTACCCAGTATATCGTCCATGGAATCATAAACAGTGCCAGATACAGTACAATTTATGGTCGAGGTTGCTGGCTTGTGCTGCTGTGCGCCCGCATTGGAAATAACCCTTCCTGCAGGTACTGCACCATTGTTAAGCGCCCACATGAAACGCTGATACCAATGCTCGCGGCTGTCTTCATCTTCTATCTCAGCCAGCGCTTTGGCGACCCGGGTAAATGAATCATTTACCTCAAGATCAACAGGCTCTCCCTGCTTGGTTTTTAAGCGATACTTGGTATCCCATATATCCAGGGATGCCGGTTGCAGGCAGATGGAATCTGCCACTGTTGCCGAAGCTGAATCTTCACTGATCTCATTATTAACTGCTTTTGCCACAACCGTAACCATAAATCCATACCTGTATAGTCTGACGGGATATATAAACAATAAACCCTATATGTAGTGTTTGCCAATTATCTATAACACAAGATATTGATCCTTGATCACCATCAACATTTTTCAAATCGGCATAATAAAAATTTCAGACAAAACAAAAAGCAGACAAAGTTCTTGCGCTGACGCAGGTCATCCACACATCAGCTTGGGGTAATCAGTAGTGACAGAACAATCAAATATCGCCGGAAATCGGTTATGGAAATTCGTGATTTTCTACTTCAGTTACTGGCTATCCTGATAGCAGCCAGTTTGCTGGGAGAGATCCAACCTTGTTCGGCGCTCCAGTGTCATTGGTGAATTGGTGAATTGGTGAATTGGTGAATTGGTGGCGGGCATAATGATCGCCCCAAGCCTCTTAGGCTGGGTCAATAGTAATGAATTATCGATACACTAACTCAGGTTCCGGATCTGATACATGAGCAGGAAGTACAGAACTAATCATCCTAGCTGGCAAGGAAACGATAAGATCCGGAATATATTCCGCCGGCAGCGGCTGACTGATCAGGAAGCCCTGCAACTCGTCACAACCGCAGTTATTGAGGAAACTGACTTGCGCTCTGTTTTCTACTCCTTCGGCAATGACCTTCAAATTCAGGTTATGGCCCAACGCGATAGTCGCTTTTACAATAGCGGCATCTTCACCATTAAATTCCAGATCACGGACAAACGAGCGATCAATTTTCAGCTTGTCAGCGGCAAACCGCTTGAGATAGGAAAGCGATGAGTAACCAGTGCCAAAGTCATCAATCGCCAGTTTAATACCAATCTCCCGTAATGACTCGAGTGTCACTATTGCCGACTCAACGTTTTCAACTAACATACTTTCCGTCAGTTCAAGTTCCAGCATTTCAGGTTGCAGGCCTGTAGCAGCTAACGTCTCTTTAACATGGCTCAGCAACTCTTGAGGAAAACGGAACTGACGCGCTGACAGGTTTACCGCAACCGGTACTTCCGCAAGTCCCTGCCGTTGCCACGCCATGTTCTGGCGGCAGGCCTGCTCCAGTACCCAACGCCCGATAGGCGCGATCAATCCGTTCTGCTCCGCTATTTCAATAAAATCCCCTGGAGCAATCAACCCCTTATCAGGGTGCTGCCAGCGTACCAGCGCTTCAAAACCAACCAGAGATCCTGAGCTGAGATCTATCTGAGGCTGATAATGAAGAACAAATTCGTCATTCTCCAACGCCTTACGCAGACCAATCTCGACATTCATCCTGTCAAGTGCCGCAGTATTCATTTCATTGGTGAAAAACTGGTAACTACCCTGACCCGATTTTTTAGCCTCATACATTGCGATATCTGCGTTTTTCAACAGCAACTTACACTCATTGCCGTCCTGGGGTGAGTTGGATATACCAATACTTACTGTAAGGTAGATCTCACTAGAAGCTATCCTGTAGGGAACTGAGAGTCTATCAATCAGCTTTTGTGCCAACCGACATTGTTTCTCTCCAATATCACTGTGCTTTGCAACAACCGTAAATTCATCTCCCCCAAGTCGGGCTACCAGGTCACTTGAACGGAGAGTAGACTTGATTCTGCTGGCGACCTCGCACAACAAAGCATCCCCGGCATCATGGCCCAGCGAATCATTAACCCGTTTAAAACCATCGAGGTCGATAAAATAGAGGGAAACCGCTTTACCATCACGTTTTGCCTCCGCAATCATCCGGGTCATATGGTCGATTAGCGCGGTGCGATTATACAGACCGGTAAGATGATCATAGTTAGCCAGGTAAGCCAGCTTCTCCTCTTTCACTTTAAAATCGCTGATATCTGAAAATTGATACAGAAAATTACTGATGTCTCCAGCCTCATCCGCGACCGCGCTGATAGTCAGTAACTGAGGAAAATAAGATCCATCCTTTTTCTCGCCAAACACCTCACCCTGCCAACGCGAGTTTTCAACGATATATATTAAAAAATCCTCAATCGATAACTGATCATTAGCATCATTTAACAACCAAATGGGTAACCGGCCTATAATGTCATGGCTGGCATATCCGGTCATTTCACAACAGGCTTCATTCACTTCAACAACACGGTGTCTATCGTCGGTTATTACAACTCCTTCAGACGTATTTTCAAACACTTTGGCTATCAGGCGCTGACGGGAAGATGACCTGATTCGCTCGCTTATATCGGTAACGCAGGCCCTTATCAGATTCTTATTGCTTGAAGGGTAGCTAATCAGCCGAACTTCACAAGGGATTACATGACCATCCGCATGCAAGTGCTGCCACTCGAAGCAAACCTGCTCTCCGGCAACAGCTGCATGCATATAGGGTATTCCAGCGGTCATTGAAGAAAAGCCGTTACGCTGGAACTCCGGGGAGAGATTTGCAAAGGGTATTTTTATCAATTCATCCAGCGGATAACCAAACAAAGCGGCGGCATTGTTATTAGCATCGACAAAACACAGCTTATCGATATCCAATAGCATTATCGCTTCAGTTGCATTGTCAAACAGCGCCCGGTAACGCACTTCACTGGCAACCAGCTGTTGTATAAGGCTCTGCTGGTGCTTTTTTTCATTGCCCAACGTCAGGTTTGCCTTACGCAGTTCATCGGTAGAATTTCGAACCCGAAGCTCCAGTTGAGCGCTCAACCGCAATAACGCCCTTCGCGCGGCCTCGCGCTCGGCAATAATGGAGCTCAGTAATAATCCACTCAACGCAACCAGACCTATATAAACCTGCAGCAGCACTAAAGACTGACTGACAGCCTCATCAGCAAAAGGCCCGAAGCCTCTGAATGTACCGGTAATAGCTAAAACTGACAGCGCCAGCGTAAACAACACTACCCCCCTTAACCCTAACCGGTACCCCACAGCAATCAGCAAGGGTAATGGAAGAAAAGCAAATGAAGCGGAGTTAAGGTCAAATATAGAGATCCCACCAAAAATAGCTTCAAGCAGGACCAGCGAGAATAGAGCAAATCCGAACAACTCTTTCTTGTTCAGAGCAAACTGTCGGTAACCCTGCCTGTAGGCCAGAATCAAAGGTGAAAATACCAGGGCACCAACAATATCACCTACCCACCAGGTGCTGAAAACACGAAATAATATTTCTGAATCCGGAATTTCAGTCGGCCAGTTAAGCACAGACAGCGCCCCTACCAGTGCACTGATTATGCAAGAAAAAACCAGAATAAGCGTGAAACTGAAGACCTTGCGGCTATGGTTAAGAAAATAGCGACGCCCGACAAACCGGTTGGTTAGCCAGACTGCGGTTACCGCTTCAAGGGTATTACCGATTGCAATCTGAAACGCCAACTGACTGGCACCGTCAACTTGCCAGTTAGAAAGGAATGCGCCGATCAGGACGCCCGGCCAGAACCGGATTCCACCCAGTAATAACAATGCAATGGCAATGCCAGAAGGCGGCCATACCGGACTGGCATAGCCTTCTATCGCCAACAGCAGAGAAAGCTTAGCGACAATAAAATAGATCGACGCCAGACTGGCAGTCAATACAAGTGTGGATACTGCTTTGTTCGAACCGTCCTTGTTCCTGATCAACAATCGGGACACGGTATCACTCAATCTGTTCACCCCTTACATACTACGTAACGGTACTTCGAAGCCATTCATGGTCTATTAAACAGAATAACTAATCCAGCATTGAGTTACCCAAAACAGGAGGTCGATTCGTTCGGCAGAAGCACATGAATGCTCTCAGCCGCAAAGCTGATATTTCTATCCACCAAACCTGCTATAGTCGCTACTATCGGATCAAAGGAGACCGTCGATATGAGGCATGGATTATGACTTTAGAGCAATGGCTTATTGCTGGTATCTTACTGTTCACCCTTATCTTGTTCGTCTGGGGCCGTTATCGCCACGATATCGTTGCCGCGATCGCACTCGGGCTCTGCGTTCTCTCGGGCCTTGTTTCAGCCGAAAATGCATTTTCAGGTTTTTCCCATCCGGCAGTTATCACCGTAGCAGCTGTACTTGTTATCTCCGATGCCCTGCGCCGTTCCGGTGTCGTGGATATGGTAGCCCAGAAGCTGATGCCTTATACCGAGCACCCTTTCAGTCACATCATGGTGCTGACGGCGGTAGTGACTGTCGCTTCGGCCTTTATGAATAACGTCGGCGCGCTGGCGCTGATGCTTCCGGTTGCACTGGCGACTTGCGCGAAGCACAACCGCTCTCCGGCCATGATCCTGATGCCGCTTGCCTTCGGTAGTATTCTCGGAGGTATGACAACTGCCATTGGCACCCCGCCTAATATCATCATCGCCATGATGCGGGCCGAGGTTGCGGGTGAACCCTTCAGCATGTTTGATTTTTCACCTGTAGGACTGGTAATTGCGATAACCGGATTACTGTTCATTACGCTGATTGGCTGGCGCCTGATCCCTTCCGCCCGTCTTAAACAGAGTGCGCCTGAACAACTTTTTGCCATTGATGATTATCTGACCGAAGTGATCATCGGCGAAGGCTCTCAACTGGCTGGCCAGACTATTGATGCCATAGAAGGGCTCAACGACAGCAATATTGAAATTGTCGGACTCGCCCACCGTCACGGCAGGACAATCTCCCTGAGTCACAATCGTTTTCTTCAGGCTGGCGATATTCTGTTGTTACAGGCCGATCCTTCTGAAATCGAGTTACTACTTGAAAAGAATGACCTGGAACTGGTGACCAGTGCCGACAGGAAGTTTTCTGAGCTAACCCGGGATGACCTGGTGCTTGTCGAAGGTGTTATTAAAAGAGGCTCTGTACTTGAAGGCCGGGATGTACCTTTTCTCAGGCGCCGTAGTGGCAGTTCGCTGGCTTTAGTCGGCCTGGCACGTCAGGGCCACAGGATTCGCCGCAGAATACGTCGGCAAACCTTTGAAGCCGGCGATATTCTGTTACTGCAAGGTGGTGCTGATAACGTGGAAGAACAAATGAGCGAGCTGGGCATGATCCCCCTGGCCGCCCGCGACCTTACATTGGGGCAACCCAAAAAAATAGCAATTGCACTGGCGGTGTTTACTCTGGCAATTAGCCTGGGAGTTGCAAAAATATTGCCATTAGCCATCGCATTTCTGCTCGCAGTTATGATCTATCTGCTACTGGATATATTGCCGATCAGAAACCTCTACGACGCGATTGACTGGCCCATTATCATTCTGCTGGCTGCCATGATACCGGTGGGTAATACGTTGCAAAGCACCGGATTGACCGAAATTATCGCCAGCCAGGTGTTAAACCTGACCGAAGGGCTGCCGATCTACCTAATTGTGGGTCTGGTCTTAGTCGTCACTATGTTCCTGTCAGACATTATTAATAACGCGGCAACCGCAGTAGTAATGGCACCACTCGCCTACGGTATTGCAACAGGGCTTGGTGTAAACCCGGATGCTTTTTTTATGGCGGTTGCGGTCGGCGCTTCCTGTGCCTTCCTGACCCCTATAGGTCATCAGTCAAACACGCTTGTTCTCGGTCCCGGTGGCTATGAGTTTGGTGACTATTGGCGCATGGGCCTGCCATTGGAAATTATGATCACTTGCCTCGGCGTCCCCTTAATTCTTCTGGTCTGGCCGGTTTAAAGCAAAATAGCGATGGTGTTGTGGCCATGATGTTATGGCTATAGTCTCGTGCTTACCGCCCCACGTACAGGGACTCCACCTTAAAACCCGGTAATATTGTCTTTGTTTGCACAAAAATGACAATTATCAAGTAACCAAGTGTTTCACTTGGTTATTATCACAACAACGTTAAAGCAAATCACATTAGTTTAGAGGTATTTATGAGTTCATGTTGTGGTGTATGTGGCGGTCAGGATGCTGAAGAAGCAAAGAAGAAAGAACAGGAAACTGCTGCTGAAAAACAAGAAAATGTAGTGCAACAGCAAGCGCCTGAGCAACAGGACAAGAAATAACGCGCAAAGAACCAACCTGCAACGGAAGGACAAGAAACCGGATAGTTAACTCCCTCAACTATCCGGTTTTTTTATGCGCACGTTTACAGTTTTCTACTGCTTGGGTTTATCATCGACAGATTCCATCCACTCACCGTTACGGGCCTCAGCACCGGAGCTGATCTCATCCAGGACATCTGAAGCAGACTCAGGCAAGGCTTCAACCACCGCGACAGCAACATCAAGCGCATTACCTGGCGCCGCTTCGCTTAAGCGCTGAGTAAGTTCGACTGCCGCTTCATTATCGCTGCTGTCACCTGTCCAGGAACTGCTTTCTGAGCCATCTTCGTTATCAGAAATATTTCCGGCTACTTCCGATGCTACTTCGGCTGCACTCTCGGGTACCGCTTCGACAACTGCAACAGCGACATCAAGCGCATTATCTGGCGCTGCGTCACTTAAGCGTTGCGTCAGCTCAACTGCGGCTTCATTGTCACTGCTATCACCGGCCCAAGAGCTGTTCTCTGAACCGTCGGCATCATCAGATATATTACCGGCCACTTCCGACGCCACATCGGCAGCGCTCTCAGGTACCGCTTCGACAACTGCAACGGCAACATCCAACGCATTATCCGGTGCAGCGTCACTTAAGCGCTGTGTCAGCTCGACTGCCGCTTCATTGTCGCTGCTATCACCGGTCCAGACACAGCTTTCCGAGCCATCGTCGGTATCGGAAATATTTCCGGCCACTTCCGACGCCACATCAGCAGCACTATCAGGTAACGCTTCAACAACCGCAACAGCAACATCCAGTACATTGTCCGGCGCAGCGTCACTTAATCGTTGTGTCAGCTCAACTGCGGCTTCATTGTCACTGCTATCGCCCGCCCAGACACTGCTTTCGGAGCCATCATCGTTATCGGAAATATTTCCGGCCACTTCCGACGCCACATCAGCAGCACTATCAGGTAACGCTTCAACAACCGCAACAGCAACATCCAGTACATTGTCCGGCGCAGCGTCACTTAATCGTTGTGTCAGCTCAACTGCCGCTTCATTGTCACTGCTATCGCCCGCCCAGACACTGCTTTCGGAGCCATCATCGCTATCGGAAATATTTCCGGCCACTTCTGACGCCACATCAGCAGCACTGCCAGGCAACGCTTCAACAACCGCGACAGCGACATCCAGAACACTGTCCGGCGCAGCATCACTTAATCGTTGTGTCAGCTCAACTGCCGCTTCATTATCACTGCTATCACCCGCCCAGACACTGCTTTCGGAGCCATCATCGCTATCGGAAATATTTCCGGCTACCTCAGCGGCAACCTCTGCAGCGCTGTCTGGAACTGCTTCAACAACGGCAACTGCGACATCCAATGCCTGCTCAGGTGCTATCTCCGAAATTCTTGCAACCAGATCAACAGTACCCTGATAACCCTCATCTTCAGATAAGATCTCTGTACCTTGTGGCTGATCCTGCTGCTCATGCATCGCGCTGGCTATATACTCTTCAGCAACCGATACCGCTGTTTCTGGCACTGCATCAACCATTGCAGCAGCAACATCCAGAGCCTGATCAGGCGATGCTTCCCACAATTCGGAGGCGATATTCACCATATCGGCTTCGCTCGTATCATCATCCCGATCCGCAGGACGCACGTCTTCACGCTCTTCCGCCAATACCCTGGCATAATAAGCTGCTACTTCTGTCGCTGATTCCGGCGCATTGGCAACCGCTACACGTGCCATTTCGACCCTTAATTCAGGAAAAGCCAGGCCAATTTCCGCAGCGACTGAAATAACCTGAGATGAATGCGATTCGGCAAGTTTCGAAACTAACTCTCCGGCCAGTTCCGGCTTTGCAGTGACGATGGCACGGGTTACATTAAGAATCTGATATGGCACAGCTTCATTCATCACTTCATACAGACGCAATACATCAATACCACTGACAGTAGCCACCGCTGCGGCGACTTCTACACCACGGGTTGGATCGCTCATTGCGATTGCACGGGCCATTTTAACGGCAGCAGCAGGATCTGTTTCGGCAATAGATACGGCCGTTTCAGCCTCAGAGCTCAGCGGTTGTACGGATTCTGAATATTCAGTCCGAGGATCCAGGTCAACAAACGCAAGGGTTGCAGCCCCCTGCATAACAAAACTTTCCTGGTCCTCGACTGGCAGCGCCTGGCGGACCGTCATGCGATAAGCTACGAATAAAGCCAGTGACAATTGCACTAAGCCGAGAAAGTAAAACAAGGCCGTATTACCAAAGACCTTCATCACCAGTGAAGAGGTATATGGCCCCAGTACTCCACCAATGGAAAATGCCAGAATCAGACTGCCCATGGCTGCGACCATTTCGCTCTGGCGCAGCTTATCGAAAGCTTCAGCGATGCTTATAGGATATGTACAGGCAATAATACCACTGGTAATTCCGGTCGCTACGAACATCGCTCCCATCATTCCCAGCGCAACAAACATATTAACCAGTACGCCAAATACTGCTGAGATAACCAGCAATAACATCAGCACTGTACGACGATCGAACCGATCAGCCAGGTAACCAACGGGGAACTGCAACAGGAACGCACCGGCGATAGCCGCGCCCATATACAAAGACAACTGGAACTCAACAATACCGTAATCGCTTGCAAACACCGGTAACATATTGAAAACAGCTGAGTAAATCATGCCTGAGATAAGGCAACTGACAACCCCCAGTGGAGAAATTTTATACAGTGCCAGAAGAGACATAGAGCTGACCTCTTCGACTACCGGCCCCGCGTTTCGACTCAGCGAAAGGGGAATTACAGCGGCACATAGAAGAATACCTGCAAGTACAAATAGCAGAGTTTCACCCGGATTGGCCAGGTTCATCAGGAACTGACCGCCAAATAAACCACTCAGCACAACAGCTTGATAAACCGCCAGTACCTTACCGCGAACCTCTTTACTGGAACTGTCACTGAGCCAGCTTTCCATAGCTGTTAACGCACAGGCATTACAGAAACCGATCAGAATGCGCATTGCGCCCCAGAGGATTGGATCTGAGTACAAGCTACAGATCAAAATACTGATAGCACTTAGCGCCACGCAACCGGCAAACATCCGGATATGGCCGGACCTTTTAATCAAGTGCTTACTGTAAACAGCGCCAATGAGCATGCCAACAAAATACAGCGATAACACCATTCCGATAGCATCGGTGCTGATACCATCCACCCCCATCCTGACCGGTAACAGGACATTGATCAGTCCATTACCCAGAAATAGAATAAAGCAGCTGATAAACAGCGATAGAAACGTAGCAAGTGTGGTCCGCACCAGGCAATTCTCTCTGTAATCCCGCGTTTAGCAAGTAATGGAATGGTAGTAGGCTGCATCGACAAAGACGCAAAAAGCCGGCAACTGCCGGCTTCATTATTTTGCGATATTAGCACCGAATTTTGTCACTGCATATACTGGAATGCGACAATAAAGGTATCAGCACGACAAACAGCGAACCTCGACGTATTACTATGCTCAGAGCTGTTTTTTTTTAAACGCTCAGATTTCTCTTCTTATATAGTTTTGGGCTTTTATTACAGAGTTTATGGTTTCAGTACAGACACCGTCAGTCGCGAGATACAAACCGGTTTTGCATTTTCATCTTCGATACGAATATCCCAGACCTGGGTAGAACGGCCGATATGGATCGGACGTGCTGTCCCGGTAACGCTACCAGTCTTGATACTGGAAAGATGATTAGCATTAACTTCCAGTCCAACACAGGGATAACCGGGCTCCGCTGCCATCTGTGCAGCCATGCTGCCGAGAGATTCAGCCAATACAACTGAAGCCCCACCATGCAAAATACCCATTGGTTGGTGGGTACGGGGATCTACAGGCATGGTTGCACGAATAAAGTCATCTCCTATCTCAGAGATCTCTATGCCCAGATGCTCAACCAGTGTGTTCTTCATAAAAGATTGCAATTGATCGACAGTCATGTTGGTTTTCCAGATCGACATAGCCCTTCCTTATTCAAATATGAAGGATCAATGTAACGGGCTATCACAGCACTGGAAATGACAAAACAGGTCAGTTAACTGACAACAACGGGCAGTGAATGAAACTTTCAGAAAGATTGTATCCGGCTGCAGTTAAATTAAGGCTTTAATCAGACCTATGCTGCTGACACAGATCAATACTGAACCCAGCACACGGTAAAAAACTGAATTTTCAGCCTCAACCATACGCTGATGGACCCTTTCTCCTATAAGGTGTCCGATATAGGCGCAGGGTAGTAGCCAAAGATGATGTACAAGCTGCAGATCGACCCCTGCAATGAGGAATGAAAGTAATTTTATCAGCACCAGAATAAACCAGAGAACGAACAGCGTATCCCGCAGCTGGTGTTTCGCCACATGGGAAGCATAAACAGCAACAATCAACGGCGCACCGATCAGCGAAGTACCACTGATATAGCCACCCAAAATAAGGAATAGCGTATCCAGCGTTCTACTATTGCTCTTAAACGGACGGTTCAGCACATAAGAGATGGCATAACCGATAACGATAACGTAAATGATACTACTCATCAGTGTTGCTGGCAGGGTCAATAAGCCGAAAACCCCGATCAGCTTAGGTATTATCATCACTTTGATAGAATACCTGAGATAGTGCCAATCGATATTACCAGCGACCTGTTGCTGAGTATCAGCTTGTGCCCGGGTTTTGTTACGATTCTGCCAGGTGATCAAAGTTGAAAAAAGCATCAGGTGAACCCCGATGATCGGCAGAAATACCAAAGGGTCGTCAACAATTAATAGCAGAAAAGGCAGTGACAGAACCGAACCACCGAACCCCAGCCCGGAACGCACAAAACCGCTCCAGATAAAGAGTAGTGCTATTAGCAAATACTGATAAGGCAGAAGATCAGTCATTACACGCTCGCACAAAGCTGCATGACCAAATAAAGCGGAACCCGATAAACAAATACTGATACGGCATAAAATCAGTCATTACACGCTCGCACAAAGCTGCATGACCAAATAAAGAGCAACCCGATAAACAAATACTGATACGGCATAAAATCAGTCATTACACACTCGCACAAAGCTGCATGCCCAATTAAAGCGCAACCCGATAAATAAATACTGATACGGCAGAAGATCAGTCATTACACACTCGCACAAAACTGAATTGTAAGATAAATAGCAATCCAATAAGCAGATATTGATAAGGCAGAAGGTCGGTTATCGCTAACAGCGAAACGATAACCAGAACGGGCCCGTATCTTACCCTACAGAAAGCTACAAAACAGTGCCGTAATCCTTTAAATATAAAACTGTTGTTTCAACAACATTGTCGACATCGTTCGATCTGTTGATCCGGATCTATAAACGGGTATTTCATTGCGAGCAAAATGGTAATTGTAAAAGGGGTGGATTTGAGGTCAGGATTGTACCATTCCGCAATATAATAAGAAGAATGAGATCTGAGGAAAGCTGCTATGCGCCGCATGGTCTTAGTTTTAAGCTCTTTCTGGTTACTGCTGGTTATACTCTCATTCGCCTGGAATTATGGCGAAGCAAAACAACAACAATATAATACTGCCTTTCAATCCGCCCGCAGCTTCTTTCAGCAGGTCGTCCTAACACGTGCCTGGAACGCCAGTCATGGCGGAATCTATGTCCCGGTAACCGACCAGACCCGCCCTAACCCATATCTGGACGTTAAAAACAGGGATCTCATCATCAATGAGCAACTGACACTCACCAAGGTCAATCCCGCCTTTATGACCCGTCAGATTGCAGAACTGGCGGACACTCAACAACGTGACATCCTGATTCATATCACCAGTCTCAAACCGATACGGCCGGCAAATCAGGCCACCCCTGAAGAAACCCTGGTATTGCAGCAGTTTGAAAATGGGTTAAAGGATTACGGTGAGATTCTTGAGCAATCTGACAAACCAAAATTCTTCTATATGGCACCGCTAAGAGTCGAAAAATCCTGCTTAAGCTGCCATAAGGAACAAGACTACAATGAGGGTGATATTCGAGGCGGAATCAGTGTCGTTCTGCCCTTTACCCCAGGAAAGAACCTACTACCTCTGCTATTTGGACACCTGGCTATCGGCATTGCCGGCCTTGCCGGTATCTTGTTTGCCAGCCGAAAACTGGAGTCGGCGTACAACACCATCAAAAAGCAGAGCGATACGGACTTTCTCACCGGCCTGGCTAACCGTCGAGTTATAATTGACAAAATGAATCACGGCCTCAGGGTTGCTGAACGGGAACAAACCAACCTTGCTCTATTGCTGTTTGACCTTGATCGCTTTAAAGATGTTAACGATAGCCTTGGTCACCCCGCCGGGGATCAGCTGCTGCAATTAATTGCGACAGAACTTAAATCTAATCTGCGAGAGGTTGATACTATCGCCCGACTCGGAGGTGATGAGTTTGCGCTGTTGCTGGAGAAAGTCTCCGATGCGCAGGATGCAGCAGTTGTCGCAAATAAAATACTACAAATATTCAAACAAAACTGGCTTTTGAAAAACAAACATGAAATCCATATTAGCGCGAGTATTGGCATTAGCCTTTTTCCCGCCCACGGTGATAACCCTAAATTACTTATGCAACATGCTGACAGCGCCTTATATCGTGCTAAAGCCGATGGAAGAAATCGATTCGATTTCTACACTCAGGATCTTACCACTTCAGCAATACAACGATTAAAGCTTGAGAACGAACTAAACAAAGCCCTAAAAAACAATGAGTTGGAAGTTTATTTTCAACCACTAATTGACCCGTATAGCAACACCATCCAGGGGGCAGAAGCCCTGTTGCGCTGGAATCATCCGAGACGCGGAGTCGTACTGCCAAACATATTTATACCCGTTGCCGAAGAAAGCGGTTTGATAGAACAGATCGATACCTGGGTATTGCAAAAAGCATGTCGCTATGGCGCTTACTGGTTAAAACAGAATAATAATATCAAGACTATTTCGATAAACATCTCTGGCTACCAGTTTCATCATGGAAATTTTATCTATAGTTTGAATTCAGCACTGCAACAAAGCGGCTTTCCAGCTGAGCGCTTACAACTTGAGATCACTGAAGCCATTCTTATGGAACGGGAACTCGAATCGAGCCAGCTGCTCGATAGCCTTAAAGAGGTCGGCGTCCAGCTAGCAATTGATAACTTTGGTACCGGCTATTCCTGCCTGGCGCATCTGCAAAAGTTCCCAGTAGATCAGATTAAGATTGATCCCCGATTTATCACCCAAATCACTAACAATAACAACCAGAACCAGGTTGCCAACGCCATTATAAAGCTTGGCCACAGCCTGGGAGTAAAAGTGCTTGCTGCAGGAGTCGAAACCGACCTACAACTGAGCATTTTGCAACAGCAAGCTTGCGACCTCTATCAGGGACACCTGTTCAGCAAGGCACTGCCTGCATCACAATTTGAGAAATTACTGCAGGAGAATAGTATGGTGACGGAATCGGAGTAAAAAATTTTAAATAAGGTTATCCGATCTCATAATCCGTGGTCATAATCTCTAAGATGTGACCGTCAGGATCACGGAAATATGCGCCTCGACCACCGTAGAGCTGATTAATACGTTGATTGTCTAATTGATCAGGTCCGCTGCCGTAAACCAGATTCTCCTGCTTAATCCGGCCCATGATCTGGTCAAACTCGGCTTCGGATACTTTAAAAGCGTAATGCTGGGATACAATCCTGCTCTTTTGAGTCTTAACAGGCTCAGCAAAATCCAGGGTTAGGCTGTTATTTACTCTGACTACGATGAAACTTGCAAAAGGCCCCAGATCTTCAAAGCCGAAGATTCGGCAGTAGAAGTCAGCCGACAGCTGCTTGTCCTGTGCAGAAACAATGGTGTGGTTCAGGGTAATTGGCATATTGATGGTCCGTTATTGTGATTATCCCTGTAATTCGCATTCAGAGACGCCCTTCCCGGCTGAGCCGGCGGGTTACCAGCCAGTGATAAAAGCGACTGGCCAACGGTCTCACCAGAGGTAATCCGATAAACCAGCCCAACAACCGGTAGCGGGGAACGCGGGCCATTAATACCCGGTAAGCATCAAGTTCAGACAATATCTGACCGTCAACATCCTGAATATGCAACTCAGTGAGGGCTTTACGCGGATCGATACCCAGTTCGATAAGCTCCCGCTCCCGACCTGTTATATCAAGCCACTCTACCTGTTCCGCAGCGCCGGGGTCGCTACTCTGATAATTATTTCGATCCTGTACACAACGGGGGCATGCTCCGTCATAGAACACTGTAATTTTTCCCGCTGTATAAGACATCTGAGCTTCCGTTAAACCTTCACCTGATCACAGTGTTAGCTTAGCTGAAGAATCAGTACAAAGAGCCCTGCAGGTCCAGACAGGTAAGGTAAAGCCGCAGATCAAATTCCAGTTGGTGGTAGTCCGGTTCCATATGCAGGCAGAGATTGTAGAACGCTTTATTGTGGTCTTTCTCCCGTATATGGGCCAATTCGTGAACCACAATCATCCTCAGGAACGCTTCAGGCGTACCTTTAAACCGGGTTGAAACACGAATCTCTTTTTTAGCTTTCAGCTTACCACCCTGTACCCGGGAGATATGAGTATGCAGCCCTAAAGCATTATGAATAACATCGATCTTATCGTCATAGATCACTTTGCTCAGGGGGGCAGACTTACGCAGATGCCGGCTCTTTATCTCCTGAACATATTGATACAACGCTTTGGACGTTGCGATTCGATGGGGCTCAGGGTATTTTTTCAGCAGATAGTCAGCGAGACGGTTACTGTCTATCAGGTCTTCAACCTGACTCATTACCTGTGGCGAATAGCCTGACAGGTACTTAAGCAAAGAACTGTTATTTACCCGACTCACGGGTTTTGCTCCGCAAGCCTGGCACGTATCTGATCGACTCGTTTACGATTAACGCCAAAATCACTGTGCCCTACCCGTGATGCCGAGCGAATATGCAGCAGGTCATTATCATGATCTATACGCAGCTCAAGATCGTCGACAAAACCAAACAATGAACTGGAAAATTCAGCGGCCAGGTATTCATTATTGACTAAAACAACCTTGCCTCCGATACCTTCAACCAGCAAAGCCAGTTGCTTAATCGTCAAAGCCCCTGCGGTAAAAGGTTCAACCTTGTGCTGAGAATCGGTCCCCTCTTCACTGGAAACACAATTTGGCTTTTGCGAACAAACGGAAAGGCGGTCGTTATCCATACCCGGCGGCTGACTACTGCGGGAGACAAAACCTAAAACAGTAAAATAACCGGCTATTAATAGCGGCACTAACAAGGCGATCACGATTGCAACTTTCATCAAAACTCCGCAACAGCAGGACAAGAAAAAATTAACACACTGGCAATAAAACATTGCGTACTATTACACAGCGCTAGTATAGACTAACGGCCACGCCAAAAGGAGCCGATAAAACGGAGTTCAGGATGCTTTCACCACAACTTATAAACTGGCTGTTACTGTCGTTCCTGATCGTTGTCTGGGGCACCTCCTTTATGTCCATTACGGTCGCTATTGAAGGCGGCCTTTCGCCGGCATTGATAACCTTATCGCGTATTATATGTGGTGCACTCGTTCTAACTCTGGTGGCATATTTCAAAGGACTGCGTCTGCCGCTCAATCTGCGCGCCTGGGGTTCGTTCATGCTGTTAGGCTTGTTTGGCAATGCCTTACCGTTCTTCCTGATCTCATGGGGCCAACAAAGCGTCCCTTCCGGTACCACTGGGGTACTTATGTCGGTGATGCCACTGGTCACCATGATACTGGCGCATTTTCTGGTTCCGGGTGAACACCTGAACCGCTTCAAAATCGCAGGTTTCATCACGGCATTCACTGGAGTTTTCATATTACTGAATCCGTCGAGCGAAGCGGTAACAAGTGTTTGGGGAGCGTTGGCTATTCTTACCGCAGCCAGCAGCTACGCTCTGAATACGGTACTAATCAGATTACTGCCCGCATTTAATCCAATCATTGCAGGTGCCGGCATGCTGATTTGTGCCTTACTGCTATCCCTTCCTGTAGCCCTGATGCCTGGTATTCAGGAATCAGCAGAGCAGCTGCAGCAAGCATCACAAAATGCGGTTTATGCCGTAATCTGGTTGGGACTGATACCCACCGGTGTCGCTTCAATCGTTTACTTTACCGTGGTCAACCGGGCCGGACCAAGTTTCCTGTCGAACTGTAATTTCCTGATCCCTCTGGTCGCCTTTTTGACCGGTGCGATGATCCTGAATGAAGCGATAACAATACAGAGCGTTGTCGCACTGATAACAATACTGGCGGGGATCGGCCTCACCCGAAAGCGCAGCCATGCGGGCTGATTTCAATCAGAATGGCGGTAGACCATCGCCTGTTTACCACGAAATTCCATCATGCGTTCAAACCGGGCACCGACCGATTCAGCCAGCTTTCGTGAAGGTATGTTCTGCTCAAAAATCAGACTGATCAACGACAAATGAGGCAGTTGATCCCTTACCATGCCTTTTACTGCGACAGCGGCTTCACGGGCATAGCCTTGCCCCGTACATGCAGGCAGCAGCGCCCACTTCATTTCTGGCTCAGGCCAGTCACCCGGATACCATAAGCCGACCACACCAATCACTTCACCGGTATCGCGATCCAGCATGGTATAAGGGCCGTAGCCATGAATCTGCCAGTGCCCGATCAGGCAAGCCACGATTCGCCAGCTTTCCCCCTCGGTGAGTGGTTTTCCAGTAGTATATTTAGTCGCTTGCTCATCGCTGTAATACTGATGCAGTTCGGGCCAGTGTGCTATATCAACTTTAACCAGTCGCATTCGCTCGGTTAGCAATTGCTCTGGAATGGAGTAATTCATTTAGTGAGTCCTGTTACATGAGTAAGTTGAAATCCTATAGTCGCCGCATGCAGCGCAATGGCAACCACAATCCCGGTAAAGATCATCCCCGTCAGGGCAATGATGAGAGCAAGAAATCGGCTAAGTTTTGTTGTCGGAACCAGATCGCCATAGCCCAACGTCGTCGCGGTAACAAAACTCCAGTACAACGCTTTATCACAGCTCCAGCTTTCAATACGACCTGCCAGCAAACCGACGCTGACAATAAATAGAAACAAAGTGCCGAGCAATGGCATCGCCAGCAGCACTATCTCCAAAAAAACCCTGGCAAACTGAAAAGTAAAATCCATCTCTGTACCATCATTCCATTGGCGGTTGTTGAATAAACGCTCGGTTAAATAAATCCCAGTTAACAGCGCGCAGTATTACACAGCCTAATCACCGTCTTCCAGACTTGGCGATTATTATGACTAGTCAACACCTCAATACAGATAACGGTATAAATACCAATATATAATACTTTTTCCTACTCATGATCTATTTTCTGATTAAAACTGACGTTAATATGCAACCATAACGACCTTATTTCAAACAATAAAACTGGGCGGATATCACTATGGCGCAATCAGCTGCATTGGTTCATACACTGAAAAAACAACTCAAAGCGCAGGGTAAAACCTATGCCGACGTAGCCCGGGTGCTGGATCTGAGTGAAGCTTCAGTAAAACGTCTTTTTTCCGAACAAAACTTTACCCTGCAGCGCCTTGAAACGATCTCTCAACTGGCCGGGCTTGAGTTATCGGATCTGGTACAGCGCATGGCTAAAGATCAGCAACGCCTGACTCAGTTAACAAGAGATCAGGAGCAAGAGATCGCATCGGACCTGGAACTGCTGATCGTTGTCATTAGTGTTATTAACGGTTTCAGTTACCAGGACATAATCAGCCAGTATCAGATATCCGAACACCAGTGTATTCAGAAACTGGCGAAGCTGGACCGACTTAAATTAATTGAGTTACAGCCAAACAACCGTATCAAGCTATTGATTGCACCAAACTTCAACTGGTTGCCTAATGGCCCGATCCAGCAATTTTTCCAGCAGAAAGTAGAACAGGATTTCTTCCAGTCCCGTTTTGACAAGCAGAATGAAAAACTTATCGTGCTCAACGGCGTTATGACACCCGATACCAATCTGGCACTGCAGAAGAAGATGGAGCGCCTGGCTGAAGAGTTCAATAACCTGATGCAGGAGGATGCCCCGCTGGCTATGAACCGTAAATATGGTAACACTATGGTTCTGGCTATCCGGCAATGGCAATACAGCTTATTTAAGTCTTATAGAAAAGATTAAGACAGGTCTGAAAACCTCCCGGCATTCAATACCAGTCACACTTATTACAACCTAAAGCAGCGCATTCAGATACTTTAACGCTTTTTATACGCCCCCTCTTTCCCTCTGGTCAGAATGATTCCGTTCTCTACTGAATCACACCTTAAGAGGGATACTATGAACATTTCCAAAACAGCTCGCACTCTGGGCCTGGTAGCAAGCTTAAGCTGCGCGGGGTTAGTCGCCAATGCCGAAGCAGCCGGCCTGATGAAACCGGTTAACAGCAATCTGCCGGATCTCAGTATCCGTGAACACCACGTCAATGTTGTTATCGAAGACAGCTACGCAGTCACCAGTATCGAACAGGTTTTCCATAACCCCAACCAGCAACAACTGGAAGCTATCTATAGCTTTCCGGTACCGGAAAAAGCCGCCGTCGGCGAATTCACCTACTGGATCGATGGCAAACCCGTGACCGGTGAAGTGGTTGAGAAACACAAAGCGCGGGAAATCTATAATCAGCAGAAGCAGGCTGGCAATGAAGCTGCCCTGGTAGAGCAGGATAGCTATAAAACTTTCGACATCAGCGTCACCCCGGTTCAGCCTGATGCTGATGTCCGGGTGAAGCTGGTGTATGTTCAGCCTGCCCATATTGATAGTGGCGTTGGACGCTACCTCTACCCGCTTGAAGATGGCGGCGTCGATGATCAGAAAAATGCCTTCTGGAGTCGAAATGAGGTGGTCGATGAGAAGTTCAGTTTCAATCTGACCCTGCGTTCCAGCTACCCGATCGATTCGGTTCGTCTGCCGCAGCACAGCCTGGCCGCTATAAAACAAACATCGGCTAACGAATGGCAGATCAGTATGGCTAATCAGTCTGCACAACAACCCTCTACGCAGCCAAACGACGCTCTGATCAGCCCTGCAGATAACGTCGCGTCAAATGGAACGATTAGCGTTGCCAATAGTAGTTCAGCCATATCGACACGAGCAGATGATGGTATAGCCACAACGAAACTGACGCCCCCTGGCAACCAGTTTGCCAACGCAGGTCCCGTCGCCAGTCTTGATAAAGACATCTTACTTTACTGGCGTCATGCCCAGGGCCTGCCCGGTAGCCTCGACCTGATCAGCTACAAAACCGCCGCAGATGCACAAGGCACCTTTAAACTTACCCTCACGCCGGGAGATGACCTGGCACCGATTCAAGGAGGCCGCGATTGGGTGTTTGTGCTGGATGTATCCGGCTCTATGCAAGGCAAGTACAGCACCCTGGTTGAAGGCGTGCGCCAGGGTCTGGCTAAGCTGAGACCGGATGATCGATTTAAAGTGGTGTTGTTTAATAACCGCACCGAAGATCTGTCAAACGGTTTTCAAACTGCAACGGCTCAGGCAATAGAGCCTGTTTTGCAGCGCCTGGAGCAATACTCTCCGGGTAGCGGCACTAACCTCTACGCAGGTGTGGCACGTGGCCTTAATGATCTGGATGCTGACCGCAGCACCGCCATGATTCTGGTCACCGACGGCGTCGCTAATGTTGGGGTAACCGAGAAGAAGCGCTTTCTTAAGTTAATGGAGAAAGCCGATATCCGTCTGTTCACTTTTGTTATGGGTAACAGTGCTAACCAGCCATTGCTGCAAGGCATGACTGAAGTTTCAAACGGCTTTGCGATCAGCGTATCGAATGCTGACGATATCGTCGGACAACTGATGCAGGCCACCAGTAAGATGACCCATCAGGCATTACACGGCGTAGAGCTGAAATTCAACGGTACCAAAGTCACTGACCTGACAGACCGGGATATAAATACCCTGTATCGCGGCGAACAGCTGACCCTGTTTGGCCACTACCGTAAGTCCGGCCCGGTTAAAGTAACCCTGAGTGGTAAGGCCGGTAGTGAAGATCGGGTCTACAGCACTGAAGTGATGTTGCCGCAACAAAGTACGCTACACCCTGAGCTGGAACGGATGTGGGCCTACGCCACAATTGAAAACCTGCAGGCAAAACAAGATTACCTGAGCGAGAACGCCGATATCAAACAGGCGATTACCGATATTGCAGTCCAGCATGACCTGGTCACCGATTACACATCGATGATCGTGGTACGGGATGAAGTTTTCCAGCAGCTGGCTATCGACCGCAATAACACCGAACGTGTAAACCGCGAGCATCAGGCCCGCGCTGAACGTAAGCAACAGAGCCAGCAACAAGGAGTACGTGACAATCGTGCGGATAAACAGCAGCCGATGTTTAGCCCGAGCAAGCCCCGACCGTCACTGGGCGGCGGTGGTTCAGGCGCTATTGGCCACTGGGTATTACTGTTGATCGGCACTCTGCTTCTGGTGCAATTCCGCAATAATCGTAACCGCCGTTAACAGCAGCCAGAGAAACTAATTATGCGTACCCTCATTCAAAACTTAAGGATACCTCCCGCGCCAGCGGGAGGTAAAAAGCTCCCTCTCCCCTGGTTCAGCATTTTAATTGCCCTGCTGACCCTGCCACTCAGCTTGTCCGATAGCGGCTTCAATTTTGCGTATTTTGATACCCAGCTGATTAACGCCGGTCAGTACTGGCGCCTGTTCAGCGGCCATCTGAGCCATATAAGTCCTTCCCATCTGCTATGGGATCTGATCGCATTCCTGCTGGCAAGCTGCTATCTCGAATATCACAATCGCCGCCTCGCTGTGCTGTCTGTCAGTGCAGGAATTTGCAGCGTTAACCTCTTACTGATCTCTGATATAGCCAGCATTAACAGCTATGCAGGACTCTCCGGCCTGCTGTTCGCCCCACTCACCATTAGCCTGATCATGTTTGGCATAAGAAGTCGATCAGCAACCGGCTGGCTTCCCCTGCTGATCTGCACGGTTAAAGTAATAGGGGAATCAATCTCAGGTGTTTCTCTACTCAGTGATAGTCTATGGCCGCCTTATCCACCAGCCCATCTGGCCGGAATCCTGGGTGGTTGTAGCGCACTGTTGCTATGGCGATTGTATGGCAATTGGCAAAGCCAGTATTCCAATTGCCTGGCGATGCTGAGCTTTATGTTTAGCTTTTCAGCACAGGGTGAGGAGCGTAGTAAAGAAGTCCGCTAAACAGTGGCAATCTCGGCCTGGGTAAGCTCCCGGTACTGTCCAGGCTCGAGTTTAGGGTCCAGTTTGATCTGCCCCATGCTCTCACGATGAAGATTAATGACCTCATTATCAAAATAACCAAACATCCGCTTAACCTGATGATAGCGGCCTTCATTGAGGGTCAGGAGAGAGGTATGACTGCCGGTCTGCTCAAGCCTGGCCGGACGGGTGGTGATATCTTCATAGGAGAAATAAATCCCCTGCCTGAATACTTCAGCTGCCTGCTGCGGAACAGGATCCTGAGTTTCAACCCGGTAAACCTTATCAAAACTCTTTTCCGGCTGAGTAATTCGCCGCGACCAGCTGCCATCATTGGTCAGCAGCATCAAGCCCGTAGTTTTAAGATCCAGCCTGCCCGCAAGGTGTAAACCCTGGCGATCATCATTGCTGAGCAGATCCAATACAGTACGATGCACATCATGTACCGTTGCACTGACCACCCCGGCGGGTTTATGCAGCATAAAATACTTCGCAGGTGTTGCTTGCAAGACTTGTTGATCGAGTTCAATCCGGCTGAACTGACCGACCTCACAGCGCGGATCGGTAACCACCACAGTATCAACCAACACCCTTCCCTCAGCCATCAGACCGCGCACTGTCTGCCGGCTATGGGGTGTATTGAGCTGCAGGAACCGATCAATCCTCACGCTCTGACCAACCTGGCAGCGAGTTTTGATTAAGCATCAGAAAGCACAGAAGATAACGGTATAAACTCACAAACAATTAACCATTGGCAAGGAAGAACCAGGTATCAAGCACCGTATCCGGATTCAGTGAGATCGAATTAATCCCCTGATCCATCAGCCATTTCGCCAGATCCGGATGATCCGAAGGTCCCTGACCACAGATACCGATATATTTATCCTGCGCCTTACAGGCCTCTATCGCCATGGACAGAAGCTTACGTACCGCATCGTTACGTTCATCAAACAGATGGGCGATGACACCGGAATCCCGATCAAGCCCCAGCGTAAGCTGAGTCAGGTCATTAGAGCCGATAGAGAAACCATCAAAGTGTTCAAGAAACTCGTCCGCGAGCAACGCATTAGACGGGATCTCGCACATCATGATCACCCGCAGGTTATTTTCCCCGCGACGCAACCCGTTCTCTGCCATCAGATCGACGACCTGCTTAGCCTCCCCTACCGTGCGCACAAAGGGAACCATGACTTCGACGTTGGTCAGTTTCATCTCATCGCGCACATATTTCAGCGCCTTACATTCAAGATCAAAACACTGGCGGAACGATTCTGCGATATAGCGGCTGGCACCCCGGAAGCCCAGCATCGGATTCTCCTCGCTGGCCTCATAAGCCTCTCCACCGATCAGGTGGCCATACTCGTTAGATTTAAAGTCAGACATCCGCACTATCACTTTCTTAGGATAGAAAGCAGCTGCCAGAGTAGATATACCCTCCACCAGCTTGGCGACATAGAACTCAACCGGATCGGTATATCCTGCCATCCGACGAGAGATGACATGTTGCACAGGTTCCGGTTGCTGGTCATAGTTCAGCAACGCCTTGGGATGCACGCCGATCATTCGGTTGATAATAAACTCAAGCCGCGCCAGTCCGACCCCGGCATTAGGCAATGACTGAAAATCAAATGCCCGATCCGGATTACCGACATTCATCATGATATCCAGCTGCAACGGCGGCATGGAATCGACCTTATTGGTCTGATGCTCGAAGTCGAGCTTACCTTCGTAGGCCCGGCCAGTGTCGCCCTCAGCGCAAGATACTGTTACTTGCTGGCCATCTTGCAATTTTTCTGTAGCATCGCCGCAACCGACAATCGCTGGAATACCCAGCTCCCGAGCGATAATCGCCGCATGGCAGGTACGCCCCCCTCTGTTAGTAATGATCGCAGAGGAGCGTTTCATCACCGGCTCCCAGTCAGGATCAGTCATATCGGTGACCAGAACATCACCGGGCTGAATCTGATCCATATCGCCGATATGTTCAACAATACGCACCGGGCCGCTGCCGATACGATGACCAATAGAACGACCTTCCACCAGCACATTGCCGGTCTCTTTCAGCAGATAACGTTCAATCACCGCATTCTGATCACGACTTTTCACCGTTTCCGGACGAGCCTGTACAATATAAAGCTGGCCATCATCGCCATCTTTAGCCCATTCGATGTCCATAGGACGGCCATAGTGCTGTTCAACCGTCATCGCTATACGGGCAAGTTCCTGCACATCGTCATCGTTAATAGAGAACTGTGCCCGCTGCTCCTGGGGAACAGCCACGGTTTCTACAGCGCTGGTGGTACAACTGCCTGCGCCATACACCATTTTAATCGCTTTGGAGCCGAGACTGCGTCGCAGAATAGCCGGCGCGCCATGCCTCAGTGTTGGCTTGTAAACATAAAATTCATCGGGGTTTACTGCCCCCTGCACTACTGTCTCACCTAATCCATAGGCTGATGTAATAAACACTACATGCTGAAAACCGGATTCTGTATCCAGGGTAAACATTACACCACTGGAGCCGGTCTCACTGCGTACCATACGCTGGATACCCGCAGACAAAGCCACTTCGTGGTGTTCAAAACCCTGATGTACCCGGTAAGAGATAGCACGGTCATTATAAAGCGAGGCAAAAACTTCGCGGATCGCATGCTTTACATTGTCCAGGCCGCGAATATTGAGGAAGGTTTCCTGCTGGCCGGCAAAAGAAGCGTCTGGCAGATCTTCTGCCGTTGCTGAGGAGCGTATTGCAACCGCTAATTCATCATTACCTTCACTGAGCATATCCCAGGCTTGTTCGATCGCCTGCTCCAGTTCTGGCTGGAATTCAGCATCGAGAATCCACTGACGGACTTGTGAACCAGTTTCGGTTAATTTTTTAACATCATCAGGATCCAGGTCTTTGAGGGATGCATTAATCTTCAGATCAAGCTTATTGTGCTGTAAAAAGTCACGAAATGCGCTGGCTGTGGTAGCAAAACCACCCGGAACCTTAACACCTGCACCGGATAACTCGCCGATCATTTCACCAAGAGACGCATTTTTACCACCAACGCGCTCAATATCATCCATACCTACCTGATCAAGACGAACGATATAATCCTGCAAAGCCCAGCACTCCTGTTCTGATTATGGTTATATTGGCTGGAATAATACTGCAATCAGCTATAGATTTCTTGGCCATAACCCACTTTATTGACTAATGTCTGAGTTTCCTTAGGCGGTTACTATACAGCCGCATAACTACAGGCAATAATAGCTACCGATCAAAAAAGTTTGATGACGCTGACAGGAAGCCCGGACACACATGAAACGCACCGCTTTTTTTATCTCAGATGGTACCGGTATTACCGCAGAAGCACTGGGCAACAGCCTGCTCGCCCAGTTTGGTGATATCGCCTTCGATAAAGTGACCCTCCCCTATATCGACAGTATCGAAAAAGCCAGCGAAGCGGTCATCCGTATAGATACCGCAGCCAGCGAAGATGGTCAGCGACCTATCATCTTTGACACTGTGGTGGATGAAGCTATCCGAGAGGTCATTTCCACCAGCATTGCGTACAAGATCGATGTCTTCTCTGCCTTCCTCAAGCCTCTTGAATTAGAGCTGGGCAGTCACTCTTCATTCAGTGTCGGCAAATCCCACGCAATTAACGAAGTTACCCGTTATATGGATCGTATAGAATCGGTTAACTTTGCCATCGACAACGATGATGGCGCCCGTACCAAACAGTATGACAAAGCAGATATCATCCTCACCGGAGTATCACGCTGTGGCAAAACGCCTTCTTGCCTGTACATGGCGCTGCAATTCGGTATCCGGGCGGCTAACTATCCATTAACCGATGGTGATCTTGACCTTGAGCACCTGCCGGAAGCACTGCAACCCTACAAAGATAAACTATACGGACTGACTATCGATCCCTTTCAACTAGCCTCAATCCGCCACGAACGACGTCCAAACAGCCGCTACGCGTCGCTGGATCAGTGTGAGATGGAAGTTCGTACCATAGAAAAGATGTACCGTAATGAAAAGATCCCCAACATCAATACCACCCACTTCTCTATAGAAGAGATCGCTACCCGGATTATTGCTAAGAAAGGCTTAGAGCGGCGACTTAATTAACCCCCTGAAATAATATCTGCAGGTTTAACCTGACTTAGCGGGCATTAAACTGTGCCTCACATAAAACGTCAAACCTTATAACCCGGTAGCAGCACATCAAATAATCCCCTCACTATATCTGCAGTCTGAAGCTTCTCTGGCTGTTCATCTATGTCCGGTCAACTAAACACACCTTTCGCCTCCGACTGTCTCCAGCAAAGCACACATATCACAGGTTGTCGGTGGATACGCAGACAAATCTGAGCATTGAAATAAAAACGAAAAAAAATCATGTGCCAGAAGGTTAATAGACAAGCCGTCACTAACTTAATGATTTCAATTCAAATAATCTTCCGTATTTGATTTGTTCCGGTTTTTTGCCGGACAACTGAAAATGTATTGCTTGAATAGCTGACCTATACATAAAGGTATTCATTGAATAATGGGCCTGTATCCATTGCTTTACACATCCGTTGCATTGCTTTTTAAATTGCGTTTCCTGAAGGAGGCCGCAGATGTATCGTCAAAACCCTATTCCGACATTGGTAGCACTAATACTTCTTATTCTGGCTAATCTTGCCGCAGCCAAATCACCTGATTCACAGCCCCGGAACCTGCCACAATATGCTCCCGACAGGGTACTGGTTAAATTCTTACCCGGAACCGCCGCATCCGATATCGGTATAGCCCATCGCAAGGCTAACGGACTGGTTTTGAAAACGATCCCTCTGATAGGTGTTCAGGTAATACAAGTGCCTAACGGTTCTGTGCCAGCCCGGGTGGCAGCATACCAGGCCAATCCAAACGTTCTCTATGCCGAACCGGACTACTACCGCTTACTGGTAGTGCCTGATCCTGACGAAGAGGACGGACCGACTCCCGCTGGCGGATCAGAATTCTTCGCAGAGCAGTGGTATCTCAAAAATGTAGGTCAGGACTTCGGACCTCCCGGTGATATTACGACAGGCGCTGCAGATGCCGATATTAATGCTCCCGAGGGCTGGGACTACAGTCAGGGGGAGATTACGTCAGATCTTGCCGCCTACAACACCCCTAAGGTAGCCGTATTGGACAGCGGAACTGACTGCGGCACTAAGGATCTGATCGGAAAATGCCTGGAACAGGTTAATATTGTTGGTACCAATCCGGGCATTTTTGGCCTGGATCCTTGTCCTGATCCGGCAATGCCTGCCTGTGACAACCTGGGTCATGGTACCTTCACCGCCGGTGAGATTGTCGCCAATACAGGTAATAACGAAGGTTTAGCCAGTGTTGGCTGGAATACCGGCGCAGGTATATTCAAGGTATGTTATGCCGAGTTGATATCTGACGGCACGGGCTTTTTTGTTGTCGGGCTCTGCCCTGTTTCAGCTTCGGCCGCGGCTATCGTTGAGGCAGCCAGTGACCAGTATGACAGTAACGGTGCGCTGATAAGAAGTCAGTACCATGTGATATCTATGAGCTACGGTAGCGATTTTATTGACGAAGCTGGCGGGATCACACCGACTACAGCATCTAATGCCGAATGCGATGCTGTACGCCAGGCCTGGGAACAGGGTGTAGTGGTGGTAGCTGCAGCGGGTAATAACGGTAATACCAACCGGGTGTATCCTGCAGCTTGTACCGATGCAAGTGGTAACCCAACCGTGATCGCCGTCGCTGCATCAGATAGTGATGATAATCGTGCAAGCTTTTCTACTTATAGTATCGGTATAGACCATTGGGTTTCTATGGCAGCGCCCGGTAAGAAAATTATCGGTTTAATACCCGATGGCTATTGTTCTTATCCTGCAGGCACTGACTCTTGTGTCGACTGGTGGGATGGAACCTCTATGGCAGCCCCACTGGTAGCTGGCGGAGCCGCATTGGTATGGACCGATCTGTACCGCAGCCTGCTGACAAGCAATCCTTCAGCGGATCTCAAACCAGGCAATTGCACCTATGCTGGCAATTCTTGTAATCAGGTGGTGCGGCAACGACTGGAAAGCAGTGCGGCAAAATTTGGCGTCTATGGTCAGGATCTACTGGAATGGACCCGGCATGGCCGGCTTGATATGGAGACAGCTCTCTCCCCTGATTCTCCCTCTAATAACCCGCCTGTTGCAGCTTTCAGTTACAGCTGTACCGGCTTAGATTGCCAGTTTAACGCCAGCGCCAGTAGTGATGATACTGGAATAACCAGCTACGAATGGGATTTTGATCAGGATGGAATAACCGATACCGTGGGGATGGTCGTTACTTTCGGCTTTGCGGGAAGTGGTAGCTATAGTTCCCTTCTTACCGTGACCGATGAAGGAAGCCTGCAGTCATCGGTATCAGCCTCAATGCAGTTGAAAAACGGCCGGAAGAAAACAAAAGGCAGTGTCAGTAATGGCGGCGATAGCGACGACTCAGGAGACGGTGGGGGTAATTGTCCACCTGCAAAAGCCGCTAAAGGGAAATGCTGATGCTTGTTATAGAGTTTCTGAATTAACGGGCCAGAGCTAAAACGGATAGATTAATGATTATCCTGCTATCTCTTGGTGGCGCTATCTCCAAAGCATAAAATAAAGCTCCGAGCCCGACACCCCTTTCTATTACCAATCGAACCCTGACACTTATCAATAGGAAGCAAATCTGTCTGATGCAGTTCGCCGTTTCTGGACTATCTTTTCAGTGCACAGGTAATTTTTTTAGCGATGAGGAGCTTTGTTATGCCCCACTTCAGTAAAGAAAGTCAGCAGCAGATAAATACCTGCCATCATGATATGCAGGCGATTTTTAAAGCGGTAGAGCATGAAATTGACTGCGAAGTTCGTTGTGGCCACAGAACGCGAACCGAACAGGAGAGGCGCTTTGCAAAAGGTGAGTCTGGCTTTCACTGGCCAGAAAGCCTGCATAATGAAAAACCCAGCATGGCGGTGGATGTTATACCTGCTGATATGGATCCGAAAGATGTAGATCGCTGGCACTGGTTTGGCGGATATGTGAAAGGTGTCGCCGATCGCCTGTACGCCGAGGGTGTTGTCAGCCATCGCTTGCATTGGGCCGGAGATAAGGGTGATCAGGAACTAAGCAAGCTGCCTCACTTTGAAATCTATATGCCCCACTAGTGAAGGCATTGTTTTAGATAAGGCAAACAAAGCAACCTGATCAGCCAGATAATACTGGCTAGGCAGATCAGGTATTGCGGACGTTACCCCGTGAATAGGAAAACCAAGCCGCCAGCAAGGTATAACCACAACCGATTATCAGGCCGATTCGGATAACCTGTAACAGTTGCGGATACTGCTCCGGTTCGATCTGATTCGGCCCCAGGCTGACATGCACCAGCAGCATGACCACCGCCATACTGAACATATTACCTGCGGTTCGCGCCAGGTTAAGCAGCGCGGAAGCTATACTTAGCCGGTCTTTGGCCACCGAACCCATCGCGGCATTGTTATTCGGTGAAGAAAACAGCCCAAAACCAACCCCCAACAGCACCAGACCGGTAATCACCAGACTTAGTGGAGAATCTTCGCCGATAAAAGCCAATACGGCAAACCCGGCAGAAAACAGCAGGCAACCGGTAGTAGCAATCAATCGAGGCTCATAACGATCAGACATGCGTCCGGCTAAAGGAGCCAGAATCGCCATTAAAAGCGCCTGAATCAGGATCAACTGACCCGCCTCACTCGGCGACAGGCCCTGCAGATACTGCATATAGAGACTCAACAGAAACAGAATTGGATAGTTCCCGGAATACATAAAGAAACTGGCTGCAAGCGAACGACTGAATACCCGGTTTTGTGCCAGCACCTTAAACCGCACTAGCGGGAATTCAGCCCTGTTTTGTTGCTTCACAAACGCCACCAGCAACAGAAGACCCACCACAAATACTATGGCATTGTGCAGTTCTGTCAGGCCGGACAGTCCATATAACAACGCAGTAACCATTAGCATGAATAGAATGGATCCGATCCAATCCAGCTTATCTCTGCTTTCGGATCCCGACCGGGCATCATTACGGACATAGAGCATGACCAGTCCGATAGCGATGAACGCAAAAGGTACCGGCCCCCAGAAAACGCTGCGCCAACCGATATGCTCGGTGAGCCAGCCACCGATCAGTGGCCCGCAAGTAAGACCCAGATACACCGAGGTCGCCGTCAGCCCTAACGCTGTCCCCCGATTATTATCGGCAAACACCGTCGCTACAATCGCCATAGCAGTACCGAACACAAGACCACTGGCCAGTCCCTGCATAACTCTGACAAGCAGCAGCATTTCAATACTGTTTACCAGCAAAACCAGCAATGATGACAGCACATAGCCACCTACACCAACCAGATAGATCTTCTTCCTGCCGATCATATCCGCCAGCCGGCCAGCAGGCAGCATCAGGATAATGCTGCCCCAGAGGTTCGCCGCCGGAATCCAGCTAACCAGCACGGCGTCAGCACTGAGTGCATCAGCAATTGCCGGCAGCGCAATATTTACCGATGACATCGACTGAGGAATCAGGAAGACGGCGATACAGATACTGGCCAGCGCCAGCCATCTGGAACCCGGACGGCTGGCGTAATAATTTTCTGGTGTCGTCATAACAGGAGGTCCGGCTGGAAAAAGAACTTACAAGTGCAAACAGGTATACACATTGATCAAATCAATTGGCGATTGGTTACCATAACAGGATCGGCAATTTAGTGCCTTTATTCCAGTGAAAAAATCTTAACGACCGCCGGCAAGATCGATAAAGCTTCCTGTGGTATAGCTGGCTTTATCCGATAATAACCAGATAATAGCTTCGGCAACCTCCTCTGCTTTGCCGCCACGCTTCATTGGAATGGCTTCTCTTAGCCGCTCAATTCTGCGGGGCTCACCTCCATCAGCATGCATCTGGGTATGGATAAAGCCGGGGCGAACCGCATTCACTCTTACCCCCTCACTGGCTACCTCAGCTGCCAACCCAATGGTCAGGGAATCTATCGCCCCCTTTGATGCCGCATAATCAATATACTCTCCCGGTGACCCGGTCCGTGCGGCAACCGAAGATACGTTAACGATAGCACCACCGGCCCCGCCATGCTGCGAGGACATTCGCTTAACCGCTTCTCTGCAGCACAGGAAATAACCGGTGACATTACTGCTCAGCATACGATTAATCCGTGTCGCATCCATCCGATCCAGACGCATTTGCGGTGCCAGTATGCCGGCATTGTTAACTAATGCTGAGACCCGGCCCAAATCATGGTCAACTTTATGAAACAGCTCCATCACTTGCGCCTCGACCGAGATATCCGCCTGTATTGCTATAGCCCTGGCTCCTGTATCCTGAATCTGCTCCAGCAGTTCCAGGGCGGCACTCTGGTTATTCCGGTAATTGATACAGACCGCATACCCTTGTGCCGCCAGCAATCGGGCAGTGGCAGCACCAATCCCCCGTCCGGATCCTGTAATGATGGCAACTTTTTCTCTTTCCAAGTGACACCCCATTTACGTAATTCTTAATCACATGCCAATACCACAATAACCCGACAGTCACTTTCTAGCGACTACCTGAATAATAGACAAGCCCTCAACACGACGCCTGAACCAGACAATTACATATTAAGTGATACATAGTATATAAGGCACAACGCGTTGTTTATAAAGAATTATAATTTTTACTCCTAATATCATTCACATTTCATAGAAGCAAAAAACTGGCAGTAGCTGGCAGATCTGGTAATATCCCGTTTCCAGAAATTGGTGCAAATTTGCCCCTGCTTCGACACTTGCCGCTGGCAGGCAATCGGACAAACTTCTGGTGCGATATTCTCAACTCCCGAATTAATAACAGGACAGTTTGCAATGAGTCTTGCTGATAAGGTATTGGTAGTAAACAACGATCTGCCGATCCGTACCGATAGCCCGGTACACAGTGGTAAAGTACGTTCCGTATACTGGCTGACCGAAGCCGATAGCCGTCGCCTGATCGAAGAAAAAGGCTACGATGTCGCCGCCGACGCTCCTCTGGCAATTATGGTTATCAGTGATCGCATCTCTGCGTTCGAGTGCATCTGGCACGGTGAAGGCGGCGTGAAGGGCGTACCGGGCAAAGGTGCTGCACTAAACGCCATATCTAACCATTGGTTCAAACTGTTCCGCGAACAGGGCCTTGCTGACAGCCACATCCTGGATATTCCACATCCGTTTGTCTGGATCGTTCAGAAAGCCAAGCCGGTTATGATCGAAGCGATCTGCCGTCAGTACATCACAGGATCTATGTGGCGCTCTTACGCTAAAGGCGAACGCGAGTTCTGTGGTATTCAAATTGCTGATGATCTGAAAAAAGATCAGAAGCTGCCTGAACTGCTGATCACGCCTTCGACCAAGGGTATCCTGAGCGGTATTCCAGGCGTGCCTGAAGTGGATGATGTAAACATCACCCGCGACGATATCGTTAACAACTATGAAGCGTTCCATTTCCGCAGCAAGGAAGATATTCAGCAGTATGAAAAACTGCTGCAGGAAGGCTTTGATGTAATCAGTACAGAGCTGGAAAAACTGGATCAGGTATTCGTTGATACCAAGTTTGAGTTTGGCTATGTAACCGATGCATCCGGTACTGAAAAACTGATCTACATGGATGAAGTAGGCACCCCTGACTCATCCCGCATCTGGGATGGCCCGTCTTACCGTGACGGCAAGGTCGTTGAAAACTCTAAAGAGGTGTTCCGTCAGGAGCTTCTTAACCACTTCCCTGATCCGGATATCCTGCTCAATAAAGAGCGTATGGAAGAACGTTATGCACTGGCACGCGACAACGTCCTGCCGGAAGCTCTGCTGATGAAAGTATCCGATACTTACGTAGGCATAGCTGAGAAGATCACCGGCGAAAAACTGACTCTGTCAGAGAACCCTAAAGCCGAGATCATCGAGATACTGCGCGAGCAATATAGCCTGATCGACTAAAGCGATCAGCAGCATAAAAAAACGCCGCATCTGCGGCGTTTTTTTATCTCAACAATAACAACCTTATCAGGCCTCATTTTCGTGGCGCACAATTATCTGTGGTAGTTCACCACCCAGGATAACGGACAGCTGAATCGGGCAGCAGCAAACCTGACAATCTTCGATATACTCCTGATCGCCGGCGCTACAGTCCACCTCGATCTCTATCGCTTCACCACAATAAGGACAGTGTATTGGCATTTGCTCCAGGCTTTGCACAACCTCCTCCTACTGCGATTAATTAGTACAGCTTCACCCCTCAAAAGGGACAGCGTATAAGGCATTTGCTCCAGGCTTTGCACAACCTCCTCCTACTGCGATTAATTAGTACAGCTTCACCCCTCAAAAGGGACAGTGTATAAGGCATTTGCTCCAGGCTTTGCAAATCAGCCTCCTTCTATTCAGCTCAGATCGATATGCACATCATCCGGGAAAGGGTGGCCTTTACCGGTCTCCAGCACACTCTTCAGGCTCAACAGAAATACCGCCCATTTGGTACTGCAGTGAGCAAGAAAATCTGACGCACCAGCCCAGCCCGAATGCCTGAACCGGATAAAGGTCTGGTCATTTTCGGGCTCAATACTAAAACTGATCTCCGTGCCTTTCCATTCTCCAGGCATTTCGCCGCTGTGCCGCCACCTTACAAGCCTGTCCGGCTGCAATTCAACCACGCTGAAGTCAGGCCCCTTACCATGGAACCTGAACTGGATAACCGAGCCTACAGGCCCGGCTCCTGAGACATCCCAGGTCCACCACTTTGCCAGCTCTTCATTAGTCGTTAGTGCCTGGTATACCTGCTCCGCGCTGGAAGCAACACCGATCCGATGATTAATCTCCGCCATAACTGATACCTCAACTGATACCTCAATAAGCACTTCATTATTGAGGATAGCTGCAATCATTAGTTTGGGCATAACAGCCATTCAGTTTTGAGGCGCTATTACACTGCAAGATACGACAGCACAGCTTCCGAAGACTGCCTCCAAAGACAGTTACGATAACGTCGTCATACTCGCCAGCTGATCTGGAACCAGATAAACCAATACAATCAGGGCCGGCACGACGTAAAAGTAGAAGTTCATAGCAAACCTGATATAACGGTTAGCACTGCGCAGCTCCATCAGCCGCTCAACAACCAGCCGCCCCTTAAGTAAAACACTCAGGGCTATCAGTAGAGTGATAAACAGGTTTGTTTCACCACTTTCCGCCAGCAAGGCACTGCCAAGTGTGATCAGCATCAACAACAGCCAGACAACATGTATTGAACGATTAGCCAACATCTCAGCCCCTCCTAGCGAAACACGTACAACAAGGGAAACATTACGATCCAGGTAAGATCTATCATATGCCAGTAGCTCGCGATCGCTTCCAGCCCTTCATGATTCTCGGCGGTATAGGCACCCTTTTTCAACCGCCAGATCCCCCACAGAATTGCACCGCTGCCCCAGCCCACATGAAGAAAATGATTAAAGGTCATATAGTAGTAAACACCAAAGAACAGATTCGTCTCGACTTCGATGCCCTGCTCTATATTCCAGCAGTACTCCCAGTATTTTATGACCAGATAGACTACGCCACAGCCGACAGCACCCCACAAGAAACGGTAACACTGTTGCAACTGATTACCCCGAATGGCATTCATCGCCCGAGCCACAAAATAACTACTGGTTAGCATCGCCAGAGTATTCAGCATCCCCGCCATCGTATTCAGGCGTAACGGACCCTCGGCAAAAATCTCCTGATAGTGCACTCTGGCAATGAAGTAGACGATAAACATCAGGGCAAACTCGCTCATTTCAGAGAAGATTCCGACCCAGACGGCTCCGTTTCCAGGAATTCGCCCCTGCCGGGGTGGATATTCCCGCAGCATTCCCGCTGAAGAGATCATTAAACCAACCATGCGACCCTCACTACTTATGAATCAGACGCCGCCAGCTTAACGCTGCAAAACAATGATTATCAGGCACAATGGGAACTTTTATACGGTGCACAGATCTTCAGCGAAAGCCTTCCAGCCAAAGTGGAAACAACCGCATGCGCTTATCCCTGCGAGACTCCCGCTGCAACCCCTGAAATGCAAGCTGACAACGATGCTGCCTGGCTGAAGAAACGGCCTTGCTGATCCAGATATAACCAATATCCTGAGGCTCACTCTCGTACAACAGTGTAAGATCGTTTGCCTCCGCCCAACGATGGGCCAGAGGGCCTGCAATAGCAGCACTGAAAACATCACCGTGCAGCAGCATGGTCATAGAGCCTTGATAATCACCGGTGAGATATTCGCTTTCAGGCGAAACCTCAACTTTATGTTCACTCAACCATTGTAATGACAGCGTTCGGCCAATATAGGCATGCTCTGAGACAAATGCGATACGCTCTCCCGCTATGCTCTGAGCTTCAGAGATACCGGTACTGGATTTGATCAGCAAAGTTGTGGTCAGCGGATAGTCCTGCCAGGTAGCAGGCGCCACCAGTCGCCGATAACCATTTTCAAGCGCTTGCGTGACAGGGCGGGTATTGAAGAACAGGTCAGCCTTATCAGTGCTATCTTCGCCCATGACCCCAACATCACAACCGAGCCCACCAAGGTACTGCTCAAGCGCAGTAATATTGGTCTGGCTCTGCCTGCCACCTTCTGCGGCATCAATCCTCAACTGCAGCGAAGCAGCGTCAGAAAAAGAAGACTGTAGTAACAAAGTTGTCAGTGCGATTATTTGAAAGCGGTTGGCCATTGCCGGTCACCTGTTATGAAAAGTGCGACCCGCAAGCCGCCCAAAAAATGATAAAACCAGACTAGAGGATCGTAACCAACAACTGCTTGATGACCATCAAGTGCTACCTTTGATTCGCTACAACCATCGGCTGCCCTGACGCTTTAATACATAAGCCTTGATGAACGTAAGCTTTGAGAGATCGGTTTTGGTGTACCAGAGCATCACAATTAATTATTATATTAAGCTTTAATAGAAATGCCTCCTCAAAGGATTCGATATGACACTGACCGCATGGCTTTCACTTCTGGCTATCTGCTGCCTCGGAGCAATGTCACCCGGCCCCAGCCTTGCCGTCGTTCTCAAACAAACGGTAAGCAATAGTCGTAGTCACGGACTTGCTGCCAGTTGGTTCCACGCTGCGGGTGTCGGCCTGTGGGCATTTGCCACTATCTCCGGTCTGGCAATTCTGGTCGCCGAATCCCAGCTGGCATTCCGACTTATCACCTGGTTAGGCGCAGCCTATCTGGCATGGATCGGCGTTAAAGCGATCCGGGCAGGTCAAAGCAACGCCTTAACGGCCGAACAGGGAAAAAAAGTGTCGATATGGAAGGCCGGCACAGAAGGCGCCATGATCTCCCTGCTCAACCCTAAACTCGCGGTATTCTTTATCGCTCTGTTCTCACAGTTCGTTACACCAGACGCCACCTTCACTGATCAAATGATTATGACCGCCACCGCCGCCCTGATAGATGGCATCTGGTACAGTATCGTCGCCCTGATACTATCCCACGGACCCGTACTTAAGACTCTGCAAAACAAAAGCACACTGGTTAACCGCCTTACCGGCGGCATCCTGATCGCCCTTGCAGCAAGAGTTGTAACGCTTTAGGTGATCTGTAATCACTTTTTAATATGTAAACCACAAAAAAAGCCCGGCTGATTAGCCGGGCTTTTTTAACACAGTTAAACAATCACTCAGCAATCTCTGCGTTGTGATAGATCTCCTGTACATCTTCAACATCGTTCATCAGATCCATAAACTTCTCGAACTGCTCGACATCTTCGCCGCTTAACTCGGCAATCGTCTGCGGTACAAACGCAATCTCTTCGACTTCAATTGCCATGTCAGGATAGGCTTCATGCAGCGCGGTCTTTGCCTTGAAGAACTCGGTATGAGGGGCATAAACAGTAATCTTGCCATCCTCATTCTCGATATCGGCAACATCAACGTCTGCTTCCATCAGGGTTTCGAGGACTTCATCCTCATCATCATATGCAAAGACAAACACTGCACGATGATCAAACATGTGCGCAACAGCACCCTGACCGCCCAGCTTGGCCTTACCCTTGTTGAAGGCTACCCGCACATCACCAAAGGTACGATTGTTGTTGTCGGTCAGACAGTCAACGATAACCATACAGCCGCCGGGACCAAAACCTTCGTAGCGAACAGGAACGAAGTCTTCACCACCGCCGCCAGCAGCCTTATCGATTGCTTTTTCGATAACATGAGCAGGAACCTGATCTTTCTTTGCTTTATCGATCAAACGACGCAGCGACAGGTTAGCATCAGGATCCGGGCTACCATTTTTAGCAACTACATAGATCTCTTTACCATATTTGGCATATAGCTTGGATTTAGCTCCCTGCGTCTTGGCCATAGAATGCTTGCGGTTTTCAAAACTTCTTCCCATTGGAACATCTCTTTATCAGATAAAGGCAGACAATAATTTTAATAGCTGGGCGGCCATAGCACTAGTGGTGCAGGGCTTTTTATTAACAAATACTGCGACTATCTGACCTGACCCAACAAAAAATCACAAAAAAACGCGCCCAGGGCGCGTTTTTAAAAACAGGTCATTGCCTGACCCGGTCATTTCTTAGTCTTCGGCAGCTGCTTTAGGCGCGTCGAGGTTCTCATACATCAGAATCGGTTCAGATTCCCCTGTAATAACACCCTCATCAATCACCACCTTGCTGACACCTTCCTGAGACGGCAGGCTGTACATAATATCCAGCAGGTTCTCTTCCAGAATTGAACGCAGACCCCGGGCTCCGGTTTTACGTTTCAACGCTTTCTTAGCTACGGCATGCAGCGCTTCCTCACGGAAATCCAGCTCAGCACCTTCCATACCAAACAAAGCAGTATACTGTTTGGTCAGGGAGTTCTTAGGCTCAGTCAGAATCTGAATCAATGCATCTTCATCCAGCTCGCCCAGTGTTGCAATCATCGGCAGACGACCAACAAACTCAGGAATCAGACCGTATTTAACCAGATCTTCCGATTCCAGTTCCTGCAAAACATCAGTCACCGTCTTGGCATCTTCTTTACTGCTCACCGCAGCACTGAAACCAATAGAGGACTTCTCACTGCGGTTCTTAATCACCTGATCAAGACCAGCAAAAGCACCACCACAGATAAACAGGATATTTGAAGTATCAACCTGCAGGAATTCCTGCTGAGGATGCTTACGGCCACCCTGCGGCGGCACGGATGCCACAGTGCCTTCGATCAGCTTCAGCAGCGCCTGCTGCACACCTTCACCGGAAACATCACGGGTGATAGATGGGTTATCAGACTTACGGGAGATCTTGTCGATCTCATCGATATACACGATACCCAGCTGAGCTTTCTCAACATCGTAGTCACATTTCTGCAGCAACTTCTGAATGATATTCTCAACATCTTCACCGACGTAACCCGCTTCAGTCAGCGTAGTCGCATCGGCAATAGTGAAAGGCACATTAAGCATACGCGCCAGAGTCTGGGCCAACAGAGTTTTACCACTACCGGTTGGACCGATCAGCAGAATGTTACTTTTACCCAGTTCAACACCGGTATCACCCGCGTTCTGTTGAAAACGCAGACGCTTGTAGTGGTTATAAACCGCAACAGAAAGCACCTTTTTGGCTCTTTCCTGACCTATAACGTACTCATCCAGGTTTACTTTAATTTCCGCAGGCGTCGGCAGATGATCACCATCTTCCTGTGTTTCCTCGGCTTCCTGAATCTCTTCTTTGATAATGTCGTTGCAAAGATCAACACACTCATCGCAAATAAATACAGAAGGACCAGCGATCAGCTTCTTAACTTCGTCCTGGCTTTTACCACAGAAAGAGCAATACAACAGCTTGCTGTCTTCGCCGCCTTCTTTACCGTTGATATCGTCGGACATTCAACTACCTCTGTTTCTCGCTATTCCTGCGCCGTAGCGCCGGTAGCAACTTACTTTTCCACCGCTAACCATAAATTATAGCGGATTAATCACAGCTAATAATGTGCCGTGCAATACTTAAAATTTCAAGAGCAATATATCTGCTCCTGACAACAGATCAGCGACTCGCCATTACCGCATCGATAAGGCTGTATTCAACCGCCTGCTCTGGAGACATAAAGTTATCACGATCAGTATCCCGTGAAATAGTCTCCATATCCTGACCGGTGTGGTCCGCCAGAATACGATTCAGTTTCTCACGGATAGTCAGAATTTCCTGAGTATGAATCTCGATATCGGTCGCCTGCCCCTGATAGCCACCTAATGGCTGGTGAATCATCATCCGGGAGTTAGGCAAACAATAACGCTTACCTGCAGCGCCACCAGCCAGTAACAGAGCACCCATGCTTGCAGCCTGACCAATACACATAGTACTGACATCCGGCTTAATGAACTGCATGGTGTCGTAAATGGACAGACCCGCCGTTACAGAACCACCTGGGGAATTGATATACAGGTGAATATCCTTATCCGGGTTTTCCGACTCAAGAAACAGCAACTGGGCGACCACCAGATTAGCCATATGATCTTCAACCTGGCCAACCATAAAAATCACCCGCTCTTTCAACAGACGGGAATATATGTCGTAAGAACGCTCGCCACGAGCAGTCTGTTCCACAACCATAGGAACCAGGCCGTTGCTGGTAATCACTGTTGGGCCGTTATAAAAATCCGACATTAAGGCTTTCTCCTAAATCCTTTAATCAATCCTTGGAGCAACTGCTTGAAACAAGTCTTTGCTACAAGTCCTGAAAAACAAAAACGGCGGCCGACCCAGGTCGACAGCCGTTCTTTTATAAACGCAAATCAAGCGGTTGGCAATTATGCCTCTTCGCTTTCTTCTGCTGGTGCTTCTGGAGCAGCCGGCTTAATTGCGTCTTCGTAGCTTACTTCTACTTCAGTTACCTTAGCGGCATCCAGCAGCAGGTCAAGTACCTGATCTTCCAGAACCATGTTCTGAATCTGACCCAGCATCTCCTGATTGCTGTAGTACCAGTCGATTACCTGCTGAGGCTCCTGGTATGTAGAAGCCAGATCTTCAACAGTCGTGCGAACACGGTCGTCATCAACCTTCAGCTCGTTAGCCTTAACAACTTCAGCAACCAGCAGACCTACTTTAACACGCTTCTCAGCCTGAGCTTCGAACATCTCTTTAGGCAGCATGTTAGGATCGATCTGCGCATCCGGACCACCGAACTGCTGAATCGCCTGCTTGCGCAGCTGATCAATTTCGCCATCGATCAGCGCTGCAGGTACGTCAATTGCGTTTACACCAACCAGCTCACCGAAAACAGACTCTTTCAGTTTAGCTTTCAGGGCCTGAGTCAGTTCACGTTCCATATTCTTGCGAACTTCAGCCTTGAAGCTGTCTACGTTATCTTCTTCGATACCGAACTTAGAGAAGAACTCTTCATTCAGTTCTGGCAGAACCTGTGCAGATACTGTGTTCACCTTAACGTTGAACTTAGCATCTTTACCTTTCAGGTTTTCTGCGTGGTACTCAGCAGGGAAAGTAACGTTTACTTCTTTCTCATCACCCGCTTTCGCGCCTTCCAGAGCTGTTTCGAAGCCAGGAATCATAGTACCTGAACCCAGTACCAGATCCATACCGGTAGCAGTACCACCGTCGAATGCCTCACCGTCGATGAAACCTTCGAAATCGATGTTCAGCTGATCGCCTTCAGCCGATGCACGAGCCGCTTCTTCATAAGCCGCTTGCTGCTTCTGCAGAGTTTCGATCATCTGATCCAGATCAGTATCTTTTACTTCAGCGGAGTTCTTTTCGATCTCAACGCTGGAGAAATCAGCCAGAGCGATCTCAGGATAAACTTCAAAGGTAGCAGTGTAGGAGAAATCCTCACCTTCTTTGTCGTTCTTGAATTCAACATTCGGGCCACCAGCCGGCGTCAGTTTTTCCTGCTGCACAGCTTCATAGAAGCTCTGCTGAATTACTTCACCGATAACTTCCTGACGGATGCCTTTGCCGTAGCGCTTCTTAACAACCTTAGTCGGGACTTTACCCGGACGGAAACCGTCAATACGAACGGTACGAGCAGTCTGCTGTACGCGCTTATCTACATCACTATCTACACGCTCAGCCGGTACAACAACTGTCATTTGACGCTCAAGACCAGTAGTCGCTTCTACGGATACCTGCATGGAATTCCTCACAAAATTATTTGTATCGTTACAAATCAGTCAATTACGACCTGTTGTTTGCTGACAAAAAACCCAACGTAACAACAAGTTCCAGAGTATCTAAAGGCGGGAATTTTCCGGGAACGCAGGGGATTAGTCAAGTGAAAAGCATTGCATTTAAACGCTTTACGTAACAATAGATTAAACAAACGGATTATTAGCAGAAATAAAGCAATACAAGGGGATTAAAGCAAAGGAGATTTGGGGTGGACGATGGGGCTTGAACCCACGACCGCCGGAATCACAATCCGGAGCTCTACCAACTGAGCTACGCCCACCACAGCGTTTTTCCGAGGAAAAAAGAAAGTATTAATGGTGCGAGTGGGGAGACTCGAACTCCCACACCGTAAGATACTGGTACCTAAAACCAGCGCGTCTACCAATTCCGCCACACTCGCATAATACTAATGACTTAACGGTGTCATGAACCGAGCGGGATTGTAGTGAATTGCCAAATCAAAATCCAGCATTTCTAACAATTTTCCGCGTCCGCAAAACGCGTTTTACATTGGGGTGGACGATGGGGCTTGAACCCACGACCGCCGGAATCACAATCCGGAGCTCTACCAACTGAGCTACGCCCACCATAATGTAAATTTCGAACAGTTGGACCAGTTACTGGCGCGCCCGGCAGGGGTCGAACCTGCAACCGCTCGCTTAGAAGGCGAGTGCTCTATCCATTGAGCTACGGGCGCCTAACTGCCCGATCTCAATTCAGTTTAGCTTCACACCGAAGTGCTCTGCATCCCCGTTTCAAGATGGGGCGCATGATATATATCGCTCGGTAGCCCGTCAACACCCTTTTTCAAATTTTTAATTAAATAAACCACTTAGACAACTAGCTTATATAGAAACAGCATAACAAAACCCGCATTATCAATCTGAATTACTGCCTGAAAGACTATCAAGGGAAAGCAACTCATAAAGCGACACAGCGGTCATTGACAACATAGACAACAAAACCTCCCCCGATCAGGATATATTTCCGTCTGTTTAAGCACGAACGCCGCATTTGCCCTTGGCCGAAAACGGCAACCATGAGACAATTCGCGCCATCAAAATTTACCCGCTGAGGATAAAAATCGTAAGATGACCGCTCAGATAATCGACGGCAAACAGATTGCCCGGAATGTTCGCCAACAGGTAGCAGCTGGAGTACAGGACCGCTTAGATGCCGGTAAACGAGCTCCCTGCCTGGCAGTAGTGCTGGTTGGCTTTGACGCCGCCTCCCAGGTATATGTAAGAAACAAGAAAAATGCCTGTAAAGAAGTGGGTATTGAGTCGGTATCCTACGACCTGCCGGCTGATACAACTCAGCTACAGCTACTTGATCTGGTTGATGAACTGAACGCCGACAGCAAGATTGATGGCATCCTGGTTCAGCTACCGCTCCCTGAGCACCTCGAAGCTAATGAGATCCTCGAGCGAATCCGCCCGGGAAAAGATGTCGACGGCTTCCACCCTTTCAATCTTGGCCGCCTGGCACAGCGCCTTCCCGCTCTGCGCCCTTGCACTCCTAAAGGCGTCATGACCTTACTGGAATCCACCGGTGAAGAGATACGCGGCAAAGACGCAGTCATCGTTGGCGCATCCAACATCGTCGGCCGCCCGATGACACTGGAACTTCTTCTTGCCGGCTGCACCACTACGACCACTCACCGCTTCACTAAAGACCTTGCCGGACACGTACAACGTGCCGATATCGTCGTCGTTGGTGTTGGTAAACCTGGATTAGTTAAAGGCGAATGGATCAAACCCGGCGCAATGGTTATCGATGTAGGCATCAACCGTCTTGACGATGGCCGCCTGGTCGGTGACGTTGATTACGATATTGCCTCGCAGCGTGCCGGCTGGATCACTCCGGTACCTGGCGGCGTAGGCCCCATGACCGTAGCCACCCTGATGGAAAACACCCTGGAAGCGGCTAACAACCACGACTAAGATCGTACCGCTTCTCTAAAAGGCCTTTTGCCCTCTACACACAAGAGGATCAAAAGGCCTTTTTTTATTGTCATTTGTAACATCTGCTTCCAACCATCACCCCACACAAGATACCCTAAGACCTTTAATTGAAACTAATTTTCCTGTTTTCAGGATGTTTTCATTTTGGCCCGGCACAATAGCACCAATTCAAAACAAGCCCGCATAAGGACTATTCGATATGAACTGGAAAAAAGGGATTTTAGTCCTGGTAATAGCACTCATCGTCACAGCATTCTTTGCTTTCGATCTGGGCAACTACCTGAACCTTGAGTATATAAAGACCCAGCAAGAATCATTACAGAACTGGGTCGATAACAACGCGTTACTATCAATAGCCGCATTTATGGCGATATATATCGCTGTAACAGCCCTTTCCCTGCCCGGCGCCGCAGTTATGACTTTGGTCGCCGGCGCTATATTTGGCCTGCTTACCGGCCTGATACTGGTCTCTTTTGCCAGCACCATCGGTGCAACATTGGCGTTTCTTATCGCCCGTTATCTGTTACGCGAGCCACTGACCAACAAATTTTCCAGCTATATCGAGCCTATGAACCGGGGCATCGAAAAAGATGGTATCTCCTATCTGTTCACCCTGCGCCTGGTCCCACTATTCCCTTTCTTTGTAATCAATGCGGTGATGGGCCTGACCCGAATGAAAGGCAAAACTTTCTATTGGGTCAGTCAACTGGGAATGTTACCCGGCACAGCAGTATTTGTTAACGCCGGCACTCAACTGGCAGCCATAGACAAACCCGGTGACATTCTGTCCCCCGCACTGATTTTTTCATTCTGCCTGCTCGGTATATTCCCCTGGATCGCAAAACTCATCGTCTCTACTGTACAGAACCGCAAGAAATATAAGGCTTATACTAAGCCTGCAAAGTTTGACACCAACATGGTGGTTATAGGCGCTGGTGCCGGAGGTCTGGTCACTTCATATATCGCCGCTGCCACCAAAGCCAAAGTAACCCTCATTGAGCGCCACCGTATGGGCGGTGATTGCCTGAACACCGGCTGCGTACCGTCAAAGGCACTGATTCGAACTACTCATTTCCTTGCAGACGTACGGGATGCCCAGGACCTGGGGGTACGCAAGGCCGAAGTTGAATTTGAATTTGCCGAGGTTATGGAGCGCATCCAGCGGGTCATCAAAACTATCGAGCCCCACGATTCCATTGAGCGCTATGAATCTCTGGGGGTTGACTGCGTCACCGGCGATGCCTATATACGCTCACCATGGGAAGTTGAAGTAAACGGCAAAATCATCACCACCCGCAATATCGTTATCGCCACAGGTGCCCGGCCAACCCTGCTGGATATTCCCGGCATAAATGACGTTCAACCACTAACCTCAGACACCATATGGGATCTGCGTCAACGCCCTGACCGTTTGCTGGTCGTTGGTTCCGGCGCCATTGGCTGCGAACTTGGCCAATGTTTTGCCCGCCTCGGTTGCGAGGTCAGCATGGTATTCCGCGGCAATCATGTGCTGACCCGGGAAGACCAGGAAGCCGCTGTAGTGGTTGAAGAGCGACTGCGCCAGGATGGCGTTAACATCTGCTCCGGCCACACCCCTGTTCGCTTTGAGACCACAGAAGACGGTTACGCGTTGATTTGCCGCCATAACGACCAGGAAAAACGCATTCCGTTTGATAAGGTACTGATGGCGACTGGCCGCACAGCTAATATTACCGGCTTTGGCCTGGAACAACTGGGTATCACCCGCAACGATAAAGGCACCATCGATGTCGACGAGTACCTGCGCACCTCAATACCTAATATCCTGGCCTGCGGCGATGTTATCGGCCCTTACCTATTCACCCACGCTGCCGCGCATCAGGCCTGGTTTGCATCGGTCAACGCCCTGTTTGGTCAATTTAAAAAGTTTAAGGTGGATTACTCGCTAATCCCATTCACTACCTATACCAGCCCGGAAGTAGCCCGTATCGGCCTGAATGAGAAACAGGCAATCGATAAAGGTATTAAGTACGAAGCGGTACGTTACGATCTTGCTGAACTCGACCGCGCTATTACTGACGAAGCCGCCTACGGCTTTGTCAAAGTACTACTCAAGCCTGGCAGCGATAAGATTATCGGAGTTACCCTGGTTGGCGAACACGCGGCTGAAATGCTGCCGGAATTTGCCCTGGCCATGAAACACAAGCTTGGCCTTAATAAGATTCTGGGCACAACACACGCCTATCCGACCCTGAACGAAGCCAATCGCTTTGTCGCCGGCGAGTGGAAAAAACGCCATGCACCGCAGAAGATTCTGCGGTGGGTTGAACGTTTCCACAGCTGGAAGCGAGGCTGAATAGCCACCAGCAAAGAACCACAATAAAAAAACCGCCTTATGGCGGTTTTTTTATAATTGAAAGATAGCTTATTCAGGGGGCTGGCAGATGAAACTCAATTACATTGGCATCCGGGTCCCTGATAAATATAAATGAAGCGCCTTGCGGTGTAGTGATCGGCCCTTCGGTAATCGGCATACTCAACTTTTCCAGCTCGAGCTGCACTGCCTCCAGGTCATTTATTTCGAGTGCTATGTGGGTAAAACCGGTATGCTTTTCAGGAATATCCATCAACATGTTCAGTGTTGAGCTCTCAGAACCGTTAAGAATGAAATTGATATTGACGCCAGAAGGATGCTCCATCACTGCAACCGGCTCAGGACCAACCGGCCCGACGAGAAAAACAAAGCCCAGTTTTTCATAAAACGCCCGGCTGACACTCAGGCTTTTGACTCGCAAGCCAACATGATTGATTCCCGTAATCTGCTGCATAATAAGCCTCTACGACAAAATAACAGAGTACAGTATAACGGCTGTTCTTAATTCCGCCTGAAACGAACCAGACTTAATAGCAAGGTATCAGGGTGCAGAATCCAGAGTTTTGGAGTCACTCTTGAACTGCAGCCTGGCCAACCGGGAGTACAGATCAGAACTTTGCAGTAACTCATCATGACTTCCCATTCCAACCATCCTGCCCTGATCAAGCACAACGATCTGATCAGCATGCAGAATAGTCGAAAGCCGGTGCGCAATAATCACGGTAGTACGGCCTTTCATCAGCGTATCCAGTGCCAGTTGCACCTTGTGCTCACTCTCGGTATCCAGTGCGCTGGTTGCCTCATCCAACAGTAATATTCGCGGATCATTCAAAATCGCCCGGGCAATAGCGATGCGCTGTTTTTGACCACCGGAAAGTCGAACCCCCTGCTCGCCAAGATCGCTATCATAGCCATCGGGCAGGCGTTCAATAAATTCATGGGCGTAGGCGGCTTTCGCTGCCGCGATCACCTGCTCTTCAGAAGCATCGGATCTGCCGTAGCGGATATTGTCGATCACATTAGCGGTAAACAGCGCCGGCTGTTGCGACACCAACGCCATCTGCTGTCGCAGCTCACGCGGATCGAAATCACGCAAATCTACAGCATCAAAACAAACCCGCCCTTTTGCCGGATCATAAAAACGCAGCAATAGCTCAAACACCGTTGATTTACCTGCTCCAGACGGCCCGACCAGCGCGGTTATAGACCCTTGATTAAGAGTAAGAGAGAGCTCTTCAATTGCGGCCTGATCGGGTCGCGAAGGGTAATTAAAGGTAACCCTATCGAAAGACAGTTCAGCTTTCAGGGATGCAGCTTCTGCAACTTGTTTTACACGCTCAGTATCTGGCGCTCTGATTTCGCTACCGGCATGCAGCAACTCCATCAACCGCTCGGTGGCACCTACCGCCCGCTGCAACTCACCATACACCTCGGACATCGTGCCAACCCCCATTGCCACGATCAGCGCATAAAACACGAACGCACCAAGCTCACCCGCAGACATCACTCCGGTAATAACGTCATAGCCACCAATCCAGAGCATCCCGGACAGCGCACCGAACACCAGTAAAATAACCATGGCCATCAACATAGCCCGCTGCCGAATACGATGCTGCGCAACCTTAAATGCCCGATCAACTTCCACCCCGAAGGCACCACTCTCATGCTCTTCCTGGGTATAGCTTTGGACCGTTTTAATCTGCTGAATTACCTCACCGGCATAACTACCAACATCAGCAATACTATCCTGACTCTTACGGGCCAGCGCTCGTACCCTGCGACCAAAAATAAGAATCGGCAACAGAATCAGCGGCACCCCGGCGACAATGATCAGTGAAAGTTTGATGTTCGTGACAAACAACATGATCAGTGCACCAGAAGTGGTAACCATGCTACGCAGCGCCATAGAGAATGAACTGCCGATAATCGACTGTAACAGCGTGGTATCGGTGGTCAGGCGCGACATTATCTCGCCGCTACGATTAGTTTCAAAGTAACTTGGATGCAGACCGATCACATTATCAAACACAGCCTGACGGATATCGGCTGTGACCCGTTCCCCGAGCCAGGACACCAGGTAAAAACGGATAAACGTACCACAGGCCATTAAAATCGCCATCGCCACAAGCATCACAATTGCCTGATTCAGCTGCGAAACAGACCCTGCGACAAAACCGTTATCAATCACCAGACGAACACCCTGACCTATTGCCAGCGTAATGCCCGCGGTAAACAACAGCGCAATCATCGCCCCGATCCAGTATCTGCGGTATGGCAGCATGAACCGCAGCAGTTGCGTCAGGGTCGATAATTTATTCATTGATGATATTCCGTGTAACACAGCCTTCAGAGGCTATGGCGGCTGATTCAGAGACCGAATTATGACAACTTGCTTTTTAACAACAGCCAAAGCTGCGGCAGCGCCTGCTTAATCCAATATAGCTGATACCTTAAGGTGAGCCGACCCCAACCGGTTACCGAATATTTGCGGGCACTGGTGGTCAGCACTGACCCGGTATTCGCCAACCTGACACCTTTTAGATGGGCGCGCCAGACAAACAGATGATCTTCACCATAGGCAGCATCGACAGGGTAGCCGCCCAACAAGTGAAACTGATTACGGGAGATACAAAAGCCCTGATCGCCGAATGGCAAACCCAACCAGCGGGAACGCAGGTTGGCCCCCAGACTGTTAAGCCACATCGGCCCACCACCATCCGCTTCAAATCTCAGACTAAAGTAATGCAGACGATCAGGATAGCGCTTCAGACCCTGATTAAGCACCTGCCAATGATTATTAGCAACCTGACTATCAAGATGGAGAAACCAGATAAAACCAGCCTCCACCAGTTGAGCACCGGCATTAAGCTGGATTGCACGACCAGACTCTACAGTTAGCGTCACAATCCGACTATTAACCGGCAACTGCTGCCTCAGATGCTCAGATTGCGGGCAGAAAACAAAGATAATCTGTCGTGCCTGCTCAAGATACTGCAGCCGCGTCAACATCGATCTCAGATCGGACTCACCCGGGCCAACAGGGATTACAACGAATATTTCAAGTTCATTTGGCATAAGTATCAGTCACTGGCAGATCAGGTTTCACTGCAACTGGAACCATACTTAAAGCAGGAAAAACACCGGTGATGCTTCATACTGATCTGCTGCTCAAGTGCCTGACCAAGATCATCGCCCAGATCGTATTCCGGGTCGTCATCCACCAACGTACAGGCATAAACCCGCATCCGACCTTTCTGCTTCACCACCATCTTGCTGAAGGCGCACATAAAACTGCGTCGACTTTCTTCAGTGTGAAACTGAGTCATACAGTTAGTACTGATATCGGGGCCCGAGCCGTCACTATTAGGCGGCAGGAAATCAGGAAATGCGACAAAATGGGTATCTTCCGGAATCCCCCTGTTAGCAAGCTCATCCCGATATTGCTGCTCTATCACGGCGGTATTCTCACCATCCGCCATATGGCGCGCCAGCGACACATGAAAGCCACGGTCATGCAGCGCTTTCATTCCGGTCAGGGCACTCTCGAACATCCCTTCACCTCGCCCGGCATCGTGCACCTCTTCAATCGGAGAATCGACACTGACACGAAAACTCACCGGAAACTTACTGCCTTTCAGCTCATCAAGCTGATGCAGGCGCTTCTGCAACGCGTCAGTACCATTAGTAAGCACCAGACAAGGCGCATACTGCGAGGCCAGTTTAAGGATTTTAATCAGGTCTTTAGCAAGAAACGGTTCGCCACCGGTAAAGGAGAACTGCTGAACGCCCAACTCAATCGCGCTATGGATGTAAGGCGTGACATCGTCCAGCTTTACAAGCTCCAGACGCTTGTCACCGGGCCCGGAACCTTCAAGACAAAAATCACAGCTCAGGTTACAAGCGGTACCCGTATGAAACCACAACTCTTTCAAAATATGGGGCCTTATATAGCCCCGGTCTGATCCGTCGGATGTTGAATACCAATCACGACTTCGAATCAGTTCCATATAAACCCCTTAAAATTCAATCCAGTAGACTTTCTATTCTTTGTAACAGTTGCTGTCGGGCCGGTCTAGTATCATTTTTAAGAGACACCTTCAGGCGTTCCAGATCAGCTGCGGTATCAACATCGTAACAAGCTGAACTGAAAGCAACCTGAAAGCCAGCAGACTGGCAACTTGCCACCAACTCAGTTCCGAGTTGCGGCGTACTCCAGGGAAGACCAGACAGTTCAGGCCATGGCTGATTACACCCCATCGCTGTTACACCACCATCCGCGGCAGGACTGAACAGCATATCCGCCTCACTAAACAGATTTATAAGCTCTTTATAATGTGAGACCGTATGTTCTGGTGCATCGGTGCCGATAAAGAGCAGACTACTATCACCCTGCTGGCGAAGATCCTGGTCAATAAAGCTCAGCTTTACACCAAGATTCCCTTCGCACTGTGGAACAACCCTATGCTCTCTTTGCAACAAGCTTTCTGCCCAGAGCTTGTCGCCAACACTTGCCGGAGACAATACTACATTTCCTGGCCAGACCTCTGCATCTTCCAATGCACACTTTAGTAGTGCCGTTGCTATTTCAAATGCAGCCGCCTTTCCCATGGTCGCAGCTATACGCTGCTTTCCCTGACCAGGCAAAGGACGCTTACAAAATATGACCAGAGTTGGCAGTTGATTCATTCTCAGATCCTAAGCATAAAAAAGGCAGCTGGTTAAGCTGCCTTTGAAAAGTATGAGTACACAGGTTTAAATGCTCTCAGCAGTTACCGGTTAACCTTCACGAAACCAGGTCGTCCCTTCGCGACTATCCTTCAGGATAATCCCCTGTGCCGCCAGATCGTCACGAATCTTATCAGAGGTAGCAAAGTCCTTCGCCTTCTTGGCATCCGCACGCTGCTGAATAAAGGCTTCGATCTGCTGCGGCGTAATTTCACCCTCTTTGCTCTCGCCTTGCAGGAACGCTGCAGGATCATTTTGCAACAGACCCAGAACTCCCGCCAGCTGTTTCAGCTGAGCCGCCAGAGCAGGAGCACTAGCAGAACCATCCCGGGAAGCGGTATTTAATTCGTTAACCAGCTCGAACAGCACCGCCATCGCTTTCGGCGTACTGAAGTCATCATCCATCGCGGCATAAAAACGGGCTTCATAATCGTTATCCAGCTCGCCAGCAACCGCCTCAACTTCGTTAAGTGCCTGATAAAAACGTTCAAGTGCGCTACGCGCTTCTTTCAGACTGCTCTCGGAATAGTCGATATAGCTACGGTAGTGAACCGAAGAGAGGAAATAGCGAACCACTTCAGCATCGTATTTTTCCAGTACATCACGGATAGTGAAGAAGTTACCCAGGGATTTGGACATCTTCTCCGAATTGACCCGTACCGCACCGGCATGCATCCAGGTGTGTACAAACTTAGCGTCATTCGCCGCTTCAGACTGAGCGATCTCATTCTCATGGTGTGGGAACGGCAGATCCGGACCACCACCGTGGATATCAAAGGTATCACCCAGACAGCACTTGGACATCGCAGAACATTCAATATGCCACCCCGGACGACCAGCACCCCATGGCGAATCCCAGCTTACCTCACCCTCTTTAGCGGATTTCCATAGAACAAAATCCAGCGGGCTCTCTTTAACATCGCTCACTTCAACCCGGGCCCCGGAACGAAGCTCATCGACATTTTTATTGGTCAGCTGACCGTAGGTAGCAAACTTCTCCACCCGATAATACACATCACCGTTACTGGCTGCGTAAGCAAAGCCTTTGTCGATCAGCACCTGCACCATGTCGATAATTTCCGGCATATGGGCGGTCGCTTTTGGCTCCTGGTCAGGACGCAGCACACTGAGTTTATCTTCATCCTCATGCATCGCATCAACCATCCGCTCAGTCAGCTGATCCGGACGTTCACCGTTTTCCGCTGCACGGCGGATAATCTTATCGTCAACATCGGTGATATTACGGATATAAGTAACATCCCAGCCACGGGCACGCAGATATCGGGTGATTACGTCAAACGTAACCATTACCCGGGCGTGGCCGATATGACAGAAGTCATACACGGTCATACCACATACGTACATTTTGATCTTGCCCTCTTGCATCGGTACGAAGGGGGCTTTCTCTTTGGTCAGGGTGTTATAGATCTGCAGCATCACAATTCGCTTATGGCTTAAACATCGATAAAGTAAAGCCGCGTATTATAAAGGATTTCAGTCGGTTAGTGACGAAAATTTATGTCCATTTTAAATTGCGTTTTTGTCCCTCACAATTTCCGCCAGGAACACAGCAATTGACCTCAATCATAATTGCTAATCATTATCATTTACAATATTTGAAAGATCGTTTATAAATTGCCACTCAACTTTACCCGGTCGCCCGCAAATAGAAGAACTGGTGAATTGCAGGAGCACGACAGATGACAACCACACTCAAGGCCAAAAGCCTGTGCAAGCTGAAAAAAGAAATAATAAGCCAGCATATCAACGAATTAGCTGAAATTACCCGCAATAGTCAGTATATTTGCAGCAAGTGTGCGCGATCCTCTGAGAGCAAGAAATGGCTCTGCAAGCCAACCGCCATCTGAACACCCAACTTATTTTTGCCCAAAGCAGGCCGGAGTAATAAATGCTTAGCAATTCCATGCTGGAAAGACTGAACTGTCAGATCAACCTCGAATTTTTCTCTTCAAATATGTACCTGCAAATGAGCGCCTGGGCTGAATCCAAAGGATTCGAGGGCTGTGCCAGGTTTCTCTCTCTGCACGCAGATGAAGAGATGCAACACATGAAACGTCTTTTCACCTACGTAAATGAAACCGGCGGTATGGCCCGCATCGGTGCAATTGAGGCACCGATTGAAGAGTTTGCTTCCATCAAAGACCTGTTTGATAAAGTCTATGAGCATGAATGCCTGATCACGCGAGAGATTAATGCGCTTGCCCATGCCGCGTTCACCAATCAGGACTACTCTACCTTCAACTTCCTGCAATGGTATGTTGCCGAACAGCACGAAGAGGAAAAACTCTTTAAAGGCATTCTCGATAAAATTGAAATCATTGGTGAAGACGGCAAAGGACTGTTCTTTATCGATAAAGAGATTGGCCAGTTAGCCAACGGCGAAAGCATCAGCATTCTGGATAACGGTCCTGAAGCTTAAACCGCGAAACTTCTTTACTTAAGCGGCCATTGTTGGCCGCTTTTTTTGCCTCTTACTGACAGGTCAGCTACCCGACTGCACTAAATAAACCATCCGAATATAAACCATCCGATTTATATCTACGCCTGACAAACAACCACTCACCTGACACAAAGCGATACATTTATTGACACCGGTCAGATCTATCTTGTAACGCATAAACTATCATCTATGACAACGCTATAGTATTGATCTACAGCTATTATAAATAGCGTTGCTGCTGCTCCTCTATCAGGGCTGGCAGCTTCTATTCCGCTTCGGGCACAGACTCGTAAGCTGCTGCAAAAGGTGACACGTTATGACTACCGATTCTTCAAATACTAATCCGACCGAAGATTTCTCACAATGTCACGTTGAGATAATTAAGAATTTCCAGCAACTGAAACAACTGGGAGAGAGTGATATATCTGACCCGGTTCAACCTGATATACAGGCTCTGGCAGATAAGCTGGTCAGGTTCTACCATGATGTTGTTCTAATCCATCATCAGGAAGAGGAACAGGAGCTGTTCTCCGTAGTCATCGATTGTGCCAGCCCGGGTGATGAACTTGACCGGGCCAAGGCGATGGTACAACGGCTGACTAAAGAGCACCGCAGCCTGGAAAAACAATGGAAGAAAATTGAAGCCGATATAAAGAAACTGGCAAAAGGAAAATCGGTAAGCCTGGATAAAGCGGCTATTATCAAGATGGCGGATATCTACCTGCTACACGCCAATTACGAGGAAGACGAGTTTTTACCACTATCCTCTGAGATTCTGAAAGACACAGGTATGTCATCATTGGGACTCACCCTGCACATGCGTCACGACAGCATTAAAGTACCTACTTATATCTGAGATTTACTGGCTATTGCGGGCCGCCCTGGGCGGCCTTTTTTTCCCCGTTTATAAATTAAGAGCGAAACTAAGTTGCCGACAAGCTTCATCTGAAGACAGATCGCGCCTCCTCTTCAACACAGATCTCTGCTAGCTGCGCATCAGAGGTATTCACCCACCATTTTTCATAATCCAAAACAAAAACGGCCACTAAAAAGTGGCCGTTTTTCATCCTGAATATTTATTTTTTCCAGGTGTCGCGCAAACCGATAGTCTTATTAAAGACCGGATGTCCGGCACTGTGCTCGTAACGGTCAGCAGCAAAATAACCTTCTCGCTCGAACTGGAATGTCGCTTCCGGTGCAGCATCTGCCAGTCCTGGCTCAATCCAGCAATTAGTCAGCTCGCTGTAGGATTCCGGATTGATATTATCGAGGAAGTTACCCTCACCCTTATCCGGGGACTCAACATTAAACAAACGATCGTAAACGCGGATGGTCGCCTGCTTACTCTCAGTTGCAGAGACCCAGTGCATAACACCACGTGGCTTCATACCTTGCGGCGGATTCTCACCAACAGTATCAGGAATCAGCGTAGCGTGAACTTCTACAATCTCACCACTATCATCCTTCACCACATCTTCAGCTTTGATGACGTACGCACTGCGTAAACGCATATAATCGCCCGGCACCAGTAAACGGAACTTCTTGCGCGATAAGGTAGTATCTTCGCTGAAATCGGAACGATCAATAAACAGTTCGCGGGTAAACGGTAGCTGCCTATCGCCCAGATCCTTTTGCGGATGAACCGGAGCGGTCAGCATCTCAACCTCACCTTCCGGAAAATTGGTAATAACCAGTTTCAGCGGATTCATAACGCACATCGCACGCGCCGCATTATCGTTAAGATCTTCACGGACAAAGAACTCAAACTGAGCCATATCCACAGTGCCATCGGTCTTTGCAACTGCCAGACTGTCACAGAACTTACGAATAGCCTGAGCTGAATAACCACGGCGACGCATACCGGAGATAGTTGGCATGCGCGGGTCATTCCAGCCACTGACATGCCCTTCATCCACAAGCTGTTTCAGCTTACGCTTACTGGTCACTGTGTAATTGATATTAAGGCGGCCAAACTCGTACTGACGCGGTTTACTCGGCACAGGCAGGTTTTCAATGAACCACTCATACAGAGGCCGGTGATCGGCGAATTCTAGGGTACAGATGGAATGGGTAACACCCTCGATCGCATCTTCCTGACCATGTGCAAAATCATAGTTCGGATAGATACACCACTTATCTCCGGTCTGATGATGCGTTGCCTTACGGATACGATACAAGATCGGATCCCGCAGATTCATATTCGGCGAAGCCATATCGATTTTGGCACGCAGTACACGGCTGCCTTCATCAAATTCGCCTGTTTTCATACGCTCCAGCAGATCCAGATTCTCCTCAGCGGAACGCTCGCGGAACGGGCTGTCTTTACCCGGCTCGGTCGCCCAGCCACGGTATTCACTTGCCTGTTCAGCATTCAGATCACAGACATACGCTTTACCTTCACGGATAAGATGCTGTGCCCAGCTATAGAAAGTATCGAAATAGTCAGAAGCGTAACGGACCTCGCCAGCCCACTTAAAGCCTAGCCACTGCACGTCTTCCTTGATTGCATCAACGTATTCCTGATCTTCTTTTGACGGGTTGGTGTCATCAAAGCGCAGGTTACACTCACCGTTGTACTTTTCAGCGGTACCGAAGTTCAGGCAGATCGATTTAGCATGACCTATATGCAGGTAACCATTAGGCTCAGGCGGGAAACGGGTCACCACCTTGGCCAGACCTTGGTCAAGATCCTGCTCGATAACCTGATGGATAAAGTTCGTTGGCTGTTTGTTTTCGTTGTTCGCGTCGTTGTTGCTCATATAGCCGTCTTATATTCCATGGAAAACAGTAGCCGCACATTATAAACAGTTGCATCGGAGACAACCATAAGCAGTGAAAAATTATTAAAGCTTCCTAAGTTGTAATTCTTTAGTATAATTTGCCACCAGATTAGGCAGTTATTAATTCCAAATAATAAGACCAGACAAAGGAACACTAAGAATGATCGTTCTGCACACCAATTTCGGCGATATCAGCATTGAACTGGACCACGAAAAAGCGCCTAAAACTGCGGCTAATTTTGAAGCCTATGTTAAAGACGGTTTCTATGACGGTGTTATCTTTCACCGGGTAATCGATGGCTTCATGATTCAGGGCGGCGGCTTCGAGCCGGGTATGGTTAGCAAAGAGACCGGCGCCAATATTGAAAACGAAGCTAACAATGGCCTGAGCAACAAGCGTGGCACCCTGGCTATGGCCCGGACTATGGATCCGCACAGCGCATCAGCCCAGTTCTTCATTAATGTTAGCGACAATACCTTCCTCGACCACACTGCTGAGACGATGGAAGGCTGGGGTTACGCCGTATTCGCCAAAGTAGTTGAAGGTATGGATGTAGTCGAGCAGATCAAAGGCGTTGCTACTACATTCAGCAACGGCCACCAGGATGTACCAGCTGAAGATGTGATCATCAATTCAGCCGAGATTGTGGATGCAGAAGACGCAGAATAATGCGTACCCTGTTTATTTCCGATCTCCACCTGCACAGCGGTCGTCCGGATCTGACCCGGGCACTGCTGCAGTTCCTCGATCAACAGGCTGAAAACTGTGACAACCTCTATATTCTCGGGGATCTGTTTGAAGCCTGGATCGGCGATGACCTGATCCCGGAAGACCTGCAACCGGTTATTACCCGGCTTCGGCAGCTCAGCGATCAGGGCACAAATCTGTTTTTTCAACACGGTAATCGTGATTTTCTGGTCGGTCAGCAATTTGCTGAACTCACCGGCTGCACACTGCTACCCGATAATTACATTATCAACCTGCCCACTGGTCAGGCACTGATTATGCACGGCGACCAGTTGTGCACTGATGATATCGAGTACCAGGCGTTCCGCAAGCAGCTGCGTAATCCACGATGGCAGCAGGACTTCCTGAGCAAGCCATTGCCGGAAAGGTTGCAGATAGCACAGCAACTTCGCGCGGCCAGCAAAGAAAAAAATGCCGGTAAAAGCATGCAGATTATGGATGTAAACCCTGAAGCGGTTCAGCTGGCGTTAGATCACGCCTTTACCGATCTGCTAATCCACGGCCATACTCACCGCCCGGCAGTTCATCAACTAGCCGAAGGTAATCGCCGCATCGTGCTGGGTGATTGGGATAAAACCGGCTGGTACCTGGAATGTACCGAGAATGGGCAACAGCTGATAGAGTTCGATATCCAATAAGTGGTAGCATGGTTTAATAAAAGCTATTTCATAAACTATCGCGAAAACAATCACTTATTATGGACTTCATCTGGATTCTGTTTGCCTATTTCTGCGGCCTGTCGCTTAAGATAATCGGACTGCCGCCTCTGATCGGCTTTCTGCTCGCTGGCTTTCTGCTTCACTTCCTCGGCATAGAACCCACCGCCAGCCTGGATACACTGGCGGACCTGGGCATCACCCTGATGCTATTCACCATCGGCTTGAAACTGCACATAGGCGATCTGCTGCGCCGTGAAGTCTGGGCCAGCACACTGAGCCATATGGGACTTTGGACGCTGTTGTTCGGCTCCCTCGCTCTGCTCATGGCAACCGTTGCCGTTCCTTTCTACAGCGAAGTCGATCTGCAAACCGCAGCTTTGCTTGGCTTCGCCCTGAGTTTCAGCAGTACTGTTTGTATCGTAAAACTACTGGAAGAAAACGGTGAACTGAAAACTCGTCACGGCCAGTTGGCGATCGGCGTACTGGTAATGCAGGACATTGTAGCGGTACTGTTCCTGGTGATAGCAACCGGTAAGCTGCCATCGTTATGGGCACTGCTATTGTTTGCACTGATTTTTGCCCGACCACTGCTGTTCCGCCTGCTGGATAAAGCCGGCCACGGCGAGATGCTGCCCCTGACCGGCTTTTTCTTTGCCCTGGGAGGCTATGAACTGTTTCAACTTGTCGGCGTAAAAGGTGATCTCGGCGCCCTTGTATTTGGCATTTTGCTCAGCCAGCACAGTAAAGCCACTGAGTTGACCAAGTCCCTGCTCAGCTTTAAGGATCTGTTCCTGATCGGTTTCTTCCTGTCGATCGGCTTTACTGCCTTGCCGACCTGGTCGATGCTTGGTACCGCGACGCTTATAGCCCTGCTGATCGGCGTTAAATTCCTGATGTTCTTCATTCTCTTTACCCGTCTGCAGTTACGCAGCCGTACCGCCTATCTTGCTTCCCTGGCACTGAGCAACTTCAGTGAATTCGGCCTGATAGTCGCAGCCCTTAGCGTTGACTCCGGTTGGCTTAGCCGGGAATGGCTGGTTATTCTCGCACTCGCCGTTTCGATCTCATTTATTATCACCAGCGTACTCTACCCTTCTGCACACCGTTTCTACATGCTGCACAAAGCTCGTCTGAAGCAATATGAAAGCAGCGTCCGACTCGCAGCAGATAGCATATCTCAACCTAAAGATGCAGAGGTGCTGGTAATCGGTCTCGGCCGGGTTGGTAAAGGCGCTTATAAATCGCTACAAAATATACTCGACCACCGGGTAGCTGGTCTTGATTCCGATCGATTCCGGGCGCAAGAGCTACAACAGATGGGTATGAATATATGTATCGGTGATGGTGAGGATGCTGACTTCTGGGAGAATTTTGATACCTCAGATATCGGGCTGATTTTGCTGGCGCTACCTTCAATTGAAGACAGCAGAAATATAACGTATCAGCTGGTGAATGCGGGTTATCAGGGTAAGATTGCGGCGATCGCCCGCTATGAAGACGACCGGGAAAAGCTACTCGAAGCCGGTATCGATAAAGTATTCAATTTCTATAAAGAAGCCGGTACCGGTTTCGCAGAAGATAGTTTGATGCTGATGACCCAGCCCGATCAGCTAGAGAAACAGACATAACTACGAACTTAACTACAGACATAACTGCAGCCCAGCATAGGGCTGATAAAGCTGATGCTCAAGCTTCACCTTTATCTGACCAAACTGCGAATTCATTGCCGCTGGGCTCGCAGAAATGAAAACGGCGACCACCGGGGAATGAAAAAACAGCTTTGACGATCTCACCACCGGCCTGCTCGACCTTGGTCTGGGTCGCTTCCAGATCTGAACTGTAAAACACAATTAAGGCACTGCCAGTGGCGGTGCTGGCTTTCAGTTCTGACCGGTAGAAACCACCATCCAGCCCCTGCCCGGCAAACGCAGTATATTCAGGACCATAGTCGGTAAATGCCCAATCAAAAGCGCTACTGAAAAATGACTTTGTCGCGGCCAGGTCATGCGCCGGCCATTCGACATAATTTATTTTCTCATGCTGATTCATGAGTCCTCCAAAACTGCTCAGATACCTCTAACTGTATATGCTATTGCAGAGCCCTGTAACCACTATCCAGCACCACTCAATCCCGCACCACTAAATACAGCTATGCTGCGGATAGTATCATTAAAATATTATAGCAACCGGTGTCCTTAACATTTCTACAAGACTCTTCGCATCAGGCTTCCTAGCCTTCAGCTTCTTCGGTTACAGTAGCGGTACTACAAGAACAGGCCGCTTCGAGTTTTGCATAACCTTATTAGCCGTAGACCCCATCAGAAACTGCCCCACTGCAGAATGGGTACGGGTACCCATAACAATCACATCGGCATCGATGTCGTCAGCCACGCTTAGAATAGTTTTCCATGGCACCCCCTCTTCAACCCGCGCATTAACCTGAGCTTCAGTAAGCATCTCATTTTCTTCAAGCTCGGTTTCACAAAAGTGCTCAACCCGCTGTGCCAACTTTTTTCTGACATTGGCGATGCTCTGATCATGCAGTTGATGCAGTGACTCATCGCTCACCATCGTATCAACTATAGTCTGAGCAGACGCACTTAGTGGCTCCAGTACGTGGAGAAAGGTAATCTCAGAGTTGTATTGAGCACACAGACTAACCGCAGCACGGAAAGCCGGCCGTGAACCTTTATCAATGTCGGATGCGTACAGGATTTTTTTTACTTCAGGCAGCATAACTTAACCCTCAAACAGAAAGGGCCCCGCAGGGCCCTTATTTATTATTTAACGATACAACATTTCCGGCAGGAACAGTGCGATCGAAGAAAACAGTGTGACCAGTGCCAGGCGAACAATATCAGCACACCAGAAAGGCGTTACGCCTTTAAAGATGGTGCCGGCCTTAACATCCCGTAACACAGCCGCCAGTACGAACACATTCATACCCACCGGCGGCGTAATCAGGCTGATCTCGGTCACCACGACCACTACGATACCGAACCACACCAGGTCGAAGCCCAGGCTCTGCACCAATGGGAAGAATATAGGCACCGTCAACAGCAGCATCGACAGACTCTCAAACACCATACCCAGTACGATATAGATCGCCAGAATAACCAGGATCACCACCATTGGCGGGACATCCAGGCCATTTACCAACGCCAGCAAGTCAGCCGGCAGACCCGCACGGTTAATAAAGTTAGAGAAGATCAGTGCACCGATCAATACCGCAAACAACATGGCAGAGGTCCGTGCAGTATCGGTCAGGATATCGAACAAACTCCCCCAGTTCAGTGAACGGCGAAACAATGCGATCAAAAACGCACCGCCAGCACCGATACCGGCAGCTTCTGTCGGCGTAAAGATACCGCCGTAGATACCGCCCATCACGACAGTAAACAGGATCAGCACACCCCAGACACCGTTCAGCGCCTGGAAACGCTCTGACCAACGCATTTTCTCGCCACAAGGACCCGCTGCAGGGTCACGCCATACGACATAACGCACCGCCATCAGATACAACAGGATACCCATGAAGCCAGGGATAAAACCGGCTGCAAACAGCTCCCGGATACTGGTTTCAGTCAGCAGACCATAGATAACCAGAATTACGCTTGGCGGGATCAGGATACCCAGGGTACCGCCGGCGGCAATCGACGCCGTCGCCAGTGAATCCGCATAGCCATATTTACGCATCGGTGGCATCGCCACTTTTGCCATTGTGGCAGACGTCGCCAGGCTGGAACCGCAAATTGCCGAAAAACCACCACAGGCAACAACGGTCGCCATCGAAAGACCGCCCTTCTTGTGCCCTAAAAAGGCATAAGAGGCACGATACAATTCATGGGACAAACCGGACTTGGTGACCAGATTACCCATCAGAATGAATAGAGGAATAACGGACAGGCTGTACTCCTGTGCGGTATCAATAACACGTTTAGATGCCATCGACAGTGCGCCGGTCCAGCGGAAGTCCATAAAGTTATCGAAGGTCAGGCCCTGCATATAGGCGAAACCGAAGAAGCCCACCAGACCCATCGCGAACGCGATAGGTACACGAGCCACTACGATAATCAGCAGCAAAATAGCAAAGCCGGTTAATGCAGTAATCATTAAGAAATACCCGTAAGGTTACAAACGTATTGATCTTTGAAAAACGGTCAGGACCAGATTTCCAGAGCTAGTCACGCGACAGAAACAACAACCGGTAGACACCGTAGGTAATCATTGCGGCCGCTGTAATCCAGCTCATTATGGCGATATATTCGATGATATAACCGACCGGCATCTGCAGGTACTCGGTGATCTCGTCGCGTCTTAGCGAGCGACTCGCCAGCTCATAGATCCGCACAGCCAGGAAATACAACGATGTCGACATCAGGAAAGCGGCAAGCAATCCCAGCGCCTTAATCACGGCACTACCCATCATCTTGTCAAGGATGTCGACGACCACATGGCCACCTCTCCAGGTAATGACCGGCATCTCAGCGAATACGAGGATAGCGATCCCCATCTCTGTCAGTTCGGTAGTACCGTCGACAGCGTTATCCAGAAAGTAGCGACCAAATACATCGGCACAGGTCAGCAACATCAGGAGAAATAGTGTTACGGCAGCGATCAACTCAAGAAAAAAGGCCAGCCAGGCGACCGGCCCTTTCTCTTCGTAGTGCGCTGTAATCCAGGCACTAAAAGTCATAGAAGACTCCTACTTATTACTTAAAGCGAGCGTGTCTTACTTATAGCTACGTGCGATCTCGCGCAGTTCAGCCAGAGCAGCTTTCGCATCAACACCGCGGCTCTCCACAGAATCAAGGAACGTCTGCTCCATCCCCTTAGTCAGCTCTTTAAACTCCGCAGACAACACGTCACCATCTTGAACCATAGTGATGTTTACACCTGCTTCCTGAGCCGCTTTCAGACCTTCAGCATCGCCCTCATCCCAGGAACGGCCTGCCATTGCAGACAGTTTCTCACCGGATACTGACATGATCGCAGCACGATCTTTCTCATCCAGATCTGCCAGAAAGTCAGGATTCATGAACATTGCGAAGCTACCCAGATACATACCGCCAGGGAATGCAATTACGTTTTTAGCAACTTCTTTCAGACGCAGTGACTTCTGATCAACCATCGGGATAAATACACCGTCGATTACGCCCTGCTGCATCATCTCGTATACTTTAGGCGCCGGAGCACCAACAGCGGTTACGCCCATACGGTGACCGATCTCACCCTGAACACCGCCGCCCAGACGGATCTTCTTACCATTCAGATCAGCCAGGGAAGATACCGGATCGGCCATATGAATCTGACCCGGACCGTGAGTAAACAGGCCGATAACTTCAAGACCATCATGCTCATTAGCCTTAGAGAAGTACTTCTCAAACGTACGCCAGTGCGCTACAGAAGCCGCTTCAGCACTGGTACCCAGCAATGGCTGCTCAACCGCCTGGGTCAGCTTAAAACGACCAGGCACATAACCGTGGTAGCTGAAAGATGCATCTACAACACCATCTTCAACCAGTTCAAACATGGTTTTTGGGTGACCCATACCATATTCAATTACAACGTTAACGCGACCTTCAGTCGCCTCTTCAACCCATTTAGACCAGGTTGGCCATACAACAGCATTCTGTGGGTGAGTTGGCGGCAGCCAGCTTGCGACACGCAAAGTGGTTTCTGAATAAGCCTGACCGCTCAGACCGATAAGCAAACCTGCACATGCAATTTTCTTTAGATTAGACATTAACTTTCCTCTAAAACAAAAACCCAAATACCAGACTCTTAATATATTAATCAAGAGAATAAAGAAGCATAAATCAAAATTTTCTTATTAAGACACAACTTGTACAAACCACAGACATATCAATAAGAAGAACATCAATCATGCAGACATAGTATATTCATTTAACATGTTAAGCAAATTTTACTCAGTAATAATCCATAGGGTTTATTGACTACAGATACACACTACGTGTTGATCTCACAGCATTCTATTAGATGGTAGAATCTGTATTTCTCTAATCTAATCAAACAAAACCTGACCTGAATCAACGTAGAGCTCCTATGACCGAATCAGGACCGGAAACAATGACAAGAAACGCGATAAATGCGTGCGTAATTATTTACACAATACTAACCATTGCTATTCACTCCCCCGGCATCACACAATCATCAACAAAAACCCTAAGTAAATAACGAACATACACCCTCCCCCCCCTTCAGGCACTGCGCCGCACATTCACACATTGCCGCATACACAGTAATCAGCATCACATGAGTCCGTTTCTAAACAGATCAATACGATTGCTTTACCAGACTACCGATGATCCTCGACAGCATTTCAGGCGTAACCACTACCTATCCAGTTCTGCTGTCCAAGAACAATCATTTACCTGACCTATAAATATAGATAGCATATTAAGTATACATATTGTTAATATATTAATAAGCATCAGCACCCTTCCCGGACAACCCTTTATGCTTATCAGAAGCTTAATGCAAAAGTCACAAACGATATGGCCTACCGAAGCGATATCAGGCCCTTTGATTCTATTAATGTGGCTGTTCACCCTTATCAATACAGTCACATCACTGGGACTCACCGGAATAGCAACCCTGCTAGCCTGGACCTATGTGGCCATAGAACTCCCCCGGCTAACACCTAAACAGCGCAAGCAGATTCTGACCCTGCTCAGTGTTGGCATTGCAACAGCGCTACTGGCCTCATCTCAAGGTTCCGATATTACACTGCAGCAGCTGTTTGGTGAGCACCTGAAACTTGCGATGCTGTTGACTGCAGTCAGCTTTATTGGAATGGCCACCCGGGTAGCCAGCAATAAAAGCCGGATTGGAATTCCAAGTTTTGTTACCACACTTCTTGGAATGCATCTTTTCTCTTCGGTTGCCAACTTCTCGGCAGTAATAGTAGTGGGTGAACAAGTTAAACGCAGCGGTCGCATCGATCAGCTTTCGCAATTTATTCTCAGCCGTGGTTTTGGCATGGCGGTGCTCTGGTCCCCCTTCCTTAGCATCCTGCCACTCGTGTTAGAACAGGTTGAAGGTACCCGCCTGCAGCAGATTTATCCATTCTCGATAACGCTGGCAATAATCGGCTTACTGCTAACCCTGCTGGAAAGCCGCTTTCGCGCACCAGATCAACTGAACAACTATGCAGGATACCCATTAAAATCCAGCACCCTGGCGCTACCGCTCAGCCTGATCGGTATGATCCTGCTATTGAGCTGGCAACAGCCTCAGCTGCCAACTATATTTCTGGTCTCTCTACTGGCAGCTGTTGTACCTGTGCTACTAGTGGTATTACGCTCAGGCCCTACTGGAGCAGGCCTCTGCCTGATAACCCATGTCACCGAAAAGCTGGCACAAAGCAGGGCTGAGATCAGCCTGTTCCTCAGTGCCGGCCTGCTGGCAGCCGGAGTTAAGGCCTGCATTGGCGTTGGACTGATCAGCCTCCCCTTTACCGAAACCAATGCCGCAGTCGCTTCGCTCGCGATGGTACTAATTGTTACTTTTGCTTACCTTGGTATTCATCAGCTGGCATTAGTGGCGATCTTTGCCGGCCTCCTTGCGGATATCACCACCACCCCGAATCTCATGGCAGTCGGCTATATTCTGGGCACCGCTCTGGCGATGACCGGTAGCACATTCAGTGGCTTAAACTTTATGATGAAAGCCCGCTTTAACTGTGAAGACCGGGAGATAATCCGTAACCATCTGCCGTTTAACTTAACCATGCTGACTATCGGTTGCGGTTTAATATTTACCATGGAATACCTGGGTATTCAGTAACATTATTTCCTTTGACACAAAAAAAGGAGGCTCCCTTTCGGGGCCTCCCAGCAAGCACAAAGAGCCTATTCTGTGCTGAACTTATCGCTCTCCTGCCTGAAGCTTACATTCCGCCCATGCAGATATATTTCGTTTCCAGGTAATCATCCAGACCGTATTTGGAACCTTCACGGCCCTGACCGGACTCTTTCACACCACCAAAAGGAATCACCTCTGAACTGATAGCGGTCTCGTTAACACCAACCATGCCGTAATCGATCGCTTCAGCAACACGCCAGCTGCGCCCCATATTCTCGGTATAGAAATAAGCCGCAAGACCAAACTCGGTATCATTAGCCATGGCGATCGCTTCTTCCTCGGTAGAGAATTTGAACACCGGCGCCACCGGACCGAAAATCTCTTCCCGGAACACACGCATTTTATCGTGAACATTGGTCAGGATAGTTGGTTGATAGAAACAACCACCCTGCTCACCCGGCTCACCGCCGGTCACGATAGTTGCGCCTTCTGCCACAGCGCTTTGTACTTTGGCATGAATCTCGGCTGCAGCTTTCTCGGTAATTACCGGACCGTGAGTCGTCGCCCCATCCAGACCATTACCGATACGGAATTCGCTTACGGCTGCGGCAAATTTTTCAACGAAGGCATCGTAAATACCTTCCTGCACCAACAGTCGGTTAGCGCAGATACAGGTCTGACCGGAGTTACGGTATTTCGCTGCCAGGGCACCGGTAACCGCCAGATCCAGATCCGCATCATCAAAGATAATAACCGGCGCATTTCCACCCAGCTCCATCGAGGTGCGTTTTACAGTATCAGCACACTGCTTCATCAGCAGCTTACCGACAGGCGTAGAGCCAGTGAACGTTACTTTCTTAACTGTCGGGTTAGAGGTCATCTCACCGCCGATCGCTGGAGCATCCATACCGGGTAGCACACTGAACAGGCCTGCAGGCAGACCAGCACGGCTAGCCAGTTCAACCAGCGCCAGCGCCGACAGCGGGGTCTCTGCTGCAGGCTTAAGTACAACAGCACAACCCACAGCCAGTGCCGGGCCAGCCTTACGGGTAATCATCGCGTTCGGGAAATTCCACGGTGTTATCGCTGCAACCACGCCGATCGGCTGCTTAATCACCACACCCCGGCGATCACTTGCACCCGGTATAATATCGCCGTAAACCCGTTTACCCTCTTCGGCAAACCATTTAATAAAGGAAGCACCATAGGCTACTTCACCGCGGGACTCCGCCAGGGTCTTGCCCTGCTCGGCGGTCATGATCAGAGCCAGATCTTCAGTATTCTCGATAATCAGCTGATGCCAGCGCTCCAGCAGATCGGAACGAGTCTTCGGCGGCAGCGCCTTCCAGGCGATCATCGCCTGCTCTGCGGCAACGATTGCACGACGAGTTTCTGTCGCACCTACGCTGGCCACATCGGCCAGATGCTCACCGGTTGCCGGATTAGTCACGGCAAAAGTCTCACCCTTATCGGCATCAACCCACTCACCGTTTATAAACGCTTGTGTCTGCAACAGGCCGGAATCATTCAACTCTAATTTCATAGCGATCTCTTCTCTTGATATAGCGGCAAATACTTTCTGACTTATATTTGATAGCCTACGCGATTTAAAGTTACTTAACAAGTTAAGTAACTTTAAATCGTTATTTCTCTATATTTAGTGGGATGTGTTTAGCCACCAACACCCAGTAGCCAGATTTCCAGATTTATGGTGATGAACGCAATCAAAGTGGCCGGAAGCAGGACTGCTGAGCAAAGCCCAGCGAGGTTATAACGTATACCTATCACGCCATATATACTGAACATCGGCATACAGGCCAGAATAATCGCAACGTTCTGGAACAACGGCTGCATTGGTGGGAATATCAGCACCATCAGAAGAACTGACAGCGGATGTATTACCAGCTTACCAAACACGATAGATGAAATATCTGACAACATCCCTTTTGACTTCAGGCCAACCAAAGTACCACCAATTGTAAACAGGGCAAGACCACCAACAGTAAGCCCCAGCATATCGACCACCTTGACGACAAACCCAGGCGGATGAGTATCAGTGGCTGCAACCAAAAGCCCAAGCACAATTGAGACAATGATGGGGTTCCGCAACAGCTGCGGCAGAGACTTAAACAGCGCCCTGAAAAAGCTGGAACTCTCATGCTGCCCGGTATCAGCCAACGCCAGAGCCAGAGGTAAGATAATCAGATTTTCAATAATCAGCGTCAACGCAAAAGGCACCAGGGCAGCGTCACCAAACAGCTGCATAATGATCGGAAAACCAATCATCAGACTATTGGAAAGACTCCCTCCCAGGCCAAATATTGCACATTCTGTAAGCGGCTTACTCCTGATTTTGGCTATAAAAAACAGAACAGAGAACGAAAGTAACGAACCCAAACCAAAAATCAACAGGTAATCAAAATGCAATACATCCTGGAATGAGCGCGAGCTTAACGAGCTGAACAAAGCAGCAGGCAAACCAAAATTAACTACAAACCAGCCTAAGGTTTTAACATTTTCTTTTTGCAGAAACCCTGCCCGCACCGTCATATATCCCATTGCGATCAGGATAAAGGTCGGACTGGTCAGAGATAATATATAGGTAAAATCATGCATGGCTAAGGTGCAATCTCCTTCTGGAAACACAAAAAACACCACTCCCCAAAGAGGAAGCAGCCGTATCGATTCAGTTTATTATTAGTATTTTTAACGATGGAAAAACAGATATTTCTGTAGAGAAGGGACAAAAAACCCGCGATAAACGCGGGTTTTTTAATCAAGGGTAATTAAACCATGGTTGGATCAGCTTCCAGACCCATGATAGAACGGCCCAGGATCTGCTTACATACATCGTAATCGGTGTATGCGTGTGCAGCTGTCATGTTCACATCACGCCACAAACGCTGAATCTCATTGTCGTGAATCCAGGTAGTACCACCGGATACTTCAAACAGACGGTTAACAGCTTCACAGCACATTTTAACTGCATAAGCCTGATTGGTGCGCCAGAACGCGATTTCAGCATCAGTTGGGTAGCGCTTCTGCTCACCGAACTCTTTGTGCTCGTCCCAGGTTTTTTCCATCAGAGCACGTGCAGCCATTACCTGGTGAGTGGATTCAGCCAGACGCATCAGTGGTGGAGTCTCTTTACCAGACGCCGCCATTGTGTAAGCACGGGTACGATTCTGAGTCAGCTCTTTAAACACAGTCAGCATGCGCTCAGCGATACCCAGTGCCATAGAGGCAAAACCACAGGCAAAGTAAGGGCGGTAAGGCGTGTAATAGATCTTGCTGTCAGGGTACAGACCGAAACCAGCTGATTCACCAGTCATCATCGCTTTTGCTTTCTCGATGCGATGCTCAGGGATGAAAGTATTTTCGTTAATACGCAGAGTCTTAGTACCAGATGGCTTCATACCTGCAGAGAACCAGTCATCGATGATCTCGTAATCTGATTTTGGTACTACACCAAAGCAGTAATCTTTTTCGCCAGTTTCTTTATTGTCGCGCAGGAAGCCCAGAATCGCCCAATCAGCGTGATCGCAGCCGGAGCTCCACTTCATGTCGCCATTAAAGATGATGCCGCCTTCTGCTTCTTCGATTTTACCGAAAGGTGCGATAGAGCTGCTGGCAGTTGCATCGCGATTTTCACCCCAGAACTCATCCTGAGCTTGCTTAGAGAACATAGCCATCTGATGGCTGTGCGTAACCAGCAGACTGAATGCCCAGGCGGTACCGCCACAAGCGCCGGCAAGAGCAGCAATACAGTCGGTAACTTCTGGCAAAGACAGTTCCAAGCCGCCATAAGCTTTAGGCTGAAGCGCGCGGTGCAGATTGATTGATTTAAGAAGACGGATGTTCTCGTCTGGCACTTTACGTTCCTGTTCAGCCTGTACAGCATTAGCAGCGATTGTAGGCAGAATTTTCTTCAATTCATCTAACATTGGATTTGCTCTTTCCATCGTTCAGCACCTTATTTGAATTATTCTGATGTAACAAAACAGAGTACTCAGTATTGAATGGCTGAGCATGCTGCCTTAGTGATGATCACATTATTGTTCACAAGTTAACTAAATAAAATGGATCTTTCACAGGCTTGCTTGTACTTTTGATAGTTAACATATGAATAAAAATAAGGATATCAGGCTACTTTTTAAAAACAAAAACCACATAACTAATTGATATTAATGAACTATATGTTTCTTGTCGCATTAAGAGCTTCAGTGTAATTGCACAAAGGGTGGAATATTTCTTTATAAAATGACAAAAATATCTAAAATTAATCCAATTCTGAATAATCTGAGCTTATTTAGCTGTGAGGCTGTATATGAGTAATAGTTCTACTGCGCCTGGCCAAAGCCCGACCAGAAGTGCCACTAAAGGTACGTCCAGTGCAGCCAACTCTGAAGGTATACCTAATATAGATATTGGTCATGCCTATGATCAACAATATGTAGACGCAGAAATTCATTATGAGCATCTGGAGAAGCTGGCAGATTTTTTCGGCCGAAATATGCCGGTGCACCATCACGACCGGTTCTATCAGGTCCATGTAATCCTTAATGGTACGGTGCGGGTTCATTTAGATGAAACCAGTTACACCGTCAAAGGGCCAATGTTTTTCCTGACGCCACCGACAATTCCTCACGCTTTTGTTACCGATAATAATGCAACCGGTCACGTGATTACTGCAAGGCAGCAACTGGTCTGGGAATTGATGGGGGCGATGATTCCAACCGGACTGGCCAGTAAAAGCTTTATTAACAGCCCACTCTGTGTGGCATTGTCACCAGAGAAGGACTCAACTGCCGAACGTATGCTGCACTTATTGACGCTAATGGCCGATGAAAATGACCATACCAGTATGGAGCATACTCTGGCGCTCAAAGCGTTATTACAATTAGTTTTGATAGATATCGCCCGCTTATCTGATCAAAAGCAGCCTAAACAGAAAACCCGTAAAGAAGATGTCCGTATATTTCACCGCTTCAATGAATTAATTGAAACTCATTTCCGGGAACATCTGACGCTGACCCAGTACTCTGAGATGATCAGCGTTACCGAAGCTCGCTTGAATGAAATATGTCGCCGCCTGGCCGGATTGCCATCAAAGCGTCTGATTATGGAACGACTGATGCAGGAGGCAAGACGGTTGCTGAGCTACTCTGTGGCCCCGATCACAGAGATCAGTTATCAGTTAGGCTTTAAAGATCCGGCATATTTTGCTCGATTCTTCCGCAGAAATGCAGGCGTAACTGCCAGCGAATACCGGGAAAAAATAAAATAACCTTACAAATCAGACAAATAAGCATCACACAGTGTGCTCATATGCGATTTATAAGATGCATCAAACTATGAAAAGTACAATTAAAGCAATGAAAAATATATGTTAACTGACTGCTGTGAACCTATAATTAGTTAACATATGAAGTTTTGCGTAGCTTAGCGCAGACAAGCAGCATAATAATTAAAGCGACCCCTATTATTAAAGGTGACCTCCATGTCTCAGACAGAATTTGACCCTAAAGATTTCCGCCGTGCGCTATCTCAGTTTCCTACTGGTGTAACTGTTATCACAACTCTGGATGCTGAGGGTAACCCTGTTGGTGTAACTGCCAGCAGCTTCAACTCTGTGTCTATGGATCCGACACTGGTGCTGTGGAGTATCGATAAAGGCGCGCACAGTCTGAGCGCTTTTGAGAATGCAGAGCACTTTGCAGTTAACGTTCTGAGTCGCGACCAGGTTGCAACCTCAAACAACTTTGCCAGCCGGGGCGAAGATAAGTTCGCCAACGCAGAATATACAGCGGGCCTGGGCGACGCTCCGGTACTTAATGATTATGCTGCACAGTTTGAATGCAAAACCTGGGCAGTATACGAAGGTGGTGACCATCTGATTCTTGTTGGTGAAGTGCTGGACTATCGTTATAACGATGATGCTGAGCCTCTGGTTTTTGCCCGGGGTAGCTATGCAGTATCTGCTCAACATCCAGAGATGGTAAAGTCATCTGCACCTTGTACCGCCAATGAAGATGATTTTGTCGGTGACTACCTGCTTTACCTGTTGCGCGAATCTTACCAACTGTTCAGCGCTGACCTGTATCCGAAACTGATGCATGAATGCGGAGTTACACCTGAAGAGTGGCGCATCCTGGCACGCATGATCAGCTGCCCGGCGATAAAGATCAGCGACCTGGTAGGTATGGTTATGCAACCGGAAGCAGCCCTGCGCGAAACTGCCGACTTTATGACTGATAAAGGGCTGGTTGAATACCAGGACAAAAACACCCTGAGTGTGACCGATAAAGGCGCTCAAGTTGCAGCCCAGATGAAGAAACTGGCACAGTCTGAAGAAACAGCTCTGCTTAACCAACTCACTTCTGAGCAGTCCGCTCAACTTAAAGACAGCCTGAAGACCCTGATTGAAAAGCTTGGGTAACCCCTTCTTTCAGCTGGCGCCGCACTACTCCCCCTTTTATTTGGTAGTGCGGCTCCTCTCTTATTTCACACTATTTGACTCTTACCACCATACTGCTCGCCGACTGTCCTCAGCACACCCACTCTAGCAAAGCGATGTATCCTCCATCCTTTAAACATACAGCTTTCAGCACCGCAACACCTCGTTGCAAACGACCTCCAAAACAGCCCTCTTCATAGCCAAATTTACCGGCATTCAACGCCTGACATGATCGCTGAATATAAAAAAGCCGCAACAAGTAAACCTGCTGCGGCAAATACTATCGTGCAGATAGCAATTCAAGATCGTTGGTAGCATTGATCTGATAATTCAGTAGCCCACCAATAATAGGGCAATCAGTGCGCTGCTAAATCAGATTATTTGTCGGCCAGTTTCTGATGGATATTGTTCATCCGATAGTTACGTTCCGGGTGCAGTTCGATCATCTCGAAGCCGATGCTCATCCAGCGTTTATCAAAAATCGGCTTCAGGCATTCGGTGAACACTTCAAACACCTTATCTGAAGCAGCCTTAAGCACCTCAGGTTCACGCCCTGCGCCTACTTTCGCTGTAAGATGAACAAAGGTATTTTCAGGATCACCCTCACCGATACGGAAATGCTCGCAACGAACAGCACGGGTACGGATGCCTCCTATTGGAAAAACACCGGTACCGATCGCTGTCTCATTGAGCTTTTCGAACAGTGCAGGAATATCCAGATCATCATCAAGATTCGCAGAATATTCCATAATAAAATGTGGCATTCGACAGCTCCTCTATCTATGTTTTAGCTTCGACAGAAACAAAACCGTGGCCTGAACAAATATTGCCCGGCCACGGAATCAATCTAACGAATAGTTAGTTAAGGTGGTCGCAAACGAAAACCGTTTACGACCTATCTTTTTAGCGACCCAGTACAGGAACCCGGTGCAAGTCGTGAGCGATACACACGTTCTTGGTTTCCATGTAGAAGTCGAAACTCCAGTCACCACCGTCACGACCGATACCGGACATCTTCACACCACCAAAAGGTGAAGGCAGGTTACGGTTGTTCTCGGAGTTAACCCACAGCATACCGGCTTCAACTTTATCAGCCATACGCATTGCACGACCGGTGTTGCTAGTCCAGATATACCCAGCCAGACCGTAGATAGTGTCATTAGCCAGTTCAACTGCCTGCTCTTCAGTATCAAACTCAATCGCAGTCAGAACCGGACCAAAGATCTCTTCCTGAGCAATTCGCATCTGGTTTTTAGCTTCTACGAACAGGGTTGGAGTCACGTAGTTACCCGGACCCATTTCGTCACGCAGGGACTTACCACCAACAGCAATGGTCGCACCATCCTGCTTAGCAATGTCAAAGTAGCTGGTAACTTTGTCGTAGTGACCGGTGTGTACCAGAGGACCTACTTCAGTTTCAGGATCCAGAGAGTGACCAACCTTCAGGTTAGCAACACGCTCTTTCAGGGCAGCCAGGAACTTATCCTTGATACCGCTCTGTACCAGCAGACGGCTGGAGCTGGTGCAACGCTGACCGTTCAGGCTGTAGATCATGAATACAACAGCATCCAGGGCACGATCGAAGTCGGCATCATCGAATACGATAACCGGGTTTTTACCACCCAGCTCCAGGTGCAAACGCTTCAGTGTAGAAGCGGTCTGAGCCTGAATCAGCTTACCGGTAGCAGAATCACCAACCAGTGCTACCGCTTTAATCGCAGGATGCTCAGTCAGCGCCTTACCAGCAACGGTACCGAAACCGTTAACCATGTTCCAGACACCTTTTGGCAGACCAGCAGCCTCAGCACACTCAGCCAGAATAGCTCCAGTCAGCGGGCTCAACTCAGCAGGCTTATGCACTACAGTACAACCTGCTGCCAGGGCTGGCGCAATCTTCCAGGTAGACAGCATGAACGGCGTGTTCCACGGCGTAATTACAGCTACCGGGCCGATTGGGTTACGCACGGTGTAGTTAGTGTGCTCTGCCTGATGCAAAGACAGACCGTTACGGGCTTCCGGCGCCTGATCAGCAAAGAAACGGAAGTTAGCAGCACCGCGAACCGCAGCCTGGCGCATAAAGCGCAGTGGCTGACCACAGTCCATAGACTCGACCATAGCGATCTCTTCAGCACGTTTTTCCAGCTCATCGCCAAGACGGTGCAGGATCTTTTTACGCTCAGCACCCGGCGTTGCAGCCCAATCAGCGGCAGCCGCAGCCGCAGCTTCACAAGCCGCATTAACGTCTTCAGCAGTCGCTGCTACAACCTTACCCAGGTAACCCTGATCAGTCGGTGAGGTATTGTCAAAAGTGTTACCTTCTGTACCCTGCGTCCACTCACCGTTGATGAAAAGTCCCAGTGGACTTTCCTTAAAACGTGCCAGGTAGCCTTCGGCTTTTTCAATATTCTGTTTCAGTTGTTCGCTCATAGCTTCATTCACCTCAATACTTATCGCCGTAGAACTGCTGTTCAGACACGATATAGGTTGTCAGGGCACCGATCTTTTCGATCTCGCAAACTACGGTATCACCAGGTTGCATATCTTTCAGGCCTTCAGGCGTACCGGTTGCAATCATATCGCCTGGCTTCAGGGTCATGATCTTACTCAGGTATTCAACCAGGAATGGCACATCGAAAATGATATCGGCAGTTGTTCCGTCCTGAGTCAGCTCACCATTTACATGGGTAGTTACTTTCAGGTTAGAGATATCACCTACATCTTCCTTATCAATCAGCCATGGACCGATAGGCAGCAGAGAATCCCGGCTCTTAACCCTCAGGTTAGGACGGTAGTAATTTTCCAGATAATCACGAATTGCAAAGTCGTTACAAACTGTGTAACCGGCGATGTAATCCATCGCATCTTCGCGGGAGATGTTCTTACCTTCTTTACCGATTACGGCAACCAGCTCACATTCGTAATGCTGGAATTTAATGTTATCCGGACGGTAAGCGTTCTGTTTGTTACCTGTCAGAGTGTTAGAACCCTTCAGGAATACCAGCGGCTCTTTTGGTGGCTCAAATGCCAGCTCTCGAGCGTGATCTGCATAGTTCAGACCCAGCGCAAAAATAGTTCCCGGCTCTTTAATCGGGCTCAGCCAGGTTACATCGGCTTCATTGATCAGCTGACCGTCAGCTTTTGACTTCAGCTGACCCGTCTCGGCAAAAGAGTCTTCAACGGTAACATCCAGTTCGGAGCCATTAAAAAGTACGCGTGCGTGTTTCATTCTATTATGCTCCTGTTATTGACCCAGCTGATTATTCAGTTCACAAAGCCCTGTACTAGCAGTACCTGCGATTGCAGAGCTTACTTTGTCGCCTTGCTTAACTGGCGCGCGCTGGCCTGGGAAACCGATAGCGATCACATCACCTGGCTGCAGGGTCATGATGTAAGAGATAGTGCTGATCAGCTCAGCAACACCGCGCACCATCTGAGATACAGGCGTTTCATTAACAGTCTCACCATTAATCTGGGTAACAACCGTCAGCGCTTGAGGATCCTGAACATCTGAAGCTGGTACAACAGCAGCACCGACTGGGGCGCTGGTATCAAGACATTTACCTTTGATATCCGGGCGGTAATAGCTCTTTTCAGGCAGGGAGAAGTCATGAACCAGCGTATAACCATCCACATAGTTCAGCGCTTCTTCCTGGCTGACACGGCAGCACTCCTGACCAAATACAACAGCCAGAGACGCACCTACAACCATGCTTTGTGCTGCCTGACCTTCAGTCACAGCCCACTCAACTTCAGCACCATCAGTGCTCCAGGTGTTGTGCGGTTTGAAATACAGTACTGGCTGAGTTGGCGCACTCTTATAAGGTGCTTCACTGAATTCAGCCTGCATAGCGTTAAACTGCTCTGAATCATTCAGCGCAACACACACCAGCTTACCTTTAACGATTGGATTTTTAGTCATATCAAAACCTACTAAACTAGAATCTTCTGAGCGCCGGTTAACAGCGCCCCAAAATTAATATCCGCTGGACTGAGATGCCTCAGCACCCTCTTGTGATGAAGAGCCACCAGCCTTAAAACTTTCTGCCAACTGCCTGGCTGCATTACCCAGCAATAACGTATCCACACCGATGCCAACAAACTTAGCGCCTTTGGCAACATAATTATGAGCTTTAGCCGGGTTTATACAGAGCAGTCCTGCCGCCTTACCTGCATCGTTGATAACCTGCAGGCCATTTTCTATCGCTGCAACTACTTCAGGATGATCCGGGTTACCGATATGCCCCATCGATGCTGACAGATCTGAAGGTCCGATAAATACAGCATCAACTCCGTCAACCGCGGCAATTTCTGCCAGGTTTTCCATCGCAGTAACCGTTTCAGCCTGAACGATAAGACAGATCTCATCATTGGCTTTCTGCAGATAACCCGGAATTCGATTCCAGTTCGCCGCACGAGCCAGCGAGCTACCCAGACCACGGACTCCCTGCGGTGGATACTTAACAGCCTTAACCAGCTCTTCAGCCTGAGCCGCAGTATCACACATAGGTACCAGTACTGTCTGAGCACCAATATCCAGTAAACGTTTCAGCAGCGCGGTGCGACCTTCTTCAGGACGCACAATTGCAGGCACACCATAAGGGGCAATCGCCTGCAGATGGCGCATAGTAGAGTCCAGTTCGAACGGAGCGTGCTCACTATCGATCAGTAACCAGTCAAAACCGGCACCAGCGACAATCTCAGCACAGCTTGAATCCGGCAGACCCAACCACAGACCCCATAAAGGCTGATCGCCTTTCAGGCCCTGCTTGAATTTATTAATTGGAAGTTCCATAACTGAATCTCCGTTATACAAACTTAACCGAGATACCACCCAGCGGGCCGTAATCCGCATGCACAGTATCGCCGGCCTTAACGGGTACAGGACGGGTAAATGAACCTGCCAGAATCACCTGACCCGGCTCCAACGCTACACCGTGTGGCGCAAAGCGCTTGCATACCCAGCAGATGCCGTTGGCCGGATGACCCAGTACGCCAGCCGCAACACCGGTTTCTTCGATCTGACCGTTAAGGTACAACAAAGCACCCGCCCAACGCAGATCCATTTCCATCGGTTTAATCGGGCGACCACCCAGGATAATACCGGCGTTAGCTGCGTTATCAGAGATAGTATCCAGCACTTTACGTTGGTAACCGGTTTCAGGATCGGTACGGTGACAACGCGCCGCAATCAGTTCAAGTGAAGGAATAACGTAGTCAGTAGCATTCAGTACGTCAAAGATAGTGATGTTTTCACCTTCCAGACGATCTTTCAGAACAAACGCCAGTTCAACTTCGATACGTGGATCCAGAAAATCAGAAACATTGATTTCGGCGCCATCGGCAAAGAACATATCATCCAGCAGCACACCGTAATCTGGCTGATCGATATTTACCGCCATCTGCATCGCGCGAGACGTCAGACCGATCTTATAACCACGCACTGAAGCACCTTCAGCAATCTTACGATCAACCCAACTCTTCTGGATCTTATAGGCATCATCCATCGTCATTTCACTATGCTCAAGGGTGAGCGCTGGAATCTGCTTACGTTCTTTTTCCGCCTTGTACAGACGGTCTGATGCGGATTGTATCTGTTCCGGAGTTAACATAAATATCCTCGTTTATAACTTCGGCTGGCCGGAAAAGCTTGCCATTTCAAAGCATGTAAATTACCAATGAACGCAACATAAGTAACATGTTAATCACAATATACTTAATATATTAATGAGTTTCCAGCTTTTATTTCATCCTTCTTTACATTAACAGCCTTACGTACAGGGAATGACAGCCAAACGAAACCCTGAATTCACCTCCGAACTTCCTCCGCCTTCCCATGAAGTTGCGAACAAGTTATTCGTATTTCTCTTGTTATAAAGCCCCAACGAAGACACTGAATCTAGTTACAGCTTTATATAGCATGCATCCAAAAGACTCTTTTCACTTGCATATATTCTCCTGAGTCGTAACAATTGGCTCATCGAAACAGAGAAATTTATAATGCGCGAATTCGAAGATTCCCTTCCCCTTCAGCTACTTAAAGCCCGTGAAGCCTCAATGCTGTTTTTCCGTCCGTTACTCCAGGAAAACAACATTACCGAGCAGCAATGGCGAGTTCTTCGAGCTCTTTCAGCCTACGGGGAACTTGAATTCAAACAGCTGGCCAAGAACTGCTGCATCCTCAGCCCGAGCCTGACCGGGATAGTCAAGCGGCTGGAACAGCAAGGCTATATTAAGCGCCGCAAGTCCGAAGAAGATCAGCGCCGCACTCTGCTTACCCTCACCGATCAGTCGCATGATCTGTTCGCACGGATCAATCATGAGGTTGATGCCCGTTATGATGATTTCATCAAACACTTCAGTGCAGAAAAGTTGAAAAAGCTTTCTGAACTACTCAAAGAGCTGTCTGCACTGACCCCCTGATGCCCTCTTGATGCCAATATTTGCGGGGTTAAATCCTTTACTTTGTTTAATGCTATAACTGGCCTGAAAAGAAAAACCCCTTGACATTAGATAACATGTTAAATAATGTTTCAGTCATAATTAATATGTTAAGTATACAGCTTGCTGCTGACAAAGCCTGAAGGTAACGGACTAGCCGCCAGCCCAATGGCATATACTAAAATAATATAGATGAGGTTCCACAATGGGAAAAATCGTACTGGCTGCGAAAATCACGCACGTACCAACCATGCTACTGTCTGAGCAACCGGGCCGCCTCGAAGGCAGCCGTCAGCAAGCAATCGATGGCCACAAAGAGATCGCCCGTCGTGCTCGCGAAGCTGGTGCAGATACTGTGGTTGTACTGGATACCCACTGGCTGGTTAACAATGGCTACCATGTTAACTCCAATGGTCATTTTAAGGGCAACTATACCAGTCACGAATTCCCACACTTTATCCAGAACATGGAATATGAGTATAACGGTAACCCTGAACTGGGTGACCTGATTGCCGAGAAAGCGACTGAAAAAGGCGTTTACACACTGTCCCACCAGCTGGATTCTCTGGATCTCGAGTACGGCACCCTGGTACCGATGCGGTATATGAACCCAGAATCAGACCTGAAAGTAGTATCCGTCGCTGGCTGGTGCACCGTACACAGTCTGGAATCCTCTCGCATTCTTGGCGAGGCGATCCGTGAAGCGATCGAAGCCAGTGACAGTAACGTAATGCTGCTGGCGTCGGGCTCCCTGTCTCACCGAATCTGGGACAACGATGACTATGAAGCGAACAACGGTACTTTCACTATCTCCCGTGAATTCAACCGTCAGGTTGACCTGCGGGTACTGGACCTGTGGCAACAGGGCGAAATCGGCACCTTCCTGAAGATGCTGCCTGATTACTCTGATCACTGCTCTGGCGAAGGCGGTATGCATGATACAGCAATGTTGTTCGGCGCTTTAGGCTGGGACAAGTACGAAGGCAAAGGCGAAATAATCGGCGAGTACTTCCCAAGCTCTGGTACGGGTCAGGTTAACGTTGTGTTTAGCCTCTGATTAATCCTCTCTGATAAGAAGCCCCGTAAGGGGCTTCTCTTTTATTATGATCAAACAACTCAATCTAGACTGGCAGACCGCCAGCACTTTGTGTCTTGCAGCCTGCAACTATGCTGCCGAACAAAACCTGTCTATCTGTGTCTGGGTACTTGACCGGCATGGTAACCCACTCGCGATGCAGCGCCATAATGAAGCCCCGCTTGCTTCCACCGAGATCGCCCGCAGAAAAGCCTGGACCGCAGTAAGTTTCGGTTTTCCTACGGATCAGTGGCCGCAACGCTTGAAGGATCAACCCTATCTGCTAAACAGCCTTTCCCAACAAACCGATATGGCGATGTTTGGCGGCGGGCTACCGATACTATCGGAAAGCCAGCTGGTTGGTGCTATTGGTGTTTCAGGCGCTTCTGAGCAGCAGGATATGCAATGCGCGCAAAACGCGCTCAGCAGCTTACAGTTAATCTAAAGCTTGGCTGTAAATCTGTACCAGGTTGCCTCGTCTGACTACCCGCTATACCGGTTTAGGGATAGCGACCCTGATCGTGACGAGTTAGGCTATGTTCGCAGGGATAAGTTTGGCCTAACCAGATACTGACCGGCCATTCTCAGGTATCAGTGCGCAGCAGACAACTGTTGCCAAATAGGACAGTGATGAAGCCAGCGACTACAGATATCAGATCCACAACAACTCCGGTGCCACTACTGGCCGCAATGGCCGTGGCCAGTCCCGTGGCTCTGAATATATTTGCGCCGATCATGCCGGAGCTGGCCGTTAAATTTAATACCAGCCCATTCACCATTCAGCTGGGATTTACTCTCTACTTACTTACACTGGCGATTGGCCAGCTTATTAGTGGCCCATTGGCCGATCGTTACGGTCGCCGCCCGGTATTGCTCTGGGGAATTATGCTGCACATTGCCGGTTGCTTACTGGGGGCGATGGCGGTTGAAGTCTGGCAACTGTTACTGGCGCGGATACTGCAGGCAGCCGGAGGCTGTACCGGTATGCTGCTGGCGCGCAGTATTGTTCTTGATCAACACGGTAAAGACCAGGCCGCCGGTATGCTGGGTTATATCACTTTAGGCATTGCCACCGCGCAGGCACTGGCCCCTACTCTCGGGGGATATCTGAATCTGACTGTAGGCTGGCAGGGAGTATTCTGGTTATCCATGGTACTGGGTACCGGAGTATGGATAGGTGCTCTGTTTCGCCTGCCTGAAACAGCCGAAAAACCTAAGGATAGCCAAGGTTTTCTGCAAAGTTTCAGCCGCTTTAATACCGTACTCTCATCACCCAGTTACATCTGGTATGCCCTCTCCAGTACGATGATCGCCTGTGGCTTCTTTAGCTTTATTTCAAGCGTTCCCTTTGTGGTGACTGAATACCTGCAGGGCGATTCTGCCGATTATGGTAACTGGTTCCTGCTGGTAGCGGGTGGTTTCTGGCTCGGTAGCTTAACAGCCGGTAAAGTATCATCCAAATTCGGAACCAGCCGCATGATGGTACTGGGTTATATTCTCTCCGGCAGTGGCTCACTACTTATGCTGGGAATGTTCCTGTCAGATTCCGTCAGTTATACAGGCCTGTTTCTACCGATGGCTTTCTTTACATTTGGCCGGGGCCTCAGTCAACCCAGCGCCCAGGCAGCAGCAATCAACTCGACAACAGGCGCTGTCGCCACTGCCACCGGTATGCTGGGGTTCTTTCAGCTTCTTATCGGCTCATTAATGGCGCAGCTGACCCCACTGTTGATGGCATTTAATTTGATCTTTCTACCACTGGTACTTTTTATTGTCGTTGCACTGGCCGTTTTTTGTATGAAACAGGGAGACAGGCAGAATAAAGCCGGTCAAAACTGCTAAGAAATCGGCTAAGAAAAGGCTGCAAACACCTCTGCACCGGTCATATTTTTAGTTTCATTGGCAAAGCGATAATATTCGGGTTTCTCATCGATAAAAACCTGGTGATCGAATACCAGGCCCTCAATATTAAATAACCCCACCGGCATAATATATTGCTGGCTCTGCTTCAGACGATAAAACAGGTGCGTACCGCAGTTAGCACAGAAGCCCCGCTCAGCCCATTCCGACGAATCATAAACAGTGACTCCGTCAATCGGAGTCAGCACGACGTCTGTACCGCAATCTATCGCCAGCAGAGGCCCGCCGCCCCACTTTCTGCACATACTACAGTGACAAGCCCCAACACTTCGAACGGTGCTATTTACCACGACGGAAACAGCGCCGCAAAGGCAACCCGTCGTTAACTGATTCGATGCTGACATAACTCACTCCCTGGGAACCGTATATTAAGGCCGATTAACGGACTATAAATTACTACTTAAACAACAGCTTTCGCAGCACTATTGCTCCTGACCAAAACTTAACAGATGGCCATCCGGATCCTGCATGCTGAACTCATTCATGCCGTAAAAGGTAACTTCGAGCGTACTCACCTGATAATCCGCGTCTTGCAATGACTGATACAGCGCCACTACATCGTCCGGATAAAAATAAAAAATTGCTGGCCAGTTGGCATCTCTATGGGGATTCACTCCCACATCAAGGCGAGGTCCCGCCCCGGTCTGCGACAACATCAGCTCGACATGACCCTGCCGGATCAGACACCAGTGCCATTCCTCCAGCGCGTCCTCCGGGCTGATCATCTCGAAGCCTAAAGCATCACAATAAAATCTAAGACTTGCCTGAATGTCAGACACATTCAACATTGGAACTAACTGCTTCAGTTTCATGATACCTCCTTAAAACGGTTTACCAGTGCAACCAGTATAGGTAAGTATCACTATGAACAAACATCGATCCATCTAAGAGTTTTCTTCAACTTCCTTTTTTACAACCACCCGATTATTGATATCCCGGCTTTGTCGAATCAGATCATCACCGGAAATTGTGCTGACCGACTTTGCCAACCGGTCATAAAGCACAACATTGACCGAAGCTGCCAGGTTCATGCAACCAACGGTAGGCACATAAACCACAGCATCAGCGCGGTCGATAACCTGCTGACTGATGGTGCCATCTTCCGGACCAAAGATATAAAAGGCGTGATCAGGATGCTTAAACTCCGGTAAAGGTATCGCACCTTCCACAAGATCAACGCAGATAATCTTTGCACCTTCAGGTACCTGCTGTAGCAGGCAGTCAGCACCGGTAAGTGGGATATCACGGGATCTGTCTTTGGTATCCGTGTGAAATTTTGCCGCCCGGGCGTAACGCTCGCCGGTATAGTAAACAGCGTCAGCCCGGTAACAACCGGCCGCTCGCATTACTGAACCAATATTGGATGGACTTTTAGGATTAGTAAGCCCGATTATTACTTTTGAATCTTTCATCTGCTCTCTTAAATCAGCTTAATTCAGCCCCTAATTACAATATCTGCAAGGGACTCGCGTACAGAAAAATGCGCTAGCTGAATTTACCCCGACTGCCGGATACTAACAAGCTAATACAGGATCAACGCCCCGGATTATCAGCTTTATTGAGCGATAAACGGGTAAACACCGGCCCTACAATCTCAAACAGAATAGTCGCACTGATAATCAGTGGCAGTATTAATTGCCGATATTCAGGAAACTGGTGGGCAGCAACCAGCGCCATACCTATGGCAACACCAGCCTGAGGCAACAGCGCCAGACCGATCCATTGCCGGGTTACTGAATCAGCCCCGCTCAGTCGGGCACCGATATTCGCACCGACAATCTTCCCCAGACTACGGCTTATCAGGAAAATAATAACTATCCCCCCAATAGAGCTCAGCGCTGAAAATTCCAGTGAAGCCCCAGCCAAGACAAAAAAGATCACCATAAATGGTGATTCAATCCCTTCAATAGCATGGAATGGGTAATCATGGTGGCGCGCCAGATTGGCAATCAAAGCTCCCATCACCATCGTGGCAATGAGATACGAAACCTGCAGCCATATCGCGAGTCCGCCGCAGATGAAGACCAATGCCAATGCCTCGATCAGGATCGGTTGACCCGGCTTTACTCTCCCGGTCAGATACGCTGCAGGCACACCGATTATCAGCCCTAATAAAACTGCACCAATAATTTCGCGACCGACTATAGCCAGATAGGAACTCTCTGCGGCGGCGCCATTTAAAGAGCTGACCAGCGCCATACCAAAACCAAACAACACCAGCGCCCAGACATCATCTATCGCAACAACAGAAAGCAACAAGGTACTGAAACGCCCTTTTGTACCACTCTCCTCAATGACATCCAGAATAGGCGCCGGCGCTGTGGCAGCGGCAATGCAGCCAAGCAGCACCGCGATCTCCACCGCGATGCCAAACAGCAAGAGGGCAATACAAACCAGCACTGCGGTCAATAATGCTGCGCATAACGAGATCCAGAAAACATCTCCGGCCGACTCCCTGAGTGAATCCCGGGTCAGCTTCCCGCCCAGCAGAAACCCCACCATCAGCAATGTCATATCGGTAATTATTTCAAACCGGTCGGAGAAAAGCTGCGGTATTAAATTAAGGGCCTCGGGCCCGATTATGGCGCCAAAAATAAGCAGAAAGGTCACCCGGGGCAGAAAAGTACGCTGCGCCAGCGTCGACGTCAGCAGACCCAACATCAGTATTCCGCCAATGGTGAGTAGAAACTCTGCAGATGACTCCATTTCTATTCCCGAATCCAGTCCCCTTCATTAACTTCTAGCAACAGATCGGTTGATTAGCGAATCGACAGATGTCGAGTTGGGTAATATCAGCATACAGACAAACCAGGAGCAAAAAGGCCCCATAAGCACTTATGAGTGCTCAAAACTAGCTGAGGAATACAAATCAGATCACAAACATATCCATAAATTCATTCACCGGCGTTGCTTCCAGCAACGCCTGGTCTTTGCACAGCTCGAAAATCTCAGTACAGCGGGCAGGCGGGAAACGGGTTGCCAGGTTTGCCTTAAACTTCTTCTCCAGCAGCGGAATTCCCTCAGCACGACGGCGACGATGACCTATCGGGTATTCAACAGCGACGTTTTTTGTTGAGGTTCCGTCTTTTAAGAAAACCTGAATCGCGTTAGCTATAGAACGTTTCGATGGATTGTAGTAATCATCACAGTACTGCTGTACTTCAACAACTTCCATCTTATCGCGCAGCTCGTCAATCAGCGGGTTAGCCACATGGAAGCTGTCCTCATACTGTTCAGCAACCAGACTACCGAAGATCAGCGGTACCGCAGTCATATACTGGAGACAATGGTCGCGGTCAGCGGCGTTAGCAAGAGCCCCCTCCTTGGATATGATACGTATGGCGGAATCGTGGGTTCGGATAACTATTCTATCGATGTCGTTAAGACGGTCTTTAACCTGCGGATGCAGGATAACAGCGGCTTCAGCAGCAGTCTGTGCATGGAACTCAGCAGGAAATGATATCTTGAACAGCACATTCTCCATCACGTAAGTCCCGTACGACTGAGGGAAGCTGAATTCTCGTTTATCGGCCGGTTTAATCTGCTGATCAGCGTTGGTCTTGCTGAAGCAAACATCATAAAAGCCCCACTGCCTGGCAGTCAGGACACCCGGAACACCCATCTCTCCGCGCATCGCCATATCAGCCAGACGAACAGCGCGGGAAGTTGCATCGCCTGCTGCCCAGGATTTGCGTGAGCCGGCATTCGGCGCATGCCGATAGGTTCGAAGAGAGGAACCATCAACCCAGGCCTGAGAAACAGCAGCCATGATCTCTTCACGGGAACCACCCATCAGCATAGTAACAACTGCAGTAGAGGCTACCCGCACCAGCAGGACGTGGCACAACCCCACCCGGTTAAAAGAGTTCTCAAGTGCAATAACACCCTGAATTTCATGTGCCATGATCATGCATTCCAGCACTTCACGCATAGTTAGCGGCTCATAACCTTTAGAAATACTCACCTGAGAGATGTAATCTGCGACCGCAAGAACCCCCCCAAGGTTATCCGAAGGATGCCCCCACTCCGCTGCCAGCCAGGTGTCGTTATAATCCAGCCAGCGGATGATACAGCCGATATCCCAGGCAGCTTTAACAGGATCCAGCCGGAACCGGGTACCAGGAACACGGGCCCCGTTTGGTACCACAGTACCTTCAGCTATCGGCCCCAGATGTTTAGTACACTCTGGAAATCTCAGTGCCAGCAGGCCACAACCCAGTGTATCCATCAGGCAGTTACGCGCTGTATCCAGTGCTTCTGAACTTTCAATTTGGTAATCCAGTACGTAGTCAGCGATGTCCTGAATGACCTGGTCGTAATCCGGACGCAGATTCATATCAACATTAACAGACATTTTGATACCTCCTGCTAACGTTTTTTGTCGTACTCTTATCCTAGCTTAGTGCTGATAAACCATTCAGTCCGGACTGATTTTGGCAGCTGAAACATACTGCTTCATCCCGCGTGGCATTCCGCCTTAAAATGACTAATTAAAGAAACCCTTATAAAAAAGCACGGTTAAATATCACCAACAAAAACGGCCTGATGATCAAAACTGTCCTGTTATGGAAAGTTCAAAGCCTGAATCCTGAAGCCTGAAACATTCGAATCAGCTTTTACGTCCGCCGTTTTTTCTGCAGCGTTGTTAACGCTTTGACATAGGCTTATATTCTCTTCTGGCCAGACCTTTATAAAGCTGTCTTGGACGACCGATCACCTGATCAGGATCGACGATCATCTCCTTCCACTGGGTTATCCAGCCGACACAGCGGGCCAGGGCGAACATCACCGTAAACATATTGGTTGGGATGCCCATGGCGCTTTCGATAATACCGGAATAGAAGTCTACGTTTGGGTATAGTTTGCGCTTGATGAAGTAGTCATCTTCCAGCGCTATACGTTCCAGTTCCATAGCTAGCTTGAAGCGTGGATCATCGTGCTTGTCCATAGCATCAAGTACTTTCTGAGCTTCCTTGCGCAGTACCGTCGCGCGTGGGTCATGACTGCGGTATACGCGGTGACCAAACCCCATCAGGCGAAAAGAGTCTTCAGGATCACGGGCTCTTTTTATAAATTGGGGTACCTTGTCAACACTGCCAATTTCTTCGAGCATACTAAGCACCGCTTCGTTGGCACCGCCATGCAAGGGTCCCCACAAAGCACCAATACCGGCGGAAATAGCCGCGAAGGGGTTGGCTCCGGTTGAGCCTGCCAGGCGAACAGTTGAAGTAGAGGCGTTTTGCTCATGATCAGCATGCAGAATGAGGATTTTATCCAGTGCTTTAGCGACTACCGGATCGACTTGATAGTCTTCACTGGGTACGCCAAATAGCATGCGTAGCAAGTTACTTGAATAGTCCAGACTGTTATCGGGATAGATAAAAGGCTGGCCGACTGAATGCTTATAACAAGCTGCAGCGATGGTTGGAATCTTGGCTAACAGGCGGATTGCCGAGATCTCGCGATGCTGCTGATTGTGGATATCCAGCGAATCATGATAAAAGGCCGAAAGAGCACCGACAACACCTACCATAATAGCCATCGGATGGGCATCCCGGCGAAAGCCATGATAGAAATTCAGTAGCTGCTCATGAACCATTGTATGTTTATTGATCAGGCCGTTAAAATCGTTCAGCTGTTGCTTGCTGGGTAGCTCTCCTTTCATCAATAGGTAGGCTGTTTCGGTAAAAGTGCTCTTCGCAGCTAATTGCTCAATTGGATAGCCGCGGTAGAGTAAGATGCCTTTTTCACCGTCGATGAAGGTAATGTTGCTGGTACAGGAGGCTGTTGCCTTAAAACCGGGATCGAGGGTGAACAGACCAAGCTCGCTGTAGAGGCTGCGAATATCAACGACAGGTGGCCCTTCAGTGCCCTGCTGAATTGCAAGTTTGAGTGTTTTTCCGTTGCGGTTGTCACAAATGGTGATGCTGTTATCTGACATGGCCGGCCCCCTTGTACGTTTATCGTGATTGATACCAGTAATGGCTGTGCCACCAATAAGCTTAGTTCACCTTAAGGAGGCTATAAGGTTAGGGAAAAGGAGCAACTGCAATAACAGGAATGATTTTGGCCTGATGCCCATGCTCCTGAGCATATCTCGACCGAAGTGTGAGCTGGCACAAGCTGCGAAAGCAACCAGAGACAGTTTCTGTTTGATCAGAAATTCAGCGAATTTAGTACGAGATAGTTCTTTTTTCTGTAATTCTTTACCTGAGGGCGATACGACAGAAACCTGAATGACTTTCTTTGCCAGATCGACGCCAATAGCATTAACTTCAGCCATGTGTGGATCCCTCTTTTTTTAGCGTTTGGTCGACACTAATCTTAGTGTCTCACTGGAGGGAGGAGTCCATACATTGCGTCGAAAGCGACCTTAAGCTGTGTTCAGGCTGCCTGATGGTCGCTTTGTGCTGTGATCTCAATGGGTCGTCGCAACACATGCATTAAATCTATCAGCCGGGGTTTCATAAGCCAAAGTTTTACGTGGTCGTTCATTCAGCTCTCTTGCGATCTTATTGAGTGTAGCCTGTGAATGAACCGACAAATTTGTGCCTTTTGGTAAGTACTGCCGCAATAACCGATTCGTGTTCTCGTTTGAGCCCCTCTGCCAGGGGCTATAGGGGTCGCAGAAATAGACCTGAATATCAGTCTCCAAAGTAAAGCGCTGATGCCCCTTCATTTCGGTGCCCCGATCCCACGTTAACGATTTGTAGAGCTCTTCTGGAAGCATTCTCGCCTGTTTGAGCAAGGCAGATACAACGGTATCAGTCTTCTTGTTAGCCAGCTTAAATAGCATGACGTAGCGCGAGTGGCGCTCCACCAACGTCGCAATGCAGCTATTATTTGAACCTTCTATTAGATCTCCCTCCCAATGCCCAGGAACCGCTCGATCCTCGACTGTGGCTGGCCTCTCACTGATTGAGATGGCTTTAGGTATGCTTCCCAAGCCATCTCTTTTTAAGCTGGAGTTTTTGGCACGACGAATGCTCCGTTTTGATCGGAGGTACTGTTGAAGCTCTTTTTTCAGTACCCCTCGCGCCTGAATGAAGAGACTGCGATATATGGTTTCGTGTGACACTTGGTTGCTCTCGTCGCCTGGATACTCCCGTTTTAGCCATCCGGCAATCTGCTCCGGCGACCACTTTCGCCGCAGTTTTGATTCGATCATACCGCTCAACTGGTGATTATTGGCTAGTTTACAGCTTTTAGGCCGACGTGCCTTATCCCATGTACTCTGGTCAGCCTTCGCCGCGCGGTAGTTATGAGAGCCTCCGTTGCGATTGATTTCTCGGCTGATCGTCGAGGGAGCTCGGCCTAGCTGAGAGGCTATGGCCCTTATCGATAAATTAGCAACGATTCCTCGGGATATCTCCTCACGCTCTGCGAGACTTAATGAGCGTGAGGATCTTATTCTCTCTGGAGGACGGATCCCTCCTGTGGGAGCCAGTTGCCCGTAGATCGAAGAGGATGAGCGATCAATTGAACGAGCGATAGACCATAAAGACTGTCCTGCTTTGTATCTATCCCATATCTCCGCCTTAAGTGAACTCGTGTACTTCAACCGGGTTCTTCTCGCCATATTTCATCACTCCATCTTTAGGCATAAGATAAAGTGTTGCGTCGATCAGTTGAACCCACAGGCGATAGCGGACTTTTACTCTTCTAAACTAATCCATAACACAAATAGCTTCCTCTTTAGTTAATAGCCCACATAAAAAAGGCCCCACACTTTCGCATGGGGCCTAAGGCGTGAAGTGAAGCAACAGGGCCTTGATAGGGAGGACCTGCCACCTGACTGCCACTTCGACATCGGTCGATCTACAGGGTAATTAAGCAATACCCTGCAGAATCAATTCATTTAAACAGTATGCTGATTAGAAGCAATCGCCGGGAATTCGTACCCAGCCTTCCATCAGGACACGGGCGCTTCGGCTCATAATCGCCTTAGTCGCGGTCCAGTCCTCACCAACAAGTTTCGCTTCAGCGCCTACTTTCAGCGTGCCGGACGGATGACCGAATGTTACCGCTGTACGCTCACCACCACCGGCAGCAAGGTTTATCAGTGTGCCCGGAATCGCAGCAGCGGTACCGATAGCAACCGCAGCAGTGCCCATCATGGCATGGTGTAACTTACCCATAGACAGGGCACGCACTACCAGATCGATATCATCAGTTGTTACCTGCTTACCACTGGAAGATACGTAATTCTGAGCCGGTGCACAGAACGCCACTTTCGGCGTGTGCTGGCGAGCTGCAGCTTCAGAAATATCGCTAATCAGTCCCATACGTACTGCGCCGTATGCACGGATGGTTTCGAAACGCTCCAGCGCAGCCGGATCACCGTTGATCGCTTCCTGCAACTCGGTACCGGTATAACCGATCTCATCAGCATTCAGGAATATAGTCGGGATACCGGCATTGATCATCGTCGCCTTGAAGGTACCAACACCCGGCACTTCCAGATCATCAACCAGGTTACCCGTCGGGAACATTGCAGCATCACCTGCAGCAGGATCCATAAACTCGACCTCGACCTCGGCCGCAGGGAAAGTTACGCCGTCCAGTTCAAAATCACCGGTTTCCTGTACTTCTCCATTGGTCATAGGCACATGGGCGATAATGGTCTTGGAAATATTCTTCTGCCAGATACGCACTGTACAGATACCGTTTTCGGGAATCCGGTCAGCATCCACCAGGCCACCGCTGATCGCGAATGCACCAACAGCGGCAGTCAGATTACCGCAGTTACCGCTCCAGTCGACAAAAGCCTTGTCGATAGCAACCTGACCAAACAGGTAATCTACATCGTGATCAGCAACGCTGCTCTTATCCAGAATAACGGTCTTACTGGTACTGGAGGTTGCACCACCCATACCGTCGGTTTGCTTACCATACGGATCAGGGCTGCCGATCACCCGCATTAAGATATTATCGCGGGCGGCACCCGGCTCCTGAGCCACTTCAGGCAGGTCCTGACGACGGAAAAATACACCCTTACTGGTGCCGCCACGGATATAAGTAGCTGGAATTTTAATCTGAGGTACGAAAGCCATAACATTTAATCCTGTATATCTGAGCAACCCTATAAAACAGGCACTCTTGTTTACACACCAGGCTGGAAAAACCTTAATAAAATCATCTCAATAGATCATATTATTAAAGATATTCTGAATTTTTTGAGAAATCGGGGCTGCGTAATTCAGCTTACGCAGCCCCAAAGCGGTAGCTGTTAAGCGTTCGCTTCCAGGAAGTCCTGGGCGAAGCGCTGCAGTACACCACCAGCGCCGTACACATGTACTTCCTCGGCGGTATCCAGTCGACAGGTAACCGGGATCTCAACCGTCTCACCATTGGCACGGTTAACCACGACTGTCAGATCACCACGCGGGGTTATCTCACCTTTAACGTCGTAAGTTTCGGTACCGTCGATAGCATAAGTTTCGCGAGTTTCGCCAGCCTTAAACTCTACCGGCAATACACCCATACCGACCAGGTTAGTCCGGTGAATGCGCTCAAAACCTTCGGCAACGATCACTTCAACACCCGCCAGACGAACACCTTTAGCTGCCCAGTCACGGGAAGAACCCTGACCGTAATCAGCACCGGCAACGATAATCAGCGGTTGTTTACGCTCCATGTAGGTCTCGATCGCTTCCCACATACGGCTCTCTTTACCTTCCGGCTCGATACGAGCCAGAGAACCCTGCTTCACTTCACCGTTTTCATCACGGCACATTTCGTTCAGCAGTTTAGGGTTAGCAAAAGTCGCACGCTGTGCCGTCAGGTGGTCACCGCGGTGGGTTGCGTAAGAGTTATAGTCCTCTTCCGGCAAGCCCATCTTGGCACAGTACTCGCCTGCGGCACTGGAAGCCTGAATTGCGTTTGAAGGCGACAGGTGGTCTGTAGTGATGTTGTCACCCAGTACCGCCAGCGGACGCATACCTTTCATAGTACGCTCGCCAGCTAAAGCACCTTCCCAGTATGGAGGACGACGGATATAGGTAGTCTGTGGACGCCAGTCATACAGTGGGCTGATCTGCTCGCCTTCATCGCTGGAAAGATCGAACATCGGAATATAAACCTGCTGGAACTGCTCAGGCTTAACACTCGAGGCAACAATTGCATCGATCTCTTCATCGCTTGGCCAGATATCTTTCAGCGTAACCGGATTACCATTCTGATCGGTACCCAGCACGTCTTTCTCGATATCGAAGCGCATAGTACCTGCAATTGCATAAGCAACTACCAGCGGTGGCGAGGCAAGGAACGCCTGCTTAGCATGCGGATGGATACGGCCATCAAAGTTACGGTTACCGGAAAGTACCGCTGTTGAATACAGGTCACGGTCGATGATTTCCTGCTGAATCTTAGGATCCAGCGCACCACTCATACCGTTACAGGTAGTACAGGCATAACCAACGATACCGAAGCCCAGCTTCTCCATCTCTGGCAGCAGGCCGGATTCTTCAAGGTACAGTTTTGCAACCTTTGAACCTGGAGCAAATGAAGATTTAACCCATGGCTTACGCACCAGCCCCAGTTTATTGGCGTTACGCGCAATCAGACCGGCCGCAACAACGTTGCGCGGGTTAGAAGTGTTAGTACAGGAAGTTATCGCAGCGATGATCACCGCGCCATCCGGCATCAGGCCTTCAGCTTCTTCAGCCTGCGCCTTGTCCAGATCAACCGCAATACCACGGGATTCCAGATCAGACGTCGGCAAACGACGGTGCGGGTTAGAAGGGCCAGCCATGTTACGGCATACAGTCGACAGATCGAAGGTCAATACACGCTCGTACTTAGCCTCAACCAGATCATCAGCCCACAGACCGGTCTCTTTAGCGTACTGCTCTACCAATGCTACCTGCTGCGGTTCACGACCGGTCAGCTTAAGGTAATCGATAGTCTGCTGGTCTATATAGAACATACCGGCAGAAGCACCGAATTCCGGCGTCATGTTAGAGATAGTGGCACGGTCACCGATGGTCAGGTTCTTAGCGCCTTCGCCGAAGAATTCCAGGTAAGAAGAAACTACTTTCTGGTTACGCAGGAACTCAGTGATCGCCAGTACGATATCGGTGGCAGTAATGCCTGGCTGGCGTTTACCCACCAGCTCAACACCGATAATGTCCGGCAGGCGCATCATGGATGGACGACCCAGCATCACGGTTTCAGCTTCCAGACCACCAACACCGATGGCGATTACACCCAGCGCATCAACGTGCGGCGTGTGACTGTCGGTACCGACACAGGTATCCGGGAACGCTACACCATCACGCGCCTGAATCACCGGAGACATCTTCTCCAGGTTGATCTGGTGCATGATACCGTTACCCGGCTGGATAACGTCGACGTTTTTAAAGGCTTTTTTAGTCCAGTTTATGAAGTGGAAACGGTCATCGTTTCGACGATCTTCAATATCCCGGTTCTTTTGAAATGCGTCCGAATCAAAGCCCGGCGCTTCAACCGCCAGCGAGTGGTCAACAATCAGCTGTGTAGGTACAACCGGATTTACTTCCGATGGATCACCACCCTGATCAGCGATAGCATCCCGCAGACCTGCCAGGTCAACCAGTGCGGTCTGACCGAGGATGTCATGACACACAACACGCGCCGGATACCAGGGAAAATCCAGATCCTGCTTACGTTCGATAAGTTGCTTCAGGGAGTCGGTCAGCGTAGCCGGATCACAGCGACGTACTAACTGCTCCGCTAATACACGGGAGGTGTATGGCAATGTCGCGTAAGCACCTGTCTGAATCGCATCGACCGCCGCACGGGTGTCGTAGTAATCCAGATCGGTACCGGCTAATGATTTACGGTATTCAGTGTTCATATAACACCTGTATCTTGAAATTTGAATCCGGGAAGGAGTTGCCCCCTTCCCTGTATGCCGCGCAGAAGCAGAGCTCTTAGCAAGAGCTCGTACCCCGGGGCTTAAAGCAGTGCTTAAATCAGTGTCTTTCTAGGCGTTCAGGCACGATCAGCGATATCAACCCACTCGGCGCTATCCGGGCCGGTGTAGTCAGCAGACGGACGGATGATCCGGTTGTTGGCACGTTGTTCCATTACGTGAGCGGTCCAGCCAGCAACACGGGAACAAACGAAGATCGGCGTAAACAACGCGGTAGGAATACCCATGAAGTTGTAAGCAGACGCATGGAAGAAGTCGGCGTTACAGAACAATTTCTTCTCGCGCCACATAACCGCTTCTACACGCTCAGAAACGTCATACAGGTATTCATCACCAACCTGTGCCGACAGCTCCTTAGACCACTCTTTAATAATCGCGTTACGCGGATCGGATTCACGATAGATCGCATGACCGAAGCCCATGATCTTATCTTTACGTTCCAGCATGCCCATTACTTCAGCTTCTGCCTCATCAGCAGAACGCCAGTTCTCGATCATCGCCATCGCCGCTTCGTTAGCACCACCGTGCAGTGGTCCACGCAGGGAACCGATTGCAGCAGTTACACAGCTATGGATATCAGACAAGGTAGATGCACAAACACGCGCGGTGAAAGTGGAAGCATTAAACTCATGCTCTGCATACAGAATCAGAGATGCGTGCATTACTTTTACATGCAGCGGCTCAGGCTTCTTGTCATGCAGCGTCCAGAGGAACTGCTCACCGATAGAATCGGCATCGGTTTCAACTTCGATACGCTTGCCGTTATGGCTGAAGTTGTACCAGTAGTTGATGATGCCCGGAAACGCCGCCAGCATGCGATCGATATGATCGTGTTGCTCGGTGAAATCCATCTCGGTTTCCAGGTTACCCAGCATAGAACAACCGGTACGCATAACATCCATCGGATGTGCGTCTGCAGGAATCTGTTCCAATACGGTTTTCAATGCGTCAGGCAGAGCACGCATACCTTTCAGGCGAACTTTATAGGCATTCAGCTCACCCTGGTTCGGTAGCTTGCCGTACAGCAGCAGGTACGCTACTTCTTCAAACTCAGCTTTATCAGCCAGCTCTTTAATATCGTATCCACGGTAAGTCAGACCTGAACCGGTTTGACCAACAGTACAGAGTGCGGTTTCACCTGCGGATTGACCACGCAGACCTGCACCACTTAGTTTCTTAGCTTCTGCCATCCTATCTCTCCTTTCTGCTTCCGGAAGACCTGCCCTATGGCGGCTCCCGTTACAGTATTCTCGATATAGTTATCTTTTCTCTAAAGCCGCCATCTAATGCGGCTTATTAACCTAAAAGCGTTATGAGCGAAGATAGGAGTAGGCAAAAATTCTTGAGATAGCGGAGCTTACATTTGTAAGTGAGCATATCGAAAGATATTTTTAACACCCTCCTATCGAGCGCAATAGCTTTTAATTACTTATTCTTGCCTTCCACAAACAACGCATCCAGCTTCTGCTCGAAGTCGTGATAGTTGAGGAAGTCATACAGATCCATCCGGGTCTGCATAGTGTCAACAACAGCCTTCTGATCACCATCGCGCAACAGCGCTTCATATACATTCAGTGCTGCCAGGTTAGCCGCACGGAATGCAGACAGCGGGTACAGCACCATAGTCGCACCGCTTTGCGCCAACTCTTCAGTGTTATACAACGGTGTCGCACCGAATTCAGTGATGTTAGCCAGCAGGTGTGCACCGCCAATGCCATCGGCAAAGGCCTGGTAATCTTCCAGGGTGTGAACCGCTTCAGCGAAGATACCGTCGGCACCCGCTTCCAGACAGGCTTTAGCACGGTCTACCGCTGCTTCAAGACCTTCCATCTGGAACGCATCGGTACGGGCGATGATAAAGAAATCGTCGTCAGTCTTGGCATCAACTGCTGCTTTAACACGATCGACCATCTCTTCTTTAGAAACGATCTCTTTGTTAGGACGGTGACCACAACGCTTCTGCGCTACCTGATCTTCAATATGACAACCAGCGGCTCCGGCCTTGATCATCTCTTTAACTGTACGTGCGATGTTGAATGCACCACCCCAACCGGTGTCGATATCGACAATCAGTGGTGTTTCAACGGCGCTGGTGATACGACGTACATCTTCCAGCACGTCATTCATTGAGGTCATACCCAGATCAGGCAGGCCGTAAGATGCGTTAGCAACGCCGCCACCGGACAGGTAGACCGCTTTGTGGCCAACACGCTCTGCCATCATTGCGTGGTACGCATTGATAGTACCAACGATCTGCAGTGGTTTAGACTCGGCAAGTGCTTTACGGAAACGGCCGCCAGCGGTCAGTTTAGTAGTCATAGGTTACTCCCTCTCTTCTTTATTCGTGGGGTTCAGACGCTCTTCAATGTTGCGACGTGCCGTGCTGATATGGCGACGCATTAGCAGTTCTGCCAGTTCGCCATCCTTCTCTTCGATCGCATCGAGGATGCGATGGTGTTCCTTCAGGGCACGTTGCGGACGGGATTTAGAGACACTGAATTGATAACGGTACATACGTACCAGGTGGTACAGCTCGCCACCTAACAACTCCAGCAGCTTTTCGTTCTTGCTGCCTTGTACGATACGGTAATGAAAATCGAGATCACCCTCTTTCTGGAAGTAGGATCGACCATCAATCTCCTGAATATTCTTTTCATGCAGATACAGCAGATCGCGCAGACTGCCGATCTCATCTGTCGACATATTGTCAGCAGCCAGGCGACAGGCCATGCCTTCGAGTGCTTCACGCACCCGATAGATCTCAACCAGTTCTTCCGGGGTCAGGGATACCACGCGGGCACCAACATGAGGAATACGAACAACTAAACGAAGGCCTTCCAGACGGCGAATTGCTTCGCGTAACGGGCCACGACTGATGCCGTAAGTGCGCGCCAGTTCAGGCTCGCTGATCTTATGGCCCGGTGGAATATCGCCCCGCACAATGGCGGTTACCAGCTTGGCACACACCTGATCGGCCAGGGTGCGAATCTCACTTGAACTGTCGTTGATCTCTGCTAATTCTGCCATTTCGACCCGCTCTTTAGATTGTCGACAATCTTAATCTGCTAACAACAATACAGCGCAATAAACCCACCGTCAACAGTGCTAAAGGTTTAAACTGTCGACATGCTACAAAAGTATAGGGGTATTTCCTAATGCTGCAAGCAGAATCAAAAAAGCCCCGTAAAACGGGGCCTCAGGCATCTTTCAGAAGGACTATATTTGAAGATATCGCTCCAGTTCAGCAGCCATCGTCCGGGCTATCTGACGGGGTTTCTGAAATGGCAGCGAGTGATCAGTGCCAGCTACCATAAAGTAGTGCCAGTTAGGCATTCGCTCCGCCAGATCACGATGATACTGATGCATCAGATCGACACTGTGGCCCCCGATAAAGCTGGTTACATCACCCTGGGCTGCTACCAGCTCTTCCCGGTTGATCGTATTGATCGCATCCGTGACACAATGTAGCGCATTGGCGAAACCCAGCGGACGCATCCCCAGGCGCTGGATTGTCAACAACTCGGCTTGAGGGGCCACTTTACGATTCGGTGAAATCGTATCAAGGAATGTCCGGATACCCGTTTCCGCTTCATCACCTTTCAGGTGCTCCGCCGCCGCGCTGTATTGCAGCCGCAGATTAACCGTTGATTCCCAGCAGGGCCGGTCCAGCACCGCAGCCTCCATCAGAAACTGTTTCTGCACCCGGTCATGATAACGCTGCTTATATAGTAGAGAGACCATCCCTCCCATCGAGTAACCGCCAAGATCGAACTGCCACCAACCCAGATGATCCACCAGCGCACTGAGGTCATTAACCAGCTCGGTCACCGTAAACGGATGTTCTTCACCATCAGGGTAGCGGGTCTGTCCGGTACCGCGCTGATCCGGCACCAGCACCTCGTCCCAGTGTTTCAGCATTGCCACCATCATATCCCAGGTATCCACACCCGCAACTCCGGCACCATGCAACAGCACCAACCGCCGGGCAGGCGTTACCTCATGATTCTTATACAAACGATAGTGGATCTGCTGATCGGGCAGATTGAGCTGATGCAAACTGACTTTATAAGGGTGCTTCATCGATGATTATCTGATCTGCTGAATTTTTTAAAAATGGATGTCGCGAACCGGCATGAAGCCGACGCTGCTACAGCATAATATTCTGCAGAGGTATTTAATACCTCAAAGGCGCAACAAATAACAAACAACGGCCTCGCTTTCAAACAGTTGGCTGGTTACAATCGCCCTTTTTACCGCCGTTGCAAGCATCTGTCTGAATCTGGGGCTGCAGCGGAGAAACTGAAGCGGCTCATCTCACTGCACTGGGACGAAAAGGCCAGAGGATGCATCACTGATGCGCCCTCCCTAAATGAAGGTATGCTGAGTGTACAGACTTTTCACACTCCCCTATCTGGAAAACAGTCAGCGTTACTTTGAACGCATTCGTCACTTCGCGGCGCCGGTCTATCTCGACAGCGGCAAGCCCCTGTGCCCCTATGGACGCTACGATATTATCGCGGCAGACCCGGTAGCCCGCCTCAGCTTCAGCGAAAAACTGACCACCCTGATCAAACCGGATAGCAGTGAGCAGCTGCAAGGCAACCCGTTCAGTCACCTGCGTGCCCTGTACGATAGCTATCAACAGCACTGCCCCGCTCCCGAAGATGATGCGATCAAAGCACTGCCTTTCTGTGGCGGTATGATCGGATACTTCGCTTACGACCTGGGCCGCAGCCTCGAAGTCATGCCGGAACAAACGGCAAACGATATCGACCTGCCGGATATGCAGGCCGCTATCTATAGCTGGGCCATTGTTACCGACCATGAACTACAACAGTGCTATCTGGTTACCACACCGCTGGTCAGCGAGCCAAACGCTGATGCTCTGGCCAGACAACTGCAACAAGCCGAATCTGAATCTGTGTCTGACACAACCAAACAGCTAACTGAATTCCGCCTCAGCTCTGCATTTACCAGCAATATGAGCGAGCAGGAATACTACGCCTCACTGGATCGTATCAGTGACTATATTCAGGCCGGCGACTGCTACCAGGTAAACTTCGCGCAACGCTTCACTGCAGACTGTGAAGGCGACCCATGGCAGGCTTACAGCCTGCTGCGTGAACACGCTCCCACCCCGTATTCCGCATATATGGAAACACCGCAAGGCGCAATCCTATCGCTCTCGCCGGAACAGTTTGTCGAAGCGGACAATGGCAAAGTCACCACTAAGCCGATCAAAGGCACCCGCCCCCGTGGCGACGATCCAATAGCCGACGCACAACTCAAGCTGGCTCTGCATGACAGCGAAAAAGACCGGGCTGAAAACCTGATGATTGTCGATCTGCTACGCAACGATATCAGCAAGGTCTGTGAACACGGCAGCGTACGGGTACCCAAGCTGTTTGCAGTTGAATCCTACGCCAACGTGCACCATCTGGTCAGCACTGTTACCGGCCGCCTGGATGCCGGAAAAACGCCACTGGACCTGCTGGAACACAGCTTTCCCGGGGGCTCAATCACCGGTGCACCGAAGATTCGGGCGATGCAGATTATCGAAGAACTTGAGCCCCATCGCCGCTCCATCTACTGCGGCTCCATCGGCTATCTAAGCTTCAGCGGCAAGATGGACAGCAGCATCACCATCCGCACCCTGCTCTGCCAGAACGGTAAGATTCATTGCTGGGCGGGTGGCGGCATCATCGCCGACTCAGAAACCGCCGATGAGTATCAGGAAACCTATAACAAGGTTAACAACCTGCTTAAGGCATTAGAGCAGACGCTCTAGAGGAGCTAGACCACCGCTGCGCGGCTAGCTAGAACGCGCTACGCGCTTGCTAGTGGCTAGAAAAATCAAAACCCAAAATTCAAAACTAAAAAAACCGCCAGTAGGCGGTTTTTTTATTCACGCAACGCGGGAATAGCTTTTTCTAGCCACTAGCAGGAAGGCTGGCCTTCCGTTCTAGCTAGCTGAGCTTGCTCAGCGGTCTGGCAACTTAAGCCTTTACAGGCTAAGTTCGCGGTTGCTAGCTTTCAGGAATTCTTGCTTCAGATCCGCGAAGCTATGTACCGCCGGGAACTGCGGAAACTCGTCGATTACATTCTGTGGTGAATGGAACAGGATACCGGACTCAGCCTGGGTCAGCATAGTGGTATCGTTGTAAGAATCACCGGCAGCGATGACACGGTAGTTCAGCAACTGGAATGCGCGAACAGACTGCCGCTTAGGATCAACCTGGCGCAGGGTGTAATCGGTGATACGGCCACCGTTGTCGACTTCCAGCTTATGGCACAACAGCGTCGGATGACCCAACTGCTTCATCAGTGGCGCAGCAAACTCGTAGAAGGTATCGGACAGGATCACCACCTGGAAACGCTCACGCAGCCAGTCGATGAATTCACGGGCACCTTCCAACGGTGACAGGCGATCAATGGTTGCCTGAATCTGTGGCAGGGTCAGACCATGCTCATCCAGAATACGCAGACGTTGCTTCATCAGCACATCGTAGTCTGGGATATCGCGGGTAGTCGCCTTAAGCTCTTCAATTCCGGTTTCTTCAGCAAAAGCGATCCAGATCTCAGGGATCAGTACACCTTCCAGGTCAAGACATGCGAGTTCCACAAGCGACTCCTGTTGTATGTTATTAAAAGCGAATTTAGTTATTAGTTATAGTGCGGAGGATTCTACCGGAAAAGGCAGTTGTTGCAACGCCGGGGCGACCAGTAGCTAGAACGCCGAACAAGTTCTGCTCGCTAGAACGGAAGGCACACTTCCTGCTAGTGGCTAGAAAAAGCATAAAGAACCTTCTAAATAGAATTTATTAGAAAGCCCCCCAAACACTCTTCGTAAGATCATTCAGAGGGCAGATAAATTTATTTTCATCTGCCACCCCTCTTATTTCTTATTCCTCCTGAGCGCAGGCCTGATGCTATTAATCGTACTTATCTGGCAAGCAACCTTTTCTCGAAATTTTGTTTTACTTTGCTACTTTCGTTATTTGCAAAATACCACTTTATTGTATCTGCAATACCCTGCTCAAGACTCATTTGAGGTGTCCAGCCAGTTTTGGACTGTGTATAGCTATAGTCCAGGGCCCGATGTAGAACACCGACAGGTTTATCACGCTGATGTTTAACACCATCAGGCGGAGACCAGGCTGTTTGTTCAAAGATGATTGATGCTATTTTATTCAGACTGATAAATTCATCAGTGCCCAGGTTAATCGCACTGGCATCCATAATGTTTTCTGATGCCAGAATTAATCCATTCACTATATCACTGACATATGTAAAGCCCCGGGTTTGATTTCCATCACCCCATATTTCGAAAGGAGACTGCTTGATAAAAGCCTTCGCTACCAGTGCAACCAGAGCATGACTTTCATTTTCACGCGGACCATAAACAGTTGAAAGCCTTGCAATTGCTGCTTTCAAACCATTTTGCTTGTAATGGGCACGCAGAGAAAGCTCACCCATTAATTTTGCCCAACCATATTCCTCGTCAGCAAAGGCTCCGCCCCGGTGATCAAAGGACACTAAAGATTCTGTTAGTAACGTTTTATCCTCTTGAATATCCGTAGGATAGACACAGGCTGAGCTGGTAAAAGTAATATGCTCAACATCATCCTCCGCTGCAGCTTTAAATACGATGTTATCAAGTGCCATATTGCCAATACAGTTAGCCGGATGAGCAGCTATATATCCCCTGCCACCATGATCTGCCGCAAGATGAAAAACCCGGTCAATATTTTGCATTGAACGCTTTGCAACTTCCAGATTCATCAAGTCATCATGGACGAATTCAATCTGATTAAGAACTCCGGATAAATGTTCTCTTTTACCACTGGATAAGTTGTCAATGACCCGTACTTTCGCTCCCAGCGCAACAAGTCTTTCTGTCAGGTGACTGCCAATAAAACTGGCTCCCCCCGTCACCAGGCACCGTTGAGTTGTCCAATCCATTACCCGCTCCATTATATTTGGTTAAAGTCTTCACTATCGAGAAACAACGCATTGGGTTTCTCTTGCAGATAAGGCACCTGGCAAGCAAAGCTTGTAGGCCTAGTTAAAATGGCCACATCACATTTACTCAGCAATTGCATATCAATCAGAGCGTTCGCAGCTGTTTTAACACCTTCTTCAGATGATTCGAAGGGATGATCAAAATCAACTCCTTTGTCATTCTCAGGGCGCCATATATCACGTGTTAGCAGATCCGGAATTCGATCTCTTAAGGCTAAAGCTACCTGATCAGAATCAGTACAAAGAAACACCTTGTATTGAGTTAACCCTTGTTTTCGCGCAATTGTATCGATCTTTGATACCAGGTTATCGATGAAGTCATCAAACCCTGAAATCACACGTCCAGAGAAATGCTTACGCACTAACTCTTCCCCATTACCATGCCTGATATGCAGGCCGATAACAGCATTTTCTGAAAAGTATGTATCACTATAAAAATCAATCTGTTGCTGAATCTGAGGCCTTGGTTTCAGGCAGCCGTACAATATTGCAGCCTCCTCAAAAGTACAGAACGAAGATCCCGATTGATTAAGAGGGCTATGCTTAGTTGCGATTCTATACATAACACCGAGCGAAGGTAGAAAAGTAGCTGCCTGTGAGTCTACCCCCTCTTGCAACAGGCTTATCATGTCATCGTTGTTAATGCCTTTTTTATTACATGAAACAAGGATTCCTGACTCATGTTCCTGCTCAACTCTCGACAGTAGGAGTGAGTTAGGAAGCAACATCGTATCTACCTGATCATCTGCAATCACTTTCACGCCCGAGGCAGTCAGTCCAGAGGGATCAAACAGCCTTGAAAATAGATTTACACTGGAGTCTGAACGTACATAAGGACTATTGCGCCAATCAATAATCAGTATCCTGCCGGTAGACTTGGCATATTTCCATGCCGGAGCCAGTACCAGCAGCATGCAACCCAAACCGCTGTAAATATCGTTGATATCGGCACTCACAACAAACTTATCTCGTGACGGATTTACAGCATTCGATAACAAATATTTGTTTCGGTAATCGAGACTCAAAGTTTCCTGACTAAAGCAAAAACCAGATGCTATCTTTGCTAAATATTCTTTACACTTAGCCGCGATAAAAGGCCCATCTGGTCTGAGTTTTTTTGCTAACTCCATTAACTGCCAAGCTTTGGTCAAATGTTCATTTTCCAATATCAAAGCCGCATCTTTTATCAGATCAATATCTTTTGCGTCCAATTCCTTTGCATTGAAAAGTTTGCGGCTTAGATAGTTAAGACTAAATATTTCCAGACTAAAGCGAAAACCAGATGCATTCTTTGCTAAATATTCTTCACACTTGGCAGCAATAAAAGCCCCTTCAGGTCTGAGTTTTTTCGCTAACTGCATTAAATGTAACGCTTTGATCAAATGTTCTTTTTCCAATAGCAGAGCCGCATCTCTTATCAGATCAATATCTTTTGCGTCCAATTTTTTTGCCTTAAAAAGTTTACGGTTAAGTCGACTATCCACGCTGAATAAGCGACTCCCGGCTTTAATAATTACATTGATTAGTTATTGCTGTACAGACAGATACATCTCAAATTGGCGTACAGCCCTGTATTCAGCCCCCCTCTTACTCTGATGCTTTTTGCAAGTACAAGAACAACTAAAAAAATTCAGCGAATCAACTAAGTGTCGTTTTATCTGGCAGATCAATAACCACAATGAGACCACCATATTTATCCTGCGAATCACAGGCTCCAATGAGCACATAACGGATTCCAGGCAGTACTGAAGACGCATTGAAACTACGGGTAATGGCTTTTCATTTGTGCGTGGTGACAGCCAAAGGACGGTCCTGCTTATCAGTTACGCCCCATTTATCAGCATGGTCCCAACCTTCAAATTCCGGATTCTTCAGCAAAATCGATCCAGTTTTCAGGGATCAGTACACCTTCCAGGTAAAGACATGCGAGTTCCACAAGCGCTCCTGTGATAAGCCAGTATTTAAGCGAAATGCGTTGTGTAATTGTTGTGCGGGAAGCTCTACAGAAAAAGGCATTGCAACACTTTAGTAGCTAGAACGGAAGGCACACCTTTCTGCTAGTGGCTAGAAAAAGCGTTAAAAGCCTTCTTAATAACGCTTTTTGGAAAGGCTACCCAACGGTCTTCGTAAGAGCATTACATGCGTGAGTTTTCAAAAAATCGAAAATTAATCTTACTCTGGCTGACCCCAGTTATTGTGTATCAGAGGCTGGAGCTTGCACCGGGTCATGCTGAGGCACTGCATTATGCAGCAGCGATATCAGATGGGTGCGGTTTCGTGAACACATTTTTCGCATAATACTGGCTGCATGACACTTAACTGTCGAATCCTGCACGCCTAACTGATACGCGATCTGCTTATATAACGCACCTTCTCTTATACAATCCAACACCACCCTCTCTTTAGGGGTCAGGGTTTGCATTCTCTCAATAACCCGCATATTGGCAGTCTCTGCATCACCTATTCGCAAAGACAACCTGCTCTCATCTGGCCAGACCGATTGATTTTCCAATACAGCTTTTGCTGCTCGCCTTATATCGGTTCCGGAGGATGTCTTACAGATCACCCCACGCACCCCACAGGCCTTAGCTTTTTGACATACAAAGCGGTCCGGCTGGTTACAAAGTAGCAACACCGGCGCAACACTATTAAAGATAAAACTGATCAGAAGGTCCGGCTCTTCAGACCTGAATAAAGACCAGTCGAGAATGATCAATCCCGGGTCATCAACCTGACTATTACATTTAACCAACTCAGCCAGACTTCCCGCTTCCCTGAATCGAAAAGCTTTATCTGCAGACAAAACTATTTTCAATCCTTCCCGATAAAGCGGAGAGCGGCCCGCTATAACAATTTTTTTTGCATCACCTGCAGACATTCTCTTTAATTCCTCTACCCGGCAGTTACCTTCTGAACAAAGTTGCGTCTCCAATCCGGATGACAGAAACCCGCTTAATTCCCAATACAGGAGAAAGCTCGCCACCGGCTTGCTCTATATTTAATCCTCTGCAGTTCTGGTGGATCCTGCCTAAAACGCAGCAAGATCTACACCAATCAATACAGCCCAGGAAATAAAAGAACCATAAAGGCCGACCTACCCCCGCAACTACCCGGCTTATGCAGGTTAACGATAAGTTAGCAGAAATATCAAAGCAGCAAACCAGCTCTGTCAATTAAGGCAAACATAGCCGCTCGCGCACTATTACAGTGCAAAGTCGATAGATTGCTGCAAAAAAACGCGACTCGATAGAACGGAGGAAAAGCCAACCTGAGTGGCTGGGAAAAGCATAAAGCTACTTCCTGATACCTTCATACATATTATCAGCCACTTCAAATTTACTTGAGTCATACGCTCTATTGATGGGTAGTATTTCCACGCCTTCTAACTATGGACTCAGTGGATTTGTTTTATTCTCATCTGAATGTGAATTATGCAAGGAAGTAATTAGCTCAACTGGTGATTGGCATACACTGAATTCAGTTAAAAATACTCGCCAAAACAGAACCGTCCTATTACCATGCACACCAAACTCATTTAAAGAAGTAATACTGTATGTCCCTTCCTCCCTGCCCGAAATGCAATTCTGAATTCGTTTACCAGGATCAGGATCTGCTGATCTGTCCAGAATGCGCACATGAATGGAACCCGTCGGATGCACTTGCCGAAGAAGACTCCTTGAACATCAAAGATGCCAACGGCACGCTGTTGCAAGATGGCGATAAGGTCACTCTTATTAAAGACCTCAAGGTAAAAGGCAGTTCCCAGGTGCTTAAGATCGGTACAAAAGCGATGATACGACGAATCGTTGAAGGAAAGGACCACCAACTTGACTGCAAAATTGATGGCGCCGGAGAGATGATGGTGACCGCAAAGTTTGTCAAAAAAGCTTAAGGTAAGGGCAGAGTAAATCTGAATCCAGGCGGCGTTCCGAAATATGTATGATTTCATTAGCGCATCGGCACTTATTCGGTACCAACGGTGACACACCAAAGATCAGTCAATGAGGACGCCCGTTGGCATAATTAACGCCGATGATAACGGGACGAAGCCGCGCAGTGGCTGAGTTCCGAGCCAGTTTGCTGGCGGTAGTTTATGATCCCCGTAGCAAGACTAAGGGTGATCTTGCTACTTATTAAGTATTCGGTTGTTATATTCTGGATCAAATGCACTCACTTTCAACGAATTTTTGAGTATGCTGGTAACGCCTTCAATGTCGCATTCATCAATATACACAATACTTCCGTCTACTAACTGAACCTGCAATTTCCGGTATCGTTTTTCTTCAAGCCATTCAATGAATACCGACACGAGATTTTCAATCAGGGCTTCACTGTTATCACTACTGACGACTTCAACAGTTTCGTCCATCGCAACCACAAATTTTCGTGTTACAGGTACCTTTCGAAATTCTATGCCCCGCTTTTCAAGCAAGGCAATAAGAGTATTCTCAGGATCAAAAAGGGTTAACTCAAATAGCGTACTTTTATTCATTGATATGGCCCTGCAACAATATAGTTTTAACGCCTCAATCAGCTGACGCTTCAGCGGTCGGCTGCATTGACTTGTTAAGCTCCATTTCCATAGGCTGGTATTTTAGCCCCGCAGATTCTCCAACCTCTCCAGTACATTTAAATCCGTAGTTCAAATAAGCGGGAATAGATGTAAGCGACGCACTCACTGTCAGAAGATTACTCCGTGCATGTGGGAGAATTGCTGAAATTAAAGAGCGACCCACACCTTTATTCTGAGAGCTGGGAGACACAAATAACATCGCAATATGACGGCCCTCCTTAAGTTCAATAATTCCTACAACCTCGCCATTATCTTCGTAAGCCAACATTTCATTATCTGCTTCCATCCGATCTGTGAAGCCATCTACGGATGCAATATTTTGAAATGTCTCAATACCTTCTTCGGTTAGCGTAGACGCCACTGTTCCCATAAACGCATTAATACATATTGAGTTCACACGAGCCAAGTCTGTTGGCTCAATTTTCCTTATAGACATCTACACTTCCTTGGAACTTAAAAGCTTAGTTGTGCGCATGCGCATATGTACGGAGTTAAGGACTCTGATAGATAGCAATAACTATTTGATACTAAAGGCTTAGCTAGCAAAATCCATCTCCCATGATTCCATGAAAACGCGCATGCGCGTTATTCTGTACTGCGTTGCGCATAAGTTCCGATGCGCAATATTGTAACTCCCTGATACTAAATAACTTTGCTGAAAACTGCCAGATACAAACGCGCATTTTTACGCGGTGTTTCCGTGCAAACGCGCACTTTATGATCCAGGCTGCAACTTAACTGTATAAACATACAGTTAAGTTGCATTTAAAGGCCGGAGGGAATCGGTATGAGCAATAGTCCATTTTTACACAGCATAAGCAGGGCTATGCGGATGAAGGGATACAGTCTGCGAACAGAAAAAACCTACTTATACTGGATTCGCTTCTACATTCGTTTTCATCAACTACAACAACCCGATAAGCTTGGCCCTGATGAGGTTAAGTGTTTTCTCTCTTACCTTGCTAATGAAAGAGACGTTGCGATAAATACGCAGAAATCAGCACTTAATGCACTGGCTTTTCTTTATAACCAGTTCTTACAGAAACCTCTTGGTAATTTAGGATTCAAATACGCAAAGCGCCAAAGACGTTTACCTGTTGTGCTTCATGCTACCGAGGTACAGAAAATATTCGATTATCTGAAAGGACGGAACCAGAGTATCTTTTCTATTCTGTACGGCAGTGGGTTAAGGATTACAGAGTGCCTCAGACTGCGTATTAAGGGCCTGGATTTGCAGCGTTATAGCATTACCGTGCGTGACGGCAAGGGAAACAAAGACAGAACAACTTTGATGAGCCGTTCACTGGAACAACCACTCCGGCAGATAATAGAAAAAGTATAAGGCTTCAAAAACAGGATAACCTTGAAGGTCTTGGCCCTTCACTCCCTTACGCATTAGGGCGGAAGTATCCTAACGCATTCAGACAGCCGGGCTGGATGTTCCTGTTTCCGTCAACAGGCCTCTGTAAGCACCCGCTGAGTGGAATTTATCGCCGCGGGGCGCGCCTCCTACAATGGTCGGCAGCCTTTACGAAATAATAAAGTTACGGTCTGGCACAGAGATGACTAAGAAGGCTTTACCGAGGGACCGGCGAATGTTGGGCTTCGTTTCACTCAGACCAACCTACGATTCTTACGGAGTGATGGAGTGAGCCCCAGCAGAACAATGTAGTTTAGAAGGCTCTTTCGAGCCACGAGCAAGCTGCGCAGCGGCGTTCGAGCAACGAGCTACGTTTTGTTGGGCTTCGTTTCACTCAGACCAACCTACGATTCTTACGGAGTGATGGAGTGAGCCCCAGCAGAACAATGTAGTTTAGAAGGCTCTTTCGAGCCACGAGCAAGCTGCTCAGCGGCGTTCGAGCTACGAGCTACGTTTTGTTGGGCTTCGTTTCACTCAGACCAACCTACGATTCTTACGGAGTGATGGAGTGATCCCCAGCAGAACAATGTAGTTTAGAAGACTCTTTCGAGCCACGAGCAAGCTGCGCAGCGGCGTTCGAGCAACGAGCTACGTTTTGTTGGGCTTCGTTTCACTCAGACCAACCTACAGTTCTTACGAAGCAATGGAGTGAGCCCCAGCAGAACAATGTAGTTTAGAAGGCTCTTTCGAGCAACGAGCTACGTTTTTGTCTTTGCCCACAAAAAACGCGCCTGCGGCGCGTTTTTAAAAGGCTTTTTCTAGCCACTAGCAGGAAGGCTTGTCTTCCGTTCTAGCACGCGGCCCAGCCGCGTTCTAGCCGCTGCCCTTAAGACTTTTTGGCGAACTTAGTCAGTATAACGATGCGGGTACCGTTAACCCGGCCTTCAATCTGCTCGGCGTTGTCCGGTACCAGTGAGATACCTCGTACTGCGGTACCACGCTTGGCGGTGAAGCCTGCGCCTTTTACGTCCAGGTCTTTGATCAGAACCACATTGTCGCCCGCTTCCAGTACTACGCCGTTGCTGTCGCGGTGGATCACTTTCTCAGAATCATCCAGATGTTCACCGGTCGCTTGCGCCCAGATCATCTGTTCGTCGTCCAGGTACATCATATCCAGCAGGTCCTGCGGCCAGCCCTCGCTACGCAGACGGGTCAGCATACGCCATGCCAGTACCTGTACGGCTGGTACCTGGCTCCACATGCTGTCGTTGAGGCAACGCCAGTGGTTAGCGTCAGTATTGGCCGGATTGTCGAGCTGGTCTTTACAAGTGCCACAGGCTAGTACGGAATCATCAACGCCGCCTTTACCGTTTGGCGGTACCTCATACAAGCTCAGGTTATCAGTCGCGCCACATAGTTCGCATCTGTTTTCACTGCGGTCCTGCAAAGCTTGCTCTGTACTCATGGTCACTCCGGATTCTGACAGCCTGTGCTGAAATCTGTTCTGCAGCGGCGTTTGGCTCGGTCTGCTTAGCCAGACCGCCTATAAAGCGCGCATTGTACCAGAACAAAACCCGGCAATGGAGAATTATCAGGGCCTCAGGAGAGAGCGATAAAATGCCAGCTCAGCTTCCAGACTACTGATCTGATTTTCACTTGAACGAAAGCCGTGTTGCTCATCGGGATAGAGGTGGTACTCCACTGAAATTCCGTTCTGCTTTAAGGCTCTGACCATACGTTCGGTCTGGTCCGGCACCACCACTTTGTCCTGCCCGCCCTGGAAGAAGATCATCGGGCAGGTAATGCGATCAGCAGCCAGTAGCGGGCTGCGCTCTCGGTATAGCCTTGCATCGATTTCAGGATCACCGATAAGCCAGTCAAGGTAGTGGCTTTCGAACTTATGGGTGTCCCGGGTCAGGGTCAGCGGATCACTGACGCCGTAATAACTGGCTCCTCCGCGAAAACGCTCACTGAACGCCAGCGCACAGAGCGTCGTATAGCCCCCAGCACTGCCGCCACGAATGAATACATTGTGGCTATCGGTCAATTCCTCCACTGCCAGATAATCCGCAGCGGCCACGGCGTCTTCGACATCGGTTACCCCCCACTGCCCGGCCAGCCGGTGCCGGTAGCCCCGACCGTAACCGGCGCTGCCGCGATAGTTGAGATCGACCACGGCAAAACCCCGCTCGGTCCAGTACTGGATCTTGGGATTAAATACCGGATAGGTGGTACCGGTTGGTCCACCATGGGTAAAGACGATCAATGGCGGTTTTTTAGCACTCTCAGCAATCGTTTCAGGCAGGTAAAGAAAGCCGTGAGCAACTTCATCAGCAGCAACCGGATAGCTGATACTTTCAGGCGCGCTCACCCGGCGCAGCCCGGTAATAAGTTCGTTACCGCAAAGAACCCGAACCTGCGCTGAGCTTTCAAAATCAGGGGTTATTTCCAGAATCGCCGGGGTTCGGGTCTCGCTGTTGGCAATACAGTAGATCTTACCCTGGTAGCAACTGATATGACGGAACAGCGAAAACTCTGGAGCGAGCAACACAGTGCGGTCATTCTCGTATCTGTTGCCGGATATCGGGCGCATGCCAAGGCAGCCCTTACCCTGCTCCAGATAACTGGCCACCAGCCATAGCGTATCACTACTCTCTGTTCCCGGTGCGCTAAGCCAGTCCCAGGTAGAGACGCCCAGTTGCCACTGGGCGATACCAAACTCGACCGGCTTCTGCCATAACGCCTTGACCCCCTGGCTACCTGACGTTAACGCAGCTGTAACAGCTCCTGCTGCGGTTTCGGTTTCGATATAAGCGCAACAAAGATAACGGTATAAATTCCACCAACCACTGCTGTCAGAGATTGCGCTCAACGTTCCGTCCTGCAGGAATCTGGGCTGTTGCAAAGACTGTTTATCCAGTTCAGCTGAGGACTCTTTAGCCCATTCAGTTGAACGCCCTTCTCCGGCAACCAGTTTCTCACTCATAACCGAACCATCAGCGTTGAGAGTCGCTAACCACAACCGGGTGCTGACCCAGGGCATATGGGGATGACTCCAGCTGATCCAGGCCAGCTGATTACCGTTTTCACTGAGAGTCGGAGACGCATAGAAGTCCTGCCCTTCACACAAACAGGTGACAGCCCCGGATTGCAGGCAGATAGCCACCAGCGAGTGTTCCGGTTGCGTTGGATCAACGGTCGCCTTTTCCTGTACGGCAATGATGCGCTGGCGCTGTGGATCACAGATCAGATCGCCATAACGACACTCTGTTGCATCGGTTAATTGTTTTGGCTGCGATACGCCACTATCGGTCAGCGATTGCAGCCAGATCTGCTGATCGCCTCCGTTAACAAACGCCAGCTGATAATGGGAACTGGTATCCAGCAGGCACCAGCTTTTGCCGCCATACTCATAGACCCGACTGCGTACAGTGAATGATTGCGGTGTCAGGTCCTGCAGCTCACCTTGCCAGCTACGCTGGCATAACACCGTGCGTCCGTTATCTTCTGGTCGAAACTCAACCCAGAACAGCCCCGCATCACCAGCCACCAGCTGGCCCTGTTCAACGGAACCGGCTACGGCATCGGCGGCACTGAAGGCGGAATCAAAAAAACCATACTCTGTCGTCATCCGGGGCTCCGGCAATTAATTACTCTCTATTACATCTAGCCCTTACAGAATACTCTGGAATTGCGTTCGTTGCGGAATACCGGCTCAGAATTATCTCTGCCTTCAGTATTTTCAGCTGCTTGCCGGGCATTCAGGATCAGGTCATGGTGCGGTGACTTAGAACACACCGGATCGGTATTGTTGGCATCGCCGGTCATCATAAAGGCCTGGCAGCGGCAGCCACCAAAGTCTTTCTCTTTTTCATCGCAGGAGGCACAAGGCTCCTTCATCCATTCGTAGCCACGGAAATGATTGAAGCCGTTGGACTGGTTCCAGATCTGCTCGATACTCTGTTCGCGCACATTGGGAAACTCGATCGGCAGCATACGGGCACTGTGGCAAGGCAACGCCGTGCCGTCCGGGGTTATGGTGAGGAACACCTGACCCCAGCCGTTCATACAACCTTTAGGACGTTCCTCGTAATAGTCCGGGGTGACAAAGATAATCTTGATCGGATTACCCGCTTTCGCCAGCCGGTCGCGGTATTCGTTGGTGATCCGTTCCGCCCGTTCCAGCTGCGCCCGGGTCGGCAGCAGGTCGTCACGGTTTTCATAGGCCCAGCCGTAATACTGACAGGTCGCCAGCTCGACATAGTCTGCCTGCAGCTCGACGCAAAGCTCGATAATGCGGTCGATCTGATCGATATTATGGCGATGGGTAACGAAGTTGAGCACCATCGGATAACCCTGGGCTTTCACCTCTTTGGCCATCGCCAGCTTCTGCCGGAACGCTTTAGCAGAACCTGCCAGCATATTATTTACTTCAGGGTCTGCGGCCTGAAAACTGACCTGAATATGGTCCAGCCCGGCGTCACGAAAATCGGCGATCTTACGTTCATTGAGCCCGACACCGGAGGTGATCAGGTTAGTGTAATAACCCAGCTCCCGGGCGCCACCGATCAGTTCCGCCAGATCCTGGCGGACTAAAGGTTCGCCACCTGAAAAGCCCAGCTGCGCAGCGCCAAGCTCACGCGCCTGAGCGAAGACATCAAGCCACTGTTGAGTGGTTAGCTCATCGGTACGATTGGCAAAATCCAGCGGGTTGGCGCAGTAAGGACACTGCAACGGACATTTATAGGTGAGTTCGGCCAGCAGCCAAAGTGGCTGGCCGTGTTGCGGTACGCTGCCCAGCGAAGGCTGAGCGTTACAAGGTGATCCAGAGTTGCTCACGGGCTTCTCCTAAAAAATGCAGGATGTCGCCGTCTATCCCTTCAGCGTCAGGAAATTTTGCCTGCAGTACTGCGATAATATCAGCCACACTACGCTGACCATCAACCTGCGCCAGAATCTCACCAGCGGCGCCATTAAGCTTAACCATCCCTTCAGGATAGAGCAGGACATAACAGTCCTGGGCTTTTTCCCACTGCATGCGAAACATGGTATTCAGGGTTGGCACCAGCGCAAAGTCGATCTCTGCGCTGCTCTTAACCGCTGCGGCATTCATGCGAACAGACCTGAATGATAGACCTTCTCATCGGTTACCGTGTGATACGGCGGACGCTTAAGCTCATAGGCCATGGTCATCGAATCAAGCATGCTCCAGAGTACATCCAGCTTAAACTGCAGAATGTTGAGCATGCGTTCCTGCTGCTCCCGGGTCTGGTAATGATCCAGCGTGATCTCCAGTCCATGCACCACATCGCGGCGCGCCTCGGTCAGCCGGTTACGGAAATACTGGTAGCCTTCAGCCTTGATCCATGGATAGTGAGTCGGCCAGGTATCCAGACGGTTCTGGTGAATAGTTGGCGCGAACATCTCGGTCAGGGATGAGCTGGCCGCTTCCTGCCAGGTCGAACGGCGGGCAAAATTAACATAGGCATCGACAGCAAAACGCACACCCGGCAACACATGCTCCTGCGACAGGATCTCTTGTCGGGTCAGGCCAACCGCTTCACCCAGTTGCAACCAGGCTTCGATACCGCCAACTGCACCATCGTAACCATCGTGATCAAGTACCCGCTGTACCCAGTGGCGACGCACTTCACGATCCGGGCAGTTCGCCATAATAGCGGCATCTTTCACCGGAATTGATATCTGATAGTAGAAACGGTTTGCCACCCAGCCCTGAATCTGCTCCTTAGTGCACTTACCGTCATACATATCGATATGGTAAGGATGTTGGGTATGGTACAGCGCACTCTTGGCGCGCAGTGCCTGTTCAAATTCCTCACGGCTCATCGGTGGCAGGCTTTCTTTCACTTGTGCATTCATCGTCGCAACCTCTGTTACAGTTCTATGCTCATTGCGTCCCAAAAGATTTAAATAGCACGCGCTTCGATATCAGCTTCAACCTCAGCACGCTCCGGTGAATCTTCTGTTACAGCTCTATACTCATTCCGTCCCAGGAGATTTCGATACCGTGGGCCTGAACCTCAGCACGCTCCGGTGAATCTTCATCGAGAATCGGATTGGTATTATTGATATGGATCAGAACTTTCCGGGGCTTATCCAGCGTATCCAGAAATTCGATCATGCCACCCTCACCCGTCTCTTCATTACGGGACTGGGCCAGATGGCCCATAGTGACACCCAACTTATCGCCGACCCCGGAGGTAATCAGCTCGTCGTCACGCCAGATAGTGCCGTCTACCAACAGACAGTCGGCATCTTTCATGATGGGTTTAAGATGGGGTTCGATCTGGCCAAGGCCAGGGGCATAGAACAAGGTTTTACCGCTGCGGGTATCTTCTATCAGGATACCTATGTTGTCCCCCGGGTGAGGGTCATTGCGATGCGGTGAATACGGTGGTGCGCTGCTGAGCAGGGCCACCGGAGTTAATTTAAGCTCTGGCACCGCTGGAATAACAAAGCTGTTATCAGCTTCACCCACCGGAATACGATTGCGTTTAATACCACCATTCCAGTGCTCCAGCATATTGAAAATAGGGAAGCCACTGGTCAGGTCCTGATACACCATATCGGTGCACCAGACCTCATGCGGACAACCTTCGCGTAGCATCAGCAGGCCGGTGGTATGGTCGATCTGGCTGTCCATAAACACGATGGCTGCAATACCGGTATCCCGGATCGCCCGGTTCGGTTGCATCGGCGCAAAATCAGCCAGCTGCTGGCGGATATCCGGCGAAGTATTAAACAGTATCCAGTCTTCATTATTCACGCTGATCGCGATCGATGACTGAGTGCGGGTTTTGGCATTAAGAGTACCGGCACGCATGCCGCTACAGTTATGACAATTACAGTTCCACTGCGGGAAGCCTCCGCCGGCAGCAGACCCTAAAACTTGTATTTTCATTGTTATTATTTTCTTGTCGTTGTTTTGCACTTTGCCCGGATGGGCGGGAATAAAGCTCCGCCAGTGGCAGAGCTTGCGAACCTGTTAGCGGTTTGCGAAGTACATAGTTACTTCAAAACCGATACGCAGGTCTGTGTAAGCTGGTTTAGTCCACATGGTCATACACCTCTATAATTATTAGATTTTCGAGTCAGATGACTCTCTAAACATAATATGAAGCATCCCGGCGCGACCATATGGTACTTTGGAACTAAAACAGCTCCTGTTTTAGTCGTAGCTTTTCAGACGTATTGCAGACATCACCGCTCCTGCACATCCATGTGCTCGCGGCATACCGTACATCCAGTACATAAAAAAGCCGCCCTTTCGAATACAAAAGGGCGGCTTTTTATTAAATCCAGGATCTCAGATTACAAAATACAGTGCCTGGCAAAGTCTTTCGCTTCATTGCCCGACCATTCTCCTTTCGGCTTCTCTTTCAGCTCGGCGCACCACTCTTTACTGCCGACTTCCGGCGAACAGCCCTGCAGTGCCACCAGAGAGAACCCAAGTACGGTCGCCAGCGCGACTGATTTAACTGTTTTCTTCATCGTTAATCCTTAAAAACTGATTTTGATTGTTTGCTTAATCTGACACTCTGCCGCGCAGGGACTTCACCTTACCGCGCTTAGTCTTACTGTCCATGCGGCGCCGTTGCGAGCCTTTAGTAGGCTTAGTGGCGCGGCGGGTTTTCTGTACCACTGAAGCACTTTTAATCAACGCCTGAAGGCGATTTAAAGCGTCTTCACGGTTTTTTTCCTGGGTGCGAAACTGCTGTGCTTTTATGATGATCACGCCATCTTTGGTGATACGCTGATCTTTCAGGTTGAGCAACCGCTCTTTATAGAACTCAGGCAGCGAAGAGGCCCTGATATCAAACCGCAGATGGATCGCAGATGAAACTTTATTGACGTTCTGACCACCACTGCCCTGGGCCCGGATGGCCGTCAGTTCTATATCATCGTCAGAAAGAGTTACAGCATTCGATATAATTAACACAGTTCAGCCCGGCCGGAATATTAAGGTAATTGTAACAGCCCGGCATCTTTCAGGCAGCTGAATCTGAACGTTTTTTTAGCTGAGGTCTTCCGGATATTTACGCAGGAACTGCGCCATCTTTGAATCCGTTTTAACCAGATGTTCAATCACCCACTCCCGTGCCAGACTGATAATCTCAGCATCCAGCTTGGCATGAATCTCATCGGGGCTGGCCATCGCATCGCCGACACCGACGACTTCATGAATTTTGCTGTAGATTGTTTCCAGGTGGTCAACTATATTCTGATGCTCAATTTTATGATCGGCATAATAGGGGTATCGGATCTTCAGCTGAATTTTCTCTTCCCGTTCGAAATGCTCGCGGGTGTAATCCACCAGCTGGCGAAAAAATATCGGCAGAAACTTGAGATTTTCCGGCTTACTCAGCGCCAGTTCTACTGAGTTAAACAAGGCGATCAGATATTTGTGATCCAGATCGATCAGGTCATTACCGGTGGCGAGTTGCTGCTTCCATACTACAGGCATACTGCTTACCTCATCTTGGCGCCGGTTTTTCCGTACGCTTTAGTTGATCATTAATAACATTCGGGCAGAGTCAAACCAGCTCCCTGTCAGACACACTATTTCGGACATGCTCGCGCTTAATCAACGCAATTACGGTATCTAAAGGTACCGCTCTTGAATAGAGAAAACCCTGACTTTCATCACAACCTGAAGCGATCAGGTAGTCTCTTTGCTCCGGTGTTTCGACGCCTTCGGCAAGCGTCCGGATGTTCAGTTTCTGGGCCAGACTCAGAATAGAAGTGGCGATAGAAGCGTCTTCAGCTCTCCCTGGCAGGTGTCGAACAAAGCCCCGATCGATTTTCAACTGATCAATCGGCAACCGGGCCAGATAACCCAGACTTGAATGCTTAGTCGCAAAGTCATCGATGGCGATGCGCACACCCTGCCGGTGAATCTGCTGCAGAATATCCTGAATAGCTTCCAGATCCTGCTCAATCAGCGCACTTTCTTTGATCTCCAGTATCAGTCTTTGCGGGGTAATACCGCTCTCTGTTATCGCCTGAACCACCTGCTTCGGTAGCTCTGCGCTCAGCTGACGGCCTGAAACATTTACCGCAACAGACAGCTGTTCGGCGCCTGGTTCAGACCATTGCTGCGCATGCAGACATGCCGTTTTCAGCACCCACTCACCTAAAGGCACGATCAAACCGGTCTCTTCGGCCAACGGGATAAACTGTTCCGGCATTAGTAGCATGCCCATTTTGTCGGGCCAACGTAACAGTGCTTCAAAGCCGACCAGTTTGCCACCTTGCATACTGTACTGGGGCTGGTAATACAGCTGCAGAGCCTGCTGACTGACCGCCTGCTTTAACTCTTTCTCCATCGCCAGTCGGTTACCGACCGCTTCACTCATACTCTGAGCGAAGAACTGATAGGTATTGCGCCCCTTCTGCTTGGCCTGATACATCGCAGTATCAGCGTTCTTCAGCAAAGTGTTCTCATCCATTCCGTCATCAGGATATACAGCAATACCTATCGTAGGCGTCAACTGTAACGCCTCACCGGCGAGAGTGATCGGACTGGATAAAGTATTGATAATACGTTCTACAAAATTTGCGACCGAGGCATGTATATTTTTTCCGGTTTGCCCCATCACTACGACGAACTCATCGCCACCGAGACGACTAACCAGATCCACCTCGCGCACCTCATCACTCAGACGACGTGCGGTCGTTATCAGCACCTGATCGCCGATACCGTGGCCGTAGGTATCGTTGATCTGTTTGAAATGATCCAGATCGATAAAAATCACCGCCAGACGATAATCAGGATCCCGTTTCGACACGGCGATCTCATGGTACATGCGCATTGACAACATGCGCCGGTTGGCCAGATCGGTCAGCGAGTCATACTGCGCCATATGCTCCATCTGCTCTTCGAACAATTTACGCTGACTGATATCGGTGAAAGTCCCGATATAGTTTTCGATCTCACCGGCCGCGTTACAGTAGGTGGTTATGGATAATGATTGCGGGAAAAGATCACCGTTTTTACGCTGATTCCACATCTCTCCATGCCACTTACCAGTGCTCTGCAATGTCTGCCACATCGCTTCATAGAACCCCTTATCCTGACGACCCGATGAGAGTATGCGGGGGCTTCGCCCTTTAACTTCATCAAAACTGTAACCGGTAATCCGGGTAAAAGAATCGTTAATCCGGATAATCCGATTCTGAGCATCCGTCAGCATAATCCCCTCATGGGCCGCATCGACAATACGGGCGCTGACCTCGAGAGATTTTTCATTCGCCCGCAAAATCTGATTCTGCTGCTCGATATCACTCTGGAATGCAACAAAGCTCTGCTTAAGCCAAAGCGAATAGCGTCGAATGGCATACCCGGCAAGCCCCAGAATAAACATCAGATATATCAACAGCTGGCCACTGTCCTGACTTTTCTGCTGATTCAGGCCGATCCGCTCCTGCTCCAGCAACTGCAGATTGGCATCTGAATAGCCCCCTGCCAGAATGGTCCAGCCCCACAGTGACAACGGTTTGAAATAGAGCAGCTGGTCTTTGCCAAGGGAACCATCCAGGCGATACCAATCTGCCCGCTGGAAGCCTTCGGTGTCAGCCTGCAACATAATTTGTGACAAGGCATCTTTATCCCTGCCACGAGGTAACTGAGACAGATGCATCCCGGCAAAGTTATCGATCCCCTGCCCAGACAACATCAAACCATCACGGTCGAGTACAGCCAGGTAGCCGTCATCGCCAAAGCTGATCGTATTCAGATGATCCAGTATCCGCCGCTGCTGATCACGCTGAATCTGGTACAGATAATCCCCGGCGCCGACCAGCCAGTTAAAGGGTTCAAAACGTTCGATATAAGTAATTTTATCCTGCATCCGGGTCTTATCTTCCGGCGGATACCAGCGATACTCGGCATAACCAGAGCCACTTTTCGAGTTAATAATTTCGATAAAGCGTCGTACAAAAAAATTACCCTGGTCATCTTTAAGGTCATACATCGAGCTGCCTTCCAGACCAGGAGAGGGAGGTAATAACAAACTATTGCCATCTTTATCTCCGATAAAAATGTAACCCCGCCCACTAAAGAAACGTACTCCTCGTAACGCCTCCAGGATCATCCGCTTTACTTCGGCTTCACTATGACTGCCTTTATTCTGCTCATAAACAGACCTGGCAACCGCCAGCGCCTGTTTCACCTGACTACGTGACTCCTGCCTGAGAATCTGCTCTGCCTGGCTATATTGTTGTTCAATGAAGGCGGCTGCGTCATCGACCTCTATCTGTAGCCGCTTATTGATCTGCACTTCGATAGAATGCTGCAGCGCGCCCAGGCGTTGCTGGCTCTTAAGGTGATTTGAGATTAGGAAATAGGCCGCCAGTGTAACCAGCAGAATTACAATCGCGCTAAACACGCCCCACATAAGGGCCAGATTCGGCTTACGATATTCCTTGCCAATAGCCATACAGCTGTCCTGTACCTGATAACTAAACCCATCCCGACTATATTCTGGGCGACGGCTTCAGCTTAACCAGCAAGAGCTAAAAATCATATTCAAATCAATAACTCAGTTACCCATCTTGGGCAAGATGGTCAACCCGGTTCATGGCTAGAGAAAGCAAAAAGCCTGTTTAAGACGGTTCAGGGATAAATTTTCAAGAACAAACTATAAGATAGCCTGACGAAAAAAGACGGCCCGCAGGGCCGCCAAAGAACACCGACAAATCCCCTGACAAAGGGGCTCCCGATAAGCAGTAATGGAGGCCGCTTAAGGGCAGGTGCAGAGTGCAACACAAGCTATGAACAGCCCGTTGCAAGTGCGAATCTCCAAACAACGACGAAAGGAGACGAAGAAACGGGGCAGATAAACAGCCCCGTTAAATTGCTTCAGCTTTGCAGCTGCAACCGACCGGCTTAGAAGAAGCCCAGTGGGTTGATATCGTAGCTCACCAGCATGTTCTTGGTCTGCTGATAGTGATCCAGCATCATCTTGTGTGTTTCACGACCAACACCGGACTTCTTATAGCCACCGAACGCTGCGTGAGCAGGATACAGGTGGTAACAGTTAGTCCATACACGACCGGCCTCGATACCACGACCCATGCGGTAAGACAGGTTCATATCGCGGGTCCAGACACCGGCACCCAGACCAAACTCTGTATCGTTGGCGATAGCCAGCGCTTCAGCTTCATCTTTAAAGGTTGCTACAGCGACGACAGGTCCGAAGATCTCTTCCTGGAATACACGCATCTTATTGTGGCCCTTCATCAGCGTAGGCTGAATGTAGTAACCGGAGTCGTACTCACCACCGTTTGCATGCGCTTCGCCACCGATCAGGAACTCAGCACCTTCTTCCTTACCAATCTCCATGTAAGACAGAATCTTCTCAAACTGCTGCTGGGACGCCTGAGCACCGACCATTGTTTCTGTATCCAGCGGGTTACCACGCTTGATCTGCTGTGCACGTTCTACGACCTTAGCAATGAACTGATCGTAGATGCTTTCCTGAACCAGCAAACGGGAAGGACAAGTACAGACTTCACCCTGGTTAAAGAATGCCAGTACAGCACCTTCAACCGCTTTGCTTACAAATTCATCTTCCTGATCCATTACATCGGCAAAGTAGATGTTTGGTGACTTACCACCCAGCTCTACGGTAGACGGAATAATATTTTCAGCAGCACACTTAAGAATGTGCGAACCAACAGGAGTCGAACCGGTGAATGCGATCTTAGCGATACGGGTACTTGTCGCCAGCGCTTCGCCTGCTTCCTTACCGAAACCGTTAACCACGTTCAGTACGCCAGGTGGCAGCAGGTCACCAATCACTTCCATCAGTTTCAGGATGGAAACCGGCGTCTGCTCGGCAGGCTTCAGTACGATACAGTTACCGGTAACCAGTGCCGGCGCCAGTTTCCATGCAGCCATCAGCAGCGGGAAGTTCCATGGAATAATCTGACCAACTACACCCAGCGGCTCATGAAACTGGTAAGACACTGTGTTCTGATCAATCTCACCGATAGAACCTTCCTGAGCACGGATACAACCGGCATAGTAGCGGAAGTGATCGACACACAATGGTACGTCAGCAGCCAGAGTTTCACGGACAGCCTTACCGTTATCCCAGGTTTCAGCAACAGCCAGCAGCTCAAGGTTCTGCTCGATACGATCGGCAATCTTCAGCAGGATGTTGGAACGCTCTGTCACTGACGTGCTACCCCAGGCAGCTTTAGCCGCATGGGCTGCATCCAGCGCCAGATTAATATCTTCTTCAGTAGAACGTGGGATTTCACAAAACGCTTCGCCGGTTACCGGAGTTGTATTCTGAAAGTACTGACCTTTTACCGGGGCAACCCACTCGCCGCCAATAAAGTTTGCATAACGATCTTTAAAAGAAACGACGGAACCTTCGGTTCCTGGCTGTGAATAGATCATGTGTCTAAGCCTCATTTTTTTGTTATAGCCCAGTGGAGACACCGGGTTGATTGACTACTGATGGAGCCATATTAGCGATCAATACGCTGCTCCAGATATCCTTCCTTGGCACAGAAAAAATACTTATTTAGTAGTAGTTTCTAGTAGTAGTTTTTAGCGCCAGACCACAAACGAAGCCTTTCAGGCTAGTTCAGATCAGAACAAACGCAAGAAATTCAGCACGTTAGTTGATCTGTCTTTAGGGACAAAAAGCTAAAACAAAAGCGAAAACAAAAGCTGAAACAAAAAAAGAACTCGGTTAACCGTCGCATACCGGGTTGTATACCTATATACCTTCTTTCCAATATTCCTTGATACCGATGCCCGTTCTACAATGACTGTCAGGCAAGCTTCGCATAACTGTTCCTCGCTTTAGGAATAATTATGAACGACAAGATTATTTTAGAATCGACCATCAAGTGCCCCCACTGCAGCCATGCAAAAACAGAAACCATGCCGACAGATGCCTGCCAGTGGCTCTATGAGTGTGAAAGTTGCGGCTCCCTGCTAAAACCTAAACAGGGTGACTGCTGCGTATACTGTTCATATGGCACTGCTCCCTGCCCACCGATACAACAAGGCTCACACTGCAGCACGTCCGGGCAGGAAACATAAGCTATGCCAACAGGTGAATCAAAATGCCGCAGGAAAACACGAACAGATCCCTTCTCAAAACAGGTCTCATTGGCACAGTTATCACCGGGCTCTGCTGTTTTACACCTGTTCTGGTGTTACTGCTCGAAGTCGTCGGTTTAATATCTATTGCGGTCTATCTGGATTATGTTCTCCTGCCACTGTTCGGCATTTTTATCTGTATCACCATCTACACGCTTATTCGTCCAAACCAGCCATAAAAGCTGGCACGAAAAATCTTCCTTCTTGGTTGTGAATACTTTGTTTTGGCACTCTGCCAGTAACTCAAGATTCAAATAAAGTGATGATCCGGATGCATCACTTTCTCTGGTTTCATAGGTTCTGTTATTTCGCTCTGTTATGCTCTCGCTCGTCAGATGAATAACTGCTCATTGTATTTATGGCTGTAGTTATGGCTGTAGTTATGGCTGTAGTTATGGCTAGTTATGAAGTTGTTAAACAAACCGTCAGGATGCCAAGACCTTGGACAACAATAGAAACCCGGCAGCAATCGCCGCCTTATGGATGGTGGGAACCTTAGCCTCATTTATGCTAATGGCTATCGCTGGCAGAGAACTGGCCGGAGAACTTAGCACCTTTCAGATTCTCTTTTTCCGTAGCGTAATCGGCCTGCTGATCATTGGCTACCTGCTACACCTTAAAGGCTGGCATCAAATTCGCACTGGCGCGACAAAGACCCATATACTGCGAAATATCGCTCATTTTGGCGGACAGTTCGGTTGGTTTTACGGCCTGGCCTTCATCCCCCTGGCCGAGGTCTTCGCGATTGAGTTCACCGTACCGGTATGGACCGCGATACTGGCTGTATTTATTTTGGGCGAAAGACTGTCCGGCCCCCGCCTTATCGCCATCGGTCTGGGAATTACGGGAATGCTGATCATATTACGCCCGGGAATGGAGGTCATGGAACCTGCGGCACTGGCCGTTTTGGCGGGAGCCATCTGCTACAGCATCGCCTACATCAAAACCAAAAGGCTTGCCCATATAGACAGCCCTCTGTGTATCTTGTTTTACATGACGGTTGTGCAACTACCCATAGGGCTTATCGCAGCGCTATATGATTGGCAATCCCCCGCCCTGGCCGTCTGGCCCTGGATTCTGCTGGTTGGCGTAACCGCGCTGACCGCACACTACTGCATCACCCGGGCGATGCAGCTAATGGACGCCACAGTGGTAGTTCCGATGGACTTTTTACGCCTGCCGCTGATCGCCGGCGTCGGTTACCTGCTTTACAGCGAGCCCCTGGATTGGGCAATTTTATGCGGTGCATTGATTATGCTGATCGGTAACTTTATCAGCATCCGGGCGGAGAAAAGGAAACTTGCGAAGGCTTTATCCGAATGATGCTTTAGCAGACTGATGCAAACTCTGTTTACGGAGTAATTGAGTGAGCTCATCAGACTAATGTGATTTAGAAGACTCTTAAGTTTTTTCGAACAACGAGCAAGCAGCGTTCTTTGCTGCGTTCAAGCCACGAGCTACCGTTTGTTGGGCTTCGCTGCTCTCAGATCAACCTACTATTCTTACAGCGTGATGGAGTGAGCCCCAGCAGACTAATGCTGGCTTAGAAGGCTCCTAAGTTTTTTCGAGCAACGAGCAAGCAACTTGTTGTGTTCGAACAACGAGCAACTATTTTATTTGCTGCGTTCGAGCCACGAATAACGAATCTTTCACTATAGAATCGCTGATCATCATTAGCGCTCTGCTCGCTATATAGCATATTCAGATCCGTAATCACGCGGCAAAATCCAGACTATACTGCAGGAATATTCTAACAATAATAGTGTTGCCAAGGGGGGGGCAGGCTGCCCTTGGGTAATGAGACCGCTTGTGCGTGCCGTTGGTAACCGGCATTCAGGAGAAGTCGCTGTGTTTTCCAAAATGTTTTTCCTGCTCTTCACCGTTCTGTTAACGCTTACAAGTAGTTCCACATTCGCCGCTGAACGTCAGACACTGAGCAACAACTCTCAGGTACTGCAACAAATTCGTAACTCCCCCAATCTTCACGCTGCATTCGGTCTGGCGCAACACGAAACGCTGGCCCTGGCCAAAGAAAAAACCGACCAACAAGGTTTTAGCCATAGCCGCTATCAGCAAACCTATATGGGAGTCCCGGTGTGGGGAGAAGCCGTAGTTATTAGCCGCGACCAGTCCGGCAGAACGATTAACGTGCACGGGCGATTAATTCGCAATCTTACCGATGGAATAACCAATACCACTCCCAGTCTTAAGCAAAGTGATGCGCTCAACGCCATGAAAAACCTGGCTCAAAAGCGGAGAAACAGCTTTGCTGAACTTACATTCAGTAACTCGTCGTCCGGGCTGGTGATCTATCTTAATGGAGAGTTCCCAACGCTCGCCTATGCGATAAGTTTTTTTGCAGATACTGATGAAGGCGGAGACCCGACACGCCCAACCTTCATCGTCGATGCTCACAGTGGACAAGTAATTTTTGAATATGAAGGGCTGACCCATGCAGATGGCACAGGCCCCGGCGGTAACGAGAAGACGGACCCCGATGGTCCCTACTACTATGGCACGGGAGGCTTAGGCTTCCTCGATGTAGCTCAGGACACAACTACCTGTACGATGGACAACGCGAACGTTAAAACAGTGGACCTGGATCACGGCACTACCGGTTCAACCCCTTTCTCGTTTAGCTGCCATGAGAACACCCACAAAGCGATCAACGGCGCCTACAGCCCATTGAATGACGCCCATTATTTCGGCGGTGTAGTGTTTGATATGTATAACCAATGGCTGGGCGAAGCCCCGCTGACATTCCAGTTAACGATGCGAGTCCACTACAGTAACAACTACGAGAATGCCTTCTGGAATGGTTCATCGATGACCTTTGGTGACGGTGCCACGATATTCTACCCTCTGGTCAGCCTGGATGTATCCGCTCACGAGGTGAGTCACGGCTACACCGAGCAAAACTCGGGTCTGATCTATTCCGGCCAGTCAGGTGGTATCAACGAAGCGTTCTCCGACATGGCAGGTGAAGCCGCTGAATTCTTTATGAACCAGGACGAAGACTTTCTGGTCGGCGCCGATATTTTCCAAGCTCCGAATCAGGCGCTACGCTATATGGCCAACCCGCCTTTAGATGGCTCTTCAATCGGCCACGCCTCCGACTATTTCAGTGGCATGGACGTGCATCATTCCAGCGGCGTTTACAACAAGGCCTTCTACCTCCTGGCGAATACTGAAGGCTGGGATGTGCGTAAAACGTTCGAACTCTTTGCCTATGCCAACAGGCATATCTGGGGCCCAAGCGAAACATTTGATACTGCTTACGATGGAGTACTGACGGCTGCCGGTTTGCTGGGTTATTCCAACACTGACATTACAAATATCAATGAGTCATTTGCACTGGTTGGTATACCAAGACCGCCCCCAGGCCCGGTGTGCGACACCGCTGAAAATATTCCGCTCCCGCCCCTCAACAACGGGGTCTCAACAGGCAGTTTCAGTGCCGATGCCGGAGAATGGAACTGCTGGATAATCAATGTTGCCCCAGGCGCGACTAATCTGGATGTGGTGCTGCGCAGCACAGTAAAAGGCCGCAATAAGAATTCCGGTGATGGCGACCTGTATATCAAGCATGGCGGTACCCCAATGGTCGATCCAACTGCGATCCCATTGCCTATCGATAACGCTGATTGCAGCTCCTACTCTTATAACAGTGAAGAGCGCTGCACCATTGCCTCGCCAGCTGCAGGCGATTGGTATCTCGCGGTCTACGCTTTTTATAACGTTCCTTCAGTGGCACTGAAAGGTACTTACACCACCGATAGCAACGAACCGCCTTCAGGTGATATCACACTGACAGCAAGCGAAAAAGGCGGCAGAAACAAGAAGTTTGTTAACCTGACCTGGGATGGAGCCAGCACGGATAATGTCGAGATCTCCCGTAACGGTTCTTCCATAGCGGTCACCACGAATGACGGCTCTTACAAGGACAACACAGGAAGTGCTGGCGATACATATATCCTTTGTGAAACAGGAACCGCCTCTGACTGCTCCGCGTCGGTTCAAGCCAACTAGGATCGATACTTAAGGGTTGCAGCCTGACACCCGCTTCCCCCTTTGCGGTACAGTTCATGCCATAGGTGGAAGCGGCCTCAAACGCAAAGACAGCATGGGGGTGACGGATTTATCCGACATCATCAACGCACTGGTTTTACCCCAGTTTATCGAACACCTGGTTAATAGCAGTCTGAGTTAGATTTCGCTTTTTCTAACCACCAGCAAGTTGCGCAGTAACGTTCTAGCGAGGAAAACTTGTTTTCCAGTCTAGCCACTGCTCTTCATCCAGCAAGACGCGTCGCGGCGGTCTGGCCTCCGCTACTTTCAACGACCCAGATCAAGAGGTACCTCTTAATAGCAGCGACAGGCAACCTCCCTTCCGGTAATATGTAATTCACTTTTATAAATGCGCTTACGAAAAAAATTTCGCTTGAACAAGCCTGACAAAGAAGACGTGAATAATGAACGATAGTAAAGCCCTGGCCCTTTCGCCGCTGATAACGCCTTTTGCGTTTACAATCTACGCTTACTTTGCAGATATCTCTGGTTTCAACATGGATGCCGGTATTCTGACCTTTATCGGCTATTTCTTAGGGGTGGCGTTTGCCAGTATTCCGGTGGCGTACCTGTATATGTTTTTCATCGGCTATCGCTTTTACCGTCTGATTCTGAAAAAGAAGAAGGTTAACTTTTTCACCCTGACTATTGGCGGAATTTTTGTTGCTGATATCCCAATGCTTCTTATCTGGCCAGCAGCGGAAGTAACTGGCTCAACCGGCTTCTACACCACTTTCCAACTATTCTCTTTCTGTGGTTTCATGGTAGGCCTGAGCTTCTGGGTATTACTCAATTACGACCGCATGCGCGGCACCGAGAAAAAACTGACTGAGCAATAATAACTTCATCCTGATCGATACCACCCGCCCTTCTTACGAAGCTCTAACCAAAAAAGCCTTCCCCACAGTAATGAAGAAGGCTTTTCGCTTTTTCTAGCCACTAGCAAGCGCGAAGCGCGTTCTAGAAGCTGCTTTGCAGCGTTCTAGCCACTGCCCTTTTGGTCTAGCCACTCAAAAGCTTCTTTTGCAGAGGAAAACCCCTGCCGCCAATAGGGCAAGCTGCTGCCGTCAAAAGAGCAAATCTATCGGTACAATCCCTCTCAGCCCCCTGTTGCTGCATCTCTAACATCACGATACTAATCTGGCACGGATATCGCCTTGTGGTTGAAAGCAAAAGCAATTACAGATCAGGATTTAGACATGCCAATAATGGGACCTATCGCCATCAGCAGTCCGAACGTACGTTTGATTACTCCCCCTGAAGGGCCGATCGATTTATCAGACAAACTTCCGACCTCCCTTTCCCTTCATAAGCTGGATGAAAACCGGCAGGTATCGCGTGAACTGTGGGAAAAGCAGATTAACACCCCGCAAAATACAGTTATTGAGTTGCAAGGCGAGATAATTGCAACCTTTGGCGATAACGGTTTCCAGACTTTTTTCAAGGGCAGTGATGGACGACTTGTTCAACCAGGCTCGAGTCAATATGAAGTGATAGCGGCATTAAAAAGCAAATATGGCGCTGCACTGGATATCAGCATCTTCCCTGCCGGAACAGGCCCCACTGAAGCAGACATATTTGAACAAAAACATGGTTACAGACCGCAACCGCCAATTAACACTCACACATAAAGAACCGACGAATAAGCGCTTAAGGCACGGCTGTATCGTCCATTGTCAGGTACTCCAACTGGATCATCAGGAGCAAACATGCAAATTAATAGCGCTTCGTACACAGCTCTGGCGACACAAGCACTTAAAAAGGACAACAGTTTGTCGCCCAATAAAGTGCAATCGTCACAGCCCGCACAAGAAAGGCCATCGACACGAGAACTGGCAAAAACCATTGACCCTACAAACATGAGTCGAAATGATGCCGCCGCTTTAGGTGATGCCTTAGCTCGTTCCGGTGATACCGAGCTTGGTATGTTCTTTATGGCGCAATCAATGATTTTGGTAAATGAAAACGGTAACTTGCGCACGGCCACTGAAACCGATCCAATCATGAATGAGCCATTTAATATGTTCGATTCATTAAAAAGCCAGATCGAATTTGCCAGAACGAAAGCGTTATCGACGGATACATTAGAGGGAGCCCTTGAATTTCTGAAGAAATTTCAACTGGCAGGAGTAACTCCTGAGATTAACCTATACACGTAACAATATAGAGAAGCGCTAATCAGGGCTGGAGTACAGTTAATCCGCCGTCCCTTACGAAGCCTAAAATATAAAGCCTTCCCCAGAGTAATGAAGAAGGCTTTTCGCTTTTTCTAGCCACTAACAAGCGCGCAGCACGTTCTAGCAGCTGCTTTGCAGCGTTCTAGCCACTGCCTTCTAGCAGCTGCTTTGCAGCGTTCTGGCTACTTGTCAGATTTATACTTCGGAATTACGCCGTCCATCCCTACCTGCAATCGTGGCCGGTCCGCCTCGACTTCTGTCAGCGCATCGACTTGCTGCATAGTATTCATGCTGCGTACCGCAAGATCCTGGTACTGACGGGTACCGGCAGATTTCCAGTCGATCTCTTTGTCGGTCAGCTGTTTGATTACTTTGGCCGGAGAGCCGGCAACCAGTGTACGTGGCGCTACGTCCATTGAGGCTTTGACGAAAGACATTGCAGCGACAATTGAGGATTCACCAATCACCGCACCGTCCATGATTACAGAGTTCATACCGACCAGTGCGTTTTTACCTATTACACAGCCATGCAGCACTGCGCCGTGGCCGATATGGCCATCTTCTTCGACGATAGTATCTGCTCCTGGAAAACCATGCATTACGCAGGTGTCCTGCAGGTTTGCGCCTTTCTTGAGTACCAGACGACCGAAGTCACCCCGCAGACAAGCCGCCGGACCAACGTAGCAACCGGGACCGACTATTACATCACCGATCAACACCGCTGTCGGGTGTACGAATGCGGTCGGGTCAACGACCGGGGTAATGCCATCGATTGAATAGACTTTCATGATTTTATCCCTGCTTCTGGTAAATATACCCAGCTTTTTAACAAAAAAAGGGAGCCGAAGCTCCCTTTTCAATATTCTGGTATCTCTGCTTCAGCCATTACTTTAGCTGATTTTAATATACAGGAATACCCCTATTCGACGCTAATTCAACTAAGCAGAATGCTTACGGCTCTGAACTACGCGAAAACGATTTGCTACATAGGCAAGGTCTGACAGACAAGCGTTCGCCGCCGGGTTGCAGCCAGTGGCATGGAAGTCACTGAATGCCGCACTCTGGTTGACGAACACTCCGCCGGTCAGGTTGCTGGACAGGGCTACACCGCAATCCAGCGCTGCTTCTTCGATCTGATCCAGTACCGCATCAGTCGTGGAGTAGCAGCCCATGGTGATCGCACCGTGGTTGCTGACTGCTTTATGCGCCAGCTGTACTGAGTGGTCCGTGCTTTCGGTCCTGATCAGGAAAGTGATCGGGCCGAACAGCTCTTCCATATAGGTATCTTCTTTGTCCGCATCGATACTCAGGAGCAGCGGGCTGCGCATACGCGCCTCTTTGAACCATGGATTCACCGGACGGTCAGAGTCACGTACTACATTGCCCAGTGCTTTGGCATTGTCGACCCGCTTATCGGTGACGTCAGCCTGGATACAGCCCAGTACCATGCCCGCACGTTCCGGATCAGACAAGAACTTGTCCAGACCGGTTGCCAGTGCAGAAGCAACATCATCAAAGCTCTTGTGCCCCTGATCCGTCTCGATACCGCCCGCCGGAATGAAGATATCCTGCGGCGTGGTACACATCTGCCCGGAGTACAGGCTCAGGGTAAACGACAGGTTCTGGATCATGCCCTTAAAGTTGTCGGTGGAATCGACGATGATGGTGTTCACACCGGCTTTCTCGGTATACACCTGTGCCTGCGGGCAGTTCTGCTCCAGCCAGTCACCAAAGGCGGTGTTACCGGTAAAGTCGATCAGCTTCACAGCAGCGTGCTGAGCCAGTTCTTTGGTGCATGGCTGTGCCGGATCAGCATCGATTACCATGGATACGATATGTGGCGGCAGGCCCTGCTCTTCCAGTACCTGCTGTGCGATCTGGATAGAGATCGCGGCTGGCAGGATACCGGCTGGGTGTGGCTTAACGACAACAGGATTACCCGTAACCAGGGAAGCAAACATACCCGGATAGGTATTCCAGGTCGGGAAGGTCGAGCAACCGATTACCAGACCGACACCGCGACCAACGACAGTAAATTTCTTATCCAGCACCAGTGGATCATGCTTACCCTGTGGCTTAGTCCAGGTAGCGCTACCCGGTGCGCTGGTCATCGCTTCGTAGCCGTAAGCCACTGCTTCAAGACCACGGTCCTGGGCATGCGGGCCACCGGCCTGGAAGGCCATCATGAAGCCCTGACCGGAGGTGTGCATCACACCGTAGCCAATTTCAAAGCTGCGGGCGTTGATGCGCTTCAGGATCTCAAGGCAGATCGCGGCACGGGCATCGACACCGATATCGCGCCAGGCTTTCTGGGCGTCTTTCATCGCTGGCAGCAGCACATCGATATCAACGGTCGGGTACTTCACGCCCAGATCGAAACCGTAAGGCGATACTTCGCTGCCCGCTTCGCCGGTGATACCCGGCATTTTCAGTTCAAATGAGCCATTGAGGTGCGCTTTAAACGCCGCCTGACCATCTTTGTCGGCGGTCTCGCCGTACTTGCGCGGGCTCGGGCTCTCCGGGTACGGGCTCCAGTAATCACGGGTACGGATCGCCTTCAGTGCACCTTGTAATGTTTCCTGATGCTGCTCAAACAATGACTGGCTCATAATAATTCTCTTTTTCTATGTTGCGAAAACCGGCTTCACGCTTGCCTACCGGCTTTCTAAGCAAAAGGCCGTGTCGATGACACAGCCTCACTGTATTTTATAAGTATATTTGTAGCGTATTTTTTCGATTACTTCATCTCAAAAAGTTCTGAGCATTAAAGTTCCGACATAAATTCTTTCGCCCAGTCTAATGCGTCTTCATCTGGCAGCGGCTGGGTACAGGCATCGATCTCTAAACGCTCGCCGACACGCAGTGCACCGCGGGCGGCAAATACCGCATCCATGTCCTTACCGGCCTGACAGAAAGTCTGGTGGTAGGTCTGGTCGCCCAGGGCTACGATACCGTACTTAAGGTGGGACAGGTCCATATCCCCCTCTTTCAGGGCGTCATGCAATGGGATGATATTATCCGGCAGCTCGCCGTCGCCGTGGGTGGAGCAACAGATAATCAGAATCTCACGGCTGGCCAGATCAAGCTCGTCCAGTTCCGGCTCTTCATGTACCACTACATCATGATCGATACCCAGCTCATCGCTCAGGGTATCCGCGACCATCTGGGCGTTTCCGGATTCAGTTCCTACCAGGATTGCGATATCAGCCATAGTTCCTCTCGCATCTTCTATTCTGTGCAACCTGCCTTATTGAGCCCCTCAAGTGAGCAGTTCAGCAGTATAGCCAGATAACTTTTATTCGATTGGAACTAAAGATACACCAAACAAAGTGATACGGAAAGAATATTTATAAACATTGTTATTGTATCTCTTTGTGGTTTTGCGTTAATCTTGTAGGCATCGAACATAACCAGTCTGTCACTGCATACAGCACAGACTGCTAAATAACATCAGATAGAACAGATTTCTGCTCTAATCTGATCGCACTGCGAATAATGTGAGAGGCTTCTATGGCGATGGATGACAAAGCTCTGATGGAACGCATCAGCAATGATGAAATGATTCAACGTGGTGAGGAACTGCCTAAAGGCTATCGTTCCGAGCTGATGCGATTGATGGTGGTCTTTGTTGACTCCCAGCTGGCTGGTGCCGCAGGATTCGCCAACATGATCAACCATGGTCCGGGCCTGCGTGAGCGTCGTACCGCAGCCCAGATCGTTGCTGACCGTTTTGATCATGCTGAAAAAGTACTTGATCTGCTTAAGGACTTTAATGTCGAGCCGCGCCTGTATGTTTCCTCGCATGCCTGGGCGTCCCGCCTGGATCGCACCGTCGATCTTGGCAACCGCCGCATCGGTGGAGACAAGCGTCTGAACGTATTCCACTACCCGCTGGAAGGCTGGGTCGACGCGCTGGTACTGAACACCCTGATGGGCACCGCATCCAGTGTGCAGCTTGGTGAGTTGCGCCACGCATCTTACGCACCACTAGCTGAAGCGATGGTTGAGATCGTTAAGTCTGAGCAAGCACATATCGAAATGGGTGAAAAAGGCTTGCAGGATGCGATCGACCATAACGGCACTGCCGCAGCACAAGCCGCTGTCGATTACTGGTACCCTCGTGTTGCTGCGACCTTTGGTCGTGCTGACTCTGAACACACTGCCCGCTTTAAGCAGTATGGCCTGATCAAACAGAGCAACGATACCCGCCTGACCGCCTGGGAAGGCCAGGTCAATGACCTGCTGGGTCGTATGGGGCTGGCTGTTCCTGCTTAAGGCTAATGGTTCCGGCTTAATCAGCCGGAGCTTTATGCTTTAGAAACATGTTTTAAAATTTGGTTTTTACCGTTTGGTTTCCACAACCAATCTTCACTTGGTTTTTAAGGCGCTTCTATACAGAAGCTAATTTAAAGACTATGCCCTTTTGGCAGGCCGTTGGCCTGCCATTTTTTTTCTTATGTGAAATACTGTTGTTCCAACGGTAACTTTGTACCGGCTATGCCACTGATGAATAATTGCCAAAAGTGTAAAAACTGACACAATGCCCAGCCTGCAGTATTTCATCAGCCACGGAGCCAGAATGTTTAAACCGCAATCAACCGCTGTTATCGTCACTTTGGCCGCCGTGGTTGCGCTGGGCCCGCTATCGACTGATATGTACCTGCCGACCCTGCCGGATCTGACCTCTGTATTTAATACCAGCACTGAACGGGTACAGGTCACTCTATCGGTTTTTCTCTATGGTTTTGCAGTAGCGCAATTAATTTATGGACCTTTGGCAGATCGCCTGGGTCGTAAGCCGGTGTTACTGGCGGGGCTGATTTTATTTACACTAGCCTCATACGGCTGCTCCCAGGCAACAACCATTGAACAACTGATCCTGTTCCGCTTCCTGCAAGCATTGGGGGCTTGTGGTGGCCCGGTACTGGGCCGAACCATGGTGCGGGATATTCACGGCCCGGTTAATTCCGCCAAAGTACTTTCGATGATGGGCACAATAATGGCACTGGCGCCTGCCATCGCACCGATTATCGGTGGTTATATGGTGATCTGGTTCGACTGGAGCTCTACCTTTATATTCCTCACCTGCTATGGCATCGCAGCTATACTGCTGATTACTCTGAAAATACCCGAATCTCTCAGCCCGGAAAACCGAAGCTCACTTAAACCAGCCACAATCCTCAGCAATTACAGTACCCTGTTTAAAAACCGGATATACCTGGGCTATAGCTTAAGTTGCAGTTGCGTATACGCCGGACTGTTTGCTTTTTTGTCCGGCTCCTCTTTTGTTCTTATCGATTATTTTAAGATTCAACCAGAACACTATGGCTGGTTTTATGCCTTGGTTACCGGTGGATATATGACCGGCACCCAGATTGCCCAGCGAATAGGCCCGGTTATTGGTATCAACACTTTACTGCAGCGTGGCACGCTACTGGGTGCAGTCGCTGGATTGGCTATGCTAATCCCGGCCCTGCTTGATATTCATAACCTTTGGCTGACGATAGCAACGCAAGTGCTGTTTATGATTGCTATGGGAATCGTTATGCCTTTGTCTATGGCCGGCGCGATGGCACCATTTCCCGCGATTGCCGGCACGGCCTCATCACTGCTTGGCTTTATTCAGTCGCTTATTGCGGCAACCGCAGGCCTTGTGGTTGGCCACTATCACAGTGGAACGCCAACTACTATGGCCGTCACCATCGCAGTAATGGGCTGTTTTTCCTTACTGAGTTTTGCCGTGCTGGTTAAACCGGCTACGGCTACAGCTAAATCCTGATATCCAATACCAGAGAGATAGCCAAACTAAAGATCAGGGTATATCCTGACGCCCCTAAACTGGAATCCATAAGTGCTGGAGAACCTCTATGCTGATCTACCCTAACTCATCCTGCCTGCTGGTTATCGATATTCAGGAAAAGCTGGTGCCTGCAGTTCATGACAATGAGACTCTGGTCGCCAACACCCGCTGGCTGGCTGAAGTCGCTAAACTGGCTAAAGTTCCGGTGCTGACTTCAGAGCAATATCCACGGGGACTGGGTCGTACAGTAGAGCAACTGCGCGATGTGCTACCGGAGGATGGCTATATGGAAAAGCTGCACTTCTCTTGTATGTCTGATCCTTCCTGTAATGAAAAGATTAATAGCATCCGCCCCAATCAGGTGGTTATCGCCGGTATGGAAGCCCATATCTGTGTCCTGCAGACCGCCATTCAGCTAAAACAGCAAGCCCGCGAAGTCTACGTAGTTGCCGATTGCGTGTCATCCCGCAATCCGGAAGACAAAGCGATGGCACTGGAGCGTATGCGCACCTGCGGTATCCATATTGTCACTAAAGAGATGGTTGGCTTTGAGTGGATGCAGCAGTCGGGTACACCTGAATTCAAAGAGTTCAGCATGAATTTCCTGCGCTGATATCACAGCTACAAAAAAAAGAGCCTTTATGGCTCTTTTTTTATCGTTATTAAAAAGTGAACTGTAATCAGGAAATCTATACCCCCAGACTCCCAAGGAGGCTATACCGGCACAACCCCTACAGCTGAATATGCTCGGTCAGATCCATTGCTGAACGCTGAACAATATCCTGCAGACTCTGCGCTGCTGTCGACAACGGATAGCGTCTGCGGGTGACGATACCCACCTGTCGCGACATCACCGGTGTATTCAGCTCTCGGCACTCGGCTCCCAACTCACGCATCTGCCGCAGACAAAGCGAAGGTACCGCACTGACACCAAGCCCGGTTGCCACCATGCGTCCAATGGTCGCCAACTGATGGGTTTCAAACTCTGGCGCAACCTGTAGCCCGAGCTGACGCAGTTTATTCTCAATCAAAAGCCTGATGCTAGAGGGCCTTTGCAACGCGATGAAGTCCCCTTTGAGCAGCAACTCCCAGGGAATGACCTTTAACTCTGCCAGCTCATCCAGCGGTGACACAACAGCGACGAAACGATCATCAAACAGCGGACTAAAACTCAGGTCTTCCGAGCGACCGGGATCAAAGGTTATACCGAGTTCTACTACACCGTTGCGCACCATATCAACTACATCTTCGGCGATTACATCATTCACAGTGACACTGACATTTGGGTAAAGCTGACGATAATCACGAATTATATTCGGCAACATACTGCTGGCAAATGAGGGCATCGCCGCCAGCATTACCCGACCACGATTCAGGGCGAAACGCTGCTGCAGATCTTCCAGCGCTACGTCCCACTCCATCAGCATGCGCTGCGCTACAGGGTAGAACTCCTCACCCTCAGGGGTTAGCGCGATCGCCCGGGTCGTTCGACTTAGCAACGCGCCACCCACCTCCTCTTCAAGGTTTTTTATGGCGATACTCAACGCTGGCTGGGACAGATACACCTGAGCACAAGCCTCAGTAAAGCTTTGAGTACGGGCGACTGCCACAAACGCCCTGACCTGTTTCAGAGTGATATTCATAGAGCTCCTTTGTCTCTAACAACAGCCACAACAACAGTATGACCCTTATCTATTTATTTAAAAATTTTATAAAACTGTAAAATCATTAAATTTGATAAATAAGATGCAGTATATGAGACTTAAGTCATTCTTTAAACAGGTATCTGGTGTTCCGTTTTACGGAGCAGTCCCTGCCAGATACCGCCTTATAACAAGAAAGCACCTAAAGTGGAGTGGCACTAATGTCTGGTTTCAACAAAGTTGTAAACAGCTACGAAGAAGCGATGGCAGGCCTGGAAGATGGCATGACTGTTATCGCTGGCGGATTCGGCCTTTGCGGTATTCCTGAGAACCTGATCGCAGAGATCAAAAAGAAGGGTACTACAGGTCTTACTGTTGTATCGAATAACTGCGGTGTCGATGGTTTCGGTCTCGGCGTACTGCTGGTTGATCGCCAGATCAAGAAAATGGTCTCTTCTTATGTCGGTGAGAACGCCCTGTTCGAAAAGCAGCTACTTGCTGGCGAACTGGAAGTTGAACTTACGCCTCAGGGCACACTGGCAGAAAAGATGCGCGCCGGCGGCGCTGGCATCCCGGCATTTTTCACCGCTACCGGTTATGGCACCCCTGTTGGCGAGGGTAAAGAAGTTCGCGAATTCAATGGCCGTAACTACATTCTTGAAGAATCCATTACTGGCGATTTTGCCATTGTAAAAGGCTGGAAAGCAGACACCTACGGCAACGTAGTTTACCGCGACACTGCCCAGAACTTTAACCCGATGGCAGCAACTGCCGGCAAGATCACCGTGGTTGAAGTAGAAGAGATCGTAGAACCAGGTGAGCTGAATCCAACAGAGATTCAAACGCCAGGCATCTACGTTAACCGGGTAATCAAAGGCTCATTTGAGAAGCGCATCGAGCAGCGCACTGTGCGTCAGGGTTAATCCCTGAACCTCTCAATAACGGTAAATTACTAACTAACATAATGGCTGCGCCCTACTGCGCACCCGATATGGAGATGAGGAAAATTATGTCACTCTCTCGTGAACAGATGGCACAACGTGTTGCCCGCGAACTGCAAGATGGTTTTTATGTAAATCTGGGTATCGGTATCCCTACCCTGGTCGCTAACTTCATTCCTGAAGGTATGGAAGTGATGTTGCAGTCTGAAAACGGCCTGCTGGGTATGGGTCAATTCCCGACTGAAGATGAGATCGACGCTGATATGATCAACGCCGGTAAGCAGACAGTAACCGCCGTCACCGGCGCATCTATCTTCTCATCTGCTGAGTCTTTCGCCATGATCCGTGGTGGTCACGTCGACCTGACCGTACTGGGCGCATTCGAATGCGACGTTAACGGTAACATCGCTTCCTGGATGATCCCTGGCAAGCTGATCAAAGGCATGGGCGGCGCGATGGATCTGGTTGCCGGCGCTGACAATATCATCGTTACCATGACCCATGCATCTAAGCATGGCGAGTCTAAGTTGCTGACTAATTGCTCCCTGCCACTGACCGGCCAGGGCTGCATCAAGAAGGTACTGACCGATCTGGCCTATCTGGAAATCAAAGATGGCGCATTCCACCTGATCGAACGCGCTCCCGGCGTTTCTGTGGAAGAGATCATCGAAAAGACTGAAGGCAAGCTGATTGTTCCGGATCACGTGCCAGAAATGACTTTTGCTTAAAACGACAGACATAAAAAAGGCCTCTTTTAAGAGGCCTTTTTTGTATTTGTGAGAGCGACAGTATCGGCACGAGGGCGTGCCTCCCACAGTCAGGAGGGCCGTAGGTTGGTTTGAGTGCAACGAAACCCAGCATTACATAAGACTGTTGTTGGGCATCGCTCCGCTCAGACCAACCTACAAATCACTCGGCAGGCACAGTAAACTTATAAAACTCTTGGTTCATATATACCGCCACGTCGGCGACATCTTCCGGGAACCAGCCAACATCCAGGTTAGTATTGCATCCCTCAACCTGGGCTTCCAGCTTGGCGTAAGTGGTTACCTTACGATCGGAACGCTCGTAAAAGGCGGTATCGTGGCAAGTTTCACAGGTTATATCCGTACGATGCTCCCCCTGATAAGTGCGTTCTATCTGCACCTCATCGTACAACTCTTTGCCGCTATCCGGATCAACAGCCAGGGCACTGCCTGACAAGCCAATTAACAACGCAGTTACAGCAAACAGGTTCTTATACATAACATCCTCCATGAATTATCTTATTTTCAGGGAGGATCATCAGACAGCTACAGCCGCTGCACAACCAAAACTCCCTAGCGGTTTAATATAGCGACATGTTTAACAAAAACCTGAGGATCGATGACGCCGATCAGTGTCATATCCGGCTTCAGCTGGCCAGTCTTATCGAAGAAGATCAGGGCCGGCGGCCCGATTACACTGTAGTTTTTGTTCAGCAGCTTCGACTCTTTATCATTCGCAGTAACATCGACTTTAATGCGTAGAAAATCCTGCAACGACTGTTGAACGCCACTATCAGCAAAGGTAACCAGATCAAGCTCAACACAGGAGATACACCAGTCAGCATAGAAATCCAGCATCACCGGCTGACCTTTGGCCGTAGCGTTGGCCAGATACTGATCAAGCTCCTGCTGCCGGGTCACCGTAATGAAAGACATTTTATCTGCAGCAGCCTGCACACCGGAACTGGCAGTCACCCCCTGCAACGGGGTTAGCAAACTCTTGCCGCCGGTCAGGCCACCAATAAACAGCGTACCGCCATACAGCATTAACACCACGCCAATGCCTTTCCAAAAGAAACTCCAGCCGGACGCTCCATCTTTCAAACGATCCAGCGCTTTCATATGTACAGAGGCTACCAACAGAATCACCGCATACAGCAGCAGTGCAACATTGTCTGCAATAACCCGATCAAGCATCCACACCGCCAGCAATAGCATCATCACACCAAAACCGGCTTTGACGCTATCCATCCAGCCGCCAGCTTTTGGCAGTAATTTACCCGCAGAGGCACCGACAATAAGCAGTGGCACGCCCATACCCAGGCTGAGACTGAACAGTGCCGCGCCACCTAGTAGCGGATCACCGGTCTGACCGATATAGATCAAAGCCCCAGCTAATGGTGCTGCCATACAAGGTCCAACAATCAGCGCTGACAGGAAGCCCATCACCGCAACCCCCATCAGGGTGCCGCCTTTCTGATGGTTGCTCATCTTATTCAGGCGGCTCTGCCAACTGTTTGGTAGCTGCAAGTCGTAAAAACCGAACATAGAAAGCGAAAGCAAAACAAAGATCAAACTGAAGAAGCCGATAATCCAGGCGTTCTGGAAAGCCGCCTGCAGGTTTTCACCGAATAGGCCGGCGATCACACCGGCAATGGTATAGGTAACCGAAACCGCCAGCACATAAACCAGAGAGAGGAAAAAACCATGGCCCGCGGTCACTCTGTGCCCCTGCCCTGCAATGATACTGGAAAGAATCGGAATCATAGGAAAGACACAGGGGGTCAGCGCTAACGCTAAACCCGCCACAAAAAATGCCCCCAGAGTCAGTAACACACTGCTTGAAGATAACATCCGGGCAAACTGGTCCTGCTCGCTGACGATTGGCTGATCACGCGTAACTGAACTGCCGCCAGCATTGGTCGGCGTAGTTGTATCAACATCGGTGGAATCAACAACAGCTGGCACTATCGTCACACTTCCGGCCGGAGGCACCGCCGCCAGGTTGATCTGCTTAGTCACCGGAGGGTAACAGATACCGCCATCCCAGCAGCCCTGGTAAGTGACCGTCAGTTGCTCATCAACCGCCTTGTCACTACTGCTCGAGAAATTAATATCAACCAGCGCCTGGTTGTAATAAACCTCGACCTGACCAAACAGTGGATCGTCCTTAGGTTTGGATGGCGAATACTGACGTCCTGACTCTGTCAGCTGATCACTCTCACTCAGCTGGATCTTATCGCGGTACAGGTAATATCCGTCCTTCACTTGCCAGATAAGTTTCAGCTGCCCCGGCGTCGGCTGTTCATATTCAAAAACAAAGGCCTGTTCAACATCAACCGGGCCATCACCGGAACTGAATGGATTAGCATTATCAAACAACCCGGCCTGCGCAACTGGCGAAAGGGTTATTAATAGCAGCGACAAGAGCGTCGCAAAATAGCTGATAATGGAGTTCTTATATGTTACGAACACTGTAAGCCCTTAATTTATAAGTCAGATCTGTGAGCCAATTGACATCATAACGGCCCCGGAGTTCGATCTGTTAGCAAAATTCAACGCTATAAAACTTATTAGAATAAGCCAATAACCTTTTATACCATGTGCAGTCAATCGATTTACGACGATTGTATCACCTCATGCTGCACAGCAGCACTTAACCCTGCCCGGTATATGTGTTAAAAAGGATGTCCTTTATGTAACTTTATATATAACTACGCGCTAACGGCGTTCCGGCAAGCATCTGTCGCAGACGCTATAGGAAAGAACGATGTCTGATAAACGAGTCGAAAACCTCAATATTGAGAGTAATACAGTACTGGTAACACCGGACCAGCTGAAAGCCAAACTGCCTCTGAGTGAAGCAGCCGCTGCAGCCGTTATGGATGGTCGCCAGGTCATCAAAAATATTCTGAAGGGCGAAGACAAGCGTCTGTTTGTTGTCGTTGGCCCATGCTCTATTCACGATACTAAAGCCGCTATCGAATATGGCCAGCGTCTGAAAGAGCTTTCCGCCAAAGTACAAGACACTCTCTATCTGGTTATGCGCGTCTATTTTGAGAAGCCCCGTACGACGGTTGGCTGGAAAGGCCTGATCAACGATCCGCACATGAACGACTCTTTTGAGATCGAAGAAGGTCTGCATATCGGCCGTGAATTGCTGTTGCAACTCTCCGAAGCAGGCCTGCCACTGGCCACTGAAGCGTTGGATCCGATCTCACCACAATACATGCATGATCTGATCTCATGGTCGGCGATCGGTGCCCGCACCACTGAATCACAGACCCACCGCGAGATGTCCAGCGGCCTGTCTGGTGCCGTTGGCTTCAAGAACGGTACTGATGGCGGTCTTACTGTTGCTATTAACGCGCTGGAATCTGTGTCTCATCCACACAACTTTTTGGGTATTAACGAAGAGGGCCAGTGCTCTATCGTTAAGACAAAAGGCAATAAATACGGCCACGTAGTACTGCGTGGCGGTAACGGTAAGCCAAACTACGATTCAGTCAACGTTACCCTGTGCGAACAGGAACTGGACAAAGCTGGTCTGACCAAGAACATCATGATCGACTGCAGCCACGCTAACTCTAACAAAGATCCTGCACTGCAGCCGCTGGTTATGGAAAACGTGACCAACCAGATTATCGATGGCAACAAGTCTATTGTCGGCCTGATGGTGGAAAGTAATCTGGGCTGGGGCAACCAGAAGATGACCGAAAACCCTGAAGACCTGCAGTACGGAGTTTCTATTACCGATGCCTGCATCGACTGGGAAAGCACCGAAAAGACCTTGCTCGAGATGAATGAGAAGCTGAAGCCGGTACTGGCTAACCGCTGATCAGATATCCATCTATAAAAAGGGGCCTCTTCAGGTCCCTTTTTTATTTCCATAATAGAAAGGCTTTGCTGCACCAGCGTTGTAAAACTACAACCATACTATCATTTAGTCGATAATTCCCCGGTAGCAGCGCTATTGCACTTCAGTATTGGTAGTTTTTTAACGTATAATATGCGCGCGGAAAAAATAATCCAAAGGCTTAAACTCTCGTGTATAAGACAATCACAAGTTGTCTTTCTTAAGCCTCTGGCTACCAGCCGAAACAAAAGGGGATACAATGACTACAAATAATCAAACGATTTACTACACCCTTACCGACGAAGCACCTTCTCTGGCAACCTGTTCTCTGCTACCTATTGTAAGAACATTTACTGCTGCTGCAGGCATCGACGTTAAGATTAGTGACATCTCTCTGGCAAGTCGGATACTGTCCACATTCCCCGATAATCTGAAAGACGACCAGAAAGCAGATGACGGCCTTGCCTTCCTCGGCAAACTGACCCAGGACCCAAGTGCAAACATCATCAAGCTGCCAAACATCTCTGCATCTATTCCGCAGCTGAAAGCCTGTATCGCTGAATTGCAAGCTCAGGGCTATGATATCCCTGACTACCCAGAAGCACCTCAGTCAGAATCCGACACTGAGATTCAGAATCGTTACGGTAAGATCCTTGGTAGCGCAGTAAACCCTGTTCTGCGTGAAGGCAACTCTGATCGTCGTGCACCAGGCGCAGTTAAAGCCTTTGTACGTAAATTCCCACATTCAATGGGTAAGTGGAGCAAAGCTTCCCGCACCCACGCCGATTACATGCGCGGCGGTGACTTCTTCTCCAGTGAACAGTCAATCACTACTGAAGAAGCTGGAAATGTTCGCATTGAGTTCGTCGATCAGGCAGGCAACGTTGAAGTAAAGAAAGAACTGCCTCTGGAAAAAGGCGAGATTCTGGACAGCATGCGCATGAGCTGCAAGGAACTCCGTGAGTTCTTTGAAGAATCCATGAATGACGCTAAAGAAACCGGCGTAATGTGGTCCCTGCACGTTAAAGCGACCATGATGAAGGTTTCCCACCCGATCGTTTTCGGTCACGCGGTTACCGTATTCTACAAAGAGCTGTTTGAGCAGTACGGTGAACTGTTTGACAAGCTGGGCGTAAACCCGAACAACGGTATCGGTAGCGTTTACGACAAGATCGCCAGCCTGCCACGCTCTAAGCGCGAAGAGATCGAAGAAGCGATCCACGCCTGCCACGAGCACCGTCCGGAAATGGCGATGGTAGATTCCGTTAAAGGCATCACCAACCTGCACGTTCCTTCTGACGTAATCGTCGATGCTTCTATGCCTGCCATGATCCGTAACGGCGGTAAGATGTGGGGTCCTGACGGCAAGCCAAAAGATACTAAAGCGGTAATGCCGGAAAGCACTTACGCCCGTATCTACCAGGAGATGATCAACTACTGTAAGACCAACGGTGCGTTCGATCCTACTACGATGGGTACAGTACCAAACGTCGGCCTGATGGCTAAAAAAGCGGAAGAGTACGGTTCTCACGATAAGACTTTCGAAACTGAAGCCGGCACCATGCGTGTTGTAGCAGCAGACGGTACCGTTCTGATGCAGCACGAAGTTGAGAAAGGCGATATCTGGCGTGCATGTCAGACCAAAGATGAGCCGGTACGTGACTGGGTTAAGCTGGCGGTTACCCGCGCCCGTCAGTCCGACACGCCTGCAGTATTCTGGCTGGATCACAAACGTGCCCACGACTCACAGCTGATCAAGAAGGTTAATACCTACCTGCAGGATCACGACACTGACGGTCTGGAAATCTACATCAAGACTTACAACCAGGCGATCCGTTACAGCATGGACCGTATGTTCCATGGTAACGACACTATCTCTGTAACCGGTAACGTACTGCGTGACTACCTGACCGACCTGTTCCCAATCATGGAGCTGGGCACATCTGCTAAGATGCTGTCCATCGTACCGATGCTGAAAGGCGGCGGTATGTACGAAACAGGCGCCGGCGGTTCTGCACCTAAGCACGTACAACAGGTTGAAGAAGAGAACCACCTGCGCTGGGATTCTCTGGGTGAGTTCATGGCTCTGGCGGTATCGCTGGAAGACATGGGTATCAAACAGAACAATCCACGCGCCGCTATCCTGTCTAAAACACTTGATGCTGCAACCGGCAAACTGCTGGAGAATAACAAATCTCCATCACGTAAAACCGGCGAGCTGGATAACCGTGGCAGTCACTTCTACCTGGGACTGTACTGGGCACAAGCGATCGCTGAGCAGACTGAAGATGCAGAACTTGCAGCACAGATTGCTCCTCTGGCTAAAACACTGGCTGAAAACAAGGATAAGATCCTTGCTGAGCTGAGTGAAGTCCAGGGTACTCCTGCTGAACTGGGCGGTTATTACCACGCTGACCGTAACAATGTGAAGAAGGTTATGCGCCCTAGCGCTACCCTGAACGCAGCACTGGCAGCGGCTAACGCTTAATACTTAGCTTTGAGCTAAACTAAAAAACCCGGAACAGTTACCTGCTCCGGGTTTTTTATTGGACGTGATAAATGAAAGAATAATAGATCAGTGCAATTTCATCTTAGGCTTAACACTACTGCCGATCTTCTGTGCAAAATACACCGCCGAGGCTTTCAACCAACCGTGTATCGCCACCTGATGCATCCGATAGAGAGAGATGTACACCAACCTTGCCAGACGCCCTTCGACAAACATCGAGCCCTTGGTCAGATTCCCCATCAGACTTCCCACAGTGCTATAACGGCTCAGATTAACCAGCGAACCGTGGTCTTTATAAACATAACTCTGCAGTGACTTGCCTTGCCGACCCAGCATAATATTCTTATACACCTGACTCGCCATCTGATGGGCCGATTGCGCCCGCGGCGGGACCCAACTTCCATCCGGTTGCTCACAGGAACAGCAGTCACCGATCACAAAAACATCATCATCTACCGTACTCTGCAAACTTGGCTTTACCACGATCTGGCCATTACGGTTTGTTTCAAATGCATCTATCCGCTGAATAAAATCAGGCGCCTTTACACCGGCAGCCCAAACCTTAAGGTCTGCTGCGATCAACTCACCCTCATTGGCTATAAAGCCATGTTCATCGGCACTGGTTACTCGCACCCGCTCATGGATAGTTACACCCAGCTTATTAAGCTCGCGCTTAGCTGCTGCGGCAATACGCTCCGGCAACGCTGGCAGTATTCTTGGCCCCGCCTCTATCAGATCGATTCTGAGACGTTTAGCCGACATATCCGGCATACCGTAAACTTGTAACAGGTCAGCCACATGATTAAGCTCTGCCGCCAATTCAACCCCGGTAGCGCCACCACCGACGATTGCCAGACGCAACTCGGCTTCGGAGGACTGCTGATTGATCTTCAGAAACTGATTCAGCAGCGCCTGATGAAAGTTCTCAGCCTGCTGGTGCGAATCAAGGAAGTAACTATGTTCGGCAACGCCGGGCGTACCGAAATCGTTACTCACACTTCCCACCGCCATCACCAGCGTATCATACGCCAGATCGCGCTCAGGCAGCAATTCCCTGCCCTGCTCGTCATTCAACGCTTGCAACCTGATAGTCTTTTGTTGCCTATCTAAACCGAGCATAGCGCCCAACTGAAACTGATAGTGATGGGCACTGGAATGCGCGCGATAGACAACACCATCACTGTTAATGTCTAAAGAACCGGTGGCAACTTCATGCAACAACGGCTTCCAGATATGGGTACGGTTACGATCAACCAGAATAATATTGGCCTGCTTCTTCTTGCCTAGCTTATGCCCGAGTCGCGTTGCAAGCTCAAGCCCACCGGCGCCTCCTCCTACGATAACGATAGTTTTCATTGGTAATCCTCAAAATAATGTCAGGTTAATACTCGCCCCTTCACCCCTCAGGAGAAGCACTAACCTGACCTATCTCGAACACATAGTTTCGGTAACTTTTTGGGAAACGGTAACGCCCTTGCAACAGCCCCACCGATCTTTTAGATCCAAATAACCTAAACCTACTCCTGAATAGTCGTTTTTAGAATAACCCATCAGAACCATTCAGGTATAGACCTTGGTCTAATAAATAAATGAGTCAAGCGTTGAATATTAAGCTCGAAAAACAGCCCTGCATGTCGAAAAGATACAATACGCCAACTAATGACACAGCTAATCTACTGCTCAACCTAAACAGATCAGGAGCAATATGATGAGCCAACGTATCGACTTTTTTAGCGCCGCACCGCAAGGGCTGCAGCAGATGTTAAACCTTGAACAATATATTGGTAGCTGCGCTGAGCGGGGAAGCCTTAACAACACTCTCATCACGCTAATCAAACTGAGGGTATCTCAAATAAACGGCTGTGCTTATTGCATCGATATGCATACCAAGGAAGCTAAAGCTGCCGGTGAAACCGAACAACGGCTCCACCTGCTTTGCGCATGGCGCGAGACCTCTTTTTATTCTCAGCAGGAACGCGCCGCGCTGGCATGGGCTGAAGCAAACACCCTTATCGCAGAAAACAATATCGACGATGATCTGTATCAAGCTACTCACCAGCAGTTCAGCGAATCACAGATGGTCGACCTGACATTAGTGATTTGCACAATAAACAGCTGGAACCGTTTAGCCATTAGCTTCCGTTCCGAGCCGGGCAGCTATCAACCGGGCGGCCATTAAGCGATTAACACCCTTTATCTAACAAGCGGCAACTATTCGTAGTTGCCCTGATCACAACCCATTCAATGCCGCTAGTACAACCAGCATAAAAGGTGCTACTTTGACTCTATGCAAAAAACCTCCATGCCTCATCACGCTATTTCACAGCTTTCACAGATAAACTTCAGGCAATTTCAGCCTGGCCGCTTGCTTCGCCCCTATGTCCAGAGCTACTGGAGCATAAAGCGGCCGGCTGGTGGTACAGCACTGCCTACTTTTTTTCTGCATCCCGATGGCGGTGCGGGCCTGGTTTTCAATTTTGGCTCTGTCTGGTCACTGAATGGCGAAGCATTTAAAACCCCTTACCTGTTCAGTGGCCCGACACAGCAGACTTCCGCACTGAACCTATACAACGATGTTGATGCGATCGGCATACGTTTCCACCCGGGAATGGCTTACCCATTCATGGAACAACCCCTGGCTGAACTTCGCTCCCACCTCAGCGACCCACTCTCTTTCGCCACCCGATTTTCAACCGTCGATCTGGCCGATCAGCTTTTCGACCAGCCTTCTAATCAGGATCAGACGATCGACCGGATTTCAGTTATTGAACAGCATTTATCTGATTGCCTGAGATATACCACAAACAGCGCCATCGATATCAGACAACCACTAAACTGGCTCAACCTGCACAAAGGACAGGCCAGTATTGAAGAACTGACCAGAGCATGCTCAATCAGCCAGCGCCAGTTGGAGAGGCTCTTTCAACGCGAAGTTGGCATGACTGCAAAGCAGTACAACAAACTGCAACGGGTCAGGAACAGCCGTGAACTGATCCGCACGCAACGCCATAACAGCAGTCTGAGTGACATAGCACTCATCAGCGGCTACTACGACCAGGCGCACTTCATTAGGGAGTTCAAGTCAGTAATAGGCATCACCCCGGGGCTCTTCATGAGCAAACTGAATGAATAACGCCACAGTTGTATATCCTTAAAACTGCAGCGGTATCAAAACATAAAAGCTGCCAGAACGCGGCTTCGCCGCTTGCCAGATCGGAAGGCATGCCTTCTGCTAGTGGCTAGAAAAAGCATTAAAAACCTTCTTTATGCAGATAGATATCCAGATGACAGGTTTGCTCCCTGTAAGAATGGTAGGCGGCCTGAGAGAAGCGAAGCCCAACAAGTTGTAACTGAAAAAACCTTTAACCCATTCCCTGGTGGCCACCTTATACTCCGTAAGATTGTGAGGCCTGGCAACAGGAGGCTACCCTCCGATCCAGCACTACAGCATACGGTTTTCGGCAAAAACCTGCAGCCCAACCACCCGCCCTAAACCAGGCACTCAAGGCTCTTTAACTCCATTAAACGGTAGTTGGAACAGGTCTTGCTTTGTTCATATGTAACAAAATAGTGAATGATTCCTACAACTTTGACTATTTTTTGCTCGAAATCGGGCGGTGCTGCTTTCTGGTGCACCAAGATAGTGATTTTTATAAAGAGTATTGACGAACTGTTTCTACGAAATAAAACCAAGGGCCGAGCGATGGATTACCAGTATTTTACAACCGATGTTTTTACCAATAAAAAGTTCAGCGGCGCACCAATAGTGGTCTTCCCCAAGGCTACAGGCTTGTCAGATCGGAAAATGCTGCAACTGGCACAGGAGATGAATCATCTACAAACCGTATTTGTTCATCCATCTGAAGAGGTTAATAAGCCCAGACTGAGAGTCTTCACCCCACACGGAGAAGTACCTGTCGGTAGCCATACAACCGTCGCTGCTGCACATGTATTGGCAAAACTGGACGCCACTGCTGCCGAATGCGATGCCTTTGTATTCGAACATAATTCCGGTTATATCGAAGCCCATGTCGATAAAAAACAGCAAGAGCCTGTTTTTTCACAAGTATCTCTGACAGTGCAGCCTTTCGTTGATCATTACACTCCGACGATTGCAGAAATTGCCGATATGCTGATGCTAACCATTAATGATATCGAACAACTGAAATACAAATCGATGCAAGTGGCTACCGATACCCGCTACCTGATCGTACCACTGCGTAGCTTAGATGCACTGAAACAAGCAAAATTTAATCTCGCAGCCTGGGGTCGCACTTCTGCCGCTTCTTCTCTGGTAGAAGAAATACTAATATTCTGCGTTGAAACAGAACTTAATACCGCCGACTTCCACTTCCGCCTGATCGGCCCTGAAATCGCCAACAACTCCAACCCAGCAGTAGGCGGAGTAATACCAGCGTTTAGTGCATATTTATGCGCAGACAAAAAAGCACGCAAAGGCACCAATATGTACTCAGTAGAACGCGGCTATTCAGACTCCCGTCAAAGTATCCTGAACGTAGAGTTTGACCATAAAGAAGAGGAGCAGCTAACCGTTCGTATAGGCGGTGAAGCAGTTATCTCGACCCATGGCGAAGTGAATATCAATTAACCTGATATAACCGAGTCAAAACCTTTTTCCATTTAAAACAGCCCACACTTAAGGACGGTGTGGGTGGTATAACCCCAATCGGCAGAGCTCACGGGACGAATACATATCACTAGTTCAGATCATGAAGCAGAAATCCTAACTATCCATTTGCGATTTCCTATAGACTAAGCGCTAATGATATTACTTCTGAACTTCTATCCCAGAGCGAGTTAACATGCCGAAAGCAAGTGAAATAAAGAAAAACGCAGCTATCGAAATTAACGGTGAAGCTTATATTGTTCGCGACATTGAGCGCTCAGTGCCACAAGGCCGCGCAGGTGGCAGTCTCTACCGCATGCGCATGTACAACGTTGCAACCAACGGCAAGATAGATGAAACCTATAAAGATTCAGATATGTTAACCCTTGCCGACCTGATCCGACGCGCGGTGACGTTCTCGTACTCCGATGGCGATGAATATGTGTTTATGGACAGCGAAGATTATTCGTCATACAGCCTCAACAAAGACAGCATTGCGGATGAGTTATTGTTCATTACTGAAAACACTCCAGGATTGCATGTCATTCTCGTCAATGACGCCCCGGTTGCACTTGACCTGCCTGCAGCCGTTGAACTCGAGATTGTTGAGACCGACCCATCAATTAAAGGCGGGTCTGCAACAGCCAGAACTAAACCAGCCCTGCTTTCAACCGGCTTAACAGTACAAGTGCCTGAGCACATTTCAACCGGCGACAGGATTAAAGTAAACGTAGAAGAACGTAAATTTACCGGTCGTGCCGAGTCTAAATAAGCATTAAAAAAGATCGGGCGCAACGGACTCGCCAGCTTTCGCCGCAAATTCCGGCATTACAAATAAAAACGCGCCCAACGGCGCGTTTTTTTTGCTTCTTCCAGCCACTAGCAGCGGCGCTTGCGCACGATCTAACTAGCAGAACCTGTTCGGCGGCCTGGCCACTCAGACCATACTTACCAGCACACCTATACCTTTTTCGGTGTCCTGCATGGTCAAAATTGCCGTCAGGATAGGGAACCTATCGGTATTACCGGAACGAGTTAGTGCATCACCCAGAGCAGCCGCATCATTTCAACTCATATTGGTAGGATCAACTGACTTTGCCCCCGTAAAGACGGTCTTTCCTGAGCAGGTTGAGAACCTTGTACTTTACCGGACGGCAAGCTATTACCGATTTGAAGCGTTTGTGTTGTCGTATTAATGAACGAAATACTGCTATTTTGATTCCCCCCCTCATATAAGGTTATTACAGACTGCTGCAATACGTATGCAAGAATCGGCAAAACTAAGCCAAAGCGCTTTCTACATACCAGTAAAGCCCTTACAGAATGCCTACTTTGCAGCCCTGTCGGTATCCCCTCTGGATAAAGGATGTGAGCCTTCTTCCGGCACAGGATGTAGCTTATCCATCGCAATAGAGAGCCCATTTTCAGATACTATCTTCACATGATGGCGACGCAGTTTTCGAGGCTCCTTCACGCCACAGGAGTGGGAAATCAGTCCAACACCATAACTAATGTACTTGTGATAGCAACCAACCCGCTCAGCTTTGTCAGTTGAATCCAATCCCTGCTGCAGGCGCGGATTATGTGTGGTGATACCTGTGGGACATGTATCTTTATTACACTGCAACGCCTGAATACAACCCAGAGAGAACATAAAACCGCGCGCAGAGGTCACAAAGTCAGCCCCCGAAGCCAACGCCCAGGCCACTTTAGATGGCACAATCAGCTTACCGGAGGCGATCACCTTTATACGTTTCTTCAGACCACGCTCAATTAACATATCAACCAGCAAAGGCAGGCTTTCTTTCAAAGCTAGCCCTACGTAATCCATGAGCGGCTGGGGTGCAGCTCCCGTGCCGCCGTCAGCGCTATCGATAGTAATAAAATCCGGTGCTTCTTCTTCTCCCCGCCTGACAACCAGATCAAGAAACTTTTCAAGCCACTTGTCATCACCAAGTACTGCTTTAAAGCCAACCGGTTTACCGGTCACATCACGAATTCGATTAATCATGTTTAGCAGATCTTCTGGTGACCGGATATCAGGATGCCCGTTAGGACTGATTGATGCCTGCTCCTGCGGAATCCCGCGGATCGCAGCGATCTCTGCGGTCAGCTTCGCAGCGGGCAGAATACCGCCTTTACCCGGCTTAGCACCCTGGCTCATCTTGATCTCAAACATTTTCACCTGAGGATGCCCGGCAACCTCACGCAGCAGCTGATTGCTAAGTTGTCCATTTTCGTCACGTACTCCGTACTTAGCAGTACCGATCTGAAATACAATGTCACAATTACCCTCAAGATGGTAAGAACTCAGCCCTCCCTCCCCGGTATTCATCCAGCAACCGGCCTTCGCCGCCCCCCTGGATAGCGCTAAAACCGCAGGTTTAGAGATCGCGCCGTAACTCATACCGGAAATATTAAACACCGAACTGGTGGTATATGGATGTTTACAAAACGGCCCCAGGGTGATCTTACTGGTGGGTACCGCATCCTCTTCAAGCGTCGGAAATGCACAATTCATAAAGAGAATAGTGCCTGGCGAATCAAGGTTACGGGTAGATCCGAAGGCAACCATACGATCTACATTCTTTGCAGCACGATACACCCAGCTACGCTCAGCACGGTTGAAAGGCATCTCCTCGCGGTCCATAGCAAAGAAATACTGCCGAAAAAACTCTCCCTGTTTCTCGAACAGATAACGAAAACGGCCTATCACAGGGTAATTGCGCCGGATCGCCTGTTTAGTCTGAGTTACATCCTGTATATAGAGGCAGATAACTATAAACACCACTAAACCGATGCAAAATATAAAGAGGGCCGACATAACCTGCAGACCCCACATAAGCCAAGTAGCCATTACCCACCTCCCCTGCCTAACTCTGATTCTGCAAGAACCCAGGCTGAATCAGCATCCGAATTCAATCTGGGCTACTCAGAATAGAATACACCCCGGGCCAAATAAAAACCTAAATAACCGAAGACCTGACCTGGGAATTTCATACATCAGCAGTGAAGTGGGAATGTATACTACGTTGTAAGCAGCCACAGCGGTTCAAAGCGTGACAGATAAAAAAACGCGCCCTAAGGCGCGTTCTATCCAGCTATTTCGATTAAAAACTTAAGTTTTTAATCGATAAGCGTATCAATCAGGTCGATCATAAACTCGGTCTGCTCCGAGTCCATCGGCTCCCAACCGTCAAAGTCCATGCTTTCCAGCACACCTTTGCCTTTTTCGGTGTCCTGCATGGAAAGAAGGCAGTGCTGCAGCGCAGGCACCTGATCCGCCATACGCGGCCCAACCAGCAAGGAGTGATGAACCACACTGATCTGACTACTGACCAGAACCCGCATTTTTGATCGAATCAGGTCCGACAGCTCATCGTAAGCTTCCTTGAGGAAAAAACCTGCTTCAGCATCACCGTTAAGTAATTTTTTAGCGACGACTATGTAGCTCGCCTGCTCGCTCAGCTCGACATTGGACTTATCCAGATCGGCTGATTCCAGCATAATCATCCCCATGGTATGCACATCAGGATCATCTGTTGTAGCAACACGACTACCAGTGGCCAGGTCTTCCACAGTCTGAAATGCCGAATCGGCATTCACTGCAATAACCGTCTCATCGGACTTACCCGCCGGGCGCGCAATAGCGGTAAAGCCTAACTCTCTTACCAGCATTGAAGCATCGTAGGGATTAGCGTAAATAAGATCAAACTTATCCGCCTTGATATCCTTGCGCTGCTCATCGAAGCAATCGTACAGCTCAAGATGAATACCTGTATCAAGCTGACGCTGTAGCCATGTGTTAAAAAAATACCAACCGGAGATGTGGTCAGGCGCAAAGTCAGGGCTAACCGTTAAATTGTAAGTCATGGTCTTACTCCTCAGCCAACAGGGTTTTGTACAACGCTTCGCTTTCCGCAATCTTACTTCGCGAAGGCTTACGTCTAACCGAGGTATAACCTACTAATTTACCGTTCCGGATATTCGGAATAACGGTCGCTTTTACCCAATAATACGCACCATCCTTACGCAGGTTTTTAACATAACCATGCCATTTAGTGCCCGCATCGATAGTATCCCACAACCCTTTGAAAGCGATCGCAGGCATATCAGGATGACGCAATATATAGTGATTTGTACCGATCAACTCCTCTTCGGTATAACCGGACATATCAATAAATGCCTGGTTCGCATGGGTAATATTACCCTGCGGGTCGGTACGGGATACGATTAACTTGCCGTCAGGATAGGGAACCTCTCTGTCGACAATCTCAGCGGTACGCGTTGATCCGTCGAAATATTTAATCTCGACGGTACGGGTCTCACCTGTGTCTTGATCAGACATACTTCTAGCCTTATTGGTTAAGGCGTCAGCCCGCCTCATCCCTGTTTGTGTGATTCATCCCTGAACACCGACACCTGATTAAAACCACATTTAAAGAATCTTACCGATCGCCTCAGCGGCACGCTTAACGTCCAGGAAAATCAGACCCAGACGGGCATTAGGTTTAGCTACAACAGTCAGTACAGAATCCTGATTCGCATGAGTCATCAGGATATAACCCTCATCACCTTTAACCAGCACCTGCTCAAGATCACCCCGAGTCAGCTCTTTAGACGTACGCTCACCCAGAGACAACATTGCGGCACTCATCGCACCGACACGGTCTTCATCCATAGTTGATGGCAACAACGCAGCAATCATTAAACCGTCGGTCGAAATAACCGCAGAGGCTTCGATATCAGCCGATGTGCCGTTGAGATCACTCAGAATTGATGTAAGCATCTCAGAACGCATAGAACACTCCTTATTAAGTGCAAAGGAGCCCGTCAGGCGGGCCCTGTTTTTTAATCAGAAAAATTTAATATTCAAGATAGCGACGCGCCAGACAACCCAGCAAAGCAGCAAACGCCTGCTGATTCAGTCTTGGCATGTCTGAAATCACCAGACAGAAACGCTGATGACCAATGTGTAGCACCCAGCAACCTATCTGACTCTGGCCTACCGCATTCATAATGCCCCAGGAGTCACCTGCCAGCCCCAACTCACCATTAAGAACCTGCTTATGACGTTCCTGCAATGAGATCAGATCGGCAGCCAGTGCAGCCAGTGTCTCAGATTGCTCAGCCGAATAACCGGTCGAAGAAAGGCAGAAGCCCTGATCGTCAGCCAGCAACGACTTGCCGGAATCGGATAACTGCTTAAGCATATCCGGTAACAACTCTTCCAGCGGCCCACGAGGGATCTCAGGTGGTGCATCCGTCAGCGCTACAAACCCCCGATCAAGTAGTTGCTGGAACAATCCCATGGCCTGGGTTTCGTCCAGATCCGCCAGTTCGGCTACCAGTTCCAGGGAATATAGCAATGCGAAGTCGGTAGATAACAGCTGTAACAATAATGCCCGCGCATCATCAGGTGTAGAATTCAATGTCGCAAAATATGCGCCACTCGGAGTGATCGCAATATAGCGAATTGAATCCTGATTATAATCTCCCACAAATCCCTCACTGGATATACTACAGAAAATACTTACAACGATTCCCTACTACTTATCCTTCATGTCATCCTGACACTACGATTACCCCATACCGGGGCATCGCTGATTGAACTACTTAAAAGTACTACTTAAAGACACCCAACGAGTTGGCTGCCGACATAAATGAAAATACATAGCGCTGATTAATTTTAAGCACTTTAACCACTTCCAGAGCAGACAAACTATGCCGTCCCCAAAGGCTACTGATAGTCGAAGCATGCGGAATCGCCAACAGACGATCAAAATCCAGTTCCGCTGCCAATCGATAGGGTTTTTCAGGATCGAGAGCCTTATTCAGGCGCCCTTTAGAGGTCCACAGAGCGACCTTCCACAGCAGTTGATCCCAGGCTTCAATTGTTACTTTCGACCCCGCGATACTAGGCCGATCGACATCCAGATCAGGGCGGCTCTTCAGGTTCAGCTCCTGATAGCCAAAACGGGTCAGCGCCAGAGGCACTAATAGCTCTTCGCTAAAATCGAAAAGGAAGCAGCCCGGCCCAGGCAGGAATGCCAGAGTGCCCGGCAAGCCTGCTATTTCCACTGGCTGCTGGGTTTTCTGAGCCTCATCGATAGCATCTTTAAGCGCTGCCAGTAAGGTTGAATTATCTTTAAAAAACACTCGGCGGCGCTGCTCCGGCTCATGCATATTGACATCCGGCGCGTTACCACAGCATTCATACACCATTTGATATGAAAGCCTGGCTTTAATTTCCTGCGGTTTCTTTTCTGGTGCTTTACGCTCTTGCGGCAGATCTGCTTGAGATTGGCTCTTGGCAGCAACTTTAGCAGCTGCTTGCCTGGTCACTGTTTTAGCTTTACTTGCAGCGACAGGCTTCGCCGCCTGTTGCTTAGCTTGTTGTTTAGTCTGCTTCTTAGCAGGCACAGAGGGCTTAACGACCTTTTCTGGCGTAACTTGCGGTGTATCTTCGAGCACGAAGCGCTGTCGCACTTTAGATGACAGTTGCTCTCGTGTTGTGCTGTTATGCTGATAATCTTCCATAGCCTGACGGCCGGCTGCAACACGCTTCTGATACTCCTGAAACGCTTTTTCCCCGCCATTCGTAACCGCAGCAGGCAACTCTTTTTCTGCTGAGTTAGCCGGTACAAATTGTTCGCAGGCCTGGCCAATCGCTTTCATCAGGCGCTTGCCTTCCAACGGTTTCTTAAGTGTTACAGCACCTGCAAAAGCATTTTCCGTTGCGGTAACTGCGACTAACGGACGCAGGCTACGGTACTGTTCTAGCACAGGAGTAACCGCCGGATGCTCCATATCGACGATAAGCACATCGGCTTGTTCCATCGGTACCAGAGTGTATTGTTGACCCTGCTGCATAAAAAACAGATTGATCGCAGTACGCGACTGACTCTCGAAACCAGCAATACCAACCCGGATTACACGATTGGCAGCGTTCCTGCTCAGTTTTATTTGCGAAATACCCACAATCATTCCTTTTTTGATCGTTTAATTGCTAAGAGTCTGTTTTTGATCAGGCTACAGAGTAACAACCGTTACACAACATCGAGCGCTGACTCTGTATTTTCAACAGCAGATTCAGCTCACCGGTTTCATCAATTTGTCGCAACAGAGCCAGTTCATCAGCGCGCAACAGGGGAGCCGCCTGATTTAACAGACGTTTGCGCAACGCCTGCCCACGGCCGTTCAGAGTCTGAAACAGATCACTTATTGCACCACTTAACTCTGCCGCGTCATGACAAAGAATAGAAAGATAAACCCGCTGCACATGGCTACGAAGATTATTAGGCTGAGACGCCACCAGCCGGGTAAAATGGTGCAGCAAAACCGATTTATGAGGACCATCATAGATAAGCGACTTGCCCTCCAGTGCAGTAAACAGAGTCTCTATATTGAGTGCACTCATACCTTCTAATTCGGCATTAAGTTCCCAACCTGATATCGCGGCCCATATCGGAGAGTTCACACGCTTATCCTTTACGTCTGATAGTTATTATTCTGTACCTGCATGATCCGATGTAAGGGTTAAACTGGCACTTATTTCCAGAGTCAGAGTAACAATCTCATCGACCAACAGTTTAGTAACGAGCGTTAATATATAAACGCCTGTTTAACTAAATACAAACAGAATTTTCATTCAAAGCAGCACCATCATACTTTTTTTGCGCCCGGTTACCCCCCCAAAACAACCAATTCTTGATCTATATCAGCAACATAAGATCATTTAATCAGAAAACAGAGATCGGCTCTTACTTCTCTCTAGTAAGAAAGCATAAGCGTAGAAATTGTCGACAAATCTTAACTTTACGGGCGGTTTGCGATAGAATTCATGCGCCAATTCAAGATCGATAAATTACGATCGATCAGCTGTCAGGCCTATATTTACAACAACACTATGCCTGACAGAGATAAACCGATGAGGGCTATATCGTGCTTGAAGCTTACCGTAAACATGTAGAAGAACGCGCCCAAGAAGGCGTGCCGGCTAAACCACTGGACGCTGATCAAACAGCGGCTCTGGTTGAGATACTGAAAAACCCACCAGTTGGTGAAGAAGCATTTATCCTGGACCTGCTGGAAAATCGTGTACCAGCCGGTGTTGACCAGGCGGCATACGTAAAAGCAGGCTTCCTGGCTGCTATCGCTAAAGGCGAAGCATCTTCCCCACTGATCAGCAACGTTAAAGCAGTTGAGCTGCTGGGTACTATGCTGGGCGGTTACAACATCGAGCCGCTGATCGCTGCGCTGGATGACGAAGCTCTGGCTGCAACGGCTGTTAAAGCTCTGTCCCACACCCTACTGATGTTTGACGCATTCCACGACGTTAAAGACAAGGCTGAGGCGGGTAACGCTTCTGCTAAGCAGATCATGGAATCCTGGGCTGCCGGCGAATGGTTCACTTCCAAGCCTGAACTGGCTGAGAAAATAACAGTTTCTGTATTCAAGGTTACCGGTGAAACTAACACCGATGATCTGTCCCCTGCTCCTGACGCTTTCACCCGTCCTGATATCCCACTGCACGCCAATGCGATGCTGAAGATGGAGCGTGATGGTATTGAGCCAACCAACAACGGCGTTGTTGGCCCACTGAAGCAGATCGAAGAGATCAAAGCTAAAGGCCACCCTGTTGCTTACGTAGGTGACGTAGTAGGTACCGGTTCTTCCCGTAAGTCTGCGACAAACTCTGTACTCTGGTTCTTCGGTGACGATATCCCGAACGTACCTAACAAGCGTGCAGGTGGTTACTGCTTCGGTAGCAAGATCGCACCTATCTTCTTCAACACTATGGAAGATGCCGGCGCACTGCCGATCGAAATGGACGTTGAAAAGATGAACATGGGCGACGTTATTGACGTTTACCCATACGAAGGTGTTACCAAGAACGCTGATACTGGCGAAGTGCTGTGCGAATTCGGTCTGAAGACTCCGGTTATTCTGGACGAAGTACGTGCCGGCGGCCGTATCCCTCTGATCATCGGTCGCGGTCTGACTGAACGTGCCCGTGAAGCATTGGGTATGGGGCCAACTGATCTGTTCCGTAAGCCTGAGCAGCCTGCCGACACTGGCAAAGGTTACTCTTTGGCTCAGAAGATGGTTGGTAAGGCTTGTGGCGTAGAAGGTATTCGTCCTGGTACTTACTGTGAGCCTAAGATGACTACAGTAGGCTCTCAGGACACTACTGGTCCGATGACCCGTGACGAGCTGAAAGACCTGGCTTGCCTGGGCTTCTCTGCTGACCTGACAATGCAGTCCTTCTGTCACACTGCAGCTTATCCTAAGCCGGTTGACGTTCAGACTCACCACACTCTGCCAGACTTCATCATGAACCGCGGCGGTGTATCACTGCGCCCTGGTGACGGTGTAATCCACTCCTGGCTGAACCGTATGCTGCTGCCTGATACTGTTGGTACCGGTGGTGACTCCCACACCCGTTTCCCAATCGGCATCTCTTTCCCAGCGGGTTCTGGCCTGGTTGCTTTCGCAGCCGCTACAGGTGTAATGCCTCTGGATATGCCTGAGTCTGTTCTGGTTCGCTTCAAGGGCGACAAGCTGCAACCGGGCATCACTCTGCGTGACCTGGTTAACGCTATCCCTTACTACGCGATCAAGCAGGGTCTGCTGACTGTTGCTAAAGCCGGTAAGAAGAACATCTTCTCTGGTCGTATCCTCGAAATCGAAGGTCTGCCAGACCTGAAAGTTGAACAGGCATTCGAACTGTCTGACTCCGCTGCCGAGCGTTCCGCTGCGGCTTGTTCTATCAAGCTGAACGATGCGCCGATCAAAGAATACCTGACCTCTAACATCACCATGCTGAAGTGGATGATGGATCAGGGTTACGGCGATCCTCGTACTATCGAGCGTCGTGTAGCAGGTATGGAAGAGTGGCTGGCTAACCCAGAACTGATGGAAGGCGATGCTGACGCGGATTACTCTGCAGTTATCGAAATCGATCTGGCTGACGTTAAAGAGCCTATCCTGGCCTGCCCTAACGATCCGGATGATGTGAAGCTGCTGTCTGAGCTGTCTGGCGAGAAGATCGACGAAGTATTCATCGGTTCTTGTATGACTAACATCGGCCACTTCCGTGCTGCTGGTAAGCTGCTGGATGCGGCTGGCACTGCGCTGCCAACCCGTATGTGGATCGCTCCACCGACTAAGATGGATGCCGCTCAACTGACTGAAGAAGGTTACTACAACATCTTCGGTAAGGCTGGCGCACGTATGGAAATGCCAGGTTGTTCCCTGTGTATGGGTAACCAGGCACGCGTAGGTGATAACACGACTGTCGTGTCTACCTCTACCCGTAACTTCCCTAACCGTCTGGGTACCGGCGCTAACGTTTACCTGTCTTCTGCTGAGCTGGCCGCTGTTGCCGCTCTGACCGGTAAGCTGCCGACTGTAGCTGAGTACATGGAATACGCTCTTAAGATCGACAGCATGGCTGAAGATGTTTACCGCTACCTGAACTTCGATCAGATCCAGAGCTACCAGGACGCTGCATCTAACGTTATCGCATCTGCATAACGTTTAAGCAGCCTTAAAAAACCCGCCTGATGGCGCAATGCTGTTCACTTAAGCATTTGAGCTATAGAAGGTGAGCTTTAAAAGGGCTTGATAGAAAAACCGATGTTGATACCAACATCGGTTTTTTTTGGTTCATCGTCAGTTAGCGGGGTAAGCAGAGGCTACAAAGCTCTCCACCATTGGCGGCAGCCAATGCGAGGTAAGCGCAGCCAGCAATGTTCCATTGCGCCTGCTGCGCAACACCGACATCTGTTCAGGCTGCACAGAGGTGGTTAGAAAGCCAGGTCCGAGCCTGAACAGATAATAAAAAAAAAGCCCTGAATGATCAGGGCTTTTTGTTAGTCACGTTATCAGTGATCAGATGCGTGCAGCCGGGATAGCCGCATGTGCTACGCTCAGGTCTTCACCAGGCGGAACGAAAGTAGTCAGGTTAATACCCTCAACCGCTTCTTTGTACTCTTCCAGAGTCGGGAAGCGACCCAGGATACAAGACAGTACAACCATTGGGGTTGAGCCCAGCAGAGACTCACCTTTCTTCTCTGTAGTATCTTCTACAACACGGCCCTGGAACAGACGGGTAGAAGTAGCCAGTACGGTGTCACCCGCTTCTGCTTTTTCCTGATTACCCATACACAGGTTACATCCAGGACGCTCCAGGTACAGAATGTTTTCATACTTGGTACGTGCTTCTTCTTTTGGATTCTCGTCAGAGAACTCAAAGCCAGCGAATTTCTCCAGCAGCTCCCAGTCGCCTTCCGCTTTCAGCTCGTCAACGATGTTGTAAGTAGGTGGCGCAACGACTAATGGCGCTTTAAAGGTGATAGGACCTTTCTTCTCCAGGTTACGCAGCATCGCAGCGATGATCTGCATATCACCTTTATGAACCATACAAGAACCAACGAAGCCCAGATCTACCTGACGGCCATCGTAGTAAGAAGCCGGACGGATCACATCGTGGGTGTAACGCTTAGAGATCTCTTCGTTATTTACGTCTGGGTCAGCAATCATTGGCTCGTCGATTACGTCCAGGTCAACTACAAGCTCAGCGTAGTACTTAGCGTTGTCGTCTGGAGCAAGAGCAGGCGCTTCGCCGGATTTCACTTCAGCGATACGCTTGTCAGCCAGGTCGATCAGACCTTGCAGCATACCCGCTTCGTTTTCCATACCTTTGTTGATCATGATCTGGATACGGGACTTAGCCAGTTCCAGAGACTGGATCAGCGTCTCGTCAGTAGAAATACAGATAGAAGCTTTCGCTTTCATTTCTGCAGTCCAGTCAGTGAAGGTGAAGGCCTGGTCAGCCAGCAGAGTACCGATTTGTACTTCGATTACACGACCCTGGAATACGTTTTCGCCAGCGAACTTCTTCAGCATTTGTGCTTGAGTCGCGTGTACGATGTCACGGAAGTCCATGTGAGGCTGCATAGAACCTTTAAAGGTTACCTTCACAGACTCTGGGATTGGCATTGCTGCTTCACCAGTCGCCAGTGCGATCGCAACGGTACCGGAGTCAGCACCGAACGCCACACCTTTAGACATACGGGTGTGAGAGTCACCACCGATGATGATCGCACGATCGTCAACGGTAATGTCGTTCAGTACCTTGTGAATTACGTCAGTCATGGAGTGATAAACGTGTTTCGGGTCACGTGCTGTGATTGCACCGAATGCGTTCATGAACGCCATCAGCTTAGGCGTGTTTGCCTTAGCTTTGTTATCCCATACAGATGCTGTGTGACAACCAGACTGGAAGGCACCATCAACGCTGGTTGAAATAGTAGAAGCAGCCATGGCTTCCAGTTCCTGACAGGTCATAGGACCAGTAGTATCCTGAGAACCTACGATATTCACTTTAACGCGAACGTCAGAACCAGTGTGCAAAGGAGTAGAAGAAGATACACCAACAGCGTTGCGGTTGAAGATCTTCTCAACAGCAGTCAGGCCCTGGCCTTCGTGAGAAATTTCTTTAGATTGTGCATAAACAGCTGGAGCTTCAACGTCCAGAGTTTCAGCAGCGAACGTTTGCAGCTTCTTACCGAAGGTTACCGCGTAAGAGCCGCCAGCCTTCATGAATTCCACTTTTTGTGGCGTAAAAGCATCAGCTATATCAACCAGCTCTTGGTCGCCGTTGTACAGTTTCTTAGCTTTAGTATCGATGGTCAGAACGGTACCAGTAGCAACTGAGTATGCTTCTTCCAGTACTGGGTCGCCGTTTGCGTCACGAACAACTTCGCCGTTAGCGTCGGTTTTCTTAACCCAGTTTTTCAGGTCCAGACCGATACCGCCAGTTACACCAACAGTCGTCAGGAAGATAGGAGCGATACCGTTAGTACCTGCAACGACCGGATTGTTGTTGATGAATGGGATGTATGGAGAAGTTTTTTCACCAGCCCACAGTGCAACGTTGTTAACACCGGACATACGGGAAGAGCCTACACCCATGGTGCCTTTTTCAGCGATCAGCATCACTTTAGCATCAGGGTTTTGCTTGCCCATCTCAGCGATTTCCTGCTGAGCTTCTGGCGAGATCATACACAGGCCGTGCAGTTCACGGTCAGCACGGGAGTGAGATTGATTACCTGGAGACAGTAAGTCAGTAGAGATATCACCCTCACCAGCAATGTAGGTAATAACTTTGATCTTCTCTGGGATCTCATCCAGCTTGGTGAAGAACTCAGCTTTTGAGTAGCTTTCCAGGATGTCTTTGGCGATGGCGTTACCCGCTTTGAAAGCGTCAGCCAGACGAGCGGTGTCTGCGTCGTACAGGAATACCTGAGACTTCAGAACTTCACCCGCGGCAGCAGCCTGAGCATCGTCAGACAGTGCGATATCCAGCAGTGCTTCAACAGAAGGACCGCCTTTCATGTGAGATAGTTGCTCAAGAGCAAACTCAGCAGAAATCTCTGCAACAATTTCTTTACCCAGGGCGATCTCTTTCAGGAAATCCGCTTTAACGCCAGCCGCTGGAGTAGTACCAGGTAGAATGTTGTAGATGAAGAAGTTTAGAGAAGCTTCGCGCTCTGCATTACCCGCGTCTTTAATCTGGGCAATGATTTCAGATAGCAATTCAGCGCTATCGATTGGTTTTGGGTTTAGACCCAGGTCCTTTTTACGAACCTCAATTTCTTCTAAGTACTCAGAATAGTAGCTCATGGCGTCCAACGTCTCGTCTCAATTAAATCGAATTATGATTCGGTGACAGATTATAAAGAAAAAGTTACAAACAGCTCAATGAAAACTATTTAAATGAAGCTTATAGTCGATATAAATAAGATAAATAGTAGTAAAATCAACGTATTTCAGATGGTATACATTGGTTTAATGTATTTCTTTATAAATATGGTAGGGTCTTATTTGTTGTTAATAATAATCATTTAGATTGATGCTTAATTCTTTTAGGTGCCCAGGTAAGTCAATCGTTTTTTATTCCACGGTTGGTTAACTGACTCTAGTGCCTTTAGTGATTTAATCGACCTGTTAGACACCCTGAATCGTACCTGGGTCCTGGTCGACTTCAGAGGATATGGAACCTCAGGGCACTACCGAGTTGAGTATAGTTGTACCGAAAGTGCGCCAGTTAGGGAGCCTCTTCTCTCATTGGCTTGAATTTAGCAGCCCATTCACCTACACATGTGGCTTCGCTTTGCTTATTCAATCCTTGATCCTTTATTCATTCATTGAAGTAGCGCCACAGTCATTCTGCGTTGCATAAACTAGCCCAATACTACTTAAAAATTGTTCAAAAAAGTCTATATGCACTAGCAAATAGTCGTAGATTGTATGTAATTCAGACGAAAGCATTCCGATATCACTTGATTTAAGGCGTCTATCAGATAATATTGTCGACAATCCTGATAAAGTAATAATTCATGTTGCAGGTAATAGCGGTTCGTTTGACGGCTGAATATATGACTAACAAGGAGATCGAGCAGCTCCAACAATGACCGGAGGCTCGTACGAAAAAGGTTATAGGTTCAGAAACGTCCCATCTGCGTGAGGTATAAAATATGACAAGTCCTATCGATTTCGATCCATCCCGTTCCATTAAAACAATTCCCGGAACAGCACACAGCTACCATAGCCTTCCAGATACCGCTGAACTATTTGGTATAAAGCTTGATGAACTACCTTTTTCTCTTCGCCCTATCCTGGAAGGTATCGCCCGAAATGTTGGCCAAAACGGCGTAACCGCTGAGCAGGTTCAGGCTCTTGGAAGCTGGACAGAACATCAAGGCACAAAGCCGATCGAAATTCCTTTCACGGCAGGTCGTGTCATTATGCACGACCTGAGTGGCACACCCGCTATTGTGGATTTTGCTGCTATGCGCTCAGCGGTTCAGCGCATGGGTCTGGATCCCGCGATAATTGAGCCTTTGGTGCGCGCCGACCTGGTTATCGATCACACAGTTACCATGGATAATACGGGTAGCCCGGCTTCTCTAAGAATCAATAGCGAACTGGAAGCTGAAAGAAATATAGAACGATATGCATTTTTGAAATGGGGTGCACAGGCATTTGACACCATCAGGATTATTCCCCCGCAAACCGGTATTGTTCATCAGGTTAACCTGGAATATTTGGCCCAAGGCTATCTCAACATCAATGACCTGATGGTGCCGGATACCCTCATTGGTATGGATAGCCATACGCCAATGGCTAACGCTTTAGGTATTGTGGGCTGGGGCGTTGGCGGCATTGAAGCCGGAGCCTCCATGCTTGGCCAACCCATGCAAATGCTGGCACCAGAAGTAGTGGGTGTTGAGCTCACGGGAGCACTAAGAGAAGGTGTCACCGCGACAGACTTAGTACTGACGATCACGGAAATGCTGCGAAAATATCCGGGTGGTGTTGTTGGTAAGTTTGTTGAATACATCGGTGAGGGAAGCGCCAGCCTCTCCCTGCCTGATCGGGCGACCGTTGCCAATATGTCGCCCGAATATGGCGCCACCATGGGCTTTTTCCCATTTGATGAAATTTCTGCCGATTATATGAGAGCAACCGGTAGGGATGGAGATCTGCCACTCGCTTTTTATAAAGCACAAAATATGGTTTGGACGCCAGGACAGCCTCTTCCGCACTATACAGATCTTCTTCAGCTTGATTTATCCACTGTTGAGCCTTCTGTGGCTGGTCCGAAAAAGCCTCAGGACAGATTACCTCTGGCTGAGATCGGCAACGTTTTCAGAAAGGCTGCGGCTGAAGGAGAACGCAAACCCGAAGTCGTTAACGTGACCCCTATGAAAGCAGACGAAGCGGGTATTTTCGCGCCGTTACCTGAAAGGGAGTTAAAGGACGGCGATATCGTGATTGCCGCGATCACGGCCTGTACCAATACATCTAACCCCGGCTTACTGATTGCCGCTGGCTTACTTGCCAAGAAAGCAAATGAGCTTGGGATGAAAGTACCTGATGGCGTTAAAACATCGTTAGCACCGGGGTCACCGGTGGCCACCGACTTTCTAACCAAGGCAGGCCTGCAACAACATTTAGATGCACTGGGTTTTAATACCGCGGGTTATGGCTGTACAACCTGCGTGGGTAATTCTGGCCCTCTGGCACCAAGTATCGAAGAAGCGTTGCAAAACCGCGATATTATCGCAGCGTCGGTTTTATCCGGTAATCGAAATTTTGAAGGCCGTGTGCATCCGGATGTTGATGCCAACTTCCTCATGTCACCCCCTTTGGTCGTTGCTATGGCGATGGCGGGTAACGTGAATATTGATGTGACCACTCAACCTATTGGTCAGGACGCTAAAGGCAACAATGTTTTCCTTAAAGATATCTGGCCCAGCAATTCTGAAATTATGCAGACCATGCGTGAATGTATGGATCCGAAAGCCTTCAGAGAAACCTATGAAAATTCTCTCGACGGCCCGGATACATGGCAGAACCTGGAATCTCCTGCCGGCCCGGTTTATGACTGGGATGCAGATTCGACCTACATCCAGGAAATCTCTTTCTTCGACGGTTTCTCACTGGAAACACCACAAGACGCGTTAAACAATATCTCAGGGGCACGCATGCTGGTGATGTGTGATGACAACACAACCACAGACCATATTTCACCGGTAAGCCGTATACGCCCGGATTCTCCACCAGGAGAGTACCTAACCTCACAAGGTGTTGCAGAATCTGACCTGACATCACTTGGGGCACGCCGAGGCAATCACCACGTGATGCTGCGCAGCATTTTCGGCAACGTTAAAGCCAGAAACCTGATGCTACCTGGCACCACTGGTGCCGTAACCACTTATCATCCGTCTGAGCACTCCTCAGAAGCTGAACCTGCTCAAATGTCTATTTACGACGCCGCTGCGCGTTACCGTGAAGAAGGCACGTCCACCGTTGTATTTGGCGGTAAGCTGTATGGCACAGGATCGTCACGGGATTGGGCTGCAAAAGGGCCAGCCTTGCTGGGTGTCAGAGCTATTATTGCGGAGAGCTTTGAGCGTATTCACAAATCCAACTTGGTAGGCATGGGCGTTCTGCCGCTGCAATTACCAGAAGGGGTGACGCGAGCTTCTCTCAATTTGGATGGTTCAGAAACATTTGATTTGAATGGTATTGATACCCTTGAGCCCAGGGGTTCTTTGGAGCTGACCATTCACAGGGCGGATGGCTCATCAGAGCAGTTTGAGCTGCTATCACGTGTTGATACTTCATCAGAGCTTGATCAGATACGTCACAAGGGCATCTTGCCGATGGTATTGCGGGATATTATCGCCTCGAACACATAACGGAACAGGTAATAGTGATGGCCGGTGCTCAGCCGGTCTCAGGAACAGGGCGACGATTATCAGAGCTGTGATCAGGCATCGCAGCCCTGTTTTTAGAAAGGCGTCCGAGGTGGACCACACCCCGGACGTAAAAATATCAAAGACCAGCTATCCAGTGGATCACAATGTTACTCTGTTTAAATACTGCTCTGCTTAAGCGAACCGCATTGCGCCATCAGGCGGTTTTTTTTGGCTTGCAAAATATCAGGAACAACTTCCTTAGATAGAATGCTTCAGGCCTCTTCAGCTTCCATACGCTCTAAACGTTCACGTTCTTCCTGCATTACTGCCTTAATCTCATCCATAACCGAATCAACATCTGCACTATCAGCATCACCGGCATATAAACCTGTTAACTCGGTATCGGGTTTTAACTCACCCTCTTCATATAACGCCCACATCTCTTCACCATAACGTGATGCAAGAATCTGTGGAGCGTACTCTCCGTAGTAACGGGTCATATTATTTACATCACGCAGCAGCATTGCCCGGGCACTGTTGTTAGCCGAAGCGTCGACCGCCTGCGGCAGGTCGATAATCACCGGGCCGTAATCATCCACCAGCACATTGAATTCAGACAGATCGCCATGAACAATGCCTGCACATAACATCAGCATCACGTAGTACATCATCACCGCATGGTCTTCGAGGGCCTGCTCCTCAGTCAGAACAACCTCTCCCAGACGCGGGGCAACATCACCTTCGTCATCGGTGACCAGTTCCATCAACAGCACACCATCAATACAACCGAAAGTCTCCGGCACCCGCACGCCGGCCTGATGCAGCCTTGATAACGCATCGACTTCAGCGTTTTGCCAGATCTCTTCCTGCTGCTTACGGCCATAGGCCGAGTTCTTTTCCATCGCCCGGGCACGACGACCATTACGAACTTTACGCCCTTCCTGATATTGCGCAGCATTCTTAAAACTGCGTTTGACCGCATCCTTATAGACCTTGGCGCAGCGAATTATGTCGCCGCAACGCACGATAAAGATATCGGCTTCTTTACCGCTCATGAGACGACTAAGCACTTCGTCGATCAGGCCATCCTCAACCAGCGGCCGAAGGCGTTTTGGTACTTTCATAACAACCTTTAGAAATATGAAAATAAAATACTGTCGTTCAACTGCCAGCAGTGACAGATATAAACTTCAGCGATTCTAGCATTGTTGAGACTTTTTTAGGCAGTAATAGCAGCTATACCAGCACAAACCTACCTGTTTTGAGTTATAAACGGAGCCTGTTTCAATGCTAGCTGGCCCGAAAACAGCCTAAAAATCAAACTCACCAAAAAGGGCTCTTCAAATGACCGCTTTCTCATAACTGGAAATTATCGTCACACTGCCTACCGACTTATCAAAGAATTGCTGCTTCACTTTCAGGTAATCCGCATCTGAGAAAAAGCCATCCATTGCATCGCTATTCTCAAAATAGATAGTAAAGACCCGGTTTATTTCAGCATCGGCTTCAGATTGCAGCATTTCTGCAACTTTAAAATCGTAACCAAACCCACCGCCATAAATTGCCAGAATCGGTTTCATCTCTGTTCTGTATTCCTGATAGAGACGATCATCCAACACATTCAAGCCAACCAACATCTCATAAGCCATCTGTAGCCCCTTACCTTCAAATGAAATACAAACGCGCTCACTAATCGCCCTTTATCGCACTATTCAGCAACTGGCCCGCTGTGCACACAGTACAATATTCTTCATGCAAATTGCTTAAAAACATCCAGTGCACATCATCCGCCACCACCTGTTTACCGTTTAGCAGATCTAACTCAAAGGCCGCCGTCGCATCCTGAGGGACAAACACCTTATAACCCAGACCAGCAGCCACCCTCACCGTCGCATCGATTGAGTTATTGGTCAGCACTCCGCACACGATAATCTCTGTTACTCCACGAGCAACTAACTCCTGTTGCAGCGTGGTACCGATAAAGGCACTGTTTTCAGCTTTAGTCACAACCAGTTCACCTGCAGCCGGGCTCACCAGATCCTTAAAACCGAAGAATTCTGAACTGGCATGATAAGGCGAACTTTCAAACTTTGAAGAGTGTCGAACATGGATAACTGGTAATCCCCTGTGCCGCCAACGGGACAGCAGAGATGCGATAACAGATTCAGCATTTGGATTATTGCGTTGCTTCTGCGAGTAACAATCGATAGCTTTCTGAACATCAACAATGATCAGCGCCTGATTTGCAGTTTCAAACATCAGTTTTTCCTTGAACAGTAACGTTTAACATCGCCGTACAGGCCAATTACAGCCCACAATGAATACAATCACTAAGCGCCTTGCTATCTGACAACCGTAAACCTCAATTGACGGATGTTGCCCTGCTCATCTATAACCCGTAACAGATGCCTGCCAGGCCGCACCGGCACACTTAGCTCATGAAAGGTTCGTGTGGCGCCCAGATACTTTTGATCAAGATGCCAGAACAGCTGGGCATTCGGTGTTTTTGCATTAGCCCGTAGAATGACTTCGCCTTGCTCACCACCAAGATATCTTGGCAGACTAATCAGCTGCCCTGGCCTAGGATAGGTGATCTCAATAGCATTCAGGATTGTCGACACATTATGCTCACAATCTTCACCGAACGCCGGTATCGGAGTATAGGATGCATGGCGCAACCGATAAAAATGAGCTTGTGAAGGTGGCAGTTCAAAAAAGGTCTTACTCAACAAGCGTCCCTGTTTATTACAGTTGCCATTGCTGCGCAGTCCGGTTTTGCTGTCTATCGGTACCCGATAGTGATGTGGGCTTATTTTTTCAAATTGCGTACTGACAGGCATCGATGTCTGCTTACGCGGGCATCCATATTTTGGCAGGTAGCCATTCTCGGCACAGACTTCAATCGTTTTTAATGCCGTAACGGGCTTATCAAGCCAATTCAGATCTTCAATAATATTCATAGTATCGAACAGAACAGGCGCAGCAGCCCGCGTACCTGTCAGTAGATGCCGCCCCTCACCATTCGCATTACCGGCCCAGACACCAACAGTGATCTCTTTGGTAGTGCCAATAGCCCAGCCATCCCGCAAGCCATAACTGGTACCGGTTTTCCAGGCAATTTTCTTAGTGCCGCTAAATTCTTCATGCATGTTATGTAGTCCCGGACGGGTCACCGCGGACAAGGCATCCAGGGTTAGCCAGGCTGCTCCCGGGGTGATTGGATAGGCTGCAGGATCATGTACCTGGCCATCGCCGGAAAGAACCAGCGCCTGCTGGTGGAGTTGCTGAGCAGCCTGCGACTGCCTGCTCAGATTGGCGTAGGCTGTAGTCAGATCAATCAGACTCACTTCGGCGCCACCCAGAATCAGAGATAACCCATAGTCGTCTGCTGTGCGAAACAGATGACTAAACCCCAACTGTTTTAACTGCCCATAAAAAGCCTGGTAACTGAACTCATTCAGCATCCGAACTGCCGGTATATTCAGCGAAGCGACTAATGCATCTTTAGCCGAGACCGCGCCCCGATAGGATTTATCGTAATTAGTAGGCTGGTAACTTCCATAAGCGGTAGGCACATCAGGAATCAGTGTTTCAGGGACAATATCACCGTTATCCAGCATCGAGGCATACAGAAATGGCTTTAAGGTACTCCCGGAAGAGCGCGCTTTACTGGCAATATCAACATGGGGTGAGTATTCCGTTTTAGCTTGCGGCGTAACATTTCCAAAATAAGCTGTAACCCGCATCGTCCTGTTATCGGCAACAACAAGCGCCAGATTATTCACCCCGATAGCCGCCAGCCGACGACTATGCTGCTGTAACAGAAACCCTATCTTCTGCTGTAACTGACTATCTATATGGCTATAAAATACCGCTTGTTGCGGGTGTTTTTTAACTAACTCTTCTAGTAGGTGCCGCGCACGTTTTGGCCACTCAACGGGGCGCCCCGGAACAGGCTCCAATATCGACAACTGATAATCCTGAACGTTGATATAACCTTTACGTTGAAGCTTTTGTAACAGCTGGTTTCGCTTCGCTGTCAGCTGGCCACGGCCCCGCGTCAAATGTATCGCTGACGGGTTATTTGGCAACACTGCCAGCAACGCCGATTCAGCCCAGGTCAGCTCAGATAATCGGCGCCCAAAGTAACGCCATGCAGCCGCTTCAATACCTACAGTGTTGCCACCCATCGGCGCATTAGCAGCATAAAGAGTTAAAATTTCCTGCTTCGAATATTGCGCCTCCAGCCTGAGCGCAAGATGAAACTCCAGTAACTTCTGGCCATAGCTTCTGGGCTTATTACCATAAATCATCCGGGCCAGTTGCATCGTGATCGTACTGCCACCACTGACCACTTGCCGCTTGGAAAGGTTGAGGTATAAAGCCCGGGCAAGGGCCAGAGGGTCGATACCAAAATGTGATAGGAAGCGCTTATCCTCAAACTGAATAAGCGCTGTTTTATAATTATCAGGCAGAACCGAGACCGGAGCGAAACGCCACTGCTCATCTGCTGCAATTTTCACACTCAATAACTGGCCATTCCGATCCAGTAACAACTTTGAGTAAGGCTTACCGATCAGCGGCGCGGATAACGGCCACAACAGTGATAAGCCAACTACAGCAACGGTAGCAACGATTAAACTTAAGCACGCAACAATTCGATGTTTACTTAACAACCTCAACCCAGGAGCCCTTTAATTGCGCTTTCAGATTGTCATCATACATAGCCGCAGCTGATGTGGCTGGGTGATAGTAGTGTCCGCTAAAGGAGGCATTAAACTGAATAGTCAGCACTTTAGACTCCCCGGCATCGAGTGCCATATAAGCACTGACGCTATCATCCCTGATATCAATATAATCAAATAAGCAGACTTTAAGGCCACAGGCCTGCCGCTCATTATCAATTTGCCAGCCACTCGGGGCCAGGAAATTTAGCGCAACATTACTCACCTTTGAAGGAGTATCGTTAGTCACTGTAATTTCAGCCGTGACATTATTCCCCTGGCTAAGCTTAGTGATATCGACAATTTCACCGTTACTGTCCAGATAGTGTGCTTCAAGCCGCAGCCCCTTAGCATATACGTCTTCACTGCCCGGCTTAGCGATACCCGCCTGAGTTACCGTTACCCACATCGGCGCTTCACTTTTATTGGTCAGCAAAAGCTGTTTCTTGCGGTCAGGATCAGCAGTAATCGGCGCTTCACTGAGCTGGTTGCTAATCGCCAGAGTTAACGTCTCACCTGCCACCTCAAGAATCGCTTCACCACTGACCGCGGTGACTTCACGCTGGTGCTCATATTGCGCTAAAGCAACCAGGGCAAAGGCTGTAGACTGTGTGCTGTGCCATTTTTTTGAAGCCAGATCAGCGCTTATTTTTTCAGCCAGCTGTGCCGCATCATGGGGCTCCATTAACTGCGAGTAAAGCAATAAAAACAACGACCGGTCGCGTAGTTCAGAGCCGTAGCTGATCGAGTTGGTATCATAGCGGGCATCTGCCGTAAGTCCCCGCTCAATCAGTGATTTCGCCACATCAGGCTGTCCGGCATGAAGGTAGGCCAGCGACAACATCGCCAGGCTGGCACTATCGCTTATATTGAGTGCTTTGAGACGGTACATAGCCGACCAGTTAGGATTGCCCGAAAGACTCAGGGTATACAACCGATACGCCTGCGCTTTAACCATTCCTGCATCAGTCGCATTCAATGAGTAATTAGAGGCCACATGCTGATAAGACAGCCACTGGCTCAACAGATGCTCAGGCACGTCATAACCCGCATCTTTCGCCAACACCAGAAAATGCCCGGCATAGCTGGACCCCCACGGATTGGAAGTACTCTGCCCTGGCCAGTAGGCAAAACCACCCTCAAATGTCTGAAAGGTTTGTAACCGGACGATGGCCGACGCAATATTGTTTTGCACCGCCTCTCTTTGCGTATCATCCAGTTTACTCAGCTGCGATAGATACAGCTGCGGAAACACCGAAGAGGTGGTCTGCTCAATACAACCATGGGGATACCTGATCAGATAATCCAGCCGTGCCTTGAGATTAATCGGCTTAAAAAAGCTTAAGGCGACAGAAGCCTGATTGCTGCCGTCGATACCAAACGGCACCAGCGAAAGATCCAGTGGAACATCGGGTGTAAGAGTGTAAGACTCCGTTCGGTATGACTGCGCGTTTGGTGCTTTGATATCAAGATGCAAGGTTTGCTTACTGACATCAGAGTCTGATGCTACCGTAAAGTTAAACGCAGTCTTGCCAGTAACGTGCCGGGTTTGAACTGCAAAATTGACGATAGATGATGAACTCGGAGGGATTATCACGCTTTTTGAACTGACCGCAATATCAACCGCTGTGACATCTGCATCTAATGACACCTGTACCTTTTGCTGCTGCTGAGTATTATTGAACAGTTCAACCGCCACATCCGCCTTCTCCTGCGTCCTTAGAATACGCGGCAGCGTCGGGAATACCGATATTTTATCCCGTACGATGACCCCCTGTTCCGCCTTGCCATAGGCATAGCCATCCTCGGCTACCACCATAACCCGGACTGCGCCCAGGTACATCGGTAACCTGATGGTATGAGTCCGACTCTCGTTAGCTGACAATTCAAAGCTACCGATAAACTGTACAACCGGTGGGAAACGGCGGTTTTTCTTGTCCTTGTCATCACCGCTTTCGCTGTCGCTACCACCCACAGGTAACAGTCCATGCAGGATGCCGCTATAGGCACCAACCACATCTTTATAGATATCCCAGGTTTTCACCTGCAACGCCTGACGCTGATAGAAGTAATCAAACGGATCAGGCGTTTTGTAATTGGTAAGTCCCAGCAACCCCTCATCAACAATCGCCAGGGTATAGGCCATAGGACGCCCCCGGCTCTCCTCCACTTCGATTTCGAAACTCGCTTGCGGCTTGACCTCTGTCACGGTTGAGATCACCGGCTGCAGATGAGAATCAGGATCTTCCACCAGCACAGGAACAATTCCCATCAGGCGCATCGGTCGATCATTGTCCCGATCCTGATGCGGCTGTAAGTAAGTGACGCTGACATACACATTCGGTGTCATCGCCGGGGTAATCGCAACATCGAAGCTTTGCTTATTAGTCACATCAACCCAGAACCGATCCAATACCGCATTCGCAGACTCAACAGATACAAGGGCATGGCCACTCTTCAGCTGAGGTAAACTTACAGTCGCAACGTCGCCTACCACATATTTTTTCTTGTCACTGTACAGCGTTAAACGGTCAACATTGTCGCCTTGTGATTCCTGTTGGCGCCCCGCCCATCCAGGCCAGTCGATATAAACTATCTTGCCGGTACAGTGAGTGCTTTCACCGGCGACGCAGGCTCGAACAAGATAGCGACCCCAGTCCGGATAATTGATCCGCAGTGGCCATTCCGCTTGTCCGTTTTCATCGGTGCTCGCCTGGCCCGATGAAACCAGTTCGCTATGGCGTCCATCGGCGTAGCGAGCCAGCGATTCAGCGCTTTTCTCGTACCACCATTTCCAGCTCAGTTTATACACTGAGATCTCAAGATCTGTATTACTGACCGGATGACCAGCATCATCGAGTACGACAAAACGACTTTTATGCTCTTCATCGGTTAACAGCATACCGCGTTCCGCATCGCCTTCAGGCAACAGCATACCGACATAACGATCATAGAAATCAAAAGGTCTGGAAAAACTGTTTATACTGAACTGGCCACCCTCTTCATACACTTTATTAGCAAACACAGCCCGTAACATACCGGGCGGCGGGGTATTGCTTTCAATCCGCAGAGCAAACTCAGCTTCCCCCTGGCTATCGAGCGCTCCTTCAAACAGGCTTATTTTTCTGGAGCGGTATTCCCGAGCAGGATCATCAAACAGATAATCCGGGAATTTACCGGCAAACTGAGTCCTGATCGGCACCAGAGAAACAGCAACTTCGGCCTTAAGATCTGCGGCAGGGGCGCCATGTAACCAGCGCGACATCAGCGTAACCTTCCGCTCGACAGACTCTTTGATGCGCACATCATCTGGAATATCGGTCTCTACTTTCAATCGATTCGGCACCACCGTCTCAATTTTCAGCGGACGGGAGAAATCCAGCCCTCCAACCCGGAATATAGCCTCCCAGTTCCCGGTAGGTGCGCCTTCAGGGGTCGATAAGGTAAAGGTATACAGGTTACCAACAGGCTCATTGCTGGATGTCGAAAGCACCAGCTGCCCCGAAGGATTAAACAGATCAACTACAACAGGGTGGCTGGCAGGTAGTTCATCTAACTTGTCATGCAGTACAAATGTCAGATAGATGGTATCGCCTGGTCGCCAGACATCACGCTCACCATAGCTAAAACCATTAATATTGCTTTGCAGGTGCTTACCACCGATATCGAACTGACTGGTGGTTAACGCGCTGACGTCAGACAGTTTGATATAGCCCTTTTGCGGCCCGTTCTGCGCTTGCAGATAAAACGGTTTACCACTGACTTCAAGCACGGCGAAACCCTGCTTATCAGACTGGCCGACACCTATGCGCTGCCCCTGAAAGTTGAAAACATCAAGCTGCACCCCTTGAATTGCCTGTGCGGTCTTAAGACTGGTTGTCGTTACATGAATGATGTCACTCTGAGGCGCCTGTTTAGCAATAATTCCGATGTTGGAGCGCAACAGGTTTTTAGCCGATTTAGTATCCGAAGATCGCGCAAAGTAGCTATCCTTGCAGGCATTATTGTTGTGACGACTATTTGAGCTTTGTTCATAGGAATCCCATGAACTTGATCCGCCTGCGTAGCTAAACTCTTCCGCATTTACCGGCAGTGATCTCTCTGGCAGAGGAACTGCGTTTTCCTCATCGCTACAAGGGTATAAAGAATCACCTCGGTCCAACGACAGGTACAGGCGAATCAGACTGCCGGTCTGCTTATTCAATAACTCCGATACATCTAAACGGTAATCTTTCCAGGTGCGATTACTGGTTTCATCCAGACTAATTGACTTCTGCCAGATGAAACGCCCTACCCGCTCAAGTGACTTGGTATCCTGGAGTTTATTTTCTTGCAGGAACTGTCCAATATTAGTCTCAAACACTTCAAAAGCAGTGATCGTGACTGACTTTGCACTCACTGCCTGGAACGGCAACTCAATTTTGCTGGCATCCGGCAGAATCACGCCTTTACCGGTAAAGCGGACCCCGGGTTTTTGCGGCTCAATACTGAACGACTTTTGCTGCCGGGCAGATAATCCGATTCCGCAACCATCCTGCAACTCTTTATGGATAGTCAGGTCTATCTGCTCAGTACTGGAATGGTTCAGGCCAAGGTAGACCTTATTTTTAACAGTTTTATAGCTGGTAAATGAATAGCTGCTGGATATCAGATGTTTCAAAGCCTGGTCGGTTTTCAGATTTCGATTAAATACCAGTTCAATGGCACCACTATCACCGGGAAAAATCTCACTGGAAAGCAGTTGTAACGGTGATCGGTCGTTACCTTCTACAGCCGGCACGATAAAGTTTTGCTTGCCAGAGAAATCTTCATTCAGGTCTCCTCCATCCCAGTTCACTGAAATCTCTCTGGCACAGCTCTGATCTCGCGAAATATTACCGATCACTACATCATAGTGTCCCGCACCTTTATCACTAAGCTCGATTCTGGCGCTAGCATCAGAGACCGCAAACATTGTTGCCAGGTCTGCCCCGCCAACCTCCAGACTGCTAGACAGACTGGCATAAATGTCGACCGTTGTTGATGTTGAATCCCTGACAACAGGGCTGCCATCAGCGTAATCAGACCATGTTAATTGTAATTCGGCGCTTTGCTGAACGGCATCAGAAGGCTGAGCGTCGTCAGTCGGCGAAGAAGCCGCATGGGAAGGTGTATCCTTTTTGTTCACCGTAACCGTATCGGTGTCATTACCGCAGCCGGATAGCAGCAAAACAAGTAGAACAATAGTGAGGCGCAACATACATAAGTCCCTTTGTAATATGCATCTTTTTAAAAAAGAAGCTTATGATAACGGTTATTGGCACGCGCGCAACCGGAACACCCTGGCCCCAAGAATTTAACGTATAGCTATGTTTTTCCTTCCATCCTACAGATCGATCACATTGGCCAACAGCCCAATAATCTGGCAATCAGCTCTAATCAATATTGAAGCAATTATTGTTGAAGCCAGGAGAATCCTTTACAGCTGTCAGCCTGCACCGAACCTCGTTAGAATACCCTTTCGATCAAAGAACAAAGGATTTCCTCCGCCCTTCACTTTAGAGGTATATAGCCTTACCCTTGCGCTTGCTATAGTCTGGCACAGAATTTACAAACAGGAGCCCTGCCTTGGAAACCAACAAGTACTTTTATCGTAACGTTATTTTCACCCGTAAGGGCGGCAAGGTCGCATTGGTTGATATCCATAATCCTGCGCACACAACAGATATTGAAGACTGGCTGGGTATCGTCGTATCACTGGCTGATGGTCAACATACCCTGCAACAGCTTATCGATTATATGGCGGCCCAATACCCGGCATCGGCACCTACCGAATTGGCCAAAACCATTGAATCGGTTGTCGAGCGACTAATAGAAGGCAAGATGATCCAGCTGACCGATGAATCGGTTGAATTGCCCTACTATCTGTCGGAGCCGATTGAGAAACTGGATCTCGAACAAGCGCGCCAGAAAATGCACGAAGATGGTTATACGCAGCACTAACTGCATAGTAATTCTGAATGATTAACCAGGCTTGCGCGCTGTTAACTCTCAAGGCGCGCAATAAAGTCTGACGCCTCCTGCCGGGTAAAGAAACGACCCAGGCGAACAAAGCCCGATATAACCGCACCACTTATCTCTTTGACACGACCAGCAAGGTCGCGCTGGGTAATCCATTCTTCGGGCAATCCATCGAGCAGGTGACAGGGCGCGATCCGACCATCAACAAACCGGGACAACTCTACCCGTCCGCTGACTGAATCCATAAACGCCGGCAAAAAGCAGGCTGAAGCGTTATTTTCACTGACGCCACCGGTACCAGAAAACTGTTCATTCTCTTTCTCTAGTATTCTTGGCATACCCTGCTGTAACATTTTGACCACCCTCCAGGAACTGACTCTTAACTCCCTTTAACTCCCTGGTTCTCTAATTTGATAACTAAACCATCACTCACTGATCCGGCTCACACTTTCAATTAAGTAAGTGCATAACCCGGACCAACATCGAATTATTTCAAATAGCAGCTGAAAATTATTGATTTGTTTGTGGAATTTTACAATTAGAAGAAATCAAAGCACGACCTTGAATTATTTCAGAAATGATCATTTCATGAATTAATAGATCAAATAATCACAAAAGACCCATATCTGATGATATGGCTAAGCAAGCAAAGAGAAAGATACAGAAGTCGCTGACAAGCGATTTCAGTGGATCTATGTATTTCAAACAAGGACCATCGCACCAGGCCCCGCATAAATTGACTTTGACCTACCATTACACGCGTTAAAGTATCTACATAGACTTGTCGATTGAGCAAACCATCAAACAACAGATTGTCTGTCATAAAGACGATCATTTATTCATTTATTTTGTTTTTCTTTTTTTATTTAACCGACGATTTCAGTGCATTACAGGTCGCAATCAGAACCATCACGCCTGTTTACACTTCTTTATGATGTTGCATGAGTAGATTAGTACTTTCTGTTTTCTGCGTTTCTGTTCCCCTGGCCTTCGACAGGAACGCAGGAAAGTGCTGACTCATAATAAAAATAACAGGAGTAATTCAATGTACGAAAATGCTCAAGGCGCCCAAACTGTGGCAGCAGGCCCGGATACCAGCTCGGAATATACTTCCGACTACCAGGCCGGGCAAAACAATATTCAGGTTATGGGGATGGATATCCATAACCCTGTATTCAGTACCAGCGCATTTGCCATCCTGGCATTTGTTATTCTGACACTTATATTTCCGACCGAAGCCAAAGAGATGCTGGTTGGTGCACGCACCTGGTCAATCGAGACCTTTGACTGGCTGTTTATGATTGGCGGCAATCTCTTTGTGTTGTTCTGCATCGCCCTGATTTTTTTGCCTGTTGGCAAGATCAGACTCGGCGGAAAAACAGCCAAACCTGACTTCAGCAGAATGTCATGGTTCTCGATGCTGTTTGCTGCAGGCATGGGCATCGGCCTGATGTTCTGGAGTGTTGCTGAGCCGGTAGCTTACTATACCGACTGGTGGGGCACGCCGCTTAATGCAGCAGCCAATACTCCGGAAGGCGCGTCTGCCGCAATGGGCGCGACGATGTTCCATTGGGGTCTGCATCCTTGGGCTATCTATGGTGTCGTCGCTTTAGCACTGGCATTTTTCACCTACAATAAAGGCCTTCCGCTAACGATCCGCTCCGCTTTCTACCCACTACTGGGTGAGCGAGTCTGGGGACCAATGGGACACGTAATCGATATCGTAGCGGTATTGGCTACTATCTTTGGCCTGGCGACCTCTCTGGGTCTGGGCGCTTCCCAGGCAGCAGGCGGCCTGAACTTCCTGTTCGGCATTGATAACAATATCTCCACCCAGGTCGGTATCATCATTGCGGTATCAGCAATCGCTATATTCTCCGTAATACGCGGTCTGGATGGTGGCGTTAAAGTGCTGAGTAATATCAACATGTGCATCGCCGCTGTACTGCTGCTGTTCGTGGTTGTTGCAGGCTCTGTCACAGCTTTCTTTGGCAATTTCGTCGGCACACTGAGCAGCTATGCCAGTGACATTATCCCGCTGAGTAACTGGATCGGCCGGGACGACGAAAAGTTCTACACCGGCTGGACTGTGTTCTACTGGGCATGGTGGGTATCCTGGTCTCCATTTGTCGGGATGTTCATCGCGCGTATTTCCAAAGGCCGTACGGTACGTGAATTCATGACGGCTGTGCTTCTGATTCCAACCCTGGTATCCGGGATCTGGATGGCAGCCTTTGGCGGTAGCGCTCTGGACCAGATTCAGGGCGGTGTTGGTGAACTGACTAAAGGTGTTGGTGATGTATCCCTGGCGATGTTCCACATGCTGGAAAACCTGCCTCTGACAGAGCTGACGTCTATCCTGGCAATCGTGCTCGTACTGGTGTTCTTTATCACCTCTTCCGACTCGGGCTCTCTGGTAATCGACTCAATCACTGCCGGTGGTAAGGTCGATGCGCCAGTGCCACAGCGTATTTTCTGGGCTGTGCTTCAGGGTGTTGTTGCTGGTGTATTGCTGTATGGTGGCGGCTCTGAAGCACTGACCGCACTGCAGGCTGGCGCGATCACAACAGGACTGCCATTTACTGTAGTACTGATCTTCATGTGTCTGAGCTTATATAAAGGCCTGAAGAGCGAAGTTCAATAAGTTCCTCTGCAACATAAAAAAGCCGGCTTATTAGCCGGCTTTTTTTACCATTTAAAAAAACAAAAGACTGAAGAATACTGCGAGGAAAGAATAGATTAACAGGCTCTGGAAACGTTCTCAGCCATCTCATCCGGCAACACCAGACCATGGTTATACATCACCTCTTCGCCAAACCAGGCCAGATCATCATGCAGACTCACGACCTCTCCGACAATAATCAGTGCTGGCGCCGCCAGTTGTGCCTGTCGCTGTTTTCCAGCCAGGTCACTCAGAGTCCCGGTCAATACTTTCTGCTCAGAAGTTGCGCCCCGGGAAACAATAGCCGCCGGCGTATCAGCAGACCTGCCATGACCGATAAGCTGTTGAAACAGGTACGGCATATTCTGTAACCCCATATAGAACACAACAGTCTGGTTAGGATGTACAAGCTGGGCAAAATTAAGATCACTGGTGCGGTTTTTTAACTGGCCGGTCACAAATGTCACCGACTGGGCAAAGTTACGATGGGTCAGCGGTATTCCTGCGTACGTGGAACAAGCGCTGGCAGCAGTAATACCAGGCACTACCTGATACGGAATTTCATGCTGCTTCAGGGCCTGTAGCTCTTCACCGCCGCGACCAAAGACAAACGGATCGCCCCCTTTCAGGCGCAATACCCGTTTTCCGCTATGGGCAAACTTAACCATCAGCCCGTTGATCGCCTCTTGCGACATCGCATGATTACCACAGCGCTTGCCAACATAAATCTTCTCGACATCAGTATGACAAAGCGCCATAACCTCAGCGGAAACCAACTGATCGTAAAGTACGACATCCGCCTGCTGCATCAGCCGCAATGCTTTGAAAGTAAGCAACTCGGGATCTCCCGGGCCGGCACCGACCAGATAGACCTCCCCTGTCTTATATGCAGGCTGATACTCAGGATCACACTCATCCAGAGCCCGTTGCAATAGCTTTGCTGCCGCGTCTTCACAACCGGCAAATACGTTCTCTGCAACCTGCCCCTGCAGGGTTTTCTCCCAGAACCTGTGTTGTTCATTAACGCCACTAAACCGGGCAGCCACCTGTTCGCGAAACTGTCCGACCAGCTTACCCAGGCGACTGTAGCCCTGGGGAATCCAGGTTTCCAGCTTAGCCCGCAGTAAACGCGCCAGCACCGGTGACTCCCCTCCCGAAGAGACACCAATAATGACCGGAGAACGATCAATAATTGCCGGAAAAATAAAACTACACAACGCGGGGTTATTCACCACGCTAACCGGTAACCGACGTTCGACAGCATCGAAGTGAACCCTGCTGTTGAGCTGATAATCGTCCGTTGCAGCAATAACCAGATCAGCACTATTAAGAAACTTACTATGGTAATCATCGATGATTACCTCGCCCTGATGCGTATTAACCAGCTCAGCAAGTTCGGGATTAACAGCATGGCTTATAACCACCAGTCGGGCCCCGGCCTGCACCAGCAAGCTGGCCTTGCGCAACGCCACCTGCCCGCCACCAACCAATACAACAGTTCTGTTTTCCAGCTTGAAGAACAGCGGTAGATAATCCAAATCGATCTCTCCTGACAGGAACATACGCACCCAGCCGTTACATTGGGCTTGCTTAGGTACTCTGTAGCAGCATAAGCAAAATAGCCCGAAGGCGATTGAATGCAAACTGCTGCAGCAAAAAACAATAAATCTAGCAAAACAAGTCTCACCAAAGTATCTCATTTGCGACCCATCCGGTCCTGCAATAGAAGCAGCCGTAACAAGCTTCAGCAACGATAATCAGAAACGGCAAAACCGGATCATATGCGACAAATCCCTCCCTCGGAGTGACGCTTTGAAACAGAACAATGTCGCTAATGGATCAGCTCCACAACTACTGCCAAACCATACTGATTGAAACCTTAAACAGGCAATCGAGCGACCTCAGCAGGTCATCGACTTATTAAAAATTGGCATCACTGACCCAGGTTCACCTGAACAAATCGGAGCACAGATAATGAGCGATACAGAAGCACCCGTACGTGGACGACGCAGCCGTCGTGGCCGAGCAGGCCGTTCAGCCGGATCTCAGGAAGCTGTTGCCAGCGTACCTTACATCACCCGTAACATTCCCTACTACGAAGTGCTTGATGACGACGGCCTGAGCCTGATCGAGCAAAATGCCGAAACCATTCTCGAAGAGGTCGGCATTGAATTTCGTGACGATGAAGAAGCGTTACAGATCTGGCGTGATGCCGGCGCCGACGTTCAGGGCCAGCTGGTAAAATTCCCGCGCGGCATGTGCCGTTCCCTTATCCAGGCTTCAGCTCCCCGGGAGTACACACAACACGCTCGTAACCCGGCACGCAATGTACGCATTGGCGGCAAGAACACAGTTTTTGTTCCAGCTTACGGCTGCCCGTTCGTCTACGATATGGACAAAGGCCGACGTTACGCCACCATCGAAGATTTCCAGAACTTCGTTAAGCTGGCTTACATGTCACCTAGCCTGCACCACTCCGGCGGCACCATCTGCGAACCTGTCGACCTGCCGGTTAACAAGCGTCATTTCGACATGCTTTACACCCACATGAAGTACTCCGATAAAGCCTTCATGGGCTCCGTAACAGCACCCGAGCGTGCGGAAGATACGGTAGAGATGTGTAAGATCCTGTTCGGTGATAACTACATCGATCCGGAAACAGGCAAACCAAAGACCATCGTTACCAGCCTGATCAACGCTAACTCACCAATGACCTTCGACGATACTATGCTGGGGGCGGCCAAGGTATATGCCCGAGCCAATCAGGCCTGTGTGGTCACCCCGTTCATCCTGGCTGGTGCTATGTCACCGGTTACTGTAGCCGGTACGGCAGCGCAATCCTTGGCTGAAGCGATGGCGGGTATGGCATTTATACAACTGGTAAATCCTGGTGCCCCAGTGGTTATGGGTAGCTTCGCCAGCTCAATCTCCATGCAGTCTGGTGCACCGACCTTCGGCACCCCGGAACCTGCTTTGGTACTTTATATCATGGCCAATCTGGCACGCCGGCTGGGCGTACCATTCCGTTCCGGTGGCGGCTTCTGCGCCGCTAAAGTACCGGATGCTCAGGCCGCTGGTGAAGCGGTAAGTACTCTGATTCCAACCGCTCTGGCTGGTGTTAACTTTGCACTGCATACTGCCGGCTGGCAGGAAGGCGGATTGGTAATGGGGTACGAAAAATTCGTCATGGATGCTGATAATGCCGGCATGATGGAAACCCTGCTTAAAGGGGTAGACCTGTCGGAGAACGGCCAGGCACTGGATGCTATCCGCGAGGTAGGCCCTGGTAATCACTTCCTCGGTTGCGCTCACACCCAGGCTAACTTCAAAACCGCGTTCTATCGCTCTCCTTTAGCGGACAACAATAGTTTCGAGCAATGGGAGTCTGAAGGTAGCAAGACCCAGGAAGAGCGAGCCAACGCGCATTGGAAAAAGATGCTGGCCGACTATCAGGCGCCCGAACTGGATCCGGCGATTGACCAGGCATTGCTGGATTATATGGAACAGCGAAAGGCATCTTTCCCGGACTCAAATATCTCCTGATAAACATAGTAGTTTGAATAAAATAGTAACTTGAAAAAACACCGCGAAGGCTGCTATACCTTCGCGGTGTCAAAACTAAAAAAATAATAAAGATTATTAACATTCTATGCTGTAAAAACCAAAGGCAACCGGCCCGATAATAATACTCAGGCTGATCCCTTGTTTTTGACAGGTAGGTTCGCTGTGCAATATCCCACGGATGAGAACCTTCGCTTCCAGACAATGGAAATGAAAAGCAGCCAGCGCACTATAATTACAAAAATTATGAGCTCTTCCATCAATGCAGAAATTATCAGTTTTTGCAGCTTAAACCTGCAGCAAGGTATGTGCAGGAAGAGTGCAGTAATAATATTCCGATGAGGAAGACATGACACCTCAGCAGCAACAAACCAGACCCATGCGTTTCGGGTTCCTGCTAGTACCTAAATATTCGATGATTGCGGTCACTTCCGCCATCGAACCTCTCAGAATGGCCAACCGGCTGTCGGGAGAAGTACTTTACGAGTGGCCCGTAATTACGCTGGACGGTGCTCCTGTACCCGCCAGCAACGACCTGATGATTGCCCCGGACTACTCTATCGAAGAGGCGCCTCCGCTGGACATGATCTTCGTCTGCTCCGGGGTAGACGTAACAGGCGTTTTCTCAAAAGACCTGCAAAAATACCTGTGCAACCAGGCCCGTAAGAAAGTTAAGCTCGGCGGCTTGTGCACCGGCACATATCTGCTAGCCCGCTCCGGTCTGATGGACGGTTACAAATGCACCGTGCATTGGGAAAACATAGCCAGCATGCGCGAAGAGTTCCCTAAACTCCAGCTCAGTGATGAGCTATATGAAATTGATCAGGATCGTTACACCTGTGCCGGTGGCAACGCCCCCATGGACATGATGTTGAACCTGATAACCGAAACCAACAGCGGCAAGCTCTCTGCGAACATCTCAGAACAGTTCATGTGCGACCGAATTCGTGGCCGCCATGACCGTCAACGCACGCCTCTACAGTTACACCTTGGCTCTGGCCAGCCGAAACTGATCGAAGCAGTGACCCTGATGGAAGCTAATATCGAAGAACCTATGAGCGTCGATGAGCTGTCAAACCTGGTAGGCATTTCACGGCGTCAGCTGGAACGTCTTTTCCAGAAGTATCTTAACTGCGTACCCACCCGCTACTACATGGATCTGCGACTCAACTGCGCACGCCGATTGCTGCTACAAACCGACAAATCTGTCGTCGATGTATCTCTGGCCTGCGGCTTTGTCTCAGCACCACACTTCAGTAAGTGCTACCGCGACTTCTTCGGCCTGCCACCACGAGATGAACGTAAACTAAAAGTACCCGGCCGGGAGTAACCTGACAAGAGAAATGGAACTGCATCGCCGCTCATCCTGAACGTAAAAAAACCGGGTGCATCACCCGGTTTTTTATTTCTCAGATCGCTTCTGTCGCACGCCGACTCTATCTATGAGGCTCGTCGAACCCGGCGCCGGCCACGGCCAGCACCGCGACTACCGCCAGCGGCATTTACCACACGACGCTCAGGCAACTGAACCTCTTTGGCCAGTTCAACGAACTGATCGGTAAGATGCGGAAAAGCCATCGACTGCACAAAATGATCCTGGAACTTAGCCTCGGTGGCGGTTTCTATCTTCTCCACCCGGCGCAGCACCTGCTCAATTTCATTACGCTTAGAGCGATCAAGCAGTGCGATTCGAGCACCGGTACCGGCAGCATTACCCACCGGTCCGACTTTCTGCAGATCACAGTCCGGAATCAGGCCCAGAACCATTGCGTACTTAACATCGATATGGCTGCCAAAAGCCCCTGCCAGAGAGATACGGTCAACCTTGCTGATACCCATATGGTCAAGCAACAACTGCGTGCCTGCATACAATGCGGCCTTTGCCAATTGAATCGCCCGGACATCATTTTGCGTAATACTCAGGGTCTTAGCCCCCTCATACAATACATATGAGAAAGTTCGTCCATTAGGGACGATACGGGGACTCTTCTCCGCCATCGCAGGATCGATCACACCATCGGAATCAATCACGCCCGCCAGGAACAACTCCGCCAACACTTCAATAATGCCGGAACCACAAACTCCGCTGATACCGATCTTGCGAGTCTGTATTGTAAATTCCGGATCATCAGACCAGAGATCACAGCCAATCACTTTGAAACGGGGTTCCAGTGTTACAGGATCAATGCGAACCCGTTCAATAGCACCTGCTGCTGCTCGCTGACCGCAGCTGATCTGCGCACCCTCAAAAGCAGGACCTGTCGGACTGGACGCGGCCAGCAACCGATCCTTATTGCCCAGCACTACTTCAGCGTTAGTACCAACATCGACAATCAGTGTAATCTCGTCAGCCTGATCCGGACGTTCCGCCAGAATAACACCGGCAGTATCAGCACCGATATGTCCGGCAATACATGGCAGCACGAAGCATCGCGCCTGCGGATGCAGATGAATTTCAAGCTCAGCTGAACGCACAGTCACCGGACGATCCGTCGCCAGCGCAAACGGAGCCGACCCCAATGGCGTCGGATCAATTCCCAGGAACAAGTGGTGCATAATTGGATTACACACTACCGTCAGCTCGAGAATATCTTCCAGCTCGATACCGGCTTTCCCGGCAGCATCCTTTGCCATCTCATTAAAAGCCTGGCGCACCGCCTGGGTCATCTCACGATCACCGCCTTCATTCATCATGACGTAGGAAACCCGACTCATCAGGTCTTCACCAAAGCGAATTTGCGGATTCATGACCGATGAGCTGGAAACCACATCAAGACTGGTCAGATCACACAGATGTGCCGCAACAGTCGTCGAGCCCAGGTCTACAGCCAAGCCATAAACCCGCTCTTTAGTACCTGGCCATACTGCAATTATCTGGTTCTGATCTTCGGTATCATGGTACACCGCAACGGTCAGTTGTCGCTCAGCACCATCTAATGCCGGCTGTAATGCCTGTAGCACTGATAGATCGGTACTGATCGCCTGAACCTGATGCTGATCGAGTAACATCTGCTGCACCCGCCGCAGATCAGACTGCGGTTCATCCATATTCGGTGGCGGTACCTGCACAGTGAATAGCTTCACCGCCGGATCGTGATCGATCTCAACAGCGGTCGCCTCTTTCACTATATGCTGTTTATGTATCTGGCTGTCGGACGGTACATCAACAACCATATCGCCCAGGATCCGGGCTGAGCATCCCAGGCGACGTCCGTGCCTGAGTACCTCGTTATTCTTACCCTCTTCCCGCTCAGTGGGGGGGGTCAGGTGTTCGGCCAGGGAGGTAATCCCATGTTTGGGAAACTCCCCGACACTGTGCATGACCTGACATCGGCCACAGACTCCGCGACCACCGCAACTGGATTCCAGATCAACACCTAATTGCTGTGCTGCCTGCAATACAGAAGTACCTACCGGGAACTCACCCCGCAGACCGGTTGGCGTAAAAACAACTGTAGCTATGTCAGACATATTTTTTCCTCAGGCAGTACGACGACGACGGCCGCTGGTACGACGACCACGGGCACCTTCAGCACCTTCTGCAGGAGCCTCACGGAAACGCTGAATCCAGTTCATGCAATCCGGGTCACGCCCCATCATAACGTCAGCACCCAGCGTTGCGGCGATAACTTCTTTATGCAGCGGGTTAGCGATTGCAGAGGTCATGCCTGCAGCGATCGCCATACTCAGGAAAGCACCGTTAACGCCATCCCGGTTAGGCAGGCCAAAACTGATGTTAGATGCGCCACAAGTAGTGTTAACTTTCAGCTCAGTACGCAGACGATGGATCAGTTTCAACACCTGAACACCGGCAGTGTTAACCGCACCTACCGGCATTACCAGCGGATCTACGACTACGTCGCAAGCTGGAATACCATAATCCGCAGCACGCTGGACGATCTTCTTCGCAACTTCAAAGCGAACATCCGGATCCTGGGAGATACCGGTCTCATCGTTAGAGATAGCGACAACCGCTGCGCCATATTTCTTAACCAGCGGCAGTACCTGCTCCATCTGTTCATCTTCACCGGTTACCGAGTTAACCAGCGCTTTACCCTGATACACTTCCAAACCGGCTTCAAGCGCCGCCACGATAGAGGAGTCGATGCATAATGGGATATCACTGAAACCCTGAATCAGTTGAATTACTTCAGCCAGAATACGCGGTTCGTCAGCCAGAGGAATACCGGCATTCACATCCAGAATATGAGCGCCAGCTTCGATCTGTGCCCGGGCATCCGCTTCTACACGGCTGTAATCGCCCTCTTTCATTTCAGCAGCCAGAATCTTACGTCCGGTAGGGTTGATACGCTCACCGATAATGGTAAACGGACGCTCAAAGCCGATGATGGCTTCTTTAGTGGCTGAGCTGATAATAGTATCGGTCATGATTATGCTCTCTCTTTGAGTAACTCTTCGTCGCGTCCCGGATACCAGGGCACACGCCCATCCAGTACACCCGAACGATCAATAATTTCAGCTACCGCCTCTTCCTGACGATAAGCCATCACATGCACCCCACTCACGCCTTCGATCTCCCGAAGCTCCTGAATCAGGTCTATACAGATCTGCTGGCCCTCTTTTTTCTGATCTTTTGCGCCAGCCAGACGTTTAATCACATCGTCCGGAATATGGATGCCAGGTACATTGTTGCGAATCCAGGTGGCAGTTCTGGCCGATGCCATTGGCCCTACGCCAGGCAGGACAAAAACCTTCTCCAGCAAGCCAAGGTCACGCGAACGGGCCATAAACTCTTTAAAGCGGGGAATATCAAAGCAGTAGTTGGTCTGGATAAACTGCGCACCGGCGGCGATTTTCTTCGCCATACGATGGGGACGAAAATCGTACGGTGGCGCAAACGGGTTAGACGCGGCTCCCAGAAACACCTTAGGCGGATCGGTCAGCTTACGACCACTGAGAAACTCATGTTTATCGCGCATGCCGCGCACCGTTTCCAGCAATGACATACAATCCAGGTCGAATACCGGCTTAGCCTCAGGATGATCACCCGCCTGCACACCGTCTCCGGTCAGGCAGAGCATATTCGTAACGCCCATCGCCGCACCGCCGAGGACATCGCCCTGAATAGCGATACGATTCTTATCACGGCAGGAAATCTGCATCACCGGGGAATAACCAACCCGGGTCAGCAACGCACACATACCCACGCTGGACATATGGCAGTTGGCACCGGAACCGTCGGTTGCGTTCATGCCATCAACATAACCATCAAACACCCGGGCACGCTCGTAAACATCTTCCGGATTAGCAGAATCCGGCGGCGCAAGCTCGGAAGTCACCGCAAAATGACCGGCCCTTAACACCCGCTCCAGACGACCCGGAGACGTATGGTCTGGCAGAATCGGTAACGGATCGCCGATGTTTGGTTCATCATGAAAAATCACTGTGACTTCTCCCCAGACTGTTCTTTACGCTTAGCGATCTGCCGCACTACCCGCAGCCAGGATGAACTCCCCTGCTGGCTGAAATTAACCGGCTTCTGTACCGCGAAAATTCGATCACCATTTTTCATTTTCTGGCTTCCTTTCCAGCCTTCTACCCAGACACAGCGGCGATCGGCGTATACCTCGCAATTACCATTCAGGCGTACGCCGCCACATGGACCATTGCGCAGATTTTTCGGACAGTTCATAGAGCAGGACATACCGGTAGAGCTCAGCGCACACTGGCCACACATCTTGCAATCAAATAGCAGCCCTTTGCAGGCCTGCTCAAATTTGCTCATCGGCTTCTCAGCCCGCTGATAGCCGATCTTGCTCCACACCGGGTGCAACTTAACCAAAACAGGCTCAAACATGTTGTAAATACGCTCAAACGCACCCGCATGGCGTACTACCCAAAGACGAACGGAATACACATATACCTCCCGCCACGATCGCTAAAACCGTGGAATCAAACTGCAACGAATAGGGATAATCTGGTTACTTCAGTTCAACCGCGATTCTGCGGTTAAAGGTTTCAAGTGCGGCACCCAGATCACCGCTACCGCCTACGTAATATTCAAACTCCAGCCCCAGTCGATCTGCGGCCGCCTGAGCCTGACGTTTCAGGTCATCATTATCGCTCTGTGCGATATACAACAGCTTGCGATAATGACCAAAATAAAGAGGCTCCAGTTCAGGCTTTCTATCCAGCCCGAGCCCTCGGATAACCAGACGATCAAAATGACGCACCAGAAAATCAGTCAGGTAAAAAGTACCTAGCTCATCTTCATGAAAACGGCTAAAACGTTCACCGCCACTGAAAAACTCATAGCAGTGAGCGCCGGGGATCCTTTCTATGCCTTCCTGCTCCAGCATGGCATCCAGCAATCCACCAGTACCGCAGTCACCGTAGGCAACAAAAACCTGCTGCCCTTTCGCTTTTGCAGCATCAATATGCTGTTTAACCGCCGCCGGAATCTTTTCCGGAAAATTATGTAACTCAGCGCTAATGCTCTGTGTCTGCAGATGAGTCCAGCCATTAGCCCGGGAGATCGCAGTGATCTCCCGCAAGAGCGCCGAACAGGTAATCACTACCGCAGAAGCATCCGACCGTTCGGTCGAGTATTCACGGATCGACTGCGGCACTTTACAGGCCCGCTGACGTGGCTGATCCTGCTGCTGTGAATTTACATCTGCCTGCATATTTGGCGCCCCGCTAACTATCTATAGAACTTACTTAAGAGCTCACTACAGCTATCAGTCCGGATCAGGCAGCCCGTCGCTGAGCAACCATCTCCTTTGCCATATCAACAGCAACAGCGGCATCACGACAGTAGCCGTCGGCGCCAACTGCATCACCAAACTCTTCATTCAGTGGCGCTCCGCCTACCAGTACGATGTAGTCATCGCGAATACCTTTCTCTTTCATGGTATCGATCACTACTTTCATATACGGCATGGTAGTGGTCAGCAGCGCCGACATACCCAGGATGTCGGGTTTGTGTTCTTCCAGGGCGGCAAGATAATCTTCAACCGGGATGTTGATACCGATATCGATCACTTCAAAGCCAGCGCCTTCCATCATCATCGCCACCAGGTTCTTACCGATATCGTGGATATCACCTTTAACAGTGCCGATTACCATCTTGCCGACAGACTCAGCACCGGTTTCAGCCAGCAGCGGACGAAGAATCTCCATCCCCCCTTTCATTGAACCCGCGGCAGATAGCACCTCTGGAACGAACAGAATTCCATCACGGAAATCCACACCAACAATGGCCATACCGGCAACCAGCGCTTCATTCAGAACCTTAGCCGGTGTCCAGCCCCGCTCAAGCAGGATCTCAGTACCTTCCATAACCTCTTCGCGCATGCCGTTGTAGAGATCGTCATACATCTGTTCGACAAGCTCATCATCGGGGAGAGTCGAGAGATCAAGTTCTTCTTCGTCATACATTTCTTCAACATCAGTCATCAGCCAAACCCCAACAGTTATTCAATCTTCGCCGTCTTCACTGACGGAATGTGGGTTTAGATTATGGCGAGACCGTTATTGGTGCGGGCATTCGTTGCGACTCGAAGTTACTGGAAAGCGACACCCCCAAAACAGCCGGTCGCGAGGCGCAAAAAGCAGGTCGCGCGGAAGTATGCCGCAATACTAATGAAGCCTAATCTGTATAGCTGAAAATAAGAGATCTGATCTACGTCGTTATTTGACCGCTTTTTTATACAGACCTGTTTTTATAAAGACTAAGTAAAAATAGCGACAGCAGATAACAGGCTTTGCAGATAAGCCAGTAACCAGCACCAGTAAATAAGAGACCTTACACAGATGGCACATATCATTGATGGTAAAGCGTTTGCCGCCAATCTCCGTAGCGATATCGCAGAGGAAGTGGCAAAGCTCCATGAACAGGGAATTACGCCAGGACTGGCGGTAATACTGGTTGGTGAAGACCCCGCCAGCCAGGTCTACGTGCGTAACAAAGGCAAACAAACCATCGAAGCCGGTATGTCATCCTTTGTCCATAAGCTACCGGAAACTACCTCACAGGAGACGCTGCTGGCGCTAATTGAAAAGTTAAACAACGATGACAGCGTGCATGGCATTCTGGTGCAGATCCCCCTGCCGGAACAGATAGACGCTGACACCGTGATCAACGCCATCGACCCGAAAAAAGACGTGGACGGCTTTCATCCCGTTAATGTGGGCCGGTTTTCAACCGGTGGCAATGGCACTATTCCCTGCACACCACTGGGCTGCCTGATGCTGTTGAAAGATCACTTAGGCGATCTGAATGGCAGTCGTGCGCTGGTACTGGGGCGTTCAAATATAGTCGGCAAACCCATGAGCACTTTGCTGTTAAACGAAAACTGTACTGTTACCACCGCCCACTCCCGTACCAAAGACCTGGAAGATGAGTGTCGCAGAGCCGACATTCTAATTGTTGCCGTAGGCCGACCTGAAATGGTGACAGGCAGCTGGATCAAACCCGGCGCCACTGTAATTGACGTAGGTATCAACCGCATCGAACAGGATAATGGTAAAACACGCTTAGTCGGTGATGTGCAGTTTTCCAGTGCCAGTGAAGTGGCCGGTGCGATCACCCCGGTCCCCGGCGGTGTCGGCCCGATGACCATCGCTTGTCTGTTGCTCAATACTCTTACCGCAGCCCTGAGACAGAATGAGCTGGCGATTCCACAGTGGATACCTACTCAGAACTGATCCTTTCGGGGTAGCTGACAAGCCCTCAGCGCCGGGACAGTAACACAGGTTACTGCCCCGGCAGCAGAAGCTAAACCAAAAAAAATACTTCTATTTAATCACTCAACCTTCCGCAACACCGGCATCGGCAAAGGTCGCCATACCATTATGCAGTTCGCAAGCCAGTCGCAACAGCGGCACTGCGGTTGCCGCCCCGCTGCCTTCACCCAGACGCATTCCCAGATCTAACAGAGGCAGTGCCTCTAACGCTTCAAGCATCGCTTTATGACCCGGTTCCGCTGAACAGTGGGAAAATATCAGCCAGTCTTTAACACCGGGCTGCAGCTTCACTGCGACCAGAGCCGCTGCAGTGGTTATATAGCCATCCACCAGCGCCGGCAAACCTTGTTGCGCGCAGCTGATATATGCCCCAGCCAGCGCTGCGATCTCAAAGCCACCGAGACAACGCAGAGCTTCCAGTGGATCACTAGCCAGACCTTGATAACGTATCAGCGCTTCCTGTAGCACTCTGGCTTTATGTGATACACCCGAACTATCCAGTCCGGTTCCAGGTCCCGCCAGATCGACTGGCTCAGCACCGAGCAATGCGCAGGCTATAGCAGCTGCCGAAGTCGTATTACCGATCCCCATATCACCACCGATAAACAGACCAGCACTCATTTCATGCGCCCGCAATACAGATTCACGTCCGGCATTCATCGCAATAGCCAGTTGCTCAGGCGTCATTGCATCCTGTTGGTGCAAATTAGCGGTGCCAGCGCCGGCACGGCGGTTGATCACACCCGGCAGTTCGCCCGGATCGTTCACCGTGCCGACATCGACAACCTGCAGGTCTGCACCCAGAGATCGCGCCAACACGCTGATCGCAGCACCACCCGCAGAGAAATTTGCCACCATCTGCACGGTAACTTCCTGCGGAAATGCGGATACGCCAGCTGCGACAACGCCGTGATCACCGGCAAAGATAGAAATATTGACCTGCTCCAGAGACGGCTTTTCCCGCCCCTGCATGGCGCTCAGGCGGATCGCCAGATCTTCCAGTCGCCCCAGAGACCCCGGCGGCTTAGTCAGCTGCATCTGACGTTCCAGGGCTGTTGTCTGCAGAGATGAATCCGGTGCTTTCGGGGTATTAATCAGCCATTCAATCATCACAATTTCTCGCCTTTTAAGGTATGCGGCAGGCCCGCAACAGTTAAAACCACACGATCACAGATGGCAGCTACATTTTGATGCAGCAGGCCCGATTCATCCTGAAACTGGCGCGTCATTTCGCCCATCGGCACAATCCCCATACCGATCTCATTACTGACCATGATAATCTCGCCCGGCAGCTGCCGCAGGGTTTCCAGCAAGGCATCCATCTCGCTGTTAAAATGCTTGCCCTCATCCATGAACATGATATTTGTCAGCCACAACGTCAGGCAGTCGACCAGGATACAGCGCCCTTCCCGGGCCTGCTGCTTCAGTGTCGCGGCCAGCCGCAGAGGCTCTTCAGCCAGCAACCAGTGATCAGGTCGGCGCTCACGATGCTTAGCAATTCGCTCAGCCATCTCACCATCGCCACTGGTGGCCGTAGCGATATAAATCACTTCACTGCCTGAATCCGCTGCCAGTCGCTCTGCTATGGCACTCTTTCCGGAGCGGGCTCCGCCAAGGACTAGTTGTTTCATCGGGTGTTCCTAAATTATGCTGCGCTGAGCTTTTATATCAGCCTTTTACAGCAGGCCCTTAAACCAATAAAAAGAATCAATGAAAGGAATCAACAAAAAATGTGCGCCCATTGTAAGAGCATACCCATCATAGAAAAAGCCTGAGCGGCTGCGCTATATCAAAAAGCCGAATCAAAGTGATCTTAATATTCCTGCCACCGTGTTATTTCAGGATGCCGAAACCTGCTCAGCAGGTAGCTCAGGTGGCGTCGGCTGAGTAATAAAAGGAGCCTGGATCTTATGTTGTAGAAATACCCTCTGAACTGCGGGTAGCTGCTCCAGCGCGCTCAACAAGCGCTGTAAATTTGGCAGACTGCTCAGTGCGCTGCAGGCTAACGCCTTGCCACGGGGATACAAAACAGACCAGCGACACAAAACCCCAAGATAAAAGTCCAGAATAGTCAGCTGCCGCCCCAGAAACCAGGGGCCATCGCTATACTTAGCCAACTCCATATCCAGCAAGGACAGATGACCGGCTACTCGCTGGCGGGTCTTTTCCAGCAATGGTTCTACTGCAGCTGCATCTGAGACGTGACGATCCGGATAGAACTGCACCCGCAGATCGGCATGCAGAGTATTCGACAGATAAAATAACCATTGTAAAAACCAGGCCCGTTCAGGCACGACAAGAAGCCCTGGCGCCAACTGCTGATGCTTATCAGCCAGGTGCAGTGCTATTGCCGCCGTTTCAAAAACAGGCTTATCACCATCCAGCAAAACCGGCATCAGCCCCTGCGGATTCAAGGTTCTGCGAAACTGTTCAGAGCGATGCGCTTTACTGCCACGATCGACCCACTCCAGGTCATACTCCACCGCCATCTGTTCCAGCACCATATGAATAATGATATTAGCGCTATCGGGTGCGCCATACAGGGTATAACTCACTGCTTAGAGTCCTTATAGATATGGTTGACAACAAACTGACGCATATGAAATTGGGCGTGCAGATCATCGTAATGATAACTTCGCCCAACCGGACAAGCCCTGCGGGCACGACAGCCCCGCTGAATACAATCATGCAGGGGATTCTGATCGAGAAAACGAGCACAGTCCACCACCCGGTAATCTGAACCGGTAAAAGCATCGACCGGACAACTCGTCAGACAAGGTTTTTCAGCGTAGTTCTTCTTCGCACAGAGCAGACAAGGGTTAGCTGCCTCAGCCGCTATCTGCCCCACCACCTGCCATTCTTTAATATCAAGCCACTCGTCAATATTAAGAGTATCGGTAAATGCCAACGCAAAGCGGTAAGCATGCCAGAGCCCATACTCCGGATGCAGCGTCAGCCCCAGCGGGGATGCATAGCCTGGCTCCCCCCTCCTAGCCCAGCTAAGAAAGGGATGATAAGGCGGACCACCGAAGGGAAACAGCGCCAGAGCATCAAACTCTGCCGCCAGTTGCCGGGCAAATCTGGCACTCCAGCGGTCCAGCGGATCAGGCAATCCGTCTAGATATTCCGATGACTGGCTGAAAGCAGGCCACATAGAGGCACCTGCATTACCGATCAGCAACATCGTTGCAGCGGGACGCGCCAGCCCCTCAGGCTGTGCAGGATCATCGACGGCAAGATTGAATGCGGAACGGACCAGCAATCCCTGCTCTGCTAACCGGGCTGACAGCTGCGCTATAATTGAATCCCGGCTAGCAATACGTGTCATTAAACCCATCCGCCTGACGTAATGTCATCAGTGCCGGCTAGCCGATTCGAACGACTGGCCTTTACCGGGAGACGGGTTAACTATGGCAGGCCCGCTGTCCTCTAATGTCATGGCACTGCAATCCGGTCGCCCGGTTGCGGTCGCGATGATCTCGCTATCCAGGAACAGCTCACCATCGATATCATGGGTAATATGGTTCTCCTCTTTCGAGACGACCACCTCAACAGAGATAGCACCTGCTGCCTGGGCAGCTTTCAGCGCTTGCTCTCTGACTATCTGTTCAGCACACTTCTCCGCCTCCTGAAGGCTATTAAAACGCTTCGGCTCGCCTTTATGGTACAAAGAGAACGCACCATAGGTTGGCTGGGAGATTGTCACTTTAACCCGCTGCACCACAGAGCCCATCACCGCGCCTACTGCGTTAGCTACGTTACCATGCTCCGGCAATATCAGTTCTGTACCCAGCATATCGGCCACAACAGGATAGTAACTGGCGGACGGAGCCCCCACGGCAACCAGTGGATAATCGGCGGCAAAGTCCAGATTGAACAGCGCGCCGGCCCCCGGTTCCCTCTCTGAATTAAAGATCAGCTCGGTAAGTAATCCTGCCAGATTCTGCGCTCGCGCTTCGCTCAGTTTGCCTGCCTGATGCAGACCTGCCTCTACCAATGTAGTGCTGATCTTAGTAACAATCAGTTGATAGACTTCACGACAAGGCTCTTTCGCATCGCCCAGCTCCCACTTACCCATGCCATACAGGTTACGCAGCTGCCTGGCCCACACTTTAGCCGCAAGTTTTGCGGTATCGCTGCACCAATGCTTACTCAAACCCAGCACATGGGCCACATCCGATGGTGTGAAGCCACTGTAGATTGCGAGACCGGCGCGCTGCAGTATTGCCAGGGAGCGACCCAGCTGGCGATCTTCCATCACTGCAGTTTCCAGTTCCAATGGTCCATCTGCCAGCCGGTCCCATGCATACCGCTCATCTTCACTGAGCTGGTTCAGCAGCACTTCATTGGCTTCGAGTCGCATCACAAAACGGTTATTACGCGCGTTAGGATAATCATTCAACTGATGTTCCAGACGTTCCAGCACCCAGGGATGCTGATGACCCAACAGACACATCGGCACCACCCGGCGCGGACCGATACCGATCCCCTCCGCGGTGCTGTAATGCACTTCGCTATCGCCACCCAGACCAACAGAGTACACCCGTACAGCCTCAACCATCGGCTGCCAGTCACCGACCCGTGCGCCTTCAGAACACAGCTGCGGCTGACCATCGGTAACGATTGCAATATCAGTGGTGGTACCGCCCATATCAGCAACAATGGCGTTTTTCAGTCCACTCAGGGCACAGGCGCCAACCACACTGGCGGCGGGCCCGGAAAGAACTGTCGCTACCGGTTGCTGCAGGGCTGTATCAGTATTCACCAGCGAACCATCGCCTTTTACGATCATCAGCGGCGCGTGAATCTGGTGATGACTGAGAATCTCTTTAACTGAACTGATCAGACGCTGGATATAAGGCACCATCCGGGCATTCAATACCGCCGTCAGTGCACGCTGTGGAGCACCCAGACTGCTGGCCAGTTCATGGCCGCAAGCCACAGGCTTACCGGCGAGTTCTTCAACCAGTGAGCGTAAGCGCACTTCATGGCTGGTATTTCTGGTGCCAAACATGCCCGAAATAGCAAATGCGGACACCTTATCTTTGCGCTCCAGAATGGCTGCTCGCGCGCGTGCTTCGTCCAAAGGCTCGTTCTCATCACCATTTGCATCGTGCCCCCCGGACAACAGAACCGCTCCCTCTTCGGTGACAATATCCAGCAAGCCACTCTGGGCAACCTGGCGTTCGTTATAACCGGGCAGCAACACACAAACCGGCGCCCCTTGCCCCTCAACAACGGAATTTGTTGTTAATGTGGTAGACAGTGCAACCAGGGTGATCTCTTGTAACATTTCAGCAGGCAATCCAGCCAACGCATTACCGATACCGATAGTCAGGTCATAACGTGTAGTCAGGCTTTTGAAGGTAGCCACAACCTTTTGCTGGTCATCGACCAACACTGCATCTGTATAGGTGCCACCTGTATCTATACCCAAACGAAAAGCCATACCTTACCTCTAAAATAAAAACCTGGGCCAGGGTACAAGCTATCAGGAACAGACCAACCTAAAGGAGTTTGCTAGCGGCACAAACTGTTCGCTGAGCGACATTAAACCTTACTTGTAAGAGGGGTACCGGTGCAGTTCAGCAAAGCCCTACTCGATAACAACCAGTCAAGGCTTAAATAAGCTGACAACAGTATTAATCATTACACAGCGAAATTATTCAAATATAAAAACCATTCTGCTGATGGGCAATTAATCCAGGCAGGGCCTGGTTTGCTTTCGACCCAAACAGGTCATAGCCGGGTCGCCTGATTGAGGTTTGAGGATGGGCTATTCAACAACGAAGTAAAGGAGCAGACGTTAGTACTAACGTTCCGAGCGTCTGCTATCGGCAGGTCACGACCTCTATAAAGCCACCGCGGATTAGCAATAACGCCTCAAGAAGAAGCAGCCAAGAGCATAAATATCAGGACCCATAGTTGTTGCGATCAAAAGTAGCTTCCAAGTTAATCCGAGGTTGTTTCTGGTTCTTCGTCAGTCGCTCTTAATGGCGTAGCGGCCACTACCTAAGAGGGCGATTGCAACAGCGCCGAATAGAAAACTACCCTGTAGCTCCAGCGCCCAGCCGCCGTTCTTGGTTAGCATGAACAGTTCTTCTGTATGCACCAGGCCGATGGCGAACAGCATGTTGCAGACAATCACCAACGCGGCGAAGCGGCAGTATACACCGCCGATAAGCAGTAACGGAGCGACAACCTCGCCTACAAATACACCGTAGGCGATAAAGCCGGGCAGGCCGTTGTTGGCCAGTTGGCCGGCGATAAAGTCGAGGGAGCCGGGGTTATCGATCTTGGCGACGCCATGGAGCAGTATTAGAATACCCACTGTCAGGCGCATGATCAGCTTGCCCAGATCATCGTTTTTAAGTAAATACATCAAGGTATTGGCTCCTTCTTCTATTCCATTTAATGGCTCTTTTGACCGCTCAGGCTGTGAGAAAATCCGGCGCTACTGCGTAAAAGTGTAGGCGATACAGTACATAATGGTAGCAGCCTATTCGGGGAGGCTGCCCATTTAGCGCCAATATAACGACCTGAGGTTTTCCTGATATTCGACTGAAAACGAGTTGAAACATGGATAGGCAATCTATCAGCGTCCTCTTTGGTGCGCTTTTGTTGATGCGAGAGAGCACTGGTCTGTAAAGCTTTAATGACGGGTATGTGCCAAGAGCAGTCATGAGAGTTCTGGTGATTCGCGCTTTTAGTCAGCCTTCTGGAGATTGAAAAGCGGACAAAGGGTAAAGCTGGCACTGAGGGCTGATAATACCCTGACTTATTATTTTTAATAGAACCATATCATGCACTTTCATCGAAATAACGTTGGCTTACTAAACTATTCAAAGCTGCGTTAGATTACCCAGCATCCGAACGGGGCCTATCCACAACCATCACAATAGTGATAAAAAATGCGACAGCAGCCGCTGCTGCACCAACATAGCCAGCAGCCACCACGCCGTAGTGAGTCACAGCAACACCACCTAAAGTCGCACCAAAGCCTATGCCGAGATTGCAGGCGGAAATATTCAACGATAAGGCGAAGGCTTCCGCTCCTCGACCGGCCTGCATTACGCGAATTTGACTGACAACAAATGCAGCTAAATGCGCAGAACCCCACAATCCGACAACCAAGATTAACCCAAACAGACTCTTTCCTGCGGATGCAATTAAAGCCATAGCAATAGCTAAAGCGAACGAGACCCAAGCAGACGCCGCAATTGGGTCACGGTCTACAACACGCCCGGAAAGCCAATTCCCTAACACCCCGGCAAGCCCAAAGCCCATCAGTACCCAGCCAATCGTCGACCCATCGATACTGGCCAAAGTTCCGAGCAGAGCAGCAATATAGGTATATCCGGCAAACATACCTGCGAACAGGACACATGACAGCAAGAGGTGTATCAAGAGGTTTCGCCGCCGCAGTAGAGAGACCTCAGTCAGCAGCGATGATTGCTTTGCAATTACCATGCTTGCACGTGGGAACCAGAGAGCAATAAGACCTGCCGAGATTAGGCCCAGCAGCGCAAGCACTGCAAAACTCGCTGGCCAACCCACCTTGTCTGCTGCTATCGCACTAAGCAGGCATACCTAGAATAGTGGTGGCAGCCACTCCTAAATTGACACGAGAGATAGCCCACCCCTTACGCTCAGAGCCTGCTATCCGGGCGGCCTCTACAGCAGCGACGCTGACAATGGCAGGTAAGAGACTACCCTGTAACACCCGGGTGGCAATAACTATGTAGTAATGTGGAGCTAATGCAATCGCAAGGTTACCTGCGGCGAAAGCGATCGCTGAAGCAATAAGGAAATCACGCGGGTTGTAGCGAGAAGCGAGTATTGTCAACACAGGACCAAGCAACGATGCTGCAAGCGCAAAGCAGGTGACAAACCAGCCAGCGTCAGAGAGCGGTACATTGAGATCTGTGGCCATTTCAGGCAACAAGCCTACGACAACGAATTCCGACGTGACAATCACAAACATCGTGAAAGCAAGCAGGCTAATAGCTAAAGTGATTGAGGATTCGCACGCTTTAACACCAATCTGCGTAACGTCCGATTTCGCGACATTCATGTCCATATTGATCAAACCAAAGTGTGCTTTACTGGGTGGGAAAAGAGGACGCAGACTCGACGGCCCGCATCCAAGTGAGCGCTTAAATCAGCGATCATGCATTGGTGCCACCATCGATGGTAAGACCGGCACCGGTTATAAAACGACTTTCATCACTTGCAAGCCAAGAGACAAAGCCAGCAATATCATCTGGCTCACCAAAGCGGGGAATTGCCATAAGGCTGCGCTGCACATCTGCGTACTCACCATTGGCAGGATTCATGTCAGTGTCTGTCGAACCAGGATGCACGATGTTAACAGTGATGCCTCTAGGTCCAAGGTCACGAGCCAGGCCCTTTGTAAACCCTATAAGAGCTGACTTACTGAGACTGTATAGGCTTACTCCCGGCATAGGCACGTGCTCAGCCAGGTTACTACCGATCGAAATAATTCGACCACCTTCGCCCATATGTGCAGCGGCTGCCTGGGAAGCGACGAATACAGCTCGCACGTTAACACCTAGCGTCTGTTCGAAGTCATCAAGCGTTAGCTCATCAATTGGCTTCACGACAAAAATGCCAGCATTGTTAATGAGGATATCGAGCTGGCCCAACTCAGCAACAGTCCTCTCCACAGCCGCCTGAATGGCGGAAGGATCAGAGTTATCCGCAGCTATCGCCAGGCTTTTACGACCCACTTGTTCGATCTCGGCAACGACAGTATTCGCCTTATCTCCCGAACTGTTGTAAGTCAGCGCAACATCCGCACCCTCATACGCTAAACGTCTGGCGATTGCGGCTCCCATACCCCTGCTACCGCCAGTCACCAATGCCACCTTGCCTCTCAATCTACTCATGTTAACTTCCTATTTATGTAACGACTGATACATAATATAATAAGCCCTATGACTTAGATCAAGGCGTTTTTGTGTCGATTAATACAAAAAGGAATTCATCCATGACAAAACGAGGCCGACCGCGGAACTTTGACCGCTCCGCTGCACTACAGAAGGCAATGGAAGTGTTCTGGGCACAGGGGTTTGACTGCACATCCATGCCGGACCTAATAAACGCAATGAAGATCAATTCTCCTAGCATCTACGCGGCATTCGGAAGCAAGGAAAAGTTATTCCATGAAGCTGTTGAACTCTATAGTGCAACTGAAGGAGGACGGATCTGGGGAACCATGACAACTGAGCCGACAGCACGTTTGGCTATCAAAGCCATGCTTCGAGCAAGCGCTGAAGAGTTTACTCGATCCAACAAACCGCGTGGTTGTCTCATCGTACTCGGAGCACTACATGCCGAAGGCGGAAATGAAGCCATTCGCAGAGCGCTGCAAGAGCGTCGTGCGCAATGTATGACAGTGCTGCATTCGCGATTAGAACGAGGTGTTAGTGATGGCGAGTTACCTAACGGGCCAGACTGGCGGGAAATCGCAACTTTCTACACCGTAATTCAACAAGGTATGTCGATACAGGCACGCGATGGGGCCTCACGAAAAGATCTCCTTGCTGTTGCAGACTATGCCATGGCAGCGTGGGACGGGATCATCTCTTGTGCCTAGCGAATTACAACCGAGACGCCCTTCTCATCAAGGGGATCACACAGGGGCTTCCTTTATTTAACATAATTATTTATTTCGCGTATTCGCTTTTGTCAGCTTTGACAATTAGAACATAGTTATTAAATCTAGTTTTTGGGCCTGAGCTTGCAATGTCCGCTATAGAGAATCTGAATCGATGCGGGTGAGTCCTGCCAGGGCGAGACTTTATGTCCGCTGTGTGTGTCGGTAAGCGACCCTCTGCACGTTCCCAGGATGCTGATGGTCGGTTACGTGCCAATAGCGGACGCTGAATGTTTACCTATCCGAGCTTCAGGTTACGGCTCCAGTGACAAAGAGGAGGCATTAGGGGCAGCTTTGGGCGGTGCATCAGAGTTCAACCGTTTTACACAGAACGGTCACTCGTGGGCAACTAATAGTGATAACACTAACAACAGGCATCCACCTTATAGCGTCGCCTGGCTGTTATTTCTATGTGTTGCAGCTTAAAATTAAATCGGCACAACATTATTTGCACACGGCCCCTTCTGACCTTGTCCGACTTCGTATTCTACTTTCTGGCCTTCATCGAGTGTTGTATAGCCCCCCGTCTTGATTTCAGAGTGGTGCACGAACAGATCCTTGCCTCCATCGTCCGGAGTGATAAAACCGAAACCTTTGTCTGCATTGAACCACTTTACTGTACCCTTACTCATACCGTACTGTCCTAATTTATTGATGTCCGCATGCACTTTATTTCCCTCTCTAGCTTAGTATCGGCACTGCTCACAGGCAAGTAGAGCTATGATCTTCCGCTAAACACCATTATGGCCCATGGCCACCAACATAAATTACTGCACCGTAATTCTCTGATGAGATATCTATTAGTTTCAATGTATCTGCCAATGCTGCTTGAGGGGTGACGTCATCGTTGAAGCGTGTAGTTGCTTCTGCTTCTCACTGATCAGTCACTATGACTATAGTAGCCGTGTCGTACACCACCCAACAATGCTCGAAAATCATCCCCCGTCGTGTGGACCAGTTGCTCATGGTCACCCGCCTCAAAATAAACGTTGGCAAGACTGGTCAGCGCCTGGTCAAGGAACGTCTCGACGCCATAAGCAGGGCCAAGGGGCGGGACTGCCCCTACCTCGCAATCGCTGAACAGTTTTGCGAGTTCGTCTTCAGTAGCGAGATGAAAATCCCGGTTGAATTCCTTTCGTAAATGCTCTATCTCAACCCAGTTACTAGCCGGAACCACGACCATGGCATAGCCGGCAGTATCCTTAACAAGGACGGCCTTGGCGATATGATCTTCACTCACATGAGTGGCTTCGGCTGTTTCGTGACTGGATCCTGTGTGAGGATGCGATACCAGACCGTACTCAACGGAATGGTGTTCAAGAAAATGTTGTACGGTTTCTGCGACTGCCATCTTCTGCTCCCTTATGTAAAATTTAAGAGCTCTTCTGTTTAATTCTAAGTGTAGTGCCTGCAAGGGTAGATGGAATAGTGGACTATCAAATCGATGAGAAAGCTGGTGCCGGTCCCTCGCTGTGCCAAGCCCCCAGTCGTGATAACGATATAAAACAGTCGAGCCGATCCGCATTCGGGGGATGATCTCTCTACGCATGCCGTCAACCTGCGACACTGAACGTTGGCTTTGGGTCGATAAGGGTCCAACCGTGTTGCTCCAGAGAATGTCCGCTTTGGAGGAGTTAGGCGGCTGAGTACCATACTTGGGAAGTCGCCCTTAATGTATTCTCTGTACCGAAAGCAGACCGGGCAATTAACCCCCTGCTTTGGTTAATTGCCCGCTCTGCAGTGAAAATAGTTTTTTAAATCTTAATTCCACTGTCGCCAGCGTCAGGTACGGCGCCGACTGCGACGGGCCGAACCACCCCGCTCTGCCCGGCGACGCTCAATCAGCTGTTTCACCCGGTCAGGCATCTCAGCTTCCAGTCCGGCACGGGTACCTGCATCAAACGCCTGCCACTGTTCAATCTCTGTATCAGTCCGGCCACAACCAAAACACCAACCGGTATTTTCGTCTGATTTACAGACACCAACACAGGGAGACATCTCTGCCTCTGCGATCAACTCTTCATCGGTCAGATGTTGCTCTTCAACTGTCATGATCTCATCACCCTACTTACTTTGCATAAACAAATTCAGCAAAAACAAAATCGCAGGGTAGCTGCACAGATGATTCCTGTCAGTTACCCTGCTCCTGATTATCAGTGCAGATTGCGCAGTTATTTTCTGTCGCTTATCCGTCGCTGCTTATTCGCTGCTACTTACTCGCCGCTAAAGACCACTGTCTTATTGCCATACAGAAACACCCGCTGTTCACAGTGCAGTTTTACTGCACGGTTTAGCGTCATACGCTCGGTATCACGCCCTTTTGCCACCAGACGTTCAGGGGTAAAACTATGATCAACAGGCTCGATTCCCTGGGTGATAATAGGACCTTCATCCAGATCGCTACTAACATAATGCGCGGTAGCCCCCACCAGCTTAACGCCCTTATCAAACGCCTGATGGTAAGGTTTGGCACCTTTAAAGCCCGGCAACAGGGAGTGGTGGATATTGATTGCACGACCTTCCAGCTTTTTACACAGGTCGTTCGACAAAACCTGCATATAACGGGCAAGCACTACCAGATCCGCTCCGGCTTGCTCAATAACCTCCATCATCTGTGCTTCTTGCTGTGGCTTTGTTTCTGCAGTGATTGGCAGGTGATGGTATGGAATGCCATGCCATTCAGCCAATTCTTTCAGATCAGGATGGTTGGAAATAATCGCAGGAATCTCAATATTCAGAGAACCGGTACGGTAGCGATACAGCAGGTCCTGCAAACAGTGATCATATTTTGAAACCAGAATAACCACTTTTTCCGGTACACTGGCATCACGTAGTTCCCACTGCATATCGAATTTAGCCGATGCTTCCGCGAACTGGGATTTCAGCTCTTCGATTGGCAGCGCATCTACGCTGTCATTTTTGAACTCAACCCGAATAAAGAACCGGCAGGCCTCTGTATCATCAAAGGTGTGCATCTCATGGACGTAGCACTGTCGTTCACATAGAAAACGGGTCACAACATCCAGCGAGCCGATAACACCTTTGCAGGTGGCGGTCAGAATATAATTCGGTGTTTCTCTGTTCATAGCTGTTCCTTTAACATTATCATCGCACTGCTGAAGCAGAACGGCAGGCCCCGCATTATTTGATTCAGCTCCTGCCAACACAGCTCTGTGCGCCCCGGGAACTAACATGAGATCATAATAATCAGAGGACATTCGCCGGTACTACTTGCGAGCGACTCGATACAACGCAGATGCGACAACCCAGCAGCTGTCTACGACAACATGAGCAATAAATGATTTAAACGGAGGCAACTCTGAGTGTTTGAAAAACTATGAGCGCATCTGGTAACCGGGACGATTAAAGAACTGCAGATTGAGTCTGCGACTATATTACGACGAGCCAATAAATCCACAAAACAAAGCAGCTATCAGCCCATTCACGGCTGTCTGTATACGCCACGCTCACCGAGCCACTCGTAAGCCCGCTCTTGTGCTTTATTACGCTGGGAAGGAGTCATTGCCTGAGCAACTAAATCACGTATTTTTGGATCCCCACCTCTTAGCGTTGCGATAATTAACCACATGAGGGCATGCACTTTATCTTCGGCGACCACCTCACCCAGTAAATAGATACTGCCGAGCTTTTCCATAGCCGTGAGGTCACCTTGCTCAGCAGCAAGATTTAACCACTTGATAGCGGTCTGGAAATCCTGAGGTTTGCCCTTGCCATAAAAGTACATCATGCCAAGGATAAGCCGGGCCTGAGGGTGTGCCTGCTGAGCAGCCAGAGAGACCCACTTTGCGGCTTCTTTATAGTCCTGCTGTTCGCCAATTCCGAAGGCATATCGGTTACCCAAAATGAACTGAGCTTCGGCAAGTCCCTGTTCGGCGGCAAGCTTGTACCACCGGGTCGCGGCCTGATCATCCTGGCTAACCCCACGTCCACCGCTAACCATATAGCCCATGTTGTATTGAGCTTCGGCAAGGCCCTGTTCAGCAGCAAGCCTGTACCACTTAACCGCAGCCTCGTTATTCTGGGCTATTCCCAAACCGGAGGCATAGAACATACCCAGGTAAAACTGTGCGTACGACCAGCCCTGCAGGGCTGAAAGGGTAAACCATTTTGCTGCAACGTTGTCGTTCTGTGGCACGCCATGCCCCCTGGCATACATGATTCCCAAATTATTCTGGGCAAATAAATCCCCCTGCTCTGCGGCAAGTGTCACCCACCTGGCAGCCACTTCATTGTCCTGCTGAACGCCCCAGCCATTGGCATACATGATCCCCAGATTGTTCTGAGCACTTGCATCACCTTGCTCAGCACGAGAAGCCCAGAGTGTCAGCCCACTTTTATAATCTCCCGTATCAATCACCTGCTGTTCCTGCGGTGAACCTATCGCCATCTGGTACTGAAAATTTGCAGAGGAAGCATAGAGCGGTACTGAGAAAAACAGTAAATGGACTAAAAAGATCAGCAGGCAGGGTAAACGGCAACACTTTCGTATGAAGCGCGCTTTTGTAACAAAGATTCCTTCAGGAACAGTCGACATATTGCACCTCCAGAAACAGACCGCATATCTGGAATATAGCAGATGGAACGCCTGGAAAAGGATCTTCGATTTAGCCGCTACTGGAACTATAGCGACAAGATATTGCTACTAATGCTGTTTGGTCAGTAACTACACAAAGCAGAGCTCAAGGCTAGAGCTGATCAGGATCAATGAATCATCAGCAGACCATGATCACTGGCAACTTATAAATCCCTTCTACACTTTGAATTCTGTTAACTGAAAAGGGGGTGAGACGACATGCATCCAGGTGATCAGCAATTGCCCGGCATATCCAGAATCCAACAACAGGCCAGGCAGTTGAAATTACAGAGTGCTTTGACGGAGAGCCAGTCCCTCAACCAGGCAGACCATGAGCACGGTTTCAGTGATTACCAGGCTTACCTGGATGCAGTGCGTAAGAAAGCCATCCAGATGATGCTTTGTCAAAACAACCAGCGACTGGCACAGCGATCCTTTTCCTAAACCCGTCTTGAATCAGCCCTGTTCGATAAGTCCGCTATTGGCTATTCTTGAAGTAACTTTTACGTGTTTTATCCCATAATCAGATATCCGTAAAGGAGATGGACAGTGCCTCGATTTACAACAGAAAATATTCGCAATATTGCGCTTATGGGCCATGCGGGGTGCGGCAAAACTTCGTTGACGGAACAATTGTTGCTCGCCTCAGGCGCTATCAATACTGCCGGCAGCATCGAACGCGGTTCCACTGTCTGTGACTTTGACCCTCAGGAGCGCAAACTGCAACACTCGCTGGACTCTGCCCTGTGCAGCTTTGATCACGCTGGCAGCCACATCAACCTGCTCGATACGCCGGGGTACCCGGATTTTGCCGGGCGTGCCATCAGTGTCTTGCCCGCCGTCGACAGTGTCGCAGTGTGCATCAATGCCCAGATGGGAATCGAACAGATAACCCAGCGTGTTATGGAAGTAGCCGCCGACCGTAAGCTGTGCCGTATGATTGTAATCAACAAAATCGACACCTCCCATCCTGACCTGACAGTGCTGCTGCAGCAGATTCAGGCGCAATTCGGGCCTGAATGTCTGCCCATCAATCTGCCTGCGGCCGGGGCAGATAAAGTGGTGGATTGCTTTTTCGAGCACGGTGAACAAGGCACGGCATTCTCCTCAGTCGCAGAGGTGCACACCGCCATTGTCGACCAGATAGTGGAGCTGGACGAAGATTTAATGCAGCTCTACCTGGAACAGGGAGAGGAGCTCAGTCCGGAGCAGCTACACGCCCCCTTTGAGCTGGCCCTGCGAGAAAGCCACCTGGTGCCGGTCTGTTTTGTCTCTGCCCGTTCCGGTGCAGGGGTGCCGGAACTACTGGATATTTTCGCCCGCCTGATGCCCAATCCGCTGGAGGGCAACCCACCATTTTTTTTTAGGGGAGAGGCACCCGATGAGGTGCCTGTAACAGTGCAACCTGACCAGGACAAACACGTAATCGCCCACGTTTTTAAAGTCAGCGTGGATCCCTATCTGGGACGCTTGGGGGTATTCCGTTTACACCAGGGCAGTGTCAACGCGCAGACCCAGTTATTTATTGGCGATGGCCGCAAGCCGTTTAAGGTAGCTCACCTGCTGAAACTGCAGGGTAAGCAGCATTCAGAAATCCAGTCGGCAGTGCCGGGAGACATCTGCGCTGTAGCCAAGGTTGATGATATCCACTTTGATGCGGTGCTACACGACTCCCACGACGAGGACTACTACCATCTCAGCTCCCTGACGTTACCTCCACCGATGTGCGGCCTGGCCATCACGCCCAGCCGTCGGGGCGACGAACAAAAATTATCGGATGTGTTACACAAACTGGCATCGGAAGATCCCAGCATGCGGGTAGAGTTCAACGCCGCACTACACGAAACGGTGATCTACGGATCCGGGGATCTGCATCTGCGTATGTTGCTGGAAAAAATGAGCGATCTGTACAATATCAATGTGGAAACGGCACCACCCAGCATCGCCTATAGGGAAACCATTACCGGAAAAGCAGAAGGTCACTTCCGCCATAAAAAGCAGACCGGCGGTGCGGGCCAGTTTGGTGAGGTGTTTTTAAGGGTGGAAAGCCTGCCACGGGGTGAGGGTTTTGAGTTTGTGAACAAGGTGGTGGGCGGAGCCATTCCGTTCCAGTTTATTCCAGCGGTAGAAAAAGGAGTGAGACAGGTGCTTGAAGGTGGCGCGATTGCCGGTTTCCCGCTACAGGATATCCGGGTCACGGTTTACGATGGCAAACACCACTCGGTGGATTCCAAAGAGATAGCCTTCGTAGTGGCAGGCAAAAAGGCATTTCTGAATGCAATCCAACAAGCCAACCCGATTATACTGGAGCCCATAGTGGATATTGCGATTTCAACGCCGGATAGCTGTTTAGGCGATATTACCGGAGATATCTCCTCTCGCAGGGGGGTGATCAATGGCACTACGGTATTACCACGGGGTCAGGTGGAAATATCCGCCCAGGCGCCCCGCTCGGAGCTCGACGGCTACGAGTCGCGGCTGAAATCCATAACGGGAGGCAAAGGCAGTTTCACCATGGCGCTGAGCCACTATGACCCGGTACCTGATAAAGTGCAGGACAGGCTGATTGCAGATAGTAGTTCCGTAAGCCGGGTGGACATAAACCCGCGATGAGACTAATAAGTGCTATTGAATCTAGCTGAGCAAATTAATTGATATCATCAGCACTATAGCGAGCATCCAAAATATTAGGAGAGCTAATCAGAAGTCAGCTGATGACACATAGCGGTCTTTATAGCTTGGAGCGTCGAACTTCCGCAAACGACTGTGGTTTCAATGAGTCAATGCAACACCTATCTTTAATTGAAAGATGGAGTGTTGGAATATGGCGAGAAGACCTAGATTAAAGTACACGCATTCACTGAAGGCGGAGATATGGGATAGATACGAGGCAGGATATTCTTTGTGGTCTATCGCTCGTTCGATTGATCGCTCATCCTCCTCGATCTACCGCCAACTTGCCCCCACTGGTGGAATCCGACCTCCAGAAAGGAAACGATCAAAGAATGCACTCTCTATGACCGAACGAGAAGAGATCTCTCGGGGTATCGTCGCGAACCTATCAATCCGTACCATTGCATTAAATCTAGGACGATCACCTTCAACTATCAGCCGTGAGATTAATCGCAATGGTGATTATGACAGCTACCGAGCAACACAAGCTGATCAAAATGCTTGGGATCGGGCACTTCGCCCAAAACGGTGTAAGCTGGCAGTTCATCCCGAATTAGGGAAAATTGTGGAATCAAAGCTCAGACTACAGTGGTCTCCAGAACAAATCTCGGGGTGGCTTAAACGGGAGTACCCTGATGAAGAGAGTAGCCAAGTGTCGCACGAAACCATTTATCGCAGCCTATTTGTACAAGCCCGTGGGGCTTTAAAGAAAGAGCTTCAACAATACCTGCGTTCAAAGCGAACTATCCGTCGGGCTAAAAGCTCGAGCTTAAAGGGTGATGGTTTAGGACGAGTCCCCAATGCTGTACCTATCAGTGAAAGACCTGCATCAGTTGAAGATCGCGCAGTACCAGGACATTGGGAAGGTGACCTCATAGAAGGCTCTAAAAATAGCTGTATAGCAACATTGGTGGAAAGGCACTCTCGTTATGTGATGTTGGTTAAACTGGAAAATAAAAGAACAGAAACCGTTGTCTCTGCGCTGATCGAGCAAGCAAAACAATTACCAGATGAACTTTATAAATCGTTAACTTGGGATCGTGGTACAGAGATGAAAGCTCATCAGCGATTTACCATGGAGACCGATATACAGGTTTATTTCTGTGATCCTCAAAGCCCTTGGCAACGAGGTTCGAATGAAAATACCAACCGTTTATTACGTCAATATTTACCAAAAGGCACTGACTTGTCTGTTCACTCACAATCAGATTTAAATGAAGTTGCGCGTCAGTTAAACGAACGACCTAGAAAAACACTGGACTATGTAACACCTGCTGATAAATTTAACGAGTGTGTTGCAACGATCCACTGAATTCACAACCCAAAGCGGACATCATTGATAGAGCAGAAAAGTAGATTCTTTCTACCCCCTCACCTTCAGTCCTCTATAGCTGAACAAATCAAGCTAAGGGGGCCTTCAATGCAATCCGACGATAAAGCATCTGGTTTACACTGCATGGCTAAAGCCACCCCATGTATATAATCAACTAATAAACCCAGAGCTTGCGTGAAGGCTGTTTGTGTAAGCTGAAGTGGAGCTAGAGCAATCGCCAAACGTTGATTGAACAACTGCGCTGGCCCGAAGGTGTCCATAGACAGCAAGGTTTCTAACAATCCTGGATAGATTCCCAATAGCTCTAGGTAGCTTTTGCACAGCCGCTCCAACTCAGCTTGCCACTTACCTCCTGCTTTTGGCTCATTGATGTTCTCGATCAGAGAAATGGTTACTGCTTCAAGCAGTTCCGACTTATTTGAAAAGTTAAGCATGCTGCTGCGGGCATAGCAGCCCATACGAAGCTTGAGGCCATGCGAGAGAAGCCTCTTGAGCGAGTGGTGATTAGAAAAAAAAAGCCGGCTTCCCTTATTAGTCCTGGTCCTGTGCGACACCACACTTTCTGATGTACCTCTGCTCGAAATGTTCTTGCATGGGTCGCGTTATCTGAATATTATTAATATATTAACTACTGGTCAGTACATCAACAGCAGGACCAAAAGCTAGGAGGATCGCGTAATGCAATATCATCTGAATGGGTTCAAACCCGGTAATTACCAGGTTCCCGATGAGGCTAGAAAGCCTTACCCCGAGCCACCGATTGTAGACCTGCCTAATGAAGTTGATGTCCTGATTATCGGCACCGGCCCTGCAGGCTTGACCATGGCAAGGCAGTTATCTGAGTTTTCTGACATTAAAACATGCGTTGTTGACATGGAACCCGGCCCCTTGCTGTTTGGACGCGCAGACGGGATCTCCTGTCGCACTATGGAGATAATGGAGGCCTTTAATAGCAGTGAAATGGTGGTTAAAGAGACCTACCAACTGAAACAAAACACATTCTGGGAGCCGGATGAGGCCAATCCTGAGAACATCAAGCTTACGCACAAGATCGCCGATGCCCGAGCAGGGCTTTCCGAGTTTGTACACGGCATTGTTAATCAGGCGCGCCTGCATGAGTTGCTGGTTGATGGCATGGAAAGATCGGTCACCCACCTCAGCCCTCATTACAGCCGTGAACTGGTTGAGATGAATATTGACGAAAGCCTCACCCAGGATCTTGATGCCTACCCTATAACGGCAACCTTCAAGAGAGTCGACGACGCAGGAGCCGGTAAAACCGAAACGGTTAAAGCGCGTTACATTGTTGGCGGCGACGGTGCTAGAAGCAACGTTCGCAGAAGCATGGATATCCCTCTGGAAGGCGATTCTGCCAACAAAGCGTGGGGCGTCATGGATATTCTGTTGAACACGGACTTCCCAGACATCCGCGTTAAGAGCTTTATTCAGTCAAAAAAACACGGTGCGGTTATGACCATCCCGCGCGAAGGCGGCTATCTATGCCGGTTCTATGTAGAGCTGGACCTGCTCGGCAAAGACAAGCGTGCTAAGGATGTCAAACTGACCGAGCAAGACCTCATCGCCAAAGCTCAGAAGATTTTTCACCCCTATACACTGGATGTAAAAGAAGTGGCTTGGTGGTCAATCTATGAGGTCGGCCAACGTATTGCGGAGCGCTTTGATAATCGCCCAACAGGGAGTTCAGAGGATATTATTCCTCGTGCATTTGTTGCCGGCGACGCTTGTCACACGCACAGCCCCAAAGGCGGCTGGGGTTTGAATACCTCGCTACCTGACACCTTTAATCTGGGCTGGAAGCTGGCTGCCGTACTTCAGGGCAGAAGCCATCCAAAGTTGCTGAGCACCTACGGTACGGAGCGACGCAAAGTGGCGCAGCAGTTGATCGACGCCGACCGTGAGCTGTCCAGGCTGGTAGCTACTCGCCCCACTTCAGGTGATGACTCAGAGCAGGCAAGAGTTGACACGGCCAAGATCGAGGCCTTTATGAAACGACAAAGCGGTTTTGTCTCCGGAACATCGATTGAATATTATCCGTCGTACATTTGCACAGGTCAGGAGAACCAGCATTTGGCCACTGGCTTTAACATTGGCCAGCGCTTCCACTCGGCTGAAGCAACTCGCGTAGCCGACGGTAGAAGCCAGCACTTGGGGCACTTAGTCAAAGCGGATGGTCGCTGGAGGATCTTCCTGTTTGGCGATACGCAAGACCCTACAGACCCTTCGTCAGCTGCATATCAATTCATCGACTTCTTGGCCAACGATGAGTCTTCACCGGTGCAAAAATACACACCGAAGGACTCTGATATTGACTCGGTCTTTGATACTTATGCTGTATTCCAGCAACAGGATTTGTCAATGCACGACATGCATGACTACCTGTGGCCTGCGAAAGGCAAGTACGGGCTGCGGGACTATGAAAAGGTATTCCACGCTGAAGAAAACAATGACATCTATGACCTGCGCGGGATTGATCGTTCCGCTGGCTGCATAGTGATTGTGAGGCCTGACCAGCACATAGCCTCTATCATGCCCGTCACGGCACACGAAGAGCTTACGAAGTTCTTTAATATCTTTATGATTGACCAGAGGTAATAACCTCATCGCGTGATCAAATGCACCTCTAAGCCCGCCGGTTCTAATTTGGCGGGTTTTTTAATCCCTCGCTGGAGAAGCCCAAGTCTCGGAACACCGAACTTTCATGCTGAAACAACTACAAACCAAGTGTAGACATGTCTAGATATTCTGAGCGGACTATAATATCCGCCTTTGGCTGTTAATTCAGTGGATCGTTGCAGCAAACGGCAATTGCCGTCATAACTATGTTGCTTAAGTAAATGATGATTCTCGCCCAACAACAGACTCTGTAAGGCAAGTCACGAATCGCACCGTTAGCCATAAGACCAGACCGGCAACATATCATTCACGCGATTCTTGATTTATAGACGCTATCAACCATAGTTAGGGAGCGAAATGCTGATGGCGTTGAATTGAGTTGGAGGTTTATTCATGTCCAAAACCATTACAGTTTCTAATGACGTATACGCCGCTATTGTGGCAAGACGTCAAAGCAAAGATGAGTCTGAAAATGATATTCTGAGCCATATTCTAATTACTGCTGGAAACGCTGAAGAAATTCACGCGCATGCACATAAAGATGCAGACGATGCCCACCTCATTCTGGATAGCGAGATGGACCATAAGATCGAGACCGAGTGATGGTCTGGATTACCCTCCTAGCTGAAATTCAAGCAGATATGCCTCATAGGTCTTCTTTGATGTCGATAAAAGTCTAAATCCTATCGTACCTCGCTATGTCTGGAGTTGGCACCGTGCTGATATTTTACAAAAAAAACCGGACAGTTATGCCCGGTTTTTTTGCTTAATGATCACGTTTACTTATGCGCAATAGCATCTTCAGGCTTGCAGCCAGCGATCTTGTCCTGCTCTTCATCCAGTACCGATTGCGGGAACTGGCTCATAAAGCAGCAGCAGATACCTTCACCGATCATAGTACGGGGCCCTAACGGATGACCGATGTGTTTGTACACACCGTGGGAATGTCCGTGCCCGTGAGAGTGATCATGTGAGTGACCATGATCGTGGCTATGTTCATGAGAATGCTCATGGCTGTGTTCATGAGAATGTTCATGCTCATGAGAATCAGTTTCACTCTCTGGCGTAAACTCAGCATGGTGATGATGCACATCGACTTCACCAGCCGCCAGGCGGCGCTTAAAGGAGCTCATCAGGGTTTCCGCTGGCAGTTCATCTTCGAGGATCTCGCGCACCCGCACCTCAAAGGCATCGATCACTTTTTCATGATCATTCAGATACGGCGTTTTAATGAACTCTACTTCAGGGTTCTGCTCTGCAACCTTATCAACATAACCGTAGATACGCTTAATCAAACGACCTGTAAACAGGAAGTACGGCGCCACAACGACACGTTTGTAACCCAGCTTAAGCAGCTTCTCCAGACCCACACCTACTGATGGATAAGTCACGCCGGAATAAACCGTATCGGCCCAGCCGAAGCCCATATTCTCATTCACTATGCGGGTCAGCTTCGCAGCCTCTGCGTTGGCCATCGTATCCGATGTTCCGCGCCCCACAACCACCAGCAGGGTATCGTAAAGATTCTCCGGTGGATTTTCAGGATCCAGGCCAAGGGACTCATAGATCCGCGCCTGAAAAGCTTCGATCATGGCATTATGCAGGCCCAGCTCACTGCCATAATGTACCTGTACGTCTGAGCGGTCTTTCTCAAATGTAGTCAGCACGGAAGGGATATCATTCTTCGCGTGGGTCGCAGCGAACAACATACCCGGCACCGCATAGATATCTTCAACCCCCTGCTCTATCAGCGAGTTCAGCCCCATATGGATATTAGGCGCAGAAAACTCCAGAAAGCCGTACTCAACCGGCATATCCGGAAAGCGTTTTTTCAATCCAGCCGCAACCAGACCAAATTCACGTTCGGCATCTTTGTCACGACTGCCGTGGCCACAAACCATAATACCTTTTTTAGACACAACTCTTCTCCACTCGTAAATAGCTTAGCCGGAACTTGTGGTTCCCTGCTCTTCAGCAGTTTCAGGCCAGTAATTCTGATAAATAAACTGTTCTAACGGACGCTCCTGCGTCCAATTCTCTTCAACCAGCATCGGTCGATCATAAAATTCATCTACATGACCGATACAAAGAATTGCCACCGGCTTGCTACTGGCCGGCATTTTTAACAACTGCGCCAGGGCCTGCGGGTCAAACATTGAAACCCAGCCCATACCGATTCCCTCGGCACGTGCCACCAGCCACATATTCTGGATAGCACATGAAACCGAAGCCAGATCCATCTCCGGTAAGGTACGTCGGCCGAAGACATACTTTTCCCGGCCATCGGGCAGCGCTGCCACAATAATTTCAGCGCAGTCGAGAATCCCTTCCACCTTAAGTTTCATGAACTCACTCTTACGCTCCCCCATCGCTTCTGCAGTACGCAAACGTTCATCGTTTACTAACTCATACAGTTGTTGGCGTAACGCACTGTCGGAGACCTGCAGAAAGCGCCAGGGTTGCATTAATCCGACACTGGGCGCCTGGTGTGCGGCAATAAGCATGCGTTTAATAATATCCGGATCGACCGCATCCGAACGGAAGTGGCGCATATCCCGCCTTTCCGCAATGACCCGGTAGACAGCTTCTCTTTCTGTTGCAGAGTAGGCTTTGCTATCCGACATAATTTACTACTGCCTCCCGTACCCTGTTACTGAGGATTTTATCTGCTGCATTGATCACGCCTATACGCAACAAACTGAATTGCTGATCAAGCGTAATAACCCTGAGTAAAATTCCCTGACTGGCAAAATAATTGTGTAATTTGTTCGCCTGCTCAGCGCTTAACTGATAACTGGAAAACAGGGGTGTATGTATCTGCTGAACCGGCCTGAGCCTATCAAACAGCGGGCTGAACAATTGCCTGGTCAGCACCGCACAGTCACGAATACCCTGTTGCGCATTCGCCTGCCAGTTGCGATCCAACATAGCCCGGGTAGCCAATGCCTGAGCCGGGCCATTCACCATCCAGATTCCGGTACGCTGCTGCAATTTAGCACGCAGCTCAGCTTGCGCAAAAACAAAACCGAGGCGGATACCGGCAAGACCAAAAAACTTGCCAAAGGAGCGCAGCACCAGCATGTTATCGCAAAAATTACTGGCCAACACGCTCATCTCAGGGGCTACATCAATAAAAGCTTCATCTATCACCATGTAACCGCCATCAGGCATGCGCCCGGCCCAGTTTTTCAACTGTTGCGGGGTAAAGCAGAGACCGGTCGGGTTATTCGGATTGATAATCACCAGATGAAAAGGCTCAGCCCGGTCCAGTGCCGCTTCGATTGCTGCTGCTGCCATAGCAGAATCAAAGGCGGGATAGGTGCAAATATTATTACCATGGCGCTGCCAGTGATCACGGTGCTCCTGATAGCCAAACTCAGGTAGTAACACCGGGAGCATATCAAGACACTCCTCTTCCAAACACTCGGGCAAAGCCTGAATAATCAACTGGGAGCCATTGCTGGCCATCAACTGGTCGTTGCCATAATAACTTGCTGCGGCGGCAATAAAGTCTGGTCGCAAGTAAGGTAAGCGCTGAAACGATTGTGGCTCCAGATCCGCTACCGGATAGGCATCAGGGTTAAGTCCGGTCGAGAGATCCAGCCACTGCTCAGCAGGAATGTCATAGCGGGCACTGGCACTGTATATGTCACCGCCGTGCAGTGGCGACGCAGTATCGGTCGCTTCAGTATCAGTCGCAATCGTCACGTTTTTAAAACCACGAGCTGTCACTGCAGAACCGGTAACCGCTTGTTCATTACTTAATAGTTCATTACTTAATAGTTCATTACTTAATAGTTCATTACTTAACAGGCTCACAAGCTGACTCCCCTTGCTGTGATCGAAGGGGCAAGCGCCATAATTAACCCTGCAATCAGGATCACAAAAACCCAGAGCAACAACACCCGGTTAACCAGCGTACAGGCATTGCGAATACTTTCAGCGCCTGCAGAATCACCGGTTTCCGGCCCCAGCTGAGGCCGTTGCTGGAGCTGACCATGATAGACAGCCGCACCACCCAGGGAGACATTGATAGCCCCCGCACCGGCAGCCATTACCGGCCCCGCGTTCGGACTTTTCCAGTTGCCCGCCTGTTGCCGCCATGCGGCAAAGGCGATTCGGGTCTGCCCCATCAGGGCGTAACTCAGCGCGGTTAACCGGGCGGGAATAAAATTCAGCAGGTCATCGATCCGCGCCGCGGCCCAACCAAACTGCAGGTAACGCTCGTTCTTATAGCCCCACATCGCATCCAGAGTATTACTCAGGCGGTACAGGACAACGCCGGGAATACCCAGCAGGCAGAACCAGAATATGGCACTGAATATTGCATCGGCGCCATTTTCCAGCATCGACTCCGTCGCCGCACTACCGATATCGTGCTCACCCAGTTCTCGCGTATCACGGCTGACAATCATTCCGACTGCCTGCCGCGCATCATCAAGTCGCCCTGCTGCCAGAGGTTTAGCGATGGCCAAACCATGGCTCAGAAGGCTCTGCCAACCCACAGCCAGATAGAGCATCAGGCCACCCAGCAGCAACTGTAGCGCTTCGGAATCAGCGATCAGACTCTCCAGCCAGAAAAACAGAAGTGTTAGCGGTACTACAGCCAGACACCAGGCGACTAAGCCGTAAAAGCGTCCTTTAAGACATCCTGCCTCTCTCTTAACTGAGTCAGAGTTCAGCTGTTTCTCCAGCCAGCTGGCCAGATTACCAAACCCCACCAGCGGGTGATAACGCGCAGGCTCCTGAAACAAGAGATCCAGCAGTAAAGCCAGTAACAGACAGCTGACTAACAACATAGGTTACACGACCTCCCTTTCCGGCACGCATCCTTGTTCAGGGAAACCACGCTCTTCAGGTAAGCCGGATAAGCCCTCCAATTCAGATAAGCCAAGCAAGCGGCACAAGGATGCATATGGCATCACCTCTTCCACCGCATCGGCCAGCCGCTCGATCTGCTGCTCACGAAAAGCCAGGTAATCAAACTGCTCCACCTGATTGAGTCCTGCCCACTGCAGCAAGTGCTCCAACAGGGCCTTTTCATCGAAGATACCGTGGATATAGGACCCCAGCACTGTGCCATCCGAATTCTGAGCACCGTCGTTAAAGCTTTTGCTGGAAAACTCCGGTTGCTGGTCCTGTGTAACAGCTGTGATTGTAAACAGTGGTATGTCTAATGCCGCACCACTGCTGATACCAGCATGGATCTCGTAGCCTTTGACCGGTATTGAAGTGTCCAGTAGTTGACCGCACACGTTACGCAGCACCTTGTTATCGGTCAGCGTTGTGTCCATCTCCAGCAAGCCTAAGCCCGCCGTGGAACCGGCGCTGGATTCGATAGCGTCCGGATCATGTATCCACTGTCCCAACATCTGGTATCCGCCGCAGACACCAATTACTTTGCCACCCAATCGCAGATGGCGCTTAATTGCATCGGCCCAGCCCGATTGCTGCAGCCACTGCAGGTCGCCACGGACATTTTTACTGCCCGGCAACACGATAAGGTCGGCACCCTTGAACTGCTGCAGGTCACGCAAAAATTCGCAATCCACCTGCGGATGCATTCGCAAAACATCGAAATCGGTGTGATTGCTGGCCCGGGGATACATCGGTACAACCACCTTCAACTGCTGATAACCCGACGCCGATTTCTGCTGACTGTTAACCGCGTCTTCGGCTTCGATATGCAGGTTGGTGATGTAAGGGATCACCGCCAGCACCGGAACTCCGGTGCGCTTCTCAAGCCAGTCCAGGCCCGATTGCAGCAGGCTGACATCGCCGCGAAAGCGGTTGATGACAAACCCTTTGATACGCCCCTTTTCACTGTCACTGAGTAGTTCATAGGTGCCATATAAGTGAGCAAAGACACCGCCACGGTCGATATCCGCAACAATAATCACCGGACAATCGATCGCCTCGGCAAAGCCCATATTGGCGATATCATGCTCACGCAGATTAATTTCTGCCGGGCTGCCCGCGCCTTCAACAATCACCGCGGTATACTTTTCCTGCAGTGCCGAATGGCTGCGCACCACTTGCTGTAACAATTCCGGTTTGTAGTGGTGATACTCCGTTGCCTGCATATTGCCAATGGCTTTACCATTAACAATCACCTGAGCACCCAGATCGCTGTTGGGTTTAAGCAGTACCGGATTCATCTCCACCGAGGGAGGCAAAAAGCAGGCTTCAGCCTGTACCGCCTGCGCCCGGCCGATCTCACCACCTTCTGCTGTGACAGCACTATTCAGCGCCATGTTCTGTGATTTAAATGGTGCAACGGCTATTTTCTTTCTGGCCAGAATGCGGCACAGGGCCGTTACCAGGATACTCTTTCCGGCATCAGACGTTGTGCCCTGCACCATTAAAGTCTGCTGATTTTTAAAACATTTGCTCTTAAAGCAATTCACAGGCTAACCATCCATTTAACTACATCGTTCATTGTGCCATCTCCTGCTGCTGATCCAGTTCCAGCAGCAGATCCTGCAGTTTATCCGCGTATGTACCCGGCTCTTGCCATAACCCTCGCTGGGTTGCTTCCAGCAAACGTTCCGCCATCTCTTCCAGGGCGTGGGGGTTATGCTGTTCTAAAAACGCCCGGTTCTGCTCATCAAACAGCAGCGTATCGGTCACTTTTTCATACTGATAGTCTGCGATCAGGTTGGTAGTGGCATCGTAGGCAAACATATAATCCACACTGGCGGTCATCTCGAACGCGCCTTTATAGCCATGCTCCCGCATCCCGTTGATCCATTTCGGATTCAGTACCCGAGAGCGGATCACCCGGTTAAGCTCCTCTTTCAGGGTGCGTACCTTAGGTGCCATCGGGTTGGAATGGTCGTTGTGATATACAGCGGGAGCTGCACCACTAAAGACCGTCACCGCGTTGGTCATACCGCCCTGGAACTGGTAATAATCATCAGAATCAAGCAGATCGTGTTCGCGGTTATCCTGATTCTGAACCACCGCCTCCAGCTTAGATAACCGGTGTTCAAAGGCTTCCCGGGCATCAACACCGTCGCCATGTTGATTACCGTAGGCATAACCACCCCAGTTCAGATACGCTTCCGCCAGATCGCTGGCCTGTTCCCAGCAACGTTCATCGATCAGCCCCTGTAAACCGGCACCGTATGCGCCCGGCTTGCTACCGAACACCCGATAGCTGGCCTGTCGTTGCGCTTCTTCAGCCGCCATACCGGACGCGATAAGTTCATCCTGGCGCGCCTGAATATTGGCCTGTATGGTATTGCCATTACCCGGCTCATCCAGCTCTGCGATCGCCTGCACCGCTGCGTCATAAAGCTTCATCACGTTAGGAAAAGCATCGCGGAAGAAACCTGATACCCGCAGGGTTACATCAACCCGCGGACGTCCCAGCAACTGGCTGCTGATCACTTCGAAATCCACTACCCGATTGGAACCCGGTGCCCAGATCGGCCGCACCCCCATCAGGGCAAATGCCTGGGCGATATCATCACCGCCGGTACGCATGGTGGCAGTACCCCAGACCGACAAGCCCAACTGCTTTGGATAGTCACCGTGTTCCTGCAAGTGGCGTTGAATAAGTGCCTGCGCGGAACGCTCGCCGATAACCCAGGCCGCCGGTGAAGGGATCGCCCGGTTATCAACTGAGAAAAAGTTACGCCCGGTCGGCAAAGTATCCAGCCGCCCTCTTGTAGGCGCGCCGCTCGGGCCCGGTGGCACAAACTCACCTTGCAGGCCATTGATCAGCGACCCGATCTCAAGCTCAACGCTCTGCTGCAACGCTTTATGCAGCGTCTGCCGGGCGTATTCCAGCTGCGCCATGGTATGGGGCAGCGCTAATCCTTCCTGAGTGCCATTGTTACTCAGGACATAATCCTGGATCAGCTGTTTTGCCAGCAATTCCAGCCGTTCACGGGTATCCGCTTCAGTACGCCAGAGCTGATCAGAGATCTGTTGCAAAAGCTCAGGCTGCGCGCCCTGCCAGGGCTCTGCTGCGGCAGCCAGCGGGTCAAACAGTTCACCATTAACGCGCAGGTCCAGATCAGCGATCAGGTTATGCAGAATTCCCTGGCTGCTATCGTCCACGCCACGGGGCAAGCGCAACAGCGCGACTAATGTGTCCGCCAGTTTGTCAGTTTCCGGCAGTTCTCCGAGAATGTGCAGGCCATGACGGATCTGGGCTTCTTTGATATCACAGAGATATGCATCCAGCTCGGCCAGGACTTTCTCTTCATAATCTTCATCAGCAGCTGAATCAGAGCCTTCAGCTCTCTCATCAACTACAGCCTCAACAGCAGTTTGAATGCCGCTAAGCTCCTGCAGCACATTGCTGCTTTGAACCTGCTTAAGAATTTCTGCCCGCAGCCACTCTTCACGGCGGGTATCCATACCCATCGCCTGATAATACTCATCGACCAGACCTTCCAGCTCAGCCAGCTCGCCATAGCTTTCGGCGCGGGTCATCGGCGGCATCAGGTGGTCGATGATCACCGCCTGGGTGCGGCGTTTAGCCTGCGCACCTTCGCCAGGGTCGTTAACAATAAACGGATAGAAATGTGGCATCGGCCCCAGCGTGATATCAGGCCAGCAGCGATCTGACAGTGCAGTACCTTTGCCCGGTAACCACTCAAGGTTACCGTGCTTGCCGACATGGATGACCGCATCTACCTGATAGCAGTGCCGCAGCCAGAAATAAAATGCCAGATAGTTATGCGGTGGAATCAGGTCCGGGTCGTGGTAGTTCGCCACCAGATCCATATTAAAACCGCGGGCTGGTTGAATGCCGACGAAGGTTTCACCCAGACGTATGCCGGACAGCATCAGCCGACCGTCGCGGCACTTAGGGTCTTGCTCTGCACTGCCCCACTGTTCATAAACCGCCTTCTGACTCTCTTCAGGCAGCTGATCAAAGTGATGCTGATACTCATCCAGCGCCATACTCTGCCAGCAAGGCAACTGGTGTAGTGTATTAGGATTATTGGTTACCGCCCCCAACAATTCCTCAATCAGCGCGGTGCCATCTGCCGGGATATTCTCCAGCGGATAGCCTGCAGCCTGCAAAGCATTAAGAATATTGATCGTTGATGCCGGCGTATCCAGCCCGACACCATTGCCGATCCGGCCGTCCTTAGTGGGATAGTTGGCCAGGATCAGGGCAAGTCGTTTTTCATGGTTCGGTTTCTCAGCCAGAGCGCAGTATTTCATCGCCAATTGAGCAATAAATGCAGCACGTTCTGCATGCAGCGCATATCGTATTACTGAGATTTCACAGCGCGGGTCAAAATAGCTCTCCGCCTTGAAACTCACAGCCCGGGTCAGGATTCGACCATCCATCTCTGGCAGCACAACCTGCATTGCGATATCCCGGCTGCGCAATCCCTGGTTGTATTGCTGCCAGTCCTCTTCGGTACTACTGGACAACACCAGCTGTAATACCGGCAGTTTACGGGTAAAGGGAGAGTAAAATTCAGTCGGCTCGGAAGACAGGTCCGGGCTGGCCACGGTATTACTGGCAAAGCCGGTGGTATTAATTATCAGGCTGGCACTGCTCTGCTCTATTAAAGCATTCACCAGCGAAATGGATTCAGGGTCTTTGAGGGACGCCACCGCAACAGGTAACGGATTCAGCTGTTTGCTCTCCAGCTCAGCAATCAGGCCATCAAACATCGCCGTATTCGCACTCTGCAGATGGCTGCGATAGAACAACAGCACACACACAGGTCGCTCAGTGTCATTACCACGGTCACTGCATGATTGCTGCAGCCAGCGTGCCTGCCATTCGGCAAAGCTGGCCTGGCCCGTACTGAAGGAAGAGCTAACTCCACCAGTACCTGCTGAGCGCAAATCCTGCGGCATATACATCATGCAGCGCGGCAAACTGCGTGGCTCATGCCAACGGCACTCAGCGCCAAGGTATTCTGCAGCCAGAAAACGTAACAGTTGCTGGCTGTTTTCAACACCGCCTTCGCGCAGATAACGCCAGGCTCGTTGCCAGTGCTGCTGTTCAACAGTAGAGGCATCCAGCAGATCAGGATCAGTTGCATCATCGCCGGGCACGACAATCAGCTGCCGTGGCTGCGCTGCTGAGCCGCCACGGGCCCAGGCCCGCAAGCGCTCAAAGCCATACTGCCAGTAATTCTGTCCGCCCAGTAACGACAGCACCACTACCTTAGCTTGCTCCAGAACCTTATGTTCGTACAGATCGTAGGCAGCAGGTTTTAATAACTGCATCCAGTTAGCTAAGCGTACACTGGGCCACTGAGTTTCGTCAGTTGCCCCATCCGGCAAGCTCGCCACACCAGTCGCGAGCGCTGCCAAAGAGCTATCCGCAGCAGAAAATATAACAATATCAGCCGGGGACTGATCCAGATCGATAATACCCTCATCATCGACAAATCCGCCCGGCTGGGCCGCCAACAAATGCATATTAAGGTGCGTCTACCAGTGCTGTTTCCAGCGCCGCTTTAATTACCGACTCTTCAATACCTTTGCCGATAAATACTAATGAGGTAGCGCGACTTTCATCTGCTGCCCAGGGGCGATCAAAATAAACGTCGAGACGTTTGCCCACGGCCTGGAAAACCTGACGCATCGGTTTACCCGACAATGCGGCAAAACCTTTGGCACGATAAATATTGAAATCACTTAACAGTGACTTGAGCGCCGCTTGCAGTTTATCGCTGTCCACTTCACCCAGCGTAATTACAAACGAGTCGAAATGATCATGGGCGTGATCATGGTGCGCACCGTGTGCGTGGTGGTGATCGTGATGGTTATGTACGTGATCGATACGCTCTTCGGCCGCCGCATCCAGTCCCATCAGCATATCCAGTTGAGCTTCACCGTTGCTGATGTAAGTGGTTTTCACTGCGTTCGGTACTTTCGCCGTAACCACTTGCTGAACCAGTTCACGTTGCGCAGCATCAAGCAGATCATTTTTACTTACCACAACAAGATCTGCCGCACTCAGCTGATCATCCAGCAATTCCTGCAGGCTTGGATCGTGATCCAGGCTCTCGTCGCTAAGGCGCTGCTCCTGAACCTTATCGGTATCGTGGGCAAATCGACCCGCCGCTACTGCCGGTCCGTCAATTACGGTGATTACCGCATCAACAGTGCAATACTCTTTGATGCCCGGCCAGTTAAACGCCTGCACCAGCGGTTTTGGCAGCGCCAGGCCGCTGGTCTCGATTAAGATATGGTCGATATCATCACGGCGTTCTACAAGTTGCTGCATAACCGGCAGAAACTCTTCTTCCACGGTGCAGCAGATACAGCCATTGGCCAGTTCATAGAAACCATTCTCGCCATCTGCTGCGGTTGCGTTCTCATCCTCGCAATCAAGGGGACAGCTACGCAGCAGGTCGGAATCGATATCCAGTTCGCCAAATTCGTTCACTATCACGGCGATACGCTTTCCTGCAGCCTGCTTCAGAACACTGGACAATAACGTCGTTTTACCGCTACCCAGAAAACCGGTAACAACAGTAGTAGGTATTTTATTTAGCTGCATCTTGTTATCTCTTCGCTATTCTTTTTATTCAAAAGCTTCTTATTCAAAAGTCTTTTTATTCAATCAGGCTATCTGTTTAACAGAGGATTCAGTCACGCTTAACCGAACGCGGCTGTTCCGGCTTAACCCGGGGCCTGTACACATGCGCCTGATCCTTGTGATACAGGTAGGAATCGGCAAAATCATCACAATCCAGTACCGGTCCCACTAAAATCAGAGAGGTGCGGGTAAAGCCCTTTTCACGAACTTTGGCCACGATATCCTTCAGGGTACCGGTCACTTTGTCCTGATCCGGCCAGGATGTGCGGTAGCAGACAGCGACCGGGCAATCTTCCCCGTAGTGAGGCAGCAGCTCTTCAACGATCTTATGGATCCGGGTCACACCCAGATGGATCGCCAAAGTTGCACCGCTGCGAGCCAGTTCCGGCAGACGCTCGCGCTCAGGGAACGGGGTCTTGCCTTCGTAACGGGTCATGATCACGGTCTGGGATACCCCGGACAGGGTCAGTTCTTTACCAAGATAAGCAGCGGAAGCTGCCACCGCGCTAACACCCGGAATCACTTCGTAATCGATGCCAGCTTCTTCCAACCGGCGAATCTGCTCACCAATAGCGCCATACAGCGCCGGATCACCGCACTGCAGTCGGGCAACATCCTTATCCTCTTTGTGCGCCTGAACAATATGCGCCGTGATCTCTTCCAGATCGGTAGAGGCGGTATCGATAATTTTTTCCGCGCTGTCCTCAACGGTTTCCAGCACCTCTCGGGGAATCAGTGATCCGGCATACAGCACCACCGGGCACTGCTGCAGAATCCGGTGCCCTTTCAGGGTCATCAGTTCCGGATCACCGGGTCCTGCGCCAATGAAATATACAGTCATCAGATTATCCTTTTATTATCCGTAGCTATGCTTCGATCAGCTGAGCTTCTTACTGTAACCACGGGGCGTGTACAGCCATTCCCGGCTACCGTTGACGATATGACGGGATTCACTGTTGCCGACGCTGACCATGGTGAACATATCCACGTCCTTGGCATCCAGCTCACCCAGCGTGGTAATAGTCACAGTTTCATCTTCACGGGTCAGCTGACGACCCAGCAATACAGGCGTACTGGCGGGACGGTATTGCAACAGGATGTCGCGGGCATGGTTCAGCTGCCAGTCGCGCTTAATTGATACCGGGTTATAGAAAGAGATAACAAAGTCTCCACTACCGGCACTGTGGATACGCTTTTCAATAGTTTCCCAGGGTGTCAGCAGATCTGACAGGGATACAGTACAGAAGTCATGTCCAAGCAAAGCGCCGACGCGACTGGCTCCGGCCTGCATCGCAGAGATACCGGGAACGACCTGAATTTCCACATCCAGCCATTCAGGGTGATCTTCTTTACCCTGCAACTGCTGATCCAGCAGTTCAAACACCAGGGTCGCCATCGCATAGATACCAATATCACCACTGGAGATCAGTGCTGTGGTTTTTCCGCTTGCCGCCAGATCCAATGCCAGCCGTGCCCGGCCGATCTCCTCTCCTAAAGGCAGGTCATGGTGCTGCTTACCATCGCAAACGTCACCTAACAGATCCAGGTACAGGCCATATGCCACCAGATCGGTACTGGCTTTAATCGCTGCCAGTGCTTTTGGTGCTACCAGCTGAGCATCGCCCGGCCCTGTTCCAACTACAAATAACTGACTCATCTGTCTTCTACTCTCTTTCCAGGATAGCTGCGCGCAATTGCACAGGTCGCTTTAGATGTTTTATGTTTGTTCAACAGCAGTTCGGCACTCTCGCCGGTTGCCTGTTGCGCGGTATACAGGGCAGCAGATTCCGCCACACCGTAAACTCCAACTGTTTTAAAAATATAATCGGATCGTGTACTCAGCATATGCTCGACAGTGCCCAGTTGGTGTTTATCCCAGGTCTGGTAACTTTTATTGAGCTTCTGCGCCAATGAAATCAGGCCCACTTCATCAGCCTTAATATCAATGCTGCTAATACTGTCTATTTTCTCCAGCGTTAGTCCGACCTGTTCAAGGCAGTTCAGCAACAGCTGTTCCAGCTCCTCTTCGGGGCAGTTGCGCTCACATCCCATCCCCACCGTATAGAGTGGTTTAAGGTAAGGCTTTGCCGTCGTAATGACCGCCTGCGCGTCAAGCAACTCAGCCACTTGTGCAGCCCAGTCGTTAGCACCGCCCTCATGGCCCGATAACAGCGGAATAACAAACTGCCCCAGTTCATCCAGCACCAGTACCGGGGGATCGAGGTGTTTATCCTGAATGACCGGAGCCAGGCTGCGCATCACAATGCCGGTGGCACAAATGAAGATCAGCCGCTCTCCCTGCTGGAAGAACTGCTGAACCTGTTCGGTAAAGGGCTGCGGTTTATAGCTGACCTGCGCGTATTCAAGCTGAGATTGCAAGTGCAGGGCCAGCCTATGACCAGCTTCGGTCAGTGCAATGATGCGGATTCCCTGACTGTTCTTCAGCCCACTCATTTGCGCTTTCATCTTGTTTTGCGCTCACTACGCAGTACCACAAAAAGCGAGAAATAAGGGCCCGGTTCCACTTCAAGCTCAGAAACAGATTGCTCGATACGCTGATTTTCCCGACCGATATATTCCAGGTATTGCGCATCCTCAGTACGACCGCTCTCTTTCAGCAAAGCCAGAATCCGTGGCCGGGCCTGACCGGCTTTCATAATCACTACAGAATCATGTTCATTCAGCGCCTGCAGGATCTGCTGATCACTGTGCCGTCCACTCATCACCACAAAGGACTCGGTCAACATAGTCAGGGGTTGTACCAGCGCTGAAGCTGCAGCATTAACCGAAGAGATACCCGGCACAACCCGACAGGCATGCTCATCCTGCAAACGTTCCAGCAAATAGGAGAAAGAACCGAAAAACAGCGGATCACCTTCGCATAGAAATACCACGTCACGGCCCTGATCTAACAGCTCACTGATCTGCCTTGCACCCTCATCATAGGCGTTGTTCGCAAGACGTCGTTCTGTCAGCATCGGCATAACGATTTCGATATGCTGCTGACCGCTTACCACCGCCCTGCTGTCCTCTGTTAAAGCTGCCTGAGCAATTGCATTACCCTGCGAGTGGCCCTGATCATTAACCAGATAGCTGACCACCGCTGCATTCTGAATCAGACGCAGCGCTTTAACCGTAATCAGACCTGGATCGCCTGGACCTACGCCCACACCGTAAAAAGTGCCCCGTTTAATTGCCGTGGATGACGGTATTTCTGTCACAGGAGCTTCAGTCATCGGAGGTATCCTTAGTAGCCTTTAAAGAGCCATTATTTGAAAGGCTGTTATCACCTGATGTCAGCTTCACATATCTGGACAGAACTACTGGCAGAGTTGGCCGGTACATCAACTGGCCTGCTAACAGATCGCCTTTACTAACGGCAATCTGCATACTTTCAAAATCACTGTCTTGTGCCGTCAGACGTTCCTGGTAAAAACTGAATACCTGTTGCCGGGTCGTCTCAGTTACCGCACTGACCACCAGAACGCCGCCGACCGGCAACTTCTGCCATGCCTGCTGTAACAGTTGAGCCAGCTCACCACCACTGCCGCCGATAAAGACTTTATTTGGCGTTGGCAGATCAACAAGTACTTCCGGTGCCCGCCCCTCAACGATGTGCAGATTACTGACCACGCCAAAGCGTTGCCGGTTTGCTTCTAAACACTCAAGACGCGTCGGGTGATATTCGATGGCATGCACATCTGTATCCGGATTCCAGTAACTCAGCTCGACAGATACACCACCACAGCCTGCACCAATATCCCAGATACAATCCTGACTGGAGGGTTGCAGCAGGGACAAAATAGATAAGCGTACTTCCCGCTTTGTGATCATCCCCTTGCCTGCGCCAACATCGGTGACAAACTTGTCATCGGCAATACCGGGGAATTCTGGCAGTACACCACCCGAGCCTTGTGGATCTATAAGCGTGACGTGCAGTGGATCAAATGTAAGCTCACTGTCGGACCGGTGCTCAGCCAGCTCCGATGCGGTAAAGACGCTGATTTTCTCCTGCTCATAACCCAGCATTTCAAGAACCGTCAGCTTCGACTCGGCAAAGCCTGCAGCAACACATTCTTGTGCCAATACCTGCGGCGTGCTGTGCTTATCGGTCAGGATAATCAGGGATTGGTTGCGTTTTAATACAGTACGAATCTTTACCACCGGGCGACCATGCAGGCTCAGCACCTTCAGATCCTGAAAAGCCCGACCCAAACGGTGGCAGGCTGCCTGGACACTTGAAATACCAGGATAAAATCTCAGATCATTATCATTGAAAGTACGGCTAAACCAGCGCCCAATGCCATATAACAGGGGATCACCGGAAGCCAGTACGGCAACAGAACAATCCTTATCAGCCAGCTCTGACAGCTGTATTTGCAACTGCTTCAGCTTCGGTAGAAAAATCTGCTCCTGGCCTGATGGCAACAGATGTTGCACCGTGGCTATTTGCCGTTCGGAGCCGATAACGGAATCAGCAGCTTGCAGAGCAGCAAGGGCGGATTGATCCAGATGTGCGGTTTCACTTACGCCCAGACCGATGATATGAAGTTGCATCAGTACCACTCCCCCCGATTACAGCGTAACAGGGCGTTACAGGTCGCAGCCGTAACTGCACTGCCCCCTTCGCGTCCCAGTAATGTAATGCACTCAATACCCAGCTGTTGATGGCAATCCCACAGCGCCTGCTTTGACTCAGCAGCCCCCACAAAGCCCACTGGCATACCAATAACAAGTGCCGGCTTATCCGCACCTGCCTCAATTATCTCAAGTAATCGGAACAGCGCTGTCGGCGCATTTCCGATCACCACAACACTGCCAGCCAGACTCGGACGCCAGAGTTCCAGCGCAGCCATAGAGCGGGTCTCTCCGCGTTCCTTGGCTATGGCAGCCGCCTGCGGATCATTCAGGAAACAAAGGGGCAGGCTGCTGATCATCCGTTTAGTAATGCCCTGCTTGACCATCTCAACATCGCATAAAATCTCACAATCATTCGCGAGGGCCTGCATACCGCTGGTGCAGGCGTTAGCACTGAAGCGCACCTGAGCGGCAATTTCCGGGATACCCACACTATGAACAACCCGCATCACCACCTGTTGTTGCTCGCGGCTCAGACCAGACAGGTCAGTCAACGCCCGGATCTGACGGAAGCTTTCCTGCTCAATAGCTTGTGGGTTTATCTCATATTCAAATGACACTAGTGTTTTCCTGTCTCGGGCTGCAAAACATCAGCCCTGATAAATTTATCTGTTTCAGCTACTGAGCCAGCTGTTGCTTTAACCAATCAACACAACCGGTGACCGTACTGAACTGCTCATCCGCAGTATCAAACTCCGGACGCTGTAACATAAGCACCTCGATTCCCAACTTACGCGCGGCTGCCAACTTAGCTTCGGTTGCGGCGCCGCCACTGTTCTTACTCACCACCACATCGACCTGATGCTGCTGCATCAGTGCAAGTTCATCAGCCTCTGCAAAAGGCCCTAAGGCTTTTATCCAAATCACTGAGTCAGGCAGTGCTGCCCTTGGTTGCGCAGCGGTTCGTAATATTAGTTGTTGTCGCGGTTGCTGCGCCCCTGCCTGTTCCACCAGTTGATCCAATAACGGCTGATCCAATTGGCCTGCGGTTAGCAGTACCGACTTTTTACTGGTCAGCGCGGGCACCAGTTCCTGCCAACCGTCAAACAGCTGCCAGCGATCTCCGGCCTGCTTAGTCCACGCCGGGCGATGAAAGCGCCAGCAAGGTATATTGCATTGCCGCGCCGCGGCCACTGCGGTATTACTCATCGTCTTAGCAAAGGGATGAGTGACATCGAGGATCGCGTCAATCCCGTTCTCTTCAAGATATACCTGCAAGCCGCCGTACTGGCTGAAGCCACCACTGATTACCTCACAAGGCACCTGCGGTGTGCGCACTAAACCGGCGATACTGTAGATCAGTTGTAATCTATCTTTGTCAGCGCCACTTACCTGTAAGAGACCCTGTTGGTTCAATTCACGAGTGACTTTGCGGGCATCCGCAGTACCACCCAATAACAGCAGTTTCATAATGCAGCCTCAGTAGCATTACCAACAAAATCACCTTGCCGATCCACAGCCCAGATCTCCAGCTCAACGTCTACTGGCACAATACTTCGGGCTTTTAACAAGGCCGTCTGGCAAACAACGCTCGCCAGATCGATACCCTTCAGCTGGCAGGCTTTGAGAACTTGCACACTTGTATTGGCGGTTTTTATCCAGTCGGTTAACTCCCGGTCAGCACCGGCCTGAGCCGCCAGTTGCGCCAGGTGCTGAAAGTCGATACTCGAAGAGCGACTGTTCAGGTCAAGGTGGCCATTGGCCAGTTTGGTCAGCTTGCCAAAACCACCACAGATACTGAGTTTGCTTACCGGCGCTTTCTTCAAATACTTCAATACTGCACCGACAAAGTCCCCCATCTCGATCAGGGCCATTTCCGGCAACCCATAATGGTCCTTAATTGCCGCCTCACTGCTGCTACCGGTAGTCGCTGCTATATGGTGTATATCGTTGCTCCGGGCCACATCAATACCCTGATGGATAGAAGCGATATAGGCAGCACAGGAGTATGGTCGTACTATACCGGTAGTACCCAACACGGAAAGTCCGCCTAAAATACCCAGACGGGGGTTCATCGTTTTCAGTGCAATCTGATCGCCCTTTTCGATACCCACCGATACTTCAAAACCACCCTCATAACCGTAGGTATATGCCGCATTCTCAAGATGCTCGGTCATCATCTTGCGCGGCACCGGATTGATTGCAGGCTCGCCGACCGCCAGCATCAGGCCTTCACGTGTAACAGTTCCAACACCGGCTGCAGCTTTAAAGGACACACCTTTATTGCTCACCAACCGCAGTTCAACGAACACCCTGGCACCATGGGTAACATCCGGGTCATCCCCGGCATCCTTGATAGTCCCGGCGGATATGCCGCCATCAACCGGCTCATAACCCTCTATGACTAAATCAACCGTCTTACCTCGCGGCAAAAGCACTTCCACGTTATCCGGACGACGCTGTTTAAGCAGCGCCTGAACCGCCGCCACACAACAGGCTGTTGCACAACAGCCTGTTGTTAAGCCGCTACGTAACGGCTGGGGTGATTCAGAACTTTCCGGCCACACCGTTTATCCAGCCATGCTCTTAAGTAGATCGCTTTCAAGCCGATCGTTATCTGACATCTCATACGCCCCATTAAAAATGGCCGCAATAGCTGTCGGATTGGATGGGAAAAACAGATGCAGATAGCTCGCCGTCAGCCCCTGCTCCCGGTAAATAGCTTCTCCTGGCGCCTGATGCCGCTGGCGACGGCCATGAGAGATAGGTTCTGCTGTACCTTCACTGCGGGATCGATGGTGCGCATGGGCCTGAACATCACCCTCAGGCAGAACGGCGGTTTGCATGCCCTGACAACCACGCTTACCCCGCATAGCTCCGTGACCATGCATCAGCCCCAACATAGGATATTGATGCTCTTCCAGATCAGTCAGAGTCTCGAGGCAGTACAGAAAACCACCGCACTCAGCCAGAGTCGGCTTACCACTGTCATGAAATGACCTGATGGAATCCTGCATAGACTGGTTCTGCCCCAGCTGAGCTGCGTACAGTTCCGGGTAGCCACCTGGTAACCAGAGCGCATCCGCTGGCGGCATCTCACTATCATTGAGAGGCGAGAAGAACTGATATTCGGCACCCATCTCTTTCAGTAATCGCAAATTAGCATCGTAGATAAAGCTGAAAGCGATATCCCGGGCAATCGCTACACGCTTGCCCTTAAGAAGCGGCTTAACTTCAGGCACTGGTGCAGAGTGAAATTCAACCGCAGCAGGTAGCTCGGTAATACGGTTACCCGCCACCCAATCAACACCGGCATTGAAACGCTGCTCCAGCTCTTCGCGCACCTCTTCCGCCTGAACCAGACCAAGATGCCGTTCCGGCAGGGCCACAGCAGGTTCTCTTGGCAGAGTCGCCAGTAACGGCAGATCTTCCGGCAAGGCGTTACGAATCAGCTCCGCATGCCGTTCGGTACCGCAGCTATTTGCGATCAGACCCGCTACCTTCACATCATCGCGAAAATTTGCCATGCCTGTTACCAGGGCCGCTGCAGTTTGCGCCATACCCTTAACATCCATCAGGATCGCTACCGGGATATTAAAGCGGGCCGCCAGATCGGCACTGGAAGGATCGCCATCAAACATCCCCATAGCGCCCTCCACCAGAATCAGGTCGGCGACCTGAGCCGCTTCAAACAACTTCTGCTGGCAATATTCTTCACCGGCCATCCACAGATCAAGCTGTTCCACAGCCTCACCGGATGCCTGCGCCAGAATTTGCGGATCGAGATAATCCGGGCCGGTTTTAAAGATACGAACGACCTTGCCCTGCTGCTTAAAGTAGCGCGCCAGCGCCGCGGTAAAAGTGGTCTTACCATCGCCGGAACCCGGTGCCGACAAAAACAGTGCCGGACAGCTAACGCTCTGTGACTGAAAGCTCATCAGAATTCGATCCCCTCTTGTGCTTTAACTCCCAAACGGAAGGCGTGACGCTCATCACGGATGCTGCTGATGGTATCGGCTATTTCTTCCAGCTCTTCCGGCATTACCCGGCCGGTGATCATCACGCTCTGCATCTTAGGGCGCTTTTGCAATGCTTCAACAACCGGTTCAAGCTCAAGGTACTTGTACTTGAACATGTAGCTCATCTCATCAAACACCAGCATGTCGTAGCTATCGTCCTGCAATAATTCCTCTGCCAGAGCCCAGGCTTGCTTTGCGGCGGCAATATCCTTCTCTTTGTCCTGGGTTTCCCAGGTAAAACCATGCCCCATGATATGCCAGTCGATCTGCGGATGATCACGGAACAGTTTGAATTCACCGGTCTCTTTGCGGCCTTTGATAAACTGGATGACCGCCACTTTTTTACCGTGCCCCACCATTCGGGCCATGGTACCGAAGGCAGAGCTACTCTTGCCTTTACCATTACCTTTTAACAGAATCAGCACGCCACGCTCTTCGGTGGCCTTGGCGATCTTTTCGTCTACTACAGCCTTTTTACGGGCCATGCGTTCCTGATGGGTTTTCATGCTTTAACTCCCTGTGCTGTCTGAGTCATAAGAGAAATATATTCAGCTCCTAGTTGAGCAGCAAACTGTTTACCACGGCCCCGTTTAACGGCGGCATCTTCTGTATCTATCCAGACGGTTTCGCCCGGCAGTGCAACGCCGTGCAACTGAGCGTTACTGCGACCGTCGGTCAGAATGTAAGTTCGAATCAACAACTGCGACGTCTTACGCTGCAACTGCTGCAGGTATGTCTGGGCCTGCTGCAATGCCTCGCCCATTGGCGTACCACCACCGGCGGGGAGATTATCCAGCCAGTCTCGCAGATCTTTCGGCGCCCGCACCCGGGGCAACAGGTTTTCAACCTTATTGTTACCAAAGCCCAGAATAGCCAGCTGCTCGCGCTGCAGATAGGCTGGCCGGGCGATCTCAATCACTGCTGCCTTGGCATTTGAAAACTGATCAGCTGCCAGAGTCGAAGCAGACGTATCCAACAGAATCAGATGTAATACCGGCTGCCCCTGTTGCTGCTTCTTAAAGCGCAGCTTAGCCGGTGGCCAGTTACCCATGCTGGATACAAGAGTGCTGAACCAGTCGGGTTTGTTGCCCTGTTCAGCACCCTTTCTCTGTCCACCGGTTACACGGCCTTTGGCTTTGCCCACTAGCTCTTCAGCGTTACCCTTTACCTTCCCCTTTAATAAAGGCGAGGGATGATTTTGCTCTGCAAGAGGCAGCATAACGGCCTCGGCGGTGCGCTGCTGTTGCGGCGCCATACTGCCCCAGTCACCTGAGGCCTGTTTATTTTCCTGGGCCAGCTGATTTTGCTGCTGACTTTGACGATGGCTGTCATCCGGGCGCTTAAAGCCACTGCCCTGGTTTTTCGGAGGTGATGAGGGCGGCGGGGATGAAGGCGGCTGAAGTGAAGGTGGCGAGCCTGCGTGCCGACGGTGAGCCAGCACCAGTTCTTCAACGGCATCAATATCCGCCTGCTCAACCTGCTGACGCTGTTCCAGTGCGGCATGGGCTATGGCAGCCCGATACCAGACGATATCACCACGCAGGCCATCGACACGGGCAGCATTACAACGCTCGGCGATCTCCAGGCGCAGTTCATCGGAACAGTCCACGCTGTGCAACAGATCGCGGGCCTGCCGGATTGTTTCAATCAGTTCAGCCTGAGCAGCTGCATATTGCTGACAGAAGCCGACCGGATCGCGATCAAACAGCTCCCGGCTGCGGACAATCTCCACCCGCTGCGCTGCAGAATACTGATTGGTCAGTTCGACCGCCAGACCAAAACGATCATGCAATTGGGGTCGCAGCTCCCCCTCATCGGGGTTCATAGTACCTATAAGCAGAAATTCGGTTTTATGGCTGTGGCTGATACCATCCCGCTCAATCCGGTTGACCCCACTGGCGGATACATCCAGTAACAGATCGACCAGGTTATCCGGCAGCAGGTTTACTTCATCGACATAAAGTACCCCACCATTGGCTTTGCTTAGCAGTCCTGGGCTGAATACCACTTTCTTCTCGTTCAGCACCTGCTGCAGATCCAGGGTTCCCAGCAACATCTCTTCGCTGGCGCCCAGCGGCAGCGTAATAAATTCAGCATTCAGCAGAGACAGATCATCAGCAGTTTTGTGGGGAGGTAACAGATCGGCAAGACCTCTCGCCAGCGTTGATTTGGCACAGCCCCGCGGACCGCTGATCACTACACCACCGATAGCCGGGTTTATCGCGGCCAGCATCAGAGCCAGTTTAAACTGGCCCTGACCGGCTACCGCACTGAAAGGAAAAAACTGGTCCGTCATTTATAGCCCTGCCCTATAAAACTCTTTGCCACAAAATTCAGTTCTAAATCGCTGCCCTGCCAAGCTTAGCGGAGCAGCTAATCGTTGTACTATCTGTCTTTGTACTACAGCACATACCCGGATACCGATGACATTCATCAAACGAAACTCAATCTGAGCCGTTACGACAGCTGCAGGTCGCTTCTGTATCATTGCTTTGGCCAGTGCGCATGATGTTCATCGATAACAAAACGATGTCGATGACGCTGACGGGGATGGTAATGCGGATGCACGTGAGGCTCCGGTCCTTCCCAACCTTCATGTTGATGCTGATGGTGTTCATCATGGACATGTGGGTGCAGATGGTCTTCCGCCACATGCTCATGCCACATCTCGGATTCATCATTGGCAGGCCATAACCGCCACGCCAGCAAGGTAGCCAACAGAGCCAGCATCCCCATGCAAGCAAAAGCCCAGGGCATGCTTAGCAGACTTCCGACCCATCCCGCCAACAGATAGCCGATAAACCACATGCCATGGGTAAGGGCAAAGTTGGCAGAAAAGTAATCGTTACGATCCTGCTCCCGACAGGAGTTACGCAGCACCAGCCCGGTAGGAATCAGTACTAATGAACTGGCAAAGCCGATCACCAGCCAGATCGGAAACAATCCGGCATAGCCTGGCATCAACAAGCCGCTGAACAATGCCAGACTCAACCCTAACCCGCCGCATAGCATTATGGTTCGAGCTGCAAATTTATCCAGCAGATTGGGCACCAGAATTGCAGCCAGCATGGAGCCTACGCCCGCCGCGATCATCACCAACGGTACTTGTTCCTCGCCCAAACCAAGCACAGAACGAACATACACCACTGTGTTGACGATAATCATCGCGCCGGCAGCTGACAAAGCCAGATTCAACGCCAGAACACCGCATAAGCGGGGGGTTTTAAGATAGCTACGTACACCAAAGCTGACGTGTTGCCATACGCCTGCGCTGCGATCCTTTGCCCTGCTGACCGGAACTCTGGCCAGCAATAGCGACAAAGTCGCCAGAACAAAGGCTATGCTGTTCAGTTCAAACAGTACTGCATAGGGCATCACTAACAACAACGCCGCCGCCAGTGCAGGACTCAACAGGCTCTCCATCTCCATCGCCAGCCGCGACAGTGACAGCGCCTGTGTATATTCCTTTTCATCAGGCAGAATATCCGGCAGCAACGCCTGGTATACCGGAGTGTAACCCGCCGCCAGCACATTCAGCAGAAAGATAATACCGAACAGTTGCCATACTTCTGTCACCAGTGGCAACAGCGCCACCAACAGCGCCCGACTGATATTCAGCCCGGCCAGCCAGTACCGTCGTGGCAATCGGTGGATATATCCACCTACTATAGGCGCCACCGCTACATAGGCCACCATTTTAATCGCCAGCGCCGCCCCCAACACCAACCCGGCCTTAAGCGGGTTCAGGTCAAAGGCAAACAGCGCCAGAGCGATCGTAGTCAACCCTGTACCCAGCAAAGACACCAGCTGACTGAGAAACAGCCAGCGAAAATCAGGATTCTTCAGGGGTATCAGAAGCGTCATCAGACTACGGCTGCTCGCAGCTCAGGTACGATCATGCGCTGCTCTTCAAACAAACGGGCATCTTCCAGGCGTACCCAGCGATTGGCCAGATGGCCAAGAAAATCATCGTCATGGGAGATGATGATCATCGCTTGAGGCAGCTCCTGCAGGATGTTGATTAAGCGCCAACGGGCCTTGGTATCCAGGGCATTACTTGGCTCATCCAGCAACAATACTTCAGGCTCCATCGCCAGCACCGACGCCAGAGTCACCATACGCTTTTCACCACCGGAAAGCTGATGCGTGATGCGCTCTTCAAAACCTGCCAATCCAACTGATGCCAATGCTTCGTGAGCGACCTGCATCGCCTGCTCCCGGGTTTTACCCAAATTCAACGGACCAAAGGCCACATCTTCCAACACTGTCGGACAGAACAGTTGATCGTCTGGGTCCTGAAACAGAAAACCGGCTCGGGCACGCACTTCAACGAACTCTTTTTCCACCTGACGCAATGCACCGAAGGCATGGATCTCACCCGCTTTAGCTTTCTTCAGGCCCACCAATAGATGCAATAGCGTTGTTTTACCCGCACCATTAGATCCGGTCAGCGCAACCCGGTCTCCGGCCTTTAAGGTAAAATCGACCTCATTCAGCACCTGACCACGACGGGGATAACGATAGCTAAGCCCACGGGTTTCCATTAATACTGTCATAAGAAATTAAGCCCGATTAATACAAAGAAAAAAGGTACACAGAGCGTCATAAACAGAAAATCCTGACGCTGCAGTACCATATCGTCCATCAGATAAAACTGTCCCTTATAGCCCCGACACTTCATCGCATCCATGATTCGTTCGGAGCGTTCCAGCGAATGTACCAGCAGCATCCCCACCAGGTATCCGACAGAACGCCAGGTATGCTTACTGGCCTGCATCACAAATGCCCGCGCCTGCATCGCCCTGCGCATCCGTTTATATTCCTGCCCGATCACGTCCAGGTAGCGCACGGTAAACAGCAGCAGATGCACCAGTTTATCCGGCATCCGCAGATGGGCCATTGCATGCCCCAATGTTGTCGCACTCATGGTTCCGATCAGCGCCAGTAGCGCAAAAACTACCGCGTTAGCTTTCAGCGCGATCATCAGGGCATGCAACAACCCTTCCTTACTGGCCGGTAAGCCAGCAATGGTAAACAGCGCCTCACCCGGCGTAGTAAACGGTAGCATCAGGATAAGAAAGATCATAAACAGATCCATCGCAATCACCCGACGCAGGGTACGTTTGAAGTTAAGTTGCGCCACAACCGCCATTGCTACGGCCGAGAACAATCCTAGTAACAGCACAAAGAAGTCGTGGGACAAAACCACCGCCAACGCAAAGATTGAGACAGTGATCACGCGCATTCGCGGATCAAGGTGATCAACCAGAGACTCATCGTGCTTTAGTCGCTGGCCTTTCCAGGACGTGCCGCTGTGCTCGAAGTTCTTCGCCATCAGTCAGCCCTGCTTATCCAGCTTGCGCTGGCATTTCCAGGAGATACCGCTGTTAAAAAAATATAAGACATGTTCAGCTCTGCCTTTCTGATTTGCGCTGACGCAGCCAGATACCGATACCACACAAACCGAAGATATAGCCGATACCACCCAGAATATCCTGCAAAGAGGCTTTCTCTTTGTAGGCCTGCAGCTCTTTGCGCAGAGGCTTAATCTGCTTGGAAACAGAACGCTCGATCATCTGCTGCAGAGCTGCGGAATCAGCACCATTCATGGCTAAGGCAGCAGCAGTGCTTGATGAAACTAAAGCAGTTGCCTCAGCTGCAGCGCCATCACCACCCACAAGGCTGTCAGGCAGTTCATCAGCCGGCAACATAGTTTTAAGAACATGGCCGGAGCCCAGATCAATGGAAAAATGGTGATCAATTCGACTGGTCGCTGCAAAACTGAAGAGCCCCTCTTCTTCAACCTTCACTTCCCCGAGCTTATTTCCGCTGCCATCGGTGATAATAACCGGCACACCAGACTGCCCCATTATTCCATCCGAAAAGCCGACCTCGCCTTCAATCAAAGTACCGATAGCGTATACGCCGCCCACGATGTTGTGAGCAAAGGCCGGACTGGCCAGTAGCGCCAGCAGTATTAGAAGAGTTTTACGCATTTTCCCAATCCTCTGAGATATTCAGGAATTCAGGTTTTACTTTGCGAATAAGTAACACCGCGGCTGCAGTTACAAAACCTTCAACCACCATCACCGGAATATGAGCCACCAGCGTGGCCTTTGCCGCCAACAGGAATGCCTCACCGGACAGCGCCAGAGAAGCTGCCACCATTATCGTGGTCAGTAATATCGCACCGGCACCACCAACGGCACCCCATATTGCAGCACCCCGGGGTGACGAAGTCGCAATCCCATGGCGGCAGAGGTAATAGACCAGCAACCCTGGTAACGCGATGTTAACCACGTTAACCCCAAGCACTAAGAAACCACCAAAACCAAAGAAAACCGCTTGTAACAATAAAGCGACCAGCAGAGCTGGAAAAGCTGCCCAGCCCAATGCTAAACCGATCAGCCCGTTGAGTATCAGATGGACACTGGAAAACCCTATAGGAAGATGAATGTAGGAGGCGATAAAGAATGCCGCAGACAACACGCCTACTTGCGGCAGATGATCATAGTCCATCTTCTTCAGACCGATCGCCACACCCACAAGACTGAGTACAGCGCCTGTTGCAAGCACCGGAACTGACAGGGCTCCATCGACAATATGCATAGTATTTCCGCCTACTTTATCGAATGGGCCTGAACCCAGATAACCGCATCCTGCGACAGATCTTTGCCATTATGCTCAGTGTCAGGGCCAACATTCAGTGCCGCAAAACCCCACTGACCTGCCTTCGGAATACCGAAGGTAAAAGTACCGTTAGCATCAGCAAAAATGGTCATAGTAATGAAGGCATCAGCCGGCGGAGTAATATTAGCCGTTTTACTGAAGCTGTTGCTCTTGAGATCCGGTTTATAGTTGAGATACTCAACCTCAATCTCAGCGAATGGCACAGGCTTACCATCACTTTTTACCACACCAACAAAGGTACCGCCCTCGTAAATCGCATAAGGTTTAGTCAGCGGCACAATCTCAGTCGCCAGGCCCAGCTCTTCATTCCAGTCAGTCGGCAGGCTACCCACATTGACGATTGTCTTAGTGATCTGCTGAATGTACTTATCTTCAGATTCTTCGTAGTAAGGTGCAGGCTCCATCACGAACACGTGATCACCCAATCCGCGCAGCTTCACATCAGCCTCAAATGCGGGACCGGTGTTTTCAGAACTGGTCCAGCTGATCGGTTTTACAGTATCAATCAGATCAATTTTCTTGCCCTTGCGGATTTTGTAAAAACTCTGCGGAGCATCCACAGACATTACGTGACCACTGGCTGCAGGATGGGTAAACGGCATTTTCAGGGTAATCTGACCACCACGCTCACGAATGAGATCCGGGGTATACAGCATCTGAAAGTGCGCCTGAGCAGTTGAAGATAGAATTGCACCGGCAGCAACCAGTGACAGGGTGAACGATTTAAACACGTGATAAAGCTCCGTCTGAAACATAAAAACAGGCGGAGTTGGGAGGATAAGCACAATATAAAATTGCCGCTCGGTGAAGCCCTCCGCAACACCAATGAACTACATTTACCAGGCTGGTACCGGACTCACAGGTAAGCGAAACAGCTTACCGGTTTACCGTTGCGGGGGCAGTGTTGGGATTATCCTGATGATGCACCAACTTCCCAGACGACTTAAGGATAGATTCTGACATCCTTAGCCGCCTTGCATAACCGTGATTATGCGGCCTGACAATCGAGCCACGATACTCCTCAAAATCAACTACTGTCAACAAGTCTTATTCATACTATCTTAAATAAATTTCAGCTTGAGCAACGGCTATATCAAATGCAAAAGCCACGACCAAAATCACCGCGACACCCTCTTATCTGAATGCGACCCAGGGTTTTATGACCTTCACTCATATGAAATAAAAGCCTTGAAAATATTGATAATGATCATAGCTGCCTATTCAGCGATTGATTAGTCTTTAGCGCACAAAACAGAAAGCTTACAGGTGCCCTTTCTTTTCTCTTAACTAAAATCGTTATTTGAACAGGTCAGGGAGAATCGGGAAATCGGTGGAAATCCGATACGTGCCCAACGCTGTAATGGTGATTATGCAGACAAGTTAAACCAGTCACTGGCAACTGCCGGGAAGGCGTTCGCATAAGATGATCCAAAAGATCAGAAACCTAAGTCAGAAGACCGGCCTGAAAGCAGATACGAAACGTTTGGACCAACGTTTCAAATTTCCATATAAGGGGAATACCTATGGAACATGCAGTTAACAATGCCCATCCAGATCACCAGTCCGACATGCTGTTTGACTCTCAGGACAAACACGGCCTCTACAAGACCGTGTTTAATCGTCGTGATGTCCGGGGCCAGTTCAAACCGGAACCGATTCCCGATGAAGTACTGAGCCGGGTGCTATACGCCGCTCACCACGCACCTTCCGTGGGTTTTATGCAGCCATGGAATTTCATGGTTATTCGCGACAATGATAAAAAGCAGCAGGTGCACGACCTGTTTGATGTTGCCCACAATGAAGCAGCAGAAATGTTCCCTGAAGAGAAGCGCGAGACCTATCGTTCGCTGAAACTCGAAGGGATTATGGAGTCACCGCTCAATATCTGTATTACCTGCGATCGCGATAGTGCAGGTCCGACCGTTATCGGCCGCACCCATATCAAGACAATGGATCAGTACAGCAGTGTCTGTGCCGTACAGAATTTATGGCTGGCAGCCCGGGCCGAAGGCCTGGGAGTTGGCTGGGTCAGCATTCTGGATCAGCGAAAACTGCAGGAGCTGCTCGGCATTCCCCGCAAAATAATACCGATAGCCTACCTCTGTATTGGTTACGTTGATCACTTCTATAATAAACCGGAACTGGAAAGCGCAGGCTGGTTACCCCGCCAGCCGCTGAGCGAATTAGTCCATTTCGATAGCTGGCAGAATACCCGCACACCAGAACAAGACTCTCTGATAGCCCAGATTAATAAAGACCGGGATTTCCCAGAGCAATTCTGACAAAGCCCAAAACACCTACCTATCTGCCAGATCCCCTCTTACTCAGGAGATGATCTGGCAGATATTAAGCACTCCGCCACCCACTCAACATCTGACGCATACAGAACACACCACGACGCCTGGGCAACATTCCTTAAAAAACCTCTCGCGCTAAAATTTCCTGTACCGCTAGAGCTTAGCTCGACCCAAGAGCTTTAAGTCTGACCAAGAGTGATATCCTATGCCCAACCTGTTTACCCGCCTGTTAAATGAACGAGATTTTCTTCTTGCTGACGGCGCCTTAGGCACCAACTTGTTTTCGATGGGCCTGCAGACCGGTGATGCACCTGAGTTATGGAATATCGATTATCCGGAACGAATTGCAGACCTTGCACAACAGTTTATCGATGCCGGTTCGGATATCCTGCTGACCAATAGTTTTGGTGGCACTCGCTTCCGGCTGAAATTGCATAAAGCTGAACAGCGTGTGCATGAGTTAAACCATGCTGCTGCGCAAATTCTGAAACAGCAAGCCGATGCCTGCGAACGGGAAATTATTGTTGCCGGATCGATGGGCCCTACAGGAGAGATCTTCGCGCCGACAGGCACACTGACCTACGATGAAGCCTTTGCTGCATTTAAGGAACAGGCCGAAGCCCTGAAGGATGGAGGTGTTGACGTACTCTGGATAGAAACCATTTCCGCCAGTGAAGAAGCAAAAGTTGCTTACGACGCAGCAGTCAGTACCGGCTTGCCGGTGGTTTATACCATGAGCATCGATACCAATGGCCGCACCATGATGGGCGTCACCCCCGCCGAACTGGTGCAACTTGGTAGCCAGTTCGAACACCCTCCAGGTGCCTGCGGCACCAACTGTGGCGTTGGTGCTGCAGAAGTCGTTGCTGCCATTATGAATATGAAGACGGCTGCCGATCAAGACCAGGTTGATCCAGTACTGGTTGCGAAAGCCAACTGCGGTATCCCTGAATATATCGACGGCAAAATCGTCTACAGTGGCACACCTGAACTGATGGCTAACTATGCCCGCATGGTGGCCGATGCCGGAGCCCGCATCATCGGCGGATGCTGCGGTACAACTCCAACCCATATAGCTGCTATGCGTGAAGCCCTGGACGGCTATCAAGCTGGCGATAAGCCGGACCTTGATACACTCGAGCAGGCACTAGGTGCGATCAGCACAGGTGCAAAAGCACAACTCAACGGCGACCTGAGCGTAGCCGGTGGTTCCGCCAGTGGTGGCCGGGAACGCCGCACACGTCGCAGCCCAAGAAAAGTAAAATAGCAGACCTCTTTCAGGTATTAAAAAGGCCCCCTCGCTAAGCGAAGGAGCCTCGTTCTTAGAGCAAACTCCAGTCAAAACCTGGCGCTAACAAGCTTGCCCTGGAGTTTGCTCGATAAGTCGCTCAGACATACGATCACCTCCATTTATTCAGGGAGTGAATCTTAACGTCAGCGCCCCCCTGGCAGGCGATTTGACGAAACGCTACAAATCACAATGTGGACCTCTCGCCTCTGAATGTCAAACCCTTAACCCAGCCTCCCATCGTTTTCGAAAAACAGCAGATCACAATCAACAGAGCATCTACGACAAGCCGGTTGATTCATACCATGCTTGAAAACACCATTCGATATCCGGGAATAGACATAGATAATGCTTTGAAATAAACAAACCGAAGTACACTACGCAAGCCGTAGCAACTAAGTCGTCGCTTAAGCCTCTGCGCCAACCTTATGAGCCATGACCGCTTGATCTTCAGCTATCGGCACAAAACGGACTGTTCAGTCCGCTAAGTTATATCTGATGATCCGTTTTGCTACGCTATTTTTCTACACTTTTTTCTAAACTATTTTGGTCGCTTAAAACTCTTGCGTGCAAGCTCGACTTTACTTCTGGCCACGCAGTCCTCAACATGATCATTGATCAGCCCCATAGCTTGCATGAACGCATACACCGTGGTTGGCCCTACGAATTTCCAACCCTGTTTTTTCAGATCCTTAGACAAGGCTATCGATTCCGTCGAAGTCGAGGCAGTCTGTGGTTTCGCAAGTTGATTGGGATCTGGTTCATAACGCCAGAGATAGGCTGATAACGAACCTTCTTGTTTGACAAGTTCCTGTGCGCGTTGAGCATTATTTATAACCGCTTCAATTTTTCCCCGATGACGAACGATTCCTTCATTTTTGAGTAATCGTTCGACATCTTGCTGGTTAAAAAGCGCTACTCTGTCAAAATCGAAATGATGAAAAGCAGCACGGAAGTTCTCGCGTTTTGCGAGGATAGTCCGCCAGCTCAGTCCAGACTGAAAACTTTCCAGGCACAGCTTTTCAAACAAGCGCTGATCATCACCCACCGGGAAGCCCCACTCCTTATCATGATAATCGAGAAATTCCGGCGCGCCACCACACCAGCGACAACGGGCTTTTCCATCCGGGGCAATAAAATGCTCACTCATGCGCTACTCCTTGTTTGAAAGTTTCGAGGCGCTTACTCAGCTGAGTAGAAACTTTAAGTGTTCATTGGTTTGTGAAGGGGTAATTTCAAGAATTTCTGCGCTTACAACATTTTCCGCAACAAACGGATCGTCGTTGACCCGGTTTTGAAGGTCTGACAGTGAAGTATTATGTGCCAAAATCCCACCACCTGAATCAGGCTGAAGACTACCAACCATCAAAAACACATCATCCTTAAAGCCGCGTTTAATCCATTCTTTATGGCCTTCCATAAATTGACTAGCCTGGCTTTTGTTGTCTGAAAATTTAAGTAGTACGATAAACATCAGATTTTTCTCCCATCAATCTGTAATGAATGTTTACTTAGACTGGCGACGCCTTCCAAGCATGAATCCAGCCAGTTATGTAACTGGCTCACCTCTTGTGTGATGAATTTTTCATCATGAAAAGCATTTGCGAGTGTGGCAACCCCCTGACTGCGGGCCAGAAGGTGCATCGCCAGATCATCAGCGTCAGCCTTGCAACCGAGTAACCTGAACTGCTGGCGCAACCAAACACGAAACAGTGAAAACAGCTTGTTTGCATCCTGTTGCGAAGCATGATTTAACTTGGCAAGCTCAGTAGTCAGCGTACCAACAGGGCAGCCAAAACTTTTAATTTTGGCCTGATTTGCGATCAGAATATTGATAAAACTGCGGATGCGTTCCGCTGGTTGTTCCCCATCAATTTCCCACTTATCTAGCATCATTTGAGTATTGGCCAAACGCAGATGGATCACAGCATCCAGAATTTCATCCTTAGACTTGAAGTGGTAATAGAAATTGCCACGCGAGATTTTGACGGCATCCGCAATGTTCGCAAACGAGGTATGCTCGAATCCTTGCCGATAGAACAACTGATCGGCCGCCTCAACAATGTGATCGCGTGTAGCCTTACCGCTCATGAAAGTACTTCCTGCTTAAGCTTGCTCACTGCAATATATGAGATCTTAGATATAAAAACTTAGGAGTAACCTGCGCCGCAACCTCACCTGAAAATATAGGACACCCGTCCTAATCAAAACAAAGAATAGGATGATCGTCCTAATACGTCAAGAATCAATTAAGTGTGTATGAAAGATGGCCTTGCCATATTTGCTTGAGGCCGATTGCGGAAGGTCGTGCAGATCGGCTTTAGGTATAACCTCAAAAGACGGCTTAGCGTGTTCTTTTCACCCTGATTGTCGTGGTTAAGCAGACAGTACAAATATTACTGATGCGCTAACCTGAAGGTGTATGCATTACAGGCACGATAAAGAGAGTAATCTCTCATCCGAATGAGGATTGTCTGCCATGATCAAACAAACTGGAAAGATGGAGGTACTAACAGAATTGGTCGGGCGTCTGGGTGTCTTTGAGGATCGCAGGCATGCCGGCGCCATTCTGGCCAGGATGCTGACCTCTTACTGTGACAGCAATGCCATTGTTTTTGGAATACCTGCCGGCGGTGTCCCGGTCGCAGCGGAAATAGCCCATCGATTACACCTGCCCCTGGATGTCGCTATCGCCAGCAAGATGTTGTTTCCCTGGACCACTGAGGCAGGATTTGGTGCCATCGCCTTTGATGGTACGCAATGGATCAATAAAGAGTACCGACGGTATCATGGCTTAACGGATGCTGAGGCAAATGCCAGCCGCAAAGCCACCCTGCATAAGGTTGCCAAGCGCAACAGGCAGCTTCGTGGCTCCAGCCCCTTTCCCGATCTCGCCGAACGCACCGTCATCCTGGTCGATGACGGCATCGCCTCCGGCGCAACCATGCGCGTCGCGATTGCCGCATTACGTAATCACGGTGCTAAATATCTGATCGTCGCTGTCCCAACAGGCTATCAGCAATCAATCGAACCATTGTTGCCGCAGGTTGATAGCCTATTTTGCCCAAATGTACGAAGCGGAATGAGCTATGCCGTCGCAGACGCGTATCAGCACTGGTCTGATGTTGATGATGACGAGGTTATCAGCCTGTTGCAGCAGAAAGCCCCTGGCTCTTAGATTAATACCGGGACCAACCTATGATAAACAGAAGGCTGGCCTAAACGGCGATTTGCGACACGTTGCGGGGTTGCATACACGGGTGGAGGGGCCCTCTCCACATTTCAAAGAACGGCCACCGGAATACGAAGGTAATCCTAATCCACTGTTTTAAAAAAATTTAACTACGCGCCCTCGTTGATATCATTTCCTCTATCCATAGGTTGTGTTGAAAACTCTATTCACCGCAATACTTGTTTTTTGGATTAGCTGAACGAGCCCTCTGTCAGGCGTTAAAACCCTACGCTGTGTTACTTACTCAGGAACGCCAACATCGCATCAACGCTATCTTTGGCATCGCCGAACAACATGCGGGTGTTCTCTTTATAGAACAACGGGTTGTCCACCCCGGCGTAACCGGTACTCATACCGCGCTTAAGAACGATAGTGGTCTTACCGCGCCAGGGTTCCAGCACTGGCATGCCTGCGATAGGGCTGTCCGGCACCTCCTGAGCGGCCGGGTTGACGATATCGTTGGCACCGATCACCAATGAGACATCCACGTTGGGGAAGTCGTCGTTGATCTCATCCATGCCGTAGACAATATCGTATGGCACTTGCGCCTCAGCCAGTAGCACGTTCATATGACCCGGCATCCTGCCGGCCACAGGATGGATACCAAACCGCACATTTATCCCTTTGTCACGCAACTTATTGGTAATCTCGTAAACGATGTGCTGAGCATGGGCAACAGCCATGCCGTAACCAGGCAGAATCATCACCTCTTTGGCGCTCTCCAGAAGGTTGGCCGCCTCTTCAGCTTCTACCGAGCTTACATCACCCGCTTCGCCAGCCGGGCCGGCAGCACCCGCTTTGGAGCCGGTACCGAAACCGCCCATAATCACATTAATGAATTTACGGTTCATGGCTTTACACATGATATAACTGAGAATTGCGCCGCTGCTACCGACCAGAGCGCCCACGACGATCAGCAGGTCGTTGCCCAGCATAAATCCCATGGCCGCAGCCGCCCAGCCGGAATAGCTGTTGAGCATGGAAACCACCACCGGCATATCCGCGCCGCCAATCGCCACAACCATATGAACACCGAAAACCAGTGCAATGAGGGTCATGACTATCAGAGCCCCTAAACCACCACCGGCAGCGGACTGCCCGACGAAGACTGCGCCAAACCAGATTGCCGCAATCAACAGGCCCAGGTTGAACAGGTGCCGGCCTGGTAGTAGTAAGGGTTTGCTGCTGATCCTGGCACTTAGCTTAAGGTAGGCCGCCACGGAACCGGAGAAGGTCAGCGCGCCAATCAGGATACCCACATAGGTCTCAACGTCATGGATGGTTTTCTCCACCCCGGAGAGAACCGTGTTGTGCTCCAGAGTATTAGCATAACCGACAAACACCGCAGCCAGACCAACCATGCTATGGAGAATGGCCACCAGTTCCGGCATATGAGTCATCTCCACCCGCTTGGCCAGCAGCCAACCGATTGCCCCACCTGAGACCATACCTCCGACCAGATACCCCTGGTTATTAGTAACAAGGCCTAGAATAGTGGCCAGCAGAGCCAGACCCATGCCCAGCATGCCGTATAAGTTCCCCCGACCGGCTTTTTCCTGATGGCTCAACCCGTTCAGGGCCAGAATGAACAGTGCGCTGGCACTGATATATGAAACTGCGATGACACCTGAATTCATGATATTCGCCCCTATTTCCTGAACATTCGCAGCATTCGCTGGGTAACGGCAAAGCCACCAACGATGTTGATACTGGTGATAAAGACGGCCAAAGCCGCCAACCCCACTACGATCGGATTTGAGCTGGAAATTTGTATCAAAGCTCCAATCACAATAATGCTACTGATGGCATTGGTGACACTCATCAGCGGCGTGTGCAGAGAGTGTGTCACCCCCCAGACAACCATATAGCCGACGAAGCAGGACAATACGAATACGCTGAGATGGCCAATAAAGGCCGGTGGCGCCACAGAGCCAAGTCCATACAAAGCAAGACCACACAATATCAGAGGGATCAGGAAGGTTAATGGCTTGCCTGGTTTTACCTCCTCCGTTTTCGGCATGGCGGTCCTGATTTGAGGGCTAACACCCTGCTTCGGCGCCAAAGATAATTTTGGCGCGGGTGGTGGCCAGGTGATTTCGCCGTTATTGACCACAGTAGCGCCACGAATTACCTCGTCCTCCATGTTCACTACGATCTCACCGCTTTTCTCCGGGCACAGATCGGTAAGCAAGTGCCGCAGGTTAGTGGCATAGAGCTGACTGGACTGCGCGGCCAGCCGGCCAGGCAGATTGGTATAGCCGATCAGGGTAACGTCATGTTTGACCACTACCTTGTCAGCTTCGGTCAATTTGCAGTTACCGCCGGCTTCCGCCGCCAGATCAACGATCACACTGCCGGGTTTCATATTGGCAACCATGCGCTCGGTGATCAGTTCCGGAGCTGGTTTACCCGGTATCAGGGCCGTGGTGATGATGATATCCACTTCCGCCGCCTGGGCGGCGAACAGATCCATTTCCGCCTTGATAAACTCCGGGCTCATTGTTTTGGCGTAACCGCCCTCCCCGGTGCCATCTTCATCTTCGAATTCCAGCATCAGGAATTCGGCATCTATGCTCTCAACCTGTTCCTTAACTTCGGGGCGGGTATCAAAAGCCCTGACAATGGCCCCCATGCTCTTAGCCGCACCGATGGCGGCAAGACCGGCTACTCCGGCACCAATAACCAGCACCTTTGCCGGTGGAATTTTTCCGGCCGCGGTGATCTGCCCGGTAAAGAAACGGCCGAAATGCTGGGCGGCTTCCACCACTGCCCGATAACCGGCAATATTGGACATCGAACTTAGCGCATCCATCTTCTGGGCCCTGGATATTCGTGGTACACAATCCATCGCCAAAGCCGTCACACCACGATCAGACAACTCTTTGAGCATCTCCTGATTTTGAGCCGGATAGAGAAAGCTGATCAGTGTCTGACCTTTACCAAGCCACTCGATACCGCAGAAGCCCAACTCAGGATGCTGCCTGGGCGGAGGTACTTTCAGAATGATATCTGATGATGTCCAGAGTTCCCGGGGATCCTCTATAACCTCTACGCCGGCCTGACCATATAGCTCATCGCTGAAATTGGCAGCCTCTCCGGCCTTAGACTCGATGGCAACGGTAAATCCAAGTTCCTGTAGCTGAATAGCCACTTGCGGGGTCAAAGCGACACGCTTTTCCCCCTCTTCTATTTCTTTAGGGACACCAATTCGCATAATTCTTATCCTTGACGATTAAGGTTATTGGGCACTTAAAAAAACTTTCAATATCGTGACTTCACTCCTTGTGCAGACGATCCTGGATCGCTAAACCATTATTACAGTTGGGGAAATATCCGCATTTCCGATAGCCACTATTCATGTAGTGTAGTTTGGCTGTGATCACTTTTGTCAAATCAACAGGCATCATATGGAACCTGTTGCTCCTCTTGATATGACAAATTAACGACTGCTACTGGATAATCCAGAACTGAAAACAACACAGCATAAGCACAAACAACATCACTTCTCATCAGAATTTATCCAATACGCAGTATGGCTCTACTATCGATTTAACTTAAATCACTGTGATATAGAAGATCTACAGGCTGAACGAGGGATTACCGTCAATTACAAAGCTATCCGCTAATGACGATATTGCATATCTACTTTATGCAGCAGTGGTACAGCATGAGCGATCCTGCGATGTTAGGTGCCCTTTGGTGGGGCTCCAGATTCAAGGGTAATTCAAGGGGGAACTCAAGGAATAAGGGTCATTGATTCTGTTTGAGTTTATTTTTTTGGGGGAGGACATAAAAAAACCCAGTCCGAAAGAACTGGGTTTAAGATTAGGACAAAAATGACCAGGACTATCCCGACTAATTTGCCACTCTGGCTGCCCGGGCTTTATGCAGCTTTTGATAGCTCTCAATCAGCCGCAGGTGCTTATCCAGCCCTTCAAGTTTCATACTGGTCCTGGTCAAGCCATAGAACTTAACTTCGCCGGTAACAGAACCTATAACGTTGTCCATGACTTCATCGCCGAACATCCTGCGTAGATTGTGCTGGTAATCTTCCAGCTCCAGCTCATCATCCAGCATGATTTCCAGTACCGCATTCATCGCTTGATAGAACAGGCCTCGCTCTACTGTATTGTCATTGTACTGCAGGAAGCTTTCTACCAACTCAATCGCCTCTTCATGCTGCTGCAGGGCGAGATAGATAAGAATCTTCAGCTCAAGGATCGTCAGTTGCCCCCAGACCGTGTTTTCATCAAACTCAATGCCGATCAGAGTTTTGATCTCGGTATAGTTATCTTCCTCACTCTCTTCCAGGCGCTCAACCAGATCTGCCAGCTGATCATCATCCAGGGAATGAATATTGAGGATGTCTGAGCGGAACGGGATCGCTTTGTTGGTGTTATCCCAAACCAGATCTTCAACCGGATAAACCTCTGAGTAACCCGGTACTACGATCCTGCATGCAGAGGCACCAAAATCGTCAAAGGTAGCTATATAAACCTCTTTGCCCAGGTTATGCAGGATATCCATAAGGCCGCTATTTTCTTCTTCGTTGGTGCCGGAAAAATCCCACTCACAGAATTCGTAATCATGCTTAGCACTGAAGAAGCGCCAGGAGATAACCCCGGTTGAATCGATAAAGTGTTCAACAAAGTTGTTCGGCTCAGACACAGCCTGACTGTTGAATGTTGGCGCCGGTACATCATTAAGGCCTTCGAAGCTTCGACCCTGCAGCAGCTCTGTAAGACTGCGCTCCAGTGCCACTTCAAAGGTTGGGTGGGCACCGAAGGATGCAAACACACCGCCGGTTCTTGGGTTCATCAGGGTGACGCACATAACCGGGAACTGTCCTCCCAGCGAGGCATCCTTAACCACAACAGGGAAACCCTGCTCTTCCAGCCCTTTGATCCCTTCAAGGATGTTCGGATATTTTTCCAGAACATGCCGGGGAACATCGGGTAATACAATTTCTTCTTCGATGATCTGCTTTTTAACCGCCCGCTCAAATATTTCCGAAACGCACTGCACCTCAGCTTCGAAAATATTATTGCCGGCACTCATACCATTACTCAGAAACAGGTTTTCTAATAGATTGGATGGGAAGTATACGGTTTGCTGATCGGACTGACGTACAAACGGCAAGGCACAGATACCCCGCTCCAGGTTACCGGAGTTAGTGTCGACCAGGTTAGAGCCCCGCAGCTCATCATCAGGGTTGTATATTTCCAGACAGTAGTCATCCATCAGCCCTTCGGGGATCGCATCGTCCGGGGTTAGTTTGAACCACTTTTCGTTGGGGTAATGTACGAATTCACTATTCGCGATCTCTTCACCGAAATACTGATCGTTATAGAAGAAGTTGCAACTGGCCCGCTCAATAAATTCGCCAAGGGCAGAACACAGAGCGCTTTCTTTAGATGCTCCTTTACCGTTGGTGAAACACATCGGTGACGCGGCATCGCGGATATGCAGGGACCATACATTGGGGACGATATTACGCCAGGACGATATTTCGATCTTCATGCCCAGCTCTTCGAGCATACCACTCATGTTGGCAATGGTTTGCTCCAGCGGCAGGTCTTTACCCAGAATCATGGTGTTATGGCCATCATCGGCCATGCCCATCGCCATAATGGTGGCATCTTCGTCCAGGTCCTCAACCGTTTCAATCTTAAAATCAGGGCCCTGTTGAACCACTTTTTTAACTGTACACCGGTCGATTGATCTCAGAATCCCCTCACGATCGCGATCAGATATGCTTTCCGGCAGTTCCACCTGGATCTGAAAGATCTGGTTGTATCGGTTCTCCGGGTCAACAATATTATTCTGCGAGAGTCGGATATCTTCCGTCGGGATATCCCGGGCCTTACAATAGACCTTCACGAAGTAGGCTGCACACAGCGCAGATGAGGCCAGAAAGTAATCAAACGGACTTGGCGCAGAGCCATCGCCTTTGTAACGAATAGGCTGATCTGCGGTGACGGTGAAATCATCAAACTTAGCTTCAAGTCTGAGGTTTTCTAAGAAATTAACTTTGATTTCCATTGAATTACTCTTTCGGAATCTTTAGATGCAAAACTGGGGGTGAGTATAGCCTGAACGAACTGACCGCTTCATCAACAGATTTATGTATCGACGATACTTAAAGCGCAGACAAAGTGAGTCTTTAGGGCGCATGCTTTGGCGGGAATTTTACACTATCAATCGAATTAAAACGAAGACAATCTTAAAGCCCCGAATCACAAAGCCTGAGAGCACTCGATGCTCCCACACGAATTAGCATGTTGTTACTACTGTAAGCCGGGAATCGCTTATTCAGAATGGATAACCGACTTAATCGTACCTTCCCCAGGTAGTTTAAAAACGTTAGCATCTGCATCAACTGCTGCTCTGCCCCCCCCTGCCATTGCAAATTCCTACAAATACTCCACGATGCACAAATGAGCTGAATGATTTCCATCCGTCATTTTATATTTTAATGTTCTTTTAAAACAGTCGCTTACATAGTTGGAATGACTACTCCCTGATTGCCTATCACGCCTCCAAGAAGGATAGTCTTATCATTGGTAATAGTTCTTACCAATGCCGCGTAATCCGCAGCGCCATCACCATCGGGGAGAAACTCAAAGATTGTTTGCCCATGGGAAGGGGTGCGACTTAATTGCTCATCATACCTTATTGGGGTGCATACCTTATCCCCATAAAGACTTTGTAGTTTTCTATAGATATCCTTAGGTTGCTCTACCCGTGTATCAAGAAAGGTTGGAAGGATATAGGTCAGATCAATTTGTTTGTATTTTTTTATAGCATGAAGGTTTTTAGTGAATTCAGCCAAGCCATGCAGGGACATTACCTCAAGCGAAACTGGCGTAAGTACTTCAGTGGAATAGAAAAGAACGTTTACTGTCAGTTGATCCCACCCAGGAGAAGTATCAATAATTACAAAATCAAAATCTTTGTCCAGGCCATCCAAAGCCTCCGTCAGAGTCCACTCAGCGCCAAAACTCTTTTTGTCTATAATACGCTTAACCCCCGCAAGTGATCTGCCACCACTTAGCAGCGAAAGGTTTGGTCTGGCCTGCACAATAGCCTCTTCTGCACTAAGCTCTCCAGTTAAAAGCTCTGTCAAACCCGCCTGAGGCTTTTTCCCCAGAAGGAAAGATGATTGACCCTGAGTGTCAGTATCTACCAATAAAACCTTATACCCAGCCATAGCCAGACCGGCACTCAGGTTTACAGCAGTTGTGGTTTTGCCAACCCCCCCCTTGCTTAAAGATACACAAATTTTTCTGGTACTCTTCGGGCTTTTCTGAGGTTCAGAAATTTCTGGCGGAACAGGCTGTATGATATCGCTATGATCCAGGTTTATCTGAAATCTATGATTGCATGCCTTACACCGCACAAGTAATCTTTTCTTTGAAGCAATCTTGCTTGCATCTGCACGATGCCGTCGAGAACAATTTGGGCAAACAATAATAGTCATAGCTTAGCCTTCTTCAGATCTTCCATGATTGCATTTAACGCAACCTTTGCGAGTCTTGGAATAGATACTTCTGTCTTCGACTTGGAAGTAACTTTAAGACTGATTTTTCCCTTTAGTTTCCATATAGAAATTGCAAACTTGTCACTATCTTCTTGCCAAACAAGTTCACCCTGATGCTTACCTGCTTCGCGTTTGTCGATATTTTCAGCATCACTGAAAATTAAATTATTAAGCAACTCCAGCTCTTCAATATCATCATTAACATCATCGTTAAGTAACAAACCCATAATGTCGATTTGTTCTTGTTCAGGCATATTTAAACATCTCTTTTCGCAGGGCAAGTAAGGCTTGCTCTATGCTATTACTGATATCTTCATCAATATTTAACCAATGAATACCGCATATCCAGTTCCCATCACAATCAAGAGAAGTGTGTACAACTTTGCCCACCAAACCTGCAAAAATTTTGTCTCCAAAAATTATCTTACATGCAGACTTGATGTCACCGAGGGAGATAGGCGTCATTGCCGGAACTTCTATAGAGACTCCTTCAATGCTCATATCAAGTAAGGGATAAGTATTGCTGTCAAATTCCAACAAAAAATTTTCTTTATTCTTCAAGGGCAACCGGTAGGATTTTCTAGAGACGCATCCTGACTCAGGTTTACTTTCAATTTCTTCAAATTCTAAGGTGTCATCACTTATAAGTTGCATCTAATGACCTCAATTAACATGACCTTGTATTCCCACATGCAAAAAAACAACAATAGCTTTTTGCTATTGTTCACAAAAAGTAAATAAGACTGCCGCATAAAGTGAAGGGTTCGAATCAGAGATAAACGGAAATCACAGCCTAATACTATAAAAGCAATTACTTATGGGTTCCTCAAGAGTTTCACCTCTTAAAATGGGTATTTGGATATGGGCTGAAACAGCGTAAGCTGGCTCATGTAAGAGACCGGATACAAGCAAACAGTTAAACCTAAAATGCCAACCACAAAACGCTTGCAATACCAGTGGAGCCCATACAAAGGTGCGATTAAGTCCCGCCGCATGAGGCAATGCCCAGCTTAGTGTTAGCCAGGATCAGCGCATAGAATATCAGCTCTGTTTTACCGATTTAGAGCATCGACAAAAGCGTCAGAGTGGGCCAGATAATAAGAACATAGGATCAGTGCGCCTGCATGCCAGGGAATTGGTATGCAGACATGCAAAAGCAGTAACGAACTAGCGTATTGTTGCTACTTTAAGCCGGGAACCGCTTATTCAGAATCGATAACCGACTTAAATTGAAGTATCCCAAGAGGACTGACTTCGTTTTCATTCCAATTGTCCTGGTTTTAATTTTTTAAATACAATCATGTATTGGGGTATTTAAAACGAAGACAAAGCCAGGCTGTAGCCCGCCATGGTTTGGCGGGTATTTTAACACTAATAATGGAGTCAAAACGAAGACAATCTGCAAGCCCCGTATAACGGGGGCTGAACATACTCAGTTATTGCTTTTCCCAGGCCCATCATGACCTCAAATTACAGGCTTCACTTTCGGCAAACAGACAGCATAATCCTGCAGCTTTTTTGCAACCTTGCCATCGGCTTAACTCTACCCTGCCGGTTCACCAATAGCATTCCAGTCATCACAGATACTCCATTAAATATTCTGATCATCTGACTCAAAAGCTCAGTAGGAAACCTTTGCCATAACGATGAACCCGTAATGTTTATCTTACACTGAAGTACTCAGATTGATCAGAGCAGATCAGGTATGTAATAAAATATCAGATAGATCGCCAGCAATACCGCGACCCAAACGACCATTGTTTCAGTTGGCCAGAGCCTTGCGAAGTAACCTTTAGGTTTGCCTGACTCTGAATCATAGGAATTCTGGACCATCTGTCTGATAGAAATGGCTACAGACTTTTCAAAGTTGACATAAGTTCCGTAGGTTGTACTCGCAACCCTTTTTGCAAAAGCCGGCGCAAGCCTACGGTATAACCAATCAGCATCGAGATTGGTCGATGGCAACTCAGGCGGATACATATTCCGCAGGTTCAGCCATACAAACGCAAGCGCCGAGAAGAACAGCAACTGAAGCTGAGTTAACACGTGGGTAACATCATAGGGCTGATAGCTATGCTCCCAGGGTAACAGGGCGTAAACCGTTTGTGCCGGGAAAGTACCTAATACAACACAGCCTATTGCGGCTAATGTCATGGCAAAAAGCATATTCTTAGGCGGCTCTGTTGTACGAATACCCGAATCGTGCGCAAAGAAAGCAAAGTAAGGAATCTTGATTCCTGCGTGGTGGAATACACCTGCAGCAGCGAATAATAACAACAGCCAAACGACATCATAGCCTTCAGCAACGGCAGCAGCCATGATCATCGACTTAGATACGAAACCGCTGAACAGTGGGAACGCGGAGATAGAGGCTGCTCCGACAATACAGAGTATGGTAGTTTTGGGCATACTCTTATATAAACCACCCAGCTCTGAGCCATTGATTTTTCCCGTCATGTGCAATACCGCACCCATGGTCATCATCAATAGACCCTTAAAGATAACGTCATTAAAGGCGTGAGCTACGGCACCATTTAAGGCAATCGCAGTACCGATACCAATACCTACTATCATAAAACCGACCTGATTGATCAGACTATAGGCGAGTACGCGTCGAAGATCGTTTTCGATTACTGCGAAGAAGATTGGAAAACACGCCATAGTGACGCCGATCCAAACCAGAATTTCCTCACCTGGAAAACCACGGGCAAAAGCGTACACCGCAACCTTCGTCGTGAATGAAGCTAAGAAAATTGTACCGCTTGGGGTAGCCTCAGGATAAGAATCGGTGAGCCAATTGTGCATAAAGGGAAACGCACACTTGATGCCAAAGGCGAAGAAAATCAACCAGGCACCAATTTGGGCGATGCCTTCATGTTGCAAGCCGATTTGATTGAACAGCAAACTGTTGTTTACCTGAGCGAAAATCAAAAGGCCTACGAGTAACAAGACGCCGGACAATACCTGAATGATCAGGTAGCGAACGCCAGAAGAATAAGCGCGATCCGTGCGGCGAGCCCAGATAAGGAATACCGAGGTCAGTGCAAGCAGTTCCCAGAATACGAATAGAGTAAGCAGATCGCCAGCAAATACTGCGCCTACAGCGCTTGCAGCGTAAGCCAGGCCGGCTACATGCTGGATCGTATCTTTTACATGAAGAGCATAAATAACGGCTATCAATGAAGCGATATGGAAGAGATAGCCAAACATCAGGCTGAGTTTATCTACCTTTACAGGCTCCAGGGCATAACCCATAAATTCAACAGACCAGAACACGCCATGTTCCATGCCCATAAGGTTGATAGCACCCAGGATTGGCGCCACTAACATTATCAGATTACGCAACCAGCCTCGCAGCACAATTGCTGCCAGGGCCCCAAGCAGCAGAGGAAGAAACGGTATTACACTATTCATCGTAGTAATCTTCCCCACGCATCAAAAATTTACGCATCTCTTTAGCTATCAGTACCAGAACCACACAACCAACAAAACCATAGATGGCATAAAAAGCCGGGATGTTTTCCCAGTCGTGGTAAATATGTCGGTGCACAATAAAATCAACCAGGACTAACAGGCCGCAAATAACATAGAAAACTTTTAACAATTTCCTAACGTTTTCTGGCTTATCAAACCAGCCATCTGAATCATGGTTATCAGACATTTAGCCTTCCCCCATATTCGTTGAAGCTCTCATATCCGTTGAAACTCCCGGAATCAAATTAATGAGTTCGACCAGGGGCTGAAGATAGAAAAACAGTGCCAGGCAACAGGCAGAAGTAATGGTCAGGGCAACCAAAATAGGTAGCGGGGCTTCCTTAGTCTGCGACCAGCTCCAGGGCTCTGCACCTTCAATGGGCTTAGTAAAAAAAGCCTTGATAGGAATCGGTAACAGGTAAGCTATATTCAATAAAGAACTCACCATCAAAACCGCCACGATAATGAGCTTATCCGTTTCTAATGCGCCAATGGCGAGATACCATTTACTCCAGGTACCGGCCATAGGTGGCAAACCGATAATACTGATTGCCCCGATAGTAAACGCGGCGAAAGTAATGGGCATTTTTCGACCTAAACCAACCATATCGCTGATGTTTTTCTTATGGCTGGCGACCATAATGGCACCGGCACAGAAAAACAGCGTGATCTTACCGACAGCATGAGTAGCAATGTGCAAGGCAGCACCGGCACTGGCGATTGAAGATGCGAGAAGTGCACCTACCACGATATAGCTAAGCTGACTTACTGTTGAGTAGGCCAGTCGTGCCTTCAGGTTATCCTTGGTCATGGCAATACAAGATGACAGTAATATTGTCGCCGCGCCGATATACAGCATGATATCGGTTGTCGCCAGATCCTTCAGGCCTTCAATACCAAAGATATAGATAACAACTTTTAGGATACTAAATACGCCGGCTTTTACGACAGCAACCGCGTGCAATAACGCACTTACCGGGGTAGGAGCAACCATCGCAGCGGGTAACCAGCGATGAAAAGGCATAATAGCCGCTTTACCAATGCCGTAGCAGAACAGAACCAGCAGAACACTGAGAACAACCTTACTATGTGAGTCATCAAAAATACCACCAGCACGAAAATCCAGCGTTCCCGTCATGGCATACGTGCCAAGCACCGCCAATAGTAGGAATGCGATTGAGGTACTCAGAAGAATACCCAGGTAGATCCGCCCCCCCTGTTTCGCCGCATCGTTGCCAGCGTGGGTCACCAAAGGGTAAGTGGAGAGGGTCAGTACCTCATAGAAAATGAACAGCGTAAGCAGGTTTCCTGAAAAGCTGATACCCATGACAGAACTAATTGCCAGTGCAAAACAGCAGAAGAAGCGCGTCTGGTTTTCTTCGTTATGACCTCGCATATATCCGATGGCATATATGCTGGTGACAATCCACAGAAAACTGGCAACAAGGGCAAATAGTACACCTAAAGGTTCAACATTAAAGCTGATTCCAAGCCCCGGAAACAGTTCGATCACATCTAAGCGGAGCGTTGTTCCCTGGAAAGTGTAATCGGTAATTGCCAGAACAATACTGAACAGTATTGCTGCTGTTATCAGTGTTACAGCTTCACGCAGATTGGGTATTTTTCCTGTCGCGATAACAAGTAGCGCACCAATAAACGGAACACAAATAGATAGTGTAATTAACTGTGCCGGTTCGAGTGCTTGCCAGAGATTCATGAAGAAGCCTCCTGCACATTACCTTCCAACACCTTACTTTCAAGCATATTGTTAGTTTGGAAAAGCCATTCAGATGCACTATTCGCCGCTTCGGTCGTCAGGCTGGTATCAATACCGAAATAGATGTTGGCGATGACAAGTACCCACATAGGAACCAGCATCAGCCAGGAGATCTCTTTAATACTTTCTGAATTCCGCGATTCAGGTAGTTTTTGAAAATAAGCAGCCTCAAGAACCCGGCCAATATAGATAATCGCAAATAGTGAACCGATCAATACCAACGCTGCTACAATCCAGTTACCCTGCTCCAGGGCCGCTGTAACTAAATACCATTTGCTAACAAAGCCAACGGTAAGCGGCACGCCAATAATACTCAGTCCAGCGATGGTGAACGCCGCCATTGTCAGAGGCATTTTCCGGCCTAATCCGGCAAAGGCTTTGATATCGACAGAACCAACGCGATAAAACACTGCACCCACAGCCATAAACAGTGCCCCCTTCATCAGCGCGTGGTTAAAAATATGGATCATACTGGCCATGAGTCCGGCCACACTTACCAGGCTAAGCCCAAGAATCATATAGCCAATCTGCGCAACACTACTGTAGGCAAGAATGGTCTTAACGTTGCTTTGTACGGTTGCCATGTAGGAGCATTGAAAGATAGCCACAACCGCCAGCACCATCAGGATAAGGCCCATCCCCATATCAACAAATACATGGTCAATGCCGAAGACGGTGAAGATAAAGCGGATCATGACGTAGACCGCAACTTTTGTAGCGGTACTGGCCAAAAATGCTGTCACTGCCGAAGGCGCATGGGTATATGCCGGTGGTAACCACATGTGCAATGGGAATAGTGCAAGCTTAATGCTGACACCAACCATGATAAACGCGAGCCCGGTGTTAATCGTACGACTGCTATCGTAAAGGTCAATTTTGTCAGCGAGATCCAGCATGTTCAGGGTGCCGGTCTTCATGTAAAGCAAGCCAACACCGATCAGGATAAAGGTCGCACCGATTGTGCCCATTACCAGATAACGGAATGCTGCCGTCAGACAACGCCTGTCCGATGCCAGACTCACTAAGGTGTAGGTCGCCAGTGAAGAGATTTCCAGGAACACAAAGAGGTTAAACGCATCGCCTGTTATCAGTATGCCTGAAAGGCCCGCAAGGCATAGTAAGTGTGCGGTGTAGAAAAGTGAGTGATTTGAAGCTTTCACCTCTTTTTCTATGCTCTCTTTCGAATAAACCAGCACCAGTGTTGAGATAGCAGTTACCGCCAGCAGGACAAAGGCATTGGCAACATCAACTCGTAACTCGATCCCCCAGGGAGGCGCCCAGCCGCCGACGGCATAGCTGAGCACACCATCAGATAGTGCTGCTGTCAGCAGTTGCCAGGACAGCAGAAATGCGAGGCCACTGACCAGGGTGGCAAAGCCCCAGGAAACTATTGATCGACCCAGAATAAGTGTTACAGGTGCTGCAATCAGGGGCAGAATGATAGGAAGCGCAGCTAAATGTTGTTCAAGCATCAGATGGCATCATCCTTGTTTTCAAATTCGTTCTCTTCAACAGTGCCATAAGCGCGTTTAATCCGGACTATCAGTGAAAGACCCACTGCCGTAGTGGCAACACCAACAACAATGGCTGTAAGAATAAGGACATGGGGAAGAGGGTTGGAATATTGAGAGACTCCCTCAGCGACTATAGGCGCTGTGCCTCCGCTAACCTTGCCCATGGATATATAGAGCATGAAGACAGAGGTTTGAAAAATATTCAGACCTACAATTTTCTTAACCAGATTGTTGGCAGAAATAACAATGTAAAAACCGGCCATCATCAAAAAAACGACGATCCAGTAGTTGTAATAATCGAGAATAAAGCTCACTGGACGTTTGACCTCTCAGCCTGACTGCCAAAGGCATAGAAAATATTCAGCATGACCGCAAACACTGTAATACCGACACCCAGCTCAATAATGATGATGCCGTAGTGTTGACCGGCTATTGGGTCTGCAGCGAGTTTATTGTAATCAAGGAAGTGACCACCTTTATACATACTGTACAAACCGACACTGGCATATAGCAGCACGCCAAAAGAAGCCATCAACTGTAAGAATTTAGGTCCTACTACTGCGAACGCATTGGCTAGCCCGAAAACAAGAGCGTACAAAATAAAAGCGGCTGCCGCGATTACGCCTGCCTGGAAGCCTCCACCGGGGCCAAAGTCGCCATGAAACTGGACATATAGGGCAAAGAGAATCACAAGAGGAATAATGATTTTAGCAACCACATGCAGCACTCTGTGTGATTCCAGGCCCGATTCAAGGTCTTTTTTCTTATTGCGTCTTACCCCTAGCAAAGAGAGAACACCAATAACTGCGGAGAATACTACGACCGTTTCACCCAGCGTATCGAAGCCGCGATAACTCGCTAACACAGACGTGACCATATTCGGCAAGCCAACTTCTTTAGGTGACTCTTCTATATAACGTGGTGCGACATGTTGATGCACTGGATTATCGGGATGCCCGAAAGGAGGCATATCGAGTGTGCCATAAATTAACGCCGCACCAGTGACGAAGACAACAAAAAGCGGTAGTAACGTAGAGTGCTTACTTGGTTTCTCTTTTCGGCCAGTCAGCGCCAGCGTCCCGAGCATCAGAACTGTAGAAATACCAGCACCAACTGAGGCTTCAGTAAAGGCAACATCAACCGCATCAAGGTTCACAAATATCAAAGCCGATAGAAAACTGTAGATACCGAACAACATTACGACGGCAAACAGATCTTTTAAGAAAATGATTCGCAAGGCGGTCAGTGCAAGCATTGCCAGCAGCACCAGATCAATAAACTCTGCCATTACTGAGCTTTCTCCTGTTTATCTTCTGTGCTTGTTTCTGCCAATGTAAGCAATCCACCATGACGAGCAGATTTTGCCAGTGCATGTGAGGCCGTAGGGCTGGTAATCATTAGAAACAGCAGAATAAACACTAACTTGGCCGTATTCAGATCGAATGAGGTTTGTAACAGCAAACCACCAATAATCAGGATGGCGGCTATAGAATCGGTGACACTGGCCGCGTGTACCCGGGTGAAAAAGTCAGGAAATCTGAACAGCCCGACAGCGCCACTCAAGCCAAAAAAAACACCTGCGAGAAGCAGTATGCTGCTGAAAATGTCCAGGAAATGCATGGCTTACCACTTATAATCAGTTGTCATTCAATTGGCGAGGTATATTCGAAGAATCGAAGTACCGCGACCATCCCTATAAAGTTTATAAGCGCATACACTATGGCGATATCCAGAAAGTCCGGTCGCCCCATCAAAAAACCAATCGCCGCAATAAATAAAACGGTCTTGGTACCGAACATATTAACGCCAAGGATACGGTCGTAAACCGTAGGAGCTTTAAATGCTCTGGCCAGGGCAATCGCCATAACGACCAGAATAGCGATGCATGCCGCCGCAAGAATATCCGTCATTTGTTTTGACCCCAGATACCCGTAATTTTCTGCTCCATATAGCCTTCCTCTAGCTCTTCAAGAGACGATTTTTGCAGTGCATGGACGGTCACCTCACCCTCTTCCAAATCCACACTCAATGTACCCGGAGTCAGTGTTATTGAGTTTGCATACAGAACACGACTGCTTATTGGAACGTCCTTAGCGTTTATTTTTGCTATGGCGGGTGAAACCTTGTCTGGTGAACCCCAAATTAGTTTCGTTACATGGATACCAGAACTGAAAATCTGCCCAATCAGCCAGGGCATATATCGAATAAGCCGAAGGCTTGTACCGATCTGCCTTGACTCATTTTCGACTTCATCCATACGCTTGAGGATAAAAAGCACTACCACAACAGATAATGCACCGAAACTTAGCAATAATGGTTCGATGAAGCCGGAAAGCAACAACCAGAATATTGAAAGTACTACCGCCCATTTGATGATATGCATGTAATACCGCTCCACTTTATTCCCGAAATTATTCTTATTTTGACGAGCTAGGATTACCGACCTTTGAGGCCTTCAATCATCCCTGTATTACGGCAGTTCACAATCAATGGAAACCGACCAGACAGACCTTTGTTATCAGCAAAAAGTGCTCTCCGGAATTTCAGAAGGCCTTTAACGAGTCAATCCACTGAGGCTGATTTCATAATTCCAGATTAAATATGCGGCCTAATATAGCGATGCTGTAGCTGATAGCTCAATAGAGATTATTTAATTTTATTGATAGCATAATCCTATCATCTTATAGATCATATTCCCGAGGAATTACAATTATGGCTCTGGAAACACCGACCATAAAACAGCTGGAATACTTTGTTCGCCTGGCCGAATCCACCACTTTCCGTGGTGCTGCAGAGCAGCTCAAAATCAGTCAGCCAACCCTTACAGCTCAGATTTACAACTTGGAAAAATCCTTAAACCTGACTCTGGTTGAGCGTAGCCGCAGCGGCGCTACCCTGACGCCTGCGGGTAGGGAATTGCTGGCTAACGCCCGACAGGTGCTTGAGGAGATGAACGGTCTTCTGGACCAGGCAGCGATGATGAATAACGGGCCGGGAGGAACCTTCCGTATGGGGGTATCACCCACGGTCGGCCCCTACCTGCTTCCGCATATCTTACCCGGATTACATCAAACCTACTCGTCTTTAAAACTCTACGTCAGGGAAAACATGCCTAAAGCGTTAGAGCTTGATCTGCTTGAGGGAAGACTGGACCTGGTACTGATTCCCCGACCATTTGGCAACCCTCGCCTGACCACCGAGGTACTGTTTGATGAACCACTTAAACTAATTACACCAGAAGATCACCCACTGGCTAAGTTAAAGAGAGTCAAAACCCATCACCTGCGCGGTCAGAATATACTTACGCTGGAAGAGCAATACAGTAGCTACCACCAGATAGAGCTAATGTGTTCGGAGCTGGGTGCAACGATTGCAAGGGATTACGAGGGCAGCAGCCTGGATGCCCTACGTCAGATGGTGATAATGAGGATGGGGTTAACTTTTTTACCCTCACTTTACATCTATTCTGAAATACACCAGCCCCAGGGGCTGAGCGTCAGGGATGTTGAAAATCTGAATCTGCATCGTACTCATGTATTAGCATGGCGTCAGAACTCTCCAAATCGTAGTTTTTACAGACAATTGGCAGAGCTGATTCGCACACTAGTGAAAACCAGTCTATATGATGCCAAATTGAGTTTTTGACCATACTGAATTTGACAAAAACCTCTCGAACCGTTTATTACTTTGAATCCACAGCCCTTAGGGAACCTGCGATTAAGTTTCATTTTGAGTGAGGCTGAAACCTAGAGCCTAAAAGTCGTGCAATGAAGTACGGGAATTAACGGAATACTGGGTACGGGAATACAACAAAGAACGTCTCCATGCCCCCCCCTAAATGATCTGACTACAGGGGGAGTATCTGGCTAAACATTCATTGTCGGAAAGATCTAAATATGCGTGTAACTAATTAGGAGAGTTTTTCAGGATCCAGAAGTATTAACGGCTAAACTGTCTTGGTTTTAAATACACCAATACACATCAGACAAACTGCCCGGCGCAGAAACCAGAGGCCCAGGCCCACTGGAAGTTGTGGCCGCCAAGATGGCCGGTGACATCCAGACATTCACCGATGAAGTACAATCCAGGCACTTGTTTGGTTTCAAGCGTCTTAGAAGATACCTGGTCGACCAGGATACCACCCAGCGTGACTTCAGCCGTGCGGTAGCCTTCGGTGCCGCTGGGTTTAACCCGCCAGTGGTGGAAGCGCTCGGCAATCGCCGACAGTGTTTTATCGTCAAACCGATTGAGAGCGCCTGACAGCTCCCACAATTCGCAGAACACCTGCGCCATACGCTTACTCATCAGCTGCGCCAGATGGGTCTGAATATCCGCCTTAGGACGCTCAGCCTTGGCTTTAATCAACCACTGACTCAGATCCAGCTCAGGGAACAGGTCCAACTCAACTTCAGCACCGGGCTTCCAGTACGAAGAGATCTGCAGAATCGCAGGCCCGCTTAGGCCGCGATGGGTAAACAGCATATTCTCTTTGAATTCTGTCTTGCCGATTCTGGCTATAACCGGATGCGATACGCCGGCTAGCTCTTTAAAGCGGTTGAGATCATCAGGCTGTAGTGTAAAGGGTACTAATGCGGCTTGCAGTGGTGTCACTTCCAGCTGAAACTGCTGCGCCAGATCATAGGCAAAGGAGGTCGCACCACCATTCGGAATTGAGAGACCGCCGGTTGCTATTACCAGCGACTGGCAGTGCAGCTTGCCGCGACTGGTGGTGATAATAAAACCGGCTTCTTCCTGTTCTTGCTTGTCGACCCGGGTCACTGTGGTTTCGGTTCTGACCTCAACGCCAGCCCAGTCACACTCGGTTAGTAACAGCTGCAGAATCTCTTTGCTGGACTCATTACAAAACAGCTGCCCCAGCGTCTTCTCATGGTATTCAATACCGTGACGCTCCACCAGCTCGATAAAATCGTTTGCGCTGTAGCGACTCAGGGCTGATTTGGTAAAATGGGGATTAGCACAAAGAAAATTATCCGGCGCGTTATGGATATTGGTAAAGTTGCAACGACCGCCACCGGACATCAGAATCTTACGACCTATTTTTGCAGTATGCTCCAGCACCAACACCGAACGCCCACGATACCCCGCACTGGCCGCACACATAAGACCCGAAGCTCCCGCTCCGACGATAACTACATCGACCTTTTCCAAGCTGCTCACACCTAACCGTAAAAAAAGCCGTATTCTACACTGTTAGTACTTTCTGCGCGCCTGCAGAAACTCACTATTCCCTTTTCTTGTGACTACCATCGCACAACGGCGGCGTACCGGTTTGCTTACAACAACAGAGAAACACAGTTTCAGATTTTTGAGCGACAAACACCACAGGATCTAATCCAGTCCCCTGATGAGAACCATCACAAAAAGGCTGGGTATTTGAACGCCCGCAAGCACACCAGCAATAGGTCTCACCCTCAACCAGATCGACCTTGATAGGCGCATCGCCGGCGCGATGTACTTCAGAGTGGGACATAACATGACCTCCACTACAGCCTGCAGTTAAGCCTGCAAACACCCATAAACCTAGATTAGGATTTTACTAAGTGCAAAGCCTTCGCTCAAACAATCAGCTAAACACAAAAGTTCAGCGCTCAAAAAACTTCGACCTCAGGTCTTTTTCAGGCTTTATCAAACAATCACTTAACTCTGTTTTTGAGCATCAATAGCTGGACGGGTTGCATCAATGAATGAGAGGTAACCGTTTTAGCTTAAGAATGCCAGCAGCAGACAGCGTGCCGACAGCCTTAAAAACGGCTTGAAATATTTTTCACACAACAAGTTCCGACCCATTAGCTATCCGATCAAGAGCTAACCAAAGCCCTGACCGTATTGAATTAAGGAACCTAAACCAACATGCGGTATAAAATCAGGATAATAGCCCCAAACAAAACCAGAGATATGAATTTTGTAACATCCGGTACAAAACGCGCTAATAATAAGGGGCTGATGACGATTCCAGCCATAAGCATAAGGTAAAACCCAGCCGCTTCGGAACCGACAAACAGAGCTTTAATCTCATCGCCGAGCAAAAAGAACAGGCCTATACCAGCCAGCCCCCCCACGATCAGGCTGAACGCATTATTAGATCTGCGTGAAGAAGAATCCACTGTACCGGCATTATCTGCCTGATTAGTGGTTGATGAACTATCGTTGATACTGGATAAATAACGCGTTCCCGGTTTAATACCAGAGCCGCCACACTCTGTACATATACCGCCGAACTCGGCAATTCCGGAAGCGTTCTTAACGGTACGGTGACCCGTGCCGTTACAGTAGGAGCAGTTAGCCATACATCCCCCCGTTGATGTTAAGAGCCCCCTTCACTCAGTTAATGTCAATTGACAATAGTATAGTTGTCCTATGCCATAAGGACGTTGCATTCGATTCATAATTAATCTGGAATCACCTGACAGTTGTACAGCTGTATATACACTGCTATCGCCTGGCCAAATACCTATAGTTAAACGCCTTTAACCCTCCACATTGCTGCAATAGCGCCGGATTCGAGCTTAATCAGAAATAGTTATGCCTCAAAACAGACTGTCGGGAACCAGAGTCAGGCCTGACACCGAGGGTATCAGCTGTATGAAAAGAAAAGCATTAGGGAGCGAATTGTTCAAGCTATGCGTATGGGGAGGGAAAATATCAGGGGAAACGTCATTTCCCCATCAATAAACCGCATAATATCTCGCCCTGGTCGACACGAAGGATCAAACCAGGGATTGAATTATTCTTCGTTATCGGTTTCCGGCTGATCAGCCTGTTCAGACTGCTGTTTTTTCAATCGACGAATCTTATCCGCCAGCGGCGATTTACGCTGCTCTTGGTTATTACCATTATCAGCTGCCTCGATCTCTTTCTGATAGACCGACTTTACCTTGCGCTTCTGCTCAAGGTTCTTGCGCTTACGGCTTTCATAACTATCAGGATCGGCCATTTTTTCACTGCGTCGCTGAACATCAATAAATACTGTCTGACCGCCGCCGCTACGTTTTTTCTTCTTTCTACTCATCTCTATTCTCTTACTCTTTGTACTTCGATGCGCGCCGTGCAGCGGCGGCCTCTTCTGCTAATTTTTCAGCTAACTGCTCAGCCAGCGCTTCCGCTTCAAGCCGTTCCTGTTCAATGCGTGCCGCTTCCCATTTTTCCTGCCATTGGGTAACAGTTTCGTAAGTAATCAGACCTATCTGTCCGCCGCGCAATTCATTCAACAGTATTTCCGAGGCTTTGTGCAGATCGATAACGCCACCAGGCCTCAGACCACCACGCTTACGACCGATCTCTTCAAGCAACTGATCAGCAGTTTCAGGCAATTCCTTAAACTTATAGCGCTGCTGCAACAGGTCGGGATAATCGTTAAGAAGGAAGCCAGCTGCGTACAAAGCGACGTCTTCATATTCAATTGCTGTATCTTTAATGGCACCACTGGCCGCCAGACGGTAACCGGAATCCTTATCTTCAATTTTAGGCCACAGGATTCCAGGTGTGTCAGACAGCGCCATGCCGTTCTTCAGGGTAAAACGCTTCTGCCCTTTTGTCACCGCAGGTTCGTTGCCGACCTTAGCTATACGCTTACCCAGCAACGCGTTGATCATAGTGGATTTACCGACATTCGGTATACCCATGATCATCGCCCGTACTGGCCGCCCATGATTACTGCGCGAAGGTACCAGCTTCTTACATAGCTCTGGGATACTCTTGATCAGCTTCTTCTGCGAATAGTCTATGGTCAGCGCCAGCGTATCCGGCAAGCTATTATAATACTCGATCCATTCCTGAGTCCGAACCGCATCTGCCAGATCGCTCTTATTAAGCAATTTAATAACCGGCGTGCCTTTGCGTAGCTGTGACACCATCGGATTTTCACTGGAATATGGCAGACGGGCGTCAAGCACCTCAATCACCACATCGATCTCGTCCATCACTTTGGCGATCTCTTTGCGGGCTTTATGCATATGGCCCGGAAACCAGTTAATACTCATCGCTAGACCTAAAGATTTGATTTATAAGGGTTTTCAACAAACACTCTCCATCTTTTTTGAAATATTACCCGGTCAGTTACCCGGTTTGTCTTGTAATTACGATCGACTGCCTGTTTAAAGGAGGCATATTATACCCTTAGCACAAAAAACAGCGACCGCTTTTAGCTGCTTATTGCTAACAAGTGTACCTGTTCTGAGATATAGCCCTGCTGACATCCTTGATTCTTCGTTATATGCTCAGTAAAACTGTGGCAGACACGGATAAGGATTAAGGCGCATCATGGATACACAAGCTACCGCTTCACAAGTACTAATGGCGCGACAGCCGATCTTTGACCGTACTCAGCGCGTCATCGCTTACGAACTGCTGTATCGCAATGAAGACGACACTGAAAACGCTCTGTTCCGTAATTCCGGCGCCACCAGCGAAGTTATTCTTAACACCTACACCAGCATCTCTGACCAGGGTTCCCTTAAACGAGTGCCTGCGTTTATCAACCTCAGTCGTGAACTATTACTGTCAGATGACTTCCCTGAGTTACCGCGGAAAAATATCGTCCTGGAAATCCTTGAAGATATTAAGATCGACCGCAACATGATCATCGCCGTGCATCGACTTGTTAAAGCGGGTTACCGCATCGCTCTGGGTGATTTCAGCTTTACCCCGGAACTGGTTCCACTGTTGAAAATGGCGCATATCGTCAGAATCAATGTAACAAAGCCTACGATAGAACAGGTAGCCCAGCATGTAGAGCAGCTAAAGCCTTACAAAGTGACGCTTCTTGCTGACAAGATCGAAACCGTTGAAGTACTGGAACAGTGTAATAAATTGGGCTTCAAGCTATTCCAGGGCCATTTCCTGAGTAAACCAAAAGTTGTCAAAGGCAAGAAGGTCGACCCGAACCAGGCGGCGCTGTTTGAATTAGTGCAGGAATTACAAAACCCCAACACCACCCCAGAACGGTTGGAACACCTGATTATCCGGGATCCGGTACTGACCTACAAATTACTGAGAATCGTCAATTCTGCCGCCTACGCACTGGTACGCAAAGTTGAATCACTCACCGAAGCGATCGTTATGCTGGGTATGGCACAGATCCGTAAGTGGGCGACGTTGATCGCGATGACCAACCAGGCTGGCAAACCAGAAGAGATATGCCGTAACCTGCTCGTAAGGGGTCGCATGTGTGAAGAGATTGCGACCCACTCCGGACACAAGAACAGTGGCAGTTACTTCATGACCGGCATGATGTCTAATCTGCATATCCTGCTGGATATTGATCAGGAAACCATGCTCGAGCAAGTACCGCTTGCCGATGATATTAAAGATGCAATCCTGCTTAATGAGGGGGATATGGGTGAAGTACTGATGCACGTCGGCAACTATGAAGCGGGAGACTGGGACCTGCTACCTACCGACTTTGATGCCAACCTGTATGAGAGCTGTTACCGCAGTGCACTGGACTGGAGCAAAGAAGCGATGCAGGCACTTAACGATATTGAGTAAGCCAATGCTTATAACCAATAAACAAGGGCCGCAATTGCGGCCCTTTTCTATCAGCTACTGATCATGCCCCCGGCTGCAGGTCCGGATGGGCATCAGTGAAAGCTTTTGCTTTAAGGCAGTTATCGTTAATCCGGACAATATTCGGATAGCGACTCATATCACACTTAAAACGGTTGGCATTGAAGACTTGCGGCACCAGGCACAGGTCCGCCAGGGTCGGCTGATCACCGTAGCAGAAATCGCCGGTCGTATCAGAATCGGCCAGCATCTGTTCCAGTGCGTCAAAACCTTTATAGATCCAGTGCTGATACCAGGTAGTTTTCTGCTCATCGCTGGCACCCAGCTCAGCCACCAGATACTTCAGCATGCGCAGGTTATTCACCGGATGGATGTCGCAGGCGATCAGCTGCGCCATTGCCCGCACTTTAGCTTTACCTACAGCATCTGCTGGCATTAGCTGTTGCGTTTGTGGGTATGCATCATCCAGATACTCGCAGATCGCCAGAGACTGGGTCAGCATCGCTTTGCCATCCTGTAGCGCCGGCACAAACCCCTGAGGATTGCGACCAAGGTGCTCTGCAGCCACATGCTCACCAGCAAGAAGGCTTACCGGCACCTGCTCATAGGGCATCTGCTTTAAATTCAGAGCAATGCGGACACGATAGGCCGCTGAAGAGCGGCAGTAATCAAATAAGATCATTGTTATCTCTCAATACAACGCCTCTCTGAATTTAATTAGAAAGGACAACATAGAAACGATTTAAAATTGATTTTTCTCAGGATTATAACGACTGACAGTCTGATCGATCTGACCGAAGATAGAGCCCCCATCTTTGGACTTCATATCGATCTGAATACGGTCACCAAAACGCATAAACGGCGTACTCGGACGGCCATACTCAATCATTTCAATCATGCGCACTTCGGCGATACAACTATAACCTACGCCACCCTCTTCTACTGATGATACGCCATCCTGCTTATTGCTGACGGTACCTGAACCAACGATAGTGCCGGCGCCTACATCCCGGGTTTTGGCGATATGCGCGACTAATTCGCCAAAGTTAAAATTCATATCAACCCCGGCATCAGGCTTACCAAACAAAGCGTCGTTAAAACGCACTTCGATCGGCAAATGAACTTTGCTACCTCGCCAGGCTTCGCCAAGTTCATCCGGCGTAACTGCCACCGGCGATGCCGAACAGGCAGGCTTCCCCTGAAAGAAACCAAAACCTTTGGCCAGCTCAGCAGGAATAAGGTTGCGCAACGAAACGTCGTTAATCAGCATCAACAGTTTAATCTCTGTCGACGCCTGCTCAGGAGTCGAACCCATCGCTACATCACCAGTGATGGCGGCGATTTCAGCTTCAAAATCGATGCCCCATTTATCGGAGCTTACCCGAATGGCTTCATGGCCCGCGACGAACTGATCGGAACAACCCTGATACATCAGCGGATCGGTCAGGAATGCAGGCGGCAACTGAGCATTACGCGCTTTGCGCATCAGTTCCGAGTGGTTCAGATAAGCTGAACCATCAGCCCATTGAAATGCCCTGGGCAGAGGCGCATCAAGCTGCCCAAGATCCAGCTCAAAGCCTGCTGTTTCGCCATTATTTAACTGCCGGTAAATGACCTGTAACTGAGGTTCAGTCAAGTCCCAGTCATCCAGCGCAGACTGCAGTGTAGGTGCAATTTCTGGCACCTTTACTGCCCGACTCAGATCTTTCGATACGACGACCAGCTGCCCGTCACGACGATGTTTTAATGAACCCAGTTTCATAGAGAATTCTCTCGGTACAACGCTTATTTAAACTAAGAGTCACGCTCTTAGTTATAAAACCCACTAAACCCGGAACAAATCAGGGCACTGTTTTCTGACACTCTATTGATCTTGCGAAAGGTGCTCACCGGCAATCGTCATCGCCTGAGTTAGAACTTCCTGATCACCAATATGGTTACACAACAGCAGGATCAGTCGGGCGTTTACATCGCGGCTTTGCTCGGTAGTCAGGTTGCGGTGCAGATCGGTCAGCGCCTGGTAAAAATCATCGGGAACCGGAAGATTCGGCTCAGTAATCAGATTAGCCATCACATTATCTCTCTCAATTCTCTGTTAGTTTCCAAGCGCTTTATTCTGCGCCGCATCCACTGCAGCCTTATCGAATGTACGCATGCGTGCAGTGACCAGTTGATCAGGACGGGTCAGGTAAAACGTACCAGCCTGAGCATCCAGACGCTGTTTAACAACACCCTTAGTATCTACGGCCAATTCAACGCCTTCCGGCAGATCCAGATCCATCTCATGACTGGCCACGATGAAAGTCTTAACCGGCATCGCCTGCTGTGCCAGTTCAGCCAGCTGCGCAACAACTGACGGATCAAGATTGGCATGGCTATCGATAAACAACAGACCATTGAAGGTATTACCCAGCTCAGTCAGCATAAATGTCTCTTCACCGTTGAGCAGGATAGGACCGTCGGTACATGGCGCTCCCGGTACAATCTTGCACTCGAAGTTGCTGCTATCTGCTGTGTTCAATGCCGATTCAGTCAGGATTGGTGGCACTGACAAGCGCCCGGAGTTAACCAATGGACGGGCAAATGTATAGTTCTTCGCCAGCTTCAGTACCGCATCACGGAAAGCTTTATTCTGCACATTCTTCGGCGTGATAAAGTCAGTTGAACGGGTGGAATTCAGGATATTCTCATCCGCAGCAAAAGTACGCTCATCGGAGTAACTGTTTAACAGGCTTGCCGGTGCCAGACCATCCATAACCGCCTTGATCTTCCAGACAAGGTTATCGGCATCTTCAATACCTGAATTGGCACCACGGGCACCAAACGGAGACACCTGGTGAGCAGCATCACCAGCAAAGAAGATACGGCCTTTACGGAACTCATCCATACGACGGCAGGTAAAGGTATAGACCGAAGCCCATTCCAGTTCAAAATCAACCTCGTCGCCGAGGAACGCTTTAACCCGTGGGATAATATTTTCCGGTTTCTTCTCTTCTTCAGGATCAGCATCCCAGCCAAGGTCAAAGTCGATACGCCATAGATTGTCAGCCTGACGGTGCAGCAAGGTTGACTGGCCTTCATGGAACGGAGGCTTAAACCAGAACCAGCGCTCTGCTGGGAATTTCTTTGGATCCATGATGACGTCAGCGATCAGGAAACGATCATGGAAAATCTGACCTTTAGATTCAAGGCCACACTGAAAACGTACATTACTCGTCGCGCCATCACAAGCTAACAGGTAGTCACAGCTCAGCTCATAAGGGCCTTCAGGGGTTTCAACAGTGAGGCGAACAATATCAACAGTTTGTTGTACTTTAGTTACCTTGTTCTTCCAACGCAGATCAGCCGCCGGTAATTCGTTGACACGATCGACCATGTACTCTTCAAGGTAATACTGCTGCAGGTTGATGAAGCCTGGACGGCGATGATGCTCTTCCAGCAACATATTGAAGTTATAGATCTCATCGTCTTCAAAGAAGACGCGGCCCAGATTCCAGGTTACGCCTTTATTGACAGCGCGCTGACCCAGACCCAGACGGTCGGAAATATCCAGGAAGCGCTTGGCGTAACATACCGCACGGGAACCAACGCTTACTGTACTTCTATCATCCAGAATTACTACATCAACTCCATACTGAGCAAAATCGATAGCTGCTGCCATACCTATCGGACCTGCACCAACCACGATCACAGGGTGGTGCGCTGTAGTCGCCGCATCCTGGTCGGCGGAGCGAGTATAGTCAAACTCTGGGTATGTGTATGTCTTGAACATTATCCCGCACTCTATATATGGCTCTTCAACGATGGCCTACGATTTATCTTTAAGACATTCTCAAGATAACTAATTATATAGAGTAGATAAGCCACATTAAGGGCACAACATTATTTCAATTATGGAAACAGTAAAAATAACTACCATAAAAGATAAAAATCTCTACAAATCAAAGCATTAAAAAAACAATCACGACACAGGCCTGCCCTGCTATTTACGCTATTGCGACTATCACTTTTATGTTTAGAAATGATTAGTGTTTTCGGGCCTTACAGCATAAATTCTTGCTGCAGATTCATTTCCAGCCAGTCTTTAAAGAACTCGATAAACAGGCTGACTTTGGGTGACATGTATTGTCGATCGGGATAAACCGCAAATAAACTTAGCCGCTCAGGCTCGTATCCGGGAAACAGAATTTTAATCTGTCCAGCCTCGACAAAACGCTCGATCACAAATGACGCCAGATATGCCAGTCCGCGATGGGCTAACACCGCCTGCCGGACCACAAGACTATTATTGGCCTTAAGATCTCCACTGACCTGTACAGTTTGTGGGCCATCATCACTGCTCAGTGTCCAGCTATTGGTATTTGAAGCCAGCATAAATACGAGACAGTTATGTTGTTTAAGGTCTTCAGGTGTATCAGGGCAGCCATTGAGCGCCAGATACTCAGGACTGGCACAGATAAACATCGGAATCGAGGCGATCTCACGGGCGATAAGACTTGAATCAGGCAATGCTGGGTTAGTGATCCGCAATGCCAGATCAAAGCCATCGCGAATCAGATCGACATCGCCGTCATCGAGGGTAAGATCAAACTGTATATCCGGGTATTGCTCCATAAATTCAGGAATTGCTTTGGCCAACAGCAACTGCCCGAAAGTCATATTACAATTGATTCGCAACACACCCCGGGGCTTACCTTGCAACTGCGATACCAGATTCTCAGCTTCTTCCACTTCAGAAAGAATCTTCTGGCACTTTTCATAGTAAGCCGCGCCCACCTCGGTGACACTCAGACGCCGGGTAGTACGCTGCAGAAGCCGGGCTCCCACATGTTTCTCAAGATGCGAGATCTGTTTACTGACCGAAGAGCTGGAGATACCGAGTTCAGCGGCCGCAAGAGAAAAGCTCTGGCGATCAACCACGCGCACAAGCACACCCATTGCCGAAAGAACATCCATTGTTTACCCCACCCTTGAAAGAGACATTATTAATTCTAGTTTGATAACAATCATCGAAAACAACCACGATGCCAAAAGGACGTCAAATACTGTAGCCACCTTCAGTTAGCCTTTATCCAACAGTAGCAGCCGTTGGTTAAAGAGACAATATTGATTCCACTTAGTTAACAGTAGCCAGAGATCAGCTATAAAAAAGGCGACACCGAGTGCCGCCTTTCTGCTGCCGGGATCGCTCCCTTCTGTAATACGGAAATATTTATATCTTCCCCAAGCACCTGCTTAGATTAGTCCTGCAACTGATCCCATACTTCCTGATCACGCTCATCAGTCCAGATTCGCGGCCAGTCAATACCATCAAACTCATCCCACAGACGCTGCACGTCGAACGGCAGACAGTGTTCAAAAATCGGCCACATACCGAACTGAGGACCCAGATGATCACGGGTAGACTCAAACGCCTCCTTAAGAGTACCGCCACGCTTATGAACCTCACCGACTTTGTCGATCATACCGGTCAGGAAACCACGGGTCTGTTCGATGGCTGCATCAACATTTTCACGGCCATGAACAACCGCACCACGTCCACCAACCAGCGTTTCTGCTTCAAAGGTCTTAACTTTGTCCAGCGTCTCGGTAGACCAGTCAAAGTGGAATGCATCTCCGGTATACAGTGCTGCTGCAGCTTCTACCAGGTCACCGGCAAACAATATTTTTTGTTTCGGAATCCAGGCAACAATATCACCGGCTGTATGACCACGACCACAGTATTCCAGAACCAGATTGCCACGATCGCCACCCAGCGGAATCTCCAGACGATCATTGAATACGATATCAGGGTGAGTCAGGCCTGGAATACCTTCCGGCTCACGAAACAGACGAGGCATACGGCCGAATTCAGAAGCCCAATCCTGCATGCCGCGCTCTTCAATAAGGAACTTCGTGTTTTCGTGAGCAATGATAGATTCAGCATTGTACGCAGAAGCACCCAGAACACGTACTGCATGGTAATGCGACAGCACCAGGTATTTAACCGGCTTGTCAGTGTACTCACGCAACTTCTCCAGCCAGTCATTAGCAGCCTTTGGTGTAGCACGCGCTTCAAATGCAACGATAAAGTCTTCACCTTCAACGGCACAGATATTCGGATCGCCTTCAGCGGTCAATGCATAGATACCATCGCCCAGGATTTCCAGTGTTTCGGTTTTTACGCCGAGGTCCGCAGAGGACGCAAAAGCCTTCTTCGTCATACTTAAATTCCTATTTTATTAAGCCCTGATAATCTCAAAACGAGACAGCATAGAGGGTAAAAATCAGTTCTGAAACCATGAAACGACCAGGCCACAAACACAATGCAACGCGGTACAGTCTTTCACTACTCGTTACCGCTAAGATACCCAATAAGCAGTAGCCAGATAACCACCTGTAGCGAATAACATTATTTCCCCGCTAGAAATATTAGGACAAAGATTAGCAAGATATAAGAAGTATTTGGTGGCTCATACAGGATAGAGGGCCAGGTAATAGAGATGCTTAGCGGGAAATACAGAATAGAAGACCGGATAAAATCCGGCTTAGCAGGCATTTGATATCACCCGCAAAGCCGGTACTGGCAACGCCTTAACTTAGAGGTACGATTAGCACCGGGCGCTTAGAGTTATGCATTACTTTATTTGCCGTAGAACCAAGCAGAAACTGCCCCATTGCAGAATGGGTCCGGGTACCCATAACAATCACATCAGCATCGATATCATCCGCCACACTAAGAATAGTTTTCCAGGGCGTACCCTCTTCAACCCGGGCATGCACCTGGGCATCAGTCAGCATCTCATTCTCTTCAAGCTCAGTTTCACAGAAACGGCTCACCCGCTCTTTAAGCTTGTTGCTGACATTGATAATACTCTGATCATGCAACTCATGCAGCGACTCATCATTCATCATCGTATCAACGATACTCTGTGCCGACGAGCTGAGCGGCTCGAGTACATGCAGGAAGGTAATCTCAGAATTATAGTGTCCGCACAGACTGACCGCAGCCCGGAAAGCCGGACGCGAACCTTTATCAATATCAGATGCGTATAGGATCTTTTTTACTTCAGGCAGCATTGTTTAACCCCTATTAATTCAACTACTGAACAGTTTCAGCAGGTACAGATACAAAAAGAGCCCGTCAGGGCTCTTTGTAATTCAGCGTATTTATCGGTACAGCAGCTCCGGCAGGAACAATGCGATCGAAGAAAACAGAGTGACCAGCGCCAGTCGGACAATATCTGCACACCAGAAAGGCGTTACCCCCTTAAAGATGGTGCTTGCCTTGACATCCCGTAACACAGCCGCCAGAACGAATACATTCATACCCACGGGCGGTGTAATCAGGCTGATCTCGGTCACCACGACCACTACGATACCGAACCACACCAGGTCGAAGCCCAGGCTCTGCACCAATGGGAAGAATATAGGCACCGTCAACAGCAGCATCGACAGACTCTCAAACACCATACCCAGTACGATATAGATCGCCAGAATAACCAGGATCACCACCATTGGCGGGACATCCAGGCCATTTACCAACGCCAGCAAGTCAGCCGGCAGACCCGCACGGTTAATAAAGTTAGAGAAGATCAGTGCACCGATCAATACCGCAAACAACATGGCAGAGGTCCGTGCAGTATCGGTCAGAATATCGAACAAACTCCCCCAATTCAGTGAACGGCGAAACAATGCGATCATAAACGCACCGCCAGCACCGATACCTGCAGCCTCGGTCGGCGTAAAGATACCGCCATAGATACCGCCCATCACGACGGTAAACAGGATCAATACCCCCCAGACACCGTTCAGCGCCTGGAAGCGCTCTGCCCAGCCCATTTTCTCGCCACAAGGCCCCGCTGCAGGGTCACGCCATACGACATAACGCACCGCCATCAGATACAACAGAATACCCATGAAACCAGGGATAAAACCGGCGGCGAACAGCTCCCGGATACTGGTTTCAGTCAGCAGGCCATAGATTACCAGAATTACGCTTGGCGGGATCAGGATACCCAGGGTACCGCCGGCGGCAATCGACGCCGTCGCCAGTGAATCCGCATAGCCATATTTACGCATCGGTGGCATCGCCACTTTTGCCATTGTGGCAGACGTCGCCAGGCTGGAACCGCAGATTGCCGAAAAGCCACCACAGGCAACAACGGTCGCCATCGAAAGACCGCCCTTCTTGTGCCCTAAAAAGGCATAAGAGGCACGATACAATTCATGGGACAAACCGGACTTGGTGACCAGATTACCCATCAGAATGAATAGAGGAATAACGGACAGGCTGTACTCCTGTGCGGTATCAACGACACGTTTAGATGCCATCGATAGTGCGCCAGTCCAGCGGAAGTCCATAAAGTTATCGAAGGTCAGGCCCTGCATATAGGCGAAACCGAAGAAGCCCACCAGACCCATCGCAAACGCGATAGGCACACGAACCACTACGATAATCAACAGCAAAATAGCAAAGCCAATTAATGCAGTAATCATTAAGAAATACCCGTAAGGTTACAAACGTATTGATCTTTGAAAAACGGTCAGGACCTATTTCCCAGAACTAGTCCCGTGACAGAAACAACAACCGATAAACACCATAGGTGATCATGGCAGCTGCTGTAATCCAGCTCATTATGGCGATATATTCAATGATATAACCGACAGGCATTTGCAGGTATTCAGTGACCTCACCGCGTCGCTGCGAGCGACTCGCCAGCTCATAGATCCGCACAGCCAGGAAATACAACGATGTCGACATCAGGAAAGCGGCAAGCAATCCCAGCGCCTTAATCACGGCACTACCCATCATCTTGTCAAGTATATCCACTACCACATGGCCACCACGCCAGGTAATAACCGGCATCTCAGCGAATACGAGGATCGCGATCCCCATCTCTGTCAGTTCGGTAGTACCGTCGACAGCGTTATCCAGAAAATAGCGACCAAATACATCAGCACAGGTCAGCAACATCAGGAGAAATAGTGTTACGGCAGCGATCAACTCAAGAAAAAAGGCCAGCCAAGCGACCGGCCCTTTCTCTTCGTAGTGCGCTGTAATCCAGGCACTAAAAGTCATAGATGACTCCTACTTATTACTTAAAGCTAGCGTGTCTTACTTGTAGCTACGAGCGATGCTGCGCAGCTCAGCCAGAGCGGCTTTCGCATCAACACCACGGTCTGCTACAGAATCCAGGAATGTCTGTTCCATACCTTTAGTCAGCGCTTTAAATTCAGCAGACAACGCATCACCATCTTGAACCATAGTGATGTTTACACCCGCTTCCTGCGCAGCCTTCAGACCTTCAGCATCGCCCGCATCCCATGCACGACCCGCCATCGCTGACAGTTTTTCGCCGGACACTGCCAGGATCGCGTCACGATCTTTAGCATCAATTCCTTCCAGGAATTCAGGATTCATGAACATTGCGAAGCTACCCAGGTACATACCACCTGGCAACGCAATCACGTTTTTAGCAACTTCTTTAAGACGCAGCGACTTCTGCTCACCCATCGGGATGAAAACACCGTCGATTACGCCCTGCTGCATCATCTCGTACACTTTAGGCGCCGGAGCACCAACAGCGGTTACGCCCATACGGTGACCGATCTCACCCTGAACACCACCGCCCAGACGGATCTTCTTACCTTTCAGATCTGACAGGGAAGAAACAGGGGTAGCCATGTGGATCTGACCCGGACCGTGAGTAAACAGACCGATTACTTCCAGACCTTCATGCTCGTTAGCCTTTGAGAAATACTTCTCGAATGTACGCCAGTGCGCTACAGAAGCCGCTTCAGCGCTGGTGCCCAGCAGAGGCTGCTCAACCGCCTGGGTCAGTTTAAAACGACCAGGTACATAACCGTGATAGCTGAACGATGCATCTACTACACCATCTTCAACCAGCTCAAACATGGTTTTCGGATGACCCATACCATATTCAATTGCAACTTTAACGCGACCTTCAGTCGCCTCTTCAACCCATTTAGACCAGGTTGGCCATACGACAGCATTCTGTGGATGAGTAGGCGGCAACCAGCTTGCGACACGCAGAGTAGTTTCAGCCATTGCACTCGCGGAAAGGGAAACACCCAGTGTTACTGCTGCTGCAGTTTTCAGGAAGTTCATATTTGTCATTCGTTCTATCTCCTGGCTTTCTCATGTACGCACTTTTTCGTGCATCAATTTTATTTTTATATGAGAGACTGATTGGGCTCAGCCCTGTACTCAGCGTCTTCAAACTTTAACTTTAACAGTTGAAGCTTAACGACAGCATAACCGACAACGTGATACATATCGACTAATTCTTTCGTCTTTATTTGTATCAAGCCAATTTACCGACATACCCTTAATCAACAAGTATCATTGATGTTGATCAAACAATACCCCATTTAAACAAGGGGATAACCGGACAAAACAGCACAAGAATATTTCCTGTTTAGAAACAGTCTCAGCATTCAGTGTGCCATATTGCAGACAAAAAAAAACTAGTTAATGTATAAACTAGTTTTTTTTTATTGATCATTTTAAGGAGAACCTCACCAGTAAACACCTTTCATGATCTCTTCAAGCTTTTCACGTGCCTCACCAAAATGGTTAACGCTGTCTTCATAGGCATCCCGAGCCAGCGTGTAACGCTCCATCTGCTCTGTATCAATGCCTTTATACAGGTCGGCCTGACAGGCGCGACACTCTTCAAAAAAGCGATCGGCAATCAGACGACGCCGCATATAGATCTTGGCCGCTTCCTGCTGGCTGGGCGTCATGGCTGTGAAATCAGGCACACTGGAAGACTCCGCACCTGCGAAGTCCCCCTTCAATAGCGCCCACATTCCAGACCAGTCTTCTGTTTCGCCATCGAATGCCTTATAACCAAATTTGGCCAGCACACTCACATTGCTTTCAACCAGTTTATCCGGAGATGGGATGATCATGATTAGCTCCTCTTGATCACTCTACGCCGTAACCGATACGCATATCGTAATCAGCTTCAACGCCTTGTGGTACTTCAAAGCCTATATCACCCAGACGATCAGTCAACAACTCAAGGTATTCACCTTGCAGCTGCTCAGGCGTTTTAACCTTCAGGCCGTACTCGTGGTAGATATCAAACATTTCTGACTTAGTACCACCGGTAGACGGACGACCGTAGAAGCCCAGACCCATCTTCATGAACTTTTCGATACGCTGCTGCATGAACTCACGGGTTTTCTCGCCACCGAATTCAATACAACGCTTAGAAGCCCAGACGCCAAACGCCAGGTGACCATGCTCTTCTTTATGAATACGTACGTTTACACGTGCCCATGGCAGGTAAGAACATTCACGGTACTGCCCCAGGAAAGCAACCGCCGCTGGAGTTACAACAGTAGAGAACAGTGCTACATCTTCCCAGCACTCGAAGAAAGCAGACCAGTTTTCCTTTCGGAAACCGTTAATAATATTTACTTTCTTCGGATCAGGGTTTTCAGAGTTAGACGCCAGCTCGTGCAGACGTGAATCAACATCAACGTCCAGATCACGCAGCAGGTTCCAGATGTAATAGCCGTGACCCATCTCTTCCATAACTTTCTTGGAGAGACGGTACGCTTCTTCAGGGCGGGGAGCGAAACGGTGGTTCTCAGCAACTCGCTGGGCACCGGCATACTCAGAGTCAGCCTGGAAAGTCATCAGGTTGATCAGACACTCTTTATAGTGATCTGGCAGCTTATCGCCCTTGTCATAAGTTTTCATAATTCTGTTGTCTCCGATTGAGTTTAAGCACTCTAGTAATAGGTTAGCGCCGCTCTCCCAACCCTGCATCCGTTATGACACAAAATTCGACGCTTGAGACAAAATTAGTGTATCATTCAAAGCATGTCAACCATTTGATGCGACTCTTTTGATATGAGTCACTACTAAAGACAGAGTTGCTGACATGAAGATTTGCACATAAAATCCTGCTAAAGCCCGGTAATTCAGCAAGTTATCAGCTGCTTTCCCCTCTAGCCAAAAAATTGTGTGACATTTAATGAATAAACTTCGCTGCATAGAAGAGCTGGTAGAAGAGTTTAAAAACCAGCGCCCGATCCGGGGCGGATCACTGATCATTACCATCTATGGTGATGCTATATCCCCCCGTGGCGGTACAGTCTGGCTAGGTAGCCTGATTAAATTGCTGGAACCCCTGGGCCTGAATCAGCGCCTGGTAAGAACCTCAATTTTCCGTCTTACAAAGGATGGCTGGCTGACATCGACCCAGGTCGGGCGTCGAAGCTTTTACAGCCTTACCGATACCGGACGCCGCCGATTCGAGAGCGCCTTCCGCCGGATCTATGCAGAACTGTATCCAGAATGGGATGGAAAATGGGATCTGATTATTACCACCCAACTGGATAATGAGCTAAGAAAGGTTGTCAAAAAAGAGCTAGAGTGGCTTGGTTTTGGTAACATATCACCCTCAGTCATGGCTCACCCAATGGCGGATATGGCGGAGGTCAACAACACATTGCAGGATGTGTGTGTTCAAAATGATGTAATTCATATGGAGTCAGAACTGTCTGGAAGTCAGACATCTGCACCATTAAAAGAGCTGGTACATGAGTGCTGGAATCTGCAGAAACTGACCGAGGACTACCAGGATTTTCTGGAACGCTTCCGACCAATACTGCGAGCGATTGAGGCTGAAGAAGATCTCGACCCGGAACAATGCTTTCAGCTGCGTACCCTGCTGATTCATCATTATCGCCGGGTTCTGCTTCGCGATCCGCAGCTACCGGAAAAATTACTACCAGCAGACTGGGCCGGCACCTCGGCGCGCCTTTTATGCCGCAACATATACCGACTGATCCAGCATAAAGCGGAGCAGTACCTGTCGCAAACACAGGAAACAGCGGATGGCGCTCTACCCGAGCCCGCACCGCGCTTTTATAAACGATTTGGTGGATTATAAAACCAGCCCGCGTCTCCCCCGCAGCTGTCAGGCAATCACCACAGAACAGGAATTACCGGCAACAACAGCTCCCGGCTGTTGTCTTGCGCTAATCGGAGACTAAAACATGATCAATGTTGCTATTGTAGGCAGCGGCCCTTCCGGCTGCTATATCGCAGATATGCTTTCCAAAAAGCTGGATGGCGCTCAGGTTGATATCTATGATCGCCTGCCAACACCTTTCGGGCTGGTACGCGCCGGCGTTGCCCCTGACCACCAGGGCACCAAAAACATTATTCGTCAATTCGAGCGCACATTCAGTCGTGATAACGTCCGCTTTATGGGCAATATCAATATCGGTAGCGATATCAGCTATCAGGAACTGAAAGATAGCTACGATGTTATCGCCATCACTATCGGCGCCCTGAATGACCGTAACCTGGGAATTACAGGCGAAGACCTTAGCGGCGTTTATGGCTCAGGGGAATTTGTTGCATGGTACAACGGCCACCCGGATCAGGCCGACCTTAACCCTGACCTGAACTGCAATGGCATTGCAATTATTGGTAATGGTAACGTCGCACTGGATATATCCCGCCTGCTAGCCAAAACCGCTGCTGAAATGGGATCTTCAGACATTACCGCAGAGGCCGCTTCTGCAATTGACAGTTCCCCGGTTACCGATATCTATCTGATCGGTCGTCGCGGTCCTGTTGAAGCCAGTTTTACCAACGCTGAACTGAGTGAATTTGCAGAGTTGGATCGCTGTATCGCCCTGGTTGATCCGGCACAGATGCCAGCAAGCCTGCCGGAAGGGATTGATCCCAAAGAAGCTAAGGCGATCGAAAAAAACCTCGACACACTACGCGCATACGCGGCCAATAACGCTGATAGTAAGCCGGTCCGCCTGCATCTCATGTTCTGCGCGTCACCACTTGAGATTTGCGGTAGCGACGGCAAAGTCAGCAGTCTGAAGCTGGAGAAAAACACGATCATTGATGGTCGCGCTAAAGCCACCGGCGAAACCTTTGAGCTTCCGGTTCAAAGTGTAATTTCTGCAATCGGTTATCGCAGCGAAGCTATTGGAGGCATGCCTTTCGACAGCGACCGCGGTATCGTCAGCAACAATGAAGGCCTGGTTGAAACCGGCGTATACACAGCTGGATGGTGTAAACGTGGCCCGCAGGGCGTTATTCCTGCTAACCGCAGCGATTCAATGACAGTTGCCAAACAGATCATGGCTGATCTTGAAGCCACACCACCAGCGGGCAATAAGCCAGGCTCCGCAGCGATAGATGAGCTACTGCAAGCACGCAGCGTCAAGACAGTATCATTCCAGCAATGGCAAACCATTAATGAAGCTGAAATTTCACGCGCCGTTGATGGAAAACCGCGTGAGAAATTTAACCGCATTAGTGAAATGCTTGAATTGATCGACTAACTCTCGCTCTTTTAAAAGCTCAACTAAAACAAGGGTGAAAGCTGAAGACAGCGATCACCCTTTCTGTTTTAGCACTTTTCTGCATTACCCATTTGTACAGATAGAAGACCCGAATACGATGCCCTTACCTCCACCCGCTGAACGTACCGACCAGCATACCCGGACAGTCACCTGCAAAGGCTTTAAACGCGCAGATAGCTTATGGGACATAGAAGGTCACCTGACTGATATTAAAGCGAAATCGATCGCTATACGGGAACGCAACGATGGCACAGTGCCTCCGGGCGAACCGATTCACCAACTTTCAATACGGCTGACTATCGATCTTGACCTGAACATTATCGATGCTGTTGCCAGCATGGATTACACCCCTTTCAGGATCTGCCCTGCGATTGCCGATGCGTATAAGCAGCTGATCGGCATACAGATAGCACCCGGCTTTACCAAAAAATCTAAAGAGCTGTTCGGCGGCATAAATGGCTGCACTCATCTGCTCGAACTACTCGGCCCTGTCGCCACGACCGCCTTCCAGGCAACCCATCAGGAACGTGAAGATCGGGAAAACTGGTCCACAGGAGAAAACAGACCCCACACTCTTAATACCTGCCATACCTTCGATACTTCAGGCGAGGTGGTAAAAAAGTACTGGCCACACTTCTACGAAGCGGAAGATAAAATCAAAGCGCTGAACATAGCCTCCGCCTGACAAACCTATTCTGGATGATCGACCTTCAGCTGGTCGACTTTTGCCATAATAAACTCAATAAACAGACGCACCTTGCCCGGAATATACTTTCGCTCAGGATACAACATATGCACTTGGCGGGGGCGCGGCTGCCAGTCGGGCAAAAGCCTCTGCAAATTCCCTGCTGCGATCGATTTTCTAACTACATAATCCGGTAAATTAACAATCCCAAGGCCCGCTTCTGCAGCACGAGCAGCCAGATTGAGCTCGTCTACTTTCAACCGCGCATCACACTCAATCTTAATTTGCTGTTTATCCGGCCCACTGAAGAACCACACCGGAGTTCTTCGCGGCACAATCAGCGTGTGCCGGTAAAGCTCATCAGGATGATCGGGCTCCCCCCTTCGACTCAGGTAATCCTCACTGGCACAAACGCTAAATGTAGATTCCATCAGCGGTCTTGAAATCCAGTTCTGCAACCGGATATCACCCACCCGAAACGCCACATCGACCCCTTCCTCCACCAGATCAATATTGCGGTTCACCACCATCAGCTCCAGCTGAATTCGGGGAAAGCGCTCCATAAATTGAAAAAACCATTCCGCCAGCAGATCGTTCGTCAGACTCACCGGTGCTGTAACCCTTAACACCCCTGAAGGATCAGCCAGCTCATCATCCAACTGGGATGCGGTATGTTCAAGCTCTGTAAATAAGGGCTGACAACGGTTATAAAACTTCTCTCCAGCCTCAGTCATTACGATTTTACGGGCACTACGATGCATCAGCTTATAACCGACATCCTGCTCCAACTGCATCACTTTGCGGCTTACCGTCGATGTCGGCATAGCCAGCAACTCTGACGCACCGAGAAAACTGCCCCGCTCAATCACCTTTAGAAAAACAAACAAGTTCTGATAATTCATATCACCCCAAAAGCTTTTCAATAATCAAATCCCAATTATGGGATTTAATATTACACAGAGCGACGTAAGTTTTATATACGCAATCATATATGATGATTTCATTACTACAATAAAATCCAGAGTGCGCCCAATGAACCTTATGTCACAGCCAGACCAGAGCCTCCCGCCAGACATCGATCAGCTTGCGCAACAAGTACGCTTTCAGAAGAGCGACGGTACAGTCTGGTTTGGTGAACAACGGATGCTATTGATGCAGCTGGCATCACTCGCCAATTTCCGTAAAGAACAGATCCTTACAGTCGGACTGGAACGAGCAAAAGGCTTCTTCATGCGCCTGGGCTATAGCCTGGGTCAGAAAGATGCAGAACTTGTGCGCAGACTATCCGGCGATATCACACCAGAAGAGCTGTTTCGTACCGGTTTTCAGCTGCACTCGCTTAAAGGTTCGGTCCGGGTCGAAGAAAAATCCCTTGAGATAGATATTGCTACAGGACACTTTCACGCCAAACTGCAAATGCACGACTCTTACGAAGCGGAGATGTTTATATCGGATATCGGCTTAATCGACGGCCCATCATGCTGGGCACTGGTAGGACACGCCAGCAGCTTTGCTTCTGAACTATTAGGTCGGGAGATTCTGTTTAAGGAAGTTAAATGTCGCGGCTGTGGCGATGATATCTGTTTATTTGAAGGCCGCCCTGCTGAAGAATGGAGCGACTACCAAACTTACCGGGAGTACTTCAAAAGCACCCCGATCATTGAAGAGCTGTATCAATTACAGGATCAGATATCGGTACTGCGGGATCGTATCGATGACACCACCAGTCTGGGCAACTTTCTCGGCAAGTCCGAAGGCTTTCAACAGGTCTGCAGACTGGCCAATAAAGCATCTCCTGGCAAAGTTACAGTTCTACTGCTGGGAGAGACCGGCGTTGGTAAAGAACTTGTTGCCAAAGGTATTCACCAAAACAGCGATCGTGCCGAACAGAGCTTTATCGCCGTAAACTGTGCCGCCATCCCTCCGGACCTGATTGAAGCAGAACTATTTGGTGTCGAAAAAGGCGCCTATACCGGCGCAACTCACTCCCGCCCGGGTCGTTTTGAGCGCGCTGACAGAGGCACAATCTTCCTTGATGAGGTGATTGAGCTCTCACCGCGCGCCCAGGCAACGTTGCTTCGCGTACTGCAGGAGAGCGAGCTGGAAAGGGTGGGCGACAACCAGACCCGTAAAATCGATGTCCGGGTTATCGCTGCAACCAATGAGGCCTTGCTGGAGGCCGTCGAAGAGGGGCGATTCCGCGCCGATCTGTACTATCGCCTTAATGTCTATCCAATCAATATTCCACCACTGCGCGAACGCCGTGAAGATATCCCTCTTCTGATCGAGCACTTCCTGAAGAAATACCACGCTTTTTATAACCGAAAAACATTGGGACTGTCTGATCTGGCGATGAAAGCGGTACTTAATTACGCCTGGCCCGGCAACGTCCGGGAACTGGAAAACGTCATCGAACGGGGTCTTATTTTAGCTGAGAACGGCGAAACCATTGACGCTAAATACCTATTCCCAAGCCTGAACATTAATCTGAATAGCCAAACCATCTCCGGCACCGGCCTGTTAATGGATAGCAGCGCCCCAGCAGAGAATGACTCTGAAACGAATGCAAATACACTCTGGATTGATGATGCAATCAATCAGCTGGGCTCAATGGAACAGATTGAGCAAGCGGTACTTAAACACGCCATGCACCGCGCCGAAAACAACGTTTCAGAAGCTGCCCGGCTACTCGGGATGACCCGACCCACACTGGCTTATCGCTTAAAAAAACAGAATATTGAGGTTTAGAAATGCTCCAGATAATCAGCCAGAACCTGATCCGGGCAGCACTGCAATGCGCCACGCAACTCCAGGTTGCAGTTAACATCTCAATAGTCGACAACGGAGCCAACCAGGTCGCATTCCAACGCATGGATAACGCCCCTCTCGGATCGATAGATGTAGCCCACAAAAAGGCTCGCAGCGCAGTCTTTTTTGGTACCCCTACCGATGCCCTTGGCCAACTGGTCAGCGAGCAGCAGCTGCATGGTTTTGCCGAAACCAATAACGGGCTGATTCTGTTTGCCGGTGGCGAGCCTATTTTTAAAGCTGGCCACCAACCTAATTCAGAACAAAAGCCGCTAATCGGTGGTATCGGCATATCCGGGGGCAGCGCCATGCAAGACAAAGAGATCGCCCTGTTTGCTATCAAACACTACCAGACCACACAGATATCTAACGATTACCAACCAGAGGAGCAGCTATGAATCTCAAGCTAAGTGTTGTTGATCAGGCTCCAGCCCATAACGGCCAGTCACAGACTGAAGGCCTGCACTACGCAACTAAGCTAGCCAAGCTTTGCGATGATCTCGGTTATCACCGTTTCTGGATTGCCGAACATCACGATACCGCCAGCTATTCAAGTTCCTGCCCTGAAATATTGATATCTCACATCGCCCAGAACACAAACAATATCCGTGTCGGCAGCGGCGGGGTCATGTTATCCCACTACAGCCCGCTCAAAGTAGCCGAAGTATTTCGTACACTGGAAGCCTTGAATCCGGGCAGGATCGATCTGGGTGTAGGCCGGGCTCCCGGAGGAACGGACACAACCAGCAGAGCTTTAGCTTTTCCCAACCGGCCGAATCAGGCTGATATTTACCCCCACCTGCTGAGTGATCTTAGCGGTTTTATTTACGATAACCTGACAGCTGACCACCCTTACTACGGCATCAATGCAACCCCTATGGGAACAGCCGCACCACAACTCTGGACGCTGGGATCAAGCAGCGGCAGCACAGACCTTGCAGCAGAACTGGGACTCGGCTTTGTACTTGCCCTGTTTATTGGCACCCATGACCGGTCTGCAGAAATTTTTCAGCGCTATAGAGATCGCTTCCGCGCTAACGGCAAAGGCCCTGAAACCCCACAGACTATCCTCTCTGTTGCCTGCTTATGTGCTGATAGCAAGGAGGAAGCCGCCTATCTTGCCGCACCTAATATGTATTGGAAAGTAATGGCGTTCAGGCACGGCATCCGGGAACATATCCGCAGCCCGGAACAGGCTCTGGATCTGTACCACAAACTCTCTCCTTCTGATCAGGCCTACTATCAGGAGACTCTGAATACAGTAGTTAGTGGTTCTGCGGCACAATGCAGGGAACAATTAGAAGCTCTGGCACTGCAATATAGCGCAGAGGAACTGATGCTGGTTAACGTAACTTATGACTTCGAGGATCGCTGCAACAGTTACAGAAAGCTAATGGCTGCTTTTAACTAAACGGTATAGCCAACTAGCAGGCAGGGAGTAAACCTACGAGCTTAGCAGACAAACCTTCTTAAAGGGCTGCTCGGGAGATTCACTTTCGTTAGTCGGTTTAGAGTTGATTATTACCTCTTTACCTTCCGGATTAATCACACACTGCACCGCTTCCAACAAGTGGTGTTCAGCCCCAAGCGATTCATAATCAGCCTGAGTCAACCCATGATCGATCCGTTTCAGGTAGAAATGACCATCATGGGCGTACAGCTTATCTCCTATAAGAGGATGCCCCAGACTAGCCAGCTGCGCACGTATCTGATGCTTACGACCGGTATACAACTCGCACTCAACCAAAGCTCTTCCTGATTCGCTATATAGAACCCTGAAAGCGGTTTTGCTGTAGCGAGGCTTCAAATAAAGCTTAGATTCATTAGTCGGTACAACATATACCTGACTTCTAATAAGACTCCCAGGTTTCTCTGACAGAAAACATTCATAGAGCCTTTCCTGCCAGTCAGGCCTACCAGTAACCCAGGCATGATAAATTTTCCGCACAATAAGCTGATCCAGCCGGGGCTTCCACTTCTGATCAGCCGCCCGATTCTTCGCCAACAAGATAACACCAGCGGTTTCAGTATCCAGCCGATGCAGCAACCGGGCATCCTCATAAGGCGTCTCCCGCCGTACCAGTGAGATCAACGTGTTGTACAAATTACGCGTAGTACGGCTGACCGGCAACATGTGCGGCTTAAAAACCGCCAGCAACTCATCATTTCCCCATAGTACCTGCCAGTTAGTAGCTACAGGCTGTTCGTTATGATCAGGAAGAAAGAGCTCAACCTCACTCCCCGCGACAATTGTATCTTCCGGCCTTGCCAGTCGGCCATCAACGGTCACATGACCACCATTGAACAACAAAGAGAGCTGGCTGCCATGCGCCTCGACAATACGCGGACGGAGAAAACCCAACAGCCTACCTGCATCCTCCCGCCTCACCAGAAATCTGAGACCAAAACCCTGCTCTCTGTTCAATAGCCCCTCCACTCAATCACCACGATCATCCAACAGACACAAAAAAAGCCTCTAAAGAGGCTTTTTTTACTAACTCAATTCATCACAAATCCGGCAGCGCCTGGTTCGCAAATATCTCTTCAATCTCTGCCCGGTTGCCGCATGCCTGCACCTGCTTAACTACTTCAGGAGTAAGATGCGGCGCAAATTTCTGAATAAAATCATACATATAACCACGCAAAAAGGTTCCTTTGCGGAAACCGATTTTAGTCGTACTGTATTCGAACAGATGGCTGGCATCCAGACGCACCAGATCACGGTCCATCTCTTCCTCGAAGGCCATACTGGCGATAATTCCGACACCCAGACCAAGTCTGACGTAGGTCTTGATCACATCAGAATCTACTGCAGTAAAGACAACCTTCGGATCCAGCCCCTCCCGGTTAAACGCATCATCCAACTTAGAACGACCGGTAAAACCGAATACATAGGTTACGATCGGATAATTCGCTACATCCTGCAATGTCAGCTTCGAAACCTGAGCCAGCGGATGGTCCTTTGGTACCACCACCGAACGATTCCAGCGGTAGCAAGGCATCATCACCAGATCATTGAAATGTGACATCGCTTCGGTTGCAATTGCGAAATCTACAGAACCGTCTGCCGCCATCTCTGCAATCTGCATCGGCGTACCCTGATGCATATGCAGAGAAACATCCGGGTAATCCTGCATAAAGCTGTTGATTGTCACCGGCAATGCATAGCGAGCCTGCGTATGGGTAGTGGCGACATCCAGCGAACCCATTTTTTCATCGCTGAACTCCTGGGCCACTTGCTTAATGCTTTCAACTTTACGCAGTATATCCCCGGCAACCTCGAGAATAGCCTCTCCGGCTGGAGTAACACGGGTAAGATGTTTACCACTGCGGGCAAAAACCTCGACACCAAGTTCATCCTCCAGCAAACGAATCTGCTTACTGATTCCCGGCTGCGAGGTATAAAGACTCTGCGCGGTCGCTGAAACATTCAGGTCATGTCTGGCCACTTCCCAGATGTAACGAAGCTGCTGCAGTTTCATTTATATCTCCATCAAACTCAAAAAATATCTGCTAATAACTTTTGATTATAATACATTGTATTCTTGGCAATTAAATAGTCGATTAGCCCAAAGAGGGACTTAGATCAAAACTGCCGCACAACAAAGCATCATCAAACCCGGGACTTAAGCCTGCGGATCTCTTCATCCTGCGAAGTAATTCGCTTTTCCAAACCGGAAAAACGGGCATTGGAGCGCATCAGATCCTCATCCATATCTTTCAACTGACCCCGTAAGACACTTTCCCGCCGCGCCGCTTCATTTGCGCTGGCCATAAGCTTCTGGGTCTGGGATTTAGAATCTTCGCCAAGCATCTTAACTTTGTCTTCCAGACGCTTATTTTTATTTTGCTCAGCCAGCAGGTTACCCATCAGCTTAGAACGCTCACGACTACTGTGACTACCTTCAGATTTAAATCGTTTCAGCTCAGCTTCCAGCGTCTTAATCTGGTTCTTATGGGTATCGAGCTTAACGTCTTTCTTAGCAACTAACGCCTGCAGATTGTGCACATCTTTGGTCAGCGCAGAATCTTTGCGGCCCGATTCATCACGCAATTTTTCCAGCCCGTTACGGTAGTAACGAACATCAGCCTCTGCTTTGGCAACCTGCTCCAGACTATGACGCTGCTCTTCGATTACCCGCTGATCGAAAGTGCGTTTAGAGTCCTCCAGTTTTTTCTGCAGCAGAACCATCTCCTGCTCCAGATTCAACCGACGCTGTTCTTCGCCTTTACATTCGGTCGTTGCCGTCGCGAGATTGATTTTCAACACCGAGATTTCGGCATCAAGCGCCTGAACATGGCTCTGCTCTTCCTCCAACTTATGACGAAGCTCCCTGAAGCTGGTTTCTAACTCAGCCTGAGAATCATGGGCACGTTTAAGCTCAGTCTCCGAATGTTTGCGGGATTCCTCACTAGCGAGATCCTGGTATTTTTTATCATGCAGAATGGATGCATGAGCTTCCTGCACCGCCTGAGCCCACAATGACTGAAAGCTTTTACTCAGCGATTCAGGCATTCCCTGAATAACCACTGACTCAGCACCACTGAGCTGCAACCGCTGCGGCAACAACTGCCACCACTTCTCATGCAAATCATTAAGTTCGGACGGATCACAAAGTAACGCGTCCGCCATCTGAGTCAAAGAAGGGGAAACACCTTGCTGCAGTAAACCATCGGCTAGAGAATTATACTGTTCGATACTGACTAACTGGCTCATTAAATACGCCTTACACAAACGTTACTATTTTAATCCTGGAATTCTTTTTCTAACTGCTGCTTAAGCTTTTTCAAACCCGATTCGAGTTCATTGCCCAAAGGCGCCTTAAAAATTTGACGCCCCCCGGACGGCATCGGCACTCTAAGTTCGGCAGCGTGCAAAAACAAACGTTTAATACCAAACCCTCGCATCTCCCGGTTTGCCTCATCAGTGCCGTATTTTTCATCGCCAATGATCGGATGGCCAGCAAACTGCGAGTGTACCCGGATCTGATGAGTTCGGCCGGTTATCGGACGCGCTTCAACCAGAGTGAGCCAAGAACCGAAACGCTGCAACACCTTAAACTCGGTCAGGGAAGGCTTGCCCATAGGATGCGCTTTTACGATCCGCTCACCGGATTTAAGTTCATTTTTTTGCAGTGGCGCATCCACTTTGGTTTTGCGCGCAGACCACTTTCCCTCCACCAGAGCATGATAGATTTTGGTAATTTTCTTGCTGCGTAGTGCTTCATGCAGAAAACGCAGCGCACTTCGCTTCTTCGCGATCATGATACAACCCGAGGTATCCCGGTCGAGACGATGTACCAACTCAAGGAATTTAACCTCCGGACGCATCTGTCGGGCTGTTTCGATAAGCCCCAGACTTATACCGCTACCGCCATGCACAGCAAGACCCGAAGGCTTATTGAGCACGATCAGATCACTGTCTTCGAAGATGATAGACTTCTCAATCAACTCAACCAGATTGACGCTGGCTTTAGGCGGCTGTTTTTCATCATTCAGACGAATCGGCGGTACCCGGACCAGATCCCCTCCCTGCAAGCGATAGTCAGGCTTAATACGCTTCTTGTTAACCCGCACTTCTCCTTTGCGCAGAATCCTGTAAATCAACGTTTTAGGCGCACCTTTGAGCTTGGTGCGAAGAAAATTATCGATTCGTTGACCGGCCAGTTCAGGATCAATTTCAAACCACTGAACAGCACGGAGTGTACCTGTATTTTTTTCTGTCATATTAATAAGATAAGGACGCTTTCAATTGATGCTGTGAATAATAGCTGCTATATTCTAGCGCTGCTGCGGGCAGTTGGCTCTAGCTAATTTATAGATTCCCGATAAATTTGCCGTCTGTAATATAAATAATGCGGTTTTACGGTTGAAGATCGCCCGTCCAGCTTAATACAACAGAATAGAATTACTACGTATTTCATCCTGCTGGTGCAGTAATAACTGCAATACCAGTCGGAGGTGGAGATGTCAGCAGCCCGGAACCTGCCTGGATTCAGGCAGCCACAGCCAGATCACGAAATAATGATAGAGGCTGCTGTTTCCTCCACCGTCGATAAGACCTGACCGGTTTAAATTAAACGGCCAGGCTAAAACAGAACCATGAGTCGTTACGAAGACTGGACCTCGTAGCAGGATATTTCCTGTCTATTAAGGTTAAGCCCATGGATGAGATGCGTTAGTGTTATGAGAGAACGCTAACATAATGAAAAGAATGCTAATTAACGCAACTCAATCTGAAGAGTTGCGCGTTGCTCTGGTCGATGGCCAGCGCATGTATGACCTGGATATCGAATCAGGTTCCCGTGAACAGAAAAAAGCCAACATCTATAAGGGCAAAATTACCCGCGTAGAACCAAGCCTTGAAGCGGCTTTTGTTGACTACGGCTCTGATCGCCACGGCTTCCTGCCGATGAAAGAGATCTCCCGAGAATACTTCATCAAAGGCTCCGACAAGGGCGGCCGCCCTAATATTCGTGAAGTACTTGCAGAAGGCACGGAAGTAATCGTTCAGGTCGATAAAGAGGAGCGCGGTAACAAAGGCGCTGCCCTGACAACCTTTATCAGCCTGGCTGGCCGCTATCTGGTACTGATGCCAAACAACCCTCGGGCCGGCGGTATCTCACGCCGCATCGAAGGCGACGACCGCAAGCAACTAAAAGAAGCAATGGACGGCGTCACCCTGCCGCCGAAAACCGGTGTCATCATCCGTACCGCCGGCGTCGGCCGCAGCTCGGAAGAACTGCAATGGGATCTGGACTACCTGATGACCCTCTGGGATGCGATCAAAGGCGCATCCGGCGAGCGTAAGGCTCCCTTCCTGATCTATCAGGAAAGCAATGTCGTCATCCGCGCCATCCGCGATTACCTGCGCCAGGATATCGGTGAAGTGCTTATCGATAGCCAGGACGTATACCAGGACGCCCTGAACTTTGTTCAGCAGGTCATGCCAAGCTACCAAAATAAGATCAAACTTTACCAGGAACCGATCCCTCTGTTTAACCGGTTCCAGATCGAGAGCCAGATCGAGACAGCTTTCCAGCGTGAAGTACAGCTACCTTCCGGCGGATCAATCGTTATTGATCCGACCGAGGCACTGGTCTCAATCGACATCAACTCCGCCCGCGCCACCCGCGGTAGCGATATCGAAGAAACCGCACTCAACACCAACCTGGAAGCCGCCGACGAGATTGGTCGCCAGCTTCGCCTGCGGGATATCGGCGGCCTGATCGTAATCGACTTCATCGACATGACGCCGATTAAAAATCAGCGTGAAGTTGAAAATCGTATGCGCGACGCCCTTAAGCTTGACCGCGCACGAGTACAGCTTGGCCGCATCTCTCGTTTTGGCCTGCTGGAAATGTCTCGCCAGCGCCTGCGCCCATCACTAATTGAAAGCCGCGGTGCAGTCTGCCCACGTTGTAATGGCCAGGGCACTGTGCGTGACACTGAATCTCTGGCACTGTCTATCCTGCGCCTGATCGAAGAGGAATCCTCTAAAGATCGTACCGCACAGATTCGTGCAATACTGCCGGTATCCGTAGCGACTTTCCTACTTAACGAAAAGCGTCGCGAGGTACACGAAGTTGAACTGCGCCACGATGTTCGTGTAGTCATCGTGCCAAATCCAAATATGGAAACACCGCATTACGAAGTTGTACGCCTGCGTGACGACCACACCGTAATCAACACCAACGATGCCAGCTACACTTTACAGCCTGAACCCGAACCAATCGACGAGCAGGAAGCAACCAAAACACAGCCCGCTCGTGAAAAGGCCGCAGTCAGCACCGTTGCACCAGCTACCCCTGCTCCGACCTCCGCACCAGTCGTTGCACCAACTACTGCTGAAGCAAAACCTCAGGCTGCCGCAAAAGAAGCATCATTAGGCAGCCGCATCATGAGCGCTCTGAGCAGCCTGTTTGGCAGCTCCGATGACGCTAAGCCGGAAGAGCAGAAGCAACAGAAACAACAGGAGCCGGAAGAGGAAAAGCCAAAACCTCGCTCCCGGAAGCGCTCCAGCAACCGCCGCAACCGCGGCCGTGGACGTGACAGCGAGCGCAAAGACAGCGACAGCCGCAAAGAGGCAGAAGCAAAGGACGACAGCCGCAGAAAACCCCGCGATTCCGCGGAACAGAGTGAAGCTAAATCTGACGATTCCCGCCGCGGCCGCTCCCGAAATCGCCGCCGTGGAACCGAGCGCGATCAGAAAGCTCGTGATCAGCAAAGCAGCGCCGAACTGGAAGTTAAAAGCAGCGAACCTGCTCAGGAAACTGAACAGACCGATGACGGCCGCGCTCGTGGCGAGCGTCGTCGCGGTCGTCGCCGTCGCGGTGAGCGCAGCGCACGTCGCACCGGCAGCGAAGCCGTTGTTACTGATAACGCGCTAACTGAAGAAGCTGTAAATGCCGAACAAGCTGCTGAAGCGACAACAGCTCAAAAGCCTGCTGAGCAAGCCTCCGATAAAGCAACAGCTCAAACCGCTGAACAGCCTGCAGAAGCCGCAAAGCCTGATAGCGAAGAGAAGCCTCGTAAGCCTCGTCGTCAGCGCCGCTCTCGTGGTGGTCGCAAGCCAGCCCAGGAACGCAGCGAAGAAAGCGCGACTAACTCTACTGAGGCGGCACCAGAAACTGCAGTGCCGAAAGCTGAAGATGCCGTAGCTACTGAAGCTGCACCACAGGAAGCAGAAACAGCTAAAGAAGCTGTAATTACCGAAGCTACCGCACCGAAAGCAGAAACAGCTGAAGAAACTGCCGTTACTGAAGCTACCGCACCGGAAGCAGAAGCCGCTGAAGAAGCTGTAGCTGTTGAAGCAGCTACTGAAGCAGCCACACCGGAAGCTCAAGCCGCTGAAGAAGCTATTGTTACTGAAGCTGCCGCACCGAAAGTAGAAACAGCTGAAGAAACTGCCGCTACTGAAACTACTGCACCGAAAGCAGAAGCCGCTGAAGAAGCTGTAGTTACTGAAGCAGTTACTGAAGCAGTTACTGAAGCAGCCGCGCCGGAAGCAGAAACTGCTGAAGAAACAGTCGCCGCAGCACCGGAGGCAGAAACTGCTGAAGAAACTGCAGCTCCAGCACCCGAAGCAGAAACCACTGAACAGCCTCCTGCAGAGCAGCCAGTTCGCAGCGGCGGTCGTCGCGTTCGCAATCGTCCGGCGCGCCAAGCCAGCACCTCTTCGGAGCAACCGGTAATGGCCGCACGTGCACCACGCGCACCGGCACCTACTGCACCACCGGAAGGTGCTGCTGCACCACGCGCTCGCCGCCAGCGCCGCGCCCCAAATGATCCTCGGGGAGCGAACCAGCAGCAAGCAACAGGTGATGATTCTGCAGCAGGCTAACAAGCCCTGCCAGAAACAAAAAAGCCGGCAATTATGCCGGCTTTTTTATATCTTATTTTTATCGTATTTTTAAACCAACCAACCAACCAACATATTACTACACCTTCCTAACAACCATTACAGCCACTGCTGACTGGCAATTCAACACCCGATGCGTCTTTATATTCGCAGCTTAAAAACTGATTATAGTAATCAAAGCGCACAAAAAAACCGGCATAATTGCCGGCTTTAAAAATCTGATTCAACCACAGCTCAGGTCAAGGATACGTCCGAGGCTCTATCTCAAGCAGCACACCATAGCGATCAGCAACCGACGCCTGAATAGCCTGCGCCAGGCTCAGAATATCCCCACCACTACCCTTACCATAATTAATAAGCACCAGCGCCTGCTTATCATAAACCCCAACAGCACCTTGACGATGCCCTTTCCAACCCAACTGATCGATTAGCCAGCCAGCCGCAAGCTTACGCAATCCCGGCTGATCAGAAAAAGATACCAACCCTGGATAGCGCCGGGTTAATTCAGCACACTGCTGCTCGGGGATTACCGGATTCTTAAAGAAACTACCCGCATTACCGAGAGCTTCAGGATCAGGCAACTTACTACGACGAATGTCACAGATCAGGTCACTAATCTGAAGCGCCGTAGGATCTTCAATTCCCTGACGCTCCACTACAGCGGAAAGGCCGCTATAATCCAACACCAACCCGACCTTAGCCGACAACCGAAAGGTCACAGAAATAATAATGTAACGACCAGCATGAATACGTTTAAAAACACTATCCCGGTAACCGAAACCACATTCGCCTGCGGCAAACCGGCAAAGCTCACCGGACTCACGATCCAGAGCATCCAGATACTCCATCCGATCTTTAATTTCGACACCGTAGGCACCGATATTTTGCATCGGCGCCGCACCGACAGTACCGGGAATCAACGAAAGGTTTTCAAGCCCGTTATAACCCTGCATCAAAGTCCAGCGCACAAACTCATGCCAGTTTTCACCAGCACCCGCAGTAACCAGAAAATCACCATCAGAGGTTGACTCAACCTGCTTCAGGACAATTCTGTTAATAACCACCAATCCGGAAATATCTTGCGTCAGAATAAGGTTACTACCGCCTCCGATCACCAGCAGCGACAACTTGTTTTCAGCACAAAAGCCTAACGCACCCTTCAACTCATCGAGCGTCTTAACTATCACCAGATATTCGGCACTGACGTCAAAACCAAAACTGTTGTACGCCTTCAGCGAGGCTTTACGCGATAATTGCATGACCCCCCCCTATTTAGTTCTGCGCCAACTCATTCTGAATACGCTGTAACAGCGCCAGCGAAGCATCCTCGACCAGGTCAAGCACATGATCAAAACCGTCAGCACCGCCATAATAGGGATCAGGAACCTCAATAATATTACCCGGCACCAACTCCAGAAACAGCCCAAGATAGCCGGAATAATTCGCCGGACAGATATCACGCAGATCGCTCAGATTTTGCTTATCCATCGCCAGAATATAATCATATTGATTAAAATCCGCCCTCACCGCCTGCCGCGCCCGCAAATCACTCAGATCATAGCCACGCTGCAAGGCCGTACTTGCTGAGCGCTGATCAGGCGCATTACCAACATGATAAGCCGCCGTACCCGCTGAATCTATTTCGATCTCAGCAATCAGGCCCGCGCGTTCAACCTGCGCCCTGAAGACACCATGCGCAGTAGGTGACCGGCAGATATTTCCAAGGCATACGAATAGAACAGATGTTTTTTCTTTATTTATCAAAAGGTTAAACCTTAATTCACAGTACTTTTGACCATAACAAAATAGGTCGTTTGGAGCATTATAAAACAAATACTTACCAAATGGTTTTCAGAAAGAAAAATAGGGAATATAGGGAAGATATGAACTCTGAAGAATTGAGTAATTGCTGCTGCGGCAGCACCAACCTTAAAGAGCTGAAGCCCTACGGAATTGAATCTGTTCAATGTCGTGACTGTCACGTTTCATTGCGCAAGCAGGACTGGAATCGGGTGATGGGTATTCCTGATGGGTTGGCTTTAGTGCCTAAGACTCCAAGCTTACAGCACCATAAAAATTCGGAGAGCTGCTCGACACCTGTAGAAATACTATTAATCTATGGGAAGGAATGATTGCTGCTACACAGGAGGAATGTCAATGAACTGTGCACACCATACAGCGTTTTATATAACTCTAATTCCTCCAATATATCAACTGGTTAACCTATAAATCAGGGCCGAAAACAGGGGCAAAAACGCCCTATTCCTGCCCTTATAAATCAATTACTTAGTGTTTAGCTTTGGGGAATGACAAATGGATAATGTTGCGAACACTGATCAGCTACTACCCTGCCCTTGCTGTGGCAGCGACGCAGAATTAACAGAAACCTCAATAGGTGCATATGTGTGTTGCTCGTCGCTTGATTGCGATATAAGCAATCGCCACAAAAACTGGACAGCAAAGAAAGCAGTTGAGATATGGAACGCCCGCCACGTTCCGGAAGGCATGGTGCTGGTTAAGAAGCCTACCCTGTTGCCTAAAGGCGAACCAATGCCGCAGACAATCGATGCCTGGCATGTTCTGGCTGATGGCTATGAACGCGTAATGCTGAAAGACAAAGAAACTATCAGCCTGCTAAAACAGCGCATCAACAACCTTGAGCAGAAGCTTAGAGCGCTTCAGGGAGAATGAAGCTTCACTTACCCGGTTTAAACAACGTAAAAAGAGTGTTGCCATAGCCACTGCCAGTAGAGCTAACTAACTCATATCCTTCAATCATCAGATTATAAAGACCATCAGCACAGTTTCCCGTAGCCAAGATAGAGGGATCCAATTCTGTCGATGATTCCGATGCTGTGATATTTAAATGCGGAGGATTAACTACACAGTTGATGACTACGACTTCCGTTGCCGTTGGTTCAGGAGGGGCAGCCACAGATATCAAGGGGATCAAAGCTACAAACAAAAGAGATTTGGTGTTCATTACCAGCCTCCAAATATAGAGAATGTAATAACACTATAGTGCTGGCCCTATGCCCTTTCCGAAGTCAAAACAAAGGCAAGCGGAAGATACGGAGGCAGCGTTGATATTCGCGGCAATACTCGACGCCAAAAATATTTAAGCTGTTTCCGCCACCATACAATTTACGAGAGCAAATTGCGGCAGTACCCTTAGTCCCTCAAGGAAATACTATTAATTTGTTAGGGATACATAATGGATAATTGCTGGGCAAATATACTTAACGATTGCGACGGCGGCATTAGTCGTGAGCATATCGTTTCCAAAAGCTTGTTCATTGGCACAAAAATAAATGTGCAAGGTTTTTCTTGGTGCAAAGACGAACCAAAACTTATAGGGCTAGCTAACCTAACAAAAAAATGCCTATGCAAGGAGCATAACTCATTATTGTCTCCTCTAGATCAAGCGGGGAGTCATGCCTTTGATGTACTAAGAAAACAAGCAAAGCTTATCGATGATAGGGCGAAAGAACCGAATAAAAAATTTAAAAAAGTTACCTTCTCAATTAATGCAACAGCTCTGGAGAGGTGGCTTCTTAAAACACTTATCAATTTCTCCTATGGTGGGGAATACTACATTGGCCATGATAGCGATCATCCTGGCCGCGCTAGTGATCATCTCGTAAAGGCTGCTTATGGGCTTGAGTCATTTTCTGAGAATAACGGTATGCGCGTGGCTTATAAAGAAGGTGGAACCATAAATTCACATGACGCAGTCCAGTTCGCTCCAGTCATAAAAGACAATAAATTTATTTATGGCGCTAAGTTTTCGTTTCGAGGGATTCTTCTTTTTATGGATATTTCTCCTGATGGTATGAATGTACCATTTGAAGACATACCTGGGACTCAGGACGAATGGAAAAATGTATTCTTATCTAGGAAATTCAAACAAATACAAGCCAAGCATGGTAATAAAATATCTCATGTTGTTAATTTTAACTGGGCTTAGCTGGATTAGTTCAGATGAATTCAGCCGGTTGAGGCTTATGATAAAGTGGCCGGATACCCTTGGGCTTATATCGAGTACAACGGATGGATTATGGATCTATGGAGGAAGAAAGGATCATGAAAACCGCAATTACACTATTACTTATAGGCTTAATGACCTCTGCTACAGCTTATGCAGAGTCTTATCTCTGCTTAGCTGATGCATCCACAGGGATTCGTAGCGCAAACGGAAAAGTTCTTGGTACAACCCAAATGGATATTGAAGAACAGAGATTTCTCTTGTCTGATAACAACGGTGAGCTCTCCTTAAAGATTTTCGGAACCGAGCCCCCCCTATTGGATAAGTGCAAATCAGAGTATTTCTGTGAATATTCTGATGGCTATCGCGGCACCTTCACTCGTCAGACGAACAACTTCTTCACAATCTTCTTCACGGTAATTGTTAGCAATGAGCGTATAGCAGTAGTTTCCCAAGGCAAGTGTTCAACAATCTAGGCCAACAAAAAATGCCACCGACTTTATCCAAGACAATCAATATAGAGCCTGTTTCAGAGATCGAATTGCTGAAACAGACATTCGACCCGATAGCACGGGGTTTTTGCTTGCAGCTGCAGAGTCAGGGCATGGTAGGCCGTAAGCTGAAAGTTGGCGTTAAAGACGGAGAATGGCAAGGCACTGAGCTTGATTTCACTGTCTGGCAGTATGATAAATTGATTGAGCAGATCGGCGGGAACCTGGCAGTTACAATCGACTGGAGCACGGTCGATGCAATCCACCTCAGCGTATCAGACATTGTGCCTAAAGAAGATATGCCGAATATCGGTAATCCAGATTTAGTGGCTTGATATTGGAATTATGTGAAAAAGGGGTGCACCCCTTAAGGGGGTGGCTATGTTCACAGCAATAGCCCGGTAAGAAAAAAACAGGGACTAAACAGGAAATGTTGATAATGGTCAGGGAGTAGCAATGGATATTTGCTAATTATTGTCCTCGGACACTGACTAAATAGGAGAGCAGGCTATGGGCGACATTACATATCAGGCTTACTTCACCAATGACGACGGCGACAGGGAATATCTGAATCAAAATTTCCATTCTGAAAAGAAAGCCGAGAAAGCCGTCGATAAGCTGACTGATAAAGGCTACGACGATGCTGACTATGAAAGCATCGATATGGAATTGAGAGATTATTAAGACTTTTATCTAGGCCGGGTCTTGCCTGCAAATCTATAGCAGGTAAGATCACTATTTTTAACAAGGAACGTTATCGATGAAACGCCTAATATCCTTAACCGCCGCCCTTCTACTGGCTACCGCCAGTGCGAATGCTGATCCACTATCCTTCAGCAGCGCAAAGAAAAGGCTAGCTAAGCTCTACAGCGACAACCAGTCCTCTTTTTACTGCGGCTGCGACTATAGCTCTGTAACCAAAGAATCAGGCAAGGGTAAAAAGCTGGCGCCGGACTGGTCTACCTGCGGCTTTACTCCACGTAAGCAAGAAAAACGCGCATCACGCATTGAGTGGGAACACGTTATGCCAGCGCACCACTTCGGGCAGCACCTACAATGCTGGCGCGACGGTGGCCGAAAGAACTGCAAGAAAGACCCGACATTCAGAGCAATGGAAGGCGATATGCACAACCTGGTACCGGCGATTGGTGAGGTAAACGGGGATCGATCTAACTTCAAATACGGGATGCTTGAAGGCGAAGCCAGGGTATACGGAAAGTGTGACGCTGAAGTCAATTTCAAAGCAAAGCGCTTTGAGCCTGCGCCAGCGGTCAGAGGCGATATAGCTCGCACCTACTTCTATATGTCCGATAAGTACAAAGTTAGCCTCAGCAAGCAGCAGAGAATGCTGTTTGAAGCCTGGGACAAAGCAGATCCAATTGATCAGTGGGAACTAGAGAAAAGCCAGCGTGTGGCTGATATCCAGGGTAACGCAAACCCTTACGTTAAATAATCCGACTTTTCCTACATCCAGATCAGAAAACCTGGTCTACGCTGTAATAGATTTTCGTAATGATTCATCGGTTTTAGCCCCGGCTCGCATTGTCCCAGGGCTTTTTTATGCCGCAGAAATAATCAGACTTTTTCCTATGGCCGAATCTGCAGTACCGGCTTTTCGAATCAATAAAGGGGAAAGTCCTTTGAGGGAGGAGGCTATACAGCCACAATCACCCCGAAACTTGAAACGCTTGTAGGCTATACTGCTTTAATACCATATTCAGAATCACTACAAAACGACAAAATGGCGCATAGTACGCTAGGAGTTTTGTATGTTCTATTCACTTAATGAAACTAGTAGCCCAATAGTTAAAAGCAGACCTACTGCTGGTAAGAACCGATTTCGGAATGTACTTATTTTTGCATTAACCCTCACCTTAAGCGCTACCCCGCAACCATCCGAAGCTGCCCTCACCTTAAGCGCTACCCCGCAACCATCTGAAGCTGCTTGGTGGTGGGTAGGTAAAGCCATCAAGAAAATAATTGATTTCAATAATAAAAAGTATCGGAAAGCTGATCGTTACGGTAGGGATAAATCTGACGAAGATGGGTACAATCCGTACCATAACCATCCAGACGGTTTACCTCCTTCAGATCACCCTCCTTACTACAATTAGAATCTAACTAAAAAGTGGTAAAAAGCCTATGGACTCAAAAATTAAAAAAGCTCTAATAGGATAATCAAGTAAGACGCTTTCAGCCGCCGGTTATTTTGGCGTTATCCTGAGCTGCGAGTCTCTGGTTTGTGTCGAAAGCCGTACTAAGAATCAGACTTTTTCCTATACCGGAGCCACCAGATCCCGCCTACACTGTCTCTGGCTTCGGCAAGTAAGTCTCTCTGCTTCTGCAGCGTCCGCTTTGTGCTGTGGGTTCAATGAGTCAGCCATCTTGTAATACATTTTGAAATACAATTTGACATAGAAAGAGCCGTGTAATACATTTTGTATTACATCTTGGAGTACAAAATAAACTACAGAAGGTTCACTATGTCTTTAGCTACCCACATCAAAAAAATGATTAACACCCCTACGGATTCTCAATTACAGTCTATTCGACTGCCAACAACAACCGTAAACCAGCTGGAAGAGTTAGCGCAAGTGTTGGACAAAACTCGCACTGAACTTATCAGTACCTTCATTGAAGGAGGTTTAGTTGAATTAGAAAAACAGTTAGATGAATTGAGAAGCGAAGATCTACCTTCAGAAAACGATGCACCAACATCTGAAGCTCGCTACTTCCTGTTAAATACAAACTATAACAACTCACCTGAAGACCACTACACAATGCTAGAAAACGGTGAAGCATCCGCTTTCTATCAAGGCTGGAAGGAAAGTATAGCTCACCTAAATGAAGGTGACGTTGTATTTTTATACCAGAGCGGTGTTGGAATTGTGGGTTACGGTAAAGCGGACCGAGAGCTAATTAAAAGAGAACACTGTGGTCACGAAAATGAATGGTATGCTCGAAAGCTAAATGACTTTGTACGCTTGCAGACACCTTTGACAGCAAAAGGTTGTAAAGATACAACCAAATCAAACTTCAACTTCAGAATGACAATGGTTTCTCTAAACACCGAGCAAGGCGATGCACTAATCAAAAAGTTCAACGAAGCATAATTACAGAGTGAGTAACGTTTACGCCAAACCTAACGCCAAGCAAAGAGGCGAAACTTAGCTTTGTCCTTGCTTGTGCGTCTTGTTAATTGCTTAATAGTGATGAATTTTCCCTTTGGCGCTAGACGCCCTTGAATATCCCGCCATATTTCCCGAATTTACTTTTGTAGTTGCTTCTGCCTGATTTGCTACCTTGATGGTAAATGTTCGGTTAGGTTGCCACGATATATCCCAAGGTATGAATAAATGGGGCAGATCATACTTTTCTAATGGTATATGTCCGCTTTGTGTTGAAAGGCGACCTGAATCAAGTTTCAGGCAGTCTGATGGTCTGCTACGTGTCGGTAGCTGGCCTAACAGGCTCTGAGCCTACCAAGATCAATTCAAGTCCAGTTTGTGCCAAAAGCGGTCATGGACAGTACTCCTAAAGATAGGCCGTCACCTACACTCAACAAGGAGGAGATTGTAGATGAGTGAGATTCAGTGGGAAGAAGGACATTATGTATTGCCCCGCAAAGAGGCTGTGCGGTTCCGGCGCGCCGTTATACAGGCCTATAATGAGCGCATCCAATGGCTAGCCAAGCAGGTCACGTGGGCCGTAAACTCCGTACTGGTCTCCGAGCATATGCAGGCGGACAGCTGGCAGGACTCGGTACTTGAGGCCCTGCGTCCACTTCAACTCAGTGCCTATGAGATGGATCGGCTGACCGATTACTTCCCCTATAGTCTTGGGCTCCGAGGTTACCGGCCTCGAGTACCCCTCCAAAAGGAAATCCCTCGTTGGACGACGATCAACCGTCCTAGAATATCGCTGGGGAGTCCGTATTATTATGTGGGAGTAGACAGTGAGGCGCGAATACTGGAGTGGCAGGTGCATGCGAATGAAAACGCGGTCACCGATGCCCATGCTGACTGGTTCGCACAACAGGTGTTTAAAGCTCTGTATCAGGTGCAATGGACCCGCAAGAGTGGCGGCTATTGCTGGGGTGGCAGTAATACCCCGACCACGACGTATTGTGCGCACCACTTAGGGCCGCTGGGTGACTCAGCCCCCTTCAGCGCTGAACAGTAATTATTGTTGGCCTTGATCACTTCGTGTTGTTTAAATGTAGAAATTTAGACTTAACCTTACAGACACTGTCCACTGTATAGCTATGAGCGACCAACTTGTTTCAGTTTATATGCTTCTGCAAAGTGTCAGAAACTGCCATTAACTAGAGCGCAGGGTTACGGCCTCCAAAGACTGCTTCGTACCGTTAGCTGAAGTCCAAGCCGCCTTGGTGACATGTTCGCTTTGTGTCGAAAGCCGACCCGACAATAAAGCTTTTCCTATACCGCCTTAACCAGATCCAGCCTACACTGAATCTGGCTTCGGCCCGAACCGCCCCTCGCAGCCCTCCTAGTGCACCAGGGGCGGTTCTTATAGCCGGATTCGCAGTGCCGGCCTCTCAGACCCAAATTAAGACTTTTTCCTATTTACAGATTTCAGTAGCACGTCAACACTTAGCTTCAAGGAAAATTTTGTACCTTAAGGAACAGGAGCAAGGCTATGCCTACTGGAACAGTGAAGTGGTTCAATAACGTGAAAGGATTTGGCTTTATCATTTCCCAGGACCATAACGAAGATCTGTTTGCGCACTATTCTGCAATTGTGGTTGAGGGGTATAAAACCCTGAAAGCCGGTCAGGAAGTCGAGTTCGAAGCAAAGCCACAGGATAACGGCATACACGCGATAAACATCAAACCCATAGCGTGACCTCAACCGGATAAGGATCGTCCAATGAATGCTTTTTCAAGTACAGCTGAATCATATAGCTACGGGCCAGACCAAGACTCGTATATCGCGATCACCGAAGAAGGCATAGTCGCTGACCAATGCCCAGCCGATGCTGATTTAATTCCATGGATGGCGCATTATCCTGAGCATCACTTTCTGATAACTTCGACAGTCCAAGCAATTAACATGATTGGGAAGCCCCTGCCTGATGGCAATATAGAGGTGATGCTGCTTTAAGGTTTTGCCTATATAACATTATCCGGTTTGTGCTGCGGGCTCAACTGATTGACGCAACACGTTTTCTTATAACTAACGATGGAGTGTTGGAATGTGGCGAGAAGGCTCAAGTTGAATTACACAAAATCACTCAATGAAGCTCGAAGGAGAACTAGATGAAAAAGTTTACCAGCGACGAGATTCAGAAAGCGCTCGATGAGATAACCGAAGCTCATAACCAAAACAACGGGTTTATAGCTGTAGAATATACAGAAGAAAAGTTTGTGGTTAGATATCGTGACATGCATTATCTTATTGCAAGTGCGCCAAATGATATAGAAGTATATTCAAGCAAAGACAATATACTTCACAAAGTCCCTATAACTTATGAATCAGGCCCAGAAATCATTCCAGCTTTTGGCAACATAGAAGAACACCCCCCTTATGAGCAAGCTAACATGCTAGTTGGCGAGATGGGTGGTGATCAGTGTAGAAATTCAAATAGCATGGGTTCTTATGGAACAATAACCCTTTATGCAAAAAGTATTACGCTTGAAGCAAGTGGCCGCTGCAATTTAACATGTAGTGCTGCGCCGGCATTAATGAGCAACAACCATGTTATTGGTCGTAGCGATGCAGGGCGAAAGGGAGAAGTTATATGGACTCCTTTTCGCGCTGATACGGCAAGGCTTGAATGCCTTATCCCGTTTTCATGTAGGTCTGATACAGATGTCGCCCTCGCTAGGGTACATAATACAGCTGGCATATCAAATTGGACGGTTCGTACGATAGGTCGTCTCAATAATCTAAGAAGGCCCAATATCGGGGAATCCATCAAGAAACATGGTGCTAGAACTGGATACACTACCGGTAGAGTCACAGGCCAGACCAACATAAGAGTAGGTGCATATACCTACCGTAGAGTTTTCTCAACAACTGGAGGATTTAGTTGTCCTGGAGACTCCGGGTCTGCCGTGGTCGCTTCAAACAATGACCTCATTGGCGTTTTGTCATGGGGCGACTCTATCCCTTGTGATAATAGTCCAAGGGGATATTTTTGGACATTAGTAAACCCAGGTCGGCTATCAGAAGATCCAGATTTTTCTGACCTGGAAATTGCAATATCGAATAGTTAAAACACCCTATCAAAGCCTTCCAGCGGACGCAGTCTCTCGTACGTCTGCTCCGCTGAAGGTGGAGTTAAACGGCTAAAAGAAACATCGGCGTGCTAATCAAAACAGACAGAAGCCCAAGCACAGGTTGCAAGGTTGGAATACTGCTTGTTGCTCTATGCGCCATAGGGCTGGTTGTTCAAACTTGACTGTCACCTCTGCGTCGAAAGCCGACCTGACAATGAAGCTTTTCCTATACAGCCCGGGGCGCTACCGGTCTAGCCCGGACCGCCCCTTAGCTATTGCTAACTCCTGGGTGCGGTTTGTTAAGACCATTAAGCTGTAGCGATATCCGCAAAGAACTGATCCCAGATAACAGCGCCCTGATCCTGTGCTGAGTTCAGCGCTACCTGCAGTTCTGCGGCAGTCACATTATGCCAAGTATTGTCGGCCATAAACCAACCCCGCTCAGCAATACTTAGCCGTTTCATTCGCTCAATAGCGTTCCGAATATTAGATTCATCAGCGGCAAACTCTGGGGGGCGAACCTGAATAATGCGACCATCGCCGAAGTCATGAACAAGACCCGAGAGAGCCTCCGCCCGAATGGTCTTTGCATCCTTCATCGGCTCAACAATAGCGGGCGCAACAAAATCATCACCCTCCTGCTGCATCCCGCATACAACTGAATCCTCTACCTCAATAAACCCAGTCTCTTTATTCGGCTGAATCTGGATTACAGTGCCATTTTCGATTTTCGCGTATCGCATGCTAACCCCTCATCCGTACATTAATCTCTGCATACACCTCAACCACGCCAAATCCCGAGGCAACGCCAAACCCATCCCCCGAGTTTGTTGTAGCGCATCTATGCTGCAACTCTATTGTTTTTGTTGCAGCTAGAACTACCTGCCCCTGGATAACAGAATCTGACTGCTCTCCCACAGTGGTTGCCGTATCCGCAGATGAACCAATTAATAAGTCTGTGCCATCAGTAATATTTCGAAGTTTCGCCTTATGAAAATCACATTTAGCTGCCGGAACTCTTACGTGAATCCAATATGTTCCTGGGGGAAGTGTAATCTGATTAGCAGAAAGGCTCGCCCCCGCAATGGTATTCGTAGCAACCGTATTTAAAGTGCGAGTTCTCCAAGCGCCCGATGTAAATGTTCCAGCGTCTGTGCCGCCAGCCTTCTCATCCCTAACATGGAGGAGTGCGTCTGCAGCCCCGAAAGCGGCCCACTCAGTGCCGCTCCATCGCTCAGGCTGGCCTGTAGTAGTATTTTCCCGCCAGTCGCCTACCGATGGGGATCCATCTCGCTGAGCCGTGGTGCCGACTGGCACCTGCATTGCGCCAGTTCCAGAAGTCTTTTTAACCAAAGCAGAGAAAAGCGTAGAAAGCTGAGTAAGGTCGTTAGGATCAGGGGTTAACCCACCAGCTGAGATAGCATTGACTATCTCCCGCATCGGGCCTTCAATTGCAGCAGCCGGCACAGGGGAGCCCGGAGTACCGGTACCCGGATTGCCATCTACATACGGATCATTCGGATCGGCGGCGCCGATAGGTGCTTGGTATTCCATTAATCACCTCACTGGTAATTGAAAAATAAGTCGGTATGGGATGGCTGCAGCTTGCGGAAAACGCATTCCAATTCAGCAGCCGAAACAATATGAAGCAGCTCTTCACCTGGCGCAGATACACCAGCTCGAAAATAGATTGATCTTTCACCCGGCACGTTCACGCGCCAGACAAAACGCATATCTGCAGGATTGAGCTCATAGCCGCACTGAGATATTCCGCAGATAAAAGGCTTGAAAGTATCGATGGTGATTGAGTAGCCGAGCTTGGCGGCGAGTGCGATGAAGTAAGCCTTGCTCTGGCCTCCTTTCATCACGTACTTAGCGTGAGCCGCTTCTCTTCGCTGCTGAATCGTTTGAGCGGCCGGAGTGCACGTATCCGGTAAAGCAAGTAGCCGCTCCCACTCTGGCAGCAATGCAGTAGCGGTCCGCGGGTCCAGCTCTTCCAACGCGATAGCGATATTGTTATCGAACCTCGCCAACGCAGAGGCAAAGACATCAAGGCATGCACTGTAGTCGCTGTTAGGCTCAGTATTCCAAGCAAGCCCCGGAGGGGATAAAGCCACTAGCTGTTGCCGATATGCTGTTATGTCCATGTCACAGCCCCCAGCACTGGTAATTCACCCGGGTTAAATGTCACATCAGCAGCTGGGGCTGTAATAACATGATCGTACTCGCCGGACGCAATCGAGACCGCTTCCCGGATATGAGACACTGGCAACAAACCAGATCCACTACCATTTTCAACATTAGCCGATCTCGCAAACAAATCAGACAGTTCAGCCTCTGCTGCTGTTCGAACCGTCGGGGTGTCAGGGGAAAGACCCGATATTGTGATAGGTACCGCAACAGCAGTTGGCGCAATAACATAAACATCCGCAGTTATTGGCGCCTGACCATCATCGGCATCAGCAACATAATCCTGAACCAGCTGTACGGTTGCGGCATCCGGCACAACCCCACCATCCACCGTAAAGAACACACCGACAGTTCCGGCGCCCATCCACTTCCGCTCAACCCATATACGGTGAATATTTACGCTTGGTGTTTCCTTTACCCATTTCACATAATCGCGGTCTGCGCCACCATGGGGAGGCTCCCGGATAACCTCAAGAGTGCGAGCTCGCAGAGACTCATCTGTTTCAGCATCTACACCGCCTGCCAGCACTCCTGCTGCAGAGGTGGAGTTAATACCGGGTACAGGGGTTACGAATGTCAGCGGTTCATCTTCAGCGGTATTACCGGTTACACCTGCCTCAACCGCCTCAACAGCGATAGAAGCAGCCCCTGCAACTATTGTGGCTCCGGTGGTGACGGTGAATTGAACGCCATCCACTCTCTGAAGCAATGTGTTTGCTACTACTGCCGCACCATCAGTGCCGGCAATAACGCGATTGCCTGACGCCTTTGTTTCCGCTTTGGCCGGGATGCCCCGAACATCAGCGCGCCGCTTAAGAAATTCAGCTTCTGCTGTATCTTCAAATGACTGATCAATGATGTAACTCAGGTGGCCGTGAAGGCCGTGTAAGCCACCAGCCTGCACCTTAGCAAGCACCCCAGCATTGGACCAGGCAACCTGCGACTTAGGCACTTTTAACATGGAAGACAGGTCTACTGTCTGCTGCTCCATCAATTCAGCAACAGTCGGACGATCATAGGGCATTTAGGATTCCTCGATCTGATACTGCATCAACTGGCCATCAGCCAGCGTTATAGAAATAGTTTCTTTCAGCACGCCCATTGCCACCCATTCAGCAGCAACTTGAACGGTCTTAGCCAGGCCGGTACTAACAACCCACAGCAAAGCATCAGAATCATACTGCTCAAGCTTTCGAGCGACTTCAGGCAGCTGTTTTTCCCGGGCAAGCGTCCAACGCAAAGAGCCGATGTCATCAGCCCACCAGCCCTGCGCATCATCCGGTTCAGCATTCGGATCCCGCTTATTGGTAAACAGAGAAATAATCACCGCCGTTGCCAGGGTGCCGTCTTCCTCTATGCCAAGATCAGTAATGTTGTACTGGGTGCCGCTCGTCAGATCGGTGAAGATCGTTTTGAAATCACTCATTACATTTCCTGATTAGGAGCATCGGTTGCCCCGCTGGTGTTGTTTTCATCATGATCATGAGTGTTGTAGGTTGACCGCATGCCCTCCATACTCACGCCGCCTGATGCAGACAGATCCGTGATCTGCCCTAACGCTGTCAGGTTGCCGGTGAAGTGAGCCAAAGGACTATCAAAGGTGATCTGGGTCGGGGCCGTCACATGCATTTTCCCGGAGCGCTGCAGATGAACCTTATTACCGGTGTCATCGTACAAAGCCACTTCTCCATTCTTTAGGCCCTTCATTCGATAGCGACGATCATCAACCGCGACTACCACGCCATGAGCATCATCCAGCGTAAGCACAATGCCTTCAGCACCTGCATGAGGATTAGAGGTATAACCGTACTGCTGGACCCGGGGCAGTTCATACACATCACCACTGAGTGTTTTGACCTGCAGGCGCTGAATGCCAGTATCGTCATAGCTGAGCGTAACAATGCCCCGCAAAACCTTACGGGCCAGCCGGCGCACCAGGGTTTTAATCATAGACATTGATATTCTCCCAGCCTGATGAACTCGAACTCTTCTCCTTGAGAACCTGAAGACTGAACGCTTCCTTTGGCACTACAGTGATATCGGCTTCCGTGCCGCCTTTACCGTAGCGGTAAACAACTTTGCTGATCAGGAACCAGCCATCGATATCAAAATAATAATCAACTACTCTCACCAGCTTATTCGGTTCCCAGAGCCCGCCATCGTGCTCCCAACCCTGAACGGAATACGTCACCTGGACGCTACGGCCTAGCCGGGTAGTCGCTTCGAACTGCGCACGCTTACTGAGGTCGGTATCACCCTCCTCAGCATCGATGACCAGTGGCCGGTAGCGCTTAACATTCGGATCCTTCGCAACGCCCAGAGCCTGAACTTGCTGCTCAAGCTCCCAGCCCTGACCGCCGTCATCAACCTGACCTTTTACCCGGTACTCACTGAACCGTTCGTGCTGTGAGAACTTGCCCGAACCCTTTTTGATGTTTTCGCCAGAAACAAGCGGCGTACTGATAGATCCTGAACCAACGGTCGTTATAACCAGATCACCCTCAGCTGAACTGGTCAGCAGAAGGCCCCGGCGGCGACAGGCTCTTTCAATGACTTCGTGAACAGAACCATCATCCGATCTATGCTTACTTAGCGGTGCGCCAACATCTACGCCTGACTCAACGACAGCCTTAATGCCAAACGGTTTGCAGAGCACTGAAGCGATGGCAGCAACGGTTTGGTCTTTGAACTCCCCGCCCGCGATAATCGCCGTGCAATCGACTAAATCACCGATAGCCGACCGGCCAGCAATGGAATAGTTATGTTGCTTAACCCCGTATGAGCCCTGAACACCATCAACATGACCGGTAATCACAAGCTCATTATTCAGTTCCAGCTTGCAACTAGAACCAGGACTAACCGGCAACACCCGGTTACCGCCATCAAAATAGCTCGATAAGCCTATACTGAACGTCGGCGCCGCCTGCTCAATAGATCGGGTAACCGTTACTTCCTTCCATCCGTCATATATAGCGCCATTAACATAGAGCCTGACGTCAGACATTGATCACCTCAATCTCACCCTGAACAAAGCCTGGATGCCTTACCGAATTCCGGGTGATCAGTTGCTGCTCATTATCGGCAGAGCCCGTATATTTATACGAAGCAACCAGCGACGGCGTAGTTTGCGCCAAAGAAACTTGCTGCAACTTAGGCAGTTCAGGCATTCGTAGCTGCATGTCCTGTTGAACCGCCACCCGAAGATCTGACAAGGTACGAAATCCCGCGTCATCAGATTGCCAGCTGACTTGTTCCAGCATCTCATATGCCGCAGTAGCTGCTTGCTCAGCTTCCGCCTGATGTTCAAAATCTACATCCACGAGAGTCTTGGCCGACTCAATAGCCGCGGCCTGTTGAAATACTAAAGCTGAAGCAGCCTGGTTCTTTGATATCAGTATTTGAGAAGGTGTAGCGCCGCTAACACTCTTTACAGGATTGTCAGTTATCAAAGATTCGTAGGCCCGCAATGAATCCATCGGCTTTGTTGCTACCTGGCTAATGCTGCTGACAGAGCCAAACACTTTTTTAGCCAAGTCCAGCGGCTGCCGGATAAGCCCGGACACCTCACCGGAAGACCCAGCCGCTCCCGTACTGATCGAATCCAGAACGCCGGCTATCTGATCTACCGCCGCAGTACCAATAAAGGCAGGCCCCTTAACATCAAAGCCGGCATTGAATGATTGAATAGCAGCAGCTTCCGCAGCTATCGCTTTGTCAGTTATCGCCTGGCGGCTATCGATGGACTTTACCGGGTGATCGTTATGCCCTGATTCCTTGCAGGTAAGAATGAAGGATGCAAAGCGGCCCTCGAACCGGATCCGCGCCTGGACGGTAACATAGAGCTCACCATAGTAAGGGTGAATCAACAACCCCGGCCCTTCAGCTTCAAAAGCATCCTGCAAAGCGTGAGCTTTCTGGAGAAAGTCAGCGCCATCAACGCCGCCGGGCACAGTGTAAACACGCTGCTTCCGCCCGGTATCTTCGCTGTATGGATCATCCCTGCCGGCATACTCATGGTCTGCAGTACGCCGCCCAACTTCAGTTTCAGGGATTTCAATCAGATGGAACTGAAGCCCTCGAAAAGAAGCGGGCAGAAGTTTATTCAACCAGTCAGACATACTAAGGCCCTGCCATCATCATGCCGGCATCCACAGAGAGGCCCATGTTTGAATTATCACTCTGGATATCCTGAACCCGAGGGCGCCCCTCAGAATCGATCTTGATATGAAGACTACCGCCGACTTGTGCCTGAGCGTTCGGAACAGCAGCGGTTACCGGTTTGGAAGAACCTCCCAGAGCCAGTAGGTCAATAGCCCACTTGGGCAACAGGCCTTGCAACTTTGATTGAAGGCTGTCGAGAATATTGAAGCCGGAAAGCATCTTGATTAGCTGAGCAGCTCCCTGAATTAGCGGAGCAAACGGGCTGTATTTAAACGCCACCTTGGCAAAGCTGACTACAGCGTCTTTCACCTTATCCCAGTGCTTGTATAACAGGACTGCACCAGCCACCACTGCAGCGATACCGGCAACAATCCAGCCGATAGGCGTTGTCATCATAGTAATGCCGAGGGTCTTAAATGCCCCGGCAAGTGCTACGACACCGATTATCAACTTACCAGCGATGACCGCCCCGAGGACCGTGAACACAGTATTCATTAGCCCAAAGTTTTCGGAGATCCACATAGCGGCATTGCCCATTCTGCTTAATATTGCAGAAAGTTTTTTGGCTTCTTCCTTAAACAGTGGAATATTCGCTTTGGCCATCACTGTAAATCTTTCGATCATGCTGGCCATAATCGGTAGAACCTGGCCGCCAACGACATTCTTCAACCCCGTCATAACTCCGGTCAGATTGGTCAACTTATCCTTAAACGCCTCCGCATCTTTTGTGGCGGCCTCTGACATCACCAACCCCAGCTGTCGAGCCTCTTCTCTCAGTTTCGATATCCCTTCAGCCCCTTCCGCAGCCATCTGAACCATCTTGACCCCTTCGGAGTCGAACAGCTTCATAGCTAGGGCATTACGAGTAAGAGGATCTTTAACCTTTCCAAGCTTATTGAGAGCATCTATCAGAAGCTCCTCTGTCCCTTTTATATTCCCGCCGGAATCTTTAAGCTCAACTCCCAGAGCCTTTAGAGCCGTTCGAGCTTCCCCCATTCCATTTGCAGCTTCACCGGCCCTGCGACCAAAACGCTGCACAGCCATATCGAAAGTTTCTGCGGCAATCCCAGAGCGGTCTGCGGCAAAGCGATACTCTTGCAGCGCCTCAACACCAAAACCCAAACGCTGGGAGGTTTTTGCAATATTGTCACCAGCATTAGCGTATGAGCTAGCTAGACCAATGCCAGCCAAACCAATTCCAGCACCGATTTTTGCCAGCCCCGCTACTGCTCGGCCAGCTGCCTTAGCCTGGCGGGCTGATTTCTTCAGATCTCGATTAAATTTCTTAAGCCCCGACTGACGCCCAAGCTTATTCAAAGATCGGTTAACCCGGTCAACCGGGGCTCTCAGCTTCTCAATACGGCTATTGATACGCATGACAGGACCGCTCAGCTTATCGATTGCACCGATAATGACCGAAAGCCGTTTGTTATTCGCCATCGTTTGAAAGCTCCGATTTAAGTCGTTCGCATTGACGACACCAGAATAGAATGTCCGGCATCGTCAACGATTTGAGTTCAGAGGGAGGAAATTTGAAGGTGTACGCGATGTTGCCGATCAGGTCCCCAATGTTTCCAGGAACTGACCGGCTAAGGGGTTTACCACTTTCATTACCAACATTGCGTCCTGATAGTTCAGGGACTTGATTGTGGAAGGTGGTACCCGCGCCATTCTGGAAGCCAGCTCCAGTGTTGGAAGAACCATCTTAGTGCCATCTTCAACTTCCATAGGAAGTGTCATCAGATCGCCACCGGTTGGCTCATTTAGAATCAGCACTGTCACTTCGTCTTCGTGAGCCTGAACCGGCTTGGTTAGAGTGATCCTTTTAGGCCACTCGGTTGCTTGATCTGCCATGATTATTTAACCTCCTCTGCTGATTCGCCTTCAAAACGGAATCCAACAGTTGCCTCTTCTGAGTTAGCATCGCCATCATCCGCGTACCATGCATTACGCAGCACAATGGTTTTTCCATTTGCCAGTTCGGCAGTGATTGTTACGCCATCCAGCTCCTGAAAAACGCCCAGATCAAGATCGCCTGTGTCGATCAACTCACCAGCAATGAACGGAACCTTAGGCGTTTCCTTGTAGAGATGCTTATGGGAAGCAGTGGAGATAGCCTCCCGCTTCGGCTTACCCAAGTTATAGGTTAGGCCTGCCTTAACGTTGTGCTGTTGGCCGTCTACCTTGAAATACAGGCGACCGGCTACGCGATTTTTACTCATGGTTCGTTACCTCACAGACGGAAATCGATACGGGATGCCATAATGCGCAGCTGATTAACCAGATCAGGCGGCAAAATCATATTCAGGCGGTTAGGGTCTACAGGATCAATGGCAACTACCAGATCCGCTTTAAACTGGGCCACGCTCTCAATCAGGCCAAGATCTGCCCAATCACCAGCCAACGCCACCATCTCTGATTTCATCAGCTTTGGTGTCATAACGTTATCGCCCCGGGATCCATCTTTACCCAGCTTGAAACGCGGGAATTTCAGCAGCATGCGAGTACGCCAGGTGTATCGCAGATAACTGAGAGTAAAAAGCGACTCCGTATCCAAATAGCTTGGGTCAGGCGCGCCAAATTCATTTTCGGTATAGGTCGTAATTGCACGCTCAATGCGAACCACACCGCCGGCATCCACCGCAGTTGTGCTGATACCGTCAAACAGCAGCAGGTTACGTTCTGACAGAATGAATCGGTCAGACTCTTTTGGCGCCAGATCGCCTTTCAGGCCCAGAGTCTGAAACGGGCGAGCCGGATCATTTTGCGCTGAGAATGCAATTTGAGCAGCTATCATTGCAGCACGCTCTTCAGGGCTGACTGGATAGCCGTATGACTCAAATACCGATACGTGCGGGCTATTCCTGCTCTGACCTAGAGTAGTCAGACCAGCATGATTTGCCCGGTGAGCCGCAATCGCGACACCATCAATCGCCCGCATTGGCCCAAATCTATCAGCCAGCTCAGCTTCCAATGCAGCCAAGTTGGCCGCATCAGTCCAGGGCATTACCGGCACATTGAACCAGGTATCACCCATTGCTGTAATTACATCAGCAACATCAGGGTTCCCGGTGCCGCCACTCATGGCCGAAATTGCTACGGTTACACCAGCAGGCAGAGCCTGACCAGCAAAGTAGTTAGTCCGGATATCGATAGCGTTACCATTCTCACCTTTATGGCGAGCGGTAACAGTAACGGTACCAGTAGAAGCGGAAGCCGTAACAGACAACGAACTATCAGCGGTAATCGCTGCAGCAATAGCAGCTGCAGTCGTGGTTGCAGAGTCGTCTTTAGCAACGCCTACTTTCACCTGAGTGCCCGCAACATACAGGTACAGCGTACCGGCTGCAGTAGCGGTGCCTGTAACGGTAACTGTACCGGTTGCGGCAGATCCTGCGACATCATCAACCACCGGAATACAGATGGTCTTGGTGAACAGGTCGTTATCCTTATAACGCTTCACCATCTTGGCCAGCATTGACCCTTTACCAAACAGAGAATCCGCCTGCGGCGGAGAAGTTACCTGAACCTGCTCAAGCGCAGTAGCTGTACCAACTGCCAGCATCTGACCAATGATCAGCACTGTATAGGGCTGGCCTACCAACCCCTGAACAGCGAAATCGTTATTGAATTCACCGTAAGCGCCTGGCACACGCAGATTATTGGGTACCAGCTCAAAACTGATCTGGGTCATTTGGATTTACCTCGCTTCTTTGAGCAGTCAATCAGGGAGCCGTCTTTGATACGGCGGCGGACAGTGGTTGTCAGTTCAACCGACTTTTCCTTTTCTGTGACGCACACAGAATCAGACAGCCGGCACACCTGCCCCGGCTGGGCTTTAACTTTTATCTTCATGGGTTATTCCTGCGGGATGGTAAGGGTGTCTTCAGCTTCTGGATCAGCGTCCTGATCAATGTTCCAATCGGCGTGGACCGTATTCAGCGGTACCAGCGCAACATCAGGAATGACGGTGTAGTATTCAACATCGAACGTCATAACGCGGTGTTCATAATGCAGCCGGCCAACAGATGAATACTGTGTACTGATGCCAGACAGATCATGCCGGGACTCAGTGATAATGTTCAGATCAGGGTGTAACAGAGCCTCAACCTGACCAACAATCGCCTCAAGCTCATTCTCAGATGTAACTGAGGATTGAGTTTTGATGTTTACCTCAACCCGGGCTTTCCGTTTCTGATCTGAATTACCGGTTTCAACATCCGTATCCTGTAACCGGACACCAATAGAAGGCAGGCTATCGCAGTTAGCAAAGCCGATACGAGTGGCAAATACATTGGCAGCGGCATTCGTGCCAGACAGAAGAAGCGATTTAACCGCCCCTCTGATCCCAGCCTGAGCAGACTCAGTAACTGATTGCAGATCCGTGATCTCAACATCGAGTGAGATCCCGTATATCCCAGTATCGCCGTCCAGGTAATCGCCCCGATCCTCAACCGAAACCAAGTATCCCGGGTGAGCACTGACCAGAGCATTCCGAACTTCAGCGGTAACATCCATTGCGCCCTTGTAGCCTGTATGCCATACCGTAACCCTTACCCGGTAACCTTTGGCGCCATAAGGTGCACGACCGTCTTCCGGAGTAAATTCACTCTCGATACGGTACACAACACCCGGTGCATTCTTATCATCCGGAATAGCCACAGGGTAAAGCTCGACCGATATCCCGATCAGCCAGGTTGTAAGCGTTGCCTCGATCATAGTTTCTTAAGCTCTTTTTCAACTTCGTCTTCAAATACCCGCTCTACATCACGGCGTTTTCTGTCCAATGCGGGCTGAATAAAAGGCTGGGCTTTCATATTCTCGGTGCCGTATTCAAGGAACCAAGCCTTATAGGATTGGGATCGCTTCTTGGCTATTCCGTGATGATCGACCGACATCACCTTGCCGAACGGCCCGATAAGCGCATAGGCCCTACCACCGCCCTGATCCACTTTGGTTTTTGTCTTAACCGATTGCAGCAGATCACCTGTACGCCGGGGCGTCATCAGGATCATTGCATCTTCAACTAGCTTTGCAGCTTTTCGGCTGGCGCGGCGAGTAACCTTTATCCGGATGTTGTTGGAGAACTTCTCCAGTGCCTCAACTGTATCCGCAAGATCAACGCCGTATTCTTCAGCCATCGGTCCACTCTTCACATTTAAGATCGAGATAAGCACCGGTAGGATCAGGAAGTATCGCCAAAATCCGGAGTTTCCGGGCGCCATGGATTACACGCATATCATCATGAACACCCGGACGCTTCCGGATCCGCACTGATACAGTAATAAAGTTCTGGGTTTGATCAGAATCCTTCGATTCACGACCAGATAGGTTTTTTACGTTCGCGTATATCTTGGTGAAGGTATCGCCCCAAGACTCAATATCTTCTGAGACTTCATTTTTAACGCTGGTTTTAGTTTGCAACGTCACACGGTGCGGGAACTGTTGCATATCACACCTGCTCAACTTTGTAGGGTTGAAGCAAGCTATGAACAGATAAATCTATCTCAGAGCTAGATTGGCCAACAGCCTCACGATTCCTAAACCAATGCCCTACTAACAAACGAATACATTGCTTAATGCTTTCAGGTACGCTTTCCGCATCACCATAGCCACAGGTAAAGCTGACAGTTACCGGTTGAGGATGGTTTGATTTAACTCCGGGCCATGGCTCCAGCGGTATCACCTGCCCTACAATTGAAGCAATATCGACGTGATATGTGCTGGGGTCCAGCGTTTTAGGATTACCTGCATCATCGATGTAAGAGATTGTCTCAACTGACAGGAGATTAGGCACCAACTCAACAAGTGAGCTAAAGGTACCAATGTATTGCTTTTCCTGCGTTATTAGAGGCCGATTCGTATGCTTCTCACAGAAATCCACTGCCGCCTTAATCAAACTTTCAATGAGCGGATTTTCATCTATCAGATCAACATCCATCTGACATTGAACTCTTGCATCAGGCAGTGTAATTGGATCTTCAACGGGGCTTGTTACTGTAACTATTGGCATATCATCACCTAAACACTCTTAACGAAGAGCACCAAAGATGCTCTTTAGTAAGATCGCTTATTCAGCAGCCTTTGCTTCTTCAGCCTTAGCTTTCCCTGGCTCAACTGCGGCCTTGCTGGCAATTAACTTCCCAGCTTTCTTAGCATCAAAACCAGCAATATCACCTTTGCTGTAACGTCCCCAGGGCTTTACAAATTCGACGCTTACCAGTTTCTCTTCTGCTTTTTGCTTAGCCATAACTTAAAATCCCCTGATCTTGTTATGTTCTGAAATAGAGCGCAGTGAGAACTGCGCCCTAATTGTATTTACCAGATAACGCCGGTACCCAGGACCAAGCCTTCAGGATGACGGAAGCCAACATCGTGCTCGGTCACCACTCGAATAAGCGACTGGTTACGAGCAAATGCAGACACCAGATTGTTGCCTGAATCTTTGTAGGTGGCTTCTTTGGAAAAGTCGACGCTCATATTGCCTTCTTCACCGATCACAACATCATTCCAATCTGCAAAGTAAATCTCGGACTCATTTGAGCCAACACCTAGGTTCGTCGGAATAGTTGTGGTGTGCTTGATAGGCCAGCCTTTCAACTGACCTTGAGCCATTTCTGGATACACTTTGTTGCCGTTACCATCGCGCAGACCAAACAGCTTCATATAGGTACGGGGAGATAGCGCCCAGCCCGGGTTGATCAGCATGCTATCGCTGTTCATCAACTTCAGGATCAGGCTGTCGAGATAGGTATCAATACCCGCCAGATCAACGTTGCCAGACCATGCCACAGTACGGCTTGCGGTCGTTGCGACTGTCTTAAAACCCGTAGGCGTATTATTGGTTCCGTCATCTCGAAGGAATGCCTTGTCTTCACGGACCGCCATAGAGTTCAGCATGTCATTCAGGAATAATTGCTCGACATCGTAGCCGGCACGACCAATCAGCTGATTGGAGATCGGAACCAGGGTAATCATCGTCTTGGCAGACAGCTGAACATCATCAGTAGCGCCTTCTGTTGCCAGAACGTCAGCACCTTCCCCTGTATATCCTGAAGTTGCACCGGAAGACATGCGTGGCAGTCCCATATTGCCGTTTGGCAGCGGAACTGAACGGGCGCCCAAATTACGGCAAACAGTCTTAGGGCGTAACAACTCGATTACTTCGCTGTGAACATTGCTGGGGATCAGAGAACCGCCACTCCCCGCACTGGTTTCGATTGCCATAGCAATGCTTGGGTCACCGATTTCAGCATTGGCAAAGTTAACTGCCAGACTCAGATCACCCTTACCTGCCGCAATAGCCATTGCCGTCCGCGCAAAGGTAGCGCCAACATACTGCTTCAGCTCAGGCTTAATATGCACTGCAGGTGCACCCTGGTATGCAGTGATAGGTTGAGCAGCAGATGCCGCCATTTTCTCAGCGCTTTCAAGACGACTAATAGATGCTGTCAGTTGATCAAATTCAGCTGACAGCGTTTCGAACTCCTGGACCTGTTCAGCTGAAATAGTGCCATCTGCTTCTGCAGAAGCCAGCACCTGAATCTTGTCGTTTACGCTTGCACGCTCGCGGCGGAGTTGGTCAATTTTACTCATCGTATTCACCTTTAGTTAGTGATGGTAGGACATAAAAAAAGCGACCGAAGTCGCTTGTTAGTTCAGCTCCGCCGCAGGGCTAAAGCTGAGATTCTTTATCAATTGCAGCGGCTCGCATACCAATGGCAGTGCGCGGAGGTGCAGCTGTAATATGCTTTGCAGCAATGTTGTTAATGGCATCCTGAGCAGGCGCAATCTCATCCACAAATCCGATAGATAGTGCTTCCTCTGGCGTGAGCAATCGTGCTTCAGTGTCGATCACAGCTTGTAACTCAATACCACGATATTTTGCTACTGATGAAGTGAACTGTTCGTAAGAGATATCTAGCCTGCTATTTATTTCAGCAATGGCCTGCTCAGTGATTGGCTCATGTGGGCTGCAATCATTTTTATGACCGCCGCGATAGAAGGTGTTGTATTTAATACCAACCTCTTCTTCCCACTTACTAACCTCAAAGGTTTCCATTATTACGCCAACAGAGCCAACACCGCCGGTTGGGCTACAGATGATTCGGGAACAAGCCGAAGCTAGATAGTAGCCTGCCGAATAAGCAGCAAAGTTAACGATGGCAGTGATAGGCTTAACATTGGTGCTTTCATGAATGTAATCAGCAAGCTCCATACAGCCCATTGCCATGCCGCCGCCGGTATGAAAATCAAGCACGACCTCTTCTACTAACTCATGCTTTAGGGCAGCACTAATCTGAGTTCGCAGTCGTTCATAGCTGATCAGCTCAGTACACGCAGAATCAATAGTTCCGCGTCGCGCCACCAAGACGCCATGGACTCGAATCACGGCAACTTTCCCTACAATGCACATATGCTGAACTTCATGCTCTTCATCAGACAGCTGCATTGCCTGGCCATCAAGCGGCTGGGCGCTATCAACATCAAGATGAGTATCTGGCAATTGCTGACCAGTCAGGCGAGGAATTAACACCGCCTTCACTGAGGCCACAACTTCAGGCGTTGCATACAGCGGCGTGTTAAATACCATGGCCGCTATATGCGGATAATTAATCATCATTTGTTGGCGAGACATAGAATTCCCTCAATCTCTTTCATCTGTTCTGGAGTGGCATTCATAGACTGCTGAATCTGATTTGAGTCAGCCATATTTAACGGTGTGAGATATTTATCACCACCAGGTATCGGCGGCATATTTTCCATTCGGCGAATATCATTTACAGATAAGAATCCCCACTGCCGACCAATAGCGTAAGATTCATAGCGTGACTTTTGATCGCCTCGTAACAACCCGGAAATATTAAATTCTATATAAAGAGATTTGCGATCTTCAGGGAGTAAAAGATCCCTCATCATTGCCGCTTCATGACGCTTTATCCATGGGAGCAGCGTGTAGATCACGAACCCTAAGGACATCTGTTCAATACCAGAACCCCATGACGAAGCTTTATCTTGATGCTGCACCATATGCAGAGGGATCTTATAAAGCCTGCAAATCTCCGCGACACTAAAGCTTCGACTGGCTATCAGCTGTGCCTTTTCGTTATCCATCGACAGAGGCTTATAGCTCATCCCCTCTTGCAACATTGCGACTGAGAACGCATTACTTAAGCCGCTATGCCTATCTGCAAATTTAGATAGCAGCCGATCTACACCCTCTTGCGTCTTTATTGCCCCCGCTTCATGAGGCCGCTCAATCACACCGCTCATCGTAGTACCGCGACTAAAAACAGCAGCTGCGTGTTCTTCGGTAGCCAATCCCAAGCCGATAACATCAGCACTGGTTTGTAGCGGTGACAACCCAACATATCCATCTAATGAGAACGCGCGAATGTGGTGAACCATCCGCATAGGCAAGATGCCGTCAATGCCCTGAATATCGTAATAAGGCATTAGGTCTGGGCCTTTTAGCACCGACACTTTCTTCGGATTAATTGGCAGCAACTCTGTTACATATCCGGCACCATTCCGCTCTATCAGAGAGAACTGATTTCCTTCAAGACCTAAAGATCCCTGGCTCTGCTCGTAATATTCGAAAGCGTTATCCTTACGGTTTGGCTGGTGACGAATCACATCATAGAGAGTGTGATCTGTAGCCTTTTTACGCCCACCATTCTCATCACGTCGATACAGCTCGCACGGCAACTGAGCAATAGATTCAGCCAGCAGAGTGACGCAGGACCTTAATGCTGAATTGGCCAAAGCCGTTTCTGTAGTCACCATCATTCCAGCTTTGGTTTTTCTACCAGACATTGAGCTGATCCAACTACTCCAGTCGGATGATTGGCCTGAAGAACTACCAGCCGCTCTGTTAAACATCCCAGGCAAAAACATTAAGAATCACCTCCGGATACAGGAGTTGCTTTCCGGGAATAGCTAACTGACATTAATAAAGACCAGATTAAACACAGCGTCCCACAGACGATAAGACCGGCAGGCTGATAAATAAGCCAGGCACCAAAAGAAACCAAAGCAACCCCAAGCAGGCCGATAACAAAACTGAGAATAATCATTAGCAGGCCACATCCGTTGAATCGTAAATTGAATCACTAGGACCTTCAGCTTCTTGAAGCATCACTCGTCCTATTGCCATCATTAGCGCCACAGCACCATCGATCTTGTTGTCATTACCCTCTTTAATCGGGCGAACAACATCGTCATTCCCGGGCAAAAACTTCCCGACAACGTTTGAAATACACCAGGTCATGATCGGATGAGCGTCATGGTGGAACCGGCCAGCATTAATCGCCGCCTCCAATTCCTTCATTGGGTCGCTTAAGTTTGTGTAGTTCTGGGTTATGGTGACGGGGTTTAATCCCTCGTCTGACAGATTGTGCGATAGGTTTGTTGCCCCGTGCGGGTCGATTGCCGAACATACAATTGGCGCTATCGATTGGGTGTCCATCGCCTCTGCGAGTATTTCCCGGTAATCGATCTCGGCACCATCTGTCGGTATCAGGTGTTCGGTATTCACCCACTTCTGATATCGCTCTGCCTGACGCTTATTATCGTCATCAAAAACTGTGTCTTCTGGCACCCAAAAAGCCGGCTCAACACAATAGTAATGCCGCTTGCCTTCGATATCTTTCCAGAACAAGCGCGGCATGCTGTTCATATCCAGCTTTCGGGCCAAGTCGAAGCCGAGAGTACATTCCTCACCCTGGAACTGCTCCAGAGTCAGGCTGGCATCCTCGCAAGCCTTCCACTTCTCCATATTGAAGAATGCAGTTTTACTCTGAACCCAGATATTCAGATGCTTTGTTTTAAAGGTGTTTACGTGGCGCGGGTTTTTAATTGCCCGCTGCTGCTGGCTGATCAGGTAATCTTCATACACCGATACCCCCATGTTGGGGTTAGCCTTACGAAGAGCATCAACTGAAGTCCAGTCATCGCCCTCATCAATGGTGTAGATAATCCCGAACAGAGCGTCATCCGGCGTGATACCTTCTAACATTTCAATAACGCGTTGGCGATGATCAAAGCACGGGCCAGCGATATCAGAACCCGCTGTCGTGATAGCCCAGATCAGAGGCTGCTCACGCGCACCCATGCCGGTAATCATCGTGTCGTATAGTGCATCATCACTATGCTCGTGATACTCATCGACTATAGCTGCAGAGGGTGAAGCACCATCACCAGGATCACCAATGATCGGCTCAAAGCGGGCATCATCAGAAGGCCTATTTAAATTCTTGGCATTAATCTCTATGCCAAAATACGTAGTAAGATCAGGCGTTCTCAAACACATCTGACGAGCAGGCCGGAATACTTCCCATGCCTGCTTCTCAGTAGTCGCACCTGAATATACTTCCGCGCCGCCTTCATTATCCGCGGCGAACATATAAACACCGAACCCGGCGCCTATCGCTGACTTACCGTTCTTACGCGGTATCTCTGAATAAGCTTCTCGGAACCTGCGAAGACCGTCTTTCTTTCGCTTCCAGCCAAACACTACGGCGAACTGGAACAGCTGCCAGGGCTCAAGCTTTATCTTCAGTCCGAGCTGAGACCATTTCCCTTTTGTGTGCGGCAGCTTCTGAACAAATTTACAAATACGCTCAGCAGCATCACGATCAAACCGATAAGGAAACGCCTTAGTCTTTGAATCTCTGAGGTTATCAAGGTGACGCTGGCAAGCGAGTTGCACATACCGACAGGCCACAATTCGACCAGCCACCACATCACGCGCATACTTATTCGCAGCGTTGACGTTTGGGTAACTGGCCATACATCAGAAATCCTTAAAGTCATTCCCTCCGGAGCCACCAGAGGGCCCCATTAACCGGCCCCTGGCGGCAGGATCTAAACCGAGCGCTGAACCAAACATCGACATCTGGCGAAGCGCCTCATTTTTTGCGGTAAGTGCAGGGTTCTTTATTGGGCCGCCCGTAGCGCCCGTAACAGTTATCCCATCATTTCTAACTTCTTCTTCAGCGGCGCGAAACGTTGAATAAGCAGAACAAAACGCTTCAAGGTTATGCAGGTCAGTAACAGCTAAGACTTTCTCTTGGCAGAGATGCGGACAAATCGTATTCCACATCTGGGTGGCCAACTCATCAAGCCAACAAGGGGAATCAACATTCTGAATTAGATCGAATTCAACAGCGTCAGCATTTGCATGCTTACTTCCAGATAGGAGCTTCTTGCTGTTCGGCTTAGGCTTAGCGCCAGATTTCCCTTTCACGCCAGCCATCAGACCGCCCCAGTTTTAATTTTATATTCTGTCCACATAAAAAAGTGACTAAGGGGTCGGTGTCCGGGCTCAAAGGCTGTAGAGATTCCCCCCCCCTACCCCTTAGAAAATGCCCGGGCTTGGCCGCGGACTGCTTCCTGCTTGGTCTTCTCGTCTGAACATGACTGACACAACCACTGCAAGTTATCGTCGCAGTCGGCGCCTCCCTCAGCCTCTGGGGTGATGTGGTCACAAATACAACCTGGAACAACTAAACCGTTTCTATCACACTCTTCACACAGTCCATTAGCCCGATCACGTATCCGATCACGTTTTCTACGCCAAGGCCTCCCACCTCTGCCTTTACCACTTCCTTTCCAAAACTGGGTACGCGCCCTGTCAGCATGACCATCACAGTAACCGTGGCGGTGAGTGGTCGTGCTTGGGCAGCCTCGCAACCTGCAGGCTTTAGGGATTCGCGCTGGCATTAGACCACTCCCTAATCTGAGCCTTATCGATATTGCATTGCTTAATGGCTAACTCACAATGAGCCGCATACTCTCCCCAGGTGATACCGGGGCTTATAGGCGACTGAATCGGAACCAGTAAGATATCAGGGATCGGCTCTCGCTCGATTTGCGTTTTAATCGTCTGTGTACTGCCGCACCCGATCAACGACAGACTTATCAATAACAGAGCTAGCACAGTCATCAGGTAGATTCTGAAGATCATTTGATAAGCTCCACGCCTTCTGCTGTGTTATTTGAAACTGCCTGTGAGTGTCGGCCAGTACCTGAAAAGTTTTCTTGTTGCGATCAGCCAGATCATTAATGGCCGTATTCAGATCCTCAACAGCTGCCTGATACTGAGCATTAACCGCTTTTAGCTCGCCGTTCTGCTGTACCTGCCTCCAGAGAAGGGCAAAGACAGACAAGAACAGACTTATGGCAATCAGCTTTAACCTCATTCCCGCACACCCCATCGACGTTTCACCTCATGCTCAAAAAGAGCGATAGCTCTACTTCCCATGTGCCCAGAGATTCCAACCAGGGCCGCAGTCAAAAGTGGATCAATATCTGCAGACTCACAGAACCAGAAAGTAATCAGACCTGTGAAACCAGAGATAAAAATTTCCCCTACAACTTCCATAATGGAAAACTTTTCAGCGGTTCCGGCCTTAACCCTCCGCACATAATTGGCAATGCCACCCATTGAGGAAATACCTAACACCCAAAGGTAAGTTATTAGGCTATACGTTGTCGGATCTTTTTCAGGCATCAGGGATATTCCGGGGTAAAGTGTGTAATCTGCAATTCAATTTGCTCAGCGCCCTTCACTGCTTCTCTGAGAAGATCCATTGCTACACTGCTGTTCTGAACTCCCAGCTTGTTAGGCATCAGCGCCAAGCCTGGAGCAATACAGCCCTGCAACTCACTGGGGTAGTTTGCCGAATGGAAAAGGATGTAACTGCGCTCTAGCACCCCTTTAACCTCAAAGTGATCGGGATACTTCGCGCTTGAGTAATGTTCTACGGAATACACACCTTCAGGAATGCAGCTTTTATTAGGAGCATTCCCAAGCCACGGCCTTTCGACTGTGAACAGAAACGGCTCTTTATCGAATGGCATATATAAGCGTCCAAGTACCCCGCTTGGCATATATGCGAAACGTTCCAACAATAGTCTGACCATGAAGTTTCTCGCAGGCACAAAAAAACCCCGCCGAGGCGAGGTTTAATTAATGGAGAGCCTTTAGGCAACTCTCCCAACTTACAAATCAGGGTACTAAGCATGTACCAAAATATCAATACATGATTTAGATTCATCACCATTTTATTTTAACAACACATTAACCACCTTCATCGCAAGCGATTAAACTTTCGTGCTAAGAACCATAATCTCCTAAGCAGTCGCCATTGATTTTACTAGTGTCATTGAATATTTATCCTCTCCTAACCTTGATAGTGCATTCTCGGTCGCCACCCCCCAGTTTTTTACGTCTTCTTCGTCTATATGCTCTACATTTCTCAAGAGAGGCCTAAACACTCTAAACCACATCAGAAGCCTCTCCATTGATACAGCATTTCCTAGGACTTCAGAATGATAATGCCAGATGCCTGACTGTAAAAGACTATGTTCGTTCGCCAAGCTGAGAAGCTCATCAATACCCGTTACCATCTCAAGGTAATCCGAGAAGCCTTGAATATATTGATTGAGGGGCCCTTTAGTGGAGTGGGTGTAAAGCCTCTCGACAACCCTTGTAGGATCCTCTAGAGCGTTTAATATTTCTTGCCATGCACTATCGTCACTGCCTGTAAGAGGCCCTAAAAATTTTTGAATATTTTGATTGTTTTCAACCTCCATGTTCATAGACAGAAATTGTGAAAAAATAGGAATAGTTTCATCTATCTGATGGTCGTCTTGGTCCTCCCCCCAATGCCCAGCTAGGCGCTCTTGAAATAATCTGACCAGCCGCAGAGATAGTTCGTCACTAGGCGGCAGAAACTCAGCTAAAGCCCTGAGTTCTTCTCCTGCAGATTCCTGGAATTCCAAAGGCAACGGCTTGGGTAACGCTGAAGCTAAACACCCAACTTCAATCACACTATAAAATCTGATGGCATCTTTCAGAACTTCCTCCTTGTAGGGAACCTTGACCCGTTCCGCAAAGGGAGAGAGATCAGTCCCTCCAATTTCATAACGCTTCATTCGGTCCTGATAACTTTTCCGTAGCTGTCTCAGATTCGACTTAAATAAAGATTCTAATCGCATTAGATCAGATGACATCTATAACCTCCCAAATAGGCTGAACGTTGACTTGGTTTGGCTTACAGATGTTTTGGTGATTAGTTCCTGGGATCCTTCGCGGAGGAGGGTCATTGGGGAACAAAGCGGGGTCAACTACTCTATCATTTCCCGCGACCAATACTTTCTTGGCTACCAGCGTAGCTGCGTTAGAATTGGATATTGCAAAGTTTGTCATATTAAGAAGATCGTTTAACGTCCGGCAATTAGGCTCCAAGTCTTGTAATACGATGTACCACCCCAAAAGCTGGGCAGTACTTACTAGCATCGCACAGGGGAACAAGATGGAGCTCTTAAACAGTTCAATTATATTGGCGCCACTATGCGCAGGTGCAAACAGAACTAAATTGGTCATAGGAGCCCACTTCGCTTGATTTGAGTAACCTTGCCGAAGGGCTTCACGAGTTACGATGGCACCAAGAGAATGTGCGACCACTGTTATTCTAGAATAAGCAAAAGCATTGCGGCGCGCGTCTTCTGGCGGCAATGAACTATTTATGACACTTAGAGGATTAGTGGACAGTTTTTGGAGGAAATCACGTACATCAATAGCGCTATCCCTCGAGCGTGTATGCTTACTGTCGTAGCCATAGAAAATCAAGTCGCATCCTTCGCATTCATCTAACGCCTGTAACATAATAGGGAAGCTTTGCCACGTAGCAACAGAGTTACCAGCGAAGCCGTGTACAAAGATTAATGCATGCCCTGATGGGTTCTTTGACCAATATGCCTGTGTATCTTTCCCGTCAGAAAGTGTCACTGGAAGGTAGTAATTAAACGCCATAAGATTCGTCTCTTATAATCCACTGAATAAAAATATTTACAGAAACATCTTTCGGGCCAATAAAATAAAGCTTTCTCATAATGATCCCTAGCATAAAATTTCTACGCCCCTCGTAAGAACGAGAATATAAATATCTCAGTGTAAGCGGCTACTCTTAACTGACTTCAGCCAGTCATATCCTATAATCACCTAATTGTAGTCGACAGACATGATAACGCTTATGATTTTCGAATATCCCATACAAATCAACACGATAAATGATGGTTCTAAGTAATCATATGTTTTTAATTAATTGGCAGGTAAGTTCCTGATTATCAGCCACATGTGGCCAAAACGGGAGGTAGAACCACAATTACATTTTTGTGCTACGAACCTTAGCTCACAAAGCATCAACCATTGACTCTCGGATCAATGACTCTTTTCCTTAGATAGACGTGCCGAACTTGAAACGCAGCTATCGAATTACTTATAAAAAATTCTACATTTCCTCTTATTAACAGAAAAAATAGGAAAAACTCCTAGAGTTTATTTATAAAACACCATCTACAGTAATACAGGCCCAGCTAATCAAACCTTTATAATTTGACATGAAAAGGCGCCAGATAGATGTCTCCAGATATAGAATCAAGAAAGTTTCAATGGTCTTTAAACCACTGATAATCATCGATTATCAAAACGTCAAACCTTACTAATTCTAAGTCAGGGAAACATCTTAAATGAAAGGAGAAAACTAATGGGTCTAAAGAACGAGAACACTCTTGACGAAAAAGTCACTGACCTTTATCCGGAAGCGTTATCTGATCAAGATATTATCAATTTTCTTCAGTCTGGAGATGCACACAAAGATCTCGAAGAAATTGATGGATATGAAGACCGCCTTACCGAAGATGAGGACACAGAATTAAAAACACTTGCATACAATGCAGAATATCGCGGATGGTATGGTTCGCGTAACAGGCCTCGCTGGTGCCCCAAACAAAGCAAATTCAATGGCCGTGGCGGAAATCACAAAGGAGCTGATATATACGCTAACTCTGGAACAAGATTAGTAGCACTAGTTAACGGCTCAATTCAATGGAATCCACGGGGCTCAGGTGGAAAATGGGGAAACCATATATTCCTTAACTACAAGAGTGGCGGTAATAACTACACAATCGTGTATGCGCATCTAAGTAGTGCTGTTGGTAACGGAAATAGAAAAGTTACCCGTGGTGAGGTCATTTGCACCAGTGGTTGTTCAGGCAATACAACATACTGTGGATCAGCTAACAAATGCGGTGGTAGGGAAGATCATGTTCATATTGAATTATTTGGACCAGGTGGTCGGAGAGACCCAATATCTGCTCTTGGTTGGAGCATGAGGCATGATGGTGACAATCGCTGTTTTTATCCAAGCTGCTAAGGCTTATAAAAACGCTGCTCTCGGGTAATTCCCAGCTCCTCTTTTAAACTACCAGAGAGCGATTATTTTTACTGATTACTTAATATTTCTCTGTGTCGTTAGCGTCTATTCAAAGACCAAAACTCCACTGTATTCACATAAGATGCAGAAATCGACCACAAAGGCACATAAAAAATATAAAAGAAGATAATCGGCAGTAATTATGCTTTTTTCCTATTATAAACTAACCTGTTCTAGGTTAGCTTTAGGAGAATCATCTACACGCAACTCTAGTTATTGATACTTTTATGATTGTATGTAGGGATCAGCTTACTTACCTCACCGTGCCGGCAGCTTTTTCGAGTAGGAATTTATTGTAAACTTTTAGAGAGGGTTTCGACTTTATAGCATCTACGAAAGCTCAAGATTCCATTCACTTCCCGTGAAGAGCTACTTGCAGCCAGATACGACGAAATATCATTAAGCTTCTGCGCAACCAAGTGAAATCTTGAGTCACCTTCGCATACTTTAGGAATAACATGATATTCCATAGGAGTGGATAAATGCCCGAGAGTAAAGGCTTCTTCACCGAAGAGGAACTACAAACCATAACACGCTTCATAGACTTGTTAATTCCGTCTGAGCCAGACAGTCCAGGCGCTGTTTTTCTAGGCATACCATCTTTTATTGATACAATCACGGCTAAATCTCCCCAAGATAATCAACAATCATGGCGAAATGGTATTCGACATTTAAATGATTACGCTATCAGCACCACGGGGCAGTCATTTAGTTCAGCATCACTTAGTCAAGCCACAAGAATTATGGGCGAATTGCTTGACGCTAATCACACAGGAAACAAGGCAGCTACCTTTTCCCTAATGGCTAAATCAACTGCCATCAATTCATACTATCGAACTGAGCACGGCCTTCATCAGGAACTGCGGGTAGCTAAGCATCCCAATATGCATCCACCAGTTTCAAGCAGCCTGAATGTAGGTCCACCAGAAGATTTTTACGACGTAATTGTAGTAGGCTCAGGAGCCACCGGAGGATGGGCTGCGTTGGCCCTTACACGAGCGGGCTTCAAAGTTCTTGTTGTGGATGCGGGGTCTGATTTACGCCCCAAAAACGACTTTCGAGAACATGATTTTCCGTATGACCTACCGTACCGCAACATGCTGTCTAACACTTCTATGTATGCCAAAACACAGAAAGTACAATCAAAAGTCTGGGCCTGTAATGAATATGCTCATCATATGTTCGACCGCGATGATCTCAATCCGTATCAGACGCAAGAAGATCAACCTTATGTTTGGGTTAGGGGATCAAAATTAGGTGGTAGAACGAATATGTGGGGACGCCAAGTCTATCGGTATTCAGATCATGATTTTAAAGCTGCTAGTACAGATGGATTCGGTGTGGATTGGCCTATCAGCTATGCCGATCTGGAACCGTATTACGACGAAGTAGAAAGTTATATCGGCGTGAGTGCGAATCGAGATGGAATACCTACACTTCCTGATGGTCCTTTCCTTCCTTCAATGTATTTTACCGAAGGTGAACGCCATTTGAAGTCCAGAGTAGAAACAAAATGGCCGGAACGAAGGGTGATCATAGGTCGAACGGCAACTTTAACCCAGAGTGTAAATTCACGCACCCCCTGCCACTATTGCGGTCATTGCTATCGTGGGTGCGGGAGTTTCTCCTTTTTCAGTAGTGTGGGCTCCACACTTAAAGAGGCCAATTCGACAGGTAATTTACGCATTACAACTGATGCTCATGTAAGCCACGTTTTGATGACCAGCGACAATTCACAGGCTCGTGGCGTTGAATATGTGAACAAACAGACTGGCGAAACCGTACGGGTTGAAGCCAAGGCCGTTGTACTCGCAGCATCGACTCTTGCCACGACTCGAATACTGCTTTCGAGTCGTACCTCGAAGCTACCAAATGGTATCGGTGCCAAATCAGGGGCCTTGGGTCACTACTTGCATGGCCATGTCCATTCGGTTTGGGCAGTTGGTTGGTTACCTGAGGTCGTTCGCCCTCCCGGCATTCACGATGAAGGAAGACCAAACGGAATATATATACCGCAGTTCAAGAACATTCCCGGTAAAGATCCTGAAACAAAGTTCATTAGAGGTTACGGAATAGAAGGTGCTGTAAAGCACTATATGATTCCACGAGATATCAAAAAACGTCCTGGATTCGGAACAGTACTAAAAGAAAGTATCCGAACAGATAATATCCCTGCTCGTTTCTATTTAACTGCTTTTGGGCCGATGCTTCCCCGTTCTGAGAATAAAGTTGAATTGACTAAAAAGAAGGATGCATGGGGATTGCCGACATTAAAGATCAAGTGTACATACGGTCCTAACGACAAAATGATGATAGAAGATATGGTACAAACACTTCAAGAGATGACCTCTGAGGCGGGACTAAGTGTTACTTCCATCAGAAAAGAAGCAGGCACTCCTGGGCTGTGTGTCCATGAAGTAGGATCTGCACGTATGGGAACTAGCCCTAAAAACTCTGTTGTGGCTCCTGACAACACCTGTTGGGATGCACCTAATCTGCTCGTTGTGGATGGAGCATGCTTCCCTAGCTCGGGACCTCAAAATCCAACTCTTACAATGATGGCGATTTCTCTTCGTGCGGCTACTCTCTTAGCTGGTAGGTTGAAGGCACCCTAATAAATATGCCTTCATGGCAAGTCATTTAACTTCGTAAAGCTATGATCTTTCCCCCCCTATAGAAGAACCATTGATTCAGTCAATGGCTCTTCTGTTTAAATGCCTCCGCCCCCCTCTAAAACATACGTATGCAAAGAATATCAAGCAACAAATCGATAACTTATGTTTTTATACAGTGGGTTTTAAAATTCAAGAACACACCGCCCCACATTCAGAAAGCTCTATCAACTCAGCTATAAACCGCTTCCCTGCCTCTAAATTGTTATGAAATGCAGAACGGCTCATCCCCACCAGCACTGCGATCCTTTCCTTAGTGTGATAATCGCACTCATTTTCAGGGTCTGGCCGGTTAGAAAACAACACCCAAGCCACCAGCGCCTTATACTGCTTTTCACTTTTCCGTTCTAGGAATCGCATCGCCTTACATGTCCACATTGTCTGAGGGTCATCCGGCTCTTTAAACATCATGCTTACCTGGTAGATCATAGCTCCATTGCTATTCCCACCCTGCCCTCCTTCCGGCAGATCACCCATGTAATCAATTATCCGACCTAGCTGGTGCTCAGCACGATAGCCAGCATCCTTATTTAGCTCCCGAGCAATCTCTACTGAGATAAACCGGTCAACTACGTTCTTGATCCTCAGATCGTTTACCATCGTTAGGCCTCACTTTGCACCAGGGCAGATATCGGTAGTCTTCAAAATCGAACATCAGCATCTGGCGCTTAACCAATCCACCAGCCACCAGCTTTATACTTCTATCGTAGTTCTGCAGTTCTTTACGCATTGCTCTTTTATCTGGCCAGTGAGCCAGGGCAGCATTAGCCGCTTCGTGTTCTGGCCTCACTTCCCGTACAAGGCCAACAAGGCAGCATCACGCTTATCTTCATTGCTCTTACCCTGCCAGCCAGTCTGCCGGTTAAAGAACTCAGCATCCTTCTTGGCTTTTTTCTTGACCGTACCCACCAGCGGCCTGATCAGCTTATAATTAGCGCCAGATCCTTTTAGATACTCCTCCAGCAACCGGCCAATAGCTTTAACCTGACCCACATTTTGTGCAATCTTCGCTTTTGCTCCAGGGGAATCAGCACCCTTCCGTGGATAAACCGCCTTGCAGTACTCCACGTTCTCAACATGGAAAACCGCCTGGTGCTTATGCTCATCAATAAAGCCAATCAGATCAAAGAAGCTCATTGCATCCAGCGTTAAGATCCTGCCACCAGCTGTTACAGCCACCCCACTCTTAACCAGGTCCGGATCAATCCCGATAATCATTGCTGTCACTGTGCTGCCCTCTCGTCTTCTGCCCACTGATACATAAAGTCTCTCCGCATCCATCTCTTACGCTGACCTGCAACCCAACCTTTCCACCGGTACCATTTATAAACGTGTTCGTTATGAAGCATTAGCGCCCCACTATCCGTTCCCGGTATTCAATAAGTTCTCGCTCTACCTGATTAAGCAAAGCAGTCTGACTGCCGTAACGCTCTTCCCACTCACGCTTACCAGCATGAAAAGCTATACCCCAGCCTCCTGTGCGGTGGTGAGAAGCGCAAAGCGGGATTACTTCAAAGTGGCTCGCCTTCCGCCCTACTCCGGCACCGTCGCGAATATGGTGAATCTCTGCAGGTGAACCAGGGTGACCAATGTTCTTGCATACCAGGCAACCCAAATCAGCTACGTCCTGGTGATACTGCTTTTCAGACTTGGTTTTGGACTTAGGCACTAGCTACATCCTCCAAAGCTTCACCGCGATACTTCAACTCTTCCCGGGTAACCGTCGATGCCACCCACGTGCCCTCACTGCCGATCCTGAACACCCGGTTACGATCAACCTTGAAAAACTGGAATGTGTTCTTGTGCTGGTGGGTCGCCCCTGCCGGAAATGCTTTTACTTTCATACTCACCTCACCAATCCTGGTCGTTGATATCCATAATCGCAGCGCTTACCGCTGCTCGTTTGCCTTGCGGGCTCTGCTGGCTGTCATTGGCTGCCTGCGTTACCTGAAGCGCTTTAACCCGGTTAGCCAGTTTGTGTTCCCAGCCAGTCTGATTGAGCTGGTTATCACGGCTGCTCCAGTAAACCCGAAACTCACCCAAGGTCTGTTCCTGCTGGTCTTCGTTGAACAGGGAAAGGTTGACGCCCATCACCTGGCAGATCTCACTGAATCGCTGAGATGGCTGCCAGTCGAAATGCATTGCGAATCGTTCACGGGGCTGGTGGACTGCCAAAAGTTGATCAGCAGTTTGGGTTGTATCGATTCGCAGAGCAGGATGATTTTCATCGACGCCGTGTTCGCTGGTGGTCAAATCAACCTCAGAACCATCTACGTCAGCAACAGGTTCCATGACCGGTTCCATGACTGATTCAAGAGAGTGACTGGTTCTGGGTGCAGCTGCTGCACTAGGGGGTGGTGCAGGAATTTCACTAGGTGGTGAATCTGCAGCATCCGGTGGTGAACCTACTGCACTAGCTGGTGAATCTATTGCACTAGGGGGTGGTGAAGTATTTTCACCACCCTTCTTACCTCGCTTAGGTAGTGCAGATTTTTCACCACCCGATAAATCCAGCTGATAAAGGTTCGACTTATTGCCCTGGGCAGCCTTACGGTGACGGATCTTGACCAGCCCCATTTCCACCAACGTATCAATATGAGCAATAACCGACCGGCGGCTAGTCTCACACTGATCAGCAATGTGCTTATAGCTAGGCCAGCATTCACCTTTATCATTGGCGTTGTCAGCCAGCTTAAGCAGGATAAGCTTACGCAGCGGGTTACCCACTTTCATTTCCATGGCTTTAGCCATTAAAGTCATACTCATAGGTCAGCCAGCCTGTTGCGAGATCCAAATTGATGATTCATAATTGCTGCCTCAGTTGATAAAAAACCGCTTAGGGTTGCCGCCCATTGATAGCGGTTTTTTATTGTCTGTTTGGTCACTCCCGGCCTAGTGAGCTTTAGGGAGTGACCGCCCTTCCTTGCTATAAAAAGATGCGCAACACCGCTACTATCAAGTTCCTACACACATCAAGTAACGGAGCTACGCATGTCTGATAAAACCTATTCCTTTCGACTGAAATATCTCGCCGATGCCGACGATATGCAGCCTAAAACCTATTCAACCGATCTACCCCCTCAGGTGGGTGATGTAATTCAGATCGATAACGGCGACTACCACTGCATTACTAAAATCAACCAACTCAAATCAGCCGATCAACTTGAGCTTTCAAAATCTGGTCAGAACGATGACGAGGCATATCTTCTAGCGCAGCAGCTAGGGCATCTCCAAAAATATTGAAAGCCTCAGTTGTGGCGTCACTCAGTGTGAACTTCTCGACCGGCCACATAAGCGTCATTAATGTTGAGTAACCGGTATTCGCCGCGCCAATAGTTGTAACTACAGAAGCAGCTCGGACCTTGTTAATGAGGGTTTTAGGCTGCTTCTGCCGCTCTCGCTGCTTATCGTTAGTTGGCTCAAACTTCACATAGCCTTCTGAATCCAATTCCGGCATTGCTAATTCCTCGTTTCGTGACATGTCACGTTTCTTAAATCACTGTTTCAATCCCTATCAGCGATACCTGTATATCTACCCATATACCGCTAGTGATAAATAAAAAGGCCCTACCGTTTAAGATGTTTTCTTAGCAATGGGTGAATACAAATCAGGACACAAATCCTCTTTTGTAACTTCATTACTAACCGCTTCTTCAACGTAACGAGCGAAGCACTTAGAGCATTGGCGCTGTCGATGAAGCCAGTTGTACACGTGCTGTTGCTTAACATCTTTACCAGATAAATCAGCTACTCGACGGGCCAGTTCGGTCTGCCCACCAGCAAGGTTTATAGCTTTCTTTAATGATTCATATGCGGACATCTATAGCTCCAAGAGTAGAAATTAACGAAAGAATAAAACTTTAAGTTGTTATTTTCAACAACTTAATCCTTTTTGTCGATACAACCAAAAGTTGTAATAATCACTAGATGCTTAAAGACAGATTTAAAAGTGCACGCGAGCAAATTGGACTCACCCAAGAGTCTCTTGCGAAACAAGCAAATGTAAGCCAGACCACTATCTATAAGATTGAGTCTGGAGAAACGGTTCGACCGCGAAAACTGGATGAATTAGCCAAGCTTCTAAATGTCACCCCAGAATGGCTTCAGTTTGGCTCAGAAAATGAGTCACACGCAGCCGCCATCAACTACGTAAACATTCCTATTCTTGAAGTAGAGCTCTCAGCTGGTAGCGGCTCTGTTGCTGATCTGGAACATGCAACTGACTGGGTACCAATCTCCCGCCAGTGGATTATAGAGCAACGCTATCCAGAAGCGGCACTCAAAGCTGTTACCGTTATTGGCGACTCAATGAGTCCAAGACTCCAGAATGGGGACATGCTGCTGGTTAATACAGCAGATAATAAGCCCGTATCCGGTAATATCTACGCTATCGCAGTTGATAACGAACTTAGAGTAAAGCGGCTTCTAAAGCGCATGGACGGCAGCTGGATAATCAGCTCTGACAACAAAACCAACCCGGCATACGTGGATGAGACAATCTCTCATCACAATTTTGAACAACTACGCATCATCGGACGAGCAGTTAAAGTTCTGATGGGGGATTTATAGAGCAAAGGAATATGCTGGAAATCGAAGAAATTCTTAAGCGATGCGATATTAAGACCGGCTTCTTAGAGCCCTTTATCTGCAAGGCCAATAACTCAGAAAAGTATTACGTAAAGGGTGCTAATGCAACCGGCCCGGGATTAATTCGTGAATGGATATGTGCAAATCTAGCGGCAGCCTTCAGACTACCCATACCGGCCCATGAAATTCTTTACCTTGATCCCACAATGGTAAGATGGGTGAAACATGAATGGCAGGATGACCTAAGATACGAACACTATTTTGGATCGTTATCAATTTCGCCCTGTGATGTGATCAGTTTCATAGATGTCAATCACGTACCGTCACCCCTTCAGCGCGATATTTTCATGTTCGATTACTGGATCAAGCATAATGATAGACAACTTAGCAGTAGTGGCGGCAACCCTAACATTTTGTTCGATCCTAATGATAATTCGATCCAGATCATTGACCACAACTTAGCGTTTGCAAATGATTTTTCGGTTCAAGACCTGTTAGACTATCACGTCTTTGCGGCTAAGATTAAGGAGAAGCCAATCGACATGATCGATAGAGCTCTCTACGAAGATCGCTTTGCTGAAGCATTATTGCACTTGGACAATTGCATAAAACAAATACCTGATGAGTGGGCGGACCATGACCCATTTCTACTCGCAGCACGTATTGGTGCAATAAAGGCACAATTGCTAGATTATCAACACGATAAATTTTGGGAGGCACTGACATGAAGAAGTACGCATGCCAGTACAATATTATTCGCTTTGCACCGTTTATTGAGACGGAAGAGTTTGCCAATATTGGTATAGCGATCTATTGCCCTTCCACTGGCAAAATGACTTACAGGATTACGCCAACTCGCTTCGCAAGGGTTACCCAATTCTTTGATGGATTGGAACCAAAACTTTACAAGAATGTAATTCTTCGGTTAAAGCATGAACTCGAGAATTTGGAAAGAATGCTCACTGAGCATCCCAACAGTGAGATTGGCACTGCACTGTTTGCCGAAACACTTAGAAACAAAGGATCTATACTCCGTTTCTCTGATGTCCGAGTCATCTTAACTCATGACTTAGATGTCAAAGCTGACGACTTATACCAACACTATGTCGGACGTAGCTTTGTTACTAAAAAGTATCGTGAGCAAGATATGGTTCGAAATGTTCGTAGCTGTCTAAAGCAGCTTAAGCTGGATGGATACTATAAACAGGTGAGGTTAAACGATGGAATCACGGATGTGTCTCTTCCTCTTGTTAGAGTAACCGAAGAAACACCTGTAAGCGTTATCAAGCCAATAGCTTTCGATCAAAATATTCGAGCCAAGATAGTTGATCATGCAGATCTATGGTTAATGAAAATTGGCAGGCTTGCTAAAAATGGAGCCGTTAAGCCAGAAAACCTATTGGTAACCCTTGATCAGCCCATTACAAAAGACGTAAAGGTTCGAGATTACATCAAAGATTTTGAAAATGAACTTATTCACCTAGGAGTAAATACAGTTCAGTTTTCAAATACTAAAGCTATTGTAAATTTTGCTAAATCTCAAGAATCTGAAAAACTCACTACAACTCATTAAAAAAAGCCCGCTACTCGCGGGCTTTCTTTTGCCTGATCTACTATCTCCGATCAAATACTCTCACCTCATTTCCAACACAAATCCAGACCCTTGAAGAACACTTATCAATCTCCTCCCAACTTGCAGTGGACGAACCTCGGGGAACGGATATCAATTTGGGATCGACCTCATATACAAATGATCGCTTATCTTTTTTAAGCTGCCTATACATCAAGCTAGTCAAACCAGATTCGTAAATGCTATTTTTTGATTTATCCATGCCCGGAGTTGATACAAATGCAGCCCCAGATTCTGCATAAGCAGAAACATGGTATTCCTTACCATCAGCAGTAGCGATGTTTCCCTTGGTATAGTCAATAGAATCCACATCCATAACATTCTCTGCAATGTAATCTATCGCTAGCCGCCGGTTTGCATTCTGGTTGCCTGTACCAGGTGTGAGTAACTTAACCATACCTAACTCCTTTTCCTTGTTAACTAATCAACTCTAGCAATCAATCACCCATAAAATGCAGCACACACAACAAAACAACTTTATGTTGTTGACTCAAACAATCTTAAGTAATAGCATAATTACAACTTAAAGTTATTAGGCAGCTCTTATGATCTCTAGAACAGCAAATGGATATGCACTACTGAACTGGGAAGGCCGTCCAGTCGCTCTAGCTTCAGGCGAGAAGATAACCGCCGGGGAAGTGCGAGCAGCGATATGCCGAAAGAACGGCATGAGCCAGAAGCAAGCTGCCCAGGAACTTCACTGTAGCGTTTCCAACGTGAAACAGTACTGGCAGAGCCTTTACTACAAGCTCCGCACTAATGACGTTGTAGTAACTCTGGATAAGCTGATCGATCTGGGGGCAATCATCCGCCTATGCGTGATCTTCTCTATGCTGATCAATCTGGCCAATGACTTCGATGACAACATAGCCCGCCGGGTACGGACTCGCCGCGGTCGTGACTTCGCCTCCATCGAGGAAGCTTCAGACCTACCTGATTATCTGCAAAACGACTGGCTGATTGGCCACTATGAGGTGGCTGTATGAACACTGAAGCCTTGTTTATCGCGCTACTAATTATCGCAGTTTGCGCCCTATTCCTGCTGTTTGGCTATCTAACCGTTCTGGCTGGATATGCATTTTACGGTTGGAAAACAGGCATCGGTATCGGCGAAGCAACCAGGGAAATTCGAGCGGGATGGTAAAGAAAGCAGGGCCCGATCTACAGCTTGATGTGCCACCCCTTAAAAAATGCGGCGACTGCAAAGGGTCAGGCCAAACGAAGAATATGTTTTACGAACTTGAATGCCACGCCTGCAACGCTACCGGAGTACTCAACAGAGAGACTGGCGAGCAGGTAGAACAAGGCGCGGTGATCCGGGCAATGCGTAAGCACATTCGAAAGCTAAATGCTCAGATAGAGCAACTGAAGAAGCATCAGCCAGAGTTTGATCCATACGGTGAGCTAAAGGACAAGAACGGCGGGAAATACAGAGGCGATTAAGGAATGAAGTACGTAGTTAAGGACAAGAAAACCAATCAGTACTTGGGTGATATCACCCTAAGCCATTCGAATATCGAAGCGGCAAGAACAGCAGCCAGGCTCAACTGGCCAGAAAGAACATTATTTGTAAGGGAGATCCGCTAATGGCTCGCGGCGTAAACAAAGTAATCCTGATCGGTAATCTGGGCAATGACCCGGAAACCAAATACCTGCCGTCAGGCAATGCGGTTACCAATATCACAATCGCCACCTCTGAGAGCTGGAAGGATAAGAACTCCGGTCAGCAGCAGGAGCGCACCGAATGGCACCGGGTTGTGTTCTTCAACCGTCTGGCAGAGATAGCAGCGGAATACCTGCGCAAAGGCTCAAAGGTCTATGTGGAAGGCCAGCTACGCACCCGCAAGTGGCAGGACCAGTCCGGACAGGATCGTTACACCACTGAGATCGTTGCCAATGAACTGCAGATGCTGGATAGCCGTGGTGACAATCCACCAGCACAACAATCACAGCAGAGCCCGCAGCATGCACCACAGGGAGCTCCTGCTCCAGTACCTGCCGGTGACGACTTTGACGACGACATACCTTTTTAACGATTTACGCCCACCAGCGCTGGCCTCAGCTCCCCCACTACCAGCGACTGGTGCGGCCCCTTTAATAAAACTGGAGACCATCATGGCCACAGCAACCGATACAGGCGGTACCGCAATTATCGCCAACATGAACCCGGACCAGGAATACACCGCCAGTCTCTTAGCTGAGGTTTGCGGAGTATCCGCCAACAAGGTGGCAATGGTTCTGCGGGAGGCATCTCTGGGGGGAGTAGTACAGAGATTCGAGAAGCCCGGGGTTAATGGATTTGTTTATAGAACTAATCAATTAACGCTGGAATTGAAGCGAGCATAAAGATGGCCAAAACAGCAGCAGAACGAAAAGCTGACCAGCGCATGCGAGATGCGGAGCACAAAGCCAATATGGGAGCTGCTCCATTCAATATGGAAATGTATAAAGGCACCCGAGAACAACTAAATTGGCTTATGGAAGCGGGTCAGTTTGAAGAGCCGGCCGAGGTAGTAACTCGCCTGATTCATGTCGCCGCGCACTCCATCAAACGTGACATGTCACGATTTGACGATTTCTTAAACGTGACACAGCTGGCCGAGAACACATGATCTACGTCCTCACCGAGACTCTGCACCTAACCCTATTTATGGTATGCGCAGCAGTAATGATGGGGTCGATAGCGGCAATATACGAGAGAAGGATTTACGAATGAATGCAGCATACACACCGGTAGCAAACACCTATTTCAGCGGAATGGGCATTGGTGATGCCGGAGTAATCAGAGCAGGCATTGAGATCGGACAGTCATTCGAACTAGATCCAGTCGCATGCAAGGTATACCGGGATAACCTGGGCGACCACATGAAGCAGTGCGATATCACTCAAGAACTGGTACTGGAGCAAGACAGCTGTGACGCCATGGGCTTTACCTATCCTTGCACCAAGTACAGCGCTATTGCTGATATTCACGGCACCCGTACCGGTGATGGTCTGTATCTTCATGCTCTACGCCACATGGCAGTTGCTCGCCCAGAGCTGTTCTGGCTTGAGAACGTGCCGGGCCTGCGTAAATTTCCTGTAGTCATGGAAGCAATGACCAAGATGCCGGATTACTACATGCAAGTGTTCTGCCCTATCCAGTCCAACGTCTGGCTGCCCCAGGAGCGCAAGCGCCTGATTATCTTCGGCACAAAAAAGCCGTTTAACTTCCGACCACCAGAGGCCGGCAAGCGAGTGCGACTGAAAGATATCCTGGAGAACGATCCGCGCATTACTTTGCCAAAGGCGATTGCCAACCGGATGAATGGTGTTTACCGGGATCTGCCGATTATCTCTGATCCGGCTAACGACGATATCGCGCCGACCTGCGTTGCACATTACGCCAAAGATAAAAGTACTCGCCTGGTTAAAGATAAGCGCTTCCCGTTGGGGGTTCGCCCCTATTCTGTCCGGGAATGGGCTCGCCTTCAGGGCGTAGAAGACTGGTTCAAGTTTGAATGCAACGACACTGCAGCTTACCGCGGTATCGGTAACGGCGTATCTGAGCCGGTGGGTCACTGGATCGGTACCGAAGTGAAGCGGTACTTCAACCGATCATCAGCCTAACCACACTAGCAAAGAGATAGAGGAAGGAATGATAGGGGAGAGCCACCTTTGAATGGAGACGTACAAGACAACGTAGGGGGACGCTGCCAAGGACGATAAAAAGACAGCTCTCCGGTCCCAAGGTTCACTTTAACTATCGGCTAGTTTTGCTGCTTTGTATAGGAATGATTCGCACTTGGAATTGACTGTAAAGCAACTGATCGGGCGCGGGCTTGAAGAGCGTTGCACTAGCTAAGAGACGAAGAAGGAATGATAAATAAAGCAGATTTACTTACCAAAACCGTTAGCACGACACTTCAGCAGCAGGGGGAACTATGGCACAGCGTAAAATGAGCATTGATGAATATTTGGATCAGGAATTCACCGCCGACTCTCGCCCATGCCGTAAGACAGTCGTAAACTGGATTAAAAAGGGCGTGGTGCCTGGCGTAGAGCTGGGCGGTAAATTTTGGGTATATGAGCAGATTACTGTTGCTGATCAGCTGATTGATAAGGTACTACGGAAAGCATCGTGAACAGACCAAGAAAGCCTGGGAATAGAGATCTGCCATACAACCTTTATGCGACTCGTAAAGGTAAAGCGGTCTACTTCAGCTACAAGCATCCGAAGACGGGTGACCGCACCTCTATGGGCTCAGATCGCATTCAGGCAATTCTTGCAGCCAATCAGCTGAATACGATGCTAATTACAGAAGTATCACTGGTTGATCGTGTGCTTGGTCGGGCCAATACCTTTGATAGCTGGCTCGATAAATATACTGAGCTCCGATCCACCGAAGGCCTGGCGAAGAAAACTCAGGACCAGTTAACATACGACATTGGCTTGATGCGTGAAAAGCTGGGGCCGTTCCCGATTATCGACATCACAGTATTTCATTGCTCGGACTTTCTCGATACCTGGGTATCAGAAGGTAAGCGCAGAATGGCCAAGCGAATGCGCAGCCAGCTCGTAAAGTGCTTTGAGTTTGCGATGGGTCACGGTCTGGTTGATTCCAATCCGGCTCAAAAAACCCTACAAGTTTCGGTGCAAGTTACCCGGAAGCGGCTGACTAAAGATCAGTTCGACGCCATTCTTGAGCTCGCACCGCCGCATATTCAGAACGCAATGCTGCTGGGATTGATCACATTGCAGCGCCGGGAAGACATAGCCGCCATGAAGTTCTCCAAGATCAAAGATGGATTCCTCCATGTCGTGCAACAGAAGACAGAGAAATCCAAGAAGAGGAAGCGCGAAGACAGCACCAATAACGCAGCGCACTTAAGAATCGCTGTTACCGATCAGTTAAAGCCCATTATCAAACAGTGCCGGCAGTCAGGGATATTATCCAAATACCTGATTCATCATATTCAAAGCAGGCGTTCTGCTGGCGCCACACATAAAGAAGTGAAAGCAGGTATGCCGCTGCAACCGGATAACATTACCCGGGGGTTTGCTTCAGCCCGGAACCGGACAGGTTTATTCGACAGCATGCCAGCAAAAGAGCGCCCTACTTTCCATGAGATCAGATCTCTAGGGGCACACTTATACCAGGAACAAGGAATCGATCCGCAAGCCTTGTTAGGGCATACGGATGCGAAGATGACCGCCCATTATCTGGACGGCCACGGAATTGAATGGACAGTCGTGAACGCCGACTTAGCTATTTAGTTTTCAGAAACTTTTAAGAAAGTTTTGAGAAAATAAAATTAAGTCCTTCAAAATCAGCCTATTACGAACCAGTTCGTGTATTTCCAAGACAAACAAAGAGGACTTTTTTCATAGTTCAGATTTTATGTCAGAATTATTTGGATCTAACGAAGAGATAACAACGTTACCAGCTAAGACCCTGCTCAGGACTCAAACAACTTACGGATGCGCTCCAGATCTTCCGGCGTATCAACACCGGCAGGCGGTAACTCATCGGCCACATCAACATGGATCGATGCACCATTCCACATCGCCCGCAACTGTTCGAGGCATTCAGTCTCTTCGATCGGCGCTGGCGCCCAGCGAACAAAATCATTCAGTAACTTGACCCTGTACGCGTAGATACCAATATGACGCTGATAATTCACATCTGAAGGAAACTGTGACCGCCCGGCCTGATCAGCAAATGCATCCCGCGGCCAGGGAATAGGCGCCCGACTAAAATAAAGCGCCTTGCCATTGGCATCGGCAATCACTTTAACAACATTCGGATTCATCACGCTGACAAGATCTTCAATCGGTTCACTCAACGTCGCAATACTGGCCTCAGGTACTGCAGCAAGGTTATGCGCGACCTGGTTAATCACCCGGGGCGGAACCAGCGGCTCATCACCCTGTACATTGACCACGATATCATCAGCATAAAACCCCAGACTATGAACCACTTCCTGCAGCCGGTCCGTTCCGGATGGGTGCTCAGACGACGTCATACAGACTTCAGCACCAAAACTGACTGCAGCATCCGCGATACGCTGATCATCGGTGGCAATAATCACTCGCTCCGCCTCACTCTGCAGCGCCCGCTCATAGACATGCTGAACCATCGGCTTGCCGGCAATATCAGCCAGCGGCTTGCCGGGAAAGCGGGAAGATGAAAAACGCGCAGGTATAACAACAGAGAAAGCCATAATCGATCCTATTTCTTCAGCCGTTCATCAGAATTTAAAGTGCGCGCCTCAGATTCCAGCATTACCGGAATATCGTCACGGATCGGATACGCCAATCCAGAACTGCGACAGAACAGCTCATTGGTTTCTTTATTCCACTCTACTGGCGCTTTGGATACCGGACAAACCAGTATATCGAGAAGTTTCTTATCCATATATTTGCCTTTAATTCTTTCTTATAACACTTATATAACGCTTACTTACTGGAAGAGCGCGTCAACTTTTCCCGCAGCTGCAACTCAAAACCTTGCTCCAGCTGCGCGCCCACCTGAAGATACCAGGCATTCCTAAGCTGCATATGATCGCACTTTACGGCATCTTTTTCAGTCATTATGAGCGGCAAACCATCATCAAACTGAAGCTCATCGATACGAAACTGATGATGATCAGGAAATGAATGCTGCTGCAGCGTAAAACCGACATTGGCCAGACTGTTATAAAAACGCTGGGGATTACCGATACCGGCAACGGCATGAACCTTACGCTCACCCTGCCACTGATCCATCCCGACAAACCTCTCACCTTCAGCATGCTTTGCTGAATCCGAACCAACCGCTTGCAATCCAGCAACCCGAATCTGCATAACACTGCATTTTGTCTCAATATCCGGCTGCACAAGCGAGCGCTCTGGTTCACCGTTAAACACCACCAGATCAACATCATCCAGACGGCTCACTGGCTCTCGCAGCGGCCCCTCCGGAAGGCAACGAGCATTACCAAAGCCTCGCTTCGCATCAACAACTGCGATTTCAATAGTTCGACCCAAAGCATAGTGCTGCAGGCCATCATCACTGATAACAAGATCACAATCAGTTTGTTGCAGGAGTAATTTTGTTGCTGCGACACGATCAGCATCGATTACCAGAGGCACACCGGTACGGCGCACAATCATCAGCGGCTCATCACCCGCTTCGGCAACGCTGGAACCGGCAGTGACAAAAAATGGCTTACAAGGAGGTTGCGCCCGATAGCCACGACTGACAACACCCGGTTTATATCCCTGCTGACGCAGCCAGTCGATCAGCCAGATAACCAGAGGGGATTTGCCGGTACCGCCAACACTGATATTGCCGACAATAATAACCGGCACCGGCGCAGTCCAGACCGACTTTGTACCGTGCTGATATTGCTGACGCCGACGTCTGGCAAGAAAACAAAACAACCTTTCCAGAGGACGCAACAAAACCAGCCAGGCACTGCTTTTATACCAGGCCGTTTCAAGACTCACGATTACTGCTCCGCCTGGTGCTTTTGCGTTGTAATACTCAAACTGGCAAAGCCCAGCCTGCCCGCCACGTCCATCACGGTCACAACCGCCTGATGCGGCGTATCGGCATCAGCAGAGATGATAAATGGCAGCTTCCGGTTATCACCGGCCTGATCGACAATGGCACGGCGCAACGTCTCAGGCTGATTATTAATCAATCCGTTACCATTGACGCTGTAACCACCTTCCACATTGATTACCACTTCCACCACTTCAACCTGCGCATCAACCACCTCTCCTTCAGCTTCAGGCAGATCTATTTGCAGATGAGTCTCTTTAGTAAACGTGGTCGAAACCATAAAGAAGATGAGTAACAGAAAGACAACATCGATCAACGGTGTCAGGTTAACATTAACCTCTTCAGGCTGTTTCTGTCGGAACTTCACTGCCCTGTCCCCTTCTACTCGTAATCAATTTCACGTTCGCCATGAACTACTTCCACCAGCTTAATCGATTCCTGCTCCATCTCGACAAGCAAAGACTCGATCCGGCGCTGGAAAAAACGGTGAAAAATCAGCGTAGGTATTGCCACAGAGAGCCCTGCTGCGGTTGTGATCAAAGCCTCAGAGATACCACCAGCAAGCACATTCGCATTACCCGTACCTTGTAACATGATCTCTGAAAACACTTTAATCATGCCGATAACTGTACCCAGCAATCCCAGTAATGGCGCGATCGCAGCGATAGTGCCTAGTGGATTCAGGAAACGCTCAAGATGATGAACCACATGATGTGCGGCCTCCTCAATACTCTCCTTCATAACCTCCCGGCCATGCTTTGAATTATTGAGGCCTGCAACCATAATCTGGCCCAGCGAACTTTGGTTGCGCAACAACTGCATTCTTTCGGGAGTAAGCTCACCGGCACGGACCAGCTGCCAAACATCAGACAGCAAATGACCCGGCGCCACACGACTTTTCTGCAGCACCCAGAGCCGCTCCAGACAGATCGCTAACGACAGAATAGAACAGCCGATAATCGGCACCATTAACCAACCACCTGATTGAATCAGTTCAAACACCTGTAACCCTCCTTAAGACTGGCCATACTCTACCATAGAGGCCTACGCCAGAATAGATATTAACTACCTGTCCAGTAACGCTTTTTTTGCTGCCGAAACGATTCGCTAACGCATCCCGTACCACGCTGCTGCAAGATAATTGCACCAGCTGTTGCAGTGCTCTTCCAACGCGCCCCAATTGCTTCAACCCGGGCAATTACTTCGGCTGCAGGGTGACCATACTGATTAGCCAGTCCGGCGCTGAAAAACACCTCCGCCGGGCGCATTTGCCGCAACCAGGTAAGATCCGTCGAAAAACGACTGCCGTGGTGCGCAGCGACCAGCCAGTCGAGCTCAAGACCGGGATATTGTTGCAGAATCTGAGCCTCTATTACGCTCTCTACATCCCCGGGGATTAACAAACTGCAGTGTTCGCTCTCTACTAACAGTACACATGAGAAATTGTTTTCATTTTCTATCGCCGGATGCTGCGGCTGAACATAACTGAAACGAACGTTATCGTATTGCCACGCCTGCCCACTCACACAGGGCTTTGCAGCAAAACGGGAGCGCCATGACGGGCTCCCGGATTGAAGATTCCTGATCTCGAATCTCTTTTCGATATTAGCATAGCCACCCGAATGATCATTATCTGAATGACTTACAATCAGACGATCTATCGCCTCTACCGAGAACGACTGCAGCGCTGGAATAACAGTATAGAGCGCAACACTACCGCCACTTCTGAAGCCTGCACCGGTATCATATAGCACCGTACGATTGCGCGTTTCGATCAGCACCGCAAGCCCCTGCCCGACATCAAATATCCAAACCTTGAACTGACCATCAGGCAGCGCTGGTTGCGACACATTCAATAGAGGTAAAAACATAAACAGACCTAACCAGCGAAACACCAGCAATCGCGGCAATGCCAACAACATCACGCCGCAAATCGCTAACATAACCCCGCTAAAATCTGGATCAGCTGAGACAACACCCTCCCCCGTACCCACGACCACCACTAACCCCTGCCAGAAGAGTTCAACGAGACCGTCGAGAACAGGCACAGAAAAACCAGGTATAAACAGCCCGAGCACCAGTAATATCAATATTCCGGGTAGTAATATAAAGCTAAGAAACGGGATCGCCAGCAAATTTATCAGTGGCGCCCAAAGCGCCACACTACCAGTATAAAACAGCAACCACGGCAACAAACCGATGAATATTAACCACTGACTATAGATCAGCTGACGCACTCTCCCTGCGCGACCTTGCCCAACCTCCGCCGACGTTGCACAAAACAACACAGCAACCGCAGTAAAGGAAAGCCACAGACCCGGCTGATGTACACTTAACGGCTGGATCATCAACACTAGCGTCAACGCTAACCACCAGCGCTTCCAGAGCGTAAATACAACACCCTTTCCACTAAGAAGCATCGGCAAGAACAGCGCGCAAAGCATAATCAACGCCCGCTGGGTCGGTATACTGAATCCAGCTAATGCTGCATAAATCACACCGGCAACAATCGCCAGTAACACCCGGGGACCACGCAGATCTATCGCCAAAGGTATCCACCGCAATGCCAGCCTTTGCAGAAAAGCCGCTGAGGCATACCCCAACAAACAGACAATACTGATATGCAGGCCACTGATAACAACCAGATGCACAGTGCCGCTTTGCCGTAACAGATCCCACTCGAGCTGACCAAGTGCGCTCTTATCGCCGAGTAACAGCGCCTTCAGCGTCGCAACACTTCGCTGACTCAAACCTATCTCCTGCAACCCGATCAACGCAGCATAGCGCAGCCGATCAAGCGACCAATGGCTGTCGGTCAACCGCATCGGAACAGGCTCAGATACGACATAGCCGCGTGCATCAATACCCTGCTGGAACAACCAGCCGGTAAGATCAAAGGCGCCGGGATTACTTAACCCAACAGGCGGTTTTAGCCGAACACTGAAACGCCAGCGCTGCCCGGGTTCGACCCTATGCTCAGCCCTGTACCAGTTCAGGCGAATTTTTCGTAAATCAGCCACACCTGCCGTTTCGACTTCTATTACCTCGACCTGAAACAGGAATTGCACCCGCCCCTGACTGTTCTCCCGACCATTCTTCTGAACCAACCCAGGACTTAGCTTAGGCAGACCGAGCACTTCACCACTCACCACAAGATCAGTCGGAGATGAATCAAGCGGCATGCGGTGAGCAAGATTCCAATGCCCCCAAAGTCCGGCATAACAACAGCCCAGCAATAACCAGGCAATGCTGCGAAATAAAACATTTCCATACAGGAAATTTCTATTTATAACAATCAGATAGACGGCAAAAACAGTGCCCGAGATCAATATCCAGACCGCTGGCAAATCAGGCAGAAACGCCACTACGATTATCCCTATACAAATTCCGATCATCCTTGATCTCACCGGTTGGCTTAGGGGAATTCTGTGGGCATAATATAAATCCCACGAAGTAACTATAAGTGCGTCACCGATGCCGCGCAAATTGATAAGAAAATACATGCCGGATGAGCATAAGCTCAAGTCAAACCGCTACCTCAGCTGGCTGGGTGATCATATTCATGACCCTAATCTTTGGCACCTGACACGTAAATCCGTTTGTCGGGCGTTTTTTGTTGGCCTGTTCTGCGCTTTTATTCCACTGCCCTCACAGATGCTGATCGCGGCGATCATCGCACTGTTTGTGCGCAGCAACCTGCCGATCTCAGTTGGCCTGGTCTGGATCACCAATCCGATAACCATTCCGCCGATGTTTTATTTTGCTTACTGGGTAGGTACGCTGATTCTGGGCAGCCCACTGCAGGACATTCAATTTGAACTGAGCTGGGAATGGTTTACCAACGGCCTGTCTGCCATCTGGCTACCACTTATTGTCGGCTCGATGGTTTGTGGCATCGTATCCGGTGGTCTTGGCTACTTCCTGATGCAACGTTTCTGGGTATGGCACGTCAACCACAGCTGGAAAAAAAGAAGGTTTAAGACTAAACAGGAAGAGGTCTGTCTGCTGCACACTGAAGACAGCGAGGCCGAAGCAGAGCCCCATGACCCTGCTGCCAGCGCAAACAACAAAACAAAAGACTAAGTATTAATTGGCAGCAACAAGCCATCTTTCAACTCTAACACCCGCCCCTGCTGCTCAGCCAGAGCATGATCATGGGTAACCACAATAAATGAGATGTGAAATTCCTGGTTCAATTGCTGCATCAGGAGCTGCACATCCTGCGCCGTATGCCGATCAAGATTACCGGTTGGCTCATCCATCAACACGCAGGCAGGGTTAGTCACTAAAGCCCGCGCGATAGCCACACGTTGACGCTCACCACCACTCAAGGTGGCAGGCTTATGCTCAATCCGATGCCCCAGACCAACTGCTTGCAACAGCTCTGCCGCCTGTTTTCGAACCTCTGGTATAGCAACACCTCTGATCAGCAACGGCATCGCTACATTCTCAAGCGCGCTGAATTCAGGCAACAGGTGATGAAACTGATAAACAAAGCCCAGGGAACGGTTACGTAACTGCGCCCGGGCGTTTTCATTAATATTGTAAAGCGACTTATTGGCGACCAGCACATCCCCGGATGTAGGGGTATCTAGTCCGCCCAGCATATTCAGCAGCGTACTTTTACCGGAACCAGAACTACCAATAATGGCCAGTCTTTCACCACGTTTTAACTGCAGATCTATGCCATTAAGCACCTCGACAGGCGCAGCCGTATCACCATAGGTCTTTCTTAACTGACGACACTCAAGCACTAAACCGTTATCCTGGATTTCAGAGCCGTCACTCATAGCCTGATCACTCATAACGCAGCGCCTCTGCAGGTTGGGTTCGCGATGCCCGGTAAGCCGGATACAAGGTTGCCAGAAAACTGATGCTCAGTGCTGTAATAACGATAACCGCTACATCACTTAAATTAAGCTCCGATGGCAGGTAACTGATGAAGTACACATCGGCATTGAGGAACTGAATGCTGAAGGTCTGCTCAACCCAGGCGATGAGGTCACTGATGGTCAGCGCAAGCACGGTACCCAGAGCCGTCCCCAAAAGCGTCCCCAGCACACCGATAACCGTGCCTTGCACCATAAATATCCGCATAATTCGACCGGGCGTCGCGCCCAACGTACGCAGGATAGCAATATCTGCTTTCTTATCGGTAACTACCATCACCAGCGTAGAAACAATATTAAACGCCGCAACAAAGACAATCAGAAAGAGTAGCAGGCCGATCATTTTCTTTTCCAGCTGGATCGCCTGAAACAGATTGCCATGGGTACGGGTCCAGTCACTGGCCCGATAATACTGTCCAAGATCTTCGATTATCTGACGAATGCGATACGGTGCTTCAAACAGGTTTTCAAACTGCAGGCGCAAGCCATCGACACCATCGGTCATGCGCTTGATTCGGGCAGCATCGGCGATATGAATATAGGCCAGATTGGCATCAAGCTCGGCGCCCACTTCAAATAACCCGACCACATTAAACCGTTTCAGGCGCGGAATCACTCCGGCAACACTGATAGAAGCCTCAGGCAACACGAGCGTTATCTTGTCCCCCAGGGAAACCCCCATAGAACGAGCCAGCAAGCTGCCGAGTACAATGCCGTAGCTTTTCGGCTCCAGCGCCTCGAGACTACCGGCCTTGATGTGCTCGTCAAGTATAGAGATTTTGCTCTCAAGCTCCGGGTCAATACCATTGATCAACACACCGCGAACGACGCCACGATTGGTCAGCATCCCCTGCGCCTGAATATAGGGCGCAGCACCCACAATACCGGGCTTCTGAACTACCTGCTGTGATATTTCCTGCCAACTGGTTAGTGGCTGACCGTAATCGGAAATTGTCGCATGGGGTACCATGCCAAGGATGCGGTCTTTCAGTTCACGGTCAAAACCGTTCATGACCGAAAGCACAACGATGAGCGCAGCAACACCCAGCATCAATCCCAGCATCGAAACCAGTGAGATAAATGAGATGAAATGATTACTGCGTTTGGCTGCGGTATAACGCAACCCGACATAAATAGAGAATGGCTTAAACATGGCACAGGATTAAATCACAGCCAGTGAAATTTCTCTAACAAAATCAGAAGAATATTCGCTATACTCGATAAAAATGACTCTAGCCTGAGGACTGAATTTTGGATCAGGAACGCCGCCAGTATTTTCGCATCAACGGTAATGTTTCACTGGATTACAAAGTAGTCAGCAAAACTGAAATGGAACGGGGTATGTTCCCATCTCAGTTTGAAGTATCGCCATTCTTTACTTTACTGAGTCAGTTGCAGGAGCTGGATCACGACAGCAATTACCAGTTGCGGAAAATATCTCAGAAAGATCCGGCCCTGGCCCTGTTTCTTGAATCCCTCAATGCCAAGATTGATGCGATTGCCAAGGTAGTTGCCGCCAATGATATGGACTTTGAAAACCTCTCCCGCCAGAACATCAATCTCAGTGAAGGCGGCATGAGCTTTGTCAGCAACGAACCGGTTCAGGCCGACAGCTACCTCGCGATGAAGCTGGTCTTTGAAGACAACCTCACCGGCCTGCTGGTGTACGGTCATGTGCTGCATTGCGTTGAGCAGGAAGAATACTTCAAGATCGGTATCGAATTTACCGATATGCCGGAGAGCAGCCGTACCATTGTTGCCCGCCATATCCTGTCCTGCCAGGCAAAAGAACTGCAACAGCAAGACCAGGACGACGGTGAACAATAACAGCAGCGCCAGCGACCTGATCGAGAGCCTCGAACAACTTCAGACGAGGCTCAATGGCTTTGCCGCGCAACTCGCATCAAATCAACTCCCCTTCTGGTTGCCGGGCCTGAAACCGGCTAATCTCAGCAGCGCCGCTGCACTATACAGTGATATCTGGTACCGCGATGGCCGGGATGGCCGCACCACAATCAGCCATCACGGCCTGATCGGCGCAGACGCAGCACTGATCAAACAGGCGTTACTGGTCAATCAGGCGAAGTGCGAGTTTCAGCGACACGCCACCCAATACCGCCTAAGCAAAGACCTGCCACTGCAGCAACAACTCCACCTTCGCAGCGAAAAACTCGCGACACTGCTGCATTTTCAGGGCGCGTCACGGCTGCACCTTAAACAGTGTTACCGGCATATCCCGGTGCTTGAAACAGCGCCAGTTAAAATCGGCTTCAGCTGGTATACCAGCGGCCGCAGCATCAAGAAACTGACACCGCAACAGGCCCTCGACCGGCTTATGAAAATGGACACCAGTCAGACCCATATTCAACGCCAGATAGAGGCCGTTGGCAGACTGCGCCCCGGCGACCTGCTGGCCCAGATCCAGACACTGGCACCGGTGATACGCGCCAACATGCTCTGGAAAGAGCAGGATCAGCTGATCCGTAAAGCAAAAAACATATCCCTGCCAATTCTGGTTGCGCTTAACCCTGCAAATCCGGTGCTGCCCGAGTATAATGAGCCACCTTTATCACCACCGGATACACGCAGCCGACTGGAACGCAACGATCTCAAAATAGACCCGGACCTGTTCCTGCCCAGCCTGCGTGCGCACCGCTACCTTGGTTAACCGATTACAACACTATGCCTGAAACCAGCCACAACAAAGTTCTGCACCATATCGCGACCGGATTCGGCCTGCTTGGCCTGTTTGGTTACTACCTGCTGATGGAGCAGACCGGATTCCACGAGTGGATCACCGCCCTGCTGCCAGAAAAATACTCAGGTTCAGGCCTGATGCTGGCGATCATGATTACTATGACGCCGGGATTCTTCTGCTGGAAATACTACAATCGCTGGGTCGAGAAAACCCTCGGCGTGAAAGGCAAGTACTACGAAGACGGCTTCTATAAAGAGCCGGAGAACAAGTCAGATAAGAAATAATACTGTCACAAAAAAGCCGCTCAGATGAGCGGCTTTTTTAACTCTACCATCGGAAGCCAGAAGCTTTACAGATTGGCAATCCGGTTCAGACCCGCTATCGCAGCTACCCGATAGGCTTCGGCCATGGTCGGGTAGTTGAAGGTGGTATTGACGAAGTAGTTAATAGTATTCGCCTCACCTTCCTGATTCATAATCGCCTGGCCGATGTGCACGATCTCGGAAGCATGGTCACCGAAACAGTGAATACCGAGAATCTCCAGGGTTTCACGGTTAAACAGGATCTTCAGCATACCCACCGGCTGACCGGAAATCTGCGCCCGGGCGGTATCTTTAAAGAACGCCTGCCCCACTTCGTAGGGTACTCGTTCTTCAGTGAGCTGCTCTTCAGTCTTGCCGATTGAGCTGATCTCAGGAATGGTATAGATACCGGTAGGCACATCATTGATGTAGCGAAAATCTTCTGCACCAAGCAAGTCAGATGACGCCGCGCGACCCTGGTCGAGTGCAGCAGAAGCCAATGCCGGCCAGCCGATCACATCACCGCAGGCATAGATACCTTCACACTGGGTGCGATAGTGGTCATCAACAACCAGCTGGCCACGACTGTTCGCTTCAAGGCCAATATTTTCCAGCTTCAGCATGTCAGTATTACCGGTGCGGCCGTTACACCAGAGGAAGGCATCGGCGCGAATCATCTTACCGGACTGCAGGGTCAGGGTGACACCGCGCTCGTCTGCTTCAACTTTTTCATAGGATTCGTTGTGACGAATCTTAACTGCGTTATTACGCAAGTGATAGCTCAGGGAATCTGAGATTTCAACATCAAGGAAAGACAGCAGACGATCCATAGAATCGATCAGGTCAACCTTCACGCCCAGACCACTGAAGATCGAGGCATATTCAGAACCGATAACACCGGCACCGTAGATAATCAGAGTGCGGGGCGTATGACTCAATGTCAGAACGGTATCACTGTTATAGATACGCGGATGCTTGAAATCGATGTCGTCCGGCGTATATGGACGGGAACCGGTAGCAATGACAACATTCTTGGCGCGTAGCATTTCGTCGCCCTTCACAGTGCCTTTTACCAGTATGGTATTCTTATCCTGGAATTCAGCCTGGCCGAAGAACAGATCGATACGGTTACGGGAATAGAAGTTAGTCCGCATCATCACCTGATTGGAGATAACTTTTTCCGCGCGCTTGAGCACTTTAGGGAAAGAGAACCAGCGCGGCTCGCCTATATCACGGAACATCGGGTTAGTATTGAACTCGATGATCTGTTTAACCGAGTGACGCAAAGCCTTGGATGGGATCGTGCCTTTATGGGTACAGTTACCACCCACGGAGTCTTGTGATTCTATAACGGCGACACGACGGCCTTTCTTTGCCGCATTCATCGCCGCGCCTTCGCCGGCAGGACCGGAGCCAATTACAATGACATCATAGTCATATACAGCCATCACTTTCCCCTAATAATTGATTATTTTTTAGCACTTTACTTACTGCATACCGCAATCAAACACACCCCAGGTAATGAATAACACCTGAGTTCTGAGCATAACCACTGCCACAGGTCACATACATTAGCCTTTATAATGAAGCAGCTTATTTAGCAGCGCCTTTAACCTCATAAGACATATCGGCAATCTCGGATTTCTTCTGCTGACGCTCTTGCTCTTCATCACATTTCTGCGGGTTGCCGCCACAGATTTCGCAATCACCATCGATGCCAACATTGGCAAGCCCGCCACACGAGCCGGCAATCGGCTTACGCCCCATAATCACGCCGACCGACATCGCAATTACAACACTGATCAATACAACAAACGTTAAAAGCATAGTACCCATAGTTCTTTACCTCATTGCACCAGGAATTTGCTAAATCCAGGCGTCATTATTTCCGTAAAACCTGTATCCGTTTTGACAATCAACAACGCTTCTACACCCTGCTGACTTGCAAACGCTTCTGCCCTTTCCGGCCCCATTACCATCATAGCAGTGGCTAGTGCGTCAGCGCTGGCGCAATCATCTGCCAACACGGTAACCGACGCCAGGCGATGACGGATCGGTTTACCGTCCGCAGGGTTAATGGTGTGGGAGAAGCGCACACCATTTTCTTCAAAATAATTGCGATAGTCGCCTGATGTTGCGATACCGACATTGTTAACGGCGACTATACGCTGTATTTGACGGTCACCAATGACCGGCGCTTCAATAGCGACTTTCCAGCTGACACCGTCGGGTTTAAGGCCTTTAGCCCGCAACTCTCCGCCAACTTCAACCAGATAACTGGTAATGCCTTTCGATTCAAGCTGTCTGGCGACGCGATCAACGCCATAGCCTTTTGCGATAGCCGACAGATCGATATAGATATCGCGCTGTTTGAGCAATGTTGCCTGCTGCACATCAAAATCGAGATATTGATAGCCAACCCGCGCCATCAGCGTACTGATCTCATCATCAGCGGGCGCTTTAATAATCCGGCCATCTGGCCCGAAGCCCCACAAATTAACCAGCGGGCCTACAGTGACGTCAAACGCACCGTCAGATTTCTGGCTAATTTCTAGAGCCCGTTGTAACACTTCAGCAAGACCTGCAGACACTGTAACTGAGCTTCCCGCCGGCAATTGATTAATCCGGGTGAGTTCAGAGTTAGCCTGATAGGTAGACATGCTGTTATTCACATCAACCAGAACCTGGTTGATAAGGGAAGGCAGCTCAGCATCGATCGAGCTGTCAGAAGAAACCCACTTAACGGTAAAGGAGGTTCCCATTGTCATGCCGCTATGACTGACAACGTTAGCAACCGGCTTGGAACAGCCAGTCAGAAAGAAAACAGGCAGAAACAGAGCGGCCAGCAGCAGAGCTGCCGGCCACCGAATTCCTTGTCTGAAAGATACAGACATCAGAATATTAGCCACCGAAGTCGTCAAGGAAGATATTTTCCCGTTCAACACCCAGATCTACCAGCATCTGGATTACGGCCGCGTTCATCATTGGCGGTCCACACATGTAGTACTCGCAATCTTCCGGCGCGTCATGGTCCTTCAGATAGTTCTCATACAACACATTGTGAATGAAGCCTGTCATGCCATCCCAGTTGTCTTCCGGTTGCGGATCAGACAGTGCCAGATGCCACTTAAAGTTTTCATTTTCAGCGGCCAGCATATCGTACTCTTCGTTATAGAAGCACTCACGCAGGGAGCGCGCACCATACCAGAAAGAGATCTTACGCTTAGAGTTCAAACGCTTCAGCTGGTCGAAGATATGAGAACGCATAGGCGCCATACCTGCACCACCACCGATGAAGACCATCTCGTTATCGGTATCTTTAGCGAAGAACTCACCAAATGGTCCGTAAACGGTAATCTTATCGCCTGGCTTCAGGCTGAATACGTACGAAGACATGATGCCCGGAGGTACATCGGTACCCGGAGGCGGAGAAGCGATACGGATGTTGAACTTAACAACACCACGCTCTTCCGGGTAGTTGGCCATGGAGTATGCACGAATAGTGTTTTCATCCACTTTCGAAACATAACGCCACTGGTCAAACTTATCCCAGTCACCGCGGTACTCTTCCTCGATATCAAAGTCTTTGTAATGCACTTCGTGTGGCGGACATTCAAGCTGAACGTAACCACCGGCGCGGAAGTCAACGTTTTCGCCTTCAGGCAGACGCAGGGTCAGTTCCTTGATGAAGGTTGCAACGTTAGGGTTAGATTCAACCGTACATTCCCACTTCTGAACACCGAAGATTTCCTCTTCGAGTTCAAGCTCCATGTCCTGTTTAACTGCAACCTGACAAGACAGGCGCCAGCCCTCTTTAGCTTCACGCATAGTGAAGTGAGATTCCTCAGTCGGCAGCATTGAACCACCTCCGTCGAGAACCTGACACTTACACTGGGCACAGGTACCGCCACCACCACAGGCAGACGGGATAAAAATACCCTTCTCTGCCAGGGTCTGCAGCAGCTTACCGCCAGCAGGTACTGTAATTGTTTTAGCGTCGTCTTCGTTGATGCGAATGGTCACATCACCGGAGCTAACCAGTTTTGATCGGGCTGCCAGAATTACCGCGACCAGTGCAAGCACCACTGCGGTAAACATGACAACGCCGAGAACGATTTCTGCATTCATTAGCTAATCCTTCCTTTAGTTAATCATGTGACAGCTTTACAGCTGTACGCCGGAGAAAGACATGAAGCCCAGGGACATCAGACCAACAGTAATGAAGGTGATACCCAGACCACGCAGACCATCCGGTACGTCGCTGTATTTCAGCTTTTCACGGATACCTGCCAGGGCTGTAATCGCCAGCGCCCAGCCGACACCAGCACCGGTACCATAGACTACAGATTCACCGAAGGTGTAGTCACGCTCTACCATAAACAGTGCAGCACCCATGATGGCACAGTTTACGGTGATCAGCGGCAGGAATACGCCCAACGAGTTGTATAGTACAGGTACGTACTTATCCAGGAACATCTCCAGAATCTGCACCATCGCCGCAATTACGCCGATGTAAGAGATGTAACCCAGGAAGCTCAGATCTACTTCCGGATAGCCGGCCCATGCCAGTGCACCTTCGCGCAACAGCAGGTTATAGATCAGATTGTTTACCGGGGTGGTGATCGCCAGTACTACAATTACTGCGATACCCAGACCCAGAGAGGTCTGTACCTTCTTAGAGATCGCCAGGAATGTACACATCCCCAGGAAGAAGGCCAGTGCCATGTTTTCTACGAAAATCGCCTTAACGACTAGGCTGATGTACTGTTCCATTACACAGCCTCCTTCTTAGAGTTTTTCGCCAGTTCGAACTCAGGTGCTTCAACCTGATCCTTCTTGAAGGAGCGAACCAGCCAGATGAAGATACCAATAATGAAGAACGCACTTGGCGGTAACAGCATCATACCGTTAGCCTGATACCAGCCACCGTCAGTTACCAGAGGCAGCACTTCAATACCGAACAGTTTACCGGCACCGAACAGCTCACGCAGGAAACCAACAAAGATCAGTACCACTCCGTAACCCAGACCGTTACCGATACCATCCAGGAAGGAGATTCCCGGAGGATTCTTCATCGCGAATGCTTCGGCACGACCCATTACGATACAGTTAGTAATGATCAGACCAACGAATACAGAAAGCTGCTTCGAAATATCGTAAGCGTAGGCTTTCAGGATCTGGTCTACCACGATTACCAATGATGCAATGATCGCCATCTGACAGATAATCCGGATATTACTCGGAATCTGATTACGGATAATCGAGATAAACAGGTTAGAAAACGCTGTTACAACGATTACCGCCAGTGACATTACAAATGCAGTACCCAGGTTCGATGTTACCGCCAGTGCGGAACAGATACCCAGGATCTGCAAACCGATCGGGTTATTGGTAAAAATAGGTCCTAACAGGACTTCTTTAGCTTGAGACATGAGTTACGCCCCCCCTGCTTTCAGGTTTGCCAGGAATGGTGCATAACCATTCTCGCCCATCCAGAACTGAACCAGGTTGGTAACACCGTTTGCTGTCAAAGTCGCGCCAGCCAAACCATCAATCTGATGCCTGGCATTCGGATTAGCGGGATCAACAGCACCCTTGATCAGCCCCAGCTCTGGCACCATTGAGCCTGCAGGATATACCTCCTTACCAGGCCAAACCGCTTTCCAGTTCGGATTATCGACTTCGCCACCTAGCCCAGGAGTTTCTGCATGAGAGTAGAAACCCAGACCTACAACAGTATTAAGGTCACTTTCCAGCGCAAGGAAACCGTACAAGGTAGACCAGAGGCCGTAACCGTGTACCGGCAAAATCACCTTATCGAAGCCAGTCTCACTTTCGCCTTTAACCAGGTATACAGGCATAACTTTCGCCTGATACTTGATAGATGCGATATCAATGCCACGCTCCAGAGCGACACCAGTGTCAGACTCTTTCGCCGCTTTCTTGGCATCGTAACGCGCCGGATCAGACACTTCAGTGTACTTACCGGAGCGCAGATCAACGAAGCGCTTCTCGATCACCTCACCGAACAGCGCCGGAATATCTTTTCCTGCAGTGGCGATACCAGCTGCAGCCAGGATATTGGTCTGACGGTCAAGGTTCTTGTTAGCAACCTGTAGAGGCTTGAGCAGTACTGCTGCCGCGGAAACTACAACGGAACACACTACACACAGCAAAACAGCTACGGTAATCGTTCTACCGATAGAATCTTTACTTGCTGACATTGCGCAAGGCCCTCCGTTTGATGTTTGCCTGGACAACAAAGTTGTCGATCAGTGGTGCAAACAAGTTAGCGAACAGGATCGCCAGCATCATTCCCTCGGGGAATGCCGGGTTAACCACACGGATCAGAACGACCATCACACCGATCAGTGCACCGAAGCACAACTTACCGGTATTGGTCATAGAAGCTGAAACCGGATCGGTCGCCATAAAGAACATACCGAAGGCAAAGCCACCCAGAACCATATGCCAGTAGAATGGCAAAGCGAACATAGGATTAGTATCGGAGCCGATCAGGTTGAACAGGGTCGACATCGCAATCATACCCAGGAGTACACCGGCAACAATACGCCACGCGGCCACTTTAGCGATCAGCAGCACCAGGCCACCGGCAGCAATTGCCAGAGTAGACACTTCACCAACAGAACCCTGAATAGTACCGATGAAAGCATCGAACCAGGTAATATTCTGCGCCAGGATAGCGTCAACACCACCCATAGCTGCCAGACCCAGAGGGGTAGCACCGGAGAAACCATCAACCGCCGTCCAGATCGCATCACCTGACATCTGTGCAGGATATGCAAAGAACAGGAATGCACGACCAGTCAGCGCAGGGTTAAGGAAGTTTTTGCCGGTACCACCGAACACTTCCTTACCGATAACCACACCGAAGCTGATACCCAGGGCAACCTGCCACAGTGGAATATCTGGCGGCAGAATCAGCGCAAACAGGATAGAAGTTACGAAGAAACCTTCGTTGACTTCGTGGCCACGCTTCATCGCAAACAGCACTTCCCAGAAACCACCTACAACAAAAGTAACAATGTAGATTGGCAGCCAGTACATAGCACCGTGGATAATGTTATCCCACAGACTGTCCGGGCTGAAGCTGGTGAACATTGCTGCCAGACCGCCCTGCCAGGAAGTCGGCTCGGTAATACCCAGGGCAGCCATTGCAGTATTTGCCTGCAGACCAAGGTTGTACATACCGAAGAATACCGCCGGGAAGGTACAAGCCCAAACCAGGATCATCATCCGTTTCAGGTCAACCGCATCACGTACGTGGGACGCAGCCTTAGTCACATGACCCGGAGTGTAGAAAATAGTATCGGCTGCTTCATACAGCGCATACCAGTTTTCATACTTGCCGCCTTTATGGAAGTGCGGCTCCATTTTATCAAGAATATTTCTCAAGCTCATGATCAGGCCTCTTTCTCGATACGCGTCAGATTGTCGCGAAGGATCGGGCCGTACTCATACTTGCCAGGGCAGGCAAATGTGCACAGCGCGAGGTCTTCTTCGGCCAGCTCAAGACAGCCAAGCTCCATCGCATTCACGATATCACCGGTTACCAGAGCACGCAGCAGCTGCGTAGGAAGAATATCCATTGGCATCAGTTCTTCGAACTGTCCAACAGGAATCATGGCCCGCTCAGATCCGTTAGTCGTCGTCGTAAAGTCAAACTTCTTAGACGGATTCAGGAAAGAAGTGAAAACATTCAGCACGGAGAACTTATTGGCACCAGGTACCAGCCAGCCCATCAGCTCACGTTCATTACCTTCAGTCAGCACAGTAACCTGGTCAGCATAACGACCCAGATAAGCTAAAGGACCATTAGCAGCAAGGCCGTTCCATACTGAACCACTGATAACACGGTTGTTATCACCTTCAGTACGACCCGCCAGCACAGCGTTCAGGTCAGCACCCAGACGGGTACGTACCAGCGTTGGCTGCTTAACCTTAGGCCCTGCAACTGCAATTACCCGATCAGTATAAAGCTGGCCAGTGGTAAACAGCTGACCGACAGCGATCACATCCTGGTAACCGATAGTCCAGACAGTTTTCTGCTGGGAAACCGGATCAAGATAGTGGATATGTGTACCTGCGTTACCTGCCGGATGTTTACCGGCGAATTCTGCAACAGTCACACCATCGGTAGTTGGCACGTTCGCACCATCAGCTTTACACAGATATACCGCGCCTTCAGTCAGGCGTGTCAGCAGTGACAAGCCATTTGTGAATGCTTCGCTCTGCTCTGCAATAACCACTTCAGGGTTAGCAGCCAGAGGATTAGTATCCATAGCGGTCACGAAGATAGACGCAGGCTTAGAGCCTGGTGCCGGAACCTTGCTGAATGGACGTGTACGCAGAGCAGTCCAGAGACCGGATTTAACCAGATTATCCTGTACCTGCTCAGCTGTCAGAGAAGACAACTCAGATGCTGCATACTTATTAAATTCTATCGCGTCATCGCCATCAATTTCGATAACTACAGACTGCAGAACTCGACGTTCTCCACGGTTGATCTCTGTGACCACACCCGCAGCAGGTGCAGTGAAATCAACACCTTCAGTCTTTTTATCAGAAAAGATAACTTGACCGAGTTTTACCCGATCTCCCACCTTGACCCGCATCGTAGGCTTTAAGCCTGCATAATCGAAGCCGATCACGGCGACGGACTTAACCTCAACAGCTGCAGAAACAGCCTGTTCAGGAGCGCCCGTTATAGGTAGATCCAGACCCTGTTTGATCTTGATCATCCGCCTCACCCAATAACTATTATAATTATTCAGGATCCCATCCTGCAGGGCAATTAAGCCTTCAGCCCTGCGACACTGTCCCCTGATGCCACAAACTGAAACTAAAACCCAAGCAACGGACGGGATAACCCCAACCCAAAAACCGGTTAAGTATAAAGATCGGGAGGTAAATTTTCTACAAAACCGTCTGCCAAACGGCGGTTTTAGATCACTAATACGAGGATACTAATAGAACTTTAAGGAATATAGTTATACTTAAAAGGAATTAGCAAAAAAACCCAATAAAAAACCGCCCCTTAGAGCGGTTTTTCTTGATATTCCTCAGCTTAGCGCTTTGCTTTCGGGAACGCAGGTAGCGTGCACTGAGCCATACGCTGGGCCAGACGAATCACCTGACAGCTGTAACCAAACTCGTTATCGTACCAAACGTACAGTACGCAACGATTGTCTTCAGCGATAGTCGCCAGTGAATCAACAATACCAGCGGCACGGGATCCAACGAAGTCAGAAGATACAGCCTCCGGCGAGTTGCTGTAATCGATCTGCTTCTGCAGCGGCGAATGCAGCGCCTGGTCACGCAGGTATGCGTTCAGAGTCTCTTTATCGGCCGGGCTATCCAGATTCAGATTCAGGATAGCCATGGATACGTTCGGCGTAGGTACGCGGATCGCATTACCTGTCAGTTTACCTTCCAACTGAGGCAGAGCCTTAGAAACAGCCTTTGCAGCGCCTGTCTCAGTGATAACCATATTCAGGCCAGCAGCACGACCGCGACGATCACCTTTATGGTAGTTATCGATCAGGTTCTGGTCGTTAGTGTAAGCGTGAACAGTTTCAACGTGACCGTTAGCTACACCGTACTTAGCATCCAGCGCTTTCAGAACCGGCGCGATAGCGTTTGTAGTACAAGACGCAGCAGACAAAATATTATCATCGTCAGAAATATCAGCGTGGTTAACACCCATAACGATATTCTTGATGCCTTTACCTGGCGCAGTCAGTGCAACCTTCGATACACCTTTAGATTTCAGGTGCAGAGACAGGCCAGCTTCATCACGCCAGATACCAGTGTTATCCAGTACCAGTGCATTGTTGATACCGTAAGCGGTGTAATCAACCTGATCCGGACCATCGGAGTAGATAACCTTGATCAGATTACCATTAGCAATGATCGCCTGGTTTTCTTCGTCAACCTGGATAGTACCCTTGAAAGAACCATGCACAGAATCACGACGCAGCAGGCTGGCACGCTTTTCCAGATCTTTAGCAGCTTTACCCTTACGTACTACGATTGCACGCAGACGCAGGGACTGACCACCACCGGTACGCTCGATCAACAGACGCGCCAACAGGCGGCCGATTCGACCAAAACCGTACAGCACGACATCAGTCGCTTCAGCTTCAGCACCGCCAATCGCAGGAGCAAGCTCTTCAGCCAGGAAGTCTTCCAGTGAAGCGCCATTACCCTCTTCACGGAACTTAGCTGCCAGCTTACCGATATCCACGTGTGCATTTTTAACATCAATGTTATCCAGCGCTTTCAGCACAGGATGAGTATCAGCAACTGATAACTCCTGCCCTTCAACCTGGCGCACAAAACGGTGTGCTTTCAGCACATCCACAACAGAACGCTTGATAACAAGACGGCCGAAAACGGAGGTCTCAACGTTCTTATCACGATAGAGACGACCGACCAGCGGTATCATCTCTTCAGCTAATGCTTCGCGACCTTTCCAGTCAGCTAACACTTTATCTTGGCTCACGGCACACTCCAAAATGGTAGTAGTCAAATTAAGCAGTCAATTTTTACTGGTCCGCATTATCCCCTTTTCCGCACCTGCGGGCAAATCTGAATCACTACACTTTAGGGTTATATTTCAAATTAAAGACAGGTTATTTAGTTGTGTACTTTTGTTTCGCGCCCCGTAACATAGGCCCAAAACGCAATATCTTAAGTTTAATCCTGATGCGGAGCTTGTCGTAAGTGTTTGAAATTGAATATCAGCTGCCACAAAAAGCAGGCGACATCCGCCGTATTGGCAACCTTCAGGGCAGCGCCCGCGGCCTGATCACCAGCGAGATCGCCAACCAACATCCGGGCCCAATCTTATGTATCACCAACGATACTGACAGCGCCGCACGACTGGAATCCGAGATTCGTTTCTATAGCACAGAGCAAACTCCGGCCTGTCACCTGTTCTCAGACTGGGAAACACTGCCCTACGACAACTTCTCCCCCCACCAGGATATTATTTCACAGCGCCTGAGCACACTGTTTCAACTACCGCAACTACAGCGCGGCATCTTAATAGTACCGGCCAGCACCCTGATGCACCGAGTCGCTCCACCACAGTTTCTAGATGGCAACACGCTGATTCTGGATCAGGGACAACAACTCAACCTGGAAACCATGCGCCACAAGCTGATTGATGCCGGCTACCATCTTACCGAGTCTGTTTATCAGCACGGAGAGTTCGCGATCCGCGGGTCAATCATTGATCTTTTTCCGATGGGCAGTAAAACACCTTACCGAATCGAGCTGTTTGACGACGAGATTGAAACACTGCGTTCGTTTGACCCCGAAAACCAGCGCTCAATTGCCCAGGTAGATAAGATCCGGCTACTGCCAGCTAAGGAATTTCCGTTCGACGAAGGCGCCATCCGCAACTTTAAATCTCGCTGGCGTGAAACCTTCGATGTCGACTATCAGCGCTGCCCGGTCTATCAGGATGTCAGCGCCGGCATCACCCCGCCCGGTATCGAATATTACCAGCCGCTGTTTTTTGATCAGAGCGCGACACTGTTTGATTACCTGCCTGACAACATACTCATTGTTACCGACACAGACCTTGAACAGCACTGCAAACAGTATTGGAACGACATTCAGGAACGTCACGAGGATCGGCGCTACGACATCGAACGACCGATTCTTACGCCGGAGAAACTGTTCATCCCAACCGATGAGTTATTCAGCATTCTCAAGCCCGCTCGCAGGATCCAGCTTCAACAAGGCAAGACCCAGGCCCGCGCCGGACGCTACAATCTGCCATTTACAACTCCGCCTGAATTGACTATCAACGCTCAGGCCGCGCAACCACTAACAGCCATCAATAATTTTCTTGGCACTACGTCTGATCCCGTTCTATTCTGCGCCGAATCAGCCGGTCGCCGCGAAGCACTACTGGAACTATTGGAACGCATAGATATAAAACCCCGGCAGGTCGACACCCTTGAGCAATTCTTTGCCGATGGCTACCCCATCGCAATTACCACCTATCCGCTGCAGCAGGGCATCAGCGTACCGGGTAAGTTTCACCTGATTACTGAAACTCAACTGTTCGGCCACCAGGTATTTCAGCGCCGACGCCGCAGCCGTGAACAGGAACAATCTGACCAGGTCATTAAAAACCTTACCGAACTGAGCATTAACGCACCGGTCGTGCATATTGATCACGGGGTTGGCCGCTACCAGGGACTGGTGACCCTCGACATCGACTCTCAGACCTCTGAATTTCTGATGCTGGAGTATGCCAACGAAGCCAAGCTGTACGTACCGGTAGCATCATTACACCTTATCAGCCGCTATAGTGGCGCAGGCGATGAACTTGCCCCACTGCACCGGCTTGGCACCGAACAATGGAGCAAAGCCCGTAAGAAAGCCGCCGAAAAAGTCCGCGACACTGCGGTAGAGCTGCTCGATATCTATGCCCGCCGCGCAGCCCGCCGCGGCCACCAGTTCGACGCACCGGACGAGCATTACGCCAGTTTCAGTGCCGCCTTCCCATTCGAAGAAACCATCGATCAGGCTAATGCGATCTCCGCCGTAGTAAAAGACATGAGCTCTGAGCAACCGATGGATCGCCTGGTTTGCGGCGACGTTGGCTTCGGCAAGACTGAAGTTGCCATGCGCGCTGCGTTTATGGCCGTACAGAGCAGTAAACAGGTCGCGATACTGGTACCCACCACCCTACTGGCACAGCAGCATTACGAAAATTTCAAAGACCGCTTCGCCGACTGGCCGGTCAATGTCGAACTCATATCCCGCTTCCGCACCGGCAAACAAACCACCGGCGTGTTCAAATCCCTGAAAGAAGGTAAAACGGATATCGTTATCGGCACCCACAAACTGATTCAGGGCGACTTGAAATTCAGCGACCTGGGACTACTGATCATCGATGAGGAGCACCGCTTTGGTGTACAACAAAAAGAGCGCCTGAAATCGCTTCGCTCTGAAGTCGATATCCTGACAATGACAGCCACACCGATCCCACGCACGCTGAATATGGCGATGTCCGGCATTCGCGACCTTTCGATCATCGCAACCCCACCGGCGCGACGGCTGTCGGTTAAAACCTTTGTCCGCCAATCGGAACTGGCACTCAAGAAAGAGGCGATACTCCGTGAGCTTTTACGCGGCGGACAGGTCTATTACCTGCACAATGAAGTTAAGACTATCGAACAAACCGCCGAAGAGATCAGCACCCTGATCCCCGAAGCCCGGGTCTGCATCGGCCATGGCCAGATGCGTGAACGGGAACTGGAACAAGTGATGTCTGACTTCTACCACAAGCGCTACAACGTACTGGTCTGCACCACGATAATCGAAACCGGTATCGACGTACCCAGCGCAAACACTATTATCATCGACCGGGCCGACAAATTCGGTCTGGCACAACTGCACCAACTACGCGGACGGGTTGGTCGCTCCCACCACCAGGCCTATGCATACATGATGACGCCACCGAAAAAGGTGATGACAGCAGACGCAGCTAAGCGCCTGGAAGCGATTGCCTCAGCGGACGAACTCGGAGCCGGCTTTACACTTGCCACCCATGACATGGAAATCAGAGGCGCGGGCGAGCTGCTAGGCGAGGATCAGAGCGGACAGATTCAAAATATCGGTTTCTCACTCTATATGGAGATGCTGGAACAGGCGGTTGAATCTATCAAGGAGGGCAAGACTCCCAACCTGGAATCACCGCTCCAACATGGCGCGGAGATCAATCTGCGACTGCCGGCACTGATTCCGGACGACTACCTGCCAGATGTACACAACCGACTGATCATGTATAAACGGATCGCCAACGCAAAAAACGAGATTGAGCTGAAAGAGCTACAAATTGAGATGATCGACCGCTTTGGCATTCTGCCGGAACAGTCTAAAAACCTGTTCCGCACCACGCTGATTAAGCTACAGGCTGAAGCGATGGGCATCACTAAAATCGATGCCGGAAACGAAGTCGGGCGTATCGATTTTGCCGAAGACACACCAATTGATCCATTCAAGCTGGTGCAGTTAATTCAGACGCAACCAAAAAAGTTTCAGTTTGGCGGCGCCAGTCAGCTGAAGTTCACCTTAAACATGGATAAAATAGAGCACCGCTTTAAGGCGGTAGAACAACTTCTTTCTGAGCTGGCTGAAAAATCATGATGATAAAAACGGTTACAAGGACTGCACTGGCCATTCTGACTCTGGCCTGCTTTGCTGCCACACCCGGGATGGCTGACACATCCAACTACAAAGTGGAAATACTGATCTTCAACTACCTGCCATCCGACACGCTGGATGACGAGCTCTGGCCCGCCATTAACGAAGTACCTTCACGCGCCAATACGCGCGACCTGGCATACAACAAAGGCGGACAGCAGATAAATTACTTTACCCGCCTGCCAAAATCCGAACTGGAACTGAGCCAGAAACAAGTCAGCCTGCGTCGCAGCGGCGATTATCGCATCCTGTTTCACGAAGCCTGGGTACAACCTATCGGCGAGAAAAAAGGCAAAGATACTATCCACATCACCGGCGGCGACATACTCGATAACGGACTGTATGAGCTTGAAGGCTATATCGCAATCGACAAAGCCCGCTACCTGCATTTCCGCAGCGATCTGTTTCACAGCCGTCAGCTGACAGCTGCCGAAGCACAGCACTTAAACCCTGCGCCTCCAGCATCTCCCGAAGCCGAAATCCCGGACACAGCAAGCACTCAGCCAAGCAGTAACGGCAACCGCTACCTGACCCGCAGCAATGTCCCTGACTTCCTCACTGTAGAGATGAAAACCGGGCGTCGTATGCGCAGTAAAGAACTACATTATCTCGACCACCCACTGATGGGCGCACTGGTACTGATCACACCAACAGAAAAATAAGCCGCTCAACAGTCCTACCAAGCCTTTTTTCAAGCCATAAAAAAACGGAGCATTCAGCTCCGTTTTTTATAGCATGGACAGTAAGCCCTGCCTTAACCGCGGGATGCCTTCAGCGCCTTCGTAAGAGCCCGATCCAGCTCCTCCGGTGATACCACCAGACCATCCTGCTCTGCTTCGCCGGTCATCGGGAATACCACCACGGCAAAACCATCTTCTTCCAGGCCCGGTGTCCAGCGGAAATTCCATTCCTTTAATGGAATTGCCAGCGGCTCGCATTCAGACCACTCATCAGTTGCCCATTGCTCTGCAAACGCCCGACCCGGCCATACCGGAACACAATCTTCATCATCGGTATTGAGCATAACACTGCCGAGATCATCGGTCAGAACCCAGAGCTCGCCATTGGCGATCACTTCAGCAACGAGAAAATCAAAACGCTGCTCGGCATCAAAACCGGTTATAGCATTAACGGAGGACTGATCTATAGAATCGGACATTTTAGCTTCACTTCAAATTAAAAAAACAAGCGCAAGGATAATCTAAAACCAGCACAGGTCATAGCAATCATCGTCCGAAACAAAAAAAACCGCTAACAGGCGGCTTTTCCTTTGTCAAAAAACTACTCAGCAGCTCCCTGCTGCAGCTTTAGCTCATCAGGCAGATGAATAGTCTGAGTCGGAAACGCAAATTCAGCACCATGCTCAGCAACGATATCAATAATCCTTGCCATCACATCCTGTTTAATTGCGTGAAACTTCACCCAGTCAGTGGTTTTAGTAAAGGTATAGACAAAGAAATCCAACGAAGAGGGGCTAAAGCTATTGAGATTAACAATCAGGGTCTGATTGGTATCAATCTCAGGATGCTGACTCAGCATTGCCCGCACCGCATCAACCACCGCCGACACTTTATCGGCGTCCTCATACCGCAAACCAATGGTTTCATAGATACGTCGATTGGTCATGCGCGATGGATTTTCCACCGATATACTGGCAAATGTCGCATTAGGTACGTACAACGGGCGCTTACTAAACGTACGAATACGGGTCTGACGCCAACCGATATCCTCCACCGTACCTTCGATATCCTGATCAGGCGAACGGATCCAGTCACCGACCTTAAACGGCCGATCAAGATAGATCATCAGGCCGCCAAAAAAGTTCGCCAGCAAGTCCTTCGCCGCAAAGCCAACCGCAAGCCCGCCGATACCACCAAATGCCAGGACACCGGATATGCTATAACCAAAACTCTGCAACACAACTAAAGCAGAGGTTATGATGATAGACAGACGCAATAATTTACCGATCGCACCGACGGTTGTTTCGTCCATCGGTTTTTTTATCTTCTCGGGATGCACCAGCACACCCTCAGCGAGACGGATAAAGCGATTCAGGAACCAGGCGATCATCACAATCACCAGCACCCGCCGCAGTGGCTGCACCACATCAAGCAAGATAGTACCGGTTTGCTGATCAACAACTTCCAGCGCCCAACTTGCACCCAGCACCCAGATCAGCAGAGCCACCGGCTTGCGTGCCGCAGCCAGCAGAATATCATCCCAGACATTTTTAGTTTTTGCCAGCTGCAACTCAAGCCGGCGAAAAATACGGTTAGACAGAAAGTTCAACAGCATCGTCATAAAGACGATGACAAACACCTGAATAATCCAGCCAGAAGACTGATCCGCTAAGCCTAATACCGCAAACCACTGATTAAACTGCTCCTGCATCCCGCTCTCCAATGAATCCAATTATTACATACGACTATACCGCGATAAGTTCAGCCGCCAGATTTTCAGCACTCTGCCAGCGAGAACTTGCCTGCAACGCAACGATATCAGCCCTATCACGCGCCAGCATTGAAGCGATTCGTTCAGAACCGCCATGGTCGATGCTATGCAGATAATCCCGCACCTCCAGCGCAGCTTTCCGGTTATTACACACCAACAGCATATCGCAACCAGCTTTCAACGCGACCGCAGAACGCTCCGGATACCCGCCCGCAACACTGGCACCCTCCATGGTCAGATCATCACTGAAGATAACACCATTGAATGACAATTTCTGACGCAGGATACCCTGCATCCAGAACTCGGAGAAACCTGCAGGCTGGCTATCCACCTCGCGATAGATAACATGGGCCGGCATAACCGCATCCAACCCCTGCTCCATCAGCCGGGCAAACACTGCCATGTCGAGCGCTTCTATATCTGCCAGCGAACGCTCATCAACCGGAATCTCAAGATGCGAATCGGCAGCCACCCAGCCATGCCCGGGAAAATGCTTACCAGTAGAAGCCATACCCGCTTCTCGCATCCCCCGAATAAAGGCGCCACTTAATTCCACAGCTATCGAAGCCCGATCAGAAAAAGCGCGATCTCCAATCACCTCACTGACGCCAAAATCCAGATCCAGCACCGGCGCAAAACTGATATCGACACCATAGGCAAGCAGCTCACTGGCCATCAGCCAGCCCAACTCCGTTGCTGCGACCAACGCCTGCGCAGAATCCTGTAAATACAACTTACCCAGACTCGCCATAGGCGGCAAACGCACAAAACCATCACGAAAGCGCTGCACCCTCCCTCCTTCCTGATCAACAGCAATCAGAATTTCAGGTGCACAGGCTCGGATATCTGCAACCAGCGCGGCAAGCTGCCCAGGAGACTCATAGTTTCGACTAAAAAGGATCAATCCACCTACGACCGGGTCCTGCAACAGAGCTTTATCTTCCTCTGTCAGCGTCAGACCGGCGACATCAAGCATCAAAGCACCAGACATTAATTTTTACTCTTCAATTTGAATAGAGGTTCCCAGCGCGACCCGATCAAACAGATCGACCAGATCGCTGTTTCGCATACGGATACAGCCATGGGAAAGAGGTACACCCATGGCTTCCGTGTCCGGCGTACCATGAATGTAAATATAACGCTGCATAGTATCAACATTGCCGAGACGATTTCGTCCGGGTTCATTACCACACAACCAGAGAATACGAGTCAAAATCCAGTCCCGACCGGGAAACCGCTGCGCCAGTTCAGGGCTATATATTTCGCCAGTGAAGCGCCGCCCGACAAAGACTGCATTAAGCGGCCTGTCATGACCTATCTTAGCCCGGACATAATGAGCACCACGCGGCGTCTGCTCACTATTCTTTTGTTCACCAGCCCCCCTCAATGCTGTTGAAACAATATAGCGACACAGACAAACATCCCCCTCCATCAGCTTAAGGGACTGCTGCGAGAGGGAAAGTTTAAGGGACTGCTGCGAGAGGGAAAGTTTAAGAAACATATAACCAATAACACATAGAATTTACAGCGTCAGACCACACAATTTCAGATCCGGCTGAACGGTGTATGCTCAGCCCTGGCTTCGAATCCGGCAACCAACACGGGAATCATACGATGCAGAATACGTTCAATTTCGGCGCTGCGTTCAAACTCGCGCATTTCGATGGCCACCAACGTCTGAAAATTAGACAAGGTAAACACGATAGAGCCAAGCAAAAAATGCAACCGCCAGTAGAACTCATCATCCTGCATCGCCGCTGAATCCTTCTTCAGCAGAGCGATAAATTCAGAGAACTGCGAACCGTAGCGCTCGACCAGGGCATCGCGCAGTTCTTCCTGATTTTTCATATAGATCAGTTCCAGCAATCGCATAAATACCGGCAGCGCAAACTGTTTGGTTTTACCCGTTTTCAGTAATGCTCGCATAAGAATCTCTAACAATTCTTCAACGGTCACCGTACCTTCTATATCAGCGGCAAGCCTTTCTGCCACCGCATCACTGAGACCAGCAGCAAACGGGCTGAGATACTTTTCAGCAACCGCATTGATCAGACCTTTTTTGGATCCAAAATGGTAATTAACAGCAGCCAGATTGACGCTGGCTGCACTGGTAATCTCACGCATGGTCGTTTCGGTAAAGCCCTGCTCAGCAAACAGAGACTCCGCCGCTACCATAATTTTTTTAGCTGTCGCTGACTGTCGCATCGACACTCCTGACTAACACTTTCGGGTACAAACCCACAGGTCTGAAGCAGAATTCAAACAGACCTGTAGAATATGTTTCAAACATATACATCAAAATTATAAGTCAGTTCTACCAAAAACAGTAATTCTCTAACCAAATTGGTTACTTAGCCAGTAAACGTACATTCGTTATCCGGCTAAACCACTTAATCAGGAGCGAATCGGCTGTTTTAATAGACATATCAGAAATTCGTTCCTGCAGGGTCTTCTTAAATTCATACCGTACAACAAATACATCAGCCTCGCCGCATGCATTCATCAGATACTCATCACTGGTGGATATTTCATCGATCAGATTGACATCCAGCGCCCTGCGGCCAAACCAGACCTCACCGGTAGCGACCTTCTCGAGATCGACCTGGGGCCGGAACTCACCGACAAATTCTTTGAACAGGTTATGAGTATCTTCCAGGTCTTCAACAAACTTCTCCCGGCCTTTCTCGGTATTTTCACCTAAGACTGTCAGAGTGCGTTTATACTCACCCGCCGTCAGTATTTCATAATCGATGTCATGCTTTTTTAGCAGGCGATGAAAATTTGGCAGCTGCGCCACAACACCGATAGAGCCGAGAACAGAGAAAGGTGCGGCAACAATTTTATCTGCCAGACAGGCCATCATGTAACCACCGCTTGCCGCCACCCTATCAACACAAACCGTCAGCGGCACGCCGTGACGCTTGATCCGCTCCAGCTGGGATGAAGCCAGGCCGTAGCTATGTACCATGCCACCGGGACTTTCCAGACGAACCACGACTTCGTCCTGCTCAGTTGCCAGTGTTAACACCGCAGTAATCTCTTCACGTAACGGCTCAAGCTCAGAGGCTTTAATATCGCCATCAAAATCCAGTACAAAAACCCGCTTACGCTCCGGTTCAGCTGTAGCAGTACCTTTCTTAAGGGCCTTCTTACGCGCTTTAGCTTCCGCTTTTTCCTGCTTATGCTCATCTTTCTGCTGCTGTTTATACAGATCTTTATCAAGCACAGCTTCTTTAAGCGCGTCCTCCATATCATCCAGGGTTTCATTCATGCTATGGATATCGATATAACCATCGCCGGAGTCCTTTTTATTCCTGCCCGAAACAGCACCAACGGCCGCAATCACCAATACAACAGCCCCAACGATGGTCAGCGCCTTGGCCAGAAACAACCCGTAATTTGCTAGAAAATCGATCACATCCCTCTCCTGAAACCTAAAACCTGAAAACCAAAAACAATCACAAACCGATTACTGATTTGAAGCCGGGTAATGTACCATAGACTGAACATCCAGATTACTGATTTCACCATTAAGAGCCGTAAAAAATGTCTGACACTATTACCGTCACGAAAGTGATCAATAAACTATCCAGCCGCTTCATGCCGGAACAGGCCAACGGAGTGACTGCGACCTATCAGTTCATGCTTGATGATGCCGAAGATTTTCACTTCTGTATCGATCAGCAATCGTTGGTAGTCGCACAGGGTGAACATTCTGATCCGGATATAACACTGATCCTCAATAGCGAGACTTTCATCAGGGTAGTGACCGGCGAACAGGACGGTATGAGCGCATTCCTTAAAGGCCAGCTTCGGGCCGAAGGCAATGTCATGCTGGCGACAAAACTGAGTAAGTATTTCAGCAAGGAAAAACAGCGCTAAGCATTTACCGCGGTACGCTCTGCTACAAAGTGATCAATCAGCTGCCGGGATATTGAAAAGCCCGGCGGCATGGCAGGCAGCTCAGCATAGTGAAACCATTGAGCATCCACGATCTCTTCCGGCTGGAGGACGATCTCACCACCGGCATATTCGGCGAAATAACCAAACATTAACGCATGGGGAAATGGCCAGGACTGACTTCTGAAATAGCGGATGTTTTTAACATCAACCCCAACCTCTTCTTTAACCTCCCTGACCAGTGCAGCTTCTGCACTTTCCCCCGCTTCGATAAACCCTGCCAATGTGCTGTAGCGCACTTCCGCAAAGCGGATCCCGTGGGCCAGCAGACAATAATCACCATCGGTTACCAGCGTGATAATACAAGGCGATAAACGTGGGTATTGCAACAAACCGCAATTGACACACTCTTTGGCCAGATCCTGATTGTGATGCTGCAAGCCATTACCACAGCGGGGACAAAAACAGTGATCCTTATGCCAGGTCGATACCTGCGCCGCCCGCGATAGCGACGCAAAACCCGCTTCGTCGCTCGCCGCCAGCAGGCGTCGCAAACCAGCCCCCGCCTCAACCATCGACTGACTATCTTCCGGCATAAGCACAAGCTTCAGGTGATGTCCGGGCTCCAGCCCAATCTCATAGACTCCAAGCGCAGACCGGTGATCATGGCGCGGCTCAGAAAACAACCAGCAATCGGACAGGTCAGACCATATCCGGTGTCCGGCAGCATAGATATATTCTATTTTCATAATTTTTTATAGCCCGCAGAGCATTGCTACTAATGCTACCAGTCAGCAATCCAGGATGATAAAAACCACTCTAAGGTGGAAAAGATACCCCGAATAAGCCCATAAGCCCAGCAGCGGGCTTTTGATTTTGCAACAGTCCTGATAGTCTACGCCGCAATAATAACAACCTTACGCTTATATAAGCCCCCGCAATGGCACAGGACTAAGTATCGATGACCACATCGCAGGCTCTTATCAAGAACTTTCTTGGCAATTCACCAGTATGGTACAAACAGGCAATTGTACTGTTTCTGATTCTTAACCCAATTCTGCTCGTTACCGCCGGCCCGGTCGTAACCGGCTGGATTCTGATCTTTGAATTCATCTTCACGCTGGCACTGGCACTTAAATGCTACCCGCTGCAGCCCGGCGGTTTACTTGCGATTGAAGCGATTATTATTGGCCTGGCCGGTCCGGAAACCGTATACCATGAAGTCCAGGCTAACCTGGAAGTAATCCTGCTGCTGATGTTTATGGTTGCCGGTATCTACTTCATGCAGAGCATGCTGCTGTGGACTTTTACAAAGCTGCTGCTCAATGTTCGCTCCAAAATGCTGCTGTCACTGATGTTTTCACTGTTTGCCGCGATTTTGTCTGCGTTCCTCGATGCGCTGACAGTAACCGCCGTTCTGATCAGTGTTGGTGTTGGTTTCTATGCGGTTTACCACAAGGTAGCCTCCGGTAAGCACTTCCACCATGACGATCACGATCATGGCGATGACGACCACGTGCACGAAGATAAACACGAAACTCTAGCTCAGTTCCGTGCCTTCCTGCGCAGCCTGCTGATGCATGGCGCTGTCGGTACTGCACTGGGTGGCGTATGCACCCTCGTCGGCGAGCCACAAAACCTGCTGATCGCTCAAAAAGCCGGCTGGGACTTCGTTCAGTTCTTCCTGCTGATGGCACCGGTAACGATGCCGGTACTGGTAGCAGGACTGCTGACCTGTATGGCACTGGAAAAGCTGAAATGGTTTGATTACGGCTCTGAAATACCAGCGTCAGTTCGCAAGGTACTGGAAGATTATTCTGCAGAGCAGGACAAGAAGCAGACTAAACGCGACAAAATGGTACTGATGGTTCAGGTACTGGTCGCACTCTTCCTGGTTATGGCACTGGCATTTCACCTCGCAGCGGTTGGCCTGATCGGCCTCACGGTGATCATCTTGCTGACAGCCTTTAACGGCATTGTTGAAGAGCATCAGATCGGCAAAGCATTTGAAGAGGCCCTGCCCTTCACTGCGCTGTTAGTCGTCTTCTTTGCTATCGTATCTGTTATCCACGAACAGCACCTGTTCCAGCCAATTATTGCTGCAGTACTGGAGATGGATGAGGCGGTTCAACCCGGCATCTTCTTCATCGCGAACGGCTTTCTTTCAGCTATCAGTGATAATGTGTTCGTAGCGACCGTTTATATTAATGAAGTGGTTGCTGCTCTTGAAGCCGGTACTATCAGCCGCGAGCAATTCGATTTGCTGGCAATCGCGATCAACACCGGTACTAACATTCCGAGTGTAGCCACACCTAACGGCCAGGCAGCATTCCTGTTCCTTCTGACCTCGGCTCTGGCTCCGCTTATCCGCCTGTCTTACGGTAAGATGGTATGGATGGCGCTGCCATATACTATCGTGATGAGCCTCGTCGGTTACTTCGCAGTAACTAACTTCCTCTGATCAACTGATCTGTATAACGAAAAAGCAGGCTTTATGCCTGCTTTTTTAGTGCCTGAACTTTAACAACAATTACTAACTTCAACAGCCACAAAAAAACCACATCGTTTGATGTGGTTTTGCTATATCAAACCCTGTGACATATTTAGTACAACTTATAGCTCTACCTTAGATACCCCACATAAAACTCACTCTTGTACAGAAGACTCCGCGCCGAGCTGGCTCCAGATGCTGCCACCTTTCTTATCCAGCTTATCGATGTAGGCCTGATGCGCCGCCAGATCGTCCGCATCGGCGCGACGCACTGTCAGATTGAACTGTGCAGGATCAAGGCGACGAATGGTATCGCCACCTACCCCGTCGCCCTCATCATCGGCCCCCAGAATCAGGCTTTTCTGACCGCCGGTCAGCAGCAGGTAAACGTCAGCGAGGATCTCGGAGTCAAGCAGTGCACCGTGCAGTTCGCGATGGGAGTTATCGATACCGTAACGGCGACACAGAGCGTCGAGGTTGTTCTTCTGCCCCGGATGCTTTTTACGGGCGATCGCCAGCGTATCGAGCACGCCACAAAAACTGGCCGTTTTCTCGCGAAACCCATTGAGACCAAACTCGTGATCCATAAAGCCAACGTCGAAAGCGGCATTGTGGATGACCAGCTCAGCGCCACGGATGAACTCGACAAATTCATTCTGAACATCAGCGAACAGTGGCTTATCGGCAAGAAACTCATTGGTTATACCATGCACACCGATCGCTTCTTCTTCGACCACCCGCTGGGGGTTGATATATTGATGATAGGTACGCCCGGTCAGGCGGCGGTTGACCATTTCAACACAGCCTATCTCAATAATCCGGTGGCCCTCTTTCGGATCGATACCGGTGGTTTCTGTATCAAGTACTACCTGACGCATGATTATGCCTGCTCTTTTGCTAGTTCGACGCCTTTATTGGCCAGATCATCGGCCAACTCATTGCCCGGATGGCCACTATGACCTTTAACCCACTTCCAATCTATATCATGACGCTTCGATTCGGCATCGAGCTGCTGCCAGAGATCCGCATTTTTAACCGGCTTCTTAGCTGAGGTCTTCCAACCGTTACGCTTCCAGCCAGCCATCCATTCGGTAATTCCTTTACGCACATATTGCGAGTCGGTGGTCAGGATAATCTGGCAGGATTCGGTCAGGGCGGCCAACGCTTCGATGGCCGCCATCAACTCCATGCGGTTGTTTGTAGTATCCATCGCGCCGCCGAACAGCTGCTTCTCATTATCACCATACTGCAATACAGCGCCCCAGCCTCCCGGACCAGGATTGCCTTTACAGGCACCATCGGTGTAGATCTTAACGGTTTTCTTCACTCATTTTTCCTCGGGCACCACGGGCAGTTGGTTCCGCCAGTGGCAGGTTAATCAGTTTTCTTTTTTTCCAGGCCGGTGTAATCGGCGTTATGCCACCTACATCTTTACGGGCAACCTGCAACATAAATGCTCCACTACCCGACGAGCAGCGTCGGGTAAAGCTCTCCAGTAAACGACTACGCTGGCGCCAGGACGCTTTTTCAAAAGGCGGCATATAAAAATCGCTCAACACCCGCGTTTCTGTCAGTTCCAGCAGCGCCAGCCAATCATGCATCCGTTGCGGGCTGATAAAATGCCCCTGCCAGGGTACTGTCTGTTTATCGAACTTCAGTTGTCGATACACACCCCACCAGCTCAACGGATTAAATCCAATATGCACAAGGTAACCACCCGGCCGCAGAATTCGCGCCGCTTCCCGCAAGACCTGGTGCGGGCTTTGCGCGAAGTCCAGAGTGTGGTGCAGCACCACCAGATCAACACTGTTGTGCGCCAGCGGCAACTCTTCATTTTTTGCAATGATACAGCTTTCACTCAACCCCAGCTCAATCACCGGATTGATCTGAATTCGATGTTTTATCGGGCTTTCACGGCACAGCTCGATCCGGTTATCGATACTGATCTGCACCAGATGATAGCCGAACATGGTCGGTAACACGCGGTCTAACAGAGAGCGTTCAGCATTTAACAGCTGCTGCCCAAGCTCGGTGCCAAACCATTCCCGCAGTCCCGGTAACCATTCTGACAATGGTGGTTGTTGCTTAAATGCCATAGCTTAATGTTTGTCCTTAACTCACTACGCCTGTTAGGGTAATCTTCTGCAAGGTATTTGTGTACCACTATTATCTGATTAGGCGGTAGTAGTACGCCCTATTTCAACCGTTTTCAGCTTTGAGGCCCGGCATGTTTAATATTACTGCAATCCCCGCGTTTAACGATAACTATATCTGGGCCATCAGCGTTCCTGGCTGTAAAGATATTGCGGTAGTCGATCCCGGCGATGCGGCAGTAGTTAAGCACTATCTGAAAGCCAACCAGTTAAACCTGAGTGCAATTCTGATTACCCATCACCATCAGGATCACACCGGCGGCGTTAAGCAACTGGCTGCAGACTATGAACTAACCGTGTACGGCCCGGCCAATTCACCCTTTGACGGCATCCAGAAGGTATTAGGTAACGGCGACGCTATAGATCTGTTCGGCCAGAGTTTAACCATTCAGGAAGTACCGGGGCACACTCTCGATCACATCAGCTATTTTCACGCTGCCGCCACGCCGCAACTGTTGTGCGGTGACACCCTGTTTCTGGCAGGTTGCGGCCGCCTGTTCGAAGGCAGTGCAGCACAGATGTTCTCGGCGATGAATTACTTCAAAGCCCTGCCCGACAATACCGAGATCTACTGCACCCACGAATACTCACTGGCTAACCTGGCCTTCGCCGCTGCAGTAGAACCTGACAACGACGCAATCCAGGATAGCATCAGCCACTGTAACAGCCTGCGCCAGCAGCAAACGCCAACCCTCCCCAGCACAATCGGCGCAGAAAAAAAGATCAACCCATTTATGCGCACAGCAGAAGCAAGCGTCCGTCAGGCAGCCGAACTGTTCAGCGGTAGCAAACCAGGTTCAGAAACTGATGTTTTCGCAACTATCCGGGAGTGGAAGAATCAGTTCTGAAATCAGTTTTAAAACCGTAAGTGACGCTATTTCCCATACTACCCGACTTGATAGCGCGACAGTTTTTAACTGATTTAGCATTATTCTACGAACATCTGATGGCGACGGTTGACCCGCCTCCATCAGCCCCATAGAATCCTCGCTTTATTTTATTAAATCAGGGCTTTCGGCTGTATGGGGCTGTTCAATAAATTTGCTGTAATTGTGACTACCGGCTTGCTTGTCAGCGGCTGCCAAAACAACGCACTGGTCAAACAGGAAGCGCCTGAACAAAGCGTAGCTATCACACAACAGAGCAGCAGTAGCAAACCAGCTACCGCGGTACGACATCAGCCAAAGCAAGCCAGCGATCTATGGCAGCTGAGCCGCGATAACTTCGCCCTCAACCTGGATCAGCCGCAACAACGTATCACCAGCCAGCTCAACTGGTATAGCAAACACCCACAATACATGCAGCGGGTTGCCGTACGGGCCGGACGTTATTACCACTACATTCTGGGTGAAGTACTGAAACGCGGCATGCCAGCTGAGATAGCCCTGCTGCCAATCGTAGAAAGCGCTTACGACCCTTTCGCTTATTCCCACGGCCGGGCTGCCGGCCCCTGGCAGTTTATTCCGGGTACAGCGAAGCATTTCGGCCTGAAATCGAGCTGGTGGTATGACGGCCGCAGGGATATCGTCGCCTCCACCGATGCCGCACTGACTTACCTGCAGCAACTCAATAAACGATTTGGTGATTGGGAGCTGGCACTGGCCGCTTACAACTGCGGTGGCGGCAACGTCTCTAAGGCGATACGGCGTAATAAGAAAAAAGGCCTGCCAACGGACTTCTGGTCGCTGGACCTGCCAAAAGAAACCGAAGCCTACGTGCCTAAGTTACTGGCGGTCTCAAAAATGATCCGGGATGCGCAACAACACAATCTGACATTACCTGAACTTGCCAACAAACCGGTATTCGAGATTGTCGAGCTGGACAGCCAGATCGACCTGGCTCAGGCTGCCGACCTGGCAGATATCAGCACTCAGGAGTTATATCAGTTCAACCCAGGGTTCAATCGCTGGGCAACCGATCCTGCAGGCCCTCACCGCTTGCTGATTCCGGTCAGCAGCAGTCAGCAGTTCCGCCGGGAACTGGCTCAGCTTCCGGCAGAAGACCGTGTCAACTGGACCCGTTACAAGATCCGTAGCGGCGATACTATGAGCACCATCGCCCGCCGCTTTGACACAACGACTGAGGTCATCCGCAGCGCCAACAAGATGACCCGAAATAACATCCGGGCGGGCAAATACCTGCTAATCCCTACCGCCAGAAACCAATCCAGTGACTATGTCTTGAGTAAAGCACAACGCTTTAATCGTAAGCAGTCGCAGCTGGCCCAGAGTAACCGCAAAAAGCAGACCTATACCGTACAATCCGGCGATAGCTTCTGGAAAATATCGCGACAGTATAAGGTCAGCGTGCGTCAGTTGGCATCCTGGAATCAGATGGCGCCGGGCGATCCTCTGCGTAGCGGTCAGACACTGGTAATCTGGAAAACAGATAACAGCACAACCTTAAGCCGCAACGACCAGCAGCTGATTCGTAAAGTTGGCTACCAGGTCCGCAGCGGTGATTCTCTGGCGCGTATCGCAGGGAAGTTCCGGGTAACTGTAAAAGACATCAAACGCTGGAATAAGCTCAATGGAGATAAGTACCTGCAGCCCGGGCAACGCCTGACCTTGTATGTGGATGTAACGAATACCCATTGATCAGCAAGGAGAATCTGAATGGACGCCCTGAGCATCGGAATCATACTATTTGCCACAGCAACGGCACTGCTGTTCAAGATAGTGCTATACCGCAAGATCTGTAACTGGATGGATCAGGACCTGCTTAAAGGCCTGGCACAGGGCAACCCGGACAAGCACAAATTTCTCTGCCAGCAACTTGAAGAGATGAAGGCAGAGAAAGTAAAACGTAAGCAGCAGCACGCCCTGCTGACCGATCTGGCGCAACAGTTTGAACAAATGCGCTAATCCGTAATCACAGCTCTTGTACTCATACCTTGTACTAAGCTCCAAGTAGTTAGTACCGAGCACTGGCCATCACCGCAAGTCACTGATATAACTAGTGATGCCCTGATCTATTTGTAGCCTACCGGATATTTACGGATGATTTTCAAACAGCTGACAAGTCACTGCCTCGCCCTGACGCTATTGCTATCAGGTTCACTTTTCACCCCGCTGTACGCCGCCGATAAAGCTCATGGCATCGCCATGCACGGCGATCTCAAGTACGCCCGCGGCTTTACAGCCTTTGACTATGTTAATCCCGACGCCCCCAAAGGCGGCAGCGTCACTCAAGCGGCTATCGGCACCTTTGACAGCTTTAACGGCTTTATTATTAAAGGTACCGCTGCCGATGGTACAGGCCTGATTTATGACTCACTGCTGGGCAGGGCCCAGGATGAGGCGTTTTCGCTGTATGGTTTGCTCGCCGAGTCTCTGGAAGTCGCCGATGATCGCAGCTGGGTAATATTCAACCTGCGCAAAGAGGCCCGCTTCAGCGATGGCCAGCCGGTAACCGCTGAAGATGTTGTATACAGCTTCAAGCTGCTGCGCGAACAGGGCGCTCCTTTTTACCAGGCCTATTACCGTGAAATTCAAAGCATCGAAGCGTTAACGCCACAGCGGGTAAAATTCAACTTCGGTGAGACTGACAACCGGGAGCTGGCACTGACCGTCGGCGAAGTCAGCATTTTGCCAAAGCATTACTGGGAAAGCCGTGATTTTTCGAAACCTTCACTGGATGTCCCGGTCGGCTCCGGGCCGTACCTGATTGGCAGTTTCGATGCCGGACGCCGCATCGCATATCAACGTAATGCTGATTATTGGGGCAAAGACCTTCCAGTCAACCAGGGCCGTAATAACTTCGATCAGCTGATCTACGATTACTACCGTGACGGCACCGTTGCGCTGGAAGCATTTAAGGGCGGAGAATACGATTTCCGCGAGGAAAACTCATCCAAGCGCTGGGCGACCGGTTACAGCGGCGCTGTATTTGATGATGGCAAAATCATCACCCGCACCCTGCAACACGAAAACCCAACCGGCATGCAGGCCTTTATCCTGAACAACCGTAAGCCTTACTTCAGCGATAGCAGAGTACGTCAGGCGCTGGCCTACGCTTTCGACTTTGAATGGACCAACAAGAATATTTTTTACAACGCCTATACCCGTACCCACAGTTATTTCTCCAATTCAGAGATGGCCGCAACTAACCTGCCCGACGCAGCCGAACTGGAAATTCTTGATCCGGTTCGGGATCAGGTGCCAGCCCAGGTTTTTAACGAGGTCTATCGTGCGCCGACCACCAACGGTGACGGCAAAACCCGCACTCAACTACGCAAAGCGTTGCGCCTGCTGAAGAGCGCACACTGGGAACTAAAAGATGGCAAGCTACTTAACCCTGCCGGCGAGCAGATGACCTTTGAAATCCTACTTGTTTCACCCGCCTTTGAACGGGTGGTCGCGCCTTTTACCCGCAACCTGGAACGCATGGGCATCAAACCTTCTATTCGCCTGGTCGATGCCTCGCAGTACATTAACCGTATTCGCAGCTACGACTTCGATATCATTGTCAGCGGCTTTGGCCAGTCCAGCTCACCGGGTAATGAGCAACGCGAATACTGGCATTCCAGCACCGCCGATCAGCCCGGCAGCCGCAATATGATCGGCATTAAGGATCCGGCGGTGGACTATCTGGTAGAACAGCTGATTAAAGCACCGGACCGCAAACAACTGGTGCTGCGCACCCGGGCTTTGGACCGGGTACTGCAGTGGAACCATTATGTAATTCCGCAATACCACATCAACAGCTACCGGATCGCCTACTGGGATAAATTTGATTTCCCGGCAACCCGGCCCCGCTATGCCCTGGGGTTTGATACCTGGTGGTCTAAACCGGGACAGGAGCAGTAACCCCGATGGCCGCCTATATACTGCGCCGACTGCTGCTGATCATCCCTACCCTGCTGGGTATTCTTACCATCAACTTCCTGATCATCCAGGCGGCACCCGGCGGTCCGGTGGAACAAACCATCGCACAACTGCAAGGGCTCGACAGTAGCGCTACCTCCCGCTTCGATGGTACTGCCCAGTCAGATCTCAGCAATACTACTCAAACCTCGGCGACGGACAGCAATGGCAGCACCTATCGTGGCGCCCGCGGACTCGACCCGGCCCTGGTGAAGCAGATTGAGGCGCAGTTCGGTTTCGATAAGCCGGCCCACGAGCGATACTTCCAGATGCTTGGCGATTACCTGATGTTCGATTTCGGTGAAAGCCTGTTCAGTGGCAAAAAAGTCACCGACCTGATTATCGAAAAACTGCCGGTCTCTATCTCGCTCGGCCTCTGGACCACGCTAATCACTTACCTGATCGCAGTCCCCCTCGGCATCAGAAAGGCGGTGCGCGATGGCACATCGTTCGATGTCTGGACCAGTACCGTAGTCATTATCGGCTATGCCATTCCTAACTTTCTGTTTGCCATCCTGCTGATCGTAGTCTTTGCCGGCGGAACTTACTTTGACTGGTTTCCGTTGCGTGGCCTGACCTCCAATAATTTTGACGAGTTAAGCCTGTGGGGCCAGATTAAGGATTACTTCTGGCATATCACCCTGCCGGTACTGGCCTCGGTAATTGGTAGTTTTGCGACCCTGTCGATGCTGACCAAGAACTCATTCCTCGATGAGATCAACAAACAGTACGTAGTCACCGCCAGAGCCAAAGGCCTAACCGAAGGGCAAGTACTGTACGGCCATGTGTTCCGTAACGCCATGCTACTGATTATCGCCGGTATGCCCGCCGCCCTGATCGGAATATTCTTCACCGGCTCCATGCTTATTGAGGTTATTTTCTCGTTAGACGGACTGGGATTGCTGGGCTACGAGGCAGTGATTAAACGCGATTATCCGGTCATCTTTGCCACTTTGTACATCTTTACTCTGATCGGACTGCTGCTGAAACTGATCAGCGACCTGACCTACGTCGCGGTTGACCCCCGCATCGACTTTGAGAGCCGGGAGCACTGAGATGATTGCTATTAAACCTGGCAAAATGAGCCCCATCAACCGCCGCCGGATCGAAAACTTCCGTAATAACCGACGCGGTTTCTGGGCGCTGTGGCTGTTCCTGCTATTGTTTCTGCTAAGCCTGTTTGCCGAACTGATCGCCAACGATAAGCCGCTACTGCTACAGTACCAGAACAACTACTATGTACCGGTATTGATCGATTATAGCGAACTGGAGTTCGGCGGCGAGTTCGATACCCTGGCGGATTATAAAGACCCTTATATAAAAGAACTGATACAGCAAAAAAATGGCTGGATGATCTGGCCTCTGGTGCGCTTTAACTATCGCACGATCAATCAGGAACTACCGGTTCCCGCGCCGTCTCCGCCAAGCACTGAAAACCTGTTAGGGACCGACGACCAGGGCCGCGATGTACTGGCCCGGGTGATCTATGGCTTCAGGGTTTCGGTGTTATTTGCCCTTACTCTCACATTAGCCAGCTCAGTTATCGGTGTCGCGGCAGGCGCCGTACAAGGCTTTTATGGCGGCAAAGTCGACCTGTTTTTTCAGCGTTTTATCGAGATATGGTCGGGCCTTCCGGTACTGTTCCTACTGATTATACTGGCCAGTATTGTTGAACCAAATTTCTGGTGGTTACTGGGTATCATGCTGCTATTTTCATGGATGCAGCTGGTCGATGTGGTCCGTGCCGAGTTTTTGCGCGGCCGCAACCTTGAATACGTTCGTGCCGCCCGCGCACTGGGACTGGGCAACCGACTGATTATGTTCCGCCACATTCTGCCGAACGCGATGGTCGCCACCCTGACCTTTATGCCGTTTATCTTTAACGGCTCACTGGTGACACTGACGGCGCTCGATTTTCTTGGCTTCGGCCTGCCACCGGGCTCAGCCTCACTGGGCGAACTGGTGGCACAGGGTAAAGCTAACCTCCACGCCCCCTGGCTCGGCCTGACGGCGTTTGTTTCTCTTTCGGTTATGCTGACCCTGCTGATATTTATCGGCGAAGCGGTGCGCGATGCCTTTGATCCAAGGAAAGTTCTCAATGACTAAACCAGTATCCGCGCCATTAAGCACACCGCTGGTCGAAGTCAAAGATCTGGCGGTACGATTCGGCCAGAACGATAAAGCCGTCGATGCTGTAAAAGGCGTTAGCTTCACTATCGAAGCCGGCAAGACGCTGGCACTGGTAGGCGAATCAGGTTCAGGTAAGTCGGTTACTGCGATGTCTATCCTGAAACTTCTGCCCTACCCTAAAGCCAGCCACCCCAGCGGAACTATCAAATATAACGGTGAAGACCTGCTGCAAAAAGATGAGCGCCAGATGCGGGCTCTTCGAGGCGATCGTATCAGCGTCATCTTTCAGGAGCCGATGACCTCGCTCAACCCACTGCATACGGTGGAGAAGCAGATCAGCGAGACGCTACTGCTGCACAAAGGCCTGAGCGGCCCCCAGGCCCGCGCACGCACTCTTGAGCTACTCGACCTGTGCGGCATACAGCAACCACAAGAACGGCTAAGAAGCTATCCACACGAACTCTCAGGCGGCCAACGCCAACGGGTGATGATCGCGATGGCACTGGCCAACGATCCGGAGCTGCTGATTGCCGATGAGCCTACCACCGCACTGGATGTCACCATTCAGAATCAGATTCTGGAACTGCTGCAACACCTGCAAAAAAAACTGGGCATGGCGATCTTGCTGATCACCCACGATTTGAATATCGTGCGCCGCTTCAGTCACAAAGTCTGCGTGATGTATCAGGGAGAGATGGTCGAACGGGCAGAGACCGACACGCTCTTCAGCACTCCACAACACCCATATACACATAAGCTACTCGCTGCAGAACCAACCGGCGAACCGGCAACACCACCTCCTGCAACAGAGGCGATCCTCAAAACTGATGATTTGAAAGTATGGTTTCCGATTAAGCGAGGCCTGCTACAACGTACCGTAGATCACATCAAGGCAGTCAATGGTGCCAGCATCGAACTTTATCCCGGCCAAACCCTGGGTGTAGTCGGGGAAAGCGGCTCAGGCAAAACCACCTTAGGTCTCGCCATCCTTCGCCTGCTGCAGAGTGATGGAGGCATCTATTTTAACGGCCTGTCTATCGATCAGCTCGGACAAAAAGAGATCACGCCAATACGCCGCAAAATGCAGATAGTATTCCAGGACCCTTTCGGCAGTTTAAGTCCACGCATGTCGATTGCAGAGTCGATCGGGGAAGGGCTTGAAATACATCAGATCGGTACGTCTGACCAATGGGAACAGATGATCATCGACGTCCTGCAAGAGGTTGGCCTCGATCCGGAAGACAGACATCGGTATCCCCATGAATTCTCCGGAGGCCAGCGCCAGCGCGTCGCCATCGCCCGGGCCCTGATCCTGAAACCGGAACTGATTATCCTCGATGAACCGACTTCGGCACTGGATCGCACAGTCCAGTCCCAGATCATCGACCTGCTGAGAGATCTACAGCGCCGCTACAACCTGGCCTACATCTTTATCAGCCATGATCTGGCAGTGGTAAAAGTGTTGAGCCATGAATTACTCGTCATGCAGCATGGCGATGTGATTGAGCAAGGACCTGCAAAAGAAATATTTAACAAGCCGCAGCAGAAATATACCCGCACCCTGCTCAGCGCTGCCTTTCAGTATCAGTCCTGAAACAGGCACTCAAATTTCCGCCTCAGACAAATTAACCTGAAACAAATAGCTCACAATGGGTATCTCATATGATGAGATTACCAATTATACGTGCTACAGATAGAGCTCCATTGAATTATTCTTACCCTACAGTGAGAAATTGCAGTCAATGAAAAGCACTAATAAGCACAACGGTCAGATCGTTATTGTTGACGATCAGGCAATTAATCTTCGACTACTGTCTGAAATATTGTCGGAAGAAGGCTATAAAGTTCGCTCCACCATTGATGGCGAACAAGCACTGGTATCGATCGGTCTTTGCAGGCCTGATCTGATCCTTCTCGACATTAAAATGCCCGGAATTGATGGTTACGAAGTATGCCGCCGTCTTAAAGCCACCCCTGAAGTAAGAGATATTCCTGTAATATTCATCAGTGCCCTAAATACTTCAGAAGACCGTCTGAAGGGCTTTGAACTCGGTGGCGTAGACTTTATCAGCAAGCCCTTTCAGCGTCAGGAAGTTGTCTCAAGGATCCATACTCACATCACTTTGTACCAGACCCAACGCGAACTAACCGTACAGAAAGCAGACCTTGAAGACCGGGTCCGCGAGCGTACCGCGGAATTACTGGATGCCAACCAGGCATTAAAAGGGGCACAGCGCATCGCCAGCCTGGGCAACTGGGAGTGGAACTTTGCCACCGATCAGGTTAGCTGGTCCGATGAGATGTATCGCATTCTTAACCAGGACCCGCAACGAACTGTGCCCGGCAATAATGCATATATCGACTCCACGCATCCTGAAGATCAAAACCGCTTACGCCAGACAATCGTAGAAAGTCGCGACAACCTGCAGCCCTTTTCAATTGAGCACCGCATTCTTCAGATTGATGGCAGTATACGCTACCTGCATACACTGGGTGAGATCGTGGTTGATAAATCTCACCAAGCGACCCATATGTGCGGCACTATTCAGGATATCACCGAACAAAGGCAAACCCAGGAGAAACTGGAACAGGCAAACACCGTATTCGAAAGCACAGCTGAAGGTATTATCATAACCGATGCCAAACAGCATATTATCTCTGTTAACCCGGCTTTTTCTGAAATCACCGGTTTTAAGCGCCATGAAGCGATTGGCCAGAACCTGGATTTTCGTCACAGCATTCAACATAAGCCAAGCTTCTACCAAACCATTAACCAGGCACTACTGAAAGAAGGTCTCTGGCGCGGCGAAATGTGGAATACCTGCAAAGATAAAACAGTCAATCCTGAGCTGGTGGCTATCACTGCTATACGCAACCCTCAAGGAGAGCTGACCAACTATATTATGGTTTTATCCGATATTTCATCGCTGAAGAAATCAGAAGAGCAGCTTGAATACCTGGCGCACCATGACCCACTGACCGACCTGGCAAACCGACTCTTACTCAATGATCGACTAGAACATGGCATCGCCACCGCAGCACGCCAGAACAACTCGCTGGCTTTGCTATTCATCGACCTGGATCGCTTCAAAGATATCAACGACAGCTTTGGCCATACCTTTGGCGACAGCATTCTGAAGTTAGTGGCCTCCAGACTGAAAAACGAACTTCGCACTACCGATACTGTGGCCCGCCTGGGGGGCGATGAATTTATTATTCTGGCGGAAAACATTCAGGATCAGAGCGAAATAATCACCCTTTCACAAAAAATTCTGTCGATATTCATCGAGCCCTTTGCCCCTAATAACAATGAAATTTTCGTCGGCGCCAGCATCGGCATCAGCGTCTACCCGGATGATGGTGATTGCGCGGCAACCCTGATCAGAAACGCCGATACCGCGATGTACCAGGCGAAAAACGCCGGCCGAAACACCTTCCGTTTTTATACCAGTGAGCTCACCGCAGCAGCCACCGACCGTCTGCAAATGGAAACAGCTCTGCGCAGAGCGATTACCAATAACGAACTCAGTTTGCATTTCCAACCTATTGTCGATCCATCAAGCGGCAAGACAGAGCATCTGGAAGCCCTGCTACGCTGGCATAACAAAGAACTTGGGAATGTCACTCCAGACCGCTTCATCCCCCTTGCCGAAGCCACTTCACTCATCATTCCGATCGGAGAATGGGTACTGCGCAACGCCTGCCAGGAGATGCAAAAACTCCTGCAACTTGGCTACCCCCTGAATAAGGTATCGGTCAATATATCCAGCTTACAGATTCAACGCTGCGATCTGCCAAAACTAGTTGCCGAAATTTTGCAGGAAACCGGACTTAATCCGCACCATCTTGATCTCGAGATCACGGAAAGCGTGCTGATGGATGAACCGGAAAAAGTCCTGCTTGCACTTAATCAGATACGAAGCCTTGGCGTGACGCTGACCATCGATGATTTTGGCACTGGCTACTCCTCGCTGAGCTATCTCAAACGCTTTCCAATTAATACGGTGAAAATTGACCAGTCATTTGTCAGGGATATCCCCCACGACCCGAACGATGAAGCCATCGCACGGGCAATTATCGCCCTGGCACAAAGCCTGCAACTGGGAATCGTAGCCGAAGGAGTAGAGACCGACGCGCAACGCAGCTTCCTGATTAAAGAGAATTGTGAGCGGGCGCAGGGGTTTTACTACAGCCGACCACTACCCCCTGAGCGGCTGATAGACTACCTGGATGCTAAACAAAAAACAGAGAATGAAATTCAGCCCTGCACGCAACAGTAACCCTCATCATCTCGAACAAAACCAGATAATTTCAGCTGGCTTTATTGTTTAGTGTTCAGCACCCTTTTCGGGAAAGGTTTAAATACAAAACTACCACGCCCGCCCTGAACGCCATCGTTTGACCCATTGCGAAACGGCATGGGCCGCCATGGCACCAGCATGAGCACAGAGCACAGAGCACAACAGCAGAAAAGCTGCGTGCAGATTATGAAAATATATTTTCATTTAGCCCATCTGGTCACAGACAACATGACTAAACATGTGCCAGCTTTTATGCCAAGGCACCAGTTTAATATCCACTAATTGGGCATAAAAAAACCTGAATCCTTATTATTACGCGTTAGTAATAACAGGTATTCAGGTTTTTATTGCACGATCATAAAGCCATAGACGTAATCGTCGGCCCGGCTATCAATTTAGCTCTTTCGCTTATAACCTTTCGATCTCAGCAAGCGCTTTGCGCGCATCAGTCATCGCCTGATAGTCAAACTGCCCCGAGCGCTGACCCAGAACCGACTGCATCGCCTTGCGCTCTTCATCGGTCAGCGATGCCAGATCAGGGCCTGCAACAGCTGTTACAGCTACAATAGCCTTACTACCGTCTGACATAGTGATACTGGTATAACTCGCAGCTGAAGCAGGCTGAGGCAGCTTAAATGAGGCTTGCAGCACTTCAAACGGCAGATCACGCGATGCACGACCGACTTTTTCCGCTACAACCCACTCAATACCTTTCACCGCAGTACGTTCTGCGCCCTGCTGCAGATCTGCCAGCAAACCATCAAGCTCCTGCTGTAACGCCTCACCAGCGCGATCAGTCGTCAACTGAGCAGTAATCTGTTCAGCGACCTCATCCTGGGTTTGCTGACGGGGACGAATGTGCTCTTTAACACGCAGCACCAGAGTACGTCCGGAATCCAGCTCTATCGGGTTACTGTTCACGCCTTCGCGGATCAACTCTTCATTGAAAGCGGTACGCAACACTCTCTGATTACTGGTCAACTCATCGCTTCCACCCTGACGCCCAAACGCCTCTGTGGTAAGAATTTCCAGACCCAGCTCTTCAGAAGGCTCTTGCAGATCGCCTGCAGAGAAAGTCAGATCAGCCAACTGTTCGAGCTTCTCAACGTAAAGCTGCTCAACTTTATTGTCTAACTGCTCAGCAATAAGCTGATCTTTAACATCATCAAACTTTGGTGGTTCTGAACTCTGAATATCGGTCAGCTTAATCAGGTGATAACCAAACTCGGTTCTTACCGGCTGCGATACCTCGTCTTTGGCCAGCGAATAAACCGCCTGCTCAAAAGGCCCGTCCAACATACCTTGCGTATAGACCCCCAGATCACCACCGCTTTGAGCAGAACCAGGATCATCAGACTCAACCTTAGCAAGCTCAGAAAAATCTGATCCGGCAGCTAACTTGTCTGCCAAAACCTGCGCCTTTGCCAGGGCGGCCTCATCGCTCACATCATCAGATACTTCGATCATGATATGCGCAACGGAGCGCTCTTCGTCTGCGGTAAACGCAGCCAGACGCTGATCAAACTGGCTTTGCAGCTCAGCATCATCGACCGAAACGCCCTTCAGCAGATCTGCCTTATTCAGCAGCAGGTATTCAACAACAACTTGCTCCTGAGTCATAAATTCATTCAGGCGTGAGTCGTAATAAGCGGTCAGCTCATCTGCGCTCAACTCAACACTGCTTTTATAATCTTCAAGAGCTACCTGCAGGTAAGCGATATCGCGGGTCTGGCGATCCAGCTCAATAACCCGATCAGTTTCACCAGCCAGGGAAAAAGCAGACAGCATATAACCGGCACGTTCCTGCTCCAGCAGTTTTTCTTTGCGCAGCAATTCTTTGTACATCAGCGGGCTATAACCAGCGTTACGCAATACAGCCTGGTATTGATCGCGATTAAATCGACCGTCTACCTGAAAATCCGGAGTACTGATAATCATCTGATCAAGTTGTTGATCCGAGATTGTCATACCTTGATTTTCCGCAGACTGTAACAGTATCTCCTGCTGAATCAGATTATCCAGAGTCGCTTTACGGATCAGATTATCATCCAGTAGCGTAGGATCGGCATTCTCACCCATCTGTGACAGCAACTGACGTCGTTGTAAGTCGGCCCCTTGCAGTACATCACGCTCACTGATTTCGACGCCATTAACAGTCGCCGGGGCATTTGATCCTCCGGTCAGACTGACCAGGGATTCCACACCAAACAGCGCAAAAGTGACAGCGATCAGGCCGACGATAATTTTAGCGACGATCCCCTTGGAGTTATCTCGGATATTCTGAAGCATGATGCCTGTTGGCCTCTATGGTTTGTACAGATAAAAAAAAGCGCATCCTATCAGAATGCGCCTTTGTGTTGGCGGAACGGACGGGACTCGAACCCGCGACCCCCTGCGTGACAGGCAGGTATTCTAACCAACTGAACTACCGCTCCTTTGCCAGGCGATCCTTACGGATCAGGCGCTAGCAGTGTATTACTTATTTACAGAGTCTTTCAGAGCCTTACCAGGCTTGAAAGTAGGCAGAGTCGCCGCAGCGATCTGGATTGGCTGACCAGTCTGTGGGTTACGACCAGTACGTGCAGCACGCTCTTTAACGCCGAAAGTACCAAAGCCCACCAGAGCAACGGAATCGCCATTTTGCAGAGCGCCAGAGATTGATTCCAGTGTAGCGTCCAGTGCACGACCAGCAGCTGCTTTTGGAATGTCCGCAGAAGCTGCGATTGCGTCGATCAGTTCAGATTTATTCACATTGTTCCCCTTATATGAATCGTTTTTATATATTCTGTTGTCCATGCCCAGCAAGGTTGTCGGACAATTTATACCAAGCAGCTAAATCAGGTGTCAAGCGGGTTTCAGCCACTTTTATAACTATTTTGTGTTAATGGGGTTTTATTTGTCCCCGCTCACTTTTTGCTTGCTTTTTCTTCGCAGACGAGGTTGGCTTATCGCCCTTGCCGAGCGGCTCTGGCTGGTATGTTAACGCTATCTGCAGTACTTCATCAATCCACTTGACCGGACAAATTTCAAGATCGGCCTTGATGTTATCAGGAATCTCTTTCAAGTCCCGCTTATTTTCGTCTGGAATGATAACCGTTTTAATACCACCACGGTGTGCCGCCAGCAGCTTTTCTTTTAGTCCGCCAATAGGCAAAACCTGTCCCCGCAGGGTAATTTCGCCAGTCATCGCGACGTCAGATTTGACCGGAATATTGGTCAGCACCGAGACCAGGGCAGTACACATACCGATACCCGCGCTCGGTCCATCTTTTGGTGTAGCACCTTCAGGCACGTGGATATGGATATCATTCTTCTCATGAAATTCTGGAGAGATCCCCAGAGTCTCAGCACGACTCCTTACTACTGTCAGTGCGGCCTGTATAGACTCCTGCATCACATCACCCAGAGAGCCTGTGCGGATCTGACGACCTTTACCAGGCACTACTGCGGACTCGATGGTCAGGATATCACCACCGACCTGAGTCCAGGCAAGACCGGTAACATGACCGATTTGATCTTCCTCTTCCGCCATACCAAAGTTGCACTTACGGACACCACAGTAGTGTTCCAGATTCTCGCTGTTTGCCGTTACACTGACATCCTTCTTATTCTCGAGTGCAATCTCTTTGATCACTTTACGACAGATCTTAGAGATCTCCCGCTCAAGCCCACGCACACCCGCTTCACGTGTGTAGTAGCGAATCAGATCAATCACCGCTTCATCTTCTATCACCAGCTCTTTGAGTTTCAGACCATTGGTCTTCAACTGCTTCGGAATCAGATACTTCTTGGCGATATTAAGCTTTTCATCCTCGGTATAACCCGGAATGCGAATAGTTTCCATCCGATCCAGCAGAGGGCCCGGGATATTCATTGAGTTGGAAGTACAGACGAACATTACATCCGACAGATCGTAATCGACCTCAAGGTAGTGATCGTTAAAGCTGCTGTTCTGCTCCGGATCAAGCACTTCAAGCAAGGCTGACGCAGGGTCTCCCCGCTGATCCATACCCATCTTATCGATCTCATCCAGCAGGAACAGCGGGTTTTTAACACCCACCTTTGCCATTTTTTGAATCAATTTACCCGGCATTGAGCCAATATAGGTACGACGATGGCCACGAATCTCAGCCTCATCACGCACACCACCCAACGCCATCCGGATATACTCACGGTTTGTTGCACGGGCTATAGAACGCCCCAGGGAAGTCTTACCTACACCCGGAGGCCCAACCAGACACAGGATAGGCCCTTTGAGCTTACGCACCCGCTTCTGTACCGCCAAATACTCCAGAATCCGGTCTTTAACCTCTTCCAGACCGTAATGATCCTCGTTCAGAATCTTTTCGGCACGCTTCATATCATGACGTACTTTACTGCGCTTAGACCATGGAATTTGCAACATCCAATCGATATAGCCGCGTACAACTGTCGCTTCAGCAGACATCGGCGACATCATCTTCAGCTTGTTATACTCGGCCATGGTCTTATCAAGCGCTTCCTTCGGCATCCCCGCCTCATCGATACGCTTTTTCAGCTCTTCGATATCGGTGGTGCCATTTTCATCCAGATCACCGAGTTCTTTCTGAATAGCCTTCATCTGCTCATTCAGATAATACTCGCGCTGGCTTTTCTCCATCTGTTTCTTAACCCGGCCACGAATACGTTTCTCAACCTCGACCAGGTCAATTTCGGTTTCCATCAGCGCCATAAGATGCTCAAGACGTGCCTGATCACCGAGCATCTCCAGAATCTTCTGTTTTTCATCCAGCTTCAGGGACATATGCGCCGCAATAGTATCCGCCAGACGACCAATCTCATCGATAGCCGAAAGCGAAGTCAGCACTTCAGATGGAATTTTTTTGTTCACCTGCACAAAACGCTCAAACTGATCCAGAGCAGTGCGCTTGTATATATCAACCTCTGCCGGGCTAAGCTGTTCAGCAGGCAAAGAAGAAACATCAGCACTGAAATGCTCTTCGGTCTCATGCAATTTTTCAATTCTGGCGCGATAATCACCTTCAACCAGTACTTTGACGGTACCATCGGGTAACTTCAGCATCTGCAGCACGCTGGCCACTGTGCCTATCTCAAACAGATCGCTACCAACCGGCTCATCATCGGAAGCGTTTTTCTGTGCGATAAGCAGGATCTCTTTATCCTGCACCATGGCGGATTCGAGCGCCTTTATCGATTTTTCGCGCCCAACAAACAGGGGGATCACCATATGGGGGTATACAACAACATCGCGTAACGGCAATACCGGCAGCGTGGTGGTAGTGATCTCTTGGTTATTCTCGAGTGGTGCCATAACGGACCTTACTCCTTTGTCAGATATTGACCGTATTTAAAACCGATACGGACATACATAGAACTGATAAAACAAACTGATACAGCGTTTCTCAATACGTGGGGGCCGGCACTATAAATTACAACCACAGCAAGCCAAAAATATTGATTTAATTACACCTTTGGCGACCCGTAATGCACAATAACTGGTAAAACTTATAACAGGTCACCCGACTGTAAACAACGTACCAAAATGAGTGATTATTTTTCACTCAGACATGTGACACTTTCTAAGCCACAGACCAAACAACAATCACCCACAAAAAAGGCCCGACTGAATCTCAGGCGGGCCTTTCCAAAAACACAGACAGGGCTATTTATAATATGCATTGTCCGTCACGGTATGGTCGGTCACATCGCGCACTCCAACCAGCCCCTGAACTCGCTCTACCAGGGTCTTTTCGACACCATCTTTCAGCGTCATATCGACAGCACTACAGCCCTGACAACCACCACCAAACTGAAGAATTGCGATATTGCCCTGCTCTTCCTCAACCAGCTCTACCAGCTTCACTTCACCACCGTGGGAAGCCAAACCAGGGTTAACGTCTGAGTAGAGAATATAATTAATCTGCTCTTCAATCGGGCTATCCGAAGATACCTTAGGCACTTTCGCATTAGGCGCTTTAATCGTCAGCTGACCACCCATACGGTCAGTTGCGTAATCAACTGTAGCCTCTTCAAGATACGGCAGGCTATTATTCTCAAAGTAGAACTTCACCAGAGCCTTTTCCATCACGACATCATCTTCGACGATCTCGTCAGGACGACAATACGCAAGACAGGTTTCTGCATAAGGCGTACCCGGCTGGGTTACAAACATCCGAACCGCGATGCCCTCAACATTCTGTTTTTCCAGCAACTCAGCCAAATAGCTTTCAGCTGATTCAGTAACCGTGATATTCATCTATATTCCTGTCACAAAACACTTAACAATTTGAGCCAAGGATACACCCTTTCTAAACCCGAGTAAATTGATCAGATATTATACAAAACATAGCGCCAGAATATCTGCTAAACTCGCCACTTCCTATTCTTTTGACTGCCGCCAAGAGCCCAGATGACACGTAGCGATCGGATAAAAACCATACTCTCGCTGGGCCTTCCTATCATTGGAGGCATGCTGTCTCAGAGCTTGTTAAATCTCATTGATGCCGCAATGGTCGGATCTCTCGGACAGGTTGCTTTGGCAGGCATCGGTATCGGCGGCTACGCAACCTTTCTTGCCCTCAGCCTGATCCTTGGCCTCTCATCAGGTGTACAAGCGATGGTTGCCCGTCGTCGCGGACAAAACCGTAATTCAGAAATAGCCCGTCCACTTAACTGGGGCATCTTTCTTGCGCTTATTACAGCTCTGCCTCTCACTTTCTTCTATACCTCGGTGTCAGAACAGATGGTTGCCCTGATGAGCACCGACCATCAGGCTTTATCAATTGCGGATGACTATTTTCGTTATCGCATTCTTGCGATACTCGCGGTCGGCATGAACCTCTGTTTCCGGGGTTACTGGAACGGTACCAACCGCCCAATGGTCTATCTGCGCATTCTGATCATCATGCATATTGCTAACGTACTGATCAGTTTCGGGCTTATTTTCGGCCACTTCGGCCTGCCTCAGATGGGCGCTGCCGGCGCCGGCCTTGGTACTACCATCGCGCTCTATATCGGCTGCGCCCTGATTGCAGTGGTGACCTGGAAGGACGCCCGACCTAAAGGCTTTATGAAAATGCGCCGCAGAAGCCAGAGCTCGCCAAGCTCACTCAGGACATTATTAAAACTTTCTATACCTCATTCGATACAACAGTTTTTCTTCGCCGCGGCTGTAGCGGTACTGTTCTGGATCATTGGCCAACTGGGCACCGATCAACAGGCGATAGGCCATGTTCTTATCAACCTGGCGCTGTTCCTGATTCTGCCTGGCGTCGGTTTCGGCATCGCCTCCACAACCCTGGTCAGCCATGCTTTAGGTGAAAGCCGACCAGAACTGGCATGCCGCTGGGGCTGGGATATCATCAAAACAGCTACGATCCTGATGGCACTTTTAAGCTTACCGATGTGGCTGATACCGGATCCAATTCTTGCGTTATTCTTACAAGATCCGATACTTATCGAACAAGCCAGACTACCACTCATGCTCACGGGTCTGGCGATCTGCCTTGATGTTGCCGCCATCGTACTCACCCAGGCGCTACTTGGCGCGGGAGCCAACCGCACAGTAATGCTGATCACTACCGCCGGACAGTGGTGCTTTTATCTGCCACTCGCCTGGTTAGTAGGCCCTTATCTTGGCTTCGGCCTGACTGGAATCTGGTTACTGCAAGTGGCCCACCGAACCCTGTCATCCGCTGCCTTTATCTATATATGGAAGAAGCAGCGCTGGGTTCATATCCATCTTTAGATTCGATACACTGGTCTTTCTCCGCTAAATCAATGGGATATTAAGCAGCGCATGGTTGAACACAATCTGGTTTTCTCATTTTTCCTGATCTTTACCGGCGCCGCGGTACTGGCATCTGTCGCCCTGTATACCCGCCAACCACTACTGGTTGCCTATATAGTTCTCGGAGCAATTCTGGGCCCTTACGGTTACAGCCTCATTCAGGACACCAGCCTGCTATCGGATATATCCCATATCGGAATTATCTTCCTGCTATTTCTGCTGGGTCTCGATATGCAACCCAGCCACCTGGTACATATGCTGAAGAAAGCCACATTAGTCGCAATATTCAGTGCCGTTATATTTATGGCGATCGGTTACGGCGTTGGCATAGCATTCGGCTACACCCAAACAGAAGCCGTTATTATCGGTGTCGCCCTGATGTTCTCCAGTACAATTATCGGCATCAAGTTACTACCGACAACGGTACTTCACCACAAGCATACCGGTGAACTTGTTGTCGGCCTGCTACTGCTGCAGGACGTTATAGCTATTCTGGTGCTACTATTTCTTAACAGCGGTGATAACGGTGAAAGCCAGTTAATCAGCTTCCTCAGAACAGCTATTGCCTTACCCCTGATTATTGCCGGCGCACTGGTGTTTGTACGTTATATTCTGCTGCCACTGATACACCGTTTCGATCGTTTTCACGAGTATATCTTTCTTGTCGCAATCGGCTGGTGCCTTGGTCTTGCAGAACTGGCTCAACTGGTCGGTTTATCCGCTGAAATTGGCGCCTTTATTGCCGGAGTCAGCGTCGCAACCAGCCCGATAGCACAATATATAGCTACCAGCCTTAAGCCATTAAGGGACTTCTTCCTGATTCTTTTTTTCTTTTCGATCGGAGCCAGCTTCAATCTCACTTTAGTCGGTGAGATCCTGATGCCAGCGCTTATTCTTACTGCTCTTGTATTAGTACTGAAGCCAATAGTGTTCCGATTTCTGCTACAAAAAATCAGCGAAAACAATCAGCTCGCCTGGGAAGTCGGTTTCCGACTTGGCCAGATCAGTGAGTTCTCATTATTGATCGCTTATATGGCTACCGCATCAGCGATGATCGGTCAGGAGGCGTCACACGTCATTCAGGCCACGGCAATACTGACCTTCCTGTTATCAACCTATCTGGTGATATTCAACTTTCCGAACCCTATCGCGATCTCAGACAAACTGCGCCGCGACTGACAAGCAGTCAAGGCTCGTTGCTCGACAAGATTTTCCGGCCCGCACATTCTGTCATGCAAAACAAAACGCGCCGAAGCGCGTTTTATTTACCTAATCATCTTACAACGTAACGAAATTTTGATCCGTTTGTTAACTGATTAAGAAGGCTTTTCTGCTTTTTCGAGCTACGAGCTACGAGCTACGAGCCACTTTTTACAAGACTCTTCCGAACTATGAGCTATCCTTTTATGAAACCTATAATCCCAAAAACTCCTACTCTCTTCTGACCAGGTAAATGCTATGCTCCGCCGATTAGCATTTAAAAAGGATCAGCTATGCGTTTTCTGATTATTGGCGCCGGTGGAATTGGCTGTTACTACGGTGCGCGACTACAGCTACAGGGGCATTCGGTATCCTACCTCGCCAGGGGTAATCACCTACAGGCCATGCAGACAACGGGACTCAAAGTAAGCCACGATGAACTGCAGTTTCACGAGAAAGTGGACGCTGTAGCGATCGATACTCTGCAACAACAATATCGATGTAACGATTTCGACATGATCCTGCTCACCCTTAAAGCAGGAGCTACAGAATCCATCCTTGAACAGCTCAGTGGGTGGCTTAAAAATCAAAATATTCCGATGCTGTCGTTACAAAATGGTGTCGATAACGAACCTCTTATTGCGCAAGCACTCGGGCGCCATCGTACACTTGGTGGACTGGCAGTTCGAATTGGAGGCCATATTACCGGGCCCGGCCAAGTACAAGCCAAGGGGCCAGCTCAGGTGATCATGGGCAGCTGGCCTAATCATCAGAGCGAACGGATCTTCAGCCCTGATGCCCTTCAGGTTTTCGCTGATACATTTAACGAAGCCGGTATTCCAACTCTGATTGCGCCAGATATCCGCCGTGAACTGTGGCGCAAACTGCTCATCAATAACGGCGTAAACCCGCTGTCTGCACTGACCCGACTGGATACACGAAACCTTACCTCACACCCTATATTCGGCAAAACTGTATACCGGATGATGCAGGAAGTCGCAGCAGTCGCACCGGCCGACGATGTGCAATTAAGCAGACATGATATCGATGAAATGTTTGAACTGATCAGCACCTTCGATGCAATAAAGACTTCAATGCTCGTTGATAAAGAAAAAGGACGCCCCTTAGAACTTGAAGGCATCAGCGGCGCTGTATTAAACCGCGCAAAGCAATTGAAAATTGATGTTCCGAATACTGAACTGGTGCACTCCCTGCTATTGCTGGAAGAGGGCTAATCATAGCCAGCAACAACCACAGACCGCTAACAACCTTACGCTGTTCTGGTTAAATTGACTGCGGCCTATGAAAAACTACCGACTGGCCCTTGCTTACAGCTTACCGGCAGGTTGCAATAGTCATAAATTTCAGATCATTACAGAGGACAGCAGCAATGTACGTATTAATGGATATCATGGTCTCACCCGGTGGCGTTGGTACTTCTGTATCCCCATATGTCGCAATGTGCCAGAAGATATTTGAAGAAGCCGGACTTACTCACACTATGCATGGCTTTGGCACAAACGTGGAAGGCGAATGGGAAGACGTAACAGCCGCAGTCAAACGCTGCCATGAAGAGCTTCATCAGGCCGGAGCGGTACGAATTACCAGCCATATGAAACTGAGCACCCGCACCGATCGGGATCAAACCATGGCAGACAAAGTCACCAGTGTTCAGGAAAAACTGACATAAGAGTTTCTCCGCATAAATCAAGCCCCCTGAATACTGGACGAGATCAACTTTCCTGTGTTAAAAACCGCAACTCAACCGGGAATTATCATCCCGGTTGCTAAATGGGTTAATCCCCCTGCTTTGACAGGACTAACAGAGGACCGCTTAATGGATCTGCAAACATTCATTCAACAACTGAATAGTGACACGCTCGATTTTGAAGATACGATGGCGGTGATCGAAGCCAACTATCAGTATACCCCGACCCGCTTTAGCAACGGTTCCGTAACTAACGAAGCGGGCACCAATGAAGGATCTTGTAAAATTTTTGCATTTGCTCAACTTAACGAGCTTACTCCGCAACAGACGCTGACATGCTTCGGTCGCTTCTACCGCAATGATGTCCTGCAAAACCCAACAGGCACTGACCACGGAAATATCCGTAACTTCATGCTACACGGCTGGCAAGGGATCAACTTTGACCAACCAGCCCTGCAAGAAAAGTAGTAATAGGTTAGTAAATTAGGAATTTTTCCTATATCGCTCCAACAATCAGTTAAGCATAATCACTTTCGTTGGATCGACACACTTCAAGGATTGAAGAAAAGAGTAAGACAAACCGGCTAACAAGGATGTAACAACGCGAAACGGATTTTATCTATTGGCAGGACGCTGACGGGTATTTCGCAATAAATTTCCAGGGACGGGAAGCCTCTTCCGGGATTGAGAAGAGGTTAGATTAAGGACAATCCATTAGCCGCTAAAAAAGAGCACAGGGAACTGATGCTCTTTTTTATTGCCTGAAATTTATCTCTGCAAAACAGCCAAAAACAAAATGTCTCCATTAGGAGACAAATTAAGACTTTTTCCTATATATTGTCGGCCTGTTGTTAAGCATACTTAACGCCGTTGGATCGACACACTTCATGGATTGAAGAGAAAGAGTAAGACAAACTGGCTAACAAGGATGTAACAACGCGAAACGGATTTTATCTATTGGCAGGACGCTAACGGGTATTTCGCAATAAATTTCCATGGACGGAAAGCCTCTTCCGGGATTGAGAAGAGGTAAGTTTAAGGATAAGAAGGCATAAAGTTAGACAGACTGGCTAACAGGGAAGTATCAACGCGAAACGGATTTTATCTATTGGCAGGACGCTGACGGGTATTTCGCAATAAATTTCCAGGGACGGGAAGCCTCTTCCGGGATTGAGAAGAGGTTAGATTACGGATAAATCGCTAGCCGGTACAAAAAAGAGCACAGGGAACTGTTGCTCTTTTTTTTGCCTGCCACTCGAGCACAACGTCAGACATATCCTCAGATCACTGAACTGATCATCTTTATTGCCAGCCCCAGCAATAATACTGCAAACACTTTCTTTAAGATTGGCACCGGCAACTTATGCGCCACATGTGCGCCGACCGGCGCCATCAGAAAGCTCATAATCGAGATTAGTATCACAGCCTGAAGATTGATATAACCAAAAATATAATCGCCGGCTATATCAACGCCCCAACCATTCACCAGATAACCGATGGTACCAGCTACCGAAATCGGCAAGCCAATTGCTGCAGAGGTACCTATGGCCTTCTTAACATCCACATTATGCCAGCTAAGAAAAGGTACTGTCAGCGTACCACCACCGATGGATACCAAAGCAGAAATACTTCCGATTACACTACCCGCAGCAAATAAACCTCCTGCTCCCGGCAATGAACGTGAAGGCTTTGGCTTCTTATTGAGAAACATCTGAGCAGAGGCATACACCAGAAAACAAGCAAAGAACGTCGCCAGAAACACTGCACTGAGCTTAGCTGCAATAAATGTAGCAATGAAAGCACCGACAACAATGCCTGGGGCGATTAGTTTTACTACTGACCACAGTACACCACCCTTTTTATGATGCGCGCGCATACTGGATATTGAGGTCACTATGATGGATGCCATTGAAGTTCCCAGCGCCAGATGGACAACACTCTCCAGCGGAAAACCCTGCCAAACAAACAGAGAGGTTAGTACTGGTACCATTACCAGCCCCCCACCTATCCCCAGTAAGCCTGCAAGAAAGCCAACGACAGACCCCAACAGGACAAAGGAGATAATCAGTTCAATTTCCATATAACACCCTCTTCAGGCAAAACTCAGATACAAAAACCGCGACTATTGTCGCGGTTTTTCAGGAATTAACAAGCACCCGCTCAGGCCAGCTTATCGTCGGCAACTTTATAAACAGGATCCGTATTACGGTCGATTTCAACCACACTACCCGCTTTTTCCAGCAGCCTGATGCACTCTGGGCTCAGGTGACGAATATGAATATCGATATCTGCTTTCTGGTAACGCTCAACCAGAGAGTCTATGACTTCAATACCTGAGTGATCCATTACACGGCAATTTTCAAAATCAATAATTACTTCCTGCGGATCAAATTTCGGAGTGAAGTGATCACGGAAATTTTGAATGCAACCAAAGAATAACGGGCCATTTGGCTTATACACCTTCAGGAAGCCTCCATTCTCCATACTGGTTTCTACCACCATATGCTTGGCATGTTTCCAGGCAAAAACCAGCGCCGAAACAATGACACCTACAATTACCGCGATCGCCAGATCGGTCATCACGGTAACAACTGTAACAATAACAACAACTATTGCATCGGCCGGTGGAATTTTACGCATCAGGTTGATACTGGCCCACTCAAAAGTACCGATTACCACGATAAACATCACACCCACCAGGGCAGCCACCGGTATAATCTCAATCCAGCTGGAACCCACCAGGATAAACAGCAACAGAAACAAAGCGGCAGAGATACCAGACGCGCGCCCGGTACCACCTGAACTGATATTGATCATACTCTGGCCGATCATCGCACAGCCACCCATTCCACCGAAGAAGCCGGTCGCCACGTTGGCAACGCCCTGACCAACACACTCTTTATTACCACGACCGCGGGTCTCAGTAATTTCATCAATAAGAGTCAATGTCAGAAGTGATTCAATCAGGCCAATTGCAGCCAGAATCAACGCATATGGCACGATAATACGTAAGGTTTCAAAATTGATTGGTACCATCGGGATATGGAACTGTGGCAAACCACCGGCAATCGAAGCAGCCGGATCGCCAGTCATATCTGCCAGCACTTCCTGCACGCTGCGGGCGCTATCAATATCGAGTCCGATCACGATCGCAGTCACTGTGACAATCGCAACCAAAGTAGATGGTACAGCCTTAGTCAGCTTCGGCAAAAAATGAATAATAGCCATGGTCAGCACAACCAGACCTAACATCATCATCAACTGCTCGCCCTGCATCCAGCCGAGATTACCGCTCTCATCGGCAACCTGGAACTGCTTCATCTGAGCCAGGAAGATCACTATCGCCAGACCATTCACAAAACCCAGCATTACCGGGTGGGGCACCATACGAATAAATTTACCTAACCGGAACGTACCCGCCAGAATCTGAAAAATACCCATTAACACCACAGTGGCAAAAAGATATTCAACTCCGTGCAACCCAACCAGACTGACCATCACCACGGCCAAAGCACCAGTCGCACCGGAAATCATTCCCGGACGACCACCAATTGCTGCGGTAATCAGACCAACCATGAAAGCTGCGTATAAGCCGACCAGGGGTTCAACCCCGGCAACAAAAGCAAAAGCTACGGCTTCCGGCACCAGCGCCAGCGCCACTGTCAGACCTGAAAGCACATCCGCTTTCAGGCTTTGGGATCGTTTATATAACAACTGCAACATGGGATTGTCGGTCTCTGTGCTGATTAATTGAGGAGCAGGGCTCAATCGACAGAAAGATACAAACTAATCTGCCGATGAAAAGGCGCGGGATTATAGCATTGTGCAGCTGCACGCAACAGAGTTCAGGGGCGTATATGTATGAATAGTTTATGACGCAGATGAACCAGGTTCATGCCAGCCAGTTCAGCAGCTAATTCCCTAATGGAATCAGAGAGGTGCGCAGGATAATGATTCTGCAGTTGTGCCAGGTTTCTCCATGCGGGGGGTAGCTTATCCAGATGGGTCAACATACCGCCATCGGCATCTTTTGTCATGTAGCGAACAGTGCCTATACCCGACAATAATAATCGGGTCATACACATGGGGCAAGGCTCAAGACTAACTAACATGGTCAATTGTGCGGGCGCATAACCTATCGTTTCCTGCTCTAGCAGGTCCAGCAGGAGCATTTCAGCATGCGCGGCGCTGTTATAGCCGTGACTAAATACCCGATTTTCAGCCTGAGCAACGACTTCACCCATCGGACTAATCAGTACCGCTGCAACCCCATAATTGCCCTGCTCTAAAGCATCTAACGCAAGGCGACAGCAAATAAGTCCATTCGCATCATCATGCATCCGTGGATCCGGATGGATATTATCAAGGCGCTGAATAAGATTTTGTAACTGATCAGGATCATGAGATTGCGGCATCACAGGCTCCGTGCATAATTTTAAAACCGCGATGAAAAACTCCAATTAAAACAAGCTTCGCTCAGGCAATTAGTCTACAAATCATAGCAGCTGTGCAGCGACTAAAATCAATCCAGCAAAGGAAGCTGTACCACCTGCTGCGGATTATGCGGTTCAAGCCGGTAACCAATACCTATCAGGCGCACCGCTTTCTCTCCCCGATGCCAGGCTTCCTGACACAGTTTCTCATAGAGTTGCAGTGAGCACTCAATTGATTTCTGCTCTACCGTGGTCTGATTAAAATCATGAAATTTAAGTTTTACCACCGCTCCCGCTATATCCCTTGTATCACGATGTTTAGAAAAACGCTGCTCTAGCTCATCCAGTAATGACGGTAGTTTTTCGATACAACTTGCCAAATCTGGCAGATCGATAGAGTAAGTATGTTCGACACTGATAGACTTCCGATCCCTGCTCACCTTAACCGGCCGCTCATCAATCCCCTGACTGAGTTCGAATAATCGCTTACCAAAACGTCCGAAACGATTAACTAACTGCGCCAACGTAAGCTCGCGGATATCAGCACAAGTTTCAATTCCCATCTGCTTTAGCTTTGCCGCGGTAACCTTACCAACACCAAATATCTTGTTAACCGGTAGCTGCAGGACAAAGGCTTCAACCTCTGACGGGGTTATTACGCATAAACCATCCGGCTTATTCCAATCACTGGCTATTTTTGCCAGAAACTTATTCGGCGCAACACCTGCAGAAATTGTAATACCTACCGTTTCACTAACCCTGCGCCGGATATCCTCAGCAATCAAAGTAGCACTGCCACCATGCATCCTGGATTCTGATACATCAAGATAGGCCTCATCCAGCGATAAAGGTTCGATCAGTTCAGTATAATCACGATAGATAGCCATAATCTGACTGGAAGCATCGCGATACTTTCCCATATTGCCGGGAATTACTTTCAGTGCAGGACAAAGCTTGACCGCCTGCGCAGTCGCCATTGCAGAGTGAATGCCATAACTCCGGGCCAGGTAATTACAGGTAGAGATAACGCCTCGGCGATCCGATGCCCCTCCTACTGCGATTGGAATATCTCTCAGAGCAGGATTATCACGCATCTCCACAGCCGCAAAAAAGCAGTCACAATCGCAATGGATGATTTTTCTCTGTTTAGTAGCGCTCAATGTCCAGGTTCCCGTCTGTATTTAGACTCGCTAATCAGACAGTAGCCTACTACAAAGAACTGTACAAAAAAACAGTACTAATAAGCCAGGGCAGCTTTGACGGAATGAATATTGGTATTTAGCCATCCCGGGTCAATAGCACCCCAATGATCGATCACATAGTAACCATCATTATTACGACAACCATCTTGCTTAAAATAGATATTAACGCCCATACCTGGAATGGCTTTAATAACGTCCTGAATAGTTCGGCGGGGCCAGCCAGTCTCAGCCATTAAGGCAGGTACACTGGGACGGTCGATTGTTACGACCAGATGTGAAATTAATAAACGGCGTGCAAATGTTGAGTTCAGTTTGTCCATAATACTCTCTATTCCCTTAGATCAACTGGAAGTTCCTTTTCCAAGCCTTAAGTTTGCAACGCGCGGGCCACAGGGTCAAGTAACAAGCCCGCCAATGAGGAAAATTCATCTATCTTTAAGCTCTTAATCTGAAAAGAGAGGCGGCACAACGGAGTGATCCACTGCTGATAACAGCATTTCGCATACTGAATGCTCTACTACTGAACAGTGCAACGGTATAGGTCAGCGCTAAGAGCTACCCAGGAATGACACTCTTGAATTTAACTATTTGAATACAAGCCCTTAGTGTAAGTTGTTTATTCCTGGCAAGGCTTTTCTGAATGAAGCACTTACCTTTAAAAAGCCGACATGCGTTAAACTTCAGCCCGTCATCACTCTGTCACCTTTCTGCCATCTTCATGTCGTCAAACCCTCATACCTTTTGAGTCTGAATTGATTAAATAATAGTTAGATAACGTGATCAATGTTGAACAGATCACCAACTGTAAGTTTCCCTCCTTCAGCCTGCGCTCAGTTTTCCTAAAGCAGCCTACCCTGTTTTGCCTCAGACGCCTGGTCCGGGAGCAGGAAGTGAATAAGTTCCTGGATGAAAGCCTGCACTATCAGGGCTTTGAGTTCATTAACCGTGTTCTCAATTTCGGAGTCGATGCCGATTTCAATTTCTGCATTGACGGCCTGGTATTAGTGGACATGGCCTACCTTAAATAGAAAAAAAAGCAGCGTTATACTGGTGCCCCCCCCTAGTCGCACCCACTTCCGTATGTAAGAAGGGGCTGCTAAGCCCCTTTTTTTCTGCCAAACTTTTAGTAACAAGTGTAATCTCTCTGTATTACCGGCAAATATTTCCGATATCAGGTTAAACAACTATGAAAAAAAACAAAGACCTGCGTGCCACACATCACTCCAGTGATAAGGAAGTTGAAGCATTTCTGGAGCAGATCAATAAAGCGCCAGCAGTCACCAGTAGCGACACGGGCCGTCTTATTTTTGCCCTGGACGCCACCGCCAGCCGTGAACGAACCTGGGATCATGCCTGCCATCTGCAAAGTCAGATGTTTCTTGAAACCCAGAGTCTGGGAGGACTTTCGATACAGCTGTGCCACTATGGCGGGTTAAACAACTTTACCGCCACCCCCTGGCTTAATAATACCGCAACCCTGCTAAACCATATGAATGCAGTCCACTGCCTGGGTGGCCACACACAGATAAGTAAGCTGCTGCAGCACAGCCTGAAAGAAACCCGCCAACAGCAAGTTCAGGCGCTGGTTTTTATCGGTGATTGCGTTGAAGAGCCGGTTGACTTCCTGTGCCAGTTAGCCGGTCAGCTTGGACTGCTGAAAACCCCGATATTTATTTTCCACGAAGGCCGGGATATAACGGCCAGCCGAGCCTTTAAGCAGATGGCTAAACTATCAAACGGAGCTTACTGTCGATTCGATAATAGCAGCGCCCAACAACTAAAAACCCTGCTCGGCGCGGTTGCCGTATATGCTGCGGGTGGGAATCAGGCGCTACTGCAATATGCCAATAAACATGGCGATGCCGTGCTACAACTCACCCACCAGCTTAAAACGTAACCGGGAGTCACTTTGAATCCAATTACCTTATTCCTGTTAGGCTCACTTTTTCTGGGGTGGTTCCTGTGGCTTAAATCAAAGCCTGTTGCTCAGCAGCGCAGGGCCAACTTAATGTTGTTGTTAGGCGTGATCGGCTGTCTGATATTTTACCTCGCCGTTACCGGCAAGCTTCACTGGCTGGGTGTTTTGTTTGCCATGCTGATCCCTTTTGCCCGCCGCCTGTTCCCCCTGCTACCTATTTTCGGGCGATTGTTCCAACACTATCAAAGTAGCCGTCAAAGCAGCGGCAACCAATCTGAAGTCAATACCCGTACCCTGCACATGACGCTGGATCACGACAGTGGAATAATGCAGGGCACTGTCCTTCAGGGGCCTTTGCAGAACAGGGAACTAGGCAGCCTCAGTGAAAAGGAGTTTATTTCACTGCTACGCTATTGCAGAGATAACGATACGCAATCTGCCCGTTTGCTTGAAACCTACCTCGACAAACGCTTTGGGGACAGCTGGCGTGAAGATGACCATGGCGAACAGCGTCATGCCTCCTCTGAAACTGAAGAAGCATTCCAGATTCTTGGATTGCAGCCAGGAGCCAGCCGGGAAGAGATCATAGAAGCACATCGTCGATTGATGCAAAAGATGCATCCTGACCGCGGTGGCAGTGACTACCTGGCAGCCAAGATTAATCGGGCTAAGGACCTGCTACTAGAGCTGCTGTAAAGCAAAGACAGAACCTGGGTTACCCAGCCAATTGGAGATTAATGGGTAACCCCCTCTTCTGAAACCATAATCTCAGGGAGTACCTGACCTGTTTGAGCGGGTACGACTTTGAAGCCGATCTCAGCAACTGATTTAGGTAATTGTTGCGTCGTTTGTTTCAATACTTCGGCCTGAGGTATCAGTTTCCGTGTCGACTGGCCTCCCGGCAGATCAAGGGGCTGCCAAAAGCGATACTCTGTACCCTTGCTGCCGTATCCAGAAAGCCCTGCTTCGAGCACAAGGGATCGATTATCTAGCCGGGTAAAAATAAGCAGAAATTCCTTATTCTGACGATTTTTCATCGTCAGAATCAATTTCCCCGACTCAAGATACTGCCACGTCCCCCGCACAGTCATAGCTTCCTGCCCCGGACGTCGGCTAACCAGATCCACACGTTTATTTTCAGATAGTCGAAACAGCATCCGTTCAGCGCCTGATGCGCTACTATCTCCATACCAATAATAACCACTCACCGGATTGTTGTTGCTCGTCTGCCCCGCCCTGGCACAGCCGCTATACGCTTGCCCAAACAGCTTCATCTGTGCCCGATAATTCAGCAAAGTACCATTACTCTTATCGACACAGCTACCCGCTGTAATTCGGATACTGAAAGGATCTGGGACAACTCCTACTTGTTGGTATTCAAAGCCTCTGCTGTGCAGTGACTTTTTTCCCGTTGCAAAGCTGTAACGCCCGATTGGATTCGCACTTTTCACCGTGACATTTTCTTCATCTATATCTGCAACCCAGTATGGTGAAAAACTTGCTGCCCGATATTCCATTCCTCCCAATCGGAATGAACAGGTAGTCGCAGTACCTCCGGCCACCCGAAGTTGATATGCCCTCAGGACCGGATCAGCGTCAGATCCCGGCTGCAGATCAAGCTCCATGTATACGGGCTGGTCAGCCGCGCCACTCAAACGTCCATAATACTGCATAAGATCCTGCTCAGCTGTCATGTCATGTACAGGCCACCAGTTACGTTCATAGCAGGGCTGAAGCCAAAGCTGGCCATCCTCCTTAATGAGGACTCCCGCAACGCTGTGCAGACTATCCTGGGGCGGTTTTACCTGGTTACAGGCAGTAATAAAGAGCCCCGTAAGTAACACGACACCCGAGCGATATAAAATACTAACGGGACTCAGGTGTCTAAAAAATCTTATGAATAAAGGTAACAGCAATTGTTGATCCATCATGGGCAAAAGTTACTTAAGCAAATAAAGTAGAGTATAGAGCATCAGATAAACAGAAAATCAGCTAGCCTAAGGATACCTCTGATTATCCCCTGCCGGTACAACTGCATTGCGGATAGTTCGCCACTGGCTGCCCCGGATGAGCTCTGTTAACATCCTGACCACTTCCGTTATCCGGCGAGCAAGGTACGACTATGAAACTGGCGCGATATTGCTATAACAACCAACCCGGCCTGGGCATCGTTCAGGGTGATCGGATTATCCCACTCAACAATGACCCCAGTCTGCCAGAAGATATGAGTGAACTGCTCTATCAGTATCAGACGCTACAGCATTCATTGCTGAGCTTAATCAATAAAGCTGAACACAGCATCCCTCTGACGAACGTAAAACTACTGGCGCCGATCGCCCGACCGGGCAAATATCTCGGCGTCGGACTGAATTATGCCGATCATATTGCTGAAACCGGGCTTGAACGCCCCGACTTTCCCACCCTTTTTAATAAACAATCTACCTGTGTTATCGGGCCAGGGGATGCCATCCATCGTCCGCGAATTTCAGACAAGCTTGATTATGAGGGCGAACTCGCTTTTATCATCGGCAAACGTTGCCGCCACGTGAGTGTTGCCGACGCCCACAAAGTAATTGCCGGCTACACCATTGTAAATGATGTATCGGTCCGTGACTGGCAGGTAAAATCACCGACCTGGACTCTGGGGAAATCATTTGATACTCATGGTCCGATGGGACCATGGATAGTCACTGCTGATGAGATCGATCCACACAACCTTGAACTTAAAACCTGGGTTAACGATGAACTCAGACAGCACTCCAATACCCGCCATCTGATCTTCGATTGTTACCAGCTGGTAGAGACCTTATCGACTGTCTGCACCTTAGAACCCGGCGATGTAATTGCTACAGGCACCTGCAGCGGTGTCGGCGTAAAAATGAAGCCGCGGGGCTATATGAAGCCAGGCGATAAGGTCAGCATTGAGATCGAAGGAATCGGTCGGCTATCGAATCCGGTCATTATTGAGCCTGAAAATAACAGCGTTATAGAGTAGTACCTGTCTGGCATAAGATACCCTATAACCCTTTGAATTTATTACAACTTTACACATACAAGCGATTCAATGTCGCACTTAGCAGACAAATGGCTTTTTATAACCCATAATTAAACCAGTGTTCATGGCACCTCAACCTTCTAACTTATTGTTTTATTTGAAAACAATATAAGTGGCACAGTTATTGTTATAGAAAAAAACAATACACTATCTCACACTATGGAAGATTAAGGAGAACACCATGACGAAGGCTGCCGGACTATTTATCTGCGCCTTATTGAGTTCGCCGCTGCATGCGGAAGTTAACAATTCTATTGAGGTATTAACGAACGTTGAAGTCATAGAACATATCCGTTCGGAATTACCCCGGCAGACGCGCATCAGGGAGCAGCAAACGCTGAATATATTTGACTCCCTTGATAGCAATAACGATAACCAGGTGACTTTCAGAGAGATGCGAAGCAGACCAGGACTAGTTAATTCTTTTCACAAACTTGACCTGAATAATGACGGGGTACTCAGCCGCAGAGAGATATCGCCGCTGCAGAGTGAAGTTAAAGGATTACGCCGCCTACTGTCTTTGACGGCTCTGCGAATCATCTGATAAATACAACCAAATTCAGGGATTGGATCTATACAATATGGCTACCGCTGACGCCTCCCCCTGGCGTACCCGATCGCTACTGCAACTGGTAGTACTGGCATTCATCCTGGTAGTAATGCCCCTGGGAGTGCTGATTTACCAGGCGACGGACTCGATGGTGACACTATCCCGCCTTGGGCGGGAGCAAGCCCAACAAGCATTAGAATTCCTGGGTCGGGGGCAGCAGCTGAAAAGCCTGTCTGAGGATCTGGTGCGTTCATCGAGGCAATATGTCGTTGTCCAAAAACCAGAAATTCTTAAACGCTTTAACAGCCAGCTAGAGCAATTCAGCGAGCTATTGCAGGTTCATGCTTTTTTGATCGATTCAAATACCATCTCCGAACTGCTTGAGCTGACGCAAGACCTGAAACAAAAAAAACCCAATAAGAAAGGTGTCGATCAGGTAATCAAACTGGTTGCCCTGACCAGCACCCTTTACGATGACACCCGCCAGAGACTGGAACAGCGGCTTGAATCGCTTAATGCCAGAGCCCAGCACCAACAGAACCTGCTCTGGTTACAGGCAGGACTGCTGATTCTGATGTCTTCAGTACTGATCCTGTTCTTCAGTATCCGTATTACGACACCGGTTAAACACCTTAAGAAACGTATTCAGGCATTGGGCTATGGCCAGAATTCACTCGGCATATCTTTCAGCGGACCCAGGGAGTTTATCGCACTTAATCAGCAACTGGACTGGCTGGAAGAACATCTACAGCTATTGGAGCAGGAAAAACAAGCCTTTCTGCGGCATATGTCCCATGAGCTTAAAACACCACTGACTACTCTGCGTGAAGGTACCGACCTGTTGGCAGAAGAGCTGGCCGGACCGCTCAATGATAGCCAGCAGGAGATCCTTCAGCTGATGCAGCAAAATGGCCTGGCATTGCAATCTCTTATAGAACAATTACTTGACTACAACCGCCTGCAACATAGCGGCGAGCCGGAATATTCAATATCCCCAGTAGGACCAATAATCAAAGAAGCACTTGCTGCCCATCAATTATTATTACAACAAAAGGAAATATCAGTCGCTTTACCCGAGAATGAAGTGGAGTGCCGGGTCGATAAGGGGTTATTATTACGCACTTTGAGTAATCTGATTTCCAATGCTGCGGTATATGGTAACCAGGCTGGCGCTCTGACCGTTGATATGGTTGATAGCAAAGAGCTGTTAATGATCGAAGTTTCAAATACCGGCCCAACCATCCCGACAGAGGATCTGGATAAGCTATTTGATCCATTCTATCAGGGACAAAACCGTCGCCAGGGATCTATCAAGGGTTCGGGGATCGGCCTGAGCATTGCCAGAGAAGCTGTACGCGCCCAGGATGGCGACCTTATTCTGAACAAAAACAACAACGGGGTTGTCAGTTTTATAATAACCCTGCCAAAAAAAGAAGCTGAGACTGATGATTAGAACATCCATACTGATCGCTATTGCCTTCGCCCTGGGCGGATGCCAGGTCAAAGACTCACTCATCAAGGCCGGTGATACTATCAGCTGCGCTGTAAAACCTGGTGACATCGGTCACTGGGTATCTCTTGAACAACGTTATCAGAGCGCGGCAGAAGCACAGAAGGTGAAGTTACTCGCCAAGGCACGAAAAGATTCAAACCCAACGCCCCTGGCTATTTTACTCAGCCAGCCTGGCAACTCTGAAACAGAACTATCAAGATCACTGACGCTGTTCCGCAAGATGGAACTGCAACCGGATTCAAACTGCCTGACTGATCGCTATATTTATGTACGCTACCAGTATGCTCGCGGGACTTTGCAGCTACAACAGAACCTCAACAGCACGACCGCACAACGTAAAGCACTACTCAATGAGCGTAACAAACTGCTCGATCAGATCAGAGCCCTGACTGAGATTGAAAGAGATCTTTCAATCCAGAAAAAAGAGGATAGGTAAGTAAGATGTCTACTCAACCACTTATTCTGATTGTTGACGACGACACCGGAATACTAAAACTACTCAGTCTGCGCCTGAGCGCGTCAGGCTATCGAATAAACACCGCCAGCTCCGGTGCCGAAGCACTGGAACGAATCAGGGCAGAAAAACCTGATCTGGTGCTGAGTGACCTTAAAATGGATGGCATGGACGGCATGGCTCTATTCGCCGCCGTACAGGAACTTGATCCGGCACTACCGGTGATTATCATCACCGCCCACGGCTCTATTCCCGATGCGGTTTCTGCCACCCAGGAAGGTGTCTTCGGATTCCTCACTAAGCCGATCGATAAAGATCAGTTGCTCAGCACTATTGCTTCAGCACTGGCTTCAGTTCATAAGCAAAGTGGCACCTGGGGCAGCAACATAGTTACCCAGAGCCCGATCATGCAACAGCGCTTATCCCAGGCACACCGGGTCGCTAAATCCAATGTCAGCGTACTGATAACCGGCCCCAGCGGTAGCGGTAAAGAGTTGATGGCAAAGGCGATCCATAATGCCAGTGACCGGGCTAGCGGGCCCTTTATAGCGATTAACTGTGGCGCACTGCCGGAACAACTGCTTGAGTCTGAGCTCTTCGGCCACGCCAAAGGCGCCTTTACCGGTGCGGTCAGCCAACATGAAGGCCTGTTTCTAGCGGCTCAGGGCGGCACCCTGTTTCTCGACGAAATCGGCGATATGCCAAGCACGTTGCAGGTTAAACTGCTCAGAGCCTTGCAGGAAAGACTGATTCGACCAGTAGGGTCGACCCAGTCTATTGAGGTCGATGTCCGAATCATCTCTGCCACTCACCGCGATATAGAGATTGCGATGCAGGACGGCGAATTCAGAGAGGACCTGTATTACCGCCTTAACGTGGTTAACCTGCAGTTACCGCCATTACGCGACCGCCCGGAAGATATTCCATTGCTGGCCAGGCACTTCGTTGAAAAATCTGCACAGCGGCATAACCCGAAAGTTAAAGGCATATCCCCTGCCGCCATTCATTTATTGGCACAAGCCGCCTGGCCCGGTAATGTCCGGCAACTGGAAAATGTTATTGAACAGACGGTAGCCCTGTCCAGCGCACCGATTATCAGTGAAGGACTGGTCAATCAGGCCCTGGCAAATCAGGATCGGGTAATTCCATCCTTCAATGAGGCCCGTGCCACCTTTGAAAAGAGCTACCTGACTAAAGTACTGCATATCACCGCGGGCAATGTTACTCAGGCAGCTAAGATTGCTCAGCGCAACCGCACCGACTTCTATAAACTTTTGAATAAACACGACCTTGAAGCGTCACAATTCAAGACGTCTGCGAAAAAAGAGAAGATCGGCGAAGATACAGATCTGCTACATAAAAAAACCGGCTAACTTTATTTAGCCGGCATTTTCTGGATCATTTGCTGCTATATAGTTTAGCCGCGGCCTATATCCGCGAAACCCGCTGCCGTCAGATATTGCAGGTCAGCGGGTTTTAACTCAATTTCAAGGCCACGCTTACCGGCACTGACATAGATAGTATCTTGTGCCAGCGCCGTTTCATCAATCAGTGTTGGCAACCGCTTCTTCTGCCCTAAGGGGCTTATCCCTCCAACCAGATAGCCTGTTGTCCTTTGTGCCTGTTGAGGATCAGCCATTGCGACTTTCTTTACCTTGAGCGCTGTAGCGACAGCTTTAAGATCTAGCTGACCGGATACAGGTACAACCGCAACCGCCAGTTGTTTGTTATCACCGTTAAGTGCTACCAGCAAGGTTTTGAATACCCGCTGTGGTTCGAGCCCCAACACAGCAGCAGCTTCTCCGCCATAGGAATCAGCCTTTGGATCATGCTTATACTGGTGGGTTTGAAAGCTTATCTTAGCCTTTTTTGCGCTATTGATTGCGGGTGTCATGCTTAGGTTCCTTCATACTTAGACTCCGCTATTCTGTCGATCCACTTAACACACCATCAGCTATATCGATGACATCGATAATAGTGCCATCGCCTTCCAATACTTTTATCACCTTAGTACCTATGCGACGGTACTCGGCACCGCCGGTCCGGTTCAAAATCAGATCCAAATCATCCGGTAACGCTTCAGACCCGTCATACAACTCTTCATCCAGTACTTCACCAGCTGCAACCTTTTTTTGCCAGCCTGGGGGCAGTTCACCACCTCGCGCCAGTTTTTTCTGCAATCCCCGGGGTAACGAACGGGACTTATCCTTTCCTCTGCCCTGCCCCTTGCTGTCCACTCCGGACTCGTCGTTTCCTTCCAGAAAGTAACCACGAATGCGCGCCCGCTCATAGGAAGAAAAACCTTCGTTATCAAACCGTTCTGCTGCATCGCCAGATTCAACTTTCTCAACGGCTGAATGCTCACTTTCCTTCGGCGTATGTTCTTGCTTCCCCTGCCCGGCCCAATCCGGTTTCTTAGCCAACACTGGCTGGGCATATACTCCAGCAATCAGGGTAAGGGAAAGACTGACTATCGCGGTTACCTGTCTCATTAATTCTCTCCTAGCGGGCAATCTGGCTTATTTTAGAACCTTCAATACTGAGGTTATACATCAAACCTTTATTGGAAAAAATGAAACCAATAATCGGCTGCTGAATAGTATTCGAGTCTATTTCACCACCGGCACCGAGGGTAGCTATTGCGACACTGCCATCAACCCCCGCTTCCCAGCCATCGCTGTTACGAAAATGCTTAAGGGCATCCTGACTCATAAACAAAATAATCTCAGACTTAATCTGAGCGCCTAGCTGAAACCCGATCGAGGCGGACGCAACATTATAGTAAGCAACTGTTTTACCACCCACTCGCAGTGCACCTTCGCCATACTCACCGCCTATACCAAAGCCCGCTTTATACACTTCAGGAAAAACCAATACACCCGCCGCTTTTGAAATTAATTCTTTACCCGCAGGGCTGTGCCGATAGAACTCTTTAAGCGCTTGGTTTGCTTTCGCATTTATTTCCTGGGATGAGGCGGCGAACACTTGATGTGAAAACAGCAACAGTACTGTTAATAAGCTGGCAAACAATCTCATAACGGCATCCTTTTTCGCAAAATTGTGTGTCAAGTATGGGCTACAGATTAACCCGCGGCAAACAATTCCCGATCAGCTGCCAGCTGGCTACCAAGCCATTCAATAAAAGCCCGACTCCGGGCCATTTGCGTTAGCTGAGGATGTTGAAGTAACCACAGCTCACGTAGTGCTTGCGGCTGGCTTAGTTGAGTTAAGCCATAACTGTTTGCCAGAAAACAGGGCAGATAAGCGATACCTACCCCTTGCCGTACCGCCTCAACCGAGCCGAGCCCGATATTAGTACGTAATACCGTGCTGACATTTTTAAAATGCTTAGCCACCCATCTGGCCTCAGCCAGATCCGCATACTGCTCATCCAGGCATACCCATTGCCGATCCTTTAAAGGTCGGTCATCACCAGCACCTGGTTTATCGTAAACTGCGTAGGCGATATCTATTAATTTACTAATCACCAGATTACCGCTCTCCGGCCGCCCCATTCGAATAGCAATATCAGCTTCCCGCCGGGTCAGGCTCAACTGACTGGCATCGGCAATAAGTTCCAGCTGGATATTAGGATAACGGCGTTGAAAGCCACCGATCCTGGACAACAGATAGCCATTTATAAAAGTACTGACCGAGGTAACACGCAAGCTTCCGGACAGCGCCTGATCACGACCACCCAGCCGCTGATCAAGCATACTGAATTGCCGCTCCAACTCAGTTGCTACCTGCAAGACCTCGGTACTGTCGTCACTGAGTATATAACGGCCGTTCTGCCGATGGAAAAGACGGCAGCCAAGATCAAGTTCCAGCTGCTGGATACGCCGGGCAACGGTCGTGCTATTAACCTTGAGTTTAGCGGCAGCGCCATTCAGCGAACCTTCCCGGTACAGGGCCAGGAAATATTTAAGATCATTCCAGTTCATACTGCATTATTGCATTGTTACTTTGCATTTTTATAGGTTTTAAATGCATTAATGCACTTTTAGACTATTAATCATCAATTCAATCCGTTAATCCAGAACAGGTGCATACTTATGATTACCCTTTATACCCACCCCATGTCTCCCTGCGCCCAGAAAGTAAGAATTGTACTGGCTGAGAAACAGCTCAGCTGGCAACCGCGCCTGATAAACCTGCAACAAAAGGAAAACCTCGAACCCTGGTATTTAGCGCTTAACCCTCTGGGCGTTGTACCAACATTGGTAGAAGACGAAACGCCCATTATCGAATCATCCATCATCTGCGAGTACCTTGAAGACCGATACCCGGAAATATCCCTCAGACAAGGTTCTGCGGCAGAAACCGCTCAGATGCGATTCTGGATGAAACACATAGACACAAAACTTCACCCCTCCTGTGGAGCTCTGCAATGGCCATTGGTGATGCGCCCGGCTTTGCTGGAAAAAACCGCAGAGGAGCAGCAAGCGTTAATTAACCAGGTGGTCGAAAAACCTCGCCGAGAACGGCAACGCAGGTTACTCGAACAAGGCCTGCTGGCGCCTGATGTGGTGGATGCAGTAAAAACTTACGCCACGACTATCGATATGATGGAACAAACCCTGAAACGGCAGGAGTGGCTGGCAGGAGATCAGTTCTCTTTAGCAGATTGCGCTATGGCCCCCTACTTTCAGACCATAAAGCAGTTTGGCTGGGAAATATTCTTTGCTTCTGCACCGACAGTTGCCAAATGGTTTAATGCAATCAGCAACCGAAAATCATACCAACTCGCCGTCAGTGCAGATTTCTCCGATCAACTATGCACAGAACTGCTACAGACAGGGGAGGAAGCGCTGCCGATAATCCGGCAGCATCTGGGATTAAGCTGATCCACACTACCTGTTTCGAAGAGGTCTCAGGACCTCCTCCAAACCATTGAGCTTCACTTCATATAGAATGCTAAGCAGAATCCCAATTTCGCCTTCAGGAAAACCTTTGCCGGCAAACCAGACCAGATAGGGTTCCGGCAAATCAACTAAAGTCCGCCCCTGATATTTACCAAAAGGCATCTTCATATTTGCCAGTTTCTGTAGCCGTTCAGGGGTAATATCCATAGCCGTCCTATTCAGTCGATCATTAAGTAGCTCAAAAAGCCCCATACCATAGCAGAATCATCGCCACTGCAGATAAAAATTCTCTTCTCCACCTGCCACTTCAAGATCAACGGCTATACTTAAAAAGTCGTTAGCGGCGGGGGGATTATTGCCATGAAAAAAGCAGAGCGCTATCTTCAATTCGGCCTGGTAACTGTTCTTGTTACTCTGTTGTTGATGAACCTGATATCTGCACAGAAGGTCTATCAGACCAGCCAGTCGATAAAAACCGACACCGTTGGTGGCTCCAGTCTGGCAGAGCGCTACCTTATGCTCGGTGACTGGCCTGAAGCAGACAATTACCTGCATCCCATCGAACAACATAGTCGGTTTCTCATCGATTATTCCGGTCTGAAAAATGACTAGCGAAAGTTCTCTGCCGGCACAGATCACGGTCAAACGAACCTTCTGGCGAACCGCTTTTCTAATGCTTTTGAGTATCGGCTTGCTGCTTTATTATCGCCAGATTCTCCAGTTTTATACACCACTGGCCATTGCCGATACTATTACTCATATCAAACAGGAGCATCTGCTGAATACGGCCCTGATCCTGGACATTGTCTATTTTATTGTGGTCGTGATCAGCCTGCATCTGTTTTGGGTAATGCTCATTACCATCAGCTGTATTCCCTGGATAAAAAGTAACTACAGTGACAATACCAAGACCCTGATCTGGTTAACTATTTTCACCACTCATCTGACACTTAGCCTGGCCCTGAACTCGATCCTCTACCCAACCTCGCTGCTTGCTTTTCTCCGGGATACTTTGCTCGACTCTTGGGCAGCGGTTATCTTACTGGCTATACCCAGCGGGCTGTTATTGCTCCATGCACTATGGCAACTCATTGGTCGTTTCACTACATCAGTTCTGTTCACCATTCTGACAGCAGGTATTCTGACGGGCCTTAATTCATATCCCGGATACCAGGAAAAACAACAATCACCCAATATCATCATTATCGGTATAGATGGCCTGAGGCCGGACCACCTGGCACACCGGGGAATGACGCCACAGCTGGCCCCCGGGCTTAACAGCTTCCTTAGTAATTCAATCATCTTTGATAAAACCTATACCCCTATGGCGCGAACCTATGTTGCCTGGATGAGTCTTCTGAAAGGTCAGTATCCAGTCACCCATGAAGCCCGCTTCAACCTGACAGACCCCGACATAGTCGATAAAAAATTTCCATTACTGCAGCAACTGAAAAATAAAAATTATCGAACCCTATACGCTATGGATGAACGCCGCTTCAATCATATCGATGAGGAATATGGCTTCGACCGGGTGATTGGACCAAAGCTGGGAGCTGCTGATGCAATCATTACGCACTCTGCAGATCTGCCTCTGGTTAATCTGTTGGTGAATACCTCACTGTCTGAATACCTTATGCCTTTCCTTAATCTTAATCGGGCCTACGGTAAAGCCTATAACCCTGAAAACTTTAATCAACGCGTTATCTCCAGCATGGCAACTGATCGGCCTAACTTTGTGGCAGTGCATTTCTGTATGTTGCACTGGCCCTATACCTCCCGGGAATTTATTGCTGACCTGCCGGTACCCTGGCAAGGCAATTACAATCATTATATGTATCAGGCAATGCTGCCAAAAATGGACGCACAATTCAGCGCTTTTATGGATCAACTAAAACGCAGCGGTCAGCTGGACAATGCTCTGGTGTATGTATTCTCAGACCATGGTGAGGGATTTAATCTACCCCGGGACCAGCTTACAACCTCCAGCACTGAGCCGACAGAGCTTCAGGTTAATGCCTGGGGCCATGGCACCAATATACTTAACCAGCCCCAGTCAGAGGTGTTATTGGCGTTCAACCGTTTTCAAGATGGTGAGCCCGCTATTGCTCCCGCTATCGTCGACGGGCTTTATTCGCTAATCGATATTGCGCCGACACTGTTCTCTCAACTTGGCTTATCCAATCCTGCCCACGCCTTCGATGGTGAAGCGTTGCATCCGGAAACCGTTCCGAATATGAGCAATGGGGACAGGTTGGTCTTTACCGAATCATCGATTCCGGTAAAAGCCATCAACACCAGTTTCATCGATGAAAAGAAAGTAGTCAGTGAAACAGCCTCTAAATACGAGATAAACAGTCTCGGGCGGCCGCAATTAAAAACTGAGCTCTACCCTGAATTGCTGGAAAAAAAACAACGCGCGGTTTATTCAGATAACTGGCAGCTGGCAATACTGCCCGATCAGCAACAACCTGTTCTGGTGAATACCCAATCCCTCCAGTTGCACCAGCTCAGCGACTATAAGGGTGATGCTCCCTGGCAAGTGATGCTACGGGCCCTGTGCGAGCACTATCAGGATGACCCGGGATTTGATGAGCATGGTTACTGTAAGCAAGTCGAAACGATGGCTCATAGCCGCTATTGAATATCCATCCTGGGGGGAAACGTGACAAACCAGATGAGTTCAATGCTTACTAAAGCTGACAAAAACCGCTCTGTTGCAACACTGCTGGTATGCATATCAGTTGCCGTCTGCCTCAGCGGGGTCGCTAACAGCTTTGCCACTGCGTTCTATGTCGCCATCTATGAACTGATCTTTATCCTTTATTTTTATCTGCTGGAACACAGAATCATCACGTTCAGATGGCTACGCAATGACAAGCCACTTTTAATACTGACTTTATTCTGGCTTATATTATTAACATTATCCCTGCTTCAACTGTTCGCGAATGAAGCGCCATACCTTCAGTTACTGGCTGCCAGCCTCAAGTATGGTTTCATTTTAATCCACATTTTGTTCGCCCTGTGCCTGTCCAGCTATTTAAGCAGTTTAAAATATCCCGCTTCACAGGCTTTATATTCTATCCCTGTCGCTGTATGCATTATCGCCTTAGTATATTTTTTCAGTCTCAGACTTTTCCCTCCGGTTACAGGATTTGATTTCATTGAAAATCCTCCCCTTGCAACCAATGTTCGTCATATCGGTTTTATCTGCACTGTTGGTGCTACGGTATCCGGATTCTGGATATTGAATTTATCTCTGGAAAACCGCTTCAGTTTGATAGCAATTTTACTAACCCTTATTAATTTCAGCCTGCTCTTCTGGTTGGGGGGAAGAACAACTATCGGCTCAGCTTTGATTAGCCTGACACTCGCGGGGTTCTTCCTAAAATACCTGTCAAAAATCAAACTCACTAACGTCCTGCTGTTACTGCTATTAATCTTCAGCGCAACCTGGATCGCCACATTCACCTCAGTATTTCCATGGAATGACGCTACACAGGGAGTCAATTCACTGCCTACGGACAATGAAGGATATAACCGTTTTACTTCAGGCCGACTGGATATGTGGCGATTGGCAATCAATGCGGCCCTTGAGTCCCCCTGGCTGGGGCTAGGGCCTGAAGGGTATAGATTCATACCTGATAAGCAGATTGGAGTTCAGCCTCACAATCTGTTTGTGCAGCTTTTTGTTGAGTGGGGATTTCTTGGCGGCGCGGCCTTTCTGTTATTACTTGGCTACGGACTTATAAAATGCCTGATGATTACCTGGCGCTGCCGCTATAGCCAAGACAAAAGCAGCCTGCCTGCTTTAATGGTTGTCATAGCACTTACACTGCACAGCCTGACTGATGGCACCTACTACCATGCACAGCCTCTGTTCCTCCTGGCACTTGGTTTTTCTATTTTTCCTGCGTTGTCACATAAGACTGGATAATCAGCGCCATATAATTGCAGCCGATAGTCACCAAGATCCTAACCAACAAAGACTAAGCATTCCTGCAATTACGTTATACTGCCTGATCACCCGATCCTGAATCGACCAGTAGGGAAACATAAAATGCAGGCAACGCTGTCGGAACTACACATCTATCCACTGAAATCTACGGCAGGTATCAGTATCAGCAGAAGTGCCATTAATGAATATGGTCTGGCCTTTGACCGCCAGTTTGTGCTCAGTGATAGTCGGGGAAAGTTCATTACCGCCCGAACCAAACCGGCCTTGCTTAAGATTGCGGTTGCCCTGACTCCCACGGGATTGATCCTCACGGCCCCCGAAATGCAGCCGCTGGAGATCCGGTACGCGGAATTTTCTGCTAACTATTGCCGGGTTACTATCTGGGGCGATGAAGTGTCGGCACAGCATTGTGGGCGAAGCTACGATCACTGGTTTTCCGAATACCTGCAGCAGGACTGCCAGCTGCTGTTCTTCGGCGAACAATCCCAGCGCCTGACCGCTATCGCTGACAAACCAGTGGCCTTTGCCGACGGCTTCCCCCTATTGCTTATCTCTCAAGCCTCTCTGGACGACCTCAACAACCGTTGTCAGAATACAATCACTGCTGCCAATATGCGGCCCAACATTGTCATCAGCGGTACTGAAGCTTATGCCGAGGATCACTGGAAGCGCATCCGTATCGGCAGCGTTGAGTTTGCGGTAGTAAAGCCTTGTGGTCGCTGTATTCTGACCACCGTTGATCCTGAAACCAGCGAACGCAATGCCCTGCGCGAGCCTCTCAGCACTCTCAAACAATATCGAATAGGTCGCGATGGTGAAGCCCACTTCGGTCAGAACCTGATCCCGCTTAACAGTGGAGTAATTGAACTCAGTGATGTTATGGAGGTACTTGAGACGCAAACGGCAGAAGGCTATCAGGATCTTAGCAACTAACAATTAGGCCCCGGTCACTCCTGTTTTAGCCGGGTCATCAGGTCCGGTTCCAGATCAGCCAGCTCCCCTTTAGCAAGTTCCGGCAATGCCTGCTGCCATTGCTGTTGTACCTGTTGCTGAAATTCAACACCCTGCTCTGAGACTCCCTTCAACATCACGCCAGCATGGGTACCGCTGACTTTATCCCGGGTAAAGCCAACCCGGGCCACGATCATACCGGCCCGATTCCAGAAATCATGTAAGCCGGAAGTCAGACCAAAACTGGTACCCAGCCAGTCGATAGCCTGCTGCCGGGCAGCACACTCGATATAGTGCAACAGGTTCAGGCCAATCCCTCGGCGCTGTAACGCAGGATGAACAGCGATTCGCATAACTCTCAAACCGCTATAACTTGCCGCCGCTTGTATACCGGAATGAGCTAATAAGGTCTGTGGGATAAGATGCCCACGGGGGCGTCGCTTACCCGCCATAATCGCAGCAGCCAGATCCGGCTCAATCGGCCCCTCTTCCGCGACCAGCGCCGTTGCCAAAAGATGTCGTTCTGATCCGCTATTAGTGGCGGTGTCAGAAAATGCCGCCCAGACCTGAAGGTTGGGACTATCCAGCATAATCCTCAGATCACCGGGAGTAGTACGATAATGTGCCAGCACTAACAGGCCAAACAGCTCCTCAAGCAAGCCAGGATCAGCGATCACCTGATCACGATTCAGGCGACGATAGCTGATAGCGCCACCCTGCACTGACACCTCGGAGGCAGGCTCTGCATCAAGAAGCAGCGCGCTATAGGTAAACTGCTCCAGTGGGTCATCGTTCGCCCAGCGAATAGGTTGCGATAGTGTTAACGATAACCAGCCAGGTGTTAACCGATCCAGCACCTGACGGAACCGGACCGCAAAGCCCTGCCCGGTTCCTTCATAGCCATGAATAGTGGATGCGAATATTATTCTGGGATACTGCTCCAGCATCTGTTTCAGTACCGGCGCGGGAATTGCTGCGGCTTCATCTACCAGCAACAGATCCGCCCGCGGCCGCTCAGCCAACAGCTTATCCGGCGTATAAAAACAGATCTGCCCTTGCGCGGTATGAATCAGGCCGGAGTTTTGCTCACAGGGCTGTGATTGCTGCTCTGCGAGCATCATCAAAGGTTGAACTGCGGCCTTTGATGGCGCAGTAACCGCTATATCTCGGTATCCGGCCTGCAACAATTTGGCGGCAACAATCCCCAGCGCTGCAGACTTGCCTCGCCCCCTATCAGCGGTTATCACAACCGGTTCCGCAGAAGACGTCAATAACGGCTGTTCAGGTGACAAGAAGTGCCTGACTATCTGCTCAACCATTTGCTGCTGATCATCACTGCGATAAGGTGGCAGAAAGTCTGTTCTGGGATCAGGTTGATCAGGGAGCCATATCTCAGGTAATGGTTTATCTTGTTCAACCAATGTCAATCGCTCATCCAGCCCGATACAACGTCGCAGATGAGAGATGAATCGCCGACCGACATCCTCTGTTCGGTAGGGGGTTGTTGCAATACTCCGGTATTCCGGATCATCGTAGGCTTGCCAACTGTCCAGCGCGGGTATTACCAGCACCAATATGCCACCGGCCACAACAATGCCAGAGGTCTGGCCAAAAGCGTTGGGATTGAAACCGCTCCAGCTATCAAAAATTAAAACCTCACGTTCCTGCCCCAATACCTGATGTGCCTGCTTCGGGCTTATCTGCTCCATCCCGATACAAGGCTGCATCCCACCCACTGCCTGATCGCCGATCCAGAGACAATTTTCTGCGGCGCTGAATGCGCGATGCAATAACCGCTCTGACCAGTTTTTTTCACCACTGATCAGTAACAGCTGCCGCCAGGGAGAAAATCTCTGAACTTGCTGTAAATGCATGATAAATTGACAGACAGGCTCAATCCCGGTCACTGATCTATCCTTATAGGAATGGCAATATAAAATAGCTGGTACCGACCGCTGACAAAAGGCGACTGGCGAGAAGTGTAAAAAGTCTACACTGCTCTTTCTCCGAGGCCCAGTCAGATCCGCAGAAAAAACATAAGCTGAACCTTTAACAGGAGGGTTATATGGGAGAATCGGATGCACTCTGACCTTTGCCTGGTACTGGATCAGGGCAGCCACAGTAGCCGCGCCCTGATATTTGACCGCTTTGGAGTCTGTCTCGCTCAGGCTGCTGTGCCGATACATATTCAACTTACCCCGCCAAACCATGCCGAACAGCAACCGGATGAGATTCTTCTAGCGTTAAAACGCGCAGCTCTGGAAGCCTTAAGCCGCTTGAATCAAACAGATCGATCCAGGCTGAAATCCGCGGCCCTGATTACTCAACGATCAAGTGTACTATGCTGGGATGCCGATAGCGGCGCAGCCCTGACCCCGGTACTCAGCTGGCAAGACCGTCGCGGTAGTCATTATATCGATCAGCTTAGCGACCAGAGTGAATGGATCCGAAAAGTCACCGGGCTCTACCCTAACGCCCATACCCCGGCATCTAAACTACGCTGGTGTATGGAACACTTTAAATTCGAAACCGCCAGCAACCGTATAAAATACGGCCCGATCAGTTCCTGGCTGATGAAAAACCTGCTGCGCGAGCAACCCGACCTGATCGATGGCGTCACTGCTGCCCGTACGATGCTTTACTCACTGCAACAAAAAAACTGGGATCAGGAGCTGCTGGATCTATTCAAATTAGAAGAATCGATGCTCCCGACGATACTCCCCTGCCAACACCATTATGGTCAGCTTAAGCTGGCCGGATGTCAGTTACCGCTGGAGTTTGTCAGTGGTGATCAGGCTGCAGCGCTGTTCGCTTTCGGCGACCCGACTCCGGAACAACTATTTATCAATCTCGGCAGTGGTGCCTTTCTCAACCGGGTGCTACCGACCCGTAAGCAACAACCTCCGCTACGTCTGCTACACCACCTCATTCTGGCCGGGAACCGCTCACGCTTCAGCGCGGAAGCCACCATCAACGGTGCGGCTAACGCCCTCGACTGGGGATTTAATACCTGCCGCCCCCATAGCCGTAACCTTGATCAATGGGCAACTGAGATTAAACACCCGCCACTGTTCCTGAATATGATCGGCGGTGTCGGTTCGCCTGACTGGTGCCCCCTGGATCGCTCGATCTGGATTGACGAAAATGAAGAGGACCCTAAAGCCCGATTAGTTGCGGTACTCGAAAGCATTCTGTTCCTGATTCAACGCAACATGAGCGCTATGGAAGAACTTGATACTCCGACCTCAATTCTGGTCGGCGGTGGTATTTCCAGCCTTAACAGTTTATGTCAGAAAATGGCTGATCTGACCGGTATTCCGGTAACCCGCTACCAGGAAATTGAGATTACCGCCCTGGGAGCTGCCTGGCTCGCGCTACCCAACAGCCATCGTAGCCAAAAACCGGAAAAAATATTTAAACCTTCTGAAAATAAGCCACTGAAACAACGCTACAAGCGCTGGTCTGAACAGTTCTCAGATCATCTCGAACGGGTTATCCCGCTCGCGGATGGCTAGCGTTCGTGACAGTGAAATAGTTGCGGTTGAAACCCCCGACGAAGGCCCTAAACGATCGGCAAGCGAATCAACCAGTCCCTCTGATACAGCCCGATAATCGGTCAACTTACCACCGTACAGGGCAACCACTTTAGGATTATCGGGGCAATCATAATAGATCCGGGTTTCCCGGACCCGGGAAAAAGCGGCACCACCAGCCACGGGCAGAACCCTGACCCCGGCAAAGGTTTCATCAATACTCAGATCTGCCTGTGGAAAGTAACGGTGGACGGTAGTAAGCAGATAATCTATCTCTTCAGCCGAAGCAGACACACTGCCAGGCTCCCCGGTAAACGGTTGTTCAGTTGTGCCCACCAAAGTCTTTCCCTGCCATGGCAGCAGGAAGATAACCCTACGGTCTGCAGCCTGCAGATAAAAACATCGTCGACTAAGCTGTGAACGCAGCACAAGATGACTACCGCTCACCAATTCTATAGCTGGCAACCGTGGCAGCCCGGGGTTAATCCTCGTCATCACATGACTCACCCATGGCCCGGCCGCATTGATCATGACCTTAGCATGAAAACTAACCTCCTTTTCATTAAGCAGTGCATCAACCCGTACCGATCCATGTCCGATATGGGCTGCAACCATCTGTGCAGGGCAACAAAAGTTCGCCCCCAATTCCCGGGCTGAAGCTTTAACCGCCAAAGTCAGCAGGCGGTCATCCGTTTGTGCATCTCTATAACAATAAACCGCTTGTAGCTGATCCTGTTGCAGGCCATCTAATTGCGACCATTGATGGCGGGGCAGATGGGATGAGGCAAACGGACTTTCACCGGCCAGTACCTGATACAGGCCAAGCCCAAGGCTGATTTGCCAACCGGGGTAATAACTATCGCGATACCGGGGAATATAAAAATCGTTCAGTTGCACCAATTCAGGGGCTAACTCCAACAACAAGCGACGCTCACTCAGACACCTTCGCACCAGGCCCAACTGACCGTTTTGCAGATAGCGCAGCCCACCATGAATCAGTTTACTGGAACGACTGGAAGTCGCACTGGCCCAGCCGGTTTGTTCCAACACCAACACTGAATAACCAGCTGCCGCTGCAGCCTGAGCAATTCCAACCCCGTGAATCCCACCGCCGACCACCAGAATGTCATAGACCATTACATTTCAACCCGCTGATCCTAATTGCTGGCGCATCATAGCGATAGAAAAAGTCTCCACCAGATCGACACCACTTAACATGAACTGTCGAGCCTGCTCGGGATCAGCCACCTCAAACACTGCAACCTGTACTGGCTTCCAATTACGACGGTGCTGCTGCAGAACTTGTCCCTGCAGCGCTATATAGTTAAGAAACAGATAATCCGGATTTATTCCTAACCGCTGCTGCCAGTGCGGTTCAGGTAATTGATTTTTTACCAACCCCACGGACCATCCCTGAGCAGATGCTTCACAGACCAGACCTTCGGAATAACTGATCAAAACGACCTGGCCGCCAACGGGCTCCAAAAGGGGTAATACAGCATCAAGAAACGCTTGCACACCAAATGCTTCCAACGCTACCCGTTTAAACTCAATAAACCATGTCGTTTGCGGGTACAGTCTAATAAGGCTTATCAGCTGTTGCAGATGGGCAATGGGCTCATCATCGAATCGATCACCAAACATTGCGGGGTTATAGAGGCGGTATTGTTCCAACTGGTCATAGGTCAGTGACTGAATAGTATTGTTAATACCCGACAGGCGTTGCATATCCCGATCATGGTACAGAACGGGTTGCAGATCAGCGCTCAACTGCAGATCAATCTCAATATAGCGAGCACCTTGATGCAGAGCTCTTTCTATCGCCAATAATGTGTTTTCAGGAAACCGGGCAGCATAACCGCGATGGGCGATAAGCCGGTCGGCAAATGAAAGATGCTGATCTTCTATCGAACTTCCCATTCCTCCTCCTGCTGAACAGCCTTTAATTCTCGTCTATATCATATGACGCTGAAAACATGTGTTCCAGAAAACAAAAGGCCCGCATATATGCAGGCCTTTTATCAATCTCAATAGGTTACTGGAAAATCTCTTGGCGCCTCAGTATCAGAACAGACCTGATCCCCTCCCTGTTTTCTCGCTTTCTCCAACGCTTTCTGTGTAGTCAGTAAAATTGTTTTAGAACTTAACAGAGCCGATGGCTGCATCGTACATATACCGATACTGATGCTCAGATTCTGTTCACTGAGCTCAATCTCTCTGGCTTGTTCACATAACCTGTCTGCCAACACCGGGGATTGCTCATTCGTCGCAGGCAGCAACAATGCGAAACTACGTTGGTCAAAACGTGCAGCAACATCTCCCGGGCGGGAAATTGCTGTTTTGAGAAGGTCTGATATATGTGCAACGCACTCAGCTGGAAAGCTCTCGGTAATATGCTCATTCTCAACCGGATCTATTTCAATCAGTAACAGAGTCAAAGGGCTGAACTCACGTACCGCCCGACGGCATTCCGTATTAAGCTGGGTATCAAAGTACCTGCGATTTATCAGCCCCGTCTCATCATCAATAATGGATGCCTGATCCAGTTTCTGCTTATGTCTTTTTAGTTCCTGATTCTTATGCTCGATAATCTGATGGTATTCTTTGCTCCGACCCGACAGGCTCATTGCCATACCAAGCATAACAAAGGACAACCCGCCCCCCATCAATGAAATAAACAACGGCAGAAATGTGTGATGACTATCAACTATCGGATCAGCCAGACTGTAAAAATCACTTTCCGTCAATTCCTGCTGCGGACCATAAGCGGACCAGAGTTCATCGATACCTTTAGCCTTGCCAACAAGCTCGTAATCGACCTCATCCACCCGATGCTCCACGGCCAGGCGAACCGCTTGTACAGCAACTCTTTCTTCATAAGATCGCACTCCGACATAAAGTGCTGAAAAAACCATTAATGCCGCGATAATAAGCAGCGCTGGCTGAACTTTACTGTCTTTCTTCTGCAAACTGGTATCAACCAAAGTCTGTCCCCTACTATTCTGGACGGCTATATTACTGTTTAGTTAATACTTTTTTTAATGGCGATGCAAACCCTTACCTCCCCAATAACTCTAGTGGTCTCAGTGGTTCTGCTGTTATTGACCGTAGCGTTTATGAGGTTGGTTGAGATAAGCCAGTTCTTCCGGCGTAGATGAACGATCCAGCACCCTGTTCCGGTGCGGAAACCGATCAAAACGGATGATCAGATCACGGTGCTCGTGGGCAAAATCAAGCGCGTTATCTATGTGATGACGATACTCTTTAGGGGTCTCACAGAGCATTGATTCAAGCCGGGCCACACATAGATTCTGATCCGTCAGACTTTCTGCATGCTCAAGTGGCATATAGAAAAACAGTCTTTCGCTATATTCCAACGCCCTGTCGTGACCGTTATCAATACCCTCGCGGCATATCGACTGAGCCATATCGTCTCCGGCAAACGCATCCGGACTGCCGCGGTAAATACTGCGCGCAAACTGGTCCAATAACAAGATCAGCGCTAACCGCCCCCTCGGTTGTCCCGCCCAGCCATCCAACTGCCCCCACATTGCCTGACGTACCTTATGGCCGAATAGTTCCGCGATTAGCTTATCGGTATGATCACCGCCATACCACCACAGATTTTTTCGCTCCGGAAGTGCAAATCCATTTTCCAATCTGCCAAACCAGAAATTTAAAATCTCTTCTATCTGTTCCGTCATCAGCTCAACCATACAATCCCGCAATAAACAGAAGTATAGAAGAAGCTTAGGAAGGTGTGAAAAAGACCCATAGCGCCTCTGGCAGCCAATTCATTATTAATATATTGAGCGTGATCACTAGTTCCACATAAAATTTAATGATACAGATCAACTATAACAACTTATAATTGCGTATCACTTTAACATTAACTCCCGATCTGCATAATCTTACGCTCTCTCCCAAAAAGTACGATAAAAGATGCAGAACGAGCCAATCGTTCTTGCTGATAAAATAAAAAACTGGAGGATTAAAGTATGTCAATGAGCGAACTGTACATATACAACGACACTCAACTTAACCTGAGCCGTGTCCGCAACGGCGTTTTAGTTTTCACTGGTACTACCGATGATGGTACCGAACTGCGCCTGGAAGTAGCCGACGAGAAGAAAATCAAACAGCTGGATATCGAGATGAAAGATGCCTGGTCTTTTGTTGATCTGATTCCGGATGCCACTTCAATCTTCGTCGGTGCTGTAGATTGGCAGCAACTGCAGTAAATATGACCCGAAGATAAAGACATTACGCCGGGCACCTCTCCCGTCTGGCGTAATACCCCAGACTGATATCCTCAACTATTTTTACCCTCCCCTTTTCTCGACAATCAATCTGCTTTAGGCTGAACCTTCGCCAGGTTCCAGACTCACTACTTGAGAATCAATTTTCCGGGGAAAAAAAGAATGCGCAACTTTATAGTCATTGCTCTGTTAGCAGCGATCGGCATTACCGGTTTCTATATGTATCAGAAAACTGCTTCTAAGAGCCTGGCTACAGAGGAAACTCAGCAGACGACAGTGCTACCCGCCGACGAGTTATCGAAGATAGCTGCCAGAAAACATATCGACAGTCTCACTCCGGAACCGCAACAGCCGATAGTCATTGCAGAGGCCGATCATTTCGTAACCGATAACCAGCTACTCAAAATCCCAACGCCACAAAGCGGCATTGACGCCGTTACACAAGCGGTACAGTCAGGCGATACAAAAAGCTTTGCGGTTGAACTGAAAAGCTTTGGCGAAAAAAGTGCGTCGGGCGGTGACCTGATTATACATAGTGACAACATGCCCGCTGCCGATCAGATCAGGCTCCAGGAACTGCTTAACGATCCCGATAATACCGCGGGCAAGCTATTTTATATTCATGGTGTCACCCATAACGACCGCCAGGGTTTATGGGGAATTATTCAAAGCGGGCTGATCAAAACCTTTGCCAGTGGACTTGAGCTGAAACAGAACCGAATTAGCGCCGAGATTCCTCAATCTGCTGATGAGAGGCTTAATAACAGCACCAGCTCTTTTCTTGGTTCGATACTGGACCATAAAGTAAAAGACACCTATGTCTATAACTACAAAAAAGGAATTCTGGGACAAAACCCTGACCTGATCACTCCGGGACAGGAGCTAATCATTGTCACTTTTACTGAAGCTGAACTGGTTGAGATTTATAATCACTTCGCCACAGAGTAACTCAGACTTTTAGCATCACGAGGCGTATATGATCGATCTCTATACCTGGGGAACCCCCAACGGACGCAAGATCTCCATTATGCTGGAAGCAACCGGACTGCCTTACAGGGTGCACCCTATCGATATTCTGGCCGGTGACCAGCTTAAGCCTGACTTTCTTCAGATCAGCCCAAACAACCGGATTCCGGCGATTGTTGATGATGAGGGACCAGATGGTGGACCAATATCCCTGTTTGAAAGTGGCGCTATTCTGATCTATCTGGCAGAAAAAACCGGAGATTTCATCCCTGTAGATCAGGTAAAAAGGCTCCAGTGCCTTCAGTGGCTGATGTGGCAGATGGGTGGCTTCGGTCCGATGTTAGGACAAGCCCATCACTTCAATCGTTTTGCCCCCGACACCATCCCCTACGCAATCAAACGCTATACCGAAGAAAGTAAACGCTTATGGGGTGTGTTAGATAAACAGCTGGCAGGACAGCATTTTATTATCGACCAGGAACTGAGTATCGCGGACTTTGCCGTATACCCCTGGGCCTGTCGGTTTGAATGGCAGGGGATTCACCCGGAGGACTTCCCACATATGAAAGCGTGGATGGAGCGGATGGATCAGATCGAATTCGTCAAACGGGGGATGCAGGTTCCCTGATCAATTCAGCTTATTAAGTGAGGCTACCCCTCAATACCATAGCGCAGCAGTTGTTTAGGAAGTAGCTGGTCCAGCTGCTTCAAATCCTCTTCCTGAAGTTCCAATACGTTCAGATTATATTGTTGAAACAGTTCTTTCTTACGCAGCTTATCCGCCAGATAGCCTGGGGCAGAATCAGTTCCCCAGAACTCGATATAAAGGTTGCCTTGCGGTATAAAGAAATCTGCCTGTAAGTCCTCATCCACCGGTAACTGCTTACGGCAGGCATGGTTGATATCCGCAAGATAAAGCCAGTTATCGATCATCACTTCAGCTTCTGAACGTAACAGGTGGCCGTCGATCGCCACACAACCCACTTGTGTTTCTACCGCCCCGATCCGACTGGTAAGCTGACGTAAAGCTCGCTTAAATACCCGCTGTTCAACCAACTCTTTTGGCCAGATCACATATGGAATACCCGTGCGCTCATCTTCCCGCTGCCGGCCATCCACCTCGCTTCCGGCCGAAGTTACCTGCCAGCCCTTCATATGCCGTCTGATCCAGCCAAGATCTGCTAACAGACGATTAATCTTCATCGCTGTCAGCTGTGTTTTTAATGCTAAGCCTTTAGCGCTGGTAAACCGGTCATCAGCATTGAGTAGTGACCGGTGTTTCATGACCGACTCAGGCCAGATGATGTACGTACCATATTTTTCACTACTGCGATAACGCCCCTGCTCAAATTCACCCTTGGCGGTCAGCTCCCAACGTTCTTCAATACGTCGAATCCAGCCCAAAGCTTCAAGCTCTGCAAACATCTGTTTACTGGTTTTGCCCAGTTTCTTTGCCAGGGCTGATGTTGATAGGTCTTTGCGTTGGTCAGACATAGCGCCCTCTTAACCCGACAGAAAAAAGAATCCAGCGCATAGGATCCCATAAGAAGTTTTAGCAGATGCTATATAAGAGTTTATATTGTGAATTTATTCAACCGCTATTGCCTGATCGTCGCTAGCAGTACCTGCGCGGGATCGACCTCCACTATAAGTTTCTGGCCGATGGCCACAGCTTCCTCTTGCATAAAGTTACTATCCAGCACGGCACAGATTTCAATACCTGCGCTCAGCTGCAACACGACCTCAGAATTACCTGCTTCACAACGGTAACTGCTGACAATACCTGGTAACCGATTAAATTCACTGTCAGAAATCTGCTGTTCAAGTCCTTCTGGTGCTGGTAATCGTACTGATACCGCAGGCGCTTTAATCATCACCATAACTTCCCTGCCGGGTAACAGACTAAGTCGGGAGCTACTGCTGTGGGTTACTTCGGCAAATAACTGAAGCCCGGATTCAAGCTCAATTTCAATCCTGTCATTCAGGTTCTGCTGCTGCACTGAAGCAACTCTGGCAAGATACTGGTTGCGCGCACTACTCTGGGCTGAGAACTGACTAATCGCTCCTAACAGGCTATCCAGAGGCACCGATTCATCTTGTAACGCATACAACGCACGATCCTGAATCTCTGCCAACAAAGAGTAGAGCTTCAACAGTCGATCCCCCATTGGAGTCAACCTCGCGCCCCCGCCACCTTTACCACCGACGACCCGCTCAATAAGAGGCTTATCGGCACGACTGTTAAGATCGTCAACTGCATCCCATGCCGCTTTATAACTGATACCTGCCAGTTTTGCAGCCTGACTGATCGACCCGGCCTCAGCTATTTTCGCCAGTAGCTTCATGCGCCGGGGATTGGCAAACATCCGGTTTTCACTGGTAAGTATTAACTGGGCTTCTAGTTCCATAACGGTTGGCCGGTAGCAATTGTGTTGTAAGCATTATATAGGTTAGTATATAGCGATGCGCTATATAGTTAACTTTATATCGATTTTATTAGCCTTGTGGGAGTGGAGCCCAATAGCATGAAACTGATTTTCACCGCTCTCTGTTTTGTATTACTGTCACTCAATACGGTAAGAGCGGAACAACCAATCACCGTTTTCGCCGCCTCGTCCATGACCAATGCCGTCGATGAAGTGGTCAGCTTATATCGGCAGCAGCACGATGAACCGGTAAGAACTTCCTACGCTTCTTCCTCAGCACTGGCTCGGCAGATCGCCAGCGGCGCACCTGTTGATATTTACATATCAGCAAATCAGCGTTGGATGGAGTACCTGGAACAACAACAGCTGATTCAACCAGGCAGCCGCCGTACTCTGTTACAAAACAGCCTGGTATTGGTTACTTCGACTGCGACACCCCTAAACATCGATCAATTACAGCAAATTCCCGGGCAGCTGGGACAAAATCGCCTGGCAATAGCCGATCCTGATCATGTTCCTGCCGGAATATACAGTCAGCAGGCGCTAAAAAACTTACAGCTCTGGTCTGCGCTTAAGCCAAAACTGGCTCGTAGCCACAATGTCCGGGCTGCATTACTGCTGGTCGAGCGTGGTGAGACCCCTTTAGGTCTGGTTTATCGAACCGACGCATTGATAAGTAACAAGGTACAAATTATCAGTCAGTTGCCCGCAATCAGCCATCAGCCTATAGAATACCCAATTGCCCTGATCCGAAGTCCAAAGCAAAGCCCATCAGTAGTGGCATTGTATGATTTTCTCCTATCTGCTGAAGCCAGCGCAGTATTCATGCGCCATGGTTTCCAGAAGAAATCTGCGGAGTAGGTAGTGATGTTGACCGAATATGAGATCAGCGCACTGCTGTTAAGCCTCAAAGTCTCTAGTGTAGCCGTTCTGTTCAGCCTGCCGCCGGGAATCCTGATCGCCTGGATTTTGTCACGTATAGAGTTCCCCGGAAAAAGTCTACTCGACGGTTTTGTGCATCTGCCACTGGTATTGCCACCGGTGGTTGTAGGGTACTTACTGCTGATTAGCATGGGCAAACAAGGGGCGATCGGCAGCTGGCTATATTCATGGTTCGGCTTATCCTTTAGTTTCAGCTGGCAAGGCGCCGCCCTCGCCGCCGCCGTAGTCTCCTTTCCACTTCTGGTTCGGGCTATCCGGTTATCCCTTGATGCGGTAGATAGCAAATTGGAGCAGGCCGCCCGCACTCTTGGCGCCAGCCGGACAAAAGTATTTCTGACTATAACCCTGCCGCTGACAGTACCCGGACTGCTGGCTGGCACAGTACTGGCTTTCGCCCGCAGTATCGGCGAGTTTGGCGCAACTATCACTTTCGTTGCAAATATTCCCGACCAGACCCGAACCTTACCCCTGGCGATGTTCAGCTTTATTGAAACACCTGGCGCTGAAGCTGAAGCTGCCCGCCTTTGTATCATCTCCATTGCGGTAGCTCTGGCATCACTGATGCTTTCAGAATGGCTTACTCGTCGTGCCAAAAAGAGGTTCGGCTGATGCTTAGAATTCAGATCAAAAAACAGCTCGGCGAGTTAACACTGGATACTGACCTCGAACTGCCCATGCACGGGATCAGCGCGCTGTTCGGTCGTTCAGGTGCGGGAAAAACCTCATTGGTCAATCTGATAGGTGGATTGCAACAACCGGATCAGGGCCGCATCGCAGTGGGTGAGAGAGTTTTATTTGACAGTAAGCAAGGATTAAATCTGGCACCTGAGAAGCGCAAGGTCGGTTATGTTTTTCAGGACGCCAGGCTGTTTCCCCATTACCGGGTCAGGGGTAACCTGAATTACGGTAATCGCAACAAGAATACGCAGCAGTTCGATGCAATTATTGAGCTGCTCGGCATCGAACACCTGCTGGAGCGCTTTCCTTCTGCGCTATCCGGAGGCGAAAAACAAAGGGTCGCTATCGGCAGAGCTTTGCTCAGTAACCCTGCGCTGCTGCTTATGGATGAGCCACTGGCATCGCTCGATGGACCACGTAAATCAGAACTGCTGCCCTATCTTGAAAGGCTCTCTAACGAAGTGCAGCTACCGATCCTCTATGTCAGCCATAACCTGGATGAAATTCTGCGTCTCGCAGACCAGCTGATACTGCTTGATAAAGGAAAAGTTGTAGAGAACGGCCCCCTTGCAGAAGTCTGGTCATCATCGGCCATGATCCCCTGGTTACCCGAGCAGGATTCCAGCGTAGTGCTGGAAGCCTCGCTAGCCGAACAGCATCCTGACTATGAGATGAGCCGTATCGCGCTCTGCCAACAAACCGGGCAATCGCAAGACCCGTTATCAAGTCAGCACGCAAGTCTCTGGACCTCGCGCATAGACGCGCCTATTGGTTGTAAAATACGTATCAGAATACATGCCCGGGATGTTTCTCTGGTAAGAGAGATGCCAAAACAAAGCTCAATTCGTAATATCCTGCCGGTAACAATCCGGGAAATAACGAGCAAAACAAACGCCGACAACTGCCTGATTACTCTGCAGGCAGGTTCGGCAATGGTTCGCTCGAACATTACTCGCTGGGCGGCTGAGGATCTTAATCTTCAGATCGGTGATTCACTTTTCGCCCAGATTAAAGGCATGAGCGTTAGCCGTGAAGATCTGGCCTCCGCTATGCCTCGCACTCAGATGCCCCAGGTGTAGACTTCAGGCACTTAAACTAACATCCAGCAACTCACCAGACAGGCTTTTCCCGGCGCCCTCCTGTAGTTGCTGGCGAAAAACTGAAGGACTCTGCCCGATATATTTTTTGAAAATCCTGGCATAGTAAGAAGGATCGTTAAACCCTACCGAATAAGCGACATCAGCAATGCTCGCGACAGGATTAAGTAACAGGCGACAGGACTGTTTCAGGCGATAGCGAATCAGGTATTCCTGAAAAGTTATATCGAATGTTTGCCGAAACAGGCGGCTAAATTTACTTGGGCTAAGTTCACAAAGACCAGCCAGTGTCTCCTCGGATATTTTACTGTTGTAGTGTATTTCCAGATAGTTAATTGCTGGCTGCAGCACCGATTTATCTTGCCTTGGCGCCCGGAAACGCACTTCATCGGGAAGCCTTACCTCATTACCATCGGGTAAACGATCACCCACCTCATGGCGGAAACATCGGGCATTTTGCAGAGAGCTCTCGACCTCCAAAACGTCTGTCTGTGACAGAGGAGTGACATGAAAATCCCAGACACCGGTCCGAAAAGCCCAAACTGCCAACGCCTCTGAATGCTGCTCAGTAAACATCAGGATCGGACAATCCGGGCAGACCTTTCGCATCTGCTGCAGCAAGTTCAGGCTTGGAATATCCGGGTAATCATATTCAAAACAGATAATGTCGGCACGGCATTGTTGTAAGCTATCCTGAGAAACCTGATGTCGCTGAAATAATTGAAATTCAAACGCATCTGAAAAAGATACTGCTAACTTTGACTCAGAAGTGTCATTGCGCAGATCAAGCCAGCTGATCGATAGATTCCCCATTCAGGATCCCCCACACATCCTTATGGTAATAATCTTTAAACCTGTCCCTGATCATTTACATTATTTAACGCTGTCACATTCAGCCCTTTGGAATTAAAGCTTAGGCTACATAGAAGAAAACGTGCCACATATCCGCATGCAAAAAATTCATACTGTTAACTTTTCAAACGCCCGCTTTACCAAATAGTCCTACCTTTCTGCAAAAAAATCCTAACCCTGTTAACGAAGGTTATCTAGATTTCCAAGTACGTCTGTTGCCAGATCGCGACTCTGTTAGGTTCTAGCAACAGTCCTTATGACTCAAACTAATGGGGATCATGAAAATGAAACTTCAAACTATAAAACAAAGGATTCAGGACTTCTTGACCGAGGAAGAAGGTCTTACCACCGTAGAGTACGCCATTGCCGGTAGCTTAGTGGGTCTGGCTGTAGTCGCCGCATTTACCGATCTGGGTACTGCTGTTGGTACTGCAATCAATAGCCTGGAATCTGCTATCAGTTAACAACCAATAATGCAGTTTTTATAATGATAAAAATCAGGGGGGTGCAAAATGGAACAGTCAATATTCACAGAACTGCTCTTGCTTACACTCATTCTCCTGATTGTAGCCACAACGATGGTCGATCTGTTGCAACACCGGATTCCCAACCTGCTCTGTATCTGCGTACTCGGTCTGGGCATTACGATGCAAAGCTACTCAGCAGGATGGGAAGGTGCTATTACCGCTGCTTCAGGTTCGGTCACTGGATTACTACTATTTCTACCCCTCTATCTCTTCAAGGGAATGGGAGCCGGTGATGTGAAGATGCTGGCCTCGCTTGGTGCCCTGTTCGGCCCCTTTAATACGCTGATTGCAGCGGCATTTGCCCTGGTCATAGGCGGTTTACTGGCGATGATTTTTCTATTGCTGCGACTATTCCTGTTTCTGGACTGGGGTAAAGCGGTGCATGTTCTGAAAAGTTTCCTTACTTCAATTCGGTTACTGGCCTATACCCGGCAGTACTTTCCACCCGAACATGATATTTCTGAGCTTGCCAGCATGCGTTTCCCTTACGCTCTGGCGATAGCTGGCGGCGCCCTGATCGTAATGGCGCAACAGTCTCTACTCAGCTTTATTCACCTGAAAGCCCTGCTCATCAATGAGTTAGGCATCAATATCGGAGGTGCGCTATGAGCGAATTTGCAAATAATGCCGCACTGTCTGTCGAGTCCATGGTTAACCTGAGCTCTCTGGCGCCAAGGCCTAAAGCCCTCGAAGATACAGGACTCACCAAACAGTTTCTCAGCGAATTGCTGAGCAAGCATCTCTATGATGCCGGGGCGCTGACAATTTCTCAGCTGGTCAAGCGTATGGCGCTGGCCGGCTCTATTATCGAAGAGCTGTTAAGTTACCTGCGCCAGGAAGCACGGCTGGAGGTTTTACCTAAACTGGGCCATGGTCAGGAACTGCATTACAGCCTGACCGATCTGGGTCGGGTTGCAGGCTTCGATGCGCTGTCTAAGAGCGGCTATATCGGCCCTGCACCTGTGCCATTGCAACACTACGAAGCGATGGTGCAAACCCAGTCTGTACACAACTCGCAGATTTCAATGAAAGTTACCCACGAAGCCTTCCATGACGTGGTGATCAAAGAAACTCTGCTGGATCAGCTTGGGCCAGCCCTTAATTCAGGCCGCGCTATTGTAATCTACGGCCCGTCAGGTACCGGTAAAACCTATATTTCACAACGGCTCACCTGGCTGCTGACCGATCAATGCCTGATCCCGCACGCCATCTCAGTAAACGAAGCGGTAATTCAGCTATACGACCCATTGGTCCATAAATCAGTTCAGCAGGAATCGGCAGAATCCGGGAATAACCTGCTGTTTGCGTCCGGCTACGACTCCCGTTACGTCCTTTGCCAGCGGCCGGTTGTAATCAGTGGTGGCGAACTGACCCTGGATATGCTCGAAGTGCAATATGATGCCGCAGCCAAACTATACCGGGCGCCGCTGCAGATGAAGGCAAATAACGGCATGTTCATCATCGATGACATGGGCCGCCAGAGAGTCTCTCCAGTTGACCTGTTCAACCGTTGGATCGTACCGATGGAGGAGAAACGTGATCACCTCAGCCTCGCCAGCGGCCATAACTTTGAAATTCCTTTCGATGTAATACTGGTATTTTCCACCAATATCAATCCGCTGGAACTGGGGGATATGGCCTTCCTGCGCAGGATCGGTCACAAGATCTTTTTCGACACCCTGGACCGTGATGAATTTACCCGTATCTGGGATCAGGTCTGCGCAGAGAAGCAGATAACCTATCCGCCTGAATTACTCAACTATCTGTTCGATACCCATTATCAGCGTGAGCATCGGTCGATGCTACCCTGCCATCCCCGGGATCTGCTGGGAATTGCGCAGGATAAAGCGATGTACATGGATGAACAGATGGCTGAACAAACCGCAACCGTGCTGACCAGAGATCTGCTCGACTGGGCCTGGGACAGCTACTTCGTCAAGCTGGAACAACAGGAGGGTCAACCGATCCAGTATGGATAAGGTTGGCAGGAGGTCATCATGTTTAAAGGCAGAACAATCTTACTAATCATTATTTCCGGACTTCTGGCTGTTTCAGCTGCCTGGGTCGCTAACAGCTGGCTGCAAAAACAGAACCGGCCCGCCCAACAGGTTGAAGTGGTCGAAACCAATCAGGTTATGACGGCCGCCCTGACCATTCCCTACGGTCAGAAAGTCGAGCCTCAGCACCTGAAGGCGGTCGAAGTTCCTGTCTCATTTATGCCCAAAGGATCAGCACAAACCCCTGAAGAGCTGATCGGTAAAATTGCGCAGGCTGAAATCCTGGAAGGTGAAATCCTGATGAATGCTCGCTTTGCAGAACACCTTGAAGGTAGCACTCTGGCATCCCTGATCACACCGACAATGCGTGCCATTACCGTACGGGTTAACGACGTCGTCGGCGTTGCAGGCTTCCTGCTGCCGGGTAACCGGGTCGATATCCTGGCCAGCCGGATTCAGAAAAAACGCGCTTATACCCGCACCCTGCTTACCGATCTTAAAATCCTGGCGGTGGATCAGAAAGCCACTACCAATGAGAAAGATCCGGTGATAGTCCGTGCCGTGACGCTGGAAGTTTCACCGCAACAAGCCGAAATTATTGTTAAAGCCCGCGGCGAAGGGCCTATCCAGCTAAGCCTGCGTAACCCTCAGGACAACATTGAGGTTGCCAAAGCGCCGAAACGCCGGGCACGAACCTCATCGACGGTCACCATTATCCGCGGTACGTCAGTGCAGAACAGTAAGGTTAGTCTGTAACCGGATAGCAATTTAAGGGGGCTGCAACCTGCAGTATGCAGCCCGAGATAAACCCTGCATGCAACCGTGCATCCGACGGGGTATAGCAAAAGGAAGATAGGACGTTATCATGCAATATATAATTCAACCCAAACAGATAGTTGGGGTCCTGATTGTATTGATGTTCCTGCTCTCAGGCAGCCCCGTTCTGGCTCAGGATACGTCAATACGCAGCACCAAGGTCGATACATTCAGCGAGCTGACGGATCACCAACAGCAACTCAAGACCATCTGGGTGCCTTTGTATAAGTCCCACATACTGGAACTTAATACCCCGGTCAAAAAAATCTCCATCGGTAACCCCAGTATCGCCGACATCCTGGTCATGCAATCCGGTCAGCTGTATATATTGGGTCGCGGTCTGGGTACCACCAACGTTTTGCTCTGGGATAGCAGGAACCGTCTGATCAGCGCCTTCGATATCGAAGTCACCCACGATCTGGACACCCTCAAAGCCAAGCTTTATGACCTGCTACCCGGTGAAGACATCAGGGTTCACTCATCCCAGGGTACTATTGTCCTCAGCGGCCAGGTCACCAGCCTGATCAAGATGAATACCGCCGTCGAGATAGCCAAAAGCTTTGCCCGTCCGACCAAACAGGATGATGAGGAGATCTCCAGTGTCGTTAACCTGATGAGCGTCGGCGGTGCGCAGCAGGTAATGCTGAAAGTAACTGTTGCTGAAATTTCCCGGACTGTGATGAAAAAACTTGGCATCAAGTTCAGAGCAGTGCGCGATGGCGGTGGCGACTTTATTTTCGGTGCGCTGGCTCCAGGTGGCCTGACCTCCACAGATATCCCTTCACCAGAACCTCTTCTTGCATCAACCCGGTCCCTTTTTGGTAGCTACATTGATGACAGTTTCATGTTCAACATGGCCATCGAGGCAGCGAAAGAGAATGGTTCAGCCAAAGTACTGGCTGAACCAACCCTGACGACTCTAAGCGGCCAGCAGGCAAACTTTCTTTCCGGTGGAGAGTTTCCAATCCCTGTTCCCGATGAGGACGGTATCACTATCCAGTTCAAAGAGTTTGGTATTGGGCTTAAATTTGTCCCGGTAGTACTGGATTCAGACCAGATCAATCTGAAACTCAATATCAGTGTTAGCGAACTGACTAATGTTGCTAGCGTTAAGCTATCTGGCGCCGAGGAGACAGGTCTCTTCGTCCCAGCTCTGACTAAACGCTCTGCCAGCGCCACGGTTGAACTGGCCGACGGCCAGACCATGTCGATAGCGGGCTTAATGAATGAAAACATGCGCGAAGTCGTCAGTAAATTCCCAGGCCTGGGCGACATTCCGATACTGGGCCATCTGTTCCGCAGTCAGGAATTCGAAAAAGGCGAAACAGAACTGGTAATTATGGTTACCCCTGTACTGGCAAAACCGATTGATCCGAACCAAATCGATTTGCCAACCGACAACTTTGTTGAGCCTTCCGATTTCGAATTCTACCTGCTCGGTAGAAACCTGGGCACCCCGCCGGCAGCACAGGATGACTCTGCGGTGGATCAGCAGTCTGCAACTGAATCAGACCCTGCTGCTATTGAGCCGGCACAAGAATCAGCTGTACAGGAGACCACCGCCACCAGCTATGCTGCACCGCCTCAGACCACAGTCAGCGGTAATACTGGTGGGCTGGAAAACAACTACGGCCACTCAATGAACTAGGAGCAGGTTATGAACAAAGTAATCATATTAACAGTCATTGGCTTTGCAGTGCTGCTCCAGGGCTGTGGAACCACACCGCAACACAGCCTGCAACTGGGTGGCTCCATAGAGCAGATGACCGCACAGCAAACTTACAACCCGGAAGCCACTGAACAGAACGGTACAGAACTGCACGGCAGTTTCGACGGCGTGACCGGGGTCAATATCTTGTCCACTTATCGCACCCATATCGATAAGCCCCAAGAGATCAAAAATGAGATCAAAGTTAACATTGGTAACTAGGATCAAAATAAATATTGGTAACCAGGGGGACCTCCCCCTGGTTACCAGGAGGCAACTATGAAAACTAAAAACGCCTTCTGGAAATCTAATTTTTCAGCAGCCCCTTCCCAATTCCGGCAAAGGGGCATAGTCGCAGTCATCGTCACGGTGGGTATCGTGGCGTTACTGGCAGTAACAGGCCTGGCGCTGGACAGCGGCCATATGCTGATGAATAAGACCCGTATCCAGAATGCGGTCGATGCAGCGGCCCTGGCCGCTGCCAGAACTTTACAGACAACAGATGGTGATATGACTGAAGCCCGCACAACTGCGGACACAACCTTTAACAATAACCTGAGTGATGAGCTGACCACTGCCGCACCCACAGTGACAGTAACCTTCTCAGAAACCCTGAATCCGGGCTCATTCTTCGCCGCGGTAGCTGCCCCCCGCTTTGTCAAAGTAAGCTCTTCAACCGTTGCGCTGGATAGCGTGCTGGTGCAGGTCATTGGCAAGGATAGTAAAAATGTACTGGCTACTGCCGTTGCCGGTTATGCCAATGGCGCCGATGTCTGCAACCTTATTCCGGTGATGGTCTGCGCTAAATCTCCCCCCTCCCCCCTTCCAGATGGAGAGACTGCTGACGACTATTTCCATGGTTACAAAACATTCCAGCCTGGCAGCTATGATGCCAGTACTGATCTGATAACACTCAAAATGGGGTCTGGCGATGGTCCCGACGAAGAAGTGGGTACAGGTAGTTTCCACCTAATCGATCTGCCTGGCATGCAAGGCGCCAATGATATTCGTTATGCATTTGCCGGTAACCCAGCCTGCGCAGCACTGAGTGAACCACTTGAGATAGACCTGGCACCGGGTAATAAGGTCGGCCCTACCACACAAGGTATCAATACCCGATTTGGCATGTATGACGGCGCACTCAATGGAGACAGTGATCTGTATCCACCAGACTTTGCCAATGAAAACGTCGGCGATCCTACTTGCGGGTCTGGGTCGGTTGAATGTGGCGATCCTGAAGCTTATTACTCTCATTATCAGTCGAACAGCTTTAATAGTGGCAGTCAGCGCTTCGAACGCAGGATTGTTGGTGTTCCTATTGCCAATTGCGTCGATTCCGGAAACGGAAATAACACACCAGCTTCGATGCAGGAGCCGCAGGGAATTGGCTGCTTTATGCTGACAGAGCCAGCAGTGCAGACTGGCGGCGCCGATGACGATGGCGGCAGTGGCTCCCTGACTGGCGTGTTTATGAAAGAGTGCCCACAACCCGCAGTCGGCGTCACAACATCCAGCGGTGTCGATATCATCGTACTCTATAAAAACCCCGACGGAGATGACTCATGAATACTCTCCGCCATAAGCATCAGAACCGGCAGCAAGGGGTAGCCATTATCGAGTTTACTATTACCCTGCCCTTGCTGCTGTTATTACTTTTTGCTGGCGCTGAAGTGGGTCGGCTGCTGTATCAATACAACACCCTGACCAAATCGGTTGAGGACGGCGCCCGCTTCCTGGCGGGTCACGTTCGCATGGCCAACTCAAATGGTACGCTGGCAACTGTGACTTCTGACGCGGTTAAGTTAGTGCAATACGGCTCAACGCTGGACAGCCAGCCCTATTTACTACCAGGTACTGTAACAGTCACGACTCAAACAGCTGCCGCTGATCCTAATCCGATCATAGTAACAGCGACCTATACGTACGACCCGATGATATTTCCGAACAGTATTCCCGGGTTTGGATTATGGAACGACATCCTGCTGGCCCGACCGCTTACGGCCAGCGTAGAGATGCCAATTCTGTGAGGAGTGATGACTAATGAAGCATTACAGATCTCAACCAAACACAAGCAAGAAACAACGCGGGTTGGTTACCGTTGAGTTCGCCCTTATCGGCGCCCTGTTCTTTATCATTCTGTTCGGCATCATCGAATTTGGCCGCCTGTTGTTTACCTGGAATACGCTCGACGAAGTTACTCGTCGGGCCGCCAGACTGGCAGCCGTATGCCCCATGAACCAGCAGAGCCAGGTGATTGACAACGCGATCTTCCAGAGCACCATACTGCCCGATCTGAACAGCGCTCATATCATGCTTGAATACCTGGATGAGAATTTCGCACCAACCGCGGTTCTTGAACAAGTTCGCTACGTGCGAACCCGAATCCAGAACTATCAGCATCAGTTTCTTATTCCCTTACTGCCTATAGGCACTCTGACGGCGCCCGGCTTTGTTACTACCCTGCCCAGCGAGAGCCTGGGTATAACAGGGGCTGGCAGCTGGAGCGTATCATGCTGAATCACCCAGGCCATCACAGCCTGACTGGCTGGAACCAAGGAGAATAATCATGGAGCCGACAAATTTTAAAGCTGCATCAATGCATGGTTTCAGTGTTCTGGTTAGCAGTCGCAGTGGTGAAATGCTGGATCAACTGAAGCAGATAATAAAGGCTGAAAGTGAACATATTGAGCTGACAACCCGCTGCGTCACAAACGGCCATATGGACCCCCTGTACGACCTGAAAAAGATGCCCGACCTGCTGGTCCTGCACTTGAGTGACAAATGGCAGGGCGAGCTCAGTGAGCTGAGCAAACATAACAGTAACGAACGCCCGCCGGTATTAGTGATCGGTGATATTCAGAATCACGACATGGTACGCCTGGCGATGAAAGCCGGTGCCCGGGACTTCCTGACCGCACCGGTAGACAGCCAGGAGCTGATCTCAATGCTGCATCAGATTGAAGCGGAGAAAGCTGAGACTGATATTATCGGCAGAGGCAATCTGACAGCAATAATCAACGCCAAAGGCGGCTCCGGCGCATCCATGCTGGCCTGTAATCTTGGCCATATGATGCAGGTGGTGAGCCAGGAGCAAACGATCCTGCTGGATATGGATATGCAATTTGGTGCCCTCGCCCAATACTTAGATATGCGACCGGAGAATGGTGTCGCAGAAGCCCTTAAAGTGGTCGAAGAACTGGACAGTACAGCGCTCAACGCTTACCTGCTGCGACATACCAGCGGTCTGCGAATCATGGGCGCCACCACCAACAGCATCCGCTTACCCAATCAGACACCGGAACATCAGATCCACCAGCTGCTTGATATTTTACGTAAGCATTGTGCCCAACTGGTGGTTGACCTGCCCCGGATGATCGACCGTACCGCCATTGCAGTTTTGCAGGAAGCCAGCCAGGTTATCGTCGTTGTGCAGCAGGATTTCATCAATATTAAAGATGCGACCCATATGGTTGAACTGCTGCGCAATGAACTGGGCATCATGGATGACCAGATTATTATTGCCGTAAACCGCTTCGATAAAGCAGCCCAGGTCAGTATCAACGATATCAGGGAAAGCCTCAACGCCAAGCATCTGGTCACTATCCCCAATGATTATCGCAATGCACTGGAAAGCCTGAATAAGGGCGAGCCGCTGTACAGCATCGCCAAGCGTAGTCCCCTGAGCCGCTCCCTGCAGACCCTGCAAGCGGACCTGATCAACGGTTTCCTGGATCAACCCAAAGGGTTGATCAACAATCTATTTTCCCGACTGACAGGAGGTTAGGATCATGCCTTTCGAAGAGATGACCGCATACGACGAAAAAGCCAACCCGCATCCTGACCAGAATGATCAGGAAGAGACCTTTACCACCTCCAGTAAGCTGGAGAAAGAGTGGAAAAACAGGATTCACCAGAAGCTTCTCAAAGTGATGGACCTGACCCTGATCGATAATCTGGAACCTGCAGAAGCCAGACACCAGATACGGGAGATCTGCCAGCAGTTAATTCACCAGGAAGCGATCCCCTGCAATCAGGCTTCACGACACCTGCTGATCAAGCAGATCGAAGATGAGATCATGGGACTCGGCCCGCTGGAACCCCTGTTAGCCGATCCATCCATTTCCGATATTCTGGTCAATGGCCCTGAAAGCGTGTTTGTCGAGCGTGCCGGTAAGCTGCAAGCCACTGATATTCGTTTTAATAATGAAAACCACCTGCTCAATATCATCGATCGCATTGTCTCCAGTGTTGGCCGCCGGATAGATGAATCATCACCGATGGTGGATGCCCGCCTCAAAGATGGTTCGCGGGTTAACGCTATTATTCCCCCGCTGGCTTTGGACGGCCCCAGCGTATCGATCCGTCGTTTTGCTATCGACCGCCTGACCATGGACAACCTGGTCGAAATTGGCTCAGTGCCTAAAGAACTGGCACCAGTGTTCGAAGGCATCGTTAAAGCACGTCTGAATATACTCATCTCGGGCGGTACCGGTTCCGGTAAAACCACCATGCTTAACATTCTGTCCGGATTTATTCCTAAGGATGAACGGATCGTTACCATTGAGGATTCCGCCGAGCTGCAACTTCAACAACCCCATACCGTACGTCTGGAAACCCGGCCACCCAATATAGAGGGTAAAGGTCAGGTCAGCCAGCGTGACTTGGTACGGAACAGCTTACGGATGCGTCCCGACCGCATCGTAATCGGCGAGGTCCGGGGCGGTGAAGCCCTGGATATGCTGCAGGCGATGAATACCGGCCACGATGGCTCGTTAACTACGGTACACGCCAATAGCGCCAGAGATGCGCTGGGCCGAATCGAAAATATGGTATCGATGAGCGGAATTAATTTCCCTACCAAGACACTAAGGGCTCAGATCGCCTCGGCGATTAATATCGTCATCCAGATCGAACGGATGGAAGATGGTCATCGCCGGATGACCAGCTTGCAGGAGATCAACGGCATGGAAGGCGATGTCGTCACTATGACCGAACTGTTCCGCTTTGAACGTCAGGGTATCGACGAAGACGGCAAGGTAATAGGACGCTACCGGGCAACCGGCATTATCCCGGCCTTCTTCGATCACCTGAAGCAACGGGGTATAGAGTTGCACTATCACCTGTTTGATCTGTAACGGGTACGTATAGGAGGTTACGCCATGTCACAACAAATGATATTTCTAGCGATGGTGTTTGTAGCCGTATTTCTGCTGATGATGGGACTGGCGGTACCGGTATTTGGCGAAAGTCAGAAGACCCGCAGCCGGTTACGTAAACGGATAAAAGAGATGGCACCGGAAGCCGATGCCAACGCCATCACAGTATTGCTGCGCAAAAAATACCTTAACTCACTCTCACCACTGGAGCGAAGCCTTGAATCCCTGCCCGGTATGGAAACATTATCGGACACGATCGAAAAGGCGGGCTATAACATAAGGGCTTACCAGCTGGTACTCTGGATTCAGTTGATCGCCATCATTGCTATGGGGCTGTGCTGGCTGCTGACCCGTAGCGGGACGATGGTCGCTATCATAGGCTTGCTGACCGTGGCCATCCCGATTTTTAAAATTATCCATGCCAAACGTCAGCGAATTGCACTGTTTGAAGAGCAGCTGCCCGATGCGATCGATGTTATGAAGCGGGCCGTCAAGGCGGGCCACCCATTCTCTGAAGCCTTGCACCTTGTAGGAGATGAAATGGATGGACCGGTCGCCCATGAATTCAAACTGACATTCGCCGATCTCAACTATGGTAATGACCTGCGCCGGGCAATGCTTGGCCTGTTGGCCCGTGTACCCAGTGTTACCGTCATGGTGCTGGTATCTTCGATTCTGATCCAAAAAGATACCGGTGGTAACCTGGCTGAGATTCTGGAACAGATCGCACGGGTAATCCGTAGTCGATTCAAGTTCCAGCGCCGGGTCAAGACCCTTTCCGCAGAGGGCAGGCTTTCAGCCTGGATACTGGTACTGGTGCCTTTTGTCCTGTTTATCGCTATCTCTGTGACAAACCCAGGCTATCTGCCGATGCTGCTTAAAGACCCGACAGGTATTCAGCTGGTTATTGCCGCTTCGGTGGCCATGGTAATCGGCATATTCTGGATCAGAAAAATATTACGCGTAGACGTATAGGAGGCGGTCATGGAATATCTGGTCGGTTTAATCAACAACTACACCCAGGATGAAACAATCCTGCGGATCATTTTTATCGCTCTGTCGTCGATCACAGTTCTCGCTTTTGCACTGGCACTAGGATTTCTGGTCATAGGCATACTGGACCCCGTGCGACAGCGACTGACCCGACTTAAGCATCATACTACCGGGACATCGAGTGAAGCCGAGGCGATTGCCGACCGGGAACGGTCCATTAGCCAGAATTTACTGCCGGCCGGCTGGCAAAATTCGCAAACCAGAGCTCGCCTTGCCCATGCCGGTTTTCGCTCCGAGAGTGCGCAGGCTGACTATATCTCAATCCGCATTCTTTCAGTACTGATACTGCCAGCCATCACAATATTCGTGGTACAGCAAATTCCTGAGCTTGAAACCCGCCAGGTACTCATCTCAATTATCGCGTCGGTCTTAGCCGGCATACTGCTTCCGAGTATGGTGCTGGATTACCTGGTCGCAGCCCGCAAGAAAAAACTTCGCAACGGTTTTCCCGACGCGCTGGATATGCTGGTGGTCTGTGTGGAAGCGGGTTTGGGACTGCAATCTGCACTGCAGCGGGTCGCCGATGAGCTGAGTATCAGTCATCCGGAACTGGCCGATGAGCTTGCTTTGGTCAATACTGAAGTTCGAATGGGCGTAGAAAGGATGCAGGCGCTACGCAATATGGCTGACCGTACCGGGCTTGAAGATATTCGCGGACTGGTCACATCGCTGGATCAGAGTATGCGCTTTGGTACCAGTATTGCTGATACCCTGAGGGTCTATTCGGAGGAGTTCCGGGACAAGCGATTACAAAGAGCAGAAGAGCTTGCAGCTAAGATATCAACCAAGATGATATTCCCGCTGACCTTCTGTATGTGGCCATCATTCTTCCTGATTATGATTGGTCCTGCGTTGCTCGGGGTGCTATCAATGCTTTCTAAAGGATAAAACGCAAGCATTGTCTGCTATGAACTAATGCCAAGGAGCTGACCTATGATAAGTCATAGCCTGACCTGCAACAAAGCAACCCGATTTAGCATTCTGACATCGTTCTGTGTGTTGTTAGCCGGTTGCGCCGCCAACCAGCCCAGCAGCTCGGTGTCACAACAACAGTCCGAGCTCTATGAGGGCAAAGCGATACTTTCCCATCTTGCCGAGCAACAGGCTAAAACCCCGGAAGAAGCACTGGCTAAAGCCCGGCAGGCACATCAGTCCGGAGACATGGACAGGGCACTGTTTCAATTCATCCGCGCCTATGAACTGGATGATCAAAATAGCGTTGCGCTGGTCAGTATCGCCGAAATTCACTATCAGCGCAGGAACTATCAAACCAGTTACCTGGCTTACCAGAAAGCACTGGCAGTTAATCCCGAGCAAGCCGACGCCCATACCGGAAGCGGTATGATTTTACTGCACCGCAAGCAGTACACACTGGCCCAGGAATCCTTTAACCGGGCGATTGAGTTGTATCTTAAACAGCAACAAGCAGGTCAGCCACTGGTCGAAGCCTATACCGGCCTTGGCATTATCCACGATATTTATGGCCGCTATGAACAGGCCCGACTGAACTATACGGCAGCAACAAGTATTGCACCGGATAGTCCGGTGGTGCTCAACAACCTTGGCTATTCATTCTATATGCAGGAGAAATGGCCCGAAGCTGAAAATACGTTTGCCCGGGCCCTGCAGGCAGACAACCAATATCAGCCGGCATGGAAAAACCTTGGCCTGACATACGCCCGCCAGGAAAAATATGTTGCAGCGCTGGACGCGTTGGAGCAGGTTATGAACAGTTCACAGGCCTACAATGATATAGGCTACATCTGCATGATCTCACAGCGCTATAACCGGGCTGCCTATTTTTTTCGCAAAGCGATCTCTGAAAGCCCGCAATATTATAAAACTGCGCAACAAAACCTGACCCGGGTAAAGCGCCTGCTCGCCTCCAATCCCGATGGTAAGAGCAGTCTCTGATCAGCAATTAATCAGTTTAAGGTTACGCGGTCATTCTGATGATAAAAGAACGTAAAAATAGTGACTTAGGCTATTGCAATTATTTTTCAGAAGCGCATTCTGTAGTTGTAAAGAGAAGTACAGAGTTGTTAAATCAAGGTAATTTGCAGTAAGGGCAACACCATGAATATCAATATTACTAACCGTAATGACAAAGTATCTCCGGCTGTTCGTGAAAAAATTGAAGCCTGGTTAGAAGAGAGTCAAAAGCGCTATAACGTTATCACCAGCGCCCAGGTCACCATCGAAAAGAACAATGGTAAAGAGGAAGTAGTAGAAGCAACTATACATGCCACCGGTAAAGACCTGTTTGCCAAGGCAAGTGATGAGAATCTGTATGCCGCACTGGATGCATTAAGCCATAAGATCGATAAACAACTGGCTAAGATCCGTGACATTCAGACCAATAAGAAAGGCACCAGCAAGCCCCTCCCTGCAGCAGAGGAATCTGTTGGGGATGAACTGGAAGAGATGGAAGATTAAACCTCCTTTTGCTCTCAATATAAAAAAGGCTGAACAGATGTTCAGCCTTTTTTATTGCAATCTTCATATAGCATTCAACAGCTATCACTTTGGCTTCAGGAAACGCCCTACCATCCAGCCTGACAACTCTTTACCCAGCAGATCATAACGAATTTTCTTCCACTCACCCTGCTCGGCAATGATTTTCACCTGTTGATCCCGGTTCAACTGACCAATAACTGGAAAGCTGGTGTCAGGTCCCTGGCGGAAATTTACTTTTGAGCCTGTCACTCTATACAGGTTAGCCGTCTGGTTAACTGACGCGGTAACAGACTGCTGCTTAAAGTCTGCCGGTGACGTTACCGGTTTAAGATAAGCTGCTGCAACCCATGACTGAGCAGCGCTGCCCGAAGCAGTTCTATATCTGATTTTTGCCCAGTCCCCTTCAGAATGGAGCCGTTTTACAACTTGCTTACGGGACAAAGTGCCCAACACCTCAAAATCAGCACCCGGTCCCATACGTAGCCTTAATTTATCGACTGAAGAGCTAAAATAGTCCGTGCTATTCGCACCGGTTCCGGCGCGCACTTTTGCCTGCGCATTAATAGTGTTACTCAGCAACCAGCCCTTCAGAGGTTGTTTCTCAGGACTAAGAAAAAAGACTTTAGACCAATCCCCCTGTTCATCTATCTGCAGTAAAACCTGTCCGCGGGCCAGAGGAGCAACCACAGTGCCGTTCACAGAGGGCATGCTTAGTACCAGAGTATCCCGATTAACGCTGTAGTACTCAAATGCTGAAGCAATGCCAGATATCATTAATAGCGTCGCTGAGAATAGCAATGTTAAACTTTTTCTTATCACTGAAAACCCGCTCCCGAAATTCATTGAACATAGACGCATATCAGGAGCGGCTATGAACTCCCAAGGCAGGATGATAACAAGCTACGAGGTTATCGCAACCGGCATAATCAGATCACGCCTGAGGCAGCACTAGTCGTCAAGCCGGAAGCCCAGTTTCATCACTACCTGAAAATGACCTACCGTGCCATTTACAACATGCCCCCTGACCTCCTGCACTTCAAACCATTCAAGATTATGAATAGATTTGGCACTTCGCTCGACTCCCTGTCGGATAGCATCATCGATACTTTCGCTGGAGGAACCCACTACTTCGACTCGCTTATAAACATGATCTGACATCGTTTGATCCTCATTCGGCTGTTTTTATAAGGTAATGGCTATAAAGTAATAGCTTAACCATAGACAACCGTTGAAGATTCAGCGAAAAAATACCCTTCCGAATAACTACTTAACCTCCGGTCGGGCATAATTCATTCCTGCGTTATAAAACAGATCTGCCATTGTATAAGCGCTCGTACCGGTGTACGGCGAGATAAAGGGCTCCTGCACGATTGAATAGGGACTATTCTGTAATAAGCCAATCACAACCTCAGCCATTATTCTCCCCCCCACCTCGCCTAATGTTTCACCATCAGAATAACGCTTAGCCTCCTCCAGAATATACAGAAACAGAGGCGCTTCATGCATCGCCTCTGTCAGCTCAATATCCACCGAGGTATCACAGGGGTCGCCTGGATTACACAGACCTAACTGAGCATTACTCAGAGGTTCAAGACCCATTACCCGGGCAATTGCCTGACCACTAGGAAGGGCCAGCGCCCTTGAACGCATCAGATTCAATGTTGCTAAGCTGACAACAGTCCGGTCAACCACCCGGTTATCTGCAGCCAGGCCCTCATGGGGCAAGCCGGGGTCATCGGAAACCGGCAAACGAAGCATTGGACGGGCCAGTAAACGATCAATTTTCCGGCCAACCTGTAAGCCCCGGAACTGATCCTCATCGTCGTCAAGCCGTCCCTGTATCGAGTTTTCAAAATCAAAAAAACGTTGCCACTGAATCGCCATCCGGGCTGGTATCGGGCGGTGTCCTGCCAAATTCCGATCAAATTCAGAACGACTCAGGGGAAATAACCTGACTCGATGAAACCGATCATTCAGCGTATAGCGACCACGCACCATGGAGTGTCCGAAACGATTAACCGCAACCGAAAACTCAATCGGCAGTACCCCGTTGGCAGCTCGTTCAGACGTGTAATACCTGGCCCCGTTATCCAATACATCCTGTAACACGTGCCGGGGAACAAACAGTGGCAGATACTCACTCAGAATAATCGCCTGCCAATGGCGGATAGTCTCGCGCCGGGCCAGCTCAAACAGTATGGACTCAGGATGATTGTCAGCCCGCAGGCGATCAACCTGCACATTATGAAACCGCATCACCGCAGCTGTTAACTGAGCCAGATTGTTATTTTCGTCATTACGCTGATCAGGAATCTGAGCTTTACCAGCAGCATCGCGGGGAAAATCAAGAGGATTACCTCCTCTGTTGCCTAAACGCAGCTTAGCCGGGTCCTTCTGATCCCTGAGTGCTTCACGGCTATCGTGATGATACAAAGTATCCAGATCCAGCCAGGGTGATGAACGGTTTTTCACCTCAGAAGCTGCAACAGGCTTGCCTAATAATTCTGATCCCTGTTCAAAAGACAGATCATGGGTTAGTAGCTGGCCTACATAGGTATGGCCCACTGCAACAGAGGCGTTATTATCGGTGCCCCGATGCTGCGAATCTTCCATATAGGCAGGCTCCCTGGTGGCGGATGGATGACCTATCTGCCGTAGCTGAGCTAAAGAGGCAATGTGCGGGGGGAGGTCCGGAAACAGATAATCAAAACGATATTCAGCGCCAGCGACATTCGCCGAGACCAGTAGCATTCCCAAGATACTCTTATACATAGAAAATCCTTTTTCTATTTTCTCTTCAGTGCGTTTGAGCCGGCCAAGGACGTAAAGTACGCCATAGCGCTTTCGCAGCAACCTGAACAAGATTCTTCTAAAGCACTCTGGGCTTCAATTTATACGATGAGGTCACGGCTCACCCAATATGCAGACTCTAGCTATAACCTGAGGTTTAAACGTAATCAGAATACAACAGAAACTAAACGAGCGTTTAAATATTTATATCTCAATATCAATTACTCCTGACTAATATGAAATACGTTCGGGTTTTAACGCTTGATAGTCAGCCCGAGTTGATGGCTACTCTGCTTATGAAATGAAAGCGCCGGACTGCTGACGGATACGTCCTCCGGACCTTTTTGGTGGGGGTCTCCACTGCTGGAGACTTTGACAGTGACGACCACTTCAGGTTGATCGGCGATAGTATGCGTCGGCAACAGATACATATCTTCCGTCAGTATAACCTTGTTCGGCAATTCACTTATTCGGGTTGTATAAGAGCTTAACGGCAGTTTAGTACCCGGTGCTGCGGCAAACACATAGACTGGCCAGTCCTGGCTGAACGGCTGTACCGGCTTGTCCAGACTGACCGAAACCGTAATCGTCCGGGAGTTATCACTATTCAGCAGCAATCCTGCTATAAAGAGCAACAAAAGAAAACCGCCTGCTATCCATAAAAATCTATAATTTCTCAACATGCCAGACAGCCTTATTTACCCCGGACAGAGCATCTATACCGGTAAATACCTACATTACTGATTCGCCGTAAAACGAACGGCGGAATATAATTTCATCGTCACCAGCGACCGGCATCGAAACGATAAATGCGGGCCGCTGTTTCAGTGCCTGATAATACTCGTTAAGCTGGGGAAACTGCTTGATATCGGTAAAGTACTGGGCCAAATGAATACTGTAGCCCACCGCGATGTCCACCGTACTGAAGCCACCCTGAAGCAGATAATCCTGATGCTGCAAATGATTGTTGAGCAATTCCAAGCCCTTTTCGAGACGCTTGCGCTCAAGTTTCTGAACCGTTGCTGATCTGAGTTGTGGATCATAGATCACCAGATGCTGCTGCACCAGGCTGGCACCATGTACCGCCAGTGTCTCAGCATAATGCAGCCACTGTAACCATTGCGGACGCTCCGGATGCCCCACAGGCCTGCCCATCCGCTCAGGCGAATAGGTCTCACAAAGGTACTGACAGATCGCCCCGCTTTCATACAAAATCAGGTCGCCGTCCTGAAGCGCCGGAACCCGCGCCAACGGATGGATCGCCAGGTACTGCTCACTACGCAACTCAGTAAAAGGCATAACCTGCAAACGGAACTCAAGACCCAATTCATTAAGTAACCACAGCACGCGCATGGAACGTGCTTCATGGCAGTGGTAAAGAGTAATAGTCATGTATCCTCCAATAGAATCCGTATTGCGTTGATCGCATCATTTATACCACCCACTTTGACAGATAATATAATTTTTCAGCAGTTGATCGCCCTATACTACTTATCAGACTCTATTGTCGCAGATCTTTTTTATCATCAGGTCCGATCGTATCTTCACGGTAGTATCAGGTTAACTAGCAGGAGCGGCCGATGGCACAGGATATTCTGATGGCGCGTCAACCCATCTATGATACGGCCCTCAATGTAGTTGCTTATGAACTGCTGTATCGGGATAAGGCTAACGCTAATGCCAGTATTTTTGACGATGGAAACTTAGCCACCAGCCAGGTTTTGGTCAACAACTACACCAGCATCTATAATTCCGGTGAACTGAAAACACTACCGGCCTTTATCAACCTGACCAAAGATCTGGTGCAATCGGACCAGATTCCCGGGCTCAACCGCCATCATATAGTGATCGAACTACTCGAGGACATGGCCGTAGACGGTGACCTGGTATCCGGCGTGCAACGCTTGATTAAAGCCGGTTATCGCGTCGCGCTGGATGATTTCATCTATAGTCCTGAATACGACCCCATAATTAAGCTCGCGCATATTGTTAAGCTGGACCTGATGAATATGACCCGGCAACAGTTGATCGACCATGTCGAGATCCTTAAGCCTTTCAAAGTTACATTACTGGCTGAAAAAATCGAAACCCAGGAAGAGTTTGAGCTGTGTAAGGATCTGGGCTTTAAGTTGTTTCAGGGCTATTTTCTTTGCCATCCACAAATTGTCGAAGGCAAACGGCTGAATACCAGTGAACTGGTAGTAATCGAGCTAATGAGCCTGCTCGCAGATCCTGATATAACCCCGGCAAAGATAGAGCAAGTACTTAAAAAGGATCCTCAGCTGACCTATAAGATTCTCAGAATCGTCAACTCATCAGCTTATGCCCTGGTTCGAAAGATAGAAAGTATTGAGGAAGCCGTGGTATTGATAGGTATCGGGGAGATCAAACGCTGGTGCGCCCTGTTCTCACTTACAGGCGCCTCCGGCAAACCCGATGAACTGACCCGCCACACGCTGATAAAAGCAAGAATGTGTGAACTGATAGCTCCTACGCTCCACAATCTGCCACCTTCCAGTGGATTTATGATGGGTATTATTTCAGGCATGGATGCCCTGCTGGATATCCCGATAGAAGATATTATGGAACAGGTTGCTCTGACAGAAGATATTGAGCGGGCAATTCTGTTTGCTGAAGGCGACTACGGTGATCTGTTGTGCAGTGTTGATAGCTTTATTCAGGCCAAATGGCACAAGCTGCCAGATTCAGTTTCAGAACAACAGTTACACCAGGCCTATCTCGACAGCCTGAAATGGGTAACAGACACTATGAAAACAGTTGAGTAAGAAACAATCAAAGAAAGAGTGGCGTCCCATAGGGGGTTCGAACCCCTGTTACCGCCGTGAAAGGGCGGTGTCCTAGGCCACTAGACGAATGGGACGCTGCAGAAAACAGTGATTTAGCTGTTTAAAATCAGCATATTAATCACTGCCTTAGGACGACGCGTATATTACCTTGGCACATCATAAAGTCAACTGTTCAGCGGCCAGATTATCCAATATTGATACCGCTTTTTAGCATTAAAGCGCCTGATAACATTTATTTATCAGAAGTAGTAACCATTATTCATTAGACAGAACCCCTCCCTGACACCAGAATTAAACCATAATCCATCACACCAGCTAACCCTGTAAATTGGCCTGAAAGGCAAGAGAGATAGCACTATGAGCACCATGATGCCGCTGCATAAGTTTCAACAGATCCGTCACGTTGATGAAATTGTTGAGATGGCCAATGATAGCTGGTGGGTATATCGTCGCACGATCGGATACAACGGCACTCTGAGCACCATCGCCCGCGTAGTATTCTTTGCCCGCAGCAAGGAAGCCGTCGACAGCTGGATGGCCACGCAGTAATAGACCACTGCGATACTTTTTTAACCGGTTTCTAGTCACCTTTAGATTACCAGTTAACAGGCCGACCAGCGATCCTGGTCGGCCTGATCCCCTGCATAATCCGGCATGCGCCACGATTACCCCGATCGGATTCTACGAATAAGAATCAGACGATTTCATGTGCCAACAAACGCGCAGCTCTTCTGATAGATAACAGTTATCACTTTTTGCAATACACTTGTATATAACAGTGCCATTGCAAACCGGAGCCAGATCGCTCCGCTCAATACACTCAGGTCCGGGCGATCAGACCGGCCTGCAACAGCTGAAGGTTTTTAAATGAAAGCAGATATGACACCTTTTGAATTGCGCCAACAAACTCGTAACGGTGAATTTACCGGCAACACCTCCGGTTTCGCTCAGGGTTTTGTTCAGGGTAACCTGGCCATTATGCCGAAAGAATGGGCCAACGAATTTCTGCAATTCTGTCAGTTAAACCCTAAGCCTTGTCCAATTATTGGTATGTCCAGCCAGCCGGGTGAGTTTATGTTGCCGGATCTGGGCCGGGATCTGGATATCCGCTCTGACATTCCCAAGTACCGGGTCTATGAAAACGGTGAAATGACTCAGGAAGTAGATGATGTCAAAGCGTTCTGGCGTGATGACCTGGTCACCTTTGTTCTCGGCTGCTCCTTCTCTTTTGAAGAAGCCCTTATTGCCGATGGGCTTGAAGTACGCAACATCGCCGAAGGCGTTAACGTACCGATGTACAGAACTAACATTGAGTGTCGTAGTGCTGGCCGCTTCAGTGGCACTACAGTTGTCAGCATGCGACCAATGAAAGCTGCAGATGCGATCCGTGCGGTACAGATTTGCACCCGTTTCCCTTCTGTTCATGGCGCACCATTACATTTGGGCGATCCATCATTGATCGGAATCAACGACATCAACACCCCTGATTTCGGCGATGCCGTAACCATTAAAGAGGGCGAACTACCTGTATTCTGGGCCTGCGGTGTAACACCTCAGGTCGCTATCGAACAGGCGAAACCACCGTTCTGTATTACCCATAGCCCGGGCCACATGCTGGTAACTGACCTGCCAAACAGCCGCCTGGCGATTCTGTAAGCCGATTATAAGGAGAACAACTATGTCTTTACGTCTTAATTGTGATCTGGGTGAAAGCTTCGGCTCCTGGAAAATGGGGCTTGATGAAGCCGTTATGCCGCATATTGATCAGGCTAACATCGCCTGCGGTTTCCACGCCGGCGATCCGCTGGTAATGCATAAAACCCTGGCCCTGGCGAAAGCCAATAACGTGACTATCGGCGCTCATCCTGGCTACCCGGATCTGGTTGGTTTTGGCCGTCGCAGTATCAAGGCGACAGCCGATGAACTGAAAGCAGCAGTGCTGTATCAGGTTGCAGCAATGGACGGCATGGCGGCATCCCAGGGCATGACCCTGGAATACGTTAAGCCACACGGCGCTATGTATAACGACATGATGGCTGACGCCGCTGTTCGCAAAACTATTTTGCAGGCGATGGCCGAATACCACCGCCCACTGGTTCTGATGCTGCAAAGCACGCCGCATGCAGAGCTGCATCTTGAAGAAGCCGAAACTGCCGGTATCAAGCTATGGTTCGAAATCTTCGCCGACCGCTGCTACGACGACGACGGCAAACTGCTGGCCCGCACTAAAGCCGGCGCGGTTCATACAAAAGATAAAATGCTGGCGCAGGTTAAGCAGCTCAAAGAACAAGGTACGGTAACCACTGTCAGTGGTCATACTTTGGTCCTGCGGGCCGACACCCTTTGTGTTCACGGCGATAATATGGATGGCGTTAATGCTATTCAGGAGATCCGTGAGCTGATCAGCCTATGAATGGGATGGTGAATAATACTATGCGTATCGAAGTGGCCGGCGAAAACGCCCTGATTATCTACTTTGGCGAGCAGACCGATCCACGGGTCTCCGCGCAGGTACAGCAAGCTGTCACAATTCTGGAAACAGAGCTGGACGGCCTGCTGATCGATATGGTGCCTTCTTATGCGTCCCTGCTGGTAATCTATGACATGCTGGCCTGCGACCATCTTGAAGTGCGCAGCCGTATTCGTAAGGTGCTGAATCAGCTTGAAGATGCGACCAGCAGCGAGGGTAAGATCGTTACCCTGCCGGCATACTACAGTACCGAATCAGGCCCTGATCTGGCGGACCTTGCGAAGCGCGCGGAGCTTAGTATCGAAGAAGTTATTCAGCTGCATAGCGAAATGGAATATCGGGTTTACGCAATCGGTTTCGCACCGGGCTTCGCCTACCTGGGTGAAGTAGATGCCCGTATCGCAGCACCACGCCTGTCAACACCGCGCATGAAAGTACCCCGCGGTGCAATCGCCATTGCCGACCGCCAGACAGCTGTTTATCCTGCGGTTTCCCCGGGCGGCTGGAACCTGATCGGCCTCTGTCCAACCCGCATGTTCGATCCCGCGGCAGAACCGACTATGCCGGTTCAGGTCGGCGACCGGATTAAATTTAATCCGATCACTAAAGACGAGTTTCTTGCACTGGGCGGCGAACTGGGAGAAGTACAATGAGCGGCTTTAAAGTACTGCAACCGGGTTTGCTGACGCTGATTCAGGATGCCGGTCGTTTTGGCCACCACCGTATCGGTCTGACCACAGGTGGGCCACTTGACGCCCTGGCGTTCAAATGGGCTAACCGTCTGGTCGACAACCCGATGAACAGCACCCTGCTTGAAGTCAGTATCGGCGGCCTGGTACTGGAAGCTGAAATCGATACCAATATCGTTCTTGCTGGCGCCGAAATGCCGCTGAAGATAAACGGCATCGAGCAGGATCGCTGGCATGCACATAAAGTAAAAGCAGGCGATCGTATTGAAGTTGGCTTCTCCAGCCAGGGCGCCCGCGCCTATCTGGCGGTCTGCGGCGGCTTTCAGGTAGAACACAGTTTCTCCAGCAGTGCCACGGTAACCCGCGAAGGGATCGGTGGTATTAGTGGTGAAAAGCTACAACAGGGTGATTACCTTAAATGTCAGCCGCGGAGTGATCAAAAAGCCTACCGCCTGCCGGAACAGCATCGCCCGGACTACTTTGATGATATTACCTTGCGGGTCATTACCGGCTACCAGCAACACGCCTTCAGCGACTACCAGAAGCGCCTGTTCTTCAGTAGTGAATACAAGGTAACCGACCGTGCTGACCGCATGGGCTACCGTCTGGAAGGACCGGAAGTGAAACCGTCATTCGATGGCATCCTGTCTGAAGGGATCTGCCACGGTGCGATTCAGATCCCTGCCGACGGCCAGCCAATCGTATTGCTGAACGATCGTCAGACCATCGGTGGCTACCCTAAGATCGGCTCCATGATCGCACTGGATACAGCCCGTATGGCACAGCTTCTGCCGGGCTCACGGATATCTTTCGAAGAAATCACTATCGATGATGCCCACAACCTGCACTGTCTGGCCCACGTTCTGTTTGAACGGACCAAGCCTGAACAGGTGGACTAACAAAAACGGTTCAGCACAAGACAGACATACCTGTAGCTACTCTTTAGTGAGCTCAGGTTTTAAGTAACTTTTTAGGAAGCCAAGCCCCATGTCACAAAATAAGATCAATGAGGCTGCTTTAAGTAAGCAGATTGAAGACGTTCTGGTTGCCCGTAACCTGCGTGGAATGAAAACCGTACAGCCAGCACTGGCAAGCGGCTATTACATGCGCGCCGCGCGAATTCTGAACAAATGTAAAGGCCACGTACTTATAGGCACTGGCTTTCCTGTTGTCGATACTTTCGAAACCGATGGCCCGGTTGGCGCTATCGCCCTGTATCAGGCATTGGAAGCACTTGGCGCAACTCCGGTTATCGTCTGTGGCCCACCGGTATCTCAGGCTCTGATGGCCGAATACCGGGTACATGAAATCCGCGTTGGCGAGCACCAGGAACGTACTCTGGAAGCTTTTCAGGCACTTTATAACTACAACCCTGATGCGGTCCTGTCCATTGAACGTCCGGGCCAGGCTGCCGACGGTGGCTACTACAATATGCGCGGCGAAAGCATTAGCGCTCGCACCGCCTGTTTTGACACTTTCGTCAACAACGCTAAATGTCCAACGATTGGCATCGGTGACGGCGGTAACGAGATCGGTATGGGTAACATTACCGAGGCCCTGAAAGATCTGGATATCCATGCTGCAGCCACTCAGGTAGACGAGCTGCTGATCGCCGACGTTTCCAACTGGGGCGCCTACGGTCTTATCGCTTTCCTCAGCCTGTGGAACGAACGCGACCTGCTGGGTGAGATCAAGCCGTTGGAGATTCTAGAATATCTGTCACAGCTGGGCAGCGTCGATGGTGTTACCCGAGCCAACGAATTGACCGAAGATGGTCTGCCGGTCGAAGAAGGTAAGAGCGTAATTGCTGAACTGCGCGCGTTGATCGGCTACGCAGATTAAAAGCAGAACTCAGATTAAAAGCAGAACGCAGAACAAGTTCTGCTCGCCAGACCGCAAAGCAAGCTTTGCTAGCTAGAACGGAAGGCAAGCCTTCCTGCTAGTGGCTAGAAAAAGCGAAAGTCAAAAACACAAAAAACCGCCATCTGGCGGTTTTTTGTGTGCAATATCTGCATTGAACTAACAATAACAGGCTACTGAAATGCTTTAATTCGCTCTTCTGTCAGGGGGTGCGTCGACAGATAGCGGTTCCATTGAATGCTGTCTTCAGCCTCAGACTCTCCAGCTGACTTAGCTGACGCCTCCCCGATTCCGCTCATCCTGAGCATCAGGTCACTGAACCGGTGCGGCGGTATACTGTTTTGCTGAAGATAAGACAGCGCATACATATCCGACTCGGTTTCATAACCGCGGGAATACGCCAGTTCAGCAAATAGTACCGGCAAGCCCAGTACCGCTTCTGACGTACCCGACATATCGCCGGTAATCATTGCCAGGACAAAAATATACAGCGAATTCTGTACCAGGCGCCGCATACTGTGCCGATGCTTAACATGGCCTATCTCATGGGCCAGAATGGCCAGCAGTTCGTCATCATGTTCGGCCAGGCCGATGATGGCATCGGTAAACACAATCTGGCCATTTGGCAACGCAAAAGCGTTTGCGCCAATTGATTCACTGCTACGAAAAAGCACCTCGATACTCAAATCGCTATGACTACTGACCGCCCCGGAAAAGTGCTGTTGCAACTGTTGCTGACGCTCGCTGCTTAACTGACTGGGTTGCAACCAGTACTGCTCCATAAAGCCCAATGTTTCCTGCGATGTACGATCCAGTAACTGTGCCGGCAGTGCTCTGGCGATCGCATTCGATGTCGCAGGCACGCCGAACTGCATAGTGCCCCATACCACCATAATCACCAGCAGCAGGGTCAGCAGAACAAACTTCATATTGGACTCAAGCCGGTGTACTAAACCCGACAGAAAACCCGGTCGAAACTGTTGCTGCCACCGGTCGACCGTATCATTTTCCAGAGTTTCAACCGTCTGGCCATCCGGCAGGTTCAGATAGCGGGGCCCATTGCCCAACCGGGAGGATATCTCGATATGATCCTGAGTTATTTCATGCAACAAAACCCTGCTATCCGCAGCAATAACTTTTAGCAGCCCTGCGGCATCCAGTTCCAGCCGCACCTTTGTACGCCTGGAACCTTCACCATCGAAGTAATCACCGGATAGCGATAGCAACGTTTCTCTCCTGCTCTATCAAGGTCTTAAAAACCCATTTCCACATCAAATACATCACCCATCTCTTCACCCAGGGCGGATACCTGCTCCGCCTGACCTGAAAGGAATCCATTCAGATCGGTATGCGCTTCCAGTTCAAGATGCTCTGCTTTGTAGTTTGCTGTGCGAACTTTGGCCCAGGGATAATAGAAGCCCAGTGTCAACAGCGTCAGCAGGCTGTTAACAAAGAACAGCTTAAAGTAAGACAGATCATCCCAGTCACTGTAAAAGGTAAAGTCGCCAGCCCTGAGTTCAGTATTGTTGAACTTCAGGTTGGCAGAGCGTACCGCTATAAAAGCAAAGATATAGAGATAAACAGCCATCATGATCAGCACAGACAATGGCTGCACGACCATACCCACTAATCCGGCAATGATACCCGCGCCAAGCAATATCAAAAATGCAAATACATAGATCATATAGAAATCTTTGGCACAGGGGTTAAAGTGAAATCCAGCAGTTCCATAGCGGGTGTTATTAATAATGTATTCCTGCTGTTTATACATCGCCAGTGGCATCAGCAAACCAAAACTCAATACACCCGCCAGAGGCCAGAGGATAAAGGCGATTGCCGCTGGCCAGACATCACCACCGAAACCAAAGCGGATATTACGCCAGGAGGTCATTGCCATGTTAAAGCGCAGTGAGCGGACCACAATCCAGGGCAGAGCGATAATAAACAGAACCGCCAGAACAGCCCCTAACGCCGGGAAAGTTTCAGAGGCAACGCTGTAGATAACAAACAGCAAGACTGCGATCAACCTCCCCTTAAGGATAGTCAGCGGTTTTGCATGATAGGCAAAGCGACTCTCAGCAATTTCGGTATGACCATAAAAGTATTGCGCATTGCGTACCTTGGCCCAGGCACTATAAATACCTAATGTGACAATAGTCAGCAGCACATTAACGATCCAGATACGGAAGTACTCTGTGCCATTACCGTAGAAAATAAAGGGATGGACCTTTGCGCCTTCTGCCGCATGATCGGCACTTGTCGCGTCACCATTGCCATCAGCGCTATTGCCGTCAGCCCTATAGCCGTCAGAGTTGTTAGTTTCCTGTTCAGAACCGGTGTTTTCAGGTTCGGCTTCAAACTGCATAGCCTGAGCACTCGAATCAGCTTTCCCGGAGGCGCTCCCGGACGTTAGCGGAGAAACCGTCACAGATGCGCTTTGAGTTGCATTTGAATCAGAATTTACAGGAGCATTCGGGATCGGATTGTCCGGCAGGTCGAAGTGCAATGCCAGATGGGCTGCTGCGCCTATGCGCTCCATTGCCCTGACAAACTTATCCGCAACGTCCTGGGAAACATCTTTCTTAATTACAACGTTTCCCTTGCTGAAAATCTGCGCCGCTTTCGCTTCGCTGACTTTAAACAACCGGGCAAACGCCTGTTGCACCTGCACCGGTTCAAATCCATCCAGTACTGTACCGCTGACGATCACGTTGTAACGAACACCCGATACACTGACATCTCCGCCGGAACCTTCAATTTCCATATAAGCCTCATTCTTCATTTGCTATAACTGCTCAGGATCAGCACGGATCACACCGAATGATGAGCGAATACAAATTATCTAACTACTGGATAGTAAAGAACTTAATGAACTAGCACCAGTCAAGAGGCCGCCTTCAGCTGGTTTTTATATCTCAGTTTGAGTCGAGCTCAGATAAAGCGCTTTGCTCCACTATGCTTGCTTATATATAGTGGGACTTTAAATCCGCCAAGTATCTTTCTTTATATGCGCCTGAGAAACCTGAATACTTTTGTTACCGTCGCCCGCCTGGGCAGCTTTCATGCCGCCGCACAACAGCTGCATGCGACACAACCCGCTATTTCAGCCCGTATCAATGCCCTTGAAGATGAACTTGGAACACAGCTGTTGATCCGCGATAAAACCGGCACTCGCTTGTCGCCCCGCGGCACCCAGTTGCTGCCCTATGCCGAAAAGCTGCTGGCGATCAGCCAGGAGATGAAGCAACAGGTCGCGGAGGAGAATCCCCAGAAAGGCACCCTGCGCATCGGCATCGCCGACACCCTGGCGCACCTGTGGTTATCACCACTACTTAAACACTGGCAGGAACAACACCCGCTGATGTCATTTGAGCTGATCAGTGACGTTACGCCGACCCTGATCCGGCAATTAAAAGACTATCAGCTGGACCTGGCGTTGATGGTAGCCGATCAGATCAGTACTCCGGAGCTGGTGACTGAACCTTTATGCAGTTATCCGCAGTACTGGGTCAGCGCACCACAACTGTTATCCGGCAACCGGGTCAACAGTATTATCGATCTCAGCCAATACCCTATTCTCAGCTTTCCCCGTGACACCCGCCCCTGGGATTATCTGCAACAACTATTCCGCTCACTGGATGAGACGCCGGTATTTCATACCTGCAGCTCGGTTGCCAACCTGCTCGCGCTAACCTTGCAAGGAGTCGGTGTTGCCTTGCTGCCGGAACCGATTATTCGCGAGGCATTGGCCAGCGGCAGCCTGGTTGAGCTTAAAGTGGGAGAGCACCCACCGAAGCTGGCATTCTGTTGCAGCTGGCGTCTGGATGACGACCGGATTTTGCCACGCCTGCTAGCCGACGGTGGCAGAGAGATAATGGCTGGCTAAGCTCTTTGCAGCATAGAAACGCCACCGACCAACCACTGTTAATCATAAAATTTACAGGTTTATTCACTAATTTTACCTGATTCACGATTCTTTTTACTAACACATCAAAGTAAACAGGATTTTCTGCTTAAATTTTTTTGGCTCTTGATTGCCCACCTCTTTTCTACCAAACTGCAGCCAACCCAAAAAGTCAGACCGTAGCTCTGCCTTCAGCAACCAGCCACAAGCAACGCTGAACAGACTGCATTAGTAATGACCGTGTAGTTGTATCCTGTTGTATCCAGTTGTCTCCGAATCGGAGTCACGATCGAATCAATCCAACAACTCAGTGTCCAAATTAATCCAGGCGTTAGCCGGAGGGATGTATGACTCTCCGTAAAGCTGAAACATCGGCTTGCCGGCTATATCATGCCAATATAACAAGGCTGAAACATCGGTTTACCGACGATTCAAAGGCCAATATAACAAGTAAGAAAGGAAGGTTAATATGAGCATTGCTTACCTGAACGGCGATTACCTGCCATTAGCTGAAGCCCGCATCTCTCCACTGGATCGTGGTTTCCTGTTTGGCGACGGTATCTACGAAGTTATTCCATACTACAGTGGTAAATCTGTAGGCCTGATGCCTCATATCATCCGTATGATCAACGGCCTGGCAGCGATCGAGATCAAATGCACTAAGACCGCTGAAGAGTGGAAGACCCTGCTGGACGACCTGATCGCTAAAAACAGCGACATGGGTGAGAACCTGGGCGTATATGTGCACATATCCCGTGGTACTGACGTTAAGCGTTACCATGCTTACCCTGAGAATGTTGAGCCGACTATCTTCTGTTTTGCATTTGGCATCAAAGATCCTGAGCCGGTTGATCGCACTGCAGTGACCCAGTACAGCATGATCTCGACTGAAGATCTGCGCTGGCAGCGTTGCCACATCAAGTCTACTGCACTGCTGGGTAACGTTATCCACTTCCAGGAAGGTTACTCTTCCGGTCACGATGAAGCACTGCTGTTCAACGCGAAAGGCGAGCTGACTGAAGGTAGCTCTTGCAACGCATTCATCGTTAAAGATGGCGTCGTAATTACACCAACTCAGGACAATCAGATCCTGCCGGGTATCACCCGCCGCATTATTCTCGACAGCCTGAAAGCAGATGGTTCTCTGAAAGTTGAAGAACGTATCGTTACTATGGATGAAGTACGTGAAGCAGACGAACTGTGGATCACCAGCTCTTCTAAAGAGATCGCTCCTGTAACCAAGCTGGATGGCAAGCCTGTCGGTAACGGCGAAGTTGGTGAAGTTTGGCAAGCGGCATTCAAGATCTACACGGCTTCTAAGTTCGATTTCTGATCAAACTATGTAGCGATTAAAAAAACGCGCCTCAGGGCGCGTTTTTTTTATCCTGAATAAACACCCTGTTTTCCTAATAGAAGCAACAAGTCAATCAATGTGCCCCTTCGGGGCTAGATCTCCGCACTGCGTGCTCCGGACCATTATTGAGGCGGTAACCCACAAGGAGAAACTCAGTGCAATCCCTTGAACTTCGGGTTCCCCCGGTAATACAGCTTGGTATTGTGGCCCTCGTTATGTGGGCTTTAAGTAAAGCATTTCCACAGTTCCAGCTGTTAATTCCAGGATCTGTTTTTTTGACTGTGGTATTGGTTATTGTGGGTTCTCTGATCGCTTTACTGGGTGTTATCGAGTTTAGAAAAGCAAAAACGACGGTTGATCCCCGAACCCCGGATAAGGCAGAAAACCTGGTGGTATCCGGCGTCTATCAAGTTAGCAGAAACCCTATGTATCTGGGGTTTCTGATCATTCTTTTAAGCTGGGCTTTCTATTTGGATAATGGCGCAACCTTTCTGATTCTGCCTATCTTTGTCGCCTATATGAGCAAGTTTCAGATTGTACCCGAGGAGAGATACATGTCTGCCAAATTCGGCAAAGAGTTCAGCGATTATTGCTCTAAGGTACGCAGATGGATATAAGGCCTGACAAGGTCAGGCACTGTTTACAGGCTCGACTGTTAAGCCCGACCAGTAATCATGACTATTAAGCCGGGCTACTAAGCTGGACCAGGAAGCCGGCTACCACGCCCCCTGCTTAGATTAATTATTCAGTGATCAGCCAGCCATTCAGTCTGTGGCCACTATTCCAAGCTGACTTACCTTCTGCCGGATCTCCTCATAGCGCAGGCTCTCGCAACTGCCAAAGCCACTAAGCTGCCTGACCTTATTGCGGGCAAACAACGGCACACTGATGCCCGCCAGAAATCGGCAGCAGGTATCAAGCGATAGCTGTTGCTCGGTTTTAGCTGTCAGATGCTTCTGTAGCCCTTCCAGATCTGATTTTATCTGTCCGCTGTCAGGCCACTCGGGGCTTGTAGAGTACTGTAGTTTTGCAGGCTGTCCACGGCACACCGAGCAGTGACCGCAATCTTCAGCTGTTTGCGTATCATCAAAATAGAGCGACAGGCTACGGCTAAGGCAGTTATCCAATTCAAAGAAGTTGACCAGTGACGCGATACGGCGAATCTCCTTACGCTCTTTATCAGCAAAATAGTCATACAATTTCTGCCCCAGCTGCGCATCAGCCAACAGCGCCTGATCGACCTGAAATACTTCGGTTATCTTTTTAGTTTCCAGCTCGATCAACTGCTGTTCCTGCAGGTAATCCAGCGCTGCCACTATCCGTTTACGATCGCAGTTATAGGCTTGCTGCAGGGTATCAAAGGCTAAACTCCCCCATACCCGCTTAAAGCTTGTGTTCCAAAAAATGGACTGAACAAAGGCTTGTCGCTCACCATTGAAGCGCGCCAGAATCTGACTTTCCGGTTGCAGTAGCTTGTATTTGAAATCGGCAAAGTAAGAATATAAAGGCCGGATAACGCCCAGCAACTCTAACTGAACCAACAGCGTCTTCATCGGCAGCTGGCGGATATTACTGGCATTGGACAGGCCATAGAGCTGCAGCTCCCACTGCTGGTTCTGGCATTCCTGACGGATTGTATCCAGCACATATTCGATACCCCTGAGTTCAGGGGTATCGCCATAGACAAAATTCTCAACCGTATTCAGGCCATCAAGATTGGCTAGGGTTATACAGTTCGAAGGCTGCCCATCGCGCCCGGCCCGGCCTATCTCCTGGCTATAGTTTTCAATTGATTTAGGCAGGTCATAATGAATAACAAAGCGAATATCCGATTTATCGATGCCCATACCAAAGGCAATTGTCGCAACCACTACATCAACCCTGCCGGCCATAAAGTCGGACTGGACCTTCTGCCGTTTATCATCTTCAAACCCAGCATGGTACGCCGCGGCACTGATCCCCTGCCGTCTCAGGAACCCAGCAACCTGCTCTGCGGTATGTTGCAGGGTGACATAGACGATGCCCGGTCCGTTCTGCTGCTGTATCAACTCCTGCAGTCGTTGCTCTTTTTCCACACCGGACACTGGCAATACAGTCAGATCTAAGTTCGGCCGATAAAAGCCGGTCTGTACGATATGCTGCTCAACAATGGCAAACTTCTGCGCCATATCCAGCTTTACCTTGCGGGTTGCGGTGGCTGTCAGTAAAAGTACCAGTGGAATATTCAGCTCTTGCCGATACGCGGGTAGCTTGAGGTAATCGGGGCGGAAATTATGCCCCCACTCTGAGATACAGTGCGCCTCATCGACCACCAGCATCGATACCTGTACCGACTGAATAAACTGACGGAAACGCTCATTTTTAAAACGCTCTACCGATACCATCAGTATTTTGGTCTTGCCGCTGCGGACATCAGCCATCACCTGCCGGTTCTGCTCCGGGGTAAGCGTCGAATCGATGCTGGCTGCTGCAATGCCTTTCTCCGCCAGGAACTCAAGCTGGTCTTTCATCAATGCCAGTAAAGGCGATATCACCAGCGTCAGGTGGGGTAACTGTGTTGCGGTTAGCTGATAGCAGAGCGACTTGCCGGAGCCGGTCGGAAATATCGCCAGCGAAGACTCCCCCTGCAATAACTGACTGATGGTCTGCTCCTGTCCGGGGCGAAGCTGATCGAAGCCAAAGTATTGTTTTAATGGGGTATGCAGGTCTGCGGTCATGATAAATCCTTAAAGGCTGTGGCCTGATGTGAGTAACACATCAGGCCACAGATTATACCGGCGTTACGCCACCGCAGTCTCGGCGGATACTGTTTACAACAAAAGTTTATTAGCCCCTACTGTAAGCGTTTAATGCGCTTTCTCAGCCTGCGGCTCAGAATCCACACCGAAAACAGCACCACCGGCAACATCATCGCGATGGTCCGCTCACTGCTAAAGCCAAGGTCAAAGGTATCAGCCGCATCCAGCAGATAACCACAGAGCGCCAGCACATAGTAAGTGATAACCACCACCGACAAGCCTTCCACGGTTTGCTGCAGGCTGAACTGCATCTGCGCCCGACGATCCATCGATTGCAACAACGCCTGATTCTGCGCTTCAATCGCCATATCGATCCGGGTACGCAGGAAATCACTGGCCCGGTCGACCCGCCCGGCCAGATCATCCAACCGCCGTTTCGCCGCTTCAACAGTTCGCAGTGCCGGTGAGAGACGACGATCAATAAACGCCGCCATGGTCTGCAGCTCATTTATCTCCCGTTCTTCCAGCTCTTCCAGCCGGCTCTGCACCATCTGGTAGTAAGCACGACCAGCATCAAACCGATATCGGGACTGAGCTATCAGTTCGGCAATTGCTGCCGCCAGATCAGACAGTTCAGCCAGCTGTCGCTGTTCCTCCTCTGCGATCCTGGCGCCACTGATCTGTCGCACCAGCTTTGCCAGCTGGGACTCCATCCGGCTTACCTGGGCACTGATATCCTGAGCCACAGGAAAAGCCAGCAGCATCATATTGCGATACGCTTCAAGCTCCAGCAAGGCCCGTAGTACCCGACCACTCTGGCATTCATTAAGGTTGTTATTAATCAGCAGAATCCGGTTAAAGCTATCACTGTGCAGACGCAGTGCACTCCAGATCGTAGCTGCGCCATCACGCAACTCAGAACCGATCAGGCGCTGGCCTTCAAAATACTGACGCAGGGTTTCCCGGTCCGGCACATCGTCGCTATTCTCCAAAACGTCAATATGCACTGCGGAGATCACCTCTCCCGGCACCTGCTGTAACCAGTCTGCAGGCAGAAGCGCTACCGGGGGATGCTCAAACGGTACTCTGTCTTCACCGTACATGGTAAAGCTGTAACTACTGAATTCAGTATGGCGTTCCCAGCGCACCTCAAACTCACCGAAGCTCTGGTAAAAGCAGGAATCGCCATTTACCGGAGGATTGATGCTATAACGCCGGCACAGCTGTTGTAGGTGCTTAAGTTCAGCCTCGTAACTGTTATTTTCATCATGCAGGAATGATAGATGGGATACCCGTAACGGCGTCTCTGACACGGGAAACGGACGGGTATGCAGGTCAGCGTAGCTCTCGCTGAAACGTTCATGTTTTCTTAGCTGGCTGTAGTGTTGCCCTGCTATAGGAATAGTCGCTGATTCATTCTTTTCAGCAGTAATCAAAGCCATAGTAGCTTCCTCTTATTTTTATACTGCCCGACATCATATAGAAAAAAAGCGGGGGGCAAAGCCCCCCGAAAAGATGATCTTTCAAAACCCTTGGGATTACTCGTGATAACCCTCAGGGCTTGTCTGACCAGTGCTCAAGAAAACACTTCGACAAAAGTGTTACTTACCATGGAACTGAATGCCGGCTATGCGCAACACAACTACGCAGATAACCGACAGGGGGAGCACGAACCGGTCAGTTCCCAACCGATCCGCTCGTGTTTCAACTTTACTAATGACTTCACTTTACAAGTAAGATCATTTTATTAAGCAACCAGCAAACCCTCTTTGGTGACAAAATCCAGCGTATCGTCCAGCGCTTTGCCCAGCTTCTCGATCATCTCGTCGATCTGCGCTTCAGTCACAATCAGCGGTGGGCAGAATGCCAGCGAATTCGCAGCAACAGCGCGGGTGATCATGCCGTGGTTCTGGCATGCCTGCATTGCAAATGCACCGACAGCACCGTCGTCAAATGGCTGACCGGTCTGCTTATTGGCCACCATCTCGACCGCTGCGATCATACCTTCACCGCGCACCTCGCCTACTAATGGATGATCGAGGAATTCACGCAAACGCTTCTGCATATAAGAACCCAGTTCTGCGGCATGGCCAAAGATGTTGTCGCGCTGGTAGATCTCCAGCGTTTTAAGGGCCACCGCACAGGCAACCGGGTGTCCGGAGTAGGTATATCCGTGACCGAACACTCCCACTTTGGCACTCGGTTCGATCATCGCTTCGTACATATCACCACGGATAACAGACGCACTGATCGGCATATAAGCCGAAGATAACTGTTTGGCCAGCGTCATCATCGCAGGCTTTTCAATGCCGACTGTAGTCGATCCGAAATCGTTACCGGTACGGCCAAAGCCGGTGATCACTTCATCCGCCCAGAACAGAATACCGTGCTTATTCAGCACCGCCTGAATCTTCTCGTAGTAGCCTTTCGGCGGTACGATCACACCGCTGGCACCGGTAATCGGCTCGGCAATAAAGGCAGCAATAGTATCCGCACCTTCCGCCAGAATCAGCTGTTCCAGATTATTGACGATACGGTCTACAAACTGTTCTTCGCTCTCACCCGGCAGTGCATTGCGGTAGTAGTGCGGCGCATCGGTACGCAACACACCCAGCGCATCAAACGGCAGGTCAAAGTTAGTGTGATTAGGTGGCAAGCCGGTGAGAGAAGCCGCCGCAACCGTTACACCATGATAGGAACGCTCGCGGGAGATAATCTTAAACTTCTCCGGCTTACCGATCGCATTGAAGTAGTACCGCAGCATCTTGATATGGGTATCGTTGGCATCGCTACCGGAGTTACCGAAAAACACTTTGGCATTTTCAACCGGCACCATTGCTGCCAGTTTGTCAGCCAGATCGATACCCACCTGATGAGTTTTGCCGCCAAACATATGGGAGTAAGACAGATTGCCCATCTGCTCAGTCGTTGTATCGATCAGTTCGCGGTTATTGTAACCCAGCGAGGTACACCACAGACCGGCCAGCGCTTCCAGATACTGCTTACCGTTGCTGTCGTAAACATAGGCCCCATCACCGCGCTCGATCGTCAGCGTCTCGGTAACCTTGAGATTAGTAGTAGGGTAGATAATTTCGCTCATAATATTCTCCGGCCTCATAAAGGCAGACACGCTGCCTTTGTTGCACAAAAAGCTGTTTTAGCGGTTCAGGCCGCCCATGCAGATATATTTCGTTTCCAGGTAATCATCTAAGCCATACTTGGAACCTTCACGGCCCTGACCTGACTCTTTGACGCCACCAAATGGGATCACTTCAGAACTGATCGCTGTCTCGTTAACACCAACCATGCCGTAATCGATCGCTTCAGCAACACGCCAGCTGCGGCCCATATTCTCGGTATAGAAATAAGCCGCCAGACCAAACTCAGTATCATTGGCCATAGCGATCGCTTCTTCCTCGGTGGAGAACTTGAATACTGGCGCTACCGGGCCAAAGATCTCTTCACGGAACACGCGCATCTTGTCGTGTACATCAGTCAGGATAGTCGGCTGATAAAAACAACCGCCCTGTTCACCCGGCTGACCGCCGGTCACAACCGTTGCGCCTTCTGCCACTGCGCTTTGTACCTTAGCGTGGATCTCTGCCGCGGCTTTCTCGGTAATTACCGGACCATGAGTCGTCGCCCCATCAAGACCGTTACCGATACGGAACTCGCTTACGGCTGCGGCAAACTTCTCAACGAACGCATCGTAGATGCCTTCCTGCACCAACAGTCGGTTAGCACAGATACAGGTCTGACCGGAGTTTCGGTATTTCGCTGCCAGGGCACCGGTGACCGCCAGATCAAGATCGGCATCATCAAAGATGATGACCGGTGCATTACCACCCAGCTCCATTGAAGTGCGTTTTACGGTATCGGCACACTGCTTCATCAGTAGCTTGCCGACAGGCGTAGAGCCAGTGAACGTTACTTTCTTTACTGTCGTGTTAGATGTCATCTCACCACCAATGGCGGGAGCATCCATACCCGGTAGTACACTGAACAGACCTGCCGGCAGACCGGCCCGGTCAGCCAGTTCCACCAGCGCCAGGGCCGACAGCGGCGTCTCTGCTGCAGGCTTAAGCACAACAGCACAACCAACAGCCAGTGCCGGGCCCGCCTTACGGGTAATCATCGCGTTCGGAAAATTCCAGGGTGTAATCGCAGCAACCACACCGATCGGCTGCTTAACCACCACGCCCCGGCGATCACTTGCAGCTGGAATAATATCGCCGTAAACCCGCTTACCCTCTTCGGCAAACCACTTAATAAAGGAAGCACCGTACGCGACTTCACCACGGGATTCCGCCAGGGTCTTGCCCTGCTCTGCGGTCATGATCAACGCCAGATCCTCAGTATTGTCGATAATCAGCTGATGCCAGCGCTCCAACAGATCGCAACGGGTCTTCGGTGGCAGCGCCTTCCAGGCGATCATCGCCCGTTCACCAGCGGCGATTGCACGACGGGTTTCTGTCGCGCCCACGCTGGCCACATCGGCCAGGTGCTCACCGGTCGCCGGATTGGTCACGGCAAAGGTTTCACCACTGTCACTATCAACCCACAGGCCATCAACGTAGGCCTGGGTCTTAAACAGTGATTGATCGTTAAGTTGTAATGTCATTGGTATTCTCCTGAAACCTTTAAAGTCTTGGGCTTGAAAACAGCCTCTTATAACAACGCTCTCTTCCGGTGCCATTAATACCGGTGCCCTTGATAGCTGAGACATGAAAGCGGACTTGCGGCCTTTGGATCTATTTATAGATCGACAAAGCTTTTGTTTATATAATTGCTTTTAAATCTTTATATTTAAATATTCAAAAGTATTAACGGTATCTGTCATGGGACGAAAAAAAGCAGCCCTCAGCGGCCAGCTGGCTGATATGGATCTGCGCCTGCTTCGAGTGTTCAAAACAGTGGTCGAAGCCGGTGGCTTTACCGCCGCAGAGATTCAGCTCAATCTGGCTAACTCGACTATATCCAATTACATTTCCGACCTCGAGAAACGACTTGATATGCGACTCTGCGAACGGGGCCGCGCCGGATTCTCAGTCACCGAACAGGGCCAGGTGGTATATAGCGCCACACTGGAGCTGCTCACCGCAATGGATCAGTTTCGGAATACCATCAACCGCTCCCATAACCGGATACTCGGCGATCTTCATTTGGGATTTGCCGAACATATGCTTGGCGCCCATAACTCCTGTCTGGTTGAAGCACTGGACCGTTTCTCCGAAATAGCACCGGATGTGCGGGTCCAGATCAGTACCATGAGCTCCGACGAAGTCACCACGGCGGTACTGGATAACCGAGTCGACATAGGTATCACAGTAATCACTCACCAGTATCCGGAACTGGAAAACTTGAAACTGTTCGACGAAGAGATGCTGCTGTACTGTGCAACAGGGCACCCGCTGTACCAGCAGGATACCGCCAATTTCAGCACCGAACAGTTGCAGGACTATCGTTTCGTCGAATCCCCTAGACTGATGCCGGGCCGTGAAGCTCACCCGGATATGCGACTCTGGAACAAACAGGCCAAGGCCCACCATCAGGAAGCCCGCGCCACCCTCATCCTGAGTGGACATTACCTGGGCATCCTGCCCCGTCATCTGGTCAGCCGCTGGGGACTCGAAGATCAGCTGCAGCCACTGTTTAAAGAGACTTACGGTTATACCAATACCTTTACAGCCTTCTGGCGCAAAAAGCACAGCAATCAGTTAGTTATTGAAGCCTTTACTGAATGCCTGAACTCGGCTCTGAAGGTGTAACTATTGACTACCCTGCCTTAAATTCGGGCTCTATACCCTGGTGGGTATATCAAATAGCCTGGCATCACAGTTATCGTAAATACCATAAGAAGTGATAGTGCCCGACATTACGATCTGTATCCGGATTGTCGGCAATGTAATAGTGATACCCCCGGTGGGCGCAACATAGAGGTTTGATTTATGGCAGTACCATCCCACACTACGTCTTACTACGCCGCCTCGGCGAACGATAAGAACTTCCGTCCGGCGCTTGATGAACATATCAACGCCGATGTCTGCGTCATCGGTTCCGGCTATACCGGTATGTCGACAGCCCTGCATCTGGCTGAGAGCGGCTTTAAAGTTGTAGTTCTGGAAGCTTCCCGTATCGGCTTTGGCGCCTCCGGCCGTAACGGCGGACAGATCGTCCACAGCTACAGCCGTGACATCGACTTTATCGAAAAACACTACGGTAAAGAGACCGGTACCGAGATGGGTAAGATGGCATTCGAAGGCGGCAATATCATTCGCCGTTTCGTTGACCAGTACAACATCGATTGCGACCTGAAAGAGGGTGGTATCTTTGCCGCATGCAACAACAAACAGTTGCATGAGATGGAGGAGAAGAAAGCCCTGTGGGAAGCCCACGGCCACAAGCAACTGGAGATGCTCTCTGCCGACAGCATCCAGCAATATATCGGTACCAGCCGCTATGAAGGTGGTCTGCTGGACAAGAGCGGCGGTCATTTCCACCCACTTAACCTGGTACTGGGTGAAGCTGCAGCCTTTGAATCACTGGGCGGCGTCATCTATGAAAGCTCAGAAGTCACCAAGGTCGATGAAAGCACTCATGCTAAGGACGGGAAGGCCAAAGTCCACACCTGTAACGGCTCTGTCACTGCTGACTTTGTTGTGGTTGCCGGTAACGCTTACCTTGACGGCCTCATTCCTAAACTGGAACAGAAAGCGATGCCTTGCGGTACTCAGGTCATCACTACTGCGCCACTTAGCAAAGCGCAACAACAAGAGCTGCTGCCACAGGATAACTGTGTCGAAGATTGTAACTATCTGCTGGATTACTTCCGTCTGTCCGGCGATGGTCGCCTTATCTATGGCGGTGGTGTTACTTATGGCGCCCGTGAGCCGGAAAAGATCGAATCCCTTATTGTGCCAAACATGCTGAAGACTTTCCCTCAGCTGAAGGGGGTTAAGGTGGATTACGCCTGGACCGGCAACTTTCTGCTGACCCTGATGCGCCTGCCCCAGTTTGGCCGGATCGGCAGCAACATCTACTACGCTCAAGGCTACAGCGGTCATGGCGTGACCAGCTCTCACCTGGCAGGTAAGGTCCTGTCCGATGCGATCCAGGGTCAGGCAGAACGCTACGACGTTTTCGCCGGCCTGCCGCAATATCCATTCCCGGGCGGACGCACTTTCCGCATCCCGTATACCGCCATGGGCGCATGGTACTACACCATGCGCGATAAATTAGGCATCTGATCCCTTTGAATAAATTCGTGGAGATAGCGGTATCTCCACCCGATTCGAACAAATTACTGTTATAAGAAATACAAATAAGGTGTTTTTATGAGTTCTGATATCGCACAACCTGGAGCAGAAACCAGCGCTGCCAGCTTTGCCGATGAAACAACCAACAGCCCGCAAAAGTGGCTGATATTTTTCGGTTCCATCATGGCATTCTTCGCTTACCTGTCGACTCAGCACGTCGAAGGTGAATCCTACGGTTTCTACAGCCTTTTACCCGCCCTGCTGATCCTGTTTGTCGCGGTAATTACCAAGAAACCGCTGGAGTCAATCTTTGCCGGTATCATTGCCGGCCTGCTGTTACTTGACCCAACCAATATTATTTCCGGTCTGGGCGATCTTTCCATGAATGTCGTAATGGACGAGACCATCGCCTGGATCGTTCTGGTATGCGGCATGATGGGTGGCCTGATCAATATGCTGGAACGGGGCGGTAGCGTCCTTAGCTTCGGAGAGATGCTGGCCCGTCGTATCAAGACCAAGCGCGGCACGATGCTGACCACCTGTACCCTGGGTATCATGGTATTCATCGATGACTACCTCAATTCCCTGGCGGTCTCCGCCTCTATGAAAAACCTGACCGACCGCTACAAAATCTCCCGTGAAAAGCTGGCGTTCCTGGTCGATTCCACTGCTGCGCCAGTGTGCATCCTGGTACCGGTTTCTACCTGGGCGGTTTATTTTGCAGCCCTGCTGGAAGAGAACGGTGCAACCACCGAGGGCAACGGTATGTCCCTCTACATCGAGTCGATCCCGTACATGGTTTACGGCTGGGTTGCCCTGCTGGTTGTATTCCTGGTGGCTGCCGGCATCCTGGGCGACTTCGGTGCGATGAAGAAGGCGGAAGAGCGGGCCCAGGCGGGTCAGCCGATCCCTGACGGCATCATGCATGACGGCTTTGACACTTCAGGCATGAAGAAGACTGCACCAATTATCGGCCTGCTAAACTTCCTGATGCCGATGGCTGTTCTGGTTGCGGCAAGTGTTTACTACGAGATCGACCTGTTATTAGGCGCTCTGGTTGCCTCTATGTTCACTATGGTTCTGTACTTCTGGCAGCGCCTGCTGAGCTTCGGCCAGCTGGTTGACTCGATGCTGGACGGCTTCAAGGTGATGCTGCACCCGATCGCGGTAGTCTGCGCCGGCTTCATGGTTAAAGAGATCAATGATCAACTGGGTATGACCCCTTATATCATCGACTCCCTGACGCCATACCTGTCCAAAGAGGTGCTGCCAGCACTGGTATTCGCATCCATGGCGGCTGTCGTGTTCGCCACCGGTTCAAGCTGGGGTGTATTCGTGGTATCCCTGCCGATCGTAATCCCAATGGCAATCTCTTTCGATATGTCTATGCCTCTGACAGTTGGCGCCCTGCTGTCGGCATCTGCATTTGGTAGCCACGCCTGCTTCTTCAGTGACTCAACCGTATTGTCATCGCAAGGCTCTGGCTGTACCCCGATGCAGCACGCCCTGACGCAAATTCCGTACGCGCTGATCGGTGCCGTGCTGGCATTCATATCCCTGATTATTCTGGGATTCGCTTTTGCTTAAAAGCAGTAGCCAGATCGCTTAAAAACAGCTGCCAGATCGCGGCTGCGCCGCTAGCCAGAACGGAAGGCAAGCCTTCCTGCTAGTGGCTAGAAAAAGCCTTCCAGTGCGGAGGCTTTTTCCGTTTTTCCAGCTACGAACATACAGCGGCTTTCACTCCATTCGAACTACAAGTATTTTTTAAGGACTGTTTATGCCTATTACTTCGCCTCGCATCGCAGTATTTGCCCTGCTGTTGGTCAGTTTTGTCTGGGGCGTGGAGTTTGTCCTGATCGATCTTGCGGTGGCGATCATACCTACCCATACATTTAATGCGATTCGCTTTGCCCTGGCCGCCGCATCGCTGATTCCACTGTTACTGCTGCGCAGTAATCGCCAACAGAAGGTCGTTACTCTGCCGCTGCTGGGCGCAGGCCTGCTGCTCGGCTTTCTGCTGTTTATCGGTTTCTACACACAGACCGAAGGGCTTCGGTTTACCTCAGTATCTAATGCTGGATTTATCACCGGCCTCAACGTACCGCTGGTACCTTTGCTTGGTTTTCTGCTGTTTAGGACCAAGGCTGCTAAATCGGTATGGATAGGTGTTGTCGCTGCAACTGCCGGGCTCTACTTACTAACCATCGGCGATAAACTGGAATTCAATGAGGGTGACGTTCTGGTACTGATCTGTGCCTTTGCCTTCGCCAGCCATATCCTGCTGACCGGTCGCTTTGTCGATAAGCTGCCGATAGTGCCCCTGAGTATTGTGCAGCTGATCGCCGTATCCGTTTACAGCACAGTCGCCGCACTCATCAGCCCGGATCCCGCTTTCTATTACCCTGATTCGGCACCTGTTGGCTGGCTGGAACAACTCTCCGCACCAATCATCATCGCAGCGATACTGGTGGCAGGTATTTTCGGCACCGCCTATGCCTTCTGGGCGCAATCCGCCAGCCAGAAAATTCTCGAACCCCATAAGGTCGCACTGATCTTCGCTTCAGAACCTATCTTTGCCCACCTCGCCGCCTGGCTGTTTCTCGACGAACACCTTGGCAGTATGGGCATGCTGGGGGCAGGTATGATTATCGCAGGCATGTTGATTTCAGAGCTGGGCGACCGGAAACGGGAAGTAACTTTAGAACCGCTTGAACAAACCACAGTTGCCAGGTGAAGCAGACCGCCGAACAAGTTCGGCTAGCTAGAACGCGGCTACGCCGCTTGCCAGAACGGAAGGCAAACCTTCCTGCTAGTGGCTAGAAAAATCTTACAACCCTTCTTTAAGGATAATGAGTAATTTTCTCACTTCACTCCTTGTAAGCATCCCTGCTTGTATGAAGGCCCCAACCTTACAACTTTGTAATGTTGGGGAAATTCTCGGGCAATGTAGGTCGGTTATATTTGCTTCACTGATTTATATCCATTGCTTTGAGTGAGAATAAAATGAAAAACACAGTTAAGAAATTAGCCCGAAAGTATGCCCTTATCGCCACCACATTAGCTGTCGCTTCAGGCTGCGCCATCGCCGAACAAGGTGACAAGATGACAGTAAACCAGATATTGAAAGCAGGCTCTCCTTGGGCAACGACTGCGGTTTACCTGCAGACTGACGGCAAGAGCGACAAATCAGCCAACCTGATCGGTGACAGCGCTATCTCCAAGGGCACCATCAGCTCTGCCCAGTACAGTGAGAGCGGATTCATGTTTATCGGTATGACCGATTACACAAAAGGTACCTTCAATCAGGACGCCCTGGTTTCATCTATCAACGCAGTAACTGAGACCGGCAGCAAGCCTGCAGGTTTTGCCCACGGTGACTATGCAATCGTCAAAGATGACAAAGGCAGCATCACCCGCAGAATCACTAACGCCAGCTTCGCGCCGACTAAAGTAATCGACCGTACAGTGACAGTCGCCACTGCAGACGAATTCGGCTATACCTTCAACAAAAACGGCAATACTTATTATGTCGAGCACAAGCCATACGGGGCCGCATTTCCGGGTGCAACCTATCCTGCCAAGCTGCAAACAGCAGTAGATTCGTTCCTGGCTCAGTAGTCTAGCGGCCAGATCGCCGAACAAGTTCGGCTAGCTAGAACGCGGCTGCGCCGCTTGCTAGAACGTCGCTCCGCGACTTGCTAGTAGCTAGAAAAAGCAAAAAAAACCGCCTGTATTGGCGGTTTTTTTTGTGGGATTACCAAGCAGCTGATATGAATAACTTAGCCTCTTACAGAGTAACAAACCGGGTAGCCGCATAGTATTTGAAAAGAAGGCTTTTAAGCTTTTTCTAGCTACTAGCAGGAAGGTTTACCTTCCGTTCTAGCCAGCCGCGAAGCGGCGATCTAGCCACTTGCCGTTTCACGGCACAAAACTTACAGCCGAATTAAAACGTTCTTAACATCCGTATACTTTTCAAGCGCGTGCAATGACTTATCCCGGCCATTACCGGATGCTTTAACTCCGCCAAATGGCACTGTGCTATCACCCTCGCCCCAGGTGTTCACCCAGACCATGCCGCTTTCAATCTTGCGGCTGACACGATGGGCGCGGGACAGATTGGAGGTCCATACCGCCGCACCGAGACCGTATTGTGAGTCATTCGCCAGCGCAATCGCCTCTTCTTCAGTTTCGAACTCGCATACAGCAAGCACCGGGCCGAAGATCTCCTCTTTTACAAAAGTCATACCGTTGTGGGCATCGGTAACAATGGTCGGTTTGGCATAGAAGCCTTCGCCTTCCTTGTATTCCGGCAGGCCACCCATAACAACGTTACCGCCCTCTTCCTGCGCGGAACGGATATAACGTTCAACGGTGGCCAACTGCACGCCGTCGACCATTGGTCCCATGGTGGTTTGCGGATTAAGCGGATCACCCGGTTGGAAGCGACCTGCGGCTTCTATAAGCTCGGCGATAAATTCATCTTTGATGCTCTTCTCAACGTACAAGCGGGAGCAGGCGATACAGACTTCACCCTGGTTGGCAAAGATCGCACTGGCAGCGCCAGCCGCCGCGCTCTTGATATCGGCACAATCGGCAAACACCAGATTTGGTGACTTACCACCCGCTTCCAGCCAGACCCTCTTCATGTTGGATTCTCCGGCATAGCCCATCAGCATACCGGCAACTTTAGTCGAGCCCGTGAAAGCCAGTACGTTTACGTCCATATGCAGCGCCAGCGCCTTACCAGCAGTGTGGCCAAAGCCCGGCAGTACATTCAGGACACCGTCCGGAATACCCGCTTCGGTTGCCAGTTCAGCCAGACGCAAAGCACTCAGCGGTGATTTTTCGGACGGTTTCAGAACCACCGAATTACCCGCAGCCAGGGCCGGGGCGATCTTCCAGCTTACCATCAGCAATGGATAGTTCCATGGCGTGATGGCACCGACAACGCCAACCGGTTCATGGCTGATCAGGGCCAGGGTATCTTCACCGGTCGGAGCGATTTCACCGTAGACTTTATCGATCGACTCAGCCGTCCAGCGAATACAATCGATCGCGTCAGGCACGTCAATATTAACCATCTCGGAGATGGATTTACCCATATCCATGGTATCCAGCAGTGCGAACTCATCTTTATGCTGCTCGATCAGGTCGGCCCACTTCTGCATTATCTGCTTACGCTGACGCGGATGCATCTCAGACCAGACGCCGGAACGGAAGACCTGACGAGCGCTTTCTACCGCAAGATTAACATCAGCTTCATCACAGCTGGCGACATCAACCAGCAACTGCTCAGTTGCCGGGTTGATCGATGGAAAGGTTTCACCGCTGACCGCTGACTGAAAGCCACCATTAATATAAGCCTGACCATGCAGGTTCAGGGTTTCACTCTGGGCTTTCCATTCAGAATAGCTTTTCATTTCTATTATTCTCCCGCATTCCGGATAAGGAAACTCACAACTCCTGTAATTAGGAGCCAGGTACTTAATAGCTGAGATTCCCGACTATTACCTGCAGTCTATGGCAGCGCCCTGCTACTGCTCTATATACCCAAGTAGGTAGCCTGAATACGCCGTGACTACTGCCCACTATTTCACAAATGATCTACCTACTGGGGTATACCTACTCGAGGGTATATATCGGAATCAGCCATTTTATCCAGAATGATTCCCACGATTACAAAATAACAACTGGGGAAATCGATGAAAAAAATTCTTACTGGTCTGGCTCTGACTATGGCTATCACCTCTGTTCAGGCTGCTGAAGTTTCGGGCACGATCGGCTTTACTAACGATTACCGTTTCCGTGGTATTTCGCAGACTTCTGGCGATGCAGCTGTACAGGGTAGCCTGGATGTTGCATTCGATAACGGTGTGTATGCCGGTATGTGGGGCAGCAATGTCGACTGGGATGACGATGCCAACATCGAAATCGACTACTACGTCGGCTACGGCAACGATATCAACGATGACCTGAGCTACGACGCTTACCTGGCCTACTACACCTACCCGGGCTATTCCGAAGATATCGACTATCTGGAGCTGAATGCAGGCCTGTATTACGGCGACTTTGCGCTAACTTATGCTTTCGCAAATGATTATGTGAACTCCGGCGATGCTGCACAATATATCGCACTGGACTACAGCTACGGTATCACTGAAGAAGTAAGCCTTGATCTGCACGCTGGCCACTCTTTCGATGACGCATGGGAAGGTTACGGCTACGAAGACTACTCCATCGGTCTGTCTGGCAGCGCTGCGGGTCTTGACTTGTCAGTTGCGTACCTGACTAACAGCCTGGATGTTGACGAGACTGATAACTCTGATGACGACACTGTAGTCTTCAGCGTATCCCGTACGTTCTAAGAGCACACTTATACTAGTAGTAATACCTCTTCGCACTACTTCGGGCTGCCCTCTTCGTCTTCGGGGGCAGCCTTTTTTTATTCCCGTTCAGAGCCAACCAAGCCAGAGCAATCACCTCTATGCTTTCTAATACAGAACTATCCAATCCTACACCGGAATAGTAGACTCGGCCTTTTGCCAACTATCATTGAGGCACGGATGTCTATCCCGCTGTTATCACTGTTCATTCCCACCTTTTTCTTTGTTTCTATCACTCCGGGTATGTGCATGACTCTGGCATTGAGCCTGGGCATGTCGGTGGGCGTGAGGCGCAGCCTGCATATGATGTGGGGCGAGTTGATCGGTGTCGGCCTGGTTGCCGCCGCTGCAGCACTGGGAGTCGCGGCACTGATGCTGCAATTTCCGCAGGCATTTATCTTTCTTAAGCTGGGTGGTGGGGCTTATCTGGGCTGGCTGGGCCTTCAGATGTGGCAGTCAAAAGGCAAACTGGTGATGCCCGAGCCGGGTAGCAAAATTCAGGTTCAGGGTGACTTGCAGCTGGCGTTGAACGGCTTTATTACCGCCATAGCCAACCCTAAAGGCTGGGCCTTCTTTATCACCCTGCTGCCTCCCTTTCTGGATCAGAGCCTGCCCCTGGCACCACAACTCAGCCTGCTGGTGGCGATGATTTTACTCATCGAGTTTGGCTGTTTGCTAATCTACTCTTCTGGCGGTAAAGCCCTGCGCCATCTGCTGATGGATCGGGGCAATGTGAAGCTTATGAACCGGATCGCCGGATCATTAATGATCGGCGTCGGGCTGTGGCTTGCCCTGGGTTAAACTATCCAGGCTAAATCATCCAGGGTAAAAAAACCTGGTTACAAATCTGCTACAACTGAACAACGACAAAAAAGACCTCTCTGGCCCTATACATGGAACAGGCCATAACAAATTCTCATCATAACAACGATGCTGCCGATACAGTTCTACAGTTAAATCTAGAGTGGATCAGTAGTAGCAACAGAACCGCCTCTTCTGTGTTTGATTCGTCACCCGACAACCACGTCACAGGGATACGACTTATGAACACTTGCGAACCACTGATATTTACAGACCTTAAAAAGCGCACCCACGCGTTGTCTATCGCACAGGGCTTTCACGACAAACTCACACAGCAACATTCATATCGGGTAAAAAAGTTATGTATTGCCTTAGCCCAACGGTTCAACTTGTCTTCTGCCGAAATAGCGGCACTAAAAGTCAGCGCCGTATTTCATGATATCGGTAAGTTAGGTATCCCCGACCGTATTCTGTTGAAAGCTGATAAACTTGATTCGCAAGAAAGACAACTGCTGCAATTGCATCCGGTCATTGGCCAACAGATCATAAACTCAATCAATCTGAAAGGTGCCGCCGATACTGCAAAAATTATCCGCCATCACCATGAATATTTCGATGGCACGGGCTACCCGGATAAGTTAAAGGGCGATCAGATTCCGATCGGTGCGCGAATAATCAGCGTCGTCGATAGCTACGATGCGATGTCATACACCAGGCCTTATCAGCAGTCCCGAAAACATTCAGACATTATGACCATTCTGGAACAGGAATCAGAAAACAAGCACGACCCGAACATATTTCAGGTATTCGCCGATATGATTAAAACCAGCCCACTGAAAGTACGTTGAGCAAAGCAGGTAAAATAACATTGACTAGTGATTGGGAAATGAAGCGCCCCCATTACTGTTGCCACGTTCATACAGCTCATAATATTCCTGAGTCAGATAGTCCCAGACTTTATCAACAGGTTTTACCGCTGGTATCCGATAGACGCCATCTGCAACTCTCTCCACCTGATACAGCTGACCAGGGGGGTTGAGCATCAACTGTGCCAAGCTCCTACTATGAAAGTTGTAGTGCCCAGGTTTCAGGCCATAGTGTTTCGCGACCAGGTTATCCCTATATGATGGCTCTATCATACTCATGAAAGCACACTGGCTGGTGCCTTCAATACAGAGCTGACCCTTTTTCAGATGCAAAAGATAAGGGGCGTCAGCATAAGCGTTAAACTGCCCGGCACACCCAACTAAACTAGCAGTCACAATCAACCCGACTAATAAATTCCGTAATTCTGTATAGGTTTTCATCATCATTGAATTCCTCCGTCATTATCAGTATAAACCGAGATCTGTAAGTGGGTTAAATACATGCTCAACGCTTAGTTATCCGGAATCAACTCACCAATAGTGGTTATCACCGGTTTAACGCCAGCCCAGACATCCAGTGCCATATCTTCAGGATCATCCACCGGAGCGCCGCTGCGGATCTTCGCTGACACCTCTTCTATCGGAAAGGCAAACACGGCGGTGGCTTTCATCTCAACCGCATTGGGCGGCCGAGCCTCGGCAGAACGCCCCCGGCTATACCTTTCCAACAGGGCATCCAGAACCAGCTGCTTCTCTTCTGCCCCTTCGACTAACCGCGCCTTGCCATATAGCATCACCGAACGAAAATTGACTGAATGATGGAACGCAGAGCGGGCAAATACCAGACCGTCCAGCAGGGAGACGGTAATACAGGCGGTCTCGCCCTGCATAATCGATTGAAACAGGCCATTCTTAACTGAGCCATGAATCATCAGTTCGTCACCGACACGCCAGTGAAGGGTGGGTTGCACCACCGCCTGCCCCGCAATCGTCGAGCCCACATGACAGAGATATGCCTCATCGAGAATATTGTAAATTGATTCCCGGTCGTAGCACGCTTTCTTGTTACCCCGCATAACCCGGGTTCTTCCGGTTACTGCTATATCGCTCATCTGCCAGTCTCTGCTTTATCTGTTAACTGAATTATGATTAAGAGTTTGTAATAGCAGCAGGTTAAAGACTATATTGGACCTTATTAAGACCCATTAATAAAAAATATCACAGGCCCACTTTGCACAACACCGGCATCTCTTCTGAACTTTTCACCCCCTTTCTGGCGCAGCAACACCCTGCAGGGAAGCCTTTGCCCCGCTACCGTATGCTGTTTAATTATCTGCAGCAAGGCATCATGACAGGTAAGCTTCAGCCAGCCACCAAGCTCCCTTCAAGCCGTGAGCTGGCCCAGCTATTAATGCTTTCGCGAAATACCGTAAAACAGGTCTATGAGATGCTGCAGGCCGAAGGCTATATAGAAACCCGCCACGGTGCAGGAAGTTTTGTTTCGCCTCAACTCAATATCAGTGCAGGTCGTGCCAACAAAACCAGCCCCCAAACCTCTACAACGATTAAACTATCGCTAAAGAGCCAACAGATTGACCAGTTACGGCCGCTCTACAGCCATGACAATAAACAACTGCTGCTACCAGCAATGCCTGCTATCGATCAGTTCCCCTGGCCGCAGTGGCAACGTTCGGTCGCCAGTGCCGGCAGGGAGATGAAATTCAGCTCGCTACGGGACAACCAGGGCTCGCCTGAGCTGCGCCGGGAGATTGCCAGATATCTGACAGCCAGCCGGGGGATTCACTGCCGCATGGAGCAGATTCTGATCTGTTCTGGCTCGCAACAAGGCATGCAACTGGCGTTTTCCATGCTGCTCAACCCCGGAGACAAAGTACTGGCTGAAGACCCTGGTTTTCCCGGTATTGACGGTGCGATCAGCAATGCCGGCGGAATTAAGGTATCGATACCTATTGATAGTAATGGCTTCAGAGCCGATCTGGCGATGCAAAATTCAGCCGGAGCAAAAGTGGCCTTCATTACGCCATCCCGTAACTTTCCTATCGGCTATACTCTCAGCCTTGAGCGTCGTCTCGCGCTGCTGCAGTGGGCCAGACAAAACGGCAGTTGCATCATCGAAGATGATTATGACAGTGAGTTCCGTTTCGATGGTCCACCCCTGACTGCGATGCAGGGGCTGGGTGGCGACGACTGTGTCATATACTCAGGTACTTTCAGCCGAATCCTGCACCCTTCGATCCGACTCGGATACCTGGTGCTGCCGACAGCGTTGGTCGATCCTTTTACCCGGATGCGTGGTTTTCTCGACGGCGGCCTATCCGCCCTGCCACAACTGGCACTGGCTGACTTTATGGCCAAGGGACATTTTTCAAGTCATTTGCGCCGCATGCGCAAACTGTATAAGGCACGACGCCATTACCTGCTACAACAGATCAGTGAGAAATTTTCCGATAAGCTGCAATGGCTTGCCAGTGATGGTGGCATGCATGGCGTGTTTCTTCTCTCACCTGACTATGACGATCAACAGATTGCTGAACAGGCTATTGCAAGAGGGCTGGGGATTCGTCCACTGTCCTATTACTATGATCAGGAAGCAGCGCAATCGGGATTGATTATCGGCTTTGCCGGCTATGACGAAAACCAGATGGATAAAGGCCTGAAAATACTTTCTGAGCTGCTATAACAAGCCATCCGGAAACCGTCACAGTTACTCCGTTAAAAATAACAGCAGCCGTTATAAAAAAGGCTGCGCACCTGTAACAGGAGGCAGCCGAAGATAGTGAACGTTTTACCGGCTTCGTCGGATTACTAAGCTGCGCCTTTATTCGCAGCCAGAACGTAGAGATACTCCAACGCCAGGGTCGCACCTGCCAGCGAAGTGATCTCGGCATGATCATAGGCCGGCGCAACCTCTACTACATCCATCCCGATCAGGTTAAGCCCCTGCAGACCACGAATAACTTTTAGTGCGCAATCCATTGTCATACCGCCAGACACGGGTGTTCCGGTACCCGGTGCGTAGGCGGGATCCAGACCATCTATATCAAAGCTGACATAGGCCTTTTTATCGCCAACCCGGGCTTTTATTCTCTCCAGAATACCCTGCGGGCCGTGATCTCCAACCCAGGCGGCATCCAGCACTTCGAACGGATGGCCATCCAGAGTATACGCAGTACGAATACCGATCTGAATTGAATGCTCAGTATCTACCAGGCCTTCCTCAACCGCATGATGAAACAGCGTACCGTGATCGTACTTAGTGCCGCCGGAATAGGTATCGGTGTGAGCATCAAAATGAATCAGTGCCACCGGTCCATGTTTTTTGGCATAGGCACGCAGTACCGGCAGTGTAATAAAGTGATCACCGCCGAAAGTCAGTGCACTTTTACCGGACTCAAGAATCTGGCCGATATGGGCCTGCAGATTATCCACCATGGTTTGCGGCTCACCGTGCTTAAACAACACATTACCGGAATCGGCCACCTTCAGATGATCATCCAGCGCAAACTGCCATGGCCAGCGCGCGCCCTCCCAGATCAGCTGTGCCGAAGCCTGACGTACCCCCTGTGGCCCGAACCGGGCACCGGAACGACCGGAAGTAGCCATATCAAACGGCACACCGCTGACAACCACTTCTGCATCAGAGTCAGCAGGCTTGCTGACAACCGGAAACTCCATAAAAGTCATACCGAGCGAACCATAGATCGGCAGGTCAGCATCAGCCACGCTGGCTTTTGGCATATCAGACATCTCTCACCTCAAATAAATTTATATTTCTACTTAGTTGAAACCAGATTAACCGGACGCCTATAATTATTGAAACGCATACTTTAAATACATATATGCATGAAATTAATAAATAATACTATTCGTCAGGATCTTCAATGAAGCCGTTACGCCAGTTTGACCTCAACCTGCTGATCATTCTTGAAGCTCTGCTCAGTGAGTGCCATGTCAGCCGGGCCGCCGATAAAGTATTTCTCAGCCAGTCTGCGATGAGCCATGCCCTGAATCGCCTGCGCCAGCAATTGGATGACCCTCTACTGGTACGCACCGGCAACGGGCTGCAACCGACACCTCGGGCTGCGGCGATGTTGCCGGAAATCCGTCGCGCCCTGCAGTTGGTCGAACGCACCTTGTCTCCTCCGGAAAGCTTCATCCCCGAAAACAGCAAGCGCTGCTTTAAGATCGCCTGTACCGATTACTTCGAAGCGATCGTCCTGCCTGCCCTGGTGTCCCACCTGCAACATACTGCTCCGGCTATCAGCATTGAAGTTGAGATGATCACCGAAGCCAGCACACGACAACAGCTGGAAAGTCGTGAGATTGACCTGATTGTAGGGATAGACCGCAACCTGCCGGTTCCGGATCACCTCGTACAGCAGCACTGGATCACAGAGACACAGATATGCGTAGCAGGTACCGCTAATAACAAAGTTGGCGACAGTATCAATCTGCAACAGTATACGAAGCTTACCCACGTTGTTTTTTCTGATCTTGCCGGAGAAACCTCCAACGCGATCGATCAATGGTTAGCAAACCAGCAGCTGCAACGAAAGCACAGCGCCCGTACAGTGAACTATATGGCGGCAGCAAGGATTGTTGCTTCGACAGACGGAATCATCACCCTGCCCCTGCATATGGCAAAACTGTTTAGCGAGATGCTGCCGGTGCGGCTTGTTTCACCTCCGGCAGGTGTTCCGGAAGTTGCGATGACCACTATCCACCATCCACTGTTCAGTAATGATCCAGGCCTGTTGTGGCTGCTGGATCAGGTTAATCATTTTGGTGCTGCTACTGCCCAGGCTCCCGCTTTGAACCAGGCGGGTCTGGCTCTTTAATATCAATTTACTTCATTCAAAACCATTTTTAGTAGCACGTAATTCACCTCAACACTTTCTGGGGTCATCTACACTCAGTCAGAGGAGGAACACTTATGTCTGGTATTTTTTTACGATCAGTCCTTATTCTTGCCCTGTTTCTGACCCCGGCACTGGGCGAGCAACATATGAGCCTTATGTTTGGTTCCGGCGCCTATGCCAAAGGCGGCGAAGGTGGAGGCAACGGCGGGGGGAATGGCGGAGGTAATGGTGGCGGCCATGGTAATGGCCATAGCGCGGAAGCGGACGCTGGCGTTAGCCATAGCCCCGGGCACGGCAAAGAAAACGGCCGCAATCAGGGTAATGGCTATGGTGAGTTTGGCAACAATCATGGATCGGTCGCCAGCAAGCTGGGTAGCCTGAATGCTGCACATGCGTCACCAAACGCCCGACAAAATGCATCCAAAAGCTCTATGGTTGGCCAGATAGCCGCCTATGAACAAGCGATAGCAGATGCGAATGATCAGTCGCTAAGCCCTGAAGAAAGATCTCTGGCAGAAGAAAAAGCGGTCGGAATGCTGGCTGACATATCTAACAAAGATGTCGATCAGGAGGTAGTCAACGCGGTAAATAGCCTTCTGGGTATCGAGCCGGCAGAGGAACCTGATGGGGAACCTGATGCTGAAAACTGAACTGCTCTGTAGCCCAGCTAACCGCTAAGAAGCCACTACGTGATATCAGGTCCCCGCTATACCATTAGCGGGTATCTCTCAGTAGTTGCAATGTATTCCAGTCGATAGCGACATCGGATAACAACAGTTCTTGTCGGGTATAGCGATTAAATGCCACGCGGCTTTGTTGTCCCCAAATACCATCAACACTGCCTTGCAGGTAGCCAATCCGCTTGAGCTGCTGCTGGATATATTGAGCTGTCGCTCGATCCGGCTTTTGCCTGCGCAGCATACGCTGACTGATTTGCTGACGCTGAGCAGGTGTAGTTAACCTTTGCATCTTACGTCGCAACTGTTCTGAATGCTCAATCTGGAATTTTTCTGCCTGACTAAACCAGTACCATGCAGCGGCGTCACTTTCTGGCAACCCCAGACCTTTGGCATAGCCGACAGCAAGCTCAAACGCAGCCTTAGGATGATTCTGTGCAGCCGCTTTACCTGCCAGAAACATCGCCCATATCGGATCCCTGTCGACGCCATTGCCCCCCAGATATAACCTTGATAGCTGATACTGCGCCCGGCTATGCCCCTGCTTCGCTGCCTGATCAAGCCACTGAGCAGCATTGCTGAAGCTATGCCCGACACCGCGTCCGGTGAGATAGGACATGCCTGTCATATAAGCGCCGTTGGCTGAGCCATGATAAGCAGCACGCTTGAACTCAGCTACCCCGCGGGCATAGTCCTGCTCTACACCCTGCCCCTGGGTATACTCCATTCCCCGACGGTATTCAGCCTGAGCGAGTTGAGGATTATCATCCGTGGCGATCCACCCGGACGAAGACAGTTCCGCACACCCCGATAAAACAGCCAGATGAAAAACAGAAGAAAAAGCAACCACCTTTAACCTACCCGACATAGCATCCCCTGATTACCATTAAGCAATGGTACATAGTATATGCAATTTCTCGCCGAACGCAGGTTCAGGAAAGGCACTAGCCGTTGCTCGACAGAATTATCAAACCGGCACCTTTTCAAAGACAATAAAAAACGCGCCCGAAGCACGTTTTTTTTAAAGTAATTTCCTTACAACGTAACCCTGCTCTGAGCAGCCTCAGAAATAATTAAGAAGGCCCTTTCGAGCTACGAGCTAGTCGCGAAGTGACGGTCGAACCACGAGCAACGGTTCTTTGCATTTCCGAGCTACGAATGAGTCGCGAAGCGACAGTCGAGCCACGAGCAACGTTTATTTTAATATTTCCCTTTATCCCGCTGCTGCCACATCGTTTCAGCGCTAGCAATCAAATCTGCTTCATTCTCCCCTTGATTCAGGAGCTTCAGCACCACCGCCAGGGTAGAAACTAGCGCGCCTTCACCATATTCATGATACTTTTCACCACGCCACACAGCCAATAAGTCTGAGGTATCCAAATCCTCTTTTACGAGCCGCTTTGGAAAGTATCGCGGCCATTCTGAGGTGCTGTACTTGCCATCGCGGGTCCATTGCAGATCGCATTCTGAATCCGGTTTAATCTCTGCTTCTCCGCCATCGCCTTTAATGGTCAAACCTTGCTCGACACCCAACAGCTGTGCGGTTTTCTGATGCATAGGGCCATAAGCGGGATGAAACACGCCATCAACAGTATGCCGTGCCCGCAATGGGTTAAGCAGGCGACATAAGGTGTGTACCGGCGAACGTAAGCCCATAATAGGTCGCAGGTTAATAATCCGTCCCATCTCGGCACTGAGACTATCGATCGACATAAATGCAAAGTTACGCTCAACTAAACCTTGCTCAGCCTGTAACCAATCAGCGGCCACCGGTATATTAAACTGCGCCAACATATCCTCAGTATAAATTCGATCCGGCGTATGGCCTTTTGCGCCATGCATAAAGATCTTTACACCACTATCGGCCAGTACCAGCGCAGTAAGTATAAACCAGGGTAACTGGCGCTTCTTACCCGCATAAGTCGACCAGTCCAGATCAACCTGAAGGTGATCCGGGGCAGGATAATGGTTGCGTACCGCTTCGATAAAACCGGCCAGCTCTTCCGGAGACTCCTCCTTTACCCGCAACAGCATCAGAAAGGCCCCTAACTGCTCAGGTTCAACCTGCCCGGCCAGAATCATCCGCATCGCTTCCCGCGCTTCCTCCTGGGTTAACGATCGGGAACCTTTTTTGCCTTTACCAAGGATACGCACAAAGGGTGCGAAAGGGTGTTCTTGCGTCATAGACCTACTCAACAGATTGAATTACAGTGGGCTGTTTGTGAAACTAACACGATTTTATACCCGAGCCGATTACGAATGAAAGCCTTTCATCCCGAGATTAACCTGCTGTTTAACGCCCTGGTATTTTTCACCCGTATCCCGGCACCTCAAGGAGTCGATTATTCAGCGGCTAACCTTAACCGGGCCAGCCGCTACCTGCCGCTGATCGGCCTTTTTATTGGCGCCTGCGCCGCGTTGGTGCTATCCCTCGCCGCTCAACTCCTGCCGCTAAGCCTTGCTGTATTACTATCAATGCTTACCACTATCCTGCTTACCGGCGCATTCCATGAAGATGGCCTGGCCGATAGCTCTGATGGCTTTGGTGGTGGCTGGGATAAAGGACAGATACTGCGGATCATGAAAGATTCCCGTATCGGCACCTATGGCGTTGTCGCACTGATCATGACACTGGCCATCAAATACCATGCCCTCAGTGAACTTATGTATCCGGCGAGCATCCTGATTCTGGGCCATAGCCTGAGCCGCTTTGCTGCGGTCTGCCTTATATATCGGGATAGCTATGTCAGGGAAGATGCGGACGCTAAAGCTAAGCCACTGGCAAACAGGATTGACCGCAACGGTTTGCTTATCGCCAGCCTCCCACCGGTACTGGCTCTGCTACTGATGGCCAGTTTAAGTGCCTGGCTGGTACTGATTCCGGTATGCCTGATCACAGCGGGTTGCAGCTATTACTTTAACAAGAGGATCGGCGGTTATACTGGTGACTGCCTCGGTACTTGCCAGCAACTGACCGAACTGAGTATTTATCTGTTCTTCTGCTTACCCTGGTTTATCTAGATCCTATCTGCCAGTTGTTTATCTGAGCAGCCCATATAATTAATCAAGATAATCATTTAAAGCGGCACGATTTCTGTAAGCGACACTATATAACTGATAGAATCCCGCATTCTTCAGGAGAGGTCGAATGAAACGCTACAAGTCACGCAAAAAACCACAGCCGCAAAGCGCTAAATCCACCCCGGCACTGCCATCAGATCCGGTCGAGATTGAGATAGAATCACTCAGCCATGATGGCTTAGGTGTTGGTCGTTTTGAAGGCAAAGTGACCTTTGTCAGCAATGCCCTGCCTGGTGAAAGAGTACTGGCCCGCTTTTCTGAAGCAAAGAGTAAATTCAATGCAGCTCATGCAATCGAAATTCTTAGCCCCAGCCCGGATCGAATTGAACCCAGCTGCCCCCATTACGCTGAGTGTGGCGGCTGTGATCTGCAGCACTTATCAGCTGAGCGTCAGCTGGAACTGAAACAGATCCAGGTACTTGATCAGCTGCAACGCATCGGCCAGACAACACCGACTAAGGTTCTGGCACCGCTACGCTCAGCGAGCACTCATTACCGTCGTAGTGCCCGCATCGGTGTCAATCAGCTGGCCGATGGCGAGCCGATCGTTGGCTTCCGCCGCAAACAGAGCAATCTGCTGTGCCAGATCGATAATTGCGAAGTGCTGGATCAGCGCCTGGAAAACATTTTCAGCGTAGTTCGGGACACTCTGCAGGATGCGGGTGATATCAAGATGATCACCCATCTTGAAATAGATCTGGGTGATAGCGGTGGCTTTCTGACTATCCGGCACGTGAAAAATATCAATGCCGAACTGCGCCAGAAACTGCAGAAGGTTGCCGACCAGTATCAGCTAACGCTTAACTTTGCCGGCAATGATGCAAGCCAGAGTGAGCAACCATCTGCACAGGTTTGCTACCAGTTATCTGACGAGAAACTCTGGTTCCGCAGCGGTGACTTCATTCAGGTCAATGCAGGAATCAATCAGCAGATGATTGATCAGGCGATCAGCCTGCTGGCACCACAGAATGATGACCAGATTCTTGATCTGTTCTGCGGACTCGGCAACTTCTCACTGCCACTGGCACGCAGTGGTGCGCAGATTACCGGTATCGAAGGTAACATTTCGATGGTTCATCAGGCCGCTTTCAATGCCGAGCAGAACCAACTAAACAACTGTGAGTTCCATTGCGCTAACCTGGCAGAAAGCCTGGCCGGCGTACACTGGTACCGAAAGGGTTACAACAAGATCCTGCTTGACCCACCCCGGGCAGGTGCCGCGACCATTATTCCGCAACTAACCGCACTGAAACCGGAAAAAATTCTCTACATCTCCTGTAACCCGGGAGCCCTGGCCCGCGATAGCCAGCTGCTGCAAGAGCAAGGCTACAGCCTGGAGCAGTTCCTGGTTATGGATATGTTCCCTCAGACCCATCACATCGAATCGATGGCGTTGTTTGTTAAGGGTAAAAAACCGGCCAAAAAGCAAAAGTTGTTCGCCGGCAAGGGCCACCGGGGCTGATATCAATCTAACAGCCCCTGTGCTGTGACCGGGACAACAGGTCGCTGCAGAAAGCGATGGCGGACAGGCTGCTATTACATACCGAATGAAGGGGGTTATCCTCCCCTGAAGCAGGCGAGCAACTGATTTTCAGTTGCCCCCGCCCCGCTTACCGGCAGTATTTCAGCTCACCACCATTCTAATCATTTCGTTTCGCTTAAAGCCTGCTATGCTCTCGGTCATCTGCGCAACAATTCTCTGCCGCGCCTGAACACTGCCCCAGGCACTGTGTGGCGTAACAATCAAGTTAGGAATATCATCAGCCAGTAGCGGATTACCTTGTACCGGTGGCTCAACGGTCAGCACATCTGTGGCGGCACCTGCCAGATGACCCGACTTTAATGCCTGTGCTAAGTCCGTCTCATTAACGATACCGCCACGGGCAGCATTGACCAGGAACGATCCTGGCTTCATCAGCGCCAGCGCAGCACTATCGATCAGGTTCCGGGTGTCATCAGTCAGCGGGCAGTGCAATGTCAGTACATCAACCTGGGGCAGTAACTGAGCCAGCGGTAAGCGCCCTTCAACTACCTTGTCACCACGCTGGGCGATCAGGACTTTCATACCAAAGGCTTCAGCTAATCGGGCTACCCCGGCCCCCAGGTTGCCGTAACCAACCAATCCCAGTGTTTTACCTTCCAGCTCCTGAATCGGATAATCCAGCAGACAGAACTGCTTTGCCTGCGCCCACTGACCATTACGGGCCGCAGTATTGTAGGCTATGAGATTGGTATGCAGTGCCAGCATCAAAGTCAGTACGTGCTGAGCTACCGAAGCGGTACCGTAGGCCTGGCAATTAGCCACTTTAATATTTAGCTCTGCGGCCTTTACCAGATCCACATTGTTGGTGCCGGTCGCAGCAATACAGATCAGTTTTAATTGCTTGGCCTGCTGCAGTAATGCTGCATCGAGTACTACCTTATTGACGATAACCACATCAGCATCGACAATCCGACCTGCTACCTGCTCCGGCGCGGTTTCCGCAAAACCTTCAAAACTATCGAACTGAGACTGCAGATCAGTCAGTTGCAGGTCGTCACAATCAAGGCTTTTCAGATCCAGAAAAACTGCTTTCATAATTTTCCCCATTTTAAGGCAACAAAAAAGGGGCTCACGCCCCTTTTCAGATATAACCTGTGGTAAATCAGATACTATCTTTAATTTCCCACAGAATCTCATCAGCAATTACGGCCGGCGCTGAATAACCTTCCGGCGTTTTCACAGTAAGGTAAACACCATTCGCTGTGCGGTTCATTTTCAGCTGATACTGACCAACATGCTCGTAAGTACCGGTATCAGAGTTGAAGACGCCCCCCTCTTCAGCACCGAAATTATAGAGCACCTTACCATTAAACCAGATTTTGAAACCCTTCTGATTAGCCGGATCATTTGGATCGTTGAGATTGTAACTCTCTTGTTCAGTATCAACAGCATCTTTTGGCACTGATGAAGCGACTGTGACAATAGCTTCTTCCCCATCAGACTGAAGCGGAACCTTAAGCGGACTTTCCTTAACAACCGGGCGGCTTACGGGCTTAGCACTATAACTTATCTGTTCAGCGTCTTCATTAAAACCAAGCGCACTTGCCACCCCTCCGGTGCTCAGCTTGATCTCTTTACGGTCAGAATGAAGCCACTCAAAGAAGCCCATCTTTTCTACTTCATCAAACGGCGTTGATGTTGTATAGGTCATATAGAAAATACCAGCCCCCTGATCCCGGGTTCCCACATCGAGGCCTGACCGGGTCAATGCGGAATCAATCTGAGCCCATGCCTGATCGACTGGTGCCGTTACTTTAAGTGCCGGGAAGCCTTTAGAATCACGGCCTAACTGAGGGCGGGCCCGTTGGCTCTGCTTTTTAACCAGGGCACTCTGAGTCGTCACATCACTAGATGACTTACTCAGGTAACGCAGCACCTCAAACATCATATCCGACTTATAACCAACATCCTGCGCTGAACCACTCCAGTCCACAGTAGATGATTTCTCAGCCTGGGCAACCCGGACATGCTTCATTGCAATTGAAGTACGGTTGTAATCATCCTTTACCGGACGGACGGATATCTGCAGCTTGTCGCTGACTGCACCGTCAATATCCTGAAAAGTCATCTTTTTTATCAGGCTATCAATAAAACTGTAATCTTTGCCGTCAGAGTCGATCCAGGCGGTCTCCATCACCCCTTCGCGAGGAGCTGATTTAGCCAGTTCAACATTATTAAAACGTAAGAAGTCCTGAAGTTGAACCCAGACATCACCCACCGGCTCATCGACGATAAGGATCTTATCGCCATTTTCACGCTTCAGGTTAACCTTTTCACTACCGGCATCGGCATAGAAAAACTCAGGACGAGGTACTTCAAAATCAGAAGTACGAACCGAAGCGGTCTGGCCGGCAGACGGCACACTCAGCCGATCTTCCATCTGTTTAGAACGAGCTTGCAGGCTTGGCGGCAGTTCCAGTCGGTTAGTGGACTCAGACTTCTCATAATTCTGACTCCGGTCATTAATAATACCGTCCTCACCATAGATCGGATTAGAAATGGAGCCACAACCTGCAACACTTAACACAGCTGCTGCCAAAGGCAGCAAGGTGATTATTCTCATTCTGCTCGTCCGTATAGATAGATTAGATAATTTCGCAAGTCTTCAGGGCTTCACGCACCTGAGAATGATACTGCTGATCCAGTACGGTCAGCGGCAGTCGGATACCCAGCCCCATCAAGCCCATCTCAGTCATCGCCCACTTCACAGGAATCGGATTAGCCTCGACGAACATCGCGTTATGAACCGGGTTTAGCTTTTCCTGAATTGCACGAGCACCATCAGCGTCTCCAGCTATTGCAAGGCGGCACAGCTCGCCCATTTCAGCCGGAGCGACGTTAGCCGTTACCGAAATATTACCGTCACCACCGAGTAGCATCAGCTCAACCGCAGTTCCATCGTCTCCGGAGTAGATAGCGAAATCTTTTGGTGCAGCCTCGATCAGGACTTTAGCACGATCAAGATCGCCGGTAGCTTCTTTAATGCCTACAATATTTTCAATTTCAACCAGACGCAGTACGGTCTCAGGCAGCATATCGCAAGCAGTACGTCCTGGCACATTGTACAAAATCTGTGGGATATCAACCGCTTCAGCAATGGTCTTATAATGCTGATACAAACCTTCCTGAGTCGGCTTATTGTAGTACGGAGTCACCAGCAAACATGCATCGGCACCCGCATCTTTAGCACTGCGGGTAAGCTCAATCGCTTCCTGGGTAGAATTAGCCCCGGTACCGGCAATCACAGGGATCGCACCGGCAACCCGCTCTACCACCCGTTTGATGACCTGACAATGTTCATCGCAGTTCAGTGTGGCAGATTCTCCGGTAGTGCCAACCGCCACGATAGAATCAGTACCCTTCTCCAGATGGAAGTCTACAACCTTATCCAGCGCGTCCCAATCAACATCGCCGTTAGACATCATCGGGGTAACAAGAGCAACAATGCTGCCAGTAATCATCTTCGTCTCCGTATGTATTAACAAAAGCCTATGGTACTTGCCAACCTATCAGCGCTCAACCTCTTACGCCTCAATAAGTTAGCTAATCCGACCAGTACCATTTTTGGTATCTGAAATGCCGGATACCAGCTTCTCTATGACATAAATCTGTTATCGTATAAAGCCTGACATTCTAACTGAAATGCGTCAGATAAGCGTAGTATTGAGTAATGTTTTTTTTGTAAAGGAATTATTATGAGTCAGCCCGCCCTTAATCAAGCAGTCAGTGACTTCACAGCCGAGGCCACCAGTGAATTAACAGTGACCCTGTCGGAACTTAAAGGTTCCAATGTTGTAATCTACTTTTACCCAAAGGACAGCACGCCTGGCTGCACTACAGAAGGTCAGAACTTCAGAGATCTTATCCAGGAATTCAGGGGCAACAATACACAGATCTTCGGGGTTTCCCGCGAAAGCCTGCGCTCCCACGAAAATTTTAAGGCGAAACAGGAATTCCCATTCGAACTGATCAGCGATCCCGAAGAGGCATTATGCAAACACTTTGACGTGATCAAGTTGAAGAAAAACTACGGCCGGGAATACATGGGCATTGAACGCAGCACATTCCTGATCGACAGTGAAGGCGTACTGCGCAGCGAATGGCGAAAAGTCAGAGTTAAAGGCCATGTCGACGAAGTACTGGAAGCAGTAAAAGCGCTGTAATTATTACGCAACTTAAAAAAGAACCGGCAGCAGCCGGTTCTTTTTTTGCCCCCGAAAAAACTCAGGTCTCAGTCATTTCAAGCACTTCACTCTTCGGCCAGGCATTAAGAATCGCCTTGATCAGGGTCGCCAGAGGGATCGCAAAGAAAACGCCCCACACCCCCCAGATACTACCGAACACCAGCACCGCGATGATAATCGACACCGGATGCAGATTAACCGCCTCAGAAAACAGCAAGGGTACCAGCACATTGCCGTCCAGCGCCTGGATGATGCCGTAGGCCAGCATCAGATACCAGAACTCATTGGTCCAGCCCCACTGCACGAAACCGATCAGCGCCACCGGCAAGGTCACCAGCGCGGCTCCGATATAGGGAACCAGCACCGACAAGCCAACAATAATAGCCAACAACGCGGCATAGTTAATACCGAGTAGCGCAAACGCGACATAGGTTACCGAGCCTACGATGACAATTTCAATCGCCTTGCCACGTACATAGTTAGAGATCTGGTCATCCATTTCAGCCCATACTTTACTCAGCATCTCCTTCTTATCCGGCAGAAAAGAGAGCCACCAGCGGGTCAGTGAAGAGCCGTCCTTGAGGAAGAAAAATACCAGGATAGGCACCAGCACCAGATAGATCAGCAACGCCACCAGACCGGCAATAGAGTTCAGAGAATATGTCACTACCCACTGTCCTACCTGACTCAGCTCGGCGGTTGCCAGGTCGATGATCTGGCTGATCTGCTTCTCAGAGAAAATATCCGGGTATTGCTGAGGTAAAAGCAGCAGCACAGCCTTGGCCTCAGTTACCATTCTTGGGAGTTCATTAAACAGGTTAACCGATTGCTTCCAGGCCAGAGGAAAGACAAACAGAATCAACGACAGCAGAATCCCGACAAATCCGAGAAACACCAGAATTACAGAGGCCAAATGCGGCACGTTACGTTGTTTCAGCCACTCAATTACCCCTTGCATCAGAAAGGCCAGAATGACACTGGTAAACACCGGCGCCAATGGCTGACCCAGATACAGAATAACACCCAGAGATGTCGCCAGCAGCACAAACAGCAGCAGAACCTCTTCATTGGAAAAGTAGCTTTCAATCCACTTACTGAAAATCTTTCTCACAGACGGACTCTCCTAAGCCTGACCACGGCGAATGATATAGATATAGTCGTCGCCTTCGCTGAACGATTGCAGCATCTGGTGGTCTGACTGATCGGTATATACTCTGAAGTCGCGGACAGAACCGGCATCGGTCGCCGCTATTTTGAGAATCTGGCCAGCAGCAAGCTTATGTAACGCCTGTTTCGCCTTTAGCAAAGGCAACGGGCAGTTCAGCCCCCGGGCGTCAAGAAACTGATCGATCTGGTAATCACTCATTTATCTGCTAGTCCTGCAATTTTATTTTAAGATCAGCAATATATAACAAAAACTGAGTTAATATAATGGAACCAATGCATAACGCCTTAACTTCCACGACTGTATTCAACAATAAGGATTAAGCCGCGTGCTCAGATGTCATCGATACTTACGTAATTTTAGCCACTACGGTATTGCCGCACTGCTGACCTGCTCCAGTATAGCCCCCGCAGTCAGCAGTGAGCTGCCGGTGATCGCCAACAATTCATCGGTAATATCCCTTGAAGAGGAATATCAGCTGGGCCGGGTATGGGCTCGCATGCTGCGTGGCAGCGCACCGGAGTATGGCGACCCCCTGGTCGTCAATTATCTCAAAAACCTGTTATGGCAGCTAGCCGAAACAAGCCAGCTACAGGACCATCGCCTGCAACTGGTGGTCCTCAATAATCAAGCACTTAATGCATTTGCAGTGCCTGGTGGAGTGGTCGGTGTTAATGCAGGCCTGCTGCTAGGCGCACAGGATGAAGAAGAGCTGGCATCGGTTCTCGCCCACGAGCTTGCACACCTGTCCCAGCGCCACTATGCCCAGCAGCTTGAAGAAGCCCGTAACAACACTCCGCTGATGTTGGCAGGTATACTGGCCAGCATCCTGATTGCCTCTGCCGATAGCCAGGCAGGTCTTGCCGGACTGTCATCCACCATGGCGGCAGGCCAACAAGCCGGTCTTGCTTTCAGTCGCCGTAACGAGCAGGAAGCCGATCGTATCGGTATGCAAAATCTGGTGGAGTCGGGTTTTGACCCCTACGCGATGCCAAGAATGTTCTCCCGCATTCAACGCTCGGGCCGCTTCCTGGGCCAGAAACCACCGGAGTTTCTGCTTACTCACCCGGTCACTGAATCCCGTATCGCCGATGCCGAAAGCCGCGCCCGACAACTACCAAAACCATCATTCAAAGACCGCCGCTATGATTTCCTGCTGATTCAGAAACGAATTCAGGTCAACTTCGCCGAGCAACTTGACCAGTTAATCGATGGTTACGAAGAAAACGCAGCGGATGATCCGACCAGTCGCTACGGGCTGGCCCTGGCCCTGATTCGCGATAAGAAATTTGCCAGGGCAACAACGACCCTTGACCAGCTGCCAAACGAACTACAGAGCCATCTGTATATAAAGCTGACCCGCGCTGAACTGTTATTAAAAGCGGAGCAATACGATGCCGCCAGAACCCTGTCGCAACAACTCTATCAACTGTATCCGGACAGCTATCCGGCGACACTACTCTATGCCCAGGCATTGCGTGCCGACAACGACGCCAAAGCGGCAGTTACACTTTATGAAAAGCTGAGTAAAAGCCAGCCTAACAACAGCTTTATCTGGTACGAACTGGCCGAAACCTACGGTCTGGCTGGCAACACACTTGGCGTGCACGAAGCACGTACCGAATACTTTCTGCATATCGGCGCGATCGATAAAGCGCTGCAACAGATCGATTACGCGCTGCGCGAGAAAGGTCTCAGCGAAATTGATGTTGCACGCCTGAAACAGCGCAAGACCGAAGCCGAACAGATTCGTGAACAGATAAAGAATGCCTTTTAAAGCAGTGAGGGGCAGTTGCTAGAACGCCACTTCGTGGCTCGCTAGACGTCGCTACGCGACTTGCTAGTGGCTAGAAAAAACAATTCGGTAGTAATCGACATTGAGCAGAATGTTTACTGGATATTTCAGGTTCAATACTCGCTGGATCAGAGATGTAATCTCTCAATATAAAAAACGCACCGGTTGTAGAAACGGTGCATTTCTCTTTAACCTGGCATATTACTTTAGCCGCAGCATTTCTTGTATTTCTTGCCACTGCCGCATGAGCATGGTTCGTTACGTTCAGGGGTTTTCTCAAAGCGCTGGGTTTTCGGTGTATTTAATACAGCATCCAGTTCGCTAATATTCTCTTCTGCAGAAGAGTCTACCTCTATCTCAGCGAACAGGTCATGTTCCAGCAAAATGTTTTCAATCTCAACTTTTCGCGCTTCAGAGCCAACCAGGATGGATAAAGGATCGCTTTCACTGCCGGGCTTAACATTAGGCTTAGGGTTATAACCACTTTTACCGTACTTACCCATCACATCAGGCGTACCTTTGAAAAAAAACTTTGACATATTCTGATCCTGATAGCGTAAAACGAGCGGTTTAAATTTGGCGCGCAATACTAACAGCTTATCCGCTCTTTAGCTAAAGACCACTGCAATATTAAAAGACCGCAGCATACAAAAGCACCTGACTTCGCAGCCAGGTGTTTTTAAGTTTTTCTAGCTACTGGCAGGAAGGCTTGCCGGCAACTTCAGGTATTAGCCTTATCCCGTAGCACAAACTTCTGAATTTTGCCGGTCGAGGTCTTAGGTAACGGACCAAATACAACCTTCTTCGGGGTTTTAAATTTAGCCATATTATCGCGACAGAAGTCGATAATATCCTGCTCCGATACTTCAGCCCCCTCTTTCAGAGTGACGAAGGCACAAGGCACTTCGCCCCATTTTTCATCATCTTTAGCGACCACCGCCGCTTCCATCACGCTGCTGTTTCGGTACAACACATCTTCCACTTCGATTGAGGAGATATTCTCACCACCGGAGATAATGATATCTTTGGAGCGATCTTTAATCTCGATATAGCCGTCCGGATGCCATACCGCCAGATCACCCGAGTGGAACCAGCCGCCGGCGAAGCTGGCTTCAGTGGTTGATGGGTTCTTCAGATAACCTTTCATAACCAGGTTGCCGCGCATAAACACTTCACCCATAGTTCGACCGTCTTGCGGTACCGGCTCAAGAGTATCCGGATGTGCCACCATCAGGCCATCCAACATCGGCGCACGCACTCCCTGCCGGGATTTCAGACGGGCGATCTCTTCATCAGTGCGATCATTCCACTCCTGATGCCACTCACAAACCACTGAAGGCCCATAAGTTTCGGTCAGACCATAGACATGGGTAACCGAGAATCCCATTGTCTCCATACCCTGAATCACAGCAGCCGGTGGCGCAGCACCTGCGGTCATCACCTTAACCGAGTGATTGATGCCGGCTTTCATTTCATCCGGAGCATTATTAAGCATATTCAGCACGATCGGCGCACCGCAGAAATGATTAACTTTTTCCTGTTTAATAGCGCCATATATATCATCGGCCCGAACATGGCGCAGACAAACACTAACCCCGGCGGCCGCGGCAATACTCCATGGGAAACACCAGCCATTGCAGTGGAACATAGGCAGAGTCCACAAATAAACCGGATGCTGCCCCATATTCCAGGAAACAATATTACTCATCGCATTCAGGTACGCGCCGCGATGGTGATACACCACCCCTTTCGGATTACCGGTAGTGCCTGAGGTGTAATTAAGGGTGATCGCATCCCACTCATCAGCCGGCATCTGCCAGTTATAATCAGCATCGCCTTGCGCTATAAAGGCTTCATAGTCGGTCGAGCCGATCAACTCGCCGCCCTCGTAATAGGGATCATCGATATCGATCACCAGCGGTCGGTGCGGGATCATCTTTAGCGCCTTACCGATCACTTCAGAAAACTCTCGGTCGACGATCAGCACCTTGGCCTCAGCATGCTGCAGAATAAAAGCAAGCGCTTCAGCATCGAGACGAATATTCAGCGCATTCAATACTGCACCACACATCGGCACACCGAAATGCGATTCAAATACTTCCGGCAGGTTAGGTGACATCACCGCGACCGTATCACCTTCACCGATTCCGTTCTTAGTCAGCGCACTAGCCAGCTGACAGCATCGGATATAGGTTTGCGACCAGTTACGTCGGGTCTGCTGATGAATAACTGCAGTATGGTTGGGAAACACAGTTGCCGCGCGTTCAATGAAAGTCAGCGGACTCAGCGCAGAAAAATTTGCTGCATTTTTATCCAGTCCGAACTGGTACGGATTAGAGTGTGTCGACATAGTCAAAAGCCCTGGTAACACCGCCCACTTGCTCAGCCAGCAACCGCGGTGAAGTTATTGTTTTAATTCTTAATCTGCCTTTCTCAAATCAGGGTATACCCTGATTGCAACAACAATAATACGTAATTACCCTAATTAGACAAGTTATTCTATAGTCAAAGCAGGCATACTAAGCCTGACCCCCTTAAGGGTTACTGGCGCATTGAGAATGCAAATAGTAAGAAAAAACTAGTGAGAAACAATGAGCGCAGAACAAGACCTTAAAGCGATCAGCGACCTGGATGAAGCGGAACGTTTCCGTTTTCTGGTCGAACAATCCACCGATATGATCTCCCGGCATACCCCGACTCAGGAATGGACCTTCCTCGATGTAAGCCCGGCGGTGGAGCGGATGCTGGGCTACACCGTCAACGAGATGATCGGCACGGCGGGTTACGATCTGTTTCACCCCGAAGATGCCGACAATCTGATCAAGCGCTCAGATTCTGTGCGTTATCGTAAAGGGATGTACACCAACGTCTATCGCTATAAGCACAAGAATGGCCACTATATATGGCTCGAAACCACCAGCCGTACTTTGCGCGATGATGAAGGCAAGCCGATCGAGGTGATCTGTGTCTCCCGTGATGTAACCGAACAGACTCTGGCTCAGCAAGCCACTCGCCGTCTGGCACGGGTAGTAGAAGCCTCTTCCGATATGATCATGTTCTGCAATCATAAAACCATGCAGCTGACCTATATGAACGAAGCTACCTACATCACTATGGGTACCGAAAAAGAGAACCCAGTGGTGTTTTATCTGGAACAGCTTTTCGACCCAAAGGTCTTCGCCTCCCTGGTGCAGGACGCATTGAGCCATGCGGCAACTCACGGCACCTGGTACGGCAGTATCCCACTGCAACTGCCATCTGGTCGCGACCGCACGGCTGAAATTCGCGAGGTTATAGCACACCGTAACCTGAACGAAGATATGGCGGTTGAGTACTACTCCATCATCGGCCGCGATATCACCCTGCGCCGCAAGGCCGAAGAGGAGATGAAACGTAACCAGCTCGAAATGGCGCATATCGCCCGCCTCCTGTCGGTGGGTGAGATGGCATCGGGTCTGGCCCATGAGATAAACCAACCACTGGCGGCTATTCTCAACTACTGCCGGGGCTCGATACGTCGTATCGACGAGGGCCGTATCAGCACCATCGAGGAAGTCAGTAAATCGATGGAGCTGATCACAAAGCAAGCTAAACGCGCAGCTGAAATAGTCAAACGAATGCGTAGCTTCGTTAAAAAAACCGAATACCAGCGGATGGAATTCTCCCTCAACGAAAGTTGCCAGGAGATCGCGGAATTCCTGAAACAGGAAGCGCTGGATCACAACACTACCTTTGAATATGAACTTGAATCCGGCGAGTTACCACTGGTTGCCGACAAGATCCAGATCGAGCAGGTGCTGCTGAATCTGATCCGAAATGCAATTGAAGCCTATAACGACTGTGAAAAAACTCACCGACCCGTTATTATCAGCACCCGCAAAGCCAATGACTATATATATATTTCGGTTGCCGATAACGCTAACGGGATAACCAAAGAAGTCTTAGAAAAACTGTTTGAACCGTTCTTTACCTCCAAGTCCACCGGACTCGGCATGGGACTCTCGATCTCACGTACGATTATCGAGGCCCACGGCGGCCAGCTATGGGCAGAGAGCGACGGACAAACAGGCACCCAGTTCTATATTAAGATTCCTGCTAAGGGCTAATTTATGCAGACCAGACATACCGGTACAGTTTTTATTGTCGATGATGACGATGATTTTCGAGATTCCATGCAATGGTTACTGGAAAGTGACGACCTGCCGGTAAGAAGCTTTTCTTCGGCGCGGGACTTCCTCAGCAATTACAAAGGGGAACGGGGCTGCATGTTGCTCGACGTGCGAATGCCGGAAATTAACGGCCTGGCACTGCAGCAAATAATGCTCGAGAGAGGCATTCGCCTGCCGATCGTAGTACTCAGCGGACACGGCGATATCCCGATGGCGGTTACCGCAATGAAAAACGGCGCCATTGATTTCCTGGAAAAGCCATTCGACGATGAAGTACTGATCCCACTGGTACAATCCGCATTGCGCAAAGGCGATGAGCAGTTTAAAGATCTGCAGCAGTTGGAACAGATTCGTAAACTCTACGAAGGCCTGAGTCGCCGGGAAAAAGAGGTTATGGCACTGGTCGTTACCGGCAAGGCCAACCGGGAGATCGCCGAAGACCTGGGTATCAGCCCGAAGACCGTTGAAGTACACCGTTCCCGGGTGATGAGTAAGATGCGGGCAGAAAGCCTGCCCGAGCTGGTTAATCAGGCGGCTCAGCTGGAAGGCTGAGCGCCACTTTTACGTACTTCAACTCCCCTGAAGCGGTGCAATAAACCCGTCAATAGCCGCTATTGTTTGCTGCTGCGCTTCAAGGTGTGGCACATGGCCGCAGCCCTCTATAAACAGCGCTTTGGCCCGTTCACCAGTACCGCTGCAGATATTTTCAACCTGAGCCCTGTGCCATACTGATCATCAGCCCCCTGAATAATCAGCGCCGAACATCGAATATCGGACAACCAGCAGGTCAGATTCAAGGGTTGAAAACGCTCCCTTAGCCAGGTTTCACTCCAGGCCCGGAAAATCAAATCAGTTTGATCACCGTGGTAACGCGCCCTCCGCTTCGGAAGGTTGGTACTGCTATAGGCCTTGGTCGCTTCGATAATACCGGTTGTCGTTAGCTTATCAATCCGGAAATGGCCGCTTCAGTTACAATAGCGATTACCCGCTCAGGCAGGCACGCCGCCCCGACTAAAGCGATAGATCCACCATCACTATGGCCGACGAGTATTACTTTATCCAAACCTTCAGCATCCAGCACGGTAGCAACCAGTCGCGCCCCTCATGCTCCAGATAGTCATCCGGCCGGGGCAAGGTAATAGGTGAAGAGCGACCATAGCCATGGCGTTCATACACCAACAGATCCTGCGCTGTCGCTTCAGCCAGTTGTTGTGGAAAGCCCTTCCACATATCAACAGCGCTTCATGCACAGTACCAACGTTGGCTTAGCGCTCTCCCGGCTGCCTTGAAGTTTGTTCGGATGTTGGCCATGCAATGCGAATATCTATGTACCATCAGGAAACGTCAGCAAACGCTCCTGCAATTCAATTTCTGCCATCTAGAACAACTTTCTTATCTGTCTGCAGGAATTGAGTAGGTCAGAGTGGTATGGGCAACCACCTCTTCAGAGCCCTCGGAACTGATCCAGACTTCGCCGACCGCTAACCGTTTGCCAACCTTCATCAGACTGCAGCGGGCCAGCAGGTCACGATCCGGACGCGGTTTATTCATAAAATTGATGTTCAGGTTAGTGGTCACCGCCAGTGCAACCGGGCCAATCTGGCCAAGCAGCGCAGCATACATACAGACATCAGCCAGCGCCATCATTACAGGACCAGAAACGGTGCCACCCGGTCGCAGATGGTCATCATCAACCGGAAGCTTCATCTCAGCCCACGCATCTCCCAGGCCGGTCAGAACTCCGTACTTTTCACCCTGGGGGAAATGCTCAGCCAGAAAGCCATTCATCTCCCCTATCGTCATTACAGGCATAGTTATACTCCGAATATCAGTTTCGGTTTGTTATTTTTATATACGGGATTTATCGACAACAGCCAGCGTTACTGTGGCTTTGGCCACTAGATCAGTCTGCCCGTCTGCTACGCAAAACACCTCAGACTCAGCAACAATCAGTTGAGCACCGGGTTTAAGCACCCCGGCCCGACAGAACAGACTATCTCCTTTAGCAGCACGTAGCAGATTGATTTTGAATTCAGCTGTTAAGATAAGTTGCTCAGCATTCAACAACGTTGCCGCCGCCGTTCCGGCCGTATGGTCAGCCAGCGTGGCCTGTACGCCGGCATGGACATAACCATCCTGTTGCAGATGCCTATCCTCTAACGGTAGTTGGGTATTACAATGGCCGGGCTCAAAATCCAGCAAAGCTATCCCCAGTTCACGGACAAAAGGCGCTTTGTCAAACACTCTCCTGACTTCGGCGGCGTATTCAGGGTTTCTCACCCTGAATACCGGCACCGGCAATTGCGGAACAGAGACCATCAGGAGATGGTATCCGCTTCTTCCTTAGCCTTATTGCGCAGAATAAAACGCTGAATCTTGCCACTCGGGGTTTTTGGCAGCTCCTCCACGAACTCAATCTCCCGTGGGAAGGCATGGGTCGACAAGCGACTTCTGACGTGAGTTTTCAGTTCAGCAGCCAGCTCATCACTCGGATCGTACTGCGGCTTGATTACTACATAGGCTTTAATTATCGCGCCACGCTCCAGATCCGGCTTACCGATCACACCACTCTCGGTCACAGCATCATGTTCCAGCAAAGTGCTTTCTACGTCTGAAGGCCCAACCCGGTAACCTGCGGTAGTGATAATGTCATCGTCACGACCATTGAACGAGAAACCACCATCACCATGACAGATCACCACGTCGCCGGTGAGGTAATACTTACCACGGAACGGATTCTTTTCCCCCCAGGTGTAACCCGGGAAGAAGAACAGTGGCGACTTCTCCATATCCACCGCCAACTCACCAATTTCACCCTCGCCGACTTCGTTCAGATCATTATCCAGTGCCACGACTCGGTGCCCTGGCATAGAGAAGCCCATCGAACCAACCCTGACTATCCGCTGCTCCAGATCATGGTGATTACAGGCGGTCATACCGGTTTCAGTCTGACCGTAGTGATCCATGACCGGACAACCAAGGCGGCGGTCGACCCAGTTAATCACTTCCGGATTCAACGGCTCACCGGCACTGCTTGCTACCCGCAGGTCAAACTTATCATCAGGCCCCAGAATATCGTCGTTGGCCATCAATAACCGATAAGCTGTCGGCGCCGCCGCCAGATTAGTAATCTTGTACTTACGCAGCATGTCGTACGTAGTCTCAGTGGTGAATGCATGCTCATTAAAGTGCGTTGCATTACCCAGCAATAGCGGACCGACTACGGCGTAGTAAAGGCCATATGCCCAACCCGGATCGGCAACATTCCAGTAGGTATCTTGTGGACGCAACCCGATCGCATAACGCATATACACATAAAATGAGAGCAGCGCACGGGCTGGTACGGCAACACCTTTGGCCTTACCAACAGTACCAGAGGTAAACATCTGCAGGAACGGATCATCGGCGCCGATCTTAACTGGCGTAAACTCATCACTTTGACTGGCAATTTCAGTTTCAAAGTCCAGTTTATCTGCGTATTTCGCGTCAGCCTGATCACGGTTCAACAGCAGCACCGGTGGACAGTTATTTACTTCATCCAGCTTTGACACATTGTCAGGATCGGTGATCAGTAGTTTGGTCTGTGCCTGGGTAACACGATATTCAATGGCTCCCCCACCAAACGCGGTAAACAACGGCTGATAAACTGCGCCGGCACGCAACACACCAAGCACGACAACCATCAGTTCAGGCGTACGCGGAAGTAGACAAGCGACCCGGTCACCTTTACCTATACCCCTGGATTTAAGCAGATTAGCAAACTGTGCAGAGCGTTGCTTCAGCTCCGCAAAAGTATGACTGGAAGCTGGCCGGCTGACCCCTTCATAGTACAAGCCAACCTTGTCGCCTTCAGCCCAACGGTCGCAAATCTCTTCACAGACGTTAAAGCCGTCTTTCAGATTGCCAACCAGATTGTTCTCTATATCCGCCGGTTGAAAAGCATCGTAAAACGCCTGATAGTTTTCTATGGTCATCATTTGCCTCGTTGTTATCTTTATTAAGCCGCCCCTCTGCGGAGGCATATCCCTGTTTATTTATAAACCGCTACTTGCTGTTTTCTACCGAGCTTCTAATCAAACAGACCAGAAGCCCTTAATTGTTCAATCTCAATGGGGGTATAACCTAGCGCTTGTAGTACCTCTTCGCCCTGCTCGCCGCAGCTGGGCGCTGCACCAATACTTTGCTTGTCAAAGCCCAGCGTAGAAGCGACCTGACGCTCGCCATTAGTCTTTTCCACCACCACCCCCCTGGCAATAAACTGCGGATGCTGCGCCGCTTCAGAGACCGTCAATACCGGTTCAACACAAGCATCCAGATCCTGTAACTGATCACGCCACGCCTGCAGATCCTGACGGCGAAACTTTTGCTGCAGCAGAGTTTTGAACTGCATCGTTTCCAGCGGAGGGTTATCTTGAATATTCATCGCCCGGGCCAGCCGTTGGCGAAACTGAGGCTCCAGGCTGCCGACGGCCATGTACCGGTTGTCTGCTGTTTTGTAATAGTCGTAAAAGCCACCACCATTCAGAAAGTTACTCTCAGCAAGTGGATCTGCGCCACCATTCAACGCTCCCGGCGCCATTAATGCCTGCATCGCCAGGGTGTTATCCGCCATTGAGATATCCAGATAGCAACCCTCACCACTCTGTTGACGGCCGATTACTGCTGCAAGAATTGAGATGACCGCAGGGTGCGATCCGGCAGCGACATCGGCAACCTGCAATCCCATCGGGGCAGGACCGGAGTTTTTACGCCCCATGTGACTGGCCGCACCGGAAACTGCCAGATAGTTCAGGTCATGCCCCGCTTTATCGCGGTACGGGCCATTTTGGCCATAACCGGTAACAGAACAGTAGATCAATCCGGGATTTATCTGTTTCAGCCTGTCGTAATCAAGCCCCAACCGAGCCATTACACCCGGCCGGAACTGCTCAACCAGAATGTCGTACTCTTTAATCAGCTCTCCGACCAGGGCACTGGCCTGAGGATGTTTAAGATTTAGTGCTAACGATTTCTTACCGCGATTGAGATAACTGAACGCTGCCGACTGGCCGTCGATCTGAGGCGCCATGTTACGCACCAGATCCGGCCTTGATGCCGATTCGACCCGCAACACATCAGCCCCCAGATCCGCCAGCAGCATCGTCGCATAAGGCCCTGGCAACAAGGTCGACAGATCGAGAACTTTGAGACCTTTCAATGGCGTATTCAATGCTTCAACCCGCAGCCTGCAATACTTCGCGGGCGATGATCAGGCGCTGCACTTCACTGGTTCCTTCATAGATTGAAGTAATTCGCGCATCCCGGGTCATCCGTTCCAGCGGATACTCCTGCATATAACCATAGCCACCCAACAACTGCAGCGCGGTATAACAGGCCTGATTAGCCTTCTCGCTGGCAAACAGTTTGGCCATTGAAGCTTCTTTGGCGAAGCTCTGACCTTTCTCTTTGCGGTCTGCAGCACTCATCAGTAACAGACGTGCTGCTTCCAGCTCGGTCATCCGGTCTGCAATCATCCACTGCAGCCCCTGAAAGTCAGCAATAGGCTTACCAAACTGCTTACGCTCTTTGGTATAGGCAACGGCGTAATCCATCGCCGCAAGGCCAATACCCAGCGCCAGCGAGCCAATACCGATACGCCCACCCGCCAGCTCAGCAACCGCTATACGGAAACCATCGTTTAATTTGCCAAGAATAGCTGAATCAGGCACTGCGCAGTTTTCAAAATGAACTTCGTTAGTAGCTGAGCCGTGCTGGCCCATCTTTTTCTCGGCAGGACCAACACTGATACCATCAGCATCTGCAGGCACCAGGAAACAGGTAATACCTTTACCCTTGCGGGCATCTGTATCAGTTACTGCCCATACTACATAGACCCCGGCGAATTCGGCACTGGTGATCCATTGCTTTGTTCCGGAGATTGACCATCCGGTATCGGTCTTAACCGCCCGGGTCCTCATTGAAGCGGGGTCAGAACCCGCACCAGCTTCTGTCAGACAGAAGCTGCCACTCAGGTATTCACCGCTACACAATTTCGGCAGGTAGAACTGCTTCTGCTCGTCACTTCCTACCACCTGAATGACCTCGGCTACCATATTGGTAACCGACATAGTCACCGCGGTGGAGGCGCAAGCTTTAGCGACTTCGGTAATAGCCAGACTGAATGCCACAACACCCGCTTCAGTACCACCGTATTGAGCATCAATATTGAGCCCCATAAAACCTAGTTCAGCTAATTGCCGGCAATGTCCCAGCAAGATCTCTCGATCTTTGCTCTGGTCCATTTTTTCAGCAACCGGCGCCAGCTCACTTTCTGCAAAGCGGCGGGCTGCATCCTGAATCATGTGCTGCTCTTCGTTCAGGTTCAGATCCATTATCTACATCCTGATCTTTATTATTAGGGTATTCCCTTAAGTATATACCCTGATAAGCCCTGCTCGTAAATAGCTGATGCTACTTTTTTTTCATTAACCGATCTAAGTTTTATCACTAACCTATCTGAAGAATAGTTTTGGCCACCGCCTCAGATCATGACGCTGATCATTTATTAACCAGACAACCTGTAATTATTTCTTAAGTTTAATTGCCCCCTACGTAAATGCTGTTAGAATCGCGCGGTCTAAAATACATACAGCTGAGCTATGAATAAAAAAAATAAAATACTGGTCAGTGCTTGTCTGCTGGGTAATAAAGTCCGTTACGACGCGAAAGATAACCTGATAGACAGTTCACACCTGACACGCTGGCAAGAGCAGGGTCGCCTGGTACCGGTTTGCCCCGAACTTGAAGGCGGCCTGCCCACTCCTCGCAGCCCGGCCGAGATCCAGTCAAAATTTCCGTTACGTATTACCAGCTTTACCGGCGAAGACGTAACCCCTGAATTTCTGGCTGGCGCAGAAAAAACACTGGAGCTGGCCCGGCAATATGATTGCTGTTGTGCGCTGTTAAAATCCCGCAGCCCTTCCTGTGGCAATCTGGAGGTCTATGATGGTAACTTTAACGGCACTATCAAGGCAGGATCCGGCGCCACCGCGGATGAATTGATGCGAAATGGAATTCCGGTCTACAGTGAACGTCAGTTGGACCAGCTAATCGAATTTATCGATCAGCTTGACAGCTACGACTCTTCAGACTTCCAGCAGGAAGCGATATAACGTTACCGGATTCGGTTCCTGCCAATCACCTATCTGAATATATGGATAACCAATGATTGAGCAGGAACTGGAAACCCTGAACCACTTCTCTACCCTTGTCATCGATTTTTTCGTCAATTACAGCTTTCAGGTAATAGGCGCAATTATTATTCTCATAATTGGCCTGATCATCGCCCGCTGGGTTGGCAACCTGACGCTTAAAATCTGCCAGCGCCATAATGTTGATGTCACGCTCAGTGGATTTATCGGAAGCACCGTCAGGTTGCTGATTATCACAATGGTGATGGTGATATGTCTGGGCAAGTTCGGTATCAGCGTAGCCCCATTCATTGCCGCTATTGGCGCGGTCTCTCTCAGTATCGGCCTGGCCCTGCAAAGCGTATTTTCAAATTACGGCGCCGGCTTTACCATCATTCTGACGCGACCATTTGTGGTGGGTAATACCATCCGCTGCAATGATGTTTGTGGTGTTGTCGAAGAGATCCGCCTGGCATATACCCAGCTATCCACTGAAGACGGTGAGATCATCACAATCCCAAACAAGCATATTGTCGGGGAAGTCCTGATCAACTCATTCGAAAACTCTATTGTAGAAGCAAGCATCGGCATCAGCTACAGCGCTGACCCGGATCGGGCCATTAACATCATCAGGGATCAGCTACAGCAATTTGACTGCGTCATTAAAGAACCCGCGCCACAAATCGGCATCGCCTGTTTTGGTGATTCATCGGTCGACATAGCCTACCGTTACTGGGTGCCCACTAAGCAGCTCTTTGACATTCAGTTTCAGGTGAACGCCGCTATCTACAGCCAGTTCAGGCAACAGCAGATCGAAATTCCATTCCCGCAGCGGGAAGTTATTATTAAAGAGGCTCCCGCTAAGCAGCCTGAAGCTACACTTGTCCAGACCCCTAATTAATATCGCCCACAGAAAGGAGTTCATTATGTCAGATCAGAAGATTGCCGGTAGCTGCCTCTGCGGCGAAGTAAGGTATCAGTTTACAGGGCGGGCACGGGGCTTTCAGTATTGCCATTGCAGCCGGTGCCAGAAAGTCAGCGGCAGCGCTCATGGCGCGATCATGTTTGTTAAGCCTGACCAGTTTGAGTGGACTAAAGGGGCCGCTAAGGTGACTCGCTTTGAACTGCCAGGCGCTCAGTTCTATGCGTCCTGCTTTTGCAGTCAATGCGGCTCATCGCTGCCGTGGGAAATCCAGGGAGGCGGTAACGTCGCGATACCTGCAGGTACCCTGGATCATGATCCCGGAATACGCCCTGGACGAAACATATTCTGGGGTTCAAAAGCCTGCTGGTTTGAACAAAGCAGCGAACTGGAATGCTTCAGCGAAGGGCCGGTTCGAAAATAACCACACCAAAAATAGAAGCGAGCCGGAAATGGTAAACAGACCCGGCTTAGCTTTCAAATTAATGCGAAAGGCACAAATTTAGTAGCCTTGCAGCAACTCAACATCGAACTCTTCCAGCGTTACCTGATAACCGTACTCATCAAGCAGTTTATCCAGCGCTACCATATCCCGATTCAGCTCATCCATCGTAATAGTATTGTTATCCAGGTTGTATAACTGCTTTGATCCCTGATAGCTGTAATTCATAATCAGCATCGCAACCCGGTCACCTTCTGTCATCGCCTGCTTTATCTGCTTCTGTTTACGGTAGATCTTATTCAGTACCTGTTTCAGATCCCACACATACATCACTTCATGCAGGAACTGATGCGTACGATACTTACGGAACAGAGCGCCCACGACAAAAGCGGCAACCACAACACCCGCCAGATTAAGCAAGGTATTACTGCCGTCAGAATCACCAAACAACTGGATCAGCAAGGTAGAAACCGGCACCGCGATCAGCAATAGAACCAGCACCACACCGATAAAGGTCTGCTTAAAGTGCTTGCTGTAACGTTCTTTATCGATCTCTTGCAGTTGCATGCTGATTTCCTGAATAGTGATGCCGGTTAAATGGAAAGGCGATTATAAAGCTTGTCCGGAAAGAGTGTTAAGCTAAATATCACCGGACAATCTTCAGCAGGTTCAGATTCAACCATTCTCTCCGGACGATATGATGCTACAGCGACTATTTTTTATTCTATCGATACTCTTTTTATTTGGTTGCTCGCAGCAATTAAAGCCCCAGCTGCCTGTTCAACTCTTACCCCAGCTAGCACCTCAACTACAGCAAAACCCCGATATCGCCCGCTGCCAGCAAGCGATCGACAGCCTCGACACACTGACAGCACAGCATACCGGCACACTGATTGGAGAGCGAATTAACGGCACGCCCTGGCTGCGCAGTGACCGCTTAATTCAATACTTCATTCATCATCAGTCAGTCAATGAGTCGAACTTAGATACGTTATTAAACCGTATGTCTGAGCTGGCAAGCCGGGCACTGATCGGCGAAAGCGTTAATTTGCCGCTAGCAGAACTGTCTGGCTGGCAGGCTACTTACGGCATTACCGACCAGCAGATGTTCATTCGCCATTGCAATGAGCAACTAAGTCTGGCGCTGCTTAATAACCCACCCCAGACGTTACGCTGGCTGCGACAACTCAGGAAGGACGATGACTATTCCGACCTGGCCCGCATCGTCGGCCTGTATCCCCTGACGTCGATACCATTTCGTTATGGGATTTTAAAAGAGCAGGAGCAGATAAGAAGTCTGTGGGCAATAGAATCAAACAGTGGCTGGAACGCTTACTCCCCAATTGCTGAAGTGCCGCCACTGAATACCGTTAACTATCATGTCGATAGTCTTGGCCTGCCGATACTCTCCACAGAGCAACAACAAACCTTGCTTAAGCGATATGCTCCAACCTGGATGATCGCATCAGCAACCACCGCAAACATTCCTGGTCAGCCACACTGGCAAGATCAGCATCTAAAGGTTACAGGTACGCATCCTGCCAGCTACAGTTACCTTTCACTGGGTTTGTTTAACAATCTGCCGGTCTTGCAATTAAATTATCTGGCATGGTTTTCCGAACGCCCTGCTGATGGCTTGATCGATATACTGGCTGGTCAGCATGATGCTGTTATATTCCGGGTACACCTGACCCTGAAAAACCAGATCATCGCCTTCGACAGTATTCATCTTTGTGGCTGCTGGTACACCCTGATTCTTGAACCTGATCAACCCTACACGCCACGCACTGGCTGGTTTGACGAACCCACTCTGGTCTACCGGAGCCAGTTAAGCCATGCGATGGCAGTGTATCTGCAGCCGGACACCCATTTTCTGATCACCGCCTCACCCGCTGAAAATTCCAACCCGGCCCGAGTTATGGGCTATGACTTACTACCCTTTCAACAGCTACTGAACCTGCCCCTGCCCCTGCCCCTGCCCCTGCCCCTGCCCCCGACCACAACTGAAAACTTAACCCGTACCAGGGCGGTGTTCGATAAACAGGGGTATGTTGATGGCTCTCAAAGGTACGAACGCTGGCTGTACTGGCCGATGGGAGTCAAAAGCGCAGGCACATTACGGCGGCCTGGCGATCACGCTATAAACTTCATCGGTAAACTACACTTCGATGACCCTCTGATACTGGAAAAACTCGGCGTTGGTACAAACATGCCCTGAACAGCCTCAACTTTCTAGCTTTTCATTGGTTGATACTCTTGTTCCGTGGCCCCTGCCCCCCTACAATGTTGGCCTTTATTATTATCCATCTGACATCAGGTTTTTGATCCTATGCGTGCCAGCCAATTTCTGATTGCTACATTGAAAGAAACCCCATCCGATGCTGAGGTTATCAGCCACCAGCTGATGCTGCGTTCCGGCATGGTCCGTAAGGTTGCTTCAGGGCTGTATAACTGGCTCCCTGCGGGTTTACGTACCCTGCGTAAAGTTGAGCGCATTGTCCGTGAAGAGATGGATAAGTCCGGCGCTCAGGAAGTTCTGATGCCAGCAATTCAGCCCGCTGAACTGTGGCAGGAATCCGGACGCTGGGAACAGTACGGCCCGGAACTGCTACGGGTCAAGGACCGACACAACCGCGAGTTTTGTGTTGGCCCGACCCATGAAGAGGTTATTACCGACCTGGTACGTAACGAAATTCAGAGCTATAAGCAGTTACCAGCCAATTTCTACCAGGTGCAGACGAAATTCCGGGACGAGGTTCGGCCACGCTTCGGAATCATGCGTTCCCGCGAATTCATTATGAAAGACGCATACTCTTTCCATAGTAATAAAGAGTCGCTGCAGCAGACATACGATCTGATGCACCAGACCTATTGCAATATATTCAACCGGATCGGTCTTGATTATCGCCCTGTACTGGCTGACACCGGCTCTATCGGCGGTAACTCATCCCACGAATTCCACGTACTGGCCTCTTCCGGCGAAGACGACATCGCATTCTCCGATAGCAGCGATTATGCCGCTAACGTTGAAATGGCAGAGGCGCTGGCTCCTGCGACTGAGCGTGCAGCGCCAGGAGAAGAGATGACCCTGGTTGAGACTCCGAATGCCAAGACCATTGCTCAGCTGGTTGAACAGCATAACCTGGCGATCGAAAAAACTATTAAGACGCTGTTTGTAAAAGCAACTGAAGAGTGCGAAGCCGAGTTCATCGCTCTGCTGGTACGGGGCGATCACGATCTCAACGAAATCAAAGCGGAAAAACTGCCATTAATAGCTGCACCGCTTGAAATGGCTGATGAAGAATCGATCAAAGCTCTGATCGGCGCAGGCCCAGGCTCACTAGGCCCGGTTAACCTGCCGATCCCATGCATTATCGATCGCACAGTTGCGCAAATGTCCGATTTTGGTGCTGGTGCCAATATCGAAGGCAAACACTACTTCGGTATCAACTGGGAGCGTGACCTGCCCACTCCGGAAATCGCCGATATCCGTAATGTCGTAGAAGGTGATCCAAGCCCTTGTGGTCAGGGTAGCCTGAGCATTAAACGCGGCATCGAAGTCGGCCATATTTTCCAGCTTGGGCAAAAGTACGCTGAAGCACTGAACGCCAAGGTCCTGGACGAGAATGGTAAAGCAGTCACTATGGATATGGGCTGCTATGGCATCGGCGTCAGCCGTGTTGTTGCCGCTGCCATTGAGCAAAACTACGATGACCGGGGAATTATCTGGCCAGAAGCAATCGCGCCTTTTACGGTGTCCATTGTTGCCCTGAAATACGAAAAATCTGCCGAGGTTCAGGAACTGGCTGATAATCTTTATCAGCAACTGACCGAAGCCGGTTATGAAGTAATGCTGGATGATCGACCAAAAGTCAGCCCGGGTGTCAAAATGGCCGATATGGAACTGATGGGTATTCCGCACCGTATCGTTATTTCAGACCGCGGTATTAAAGCCGGCGCTGTTGAATATAAAGGCCGTCGAGATGCCGAGAAGCAGGAAGTTGCGCTCGATCAGCTGACTCAGTTCATCACTGATAAGATGGATCAAGATAGGAAATAATCCTATTTTATTAAAAAAAAGGCCTTGTCATAATGAAGGGCCTTTTTTATTGTCTTAAGAAAGCTAATCTGAAGGGATAATAAAGCCTGATATCGTTGTCACAATTGCTTGTGCTTAATCGCTATCAGCGATTAATGGCAAGCGCACTTAACAACCGTTGTGAACAAGGATATGTTCACGATCCAGCATTCAAGATTGATAAAGGGAATTATCAATGGACAAAATGACACTACTGGTCTCACCTAATGAGGTCGCGCACAACACCCAGCACTGGTACGACCTGGCGATCTATCTAAGTCGGTGTCTGCACATTCAGCTCAGCCTGGAAACCGCTATCGACATGCAGGATTTTCGAATGCGTCTGGCCCAGGCCGATATTGCCTACGTGCCTCCGCAAGATGCCGCCACTCAAGCCTTCGGCCGCAACTTTAAGCCCCTTTGCACGATTCAGGACTGCTACGAAGAGCTGGCCGTAATATCAAACCAGGAAGTTCCCGTCAGCGGGCTGAAAGGCCTTCAAGGTAGTGTTATCGGAGGTGTTGCCTGTAGTTTTCCAAACCGACTAGGTATGACCCTGCTGAGGAAAAAAAGCATAACGCCCACCTCTATTGCCAAAAAAGAAAGCTGGCCCGACCTGCTCAGCTCGCTGGTAAAGAACGAAATTCATTATGCATTTATCAGCAAAAACTACCTGCGACACACTCGCCGGAGCGAACGCGGCGGGGTACAGCTGATTGCCAGCACCAACCTCAGGAAAGCGCTCCCACAGCTGATGCTCAACCCCCTGCACTGCGTTTTTATAATGAGATCCGGGATACATTGCTGGCGATGCATCTGGACGAAGCTGGCAGAGATATACTGGAGAAACATAAAACCAGGACCTGGACCGAAGTCGATCCCTTCGAGCTAAATACAATGACCACTATGCTAAACCCAGGCAGACAGACAGGAAGACAAGCCAGCCACCACTAACATAACTTGCACGGCCGCAAAGTTACGCATGCCAGCTGTCGATTTTCGTCTCATCTGATCAGAAATTCGCTGACCGGCACTATTCAGTCGTTGATAGCTCTCCCGTTGTTGATTGATCTCTGTAGTTCCAGATAATCAAAGTATTAGCTATGATACAGAGAACATTGGGACAGACCTTCAAACCTCTGTTCTATACCGCCACAACCGGAAGGCTATGCCGACCTTGTATAAGTAACTGATTATGCGTGTACTGTTTTTTCTGACCCTGTTATTCGGCTCTCAGCTATCGTTCGCCACCGAACAACAGATCGATCCTGAGCTGCGTAACGCACTGAAGCACGCCTTTGCCAACAGTGACAGTTTTACCGATCGCTTTGCCGCAGAAGTATGGCTGACCGATATGTCCGGCCGCACTCTGCGTTACGTTAACGACGACCTGGAACGCATTGAAATTTTACGCACAGTACACGCTGAAGCACAAAGGGTTGAGCTGCCGGTATCTCTGCTATTAGGCGTTATACACACCGAAAGCCTGTTCAACCGCTTTGCGGTTTCGGTGGTCGGCGCTCAGGGACTGATGCAGGTAATGCCATTCTGGAAGAAAGAGATCGGGCGGGAGAATGATAATCTCACCAACATTAAAACCAATCTGCGCTACGGTTCAACCATTCTGAAACATTACCTGACCCGCTCTAAAGGCAATCTTACAGAAGCACTGGCACGCTATAATGGCAGCTACGGCAAAACCTGGTATGCAGAAAAAGTGTATCGCAATCAGCACCGCTATAAGGAATAAACCAATCAGCGCTGACGACGTTGCCCCTCTCGCATCTGCTGTAAAACAGCATCCGGAATCTGTAAATTCAAGATAGCTTCAGATAAAGTTCGGGCGCCACCATGCCTGATCACCGTTTTTAACAACGCCCAGGACTCATGACTTATAGTAATGGTTTTGTCAGACGCCTTACGCGAACCATGGGTCATCCGATAACGCCTGACCCGTATCGCATTCCGTAATTTAGCGACAATACCGCGATAGGCATCGTGCTCGTTAAATGCCCGCAAACAGCCAGCAAACTCATCCACCGCCCGAACCGGATCCTGCCTGCCTGAAAGTATCCGCTGCACCACCTGATCCATGGCATCAAACGCCCTGACCAGCGAGTGATCTCCCAGCAGACCAACCCCCTTGCTAACCCTCTTTGAAATGAAATCTTTGGCAAACGCCAGCTCAGACGGATCCAGAGTGTAATTTGTAGTGCGCGCCATTCAAGCTCCCCGGCTCGACCGCCCTGAATCAGGACCGTACTGAAAAAATTAACCGACAAGATCATAACAACAAAGGCTGTAATGTTACATAAGCATTACACTGGGGAACAAAAACGCTCGTTGCTCGTTGCTCGTTGTGGACTGCCCCCGGTTTAGTGGACACTAATTTTCATAGTTAGAGGTGTCCAATGCAGTTTAAGAAAAGAAAGCTATTTCGAGCTACGAACAAGCAGCGTTCTTTGCTGCGTTCGAGCCACGAGCAACGGTTTTTTCCTTTTTCAAACTACCAGCCGCAGCTTAACTATCGTATCTCAAACCCACTAAAACGATCGCCACACTCAACCTGCTCACTGACCACTTCAGCGACTGTCGCCAGCTCGGGACCTATACTCAACCAGGCTTCCAACTGCAGCAACCCCGGCTCTTCACCACACGCCATCACTTCGACCCGGCCGTCACTAAGATTCCTGACCCAACCAGTAACACCGCACCCCTCGGCTGCTTCTTTTGTCGACTGGCGGAACCATACTCCCTGAACCCGCCCCGATACGAAAGCATGTAAACAATTCACCCTTAAACTCCTACAGTCTTGATTAGTTTATATGGCTGCAAACGCATTTTTAGCATAATTACATGCTGTGATCAGACTGCTGATCGTCAGACAACAGTGTTTTAGAAATACCGGAATCACCCTGAAACAAATTTTCCAGCGTCATTTCAAGCGCCGATCGACGACTTACCGATACCTGCTGCAAACGGCTGTTCAACTCTCTCTGCCAGGGTGTAATCGAATCAACTCCGCCGGCCTCGGGCAATGGCCAGGGCAACTCTGCATTCAGCTGCTCCAGAGTAAAAGCGCCAAGATCCCTGGCCAGCAGGTATTCGCCCTGATCGGTGCGTCGAACAATCGACGGCTGCATCAGCAGTTGTACATACTGGTCCCAGCCGCTCTGATCTAAACCTTCAACTTCACGTAGTAAGCGCTTATCATCCAACGTTTCACCCTGTTGCTGGGCTTGCCACAAACGGTACAGAATCGCCACCAGCGTATGCATATGTGAGTTAGTACGGCCTGTTTGCCTCTCGCGGTATACGGTCAGTGCCCGGGTCAACTCCGCGCCCAGCAGGATGATAGTCCATGAGATAAAGATCCAGGCCAGAAACAGTGGCACTGCGGCAAACGCACCATAGATAAGCTCATAAGATGGAAATTGCGTGACAAACAGAGCAAAACCCCGCTTAGCGGTTTCAAATAAAATCGCCACAACCAGGCCACCGATTAAAGCACTTTTAAAAGGTACCCGACAATTGGGTACTGCGGCATACAGCAAAGTGAAAGCAGCTGCCGACATCAGCATCGGTAGAACTGACAACATCCGCCCTTTTCCGACCAGCTCTGTGGCACTGGTAACCAGCGAAAGCGATGCAATATATGAAGTTACCAACAGACCAATACCGATAAGAATAGGGCCCAGACTGAGAATTGCCCAATAAAGTAAAAAACTCGACAGCCCTTTGCGCGGTTCACTGACTCGCCACACCCGATTGAACGCCCCTTCAATATTTTTCATCATCATTATTGAGGTGACAAACAGAAACACCAGACCAACGGCGGTGAGCTTTCGCGCCTGGGCAGCAAAATCGCTCAGATAATCCTGCACCACAGCACCGGTTGCCGGCACAAAATTCTCAAAGATCCAACCCTGCAACTGCCCTCCAGCTCCCTGAAAGGATGGTATAGCAGCCAGCATCGCATATGAAACTGTCATCAGGGGCACGACAGCAAACAACGTCGTATAGGTCAGAGCCGAAGCATTCAGCACACCTTTATTATTTATAAACTGACGCCCCAGATAACACAAAAACTGCCAAACGCCCTGAACACTGTACTGACTATGGCCACTCATCGTTCTACCACTCTATGCTGAGTTAATTACCGGATAGCCTTTTCGCTTCCCGTTAAATACAATAACGCTTTTATTATAATTAGTTCAGTACAATCAACCAGCTGGTAAGCCGTTTTTAATATCAGCCAGTATTCAGGATCAAGTTCTATGACTGTTGAAATCTACCATAACCCTCGCTGTTCAAAATCCCGCACAACTCTGGCCCTGCTGGAAGAAAACAGTGTAACGCCTGACGTGCGCCTTTATCTCGAGACCCCTCCAACAGCTGATCAGTTGAAAGCCGTACTGGCACAGCTGAACATGCCTGCCCGCCAACTGCTGCGCAAAGGCGAAGATGAGTACAAAGCGAACAATCTGGCCGACGCCAGCCTGACTGAAGAACAAATCATCGACCTGATGGTCCAATTTCCACGATTAATTGAACGACCGATCGTCATCAGCAATGGTCAGGCACGAATTGGCCGCCCACCTGAGTCGGTACTGGAGATATTGTAAGTGTCCGAACCTTACGTTCTTGTTCTATATTACAGCCGCCACGGCGCAACCCGGACTATGGCCCGACAGATTGCCCGCGGCATCGAACAGGCAGGCTTTGAAGCCCGCCTACGTACGGTGCCAGCGATTTCAGCCAACTGTGAATCAACCGAACCTGAAATTCCTGAACAAGGTGCGCTGTATTGCACTGAACAGGATCTGGCTGAATGCTCCGGCCTCGCCCTGGGCAGCCCGACCCGATTTGGCAATATGGCCGCGTCACTTAAGTACTTTATCGATTCCACAAGCAGCCTCTGGCTCAGTGGCGCACTGATCGATAAACCGGCCAGCGTCTTCAGCGCCAGCTCCAGCCTGCACGGCGGTCAGGAGAGCACTCTACTAAGTATGATGCTACCGCTGCTGCATCACGGCATGGTCATTTCAGGCCTGCCTTACTCCGAGCCGGAACTGATCCAGACCAACAGCGGCGGCACCCCTTACGGCGCCACCCACGTTGCCGGTAAAGACAACGATCAGCCTGTAGACAGTACTGAACTAGCACTCTGCCTCGCTCAGGGTAAACGCCTGGCCAAGCTGGCAAACCAACTGCAACATAACTGAGAACCACCCCATGCAGGAAAAACTAACCCGTCTGGTCAATATCAGTCGCGCAACAACCTTATTCAGCTACTTCGGTCTGATTCTGTTCCTTAGCGCCTGGTATCTGATCATCGCACCACCACCAACTGCAAACCCCTACGTCATCTGGGCAGTACAAGTGCTACCGCTGTCACTGTTCCTGCCGGTTATTCTGAAACAGGATCTGCGCGGCCATATCTGGCTCTGTTTTTTCCTGTCAGTCTACTTTATGCACGCGGTTGTCATCGCAATGTCCGACCATACCAGCAACTGGCTGGCACTGATCGAGACATTGCTGGTCGCCCTGCTATTTACCGGCGCAATGATGTTTACCCGCTGGCGTAGCAAACTGAATAAGCTGCAACAAGCGAATCAGAAATAACAACCTGCGGACCTGATACTGTGACTCTGGACCTGAACACACTGCGCCAACGTTTCCCAATTCTGCAACAGAAGATTAACGGGCAACCACTGATCTATCTGGACAATGCCGCGACCACACAAAAACCGGATAGTGTGATCGCAGCCATAGAAGCGTATTACAGCGGCTACAACGCTAATGTTCATCGCGCAGCTCACAGCCTCAGTGAACGGGCCACAACCACATTCGAAGGCGCACGCAACAAAGTAGCCCGGTTTCTCAACGCACAACATAGCCGAGAAATTATCTGGACCCGGGGCACTACTGAAGGCGTCAATCTGATCGCCCAAAGCTTCGCTCGCCCCCGCCTCCAGCCAGGCGATGAGATCCTGCTCAGCGAGATGGAGCACCACGCCAATATAGTGCCCTGGCAGATTGTCGCGCAACAAACCGGCGCGATTATCCGCGTTATTCCTATTCTCGATAACGGCGATCTGGATCTGGCCAGTCTGAACAACCTGCTGAACAGCAAGACCAGAATCCTCAGTATTACCCATATATCTAACACCCTGGGTAGCATTAACCCGATCGCAGGCATTATTCGCCAGGCAAAACAGGCAGGCGCGACGGTTATTATCGACGGTGCTCAGGCAGTTTCTCATCTCGAAATCGATGTCCAGCGCCTGGGCTGTGATTTCTATCTGTTCTCGGGCCACAAACTATTTGGCCCTACGGGTATCGGCGCATTGTACGGTAAACAGGAGTTGCTGGAGCAGATGCCGCCCTGGCAAGGCGGTGGCGAGATGATCAAAAAAGTTTCGTTCAGCGGCACAAGCTATAACGAACTGCCTTTTAAGTTTGAAGCCGGCACCCCCAATATTGCTGGCGCTATCGGCCTTGGCGCCGCACTAGATTTCCTCAACCAGCTAGACCGTAAGCAACTGGCAAGCCATGAACGCCACCTGACCAGCCACGCACTTAAACTATGTCAGGATATAAAAGGCTTTCAGCGGATTGGCAATCCGACCGCCCACACCTCAATCCTGTCATTTCAGCTCAGCAGTCACCACCAACAGGATGTCGGACTGATGCTGGACCAACAAGGCATCGCTGTGCGCACCGGTCATCATTGCTGCATGCCGTTAATGGAAAGACTCGGCCTGCCAGGAACGATCAGGGCATCGTTCAGCTGCTACAACACGACAGACGAAGTTGAACGCTTTGCCCAGGCCCTTGAACAGATAAGCAAGGGCGGTAGCTTTACCAGCAGCGCTACGGTCACCAGTGATGAGATATTCAACAAAAACCCGTTTGGCAACGAGATAACCAGCGAGCAAATAGTAATGCAGCTGTCACCGATAAAGGGCTGGAATGACCGCTATCGTGAAATCATGCAACTCAGCAAGCAGTTACCCGCAATGACCAGTGCCATGAAACTGCCCGAAAACCTGATTACCGGCTGTGAAAGCCACGCCTGGCTGGCGTGGAAAAAAGACAATGATGACAAGCTCTGGTTCGCTGTAGATTCAGACGCGCGTATCATCCGAGGCCTGATCGGACTCACACTGGCAGCATTAAATGGAAAAAATCCACAACAGATTTTAGCCTTCGATATCGAACAATATTTTTCGGAGTTGCAACTGCTAAGACACCTGAGCCCGTCAAGGGGCAATGGCTTACGCGCCATTGTTGATCAAATCCGAAAAATAGCGACGCAGCAGAGCGGATAATCACCGCCCTACGGATAGCCAGAGAAGCAACCCCTGCTGCTTCAGAAGAGTACTATTTTGACTCACTGCGACCTGGTTACGCCCTGATTTCTTGTTGATCGAATCCGGGAAATAGCGACGCAGCAGAGCGGATAATCACCGCCCTACGGATAGCCAGAGAAACAACCCCTGCTGCTTCAGAAGAGTACTATTTTGACTCACTGCGACCTGGTTACGCCCTGATTTCTTGTTGATCGAATCCGGGAAATAGCGACGCAGCAGAGCGGATAATCACCGCCCAGTGGATAGTCAGAGAAACAACTCCTGCTGCTTAAGCACTGTACTATTCTGACTCACTACAACCTGATTACGGCCTGAATTTTTAGCGCTATACAGGGCCTCATCAGCACTGCTTATCAAACCGTCCATATCCCGGGCATGTTCAGGATATGTCGCAAGCCCGGCACTAAAAGCCACCCGCACTTCGCAACCATCCAGCAGAATGGGCGATTGCGTGGTTTTTTCCTGCAACTGCTCAATAAGATGCCTCGCATTCACCGTATCAGTTTTCGGTAACAACAACAGAAACTCTTCACCGCCCCAGCGCATCAGGGTATCCGACTGCCTGATCGACAAACTCATAAGCTCAACAAAGTGTTTCAATACACGGTCACCGGCCAGATGCCCAAACTCATCGTTGATACCTTTAAAATGATCCAGATCGAGCAGGCAAAGCGTAAAACTCTGCTGGTAACGCTGGGCGTAACTCAGTTGTTTTTTGAAATGAATATAACCTGCACGTCGGTTTAGCAAGCCGGTAAGGTAGTCATAGCTTGCCTGCTGCCGTAACTTATCCTCCAGCGCTTTGGCTGCGGTAATATCATGCACCATACCGACAATACGCACCGCCGCTCCCTGTTCGTCGTGCTGACACACACGCCCGCGATCGCGTACCCAGAGTAGCTGTTTATCTCGATTATATATCCGATACTCCGCCTCATACTGCGGTATACGACCATTCAGGTGCTCATCCATCAACGCCAGCACCCGCTCCCGATCATCGGGATAAATTGAATCGATCCAACTGCTCACCTCAGCTTCCATCTCATGAGGAAGGTAACCCAGCATGCGCTTTAATTGCGGTGAAAAAAACACTTCGCCGGTTTCGATATGCCAGTCCCACATACCGTCAACCGCTTCATTCAGCGCATAGGTTAATTTGGCATCGTGATCCCGAAACTCTTCCCGCTGTTGCGAGGTCAACGCCAGATTTCGAGCAATAGAAACAAACAGATCACGATCCTGATGCCTGATAATACTGGTATAAACTTCTACCGGAAAACCTGAACCATTATTACGGCGATGACGGCCGATAAAGGTCAAACTGCCCGACAGATATACCTTATTGACTATCAGTCGCCAGTGCTCTTCGCTTTCAACGTCGTTCTGTAACGAGATAACACTATGACTAAGTAATTCATCACGACTCATTCCCAGATCTATCCAGGCACGGGGATTCCCGTCCAAGACCTGAGACGTACTCGGTTCGATCACATAGATAGCATCACTACAACCATCAAAGACCGCTTTATACAGGGAGTCCTGCTGATTCGGTGGCATTGCGGTATAACATCCGTATTGATTAAGCAACAACCACAAAGTAGATAGGGAATAAAGCGTACAGACAAGTACTTATTTCCAACGGACTAACCAATTTAGGTAGTTCGTAATACAAGAGAAATTTTTGAAATAACTTAGGAGGAGGTGGAAGCCTGCCGCGCCGCCCGCTCCAGCATCTTCTGTAACACCCTGGATACAGCAACAAAGCCAAAAGTTGCTGTAACACAGGTCGAAGCGCCGAAGCCACCACTACAGTCTAGGCGTGTATTACCATCTTCAACCTGCTTCTGCTGACACACTGATCCGTCTGGCTGAGGATATACCAGCTGCTCGGTTGAATAGACACAATCTACCTGAAAACGGCGACCGCTCTTGCTGAAGCCATGAATACGGCGTAGCTGCGAGCGCACACTTGCAGCCAGCGGGTCATGACTGGTTTTACTCAGGTCGATAATTTCAATCCGGGTCGGATCAGTCTGCCCACCAGCTCCACCGACGGTGATGATCGGAATTTTAAAACGCTTACAAAAACCGATCAGCGCTGTTTTTTCATTCACGCTGTCAATGCAATCGATCACATAATCAAACTGCGGACCGATTAGCTCAGGAATGTTATCCCGGGTAATAAAATCTTCTATCTCAGCAACCTGACATTGAGGATTGATCAGCTTAATCCTCTCAGCCATCACCTCAACTTTCGAGCGGCCGATACTGCCATCCATTGCATGTATCTGCCGATTAGTATTGGTAATACAAATATCATCAAGGTCAATCAGCGTAATAGTACCGATTGCAGACCGGGCCAGGGCTTCTGCTGCCCAGGAACCCACCCCTCCAATACCGATTACACATATATTGGCTTTTTGAAACAGTTCGACTGCTGCCGTACCGTAGAGGCGCTGGGTACCACCAAAGCGCTGTTGAAAAGAGTCTGTCACGTAATTTCTCGTATTTCTTAGTCATTCCTGGTAGTTGCTAGTAGTTACTAATAGCCTCTACCGCTTATTCACTAGAAGTCATCATCGGTCAGCTCGGTAACAATCACCGAACCACAGCGGTTACATCGACCTTCGATATAGACTACAGCCTTAAATTCATATTCCTGAGGCTGACTCATACCCAGATTTACTTCCTGACACTGATCACACCAGGTCTGCTCCAGAAAAGCCTGCTGCTCCTCTTCACTGCGGGCAGTAAAATCCCGCTCAATGCGCTCTTGTGTCACGTTCAGATCTCCGGAAAATTAAAAACGGCATAGTACCGGATTGTGACCGGCGGGTGAACAGCCCGATTATGGCTGCCCGGGAATAACCGGCCAGGCCAACAACTCAGGTTGCTGCCAGTGGCTTATCTGCTCGACTGCAGCTGCAAGCTGAAACAACTCACCGATGCGTGGCGGGCAACGGAAACAGTAGTCCCGCCCCTGAAGATTGAAACTCAGACTGTAGGCGTGCAGGTAGCCCCGATCAACAACCTCTTCAGTCACCTCATGGTAACGCTCATCACCGACAATCGCAGCACCGACACTTTTCATGGCAACCCGGATCTGATGGGTTTTTCCGGTATGCGGCTTAAGTAGAAACAAACGCAAGCCGCCCCCCAAAGAATGGCTGAAAAACTGGGTCAGCGCCGGATTCTCGCAAGCCTTGCTCAATTTCCAGCTACCGCGTCTCGCCTTAACCATATCGCCACGCACCAGACCTTGCTTTTTGCCCGGTTTCTTATCGGAAATGGCCAGATAAAACTTAGACACTTCACGCTGCTGAAACAGCTTCGATAACTCTGACGCAGCTGCAGCGTGCTTAGCCAGCACTAACAATCCGGAGGTCATCTTATCCAGTCTGTGCACCGGATATAACTGCTCAATACCTAGCGCCTGCTGCACCAACATCACCAAGCCTTGCTCCTGCTGGTCCTTATGCATACTGATGCCTGGTGACTTGTCAATCACCAGAAAATCTGAAGTCTGGTCAATTACCTGAAACATCAAAATATCACTTCATTTATCAGAAAAAAGAGACACATGGTCACGCAAAATGCGGCCTTGCCAATACATCCCGGTAAGTCTGCGGGTAATCCAGTTAGCCTCGGCGTTACTTGCCTGAATAGTGATAGTAGCACTCGCTCCACGGGGATGATCGCTGTCCACCATCTGCAACTCTTCCAATTGCATATAGCGGCTTAATAATCCGTAGAGCGCCTGTTTAGACGTAGCTGGCGGCAGGCCTGCCAGATAGATTTTCATAGCCCACCCGAACTGAGCGTTAAGTAACGATACTATTTAGCACCAATACTATAAACCTAGCACCTGTTTTACGAAGGGGATAGTCACTTTGCGCTGCGCACTCAACGAGGCTGAATCCAGTCGATCAAGTAGAGAAAAAAGATCGGCAAGACCACGACTGGCACGATGAATCAGAAAGCGGGCAACCTCTTCACTGATCTCAAAACCACGACCTTTAGCCCGAATCTGCAGCGCCAGGACTTTGCCTTCATCATCAAGCCCATGCACCTGAAAAACAACACCCCAACTCAGGCGGGATGCCAGATCAGGTAGTTTGATACCCAACTGCCTGGGAGCACAGCTGGCCGCGACCAGCAGCTGATTTTCTTCAGCCCTGATACGATTAAAGAAATGAAATAGCGCTTCTTCCCAGTGCGGATCTCCGGCAACGCACTGCAGATTATCCAGACAGACCAGATCAAGATGTTCCATCCCTTCCAGCACACCCGGTCCCAGTCCGTTCAACTCGTCCAGCGGCAGATAAACAGCAGTTCTGCCTACCGGTTCGGAGGCATGGCACACCGCCTGCAGCAAGTGTGAGCAGCCGGTATCGCTACCCCAAAGATAGAGAAACAGCTCGCCCTCACCGATAGCGGTGTAAGTCAGGGTGTTGCACAGCAGTTCATTCCCCTGACTGAGGAAATTCTCAAAACGTGCGTCATCCCGCAGGGTTATACCCAGAGGGATCTGAAATGGTTCTGGATTACTCATCAACTTCAAATACAGTCCGCAATACGCGATATAACAAGCCTTCAGGCTCGCAACACTTCAAACTAAGCTCTTCAAACTAAGCTCTTCAAACTAAGCTCTTCAAACTAAGCTCTTCAAACTAAGTACAGGCACATTCATGATGGCCCGTCCTGCTCGACACTCTCCATTGCATAGAGTTTACTGCCTTTATACCCTTCATGCAGGTGTCGAAGCAGCACCATAATAACGGCAGCTACCGGAAGTGCAATCAAAATTCCTACAAAACCAAATAGTTGACCACCCGCCATAATGGCAAAAATAACTGCAACCGGATGCAAACCGATCTTATCACCCACCAGTAACGGGGTCAGAACCATACCTTCGAGCGCCTGACCTATAGCGAAAACCAAGCCAACCCAGGCCAGAACAGTAATATCATTAAACTGCAACATGGCGGCAACGGCAGCAGCAATAATACCTATAATAAAGCCCATATAAGGAACAATACTGGCAAGGCCGGCAAGGATACCAACCAACAAAGCAAGTTCAAGTCCAATAAACCAGAGCCCGACAGCATAGATTATCCCCAGTGCGAACATGACCAGCAACTGACCTTTAATAAAGGCCCCTAACACCTCATCACACTCCAGCGCCCAAAGCTTTACTCTCGGCTCAACATTACGCGGCAACAGATGCCCGATCCGGACCATCATCAGATCCCAGTCCCGCAGCAGATAAAACATCACTACAGGGATCAGCACCAGATTAGCCAACCAGCCTGCCAACGCAAGCCCTGACTGACCAATACCACTGAACAGATCTTTCACCAGATTGCCTGTCTGCTGCCAATGCCCGGTCAACAGCAATCTGACACTCTGCCAATCCAGATCGGCAAGACTGACACCAAAGGTTGACTGCAACCAAGGTATCAGCCGGGTTTCAATCATACCTATGACAGCTGGTACTAACTTGATCATGACCTGAATCTGATGCCCCAGCTTAGGCAGCAGGAACAGCAATACCATTAAGACCAGAGTAGACATAACCAGAAACACGACGACTACTGACATTGTTCTCGACAACCCGTAACGTTCGAGACGATCAGTAACAGGGTCGGCAAGATAGGCCAGCAACGCAGCCGCCAGAAATGGCGTAAGAATCGGCTGCAAAAGATAGATCAGAGCACCGACTATCACTGCACAAATAAGAAAAAACCAACGTTGCGAATCAGTCATAAACACTCCCCGATCATCTGGCCACCGAATATGGACATCATCCGCTTCACTCCTGCCAACGATAAACCAGAATTGATCCGGTATCTTCAGCCGCAGCAACCCTTGGCGTGGCAATCATCAGTGGATTCAGACGTACCGCCTGAGCCAGAGCACTTTCTCCGCCCTGTACTTTAACCCGCAAAGTAACCCGATCGGTATCGATGCGATGTACAACCGCATTTTCAACCGGCGGCAACTGACGCACATAATCAAGCAATTTCAGATAATCATCTACACCATCGATATTACTAATTTCCAGTTTCATGCCTTCTTCGATATAACTCAGACTCACCGACCCCAGTCGACCCAGCACAGAGTCAGCGCTTTGATTGATCACTTGTTCAAGCTGATCGGACAACGCTCCGTCTGGTTCAAAACTAACAGCCTTATCACCATTAAGCAGTAACCAGCGGGTTTCCCAGCCACCATTATTATGCTGATAAAGACGTCCGACCAGCACGGCATCGGGCTGATAACGCGCAGATGCCTGCTCTATTGGCGCCCGAAAAAAACCCCACAAATCACTGACAGCCAACATTTGCTGGTCCGTAAGATCAAGCAGAGGCACGTCAATGGGCAGTGCTCGCTGACTAGCCAAGGTAGCTAACTGACTATACACACGCCCCTCCGGCGCCACATAATCACGCTCACCATTAGCAACTTGCGAAACCAGCCAGACCATCAGTGCAGGTCGGGCATGACCAATTGCCTGCAGATTATTATCATGCAGCAGCTGATCGACCAAAACCGAATCGAAATCCAGTTTTAACCGTTGCCCCAGAACCTCCCGACCATCCCCGGCAGAAACCGGAGTCTGGGTTGCCTGGTAGCTAAACTGCTGCAACAAGACTGCGGGATTACTTAGCGCAGCCCTCAGCCCGGGAATCACTGCCACATTGCTACGCCCGGATACTTTTATCAGCACTTCCTTCAAGCCCTGACTTAACTGGGCTTGAGCCGGCCGTGGTTGCTGCTGCGGCACAAGCAACTCAACACTGTATAGATTCCGTACCGTAGCAGCCTGCAACACCCCGGCAAAAAACAGACAAATAAGGCCTGCAAATAAATTTTTCATGGCTATTTTCATGCTGTTACTGAACCCGTAATCCTGTTTACTAAAAATCATCCCAAAAATAGGCCATAAACCTTAACACACAATAGCCGCCTCACCAGCAACCTGATAGAATACGCGACAAAATTTTCCTCAGTAATTACCTTGAAACGGGTTCACACATATTATGTCTGCAACTGACAACAACACTTCTATCAGCTACAAAGACGCCGGCGTTGATATCGACGCGGGTAACGCACTGGTTGATCGCATCAAAGGCGTTGCTAAACGCACCGCTCGTCCTGAAGTAATGGGTGGCCTGGGCGGCTTTGGCGCCCTGTGTGAAATCCCTGCTGGCTACAAGCAACCGGTACTGGTTACCGGCACCGATGGTGTTGGTACTAAATTGCGCCTGGCGATGGATCTGAACAAGCATGACACTATCGGTATCGACCTGGTAGCCATGTGTGTAAATGATCTGGTTGTTGCCGGAGCAGAACCACTTTGCTTCCTGGATTACTATGCCACAGGAAAACTGGACATTGACGTTGCGGCCGATGTTGTAACCGGTATTGGCGCGGGCTGTGAACTGGCTGGCGCGGCACTGGTCGGCGGTGAAACCGCTGAAATGCCGGGCATGTACGATGGCGGAGACTACGACCTGGCAGGTTTCTGCGTCGGCATCGTAGAAAAAGCAGACATCATTGATGGCTCTCAGGTTGCTGTTGGCGACACCATTATCGGCCTGCCATCTTCCGGCCCGCACTCAAATGGTTACTCTCTGATTCGCAAGATTATTGAAGTCCGCGGTGCAGACCTGAGCGAACAGATCGACGGCAAGCCAGTAACTGACGCACTGATGGAACCAACCCGCATCTACGTTAAGCCACTGCTTGAACTGATCAAAAAAAGCCAGGTTAATGCCCTGTCTCACATCACCGGCGGCGGCCTGCTGGAAAACATCCCACGGGTACTGCCAGATAATGCTAAAGCAGTTATCGATATTAACTCCTGGAACATGCCGGAAGTATTCCGCTGGATCCAGCGCCTGGGTAACGTCGAAGACCGTGAAATGTACCGCACCCTGAACTGCGGTGTTGGTATGGTTATCTGCGTACCGCAAGATAAAGCCGAAGAAGCACTTTCTATCCTGAAAACTGCCGGCGAAGAGCCTTGGGTTATCGGACAGATCGCCGCAGCTGATGCAGGCGAAGAACAGGTTGATCTGAGTGGCCTGGAGTCCTGATTAATGGCTGAAAAAAGCATTGTTGTACTGATTTCCGGTAGCGGCTCAAACCTACAGGCGATTATCGATGCTATCGAAAGCGGCCAGATCAATGGCCGCATCTCTGCTGTACTGAGCAACAAGGCCGATGCTTTCGGCCTTGAACGCGCCGCTAAAGCAGGAATTCCCCAGATCGTAATCAGCCATAAGGACTTCGCCGACCGTGAAGCCTTTGATGGCGCGATGATCGAGGCAATTGATCAACATCAGCCCGATCTGATTGTATTAGCTGGGTTTATGCGAATCCTGACGCCAGGTTTTGTGCGCCACTATCAGGGCCGGATGTTTAACATCCACCCATCCCTGCTACCAAAGTACAAAGGCCTGAACACCCATCAGCGCGCACTGGAAGCCGGCGATAGCCAGCATGGCTGCACGGTACACTTTGTAACCGAAGAGCTTGATGGAGGCCCACTTGCAGTCCAGGCACCCATTCCAGTCTTGCCAAATGACACTGCCGACAGCCTGCAACAACGGGTCCATCAGTGCGAGCACAAAATCTACCCATTGGCAGTTGAGTTGTTCTGCAATGGCCGCTTGGCACACACTTCAGGACAGGTTCAGCTGGATAACAATACTCTGCCTCCTGAAGGATATCAGTTCACTCAGGAGTAACCGATGCGTATCGCCGTAATATTATCTGCATTACTGATGCTGCTTGCCCTGCCCGGACACGCAGCCACTCCTCTTAAGCCTTATCGAGCCGTTTATGCTTCGCAGTGGGATCTCGGCATCTCATTCAGTGGCGATGCCGTACGCGAGCTTAAACAACAGGGCGATAACTGGCAGCTTTCGATCAGCGCCAGCGCCATGATTGCCAGCATCAAAGAAAGTTCAAGCTTCAGCTATAACGGCGACAACATTCAACCGAGTCGATACGAGTACCACCGCAAAGTGCTCGGCAAGAAACGCGATGCGATCCTTCAGTTCAACTGGAACAAAGGCAGCGTACTAAATGACATAGCCAAAAAACCGTGGAGTATGGACATCCCAGCGGGCACTATGGATAAACTCGGCTACCAGCTGCAGCTAAGACTTGACCTGCTGGCGAATAAACCAAGCCTGGAATACCAGGTCGCCGATGGCGGCCGCCTTAAAACATATAACTTCAGAAAGCTGGGCGAAGAAACCGTTAAGACACGGCTCGGTGAATTCAGGGCCGTCAAAATTCAGCGCGACCGCGGCCCGGGCAGCAAGCGCCAGACATACATCTGGCTAGCCCCTGAGCTGGACTACCTGATCGTCAAACTGCATCAGACTGAAACAGACGGCAAAGAGTACACTTTACTGCTAGAAAAGCTGGAGCAGTGATGACCACGACAATTACAAGCAACGACTTTCAACGCCGCGCCGACGCACTTTATGACAGCTTAATCCAACTGGAATCAAGCGCCGATCAGGAACAGCTATTCCTGTGCAGCTATCTGCTTGGACACATCAGCCTGATCAGCGCCGAAAACGGAGACAGCACCGCGCAATTTGACCAGTTACTGCAGCTGAGCCTGGACACCGCCCTGGAGATCGACCAGCTTTCCGAACAGGACAAACTGGACATAACAGAACTCTGGCAGCAGCTTCGGTCTCAATAGTAAAATTATCCTCCCCCAAAACAATAAATAAGAGTGCTATATAAGCACTCTTTTATTTTGAGAAAACTATGACAACACAGACCGGTTTTGAGTTTGAAAAAGAGAGCGTCGTCTCCGCCTGGTACTCCACCACCAACTTTTCAGATATTCCTGACAGCTATTTCGAAGAGGACGCCAACGGCATTGATCAATGGGCACGTAACTTCCTTATCGCCCATTATGATGCCGAAAATATGGAGACCAACGGTTCCGAATCAGGCACCCTTCCAATAATTGACGTAATCGCCCCCTGCTCCTATTCGCACTCTTACGCAGAAGCAGTGAAAAAGAAAATCGAAAAGCTGGGCGACACCGAGATTAGCTGGCTTATTCTCTTGTTCGACTACGAATACCGCCCTAAAAAAAGTAAAGTATTTGAAGATGAATACGTAAAATTTGTCGGCGCGTTCCCCTACCAGATGGATGCTGGCAGCATAGTTGAGATTTAAGACAGAATTAAGGCTAGAAGTTACATCTTAAACCGGGGACAGCACAAGGATCGCCCTCATGCCAAAACACTTTATCTATTCGACAGACGAATATGATGTACGCAACTACAGCACCCTGTTTCTCGGCACTATTGCCCTGACACTACTGTATAGCTGCATCGCCCTGTTATCCCTGCCACTGCTATGGTTTGAACAAGCCCACCCGAATGCCAATATTCTGAACTATGCCGATGCATTCTGGGCGCTACAGATGAGCGCCAGCACCATCGGTTTTGGTGATTTCTACCCGGTAACCCAGGGGGGCAGAGCTGTCGTGGCAGCAATGTTCTATATCGGCGTTGGCATTGTTGGTTTCATCGGCGCGCAGATCGCCGGCAAACTGATCGGCTTTGCCGATACCAACGTACGCAACCGGGAACTGCGCAAGCAGAATGAAGCTATTTTGCAGCATAACATCGAACTGGAAAAGAAGCTGGATATCCTGATCGAAAAGCTCGAAGAACGAAGCTAAAACAGAAAACGACCACTCGAACCAAGTAACACTACTATCAAGCCCAAACACAGATTAATTACAACAATCTGTCGGATGCGATTAAGCTGCTTAGCTGCATCCGGCCAGCGCTGCTCCGCAACCAGACTTTTAAACGACAGGTAAGGCCAAAAATACAGATAACCAAACAACAACACCATTGGGTAACCCCACAGCATCATCAGAGGAACATGGACAGGCACTGCAGCCATGCCACCGAGCACCGCGATCATGCCATGACCACTTACTAATAACAGACACACAGCCCCCCACACACAGACAAAAAACCGACTGAAGACCCCCTCCCAAAGCACTAACCGCTGCGGCGGCTCAAGGACATCAGCAGCAACTGGTCGCAAACAGATATAAGCAAAAAACATTCCTCCCACCCAGACTATTGCAGCAAGCAGGTGCAGCCCTAAAAGTATACCCATTACATCCCCCTATCAAAAATTGTTGCCGCATACAAAACTAACCCTGCCAACGAAACTGTGACAACTTAATTTTGCCATTAATTACAGCAACCCCATCCTCCTGCAACAGAGCCACCTGCTTCAGATACCCCTCACTACCATTCGGCAGAGAGATTCTACCGCTGGCATTAACAACCCGAAACCAGGGCAACCGGGTATCCCCCGGCAATTGACTTAAACACCGCCCAACCATTCTCGACCGCCCCGACAACCCCGCCAGCTCAGCAACCTGACCGTAAGTAACAACAAAGCCAGCAGGTACCAATCCAACAACCTGCCAAATACGTTCATAATCTGGATTTTGCACAATTCAATGCCCTTAGACCGATCATTCAGGGCAATATAGCTAATCAGGTAGCAAACAGAAAGGGGCTTGGGAAACCCAAGCCCCTTGGTGGACGAAGGATGATAAGATAACAGGCCTGCCAGGCAAGGGGAAAGTCTGCCAGACCCTTTTCGCCCACCAGTTAAAAGCCAGCGGTATAGCCATAACTGCCCATATAATCAGCAGCAATTGGCCGATACAGGAAAATCCAGAACCCAGCCATAAGGCGATAGGCTGAACAGCTCTGGTACACCAGCCTTAAACGTACCTTTTAGTATAGTTAATTTTGCCAGCAAACAAGCCAAAAAAACGCAAATCATAAAAAGTGTTACAGTGAGCCAACAATCTGCTGCGAATTCAACATCCCGGGAAACCAGAATGCCTAGCTGGAAAAGTATAATAACCTCACTGATTATAGCCCTGCCCAGCAGTCACGCCGGCGCAATGACTATTCCATTATTCGATGAAAACGGCATCAAACAGTGGCACGAAAAAACATTTTCAGGCACTACCCACTATCAGATAACCAAAGACAATAATCAGCCAGTACTACAGGCCGTATCGGACGATTCAGCATCAGGCCTGTATTATGAACAGCAACTGCCCATCAGCCCGACAACAACCCTGGAGTGGAGCTGGAAAGTCGCCAACACCTTTCCCTCGATCGACGAAACAAGTAAGGCCGGTGACGATTACCCGGCGCGCATCTACGTGATCGTTTCCGACGGCCCTTTTTTCTGGCAAACACACACCCTGGTGTACGTCTGGGCAAGCAGCCAACCAACCGAAAGCCGCTGGCCGAATGCCTATACCAGCAATGCAGTTATGTGGGCCGTTGACAGCGGCGATAAACAACTAAACCGCTGGATTTCTCACAGCCGCAATCTGCAACAGGATTTGAAAACCGCTTTTGGTAAAACCTATCAACAGATTGAAGCGATCGCAATCATGAGCGACAGCGATAATAGCAAAAACCGATCAACCGCCTGGTATGGCAATATTTGCCTCAAATAAGCCCCAAAAAGAGCGAATCATCTACAATCAACAGTATAAAACACGGGCTTTTAGACAGAAACAGGCGTATAATCCTGCGTTTCGAAAATCCTTCCGGTGCCATCAAACATGTCAGATACCCCAGTCGCATTCAGCGATCTAGATCTTCCTTCTTCCGTTCTTAAATCCATCACAGAGCTTGGTTACGAAACGCCATCGCCAATTCAGGCTGCGTGTATCCCTCTGTTACAAGACGGAAAGGACGTACTGGGAATGGCCCAGACTGGTACCGGTAAAACCGCTGCTTTTGCCCTACCACTGGTAAGCCGTATTGATCTGAAGCAAAACAAACCTCAGGTTCTTGTACTGGCACCGACCCGCGAACTTGCGGTTCAGGTTGCAGAAGCCTTCCAGGCCTATGCCCGCCACATTCCTGGTTTTCACGTACTGCCAATCTACGGCGGCCAGAGCTACAGCCTGCAGCTGAAACAGCTGCGCCGCGGACCACACGTGGTAGTTGGCACACCAGGCCGGATTATGGACCACCTGAACCGCGGAACACTGGTACTGGACGAACTGAAAGCGATGGTACTGGACGAAGCCGATGAAATGCTGCGCATGGGCTTTATCGATGACGTTGAAACCATCATGGCCAAAACGCCGTCCGAACGTCAGACAGCCCTGTTCTCAGCCACCATGCCGGAACAGATTCGTCGCATCACCAAACGCTACATGCGCGACCCTCAGGAAGTAAAAATCGCTTCCAAGACAACCACCATGGAAAACATTGAGCAAAAATGCTGGATCGTATCCGGCACCAATAAGCTCGATGCTCTGGTGCGCATTCTTGAAACTGAAGATTTCGGCGGCATTATCATTTTCGCCCGCACCAAGACAGCAACCACAGAACTGGCCGAAAAACTGGAAGCCCGTGGTTACGCTGCCGCAGCACTCAACGGCGACATGAACCAGCAACTGCGTGAGCGTACCGTTCAACGCCTGAAAAATGCCCAGCTGGATATTCTGGTAGCAACCGACGTTGCCGCCCGAGGCTTGGACGTTGAACGTGTTGGCCTGGTGGTAAACTACGACATCCCTTACGATACCGAAGCATACGTACACCGCATCGGCCGTACTGGCCGCGCCGGCCGTGACGGCAAAGCGATCCTGTTTGTTGCACCACGCGAGCGTCGCCTGCTGAAGCAGATCGAACGCGCAACCCGCCAGCCAATCAAACAGATGGACCTGCCATCCCGCGATATGGTTCAGAACCGCCGCCTGGAATCTTTCCGCGAACAGATCTCCTCTATTTTCAACGATGAAGATATGAGCGCATACCGCGAACTGGTTGACCAGCTGGCTGTCGATACCGAGCTTGAAACCCTGGATCTGGCATCTGCCCTGCTGTTCATGGCACAGAAAGAGAAACCTCTGATTCTGCCACCTGAGCCAGAACCACGCCCACGCCGCGAGCGAGATGATCGTGACGGCGAAGGCGGCGGCAAGCGCGAACGTATTAACTATGCAGATCTCGACGTCTACCGTCTTGATGTTGGCCGTAACGATGGCGTTCAGGTGAAGAACATTGTTGGCGCTATTGCCAACGAAGCAGACATCAACAGCCGTCATATTGGTGATATCCGCCTGCACGACGAGTACAGCACCGTACAGCTACCAAAAGGCATGCCAGAGGATATGCTGAAACACCTGAAAGACGTGCAGATCTGCCGCAAGAAAACCAACATCACCCTGATGGAAGGTGAAGTTGCACGCCCAGCTCGCCGCAAGCCTCGTCCGGACAATAAAGGTCGTGGCCGCAGCAGCAGCGACCGTAACGCACCGCGCAAGCCACGCCGCGAAAATCGCGACTAAGCATTGCTGATCAAATAAAAAACGCGCCCCGGGCGCGTTTTTTGTTGCTAAAAGGAAAGCACTATAACTTACCCCTCCTTCGACCACTGACGAATAGTTTTAATCTCCTCGGCATCAATTTTTAACGATTCAAGAAACTCCTGATGCCCTTGCGGCTCTAGTTTTTCAAACTGGACATGCCAGTTACGCATATCCTCATCAGTCATTCCTGAGGCCCGCATTATCGCAGTCCAACGCTCCTTACTTACCATAATTTTTTCCTCAGATTCCGGCTGTTCCAAAAAACTAACAATTGTTCGCTGCTGTTGTTGCAGACGCTCAATCTCCCCCTGCAGATGCACCAACTGTCGCTGAAGGATTTTCTGCTGTACCCCTGCGTCTCGGTCGAGCAGCACCCGGATCTCAGCAACAGGCAAGCCCAGAGCGCGGTAATTTACGATCAACTGCAATCGATCCAGCTCTTTATCACTATACAAACGATAACCATTAGCGGCTCTCGCTGCCGGAAGCAACAACCCCTCCCTTTCATAGTAAAGAACACTGGTACGAGACAAGCCCGCCCGCTCAGCAAGATTAGATACGGTAAACACAACATCACCTCACTTAAGATTCACGGCTAGTATCAGGCCTATACCAGTAGACAGGTCAAGCGGAGCAACAACAACAATCAATAAACTCTATAACAGCAATTAGATCCTTTTACGGGAAACAGTTGTTCCAGGCAGGACTGTTATACAAGCCAACTAAAGGTTTTAATAGAACTGGCTCACATTGAACTATATGAATAACTGTAAGAAGAAACTGAATGCTGAAACGTGATGATCTGTATATTTTGCTGTTACTGATACCACTGGCATTATCAGGACTGTACGGCGACTCTGCGGCCTTATTAAAACAAGCCAATATTGCGCACCCCCTACTGTCCAGCTTCATCAAATTCGCCTTACTGGCAACCTTGGGTGAGATAATCGGACAGCGGATCTCCTCTGGCAACTACAATCTGAAAAACTTTGGCATCCTCCCCAAAGCAATTGCCTGGGGAGTGTTCGGGATTTTTGTAAAATTCAGCTTTACCATTTTTGCTAGCGGGGTTCCGACAGCCCTTTATCTGCTCAACATACAGGACGCCAAAGCCATACTGACAGGCCCATTGTCTGTAGATAAACTGGCCGTCGCCTTCAGTATCAGCCTGGCAATCAATCTGATTTTCGGCTCCTGGCTGATGATTCTACACAAGATCACTGATGAACATATCAAACAGCATGGCGGACAACTGATCAGCCTGATAAAACCAATTAATTTCGGCTACATTCTAACTACTATGGACTGGAACAAGCAGTGGTCATTTGTATTGAAAAAAACCATTCCACTCTTCTGGATTCCAGCCCACACTCTGACATTCCTTTTACCTGAACAGTACCGAATACTGTTCGCCGCCTTCCTTGGTGTAATTCTTGGAATTATTCTGGCTTTTGCAAATACAAGCCATCAACACGCTAACCGGCCGCTAACACCCTAGCACACACAATTTATTCATCCATCAGGGGAATCAACTTATCACCGACAGAGATCGTCCCGCTTTGCAGAATCCGTGCACAGAGCCCACCATACCCCAACATAGCCGCTGCACCACCCTGCCCCAGTGCCCGATCCATCCGGGAACAGGGATGACACAATGCGGTAGCCTCAAACAACGCACCACCGATCTGAAAGCACTGATGCCGCAATGCGTTTAGATTAACCCCCCGCACTACTAAATTTCTGCGCAGTAATGCAGGGTCAATCGTGGCATGACCCGAATACCGGGCTATAAGGTCAATAAACTCTTCAGAGATAATCGTTACCTGCCTTGCTGAGCCTGGGGTCTTAGCGCAACGATGATCGCCCTCAAGGCCTAACGATTTGATAGCCAACACAGAATCAACTGACACCATATCCTGCTTACGACCCGGACGCAGACCGATCCAGATCAACGTCCCAGGCTTCAGATCTTTTAAATAGCGAGAAAAAAGGGTTTTCTGTGTCATATGATAATCCACACTGGCATTATCAATAGTATCTACGCGAAAGACTGACACCACCATCGGTAATTACAAATTTCACTTCATCGGATTTATCAGATCGAATACACTGAAAGCCGCCTGACAAAAGGAATTCAAAATGCGCGTAATGCTTGCAATACTCTTGATGAGCCTTGCACCGCCCTCAATGGCAGTCAGCAAGCAGGATATTCAGAACTGCCAGAAGCTTGGCAAGACGGAACTGGTCAGCCAGTGCGTAAGGTTACTGAAAAGCAATACTCAGCGCCGCCAAAAGATTGCATGCAAGCAGGATCTAAGATGCTGGGCCGAGCTCAACCAGACCAATGCGCAAAACAACTGCGCCGCAGCCTTCAACCGCGCCAGCCAGCGAGACCAGCGCTGGGCAAGCATCTGGGATAACCAGAAACTAAGCCACGCCCGCTGGCTATCTAAAAAATCAGCAAGCCTTACTTACTATACGGACAAAGACAGCATTCGCCTGGAATGCAGATTCAATCCGAACTTTCCCGGCAAGGCAAAGATTGGTTATATGAAAAGCACAGGCGGAAAGAGCGGAATTAACCTGGACAGATAGCTTCTGCACCTATACACCACAGCAGCGCCTGACCTTACACTGAAGCTCAGCCAAAGAGTCGATCACCCTGCTGATCAATCATCTGCTTAGCCTTACGCACCATCTCATCAGCGCACATCTGAGCAGAGGGTAGCGTATCCGCCCGAATAAAGGCATGGCTCAATTCACCCTTGCTAATAGCTCCGTTAATCCTGAAACCAGCCGCCTCTTGCACGGGAGCAGGTGTAATAGTAAAACCATTATACTCAACCGCAGGCAGAGACTCAGGCTCTTTAGGCGCAGTCTCGCCACCGGAGAACATAGACTTAATAGAAGAAAACAAACTCATAGAAATTCCTTAGGATATTTAACAGCAGCATACCTCTGCCATAAACCGAGACTCAACCATCAGACACAAAAAAACCGCCGATCGGCGGTTTTTTTAATTTAGCAACTAGCAAGCGGCAACACCGCGGCTAGCCACTAGCAGCTGGTTGTTTATTCCCAACCAGTCACTTCGCGCAGACCGTCAGCGATCTGAGCCAGGGAGCGAACTGTCTTAACGCCAGCGGCTTCAAGCGCAGCAAACTTCTCGTCTGCAGTACCCTTACCACCGGAGATGATAGCACCAGCGTGACCCATACGCTTACCAGCAGGTGCAGTTACACCAGCGATGTAAGATACAACAGGCTTAGTTACGTTAGCCTTGATGAAATCAGCTGCTTCTTCTTCAGCAGAACCACCGATCTCACCGATCATTACGATCGCTTCAGTCTGTGGATCGTTCTGGAACATTTCCAGAATATCGATGAAGTTAGAACCAGGGATAGGATCACCACCGATACCAACACAGGTAGACTGACCAAAACCAGCATCAGTCGTCTGCTTAACTGCTTCATACGTCAGAGTACCGGAACGGGATACGATACCAACCTTACCTGGCAAGTGAATGTGACCAGGCATGATGCCGATCTTACATTCACCCGGAGTGATTACACCCGGGCAGTTAGGTCCAATCAGGCGTACACCCAGATCATCGCATACCACTTTACACTCCAGCATATCCATAACCGGAATGTGCTCAGTGATACATACGATAAGCTTGATACCGCCGTTCGCAGCTTCCAGGATAGAATCCTTACAGAATGCCGCTGGTACGTAGATAACAGAAGCAGTGGCACCAGTTTCAGCTACTGCTTCAGCAACAGTATTGAATACTGGCAGACCCAGGTGCTGAGAACCACCTTTGCCTGGCGTTACACCGCCAACCATCTTAGTGCCGTAAGCGATCGCTTGCTCAGAGTGGAAGGTACCCTGACCACCAGTGAAACCCTGACAGATTACCTTGGTGTCTTTGTTAATCAGAACGGACATTGTTATTTACCCTCCGCTGCTTTAACTGCCTGCTCTGCAGCGTCAGTCAAACTAGTTGCTGCGATAATATCCAGACCGGAATCGGACAGAAGCTTAGAACCCAGCTCAGCATTGTTACCTTCCAGACGAACTACAACTGGAACTTCTACGCCGACTTCTTTAACCGCGCCGATGATACCTTCTGCGATCAGGTCGCAACGAACGATACCGCCGAAGATGTTAACCAGGACAGCTTTAACCTTGGAATCTTCCAGAATAATTTTGAAAGCTTCGGTAACACGCTCTTTAGTCGCGCCGCCACCAACGTCCAGGAAGTTTGCCGGGAAGCCACCGTGCAGGGATACGATATCCATTGTACCCATTGCCAGACCAGCACCGTTAACCATGCAGCCGATGCTGCCATCCAGCGCTACGTAGTTCAGGTCCCACTGAGCCGCACGTGCTTCACGCTCGTCTTCCTGTGATGGATCATGCATAGCCTGCAGATCTTTATGACGGTAAACAGAGTTACCATCGATCGCGACTTTAGCATCCAGACAATGCAGATTTCCGGCATCGGTAATAACCAATGGGTTAATTTCCAGCAGCGCCAGGTCTTTCTCTTTAAACATCTTAGCCAGACCCATGAAGATCTGAGTAAACTGCTTAATCTGAACACCTTCCAGACCCAGTTTGAATGCCAGCTCACGTGCCTGATAAGGCTGCGCACCGGTTACTGGATCGATAGTTGCTTTGAGGATTTTTTCCGGCGTTTCTTCCGCTACTTTCTCGATCTCAACACCACCTTCGGTGGATGCCATAAATACGATACGACGAGAAGAACGGTCAACAACCGCACCCAGATACAGCTCATTAGCGATATCGGTACAGTCTTCTACCAGAATTTTAGCAACAGGCTGACCATTTGCATCAGTCTGATAGGTAACCAGGTTTTTACCCAGCCAGTTAGCAGCGAATTCTGCTGCTTCAGCTGGAGAGTTGATCAGCTTAACGCCGCCAGCCTTACCACGGCCGCCTGCGTGAACCTGAGTCTTAACAACCCACTTGTCACCACCAATTTTCTGAGCCGCTTCAGCAGCAGCTTCCGGAGTATCTACCGCGATTCCTTTAGAAACCGGCAGACCATATTCGGCAAACAGTTGTTTACCCTGGTACTCATGAAGATTCATGCTCTAATCCGTCGTTTTTTCACACTTTTGAGGACTCTGCAAAACGATATGGAGAGAGTATCTTTTTGCAGCCCAACAGCTGCGAGCTCTTTTTGGCTCACAACGTTAATCGACCGGGCAATGCCCAGTCGAAATCTTAAACCTTACTTACGCTTTTTACGATTAGCCATATGTATAGCATGACCATCGACAGCCAGCGCAGCTTCATGTACCGCTTCAGACACTGTAGGATGCGCAAATACGGTCAGCTGCAGGTCTTCAGCAGTTGAGCCGAATTCCATGGCGATAGCCGCCTGAGCGATCAGCTCAGAAGCGATACCGCCAACCATGTGCACACCCAGAATACGGTCGGTCGCTTCATCAGCAATCATCTTAACGAAACCGTCGGTATCGTCAGCAGCCATAGCACGGCCAGATGCTGCGAATGGGAATTTACCCACCTTAACAGCAACGCCTTCAGCCTTTAGCTCCTGCTCAGTCTTACCAACCCACGCCAGCTCAGGGTGAGTGTAGATGATGCTAGGAATTACGTCATAGTTCATCTGTGCGTGGTGACCAGCGATAATATCAGCCACCATAATGCCTTCTTCTGACGCTTTGTGAGCCAGCATAGGACCACGAACAGAGTCACCGATGGCATATACGCCTGGCGCTTCAGTCTGGCACTTGCCATTAACGAAGATAAAGCCGCGCTCGTCCAGCTGAACACCGGAATCGTCAGCCAGCAGACCCTGAGTCTGTGGACGACGGCCAACCGCTACGATCAGCTTATCAACAACGATTTCCTGCTCGCCTTTAGAGTCTTTATAGGTAACTTTTACTTCCTTACCATCGACTACTTCAGTACCTGTTACCAGAGCACCCAGCTTGATATCCAGCTTCTGCTTCTTAAAGATCTTCGCTGCTTCTTTAGCAACGTCTTTATCAGCCATCGGCAGGAAGTCATCCATCGCTTCAAGTACGGTTACTTCAGTACCCAGACGCGCCCATACAGAGCCCATCTCAAGACCGATAACGCCAGCTCCGATAACACCCAGACGCTTAGGCGTCTCATCAATGTTCAGTGCGCCTGCGTTATCCAGGATCAGACCTTCTGTCAGTGGCGCTGGCGGAATATTTACCGGCACAGAACCAGACGCCAGTATCACGTTTTCAGCAGGGTATACAGTCGCAGTACCATCTGCCGCAGTCACTTCAACCTGCTTGTTAGCCAGCAGCTTACCCATACCGGAAAGCAAAGTAACACCGTTAGCCTTGAACAGACCCGCGATACCGCCGGTCAGGTTCGTAACGATCTTATCCTTACGCGCAACCATCTGTTTAACATCCATGGAGACTTCGCCAGTCTGGATTCCATGCACATCAGCGTGCTGCGTCTTATGGAACTGATGAGTAGACTCAAGCAGCGCCTTAGACGGGATACAACCAACGTTCAGGCAAGTACCGCCCAGAACAGTTGCACCTTTATCATCGACCCATTTCTCAACGCACGCAGTTTTCAGACCCAGCTGAGCGGCGCGGATAGCGGCTACATATCCACCAGGGCCGGCACCAACAACAATTACATCAAATTTATCTGACATTTTTGATTCCTATCAATTCGTTACAATTAGGGACTGACTCAGACTTCCAGCAGGATGCGTGCAGGATCTTCCAGAAGGTCTTTAATAGCCACGAGGAATTGTACAGCTTCTTTACCATCAATCATACGATGGTCGTAGGACAGTGCCAGATACATCATCGGCAGTATTTCTACCTGACCATTAACCGCCATTGGACGCTCCTGAATCTTGTGCATACCCAGGATTGCAGTCTGTGGTGGGTTCAGGATCGGCGTAGACATCAGGGACCCGAATACACCACCGTTTGTGATGGTGAAAGTACCACCCTGCATATCATCCATACCCAGCTTGCCGTCACGGCCACGCATACCGAAGTCACGGATAGTAGATTCAACATCCGCCAGGCTCATCGCATCGGTATCACGCAGTACAGGTACCATCAGGCCGCGTTCGGTAGAAACCGCAACACCGATATCCTGATAACCGTGGTAAACCATGTCGTTACCATCGATAGAGGCATTTACAGCAGGGAAACGTTTCAACGCTTCAGTTGTCGCTTTTACGAAGAAAGACATAAAGCCCAGACGAGTACCGTTGTGGGTCTTTTCGAACAGGTCTTTATACTGCTTACGCAGCTCCATAACCGGCTTCATATTTACTTCGTTGTATGTGGTCAGCATCGCAGCAGTCTGCTGCGCTTCAACCAGACGCTTAGCGATGGTCGCACGCAGACGGGTCATCGGTACGCGCTTCTCAACACGCTCACCGGACACGATGTTCAGGGCCGCTGCATTGTCAACTTTAACCGGTGCAGCAGGCGCTGCAGCAGGCTTGTTCTTAAGGAAGTTAACGACATCTTCCTTAGTGATACCGCCATTCTTGCCGGTACCCGGAATCTGACTTGCATCCAGACCGTTCTCGTCGATCAGCTTACGCGCAGCAGGACCAGCCTTATCGGCATCAGTTGCAGTCGCAGGTGCAGCCGCTTCAGCAGCAGGGGCTGCTGCGGATGGTGCAGCAGCAGCGCCAGCCTCGAAAGACGCCAGAACTTCTTCACTCAGTACGGTATCGCCTTCGCCCTTGAAGATCTCTTTAACCACACCATCTGCCGGTGCAACAACTTCAAGTACGACTTTGTCAGTTTCAATATCAACGATCAGTTCATCGGTAGAACAAGCCTCACCCGGCTGCTTGTGCCAGGTAGCCACAGTACCGTCGGCTACGGATTCAGGGAAAGTCGGCGTTTTGATTTCGATTGACATGTTTATTCCTTTCTCAGTGCTACTAACAGGCGTCTGTTTCAGGCCTGTTGGCCATTAATTGCTTCGTTAACCAGTTTTTCCTGCTGCTCGAGGTGTACAGATATGTAACCTACGGCAGGAGCTGCTGCGTGCGGACGACCCACACCTTCCATATGAATCTTGTCGTTATGGCGAGCCAGCGCATGGCGCATATGGTGCTGAGAACAGTACCAGGCACCCTGGTTCATCGGTTCTTCCTGACACCAGACAGCAGATTCAAGGTTAGTGTATTGCTTGATTGCATCGAACATCTGATGTTCCGGGAACGGATACAGCTGCTCAATTCGAACAATCGCAACATCGTCTTTCTCCAGTTCTGCACGGCGGTTATACAGGTCGTAGTAAACCTTACCGCTACACAGCACCAGTCGCTTGACCTTCTTCGGGTCAAGCTGATCAGTCTCGGCAATAACCGGCTGGAAGCTACCTTCGGACAGCTCATCCAGAGTCGAAACAGCTTGCTTATGACGCAGCAGGCTCTTCGGTGACATAACGACCAGAGGCTTACGGAGCGGACGCACGACCTGACGACGCATCAGATGGAAAATCTGTGCAGGCGTAGTCGGTACGCAGACCTGAATATTATGTTCAGCACTTAATTGCAGAAAACGCTCCAGACGGGCTGAAGAGTGCTCAGGCCCCTGCCCTTCAAAACCATGCGGAAGCAGCAGAGTCAGACCACAGAGACGGGCCCACTTATGCTCACCACTGGCAATAAACTGATCGATTACAACCTGAGCGCCGTTGGCAAAATCACCAAACTGAGCTTCCCAGATAACCAGTGCATTCGGCATTGTAGTGGCATAACCGTATTCAAATGCCAGTACCGCTTCCTCGGAAAGGAAAGAGTCGTGCATAGTCAGCGCAGGCTGATCGGAGGCAATATTCTTCAGCGGCTCGTAAACAGTTGCATCTTTCTGATCATGCAAAACAGCATGACGATGGGAGAATGTACCACGGCCGACATCCTGACCAGTAATCCGCACCGGAAAACCTTCAGCAAGAATAGAGGCATAAGCCAGTGATTCAGCCATACCCCAGTTAAGCTCCATCGCACCGACAGCCATACGCTTACGGTCATCATAGATCTTCTGCACCTGACGCTGCATCTGAAAACCTTCCGGCACTTCACAGATCTTAGTACCCAGCTCCTGCAACAATTTATTGTCAACAGTAGTATCGCAGTCAAAGGACCATTCATGACCCAGGTATGGATTCCAGTCTACGAACAGCTCCTGCTTAGGCTCCATTACCAGTGAGTGGGTTACATGCTTACCGTCTTCAAGATCTTTACGGTAATTCTGCTCCATCTGCTTGCTCTGCTCAGCAGTAATCACGCCTTCGGCGATCAATTGCTGTGAGTACAGCTCACGGGTGGATTTCTGGGCTTTGATCTGTTTGTACATCAGCGGCTGCGTACCGGATGGCTCATCCGCTTCGTTATGGCCGCGACGGCGATAACATACCAGATCGATAACTACATCTTTCTTGAATTCAGTACGGTAATCGACTGCCAACTGAGTCACAAAACGCACCGCTTCCGGATCATCACCGTTCACGTGGAAGATCGGCGCCTGTACCATCTTAGCGATATCGGTACAGTATTCAGTAGAACGCGAGTCTTCCTGCTTGTTCGTGGTAAAACCAACCTGGTTGTTTACTACCAGATGGATTGTACCGCCGGTCTTGTAAGCACGGGTCTGGGACATCTGGAATGTCTCCATCACCACGCCCTGACCTGCAAAGGCCTGATCACCGTGAATGTTTACCGGAACTACAGTGGTGCCGACAGGGTCATCACGACGATCCTGACGCGCCCGCACGGAACCTTCAACAACCGGCGCTGAGATTTCCAGATGAGATGGGTTAAACGCCATCGCCATATGGACTTCGCCGCCAGCGGTCATCACATTGGATGAGAAGCCCTGATGGTATTTAACGTCACCGGAGGTTTCCAGGGTTTTCTTACCCTCGAATTCACCGAACAGCTCTGCAGGATTCTTACCGAAGATGTTTACCAGAGTATTCAGACGTCCCCGGTGAGCCATACCGATAACCACCTCACGAGCACCCTGCTTACCAGCACGCTGGATCAGGGTATTCAGAGAGACGATCATGGATTCGCCACCTTCAAGACCGAAACGCTTGGCACCGGCAAAACGGGAGCCGAGGTATTTCTCAAGGCCTTCCGCTGCGGTCAGACGCTCCAGCACCATCATCTTCTTCTCTGTATCGACTACAGGATGAGAACGAACGGGCTCCAGACGTGCCTGAATCCAACGCTTCTCCTGAGTATCTACAATATGCATATACTCAGCGCCGACTGTCGTACAGTAAGTCTTCTTAAGGTCGTCCAGAATCTCCTTCAGGGTCGCCTCTTCTTTACCGAAGAACAGAGAACCAAGCTGGAAGGTTGTGTCGTAATCAGCGGCAGACAGCTCATGGAAGCGCGGATCAAGATCCGGTACCGGCTCGCGCTGCGCCAGGTTCAACGGATCTATATCCGCCGCCTGATGACCACGCACCCGATAGGCGTTGATCATTCGCAGTACACGAATCTGCTTCTTTTCATGCTCAGAGCTGACACTACCGGCAGCAGCCGGAGCAGCACGTCGCTGATTCTTTGACAGATGTAGGAAATGTTCCTGTACCGTGGAATGCGGAACATCCCGGGTCAGGTTGTCGCCGACTTTAGGGAGTCGGTCAAATTCTTCACGCCACTCCTGAGGAATAGCGTTGGGGTCCATCAGATAGGTTTCATATAGCTGCTCAATGTAAGAAAGATTACCACCGTAGAGGTGGGCGTTTTTCCACATCAGCTCCATTATGCCTTCTTGCATTCTTGATCACCCTGGCTCAAGGGAGCGAATCATAATTCAGGATGCACCACGTCCTGACTGATTGGCTTGTCAGAGCCGTCCCTTGTTTAGTTACCGTTTATTATTTCTCACGTATATACCCTGAATGAGGTACAGGTTATACGGGACGTGATTCTACGCCTTTTACAACGCTCTTTACATATCTAATGCACAGAGAATTCTAAAAAGATTCCTGCCAATGAGATATAAGCCTTTTGACTAGTATGCAATAGCCAAAAAAAAGGGCGAGTCCCGAAGGAATCGCCCTGTTACAACTTAGGTTGCTTGTTGTAGCAACATGTTGCGGATCTTGCCAATTGCCTTGGTAGGGTTAAGACCCTTAGGGCAAACGCTGACACAGTTCATGATACCGTGGCAGCGGAAGACGCTGAACGGATCATCAAGATCTGTCAGTCGCTCCGAGGTCGCAGTATCACGACTATCTGCCAGGAAGCGGTAAGCCTGCAACAGACCAGAAGGTCCGATGAACTTATCCGGATTCCACCAGAAAGAAGGACAAGCGGTAGAACAGCATGCACAGAGAATACACTCGTACAGACCATCCAGCTCAGCACGCTCTTCCGGAGACTGCAGACGCTCGATTGCAGGTGCCGGCGTGTTGTTGATCAGGAACGGCTTGATCTTTTCATACTGCGTATAGAACTGGGTCATATCGACAACCAGGTCACGAATTACCGGCAGACCCGGCAATGGACGCAGCACCAGCTTATCAGCAACAACCACTTCTGACAGTGGAGTGATACAAGCCAGACCATTTTTACCATTCATGTTCATGCCGTCGGAACCACAAACACCTTCACGACAAGAACGACGGTAACCCAGAGTAGAATCTTTATCTTTCAGCAACTGAAGCAGATCCAGTACCATGATGTCTTTACCGCCCGGGATATCGATATGGATATCCTGCATGTATGGCGCATCATCGGTCTCAGGATTATAGCGATATACACTAACTAGCATCGTAACAACCCCTTAGTAAGTTCGTACTTTTGGTGGGAAGGCTTCAACTGTCTTCGGCGCAAAGTTGACATCACGCTTAGTGATCTCTTTTGTCGTCGGGTTATACAGCGAATGGCACAACCAGTTCTCGTCATCACGCTCGGTGAAGTCGTTACGGGCGTGAGCACCACGACTTTCCTTACGGGTAACAGCAGCGATCGCAGTTGCTTCAGCAACTTCCATCAGGTTTTCCAGCTCAAGCGCTTCGATACGTGCAGTATTGAATGCCTGGGACTTATCCTCCAGATGCAGGTTGCCGATCTTCTCACGAATAGTCTTAAGCAACTCAAGACCCTTCTCCATGCTCTCGCCTTCGCGGAACACACCGAAGTACAGCTGCATAGTTTTCTGCAGCTCAGCACGAACTTCAGAAATCTTTTCACCACCGGTAGAACTGTTCAGACGGTTCAAACGAGCCATAGCGCGCTCAAGGTTTTCCTCAGTTGCATCAGCAACCTCGTAACCTTCCGTCATCTGCTTTTCAATCTGAATACCCGCCGCGCGACCAAATACCACCAGGTCAAGCAGAGAATTACCGCCCAGACGGTTAGCGCCATGTACAGATACGCAGGCAACTTCACCACAGGCAAACAGACCGTCAATGATCTGATCATTGCCGCTCTCGTCAATTCCGATAGCCTGACCACCGATATTAGTGGTCACACCACCCATCTGATAGTGACAGGTCGGTACAACAGGAACAGGCTCTTTAACAGGATCGGCGTGAGCAAATGTCTTGGACAGCTCACAGATACCAGGCAGACGGGACAACAACACGTCCTCACCCAGATGATCCAGCTTCAGGAATACGTGATCACCGTCTTCACCGCAACCGCGACCAGCCAGAATTTCGAGAACCATCGAACGAGCCACAACGTCACGACCAGCAAGGTCTTTAGCGTTAGGCGCATAACGTTCCATGAAACGCTCGCCATCCTTGTTTACCAGATAGCCACCCTCACCACGACAACCTTCAGTTACCAGTACACCTGCACCCGCAATACCGGTTGGGTGGAACTGCCACATCTCCATGTCCTGAGCAGGCACACCTGCACGCAGAGACATACCCATACCGTCACCGGTATTGATCAGAGCATTAGTAGTAGACTGGAAGATCCGACCTGCACCACCGGTCGCAAGAACGGTCGCTTTAGCCTTAACGTAGACAGTTTCGCCTGTTTCGATGCAGATTGCGATAACACCAACAACCGCACCGTCATCATTCTTAACCAGATCAACGGCGAACCATTCATTCAGGAAGGTAGTACCCGCCTTCATGTTACCCTGATACAGGGTGTGCAGCAGCGCGTGACCAGTACGGTCGGCCGCGGCACAGGTACGGGCAGCCTGACCGCCCTCACCGAAATTCTTAGACTGACCACCAAAAGGACGCTGATAAATACGACCTTCTTCAGTACGGGAAAAAGGCATTCCCATGTGATCAAGTTCATATACAGCCTGAGGGCCGACAGAACACATGTATTCGATAGCGTCCTGGTCACCGATATAATCGGAACCTTTAACGGTATCGTACATGTGCCAGCGCCAATCATCGTTCGGATCATTACTGGCTATCGCACAGGTAATACCACCCTGAGCAGATACAGTATGCGAACGGGTTGGGAATACTTTTGTGATACATGCGGTATTCAGGCCACCCTGGGCCAGCTGCAGTGCTGCACGCATTCCTGCGCCGCCGCCACCAATTACAATACCGTCAAATGTCAGGGTACGTAGCTTGCTGCTCATCTTATACTCCCCACAGGATCTGAACGCCCCAAACGACGTAGATAAACGTCAAGAGGCCACACGCAGACTGGAACAAGAAACGAATGCCGGTCGGCTTAATGTAGTCAGTCGAGATAGACCACATACCGATCCATGCGTGCGCCGCCAGAGATAACAGCGTCAGCAGCGTAAAGATACGCATCGCGGTGCATTCGAAAAGCTCTTGCCACTGTTGAAAATCCAGTTCCGGATTAATCAGCAGATAACCAATCATAAAGATGGTATAAGCAGCTAACACAACAGCAGTAACACGCTGGATCATCCAGTCGTACAGACCACTGCGGCCAAAGCTAGTAATAGAAGTTACCATATCCATACTCCCGCCAGTAGAATTGAAATCGCAGCGATAATCAGAGTGACTTTGGCAGCCATCTGTCCACTTTCGAGTTCTTCACAATGACCAAAATCCATCACCAGATGTTTGATACCGGCAAAGAAGTGATACAGCAATGCTGAAACCAATCCCCAGGCAATCAACTTCGCAAAGAAGCTCTCTGTCAGCATCTGGGCAGCAGCGTCAAAACCCTGCTCAGACTCGAGAGACAAACCAAGCGCATACAACATAAAGAAGGCACCAAAGAATAGCGCCAAACCTGATGCACGATGCAGGATGGAAGTGATAGCCGGAAGTGGCTGTTTAATAGTTCGTAGATCTAAATTTACGGGTCTTTTCTTGTTCACGGCTCTTGTTCACACTTTGTTAAGCCCGGTTGCAGAGCTTAGTTGTTAACGGTAGTGTTCGAAGACAAAGATAGTACCTCGGTCCAGCGCCCAGCCCCCATCCCGATCGGGGGCGTAAGCTGGGGCGAGAGTATACCAGCAAATTAGCACATTACAATTAATCCAGATCACTTATACGCCTATTGTCTAGTGCAAAACAGGCCAATCAAAACTCCTCCGAAAGTACCATTCAACTAAATGATTATTCAGCTATTTTCCTATTCTTGATAAACATTAAGACTCATGCTGCAATGCAATAAAACCGGTTCACATTGAATTGACAATCGCACCCAACTCTCTATAGTGTTCGGGTCCTATTGCGAGCTAAGACTCTTAGATTGTGACTGATTAATTACTTTAATAATTTATAAAGTCATTCAGATAAATAGAAATGATAGGAGCCTCTAATGGCTGACAAGAAAGCACGCTTAACAGTCGATGGCATCGACGAGGTCATTGAATTACCGGTCTATTCCGGTACCACTGGTCCTGATGTTGTTGACGTTCGCGCCCTGACTGGCAAAGGCCTGTTCACCTATGATCCCGGCTTCGTTTCAACCGCAGCCTGTGAATCAGCTATCACCTATATTGATGGCGGCAAAGGTGTTCTCCTGCACGGCGGCTACCCGATTGAGCAGCTGGCAAAAAATTCGGATTACCTGGAAGTTTGCTTCCTGCTGTTAAATGGCGAACTGCCGACTCCGGAACAAAAAGAAAAGTTCGTAAACACTGTTAAGAACCATACAATGGTTCACGAACAGATGAACCACTTCTTCAATGGCTTCCGTCGTGACGCTCACCCAATGGCTATAATGGTCGCTGTTGTTGGTGCACTGTCCGCGTTCTACCACGACTCTCTTGATGTAGATGACGCGCATCACCGCGAGGTTTGTGCATACCGTCTGATCGCCAAGATGCCTACAATTGCAGCAATGTGCTACAAGTACAGCATCGGCCAGCCGTTCCAGTATCCACGTAACGATCTCGATTACGCTGATAACTTCCTGCAGATGATGTTCGGCAACCCGTGCGAGGATTATGTAACTAATCCAGTACTGGCCAAGGCAATGGATAAGATCTTCCTGTTGCACGCCGATCATGAGCAAAACGCTTCAACTTCGACTGTACGTCTGGCCGGCTCTTCCGGTGCTAACCCGTTTGCATGTATCGCATCCGGTATCGCAGCACTCTGGGGACCTGCTCACGGCGGCGCCAACGAAGCCGTTCTGACCATGCTGAATGAGATCGGCGATGAAGCAAACATCGAAGAGTTCATTCAACGCGCCAAGGATCCTGATGATTCTTTCCGCCTGATGGGCTTTGGTCACCGTGTCTACCGTAACTTTGACCCTCGCGCCAAAGTGATGAAGCAGACCTGTGACGAAGTACTGGCAGAGCTGGGCATCGAAAATGATCCTTTATTGAAGATCGCCAAGCGCCTGGAAGAGATCGCCCTGGAAGATGAATACTTCGTCCAGCGCAAACTGTACCCGAACGTAGACTTCTACTCCGGCATCATCCTGAAAGCGATTGGTATCCCAACCAACATGTTCACCGTTATTTTTGCGCTGTCCCGTACTATCGGCTGGATCTCCCACTGGAGTGAGTTCCACAGCAGCCCGAACAAGATCGGTCGTCCACGTCAGTTGTACACTGGTCCGACAAAACGCGATTACCCAACCAAGTAATCACGTTATCGATAAAAAGGCCGCTTATGCGGCCTTTTTTGTGTCCGGAAACCTACTCCTTGCTCGACAGAATTATCCCGCGGCACCTTTTGAAACACATCAAAAAATGCGCCAAGCTAAGCTATTACGCTTTCGCATTACCGTAAAGTGTAATGGCAGCTTTGTTGTGTTGACTCATCGAACTCACAGTCAAATCCGGACTTTTAGTGCTCACTCATATAGCTCCGCACCTGCCAAACCTCAGCTGCAATAGCGGGCGCTGAACGTATACCTTTTCTGGATTCAGCTTACGATGGCTGTAAACACAATCAAGACGCTCATTTTCTAGATTTTCAATCGAGTCTGAGTCTATCAACGTCAGAACGGTCACCCCTCTTCACAAGATCGGTTGCTAATGCCATGTAACTGAATTTTTTGACCTGGTGATCACGTCGCAGGTAGCTAAAGGGTACCCCCACTAGCATGAACATCGCCAGGCTATTGAAAGCCGCTGCTCCGCAAGCGCTTGGGCATTTGTGCAATCGGCCAGTTTGGCCAATACTTCATATAGCCACGGCTCGTTTGCAAAATAAGTCACACCGTTTCATCAGGAAAGAAAAAATCTGTGTTTTTTCCAGAAGATATGACACGCCTGATTTGGATTGTTTCCAAAGAACGCCTGGCCACCTGCCTCCAACAGCTATCCGAAACGGAAGCCTTCCAACCGATTGACCACCATTCGCTGGGAGAGGAGGAGGATCTCCAGGCATTAAAGCTCTTGCTTCAGGCCAAGCAACGCTATCAGCGCTTTCGCGCCGCTGGGCAATTGCTCGAAGGCCTTCCGGAGGAGCCGCTGCTCAGCTACAAGATCGGAACATTGTCCGGCTCAACCTCTCTTCCCCAAGGCGCGGTTCAGATCGACTCCGAACTCTTTCTCTGGGTAGGGAGCAAACCTCCAGCCGATCTAAAGCCCCCCCCTCCTCCCCTCGACCAACCGCCACTGGCACTCACCGAACATCAAAGTCGACTTCTTTTGGCCACGGCAGACCAGGTCGGTCACGTCGAGGGTTGGTCCATTATCGATGGCTGGATCCCTAGTAAAAAAATGGAAATATTCGGTGAGCTATTGCGGCATGAGTGCATCGCCTTGACCCCAGCAGAGGATAGCGGTCTTTCTCTGGCCCGGGTACCCAGCCTGTTCCGTCGACACAAGGCCCTGGAGGGGTTTGCGGCCTTGATGGGACTTTATGGGATCACCGGTTATCGAGAACTTGATCCGACGCCGTTACTGACCATCAGCTTTTCACTCATGTTTGGGATGATGTTTGCCGACCTGGGGCAAGGCTTGCTCCTATCTCTGCTGGGATTCTGGCTCTTTAGTCAACGCTGGCCGAGTTCGCACTCAACTACAAGACACCAGGCCGGGTTATTGTTGATACCTATCGGGCTCTCGGCAGCCGTTTTCGGAATCCTGTTCGGAAACCTGTTCGCCCGCGAAGACTGGATCCCCGCTCTTATTTATCACCCGATGGACGAGGTGTATGTCTCTCTTGCCATCAGCGTTATCTTCGGCATCGGCGTACTTTGCATAAGCATGTTCATCGGTTTGCTTAACGCTTGGTTGAGTGGGCACCTCAAAGAACGTCTGTGGGACAATTTTGGCCTTATCGGTCTGCTATTTTATCTTGCTCTTATCGGCCTGACTCTTGGGTATTGGGCGCAGTGGACGGGGCTTAAGTACCTCTGCCTGACGTTAGCTTCAGCCGGGCTGATCACCATGGCCCTACGCAACTTTGCCCTGATGGAGCAGGAACCGATAGGATTACGCCTCTTTGCAACGCTTGTGGAAACCTATGATTTCGCGATCAAGTTTGTGGTTCATACCCTCTCCTTCGTACGTTTAGCTGCCTTTACTTTTGCGCATATAGCCCTCTCGATGGCGCTCGTAATCATTGTGGAGTTGCTATCTGGCCACTCCTGGCTGGCCTTGAGCATATTTGTTCTCGGCAACATTATAATCACCGTTATTGAAGGGTTCCTGGTCTGTATTCAGGTGATCCGCCTGCACTTTTACGAATTGTTTACTAAATTTATCTCAGGAGGCGGCATTCCGTTCGAGCCCCTCAGACTTTCCGTGGAGCATTTTGATGAGTATGCCGATATCGGCCAATAAATGGATTTGGGGGCTCTGTGCCACCGCAGGCTCTTTTGTCCTACTTTCCAGTCTGCTACTGTTTTTCCTGCCCGAAGCGGCAGCTGAACCCTCTCAGGAAGCCGTCAAAACACTTCCTCACTGGGGCTATTACATGGCAGCGGCAGCGGCGACGGGGCTCTCTTGTATCGGAGCAGGTATAGCCGTAAGTCAGGTCGGCGCAGCAGCGGTGGCGGCGATCTCAGAAAAACCGGAGCTTTTAGGACGGGTGCTGGTGATTCTAGGCCTGGCCGAGGGGATCGCCATCTACGGTCTGATCATCTCCATCATCATTATTGCAGCCTTGTAGCGATGGAACTGCGCATTCTGGGAACAAAGGAGGAGCAGTTGCTGTTTCAACTGCTCGGTATTGCCACCAGAAAAGGCGATGAGCATTGTGCGCTATTCCTTGGTGTAAATGAACCGCCTCCCGGAGAATCCGATCCGGTACCGTACATAATACTACCAGACCTTGCCCACCCCTCTCGAGAAACTGACCGGCTGACTAAAAAGCTGGGCCGCGCTATCGGCCTGGGGGAGGTACGCCTGTGACTCCTAACTCCACCACCAGCAACACCCTTTCAAAGCTGTACGAGGAACTTGAGCAAAAGCTCCAGCAACAGTTGGATGAGATAGAGCAGCGCTTTCAATCCCAGACAGAGAATCTGGAACAGGAAAAGCAGCGTGTTTATCAGGCCCGGATCAGCCATCTGCGACAGGACCATGAAAATCAGCTGCGACAACTTAGCCTCAAATCAATGCGAGACACACAAACCCAGCAGCAACAGCGTTTCTGGCGTTGCCAACAGAACTGTATCGACGAAATTCTGGCTGACACTCGTCATCTGCTGGAGCAACAACCGCTGGACCATAACTATCTGGAGGCCTGGATAGAGCAGGCATCTCCGCTGCTGGATCCTGCCTTAAAATGGCACCTCAAGATATCCCCCTCGTGGTCGGAGAATATCGACTCTAAGAGCGCCACCCTGAAGTACACCTCTATCTCACCAACTCCGATGTTAGGCGGGGCCATTCTTGAAAATAAGGAGATGCATATCGAAATAGACGGCTCATGGGACCAGCGGCTGGAGAGGCTGGTTCCTGAATTATGGCGAAGGTGGCTTGAAGATGTCAGCTCAAACGATCAGGATTAGTGGTCCCGTTGTCGTCTGTGACCATGCAGACCAGTTCGCTATGGGCGACCGCGTTGCCGTTGGAAAAGCCGGTCTCGTCGGAGAAGTTATCCGCCTGACACCCACAGAATGCTTTCTTCAGGTCTATGAGGACACCTCAGAGCTCCTCATCGGCGAACCGGTTACTGGCAGTGGTTCGGCACTGGCGGTGGAGCTTGGCCCTGGTCTATTGTCCACCATATATGACGGTATCCAGCGCCCACTGGCCCTGATTCAAGAACAGGTTGGGGCATTTATCCTCCGGGGTGCACAAGCGCCAGCGTTGAGCCGAACCCGGGCCTGGCCATTTAAACCCCAACAGGAGAAGGGATCCGAACTCAGCGGTGGAGCCATCATCGGCCTGGTACAGGAAACCTCCTCAGTATGCCATAAAATTCTGCTACCCCCTGATCTCGCTGGCCAATTAGTCCATATTGCAGAGCCTGGCGAATACACCCTGGAGAACCCCATCGCCCGAATCTGTTGTGCCGACGGACAGGAGCACCCGGTTTACCTTTATCATCGCTGGCCCGTACGCATCAAACGTCCAGTACATCAACGGTTGTCACCGGACCAGCCGCTCATTACTGGGCAACGAATAATAGACACCCTCTTTCCCATCGCCAAAGGAGGCACTGCAGCCATGCCCGGAGGATTCGGCACCGGAAAGACTGTGACCCAACACAATCTCGCCAAGTGGTGTGACGCAGATATCATCATCTACATAGGATGCGGTGAACGAGGCAACGAGATAACCGGTGTGCTCGAAGACTTCCCCCGGCTCCGCGACCCAAGAACTGACCGCCCATTGATCGAGCGCACCGTCATGATAGCCAACACCTCCAACATGCCGGTGGCGGCCAGAGAAGCATCAATCTACACCGGCATCACGATCGCGGAATACTTCCGGGACCAGGGGCTGGACGTGGCCCTCATGGCCGATTCGACCTCCCGTTGGGCGGAAGCTCTGAGAGAGATTTCAGGTCGGCTGGAAGAGATGCCGGCAGAAGAGGGCTTTCCCGCCTATCTGCCAAGTCGCACCGCCGAATTTTATGAACGCGCGGGCAGAGTTCATACCCTGGCCGATAAAACCGGCTCAGTAACCGCCATCGGTGCGGTTTCCCCTCCGGGGGGCGATTTCTCTGAACCCGTCACCCTGCATACCCAGCGATTTGTAAAAGCCTACTGGATGCTGGACAAAAACCTTGCATACGCTCGCTTCTTCCCAGCCATTCATCCCCTGGAGTCATACTCCGAATATGAGGCGGATCTCGCACAGTGGTGGGAAAAAGTATCCCCCGACTGGCGCCGGGATCGCGACGAACTACTCGGTCTTTTGATCTCCGCAGAGCAGCTAAAGGGCATTGTCAGAATCCTGGGTGAGGAGGGGTTGTCCGAGCACCAGAAAAAGACCCTGATGGCGGAACGTGTGATTAAGGAGGGTTTTTTGCAGCAGTCAGCCTTCAGCCCCAAAGATCGTTTTGCGTCACCGGAAAAACAAGCCTGCCTGCTAAGGGTAATCATTAGTCAGGTCCGCGCCCTACTCGAAGATACAACGCCGGCCCAGAAAGCGTTTGCCAAATTAAAACTGAATGAACTGATCCGTCTGAAGGATGAAGTTGGATCGAATGAAACGGAAAAAATCCTCGAATGGCAGCACACACAATGAAAGACCCAATCATATATACGCAGCTGGAGCAGATCGAAGGTCCTCTGATCGCCCTGGTGGCGGCACTGCCCGGGATCGGTTTTGGCGAAGCGGTTCAGGTGGTCGACCGCAAAGGACGGATCCGCCATGGTCGGGTAGCGCTGCTTAATGGTGACAAGGTGACAATCGAGGTATTTCAAGGCACTACAGGACTGGCGAAGGGCTCGGAACGAATCCGCTTTCTAGGTCACCCGATCACATTAAAAGTCAGTGAGTCCATCATCGGCCGACGCCTTAACGGCATGGGATCACCCATTGATGGGGGACCGCCTCTGACCGGAGTAGCATTGAACATCAACGGCAGCCCGCTCAACCCAACCGCACGGGCCTATCCTCAGGATTTCATCCAGACAGGCATCACCAGCATCGATGCCATGAATGCCCTGGTTCGGGGTCAAAAGCTACCGATCTTCTCCTCATCAGGACTGCCCCATGACCAGCTGGCCATCCAGATTGCCCAGCAGGCCAGGATCCGTCCAGACCTTAGCGGTAGCGCGGCAGACGAAGGAGACCGGGAGGAGCTTGTGGTGGTATTTGCGGCTATCGGTGTTAAACATGACGTGGCCGTACGCTTTGCCGAAGAGATATCCGGCCGCACGGTATCCTTCCTGAACCTGGCGGACGATCCGGTCATGGAACGGTTGCTGACGCCCCGGGTCGCCCTGACCGCAGCCGAATACCTGGCGTTTGATCTGGGCCTTCATGTGCTGGTCATACTCACTGACATGACGGTATACGGCGAAGCATTGCGAGAAGTCGCTACTGCACGAGGGGACATTCCATCCCGAAAGGGTTATCCCGGTTACCTCTACAGTGATCTCGCCACGATTTTCGAACGTGCCGGACGAATCAAGGGCAAGTCCGGATCCATTACCCAGATTCCGATCCTGACCATGCCCAATAATGACATCACACATCCAATCCCGGACCTTACAGGCTACATTACCGAGGGACAGATTGTACTCTCTCGCGACCTGTTTCGTCAGCGCTGCTACCCCCCGATCAACCTGCCACCCTCCTTGTCCCGGCTCATGGCCGACGGTGTTGGCGAGGGGTTGACCCGTAGTGACCATCACTCCCTGATGGAGCAGCTCTATGCAGCCTATGCCCGTGCCGAAGAGGTTCGTATGATGACCCGAATCGTCGGTGAAGAGGACCTGTCAACAGTCGACAGATGCTACCTTGAATTCGGCCAGTATCTGGAGCGGCTATTTATTACACAGAATCTCACCGAAGATCGCAGCATCGAAGAAAGCCTCGATATAGGTTGGCGTGTATTGGGTTGCCTGCCCAGAGAAGAGTTGACCCGGTTGAGCAGCCACTTGATCAAAACCCATGAAGCCCTTTTGGATGAAGGGCTGGATCAGGGCCTTGAAAGGGAGAAAAACTGATGCCGACCACCGCCCACCGACCGGCCACTAAAGCGGAACTGGTCAGCCTCAAAACAGAGCTAAGAGTTGCACGGGATGGCCTGGGTCTGCTGGAGCGCAAGCGAGACATGTTGATGTCGGAAGGCCTTAAGCAGCTCAGACAGGCCAAATTACTGAGGCAGGAGGTCACCCAAGCCTGGCTGGTGATCCAGAATCACTGGCAGGTTACGCTTGAACATGAATCGTTTCAGACAATGAAACGATTAGCCGACGCGGTGGAACAATCTACCCCCTTGCAAGACAACGGCCATCGCTGGATGTCGGTTAAGCTGGCGGAACTCTCCCTACCGAAGCCGACACTCAAACTGCTGGGATCTGTAACGCAGATCGGGATCCGCCCTGAACAGGTACGTGGGAAGCTAGGGGATCTGTTGCCCGAGCTGGTGAAGTTGATGGCGCTGGAGACTAATATCCGTCGGATCGCAGCCGCCTTAAAACAATGTCACCGCCAGGTAAATGCGCTGAATCAGGTTATTATTCCCGAACTGGCCCAGGAAAAAAATCGTATCGAACAGCGACTTGAGGAGAAAGAAAGGGAATCGATTTTTCAGATCAAACGATTAAAGGCCCGCCTGCTATGAAACAGAATGAGCTTGAAAACTTTGTAGGTAAATTGTCGGACGCGGAACGGGCGGCGGCCGAAAAGATCCACCAGGCAGAAGCTGCCGCCGAACAACAACTGAGCGACCGGCGCAAACAACTGGAGCATGAGCACCAGGAGCAGTTAACCGCGCTGGAACAGACATTCGAACGAGAAAAACAGGACTGCCTCGAGGCATTGGCTAACGAACAGCAACAGCTTGAGCTGGAAACATCCGAGCGCATAAAACGACTTCAACAGTTTCATGCCGCTAGGCGAACAGCGCTGGCTCGTTGGCTAGTCGGACGGATAACGCAACCATGAAAGCTGCGCTCTGGACCAAGCTGAAGTGTGCAGGCCCCCTGCTTGACTTCAATAGCGAAATGCAGCGTTTCCTCTACTGGCTGGATCCGCGGCTACGCCCCCTGGTGGCTAAGGGTCGCAGGTGGCAGCAGCACTACCGTCAGGCTTCCGGGGTGGAGGCACATCTGGATATCGAGAGACAAGCGTTACAGGATCTGCGACACCTCTCGATCAACATGCCGGAGCAGCCGCTGATCAACGGATTCCTGGCGCGGGCTGCACGTGCTCATAACCGCAGTTTGGCAGAACGACAAGCTGCTCTGAGCGGTAAAACCATAAACTTGAATCTGGATGATGAACTGATCGATGCTCTGCTGATCTGGCTGGCAACCCGCCATGAGCACCGTGAAATTGCCGCCTGGCTGTCACGGATGTTACAGGCCTGGAGGACAGAAAGAGGTTCGCCACACGAACCAACATGACCCTCCCCCCTGACCGTGGTACAAATATAATGAACCCTCTCCACCTTTCAGAATTTCGGGACAGCAGACGGTGGAAATAATGGTGCCGGCACCAGGAGTCGAACTCAGGACCTACTGATTATAAGTCAGTTACTCTACCTGCTGAGCTATACCTGCAATGATATTATGTTTTCCTTAATGCTAGTTCAGAAGCTCTAAAAAGATGTTACACAAGCAATGAGTTGAAAAGAGGAGTATTAACATGGCTCCAATCAAGGCCCCTCCCCCCAGACGCCGATTTTTAACCCTCACAACAACCGTTGTCGGTTTAATTGGGGCCGTCGGTGCCGCAGTTCCTTTTGTTGCATCATGGAGGCCAAGCGCTAAAACCAAAGCCTCTGGCGCCCCGGTAAAGGTTAATGTCAGCAAATTAGAACCCGGGCAAATGGTCGTTCTGGAATGGCGGGGGAAGCCTGTCTACGTTGTACGCAGAACCCCCGCAATGCTGAGCTCACTGGAAAAACTAACGGATCAACTCAGAGACCCATACTCAAAGCGACGTCAGCAGCCTGAATATATTACCGGCATTGAACGGTCGCTAAATCCTGAATTTCTGATTGTAGTAGGGGTCTGTACTCACCTTGGCTGCGCTCCCAAATACCGCCCGGATGTTGAATCGGAGGATCTAGGCCCGGAATGGCTGGGAGGATTTTTCTGTCCATGCCACGGTTCCCGATTCGATCTGGCTGGCAGGGTATTTAAAGGCGTATCCGCCCCATCCAATCTAGTCATACCTCCCTATACTTTTGAGACTAACGAAGTCGCAGTGATTGGCATAGACAGAGTCTCTGCATTAAGCGATTTACAACCACTTTCAAAGCCGATATATCAATAAAAAAAATCAGGATATTGTCAGTTATACTTCCTGCTCTCTCTGCATCAGTCAGATGCCAGCTATAACAACAGAAATGATCACTCAATGCTGAGCATATCGGAGTTAGAATCGTAATAAGCCTGCGCGTAGACCAGAGCTTGGATGATGATTTCGAGGGACATGTTAGTCCCTGGACCTGGTTTTGTAAGGACCTTGTGGGACGTTGAAAGCCAATTATCTAAAGACTATGCTTAGAGTGCTACCACCGAAAAGGAAAGGAGAAACTCATGTGGCGGGGTCATATCTTTCTGAAATACCTGCTTATTTTGTTAACAGTTGTGCCATTTGTGGTTCAGGCCGAAAGAAAGCAGGATTTTGGTGACTATGTGGTTCACTATAACGTCTTCCAGACCGATATGCTGGATCCAAAAGTAACCGAGACCTATGGCATCAAGCGCAGTCGCCACCGGGCACTCATGAATATCGTGGTACAGAAAAAGATCATGGGGACTTCTGTGCAGCCTCTCCGAGCGGTGGTGACCAGTGAAGTACGAAACCTGATCGGACAAGAGCGTAAAATTAAAATGCGGGAGGTGCAGGAATCCAACGCCATCTATTATCTGGGCGAACTGGGTGTACAAAATCAGGATATGCTTGATTTCTCAGTGCAAGTTAGGCCTGAGGGCTCCGATCAGACGCTGTCGGTCAAGTTTCGGCAGACGTTTTATATCGACAAATAATTCCACTGGGAGGGCTGTTCGGTACCCCTTTCTGGTCCAAAGCGAAAGGAATGTCCGCTTCTAGCGAGGTGTTCAGTCACCCTTGATCAGCTGTTTTTCCAGGTTGATTACTTTTCGGTCTCATAACTCAGCTGTCGGTTAATGCCAAACCCTCTTCATTGCCTGTCCACGTCTGGAGATGGATCTTGGGATGGTTCGATTTCAAGAGTTTTTCTTCGATTATGCCTAAACGAAATTGGAGGTTTCGCTTATGACTTCTTGCCCTTGTTTCACTTATCCGCAATAGGTCCTCACTTCGGTCCGGCAGGTACATCAATTGAATGTTGGTGTCGGTCTTAGCGGATTTTGTGCTGTTCTCTTTCCGAAATCATGGGAAAGGCTCTGAAAATAAACAGCAGAACACATAGAAATCCCGATAGTAAACCCACTGTCAATGCGCACTCCACCAAAGAGGTGAAAGGCCAGTGCCGCGCTGATAACACAGGCATCACCAGTAAATATTTGTTGAGCCAGATACCTGCATTGATGATTAGCGCGATGCTGACCATGGCGCGTAAAGAGGTTTTAAACCTAGCGAAGATAAGTGTCCCGAAGGGAATGAAGAAGGCGCATGACATCATGATCCAGAACAAAAGCGAATAATGCCCATACATCTGCTGCCATAGGGGCCGGGTTTCATGAGGTAGGTCACCGAACCAGATCACAAAAAACTGGGACCAGAAGATATAGAGCCACAACAGGGTGAATCCGGTCAGCATGATACCCATGCTTTTCAGAGAGGGAGCTATCGCCGACCTATCGATAACGAAGCCTCCCTGAATCGTCAAGGAGAGCAGTGCGGCCAGGATAACGAGCAGAGCCATGCCAGCATAAAGATTTTCAACCCAGTAAAAAATCGGCAAGGCGGTGCTGTGCCAGTGAGGTACGATCATCATGCCGAAGTCCCAGGCGATGAAGGTATTGGCAACCACAAAAGCAATCAGAACAACGGGCGAGAGGCCATAAAGATAACGCTGGAGACGCTTGGGATCCCTGCCGATTTCAAAAGACCGAAGCTTTTGACAAAGCCAGTTGCTCCCGTATGGATCTATCTCAGTGGCTTGATTGTGCAGATCGGGCAGCCGTGCCAGAAGGAAATAGAACGCACTGACACCATAGAAGATCAGGAGTGCGCCTAGGTTGCGTGATAGTAGTAAGGGCGCACTGAGCCAGGGATGATGGGGGGCTGATGATGACAGCCAGTAAAAAAGGTCTTCCCTACCAAATCCGTAGATCGCCAGGAAGCCACCAATGGCAAACGGCAGGAAGGCGAGGGTCGTTGCTTCGGCAAGTTGATAGAACACCTTGCCCCATTCCGCTTTGGCAAGTCGCATGATAGCCGCGAACGCAACACCGGCCTGCGTCACCCCCATAAGGAACAGCAGGTTAATGGTAAACATTCCCCAGCCCGCTCCATCCGAACCCTTGCCAAGGGCATAAACGAACGCTGCCAAACCGATCAGGAAAAGGCCAGCCAAAAAGGCAAGAGTTCCAAGGTGGTGTACGCCGCCAGTCGATCTGTACTCGGTGTCCCCTGTACCGTTCATGGTTGGACCAGTGCCCCCTTGAGATAGTTGACCAGGTGCCAGCGCTCCTCCACGCTCATGGCATCCCGATAGTAAGGCATCACCACACTACCGTGGGTGATGGTGTAAAACAGTTGCCCATCCGGCTGGCTCTGTACATAAGCCAAGGTCAGGTTCATGGGCGGCGGAACAAACTTTTTCCCGACAGGCCCGTCACCGAGCCCTCCCTGCCCATGGCATACCAGGCAATAGGTTTGGTAAAAGAACCTGCCTTTCACCAGGGAGTCTGAGGTCACAGGAACCGGATTAACCAGCGCTGATGCCGCGATCCTTGCAGCGACCAGTTCCCCTATCGTCTGCGGCACCGGCAAGGACGCTTCTCCCGCCACAGGAATGGAAGAAGGGGGGACACTCACGTCGGTTTCCTGGGGCTTTATCGAGGGCTGATTAAACATATCCTTATCCCAGGGCAATCCCCACCCCGTATTCGGAATGCCGAATACGGTCAGCGTGATCAAGAGCCACTTCAGGCCGAGGTTATTGCTCATGTGATTTTTTTCCTAAGTTCTCCAACTGCCTGATCTCTTCGGCTCCGGCCGCCAGAATAATCTTGCGGGCTCGTTCGGCGTCCCGTTCCGAGCTACAGGTGACTAGGACACCGATCCGGTCTATATGGGTTTCAGGGGTATAGTGCCTCTCCCTCACGGCCGGCAGCCTGGCACTGACCAGGAAACCGAACAGGGTGGCCAGCACACCGAAAAGAATACCGACCTCATAACTGATCACCAGATAGGGAGGAATGGGGATAATCGGCCTGCCCCCGGTGGGCAACAAATAGAGAATCGCAGTGCCCGCGGCAAGCAGAAAACCAGCCAGTAAGCCGGTAAGCATGCCGAAAAAGGTGAACCGTTTGATAGCCGAGTTTTTCCTGCCGAGCACCTGCTCGACACCATGAACAGGGGTCGGGGACATCAGGCTGATCTCCTGAAAACCGGTGTCCCTAAGCCCCCCGGCCGCCTTCAGCGCCTGATCTGCATGGGAAAAAAGACCCAGTAGCTCCGCTGCCATCTAACGCCTCCTGTCCGGTGAATCCAGAGTTTCCTTGACTTCATACATGGAAACGCTGGGCACGATTTTGACAAATACCAGGAAAAAACAAATGAACAGTGCCACAGAACCGATAAAAATCGAGATCTCTACCAAGGTCGGCGTGTAGATGCCCCAATAGTCCGGCAGGTACTTGCGTGACAGAGAGGTCGTCAGAATCAGCAACCGCTCAATATACATACCGATATTGATGAGCACGGATATGATCAGCATCGTTACCAGGGAGGTTCTGACCTTCTTCACTATCAACGCAAGGGGGATGATGGCGCAGAACAGAACCATGCCCCAGAACAGCGGTGCGTAATAGCCGAAGAGTTTATAGTTAAGCGTCTCTATCTGAGCCGAACTGCCACTGTACCAGCCGGTAAAAATCTCCAGCATGTTGATATAGACCCAGAGCAGCGAAAGCAGCAGCAGTAGTTTGCCCAGATTATTGAAGTGCGTTGTGGTGATATAGCTTTCCAGGGAGAAGTATTTGCGCAGCAGGAACATCATAGTGACGATCCCGGCGGTTCCGGAGTAGATGGCACCAACCACGAAATAGGGGGCAAAGACCGTGTGGTGGAGCCCTGGCACGATGGACATGGCAAAGTCCCAGGAGACCACGCTATGTACGGAGACTGCCAGCGGAATGATCAAGACGGCGAGAAAGGTGTAGGCGACGCCCAAACGATGCCACTCCATGTCGGTCCCCCGCCAACCCAGAGACAGGAGCGTATACAGGTTCTTTCGCCATCCGCAGACCCGGTCCCTGGCCGCGGCAAAATCAGGTATCGCCCCGACATACAGGAAAACCGAGCTGCCGGTCAGATAGGCGGTGATGGCCATCACATCGAACAGCAGAGGCGAACGAAAGTTTGGCCAGAGTTCCATCTGGTTGGGATAGGGAAACGCCCAGTGGAGAAACCAGGCCCGTCCCAGGTGCACGAAAAGGCAGAACGATGCGATGATCAGAGAAAACAGCGTCATCGCTTCGGCGCTCCGGTAGATCGCCTTGCGCCAAGGACTCTGGGTGATATGCAGCACCGCTGACAGCAGGGTGCCGGAATGACTCAAGCCGATCCAGAAGACAAAGTTGGCCAGATAGGAACCCCAGACGTTTGGCTGGTTCATACCGGCAAGCCCTACGCCGGTCCTTAACTGATAGTACCAGGGTAAAAAAAACATGACGATACTCACCAGCAGGGCTGTGCCCAGGGCTACATAGTATGTCGGTCCCGTTTCCACCAAAGTCCTGACGATGTCGTCATTGACCTGGGCATAGGTTGGTTTCTTAAATTGACGCATCTCCCTGCACTTTTTTAATTAGAGATTCTTCAGATAAATGATTGACGGATTGGTGTTCAACTCCTCCAGGACGTGATACCCCCGTGGGTTCTGCGCCAATTTGGATACCGCGCTGTTGGGGTCGTTGCGGTCGCCGAAGACCAGGGCCTGGGTGGGACAGCTCTGGACACAGGCCGGCTGGACCTCTCCATCACGAACGCGCCTGTTCTGGTCTTTGGCCGTGTCCTTGGCCTGCCTGATCCGCTGGATACAAAAGGTGCATTTTTCCATAACTCCCTTTTCCCGGACGGTAACGTCCGGGTTTAGCTGTTCGTCCAGCGGCGGATCCCAGGTGAAACTGAACCAGTTGAATGCCCTGGCGTCATAGGGACAATAAGCGGCGCAGGAACGTGTGCCGATACAACGATTATAGACCTGGACGTTGAGGCCATCCTGATTGTGGTAGGTGGCATAGACGGGGCAAACCGGTTCACAAGGTGCGCTATCACAGTGTTGGCACAGCATGGGAATGAATCGCAGCTTAATATCCGGATACTCCCCTTCCCAATACCGCTCTATCCTGATCCATTTGATTTCCCGGCCTGCTCTGAAACCCTCTTCACCAACGATGGGGAGGTTGTTCTCGGCCTGGCAAGCCGTGACGCAGGCCTCACAACCCGTGCATCGGTCCAGGTCAATCACCATGCCCCAGCTATAGTCGAACTCATCCTGATATCCTGGTTTTCGGTATTTCTTCCATTTTTCTTTGATGGAATCGGAATCGCTCATTGCCAAACCTCCTTAAACCCACATCAGGTCTACCCCTTGTCGGGTCCCGTAACACGATTACTTGCTAATTCCTCAGGTGTTGCATCGATCTGTATCATCGCTATCCGCTTGCCGGTGATATTTCTCCCCAACTCTCGGGGGGTACCATCGGTCTTCAGGATTTCTACCCGCTCTCCTGTCTTTGTGATTCTGACCCGGGTCGCGGCCCAGGCCAGAGCACCGGATTCAGCAGCCGTCAGGGGTGCGAGGATCTGGATGGGGTTGGCCCCTCGCCCCTTGGCATACCGGCCGTAGGCGCTGTGCCCCTGGCCGATGGGCATCGCCACCACGTCAGGCATGATCGCCGGATACAGGTAGGCCGGTACCTTGATCTTGCCGGTGGGTGACTCGACCCAGAGCAGATCGCCTTCCCTTATCCCTAACTGCATCGCCGTCCTGGGATTCAGCTCCACCCAGGAACCGTAAACCACGCTGGTTGTTGGGTCCGGTAGCTCCTGCATCCAGGGCAGATTGGCCCCGCGCCCGTCATGAAAGGCCTGGGTCTGAAAGGGATGCAGGATATAGGGATAGACCTCCTGATCGCCCGCAAATCGTGGTGTCTCGAATGCCAGTTGGGAGAGCAGGCGCTTACCGGAAATCCGGGCCCCGGGTGCGTCCTTCGACCCGGTTTCTCCCCAGACGCCCGCCTGCAGCACGGCTTTCCAGAACAACTCAAAAGTGCTGCTCTCGATGACCGCTCTTTTTTCGACATAGATTCTTTGCCAAGCGCTCTTCAGGTACGCTTCCATGTTGCTCCAGGGCAGGGCCTTCCTGACATCGCCGCCGATTTTCTCAGCCAGCAACAGCAGGATATCCCCCGCTGCCCGGGTGTCGTAGAGGGGCGCTACCACCGGCTGGGATACTGCCGCCACCGGGAAGCCGACGCCGGGTTCAGGCACATCATCCCCCCAGCTCTCCAGATAGCTGTGGGTGGGTAACACCAGGTCTGCCATCATCGTGGACTCATCCATGAAATTGGCGAGGCTGACGATCATCCCGGCATTCTGAAAGGCGGCCTTGATCTCGACAGTGTCGGGCAAATTGAACAACGGGTTGCAATGGTGGAGCAGCAGGAGCGTGTCCTTCGTTTTTGATAGACGCTCCATCGACGCAAGCAGGTGGGCATAGGGTGCTTGCGACTTGTGGGGTGAGGCTAAAAGGAGTCTGGGTGAATCAGAGGGCGGATTAAACAGGATGCCGCCGGGCTGTTGCAGATTGCCTGCCAGATAGTTCAGGCTATTGATGGCAACAAGGTTGGAGACGCCATTGGTATGATTGGCGGCGGTGCCGCCGCCAATGGCCAGACTGGGGTGGCTGCGGGCAAACTCTTCGGCGATGCCGGCTAGCCTCTGGGCATCAACGCCTGTCTGATGGGATACCCGCTCCGGCGTGTATTCGTCCAAAGCCCTGGACCAGTTATCCTGATCGTCCCCTTTATAATGACCGTTTCTGACTATCAGGTGTGCGATGCCCAGGGCTAGAAGCCCTTCGGTTCCTGGCTTGGCCGGTACCCATTCATCCGCATTGGCACCGGTCAGGGAGAGACGGGGCTCGACTTGAACGAATTTCCCCCGCCGCCCGGGGCGTCCCTGGCGCATGTGTCCATAGCTCAGGCCATGATGTACCGGCGATAACCAGGACGTCAGATAGTCGGCACCAAAAGACAGCAGATACTGGGTGTTCTTTATATCGTAATAAGGCAGTTGCTCCTCATCGAACAGGAGCTTGTTCGCCAGATAGAGATTGTGCTGATGAGCAAATTCATACTGGTGGTAGCTACGACTGCCCAGCTGATCCATAAAGCGAGAGAACAGCTCATCCAGGTGACCTCCTACCCGACCGCTCAGCAGATGAACCCTGTCCGACGCCCCCAAGCCTCTGAGGCCATCCACACTGTCTGCCAGGGTGGTGAGCGCCTCTTCCCAGGAGATCTCCTGAAACTTCCCGCTCCCCCGCTCACCGGTTCGTTTCAAGGGGGTCTTCAAGCGATCAGGGTTATAGAGCACCTGCAGGCCCGCCTGTCCCATGGGGCAGAGCTTGCCCTGGTTGACCGGGTGGGCGGGGTTGCCTTCAATCTTCTTCGCCCGCCCCTCCATGACCTTGACCATCACACCACAGCCTGCGCCGCATTGGTTACAGACCGTGTTATACCAAGTGGCGACACCGGGCACGATATCTTCAGGTGGAATGAGGTAGGGGATCAGCAGCTCCACCGGGTTTTTCATGCTTTCGCCCAAAAGAAAACCGGCGCCAGTGCCGATACTGCCGGCACCGATCAGCTTGAAGAAGTCTCTGCGGTTCAGATTGAGCATCACATCACCCTAATTCGGCAATCACACACAGCAAAAACACGGCTGTAACACTGAATGTATTACTTGTGACAGGTCCAGCAATCACGACCGTTTTCGACCTTTCTTGCACGATGGCATTCCAGGCACCATCCCATCTGCAAAGAAGTGAGCCGCGTTACTCTGTTCATCTCTTCAACAGGGCCGTGACACATCTGGCACTGTACGCCTCCCCTCACATGTCGCTTGTGCGAAAAATAGACGAAGTCAGGAAGATCATGAACCTTTATCCAGGGAATAGGTTTTTTTTCGTTCCAGTAATTAAATAGTTTATTTATCTCCGCACGGCCAGTGGCGATCACCTTATGGCAGTTTATACACTTGTGCACACTGGGGACTCCGGCAACTCTCGATGACCTCGCGTACAGATGACAATACATGCAGGGTATCTGATTCTCCCCTGCGTGGACCCTGTGGCTGAATTCGATGGGTTGGACCGGCGTGGCGTCGGAAAAGTAGTTCCTGTTCACCCAATATCCGATCACAAACGCAATCAGACCGACAACGAATATCCCTAGCGCTTTTTTGGACGCATCAAGCGCAGGAAGAACGGAAATAGACATTGCTCAACCCCATATCCTGACAGCGTCTTCTGGCCCGAAATGTCATGCTATACCGATATTCAGGGGGCAGTCGGCACAGCAAATTGTACGAACCGTCGCAAAACAGCTTTCCTATCATCCCTGCCCAAATAACAGGGCCCGCATCTGGAAAGTGTAGTCCGCTTTCGAGAGACAGGGATAGGAATCTGGTCATCCTCCGGCCAGTCATCGTCTGTAGGTGGCGCACAAAACGGTAGCTGCGGGTCCCAGGTACCGATGTGAGCGAGTATCCGCTCGATGACCGGCGCCTTTTCTACCATAGCTATGAGCCGCATTTCAGCCCCACAGAGGGGATAGATGGGCGGATCCACCTCGTAGATATTGCGGATCAACTTCGCCCAGGCTTACCGGGGCTTTCGCGAACTTCGGGTCGGGTGGATCAGGTCAACATGTACCTCCCGCTTCTCTTCAACCACGGCTTTTTCCTCCAACTGCCATCACTTACCTCTGGAGCGGCTGCTGTACCAACCATCGTAGTGGGCCAAGCTACTACGCTTTGTGTGACGCTCGAGCAACGGCTTTTAAAACGCTCATTGTGACGTTCGGGCGACGAACATCGAGCCTCCCAACCTGCATAATTTTCATCTTGCCGCATAGCTGCTTTGCCGATTCCCCGTCTATTCTTCCATGTAACACAGCAGTAACACGCTTCATTCAACTACAGACTGGGAGGTTTTAGCATGAAGCTACCAACCTGGCTCTACGAGAGCCTGCCCTACTTCTATCTGGGCATTAGCCTGCTTCTGATTCTGCTGTTCGATAGCAGGCCTGATATTGTCACATTTGCTTTACTTCTTTATATCGCTGGTAGTGCCGTATGGATCATACGTTCAAATGCGCGTCGGCGGGATATAAGGCAACAAAGGATTTTCCAGGCACGACTGCAACGCCAATCAGAGCGCTTCTATTATCCGCAATGGTTTTACGAGGAGATGCCATTTATCTACATCGGCATCGGTCTGACCTGCCTGCTGACAATAGATAATCTCATCGGCATGATCAGCGGCAGCCTGTTTCTTCTCAGCAGCGCATTTGTTCTGGGTTTCAGGATAAACAACCGTAACCCGACAACAAAAGCCTGATCTGAAACGGAGCACAAAAAAACCGGGCATCTGCCCGGCTTTTATTATTTAAAACAAGTTACTCAGCTTAATCAGTAAAGGTCGACTCGATCTTATGGATCGACAGGTCTGCACCGTTAAACTCTTCCTCTTCATCCAGACGCAGCCCCATAACGAGCTTAATACCGCCGTAAACAATCACACCGCCTATAACCGCTACGCCGATACCCATCAGGGTACCAACGATCTGAGTCATCAGGCTGACGCCACCCAGACCACCCAGAGCGGTCGAACCGAAAATACCTGCCGCTATACCACCCCAGGCCCCACACAGACCATGCAGAGGCCACACACCCAGCACATCGTCGATCTTCCAACGGTTCTGTACGATGGTAAACATCCAGACAAATAGAGCCCCGGCAATGCCACCTACGATCAGCGCACCAATCGGATGCATGATATCAGAGCCCGCACAGATCGCTACCAGTCCAGCCAACGGCCCGTTATGAATGAAGCCCGGGTCATTCTTACCCATTAGCAACGACACAATGATGCCGCCAACCATCGCCATCAGACTATTTACCGCCACCAGACCGGATATACCATCAAGAGTCTGCGCCGACATCACATTAAAACCGAACCAGCCGATACACAGAATCCAGGCACCCAGGGCCAGGAACGGGATATTCGATGGCGGAAAAGCAACCAGTCGACCACCCTTGTAACGACCTTTACGAATACCCAGAAAGATCACCGCAACCAGACCCAACCAGCCACCGACACCGTGCACTACAACAGAACCCGCAAAGTCGTGGAATGCTGCCCCGAAAGTCGATTCCAGCCAGTCCTGAACACCGTAATTACCGTTCCAGATGATGCCTTCAAAAAATGGATAGACGAAAGCCACCACCAATGACGATGCGATCAGAAACGGCCAGAACTTAGCCCGCTCAGCAATGCCACCCGAGACTATCGCCGGTATCGCCGCAGCAAATGTCATCAGGAAGAAAAACTTCACCAGTGCATAACCATTCCCCTGTGCCAGGGTTTCGGCATCCTGAAAGAAAGTCACATCATAAGCGACCCAATAGCCAACAAAGAAGTAAGCGACGGCCGAGAAACCAAAGTCAGTCATAATCTTGACCAGCGCATTGACCTGATTCTTATGCCGCACAGTGCCTACTTCAAGGAAGGCAAAGCCAGCATGCATGGCAAACACCATGATTGCTCCCATCAGAATAAACAGCGTATTTGAGCTCTGTACGAGCGTCTCTACTGCACTATTAACGCTTTCCACGGTTATCTCCTGTATAGCGACGCACTCTTTTAACGCCCCAATCTAAATCAGAGCACCGCATTGGTGCGTTTTTATAATATTTTTTATTCCTGCGATACTCTGTTTACCAGCAAAGTCACCAATTCAGTGCCTTACAGCAGATCCCAGCAGGATTTTAGTATTCCTCGCCCTGTTTAATAGCAGGTTGCATGCCACTTTACCGACGCTGCACTAAAAACAACCACTCGCAGTGCTCTACTTTAGCGCCAGCACTGCAGCCCTTCTTCATCAGAAAACAGAAAATAACAAGACGATTAATCAGCCGCGTTGCTGAAGCCAATAAAAAACCGCCTACTGGCGGTTTTTATTATGTGCGACCCGACCTGAATAATTTACTTTTCAGAGATCTCAAAACACTGATGAATTTTATTATTCCGCTTATAGTCCAGGTCGATGCTCTGACGGGTAATGTCTTTCACCTCATACTTATCCAGTACCGCCGCATCCATTTTGAAACGACGATAATTATTGGAGAATATAAGCTTGCCACCCGGACGCAGGATAGCCATAGCCTGGTCGATCAACTCAATATGATCCCGTTGCACATCAAGCACATCAATCATACGCTTGGAATTAGAGAAGGTCGGCGGATCCATAAAGATCAGATCGTACAACTCGCCCTTCTGCGCCTTCAACCATTTACAGCAATCTTCCTGAACAAAGTGGTTAGTTGTTTCACTGAAACCGTTCAACGCAAAATTCTTGCGTGACCAGTTCAGATAGGTCGCCGACATATCGACACTGGTAGTCGATCGGGCACCACCCTTTGCAGCATGCAACGATGCCGTCGAGGTATAACTGAACAGGTTAAGAAAATCCTTGCCTGTTGCCTGCTGCTGAATCTGCAGTCGCACCGGCCGATGATCCAGGAACAACCCGGTATCCAGATAATCATGCAGATTGACCAGTAAACGGCAACCACCTTCAGACACTTCCATAAAGTTATCGGTCTGATCCTGCTTTTCGTACTGATTGGTACCTTGCTGGCGTTTACGCTGCTTCAATACCACATGATCGGCAGGTACCTGTAACAAGCCTGGTAACAGCTGCACGACTTCCTGCAAACGGGTAAAGGCCTTCACAGCATCGACACTCTTCGGTGGCGCGTACTCCTGAACATGCACCCAGTCACCATAAAGATCTACCGCCACGGCATACTCAGGCAGATCGGCATCGTATATGCGGTAACATTGAATATCGCTCTTACGCGCCCATTTAGTCAGCTGTTTGAGATTCTTTTTGATCCGGTTGGCAACCATAGTGGCACTTTCAGACAGCTCCACCTGAGCAGCATTCTGCTCAGCCAGAGCTTTCTGCTCAGCCTTTTGTGCTGCCTTCTCGATCGCTTCTTTCTCAGCCTCTGTCCGTTCGCGAATATTAAAAATCTGTAACTGACTTTCAATTGCACCGTTATACAACTTATAGGTTTTATCCGCCGCCAGCTTCATCATGCGGCACAACTCAGGGTTACCGGTAAACACCGCCGCTTGCCAGCCAACGAAGTCGGCCTTTAAACGCTCCCCCAGATGCTTATAAAGGAAGAACAGTGTTGGCTCATCACCGAGTCGCTCACCATAAGGCGGGTTAGTCAGAACTAAACCATGATCCGCCTTTGCCGGACGCTCTAAACGAGACAGGTCACGCTTCTCATAATGAATAAACTGCTCAACACCCGCCCGACGCGCATTATCACGCGCGAGATTGAGGACTTTAGGGTCTGCATCGAAACCTTCGAACTTGTTCCTCATCGCAGCCAAACCCGCTTCACGACGCTGATTAGCTTCTTCCAGCAGTTCTCGCCAGATAGACGCTTTATGCTGGGGCCAGAAGGTAAAGCCATAATCCTTGCGCAACAGTCCAGGGGCAATATCCGCCGCCATCATCGCTGCTTCCACCAACAGTGTACCGGATCCACACATCGGGTCGACGAACGCCTGCCCCTGCTGAGCCAGTTCAGGCCAACGACAACGGTACAGCAGCGCTGCCGCAAGGTTTTCTTTCATCGGTGCAGAACCTGCCTTCAGGCGGTATCCCCGTCGGTGCAGGCTATCGCCGGAGAGATCCAGTGCAATAGTCGCTTCTCCACGGTTAAGATGAACATTAATCCGCAGATCCGGCCGCGCACGATCAACCGATGGCCGCCGCCCGGTTTCTTCACGAATCTGATCAACAATGGCATCTTTCGTCTTCTGCGCGCCAAAGCGACTATGATTAATCCCTTCAGACTCGCCGGTAAAATCGATCGTCAGGGTGCCACTTGCGCGCAGATGCTCAAGCCACTGAACTTCCCTGACCCCCTGATATAACTGATCAGCGGTTTCCGCCGGACAGCGGTGCAGCTCAAATAGCACCCGGTTAGCAACCCGTGACCACAGGCAGGCGCGATACGCAGCCTCCAGACCACCACTAAAATAGACGCCAGCGAGGGTCTGCTTTGGCTGTTCGACTCCAAGCTGCTGAAGTTCATCAAACAGAACAGGCTCAAGGCCTTTAGGACAGGTTGCAAAAAATTTCATGCTATATGATCACTTTGTTAGATCGCTTTATTAGGAACTGCGCGCATGTTAACGGTAAAAGCTTTGCAGACCAAACACTAAGATCGTTATTGGTACACAAAACTTCAAAATGAATTTTTTTCAGATAAGTTTTTATCCTGCACTGAAGCAGTTTAACTTATTGAACTCGTTATTTTTTTGCATGTGCGCTCGCGGCAAACTTATTAAAAATCGAAATTCAATATGATTTTTTAATTACCAACCGATTTTTATTTACGTCATTGTGAAGTTCTGTAGTGTTCAGGGATGTCGAACTGCGGCCCCTGCTGCGCCACAGATAACGGGTTAGCTTAAACCTGAATATGGATTAGCCCTGAGATGGGCTCCGCAGCGGCACTGAGACATTTAGTTACCCGCTACACAGGTTCGCTATCCTGCCTTAAAAAAAGATAACGCAAAAGAGAGGCTGTCTTATGAAGAGACAAAAACGTGATCGTTCCTCAGTACTTTTCAATCGCGGCTTTCAGGCCGGACTCGTTGGTAAGTCGCGTGATGACTGCCCGGTCAGTGTCCAGGACCTGAGAAGTCACTGGATGAGTGGCTGGCGTGAAGGTCGGGAAGCTCACTGGAATGGTCAGTCGGGTGTCTCCGCTATAAATATCAATCCATCTCTACATTAATATCAGCCACTGTAATACGCAGCTTTGGCAGGAATAAAACAGGAAAGGCTCCCTACGGGAGCCTTTCTTTTATCTGCTGTTTATGCTGGAAGGCAGAATCAAGCTTGCCGCTTCTGCAGCTCCTGAATCGCTTTTACTGATTCGCCGATCAGTTGTGGTCCCCGATAAATGAAACCTGAATAGACTTGCACCAGAGACGCACCTGCCTCAATTTTCTCAGCCGCATCAAAACCATTGGTGATACCACCAACACCGATAATTGGTAACTTTCCATCCAGCTCCCGGGCCAGAATACGAATCGCCTTAGTCGATGAGTTTCTCACCGGTACACCACTAAGGCCACCAGCCTCCTGAGCGAACGGAGAATTCTCAACCCCTTCGCGGGACATCGTAGTATTAGTCGCAATAACCGCATCAATCTCATAAGACTTAAGAGAAGCTGCAACCATGGCAAACTCTTCTTCGCTCATATCAGGTGCAATTTTCACCGCCACAGGTACATACTTGCCATGTAAACTGGCCAACCGGGCCTGCTCGGTTTTCAGCGCATCTAACAACTCATTCAGAGAATCACCAAATTGCAGTGTACGCAGCCCTGGAGTATTCGGTGAAGAGATGTTGACCGTAATATAAGTCGCCTTGTCGTAGACCTTGCGCATACATATCAGGTAATCATCGATAGCATTTTCCACCGGGGTATCAAAATTCTTACCAATATTGATGCCCAGCACACCATCAAAACGACTTTTTTCAATATTTTTCAGCAGTGTATCGACGCCGAGATTGTTAAACCCCATTCGATTGATAATTGCCTGATGCTCTGGTATCCGAAACATGCGCGGTTTAGGGTTACCAGGCTGAGGCCGTGGCGTAACCGTGCCGACTTCGACAAAGCCAAAACCTAGTCCGGCCATGCCATCAATGGCGACACCATTTTTATCCAGGCCTGCAGCCAGCCCAACCGGATTAGGAAACTTAATTCCCATCACTTCAACCGGCGCACTGACCTGCTTAGCCCCCATGAATTTAGTCAATCCCATCGTTGCCATCAGGTTCATACTGTTGAGGGTCAGATCGTGAGACGTTTCCGGGTCCAGTTTAAAAAGCAAAGATCGGGCAAGTTGATAGAGCATGAAAGTCCATAAATCGGCTGAATTTGTGCGGCATTATATGCAATGCGGAGGACGCTGTAAAAAAATCACAACCGTTCAATCTGCTGAAACCTGCCCTGACCGTCAAAACAGATCCTAAAGCTCCCCTGAATACCGTTATGCAACAGATAAGGTTGCAGTAACGATGAAGGGAAACGCACCCTCCTGCCATCCCGGCTAAGAGCAATTACTTGTTTGGCTGCCTGTTTATAATGGGCAAGGTATTGCTCAGCAGAAATACTGATATCGACAACAACCTGATTCATAGACTTTGCTTCAACGCGAATTTATTTCTATATCGGAAAAGTTAGCATTATCGCCCCTGATCAAATGGAATAACAAGACAATTGCCGCATTCCCATTCAATCTCTGGTCAGTTCAGATAGCTCACTTATGGCAACGGTGAACATGGCATAGTCCTTCCGTTCTGAGGCTATAAGATCATTAATAACCCGAAGCCAGCGCTGTAAGCCATCACTGTTCTGCTCGCACCAGAGTCTCATGCAATCCTCTACACCATCGACAGCACTATTACGTAACATCGTCGATACAATTTTGCGTTGCTGCAGGTCGATATCATCGCGGAATGACTCCCGGGCCAGAGCCTGCCAGTGACTATCCCGCTCAAGTTGGTTAAGGTTCTGAATCAGCCAATACAACTGTAACTGTTCTCCCATCTCAAACATCACACTGGCTGCCTTATCAACCGGCACAGCGTTGTCTGCCGCCACTTCTATTATATTCAATACGCTGTACAGGCTTCGGGTTCCTGCGATAACTGTAGCCAGCTCCTGTGGAACATGAGCATCGGTATACCGCTCATAAGCCTCATGCCAATCCAATTTCGGCTGACCACACAGCAGACTGCCGAGTTCACTACCCACCTTGGCGATTGTCGCTCGAAATAGTACTAACTCCCCCTCATAGTCTTGCGATTCTGCTGTCCGGTTTGCAATAAACCAGCGGGTGGCGCGACGAATCAGATATTGCAGTTCATCCATCATCACCAACTGTATTGCCGCATCCACCTTATAATCCAGGGCTTCGATCTGTAGCCAGAGTCCTTCCATATCAAACACTTCCCGCGCCAGTACATAGGCCCGGGCTATTCTTTCGATACCTGCACGTGTGGAATTCTTAAGTCGATCAACGAATTTGAACCCCATCAGGTTGACCATATTATTGGCCAGCTGCGTGGCAACTATTTCGCGCTGCAGGCGATGCTTCAGCATCACTTCAGGAAAACTGGCAACCAGGCGTTCAGGGAAAGCGCTCCACATCTCCTTATTCAGATAGGGATCGTCCGGTACACCAGAGCGGAGTAACGACTGTTTCAACGCACCTTTACTATAAGCAATAAGAACTGATAGCTCGGGGCGGGTCAGGCCAACACCCCGAACCTGACGCTCAGCTAATTGCTCATCGGTCGGAATGAACTCCAATCCCCGATCAAGCACAGTTTCAGCTTCAAGGGCGCTAATATAGCGACGATTTTCTGCCATCGCGTCCACTGCCCGCATCTGCTCCAGACTAATCACCTGTACCTGGCGATAGTTATTATCAAGCACCTGCGTTGAAACATCCTCAGTCATATCAACCAGCAGCTTGTTGCGCTGCTTCACAGTCATATCACCGGCAGCAACAATTTCATTAAGCAAAATTTTAATATTCACTTCATGATCGGAACAATCTACGCCACCCGCATTGTCAATAAAATCGCAATTCACCCGCCCAAAACATAGAGCGTATTCCACCCGGGCCTGCGGGGTAATACCTAGATTTCCGCCTTCGCCAATAACCCGGCAACGTAGTTCACTGGCATTAATTCTGACTGCATCATTAACCTTATCGCCAACATCAATATTGGTTTCCTCCGACGCTTTGACAAAGGTTCCGATCCCTCCATTCCAAAGCAGGTCTACCGGCGCCCGCAGTAAACAGGAAATCAGTTCATTTGGTGTCAGCTTAGTTTCACTGATATCAAACGCCCGCTTCATCTCAGGGCTGATTGCAATTGACTTGGCGGAACGACTAAAGATGCCGCCACCTTTAGATATCAGCGTTTTATCATATTCACTCCAACCGGAACCTGGCAGCTCGAATAATCGTTTACGTTCAGTCCAGCTCAGCGCAGGGTCTGGTGTTGGGTCGATAAAAATATGCTGATGATTAAATCCCGCCTGCAAACAGATATGCCGGGACAGTAGCATGCCATTACCAAATACATCTCCGGACATATCACCGATACCGATCACACTAAAATCGGTGGCTGCAACATTAACCCCCAGCTCACGAAAGTGCCGTTCAACCGATACCCAGGCACCTTTCGCAGTAATCCCGATTCGCCTGTGGTCATAGCCCTGGCTGCCACCTGAAGCAAAGCCGTCACCAAGCCAATAACCACACTCCCGGGCGATGTCATTAGCTATATCGGAGAAAGCCACTGTGCCTTTATCCGCCGCAACCACCATATAGGGATCATTCTCATCGTGTCGTACTACATCATCCGGAGCGACAACTTCGCCCTGAATCAGATTATCGGTAACATCCAGCAAAGCACTGATAAAGATCCTGTAACAAGCAGTGCCTTCAGCCCGAGTTAACTCACGCCTGGTTATGCCGACGAGTCGTTTAGCGACGAACCCACCTTTAGCGCCGACCGGCACTATCACTGCATTCGTTACCTGCTGGGCCTTCATCAGCCCCAGCACCTCGGTGCGAAAGTCTTCCTCTCGCTCCGACCAGCGCACCCCTCCCCGAGCGACATGACCGGCACGCATATGCACACCCTGAAGTTGAGGTGAAATGACAAATATCTCAAACTTAGGCTTAGGCTCAGGCATTTCAGGGATCAGTTCCGGGAGCAGCTTCAGGGCGATATATGACTTCCGCTCACCCGATGGCAGGCGCTGATAGTAATTACTACGCTGAGTAGCCTGAATCAGTGCCAGAAGTTGCCTCAAAACCTTATCGTCATTGAGGCTTTCAACCTGCTCCAGGGCAGTCACAATCTGATATTTTTTCTGTTCTTGCTTTGTATCTCGCTGTTTAACGCCGTAATCCGGGTTAAAACGGGCATCGAACAACTGCAGCAAAAGCCCGGCAATATCACTGTGACTATTCAGGGTGGCACAAATCGCCGATTCACCGATGGAAAAACGTATCTGCTTCATATAAGCAGCGTAAGCCCGCAGCAGACTGACCTGACGCCAGCTTAAACCTGCGCTGAGTACCAATCGGTTAAACTCATCATTGGCAGCATTACCTTTCCAGATTTCCATAAATGCGCTCTGGAATACCTGTTTGATCTTCTGTATATCGATGTTTTCAGCCACGACACCGGTCAGATTAAAATCATGAATCCAGGCCTGGTTTCCGGTCGTAGTTAGCGCATAAGGATGCTCATCAATCACCCTCAGCCCCAGATTTTCGAGAACAGGAAGAATATCTGAAAGTGGTAACGGATTACCGAGGTTAAACAACTTAAAATTAAAGCCGCCGTGCTGTTTTTCAAGGGCACTATAAAAGCTCAGTGACAGGTTATTATCCTCATCCAGACTTTCTATATGCTGGATATCTACCACCGCCGTGCGAGCCGAAAAGTCATCCCGATAACTGGCAGGAAAACCCCGACCATACCGGTTAAATGCAATTATCCCGCGCTCTTCACCCAAGGTATCGACCAGGGCATCATACAGCTCATCGGTCCAGCTTTTTGCCGCGGACTGCACTTTAGTCTGCAGTAATGAGACATCAATCTGCTCGGGAATGATTTTATCGCTACGCAGTACAAAGTGGGTGCGAGCCAGAATAGACTCTGAGAAATAGGTATTAAACTCAGCATTACTGCAATCCAGTTCTGTCAGCAGAAGATGCTCAACTTTCAATCTGAACTCCGTGCTGTAAATATCCCTGGGCGCATATACCAGGCAGGAGACATAACGGCCAAATGGATCGCGACGCAGGAACAGTCGGATCTGGCGCCGTTCATGGATCTGCAGAATACCGATGACTGTGTCATATAACTCATCGACACTGGCCTGAAACAGATCATCTCTAGGATGGATTTCCAGTATCTGTAACAGTTCTTTCCAGTCGTGGCTGAATTTATGCCGGCCGGAGCGGGCCAGAACGGCATTCACCTTTTCCCTCACAACCGGTATCTGGCGGGCGTTACCCAGATATACCTCAGAGGTATAGAGCCCAAGAAACCGGCTTTCCCCGACCACTTTACCCTGCTTATTAAAGCGTTTAATGTTTATATAGTCAGGATAAGCTGGACGATGCACCCGTGATTTACTCGGTGATTTGGTAAACGACAGCAGATCAGGAATCAGGGTAAACTGCCCCAGATCACGCTGTTCATCATTAATCAGCTCAGCACGACAATAATCATCGCAGTATTTCAAAACCCCCAGCTGACTCCCGGCTAAAGGGAGCAGTTTTTTACTTCGGCTACTGGTCAACTCATATTCGTCATAACCCAAAAAAGTAAAATGTTGTTGCAGCCAACCGATGAATGCCCGGGTTTCAGCCATACCATCAGGGCGCTTAGCAGCCGGGATCGCATCGTACATGGCGATCAGCTGCTCTGTCTTACCCTGCATAGGTTGAAAATCCTCAACCACCATCGCTACCTGATAAAGAACATCATTCAGAGCCTGCTCCAGATCCTGCAGTAGCCGCGGATCGGCATGCCGGTCAATCTCAATCGATAACAAGGTCTCGTGGCGCGCCGACTTCGCCTTACTATTACTACTTAAAAAGCCTGCAAAGTGATTACGGTTATCCCGTTTTAATGTGATGACTGCATTGTGCAGCGCATGAATACCCAGATTACGTCGATTCAGTTCGACCCGAATAGAGTCGAGGGTAAACGGCAGGTCTTCGCTGAGCACCTCAACAATCGTATGCGCTGATTGCCAGCCATGTTCTTCAAACTCCGGGTTATAAATCCGTACTTTAGGCTGATCTAAAGAGTATTCCTGCAAAAACTCCCAGCTTGATAAAGTAGCACCATACAGATCGTCCAACCGCCAGTGCGCCATATCCTCTGCAGCAGCCGTGGCGAAATAGTGCCGCGTAAATTCGATTACCTGGCTGGCCCGCGGCCCGGGCAAACGTTTTTCAAGTTCAGCTTCCAGCTTCAGCAATATTGCAGCAGAGCTTGCCTTATCATTCGTAGCCATGACACACTCCAACTTAGATCCGTGTCTATGAGTATATGAAAAAACAACGTTTTAGCTGATTTAAAACAGAAATAAAGAATTGTGATCCGGTAATTTCATATGATTCGTTATTACTGACCTATTACATCGCGCCAGGATGCACAGCAGTACACTCCCTGGCCTTCAACCTGAGAGATTGAATAGCCAGATGTACCGCCAGAAAAATGCACATTTCGCTCGGACTAAAGTTTTAACTACAGTTCTAGCAACAGTTCTGACTACAGCTCTAACCACACTCATGGCCTTACCTGCCCAGGCTCAGGTCAATGTATCCCTTGATCGCTACAGTATCGCCCCGGCGGATACTGTCCAGCTAACGCTGGAAGTTGATCAGCGAGCCGCACAACGGCCGGATTTCTCTCCCCTGACCCGCGATTTTCATTTCCTGGGCAGTAAGCAGATGACCGTTTCCAGCCACTCTAACGGTAATAATCAATATACAACCCGCTGGCGAGTACTGTTGCGTCCCCGCCATAGCGGCGAACTACAAATACCGCCATTACAGATAAATAATGAACAAAGCACGCCTTTGCTGCTCAGCGTTGCGGGAGACAAATCATCCACAGCTGCAATCAACCGCGATAGCTTTTTGGAAAGTAATGTTGATACCAGCGAACTGTATATCAACAGCCAGTTACTCTATAGCCAACGCCTGTATCACCGCGCAGAGCTGCCGCCGATGGCTAACTTTTCCGAGCCACTGATCGAGCATGCCAACACTATAGCGCTGGGCGAAACCAATCGTTACAGCACCCAGCTCAAAGGGGAAACCTATCAGGTCATCGAAAAAAACTACGCTATATTCCCGGAACAGACCGGTCAGCTGACAATTCCAGCAGCAACCTTCAGTGCCGGACCCGGTATTGCTGAATTACAATCCGAAGCATTCAGTATCGATGTATTGCCTCAGGCCAACCAGAAAAAGAAAGGCTACTGGTTACCTTCGAGCCAGGTCAGTATTACCGATAACTGGCAACGCCCCGACACAATAACGCCTGCCACGCCGATTACCCGCCAAATAACCATCAGTGCTACCGGCCTTCCTGCGGCAGCGTTGCCGGCGCTGATGCCGCTGCGTAACGAACTCGCCAGCATAGAAGTCACCGATGTAAGCCTGAGCCAGGAATATAGCAGCAAGGGGGTCATCAGCAGCCGCACGGAAACGATTCTAATCACGCCCCTGGAACGGGGCGAAATCACCCTGCCTGAGATCAGGATTCCATGGTGGAATATCACTAAAGACCGGGCCGAACAGAGCATTATTAATCCGATAATCCTGCGTGTAGAAGCGGGATCAAAGCTTACCTCCGGGCAGACACAGGCGGCGGAGGCTACCCCCCCCCTTACCAGCGAAATTACCGCCACTGACGGCTCGGCCTTAAGCAGCTCAAAAACAGTCGTGACTAGCGCCCATGAAGACTTAAATCAGCAGACAGTGCCTGCTCAACCTGCGCCAGACAATAGCCACTTCCTGATCTGGCTATTAACAGCAATTGCGGTTATTTCAGCCCTGGGCTGGCTATATAGCTATGCTGCTCTGCGCAGACTTAAACAGCAACTCGATACTGACGGCTCGCAAACGGTCGAGGAAGAGGTCGAACTGTCTGCGATATTGCCGCAGCATTTTTCAGACGATGATGACTTCAACTATGATGCTGCCGAGTTGCTCAAAGTTGAGCTGGCTGAACGCGATGCGTTCCAGGCTGCCCTTAGCGCCTGCGAACAGAATATGGCATTAGAAGCCAGGTTACTGATGTTGGAATGGGGTCGGCAGTTCTGGCCTGAAATAGAGATCAACAGCAGTATTGATCTGAGCGATATCTGTAACAGTAAAACCCTGGATCTGTTGCTTATCGATATGGAGAATCATATCGATGGCACAGAAACCGATTACTGGTCCGGCGACCTGCTGGCCGAAGCACTGGATAAAATCAGGGAAAAGCAACTCAGTAAACGCTTTGAACTCAGCTAAGCAACACCTGATTCAGCGCGGTCCTGAGATCCGGAAAAGCAAACTTATATCCTGGAAGTGCCGCTCAGTCAGCGCTATGAACTTAACTAAGCAATACCTGATTCAATGCGGTTCTGAGATCAGGGAAGGCGAACTTATAGCTTGGAAGTGCCGCTCAGAATACAATATAAACTCAACTAAGTAACACCTGATTCAGTGCTGTTCTAAGATCCGGAAAAGCAAATTTGTAGCCTGCCTGCATCAGTTTTTCCGGATATACTCGTTGCCCCTTAAGCAACAGTTCACTCCCCTCACCCAACATCAGATCAAGAACAAAACCCGGCACGGTGAACCAGGCAGGACGATGCAACACAGAGGCCAGCTCACGACTGAACTCGGCATTAGTCACTGCCTCTGGCGCAGTCAGGTTATAAGCTCCGGTAAACAGAGTGTGGGTCAACATCATACATATCACTTCGACTTCATCTTCAACGTGAATCCATGACATCCACTGCTGTCCACCGTCGATCCGGCCACCCAGCCCCAAACGGAAAGCCGGCAACATCTTAGCCAATGCACCACCATGGCCGAGCACTATACCGGTGCGAACAATACATACCCTGAGGCCGAACGCCTGCGCCTCTTCAGCTAACTGCTCCCACTGCTGACACAACTGATGGGGGTAGCCATCAACGACGACGCTATCTTCAGCCAGAACCTGATCCCCCTCCTGACTTCCGTAATAACCTACGGCGGAGCCACTGATCAACACCTCAGGCTTATGTTCCAGGCGCTTAATAAACTGTATCAGTTGCCGGGTTGTATCCAGGCGACTGTCCAGCAACACCTGTTTACGTTGTTCGCTCCAGCGCTGGTCGACTATTCCTTCGCCGGCAAGATTGATAATGCCGTTGATCTGTTCATGATTATCGAGCTGCTCCAGATCGGTTACAACCCTGACTTGATCGCCAAACAATCTGCGGGCTTTATCCGCAGAACGAACCAGAAGTACCGGTTCATGGGTATATTCCATCAATCTCGGAACCAGATGTTTGCCAATGAATCCTGTCGCACCCGTAAGCAGAATTTTCATTCCCTGTTCTCCAAAGCATTGCATTAATCAGTGCCAACCCCTATAAACATAGTCCAACTCATCTGCTACGAGAGAAGTTTAATGTTTACCGGTATTGTTCAGGGCATCGCCACCGTTATTACGGCTGAATTAAAGAATCAGTTCATGCAGCTTACTCTGGAGCTACCTGATAACCATACTGATAATCTGCAGACTGGCGCCAGTATCGCAGTCAATGGCACCTGCCTGACTATTACCGCTTTCGATGGCAACCGGGTTCAGTTTGACCTGATCATGGAGACCCTGCGGGTTACTAATCTGGGAACGCTGCAAGCCGGTAGCAAAGTGAACTTCGAACGCGCCGCCCGCTTCGGCGATGAGATCGGCGGTCACCTGCTATCAGGGCACGTTCATACCCAGGCCACGATCTGCCAGATCGAACAACCGCAAGACAACCGGATCATCTGGTTTGAAGCCGAACCGGAGCTGATGAAATATATTTTACCGAAAGGCTTTGTCGCCCTGAACGGCTGCAGCCTCACTATCGGTGAAGTCGAGAATAACCGTTTTAATGTCTACCTGATCCCCGAAACCCTCACCGTCACCACTTTCGGCGCCGCCAGTGTTGGCACTAAGATCAATCTGGAGGTGGATAGCCAAACCCAGGCGGTGGTCGATACAGTAGAGCGCTATATGCAGCAAAAAGAGGCCTGAGGCCTCTTTGCTGTTACTGGTGTGATAATCAATCAAGCTCGGGGGAGTTACGGCTTTTCAACATACATCTGATCCAGATGGCTGATCTCCCGGCTCATCTCTCTGGCGATATTAATAAAGAATATCTTGAAGGCCTCTGGAAACCTGTCGCACAAGCGGTGAAACAGCTCCGCGGATACTTCCAGCACATAGCCCGGTTGCTCCATAACCGCACTGCCCCTGCGCTGGTGCAGCCCGATCATACCGACAAAGCCGATCTGCTCACCCACTTTGTATTCTCTCAATGGCACCAGCTCCCCACCTTCTTCTTTAGACTGGTAGAAGCGGACTGTGCCACTGAGAATGATGTAAAACTTTTCTGAAAAGTCACCGAGACTGAACAACCGGTCCCCGCTATCGCAACAACAGAGGCGGCCCTCTTGCAGCAGGAATTCCAGGCTCTCATCACACAAAGCACCAAACATAGATAAGCCATGGCAGAAATCTGTTGAGAATTGCTCTTTGAGTTCCGCATAGGGAGATACACGCATCACTACAACCTGATCATAAGTGAGTCACAATTATAACTAATCTAACCATCCTGGCAGCATCAGAAGATATACCTACAAGAACGTAGTCCGGTATCGGGGTAATCCGCTGCACCTGAATAAAGCCTGCGCAGCATATTGCCAGGCCCAGGCAGAAAATCAGACGGTTCAGTAGAAATAATTCGACTGTAAGTTAAATATTTACTTAACTTAAGCTAATCACTTAAGTATTTTTAAACCAGCAAAAAATATGTAATCTCTGTTGAACCTGTAACCTCATAAAGTAAGGCCCCGCCGTGAAGAAGAAAGAGTTAAAAGGACAGCTCAGCGATGTCGATCTGCGGATGCTTCGAATCTACAAAGTAGTGGTTGAGTGCGGCGGTTTCTCCGCGGCCGAAGTGGAGCTGAATATCAGCCGCGCCGCGATCAGTATTGCCATGTCGGATCTGGAAAGCCGACTCGGTTTCCGGCTCTGCCAACGGGGCCGTTCGGGCTTTTCGCTGACTGAAGAGGGCCAGGAAATATATAACTACACCCTCCAGCTGCTCTCCTCAATCGAAGACTTCAGGACCCAGGTTAACACCCTGCACACGCAACTTAAGGGCGAACTGAATATCGGTATCACCGATAACCTGGTTACCTTGCCTGAGATGAAGATAACCAACGCCCTGGCGCAGTTAAAACAGTTAGGCCCTGAAGTCATCATCAATATCCGTATGATACCGCCTAACGAAGTGGAGCTTGGCGTGCTCGATAACCGCCTGCATATCGGCATTGTACCGACCATCAGGGCGCTGTCCGGGCTTAACTATCACTCCCTGTATCTTGAACATTCGCAACTCTACTGTTCCGATAGCCACCCACTGTTTAACCGCCCAGATGACCAGATCGAACTACAGGAATGGGATGCCGTAGTGCCCTCTTATGCCCAGACCGCGGTGATTAAAGCGCAGCTACAACAACTTAACGGTACGGCCACTGCCACCGACCGCGAAGGCGTTGCGTTCCTGATCATGACCGGACAATACATCGGTTACCTGCCCGACCACCTCGCCCAACAATGGGTCGCCGCGGGCCGGATGCGGGCGATCAGCCCCGACCAGTACCAGTACGATACCCAGTTCTCTGCAATCACTCGAAAAGAGGCACGGCCCAATCAGGTCCTGGAAACCTATCTTGAGCGATTGATCAGCGGCTAGAGCGTTATAAAAAGTACTGCTGCCCGTCGTAGGAAAAAGCCTTCACAATCAGATCCGGAGACCTGTCTCTTTAAGGAAAGACAGGTCTCCTATTCAATCCCTCTCATACCCTTATGTAGGTATTGAAACTTGAACTTAGTTAACCAATCCCTTTACTGAATTCAATTTATTTCAAATTTATCGCACAAAACTCATAGCGCAGAATTCTAAGCACGCCATCCCGACAGGTCACTTTCGACAAACAATTTTTGAAAAAGTGGTCGATGGCAGTGCTCACGAAAGACCATAAAAAAAATATTAGAGGTCGCTATGACATTTAAAAAATCTCTGAAATCCCTTATCTCAACCTGTGCCGTTACTGCGGCACTGACAGTACCCGTTATGCAGTCCGCTCAGGCAGGCGACGAATTTATGCTGGCCCACGCATATCCTACAGACCATATCTTTCACCTGACATCCACTACCTTTACCGATCAGCTGGCGAAGCAGGGCTCTGAAATGCAGATAGACTACCATCCGGGCGGTGACCTGGGTGACTGGGCATCTATCTTCGAACAGAGCATGGACGGCGTTATACCGATGAGTATGACCTTCGCTGCTTCCGAGTTCGATCCGCGTCTGGACCTGTCGTGGTTGGGTTACGTCGTAGATAACTGGGATGATGCCCGCAAGGTTTATGGTCCGAATGGCAAAATGACCAACGTCTACAATGAGATTCTGGGTGACCTGGATCTGGTTGTTCTGGGCACGATCCCAACCGGCTTCGGTTCTGTTGCGATCCGTAAAGGGGTAGATCGTGTACCGACCAACTTCCCGGAAGATACCAAAGGTATCCAGATGCGCGTACCACCAGTGCCAATCGGCATTGAGCGTTTCAATAACTGGGGCTTCACCGCCGTACCAATGCCATTTTCAGAGCTGTACACCGGCCTGCAACTGGGCACCGTTGATGGCCGTGCGTTTGGCCCATCGGTAGAGATCTGGCAGATGCGTGACGTGCTGTCCGCTTACATCCTGACCCGTGATTACTTTGAGCACGCGTTCTGGGTCGTAAACAAGTCCTGGTTGGAAGACCTGCCGGCGGATGAGCGTGAGAAGCTGCTAGCTGCTGCTGACGTAACTCTGAACAAGGTCTGGGACGAGGCGCAGGCAATTGACGAAGGCTTCCTGAACCAGGTTCGTGAAGCGGGTATCAAAGTGGTTGAACTGAACCCGGAACAGCTGGCCAAGGCTAAGACAATTCTCTACAAAAACGAATGGCCATTCATGGAAGAGATCGTTGGTACTGAGATCATGACCATGATGCGCGACATCGCTGGCATCAACTGATCCCCACTAATTGCTGAATGACGGGGCACCTCTGTTGGGGTGCCCTACTCTGCAAAATAAAGGATCAATACTATGCATTACGAAAAACCAACTGCCGGGGTGCAACCGATCGGTAAAACCAAGATTTACGATTACGATCCCGATCTGAGCCAACACCCGATTCCACCTCATCTGCACTCCATACCCGATCTGCCAAATAACAAGGTTGATGGTTACCTGATTCGCTTCGAGCGCCTGCTGAACTGGATCTTCCGCAGCATGATGCTGCTGGCAGGTCTCGGCCTGGCTTTCCTGATGTTCGCGCAAGTAATTATGCGCTATGTACTGGAATCGCCTTTCACTGGAATTGAAGAAGTATCAATCCTGCTGGCGGTATGGATCTATTTCCTCGGTATGGGTTATGCCACCCGGGAACGTGAACATATCCACGGCGGTATCGTCAGCCTGGTGGTAAAAGATCCCTATAAGGTGAGCATTATCCGCTTTGCCGGTTCCATTACCTGCATGATTGCCGCCTGCATATTTGGCTATTTCGCCTGCAAATACGCGCTGAAAGAGATTGATCGCGGCCGCTTAAGCGTCAACCTGCGCTGGCCCCGTGGACTCTGGAGCGCCAGCATGATTGTTGGATTTGCCATGATGGTGGGCTACTTCCTGCTCGAAACAATCAATGAATTCCGCGATTTACGCAAAATGTCCCGCAAATCTAATACTCAGGAGGATTGAACGATGACTCTGTTTTTAGTTTCGATGCTTATTGTCGTTATCCTGATTCTGATCGAGATTCCGGTGGCCTTTGCCTTCGGTATCGGTGCGGTACTCTTTGCCTACACCACCGGTAACAACATCTCGTTCCTTATCCCACACGGCTTTAAAACCGCCAGTGGCTTTGCCCTGCTGGCCCTGCCACTGTTTATTTTTGCCGGCCTGCTGATGGCTGAAGGTGGTATCTCAGAACGACTTCTTAACTTTGTTAACTCTCTGGTAGGGCGAATCAAAGGCGGCCTGGGAGCTGTAACTGTGCTTACCTGCGCGCTGTTTGGTGCAATTTCCGGCAGCTCCTCTGCAGCGATTGCAGCCGTTGGTCAGATTATGATTCCGCGAATGATTCGCGAAGGCTATCCGGAAGGCCATGCCACCGCGCTGGTCGCCTGTTCTTCGGTACTGGCACTGCTGATCCCCCCCAGCATCCCGATGATCGTATTTTCGATTACCGGAGGTTTGTCGGTGGGTGCGGCGTTCCTGTCGACCATTATTCCGGGTATCCTGCTGACCTTCCTTTATTGCGGTTTGAATATCTGGTTCCTGCGTAATAATCCAAATATTAAAGTCGACCCGCCACTGCCGTTCAAAGAAGCCGCTAAAGGCGTAGCAAAGACTGGTTACAACGCGGCCTTCGCCCTATTGATGCCACTGATCATCCTTGGCGCCATCTATAGCGGTATTGCGACACCGACCGAAGCTGCAGCCATTGCAGTTATCTATGCAATTCCGGTGGGCCTGTTTATCTATAAGGGTATGTCTCTGAGTAATCTGGGTTCAGTTACCGTGCGTGCGGTGACCATGACCGGTTCCATTATGGCGGTGCTGTTCTTCCTGTTTATTATGAGCCGCGCCATGATTCTGGAACAAGTGCCCCGTGATCTGGCGGAAGCATTGCTGCAGATCTCGGATAACAAGTATCTGCTGTTATTCCTGATCAATATCCTGTTGCTGCTGATCGGCATGATTGTGGACGATATCTCCGGCAGTGTGCTGGCGGCAATTATCTTCCTGCCAATCATTAACCAGTTGGGTATCGATCCGATCCACTTTGCTGCCGTAGTAGGTGTTAACTTAGGCCTGGGTAACGTATCGCCGCCCTGTGCGCCGATGCTCTATATGGCCGGCGGGGTCGGTAAGCTGTCACTGGACAGGTATATCAAACCCACACTGCAGTTCCTCTGCTTTGGTCACCTGCCGATGGTATTCCTGGTCACCTTTGTGCCGGAACTGTCACTATTCCTGCCTAAGCTATTGCTGGGTTATTGATGCCGCTCTGAGCATGTAGCCATAACCCTTTTTACAGGGCCGGGTAGCTATTACCCGTCCCTGTATGATCGATATAAGTAAAAGCGAGATACCAACACGTCTCCTACGGCTAATCAAACTGACAAGTGACACAAATTAACCTTTCACGCATACAACCTGCTTCAGTGTATGCACGACTTCCACTAAGTCTTTCTGTGCCTCCATGACTTTCTCTATCGGCTTATACGCCTTGGGATGTTCGTCCAGTACCGCTTTGTCCTTACGACACTCCACGCCTGCTGTATCCCTGATCTGGTCTTCCACTGTAAACATTTTCTTTGCCTTGGTTCTGGACAACATACGCCCTGCTCCATGACTGCAACTGTGGAAGCTCTCAGGATTACCCAGTCCCCGTACGATATAGGAGTTCGCCCCCATCGAGCCGGGGATAATCCCCAGCTTGCCTCTTTCAGCGTTGATGGCTCCTTTACGGGTCAGCCACACCTGGTTGCCATAATGAAGCTCTCGTTGCACATAATTATGGTGGCAATTAACTGCAAACTCAGTCGACTCAACGGCTATCGGCAAACTGGATCGTATTGCTTCCAGCACTCTGTTAGCCATTATCTGACGATTGACCAGGGCATAATGCTGCGCCCACTGAACCGCTTCCACATAGTCATCGAAATGCTGCGATCCCTCTTTGAGATAGGCCAGATCCCTGTCCGGAAGATTACTGATATGCCTTCCCATATCATTACGGGCCAGATTTATGAAATAGGTACCGATCCTATTGCCCACGCCTCGCGAACCGCTGTGCAGCATGATCCAGACCTGATCGTGCTGGTCGATACATAATTCAATAAAATGATTTCCGGTCCCCAGGGTACCGAGATGAGTAATGTTGTTGGACCGGGCGATCGCTGGATGTTTCGAAGTAATCACTTCAAACCTAGATTCCAGTTTTCGCCATTCGCTTACCACTATCGGGGGCAGGTCGTGCCAGGCACCCTGATCACGTCGTCGATCCCCGTGATGGGTCCTGCCAACAGGAACGGCCTGCTCGATCGCTGATCTGATACCCTTCAGGTTGTCAGGAAGTTGTCCGGCATGAAGATTGAGCCTTGTTGCTATTAGCCCACACCCCAGGTCTACGCCTACGGCACTGGGGATGATCGCTTTCAGGGTCGGGATAACGCTGCCAATGGTGGCCCCCATACCCAGGTGCACATCGGGCATCACTGCGATCCATTTGTAGATGATGGGTAACCGGGCGGTATTCAGCACCTGCTGACGCGCTTGTTCCTCAAAGTATACGCCGTTGACCCAGGCCTTGACCGGCACCCCGTCGGATCGAAGGGTTTGATAGTGAGATTTCATAGCTGCCGTCTCTTGCCGCTGTCCATGAGAGATCTCTGTTCAGTCTCAATCTTAAGACCATGAGTGATCGCTCACATTCAGTAAAACCATAAGCTTAAATTAATCATAGGAGAAACAGCTGACACTCGCTGTATCGATTAAATACCTGGAGCAGACAGGCTATAAACCCAGCTTCTTAGTTGATAATTCTGAAAATACAATTCCTTTACGCGATATCCGGTCTAGTCTGAATAGATGAAACAGGAAAACGCAATTGAGTAACCTACAGAATGCCTAAGGAACAGACTTCATGCGCAATATAACCGCTAGCCTCAGTTGTATGCTCTTCAGCCTGATATTCTACTTTCCGCTTCAGTCATTCGCAGCAGAGGATGCCAGGGCTTATATTAGCGGCATAACTACAGAGCTTGAGGCAGCTTTGCAGGAAGGAAGGCAGAAGAACCTGCTGGAAGATGAGAAATATATCGATGCCATAATCGATCAACACATCATTCCCAATGTTGATAAAGAATTTATGAGCCGGCGTATTTTCCGCCCCCGCTGGAAAGAGATCGTCGCGCAGAACAAAACCGAGCAAGCGTATAAAGCCGTATTCGATTCCCTCAGGCGAACCTACCGTTTTGCCCTTTCAGCCTATAACGGCCGGCCGATCGATATCCGAAACAGTACTGTAAAAGCTAAATACTCAGTAATCAGGATATATATTCACACCGATGATAAAGGACATACAATCGATCTGGCAGTGCGTCCCAATGAGAATAGCTGGCGCGTGTTTGATCTTTCAATTGATGGTGTCGTTGTCACCAAAACCCTTAACAGCGCGATTAAGCGAACCCTTGAGTCAGAAGATATCGACTCAGTTATCGCCGCCATAAACCCACGATCTGAGTCTTAACAGATTACATAGAGATTGGTGATGAAGGTTGACCTGCTGCGTTTTTTTTCAAAACTTTTCCGTTACCCGCAACTGGTTCTGGCGCTACTTTTCCTATTCCTGCTGCTATTAATTATCAACATCCCCAGACTGACACTGGACACATCGGCCGACTCGCTGGTGCTGGAGGGAGATAAAGCGCTGCAGCAGTATCGCGAAGTAAGCAAGCGCTATCAGTTTGAAAACAATCTGGTTATCGCCTACGCACCTGATGAGGAACTCTATTCCGAGAGGGTGCTGCAACGCATTGCCAGCCTGAGAGACGATCTCGAAACCCTGCCTCAGGTCTCATCAGTCACAAGTATTCTGGATGTCCCCCTGCTCTACAGTCCTCCAGTGAAATTAAGCAGTATCACCAGAGGCGTGCACTATCTCAACCAACCCGAACTGGACCGCGCTTTGGCGCGCCAGGAATTCCGTGACAGCCCCCTCTATAAAAACCTGCTAACCAGCCCAACAGCTGACACCACTGCCCTGTTGGTCAATCTAAAGCGGGACGAATATTTTTTCGAGTTGCTAAGGGCTCGTGATGACCTGCGCTCAAAACAACTGCGACATATGCTGACCCAGCAAGAACGCAAAGCGCTGAAGAAAGCCGAAGGTCTGTTCAGGGCATACTCAGTTACGGCTAACGAGCGAGAGCGTGAGTTAGTGCTCAGCGTTCGCAAAAAGCTCGATCAGCACCGTGACCACGCCACCATATTTCTCGGCGGCGTACCGATGATCGCCGCCGATATGATCGCATTTATCGAAAGCGATCTGGTTATCTTCGCCACCAGCATCATCCTGTTTATCATTATTATGATGGCAGTGATCTTCCGTCGTGTGCGCTGGGTTGTTCTGCCACTGATAACCTGCCTGGCAACGACTGTCGGTATGCTGGGCTATATCGCCTGGGTGGAGTGGCAGCTAACGGTGATCTCCTCAAATTTTACGGCCCTGCTACTGATTATTACGCTGGCTATTTCGATCCACCTGGTCGTACGTTACCGGGAATATCACCATGAAACGCCAGAAACCTCGCAACGTAACCTGGTGCTCAACACTCTGGCCTTTATGGCCAAACCCTGTTTCTTCACGGCCATTACAACGATTGTGGCTTTTGCCTCTCTTGTATTCAGCGGTATCCGCCCGGTCATCGATTTCGGCTGGATGATGTCGATCGGCGTGGCTATTGCACTGTTAATGGCATTTACACTGCTACCGGCAAGCCTCCTGCTTATCTCAAAAGGCGATAGCAAGATCCGCAACAAAACCAGGCCCCTGACCCATTATTTTGCCTGCATTACCGACCGCTACGGTAAAACAATCCTTGTTGTAAGCGGACTTCTGCTGATCTTCAGTATTTTAGGCATCAGCCAATTGAAGGTGGAAAACAGATTTATCGATTACTTTCATGAAAGCACCGAAATCTACCAGGGCATGCTGGTGATTGACCGGAAGCTCGGCGGCACGATTCCCCTTGAAATTATCCTTACCGCACCGGAAGCAGCCCTGAGCGATTCATCACAGGAGTATGACTCGCAACAGCTATCTGATAACGAAGCAGCAGATGATCCGTTTAGTGACTCTGAATTTGATGACGTAGAGTTTGATGACTCACAGTTTGAAGAAATGGCAGCAGACCCCTTTACCGATGCCCCTTCACAGTCACCCGACACAAGAAAGACCGACAATCAGCAAACCAGCTATTGGTTCAGCCGTGCCGGGCTGGATGAGCTGGAGCAAGTTCATCGATTTCTGGAAGGCCTGGATGAGACCGGTAAGGTTTTATCCCTTACCTCGTTGTATCAGGTATTAAAGGATGTTGCAGGCAGGGATATAGACGACTTCCAGTTGGCGCTGGTACGAAAAAATCTGCCAGAGGATGTCAAAAATCTCCTGATTACCCCCTATCTTTCGCAACAGGGTAATGAAGTGCGAATATCCGCACGGGTAATGGAAACCAGTTATAACCTGAAACGACAAGAACTGCTCCGGCGTATCGAAACCTTCCTGACAAATGATATGGGATACCAGCCTGAGCAGATCAAACTCACCGGCATGCTGGTGCTCTATAACAATATGCTACAGAGCCTGTTCAGTTCACAGATCACCACCCTCGGTGTCGTATTCCTTGCCATAACGTTGATGTTCACCCTGCTGTTCCGTTCCCTCTATCTGGCGCTGATCGCTATCACACCGAACCTGCTGGCAGCAGCGGTGGTTCTCGGAGGCATGGGGCTATGTGGGATACCGCTGGATATGATGACCATAACCATTGCGGCTATTACCATAGGCATCGGAGTGGATGACACTATCCACTATATTCACCGCTTCCGTGAAGAGTTCCCTAAAGACCGGAATTACCGGGCGACCATGTACCGTTGCCACAACAGCATAGGTAAAGCGATGTTCTACACCTCAGTGATCATCATCGCCGGATTCTCTATTCTGACCCTGTCCAATTTCACTCCCACCGTCTACTTCGGCCTGTTAATTGGTCTCGCCATGTTCTCGGCACTGATGGGCGCGCTGCTGCTGTTACCTCAGCTGATCATTACCCTGAAACCACTGGGGCGCTGAATCTATAAGCATAAAATCGATCTGCCCTGTCGCTATTTTCGGTACAGCCCTGTTCGATACACGAAGCATGGCTTTATTATGCTTCATTTAACAGTTCTGCCATTCTCGTAATTGTTTCCATGTCGATATCCCCCATCAGGTCCGGATTCGCCAACGCATAGACGTAGTCTTCAATCGCCGAGTGATCAATATCATCACGACACTCAACAAACATCGCCCACTCCTCAAGATCATCCGTTGAAATAGTACCCGCTATATATTTCTGCAGGACACCAAGTAGCAGCTCCTGAGACGCAATTACAAGCTCAAACTCTGAACCCGTCGAGTGGTCAAACAGACGATCAAAAGCCTCTTCCCGGTGCGGGCCAAAGCTGATTATCTGACTTAGCGATTCTGTTCTGTCCATACTCATCTGATCAATAATTAAAATATTTTCTGCCTGCCCGCCGAACCTTTACAAGCGAACCTGATAAACATTCAGGCTTTGACTCTCACCTTGCTGTTCGATGAAATCTGGAATCTCCTGAGTCAGAACGGCCCCGGCCCGCAGTGCAACGTTAATACTCGCCTGATTAGGAGCCAGGCAGCGAAACTCCATTATCACTGCGCCGATCTTATCCTTTATGTAGCCGGACATCCCGATAATAATATTGCTGATAACACCTTTTCCCTGCATCCCTTCAGCCAGCATATAACCAACCTCAGCCGTTGCGGTTTCAGAATCAAATGACTTGATACCAAACATACCGCACAGCTCACCGTTAACAATTACCTTAAACCATTGCGCACCAGGCAAAGCATTATTGACCCGCTCATCGATAAACTTTTCAGCTGACGGAATATCCGTCACAGCGGCAACCCACGGCAGGTAATGTCCGAGAGTCTGCCGGTTATTTTCAATCAGCTTTAGCATCTGGCGGGCATCGCTTAATACCAGAGAACTCAGCTGTATCTGTTTGGAAATTTCTATATTCATTACTTATCTGACCCCGTATACGAGGCTTTGTGTGCTCTCTCTTCAACACTTCTTAATGTCATCGCGGTGTTCATCAAGCCAGCGCATCAGTTTATCCAACTGCTGCTGCATCTTTGATAGTTCTGCATTTTCCCAACCATCGAACAGATAGGATATATCCGGCCCCAGTGCATCAAAAATATCACTGCACATCCTAAGCCCCTGAGGAGAAATATTCAGATAACGGCGACGTTTATCATCCGCATCAGATTGTGACAACAACAGGCCCTTTGCCAGAAGCACCGTAACAATCTTGGTAATGCCAGGCTGGTTCATCTCCATCACCTCAGCCAGCTCGGTCACTGTCCAGCTGCGTTGCGGGTCATGGGTGAAATGGTTCAGCACCCCGAACTGAGATGGATTCAATGACAGATCTGCAAATAGCTTAGCCTCACGGCTGGCCATCAGCTGTCGAATAATACCAAGCAGCACCATCAGCCGTACTTCTGTTTCTTTTCTATTATTCAACCTGAACTCCTCCGCCGGAAAAAATCTTGCTGCCATATTTTCTACGACAGCTTGCAACTACATTCCGCAGAATATAATATAGATTCCAAGGAATGCATAACTGTTTTTACAACTCTTCAGGAGAGCACTATGAACCGCCGCAACTTTATACAGGTATTTGGCCTCGGTATCGGAGCCGTTTCTCTTAGCAGTACTATCGCCGGCTGCACAGTCACTGAAACCACGGATGACTACGGCTGGAACGGCCCAGGCCCGCAGCAAAAGGATATCCGCATGCAGGTATTGTCATATGCGATCCTCAGCCCTAACCCTCACAATATACAACCCTGGATCGTCCGACTCACGGGCGACAAAAGCTTCGATCTCTATGTTGATCCGGCACGACTGCTGCCAGCCACAGATCCATTCTACCGACAGATACATGTTAGTCAGGGGACCTTTCTTGAAACACTGTCCATCGCTGCTACCGGTTTCGGTCACGAAGCTACAATCGACTACTTCCCCCAGGGCATATACGGCAATCAGGAACTACTCAATAAACCGATCGCATCCATTGAGCTGATCCCACGGACCGACCTCAGCCCCGATCCCCTTTTCGCTCACCTGCTAACCCGGCATTCCAATAAACGGGAGTACGATAATCGCCGTTTGACTGAAGCAGAGATCAATACCCTGCGCGACTTTCACGGATCGGATAACAGTTATCCCCTGAGCATCGTTCAGAGTACCGAGGCGAAGCAGCAATTCGAACAGATCCTGACCAAAGGGATGCAGATCGAAGTGGGTGACAAAGGGCGTGATCATGAAACTATCAGCATGTTTCGCTTCAACGACGATGAAGTAAAACAATACCGCGACGGATTTGGTGTCTCTCAGGCAGGCTTAAGCGGGATGAAAAAACTGATCGTAGAAAACTTTGTGCTGTCACGTGAAAGTGTTGAAAAAGACCCAACCGCATTTGGCGAGCAAGCGGTGGATATAACCCGAAAGGCGGCCGCATCAACCGCAACCTTCGCCTGGATTTCGACCCCGGGTAACAGCCGCCTGGATCAGGTAAAAGCGGGGCGCGACTACTGCCGCATCAACCTCAAGACCACTGCGATGAGGTTAGCGCAACATCCAATGAGTCAGGTTCTGCAGGAATTTGACGAGATGCTGCCACTGCAAGCCAGATTTAAAAAACAGTTCGCGATAAAAGACAGTGATACGGTACAGATGCTGTTCCGTTTAGGCCGGGCTGAAGCTACACCCCACGGACCAAGACGACTCGTCAGCGAGTTGATTCGCAGCTAACCGGGCCTGCTTAACAAGTGAGTTAGCTTTAGTACACCCTCGCCGTACGGCATTGCATAACAATCTAATCGCCGCGAGGTACCCAAAGGGCATGTTAGCGCGCCTCCTACGACCAAGGTTATCCGTTACTCCATTAAAGGCAGTCAGAAACAGGACTATCTTAAACCACGAGATTTTGTTCTATGGCTGTCTGACCCGCAAAAAACTGGCAAAGCGCGGTACGCCTTTAGCGCTGAGCCCGGTGTACTTATAAGTAATCATACTGCCGATTGCCGGAGGATTTTCCCTTTGCTGATCGGTAAAACCGCTACCCAGCTTAAAACGTAGACCCGTCGGGGTTTCAACGAGTAAAGCGCCAAGCTTACCGACGTATTTCCCTTTACCTGGCAGATGCCCGATAACCCGCGCTTCAGCATCCAGCCAGCGTTTCAGTTTAAGCAGATCAGCGCTACGCCCCTTATGGTAGAGAGAATTTCCACGGTGCAGCATCAGCCCCTCCCCTCCGGCAGCAACAACCTGATCAAGCAGCATAATTAACCTGGCGTCAGTCGCCACATGCTGTTGTGGAACCAACCTGATCCAGTCCCGGTCTACCTCGCTGACCAGGCGCTCCATTACTCTCAAGCGTTTATTGAATGTGCCCCGGGAACCTGGCAAATCAAACAACATATATTTCACCTGACGCCACTGTTTGTCCCATAACTGCTGGTTATCCGCAGGCCCGCTTCTGACAATAGCCGAGACTTTATCAAACTGCCCACGCCCCAGCCATAACTCACCATCCAGTGGCTGCTCCGGTAATGGTGCGGTGAACCAGCCCGGAGCATCAATAGGATAACCCTGCCGGGTTAACAGCTGTGCACCATCCCAGTAACCACGTACGCCATCAAGCTTTTCGCTGACCCAGTAACGGGACAGGTCAAGACTACCGCTATAGACGGTCGCTAGCTGTAACGCAGGCTTTTCAGCATAAGCTGATATAGAAAAAAGCAGACTGATCAACAGGATCAGCCTGTTCAATAAAACTAAACAGCAGCGGATGGTCATAGCAGAATCCTCCCTGAAGTAATAATCGCAACCTCATCCCTGAAGCGATGCAAACTTTATAACCCTAGCAGAAACCAGTAATTGCGCTTATGAATAATTGCAATGCTGCTTAAATACGGTGTCGGGTTACGCTTCGCTAACCCAACCTACGAACTTCGAACCTTATAAGGATTGTATTCAGCGTAGGTTGGTCTGAGCGGAGCGATGCCCAACATTGAGCCTTTTCTCAAATCTTGCTGCTCCTGTACATCCTGTACATAAAAAACAGGCCCCCCTTGCGGAAATCCTGCTACACCTCGAACCAGACAAATTCAGCGCTTCGTCATATGCCAGGCAATAGCTTAGCCGGCATATAGCGATTGAAAGAAGCGCTCTGTATCAACTGTTTAGCCTTCTCAATATCCGGTGAAAAGTAGCGGTCTTTATCGTAGAAAGGCACCACATTGCGCAGCTCCTCTTTAGTGGCTTCAACCAGTTCAGATGACTTCAACGGGGCCCGAAAATCCACGCCCTGGCACGCCGCCAGTAGCTCGACCGCAAGAATTCCTGCGGTATTATCAGCCATGTCTCTCAGGCGGCGACTGGCATAGGTCGCCATCGATACATGATCTTCCTGATTTGCCGAAGTCGGCAGACTGTCGACGCTGGCCGGATGTGCCAGCGACTTATTTTCCGAAGCCAGCGCGGCACCGGTCACCTGGGCGATCATGAATCCGGAATTAACACCGCCATTGTCCACCAGGAACGGCGGCAGCTTACTCAGGTTAGAATCGATCAGTAACGCCATACGACGCTCTGATAGCGAGCCGATCTCGGCGATTGCCAGTGCCAGATTGTCGGCCGCCATCGCCACCGGTTCTGCATGGAAATTACCCGCAGAGATAAATTCAGCCCCTTCAGCTTCGTCGATAAATACCAACGGGTTATCAGATACAGCGTTCGCTTCAATCAGCAATACCTCGGCAGTCTGACGAATCTGGTGCAAGCAGGCACCCATCACCTGAGGCTGACAGCGCAACGAATACGGATCCTGCACTTTTTCACAACCCTCGTGAGAATCACCTATCTCGGAGCGCTCACCCAGCAAATGACGGTATGCTGTCGCGGCATCGATCTGACCTTGCTGACCCCGCACCTCATGTACCCGGGAATCAAAAGGTCGCCTACTACCCAACGCTGCTTCAACCGAAAGCGCTCCGGATACCGTCGCTGCCGCATACAGATCTTCGGCGGCAAACAGCCCCTGCAGGGCAAATGCTGTAGAGGCCTGAGTTCCGTTGAGCAGTGCCAGCCCCTCTTTGGGTGCCAGAGCGATAGGCTCCAGGCCGGCAATTCCGAGGCCTTCCGCCCCGGACATGCGCTTACCTTTATAGGTCACCTCACCTTCGCCCAACAGCACCGTACTCATATGAGCTAACGGTGCCAGATCACCTGATGCACCCACCGAACCTTTTTGCGGAACGCACGGGTACACCTGCGCGTTCACCAGTTTAATCAGCGCTTCAATGACCTCCAGGCGGATGCCGGAAAAACCCCGCGCCAGCGAGTTTATTTTCAGGGTTGTCATCAACCGGACGCTTGACTCAGACATCAACTCACCGATACCTGCCGCATGGGAAAGTACGATACTACGTTGCAACAACGCCAGGTCTTCATGGGCAATGCGGGTATTCGCCAGTAAACCGAAGCCGGTGTTGATACCATAAACCACCCGCCCCTCATCGATAACCCGGGAGACGGCAGCACTGCTGGCATCAATCGCTTTATGACAAGTGCTATCAAGCGCCAGTTCAACCGGTTCAAGTGCAATGCGGCGCAGTTCGGGCAGTGTCAGAAGGCCCGGTTTAATGGTAAGCGTGTACATACAGTCATTCCTAAAATTTCATTAACAGTGCCTGTGAAACTATGTTGAAAAGTTACGTTCAACAGGCCTTATATCTAATTTCTAACAACTACACTTATGCTTTGAGCATCGGCAGGTCTAAACCTTGCTCTTCGGCACAGTTAACAGCGATCTCATACCCCGCATCAGCATGGCGCATCACACCGCTGGCCGGATCATTATGCAGCACCCGACCCAGTCGTTTAGCCGCAGCATCGCTGCCATCGGCTACGATAACGACCCCCGCATGCTGACTAAAGCCCATGCCAACCCCACCACCATGGTGCAATGACACCCAGGTCGCACCACCGGCGGTATTCAGCAGTGCGTTCAGTAACGGCCAGTCGGAGACAGCATCGGAACCATCCAGCATCGCTTCGGTTTCACGGTTAGGGCTGGCCACTGAGCCTGAGTCCAGATGATCACGACCGATCACGACAGGCGCTTTCAACTCACCGCTTCTGACCATTTCGTTGAATGCCAGCGCGAGCCGCTTACGATCCTTCAGGCCAACCCAGCAGATACGCGCCGGCAAGCCCTGGAACTTGATACGCTCACGCGCCATATCAAGCCAGTTATGCAGGTGCGGATCATCAGGGATCAACTCTTTAACCTTCTGGTCAGTCTTATAGATATCTTCCGGATCACCCGACAGCGCGACCCAGCGGAATGGGCCGACCCCCTCGCAGAACAGCGGCCGGATATAGGCCGGTACAAAACCCGGAAAATCAAATGCATTCTCGACACCTTTGTCAAAAGCCATCTGCCGAATATTGTTGCCGTAGTCCGTGGTTGCTGCGCCGCGCTGCTGCAGAGTCAGCATCGCCCGCACCTGAAGCGCCATAGATTCCTTGGCCGCATCAACCACCGCCGCTTCATCCGTCTTGCGCATCTGTGCTGCGTATTCCATAGTCCAGCCCTTAGGCAGATAGCCATTGAGAGGATCATGGGCACTGGTCTGGTCGGTCACCACGTCCGCCGTAATACCGCGCTCAACCAGCTCCGGAAAAATATCAGCGCAATTACCCAACAGCCCCACCGACACAACTTCGCCTTTGGCTTTAGCGGTTTCAATCATCGCCAGTGCTTCATCAAGGCTATGGGCTTTCTTATCGACATAGCGGGTGCGCAGTCGGAAATCGATGCGCGTTTCATCACACTCAACCGTGATACAGGAAAAACCAGCCATCGTTGCCGCCAGAGGCTGAGCCCCACCCATACCGCCCAAGCCACCGGTGAGCACCCATTTGCCGGATGCATCACCGGCAAAGTGTTTCTTGGCCATCGCAACGAAGGTTTCGTAAGTACCCTGTACGATGCCCTGGGAACCGATATAGACCCAGGAGCCAGCGGTCATCTGGCCGTACATCATCAGACCTTTTTTATCTAACTCGTTAAAGTGCTCCCAGTTGGCCCAGTGCGGCACCAGGTTTGAATTAGCGATCAGCACCCGCGGCGCATCCGCATGGGTCTGGAATACGCCCACCGGTTTACCGGACTGAATCAGCAGAGACTCGTCATCTTCAAGCCGTTGCAGCACTTCGATAATTTTGTCATAGCACTCCCAGTTACGGGCTGCACGGCCAATACCGCCATAGACCACCAGCGCCTCCGGATTTTCCGCAACGTCCGGGTGCAGATTGTTCATCAACATGCGCATTGGCGCTTCGGTGAGCCAGCTCTTACAGCTGATTTCTGTGCCTGTCGGGGCTTTAATAACGCGGCTGGCGTCACGGCGAGAATCAGTCATGCTTATAACCTCTTTTAACAATACGGTGGAACAGACGCGCTACGACACGAGCGGTCCGGTTATCAATATCAAAGTTAGGATTGTATTCGGCGATATCGGCAAGTCTCAGCTTGCCGGACCCGGCGATCGCTTCGATCAATGGCTCCAGCACGTCCAACCCCACCCCCCTCGCGGCCGGCGCACTGACACCCGGTGCGATGTAAGCAGGCAACACATCAAGATCGATGGTCAGGTAAAGCAGATCACAGCCGGCGATGAAGTTTTGCAGCAGATCTATTGTCTCAGCCAGCCGGGTGATTCCCAGCTCGGCATCTTTGCGATAACAGACGCCCAACTGGTCCGCGCGCTGAAACAGTGCCGCGGTATTGGAGATCTCACTGACCCCCAGACAGCAGTAACGAAAATCATAATTTTGCTGCTGACACTGTTGCGCAATCTGGTAGAAAGGCGTGCCTGAACTGCCGCCATAGCTATCCAGCCGCAGATCGAAATGCGCATCAAAATTGATAATACCGATACGTGGCATCTGTTTCTGCGCTGCGCAATAGCGGCTTAAGCCGAGCCAACTGCCGAACGCCATCTCGTGGCCGCCGCCAAGCACAAACGGGAAGTGACCTTGCGCAAGGCAGTCGCTGACACGACTGCCGAGCGCCTGTTGCGCCTCATCTAACTTTTCACCCTCACAGATGACGTTACCGGCATCGTAAGCCGGGCGATCCATCGGCCAGGGTAAGTTGGCCAGACTACGGCGTAACTGATCAGGGGCATGTCTTGCGCCGACCCGACCCTGATTACGTCGCACACCTTCATCGGAGCAGAAGCCGATCAGCGCCAGCCCCAGCTTGCCAACAGGCGCACTATCCAGGGGTGAAATCACCTGATGCAAACGTGTTGCCAGCCCGGCGCCCTCTTCCGCATCGACCCGACCACTCCAGATATCATTAAATTCAAATTCACTGCCAGACTCAGACATTAGCCTCCTCCCCGGCAAATATTCGCTGCTTAATAGAATTGACCCCATACTGACAGGCCAATTCAGCAGGATGTTGAATATCCCACAACAGCATGTCGGCCCGCATACCCACCCGAAGCATGCCTAAGTCATCACCCAACCCCAGTGCTTGTGCCGCATTACGGGTAACGCCCGCAAGCGCCTCATGCGGAGTAAGCCTGAACAAAACACAGGCCATATTCATCATTAGCCGCAGCGATGCCAAAGGTGACGAACCCGGATTGAGGTCGGTCGCTACCGCCATCGGCACCCGGTATTCGCGCAGCAGGTCTATAGGAGGCAGCTTAGTTTCCCGCAGGAAGTAGAACGCCCCAGGAAGCAGCGTGGCGACAGTGCCATGCTCAGCCAAAGCCGCGACCCCGGCTTCATCCAGCCACTCAAGATGATCAGCAGACCAGGCATCATAGCGTGCCGCAAGCGCCGCCCCATGTTGATTAGACAGTTGTTCAACATGGCCGCGAATCCCCAGACCATACTGTTGAGCCACTTTGAAAACACGTTCGCATTGAGCTGGCGTGAAGGCGATCGTTTCGCAGAACACATCGACAGCGTCCACCAGCCCCTCACCCACGGCGGCAGGGATCATCTCATTACACACCAGATCGATATAGCCATCGGCATCGTTCCGGTATTCCGGCGGCAGTGCATGGGCGCCCAATAACGAAGCCGATACCCGTACCGGATAGCGCTCAGCCATACACCTTGCGGCGCGTAACATATCCAATTCAGTCTTAACATTCAGGCCATAGCCCGACTTGATCTCGACACTGGTCACGCCCTCAGCCATAAGGGCCATAAGGCGTGGTTCGGATAGTCTGACAAGTTCTTCAACACCCGACTTACGAGTCGCGTTAACAGTAGAGAGAATCCCCCCACCGCTTCGCGAAATTTCCTCATAACTAACCCCGGACAGGCGCTGTTCAAACTCCTGCGCCCGATTCCCGGCAAACACCAGATGCGTATGGGCGTCGATCAGCCCCGGTGTCATCCAGTTGCCTGCGGCATCGATCACCTCGCCGGTAATGCAGGAGCGGTCCAGCGTAACCATCGGCCCGATGGCTACGATTCGCCCTCCCCGCACACCGATCGCCTGATCATGCAGAGCACCATATGGCTGCTCTACTGCGGTATCGAGTGTTGCAAGATTGACGTTGATCCAGACCCGTTCGCAGGATTGAAACACCGGCGTTACTCCTGATTTAATTTACTGACTTAATTTACTGACTTAATTTACTGACCTGAATTTACTGGCAAAATTTTCGACAAAAAACTTTGTATATACATATGTATATCATGACATTTTACAGAAGCCAAAATCTTTTCAGAAAATAAACATTTCCCTAACCGGTCTATTACTTAATTAACCATCAACTCACAGCATAGATCACGCCACAGAAGCCTGCATAAACCCTGACTTATGCCCCGATATTAGCGGTCTTGGAGACAATCTCGTTAGAGGCCACAAGCAACAGGCTCAGGGCCCGCATCAGTTGTTCCGTTAAATCGCGCCCGTTGTTCCGGTAAATGAAAGTATATACAATTGCTTTAATTCGCAGCTTCATCGTCTTTTGACAAGAGTCGTACGACAACAACCGTTTAGCACCGCCCGGAGAGTTAAGTGAGCAATAAGCCACGTTATCAGCAGATCAAGAGCTATATCCTCGATGGCATTAAGCAGCAGGCGTTCCCGCCCGGCGGTAAAATCCCCACCGAAATACAGCTGGCCGAACAATTTGAAGTAAGCCGGATGACCGTTAACAAGGCGATCCGGGATCTGGTGCAGGAAAATATGCTGGTGCGCTATCCGGGTATCGGTACCTTTGTCTCGGATGCAAAAGCAGAGTCTCCGCTTGCCGATATCAGGAATATTGCCGACGAAGTGCGCCAGCGTGGCCATGAATATAGCTGCCAGATAGAACATCTGAGCGAGACCCGCGCCGATGACAGTGTTGCCATACAGATGGGCGTGCCGGTCGGCACCCCGGTTTACCATTCAATTATCGTGCATCTGGAAGAGCGCCTGCCGATCCAACTCGAAAACCGCTACGTCATCGCCTCGCTGGTGCCGGGTTATTTAGACCAGGACTATACCCGCGCCACACCCAACGAATTTCTATCGAAGGTCTGCCCGATCTCCAGCATTGAACATATCGTAGAGGCAATACTGCCCGGAGAGAAAGCGCAAGCACTACTGGATATCGATGCCAATACCCCCTGCATACTGGTAAACCGGCGCACCTGGTCCGATGGTCGCCTGATCAGTTTTGCCAGCCTGACCCACCCTGGCCCCCGCTATAAGCTACGCTCGATCACCTCGCCACAGGGGTGAAACCTAATTTGCCAGACCGTTAAAGTAAGCTGCCAGACCGTTGCGGCAGGATGTTGGGTTACGCTACGCTAACCCAACCTACACTTTCGATGAAGGTTGCAGTACGCGTAGGTCCGACGGTCGCCTGATCAGTTTTGCCAGCCTGACCCACCCTGGCCCCCGCTATAAGCGGCGTTCGATCACCTCGCCACAGGGGTGAAACCTGAGTTGCCAGACCGCTGAAGTAAGTTGCCAGACCGTTAAGACATGATGTTGGGTTACGCTGCGCTAACCCAACCTACAATTTCTATGAAGATTGCAGTACGCGTTGGTCCGACGGTCGCCTGATCAGTTTTGCCAGCCTGACCCACCCCGGCCCCGCTATAAGCTTCGCTCGATCACCTCGCCACAGGGGTGAAACCTAATTTGCCAGACCGCTGAAGTAAGTTGCCAGACCGTTAAGACATGATGTTGGGTTACGCTGCGCTAACCCAACCTACAATTTCTATGAAGATTGCAGTACGCGTAGGTTGGTCTGAGCGGAGCGGAGCCCAACACTGAGACTTTTCTCAACCTTGCCGCTCCTGCACACCCTACACAAAAAAACAGGATCCCCTTGCGGGAATCCTGCTAAAAATACGGAATCAGAAACTCAGGAGTAAAACATTGTTCCCTGTACCGCCTAGTGCAAAAAGAGTGCAAATAGAAAGCCTAGACCGCTTTTTCCAGCTACTAGCCAGCTGGGCTTGCCCAGCGGTTCTAGCTAGCTGAGCTTGCTCAGCGGTCTAGCAACTCCCGCTTTGCGGGTTAACTAGGGAATGCGAAAGAAACGCCTTCCCGTACACCGCTGGAAGGCCAGCGCTGAGTGATCGTCTTACGCTTAGTGTAGAAGCGAACTGAATCAGGACCGTAAGCGTGCAGGTCACCGAACAGAGAGCGCTTCCAGCCACCGAAGCTGTGGTAAGAAACCGGTACTGGCAACGGTACGTTGATACCAACCATGCCAACCTGGATGTTGTCAGAGAAGTAACGCGCCGCTTCACCGTCACGGGTAAAGATACAAGTACCGTTACCGTATTCGTGATCGTTGATCAGCTGCATCGCCTCTTCCATAGTGTCAACCCGTACTACCTGCAGTACCGGGCCGAAAATCTCTTCCTGGTAGCTCTGCATCTCAGCGGTAACACCGTCGATCAGGGTAGCGCCAACAAAGAAACCACCTTCGTAACCAGCCACTTCCGGGTTACGACCGTCAACAACGATATTGGCGCCATCAGCTTCAGCGCTGTCGATGTAGCCATTCACTTTCTGCTGGTGCGCCTTGGTAATCACCGGACCGAAATCGTTATCACGGTTGCTGTAAGCACCGACTTTCAGAGGCTCCATACCGGCACGCATTTTCGCTACTAAAGTGTCAGCGGCTTCGTCACCCACGGCAACGGCAACAGACAGGGCCATGCAACGCTCACCGGAAGAACCGAAAGCTGCGCCTAACAGCTGGTTCACAGCGTTATCCATATCCGCATCCGGCATTACGATCGCGTGGTTCTTAGCGCCACCCAGCGCCTGGCAACGCTTACCGTTAGCATTGGCAGTACTGTAGATATATTCAGCGATCGGCGTGGAACCTACGAAGCTAACTGCTTTAACACGGTCATCAGTCAGCAGTACATCAACCGCTTCCTTGTCACCGTTTACAACGTTAATTACGCCGTTTGGCAAACCCGCTTCCTGCAGCAGTTGTGCAATAAAGGTAGTCGAGGTTGGATCACGCTCAGACGGCTTCAGTACAAAAGTGTTACCGCAAACAATCGCCATCGGGTACATCCACAGTGGTACCATCGCCGGGAAGTTGAACGGGGTAATACCGGCAACGACGCCCAGCGGCTGGAACTCGCTCCAGGAATCGATACCCGGACCGACATTACGGCTATGCTCGCCTTTCAGCAGCTCAGGCGCACCACACGCATACTCAACATTCTCGATGCCGCGCTGTAGCTCACCCGCCGCGTCGTGGGCGATCTTGCCGTGCTCTTCACCGATCATAGCTACGATCTTATCGGCATTGTCTTCCAGCAGCTGCTTGAAACGGTACATCACCTGGGCACGCTTTGCCGGTGGCGTGTTGCGCCATGCCGGGAAGGCTTTTTCTGCTGCCGCAATAGCTTCTTCAACAGTCTCGACGCTCGCCAGTGCAACCTGCTTGCTTACTTCACCGGTGGATGGGTTATATACATCCTGGGTACGGGCTGCTTCGTCACGCATTTCACCGTTGATCAGATGGCCAATAATTGTCATATCAATTCCTCAAGCATTTTATTTTTATCGGATCCCGGTCTGTACCAGGATCCGATAGCCCGGCATTGTCGTGCCGGACTATTGTTTGTTTTTAATATACGTTCAGTAAAGTTCGCTTCAATCCAGTTCGTTGATCGAATCGCCTAACGCATTGATCAGGTTATCCATCTCGTCGATCTCTACGGTAAATGGCAGACCCAGTTGAATGGTGTCGCCGCCGTAGCGAACGTAGAAGCCTTTCTCCCAGCACTTCATCGCGATCTGGTAAGGACGCAGTGCCGGTTCACCCGGTGCTGCTTCGATGCTCAGTGCACCAGCCAGACCGTAGTTGCGAATGTCGGCCACATACTTAGTGCCCTTCAGGCTGTGCAGCATCTCCTGGAACTGTGGCGATACAGTGTTGACCCGCTCAACCAGTTTGTCTTGAGCCAGAATATCCAGCGAGGCCAGTCCAGCAGCACAGGCCACCGGATGGGCTGAATAGGTATAACCGTGTGGCAGTTCGAGCATGTAGTCCGGCGCGTCGGTGTCCATGAAGGTATCGTAGATCTCCTGTTTGGCCACTACAGCACCCATCGGAATCACACCGTTAGTCAGCTGCTTCGCCACGGTCATCATGTCAGGCGTCACACCAAACTCTTCAGAACCTGTATTTGAACCCATGCGGCCAAAACCGGTGATAACCTCATCAAAGATCAGCAGGATATTGTGCTTGTCACAGATCTCACGCAGACGCTTCAGGTAACCTTTTGGCGGTGGAATCACACCAGCAGAACCAGCCAGCGGCTCGACAATAACTGCCGCTATATTGGATGCATCATGCAGCGCCAGCATCTCTTCCAGCTCGTTTGCCAGGTGAGCGCCAGTTTCCGGCATGCCCTGGGTAAACCGATTCTCTTCCAGCATGGTATGTGGCAGATGGACAGCATCGATACCCTGACCGTAGGTCGCCCGGTTAGCACCAATACCTCCGACGCTGATACCACCCCAGTTAACACCGTGATAGCCCTTAGCCCGACCGATGAAACGCGTCTTGCTGGACAGGCCTTTTTTCCGCCAGTAAGCACGGGCGATCTTCAGTGCAGTCTCAACGGACTCAGAACCTGAACCGGTGAAGAACACACGGTTCATACCGTCAGGCATCAGCTCGGTAATCCGGTGCGCCAGTTCAAATGACTTAGGGTGACCAAACTGGAACGCCGGCGAGTAATCCAGCTCTTTTACCTGCTTGCTGACCGCCTCGATAATTTCAGGGCGGCTATGACCTGCACCACAGGTCCACAGACCGGACAGGCCATCAAATATTTTGCGACCATCCGCAGAGGTGTAATAGTTACCCTCTGCAGAGACAATAATTCGCGGATCTTGCTTAAAATCCCGGTTGCCGGTGAATGGCATCCAGTGAGCATCGAGTTGCTCCTGAGACAGGCCACAGCTAGCCAGTACGTCATTTTTATTATTCATTTGCTACCTCAGAGTATCTTCAGCATTTGTAATAGCTGTTCAGAATCTATGAGTGCATTATGGCTGTTCTGTTAGGTTATTAAATTCAAACATTTGAAATCTAGGTTTAGTATTTACTTACCTAAAGAGGAGCGGTGAAAATCAGCTTTGCAGTGTATGGCTACACTGTGGGAGCGACGCCCCGTCGAGATGTCTTACCAGCATTAATCGCGACGAGGCGTCGCTCCCACGGACATTTTAGCGACTGCAAACTCCGCCTGTCATCCACCCTTCCAATTGTTCCCGATACGGCCTGATATCCCCTATCTTCTCAGCGACCCATTGCGCATTGTAGTAAGTGTCCGGGTAACGCTCTCCGCTATCACATAGCAGTGTCACGATAGAACCTGTTTCCCCACGCCCGACCATCTCCCGGGCAACCTGCAGTGCGCCCCAGAGGTTAGTACCGGTAGACGGTCCCGCGCGGCGACCGATCTGCTGCTCCAGCCAATAAATCGTGGCGATGCTTGCCGCATCAGGTACCTGAAGCATACGATCGATCACATCCGGCTGAAACGATGCTTCCACCTGCGGCCGGCCGATACCTTCTATGCGACTACCGATCGCCGATCTTAGGTCTGGATTACCACTGGTATAGCTTTCAAAAAACACCGAGTTTTCCGGATCAACGACTAACAGCTCAGAATCATGTCCCTTATAACGAATATACCGTCCAATCGTAGCCGAGGTACCGCCAGTGCCGGCACTCATCACTATTGCAGAGGGCACCGGATGTTCTTCCTGTGCCATCTGACGGAAGATACTCTCAGCGATGTTATTATTGCCACGCCAATCGGTAGCCCGCTCTGCATACATGAACTGATCCATAAAGTAGCCATTCTCCGCTTTCGCCAGTTCCAGCGCGGCACCGTGCATCTGCGTCGGACAATCAACAAAGTGACAGCGACCACCATAAAACTCCACCTGCTCAATTTTCCGCTTTGCGGTAGTGCGTGGCATCACCGCCACAAAAGGCACCCCGATCATCCGGGCAAAATATGCCTCAGAAACTGCCGTGCTGCCGGATGAAGCCTCGACTACCGTGGTACCTTGCTTAATCTTGCCGTTACAAAGCGCATACAGAAACAATGACCGTGCCAGGCGATGCTTCAGACTACCGGTGGGGTGGCTGCTCTCATCTTTCAGATACAGGCTGATTCCCGGCAGCGCCGGAATATCAAGTTTCAACAGATGAGTATCCGCAGAACGGTGCGCGTCGGCGGTAATTTTATTCAGTGCTTCGGTAATCCAGGCAGACATGATCTTCTCCGTTCTAAGTGATGGGAGAAAGTATATGGGCAAAACAGGAGATTGTTTTTACTATTTATTCGACAAATAGAGCAATCTGTAGAATACTTTTCTACAAACACACGCATACAAGAAAACCATTCCATGGACAACACAGACAAAAGAATTCTTAATCTGTTACAGGCTGATTCTACTCTGTCGATGAGTGAGCTGGCGGCACAGGTAAACCTGTCGACGACCCCCTGCTGGAAGCGGGTGAAGCGACTGGAAGATGAAGGTATCATCAAAGCCCGTGTCGCCCTGGTCGACAGTGCTAAAGTCGAGCTGGGGGTATCAGTGTTTGTGCATATCAAAACCCAGCGCCATGATAGCGAATGGCTGGATCACTTTGCCGCCACGGTCAGCAGCTTTGATGAAGTCGTGGAATGCTACCGCATGGCCGGCGAGTGGGATTACCTGCTGCGCATCGTCGCCAAAGACATTGAATCCTTCGACCGCTTCTATAAGAAACTGGTCAACCAGGTCGGCGGACTCAGCGATGTGACATCCAGCTTCGCCATGGAAGAGATTAAATCCACCACCCGGCTGCCAATTCGTTAGTATGATCCGGTAATGTGGTATTCGCCAGCTTCAGCTTTTTATATAGGATTTAACCTTGAATAAGATCGCCATCTTTGCCGATGTTCAGAATATCTACTACACCACCCGCCAGGCCTATGGCCGGCAGTTTAACTACCGCAAGCTGTGGCAAAAGATCAGCAGCGAAGGCGAAGTTGTCTGTGCCAACGCCTACGCCATCCACCGCGGCGACGAGAGCCAGCTGAAGTTTCAGAATGCACTGAAACACATCGGCTTCACCGTCAAACTAAAACCCTACATCCAGCGCAGCGACGGCTCCGCCAAAGGCGACTGGGATGTGGGAATCGCCATCGATGTCATGGAAACCTCTGAACAGGTCGATAAGATCGTACTGCTATCCGGCGATGGGGATTTTGATCTGCTGTTAGAAAAGGTGAAACGGAAATATGGGGTGGAGGCTGTTGTTTATGGGGTACCTTCACTGACTGCGAATTCGCTGATTACATCGGCGACTGAGTATTTTCCGATTGAAGCTGATCTCTTGCTTTGAAAAAAACATGTTTAAAAACAACAAGTCTGAGGAGCAACAGATCAGCCTGACTATTGAGCTGGAGGGTTGCAGGTTTCGAGCTTTAAAGGTCTATAGGATCAGTCCACTGCAACAGTGAAGTTGGTTTCTATGATATCCGTACGCAGATGCTTTATCGCCTTATATTCCTCACTACTGAAACAGTCTTTCAAATGCTGCATGGAAGGAAATCTTATCAGCGACAATCGGGCATCGGCATCAGGCCAACTACCTTCCAGTTTCTCGATCTCCTGAGCTGAAGTGCCTACCACCAGAACTTCAGCACCATGCGCCTGAAAAACCGGCTGTGCCGCCTGAGCATAAGCCTGCAATGAAGCATGGCCCTCAGGCAGAATAGACGATGCAATAAGATAGGCCGGCTTGCTGTTATTCATAACGGCCTCCGCTTGCATGCAGAACTTTGCCATTCAGATCCTGATGAATGCTGGCCTGATAATAGGTCGCCACATCAGCAGCAGGAATTCCGGTACTGCTATCGATCCCCCACGACTCCATGGTTTCTTTCACCATGCTGGGGCTGATGGCGTTAATTCTTTTACCATCGTTAAGTTCCAGAGCCGCAGTTGCGACAAAGGCATTGATAGCAGCAGCCCCCATAGCGATCGCTGCAGTTCCCGGAATCGGTGTAGTCGCCGCTGCACCTGATGTCAGCGTAATCGAGCCTCCTTCATTCAGGTAATTCATGCCAATACGAACCAGGTTCACCTGCCCCATTAACTTATTATCCAGCACCATGCGATAACCAGAATCAGGTGTATCTTCAAGGCTACCTATTTCACCGTTGCCAGCCATGCTGACAATCGCGTCTACTTTGCCGATTTTCTCAAACAGTGACTGAATCGAATGTTTATCTTCGATATCTACAGTCAGACTCCCCTGACTGTGCCCCACTGCAAACAACTCATTATCCTGGCTTAAAAGGCTGACAACGGCTTTACCGATAATGCCATTAGCACCGACTGCTAAAATTTTCATAACTGTTCCTCGATTAAAAACCGGTTTGTCTTAACCAACTGATGGTTGCGTCCAACAGCTGTGGTGATTGGTCTTCCTGCAAAAAATGCGAAGCTTTGCTAATGGTTCTGTGCGGCTGACCTTCAGCACCCGGGAAATTCTGCTGAAACTTTCTGTCATAGCCACGTTCGGCCAGAAACGGATCCTGATCGCTGAACAGCGTTAATACCGGCTGCTGCCATTGCTTTAATTTCACCCAGTCTGCATTCACTGCATCCAGCTCTGTGGCAACAATTTCCGGCATTTTGCGTGGCCCGGCGTAAAACTCAGGTGTTGGAAATGGTGCATCGTAAGCCTTCATTTCTGCCGGGCTGAGTTGCCGGGTGGTCAGTGCCTGTAGTACCTTGCCGGTTTCCAGCTCAGGTGCGTGGCGGAAATACCCGGCCCAGTTGCCATAATTCAATTTGCTGGTGAGTTTATCTATACCCGGCTTGCCCGCAATGGCGGCCATCAGCTTCAGTACTTTGGGCACCATGAATTTTTCCAACCCTTTCATTTCGGCTAACGCAGTATTAGCAACGGCCAGACGCTGCAGCCATTGCGGTTCCCTGGCTAAAACCCGCAGGCCAATCATGCCCCCCCAATCCTGCATAAAAGCCGCTGCCTGCCTGATATCAAGCTGTTGTACAAACTGCTGCATCCAGTCCACATGATTGGCATAGGTATGGGCCTCTGAACTCACCGGTTTATCCGATTTACCAAAACCGATCAGGTCCGGTGCTATCACCCGGAAGCCTGCATCAACCAGTACCGGAATCATGTGCCGATACAGGTAGCTCCAGGAGGGCTGGCCATGCAGCAGAAACACTGTTTTATGATTACCCTGCCCCTCGTCGACATAGTGCATGCGCATACCATCAATTTCGATGTAATGCGCATCAAAAGGGTAGTCAGGCAGATTGTTAAACGCCGTATCCGGGGTTCGCAAAACCTTGCCATAGCAGTTGCTAAAAACCCCTGGCATAGAAGCTGCCTGAGATATCGCTGTCATGTTCGCTCTCCTGTCTAAGTGCGGTTAACTTGCTAAGTACGTCTAGCTTAAGAGTTACACTTATTGGATACTAGACAGCAAATCTGCAAACCAAGGTTGTCATTTTGGAAACCCACATCAATCTACGTGACGTTCGTGCTTTCTGTGCCGTTATCGACCAGGGTTCGATCACAGCTGCATCCAAAACCTTAGGCGAAACCAAAGGCTCAGTGAGCCGCCGTATCGCACGCCTGGAAAGCCTGCTGGGCATCGCCCTGATACAGCGTGTCGGCGGCCGCGCACAGGCAACCCAGGAAGGACTCAGCTACCGAAAACGGGCAACCGAAGCGCTTGAAATTCTGGATACTGCTCAGGCTGAACTGAGCGACAAAGACATAATCCCCCAGGGCCACCTGCGCATTACCGCCGCACAGGGGCTGGCCAATAACCTGCATCTGGGCGGCTGCCTGGGTCGCTTTATGCGTGCTTACCCAAAAGTATCCCTGGAAGTGATCATGACCGGGGACCAGCTGTCGTTCCGGGAAGAGCAGATCGACTTTGCCTTTCGCCTGGCCGCCGGACAGCTGCCGGATTCAGGGCATAAAGCGATCCTGCTAACGTCAGTCAGCCTGGGGTTTGCCGCCAGCCCGGAATACCTTAAAGAACAGGGTATCCCCCAACACCCCGGCGAACTGGCACAACACAGATTGCTGCTCCCCAGAGTATTTGGCGATGGGCTGACCGTGAATATGCAACCCTGCAGTAAACCGCAGCAAGCACAAAGCTTTGAACTGACTGGCCACATGCTGTGCCAGGACACCCGGTTTCTGGCAGAAGCGGCGCTCTCGGGTGCAGGCATTACCCTGATGCCACCTAAAGTACAGGAGCCTCATATCACAGCAGGTAATCTGGTACGGGTGCTGGGGGACTGGGAATCAGCCCAGCAAGGAAACCTTTATCTGGTGTATCCCGCCAGGCCACTTTCCCCTAAAGCAGAGGTATTTAAAGAGTTTGTTCGGGCCGAATTTCGGGATCAGCAGTGGTAGCAATGGACTTGGCTAGGCTAGGCTAGGTACGCTATCCCGATGAAATCGCACAGGGCGGTTTGCTTCAAATGAATACCAACCTATTAACAGGTCAATAAGATTGCTCTGCAATCGGCGATGGGAGTTTTGATCTGCTGTTGGAAAAGGTGAAGTTTAAGTATGGGGTTAATGCAGAGGCTTATGGGGTGCCTGAAAGAAAGGCTACGGACAATTGATCTGAAGCGGAGTTTACCCGTTTTGAGGGTTGGTTCTTTATGATTCCTGCAGTGGATAAACGATTCGATGTTGGGTTACGCTTCGCTAACCCAACCTACAATACTCAAAGGGCACGAGGTGCCCGGCTGCACAGAAGGGGATCACTGTCCGTGCCAAGCCCTCCTTACGTAGCTCAAAACTTTAAATTGACTATAAAGAGTTAAAGAAGGCTTTTACGCTTTTTCTAGCCACTAGCAAGTCGCGAAGCGACGTTCTAGCCAGCGGCGCAGCCGCGTTCTAGCTAGTCGAGCTTGCTCGACGGTCTCGAAAGCTTCGCTTTCCCTACTCCTTAAACTTAACCGGCAACTTCGCCGTCCGATCAACATCCAGCTGAAAAATATCCGGTCGGTTATAGTGACCGCTCACATCCAACGCCTTGCGAGCGTTGCGGGCCGCTTCCAGATCAATTTCGGCATAGAGAGTTCCCTTCTCCTGATGCATGGGGCCTGCCACGGTACCGCCGAAGGGTTTTATCACGGCTGCGTCACCCGGATTGATCCATTCATCAGCACTGAACAGGCTGTCCCGTTCTGGGAAGGATGCCGGTATATCGCTGCCCTGAATTGCCGTGGCCGTGGTCAGTACCCAGCAGCCTCCCTCACGGGCGATATGGTTCATCGACGCCATCCAGGTTTCACCGCAATCCCAGGTCGGTGCAATATAGATATCGATATCCTGGGCGTACAGAGCGAAGCGTGCCAATGGCATATAACTTTCCCAGCAGATAAGGCAACCGATACGACCGACAGGGGTATCCACCACACGCAACCCGCTGCCATCGCCTGCGCCCCACACCATACGTTCGGGATTGGTTGGCATCAGTTTACGGTGCCGGTTTAAGATACTGCCATCCGTCCCCACCACCACAACCGTGTTGTACAGCGTGGTTCCGCTATAGCAGCTGTCCCGTTCATGCATCCCGATCACGACTACCACTCCGGCTTTCGCCGCGGCTTCACAGATTCTGTCGAGGTCACCATCAACCAGACTTACCGAATTTTCCAGCAGCCGGGCATGGATGGTATTGCCCAGCGCCATATCCCCGCCGGGCCGTAACCGCCAGATCCAGGTGGGGTATCCCGGCAGGTAAGCTTCAGGAAACATAATCAGCTTCGCACCCAGGCCAGCAGCTTCTTCAATGCTTTCCACAACCCGGCCTATGGTTGCATCCAGGTCAAGCAACACCGGTGGTTTCTGAACAATCGCGATCTTGATATCCATAGCGTGGCGCTCCACTTTTGCATATAAATTTAATCAGTTTTTTTCCAGTCATTAGCTGTAAGTACTAAGGAGGTTAAAACGGCGTTATAGGCCGAATTAATCCGACTGTATTTATTTCAGCAGTGAGCCTGGGCTAAGCATTTCGCCTTTGCTGGCGAGTCAAAGTCTTTGGCCGGCCAAAGACCTTAACAATCCAAAGCCGCCCCTACTGCTTGGTTGGCTTCGCCAACTCCCCTGCGCGTTTCGCTTACAAATGGGGTCAAGGGAAACTCACCCGCTCCGCGGCCTCAAACAGCCCTCGCCCTGATCCATTTGTAATCTGCAATGCTCGGCTGCACAGAAGGGGATCATCGTCCGTGCCAACCCCACCTTACGAAGCTAAAAAAGCGGGGACCAATAGACACCCACTTAAGAAGGCTTTTACGCTTTTTCTAGCCACTAACAAGCGGCGCAGCCGCGTTCTAGCAAGCCAAACTTGTTTGGCGGTTCTAGCCACTGAGCGAAGCGTGCTTTTCTAGCCACTAGCAAGCGGCGAAGCCGCGTTCTAGCTAGTCGAGCTTGCTCGACGGTCTAGCCAGCCGCTCAGCGGCGGTCTGCCGTTATCCTGGTTTGATATTCTGATTAACCCGGAAGAAATTATCCGGATCATACTGAGCCTTAACCTTAGTCAGACGCTCATAGTTGGCACCATAGGCCCCCTCAATCCGGTCTTCACCTTCACTGATAAAGTTGACGTATACACCGCCCGTAGCAAGGGGCAGCGTGGCATCATAGAAATCCCGTGCCCAGTCGATGCAGGTTTTATCCTGGTCGGGTGTATCCCAACGGGTATGCACATTCATAATAAACTCGGCATCCCGGTGGGGGTATGCGGTAGCAGTTGAATCGACACGGTTGGTTGCACCGCCCATCTGGGCGACGAAAATCTCTGAATCCGGGCTTGGCAGGCGGGAGCCGTAGTCCACCAGCATATCGATCAACTCATCGGTTAATCCGGTGAAGTTATGGGACTTCCAGTAATTACGAACCCCCGGTGTCAGCAGCGGATCGAACGCCTGCTGGAAACCAACAAAGGGATGAGGCCCGAAGCCATCGGCTATCGGACTGCCTAGCTGTCGCAATGGCGCCAACGCCTTTTCACCCTCGGCCAAATCGCCGTTATAGAGGGCGACAATGATCAGTACCATAGAGCCGTGAACATCCGGATCAAGGAACGGCAGTGGCGGAGCTCCCCTGATAACGGCCCATACCGTCAGTTCATCCGGGCAATTAGCGCAGAATTCTCTGTAGGCTTTTAGCACAGAGGTCGCCTGATCAAAGGGAAATACCGCCGGGCCGGAAAACACTTGTGGTCCAACCGGATGCAGCCGGTACTCAAAAGAGGTCACCACGCCGAAGTTGCCGCCACCACCGCAGGTGGCCCAGAACAGGTCGCTGTGGCTATTCGCATCGCAACGCACTCGTTCACCTTCAGCGGTCACCACTTCAGCCGCCAGCAGGTTATCAACCGTCAGGCCATATTTCCGGCTGAGCCAGCCAAAACCGCCACCCAGGGTTAATCCGGCTACGCCTGTGGTGGAGTTAATACCAACAGGAACCGCTAAACCGTAGGCCTGAGTTTCATGGTCAAGGTCGCCCAGGGTTGCGCCGGGACCGGCCACAGCGACTCTGGCATCAGGATCAACCTGCACTGAATTCATACCGCTCAGATCGATTAACAGCGCACCGTCATAGAGCGACTTACCCGCGATATTGTGTCCGGCGCCCCGTACCGAAACCAACAGCTGCTGTTCACGGGCAAACTTTACCGTCGCCATCACATCGGCGGTACCACTACACTGCACAATCATACCCGGCCGACGATCGATCATCCCGTTCCAGATCTGTCGGGCATCATCATAATCGGCATCATCGGGCTTTATAAGGGCCCCCCTGATTCCACCAGAGAAGGCTTCAATTGTTGCTTCACTCAGGCTTTTCATTTCGCCGCTGAGGGAACGGACTTGTAGCTCAGCCATAACATATCCTCCACCAAATATGCGTCCGGCCGGTCTGGCTTAATGGTAAAGAGCAGCAGGCTAAATACCGGACACAGATGGACAACCCCTTTCTGTCAGGATAGCGGCCCCCCCATAGGGTTATCCGGAATTAAATTGTTGAGCAGACGGGCAGGTTTGCAGCTATAGAGTTTGCTACAGCCGGTTACCTCTCACTCTGAATTTAAGCAGCCTTCGACCAGCCGCTTAATGCAAGTGTAGTTAGCAGCACAGGATTTGCCCGATTGATTAATACAACATAATTCATCATCTATAGGATCATCTGTGATTCTTTTCATAAAACGACAGAGTCGGACATGCCTTCTGAAAAGAATTTATAGCGGATAGGCAATAATTGATCCTGTTTAAAATATCAAGCGAGTGCTCAACTGCAGGAAATTGTTGGGTTACGCTTCGCTAACCCAACCTACATCTCTACCAAGTCCACCTTACATAGTTCGAAAGATTGGATTAGCAATGAAGAAATAAAGAAGGCTTTTACGCTTTTTCTAGCCACTAGCAGGAAAGCTTGCTTTCCGTTCTAGCGAGCGGCGCAGCCGCGTTCTAGCTAGTCGAGCTTGCTCGACGGTCTCGCGCGCTTACTCATTTTCCGATAAATGCTGACTAAGAAGATTACAAATAATCATATTCAGGTCAGCCATGGTGCGCCGCGCGCGCTCCCCCTTCTGATTGACGACTACCAGCATGACCGAGTGGGTTACTTCCAGATACAACCGTCCAAGACGTTCGCGTTCTTTCAGGTGCCGCTGAATCCCCATGCGCTTGAATACTTCTGCCATACGGGAGATCTCCAGCTCATCGTGCTGATCATCCAGTTCGCGCAGCTCAGGTACCGAAAACATCGCCTGTACCAGGGTCAGAATCGCCTTCTGCCGCTTATAGGTCTTCAGTTTAAGGCTCAACATCTGGTCCACCAGCTGATCCATCGGCATCGTTTCAACCGGCCAGGAGGCGATCTCATCCAGCGCGGCTTCCACAGTCTCCAGCCAGCGCGACCCCATGGCATACAGGATGGCATGCTTATTCGGAAAGTAGTGGTACAGCGAACCCACTGAAATACCCACTTCTTTAGCGATCAGGATAGTATTCAGGTCATCCAGCCCTACCCGCTCCAGCAGCTCACCGGTTACATCGATAATCTGCTTGGAGCGCATTTTGGAACGCCCCTGCACCGGCGCATTACGGGGTGCCAGATCTTGCAATTTCTTAGTTTTAGGGCTTGTAGATGACACGAATAGCTTACCTTATGTGGCGCTGCTGAAATCGCCAGATGCAATTAACCAGACCGAAATTAGCCGGACAACGACTCTAATGTCCGGTGGCCCATTATAATCAAAAACCAATTAATCGCACCCTGCTCAGGAAAGCCGGTCCCGTATAGAGTAATAAAGCATTCCAGCTACCAGCCCCGGATAACGCAGCAAGGTTCCACCGGGAAATGTCGGCGTCGGCACTTTGGCAAAAGTATCAAACTTCTCTGCTGTGCCGCTGATCGCTTCAGCCATCAGCTTGCCGCCTAAGGTTGCCAGCGCGACACCGTGGCCGGAATATCCTTGCGCCACAAACAGGTTGTCATCGACCCGGTCGAAATGCGGCATCCGGTTCAGGGTAATCGCCAGCGTACCACCCCAACCGTAGTCGAGCCGCAGATCTTTCAGCTCAGGATAAAAGTCGAGCATATACTTGCGCACAAAGCTGCCAATATCTGCCGGAAATTTACTGCTGTAGTTTTCGCCACCACCCCATAGAAGGCGATTATCGCCGGATAGCTTGAAGTAATTTATTACAAACTTTGAGTCGGCAACAGCCACGTCATCGCGGTTGATTCGGCGACACAACTCTTCCGGCAAAGGCTCTGTCGCCAGAATGAAGTTGTTGATCGGCATAATCTTACCGGCCACCCGTGGTTCAAGCTTGCCCAGGTAGCCGTTACAGGCCAGCAGGATAAACTTTGCTTTGACGATACCTGCCGCAGTCTGCACTTGTGCATTCTTACCAGTGCTATATTCAGTTACCCGGCTATTTTCAAAAATGCGCACACCGGCTTTAACCGCAGCTTCAGCCAGGCCCAGGACATAATTCAGCGGGTGCAGGTGGGCACCCTCTTTCCAGTATTCGCCCCCGAAGTAACGCTCGGTTCCCAGCATCGCCTGCACTTCAGCATCGGGGACAAATTCGATCTTATCGTAGCCCAGCACATCCTGCTTATAGGCCACGGTTTCACGCATCTCAGCAACATGGCCAGGTTTAGCTGCCACATGCAGTATGCCCTGTTTCAGGTCGCACTGAATCTGATGCCGGGTGATCAGCTCCTTTACCAGGTCAACGGATTCCAGTGACATATTCCACAGTGAATCCGCCGCCTGCCGACCGACTTTACCGATCAGGTCCTGGTGGGACATATTGTGTCCCGGAGCTACCTGACCGCCATTGCGGCCGGATGCCCCCCAGCCTACTTTTTCAGATTCAAGCAATGCGACTGAGTAACCTTTTTCAGCAAGATGCAGTGCCGCTGAAAGACCGGTATAGCCGGCACCGATGACACAGACATCGGCCACTTCCTCCCCCTGCAGCGCAGGGTACTCTGCCTTGCTGTTCGCCGAGTCCGTGTAATAGGACGACTCGTATCCATTCAAAATTGTTCTCTCCAAACTCATAAACAGGCCTCATAAACTGGGCTTATAAACAGATCTTATGAACAGACCTTATAAATAGTGCGGGGCTATATCCGATCAGTCCAAAAACCTTTCACACCGCATAAAACGAGAACAACACGACAGCACACAACAACAATAAACCGAATAATACTTCTAATTTTTACACCTTACAACACGCATTATATGGTGAGTTATGGATTTTTTTGTAATTTCGTGTTGATTTTAAAAATGTGATCACATAACCTGAAAGCCGAATAATGATTCGGATTGAGCAAGCGCGACACACAACTACACTTAAATCTGATGAATGGAAAAACCAAAACAAGAAGGTGATTTATGGAAGCCGTTGCCAGGTTTCTCAAAGAGAATGCCATTAGCGAAGTTGAATCAACACTGCCGGATATGACCGGTAACGCCCGTGGCAAGTTTTACCCAACCAATAAGTTCCTTGCTGAGAAAGGCGGCAAGATTCCGGAAACCCTGCTGGTGCAGACCGTAACCGGCGACTGGGCGTACAACCATTACGACATTGTCGATCCTACCGATAAGGACATGGTATTGGTGCCCGATCCGGACTCTTTGCGCCTGGTGCCGTGGGCCGATGAGCCTACCGCACAGGTCATTAATGACTGCTATACCAACACCGGTGAACTTCACCCACTGGCAAGTCGTTCAGTACTGCGCCGGGTACTGGCACTCTATGAACAGGAGGGCCTGCGTCCGGTTATCGCCCCGGAAGTTGAATTTTACCTGATACAGAAGAATACCGACCCGGACTATGAACTTAAGCCTGCTACCGGTCGTTCAGGTCGCCGCGAAACTGCGCGCCAGTCTTACAGTATCGATGCGGTGAACGAATTCAATCCGGTCATCGATACGCTCTACAACTACTGTGAAGCGCAGGGACTGGATGTCGATACCCTGATTCACGAATCAGGTGCGGCACAGATGGAGATAAACTTCCTCCATGGCGATGCCCTGAGCCTGGCCGACCAGGTATTTGTCTTCAAACGTACCTTGCGGGAAACCGCGCTGAAACACGATATGTACGCGACGTTCATGGCTAAGCCGATGCAACGCGAGCCAGGCAGCTCGATGCACATCCATCAGAGCCTGATCGATATTAAAACCGGCAACAACATCTTTGCCGGCAGTAAAGAAGGCGAATTTTCTGAAGCCTTCTATCACTACGTTGGCGGCCTGCAGCAATACACCAACAATGCGATCTCTTTCTATGCGCCGAATGTGAACTCATACCGCCGCTTTGCGCCGGATATCTCGGCTCCGGTTAATTTCGAATGGGGCATAGATAACCGCACCGCGGGCCTGCGGGCACCGGAAGCGCCGTTGCCAGCCAGCCGGATCGAAAACCGTTTCCCCGGTGCCGATTGCAACCCTTATCTCGCTATTGCAGCCAGCCTGGCTTGCGGCTATCTCGGGCTGAAAGGAAAGTTGCAACCGAGTAAGCCTACCGAAGGGCTGGCTGCAGAAGAAGGCGATGCGGTGGAAGTTGCCCGCTCTCTGGAAGAGGGCTTGCGCCTGCTGGAAGAGTGCCCGGAGCTGCGTGAAATCATGGGATCAAAATTCGTTGACGCTTATATCGGCGTGAAGCGGGCAGAATTTGAAACCTTCCATGAAGTGATCAGTTCATGGGAACGGGAGTACCTGCTACTCAACGTATAACGACACCTGTTGCTACACCATTTGATATTACAAAAACGGCCCTGCTGTAATAGCTGCAGGGTTCTATCCTTGAAAATTGATGTGAGGCGAAAATAATGAAAACAGCTGTACCATCCCGTTTAAAGAAGGCACTAGCCACGGCTGCGATCAGCCTGGCAGCTTTTGCACCTGTCAGCCAGGCTCAGGAAGTGCTGAACTTCTATAACTGGTCCGATTATATTGCCGAAGAAACGATCGCCAGGTTTGAAGCCGAAACTGGTATCAAAGTGGTCTACGATGTCTATGACAGTAACGAAACCCTTGAGGCCAAGCTGCTCGCAGGTAACTCGGGTTACGATCTGGTAGTCCCCAGCTCTAATTTTATGGAGCTGCAGATAAAAGCAGGCATCTTCCAGCAACTGGACAAAGGCAAGCTGAGCAACCTGAGCAATCTGGATCCTGCGCTGATGCAGCTGCTGAATAAGAAAGATCCGGGCAACGCCCACGGCGTACCTTACCTGTGGGGTACTACCGGCATCGGCTATAACCCGGCCATGGTAAAAGCGGTACTGGGTGAAGATGCTCCGGTCGATAGCCTGGAACTGGTATTCAATCCGCAGAATATGGCAAAGCTGAAAGAATGTGGGGTAACATTCCTGGATTCATCCGATGAGATGTATCCACTGGCGCTGATCTACACCGGCGACAACCCGAACGATATCAGCAAGAAAGCCCATAAAAAATCCCACCCGGCTGCACAGGCGCTGAAAGCGGTACGCCCGTATATCCGCCAATTCCACTCATCCCAGTATGTAAATGATCTGGCCAACGGTGATATCTGTGTTGCTGTGGGTTATTCCGGTGATATATTCCAGGCTCAGGCTCGCGCCGAAGAGGTCGATAACGGCGTCGAAGTAGCATACAGCATTCCAAAAGAAGGTAGTGAGATCTGGTTTGATATGCTGCTGATTCCGGCTGATGCCAAAAACTCAGATAACGCTCATAAGTTCATAAACTTCCTGCTGCGCCCGGAGATCATCGCCGAGATTACCGATTACGTCTGGTATGCCAATCCGAATTCGGCGGCTACCGGCCTGATCGATCAGGAGATCGCCACCGATCCGGCGGTGTATCCTTCTGCTGAAACCCGACAGCGCCTGTATGTCAGCGAACTGACGCCGCCAAAGATAGCAAAGCTGCGCAACCGCATCTGGTCTGATATCAAGACCGGCCGTTAAGCACTGCCTGATAAGTCATACTCCATTTAGCCGCTTATTGAGCGGCTTTTTTGTTCCCCTGATCAATCTGCCCTGGGTATCAAGATTCGTCTTATAAATAAAATTAATCTATTGACCCCTGGTAATAAGTTGTATATATTTTGACCAGCTTGAAGATTCACCGTACTTTTATGCCTTTCATTTCGTAGTTCTTTTCTTAGTCTCTTCGTCCTGTTTTCCATAATTTATTGTAAAAATTCCTGCCACAAGGCCATCTTTCATTGGCTTCATTTATTTAAAAAATAGGACAATATCATGACTACAACTACCGGCACCGTAAAATGGTTCAACCCCGATAAAGGCTTTGGTTTTATCGAGCAAGAGTCAGGCCCTGATGTGTTTGCACACTTCAGTGCGATTCAGAGCGATGGATTCAAGTCTCTTGATGAAGGCCAGAAGGTACAGTTCTCTGTAACTGAAGGTCAGCGTGGACTGCAGGCAGAGAACATCACTGTTATCTGAGAAAACCAAACAGCCTGTTGATTTATTTCAATAATGCTGTCGCGTCCGGCCTGCAACAGGTCGGACATAAACAAAAACCTGGCATCACTGCCCTGTTAAATTAAACAATAGCGTTAAGAAACTCCCTCATTTTTGTACCTTGATACATCTGTTACTCACTGATGTTCGAAGGTCTCCTTAGAAATATCCCCCTCAGCTGTTTTCGATTACAACATCGGTAGACTCTGATATAGCTAAATATGCAACACGGATATACCGGCAAGAGAGTTATTCTTAATCACGGAAAAGATTCAGAATGTTAATAAATATAAGCGAACACCTGAGCGTACAACGCTACAGGAATCAAGATCATACCCAATGGATATGTTACGAGCCCCTTGCGAATACCCAACACCAGAAACGTCGTCCATGGAGCAGAATAACCGGCCTGATGAGTGGCGCTGAGATGCAACTCTGGCTTGGCCTGCACTATCCGGATTCCGGATATGCATCCAGTTTCTCGGAAATCTCCGGCAACTAGCGGTATTCATCACTGGCGATATAAAAAAGACCCGATTGTGCGGGTCAAATATTGATTTTTTACGGTATTTGAAGCTTAAAAAGCGGCTAAACTTATAATCCCAGATCACTCAAACCCGGATGTTCATCGGGCCGTCGCCCTTGCGCCCAGCGGAATTTACGTTCTGATTCGGTAATGGCAAGATCGTTAATACTGGCATAACGTTTTTGCATCAGTCCCTGCTCATCGAACTCCCAGTTTTCATTACCGTAGGAACGAAACCAATTGCCGTTGGCGTCGCACCACTCGTAGGCGAAGCGTACGGCGATATGATTATCGGTATACGCCCACAACTCCTTAATTAAGCGATACTCGATCTCACGCTGCCATTTAGCGGTCAGCAATTCAATTATCTGCTCCCGACCTTTCGGGAAAGCAGCTCTGTTACGCCATTCGCTATCAGGGGTATACGCCAGAGAAACTCTCTGCGGATCCCGGCTGTTCCAGCCATCTTCCGCCATACGGATTTTCTGGATCGCAGTTTCCCGGGTAAAGGGCGGTAACGGTGGTCGAGCTTCAGTGCTATTGGTCATAGTTTTTCCCTTGTTCACAAATTCTTTAAATATCGAGTACCAGATGCTCACTACTGGAGCGGGAGACACAGGGGCAGATCAACCGGCCCTGCTCCCGTTCCTCCACCGATAGCGCAGAATCCCGATGATCAGGCTCACCATCCAGCACCTTCACGGCACAACTTTTACAATTTCCCGCCTTACAACCAAAAGCAGCATCGACACCCGCCTCCAGCATGGCATCTAAAACCGTCTCATCGGCAGGCACTTCGATGGTCTTACAGGATCGGCGCAGCTCCAACTGAATTGGTTTAGCATCGGCTATCGGCGCTGCGGTAAATCGTTCAAAGCGGACACGCTGCGGGTCTATCTTTAACCTGCTTGCTGTATCCACAACGGCGTCCAGCAGTCTGGCAGGGCCGCATATATAGAACATGGTATCTGCTGACGCTGTCGACAGAATTCGCTCTATGTCCAGCCGCTGCTGGTCCGCTGAGCTATACAAGGCCAGTGCATCGCCCATTTCTGCTTGAAGCTGCTGGTGAAATGCCATCTCATTCAGGCTGCGTCCGGCATAATGCAGTTGCATTACCCGCCCCTGCTGCTTAAGTGTCTGCGCCATCGCCATGATGGGTGTGATACCGATGCCGCCGGCAATCAGCACACTACTGGCAGCTCTATTGGCAGGACTCTTATTGGCAACCGTATTGGCAACCGTATTGGCAGGACCGGCATGCAGTGCAAAATGATTCTGGGGTAAGCTACAGCGTAAGCGTAGCCCCAGCTCGAAGGTCCGGTGTACGGCAACCGATCCGCCGCTGCCATCGTCCTCGCGCAGCACCGCGATCCGGTACCGGTCCTGCCGTGCCGGATTGGAGCAGATCGAATAATGCCGAATAACGACTTCGCCATCGCTGAGCTGTACCGGAACCTGGAGATGGGCGCCGGCGGTAAAGACTGGAAGATCGCTGCCATCCGGCGCCCTCAGCTCATAGCTGCGCACCCTTGGCGTGAGTTGGCGAATCCCCGTAATCATCAGCTCCAGCTCACCATCGCCCAGAACTTCAGGCACTACATCAGACACTACCTGGCGAACTCCATTCTGCAATTCACTCTTTAATGCCTGATTCTCCGACTGCACTGTAGCTACCAGCTGTTCAACATAGGCGTCGGTGTACCGCGGCGTAATATGCTGCGGGCAATTCCAGTCAAACGCTTCGATATGAATAATAAAGCCTCGCTCAACCCGGGCCCGGTAATCATCGACTTCTAATTCCTGTAACAGCTCAGCCTGATCGGTGCCAATTATCTCTACCCGCCCCAGCATTTTCAGTCGGCGACGATTTGGATAGTCCATAAAGAACAACGCTACCCGATCGTCTTTTTTGAAATTCCCGACACTGACGTATTGCCGGTTGCCGCTAAAATCGGCAAAACCGATGCGACTCTCATCGATCACTTTAAGAAAGCCCGCCGGGCCGCCTCGATGTTGCAGGTAAGGCCAGCCAGTTTCACTGACGCTGGCCATATAAAAGCTATCGCGGGCGGTCAGGAAATCCGCTTCATGCTGACTCAGCAGATAGTTGTAATCCTCACCCTCATCCATCCCGGCATAACCGCTGCGGCTACCCATCTCTTGCTGTACTTCACGCACTGATTCAGTGAATGCTATCTCTGCAAATTTATGTCCCATCGCGCGTTACCTCCCGACCTGTAACCTGGCAGTGACTGTTTAACAAAATAGTCAATCTGCAATGCTGCTAAATAGCCGCTGTAAAAGACCTGGTGATAGCAACTCTTTAACATTAGTTGCCGGCACTGACTGCCGTGCAACCTGAGATGCCTGACTTATGAGGCTGACTTATGACGCCAGGCTCAGCTCTACTTCAGGAAAATCGATCTCTACCCGACTCGCTTTGCCTAAGATATTAGTCAGCGTATTCATGCCAACGTGCGTGATGATCTCGACAATATCCGATTCACTATAGCCAGCATTGCGTACCTCAAGCAGCTCGGCAGTCGTAATATCGCCACTATGCTCTGCCAGCGCCTTAGCAAATTTAACCGCCGCGGCCGCTCTGCTGTCTTCGCTGCTGCCGGCCCGGTTCGCTTCAATTTCGCTACCGGAAAGGCCTGCTTTACGGCCTATCGCAGTGTGCGCCGATACGCAGTACTGGCAGGCATTTTGTTGTGCCAGGGCCAGCGCAATCCGCTCGCGGGTCTGCTCATCCAGGCTGCCTTCACCCGCGATGCCGTGTAGCCCCAGAAAGGCACGCAACGCTGCCGGTGAATTAGCAAAGACCTTAAGGAAGTTAGGTACCATGCCGAGCTGGTTCTGAATCGCATCCAGCAACTCTTTCTGTTCAGTATTGGCGTTGGTGTGGTCAATTACATTAATGCGACTCATGGTGTATCTCCTGCGTTTTATTTAAAGATTGGCTAGCAATTCGCTGCCGGTGGATACACTATGCAAAATTCCATTTGATTTAAGAATGACCACAAATCACAATTAACTATTCCATAAAATGGAATAATAAAGTCAAACCCGAATCCCAACCGAACAGTACAGGCGCAATCTATGGACCGTTTTCATCTGATGAGTGTTTTCGTTGCAGTCGCCGAAGAGCAAGGTTTTGCCGCGGCCGCACGCAGGCTGAGAATGTCTCCTCCAGCGGTAACCCGGGCGATCTCTGCTCTGGAACAACGTCTCGGCGTTAAACTACTCAACCGTACCACTCGATACGTGCGCACTACTGATGCTGGCCAGCGTTATCTGGAAGATGCCCGGCGTATAATGGCCGAGGTGGATATGGCCGACGATACCGCCGCCGGAATCAACGCGGAGCCCCGCGGTCATCTCACGGTCACTGCGCCCGCCCTGTTCGGCCGGATATTCGTCATCCCCGGCATCGTCGAGTACCAGCAACAATACCCGGATACGCAAGTCTCAGCGGTATTTCTGGATCGGATTGTAAATATGTTTGAAGAGGGTATCGATGTCGGGCTCAGGATCGGTGAACTGCCGGACTCCAGCATGCGGGCATTACGGGTAGGATCAGTGCGCCGGATACTCTGCGCAACGCCAGATTACCTGCAACAACATGGCGAACCTGAAACCCTGGAACAACTGGCGCAACATACACTGATCACATCCAGCGCCGGTAACAGTCCACCGGACTGGAACTTTACATATAAGAAAGAAAACAAACTGCTGCGTATACAGCCCCGGCTACGGGTAACCACTAACGATGCGGCCCTCGAAGCAACACTGCAGAACTTCGGCATAACCCGCCTGTTGTCGTATCAGGCTGCTGCGAAAATAGCTGAAGGTAAGCTTAAGATCATCATGGAAACCTTCGAACCCAGCCCCTGGCCAGTACACATCATACATCGGGAAGGTCGCAACGCTTCGGCTAAAATCAGAACTTTTGTCGACCTGCTGGCCCGGCGACTGCGGTCGGATAGCGCGTTACAGATTCAATAGCAGCAGTAACATAAGTAACAACAACAGTAATAACAACAGTAGCCGGGTATCGGCTACTGTTGTTGCTGAATACTGCAGTTACATACACTCGCATCAGTCCTTCCAGAACGGCTTAGTAACCTCATTGACCACATCAGACCGGCTGATACCTATATCTTTCAACTGATGTCTGCTCAGCCCGGCCAGCTGTCGACGGGTAATGCTATTCCTGCGCCAGCGCAGCCACATTTTCCTCGCGGCTTTCAATGTAGTGATCAAACGCCCGGAGGAGACCTCTAAAACACTCTTAGCGTTAATATTTCTTTGGCTTACTTCGTTACAAATCGTTGCATTACTCATAGTCTTATCCTCTATATATCCCGCTCAGGTGTTAATAATCAGATAAAACGCAGTAACCGACAAACGAGAAATTACCCGCTATAATTAAGAAATTCTAATCCATAAGCGCACTCTGACACGATGAAGAGATTACCTCCATTGAAAGCACTGCTGGCGTTCCGCCACGCCGCAGAAGCGCAAAGTTTTAAGATCGCTGCCGAGCAACTTAATGTTACCCAGGCAGCCATCAGCCAACAGATCAAAACACTGGAACAACAGCTTGGACAGGTACTGTTCAGACGCCTGACCCGGGCAGTAGAACTGACCCCGGAAGGGCAGCAGTTACTACCTTATGTCAGCAAAGGATTTGCCACCCTGGAGGAAGGCGTCGCGCAATTGGCTGAAGATCCACACCCGGACCGGCTTACCCTCAGCACCCTGCCCTCATTCGCTGCACGCTGGCTGGTGCCTCGGCTGGGCAATTTTCAGGAACAGGCCCCACAGATTAATATCCACCTGTCCCCCGGCTTACAACTGGTATCCTTTGAAGGCAATGAACTTGACCTGGCAATCCGTTTTGGCAGGGGTGATTACCCAGGGCTGAGTTCACGACTGCTGCTGAAAGATTACCTGATTCCCGTGTGTCATCCCGGGCTTATAAATCAGGAGCAACCGGTTCCCGCACAGCTGGAGCAGCTAGCCGTGATATCGGATGAAGCCCCGGATATGCAGATGCTATGGCCAGATATAGAACAAGCATTAGGCGTCAGGTTTCGTGAGGGTGCATCCCGCCTGCACGTTTCCGATTCCACCATGCTGGTCGAAGCGCTACTCAGTGGACAGGGCCTGGCGATGCTGCGCTTCAGCCTGGCTTACGATCTGCTGGAACGAGGACTTCTGATCTGCCCCATGCCGGTCTATCTCAGATCTGTCTTTGATTTTTACCTGGTGGCGCCCGAACAACACTTTCAACGACCTAAGGTTCGCACGTTTGAAAACTGGCTACGCCGGGAAATTCAGGTGATCGACCGCAGCTGGGAACAGTTTTACCAGACACACTTTGCCGGCCTGTCATCAACTCCAGATCAGTTACCCTGAATTTTGTCATCAGATTCAAGCACGAATCATTTATGGAAATAACTTAACCAGCACTAGGCCGAAGCAGCCCGCAGAAAGCGGGCCATATAACGCGCAAACATCAGAGCATCCACTGAAGCGTCATCCTGCTCAAGAGTTGCAAGTCCCTGTTCTGTTATTGACCCGGGTATTACCTCTTCTTTGAGGGACTCGAGCAACGCTTTCTCATAGCCGGTGGTGAATTCGGGGTGCGCCTGAACCGTCAGGATACGATCACCGTAGACCAAACCGGCATTCCGGCAGAAGTCTGAGCTGGCAAACACCTCAGCATACGACGGTTTGATCACTACCTGATCCTGATGAATAGCATTCAGACAGATCGATGCACTGTCATTCAGCTTCCAGCCATCGGCCAGCTGATAATAATGCTGTCCGACACCCCAGCCACCATCATATTTAGCCACTTTACCGTCGAACGCTTCGGCGATAACCTGATGGCCGAAACAAATTCCCACCATTGGTACTTCGGCAACATAGATATCACGAATCAGCTGTTTCAGCGGGGCGATCCAGTCCAGCTCATCGTAGACACTATGCTTTGATCCTGTAACGACCCAGCCATCACACTGCCCTGCGCTGACAGGAAAGTCGCCCAGACGAACGTCAAAGACCTCAAAACTGAAGCCGCATTCGGTGCGGCCGAACATCTGCACCACCATATCTGCAAAAGAGCCATACTCAGCCATCAGTTCAGCTTCGTTAGTCCCGGTTGCCAGAATACCTATATTCATCAAATTAACGCTTCCAAAAACAGAAAGGCCGCTCAATGAGCGACCTTATTTTACAACAGCGATCCTCCGGAGTGCAGAACCGCTATTAAGCGCGATTTTCCAGAAAACGGGCCATCCAGTTAGCTACTACCAACGAATCGGTTGCAGCACCTTGCTGACGCAGCGTATCAAGACCCGCATCAGCGGTCTCATCCGGGATTACCTCGCCCTTACGCAACGTCACCAGCTCGGTTTCATAATCGAGATTAAATTCCGGGTGCGCCTGGAAGGTAATGATCTTATCGCCATAGATCAGGCCTGCATACTTACAGAACTCTGACGCGGCAAAGACCTGGGCATTAGCCGGTTTTGTTGTAACCTGATAACGGTGCATCGCACTGATAGTAAAGCCAGCAGGCGCGTTCTGGATAAAGTCATAATCGCCGATCAGCTCGTAGCTATGCAGCCCGACACCCCAACCACCATTGAAAGCTTCGACTTTACCATCGTACGCTTCAGCGATGATCTGGTGACCGAAGCAGATCCCCACCAATGGCTTACCGGCAACATCGATATCCAGAATCAGACGCTTCAATTGGAGCATCCAGTCACGGTTTTCATCGACATTAAACTTGGAACCGGTAATGATCCAACCATCGCACTGCCCGGCACCCTTCGGAAACAGGCCATCGCGAACATCGAATACTTCATATTCAAAGGCACAATCAGCCTGGTTAAACAGCTGCACGAACATATCGGCATAAGAACCATATTTGCCTAACAGTTCATCCGGAGTGATACCGGTTGCAAGAATACCTATCTTCATAACATTACCTTTGAAACTTTTACCTTAAAACATCAACAGCCAACAAATATGACCGTTTATTTAAAGTGACCCGACCACACCGGACCGGGTCACTCTTTATCCCTGGTTGGCCAGAGCCTTTTAATCCTGGCTGGCCAGCAACCGGGCCTGACGGCGCATCTGGAACCACATCCTCGCGATAACGCCCCCGCGACGATAGCAACCATTCACGACTGGCCAGAGCCTTTTACTCTTGGGCTGCAAGCAACCGGGCCTGACGGCGCATCTGGAACATCGCGGCAATAACACCCGCTGCAACAATAGCAATCATTATGGTCGCCAGCGCATTCACTTCAGGCGTTACACCCAAACGAACCTTGGAGAAGATTACCATCGGCAAGGTACTGTTACCCGGACCGGATACGAAGCTGGCAATAACCAGATCATCCAGCGACAAGGTAAAGGACAGCAACCAGCCGGAGATAATCGCCGGTGCGATCATCGGCAGCGTCACCAGGAAGAACAGCGAGGAAGGCTTAGCACCCAGATCCATTGCCGCTTCTTCCAGCGTTTCGTCCATCTGTGCCAGACGGGACTGCACAATCACTGCTACATAGGCCATACAGAATGTTATATGGGCAATAATAATGGTGCCTGTACCACGGCCAGACGGCCAGCCGAACATCCCCTCCAGCGCGACGAAGAGCAGCAACAGGGACAGACCGGTGATAACCTCCGGCATAACCAGCGGCGCAGTAATCCAGCCGGAAAGAATCATCTTGCCGCGAAAGCGGCCAAAACGACTCAGCACAAACCCAGCCATGGTGCCCAGCACCACCGCCACACTGGCGCTGATAAAGGCTATTTTCAGACTCAATAGCGCGGCATCGATAATCTGATCATTTTCCAGCAGTGCCGAATACCATTTCAGCGACCAGCCACCCCAAACTGTTACCAGTTTGGATTTATTGAAGCTGTAGATAATCAGGGCGATCATCGGCGCATACAGGAAGATAAATCCCAATAGCGCCGTGGTATTAAGGAATATAGATCTGCGTTTCATTACAGGGATACCTCCTGTTTGCCCCGGCCATTAAAGGCCGGAGCGGTATTCATCTGCCAGTCACAACACAAGAAACTCTGCACCGCAGCATCTAAAAGAAGAGATCTATCGTTCATCAGATCGCCTCCTCTTTACCCTGACCATTACGGATCAGCATGATAGGTAACACCAGTACGACAAGCATGACTATGGCAACTGCCGAGGCCATCGGCCAATCCCGGTTGAGGAAGAATTCATCCCACAATACCCGGCCTATCATCAACGTATCGGAACCACCCAACAGCGCAGGAATAACGAACTCACCCACCGCCGGGATAAACACCAACAGGCAACCGGCAATAATACCCGGTACAGCCAATGGCAGCGTGATCAGGAAGAAGCTGTTGATCGGTCGAGCTCCCAGATCCTCAGCCGCTTCCAGTAAAGTCATATCCATCTTCTCCAGCGTGGTATACAGCGGCAGAATCATGAATGGCAGGTAGGTGTAAACGATACCGATATAGACGGCAAAATCGGTCTGCAGCATGATCAGCGGCTGGTCGATTGCACCTATATACATCAGGAACTCATTGACGATACCGTTCTTCTTCAGGAAGCCCATCCAGGCGTAAACACGCAGCAGGAAGGAGGTCCAGAAGGGCAAAATCACCAGCGCAAGCAGCAGAGCCCGGGTAGTCGGTTTACTCCGTGCGATCAGGTAAGCGATCGGAAAGCCCACCAACAGGGCGAAGAACGTCGATACCCCTGCGATCTTAACCGAACTCAGGTAAGCATCCAGATAAAACGTATCTTCAAACAGGTAGAGGTAGTTACCCAGATTGAGCTTAAGATTGACAAAAGCCTCCTCCAGATCCCACTCCAGCAATGGCGTATATGGTGGGATCGCTATCGCGGTTTCCGACAAAGAGATCTTGAAAACCACCAAAAATGGTACGAAGAAAAAGATCGCCAGCCACAAGGATGGCACCGCCAGAACCCCGAAACGGCCCCAGTTAATTCGACGCAGGAAGTTATACTTGGCCAGGCGTGATGCAGGCGCATCAACCCAGGCAGAACCGGATGGAATACTCATGACGTCAATACCACGCTGCTGTCAACGTCCCAGGACAGGAACACACGGTCATTCCAGGTAAAGCGCTCGCTCATATCCCTGGCAAAGTTAGGTTGTGTAACCCGTACCTCTTTACCGCTGTCCAGGCGCACGCGATATACCGACAGGCTGCCCATATAAGCGATCTCTTCAACGATACCGCAAATACAGTTTTCATCCTGCATCGGTTTGTTACGGCTGATCTTGATCTTCTCAGGGCGCAGGGCTACATGAACCTTCTGGTTCGGAGCACAGCTGATACCGTGGTTGACGAAAAGAATACCGCCGGCTTCTTTAGACTTAATCCGCACGCTGTCCGGCTGATCTTCAATCACCTTACCTTCAAACAGGTTCACCGAACCGACAAACTCAGCCACAAAACGGCTGTTCGGATATTCATAAACATCGTGTGGCTCAGCGGTCTGGACGATCTCTCCGTGATTCATAACACCGATCCGGGTCGCCAGGGTCATCGCCTCTTCCTGGTCGTGGGTCACCACAACAAAGGTCACACCCAGCTCTTCCTGGATATTGATCAGTTCAAACTGAGTCTCTTCACGCAACTTCTTATCCAGTGCGCCCAGCGGCTCATCCAACAACAATAGTTTCGGACGCTTAACCAGAGAACGCGCCAGAGCAACCCGCTGCCGCTGACCACCGGACAATTGATGCGGCTTACGCTTACCCAGGTGTCCCAACTGAACCATTTCAAGCATCTGCTGTGCTCGCTGCTTAACTTCAGCACGGGCAATACCTTCACGCTTGAGACCGAAAGCAACGTTGTCTTCAACCGTCAGATGCGGAAACAGGGCGTACGACTGAAACATCATGTTTACCGGACGCTTCCATGGCTGCATACCCGACATATCAACACCGTCGATCAGAATACGACCGCTGCTCGGCGTTTCAAATCCGGCCAGCATACGCAACAAGGTACTCTTACCGGAACCTGAACCACCGAGCAGGCAAAACAGTTCATTCTTATAGATATCAAGCGAGATATTATCGACCGCGGTGAACTCACCAAACTTTTTTGTCACATTTTCAATGCGTAAAAACGGCTCAGCTCCGTCCTGTTTCCACAACGGCAGTTCAGCCGGTGTCACAGATGACACAGGGGTCGCGGAATTCTGCTGACCAATAGTTGGAGTTGAAGTCATACTAAACCCTCAGGTACTTATTCTTATGGAGAATTATTCAAGAAGCCTTCAAGACGACACGTGCCGGGCCGGTAATCCCCCGCCTATACCAGGGGCTCGAAGGCTTTTTCAATAACTCACAGGTTTTAAAAGTTAAGCGCTTTAAAGGCCTTAAAGTTATTAAAGCAGAAAGCAGGGAGGCGAAAACCGCCCCCCCCTAAGCCGATTAACGGCCGGTCTTGATGCCAGTCCAGGCACGGGTCAGCAGGCGATCAAACTTGCTGGTGTGTGCATTCTGGGTAAACAGGTTGGATTTAACTTCATCAGATGGGTAGATACCCGGATTGCTACGCACTTCTTCCAGCAGCATAGGCTCAGCCGCCTTGTTAGCTACCGCATAGTAAGCATAGTTGGAGATGCTGGCTGCGCTATCCCCTTTCAGGATGTAATCGATCAACTGGTGAGCTGCTTCCTTATGGGGCGCATCAGCCGGGATCGCAAGCAGATCGAACCACACAAGAGTTCCCTCTTTAGGGATCGCATAACCGATCTCGATGCCCTGGCCCGCTTCTTCAGCACGGCTCTGGGCTTGCAGTACGTCACCGTTGTAACCCAGGGCTACACAGGTCTCGCCGTTTGCCAGATCAGAAATGTATGTAGAAGAGTTGAACTTACCATAGCTTTCACGCACTGATTTCATCAGCGCAGTCGCTTGTTTCAGGTCGCTCTTCTTTTCAGAGTTAGGATCAAGGCCCAGGTAGTTAAGCGCGATGGATATTACCTCAGCTGGAGAATCCAGCACGGTAATACCACAATCTTTCAGTTTGGCAGCCAGTTCAGGCTTAAAGATCAGGTCCAGGCTATCCACCGGCACATCGCCCAGACGGGCTTTGATCATCTCAACGTTATAACCCAGGCCGATAGTACCCCAGGCGTATGGTACGTTGTGCTTGTTACCATCATCATGACGGGCGATCTTTTCGATCATCACGCTATCAAGATTATTGTAGTTAGACAGTTTGGCACGATCGATCTCTGCATAAATGCCAGCCTGAACGTGACGCTCCAGGAAAGAACCGGTCGGTACGACAACATCATAGCCGGAACCACCAGACATCAGCTTTGCTTCCAACACTTCGTTGGAATCATAAACGTCGTAGTTCACTTTGATGCCGGTTTCTTTAGTGAAGTTTTCCAGAATTTCCGGGCTGATGTAATCAGACCAGTTATAGAAGTTAACAACCTGCTCTTCAGCAATTGCAGTAGTGGATACGGAAATGGCAAGTGCTGCTGCCAGACAATGTTTCATCGGGCTGAGTTTTTTCGGATTCATCGTTTTACTCCATTCAGGCGCTATGATGTTTTCTACGTCGAAACGCGACATCTTTATTCAGCTTTAGCTCTTTCAATACCGGTGACGGTTAACGTCAGAGCCACATCTTTTTGTTGTTGTTATCCTGGCTACCATCTCTGTAACAGAGCAGTAGCGCTTAGGCCTATCTACCGTAAAGTGCATAACGAACGCTTTACGATTAACGCTTTCGCGTTATAAAAAATTTACGCTAATGCTCCCTGCCAGCTATATACCCCCCAATGGGTAGGTATAAATCTATGTCGAATCAACTGCATCAGACCCGACATAAGTCCTTACTAATCAATACACTACAATCAAACCTCTGAACTGATCAAAGCAGTCCCAGGTAAGATTCATATTCAATATCGGAGATGCGTTCGCTCAGCTTACGCTGCTCCTGACGCTTCGCCGCGGCAAATACCCGGACAAACTCATCGCCCAGATACTCTTTAAGCACATCGCTGGAAGCGAATATTTCGGTCGCATCGTCCCACTTATTAGGCAGGCTCAGCTCACGATTTGCTTCAGCATAAGCATCACCAACAATCGCAGCAGGCGGCATCAGCTTGTTCTCGATGCCATATAAAGCGCCGGCAAGAATAGTCGCCAGTACCAGGTACGGGTTGGCATCAGCACCGGATACACGGTGCTCAATACGGCGTGCAACACAAGGGCTTTCCGGAATACGGATCGCAACGGTGCGGTTTTCATAACCCCAGCTGGCAAATGTCGGCGCATGGGCACCCGCCATAAAGCGACGGTATGAGTTCATGTGCGGAGCAAAGGTCAGCATGCCGTCTGCCATGGTATTCATCAGACCGGCAACCGCGTATTTAAGGATGTCAGCACCCTCTTCGGTACCGTTATCGAAGACGTTATTACCCGCCTCATCGATCAGGCTGAAATGAACATGGAAGCCGTTACCACTGTTCTGGGCATAAGGCTTAGCCATAAAGGTGGAAGCGTAACCGTGCTTACGGGAGATACCTTTTATAAGGCGCTTAAACAGGATCGCCTGATCACCTGCCGCTAAAGGATCAGCAACATGGTTAAGGTTGATCTCAAACTGGCCAGGGCCCAGTTCGGAAATTATAGTATCCGCAGGAACACCCTGAATCTCACACACCTCGCGCACTTCGGCGAAGAATGAAGACAGACCATCCATCTCATCGATAGAGTAGCAATCGGTTTCTGTCAGACGACGACCATGGCCTTCAGACAGCACCGGAGGCTTAGGACGCTGAGTCTCATCGGACTCGCCATCCATAAGATAAAATTCCAGCTCTGTTGCCATTACCGGGGTCAGACCGATCGCTTTAAAGCGTTTCACGATACCGCTCAACACCTGACGCGGATCAGCACCAAAAGGGGTGCCGTCCGGGTTAGACATCATCGCCAATATCTGGCTGCGAGGCTTCTCAGCCCAAGGCACGTCAACTGCTTGATCAGTTACCGGCATACAGATGCCATCGCTGTCGCCGGTATCAAATACCAGGCCGTTCTCCAGCACATCGTCGCCCCAAAAATCAAAGCCCAACACTGAACGGGGCAGCTTAACGCCCTCTTCAAACACTTTGCCCAATGCGCTGGCTGGCAGACGCTTACCACGTAAATTACCGTTCAGGTCGGTAATAAACAGATCAAATTCTTTATCGTTATTCGATGACATATAAGATTCTCTCTCGAAATCTTTGGACGCTTCCAGACCATCTATAAATAGCCTGCCGCGTATTACTTCTGCTGTACGATCATCATAGCCCAAAAACACTATTTGTGATCACAAACAATAACCCAATGTGATCACAATTTTGCTTTTCGGTCAATAACGACTTTTATAAAAAAAGTCGTGCACCCTATTTAGTGATCGCATTAGAATAGAAGAAAAAATGCCAGAACCTATATAAGACTTATATACGCCCATGGACAAGAAATCTCCGATAGAAATTACCTTAACCGAGCGCGATGACGCTGTAACTATCACCCAGTGGGTATACAGAACCCTGCGCAACGCGGTGATGAACGGCGAAATCCTGCCAGGCAGAGCCCTTACCATTCGCGAGCTGGCCAAGATTCTTGACGTCAGCCCAATGCCCGTAAGAGAGGCGCTACGCCAGCTTGCGGCCGAGAACGCTCTGGAGATCCAGGGTAACCGCCGGGTCATGGTGCCGAAGATGACCGCGATGAAATTCACCGAACTCTGTGAAGCCAGAATCGCCATCGAATCCCACGCGGCTGCCCGCGCCCTGCCCTATATAGACAGTGGCAGGCTGGAGCAACTACGCGGCCTGGACCGCCTCATTGATGACGCTCAGGATGCCGGCAACCTGGAACAGGTGAGCATCCTGAACCAGAATTTTCACCGTGCCCTGTATACCGCCAATCCGCATCAGGTCACCCTGCCCCTGATCGAAAGCCTGTGGTTACAGCTAGGCCCGTTTATGCGCCTTGCCACCAGTAAACTGGAAGAACATTACCAGGTAGACCGGCACAACGAAGCGATGGCTGCCATCGAAAAGCACGACGCTTTCGCCCTTCAACTGGCTATTACTGCGGATATCAGAGAAGGCTTTTCCTTTGCCGCAACGCCCGAACTGCTACAACGGTTCATCGATAAATCCAACGCTCCGGCCGCATAAAAACAGCCTTATTTAATAACTGTTTAGCTAATTCTCTCTACTAAAAGACAATGCCCCGGGGATTATTTTTCAATCTTCAGGGCATTTTTTTTGTTGACTTTATTATTTTGTGATCACAAAATGAAACCAATTCTGGATGACTAAGTGAAGTTTCGCTTAGTTTTTATGATCACATTTCAGTGCGCTCTGGCTTCTAGTCAGCCTACTGAGTTCAGACGCTTTCATGACTGCGAAAGTCTGGTTGGGAGATAAACATGCTCGAAGATAAAAACAACAGTTCCTCAATCACCGCCGATGTACAGGCGATCGATGCTGACCACCACATGCACCCGTTCACTAACACCGGTGCCCTGAACAACAAAGGCGCCCGCGTTATCACTAAAGGTGAAGGCGTTTATATCTGGGACAGTGAAGGCAACAAGATTCTCGATGGCATGGCAGGCCTGTGGTGCGTCAACATGGGCTACGGCCGCAAAGAGCTTATCGAAGCGTCTGACAAGCAGATGAAAGAGCTGGCTTACTACAACACCTTCTTCCAGACTACGCATTCTCCTGCTGCACAGCTGGCTAAAGAGATTGCCAGCGTTACCCCTGGCGACCTGAACCACATATTCTTCGCCAACTCCGGTTCAGAAGCGATCGATACTATTATCCGTATGGTTCGTCAGTACTGGTGCATCAAGGATAAGCCTTATAAGAGCATCCTGATCGCCCGTGAAAACGCATACCACGGCAGCACCGTTGGCGGCACCAGCCTGGGCGGCATGAGCGGCATGCACAAGCAAGGCGCGCCACTGGTTCCAAACATTGAGCGTATCCGCCAGCCTTATTGGTACGGCGAAGCCGACGACATGTCAGAAGAAGAATTTGGCATAGCTTGCGCTAAAGCACTAGAAGAAAAAATCCTGGAGGTTGGCCCGGACAATGTTGCAGCCTTCGTTGGCGAACCGATCCAGGGTGCTGGCGGCGTAATCGTGCCACCGGCTAACTACTGGACCGAAATCCAGAAGATCTGTGATAAATACGACATCCTGCTGGCCGCTGATGAAGTAATCTGTGGCTTCGGTCGCACCGGCAGCTGGTTTGGTTGTGAAACCCTGGGCTTCAAGCCAGACATCATGTCGATGGCAAAAGGCCTGTCTTCAGGTTACCTGCCAATCGCAGCAGTGGCCGTCGGTGACCGCATCGCCAACACATTCATCGAACACGATGACGACTTTAACCACGGCTTTACCTACTCCGGGCATCCGGTTGCAGCAGCCGTTGCTATCGCAAACATCAAGCTGATGAAAGACGAGAATATTGTCGACTACGTCGGTAAAGATATCGGCCCTTACTTCCAGCAGAAACTGCGTGACGCACTGGCAGATCACCCGTTGGTTGGCCACATTGAAGGTATTGGTCTGGTTGCCGGTATTGCCTTGATGAAAGACAAAGCAACCAAAGAGCAGTTCGGTGATGATATCGATATCGGCATGATCTGCCGTGATCACTGCTTCAGCAACGGCCTGATTATGCGTGCTGTTGGTAGCCGTATGGTGCTGTCACCACCACTGGTTATCAGCCATGAAGAAGTTGACGAGCTGTGCCAGAAAGCGAAGCTCTGTTTTGACCTGACCCTTAAGTCGGTCAGCTAAACGATTATTTTCGCTTAACCGTTCCACTGCGTAACTATTTCACTATCGTCACGCAGCAGGAGTATCAGGTTAAATCGCACAGGGTCGCGATTACTGAGTTGCTCGCAACTCAGAGTCTGATACTCCTCTTCGCCTGGCTACCTCAGCTGTTAACCAGTTGCCTGGCCCATTAAATCGGGCCTTGACCAGAACCGCGCAAGATCGTCAGGATGACAGTAGCCGGGCATTTTTTGTTATATTAATTAATACACCAACATCGGGAGGCAGACCATGTTTCATAAATCCGGACATGATATGACTTCAGCCCAGTGGCAAAAGGACCTTGCTTCCCTGATCGACCATATTCGCCTGCCCAGCTTCCCTAAAGTGCTGGAACAGTTTCTGCACAACATGTGTCACTTTGACACTATGCTGATGGTGACTTTTAAAAAGTCATTTAAACCGATCATTCTGCATCCGACCAACCCTGCAGAACAGAGCATGACGCTGCATACCTATATCAACCGGGCTTACATCCTTGATCCGCTGTTTAACGCGATTCAGGACGGTGCTGGCCAGGGTGTCAGCCGCCTGATCGAGATCGCACCGGACTCTTTCGAAACCACCGAGTACTATCAGAGTTGCTACAAAGATTTTGACCTGGTGGATGAGATTAATCTGGTTATCGAACTGGATAGCAAAATCACCTGCGCCATCTCGCTGGGTCGCCGTACCAGTCTTGGTACTATCACCCGGGCAGAACTTAACCGGCTCAATGAAGTGTACCCGATCATCAACTCGCTGATCCGCCAGTTCTGGTTCTCCCAGTCCCAGGAATACGTCCAATATGAGAAATCGGCAGGCGCGATGAAGCAAGCACTGAGCAGCTTCGGCAGCGGCGTACTGACACCACGGGAACAGCAGATCTCCGGCCTGATCCTGCAGGGTCACTCATCCAAGGCGATTGCCAACATGCTGGATATCAGCCTCGGTACCGTTAAGGTGCACCGCAAAAATATCCATACCCGGTTAAATACCTCCAATCAGTCTGAAATCTTCACGCTGTTTCTGGCCCACCTGAAAGAACTGGATCCGACAGCGACGGCTACCGCCCTATAAGCCAGACGTCGCTACGCGACTTGCTAGTGGCTAGAAAAAGCTTAAAGACTCAGATATGTGGGAGCCACGCCCTCGTGGCGATTGGTTTAGCACTCTGTATATCCTCGCGACGAGGTACCCGACGGGGCATGCTAGGGTCGCTCCTAAAAAAGATCGTAAGTTGGTGTTAGCGCATCAATGCCCAACAATCCATATGCCTTCTGTTGGAAGCGAGCTACAGCATCACCCCTATTTTCATATTCTTCTGGAATACACCGCCCCACTTCGTAAGCTGATATTCTTATCAGAAGAGAATAACTCTGGGGAATTATCATGATCAAAGGCAGTTGCCTGTGCGGCAAAGTAAACTACAGCATTACAGGTAAAGTGGGTGACATCGTGCATTGTCACTGTCAGACCTGTCGCAAAGCCCATGGCAGTGCGTTTTCAAGCGTGGCGGCGGTGCAGGACAGCGACTTTGAACTCAGCGGTGCAGAGCACCTGAATCACTTCGAGTCATCGCCGGGCAAGCAACGTTATTTCTGTCTCAACTGCGGCACTCAGATTTATGCAAAACGGGAAAACACTCCTCATATTATTCTGCGTTTGGGCTCCCTCGATAATGATCCTCAGAGTAAAGAGCAAAGCCATATCTGGGTTTCGGATAAAGCCAGTTGGTATTCGATCAACAGCGATCTGCCGCAACATGAGCAAAGTGACTGATGAACCAAGAGAATAGTCCACAGCAAAATAATTACTAATACCACCAACCCTAACGCAATATTTGTTCTTCAAATCCCAGTTTCAGCAATATTCTTCTACCCTTTTAGTGTTACGCCCTGCCATAGCCCCTTCTTTATTGATCCAGATCAGCCTTCAAAAACAGGCTCCGGGATAGACTTCCCTGACTTATGATTCACTTTTCAGCTTGAATACTAAAAAAACATATCAGGTTGACACACAACGACTTGAAGGAGCCTGCCTTGAACGCACAGCAACCCGCCCTGCAGGGCCAGCGTCAGTTTATATCCGGTAATGAGGCGGTTGCTCAGGCAGCACGCGATGCCGGTTGTAAAGTTGCCGCCGCTTATCCTGGTACGCCATCAACTGAGATTCTGGAATTTATCGCCCAGTATCCGGAGATGTATACCGAGTGGTCGATCAATGAGAAGGTCTCCCTTGAAGTCGCAATCGGCGCGTCACTGGCCGGTAGTCGTTCGCTGTGCGCCATGAAACACGTTGGCGTAAACGTTGCTTCCGACGCACTGATGACGCAAACCCTGATCGGCGCAGTCGGTGGTCTGGTTCTTATTGTTGCCGACGATGTTGGTCTGTCCTCTTCACAAAACGAGCAGGATTCCCGCTACTGGGGGCGCTTTGCCCACATTCCGTTACTGGAACCCAGCGATGCCCAGGAAGCCTACGAAATGACCCGCATTGCATTCGGCTTGTCAGAGCAGTATGACGTCCCCGTCATGGTGCGTCTGACGACCCGAATCTGTCACGTTAAAGGCGTGGTCGTTACTGATCAGCCGGAACAACATACCGCCAAGGGCTTCGAGAAAGATCCGGCGCGCTTTGTAATGGTGCCGGGTAATGCCAAGAACCGCCTCCCGCTGATGATGGAACGCGATAAGGTGCTGGCTCAGGCGACTCTTGATCATCCCCTGAACCGGATTGAAGAAGGCAGCGACAGCAGTATCGGTTTCGTCACCTCCGGCGCGGTCTATTACCATATAAAAGAAGCTTATCCAGACGCACCGATCTATAAACTCGGCTTCAGCCATCCGGCGCCTATTGAAGGCATTCGCCGTTTCGCTGAGAGCGTCGACAAACTGATCGTCGCCGAAGAAGTTGAACCCTTGCTGGAAACCGAACTGCGCGCTGCAGGTATTGAAGTGTACGGTAAAGATCTGCTGCCAAGAATTGGCGAACTGGCTCCACAAGTACTGACACCCTGCATCGATAAACTGCTGGGCAAAGAAACCGATGCTGATCTGATTCCAACAACTCAGGTATTCCCACGCCCACCAACGATGTGCGTTGCCTGCCCGCATCTGGGAATCTATTACTGCCTGTCCCACGTTAAGAATACGATTATCGCCGGCGATATCGGTTGCTACACTCTGGGAGCCGGTCATCCCTGGAACGCTCTGGATACTACGATCAGTATGGGTGCATCACTGAGTGTCGCCCAGGGTCTGGACAAAGGCCGGGCAGAACAAGATAAAAACAAGAACATTCTCGCCGTTATCGGTGACTCAACCTTCCTCCATATGGGTATGCAGGGCCTGCTGGATATTACCTATAACAAAGGTAACGTCACTATTCTGCTATTAGACAACCGCGCAGTCGGCATGACCGGTGGACAGGATGCGCCGTCATCAGGCAAGAATATCCATGGTGAAGAAACCATGCAGGTTGATTTCCGTAAACTCTGCGAAGCCCTGGGCGTTAAGTCCGAGCGGATTCACGAGGTTAATCCTTATGAGCTGCCAACGCTGTTTAAGGCGCTGCGCACTGAAACTAAGATCAAAGAACCATCCGTGATTATCACCAACCAGCCGTGCGTGCTGACTGAGCGCTATGGCAAGCTGCCGCCGCTGAAAGTAGAAGATGATAAGTGTACCGGTTGCAGCAACTGCCTGGATATCGGCTGCCCGGCGATTCTGGTAACTCGCCGTGAAACCGTTGTAAAACCCAACGGTAAGGAAAAAGAACTGGCGTTCGTAAACATAGACACTGCGGCCTGCACAGGCTGTAACCTCTGTACCGGGACCTGTGCACCGGATGCTATCGTGCCGGCATTCAATGTGAATAAGATCAACGCAATCGAGGTAAAATCATGAGCGATCAGGTAACCAACATTTTAGTCGTTGGTATCGGCGGCCAGGGTGTCATGACCGCCGCCGATGTTTTAGCGCAAGCAGCATTGGAACTCGGTTACGACATCAAGAAAACTGAAGTGGCCGGCATGGCACAACGGGGCGGCGTAGTGACCTCTCACGTCCGCTTCGGCACTAAAGTCCTGTCGCCTTCGATCAAGCCCGGTGATGCCGACATGATGATCGCTTTCGAACCTGCTGAAGCACTGCGCTGGCATACCCATCTGAAAAAAGATGCGGTAGCGATGATCAATAGCTATCCGCTGGAGCCGCCAGTAGTATCAATCGGCCTGTTCGATTATCCGGAAGACCCGATCGGTAAAATGCGCGCTGAGAAGGTTAACCTGCACCATTTCAATGCCGGTGAAGCAGCTATTGAGCTGGGCGACCGACGTCTGGTTAATACTATTATGCTTGGCGCCATCTCAGAGCACCTGCCATTCAAGGCCGATGTGTTGAAGGATGTTATATTATCCAGATTCGCCCGTAAGGGTAGCGCCCTGGTGGAACTGAACCGCCAGGCCTTCGAGCTGGGACGTACAGCATTTAACTGATCAGCTTTTTCAGCGATTTCATTAATCAGTCAAGCAACCAGCCATCCGGTTCTCACCGGATGGCTCATCTCTTCCAACAGTCCCACCTGAATTTTTTTCAATTGGCATCAGAACAGCAACTGATTAAAATTTAATCAGCTTTAGTTTGACCTTCCCAAACCTCAATCGTATCTGTACCGGCTAACCGGTGCGGTTTTAACACTGGAATATTGATGAGAATAGTCCGTAATATTTTTAAACGCCTTGCCTTCCTCTACGGTACATTTTCACTGTGTATGTTTCTATTCGGTTTTATCACGACGATGAGAGTCGGATTCGGTTACTGATGTTCCGGTTTTGACACTATCACCTATTTAGACGTTATCACCCATTGAGACGTTACCACCTGCTTAGACGCTAAACTGGCGTCCATATGCCCTGAATAGTTGTTATATCAGCTCAAGATGTTATAAAACTGTCAGTAGATTCTTTCACGTTCAGGAAGTAGCGTGAGTAGTACAGTTATCAGGTCAACAAGCATGGATGCTTATGTATAACAATCTTTTTCTTCTGTTCTCTCGGACAGATGGTGCTTTTGAGCAGGAGATGTTCTGCCACAGGGTTGCCGTCTTTCACCAACACTGCCGTTTCAATGTCCCTATGGTGCTGGTTGGCGCAGCCTGCATTTCGCTGTTTCTCTGGCTCGCCAAGACCAGTCCTTTCACGCTTATCCTATGGCTGCTGGCCCTTGCTATCGTCGTTTCAGCAATGATGATCTGTGATCGGATTTACGACCCAGAAGAATCCTACCCACAGATCCAGGGCTGGCTTAAGCTGCGCCTTTTTATCGGCTCGTGTTGCGCCGTTCTCTATGGTTTATCGCCATTTCTTATCCCGACAGAAGCAGACCTGGCACTGAGCGTCTGTATGTTCACTATAATCATTTTTATCTGGTGTATGTCGTTACTCAGCATGACCACATTTCCGGAATACTATCTCATCTACACCGCTGGTCTGTTGTTACCGATGGCCATCTACCTGTTGCATAACGATCAGCAGGTGGCCTCACTGTTTCTCTTGCTGCTTGCCATCGCTATCCTGGTGGCGCTGCCAAAAGCGTTCAGCCTCAGCCATACCGCGATACGAGAGATCTCTCACCGACTGCTGCTCAAGCATGAGATCGAAGATCACCTCACCGCCCGCAATCAGCTAACCAAACACGCCCTCTACGATCAGCTTACCGGGCTCTATAATACGCGACTGTTCAACGAATCAGCTCAGCTCATCATCGCTAATGCCAACCGGATTCGGAAGCGCGTCGGTCTGATCATTCTCGATGTCGATAACTTCAGTAAAATTCATAACCAGTTTGGCACTCAACAAGCTGACCTTGTACTTCAGATAACCGCAGGTCGCCTGGTCAATAACATCCGTGAATCAGATATTCCGGCACGCATTGGCGGCGACCGTTTTGCCATTCTGGTCGCCAACCTGGATAACGAAGAGCAACTGGAAAAACTGATCGATTCGCTTTCGGAAAAACTCGCTGAGCCCATTCCCCTGACACATCGGCAGCTAAGCATTCAGGCCAGCTTTGGCAGAGCTATTGCACCAGATGATGAGTGCAACATAAAACGACTGCTGCTGAGCGCAGAACAGCGGATGAATCAGGTCAAGCGGGTAAGGCACCAGAGAAATATAAGTCTTAACAGCGGTACGGATACCCGTCCCTGATCTAATGTATTGCTAATGGTACTGAGATACCTACAATACCCTGCTGTTTTGAGCCGGTCTTTTGTAACGGAATCGCCATGGAAAATAGAAACATCAGAGCCGATCTGATCCTGCTGTTAGTTGCTGCAATCTGGGGCTTTGCGTTTGTTGCGCAACGTCTGGGCATGGATTATCTCGGTCCTTTTGGTTTTAACGCCAGTCGCTTCCTGCTGGGCGCAGTATCGCTGCTCCCCCTGCTACTGTTTTTTAAACCTAAGCCCGGTTCTACCGACCGACTCAGAATGACAAAAGGCAGCGCCCTGGCCGGCATCTTCCTGTTTTCAGGAGCTTCCCTGCAACAGGCTGGCCTGCTCTATACCTCTGCCGGTAATGCAGGATTTATCACCGGACTCTATATTATTATCGTACCGATTATGGGCCTGCTTATCGGCTTCGCCACCCGCATCAATACCTGGCTAGGCGGAATTATTGCGGTAATGGGATTGTACTATCTGAGTGTCGGCGATAACTTCAGCATAAATACCGGCGACCTGCTGGTGCTCGCCAGCGCCCTGTTCTGGGCCGGACACGTGATAGTTATCGGCAAGCTGGCAGGCCAACTGGACAACCTGCGCCTGGCGATAATCCAGTTCTTCATCTGCGCCCTGCTTAGCCTGCTGGTTGCTCTGGTGTTTGAACAGGATACATTGTCGCTTGCGAATATAATTGCCGCCTGGCAGCCCATTGCCTATGCCGGCCTGTTTTCAGTGGGCATTGCTTATACCCTGCAGGTTGTTGCCCAGCGTGATGCACCTGCCTCACATGCCGCGATTATCATGAGTCTGGAAGCCGTTTTTGCAGTCATCGGCGGTTGGTGGTTACTTAATGAAGAGTTCAGCAACCGTGCGATAATCGGTTGCTGCCTGATGCTGGCCGGAATGATTCTGTCGCAATTAAACCTGTCACGTCGCCACCAGCAAAACCCGACCTGAAGCACGGCTATTAAGCCCCGCCAGACCATTACTACGCTTCGGTTACAACTAACCGGTTAAAATCAGATATAAAAAAATCCCCATATCATCCGATATGGGTATTTTTTTGGCATAAGGTGAACAATCTGCTGTTCAATGCCTTAGTGGAATTTTTTCAGGAAATCTTCATTGGTGAAAACGAAATCATCCTTAGCGGCAACCGAGTGACAACCACTACAAAACGCATTGGTCTCTTCCAGTTTACCGTCATAACCTGCAGCCCAGCCCCAGTTTTTGGCATCCGGGGTCGCGCTGTCCCTTAGCTTTACCATGATCGTCAAATCAGTCGGTTTTTGCGCCTTAAAAGCGGCCAGATCATCAAACTGTTCCTTCACAATCACAGAACCGACCGGGTATTTATAAGGCGCAGTTCCCTGATTGGTCGCCAAACCTACATCGTTAACATACACATCCCGGTAACCTTCACGGCCCTTATGGACGCCACTTACCAGACCGGTAGGATCACCGGTACCGGTTCGCCCCTCGGTAATTTTGGTCCAGCTTTTAAAATCGGCCCAACGACTATCCGTATCACCTGAATAATCCGGAGCCGAAGCACAGCCCGCCACCAGGCCACTGACTGTCAGAAAAAGACCTGCTTTAATAAAGCTACTGGGTTTCATATTATTTTTCCCCTTATGGCAGAGCCTGAAAAGAAGACTCTCTGCCTACTATTGAATACAAGAATATGATTCTCAAGTGATCAATCCATGATCTTAAATTACACGACGACCCATTGAGATCATCCACCTGCATTCGCTGAAAATCGGTAAGCACTTAATATCGCTCCCGAAAGCCGAATGCTATTACCGGCACATGAAATCAACCTGAAAAATAACTTTTTCATTAGCCAATTGCAAATATAACAGGCATGAAATAACACGCTAGGCTATTAATTTTATTGAACAAACTGCTATGACTGATGTTTAAAACGGTTTAATCTGCATCCGGTATCAACATTAGCAGGTCAGTCACTCCAGGATCGACACCGGACTGACTGAGCAGAGTGCTTATCTGGCCGCGGTGATGGGTCTGATGGTTAAACAGATGCTGCACCAGAAAACCAAAGGGTTTCACGAAGGCTTTCCCTTTAGTGTTGTTATATGCCAAAGCGACGGCATAATCCTCTTCCCGTGCCTCCAGGGCGAAACTCTGAATAATGGTATCGAGCACCATCCTGACACGGTGTAGCTCTGTAAAATCGCTAAACAGTATTTCTGACAGTGCCGCAGGCGATGGAAAAGTAAGAACAGGCTCCAGTGATGCAAACCCCACCGGATGCTCAGCAAAGCGTTTGAGCCATATGATATCGCCCACCAGAAGATGATTCAGGGTACCGCTAACCGAGCCAAAGAAAGCGCCGCGGTCCTCACCAAGCTGCTCAGCGTCCAGCATTGAAGCCGCGTGATACAGCTGTTCATTCATCGATTGGTTGTAACCGGCTAACAACTCAAAATGTGCTTTCAAGGCCCCCGTGTTCGAGGCCCCTGCTTTCAAGGCTTTAGTCACTCGCTCAGCTCCGATTCAAACAACCCTGTACCCCGACCATTCAGGTCTTTCAGGTTATGCTTCTTCTGGAACTCAACAATACCCTCCTTACCCTTCTTCTCTGCCCAGCGGGCGAGTGTCGGCCGCTCACCTTGCGGCTCAAAATAGGGGACAGCAAAGCCGCAGGAGGTTTGTACCATTTCGATATCCAACAGAAAAACCTGCCGGGCACCGGAAAAATCCGGAAACAGCCCGACCAGCTCTTGCCACTCCGGGTCACGTTCATGCACGACAGTCGCGTTGCCATACAAACGCAGAATTAGCGGCGTTTTGTCAAAAGAGCAAAACATCACCGTCATGCGCCGGTTCTCGAGCACATGGCTGGCGCTTTCATTGCCACTACCGGTTAGGTTAAGCCAGGCGATTCGGTTTTCACTCAGTACCCGGAAACTATCCATCCCCTTCGGCGAGACATTAACAAAGCCTTCAGCACCGGCGGTACCGACAAAAAACAACTGCTGATCCCGGATAAAACTGATCTGTTTATCATCCAGCGGCCTGAACTGATCACCCATATTAAAACTCCATGTTTACAAAACTTCTCAATATCCGTTTTCTGCGATTAGATCGTTTAACCCAGATGAAACAGTCACCGCCACAGCATAATTGAGCGCCGATTCAAACTGCTATCAGATAGATTACAAAACATATCAGTAAAACTACAAGTGGCAGGAACATATAGTGAGAGAGCTTTATCCCCTCGCTCTGACTCAGCCTGACGGGTGTTTCAGCAGCCTGCTCATATTCCCTGATCAGCTCCAGGCCACGTACGGCATCTTCTTCAGACACCGACACAGTAGCGAAATTTATTGCCCCAAGCTCACCGACCCCACCTTGCAGATAGTGGCCGCCAACATGGCTATCAATGCCACTGGCATCGAGCATACCGGCGATGATATGTGCTTCGGTTATATCCGCAGCCCGGTAAATTTCCTGCATCTCAATCCCTGTCAGAGATAAATAACGTCCTGATTACCATACCGCGCCTGGTGCGACGATGCCAATCACGGCTGAAAAACCAGTTATTCGGGGAACGCCTACGAACTTAAGCTTTGGCAAACTTAACTCACTAAAGGCCGTACTAAAACTTTAAGTACCGCCAAAGTAAATCTGTCAATTGTTCTTGCCATTGGCTTATTCCACAACACTTAATCCTGCAACTCAACTGTTGGCAAACGCCTCAAGAGAACTCCCCTCCAGCCGGTAACCTATCCACTCATCCTGCGCTTTGGCTCCGATAGAGCGGTAGAACTGAATCGCGGGCTCGTTCCAATCAAGCACACTCCACTCAAAGCGGCCACAATCATTGGCCAGAGCCGTTTCTGCCAGATGTTTCAGGATAGCCTTACCGGCACCGGAGCCCCTGTATTGCGGAGACACATACAGATCTTCAAGATACAGTCCGCGCTTGCCGAGCCAGGTTGAATAGTTAAAAAAGTAAACCGCAAAACCGACCGGTTCATTATTGATACTACAGATGACAGCTGAGGTCGTTGAGTCACTGCCAAACAACGAGTTCTCTATATCCAGCTGAGTCGCTATAACTTCATTTTCTGCTTTTTCATAAATAGCCAGCTCGGTGATAAACCTGAGAATAAGGCTGGAATCATTCACCGTAGCCTGCCGGATTTCAATTGCGGACACGCACTTCTCCATTTTCAGTCGCCAGGAAAACGTTAAAACAACGTAAGCCTGCCCTGGCCTCTCTGCATCATATCCGCCAATCTGTTCAGGCTTCGACAATGTCGTCTTTCAGGCTCAACACAAATGCCACAATATCATCACACTCTTGCTTAGGTACACTCAACACCCGCATCGTATCTGCAGCATGGCCAAGAAATATCGACCAGTCGCTTTCACTGATGTGCATCCCCGCGTGGCTTAGCTTCATATTCCGGCCGGTGTAATAGACCGGCCCGCCAGCACTGTTACACAGATAATCGATCAGCAGCTGCTTCTCTCTTGCGATCCCATCGCTGCCGCGATTCTGCCAAAACCGGCCCAACTGCATATCAGTCTGCAAACGGGGCAACAGATCATCAACAAATCCGGTAATCCCAGCGTAGCCACCTAAACGCTCGTACAATGATTGCTCAGACATTTTATTCTCCTGGGTTGTAGGTAGAACAATGACGTTTCAGTGCGCAGAGTACTGCCTGAGTAAACCTCAATGCGCAATTCCATCTAAACCTGATATTAGTCAGCTTTCCCAGAAACCTCCAAGCAGCACATCAATTTGTACGAACTCTTCGATCAATCTGTGCCTCAAAAATTACGGTGATCCGTGGCGGATCATTTAAAATACCCGATCTCATCTGAGGTTAGGTAGCGCCACTGGCCCGGTTCAACATCTAAGTTAATAGCGCCTATTTTCTGTCGATGCAGGACAACTACCCGGTTACCAACCGCCGCAAACATCCGCTTTACCTGATGGAATTTACCCTCTGTTATGGTCAAAAACACCTCTTTGGGGTTGATAACCTCTAATCCGGCGGGCAGGGTAAGTGAGCTCTCACCCTGTAACTGAACACCCGCCGCAAACCTGGCAGCAGTATCATCTGCGACTGGATCACGCAGCCCCACACGATAGACCTTCTCACACTGGTTTTCCGGGGTAATGATATTGAACGACCAGCGACCGTCATCGGTAATCAGCACCAAACCTGTAGTATCGGCATCTAACCGTCCTGCGATATGCAGCTCACTGGCTTTATCTACATTAAGAAGGTTAAACACTGAGGGATAGGCCTCATCGATATTCGAGCAGACAGTATCGCGGGGCTTATGCAGCATAATATAACGTGAGGGGCGTGGTGTGAGCGTTTCGCCAGCAAGCGTAATAGAGTTATTCTCATGTACCTGGGACGATTCGCTGGCCACAACCTCGCTATTAACTCTCACTTCACCGGCACGGATAAAAGCCCTGGCTTCGTTTCGGCTCAGCTCAGTGCTTTTACAGATAAATCTATCGAGACGCATAGCAGGTAACACCAGAAGAATATTCGAAAGCGGAATTATCGATATTAACCGGAAACAAGTAAAACCCGTAACGGACGAATTTCAGCAACAGATCGGGGCAGGATTAACCCTATTACTTTTGCTTCTATTACTTTTATTCAATTACTACCTTGTTATAAACCACCGGCATCTGCCCCTGCCACTTGCGCCAGACCTCATCATTGCAAATCAATTCAGCCATAAAGTGCCCGACATTAATACGACTCGTTTTCCCCGCATCAAAGATCGCACTTCTGATCGGTGACGGATATAACTCATATTCACTCACTTCACCCGTATCGATCAGCCCATCCGGGCGAACCGCAGACCAGCCTATTTGGTTATCATCCTGACCAATCTGGGTACGCAGGTAATCCGCCGCCTGTTCATTATCCACATGCGGCGGCAATAACAGACGCAATAATCCAAGCACACACTGTTGAGCAAATGAAATCGGTTCGTGACAATCATGATTACGATTACCGGTAGTGTTCATTAGTACAAACTTAACCGGCTGTTCTGGCGCGTTTACCCGGATAGCATTGCACAAGCGATGAGTCGCATCGGTCACCAACCTGCGCGGCTGGCCGTAAATACCTTTAAAGCTCAAGGTATGGCCCAGACACGAAGCAACAGCAGTGCAACCTTCAACATGCCGGGCCATCTCTGCATCGCTAAGATTAAGCACACTCGCCTCAATCACAGAAAGGTTCGCATTACTTCTGATCTCTTCAGGTAGTGCATCAGGCGATCGTACTATAACCCTGATCTCGCGCCCCCGGTTCAACAACTGCTGCACCAGCAGCCGTCCGGTCGCTCCGCTTGCGCCTACTACAAGAATTGTCATTGTTTAGCGCCTGTTATAAAGATAGAGAGAGTATCATGTTAGTTATATCGTTACGCTACAGTGTAATCGTCGGTTAGTTTTTACTTTGCAGGATCAGCCATCGATCTCGTTGTAACAAGGCTTACCATCAATAAACCGTGCCGTGAAATAGTGATTGGCAGCGTCGACGTAGTAACCCACTGCCCACTCTTCAGACGTATCAGCGTGACGGGGTATTTCAATACTCATTAGCTCGAAATCATCCTGCCAGTTACCGCTGAACACGGTGCCGGTCCATTGTTCAAAATCCGGTTCGAAGATCGGCCAGCACTTATCAAACAAGGCATCCGGATCAGCTAATACCTGCTGACAGAAAGCAACCTGAGCCGCATCAGGTCCCGATCCAGGTGCATTGATCAGAATAGTCAGCGGCTCTTTAGCCGCTGCGATGGACAATTCAGCTTCCCAGTAGCCGTCATCACCGGAACCTTCGTCTCCAGAACCATCATCGGCCATAAACAGCATTGTGCCAAAATAGCCATGTTCCATTGCCATAGGAGGTTTCCCAAAAAGGAATGCTTTAAGCCTCTGCCACATAATCTCTTTACCGCCACATCTCTTTTACACCAAAGCCTTTGCCACCTAAGCCCTTTACTACATAACTGCGAGTTTCGTCGCAAACCGGGAGGCTTACAAAGTACAAAACCGCACCACACATAGCCGGGGATTAAAAAAGTTTTTCGCTTTTTCGAGCAACGAGCAACGAGCAACGAGCAACGAGCAACGAGCAACGAGCAACGATATTTAGTCCCTAATTCCCGCCCGGCATCTGCATCAGCTCCGATACCTCGAGTGATCCACCGATATCAAGAAAAGGACAGACCTCTGCTATCGCCAGCGCTGACGCCATCGAATCAGCTTCCACAATAGTAAAACCTGACATAGTGGTTGTACCGCCAGTGGTGACGCTACCGTCAGGGTTTACTGTACAGGTATCTTTAAGCGGATTTGCCGGGCTGACAGCCGCATCACCAATGGAACCCAACCATTCCATATACCTGGCAAAATGCGCCTTACCCTCCTCCGGAGTTGCTGGCTGATTGCCACCCAGATAAGTAATCATGTACTGAGGCATCTCATTCTCCTTTGCTCACGCAGACAGTTCTTGAAGTTAAACTCGTCGTTAACTATTAGTTAGACCCTAGGTCTAACATCATAATCTGTCTACCACTACCCGCCAGACAACCCGTTCAATTTCAATATCACGCAACACATCAGCAGAGACTGATAGGTTTGACTGGAAGATTTTCCAGATACAGATTAGAAGCTGGAACGAATTTTATCGACAAACTTTGCAACCCTCGTCTGAGATGCGTTCTCACTTTTATAGAACGATAACATTCTGAACCTGCAACGCTTGGTACAAGGCCCGAGTAATGCAATTTTCAGTACTCTGTGCACTGGCTTCCAAAGAACCAAAACGTCAACCCACCATGGCGAACCCAACGTTGTGACCACGTTAACTTCTTTCAAATTATCCAGGCAGGGGGTGATAGCACCAAGATCTGATGCATGGTTATATGCATACCCTGGCGCCCACACTCTGTCGAACCAGCCTTTTAGAATTGCCGGAAAGCCAAACCACCAGGTCGGAAATATCAGCACCAGAGACTCGACAGCCCTGAGTTGAGTAATCTCAGTATTCAAGCTGCTCGCATCGAACCGGTTTTCATAATAACTCTGCCTCTCAGACCGGGTTAACACTGGATCGAAGGCTTCCTGATACAGGTCTTTAACCGTTACTTCATACCCCTTGCTCTTCAGATGTTCGATGGTTTCATCCGCGAAGTAACGACAAAGGCTGTTCTCTAATGGATGTGCCAATACGACCAGACAGTTCACTCAGATCCCCCTAATAATCTAATGTGCCCCATGGCAGCCATGAATCTTGATGTAACTAATGACAAGTGCAAAGCAAAAGCCTCCCTCCCGCAATAGCGACTCCTGCACACGCATATTCTAATGTTACTCATACAGGAATTTTTCACTCGGCTTAGTGGAACTGTATTCAACTAACTCCCATTCAAAATCAAAGCGATCAAAGAAATACAATCGCTTTCGGTGTTTTTCAGTTGGCGTATCTATACTCCGCCTATAACCCGCTGCCACCAACTTTGTCTCAATCTCAGAAAGATTTTCAACCACCAGCGCTATATGGTTCACGCCAAAATTCTTATATGACTTTCGCGGTTGCTGCGGCGTTGCATCAAGATGCGGCTCCTGCAGGGCAAAATAATATTCATCATTGCCGATATGAGCCCAGCGATAACTTGCTGCTGGAATTACATCCTTTCGTACCTCGAAATCCGGGGCAACAATCTGAATGAACCTGATCGCCTCATCAATATCCGGTACGGTAATATTTGCATGTTCTAATTTCGTCACGCGTCACTCCTGAAGGTATAACGATCAGTTAAAAAGCTCACAATAACAGCCAGGGAGATCCGGTTAAGGTTATAGCTCCAATTATCTTCAAAGGCTGAAAGTCCTGTTATACGAAATCCTTTAAAGCCTCAAAACCTGAGGCCACCATAGCAGGCACAAACTCTTCTGTGTCGTACCGGGCTACTTCAGCAATATTAAACGGATCTTCCAGAAGAGTGCGCTCCAGCTCAGCCCATCAGATGTATTGGCAAGGATGATACCCCCGGTTCTGATGCGCTGCTCATAGCTCATCGCTTAACTCTGTGATATCCCGATAAACCATTTTGGCTGCATGGCCTGAAAATCAGTTCTTTCATTGCTGTCCAGATAGGCTGCGGAATCTAATACCACAGGCACACCCTGAACGCGCTTAAACACCACCCAATGCCAGAATGGCAGGCCATTTTCATAGTGATGCTTTATCGCCAGTAGCGCAGTATCCGGCAACGCCTGCCAGGAGACAAAGGGAATCTCGCTGTCTGAACACTGCACCCCATATTCCAGTAGCAACCGGCGCACATACCCCGTATCGGAGTACAAGCTATCATCGCTGGCGAAAATACCCATCGCATTCGCTCTGGCCTTTACCGCGGCGTAGGACAGGCCCACAATATTTGCCACCGAGGCGATGCCACAACCGGTCTCTTCTTGCTGGATGATTACGTTCATAGGTGGGTCACTGGATAAGAAGGTTCACTACGGAGCGAACACAGTGGACAGCCGGTGACGCGAAACGGAACGAATTTGGCGGCTTGTTATGTGCTTTCACCAATATTCCTGTTTATTCAATGCGTTAACGCATTCAGATGAGTCTTCCACTGTAATCATAACGCCACTTTGTAGCGGTTGGGCAAGCCAACCCTCGGGCTGTGTCAGTTTTAAAGGTGCTTTTACAATATCTTCACTGACCTGTTGAAACCCCACTTTAGAGTAAAATGCAGGGTCTCCATATGTGAATACCAGGTCGACTTGTTTGAAACGCAGCTCTTCAATACCCTGCCTGATAAGTTGCTGGCCTACCCCTTTTCCCTGTTGTTCTGTAACAATAGCAACAGGCGATAGAATAAATGCGACTTTTCCACTCGGAAGTCTAAGGCGGGTGAAGAATACACAACCGACTATCTCTTCTTCCAGAACAGCAACGAAGCCCAGGATGTCGTGTTCAGCAGTCGTCCTGATCAGATCGGACACCAGGCTACCAATTGATTCACCTTCGTCCCGCCCTTCAGAGTCAGAGAACACTTCAGTAAAGAGATTTATTACATCCTGAGACTGGCTTGCACTAAAGGTAGAAATCTTCATTCTGTTAACCAAACCTCATTTATTGCCATGAAATACGGACACATAGCCCCCCCCCCCCGCTATTACAACACTAAAGGCGCTGGGCTATGGGTGGCATTCAATTCCTTCAGGGAAAGTCGCCCATGCTGGAGCCCTGGACACAAAAACTGCAAAGTCTGGACTAAATTTATTCGGTTCATCCAGAGTACCAGCAGCGACACAGATCACATCATCTTCATCAAAATAGTATACATGGTCAATTTTCGGGTAGATAAAGAGGCTGCTGCCGCAACAACCACAGAAAGACCGGGTAATTGTAGCGCCACTATCTGCAACCACATCGTAATTTACGGGACTGCCGCTGCATAGATTGAATGTGTTTCGAGGGCCACTGATAACAAAGATCTTGTCAGTACCTGTGAAGTACTGGCAATCCCGACAGTAGCAAAGGTATTTACGTGTCGGCTCAGATGAAAACTCGTAGACTATTTCACCACACCGACAGCGCCCTGATATAGGAGTACTCATTTTTCATTAACCCCGATTTCCGTTTGTACCACTCATTTCAAATAGTGCCTAACGCCGTGGTTTGGGGCTGACATGGAGCGCCAGCGGAATGGCAGTCCCAACCGAAGGCGACAACACCACCTTGTTAGGTGCAACTATAAAGTTGCACGATTTTATTATAAAGAGAGCCAAACTCCCCATATATGCTGACATCTGCATCATAAAAATTTTGCCTTTCAGAAACCAACTTTGCCGCCTGTAATAAAACCTCTAGTGTTTCATACGTGGCCAGATTCCTATTACTTTCCAGAAGCTCAATCACCATATGTAAGAAGCATGACGCTCCATCTGAGTCATCCTTCGATGATTTTGACACAACATAATTTGCATAAGCTGGAGCATAATAATTAAACGCTACGGCCGGCATGGATATAAGATCTTCTTGGTAGTAGTAGGCATTTTCTTTAAACATTTCCTCAGCTTCAGAAAATGACTTACCAATGAAATTCTTAAATGCCGTTTCTGCATCAAGGTTGTTCTTTTCTATGGTTCCCCATTGAGACTTAGTTGGCTTATTCATAGCACCTAACGCCCCGCATCAGGCGCCGACAAAAGGCGTAGCCTTTTGGAGGTCGCTCTGCATGCGCTTGTTAGGCGATGCAAATCAAAGTTGCCAGAGCCCATGATCATTAGATCCAAGAATATAGATTGCAAATTTCCCTTTCCCTGGAATTTCCATTGGTGGTACAGCTATTTTTGCTCCCTCAGCCTCTACGTTCGCTACGGCTTGTTCGATGTCATCTACGAGCCAATACGGGCGAACTACGGGCTCTTCCGTATCTCGCAGAGGTCCCCGTATCCCAACGATTGAGCCATCAAGTAAAGTGCATGTCCTCGCTCCGCCGAGAAATTCATCTGGTTCACTAAAGCTGACGGAATGAGCTACCTCATATGCTTTGCACGCTGCATCCACATCATGAGAAACAATTTCTAAATAGTGAACTTTCATTGCTACTCCTTAATAACTGTATCGCCTAACAGCTTAGTTGTGCGCATGCGCATATGCACGGACTGAAAAATTCTGAAATAGAACAATAACTTTTTGATACGAAAGGCTTAGTAAGCAAAATCCATCTCCAGTGATTCCATGAAAACGCGCATGCGCGTTATTCTTTTTACGTTGCGCATAAGCTCCGATGCACAAATTCGTAACTCACTGATACTAATTACTTTTCTGCAAAACTGCCAGATACAAACGCGCATGCTTGCCGTGTAAACGCGCAACAACTGTCGTGTAAACGCGCAACAACTGTCGTGAATCAAAACTTAACTGTGTATCCGTTCAGGAAATATGATGGCCGCGAGAGAGCGACTGAAGAAGATTTTTGCCTTTGATTTTGATTTTTCTAGCCACTAAACAGGAAGGCTAGCCTTCCGTTCTGGCTAGCGGCGCAGACGCGATCTAGCCACTGCTGTTTCGTTTCCCTTACCGGAGAGTCATGTTGGGCTTCGTTTCACTCAGACCAACCTACAGTTCTTACGGAGTGCTGAGTTTGCCCTGGCGTATTCCATTTTAAGAAGTTTTTTGTTTTGATTTTTCTAGCCACTAGCAAGCACGAAGTGGGTTCTAGCCAGCCGCAAAGCGGCGGTCTAGCGAGGAAGGTTTACCTTCCGGTCTGGCCTCGGTTTTTAACAAACAAAAAAAGACCGGCTAACCGCCGGTCTTTTTAGTCAAACGAAAGCCGTGTCTTAAGACTTAGGCAGTTTGAAGGTCCATACGCTACCACCCTGGTTCAGGTGCTTAACGCGCTTAGCTACTTCACCACCCCACAGTGGTACCGCACCACCCCAACCGGATACGACGGAGATATACTGCTCGCCATCCTGCTTCCAGGTGATCGGCGAACCGACGATACCGGAACCGGTATTGAACTCATACTTCAGCTCACCGGTCTTGGCATTAAAGCCTTTCAGGTAGCCTTCAGGCGTACCAATGAATACCAGGTTGCCAGCAGTTGTCAGCGCACCACCCCACAACGGAGCGTAGTTCTGGTAGCGCCATACCTCTTTACCGGTCTTCGGATCCATCGCCCGCAACACACCGATATGGCTGTCATTCAGAGCAGAGATGGTGAATCCGGCACCCAGGTACGCAGCACCTTTCTTATATGCGGTAGGCTCGTTCCAGATATCCATCGCCCATTCGTTAGACGGCACATAGAACAGTTCAGTCTGCTGGTTGTATGCCATCGGCATCCAGTTTTTACCACCCAGGAAGGAAGGTACGGCACGGACTACAGAACCTTTCTTACCATCTTCACCGGCAGTCGGGTTACCCGGACGCATCGTTTCGTCATAGATTGGACGACCGTTCTTATCCAGACCTTTAGCCCAGGTAATTTCATCAACAAACGGGAAACCGCGGATGAAATCACCGTTCTCACGGTTCAGGACATACATAAAGCCGTTACGGTCTGCGGTTGCTGCAGCTTTAACGGTTTTGCCGTTAGCTTTGTAATCAAAGGAGATCAGCTCGTTTACGCCATCATAATCCCAACCATCGTGTGGCGTGGTCTGGAAGTGCCATACAATCTTACCGGTATCCGGATCGATCGCCAGACGTGAAGAGGAGAACAGGTTGTCACCAGGACGCATGTGCGAGTTCCAAGGTGCCGGGTTACCGGTACCGAAGAACATCAGGTTGGTATCAGGATCATAGGTGCCGCCCAGCCAGGTTGCTGCACCACCGCTCTTCCACAGATCACCCGGCCATGTCTCGCCCGCTTTACCACCGGAGATACCGTTCTCTGTTTTCTTGCCATCTTTCCAGATGTAGCCCATATGGCCTTCAACGGTAGGACGGGTCCAGAGAATGTCGCCGGTCTTGGCATCGTATGCTTCAACTTTACCGACAATACCGAATTCACCACCGGATACACCGGTAATCAGCTTACCGTTGACCAACAATGGTGCTGCGGTGATCGAATAGCCCGCTTTATAGTCGGCTATCTTTTTCTTCCATTTAACCTTACCGGTCTTGGCATCCAGCGCCACCATCTTGGCATCCAGAGTACCGAAGATCACCAGATCATCGTACAGTGCCACACCCCGATTGATTACGTCACAGCAAGGCATAATACCGTCAGGTAAGCGCGCATTGTATTCCCACAGCTCTTCACCGGTTTTAGTATCCACGGCAAATACCCGGGAGTAGGAAGCAGTTACATACATAACCCCATCCTTCACCATCGGCTGTGATTCCTGACCACGTTGTTTCTCACCACCGAAAGAGAATGCCCATACCGGACGCATCTGCTCTACTGTTTCTGTATTGATCATATCCAACGGGCTGAATCGCTGACCGCGAGGGCCCAAGCCGTTAGAAACTACATCTTCTACAGTCATCTGGTCATTAAGAATGTCTTTATCGGATACGCCCGCTTGCGCCAGACCCGATAGTGACATTGCCGCCACCAATGCTGTGACAGCAAAATTCTTACTGCAGCCGAACTTCTTCATTGCAATGCTCCTTTAAAGGATGTCTTTATTATTTGGCTCTCAGGTGGACCGGATACGCTTTCCCAGCCCTACCCCAATTCTTAAAGTTTGTGTCAATTACAACAATTGACCGGGGGAAGGAGTTTTATACTTACTTAGTAGTAATACTCATTTGAATGCAGGCCGGATAGCGCTTTCAGGCCGCCTGTACCTGGATAAAGCCGCGTTGTTCAAACTCTGCCAATATGTCACTGACATCCCTTTCACTGATTCCGCCCAGTTCAGGAAAAGTTGCCACAGAAGCGATGATCTGCTGCTCACTGCAATACCCGTCGCAGGCCTGCAGAACAAGCAACGTGAGCTTATCCAGAAAGACCGCCTGCTGCGGCGCTTTCAGTACCCAGCGATCATGCTTACCGTCAAAATACAGTTGGCACTCGTCCTTCAGCACCGGAATCCTGCCCAGTGTAGTGGTCTTCATAGGCTTGCTCTTGTTCTGAATGATCATTGCTTCGCAGCTAGCAGCGGGGCTGACTGTACATCTCATTGAATTCATTACTGAACGTCCTGGTACAAACCAGGCAATTCATATCTAAGGCCATAACCGGCATAGATCTTAGCCATCTCTCCGGAGCGGATAAGACCATCAACGACGTCTTCAACAGCATAACTAAGCTGACGATAGCTGTGCTTAACCGCCATACCGATATCCCATTGCTGCTTACCCATCATTGGGAAACCGTTTTCCGCCAGTTTAAAAGCGCTCTCGTCAGAATCACTGAGTAGCCAGTCCACCTCGGCACGCATCCCCATTACGGCGTCAACCTTACTCTGTTCCATAGCAGCAAAAGCGGCCCGGATATTAGGAAAGTGATGAGTATGCTTGCGCATTCGCCCGGCAAAGGCCGACGTCAGATAGAAATCCGGCAGGCTATCAACCTCAACACCGATGGGGTGATACTGAAATACCGCGACTGTGGATACCGATTCGATCTTGCGACTGTCGAACGCTACCTGCCAGCGTTCTCGCTGGTAGGGCCCGAACAGCACCACCTGATCATTGATCAGCAAATCAAGATCACCGCGTTTGAAAGCATATTCCCGGTCATAAGGTACCCGCATCATGACATCGGCAAGATTCTTCAGCGCCAGGGGATTTGCCTCATCCTTGTCCAGATAATGGCCTTTCCAGACGTTGTTACGCAGATCATCTTCCAGATTCTCATCCGGCGTAATCCAGTGCACTTTCATCTCAAGATCGAAAGCATCAGCGATACGCTGGCCGATCTCGACATCAACACCAGCTGGCTTACCATCGCGCATATAAGAGTAAGGCGGGAAGTCTTTATAGACCCCGATAGCGATCGTCCTGCTGGCGATCACATCGTCATAGCTGCGCGCCAGGGCTGAGCCAGGCATCCCCCCGATCAACAGGGAGATAGCCAGACTGCCGGCAAGTGTGAGGGTGGCAAACAACCTGTTCACCGTTATTACTCAGTTACCGGCTGGGTTTCTAACCAGGCACGGATCGCCCACAGCGCTTCCTGACTCAGGTGCTCCGCCATCTTCGGCATATATACCCGACCATCACGTACGGCACCATTCTGTACCCGGTAGCTGTACCACTCATCTCCTTCCATACCCGGTTCAAGGAAACGCAGATCGGGCGCTATACCACCTGAGATCGCTTCAAGACCATGACAACGGGCACAGTTCTGAGTATATGCAGAGGCACCGATTTCCACTGCTAAAGCATGGTTTTCATAATCTGCACGATACGGGTTTTCTTCCACCCACTCTTCACCTAACGCTGTCAGACCTGCAACATCTACGTTTTGCGGAGTCACATCACCGTGAGCCATAACCTGAGCCGACAACAGTACAGACAGCGCACCTGCGGCAACAACACCCAGAGTTTTAGTTGGCTTAATCATTCACATCACCATTTTTATTAGAGTTTTAAAAACCTTTTGTCCCAAAGAATCACGTCTTATCACGGGTACTTTGCACTTAGGGACATAATAAAACGGCAGGGTAAAGCACCTGAATTCTACTTTGGCTCTGAAAAAGCAGTACCTTGGTACTAGCCAGAGATGGGTAGCCTGAAACAAGCAGAGATGGCTTTGCCGCACAGATTTAAGCAAGTGTTTGAAATATCGGCTATACCTACATATGAATGGATTTTAGCCACTGCGACAAAAGGAATTTGTTATGAAAACACTCCCGATTTTGATCTCTGCCGTACTGCTTAGCGGCTGTTCAAGCTGGCAAAAGCAACCTGAAACAGAAAAACTGATGGGCGGCTACCGTACTCAGGGTGCTGCCAACGCGCTGCTCGGCTCATACGGTGTCAGGCTACGCCACGGCATCAACCAGTTTCAACGCTTCGGAGTTCCCAACTGGAACAACATTGAAACCCGCCATGTTGCCACCGTAACTATCGATAAAGACAGCAGCACCGGTCTGGAAAATCTGTCGGCAAGCATTGCCGAACTGGGACAGGTCCAAGCAGGTGCCAGTTGGACGCAGCAGGGACAATACAAGATTACCTTCCTGCAGATATACGACCTTGTCACCCTGCGCCGGGAGATAGAAAAACTTTATCTCAGTGATCCTGAGTTTGCAGAAGCTATACGAAACCCCGAGATCCGGTTTATTACCACCGCCGGTATTATCTTCGATCATAACTGGACCCGGCAGTTTGAAGGTTCTCTGGAAGCTGGCATTGAAGAGATCAGACTCAGTGGCGATACCAACCTGGCAAACCTATCAGTAACGATGAACAGCACTGACAATCAAACCATCAACATAGCCAACAACACCGTTGTCAGTTACCAGTTTGTCAGAATCTGCTGGGATAAGAATGACGCCAGGATAAGAGCATTAATCCGAGATCAGAAAGGCGTCGATTCATCAGCCTGCCCGGCAGGGAGTGACTATAAATACCCCCACCCTGAGGGAGCCTGAGCAAATGCCCCGATCAGTTTATGAGCGGGGCATTTATCCAGTTCTTTTTATCAGGTTTTAAATCGTCCTGCAGGATCGGAATTCATCAGAAGAATGAGATCAACCTGGCGCCGGGTTCCGGTTTTTTCGAATATAGACTTGAGATAGCCGCGAGCCGTTTCGTAAGAGATACCGGCTTCAATTGCAGCAACTTTCAACTCATTGCCATTCATCAACTGCTGAGTGAGCCGGGCTTCGCTTGCGGTCAGCCGATAGGCGGATTGCAGATAATCGACGCTCAGAGGTCGGCACTGTTGCACATCTTTGATGATCAGGATCGCGGTCAGATCCTTAAGTTGAGAACGGTGTTGTGCGGTCGCTGGCATCAGAATCAAAAACAGTGAACTACAGCCGGTAAGCTGTAATCGGATCGGAATTTCCTGCACCGCCCCCGCCTGTGCAAATGCCTGATTCAGTGCTATCGCCAACTGCTGCTGATCGCTGCTATTTACAGCCATCAGCCTGCCCTGCTGAATTGTCAGGCCAGCTGTTTTATCGATATGACCTGAGGCAACAGCATTACTCTCCAGTATCCGGCCATGCTGATCGAGCGCTATTATCCCATGCCCCATACTTTCCAGCAGCTGCTCTGCATTACGCAGTCGATATTGCAGTTTTTCAAAAGTGCCGGACAGCTGTACTGCTTTGCACAGGTGGCGCGCAAGCAGGGTCTGTAGCTCCATCTCCCGATCACTGTATTGACCGTGGGCTGCTGAGCGTATCTGGGTGAAACTGACGTAGTGATCACCATCGGCAATCAACACCCCACCGGAAGTGTGATGAAAATTCTGCGGTCTCATCCACTCCTGGTAAAATTCGGTGTTGTGATAATAATCCGGGTCCTGATGTATCTCGTTGAACAGTTGTTCGGTAAAAATAGTGCCCGGTTGCAGAATATCTTCATCCGAAAAAGCAGGATTCACAAAACCATAATGCTCGCTGTAACTTTGCAGCCACTCATCACCGACTCCCAGAAAGGGGATCGGGGTCATTACGCCGGTCGAAATATTCTGGATAAACAGCCCTGCCGCAGTCGACGGAATAAAGCGGTTAATCAGCGCCAGTACATCAGGCCATTGATCCGGTTGAATCGCAGCCTGGTAAATAGATTCAATTATCTGGTTAAACTGCCGGTTATCCATTTCAGTCGACCCGATATAGCTCGAAAATCCTGTCCAAAACTGCGCTGAACAGACCGCGATGTCCATTAAGCTTTAGCTCAAGCATGCCGCATATTCAAACAAAAAATACCGTCTTCAATCGAAAAAGTAGCACGTAACCTACCCTTTAAAGCAAAAATTGTAGTTTTTTTACAATCCCATCTTATTGATAAAACACTATATTTTTTTGCTTAGCAGATTTACCCCCAATTGAGGGGGCGATAATACTCAAAATGTGACTAGTATTAACGAACAAGCTGGAGCCAGCACAATCTTCAAAAACTGGGTTAAGGGGCCGTTTGTAAGCTTGTATTGAGACGGTATCGGATCTCAGGGCACAGGGAAGATACAAGCGATAGACAAGGAAGCCGCCACATTAGATTATTTATCTGAATAAGATTCTCTACCGTCCTTAAAGGGGGGTAGCAGTCTACCCAAACAGCTCACAAACGAGGGGTAGATTGTCATGGCCAAGAAACCCGGTGGCGGTGGTAAGCCGTCAGGCAATAACAATAACAATTTAGAAACAATTTCAGGCACCAATAGTAACGATGAGCTATTCGGCACAGGCGAAGACGAATCAATCCTCGGCAAAGGTGGTAATGATCTCCTGATTGGTGGAGGCGGCAACGATATACTGGATGGCGGAGCCGGCGATGATATTCTTTATGACGGTGACCGGGATGATGAGCTGATCGGCGGTAAAGGTAACGACAGTTTTTATGTCGGTGGCGGCAACAACCTGATCGATGGTGGCAGCGACTTAGATACCGTTTTTTATTCCGGCGATGTCAGGGATTACACATTCACTTCCTCCGGCAGTAGCTGGTCAGTTTCCTATCACTCGACTACTGTCGATCAGCAGGCATACACAGAAACCGATCAGCTGACCAATGTAGAGCAACTCAATTTCACCTTTGGCGATTATGACATCACCATCCTGCTCGATGGCACTAATAATGGCCCCCTTGCCATCGCTGACACCGACCTAATTTCTGAAAATGACACGCAGTTTTTCGATGTCATCGCTAATGACTGGGATTTTGAAGACGATGCGCTGATGCTGTCTGGTATTACAGCCGTTGTAGCGTCCGATCCTGAAAACATGACCGGTACTGGCACAACCACCATCTTCTACAATCAGAACCAACTCGCTCCAGGTTCTGAATACCTGATTGAATGGAATCCTGGCACTGACTTCGATTACCTGGCGCTGGGGGAGACCGCTACCGTCACTATAACTTATGAAATAACGGATCTATTATACGACTCGAATACGGTCAATACTGCAACCAGTACAAGCGACCTGACCCTCACTGTTGTCGGAACTAATGATGGGCCTGTCATTGATTCCGCCGACCTCAGCGGTGACATCACTGAGGCCGCTGCAAGCGCAGGGGCGCAGCACATTGGTTTTGAATCACTGTCTTCAGATACTAGCTACGCAGGTAATGTCCCATCGGTTTACGAAGGCTTCACGTTCTCATATTTGTATGAGCCCTCGCAGACATTCTTAGCCAACATCAAATTCTGGGAAACCGACGAGAATAGCAGCTTTACCCAAATGAACCACCTGACCGATCCGACACAGGGCGACAGTACGCTGATATATTCCGCCGAAGGCATCGGGCTGGTCATCGAATCCGAATCCGGCGGCAGCTTTAACCTGCAGAGTGCTGAATTTGCCGTGGGTGGCGATTATGCAACCCTGCTCTGGGTCACCGGATATAATGCCGATGGCAATGTTGTCGCGGAGCATAAGCAAACCATTGATGGCAGCCAGGCCTATCCCATTGCCTTCACGGGTTTTGATAATGTTTCCCGGGTGGAAGTATCCTCCCAGCAACCATCCGATCCCACACCCGACGACCCGATGAGCTACGCCGAGGGCAGTCGCACCACTATCCTCATCGACGACATTGTCCTTGAGGAAAGCACCAGCGCACACAGCGACAGCGGCACGTTTGAATTTACGGATGTGGACCTGACTGACAGCCACACTGTCAGTGTGGCGGGCAATGAGACTGCCGATTACCGCGGTCTGATGACTGCAGTGGTCAATGACGCAGCCACCGATGACACTCAGGGCCAGATCACCTGGACCTTCAACATCGCCGATGCCGACCTTGATGACCTGGCCGCCGGCCAGACCCTAACCCAGAGTTACGACATCACGGTCGATGATGGTAACGGTGGCAGCGCCACTGAAACCGTGGTCATGACCATTACCGGCACCAATGACCTACCTGTGATCGAGTCCGCCGACCTCAGCGGTAACGTCACTGAGGCCACTGCAAGCGCGGGGGCACAGCACATTGGTTTTGAATCACTGTCTTCGGACAGCAGCTACGTGGGCAATGTCCCTTCGGTTTACGAAGGCTTCACGTTCTCACATCTTTACGATGATGCTCACCAGCCTGTCATCAGGTTCTGGGAGAGCGATGAAAACACCACCAACACGCATATAAACGCACTCACACAGGACCAAGGTGATAACACGTTGCTGTATGCCGCCGAAGGGATGGGGTTGGTTATCCAGTCTGAATCCGGCGGTAGCTTCAATTTTCAGAGTGCCGAATTTGCCGTGGGTGGTGAGTATGCAACCCTGCTCTGGGTCACCGGATATGATGCCGATGGCAATGTTGTCGCGGAGCATAAGCAAACCATTGATGGCAGCCAGGCCTATCCCATTGCCTTCACGGGTTTTGATAATGTTTCCCGGGTGGAAGTATCCTCCCAGCAACCATCCGATCCCACACCCGACGACCCGATGAGCTACGCCGAGGGCAGTCGCACCACTATCCTCATCGACGACATTGTCCTTGAGGAAAGCACCAGCGCACACAGCGACAGCGGCACGTTTGAATTTACGGATGTGGACCTGACTGACAGCCACACTGTCAGTGTGGCGGGCAATGAGACTGCCGATTACCGCGGTCTGATGACTGCAGTGGTCAATGACGCAGCCACCGATGACACTCAGGGCCAGATCACCTGGACCTTCAACATCGCCGATGCCGACCTTGATGACCTGGCCGCCGGCCAGACCCTAACCCAGAGTTACGACATCACGGTCGATGATGGTAACGGTGGCAGCGCCACTGAAACCGTGGTCATGACCATTACCGGCACCAATGACCTACCTGTGATCGAGTCCGCCGACCTCAGCGGTAACGTCACTGAGGCCACTGCAAGCGCGGGGGCACAGCACATTGGTTTTGAATCACTGTCTTCGGACAGCAGCTACGTGGGCAATGTCCCTTCGGTTTACGAAGGCTTCACGTTCTCACATCTTTACGATGATGCTCACCAGCCTGTCATCAGGTTCTGGGAGAGCGATGAAAACACCACCAACACGCATATAAACGCACTCACACAGGACCAAGGTGATAACACGTTGCTGTATGCCGCCGAAGGGATGGGGTTGGTTATCCAGTCTGAATCCGGCGGTAGCTTCAATTTTCAGAGTGCCGAATTTGCCGTGGGTGGTGAGTATGCAACCCTGCTCTGGGTCACCGGATATGATGCCGATGGCAATGTTGTCGCGGAGCATAAGCAAACCATTGATGGCAGCCAGGCCTATCCCATTGCCTTCACGGGTTTTGATAATGTTTCCCGGGTGGAAGTATCCTCCCAGCAACCATCCGATCCCACACCCGACGACCCGATGAGCTACGCCGAGGGCAGTCGCACCACTATCCTCATCGACGACATTGTCCTTGAGGAAAGCACCAGCGCACACAGCGACAGCGGCACGTTTGAATTTACGGATGTGGACCTGACTGACAGCCACACTGTCAGTGTGGCGGGCAATGAGACTGCCGATTACCGCGGTCTGATGACTGCAGTGGTCAATGACGCAGCCACCGATGACACTCAGGGCCAGATCACCTGGACCTTCAACATCGCCGATGCCGACCTTGATGACCTGGCCGCCGGCCAGACCCTAACCCAGAGTTACGACATCACGGTCGATGATGGTAACGGTGGCAGCGCCACTGAAACCGTGGTCATGACCATTACCGGCACCAATGACCTACCTGTGATCGAGTCCGCCGACCTCAGCGGTAACGTCACTGAGGCCACTGCAAGCGCGGGGGCACAGCACATTGGTTTTGAATCACTGTCTTCGGACAGCAGCTACGTGGGCAATGTCCCTTCGGTTTACGAAGGCTTCACGTTCTCACATCTTTACGATGATGCTCACCAGCCTGTCATCAGGTTCTGGGAGAGCGATGAAAACACCACCAACACGCATATAAACGCACTCACACAGGACCAAGGTGATAACACGTTGCTGTATGCCGCCGAAGGGATGGGGTTGGTTATCCAGTCTGAATCCGGCGGTAGCTTCAATTTTCAGAGTGCCGAATTTGCCGTGGGTGGTGAGTATGCAACCCTGCTCTGGGTCACCGGATATGATGCCGATGGCAATGTTGTCGCGGAGCATAAGCAAACCATTGATGGCAGCCAGGCCTATCCCATTGCCTTCACGGGTTTTGATAATGTTTCCCGGGTGGAAGTATCCTCCCAGCAACCATCCGATCCCACACCCGACGACCCGATGAGCTACGCCGAGGGCAGTCGCACCACTATCCTCATCGACGACATTGTCCTTGAGGAAAGCACCAGCGCACACAGCGACAGCGGCACGTTTGAATTTACGGATGTGGACCTGACTGACAGCCACACTGTCAGTGTGGCGGGCAATGAGACTGCCGATTACCGCGGCTTGATGACTGCAGTGGTCAATGACGCAGCCACCAATGACACTCAGGGCCAGATCACCTGGACCTTCAACATCGCCGATGCCGACCTTGATGACCTGGCCGCCGGCCAGACCCTAACCCAGAGTTACGACATCACGGTCGATGATGGTAACGGTGGCAGCGCCACTGAAACCGTGGTCATGACCATTACCGGCACCAATGACGCACCAGACGTACAAGCCATAGATGTCAGCGGAACAGTCACTGAGCCGACTGATACCCCTGCAACGGGCGGGACTTTAGTGATCAATTTTGAAGACCTCGACTCACCAGGCGGGCAAACTGGTGAAATCACTGATTACAATGGTTTCACATGGGAAGGCTTTATTTTTGGCGAAACAGATGAAGGGACAGTATTAGGATTAGAAAGTCGGGGTTACAAGCAGGTCGCACTCGAAACCAACAGTAATAATATTGCATTCACTATTGGTGGCTGGGATACATCAACAAGCCCCTGGACTGGCGTAAAAGCAGTTATTTCCAGAGACAGTACGTTTAACTTCGACAGCTTAGTACTGGCAAGTGCATTCGCAGATGGCGATCCAACAACCGGAACGGATCCTGATTACGATACCGTCACCATTACAGGATACCTTGAGGGAATTGAACAGAGTTCATTGACCGTCCAGGTTGATAAAAACGATCCGCTGACCATTGATCTGAATACTGCCGAAGGCTTAACCGGTTCATTTAACACCATCGATACGGTTGAGTTTACCCACAGTTTTGGCTGGCAGATGGTGATGGATAATCTGCAATTCTCATCCATCAGTGCAGCCCCGGAAAATCCAGGGACCAGCGGTTTCCTGACCTTCACTGACGTAGATCTGACTGATCGTCCCACTGCGACCGAAGATACAAAAACCATCACCGCGCTGGCACAGGATGGCACCACGCCTCTGGTGCTAACCGCAGCCCAGATCGCTGCCATTGAAGCGGCCTTCAGTATCAGTGCCGATCCCAGCAACAGCAACAATGGCACAATTAACTGGAATTATGTCATCAGCGAAACCGAGATGGACTTCCTCGGCGAGGGCGAAGTGGTTACCGCCATATTTACCATCACCGTCACCGATGATGAAAGTGCCACGGCTACCCAGGATGTCACAATCACCCTCACCGGGACTAATGACGTCCCTATCGCAGTTACAGATACCGGCATAACGGGCGAGAACGTCAGCATCACCGTCGATGTGCTGGCCAACGATACCGATGAGGATCTCAGCGATACCCATACCATCGATAGCGTTTCCGTAGCTGCCAACCAAGGCAGTGCAACGATCATCAACAATCAGCTGCAGTGGATCCCAGGCACAGACTTCGACTATCTGGCCGAAGGTGAAACAGCCACAGTCGTTATCGATTACGGCATGAGTGACAACAACGGTGGCAGCGATAGCAGCACCCTAACGCTCACCGTGACCGGCTCCAACGACAGCCCTGTCGCCAATGTCGATACCGGCTCAGTTTACGAAAACGCCGCCTACAGCATTGATGTACTGGCCAACGATACCGACGTTGATCTCAACGATACCCATACTGTTGATAGCGTCTCTGTACCCGCGGGCCAAGGCAGCGCAACGATCGTCAACAATCAGGTACAGTGGAGCCCAGGCACGGACTTCGACTACCTGGCCGAAGGTGAAACAGCCACCGTCGTTATCGATTACGGCATGAGCGACAACAACGGCGGCAGCGACAGCAGCACCCTGACTCTCACCGTGACCGGTTCCAACGATGCGCCAGAAATCCAGGCAGTGAATGTCACTGGTGAAATTGGTGTCGCCACATCAACAAGCGATGACATATTTGTCGGCGGCTGGAACTCCAGTGCCGCTACGGATTCGCTTTTAAACGACGGTTCAGGATCACTGATAAGTACCACTCAAAGCCTGACTCTCTCCTTAGTACGCGGCATGGATACGGGTGATATTGATGGCGACGGTGATCTGGACATAGCTGCAGGTGTTAACAGTAAGAATACAAAAATACTCTTCAATAATGGCGATGGTACTTTTGTAGAGGGTCTGTCCATAGGCAGCAACGCCAATACCTTTGATGTAGCAATGGGTGATTATGATGGTGATGGTGACCTGGATATCTACAATGCTAACTGGAGTGGATCAGACGAACTCTGGTTGCAAAATGAAGATGGTACATTCAGCAAGAGTGTCCAAACTTTGGGAACAACATACAGTCGCTCTGTCGAGGCCGGTGATGTTAATGGTGATGGCAATTTAGATCTTGTCGTCGTAAATGCTTATCACGAAAACAGGGTCAACTCGAACAGGGCTAATGACGTTCTCCTGGGTGATGGTGCTGGTAACTTCACCGCCGTTGATAGTAGCGGTTCAAGTCTCAGTTTCGGTTCAGATCATAGTTTTGATGTTGATCTTGGCGATGTCGATGGCGATGGCGATCTCGATGCCGTGGTCGGCGGTTGGTGGGATACCAATCATGTTTATCTGAACGATGGTGATGGCCACTTTTCTGATTCTGGTCAGGTATTAGGGATGGCTGGTTCGGGAAGCTTCTCCCTTATTGAATTGGCCGACTTGAATGGCGATGGTTACCTGGATGCTGTTATCTCTAATAATACAGCACGTGATGAAGTATGGCTGAACGATGGGGATGATACTGGCAATTTCAGTTTTCATCAGTACCTGGGAAGTAATACTGATAACAGTTTCGGCCTGGCGTTAGCAGATTTTGACCATGACGGTGATATTGACGCCTTTATCAACACCAATAGCAGCACCACAACCGGAGACTACATCTGGGTTAATGACGGCGCTGGAAATTTTGACGCATCACCGGTAGTCGTAGGCAGTTATAGTAGCGACGCACTGTTCGTCATTGCGGGTGATTTTGATGATTCAACATCAATTACCAGTACTGAAGCCAATGGCTCTCTGACCTTCACCGACCTTGATCTGACCGACCGCCCCACCGCCGACGAAGCCACCAAAACCATCACCTCGCTGGCACAGGACGGCACCACCGCGCTGGCTTTAACCGCTACACAAACTGCCGCCATCGAAGCCGCCTTCAGCATCAGCGCCGATCCGGCCAATAGCAACAACGGTACCATTAACTGGGATTACGCCATCAGCCAGGCCGATATGGCATTCCTGGGTAAAGGTGAAGTGGTCTCCGCTATATTCACTATCACTGTGACCGATGATGAAGGTGCGACCGCCGAACAGGATGTCACTATTACGCTAACTGGATCTAACGATGCGCCTGTGGCAGGTGATATCAGCATCGCCGCGACTGAAGATGGGGCGAGCGTAACCGATAGTTTCTATGCAACGGATGCCGATACCACAGATTCTCACAGCTTTACCATCACCTCGGCCCCCAGCGAGGGCTCGGTAGTAAACAACAATGACGGCACCTTTACTTTCGGTCCCGGCACAGACTTTCAGGACCTGGCTCAGGGTCAGACCCGGGCTGTCAGCTTCAGCTACACCGCCACCGATGACTCCGGGGCAGACAACGCCACCAGTGAAACCAAAACGGTTACTATGACGGTTACCGGAACCAACGATGCACCGACTATCACCTCAACGCAGACCACTGATCCGACCTTTATCGTGAATACTGGACCGATTGAATACACGCCGGGTGATGAGTTTCTGGTCAATACCCATACGCAAAGTGCTCAGGCGGGCCCCTCTGTGACCGGCTTGGCCGATGGCGGCTTTGTGGTGACCTGGTACAGTAACGATCCTACCACCGGCGATCTATCCCAGTACAGCATTGCTGGGCAGCGTTTCGATGAGGCGGGTAATGCGGTGGGTGACGAGTTTCTGGTAAACACCCATACGCAGAATGATCAGACATCACCCTCCGTCGCCGCGCTGGCCAATGGCGGCTTTGTGGTGATCTGGAAGAGCGCCGACCCCGCCACCGGCGATACCTCAGGTGTTAGCATTGCCGGTCAGCGTTTTGATGCAACAGGTAATCCGGTGGGTGAAGAATTTTTAGTGAATACCCATAAGCAAAGTGATCAAGGTAACCCTTCAGTTACCGGGTTGACCGATGGCGGCTTTGTGGTGACCTGGCAGAGCGACGACCCCACCACCGGCGATACCTCCAGTGTTGGCATTGCCGGACAGCGTTTCGATGAGGCGGGTAATGCGGTGGGTGATGAGTTTCTGGTAAATACCCATACGCTAAATTACCAGGTTGTTCCCGCCGTCACTGGCTTGGCCGATAGCGGCTTTGTCGTCACCTGGTACAGTAATGACCCCGCCACCGGCGATACCTCCGGTGTTGGCATTGCCGGTCAGCGTTTTGATGCAACAGGTAATCCGGTGGGTGAAGAATTTTTAGTAAATACCCATACGCAGAATTCTCAGGAGTCTCCCTCAGTCACCGGATTGACCGATGGCGGCTATGTGGTGACCTGGCTGAGCGGTGACCCCGCCACCGGCGATATCTCCAGTTATGACATCGCCGGACAGCAGTATAATTCCACGGGTGATGCGGTGGGGGACGAGTTTTTAGTGAATACCCATACGCTGAATCATCAATTCGGTCCCGCAGTCACCGGATTGGCCGATGGCGGCTTTGTTGTGACTTGGTATGGAAATGACCCTGCCACCGGTGATACTTCCGGTTATGGCATCGCCGGACAGCGTTTCAATGCAGCGGGTGATACAGTGGGCGACGAGTTTTTGGTGAATACCTATACCCAGAGTTCTCAGTTGGCTCCCTCGGTCACTGGGTTGGCCAATGGTGGCTTTGTGGTGACCTGGCAGAGCGCCGACCCCACCACCGGCGATATCTCCGACTGGGGCATCGCCGCGCGTATATTTCATGCAGAAGGTGGCAATAGCCCGGCCAAGGTGGTGGATAACAGCCTCTCTTTGTCGGACATTGATAACACTACCCTGCAAAGCGCATTGGTGCAGATCGGTGACGGTTTTGCTGTAGGCGATGAACTGGTGTTTGTTGCTCTCGACGGTTCGGGTATTACCGGCACCTTCGATGCGGCGAGCGGTACTCTGACCCTGTCCGGCGAATCCTCTCTGGCCAACTATCAGGCAGCTCTGCAATCGGTCGCCTTTGCCACCACCAATAGCGAATCAGGCGTGGCTCGTGAGATTCAGTTCAGCGTTAATGATGGTTTGGCTGACAGCAACCTGATAACCCGTTCGGTATCTGTGGATGTACCGCCGCAGCCACAAACCACGGCAGCCTCAGTGGATGAAGACGCGGTGCTCAACGATACCCTGGCGGCCACCGATGCCAATGGCACCGCCCTGAGCTTCAGTGCAGGCACTACTGCACCACAAAATGGCGCTTTGGTGATTAACACCGATGGCAGTTACAGCTACACCCCCGACGCCGACTTCTTCGGCACCGACACCTTCAGCTACGTTGTCAGTGATGGTAGTCATTCGATAGAAGAGACGGTCACCGTCACTGTCAATAACGTCAACGATGCGCCGACGATCACTTCAACACTGACAACTGATCCGACTTTTATCGTGAGCGATGGCCCCGTGGAATATATGCCGGGGGATGAGTTTCTGGTGAATACCCATACGCTGAATGATCAGGAGGCATCCTCAGTCACTGGATTAAGCGATGGCGGCTTTGTGGTGACTTGGCACAGCACTGATCCCGCCACCGGCGATACCTCCTCTTGGGGCATTGCCGGACAGCGCTTTAATGCCGCCGGTGATGCGCTGGGTGAAGAATTTTTAGTTAATACCCATACGCAGAACTCTCAGGTTACACCCACAGTCACCGGATTGGCCGATGGCGGTTTTGTGGTGACCTGGTACAGTGAAGACCCCGCCACCGGGGACACCTCAGGTTGGGGCATCGCCGGCCAGCGTTTCAATGCCACAGGTGATGTTGTGGGGGATGAGTTTCTGGTGAATACCCATACTCTGGGTAATCAGTACACCCCCTCGGTTACCGGGTTGGCCGATGGCGGCTTCGTAGTGACCTGGCGGAGCCATGATCCCGCCACCGGCGATACTTCAGGTACTAGCATCGCCGGACAGCGCTTTAATGCCGCCGGTGATCCGATGGGTAACGAGTTTCTGGTGAATACCCATACGCAGAATGGACAGTACGGTTCTTCAGTTACCGGGTTGAATAATGGCGGCTTTGTGGTGACCTGGTTCAGCGAAGACCCCGCCACCGGCGACACCTCAGGTTATGGCATCGCCGGACAACGCTTTAATGCGGCCGGCGATGCGGTGGGTGACGAGTTTCTGGCGAATACCCATACTCTGGGTAATCAGTACCCTCCCTCGGTTACCGGGTTGGCCGATGGCGGCTTCGTAGTGACCTGGCAGAGCCAAGATCCCGCCACCGGCGATACCTCCGGTGCTGGCATTGCCGGGCAGCGTTTTAATGCGGCCGGGGATGCCGTTGGTGAAGAATTTCTGGTCAATACTCATACGCAGGATAATCAGTACAATCCCTCGGTCACCGGATTGACCGATGGCGGCTTCGTGGTGACTTGGGTGAGCAATGATCCCACCACCGGCGATACTTCCTATCGGGGTATTGCTGGCCAGCGCTTTGATGCCGCAGGAGATCCGGTGGGCAATGAGTTTTTGGTTAATACCCATACGCAGAATGATCAGTTCAGACCCTCAGTCACCGGACTGGCCGATGGTGGCTTTGTGGTGACCTGGTATGGTTCTGACCCTGCCACCGGCGATACCTCCCAGGACGGCATATCCGCACGTATATTCCACGCAGAAGGTGGCAGCAATCCAGCCGTAATAGTGGATAGCAGCCTCTTGTTAGCAGACATTGATAACGCCACCCTGCACAGCGCATTGATACAGATCGGTGACGGCTTTGCTGCTGGTGATGAACTGGTGTTTGTTGCACCAGACGGCTCGGGTATTACCGGCACATTCGATGCGGCAAGCGGTACCCTGACCCTGACGGGTGAATCTTCGCTGGCCAACTACCAGGCGGCATTGCAATCGGTCGCCTTCGCCACAACGAATAGTGAATCGGGCGCCTTACGGGTTATACAGTTCAGCGTCAATGACGGCTTGGCTGACAGCAACCTGATCACACGTTCGGTGTCTGTCGACGTTCCGCCGCAGCCGCAAACCACTGCCGCCACCGTGGATGAAGACACTGTGCTCAATGATACCCTGGCAGCTACCGATGCCAATGGCACCGCCCTGAGCTTCAGCGCAGGCACCACTGTGCCACAAAATGGCGCACTGCTGATCAACAGCGATGGCAGTTACAGCTACACCCCCGACGCCGACTTCTTCGGTACCGATACATTCAGCTACCTAGTCAGCGATGGCAGCCATGATATCGAAGAGACGGTCACCGTCACCGTCAATAACGTCAACGATGCACCTGTTGCAGGTGACGTCAGCATCGCCGCGACTGAAGACGGGGCAAGCGTAACAGATAGCTTCTATGCAACGGATGCCGATACCACTGATACACACAGCTTTGCCGTTACTTCGACTCCAGCCGAAGGCTCGTTGGCCAACAACAATGATGGCAGCTTTACTTTCGATCCCGGCACAGACTTTCAGGACCTGACCCAGGGTCAGACCCGGGATGTCAGTTTCAGCTACACCGCCACCGATGACTCCGGGGCGGACAACGCCACCAGTGAAGCCAAGACGATTACGGTGACGGTTACCGGAACCAACGATACCCCGGTTGTGAAGATCAGCAATCCAAGCGAGAACTTTACCGGGAGTGTGACTGAATCCGATTCTGACGACCCAGCCCTCAATGCCGCTACTCTTACAACCGCTGCCGCCATTGCGTTTGCTGACCTTGATGTTACCGATACGAACCACAGCGTTTCTGTGGATTCTGTCGCTGTGTCATCGGGCAATGCAGGCTCCCTGGATAATGCAACACTACTGGGCTTTATGTCTGCGAATACGACCGGGGCGCCCAGCGATGGTATCGATGGTTCGATAAACTGGTCCTTTGCCGCGGCAGGTAATCAGTTTGACTATCTCGACCAGGGAGAAACGCTGGAACTGACCTATACTCTGGAACTCTCGGATGAAGTTGACAGCACTCAGACCGAGGTGACTATCACCGTGACAGGTGCTGGCGATATTCCGGTTCTGACCAATAGCGTGGAAGCTCAAAGTGGGTTCGTCGGTGATAGCTTCACCGTTACGCTCCCAACCGATCTGTTTACAGACCATGATGAAGGTGGCTCTGTTTCGTATACGGCGGCACTGGATGACGGTTCGCCGCTGCCCGGTTGGTTATCGTTGAATGAAACTACCTATGAATTGAGCGGAACGCCCGGCGCGACTGATTCAGGCCTCTACAACATCAATGTCACCGCAACAGAAGACGACGGCCAGCAAAGCAACTATGTATTCACCCTGACGGTTCTCGACGGCTCAGTGATTACAGGTACCATCGGCAATGATAATCTCACAGGCACGATCAACGGTGATTTTATCCAGGGACTTGCCGGGAATGATACGTTAAGGGGGGCAACCGGCGCAGATCTTCTCGAGGGTGGCGAAGGTAGTGATTTCCTGTATGGCGAAGCAGGTGATGATGTCCTGACCGGAGGGCTCGATACCGATTATGATTCACTGTATGGCGGTGACGGCAACGACACACTGACTGGCGGCGAAGGTGGCAGCTACCTTCAAGGTGATGATGGCGATGATGTGTATACGGGAGGCAGCGGCACCGACAACATCTATGCCAGTACTGACTACGGCTACACGGAGACCATCGACGCAGGGGCAGGTAACGATTTTGTATACGACATTGGCTACACAGGTAGCGACATGGTCAACCTGGGCAGCGGGGATGACTATGTCCGGCTCTATGTAGGAGGCAATTCTATTTATATGGGTACTCCGACACTGACCTTAGGTGCCGGGCAGGATGAGGTGGATCTCTACGCTTCATCCTTTAACCAGTATGCCTTTGTTACCATCACCGACTTTGAAGCAGGCGCTGACGGCGACTTTATAGATCTTAATTATATCCTCAATTACCGCCTCACAGGCTGGGATGGCAGCGTTAATCCGTTTAATGCGACGGCAGGATTTTTCAAATTAATGCAAGCCGGTACGGATACCCTGCTTCAAATCGATACCAATGGCGATGGCGACAATTACGTGACGGCGGTGGTATTTGAGAACGTTGATGTAAGCAACTTCACTGCCGATAACTTCTCGCCCGCGTATCCACCGGATGGCAGTGTGCCTAGCGGTGAGACAATCGAGGGAACGGCGGCTGGCGAGACTCTGTATGGAACCATTGGTGCCGATACGATCGACGCACTGGAGGGCAATGATTGGGTTTATGGTGGTTCTGCCAGTGATACGATTGATGGTGGCCAAGGTATCGATTACCTATACGGAGAAGCAGGTGATGACATCCTGACTGGAGGCAACGATACCGATTACGATTATCTCTATGGGGGAGACGGTAACGACACCCTGACCGGCGGTGAAGGTGGCAGTACTCTCCAGGGTGATAAGGGCAATGATGTACTCACGGGTGGCAGTGGTGCTGATAACATCTATGCCGACACCGATTCCGGCTACACGGAGACCATCGACGCAGGTGCGGGTAATGATCGTGTTTATGACGTGGGCTACTATGGTAGTGATTCGGTCGACCTGGGCAGCGGCGATGACTATGTCAGGATTCGGGTTCAGGGTAATTCCACCTATCAGGGAACCCCTACACTCACGTTGGGAACCGGTCAGGATGAGGTAGATTTCCTTTACTCAAACTTCAGCCAGTATGCTTTTACCACCATCACCGACTTTGAAACAGGCGCTGGCGGCGACATCATTAATCTTGATTATATCCTCAATAACCGCCTCACAGGCTGGGATGGCAGCGTTAACCCCTTTAATGCGACGGCCGGCTTCCTCCAACTGATACAATCCGGTACGGATACCCTGCTTCAAATCGATACCAACGGCAGTGGCGACAGTTACATGACGGCGGTGGTATTTGAAAACGTTGAAGTAAGCAGCTTCACATCCGATAATTTCTCGCCCGCGTGGCCGCTAAATGGCAGTGTGCAGACCGGTGAGACGATCGAGGGAACGGCGGCTGGTGAGACTCTGTATGGAACCATTGGTGCCGATACCATCGACGCACTGGAGGGCAATGACTGGATTTATGGTGGTTTTTCCAGTGATACGATTGATGGAGGCCAAGGTAACGATTACCTATACGGGGAAGCGGGTGATGATATCCTGACTGGAGGCAACGATACCGATTACGATTATCTCTATGGCGGAGACGGTAACGACACCCTGACCGGTGGTGAAGGTGGCAGTACTCTCCGGGGTAATAAGGGCGATGATGTGCTTACGGGAGGCAGTGGTGCTGATAACATCTATGCCGATACTGACTCCGGCTACACGGAGACCATCGACGCAGGTGCGGGTAACGATCGTGTTTATGAAGTAGGCTACTATGGTGACGACATGGTCGATCTGGGCAGCGGTGATGATTATGTAAGCCTTCATGTTGCCGGAAACTCCACCTACCAGGGTACCCCGACACTGACCTTGGGAGCCGGACAGGATGAGGTGGATCTCTTCAACTCATACTTTAACCAGTATGCTTTTGCCACCATCACTGACTTTGAAGCGGGCGATGGCGGTGACATTATCAACCTGAATTATACCCTCAATAGCCGCCTCACAGGCTGGGATGGCGCATCAAGCCCCTTTGCCTCCGGATATATGAAACTTATCCAGGATGGCGATCATGCCCTGCTGCAAATCGATACCAACGGCGGTGGCGACAGTTACGTGACGGCGGTGGTATTTGAAAACGTTGATGTAAACAGCTTCACAACCGATAACTTCTCCCCCGCGTTTCCGCCGGATGGCAGTGGCATCTTCGGTACGACCTTTACCGGAACCTTAGGCAACGATGTTTATGACGGCACTATCGGTGACGATAGTATCACCGGCGGTGCTGGCGAAGACACACTGAGCGGTGGTAATGGTAACGACAGCATCGATGGTGGTATAGATAATGACACGATTGACGGAAGCTTCGGTAACGATACTCTGGCTGGCGGTGGAGGAGATGATCAACTGTCTGGTGGTGACGGTAAAGACACCTTCGTATTCTCCCTGCCCGTTTCTCTCTTGCCCTTGGGCTATGTTGACACCGACACCATCAACGATTTCAACATCGCAGATGGCGATACAATAAACCTTACCGGCTTACTAAGCGGCCTGTCCGGCCTCAGTGAAACCGGCGCCAGCCTCGATCCGGTACTGGATTTCTCCTTTAACGGTTCAGCAACTGTCCTTGAAGTAATTGGGATCGATGCCAATGGTGACGGTTATGGCGATCAGTCAATTGTGTTATCCAACGTCGATCTGACGGACGGAAGTAGCCTCAGTGATGAGCAGATCATTGATGCCCTCTTTGCCGGAAATAATCTGGATATCTTTTCATGAATGAGCCGGGGAGGTAACGGCCCTACCCGTTACCTCTCCCTGCTTCCAGGCTTTACCTGACAGGGAGTTACAGCGTTTATGGCGAATGAATCTGTCTTTACCCGGGTGTTCAAGAGTATCCGTTTCGGGCTGGTTTCAGTGCTGGGCATCAGCTTTTTTATCAATTTGCTGATGCTGGCCAGCCCTCTCTATATGCTGCAGGTTTATGACCGCATCCTGACCAGCCGCAGTGTCGATACCCTGGTGCTGCTGACAATTATCGTAGTAGCGGCCCTCGCTACTATCGGTTTTCTGGAGGCGGTGCGCAGTGGCCTGATGGCTAAGATCAGCCACTGGATGAGTCAGGCGCTGTCCGGCGAAACCCTCAATGTCAGTATCAAGCGAACTCTCAGGATGGAACAACCCGCCAATGTGCAAAGCCTGCGGGATCTGGATACGGTGCGCGGTTTTCTCACCAGTCCCACCGTCTATCCGCTGGTCGACGCACCTTGGGCAACGATCTACCTGGCGGCCATTTTCCTGCTGCACCCCCTACTCGGCTGGATCGCTTTGGGCGGCGCGTTAGTGTTACTGATTATCGCCATTGCCAATGATATCGGTACCCGCAAGCGGCAACAGGCCGCCGGTGAAACCGCCATGGTAGCCCTGCAGCACGCTGAATCCACGGTGCGTAATGCCGATGCCGTAGTTGCAATGGGCATGGCGCCCCACCTGGTTGATTGCTGGAACCGCGCCAATAACGCCAGCCTTGAGCAGCAAGCGGTGGCCGGTCGGCGCAGCACTGTGCTGGTTTCAATATCCAAGTTTATCCGCCTCAGCCTGCAGGTCGCTATTCTGGGCACCGGCGCCTTTCTAGCCATTGGCGGTGAGATCTCCGCCGGCGCCATCATCGCCGCCTCGATTCTGGTCGGCCGCGCCCTGTCCCCGGTTGATCAGGCAATTGTCACCTGGCGCTCGGCACTGGCGGCGCGGGCCGCCTATAACCGACTCAAATCACATTTTCACAATCAGCTGGCTGAGATTGAAAAAATGTCCCTGCCGGAACCTAAAGGCGATATCAGTGTTGAAGCACTGAACTTCGCTTTTCCGGGCACCGGGGAGGCGATCCTGAAAGGTATTCAATTTGATCTCACTGCCGGCGAAACCCTGGCCCTGATCGGCCCCTCCGGCTCCGGCAAGACCACTCTGGTACGGTTGATACTGGGTAACCTGCACCCTCTGTCAGGCCATGCAAGACTCGACGGCATGGATACCGAGCAATGGGAGTCAGCTGATAGGGGCCAATATATCGGCTATCTGCCACAGGATGTGGAGTTGTTCGCCGGCAGCGTACGGCAGAACATCGCCCGCATGACTGAAGGTGATACTGATCTGGTAATTGAGGCCGCCCGGCTGGCTGACGTGCACGAGCTGATTATGCGTCTGCCGCAGGGGTATGACACCCAGATCGGAGCTCAGGGCATGGCGCTTTCCGGTGGCCAGCGGCAACGCATCGGTCTGGCCCGCGCGCTCTATGGCAATCCACGTCTGGTGGTACTGGATGAACCCAATGCCAACCTGGATCAGGCCGGTGATGAAGCACTAGCTAAAGTGCTGGACACTCTCAGGAAACATGAAGTCACCACCATTATCATCTCACACCGACCAACGGTGTTTGAGTGGGTAACCAAAGTCGCGGTACTGCAGGATGGCAGCCTGCGGGCTTTCGGACCTAAAGAGGAAGTGTTCAATAAAGCGGCGGCTTCGAGGAACGTCTCGCCGGCCAGGAAAATGTCCCCGCCAACAATGACTTATAAGATGGAGACGCCTGATGCTATCAAATAATCTCCCTGAGCGTCCCGAAATACGCAGTACCGTCATTTTCGGCATGGTTGTCATTTTAGCCTTCTTCGGCACATTCCTGGGCTGGTCAATCCTGTCTCCACTTGAAAGCGCCGCTATCGCCGTTGGCGAGGTCGGCACTGTGGGCAAGCAGAAAGTGATCCAGCACCTTGAAGGCGGCATCGTCAGTGAAATACTGGTTAAAGATGGCGATATCGTCGCATCGGGCCAGGTACTTGTCCGGCTGGATGAAACCCAGCCACAGGCAAACCTGAACCTGATTCGCGGCCGCTATCATGCCGCCCTGGCCTTGCAGGCCAGGTTGATGGCCGAACGTGATGGCTTGCAGGAGATTACCTTCCCCGGGACTCTGCAGCAATCGAACGACGAAAATGTTGCCGTCATTGTGCGCGGACAGGGCAATATTATCGCTTCCAGGCGCACCGCACTGGACAAAAAGCGCGGCATTCTGCAACAGCGTATCTCCCAGTATCAGGCAGAAATCAAAGGCCTGCGCCAGGCGGTCCAATCACAGAACAGACAACTTACTCTGACCCAGCAAGAGGTCGATGCTTACCAGCACCTGGAAACAAATGGTATGTCCGCCGGTAAAACACGCATGTTGCAGTTAAAAAAAGAGTACGCCCGCATCAAAGGCGAGAAGAGCAAGAATCTCGCGGCCATCGCCCGGACTGAACAAAATATCGGCGAGACAGAACTGCGTATCAGTACCCTCGACACCCAATTCCTGAATGAGGTCATTGAAGAGTTACGAGAGGTCGAAAATGAGGTATTTGACCTCGATGAAAAGCTCCGCGCTGCTACGGATGTGGTTGAGCGAATAGAGATACGGGCGCCACTTGCCGGCACCATTGTCGGGCTGCAGATTTTTACCGAGGGCGGCGTCATCGGACCGGGCGAACAGGTATTGGGAATTGTTCCTTCCGATGAGCAGTTGATTATAGAAGCCAGAGTCTCACCCAATGACATCGACATTGTCCGGCCGGGCCTGCCCGCACACGTCCGCTATACTGCGTTCTCGAGTCGTACCCACTCGCCGGTTGATGGCAAGGTGATCAATGTGTCTGCCGATCGTTTTACCGACGAGCGTACCGGGGAAGCCTACTACAAAGCCGAAGTGGCACTGACTGGCAATATCGAAGCGGCGCTTAATGGCGAATCACTGTATCAGGGCATGCAGGCAGAAGTAATGATTGTGACCGGCTCACGCACGCCGATGGACTATCTGCTGGAACCTCTGACGGAGAGCCTTAACCGGGCCTTCAGAGAGTGAGGCAAACAGGAGAAGAAGGAAATCTTTTAATTCTACCAAACTTACACTTGAGCTGACATTTCAGCGCCAGCTCAAGTACTGTTCAGCAATTCCGGAAAGCAGCTACTTCACTACAAACTCACCGACCATGCCCTTGTTTTGCAAACCATCGGCATAGAATTCAAAGCTACCCGGCTTGATCGGCACAAAGTAGATCTCGGCGCTGCCTTCATCTTCGAATTCAAGTTCAGTCAGGGTCATCGCCTTGATCTCCATGCCGCCGGCTTCCACCTTGCGCAGATAGATAGAGGTAAAGAACTCCGGTGCCTGCAAGGCATATTCTTTTAAGCCGCTCGAAGTAATTTCCAATTTATAAGCGGTACCGGTTTCCAGTTCATAGCGCTTTTCAGACAAGCTGTAATCACTCTGTTCACTACCCATCACCAGATCAGGCAACGCAACCGGTTTACGGGTCAGATCACCCTTCGCCAGCACGCTGCCGCTTAAAGAAATAGACGCAGCCATAACCGCTACAGACAAAGATTTAACCAGATTCATAACCTAACCCCAGACATGTTTATAGATGACACTATTAATCCTAGAGCGCCATGAAATTTTAAAAATAGTACTTCAGGACTAATTGATTGGTACTTTCTTCATATTTAATCCGTGCCCTTTCCTGCCTATCCTGAAACTCTGGAATTTATTGGAGTTGAGACTGGTGTTTAAGATTAATGAGCTGTTTAGCCGTTTGGCACTGTTACTGATACTTGCTCTGGGCTTCCCAACCCTGCTGCTGGCAGAACCGCTACAGATAAAAATCGGTTTTATAGCCTGGCACCCTGACCAGGGCGCGGTACTGTCTAACCTGTTACCGGAACCTGAAGACCGGGGTTTCAAAGGCGCCGAGCTGGGCCTGAAAGACAACAACACCACCGGCCGCTTCCTGAAACAGCAATACTCACTGAAAACAGCCCTGGCCGAGGATCCTGAACAAGTCAGCGCAATCGCCGGACAATGGCTTGATCAAGGTATTAAACTGCTGATTGCTGATCTGCCTGCTGCCCAACTTAACCAGTTAACAACCCTGGCAACAGAACATCAGGCTCTGGTATTGAATGCCGGCAGTTACGACAACGATATCCGTACCAGCCAGTGCCTGCCGAATACTCTGCATACCCTGCCTAGCCGGGCGATGCTGACCGATGCTCTGGGGCAGTGGAGCAGTGCCCGCCGACTGCGCGACTGGCTTCTGATCAAAGGCCAGCAACCCGAAGATATCGCATACGCGGATGCCCTGAAGCGCAGCGCTAAACGTTTCGGCATCAATATCGTGGCTGATAAAACCTGGGATTTCGATACCGACCTGCGCCGCACCGCCCAGAGCGAACTGCCACTGTTCACCCAAACCGATGAGTATGATCTGGTGGTTCTCGCCGATGAACGAGGGGACTTTGGTGAGTATGTGATGTTCAACACCTGGTATCCCCGTCCGGTTGCCGGTACCCAGGGCCTCACTCCGGTTGCCTGGCACCGGGTCGTCGAACAGTGGGGTGCCGCACAGCTACAGAGCCGATTCGGTAAGCTGAGCCAGCGCTGGATGAACAATAAGGATTATGCCGCCTGGCTTGCAATGCGGGCCATTGGCGAGGCGGTCACCCAAAGCAAAACCAACGATGCACAGCAACTGTTCAACTTTATGCTGTCAGACAGTTTTCAGCTGGCCGGCTTTAAAGGGCGCAAACTCAACTTCCGCCCCTGGAGTGGTCAGTTACGCCAGCCTATCCCCCTGGTGCAGCCCCGCTCCCTGGTTTCACAACCGCCACTGGAAGGTTTCCTCCACCCGGTCACAGAGCTGGATACACTGGGCTTCGACAAGCCTGAATCCGCCTGCACAGCAAGCTTTCAAAGCTAATAAATATAAGATTAATAAATACAGGTTCAGTATATGCTCCCTTTAAAAAGTAAACCCCGCCTTCTGACAACGCTATTGAGCGTCATGCTCTGCAGTACTCCGGTACTGGCAGAAAAAGCCTATGTATCGAATGAGAAAGACAACACTATCTCGATCATCGATCTGGATAGCATGGAAGTTACCGAAACCCTTAATGTCGGGGAGCGGCCCCGCGGTATCATTTTCAGTCAGGACCGCAGCAAACTCTACATCTGCGCCAGTGACTCCGACACAGTTCAGGTAATGGACCTGAAGGATCACAGTATTATTGCCGAACTGCCTTCCGGCGAAGATCCGGAGCAGTTTGCCCTGCATCCGGATGATCGTCGTCTCTATATCGCCAACGAAGATGACGCCCTGGTGACAGTCGTCGATACCCAGACCCATGAAGTACTGGCGCAGATTGATGTCGGCGTAGAACCGGAAGGCATGGCGGTCAGTCCCGATGGCAAGTGGGCGGTAAGCACCAGTGAAACCACCAACATGGTGCACTGGATCGATACCGAAACTAACCAACTGATCGATAACACCCTGGTCGATCAGCGCCCCCGCCATGTCGAATTCACCCAGGACAGCAGCATCCTCTGGGCCTCGTCTGAAATTGGCGGCACCGTCTCGGTTATTGATGTTGCCAGCCGCCAGATTCAGCACAAGCTTAATTTTAAGATCAAAGGCATTCACCCGGATAAGGTCCAGCCGGTTGGTGTCAGGCTGACCGATGATGGCAAATACGCATTTGTCGCGCTGGGTCCGGCCAACCACGTCGCCGTGGTCGACGCACAAACCTATGAAGTGATCGACTACCTGCTGGTAGGCCGCCGGGTCTGGCATATGGATTTCAACGCCGATCAGACAAAGCTGTTAACCACCAATGGTGTCAGCGGCGATATCTCAGTGATCGATATTAATAAGATGAAGGTCACTAAATCGATCAAAGTGGGTCGCTACCCATGGGGCGTACGGATTAAATCCTGATGACCATTGAAGTGCGTGATCTTAGCTTCAGCTATGGCAAGAAAGCCGCGCTGAATCAGCTGAATTTTGATCTGACGCCGGGGGCGTTCAACGCCCTGCTGGGGCCTAACGGTGCAGGCAAAAGCACCCTGTTCGCCCTGCTGACCCGCCTCTACTCGCTGCAGCAGGGTGAGATCACTATCAGCGGCGACTCGATCCGTCGTCATCCCGCTAATGTGATGCGAAAGCTGGGTGTAGTGTTTCAGCAAAGCACCCTGGATCTGGACCTGACCGTTGGCCAGAACCTGCAATATCATGCGGCGTTACATGGTATAAGTGCGGCCGCCGCCCGGCCGCGCATCGCTGCAGAACTGGAACGATTGCACATGGCGGAGCGGATCAATGACAAAGTTCGCGCCCTCAACGGCGGACACCGACGGCGGGTAGAGATCGCCCGCGCCTTGCTACACCGGCCACAGATTCTGCTGTTGGATGAACCGACTGTTGGCCTCGACCCTCAGGCCAGAAGCGAACTCAACCAACATATACGGAAACTTTGTCAAACTGACGGACTGACGGTGCTGTGGGCGACTCACCTGATTGAAGAAGTTGAGCCACATGACCCGGTCATCATACTGCACCGGGGAGATATTCTGGCCCGGGGCAGCGCAGAGGATATCTGTAGTCAAACTCAAAAAACACTACTCAGTGACGCTTTCCAACTGCTCACCCTTAACGGAGAAAAGGCCGGGGAAGCGAATACCAGCGGTGGAGATAGATAATGAAACTCAGCGCTTATCTGATCTGTTTCAATGGTTTGTTACAGCGGGAACTTCTGCGTTTCGTGCAGCAGCGTTCGCGTTTCCTCAGCGCGCTGGTTCGCCCTCTGTTATGGCTGGTAGTATTTGCCGCCGGTTTCCGTGCGGCACTGGGAATATCGATTATTGAGCCCTATGAAACCTATATCACCTATGAAGTGTATATAGTCCCCGGGCTGTGCTGCATGATTATCCTGTTTAACGGCATGCAGAGCTCGCTATCGATGGTCTACGACCGTGAAATGGGCAGCATGCGGGTGCTGCTGGTCAGCCCCCTGCCGCGACCATTCCTGCTGCTGGCAAAGCTGATTGCCAGTGCGCTGATCTCAATGCTGCAGGTTTATGCGTTTCTGGCTATCGCCTGGTTATGGGGAATTGAACCGCCGCTGGCCGGATTGATTACCGTACTGCCCGCATTGCTATTGAGTGCGCTGATGCTAAGCGCTATCGGCCTGTTTATTTCGGCCCGGATCAGACAGCTGGAAAATTTTGCCGGGGTAATGAACTTCGTCATTTTCCCAATGTTTTTTATGTCCTCTGCTCTGTATCCACTGTGGAAGATGCGCGAGGCCAGTGAGTGGCTGTTCTGGGTGTGCAGCTTTAACCCTTTCAGCCATGCCGTAGAACTGGTTCGCTTCGGGCTTTACCAGCAGCTCAATCTGCAAGCCCTGCTGGTGACGGCTGGTATCACCCTGATCGCATCAATTCTGGCGGTCAGCGGTTTTCAACCCCAGAAAGGTGGCCGGGGTTGATAAGGAAAGAAGCATCAGGCAAGAAGCATAAAGAATGGAGCATCAGGAAAGAACCACTTGAAAAGAGCCTTTAAGCCGGCTCTTTCGATTCATTCAATTCAGTATCTGATTGGCAGATAAACGCTTGGGCCCGGCCATTGTTTTTGGCCCGGTAAAGCGCCTGATCGGCTTTCTTCATCAACCTTTGGGCGTCACTTTCATTGTCATTACAGATAACAACACCAACACTGGCACTGAGTAGCAGGCGCTCACCCTTGACCACCATCGGCTCAGAAAACACTTTCACCAGACGATCCGCCAGCGGTTCAAAGCCATTGTCAGCATCTTGAGGCAACTGCTTGGCAATCAGCACAAATTCATCACCACCGATACGGCAGGCAATATCTGATACCCGAATTGTATCTTTTAACCTGCGGGCCACTTCAATTAACACCATGTCGCCGACATCGTGACCAAAGTTATCATTGATCTCTTTAAATCGATCAAGATCGATGAACATAACCGCCAGCTGAGGTGTCTGATAGCGTTGATATATAGCAATATCACGTTCCAGATAGAGCATCAGCGAACGCCTGTTAGGCAGCTCTGTTAATGGGTCATTTTCGGCCAGGATACGCAGTCTTTTCTCAGCCGCTTTGCGCCGGGTTATGTCGGTAAAGGTGGCGATAAAGTTCTGAATCTGTCCATCTGGTCCAAGATACGCGGTAATAGATAACCACTCAGGGTAGACCGTGCCATCCTTACGCTTATTCCAGATCTCACCTTGCCAACCGCCCTGAGTCAGCAGTTCCTGCCACATTTGATGATAGTACGCAGAATCATGTTTACCCGAGGCCAGTAGTTTAGGGTTTTGTCCTACTGCCTCGTCACTGGAGTAACCCGTGATTCGGCTAAAAGCATCGTTAACTTGAAGAATCTTATTGTCCCGGTCCATTACTGCGATCCCTTCATAGGCCGCCTCAACAATTCGGGCACTCAGCTCCATGGACTGCGCATACTCAACCAACTGATTTTTCTGCTGCTCAATACTACTATGATAGTTATCAAACTGACTGCTTAACCAACGACTAAACAGCCGGGTCACCATCAGTACGGCGGCACAAAGAATAACCAGCAACAGGAGCAGTTTTCTCGTATTTTCCTGCAACTGACGATCCAACTCATCTTTCTGAGCCTGAATTAACGACTCAATATCATCTTCATAAATACCAGCGACCAGAATCCAGTCCCAATGCTTGAGAGGTCTCACCAGAGACAGCTTAGTTCCCCTTTTAGCCTGTCCAGGCAGCGTCCAGTCATAATACAGATATCCGCCGCCATCCTTTGCTATCTCAAGAACACGACGAGCACTCTCCTGATCTGAAGCATTACTGAATTGCTCGAAATGCATACCCTCCAACTGCGGCGAAGCGGCACTGGCCTGCACCACCCCATTATTCTTGAGCACCGCTATATAACCATTGTTATCAAACCGGATATTCTTCAGATGACGCAAAATCGTTAACTGCAGATCCTGTTCAATACGGTAGATATAGTCACCACCTCCTACGATCCAGTTATAGGATTGGAACCGTTCCACATAGGCGATTTTATCCGCCATCTCTTCTTCATTTTCTGGCGGATACCAACGGTAACGGGAGAAACCGGACTGCTCTGGGTTTCTAACCGCATCGATCAGTCCACGCATAATATAGTGCCCGGTATCATCCTGATTATCGTAGAGCGAGGTCCCTTCCAGCCCGGGCGCTGTAGGCAAAAGAATACAAACGCCGTTCATATCATCGATAAAGATATAGCCACGACCATTAAAAAAACGCAGATCCCGGACCGATTCAATCAGCAGTTGCTGCAACTCGGCTTCAGGCATTTTATGCTGTTGCTGCTCATATATACTGCGCATTACACTCAGCGCCTGGCGAACCTGGCTTTGCGACTCATGTCTGAGCGTCTCTTCAGCACTGGCATTACTCAGCTGAATAAAGGTTTCCGCATCATCCAACTCGTCATTCAAGCGCAGGCGCTGCTCTTCAAGAAAGGTCTGTTGCAGACTATCGAGTTGCTGCTGGTAATATTGCCGGTCATTAACAATGAAGTAGGCCACAATAGCGATCAGCATAATAATAACGATCGCCGATACGCCCCAGAGAATATAACGGGAAATTCGGTGCGGGCTGATATGTAAACTCATATTTGACTTAATACAAAACAAAGCATCCAGCTAAGTTAGAGGGCTATATCCGGCAGCCGTCAAATTGTTCTAAAGCAGACTCTCATACTAAGCTTTCCAGCAGGTAGTTCAAGTACCACCGAAGTAATAACCCCAACCATTAACCCTTACATATTAGAAGGTTAACTATACCCTGTAACTTAACCCTCTATTCAAACGTATGCTGCTGACAGAGCCGCAGTCACTATCAAGACATAACCCGAATACCGTCGCCTCAGAAACGAATTCAACACTTCCGCTTACGGCTTAACTGAAACGTTATGTTGCAGACCGCTCGCAATAAGAACTGCAGCATAAGCAGATAGCCACAACAGCAAAACCAGTACTTTAGTACTGGTTTTTTGCCCCAATGGTTCAATTTAATCTGACACCACTAAAAGGTGTAATACAGCAAGAGAAGCTGTAATCTTCGACGTCTGAACAATAATTCAGCCGTTAAACCGATAACCAAGAAATATCTGATCCTTCCCCGCTAGCGGATCAGGTAAACCCGATTAATAATAAATATAATCAGGGCTGATCCGTCGTTTAATTTATACTTGATATAACCACGGTAGCTGTAGCCTGAGTTGGGAGCATAATGTGTATAAAATACTGATCGCCGATGATCACCCGTTGTTTCGCGAAGCCATCGGCAATGTCATTGCCAGCGGCTTTCCCACCTGTGAAACCCTGGAAACTGAAGATCTTGATGCCGCTCTCGAGCTGGCCCGGGAACATGATGACCTGGACCTGATCCTGCTGGATCTGAACATGCCGGGGATGAATGGTCTCAACGGCCTGATCACTTTGCGTAACGACTGCCCGACTATCCCGGTGGTGATCGTCTCGGCAGAAGAAGATAAACAGATCGTGCTGCAGGCGATTACTTACGGTGCTGTCGGTTTTATTACTAAATCCTCACCCCGTCAGCAGATGACCGAAGCACTGCAACAGATTCTCGACGGAAACGTTTATCTTCCATCAGACATTATCCGCTCGGATAAACCAGCCAGCCGCGTCCATCGGCGCCACGAAGAGAGTCAGATTCCACCCGAGATGATGTCTTCACTGACCCGCCGTCAGCTACTGGTACTGGAACGAATGTCTGAAGGTGAATCAAATAAGCAGATAGCCTATAACCTGAATATCGCCGAAACTACGGTTAAAGCCCATGTTTCAGCGATTCTCAGAAAGCTCGGTGTGCATAACCGGATTCAGGCTGTTTTATCCGCCGGCAACATCGACTTCAGCGAATACCTGAAGCGCTGAGCACACGACTTTCAACACCCTCCATCAGGACCTGTATCCGCTAGTCTATACAAGCTAATGATTCGGTCGGCTGGCAGGTTTCATGCTCTCGCATCCAGCGGGAGAAACCTTCTGCGGTCAGAGGCCGGGATATGTAAAACCCCTGTACCAGATCACAGCAACGCTGCTGCACAAACTCTAGTTGAGCCTGAGTTTCCACACCTTCGGCAATCACCTCAAGGCCCAGCTGACGGGCCATTGCGATGATCGCGGCAGCGATCTTTTCGTCATTCTTAGCGTCCGGTATATCACGGATAAAAGAGCGATCGATTTTGAGGCTGTCGATCGGCAGCTGCTTCAGATAACTCAAAGAAGAGTAACCGGTACCAAAGTCATCGATACTGATACTGGCTCCGAGACTGCGCAATTGATTCAGGGTCTCTGCCACCTGATCTATATCCTGCATGATATAGCTTTCGGTTACTTCCAGCTCAAGGTATTCAGCCGGCAGCCCCGTTTGCTGCAATGCATTCTCGACGGTTTGGAACATATTACTGCGAGACAATTGACCGGCAGACAGATTAACTGCAACTCTTACCGGCATCCCCTGATCGAGCCAGATACGCCCCTGCATACAAGCCTGACGCAAAACCCAGCAACCAAGAGGCACGATCAATCCGGTATCTTCCGCCAGGGGAATAAAGGTATTCGGCGGTACCAGACCAGCATCTGTTTGCCAGCGCACCAGCGCCTCAACCCGCTCGATACAACCATTATGCAGATTCAGCTGCGGCTGATAGTGCAATACCAGCTGTTCATCATCTATCGCCTGGCGCAGCTTACTCTCCAGTTGAAAATGCTCGTAAGTGTTCTGTTGCAGATCCTGAGAATACAGGGCAAACCGGTTACGCCCTGTATCTTTCGCATGGTACATCGCAATATCAGCGGTTTTCAGCAGTAGCTCCGCCTGCTCGCCATGATCGGGAAACAGACTAAGACCAATACTGCAACTCACTACAACCTGATGTCCCTCAAGATCAACTGGCTCTTCAAGTTGTAGCATCAGTTTACGGGCGGTTTTCTGTAAAGCTCCGGTATCTTCGATATCTTCCATAACGATAACAAACTCGTCACCGCCCAGGCGGGACAAAGTATCAGACTGACGTATTCCCCGCCCCAGGCGCTGGGCGACCTGCTGTAGCAGCAGATCCCCCATATGATGCCCCAGGGTATCGTTAATAAACTTAAACCGGTCCAGATCGATAAACATAACACCGACTTTACGGCACACCCGCCCGGCCCGATCCAAGGCATGGCTCAAACGGTCGTTCAACAATATCCGGTTTGGCAATCCGGTTACCAGATCATAGTGTGCCAGGTACTGAATGCGCTCTTCGTCGATCTTCTTTTCGGTTATATCAGTAAATACACTGATAAACTGTACGACTTCGCCATCTCCGTTCAACACCCTTTCGATACTCTGCAGTGCCGGAAATACTTCTCCGTTCTTACGCCGGTTCCAGATCTCTCCCTGCCAACTACCTTCGCTTATTAAGGTCTGCCACAGCTGTTGGTAAAAGAAGCGATCATGATGCCCTGAACTGAACAACTGTTCAGGTCGCAACCCGAGCGCATCGCCTTCACTGAAGCCGGTGATATCACTGAAGCCCTTGTTAACCATCATAATGCGTTTGTCAGCATCGGTAACTATGATCCCCTCACGGGTATTTTCAAACACTGAGGCGGTCAGCTGTAACTGTTTATCTGCGACCTCTCGCTGTAACTCGGCACCCACCCGACTCGCCGCTATCTGCAACAACCCGCCGATCGCTTCAGTATTGTTGAGTGGGTGCACATCCAGTAACGCTATCAACCCATTGCAACTACCGTCAGAGTCAAACAGGGATATTCCGGCATAGCTCTCGGCCTGCATATCCTGCAACAGCTGATCGCCGGCAAAACGCTGCTGAATATTGTCAGGATAGATACACACCGTGCTGGCGACTACATTTTCACAGGGAGTGCCCTGCAAGCTATAACTGAAATTATCAACAATCTCGCCATGAGCAAACACTGCACGAATATTAACCCGTTGAGGATTCTCACTGTCCCTTACCCCTACCAGCGCATAGGCACAGCTGAAGGTTTGCGCCAATAAGGTTACGACACTCTGAAAATACTCATCGCCACTCTTGCCGGATACATTCTCCGCCAGACCGCGATAAAACAGATCCGATAATTTAGCCGTCGTTATATCCTGCAGGGTACCGACTACCTGTTTGGATTTAAACTCGCGTCGTCCCTGACAGCGCACATATCGGATCTGATTTTCCGCCGACAGGATACGGAACTCGTAGTCCATACCGGGAGAAGCGCTGGCCACACTCTGCAGCTGCCGTTCAAGCTCTCTACTATCTTGCGGATGAACCGCGCCGATAAAATTTTCATATGATGAGACAGTATTCGCCGGCTTAAAACCCAGGATTGAATACAGCTCGGCGGTCCAGTACATACGACCACTTTTGAGCGACCACTCCCAGGATCCAACGCCTGAAATTCGTTGCGAGTTTAGCAACCGGTTCTCGCTCTTACGTAGCGCACGCTCAGCCTTCTTACGGGATAAGACCTCCTGCCGTAGCTCGGTATTCCAGAACAAAACCCCCAGTAAACCGAGAATCACAGCACCGATAACCAGCAGTGACAGCAACAGGTAATTGCGTAATTTTCGACTCTCCTGATGCTCCAGCCTGATCCAGCGTTGCTGCAAGCCGGCTGCGGTCCCGGTATCGATGTTGGCCAGCGCTTTATTCAAAATACCAACCAGCTCTGGCCAATCGTTGCGCACCGCCATGCCTAGTTTGAAGTTATAAGGGGTATCTCCTGCGACCTTGAGATTGCTCAAACCCTGCTGCTTAATCGCAAAGCTGACCGACGCCATATTGCCGACAAACACATCGATCTGGCCTAAGGCTACCGCCTGTAGCGCACTATCAATAGTGCCGTAGCTGACCAGTTTAAGTTCCGAATGATTTGCCTTCAGGGTGTCATGGGAAAAGTAGCCCTGCACAACCGCGACCTGACGTTCAGAAAGATCATCCAGCGTGGTGATATCGGGCATATCATCGCGGGTGATAATAACCATCGGATAGCTGAGATAAGGTTCGGTGAACAACAGGTACTCACTTCTGGATGCAGTTTCTGCAGCCGCCGGCAACAGATCCAGCTGACGCGCTCTGGCGGTATCCAATACCTGACGCCAGCTCAGATCCTGCTGCGGCACCAGCTTAAGCGGCAACCGCTGCTGCAGCAGCACAATGTATTCTGCGGCTATTCCCTGGTACTCGCCCTGCTCAATGAACTCAAACGGCGGCCATTGTGGATCGACCCCCAGACGAATTTCAGGATGCGCCGCCAACCAGGCTTTTTCAGCTTCACTCAACCAAAGTTCCGTAGCCTGCACAGAACAGACCTGCAACAACAATGTCAGAAGCGGTATATGCAGCAACCAAAAACAGACAGACCGGGACCGGTTACAACTCATAGGACACCTGCTCACCATTAATGTTGATGGCGGTCACCGGTCCTCACTAACCTGTTACGACCCCTCTGAAAAGTCAGATAGGGACAAAATAGTGAGTAGATTGAATGACCTGCAGTGATCATTTAACCAGTGTTGGGTGTAAAAAATAATACCCATGCCACCAATATGGGTACCTGTAAGGGCTTACTTAAGCAGATGGTTGAGGGTTGTTTTAAGCTTCAGTGGTCGCACAGGCTTATTCATCAGCAGATAGCCATGCTCCCGAATTGTCTGCTTTAACTCGCTCGAGTAGTTCGCGGTAATCATCAGAACCGGCACCGGCTGTTGTAACTTCCCGTTCAATTCAAGCGCAGCATCGAGACCGTTTTCACCGTTATCAAGATGATAATCGGCTATCAGTAACCGCGGCGGTTGTTGCAGATCAACCTGCTCGATCAGACCCGCCAACGACAGCCCGGTTATCACTTCACAACCCCAGCCCTGTAGTAAGGTTTGCATCGCCCTGCAGATGGCCGGGTCATTATCGATCACCCATATTTCACTGCCCGCTAATTGATCAAACTGTTGCGGCAACGGCTGATTCTGCATCGGTAACAGGCTGCTTTCAGGCAGCTCACCATAAGGTACTTCAACAGAAAAAACAGAACCTTTGCCTTCAACAGAGGATACACTGACCCGATGCCCCAGCATTCGGGATATCTTATCGACTATCGCCAGCCCCAGCCCAAGCCCCTTATCGGTTTCAGTTTGCTGGGGCTGCAGACGTTTGAACTCAAGGAAAATATCGGTCAGTTTCTCTTCCGGTATACCGGCACCGGTATCCCAGACCTCAATCACCAGGCTGTTACGCTTGCGCCGACAACCAAACAGCACTTTACCCTGCTCGGTATAACGGATCGCGTTAGATAGAAAGTTACGCAGAATCCGCGCCAGCAGTTGTGAATCCGATGAGATAACTGCCGACGAGCCGCTATAGCATAGAGTCAGCCCCTCACTGGCGGCGATCTGACGGTACTCATTGGCGATATTCTGCAACAAGGTCGTCACCGGAAATGCCGTAATATCTGGTTCAATAACCCCGGCATCCAGTTTGGAAATATCCACCAGAGTGCTGAGCAACGATTCGACATCTTCCAGCGAAGTACTGACCGAACTGATCAGGTGTTTATTCTCTGCCCCTGCTGATTGCTCCAGCAATGCACCGGTAAACAACCGCGCGGCATTCAACGGCTGCAACAGGTCATGGCTAACCGCCGCCAGGAACTTAGTTTTTGACAGGTTAGCCTGTTCAGCATGCTTATTTGCTTCACGCAGGCGTGCCTCGGCCTGTTTACGCTCGGTAATCTCCTGCCATAGCTGATCATTCAGTTTGGTCAGTTCAGAGGTCCGCTCGATCACCCTTTGCTCCATCGTCTGATAGGAGTCCTGCAACGCCTGAGCGGTCTTGCGACGTTCCGTAATATCCCGAATCAGGACAAAGAAGCCCACGGCCTGACCCTCTGCATCCAGATTGGGCACATAGGCTTTGAGCATAAAGCGCTGATTGCCCTGGGGGTCCAGCTCTTCAATCTCAAAGGTGACGCTTTCCCCGGACAGTGCCCGGTCAATATAGGGTTTGAGCTTAATAAACTGTTGCCCGCCATGCACCATGGTAATTGTCTTACCGGTTAACGCCTCCCGAGGCCAGCCATACCAGTCCTCATACACCTTATTGGTAAACTGGAAGCGCAGATCATCGCCGACATAGGCGATCAGGGCCGGTACGTGATCGGTGATAAGCCGGAGCCACTGCTCACTTTCACGCAGTGTTTCAGCATATTCATGGCGTTCGGTAATATCGGTATAGGTATTAACAAAGCCACCTTCAGGCATTGGGTGGGTCCTGATCTCGATCACTTTGCCGTTGCTCAGGCTTTGCTCCAGCTCAATCGCGGCCCGACCACTATGACTGTTGGTAAATGGCGTTAACAAAATCAGCTCGCAATCCGAGATCAGATCATCGAACACCGGTTGCTGATTGAGCCGCTCTTCAGAAAATCCGGATAGCTCAGCAAAGCGCTGATTCCAGACTTCCAACCGCCCCTGGGCGTTGATCAGGACAACTCCCTGAGACAGGTTATCCACGGTGTTTTGCAGCACCCGGGACTTGTCAGCCAGGGCCCGTTCCCGACGCGCCGTTTCACGCTGTTTCAGTTCGGTAATATCGGTATACAGAATAACCAGGCCACCATCCCGGGTGCGCCGCTCACTCATCTGCGCCCAGCGGTCATTATTGAGCCGATAGACAATGCTGTTATCGGCCTCTTCGGCGACATATTCTTCAACGATCACACCGTGCTCTGTGGCCAGCCGCTTAATGTCCTGAATCGCAGTGCCCCGCGCGATAGTGACACCGGTATCCTCCCAGAACGAGGAAAACTTACTGTTATAGAGCACGATGCGACGCTCACTATCAAACAGAACAAAGGCATCGGAAATACTTTCAATGGCATCGATCAGGCGCTGATGGGTGATCTCAGCCTCCAGCTTAGCCCGGGTCAGCGCCTGATTGCTGACCTTTAGGTCGGCCAGGGCGATATTGAGGGCTTCGGTTCGCTCCCTCACCTGTTCAGCCAGTGCGACCGAATGCTCAAACGCAGCGTAGGGATCGGTGCGGGTGGTCGCACTGACCTCAACCCTTTCGATCAAGACCCGGTTAATCTTTTGTAACTTCTGATTCTCCTGCTCTAACTGATCGATGCGTTGCTGCAAACGTTGAGTATCGGCGGCAGATGACTTTACGCTGGTATTCATCCCACTCTCCCGATTGCAACCGCGGTAAACGTCTGATTGATATGCATACCACCGATCTGCTCGCCATAAGTATTAAAGCCAACCACCTTATGCCTGTTCAATAATCCGGACATGGCCCTGTTTTGATCGCGTAACTCCAGCTCAAGCCGGCGCAGAAAGCAGTCGCATCCGATGGTCAACAGATGGTCCCCGACCCGCTGCTCGATTTTCGCCAACTCGGTATCCAGCTGCGCGATCATCTCACCAGACTCCATGACCGTCATCACTATGCCGTTCTCTACGGCACAGTAAAACGTCAGACTCAGGTCATCGTTAACACTCTGAATCGAGCGCACAAAGTACTCATCGCCGATCCGTACTGCGATAGGGTTAAGTGCAAACACCTGATGATTGAGTTCATCCAGCGGCACCCCGGTCACCCTCGAATATTCGACGGCAGCGGGTTCTGCATTCAACTCCAGAACCCGCCGCTGATCGCTGTCAGCGGCAGTCACCACCAGCTTTTCATCCCGGCTTCGCATATGGTGCATACTGAACACTTCGAAACGACAGCGGGTATTGATCATCAGCACCACCGCGGCGTCACTATGAAAACGTCCATCGAAGTAAACGTGGGTATTATCGAGACAGATATCATCACCTGCTGAACCACCAAAGTGAGGAATACTGCCCAGTGCTGAATCCAGGGTAACCAGTACTTGCTCCTCCTGGGTGGAGAGACCGTCGAGCAAGGTCAGGACAAAGCTGTTACCGATAATCGGCGCGATTTGCTGTTGCTGACAATCCTCCGTTAACTGATCCACCACCGCCTGGGCATCACTGAAACTAAACTGATCCAGGTTGTGAATCAGCCGGGCGCTGATAGCAAACTCGGACGCGGCAAAACCGATCGCGGTCACGCATCCCTGACCATAACCCTGGGCAGTAATTTCGCCGGCAGAAGTGCAACCCGCTACTGCAATGTCACTGAACTGATCCTGTAACTCCTCAGCCAGTGCCGGCAGATCATATTCGGTAGAACAGAAAAACAACACAAAACCAAGCTCCGGCCAATCCAGCTGCTGATGCAAGGATAACGCTGCCTCCCGTTCATTCCTGACACTGGTACTGGCGGTACGAAGTTCTGCTTGTTGTGGTATCGGAGGTAATTGCATCGCTGGACAACCCGGTCGGTTCTGATAATAGCTACAGCTACTAATGGCTATAACTACAGTCTAAGGAGAGTGCCAACGAATAAAAATTGTACTTGGGGACAGAATATAATTTGCAACCAACCACTTATAAAACCGTAAGTGACTGATTTACATATAATTTACAAAAGAACACATTACTACTTAAGTAGCACAAAAAAAGCGGGCCATTGAAGGGGTTAATGGCCCGCTGCAGCTATACGCTAAGATTATTTCTGCGCAAGCGCAGTGCTTACCAGCTCAGCGTGGCACCCAGCGCTAAGGTATCGGTTTCTGAAGTATCAATAGTACCGTTGTTACTTTCATGTACTGTGTATTCAGCCACCAGCTTCAGGTTTTCATTGATATCATGGAACATCGCGACACCGCTCAGGCTGTCCTTAGTTGTTAGGGAAGAACCGGACGCCTGGTTTTCAGTTTCACCATAGGACAGTACAAAACGATTAGCCCCGACACTGTAAGAACCCTGAACCAGGAAACCTTCAGACTCATCCGCAGCGGTCAGGGTATTACTGGCAAACACGCTGCTGATACCTTCCTGATCAAAACCGGATGCGGTCAGGGCAAAGCCTGCGGCTTTAACCTGAGCACCATAGGAGACGCCAGTCGCATCAACACCGGCCGTTGTTGAATCGCCAAACGCGCCACCGATCCAGGCTTTAATCCCGGTACCGTTATAATCGGCACTGTACGTCGCTTCAGTTTCAAAGCGGGCATTATTGCTCTGATCACTGGCAGAATCGGTGGTATTCGGATCCATAATACCTACAGCGACCTGGAAGCCACTGCTGACAGGGCTACGGTAGGTGATTTGCGCGACCGGATTGGCATATGGGTAACCGGTAGTGATATTACCAAAGGTTGTATTAGAGGTGGCAGCGGGGGCAAAGCCAACACCCAGCAGCAGCTCATCGCTGAAGATATTAGTGCGGCCGTACAGACCGAAATCCTTACCAAACAGTACCTGACCAAAGTCACCATCAACAGTGGCGTAGAACTGACGCACATCAATCATGGAATCGGTTTTAGTATCATCGCCATCCTGGTTGCTATCGTTGATCGACACCCAGAATGATGAGCGACCGCCCAGGGTCAGATCACCGCTCTGCTTAGCGACATTAAAGCCGATATAGTTTGGCAAAAAACCCATTCGTACCCGGGAGGTCTTAGTGCTGGTATCGGCAACTTTATCGTTTACATCCTGATAGGTGTAAAACGCATTAAAATGTCCATCAGCACTGAAGGTAGTACCGTCCTGGTCGTACAGCGTAATCGCAGCACTGGCACTGTTACTGATCACCGCGGCCACAGCAACCGGCAGTAGTTTGATTAGCATGCTTTTATTATTCATCTTGCCCCTCAATTATCATCAACGTTGAACTGTTTTTTTGTGATGAAAATAGTGACGCAGATACTCTGCTGGAAACACGCTGCTTTTGTGCCGGACAGGCCCTTTTTTGGGCTCTGATACCGCCCTGCTCTTCTGACCCCCGACCGTCAGATGCCGCACCAGCCAATAGCTTTCATCTAAAAGGACTAAGCACAGAAGTAATACCTTAAGGGGAAGTGCCTAAGTCTGATAATACTGCTTTCAGGCAAAAAAAAACCATCAGATATTAGTCTGATGGTTTCTTAGAAAAGACGTTCCGGACTATTCAGGGGATGTATCGCTGTCTATCAGCAGTTGCGGTTCAAAGCCCATAATGAATCCACCCCAGTGCTTACCATTCAGATAGATCGGAAAGGACAGATCGTTGAGCACTTCCCCGGTATCACGGACGTAGGTTTGCAACAGGAAAGGCGCAGTATGGGTCGCCCGGCGTTTCTCCGCCCGGGTGGAAAAGAAGATACGACGGTGACGGCTCTTAACATTATCAATGCTGAAATCACCGGTCAGCGGCTCAGATACCCTGATATGATGCGCCGGAGCATAACCATCATTATTCACAGCAATTGCATAAATCAGCCCGGTTTGCTGACCAAGAAACTGCTCAAACATCGGCCTGATCAGTTTCTCATAAGCATCGGTATAACTCAGGTCATACTTTTCAGGTAAGCCCTGATTAGTATGCTGATAGTTCTGATCAAACAGATCCAGGCCTTGCGCCTGTAACTGCTCCAGCGCCTGCTGAACCTGGCGGGTCCAATCCCGCCCGGACTGAATGATTTTTTCAAAACTGCCATAACCGATGATGAAACGCGACAACAACTCCTGGGTCTCTTCAGTGGACGCCTCAAGCTCAGCTGAATAGGTCCGCGAGCGAGCCATTTCATTGCGGATGTCTCCGCTGATGCCGGCAATTGTTTCGACATGGCTGTGAGATTCTTTATTGGTATAAGCCAGCTCGTCCAAAGTGGAACTGATCGTAGTAAGCTGCCCGTTCACCTGCTCAAAATCAACGACCAGACGTCCAAACTGCTCACTGGTATTGCTGATAAAGTCTTCAGCATTGCGGCTATAATCGAGAATATTTTTCGAATTAGCCCGGGTATCCTGTACCAGCTCAGCCATTACTACAATATTCTCGTCAATCTCAGCCGTTGCCGTCTTAACTTGCTGAGAAAGATTACGTACTTCGTCTGCAACCACGGCAAAGCCCCTTCCGGCCTCTCCAGCTCTGGCCGCCTCAATTGAGGCATTCAGTGCCAGCAGGTTGGTTTGCTCAGAGAAACGCTTAACCATCGACAGGATATCGGTAATATTGGCGGAATTCTGACTCAGCTTTTCCACCGTACACTGAAAACCCGCTGCCAGCTCGGTGATAGTCCGTATCTGGCCAAGAACCTGTTCCAGCTCATTGCTCGACCCCTTAATCTCACGCAGGTTATTACTGGTATATTCAGAAATATTCAGGGTATTACCGGCGACTTCTTCGATCGCCTGTGTCGATTCGTGACTTGACTGCAGCACCAGCTGGGCCTGTTGCTCCTGCTCACTGGTGGATTGATGTACCTCTTTAAGCACTTTGCTCAACTGAGTGGCGCTAAGCGCAACCCGCACACTATGATTCCGGGTCCGGGCAATAATCTTTTTCAGGCTGCTGGCAAAGCCGTTGTAGCTGGCAGCCATAGTAGAGATTTCATCATGGGTAAATTCGGGCAGGGTGGCTGAAATATCACCATCCTTCTCCTTAATCGCACTGAGGACATCGATCATAGTGCGAATCGGTCGCAGAAAGATATGGCGCATAAAGAAGACGGTAAACAACGCCGAGATAATCGCAAAAACAAAAATACCCCCGCCCAGATAATACAAGGTTTGTAACTGGCTATTAATCTGCCGTAATACGCCGTCACTTACTCTGGCCGCCTGAATAAATCCGTTCAGTTGCTCAAGGTAATAGTAACCAGCCACCAGAAACAGCACCGATGGCAGTAACAGAAACAACACATTGCCGATAATTTTACGGGTCAGTGAATGGAAGAAGGTACTTTCTACTGCGTCATACAGGTTCATTTGATCCACATTATTATTGTTGTTGGTATCAGATATATAATTTTTTCATTAAAACATATGTTTAATTTTCACAACTATAAAGCTTACCCATTTCAAGTACTTAACTGAAGCTATATTAAACGTTCATTTAAACATTCAGAAACTGATCAACAACTACCCTATCGACACATAGGAAACACTGATCCAGGGCAAGATTCAGATAATAAACTCACCATCGCAGCTGAAAAGCATGTTGCTGCAGCCAGCGTTTCGAGTTTTTATATGCCGGACAAAAACGAGCAACCCGCTGCCAGAACTGTGGCGAATGATTCATGTGCTGCAGATGGCTCATCTCATGGATTACCACATAATCGATAACCTCTTCCTCCGCCATAATCAACAGCCAGTTAAACCTTAACTCGGCACGACTATTACAGCAGCCCCATTTACGCCGGTAGCTGCGGACACTGACTGCGGCAGGCTGATCCCCCATAATTGCCGCCCAATAATCAGTCCGGTTACGGATATATTGTTCAGCCTGTTGCCGATACCACTGTTCCAGAAGATGATGGATCGCCGCCTCGCGGGGACGACGAATACGATGGGACAGATGCAACACAATGCAGCCCTGCTCAACGTTAACGTTGCTGCTTTCTTGCTGTTCCAGAATCAGCAATGGATATCGCTTCCCCAGGTACAGCAACTCAGACCCGTTATCGATAGCAGGTATCTCTTGAGCAACCGGTTGTTGTGCAAAACCCGCCAACCGACTTTTAATCCAGCTCTGCTTAGCCGCGACAAAATGATCAATTCTGGCCTGAGATATAGCCGCCGGGGCTAATACCCGAACAGCACCCGGCCGGACCTGAATCTCAATTGTTTTACGCCGCCGACTGCGGGTCAGTTGGTATTCCGTATTATCCGGCAACCAGTCATCCTGCAGCAGATCATGCTGCGGTAAACGATTTTTAAACAGTGAAAACATCAGATATCGCCGGAACACCAGTAAAAAATGAAAAAGCTAAAGCCGAAGTTACCTTAAAGGGATCTGAGCATAACAACGATCAGCAGCCTTATATAGCTGTTTTTTAACCTGCTCAGAGGCATTCCCCGCATAGCGAATCTGTTCATAGCAAGCGGCAACTTCATGGATCTCCACTGCGAGTTCCGGAACGACCTCAGCGACTCGTCTGGCATGATCGGTGACCGTTTCGCCGCAGCCTCTTTGTAAGCCAAGCCGTGCCAGCTTGCAGTTCAATCTGGCAATACATCGCTCAACCGGATCAACGGCTGAGCGGCGACCTGACAGCAAGCTGTAGCTAAGCAATAGCAGTACAATAACCGCCGGTATCATTAGCAGCATTAACATTTTTAATACACTGATGCCGCCGAGTAACCGCTCCAGCAAGTTAAGTTGCTCATTTTCAAAATTCAGCACCCAGCGGTGCCAGCCATAGTTCAGGGCGTCATACTGCCAGCGCATCTGTTGTAACCAACGATTGCCCAGGCTGGCTCGGGCCAGCAACGCGTCGGCCAGAAACCCAGACTCAGTACCGAACAGTTGCTGCGCCGGCTGTTCGACCCGTTCAGGGGCCACCATCGCCGTTGGATCCAGTCGCTGCCAGCCTTGTCCCTTAAGCCATACTTCGATCCAGGCATGGGCCTCGTATTGCCTGATCGTCATACTGCCATCCAGCGGGTTCAGTTCCCCGCCCTGATAACCGCCAACCACCCGGGCCGGTATACCGGCTGCCCGTAACAGGAACACACTGGCACCGGCATAATGCCCGCAAAACCCGCGCTGGGTCTGAAATAGAAACTGATCGATACTGTCCCCCTGCAACCCGGGTGGTTCAAGGGTATAACTGAAGCGGCGAGTAAAGTGCTGTAACAGTCGGGAAATAAATTTGAACTGATCATCCGCGGTGGCCTGCAGCCAATCCCGGGCAAGCTTGCGGCTACGGGGATTACCACTGGCCGGTAGTTGCAGGTAACGCTGCGACTCAGATTCAGACAACAACCAACTGCCATAGTCCAGCGCGGAAGTGATCCTGTACTGGCTGCGTTGCATCAGAGGTTCAGCTGCCGATAAGGTGAAATCCCTGTTACGTACCAGGTTTGCCGGAACCTGTTGTGGCAGGTCCAGCGCATAACGCCAGCGCTGCGCGGTTGGTTCCATAATAACCTGATAGCGGTAGCGCTCTGTCTGCGTTTGCCTTAACGCTGCTTTGGCAAAAAACTGCGACTCTGCCTGCTCACTCCGGCGCCAGCTGCGACCATCAAACTGGTCATAGATAACGCCCCGCCAGTAACGCTGGCTGGCTACCGGCACAGCCCCCTCGAAAGTAACCCGAAAAGCAATTTCGGCGGACCGGGTCAGGCGGCTGACATCACCGGGAGCCATACTGTCTGAGAGTCCGGAAAATGCCTGCCCGGCATCAGGGTCAACACTCCAGAGCGGGGGAATCCGGGGAAATATAAGAAACATCACTAACATCAGGGGAATCGCCTGCATATAGAGCAATGCAGATCGTTTTATAGGGTGCCAGAAATTACTCTCCTGCTCACTACGATATACAGTGTTCAGCGTCGCTGTAATCACTATCAGCGTCAGCAGGATATAGAGCGCCATCGGAATGCTCTGGTTAAACAAAAAAACTGAGGCCGCCAGAATGTAGGCTATGAACAATACCACCAGCGCATCCCGCCGCTGATATAGTTCCAGCAGTTTGATCAGAAACCCCACCAACAGCAGAGCTACAGTAGCCCCCAGGGTTGAACCTTGTTTGAAACTGAAAAACAGCGCGGGCAGACAAACAGCAACCAGCATCAGGCGCAACCAGCCAGGGGGAAAATCGAGGCGGCCACGATGCACCATTAGCCGCCAGCCAATTGTCAGCAACGCCAGCGCATATATCCAGGACGGTATGTGACCGGCAAACGGCAGTATCACCATCAGGATAGTTACTATCATCCAGATCATAGTATTGCGTGTTAACTGACAGAGCGGCTTCATCGTATTTGCGCTCCCAGGCCCTTAGTGCTCAGTATCGTCCAGACCATAGTGCAGCGGGTTAACTGACAGAGCGGCTTCATCGTATTTGCGCTCCCAGGCCCTTAGTGCTCAGTATCATCCAGACCATAGTGCAGCGGGTTAACTGGCAGACAGGCTTCATCGTATTTGCGCTCCCAGGCCCTTAGTGCTCAGTATCATCCAGACCATAGTGCAGCGGGTTAACTGGCAGACAGGCTTCATTGCGGATCTCCTGACTGACCGTGGGGGAACAGCGCCAGCGCCTGCAGGATCCGATTCCGATGTAGCTCTCCCCGGCCCGGTTCAATCTCTGTACCAGGCAGTATCAGACCATAAAACGCGCCCTGTTTTTCCAGTTGCAAAGTCCACCAGGTTAAACGGGACAAACGTGCCTCAGTGCCGAGTTCTGGCCATAGCTGCCAACTCAGCCAGCAGTTCTTTTCGGCATAATCGACGTATTGCTTCGCCAGCAGCCCCTGCCCACGGGCATATTGCTTCCAGGCGATATGCCGTGGTGACATCCCCTGCTGGAACTGTTCCAACCCGGCAAATTCCTGAGCCCCTGATTGCCCGGATTCACGGCCATCCCCCCGCCCCGATGCGGTTTCGAGCAGACTTCCACCTGCAATCGGCTGAGGATAGACTAAAACCTGCAGATCCGCGTCCAGCCAGCTCCAGGCTTTAATCAGCCCCAGCGGGTAATAGGTCTGAATCAACAAAACTCCGGCGGGCAACACACCCCGTTGCCGTGCCGGAAGGTAGAGGGTAACCGATTCATCGTTGCCATCAACCAGGTCCAGCGCTGTTTCCGCCCCATCCTGCCAGCTCAGCTGTAAGCTGTGATACTGACGCCCCGCTGCAGCATTCAGCTGAAGTTCAAAGGCCGCATCGTCACCAACAAAGCAGTGATGCCCGCGAACAAAGCTGATGGTCAGACCTGACATATTTGCGTAGGTATGGATGATCGTGATGATGAATAAGCTGAGCAGCAAAAAAACTACACCATAAGCCAGATTATTCTGATAATTTATCGCAAGCAGTAATATGATGCCGAGCAGCAACAGGAAACCGAAACCGGCGGCGGAGGGCATGATATAGATCCGCTTCTGCTTCAGGGTCAGCTGGCGGGATCGGGGGCTACGCCGTACGGCCCAATCCAGTACCGACTTACGGAGTCGTTTCCTGAAACCTGCCGCTGCGATTTCTGTCATTATCAAGCTCCGTCAGGCAACTACATCAACCTGGCTCAGCAAGCGCTGAATCAGCCCTTTACCGGCGATACTGCCGACATCATCGGCGACCCGCAAGCGATGGCCCAGTACTGGTCCCATAAGCATCTGCAGATCTTCCGGCACCACATAATCACGGCCATGAATATACGCCCAGCTACGACAGGCATTGAGCAGGGCCAATGCGCCCCGGGGCGAAATACCATAACTGAATTCCGCGGTCTGACGGCTATACCGAACAATACGCTGCAGATAGTCGATCACGCTGTCCGAAGCTTTTACCGCTGCGCAGGCATCGGTAATCTGCTGCAGTTGTTGCAGATTAATCACCTGTTCAAGCTGATCCATCCTTCGGCGGGGGTCACCACCAGTTAACAGCTCCCGCTCAGCTTTGGCATCGGGATAGCCCAGCTCGATCCGCATCAGAAAACGATCCAGTTGGGATTCAGGCAACGGAAACGTTCCGTATTGGGTCACGGGGTTTTGCGTAGCGATGACAAAGAAAGGGGCGGGCAATTCGTAAGTCGTTGCATCAAGAGTAACCCTTCGTTCCTCCATCGCCTCAAGCAGGGCCGACTGGGTTTTAGGTGTGGTCCGGTTAACCTCATCGGCCAGTAGTAGCTGGGTAAAGACAGGGCCTGGGTGAAATTTAAAACTGTTATTGCCTGGATCGAAAATATTAACCCCTAGTATATCGGCCGGCAGCATATCACTGGTGAACTGCAAACGCTGATAATCCAGCCCCAGCACTTTGGCTAAAGCATGGGCCAGAGTCGTCTTGCCCATACCCGGCAGGTCTTCTATCAACAGATGACCCTGACTGAAAATACAGCTCAGTGCTAACCTGACCTGCAACTCCTTGCCATAAAACACCTGCCCCACTGCACTAATAGCCGCTTCGACCTGCTGTCTCATCGTATCCCCTGCAAAGATGAAAAGTGTTGTAGTCACTATAGCCCGGAGTCAGATAGGGAACGAGCAATAATTGTTACTCGTTGCTCAATCGAATAGACGTTCAAGGCTCAGACCTCACATATAATGCGATGCTCGAGCTACGGCTTAAAAAAAAGCCCCTCAATGAGGGGCTAAGAGTGCTATTCCAAATAATGCAGATTAACTGGCAAGCAACGCTATATCCCGCCTTTCTGTTCGAGAGTGATGCCAAGGTAAACAAAGGAGGGGATCTTAGTTTACCGTCGCAGCTGAGCCTTTAGCATCTATCGTCTTACAATTACCATTTAACAATTAAACAAGAGCAATACTGATGCCAACCCAAAGAAAAACATAAAAAACCTTAATAAACAGTAATATATATTACTGATCACTAAACCGCATCGACTCAGACAGATAGGATGTTTAATGAAATAACCAAACCATTCAAAGTCCATTTCAGTATTTCATCAATATGAATATCTGCCCTGACAGGCATCAGACCTGCCCCTGAACGACGCTGCGTTGCTCTTTGACCGACTCAACACTGCACTGCTCTTTAAGGGACTCAACACTGTGCAGGGCTTCCGGCTCAGGCCGACCAAACAGAAAGCCCTGGCCAATATCGCAATGACAAGAAGTCAACATCGCCAACTGCTGCTCGGTTTCAATTCCTTCAGCAACCACCTTCAGACCAAGCTTATGTGCCATAGCCACTACCGCTCCAACAATCATCTGATCATCGGGGTCACTGGCCAGACCGACAATAAAGCTGCGATCAATCTTCAACCTGTCAACCGGCAGCTGTTTCAGCTGCGCCAGGGAAGAATAGCCTGTACCAAAATCGTCGATAGAGATAGTCAGCCCCAGACTTCGCATACGGTGCAGCACCTCAACCGCCTGCCCGACATCTTCGATCAATGAACCTTCAGTAATCTCAATTTCCAATAGGGCCGGATCAATCTCAATACGATGAACAATCTCCCTGATCCGGGTGATCAATTGTGGATCCTGAAACTGCACCGGAGATAGATTAACCGCGACGAACCTGGATTCCAGCCCCTGCTCCTCACGATGTTTTATCATCCGACAGGCTTGTTCTATAACCCAATAGCCGATCGGCACAATCAAGCCACACTCTTCCGCGACCGGAATAAAACTGAGGGGGGATTGCAGGCCTTTTTCCGGATGCTGCCAACGAATCAACGCCTCATAACCGATAACCTGCTGCTGCTTGAGATCAACCTGGGGCTGATAAAACAGAGCAAGCTGATCCTCTTCGAGCGCTTGCCTCAGCTCCTGCTCAAGCTGCAAGCCTTGCGTCACAGCGGTCTGAATATGCGGATCAAAAAATGATATCCCATCCTTACCTTGCTGCTTAGCCGCATACAGGGCAAGATCAGCGTTCTGCAGCCAGCAACCGGCATCAGGGTTATCGGCAGGCAGCATCGTGATACCGACACAAGCCGAGATCTGTACCTCCTGCTGTTCCAGTAAATATGACTGGCCTATAGCAAACTGCAACGACTCCGCAATCCGTCGAGCTCCCTGGGTAGACTTTACGTTCTTCAGCAAAATCGCAAATTCGTCAGCCCCCAGCCGGGCAACCATATCATTAGCTCGCACCCCGCTACGTAAGCGCTGGCTTACCTCGATCAACACCTGATCTCCAGCTTTACGACCATAGGAATCATTGATCCGCTTGAAACCCGACAGATCCATATATAGCAATACGGCGCCCTGCTGGCTGTGCTGATTATCTTCATTCAGGCGCAGCAACTCCTGCTTAAACAGTTTGCGGTTTGCCAGCCCGGTAAGAATATCGTAAAACGACAAATGCTCCAGCTTGGCTCTGCTCTCACGCAACTTTTGCTGCAGCAGCTCCGGTTGATGCAGGATGCGGTATACAAGCAAACTTACCAAGCCTGCCAGCAACACACTCAATAATGCGCCGGTAATATACGACGGAATCAGAGGGTAATCTTTACTGACCACCAGAGACCAGGAACTCCCGGGAATCTGAACGCGGTGTTCTACTTGCTGTTCATTGTTTGGTACGCTTGGCCAGTTTGCGGTACGGTAAAATGACTCGCCCCGACCGGCACTGCTATTGTGATGCAGAGAAAATCGATAGCCTTTGTCTTCCAACACCGGTAGATCGGTGGCCGAGATAAGTTCATCAAGGAAGATCAAGGCACAAGCAAAGCCCCAGAAATGTTCGCCGGTATCATCTCTGATCGTCACCGGTCGCCGGCCGATAACCGCCACGCCGCCCTGAATCAACTCAAAAGGCCCCGCCATAATCGTCCGGTTTTCATTGATCGCCTGCCAGGCTTCATCACGGCGGGCATCGTGCTCAAGAATGTTGTGACCGATCGCTTTTTCATTGCCGGCCAGAGGGTAGATAGAACTGACTATGCCGTCCGGTGCCAGCTGCAGATTGGATATACCGCCCAGGGTCTCGATCAGCCGCCGGGCATGATATTCAAACTTAGGCGCTGAGCCGCCATTTTCGATGACAGTATGGGCAAGAAAATTAGTCGCCAGCATCGACCGGGAAAGCCGTCGCTCGATCAGGTCAGCCTGAGCCTGGGCAACATCATTCAAAAGTGAGAGGTAATCTTTTTCGTCAGCTTTGATCGCCTGCCGGGTCCAGAACAATCCGACGATCAGGCACAGCAGGAAAATTAGCAAAGTGTAGAGGTGACGTTTCTTTACGGGTAATACAGGTAATTCGCTCAAATACTAATCTAAACCATACAACAAACACAGGCTGAGACTTCAGATCTCACAAACTGTGTTAAAAACTAAAAACTTCCTTACTGCCAGACGTCCTATGTTAGATCGGGTCAACCATTAACCCAATGCCCCTGCTTCGAGAATTCAGATAATAAGTTCGCCACTATCGGAGCAAAATATTACGAGCAGGATTAAAAAAATCATTACAAGCATGCTTTACAGCTAAACTTGAATCGGAAGATATTCATGTACAAATTTTTATTTTTTTGCACTGAATTATGTATCAGACTTTTAGATTCTGGGCCAATCTATAGGAGAGCCGCGGTTATTACAACGGTTAAAACAGAACTGGCCTGACCAATTGTGACTAAAGTATTATGTCATTGTCACAATAGCTGACCCGCTTTGTATTAAAACCTACCTTTTCATACAGCTGCAATTAATACTTTTAGCCGACAATTCCATCACCGGATCTCCCTGTATCCGTGAAAATGTATCAGATCGAGCCATCCGTTATTTATGGGCACAAAAAAGGGCGCCAGGCGCCCTTTTTAATCTGGTATACCTTAAAGCTTAGTGGTGGTGGCCACCTTCACCATGGGCATGGCCGTGTTCCAGCTCTTCTTCAGAAGCATCACGCACCTCAACCAGCTCAACATCAAACTTCAGCGTCTGACCAGCCAATGGGTGGTTACCATCAACAGTAACGGTCTCTTCTGTCATTGCAGTAACAATAACCGGCTGCTCACCCCAGGCGGTCTGAGCCATAAAGCGCATACCAACCTGAATATCATCAACCCCTTCAAAAGCGGCGCGGTCAACTTCCTGAACCAGTTCAGCGTTCAGCTCGCCGTAACCCTCTTCAGGCGTCACTTCAACGTTAACCTTATCGCCAGCCTGCTTACCCAGCAGTTCCTTTTCCAGACCCGGTACGATGCTGCCGGTACCGTGCAGGTAAGCCAACGGCTCCTGGCCTTCAGATGAATCCATCACTTCGCCATCAACGTTGCTCAGGGTGTAGTGAATCCGTACGATTTTCTTGTCAGCAACTTGCATTATTTAAATCTCAGTTGAGAGGACCGGGACAGCAGACACTGACAAAGGCCTCGGTTTTATAAAAGTAACAATGCTATCGATATGGGGTTCACTGAAGCGATATCAACCCGATAACATTAATTTTTAGCCCATTAATTGTAAGGTCAGCTCAGCCGCCGGAATTGCTTTGCAGCCGCGGTTGTTCTGACCCGACCATAACGGTGAAAAATCACCGTAGCCCTGTGCCTCAGCCGCAGCCCGCAAGGGTGCTATAGCAGAGGTCGCCAGAGGAAATGCAGGGGCATCAGGGCTTATCGGCCCCTGCTCCCGGATAACACGGTTAACAATACCCCGCGCCGGCCCGCCTGAGAAAATATTGGTCAGTGCGGTATGCTCACCCCCTGCGGAGACAAGCGCTGCACGATGCACTGCGCTGGTGTTAGCTTCATCGCATAACAGATACGCTGTGCCTACCTGCACCCCGGCTGCCCCCATCGCCAGAGCCGCCTTAACCCCGCCAGCGTCGGCAATACCACCGGCAGCAATTACCGGCAGTTCGACGGCGGCTATAATTTGCGGCAACAGCGCAAAAGTCCCCATCTGGGTAGTCATATCGTTAGTCAGAAAAATACCCCGGTGGCCACCCGCTTCCAGGCCCTGGGCGATAATCGCATCCACGCCTTGCTGTTCCAGCCATACCGCCTCTGCAACAGTGGTCGCACTGGAGATAATCTTACTACCCCAGCTGCGCACCTGCTGCAGTAGCTGTGGTGACGGAAGCCCAAAATGAAAACTGACCACTTCAGGTTTGTAACGGCCGACAACTTCCGCTATCTCTGCACTGAAAGGCGCACGACCAGCACCGGCAGTAATGCTGTCAGGATCAATATCAAACTCTTCATAGTAGGAGCTTAAAGCCTTACGCCACTGCTGCTCTTGCTGCTGATCAGATCCCGGCGGGGTATGACAGAAAAAATTCAGGTTAACCGGCTTATCCGTTGCCTGACGGATTTTATCCAGTTCAGCAACTATCGCATCCGGCGTCAGCATGGCACATGGCAGGGAGCCAAGCCCCCCCACTTCAGATACAGCAATCGCTAACTCACTGCCCTGAACGCCGGCCATCGGTGCCTGGATAACCGGCAACTCAATGCCAAATAACTGTTGAATGTTCATTCCATACCCCTTTAAAACCTGACTAATCATACTCTTATCAGTTTACTGCCCTGTACACCGGCTAATATGGGTGCCTGAATAACCGGCAACTCAATGCCAAATAACTGTTGAATATTCATTCCATACCCCTTTAAAACCTGACTAATCATACTCTTATCAGTTTACTGCCCTGTACACCGGCTAATATGGGTGCCTGGATAACTGGCAACTCAATGCCAAATAACTGTTGAATGTTCATTCCATACCCCTTTAAAACCTGACTAATCATACTCTTATCCGTCTACTACCCTGTACACCGGCTAATATGGGTGCCTGAATAACCGGCAACTCAATGCCAAATAACTGTTGAATGTTCATTCCATACCCCTTTAAAACCTGACTAATCATACTCTTATCCGTCTACTACCCTGTACACCGGCTAATATGGGTGCCTGAATAATTGGCAGTTCAATACCAAATAATTGTTGAATGTTCATTCCATTATTTCCTTTAAATTCAACTTACTCGCTAGTAGCCAGTTTCAATCCAAGAAATACCAGCACGCTGCCGGTAAGGCCATTAAACCATTGGCTGACACGGGGTCTTTGCAGCCAGTCTTTAGCCCGGTTAACTCCGACTGCCAGCAGCGTCTGCCAGATCATAGCGATAATAAAATGTAAACCTGCAAGAAACAGCGACTGCAGCAGTGCAGAACCGGCAGGATCAATAAACTGTGGCAGAAACGCCATGTAGAAAAGTGCCGTCTTCGGATTCAGCGCATTTGAAAGAAAACCTTCGCGCAATGACCGGCGCAGTTTAAACTTGCCGGCCTGAGCCGGACCAATATGAAAAGCGCCCCGCCCCTTCAACAGGGCATACAGGCTATTGCCGCCCAGCCAGATCAGGTAGCAGGCACCCACCAGCTTCAATGCGCTGAACGCATAGGCGGATTGCAGCAGAATAACCGAGATCCCCATGGCCGAAACCGCCGCGTGCAAGAACAGTCCTGAGCAAATTCCGGTGCTGGTAGCCACTCCATCCTGCCAGCCACCGCGGGCACTATTGCGGATCATAATCATGGTATCCACACCCGGTGTAATGGTAAGCAAGGTGATAGCCACCAGATAGGTCAGTAGTAGCTGAAGTTCCATAATAAGCTCAATTCTGTACGAAAAAGGAGATCAAGATAACGCTTAACTCAGCCGAAGTCACTGCTACAGGGAGCTGCTCCAGAGAAATTTGCAGCACTACCGACGGCTATGACCCGCTACCGTCAAACAACCGATCCATCTCCCTATAGCTCTCAAGCTCACTCAACAAGCGGCCTTTTTCTATGCGGGCAACCTCTTGCCATGGCCGGTTTTCAATTGCTCCGACCAGCGCATACAACAGGTTCATTCCCGGCTTTACTCCAGAGTTAATACCAGGCAAAGAGTGTACCCGCAGATACGCCCGCACCGCCCCCACCTCAACCAGTTCTTCAGCGCTGGAAATACCTGCTTCAATCAGCCATCCGGCGGACACTTTGCCTAAACCTCTGAGGGCTGCAAGATCACTGGACGTACTTTTATTCAAACCGCTCTTCATGATCAGACACTCACCTTGTCAATTTTTGCGCGAGTCAGATAATAACGGCCTAAGACCACCATCATTATCCCGCCCAAAACCAATACTGAGGCAATAATAAAACGCAATGAAATCGACTCATCGGTAAAGATAACCCCGCCAGCGGCGGCAATCACCGGCACCAGCAGTTGTAATACCGCTGCCTGGGTCGCGGATAACCCGCGTAGCGCCTGATACCAGACGGCATAGCCGATACCGGATGCAACGGCACCCGACAATACCGCCAGTACCAGCCCCTTCAGGCTGATATCAATATTCTGAAAAGCCAGCACCGCAACGATCAGGATAAAAGGAATTGTGCGCAGGAAATTATAATGCGTATCGGCAAGTGGATTTACCGAGCCCCGGCCTTTCAGGGTGTAGCCTCCCCAGGCGATTCCCGCTACGGTCATCAGGATAAAGCCGGTCAGTGACGGTGTATTTACCGCAGGCGCCACGAGATAGACAAAGCCGGCGAAGGCAACAGTCATCCCCAGCCACTCCGAGTAATGTAGCCGGGTACCCCTGAACAGACTTATAAGGATCATCGTAATCTGAACTGCACCAAACAGAATCAGCGCTCCGGTGCCGGTATCTAAAGAAACATAAGCATATGAAAATGTCAGGGCATAAAGAAACAGCATAAAGCCTGCCAGCCAGCTACCTTTCGACGTTTTCCCGACACCAGATTCAGCTCCCGGTTTAACATCAGGTCCTTTTGCCATGAGTGCCGTGATAATCAGTAATACCAGAACACCGGATAACAATCTGATAACCGTAAAGCTAGCCGCATCGATGACCTCTTCACCCAGGGCCATGCGACAGAGTACAGAGTTGCCGGCAAATGCCAGTAGGGCAAACAGGGTGAATATAGTGGTTTTTACAGGCGTTACTTTCATGAATCACGACTACCTTCAGATTTTAAATGAACCGCTATCATCACTCAGCATCCGATCTGTTTCTGACCACCATCGGCTGCCGAATATAGTGCCGCCCCAGTTGCCACAGCATAAGGGCTGCACCCAGTCCGCCAGCTCCGAGAATCATGGTCATAATCATGATCTGGTAACGCACTGCAATCAGTGGCGATACTCCGGACAGGATCTGTCCGGTCATCATACCTGGCAGCGCCACCAATCCAACTGCCATCAGGGTATTGATCTGCGGAATCATCGCCGCTTTAAAGGCGGTTAAACGGGCCTTTTTCTCATCTTTGCCTTCATGAAGTTCTGCATGATAACGCTCCGCCGCCAGACTGATCGCATTCATGGTATTGGCAAAATACATTCCTGCCAGCGGGATAATCACCCGCGGTTCGTACCAGCTTTCTACCTCCAGTACCAACAGCAACGATATCGTCAGGTGCAGCGCCACCGACACTCCCAGGGCAATAACCGCGGGTCGAAGAAAACCGTTGTGGTGACTGACCGGCCGGATCGCTATCCAGCTGGCCGCACAGATCATCACTGTGAGTACAGCCAGCGTAATCCACGGCGAAGGGTTTTCAAACAGTGCCACCAGTACGTACCCGACACCCACCAGTTGCAGAGTCATCCGCGCACTGGCCAGTAATATCTCAGAAACATTACCAGCCCAGCTCATATAGATAGCTGCAATAAGCAATACGGGTAAAGCGCACCAGGCCAGTGATAGCCAGGATATAGTCGCCATTAGAAACTCCCTTGCAGGACTATTAACAGAACAGTTTAATACTTAACTGTTACAGTCTAAGCGCTTTTCCTGATCTTGCCCTTAAGCTTCCACGCCGATAAAGCCACCAGACTGGTGGGCCCACAACTGGGCGTAGATACCACCGCTGTGGATCAGCTCCTGATGCGTCCCCTGCTCCACGATCTGCCCCTGATCCAGCACGATCAATCGATCCATTGCCGCAATGGTCGATAAGCGGTGCGCAATAGCGATCACGGTCTTCCCCTTCATCAGGTTAGACAGGCCGCGTTGAATATCCGCCTCGACTTCCGAATCCAGTGCAGATGTTGCTTCATCAAGAATCAGAATCGGTGCATTCTTCAGGATAACCCGGGCTATCGCGATACGCTGACGCTGGCCTCCAGACAGTTTCACGCCCCGTTCACCAACCTGGGCATCGTAGCCGGTACGCCCCTGCGGATCACTCAGCTCGAGAATAAATTCATGGGCTTCTGCCCGCCTGGCAGCAGCAATAACCTCAGCCTCGCTGGCATCCGGATGTCCGTATAGAATATTATCCCGCACACTGCGATGCAGCAGGGAAGTATCCTGGGTCACCATCCCTATCTGAGCCCGCAAACTTTCCTGCCGAACCTTACTGATATCCTGACCATCGATCAGAATTTTGCCGTCGGCCAGATCGTGAAAGCGCAGCAACAGGTTAACCAGGGTCGATTTACCGGCCCCGGAGCGGCCGACTAAGCCCACTTTTTCGCCCGGTTTGATCATCAGATTCAGGGCATCGATTACGCCACTGTCTTTACCGTAGTGAAAATCCATCTGCTCAAAACGGATCTCACCGGCACTGACGTTAAGGTCTTTTGCATCGGGCTCATCCACCACGTCCAATGGCTGCGACAACGTTGTAATGCCATCGTTTACAGTACCGATATTCTCAAACAGCATACTCACTTCCCACATAATCCATTGCGACATACCGTTAAGCCGCAACGCGAGGCTGATCGCTATAGCGATAGCGCCGACCGTCACAAGGCTATCGCTCCACAGCCAGATTGAAGTGGCCGCGACAAAAAACACCAGCACATAATTCAGGCTCTGCACCATCACATTCAGACCGGTCGCCAGACGCATCTGCCGATATACCGTATCGAGAAACTCATCCATACTCTCGCGGGCGTAGTCGGATTCCCGCTGGCTGTGGGAGAACAGCTTAACGGTGGAAATATTAGTATAACTATCGACCATTCGGCCGGTCATCGAGGAGCGGGCATCCGCCTGTAAAGAGGCAATGCGTTTAAGACGCGGCACGAAGTAACTCATCAACCCGATATACACCAGCAACCAGCCCAGTAGCGGCAACATCAGACGTATATCCGCTTGCGCGACTAACACCAGCATCGAGATAAAATAGATCGCGACGTAGACCAGAACATCCAGCAACTTCATCACCGCCTCGCGGACCGCGAGTGAAGTTTGCATCACTTTAGTAGCAATTCGTCCGGCAAAGTCATTCTGATAGAAAGCCAGGCTCTGGCGCAGCAGATAACGGTGTGCCAGCCAGCGAATCGACATCGGAAAGTTTCCCAGCAGCGCCTGATGCACAATCACAGAATGCAGTAAAACCAGCAACGGCAACCCGACCAGCAGTAACAGACCGACCCCGATCAGGGTATCCCCCTCCTGCTGCCATAAGGTTTCCGGCTGCTTAGTGCTCAACCAGTCGACAAGTTGTCCGAGAAAGCCAAACAGATAGACTTCGGTAATTGCCAACCCCGACGAACAAAGCGTCATTAACAGCAATGGCAGCTCCATGCCCCGGGTATAGTGACGACAAAAAGCGTATAGCCCCCCGGGTGGCTGCTCTGGCTGGGCTTTTACGAATGGGGGGATCAGGCGTTCGAAAAAATTAAGCATCTTACTTTCCGCTGAATCCGCTGCACGCCACAGCGGATGAAAAAATTACAACTCCTACTGCTGTGGATAGTAACTAAACTCAGCCCGGACGCCTAAGGTTATATTTACTGTCCTACTGAGATAAAGCCAATATCCACTCTCATCCGTTTCCATCCCGCCACCGGATAGCGGGCTACGCTTCGCTGCCCCAACCTACAAATATTACAAAGTAAGGAGTGTGATACAAAAGATTACATTAATAGAATACCTCCCGCTTGTTCTAGTTAGAAAAACCTTAAAACCTGTTGGGCTTCGCTATGCTCAGACCAACCTACCATCTTACAACGAACCTGAGCATGTTGTACCTCGGTGCTTTTTAAGAGGGCTTTTACGTTTTTTCTAGCGACTAACAAGGCGCGCAGCGCCGTTCTAGCGAGCCGAACTTGTTCGGCGGTTCTGGCAACTGATCCCCTCCCCCCACTGCTATACTTAACTCCAATATTGCCGGTCACTAAACCCGAACTGGGTACCACGCCGCCTATGTTCAGCGTACTCACAGTATTTCTCGTCATCTGCCTCTATATGGCACTGTTGTTCGCCGTTGCAACCAAAGCTGAACGTCATCAGCAACGGCTACACAACTATTATCTATGGATCTATGCCATCTCGATGGGGGTCTACCAGACTTCGTGGGGGTTTTATGGCAATGTTGGCTACGCAGCCAGCCACGGTTTTTTGTTTGTGATGATAGAACTGGGCAGTTACTGCTGTATTGCGCTGTGGTGGGTACTGTTGCGCCGTATGGTCCAGGTCAAGGAAGCGTTGCATATCACCAGCCTTGCGGATCTGATCGCCGCCCGATATAACCGCTCACGCACGCTGGCAGCACTGGTGACCCTGATTGTAGTACTGGGTAGCGTGCCCTATATCGGCTTGCAGATTAAAGCCATCGTTGAGTCGATCGGCGTGCTCACCTCAACCCCGGCTGATAGTGAAAAAATCAACCTTATCGGTATTGGCAGCAGCCTGATCCTGCTCCTCTTCACTATCCTCTACGGTATCCGCCGCCTTGACCCAACCGAACATCATTATGGCATGCTGGTCGTACTGGCCATGGAGTGCATAATAAAGCTGGCGGCGATGCTGGCGGTGGGGATCTTTGTCACATTCGGGCTGTATCAGGGCTTCGGCGATATATTTAATCAGCTGGACCTGAACAGGCTGCAGCATATCAAGGGGCTGGGACCCGAGCAGCAACGTACCTCAGCCATGCTTTCTTTGTTTGTTATCGGTTTTTTCTCAATACTGATGCTGCCCCGCCAGTTCCATATCGCGGTAGTAGAAAACGCCAGTCAGAAAGATATCAAACCCGCAGCAATAATCCTCTTCTTTTACCTGTTTCTGTTTTCCCTGTTTATAGGGCCCATCGCCGCTGCAGGCGTATTACAAGGCATAACGCCACAGCAGGCGGATATGACAATGTTATTGCTGCCCCTGCAATCCGGTAACAGCCTGCTGGCCCTGGGCACCTTTATCGGAGGGTTTGCAGCGGCTTCTGGCATGGTGATAATCACCACTACAACGGTCTCCACTATGGTAACCAACCACCTGGTGCTACCCGCCGCAGAACACTGGAATCGATTGTCCTGGCTGCGCGGTTATCTGCTCCAGGTTCGCTGGCTGGCTGCATTTCTGGTGATAGTGATGGCCTACCTGTTTGTTACAATCCTGACCGCCTCCTATCTGTTGCTGTCTATCGGCACCCTGGCTATTACTGCCATGCTGCAAGTGGTACCTGCACTGTTCGGTGGACTGTTCTGGCAGCGTGGAAACTTTCGGGCAGCCCTTTGCAGCATGCTGGCGGGTTTACTGATCTGGTTCTATACCCTGCTACTACCTATCCTGTTGCAACAATACAGCCTGCAACCGGAGGTACTGCTTAATGGTCCTTTCGGAATCGGCTGGTTACGACCCGATGGCCTGCTAGGCCTTACCGGCCTGGATAACACAGCGCACGGCCTGCTATTTTCACTGGGCATAAACACTCTGCTGTATATCACTCTGTCTATATTTATTAGCCCCCACAAGGAAGAACGCAACCTGACAGAGGAGTTTATGCAACTGTTCAGCAGTGAGATCGCCCCGGAGCGGACAGTGCGTCCGATCGGACTGGATGATCACATCCTCCTTGAAGACAAACGGGAAGAAGCCCTGCAGTTACTTAGTCGCTACCTGCGCCGGAAGAAAGCGATCAACCTGTTGCGACATATCGAAGCCAATTTGCAGATATATGATAAAGAACAGATCAACATTATCGAACTGGTCGAATACCACAGGATGATCGAGCATGAGCTGGCCGGATCCATTGGCGCTGCCAGCTCTCACAGTGCCATAAAGAATCATGTTCATTACAGCACGAAGGAGTCCAACGAACTGCAGGCCGTATTCCATCATATATCCAGTGAACTTAAGGCCGCTGAAAAGACAGCTTCAGGCGGAGAGAAAGATAAGACTATCGATATGTTGCACTCCCAGATCACAGAACTGGAACGCGCCGTCAGCCAACAGCAACAGGAGATTGAACAGCTGCTGGACCGGCTTGATCAGCGCTATCAGGATATCCATCAGTACCGGCTAAAGGCCCAGCAATACAGAGAGACCCTGGAACACCAAATGGCTAAACAGCAGACCACCCGGGACTTGACCGAACTGGAACAGGAGAATAAACGGCTGAAACGAATGTATGCTGAGATAAGCCTGCAACTGGACAGGGCAAAGAAAGAGCCGGGCAGATAGAGACAGAACTCCTCAGGCAATAGCCGTTACTCTCTGCCACGACTATCCTGAACAGCTTTCTGTTGTGACAACGACCTCTAGCAACCACTTCTAACAACTACCTATTACAACGACCTCTAGCAACCACTTCTAACAACTACCTATTACAACTACCTCTAACAACTACCGGCAAGTTGATTTTCCTTAGCATGCGCCCGTTTTGATTCCGTCATCAGGATATACACTGCGACTGCAACCAACAGCAGTGCATCGGTTGTGATTACCCAATAGACCCCCGCCAGGCTGCCGCTGATATCCTGTATAAATCCCGCCATAAGATTACCCAGTGCGCCACCCAGGCCGAAGGTGACCATGCCGATACCGTTTATCTGCATCGTCGCTGTAGAGGAGTAATGCTGGTTAACCCAGCCCGCAATAATCCCCCACATAGGGAAATACATCAGGCCGTAGCCAAACCCGGCAAACACCGCAAAATAAGCAGGATCGTAGACAAATGCGAGCAAGCCCAGGGCAAAACCCGCAAATACGATCAACAGCGCTACACCATGCCCTTTGCTATCGGCCAGCTTACCCGACAAAAAGCCGGCCGCCATGCCGGTAACGCCTGCTATCGTCCATGTATAGCCACCGAGCGCAGGAGGCAGCATTAATTCCGCCAGGTAGGTATTCAGCCAGGTCGAGAACGGCATCGTTGCAAAACCGACCATGAAACAGATCAGGCAAGCGAAGAACGCCGCACGCTCCTGCACGATAGTACGAAACAATTGCCGTGCCGACAGGGCTGCAGTTGCTTCTGTCGAATTAGTGACCGCACGCTGTTTAAGATTTTTCAACAGTAATAAAGTCAGAATAACGGTAACAGTCCCCAACATTCCGGCCAGCAACCAGCTGCTGCGCCAGCCCAGCAGCGGCACCACCAGCAAAATAAGCAAACCGTTCAGGCCGTAGCCCCAGGCCGTGCCGCTGGAGGCACTGGATAAGCAGGTCGAACAAAATGCTGGACGCGCATATCGGGTTATCAGCTCAATTATGGCACCCCAACTGATCGCAGCACTGGCGGCCATACAGGTCAGCACCAGTAAAACCGCCATCGGCTCATCCAGGGTCGCCATGGCAAACAGCAACAAACTGGTTACAGAACCGGTAATCAGCACCAGCCGTCCGGAATCGATACGGTGTCCGATCAGCCCCAGCAGCATCGCCCCACCAAGATAAGATAACTGGGTCAACGCACCGATCGCCGCCAGATGCCAGTGGCTGATCGCGATCGACTCCCGCATCATCGGCACCAGAGCTGCGAACAGGAATACGCCGAAACCGTGGCTGATTATCTGGTTTATTCCAAAGGTGGTGGTCATTCGCATCAAACACTCTCCATGACTGTCGGGTCACTGTTCAAGAAATTATTTTTTCGGGATCCTGGAAATACCGGCCTGAAGCCCGGACTGGCTATCCTAGGCACTTGCCTTTATTCGGTAAATCGATAAATATTGACGCCTACATTCAATTTAAGTGAATTCTGACATATGCGTGATCTGCCAATTGCCCTGTTACGAACCTTTATGGTCGTTGCTGAAACACTTAACCTCACTGCAGCGGCAAATCAGCTGCACAAAGCCCCTTCAACCATCAGCATGCAGTTGAACAGATTAGAAGATCTGGTTGCTAACCCGCTGATGGAGCGGGGCCAGCACGGCGTCAGATTGACCGCTACAGGTATGCAACTGAAATCCCACGCCCAGCAACTGCTTAACCTGCACGATCAGATTGTCGGTTCGTTTCAGAATATTGATATCAGTGGGCAGGTTCGCCTCGGCACCCACGATCAGTATGCCAGCAGAACCCTGACGCCCCTGCTGAAAGCCTTTATCCTGAGCTACCCGGAGGCACAGTTAGAAGTGTTCTGTGACCACCGGCCGCACTATCTGACCGACATGCTGGAACAGGGAAAGATTGATATCGCACTGGTAGAGATGCCCGCAAATTCCGGTGGTGGCATACGACTGCGGCGGGATGAATTGGTCTGGGTTCGCGCTAAAGACCATAATGTCCATCAGCAGGCGACCCTGCCATTGGCAGTATTTGATGAGGGCTGCTATCACAGAAACTATGCCCGCAAGGCGCTGGAACAATCGGCCAGGCCTTACCGAATTGCTTTCACCAGCCAAAGTCGAGCAGGTGTTTTGGCAGCAGTACGGGCCGGTATCGGCGTTGGCATTATCCCACGGCATACCCTGGAAGAGGATCTGGTGGTAATTGAGGAGGATCTGCCCGCTCTGCCGGAAACAGAGGTCGCAGTGTTTACCGCAGCCCGGATAAATGAAGCAACCCGACGCCTGGCACAAACAATCGAAGAAAGTCCGCTATTCGGAAATAACTGAACTTCAAACAGAATGGGATAATCCATTCAGATAGAAACAGATTATTGGGGAAGGAGGTTTTCCAGCAGTTCAACGACCTCGATAAACTGGGCCTGCGAGGCTTTCTGCTTCTTCCGCTTCTTATAATCAAGATCATATAGGCGGATATGGTGATCGGGGTTCACATTGGCATTCTTCAGGCAGGCTTCTGCGCAGTGCAGCTGGCAACCATCGATTGCGATGACCGGTCGGCCAGAGCGTGCAATTTTAACCAGCGCAGGAACACCACCACCGACCCCAGCGATACAGGACATCTCAGCTCTGCCGCTCTGATCGATATGCAGAGCGACATCATTCGCCAGTTGCGCCACATTGGAGCAACCAGAGCAGGAATATACCAGTGGCAGAGATTTCGCTTTCATCATTACCTGAATATTAATTGAATGATTTCAAAGCCTTAACATCACAAACATGCAAGTTACGCCCCTGCACATCCAGAATACCTTGCTCTTTCAGGTCATGAATCACCCGGGAAAACGTCTCCGGTTGCATCGCTAAACGGGAAGCGACCAGGCGCTTAGCCATCGGCAGCTCAATCAAAGTACCTTTTGTTTGTTCAAGCTGTCCCAACAAAAAACGCACCACCCGATGGCGGGCGTTCTGTACGGTAAGGGTCTCGATCTCGCTCAGCCGCAGGTGCAAGCGACGAGCCATGTTCGCCATCAGACGAAAACAACTGTCGCTGGAGTCCTGCAGAATCGCTTTATAGTCACGGTTATTAAATACAATCAGTTGGGCAGGCCCCAGAGCTTCTGCATGCACCGGGTATTTACCCTGCTCCATAAACATTACCGCTTCGGCAAAGGTATCCCCTTCACTGATCACTTCGACAACTTTTTCCTGGCCGTCGACAGACAGATGAAATAACTTAATACGGCCACTGGTTACCAGATAAAAGCGATCAGCCTTCTCTCCCTGGGAGAACAAGCTATCCCCTTTATTCAGGGTCAGCTGCCGGGCATTCTCAAGCAACCAGCTGAATACATCATCTTCCAGCATCTGAAACAGGACATTTTTACGGGCTAATTTATAGCCATATTCGGATACCGGCTGACTCATAGCGTCTCCTGGGTATATGCATTGGTGTTGTAATCACAGGTATTGCGAACACCGATATTGAGATCACAGCTATTACGACCAAAGTTGTTCACTGGAATACTCACCTCAACCGCCAGTCATATTCATGAAGCGCACTATCTGTGGCTCATCTTCGACATCAAAACGATGGCGTTCAGGCTTGTATTGCAAAGCCTCTACTACCGCCTGTTTCAAGGGCTCAGTATCGCCAGGGTAGCGCCGTAATATGGCACGCAGATCGACTGCATTTTCCCGACCCAGGCAAAGCAGCAGCTGTCCTTCCACCGTAATCCGGATCCGGTTACAGGCACCACAGAAATTATGGCTATGAGGGGAGATCAGCCCAACCCGACTTTTAGAATCAGCCATGCGGAAATAACGCGACGGTCCACCTGTCGCTTCGGTGCTGGCCACCAAAGGATACTGTTGCGATATAACTCGCTGCACCTCATCGCTTGAGCAATAGGTCGCTGCCCGGTCATGTTCGGTAATCTGTCCTAAAGGCATCTCTTCGATAAAACTGATATCGATACCACGCTCACGGGCATACTCGACCAGCGGCACGATTTCGTCATCATTGCGGCCCTTGAGAATTACAGCATTCAATTTGATTCGTTCGAAACCAGCCGCAACTGCAGCATCGATTCCGGCCAGCACCTGATCCAGCTTATTGCGCCGGGTTAAAGAACTGAAACGATCCTGCTGCAATGTATCCAGGCTGATGTTCAATCGCTTCAGTCCGGCTTGCTGCAGCGGTTTGGCAAACTCCTGCAGCTGAGAGCCGTTGGTGGTCAGGGTAACTTCATTGAGGCCCGGCAATACCGCGATTCTTGAAACAAGTGAGACGATATCCCGCCGTACCAGCGGTTCACCTCCGGTCAGGCGGATTCTTTTGACCCCCAGTTCGGTAAAGGCCTGACCTAGCGTCGCTAGTTCCTCAAGCGTCAGTACCTGGGCCCGGGGCAGAAAACGAACATCCTCAGACATGCAGTACACGCAACGAAAGTCGCAACGATCGGTTACCGAAAGTCGCAGGTAATCGATCGTCCGGCCAAAGCTGTCGGTCAGTATATTCTGGGTAGTCATCCGGCCTCCTGCAGCCCTGAATTAAAGCAGTGATTATCCCGCAATACGGGTGATTAGCCGATTATGTCAAACTCTGAACCTGCCAATATACCTATTAAGGAGTAATAAGAGGTAGACCGACCCTGTCACCACCATCTGAAAGGTACTTTCATGATATGGATCAACATTAACAAAAGGGACTAATTACACTCCTGCAGAAAAACCACTTATTACCAAGGTTATTAACATCCTCATAATGGGCATCCATAAGGCGGGTTTTAATTTACCTCTGAGTAAAACCTTTCTAATCTGGGCTAAAAGGATTCTGTTCCCTTTATTGATCAGAGAAGAGTTCTGAATCAGGTATTTAAGTGGATTCAGAATATGGGGGGGTCATGGGCGTGATTCGGCAATGCTTGGCTGATCATAGATCCTGGTTTTTAACCGGGTTTATGATGTTGCTATGCCTGTTACCCGATAACAAAGCCCGGGCTGAGTCATCGCATGTAATCGTCCATTCGGATCAATCCTCCGTACAACTATCCCCACAAAGTTTATGGGCTATCTACGGCATGAAAACCCGTAGCTGGCCAGACGGCAGCCGTATCAAGGTCTTTGTCCTGCCATCAAAGCATCCACAACATCGGGGCTTTGCTATTCAGGTTCTCAAAACTTACCCTTATCAGCTGGAACGGGTCTGGCAACGGTTGATGTATTCCGGTACCGGCAGGGCGCCCACGGAAGTCGAATCAGAACAAGCAATGATTGAGGCGGTCAGTTCGACGCCCGGCGCTATAGGCTATATCAATGCAGCAACAGATAAAGGAGCAAGCCATGTTATTGAGATTCAATAACACGTTTACCGGCTTCATCCTCAAAGCGTGTGCCCTGGCATCGGCTTTCTTGAGTATTCAGATATCCGCTTTTGAATTGACCGAAAGCACTGAAGTACATGGCTTTGTCAGCCAGAGTTATATCAGCACCGATGGCAACAATTATTTCGGCCAGTCAAAAGATGGCAGTTTTGACTTCCGCGAAGCCGGCATAAATATTATTCATGAAGCAACCCCCGATCTGCACTTTGCCGCTCAGGTTATCTCCCGCAAGGCCGGTAAAACCAATGACGGCAGTCCGCATCTGGACTATGCCCTGATGGACTATAACTTATTCGATGAGAATGGCTGGCGCAGCGGTATCCGCCTCGGGCGTACCAAAACCCCCTACGGCTTTTATAACCTGACCCGGGACATTCCTAATGCCCGATCCGGTGTATCGGTGCCCTCTTCGATCTATTTTGAGCAGTTGCGCAACTCTCTGATTTCGACCGATGGTGGTAACTTCTACAGCAACCTGAACCGGGACTGGGGAAGTCTCAGCTTCGATCTGTACAGTGGCCAGACCGAGACCGACGTAGAGATGGAATATTATGTTCTGCAACAGGACCTGCCCGGACAATTCGATGACGCCACCATGCGGGGCGCCCGATTATTGTACGAGAACATGGGGGGTAGCCTGCGTCTGGCACTGACTTATGCCCATCCCGAATTCGATTACCAACCAGGATCGTTCGACCCATTCAGCGCCGGTCACGTGGCATCCGACATGCTGCTGTATTCGGTTCAGTACAACCTTGAAAAGTGGTCCCTTACAGCTGAATACCTCACCGCGGATAATGAGGTGACGGCGTTTGGCGTTTTACCCGATCGTTTCAGCAATACCGAGGCCTTCTATATACAGGGCGACTACCGGATCAATTCCGATCTCACGGTTTATCTGCGCTATGAAGAACAAACCCTTGATACCAAAGACCCTGATGGTACACAGTTCTACCAACCACTTTTCGGTGCGGCTCATATCGCTTTTGGTAAAAACACAGTACTCGGAGGACGCTGGGATTTTGCCGATAACTGGCTGATACGCGGTGAAATTCATGATACACGGGGAACTTTATGGTTGCCGAAAAGCGATAACCCATCATTGCCAGAAAGAAATGAAAAATGGCAGATGCTGGTATTACAACTGGTCTATAGCTTTTAAACCAAATTAAGCAGTCTTCGAAGCAGGAGAGGGTTACAACCCGAATAACAGATGAATAAAATCGGTTTCAGCATTAAGTGGAAAGCGGTGACTTTCCTCAGTGCCATATTGCTGTGCATCTGCACTTCAATGGTAATGCTGTACACCTATACACTGCTGCAGCAGGCTGAAGTGCGTGCTTCCAGCGCAAATACCCAGGATGACCTGGCGATTTCCGAACTGCTGGCCAACTCCTACCAGCATATGCAGCAGATGGCCCAGCTGATCCCGAACATGGAAAACATTAAGCAATCGCTGCAGAAACAGGATCAGTCAGCACTTGAGAAGGCATTGCAGGCTCACTGGCAAACCTTATCTCTGGATCTCGATATCCATTACCTGCACTTGTTTGATGCTAGCGGGCAAAATCGCGGCGGCTATCATACGGAACACCAGGTCAGAGAATCGCAGATTCAACTTATCAGGCAGCAGGTGATACAAGCCGCAGCCGTTGAACAACCCGCCCGCCTGACACTCTGCGATACGCAATGTACTTTATTCGTTATCGAGCCTTTTATTCTCAGTGACGGTTCCCAGGGAGTGATCGCTATCGGTCAGAGCATCGCCAGCCTGGTGACCCGCTTTAATTCACTCACAGGCAGGAGCCTGGCCATTCTTAAACCAGGACAGGTTATTAATGAAAACCGGAACCTGCCAACCTGGGGAATGAGTATCTGGGCGTTAAGCCAATTCAATACTCTGAACCCGCTGATAAAACAGAGCATGGCGCTTCTGTCCGAGCCAGGTAATATCCGCTTAAAAACAGACTCTAACGTTCCCTATCGGATCCATCGCATTGCTAACCCCCAACAAAATAGCATCGGCAACCCGCCCATCATTCTCTCGCTGACTGATATAACTGCAGAAGAAGAAGCTCTGCATAGCTCCATTCGCAACGGCGTACTTTCCGGTATCAGTGGTTTAGTGCTGTCAGAACTATTCCTGTTGCTGCTTATATGGCGGCCAACCCGGCGCCTGCATCGACTCGCTGCAGCCCTGCCGCTGTTATCCGAACATAAATTTGATGCGGTACGTCATATCATCCACTGTTCTGAAAATAACAGGCTAAAGGATGAACTGGATCTGCTTGAAAATACTGTGTTGCAGGTATCGGATGAATTTGAAGTGTTACAGCGCGAAGTAAAGCAACACGCTGAGCGGCTGGAACAGCAAATGACCGAACAGATCAGAGCCCGCCAGTTTATGGCTCAGCTACTGGACACCGCACCACTGATCATTATCACCCAGGCCGGTAACGGCCAGATACATACGATGAACCACTGGGGTCGGCAGATGACCCGCTGGACACACCGGGAACAAGATCCGCTACACACTGACTCATTCCTCAGTCTGCATAAGGAAGACTCCCTGCCGGATGACTATCTCGATAAAGTACTGCTACTAAGCCGTAAAGAGCTATCGGTATTTCAGCATGAAGCACAACTTCATGATCGGTACGGTACCTTGAGATATATCACCTGGATGCACTCCCTGATTGAGGATGATAACGGTGAGCAATCCATTCTTTCGGTGGGAATGGATTTGACCGACCGCATGGAAGCCGAGCATAAACTGACCTGGCTGGCCAGCCACGACACCCTGACCGGCCTGCACAACCGCCGGGATTTTCAGAACCACCTGAGCAAAGCACTGAATAATGGCTGGAGTGGCGCCCTGCTATTCATCGATGTCGATCGTTTCAAATCGATCAACGATACTGCCGGGCATGGCGTGGGCGATCAGGTACTGAGAAAAATTGCCCGTATACTGCAAAAAAATACTCGCGGTACCGACTTCGTTGCCCGCCTTGGGGGCGATGAATTTACTATCCTGTTACCTCGCGCAGACAAAATTGAAGCCTCCAAAGTTATGGCTAAGATGAGTGATTTTCTCAACACAGAGGTCAGTATCAACCACGGTGGTCAACAACACTTCAGCTGCAGTATCGGTTGCGCTATGTATCCGGATCACGGCAGCAGCGATGAAGAGTTGCTGGCCAGTGCCGACATGGCGATGTATCACGCCAAACAGAGCGGCCAGGGACGCTGGCACCTGTACGATTCGACCGAAGCGATCATTCACCGTATCCAGTCTGATGTCAGCTGGCAGGAGAAAATTCGCCTGGCGTTTAACGACGACCTGTTCCGGCTCTGGTTCCAGCCTATTCTGAATATTAATACCCGTAAGGTCTGTCACTATGAGGTCCTGCTAAGGATACAGATGCCCGATGGTGAGATCATTCTGCCGGGCGACTTTATCCCGGTCGCGGAACGCACCGGACTGATCTGGAATATCGATAAATGGGTACTGACCCAGACCATGGAATACCTGGCGCAGCATAACCGGGTCTGCCCTGATCAGCCGATCAGCCTGGCGGTTAATATCTCGGCACCGAGTATTCAGTCACCCGACTTCATTAGCCTGTTCCTGACCTTATGCGCGTCATACAGCATCCCACCCGAACAGCTGATCATAGAGATAACCGAAACGGCTTTCCTGGAAGACTTTGAATCAGCCCAGGCAATCCTGAGAACCCTAGCTGAACATGGCTGCAAAATAGCGCTGGATGATTTCGGCGTCGGCTTTTCCTCTTTCAGTTATCTCAAACAGATGCCGCTGACCTACGTCAAACTGGATGGTTCCTATATCCGCGAGATCGTTGACAGCCCACAGGAGCAAACCTTTGTCCGCTGCCTGACCGAAATGGTTAAAGGCTTCGACATGCTGACCATTGGTGAATTTGTCGAAACCCCGGAAATAATGCAAACACTTCAACAACTGGGGGTCCGCTATGCCCAGGGCTACCTGATCGGCAGGCCGACCCCTGTAATCGAAGATCAGGCAACAATTACTGCCAGGCTGGACGGTAAGCACCCTAAAGCGGTTACCCATCCGAACTGAAAACCTTCTGAACTATTACTCAGGCACCATCCGCTGGAGCCAAACAAACTAAAAATATTGTTTAACAAAGCGCAGCCGGAGTTAATTTAAGTCGTTTATGAAGCAACAACTGAAAGCGAAAATAGTCATACCCCAATAGATAAAGCGAGCACGCTTCTCCCCTTCACTCTCAATCAGTATTTAAGCAATAAATCACCAAAATAAGCGTTCATAGCATGTAATTAACTGGAAAAGATAACAGCTTTACCAGCATGACGGGCGTTCTCCAGCAAGCCGATCCCGCCTGCTAGAAAGAGAAAAATCCGGACGCAACCAAGTCCATCTGCTGCAGCCGGATAAAGCTGTAAATCCAGAAAACGAAGAAGCCTGAAAGCAGTCTATGCCAGAGCAGGTAACAGCGGAGACTTTTCTAGCAGCTGTTCGATCTCACGGGCTGGACAAGGTCGACTAAACAGATACCCCTGTAACAGATCGCAACCTTCAGTATCCAGAAAAGCCAGATGCTGATGATCTTCCACACCTTCAGCAACCACTTTCATACCTAAAGCATGGGCCATCGTGATAATGGCGGAGAGAATAACGCCGTTGTTATGCTCCTGCAGATTCATAATAAAGCTACGATCAATTTTTAGAATATCGATGGGTAGATTTTGCAGATAACTCAGCGAAGAATAACCGGTACCAAAGTCATCCAGGGCAATGCTGATGCCTAGCTGATGCATTTTGTGCAGATTATCCAAAGCCAACCCCTCCCCTTGCAACAGTGCTGTTTCCGTCAACTCAACATACAGGTCATCCTTTGATAATTTATATTTAATCAACAAGTCGGCCATCTGCTGGGCGAAATCCGGTTGGTTGAGTTGTATGCTGGATACGTTAATCGCAATTTTCAGACAGGGAAGGTTGGATTTTTTCCAGACACTCTGCTGTTGCGCAGCTTCCTCCATCACCCACGCCCCAATTGCTAAGATCAGGCCATTCTCCTCGGCCAGTGGAATAAACTGATCCGGCGGCACCGCCCCCAACTGTGCATCATTCCAGCGAATTAACGCTTCTACGGACACTATTTCCTGTGTCTTACTGTCAATAATAGGTTGATAATGCAGCTCAAAATTAAGCTCATCCACTGCCTGATGCAAACGTTGATCGAGAAAAACCCGCTGCTCCGATAGCGTGGCAATAGTATTCGAAAAGAACTGATAATTGCCCTTACCCCGCATTTTCGCCTGATACATCGCCATATCCGCGTGTTTAATCAGATCTTCACCGGTATTACCATCATTTGGGTAGGTCGCTATACCAATACTGCAACCGATGTAACAAGGCTTGCCAAGAACATCGATGGGCTCAGATATCGCGCGGATAAGCCGATCGGCAACCTGACCGGCCATCAACTCTGTATCCAGATGTTGCAGCAGCAAGGTGAACTCATCGCCACCAAGACGCGCCACGCTGAGGAGCTCATCGCCACCGACAACACGACTCAGAGAATCATAGCCACGCAGATTGGCCTGAATAATATCGGCTACTTTCACCAATAGCTGATCACCGGCCTGATGCCCCTGGGTATCGTTAATATGTTTAAAATTATCCAGATCAATAAACAGCAAAGCCAGGCTGCCTTTGCTACGACGGGCAGTTTCAATTTCCCGACGCAGATTTTTTGCGAACATCAGTCGATTAGGTAACCCGGTCAGGCTGTCACTGAACGCCAGATTGCGAATCTTCTCATTTGATTCATTCAGCGCCAGGCTCATATTATTGAAGGAGTGACTGAGCTCGCCAATTTCATCATCACTTTGTACCGCAACCTGAACCAGTTGCTGCTGCTCTCCCAAACTGGCTAACGCCTGGTTCAGATTTTCTACCGGCTTTAAAAACTGTCTGCGCAGTAAAAACAAAAGTAATGGTATAGAACATGTTATTGCGGCAAGACAGACGATCAGCACCAGCTGGCTTATATCCCTGGAATCCTTAAGCAATTCACTTTGCGGAAACAGCATATGAACCCACAGTCCCTCTTGCAGTCGCCGACTGTGATGATGATATTGCTGATTATTCAGAAGAGGCAGGCTCATATCAGCCTGCTGTATAATATTTTGGGCCAGATCGTAGTCCGCCAATAACTGTGGCGTATCAAGCTCCTTTGAGGCGGCTAATATAGCACCTGAGGTATCCGTCAGTATAATCCCCCCCTGCGGCCAGGGAGAAGGACTCAAAGCATCGATCAACCGTTGCAGGCTGATAGTGAGACTCAGGTATCCACGCAATTTAGGGGCTGCCCTGAACGAGTCCACTGCAATATTAACTAAACGGATCTGACAAGAAACATAAAGCGCCAACGCTCCGTTATCTGGGTTAATACCGACCTGGGCTAAGGTATCCTGCTCTACAGAACGCATGGCTTGAAAAGTTGGGCTACTGGCCTCCTCTTCAATCAGGTTCGGCAGATCCCGGTTTACCAGGCGCAGATCTTCATAGCCATCCGGCAGTAAAACCCGAATTTCGTAATACTCGGGATACACCCGCTGAATAGTTAACAGCTTCTTCTGCAGTGGCCGTTGCAGCAAGCCATAGCGCTCTTCGGCATCCTCGGTTAACAGATAGTTCTTGAGCAGCAGATCATCAGAAAAGATTGATACATTGGCCTTAGCTGAAGCGATTGTCTGCTGCAGCTGATTATCGAACTGCTCTATCAGTGTATCAACTTGCTGACGACCTGTGTTTTCAGAACTGTTTTTAAGTTCGATATATGCCAGCAAACCGACCAGCAGCAAAGGCCCGGCAATCAGCGGTACGACAACGAGTGGTAACTTGGTACGCAGCTTCATAACGAGATTGACTCAATTCAGAAACATGGCTAAATCTTCTACCTCAACTCTCTACCTCAATACGTTAGCACTGATAGAGTTTCGTAAGCGCTGGGCGCGAGGCGCCGGGCGCTGATAAAACTCAGAAGACTTTAATTGAGATTGATCGGGATAAATAACAGGATCGCTAAGGAACTCAGGCGACAACAACGCTTCAGCAGCAAGGTTAGGCGACGCGTAGTAAACATACCGGGCCATCTGAGCTGCATTTTCTGGTTCATTTATAAAATTAAGGAAGGCATAGGCAAGCTCAACATTTTTTGCCTTACTGGCGAGGGTGAAATAATCGACCCAGATGTTGCCGCCCTCCTGCGGTAGAACATAGCGTATGTGTTCATTATGCTCTGCCAGCATTAACGCATCGCCGCTATACATTAATGCTGCAACAATATCACCACTCAGCATCGTTGAGGATTCATCCAGGTTAATGGAATCGTAAGTCGCAACGTGTGGTTTTTGCTCCAGCAACAGTGACTCGACTTCCTTAAGCTGATCACGATCGGCGCTGTTGGCAGAGTAGCCCAGCGCTTTCAGCCCCATACCGATAATATCCTTGGCATTCTTGACCATAGCCACCTTGCCCTGCAGTTCGGGTGCTGGCTGAAAAAGTTGTTGCCAGCTGGTGATCGGCGTTTTCACCAGATCGCTACGGTATACAATTCCGGTGGTACCCCAAAAATAGGGTACGGCATATTTTCCTGCCGCTTCGGTAGCTTCCCGCCAGCGTGGCGAAATATGTTTAATGTTGGGAATCTGACTGTAATCGATCTCAGCTATCCATTGATGTTTGGCGTATAAATACAGGTCGCTGTCACTGGCCAGTATCAGGTCATACCCTTCGGCGCTGTTTTCCTGCAGCATTTCGGTACGATTATCGTCAGAACTGTAATATACCTCGCTGATCTTCGCATCATAGCGTTGCTCGAATTTTTCGATTAATGCCGGATCCATATAATCAGACCAGTTGAGGATGATTAACTGACGTTCACCCGCACTAGCCGACGGCATATAACTCATCAGAGCTATGCTAACCACTACCAAAAAATGAAAACTGAATCTAAACATATCTACTTCCCCCAGAAACCGACTCATTCCGCTACAAGCCTAAGATGTAATCTGACATTCAACAAACAGGCACTACCCAATCTGGGTATTCATTAATCCACTGATTTATTGGGGTTTTATCGCTAAAGACCTGATACTAGGAAAAGAGCAACATATCAGAACCTAACACCCACAATGCCTTGTTCGCAGGCACTGACTGCCAGAGCATATTTAAACGTCAGCTATACGTAACGCAATGCAGTAGCCGGGTTGTAATCCAATTCTTCTATACTGCCAGACAGCTGCTACTTCCAGGCTTACCCCGGAGGAATTCTCTATGCAACCCCGCCTTACCCATTTTGCCCTTCATGTCGCGGATATCGAGGCCTGCATCAGTTTTTATCAAAACTACTGCCATATGCAGATCATCCACCAGCGGAAAACGCCTGGCCATAGAGTTGTCTGGCTGGCAGAACCGGGCCGTGAGCATGAGTTAATTATGGTCATTCTCGGCGGCGGCCCTGCGCGACCGCAGTTGGAGAACGACTACAGTCACCTGGGCTTCGCCGTTAACAGCAAGGACGAAGTAGATGTTATTGCAAAACAAGCGAAACAAAGAGGCGACCTGATCTGGCCACCTATACAGGAACCCTATCCCGTAGGATACTACTGTGGTCTGGTGGATCCTAACGGCAATTACGTCGAATTCAGTTACGGCCAGCCGCTGGGACCAGGGTCAGAAGATATGCCATTGCAGTAGCTAATACGAGTTTAGTCCGGAGTGACTTATATAATAGGCTTGAAGAACAGCACCGCAACAATTAACGACTTAGGTGGGACAGACCGCTGAACAGAAAAAGCACAAAATCCTTCTTTATTTTGATGAGTATGAGTCAGATATTGTTCTTTGTAAGAAGAGCAAGTCAGGTCTTATTCCGTACCGGTCTTTTTATCCCTTTTGACCTGTTCCTGAACTCCCTCTGCAGGACAAATAAAACTTCTCCACCTAGTCCGTTTATGTGTGCCGGAAACAACAGGAACGGAGTAGATTGATCTACAGATAGCCATAAAACCTGCTCAGAACCATATTGATAAAAGGGATACTTACCATGACAACTCCATATAATCTTATCGGTGGCGAGAACGGCGTGCGAAAGCTGGCCAGAGAGTTTTATGACGTGATGTCGAGCCGTTCTGAAGCTAAAACAATCCGCGAGATGCACGCGCCTGACCTGAGCCTAATAGAAGATAAGCTATATATGTTCCTCTCCGGCTGGATGGGCGGCCCCGACCTTTACTTTGAGAAATACGGCACCGTCTGCCTGACAAACCCACACGCCAACTATGCTATCGGTAATAACGAACGGGATCAGTGGTTAGACTGCATGGACCAGGCACTGGAGAAAATAGGTGCCTCAGACGAACTCAAAGCCATGCTAAAACAGCCGATGTTTAATATCGCTGACCTGGTTAAAAATCGGTAGCGCAGCGCTTCGCGCTGCAAGACTATTGAACAAGTTCAGCTAGCTAGAACGGAAGGAAAACCTTCCTGCTAGTGGCCAGACCGCCGCTACGCGGCTAGCTAGAAAAAGCATACAGGCCTTCTTAACAAAGAATACTGGTTCAGTCTGCTCAGTCTCTTTGTAAGACGGGTAGGTTGGTTTAAGCGCAGCGAAGCCCAACATAATAAAGCCGCCAGATAAAGCGTAAAAAGGCACAACAGAACCCAGCGGCTTGTTCATTTAACAACAGTTGCGCAAGCAATGTTCAGTACTTGTAGCACTATTTCCCAGCCCTGCAACAATGGCAAGCTTTTGCCTTGCGGCAATATTTCTGCCGGTAAAGTTACCTTAAGGCAACCCTCTCTGTATTACCGATTGCTGAGTCACTACTACTTCCTGGGGCTGTAGCCCGAAAATAAAATACCGAATAGCTGGTGTCGATCTTGCTTACTTTCCTGTTACAGAAAACAGGGAGGATAAATAATGTTGCCATCAATCAGCTTAAGTTCAGAATCAGTCAGCCTGTTGCGGGTACGTGGATTATCTGTTCAACAAGTGGATGACTTCAGCGAACTGCTGAACAAAGCTCACCAGCAGCAGTCACAGGACAGATCAGCAAAACAGGTTCTCGCCGAGATGTCCGGCGACGAACTGGCACTGTTGCAAAAAGCGACCAGTCTGGCCAGTAACATCAACGTCAGCTCTCTCAGCAACGAAGGCGCGATAAACCTGCTCGCCCAGCCCGATAAAACAGGCATGGTCGATCTTAACAATGACGGAGTGGTGGAAATTGGCATCGCTAAGATGGTCACATTTCCGCCGGTCAATGCCCCGGACAGCGTCCATCAGGCCTGGGATAAAGCCACCGAGAACATGGCCGAAGGCGACAAGATGATCATGCAACTTCACATGCATACCACAGTATATGGCTTCCAGATAGAAGGCCTGCCAACCAAGGAGCCAATCTCCCCTGAAGCGCAATGGTCAGAAACAGGCTGGCAACAGCTATTGGCAACCCTTCGCTCGGCGCTCGAGTTCTCAGTCGGCATAGACGGCTGGACGAGGATGAATGTAGTTCGGCAGGATTTTTACGACAGGTTTGAAGGAGAGCTCCGTCATAGTTGACGGCTTAGGTGGGCCAAACCGCTGAACAAGTTCAGCTAGCGAGAACGCGCTTCGCGCTTGCTAGTGGCCAGACCGCCGCTGCGCGGCTAGCTAAAAAAAGCATAAATCCCTTCTTGAAATAGTACTGTAGGAGCGACGCCCCCGTCGCGATTAACTCCCTATCGCGACGAGGGCGTCGCTCCTACAAAAGCAGACCTGCATGAGGTATAAATGGGGTCAGAGTAAAGGTATAAATGGGGTCAGAGTAAAATAAAATCTCAACCCCACCCTGCTTACAAAGCACTTATCCTACAAAGTACAAAAAGAAAGCTCTCTTAGCCACTAGCAAGCGCGAAGCGCGTTCTAGCTAGCCGCGCAGCGGCGGTCTAGCTAGTCGAGGAACGAGACGGTCTGCTTTCAATCAAAATTTATTCTATAAACCTCTGGCAGTTCCTTATAAGTCGAAACATCCACCCCCAGGTCTTTGATAATTCCGTCACCTACGCCGTAGATCCAGCCATGAACTGAGAGTTCCTGGCCATTCGTCCATGCTTTCTGAACCACTTTGCTGTGACAGATATTGGCAACCTGCTCCTGTACATTGAGTTCGCACATCAGGTCGACCCGTTTTTTAGGATCAGGCTCTTTTTTCAGCTCTTCACGGTGTTTATAGCCGATATCTTTAAGGTGGCGGATCCAGTTATCTATCAGCCCAAGATCCTTATTGCTGAGAGAGGCAGCAACACCACCGCAGCCGTAGTGGCCGCAAACAATAATATGCTTAACCTTAAGCACGTCTACCGCATAGTGCAGCACTGAGATACAGTTAAGGTCGGTGTGCAACACCATATTGGCGATATTCCGGTGCACAAACAGTTCACCGGGCATCAACCCGACAATCTCGTTTGCCGGTACCCGGCTATCGGAACAACCGATCCAGAGATATTCCGGCGTCTGCTGATTCTCCAGCGCTTTAAAAAAACCAGGATGAGACTTCTCGATCTCCTCCGCCCAGGCTTTGTTGCTTTCCAATAGGTCGCTTAGCATATCGGCTCTACCTAACCTTTAAATGGTAACTGAAAGAAATGACTTCGAAAAAAAAGACCGCTGAACAAGCTCAGCTAGCTAGAACAAAAGGTAAACCTTCCTGCTAATAGCTAGAAAAAACCTTAAAGCCTGTTGGGCTTCGCTACGCTCAGACCAACCTACCCGTCATACGAAGTGTTCGTCAGGCAGTTCTGCAAGCCACCAGTTTAGAAGGCCTTTTTGCTTTTTCTAGCTAACATCGCTTGCGATGTAGTCTAGCCACTAGCAGCTGAGCTTGCTCAGCGTTCTAGCTAGCGGCGCAGCCGCGGTCTGTTTTATTGAACAAGCATTGAATCTGCACCGTGCAGATCTATACCAGTAATATCGGCACTAGAAGCTAAGATCGAGATGTACTGGTTAACACTGCGACGGTAGACCTGTTCCTGCAGGTAAGTGCGGATCTTGTCCATCACGAATTCATACTCCAGCGGGTCGCCGGAAACTTTCTTGTCGACGCGCACGATGTGGTAACCGTAGCGGCTTTCTACCGGGTTCGGGCACAGGCCCTCTTCCATCGGAAATACCTGGCGCTCAAATTCCGGGACGGTAGAACCTTTGCTCAGCTGTCCCATCTCGCCACCCAGCTCTTTCGACGGGCAGTCGGAAAACTGCATTGCCAGTGCCGCAAACTGATCTGGATCCTGCTGTAGCTGAGCAATCAGCGTTTCGGCCTGCTCCTGACGGCTGTGACGCTCTTCCGGGTCGGATGGATCGGCACCCAGCAGAATATGGCTGGCGGCGATCAGATCAGGAGAACGGAATTTTTCCGGGTTGGCTTTAAAGTACTGGAAGCAGGCGTCTTCATCGGCATCCGGCTGCTTTACTTCCTGTGACAGCAGTGCCGCGATCAGCGCTTCGTCGTTTTCAACCGCATCCTGCCCCTCAGTGTTAAGGTCCAGCTCACGGGCTTTTTGCAGCAGTAACTCTTTAACTACCAGCGCCTGAGCGGCCTGATTTCGGGCCAGCTCCAGCTCTTCTGCCGGATGGTATTGCATCTCAGCAATAATATCGTTTTCCTGAATCAGGATCTGGTTTACCCGAACTTCCGGAAAGTCTTGTTCGGCAATGGCTTTGGTATCGATAAGTTGCATAAGGGTGCCTCGATATTACGTGTCTGGTCTGGCTTTCGCGATTATCTGTGAAAGTGCTTTTATAAGGATATTAAGGATAAAACCGGCTTATAAAAGTACTCTAAAGAGGTATATAGGGGAGTATTTCAGGATTAATCAACAGCGGTATGATCTGTGACAATAATCAAGCTTTGATACTGACTTTAAAAATGCAACAGGGGTGTCGCCACCCCTGTTTAACCCTTTCTAAAGGCTTTCAGATACGTTGCGCGAATTAACGCTGACGAACGATCTGGTAGTTACGTGCGAAGTACTTCACCGGTACGCTCCAGATGTGAACCATCCGGGTGAACGGGAACACAACGAACATAGTCAGGCCAACAAAGATGTGCAGCTTGTAGATGATACCAACACCGTAGATATGCTGTGCAGCATCAGCCTGGAAAGTCACCAGACCCTGAGCCCAGTTTGCCAGCATCAGCATCACGCTGCCGTCCAGGTGTCCCATTGAGAATGGGATGGTCAACAGACCCAGTGATACCTGAACAAACAGCAGCACCAGGATGAAGATATCAGCACCGGAGCTGGTAGCACGAACACGTGGATCACCCAGGCGACGCTTTAACAGCAGGAAGCAGCCAACCCAGCACAGCAGACCAGCAGCACCACCACTAATGATCGCAAGCAGCTGCTTGTTACCAGTAGAGATGAACGGCTCGTACAGCGCGTGTGGAGTTAACAGACCAACTAAGTGTCCGAAGAAGATAAACAGCACGCCCACGTGGAACATGTTGCTCGCAGCACGGAACCCTTTCGAGCTCAGCATCTGGCTGGAACTTGCACGCCAGGTAAACTGCTCACGGTCATAACGAATCCAGCTGGCAATCAGGAAGATTGCGCCGGCAAGGTATGGGTAAACCCCAAAAAGTAGATCATTAATATATGACATTGTTATTCTCCCGGGCTCTTACGAACCGGCTATGCCAGCCTGAGCGTTATTAGTCGAATTATCGAGAACCTGCACTACTGAGACAGATTCAAACTCTTTGCGACGCTGAGTAATGGCATCATCGCCACAACCACTGACCGCACTGCCTTCAGTAAAGGACACCATCTCTTCTTCCCAGATCTTATCCAGGGCTTCAGGCGTGTCGTCCCGCTCTTCTTTCTCGACTTTCTCTTTCAACTCAGTACGGTCGACCTCAAGGCCGGCCACACTCAGCACCGCATTAAACAGCACCGCATAGTGGCATTCACGCTGCTCAAGACGGGTCGCCAGCAACGCCAGAATTTCACTGACTTCCGTTAACCACTGCTGCACTTCCTCTGCAGGACGCATCGACAGGTATTCAAGGAATAACGGAATGTAATCCGGCAGTTCACGTACGTCGATTGCGAAACCTTTGTCCTCATAAACGGACATCAGGTCAACCATCGCCTGACCACGGTCACGGGATTCACCGTGCACGTGTTCAAACAACAGCAACGACAGCGAGCGACCACGATCGAAGTTACCGACGTAATAATCCTGCGCATCCAGCAGATCCTGAGAGCAGATCTTCTGAACGAACTCAATCAGAGCCGTTTTCTGGTCTTCGGCCAGCTGCGCATCGCTGCGCAGCGCCTCAATCAGTTCCTCACGACCCTCAAAGAGCTCAGCTTCAGGATAATCCATCAGCAATGAGATCACTTTAAGGCTACGCATCGGTCAGCTCCTTCGGGTCCACCTGCGTCACGCCACTGATCTTCTGGACCATTGTAACGTTCTGCTTCTTGGCACCGAACAGATTGAACTCAGACTCGCCACCGGCACAACCGTTACCGAAGGAGAAGCCACAACCACTACGCTCTGGGAAGGCTTCTTTAGCCAGCTCACGGTGGCTGGTCGGTACTACAAAACGGTCTTCGTAGTTAGCGATCGCCAGGTAGCGGTACATCTCTTTAGCCTGGTTTTCGGTCAGACCAGCTTCTTCCAGAACCTCCAGATTCAGCTTGCCTTCAACCTGCTCATCACGCTTGTAAGCACGCATCGCCAGGATACGCTTGAGCGCTTCTTTAACAGGCTTCTCGTCACCGGCAGTCAGCAGGTTAGCCAGATACTTAACCGGGATTCGCAGGGAATCAACATCCGGCAGCGCACCGTTCATACCGATCTTGCCAGCATCAGCTGCAGACTGGATCGGGCTCAGTGGTGGCACGTACCAAACCATCGGCAGAGTACGGTACTCAGGGTGCAGTGGCAGAGCCAGTTTCCAGTCCATCGCCATTTTGTAAACCGGCGAGTTCTGGGCTGCTTTGATCACGTTATCCGTAACACCATCTTTACGGGCCTGAGCGATAACTTCCGGATCGTTAGGATCAAGGAAGATCTCCAGTTGCTTCTCGTACAGATCCTGCTCGTTACCGCTGGCCGCTACTTCTTTAATGCGGTCCGCATCATAAAGCAGTACACCGAGGTAACGGATACGACCTACACAGGTCTCAGAGCAGACAGTAGGCAAACCGGATTCGATCCGTGGGTAACAGAAGATACACTTCTCTGACTTACCGGTTTTCCAGTTGTAGTAGATCTTCTTGTAAGGGCAGCCGCTGACACACATACGCCAGCCGCGACACTTGTCCTGATCGATCAGTACGATACCGTCTTCCTCACGCTTGTAGATCGCGCCGCTTGGGCAAGATGCTACACAAGCAGGGTTCAGACAGTGCTCACACAGACGTGGCAGGTACATCATGAAGGTGTTCTCGAACTGGCCGTAGATCTCCTTCTGGATGTTATCGAAGTTCTTATCTTTAGACCGCTTGGAGAACTCAGTACCCAGGATCTCCTCCCAGTTTGGACCCCACTCGATCTTTTCCATGCGGTCACCGGTAATCAGTGAGCGTGGACGGGCAACCGGCTGATGCTTGCCTTCCGGCGCATTGTGCAGGTGCTGGTAGTCAAAATCGAACGGCTCATAATAGTCGTCAATCTCCGGCAGGTCCGGGTTGGCGAAGATATTCGCCAACACGCGCCATTTACCACCGATACGCGGCTCGATATCACCGGTAGCAGTACGCTTCCAGCCACCGTTCCACTTATCCTGGTTCTCCCACTCTTTCGGGTAACCGATACCAGGCTTAGATTCAACGTTGTTGAACCACGCATATTCCATACCCTCACGGGAGGTCCATACGTTTTTACAGGTAATTGAGCAGGTGTGACAACCGATACACTTATCGAGATTCAGCACCATGCCTACTTGAGAACGAATTTTCATTTCACGGCCTCCTGAACGGTGTCATTGTTTTCGCCGTCCAACCAGTCGATACGCTTCATCTTACGTACCACAACAAACTCATCACGGTTAGAACCTACTGTACCGTAGTAGTTAAAGCCGTAAGACTGCTGAGCATAACCACCAATCATATGGGTCGGCTTAGGACATACACGGGTTACCGAGTTGTGGATACCACCACGGGTACCGGTTGTTTCAGCGCCTGGTACGTTGACGATACGCTCCTGAGCGTGATACATCATGGTCATACCTTCGTTGACACGCTGCGATACAACAGCACGGGCAGCTAGCGCACCGTTAGCGTTGAAGATCTCAACCCAGTCGTTATCTTCAATACCCGCTTTCTCAGCATCGACTTCAGACATCCAGATGATCGGACCACCACGGGACAGCGTCAGCATGATCAGGTTGTCACTGTAAGTAGAGTGGATACCCCACTTCTGGTGCGGTGTGATCCAGTTCAACGCGATTTCCGGGTTGCCGTTAGACTTCTTGTTCATCAGCGGCTTAACCGACTTGGTGTTGATCGGCGGACGATACACCAGCAAGCTCTCACCGAAGTCACGCATCCACTCATGATCCTGGTAGAACTGCTGACGACCGGTCACGGTACGCCAAGGGATCAATTCATGAACGTTGGTGTAACAAGCGTTATAAGACACGTGCTCATCTTCCAGACCTGACCAGGTCGGAGAGGAGATAATCTTACGTGGCTGCGCCTGTACATCACGGAAGCGAATCTTCTCTTCCTCTTTCGGCTTAGCCAGATGCGTATGATCCAGACCGGTATACTCGCTCAGAGCTTCCCACGCCTTAACTGCAACAGCACCGTTAGTTTCTGGCGCCAGGCTGAGGATCATCTCACAAGCATCGATTGCTGATTCCAGCTTGGCACGACCTTCGGAAGCACCCTCTTCAGTGTGCGTCCAGTTCAGCTGCTTCAGGAACTCAACTTCTTCCTTAGTATCCCAGGTAATACCCTTACCGCCGTTACCCAGAGATTCCAGTAATGGACCTACAGAGGTGAAACGTTTGTAAGTATTCGGGTAGTCACGTTCAACCACCGCAAGAGTAGGCATAGACACACCAGGTACAGGCTCACATTCGCCCTTCTTCCAGTCCATAACGCCCAACGGCTGCGCCAGCTCTCCCGGAGTATCGTGCTGCATTGGTACAGTAACGATATCTTTCTCAACACCCAGATGACCAACACAAACCTTAGAGAATGCCTCGGCGATACCTTTGTAGATATCCCAGTCAGAGCGTGCTTCCCATGCTGGGTCGGTTGCTGCAGACAGTGGGTGAATGAACGGGTGCATGTCAGAAGTATTCAGGTCGTCTTTCTCGTACCATGTTGCCGTTGGCAGCACGATATCGGAGTACAGACAGGTAGTCGACATACGGAAATCAAGCGTTACCAGCAGGTCAAGTTTGCCCTCTGCACCCTTGTCATGCCATACCACTTCTTCTGGCTTCTTAAGACCATCTTGACCCAGATCTTTGTTCATCACGCCGTTGTTAGTACCCAGCAGGTACTTCAGCAGGTATTCGTGCCCCTTACCGGAAGAACCCAGCAGGTTAGAACGCCAGACGAACAGGTTACGCGGGAAGTTCTGCGGGTTATCAGGATCTTCTGCAGCAAAGCCCAGTGCGCCGGACTTCAGCTGCTCAACCGTGTAATCCTGTGGTGACTTACCTTCTGCTTCAGCAGACTTAACGATATCCAGCGGGTTACGGCTCAGCTGTGGTGCTGATGGCAACCAACCCATACGCTCAGCGCGCACGTTGTAATCGATCAGGCTACCGGTCCACTTAGACTTATCAGCCAGTGGAGACAGGATCTCATCAACATCCAGTCGCTCATAACGCCATTGGCTGGAGTGATTGTAGAAGAAAGAGGTACCGTTCATGTGACGTGGCGGACGCGACCAGTCCAGACCGAATGCCAGAGGCAACCAGCCGCACTGTGGACGCAGTTTTTCCTGACCTACGTAGTGTGCCCAGCCACCACCGGACTGACCAACACAACCACACAAGATCAGCATGTTCATCAGACCACGGTAGTTCATATCCATGTGGTACCAGTGGTTCATACCGGCGCCAACGATAACCATGGAACGACCCTTGGTCTTGTTAGCGTTATCGGCGAACTCACGAGCTACCTGGATAACCACATCACGGCTTACGCCAGTGATAGGCTCCTGCCATGCTGGAGTATAAGGCGCGTTATCGTCGTAAGACTTAGCAACGAAGTCACCACCCAGACCACGGTCAACACCGTAGTTAGCCAGCATCAGGTCGTATACGGTTACTACCAGCTTTTCGCCATCAACAGTGTTGATCTTCTTAGCCGGCAGGTTGTGATGTACTACATCAGCAAACTTGTTGTGGGTGAAGTGCTCATTCTCTTCACCACCGAAGTAAGGGAAGCCGACAGAGACAACTTCGTCATGACTATCCAGCAGAGACAGTTTCAGAGTCGTTGAGCGACCTTCACTGGCTTCTTTCTCTTCAGTGTTCCACTTACCTTTCTCACCCCAACGGAAACCGATGGAACCGTTTGGTACAACAAAGCTGTTGCTCTGCTCATCAAAGGCTACAGTCTTCCACTCAGGGTTGTTGTCCTGGCCCAGGCCAGCGTCAAAATCAGAGGCACGGGTGAAACGACCGGCAGCGTAAGATCCGTCTTCACGCTTCTCCAGCTCTACCAGGAATGGCATATCCGTGGTGCGACGTACGTAATCGGTAAAGTACTCGCTTGGATTATCAACGTGGAACTCTTTAAGGATAACGTGACCGAAAGCCATCGCCAGTGCCGCGTCAGTACCCTGCTTAGGGTTAATCCACAGGTCACACAGCTTAGCAACTTCGGAGTAATCCGGCGTGATACCAACAGTCTTAGTACCCTTATAACGCACTTCGGTAAAGAAGTGGGCATCCGGTGTACGGGTCTGAGGTACGTTAGAACCCCAGGCAATGATGTAGTTTGAGTTGTACCAGTCAGCTGACTCAGGTACGTCGGTCTGCTCACCCCAGGTCATTGGCGACGCTGGCGGCAGGTCACAGTACCAATCGTAGAAACTCAGGCAGACACCACCGATCAGAGACAGGTAGCGGGCACCGGCAGCGTAGGACACCATGGACATCGCAGGGATCGGCGAGAAGCCCATCACCCGGTCAGGACCGAAATTCTTAGTTGTATAGACGTTCGCCGCAGCGATCATCTCATTCACTTCATTCCAGCTGGAACGGACGAAACCACCCTGACCACGCTTAGTCTTATAGGACTGTGCTTTTGCGTCGTCTTCAACAATAGACGCCCAGGCTTCAACCGGCTCCATCGTTGCACGCGCGGCACGCCACAGTTTCAGCAGGCTCTTACGTACAGTTGGATACTTCAGACGGTTAGCACTGTAGATGTACCAGGAATAACTGGCGCCACGCGGACAGCCACGAGGTTCGTGGTTTGGCAGGTCCGGGCGGGTACGTGGATAATCGGTCTGCTGTGTTTCCCAGGTGATCAGACCGTTTTTAACGTAGATCTTCCAGGAGCAGGAACCAGTACAGTTAACACCGTGAGTGGAGCGCACGACCTTATCGTGCTGCCAGCGGTTACGGTAACCATCTTCCCAGGAACGACTTTCCGCAGTGGTATCACCATGCCCTTTGGAAAACGTGCCCGTTTTTTTATTCAAAAATCTTAATCGATCAAGCAAGTGACTCATAATGTGTCCCCTGAAACCTTCTCGTTGGTCAGGACGAAGCAAGCTCCGAACTCTATTATTATGCTTAAAACCAGTTCGTCATCTGGCTAGGATGACAGACCGGAAATTGACTCTGGCAGACAGCAGTACCGGTACCTCATACCCGTACCGCAGCTTACTGTTGCTCCAAAGTACGGCAGTTCCCATTTAAGGGTGTTGACGCAGATCAATGTTTGAAAACGCTGCAATGCACCATAAACACCGATATACCACCATTGAGGTATAACATTAAAAAGCCCTAACCTCTTGTTTTATATCTATTTTTAATCAATACAACCCTTAAGTAACGAAAATAGTGTTAACACCATTTCTTTGTAGGTATTCCCCCACAAAAGCCGAAGGCTTTTGAGTCGCTAGACCGCAGAACAAGTTCTGCTAGCTAGTGGCTAGAACGCGGCTGCGCCGCTCGCTAGAAAAAACGTTACTACCTTCTTCAGTCAATATGTACATGATTCAACATCAGAACTTTGTAAGAATTGTAGGTTGGTGCCGAGCGCAGCGATGCCCAACACTTTCTGCAAGACACAAAAAAACCGCCCGGGGGCGGTTTTTGCTTTTGCTTTTCTAGCTAGCCGAACTTGTTCGGCGATCTAGCTAGGTGAGCTTGCTCACCGGTCTGGCGAGCAAAGCTTTGCTTTGCGGTCTTGCCTGAAGCTGAAGAGCAAAAAACCTACGGGTTTTTGAATTCAGCTTTAGGCCCTAAGTAGTACCACCAGTTCAGGATCAGACAAACCAGGTAGAATGCCGCGAAACCGTACAGTGCGTTTTCAGGCGTTGCCAGTTTGATCTGCTCACCAAAGATCTTAGGGATCAGGAAAGCACCGTAAGCCGCTACCGCAGAAGTCCAGCCCAGCGCAGGACCCGCCAGCTCTTTCGGGAATACCATAGCAATAGTACGGAAAGTAGAACCGTTACCGATACCTGTTGCCGCGAACAGCACCAGGAACAGCACCAGGAATGGTACGAAGAACTCTTCCGGAGTCGCAGACTGGTAAGCCGCTTTCAGGAAGTAAGCTACACCCAGCGCAGAACCAATCATTACGATTGCACAGTACTGAGTTACTTTTGCGCCACCCATCTTATCGGCCATCCAACCACCGATCGGACGGATCAGGGCACCGATGAAAGGTCCCATCCAGGCATACATCAGAGCAGACGGGCCGTTAGCATTAACAACGTTATGCGTCATCGCACCGTCAACCATCAGGTGCTGGTAACCGAATACTACTTTGATCGCCAGCGCGAAACCTGCGGAATAACCGATGAAGCTACCAAAGGTCATGGTGTAGATGATACTCATCACCCAGGTGTGCTTGTTATCAAAGATCTTGAACTGACGCTGCAGGTTAGGTTTGATATCACCCGGAATCAGCTTCATCAACATAATAGTTGAGAACAGAATACCGGCGATGACAGGCCACTTAGCCCAGCCCGGTGCACCGATACCAACAGGCGCAGGCAGAATGATGTACAGACCACAAGCCGCGGTGAAGAAACCGATCAGTAGCAGACCAGCAATCTTACCCATAGAACCCGCAGGAGAACCGATATCTGGCGATACCGCATCGGTACGGATGTTGTTCATGCCGAACCAGCCAGCGATCGCCAGTGGAATCAGCAGTACCAGCCATACGAAACCAGCATTGTGGATATAGGTCTCAGAACCGGCAGGAATCTTACCGATCAGGGTACCGGAAGTGTTTTCCAGGATCATCGGCTCACCGCCGAAGATACCGAAAGTCATCACCAACGGAATCAGGATCTGCATGGTAGTTACACCCGCATTACCCAGACCTGCGTTCAGACCCAACGCCAGACCCTGCTTCTTCTTAGGGAAGAAGAAAGAGATGTTAGACATTGAAGAGGCGAAGTTACCGCCACCAATACCGGACAGGAATGCCAGGATCTGGAATACATACAGTGGTGTATCCTTATCCTGCAGCGCAAAACCAGCACCAGCAGCAGGCAGCATCAGCAATGCCGTGGTAAAGAAGATGGTGTTTCGACCACCCGCAATACGGATAAAGAAACTACTCGGAATACGCAATGTAGCACCGGTCAGACCGGCGATACCTGCAAGGGTGAACAGTTCCGCTTTATCGAAATCAAATCCCAGGTTGAGCATTTGTACAGTAATGATGCCCCAGTACAACCAGACAGCAAAACCAGACAACAAACTCGGAATTGAGATCCAGAGGTTGCGGTTCGCAACACTCTTGCCGGTAGACTCCCAGAATTGGTCGTCTTCGACATCCCACTTATGAATATCAGCCATACCTTAGTTTCTCCCAGTGCTCAGTCCTGCCCTTAAGGGCGAGGTACTTTGACACTTAAACGAACTCTCATATTTTATGTGCCCGGTTTAGCAGACACTGTTCTAAATCTTTCCTCTGACACTAATCCTGCAACGGATGAGATCAGCTAAGCCAAACACTTTCCCAGAGCCACTGGGTAACTGTGCTAAACGTCCCTGAAATCTGTACCTTCCTTAAGAAAGTTATTCTGGATCGCATCACGCAACCGCCTGCGCCTGTCATCAAACTGAACACCGTAGAACATCACCATCATGCACACCGCTAACAGTCCATAGAGCAACATAAAGCAGGAGCTACGCACCCCCAGAACATCGGCGACTAAGCCGAACATGATCGGCAGCGCAAAGCCCCCGATCGCACCCAGAGCGCCCACCATGCCACCAACAACCCCTATCCGCTCGGGATAGTAGTCATAGATGATGCGGTACACACTGGCCTTCCCGAACCCCATCGCCACACCGACAACCAATAACAGTACAGTAAACAGCCAGACCGGCATTTCGATATTGAGAGTTACGTCCCGTTCGATGCCGTGAATAGTCATGGTTGTGGGTGGATAGGAGAGGAAAAACAGACACACAAGGCAGATCCAGAACACTGTCCAGTTCACCTGCCTTGCGCCCAGCCGGTCGGCACACCAGCCGCCAAATATACGGGACAGAGCCCCCGGCAAGGTAAATAACAATGTCAGAAACGAAGCGGTCGTCAGATCCAGCCCGTAGTGGGTGACATAGTAATCCGGCAACCACAACGCCAAAGCAACATAGCCACCAAAAACAAAAAAATAGTACAAGCCAAAACGCCACACCCGCAGATCCCAAAGCACACTAAGCTGATCAGCCAAGTGGTACTTCGGAGTCGTTTCAGGCCGCTCATGCTTAGGGTCATCGCTGGTCATCATCCAGAACATCAGCGCCAGCAATACCAACACGAAGGCATACACGACCGGCGCCTGACGCCAGCCATAAGCCAGAATAATCAGCGGCGCGACCAGATTAGTCAGCGCAGCGCCCAGATTACCGGAGCCAAAAAACCCCATACTCAGGCCCTGATTTTCACTGCTGGACCAGGAGGAAACATAGTGAATGCCAACGATGAAGCTGCTACCGGCAAAGCCGATACCCAGGCCTACCAGCAAATAATCCTGGTACGTTTCGGCGATAGACAGGGCGTACAACGGCAAGCTGACCAGCAACATCAACACTACCATCAAGCGTCGGCCACCGATTCTCTCCACCAGTACACCCATGGGCAGGCGGGTCAGAGCGCCGGTCAGAATAGGGGTCGCTACCAGAATACCGAATTCAGTTTCGCTCAGACCAAGCTCGCTCTTGATCTCAATACCGATCACCGAGAACAAGGTCCAGACCGCAAAACAGCCGGCAAACGCGATGGTACTCATGACCAGTGCCGAGATCTGTTGTTGGGTTTCATTAGCGAACATAGAGGCGCTTCCGTAGCTTTGCGTTGTATTACAGGGCCAACTTATGCCTAAAGCCCTTTGCGAATATTGATTGAAATCAAAGAACCGGAATCAAACAAGAACCCAATAACAACCAAATACCACTTTAGTAGTACCTAACAAAACAACCCTAAGACATTGTTTAATAAAGACAATAACAAGATCCAAGACAGGAATAAAAATATCACAATAAAATCACAACTCTTTATGAGTACACCGCATTTCTCAGCGAAGCTTTAACACCTGACACAACCGATCCTGAATTAAAACGGCTAGCCTATGAATACACACCAAACCAACGAGAATAGATTGGACTTCCTCATGGGTTGCCAAGGTATAATCTGGCTTATACTTTCTGGCCTGTACTCGCTGCACGGATGACAATCCGCTCTTGCGCTATCTGAGCCTGGCAATCTGTTGGTAGGTTCATTCGCCGTATGAAGATATTTAAACATTCAATAATCGCCCGCCTCGGCGCATCGATGTTCGCTATCAGCCTGATGGCACTGATCAGCATGATCGGCTCAGTTATCGTGGCAGAGAGCACCCAGGGTGATGCGGCCGGTATCAATCTGGCCGGCTCACTGCGCATGCTTTCATTTCGCATAGTCTCGGAAACTCAGCAATATCAGTCCAGGCCATCTCTCGGGATGCGCGCACAGGCAGAAGAAACTATCAAAGAGTTCGGTAAGCGGATCAACAGCCCGGTTATGGCAGAAGTCATCCCTGAAACCCGGGATCACCAACTTTACAGCCAGTATAAAAATATCGTCCTGGAGTGGGAGCAACACCTGGCACCTTCGCTGCAACTGGCACTGCAGAAAGGATCAGACGGCGGTGACGATTACATCCACAATATCGAAGCGTTCGTGCCCCGTATCGATAAGATGGTACAACTGCTGGAGCGCAGCACCGAGTCCAAGATCAAGCTGCTCAGCCTGGTACAGGGCATCAGCCTGTTTATGACCATCCTGATCATCTTCATCGCAATGCTGGATATCCGCAACAACGTTGTTGTACCACTGCGCCAACTGGTGGATATGGCTCGACAGGTAAGCCGCGGCAAGCTAACCTCCCGCTCCACCTATCAGAGTCAAGATGAGCTTGGAGTACTGGGTCGCAGCTTCAATGATATGGCGGAAGAACTCTCTAAGATGTACTCCCACCTAGAGAACCGGGTTAATCAAAAAACCGCGCAGCTACGCCAGAGTAATGAGTCACTGCAACTGCTCTATGAAACCAGCCGTCAATTCACCCGCAAAGACGATATCTGTCGACGTATGATTCCGGTACTTAAACAGCTGGAAAGCATTACCCCGGTCGGTCCGATCCAGATCACCCTTAACGAGCCGAACAAAAAACAGCATTACCGCCAGATCAGTACCCAGTCGCTGGAGCGACCACTGGACTGCAGCGATCAGAGCTGTGAAAATTGTATCGTGCCGCAGATGATCGAAGCCCCTCAGCAAACGCTGGCGCTACCGATCCAGACCGACGAAACCTATTTTGGCGAGTTCAATGCGCAATTCAATCCTGCCAACCGACCTAATCAGGACCAGCTTAAACTGATCGAAACCGTGGTTGAAAACCTCAGCACTGCACTCTCACTGGAACTCAAAGCCCAGCAAAAAGAGAAGATGTCGCTGATAGAAGAGCGCACCGTAATCGCCCGGGAACTACATGACTCACTGGCGCAATCACTCTCTTACCTTAAGATGCAGGTCACCCGCTTGCAGATCCTTCGCGAGAAAGACAAACCTGAAGAGCAGATCAATGAGGTTATTCTTGAATTGCGCGAGGGCCTCAACAACGCCTATCGTCAATTGCGTGAGCTGCTGACCACTTTCCGCCTCAAGCTTGATAAGCCCGGACTTGAGCCGGCACTGGAAGCCACTATTGCCGAATTTTCTGACCGACTCGGCTTTGCCATTCACTTTAACTACGATATTCGACACCAGTCTCTGTCCCCCAACGAAGAGATCCATGTACTGCAACTAGTGCGCGAAGCCCTGGCAAATATAGTCAAGCATGCTCAGGCCAGTGATGTCGCCGTGCTACTGACCCAGAAAAAAGATATTATCGAAGTACTGATTGAGGACAACGGCATCGGCATACCGGATAACCACGAAGTGAAAAATCACTACGGCGTTATCATTATGCGCGACCGGGCCAGCACTCTGGGTGGTACCCTCAACCTGAATAACCAGGCCGAAGGCGGCCTCCAGGTTAAGGTAACGTTCAAGCCAAAACAACAAAACTGAGTGCGTAAGCACCCGGCAAACGAGAAGATACAGAATTGATTATGAGCACAGATTCCAGTACTGACACCAGCCCCGCTTCTATCCTGCTGATTGATGATCACCCACTGCTACGTAAAGGCGTCAAACAGCTTATCGATCTTGAAGACAGCATGGACGTAATCGGCGAAGCCTCCAACGCCCACGAAGGCGTTGCCAGAGCACAAGAGCTGGACCCTGATCTGATTCTGCTTGATCTCAACATGCCCGAAATCAACGGCATCGAAACCCTGAAGATGCTGCGTGAAGCGGAGGTCTCCTCACGTATCGTAGTATTCACCGTCTCCGATAACGAAGAAGATGTTGTTGCGGCACTCAAGGCCGGTGCCGATGGCTACCTGTTGAAAGATATGGAGCCGGAAGAACTGGTGCAGAACCTGGAGCAGGCCGCGCTGGGCAAGATGGTCATCAGCGACCGTCTGACCGCCCTGCTCGCCCAGGCCCTGCAATCCGGCCGTACCGACAAGAGCGCCGATACCGACAGCCTGACGCCACGGGAAAAACAGATCATCAAACTGATCGCCGGCGGCCTGCCCAACAAACTGATCGCCCGTAAACTCAACATCACCGAAGGCACAGTCAAAGTACACGTTAAGCATCTGCTGAAGAAGCTTCGCCTGCGCTCACGGGTTGAAGTTGCGGTTTGGGCTGTACAGGAAGGTTTGTCATAACGCCTTTTTGAGAACGTAGCGGAGCTACTCGCCAGACCGCCGCTTCGCGGCTTGCTGGAACGTGGCGCAAGCGCCACTGCTAGTTAGTAGCTAGAAAAATCTAAAAGAGAGCCGCAGGCTCTCTTTTTTTATTGTCTGCTTTGTGCTGTGTATGTTGCAACGATCCACTGAATCCACAGCCATAAACGGTCATTCACAACATTGAAATTGAGTGGCGATTCAGCGTGTTGTATTAGGAAGCCTCTGATTAAGTCCATGATATGGCTTCGCTAGCCGTTTTTCAGGCTTAGGTGCTGGGCGAGATGCGAGGCGCAGTCTGTAGCGACTTGCTCAGAAGTTCTTTAGATGGTTCCTCGCTCGAAAGCGTGGTCTCCCAAGCAGTTTGTGCATCGTTCAGTTGAATTTTACCCAGGGAAATTATTAGCAATTAGTAAGGGCTGTTTCGAAGGGCCTAAATAGTCGATAATAATTAGTATTGTGAGTGATTATTTGATGTCTAATCGAACGATACGATGGAGATGCTTATGACTAAGTTAGACGATCTGGTTGACCAGCATATTAAGGAATATAACTCGCGTTTGAAACATATTGATGAACTGGCTGAGCAGGCGGCCGCTCTGGAGGAAGAAAGTCACCTGGACGAGCTTGCTGAGCTAAAATCAGAGCGTAACAAGTTAGCTGACTATCTTAAAGAACTGGAACAGAACCGCTCAGAGAAATCACTGGAAATGACAGGTCCAATGTACATCTGGGATGTGATTGCCCAGCGTCTGGAAAAGCTACTGGAAAAGATTATTAAATAATCAAACCCTAAGTATAAGATCACTTGATAGGAGAGGGTTACATTCTGCTTACCCGAAGGCGCTTGTGAATAGCCCCCCAGTTCTCTAGACGCTCATAAGCCTAACAGACCAATCTATCTAGCTATAATGTATTCAGGCAATTAAGTCTTAGACAAAGTGATTTTGACCATTATAAATGTGGTTAGACTATGGCTGCTTCGTGCCGCTAGCTGAAACCCAAGCCGCCTTGATGATATGTCCGCTTTGTCTCGACAGGCGACTAAACAGCTCCTACGAAGCTGTAGATCAAAGATCTGATCGCTACAATGCCATTTGGCAACATCCTGAATAAGGATGAGAGAAGCCCTGAACACGAGAAATAAACACTACTATTCTACCGAATTATTGCCCAAGCCCTCGTTTAGCTCCTCATCAATATAGCGTCGAATATATTTTTGGCCGTTGCTGGTTACTTTATTAACCCAAAAACAAAAGAGTGCGCCCAGGGTGATAAAGATGATTCTGGCCTCTGGAAATAACACTGACAGCAGAATAGTCACCAGCACAGCGACCAAAATTGACCATCTTCCTCGTCGCTGGGCATTGATTAGCAAGGCTTCGGCCTGAGCAGGGCTGGTGATCCCCGCCTTTATCAATGAACCCCGTAGAGACTCATACTCTTTCTGGCGGCGGGCCTTCATACGCCCAAAGGGATCGACTAGATTCATATGGTGCCTCTTGGATTGGATTAAAAAGAGATTTCCAGGACGTCTTCCTGCGCGTTAGTCATCGAAAACTATAGCAGCATCAGGAAGGGTTTCGTTTCACCCTTACCATCATTCAAATAACATAGCCTCAATCTCGAAATGTATCACGCTCTGTAAAGTCCCAAGGTGAAGATTCTAACGGTAGGAACTTCGGCTTCGTGTCGATACGAATCATAATCACTCTGAAAAAAAGACCAATCAATTTAATGGGCGTTTCACTCCCACTACGAACATAGCAAGGCACAATCGATTCGGCCTCATACCGAGCCCAAACCACCTTATTCAGGAGCTGACAATTGGCCTGTTAGGGCTATTTATTATCACCCTTTCATTGCAATAACACTCTTTTACCACTTAGTAAGCAGATCAGTCCTTACGATAGGGGTTTGGCAGCTTAAGATGGAATTGAATAGCCAGTGCACGCAATATTAACGCGATCAGGAAACCACCTACCAAATCATAACTGTTAGGTAGATTTAAGGTATTGAGCAATAGATACACGACTGAACCTACCAGCGCAGCGGTGATATACAGCTCTTCGTTCATCAGCGTCAGGTTACTGCCACAGAGTACATCGCGGGCGATACCACCAAAGCTGGCGGTCATTACACCCATGCTAACCGCGATCAAAGGCGAAGCCCCAAACTCCAGCGCAATCTCAGTTCCAACCACCGCAAACAATGCAAGACCGACCGCGTCCATCCAGATCAGTGCCCGCGTTCGGGAGGCCAGCTTGGGCGCGATAAAATAGGTTATTGCTGACGCAACCAGGCAAATTGCGATCCATACCGGTTCGCGAATCCAGAACACCGGTAGATTACCCAGCAGCACATCGCGTAGTGTACCACCACCGAGACCGGTAGCCGTTCCGATCAGCATAAAGCCAAGAATATCCATTTTCTGACGGGCCGCATCGAGAGCGCCTGAGATGGCAAAGACCGCCACTGCAGATAAGCCCATTAAATTCACGACAGCGGTAATATCGAACGACATAGCACCCCTTCCCGACAGTCTCTGCCTGCAATACCCTGATAGCCGCGACTTTAATCGAAATAAGCCGAAGTAACAACAACCCAGATATATCTCACCAATCCGGCAATGGAACTTGTTCGTTGTTCTGGCACCAGCCCTCGCTTTCTTCTGCTATACCTTTAAGTAACTGAATAACTTCAATTAAGATTGGTTAGCTTATGTCCGACCCTATTACCGAAGAAGAGTGGAACAACTTTCTCCATGAGGCCTATCTGCGGTTGTCTAAGAAACAAGAATCCCTGATGCAGGAATACAATCTCAGCGATCATAAAAGGTTCAACTGGGATCAGGAGTCCGGTTCACTGATTTTTTCCAGCGATGGTGATCCTACAGTAATTGCTCAGGTGCAGTTTGTCGGATCGGTTTCAACTCAATCAGATACATGGCTATGGTCCTGGGCGAATACTACGGTCCTGGACAATGTCAAAAATCAGATGCACCGAGTCCGCGAATACGGTGATGCACATGGCTACTCTGCTCTGACGGCAGATCAGTGGAGTGCGGATGAGATCGACGGCTGGGAGATGACATCGGTTACTGCCCGCATACTAAAAGCCAGGGGCGCTTATCGCACCCGCACCGATAACGGTTTCACTTATATGGTCATCACGGAGATACGCTGGGCCAACTAGATTCTCAATAGACACGAACCAAAAAAGATACATCGATAAAAAAGCGACTGTAGACTTAATCTGTAGCACAAGGAGAGAAAGAAGGATTATACGCTTTTTCTGGCAACTAACAGGAAGGCCTGCTTCCATTCTCGCAGCGGCGAAGCCGCGATCTGACTACTGATTTTTTACCTGCAAAAAAATCCCCGGCGGGTTTTGAGCCTGGAAGCGCTGATGGGGTCGCTTATTTACCCGAATAATCGGGTCCATCCCACCGGGGGTGTCCACAACATTGTTACTCAATAAAGACTTCGCAACAGAACTACTCCACATAGTCTGAAAGTCAGAGAGCCCGATCCGGAAGTTGGGCTGTACAGACCTGAGGGAGGGGTGGTCTGCACAGAAATTTCACCGGACTGAGAAGATCCCGCAAATACCACTGACCTTTCAACAGTGGCTGAACCTCCTAACAACGCAACTCACTATATTCAGCCCGGGAATACAAAAACACTACCCTAAAGAGATAAATTTTGGCTACCACCAACGAACCTGAAAAGCTTGATAACGATCATTTATTAGTGACGGTCCGTTATGCAAAATATTGCCCCTTTTTCAATTCATAGCCCTGCCCTCATTTTTCTGTAAAATCTACCCCTTAAGAATCACCTGTTTTACAACCCTGAAACAAGCCTCTCCAAGGCCATGACCAAAAAACAATAAATCTTTATTTATCAAACAGATAACCACATTCAAAAGTAATACCCCTAAAGTAGTATATGAAGTTCGAACCATAAACCCTGCCACTTTGATTATTGATATAAGTCAACAACTCCCCTGCCCTTCTACTTTAGTTTCAACTCTGAAGCATTGAACACCGCCCGCTGATGCATGGTTATGCCACCAGCCAAAAATGATGAAAGGCGTTCTTTGCACTTAACACTCAGCCGCTTTAACCGCTTTTTTCTCGAAGGAGAAATTCAATGTCCACTGATAGACTCAGGCTGCTAAATTTCAGTGATGAAAAGATTAAAACTCTTCACGTCACCTGGTTTGCCTTTTTCCTGACTTTCGTTGTGTGGTTTTCACACGCGCCACTTATGGTCTTCATTAAAGAGGCCTTTGACCTGACAACGCCAGAAGTAAAGGCATTGTTAATCCTGAACGTTGCCCTGACGATTCCATCACGGATCATTATCGGTACATTAGTAGATAAGTACGGTCCCCGCTCTATCTACAGCATGCTGCTGGTTATTGGCGGCTTAATCTGTCTCGCTTTTGCTTCCGCGCAAACCTATGAGCAATTGGCACTTTTACGCTTCCTGAGTGGTTTCATCGGTGCCGGTTTCGTTATCGGTATCCGTATGGTCGGCGAATGGTTCCCGGCAAAACAGGTTGGTGTGGCTGAAGGTGTTTACGGTGGCTGGGGTAACTTTGGCTCCGCTGCCGGCGCGATGTCCCTGCCGACAATCGCACTGATGTTTGGCGGTGACGACGGCTGGCGCTATGCCCTGGGCATGACTGGCTGCATGGCTATCATTTACGGTTTCATCTACTACCGTGTTGCCCGTAATACTCCGAAGGGCTCTACTTACTTCAAGCCGAAGAAACATGGCGGCCTGGAAGTAACCTCAAAAACAGATTTCTTCTTCTATATCGGTATGAATATCCCGATGTATGCGGCCCTGGCAGTACTGACCTGGAAACTGTCACCAACCGGCGTTGGCTTGCTGACTGACACTGCTGCAACCGCACTCTATATAGTACTCTTTGTACTGTTCCTGGTGCAGGTGCGTGCAATCTACCACGTCAACGAAGAAAACCTTAAGCATGGCGTACCAGAGATTCAGCGCTATAAGTTTAAGCAGGTTGCAGTATTGAATGTATCTTACTTTGTAACCTTCGGTTCTGAGCTGGCCGTTGTTTCCATGCTACCGCTGTTCTTCATGGATACTTTCGACAATCTGAGCCCGGTACAGGCCGGTCTGCTGGCATCTGGTTTTGCCTTTATGAACCTGGTGGCCCGTCCTACTGGTGGTCACCTGAGTGATACTATCGGTCGTCGTAAGACGCTTTCTGTACTGATTATTGGTCTGGCTGTCGGTTACTTCATCCTCAGTCAAATCACATCCGGCTGGTGGATTCCTCTGGCGGTTGTCGCCACTATGTGTTGTTCCTTCTTTGTCCAGGCAGGTGAAGGTGCAGTATTCGCGGTAGTACCTCTGGTTAAGCGTCGTATGACAGGTCAGATCGCCGGTATGGCAGGCGCTTACGGTAACGTGGGTGCTGTATGCTATCTGACTGTACTGTCCTTCGTAGACTACTCCACCTTCTTTATGGTGATTAGTGCCTCCGCTGCGGTTTGCTTCCTGCTAGTCCAGTTTATGGATGAGCCACAGGGACAGATGGCAGAAGTACTGCCGGACGGTACTGTAGAACTGATCGACGTCCAGTAATCTGGATGTAAAAAGGACCGGTTATAGATGCCGGTCCTTTTGTTTTCAGATCTATTTTCCTCGGCAGTTTGTCAGAGCCTTTAGCAAAGTGATCTATATAAAGAGACACTTATCTAAAGGCTTTTCAGTTAAAATGGAATAACTGCATGCATATCAACGGTGAAATCAAGCTGAGCACAGGACAGTACAGTGAAACGGGGCGCAAACAGCGCAACGAGGACTGTCTTAGCTTTTTTATGCCCGTTGGTAACCTGCTTACCACGAAAGGCGCGGTAAGCCTGATCGCCGATGGCGTCAGTACCGCCGAAGCAGGCGGTGAAGCTGCTGAACTCTGCGTGCGGGAGTTTATCAACGATTATTTCGATACACCCGATATCTGGACCGTAAAGAAGTCTGCACAGCGGGTGCTCACCGCGATCAACCGCAACCTGTACGGCAAAAGCCACGAATTCCTGTCCGCCGAAAGGGGTTATATCTGTACCCTCAGCGTACTTATTATCAAATCCCATACTGCTCACCTGTTCCATATCGGTGACAGCCGGATTTATCGCCTGCGAAATAATCAGCTGGAACTGCTGACCACCGATCATATTACCCCCCTGAGCGAAAGTAACAGCTGTCTGAGTCGTGCCATGGGCATGGACACCCGCCTGGAAATTGATTATCGCGGCGTTTCTGTTGAACCCGGTGATCTGTTCCTGCTAAGCACCGATGGTGTGCATGATTACCTGAAGCCGGAACGCAAAATAGAGATAATTAACCAGGCACCCGACCTGCATCAGGCCTGTATTGACCTCACTGAAGCTGCGCATGCCGCCGGCAGCCCGGACAACCTCAGCTGTCAGCTGGTACGTATCGAATCCCTGCCCGATGAAAGCCTCAATGAGCTGACCGATAAGCTAACCGAACTGCCATTTCCGCCGGAACTTAACCGGGGGATGAAGATAGATGGCTATGAGGTTTTAAGAGAGTTATACGCCAGCACCCGCAGTCAGCTCTACCTGGTCAGGGATATGTCCGGTGGAGAAGAGCTGGTAATGAAAACTCCATCCCGCAATTTCGATGATGACCCGGCCTATATTGAGCGGTTCATCATGGAAGAGTGGGTCGGCAGCCGAATCAAAAGTCCCTACGTGGTTGAAGTCATCACGCCAAACAGACCGAAAAACTTCCTCTACTACCTGATGGAAAAGGTAGAAGGCGACACACTGGAGGCCTGGATCGAAGACAATATGGCGCCGACACCTGCGGATGCCATTAAAGTGATCCGACAGGTTGCCCACGGTCTGGAAGCATTTCACCAGAAAGAGACGCTGCATCAGGATCTCAAGCCCAGCAACATCATGATCAGTGACGATATGACGGCTAAAATCGTCGATTTCGGCTCGGTATTCGTCGCCGGGGTCAACGAGATCTTCGTCCCCCTGCAGCGGGACCGTATTCTGGGTACCGTAAACTACTCAGATCCGGTATTCCGCCTCGGTGAAAACACCGGCATCCAAGGCGATATATTCTCCCTGGCTTCGATCACCTATGAGATATTCACTAAACACCTGCCCTATGGCATTGCTCTCGAAAAATGCGAAAAACCACAACAACTTAAACGACTGTCATATGTTCCGTCAGATCGTTATAACGAAATCCTGCCCCTTTGGTTCGACCGCGCCCTGGAAAAAGGGCTGGCGATCGATACCGAGAAACGATATCAATCACTGCAGGACTTTATGCAGGACCTGACCCACCCCAACCCGGACTTCCTCGCCCCCCGGGAAGAGAAGATCACCACTAAGAGCACCATGATCTTCTGGCAGATCCTGTTCCTGATCTGGTTTGTCTCAACGATCGCGCTGGTTATTCTCTTCGTTAACGGAGACTAGAAATAGCGCCAAAGCTACTTACAGACTGTAGAGGGAAAGAACCAGTCGCTAGAACACGGCTGCGCCGCTTGCTAGAACGGAAGGCAAGCCTTCCTGCTAGTGGCTAGAAAAAGCAAAGTCAAAAACTTAAAAACTTAAAAACTTAAAAACTTAAAAACTTAAAAACTTAAAAACTTAAAAACTTAAAAACTTAAAAACTTAAAAACTTAAAAACTTAAAAACTTAAAAACTTAAAAACTTAAAAACCAATCCTTGCTTACATCGCACGTTTTCACTTAGCTATTTAAAAAGGCCGTTACGCTTTTTCTAGCAGTAGCGCTTGAGCTACGTTCTAGCGAGTCGCGTAGCGACGTTCTAGCGAGGAAGGTTTCCTTCCGGTCTAGCCACTGCTTATACCTTTGAGCTTGATCAAGGCACTCCCCCCCCCAGTCATCTAAAATAGCTTTTTAAATCTGATTTAAGTGGTTTACCTATGGCCCTGATTTCTTCTCTGCCTAATTTTCCGGATCTGCCCCGCCCCTCTCTGCCAGGTACTGACCGGATTAAACCGCTGCTGAAAACCGCCTTCAGAAAAGTCGATAAAGTAGTCCCCTTCAAGCTGAAGAAGCGTTTGATTGAGGAAACATTGAACCGGGCCTTTGTTGTGGCACTGGAGGATGGCGAGTTTGATTACCTGGAAGGCCGTGCACTTGGCCTTGAGGTCACCGATCTTAAACTGAAACTGGCATTTACCTGTATCGATGAGCAACTCATTGTACAACCCGGTTACGGCTGTGATGCCTGGATCAAAGGTGAAAGCGGGGAATTTCTGAAGCTGGCCAACCGTAGCGAAGATCCGGATACCCTTTTCTTTCAGCGCAAATTACTGATCGAAGGCGATACCGAACTGGGCCTGGGCACCAAGAACCTGCTCGACAGTATTGACTGGGAAGAACTCCCGGCACTATTCCAGCATAGCCAGGCAGTATTACAACGCTTCAGCTGATTCTGCATGAACCTTGTTCCGGCAGCACCCTCTGCCGGATTAAACAGCCAATATCTGGCGACATAATAGCCCTCGCTCCCCGCATGCTGTATCCTGCACCCCCGCCTTAAGGCGACCCGATTTCATTAAGAGAACACCGTATGAGCTTTGCTGACCTGGGCCTTTCCCCCGCTATCCTGGAAGCTGTAACTGAAAAAGGTTACGACACCCCTTCGCCGATTCAGGCTCAGGCGATCCCTGCCGTCCTGCAAGGCCGGGATGTAATGGCTGCGGCCCAGACCGGCACCGGTAAAACGGCTGGTTTTACCTTGCCACTGCTGGAACAGCTAAGCACCGGCGAGCGCGCCAAACCGAATCAGGTACGGGCATTGATTCTGACCCCGACCCGGGAACTGGCAGCTCAGGTAGGCGAGAGTGTTGAAACCTATGGTCGCAACCTCCCGCTAAGTTCTGCGGTGGTATTTGGCGGCGTTAAGATCAACCCACAAATGATGAAACTGCGCCGTGGCGTCGATGTTCTGGTCGCAACACCTGGCCGCCTGATGGATCTGTATAACCAGAAAGCGGTACGTTTCAATCAGCTGGAAGTTCTGGTTCTCGATGAAGCAGATCGGATGCTGGATATGGGTTTCATCAACGATATCCGTAAGATTCTGGCACTGCTGCCAAAGCAGCGGCAAAACCTGATGTTCTCAGCAACTTTCTCTGACCAGATCAGAAACCTGGCGAAAGGTTTGGTAAACGATCCGGTTGAGATCTCAGTAACGCCGCGTAATACCACGGCAAAATCTGTAAAGCAGTGGATCTATCCGGTCGACAAAAAGCAGAAATCACGACTATTAACCCAACTGATACAAGATAACAGCTGGCACCAGGTACTGGTATTTACCCGGACTAAACGCGACGCTAATAAACTCAGCCAGCATCTGGACGGTGAAGGTATCACCGCAGCCGCAATCCATGGCAACAAGAGCCAGGGCGCGCGTACCAAAGCACTGGCTGAATTCAAGGGCGGCAAAGTTCAGGTTCTCGTAGCAACCGATATCGCCGCCCGCGGTCTGGATATTGATCAGTTGCCACAGGTAGTCAACTTTGCTTTGCCTAATGTTGCTGAAGACTATGTTCATCGGATTGGCCGTACTGGCCGTGCTGGCGCTACTGGTCAGGCGGTCTCACTGGTCGCCGCAGACGAAATCGATCAGTTGAGGGATATCGAGCGCCTGACCGGAAAACTGCTGGAACGTGAATATATTGTCGGCTTTGAGCCGATGCACGCCCTGCCGGAATCAACACTGGACAAGCGCCCGTTCAAAGCCAAAAAGCCCAAGAAACCGAAAAAGCCTAAAACAGAGCATAAAGACGGCCAACGTTCGTCAGAAAACGCCCGCGGCCATAAGCCAACCGGCAAAAACCGCAGACATACCGGCCAGAAACAGCGCTCAGAGGGCGATTCCGCTCAGAAAAGCCGCTCCGGTAACAGCGCAGCAGGAGCAAAAAAATCAGCTTCGACTAAAACCTCTGGTAATAAAGCTGGAAATACAAGTGGCAGCACTGGTGGTAACAGAAGTGGTGCACCGGCGAGCGGAAACAGCACCCGAAATCAGCGCCGACGGCCTTCACCCGGTGGCCAGGGCCGTTCCACACGGGGCTAATTTAACGGACCAGGCCGCTCATCATCCTGACCGATGTACGGCCTCCAGCTCTTATTGACAGGGCCTGAAAGGTAAGATCTCACCACAAACTGTGTTTTAGCTTACAACCGCCCGGCTAAATCAAGTACATATCCGGCGACCGCCTCAACAAAGGTAGATTCCTGATGTCGGCGACAATAGCTACGGATATAGATATAAGCATTATCATTACGGTGTATTCGCAGTAGTTCTTCCCCACGGGGCGTTACCATACTCACCGCACTGATATAGCCAGATGCCCAATGGTGGTAGTCACGAACGGTTTCCTGTTCATCGTTGATACGCGACATATGCAGTTCAAACAGATAATTAGTACAGCTATTGGCACCTTTACCCACCAATAGTAATTGCCGTTCATCCGCCAGCACCGCTGTACTTAACAGCTGCACGACAAGATACACTCCACTCCAGTTATTCAAAGTGGCTCCCCCCCGGGTCACGATAACCGATCAACAGATTTGAACAGATCAATTCTGTAGCACGTAATAATTCATTATTGCGTATCGGCACATAACCTCAAGACTGAAGTAAAATTCAACCAGTCAAATAGGTATAAACAAATACTTGTACCGTACAAGGTTCTTTTTAAACCCTGTTTAAGGCTATCCGATTAAAGCCCGTTTAAGACTATCTGACTAAACCTGTTTAAGACTATCTGAACCTTTATAAATAAGTATTCACTCCTTCTGTAAGCCAACAAAAGCATATATCTAAGTGCACACTAACATCCAGCACCTGATCTATTATCAAGTACAAAAACAAACCATTACAAAAATTAAGGAGTACCCAAACCGGGGTGACTAAACTTTATAAAAGTAGCAGCACTGAACTAAGCTACCAGTGCTGTAGCACGTACCGGATGCTAATTACTAATCCAATCTACCGGAGCTGAGCCGAGAGCAATAACAGATCCGTAAGGAAGATAGGCTATGAATCTGCCAAGATTCTCATTTAATTCGTTACGCAACCGGGTCCTGCTGCTTACCCTGGCGGGTTTCCTGATCGCGTCAGTTACCCTGGCAATTCTGGTCGTTCGCTACTTGCAGAATGATGTACAAAAAATATTGATCCAACAGCAACAGACCATGGTTGATATGGTAGTGCAACGCATGGATAGCGCCCTGCAATCCCGGCTTGATTACCTGGAAGCATTCGCCGCCAAATTACAAAGTAACGGGCGTCTGTTATCAAACCGTAAAATCCAGCAACGACTTAACAGCGAAAGTCACCTACAACAGCTGTTTAATGGCGGACTGGTAGTACTTAACCGCAGCGGCATATCGGTGGTCGACTATCCTGTAGTTAAAGGCCGCACCGGTATAAATTTCTCCGACCGCCAACATCTGCAACAAGCCCGGGCCAGCGCCAGTTCGGTTATCTCCCGGCCATTGATCGGTAAAGGCCTGCAAACACCGCTATTTGCCATCAACACCCCGATTCTGGACGCTAACAAAAAGGTGATCGGCTTTATCTTTGGCGTCAACGTTCTGGCCAGAGACAACGTATTAAAAAACATTTCCGAACGGGCATTCGGTAATGCAGGACAGCTGCTGATCATCGATCCAAATCTGGAAATCTATGTCACCGACTCCGATAAAGGCGCAGCCCTTACCAGCTACAACAATAATGACCGCTGCAGCTGCATCAATCAGGTGCTGAGCGGACACAGTTCAGGTATCACCATTGACGCTGGCAATCAGCCAATACTCTATGCCTCAGCCGAGATCAAACAGATGGGTTGGCTGGTTATACGCACCTATCCATTACAGATGGCCACCAGCCCGGTCGATACTCTGACCATCAATATCACGTCGCTGATACTGGCCCTGATGCTGTTTATGGCCTCATTTATTGCCTACCTTCTAAAGCGCCAGTTAACGCCGCTGGAACTGGCCTCGAACACAATTATGCGTATGGCTAGCGGTCAGCAGCCGACCCACGAGCTGGAAATCATCCAACAAGACGAAGTCGGCAACCTGATCCAGTCTTTTAACGAACTGCATAAGACCCGCCTTGATAATGAACAAGCCCTGAGTGACTCAGAATCCCGCTACCGAATGACTATGGAAGCAACCGGAACCGGTATCTGGAGCTGGGACCTGCACCTTGATGAGATCAGCTGGAACAGCCAGTGTTTTATCATGCTGGGTTATAGCAATAAAGAGTTTGAACTGAACCGGGAGTCATTTAAAAATCTGCTGCATCCTGACGATCGGGTCGACTTTTTCATCAATTTCATGCCCCAGCTGCTTGGCAATACCTCGGTAGAAACTGAGTTTAGACTAAGAACTAAACAAGGCGGCTGGCTCTGGGTGCAGAGCCGTGGCCGACCCATTCTGTTTGATAACCATAGTAAACCGCTGCGCATTGTCGGTACCCACGTCAATATCGATAAACAGAAACAGACCGAGCAACTCCGACTGGCTGCAGCAGCATTTGAGACCAACGATGCAATCATGATCGTCAACGCCGAAGATAAGATAATCAAGGTCAATAATGCCTTCTGCCAGATTACCGGTTTCAACCACGCCGAAGTACAAAATCAGAACCCCAGAATGATGCAATCAGGTATTCACGGCAATGATTTTTATAGCGAAATGTGGAGCTGCCTCAACGACACCGGCCACTGGCAGGGCGAGGTATGGAACCGCCGCAAAGACGGTCAGATCTTTATCGCCTGGCTTAATATCAGTACCCACTATAACGACAACGGCTCCGTTAACAGCCGAGTTGCCGTATTCTCCGATATCACAGAAAAGAAACAATCTGAGGAACTGATCTGGAAGCAGGCCAACTTTGACCCACTCACCGGCCTGCCCAACCGCCGCATGTTCTTAGATCGCCTGTCCCAGGAGATCAAGCTGACAACCCGTGCTGATCAATCTCTGGCTCTGCTGTTCCTTGATCTGGACCGCTTTAAAGAGATCAATGACACGATGGGGCACGCCCAGGGAGACCTGCTGCTACAGGAAGCCGCCAATCGGCTTAAAAAACTGATGCGTAGCAGTGATACAGTCGCTCGCCTGGGGGGCGACGAATTTACCGTAATCCTGCCGCAGATCGACAGCAGCCATCAGGTTGAACGGGTCGTTGATAAGATGCTCACCGTACTAGCGGAACCTATCACTCTGGATCAGCAACAGGTGTACGTTACCGCGAGCATCGGCGTAACCCTGTACCCACAAGATGGCGATAGCTCCGATCAGTTAATACAAAATGCTGACCAGGCGATGTATGCAGCTAAGGAACGCGGCCGTAATCAGATGCATTATTTCACCCAGAGTATGCAGGAAGATGCGATACACCGGGTCGAAATCATAAAGAACCTGCGCAAGGCGATCGAGGAGGAACAGTTTGAACTCTATTTTCAGCCAATCGTCGATATGAAAAGTGGAAATATCCATAAAGCAGAAGCCCTGATCCGCTGGCATCACCCGGACGGCGGAATTATCATGCCGGATGCGTTCATCCCGATCGCCGAAGAGAGCGGCCTGATTCAGGATATCGGAAACTGGACGGTTAGCCAGGCGATCGGACAGGTTAAGCAGTGGCGCCAAAACCTGGATCCGTTATTCCAGCTCAGTATCAACACATCACCTGTTCATTTCGAAAATAGTCTGACCAACACCACGCTCGAGAGCTGGCTGATCCAGATAGAAGAAGCCCAGATCAGTGGTCAGGCGATCGCCATAGAGATCACCGAAGGACTGCTGATGGATCAGAGTAAGGAAACTCAGAATAAATTACTCAGCCTGCGGGATGCGAACATTCAGGTGGCGCTGGATGATTTCGGTACCGGACATTCATCACTGGCGTACCTCAACCGTTTCGATATCGACTATCTGAAAATCGATCGCAGTTTCGTCTGCAATCTGCAGCAACAATCCAATGACCTTGCACTTTGTAATGCGATTATCGTAATGGCTCATACCCTGGGTCTTAAAGTGATCGCCGAAGGCATAGAAACCGAGCAACAACGCGACCTGCTAGCACAGGCCGGCTGCGACTTTGGCCAGGGTTTTCTATACGCAAAACCCCTGCCGGCGGAACAGTTTGAGCAGTGTATCAAAGACCTGCACCAAGCCATTGATACGCCGGAGTAACGGCTTTGCCAGCACTCCAGGACTGTTTAACGATCGATATATTCCATACCTGGCTGAGCATACCAGTAGCCGTTACACTGGCTATCAAGTAGCGGTATAGTGCTGTCAGACTGGCCTTCCAGACGATCCCTGAAACGCTGAATTACCTGAGCCATACCGTTGAACTGGGGACTGAGACGAACTATATCCACACCGATCTTTTGCATCGAGTCGAGTTCATGCTCGAGGTTGTAATGCTCACCGGACATAGTCTGAATGCCGTTGATGGTAAACATCTCTTTGCCTTCCTGAGAATTCATCTGCAGGCCATCGGGATACTCAATACAGCACAAACTACAATTATCCTTCGGCAGATTCCGATAGCGTGCGGTAAAGCAGCGCGCCGCATAAGCCAGGGGCAAGCGGCCATAGGCAAATACTTCGGTTTCAGGCAGCGGATCCATGCCCTGTTCGCGGGCATCGCTAAGCAATTCCTCAAGTGTCTGGGCCCCCAGTTCAACTGGCATGACCCAACGTTTCATACCGCTGTCACAAAGCCTTTTAAGTACCGGATAGTTGTAGACATTGATCGACGGTCCGGTCACAAAAGGCACCCCGGCCTGGCTCAATATCTGCACCGCCGCCATATCATTGGCTTCGACCATAAAATTACTATTGTCACAGATGCGGCGCAGATTCAGCATTTCAGACTCAGCTTCCATCAGGGCTAAGGTCGATAATACTACCTGCTTACCGTTGGCGGTCAGGTCTTTAGCAACCTGCAACCAGTCCTGTAAACGCATCTCCCGACGCTTAGAACAGACCGTCTCGCCAAGGTAAATAATATCCAGCGGCTGCTCGGCCATTTCAGCGTAAAAATTGAGCGTGCTCTGCTTATCCCAGAAAAACAGATTCGGACCTAAAGATAATTTCATTGTCAGCGCTCCTACTGCCACTGCCGGTGATAAGCACCAATCGTTGTTGTCGAGCCTTCGGACAGACCCGTCAGTGTTTCGCTCCATTGTGGATCAGGCTTAAAGTTATCCGGGTTAGCCTGCGCCCGGTCCAGCGCTTCACGCCAGACTTTAACAACCTGGGCAACGTAAGCCGGGCTGCGCTGACGGCCTTCTATCTTAACGGCAGTGATACCTATCCGCATCAGGTCAGGAATAAGGTCAATGGTATTCAGGCTGGTCGGCTCTTCCATCGAGTGATAGACATTACCTTCCACCTCAAAACGTCCCTTACATAAGGTTGGATAACCCGCTTTCTCGCCCTCGGCATAACGATCAATCAACACACCGTTAAGACGGGATTCAAGCCCTTGTGGTGTTTCTTCCCAACGTACCGCTTTCGCAGGGGAACATGCGCCGGCGGTATTCGGGGATTCATCTGTCATATAAGAAGACAGATAGCAGCGACCTTCCACCATGATGCATAAGCTGCCAAAGGCAAATACTTCCAGCTCAACCGGACTATGCTTTGCCAGATGCTCAACCTGCGACAGGGACAGTACCCGGGGCAATACAGCACGCCGAATACCAAACTGCTGGTGGTAGTAATTCAGAGCTTCATAGTTGGTCGCCGAACCCTGAACCGAAAGATGCAGCGCCAGATCAGGATGCCTGTCTGCAGCGTAGCCCAGCACCCCCATATCAGCTGCGATCATAGCATCAACCTCCAGATCAGCAGCCAAATCAACGGCTCCCTGCCAGGCTTTCCAACCTTTCGGCTGGGGGTAAGTGTTGATAGCACAAAGTACTTTAACCCCCCGGCTGCGGGCATAGTCGATGCCTTTTTGTGCTTTCTTACGGTCGAAATTGAGACCCGCAAAATGGCGTGCGTTGGTGGCATCTTTGAAGCCAAAATAGATCGTGCTGGCACCATTATCCACGGCCGCTTTCAGGGCAGGATAACTGCCGGCAGGACAAACAAGTTCCATAGGAACTCCCAAGCGTTAGGTTCAGTATTAAGTGAGCCAGCCTAACAACCGGGGAGGTAAAATGACTTGATCAGTATCAAACTGATCCGCCGCTTCAGGGGCTATCAAGGGATAACCCTGAAGGGGTAGACGCGTTGCTCGTAGCTCGAACGCAGCAAAAAACCCTGCTTGCTCGTGGCTCGAAAAAGCGAAAAGGCTTCTTAATTCGGTTTAGTGAAAAACCGATAGCAAAGGACTTCGTAAGATCGGTTTGATAGACAACTATCTTACAAGTAGCTCTATTCAAATTTACCGCAGGTCTGATTAAGAAGTCATTTTCGAGCTACGAGCAAGTCGCGAAGCGACGTTCGAGCAACGAGCCACGCCCCTAACTACTTTTTAAATACGTCCAGAACCCGCTGCGCCAGGGTTGGTTTATTTTGCACGGCATCCTCTGCAATCTGAATAGCATCAGGCTGCGACGGCACAACGTAAGCATTGGTATTGCCCTGCAGTTCCGAGATGCGGCGGTTTCGCTCCAGCTCCCACTGGTCTACCGGATCCTGGCTCGCCCAGGCATTAAACAGTTGCTGCTGCTTTTTGCTTATATTAAGCCCGTATTGGTCACGCATATAGAGATAGGTTCGGGCGATATCACCGCGCCGATTTACCGGCGGTTCAACCTTGCGTGCTTTAAAGTTCACCTCCATATCACAACGCCCATATACCCGGGGCTCACCTTCGAGCATGGCAAAACTGTAATTGGAGCGATCGCCATTAACCTCACCGATAGCTGGCACCAGGTTATGCATGTCAGCCTCCATCATCCGAAACTGTTTATCCTTTCGACAAGCTTTGCGCCCCCCTTCCTGCCAACATTGCAGCTGATGACCGAAGGCCCAGGCAGGTACCACATGCTCCCATTCAATTCGCGACGCACGCTTTGCATTTTTGCGAGGCTGAAAGCCGCAGTTATCCCATCCGGGTACCAATTTTTTACCCCGCTGATTATAGTCGCAACCGCAGTAAAAACTCACCGGGTTATCCTGATATAACCGGGCCAGAATTTTTTTCGACTGACTAAATGAGGATGGTGGAGCAGCAAACAGTGATGATGAGAACAAAGTGATAAATAGCAATTGTACGGCGATGCGAAGCATGCGCGGGTCCTTAGCATAAATTTAGTTTTACCTCCGAGACCTCGAAGTGTTAAAGGCGCACAGATTACCTGAAAAAATGTACAAAAAGTAACACAAGGTGTGCCTAATTTAGATATTTATATCAAACAGTTAAAAGCTGCACTGAGTATTTATTCTAACTACGAGCAGACTCCCCCCGGTTTAACATAGAATTTTTTTCAAGTTCCTAACTGCATTCCTGACCTAGCCTGTAATTACGGGAACAGAAAAACAGTCCCGTCGCGGGAGGCCCGAATGACCGCCAGAGAAGATAGCAGTAACAGCTCAAACCTGAGACCTGCGATCAGATATATTATTCGGGGGGGGACTAGCAGCTGGTTATACGCGGCATTAACACCGCTTTGCTTTAGCGTAAACGGTTTAGCTGCAGATACAGGTGATCAGTTCAATTTACCTCAGCTATACTCGCCACAAGCGGAGCAAGAGCAGGTAGAAGATCAAGGCATAATTAAAGATAGTGAAGAAGTCCTCGAACTACTGGATCAGCAATTAAAAGAATATGCCCACAAATATACCCGCAAACAGCTTACCCATGACTCAGCAATCTCTTTGCAAAGTAATGGCCTGCGTCTGGAAACCCAGTATTTCTACGGTGACATGAGCACTGAAATCGAAGCTGAAGATAATGGCGACATCACCTTTAAGCTGAAAATATCCTTCTGATAATTAATACCCTTACCTGCGATTTCCTATCCGCACATTACCCGTCTGATGAAACTGAGCCACCTGTTTGCGCTTTTTACCGATCAGTATCGGGCCATCATCAAAGAACAGAAAATTTTTCCAGTTACGCTTAAATACTGCCCAGTTAGTTTCAATCACATGATCACTTTCATAGCAGAACCAAACCAGAGTATCGTCTTCCCATTGCAGGTGTCCGGCAACGATTTCAGGCAACTCTTCAGCATCTGACTCCCACTGTTTCTGCCAGTTATCAGTCTCCAGCCAGGCCTGTTTTTTATTGGCCCAGTCACCGGAGCCAAAATGGTCTGGATGGGTGCTTTCCTGGCTGATCTGCTGAGACCAGACCTGAGCGGCACGTTCCGGTGCAAGAGGATGAATATGTTTCAGGTCTTCAGCACTGACAGGCATGTCTTTATGCTTAAAGATCCAGGATTTCTTATATTGATCTAAGGTCAGGTAGTTCATGGCTCAAAGTCGCTAAACGATATAATGGCGAACTATAACAGAAGCCCCTTAACGTAAACCACCCCGCGAAACTGCCGACACTCACAATCAATTATGATTTAAGCTGGCTGAACAAAATCTCAATAGCTCCCGTAAACGGTGCTTTTGTTAAACCGGTTGCAGTTATACACTACCCGCTATCAGTTACCCTTAATGGAAATCTTATGCTCTACGTTCTTCCCGAAACCGCTGGCGATATCATCGTGGTCCAGGCTACCGGCACACTCACCGCCAGTGATTATCAGGATACTTTTGCCCCTCTGATGGCAGAGAAAATCGCCGCCCACGGTGCCGTACGATGCCTGCTCTACCTAGACCATGGCTTTACCGGCTGGGAAGCCGGCGCGCTGTGGCAGGATGCCAAATTCGGTATTCAGCACAGCAAGGACTTTATTCGCATCGCCGTCGTTGGCGGTAATGACTGGCTGGACTGGGCGCTGAAAACCGCTGAGTTGTTTACCAGTGGCGAAGCTAAACATTTCTCAGACAGCCAGTTTTTACAAGCTCTGCACTGGATTGATGGCGCCTGATAGCAGCCTTACCCGCATATTAAGCGCAATCTGACAGCTGTTATGCAGATAACAGCTGCTCCCCTTTCTCCCGTTGAAAACGGTTTTCGCCTGAACCATCGAAAACAACGCAAAGATTCGGCTTTCCCCGGTAAAACCCTCCAGTTTGACTATCCTTACCTATAGCTTTGTAAAGATAATATCGCGATGGATACCCCGAATGACAGCTTAACCAATCGGCCGCATTGGCATACGCTGGATCATCACCAGGTCTGCCTGCAACTCAACAGCGGCCCCGATGGGCTGACACAGAACGACGTGACAGATCGCCGGAATCGATATGGCCCGAATCAACTGCCTGAACCGCCCCGACGCAACTGGCTGAAACGCCTCCTGATCCAGTTTCATAATGTACTTATCTACGTCCTGATAATTGCCGCAATAGTCACAGCGATTCTTGGCCACAACGTCGACTCCGGAGTTATCGTTGCTGTGGTGCTGATCAATGCCCTGGTCGGCTTTATGCAGGAAGGTAAGGCCGAAAAAGCGATCGACGCAGTACGCAATTTGTTATCTCAGCAAGCACTGGTTATTCGTGATGGACACCGCCAGTTGATTCCCGCGGAACAGCTGGTCCCCGGCGATACAGTATTTATCCAGTCGGGCGATCGGGTACCCGCAGACCTGCACATGTTCAAGCTAAAAGAGCTGAGTATTGAAGAGGCCCTGCTGACAGGAGAATCGGTCCCGGTACGTAAGCAAACAAACCCGGTGGCAGCAGATTCAACCCTTGGCGACCGCACTAACCTGGCTTTTTCCGGCACCCTGGTAACCTACGGTCAGGGCACGGGTATTGTCATTGCTACCGGAAGCCTGACTGAAATTGGCCAGATCAGTACTATGCTGGCCCGGGTAGAGACCCTCACCACACCACTGACCCGGCAACTGGATGCCTTCGCCCGCTGGCTGACAGCAGCTATTCTCCTTATCGCGCTTGTGACTATGATGTTTGGCTACTGGGTAAGGGATTACAACCTTAGTGATATATTTCTCGCGGCTGTTGGCCTTGCCGTTGCTGCTATTCCAGAGGGGCTGCCTGCAGTCATAACCATTGCCCTTGCCATCGGCGTACAAAAAATGGCCAACCGCCGGGCAATTATCCGACGCCTGCCCGCTGTTGAGACCCTGGGCTCAGTATCCGTTATCTGCTCAGATAAAACCGGTACCCTGACCCGCAACGAAATGACCGTAACAACCGTAGCGACTTTCGGCTTTGCCGCCAACATCAGCGGCGTGGGTTATAACCCCCACGGTTCTTTCAGTTGCGGCGGTAAAGACATTTCACCCCAGAGCCAACCCGAGCTGTTGCAGCTTTGTAAGGCCTGTATCCTTTGTAACGACGCCTCCCTGACAAATCGTGACGACGGCTGGCAAATTCAGGGAGATCCTACTGAAGGAGCTCTGCTTGTGCTAGGCGCCAAGGCAGGACTAGAGCTCAAAGAACTATTGTTAGAAATGCCCCGGGATGATCTGATCCCATTTGAATCAGAACATCGCTTCATGGCGACCCTGCACCACGATCATATCGGCAATGGCATGATCTACATAAAAGGCGCTATTGAAGCGATCCTGCCGCGCTGTAACCGACAACTCTGCGACGGAGAGAAAGCCCCCCTGGATAGCCAGTTCTGGGTCAAACAACAGGAACTGATCGCCGCACAGGGAAAACGCACCCTGGCCATTGCGATGCTGCCGGTCAATGAAGACCATCGTATCCTCCATTTTAATGAGGTTGATCAAAGCCTGATTCTACTTGGCGTGGTGGGTATCATTGACCCACCAAGAGACGAGGCTATCAGCGCCGTCAAGCGCTGTCACCAGGCGGGTATCAATGTCAAAATGATCACCGGAGATCACGTCGCAACTGCCAGCGCTATTGCTATTCAGATGGGGATTACCGACAGCCCGAACGCACTCACCGGAGTTGAGCTGGAACAGATGAATGATAGCCAGCTAGAGAAAGCGGTCGGTTCTGTTGATGTGTTTGCCCGGGCCAGCCCGGAACATAAACTTCGCATCATTGAAGCCCTGCAGAAGAAACAGCATGTTGTTGCGATGACCGGTGACGGGGTTAATGATGCTCCGTCTTTGAAACGTGCAGGTGTCGGTATCGCTATGGGCGTTAAAGGAACAGAAGCAGCCAAGGAAGCGTCTCAGATGGTACTGGCCGACGATAACTTCGCATCCATCGCCTATGCTGTTGAAGAAGGTCGTACCGTATTTGATAACATTGGTAAGTCTATCCGTTTTATCCTGCCAACCAATGGTGGTCAGGCGCTGACTGTGATGGCTGCAATCGCATTCGGTACGGTACTACCGGTTACTCCAACCCAGATTCTATGGGTTAATATGATCACCGCCGTTACCCTGGCGCTGGCACTTACCCTGGAGCCAACTGAACCGGATGTAATGCACCGCCATCCCCGAAACACCCGCAGCCCGATCCTTTCCAGCTTTATGGTATGGCGCATAATATTCGTCTCATTACTGATGGTAAGCGGCACCTTTGGCCTGTTCCTTTGGGAGCTTAATCGAGGTACAGATATAGAAACAGCTCGTACTATCGCGGTGAATACCCTGGTTGTTCTTGAAGTATTCTATCTGTTTAATGCCCGTTATCTGACGGCACCGGTACTCAACCGTAGTGGCTTAACTGGCAACCGATATGTGCTCTATGCTATTGCGATGGTGATGCTGTTTCAGTTTCTGTTTACTTACCTGCCACTGATGCAACAATTCTTTCATACCGCTGCGATTTCAGGCACCGCCTGGCTCAGGATCTTGATGCTCGGAGTAATCTTATTCCTGCTGGTGGAGCTGGAGAAACGCTTGATTCACGCCCCCCAAAAACCAGATAACAGCATCTGAACACAGGCCGGTAGGATCTGCGATCCGGCTCTTTTTGGCTTATGAGAGCAGATAGTGCATAATAGGTGGTTAAATAAACACCAACAGGGCCGGTTATGATTAAACGCCATACCAAAGCAGACATTCGACGCGAGCTGGAACAGCAAACACAGGCGTTCCTCAATAAGGGTGGCGAAGTGTGCGAAGTGGAAAGCGGAGAAACCGGTCTGGTAAATGGTTCCTATCGTAATGCAGGCTTCACTTTTAATCCGCAACGCCAGGAACGCACTCCCCTGAATACTGTTATGGCGACGATCGATTCCCGGCGCAGCACAAAGAAACCAGCACCGGCGGTGAAACCAGCTAGAAACCGTAAGAAAGTCATTTACGATGATTTTGGTGAGCCACTGCGGGTTGTCTTTGAATAAGTACTCGAATAAAGACTGATAAAATAAAACATAATAAAACCGCTCTCTGAGCGGTTTTTTTATGCTTTCCCCGCACTCTTTTCACATATCTTTCCTACACTTAACAACACTGTCTCTTCTGTTTCCAACACGAGGTTTGTTATGGCTCAACGTCACTGGATTCTTACCGCACAATGTCCCAGCCAGTTAGGTACTATCGATGCGGTTACCGGTTTGCTCTACCAGAACAATAACTACGTTACTGAGCTGCACTCATTCGATGACAGCCATAGCCACAGCTTCTTTATCCGGGCCTGCTTCCGAGCAGAGCAGGATTTTGACGAGGATGATTTTCTGCAGCAATTCGCCGAGCGGGCCGAAAAATTTTCAATGCGATGGGACCTTCGTCCGGCCGATTACAAACCCAAAGTAGTGATTATGGTATCGAAGTTCGATCACTGTCTTAATGATCTTCTGTATCAGTATAAGATTGGCCAGTTGCCGATTGAGATTCCGGCTATAGTATCCAACCATCCGGATCTCGCCGCCCTCGCAAGCTGGTATAACATACCCTATCACCACCTGCCTATTACCCCCGATACCAAAGCAGAGCAAGAAGCCCAGGTATGGCAGATCATTGAACAGTCTGGTGCTGAACTGGTGGTATTAGCTCGCTATATGCAGGTGCTGTCGTCGCAGATGTGCCAAAAACTGGAAGGTTGGGCGATCAATATTCACCACTCGCTGCTACCAGGCTTTAAAGGAGCCAAACCCTATCACCAGGCATACTCAAAAGGCGTAAAAACTGTCGGTGCCACTGCCCACTATATAAACGACGATCTCGATGAGGGGCCCATCATCGCCCAGGGCATCGAACCGGTCGATCACAGCTACTACCCCGACGATCTGGTCGCCAAAGGCCGCGATATAGAAAGCGCCACATTAACCAAAGCGGTTCGCTACCATGTGCAGAAGCGAATATTCCTGAACGGTAATCGTACTGTCGTTTTTGCAGACTGACCGCCGGGGGAAAACAGTTGCTAGATCGCGGCTGCGCCGCTAGCTAGAACGTCGAACAAGTTCGACTCGCTAGTGGCTAGAAAAAACACCCCGCTCCGCGGGAATAAAAAAACCGCCAACAGGCGGTTTTTATGATTTTGCTTTTGACTTTTCTAGCCACTAGCATTTGCGCTTGCGCTTGCGCTTGCGCTACGTTCTAGCGGCTTATCAGGCGGTCTTAACTACCCCATTGCCGGAAGCGGCCAACATCGAGGTGTACAAAGTCGCTTCGGGTATAAAGCCCTACTCCACCACCCTGCAGCGACAGGGCCGCCCGGTGCAGATGTTTAATATCGGTTCCCGGCAACCGGATATCGATCGCTTTACCCAGCATGTGCAGGCTCTTCTTAGCAACTTTTTTGCTACGTTTGCTAAGCATGGCGTTGGTTTCCGCTGAACGATAACCGGAAATAATATGAAAAGGCTGCTTGCCATCTAATTTACTCTGAAGGTTATGTAGCAGCATCATCAGCGCCGGATTCATCGCACCTACCTGATTGTTGCGGTGATCACGCAGTAAATGATTAATTTCCTTCAGACTTTCCGGCAGAAACTGACCATCAGTAAAAAACGTTGTTTGCAGCTTTTCACCGGTGTGAAGATTGTGAAAAGCCAGTGTTTTATCCTGTTGTTCTACACGGTTATTCAGCCTGATGGCTAAACCGGAGGGTGGATTAGACGGTGGCTGCGGTTTGGCAACTTGCGCCAGTGCAGTAGAGGATACGGCGATTCCAGCGGTCATACCGCCCATCTGCCGGAGAAAAGATCTTCGGGAATGTGGAGACTTCAGCATTATCAGTTTACAACGTAACTCAATCAAAAAATTCAGCGATCAAGTATGAACTAACCGACAACATCTGTACAGAATTTAATCAACCCGCGGCGAATTGAAGTCCTCGTTTTTATCTGACACGCGTAGTGCAAGCAGATCATGAAGGTCTTTTTTATACAGATCATCACGGAAATTCAGGGCGCCATAGTCATCGACCCAAGCGGTCCAGTAAGTGATATATACCGGGACTGGCTGCTGCAGATAGACCTCTCCCGTTTCCAGCGACGCCAGCTTCTCATCCAGTTCAAATAATTGATCCGGCTGATCCAACTGTAACAGCAGATCAGCCAAAGTCCTGGCCCTCTCCACACGGATACAGCCAGAACTGAAGGCCCTTTTTTCATGACTGAAAAGATACCGTGCAGACGTATCGTGCAGATAGATGGCGTAACGGCTACGAGACATAAATTTAATACGGCCCAGGGTATTAGCTTCTCCCGGAGGTTCCCAGAAATGCGGATATTCACGGCCTTTATACATCAACGCAGGATCAGCGGCCGATGCCGGCATCACTACCCGGTTGTCACCTTTACCGCTGACAACCTGCAAGTTTAACCGTCCGGCGAAACCGGGATCTTTAAGCCACCGGGGAATAATATCTTTATAGGCAATGCTCTTAGGCACACTCCAGGAGGGGTTCAGAACCAGTGCCTGAATCTCAGTGTTAAACACCGGAGTTTGCCTTTTTTTACGACCAACAATGGTTTTCATCTGCAATAGCAACTCGCCCTGCTGATATACCCGCAGCCGGAATTCCGGAATATTAACCTGGATATATCGCCCCAGAGTGGTCACCTCGAGATTCTGCTGTCGCACCCGGTTAACTAGTAACTGATCTAAACGCTGTCTGGGAGTGATATTAAGCAGCCCCCTGCTTACAGGTCCCACAATACCATCAGCTTTAACGCCGTGACTTCGCTGAAACCCAATCAATGCCTGATGCAATGCGCTATCAAACAACTCGGGGTCAGCCTCCACTGACAGGTTCAGCCCCAAATAACCCAGCGACGTCAATTGCCGCCGCAGTAGCGAAACCTGCGTATGCCGATTCCCTGTTCTGAGCAGGGGGCCCTTCTTAATCTGCGGCCAGACACCATAGCTTGCCAGCTGCTGATAAAACAGTATTGCAGCATCGATATCGCTGAATACCGGCTCCTTAATAACGGCTACTATCAGATCCGGAGTTGCTGGTTGAGCAGATTTTTTCTGTTCCGCAGCTTCTCCCCCCCCTACAAGCGGTAGAATAAAAACAAGCAAAAACGATAAAAAACGTAACACAGCCATTACTACTCCCCGCTGCTACCGGGCTATCAGTCCGACAACGGCATAGCTAAGTACAGTCAGAAAAAGCACAAAAAGCAAAAACAAAAACAAAAACAAAACGCATTCCGTCTGAAATATTGATAATGTGCATTTTCAGGTCGTTTATTGTCGATTTCATGCCGCTGTAAGTGACAAACCCGATTCAAGGGCCTGATATGATCAGAGGCCACAGCATCGATAATAAAGCCAGAGCCATGCACGCAGAACAGATTGAAATAGCCGGTTTCCTGAAACAATACCCGCCCTTTAATACCCTGCCTGAAGAGACGGTTAACTACGTTGCAACACAAGTAGAGATCAGCTACTACCGCAGCGATACCGATATCTTCAGGTTTGGTGATCCGATCCACGACCTGGGCATGATTCGCAGCGGTGCAGTTGAAATCTACCGCCGTAACGGCGAGCTCTACAACCGTCTCAGCGAAGGCGACCTGTTTGGCCAGATGGGCCTGTTGATGAACAACACAATGCGCCTGCCCTCCAAAGCGTTAGAAGACTCGCTGATCTATTTCATCCCTGAAAGCGTATTTACAGAACTCTGTGATCAGTTTGAAGAGTTTGCCTTCTTTGTTGAACTGGATGACCACAACCGGCTTAAAGAAGCGGTTTCCAGCAGTAAAGATGCAAATGAACTGATGATATCGAAAGTTACCGCGTTGATTTCACGCCAACCAGTCATTATCAGTAGTAACGCGACTATCCATGAAGCAGCAATCAAAATGACCGAAGAAGCGATATCCTCACTTCTGATAATGGATAACGTTGACAGTTCTCTGTTAGATGACAACGACCCGGAACAGCAGGTCGTGGGTATTCTTACCGACCGCGATCTGCGTACCCGTGTTGTGGCAACCGCTCTGTCACTGGACGCTCCGGTAGCCGACGTAATGACCGCAAACCCGACCACTCTGGATGATGACGCTTACGCCTTTGAAGCGATGCTGACCATGCTGCGCTACAACCTGCACCATCTTCCGATTCTCGATAATAAAGTTCCGGTCGGAGTAATAGGTATCTCAGATATCGTGCGCTACGAATCGCAAAGTAGCTTGTATATGGTGAGCACAATACTGCGCCAGCAGAGCGTAGAAGAACTTCGACAGTTATCTCTGGAAGTTAAGTCCTGCTTTGTGCGGATGGTCAACGATGATGCTAACTCGCATATGATCGGAAGTGCTATGTCGGTGATCGGCCGCAGCTTTAAGCAACGCCTGATGGAGCTGGCGGAAGAAAAACTCGGCCCGCCGCCAGTACCCTATTGCCTGCTGGCACTGGGTTCGATGGCACGGGATGAACAACTGATCGTCTCTGATCAGGATAACGCCCTGATTCTGGACAATAGATATGACCATAACCACCACGCCGAATATTTTGAAGAATTGTCGGCCTTCCTCAGCGATGGCCTGGCTGCATGCGGTTACACTTACTGTACCGGTAAGATTATGGCAACCAACCCACGCTGGCGTAAAACCCGTCGCGAATGGGAAGCAACCTTTACCGACTGGATAGAGAACCCCGACCCGGAAGCCCTGCTCAATTGTTCAATATTTTTTGATCTGGATGGCGTCTGTGGCAAAACCGACTGGGCCAAGCAGCTCAATACTTTTGTGGTTCGCAAAGCCCGCCGCAGCCCCGGATTTCTGGCTAATATGGCGCGCAACGCACTCAACCGGACACCGCCACTGGGCTTCTTTAAAGGTTTCGTGATGGAAAAGGACGGTCAGCATAAAAACTCAATCAATCTGAAGCGCCGGGGCACAGCACCACTGTCAGATCTGCTCCGGGTCCATGCGTTGGCGGTAGGCTCACGTGCGCAAAATTCTTTCGAGCGACTGGACGACATCATAAAGGCTGACATCCTGCCCAAAGGCCGTGAATCCGATCTGCGCGATGCGCTGGAATTTATTTCCATGGTCCGGATCCGCCATCAGGCACTGGATATCGCCGCCGGGCAGGAACCTGATAACAATATCGAGCCGGACAACCTGACCGATTTCGAGCGCCGTAATCTGAAGGAAGCATTTCAGGTACTCAGTAACAGTCAACGTTTCCTTAAATTCCGCTATCCGGCAAACAGGGGGACTTAACGATGGTTTCCTTCCTGTCTAAATCTAAGCAAGCTAAACCAAAGCCACCTGAAGCCATCGACTGGGCAGCCCGTTTCAGAGAACTGTCGCTGACCTGTAACGACGAACGGTTACGTTTTTTTTATGAAAGCGGCGCAGTGAATCCTGACACACCACTTTCTGAAGTACCTTTTGTTGCCCTGGACTTTGAGACTACAGGCCTGAACCCGCGCAAAGACGATATTGTCAGTGTCGGACTGGTGCCTTTCGATATTCATAGAGTGCGCTGTCGCGACGCCCGGCACTGGATCGTCAATCCACGCCAGGCACTGGCTGAAGAGTCCGTGGTTATTCATGGCATCACTCACTCTGATATCTCCGATGCACCAGACCTCAAGCGGATTATGGAGCAGCTGCTTGAAGCCCTCGCCGGATGTATCGTTGTCGTCCATTACCGCTATATTGAGCGAAGTTTTCTCAACGAAGCCCTTAAAGCCAGAATCAACGAAGGCATTCTATTTCCAGTGGTCGATACCATGGAGCTGGAAGCGCGCCGACACCGCACCGGAGGCTCAATTTTCTGGTCCAGGCTGATGGGACGCCGCCCCACCTCGATCCGTCTCGCCGATAGCCGGCTACGCTACAACCTGCCCCACTACTCACAACATCACGCCCTGACCGATGCCGTCGCAACAGCAGAGTTACTACAGGCCCAGATTGCTAACCAATACGCTCCGGACACCCCTATATCGGAGATATGGTTATAGGCCGCCTCGGGCGGCCTATAACCAGACCGCAGCACAAGTGCTGCTAGCTAGATCGCGGCTGCGCCGCTAGCTAGAACGAAAGGCAAGCCTTCCTGCTAGTGGCTAGAAAAAGCGGAACCCCTTCTAAAGCAATTAACTGTTACAACCCAGACACAAAAAAACCGCCTGGGGCGGTTTTAGCTTTTTCTAGCAAGTATCGCTTGCGATACGTCTAGCTACTTTTCGCCGGCGAAGCCGCGATAACTTTTTCGCAGATATATTCTCCGATCGGAATCGCTGAAGTTGCGGCAGGCGAAGGTGCGTTACATACGTGCAGAGAACGCGGGCTTTCGGCAAACAGGAAGTCGTGTACCAGCGAGCCATCGTTCATTACCGCCTGGGCGCGGATACCGGCCGGATAGGTTTGCAGATCTGATACTTTAAGCTGCGGACAGTACTTCTGTACCAGTTTCAGGTAACCCGGCTTCCACAATGAATTCTTGGTTTCCACGATACCGGTTTTGATATGCGCTCTGAGGACTTTCCAGAAACCGCCGAAGGTCACCATATCCCAGATATCCCGCGGGCTGATGTTGATCTTACCGTAGCCTTCACGTTTCCAGCCCTGCACCGCATTCGGTCCTACAGTCACTGTACCGTCGATCATCCGGGTCAGGTGCACACCCAGGAATGGCAAGTCAGGATCTGGAATCGGGTAGATCAGATGATTAACAATATTATTGTACTTAGCGGGTAGCTGATAATACTCGCCACGGAACGGAATAATCTGAAAATCGGTCGGGATACCCAGCATTTTGGTTGTACGGTCTGCCATCAGGCCGGAACAGGTAATCAGGTATTTACCCTGAAAAACCACTTTATCACCGTTGTGCATCGCCTCAACGGTAACTCGCTCAGATGACTCAGTCAGACCTACCACCTTATGATTCAGGCGGGCATCGCCGCCCATCTCTACAAAGCGCTCCGCCATCTTAGTCGTCACTTGCTGGTAATTAACAATCGCCGTGTCTTTAACCAGCATTGCGCCTTCACCAACGATGTTCGGTTCGCGTTGCTTAAGCTGTTCAGCATCCAGCAGCTCAACGTCGATACCATTATCGTTACAGCGGGTGTACAACGCCTGCATACGCTCGACCTCAAGCGCATTGGTCGCCACCAGCAATTTACCACACTGATCGTATGGCACATCATTCTGATCGCAGAATTCCATCGTTGCAGCGACCCCTGCTTTACAGAATTGCGCTTTCAGGCTGCCCGGAGCGTAGTAAACGCCTGCATGGATTACACCGCTGTTATGGCCGGTCTGATGCTTAGAGTAAACGGATTCTTTTTCCAGCAGCAAAATTTTTGCTTCAGGGAAGCGTTGCTGCAACTGCCAACCCGTCGACATGCCGACGATACCGCCACCGATGATAATGTAATCGTATGTCATCTCATTTCACCCAACTTCAAAATATTCAGAACTTTAATCAGCAAAAACGGCGGTACCGATAAAACCGGTCCGCCGTAGTATATCAGTGCTTATATTTGCTTATAGCTTCTTTTAACAACACTGTATTACTTGGTGAAGTGGCCACGCTGACGCAGCAGTTCACGGCTCAGTTCCGGGTGAGAAACAAATTTGTCGCGACCGTGTAACCAGCAATGGTTCTGTACAACCAGCATAGAGCCAACAGGCAGACGGACACGGAAGAAGTTCTCATCCGCTTCAATGGAATCACCCATCTCATAAAGATACAGGCCTTCAGCCATGTTCTGCGGCTCAGCAAACTGATCGATAAACAGCATGTGCGGCTTACCATTCTTATCTTCTTCGAAGAAGATCGGGTGTTCGATCTTAGTCTCAACGTTCTTCGACTTAGGAGCGCCCCAAACAATATCCTGCTTCGCCATCGGGTGACGGTAGAACTTATCCAGCTCAGCCCAGTCATCCAGATGCAGCAACAATGATTCGCCGCCTTCCATATTTGCTTCGCCCAGCTTCTGCATCAGCACGAAATCAGTACGCTCATCAACATAAGTGCCATCGTTGTGCAGTTCCATACGACGGTGTGCCTGACGCAGGTAGCTGTCAGAGTTGTCATCGTTCAGAACGGTGAAGCGAGCATAGTACTTACCGTACATCGCATCATGGTTAGGCATACCGATAATATGGGAGATCGCCGTAGACAGTTTGATCTCAAACTCTGTACGCAGCTCACCAGCTTCGATATCAGGCTGACCTTCATATTGCAGCAGGAACGCAGCAGTATCACGGTCCTGCATCGTCGCGTTCAGGAATTTACCCAGGGTATATCCGGTAATTGCGTCCAGTTTGTCAGCAACGGCATAGCGCAGGAACGGCTTATATTCCAGCGCCTGTACCGGCCACTCAGTCATCGCCTGATCAAATGCAGCGGTAGTGTCTGCGCTCAGGGTAACGACCTGAAGACGCTTATTCGCCGCGAACGGGGCTACAGAAAAACCTTGCGGCTGGGTGCTTTCAACTTCACGCAATAGAGCAGTCATTTCTTCATCTCTCCAAAACTGTTTTCGTTTTGTTTAGCAGGATCTCTGTTGATCTGGTGTAAGCAGAAGGTGCAGGTACTACTTACAGATTCATGCAGATATAACAGGAGCCCTTTCAATTCTTATCGTTGAATCTTGATGGTGATCAAATACAACATCGACGGGAAGCAATAATGTCGACATTTTTAACCAACGTCAACACTAACTATAAATTTCTTTCTTAACTATTTAATGTCGCTGACATAGAATAAGTGCGAAGCAGAATTTTGATTTGAATATAAAGCACATTAAAAACATGGATTTAGCCTGTTACCACTATGACTGAAAGCAGCTCTCTGAAACGCGCCAGCAAAGATAACTCTGCCCTGAAAGTGGTAGGTCAGCTTAAGCAGGATATTCTTACGGGATTCTTCAAACCCGGTGAAAAGCTTAAAATGACCCGGCTCAAGGAGCGCTATCAGCTCGGCGTCAGCCCGTTGCGGGAGGCCCTTTCGCAGCTGTTAATTGAGCAATTAGTGGTGGTTGAGAATCAGCGCGGCTTTAAAGTTCATCCAATATCCCGCGAAGAGATGCTGGATATCTATCAGACAAGAGCCCAGATCGAATCGCTCTGCGTCGGTCTGGCAATCGAACGCGGTGATGATGAATGGGAAGCCGGTATCATAGCCGCCGCCCACAAGATGAGAAAGTTTGGCGCCCAGGTCGATAAAGATCCACAAGAGTGGGAACGCCGTCATCAGGCATTCCATACCGCAATCGCTGTCGGTTGCCAGTCGCCCGCCCTGCTCCATGTCCGCCGCTCCCTATACGAAAAGGCATCCCGATACCGCAATCTGTGGCTAAAAAAGAATATGGCCGATAGCAGCGTTTTTGATACCAACCAGCAAGAACATGACGCTCTGATTGAGGCCCTGATGAGCCGCGATAGCAAGCAGGCCAAAGCGATCATCGAACAGCACCTGCTGAGTCCGAGTAAGGCGTTAGATGAAAACCCAAAGCTGTTAGATCAAAAGAACAGTGGCTAGATAGGACCAGAACGTCGCTTCGCGACTTGCTAGAACGGAAGGCAAGCCTTCCTGCTAGTGGCTAGAAAAAACAAAAGCAAAAGAACAATCCTTCCTTACAAAGCACGTTTTCACTTAGCTGTTTAAAAAGACCGCAAGGCTTTTTCTAGCTACTAGCAAGTCGCGCAGCGACGTTCTAGCGAGAAAGACTTGTCTTTCGTTCTAGCTAGCTGCGCAGCAGCGGTCTGACAAGCAAAGCTTCGCTTTGCTTGTAATCCTTTTGTCATTTCCCTCGCCTAAGCTGGCTTTATCTATGCTGTATTCACTAGCGAGCTTGAAAGGGAATAAAATGAACAAAGATCAACTACAGGCCGATTCCACTATGAATCAGGAACAGGACTCCGATTTCAGTAAAATTATCGATACAGGCCTTAGTCGCCGCCGCTTTATGCAAGGCGGAGCCTCTGCTATGGGTCTGTTTCTGGCCGCTAACCCGGTGGCGCAGACGGTAGCTGCTACCACCCAGCCTAAAAGCAAATTGCTGGGTTTCAGCAAAATCGCTACCAGCACTGCAGATACCTTTGTGGTACCTGAAGGCTATGTTGCCCGTCCGCTGATATCCTGGGGTGATCCAATCCTGCGCGGTGCGCCGGCTTTCGATGAAAGCGGTAAGCAGCCTAGTTCTGCTCAGGCAGGCCAATTCGGTGATAATACCGACGGTATGAGTTTCTTTCCGCTGTCTGAAGACCGCGCGCTACTGGCAGCAAACAATGAATACACCAACTACAAGCTGCTGTTCGATCACAAAGGAAAGGCGATGACTGCCGACGATGTGAAGAAAGCCCAGGCAGCCCACGGTGTTTCTGTTTTCGAAATCAAACGGACTGCTGATGGCTGGGAATACAGTACAGAATCTGACTACAACCGTCGCATTACCGCCAACACCGAAATGCTGCTGACCGGTCCTGCTGCAGGTCACGACCTGCTAAAGACCAGTGCAGATACTTCCGGTAAGAAAGTACTGGGTACCTTCAACAACTGTGCAAACGGCGAAACCCCATGGGGCACCTACCTGACCTGCGAAGAGAACTTCAACGGCTACTTTGCTAAACCAGGCGCTGAACAGGATAAGCACCAGAAGCGGTACGGCATCAAGGATGACAGCAAGTACCAGTGGTACAGGTTTGATAATCGTTTCGATGTGACAAAAGAACCAAACGAGCCTAACCGTCATGGCTGGGTGGTAGAGATCGATCCAATGGATCCAACTTCTACTCCGCTTAAGCGAACTGCTCTGGGTCGTTTTAAGCATGAAAACGCTGCTGTAGTTATCGCTGACAACGGCCACGTTGTGGTTTATCTGGGCGACGACGAGCGCGGCGAGCATATCTACAAGTTCGTATCCAGGTACAAGTACAACCCATCCGACAAGCAGGCTAACCGCAACCTGCTCGAAGAGGGCACCCTGTTCGTTGCCCGCTTCAATGCTGAAGACGGCGACGTTAAAGGCAGCGGTGAGTGGATAGAACTTACCTTTGGCAAGAACGGCCTGACTAAAGATAACGGTTTCAACAGCCAGGCAGAGGTAATGATCTTCGCCCGTGAAGCGGCAACTGTTGTTGGTGCAACTACCATGGACCGTCCTGAGTGGGTTGCGGTACATCCACAAACCAAGACAGTCTGCTGCACTCTGACCAACAACAAGAACCGTGGTAAGAGGGTCAACCAGCCTGTTGGCGGTCCTAACCCACGTACGGCAAATAATTACGGTCAGATCGTACGCTGGAAAGAAAATAATGCTGATAACACTTCATCTACTTTCAAGTGGGACCTGTTTCTGGTTGCTGGCAACCCGACAGTGCATAAAGACTTCTACGCCGGTTCTGCCAACATCAATGATGAAAACATGTTTAACAGCCCCGACGGCCTTGGCTTCGATAATGATGGTCGCCTCTGGATCATGACCGATGGCAAATACTCCAATAAGGGTGATTTTTCCGGCATGGGAAATAATCAGGTTCTGGCCGCTGATCCGGATACCGGCGAAATACGCAGGTTCTGTACCGGCCCTATCGCCTGTGAGCTGACCGGTCTGGCCTTCAGTCCGGATCAACGCACTATGTTTGTTGGCGTACAACATCCGGGGGAAAAGGATATGCCTTCTCACTTCCCGGCAGGTGGTAACAGCAAACCTCGTTCGACCATCATGGTTATCCAGCGTGAAGATGGCGGTATCATCGGCGCCTGAATCGAACAGCATTTTTAACTGAAGCATTAAATTAAGAAGAAAACCGCTCTGATTAACACTATCACGAGCGTTTTTTTTTGCTTTCAAAACTATAAAATTCAAACAAAACACACCGCAAATCATAAATTAAAATCAATATCCTTGATATTTATCAAACACAAATTCAGATTCACAACAATCGCCACCCCCCCTGTTTTAAAAGGCCACCCCTACTTCGGAGAACCCAGACATGTTGTATTTCTTTAGTAAAGAAGTATTAGCCCCTGTTAAAAAAGTGATAATAATCAAACAAAAATTGATTTATCCTGCGATTTTGATACGATCCCATGTTCAATTTACCGGCCACGGAAAGGCACAATTTTGAGATTCCGTAATGGCCCGGCAGTCCCGACTCCTAAACAGTCTAAACCTCTCAGTACAGACCTCTTATCCACCAGCATCCATTGCTAAGCCCCCCGCTGTTATACAAGAGGCTGGCTGAAGCAATCATGTTTGCACTTGCTATATTATTTCTGTCACTGGCGGCTTCAGAAGCGCTGATGATGATGCTACTTGAACATTTGGCGATTAATAGTCGCTATTTCTGGATCGAAACCTTCTTCGACGCCAGCATACTGGCCTTTGTGACGCTCTTCGTCGTGCGCTACTTATGTAAGTTCCGGCTAATACGGCCACAGCCCCCAATGAACGCTGAAACAATACAGATTCAGGCCGCTATCATTGTCTTTGGTATGGAAGCTCTGCTGATGCTGGCATTCCCTCTATTCCATCTGAGGCACAGTGACTGGCAGATGACAGTTATCGATTCAGGCGGCCTGGCTCTGCTCTCAACTATCGTTATCTATTACTTTCTGCTGTTACCTGCAGGCGCAGCCCCGCATCAGAAAAAAACCAAGCACCCCCTATACACCTATGGCATAAGACACCTTTGCTCTTATCTCTTTGGCATCACCCTGTTCCTGCTATTCCTGCTGAATATCTATAACCAGCAACAAAATACGCATATAAACCAACTGATCGAAAGGGAAAGCCAGCAGCTTTTACTGGCCAGGGAAACACTGACTAACCAATTGACTCACGCAGCTCTGGATGTACTTGTACTATCGAAGCAGCAGGATCTACAGCAGCAACTCACTGGCGACCAGCATGCCTTCGATGAGTTGACACTGGATTACCAGAATATCGCCAGGATTAAACGAAGCTACGATCAGATCCGAATTATCAATACCCAGGGCGAAGAGAAGATCCGCATAAACAGAGCCACCAAAGACCCTATTATTGCGGCTCCAGAAGACCTGCAAAATAAACAGTATCGTTACTATTTTCATTACACCCAGAATCTGCAACCGGGCGAAGTGTATATCTCGCCGATGGATCTGAATATCGAGCATGACGAGATCGAAATCCCTTATCGACCGATAGTCCGGACATCGACACCGATCATCGATCGCACAGGTCTGCAACAAGGCATCGTCGTCATTAATCTGAATGCGCGGAATCTGTTAAACCAGCTGGATCAGGCTGAAGCAACAATGTCAGGCAATATCATGCTCCTGAATGAAGATGGTTTCTGGCTGCATGGCGGCGAACCTGATGCAAACTGGGCATTTATGTTTCCGGGCAAGGAAAACCTGAACATCCGTCACCGCTACCCCGAAGCATGGAAAACTATTCTCATGCAGGACTATGGTTCAATCAAAACCCCGCATGGCTATTTCATATTTCAGACGGTCAACTCGGGCATCAATAGCTATCAACCGACGGAACTGATCAATAAAAATGACCGTCACTGGCCGGTCTGGAAATTGGTTTCACTGGTACCTAGCGCAACCTTTGAAGCGGAGCTATCCGAAATATCAAGGCTTCTGATTCTATTCTTTTTCCTCGTGACCATCGTCATCGCAATCGGCACTATAATGTATACCCGGGCGCAACTCAGGCACCATAAAGCTAAAGACAAGATCCATCATCTGGCGCATCACGATGCGCTGACAGGGCTAAGTAATCGCAGACTGTTTATGGAGATGATCGATCATGAACTGCTTCATGCTAATCGCAACCGCGCCCCTCTGGTACTGATGTACCTGGACCTGGATCGTTTCAAACCGATCAACGACCAATACGGCCATGAATCCGGCGACCTGGTACTTAAAGGCGTTGCCAAAAGGTTAAAAGAGATCCTCCGTGAGAGTGACACTGTATGTCGCCTTGGCGGTGATGAATTTGCCGCCATCCTGCCAAATCCGGGAACGAAGCAGCAGATTGAAAATGTCGCTCAACGTATCCTTTACGCCTTCGAAAAGCCCTTTCTGGTTCATGGTAATCAATTAAATGTGGGGATAAGCATCGGCCTGGCTAATTACCGCCCCCCACTGCAAAGCCGGGATGCCCTGCTCCATGAGGCAGATCAGGCGATGTACCAGTCAAAGAAAGCGGGACGTAACTGCTACCGTTTTTCTCAGCAATAACAGCGGTCTTTAATCCGCTTTCCCGACTATCTGTAGTACATGATCAACACACTCCCCACAGCGGGGTTGCAGACCGTGTACCGCAAATATTTCACGATATTCATCTTCACCAAATTCGATCGCCTCAACGATGTCCTTCTGATACAGATCGTTGCACGTGCAGACCAGTGTTGGATCTTGCTGCTTTCTGTCAGCGTCCATCATTTCCCCCTGTATTCATCATCTGCCGAAAAACTCAGTGTATGGCTGTAATAATCCGCTGAACAGTGAATTCGCCGCAAACTTCTGTGAGCAGAATTGATACGTCGGCATCACACTAACCAAGCAACTGTACCTATAAATATTATTTTTTGTGTGTCTGTATCCTTTCATCGATTCCCTCTATCCTTTTGCATACCCCCTGTACCCGGATGGACCCGACACCAGATCCCCAAGAACCCCGACCCGTTGAGACCCCTCCCAGATGTACCAATACGATGAGTTAGACCGGCAGGTTGTAGATAACCGCGTACGCCAGTTCAGAGGCCAGATGGAGCGTTTCCTGGCTGGAAAGCTGACCGAAGAAGCATTCCTCCCGCTACGCTTACAGAACGGCTTATACATCCAAAAACATGCCCCTATGCTACGAATTGCCGTGCCTTACGGCATGCTGTCATCGACCCAGCTACGTCAAATCGCCAATATAACAGAGCAGTATGACCGTGGTTATTGTCATATCACAACCCGACAAAACATCCAGTTCAACTGGGTTGATATGACCGCCGTACCTGATATTCTCAGCCAGCTTGCCCAGGTAGAGATGCATGCCATTCAGACCAGTGGTAACTGCATTCGCAATACCACCTCAGATCCGTTAGCCGGTGTAGCAGCAGACGAAACAGAAGACCCACGCCCCTACTGTGAAATTATCCGCCAATGGTCTGCCCTGCACCCTGAATTCGCCTTTCTGCCCCGAAAATTCAAGATCGCAGTAATTGGCTCTGAAAATGACCGGGCATCGATTCAACTGCATGATATTGGCTTACAACTGATAAAAAACAGCATCGGCGAAACCGGTTTCAGGGTCTGGGTCGGCGGAGGCCTGGGCAGAACGCCGATGCTGGCAAGCCGGATCAAAGAGTTTTTACCTGAATCCCAGTTACTCGGGTATCTGAAAGCGATACTGCGGGTATATAACCGCTATGGCCGCCGCGATAACAAATACAAAGCACGGATTAAAATTCTTGTTAACAGCCTTGGAGCTGCTGAGTTTGCCAATCAGGTTGAACAAGAGTTTTGCATAAACTATGACAAAGACCAGAAATTAACCGAACAGGAGTTCGAATACGCCCGCTCGTTCTTTAGCGCTCCTGAATACAAAGCTCTGGCTCCTGAAGAAAACTCAGATCTGAACTGTAGTCTGCAACCACAGTACGATCGCTGGCTTAAGCGGAACGTTCAGCCCCATCGTAAACCAGGCTACGCTATAGTCACCCTGTCCCTTAAATACCGGGGCAAAGCACCGGGTGATATAACCACCGCTCAGTTGCGGAGAATTGCTGAACTGGCTGAGCGTTATTCGTTCGGCGAAGTACGCACGACTCAACAGCAAAACATAGTCCTGGCCGATGTCAAAAAGCAGGATCTGTATGACCTGTGGCTTGAAGCTACATCAATGGAACTGGCGACGCCAACTGTCGGCACTTTATCTGACACCGTGTGCTGCCCGGGCGGAGATTTCTGTGCCCTGGCCAATGCTCGTTCACTGCCAATCAATAGCGCGATTCAACAGCGATTCGATGACCTCGATTATCTCTATGATCTGGGTGATCTCAGCCTGCGTATATCTGGCTGTATTAATGCCTGTGCGCACCACCATATAGCGAATATCGGCATCCTTGGGGTTGAGAAAAATGGTCAGGAATACTACCAGATCACCTTAGGTGGAGAGTCGGGTAGTGCTTCAGCTATCGGTAAAGTGCTAGGCCCATCACTGCCGATGGCTAAAGTCACCGACGCCGTCGAAAACATTGTTCTGTTATATCTGGCACAACGTCTCTCTGAAGATGAGTCTTTCAGCACCGCTTACCAACGTATAGGCAAAGCAGCATTTAAGGATAAGGTTTATGCAACAAATCATTAAAGAAAACAGAATAATCCATAATTCCTGGACCTTAATTGAAGAAAACCAGACCACCGAATTCAGCCCGACAGTGGGGGAATTCTACATTCTCCCCATCTCTATATGGCTGCAACAAGCACCGACATTTATTGATTTTATCGGTGTTCCGGGTATCCGGATCAGTGGTAACGAAGAGCTGGAATCGATCGCTGAAATCATCAGGCTAACGCCACTGATTGCGGTCGAATTTACTGCGTTTACCGATGGCAGTGGTTTTTCTACCGCCTCGATACTACGCCAGACCTATGGTTATGAGGGCGAAATAAGAGCCTTCGGCAGCTTGTTGCCAGACCAGGCACCCTACCTGTTTCGCTGTGGTTTTAATGCTCTGGCACTGCCCCAGGAACATGATCTCGAGGCGGCCCTGATATTGCTCGAAGATAGCGACACCAGCTATCAGGGCAGTGCACTCGAGCCCAGAACGCCGTTTCACCTACGGCTGGTTAAATAGACCAGTCATAAACAGAGCCACTGTTAAATAGACGATATCTGCCAGATTCGCCCTAAAGCCCTGCGTTAGATACGGAGTTCAGGACTTATGATACTGTACGATTTCTCAAGCCCTCTCACCGACAATGCTCGCAACCGCTTACTGTTTCAGGGGGATCTGGTGGTGTTCCGCCAGATACCTGCAATGTTGCAGCTAAGCTACCGACTGGATCAGATAATCAGTCATCACCTGAAACAGGCTATCCCGCCCCAAGCCACGCTTCAGATGACTTGCGAGCAGTTTCATAACCGTATTTCGATGCTACAGAGCGCTTTTACCAGCACCTCCGAATTCAGGCAACTCTGTACTCAGGCTTTACAGCAAGCGGGAATGGCGATAGATAACGCCTTTGCCGACGCACTATTTCTACGCACAGTACCGCCAGAAAAACTCAGTAACAAAGCTCATAACAACAAGTTCCGTGGCAGCATCGCCCACCACAGGGATACCTGGGGCAGTAACATCCAGCCGCAAATAAACTGGTGGAGCCCCATTTATAAAATTACCGAGCAGCGCGGCATCGCTTTTTACCCCGACTACTGGGACAAGGCGATTACCAATACCACCGCCAGCTGGTCATTTGAGGAGTTTCTGAAGAGTCGGGACAGGACCCCTTCCGGACAGCCCGTCAGCTACCCATTCGCCCCTCAGGCTTGCGAACCTGTTGATGAAGGCAAACAGGTACGGATCACGATTGAACCCGGCGACCTGCTCTGTTTTTCCAGCGCTCATCTGCATGCCAGCGTCGCTAATACAACGCAACTTACGCGATTCAGCCTGGAAATGAGAACGGTCAGCATTACTGACCTGTTGCAAGGTCATCAGCCACCTAATATTGATAATCATGCTGATATTCCAATGTATCACTGGTTCAGGCGCATGACCGATCGACAGCTGTTGAGTGAGGCTGTGGCTGACTCGTTAGCTATTAATAAAAAGTGATTTACAAAGAGTTATTAAAAAGAACAACAGACTAAAAACAGAGGCCTGTTAGCAGTGAACAACGCAGCTTTCCTGTGTTTTAATAACTCCCTCTTTATACAGGTGCGCTATGCTCACATTACTATTCGGACTGTTGAAATTAGCCGCCCTGCTTATTCTGGGTGAGGTTATTGCCGATATTCTAAGCTTACCGATACCCGGCAGCATTATCGGCATGCTGTTGTTTCTATGCTTACTGACCATAACCGGGAAGATCCGGAGCAGCAGCCGTCGGGGCAGTGAACTCCTGATCGCTAATCTGATCCTGTTCATACTGCCCAGTGCCACCGGGGTATTCTTTCTCGAACAACGTTTTTCCGAACAGTGGCTGAGCATTGCCACTATTCTCATTGTCGGCACCCTGCTGAGTGTGCTGACTTCGTTCTTACTGTTCATGGCGGTCAGCACTATTAATAAGCCCGGCAATAAGCCTGTTAATAAGCCTGTTAATAAGCCCGGTATAGAGCATGACTGAATTCATGACTTCCGCCATAAACTCAGTCATAAGCTCATCCATAATCACGGGGCCACTCTATCAGACAATGCCTTTTTCCCTGCTGCTCACCCTGTTCGCCTACTTCGCTGGCGTATGGATATTTAAGAAGCTGAGGCGACCACTGTACTGCCCGGCGGTTCTGCTGGCAGCACTTTGCCTTACCGCTTTACTGCATACATTCTCGATTGCATACCCGCTGTATAACCAGCACGTATTCTTGCTGACCCTGATAGCGGGACCGGCAACCGTGGCCCTGGCTTTGCCGCTCTATCAGCAACTGGACCAGATTAAAGCGATGCAGCGGGAAATATTTATCAGCCTGCCATTAGCCGCGATGTTTGCGTCTTTCTATGCCGTGCTGCTGGCGCTCTGCTTAGGCAGCTCAACTGAAGTTATAGCCTCTTTAGCCACTAAATCGGTTACCGCCCCCATTGCACTGGGTATCAATCAACAGCTTGGCGGCACAACCTCACTGATGATGACAGGCGTGCTGGTCACCGGCATCATCGCTATCCCGATAACCAATCTGTTCACTACTCTGCTGAAGATCAAGGATGATCGTATTATCGGGCTGGTTCTCGGTATTAATGGCCACGTTATTGGCACTGTCAGAGCGTTCGAGATCAGTGCCGCCGCGGGGGCTTTTGCATCGCTGGGTATGGCGCTGACCGGAATTTTTACCGCACTCTTTTTATCCCTGGCCTGGCAACTGTTTATCGCATTGGCCATATAGTACAAACCGACCTCCAACGATACACCTTCTTCACTGGCGTAGCTCAGGATCAGATAGCTGTGCAGAGAAGAGTTAATCGCAAACACCACGCCGAAAACCAGCAAGCCACTTAATAATGCGCGAGGGCAAAATGGAACGGCACTAAACTGAGCGCGAGCAAAAAAAAGACCGGGACGACGATTAATAGCTCCCCAGGATGCCATTTTTCTACGCTGGCTCAGAGCGGATCTGGCCTCATTAACAGGGCCTTCAGTGTAGATGCAGGCTACACTCTACATAGGGCTTTGTTATAAATTCAAGCGGGGGTATTTGACATGAATAATACTTGGGTTCTGGTGGCAAACGCCAGTACAGCACATTTATACGCCACAGAAAGACTGGGAGAGGAAATGTCCGTGCTCAAAGAATTTTCTCACTCAGAAAGCCGGGCCAAAGGGTCTACACTCGCCTCAGATCGCCCGGGAAGCAACCAAAGCAGAGGCTCCAGCATGGGATCAATGGGCGACCCGTTGGATCCGAAAGAATTCGAGGCCGAGCGTTTTGCAACAGAGCTGGCAAAAGAGATGGACAAGGGTCGTGTCAACAGAGACTTTCGTCGTCTGGTTCTGGTGGCGGTGCCACATTTTCAGGGGCTTTTGAAGAGCCACCTCAACAATCACACCCGCGCTATGGTAGTAAATAGTATCAACAAAGACTTTACGGCTTTTGGTACCAGAGAATTACCCGGACGCTTAAAAGGGTGCGTGTAAAAATCGTAGCTAATCAACCATTTTTGAAATCAACTATCAGGTAGCGTCAAATACTATTGATGCTATCTGTAAGGGAAAGTCTGATTTTCAGCAGTTATAGTCTCTCAGCTCAGCTCAGATCTGAGCCAGCCTGGCAAAGCAAAAGATAACAGACCAGGCAAATAACAGTATTAGCTCAAACTTGATCTGATATTTTCAAATTCAGGGCGAGCGCTAGTCTTATAAGCTAATGCCTGCTCAGGCACAAAGACAGCGCAGCTGCCAGCGCCAGAAATACCGCCGATACCCACAGACAGCTGCCCATACCGTAAAGTTGAAACAGATACCCTGATAACAAGGTACCTATTAAACGCCCCATTGCGTTGGCCATATAGTAAAAACCCACATCCAGAGAGACTCCGTCAGCACTGGCAAAACTGACGATCAGGTAACTATGCAGGGAAGAGTTAATCGCAAATACCCCACCGAATATAAGCAATCCCCCCAAAAACAGGGTCTGCGGGTACAAACCATTACGCAGGGAAATAGCTATCACCACAGGGATCAGCATTAAACCCAGTGCCCAGAAAAAAGCCTCCCTTCCTCCGGGCAGCCGTCCTGACTTTTTACCTGTGAACAGCGGTGCGATCGATTGAATCACCCCATAGCCGATGATCCACAACGCCAGAAAGCCACCGACCGACCAGTGATCCCAGCCAAAACTGCTGGCCAGATACACCGGCAACGCCACAACAAACCATACATCCCGCGCGCCAAACAGAAACATCCTCGCCGCAGACAGGTAGTTGATCGCCGCACTCTTAGAGAAGACGTGCCTGAATTTAGGTTTATTCTTTGCCTTGCCCAGCTCCTTTTTCAGCAACAACAGGCTCGTTAACCAAACCAGGCCCAGCACTGTGGCCATGGCCAGCAACGCCATCTGGAATCCCAGCAGGGTTAACAGCGCACCACCGAGGAAAAAACCTGCTCCTTTCAGAGCATTCTTTGAGCCTGTGAGGATTGCCACCCACTGATACAGTTTACCCTCGGCATCAGACGGCACCAGTAACTTGACCGAACTCTTGGCACTCATTTTGTTCAGGTCTTTAGCGATACCCGACAGTGCCTGCGCGGCCATCACCCAGGGTACCGTCAGCATTGTCGCCGGCACCAGCAGCATTAGCAGAGCAGCAACCTGCAATCCCAGTCCGATATTCATGGTTCGGTTGAGGCCAATGCGAGCGCCAAGCCAGCCGCCCAGCAGGTTAGTCACCACGCCAAAAACTTCATAAAACAGAAACAGCAGCGCTATCTCAAGCGGGCTGTAACCCAACTGATGAAAATGCAGCACCACCAGCATCCGCAGAGCACCGTCGGTCAGGGTAAAGGCCCAGTAGTTACCTGTAACGATCAGATACTGGCGAATCTCCGGCGCCAGATTAGCAAGAAAAGTCATAGTGACTTACGACTGCTCCTGCTCCGCCACCATGCGCACCAGTTCGACTGTACGGTTTGCATAGCCCCACTCGTTGTCATACCAGAGGTACATCTTCAGCTGGGTACCGTTGATCACCATGGTCGACAAAGCATCGACTATGCAGGAACGGGGATCGGTTTTATAATCCACCGAAACCAGTGGTCGTTCCTCGTAGCCAAGAATATCCTGTAACTCATTCTCAGAGGCCTGCTTAAACAGCTTATTCACTTCCTCTGCAGTAGTTTTCCGCTCCAGTTCGAACACACAGTCAGTGATCGAAGCATTTGCCAGCGGCACCCGCACCGCATGACCATTCAGCTTGCCTTTCAGCTCAGGGAAGATATGGGTAATTGCCGTCGCCGAGCCTGTCGTCGTCGGAATCAGGCTGCTACCGCAGGCCCGGGCCCGGCGCAGATCTTGATGCGGCGCATCGAGAATAGTCTGGGTATTGGTAATATCGTGAATCGTGGTCATTGAGCCGTGCTTAATACCCAGCTGTTCGTGGATCACTTTAACCGCCGGCGCCAGGCAGTTCGTGGTACAGGAAGCAGCCGTAACAATCGGATGAATCGCCTTGTCATACAGCTGATGATTGACCCCCATCACCACATTCAGCACCCCCTCCTCCTTTACCGGAGCGGTCACGACAACACGTTTTACCCCCTGATCCAGATAGGCCTGCAATAAGGCTTTGGTTTTCATCACGCCAGAGGCTTCTATAACGATGTCGCAGCCAGACCAGTCGGTATCTTCAATCGCCGCGTTCTGGCTGCACCTGATCCGCTTGCCCTGAATTAAAATATCAGTACCATCAGGTTGCGCTTCGTGATGCCACTTGCCGTGCACTGAGTCAAAGGTCACCAGATGCGCCAGCGTTGCAGCGTCGCCTGCCAGATCATTAATCTGCACAAACTCCAGTTCGGGCCAGTCCCAGGCCGCCCGGAAAGAGAGTCGTCCCATACGGCCAAAGCCGTTAATACCTACTTTAATTGTCACGTTATATCCTCACTCAGCGGGCAGTCTGATCCGCCACTTAAGCCCGTCATTTAAGCCAGGTGTTTGTGCCTGCGTGGCCAGGTGCAGATTTCATAAACCCGGCCACAGTGCAGCCACTGTTCATCATTTATCACAGCAGGCATGCTCAGCACGCCGTATGTATTGCTGCGCTGAATATCGGTTTGCTACTGCTATAACAATAGCTCCTCACCTGTCAGCAGCAGATATTCATCCGCTCCGGGCGATCACCCATGCGCTTCAGGCGTTCCAGATCAGCAGCCAGGAAATCTTTATTCTGTGTCGCAGTCTCAGCAATGACTTTAAGACACCAGCCTGCTAACTGCGGGTTTATCCGGTAGAAAATCCACTGTCCCTGCCGGCGATCCAGCAGCAGACCACACTTGCGTAGCTGGGCCAGATGGCGTGATACCTTAGGCTGAGTCTCTTTCAAAGCCCCGGTCAGTTCACAAACACACAGCTCAGCCTCCTGTTGAATAAGTAACAGTGATCTAAGCCGGGTTTCATCGGCCAGGCATTTATAAAATTTAACAGGGTTCATACTGTGCTCCATACATACGAATCAGCAGCCAAGACATATGGAAAACCATATATGCGGACAATCATATATATGAATAAACAGATGTACAAGCTGGCATTTATACAGTCAGGAACGGCTCACTAAATTGAGCAAAGAAGTTTAATCAAAAGTCCGCTTCAGATGATAAGCGATCAGCCCGAACAGCAAGCCCCAGAAAGCACTGCCGATGCCCGCCAGTGTCAGACCCGATGCAGTCAACAGAAATGTGATCAACGCCGCTTCACGATCTATATCATCGGCCAGCGCTCCGGCCAGACTATTGCCGATTGTGCCCAGCAGTGCCAGCCCGGCAATAGCCATTATCAGAGGCGCCGGAAAAGCGGTAAACAAGCTGGCCACGGTGGCACCAAACAGCCCGGTAAACAGATAAAAAAAACCGGCATAGACTGAAGCCAGATAGCGTTTATCCGGATCAGGATCGGCTTCTTTTCCCATACAGATTGCCGCGGTTATTGCCGCCAGGCAGTACGAGAACCCGCCAAAGGGCGCCAGTACAATCCCCGTCAGTCCGGTCCAACTGATCAGCGGTGATGCCGGTGTTCGATAGCCGTTGGCCCGCAGCACCGCCAGACCCGGTACATTCTGTGACGCCATCGTAACGATGAAAAGCGGTATGCCGATACCTATCAGGGCAGAAAGTGATATTTCCGGCATAGTGAATACCGGTACCGATAATTGCCAGCTGAGTTCGCCAAGCTGCAGCTGACCGGCAAAGGCCGCTACAACAACACCGACCAGCAGCGCAATTGGCACCGTATAACGTGGTGCCAGGTAACGACACAACAGATAAGTCGTCAACATTGCGCCAACTAATAGCAGGTCTGACTGCAACGAGAGAAACAGGTCCAGACCAAAGCGGAACAGCACTCCGGCCAGCATGGCTGCAGCCAGAGGCGCTGGCACATAGCGCATGATTTTTTCAAACCAGCCGGTTATGCCACACAGAAATACCAGCAGGGAGCTGAAAATAAATACCGCAACCGCTTCAGCCATTGAGACCCCGGACAAGCTGGTCACCAACAGTGCAGCACCCGGCGTAGACCAGGCGGTCAGCACCGGATGCCTGAAACGCAAAGACAGGCCGATACTGGTTAACCCCATACCGATACCCAGCGCCCACAGCCATGAACTAATCTCAGCTGGTCCCGCTCCCGCAGCAGCGGCCGCCTGAAAGATAATCACCGCCGAGCTGGTATAGCCTACCAACACCGCGACAAACCCCGCCGAGATGCGGGATAGACTGAATAGCTGGCCCATATTCACTCTCCAGAATTAGTGCAGGCTAAAATTAATAACCCGCGCAATACCAGGACAAAAAGCACGCCTGAAACCTTGTGCGCTATAACGCACAAATGGACAAGACTACACTTGTACGCTATAACGCACAAATCAAATTTAAAAAAATGAAAACAGGCCTGACCAAAGCATGCAGGAAATAAACCGACACCTGGCCGAAACCCTGAAAGCACTGCGCAAAGATCAGGGCTGGAGTCTGGACAAAACGGCCAAAGCCACCGGTGTCAGTAAGGCGATGCTGGGTCAGATTGAGCGCGGCGAGTCCAGCCCGACAGTGGCAACCTTATGGAAGATCGCCGGGGGATTTAACGTTTCGCTATCGAGTTTTATGCTGCCTTTCCCCGATCAGGAGCAGGACGCAAAAGTCCGTAGCGCCGATCAGATCCGTCACCAGCCAGCCAGCGATGAGATGCTGGTGGCAACGCTTTTCCCGTTTGATCCACGCTTCGGTTTTGAACTGTTTGAGCTAACCCTGCTCCCCGGCTATGAGCGTCATTCTGCGCCCCATGAAACCGGTGTTACAGAACATGTCACCGTTATTTCAGGCACAATGGAGCTCCTGATCAACGGTCAATGGCAAACTCTGGAGCGAGGCTCAGCAATTCGTTTTGCTGCAGACCAGCCCCATGGTTATCGCAACTTTAACGACCAGCCAGCAATATTTCACAACCTGATTCATTACGCTTCAATCGCATCTTCCCCAGTACCTTAAACACGACCCGCAATAATCTCTGACCATGAAACACCTGCAAATATTAATTTCCGTCTAAACTGTAAGTGACCATAAACTGATAATAATCCCTTCCTGGCTAGGGAAAGTATTTAAGGGCTACCCAGGAAACGCTATGAACGGCTCATTTTCACACCACAACCGAGCTGTCGTCGATGTTGTTCTGCGCTATAAGATTCGTAACGCGATTCAACCCGATAACCCAGCTCTGATCAGCCAATGGCTGGCACTGGACAGTTGCCCCAGCTACTACCATCTGCATGAGCAACAAAAACACTATGAACAACAGTTCCGTTTTCTGCTCGATACCATTGCCGATGAGTTACTCCCCGGGCATTGGCGCCGGGCTTGCCTGGAGCAGATTCACAAACCGATGAAAGCACTGTCACAGATCACCTACCGTAAGCCGGACATAAAACATCTGGGTGAACTATACGACGAGCTCCGCATTACCTGTGACTACGTCTCAGGCAGCCTTAACCGGAGCACAGGGTAAACAGGTATCCGTATGCCAACCGCGGGTAATAAAGGCTTTTCTGATAAACTGCTCAGTACAGATGGCTTGTCATATACAAAACAGACCCGTACTGAAACCGACAGCATGGGCAGTGTTGAGCTGCCGGCTGAAGCCCTGTACGGCGCCCAGACCCAGCGGGCGATCAACAACTTCCCGATCAGTGGCCAGCTACTACCTATCAGTTTTATCAAAGCGCTGCTGCTGGCCAAATGGGCAGCGGCCAAAACCAATGCAACACTCGACCTGATACCCGCCAACATGGCCCAGTCAATCGCCATGGCGGTGGAACGGCTGCTCAATGATCCTGAACTGATGCAGCACTTTCCTGTCGATATCTATCAGACCGGCTCCGGTACCAGCAGCAACATGAACGCCAACGAGGTATTAGCCGGCCTGGCAAGCAAAGTCTATGGTCAACCGGTCAGCCCCAACGACCATATAAACTTTGGCCAGAGCAGCAACGACATCATCCCTTCAGTCATTCACATCAGCGCCGCGATCGAGCTGGACGCTGAGCTTATTCCCGCACTGCAGCACCTTGCCAGCTGTATCCGAAAAAAAGCGACCAGTCTGTCTGGCAATGTAAAAACCGGTCGCACACACCTGATGGATGCGATGCCGGTCACTATGGCGCAGAGTCTCAACGCCTGGGCCAGCCTGATTGAGCAACATATAAGACAACTGCAGCAGCTACAGCCGGAATTGCAGCAACTGGTTCAGGGAGGCACAGCAGTCGGCACAGGCATCAATACCCACGCCGATTTTTCCACACTGTTCTGTCAGAAACTCAGTATTCTTACGGGTATAGAGTTCAAACCCGCAGTCGATCTTTTTGCCGGCATCAGTGGCCAAAGCACCGCGGTTAGCCTGTCCGGCCAGCTCAAGGCAACCGCCACCAGCCTGATGAAAATCGCCAACGACCTGCGCTGGATGAACTCAGGCCCGTTAGCAGGCTTAGGCGAGATCGAACTGGAGGCCCTGCAACCGGGATCATCAATCATGCCTGGTAAGGTCAATCCGGTTATCCCCGAGGCTACGGCCATGGCTGCCGCGCAGGTAATCGGTAATGACAGCGCCATCACCATCGCGGCCCAATCAGGCAACTTTGAACTCAACGTCATGCTGCCCCTGATTGCGAATAACCTGTTAAGCAGCATAACGCTGCTCAGTAACAGCAGCCGCCTGCTGGCAGACAAGGCCATAACCAGTTTTACTGTAAACCAGGCACAGCTGGAACATGCCCTGGCCCGCAACCCGATCCTGATCACCGCCCTCAATCCGGTGATCGGCTACGAAAAGGCCGCCGCCATCGCCAAACAGGCATACAAAGAAAAACGCCCCATCATAGACGTTGCAGAAGAGAACACTGAACTTAGCAGGGATGAGCTGAGCCAGCTGCTCGATCCGGCACGGTTGACTAAGGGCGGACTATAATAACGACAACATCACAGTCTCTTATACCCGGTTAACTCAACAGAACCCTCACCGTAATGACTATCAGTCACTCAACAGTGTCATCACAATAGCAAACAGAAAAACCTGCTTAGAGATCCTTTTGCCCTGGTGCAATTTCAAGATACAAGCTGTAACGAGGCACGGCTAAGCGCCTGCCTCTGGGATGATTAATCCCGGATGGAGCGCGCCATTTAATCAGTGAAATAAGTAGGATCAGATGAAACTTGTCTACCCAATCCTTTCAGGAAATAAGATCAGAAGGTGTACAGAATGGCTGCCATGCCGTGGGTGGTGCTGTCATCAACGACGATCGGGCTTTCTGTCACCGACAGGCCAAAGGTTTCCCAGCTCAGCCGGCCCACCAGGCTCCAATGTTCATCAAACTGGTAGCGACCGGTCAGGCCCAGCTCTACGCTCTGATCGTCATCATCGCCAAACTGGGGAAATTCGGCGGTCGCTTCTTCCGGATGGACCCCGTAATAGTAAGCGACAAAGGTCGCATCGCGCCGGATGTAGGCTATGTGGGGGGTCAGCGTCAGACGGTCCAGTACGTAATCGTACTCATGCTTAATGCGTTGAAAATCACCCTCGTAGGTTTTGGAAATATCAACATTGGCTTCGTACGATGTCAGGCCAAGGAAAGATTTGTAGCTGATGGTCACTCCGCCCTCGACCGATGTATCCCGATCCTGGAAATCACTCAGGGTATCACTGCGATCCGGATCAAAACCTTCACGCTGATGCATCGCGTGGATCGCCACACTGAACTCATCACCTTCCCAGAAGCCGTTATCCTGCCAGAGATCGTACCCTACCTTGGTGCCATCGAGGAAAAAGCGGCCGTCCCGGTAAAATGCCTGCGGCACCAGATCTACCCTGGGGTCGGTACCAATGTACATATCGTGGCCGACCTCGACCATTAATCCCAGAGTCAGGGGCTGGTCTGTGGCGGCAACAACATGGGGGCTCCCTGCTCCGATTATTGCCATGATTGAGAACAGCTTGAACCAAGTCTGCTTGTACGGATGAGATAAATTTTTAATAGCCATGGGATTAAGTTTTAGCTCAATCTGGTGAGATCGCAAGGAAAAATGGGCTCACCATCAATGATGGTCAGTGCAAAACTATTGAACAAGTGAGATCAGAAACCTGCATCACTAATACCCGGTTAATTCAACATACCCCTCACCGCGATGGCTCCCAGTAACCTCAACCGCCCCCTCCCAATAGCGAACAGAAAGCCTGTTTTCCTGATCCTTATGTCTTGGAATTATCTCAAGATCCAGACCATAGTACGGCACTTTTATGCGCCAGCCGCTGGGATAACTGACCCCAGCCGGAGATCGCCATATACCGGTTGCCTGCATATCGACCTGATCAGGCTCAAGGGGTAATCGCACGCCGGACTTATCGATCAGAGACACCTGCCGGAAGTCCTGTTTACCGCTGTCAGAGCGCAGCACTATAAACATCATTTCCCGGCCGTCATCCAGCTGCAGGGAAAACCAGTCCCAGCCGGTTTGGTACTGCGCCAGGCTGTTACTGCTCCACTCATGGTCATACCAGGCAAGACCTGAAACAGGAACCGACTCCCCCGCTATCTGCACAACCCCCTCCACCCGCAAGCGGGTGAAAGAGTAATAGTAGGACGCAAAACCCGGTTCGGGACGTTTCGGGCTGTAGCCGTTACTCCCCTGCAAAACCTTAGGTTTTTCAGATATTAATCTGAGCTGATAACTGAACCCTTTTGCCGGATCTCCCGCTGTAACCAGCGCCGGAAACAACGCCTGGTCCGAACTGGATTTCAAGTTCCAGCTCTCCAGCCAGATGCCCGGAGGCTCGCCTGAACTGCCGGCCAGCCCCGGCCCCTGCCGGGAGAATCGCTCAGCACTCAGATGAACGCCCCGCCGGAAATCAGCCAAAGCGATGTGTCCCATATAGAATTGGGGCTGTAACCACTGGTTAACCGCCTGCTTTCCCGCTGGATCGGAAACCGCCAATGCCTGCCGGAAAATAGTGAACTGGAATCCCAGATGATGATCGGGATCATCCCGCCGCCAGAGATTACCGTTGAGGTACCACCATTCGCTGCGAAACGCAGGATGTGCCAGATGATCCCGGGGAAATACCAACGTATAGTCAGGCCTGGCCCGGGCAAAACCCTGATCTGACTGAGAATCTGCGCTCAGAAAATCGGTCATAGAAAGCGCAGATAACGGCGCTTCCCGGTGTTCATCATCCCCGTAAAAACGAAGGCCGATAACGGCTATGATTACAACTAACGTGCCGATCGCCAGCAGCAGCAGGGTAACCTTCGATCTCAGTGACCAGAACATAGCTTACTCCCAGTGCCGTACGCCCTGCTGACGGGAAAACCGCCAGGCGGGATAGATTGAAGCTAGAAGGGCTGCGCCTACCGACACAGCCAAAGCGGTCAACCAGCCTATCGGCGATGCCGCATACGGAATACTCCAGCCAAATGCCCGTAGTTGCACAACCGAAGTCAGGCTCCATGACAAGGCCTCCCCCGCCACGATTGCCATAAGCCCGGCAGCAACGCCCAGAATCAGTGCCTGGCCCAGCAGAAGCAGCAGCAACTCTGTGCGGCTGAAGCCAAGCGCTTTGAGCAGAGAAACCTCCTGCTGCCTTTCCAGCTGTATCGCCAGCAGGCTACTCAGCACACCGATAAATGCGACTAACAGAGCTAAAAGTCGCAGCACATCGGTGATAATAAAAGTCCTGTTAAATACTTCCAGTGAACGTGCCAGCAGCGTCGACGCGCGTTGAATGGAAAGCGCCGCCTGCTGACTCCAGCGGGCACGGATCTGCTGTTCAATACCTTCAAACGGCACACCCTCTTTCAGGAACAACGCCACTGCATAAGGCTCCCGATCAGGCCAGTAGCGATCAAACGTTTTATTCAGGGTTAGTATGCGCCCACTGTCACTGCCATAGTCATAATAGATTCCGGCGACAGTAAAAGCCTGCTCCCCCCTGCTGCCGGATAATACCGCCGAGGAGCCGGCTACCAGTCGCATCCGGTTCGCCAGCGGCTCACTGATCAGAATACTGTTGCCCTGCTCCAGCTTGTGCCAGGCCAATTGCGCATCACTATCAACAAAGCGATATGCTGCGCGCATCTGCAGTGGTAGTTCTGAGCCGTATATATACACCGGCCGCTGCCCTACCGACAGCTGGGTACGTTTCAGTGTTGCGGCAGTTTCGACACCATCGAGAGCAGATAGCCCACTGATAAAAGCGTCAGGCAGCGGCGTTCTGATGCCGGGCAGGACTTGCGCTTGCGTGATGTATAGATCGGCAATTAATCGCTCCTGTAACCATAGCGATACCGCATCCCTGAAACTCCCCACCATGCCGCTGATGCCAACAGTAGCGGAGATCGCAATCATCAGTGCCATCGCGGTGATACCGGTACGGCTCTGGTGTCGTACGGTATCCCGGATAATCATCGAGAGTACCGGAATTCGTAACGACCAGCCGTAATACCTCAGTAAGGTATCCAGCGCGGCACTGAGCAGACGCAGCCAGATCGGCATAGCCAGCGCAAAAGCCAATAGCAACGCAGCGACTGCAATAAACGCCCCCCACAAACCACTACCCGCCCAGAACAGCAGCAGCACTGCCAGAAGCAAACCTGCGCCGGCGCGTAAGAACAGGAATTCATCCGTTCTGGCACTGCGTTGTTCCTGCAGGTAGCGTTGCTGCAACAACAGGGGAGAGACAGTTGCAACTTCGCGTCCAGGTATCCAGGCCGCGAGATAACTGCCGCCCACGCCAACCAGAACCAACTTAGCCAGCGTCGCCGGTTGCAGTAAAAGCAGTTCCAGAGACGTGCTGGCATAAAGATCTGACAAGGTCTGTAGCATAAGACTTAACAGAAATTGCGCCAGCATAACCCCCAGACCGACACCGGCTAATGTAGAAATCAGCGCGATCAGCAGCAACTCAAGCACAAGATAACGGTATAATTCAGAGCTTTGCATACCGATCGCCCGTAGCCGGGAAAAGACAGGCCGCCTCTGGCTAAGGGAAAACCAGACACTGCTATAAACCAGAAACAGCCCCACCACCATCGCCAGTAGCGCCATCGCCTGCAGATTAAAATACAACGCTTTTGCCAGCTGGTTTTGTTCCGCCCTGGCCGTCGCAGTCGCTTCCAACCGGATCCCGGCTGGCAACAACTCTGCCACCGCCGATGCTTCCTGCTCGGTGAGTATCATATCAACATGGGATAGCCTGCCGGTCATATTAAGCAGCGACTGCGCCTGGCCGATATCCATTATCAGTAACTGTTGCAGTCGGGGATCATCACTGTCGTCGAGTAACCCCAACACCCTTACCTGCCTGGGTCCGGCCGGGGTCTGCAGTGGCAACATATCGTTAACCGCGATACCCAATGCTTTTGCAGTTGATTCAGCCAGCAGCGCTGCAGGATTGTCCTGTAGTGCAAAGGGGGTAACCCGGGGAGTCATCAGCCGGTTAAGCTGCTGCCGAAAGCCTTGTTCTCGCAGTGGATCAACGCCGATCAGCTGCATCAGCAGCTGCTGGCCCAGATTATCTTTAAGCGGCGCGGTAATCACCGGCGCACTACGCCAGTCGCGAGGATCGCGACGCAACTGGGTATAGAGCGTTTCAGGGACAGGCTGATCGGCCAGAACGCGATGGGTTGTGCTGCCAGATAACTGCAGCTGCGCCTGACGAAAACTGTGCCGCGCACTGTCGGCTGTCACATCGACTGCGGTTACCACCGCAACCCCCAGCATTATCCCAAGCATCAGCAGGGCCAGCTGCCAGGGATGCCGTGTAAAATGTCTCAGGCTGGCACGGGCAATCATCGGTCCACCTGCTCCAGCACACCCCTGTGTAGCTTGAATACCCGGTCGGCATGGGCCGTCAGGTGCTCACTGTGAGTTACCATCACCAACGTCTGTTGCTGCTGTCGTACCTGTTGCAACATCAGTTCAAGTACCTTGTCAGCGGTATCATTATCCAGGCTGCCGGTGGGTTCATCCGCCAGCAACAGATCAGGCCGGTGTACCAGTGCCCGACAGATCGCCACCCGTTGCTGCTCACCACCGGATAGCTGCTCAGGAAAACAGTCTCTCTTGTCCCCCATGCCCAGTAATACAAACTGCTGTTCCGCCCGATCAGACTCACTCAGACGGCCGTTCAGTGATAGCGGCAATAACACGTTTTCCAGCGCCGTTAACGTGGGTATAAGATTGAAGAACTGATAGATAACACCGATATGCTGGCGTCGAAAAGCGGTTCTGGCGGGTTCATCCAGCGCGGTGATCTGTGTGCCGAGTATTGAAATACTGCCCTCGTCAGGGGCCTCCAATCCTGCCAGCAAGCTAAGCAGGCTCGACTTACCGGAGCCACTGGGCCCCAACAGCATCAGCACTTCGCCCCGGGATAATGTCAGATCAAGGTTAGAGAATATCGATTGACTGCCATCCGCCGACGGATAGCTTTTACTCAGACCCTCGACTTCAAGTAATGACATGCCTGCGCCCTAATCAGCAAAGTTCCTGATTACTATAGTTCACCGGCTATGATCAATGCTGCAGCCTGACAGCAGGTAGTCGGGGAATTTGAGAGTTAAATACTCAGTAAAGGCCTGCCTGACATTGCAGCAATAATGTGCAAAATTCGACAGTTAAGCAGTTTCAGCATGCAACTCGTTTGGCTGCCATTCACCGGACTCAATCCAATGACCGAACTGATCGACCGTCATCGGTTTGCTGATAAGGTAACCCTGGGCAATATCACACCCTTCTGCTTTTAGTTGTTCCAGCGTGGCCTGGTTTTCAACACCTTCAGCCGTGACCTGTAGCCCAAGATTGTGGGCGAGATTAATCGTCGCATTAACAATGACTGCATCACTTTCATCGCTGAGAATATCAGACACAAACGAGCGGTCAATTTTCAGCTCTTTCAAAGGCATCTGTTTCAGATAGGACAACGAAGAATAGCCAGTCCCATAATCATCAATAGAGAAATGAAAACCCATATCATTGATTCTGTTAACGATCTCCAGAGCGACCTCCGGGTTACTCATGATTGAGCTTTCGGTAATTTCCAGAATGATCCATTCGGGGTCAACTCCTGAGGTACCAGCAACCCCGGCAATCAGATCCGGCAACTCCGGATTATTCAGATCTTTAGCCGACAGGTTAATTGAGACTGACAAATCAAGACCTTGCTTGTGCCAGGCAGCGCATTGGGCAAACCCGGCTTTCAAAACCCAGATACTTAGCGACTGAATAATCCGGGTTCGCTCCATTAACGGAATAAAGTTATCCGGCATTAACAAACCATGTTTAGGGTGGTTCCAGCGCACCAGAGCCTCTGCACCACACAAGCGACCGCTGCTAATATCGATCTTGGGTTGATAATAAAGCTCCATCTGATTTTGCAGCAAAGCCTGATTAAGCTCACTCATCAGGGTCAGCTGACCCGGATTATGAGCATCAAAAGAAGTGTCATAAACCGCATAACCCTTGTTCGAATTATGCGCGACGTATAAAGCGATACCAGCCCTTTGCACCAAAGTATCGACATCTTCACCGTGCTCAGGAAAATGGACTATGCCGACATTTGCATGGGCCGATAATTTAACTTTACCGACAAAAAAAACGGCATCCAGCACCCGCTGGATACTTTCTGCAACCGCTAACACCTGATATCGCCCCTCAACATCGGTGATCAGCAGGCTGAATATATTACTGTCGATACGAGCAATACTGACGGGGGCAGAAAAAGCGCTCTCTAACCGTACAGCAACCTGTTTAATCAGGCTATCACTGCCATTTCTGCCCAGGGTATCGTTTATTTCTTTGTAATTGGCTATCTCAATCAGCAGGATCGACAGCGCTTTACCCGGCACATTTTCAGCCAGACAAGCTTGTTCCACCCGATCATAGAACAGCGCTTTGTTAGGCAGGTCGGTGAGAATATCGTGGGTTGATGAGTGTTGCGCCTTCTTCTCAAAATCATCGGCTTTATCCCGTAATTCACGCGTCTGGTCGATCACCAGGGCACTGGCTTCATAGGCGATAATTGTACTGGCGTATTGCCCCCAGAAACCAAAGGCAAAAGGCACGGCATCCAATACCCAAAGCGCGTAATTGGTGCGCTGGGCCTCCATAATCCCACTTAAAGTCACCGAACCATCGGCAAAAAAGCAGGCTAAGAAAGTCCCTGCAATCAGAGCCGCAATGGCAATCAGCACGCCCTGAAATGCTGCCCTGGATACTCTGGACTTCAGTACTGTAACGTTGTTATGCAGAAAGTCGTTGGTTGATCGATTCATCATATGCACGGGTCATATTCCCTGAGACCGTAGAACGTATGATTCAACATAGCAACAGCACATGAAGGCGCCACAAAAGAATCGTAGTTTTATACCCAAGATGGGGGCATCCCGTTTTGAACCACTATCAGATCTTCTTCAAACAACAGCACACGATAAAACTAATCACGACTCAGAACACCACGGATCACGAAAATCTGACAAAAAAAAGCCCCTCTAAAGAGGGGCATAAAGAGCCGAGTAAGCGAAAAGAAAGCAAAGCTCGACGACGGTAAAACCCATCACACTGAGAGAGCGTGATGGGGGCGGCTTCGACACTACCAGCCAATTCGGACGTCGAAGCCTGAGGGACTCATATCCATGAGCCGTGACTATTACTCAGCTACCGGGTTTACTCAGAGGCAGCGATCAGGCTCGCGTTACCACCAGCGGCTGTCGTATCGATGCACAGGTGGCGCTCGATAACGTAACGCTCAGCGGAGTTCTGTTCAGTAATCAGCGGCAGCAGTGCGCCATCACGCCCGGCCAGAGCGATACGGTACTGGCGCAGGGTTTCACTGTCAGCATTACTGGCGATAGCGGCAAAGCCGTCAACTGATTCCAGCGCTTGTGGCATCAGCAGACCATTGATCGCAGTAACCGGCAGATCACGGGCAATAGCTGCAGCCATAAACTGTTCCGCTTCAGGAGCAATAACCACGACGGCATTACCCTGAGACAGCGCGATCGCCGCCTGCGTCATCGCAGTTACGCGATCGGGTCCCAGGCAGAGCACAACGCCACGACCGTGATCGGACAACAGATTCAGCTCGCCGGTTGGTCCAGGCATCTCCTGTGGCCCATGCTGCAGGGACGCGAAGTCGATACCGGAATCGGAGAACAACGCCTGCATCACTGCAGCGCGATCTTCGGTTGCAGCCCAGGCACTGTTATCCAGCGTATTAATCGCAGTTTGTAGCTGAACGGCATTGACCGCAGGTACCAGTTTGCTGGATACGCTGGCAACATCCGGCTTAATGAAACGCTTAACATAGTGCGGACCACCAGCCTTAGGGCCAGTACCGGACAAACCTTCACCACCGAACGGCTGGGAACCAACAATAGCGCCGATCTGGTTACGGTTAACGTAGATATTGCCAACTTTGATGCGATCGCAGATTCGCGCCACACGCTTATCTACCCGGGTGTGCAGGCCGAATGTCAGGCCATAGCCCTGATCATTGATCGCATCGACCACCTGATCGAGCTCGCTGGCTTCAAACGTAGCTACGTGCAATACCGGACCAAAGATCTCCTGTTCAAGCTGCTCGATACCATCCAGCTGAATTACGGTTGGTGCAACAAACAGACCTTCTTCCGGAATAGCCAGACTCTTAAGAACCCGACCTTTAGCGGCAAACTCGCGACAGTGCTGTTCAATCTTGTCTTTTGATGCCTGATCGATAACCGGACCCACATCGGTCGACAGCAACCATGGGTTACCAACCTTCAACTCATCCAACGCACCGAACAGCATCTCCAGCAGGTTTTCGGCTATATCTTTCTGTACATACAGCATACGCAGTGCTGAACAACGCTGACCGGCACTCTGGAAAGAGGATGCCAGAACATCACGCACGACCTGCTCCGGCAGCGCGGTTGAATCGACAATCATCGCGTTGAGACCGCCGGTTTCCGCTACCAGCGGGGCATCCGGGGCAACCTTTTCGGCCATCACTTTATTGATACGTTGTGCGGTCGCGGTAGAACCGGTGAAACAAACGCCGGCAATACGGGCATCCGAGGTCAGCGGCGCACCCACTGCAGCACCGCTACCTGGCAGCAGCTGCAGCGCATCGGCAGGGATACCTGCTTCATGCATCAGTGCGACGGCACGGGCGGCGATCAGTGGCGTCTGATCGGCAGGTTTAGCAAGTACAACATTACCTGCGGCAAGTGCTGCCAGAACCTGGCCCGAGAAGATCGCCAGCGGAAAGTTCCATGGCGAGATACAAGTGATCACACCACGGGCTTCACCAGCGGCTTCATTACGGATCCCTTCTTCGGCATAGAAACGGGCAAAATCAACCGCTTCACGTAACTCACCTACCGCATCCAGCAAGGTCTTACCCGCTTCACGGGTAACCAGGGTGAATAACTCGGCATAATTTTCTTCGAACAGATCAGCAACCTTGCGCAGACATTCTGCACGCTCAGCAGCGGTTTTGGCAGACCAGCTGACAAAGCCCTGTTGCGCGGCAGTGATTGCCGTTTCGATATCTTTGGCCGATGCAGCGGTGACCTGACCGACCAGATCCTGCGGCAGCGCCGGGTTATACACAGGGGAAAATTCAGAACCTTCTGCGGCACCCGCAATCATCGGCTGCGCCAGCCACTGGGTATCTTTAAATTGCAGGCGAGCAGCTTCGATTTCGGCATTTTCTACCACATCAGTGATATCCCAGCCCTGGGCATTGCGGCGGTTTTCACCAAACAGCTGTGCCGGGCGACTGATCGCCTTGCTGCTGATCTGATCGCCCATCGCAACGATCTGAGCAAACGGATCGCGGGCAATATCTTCTGGCTTGATGCGGGTATCGACGATCTGGTTTACAAACGAACTGTTGGCACCGTTTTCCAGCAGACGACGCACCAGATATGCCAGCAGGTCTTGATGAGCACCGACAGGCGCATAAATTCGGCAGCGTGTATTGCTGTTTTTCAGCACGCTATCGTGCAGGGATTCACCCATGCCGTGCAGGCGCTGAAATTCAAACTTATCATTGCTCAGATCCTTCGCCAGATGCAGTACAGAGGCAACAGAATGAGCATTATGGGTGGCGAACTGAGGGTAGATACGGTCAGTCATGCCCAGCAGCTTTTCAGCACAGCAGATGTAAGAGACATCGGAGTTTACCTTACGGGTAAATACCGGAAAGCCATCCAGACCCATCTCCTGGGCACGTTTAATTTCGGCATCCCAGTAGGCGCCTTTTACCAGGCGGATCATTATCTTGCGATCCAGACGATTGGCCAGGCTGTACAACCAGTCGAGGGTATGGGAAGCACGTGGTCCGAAAGCCTGTACAACAATACCAAAACCATCCCAGCCAGCCAGCGCAGGGGCAGCGAGTACCGCCTCAATAACATCCAGCGACAGATCCAGACGATCGGCCTCTTCGGCATCAATATTGAAGCCCATGTTGGCTTTTTTAGCCTGCAACGCCAACGACAGAGTACGCTCAACCAGCTCTTTCATGACCCGCTCTTTCTGAGCGAACTCATAGCGGGCGTGCAGTGCTGATAGTTTTACCGAGATACCCGGATTCATCCGGATATCATCATTAATACAGGCAGGCGTCAGTTCAGCAATGGCATCAGAATACGCGGCGTGATAACGCAGGGCATCGGCATCGGTACGCGCCGCTTCACCCAGCATATCGTAAGAATAAGAGTAACCCTGCTTTTCCAGTTTACGGGCATTCTTAGTCGCTTCTTTAATACTGCGACCCAGGACAAACTGTCGGCCCAGCTCTTTCATCGCCTGACCGACTGCAGTACGTACTACCGGCTCACCAAGGCGCTTGATCATACCGCGCAGAGTCTGGGTAACACCTTTGTCTTCAGCAGGAGCGATCAGCTTGCCGGTTAGCAACAACGCCCAGGTGGAGCTGTTAACCAAAGAGGAATTAGACTGACCCAAGTGGTCACCCCAGTTACCGGAAACAACTTTGTCTTCGATAAGGGCATCGATAGTAGTGGAATCAGGCACCCGCAGCAGCGCTTCGGCCAGACACATCAGGGCGACGCCCTCTTTAGTGGTCAGACCGTATTCACCGAGGAATTTTTCCATCATGGAAGGTGAGCTTTCGTTACGAACTTTAGTTACCAGCTGTGCTGCGTTACCGGAAATAGCTGCACGATCGGCTTCAGACAAACGAGCATTAGTCATCAGTTCACGAATCACTTTAGCCTCATCGGCCAGGTAATACTGGCGGATGGTCTTGCGGCACTGGTCAGTTGTTAAGTTCATAATCTCACCTTCAATCGTTATTACCTCTGCTCCTGACAGTTAAGCAGAAGAGCGGGATATTGTTTTAGCTATTCTAGCGAGATCAGATGAGACGCTTTTCCTAATTTACTTAGTTACATGCAGGAAAATAACTATTTTTTAACAAAATTAACGATACAACTACAATAAAAATAATATTAAATAGTCATTTTGCACTTTACTTAACATTCTCCAAACCCCGAACCACAAAAACAAAAAAGCCCCGCTAGTCGAAACTAACGGGGCTAAGCAAATGTTCTCATCGCTGTTGCGGTCGAAAACCGCTAACAGCCCTGAGCCTCATGACAATGACAGCCCTGAGCTTCAAAGAGAGTTTCAATGACGATGACGCATACTCAATATCAGTCATTAAAAGAGAATTAAGTACCGCGCCATACAGCTGACAGACAGGCCTATACTCTGTTTGCAAACCGCTGACGCAGTGAAGCCTTTAACAGGCTTCATTAACCCGATAGCTTATAGAAAAACAGCAAGCCTTATTTCCTGTTTATCGTTGCAACTGAGTCATTCTGTTTCTTTTAAGCACCACAATAAGGAAAATTACTGCCCGATGGGGGAACGTAGCCGGTGACTCCTTAGAAAAATAAAAAAGCGATCGTAACTCCCTTGCGGGAATCAACGATCGCTTTGTTTTTCTAGCTAGCTTTCAAGCCTGATCTTTCAATCTGAAAGATACTCCGATCAACTCAGCTCAAGCAGTACACTCAGGGCTACCGAAAAGATCGCACAGTCGATCAGCTTGGTATTCTGGATATCCCGCAGGGTGTGATGCCAGCGACCCAGCAGGGAGCTGTTCGCCTCCTGCCAGCTTGCCAGTCGCTGTTCAGTACCCGCACCCTTCTTGCCGCTGGCAAGTACGCTTTGGGTCAGGATACGCTGCTGATTATCCAGCTCGATACGGTAGCTGCTCTTCGCCAGTGACTGCCAGTGGTTAACTGCCTGGAACTCGCGAATCTGTTGATCCAGCCAGACCAGGTTGAGGCTGGTACCCAGGCTGAAGTAAGTATTCGCAACATCCGCGACCGCCTCATCGGTCTGATTCGCCACATCGATCACATCCAGTAACCAGTACAAACTTTCAGTAGCAGAACAGAAGGCCGACAAGCGCTCCGGCATACCGGCTTCGGTATAGCGCTGGTATTTCTCTTCCATGCGGTTCGCCGGAATAGTGGTGAGAATCTGATCGGCAGAGACCACCACCTGATCGATCGACTGTTTATAGGTCGCCAGGCAATCGGCCAGATTCAGGCCATCACGGTACTGTCGCATCAGCCAGTGGGTACCGCGGCTCAGCAGCTGGATAAGATCTTTCATCATATCAACCTGCACATCTGCCGGTACCTGATGATCCAGTGCTTCGATCTCGCTCCACAGTGCTTCGATGCCGTAGACTTCACGGGTAACCAGATAGGCCGCTGCTATATGAGCGTAACTCAGGCCAGTGGCATTATGCAGGTTATGGACAAAGGTGATGCCCATCCGGTTGACCAGATCATTAGCGATCTGGGTTGCTGTAATTTCCCGGCGCAGCCGGTGATTACGAATCGCCTCAGGATAGTCCTTAAGTAACCGTTCCGGGAACGCAGTTTCCATCTCACGGGAGAAACCGGCATCGTCAGTGATCCAGGAGTTGATCAAAGCCTGCTTCAGTTCGATCCGGGCATAACAGATCAACACCGACAGCTCAGGGCGGGTAAAGCCCAGGCCCTGCTCTTTGCGCGCCATCAACTCTTTCTCTGACGGCAGGAACTCCAGCGCCGGATCCAGCTTGCCCTCTTTCGTCAGGCTGCGCATCAGGCGGATATAGTCATCGTTAGACTTACGCGCCATGGTTTCGGCGATGTTAAGCGCCTGCGCCTGACGATAGTTGTTCTTCAATACCAGTTCAGACACATCATCGGTCATATCCCGGAGCAACGAATTGCGCTGCTTCATGGTCATATCACCCTGATTCACCAGCTCGTTGAGCAGAATTTTGATGTTAACCTCGTGGTCGGAACAATCCACACCACCAGCGTTATCGATAAAGTCGGTATTAGAAGCACCACCGTTGAGACCGAATTCGATCCGGCCCAACTGGGTGAAGCCCAGGTTACCGCCTTCGCCCAACACTTTGCAGCGCAGCTCATGACCATTGATCCGCAGACCATCATTAGCTTTATCGCCTACTTCGGCATGGGTTTCCTGGGTCGCTTTAACATAGGTACCAATACCGCCGTTCCAGACCATATCAACCGGTGCTTTAAGCAGGGCATTGATAAGGTCATTTGGCGCCAGACGGTCCTCAGCGATATCAAACCGTTGTTTCATCTGCGGCGAGATCGCAATCGATTTTGCGCTACGCAGGAAGATACCGCCACCTTCGCTGATCAGCTTAGCGTTGTAATCGGTCCATGATGAACGGGGCAATGCAAACATCCGCTCACGCTCTTTGAAGGATGGGGCCAGCTCCGGATTCGGATCGATGAAAATATGCATATGGTTGAACGCCGCCACCAGACTAATGGTTTCAGACAGCAACATACCGTTACCAAAAACGTCACCGGCCATATCGCCAATACCGACCACAGTGAAAGCATCTTTCTGGGTATTAAGGCCCTGCTCGCGGAAATGCCGTTTAACCGATTCCCACGCGCCCTTTGCAGTGATACCCATACCTTTGTGGTCATAACCCTGACTACCACCGGATGCAAATGCATCGCCAAGCCAGAAACCATATTCTTCAGATATTCCGTTGGCGATATCAGAGAACGTCGCAGTACCTTTGTCGGCCGCTACCACCAGATATGGATCATCGTCGTCATGGCGCATAACGTTTTCCGGATGCACCAGATCACCACCAATCAGATTATCGGTAATGTCCAGCAACCCGCGGATATAGGTCTTATAGCACTCGATACCTTCGGCCTGAATCTCTTCCCGGCTGCCGTTTTCCGGCTGACGTTTACAGATAAAGCAGCCCTTAGCTCCCATCGGCACGATGACCGAGTTCTTCACCTGCTGAGCTTTTACCAGACCCAGTACTTCGGTTCGGTAATCCTCCATCCGGTCAGACCAGCGCAGACCACCCCGGGCGACCTTACCGGCGCGCAGATGCACACCTTCGATACGTGGCGAGTAGATAAATACTTCAAACTTAGGTTTAGGTTGCGGAATATCCGGAATCGCCTGGGAATCGATCTTGAATGAAAAATAGTCCTTCTCAACACCCTCTTTCGACTGATAGAAGTTGGTCCGCAAGGTAGATTTAATAACCACCAGGAAGCGGCGCAGAATTTTATCGTCATCCAGCGATTCAACACTATCCAGTGCATTCAGGATGCTGTTTTCGATCTGCAGTTCCCGCTCAGTGTCCAGCTTCTCAGCCGGCTTGAAACGGCAGCGGAACAGTTCGACCAGCTGCCGGGTAATCGCCACATTGCGTACCAGCACATCGGCCAGGAACGGCTGAGAGAAACCAAAACGCAGCTGTTTAATGTAACGGCCGTAGGCCCGCAGCATTGCCACTTCGCGCCAGTTCAGGTTGGCCGCGATCACCAGACGGTTAAACTCGTCACTATCAGCCTGGCCATCCCAGACCCGGGCGAAAGCTTCCTGCAGGATAGTTTTCACCTGATCCAGCTCGATGGTGGCCTGGGAGCCGTAACTCACCCGGAAATCACTGATCCAGTGCGAACTGCCATCCTTGCTGTGGATCACATAAGGGTGTTCACTCAGCACCTTTAATCCCAGGTTTTCTAACACCGGAATCACTTCAGACAGGATCAACGGATGATTCATGCTGAACAGTTTGAATTTCAGGATACCGGCGGACTCTTCGAATGAGCGGTAGAAACTCATCGCGATATCAGATTCAGAAACCAGATTAGCAATATGCTGAATATCGTATACCGCATTACCGGTGGAGAAATTCTCTTTATAGGCCGATGGGAAGCCATTGCGGAACCGGTTGATATACCGGCTACCCTGCTCTTCACCATAGACATCAATAAGATTCGCCTGCAGGTCATCATCCCAGGAACGGGAGATCTCCAGAATCTTAGCTTCAATCGTGCTGATATCCACATTACCCTGCTGCTGCGGATCGACGTAAATTACCAGATGAGTACGGGACAAAATCGATTCGGAGATCTGTGCCGTTACTTCAGAATCAACGCCCCCCAGACCTTCATGTAACAACTGCAATACTCTGTTACGCAGCTTAGTGGTGTAAAGATCCCGGGGAATATAGTACAGGCAGGAGTAAAAACGCTTACTGGCGTCCTGTCGTACAAACAGACAGGCACGACGCCGTTCCTGCAGATTAAAGATACCAAAGCTGGTCTCTTTCAGATCGGAGGTATCAGCGAGAACCAGCTCCTCACGTGGCATATCTGTCAGAATCTGAACCAACGCCTTGTGACTGTGACCACCGGGTTCAAAACCACAATCGGACAGAATTGTAATAAGTTTCTGCCGGACTACAGGAATACGCAGCGGGTTGATCAGGAAAACAGCGGATGTGTACAACCCGTAAAAACGGCACTCACCGATCACTTTTCCTTTGTCATCAAAGCGCTTAACTATGATCAGATCACGGTAAGCAGGGCGATGCACCTTAGAACGCTCAACATCTTTACTGAACATCGTCAGACGCGGAGTGCTTACAAACTGCTGCTCAACATCGCTCAGACAACAGACATCCTGCTGCTCCAGTCGCCGCTGGGTACCCAGCTGAGAGCCCTGCACACGGGTCGCCTCAAGCGCCCCCTTAGAATTCTTAATCGTAATCTCTTCGTAACCCTGGAAGATAAAGTGCTCATCCAGCAGCCAGTCCATCAGTTTACGGGCTTCTTTTATCTCGGCACTGTTGGCATCGCGCTGACGCAGCTCCTCTTTCAGGTCGAGTACCTTCTGCTTCATCGGCACAAAGTCTTCGACTACCGCCCTGACATCAGATAAAACCTGAACCAGACTATTGCGTAGCTCATCCAGAGTCTCCTGATTGGAATGGCGATCAATCTCAATATAGACCACTGATTCTATCTGAGAGCTTGCGCTGCGCTCTTTAGCAACACGTATGTTCTTCAGCTTATGGGCTTTAGTTCGCTCGACTGCCAGGACACAATTATTAGTACCGTGGATCGCCAGCTCCCGCCGGTTAAGCTCCATACGCACTGAATCAACAAGAAACGGCATATCACAGTTATGAATCTGCAGTACAGTATGATTCGAGTGCCAGCCGTGCTGCTCATAATCCGGATTAAACACTCGCACTTCCGGCTTAGTGGAATCGTAATGTTGCATCATCTGCCAGTAAGAAAGTGCGGTGGAATAGAGATATTCCTGAGACCGGTTCTGCAACTCTTCTGGAGCAGAAACACTAAAAAACTGTTCAGTAAAGAGCTGCATAGCGCGGGTCAGTGTTTTCGGCACCTGAGCGCAGAGTTTCTCGGTCAGCAGATCCAGAATCTTCGGTTTAGACAGGCCAGCTAAATCGTGCATGTGAAAGTGACTCCAATAGCATTGTATGTGGCGAGAACTGTTCGCCTTTGTTATTTTCCATCCATCTGCACTGGCGCGGTCACAGATCCGCTGGCAGATATTCAATTCCACGTCTAGATATTCATTACTAGTCTAGAATAGGCGGTATTTCAGAGTTTTATTAGTAACCGGCAAAGTATAAGCAATAGACGAAAGTCTTTTTCACTGTATTTTTCATTTTTTTAGTCTTATCCTTCTCATTACTTTACCTCAAACATACGAACATCTAGAAAATTAAAAAGCTATGGATAATCTGGATAAATTAGATCTCGCCATCCTCCGCGAACTGCAGAAGAACGCACGGATTACCGTGACCGAGCTGGCATCACGGGTTGGCTTGTCCAAAACCCCTTGCCAGATCCGTATGCGCCGCCTTGAGGACCAGGGTTATATCCTGGGTTACATCGCCCTGGTGGATCAGAAAAAGCTGGGCACCAAGCATGTTGCTTTTGTTCAGGTTACTCTCAACGATACTAAGACCAAAGCGTTAAAGGCGTTTAATGATGCGGTACGGGCGATTCCCGAGATCGAACAGTGCCATATGATCGCAGCCAACTTCGATTATCTGATGAAGGTACGCACGACCGATATGGAGTCCTATCGCATGGTATTGGGCGAGAAAATATCCTCTCTGCCCCATGTAGCCCAGACCAGTACATTTGTGGTGATGGAAGATGTCAAAGATATCGAGGCCAAACTACTTTGACACTTCCACTCATATTTCAACTACAGCGCTATGCAGACCGACATTTTTCGAGGTCATGGAAAACGTCAAAGATATCGAGGCTAAGCGTCTTTAATGCTTCCACTTATGTTTCAACTACAGCGCTATGCAGACCGTCATTTTTCGCGGTCATAGAAAACGTCAAAGATATCGAAACAAAACTGCTTGACCTTCCTGCAAGCAGTTCATAGCAGTATCCCAACCTGTAATCACTGAGCCGAATACTCTATTGAACCGTAATGCTGTTTTTATGGCACTGACCGTAGTGCTGATGTGGTCGACTGTTGCCAGCGCATTTAAGTTAACCTTGTCGCTTATATCTCCCCTGCAGATGCTCTGGCTGGCGGTGCTGACCAGCTGTATCATTCTGGCGATTACCGCCGGAGTGAAAGGTAAACTGACACTGGCGAGGCAATACCTGACTGAGAGCCCGGCTTATTTTCTGCTATTAGCGTTGATTAACCCGACACTGTATTACCTGATTCTGTTTGCTGCATATGATCAATTACCGGCACAACAAGCCCTGGCACTGAATTACACCTGGGCAGTAGCGCTGAGCATCCTTGCGGTACCTTTCCTCGGCCAGCGCTTTACCCTGAAAAACCTGATCAGTATCGTACTGGCATACTCTGGGGTTCTGGTTATCGCGACCCAGGGTGATTTGCTGGCGTTAAATTTCAAGAATCCTTTTGGCGTGGCATTAGGCCTCGGCAGCTCGCTGTTCTTCGCTTCATACTGGATCATGAACACCCGCAAACCGCGAGATGCAATCGCATCACTGCTACTCTGTTTTGGCCTGAGCCTGCCGATCTTAACCTGCTTAATGCTTTGGCAAGGTGGTTTTAGCGCTATGCCCTGGCAGGCGGTTGGCGGCGGTATATATATCGGTACCTTCGAGATGGGCTTTGCCTTCCTGCTCTGGATGCAGGCGATGCGGATGAGCGATAACACGGCTTTGCTGAGCAATCTGGCATACCTTTCACCGCCTTTATCACTACTACTTTTGGCGGTCATCGTCGGCGAACAGGTAATGATCTCAACGATAACAGGACTGATCATGATAATCTCCGGCGTTCTGTTTCAGCAGTTCCGAAAACGACCCGCTTAATTAAAGCGACTGCATCCCTCTGCGCCACATATTCGCTTCCACCTGACGGCGTCGATAGAGACCGGAATCGGCACCCCATAACCGCTGCATCGAAACTATATCGTCCTCAATTGACGTTAACAGCTGGCGCTGTTCAGCCTGATCAATGCCTGAAGAATAAGCTTCCGCTAACTTATCCCGGATTATCCGCAACTCTTTTCGCCTATCACCAGAAAGGCTTGTTCCCCGGTTAAACACGATACTGACCAGTACCGCACGACAGGATTTCGATAACCGGGATAACTGAGGAAACAGGCTTTCGGTGAGACTAAAGTATTGCGGCATCAGTTGTTCAATAAACACCGGCCAGGCCGCTTTAAATGGCACTTCTATACCCTTATTCCGCAGCTCAGCTGCACCGGACTTGGTGCCCCGTCTGCCAATATAAAGAGCTAATTCATTAATGGCTCCGACAGACAGATACGGCTGCCACAAACCCCGAAAAGAGTGTTCGCTTGCGAAACGCAGATCATAACCCACACCTATAGTGATACCGCTGGCATAACCCGGATAGTGGGGATAGCGACATACCGCATGGTAGTATGCCAAACCACCGGTTTCTTCCCGGGCGATCATCGCCACGCCTTCTGTCGCAAGTGCAGGATAAGGCTCAGGTCGGGAACCAAGCCAATGCTGCAAGACCTGATCAGAGACACCATCGATTGTTAGCCCGGCCATATCCTGCGCATAACACACAGCGCGTTCAGTGCTACCGCCAAAGTCACCATCACAAACCAGCATGGCACCGACACGGTTAAGTTGCTGCTGCAGCTTCACAACCCCAAAGCCTTTACTGCCACGCTGTAAATTCATACCAAATCTCCGTTGGTGAAGTGCTCCTTTTTACATGGATAAGGCTAGGACAGATCGGAGTTTAGTCAAACTACAGTTTAACGAACACAGATTAAAACTGGTGACAGGTTGCAAAGCGACGAACGATAAAACTAACGGGGAAAGTGCAACAGAATCTCCGCAACAATCTCCCTTATGTACCCCATTTTCGCTTCCGGCGTGGGCATCTCTTTACGCCGTGATTCATAGGTTCCCCGCCAGATTAACTGATTCTCAGAATCCAGCACGTCCAGCATAAACACACGTTGTTCATAGTTGAATACAACCAGCTCTTCATCATAGATCCACATAGATCGATGATGACGATAGCTGTAGCTGTTAAACATCGGATAACGATAGTAATCAAGCCGGTCTTCATCCCTGACCCGGTAACCGATCAACATATCCGGCTTATCTTTATCGTATTTAAGCCCTCTTAAACTCAGCTCTTCCGTCAGTGCGGCTTTTACTCTTTTATCCATCAGGCCGTCATCAACTGTACTATACGAAATATCATTGTCTGATGCCCAGCCATAGGTGCTGATAGAGGTGAAATCGAAAGCAGGTTCATAATCAACTCTCACCGGGTTCTGCACACAACCAGCGAGCAACAACAGCGAAAGCACAGTGAAAAGAAAAAATTTCATCAGCTAGCCTCCCGAACTATCCGCTATATCAGTTCTTAATATTTATGGTAGACAACAAAAAGCGGCTGACCTTCTAATAAATCTTCTTTCGCATTTATGCCATTGCTGTACCAAACTAAAAGGGCTTATGGCTGGTATGGATATAAACCACGCAGCCGGCTAGACATTCAAAAATCGTATTCAAGAACAGAAAGGGATACTACAGCAGGTTATTTATGTGGCTATTCCGAGGCAGGTAACGATGCCAGGCGCAAACCAGAAGTATGAGATTGATTCAATTATCCCGGCGACAGGATGGAAAGCCCGCTTTCATACCACGGACGGAGCCCATGAAGAGCAGCCCCTGATATGCTGGACACTGTGTAACTTCGAAGACCAGCACGACGAAAATGCAAAGGAAGTCTTAGGTCTGGTTCTGAGGCAGGGTAAAAGAGTATTGTGCGACTGTGACGAGGGATTTATCGAGTATATACCGCCAAAGAACTGAACTGCTGACTTTCAACCCTTCAGCCCACTTCTGACAGAAAATAAAAAAGTCGCTCAGAGGCGACTTTTTTCTAATAAGCACGATCTGTTACGCGGTATAACGCGCTTCCATAAAACGTGCATGGTCAGCGGCAACGCGACAACCGTAAACACTGACTTCGCCTTTCCAGCGCATCCAGGTAATAAAGTTAGCCGTTGCTTCAATCACTTTAGCCAGCGCAGATTTTTTATCTTCTCGCGCTTCATCGAAGCAGCCCATTGCCTGCAGTTCGCCAGCAATGCGGCGGTCATCACACTCAACACCGGTAAAAACCATTTTATTCATCAGAGGATACCCCAAAGACTGTACAAAAATTCGACGTTAGTATAATACCCATTTGTGCAGCGCACAATATTAGTTAAATGTTTTATATACAACTAAAGTACAACCCAGATCAATACTCTGCTTTGTTTCAGCAAGGGCTAATAGATACCCATATCCAAGCCTGCGGCCATCGTCATACCCAGCTCTTCACATTGCTTAAGAAAGCTCGCCTGCCATTCTCCGCGACACACCAGTGGTGGTTGTATCCAGTTCCAGCGCAACCCGGTACAGATAGCCTCTACCGCACGGCAGGTACCCGTACCATCCTGTCCGGCACGCACATAAAGTGCACAGGGAAGCCCTTGTTTTTGCTCCAGGCAAGGATAGTAGCAGCGGTCAAAGAAATCTTTCATGGCACCGCTCATATAACCGAGGTTTTCAGTCGTGCCGAGGATAATGCCATCACACTCAAGAACATCTTCAGGCCTGGCCTCCAGCGGAGGAATCCAGCGCATTTTCACTTCGGTAATTTCGGGAGCTGAAGCGCCTTTCAGTACCGCTTCGGCCATTAAGCGGGTATTTTCAGATGGCGCATGGGCTACAATCAGTAATGACTTCATCGATTATTTAACTCATTGTTCTGACGGTGAGTTAACTATACAACAGCATTAGCGAGGCGTAATCTTATGCTCATCGACCAGGTTTCGTGATCAGGAGATTGGATTATGAATTTATGGCGTCAAACAGAGGCGACTACAGCCAAGGCTATCCAAAGCGGAGCCTTGCAGCCGATCCCAACCGTTAGTGAAACGGTTTATGAAAATAACTACTGTTACCTGCTGCGCACGCTGGATAATCTGAGACGTAAAGATAACGCACTAAAGAGAATGCAACAGGCTGGCGACAATAACCACAACCCGTTTCTGCCTTACGATCCCGATCTTTTTGTTTGCGAACTTGGTAGTCAGCATGTCTGCCTGTTGAATAAGTTTAATGTCGTCGAACACCATTTATTAATGGTCACCCGAAGCTTCCACCCCCAATCTGAACTGTTAAGTAGGGCTGACTTTAATGCGGCAGCTCTCTGCCTGGCTGAAGTTGACGGCCTTATTTTTTACAATGGCGGCACCGAAGCCGGTGCCAGCCAGCTCCATAAACACCTGCAACTGCTACCTTCAACGCCAGCTAAAGCCCTGCCCTTAGCGACGCAGCTGGATCATTTCTCTGATACCTGCAGCACTAATTCAAACCTGCCCTTCCATCAGGCAGGAATCAAAGTACCGGAGTGGCTATTCGATGACCCTGAACGGGCCGCGCACTGGCTAAATAACCATTACAGTGAATTGTTAAGCCTGCTTCATATCGATATCGCAGGCAGCACCGTCATAACCCCGTATAACTTACTACTCACCAGACGCTGGATGATGTTGGTGCCACGCAGCCTGGAAAGTGTCAGCGGCATATCATTTAATGCCCTGGCATTCTGTGGCGCTGTCCTGGTGCGAACAGATGAACAAGCTGAAGAGCTGAAAGCAATGGGCATCAGTAAAACATTGCGCAGCGTAACGGGAAAGACAGACCGCGGCTACGCCGCTAGCTAGATCGGAAGAAGCAGACCGCCGAACAAGTTCGGCTCGCTAGAAAAAGCCAGATCAAAACCCAAAAACATTCTCGACCAAAAAACACCTCCTTGTAGGAGGCGCGCTGGCATGCCCCTTCGGGTACCTCGCGGCGAGAAGTTAAAGAAGCACTAAGTTTATCGTGACGGGGCGTCACTCCCACGGAAAACCAGTAGCAGGATACGTAATTCCGAGTCGGAGCAGAATTTCGGCAAAGAAAAACCGCCTCTCGAGGGCGGTTTTTGCTTTTTCTAGCTACTAACGAGTGGCGCTTGCGCCACGTTCTAGCTAGCTGAGCTTGCTCAGCGGTCTAGCGAGCCGAACTTGTTCGGCGGTCTGCTATTTTAAGCTCCGCTTAAAAATAGTATTCAGCGGTGAGTTGGATCAGGTCATCCTGTTCGATGGCACTAACCAGCAGATCTTCAGCTTCTCCTGCATTAAACAGGCGACCATCCAGACTCAGTTTCCAGTTATCGCCAAAACGACGGCTGGCCTCAACGAACAAGCTCTCGCTCTGGTAGTCCAGATCGTAACCAAAGCCCGCCAGGAATTCAGTGCTGGCGACATCGTTCAGAGTAATCCGGCTGCCAATAAAGATATCGTTCTGGAATGCTGCGGTAGCATCTTCACCCCGCTCATCCCAGCCGTATTCAACCAGTAATCCCAGGTCGGTTGCTGATTCCTGAATGCCGTAGAAGGTGTACTCCACACCGCCCTGCATTGCGCCGTACTGCTCAGTCTCACTATCCCGCCAGAGCAGTTCCAGTTTCCACAACCAGCTGTCAATCGTTGCCTGGCCGTCAAAACCGATCTGATCAATCTGTTCATAAACAGGAATCAGCACAGACTGACCATTGTTCGTGCCGAGCTCAAACCGGGGATCTCTGTTAGTACCCCGGAACCAGTACAAGCCGAGATCAAACAGATCGAAACTCTGGCTCCAGCGGACAGCAGTATCAACATGATTTTCAGCAGCACCTGACTCATAAACCGCAGCATCGGTATCGACTATCAGGCCACTGCGTAAACGTCCATCCTGGCCTGCAAACGTTCGTTCCCGAAAGCCCGGCAAAACGAACAGATCGACAATACCCCAATCCCTGACCAGCGATAGATTAACCATCGGCTGGCCTAGTTTATCTTCACCATCACTGTCTTCGACAGCATCGGTCTGGTTGATCACATCAACCAGATGGCTGAATTCGGTCACTCCCCAGAAGACTTTGCGTATACCGGTGCGCAGCTCCCAGTCTTCACCGACATGAATCCAGCTCAGCTCTCGGATATCACCGTGACTGCGCTCATCATCACGCTGATCAACACGGTAGTAAGGCGTGAATGTCAGACTGTCGCCGCCATCGTTCCACTCCCAGAACAGCTCCGGTTCAAATGCGGCAGCTGCCGAGGAGCGATAGTCCTGCCCGGTAAACTGACCTTCGTCAGCATAGCCTCGCAACTCAGCCGAAACCTTACCGGAGAACTCAAAGAACACCTCATCTGCCTGACTGGCTGCAGGAAGCAGCGCCAACAGGCTCAGCGCAATCGCCTTCAGCTGCATATTACCGCGCCCGCTTGAGTGAGTTTTTGTTGAAGTCGCTGTCAGTCAGGCCGACCTGGAACTGATAGCCGCTCCATTGCAGGTCTGTACTCTTACCATTTTGATGGTTTTGCATCTGCTGCAGATCAGCACGCCAGTACCTATCAAGATACTGCTGATAGCCACTGAAGGTCAGAGTCTTCAGTAAACTGTTTTTACGATCGTAAAACTCAACTTTGTATATCCGGTATTCGGCTTTATCCAGCCATACAATACGGCGGGTATAACCGGAGTTCTTATCCACCGGAAACTGCTCCACCACGAAACAGTCACCGCCCTCACAGGCTTCATCTTTCAGGTAACGATAGGTATATTTTTCGATCTCAAATGAAGACAGATCTTCATAGGCAAACTCAGATCCCATAAATGGCCCGGACTTGTTGCGCGAAGCGATCCGTTTCACCCGTTTCAGTGCAGGCAGATAAAGCCACTGATCATCGGCACCAACCGCATGGGAGAAGCTCAGAAATGCTGTGCCTTTGACATCACGGGGCTTATCGAAGACGGTCAGGCTTTTGTCGCCATCCGTTTCCTGTTCCAGGGATTTCAGGCGGATCTCACGCGTACTCTCCTGCCCCTGTTTATTACGCAAGACCATCAGCATATCGGCCTGCATATCTGCCCAGCCCAGATCCCGCTGCTTAGCAGTCTGAGAAATTTCAAGGCCCTGCTCTTCGGGAGTTTGCGCAAGCACCGGGGTACTGACAACCAAAGCGGCTGCCAACAACAAATTGATCGGTTTAACAAAGCCCATTATGTTACTCATTGCTCAACTCCTTGCTCTACAGCTCGCTCTAAAGTTTTTGACTCAATCGTTTTTGATTGAATTGTTTTTGATTCTTGAGAGCTTAACTCTTTAGTATCTTTTTCCCGGTCCAGCAGCATCAGCAGCGGCGGCAAAAACAGAAAATCAACAATCAATGCTATGACAATCGTCACCGCGGTCAGGAAGCCCATATCCGCATTTATCTTGAAGCTGGACTGAGCCAGCACCATAAATCCACACACCAGTACGAAGGTAGTGATCCACAACGCACGGCCCACGCTCCCGAAAGCATACTGCACCGCCGCCACACTGTCGGCATTACGTTCTCTGCGGGCATGCAGGTACTTGCTCAGGAAGTGCACCGTATCATCCACGACGATACCCAACGTCATACCAGCAACTACCGATAACGCCAACCCGACCTGGCCATCGATCAGGTACCAGACACCGAAACCCATCGCCGCCGGGGCAAGGTTCGGAATCAGACTGATAAGACCGAAACGTACTGAACGCAGCGCAAAACCCAACAACAGCGATATCAGAACCAAAGCCGCCGAAATTCCCACCAGCATACTAACAATATTACGCTGCCCGATATGGGCAAACATCAGGTTTGGACCGGTAATCAGTACCTCATACTGAGGCGCATTCTGCACGAACCATTGGTTGATATTATTTTCTATTCTAATCAGTTCATTACTGGTCATATTATTAAGGGTAGCGATCACCCTTACCGAAGACTTATCAACGTCCAGCTGATTGTTCAGGTCCAGACCGTATGGCAACGACATCTCATATAACAACAGGTATTGCGCCGAGAGCTCCCGATCCTGCGGCAAACGATGGTATTCCAGATCATCGCCATGCATATTCTTATTCAGGCGCATCAGTGTATCGGTAAGGGTGTTAACGTGATCGGTCTCCGGCTGAGCCCGCAGCCAGGCACTGAACTCCCCCAGTTTCACCAGATATTCAGGATCATTAATGCCGCTTGATTCACCACTGTTTATCGAAATTTCCAGCTGCGTCATGCCGGAAAGATTATCCTGCATAAAGTCAGTTGCCTGACGAAAGGGTACCGATGTATCAAAATATTTGACGAAGTCATCGTTCAGTTTGTTTTGTGGCAGGAAAGCGATCAGAACCAGCATGAGCACAGTCATACCTGGCAACAGTACCTTACGCTTACTGGTCACGAATACCGCCAGTGAACGGGTCCAGTCGCGGTCCTCTTCCTTGCGCACCTTAACTTTCACGGGAAGTATCATCAGCAGCGCAGGGAAAAGCGTAACAGAGAAGATAAATGCCACCATCACCCCCATCGCAACGATATTACCCAAATCACGGAACGGAGGTGAGTCCGAGAAATTCATACTGAGGAAACCGATCGCGGTTGTAACACTGGTCAGCATAATTGGCTGAAAGTTAATCCTCAGGCTGTCATGCAACGCTTTTTTCTTTTCCACACCCTGACGCATCTCATAAAACATGGTGCTGAGTATATGGATACAGTCAGCAACCGCCAGCGTGAGAATCATAGTCGGCGCACTGGCAGAGGGCCCTGACAGAAACAATCCTCCCCAACCGGCAAGCCCCATCGCCGAAGCAATACTGACGGCGATAATCACCACAGTGGAAAAAGTACCACTAAAGGTTCGCAGCAAAAACAGCATCGTTACGATAACCACGCCAAACATGGCCGGAATCAAAGTAGCACTGTCGTTCAAAGAAGACTCAGCAAAGCTGTTATTCATCATTACCATGCCGGAAAGCTTAATCTCAAGCCCCGGATTGTCAGCCATAAACTGTTGCTGAATCGCTCTGACCTTAGTAACTACTTCCGGCACTTCGACAACCGGATTAATTCCCGGCAGCTGGACCGTCACATTCACCACCGTGACATGGCCCTGCTCGGAAACCAGCTTATCCACGAGCAAGGGTTCATGCAAAGCGATATCACGGACCCGCTTCAGCTCGTCGGCATTGAGTTCAGCATCGTCAAATACCAGGTCTTCGACGATCATATCGTCCTCTTCAGCCCAGGTATGCTGAAAATTTGTGATCGAATCAACCCGGGTTGAATAAGGTACCTGCCAGGCTGCGGCGGTAATCTGATTGATTACGCCGAGCGTCTGCGGGGTAAATACGTCGCCCTCTGCAGGGATAACAATGAACGACACGTTATCGCTTTTATTAAAGGTATTCTGCATCGACTCATATGCGATCAGCTGAGGATTTTCAGGACTGAAAAAGACCCGATAATCACTCTTGAATACCAACTTTTGAGCACCCGATGCCGCAACCATTACCAACACAATAGATGCCAGCAATACCAGAAACGGGCGTCGGAGAACAAAACTAAACAGTTTTTCCTTCATCGTTCTGCCTTTATTGACGAAACGTCATTATAAGTGAGAAAAAAACGGCGCAAGCGCCGCAGTTCATAACTAAAACCATTAACCCGGATCGGTCATCTCTTCCCGGGCATTCAACTCTTCCATCTCAGCGGCAAACAAGCCTGTTTTAAGCCGCTCGAGGGTTAAACTATAATCAAATTCCGACATCAGCGGTCGCCACTGTAAACCATCCAGGAGCAGGCTAATGTTAGTTATCAGGGCCTGATCGCTCTGCAATTGCGCCCGTACGCCGCACTGTTCGATATCTTTGCTCAGCAGGGCGATCGAACCGAACGCAGCTGACCAGTTGGCAAAGGCGATCTGCTCAATACTCAGATTGCCGGGGTTCATACACTCTTGCCCTGACAGCCCCTGTTCAATCGTCGTGATAATACTGCCACTGAGCCGAGCTTCCAGCTGCAGATGTGCAGCACGCTGTTTCTCTGATGCTTTCTCAGTAATGCCCGGCGATTTTGCGGTGATTACCAACATAAACATCATCGGGTAAAGACGGGAATACAACAGGTAGGCAAAATGAATCGCCAACATCCGGTCACGGCTGCTACCTTCGAATGCAGCAGCCCGGGCAAACAGGCTGCACATGATGCCCATGCCCCGGTTACACAGACCTAACAACAAGTCCTCTTTACCGGAAAAATGACCATAAACAGTCCCCTTAGAAAAAGGTACCTGCTTAACCAGTTTATCCATGGTCAATCCTTCGACCCCTTGTTGCTGTAGAAGTAACAGTGCCTGATCCAATAGAATATTCTCGCGTTCCTGCAAGATTTCCGGATCAACATAACGGGGACTCATAAAAACTCTTTGTCTATAAATGACGATTCGTCGATTATAGACATGATTATAAAAAATAACCAACGGTTTAACTCAGTTTTCTATGAATTTTTTATGACTTACTCAAACAGTATCGGATATGAGACCGAGCATACCACCTTTACATTGTTGTACTCGATTACACACAACCTGCTTATCTAACACATGCTACTGATACATCTTCAAAGAGGATCTCAACAAGTTCGTGACTTAAGAGGGTTCACAGCATAAATAATTACAAGCCATGGGGACAGGCACAAAATAATTAACATTAATGGGCACAGACTGCTGTACCTATGGCAGATCCTGTCGCAGCTTTGTCTATAAGGAATGTGTGGAGGCTCTACCTAAAACGTTTCGACATTAAGATTACTATTTCAGACTAAATCTATATTTTATGTGGGTTTAAGTTGGATATATATTCGTCCATATCTCAAAACGCCTGCTTCATGTGTTTCTTTGCGAAAAGCGCCACCACAGCTCCACCTGATAGTTCGCGTATCTGATAACGTCCTGTTCATCGGTTGACTAACTCTATAATAGAACCGCACACCCTCCAAAAGGACCGAGTATTCCTCCTGCGGCCCCCAACGATTGGCTGGTCTGGCCACAGAAGAGAGTTTTGCTAAGATGAGAACATTTATTAGCATCAATACAACCGTAAAACTCATTGATCATGAAGCGGAGACCTATTATGGGCCTGTTTGAACGTTATCTTTCTATATGGGTCGGTTTTTGTATTCTGATTGGCGTGTCGGTTGGCAATACATTCCCAAGTATCTTCGCGCTTGTCGCAAAGCTCGAATATGCTCACGTTAACTTTGTGGTCGCACTTTTAATCTGGGTAATGATCTATCCGATGATGATCCAGATAGACTTCGCGGCAGTTAAAGATGTAGGTAAACGTCCCAAGGGCCTGTTACTGACTCTTTTGGTGAACTGGCTGATCAAACCCTTCACGATGGCCTTTTTAGGATGGCTATTCTTCCGGGTATTATTTGCCGGTTGGGTCGACCCTCAATCTGCAGGGGAATACATTGCCGGCATGATTCTGCTGGGTGTAGCCCCCTGTACCGCAATGGTATTTGTATGGAGTCAGTTAACCAAGGGAAATCCGAACTACACCCTGGTACAGGTGGCGGTAAACGATATCATTATGGTTTTCGCCTTCGCGCCAATCGCCGCGTTTCTGCTGGGTATCAATGATGTTCAAGTACCTTGGGAAACATTACTATTTTCCACCATCCTCTATGTTGTTTTACCACTTATTGCCGGAATTCTGACCCGCGACCACCTGATCAAGCGAGGCGGTGACAAAAAGCTCAACGATTTCGTTCGTAATCTAAAACCCTGGTCGGTAGTGGGGTTATTAGCTACCGTGGTGTTATTGTTTGGCTTTCAGGCAGAAACAATCCTGAAGCAACCCCAGACGATCTTACTAATCGCTGTTCCGTTGATGATTCAGACCTACGGCATCTTTGCGATTGCTTACCTTTTGGCTCGAGCCTGGAAGCTGCCACACAATATTGCCGCGCCTGCCTGCCTGATCGGCACTTCGAACTTTTTTGAGCTGGCAGTCGCTGTAGCTATATCGCTGTTTGGGTTGCATTCTGGAGCAGCGTTGGCAACGGTGGTAGGGGTATTGGTTGAGGTGCCGGTAATGCTATCGCTAGTCGCCTTCGTCAACCGTACTCAACATTGGTTCCCTACCAGCATGCCAGCCCATGACGAAGCAGTGAAATAAACAAAGTCCTTATCTAAAGAAGAAAGGCAATAGGGGTAATTTTAGTTTGAAACAAAGCGTTGAGCAGATTTGATACTTGATACCGGTATCGAAAGCGAGCTGTACTAAACGAATTTGAGCAAAGGCAGGTGTGCACATCACTTATCAGCCCCTTCTTTTCCGACAAGACTATAAGCTAAATAAAAATCGATCAGCCGCGACTCTAATAGAGATGTTCACAACATGCTTACCGACTCATTATGATAAGGCTTTTGTGACCTGCTCAAGCGCTTTCAACAAGATCACGTATCCATGAAATGGATTCAGGGTATTCCCCTGCATCCAGCACAAACTCCTGGCCCCGTGCGGCACAGCGAAGCAGTGTATCTTCCCGGTCCCTGCCCCAGCGTTCCATCTTTGCGTGATAACTTAGTGGCGCTCTGTCCTCAGGATAAAACCAACCCGGTAAACGCCACTGGCTGGGCAGCCTTGAACCGGGGTCGGTCAGGCATAGCTGATCAGAGTAATGACTAAAAACCCCGGACCCGGGTATAGCCGTTAAAGCACTATTTATGCTCAGCTGATCACGGCCTATATAAAGAGTGTTGTTGGCATCGGGGAGGCCATGCATGTGAGGGTGATAACTAAGCCATGGGGGAATATCCTTCTGCAGTGAATCCACCGCAAGGATTTCACCGATCTGCAACCAGCCCCATAGTAGATGCTTAGCGGTACTGCCCGGCACAAAACGCCACTTTTGGCCCTGTTTTTCTGCCTCACGAAACAGGCCAAAGAACAGGAACAGATCCCCTTCCCCTACTCCTTGTTTGCGCAGATGCCCTTGCGCTGACCCCGTCTGCCCCAGCACTGGCTGCCAGCCGGGCGATCTGGGATAGCTATCATAGATAAGATCGGGATCAAGGTGGGCACCCTGCACTCCGGTTATCCGATTCCGACTCAGCTGCTTTACCAAAGTGCCAATATTCAGATTCTGCTTAAGGTTCTGCTTAATAACCTGACACTGCAGATCCCGGTACCTGATCTGAGAACCCCCATCGGGAATAGGCAATGAGATCAGAGAGCCATCGGGCAGTATCGGACTGGGTACTCCACCAGCAGAAGTATCAAAACCTTTGCGGCTCAGAATCAATTTCATACTTACAACGGAGCACTCAGGTGATTACTTTTCACCCAAATAAGGCTTCCCGCGGAAGCACGATAGATCCCATCGCCTCCGGCTGCTTTCCTAAGCCACTGCCCGGCAAAATAAACCTTGTTACCCTCTGTCAGACAGCCTGAAATCAGATAGATTTCCAGACCGTCTTTGGCGTTGCTCAAATCCAGATCGGAATCGGCCACGCAGCGAATCATTTCGACCTTCTCTGCACCAAACTGATGTAATAACAGCTGTTTACAAACACCCGGTTGCGCCCCTAGCGCACTGCGGGTATCGATACAAACATGCGCCCGGTCCTGCGCCTGAAACTGATGCAGCTTCACCAGAATTACACAGCCTTCCTTACTGTAAGGCGCATGGCTAAAGCCCTCTGGGTTGCGAAAATATGTGCCGGCAGGATAGTCTCCGCTTTCGTCGGAAAATACTCCCTGCAGTACCAAGATCTCTTCGCCTTTTGGATGACCATGGGCAGAGAAAGCGGCGCCGGCTTCATACTTGACGATACTGGTTGCGTGTCCCCGTTCGGCATCTTCTCTGGCCAGTGGTTTACGCCAGACACCCGCAGCAGGGCTGGCCACCCAATCCTGATCCAGGGTCTGGATTGCGACTGTTTCAGAGAAATCCATATTCAGCATAGTTATGCCCCTACTCCGATTATCGGAAGATGATAATAGAAACGATATATTGATAAATGTTATGTGGCTATATTTTGAGCTTTGCGATACTAAGCTTCGCTGACGCATAGTATCTTTTATTCATATATCACCACCCATCTTTCTTGATATACATCAAGAAAACATAAAATCACACGAGCGAATACACAGAATAAGTAGGTGATAAAACATTAAGTTACTCCTCTCTGTTAGAGTGTTTCATCTTAATCAAAAATTGAAACAGACTCAGTTCAACTGACCGAACGTTAACCCAGTGCTGCCAAACAATGTTGAAACTGAACAATAAGAATAAGCTGCTGTACAGTATTATGTCCCTGCTGCTGCTCGGCCTGATAGCATCGACATTTGTCGCCTATAAACAAGTTAGCGACAACATGCTCAGCTCGCTGCAAAATGAGCAGTTATTACAAGCAAACACAGCTTCAGACAAGCTTAGCCAGTGGCTCAACGGTAACCTCAACACTATAACCAGCCTTGCGGATACACTATCACAGAGCAGTGCGCCAATACGTGACAACCCCCGCTACGAGTTTTATCTGCAGCAAACATTTAAAGCAACAGATTTCTTTTATCTGTACTACGGTCTCGAAGATGGCTACTCATGGTTTACCGACTGGAACATTCCCGCGGGCTATGATCCCCGTCTTCGCCCCTGGTATATCGCAAGCAAACAAGCACAAAAGCCACATATAACCGCCCCCTACCTTGGCGTCGATGAATACAAGCAGATGTACGTTGCTATTACCGCGCCTATTGTAAAAGATGGACAATTCAGCGGCGTTATATCCGGCGATCTGACACTGGATTTTGTCAGGCAGACTGTTCTCGATATTAAACTGGATATGGGCGGATTCGCTTTTCTGGCTGAACGTAACGGTAATATTCTGATCCACCCGGATACAAGCCGGCAAGACAGCAATATCGATAACCTGCCGGGACTTTCCGAATACCCTGCTGGCTCACTATTGCAAAGCACCAACAAAACCCTGTTCAACACTCAGGACTATCTGTATTGCGCTTTCCCAATCGACGCATCTGACTGGTATCTGGTATTTACTATTCCTAAACTCGTCATTAATTCTGTGATCGTCAGCAAAACCCTGAACCTGCTGGCGTACTTTCTGGCTATTTTTACTACGGTTCTGATTCTGTTCTACACACTCAACCGACGCCTGCTGACCCCTCTGATGGACTTCCTCCAGCAGGACACCGCCACAGGACTGCCCAATAAGAAACTGTTTAAACAACAGGTATCAGACCAGTACCTTACCCACAGCCAGAATGGCATGCTGCTGATTATCAGTACCGATGATTTCAACCAGTTAACCGCAGCCTACCCGGCGACCGTAATCAATGAACTGCAAAAACGGATCTGTAACCGGATAGAAACGTGCCTCAATCAAAAGACGGTACTCGGCGTGTTTTCAGAGAGCCGTTTTATCGCCTATCTGCCCAATACCGAGCAGCTCGAAGAGCGTGACCGGATTTTACAGCTGCAAGCGCTGAACGACAGCTTGAGCCGGGTCTACCTGATCGCACAACATAAACTCAACTGTTCAATTCGCATTGGTGCCAGCTTCTATCCCCAGCACGGCGATAATATCGAAGTGCTTATCGATAAAGCTTTCTCAGTGATGGCCCTTGCCAAGAAACAGCGTAAGACTGATATCAATATCTACACACCGGACATCGATAGTCAGCTCAGTAATGACCTGCTGATCGCCAGCGCAATGCGTAACGCCCTGCGCAAACAAGAGTTTCATATGGTGTACCAGCCCCAGTATGATCTGGCAACGGGCCAGTTTAGTTCATTAGAAGCACTGATTCGCTGGAACTCAGCTGAATTGCAGCGCACAGTATCGCCGTATGAGTTTATCCCGGTCGCCGAAGCCTCTGATCTGATTATTGAACTAAGCTACTCAGTCATCGAAATGGTGGCCTGTCAGATCCGATCATGGGCGAACCGAGACACTCGTTTCGACCGGGTCAGTATCAACATCTCGCCTAAACAACTTCAGCAGAACGATTTCCAGAACCAATTACAATCTATACTGAAACGCCACTCAGTATCGCCCAGCGAAATCGAACTCGAGATCACCGAAACCTCACTGCTAGAAGATCCAGAGAACAGTATCTACAAACTTGAGCAGCTAAAAGATGCCGGATTCAGCATCGCCATCGATGACTTTGGTACCGGTTATTCCTCGATGCAATACCTGACCACTATCCCATTCAGTAAATTGAAGATTGATCGCGCGTTTGTCTCCGACCTGGAAGATAATCAGAAGAACCAACTGATCGTAAAAATGCTGTCAGATATGGCACAGGCGTTGAACTTCACCCTGCTGGCAGAAGGTGCCGAAACCCAGGCCCAGGCCGACCTGCTTGCCGAGATAGGTTGCCATATGATTCAGGGTTATTTCTATGCCAAACCAATGCCTGTCGATCAATTGGAAAGCTTTATCCACAACGCCACCCGTCTGGAGAATGCATAAAAAAGCCTGTCAGAAACAGGCTTTAGATAAAAACAACTTTAGCCTCTCATAACGGGCGAACATGACTCAGATCATAAAGTTCATCCGGTGCACAGCTGATTTCCCCATGGGGATTGTGCCCCATCAAAGACATAAACTGCTTACGTTTAAGATGAATCAAATGACGGTGATCCCCCGCCTCAAGATAGATATCATCCTCATCCTTTAGTGCATCATCCCAGATCACATTCAGACCATAAGCCTGGCCAATAGCCGGAATGGCTCCTTTTTCACAATCCTGGAACAACGGATTTAACTCCCCCTCGTGGGCCAGTTCCGTATGACAACCCAGGATACTTTCAACCTGCGGTAACATCAGCTTATTCATCGCGGGGATGGCTGCCACCAGATAGTGATCCTGATCATGCAGTACCACCGCTTTGGCGACCTGCTTCAGGGGAATAGAGGAGAAACTACCAGCATCTGCTGCAGTGGTGGAGAAAGGATGCTCAACCATATCGAATGGACAGGATTTCTGCTCAAGATAGGTATTCAGTGTGGCTGCAACGGTCATAGTATTACCTCCTGCGTTACGCCTTAGATTGCCTACACAAAGTATAGTCGCCCTCGCGTAGCTTCATTACTATTACACATGCCACAGCATTTGAATTCAGCTGAATGCCTGATCTCGTTTTCGGCTTGCTCTGGTAACACCAGTACTGACGGAAGTTCTCCGGCATAAGCAACACTTAGGGAATCTGGTACTACAAGTCACAGCCTCAAACAGCCTGACGGTTCATTCAAACGATATGATGTTATCTACTTCATTGGGAAGACATAGTTTAACCAGCCAAGCATACGCAGCAGTATCCGCCTCATAACAGAAACGTGGGTGAACTGATCAGAATATATTGCCATCTTACCCTGCACGCCCCGGGGCAGATTGTATCGGTTCCAGTCCGCATCCAGCTTAATCACAGCGATAGCCCTGCCATGAGTACTTAATTGACGTGCAGATACCAGTGTACCGCCGAACTGAAACTCACCTTCACTCATCGCCGGCAACACACTGACAACCTCACCTTTAAAGACATGGCCAGGTACCGCGTCGATTATCAATTCAGCCTCAAATCCAGGCTTCATCCGCTCCAGCGAATTCTGCCAGAAGCTACCGGCAAACAAGTTCTCCTGCTCAGGAATAAATACCATCGCCGGCCTCAGCGGCATAGGCACAGCCATGACACCAGCCCTGAGCGCAACCTGGGTCACCATGCCGGCCATAGGGGCAACTACGACCGTCCGTTCCAGATCATATTGCGCTGCCTCTAACTGCTTCTGAAGCTGTAGCACCTGTGTGTTCACACCATCAATAGTCGACTCGTGGGCAAAACCAGCACGCCTTAAATCAGCCTCAGCGGCTTCAAGACTGGCCTCTGCTGCTAAATACAGCTGGCGTCTGTTTTCCACTTCCTGTTTAGAAAACACACCTTTAGTACGACTGCCTTTTGCATAGCGTGAAAAAGACTGCCGAGCCCTGTCTCTGTCGGCTTTAGCCTGCTTTTGCCGCGCTTGAGCCAGCTCCAGCTGAGCCTGAATCTGCTTAGCACTCTGCTCTGCTTCGAAAGTTTGTGCGGACAACTGTTCCACTTTTAATTGATAGGGCCTGGGGTCAATCTTAAAAAGAACATCGCCCTTGTTTAGCGGAGCATTTGGCATCGCATCGACAGAAACCACCAGACCTCTTACCGCAGGCACAATCGGTATCGAGACATACACTTCCTTAGCGTATTTACCGTAAGGGTGGTTATAGTTCATTACCAGTAACAGCGAACCGAGGATAATCACCCCGCCTAGAATTGCAGTTGGTACACTCCACTTATTCAACGGAATACGAAAAACTTTAAAAATAACTACGCACAGGCCGGCATAGGTAAGTATTAATAACAGATCCATCTTACTCTCCCGGCTTACGGTTAATCGCTTGTTTAAGCGTTTCTACTTGCAACGAGAGTTCAGTGACTTGTTCTTGCAGTGCCAGTAGTTCTTGCCCTTCCGGCTCCGATCGGCCCTCACCATCAGGCTTAGCGTTGCTCACATGTCCGGAGAACCCCCAGCCACGGTCTTCACGATATAATGTTGACCAAATCCAGAGAAACGGCCATAAAACGTGCAACGTAAACAAACTGACCCAGCCTGCAACATGGATCGCATCCTGGTGCGGATGGTTTCGATGCTTCGCTATTTCATAAGGAATATCATGGATAACAATGATCGCGTAGAAGAAAAAAATAACGACAAAAACCACAAGGAACAACGCAACATAATCGAGAAACATTCGAATCCGCTCCGTCTTTAAATGAATTTCTTAGAATTAGAAATGAAACTACGTTTCAGTGTAGTACAACAAAATCGTGTTACTGACAGATTGAATCCAGCTATATGCAGCATTACTTCTCGCTGAATGTGAATTCAAGCAGTTATTCTGTTGCGGTTTAAACATCCATAAACAAAATTAAAATTTCGTGGCTATACTTTTTTATAATCGCCATCGGCCAGAAGGTAATATGGTAACCCTCCCCGCGATCATGGCATTCAGAACCCATTAAATGCAGTACTGGATTCCGCCATTTCCTGGTCCCACCTTCTGAAGATGCTTGCGTGTACGACAGTTCCGGGGATCATTCCCCATTCGCCAACGATGACTTCGCGGGCATAGCCGTCTCCATCGCCATCAGGACAGGGATAGCCCAGATTGACGTACCTGCTTTCAGGTTGTGTTCTGCAAAGTGAAACTGTAAGAAGTTACAGCTGAAAGGTACACATCATGAAAACATTCTATAGCATAATCCTCAGCGTATTATGCGCCTTGCTACTGTCAGGCTGCGGCAGCGAGCCAGTTAAGAAATCAAATTCCGGCTTTCTGGGCAATTATGACGGTTTCAGCGAACGCTCCTGGAGTGACGGAGCCAGAGTCTATCTCCGACCCGGCAAAGACCTCCATGACCTGAAAAAATACAACAAACTGATGCTGACGCCGGTTGAAGTCTGGCATGCCCAGGGCTCTGAATATAAGGGCGTGAATCCCCGGGAATTAAAATATATCACCGACAGTTTCACGAAAAAGCTTAAGGCTGCATTTGAGCCTGACTACCCCTTCGTAACACAGCCCGGACCTGATGTTCTGGTGGTAAGAATGGCGCTTACCGGTCTGGAAAAAAAGTCACCTGAACGGAGTGCCCTTGGCTACATTCCGATCGCCCTTCTGATCAGCGCCAGCCAAAAGGCCGTTGACAGTGCCCAGGGCGAGGAAGAAATTGTATACCGTGCGGCTCTGGAAGCCGAAGGTTACGATTCAGTCAGCGGTGACCGCGTGGTTGCCGTAATCGACCAACGTATAAGTGATGAGACAGAAGTTCAGAAAGGTGGCTCCAATGTGCGGGTTTTAGATGAAACACTGGACTATTGGGTGAAACGATTCCGCCGTAATTGGGACAAAGCCCACAAATAAATTATTGCCCTGGAATTCGATCACCCCTGGGTGATCGAATATCCCTCTGTTAAACCAAAGGAACATGCGAACAAGTCCTGTTCGTGCTCTGCGAGTATGCCGATCTAAAAAGTTCGCCCCAGGAAAAAGAAGATCGCCTTATCTCCTTCAGCAACGCCGTAGCCACTGTAGATAGGGCCAATGGGTGAATCGATGCCAAAAAACAGGCTACCCGAGCCAAGCAGATCACCACTGTCAATCTGGTCCATGTCCTCCCACACATTACCAGCCTCCAGCGAAGCCCCCAGGTAAAGCGGAAGTAACTTAAAACTCTCGACCCGATGTAGAAAAGCAGAACGAAACAGCAGATATTGCTGACCTGTTAGCTGGCCTTTTGAAATTCCTGACAACCGCATAAAACCACCAAGACGGTAACGATTCTGCGGCGCAGCCATACCCTCTACAGTAGCGCCAAACTCACCTCCCAGCAGGATAGAATTAACGCCAAACTGATGGGCACTGTTAAAAAAAACACTCAGCTGATCAAATTCACCGGATGCTCCCAGTATCTCTTTAGAACTGGTCAGGTTAATACCGGCAAAGATACCATCACGTGGAAAGTTGAAGTTATCAAACCGGTCCAGCGTAAGGCTGGTAAAGAACTCCCCCGTACTGAAACGGGTTTCAGATAAAGTTGGAGTACCGGTTAATACCTGGGTATCGATCTGTCCAAGCCGGATCCCGGCACGCAAATCAGCCCAGGTCGAAAATTCCCGCCCCAGCGCTAACTCAAGCTCAGCACGTGTCAGGCGAAGCTGGGCTATCCGCCGCTCATTTTCAAACAGATTGATACTCTGCTTGCCTAAGATAAATCGGGGCAACATATAATAAGCTGAATCATAATCCAGGGGTTGATAATACTCGAGGCGTAAAAAAGGATCCTGACCCACCTGCAGGTTAGTCTGAAGCTCCCCGCCAAGATCATTCATCTCAGTCATCATATGACCGACAGCGATGTTATAGCTATTTTCACCCTCTAGCGTACTATCCAGGGCAACCCCAAGCTGCAGATAATTCGGCCCCCAGCTCTTTTTCCGGGCATCGATCAACAAACCGGTTTGCCCTTGTTCTTCTAACAGCTGATAGGTCACTAACTCAAAAATCCCCAGTCCATAGAGGGTGCGCACATCCGCCTCGATACGATCAATATCGACAGCCTGGCCAGACTTAACTTTCATCCGGCTGAGCAAGCTCTCGTCTGCCAGCTTCGAGTCATTTTTTATACGGATAAAAGCCAGTTTTTTGTTCTCTTCAGGCTCAGGTAAAGAACGCTGTGCAAGGAGGGTCTGGTGTGCGACGGCACTGATACTCAGGCCTGCAAGTTGCTCCAGCTGCCTTTGTGCGGCTGCCACACCCAGCTGAATAGTTTCCGAACCACGCTCGAAATCTCCCGAGGTAATATCATCAAGTTCGGGCACTATCAGGATGTCCGACCCGGTCAGACTGGCGATCTGCTGCTCGGTATTCCTGCGCGTCAGTAACGAGGTTAACTGCTCAGTGATACTGATCAGGTCTTTAATTTCAGCGTCTGATTTCAGGGGGGTACTGATGTCAACCGCGATGACGATATCAGCACCCATTGCCCGCACGACATCCACCGGTAAGTTATTGGCAATGCCACCATCCACCAGCAGTTTATTCTGCCCCGCCCGGGTTGCTGCAAAGAGACCGGGGACAGCCATGCTGGCGCGCATCGCTGCAGGCAGATCGCCTTTGTAGAAAACCACTGCTTCACCGGTCTCGATATCGGTAGCCACACACCGAAAAGGCACTGGTAAGCGATCAAAGTCCTCAATCAGTGCCGCCCTGTGCGTAGCACGCCTCAGCACCAGGTCGAACTTCTCTCCCTGAATCAGGCCGGTGGGAAGCTTCAATTCCCAATTTTTGAGGCCTGGCATTTTGTCGATCAGATAGAGGTCATCATCCCGCTTACGCCGGTAGGACTTCTCCAGCCGGCTTGGCTGATCGTCAAACACATCCTTCCAGTCAATCGTCCGGTAAAGCGCTTCGATCTCGCTGACACTCAGCCCACTGGCATACAAGCCACCGATAATCGCACCCATACTCGTGCCGGCAATATAATCGATCGGGATTTGCTGCTCTTCCAGTACTTTAAGAACACCAATATGTGCCGCTCCCCGGGCACCGCCACCACTTAACGCAACACCTATTTTGGGGCGGTCAGTCTCTTGCGCCAGCCCCTGCAAGGACAGACACAACAACAGAGCGGCAATGATAATCCTGACAAAGGTTGCTGTGGTATGTATTGCAGGCACACAGGTCATGTTTTTTTCTCCAAATGTATTGGAATAACCATCATCACTGCCTGGTTACAGGTACTTCTCAATCGGAAATAGTTGAAGAAACCGTGACTTTATTCGTTGCCATTGCTCAGTTTCAGGTTCCTCTGTCCAGCTTTCCTTTCCGGAATACCAGTACAATTGATTATCATGTAATCTCAACTGCCAACTGTTTCTTGCATGCATCGCCAGCTCTATATCGTCGGCAAGCTTTGCCGAAACGGCTTGATTCTCAATTACCAGAATCGACTCTGTATTAAGGTAGGTGGAACGCAAGTTAAGATTAAAAGAACCAATGCAGGCTACTTTCCTGTCAAATACAACTGACTTTGCATGCAGCCCGTAACTAGCTGTTGGTGCACACCTGGACGGATCCCGGATCGTCTTATTGCACAAGATCGCATCCGGCTTTAACTCAAAAAGCTGCATGCCACCCGCAAGCATCGCCCGACGTCGGCCCGCATAGCCAGAATGATTGGTAATCAGGTCATTTGAGGCCATGGAATTAGTCAACGCTTTAATCACAACACCTCTGTCTGCCAGTTGTTGCAACTCACCGAGCTGACGATCATCGAAAATCAGGTAAGCGGATTCCAACAGAATTTCCTGTTCCGCCTGATGTGCCAGTTCAGCTAATAATCTGGCTGTAGCCTTGGGTTTACTGGTGTCATCAGCATTTTCCGGGACCGGGCGGTCAGAAACAAAACGGGCCTTAACCCAACTCATTTCGCCCATCAAATCTTTTAAAAAGTGTCCGGCAGCTTCCAGCCCTTCCGGCAAATCGGGCTGATGCCGGTATTGGGGAACTTCAACATCATTAAACCCTGACAGTTCGGTGACAGTGTCATCGGCCAATAAATGGACAGGATAAGACCAGCGACTGCCCCAGTACTGTACAAAACTGGCCTGAATATCAGAAACTACCGCACCGGCAACCAGGACATCGCGGTCACGAAAATTAAGTTCTCCGGAAAGGTCAAAATACTCATCGCCAATATTGCGTCCCCCGACAACAGAAAAAACACCATCAACGGTAAACGACTTATTATGCATACGGCGGTTTAGTCGGGAAAAGTCCCCTAATACATTCAACCACTTAACCAACCCGCGCCGACTGGGAATCGGATTAAAAATACGGATATCTATCCGTGGATGGCGATCAAGTGCGGCCAGCAGATTCTCACGCTCATTGAGGTTAATATCATCGAGCATGACCCGGACCCGTACGCCTCGTTCCGCAGCGGCAATCAGGCGGCTTGCCAGGTATCGACCTGAAATATCGCCATTCCAGATATAGTACTGAATATCGATGTAATGCTCGGCCTGTTCTATCAGTGCCAGGCGTTGTGCCAGGGCATCCCATCCCGTCTCTTGCAACAACACCCCACTCAGCTCAGGTGTCCTTTGTTGCGCTCGATGAGTGTCAGCTAATTCAGAGAGGGTACTGGTTAGCGGTGTGACAGACTGCTCTACAGGATGTTCCATTTCTTCAGCGAGTGACGCACAGCCTGTCAGAAAGATAAGCAATAGCATGATTGCACTAGCCCGCTGAATCTCCTTCATATGCTATCGACCTCGCTATTCATGAGTAACCACGTTAGCCCAGCAGGTGCTTATTGAATATTGCATACTGATATAAGTTAGCCCGGGGAGTTCTACGGCTGATGTTATTTATTCAACACCCACTGCCGCGGCAGTAAACCTGAACTCGTGCGCAACTGACCTCCTTAAACTCTGGCCTCACTTATAATCAGCAGCAGCAGTAACATGCAAAGTAAGCCTTACAGACGCGGTCACACCAATTCATCTAAGTTCATAAACAGACCAATCGCAAATTCATCTCAATTTCTATAGTCACAACATTTCAAGGTTTAACTGTTAAAGCCATTCACGCTAACAGCAACTTTAGCTAATTAATTTTTCAAAGCACGACTCAGCCCTCAAGTTATTCACCTCTCGCAGAAGTGACCTATAGTAAATGCAGTTCCCATACATTATGGATCCGGGAAAAAGATCATAGTCTGACTGCTGAATATCGATAGTGTTTCTCCTTTCAACATAAGCGTTACCCTGGTTAAGGCATGGGTTCAGGCATAGATTCAAATACGGCTTCAGGGTGATTAAATCAAGCTCAGTAATCACATCACCCTTCAATGCAGAGATATAAATAGCCGCCAACAATAGATGAGGCGCTTCATGCATGACCATCAGGCCCTGATACTCACCGCACTGCTTATCCTCCTATTCGGATTATTTTCTAAGGTTTCAGAACGTTCACCAGTTACCGCGCCGATGGTATTTGCCGGACTCGGGGTTTTATTCAGTCCGCTGGGGCTGGATCTTTTCGCAGTACAGATTAATACCGAATCAATCAAAGTCATCGCCGAAATCACATTGATCATTATTCTATTCGTCGATGGCTCTCTGATTCAGTTTACCGATCTGCGCAAAGTACTTGCGGGCATGCCCACAAGGCTCCTGCTGGTTGGCTTGCCGCTTACCATGGTACTGGGTACTGTCAGTGCGTATCTCCTGTTTCCCGGATGGAGTATCTGGATGATGATGTTACTGGCGTTCATTCTTTCACCCACCGATGCCGCATTGGGTCAGGCCGTTGTGAAAAGCCAGCAAGTGCCTGAACGCATCAGAGAGTCTATTAGTATTGAAAGCGGCCTCAATGACGGTATTGCGCTGCCACCAATTTTTGTCTGTATCGCTGTGTTAGCAAGCGGAGAAGCAGCACTCTCAGGGGATGGTCAATGGCTCAGATACATGGCAATGCAGTTAACGGTTGGTCCACTAATTGGTGGCCTGGTAGGTTTTATCGGCGGGCGCATGGTTGACTATGCCGCTGAGCATGACTGGATGGACTCGGTATTCCAACGCTTAGCGTCTTTATCACTGGCTCTGCTGGCTTTTTCTTTCGCTGAAATGCTTCATGGCAATGGCTTTATTGCGGCTTTCTTTGCCGGATTGATGCTGGGTGTCAAAACCCCTGTGGTACGTGAACGCATACAGGAGTTCGGGGAAGCTGAAGGCCAACTTCTGTCGTTATCAATATTTCTGATAATGGGGCTGGCCGGTGTACCGTATTTTTCCCAGTACTGGGACCTGAATACATTCATCTATGCTGTGTTAAGCCTGACCGTTATACGGATGCTGCCGGTTGCCTTGTGTCTTATTGGCAGCGGCCTGGACGCCTATAGCAAGATATTCATTGGTTGGTTTGGTCCAAGAGGTATTGCCTCTTTACTTTATTTGCTAATCGTCATCGGCGAGCTGGGCGTAGTGGGTTATGAAAAAGTACTTTCCGTCATTATATTAACGGTCCTGATAAGTACATTTGCTCACGGTTTTAGCGCACTTTATATGTCTGACCGGTTTAAAAAATGAAAACCTTACTGACTCAAAAAAAGTTCAGAACCCGTTATAGCTTTATATTGCTTTTGAGCAGCCTTATTTTTTTACTGATTTTCCCACCTTATTGGCAAGGCGAGTATAAGCGTTTAATAAGCAACATTTTACTATCGGTAACAATGTTTTCATTCTTACTCCTTGTCATCGAAAAAAAGTGGGAGCTCACTGCTGCAATAGCCTTATCCATTCCGGCTATATTCCACAACTGGAGTGGTTTTATTTACACTGGCAACTATCAAAGCACCACACTTATAACACTCAACGTTTTATTTTATCTATTCATTACATTTGAACTATTACGCTATGTGATGAATGAAAAAGTTGTTGATTTCAACATCATATCCGCATCCATCAGCGCGTACCTTCTGTTAGGCGTAGTCTGGGCATATATCTATACCGTAATAGACCTGAACAGTCCTGGATCTATATTTGAAAGTTTTTCTTATACTGATTCCGATACGTTTTTGAAATATCTGTATTTCAGTTATGTCACCATGACTACTTTAGGCTACGGAGACATATCACCTCATACAACCATTGCCCAGAACTGGGTGATATTGCAGGCCATTATCGGCCAGTTTTATCTGGCTATTATTGTCGCCCGACTGGTCGCTATCTACAGTTCACAAGGCAGTCATAGCGAGAGATATGACGAGTAAATTTGCCCTTTCAGGCTACTTCACCATATAACCCTTAGCTTCAAGACAAACAGAGAAAGCCCGCTTAAAGCTATTCATCTGTTGTGCCGTTGCCTGCTGCTGATTCTGGCTCTGTTGCTGGGCCTGTTGCTGCGCTCGCGCTTGTTCCTGACGCCCGAGCCTTCGCCCTCGAAGAAGCCCTGCGGTTGCGCCAATAGCCGCGCCTTTACCTGCATCATCATCGGCAATCTCACCTATAAGAGCTCCGACAGCGGCACCACGAAACGCACCTCTGGCACCGGATCCTGCCCCTGCCTGGCTGGCCTGCTGCTGGCTTGAAGCGGATTGCTGCGCATGCTGTTCCGCCTGCCTGGAAACCTCAAAAGGATCGCTGCCGGTATTTGATACCGCCCAGCTATAGCAACTGGCTTCATCTGTAGATTGCTGCTTTGAATCCTGCCCCGCAGTAGGGAAAACGTAGATATCCAGTGTCGAAGCCAGTGATTTTTGTCCCTCTGAACTGACGGGCATAGTTAACATCGCCATAAAACAGCCCATTAAGAAAGCAGCCCTAACATTTACGATACGCATCATTTCCTCCTCTGGTACCCGGCATTTAGCGCAGGGGGGTACAGACGGCAAAGACAGCAAGCGCTGCCCGGTCACTCGGCATTGCTGCCGTCAGGTCACCGCTTTGCTCTGCAATGACAATACTGAATAGCCGTTTCTTATCGATCCCCTGAATAAATATATGACCACCCTCACGCACAAGTGTTTCGATTGGGGTAATGCGCTTTTCCCCACTTGCCGCGGTGGTCTGTAACTGTTTTTCGACAAGATCAATCTCAATAAAATCCGGGATATTCCATTTCCGATGTGACCCGCTCTCGCACACAGCATTGTCTGTGCAGCGCATCGCTTGCAATGTGGCACACAGAACCCGGTCGGCACCGCTGATATTGTCAGCTAACGCCTGAAGTGGCTGAATGGACAAGTACATAAATGTCAGTACGAAAATTAACGGAGTATGCAGACTTGAGTGACGCATAATGTCACCTCCTGATCCCGTCCATGGACGATTATCTGGCCAGCCTGATTTGGCTTTTCCCAGTCAAACCGGGCGTTGACTACAGCTTACGTACGAGTCGGAAGGCTTTCTGAAAATACGCAGCTAAGGCAGTATCTTGTTTTCTGGCTTCATCAAAAAACTTTATTTTACTCAGAGGCCACGATTCATGGGCATTGGAGGACCAAAGAGAGAGGTAACTCTGAAGACATGCAAGCATGTTAGACCATGGTTCACGGAGAATCAAAATTCACAATATGATTAGTTTTCAATCCAGACAAGTATGAGAAATCACCGAATCCGCTCAGAAGCTATAGCTGGCCATTTTAATTACATTGAGCGAGTTTATAACCAGAGGAAAAATCCTAAGTTAACTCAAACAGCTGTTAACTGACTAGCCGTGGAATAGGAGTAAATCCATTTCCGCCATCTGTGGTTATAAAGGTTGTTATTCTTGATCACTATAACAGTCACTAATTGGCACAGAGGATATTCGAGAGTTGCTTCCAAGGGATCACAACTATCTACCCCATACCTTCAATCACTCCATCTTTAGACATAAGATAAAGTGTTGCGTCGATCAGTTGAACTCACAGCCCTAATCAGACGTTCAGCCGACTAAATCAAAAGAATCTTTTCACCCTAGCAGTAAACAAAAATCTGATACGCATAAAAGCTCGATAACAGCTCACTACCGACATATTTGAGTCGTTCATTCTGCCCGGTGACAGTTGATAAACATCGGTGGGAGGCATGTGCCAATGATACATTGCAGACAAAATGTTTGTTTTATCAATAGATTGGCTAATCCGCGAATGTGGGTAAACGTAGGAGCATCTTTGTATTTAAATACCTTATGAACTATACATTATTGTCATCAGTTACAACAAATAACCGCCTGACAAACAAGGTGGGAGGGACGGCATCATGCTATATCCAAGGATTTTGTTTTCTATTAAAAGTAAGCGACGACGGGAGGATCAAGATGAAGATCAAGATCAGGATGAGAGGTGCGTTGTTTGCTCTCTTGTTACCGGTATTTTCTATCGCAGCCGATAAACCGAATATTCTTGTAGTATGGGGAGATGACATAGGTGTTCATAATATAAGTGCCTACAATCATGGAATTATGGGCTACAAAACCCCCAATATTGATCGTCTTGCTGAAGAAGGCGCAATGTTTACTGATTACTATGCTCAACAAAGCTGTACTGCTGGCAGGGCTGCTTTTGTCACCGGCCAGCACCCCTTTCGTACAGGATTGTTGACTATCGGTATGCCAGGCTCGGATCACGGTATACCTGAATGGGCACCTACTATTGGTGACCTGCTTAAAGAAAAAGGTTATATGACGGCTCAAATGGGTAAGAATCACTTGGGCGACCAAGACAAACACTTACCCACCAATCATGGCTTTGATGAATTCTTTGGAAATCTCTACCACCTGAATGCTGAAGAAGAGCCTGAGACCTATTACTATCCAAAAGACCCTGAGTTTCGTGAGAAATATGGACCACGTGGTGTAATCAAAAGTACCGCCAATGGGAAGATTGAAGACACAGGTCCTATGACACGCAAGCGAATGGAAACAGCTGATGAAGAGTTCCTCAATGCTGGTTTATCTTTTATCGATCGCGCAGTAAAAGCTGATAAGCCTTTCTTCTTGTGGTTCAACTCCACCCGCATGCATGTTTGGACGCGTTTGAAAAAAGAAGCGATTGGCCGTACAGGTATTGGACTTTATCCAGATGGGATGGTTGAGCATGATGACCATGTCGGCAAACTGCTAAACAAGCTGGATGAGCTGAAAATAGCAGATAATACGATTGTTATTTACAGTACCGATAATGGTGCAGAGACAATCAGCTGGCCTGATGGCGGCGTTACTCCATTTCATGGAGAAAAAGGCACTACATGGGAAGGCGGCTTTAGAGTTCCCGCAGTGGTTCGCTGGCCTGGTGTTATCATAGGCGGTACTGTCATCAACGACATCATGTCACATGAAGACTGGTTACCTACGTTGTTAGCGGCAGCAGGAGAAGGTGAAATTGTCGATAAAGTTAAAAAAGGTCACCGTGCAAATGGCAAAGACTGGAAGGTTCATTTGGATGGCTATAACTTTATGCCATATTTCCAAGGAAAAGCAGAAGCCCCGAGAGAAGAAATATTTTATTTCGGCCAAGGTGGTGAGTTAAATGCAGTTCGCTGGAATGATTGGAAGGTTCATTTTGCAACACTGAATGGCGGAATAAATACTGCCATCAGGGAAACCCCTGCCTGGCCGTTAATCATCAATCTTAAAGCGGATCCTTATGAAAGAATGTGGGAAGAAGCTGAACTTGGTTATTTGCGGTGGTATGGGGATAACATGTGGCTATTTGTCCCAATTCAAGGAAAGGTACAAGGCTTTTTGGCTAGCCTAGAAGGTTATCCATTCCAGCCAGGTTCCAGTTTAAGTGCTTCTGGTATTAATTATCGCTCCCTAAAAGCGATGAAAATTCTCAAGGAATTGGAAAAAGGTGCATTTCCCGTAAATCGTTAATTGCTACTAACACAAGCTTCAAAGGGCATACAGTTTACTGTATGTCCTTCCATTTTTTTGCTTCTAGATATAGCTTAATGAATTTTTTGGTGATCTAGTCTCTATGAGCTTTAAAGTATCATTTTTTGCTATCTGTTTGTTGTTAACTTTTGTTGCTTATGGAGCTGAATATACAGGCTCTCAGCAATGTATAGCTTGTCATGAGAAGGAATTCGAATTATGGAGTAAATCTCACCACGCGAAATCAATGGCAGAAGCTACAAAAAGTAACGTTTTAGGAAGTTTTTCTAACGTAAATCTCGAATTTCATGGGATAGATAGCTTTTTTTATTCAAAAGGTCATGATGGATTCATTGAGTATTTTGTAAAGACAATCAATCAATCGGGCGTAGAAGAAGACTTTAAAGTTAAATATACATTTGGCAATTATCCATTACAGCAATACTTAGTAGAGTTTGAAAACGGACATATTCAGGCATTGAATATTGCCTGGGACTCAAGAGATGAAGCTTTAGGTGGGCAGCGTTGGTTTAATCTACAGCCTAGTGAGAATATAACTACTGAACACCCGTTTTTCTGGACTCGACATTTTCAGAATTGGAATAATCGGTGTGCAAGTTGTCATTCAACAAACGTTGAAAAGAACTATGATCCAATAAACCACACATACAGCACCACATTTTCTGAAATTAGTGTTTCCTGTGAATCCTGTCATGGACCAGCATCTGAGCATATAAAACTTGCTAACGAGGGCGCTCTAATTGAGGGCGGGACTGGTTTTGACTTGGCATTGCCTAAGAAAACTAATTGGCAATTTATGGAAGGCGACGCTATAGCCAAGGCCGCAGAAAACACCACTGCTCAAGAAATCAATATGTGTGCTCGATGTCATTCTTTAAGAACACCGATTACTAAACAGGATCACGCGAAAGACTTTTTTGATTCTAATATTCTGCAACCATTAAATAGCCCCCATTATTTTGACGACGGTCAAATGAGGGAGGAAGTCTTTGTTTTGGGTTCATTTATGCAGAGCAAAATGTTTCAAAACGGTGTCACTTGTAGCGATTGCCACAATCCACATAGCGGACAGACCATCGTCACGGGGAATGGACTATGTACTCAATGCCATAATTCCAATGTCTATGACACCAGTAAACATCACCACCATCCAACAAAGAGTAGCGGTTCTCAGTGCGTGAATTGTCATATGCCTGAACGTACTTATATGGGCGTTGACCAACGAAGAGACCATAGCTTCACAACCCCCAGACCCAGGCTATCCATTGATCTTGGTGTACCAAATGCATGCGTTTCATGTCATTCAAATCAGGATAACTCCTGGGCACTAAAATATTTCGAAAAGTGGGGAGATAACCCCGGTTCACTAGAGCATTGGGGCTATGCTCACCAGCAAGCATCAGACGGGGATGTTTTGGCAACAAGGCAGGTAATTATAAGTGCAGACGATGAAGCTTTACCTGACTATATTCGCGCCAGTTTATTATCTAATTTAGCATCTATACCTTCCAGGGTAAGCGTTGAATTCGCACAAAACCAACTTACTTCTGAAAGTTCACTGTTGAGAAAAGCGGCTATAGCATCGTTGCAAAACTTACCTGCTCAGACTAGATGGGAGATTCTCGCTCCATACTTGAATGATGATAGCCAAAGTGTTCGCTTCCAATTAGCTGAAACCTTGGCAGATTTAATGATCATCTTGCCTGAAGATTTATCTACCAAGTTTCGGTCTTTAATTGATGAATATAGATATGCGTCATCTTTAACAAATGATTCGCCTGCAACAAGATTAAATTTAGCAAATCTAGAAATAAAATTAGGGAATATAGCAGCAGCTGAACAAAACTTGTTAAGTGCGTTAAGGATTGAACCTAATTATGTTCCGGCAATCATTAATATGGCCGATTTTTATCGGCGAACAGGGCGAGAAAATAAAATTGAGCCCCTATTGAAGAGAGCCCTTGCAGTTGCTCCGGATAGTGGTGCAGCTAACCACAGCTACGGGCTTTTTTTAGTTAGAAATAAAAAACATGACTTAGCTCTTCCCTATCTGGAAGCTGCAACGAAAAAGCAGGATGCTACCCCAAGGTTCAGTTTTGTTTTTGCAATCGCCCTAGTGAATGATAGTGAAACGGAGCTAGCGGTGGATGTCCTGTCAGCTGCCAATAGGAAATGGAACCATCAATTTGATCTATTAATGCTGCAAATAAACCTACTCGAAACACTGGGTAGGCAAAATGAGATATTTCCATATCTAAGTAAACTATCTGCAATTGCTCCTGGGTCACCAGAAGTTAATGCTCTTGTAAAAAAATACAGATAATAATGCATGGTAATTTGTACGTTGCCCCTGCGTATGTACAGCGCAGCAATTGTCCGCTTTATGCGCGATGCCACCTGTTATCTGCCTCTTTCGAATGACCACTTCGGGTCGATAATAGTCTAACCCTGCGCCCTCTCGATGTCCGCTGTTGGCACAAAGCGAGCAGACCGATGATCTTCACATTTGGTCGCTAATGGCACACAGGAGACATTCGGGGCGGCTTTGGTCTGTGCGACAGAGTTTAACCGTTTACACAGAACGGTCACCCGAGAACAACTCAGAGTGATAGCCCAACAACAGGCGTCCACCTTATAGCGTCGCCTGGCTGTTATTTCTATGTGTTACTGCTTAAATTAAATCGGCACAACGTTATTTGCACACAGCCCCTTCTGACCTTGTCCGACTTCGTATTCTACTTTCTGGCATTCATCGAGAGCTGCATAGCCCCCCGTCTTGATTTCAGAATGGTCCACAAACAGATCCTCTGGTTATTGAATCAATATTTTTGCGGCCCCAAGGTAACCCTATTCGCATAATGTTGATGTGAACTCCCTCTCATTGAGCAGCCTTAAACTTCTAATCTGGCCCTATAGGTGTTGATAGGAAGGAGACTTTATTTCATTTCAAATAATACAACGTAGTCTAAAATTGAATCAGTTCACAAAACAGAATGCTAAGTAGTCCAATCATCCCTGTAGAAAGGAATTCTAACCGAAGGTTTGAGAGCTGAAATATTCCAATAAAGAAAGGTATTAATTACATGAACCCATTAATCAAAAGCTCACTACTCAGTATTGGGGTCCTTGTATGTGTACCCGTCCAAGCTCAAGATAACTGGCGGCATGGAATTGGTACTGGAATCTACGCTCTCAATATTGAAGGGGATACCGGTCTCAATACGGCTCTTGGTTCGGTTAAATTTAATACTGACCTTAGTAGCGATGATGTTCAAGATCTCGTTGATTCTGCATTCGGCTTAGGAGGCTTCTCTACCAACGGTACCTGGACTATCCTCTACAACGCAGCCCAATTGGAGCTGGTTGGGAGCAACAGTGGCACAATTTTATCTGGGACTCCTGCTTCTGGTTCAGTTTCATTAACTGCGACTGTCGCCGAAGTGGCAGCAGCTTATAATTTTGCAAATACTGGAAATCATAATTGGGGGGTTCTACTGGGTGCTCGTTATACCAAACATGATTATGATGCCAAACTCGCAATTGGAGCATCCTCAGCGACTAGAAATCTGAGCCAAAACTGGACAGATGCAATAGTCGGATTGACTCATAATTATCCTCTCTCAGACAAGTGGTCCTGGAACTCTAAGGCAAATGTCGGTTTTGGTTCGGACACGGACGGGACTTACTTTGTTAATACAGGACTTACTTGGCAGTTTGCCGATTCGTGGTCTTCTACTTTATATGGACAACTGCTTCACTATAACTATGAGAATGGTAGCCGTGGCGATCCCGATTGGTATCTATACGATGCTGATGAATATGGCGTGGGATTGAACATCCTCTACCATTTTTAAACAGTTAGTCATTGAACATAGGGAAACGTCCTTCAGATCTTGCAGAAGAGCATTTCCAGGTCCACCAATACCAGCGCTTTTTCGTGGCATAAAGAAACGTAACTCGCCAAGTTGCTTGGTTTGAAAGCATCTGAAGTGGCGACCCTTGCGGCATATTTGAATTCGACAATTGCAGGACCAGCTAACAGCAACAGCTTCTATTACAATCAGGTTGTGAACAACCTCTCTGAATTACACTCATAGTGAACTCTGCCAAATTAAATTCGACATTTAGCATGGCTGACTAAGGAAGATGTGAACAGGTCGCTTATGCCTTGGTATGCCTTCTGGGTACAGGCTTTCAAATAGAACGTACCCGGCAGACCACGCAATAAACGACAAAGCGAGTAACTTCCCTGGCGTTAAGCGCTTTCCAGCGCCTGAGATACATCGGCAAAGATGTCCTCAATAGATTCAAGGCCTACCGAGATTCTGACCAGACCTTCACTGATGCCATGGGTGGTCCGCTCTTCAGACGTATAAGTTGCGTGGGTCATGCTTGCCGGGTGCTGACATAACGTCTCGGCATCACCCAGACTCACCGCTCGCTTAATCATTGCCAGCTTATTCATGAAAGTCACCGCTGACTGATACCCACCTTTCAGTTCAAACGCGATCATGCCGCCATTATCACTCATCTGCGCCTTGGCCAGCGCATGATATGGGTTATCTTCAAGCCCCGGATAATAGACCGACTCAACCGCTGAATGTTGCTGTAAATGCTGAGCCAGTTCAGAAGCACTTTTACAGTGCCTCTCCATTCTCAGCTCCAGTGTTTTCAAACCTCGGAGAATCAGGAAGGCGGTTAAGGGTGCGATTACGGCGCCGGTCATATCCTTCAGGCCAAACACCCGCACCTGATCAATGACGGCCTTTTCACCCACCACCGCCCCGGCGATCAGGTCACCATGCCCACCCAGATACTTTGTTGCGGAATGAACAACCAGATCGGCACCCAGCGTCAGCGGACGCTGCAGTGCCGGCGTGCAGAAGGTATTATCGACGATCACTTTAATATCCGGGTTGTAGTCATGCGCCACCTGGCTGATCGCCTGAATATCCATGACCCGCATATTAGGATTAACCGGACTTTCGAAATACACTGCTTTGGTGTTTGCGGTCAGCGCGTTCGCTACCGCTTCGATATCGGTACAATCAATAAACTCTACATCGATACCGAACTTCCTCAGTCCGTGCTGCATATAGGCAAAGGTACAGCCGTACAAGGTTTCATCGGCGATAATTTTGTCGCCCGGGGATAACAGAGTCCATAATGTCGCAGTGATTGCGCCCATACCTGAAGCGGTTGCCAGGCAAGCCTCACCGTCTTCAAGATCGGCTAAACGAACTTCAAGCAGTTCCTGAGTCGGATTAGAGATCCGGCTGTAAAAATGACCGGTTTGTTCACCGGCAAAACGAGCCGCGCCCTGCTCAACGTCTTCGAAACAAAAGGTAGAAGTCATGTACACCGGCGGATTCAACGCGCCCTCATTCTCTGACGCATCATATCCGGAATGAATAGCACGGGTTGAAAAGGACTGGCTCTTATTCTTGTTCATCACTCTCTCCACGTAGCAACACTTTCAGACGCATGCATATTCAAAACTGCAACAGCACACTTCAAAAACTAAAAACAAAACAGTTGAATTCGAAAAAACTAAGTGATTAGAATAGCCAGTATCGAGTAGCCATTATGTTCTTTTTAAAGGAATTCAGAAGAAACATTGGCACAGAAAGCCAAAAAACAATAAAAAGTTGGTGAATCATGCCAAGCAAAAAATTAGACCGGATTGACCGAAAAATTCTTGAAGAGATTCAACGCAATGGCAACATCAGTAATCTCGAACTGGCAGAAAAGGTCAACCTGTCTCCTTCACCTTGCTCCCGCCGGGTGCGCCAACTTGAAGAAGCCGGCATCATTGACAGACAAGTTACCCTGCTCAATCAGAATGCTCTGGGCTTACCGCTGACCGTATATATTCATGTCAGCCTGGAAAAACAGCTGCCGAAAACCCTGGAAAATTTTGAACGCAGCATTACCAGTTACAATGAAGTATTAGAGTGCGCGTTAATCACCGGCAGCGACGCCGATTACCTGCTGAAGGTGCTGATGCCGGATATGTCATATTATGAAAAGTTCCTACTCAAAGAACTGAATCAGATTGAAGGGGTATCGAGTATCAGAACCAGTTTTGTGATGCGTCAGGTTATCAGCCGCACCGAACTGCCTTTATCTCATATTAACTAGGGACCGGGGAAAGAAGTCGCTCACGCTCCCATCAACCAGCCATAAAAGGAACTGCCATGATCTGGTTACCACTGTTATTCATCATCTCGCTGATAGCTATCTGGGCCTTTACTAAGATCGCTTTAACCGGGCAAGACCTGTCGAAGTACGATCTGCAGGTAGAGCCTCTATTCTCTGACAAAGCCGCATCGCCGCCACACTTTGAACTGGAAAAACAGTTTACCGATATCGACCCCGACTTCGAAAGGCTGACCAAGCAACAACAACTTCACCAGTTGCGGAAGACAATGGATGATGCCGGCCTGAGAGTACCGACCAACGCCGTTGTTAGTACCGCTGATTCAGCACCCGTTGAGGGAGAGTGGGTTATCGCACCCGGTGCCGATCCGGACAAAAGACTGCTCTATATCCATGGCGGCGCCTTTATGATGGGCAGCCCGCAAAGTCACCGGATCATCACCAGTAAATTCTCTGAAATCAGCGGCGCTGCGGTATTCGCAGTGAACTACCGCAAGCTCCCCGAAAACGCACGGCTGGACTGCCTGGAAGATTGTCAGGATGCCTATCAGTGGTTGTTAAATAACGGGCCTGATGGCGAAAAACCGACAGACCAGCTCTATATCGCAGGCGACTCTGCCGGCGCTAATATGTGTCTGGTTCTCTTAGCCTGGATTCGTGATAGCCAACTACCTGCCCCTAAGGCTGCAGTCGTGCTATCCCCGGCAACGGACAGCACTCTGTCCAGCCCCAGTATCAGAAAAAACCTGGCCACCGACGCCATGCTGCAAAGCTTTATGGGGCAGATAATGCGAGTGCCAAGGACAATCCTGCTGCTGACCAGCTGGCTCAATACCCGAGTGAGACCCAATGACCCGAGAATCTCGCCGATACACGACGACCTGTCGAACCTGCCACCGCTGCTTATTCAGGCCAGCAACTCAGAGTGCCTGGCCGACGATGCCCGACGCTACACTAACAAAGCGCGGGCAGAAGGTTCTGACGTAACCCTGCAATTGTGGCGGGAGATGATGCACGTCTGGCATCTTTTTGAGCCGGAATTAGATGAAGCTAAGGACGCCTTTGAGCAGATAAGATTATTTCTGTTGCAGCACAGATAAAGCAAAGTCAGATTAAAAACCTATTCGTTCTCAATCTGACGCAGGACCACTTAGGCGAAGAATCACCAGCATGCCTGTCATTAGCATGCCCTTTGGGTATGCTGCCTTGATGCCAATATATCTGAAAAACTGTATCCAGAGGGGCGCCGGAGGCTTGTTCGCAGCTGTCTCAGTTTAATCATTCTTTTGCGGCAGAATATCTCTTTTTATTTGGACCACATGAAATCCACTTTTTAACCGGTTTAAAGGTTACTCAACTAAACTTATTGATAGCTGCTTTACTTAATTTAAGACAATGTCTTTGAGAGGAGGAGTATATGAAACAGCATTATTACATGACCGATGATATCGACAGCGTTGAGCATATCTCCGATGACCTGCATGAGCTGAATATTAATGACGATCATATTCATGTGGTTGGCAGGGATATAGATGCCATCGAACAGCACCATATTCACCTGGCAAGAGCTATCGATGAAACCGATATTGTTCGGTCATCAGAGCGTGGCACATTGCTCGGCATCGTTATGGGCGTACTCTTTGTATGGGGTGCAACTACATATCAACCCTTCGGCTTTGAATTTTCTACTATTAGTCTGGTTATGATTTCTCTGCTGATAGTGGGTATCTGTGCCTATTGGGGTGGGGTTTTCGGTACTTATTTTGATAACTACCGCATCTCGAAATTCCATAACGCTATTCTGGCAGGTAAATTCCTGATGATGGTCGATACCAGAAAAGACCAGGAGAGCCCGCTAAAAAATATGATGCGTAAACGTCATCCTGAGGCAAGCTGGATGGGTAAGGATTCCACCATTGCTAACCCGTTTCATGCCTGAGTTTATTTTTATAACGCACAAATTAAGACGCGTACAGGGAGCTAAGGTGCGCGTTATAGGTTTTCGGCGTTACTTCAGGGTAGCTACTTGCCCTGCTTTAACGCGATACCCAAACGAGAAAAGTAATCCTTGAAAGCGCTATTAATGCGCAGCCGCTGCTGCCCCATCGGATACAGCCCTTGCTGAGCTTCGGCGGTAGTTTTAGTACCCGAGACCAGGAAGTTATTGCTGATAGCCGCATCCTGAATAAAGGCTTCAAATGAACGGGCACACAACTCTTCCGGCAGGCTGTAATACGCCTGCCCAAGCGTCTTATCCATCTGTGCAGATTTCTGGAACAGTTCACTCGGCTGTGAGCCCGACTCATCCAGCATGATGTTTCGCAAGCAGGCAAAAAGAAGATCATTCAGGGGATGTACCACCGGAGTCGCCTCTGAGAGCCAGGCCTTAGAGGCAAACATCTTAGGCCCGGTATCGCTAAAGGCTTTATCACCAAGGTAATGATCCAATGCATGAAACCACTCATGGGCGATACTGCCCGGGCCGGCATTTTTCGCCAATGCAAAGCTGCGCGAAGACGGATCATAATGCGCAGCAACACCAGGCAGCCCGCCAATACCGTATTCCAGAGACAACGAACCACGCAGAGAGATCAGGGATTCGGGACTCTGGAGTATCGTCATAAGATCGAGCAGGGCATCGTGAAACAGCCCTGAGGCACGATCCCGCTCCGGTTCTGTCACCCAGCGACCGATGCGGATAGAACGAAAATCAAAGCGCCGTCTGACATCGACAAAACTGACCCGCTGATCATCTCGCAGATCCGGGCCTCGACGATAAAACTGCCGGGATAATGCCATTACTCTACCTTCTGTATTTAAAGCAAGCTTGGGAACCGAGCACAAACCAGACAGGCTGTATTATTAAACTTCATACATTGCATACAGCCCACAACTACATACAGCTCGCGCCGCTGAATAGTAGCTTATCTATGGTATTGGAAAAACTGCTAATTACCTGCCCTGCTGAATCCTGTTTTCTTCAGAAAAGAAGCTTTGCCAGGCCTCATCATCTTGGGGTATCAGAACAAATATCAGCCCTTTCAGATCTTTCCTCAAAATGAGGACTCTGGACTAACAAAACTATTTGGCTGTACTAATCTGTGATTCAGGGTGGAAAAGAACGTCCGCCGGATATACCGAGTGAAAAACTAAAGGGAGATTGGTGTTCATGGTACGGTTTTCATGGAACGAGACTCTGGCTGTGATACTTGCAGTGATGATCACTGCACTGCATAGCACAACGGTTCATGCTGCTGAAGAATATATTCGAATCAGCAGTTACATCGCTCAGCACCCGGGACAAACCGACGTCATGGGTGAGTTTGCCGAAATCGTTCGCGCGCCAGCAACCCCCATAACAACGGTACTGAAGCGACCGGTTCGCATCGCTATTATCTATCCTGGCCTGCAGACCTCAGACTATTGGCGCAGGAGTCAGGTCTCATTCGAACACCGCTTGCGTAACACACAGACACCTTATGAGTTGAAATCATTTTTCTCCCGGCCTTCGGTTGATTCTGCCCTGCAAAGCCAGCAGTTATCTGAAGCGTTAGCCTGGCAACCTGATTATCTGGTTTTCACCCTGGACACCGCACCTCAAAGCAGAATGATCGAGCGATTGCTTACGCGGGGCACACCAAAACTGATCTTGCAAAATATCACCACACCATTACTACGCTGGCAGACGAATCCCCCTTTCCTGTATGTCGGCTTCGACCATGCACAAGGTACCAGGCTAATGGCAGAATGGATGCTTAATAAAATTGACCATAAGGGTAAGTATCTGATGCTCTACTTCTCTTCCGGTTATGTCAGTCAGATGCGCGGTGACACCTTCGCCAATGAGGCGGCTAAACATCCCGATATAACTCAGGTTGCAGCATATTATACTCAGGGGAACCGCGATAAAGCTTATCAGGCCACCCTTCGCACTCTGCAGCAACACCCTGATCTGAAAATGATTTTTGCCAACTCAACGGATGTTGCGCTAGGTGCCTTACAGGCTCTGCGGGAAACCAACCGCCTGGATGTGTTACTGAATGGCTGGGGTGGCGGCGAGTCTGAACTGATAGAACTTCAGGCACAGGGGCTGGATGTCACCGTAATGCGTATCAATGATGATAATGGCATTGCTATGGCTGAAGCGATCAAGCTGGATCAGCAAAGCCAGACCGCTCGCATTCCACATATCTTTGCCGGTGATATAAAACTGCTGACTAAGGGTCAATTACAAGCCGATATCAACCAGCTAAAACAGCAAGCGTTCCGGCTTAGTAACCTGCCGCTGGAGGCTCAATAGTGCAGACTACACGCTTCTCAACGGTTATTCTGTCTCTGGTACTCGCTTTGCTGGCCATTGCCTCCGCCATACTACTGATCCCGGCTTTCAATGGTGCGAATGAGGCGCTCCAGCATGAAATCAAGCACGCTAACAAACGGGACCAACGTACACTGAACAGCCTGATGAAGGCTCAATTCAAAAACATTGAACAGATCAGCCAGGAATTAAGCAACACCTATGAAGTACATCTGGGGCTCAATGAAAACGATCCTGACAACATATCTCAAGTCGTAGAAAAATTACTATCTGACGCAAGCGGCCAGTACATTGATGCTATTGTTGTCGAGGATATCGACGGTTCCAGCACTGTTTCCATAAATGCCAGCATGCTCAACCTGAAACTTTCCCTGGCGGAACTCAGCAAAAACTACAATCCCCTCTCTACCTGGACAAGCGTATATACCGAATTGGAAGGCAAACAATTCAGTCTGTTACGCCTGACCCTGCCGATAGTCGATGAGCAATTCGGGCAGGTAATAGGGAGACTGCATACCTATGTATTGTTAAACGACAACTATTGGATCATTAATCAGTTACAGGAACTATTCGGCTCTTCAGCTATATCACTCAGCTCCCGTGAAAATATTCTCGACAGCATGGAAAGCCAGCCTGAACAATTACACAGATTACACGCACCGGTTACGATCGAAGATGGCGTGCTCACTACCGAAAATGACATTTTAAGAGAGCATTACCTGCGCATCGGCAACAGCGATGACTATACAGTCAGGTCCCTCCTGCCCAATAGTGCTGAGCGTACCCTGCTGGACAGTTACACCAGCAACCTTTATTACGCCACCTTGCAGGTTGTAATTCTGGGCATTATCACCATGCTGATTATCCGTTACCTGATTACCAGCTCATTGCATCCGCTGACCCGTTATGCCGAACATACCCCTGAAAGCGGTTCGCCAAGCCCTTTTAAATCAGGCCTCTTTAATGAATTTAACCGGGTGGGAATGGCAATCGAGAAGATGCTGCAGCGCATCCGTGAGCATGATAAACATCTATCCAGCATTGTTGATAACTCGCCAGACCTCATATTTATAAAAGACACTGAAAATCGATATCGCCTGGTCAGTAAACAGATGGCCAGGCTAGTCAATCAAAATCCGGATCAGATGGTCGGCGGCCTGGACTCAGACTTCTGGACCGATGAGCAGATTGCAAAAGTAAGGCAATGGGATCAGCAGGTATTAAGCAATTCACTCCCCGTACAATATGAGATCCCGATTGTTACCGAAAAAGGCTCCCGTACTTTTCTGGTCAGTAAATTTCCAATACTCGATGATCATAATAAACCTTACGCTATCGGTGGTATCGCGACTGATATCACCAAAGAGAAAGAGTCTGATGAGCTGATCTGGCGTCAGGCAAACTTTGATATTCTGACCGGGTTACCTAACCGGCGCATGTTCAGTGATCGGATAGAGCAGTCTATTAAAGAATCTCAAAAAACTGACCAGATCTGCGCCCTATTATTCCTTAATCTCGATCACTTTAAGGAGATAAACGATAGCAAAGGTCGTGAAACCGGCGATCTTCTGATCCGGGATACCGCCAGGCGATTACAATCCTGTAGCTCTGACTCCAGCACTGTAGCGCGTATCGGGGGAGATGAGTTTGCTGTTTTTCTAAATAACCTGAGTCACTTAAATGATGCCGAGAAGGTAGTGAAATATCTGTCAGCTGAATTAGCAAAACCCTTTACATCAGCAAAGGACACAGTCTATCTGTCCAGCAGTATTGGTATTGCATTCTACCCGAGCGATGCAAACACAGCAGACTCGCTGATTCAATGCGCAAACCAGGCAATGTATACCGCCAAAGAGCGGGGGCGCAACCGCAGAAATTACTTTACAGCGACGATGCAAGACTCCATTCAAAACAAGATAATTCTGGCAAACGATCTGCGCACAGCGCTTGCCGATAGTCAGCTAACCGTACTCTACCAGCCAATCATAAACCTGAATGATCACTCTGTGCATAAAGCGGAAGCCCTGATTCGCTGGCGGCACCCAACCAGAGGCTTCATTAGCCCGGCTGAATTTATTCCTATTGCTGAAGAGAACGGACTGATCATCGATATCGGTAGCTGGGTATTCAGGCAAGCAGCACGGCAAGTGAAATCATGGCGCACATCGCTCCAGACCGATTTCCAGATCAGTGTAAATATGTCACCGGCCCAGTTTCGATATGAAAGCAATGACCTGTATGACTGGTTCGAATTCCTTCACCAACAGGAGCTTCCCGGCAAGGCAATAGTAGTGGAGATGACCGAAGGACTGCTGATGGATACGAATCCGATTATTTCCAGCAAACTATTTCTGCTCAGCGATGCCGGCATGGAAGTGTCACTGGACGATTTCGGGACAGGGTACTCTTCACTGTCCTATCTTAAAAAATTCGATATTGATTATCTCAAGATCGATCAGTCTTTCGTTAAAAACCTGGAAAATGATCCGGATGATGTAGCACTGTGTGAATCTATAATAATGATGGCGCACAGGCTGGGAATAAAAGTCATCGCAGAAGGCGTTGAAACAGCTCAACAATATGATTTGTTGAAAGCCTGGGGATGTGACTACGCACAGGGCTATCTATTGTCTAAGCCGATACCCGCAAGTGAGTTTGAGACATGGTTTGCCGATACACTTGCCGATACAACAACCGGATTAGAGACCAGTCATTAATTATTCCTGGTCGCAACCAGCTTCAGGTATCTTCAAAGAAATAATCAGATCATATGCTTCCCGCCGTTGAGGCCTTGACTGGCAAGATCACTTTTTGAGTTTTTGAATAATATTTTCCATCTCCGTGCGAGCCTGTTTACGATCCTGTTCAGTCATCTTATCCAGATCGATAACCACCAGCATGCCGTTCTGCTCTTTACGGATAAATGTCGATTCCAGCAATGCCTGATCAAAAATTCCGGTTAGTGCATAGGGCCGAATTTCACGTTGAATACCTTTAGCATGGATGGGAGTCTGCTCCTCTGCGCTGAAGAAATCCTTAACCAGGGCGTAAGTTTCGTAAGAGATCATGATGCCATCAGGATCTGCCGCTGATTGTAAACGGGCGGCAAGGTTTACCTCTTCGCCGATGATGGTGTAATCCATACGTTCATTGCTGCCGAAGTTGCCCACATTGCAGTAGCCTGAATTTATACCAACGCGCATATGAAAAGGATTTTTATACCCCGTCTGCAACCACCTCGCTTGTAGCTCGGCCATTTTTTGCTGCATTTCGATTGCCATCTTCACACATGAAATTGCATCCTGCTGAACGCCTTTACTTTCCGGATCGCCAAAGAAAATCAGCATCGCATCGCCAACAAATTTATCGATTGTGCCACCATGCCGGGTGGCTATAGCTGACATTTCGGAAAAGTATTCATTCAGCAGAACGGTCAGATCCTCAGGTTGCATCTCTTCGGTTGTTGCGGTGAAATCCTCGATATCTGAAAAAAACACCGTCAGTTTTTTTCGTTCCGTTGTAATCTCAACATCACGCTCACCCTGGAAGATCGACTCATATATCTGTGGCGGGAGATATCTGGATAGCTTTTCCGGAATAATCTCCAGAATCGAGTTTTTGCTTTGTAACTCTTCTGTTTTCTCAGCAACTTTTCTGTCCAGATTTTGAATATGATCTTTCAGCTTGCTGACCATGTCATCAAACTCCGATGCCAGAATACCTATTTCATCGTCTCGTTTGATATTACTTCTGACGTCGAAATCACCGTCATGGACTCTTTGCACCAGTTCAGCGAGGGTATTGATCGGATTCAGCAGTCGCCAGAAGAATATGTAGCCGAACGTCAACGAAGCGATAAGTACAATGGCCGTTATCGTCAACACAATATTTTTTACTTTAGAGGCACTTTCATCTAACTCGGCAACATACGCAGAAGCCACAACATACCAGCCAAGGGGTTCAAAATAGCGTACCCAACCAATCTTGTCGTAAGCATAGTTTCCGGGGTCACCGGGCTTATCCCAGATATATTCAAAGGGCAGATCCGGTGTACCAGAGGCTTTGATCAGCTCATTCACCAGTCGCTTTTCAGTGGCTGGGCTGGATATACCGGCAAGTCTGTTTTCAGTCACGTTAGGATGGTAAATAACATTCTGCTCAGCATCGAAGATAAACATATACCCTGACTTACCGATGACGGTGTTTTTCATTTCATCGATAAGCCGCTCAACCAATCGCAGCTTCTTCAGTGCGATAGCTTTATCAATCTCATCAATATAGACACCGGTTCCCAGGATCCACTGCCAGGGGTCGAAGGAACGAACATAAGATAATTTAGGTTGCGGGTCGGTCTCACCAGGTTTAGGCCAGCTGTAGCCGACATAGCCTTCACCGGCATTATTCTCCTTTATGACATTCACGAACTCACGCATCAAATACACTTCATTTTCGTCTTTCAGATCAACCAGATCCTGCCCTTCAAGTTCGGGAAGTATGGGGTGCATTAACATGATGAAGTCAAAATCATTAAGCCAGAAGTAGCCGTTATCGCCGTAGCGCAGTGCCCGTACATCCTCCATCGCTAATTGCTTTGCAGTCTGTTCAGAAATATCCCCTGCTCTGAATTTCAGGTACCTTTGATTAATAACCCCCTCCACCAGCAGCGCCATATTCCTTAAGTTTTTGCGGATTATGGCGTTGGCATTCTGCTTAAATGATTCCAGCTCGATATAGGTGTTGTTAACCGTATCTGAGGCTTTACTGAGCATAGATTTAGCCAGTTTCTCTTCCAGTGAATAGGCATTATTTTTTACGATGGGAATGGTGAAGAACGTAATAAAGCCAGCATTGGTAAATACGATCAGCAGTATGACTAACAAGGTTTTCAGAAAAATCTTAGACCTGAACATATACACCTCTTGGTGTCTGGCTTCGCGGTGCTCTGCACGCGCTAAGCACGCACCTACGTTCATTGTAGAAAGGAATGCGAAGACCGCTACATAAACAACCTGCTGTTTGGTTGCTGCCTGTTATCGGGAATGTTGAACCGACCTGGTTTAGTGAACCAACTGGGTAACATCGATATTTAACTCAGAACCACTTATCTCACTTATCACATTCGCATGGTTTACTAAAATTCCGTCCCCAATCTCCTCACGAAATATCCGGGCCAGAACCCGCCCCTATAGCTATAGTTCTTACTATCTAGTGTTTAAGGCAATAAGCAGAGGCGAACCGATATGAGCAGCGTTACTGACATTATCCTGATATCTATGATCAATGACGGCAGCAACGGCCAGGATAAAAGCAAACACCCAAATGCCGATATTATCAGCAACTATATCAGGCAGAACCATCACGACTGCGAACTCGTGAAAGTTGACCCTTATGCGGGCGATAAAAAAAATATGCAATGCGATATTTTTATGTGCACAACCGATGGGTTAGATACCGCAGGGCTTATTGAACTGTTTAACAGTATTAAATGGCAAGACCCTGACTGTGTTCAGTTGATGCTGAAGGACGAGCAGGATGATGCATTCTTGATACACTCACCGGTACAGATATATTCCCAGTAATTGCCGGCGGGCAAAGGCTCAACAGCCGCAATAGAGAGGCCTCAAACAACATAGATGACTGACTGTCGATAGGCTGAACTTACTCTCTCCGATTCGGCAAGTAGTCTCAATGGATCAGACCAGAGGCCTGTCTTGCGCCCAGTATTTCCTATTTAGCCCAGCAGCCTTCCGGCTCTTCTGCCCAGGTTCGATAGGCACTCTCGCCACTCGCTTCGATCTGCTGAATCAGAAATTCGATCAGCACCCGGACCTTTGCCGGTAGAAATTCACGCTTCGGATAAATGCAATAGACGCCGTGCTCCTGTGGCCGGTAGTAGGGCAGAATCGGAACAATACGACCATCTTTAAGCCAATCCCGGGCTATGAAATGGGGCAGCTGGGTCAGCCCCAAACCCTGAGCGCAAAGTTCTGCCAGGGCTTCGCCGTCATCGACAATAAATTGCTGCCCGGGATCATAGTTCTGCTCACCGTCTCCATCGGGCATTGTCACTGGCATTAATCGACCCGTCTGCCGATAACGAAAGCGAATCCAGGGGTGGTCACTGAATTCGGCTGCCGTCGATGGACATCCGTTCTTTGTCAGATAATCGGGGGCTGCGCAGATCAAAAAGTCGACGGGGCTCAGCTTACGAGCGACCAGACGCCGGTCTTCAAGGCTGCCGCTGCGAATTGTCAGGTCGATTCCCTGTTCCAGCATGTCGACATAGCTGTCATTAAATGACAGTTCCAGCTCGATTTCCGGGTATTGCTGAATAAAGCGTTGCAGTAACGGCATCACATAAAGTCGTCCGTAAGATACCGGGAGGTTAACTTTTATCCGGCCTTTGGGCTCATCATTAGCCTGTTGAAGCCGTTGTTCGCACTGCTCCAGTTCCATGAGGATCTGTCGGGCGGTAATCAGGTATCGACTACCAGCTTCGGTCAGACTGACCTGCCTGGTCGAGCGGTGAAACAGCTTGAAGTTCAGGTGTTCTTCCAATCGCGCCATAGCTTTGCTTAACGTCGAAGGGGATAAACCTAAGTGGTTAGCGGCGGCGGCAAAGCCACCTTGTTCAACCGATACGACAAACTGCTTGAGAAGACTGAGCTTATCCATAAGTGAAATTTCATCACAACTGTTAAGAACAAGGTGACATTTAATCACATACGCGACAGGTTTAATATGCGCTTATCGAGCCGGCTCAATCACATAATACAAAGTTTCCATTTATCAGGAGTACCACCATGAAAAAGTTGCTGACTACCGCAGCCATATTGGCCAGTATTAGCGCAGGCAGTATCCATGCAAACACTCAGGTCGAACTTAACTTTATTGACCTGAGCCATCCCATCCCCACTTTTGCGCCCAGCACAGAGGATGCCACCAAACCCGATTTAAGCAAGCCCATTGCCGATAGCACCCCTATAGCCGGGTTTTACCATCAGGCGGTGTTATATCCGGTCGACAAGTGGGCCACTAACCAGGGGCACTTCGAGAGTGGCGCGATTTTAATTCAGGAGCACAATGGCACTAGTTTTAACGCCCCGAATCATTACTGGAATAATGAACAAAGTGCAGAAACAAGCGCTATACCTTTCGCTGAACGTAAAGCTGCTCATCAGCTGACCACAGCACAATTGACCGGTGATATCGTATTGATCGATATCTCACAGCGCGTAGAAAAAGAACTGAAAAAAAATGGCGGAAACCCAAGCCCGGATACCAGTATCACGGACTTCTCAGACAGCTCACAAGCGACTATTCGAGCCGCTGATATTCGCGCTGTTGCCGATCAGATCAAAGAAGGCGTGTGGCTGGTTGGCCGGGTGGGTTGGGAGCAGTTCTATTTTTCCGGCACCGAAGACTGGGATCAATCGCGCTACGTCAACAGTCTCAATCACCCTGGATTTAGCGCTGAAGCGATTGCAGAAATAATCAAAATCATGGATGAAAAACAGATCAGAATCTCAGGTATTGCTGCTGACAGTTTCAGTACCGATTCCGGTCAGGGCGCTAAAGGCACAGATGATAAATGGAGCAATGCCTGGCCTGCGCATGTGCGTTTATACCAGCGTGATGTTTTGATCGTTGAAAACTTAACCAACCTGGGCGAACTGGCGCAACAGCAGGGTCAATGCAGTCTGATGGTGGGGGCGTTAAACCATGTCGGTGGTACCGGTGGTCCGGCGCGTGTTATGGCGGCTTGCCTGGCAGGCGATACAGCTCACTGAGAGCATTAATTGCGGGCGTCGCCACTTAGGCGGTTATGTTACTTGTTGCTTTTTGACGGTTTCAGCAGGTCCTCTTATGTGAGGTGATGGAGGGCCTGCTGTGTAACGGTTTCCAGCCAACAGTTTCAGGGGCGCGGATAAATCTCAAAATGAACCAATGGAGGATCACTAATGGGTATCCTGACGGATGAAATGAAGCTGTTGATTGCGCAACACCGCCTGGGGTTCGTGGCAACGGTTAATGAGAATGGCACACCGAATCTGTCACCGAAAGGAACAATGGTTGTTCTCGACGACAACCATATCCTGTTCGGCGAGGTTCGATCGCCCAATACAGTGTCGAACCTGCAACGGAACCCCGCTGTCGAAATAAACATCGTCGATCCGCTCTCAAGAAAGGGGTTCAGATTCAAAGGTGTAGCGCGGTATATAGAGCGGGATTCGCCCGCGTTCGACGAGCTGTATCCAAAGATACACCAGCACTTCGAACAATGGGGCTCCCTGAAAGAGAGGGTACGAGGGGTGGTTGTACTCGAGGTCCGGCGCGCACTCAGCATTTCATCACCGGCGTATGACATCGGTGTCACTGAAGAAGCATTGCTGCAACACTTCGGGCACTATTACCAAGATCTCGCTGACGAAAAACTCACTAAGCTGGCGGCTGCAGATTTCGAGCTGGTCGGTTCCAAATTGTGTCCATTCGTACAGAGGTCAGTGATAACGCTCCTGCATAAGCAAGTGAAGTTTCGTATCCGCTACGTGGATCTCGCTGAGCCACCCGAGTGGTTTCTGGGCCTATCTCCAACCAGGAAGGTTCCTTTGTTGGTAGTGGATGGCGGCAACGTGATTTACGAGTCTGCCGTGATAAACGAACTCATTGATGAACTAACACCTGCCCGGCTTCACCCTGCTGATCCGATACAACGTGCACGCAACCGCAGTTGGATCGAATTCTGTTCGAACTGTCTGGTGGACACTCTGCACATGACAACTGCAGAAACCGAGGAGGCGTTTCGCGACGTGGTGAGCGCGAATAAAGCTAAACTCGAAATATTGGAGGCTGAACTCGGTGAAGGCCCGTTCTTTAATGGCGCTGATTTCTCATTAGTCGATGCGGCCTACGCACCGCTTTTCGTTCGCCTGGGGCTCATCGACCGTCAACTCCCGATTATCGACAGAGAAGCATTACCAAAGATTGCTCAATGGAGCGATCGGCTATTAGCGCTACCGTCAGTAATCAACTCTGTAGTATCCGATTTTCCCGAACTCTACGAAGCTATAATCTGGAAACGTCAGGGGTATCTGTCGCACTTCCTTCAGGGGGCCGATGAGCGCACACCGGTGCAGAGGGGACGTTACTAAACAGCCCTTACGATTCAAAAATTCGAACGTAGCGGAGGAAACCTTCATGTACATGTATCAGTGCTAAAAAATGTCAGCTCGCTGACATATTCCTATACAACCTTAATTCACGGGGATGCATTTATATGTATGCACCTGATTTTTTAATCCAACTTAACTATCGCCTGGCTCAGCCCCAGCAGCTGCTGGCTAAGTTCCGGCCCCATATGCTGATAGACCTTGCGTTGCGCTTGCTGCCAATAAACTTCAGCATCTCGATAAACGGTCAGGCCGTGCTCACTCAAAGTGAGTATGCGCTGACGGCGATCCTCTCCCGGTGTTACGTGAATCAGACCATCACGCGTCAGCGGCTTCAGATTACGGGTGAGCGTAGTCTGGTCCATCGCCAGCAGTGCCTGCAACTCTTTATTTGTGGTCTCACCTAACTTTGAGACCGCCCGTAGAATACTGAACTGGCCACCGTTCACCCCGGCCTGAGACAGCTGCTGATCGTAGATGCGGTTCATCACGCGCGTCGCTTTTCTCAGGCTCAAATTCAGGCAGGGAAGCTGCTTGAGCCCCTCAATGTAAGTCGATTTATTAGTCATAAGAAAAGATATTACATGCACATGCATTTATCTGTCAAACAGCAATTAGTAGTCACTTACTATCGCATGATGCGTGCCGGAGTATATCCTCAAACTAGTTAATACCCATCCTTTGTAAGATCCTCCAGCGCCTTGTATTCCTTCATCTCTTCAGGTCGCCTGACCGGGGTGTAAAGGATATAACTCTCTTTTACAGAATTGACCGAATCGACCAGCTTAAGCCGTTGGAGTTCACTTCTCACTTTTAAGTAACCCTGGTTCCTTTTTTCCCGCGGGCGGCAAATCAGTGCAACTACACTCATAAGCCTCAGCAGAAAATGCCAAAGACTCTGAAAGCGTCGGATGTGCATGAATCGTTAAAGCAATATCTTCCGCTACACAGCCCATTTCAATCGCCAACCCCGCCTCACCAATTAATTCACCCGCGTTAATTCCAATAACAGCAGCGCCAATAATACGGTCATTGGATTTATCATAAATAGTCTTGGAAAAACCTTCACTTCGCCCGGCACCTATAGCCCGACCACTCGCCGCCCAGGGAAAAGTCCCTACGCCGTAATCAATACCTTTAGCGCGAGCTTCTTTTTCAGTAACGCCAACCCAGGCTATTTCCGGATCAGTATAAGCAACGTTGGGGATGCATTTCGGTTGGAACACCTGGTTCTTACCTGCAATCACCTGCGCAACCACATGAGCCTCATGAGTCGCTTTGTGGGCAAGCATAGGTTGACCGACCAAATCACCGATTGCATAAATATTATCCACATTAGTTTGCAACTGGTTATTCACTGGAATAAATCCGCGCTCGTCGACAGTCACACCTGCTTTAGCCGCGTCAACCAGATCGCCATTAGGCCGACGCCCCACCGCCGACAATATTTTATCAAAACGCTGTGGTTCCAAGGCACTGTTGCCACCCACAAACGTCACCCACAAGCCGTCGTCCCTGGCCTCAACCTCAGTCACCCGGGTCTCCAGCAGAATGGACTCATACCGCTTTTTAACGTAACGATGCAGTACTTTGACCACGTCCTTGTCGGCTGCAGTGATCAACTGATCAGACATTTCAACGATGGTTATTTTGCTACCTAAAGCGCGATAAACCGTGGCCATTTCCAGACCTATAATTCCGCCGCCAATCACCAGCATTTTGGATGGGATATCGCTCAACTCCAACGCACCGGTAGAGTCAATAATACGCTCATCATCGGGCAAGAAAGGCAATTGAACAACCCGGGACCCGGTAGCGACAATAGCATTTTCAAAATTGATGCTTTCCACTTCAGCATTCCCTTCAATGGCAACAGAGTGCTTAGAAGTAAACCTGGCAACACCTTGTACCACCTGAACATTACGCATTTTCGCCATGCTCGCTAATCCACTGTTTAACTGCCTGACAACGCCATCTTTATAATTACGAATTTTTCCCACATCGACAGTTGGTTCACCAAAGGAAACCCCATGCGACTCCATACTTTTCGCTTCATCAATGACTTTCGCCGAGTGCAAGAGCGCCTTGGAGGGAATACAACCCACATTTAAACACACGCCTCCCAGAGTCGAATGCTTTTCAACCAATACAACGTTTAACCCTAAGTCTGCTGCACGAAACGCCGCGGTATAACCACCAGGGCCCGCACCTATGACAACAACTTGTGCCTGAAGACTTTTATTCATAGCTTTTACCTCTAACAATTAAACAGATACCCTTTTTCCAGATACCAGAGCTTTCACATATGCTGCTATGAATGACCTAGGCAGGATCAATACGCTGGAATATCAGCGATGCGTTAGTACCGCCAAAGCAAAGCTATTGGACATAACTTTGTTCAACCTGATGTGCTCAATCGTTTCTTGAACGATCGGCAAACTTATCGCTTCAGCATCCAGCTCTTCGATATTGGCAGACGCGCAGATAAAGTTATTCTTCAGCATGATTAATGAATAAATAGCTTCCTGCACTCCGGCAGCCCCCTGGCTGTGGCCGGTTAGTGACTTGGTTGAACTGATTTTTGGGACCTTGTCAGAGAATACTTCTTTCATGGCTCGTAACTCCGGCAGATCTCCGGCTGGCGTACTGGTACCGTGGGCATTGATATAATCAACGTCGCCGTCGATCATTGCTAAAGCCTGCTGCATACACCGCACTGCGCCCTCGCCGCTGGGGGCGACCATGTTGTACCCATCAGAGGTTGCACCATAACCGACAAGTTCTGCATAAATGGTGGCACCGCGCGCCTGAGCATGTTCCAACTCCTCTAAAACCAGCGCGCCAGCCCCGCCGGCAATGACAAAACCATCTCGGTTAGCGTCGTAGGCCCTGGAGGCTGTCTCTGGTGAATCATTACGCGTAGATAAAGCACCCATCGCATCAAACAGGCAAGCCAGCGTCCAATGCTCCTCTTAACCTCCGCCAGCAAATACCACATCCTGCTTACCAAACTGAATCTGCTCCATCGCTGCACCTATACAGTGAGCGCTGGTAGCACAGGCAGACGAGATCGAGTAATTGACCCCTTTAATCTTAAAAGGCGTCGCCAGACAGGCCGAAAGCGTACTGCCCATGGTCTGTGTTACACGGTAAGGACCTACACGCTTCACGCCTTTACTGCGTAAAACATCCGCAGCTTCTACCAGGTTCGACGATGATGCCCCTCCCGAGCCCATAATCAGACCGGTACGTACATTGGATACCTGTTCATCACTCAAGCCGGAGTCTTGAATTGCTTCTGTCAGCGCAATATAAGCATAGGCGGCAGCATCCCCCATAAAACGCAGGGTTTTACGGTCTATATGCTCATTAACGTCGATTTCAATGCTCCCAGCCAGATGGCTGCGCAACCCCATCTCTTTGTATTCCTGCTTAAACTTAATGCCTGATCTGCCGCATCTTAACGACTGAAAAACTTCATCCTGATTATTTCCAATACTGGAAACGATACCTAAACCAGTAACGACAACGCGTTTCATAACTTAAACCTCTTTTTCACTTACGACCTTGCCAGGGCATTAAGCAGATGTTGCCTGGCCCCGCTTTACTATTTGATAACCGAAAGATTGTTATCAACAGGTAAAGAAACAGCTTTGCCGCAATTGCCATATCACTCCTCAGCATTGTTGTTCAAAACATCCCGAAGAGTCTGTTGAGTTTTCTGCCACCAGGGCATCTCACGCAACTGCTTCAGCCAGCGAGAGACATTAAGGTATTCCTCAAGGGGGATCCCTGCTTCATCAGCAAACATCAGATAACTCCCAAGACTGATATCAGCGATGCTAAAACCGTTGCCAACAAGCGCATGCTTACCGGTTAATGCCCGCTCAATTACGGTCATAGAACAGTGAAATTGATCTACCTCTTCCGGCGACAACGTCCACCGCCCCTCGAAACCCCAATGGGGTAAAACCACGCGACGATGACTAAATACACCAACCGCTGCATTCCAACGGTTCATCTGCCAGAACAGCCATTTCAGCACCTCACCCTGAGAGGCTATGTCACCGGGCCAAAGTGATGACTGATACTTATTCGCAAGGTATTGCAGGATCGCGTTAGATTCGTTGAGGACAAAACCACCTTCGACCAATACCGGCACCTTGCCACCGGGATTGATCCGAAGAAAACTTTCAGCTTTTATTTGCTGCCCCCGGTGCAACACAACGTGCTTGTAATCGGGCTTGATATCTATGGCGTTACACAGCAGCAGCATTTTTATGCTGTTAACGGTCAGCGCGTTTACAAACAAAGTTAAATCACTCTTCATTGTTCCACCTTTGCAGTGTCAGTAATCGCCAGCTCATCCCTTAGAACCAGCCTGAAGACCTTGCCGAAAGCTTGCGAGTTTTTTCGACGGGATTGCAGGTATTTGCCAAGGTAGAACAGAACCTTATTGATAAAACCTGGAATGATCAGGCGCCGCTTACCCAGTTTATTTAAGGTGTAATGGGCAACAAATTCCGCGTCCAAAGGCTTAAAGGGGGTACTTTCAAAATTCTGATGCGGTGCCAGATTAGTTTTGGTAAAGCCCGGAGCCGCAATGGAAATTTTGACACCTTGCGATTCCAGCTCTAACGCTATGCCTTCAGCGAAAGTTAATAGGTAGGATTTAGTTGCGGCGTAGTTTGCAATCAAAGGCACGCCTTGAAAGGCAACAATAGAAGAGATAAACAGAATCTGACCACCACCCTGGCTCGCCATTTTGTTAGCTAAGTGGTGAGTGAGCAGCAATGGTGCTGAGCAGTTTAAGGCAATCGAACTGAGCATTTCAGCGGGGGGCAATGTCAGAAAACTTCCAGATTCCTCCTTGCCGGCGTTGTTAATTAGCAGGTTCACCTTCAGCTCTTTGGTCTCACTGATTAGGTGGTTTACACCTTCCAGAGATGAAAGATCTGCAGCTACAGTTTTGGTCGCCACGCCGTATTGCTGGCTTATTTTTTTACTGAGTTCAACAAGCCTGTTTTCATTCCTGGCAACCAGAATGATCGATTTCTTCTTTTTTGCCAGCTCCTCAGCAAAGGCCAAACCTATGCCTCCCGATGAACCTGTCACCAGCGCCCAGGAGTTGCTTTTATTTTCATCACTGTAAGTCATTATATTTCTCACTTATCCTTTAAAATATACATGCATCTACATGCATATTTATAATAACCACCGGGAAATCAGGGTGTTCGTACTGGACACCCTCTGTCTTAACCTTGTGGCATTAAAAACTTATCCGTAGATAAGATTGGTCTGGAAGCTTCTTGCTAATAGCTGCCCTTGCGCGCCCCAGATTTCTGCCTGCGAAGAGCTCAGGCCATTCTCAGCAAAATTTGCTTTGGACAGATAACCCAAATAATCCGTCGTGGAAACTTCATGTATGAGGTTTGCAAAATGAATACTCCAGCTAAGTGTGGAGAGGGGTTTAAAGCCTTTGTAATGAGATGCAGCAGAGGGTGGCCAGGAATCGGTCAGGCAAACCAGGCTGGAGGCTGTCATTTTTGTTGGAGCATCCTTAAATCGCATCCAGCCACCGAGTTGCGGAATATCTTGCCCGGAGAATGGCATCCCTTCAGTCGCAATATGGTTGTCAAAGTGTTGGAAAAAGGACGGCAAATGATCCCCTTGTAACAAAACTGACTCTTTCTTGTCTTTAAGTAAAGGCGGGATAAATGTTTCAATTGTCACATTGGATTCAATCGGTAAGACATAGTCCGCTCTAGCCGTCGCCCTCACTTTATCTCCCTGAACAATTCGGGCAGATTTAATGGTAACTGTCTTTCCGTTAGCCAGGGTTTCAACTTGAACGTCAAAAGGCTTGAAGGCTTCCAGTGGCCTGACAAAACCAACTTCAAAATTTCGCAGGCGCCGTGCTGGATCCGTATCTCTGGCGGTGGCTTCACAAAGAATGGCGCCCGTCAGCCCTCCAAAAGTTGTTCTGCCTTGTGCCCAGGAGTCTGGGATCAAAACTTTTTGATCCTCTCTGATGGCGCTCAGTATTTCTTCCAGAATCATTGCTCTACCTTTCTATGCTTTCGCACCCTAAAATTTCTTTCAAAAACTCATACACTTACAGAGAATGCATATGCATGTTATTGGTTGCTTTGTTTTCAAATTAACCATTGCCTGGTTCAGTTCCAGCAGATGTTGACTGTACTCGGGCCTCTGGTGCTTATAAATCTTTTGTTGCGTTTATTGCCAATCAACTTTGGTATCTCAATAAAAAGATCTCCCATGCCCACTCAAGTTGAGAAACGCTTCTCCCCCTGATATCAGCCATATCACAACACTACATGCATATGCATTTAAAAGTCAACTATCCAGTCTTTTCTCTAAATGCTATGTCCGCTGTAGAGTTATGAAGTCCCCTGGAGAGGCCAGCAAAAGCTTAGCTGTATGCAATCCAATTACTGCCAGTACTAACGCTGGGCTTAACCTGAAGTTAGCTCTCTGGCGACAGCGGACATATATGGTTCACACAAGACATATCAGGAATCTTTACATTTTGTAAGCTGCCAAGCTGGCGCATCAAAGTGAAGTCAGAAAACACAATTTTTCGGGCTGATTTTGCCAGGGGAGCATTCCAGACGGAAAGAAACGGTTGTCAGGTAGGGAGAATGGTGCCAGCACCAAGAGTCGAACTCGGGACCTACTGGTTACAAGTCAGTTGTTCTACCGGCTGAGCTATACCGGCTAAGCTTTTATCTTACAAAGACTCACCAGACAGGAGAGCTCTTGAATTAAACAGATGTTGACGGCCCCGTAACATGAGGCCGTCGCTATGCAAAAATGCGTAATCTACATGGCAGAAGGATCAAACCCTTTGTCAAAGATCACAGCATCGCTGTCAGTATACTGCTGGCGTACTTTGATTAAAGGCTGATAGTCTGGGTCGGCATAGAACGCCTTTGCATTCTCTAGTGATGGAAACTCCACAATTACGAGTCGACCTTCGGGAAGCGTCCCCTCTAAGGGTTGTACATTTTCAGTCATAACCAGGGGCTGACCGCCATGCTTCTCGACAAGGGGGAAGGCTAGCGGTGCGTATTCACGGTTATAAGCTTCAAAGTCTTTAGTGCGAACAAATGCCATCATATATGCAGACATAGTAGTTTCCTGTTCATTAGCTGGTATGGACTTCCCTCTACTTTCGCGTACAAGGAAGAGAATGTATGTATTCGGTTAAGCTCCACAGTTTGTTGCGGCGTGCCAATGCCTGCTCAATATACGGTTTCAACGCTGTGCTGCTCACTAGAATATGGACATGATAGGGCTCCGTCGTGCAGCGAAACAGACTGTTTGAAACAAATCATTTTTGTTTTTTTAACAATAATTGATAAAATAACAGGTTGTATTTAGTCGTTTCCGAGGTGATTGTGGATAAATTGCGCGCACTACGCTATTTCAAGCGTACAGCCGAACTGAATAGCTTTAGCCTGGCAGCCAAAGAGTTTGATGTTCCGGCATCTTCTATTTCTCGCAGGATAAAAGACCTGGAGAGCGAGTTAGGCATAGAATTATTGCAGCGAACTACCCGCAACGTCAGTACAACGGAACTGGGCAGTGTTTACTACGAAATGATTGTGGAAGTGCTGCAGAGGTTGAATGACGCCGATGAGCTAATATCACAACGCCTGGACGCCATAGAGGGAAAGATAAGAATAAGCACCATGCCAAGCTATGGCGAGAAAGTACTAGCACCGGTTTTGCAGAAGTTCCGCCAGCAATATCCCGCCATATTTTTAGACCTGGATTTTTCCCATGATTTAACGGTTTTAGGTAAAGATGCTGTCGATATTGCTATTCGCGCAGGCAATGTCCCGCAGGAGCGAGTGCTTGCAAAAAACCTTTCTAAAGCTGAGTTTAAACTGGTAGCTACAACAAAGTTATTACAAGATTTACAAACGCGGTATGACACAACGGTGCTATCCGTTGAAGATCTTCAAACCTGCCCAACACTGCAATATAAAGGAAAATATGGCGCTCTAACCTGGTGGTGTTTAAGGAATAACCAATGGCAAACAATAGAGATTAATCCAGTATTTTGGTGCAACAGCGGTGAAACATTACTAGAGGCAACACTGGCTGGCGAAGGCCTCTCGCTTTTCCCTTTTTGGTGGGTTAGCCCTTACCTGGCTTCCGGCGAGCTGGTAGAAGTCCCGGTCGATTTACCACTTTCAAATCGTCAAAATCAAAATCTTGATGTTTTTATTTTGTATCAGCAAGCAAAGTATAAAATCCCTAAAATAAAGCTTTGTGTTGATTTTATAATTCAACACCTTGGGTAATCACTAGTAGCGAAGGTGAACAGCCTCAGTTTCACCGCTATTGAATGGCGACTCTTGGCACGTACCTGCCTTACACAGATATAGACTCATAGGTCCGCTTTTGGAGATTTGGATTGATATATGATGGCATGACCATAATGACCGCTATGCTGAAGACTCTCAACATGCGAATTGAGGCGCCAGTCCATGTTTGCATGCACCGAAGCACACCCATGACAAATTTCAGTAAAAGCTAAAACGTTGTAATCTTCTCTATGGGTTTCATCATTGGCTCCATTTTTTGCTTTACTTCACGGTCATGTGGTTATCGGTTTTGATCAGTCGCAATAGAGCTGGGAATGATCAGTCAGGGTTATTTAGCCAACTAGTGAAGGGGCTGTTGATTATATTTTGGTCTCCATGCATGAGTCATTGCTCTAGCTTTCGATATTTCCTCGGGATTCATCCTCTGCTTAACCAGCATAAACTCTTTGTATGCTTCGTCATGATCTCCTCCAGGTGGCAATTGGGAAAACGATAGGTTTAGCCACATAGCAGCCTTTATATTGTCCTGATTTATATGCTCCCCTCGGGCAAGCATAAGGCCAAATGCATATTGAGCATTGGGAAGACCAGCCTCAGCGGCTAATTGATACCATTTAGCGGCTTTAACCGGGCTTGGTTCAGGGGATGCTTTGCTACCCTTCCCTAAGTACGAACAAAATATTTTGCGCATCATGGAAGGCTGGTGCTGGCACCTGTCATATAATAAACCGAGTTCAAACTGGGCCATCGAATTACCGTTTTTACCTGCAAGTAAATACCATTTTTCGGCTTGGATTATGTCTTGAGAGACTCCGATACCTCTTAGGTAAAGAAAACCAATACCTCTCTGCGCGGCTATGTCCCCCTGTTCTGCTGCAAGTTGCCACCATCTTGCGGCCTCAACATTGTTTTGGCTTACCCCCACCCCTTGCTGGTATAACGAGCCAATTGCTGATTGCGCTTGTGAAAGGCCTTGATCAGCTGCCTTGAGAAACCATTCAAATGAAGTTTTTGTATCACGGGTAACGCCTATCCCCTTTAAATAAAGCACCCCAAGCTGGAATTGTGATTCAGGATCACCCTCTTGAGCATGAGCAGAAAGTTGCTGAATAGCCTGGTCTAATTCCTCAGGACTTTGTCCATTTGCATTCGTAACAGTTAAGAAAGTGATAAGAACAATTGTCCAGAAAGTAGAAAGCCGAGATTCCATCAAAGTATCCTCCCTGATAATCCAAGACTGGTGTGTTTGGGATATGATTATGAGGATTTCATATATGCGATCAGTATAGATGGCTTTTATTATTCCCACTGCCTGTTGGAGAACGCAGAACTTCTACTTAGTGTCGGGAAGGCCTTCAGATAGAACTCAGCCGAGTAGCCTCAAAGTCCGCCTTTGTGCCAAAAGCGGACCTGTATGTTCCATTATTCGTAGGATGGGTTAGCGAAGCGTAACCCATCAACCATTCAGCACTGGCGCTATAAGTTGGAAAAGCTAATGATGGTGTAAACCTCTCCTGGAATGTTGATTAGCTACCAACACTCCATGAGTTCAGTGAGATTGTACCCATCTTCAGTATCTTAATGCTGTATGTCGATAAATCCCTGAGCTCAGAAATTAACTGACAAATGTACTTATTGGCGAGTCTTTTGTAAGCATTCTATTGTAAACCAGCCTCAATAACCTATGACCAGATCATTTGGTTCAGACAGGAAACGTTCCTTTCCGATCCAACGTCTGATAAGCGACCTGACACGTCAAACAAGCCTGACGCTGGCGTTGTCAGTATTGGTCTCAGCTATGCTACTTATCGGAACGGAGGTACTTCAACATGTCCGATCCGCTTCGTTTTGCGGTATAAAAGAGGCACAAAGCTCCTTTTTATTTGCATAGAGCGTTGGAGATTTACGAACAGCTACTTCTGTTTTTAACGTCCTGAAATCAGTCTCCCAGAACAAGCTTTGTCTCATCCTTTAGGAAGACTGCGATCGCATCTGTCACAGTTGTATGTGAGATGGATTTGTTAAGCGGTGAACATTGTCTCAGAATTTTATGGATATGGTGTTCGAGCATCTCAACCGCAACAGACCTGTCCGCGCTATCAAGCTGAGAGAGAAGAACGATAGATTTCTTATTAATAACGGGTGTAAATACCTCGTCTACCCATGCTCCTGGTGCATACGCGATAAACTTCTGGCTTCTCTTTAGCTGTCTATCATTAAATCGAGATTGTTCAGTTTCGGAAAAGGGGCAGAACTTATGTTGTGTGGGAAAGTTCTGCATAATTTTATCATCAAGGGCACGGCCTGCGTCTCGTATTTCAATTCGTAATCGATCCAGCTCTTGCTGCCCTATAATCATACGAATGATATTGTTGTATGCCAGAAGGATAGCTGTTCCTTCTGCGCCCAGGCTTTTGTTTTTGATACCTTCGATTTTTTTCAGGTTAATGTTCGGGCGATTAAAGGTCCTTTGCAGAACCTCTGAGGCTGTTGCATAACTATCAGGGCTTCTGACCAGTTGGTTGAACGTCCGTATTTCCAGGTCATACTCATTCGTTATAACGCCCTCAAACAGGCGATCCAGTGAGTATCGTTTCAGTGGCCCCTGGCATGACAGATAGTCAAACCTCCTGACCCCTTTTATAGCCTGGGATATCTGCGATGTTATCAGCCCATTTATCTCTCTGAGTACTACAAGGTAGGTTCTGTACTCATACATTTCTGATAGGAGTTTATCGAAAGCTGAGAGTTCATAAGTGTGAGGAAAGAGCTTGAATAAAGCTTCTTCGGAGACAATGCTGTGCTCATGCCCATCTTTCCTGAGAAAGGCAGATTCCGAAATATCAGAAAACCAGGGGTAGCGGTCAAACCTCTCAATTCCCGAAGCCCTTCTGGCTTTATTGAATGCTTGAAAATATGGACGAATCGACGGTTTCAATTGTGGACTTAATTTTGTAATTAAGTGTTCGTTTAAGACTTCACTATTCTCGTTCAGCAAAGCCTGAAACTGTGTAGAACCTGTCTTTGGAGGGCCTGCATGAACCAATATTTTCGACATGAGCATTTCCCGGTGAGGGTTATTTTACTGGCTTCTTAAAAGCCTTTGCCAGATTCGTTCAGGGATAATTATGACACAAACCGACAATGGGTTTTGTTCTGCAGACAAGGAAAGCTCCTTTCCGATATATGGCAAGCGACAGTCGGTCGTTGCCAGCTTAGCTCGTGTTTACGCCGCTTGTCAGAACGCCTCTGTAACTGATTGTCCGATCATCACAAGACGATTTGCCTGAAAGGAAAAGGAGACACGGTCCCTATTCATTAGTTTGATAGCTGTCTGCTTTGTGCTGTGAATTCAGTGGATCGTTGCAACACACTCGTTTAATTTATCAGCAGGTGTTACATAGTCCAGTGTTTTTCTAGGTCGTTCGTTTAACTGCCGTGCAACTTCATTTAAATCTGAGTGTGACCAGCAGCACCAGAACGGCCTAAAGGCTGAAAAGTGGTCCAGGCTCTGTTCAATCCAGTCAGTTGCGTAATACGGACCTGACCAGCTGCACTTGAAGTGGAAACTAATCTAATCACATCACAAATTTCTGCCTATACTCCTAGGAAACGCCTTTAAAGGAGACTACGGATGCTCTCTGCATCAGCTTTAGTGCTGTTGGCTGTCTTTCTGGTTATCTCTGCAATAACCGTCCTGAATGTATTCAAACCATTTAAAAACCCACTGGATGTTTATTTTCCCAGTCTTTGGGTTCTGATTTGCTATCTGCTAGTTGTCCAGTTTATCGGAGCTGAGGTTGCAATATGGATTCTCTGTGTACTTTCACTGGCTGCGCTCAGGGAATACTTTTCCCTGATAGCTGTCCGGCCTGAAGACCGCCTACCGATTGCCGGGGCTTATCTGGCTATTCCGATCACCAGCCTGCTGATTATGACCGGTCAGTACCAGGGGTTTATTCTGTTTATTCCGGTTTATGGCGTATTCATTACAGCGCTTCTGGCCACCCTGCCCGGCTACAACAGCAAGGGGATTGTTTTTTCACTGGGCGCCATCAATTTTGGCCTGTTCCTGTTCGGCTACTGTATCGGGCATCTCGGATACCTGACCCGGCTGTCGCCCTGGCTGCCGGCCATGCTGATACTGAATGTCACCATCTGTGACTTGTTTGCGATCTTTGTCGGCCGGGATAAACGTTTCAGCCTGACCAAGACTCTGATGCTGATCCCTGCTACAGCACTGATCTCCCTGGCGCTGTCTGGCTGGACTGAACTAAACACCATTCACGCCCTGCTGCTGGGAGCAGCCACCCCATTGCTGGTAGCGTTGAGCCGCAGAACCCTTTGGTACCTGGAAGAGGATCTGGGCATCGATAAGCAGAGGCTGCAGCCGGGTAAGGGGAAACTGATCGATCCCCTGAAATCCTACCTTTATGCCGCGCCAGTGATTCTTCACTACATCACTTATATCAAAGGGTGAAGTTAATAATGAAGAATTTAAGCCTGCGACTCCTGTTACATAAATTCCTTCTCAGACCGGTAGTACGCCTGTTGTTATCAGTTCAGGTTGAAGGCAGGGAAAACCTGGCCGGACTGGAGCGTTATATTATTGCTGCTAACCATAACAGTCATCTGGATGTGCTGCTGCTGTACTACATCATTGCCGATGCCGACATATCAAGAACCCATGTTATTGCTGCCGAGGACTATTTCTCCCGTCACCCTCTGCTGTTCCGTATTGTCAGTTACCTGTTTAATCCACTCTGGATCGATCGGCAACACCCTGGCTCAGCTCCGTTACAGGCAATGGAAAACCTGCTGGCTAAAGGCCATAACATTATTATTTTTCCCGAGGGTAGCCGGGGCGATGCTGGCCAGATAAGTCGATTTCACTGGGGAATTGGTAAAATGGCAGAACAGTTTCGAGATATACCGGTGCTACCGGTATTTCTGTTCGGCACCGAACGGGCATTACCTAAACAGAGCTGGCTGCCACTGCCTTTATGCTGCAGCGTTCATATCGGTCCGCCACAGAGATTTATCGGTTCCGCAGACAGCTTTACCCATACCCTGGAGAACTTTATTCGCCGTATGGCGCAAACCGAGACAGATGACCGCCAGCAACGCCCCCCTACAGACGTATGTTCAAAGCTTATTGCTGTAATGGGAATCGATGGTTCGGGTAAAAGCAGCCTGAGTCACAACCTGTCCCGTAACCTCTCCCGGCACGGCGAGGTATGCCTGATCAGCGATCGTATGGAGTTATATCACCAGGGCGACGAACAAGCGATCCGCCCCCTGTTCAGTGAAACACTGCGCAATGCAATCAGCCACTATGCCAAGCAAGCCAGATCGCTTAAAAGCTACAAATTACCGAAACTTGCCGAGCTGTTACTCAGAGATCACTTAACCGGTGAAGCGGAACACTGGTACCGGCCTGAGCACATTATACAGGACGGATCCCCCCTGCTTAACCTGGTGGGATGGTCCATCCTGTATCAGGAACAGGCATTCAGCCAGCAGGCATGTGCCAAAGCAATAAAATTGCTCAGCGCCAGACAGCAACTACCTGAAAGCGATCCTATTTTTGACTCATTTCCAGAGCTCAGGCGTTTACAGCAATTACGCCCCGACGGTATGACCTTGCCGGACGTTCTGATCATGCTGGATATCGATCCAGAACTATGCTGCCAGCGAATTGCATCCCGTGGAGAGCCTGTTCAACCACATGAAACTGCAGACAAGCTCAGCAGAATGCGTCGTGGTTACCTCCGGGTCTGTGAAGTGGTGGAACAGCAACTGGGCATTCCGGTCCTGGTGATCAGTACCACTGCGGATATGGAGCAAGTCTGCAATCAGGCGACCCAATTTATTCAACAACATCTTGAGAGGAGCCCCCAGGATGCATAATCAAATAGACGTGATTGCAACCACGATATCCGGCTCCATCAGCGATTGGGGAAAGATTGAGCGTATTGTGCCCGAGTTCAATCGCAGGGGGTGGTCTCATGTAAACCTGCACAGTGCTGACAGTCATGCAGAGGCTCGGAATATTACCCGACAACTTGTACTGGACGGTACCAGAACCCTTATCTCAGCAGGAGGTTCTGGTACTTTTAACAGTGTTCTGGAGGGCTGTATAGATAGCGGCGCTCCCCTTTCACAAATCACGCTGGGCTTTCTGCGTAAAGGTTCCGCCGACCTGATCGGAAAGACCCTGGGAATGCCCGATGAGATAGAGCAGGCGATCGCTGTTTTTGTAAATTCTCTGGAACAAGGCTTCACCCAACCCTGCGATGTAATCAGGATAACCAGCGACAACAATGACACTGCAGGACGTCACTTTGTTGGTTACAGTGGAGCTGGCATCTTCGGCCGCATCCCCCACTTTACTGAAAACCGGTTTATGAAATACTACAAAGGGATCCTGAGCCAGCTGTTTGGAGATCTGGGACCTTTCTTTGTCGGTGCGGCTCTGACCACTGGCGAAAAAGTGTTGCACAAGCTGGTTCACAAGCCCGAACAATGGAAGATCATGGATGGCAATCAGATACTAAGTCGGGGCAAGTTTCAGGCGATGATCATCGTAAATGGCGACCTGGGGCCGGATCTGCCCTTCGCCCGTGGAAAATCCCTCGGCTCAGGTAGTTTCTACCTGTTTGCAATCCGTGATTTGGGAATACTGCGGCTTCCCGGCCAGTTTCGCCGTGCCTGGAACTCATCTATCCAGGAACAGGCGGAGCAATGGGGTTTCGAATCGTTCTCTATCCGGGAGGAGCTGGTGATCAGCAAGGACGATGGAGCAGCCTTTCCGGTTAATGTCGATGGTTCGACCCTTATCTGTCAGCCTGACGCCCGATTCAGGATAATTGACCAGATAAGGCTAATCTCTGCCAGCTGAAAATCGATTCTGCCAAAGCGTTTCACAACGCCATAGAATCAAATGTCTGATTTGTAGGGAGATGGAGCCTGCATCGGATCGATCTGCCGTTCCGTGTACCAGTCAACAATATACGCTTCAATATCATCGGCAGTCTCACAATAGCCAAACAGGGCCGCATCCTCTGGTCCGATAACTCCTTCTGCCAACAGGAAATCAACATCAAAGGCCTTGCGCCAGAATGCCTCTCCCACCAGTACCACCGGAACCGGCTTTATCACCCGGGTCTGAATCAGGCAAAGCGTCTCAAACACCTCATCAAAAGTGCCGTAACCGCCGGGGAAAGCGACCAGCGCCTTAGCCGTCGCCAGAAAATGCATTTTACGCAAGGCAAAATAACGAAACTGGAAACAAAGCTCAGGCGCAATATAGATATTCGGCTCTTGCTCATGAGGCAGGGTAATATTCAGGCCTACGCTTTTAGCGCCGACATCGAAAGCCCCACGGTTACCGGCTTCCATGATGCCACCGCCACCTCCCGTTACCACTACCAGATCTCGTTCGGCATCGGTCTGATAACGTTTACTGACCCGACGGGCAAACTCTCTGGCCACGTCATAATATCCACTCTTAGCCAGCACCCGCTCTGCAACTCTCACCTGAGCGGCCAGCTGCGGATCATCAGGATTGGCTGAGGCTAGTTTTTGAGCTTGTTCCAGTTGCTCTCTGGCGATTCCAGGCTCTGCGATCCTGCTGCCACCAAATAGCACAATTGTGGATCGCACATTGGCTCGCAGTAACGTCAACTGCGGCTTGGCATACTCCAGAAACAGCCTTGCCCCTCTCATTTCCGGACTTTCGATCCAATCAGGGTCCCGATCAGCCCGGCGGTATGAAGCGCTATCTAATATCTGCTGACGTAATTTATCTGCATCGTTATCTGACATAGCCTGCCCCCTGTTCCATCAGTCTGTGTTCAGCAAAAAGCGAACAGCCATTTACCGTATAAGCCTAGCAGAGGGAGGGATAATTCATCGTTGATCCTGAATTCAGAACAGCCGTGTGGATCAGCTATTTTCTCTGTATCAGCAAAATAAGTACTAATCTTGTAATCATTGCAGACAGTTATAACTCTGAAGGGTAACCAATGATCGATCTGTACTGTGAACGAGTAGATGCCAGTTTCTGGGCAGAGCCCATCAATGCACTGACCAATATCGGCTTTCTGCTGAGTGGTTACCTTATGCTGGTAACCTTACGCAGGAATAAACATGCCTCAGACACCCATTTACTCCTGCCCCTGCTATGTATTGTTATCGGACTTGGCAGCTTTCTGTTTCATACTTTTGCCACAAACTGGGCCCGTTGGCTCGACATCATTCCGATCCTACTGTTCCAGTTGGCCTTTCTCTGGCTATACGCACGAAATATTATTCACTTGCCGGTAGTGGTAAGTCTGATGAGCCTGCTGATCTATCTCGGCGTCGCTCTTTATTGCCGGGGCTTTCCAGACATCCTGAATGGTTCACTGATCTATGCACCAGCCCTGCTAGTTTTATTTTCCTTAGGCATGTGGCACTACAGTCATCAACTCAGCAGACCCACTATCCTGTTATCAGCAAGCCTGATTTTTTTGCTTTCCGTCAGTTTTCGAGCAATGGACAACCTTATCTGTGATGTTTTCCCCATCGGCAGCCACTTCCTGTGGCACCTGCTCAATGCACTGGTTCTCTACCTGTGCAGCCTGAGCCTGTTACCGGCAGGAATAAACAGATCCCCCGCAGCTGAAAATTCATCAGGGAGAGTTTCAAAACATATGCAAGACAAAGCGGAACACAAACAAAAAAGCCAGATGACTGCCTGTATGGAAGTGCATCAGGTTTCAGGAAGGTATACGTAATGAATCACACATTACTCATAGCCGTATTGATCTTAGGGGGGCTAATTCTGGGATGGGCACTACACCGCCGATCTGTGCGTCATATGAAACCTTTACTGAGAAGGTTGGCAGCAGAAAATAACGGTATTATTGAAACCCCAAGCCTGTTTCTAATGCCAAAACTGCGATTTTCGCGAGCCGGCACAGAAGTAGAAGTTTCCAGCGCATCGACAGGAATTAGCGGTGAGTCCAACCGTTATACTTATGCTCTGTTTACCAAACTGGACTCGAAAAGTTTTGAATTTCGAATTCTCCCTCAATCCCTTCAGTCGATCGGAGATAAATGGATCGGACTAAAGAAGCCTATGTACACCAGGGTAACCGACCTTGATAAGCTCCTGGTCATCTATACGAATAATGAGCAGTTAATGGATACAGTGCTCTCAAACCGTATACAGACGGATCTCATATCATGGGCGAAGCAAAAACCCGTTAATCGGATCTCCGATATTCGAAACTATAACGGTAATCTTATATTTGCAGTGACGGGTGATTTGAAAAGTTACGAAGAGTATAAGTTATTACTTGATACCGCCTGTAGGTTCTATGATTCTGTTACCGGTGCGGTATCCATTCATATAAAGTCCTGATCAAAGCGACCTACACAATCAAAAGGGCTGAATCATTTTTCAGAGCCCCTGCCTCGTATCTATCCCATATCTCCGCTTTCAGTGCATGCGTGTACTTTAATCCAGGTCTTCTCGCCATATTCCAACACTCCATATTTCAATTAAAGACAGGTATTGCATTGACTCATTGAAACCACAGCCAATTCCGGACATGGCGCGGTACGACAGAATTAGACTCTTATCGACCCAAAGCAGTCGATTGAGTACATCCTGCCAGAACTTCGGTTCGCGGCCTAAGCGGCCCGGATGTGCACCCACATACTGTCTAATCTGAAGACAGAGATCCATACTATTGATCTAAAACAAGCCTGATTAACTTAGCACCTAGCACACCTCCGGCCAAAGCTAGCAGTAGCGTTAGGGAATGTTGGTGCGATTGGCCAGCGGAAGCAGCAAGCTGGCGACGATGAGCAGCCCTACCAGGCTAAGTACCAGAAAAAAAGTCTCATGCATCCTGTTGCCCTCCAACTAGATCCAGGGCGGAGCCCGGAAGTGCTGGTCTGCATATTTCGTTGGCCAGATGGTCTTCGCTTGACCGCCGAACAGCTGGACCATCGGTAAAAAGAAACCCTCCATAAACTTGCCGGTTAACACTTCATTGGTTGTCTGCTCCGGGCTGTCGCCGTAGCGGACGAAGCGGTAGCGGTTCCAGACTCCGCGATAGGGCGTCCGGTAGATAGTTGCTACCAGATCGTTGAGGTCCAGTACGGTTGCCGAGTTCAGTACCTTGATCGCCATCCGGGTGTAATCGTAATGCAAGCCTGCGGCTTGAATGCTGGGTGGTTGTTTAAATCTCTCGGTATAACGGCGCACCCACCACTGCTGCCACAGGGCCATGGGCATAGGCGAGTCCATAGCGATAACAAAGTCAGAACTGGCGCCGGTCATTTCATACCATTCATCGAACCATCTCAGCCCATGACCCAGCAGCAAAGCTTTGATCTCCTGCTGGCGGAACTGCTTAACGAAATTAGAAGCAGCAACACTGCCGGTCGTTGTTATTGCCACCAGAGATACTTGTTCGCGATTGTATTTATCCAGCAGGGTGCGGAAATCTGTTTGCTCCAGCGCTGTCAGATCGTAAGGCAATGGAGCAAAACCTGCGTGCCTCAGGCTGTCCAGCAGCGCATCACCCCAACTGTGCCCGAACGCGGTATCCTCCACCATCACTGCAGCCTTGTTGTTAGCAGGTTGCCAGAGCCCCTGCTCCTGGAAATACTGTAACGGCTCACCATATAAAGCGGCGAGCTTTGCTGGTGCAGGAGAGCCCTTAAACCAGCCCGGATATTTGTGGGAGGCATGCTGAAGCCTGTTGGCAATGGCCTGGGCTGCTCCCAGGTTAGCGAAATGCAGAATACGGTACTGTGCTTCGGCTTCCATTACCGCCAGTGCCACCGCGGAGTGCCAACCGCCGATCAGAATTTGGACGCCTTGTTGAGTAACCGCCCTGGTCACGGCCTTGACCGCTGTATCCGGATAGGAGGCGCTATCGACCCAGACCAGCTCGATATCCAGTTTCTCACCCTCGATGTTTACCGGGACTTCTCCCTCTGCCCGGGCATCCTCCAATGCCATGATGACCCCGCTCCGGATGGCGCGTCCTGTACGGCTAGCAGGCCCCGAAAATGGGCCCATAACACCTATTGTGAGGCGATTATCGTACTGCTGCCCATAGGATGCGGCAGTCCAGGCAAAAAGGGCGCCCCCCAGCCTGCCCGCCAACTGGAGAAAGCGGCGGCGGTATAATCGATTCAAGCCGAAACCTTGCCCGGAACCTTGATTGTGCATTTAAAACTCCTCCCGATTGGTTCCTGCTGGAATTCGTTATCTAACGACTGATCGGCTGTCGCCATTGCCGTGACGTTTTGATCAGACTAGCAGCCTGCTACAGAGTGAAGCCTTGTAATGCCTGCTGCAGAGTGAATCTTAAACCAATTGTGGCAGAGGGGCAGTCTGAGGTGCATCTATACCAATCTTAGTTCAGTCCGCCTCAATGAGTGTTGATTGGCTGCTCTATCGTCAAAACCCGCAACGCTTTAACGATGATAGCTGTGTTGATAACTTTTCATGCGAGGCGAATGGCATGGGGCTTTTAAAAAAGCATTTGAAGGCCCGGATAACCGTGTATTTCTTGCTCGTTTCGATACCCGTGGTGGTTTTGCTGGCGGGAACTTCCTTTTTCTGGCCGTTGAGACCCTTAAGGAGATGGCGGTTGCCCGGTTCGATGTAATTGCCGATCACAAAGAGCGGGAGGTTAATCGCTTTACGGCCGATCAGATAGAAATCGTGCAGGGAATCGCGGCGCTCGATACCTACGCTAGTAGCGGCAAGGCTCCAATATATCGCCGACCTGAACGTCGGATGTGTGTCAAAAGAGCCATTGAGTGCTGGGCAAGTGATTGATCTTCGATGACAGCTTTGTGCCAAGAGGAGTCATGAGAATCCTATTTGTTCAAATTTATATTCAGCTTCCTAAGATCTGAAAGCAGGGATAGACTATTGCTTACTTTAGGGCTGCAAACGCCACATTCCAGTGACTCAGCTGTTTCTACAAGTAGTCTTTGTAACCGTCGCTGTCGCGCAACCGATCCCAGATATATACCGTAACCAGCCCCACGGGCTGGTCTTTACGACGAACCAGATACAGTATGGGAGTGCGGATAACATAGCCATTATTTCTCAGCCGCGCCCAGTATCATTCGTCCCCAGGGCATGACGATGCGGATATAGATTCATTTGCCGGGATTCACCGATTAAAGCGCGTTGGCGAAATCAAGGCCACCTCGGACGCAATGCTCTAACTGACGACCACTAACTTTGTCACAGGAATCTTGCTGGAAGTAGATGGCGGCTTTACCCACAGCCGTTGAGCATCCAAAAGCCACTAATGAAGCTAACGACAGCCACCAGACCTTACCAAGAAAACCCGTTATGCACTTTGACATCCTACGCATTCTGGCTTCCACTTTCTTGTGAGTAAGTTCATTAACGAAGACTGAGGAGACATTTTGGGCCATTATTTCATTATCTGTTCATTTAAAATCTATTCATTTGCTGAACTGTGATGAAAATTGAGAGCAATGGATGCTGCAATATGCTGTTTTCCTGCAAGAATAGGGACTAATTTAATTGACCGTTTGATCTCGTGATGCATCCTACAGCTCAGGAAATGGCATCGTGTTGACAGGTTCGGTTACGCCCAAGGGATTTTGCTCTAAAGAGGGCTGTATCCGCCTTCTTGAACAGCTCTTTCGACGATACCTTGTTCAGGTCCGTTTCAATGGCATAACCGATACTGATGGTAATAATCTTGTCTGGAAGTTGTGATGCCTGGTGCTCTATACCTAGTTGGTAAACTTGCTCCCGCAACCGGTTGGCCGTATTGCAAACATACTCAATTGTCGGGTCTGAGAGCACGATAACAAACTCTTCCCCGCCGTAGCGGGCGATAAGATCACCGGGGCGGCGGACGGCATGGACTTTCCGCAGCGTGTGCGCAACCGTGCTCAGGCACTCATCTCCACGTGGGTGCCCGTAGTGATCGTTATAATTTTTAAAATAGTCGATATCAATTATGATTATTCCCAGACTTTTACCTTCACGAAGGCAGCGTAACCACTCGTTTTCCAGGTGACTATCAAAACAGCGCCGGTTGGCCAGTGAAGTAAGACCGTCAGTTGTAGCTAAGACTTCCAATTCACAGTTAGCAGACTCCAACTCCTTTTTCGTCTCATTCAGCTCCCGAGTCCGTTCCTCGACCAGTTGCTCCAGAGTGTCTTTTGATTGCTGCAAATAGCGCTTTTTTGCTCGCTGAGTTTGTGTGACATAGGCAAGCAGTGATAGAGCCATGAGCATAATGATGGAGAGAATAGCGATCACAGTACGACGGGTCTGGTAGAAGGAACGTAGCGTTTCATGGACATCCACTTCAGTGGTAATACCGAAGCCCAGATCGTGGTCCCACAGCCAGGCTCCGAAGACCAGCACGCCTCGATAATCGCGATAACCGTTGACGTTATAACCTGATTGGCCGCGAGTGGCACTATCGGCCATTAGAGTCAGGGGGCGTTGTTGCGGTGGTTTCTCTGGTATGTAGCCCTCCAGTAAATTGCCGCCGGGATCAGTGATACGGATATTGAAGACACTACTGCCACCAGGACTTATTAAGCCAATACTCTGCAACTGCTGATCAAATCGACTTTTGGTAATTAACATCCCCTTTTTATCAAAGGCATAGGTTTCCCCGGAGTCTCCTAACCGGGCCAAGTCGGGGACATAATTAAAAAGGGTATTAAGGTTAATCCGCAGGGCCAGAACTGCGATAACCCTGTGTTCCAGCTTGATTGGCGATACAACAAATATGGAGAGGGGCCTATCATTATCTGTTTCGGCACTGTTTGCTAACGGCACGTCTGATAGCAGGGTCGGAATAAAGAGCGTTTTACCGCTAAAGGCGCGATCCAGATAGTCCGGGCGCTGAATGTGGATCAGGTTGGTAGTATCTAGATTGGCGTCTCGCATTGAGCCGATACTGATCCGCTCTGGTGAAATAATAAAGAACCCCAGATCTTTTTCCCGGGCCAGTTTGGGAAAAATAAAGTTGCGCAAGCTGCCTAAAACCTGCTTCTTCCGATCACCTTCGGCAGTCAGCAGTTCATTCGTCATCTCAATAAGAAAGGTAGTGCTGGCCAGCTCTATAGCATCCCTTTTGCGATCTTCAATCCAGATATGATAGGTGGTAACTGTCGTTTGCAACACGGTTTGTAGTGAGTAGCGGATGTGTTGTTTAGTTTCTTTTTCAATGCTATTTATGGCAAAGGAGGCCATGGTGGAGACTACCGCTAGAAATAACAGGGTGAGTAATGGGGTAATAAATGAATATGTCGTTATTTTCGGCATTCAGTCTCATCCCGAAAGCACAGATTTCCCCTTCAGTCCGATCGCTTTGCCCTGACTTAGCTTAAATCTGGCAGTACTATAACTTTAATACAAAATACGACTTTTCCAACCTCGTACAGCCCATTAGATACGTCTTTAGGTCAGCAGTAAGGTACTAAATGACCGTGATTCATACTGATTGTAGGATTATATTCAAGCGATGGGCTGGTACATATTCCCCCTTTCAGAGGGTCTTAAAAGATCTGTGCAACTGACTTCAGAGACCTCTTTCTGGCAGGTGATCTACAGAGTCCTGGTTTGAATTTTTCAGCAATAAGCAGTTATTCTGAGCGGCAGCTTTTGAAACAACTACCCAATTCTGAAGCTGAAGTTTATATCCGCTTTATGGATTTAGATGGAAGCGGCCTAGTGGCTCGAATGTGTTGCAACGATCCACTGAATCCACAACACGTTGCGGACATTGATGATCGGCTATCGTCAGCCTCACCTCCAACCCAAACTTCTCCATAGCAGACATCAGGGCCTGGGTTATCTGAGCTAAAGCAAGACGGGCCAAAAGTTGCCTATTGCTCATTAGATATTTGTATAGAAATAAGTTAATGCGATTCCAGGCGGACTTCATTTAGTTTCTCAGAACTGTCATGGACAGCTTTCGTGAGTCGGGTCAGTGTGGCTAGATGCTTAACTCTCTTAAAATGTTAATGGTACTCATTTTGGGCATTAAATACCGGTTTGAGGGCATGTAACTGCTACTCTCATACGAACTCATCTCGTCCATCGAGTTATTGATGAGGCATTATGATGCTTGGGTTAAAGGGATATTAAGCTCGGAGTCGCTGTTTATCATAGTGGATGATTTATTCAAGCGGCTGGACCGCAAAAAAGGTGCAATCTTTGCCAATTCTGGATCGGCACGAGGAGAGCCAGGTATGGTTAATAAAAAGGCACTATCTTGATAGTTTCCAAGACAGACGAACGCAAAGAACAAATGCTGCCACCACGCCAATCAGGCATGTTCAATTTGCCTTTAGGCTCAACCTAACTGAGTCCTTCTGCTAACTAGAAGGCTGTTTTTTATTTGGATGCGCTATGCACGGTACTGATGAACAAAAAACATTAAGTGATGCTGCTCGCCTGAATGCTGTACTTGATAACGTGATCGATGGAATTATTACAATCACTGGAAGTGGTCTGATCGATTCGTTTAACAACGCGGCTGAAAAAATCTTCGGATACAGTGCAAGTGAGGTAATCGGACAAAGCGTCAAGATGTTAATGCCCAACCCCTATCACAATGAGCATGATGGCTATTTGCATAACTATAAGGAAACCGGCAAGAAGAAAATAATTGGCATTGGACGCGAAGTCGTTGGATTACGTAAGAACGGTACCACATTTCCGCTGGAGCTGGCGGTGTCCGAGTTCACCGTCAATGATGAACGCTATTTTACGGGGATTATCCGGGATCTGACCGAGCATAAACGAGCGGAAGTCGAGCTAACGAGCGCGCAAGTAAAGCTACAGGGAGTATTTAACAGTGTTATTGATGGCCTGATTATCATTGATAAAAAAGGAATTATAGATGCATTCAATCCAGCTGCAGTAAGCATTTTCGGTTATACCGAAGAAGAGGTATTAGGAGAAAATGTCAAAATCCTCATGCCAGAACCCTACCGTGGAGAGCACGACGATTATATCAATGGTCATATAAAGACCGGAGAGAAAAAGGTGATCGGTATCGGCCGTGAGGTCACTGGCAGGCGCAAGAACGGCTCTCTGTTTCCGATGGACCTTGCCGTGTCACCGATGCAGATAAGTGGTCAGCCGATGTTTGTCGGGCTGGTTCGAGATATCACTGAACGGAAAAACACTGAAAGCCACTTGAAGCTTGCTAAACTTACCGCCGAATCAGCCAACCGTATGAAGTCTGAGTTTCTCGCCAACATGAGCCATGAGCTGCGCACACCGTTGAATGCCATTATCGGCTATAGCGAACTGCTCAGTGAGGAAGCAGAGGATGGAGGGAATCCTGAGAATATAGAGGATCTGAACAGAATTCATACAGCAGGAAATCATCTACTGCGACTGATCAATGATGTGCTTGATCTCGCCAAGATTGAAGCCGGCCAGGTTGAGCTTGTACAGGAGCAGGTCTCCATACAAAACCTGTTGCAGGAACTCGGCACGATTATCCAGCATCAAATGGATAAAAACGATAACAGTTTCGAAATAGCCTGTGATGAGAGTGTTGTTGAAATCAATGCTGACAGTAGCAGGTTACGTCAGATACTGCTCAACCTCCTTTCAAATGCCGCCAAGTTTACCCATAAGGGGCAGGTGACTCTTTCGGTAAAGCGTGAGACACGAGATGGCTTGGAACAACTTACCTTTAGCGTGTCCGATACCGGAATTGGCATGACGCCTGATCAGGTAGAGAAGGTATTTACCCCGTTCGTTCAGGCCGATGCCAGTACAACACGCCTGTTTGGCGGCTCCGGCCTTGGCCTTTCGATCTGCAAGGATCTCTGTCAGATTATGGGAGGGGATATTGAAGCAGAGAGTCAAAAAGGAAAAGGCAGCACGTTTACTGTGCACATCCCTGTTGATTCCTCATCACTGAATCAGAATAAAGATAATGATGGTGGGGTTACCTACGGTGCAACTGCGCCGAGTGCTGACTCCTATAGATCGGGCAATTTTTTGCAGCCAGGTGAATGCGTCCTGGTGATTATTGATGATGATGAGGCACGCGATCTGATTGTAAATACTCTTGAGTATGACGGGTTCGGTGTAGCGGTGGCGCGCAATGGTCAGGAAGGGATAAAGTTGGCCAGTGAATTAAGACCTATGTCTATTATCCTTGATAACAATCTGCCAACAATGGATGGCTGGGAAGTACTGAGAACCTTGAAGGGTTCCCCAAAAACGGTTGGTATTCCGGTAATCGTATACACGGTCGTCCATGAGCACAGTAAGGCTGAAGGGGTTACAGCTTATCTGACTAAGCCGATCCAGAAAACTGAATTATTGGAGCTACTTAACAAGCTAGCACCGGTATTGAATGACGTTGATGTGATGATCGTCGATGATGAGCCAGATGTCCGAGCACTGCTGCGTAGACAGCTTGCATCCATAGGATGCACAGGACGTGAGTGTGAAAATGGGTTACAGGCCCTGAGTGATGTGAAGCAGAAAATGCCAGACATTATTCTGCTGGATCTGATGATGCCGAAAATGGATGGCTTCGAGTTTGTATCAGAGTTGAGGCGTTTGCCGGAGGGGAAAAATGTGCCAGTTGTAATCCTCACCGCTAAGGATATTTCTCATTCGGAAGAACGTTTTCTGTATGACACCGTTCAGCTCGTTCTTCAGAAAGGTGATCTTAAAAATATTGAAAAGCTACTGCTTAAGATCCGCCGATTTATGCGGAATCCTGCCATTAAGGAGGAGCAAAAATGAAGAAGATTCTCCTTGTCGAAGATGATGAATTGAACCGAGATATGCTCAGCAGGCGCCTTGAACGCAAGGGCTTTGAGGTAGTACTAGCAGAAGACGGTCTGCAGGGGGTGGGAAAGGCATTTAGCGAAACCCCCGATTTGATACTGATGGATATGAACCTGCCGGGCATCGATGGCTGGGAAGCAACGCGCAGGATTAGAGACAAGGAAATAGATCAGCGTGTGCCGATCATCGCCGTCACCGCCCATGCAATGTCTCGGGATTATGAGAAGGCCGTCAACGCAGGCTGCGACCACTACGAAGCTAAGCCAATCCAGCTGGCCTCTTTGCTGGAAAAGATTCATCAGCTTTTAGGAGGCGTACCGTGAAGGACGTGCAGCCGCGAATCCTTATTGTGGATGATATAGAGTCCAGCCGGGATATTTTGAAACGTCAACTGGAGCGCCGCGGCTTTAGTATCAGCACTGCTACAGGTGGACGGCGGGCGCTAGAGTTGCTCGTTGATTACAAGATCGACATTGTCCTTCTCGACATAATGATGCCAGAATTTTCTGGAGTTGAAACACTTAAGGTAATTAGAGCGGACAAGCGGTGGAAAGATCTGCCCATCATTATGGTTACTGCCAAGGATGAACGTGATGCTTTGACTGAATGTTTTGATAACGGCGCGAATGATTATGTATCCAAGCCAGTTCATATGCCGATTCTGTGTGCACGTATGGGGGCGCAGCTTTCACGCAAATGGGCTTTGGATGCTGTCTTTCAGACACAGAAAAGGCTGGAAGAGACGGTAAATGAACGCACCCAAAAATTACAGCAGGCTGTTAAAGATTTAGAGCATGAGGCAGTCGAAAGGGAGCAGGCACGAACGGAGGCTGCACTAGCCAGAGTTCGGCTGCTGGATGCCATTGAAGCATTAAGTGACGGTTTTGCATTATTCGATACAGAGCTAAAACTGCAGATTGCCAACAACATGTTTTATGAATTGTATGAACTACCTCCTGGCCAGCCCCCTGTTGGCACGCCTTATGAAAATATTTTACGCATGGTCGTAGAAAAAGGAGTTATTCCTGAGGCAGTGGGCAGGGAGAGTGAGTGGATCAAACAGCAGCTAGTTATTGCCGGGACTGAAATGGAACATGAAACAGCGCTGTTTGTTGGCAGAGAGCGCTGGTTGCGGGTTGCCCAACGAAAAACCTCGCAAGGGGAGATGGTTGGTGTCTACAGTGATGTCTCCAACCAAAAGCTAGTTGAGGACGAGCTGCGAAAAGCCGCATTACGTGATCCACTGACAGGCATTTATAACCGACGTCACATTACAACAGTGCTCGCAGGTGAAGTGGCGCGCTGGCAACGCTATCAAACGCCACTATCCCTGATGATGCTGGATATCGATTATTTCAAGCATGTGAACGATGCCCATGGGCATGAAGCCGGTGACCAAGTGCTCTGTAAGATAACAGCGCTCCTGAAGAGTAAGTTGCGAAGGAGTGATACGCTGGCCCGCTGGGGCGGCGAAGAGTTTATCGCTCTGCTGCCAGATACGGGCCAGGATCAGGGCTGCTTACTAGGAGAGCGTATCCGCGCCATAGTGTCGGAGAGTACTATACTCTGTCAAACTGAGCGGTTGAACATCTCTATAAGCATCGGCGTTGTCACTATGTCTCACCAATTTGAAAGTGCTGAAGAGCTGATAGTTGGGGCTGACAATGCCCTATATCGGGCCAAGGAATCCGGACGTAATAGGGTGTGTATATGAACAGCAATCAAGGGTTACATATTCTTGTTGTCGATGATCTTGCCACCAATCGGGAGTTGTTAAGCCGCCATCTTGAACGGACCGGTTATTCAGTGGATGTAGCCGAAGATGGAGCAACGGCTCTGCAAAAGCTGAATAAGGGGGCCTATAACCTTGTTCTGCTGGATATCATGATGCCGAAGGTGGACGGATTTATGGTGCTAGAGACGCTGCGTCAGCAATTTCAAGCCTCAGAGCTACCTGTGATCATGATCAGCGCCATGGGTGATAGTGAAAATATCGTCAAAGCCCTGACTCTTGGCGCCAATGATTTCATCACTAAGCCTTTTGAAAGAAAAATTTTGCTCTCGCGTGTGCGCACGCAACTTGATACGGGCAGCCTCTATCGGCAGATCAAACTGAGCGAGGAGCGTTACGCACTGGCTTTTTCTGCATCAAATGATGGTCTCTGGGACTGGGATATATTGACAGGTGAGGTGTTCTACTCCGACCGCTGCCGGGAAATGATGGGCCTTGCAAAAGAAAAATCTGTTGATTCGATTGAGCAATGGTTTGAGCGTGTGCATCCGGATGATGTTAATTCCCTGCGCCTGGCTATTTATGGACACCTTGAAGACCCGGCAGCCATTGTAAAACATAAGTACCGAGTACTACATGCCGATGGAAGTTATCGTTGGATGTTGTGTCATGCTAAAGCCCTGTTTTCTGATGATAGCAAAGCTATCCGTATGACAGCATCGCAGTCGGACATCTCAGCCACTTATACATTTGACCCACTTACGGGGCTGCCGAACAACCAGGTTTTCATGGATCGTCTGAATCGTGTGAGCGCTCATGCCAAGCGCAGAGGAAAGGTCTGTTTTTCCCTGATATCTATGAGTCTCGACAATAGGGAAAAAATAACCTCTGCGATTGGCCCCGCCGGTTATGACAAACTGAATACCGAGATTGCCCGGCGGCTAAGTAACAGTATTCGTAAAGATGATTATTTCATTCAGACCAGCGGTGATGTAATGATCAGCTTCATGCCAGATAATCGCTATATGCTGTTGATTGAAAATCTTAACGATAACGCTGTAGATGTTCTAAAAATTAGCGAGCGTATGCAGAAGGTTATTACACACCCTTTCACGGTATTCGGTGAAACCATTCATTGCAGCTTGAGTATAGGTATCTGCATACCTGCAACACCAGGTCAGAACGTCGATGAACTGATCCGGAATTGCATAACGGCCGAAGCCATAGCGCACCGAGAGGGTTGTAAGGTTACCATTTACGACAAAGACATGCATGGCAGAGCCATTGATTACCTGCGCCTTGAGAACGAGTTGCGTACTGCCATCAGTAACGATGAACTGCGTGCTCATTACCAACCCATTGTCAGGCTGATTGATAGCCAAGAGGTCGGCAGTGAAAGCCTTGTGCGCTGGGAACACCCTAAAAAAGGCCTGTTGTCGCCATTCCACTTCATCACGCTAGCTGAAGAGTCAGGGATGATTGATAGTATTGATGAGTGGGTTCTACGTGAGTCCTGTCGTCAGTATAAGCGCGGCACGGCAACATCTAAGTTTATATCCGTTAATATATCGGTCCAAGAGCTTAACTCAGGATGGGTGAAACGGATTCGCTCGGTGATACAAGAGTATTCGATACCACCGGAGCATATTCACCTTGAAATCACCGAATCGATTTTTATGGGCGATATTACGGCGGCTATCAAGCTGCTGAATGAGCTGGTCGATGTCGGCATCAGCTTTGCTGTTGATGACTTCGGTACAGGGTACTCTTGTTTTGCTTATTTAAGGCATCTGCCTGCCTCATATCTGAAAATAGATAAGGCCTTTATTGATGATATGCTTCATGACCTCAAGGCTGAACACCTGGTTCAGAGTATCATTCGGATGGGGCATGGCCTAGGCATGAAAGTAATTGCTGAGGGCGTTGAGGAAGAACAGCAGGCAGAGAAACTCACTATCATGGGCTGCGACTATGCTCAGGGTTATTATTTTGGTAAGCCTGTGCCGGCAGCCTCTTAAAGGCAGCCCCTTTTACTGTGAACACCCTTGTCTTGGATACTTATGGTGCTCCCTCAGGGATATTCTGATTAAGTACCGCCGTATTACACAATGACTCACCTCTTTCAATCATACGGTACCAACCGTAAATTAATTCATTTTTCAGATATAGAGTATAACTCTAGGGAGCCTGCGATTACTCGCTTTCGATTTCCAATGTAGGTTTGTCTTCAGTTTTTTCAATTACGCTGACTCGGGAAACCTCTGCGCGGTCACGTCCATTTTCTTTTTCCAGATACAATGCTTCGTCAGCCGCTTTAATCGTGTCCTCCATTGTTCCTGCATAATTTGGATAAATGGCGACACCAATTGATCTGGCCTCCTGCTCAGTGGCCGTTGTTGGGCATGACTTGCCGCAAGCAGTTGGCCTGGATTGCCAAATCAAAGTCCGCTTTCTGATATCAAGAAAGAAAACCCCAAGCAAGTTTCCTCAGATATCGTATGACCGGAACTGGCATAAACCTGACCAAACGCTTGATCTGACTCTGTTCAAAGGCAATTAGGTCCCTTACCGACACGAAGCGGACATAGTTATTTTGTAATCAGAGCCTTTTGTTGAGTCCGAAAGGCGCCAGTAAGCGACCATTGGACTAACGAAGGAAGGGGATGGTAAGCCATCATGCCGATATGCATGATTCATTAGTCAATAACCCTTCTAGCGGTTGGGGGCTTGCCAGACCATACCCTTGAGCATAATCCACGCCAATGCTTCTCAGCATATCCAGAATGGCTTGATTTTCTACATATTCGGCAACCGTTTTCTTACCCATTACGTGGCCGATCTGATTGATGGACTTTACCATCTCCAGATCAATGGGGTTCTGGACAATATCCTTGACGAAAATTCCATCGATTTTCAAGTAATCAACAGGTAGGTTTTTCAGGTACCCAAATGAAGAAAGGCCACTACCGAAGTCATCCAGTGCAAATTTACATCCAATCTCTTGTAAAACATGCATAAAGTGACACGCACTCTTCAGATCGCTGATAGCGATAGTTTCTGTAATTTCAAAACAGATTTTATGTGCCGGAAAAGCGAGCGTGCTGATAAGTTCGATAATCTTATCAAGACTGCTATGATTCGAGATGCTCTGGGCTGAAAGGTTGATGGAGCACATGGATAGGCTATCAAGGTGATGAGGATGATCAGCCAGCTTTTTCAGTGTATTTTCCACCACCCACAGATCAATGCTGTCGGATAGTCCATAACGTTCAGCAGCTGGCAAAAAGGCACCAGGGCTGATGATTTCGTCACCGGTATCGTTCAAGCGCAGTAATATTTCATAATGGCTATAAAGCTGGCCAAAGTCATCGCTATCAATCGCTACAATTGGTTGATAATAAAGTATGAACTTGTCTTCATCTAATGCGTGCTGGAGGCGGCTAATCCATTGCATTTCTCGCTGTTTTGAGTGCGGATCGCCGTTATTCATATCGCAAATATGAATGAGATTCCTGCCCCTATCCTTAGCTTCATAACAGGCCGCATCAGCCGAACTCAGCAATTGCGCAACCTCTCCATCATTAGAGTCGAACTCAACCAAACCGATACTAGCGCTGACACGAAAACTGTGTTTATCCCAAACGAAGCGTGTCTTTTCGATTTCTTTACGGATTTTCTCAGCGCAGTGGGCGGCTTGTTTTATAGGACAGGACTGCAAAATAATGCCAAACTCATCACCTCCCAGCCGAGCCAGCATATCATTGCTGCGTAACTGATCCTTTAATTGGACTGAGATTTGGCGTAACAGCTCGTCCCCAGCAGCATGACCGCAGGTATCATTGACCACCTTGATCTGGTCCAGATCCAGAAAGAGAAGTGTGTGTTTTTTCGCCTTAAAGTCGGGCATCTTCAACAAATGCTGTAACCGGCGCTCCAGTTCGCGTCGATTGTATAGGCCTGTGAGGTCATCATGTTTTGCATGGTAAGATAGTTGTTCCGAGAGGATGCGAGCGTTTGTAATATCCTCGCTGGCAACCAGAACCACCCATTGACCGTCAGGGGTTGGAAGAGACCGCCCTGTCTGCCTGACCCAGATGGTCCTACCACTTCTGAGTCGTTGACGCAGTTCGATTTCAAAGACCTCTTGCGGATGCTCAAAGCAATTCATGATGAAGCGACGCTCGATCTTTGCATCCTCTTCAGGAAATATAAAACTGCAATCCTGTTCTCTCAACTCCTCGATGCCATAGCCAAGGATATCCGAGGCAAACTGATTAATTGAAATAATTCCGGCCTCCCTATCGAATGTCATAAACATGGATGGGGTTTCATTATACAGAAGACGAAATTGCTGCTCGCTCATCTCCAGCGCCCGTTCAGACGTTTCCAGCGCTTCGAGCTTTCTTACCAAGATAGCATTGGTTTCACGTAGCTCTTGGGTTCGCTCAATGACGGTGCGCTCAAGCTTTGTGTTGGCCATCTGCAATGACGCCTTGGCAACTGAGATATCGTGGATCAGGCGTTCAGTATTAGGAATTACCCATTTGAGCAAACGGTTAACTCCAAAAGCTAGTGAGGATACGGCACTGAGTGTCACCAACCAGTTCCAGTTGAGGTGAAGATCTGCCATAAACTGCATGGCCGTAGGCATACCAAAAAGCCAGGGCATCACAAACATGCTATAAAGATCAATCAAATAGAACAGAGCAATTATACAAACAGCGGCTAGGACGGGTATCAGGCTTTTTTCGAACCCTAGGCTCACTGCTTTTGACGAAGTCTCTCGAAAGATATAAATGACATAGATTGCGCAGAAGATAATGATTAGATCGATCAGTGCCATCAAGCCAATTGAATCCCACATCATATGAGGTCCCTTTCTTTCCTAAAGAATGCATCAGGTGGATCAAAACTGGAAGTTACACAAAAAAATATAGTTGAAGATGATAGATCCATAGTACAGCTTAAAAATAGGTGTGGTCATGCGAGAAAAATATAAAAATATAAAATACGGAATTCTTGTACCCATTTTGGTTTTTTAGTCTGAAGGTGTTAAGAATGCTGCATGGTCCTAGCTCTATACACAATAGGGTGCGCATGGATCGGTCCAAAGGAACTAGCAAGAAAGGGGTAGCCGAAGCCCGTTACTAGGTTAGACCTGAGTATGCCGGATGGGTATAGGAAAAAGTTAGAACTCAAACTTCCGGTTTTGGCACAAAGACATCAGGGGCGACTTTCCAAGTACGGCACTCTGCCGCCGAACTCCTCCAAAGCGGACATTCTCTGGGGCGACACGGTTGGACTCTTATCTACCCGAAGGAAACCAACCCACATACAAATATTTCAGACTGCCGATTGGTCGCTAATGACACACAATAGCTGATGATGATCAGCTAGCACCAGTCTCACCTTCAATCTACATTTCTCCATAGCAAACATCAGGTCGGGGCTATTTGGGCTTTAGTTTCAGCAGGTCAAGGACAAGCGTAGTTATCGCTAAACTATTGATTCATGTCATGGTATTGGCTGTGTGCCATGCTAAGCATGATTTTGTTGAGGGAAGCTTGTATCTGATCCAGTCTGCAATAGAGCAGACGCGGGCATACACTTCCTTAAAGGCATACTAACAGCATGGCTATATAAAGTAGCTCGCCTGTGACTCTATTCTGTAAAAAATTATTTTAATGCCATGTCCTAAATTAAAGACTGCTTATTTGGCTAAAAGTATAGGAAATTAAAAAATGGAATCGGAATACTTTTGGGTAGCTGGGATATGGATGTTTCCTATCATCGTGTTAACAGCAATCGTGGTAGTTGTTTATCTGATGTTTGGACGCGGAAATGCTAGCTCACCATGGGATGGCAGTGATCAATATCACGGCATATCGAAGGATTCAGAATCTGCCATTAATCTTAAAAAAGACATACGTTAAAGGTGAAATCTTGACTAGCCGTAAGGACACAGAAAGAAAACTACATAGCTTGCCTCAGACACATTGCAGTACCTGCAGCCTGAGTTCATTATGTTTACCCGTGTCTCTTAATATGGCTGAAATGGAACGCCTCGATAGTATCATCGACAAGAGCCACCCCCTTAAAAAGGGCGAACATCTGTTCCACCAGGGAGAATCTTTCTCTAAGGTCTATGCGTTGCGAGCCGGTACCGTAAAAACCTATACGCTCACCAATGAAGGTGAAGAGCAGATTGCCGGTTTCTATTTCCCTGGCGAACTGGTGGGCATGAGTGGCTTCGACAATGGCGAATACCCGGTATCCGCGAAAATATTGGAAACCACAACGGTCTGTGAAATCCCCTTTGAGCGCCTGGATGAATTATCTGGCCAGATGCCAGAGCTTCGCCGTCAGATTCTGCGCATCCTCAGCAAAGAGGTTCGTGATGATCAGCAGATGATGCATTTGCTGAGTAAGAAAAATGCAGAACAGCGTGTTGCCACTTATTTGGTGAGGTTGTCTAGCCGTTTTAAGGCACGGGGTTACTCCGCAGTAAACTTCCGTCTATCCATGACGCGTAACGAAATAAGCAACTATCTGGGTCTGACGGTAGAAACTGTTAGCCGGATATTTTCCCGCTTCCAAAAAAGGGAACTAATTCAGGTCAATGGCAAGCAGATCCAGCTGACTGACCTCGAAGTGATTTATAAACTATCAGGAGAGTGCCCTTCAGCAAAGATCCTGGAGGATGAGGGTCCGGGGGGACTAAAAAAGGCATAATCCACTGTAGCCCTCGCCAGGTTGACCTCTATGGATTCATTAAACTGCTACAAATGAAATAAACCATCATAAGATCGCTTGGAGCCGGAAGCTGAAGCTAGGATAGGTAAACATTCAGCGTCCGCTATTGGAACTGAGGGTTGGCAAGTGCAATGCTATATTAGCAAACCCTAAAAGTCCGGAATTGGCACTTTGCGGAATTCCAGCTGGTCAAGCTGGCAAGGCTGCTTTGTGTCAAAAGCCGACTTCAGAATCAGACTTTTTCCTATATCCCTGTGCTGCTGCCTGGGTTAACTTAATACAACTTCAGTTGCCAGATTCTCTTGCAATCCTGTTAGAGCGCTGCTCTGTCCAAGGCTGAAGTCTGACCGCACCGCTATTCTGCTATGCGGGGCGGTCATTACTCCACCCAATGCCTAAACTACCGCGCCCCCTGCCCAGCATGCAGGTTACAATATTAGGCTTATGTGTATAATTGGCTAAACGGCATGGATTGAGGATTACATGCTTTCAAAGAGCAGAGCTCTTGAAGTTTATTATGATAAGTGCCAATTGATTTTACATGGGCAGAGAGAAAGGCAAAGAGTTGTTATGGTAGCTGTAATTTTCGATGTTTTATTTGCGTACTTGATAGCCGAAAAACTAAACCGTATTTGGGTGCAGATTCAATTACTGCTTATCGCTAGCACCATTGCCTCATGTATAGGCGCATATACAGCTTATTTACTTTCAGATGGCCTGATTTCAGGAAGGGAAGCAGCAGTCAGCGCTATTTCTGGACTGCTTCTTAATATCACAATAACGGCGGTGACTTTTATATATTTCCGCAAAAGAAAATCGGAGTCTACCGAGAAGTCAGCCTCCACCGCTCAATAACATTGCTGAATATGGCCAAGGGAATAGGCTAGATTGGCAGAAAAAAGGCGAAACCCAAGAGCAATAAGACGACGAACAATCAGACTTTTTCCTATATCCCTGTGCTGCAGCCTGGGTTAACTTAAATATGCAGTATTCCAGATCTGATCAGATAATTATTGTTAGATCAGACCTGGTTCATGATGCCTGCTTTGTGCCAATAGTGGTCATGAGAATCCTATTGGTTCGACTTTATATTCAACTCCCTTAGATCTGAAAGCGGACATCAAGCTACGTGCGGATCCGGCCATGAGGGTATTCAATTGATGTGCTTTCGAGTGACAGTGATGCTATTGGGTTCTTTTTCATGAAAGGGAGTATGCAGTTTGAAAAACACGTAATTCACGTGGTGCTTTACTTCAAACCTTTGTTGTTGTGTTCCATCATTAAACGTCACATAGTAGTCCGCTTTTTTAACGGATTTCTTATAGCGGATGTAGAAGGAATCGATAGCAATATCCAATACTGCAGTTACTCCTTTGGAGTATGCTAGCTGTATTTCACCACGATACAGATCTATAAAACAAACATCCTCTTCAGAAGGATGATTTAGCGCACTGGTTACTTGATCGGCTTTAATCAAAAAGAAAGCGCAAGCGGCTCCTGCAATGACGCCTTCCATGCCCACAGTAGCCCCCAGGTAGACTCCTCCTAGTGAGAAAAAAGCCGATCCAAGCCAAAAGTAATTAATTTGCAAATTCAGTCTTCCATTACTTAAAGGGTATTTCCTTTCATGCTCGCCAAGCATGTGGAAAATGAGTTCGAACAGCACCACATCAATATAACCATCAGGAAGAGGCTTGCCGAGCATACTAATTGCCATGGCGGTCGACGTGATAAGTAGGTGATGTTCTGCATGACATTCAAGCTAAGGAGCTATCTCGGCATCAGTAGGACAGTGGCTAACGACTAGTCCTTCCACTTTCATAGCGATATACGAGCCTTGATCTGGCCCGACGTTATACGGCTCAGTGGGCGCATTTAAAGAATTATGTATAGACAATCCTTATCCGATTGAGGTCATGCTATGGGTTTGATGTTTATGGCGTGAATACCATTTCCCTCTGGCTTTGCTTCGAACTCTACTTCCTGACCGGCTTTCAGGGTTTTATAACCATCTACCAGAATGGCTGAATAGTGCGCAAACAGATCTTCGTTGTGTTCCTGGGAAATGATAAAGCCAAATCCTTTCACGTTATTAAACCACTTCACTGTTCCAGTATGCATAGCTTCTCTCCTGTCCTTTGAAAAAGCACTCAACATCATGCTGGCTGAGTCAGAAGTTACCCAGCAGCTAATACAAAGTGTTCCCTGAGACCTAGTTTTGACGTGCTACTGGAATCTGTAAATAAGAAAAAGTCTTAATTTTCTATGGAATAACAAAGGATTCCGAAGAAGCAGAACTGGGAAAGGCTTTATATTGATTTAACGGCGCAAAAAATGCCCCGGCTAAATGCTATAAAACCGGGGCGAATTCCGATGAAAAACCCTATTTCAAAGTAGATCCTTTTTGCTGATCTGAATGTAGGAAAAAGTCTTATTATTTCATTTTCCATATGCGAGATCTCCGGATGACCCCATGCTGGCAAAATCTGAGTTTCATATCTGCATATTCAGAGTTGATCTTTACAGTAAGGAGAATGCAGGAGACTGCTGCAGTAATAAATAAGACGGCCTGATTGAGTGAAGCTTCTCGTTGGGCTAAGTCATAGCAGGAGACGGCTATTGCCCCCACGCTGGTCAAGGTATACAGGGCTTTTTTGTAAGCATATGCATATGGCAAGCGGCCCTTGCGAATGTGGAGTGCAAAACCTTTCTTAATGATATTCAAGGCTCAAGACTAGCTTAGGAATAATATCGCTGTGCCAGTGTCTGGCGGTTTTGACAGTGCATCATCTGGATAGCTTGCTTACGCACTGAATCCAGGCAGGTCGGGTAATCACTAAAGCCGTGCTCATGGGCTGCCAAGTTAAGGGACTGATTCTCCGTCAGGGCTTGTTGCAGGTTTAGCTGCCTTGCCCGTTGTTGGGGTTTGGGTATGCCGAGCAATTGCTGATTACCTGGATTCATGCCGCACCACCCTTTTTTGGTTAACAGACTTCCAAGTGTAGAACGGAATTTAAAAGTTGCCAGAGCGATCATGGTCTGCTGTCGCTTCATTGATCCTGATCAGTTTGAAGGCTGCTTTGTGCCAAAGGCGGGCTTAAATTAATTTCTTGGTGGACCGGCAATAAGGGAGCAGAAGACAGTTAAAACAAAGGGGAAGCAGCGTGGTAACTGGTTCCCCTTGTTGTTTGAATCTAGGATGAGCAACGGTGTTTATCTCTTTTGCTCAGGTAAATTCATTTGTAATGCCTGTAAGTCAAATCGCTATATCACAATCTGCTGTTCTACCCCGAGCCAGAGCGAAATGATCTATTGACCATCAGACGAGTCAGCTGTCTAACTGGCTCCACTGCTCTAGGTAATTACAGAAGTGTTATTCTTTTTTTCATTTACAAGCTCTTTAGCAACATATTCTTCAGACGCAAAGCACTGACTGAGCCAGGATCACACAGCACTCTTAACATCTTCCTGCACAGAAAAACCAAAATGGGTACAACAAATACCGTAGCTACCTAATTTCCTACATATCTGTACATATACTTAAGCTCATGTACTTATGCTCACTCGGTGACTGCTTGCTGTAGCTACAACGAATATTAAGAGAATACAGTTTTCACATAAGCCTACATTGAAAGGATTAAAGCAAGCTTGTAACAATCAAAGGAGTGTTAAATGAGAGAGCCTACCAAAAAGTACGATAAGGGCTTGAAAGAACCTCGCCGTAAGCTTCACCAGTGTAGTCGTTATCTATCCTACGTTTGCTGTCTAATTGTAGCGCTACTGATTTCGGCCTGCAGCCGACCATCAGAACCATTACTAAGTGTCGGTACAATCGTGTGGCCGGGGTACGAACCCCTATATTTGGCACGTAGCCTCGGTCACTACGATAACACCCAAATAAAACTGGTCGAGTTGACTTCAGCGACAGAGGTCATACACGCCTTGCGCAATGGAACCCTGGAGGCGGCAGCGCTAACCTTGGACGAGGCTTTGACGATAATCGATGATGGTTTTAACCTGAAGATAATTTTGGTAATGGACTACTCCAACGGCGGTGATGTCCTGCTCGGCAAGCCTCAGATCACTTCACTAGCAGAGCTGCGTGGTAAACGCGTCGCTGTAGAGTATTCAGCGGTAGGCGCTATTGTACTGGATGCCGCGTTGGAAACTGGCGGATTGGATGCGTCTGACATAGATATAGTCGCCTGCACGCCAGATGAACATATCGACTGCTATGGAGCAGCCGATGCGATAGTTACCTTTGAACCTGCTACGTCCCAGCTATTAAATCAAGGCGCTAGACGATTGTTCGACAGCAGCCAGATCCCTGGAAAAATTGTCGATGTACTCGTAGTTTCCAAGAATGTTACCAACACTCACCCCCGCTCTCTCGAGCAACTGCTCAGTGGTTATTTCAAAGCGCGGCATTATCTCGCTAGCAATCCACAAAGCGCATTTCAACATCTAGCTGCAAGACTGGGCGTGACGCCCGACGAGGTGCCATCGACATTTGATGGTATCCGCTTGCCATCCTTACAAGAAAACCAGACGTTACTCGGTGGCAACCCGGCACCACTCCAGCAAACCGCCAATGAGCTTGCTAGCTTTATGCTAGAGAAAAAACTACTCAAAAATTCACTTACAATCCAGCGTTTATTAGACGATCAATTTCTTCCACAGAACGCGCCATGAAACAAGCCAATTCCCTGTCGCTTACGCTCTGGTTCCCTTTGTTGGTGGCGTTCACCTTTTTGATTTCTTGTTTGATGCTGGTATGGGTGCTACGCAGCGACCTCGAGTCGACGTTAGTGGAAAATAGTATGCTGGCCATAACACGGGATATGGCTTCGCTTCAGCACGAAATGGAAAGTAATTTCTCAACTGGCCACCTCAAAAGTGCTAATAGGGCCTTGTCTTTCAGAGGGCTAAATCCGCAATACAATACTTTGGCCGCAATCGATCAAAACGGTCGAATTATGCACGCTTCCCAGCTTGCTTTAAAAGCCCATAAAGCTGGTATGGTATTGCCCGATTTTGATCCCAAAAGATTTATCCAGTTGCAACGAGGAAATCAAACCGATATTCGTTTCGAACCAGAGCATCAAAAGATCATAGCCTACTTTCCCTTAGCGTTGGCGCGACGTGCCGGAGAAATACGTCCTTTACGTACCGGCGCACTTTTTTTGGTTTATGACTTGAGTATCGAACAAGCTCAGATCTGGGGAGATGTTTGGCGTTCCAGCTGGCCAGCTGGGCTCGGGCTGCTCTTGGTAATGATCATACTGATCCAATTCTTGCATTATTTTGTCACGCTACCGATACAACATCTTGTCGCTACCGCCGATGCACTTGATGAAGACGATTCTAAAATACGCAGTAATATTCAAGGCAGCGGCGAACTTGTACGCCTCGGGGCCGCATTCAACGATATGGCGGAACGACTAAAACACAGGAACGAGCAGCGTCAGCGTGCCGAACAGACAAATCGTAACCAGGAACAATTAGTCAAAGACCTTCTCAATTCGACTGCCGAGGCCATCTACGGGCTGGATACCTCGGGAATATGTACCTTCGCTAACCCGCCTTGCCTGCAGATGTTAGGCTATCGCGACGCTGATGAGCTGATTGGCCGCAACATGCACCAGTTAGTCCACTATAAACGCGCCGATGGCTCGCCCAATCCGGTTGACGAATCACCCATTTTTAGCACGTTTATCAGTGGTCGCTCTGCCAACATCGATACCGACGTACTGTGGCGGCGCGACGGCACTAACTTTCCCGCAGAATATTGGTCTCACCCCATTCGACGCGACGATACAGTAATAGGTGCGGTAGTTACCTTTATTGACACTAGTGAGCGTAAACAAGCGGAACAGAAAATTCTTCACCAGGCACATTTTGACGCACTTACCGATCTTCCCAATCGCTTCCTATCCCTAGACCGACTGACACAACTTATCAAAGAGGCGAAACGTGATCAGAAATCTGTAGCAGTATTATTTCTCGACCTGGACGATTTTAAAAAAATTAACGACACCTTGGGACACGAGGCGGGCGACAAGCTTTTAGTCGAATCAGCGAAGCGACTTTCTAAAGGTTTACGTAACGGGGATACAGTGGGTCGCTTAGGGGGAGATGAGTTCATAGTATTATTACCAGGGCTTGCAACTACGGCCGACATCTCGCCCGTTGCTGACAAACTGCTCAAGCTGTTTGGTGAGGCTTTTTCTATAGACGGGCGAGAGTTAATGCTGTCCGCTAGCATCGGTATCGCCATTTACCCCGGAGACGGTGAGAGCCCGTCGACATTGCTACGTAACGCCGACTCGGCCATGTATCATGCGAAAGCGAGTGGACGAAATAACTATTCCTTTTTTACCCTTGCCATGAACCGTAAAGTATCACGGCGCCTTGAGTTGGAGGAACAGATCCATGGCGCGCTAGAACGGGGAGAGTTTCAAGTACATTATCAACCGCAAGTCAACATCTTCAGTAGCCAAGTAATCGGCGCGGAAGCCCTACTCCGCTGGCATAACCCGGCGCTGGGGCAAGTATCACCAGAAGAGTTTATCCCTATTGCTGAACAAACCGGCCTGATCGTCACTATCGGGCAGTTTGTACTGATTGAAGCGTTAACTATGACGGCACGATGGCAATCACAGCTTGATAGCAATTTCCGAATAGCGGTCAACCTTTCACCGCGCCAGATTCGTGACCCTGAACTGGTGAGCTTTATCGAACAAACACTCCGTCAATCGCAAGTGTCTGCCGAAGATCTTGAGCTGGAAATTACCGAAGGCGTTTTGATGAGCAACCAGATTCAAATCGATCAAGCTTTAGCAGCTTTAAGTGAGTTGGGGGTGAGTATCGCGATGGATGACTTTGGTACAGGTTATTCATCGCTTAGTTATTTGCGTAGCTACCCATTTAATATTCTCAAGATCGACCGCAGTTTTATAAACGATATGACGACAAGCTCAGCCGACCGGGAGTTGGTCAATGCCGCTATTGCAATGGCCCATGGCCTGGGCTTAAAAGTTGTTGCCGAAGGGGTTGAGACCGACCAACAGTTCAGAGAGCTGAAACAACTTGGCTGCGATTACGCCCAGGGCTACCTTCTTGGCAAACCAGTAGCGGCCGAAGAGTTTTTACTGTCTTTTTATAGAGAGTCCGATTTAGCTGGTGTAGTCTAATTAAGTCTTGCCACTATGCATGGCACGATGACGCACACTTCCTCAATCAGCAGAATCAATCTTGAATCAGCTCAGTTTTTTCTGATGCAGAAGCATACTAGCTGGGCGAACGTGAATATCGCCTCTGTGTCGCTTGCAGACACCCATAACGTCAAAGTCTGTACCCGATTTCTGATTTCAAGTAGGCTATCCCCAAGCACGAGTCCCCTGCATTTTCATGACCACTTCTGGCCGACGGCGGGCTCACAGGGTGATAGTGTAAACCTCATTTTATCATTCATGAAAGAATCCCCTAGCGAAACAGGTAAAGAAAAAAGTTTCAGCGGTATTCTCAGATACTAAATAGGGTAAGCACCGAAATTAACCATTCTTCGTTTGCGGCAGAACCCGATAATCCGCACTTTCCCCAATTTGGGGATGTCTAACTAGAAAGTCCGTTCGTGTGCACTACTCTTGATTTAAGGTTGAAAACCGGTCACTTCCCCCCCCTCCGCTAGTGACAAAAACTAAAAGGAGATTAGTCGCCATGTACCGAATTTTCTCATGGATAGGTACCCAAGCTATAACAGCTTTAGTGCTAATCACAGCCCTGTGTAGCCCAACAATACAAGCAGCGGAAGAATATATCCGTATCGACAATTATGTCAGCCAACACCCCGAACAGAATGCCGTCATGGCAGAGTTTGCAGACATCGTGCGCGCAGCGGTGGAACCTATCACTACTAAACCAGATCACCCGGTTCGTATTGCCATTGTCTACCCTGGACTGCAGGCGTCGGACTATTGGCGCAGGAGCGAAACTTCCTTCGAGAGTCGTCTGCGAAGTACCCAGCTGCCCTACGAACTGAGGTCCTTTTTCTCTAAACCTTCAGTAGATGCCAGTCTACAAAGCCGACAACTTTCTGAAGCCTTGCAATGGCAACCTGATTATCTGGTCTTTACCCTTGATATCGCATCACAGGGCAGAATGATCGAGCGAATACTAGCTCGAGGCAAGCCGAAACTGATCCTGCAGAACATCACCACACCACTGGTTCGCTGGCAGTCACACCAGCCCTTCCTGTATGTCGGCTTCGATCACGCTCAGGGCACCAAACTTCTGGCCGACCGAATGCTCAAACAGATCAACCACCAGGGCAAGTACCTGATGCTGTATTTTTCACCAGGATATGTCAGCAAGATGCGTGGCGACACCTTCGCCCGCGAAGCGGCTAAATACCCGGGGGTGACTCAGGTCGCTGCCTATTACACCGATGGTAATCGGGATAAGGCGTATCAAGCCACTCTGCGTACTCTGCAGGAACACCCGGATATTAAGATGATTTTCGCCAATTCAACCGATGTTGCACTTGGAGCCCTGCAAGCTTTACAGGAAACAGACCGTCTGGATATCCTCCTGAACGGCTGGGGCGGAGGTGACGCAGAGCTGACGGAGCTGCAACAGCAGGGATTAGATGTCACCGTAATGCGTATCAACGATGATAATGGCATCGCGATGGCGGAAGCCATCAAGCTGGACCAGCTTAATCAACCGGAACGCGTCCCACACATCTTTGCCGGCGATATCGAGCTGCTGGACAAAAGCCAATCACCAGCCGAGATCGAAAGACTGAAGCAACAAGCGTTCCGACTCAGCGGCCTGCCAAAAGAGGCTCACTAAACTGTGCGTTTTTCAACGGCAATCCTGTTCAGGGTGCTGGCTCTGCTGGCAACCACCTCCGCTATTCTTCTCACAACAGCTTATCTCGGCTCAGAGAAGGCGCTCCAGCATGAGATCATACAGGCCTACGAACGCGATCAACGCGGGCTGAACAGGCTACTGGAGGCACAGTTCAATAACATTCAGCAGATCAGCCAGGAGGTCACCAAGAGCCAAGAACTGCGCCAGGGACTCAGCGCGAACGATGCCCCCCGCATAGCCCAGGTAATTGACAATCTGCTGGCGGGTACCAGTGGACAGTATATTGATGCCCTCGTCGTCGAGGATAAGGACGGTCCCAGCATCGTTTCCACCAATGTCAGCCTGCTCGATATCCAGTTACCACTAAAGCAGATTAGCCAGCGTCACAGTCCTTTGGGCACCTGGACAAGCATGAACACAGAAGGGGACGATAAGCTCTACAGTTTACTGCATTTGACCCTGCCAGTGATTGATGGGCAGTTCGGTGAAGTCATCGGAAAACTGCATACCTTCGTACTGCTTAACGACAACTACTGGATCATCAATCAGCTGCAGAGCTTGTTTGGCTCCCATGCCATCTCCCTGAGCTATGGTGCTAACATACTGGCCGGACTGGAAAGCGAGCAAAGACAACTCCACAACTTGCGTGCGCCTGCAGCTATTCTCAAGGGCGTACTCAATACTGGAAACAGTATCTTGCGGGAGCATGACTTACGTATCGGCATTAGCAACAATTACAGCGTACGCACGCTCCTGCCCAACAGCACTTATCTGGCCTTACGGGATGCTTACATCACCAACCTATTTGGGGCCGCCTTGCTGGTGGTGATACTGGGCATTGTTACCATGCTGGATATCCGGCATCTGACCCGCAGATCATTACTTCACCTGACCCGATACGCCGAACAGGTCCCGGAAAATGGTTCACCACAACCCTTCAGTGGTGGACGCTTCCATGAATTCATTCGTGTCGGTAATGCAATCGAGACAATGCTGGTGCGCATCCGCGACCGCGACAAACACCTGTCCAGTATTATCGATAATTCACCGGACCTGATTTTTATTAAGGATTTGGAGCACAACTATCAACTGGTCAATAAACGCTTCGCCGAGGTGCTGAGCACGACGCCTGAACAGCTGATAGGCAACCAGGATCAAGGAATTCTGACCGATGATTTGATGGTGCAGGCGTTTGAAGCGGACCAGCAAGTGCTGCACAGTCATCGTCCAATCCAGTACGAGATGGACATCGAAACCAATAATGGCCTCAGTACCTTTCTGGTGAGTAAATTTCCTATTATTGATGATCAGGACAAACCCTTTTCGATAGGTGGTATCGCGACGGATATAACCAACATTAAGCAGGCTGAGAATCAATTACAGCTGGCTCAGCAGGTATTTGCCGAAACAGCTGAAGCGATCATTGTGCTCGATGATAAACAGAATGTGCTCTCCTCAAACCGAGCCTTTTTTGAGATGAGCGGTATCAATGAACACGACATCACAACAGCCATCCACTCTTTCCTGGCAGCTCATCCAGAGATTCTGCAGCAATTAAAGCACGCCCCCCGCTGGCAAGGTGAGGGTACCCTGGAGTGCTTTAATGGTAGTGCCCTGCCGGTACTGGTCTCGGTGACCCACCTGCCCAGCGAAGATGGTGAAAATCGCTGTGTAATCCTGTTCAGCGATATCACAGAACTGAAAGCTGCCGAACAAAGGCTGGAGCGACTAGCTCAGTATGACAGCCTGACAGGCCTGCCAAACCGTAGTCTGTTCAACCAGAGGCTGAAAAAAGCACTAAACAGCGATTCGCAGCTTATCACCGCGGTTATGTTCATCGACCTGGATCGCTTCAAAAACATCAATGATACATACGGCCATAGCGTGGGCGACGAATTACTGCATCAGGTTGCGGATCGATTGCGATCCTGTGTACAAGCGAAAGATACGGTGTCGCGGCTCGGTGGCGACGAGTTCACTGTTATCCTGCGTAAGATTCACAACCGCAACCAAGTTAAACAGATTGCTCAGCGTATTCTCGCGGCACTGAGTGAACCCTATGAGCTGGATTCTATACGCTGCTTCAGTTCAGCCAGCATAGGGGTCGTTCTGGTAACCAAGGACAGCGAAGATGTCGACACCCTGACTCATAATGCCGACCAGGCGATGTACCAGGCCAAGGAAGCGGGGCGCAACGTTATTCAGTTCTTCGACGAGGCGCAAAGCGCGCGTGACCAGCGACGCCATCATTTAGAAGAAGACTTGCGCAAGGCACTGGACAACAATGAACTGTTTATCCAGTACCAGCCGCGTTTCGATATTGAAGGCCAGGAAGTGCTCGGCGCCGAAGCGTTGCTCCGCTGGCGCCACCCAGAGCTCGGTCTGGTTCCCCCAGACGAATTCATCCCCATTGCTGAAGCCTCCAACCTGATTATCGAGATTGGCCGTTTCGTATTATGCAATGCCTGCCAGCAGGCCGCGGCATGGAATGCCGACGGCTATCAAATCCCGGTCTCGGTGAACCTGTCTCCTCGCCAACTATGCTCGCATGACCTGGTGCGGGATATCAAAGCCGCACTGAACCACGCCATCCTGCCGGCTCACCTTCTTGAACTGGAAATAACTGAAACCCACGTTATAGAAAATATCGATCAGGTTCTCCCAGTACTTAACCGGATCCGAGCAATGGACGTGAAACTTTCTCTTGATGATTTTGGCACCGGCTACTCCTCATTGATGTATCTGAAAAAATTGCCGGTCGCCACCGTCAAGATCGACCGCTCTTTCATCAAAGATATCCCCGGCGACACTGATGATGAAACCCTGGTCCAGGCGATCATCAGCATGTCTCACAGTCTGCGCTTACGGGTTGTGGCTGAAGGAGTTGAAACTGAAGAGCAGCAGGACTTCCTTCGCGGCCTAGACTGCGATGAGCTTCAGGGTTTTCTGCTAGGCAGACCTGATAGCGTGGAGCAATTAAAAGTACTGGCCGATTCCCTAACATTGGCCACATATTGTGAAATCGACTAACAGCAAAATGGCATAGTCTGGTAACACAAAATTATTCAATGCTTTACTTTCCTAGCACCCCGGACCAAAACGTGAAGATTTAAGATCAACAAATCTTTAAAGCAGCTGCCGCAATGAAATTATCAAAGACATTTTGTAGGAAAGCCCGCCTCACAATATAAATACAACCGAAAATCTCAACCAGTTACTTTGGCGCTGGGGCAGCGTCTTGGCTGTCAAGTGAACGGACCTCATTTATTATTCCAATTGTAGTGATACACCAGGTAGCCACTGATAGCTTTTTGGACAAAATAAAGCTTCACCGACCTCTCTCCATTTTGGTTACTTTGTCGCTGACACTGATCAGTGCATTTGTATATCGTTAATTACAATAAGTTATTTTGTGAGTCTGTCTCCAGCGGCTCCCTAAATAGCTCATTTGAGGCCACGCCATTCCGAGCCCCCCCTCCTTTATCCGGACGGGTGGCCTCAACCTCACTACTTCTCGTATTACATCTACTAGTCGTGTGGTGAGGACGATAAGGTGTTCATTTATAAGTATTCATGCTCAATGATTACGCATGTCTGAGATCAGTCATTAGATCGAGAGAGTCGGTGTAGACTGAATCCACAGCAGAAAGCAGTCAGTTGCTTACCGTCAATTAACAACTGGTTGGTGTTGGAAGGCTGAAATTGAAATGCATAGAGAGATCTGTAATTAATAGCCTTTTACAAGGAAAATAATGAGCGACTTCAATCCTACGAAAGTAAATACGTATCTAAGTATTTTATAAACTGATCTTCAGGCAAAGGTCGACTGAAATAGTAACCCTGAACCAGATCACACTGCTGCGCAATAATGATATTGAGTTGCTCCTCTGTTTCTACCCCTTCAGCGATCACTTTCAGTCTCATACCGTGGGCCATCGAAACGATGGCATTGATTAATAGTAGGCTGTCTGAGGATTTTGTGTCGCTAATATCATTGACAAAGCTGCGGTCAATTTTCAGCGTATTAAACGGGTATTTTTGCAGGTAGCTCAGAGATGAATACCCGGTACCGAAATCGTCCATGGATAGACTGACTCCCAGTACACGTATTGCACTCAAGGATTGCCCAATGTTGCTGTTTTCTTCTAACAGGACTCCTTCGGTTATTTCAAGCTCCAGCGCACACCCATCAAGGCCGTGCTGCTGCAGGGTATCGCTAATAAATGTAGATAGATTGGGATCGCGAAATTGTACCGGGGATATGTTGACCGCGACGCTAAATTCATCATTGTATCTATCTCTGAATTTGGCAGTGGTATTAAGTGCTGTAGTTAATACATACTGACCTATAGAGGTAATAAGTCCTGTATGTTCTGCAATCGGAATAAACTCGTCGGGAGAAACATAACCTAGCTCCTGATTATGCCACCGCAGCAATGCTTCAGCTCCAACTACCTGCTGTTTTTTGATATCGACCAGTGGCTGATAATGTACAGACAATTCCTTCCGTTCCAGCGCACCATGAAGTTGCTCTTCAAGAGTGAGTCGCCGAGCTGCTTTCTTATTCATTTTATCGGAAAAAAAGCGATAGGTATTACGGCCGCCTTTCTTGGATTCGTACATTGCAGTATCGGCATTACGCAACAATACTGATGTTGTTTCTCCGTCATTGGGGTATACGGAAATACCGATACTCGCGGTAATGACATAATCCCGCTCTCCGATTATAAAGGGCGGGTTAAGTGAATTTAATATCGAATCAGCGACAAACTGGACTTCCCTAGCATGCGTTAAGCCGTCGATGAGAATAATAAACTCATCACCGCCAAGCCGCCCGACAGTATCTTCCTTTCTCAGCGAATTGCCTAAGCGAATGGCAACCTGCCGCAACAAGTCGTCGCCAGCTTCATGCCCTAAAGAATCGTTGATTACTTTAAAGTGATCCAGGTCCAGAAACAGGACGGCGGCTTTGTTATTGTTGCGCTGAGCTTCCTTGAGTGACTGAGAAAGCCGGTCCATTGCAAGAAAGCGATTTGGCAGCTTTGTGAGGGTATCGTAGTAAGCTTGTTGCAGAATAAGCTTATCCTGCCGTTTCTTCTCAGTGATATCCTGTTTTACTGCTACATAGTGAGCAATGCTGCCTGAGTCATCCAGTACTGGAGCTATATTCATATTTTCCCAATACAGCTCTCCGTCTTTCTTACAGTTCTCTAGTTCACCCTGCCATGACTGCCCGGAGCTGATTTTTTGCCACATTTCCTGGTATCGGCTGGGAGGGGTATTTTCTGATTTCAGTAGGCGGGGGGTCTGACCTGCTACATCACTCAGGTTGTAACCTGTAACTTTCTCAAAGGTATTATTTACGTATTCGATGTGTCCAACCGGATTAGTGATCATTACTGATACCGGGCTTTGCTCTATTGCCGTTGATAACGAACGAATGTGTTTCTCAGCATCTACACGCTCTACCTCTTCCTGAAGGAGCTTGTTTTTCATAGCGTTAATTGAGCTTACCAGCAGTTGTAGCTCATCGTTACTGAAGCGGCGTTCGAGGGTAATTTGCTGATCGTAATTGGTGCAGGATATTTTCTTTACGTGTTGCGATATATGGATCAGATGTCGAGTAATAAGGTATTGAAACAGAAAGAAAATAAACAGGGATACCGCACTGGTCTTTATTCCATTGGCAATAAAGACAGAAAATGCGGTATCAATAATATCATCATAAACGTTATCAAGGGTCGCTATAACTAGAAACTCGCCAATTGGAATCGCTTCATTATTGCGTTGATAGATAATGGGTGATGTGCGGGCAATGGCATTATCATTAGTTGGATGTCCGGCAGACGCGATAACCTCACCACGGCTACGTATTTCCATATAGCTGACGTTGGGCATGCGGACCAGTTCATCCAGTTGCAGCCGGACCTGCTTTTCGTACATATTCCACAGGTTGCCTGTCAGGCCTGGAAGAGAAAGGGTCTCAATCTGAGCGACCTGATCTTCAACCTGGCTTACGCCAGAATTGTATTTCTGGTAGAGCTGAATAGCCGTGATTACCACCGTAATGCACGAACTAAACAGCACGATACTGAATATTAACTGCCGGGTTAACCGGCTTTTAAAGTTAATTGATTTCACAATTACCGGAATAACTCTTATTGTAGACGCAGAAAATCTTCTGGAAAGTGCCGTCGTCCTTCATTCCCTGTAGCGTCGCATTAATTTCCAGCAGTTCCGACGCCAGGGGGGATTTCTTTGAAATGCCTAGATTGTTCATGCTGACATAAATCGGCTTATCATTAGCTGCCAACAAATCCTGGTATTTAGGATTTTTCTCAATGATACGTTCCAACACTTCACGATCTGCGGCAATCATATCAACCCTTCCCCGCAACAGTTTTTCAATATTGAAAATATCGCTCTGGGTTTCTTCAACTTTCAGTCCGTGGATATCGATCGCATTCTTCCAGTCATCACCCATATTTTGTCCGGTGACGACGCCGATGTTGTACTTTGCTAAATCTGCCCAGCCTTTCCAGGCAAAGGTTTCTTTTCCTACAGGGGTAAATAGGACAAATTCGACATGCCTGATAGGGGATGTAAACAGCATGAAGGCCTTGCGCTCTTCCGACTCGGATACCATCAGTATGATATCTTCCTCGCCGTGTTTAATTCTGTCTATACCGCGCTTGAAAGGGTAAATGTTAACCAGGGTCTCCCTATTCAAACGTGCAAACAGTTCTTCAACTATATCAACAGCAATGCCTTTGGTTGATTGTTCGCCAGCTTCACCTTCCGCCCAGGGCGGATAGGGATCGCCTGCAACCCGGACAGGCTGCTCTACGGCAATGGTGGGAGGAGAAAATATAACGGCTAACGAAATTAAGATAGACTTTGCAAGGTTCATATACTCTACACACTCATGTGACAAAAAGAGATTTGACGATCAAATCCTATCAACAAAACTTCATCTAACGTTTGTTTTATTACTCAAAATCGTAAGTAAAATATCAAAAAAATATGCTTCGTTTATTGACTCGGCCAATCTTTAGTAGACACATTGCTGCCTTAAACTAACGCCTTTAATGCCTGGTTTGTGCCGATTACAGAAGTTCAACAGTGCAAACGAAAAAGACCGCTGTGTGGCGAAAGCGGACCTATCGATAATACTCAGGACTGTTCCGGAATTTTAACCTTTTTACGTTGCCAAGCTGGTGTATCAAAGGCAGCGTAGTTGCCCGTGCTATGCGCCGATAGTATGTCTGATCGCTGCCTTTCACCCAGAGACAAACCAAATACAGCTTTATGCTGCTCATTTATTACGCTTTCTAATTCAGACTGAGTAACCCCTTCGAGCAACAACCCTGCTTCCATGAAGGCCTCGACGCCGCTACGTAAATTCGTATCAGTCTTATCATAATCACGAATAGAAATATAAAACTGATTTAAGCGCTGACCTAGCGTCTTTAAGTAACATTCTTTTCGTCTTTTCATAACACGTCCCCTGTGATGTATTCACTATTTAAAAGTCTGTGTTGAAAATACGATACTCGAACTAGCAGAACAAGTGTTGAAAAAGCAGCGATAGACATGCCTACCTAACTACTGGAAAAAGTTAAAGGAATGAGAGATGGCGGATTTAGCAGTACTTAAGAATGGTGCCGGCACCAAGAGTCGAACTCGGGACCTACTGATTACAAGTCAGTTGCTCTACCAACTGAGCTATACCGGCGATAATATTCATGTGCATATATATGCCAAAAAACAACCATCCAGTTGGTCACATATTGGTCACACATGAAATCAGAGATAAAAAAGCCACTCAGCATAAACCGTAAGCGGCTGTCTCGTTCAGAATTTTGGTAGGACTAGGCAGATTCGAACTGCCGACCTCTACCATGTCAATATTTAACCCGTAACTTATTGATTCTTATGTCACCTTCTTCTAGCTTGCTATAGATTGCAACTCTCTGAAAACAAAGTAATCATGATTTACGAAGATTAGCCAATATTCGGCAAACCCAGTGGTTACGAGGGTTTGCTTGGGCACAAGCGAAATGACCTCTATCACGATCACATGCACAATTGATTCTTTGAAAAGATGGACATCCCGATTCAGCAATTTTGAAATTTATACCGTCAAAATTGATAAATCGATAATCATTTTGATTTTTTTACTATTAAAATAACGGAAAACCCATCAAATTTGATGGTAAATGACCAGCAGAGCAGGATGCATCAGGCTCATGGAAGTCACTTATTCTGCAACTTCTATTTTGAAATCACTCTGAAGCTTATTCCAGCGCTCTCTCAAGCTTCGCTTATGGTTTTCGTCCATTGTAAGCTCGGCCATTGTGTACAGGCTTTATCCATGACATCACCCAAATGTGGTTTTATTGCTCGCCATGGTATACCGGCCTTCTCTGCCCACAGTAGAAAATGATCCTGCGTCACCACATACCACTCTTTATTCTTTCCGAGGTTCAGTGCATATTTTGTTTCGTTCACAATATGGTCTAATGTCTCCGGACACCAAGTTAGGCGGTATTCTCACCACCTTAGGAGAAGTGTTCAATGGCAAGACAACGTAGATCGTTTTCAACATAGAAGCCGCCAGCCTGGTTCTCGACCAAGGCTATTCATTAGGAGAGGCTAGCTGCTCATTTTTTTGTTTAGGACTACCATAATTACCATTCGACTTATCAGCAATTATTTGCCCCTGTTTAGTCTTGCTGTAGCGATCTGCTACAATTGAAGAGTAAATAACTCAGTTTAGAGAAAGCATTATGGCAAAGGCACATTCCCCACTTCGTTTAGAGGCAGACCTAGTTGAGCAAGCCAGGATTACGGGAAAACAACTCCATCGCTCGACAGCTGAGCAGATCGAATATTGGGCTGATATCGGCCGGAATGTAGCCAAGGTCATCACTCCCGAGACTTTGCTGCAGGTTTATTCTGGTCTGGCAAGGGTGAAGGTGGAGCCCGTAGCTGGGCCTACTGTTGATCCCGAGGCCGTATTCCACGCTCTCGAAGAAGACCGTGAATGTGGCAACCTTAAGGACAATATCACATCTAGCTCCTTGAGATATCAGGCGTCAGTGCAGCACCCAGGGTTGCTAGAACAAATTGCTTTGGATGGTACCGTGACCTTAGGCAGGTTTAAAAATGGTGAGTTCCAGCCAGTCTGAGGAGAGGCAAGTTGAGCAACGATAAGCAGCTTTGGATGCTCGTTGGTGGCAACGGGGCTGGTAAAAGCACATTTTACCGAAAATTCCTTGAGCCAAGAGGAATGCCTTTTATTAATACTGATGTGCTTGCAAAGCAGGTATTTCCGGAAGACCCCGAAGGCAACAGTTACGAGGCAGCTCAGTTAGCTGCGCAAATGCGTGAGCAGCTGCTATTGGATGGAGCTAATTTCTGCCTTGAAACAGTCTTTTCGCATCCATCTAAGATCGACTTTGTGGCCAAGGCAAAGGGGTTCGGTTACCACGTTGTACTGGTGCTTAGCCATGTTAAATCCTCCTCACTAAACAAAGCGCGCATAGCTCAACGCGTAGAAGAAGGCGGACACTTTGTTCCTGAAGATAAAGTAGAAGCCTGCATCCCAAGAACCTTGGCAAACATCTGCAAAGTGCTTCCATTGTGTGATCAGGTGAGAATTTTGGACAATTCAAGCTACACAAACCCGTTTCAGCAAGTAGCTACTATTCGTAATCAGAATATATCGCTACAGCAATCTCCCTTACCTGTATGGGCATCAGACTTGTTAAGCGATCTGATTTAATCCCCTTCATTAAAGTGAACCACTTGCCCGTGGCAATGACGGAGCCGCGTCGGGTATCATCGTCACACGCTTCACCCTAAATATTTCATGAGAAAAATGCTGACCAGAGGAAACAACGGAAACAGCTGCAAGGATGGCATAAGGGTGTATCGACTCTCCGTGATAATAGACTATCTTTTGATTATCGGAGGTTAGCGCCAATAGGACGAGGCATGAACATAAAGGAATGCTGACGGCGTAATTGCCAGTTCTTTTTCTTTAGCCTTAAACTGGCTCAGGGGTTGGGCAACAAGCAGACTTTTCGATGCATAACCTTGTGGTCACTAGCTGGTATAGTCTTACTGAGCAATCCGATATTACAACAATTCACAAATCGCTATGGATGGTAACTTTCTACAGAGGACTTTCACCTCATTTGTTCATGCTAGGTGTACACAAGCTCATCCACACTATTCCGTAAACGCAGCTCGATTTTTGCAGGGCAATAATACGCGCTGATTGCTCCACGGGTGCTGGAACAAGCAGTCGCCTGACGAGGTTATCCTAAAACACTTCGAATGGATAATGCTCCTGAGTTTATCTCAACAACGCTTGCAGAGTGGGCAGAAGAACACGGTATCCAGCTTGAGTTTATACAACCAGGTACCCCGACACAGAACTCCTATTTCGAACGATTTAACCGCACTTACCGCGACGAGAGACTGAATATGTATGTGTTCAAGACCTTAAATGAAGCGCGAGAACTGACTAAAAACTGGGTGCGTGAATACAACGAAGAACGACCACACGACTCACTGAACGACCTGACGCCATGGGAGTATTTGGCTAAACATTCACTGTCGGAAAACTCTAATTATACGTGTAACTAACTAGGGGAGGTTTACAGAAAGAAGCGACTTAATCCCACCTTCCCTAAGCATGTACAACCAAATAGCAACATATATGTTGCTATTAACACTAAAGACAGAACAGAGACACTAAGCAGTATCGAACCGAATTACTCAGATAAATCAGGATTACAGATATCACTATCTCGTTTGTTGGAAGGCTGACGTTTCTGGTCCTTAGTAGACGAACTCTTCAGCTCCAAAGCACTTGCGAGGGACTCCTCATCTGTCATGGCCTTATTTGAACGGCGCTTTTTCAACATGCCTTTAGCTGGGCTCAAATCTTTTTTGGACATCATGCTGCTCCTCTTACTGATAAGTATACCCGTTGATCGCAGAGGCCAGATGAGACATCATTCCGATCAATGCAATACATACTTGACCGAACCGATATCCCCAGTTTCACTCCATTTAAACAGCTCTTCTGCGATGTGAGAAATCTCTGCTAGATCAAGCCTGTACTCAAGCGGCGGAAGTTGATCGGTGGATACATAAATACGCTTTTTACAGAGAGCAAGCAACATTCCTTGAGGTTTAGATGGATCACGTAGTGATGCGAGTTGAGCCCATGGATCATCAATGAACTCCTTAAAAGTCAGGTCTCCAAGCAAGCCTCCAACCTGGTTGAAAAGATGTTGCCAGAAAGACAGATAGTGTTTACTAAATTGCATTTGAACTCCGGTATAGCTGGTTATGTAAACCAGATTGCCAGACTCTCAATAAACGCAACCTAGAGGCCTATGAGCCAAGCTTCGCATTCATTAGCAGCGACCGCATGGATCTTTACATATAACAAAATCAAATAATAAATCTATTTATTATTTCAAAAAATTGCGGGTGAGGTGTTAAAAATTAACGCGTTATCCGGCGGCCGTCTAATTTCAAGCCAATATACTATTTCAAACGAGACGATCTACTAATTGGAATAGTTTAATGAAATTTGAAAAGCAGTCCTTTTTTCAGCTGACAGCTGAATATTTGATCTCAGGTGATCTTACAGAAATACGAATAAAAGATATTTGTGGCTTCAGCTCAAAATCTTGCGCTGGTCATTTAAGCCATCTTGTATGCTCGCCTATCGTCCCAGTTATATATAGAAAAGAGGATAAATTCATTCTGCTGAATGTGTCTGATACACGACTTACTAACTTAATAGAAAGCCTATCAGTTGAAGCAACTGTTCTAGCATTTGTCTTAAGAGTTCAGAACTTTACTGATAACCAATTAAGAGCTCTACAGTTTCTTATTGGCCATATAAATCCGCACATTACTGCCCAAAATTCTCTTGAAGAGTCCCTAAGAGCCTTACGCAGAGATAAGGATTTGCAACAAGCTCTTCTAGAGGATTTTGCTTTTAATCCGAGGAGAGACTATTCACCGGTTGACGGATGTAAAATCTCAGCTGAATCAATTAATAAATTCCTAGGCCTCCAATCTCCTGTAGTTAATACAATAAAGAAAATGATGACTACAGATAAGACATCGATAAACTGCGAAAGAAAATGGGCAGAACACGAAGGAAAGCCAGATTTCTTTGAAATATACACCCTCTTCAGGGATGAAGAGCCTATATATGCACAGGCATTTATCGATAGAATCCTAAATTCCGATGATTCCGAATCCATTGAAAAACTTAAAGAAAAAATTGCTAATACGTACGCAGAACTTTCTAAACGGGGGGACGATCAATGAGTTTCCTCTCAAAACAATATCAATCGAATATAGAGCTGCTAAGTAGAATAGGCCTCTGGGATTTTGAATGGTCATTAATTCTGAATCCCATTCTGCAGCACTGCATGCCCCCTCCAACAGTAAAGGCATGGAAGGAATTGCTTACCCGGCTTTACGATCTGAATATAAACACTGACTGGGCTCGTAAAGGCGATGTTAAGAAACTGATTAGCTCTTTACCAAAAGAAGGTAAAATCCCATCAAATAGCGATGACACTACAACCGACATAACCGACTTTCCTATCTTTTATGCGATCACTAAAAGATACTTATATCAGCAGTGGTCACTTCATTTACAGGCAAAGCTGCTAATTGAATTCATTGAATTAGTGAACTCTCGGATTGCTCCCGGCGATTTGCTAAAGAATTCGCGCAAATACTCCCGTGATATACAGCGGTTACGTGATGCAATGATTATCGATTTTTCACAAGAGCATTCACTTCCAACCCATGGAAAAACCGAAAAAGATCTCGAATCGAAATATGATTCAACGTTTGAAATACGCCACGGACGCGGTTGGATCGGATCAGATCTTTATATCCCTGACAGCCCATCGTTTTGGGAGCAGCCTCCCCTTATTGAAGTAAAGAATAGAGATCGTGCCCTATCTCCTAGATCTTATAGAAGCCACAAAGTTGCCCCTGTAGATGAACAATTCGATCACGCACCAGATAAATCAGTTGATATCAGTAATAAAGGGGGGCTCAACTCTGAAGAGCAGACACAGGCACTGAAACAAAAAATTCCAGTATTTATCCGCAACAACGTTCGATCACTAGCCGATCCGAACCAGCTATCCTGGAGCTGTTTAATATCATACTGGAAACAACTTCTTCAAGGCCAAAAAGGCGAATTATTTGTTCTTTCGCTGCTAGCTTTTTTAACTGGCATACGCAGAGATCGCTGGGCAAAATTTACCGTTGGCTCTGCCAATAACATTAGATCGGATAATATCGTTTATGCCCTCATCGATGGTTGCCTTTTCTACGAAGTAAGAGACCTGGCTACTGTATTTGAAAAGCCACAAGACGGATTATCACCTATCCAATTTTGTCTTTCCTTACCGAAGAAACTGAATTCCCTTTTAAAAACAATAAGTGAGAAGTTACCAAAGCAAGGATTACAAGATAGTTATGAAATCAGAAAATTTTCAGAGGTTAATGCTGGGCCATCCCCCACAATTAACCGAGTCGCTAATTCGGGGCTAAAACTGTTCCGAAATCAATTCATGGATGAAAGTGAGTTGTTCATTATCAGCGGTTCAATCCCAATCGAGTTTCGTGCGAGAAGCTGTTATGCCTCTCGAAACATTCGGGACTTAAATGATAAATTCGCCTCTGCAACCTCAGAGCTATTCACTTACCTGAAGGAAAATAGCTTTCTAGATCGGAACAAATTTGTCTCAGAAAAATTGCAAGAGTTTTTATCCTCCGAAAGCGATACTCCACCTAACGGTACTGTTGGTTCACAAATCGGGAATACATATAAACACATATCGTTCCCTACTCCACACATATCGGCACCAGGTACATTCAATGCAAACGAGACCAAAGCCCAAGTCCTTGAAGTTCTTAATACCCTGGAGACCTATCTCTACTGGATGATGCAGTATGGTTATGCAAATCGTCCAGCTGGGTATAACAGTGGAACTATGTATATAGGAAACCTGCTGATCCATTCAGACAAAAATAGCCGTTTCTATTCGGAATCTAAGTTGTTATTCGGGCTACCCGTGATTAACGAACAACTGAAAGAAGTTCTCAGCTCCAGGGAACAAGGATACCGCCAGCTAGAACGCTTGGGGGTTCAAGTGAGCAAAGAGCTCCTAGACTCATATCGTCCCCTTTATCACCTTAGTCCCAAACAGACTGGCCAGTTCTACAGCAAACATCTGACTAGTGAAGTAGCTGTAAATTTAGCTAAAGAAAAATTCGGAATCGACTTCCCGTTCAAAAGGCCTAATGCTTCTCGGCATCAGTCATCGACCTACCTTCACGACTCCAAGGGCACACCGTTTGCTGATGCATGCCTGGGCCACCACATAGATGGTTGGGATCTCACAGCACCAGAATCAAGTGCTTCAGTGCAAGAAATATTAAAAGAGCTGAAAACCGTTCAAAAAAAATTTGTCGCTGACCTTGGCTTTAAAGTTCTTAGGGGCCCATGGTTATGACCGCTATTCTATCTATAAACGCCATTGACGTATCTCTAAGAAAACCAGGCTTCTGGACTCAGAAAAGATTACTGATTCTAACTGCAATATTTGAAGTACTTGGAGAAAAGAAATCCATTACAGTAGTCGCTCAAAAAGCTATTTGCCGAGCTGTAAAAAATCACTATAGTGCTTACGGCAGGCTGAAAACTGATTTATCAGTCCAAGAATTAATAGAAATTAACGAGGTCATTTCCTTTCTACAGGTCCACGACTGGAATTGCAGATTTCTAGCGACTTCTGAAAAGCGTGAACGGGAGTCAGTGTTACCCAAGAATGAAAAGGAGCTAGCAGCCTATAGCATATTTAAGAGCCTTCAAGGCCACCTATGGACCACTATTGTTATTGAGCATAGTGACCTCTCTAGTAATAAGTGGCGTAACAAATTGGTATTAGCTGCAGTGCTGGAAATCGCTAGCTCTACAAGCCTATCTGTTCCACATCTAATTGATGCATTTGAACGTCTGGATCAACTGGAGTCATTGCCTAACAATATTTCAGTTAAGGTTCACCCCAAAGCTAGTGAAGAAACCATAATCAATCTACCGTTGTCACCAAGAGCATCATTAATCCTCAACGCAATTTATCACGCGAGGCAGCAACAAAAAGACAAAAAGGATAGATCTCTATGTATACCCACCAGCAAATCAGAATTAACCAACCTTCTACGTCCAGCTGCTCTTAAATTGCGGGAGAAAGAAGAATCTCTTTTTGGCACATATGGAATAAAACCCATCGATATTCTCGAAGCTGCCAAATACCAATCAGTATTCAGCTGTATAGAGCCAATCATACAATCGAGGCTGAATTCAGATATATTGCCACTATCCCCCCCAGCACACAGCGGTGCATTCAAATTCCTTCAGGCTGACAACCATGATGCTTGGCCAAGGTGTATCCTCCGATCCGGCCAAGCTCAGAATACAAAATCCTCTCAAGATACAAAGCTTATCCGTTCACTTCGATCTCAAGTTATCGACGCCGATGACATTGATCGTTTCCACTGGCTTGAGGTATGCCGGATTGAAATTCGTAGGGCCATACAGAAGCTCAGATATTCACTAACAGATAAGAGAGGGAAATACAGAAATAGCACAGTAGATCCTGAGCTATGCATGGCACTTCTGAATGATATTAAACCAAAATGTATTGCTCATTTTTCAGCACTTGGATCTGAAGATTACTCCCTGAAATCAGATTTAGAAGAGCTCGAAAAAATCACAATTCATCTCGAAAAAGAAGCAATTACAAGCATTGATCTTGCTATTGAGTGGGCCAAGTTTCGGCTAGTTTCAGAGCCTATAACATTGGATACTTTCCGAAAAGATATTAGCCAATTATTTAACCAGGGACTATTCCAATACCCCACCAGCTATGACCTATCTATCTGGGATGAAGAAGATGCTGAGATTTTAGTCTCTGAGTATCTGTTGGACCGAGACCTAAATGACAACACCACTAATCAAATTATTGGTTCAATGCGCCATCTCTGCCGGTTTGCCAGAGAAAACCTAGGTCTGTTTACTGATCTAGAGTTTCCTCTGGAATACGAAGGAAATGGGCTAACACTAACACGACGTAACAATATTCTTGGACTGCAAGAAATTGATCTGGTCACCTCAGAAATTCTTAAATCCCAATCAGATGACAGAGAACAACTCGCATGTATACTCGATCTTGCATTCTATGCTGGTCTTCGCTCTGGAGAGATTGCGAACCTCACCCTAAATAACATAGTCGCCAACCGAAATGAGGTTGTAATCTACCTACCCAGATTTAAAACGCCCTCTGCATACCGGTCCATTCCGCTACACCAAATTGCCCAACCAGAGGTGTGCCGTAGAGTACAGTCAGTAGTTGAGCATCGACAAATTCAGCACAGAAAATATAAGAATAAAACAGGTAAAAAGCTTCAGCTAAAGCAGGTATACCTTTTTGCAGAAAACGATAGGGTTGATGAATGCACTTCTCCCGAGATGATCTGTAAAGCCAGAAAAATCCTAAAGAGCTACTGCGGAAATGGTGCAGATCTACATTTATTGCGCCATTCATTTGCCAGCCATCTGTTTCTACGCTGGTACTGTTGCCGTTACGAGGACTTAATCGGTGAACTGCTTGAGAAAGATCATTGGTGCTTTTCCAATGACGGCATAGGAAAGCTCAGATTTTTCGTAGGTGAGAACCCAGACTGTCCTTTACCTGCAACGAACATAACCAGCATCATTCATCTATTGAAACTGATGGGACATAAAACTGCCACGACTTTCTTTCGAGTTTATGTTCATAGTTTTGAAGTGGGCGCACAACATGCTCTAGAAAGATCTTCCTTGGAAGATGGTGAAGAGCAACTTTCTGGAAAAGCGATAGCGGCTTTGATACCGAACTGTAGGTCTCGGACAAGCCAGGCAAGAATTAAGGACAGAAGCATTAATGGATTGGCTGAGCTGGTTCAAAACAGCGGCTAGGGCTAGCAACTCTCATGGTTAGATGCGCCCCTCTCTGGGCGCATTATATGTAAGTTTCCTGTAGTTATCCCTAGTTAGTAAGCCAATTCAATAACAGAGCTTTCAGCAGATTTTTCCCGTCTATTTCAGGAACAAATACCTGCTTGATATTTCCTAGTACAAAGCGACCGTTATCTTCACAGCCCCAAAGATCAACTTGATAGGAAATCTGAACTCCCCTTGGAAAGTACCTAACAACTTCTCGGCTGGATATCGCCAACTCAATTTCTTTTTCAGAAGTCACCAATTCTAAAATCAGACCATTGCGGGAACCTCTCTTAATACTAGTAACCTCAAACCAGCCTTCCACGATTTTTACTATTTCACTCATCTGTAAAACCCCGCGCTCGCAACAATTGATCAATAGCCGAACCATCTCGACGCGTGAGGTTTGGTACATAACGCGAGTACACCGTAAACAGCATTTGTGTTGTGGAGTGTCCCATCTGACGAGCAATCCACTCTGGGTTTTCCCCTGACGCAAGCCACAATGTTGCTGCTGTATGCCTTGTTTGATAAGGGCGCCGCTTTTTTATCCCTAAGTGTTTTAAAAGCGGGTACCATACACGCTGGGTAACATTGCGATGTTCCAGTGGGCCACCATGACCGTTACAGAACACAAATTTGGACTTCCGGTAAGAAACCTGTTTCTGTTCCATTAGCGCTGCGTAAACAGGCTCTGACATCTCAACTTCACGGCAAGACTCGGGGGTTTTGGTAGAATCTATCTCCCCTTGTACGACTGTCTCCCTAACCAAAATCCTCCGATTCTCAAAATCCACGTACTGCCATTGCAGACCATCAACTTCTCCCGTTCGAAGGCCGGTAAAGAAGCGAACTACATAATAATTACAGTAATCACTACGTACGTGATTTAGGATCTGCCGCACTTCTTCCAACGAGAACGGCTCAATATCCTGTCTGGCAATTTTGAGTGGCTTAATCCCAAGGCAGGGTGTGTTAAACTCAAACCGTTCGGAGGCCTCGTTAAGAATCATCCGCAAGGGTGTTAGGATATGGTTGATTCGATCATGCGATAACTCTTTGCCTGGTATTTCGCGACCAACTTTGGCGAGTGACGCGCGAAATTTCAGGATATCTGACTTAGCGATTTTTCCGACGCTCATTTCCCCGAAATGCGGGATGAGTTTCGAATCAAGAGTACCGCGAACAATCTTCTGATAAGAACGCTTCCACTGGACCTTGTTCTCCTCATACCACTCTTCAGCAAACTCCTTAAACAGTGGTCCTATTTGCTGCTGGGCCTTAAGACTTGCTAGTGCCCCAACAGTCAGATCACCATTTTTGCTGTTCGGGAAATGCAATGCGTAGTTGAAGTTTCCCAGGGTGATCTCAGCTTCAATCCGATCCATCACCTCCTGTAGCTTTTTTCGATTTCCTGGTGTGTCTGGGAGCAGAGTCTGTTCACGGCAACGCTTGCCTTGATAACGGAAATCAAAGAAAAGATTTCCACCGTTTCCTCGTGCTCGGATACTACCCATTACAGTAACCTCCGTTCGCCATAGGAATTGCAGCGGTGGATTTAGAAAAGCGAGTTAGCTCTTCCTCAATCGCTTCCCAGAGGTAGAGAATTTTTCGCCCACCAAATGGGCGAATATAATGTGTACCCTCAATAAAAACCGAATCTTTCAGGGACTGGTTGATGTAGACGGGATGGTAGTGAAGGCGCTCAGCCAGCTGCTTAGTTGTAAGGAACGTAGACACGTTTTTTCTCCTGCGTTGATTGGATGCAATTCCATTTCAACACGGGTACAAAAAATGCAAGCTCTAGATATATAGCTTAAGGATCGCCACGATTTGGCTGTCGGTGTAACGTGATTTTTTCATGCAGAATCACCTGCGTATAAATTACGAGAAAATTCTACTTTTGAGCACCGTTATTTTTCGGGGGAATTACCGTAACAAATGCGGCTGCGTGACCTATAGAGTGATTAATATAGCCAACGCGTTAGAGGTAGTTGATCAGGTATTGCGATCATAGAACGTACATAGTAGAGCGTTAACAAAATCTTTCCTGATCTCCCCCTTTCAGAAATAACACCCTCCTCTAACTCACTGGTATAAATAACAGCAGAAGAATAAGGAATAGCCGATAATTTTTCTCATATATAAGATCGAAACCATTAGTCAACTATATGGCATTCGTGGCGGTGAGAGAGAGACTCACACCCACTAACCTTCGTGGTTTTAAATCAAAAAATTAGCTTACTAATCATCACTCAAAAACGCACAAAGTGTCAGAGTTAAGTGCACTTTAGGTGATAGAGGTAAGGCTGTCAAAAAAGAGCCCATACAAACCTACGATCAAGGCTCAATGATAGCTTCAAGAGGTTTCCAAGGAATCAGCTTATCCATCCTGCCCAGACTATCTTTACGTATCTGTCTGTGGTCGACACCTTACTACTGATAACACCTTAACAACTACTGCAATATCCTCTAATACGCTCTAACCTTAGAGTGCACTTAAAGAGGATGAATACGAGTATGATACAGTAAAATCAATTACATTGATCGAACCCCTTGGGCTCCCTTACTTTCGGGAACTGTCCACCTTCGGTGCCCTGTCTGACAAAGCCATTACAGATTTACTCAACAAAGGCAACATCAAGCAGCTGAAGAAAGGGGAAGTCTTGTACAAGTTGGAATCCGCAGTAACTGGTTTGAGCCTAGGAAAGGTGCGATTAAGTCCCTCCGCGTGAGACAGCCCGGCTTAGTGTTAGCCGGGATCAGCGCATGGAACATCAGCTCAGCTTTACCGATTGTGAGTATCGACAAAAGCGCCGCCAAACCCGGAAAGAAAAGTTCTTTGCTCTAATGGAAATGCTCGTTCCGTGGCCGCAGATTGAAGCTGTCATTGAACCTTATTATCCTAAGCCGGGTAACGGTCGGCGGCCTTACCCGCTCAGCAAGATGCTACGTATTCACTGCCTCCAGCAGTGGTATAGCCTGAGCGATCCTGCTATGGAGGATGCCCTTTATGAGATAGCATCAATGCGGCTATTTACGAGTCTTTCGCTCGATAGTCCAATCCCTGACCACACAATTATTATGAACTTACGACACCTGCTGGAACGCCACGGACTTGGTCGGAAGATCTTCGAGGAAGTAAATAGCTGGCTGATCGACGCAGGAATATTGGTCAAGGAAGACACCTTAATGGATGCTACGATTATCGAGCCTCCTAGCTCAACGAAGAACAAAACTGGCGAGCGTGATCTTGAGATGCATCAGACCCAAAAAGGCAATATGTGGAATTTTGGTATGAAAGGTGGATACCAAAACAGGGCTGACACATAGCTTCGAAACGACGGCAGCTAATGAGCATGACCTGAACCAAGCAGAGCAGCTACTACACGGTGAAGAGCAGTACGTTTTTGCTGATGCAGGCTATCGAGGAATCGATAAGCGGAAGAGCCTTAGAGACAAAGCAGTTAATTGGCACGTTGCTGAATGACCAGGGAAAGTAAGGACTCTCGAGAAGCATCCGAGAATCAATAAAGTCCCAATCAATATCGAATACATGAAAGCCAGTATTCGAGCTAAGGTCGAGCATCCCTTCAGGATAATAAAGTGCCAGTTTGGATTCACCAAAGCTAGATATCGAGGATTAAGGAAAAACGACTGTAAGTTGGCAACACTTTTAGCGCTGACCAATATCGTCAGAGTGAGTCAGATGATAAGAACATAGGATCAGCGCGCCTGCATATCTAGGAATTGGTATGCAGACATGCAAAGCTGTAACGAACTAACGTGTTTTTGCTATTTTAAGCTGGGAATCGCTTATTCAGAATGGATAACCGACTTAATCGCAGATTCCCAAACAAACAGCAACGGCTATCGCAACCCCAGCAGTTCATACACTTCCAGAGGCTTCTGCTTGCCTTTGGCCTGAATAGCAGCGACCGGACGCACATGTACGTATTCCTTGACGCTGGCGTATACAGCAGAGCTGATCAGGATTTCACCGGCGTCTGTATTTTCCTGAATACGTTTGGCTATGTTCACATTATCGCCTATCGCGGTGTACTCCATACGTTCCTGGGTGCCGACCATCCCCAATACCGCATCGCCCACGTGAAGCCCGATACCAACGGAGAGATGGAACAGCGGCGATACTTCCTTGTGCAGAGCTGAAATGGCATCGCGAATCCTGAGTGCTGCGCGTATGCCTCGTAGTACATGGTCGGGCTGGGGTAGCGGAGCGTTGAACCAGGCCATCACCGCATCTCCCAGGAACTTGTCGATAGTGCCCTCCTCGGCAAGCACTGCATTAGCCATCGCAGCCAGATAGCGATTGAGCAACCCGATCAGATCCTCCGGATTGAGCTGCTCACTAATGCTGGTAAAGCCATGAATATCTGCAAACAAGACAGTAACTTCGGTGCGACTGCCCCCCAGTTGCAGGCGCTCCGGATCGAGCTGATTAAGGATACCGGGTGAGACCATCTGCTCGAGTAACCGCCCCCGGGCCTCCATACGTCTTTTATCCGTAACATCGTCTACGACGATGGCGATGCCCGGCGTTTGCTCATGGCCTTTGAGGATTGAAAGGTTGAAGCGCAAGTACACCATACCGTGCTGTAATATGTTTATACTCGTTTCGAGCCCTACCACCGGCTCACCGCTTTGTCCCACACGATAGACGTAAGGCAGCAGCGTCGTGCCTAGCGGGGGCAGGAGGTTGGCCACGTTCTGCTCAACAAGCTCAGTGTCCTTGTTATACCCAAGGATTCTCAGGGCAGCAGCATTGATCAGAGTGATCCGCCCCTGAAGGTCGGTGGTGATGACCCCACTGGCGATGGAAGCGAAAATGCTATCGAGTAGATTTTTAAGTTCTGTGGCCTCGGTAAGGGAATGTTGCAACTGCTCCTCTCGCTGCTGAAGTCGCTCAGCCATATGGTCAAAAGCATTGGCTAACTGTCCATGCTCTCCTTGTCGCAGTGGTAACTCCGTACGGGCGCTGAGGTCTCCTCCCTGAAGTCGCTCGGTAGCTTGGAGCAGAGCCCGCACCGGACGCAGCATAAAACGGCTTCCGAGCCACCAAGCCGTTGCGAGAGCAAGCAGAGCGATGGTTCCGAAAATGAACAAGTTGCGGACGAAGATATAATTCACCTCGGCAAAGGCGGTGGCGGTGGGGATACCAACCGCAAGGAATACAGCTATATCACCTGCCGCTGCTTCTTCACTACGGCCGATGGGGGCAAACGCAAACAAGCTCATCACGCCATCCAGATCCTCTGCTTCAACGATACCATCACCTTGCTGAGCGTGGATTGTCTTGAACAGCGGGACGCTCACAGCAGAAGTGCCCACCATCCACTGTTCGGAGCTGGGATAGCGCATCAGGATGGTGCCGTTCCGGTCGAACAGGGTAAGCGTAGTCCCGGGGGCCAGATGCATTCTTGCGGCAAGTTCCTTGAACCACATCAGGTCCAGCGCAACGAAGACCACGCCCTGGACATTGTCATTTCTGTCGAGGACCGGATAACCGAAGTGCATAGAGGCTTTTCCGGTTCTGCGACCGATCGCGTAGTCGCCGATCGAAAAATCCCGGCTGTTAAGCGCGCCCTGGAAATAGGCCCGATCTACGATATTCACCGGTCGGGTTGAACGAAAGGGGCTGCAGAAAATGTTGCCGTCGAGATCTGCCACACCGAGGATGGTGTAGAAGGGGTAGCGTTTGAATAAATCAGTAAACAGGGGGCTGCAGGCTGCCGCATCACGACTCCTTACCGATGGCAACTGCGCCAGGGCTATGAGTAACTGCCGTGCACCCTTGATGAAGTGCTCGTGCTGGCTAGTGGTCAGTTGAATCAGGCTCAAAGCATCTTCCTTGACATCTTTTTCTGCCAGTTCCCGCTGCTCGATGTTCGTCATCAGGATCAACGCCAATACCGGAACGACGGACAGGAAGAACAGGATAATTAACCGAACTCGCAAACTGGCAACCGCCATAGTTCGAAGCCTCATGAATGGGTGCAGCGCTTTATTACTGAACAGCTAAATACAGTGTAACACCTGTCACTCAATCCGGAGCGAAACCGGACTGGCACGTTGCTATTCAACAACCTCCCTCTGATGTTGCAAACAGCTAGCTCTGAACGTTTATTGCAAACAGGGTCAGTAACTACAGGAGATGGAGATGGAAATGGAGCCGAAGCTGTGACCATTGGGTAGGCCTTTGAATTCGGGCATCCGAACTACCTTCACGAAAGAGAGCTTCCAGACAAACAAAATCTGGGCCTCTTACCGATTAGGCCTACCTGACCTGTAGGTATGTAGCAACAAGCTACCAATTGGCAGATTGACTGCTGTGTAGCGAAATTTGCCCTCAAAGAGAGAAAAAAACGGTGTCAGCCAATAACCCTCCGGGTCGATATGAGTCCAGCTATGCTGTCACTGAGAATGACCGCTTTAGATAAGATTGGCCATAGAGTGCGATTCTTAGGTCTTAGCCTTTGATGTCTCCTCTGTGGCCAGGTTGTGTGAATACTCTTTCCGACGGAGCGGTGTATGCTCTGACTCATAAATCGCTCGTTGAGGCATCCTTTGGCGAGCGATGTAACCCCATCATTTGCTCGGGATGATTATTTCTATCTCAGTTTCTTTAGCCGCAAGAGCGGCCATATGCGCTGGTTTGTAAAGAAATCGTAGAAGGATACTATGCCTTCAGTGCTCTGATCAGGCTGTCTTGCCCCATAATCGAGAGCATACGTTTCAGGTTATAAGCGAGCACATGCAAGCTCATCTCAGTGCTGACGTTCTTAAATCGCCTAGTAAGGAAGTGGGTCGATCCCATCCATGATTTGATGGTGCCGAAGGGGTGCTCGACGGTTTGTTTTCGTATCAGCATAGTATCGGGCGCAGCGTGTAGCCGACGTTGCATGCCCTCCATCTCCTCCTCATGGATCCTGCGCCCGATTTTCCGTGGATCTCGCTTTGAACGCGTGCACTGTTTACGGATAGAGCAGTCCCGGCAGGACATACCGTTGAAGTACACTTTCAGTGTCTGTCCTTTCTCAACGCTGTTAAACCGATACTGAAGTTCATTTCCCGCCGGGCAGATATACAGATCCTTCCCACGTTCATACTTGAACAATGATCGATTAAATAAGCTATTTTTCTCTGATCCAGACGTACCCCCTTTAGGGACGAGTGCGGTTATGCCAGTATCTTGAGCGGCCTTGATATCCTGGCGACTGTAATAACCCTTGTCAGCGATGACGGTAATGTCTTTCTTTGCCAGTGCCGATTGGGCCAGTTTGGCCACGCGGGTGAACTGGCCTCGGTCATTTATATTCGTGACCTCATGAGCGATGATGAGATGATGCTTGGTATCGACGGTACTCTGAACGTTGTAACAAACCGCTCGGCTCATCCCTTGGGTTTTCAGTAGACGCGAGTTATGGTCTGTCGTTGATACCTGCTTGTCCGGGTGGTTTTTAACCTTCTCTTCCATCGCATTCAGTTCAACCAGACGTTGTTTCATCCAAGTGATTTTCAGAGCGATGGTTACTTTATCCTCACTATCTCTGTCTGTTTCGTCAGCCTGATCGAGCTTCGATAAATAAGTCTCAATATGCTTTTCTACCCGATCAATATGGAACTTTAATTTCTGCGGAGTAAAGTTATTCACCTTGCTCTTAACCGCCTTAAATTTACTGCCATCGATCGCGACAACAGCCCCCGAGAACATGTTCACCTTCCGGCATAGATCAATAAAGGTACGACAGGCATTTTTGATGTCCTCACCGTTTTCTTTCCTGAAGTCGGCGATCATTTTAAAATCGAGTGTGAGACGCTCAATCAATCACATCAGCTCAACGTTGCGGTGCGTTTCCTTTTCAAGTCGGCGTGATGACTGAATACGATTGAGGTAACCGTAGATATCGAGTTTCAGGAGTGTTGCCGGATGATATCCCGGACGCCCTGTCGGTTTGGCTTCCACTCTATCAAAGCCAAGGCTGTGCAGATCTAGATGATCCACAAAGGCGTCGATAACTCTGATCGAATTATCTTCTGATACGAAGTCATCGAGGATTTCGGGAAACAATGTGACCTGTGATAGGCCCTGCCCTTGAATGTGAGATTACATATCAGCGAAACCTTTATTAGCTCACTGATAAGTGTAGTCAATATAACAATATGTTTCTTCAAATACGAATTTTGTTCGATAGTTTTCACACAGTCTGTGCCGAAAGGGGAAGTTCAACATTACAAGCTAGTTAGCCCGATTTGTGCTGGAGACTCAGTGGATCGTTGCAACACACTTGTAAAATATATCAGCCTGAAAAGCCAGATTTAATAACCATTCAACTCTGCACAGCGGCTCATCCCCGTCGCATGGGGAACATAAGAAAAGCTAAAGTAGGGCTAAGCAGAAATTTGTCCAGCTAGGTTTTTCTGACTTTGAGCAGAGAAAGAGTAATCACCAGACGTGTTACCAGACACAGCAGACCCACTTGAGCCTTCTTTTAAGCGTAGGCTATGAATGCAAGCTGCCTGACCAACCCAACATTCAAAACGCAGATTAAGGCGCGTCGCTGTATGTTACAGCAATATGATTAATAGCTTATCGATCGTCTGTAAACAGGTTTTATATGATTGCTTGAGAAGAAAGAAATTGTGCTGGCACCAAGAGTCGAACTCGGGACCTGCTGATTACAAGTCAGTTGCTCTACCAGCTGAGCTATACCGGCAATATATGATGATATTTCACATACTTTGAAGAGATGAATCACGCTGATTCATTTGCTGCCTTGCAACAGGCAAAATAAAAACAGCCGTTCGGCATAATCCGTAAACGGTTATTTTTATAAAGAATTTTGGTAGGACTAGGCGGATTCGAATTCGCCGACCTTCACCATGTAAAGAAACAGTTATACAGCTGTATATATACTGATTCTGAGAGAAAAAGCCCTCATATTAGCATGAAAAAAAAGCGACTACAGTGGTAAATAAATCAATAACATAGGACGAGATTGGAAAACAATATGCTGTCAGCAAGTACGATAGCCGAATGATTAATGAATCCCGAATCCCGGTTATGTAAACCTGCAGACAGCGGTCAAAAACATCGCAACTATCTGAGTAAATCACGACAACTGAAATCGGCCACACATCTACAATGATACTCTGTCGCCAGTATCAGTGGTAAATGATACTTAATATAGTGTTCCAGAATGTTTGACAATGTCATTAAGATCTTCAGAAAAAGCACATCAAGGCATTCGCACAGCCAGTACAAAAATACAAAAGCACGCCATAAATATTTTTATATCTGTACTTTTTACATTGAAGATGGCAATATTTCAATCAAACTCAACACTTAAATATTCAGAATAATTTTTCGAAACAGCATCTGCGATTATCAATATTAGTACGGGAAATGCCATGCACTTTAACAAACTATTGAACTCTGTCGCAGACGCTGGGCGAGATCTCTTATTCAAGGAAGGCAGAGCACGACCACAAAAAACGCTAGAGAATTACTGCTCAGACCTTCTTTCTAATAAAGGAGAAGCACTAGGAACCGCTATTGCCAGCGAGGTCGTAAAAGCATATCAGGAATCTAATGAGGAGAAGAAGTTAGCTTTCTTTTATCACCTGTTAGAGAAGTATTCACCTGACTCAGATATCATCATCCAACTCGCACAAGAGTACAAATCCAATTGCAACGCCGACACGCTCATAGCGTTAAACGAAGCAGTTGAATCACCGAGACAGACTTTGTTCAGGCGTATTAACTTAGCCCCAAAAGGGGCAAAAACCATCGTAGGACTCCGCAGCGATCTACTTAGCATATTGAAGAAACATCCCGACCTAAAGCCTATTGATTATGATCTTCAGCATCTACTCAAGTCCTGGTTTAATAGAGGATTTCTAGTACTCGAGGAAATCGACTGGAACACATCTGCAGCCATCCTAGAAAAACTGATCCGATATGAAGCAGTCCATTCGATGTCGGGCTGGGAAGACCTAAAGAAGAGACTTAGCCGAAATAGGCGTTGCTTCACTTTCGTCCATCCTTCCCTACCGGGTGAACCACTCATATTTGTTGAAGTAGCCCTAACTTTCGGTCTAGCCAACGCAGTGCAACCTCTGATTGATCCAGGTCCAGAAGAGTCCTTAAAAGAGTCACGGTCAGACACCGCCATCTTCTATTCAATCAGTAATTGCCAGAAAGGACTCACAGGTATCTCCTTTGGTAACTTCCTGATCAAACAGGTGGTGATGGAACTAAAAAAAGAACTACCGGCTCTTACTCAATTCGCAACTCTATCCCCTATTCCGGGATTTAGACGATGGCTTTCGAGTGAGCTTGAGAATAGAGAAGGTTCCTTTATAAGGTCGACCGATAGAGAGGCACTGGAACTTTTAAAAAGAGAAGACTGGCAGCAGAACAAAAAAAACAGCGAAGTCTTAAAGCCTATATTAATGCGCCTTTGTGCTAATTACCTTAATAGCGTAAAAAGAGGTAAAAATCCGTTCGATCCTGTGACGAAATTTCATCTAGGCAACGGTGCAAGAATAGAGCGTATTAACTGGATGGGCGATACTTCTGCCAATGGTATGGCTCTGTCTGCGGGAATACTAGTGAACTATTCCTATGACATTCCCCAGGTCGAAAAGAATCACGAGGCTTTTGTGAACGAAGGAGCAATCATCACCTCCAAGGAATTCAACAAACAGCTACTCGGATAAAAGCACCTTTTTGGCGGGCACTTGTTTATGCGTCAAACATAGACAGTGCCCGTCCTTTTTAAAGGCTCCGATGAGCTGAGCTAAGTCTTACGTCAGCAAATGAAATCAAAAAACACACCTTCCTACCGCGCTTCGAAATTTGCATGCTAATATAACTACATCACCACAGCCACAGCAAGAGACGTGACATATAAGACCTTCCTTAAAATACTCATATCAAACTCCCGAGAGACTCGCAACAAAGTCACTAAATGTTCCGCCTTGAATCGTGACATGCTCCTTTAGCAAAGCTTCTACTTTGTCCGCATCTCTATCCTCAATTGCTTTCAGAATAAGACCATGCTCTTTAAAAGAATCCATTATTCGATTAGCATTTCTTAACTGAGTTTTCCGATACGGGGCCAACCGATTACGCAAAGAGATCGTTTCACTTGCAAGATAACTGTTCCTGCTTGCCTGGTAGAGCACTTCATGAAACGTAACATTAAAGTTATAGTATCGATCATAGTCACGATCTTTAGCGGCGGCTTCGCTTTCAGCATGAGCCTTGCGAATCACATCAATATCTTCCGGTGATGCTCGACGTGCAGCTAGTCGGCCACACATACCTTCCAGCTCCGACATCACTTCAAACATTTCAAGAAGATCCTTTAAGTCAATGCTAGCAACAGAGGCTCCCTTTCTAGCGCGCATCTCTATTAAACCGGTTGCTTCGAGTTGTAGCAACGCCTCACGTATAGGAGTCCTTGATACACCGAATCTTTTCGATAATACGGTCTCGTCAAGACGATCCCCAGGCTTTAGCTCCCCAGCGATAATTTCATTTTCAATTTCTTTTCGAAGCTCCATATGTCTACCAGAAGTCATATTACACCCACCACAAAATATTTTTAGAAAGCTTTTATACGTATAATAATAACCTATTAATATTTTAAGAGCACGCATCTAAACTAACTTATCAAGAAAAGATTGACTAATTCAAAATTAAAGCTGGCAGTAAACGAACATTTTTCTCGTCATTGAACAATTCATCTATATGGGGCCACCTTGTGGCCAATATCGAGCACTACTTAGATAATCCCTTTCTAGTTACCACTTAGATTACTTGAGCACAAGACTGCCAGACACTTACCTGGAGCATAAAATCACCCTATGATACCTTCCGTAAACTATGCGAAGGCCATATAAGTGTTAAAAGATCTTGTAGAGGCAACTCAGCTTCAGATCATTACTGAAGTCTTGGAATATTCAGGCATGGTAACAATAGCAATAAAACCTAGCCTCAAGGTAAAAGATACCTTGAAGATCCTCGCTGACAAAGTCGCTGCCAGCATGATTAACGAGGATAAACTAAAGATTTATTTAATTGCATTGTTTGAGTAGAACAATATCGCATTGCGTGAGAAAACAGGAAGGAGCCACTTAAATTTAGGAATCCAGACCAGACCTGACAGTTATTAACAATTCACGATGTGACTGTCGTGTTATCTATATTAGTCTGAACTAATTCATCAAACAACTCTTCATCTTCTAGTATTTCCAAGAGCATCAGTAACGCCTTGACTCGATCTTGTTTACCGAATGAATAATCATCTTCAAATATAGACAACATTTTATTAGCACTTTTTTTAAGTTGACACATAATTTTTTCTAAATTCCTTGTGTTATCTGTTTATAGATTAAGGACAACGAAAATTGATCCAAAAGTGTCGCATTTAGTATCTGAAGCCAATGCCTTTAAAGGGTTTCGGTCAAACCAAAAGCGTCTAAGATTCGTTGTGCGCCGACCGTGGCAGTAAGGGCACCATCGGTTATAGAATTTTGAATATCATTCATTTGAGCGATCACATTCTGATTAGATTTTAGCGAATTTATTAGTCGATCTTCGACCATAGCCCACATCCATCGGAACTGCTGTGCCGTGCGTCGTTCTTGAAGTTCGCCAGTCGCTTCAAGAGCACAGCGATGCTCATCAACTTTTTCCCACAATTCAACCAAATTCATATTAGAAAGACCTGAAATACAGACAACGGGCGGAGTCCAATTCAAACTTTGTGGTTTCATTATGTGCAAAGCGTTGCGATATTCGCGGGCGGCCATCTTGGCTCTGCTATCGTTATTTCCGTCACATTTATTGACTGCAATCATATCGGCAAGCTCCAAAACGCCCTTCTTAATACCTTGCAGCTCATCCCCCGCACCTGGAAGCATAAGAACAAGAAAGAAATCAACCATATCAGAAACTTGTGTCTCGCTTTGACCAACTCCGACGGTTTCAACCAACACCACATCGAATCCGGCAGCCTCGCAAACCAGCATAGTCTCACGAGTCATTTTAGTCACACCTCCCAATGTACAAGAACTTGGGCTTGGGCGAATAAAAGCACTTTGTTGAATGGAAAGGTTGCTCATTCGAGTCTTATCGCCAAGAATAGATCCGCCGGAAATTGAACTTGTCGGATCTACTGTCAATATCGCTACCTTATGACCAGCCTCACAAAGATTACACCCCAATGCTTCGATTGTGGTTGATTTTCCTACACCCGGGACACCTGTAATACCTACACGATGAGCCTTACAGGAATAAGGCAGTAGTTTTAGCAACATTTCCTGCGCCATTTTACGATGCCGTGCTGAAGTACTTTCGACTAGGGAAATCGCTCGCCCTAACATTGTACGATCACCGCTCAAAACACCTTCAACGTAATCATCTAGAGAGAGCTCTCTACGCTTACGTACCGGGCCCTTTTTTACAGAGTGGTTTACAATATCGCTCATAATTTATTCTCAAGACAGAACAGACTCCCGCCATAGCAAGTCTCACTATAAAAACTATTAACTTTAAATAAACAGTAAGTCTCAGCGCAAACGGGGACATAACGTCAATCAGTGACTAATCTTCGATACCAATAACTTCATTAAGCTTTTTCATCAAGTCAATGGCGGCCTCGGAAATCACCGTGCCCGGAGGAAAAATAGCTTCGGCGCCACCTTCATACAGAGCTTCAAAATCCTGCGGAGGTATAACGCCGCCACAAACGATGAGAATGTCCTCTCGACCGAGTTTTTCCAGCTCTGCACGAAGTTGCGGTACCAAGGTCAGATGACCTGCTGCAAGTGATGAAGCACCGACGATATGAACGTCATTCTCAATCGCCTGACGGGCTGTTTCTTCTGGTGTTTGGAATAACGGCCCAATATCTACATCAAAACCTAAGTCAGCAAAGGCTGTAGCAATAACTTTTTGACCACGATCATGACCATCCTGCCCCATTTTTGCTATAAGAATGCGCGGACGCCGACCTTCGTAGTCTTCAAATATTTTTATCAGTTTTGAGACGTTCTGTACTCTTTCATTCGACTCGCCAATCTCGTTTTTATATACACCAGAAATAGTGCGAATAGATGCCTGATGTCGACCGTAAACTTTTTCCAGTGCCATAGACATCTCACCAACAGTCGCTTTAGCCCGCCCGGCTTTAACTGCAAGATCTAGTAAATTGCCATTCCCAGTTTTCGCCGCTTCAGTGAGAGCGTCAAGAGAGGCCTGTGTATCAACTTCATGTCGTTCAGCACGCAAACGCTTGAGTTTTTCAACCTGCTGCTGGCGTACAGAAGCATTTTCAACCTGAAGAACGTCGATGGTTTCTTCTTTTTCAAGTTGATACTTATTAACACCTACTACAGTCTGACGACCACTGTCTATACGTGCCTGGGTGCGTGCGGCAGCTTCTTCGATACGCATCTTCGGTATGCCTGCTTCAATTGCTTTTGCCATGCCGCCCTGTTCTTTTACTTCTTGAATATGCTCCCAGGCTTTGTCTGCCAAATCTTGAGTGAGTTTCTCCACATAATAAGATCCACCCCATGGATCAATCACGTCGCAGGTGCCTGTTTCCTGTTGCAGGAATATTTGTGTGTTACGTGCAATACGTGCTGAAAAATCAGTCGGCAGTGCCAAGGCTTCATCCAACGCGTTGGTATGCAGTGACTGAGTATGGCCCTGAGTTGCAGCCATGGCCTGGATGCAAGTACGGGTAACATTATTGAAAACGTCCTGAGCAGTCAAAGACCAGCCGGAGGTCTGACAATGCGTCCGTAAGGCCAGAGATTTAGGGTTTCTAGGATTAAATTCATTGACCAGCTTCGCCCATAACATCCGTGCGGCTCGCATTTTTGCAACTTCCATAAAGAAGTTAGAGCCAATAGCCCAGAAGAAAGATAAACGCGGCGCAAAATCATCCACATCTAGCCCTGCTTCAATACCCGCGCGGAGATACTCCACGCCATCAGCTAAGGTGTAAGCCAGCTCCAGATCTGCCGTCGCTCCAGCTTCCTGCATGTGGTAGCCAGAAATGGAAATCGAGTTAAACTTGGGCATTTTTTCAGAGGTAAAAGCGAATATATCAGATATAATCTTCATCGATGGCACTGGCGGGTAAATATAAGTGTTACGCACCATAAACTCTTTCAGCACATCATTTTGAATGGTACCTGTGAGCTGTTCTGGAGAAACACCCTGTTCTTCAGCTGCCACAATATAAAGTGCAAGAATAGGAAGAACCGCACCATTCATAGTCATCGATACCGACATTTGATCAAGCGGAATACCATCAAACAAAGTACGTGCATCATAAATTGAGTCAATTGCCACTCCAGCCATTCCAACATCACCAGAGACACGCGGGTGATCGGAGTCGTAACCCCTATGCGTTGCCAAATCGAAAGCTACAGATAAGCCTTTTTGACCTGCGGCGAGATTACGGCGATAAAACGCATTGGATTCTTCAGCGGTAGAGAACCCAGCATACTGACGTATTGTCCAAGGTTTCGTGGTATACATGGAGTTGTACGGACCCCGGCTGAATGGTGCAAAACCAGGAACGCTATCAAGCTGGCCGAGGCCATTCAAATCTTCAACCGTATATAGCGGCTTCACGCTAATCCCTTCCGGCGTTTTCCAGGTTAAGTCATCGATTGTTTTGCCCGTTTGATCTTCTATACGACCTTTCCAATCAACGATATCTTTTCCGTTTAGTCCGGATGTATCTAACGCAACGTTGGAAAAATCAGGAATAGCACTCATAATTCTTACACTCCCAACACTTTATGGAGGTTTTGCAGGATACTTAAAATATCGCTATCCATGTCGATTACAGCATCAACATATATAGCTTTACCTTTAGCTACTAGATAAACTTTCTTTGCACCAGCCCTTTTCAAACCAAGAGCTAAGTCAATGCCAATTTCGCCAACCTGCTTGTCTGAACCACAAATAACAGCAACATCAGCACCGCTAACATGAAAGGCTTGCACCGCTCCTGAAGCTGTCGCAAAGCCATCATTTGTAATGACTTCTATACCTCCTGCTTCAAAGAAATTTTTAGCAAATGTTGCTTGAGAGGTATGATTGACAGCAGCACCAATATTTGCCGAGAAAATAGTTGGAAACTTTCCTTTAGCGCGTTTAAATTCGTCAGCAGCATCGCGGAGTTTTTCAAAATCTTCAGCTAAGCGATGAGCAGGAAGGGAGGAAACTTTAATTTCTGCATCATGCTTTAATTTGGTTGCATGAGCTATCGTGCCAATCGTTTCACCTTCCAACATCCCCTGACGCAGAGCAGCAAAATTATTAGCATCATCTTCAACGCTCCAACCCGTTTTTCGCTGACATGTGCTAAGCCTTTCTGCTGCTTTCATAATTAATGAGTCATAATCAGGTTCAGCACTCTTGATATCCTCTTCATTAATATTTGGAAATTCGGAAACGCCTGTAATAGGGTCTTTACGTGTAGCAATATTTTTAACTCGCGCTCTCCAAGTTGCTGCAATTTGATCTTGAATCCAACCAGTCAGAATAACAGTAGTCATGCCTCCCCGCCTTTCAATTTCTTGAAATATAGACCATGCCTTGCTGGAAAACTCCTCAGTAAGGCTCTCTACGTACCAAGAACCTCCAACCGGATCAACGACCTTGTTCAGGAAACTTTCTTCTTGAAGAACAACTTGCGTATTTCGTGCAATTCGTCGAGCGAAACTATCCGCCTGACCATAACAGTGATGATCAAACGGAAGCACTGTAATGCTATTAGCACCACCTACAGCACCAACAAAACAGGTTGCCGTTGTGCGGAGAATATTCACCCAGGGATCTCGTTTAGATAGTGCGCGCTCGGAGGTCTTCGCATGAAGATTCATCGCGCAAGCTTCTTCAGAGCCACCGGACGCCTTTACTACTTGAGCCCACAGCAAACGTGCGGAACGTAGCTTTGCAATACCCAAAAAAACATTAGCGCTATTAGCAAAGGAGAATACGATCTGCGGTGCAGCTTGATCGACGGTTAAACCTGCCTTGATCATGGCACGCAGGTAAGTCACTCCTGTTGCAAGTGCAACAGCAAGGTCTTGCGTCTCAGACGCACCTGCTCCGTAGTAAGCTGAAGTATCAACCTTCACTGCTGTCACATTAGGGTAAGTTGTGGCGGTTGCTTTGGCGAGGCTAGCCATATCATCCAAAGATTCGCCAATACCATTCGGCAGCGCACCCTTCGCCGCCAGAACCCCTAGAGGGTCGGCATTGAATGCACCGAAAGCCTGCTCCGACGAAACTCCCCGCTTAACCCAAAGCGCTGCCAATATAGCTGCAGCGCTTGTACTTTGCGCGCCCGCTTCTAAAGAAATTCCTGCAAGATCAAGTAGAACACCATCGAGAAGCATATCTAGATCAGCAACACTGGAAACCATAACGCCGTTTCGTCCGGCAAGATCGGAGGCTTTAGGATTGCCGGCATCAAGTCCAGCCAATGCGGCGTCATCCAGCTGAAGAATGATTGAGGTCACCCCACGCTCCAGGTCTTCCAGAATGGCTTTGTTAGCAATGGAGATATCGGCATCACTGTGAATTTGCCGCACATCCCAACCATCCGTCACACTGCCAATTGCTGCCCCCCCCCTAGTAAAGGGCGCACTGCCAGGGAATCCAGATGGATTGCCCTCAGCCTTCCAGTCCTCTTTTGTGTATAGCGGCTGAATGTTGATACCTTCATAGGTATTTACAAACATCTTTTCCTCTATAGAAGCTCCTTTAAGAACCTTATTTAGAGATTTTTTCCATTCCTCAACGGAGATCTCCGGAAAACTAGCCGCAAGGGCTAAACGTTCGTCAGTCATGACTCTCTCACCTAGGAAATACACATTTAGACCTATTAGATCAGATTTGCCTAGACATGAATATTAGGGAAACCCCTATATATATTTCTAAATAATGCTTACGTATTTTTTAACCTTTGCTATAAATTTTTATAAACTCTTTGTTTACATCCTTACTTGATCAATTGCGAAGATTTTTCTTCTATGAGGAATATTTATTACCATGAAACATCTATCGCTTAACCCACTAGATCACAATCAATAATGGAGAGGTGTGCAATGAGTAATTTTATGGATACGGATTTTTCACAGCCAATAAACAGCATCACCGTCTTGCTTAGTGAATTATTAAAACCATCAACATCTAGCTGACAACCCAGGAAGCCAGAGAAACCATAACAGCTCGATCAGAAAACCGATATGCAACACCTAGACTCTAAGATATCCGACATGGCTATACATCGAAGTCACGATACATAGCAACAACGAGCGAGAAAATACTGAATACCTTACTAACTACACATAGGATATACGCAAGGCGATTGAAAAAGCCGAAGCTATTTCCAACAGATAACTCGTCACGAAGTTTGATCTATCTGGCGATTCAGGAAGCTTCCAAAAAAATTAACGATACACATAAGAAACTTGGAATTTGGGATGCCCCCCCCCCCTCCATCTGACTATATCAGCCCGAAAAACGATAATTTCCGACCATTTACTCCCGCCTGAATACACTTTTGGCGGTATTCAGGCGGACTTGTCCTACGTGCGCAGCATCTGCCCCACTCTGACGATATTGGTCAGCGCAAAAAACGTCGCCAGCTTGCTGTCGTTTTTCATCAGTCTGCGGTATCACGCTTTGGTGAGCCCGAACTGACATTTGATGATCCTAAGCGGGTGCTCAACCTTGGCTCGAATTCTGGCTTTCATATATTCGATTTTGATCGGAACTTTTTTGATTCTCGGATGCTTTTTAAGAGCCCTGACTTTTCCTGGCCGCTCTGCAATATGCCAGTCAACCGCTTTGTCTTTGAGGTTGTCCCGCTTATCGATGCTTCGGTAGCCCGCATCGGCAAAAACCAATTGCTCGTCACCATGCAGTAATCGGTCGGTTTGGTTCAGGTCATGTACGTTGGCAGTCGTGGTTTCAAGACCACGCGTCAGCCCCGTTCTAGCATCAACGCAAATATGAGCCTTCATGCCGAAATGCCAGAGATTGACCTTTTTCGTCTGGTGCATCTCGGGATCACGCTCACCGGTTTTGTTCTTGGTTGAGCTGGGAGCCTCGATAATCGTGGCATCCATCAAGGTACCTACCTTGACCAGCACGCCGGCCTCAATCAGCTAGCTGTTTACTTCCTAGAAGATCTGCCGACCAAGTCCATCGCGTTCCAGCAGATACCTGAAGTTCATATTCGTCGCGTGATCGGGGATTAGTTTATCAAGCGAGAGGCTCTTAAATAGCCGCATTGATGCGATTTTATAAAGGGGATCTTCCATCGCAGGATCGCTCAGGCTGCACCACTGCAAGAGACAGTAGATGCGCAGCATCGTTATCAACGGGTAAGGGCGTCGACCGTTACCCGGCTTAGGATAATACGGTTCAATGACTGCTTCGATTCGCTGCCAAGGAACTAGCGTTTCCATCCGTGCCAAAAACTTTTCTTTGCGAGTTTGATGGCGCTTCTGTCGATACTCACTATCGGCAAAGCTAAGCTGATTTTCCATGTGGTGATCCTGGCTGACACTATGCCGGGCATTGCCTCATACGGTGGGACTTATTCGCATTTTCCTTAGACTCACACCAGGGCAACGTTTTGCAGTTCCGCTATAGATTCACAGCATGCATAGCTTCGGGGCCAGGCCGACCAAACAGATACCCCTGACCGATATCACAGCTACAAGAGACCAACACCGCCAATTGCTCCTCGTTTTCGACACCTTCCGCGACAACTTTCAGGCCAAGCTTATGCGCCATAACCACTACTGCTTCTACTATCATCTGGTCGTCGGGATTACTAGCAAGACCGATAATAAAACTTCGATCTATCTTCAATGTATCAACCGGCAGATGCTTCAGCTGCGCCAAGGAAGAGTAGCCAGTACCAAAATCATCGATAGAGATAGTCAGCCCCAGATGCCGCATACAGCTCAGTACTTCAACCGCCTGCTCGACATCTTGGATCAGTGAGCTTTCGGTAACCTCAATTTCCAATAGCGCTGGATTGATCTCAATACGATTAAGAATCTCCCTGATCCTGCTGGTTAGTTGCGGATCCTTAAACTGGACCGGAGACAGATTAACCGCGACAAACCTTGGCTCGTACCCCTGCTCATCACGATACTTTATCATCTGACAAGCCTGTTCAAACACCCAGTATCCGATCGGCACAATCAAGCCACTCTCTTCCGCAACCGGAATAAAATCCAGCGGTGATTGCAAGCCTTTATCCGGATGCTGCCAGCGAATCAAAGCCTCGTAACCTATAATTTGCTGCTGCTTGAGTTCGACCTGTGGTTGGAAAAACAGGGTAAACTGATCCTCATCAATTGCATACCTCAGATCCTGCTCAAGTTGGAGAGCTTGCATCACGGAGGCCTGAATATCTGGATCAAAGAAAGAGATACCATCCTTGCCTTGCTGTTTAGCCGCATAGAGGGCTAAACCCGCGTTCTGCAGCCAGCATTCGGAATCTAGATCTTGACAATCGCCAGGCAGCATTGTGATACCAATACAAACTGATATCTGCACCTCATGCTGCTCCAGTAAATATGACTGGCGGATGGCAAGCTGAAAAGACTCCGCAACCCGCCTGCCCTCCTGAATGGATTTTATGTTCTTTAGCAGAACGCCAAACTCATCAGTCTCAAGTCGGGCAACCATATCATCAGCCCGTACTGCGTTGCGTAATCGCTGGCTCACTTCGATCAGCACCTGATCTCCGGCCTTACGGCCGAAGGAGTCATTGATCCGCTTAAAACCCGAAAGATCCATATATAACAACGCTGCATTCTGCTGACTATCTTCACTCAGGCGCAGCAGCGCCTGCTGAAACAGTTTACGGTTTGCCAGCCCGGTTAGAATATCGTAAGAAGTTAACCGATCCAGCTTGGCGCAACTCTCACGCAATTGTTGTTGCAACAATTCCGGTTGATTCAGTATACGGTATAAAATCAAACTAGCCAGACCTGCCATCAAAAAGGTCAAAACAACGCCCGCTAAATAAGATGGAACAAACAAATACTCTTTACAGACAACTAAGTGCCATAGACCACCGGGAATCTGAATATTATGTTCTACCTGCTGTTCCGAGTTCAGACCCGTTGACCAGCCGGCGGAGTTATAAAACGATTCGCCATGGCCGGCATTACTGCTGCGATGCAGCGAAAATCGATAGCCTTTACTTTCCAGCACCGGCAGATCGGTAACCGATACGAGATCTTCAAGAAAGATCAGCGCAGAAACAAAGCCCCAGAAGTGTTCACCAGTAACATCTTTAATCATAACCGGTCGTCGAGCAATGACCGCTAGCCCACCCTGACTCAATTCAAAGGGGCCCGCCAGAACAGTTCTGTTCTCATTAATCGCCTGCCAGGCTTCCTTACGATGGGCATCATGTTTAAGAATATTATGGCCGATCGCTTTTTCATTACCGACCAGAGGATAAATAGAACTGATTATACCGGCCGGTGCCAACTGCAGATTTGATATCCCCCCCAACGTTTCGATCAGCTGATGGGCTTGGTGATCAAATTCAGGAATACTGCCGCCATGTAGAGTGACTGCATTAGCCAGAAAATGGGTCGCCAGTATTGACCGGGAAAGCCGCCGCTCAATAAGACCAGCCTGAGCCTGGGCGATATCATATAACAGAGAGCGGCGAGCTTTTTCAGAAAATTTTATTATATGATAAGTCAGGTATAACCCAGCTAAAAAACAAAGTACAAAAATTAACAAAGTGCAGAGGTTACGTTTATTTTTAGACAATTTAGTCATAGTGATAATCTAATCCATACAGTAGAAACAGACTGAAACTTCATATATCAAAAACCGTCTCACGAAGGTTAGAACCTCCTTACCAATAAACGTCCCTTATTTGATCGGTGAACTATTGATTCAACACCACCTACTCGTTTATTGCTCCACTATCGAAATAATAGCCTTACGATCAAGGTTAAAATAACACTGCAGGCCAATAATATTTTCAGCAGGCTCAGTCCGGTTAAACCGTGTGGGTATTCACATGCTAGATTCCCAGCCTAAGGAACATGCGAACAAGCCACTTATGTTCTATGCGGAATATAGAGCGTCCATATACACGAAAGGCAGTGCATCAAAATGCCTAGACCTTTTCAAACTGACTGACACAGTAGAGAGAAACCCTGATAACCAGAGGCCTAATAGACTTGTTCGCAGGCTCCCTAGTTAACCACACACACCTTCCAGCACCGACATCACTTCAAACATTTCGAAAAGGCACTTTATATCAATGGAAGCAACGGTCCCACCTTTCCTTGCACGCATTTCTATTAAACCGCTTGCTTCTAGCTATAACAGCGCATCATGCATCGGAGTTATTGAGACACCGAACCTTTTTCTAAAACACTTTCTCGTCAATACAATCCCCAAGACTAAGATCACTAGTAATAACGTTCTGTTCTATTTTTCCTGCAGCACCGAATACCGATTTAGATTCATATTTCATACGAAGAAATATATAAAACCAAGATAAAGACACAATAATACGCCATATAAATTTAACAATTCCACACCATTATTTTCCCATATTTATTGTAGAAGCCATGTCGTTCTCACTAATGATTAACCACCGATAAGCTGCTCGTGTCATTCATACAAACTCATGATAAATACTACTTTCATGCGCTGCAGGAAAGAAATGGGCTTTAGAATGAAATAACCTCCAGACTGGTTTAATTACGCTTAACTAAATTTTAAAACGCTTAACTTCTTCCCGCAGTTCAGCAGACAGCAATGAAAGACTTTCACTGGCACCAGCTATATACTGAGTACTGGACTCCGTATTGACTGACAGCTCTGAAGTAACTTTAACGTTGCTGTCGATATCCTTCGCTACCAATGCTAACTCTTCTGCAGCTTTAGCAATCTTTACGCTCATCTCGGTAATACTTTCAATCGAGACCTCAATTTTTTCCAAAGCCTCACCTACCAATTCAGACTGAGAAACCACTAACACCAATCTTTCCTTACCTTGCACCATCGAGGCAGTAGAAGCCTGGACGCCTTGTTGTAGCCCCACAACCATACTGGCAATCTTATTAGCGGATGCTTGAGCTCCTCCTGCTAGAGAACGAACTTCATCAGCTACCACTGCAAACCCACGCCCCTGATCACCAGCCCTCGCCGCTTCGATGGACGCATTAAGGGCAAGCAAGCTAGTTTGATCAGCGATTGAGTTGATAACATCAGTAATACCGCCAATATTTTCAGCATCGGACGTCACTTTAAATAAGGTTGCCGACAGTTGATCCATTTCACTTGTAAACTGATGGACAGACTTAATAGCATTATTGACTCGAATACTACCCTCTTCTACTTCGTGCTGAGCCGTTGATGCTGCTTGTGCAGCAATAGCCGTATTGCGGGAAACCTCGTTAACAGTCACACCCATCTCGCTGATAGCACTAGCTACTTGATCGGCATTCCGGTGTTGCTGACGCACATGCATTAAGGTTTCATCAGTTATCACCGCAAGCGCATTAGCAGCTTCGGCTTGCTGGTCAGAAGAAGCACTTATTTGGCTAACCATCGACCTCAACCCATCACTCATATTTTTTACTGCCCTCTGAAGGTCACCGACCTCATCACTGGAAGTCACCAAAACGCTTGCCGTCAAGTCCCCCTCGGAAACTTGAGTCGCTACTTTTGATGCAATAGACAATGGATCACTGATACGCTTGGCCAAAAACAACCCGCTAACTACAATGATCAAAGTACTCAGAATAATCACCAAGACAATACTCCATTGCAATGATTTAATCCCAGCAAAGGCCTCCCCCTCATTAAGCTCCGTTACCAGCGCCCAAGTCTGGCCACCCAGCTCTACCGGTGCATAAGCGGAAAGCACAAGGTTTCCGCTGTAGTTAGCTCCGATCTGGGTATCTGTTTCACCTGATATTGCATTACGAACTGCCACTGTATCAACCCCATTTTCAGCAACAGTTCCAGAAAAAGACGACTCAACTGAATGCCCCTCAGGATCCAAATATGAATCAGAGCGCATCAATTTATCTGATCCAACGAGATAGGACTCCCCGGCATCTCCCATGCCTTCACGGACATCCATAATTCGATTTACCTCCCCTAGCGGCAACTGTAACGCAACAATCATTTCCACCTGACCATCAATTAACAGAGGCTGCGCAACAAAAGCGGTAGGCTTATTGTTATTAGGGGCATAAGGAGCAAAATCAGCAAAACCAAACTGCTTATGCTTAGAAACATCCGCAACCAATTTTGCTAGATTACTATTACGGGAAGAGGCACTAAAGACACTAGTCCTAAAATCCGACTTCTTTGATGCGGTATAAAAAATATACCCATCAGGATTGATCAAATATAAGTCAGAGTAACCATTCTTAACGATATAACGCTTGTAGTATTCCCGCCCCAAAGCATCCACTGGATTCATTGCTTCTGTCATATCTATCTCAGATATCATCGCCCACACAAAGTCTCCGAACAACAGCGAAGACCACGATGACAAAACTATTCGATCCAAATAATTACGCACCACTCCGTGTCCGACCTGCTCTTTAAGAGCAGCATTTGCGGCTAAACTAGATACTTTCCCTCTACTTTGATGACGAAAAGCATTATTTACACTACGATGCTCTGAATCGAGAAAACTATCGGAGCGCATCAACAGGTCTTCACCAACCAGGTAAGTTTCCCCTGTTTCTCCTTGGCCGACCCGCTCAGAAACAATCGCGGTCAGCTTATCCGTGGTAAATTGAAATATTGCCACTCCAACCTTATCATCACCATCAAAAATCGGAGAAGCGATAAAACCAGTAGGTTCTTCATAAGAGGGGTAGTAACTATTGATGTCAGCAACGAATATAGCATTAGGATCATTACTTTTTACTGCTAGACGAAAGACCTCTGCAAGATCACTCTTTGAATACGGACCATCAATCAGAGAAGTTGCATAATCCAAATTCTTCAACACTGAATAGACAATATCCCCACTCTCATGATCCACCAGTAAAATATTGTAAAAACCAAACTGTTTCGAATAATTCCGAATAATAGGATGCACATACGCATGGCTACGGGTATACGCAGAACTGTCTTTCGCACTATCCATTTGATTCTTAGAGCCAATAGGATACGGATTATTGATGATATATTGATACTGGAGGGCGACTGCCTCGTCATCCAATTGATCAAAGCTACTCTGTAACTGCCCTGGTTGCTTTCCACCGTTTATTTTACGGTAAGTATCGCGAAAATTCTGATTGTAATACTCATTTAAACCTTGTTTCTGCCACTCTAACGACTCATCACCTATGTCGTTATAATCCCGAAAGACCTTAAAATAACTCTTAAAGCCAATCATTGCTTCAACAGTCATTCGGTTCTCTGAAAAGGTCAGCATTTGCTGCCTCATATTGTCTAGATAATTTTTAACCGCTTTCTGCTTAACTTCACGAACTGCATCGAGCCGAGCCATCTCCAACCGCCGCAAAGTCCCCACAGTATCAAGAATAGAACCCATATCCGCCTGGCGATCAGAAAAATACTTCTCCAACTCCGTTTTTTTGATCTCGCGGATAGATTCTAGTTGCTGAAAAACCTGCTCTTCAAGATCCAGACTAGCTTGCCCAACACAAAGAAACCCAACAACAACTGCAGGAACCACACCTAGAACAAGAAAGCTTAGCAAAAGCTTTTGGGCTAATTTTAATCGTTTTGATAATACAAACACGTCACCCCTCCAGCCTCTAAGAGCAATCTGACCAAGCAATTCAAACAGCCTAATCTTGCTCTAGACGCAAAGAAAACCTCGTTAAATCGTCATTCCGACCTTTTTTTGCTAACCGAGCCCCTCATACTTCGCTCCCCTCTCATGTTCAAGAAATATCGCTTTTTATGTCAGCAGAAAACCTGAATTCAGAAAAGCTCATAAATACATTACTTTTCATTTCTATCCCTAAGCCTCGCCCATACCCATGATCCAAAGAGTACACTAGCGCACATATAAATACTACACGACTGCATTTAGATATACTGATAGAGCTTTTATGTATACCGTAAGACTTGCTAGAAATACAATAAAGGCTATAATGCAAATGTCAAAATAAGAAATTCGAGCTTGAGTCACATACTTCTCAGAGTGTTCGGATCAAATAAAAAAAACGGAGTGTACCAATGAACATTAAACAAATTCTTGTGTGCGGCGCGATCGGTATCAGCGCATTAGCAAGCACCTCTCAGGCCGAAACCCTGAAAGCTTCCCACCAATTTCCTGGTGGTAAAGGCGACGTACGCGATGAAATGATACAAATGATTGCTAAAGAAGTTTCGGCTGCTGAAGTAGACCTGACCATTAAAGTATACCCTGGCAGCTCTTTGTATAAGCCCAAAGAACAATGGGCAGCGATGACGAAAGGACGTCTTGATATATCCTTATTCCCTCTTGCATATGCCTCCGGACGGCATCCCAAGTTTGACGCAACACTAATGCCGGGACTGGTAAAAAACCACGACCATGCTGCCAGACTGAACGATTCGGCTTTTATGCAGGAGATCAAGAAAGAAGTAGAAGCGGCCGGCGTCATTGTCTTAGCTGACGCTTGGCTGGCTGGCGGGTTTGCCTCAGCAAAAAACTGCATCTTAGACCCGGAAGACATCAAAGGCCAAAAAACCCGTGCAGCTGGTAAGGCTTTTGAGCGAATGCTCGCCGGAGCAGGCGCTTCCATTGCATCGATGCCAAGTTCTGAAATCTATACTGCAATGCAAACTGGCACAATTGATGCTGCTAACACTAGTTCCGGCAGTTTCGTATCTTACCGCCTTTATGAGCAGGTCAGTTGCGTGACAGCACCAGGGGATAACGCATTATGGTTTATGTATCAGCCAGTAACAATGTCAAAACAGTCCTGGGATAAGCTCAATACAGCGCAACAATCAGCCTTGGCTGCAGCCTCTGAAAAAGCCGAACAATACTTCTCAAAAGAAGCCAAAGGTCTTGATCAGAAAATGGTTGATACCTTTACAAAAGCCGGTATTAAGACCGTTACTATGTCTACAGAGCAAGCAGAAAAATGGCGCCAGATTGCGAATGAGACTAGCTACAAGGTGTTTTCGGAAGCCGTTCCTGGTGGTAAAGAGTTAATTGATATGGCCCTGTCTGTTGAATAACCATTATTAGAGGGCATCTCTAGGCGGTCTTTTGGACCGCCACGTAAAAACTAGAATAATAAATGAGGCGTAGCCATGAACAGTCTACAACCATCAAAAGCGGACAATACGCGCTCTAACCCAGAACAAACAAAATCAAGACCTTTCTTTATGTATTTGAAAATATTTATAAACTCAATCAGAGCACTTTCTACGGTCTGTGGAATAGCCTCAGTCTCTTTGGTCGCCGCGTCAGTATTAGTTGTATGTCAAATGGTAATCGTTCGCTATGTGTTCGGTGAAAGCACTATCTGGCAGACAGATTTCATTACCTACGGCCTCGCTTCCTCGGCATTTCTTGGCGCTCCCTATGTCGCACAATTAAAAGGGCACGTTAATGTAGACCTGCTCACGATGTACTCCCCCCCCCGGTTTAAAAGAATCCTAGCCTATATCACTATCGCTCTCGCATTCCTTTTCGCTCTGTTATTTTCCTATACCGGTTGGGAATTTTGGCATGAAGCCTGGGAAGGACAATGGACCACCGAGTCTATTTGGGAACTACCGTTGTGGATACCTTACCTTTCACTACCTATCGGCATGACCCTGCTCGCTCTTGAGTACTTAGCCGATGCCATATGCCTGTTCACTGATAGTGAAATTCCCTTTGGTACTGAACCTGGAGGCCATTCATGAGTCCCTTAGTTATTGGTGCGTTGCTATGCACCACAACCATTCTATTTCTTGCAGCTGGTGTTCCAGTCGCATTCGCACTCGCACTGGTAGGCGTTGGCTTTCTGGTATTATTTGAAGGCGTCGGTTCTCTGGGAATTGTCGCTGAAACAATGTTTTCCAGTATCAATCACTTTACCTTAGTATCAATTCCAATGTTTATTCTGATGGGCGCTGCTGTTGCCAGCTCGCCAGCGTCAAAAGATCTATATGAAGCACTTGACCGCTGGCTGCACAAAGTCCCTGGCGGACTAATTATCTCGAATCTGGGCGCCTGCGCAGTATTTTCTGCACTTAGTGGCTCTTCACCGGCAACCTGCGCGGCGATAGGAAAAATGGGAATACCTGAAATGCGTTCCCGTGGCTATCCCGCGAGCCTTGCAACAGGCGCAATTGCCGCCGGTGGAACACTTGGTATCCTCATTCCGCCATCTATCACCATGATTGTCTATGGGATAGCAACTGAAACATCCATTGGCAGGCTGTTCCTTGCAGGCGTACTGCCAGGCCTTTTACTGACTGCTCTCTTTATGGCTTGGGCCCTCTATACTGCCAAACTTAATGGCTATTCGCGCGCAGAGTCTCGCAGCTTTACGCTTCATGACAAGCTTGTCGTTCTACCAAGAGTAGTACCATTTTTACTGGTAATTATTGGAGTTTTGTACGTCCTTTACGGCGGCATCGCAACACCTTCTGAAGCTGCCGGCGTCGGGGCTATGATGTGTGTCATGCTGGCGATTGTCATTTATAAGATTCGTGATTTCAAACGTATCTGGGCAATGCTTTCCAGCAGTATGAAAGAAAGCGTGATGATCCTGATGATCATCGCCGCATCTGAACTGTTCAGCTTCACTTTGTCCAGTCTGTATATCACCCAATCCGTCGCTGAATCGATCGCTGCAATGGACGTCAACAAATGGCTACTTCTAGGTATGATTAATCTCTTCCTGCTGGTATCCGGATTCTTCTTACCTCCGGTTGCTGTCATCCTGATGACTGCGCCAATACTTCTGCCCATTATATTAAGTGCGGGATTCGACCCTTACTGGTTTGCAGTAGTGCTTACCATTAATATGGAAATAGGACTGATCACTCCCCCTGTAGGCCTCAACCTTTACGTGATTAACGGTATCGTCAGGGACGTGAAGCTTACAACAATCCTTAAAGGCTCATTTCCTTTCGTGCTCTGCATGGTACTTGCTATAGTAATTTTGGCAATATTCCCGGAAATAGCTCTCTGGTTGCCCAATCTTATCATGGGACCGGAAATCATCTAAATACAGGAAGGAGGGCATGAAGCCACTCAAGCCCTCCTTCGGCAACCATTAAGAATGCAATCTCAATATTCTAAGATAAGAATAAGGATGAATATGCATCAGTTAAATAAAAGATCCCACGCTAAAATGGAAAACTTACATATTGGAATTATCGCACCCTACCCACTAATTAGGTATAGCCTAAAACAGATTATTCGCTCCAGCAAAAGAAATTTAGTTATTTCTGAATTTTCATCTATCGCTAATCTTAAAAAGCACGTAGACAGGTTAGACTTAATATTTATAGATACGACAACATTAGGTTTTACAGATGGGCACGGAAATATAAATCGATTAATACTTCAATTCAAGACTGTCTTACTAGCATCCTCATTAAGCAGTGACTTACTAGAAAAAACATTGAAAAACAATATACTTTCAGTCATTTCCCTCAAGTCGCAATACAATGAAATATCCAAATTAATCTACAATATAATTTCAGGAAAAAAATATTACAAATCCATTTCTAATTCAGTAGAAATAAATCAAAACACAGCCTTTCCAAAAACAACTAACGCTCAATCACGTGTTCTAAAATTATTAGTATTGGGTCACTCCAACAAACAAATTGCTAGTGAACTAGACATTCGTTTATCTACAGTCAGATCTCACTTAACAGACATTTATAAGATAACCAATACACGAACGCGCACACAACTTGTTATAAAATGGTTAAATTCCTCACACTTTTAATTTTTTAATATTTAATAAACATTAACGCAATGATTACAAACTCTACAATTCAAAAGAAAAGTACAATCCAGACTACAGAATACTAAGCTTTGCGAATACAAAAAATATTGACCAACTGTTCAACCTATAATTTTCAAGACATTAGGCTTAACACTTGCAGGGAAAGACAAGATATGTGACATACGATAATAATAAAAATACACCGCCACTACCATCGTATCAAGGAAGGTAAAACAATGGCTACATTTAATTTATTTAACGACATAAAGATAAGCATGATCGAGAAGATTATAACTATCTGCTTAATATTACTAGCCATATTCGTAACTATCCCGCTTACTAACATTAGGGATCAAAATTTATTGATAACTGATGCCTGGAGGACTTTTGATAGAAACAGTTCTGACAAGGCCCATGCTCTGAAATCGTTACGTCGTGAGCTTGGATATGGAGGTATGATTCATCACTTCAAAAACCACCTATTACGCGATAATGAACAGTATTTCGAGAATTTTCTCATCAAGTTCGGCGGCGTAAAGTCCAGTATTAAAATTTATCTTTCACAAAATATAAATTCTGAAGAAATAGCTGCCATTAAAGAAATCGAAGCTATTATTGACCAGTATTATCAGGCATCGATTCAATTAAAAAGGTATCGAATCTCAGGCTTGACTGTTCAGCAGACTGACAAGCTCATCAAGATTGATGATCGTCCCGCTTTACATGCTCTGAGAGTGCTAGAAAGTTACTTAGATCAAACTTCAATCAAAGAATCTAAAATCGGACTGTTAAATAATCTCCATGCGTCACTGGGATATGGTGGCATGATTCAGTATTTTAAAGACTACATCCTGCGACAACAACTACAACTGGCACAAGCCACAGAGGAATACCTGGATGCCAGCAGAGCGATTATTAAACGATATAAAATCTATCCGCTTACGCAGCAGGAAATTCAAAGTCTTAATAACATAAGTAAAACCTTGGATCTCTATGAAAAATATCTTTACAAGGTCCAAAATCTGATTTCTCAGGGTAAGCGAGTTGAGGATATCGACATGCTTGTCGTAATAGATGATGCGCAAACATTGAAAGAGCTAATTAATCTGACACGCGCCATTTCTCTACAATCAGATACTGAAACCAGAGAAGTCCGTGATCAACTGACAATAATGGTCAGATTTATCGATATGAATATTATCAGTAATGTTATTCTGTTGGCTTTAATTATTAGTTTGTTCTTGTGGCTTATCAATGTGCAGATACTAAGGCCGCTTCTTTCAATATCTGGGGTATTGAGTAGCATGACCAATGTTGAGCTTGATGTATTGCTGACAAACACCAAGAAGAAAAATGAACTGTTCATAATTGCCAAGGCTACCGAAGCGTTCCGCAATTATGTCTACGAGCTGGAGGAAGCTAAAAATCGCTTGGAAAAGATATTCAAACACTCACCACACACGCTGATAATGGTTAACAAAGAAGGGGATATTGTGAGTGTCAGCCTGCGCACAATAGAGATGTTTGGTTACTCGCATGAAGAGTTGATTGGTTGCCCGTTGGAAAGCTTGCTACCTAAGCGCATTCGGAATCAGCATCAAAAAGACCGAGTCCATTTTTATCAAAATAGTTGTTCGCGCACTATGGGAGCTAATAAAAAATTAACAGCGCTGCACAAAGATAATTATAAATTCCCTGTGGATATTGAGTTCAGCCACATTTCCATAAATGAGGAAGAGTATGTACTTGCTTCCATCATAAACATAACCGAGCACAATAAAAATCAGAAAGAGTTAATCAAGCTTTCAACTTTGGTGGAAAACAGCCCAAACATTATAATTGTTAGCGATTTACAGTATACAATCGAATATGCGAATAAAAAGTTTTTAGAGGTTACCGGATTTCATCAGAATGATATTATAGGGAAAGGTCTAGATAAATTGATCAGTGATAAAAACTCAGAGTCCATTACACTAGAACGTCACCAAGCCCTGCAGAACCAGTTGGAATGGCATGGTGATTTGTTATATAACAAAAAGGATAATACTTCAAACTATTGGGTATCTGAAATCATTTTCCCTATTACTTCAGGTAACAATAGCACCACCCATTTTGCCTGTATAGCGCAAGATATTACCAACTCCCGTAAAATCATTGAGGAAATGAACTTTCAGGCTTCTCACGATGATATGACTGGGCTCCTCAATCGTAATGAGTTTAATAAAAAACTGAAAAAAGTGATTAACCGACTGAAAACTGTACCTGATCAACATGCGCTGTGTTATTTAGATCTTGATCAGTTCAAAAACATTAATGACACGCTAGGCCATATGGCGGGTGATGAACTCCTCAAACGCATCGCCTTTATTCTCAAAGAAACTATACGCGATACTGATTTTATTGCTCGTTTAGGGGGTGATGAATTTGGTATCTATCTTGAGAATTGTAATCAAAAAGATGCATTAGTGATATGTAATAAAATTCGTCATTCTATCGAGAATTATCGTTTTCTCTGGCATAAAAAACTTTATACCATCAGTGCTAGCATCGGAATTAGCTGCATCGATAATTGTATTATCACTCTTGAAGAGTTGATGGATCAGGCAGATACGGCCTGCTATACAGCCAAACTGTCAGGTCGCAATACTGTTCATCTGTTTAACTCTAGTGATAACCGTATGCTTCAACATGAAATATCCTGGGTACCAAAAATCAATGATGCTCTGTTAGAAAATAATTTTCTTCTCTACCTTCAGCCAATCAAGAGCAGCAACACATCCCACAACGAGTTCACCCGTTTCGAAGTGTTAGTTCGAATGTATGGAGAAAACAATAAAATCATATCACCGGGATCTTTTTTACCCACTGCAGAGCGGTTTGGCCTGGCCAAGAAAATAGATCAATGGGTCCTCAACAAACTGTTCAATTTATTGGAAAATACTCAAATCGATCACATTGATTCTATTGCCATTAATTTGTCTGGGTTATCAATTAGTGATCAAGAATTCTGTCAGTCATTGATTAATTCCTTGCATGACGTGCAGTTCCCCACCAATATACTTTGTTTTGAAATTACCGAAACTGCGGCAATTCATAATATTGAAAATGCAAAAAAATTGTTTTATAGTTTACATCAGTTAGATTGTAGCGTTGCTCTGGATGACTTTGGGAGCGGAATTTCATCATACGGTTATTTGCAGAACCTTAAAGTGGATTATATAAAAATTGACGGTATTTTTGTACGTTCTATCGATTCCAATAATATTAACTTGGCGATTGTTACTATGATCAATAATATCGGCAAAATCACGAAAACAAAGACAATTGCTGAATTTGTCGAGAATGAAAAAATTGCAGGTATACTATGTGAGCTGGGGGTAGATTATTTACAGGGTTATCATATAAGTAAGCCACTACCCTTCGCCGAATTAATAGCAACAAGTCAACACGAAAATGAATCTATCAGTCTTTAGTAGACACCTTATTGGGTTAAAATGGAGTCTATAAGAGGTGTCATGAGTACTAAACGTTTTCCCGAATAATTTAAGATTGAAGCTTTTCAACAAGTTACTGAACGAGCCACCTTTTTCTGAGGTACAAGCCGTTTAGGCATATCACCAACAGCATACACCCCAGGCTTAAGCGCTATGGCAGCAATAGCGAACATCATCAGGAAATAAACGATAAATACTCTGAGAAAGAGCTACTTCTTGCGAGTGAAGAACGTAACATCATAAAAACTGTCTCGTACTTTGCCAGAGAGTTTGAGTAAGTCACGCCTTTATTCAACAACCAGGACTAGTATTCGGTCAGAACTAATTGCAAGCGACTCGACGTTCTTCACTGCGGGTTTTATGCCTGTCGACATGATCCAGTATCACAACGTGCGAAAGAAGATCAACGGTTACGGGCTTGATAAAGAAGTAGTGACTTGAGAGTGCTTGTGCCTATAGCTACTGCAATCCATCATGACCTTAATGATTTGGGTTTGCGTTGGACCAAAAACATAGTATTCAAACTAATGAGGCTTGACGTGTTGGCTGCCCAAGCCGGTTACAAGAAGCACCGGGGTAAAAGCTCAAGTCATCCATCACAGGTGGCAGATAATATTCAGCAACGTAAATTTGAGGTGACTGAACCGAATAAGTTCTGGGTAACCGAGCTTACCTATATCAAAACCAATGATGGATGGTTATAGCTGGCCGTTGTTCTTGATCTGTATTCCTGTCAGGTGATCGCTTGGTCAATGCACTCTAGGATCGAAACTTATCTGGTTCTGAACGTACTTTTAATGGCTCTGTGGCGTCGTAAGCCGCAAGAAGCTGTCATTTTTCATTCTGACTGAGGCAATATACTTACGGGTTATGAGTGGCAGGTCTTCCTGCAAACGCACCATTTAAAACCAAGTATGAGTCACGAAGGAACTGCCATGATAATGCTGTAGCTTAAAGCTTTGCCCAACTGTTTAAGCAATAACGGATAAGGCACTGGTCTACTCATCACGCTCAGAAGCACGACAAGCTGCTTTCGATCATATCGAAATGTTTTATAAATCAGTTAAGAAATATGGTTACACTAATAATCTGTCTCCAATCGATTTTACCTAACATCAAATCAGCAAGCAGTAAAGCACCTACGAAAAGTTGGTCGATTCAAATACATGACAGTCAGTATTCAATATTGATCCTGATAATTCTCGGATGCTTCTTGAGAGTCCTGATATTCCCAGGCCGTACCGCAAGTACCAAGTAACCGCTTTGCCTTTAAGATTCTTCCGCCTGTCGATCCCTCAATAGCCTGCTTCAGAAAAATTGACAAACACGCCTGCATCGACCAACCAGTCATTTACTTCCTCTAAAATCTATCTAACGAGCCCATGACGTACCATTAAGTACCGAAAGTTCATACTCGTCGTGTGATCTAGGATTGAGTTGTTGAGAGAAAGGCGCATAATAATTGTATTGATGCGATTTCATAAAGGGCATCTTCCATAGCAGGCCCGCCCAGGCTATAACACTGTTGAAGACAATAAATACGCAGCATAGTAATCAAGGAGTAAGGACGTCGGCCATTAGCCGGCTTGGAATAATATGGTTCGATGGCAGCTTCCAGTCGACGCCAAGGAGGCAGCTTTTTCATCTTTGCGAAGAGCACCTATTTGCGGCTTTGATGTCGCCTCTAGCGATACTCACCATCAGAAAAACTGAACTCCTGTTCCATGTTCAAATCCTGACGTTAGCTACGCCGAGCATTATTTCATGCGGGGGATACTTAATCGCAGACTCCCTAGCTGAAGTCCCATACCCACGCCTCATCGATAATTATGCTTAAATTCTTGGCAACCGGGACTTATTTTCAGTTTCCCTAAGTAAATTACAAAGATTCTAATAGCTGAAATCATCTATTAAACGTTATAGTTATAAAAATTAAAGGCAAAAAAGCCAGCATGCGAACATGCTGGCAAAGCACTACTACGTTAAAGAGAAGGGATTTAGAACTTAACTCGCGCTCCTATAGTGGCGATGGTGATATCGTCAAAGTTTGATCCTGAACGATCTAGGCTGTTTTGATTTATGCCAGCATACATGTCAATCCATTTGATTGGCTTGTAGACGTATCCTAGGCCGACGGTTGTGCTTTCATCGCCAAGTTGCGCTAAGTCTTCTGTGATGTAATAGCCTACAGATACGGAATGTTTACCCTGCTTATATCCAGCTTTAATTGAGGTGAATTTAGCATCAGGGTTAGCCGGGTTATCATCGAACTTTGTTGAATAAACTCCTGTAAGGTTAAATCCATTAGCATGCAGCCAGGAAACGGAACCACCAAAAGTCTCTTCATCACCTACTGCGGCACTGTTTTTATCTTCAGTTGAATAGCCAATTGCTGTTGTTAGCTTGCCTCCAGCATTGAAATTAGCACGTACACCCAACTCTGTAACGTCATTATTACCTTTGACACCTTGGCTGATTGCGGCCTTGAACGGTCCAAACTCTGGCAGGTCATAACGTACTCTGTCGTATCTGCTTTCAAAGTCTAGGTTGCTCATTGCTTTAGAGAAACCAACATTACTTCCACCAGAAGTCTCAGCAAAATCGAGAGCTCCGCCCAATAAAGCTGGATTAGCCCATGAGATTATTGCTGTTCCAGAAAGGTCGCGTTCAGTGTTTCCGTTTGCTGCACCATCGCCTTGTCCTATTGAGAACTTACCGATTGGGCCTGAAAAATGTAAATTAATTTGGCGCTCAGAAAAGTCACCATCAATAGTTTTTTGAGTAGGTGTTACTTTATTGGAAGCATTTGACTGATATTCAAACTCTAGATGAGCGCCAGCTGTCCAGTTATCCTCGAGTTCATGTGTTGCTTTTAGCCCTAACCGGGTACCGGAATTATCGTTATCTACGATAAACGTTTCGGAACCGTTTCCGGTGTCGGCAGACATTAATGCCTGATTAACCTGGCCGTAGAATTTAATCTCTACGGCTTGCACCTGACTTGATAAGCCAACAAATAAAACACCAACCGCGGAAACAGCTTTGATGAGTTTCATCTAATAATCCCCTTATTTTTTTTCTAGTTCAGTGGAAGTTTAAAGTTAAAGCTTCCTTAACAAAAAACCTCTTAAAATCAGCAGTTAGCATATTTACTTATGCTGTCAGAGGTGTTTCATCCATTTAATGAATTTTAATAACGCATTTTTTATGCAGCCACCGCAATACATACGACCAACTCTTAGCCATACTAGCACTCTATATATATTTAAAGCAACCATTTAAAAATACTTATAGAGCGATTAACGATTCATATCAAACACCAATGAAGCATCCCTCGCGTAAAATATTGCTCGGTGTATCTAACGTCAGGATTTGAACATGGAACAGCAGCTACTACACGATAAAGAGCAGTACGTTTTTGCTGATGCCTGCTATCGAGGAATCAATTAGCGGAAGAGCCTTAGAAACAAAGCAGTTGATTGGCACGTTGCTGAACGGCTTGGGAAAGTCAGGACTCTCAAGAAGCATTCTAGAATCAACAAAGTCCCAATTAATATCGAATACATGAAAGCCAGTATTCGAGCTAAGATCGAGCATCCCTTCAGGATAATAAAGTGCCAGTTTGGATTTACCAAAGCGAGATATCGAGGATTGAGGAATAACGGCAGCAAGTTGGCAACGCTTTTTGCGCTGGCCAATACCGTCAGAGTTAGTCAATTGCTGCACGCATAGGAAAAAGCCACCTAACCCCCTTGAAATAGATGGTTAGGCGGAAAGAAACAACCAGAAACTATGAGTTCCATAGCCTAAAATAGGCCGAGATGATACTTACACAATGGGAAGAGACAACTTATTCGCAGGTTCCCTAGAATTCTTCAGCCTCGCTATCAACGATAGTAATTTATAGTTTCATCGCTACTAGTTTAATTTTATTACTCGCCCTATTCGCATTATTATCAGACACCTGAACATCTGTAAGCAAGACAGCTTTTCCATCTTTTTCCAATGCCTCCATAAAAACGTCGAATTCTTCGCAAGAAAAACATGTTTCAGCAATAATTTTATCCTTTACTGGTCGCCAAAATTTAATACTCCCCTCGGCAACCACTAGCTCTGCCGCAACACCTTCCGCTTGCAATAAATGATAAGTAAGCCCCCATGCCGCCAAAGCAGATATAGAATAAATACTCCCCGAAAAAGCTGTTCCATGGATATTAGCGTTTACATTACTCACCGGGGCCTCAAGGCGAATTCGCCTTGAGGCCAGTGAAGCTACACACAACCCTAGCACTTTTGTCAGTGGAATTTCACGATGTAATACCGCCTCCAGAGAAGCCGCATCACTCTTCTTATTTCGAATAGATCTCACTGTAAATATCTCGCAGCTCTTTCTTCTGGACTTTACCCATGGCGTTACGTGGCAATTCATCAACGAAGATAATCTTCTGAGGTTGTTTGAACCGCGCAATTTTCCCTGCCATAAACTCAATGACATTTTGCTCAGCCAAACTTACATCTCTATCTTTAACGATGATAGCGGTGACTCCTTCACCAAAATCAGGGTGTTTCACGCCAATGACGGCGGACTCTTTAACTCCCTCGATCTCGTCGATCATGATTTCTACCTCTTTAGGATAGACATTGTAACCGCCAGAAATTACGAGATCCTTTGCTCGACCAACTATACTGATACGACCATCGACATCCATAGTTGCCATATCTCCGGTAATAAAGAACCCGTCCTCCCGAAACTCTTCAGCCGTTTTCTCAGGCATACACCAGTAACCCACAAAGACATTGGGTCCTTTGATATCCAGCCCCCCTACCTCTCCCCGAGAAACCTCTACACCTTCCTCATCAACAACACGTGCAGCCACACCTGGAAGCGGGTAACCTACTGTGCCGGGGACTCGCGCGCCGTCGTAAGGATTTGAGATAACCATGCCAGCTTCAGTCATACCATAGCGTTCAAGAATTTTGTGACCGCTTACTTTTTCAAACTCCTCGAATGTTTCAGACAGCAGTGGCGCAGAACCAGCCACAAACAATCGAATATTGCTGCACATCTCCTTTGTAAACTCTGAATCCTCCAAAAGACGAACGTAAAATGTAGGGACTCCCATCATCACAGTGGCCCGAAGAAGGTTGTTTTTGACAGCAGTTAATTCAAACTTTGGCATGAAAATAACTTTTGAACCATTCAAAAGCGCACAATGCAGCGCTACAAAAAGCCCGTGCACATGAAAGATGGGAAGGGCATGAAGCAATACATCACCTTCCTCCCATTGCCAGTATTTATGCAATACTTTTGCATTAGATGACAGATTATCATGAGACAGCATCGCCCCTTTAGAACGGCCAGTAGTTCCTGAAGTATAGATAATACTGGCAAGATCACTTCCTTCACAGACCTCAACATCAGCACAGGAGGAAGCGTCCTTCATCGCCTCTATCAGGCTACCACAACCTTGATTATCCAGAGTCATGACATGCGGCACATTAAGATCTTTAACATGAGGTAATAAACTATCATAATCCTGAGGACGACAAACAAGCAGGTGTGGCCTAGCATCGCCCATAAAGTAAGAAACCTCGTTGGCTGTATAGGCTGTATTTAATGGAATAAAGACAGCACCTACACGCAGGCAGGCAAGATACAGAAGTATCGCTTCAGGCGACTTATCTACCTGCATAATGACACGCGCACCCTTGTTAACACCCAGCTGTTTAAATAGCCCTGCCAAAAGCCCAGTTTCTTCTTCAATCTGGCTATAGAGTAGCTCTCCCCTATCATGCTCCAAAAACACAGCCGTTGAATCCGCTGGAAACCTGGATCGGAAAAGCTCATAAATGTTATTACCTGTCATTGCTAATTCTCCACTTCGTCTGAAGTTTTTACATTCACGTTTGGGCTTTTATTTCCCAATCTGCTCGAATTTGCAGGCCTGATTTATCAACTGCAAATATTTTTACCAAGATCCATCGCGTATTTACGATCACATCCTCAAAACAACCCCACAGATTTCTGCAGCAACCCTATTACTCAAACAGAACTTATCTTATTGAATTATTAAGAGTTTTGTTCAATCAGCTTTTCTAAAGTAATTTAATTTCTAGTTTTTTAAGTATCGTGATGAACAGATCTCTTTAATCATCAATCAGCTTTAGTAGAGCAGTCCTTCAACTACACTTACTATAGTTCAACAATCTCCTATCATATATTTAAAAAGCAACATTGTATACAGGAGGCTATTTACAAAATACCTACACTGACTATAATAAAGCGCAACTGGAGAGAGCTTATGAACATCAAACTAATCCTTGCGTGCGGCTTGATCGGCATCACCGCAATCACCAACACCTCTCAAGCAGAAACCCTAAAGGCTTCCCATCAGTTTCCTGGGGGTAAAGGCGACGTACGTGATGAGATGATACAAATGATTGCTAAAGAAGTTTCCGCTGCCGATGTTGACCTAATCATTAAGGTATACCCTGGTAGCTCCTTGTATAAACCCAAAGAGCAATGGGGCGCGATGACCAAAGGACGTCTCGATATATCCCTGTTCCCTCTGGCATACGCATCAGGAAGACACCCTAAATTTGATGCGACCCTGATGCCTGGCCTGATCAAGAACCACGATCATGCAGCCAGACTGAATGACTCTCCCTTTATGCAGGAAATCAAAAGAGAGATAGAAAAAGCCGGAGTTGTCGTCTTAGCTGACGCCTGGTTGGCAGGCGGCTTTGCCTCAGCGAAAAACTGCATCCAAGAACCGGAAGACATTAAAGGTCAAAAAACCCGAGCTGCTGGTAAGGGTTTTGAGCGGATGCTTGCCGGAGCTGGGGCCTCTATCGCGTCGATGCCAAGTTCTGAAATCTATACAGCAATGCAAACTGGCACAATAGATGCCGCCAACACCAGTTCTGGCAGCTTCGTATCTTACCGACTCTATGAGCAAGTTAATTGCCTAACCGCCCCAGGTGACAACGCTTTATGGTTCATGTACGAACCAGTTCTTATGTCCAAGAAGTCTTGGAACAAGCTCGATAAAAAACAACAAGCTGCGTTGTCCACAGCTGCGGATAAAGCCGAACAATACTTCTTCAATGAAGCCAAAGGCCTGGATCAGAAAATGGTCGATACTTTCACAAAGGCTGGCGTAAAAGTGGTTACCATGTCAGCAGAGCAAGCGAGTAAATGGCGCAAGATTGCCAATGAGACTAGCTACAAGGTGTTTTCCGAAGAAGTTCCTGGAGGTAGAGAGTTGATTGATATGGCACTGTCTGTTGACTAGCCTTATCAGTAGACAGCTCCAAGCAATCTTCATGAGCCCCAACGTCGAACAAAAGAAACGAAGATCTGGTTTATGTACTTAAAAACATTTATCGCTTCTATCAGAGCACTTTCTATAGCCTCTGGGTTAATCTCGGCCTCTTTGGTCGCCGCATCTGTATTGGTAGTCTGCCAAATGGTCATCGTTCGTTATGTGTTTGGTGAAAGTACTATCTGGCAGACAGATTTCATTACCTATGGCCTCGCTTCCTCGGCGTTTCTTGGTGCTCCCTATGTCGCACAATTAAAAGGGCACGTTAATGTAGACCTGCTCACTATGTATTCCCCTCCCAAGTTTAAAAGAATCCTAGCCTATATCACCATCGCCCTTGCACTCCTGTTCTCTCTGCTTTTTTCCTATACCGGTTGGGAGCTTTGGTATGAAGCTTGGGAGGGCCAATGGACCACCGAATCGATATGGGAACTGCCACTCTGGATCCCTTATCTTTCACTTCCTATCGGCATGACACTCCTGGCACTCGAGTACTTGGTCGATGCCATATGCTTATTCACTGATGGCGCAGTCCCTTTTGGTACCGAACCTGGAGGTCATTCATGAGCCCCCTACTCATTGGTGCGCTATTATGCACCGCAACCATCCTTATTCTTGCGATAGGAGTTCCAGTCGCATTCGCTCTCGCCCTCGTTGCCGTTGGCTTCCTGGTATTGTTTGAAGGCATTGGTTCTCTGGAAATAGTCGCCGAAATGATGTTTTCCAGCATCAACCACTTTACCCTAGTCTCAATTCCAATGTTTATTCTGATGGGGGCGGCCGTCTCCAGCTCGCCGGCCTCGAAAGATCTCTACGAAGCACTTGACCGCTGGCTACACCGAGTCCCTGGTGGACTAATTATCTCTAATTTAGGGGCTTGCGCAGTATTCTCTGCACTTAGTGGCTCTTCACCGGCCACTTGTGCCGCGATCGGCAAAATGGGTATTCCTGAAATGCGTTCCCGCGGCTATCCCGCAAGCCTTGCAACAGGGGCGATTGCCGCTGGCGGTACACTAGGAATCCTCATTCCACCCTCTATTACCATGATCGTCTACGGGATTGCGACCGAAACATCCATTGGCAGGCTTTTCCTTGCCGGTGTGCTACCAGGGCTTTTGCTGACGGCACTCTTTATGGGCTGGGCACTTTATACCGCCAAACGCCATGGATATTCACGTGCGGAGTCTCGCAATTATACCTTGCATGACAAGCTTATCGTCCTACCAAGAGTAATCCCTTTTTTACTAGTCATTCTAGGCGTCTTGTACGTTCTTTACGGGGGTATAGCAACACCTTCTGAAGCCGCTGGTGTAGGCGCAATGATGTGCGTGATGCTAGCTGTAGTCATCTATAAGATACGTGATTTCAAAAGCATTTGGGAAATGCTGTCCAGCAGCATGAAAGAAAGTGTGATGATCTTGATGATCATCGCCGCATCCGAGCTGTTTAGTTTCACGCTTTCCAGTCTATACATCACTCAGTCTGTCGCTGAATCGATCGCTGCGTTAGATACTAATAAGTGGCTATTACTGGGTATGATTAACCTCTTCCTGCTGGTATCTGGGTTCTTCTTGCCGCCGGTCGCAGTCATTCTAATGACTGCACCAATTCTGTTGCCAATAATACAAAGCGCTGGATTCGACCCTTACTGGTTTGCTGTAATCTTCACGATCAACATGGAAATTGGACTGATTACTCCCCCTGTAGGCCTCAACCTTTACGTGATTAACGGTATCTGCAAGGACGTGAAACTTTCAACAATCCTTAAAGGCTCATTTCCCTTCGTGCTCTGCATGGTACTTGCTATCGTAATCTTGGCAATATTCCCAGAAATAGTCCTCTGGTTGCCAGATCTGATCATGGGACCGGAAATAAACTAAACGCAAGACCGAGGGTATGACGCCACTCATACCCTAGACCCATAACCACTATGAATGACACATTGATGCTCTTAGTCAATCTAAAGAATGATATGCCTTAAATATATAAAAATTTACGACGTAAATTACGACCGTACAGGAAGCAGCACTTGCAGTTAATAGTTACGCGATTCATAACACAGACCTAAAGTAACATTCTTTAAAGTTTCGATCGGGTTTACCCGGCCGATTATAGTTGATGAGTACTAAAGTGCTCTCAGTGAGTTGGGCTGTAAAAAGATATTCTCTCGGTATCGATTTACAGAGTCCTTAAATAGTGTAATAAAACGATGGATTAGAGCATGAATCTTCATGAGTACCAGGGCAAACAACTGTTTGCCGAATATGGTCTGCCGGTTTCTAAAGGAATCGCGGTAGATACTCCGGAAGCTGCTGCTGAAGCGGCTCAGAAAATTGGTGGTGACAAGTGGGTTGTTAAGACTCAGGTTCACGCAGGCGGCCGTGGTAAGGCTGGCGGCGTTAAGCTGATCAACTCTCCAGCTGAAGCTGCAGAATTTGCTGCTAACTGGCTGGGTAAAAACCTGGTTACCTATCAGACTGATGCAAATGGTCAGCCTGTTGCTAAAATTCTGGTAGAAGACTGCACCGATATCGCTAACGAGCTTTATCTGGGTGCGGTTGTTGACCGTTCTTCTCGTCGTATCGTATTTATGGCATCCACCGAAGGTGGTGTTGAGATCGAGAAAGTAGCGGAAGAAACACCGGACAAAATTCTGAAAGCAACTATCGATCCAGTAACCGGTGCGCAGCCTTATCAGGCGCGTGAGCTGGCATTTAAGCTGGGGTTGGAAGGCGTTCAGATTAAGCAGTTTACTCAGATCTTCATGGGTCTGGCTAAGATGTTTAAAGAGAAAGATCTGGCATTGCTGGAAATTAACCCATTGGTTATTACCGATGCCGGAAATCTGCATTGCCTGGATGCTAAAGTCGCGATCGATGGTAACTCTGTTTACCGTCATAAAGATCTGCAGGCTATGCATGATCCATCACAGGAAGACGAGCGTGAAGCACGTGCTGCTCAGTGGGATCTGAACTACGTAGCACTGGATGGCAGCATCGGCTGCATGGTTAACGGTGCTGGTCTGGCAATGGGTACTATGGATATCGTATCCCTGCATGGAGGCTTCCCGGCAAACTTCCTGGACGTTGGTGGCGGCGCGACTAAAAAGCGTGTTACCGAAGCGTTCAAGATCATCCTGGAAGATTCCAAGGTTAAAGCTGTACTGGTTAACATCTTCGGCGGTATCGTTCGTTGCGACCTGATCGCAGAAGGTATCATCGGCGCAGTTAAAGAAGTGGGCGTAGAAGTTCCAGTTGTAGTTCGTCTGGAAGGTAACAATGCTGAGCTGGGTTCCAAGCTTCTGTCCGATTCCGGTCTGGATATCATCGCAGCAACTAGTTTGACTGACGCTGCTGAGCAGGCAGTTAAAGCAGCGGAGGGTAAATAACAATGTCCATTCTGATTAACAAAGATACTAAGGTAATCTGCCAGGGTTTCACTGGCGGTCAGGGTACCTTCCACTCTGAGCAAGCGATCGCTTACGGTACTAAGATGGTTGGCGGTGTAACGCCGGGCAAAGGTGGTTCTGAGCACCTGGGTCTGCCAGTATTCAACACTGTTGCTGAAGCAGTTGCTGAAACTGGTGCTGAAGCATCTGTTATCTATGTACCAGCTCCATTCTGTAAGGATTCTATCCTGGAAGCTGCGAACGGCGGTATCAAGCTGATCGTATGCATCACTGAGCACATTCCGGTTATGGATATGCTGGAGTGTAAAGTGGTATGTGATAATCTGGGCGTACGCCTGATCGGACCTAACTGCCCGGGTGTAATCACTCCGGGTGAGTGTAAGATCGGCATCATGCCTGGTCACATTCACTTGCCAGGTAAAGTAGGCATCGTTTCCCGTTCCGGTACATTGACGTATGAAGCTGTTAAGCAGACTACTGATGCTGGATTCGGTCAGTCTACCTGTGTTGGTATCGGTGGTGATCCTATCCCTGGTTCTAACTTCATCGATATTCTGGAAATGTTCCAGAACGATCCACAGACTGAAGCGATCGTAATGATCGGTGAGATCGGTGGTTCTGCTGAAGAAGAAGCAGCTGATTTCATTAAGGCTAACGTAACTAAGCCTGTTGTATCTTACATCGCTGGTGTAACTGCGCCTGCTGGTAAGCGTATGGGTCACGCTGGTGCGATCATCTCCGGTGGTAAGGGTACTGCAGACGAGAAGTTTGCTGCTCTGGAAGCTGCTGGCGTTAAGACTGTTCGCTCCCTGGCTCAGATCGGTGACGGTCTTCGTGAGATCACGGGTTGGGCTTAATCAACCGGTTCATTGCTAGTCGTTATGACTAGCTGTCCAATTCAGGTAGATTGTTCACTTCCTTGTAGTGTTGCGACTGTTGGTTATTAAATCATTAGTCTCAGACCTAGGAAGTGAACAGCCGTATATGAGCATGCTAAAAGCTTCTTTCATAGTCGTTGAACTAATTATTCAAAAAACACCTTTAAGACATATTCACGACTCAAACGGCCTTCGTTACTGGAAGCAAAAACTACAAACTCTTATTTTTCAAAGTCAAATAAACTAAATACCATCGCTTTTTTCAGCTACCAGATATAAATAGACCAGCAACATTACGCCGTTATGAGATCAATGATTAACGCGATAACAATTATGCTGAATTCAGTCCGCTTTACCGGTGAAATGACGTATCAGTAAAACAGTAGCTCAAATCACGGTACTGCTCCGGAACGTACTGACCTGCTGTCAACCAGATACCATTTCCAATGGAAGTTGGCGCCAATTTCGAAGGCTGCCATTGGTAACACTGCAATCACTTTTAAAAATTGAGGTAATACTATGTCAGATCGTCTGACCCGCATTTATACCCGTACAGGAGATAGCGGCACCACGTCGCTAGCAAATGGCCGGAGAGTAATAAAAAGCCATCCACGCATGGAAGCAATAGGAACCGTGGATGAGTTAAATTGCTCTCTGGGTACTATCCTTGCTGAACCTTCTCATGACACAGGTTTAACTTCTGGACTTCGTCAGCGTCAAAATGATCTATTTGATCTCGGGGGAGAGCTTTCCATTAATGATGTAAATTATCGAGTTATAACAAAAGAAATGATCTCCGAGATGGAATATCAACTGGACCAAACCAATGCTCTACTTCCTACTTTAAAGAACTTCATTCTTCCGGGTGGGAATCGTCAATCGGCACTCTGCCATCAATCTAGAGCGATCTGTCGAAGAGCAGAAAGACGACTTATCGAGCTCAATGAAATAGAACCGATAAATCCTCAATCACTCATATACATTAATCGTTTATCTGATCTTTTATTTGTTTATGCTCGCTCGTTTACCCAACAATATGGTAATGATGAGATAATGTGGCAACCTAAAAACAATCAATAACCAGGAAAATTGCGAACAAGCCCCCTCAGCTGAAATAATCAGCAGCATAACGCTCTGACAGGGTTATCCATGGAACACCAACTCAGCATTGCCGACAACAAATACCAAAACAAGCGCCGCCAGACTCGACCCGCAAAGAGAAGTTTCTATAACAGATGGAAACGCTGGTTCCCTGAAAACGGATGACCTCAGTTATTGAGCCGCATTGCCCCAAGCCAGGTAACGGTCACCGTCCTTGCTCCTTGATGACAATGCTGCGCATTCACTACATACAACAGTGGCGCAGCATGAGCGATCCCGCGATGGAAGACACCATGTAGACACCCCAGCCATTCGCCTGTTTACTGGTCTATCACTGGATGGGACAATCCCTGATCACACCATGATCATGAACTTCCGTCCCTTGTTGGAGCGCCATGATTTGGCGCGCAAGATCTTCAACGAAGTTAATGACTGGCTGAGTGAAACCGGAGTGTTAGCCAAAGAAGGCACGCTGAGATACCCCTAAACGTTCAAATACCTCAGCGATTGAATAACCACGTTCGGTGATTTGTTTGATTGCTTAGTCTTTGAATTCTGGCGTGTAACGCTGTCCACTCATAAGGTCTCCCTCCTATGCAAAAGAATAGTCGGAAAGTGTCTAAAGAACTGGTGGCAATTCAAAATGTATAGATAGAAGATAACCGATTGATTTATTAGACTAAATCAAGTTAGTGGCGGTGAGGGATGGATTCACCACAATGATTCTAGTTTAGTGTAAAGGTCGGATCTAATTAACTCAGAAAGGTGATGGGCACTTCTTGGGCACAATTTGGGCACACACCAAAAAATCAAAAAAACGAATCAAATGATTCGGCCTCTAGGCTACTGGATTATCAGTATAATTTTGGTAGGACTAGGCAGATTCGAACTGCCGACCTCTACCATGTCAAGGTAGCGCTCTAACCAACTGAGCTATAGTCCTGAAGTGAGGTCGTATTATAGGGTTTTCGTTTTCAGGTGCAAGCCATATTTAGCAGAATTATCATCATCTTATTCAGAAAAAGTCAGAGAACAGTTGGAATCACCCTTAAGCTGTTAATCTGGCAAAACAGCGGTGCCGCAAAGATACTTACATACGACCCGGTCCAGTTCACCTTGCTGCTCCAGGCGGGCAATACTCCGATTCATCGGTTTCAACAGATCCCGCTTCGCGCTGTGCAACCGAAATGTCACCGGATTGCTGACATAGGGCAGCGAAATCTCGTAGTTAAGATTTTTTTCCCGGCGGTACAGCAGCGCCATATCTTCAGTCATAAGACCGATATCGTTCCAGCCCCGATGCACCCGCTGGGCAATTTGCAGCTGGTTTGAGAAATCTTCCCGGATCAGGCTATCCGGTACAGTTGTACCCCTTACAGTTGCCACCCGGCGGCCTTCCAGGTCTTTCAGAATAAACACCGGGAACGACAGCTCAGGCCGGTAGATAATCACCTCGTTAACAATACCGAATGGTCGGCTATAGAGGGATACTTTCTGCAGCTCTTGCGGCACTTCAAGATTAGTCGAGACCCCTGCTTCGATATCGATCTCACCGACGATAAAGTGACGCCGCAAGCGTGCCTGAGATAGCGGTACAAATTCCAAATCGACCCGCAGTTCAGCGGCTATCAGGCGTAGTGTGTCGGCATAGATCCCTTTATATACTCCGCTATCATCACGCCAGAAGAACGGCACCTGGCCCGGCAGTGGCATCCCTACCCGTAACGAATCAGCGCTGCTGACACTACTGAAAGCCAGTAACAACAGACCGCAGAGCGCAGAAGCCCGCTGCCTGGGTAACGCCAGTAAAGCGGTAAAACGTATCATTTTCATATTCAAGATGGCACGCAAGGACATATTTAACGATACTCTGTGTTATTCTCAGGCCTTAATCAAGCTGAACAGAATTGCTCTTTTCATGCCACTTATTTCTTCATCGATAAAAGCCACATGCCAGTAAATACGGTTTCCGCCAAACTGTTAGAGCCGGTACTGCAGCTGGCACGACATTATCGCCAACACTCAGGCCAGGACCTGCACCACCAGATTCTGGAGTGTGCCGCACTATCGAAACAAGAGTTTACCAAACCCGGCGCCCGTTTTCCGGCCTCCCGTTACCCCGATGTACTGGAAATTCTGGCCCGGGCCAGTGAAAACCCTTTAATCGCTCTCAACCTCGGGGAAGCGACCCACCCCCGCATGCTTGGCTCGATCGGTTTTCTGATGTCGACCGCGGGTACGCTGGCGCAAGCTTATCAGGCACTGATCGACTATCTGCCACTGCTCTATGAAGGGGCTGTGCTGGAGATGGAGCAGACCACCGAAGGCACTCAACTGAGCCTCGAGCTGAACCAGAACGATCAGCGTGCAGTAGAGTACTTCCTCGCCTGCCTGATCAACTGGCCGCGCTGGCTGACCGGGCATCAGGTGCCGGCCCGCTATATCCGTCTGGCGCTGCCGGAGCCCGCCAATATCCAGCCCTACCAACAGTTCTTCGCAGCAGAGGTGGAGTTTGGAGCCCCCCGTAATCAGCTACTGCTGGCCAGTGATTATCTCAGTCTTGGCTGCATCGAAGCCAACCATGAGATGCATCAGCTGCACCGCGAATTTGCTGATTCACTGCTCAGTAAAACTGCGCTACAAAGCGCCCTCACCGCCCAGACCCGCAATCTGATCCGTCAGCAGCTGGCCGAAGGCGGCGGTTGCGTACGCCGGGAGCAGATCGCAGACTCAGTAGGCCTGAGCCTGCGTACCCTGCAGCGCAAGCTTGGTTCACTCGGCACCAACTTTCAGGATATCTACGATCAGACGCGCCGCGAGGTCTGCCTGCAGTTGATTCAGCGCGGCCAGATGAGTTTCGGCGAGATCGCATTTCAACTCGGCTTCTCTAACCAATCGGCGTTCCAGAAAGCATTTAGGCGCTGGATGGCGATGGCCCCCAGTGAATACCGCCAGAGAATCAGCCCTGAAGCAATAGAAAGCCTGCCGTTGCAGGCGCCCCAAACCAGGGATATCAAATGGCTCAGTAGTGATAACCGCGAGCAAATTCTGGCTCAACGCCTCGCGGGGCTCAGCCTGTTCAGTCGGGAGTTGCTCGACTGGGCCGCAATTGCAGGACAGCAATTCGATCTCAACCAACTGGCGCTGGTAACCGACAACCCCTTAGCCCGCCTGGCGATCCATTTCTGGCCGGCGGAACAAGCTGGTTTAATCATGCCAATCGGCAAAGGTGATGACAAAACCCGCTATCGTTTTGCCGATAAAGCGATGTGGCAGTATTTCGCTCAGCAGCTCAGTCAACGGGATAAAATCCGCTTACATCGTAAATACGGTGAAGCGTTGCTGCAGCAGCTGCCGACTGAGCCGGATCTTGAACAGCTAGCCATAATACTGTCACACCTGAATCCTGCGTTGGGCATTAGCCAGAGCCTTAGCCAGAGCATAAATAACGATCACGCGCCAGCAGGCCACAATCAGCTATCGCCTGCGGAATCCGATCTGTCACAGCAATTATTAACGCTCAACACCAGCGCCTCTGAGATGGCCAGGCAGCAGCAGGACTATATCAGCGCCAGCCAATATACCAGTGCAGCTTGCTTGCTGGCACCAAGCCAACAGCCCGGGCTGACGCATCAATTATTACTGCAGTGCGCAGACCTGCAACTGCTTAGCGGCGACATAGACCGCGCCGAGACAACCCTGCAACAGTTACCGACAACACAGATAAACGCTGCCGATACCGTCGCTTGCGCTTTAATCACTGCCCGTATCTATCAACACAGAGGGCAGTTTCAAAATGCGCTGCAGCACCTGCTTGAACAACTACCACTACTGGACCATGCCCTGCCAGAACAATCGGCTGAACAACTTGAGCTATTGCTGTCACAACTAAGCTTTATCAGTGAGCGATTCAGCGCCCAATCACTGTCCGGGATGGCAGAGCTAAGGGATAAAGAATCGCAGATTCGACTGCAGCTATTGGAACAGATCAGCCTGCTGGCACGGCAACAAAGCCAGCCGCTGCTGGCCGCCTGCGCTATCGGCCGGATGACCGAGCTAAGCCTGCGTGATGGCCGCACTCCACTCACCGCATTTGCCTTCGTCAGTTACGCCTGGGTTGCTAGCTGGTTCTGTGCCGACTTTTCACTGGCACAAACCTTCTCTGCCCAGGGGATGCAACTGGCTAATCAGTTTGGTGGCCTGATAGCACACTTTGATCCTGATGCAGCGCCTGCGACTCATAGCGAAACTCTGGAGAAGACCCAGGGCGAGAGCCAAAGCAAAGCTAAAACAATTCAAGGGGACATCCAAACCGATATAGCGACCAGCGCGGCCCTGCTACAGAGCAGTCAGGTACAACACTGGTTCGCCCCCCTGCAAACGGTTCAAAAACAACTGCAACAGATCGATCAACTGTCAGGATCTCAGGGCCAGTGGCTGTTACAGAGCGAATGCCTACTTTTAAAAGCACAGCTGGCGCTGTTTTCATCGACGCCACTGGCACAGCAACAGACAGAGCTGCAACAACAGCATCAGCAGATGTGTCAGCAACACCAGCTACATCAGGCGCAGCGTTTACAGAGTTCAGCGCTCGATCTGATCGGACAGCTGCAAGGAGAGCTGCCGCTACCTGAGCAGATCAGTTATCAACATGGCTGGCAAGCGACAAGCACTATCATCGCCGCCCTGCTCCTCGACCAGCAACAGCTATGGCCAGAGCTATACCTGTGGGAAGCACAATTGGAGAATGAGCTGGCAGGCTACTTCTGTGTCAGTGAAGCGTTGTTTTGTACCGCCCTGATGCGCCTGATTCAGGCGCAGCAACAAGGTGCTCTGAGCCGACGCCGACAGCGGCAGGTCGAGCAGCTGGAATCCCGGCTGGAGATATGGTCGCGCCACTGCCCGACCAACTTCAACTGCCAACTGCTTCTGTTGCAGGCCGAGCAAGCCCGTTTACAGGGGCGCTCCCCGGTCGAACTATTTGAACAGGCATTAACCGCAGCAGAGCAACAAAACTTCAGTTTTCACCAGGCGCTGGTCTACGAGCGCTACGCCGACTACCTTGCCGCACAAGGGCAGCAACGGCTGGCGCTTTTCTGTCGTGACGAAGCGATTAGTTTTTATCGCCAGTGGGGTGCCGACGGCAAGATAAAACAGCTGGTACAACAACGGTCTTTACTGGCAAAATAGCGCGTCAAAACAATAATAAGCGGATGATTTTCAGAACCTATGACACCTTGGAAAGTATTAGTCGTTGACGACGAAGAAGGTATCCACGGCATTACCCGGATGATTTTTCGCGGTTATGAGTTTGAACAGCGCCCGATTGAGCTGATCAGTGCCATGAGTGGCGCCCAGGCCCGGGAGCTTCTCGCGCAACATCCTGATATCGCACTAGCCCTGCTGGATGTGGTAATGGAAACCGATCACGAAGGTCTGCAGCTGGTCGACCATATCCGTAACGATCTGAATAACCAGGACATTCGCATCATTCTGCGTACCGGCCACCCCGGCTACGCCCCGGAAGCCCAGGTCATAGTTAACTATGATATCAACGACTATCTGAGTAAGGCTGAACTCTCCGCATCCCGCCTGCTCACCTCGGTGGTGGTAGCCCTGCGCTCCTACCGCGATATTCAGAGTGCCCGGCAACAACCCATCAGCAACCCGGATCAGACAACTGCTGATAACCATTTGCTGCAATCGGCGGCTCAACAGCTTAACAGCCAGATGCAGCCTATTTTGCAGCACAGCCAGCGCTTACAACAGTTTGAGCTGAACCCCGTTGCTAAGGATGTCAGCGCTAACCTGCACGCCCAGCATCAGCGCTTACACAACAGCATCAGCCTGCTGGAGCAATCCGAGTCTGAGGCACCGTTTGCACAATCACAGTTGCTGGATACCGGGTCACTGATGGATCAGTTACTGCATATATTCCTACCGCAAAGCCGTCGCGACGGCTGGCTGCTGGATTACAGTATCGACAGCCAGCTGCCAGCCCGGATCAAATCCGATCCGGCACGCCTCAGGCAGCTGCTGATCAGTGCAATTGAACTGGCAATTTTACAAGCCAGCGGCAACGACCTTAAACTGAGCATCAAACCGGCCAGCAAAGCAGATCAGATACTGCTTTGCGTTTCACAAACCACCGGTCAGCCGATATTCAACCGCAGCCCCTGGGCAGTGCATCTGAAGCAGCAACTGCAGCAGCTGTGCCAGCAACTCAACGGCCAGCTGTTAGAGATCGAAGAAGATGGTGAGATCCGCTGCCTCCTACCTCTCTGAATTTGATACAGGCTGTTATCAACGAATCAGATTCAGTTATCCGACTCAGCTATCAGACTCAGTTATCAGACAACAGATACACCGTCGCTTCCTGGCGCTGTCCTTCGATCCACTGTTCAGCATCGTCCCGGCTGCGGCCAAAGAACACCACCCGGGAGATCGCTTTCAGAGTGCCGTTACGGCCAATTTCGTGGCGATAAACCCACCAGCTGTTTTCCGCAATTTCACGAATTTTCAGAACACACTGAATCGGAGTAATCGGGCTGTAAGTATTCATAATAGTCATGTTGGTCAGGGTAATATTTTCGTTGGTTTAATCGGATTTTAATTAATCACTGCAAAGCTTATCTTCGCAGATCAAGTACCTGTACAGCGCCCGTAGACGCCGCACAGCCATTAAGGCAAAGTGGTTTATTTCGCCTGCGCCAGTTCCAGCAGTTCACGGATGGCAACGGTAAAGATGGCAAAGTCCTGCTGAGCACTGTTACGGATCTCATTCAGCAGACCCTGCCAGCGATTCAGCAACAGCTGATTGCTATCAAACCAGCGGCTGACCATGGCTTCGCCATTGTCATCAGATTCAGAATTATCGCTGTCAGCAGTATCATCAACGGCACTCAGCACACTGACAGTGATCGCCTGTTGATGGCTGGTCAGGTCTTCACGGAAGCCATCCCGCGCCATCGACTCCCAGTGGTTGCCGGCTTCCAGCTCTTTCACCTGATGATCGAACCAGTGCAGCTGCAACCGATCGCCAAGGCCGAAGTGAATCCGCGATACTTTTTGTAAGCTCTGCCCGGTCTGTTCCGCCGCCTGAATCACTCCTAACAGGGTGTACAGACTATCGGCACCGGCAACCACCGCCGCCAGTTCAGCGGTGACTCCGGCATTCACCAGCTCATCGTGCTTGTGCTGCCAACGCTGACGGGGTTCGCCTTCCAGCAACCCTGCAAGTTGCGCGCTGATCTGCTGTACCGCAGGACGGAACTGCGCCACCGCCGCTGCTACATCCATCGCCGGCCGTTGATTACGCAGGAACCAATAGGTCGCGCGGCGAATCATCCTGATCAGGTCTGCCATCATCTGCTGCTGCAGTGCAGCATCGACACGGTTATCCAGCGCTTCAATCCCACGCCAAAGTTGGGGGATATCGAACACATCACGGGCGATCACATAGGCTGCAACCACCTCTGCAAAACCGGCCCCGGCCATCTGACTGAGCCGTTCGGCAAAGGTAATACCCATGGTATTAACCATACCGTTGGCCATCTGGGTGGCGATAATCTCACGGCGCAGACGGTGCTGGCGGATCTGCTCATTGTGCGAGCCGACCAGCTGTGCCGGAAACGCCGTCATCAGCTCCTGGTTAAGGTAGCTGTCTTCGCTGATCCAACAATCAATCAACTCCTCTTTCAGCTCCGCCTTAACATAGGAGATAAGCACTGACAGTTCAGGCCGGGTCAGACCCTGAGCACTGACCTTACGTTCCTGCAATACATCATCAGCAGGGATAAACTCCAGTTCCCGATCCAACTTACCATCCGCCTCCAGGCGGTTGATCAGGCGGGTATACTCATCCAGCGAGCGTTGCGCATGGTTGTGCGCGATACTGATCGCCTGCGCCTGCTGGTAGTTATTCTGCAGTACCAGCTCGCCGACCTCATCGGTCATCTCACGCAGTAAGGCGTTGCGCTGCTTAACCGTCATATCGCCATTGGCCACCACTTCGTTAAGCAGGATCTTGATATTAACTTCGTGGTCCGAGCAATCCACGCCGCCGGCGTTATCGATAAAGTCGGTATTCGATTTACCACCGTTGGCACAGAATTCCATCCGGCCCTGCTGGGTAAAGCCCAGATTGCCGCCTTCACCCAGTACCCGGCAACGCAGCTGGTTACCGTTGATACGCAGACTGTCATTAGCCTTATCACCCACTTCGGCGTGGCTCTCATGACTGGCCTTAACGTACGTACCGATACCACCGTTCCAGATCAGATCGACCGGCGCTTTGAGCAGTGCCGTCAGCAGATCATTGGGTGACAGGCGATCTTCGCTGATACCGAATCGCGCTTTCATCTGCGGGCTGATATCCAGCCATTTAGCCGCCCGTGAGAAGATACCCCCGCCTTTCGAGATCAGCTCGGCATTGTAGTCTTGCCAGCTTGAACGTGGCAGCTGGAACATACGCTGGCGCTCGGCAAAGCTGGTCACGGTATCCGGGGTCGGATCGATAAATATATGCATATGGTTGAACGCCGCACAGAGCTGAATATGCTCTGATAGCAGCATGCCGTTACCAAACACATCACCAGCCATATCGCCGATAGCTACTACGCTGAACGCTTCGCTCTGAGTATCAAGTCCCAGTTCGCGGAAGTGCAGCTTGACCGACTCCCAGGCGCCTTTCGCGGTGATGCCCATACCTTTGTGGTCATAGCCCTGCGAGCCACCTGAAGCAAAAGCATCACCCAGCCAGAAGCCCCGGGATTCGGCGATTCCGTTAGCAATATCGGAGAAAGTTGCGGTGCCTTTATCCGCCGCGACAACGAAGTACGGATCATCTTCATCGTGACGCACCACAGCAACCGGCGGTACCACTTCACCACCGACCAGGTTATCAGTGATATCCAGTAACGCGCTGATAAAGATCTTGTAACTGGCAATGCCTTCCGCCAGCCAGGCTTCCCGGTCACCGCTGGTCGGCAACTGTTTAGCGACAAAGCCGCCCTTCGCCCCTACCGGTACGATCACCGAGTTTTTAACCTGTTGCGCCTTGACCAGACCCAGCACTTCGGTACGGTAGTCTTCTAAACGATCCGACCAGCGCAAGCCGCCACGGGCTACTTTACCGCCACGCAGATGCACCCCTTCAACCCGAGCAGAGTAAACAAAGACTTCGAACATCGGCCGCGGCAGCGGAATACCGCTGATCTGCCTCGGGCTTAACTTGAATGCAAAATAGTCTTTCGCCTGACCCGCTGCATCGGTCTGGAAAAAGCTGGTTCGCAAAGTTGCTTTTATAAGTTCAAGGAAACGCCGCAGGATCTGGTCTTCATTAAGGTTATCGACCCTGTCCAGGGCATCGATGATGCTGCTCTCGATTCGCTCGGCCAGCGCTGAAACCTTATCGCTTTCCTGCCGTTGTGGCTCAAACCGTGCCCGGAACAGGGCGACTAACAGCTTAGTTACCTGAATATGCCGCGCCAGGGCGCCGGCAATATAGGGCTGCGAGAAACCGAAACGGATCTGCTGGCTGTAGCGGGCATAAGCACGCAACATCGCCACCTCACGCCAGTTCAGGTTTGCGCCTATAACCAACTGGTTAAATTCATCATTCTCTGCCCGGTCATTCCAGATGTTGGCAAAGGCGTTCTGGAATACATCCTGCACCTGCTCCAGAACCACCGGCTCATCGCCCTGGTACGTGAGGGTAAAGTCATGAATCCAGAATTGACGACCATCGCTGCGAGATACCGCGTAAGGATGCTCACCGACGACCCGCATACCGAGGTTTTCCAGCACCGGAATCACATCGGAAAGCACCAGCAGCTGGTCGGCATTGAACAGTTTAAAGCGTAATACCTCCGGACTCTGCTCCAACACACGGTAAAAGCTCATGGTGATCGGGTTGGTCTCGCTCAGGGCTTCAATGCGCTGAATATCATACACCGCGCTTGAAGCACCAAAGTGCTCACGATAAGCACTGGTAAAGCTATGCCGGTAGCTGTTCAGTAGCCGGTTACCCTGCTCTTCGCCGCAGACATCGGTCAGCGCTGCATGCAGTTCATCACTCCAGTTTCTGGAGATGTGCGCCACTTCCTCTTCCAGCTTAGCCAGATCAGGTATCACCGGGTTGGCCGGATCAACCCGCAATACAAACTGCACCCGGGCCAGTACCGACTCGCTGAAGGTTGTGGTGAATTCAGCTTCGCTGGCGGCGCAGGCCTGTACCAGAAGGTCCTGCACTTGTAGTCTGAGTTCGGTGGAGAATATCTCGCGGGGTACATAATAAAGGAACGTTATAAACTGGTTGCCACGATCGATGCGCATCAGCAGGCGGGTCTTACGTCGCTCATTGAGGCTGAAGATACCCATTGCAATCTCCAGTAGCTGCTCTTCACTGGACAGCAACAACTCATCGCGCGGCAGATCATTCATAATCTGCAACAACTGCTTGCCGTTATGGCTGCGGCGATTAAAGCCGGAGTGCTGCAACACGGCTTCCGCCTTGTTGCGGATAACCGGGATTGCCGTCATCGGTTCGGAATATACCGCCGAAGTGTAAAGGCCATGGAAACGGCATTTACCTATGACGGTGCCATCTGCGGCAAACTGTTTAATCACGATACGATCTATATACGCCGGACGGTGTACCAGAGAATACATAGCATCTTTGGCAAACATCAGGGGAGTCGCCTCAAGCAGGCATTCTCTTTCAGCCTTACGCAACTCACCCGGACGGCCACCTGCAATACTATCCAGGCCTTGCCTCTGATCCAGTTTCATAATGCCCAGTTCAGTACCAGCAACCGGAATAACCTGATCGCCCTCAATCCGTACCTCGTCATAACCAAGGAAGGTAAAACGATTATTCAGCATCCAGCTCAGGAAAGCCTGAACTTCTTTGTGATCTCCCTGCTCGCCTGATCCCGCTTTCTCGCTTAGTTGCGAGAGCAAGGTTTCGGCACGGGCCTGCATCTGCGGATAATCACTCACCGCGCTACGCACATGCTCAAGCACCTGCATCAGGCTACTCTGAATAGCCTTTAGCTCAGCATCATCGCTGGTGCGATCAACCTCAATATAGATAACCGACTCGGCTGCAGACTCAACTTCTAACCCTGGCACCGGTTCAGCACCGAATTCCACCAGCTCACCATTATCCCGCTGGGTAAACAGAATCGCATTGTGAATGGTATGAATCACCAGCCCACGACGATTCAGAGCCATGCGCAGCGAATCCACAAGAAATGGCATATCCGCCTGAACCACTTCAATAACCGTATGCTGAGCCCGCCAGCCATGCTGCTCCAGATCGGGATTATAGATCCTCACTTTAGGCTGTTCGGCGTTAAAGTTCTGCATTAGCTGCCAGCAGGACAATGTCGCGCCATAAAGATTATCAAGCGAACGTTCGCTCAACTCTTCACGGGTAGCAGTCTGATAATAAGCGCGGGCAAAAGTACTGACCCGCGAGGCCATTTCGGTAGAGAGTCTTTGCTGAAGAAGTTCAGCTAAAGGTGACAGCAGCGCACTGTTGTCGCAGAGTCGGTCAGACATGATTGGTTATTTAAACCTGTATCAGGGGTTAATATAAGAAGCTTATTTATAGATCTTAACTAAAAGGTCTTAACTAAAAGGGTTTAACTTATAGCCAGCTTACAACCGACCAGTGGGGCCTGAGGTAAGCTATCTATACAATTTATTTCGATGCTATTTATTTCAATGCTATTTATTTCAATTCTGTTTATTTCAATTTTTCAGCAACATAACCGAGCAGCCGGCACGCTCGGCAACCCGCGCCGAAACCGAACCCAGCAAAAACTCATCCACCCGGGAACGGTGATGGGCAGACATCAGCACCAGTTCGATCTCTTTCCTCCTGACATAATCAACAATCAGCTCAGCCGGTGAGCCTTCGTAGACTTTGAGTACCGGCTTCACATCGTCAGGCAGTTCAGACAAGGCAAACTTTTTAAATTTACGCGCCACCTCAGTGACCGCTTTCTGGTGCTCGCTTTCGCTGAAAAAAGACGCTACAAAGGAGTTGCTGAAACCCGGCACTACCGTTATCAGGTGCAACTCGGCATTGTTTTCCCGCACTTCACGCAGAGCCAGCTGCAACGCCTGACGGATAAATTCCGGTTCAGTCAGATCTACCGGGACTAGTACTTTCTTGAACATATCTTGTACCTCGAGAGTAGCCCGGCCGGACCCCGGCCGGGTTAGCTTACGTAGTCAACAGTTAACAGGTAGCCGGTTGTGCCTGCACAGGCTGTACTTTGCGACGTCTGCGCTGAACCATCACCAACAATGCCAATAGCGCTAAAGTCGGGATATAAATCAGCTGCTTCGGTGGCTGTGCCTGTGGGATCTCAACCGCCACCACAACCTGATCAAACGCAAGCCCTGCCTTTTCTGCCGGGCTGTCAAAGCCGACAAAATCGATTACTGTCTTGCCATTATTCGACAGCAGCTCAACTCCTGTGGTGGCCATACGATCAGCACCGCTTGCACCCTCACCCAGTGCCAGCTTGACCAGGAAGGAACGCTGGTTACCTACATCATCTTCGCCATCGATCCAGAAGCGCAGTTCGGTACCGGCATCTAAACCATCGGCAACCTGAACCAACTCGGTTGGCGCAACCTGCTGATGCGGCTCAACGATACGGTCCATCCAGAAGCCCGGGCGGAACAATGAGAACGCGATCAGCAACATCAGCGCCGTCTCATACCAACGATTGCGGGTCATGAAATAGCCCTGGGTGGCTGCGGTAAATACCAGAATGGCCACCGTGGCGATAATGAACACCTGAATACCTTCCAGCCAGGTGACATCAATCAGCAGCAGATCAGTATTGAAGATAAACAGGAACGGCAGTGCCGCCGTACGCAGACTGTAGGCGAAGGCAACAAAACCGGTACGAATAGGATCACCGCCGGAGACCGCTGCTGCGGCAAACGACGCCAGACCTACCGGCGGTGTCACATCAGCCATGATGCCGAAGTAGAACACGAACAGGTGTACCGCGATCAGCGGCACGATAAGGCCGGACTCCTGTCCCAATGTAACTACCACAGGCGCCAATAAAGAAGACACCACAATATAGTTCGCAGTGGTCGGCAGCCCCATCCCCAGGATCAGACTCAGCACTGCGGTCAGCATTAGCATCAGCAGCAGATTACCCATAGACAGGATCTCAACCAGATCCGCCAGCACCGAACCAACGCCAGTCTGGGAAACCGCACCGACAATGATACCGGCGGTCGCAGTGGCGATACCGATGCCGATCATATTACGGGCACCGACAATCAGACCATCGACCAGCTCACTTGCGCCCTGGCGTAGCCGGGCTGCGATATCACCCTGTTCACGGAAATACGCCAGCAACGGCCGCTGGGTGACCAGAATAATAAGCATCAGCACGGTCGCCCAGAATGCAGACAGACCCGGCGATAGCCGTTCGATCATCAGGCACCAGACAAGTACTACAACCGGCAGTAAAAAGTGCAGCCCTGACTTCACCGTCGGGCCAACTTCAGGTAACTGCATCATCGGCGAATTAGGGTCATCCAGCTCCAGGTCAGGGACTCGTGCAGCAATGCGAATCAGGTATAAGTACACCAGCGCCAGCAGTGCCGCGATAACCATTCCGGCATACGCGCCAAATACAGGTTTGATCCAGCCGATACCGAAGTAAACTCCGGCGGCGATCGCCGCAGTCACCAGGAAACCACTGAGCATGCCGATCAAACGCATCTGCCACGGTTTCACCACTGAACGACGCGGCAGCCCCTGCATATTCAGTTTCAGCGCTTCAAGGTGCACGATATAGACCAGAGCGATATAGGAGATCAGTGCCGGCAGGAAAGCATGGGTGATAACTTCAACGTAAGAGATACCAACGTATTCCACCATCAGAAATGCAGCAGCACCCATAACCGGCGGCATGATCTGGCCATTTACCGAAGAAGCCACTTCAACCGCACCGGCCTTCTCGGATGAGAACCCGACCCGTTTCATCATTGGGATAGTAAAGGTTCCGGTAGTCACCACATTGGCGATCGAAGAACCCGAAATAAGACCGGTCAGGCCGGAAGAGACTACCGCGGCCTTAGCCGGGCCGCCGCGCATATGCCCCAGCAGGGAAAACGCAACCTGGATAAAATAGTTACCGGCGCCGGCTTTATCCAGCAATGCGCCGAAGAGTACGAATAGGAATACAAAGTTTGAAGAAACGCCAAGCGCAATACCAAAAACGCCTTCGGTGGTCAGCCACTGATGGTTAACAAGCTCTTTTAGTGTGACGCCTTTATGCGCAATGATGTCCGGCATGTAAGGACCGGCCAGCGAATAGGTTAGGAACACTATCGCCACAATCATCAACGGTGGCCCCAGAGTTCGGCGGGCCGCTTCCAGCAACAGCACAATACCTACGACAGAGACGATCAGATCCTGCGTATTCGGCAGGCCCGGACGGCCAACCAACTGCTCATAAAACAGGAAAATATAAGATGCGCTGAACGCGCCAAGTAGACAAAGCGCAATATCCGTCGTCGGTATATGGTGTCGTGGCGAGTGGGTTAAAGCGGGATAAGCGGTAAATGCCAGGAAGGTGGCAAAACCCAGATGGATCGCGCGCACTTCTGTGTCATTGAAAATACCAAAGCTGCCGATAATCGGCCAGTCATAGAACGGCAGTGGTGATGCTATCCACAGCTGAAACAGCGACCATAACAGCGCCGCAGCCAGTAACACCTTGCCCTGCCAACCCTCAGGAATGCGGGCTCCGGTATCGGTAGCGGCCACCATTTCCTGCAGTTCTTTCTCGTCGGCCTCAGCCTGTCTGCTATGCGTATTCGTCATATCAGCTCCAAAAAACAGGTATAAAAAAAGAGCCCCCGGAACAGCCATTCGGATATTTAATAGCTATCTACTAAATACCCTTGGGTGCTGACTGAACCGGGGCCTCCCGCAGAGGGCTAACCTCCTATACAGGCCAGCCCTCTATACAGAACTCAATGTATGAATTACATCCAGCCTTGTTCTTTGTAGTAACGAACCGCACCATCGTGCAGTGGTGCAGACAGACCGTTAGAGATCATCTGCTTTGGATCCAGGTTGGCAAACGCAGGGTGCAGACGCTTGAAGCGATCGAAGTTATCAAATACCGCTTTTACAACCAGGTAAACAGTATCGGCATCAACGTTAGCGGAAGTAACCATAGTCGCAGCGTTACCAAAAGTTGCTACATCGCTGTCGGAACCTTTATACAGACCACCTTTGATCATTGCCGGAGCGTAGTAGTCATTCTCGGCGATCAATTTTTCAATCTCTGCACCGGTCACAGGGATCACTTTAGCGTCACATGAAGTGGTCGCTTCTTTGATAGCACCGGATGGGTGGCCAACAGAATAGATCATTACGTCCAGCTTGTTATCGCACAGCGCTTGCGCTTGCTCAGAAGCCTTCAGTTCTGCAGCCAGTTTGAAAGAATCACGGGTCCAGCCTTTCTCGTCCATGATCACTTCCATAGTACCGCGGGTACCGGAACCTGGGTTGTTCAGGTTAACTCGCTTACCGACCAGATCGTCGAAGCTTTCAACGCCGGAATCAGCGCGGGCAACAACAGTGAACGGCTCATTGTGTACAGAGAACAGAGCGCGCAGGTCTTCAAACTTACCCTGCTCAACAAATGTCTGGTGTTTAGTACCGTTCAGCGAGTGGAACTGCCAGTCGGACTGGGCCATACCCATATCCTGCTGTCCCTGACGGATAGCATTTATGTTGGCAACAGAACCACCGGTTGAAGGCGCTGTACACTTGATACCATGATCATCAGTACCGCGGTTAACCAGGCGGCAGATAGACTGACCGACTACGTAGTAAACACCGGTCTGACCACCGGTACCGATAGTTACGTAAGATTGCTCAGCGCTAGCAGCAGTTGCACCAAACGCAGCCGCCAGGCCAACAGCTGAGGAGAGAAGTGTCGTTGCAAGTTTATTCTTCAGAGACATAATGATCCTTGTTATCGTTATTATCCCGCGACGCGGGTATTCAAGAAGTTTGGCAGTTGCTACTAAAAAGTATCACTGACAGTTGCCCCACCAGCAGAAAGCGGTTGATCACTTTTCCGTGACAGGCGTGCCTTCTTCAAGAGACCACAACAACATAAGGCAAAGCGCGCGGCGCACTGACCGCCTGCCATGCCAATAAAACCTCCTGACGTGCCATTCTGCATTAACACCGATCTGAGCCTGAGATTACAGCGCTGAAAAACAGCTAACCGCTTGCCGGTAAGGTTGCGGCAAGCGGTTGCGGCAAAAGGTTTTGGAAAAGGCTTTCGGAAATACACAGGGGCGCTATCATAGAGCTGCGCCAGAATGTGCCGGGCCAGAGTATACCGGGCCAATCTGTAACCCATAACAGATAAACAGTGCGGATCAAGATCAGTCCTATGAGCCTGTTGCAACGTATCAACCAACTTCGATACCAGAAGCCACTAGGCATCCGCCTGCTGGCGGCAATTCTTCTATGCAGTTCGGCCATCACCCTGATCGCCACCGGCACCCAGCTCTGGCTCGATTACCGCTATGAACTATCGGCGATCGATGAGCGACTGCAGCAGATTGAAACCAGCTCGATTAATAGCTTGTCCAACAGTCTCTGGGAAATAAGCCCGGAACAGATCCAGGTACAGCTTGACGGCTTGCACCAACTGCCCGATGTGCGCTATCTGGAAATCAGCTCCCAGTACGGCGATTTCTACGTCGCCGGTACCCGCCCGGAACAGGGCCCGATCGTAGAACGCCATTACAATCTGCAGCACTATGCCAATAACGGTGTCATTTTTCCGGTCGGCGAACTAACCCTGATCATCAGCCTGGATGAGGTTTACCGCCGGCTGGCGGACAAAGTCCTGGTTATCCTGGCCTCGCAGGGAATCAAAACCTTTCTCGTATCGATCTTTATCCTGACCATCTTCCATCGCCTGGTCACCCAGCACCTGGGCACTATGGCCAGCTATGCGCGACGCCTCAACCTGGACCACCTGGATCTGCCACTGAATCTGAAACGTAACCCGAAACACCGGGATGACGAAATTAGCCAGGTAGTGGATGCGATGAACAGCATGCGTGAATCGATGCTGCATGATATGAGTAAACGGGAAGACGCCGAACGCTCGCTGGCTAAACTGAACACCGAGCTGGAGCAAAGAGTCACCGACCGCACCCAGCAGCTGGAAGAGCGTAACCAGGAACTGCACGACACCCTGGAAAAACTGCAGGCGACCCAGCAACAGCTGGTTGAATCGAAAAAACTGGCCGCCCTCGGTGGGCTGGTTGCCGGGGTAGCCCATGAGATCAACACCCCGATCGGTATCGGTTTTACCGCGGCCTCATTCCTGGCGGATCAGGCCGCAATCCAGCAACAGCAGAACCCGGATGATCCGCTGGCAGCAACCGCAGTTGAGAGCAGCCAGCTGATCTGCCAGAACCTGGAGCGTGCTGCGCAACTGATTAGCGCCTTCAAACAGGTATCGGTGGACCAGTCCAGTGAACAGCGCCGCCAGTTTGACCTGATCCAGTATCTGGATGAGATCCTGATATCACTCAAACCACGCCTGAAACGCTGCCAGCCTCAAGTCATTATTAACGGTCCGGATCAACTTATTCTGGACAGTTATCCGGGCAGCTACTATCAGATCTTTACCAACCTGATTCTGAACTCCCTGCTGCATGGTTTTGAAAATCGCGCAGGCGGCTGCATCACCATTGATCTGAGCTTGTCAGTGGACAGGTTATTGATCGATTACCGGGATAACGGCGTCGGAGTACCCGACGGCTGGCAACACAAGCTGTTTGAGCCGTTTATGACCACCAAACGCAACCAGGGCTGCAGTGGTCTGGGCATGCACATCGCATTTAATCTGGTCAGCCAACTGCTGCAGGGACACATTCACTGTCAGCCTGAAGACCGGGGCGCGCACTTCCAACTGGACCTGCCACTCAAACTGACAAGCCTGTCCTCGGCTGAGTAAGCTCTATACCTAGTTAAGTAAACCGGCCTCTCTGAAATACCGGGCTGCGCCGGGATGCAGAGGCGCCGCCAGGGGCACCCCAACCATCTGTTCGATCTGCAGCCCGGTAAATGCAGGATGCATTTTACGAAAGCGTTCGAACTGGCCAAATAGCGATTTTACTACCGCATAGGCAACTTCATCAGGCAGATCGGCACGACCGAATAAAGTGGCACTGACCCCCGCCGTTTGCACATCCTCTAACGCAGGCCCATAAAACTCACCGCTTATTGTCAGCGGATGATAGTGTGGATTATTACGCGACAGCGCTGCAATATCACGACCGGCAAGGTTCACCAGCTTACTGTCACAATCGCGTATCGCTTCTTTAATCGCACCGCTGGGGTGGCCTACTACATACAGAGTGGCGTCGATCCGATTGTCACACAGCGCCTTTGCCTGTTGCGCCGGCTCCAGCCGCTGCACTTCGGCAAAGTCATCCAACTGCCAGTCGCGTGCTGCCATCAGCAGGCCGAGTGTAGCTCGCTGACTACTGCCCTCTTTACCTATATTTATCCGCTTGCCCTGCAGATCAGCAAAGCTGTCGATACCGCTATCAGCCCTGCTCAGCACTGAAATATATTCTGGAAACAAACCAAACAACGCCCGCAGCGTCGGATCAGGCTGAGCAAACTTGCCCTGACCACTGCGTGCATCAAACAACTGCCCCGCCTCCGCAATGCCCAGATCCAACTCACCACTGGCCACTTGCCTGAGATTATTCACTGAACCCGGCGTACTTCTCACGGCACAGCGAATACCGTGCTCCTGCCGGGTCAGGTTAACCAGACGGCACAATGCGCCACCGGTCGGATAGTACAGCCCGGTTACACCACCGGTGCCCAAAGAGACGATACGGCTTTCAGCAATCGCCGGGGTCGCAATTAGCAGCAGCGTCAGGCAATTTAATACTACGTAGCCAACAAGCTGCTGCAGTCTGTCTTTCATTAACACTCTCTTGTTCCAGGCCTTAGTCTTGTTATTAATCGTGCAGAACATGCGATAACGCAGTGTAACAGAAGCCCATGGGCCGATCTAAAGATCGTCTGCTACCGACATATTCAATGCACTATTTATTCAGCGATACTGGCCGGTCAGGAAAAATCGGTAATACTTAGATTTATGAGATATATCACGTTAGTTATTGTGCAGTGCCGAAATTAGCAATATGCAGACCACATCCACTTTCATCAAACTCTGAATATTTCCTGTTTTACAGATAAAACAACTGCAAAAAACAAAACAACAAACGATAATCCTTCATACCTAGTGATAGTGTAGATTTATCCACTAACAACAAAAATCAGCGGAGATTACTTATGTTGATTGGTATCCCTAAAGAGATCAAAAACCACGAGTACCGTATCGGTATGACACCAGCCGGCGTGCGTGAGCTTATCGCCAATGGCCATGAAGTTATTGTTCAGCGCGATGGCGGCACATCTATCGGCCTGACCAACGAACAATATGAAGCAGCCGGCGCTAAACTGATCGATACTCCGGAAGAGATCTTTGCTTCCGCTGACATGATCATCAAGGTAAAAGAGCCTCAGCCTAACGAATGCAAAATGTTGCGTCCGGGCCAGCTGCTATTCACCTACCTGCACCTTGCTCCAGATCCAAATCAGACCAAACTGCTGGTTGAGTCCGACTGTGTTGCGGTTGCCTATGAAACCGTGACCGATGTGAATGGCGGCCTGCCACTGCTTGCACCAATGAGCGAAGTTGCCGGTCGTATGGCAATTCAGGCCGGAGCACACGCTCTGGAAAAAGCTCAGGGCGGCCTGGGTGTACTGCTGGGTGGCGTACCTGGTGTAGCACCAGCTAAAGTCACCGTCATCGGTGGCGGCGTAGTAGGTATTAACGCCGCTCGCATGGCGATGGGTCTGGGTGCTGATGTCACTATTCTTGACCGCTCCCTGCCACGCCTTAAAGAACTGGATGCCCAGTACGGTCCTCAGCTGAAGACCCTGTATTCCAACGCAGATAGTGTTGAACAGGAAGTAGTAAACTCTGATCTGGTGGTTGGCGCGGTACTGATTCCAGGCGCAGCTGCACCTAAGCTGGTTAGTCTTGAAATGCTGAAGAAGATGAAAGATGGCTCAGTACTGGTTGATGTTGCTATCGATCAGGGCGGCTGCTTTGAAACATCCCATGCGACTACGCATCAGGAACCTACCTATGAAGTTGAAGGCGTTGTTCACTACTGTGTAGCCAACATGCCAGGCGGCGTTGCCCGTACCTCTACTTTTGCACTGACCAACGCGACTCTGCCATTTGCGCTGGCGCTGGCTAACAAAGGTTACAAGCAGGCTCTGCAGGATGATCCACACCTGAAGAACGGCCTCAATGTACACCGCGGCACGATCAACTTTGAAGCGGTTGCCAACGACCTGGGCTACGATTACGTATCTGCTGATGAGGCTATCAGCTCTTAATAATCTTAGACATAAGTCCCCAAAAGCCTCGCGATTGCGGGGCTTTTTTATGCCTGCAGTAAACATAAGATTCCGACGACTAAGCACTACTAATGAGCACTACTAATAAGCACCACCAATGCAGGATGATCCACACCTGAAAAATGGCCTGAATCTGCCCCGCGGTAGCATTAACTTTAAAGCAGTTGCCAACGGTATTGGCTACGACTATCTATCTGCTGATGAGGCTATCGGCGCTTGATAACGTTTCAGGTTAAAGAGTCCCCAAAAGCCCCGCAACTGTCGCGAACTATTACGAGTTGGTGTTGCTAAACTGATAGCCTAAACTCAAAAAAGCCTCCACTGCACTGGATAAATCAACCGTGCCGAGGTCGTTTTCGTTGATCAAAATTTTGTCCAATCAAAATGAATTCCGCTTTCGACTATGGGTTCATTGTGCCAACCTAAAGCCGATCCTCCAACGTTGCCTTCTGAACTTCAGCAAACGACCCGAAGGTAATATTCTCATTTGATATTCTGGAGGACTTATTATCTATCAAAATCCTCGAAAGCGGACAGAACTTACGATGTCTGTATTGGGTTGCTATGTGCCAGAAGCGGAACTGTTCAGGTTCACAAGTTCACTTATTGCACCTGTATAAACGATACAAACCACCTATCCTCTTTTAGCTTTATCACTGTTAACCACAATATGAGATATTCAATTCCACCCTCAAGTGTGAATAAGATTTTTCCTTATATACATCTATCTGTAGGTCAGAGAGTATCAGCTTAAAAGGAGCAGTTTTTCAAGGAGTTGAATTGGTTATGACCTGGCAAAACAGGGCCTGCAGTACATTGGCTAAAGATCGAAGAGCATCAGTGCTCATAGGGCAAGTGAAGTGGTTTAATAATGCGAAGGGATTTGAAAACAAGTCAGATAGTAGAGTTCGATACATCGCCTGGTGATCGTGGGATTCACGCTGTGAATATCAAGCCTATCACATAGATGTTGACAGACGGACAATGTTCGCGTTGTGGCGTCAGCTGCCGTTCGAGGGGGCGGTGACAGCTTACATATATTCTTATATACAGCGGTTTAGGGGAAGGGTAATGGACTTTCAAGACAACTTTGATAACGGGTGTGTGCAGCTATCAATAGATAGTGAAGGTAAAGATATAGATGTCAAAGCGGAAGACATCGAACGTAAAAAAGCCAAAAGTCTTCCGAAATTTCTCAAGAGTGGCCGTGGTAAAGGCAGCATGGCCCATAATGATCTGCTGAACGCTAAAACTCTGGATGCGACCCAGCTTTATCTGAATGAGATTGGTTTGTCTCCTTTACTGACCGCGGAAGAGGAAGTGTATTTTTCTCGCCGGGCATTGAAGGGAGATGAGGCGTCTCGTAAGCGAATGATTGAGAGTAACCTGCGTCTAGTCGTTAAGATTGCGCGCCGTTATATTAATCGTGGTTTAACTCTGCTTGATCTGATTGAAGAGGGGAATCTAGGCCTGATTCGCGCTGTAGAGAAGTTTGATCCAGAGCTCGGCTTCCGTTTTTCTACTTATGCTACCTGGTGGATTCGTCAGGCCATCGAGCGTGCAATCATGAATCAGACGCGTACTATCCGTCTACCAGTTCATGTTGTTAAGGAGCTGAATGTTTATCTACGAACGGCCCGTGAATTGGCGCAGAAACTGGATCATGAGCCCTCGGCTGAAGAGATTGCTGAAGCGGTTGATAAACCGGTAGAAAATGTGGAGCGCCTGTTTCGTATAAATGAGCGAGTCACTTCTGTTGATACCCCGGCAGGTAAGGATTCGGATAAGACGTTGCTGGAGACTATTCCTGATGAAGAGTCTTCTGATCCGGAAACGTTGTTACAAAAAACAAATATCAGTGGCAATCTTGAAAACTGGCTGGATAGGCTGCCAGAGAAGCATGCGGAGGTTCTTTCACGTCGTTTTGGATTGCGGGGGTATGAGATGAGTACTCTTGAACAGGTAGGGAAAGAGATTGGTTTGACGCGTGAACGTATCAGGCAGATTCAGACTGACGCATTACGTAGGTTGCGAGGGATTGTTGAAGGTGACGGTTTAAGCAGCGAAGATCTGTTGACGTAATATGTAGCCTGATGCGTCAATGAAGAATGTAAAGCCTGCGATAAGGAGTCTCTCCACAGTGTCGAGGTCATCAACGACACCGCCCAGGAGATGCATGTCCAGATTCGCTCGATTATTCGGAGTCTGCGGCCCGGTTTGCTGGTTGATCTGGAATTGAAATATGCCCAGATCGATCAGATTGATAGCTGGAATAGACAGTAACCCGATAGCCACTGTATGTTAAACATCGAAGGTGATATATCCAACCTAGATGCCAGCCTTGATGCCACCATTTATCGTATTATGCAGGAGGCCCTCACCAACGTGGCCAAGTATGCAGGGGTGAGCCAGGTCAAGATTTTATTGAATCGCGTGCGTACTGAAAAACAACCAGAACGATTGCTTTTAACCATTGACGATAACTGGAAGGGAATGGACCTCAATCAACACAGGAAATGATTTGGGATTACCGGCACGCGCAAGCAAATCATGGGTGTTGGCGGAGAATTCAATCTAAATAGTCATGTCGGCAATGTGGTGCAAATTAAGGCTATATTTCCGATCAATACCGGCGAAAAGGATTGAGACAGTAAAGCCGGTCGGGCTTGCCGTATCCCCACAAGCATTCACGGCTAAGCTCACGACGTGATTAATAAAGATGGAAGACTTAATGGTCCTGAGAAGTATTTTACAAAAGACAAGCGTTGCACTATTGGTGATGGTAGCCGGGATGATGGCGCTGTATACGCCGCTCGCATTAGCCGATCAGCCTGTTGCGCTGACTGACGCCGAGCGTGCCTGGCTAAAGGCGCATCCCCGTATCGTGTTAGGCACCGAAGCTAGCTGGAAGCCTTACGTGCAGGTCGGTAAAAATGGCGTAGTTCGAGGCCTGGATGCCGATTATATCGCGCTGTTGAATGAAAAGTTGGGGACACAAATCGAACTGCGCGCCGGCAAATGGGCAGACATGGTGATCGCGGCCAAGGCACACGAGATCGACGGTCTTACCACCTCGGCCCCGTTGAAAGAGCGCAAAATCCATTTCCGCTTCAGCGACAACTATCACACCTCGCACAAGAATATTGTCACCCGTAAAGAAGCGGATTTTACGGTGCGCAGCCTGCAGGACCTGGCCGGACGTACGGTGGCCGTACAAAAGGGCGTTGCCTTTGATCGAGATGTTTTGGGCAAGGTCGGCGACATCGACATTGTCGAAACAGGCTCGGACCGTGAAAGCTTCAATCAACTGCAGGACGGCAAGGTGGATGCCACTATCGGTGACGACTCCTTTTTCTCTTTGCTTGCGCCAGACGAAATCGAACGCATTAAAGTCGCGTATGTGATCAAGGACCGGCCCCTGAGTCTGGTCTACTCGATTCGTAAGGACTGGCCGGAGTTGGTCGGTATCCTTAACAAGGGACTGGCCGCCATCAACCAGACGGAACGCGACGATATCCAGGCCAAATGGCTGCTCTTTCAGCCACTCGAGCAAGAGAAGCCGATAGCACCTCCACTGAATCTCACTCAGGCAGAACAGGCCTGGCTGACCAAACATCCCCGCTTGCGCATGGGTTTCGATTCCGCCTACCCGCCGTTTGATTATGTCGGTAAAGACGGCAAGCACAAGGGCATCATTGCCGATTACATGAAGATCATCAGTGACCAACTCGGCATCACCATCGAACCGGTGTTCAGACTTACCTGGTCAGAAGTGTTGGATAAGGCCAAACGCAAAGAAATCGATATCGTCAGCCTGCTGGCAAAAACCGAGCCGCGCTCGCAATACCTGCGCTTCAGCGAGCCGTTTATCAAAACCGACCTGGTCCTGATAACACGCGACGATGTGCCTTTTGTGACTGGCCTGGAAGACTTTTCCGGCAAGAAAACCGCACTGACAGGAAGCTACATGAGTACTGGACTAATTTCTGCGCGTTATCCGCAGATTGTGCCTCAGCCTGCAGAAACGCCACTGGCGGCCCTGCAGGCTGTTGCCACGGGACAGACCGAAGCCGCGGTGCTCGATGTACCGGTAGCAGCCCACCTGATTCGTGAACACTACATCAGCAATCTCAAGTTCGCCGCGCCCGTCGACGTTGAACAGCCGCTATTGGGCGTTGGCGTTCGCGACGACTGGCCGATGCTGGTGGGCATTCTTGACAAAGCCCTGGCCTCCATCAGCGAAGAGGAACGACTGGCCATCAGGAACAAATGGGTATCCCTGAAGTATGAAGAAAAGATCGACTACACCCTGATCTGGAAGATCGTCGCTGTCGCAATCGTGCTGCTTGCCTTGCTATTGTTCTGGCTGTGGCAGATACACCGACAGAGGCTGGCATTACAAAAAGCCGATGAAGCGCTGCGCAAGGCCCATGACGAACTGGAGATGCGCGTACAGGAGCGCACCGCCGAACTTGATGAAGGCAACAGGAGTTGGCAGGCGCTACTGGGTGCGACGGATGACAGCATCTTTCTCATGGACAAGGAGGGTGTCTGCCTGGAAGCGAACGAGACTGCGGTGAAGCGATTCGACGTGGAGCCATCCGGATTAATAGGAATGAACAATTATGGCCCGATGCCACCCAAGTTGGTGGAAAAGTGGAGTGGTTACCTGAAGAAGGTATTCGAGACCAAAAAAGCAGTTCACGCTGAGGAAATAAGAGAGGGAAGCTATTTCGACACCAGGCTCTACCCTGTAATCAATGAAAAGCAGGAAGTAGAGAAAATAGTGGCTATTACCTCAGATGTCACCGAACGCAAGCAAGCGGAGGAAGAAATACTTGATCTCCTTCAACAAAATCGTGACCTGACGCAACGCATGTTCCAGGTGCAGGAAGAGGAGCGCCGCTATCTGGCCCGTGAGCTGCATGATGAATTCGGTCAGTGGCTGACGGCAATCCACATCAACGCCGAGGTCATAAGCCAGCTCAATGGGGGGCAGAATGAGGGTGTTCAGGCCACTGCCCAGATCATCGATGACAGTGCCACCGAGATGCACAAGAACATCCGCGGCATGATACGTCAGTTGCGCCCCACCTTGCTCGATGAATTTGGCCTGGTAGAGAGTCTCAAGGAACTGATCAATCAGCGGCAGGAACAGCACCCTGCGGTTGAACTCAAACTAACAATGGATGGTGAGCTGGATGATTTAGATGATGACCTCAATATCACGCTTTATCGCGTCATCCAGGAAAGTCTGACTAACGCAGCCAAATATTCCGGAGCCAATTATGTTGCTGTCCAGCTGATTCGACACACGGAAGAAACCGGGGAACAGGACAGCCTGTTGCTGAGTGTCGAGGACAACGGTAAGGGCATGGATATGGAGGCAACCACGGAAGGATTTGGCCTGGTTGGCATGCGCGAGCGCGTGCTCGCTGCGCACGGCGAATTTATTCTAAATAGTTATGTCGGAAATGGCGTACAGATAAAAGCGACATTTCCGCTATACCGGCGAGCAGGACTGAGACAAGCAAGTCGATCGGAGGCTACCGCCTCCTCATAAGTCTTCACGGCCAAGGCAGCTAAAGTAAGTACTCTTGATGTGCCGTTCTACTGGCCCCTTTCCCCTGGTAAGCAAAAAATACTGGTATACCTGCAATGCATAAATGGGAATAGCCTCGATCATGAACTCCTCTTAATAACGCTTAAGAGTGTCTACAGATAAGTGGATGATTCATTGCCTTCATGGCACAGTCCGCATACAAAAAAACGCCTGGAGGGTGGCGGTGAGAAGACCGGTTAATGAGAACCGCTTAAGGAGGGGGGAGAAATCGGGTTCATTTCTTGCAATCGCCGATCCAGGCAATCGCGGTATATCTTGCGTGGGCCATGACATCAGCATTGATGGGTTCAGCAAGCCTTAATCTTTGATTAAGGCCTCCAGTAGACGCACTTCGTGTAACAATTTATCTCGCGATTTGACCTTACTTGAGATGCTATCGGTATCGTTCATATCACCAATACGCATACTTTGTTTCTCATCCATGGAAAAACAATTTCCCGCACTGCCTTACGGCAAGAGCCGTCATAACGGCTAAAATTAGAACTTAGTGTTAGTACGGCATCATTCCATTCCTATAAGAAAATTCCTTAATTTTAGAGTTATTGGACACTGTTTGCCTAATTCCCTTAGGTAAAATCTGGTTGTTACGCAATAATGACATAATGATAAAAATACTACTTGTAGATGACCACCCCGTTGTACGTGATGGTTATCGCCGTCTCCTTGAAAGTTCTGCAGACATTCAGGTGATAGCAGAGGCTGGCAGCGGCGAGGAAGCCTGCGATTTGTATGCAAAGCAGGGTGCAGACATCGTTGTACTGGATCTCAACATGCCGGGGATCGGTGGGCTGGAGACCATCCGTCGCCTACGCGCAAGAAATCCAAGTGTGCGTATACTGGTGTTCAGTATGCATGATAACAAGGTCATGATCGAACGAGCATTGACAGCCGGTGCGACAGGTTATTTGTCAAAATCGAGCGTGGCAGGACAGATGATGGATGCGGTTCACTCTGTGGCCGAGGACAGGCCTCATACGTATGCGACCGTACCGGATTCAACTGAAGCGGATGCCAATATTCCGAGCCCATTGATTCAGCTCTCGAAACGTGAGTTTCAAGTATTCTGTAAGCTGGCCGAGGGACAACCGGTTACAGATATTGCTGAGTTGCTGTACATCAGTCCCAAAACTGTTGGCGTGCACCAGACCAACATTATGCATAAGCTGGAACTGCGCAATACAGCCGAACTTACCCGCCTGGCTATTCGCTCTAATGTTGTCGAGCCATAAGTAAAAGGAGTTACTGCAAATTAAAGCAGACTTACTACGAATGGTTCCTGGGTAATCCTCTCGAAAAATAACGGTGATAGATTCAACTGATCGATCCAACATACCGTGTATGCCCTATAGCTATAGGGGATTATCTGGGAACGAAGTGTTAATCGCATTAGGAAAGTCTTTTAAAGCATCGACACAGGCGATCAGTATGTCTTTGACTCTCGGGTGTTGCCGGGGTTAGTCTGCCAGCAATTCCTGCTTGCGTGCCTCCCAGTTTTCGAGCCAGCCTGCTAGTTCTTCACCAGGCATGGGTTTGGCTATTAAATAGCCCTGTGCCAGGTCGCAGTTGCGCTCTCGTAACCAGCGCCAGTCTTCCAGGCTTTCCACGCCCTCGGCGACCACCATCATGTTCAGGTGCTGCGCCATATCACCACTGGCCTCGACGATTGCGCCAAGGGTCGAATCGTTGTGAACGCCATCCACAAAGCTACGGTCTAATTTGAGCTCAGTGAAAGGCAGATCACGTAACTGGGCGAGCGAAGAATGGCCCGTGCCAAAATCGTCGATCGACAATCTAACCCCCATAAGCCGCAATCGAAGCAGAATTTCCATAGAGGCTCGAAAATCCATTATCAGACGCGATTCGGTGACCTCAAGGGTGAGATTAGTCGTAGATACGTCATTCCGCTGGAGTTCGCCCAGTACGTATTCAGGAAATGCTAGGTCGGTAAGATCGAGCATCGATACATTGAAGGACACACCACACTGCAAGCCTGCGTCACGCCAGCACTTCATTTGTATCAGCCCTTCGGCCAGTACGCTACGAGTCAAGCGTTGAATGAGGCTGTGCTCTTCGGCCACAGTGATGAACTGATCCGGATACACAAGTCCATCATAAGGATGATGCCAACGCACCAGTGTTTCCACGTCAGCTAACGTGCCATCAACAAGTTTCACCTTAGGTTGATAGACATTTACAAACTCACCCTGATCGATGCCGCAGCGGATCTCATCCGAGGTGTAGGTCTTTTTTCCATTGCCATTCGCTGATCGTTTGGACCGCTGATAGCGATCTAATAACGCGTAAAGCTCATCGTGCCCACAGGGTTTGGACAATGCCCCGAGCAGGTTAAGTTTGTGAGCAGTAGCCAGCCGAGCTGTTGCCTCCATGATGTCCTGATCTTCCCCGGTGAACAACACCAGAGCACCAGTATATAGGATATGCGACAGCTGACGCAGGACTTCCACACCGTCCATGTCGGGCATTTTCAGGTCGAGAAATATTAAATCAATGACCGGTTCGGTGTCCTCCAACGCGGCCAGTGCCTTTGACGCCGAGTTGAAGCCTACGATTTGATCGCAGCCAAGGTTTTTCAACTGCCACGTCAGTAGTTTGAGCTGGAGTGGATCGTCATCAAGCAGCAAAATATGTATTTTGTTTAACATGGCAGTTTCACTATTTTATCAATTTCGGCTATAACGTCATTTAGGATACTTTCAAATTCCTTATGCAACATTGGATCACCAGCATTGGTGGACTGCTCAATTTGTTCGCAGCACTCCCCCAAACTCAGCGCGCCGACAGCACGTGAGGAAGATTTTAGCCGATGCGCCACATCTCTCACCACCTCATGCTCGTTGGCGCGCAGCGCCGCTTTTATTTGCATTGCAGCCTCTTCGATAGACTGCCGGTAATCCTGAAAGAATTCTTCAATAAGCGTAGGATCATCGCCTACCAGGTTCGCGAGTACCGCTGTATCCAGCGGCTTTTTATCGGGAATTTCTGCTGATTGTACGGTGATATCGGCAAGAGCAGGCGTCGCATCCATGTCAATTTCAGGCAGCAATTTTCCCAGGCTGGCCTTAAGTTTATCGAGTACTATCGGTTTCGAAAGGTATTCGTCCATGCCGACAGCAAGGCATTTATCAGCTTCTTCTATAAAGGCATTAGCCGTAATTGCTATGATTGGCAGATGCTCTGTGCCGCTTTCTTCGTTACGTATGGCTCTGGTTAATTCGTAGCCATCCATCGCAGGCATATGCAGGTCGGTCAGCAGCAATGCGTGGCAACCTTCACGCCAGGCATATAGCGCATCGCGGCCATTGTCGATCACATCGGCGGCATACCCCAGTAGCGTAAGCTGGCGAGAGATCATCTTCTGATTGATCGCATTGTCCTCGGCAACGAGAATAAGTCGGTTCTGCTTAATAGCTAACTCCCTGTCCAGGGGCGTTAGCATTTTGCTCAGATGCTCAGAAGAAACATCATCTATTGACTGCGGCTGGATACGGCCAGTAGCGATGCCAATAGCTTGCAGTAAGGCGCTGCGGGATATGAGATCACCATTGATCTCTGCGATACCCGCCCCCAGCTGATGCGGTATTTGCTCGTTATCATGGGTCATAACCACAAGGGTCGGCTTCGAATCAATCAACAGACCGTCGAGCCATTGCCGCACCGCCTTACTCGCCCCTTCCATTACCACTACCGTTGTTTCCGGAGGCAACTGCGCCAGTCTCCGCTGTACCATTTCCTGTTCGGCGATTGGCTCCGAGCAGGCGCCAGCGTGCTCCAGATAGACACACCAGTCCCGCGCCTGCTCCATATCCCGAACCACAATCAGACAGTGCAGCCCGCTCAGATCGGGGTCGACAGGAGGCGAAGGGGCAGTAACCGGTTCGATGGGCAGGGTAACCAAAAAGGTTGACCCACATCCCACCTGACTGTCCACCTCGATATGGCCCCCGAGCATGTCCACCAATTGCTTGCAGATCGACAGACCCAGGCCGGTACCACCGTAACGGCGTGTGGTGGAAGACTCCGCCTGCATAAAAGGCTTGAAGAGTTTGGCTTGCCCTTCCGCTGAGATACCAATGCCGTTATCGGTCACGGATATACGCACCAGTGATTCACTAGCGGACTCGACCCGCACCATAATTCGGCCACTGCAGTTTTGATTGCGGGTAAACTTGATCGCGTTGGATAGCAGGTTGTTAATAATCTGGCGCAGGCGAACACTGTCGCTCAAGATCAAATGCGGTAGGCGCGGATGGATGAATAAGTCTATTTTTAGCCGCTTGCGCAGCGCGATTTGCTTCATCGTCGCACATGCAGATTCCACCACTTGCTCCAGGGAAACCGGCTCGCGTTCCAACTCCAGCTGGCCCGCCTCTATCTTGGAAAAGTCGAGAATATCGTCAATCACCGTGAGCAGAGCTAATGATGAGTCGTGCATGGTCTCCACCAGCTCTACCTGGTGGGGCTTCAAGCTTGACCGGGCCAGCATATCCACGCAGCCAATAACACCGTTCATCGGTGTGCGAATCTCATGACTCATTTGGGACAGGAAGCGGCTTTTTGCCTCGTCGGCACTTTCCGCCCGTAGCTTAGCGTCTAACAGCGAGGCCTCCTGCCGTTTGCGTAGGCTGATGTCATGGACCATGGCACAGAATCCGGTCACCGTGCCATCCGAATCCAGGTGCGGCAGGTAACTGACCTCGAAAAACAGGGAGGCGTCGTGACCGGGCAACTGGTTGTCGAAGCTCGTGGCTTTACCGTTCAGAGCTTGTAGCACATGGGGTTCTGCCTTGCGGTAGGAGGTGTTCCCGATGACCTCCTGCAGATGCATGCCGGGCAGCTCGTTGGGCGGCAGACCCACCAGATCCTGGTATTTTTTGTTGGCAAACACAAATCGTAGCGACCGGTCGAAGTAGGAGATACCGGCCGGGACCGAATTGATAATCATCTCCAGTTGCGCCTCGGAACGCTGGCGTTCGAGAATTTCCTTTTTCAAAAGTGCATTAGCATTGGCGAGTTCCGACGTTCGCTGTTGCACTTCGCTTTCTAACCCCCGATTGAAACTTATCAGGTTTAACGCCATGCTGGAAAACGCACTGGAAAGCAGTCCTATCTCGTCGTTACGAACGATTCGTGGGGGTGCCTTTTCGTAGTCCCCAACGGCAATACCGGTAGCCGTTCGAGTGAGTAATTGAATAGGGAAGATAATTGATTTTTTTAGAAAAAGAAATAATCCGGTAACACAAGTCAGCATCAGGGCAATCAGAACCAACCCGGAAAAGATATACCCCTGTGCCAACTCTTGAATCTGTGCATTAACTTCTTCTATATAGCGAAAATTTGCTACCGTGTAATCTTCGATTTGTGATTGGGCTTTTATGCTCAGCAGGCTCCAACGACGAAACGTCCGTTTTATTTTTTTATCCTGTCCATTGTTAACGTTCTCTTCGAGTTCTTTGGTTAACTGAGAGAGATCTCGCCAGGTTTGCAAAAGTTCTTGTTGCAGCACCAGAGCAGTGGGTGATGTATGAAGTTTTTGCAGTCGCTTGGCGATTGTCTCGAATTCCTGTTCATTTACTCTGTTTTTCGCAGCAAAAACAGGGTTTTTACGGACTAAAAATAGATTAATACCCAGCTCAATATCTTTTTTCACTATCAATAGTCGGCTTGACAGCATCATTGTCTTTTCAGTCTGGGTTATCGTCGCCGATATTCTTTCCTCAAGATTCAGGTACAGTGAAACTGTGTAAGCAAAAGTCAGGACCAGTGCAACTGCTGTAATGATAGCGGGCAGTGCAATTTTGATGCTGATGCTTCTAAAGGGTTTCACCATATTTTTTATTCTCCTTCTGGGCTGAACCTCACACGACTTCCACTCTCACTATTGGGCCAGCAGCTATTATTTGAGAAGAGTTACTGCTTCTGAGCTTTCTTTCTTAAGATAGTTTTCAAAGATAATCTCGCGGTAGTCGGGAGTCTGTTCTTTGACAACGCCCTTGGAGGTGAACCATTGGGATTCACTTTGCAACACTGATAGGAGTACATTGTTTAGCTTAGCCTCCGCCTTGAACGCCTTCCACACGCCTCGAATCGTAGCTTCGGGATAATTCGGGAGCCGCTGCAGGACCAGCTGCAGTGCTTCCTGTTCATTATTCTGCAGAAACTTCTCAGCCCGGAGTAGCCCCCGTACCAGCCTGTGTAGGGCTTCGGCTCTGCTCGTCATGAAAGTTTGAGTGCCGGCCAATACCGAGAGCTCCGTATAAACATCGGACCAGAAGGTGATCGTCTCCCCCTCCGCGAGAGCTTTTTGTGCATTGAATAGGTTTGGATTCCATGTGGCGACAGCGTCGACACTGCCATTCGCCAGAGCCAGACTCAATTCCTGCGGATGGAAGGTGACAATGTTTACATCCGAGAAACCGATCCCCTGGCTGGTCAGATACAAGGATAGGAAAAACTCCCCATTGGTATTCGGAGTAATCCCGATGCGTTTGCCTTTTAAGTCGGCCGGTACGGTGATGCCAGCATCGCGTCGTGCTACTAGACCCGTGTTCTTGGTGGAACTGTGCAACGTACTGACTATTCCCAGGGAAAAGCCTTCGAGGCTGCGAAGAACCACCGGAGTCTCGTAAACGGTGGCGATATCAGAATTGCCTTCGAGTACATCGGTCAGAGCGTCACGTCCCGAAGTAAAGGAACGATAGGTAATATCGAGCCCTTCCTCGTCGAAATAGCCCTTTTCTTCGGCGATATAGATAAGAGCAAAAACGGGTTGATTAGCTTCGGCCAGGGTGATTTTTTCAGGGTGTAGGCGAGCGGAGTTCAAGGCGAACCAGATGATGGTGCTTACGAGGGGAGCTCCGAGTAATACCCAGATCCACAACTGACGTCCTGCGGCCATTATTCTATTCCTCTTGAATGTCGTTCTTCAGAAACTAATAATCACCCACTGACGTTCAATAACGTAACTTTCCGCAACCGTCCAATAGAGGGAACGATACTGTCATGTTTTTCATCCATTGCATGCAGAGTTATCCTTTAATTTCAACAGGATAGCCTCTCTATTTGCAGGCTTGACGATAAAGCCACTGGCTCCATACTGGAGACTTTTCTTTACTAAATCACTCTCAGCGTGACCCGTTAAAAGAAATATGGGGATATGTTTTAGCAGGTTACTATCCTTCACCTTTTCTAGTACATTGAGCCCTGTCATGTCCGGCAGTTTATAATCCAGTAGCACCTGATCGGGTTGTAATGTGGCCATTCGATGGAGTCCCTTTTCACCGTTAGGTTCGCAGGTAACAGCGTATCCAACCTCCTCAAGTATGGATTTCAGAATACTGCTGTAGATCTCATCGTCGTCAACGATCAATATTTTTTTGCCACCCGCATCGAAATCAACTGTAGCTTCATCAAGAAACTCTGTAGCACGGGCTATATTTTCTTTTATTCCACCCGCCCAATGCTCCATCGTTTGTTGCAACTTGTCTTCTGATTGCTCAAATTGCGTATTAACACGCCGCTCGGTGAAGTCATTGATGCGTTGTTGCAATACTTCAGGCTCAAGGACTTTGACGGCATCCTGCCACCCACTGGAGGCGAGTTGCGATGGCAGAGAGTTAACCTGTTCAATAACGCTATCTTTCAGATCGGCATACGTCGTCTGTACCTGTTCCCGAGCATCATTGGATAAGCTCATTGATTCGCCCAGTGCTCGATACAAAACTTTTGCTTTAGCAGTAAGGTTCGCCAGCCGTTCTTCGAGTTCTTTTTGACTGACGCTGTTAGAGTGTATGCCACTCAGCGATTGAATCATCAGGCGTAGGCGATGAGGGTCATACAGAGGCTTGAAAATAATGTAGTCGTCAAAGACTTTCTTTTGAACCAGTTTATAAGCCGTATCAGCATCCACGGCTTTACACAGTAAAATCGTTGTATATAGAGAGGCCTGAGATTTTTTCTTAAGATGAAATAATGTTTGATGGACGTTAAACGATTCTTTAAGACTGTCGTGGTTAAAAATAAGAAAGCCTGATTTATGTTGCTCTAGCAGTTCACGGGCTACCGGTATAGTTTTGCAGGAGTAAATAGAAGAAAACTCATCCCTAATTAGGGCTGAACATTCATCTATATCCACCTGTCTTGCCGCAAGAATTATGATTGATTGCACTGTCATTTATTTTTTCCTTTCAGGCACTACTCCATCTATGCAGGCTAGCAACTCGCCTCGCAGCACATCTATATGCATTCTATTACAACCACCTCAGCGGGATTCATTGCCTGTCCGTCAACATCTATGTGATAGGCTTGATATTCACAGCGTGAATCCCACGATCTCCAGGCGATGTATCGAATTCTACTACCTGACCTGCTTTTAGGCTTTTACAACCATCTGCCAAAATAGCAGAGTAGTGTGCAAATAGGTCTTCGTTATGCTCTGAGGAAACAATGAACCCAAATCCCTTCGTATTATTAAACCACTTCACTTGCCCTATGTGCATTGGGTGTTCCCATCTTTCAGTTAAGGTGCTGTAGGCCCTGTTTTACCAAGTCATAACCATTTCACGTTCTTGAAAAACTTCTCCTTTGAAACTGATACTCTCTGACCTACAGATAGATGTATATAAGGAAAAATCTTATTCACGCTTGAGGGTGGAATTGAATATCTAATTTTGTGGTTAACAGTGATAAAGCTAAAAGAGGATAGGTGGTTTGTATCGTTTATACCGGTGCAAGATGTGAACTTGTGAACCTGAACCGTTCCGCTTATGGGCGTGTCCTGCCGAAAGCTGAAGCCCAGATAGCCCCGGCCCGGTTGTCCGCTATGGAGAAATATGGATTGAAGGTGAGGCTGAAGCTAGCTGATCATCAGCTCCAGTGTGGCGCTTGCTGACGCACAGAACAGCACAGTCTATGTCCGCTTTGAATGATCAGGCTATCTAATTCAATCTGTCCCGAATCTCCTCCGTGTCAGTCAGCGATTGTTAGACCCAATTCAGTCTAACGACCTCTATAACCACTGATGGAGATATATCATGTCTACAGTAATAGGCCTTTCCGCTCGGCAACCATGGAACAAAGGTAAACTGGTTGGCCAAAAGAAGCCGCTAAAACTCAGAGAAATCTGGGCAATCCGGATCAACCTGCAACACCGTGAATTAGCGATGTTTAACCTGGCAATCGATAGCAAACTGCGGGCTTGTGATTTAGTAAATCTGAGGGTACGCGATATTACTAATGGCTCAGCAATTCAATCGCGAGCTATGGTATTGCAACAGAAAACTCAAACGTCTGTACGCTTTGAACTGATGGAGCAGACCCGAGAAGCACAGTCAAAGTGGCTACAGGTATCTGGTGCCAACAACAACGATTACCTTTTTCCTAACCGCACAGACAGATCCAATCATATTACAACGCGGCAATATGCTCGTATTGTTAAACGTTGGGTAACAAGTATTGGGCTTGAGGCTTCTGCATACGGTACGCATTCGATGCGGCGAACGAAGCCTGCGTTAATCTACAAGCGCACGAAGAATCTGCGAGCAGTTCAATTACTGCTAGGACATACTAAGCTTGAGAGCACAGTACGTTACCTAGGTATTGATGTAGATAATGCTCTGGAAATAGCCGAGCAGACAGAGGTGTAATAGCCAAGTCAGAGCGACATGGAAGGTCGCTGCCAACAGCGGACATAAAGAAAGACACATGTAGCGCCCTTCATAATCGAGATTAAGGGTAGAAGCTTGAGTCTCCACCACTCCCCCTGCTATGACTTAACTTGCTACAATCCGATTGCGACCTAAATCCTTCGCAGCATAAAGCCGTTGATCAACAATCTTCATTAGCTTGTCTGAGTCATACCCTGTCTCTGGATTTGCTATAACAAGCCCTACGGAAACTGTCATATAATCAGAAGCCTTGCTATTGATGTTTGGTATTTTCAGTTCTTCAATATGTTTGCGGATTCTCTCACCATACTCCATGCCGTCTTGATTGGTCTGATCTGTAGTTATAACCGCAAACTCTTCCCCGCCTAACCGGAAAGAGAAATCGCTGGATCGACGGCAGATTTCCTTTAACCGCTGACCTATCTTCTTTAGTGCCTCATCTCCAACTGAGTGCCCATAGTGGTCATTCAGTTTTTTAAAATAATCTATGTCGAACGAGATCAGAGCGAGTGACTTTTGGTCCCTATGCGCGCGTTGCAGCTCTGCCTTGATAACATTATCAAAGTGACGCCGATTGAAAAGTCCAGTGAGCTGATCGGTAATCGCCAGCTCAGCTAGTTGATCGTTGGCTTCTCGCAGTTCAGCTTCAACTTTAGCACGGGCTTTACGCTCTCGAATTAAACTGAGCGATTGTGATGAGGATGTACGATACATCTGCATGCCTGCTTCGAAGAGCTCTAACACCGAACCATTCATCTCCTTATCAGCTATAGCCTTCGCTTGCTCTATCGTATGACCATGGCTCATAGCCTTTATAGCTATAACCAGACGCTTATCATCATCAATAATGTGATAAACAAACCAGCCAATCAGGAATTGAAGAATATCCTCAAGCACTTCAATCACCGGCTTACCTTTAGCGTTGTTTTGCAGTGCTGATACGGAAAGTAAAAAAGATTCGTGCTTTGAATTATGATCGCTGAACCAGAGGTCGACTTCATCGAGAAATTCAGCCCATACTGATTCCTCATACTTAAAGTGGAAATTTGCGTACTGAACCAGTTCATCGAACGCCCGGCGCAAATCTACTGACTCTCCTTGTATTAAGGACCTTGCCAACTCATTAATCAGGCTGAAGAGTTTCTTGTGCTGTCTATCGATTTCTTCATGACCGATTTTAAAGTTGCCGATCCAAGGAAATACGTCAAAATCGTTCATTGCTGTCTGTGCACGTATATAAACTTGTTGCTTATCCATCTACATCTACATCTACATCTACATCTATTAATTTATTAGAAAATCGCTGACAGGGGACATAGTTTTCAACAGAGGGACAGCCACTTTGAAAATGCCCTTTATTTTTTAGCCAATACAGCGAATCGATCGGCCTTCTGCGGCCGCTTTTCAATTTGTTGATTCCTAGCGTATCCGCTTTGGGACGATAAGCGACCTAATTGCCTCTGAGTCGAGCCAGATCAAGAATTTGGGGCAGCTCAGTGTCATATAGAGACATTAGAGTTCGATCTTCAAAATTTCTCCTTCATCTATACCCTCTCCTCACGGTCCATCGTGTCGCGCATCTGGTACACCAGCGACCCCAGCGACTTGTTCTCCTCCTTCAGGCACTTAATGTCTTCCCGTAGATTGAAGATAACGCCCGATTGGCAGTTGTGGGCTAACGTACCCAGCTCTGCCTCAGACTTACCTGCTGACCATAACTGTCAGCCTTCTGTTCCATTTGTCATCATGAACCTACTCGGGTTAACGGGTAGTAGTTCCGGCCCATCCACCGCTGGCGCAACAGGCTCAACGAGGATGGTGCTATCTGCCACTTGTCAGCCGCTTCTCTGATGGTCATCCCTCGGTCATTAATGTCAGCCAGCACTTCATATTTGTGCTTCTCCAGCTTTGAGGTTTTTTTCTTTCGGGGAAATTGCTTGTGCATTACTGCCTCCTACATATAGCCAAGATTGTTCAGTGATTCCACATCAAGTCCACCCACTGGTTGAAGCTCATCTTGTGAAAATCCCAGTTAATATTGAATTCACCGATCTCACCTGAACGGCCTTTCAGCACTTCGACATGTCGGCGCTGCATTGTTTCGACGGACTCTTTCTCAAACAAACCTAATACTACCGAACTGATCTGACCAATGGCGTCAGTACCGGCGATGTATGGCGTTATATAAGCCGACTCTAATCAGAACGATAAACGGAACTCATATCAGTACTACGCGGAAGCTACATTATCTGGGATAATCCAATACCCTGAGTTACTGCTACGGTTTAATATTTGCCAAAGTTTTGCCGATTGCAGAGCCGATACCACCTGTACCTCCAGTAACGAGCGCGATCCTTTGATACATTATGTTTCTCCTGTTTGAGTGTTATTGAGTAATGCTGTCATCGGACGAGCGACCGGATTGAAATGCGCTAAATACTGCGAGTTTTTCTTGTTATCCATTCCCAAACCGGGGGATCCATGAAACGCCAGCAGCGTAATGGTTGCCGATGCTGGTCCGAAATTTTGTACCGCCATCGTGCCCCTCATTTCAGGGCTGTTTAGGTGCCCTTTGCGGCTACCTACCAACTGTGCCTAGTATCATAGAGAGTGAGACGGAGTATCTATATTGTGTCGTCAGCTGTCAGTCGAGGGCCTGATACGGATGCTCGATGTGCATCGAGCCCTGAACAGTGGCCAGAACATAGGTAATCGGGCTGACAATCACCTATGCTCCTTTAATCGGGCATGCATGCGGTCTATTTTTGCACAAGGCTCCAGGGGCAGCTTTATTCTTGGGGGAAGGGGGCTGTTAGTCAGCTAATTGTTGGATGGGATATACACCACATCCACGTCACAATCCTCTTCATTTGTTGCGTATGTGCATTCTTTCATCGGTTCACTCGCGTTATTATTTCTATTTAGGAGAACGGTCAGTCTGGGAGATACGGAAAAAACCACTTGCGCACCGAAAGCACACTGTGGCTTCCATATCTCATCCTAACTGACCTGTTCTTGGAATCAGCTCAAGTCTTCTTGCAGAAACTCATAACGGCAACGATACTCGGCAATCTCGGGCCGTTGACTGGCAATTTTCTGGTAAAGAGCCTCATCCTCTATGCTGCTAGCTTCCCCCCCCATTTTGCAGGGGATCTCTGCAACATCAATCATCGGTTCCAGGCTGGACTTCTTGTTAGGAATCAAATTCTCGTACATGGTAAGGTTTCCATTCACTCGCGTTATTATTGTTTTATCCATGCCGACGGTAGAGCCGGGGCGTATATTATAGAGTCAACCCACTATCGAATAATTTGATGATTAACAAGCTCAAAAATTTGCGTGCTGCCCGCCCTATTTTCAACAGCCGAGAGCCTAGGGATGATGCGAATAAGTCCCTGCTGTGAAAAAATTGAAGTATGATTCTTCATCCAAGCTACTACTTCACCACCAGTTGGGCACTGGTCAACAACTACACCTGCCTCATCGATGGAAATGTACGAGTCCTGCTCCGAGTCGTAGCCACACGACTCAGCCGGAGCATTCGATAGATTATTCATAGGGCGATCCTTATCCGGTTGAGGTCACGCTATCGGTTTGATATTTATGGCGTGAATACCATTACCCTCTGGCTTTGCTTCGAACTCTACTTCCTGACCACCCTTCAGGCTCTTATAACCATCGACCAGAATGGCTGAAAAGTGTGCAAACAGATCTTCATCATGCTCCTGGGAAATGATAAAGCCAAATCCCTTCGCGGGGTTAAACCACTTCACTGTTCCAGTATACATAGCGTTTCCCCTGTCCTTTGAAAATGGCACTCAACATCATGCTAACTGAGTCAGAAGTTACACTGCAGCTAATACAAAGTGTTCCTTGAGCCTTATTCTTGACGTGCTACTGGAATCTGTAAATAAGGAAAAATCTTAATTTTCTAAGAAATAATAAAGATTTCAGAAGAAGCTGAACTGGGAAAGGCTTTTTTACTGGTTTAACGGCGCAAAAAAAATACCCCTGCCAAATGCTAAAAAACCGGGGCGAATTCCGATGAAGAACCTATTTCAAAGTAGATCCGTTTTGCTGATTGGGCTATAGGAAAAAGTCTTATTATTCCATTTGCCATATTCGAGATCTCCGAACAAACCCATGCTTGAAGAATCTGAGCTTCATATCCGTATATTCGGAGTAAAGCTTTACAATAAGAAGAATGCAGGAGACGGCGGCAGTCATAAGTAAGACGATCTGATTGAGGGATGGCTCTCGTTGAGCTAAATCATAGCAGGATACGGCTATTACGCCCAAGCTGATCAAGGTATACAGCGATATCTTGTAGGCATATGCGTAGGGTAATCGGCCCTTGCGGATGTGAAGTACAAACCTTCTCTTGATGATACTCATGACTCAAGACTAGCTAGGAATAAGATCGCTGATTCAGTGTCTGGCGATTTTGACAGAGCACCACCTGGATAGCTTGCTTACGCACTGATCCCAGGTAGGCCTGGTAATCACTAAAACCGTGCTCATGGGCTGCCAAGTTAAGGGACTGATTCTCCGTCAGATCTTGCTGCAGTTTCAGTTGCTTTGTCCGCTGTTGGAGCCTGGATATGCCGAGCAATTGCTGATTACCTGAACTCATGCCGAACCACCCCTTTTTGGTTAACAGAATACCAAGTGTAGAACGGAATCTAGAAGTTGCCAGAGTGATTATGGCCTGCTGACGCGTCATTGATCCTGATCAGCTTAAGGGCTGCGTTGTGCTGTGGTTGCATTGACTCATTGAAACCACAACCCAAAGCGACCAATGAGGCATGACTGCTTGAACTTCGGCTATGTGCCAGAAGCGGAACTGTTCAGGTTCACAAGTTCACTTCTTGCACCTGTATAAACGATACAAACCACCTATTCTCTTTTAGCTTTATCACTGTTAACCACAATATGAGATATTCAATTCCACCCTCAAGCGTGAATAAGATTTTTCCTTATATACATCTATCTGTAGGTCAGAGAGTATCAGCTTCAAAGGAGAAGTTTGATATCACTACTTATCCTAAAGCATGCTGCGCTGCAGCATATGGATCTATAACATGGTCCACCATCGGTTTTTACTTTAAGGAATCTATAGATATGTTTAACAATATTCCAGCTGTTGATTTTTCTGCCTTCGCCGCTCCGATTCAGAAAATGATTGATCTGAACACCGCAGCCATCATCAAGGCATTTGAGGTACAGCAAGCCGCAGCTAAGGACCTGCTGAGCCTGTCCCAGGCCCGCACCAAAGCCGCTCTGGAAATCAAAGACATAGACGGTTTTACCGCATTCGTTACTGAGCAGTCAGAAATTACCAATTCCAGCTTTCAAGAACTGACCGAGAGCACCCAGGTTGCTACTGAAGACGCAAAAGCATACTTCGCAGAAGTACAGGCTATCCTGACCGAGAGTCAGGAAGTAGTAGCTAAGGCTGCTCCAGCCCCGAAGATAATTGCTAAAAAGGCAGCTTAATTTAAGCTTCTTTTTTCTAAAAAGCCTCCATCATAAATAATGGGGCTTTTTTGTGTCGTCTAGAACCACTTGATGATGCCCGAATCTGCAAATTCTCGACGTCTACTTTTGAACCTGCGAGTTGGTGGGTAAAACCCTATATTAGCAATTCATAAAGGTCAGGTTTGTGGCGCTTGCTGCTCCCTGCACTTGTTTACATGATCTGTCAAAAACAAGAATAACCTATGATTCTGAAACCCGATCAAGATGGTGTCTTCACCATTTCCTTCCTGCTGATGCCGGAATATGCGATGGTTGCACTGTTGTCAGCTATCGAACCTATGCGGGTGGCAAACCGTTTTGCCAAACGGGAAGTCTTTCGTTGGCAGCTATTGTCGGAAGATGGCTCTGCAGTGCACGCCAGCAACACCTTAGCATTGCAAGATCATACTGCAATTGAAGATGCCGGCACCCCTCAAAACCTGTTTATCTGCTCCAGTTTTCACCCGGAAAAACATCTTCACTCAGACATTGTCAGCTGGGTCAGAAGTATGTCCCGCAGAGGCGCGGTGATCGGTGCGATGGATACTGGCTGCTATCTGCTGGCGAAAGCAAACCTACTCAGAAATCACCGTTTCACTATGCACTGGGAAGCGGTACCGGCATTCAGTGAGGATTACCCTGACCTTGAAATAACGAATGAACTGTTTGAAATTGATCGCAATCTAATCACCTGTGCTGGCGGCACTGCAGCAATTGACCTGATACTATACATTATACAATCAGAGCTGGGTCACGAACTGGCGGTATCCATCTGTGAACAGTTTATCAAAACGGGTGTCCGGCAAAAGTCCGACAAACAGCGTATCGATCTGGCCGCCCGGCTCAAAATTCATCATCCCCGCTTGCTTAAAGTACTAGCGATGATGGAAGACAACCTGGACAATCCAATTCCAACTACAGAACTGGCGGCACATGCGCATATATCAGTACGTCAGTTAGAAAGATTATTCAAAAGTAATCTGAATAACTCCCCATCTGGCTATTATATCTGCCTACGGCTCAACCGAGCTCGCCAGCTATTGCGGGAATCCAGTCTCAGTATCGCCGAAATAAGTATCGCCTGTGGTTTTAGTTCGGGGCCGCATTTTACCCGCAGCTATCGAGGGAAGTTTGATATCAGTCCCAGCGAAGACAGGAAAGTCGGCGCTAAGTAAACGTTAAAAAGCCTGCCCGACAAGGACAGGGGCGGGCAGGCTGACATTAGGGGATACAGAAACCTCCACGGGTCAAAAACAGAACTTGCTCAACACAAGTCCACAGCATCGAACATTATTGATCTCTATCTTCAGAGCTTTGGCTGCACCTCAGTTACTCCCTGCAGGCGGGGACGATTCACTTCCATCTCCGGCAGCGGCTCCACTTCATTCATGGAGACCGCCGAACGCCGTACCAGAGCCTGATACTCCTGAGTATTCAAACCCTTCCAGTGCAGATCCTGATCCGACACCTCACGAATAGCCTTAGCCGGCGAACCCACTAAAAGCTGCCGGGGTTCGCCACTGAACCCCGCTTTAACAAAGCTCATCGCAGCAACGATACTTTCCTCACCGATTACGGCACCATCCATAACTACCGCGTTCATCCCCACTAGGGCGTTACGCTGCACCACACAACCATGCAATATCGCGCCATGACCGATATGACCCTCTTGCTCGACAACAGTATCCATATCGCAGTAGCCATGCATGATGCAGCCATCCTGAAGGTTAGAGCCCGCTTCCAGAATCAATCGACCATAATCTCCCCGTAACGATGCAGTAGGTCCGATATAGACCCCGGGACCAACAATGACATCACCGATCAGCACTGCAGTCGGATGCACATAAGCGGTGGGATCGACCACCGGAACCAATCCTTCAAATTCATAACAAGGCATGTATTACTCCTGTGACCCAATTAACGCTGTGGTGACGCACCGGTCAGGTGCTCGCCACCGTCCTGTGCAAGACAAATTCCGGTTATATAGGATGCTGCCGGTGAAGCCAGAAAAGCCACTGTTTGTGCCACCTCAGCCGGGCTGCCCATCCGTTTTATCAACAACTGATCTATCCCCTGTTGTAGGTTATCGGCATCATAATTATCCAGGCCATCGGTTTCGATCGTACCGGGGGCCACAGCATTCACCCGTATCCCCAGTTCTGCCCACTCCCAGGCCAGCGTTCGGGTCAGATTAACCACTCCCGCGCGGGATGCTGCAGCGTGAGCCATACCTGGAATACCCTGTTCTAAACAGAGCACTATATTAACGATATTGCCTCCTTTCCCGGCAGTCTGGCAGCAACGAGCATAAGCCTGGCTCATCTGAAACGTGCCCTGCAGATTGAGATCAACCACCGATCGGAAGCCATTTGGCGAAATATCCAGTGCCGGAGCGGTAAACTGACCTCCGGCATTATTTACCAGCAGATCAGGGCATATTCCCTGTTCTGTCAGCCCGTCAAATAATTCACTGACTGAATCAGCATCACGAATATTGACTGCCCGACACAACACCTCCATCCCCTGATCCCGTAATTCAGTTGCCGCCTGCTCTAACCTATCCCGATCCCGCGCCACAATCACCAGCCGGGCACCGAGCTCACCAAAGCAGCGGGCGATCGCCAAGCCGATACCGCTGCCACCACCGCTGACCAGAACCGTCTGGCCAACAAACAAATCCTGATTAAATACCTGTTGCATAAGCATCTCCTAACAGCCCTTCCAGACCGGCGCCCGACCTTCGGCAAAAGCTTTACCACCTTCGGCGGCATCCTCAGACTCAAGCATCTGCTGGTAATAAGGTAGCCGGCCACTGCGCTGCTCTGTAAACGCACCGGCCAACGGTAGGCTTTCCCCCAGTTTAACCAGCTCTTTAATGGCTCGCTGCGCTAGCGGAGCGCTGGTACTTATCTGCTGTGCCAGCTCCAATGCCGTCGCTAATAATTTCTCACTACTGACTACCCGGTTCACCAGTCCCCAGCGCAGGGCTTCCGTTGCATCAAGTCGTTTACCTGTAAGCATCATTTCCAATGCAATAGCTCGCGGTAACCGGGCTGGCAGACGGAATACACCACCGGAGTCGGGCACGATACCGACCTGTCCTTCCGGCAGGAAAAACTGTGCATGATCAACCGCCACAATCAGGTCGCAGGCCAGTGCCAGCTCAAAGCCACCGCCAACCGCCATGCCGTTAACAGCCGCAATCACAGGTTTAGTTAATGTAAAAAACTCGGTCAGACCGGCAAAGCCTCCGGGACCATGATCGGCATCTACCGCTTCCCCTTCGCTGGCAGCATTAAGATCCCAGCCCGCAGAGAAGAACCGCTCACCGGCACCTGTAATAATGGCAACCTGCAGCTCAGGATTTACTTCAAAGTCAGCCAGCGCCTTGTACAACTGAAGACTGGTACTGCAGTCAATAGCATTAGCTTTAGGCCGGTCGAGGGTAATGATGAGCACAGATTCCTGTTGCTCAGTGCGTACAGCAGAACTCATAAGACAGTCTCTCTTGTTATTGTTTTCCGGTGACCTCAGGCACCTTGCTCTAACGCTTCCAAAGTACGTTTAACAGGCCATAAACCAGCTATATAAATGCGACATCCATGGTCACATAGACGACAACCCACCCCAGGCACACCATGCTGCACCGCACAAATTATTAACTATGGCGACTGAGTGGATAATAATGTCGTATTTAATCAACTGATTTTCCAACCCCTAACTTAGGGTAGAAGACATGTTCACCGTCACTGAGGTGAACACTGCAACCCCATATCGATGCAAATAATAATTAACACTATGGAGATTCAGTAATGGATTTCAGACTGTCAGAAGAGCACCTTGCATTACAGGCAAAAGCTAAAGAATTCACCGAGCAAGTGCTGTTCCCTCACGAAATTGAGTGCGAAGAGAACGATGGTATCAGCAGAGAAACCCATCAGAAAATTATCGACGCCACCCTTGAATGGGGCTTTAATGCACCGAATCACAGCAAGGAAGATGGCGGACAAGGCTTTACTATATTTGAGCAGACCCTGCTGAACGAACAGTTAGGTATGGCGACAGGGGCTATCTGGGATGCTCTCTGGTATCCATCCTATCCGATGCGATTTGCTTCTCCCGCTCAGAAAGAGGAATACCTGATTCCAACCTGTCAGGGCAGACGTCGTGATGCTTATGCCATCACCGAAGCCGATGCTGGTTCTGATCCTACCCAGTGCTCGACCCGTGCAGACAAAGTCGATGGAGGCTGGAAGATCAATGGTGAAAAATGGTTCGTTACCATCGGCGATATCGCTGACTATATTCTGGTACATGCTCATGTCGACGGTGATGTTAATAAGCCAACCGTATTCTTTGTCGATAAAGACCTACCAGGGGTCGAGCTAAAGCGTACGCCGCTCTATACCCACCATTTCGCATTTAAACATCCGGAATATATCTTTAACGATGTGATAGTCGGCGACGACAAGATTCTCGGCGAAATCGGTCAGGGTTACGATATGACCAAAGACTGGTTTGTAGAAGCCCGTCTGGGTATCGCTGCACGTTGTGTCGGTGGCGCTATCCGTGCCACCCGTGAAGCAAATGAATACGCCGCTAACCGGGTGCAGTTCGGTCAGCCTGTTCGCGACTTCCAGGCGATCGAGTTTATGCTGGCCGACATGGCAGTAGAGATTATGGCTGCCAAGTCAATGCTCTACCGCTTAAGCTGGGAAATCGATCAGAGCGATGATCGCAAGCGTAACCATGCACGGGCATCTGCACTGAAGCTTTTCTGTTCAGAAATGGTCGGCCGCGTCTGCGACAAGGCGGTTCAGATACTGGGTGGTCGTGGCTATATGCGCGAACAGGCAGTGGAACGCTTGTGGCGTGATACCCGGGTCGATCGCATCTGGGAAGGCACATCCGAAATCCAACGTGTTGTCATCGGTGGTCAGATCAAGAAACGTGGTCTGGATATCTACACCGGCTGGTAATTAACACCGGGGGGCAGACTCACTGCTGCGCCGTGCCTCCCATCTGATTCAGGTATTAATTATGTCCTTGCAAGATAACTTGCGGCGTTTAATGTCGCCCCGACATATCGTATTAATTGGCGGTTCTAATCTTGAATTACCAATACGTAACACCCGGGATATTGGTTTCGACGGGGAAATATGGGTGGTTAATCCAAAATACGATGAGATCGCCGGCATCCGCTGCTATCCCAGTATTGCGGACCTGCCCGACGCACCCGATGCAGCATTTATTTCAGTCAATGCCGGACTCTCGGTACAGGCGGTTGCTGAACTACGAGATAAAGGCTGTGGTGGCGTAGTTTGTTATGCGGCTGGCTTTGCTGAAGTCGGCGGTCCGGGTAACCAGTTACAGGATAAACTGATTGCAGCGGCTGGTGATATGGCACTGGTCGGGCCGAACTGTTATGGCCTGCTTAACTTTACCAATGGCGTGGCACTTTGGCCTGACCGTTTGTCCGGCGAGCGGACAGAAAGGGGTGTAGCTATCATCAGTCAGAGCGGTAACGTAGCTCTAAACCTGACGATGCACGACCGTTCGCTTCCGATAACCCATGTGATCAGCGTCGGTAATCAAGCGGTAATGGGCGTCGGTGATTATATCGAACCCCTGCTGGAAGATGACAGTGTTGCCGCTATCGGCTTCTACATTGAAGGCCTGAAAGATATTGAGTCATTCAGTCGCGCAGCCCTGAAAGCAGTCCAAAAAGGTGTGCCTCTGGTAGTACTGAAAGCCGGCACCTCAGAGATTGGTACTCAGCTGACCATGAGCCATACCAGCTCCCTGGCCGGCTCTGATGATATGTATCAGGCGATGTTTGATCGACTTGGTATCATGCGAGTACATTCTCTGGGTGAGTTACTGGAAACCCTGAAGATCGCAGCATTGTGCGAACTCCCCGAAGGTGACCGTATCGGTGTACTAACATGCTCCGGCGGTGACAGTGCAATGCTCGCCGACAGCCTGGACCATTATCAGCTGCCACTACCACCATTGAGTAACGACCAAAACCGCACCTTAAAAAACCTGTTACCGGACTTTGCCAGCCTCTCCAATCCACTGGATTACAATACCAGTATCTGGGGTAATGAAAGTGTCTGTACTGAGGTTTTCGGCACAATGATGGAAGGCGACTATGACGCTACAATCCTGGCGTTAGACTTCCCTAAGCCGGGCTTGGGCGACGATCATGAGTGGCAGGTTGCAATCAATTCCATGATCGCAGCACACACCAGCCATCATAAAACCGCAGCCGTGATCTGTAATCTCAGTGAGCTGATGCCTGAAAACGCCCGTCAGCGTCTGGTTAAAGCGGGTATTGCACCCTTACAGGGACTCAAAGACGGCGTTGCCGCCCTTGCCCGTATTGTTCGCTTCAGTGCCCGGCGACGTCAGATTCTGGCATTGGATAATCCGCAGCAGCTACTACTGCGACAGGGATCTCTGACTGAGGGTGAGAGCCGGATGCTGGATGAATGGGACTCTAAGCAACTAGTCGCCCGGTACGGCCTGCCACTACCCGGTGGCCAGGTAGCCGAACTGACTGAGGTTGCCAGTATTGCCGACACTGTCGGTTATCCGGTTGTGATGAAAGGCGTCAGCGACCAGCTGGCCCATAAAACCGAAGCCGGGGCTGTGGTTCTGAATCTGAAAGATGCCGCCGCAGTTAACGCCGCAGCACAACAGATGGCCGCCAGTCTGAAAGATCAGGGCCTGCAACAGTTCCGCTTCCTGATTGAACCTATGGTGTCTGATTTTATCGGCGAGATGATTATCGGATTAAAACGGGATGAACAGTTCGGCCTGGCGCTGATTATAGGTACCGGGGGCATTCTGGTTAACCTGTTAAATGACAGCGCCACTCTCTTGCTACCAACCAGCCGTGATGCCATACACGACGCTCTTTACTCCCTGAAAGGCATCAAACTGTTACAGGGTTATCGGGGTCGCCCGGAAGGGGATATTGAGGCGGTCGCAGATGCAGTTCTGGCGGTAGCAGACTTTGCCCAGGAACACTGGCAAAACATTACCGAGCTGGATATCAACCCCCTGATGGTACGACCGAAAGGTAAAGGAGCTGTCGCTGCCGACGCCCTGGTAAGGATGATTGACTAACGCGCTATTGTACACAACCGCCGTGACGGGGGGGTCACGGCAATTACACAACTCAGGCAATAACCCGGGAAGTCAGCAATGACTTTGACTCCGGATATTGTACAACAACAAGAATAAAACCCAGGTGAATAACCATGAGTACATTACAAAACAACAAAAGAATGGCAGTAGACCCCTCCATTCTTTGGCCCGCTGTAGCGGCAATTCTGGCAGCCAGCCTGCCACTGGCAATCTATCCCGAAGCGGGTAAAGCGGTGGTTAGCGGCTTGCTGAGCTGGTTCACCGGCAATTTCGGATGGCTCTACCTGCTAACCGGAATCGGTAGCTTCTTCTTTATGTGCTGGCTGGCCTTTGGCCCGATCGGTAAGATTAAACTGGGCGCCCCGGAAGATAAGCCGGAGTTCAAAAAAGTGTCCTGGATCGCGATGCTGTTCTGTGCCGGCATCGGTATCTCCATCTGTAACTGGGCTTTTGTTGAGCCATTGTATTTCCTTTCCAGCCCTCCTCTGGGTGTGGAATCAGGCACAGCAGAAGCTGCTGAATGGGCGGCGATGTACCCGATGTTCCACTGGGGTGTTGTACCTTGGGCTCTGTATCTGATGCCTGCTTTGCCGATCGGTTATGCCCTGTATGTACGTAAAGTACATGTGCTGCGCCTGAGTGAGGCCTGTCGTGGCATCCTGGGTGATCTGGTCGATGGCCCGGTGGGCAAGATCATCGATATCGTCGTAATTTTCTCAATTGTTGGTGGTGTCGGCACGTCGTTAGGCCTGTCTGTACCTTTGGTTTCTGCGTTGTTTCAGGCAATGTTTGGTCTGGAAGATAGCTTTTTACTGCAGATGGCCATACTGGCCACCTGGACCCTGATGATCGGCTGGAGTGTCTATAACGGTCTTAATAAAGGTATTCAAACGCTGTCGAATATCAACGCAATTCTGGCTTTTGTCTTGCTGGTATTTGTACTGTTTGCCGGCTCTACTGTGTTCCTGCTGAACCTTTGGTCGAACAGCTTCGGTCTGTTCATGGATAACTTTTTCCGGATCAACTTCTGGACCGATCCGGTGGGTAAAGGTGGTTTCCCTGAAGGCTGGACTATCTTCTACTGGGCCTGGTGGATCGCCTATGCGCCAATGATGGGCCTGTTCGTAGCACGTATCTCACGCGGTCGTACCATAAAAGAACTAATCATCAACGGTGTAGTCTGGGGTAGCGTTGGCTGCTGGGCATTCTTTGCTATCTGGGGTGGTTACGCGCTAGACCTGGATGTCAGCGGAACAGTCGATCTGCAGGCGGTACTCAGTGAAGGTGGCATCCCGGCAACCGTTGTTGCGGTTCTGCAAACCCTACCGGCTTCCGGCATTGTGATTCCAGTTTTCACCCTGCTCTGCTTTGTGTTCCTGGCAACAACAGTTGATTCCTCAGCTTATATGCTGGCGGCCATCTGTACTAAAGAGATCACCGGTTATCAGGAGCCAGCTCGCTGGAACCGTATTCTGTGGACTCTGCTGCTGGCGCTGGTCGGTGTCGGTCTACTATCTGTCGGTGGTCTGAAGGCAGTACAAACGTCGACCATTCTGGTAGCGCTGCCAATGATTCCGGTTCTGTTTATTATGGCAGCATCAATGCTGCGCTGGGCCTATGAAGACTTTGGTGCAGATTTGGCTCCCCATGCGATTGCACGCTGTGACCTGCAGGGCAAGAACGTTCTGGTGCATCAATATGACGGAAAGGCTTCTACTATCGAAGAAACTTCTGGAATCGCAGCAACTCCGCAAACCTCAGCTTAACTAAGTTCGTTCAGCCTGGTGTGGTTATGCTACACCTTTTCTTTTGGGCTGGTAGTTCTACCAGCCCTTTTTTTCTTACCTCAAACGCCCGAAAGCGATTAGCGGTTTCGGGCATTATTGTGCCTGCCTGACAGCCACAATTGAAGAATTTAGAAGGCTAATTTCCTGAGACATGACTTACTCTCAAAAACGGTTTCTCCGCCAAATGAATCATCGACGCTTTTAATCAGAAATTATGAATTTTAGAGGTTTATAACGATCATGCAGCAGTACAAGATTGCCGTAGTTTAGTACTTTTTAGCCACACCGCGATTAAGATCATCTTGGTGTTGTCAGCTGAAATTAGAGTAAGCTCAAATCAATGCTTCAATATTGTGTGAGAAAAGACCTTCAGCTGGAACATAGGAAATCCCCCCCAAGAACTGGATTGTGCCATTAGCCAAAGTCCAAGCAGTCTAGGGTAAATGACCGCTTTGGGTTGTGGAGAGCCGTTGGCCACAGCTTTTTCCGACCTTCTGCTAAGGCAGCAATGTGCCGTTTGCTGAAGCTTTGCGCAGCAAGCCAATAAGACCGCTTCGTGGCGTTTGCTGACGCCTAGAGCATCACATGACGTGTCCGCTTTCAGATTTAACAGAGGATAAAACCAGCGCAAATAATCTGCGCTATCATGGATTCTTGGGCCGAAAGAAATCATTAGCTCAGGCTGAGTCAAGGTGTGTTGCAACGACCCACTGAATCCAACGCACAAAGCAGATATTACATAACTGCAAAAATGAGCCGAGGCTATAAAATCTGCGGCTCCTTTCTATTTTCACCTTACAGCAACACGAAAGCGTAATAGCTTGCAGCAAAGAGGCTTTTTATATCTGACTGAAACAGTCGATATGATTTTTCCTGGAATAGATGAAACATTATTCGCAAAACAGATTATTCAACTGATCAGTTCTGTAAGTTCAGAACGACTCAGAGTCTTCTCAGTAAACTCCATAGCACTGACCGGGCGCCCGAGATAATACCCTTGCACCGCATCACAGCCAGCCTGCTGCAAAAATCCAAGCTGTTCTCCGGCTTCTACTCCTTCGGCGACGACCTTAAGCCCCAGCCCCTTTGCCATCGCTACTGACGCTTTAATCAGCTGCCGATCACCGGGGTCATCGACCAGATCGCTAACAAAGCTACGATCGATTTTAATGGTATCGAACGGAAACTGTTTCAGATAACTCAACGAAGAGTACCCGGTACCAAAGTCATCCATCGACAAACCGATCCCCATCGCCTTGATCTGGGCCAGCGTCTGGGCAGTAGACTCATCATTTCTGATCAGCACCCCTTCGGTTATTTCAACAATCAACTGGCTTGCTGGAAATCCGGTTTCCTCAAGTACCCGCAATAGCATATGTACGATATGGCCATCTTTAAATTGCCGCGGCGAGACGTTAACACCCAGACGAAACCCCGGATTCAAAAGAGTCATCCACTGCTTCGCCTGCATACAAGCCTGCCGCAGAATCCATTCACCGATCGGGATAATCAACCCTGTTTGCTCGGCCACCGGAATAAACTGATCCGGGGTAATCGTCCCTAAGGCCTCATTATCCCAACGCACCAACACTTCGGCCCCCATTAGTACATTGCGTTTAAGGCAGTAGATTGGCTGGTAGTGCAGGTGCAGCTCATTGCGACTCAGCGCACCGCGCAGCTGATGCTCTATCTCCAGACGATTGGTAATTTCGGTATTCATATCCGGGGTGTAGAAACAGAAGTTATTGCGCCCCTCATCTTTGACCCGGTACATCGCAGTATCCGCTTTCTTCAGCAGCTCATCAGGCGCGATACCATCCCCCGGCGCAACTGATATACCGATACTGCCAGAGATAAAGAAACTGCGCCCCAGCAGGCGAAACTCCATACCAAGCACCGCAAGCATTTTGCGCGCCACGATCTCCGCATCATATAAACCCTCCTGATCTTCCAGCATCAGGATAAACTCATCACCGCCATATCGGGCCAGGGTGTCCCCCTCACGCACGGCATCCTGCAGCCGGCCGGAAACACTCACCAATAACTGATCACCCACCTCATGGCCCAGGGTATCGTTAATTTTCTTAAAGTCATCGAGATCAATAAACATCAGTACCACTAAGGTACCTTTTAACCGGGCCCGGGTGATCGCCCGCTCCAATCGTTCTCGCATCAATTTACGGTTTGGCAGGTTAGTCAGGGCATCGAACTGCGCCTGATAATGCATACGCTTTTCCTGCTGCTTACGCAGGGTAATATCCCTGATAGCGCTCATCCACTGATCCTGGCCATCAATCTGGGTATGTTTGACGTTAACCTCTACCGGAAAACTGACACCATCACGGCGTACCGCCTCAGACTCAATACAGGTACTGCCATCGGCAAGCTGCTGGCGAGTCTTTTTAAGTTTATCCGGGGCATATATATCGGCCATCGACAGCTGCAGCAGTTCCTCTCTGGTATAACCAAACAGCCTCTCAGCGATCTCATTAAAATCAAGAATCGTCTCATCACGGTGCATTACTATCGCTTCGGTCGAAACCTGAGAAAGCTGCAACAAACGAGCTTCACTTTGCCGCAGCTTGGCTTCAACACCGTGGCGTTTAGCGATATTGTAGCTGCCCTGGCGGTACAAAAAGATCACCGTCCCCAACACCAAAAGCCCCAGCAAAATCACAGTACCAAGCAAACTATTGCTATGCAGTGCCTGAGATGTCATTGACTCACTGCTATTAAGGTAGGTCAGCCGCCAGCCTGGCAATCGATTAACCGGCTCACTGGTCACCCAGTAGCGGTTACCAAACTGATCTTCAGCTGATTCACTGCTCAACCAGCGAAAAGGAATTAGCCCGGGAGCCTCTTCACCAAACTGCAGACTGTTGGCGATGGCATCCTGCTGCATGGCATCGAGCGGCAGCAGACTGTTAAAAATCCACTCTTTAATATTCGAGGCAAAGACTACGCCATCGGTATCCATCAATACCATCTGGCCTGGTAGCTTTTTAAACCGCGCTTCAAAATCTTCAACGGCAAACTTATTCACCACCATGCCGCTGAACTGTCCTGCTTTATTACGCACGATATGAGAGAAATAGATGCCGCGCTTTTTAGTCGTATTACCTTTAGTCAGGTAGATCGCCGAACCGCCGGATATAGCTTCCTTGAAATAGGGCCTGAAGGCGTAACTATTGCCCATAGTTATCGATTTCTTAGAAAAATCGTTCGACGCGACGAATACACCCTGCTTATCCAACAGGTAACACAGAGAGGCGCCATTACTACGGCAAACAGCATTTAATAGCCGGGTCATCTCAGCATCAGCGATGCTGCCTGAGAAATAACGCTGCACGTCGGGCATAACCGCCTGCACGGCAACCTGGGCCGATTGCCCCTGGAAATAGGCTTCCAGTTCATGGTTAAGCAACTCAACCACTTTATCCGCATTGAGCCGGGCTACGCGCTCTGCAGAAGAGTTGATCTGAGAATAATAAGCGGTAACCCCCAATGCTGCGGTTACACAACACACCAGGGTTAAAATAAGGAGAACGGTTCTGACTTTCATCAACAAATCAGCTGCGCTGAAACGGGAGAGCTACGGTCAAACAAATGTCGATGGCGGTTGAAACTAAAAAAAACACACTGCATAGATTATTTCCCCTGTTTACAATAAATGTACACCGGGGTTACAGCCATTACCTACTCTTAACAGGGGTTAGATACCCAGACTGAGTATTTAACAAATCCAAACAATTGTATGAAAACCATAAATACCCGCAACATAATTCTGAAGGTAAAATTAAACTAAGAAATATAGCTACAACCCACTGTGCTTCAGTTTCTCAAGCTGATCCCGATACCGGCCAGCCTGTTCAAACTCCAGATTTTTAGCTGCCTCATACATCTTATCTTCCAACTGAGTCATCAATTTAGCCAGTTGCGCTGAGCTCATCTTCTTCGGATCGATATCATATTCAGCGGATTCTTCGGCGACTTTACGGGTAGTTTTACCTTTACGACCCGGAATAAACGACGCACCCTCCATAATATCAGCGACGGATTTTTTAATACCTTGAGGTATGATGCCGTGCTTCTCATTATGCTCAATCTGTTTTTTACGACGACGGTCGGTCTCGTCAATAGCCCGCTGCATTGAACCGGTAATCCGGTCAGCATAGAGAATCGCCCGCCCATTAAGATTACGGGCAGCCCGGCCAATGGTTTGAATCATTGAAGTTTCCGAACGCAGGAAGCCCTCTTTATCGGCATCCAGAATCGTCACTAGTCCCACTTCCGGCATATCGATACCTTCACGTAGCAGGTTGATACCCACCAGCACGTCAAATTCACCGATCCGCAGATCGCGAATAATTTCGACCCGCTCCACGGTATCAATATCAGAGTGCAGATAACGTACCCGAACACCGTGCTCGTCAAGGTAATCGGTCAGATCCTCGGCCATCCGTTTGGTTAGTACGGTGACGATGACCCGTTCATTATTAGCGGCCACCTTATGAATTTCACCCAGCAGATCATCAACCTGGGTCTGCGCCGGGCGTATTTCTACTACCGGATCGATCAAGCCTGTCGGGCGGACAACCTGCTCCACCACCTGACCGGCATTAGCCGCTTCATATTTACTCGGGGTGGCAGAGACCATTATCATCTGTGGTGCCTGTCGCTCCCACTCTTCAAACTTCATCGGCCGGTTATCCAGCGCAGAAGGCAGCCGGAAACCATACTCAACCAGGGTCTCCTTACGCGAGCGGTCGCCTTTATACATAGCACCCAGCTGAGGAATCGTAACGTGGGATTCGTCCATCACCAACAACGCGTTGTCCGGCAGATAGTCAAACAGCGTCGGTGGCGGCGCTCCCGGATCCCGGCCGGACAGATAGCGGGAATAGTTCTCGATCCCGGAGCAGTAACCCAACTCCCGGATCATCTCCATATCGTACATTACGCGCTGCTCAAGACGCTGTACCTCCACCAGCTTATCGTTGCTGCGCAACTGTTCCAGACGGGGGTGCAACTCCTCCAGAATCTTATCCACCGCTTCCAGCAGAATCTCACGGGGCGTTACGTAATGGGATTTTGGATAGATAGTAGCGCGGGGCACCTTACGCAGAACTTCACCCGTTAGTGGATCAAAGTAGCTGATGCTCTCGACTTCGTCGTCGAACAGCTCAATTCGAACAGCTTCTTTTTCCGACTCCGCCGGAAATACATCGATCACATCACCACGAACCCGGTAGGTACCCCGGTGCAGTTCGATATCATTACGGGTGTACTGCAATTCAGCCAGACGGCGCAGGATAAAGCGCTGATCCACTTCATCACCGCGATCCAGGTGCAGCATCATTCCGAGATAGGATTTCGGATCACCCAAGCCATAGATCGCAGAGACCGTGGCGACGATGATGGCATCGTCGCGCTCCAGTAAAGCCTTAGTCGCCGACAATCGCATCTGTTCGATATGCTCATTGATCGACGCGTCTTTCTCGATAAAGGTATCGGAAGACGGCACATAGGCCTCTGGCTGGTAATAATCGTAATAAGAAACGAAGTACTCTACGGCGTTGTTCGGAAAAAACTCGCGAAACTCACCGTACAACTGCGCCGCCAGTGTTTTGTTATGGGCCATGATAATGGTCGGCCGCTGCAGTTCAGAGATGACATTGGCAATCGTAAATGTCTTACCGGAGCCAGTTACCCCGAGCAGAGTCTGGGCGGCAAGGCCGGCATTAATGCCGTCCACCAGACCTTTAATAGCGGTCGGCTGGTCACCGGCGGGTTCGAAATTGGACTGGAGCTGGAAACGCTGCTTCATAATGCTCAATACGGTAAAAAACAGAGCCGGATATTATACCCCGTCGAGATAAATTGTGCTTCATCTCCTCCCCCCAAAGTTAAAAGATTATGCATCTTCTCAATTATCAGGTCATCGACAACGACCACCGCTTCAGCAACGACATCGATCTGGCTGAATTCCTGCTACAGGAAACCGGTGTCGCACTGGTACCGTGCTCAGCCTTTGGTGCAGCGGACAACATACCTCTGTCGTTCGCAACCTCCAAAGATGTTCTGCAAGACGCAATCAGCCGTATTGCCAAAGCCCTGGCAGCATAATCTTTTTCTGGCTAATCTTCGTTAAATCAAAAAACCAGGCAATGCCCGTTTTTTTGTGCTCCGATAAAATGTTAAGCCGGCTTCCGGTCACCACTACTCGCCAACAGTACTGCGGCGATTACCACCAGCCCCCCGCCGATAAGCATCGTGGAACTCAAACTCTCGCCGATCAAAAGTACCGCGATAGAGATCGCCACCAACGGTTCCAGTGTAGAAAGTGTCGATGCCCGGGATGCACCTATATGGGGTGAGCCACTGATAAACGTCGCTATCGGCAGGATTGTGGCAAACAGTGCCAATCCCGCTATGGCGCTCCAGCCGACAATTGTTTGTGGCCAGGTCACGCCCTGAAAAAAACTCACGCAAAGCACCGCTGCCATCCCACCGAGCAAAATAATCGTCGCCGATACCAATGAGCCTGAAGAGGGTACTTTATGGGTGCCGTAAAGAATGGCAGCACCATAACTGAGAGCTGCAAACAACGCCCAAAACACTCCGTTCAGATCGCCTTTAAAACTCATATCGGTTGCCAGAATCACACCACCGCTGGCCAGAATAAGGCTGCACAACTTTTTCCAGCACAGCGCTTCCCGTAAAAAAAGTATTGAGAATAAAGTAACGAAAGCGGGAAACGAAAACATCAGAATGATCGCCAGACTGAATGATACCGAGTGGCTGGCACTGTAGTAGCCAAGGGCTGCCCCGGCATAGCCCACTCCGATCAGCATGGTCCGAAAGAACTGCCCCACCCCAGGTAAACCGGCTGATGACTTTTTTAACCATAGCAACATCATGCCGCTGGCCAGAGAGAAGCGCGCCACCAGCAAGCCAATTGGATCGGCACCATCGGCATAGGCAAAATAAGCAAAGAAAGGCTGCAGGCCATAACAAAGCGCTGAAAGCAGCACCAGCACAAAGCCTTTATTGTATTGATCAGAAGATAATGAATGGAACATCATAGCCTGCCTGGATATTAACAAAGCAAAAAACAATGATGCAGATTACCCTAACCACCTCAGCCGCAGCTGTTTCACAAGGCTCTTTTGATATCTGAAAACGACATTAATCCTCTGACAGAGCCGCTATGTCACTGCAAAGCCTGCTTTACCATTCTTTACACTTGTTATCCGTAAATAACATTGGCATTTGATATAACTAGGAATACAATGCGTCCCTTAGTTTTAAGACGACCGGTCTAATCAAGCATGAATCGCCCCAGACGTAACGAACACAACCGGGAGAAAATCCTGGAAACAGGCATGGAGCTGTTTAACCGCCAGGGTTACAACGGCACCGGCCTGAAAGAGATTCTGGATGCCTGCCAGGTACCCAAGGGCTCTTTTTATAATTACTTTGCAAGTAAAGAACAGTTTGCCGTTGAGGTACTCGAATACCACCAGCAACTGGAAGATGAGAAGTGGAAGCAATTTCACGATTCTCTTTCAGGTGACCGGATCACCCGTATGCGCCAGATCCTCAACCAATTAATTGCGGAACAGGAACAGGATCCGGATAAACAAGGCTGCCTGCTGACCAATATGATGGGCGAAGTGGGCAGTGCCAGCGAGTCTTTCCGGCGCATAATCCAGCACTCATCGGATCAGGTCCTGCAATGCATTGAAGAAGACTTCCTAAAGGCACAGCAGGAACACTCTATGCGCATTGATATGCCGGCCTCTGTCATGGCAAAGCTATTCTGGAACGCCTGGCAAGGTGCTCTGCTGCGCACCAAAGTCGAGGCATCAACCGACCCTCTTCACGAAGTGATCGATAGCCTGTTTACCCTGTTCGCTCAACCTGCTGAACAACCTGCTGAACAACCTGATAAAAGTTAACGGAATACAACGATGAAGATTAAGCAAATACTTACCCCGGCACTGTTCTGCATCGCCCTGTCAGGCACTGTTATCAGCCACGCTGAAGAGCAGCAAGCACCGCGCGGACTGCCTGCAGAAGTAGTCCATGTACAAAATAAACCCCTGACCCATATGATCGAAGCCGTTGGCAAGCTACAGGCAAACGAATCGATCATCCTGCGACCAGAACAAAGTGGCAAGATTGAGCAGATCCTGTTTCAGGAAGGTGGTCAGGTATCGGCAGCAGACAAACTGCTGGTATTAGAGTCATCGCTTTATCAGGCGGAACTGGAGCAAGCTAAAGCACGGGTCAGTCTGAGCCGGATAGCACATCAACGTGCCGCCAGCCTGGTTAAGAAAAGAGTTGGTTCACAACAGGATCTCGACTCATCCCTGGCACAACTCAGAGTGGACCAGGCGCAGCAGGTATTGGCACAAACCCGCCTCGACAAGATGACTATCAATGCGCCGTTTTCAGGTGTTATCGGCCTGCGCCTGATCAGCCCTGGCGATTATGTCACAGCGGGCCAGGATCTCGTTGAGCTGACTGATCTCAGTACTATGAAAGTAGAATTTCAGATCCCTGAGAATAAGCTGGCAAACCTGAAAACAGGCCAGACAATCCGCGTATTGGTGGATGCGCTTAAAGATGAAGAGTTCACCGGTACTATCTATGCGATAGCGCCCAGCGTAAACGCGCGAGGCCACAATATTGCCGTCCGGGCTACTGTTCCCAACCCTGGCAACTTGCTGCGTCCCGGACTGTTTGCCCGTATTCAGGTAATAACCGGCATCGACAAAACTGCGCTGATGATTCCCGAAGAGGCGATTATTCCGCAGAATAACAGTTTTTTCGTGATGAAAGTGGAAGCCGGTAAAGTAGCAATGACGCCGGTAAATCTGGGTGTACGGCGTAACGGTGAAGTCAATATACTCTCTGGCCTGAATGCTGATGAAGTCATAATTACCGCCGGACAGATCAAACTATTCCCGGGCATGCCGGTAACCCCTGTTTTCGTTGACGGCTCGGCCGCTAAAACTGAACAACAGCCGGGAGCCTAATCGATGATTCTCTCCGAAATAAGTATCAAGCGCCCGGTACTGGCAACGGTAATGAGCCTGCTGGTGCTGCTGATAGGCGCGGTTTCCTATGACCGCCTGACGGTTCGTGAATACCCGAAAATCGATGTCCCCGTAGTAACTGTTGAAACCAGCTATCCCGGTGCCAGCGCCTCAATTATTGAGACTCAGGTCACCCAGATAATAGAGGACTCACTATCCGGCATCGAAGGCATCGACTATATCAAATCAATTAGTCGCTCCGAGAAGAGCCAGATAACGGTTACCTTTAAACTGAGCCGGGATCCTGACGATGCCGCCAGCGATGTGCGCGACCGGGTTGGCCGGGTACGCGGCGCGCTGCCAGATAATGTTGATGAGCCGGTAACCGCAAAAACTGAAGCTGATGCTCAGCCGGTCATCTGGCTGGCGCTGTCGTCTGATCGCCATAGCATGATGGAGATCTCCGATATCGCCGAGCGGATGGTGAAAGATCCGCTACAGACAGTGAATGGAGTGGCCAGTGTAATGCTGGTTGGCGAGCGACGTTATGCCATGCGGATCTGGCTGGATCCTTCCAGGATGGCTGCCTATGGGATCATCCCACAGGACATTGAAGCCGCCCTGAACAGCCAGAACATTGAAACTCCGGCGGGACGTATCGAAAGCAGCCAGCGGGAATTCAGCGTTCTGGCGCGTACCGACCTGAACTCTGTTGCGCAATTTGAAGATATTATTATCCGTAACGACGACGGCTATCCGGTGCGCATCAGCGATATCGCCCGGGTAGAAGTCGCTCCGGAAGAAGAACGCAGAAATTCCCGTTTTAACGGCGAATCAGCGGTCGCTCTCGGCGTAATTAAGCAATCAACCGCCAACCCTCTGAGCGTATCCGCAGGTATTAAGGAACGCTTACCACAGATCGAAGCAGCCCTGCCGGAAGGCATCACTGTTAAGCTGGCCTTCGATCTGTCTGTCTTTATCGCCGAATCGATAAAATCAGTATTCAGTACTATTCTGCTGGCCAGCCTGCTGGTCGTGCTGGTGATCTTCTTCTTCCTGCGTAATTTTCGGGCAACTCTGATTCCGATCATAACCATTCCCCTGTCCCTGATCGGTGTATTCGCGATGATGTCGCTTATGGGCTTCAGTATTAATACGCTGACCCTGCTGGCAATGGTGCTGGCTATCGGCCTGGTGGTCGATGACGCTATCGTTATGCTGGAGAACATCTACCGCCACGTTGAAAACGGCCTTTCACCAATACAAGCCGCTTTTAAAGGCAGTAAAGAGATCGGTTTTGCGGTCATCGCCACTACGCTCACCTTAGTCGCCGTCTTTGCGCCCGTAGCCTTCACGCCCGGCCGCACTGGTAAGCTATTTACAGAATTTGCCCTGACACTGGCCGGGGCAGTCGTTATATCCACCTTTATCGCACTGTCTCTGTCACCGATGCTGGCTTCTCGCCTGCTAAGCCGGAAAACTAAACACAACGCTATATTCAGCCTTATCGAAAGCGGCCTGCAAAACCTCACCCACGGCTATCAGAAACTGTTACGGCAGGTACTGAAATCGCGTCTACTGGCGATGACACTGATGTTGGGCAGCATCGCAGGCGCAGGCGTCCTCTATAATCAGCTCCCCCAGGAACTGGCACCCGTCGAAGATCGCAGTGTGATACTGGCCATGTCGATCGCGCCCGATGGCGCATCGGTTGACTATGTTGATCGCTATACCCGCCAGGTCGAAGGCATGCTGCAACAGGTACCTGAGGAAAAAAGTTACTTCTCTATTGTTGGCTTTCCGACCCAGACCAGTTCCATGATTTTTCTTGGCCTTGAATCCTGGGAAGATCGCCAGCGTAAGCAACAGCAAATTACCCAACAGCTGACTCCGCAACTCTACGGCGGTGTCACCGGCACAATGTCATTTGCTATGAATCCGCCATCGCTGGGGCAAAGTTTCATCTCCCGGCCGGTTGAATTTATAATTAAATCCGACACAGACTATGCCGAGCTGAAATCTATTTCGGACCAGCTGATGGCCAGGATCATGCAAAATCCAGGGTTCATTCAGCCGGACATCGACCTGAAGCTGAACAAACCTGAACTGACAATCGATGTAAACCGCGACAAAGCATCGGATATGGGGCTGAACATCGGCCTGATCGGGCATAGTATCGAAACCTTTATGGCCAGCCGCAAGGTCACACGTTTCAAAAAAGACGGCGAACAGTATGATGTTATCCTGCAGGTAGAACCCGATCAGCGGCGTGATCCCAGCGACCTGAGCACGCTCTACATGAGAACCGGGGATAATCGAATGGTACAACTGAGTTCAGTGGTTAGTATTACCGAAAGTGTTGCGCCGAAAGAACTTAATCACTTCGATAAAATGAAATCGGTGACCTTTCAGGCCATTCTGGCACCTGGCTACAGCGTCGGTGAAGCACTGAACTTCATCGAGTTGCAGATGGCTGAGATCAGCCCGGAAACCCTGTATGATTTCGGCGGCCAGTCCCGTGAGTTCAAGGAATCCAGCAACAGCCTTATGCTCACAGCACTGCTGGCCGGAGTTTTCACTTTCCTGGTACTGGCAGCGCAGTTTGAGAGCTTCAGAAACCCTTTAATCATAATGCTATCGGTACCCCCGGCGGTATTTGGCGGCCTGCTGGCCCTCTATTTCAGCGGTGGTTCTCTGAGCATCTACAGCCAGATAGGCTTGATCACTTTAATCGGCCTGGTTACTAAACATGGTATTCTGATCGTCGAGTTTGCCAACCAGCTACAGGACCGCGGCTACGCCCTGCAAGACGCTATTATTGAAGCGGCAACCCTGCGCCTGCGACCTATACTTATGACAACAGGCGCAACGGTACTCGGCGCAGTGCCTCTGGCAATCGCCTTCGGTGCTGGTGCTGAAAGTCGGCAACAGCTGGGCTGGGTCATTGTCGGCGGTATGACATTTGGTACAATTCTAACCCTGTTTGTAATCCCGACCGTATATAGTTATCTTGGTAAGCGCTTGTTTAAACAGGCAGAACCGGACTCACAACTTCAGGAACAAGGATCAAATCCGTGAAAATGAGTAAAATCTGGCTTTCAACAGCTATCGCCTGCGCCCTTCAGGCAGGCAGTGTGAATGCAGGCTCTCTGGCTGATATATACAATCAGGCACTGAATCAGGACCCTCAGCTAAAAGCTGCCGAGGCGTCGTCTCTGGCCGGTGGAGAAGCGCTGCCCCAGGCGAGAGCAGCCCTGCTGCCTTCGCTGACCCTGAACGGTAATAGCAACTGGACTGAGACAGATCCGGCGGTAAACTTCAATAATCACGGCTATACCGTCAGCCTGAGCCAGCCGATCTTTTCAGCGGCGGCATGGTTTGGCTACAAACAAGGCCTGGCCCTCAGTGACGTGGCCCGGCTTCAGTATGATCAGGCGCAACAAGCGCTGATTCTGCGTACCGTTGAAAACTATCTCAACGTGCTGCGCGCGGAGAATACCCTGGAAACCAGTCAGGCCGAAGAGCGAGCCATCCAGCGCCGCCTGGATCAGGTCAATGCGCAGTTTGAAGTCGGCCTGATCGCAATCACTGATGTCCATGAAGCGCAGGCCTCATTCGACAACGCCAAAGTAAACCGCATTCTGGCAGAGGGCGACCTGGATAACAGTTTTCAGGCTTTAGAACGCCTTACCGGCAGCCCAATCAGCCAGATCGATCCTTTGAGTCCTGACTATCCGGTAGACAATGTAACTCCATACGACCCGGACGCATGGCTGGAAAAGGCGCGCGACAACAACCTTTCGCTGATGGTAGCTGACGCCAACGTCGAAGCGGCCCGACACCAAACCCAGGTACAGCGTAGCGGGCATCTGCCAACGCTATCGCTGACCGCAAGCCACGATAAAGATAATGGCACTGCAGTGAGTGATGGCTGGGTGGAAACGAACCAGGTTGGCATCAGCCTTTCGATGCCTCTGTACTCCGGTGGCGCCACCAGCTCACAGACCCGGGAAGCTGAATTCCGCTATATTGAGGCACAACAAACCCGTGAAGACAGCCACCGTGCTGTGATTCAGGAAACCCGTAATCTGCTGCGCAACCTGCGCACCGATGTATTAAGCGTGGCAGCCCGCCAGCAGAGTATCGTTTCAAGCCAGACCGCTTTGAAAGCAACCGAAGAAGGCTTTAGCGTCGGCACCCGTAACGTTGTTGATGTACTGCAAGCAGAGCAGCAGCTCTACGCAGCACAACGGGATTACGCCACCGCACGCTTCAATTACGTACTTAACCTATTCAGTTTCAAGCAGCAGGTCGGCACCCTTAACCCGGACGACCTGGCCGGACTGGACCTGTGGATGAAGCAATAATTTGGTGAAACCGTAATTGGCTGAGACAGTAATCAGCTGAAATATGAAGCGCCTGGCACTCTGATTAATTTACCAGGCAAAAAAAATGCTCCCTCGGGAGCATTTTTTTACTTTTTTCCTGCCAAAAAACGGCCGCTTTAACATCTGATCAGTGAACAATCGGTCCTTGCGAGCCATCTGAGGTTAGCGGATTACCACTACTGTCGATACCTATGGCGCCTTGTTCAACCGCCAGCTCCAGCAATTGATTCATAATCATCTGCGTCAGATGTGCGCTGATAATCAATCCCGCAGGTGCATCTCCATCAAACAGTTCTTCATCGACCAGACCATCGGCGCGCAGCCCCAGCAACAATGGGTTTTCCGCCACTAGTGGCGCAATATCTTCCGGAGAAAAAACAGAGTATTCGGACGCTGTCTGCAAGGCTAACGGGTAAGCATCCTGCTGACTTTCAGAAAGCTGATCGACAAACGCGGATTCCGCATGCGCCATAATCTGACTCAAACTACTGGCCCCGCGACTGGTTATATTAATACGCGCGGTCTCGGAATCACTGTAATCAACAAGCACTGCCGGAGGCTCTGGCAGCTGTAGCTCCTGTGTATCAACCATCAGATGATCATTTTCATCCAATGCCAGCCAGCCCTGCTCGAGTGCGGTTTCAATCAAGCCTTCCATCATCGCCGCTGCGATATTCGCGCTGATAATCATACCGACACTTGGATTCTCCCGTTCCTGCTCATGGGCGATCAGATTACCGCCACGGGCTGCCAGCAATGTCGGATCCTGTTCAACGATCATGGCCAGCTGATCAGCATCAAGATAAAGCCGCTCGTTACACAGCTTTTCTGCAGATGTATATGGGAACTGTCCATCCTTCTGCGCCATCAGCGACAGGTAGTCGGCGCGAACCTGCCCAATTATTTCCGAAAGCAACTGACTCATAGATAGATCTCCCGATCTGCACCCGATTACGTCGGGCATATAATTATTACTGTAGCCGAATTCTGAAAAAAACCCGATCGCAGCAATTCGGGCTAATGTTTTGCCAACCACTGTCGATAGGACTTGTTAGGGAGTCGGAATCATCAGCAGTAGCCTTAAACTTGCGTGGGTAATTGATCAGCGCTCTCTGTCATCACAATGCAGACCATAAAAGGGCATTATAATGGACAGCACATTGATTAAGCGGGCCAGCAGACCAACACCACCCAATGATGATGAAGAGGGAACTATCTACGTGTTATCGGACAATTAATGGCAGGGGCCACATTTAGCCCCTCTCCATAGCCCTTCGCAGAGAGCCCCTCGCGGGAAAACATCACGGAAAGTCCCTTTTGGGTCAGGTCCAGCTAGTGATACGTCAGGCCGATCGGATCAATCGCTTCCCTGGCCTGATCAAACACATCCCGTAGCTCTGCCAGAGGCTTCAAACCAAAGTCCACCGGGTCCACCGGCAGCTCGTACCAGTCCAGAGTCGACACTCTGGTCATCAGGTCATACTCGCCGATCAGCGCATCCAGATAGATCATCACCGCCTCGACTCTGGGCTCCAGATCAAGCGACTTAGGCAGCTCCTGCATATACACTGCAAGATAAAGCTTACGCGCCTCGATACGGTAGCCAAACCAGAACTCGGCAATCTCTACCAGCTCATCACCCAGGTTGACGCAGGCAGGCACCGGGTCATATCGGTTATTGAAGGCGACAAAGCGAATACCACCAATCTCCGGGGCAGCGCCCACCAGGCTTAATACCGAGTGGATCGATTCCGGATAACCATCACAACCAAAGATCATCTCAACCGCACCTTCCCCCTCTTCCCGTTCAAAATGAAAAGTCAGATTAGTGTCGATTGTTTCCAGTGATTTGCGATATTCCAGCAACAGGCTATCAGCATCAAACTGATTTTCAGTCTCACTACTGAGCAGGCCGTCGATGGTTTGTTCCAGCTGCTGCCAGAAACTATGAATTTTTTTACGAGATTCGATCATGTACGGGGAACAACCACTCCGGTTTGACCCTGATACTTACCATCACGGTCTCTATAAGAGGTTTCGCAAATTTCATCAGCGCCGAGGAACAACATCTGAGCAACACCTTCATTGGCATAAATCTTTGCCGGCAGCGGCGTAGTGTTAGAAAACTCCAGCGTTACATGGCCTTCCCATTCAGGCTCGAGCGGAGTGACATTAACGATAATACCGCAACGGGCATAAGTGCTTTTACCCAGGCAAATAGTCAGCACATCACGGGGAATACGAAAGTATTCGACAGTGCGGGCCAGGGCAAAAGAGTTTGGTGGAATAATGCACACATCAGACTTCACATCGACAAAGCTGCCTTCATCAAAGTTTTTCGGGTCAACGATGGACGAGTTGATGTTGGTAAAGATCTTAAACTCATCGGCACAACGTACATCATAACCATAACTGGAGGTACCATAAGAGATCAGACGCTCATCGTTACGACGACGAACCTGACCCGCCTCAAACGGTTCGATCATGCCATGTTCAAGAGAGGTACGGCGAATCCAGCTATCTGATTTAATGCCCATATTTCAGTTCCAGTATTATCCGGTTAGGTTGTACGCATTTTGCGGCCGGATATGATACTCCTTTAGCCACAAAAAAACCGCCCTTTCAGTTAAAAAAGTGCGGCTTTTTCAGACCCTGAAATCAGTCCTGCTGAATTACAATATTCGGAATTGAATTGTCCACAGAACGACTATCTATCAGGGCGGAGTTTACCTTACGAGCAATCTCCCGATAGATCTGCGCCTCAGCACTGTCCGGCGCGGAAGCTACGGTAGGCTTGCCACTATCGGTTAATTCACGAATAGATAAGGTCAGGGGTAAAGCCCCCAGCATCGGCGTATCGTATCGCTGCGCCAGATGCTCGCCACCACCTTCACCAAAAATCGGCTCATTATGACCGCATTCGCTGCAAATATGGGTACTCATATTTTCAACAATACCCAGAACAGGTATATCAACCTTGCGGAACATCTCGATACCTTTCTTGGCATCCAGCAATGCGATATCTTGCGGCGTAGTCACTACAACAGCACCGCTCAGTGGTACTTTCTGAGACAGTGTCAGCTGGATATCACCGGTGCCTGGCGGCATATCGATAAACAGGTAATCAAGGTTATCCCACATAGTTTCATTCAACAGTTGCTGCAGCGCGCCACTGGCCATTGGTCCTCGCCAGACCATTGGCTGGTCTTCATCGATCAGAAATCCGATCGACATGACCTGTAAACCTTGAGCAAGAACCGGCTTCATGCCTTTTTCGCCCACCGGTTCAGGTCGGGTACTTGCTGCAACACCCAGCATTGTCCCCATACTCGGACCATATATATCAGCATCCAGAATGCCTACCCGATAACCTTCAGCGGCCATCGCCAGTGCCAGATTAACCGTGGTGGTTGATTTACCGACCCCACCCTTACCCGAAGAAACCGCAACAATGTTCTTTACGCCCTGCATGGTTTTCAATTCCTCAATCTGTCGTTAACGCGTTAATACACTATAACCAAGTAATTTAGTCGGAATTATGCGCCAACTTCAGAATGATGACCAGTGTTTTGTCTGCCGTCAGTCGAAAATGCCAGCCGCCAGCTTACTTTTCAAATTACGACCGGTAAAACATAACAATCAACACGATCATAAACAGCTTACATCAGAAAAAAGATAACGAAAGAAACTCGTCGGGGCAGTGTAATATCGGAGGGGTGATACGAGGTGTTAGAAGATTAAATGCTGGATTTAATACTTCCCCGGCCGCCCATCGGCCGCCGGGGGAGAGAGTAAAATCTATTTTTTCTTAGCTTTCTTACCAGCCGCTTTAGCGACGCCTTTTTTATTACTGATAATTTTGGTTCGGCTGGCTTTATTGGTGCGAGGCGAATGCGCTTTTTTACCCAGATGCTTGCGCAAACCATCACGACTTCCTACTTCATAGCCCGGCATATAGATGCGCTTGATACGACTGCCGATCAGCCGCTCAATATCATCAAGCGCCCGCTCTTCTTCCCGGCTGACAAACGAGATAGCCTGGCCTTTAGCACCAGCCCGCCCCGTTCTGCCGATACGGTGTACATAGTCTTCCGCAAGGTAAGGCAGGTTGTAGTTAACAACATGTTCCAGCCCCTGAATATCCAGACCACGGGCGGCAACCTCTGTCGCCACAAGAACCTGAACCTTGCCAGCCTTAAAATCAGCCAGGGCACGACGCCGTGATCCCTGAGTTTTATCACCGTGGCAAACCACACCTTTAATACCGTCAATTTTAAGGTCGGTAAGCAAAGAATCGGCCTGAGCCTTAGTACTGGTAAAGACCAGCACCTGAAACCAGTTGTACTTGTTGATCAGTTCTGCAAACAGATCGGCCTTGCGCTTTTCCTCTACCGGATATACTACATGCTCGACGGTATCCGCAGTGACGTTTTGCTTTGCTACGCGGATCACTTCATGTCGGCTCATCAACTGCTTAGCCAGCTCATTCACTGTCGGGGAAATAGTCGCAGAAAACATCAGCGTCTGACGTTTTTCCGGCGTTTGCTGCAACAACGAGTTAACGTCGGCAATAAAGCCCATATCCAACATCCGGTCGGCTTCATCCAATACTACGAACTCAATCCTGGCCAGGTTTACGTTGCACTGCGTTACATGCTCCAACAGACGCCCCGGCGTAGAGATCAGAATATCGACTCCCGCTTTCAGCTTTTTCTGCTGGGAATCCATATTCACACCGCCATACATCGCAGTGACCTTTAACGGTAAAAACTGTGCATAACGCTTAATCGTTTCAGCCAGCTGCTCAGCCAGCTCACGGGTCGGCGTTAAAATCAGCGCTCGCGGCAAACCCGGTTCTGTCGGCTGCGGACGATCATGCATCTGCTGCAGAATTGGCAGCGTAAATGCGGCAGTCTTGCCGGTTCCGGTCTGGGCATTCGCCAGCAGATTTTTGCCGCGGCGGGCCGGTACAATAGCCTGCTCTTGCACAGGCGTCATCTGGCTGTAACCACAGGCATCCAGGGCTTGCTGAATCTCGGGAGCTAAGTCTAGAGATGAAAACTTCATGATAAATCCTCTGTATGCCGTGCTACAGCTAATAAACGGGGCGCATATTATAGAGTAATTCTTAGACTTTGGTGAGAGGATTTTTACTATGAGACAAAGACCCACGAGTGGCTTACTTTGCCATGCAAGTAATCTACAAATTATGTCTCATGTTTTATCAGTTACGAAAGGCTCCTTATGGGTGTACCGATGCGATAAACAACAGACTCTGACGAGGCCTTTCCAGGCGCCAGAACGACATCCGCAAGCTATATTAACCCCTCTAAAAAACAGCGCACGACACTATTCAATACCTTTTTAAACTAAAGCTATTATTAAAATAAGTATGAAACATTTATCGACACACTATCGCTAAATATTATTATATAAAACAATAATCATTAGCAGCATCTATATTAAAAACATAAAAACCGCCTAACGGCGGTTTTTAAAAAACATAGATATCAGTCAGTTTAGTTGCTACCAGCATAGACATCTGAAGATAGCGTATTATCTGGCAAGTTAGCTGAATCGATACGAACGTGCTCTTTACTGGTAAAGTGAGAACCGCTTGATAGCTCAACACCTTGCCCCAAGTAGTCCAATTCAGTACTTACAGTTCCTGCAACCGCAACTCCCGACATCAGAGCAGAAACCAGCGCAACAGTAGTAATAATAGTTTTCATAATGTGTTCCTCTTGATATACATTTGCTTTGTTGACTCACATAATATTCACCAAAACTGAAAGCAACCTGAAAACCAAAATAAAAACTAAAATAAAAACTAAAATAATAAACGGCCGAAGCCGTTTTTTAATAAAACTATTAGATAAAATCTAATCACATAAACTAACAGCAATCTCTTTCGCGGCGGGATAATTGGTTTTACCGCTTCCCAACAGTGGAATAGCATCAACCCGCAGCACGCGTGTCGGAACCATTAAAGGCGTCATACCCTGCTCAATCAACCGGGTCCTCAGGTGATCCGGTTCGATATCAGCATCCACCAGCAGCACGACTTTCTCACCTTTCTTATCATCCGGCAGATTAATGGCCACCAGCTGCGCATCTTCGTCATCCAGTATATTCATTACCTGCGCTTCGATCGCTCCCAGACTGACCATCTCTCCGGCCAGTTTCGCAAACCGTGAATAACGATCGACAATGGTCAGGAAGCCATCACTATCCAGATGGCCTTTATCGCCACTCTTATACCAGCGCAGACCGTCCAGCTCGACCACTACCTCGGCTGTTTTATCGGGATTATTGAGGTATCCCTGCATGATCTGTGTACCGCCAATCAGAATCAGGCCATCCTCACCTGTCGGCAGTTCCTGCAAGGATTCAGGATCAACAATGCGGATAGTAGAGCCAGGCAGTGCTAAACCGACTGTTCCTGCGCGGGTACCCTCTTGCACAAACCAGCCCTCTACCGCCAAGTGGTCCGGCAGGTTAACACTGGCTACAGGAGTAGTTTCAGTTGAGCCATAACCTTCAACAATAGGTACCCGGAACTTCTGCTCAAAGGCCTGCTGGATTTTTGGATCAAGCTTTTCAGCGCCGGCCACAGCGACTCGCAGACTTTCAAACATCAGCGGGTGCAGGCGTTTATTACGGGTATACAAACGCAGGAAGGTCGATGTAGCACACATCAATGTCGCACGGTACTTTGCCACGCCTTTACCAATATTGAAGGCATCCGTCGGATCCGGATGACAAACGACAGGAATACCTTCGATCAACGGCATAAAGCAGGTGACTGTCAGACCAAAAGCATGGAACAACGGCAGCGTCGCCATAATACAGTCATCGTCACGCACATTAAGCACATCGGCAATCTGGCGCAGATTCGCCAGAATATTACGGTGACTCAGCATCACCCCTTTCGGTGCTCCTTCACTACCGGAGGAGAACAAAATTGCCGCCGTATCTTCTAGCTTTGTGTTACGACATACTAACCACTGCAAAACACTGACCGGCAACACTGAGACAGCCATCAAAGTGAACAGGGCTTCCGGCTTACCAACCCCGGCTTTGACATCTTCCATATAGATCACTTCACGACCGGCAAGCAACGGCTGTGGATCGATACCCCGTGCCTTAAGTTTATTAACGAACTTATGGGCGGTAAGAATCGTCTTAACTTCAGCTTGCTCCAGCGCGGCCAGTAATGACTGTTCGGCAGCGGTAAAGTTAAGGTTAACCAGGGTTTTACCGGCAAACAGCCCGGCCAGATTAGCAATCGCCCCGGCTGACGATGTCGGCATCAACAAGCCTAGTCGCTGACCTGGTGCATTCTGCAACCGTCGACTGAAAATAGTGCAGGCGGTCAATAAACGTCGATAACTCAGAGGATCACCCTGAACATCAGCGATCGCCATATCCGACATAGCCGATTTCGCGGTGCGGATAAAAGTCTGCGACAGCGGTTCCAGCTGAGTGGTGTAACTATCCCAGGCATGGATAGACAGTTCAGTGACTTTTTTCTTCACCTGATCGGCCGCAGTATCGATCGCCATCGGCTTACCGTAAGCAACAATCACATCACGTTTAAGACCGGTACGACGAATGGTTTTCATCTTATCGGTCGAGCGGGAGAAACGGCTGCCCCAGAGGCCACGCAGATAGAAAGGCACAATCACCCCGTCAGCACCCTCGCAAGCCCGTTCAAATCCCTTTTTGAACTCGCCGATCTGACCGGTATGGCTGATCGCCCCCTCCGGGAACAGGCATACCACCTGACCGGCACTAATCAGCTCACCAACCTGCGCCAGCGCTTCACGGCTTTTACCGCTTGAGATAGGGATCACTTTATACATTGAAAGGAACCATTTCAGGTACCAGCGCTGATAAATTGAACGCTCCATCACGAAATGAATATGACGGGGACACGCCATCTGGATCATAGCCCAGTCCAGCCAGCTGATATGATTACCCAGTAACAACACACCCTGGCCTGTTTTAGGCAGATTTTCAAAGCCCAGTACCTGCAGGTTGTATTTACGTTTCATCAGACCTGCGACCAGTACCCGCACCAGCGCCTGTGGCAAGGTACGTATTGCAAACAACGCACCGCCGATACCGATCAGCGCTAGCATCCACAATAACCACTCACTATCAATACTGAACCAGGCAAACAACACGGTCAGCGCGAGAAAGCTGAGCATGCAGATATTCTGTATGAAGTTGCTACCCGCCAGCACTTTACCGGTTTGCGGCCCCTTGGCGTTAAACTGGATCAACGCCTGCAGAGGCACATTTAGCAGCGCTCCGCTGAGACCGATCAGAAAGAACACCGCCGCTTGCATGGCAACTGTCACCATCTGCGGCAACAGCAACAAACCTGCGGCGACCCCAGCAGCCCCCAGTGGGATCAGGCCGATATTGATGTAATGAGTCGACCAGCGGCCGGCCAGCATCGAGCCAACCATGATACCGACCCCCGCCAACGCCATCGTGCCCTGGATAACAAAGGTATTATGCTGATCATAATTACTCTCAGCGAACGCGGGGAACACCGCCAGCATAACCTGGCTCACCGACCAGAACATCGACACGCCGATGATCGCCAGCCAGATAGTACGGTTACGGTAAATCATCTGCAGGTTGCGCTGCAAAGTTTTGCCACGACGGTATGCTGGCCAGTCAAAGCGAGACTCGCGATCAGTTTGCCGCATCTCTGGCAGACGGTAAGCCAACACCAACTCGACCACAGCACCAGCGACCAGTAACCAGCCCAGCGGTGCAATCATCTCCAGACTCTGCTCCGGAGTCATCTGATGCGCCCCTTCCAGACGCATCTCAAACAACAGAGAGAAAACCGCAATACCCGACAGGATTGCGATCATTGTCACCGCCTGGATCCAGCCGTTACCTTCGGCAATATTGCCCTCACCCACCAACTCTTTGATGAAGCCATATTTAGCCGGTGAGTAGAACGCACTCTGCAACGCCAGGACAAAGGTCAAAGCAAAAGCGGCGATAAACCAACCCATGTAATAGCAGGCAGTAATCAACAACGTGGCCGCTACAACAGCCCAGGCGGAATATTTCATAACCCTATTCTTCGGATACTTGTCTGAAAGATAACCGGAGGGTGTAAACAGCATAATAAAGGGCAGCAGGATAAGACCGTTAACGACGGCTGTCAGCAAAATCTGTATATCCCCGTCGTAGGCTTTAAACAGGGTATTCTGGATTATAATCTTGTGCCCCAGATCAACAAACGCATTGATAAAAGCGACGCTGATGAAGGCGATAAACCCCTGTACTTTGAGTAACTCTTTCATGTTTGGCTCCAACTATACTTCTTCCTGAAGATCTCTTATCCCGCTAAACGCCGGCCTGTGCAGTGGCGATAGATTACCAGCGTTTAAAATGGCGAGAGACATTTTTTAACAAATCTATCAAAAACCTTACCCAACGAAGCAAACCAAAGAAAAAGTATTGAAATGTAATACTTGAAGATCGCCTCTTATACCTAAACGAGCTAAAAAAGCTAAACGACATAACCATAATTTTTATATTAGTTTAAAAAATACTGTTATTTTTCCAATAATTCCGATATTTTTTTAAATCCAGTCAGGTAAAAAGAGAATAATAATGAGAAAACTCCTGATCCCGCTTATTGCCTCCGCCCTGTTGTGCCTTTCGAGCTCCATCTCTGCAATGAATGTCACCTTTGTTAACCCCGGTAAACAAGGTGAACGATTTTGGGACATGGTTACCGAAACAATGCAGGCAGCTGCCAATGACTTTGATATCGATCTGGAAGTCATTTACGCCGAACGAAACCGGGTACGTATGACTGAGTTGGGCATTGCATTGACCAAGCGCCAGAACCCACCAGAATATCTGATTCTGGTTAATGAGGAACAGGCCGCTGAAACGATATTACTTGCCACAGCAGATAAGAATATTAAGGTTCTCATGCTGTTGAATGACTTCCTGCCCGATCAGAGCAAACGGGTTGGCCTGCCCGGAGAAAACCCAAACCTGATTGGTGCAGTTGTACCCGATAATTTCAACGCCGGACAACGGATGATGAACGCCCTGCTAAGCTGCGCAAAACAGAAACACCAAGCGCCTCCTTTTCATATGCTGGCAATCGGTGGAGACCAGTTAACACCGGCATCCATAGAGCGTAACCAGGGCGCGCTCGATGTAATTGCTAAAAACCCTGAAATCACCCTGGACAGATTCCTTTATGCCAACTGGAATCAGCAGGAAGCCAAACAACTGAGCAGTAACTATCTGCAATGGGCCAAAAGAAATAATATTTCGCCTGTCGGTATCTGGGCAGCCAATGATCCGATCGCAATGGGTGCCAGAGATGCTCTGCCCGAACAGGGACTGGTGGCAGGTCAGGATCTCTGCCTGGTGGGCTTAAACTGGTCCGCCCAGGGCTTACAAATGGTCAAAAATGGCGAGATGCTGCTAACCGATGGAGGTCACTTCCTGGCGGGCGCCTGGTCGATGGTCTTAATCCAGGATTATCACTTAAACAGTCGTAAGGACAAGACCACTCCATTGGGGCAGGTCCGGTTTCAGATGCAGAGTATCAACCAACAGAACATTGATCAGTACCTGAACAAACTGGGCGATGAAAACTGGAATAAAATTGATTTCACCGGATTTTCTGCGACCTCAAAAAGGATAAAGGACGCTTATGACTTCTCATTGGAACGCGTTTTCAAACAAATCGTCGAATAGAAGTTATCGAACTTTTTATGCTGTTGAAAAGACTCAACTCCCTTAAGCTCAAACTGCTTATCATTCTTGCTCCCGGCGCGACTCTGGCGCTGATGCTGGCGTTTAGCTATACCTTCGTCCAGGCTGAGAAGCAGTTTACCTCCGATCTGGAGGCTAAAAAAAACAACCTGAAAAACTATGCTGATATTATTGCCGGTCCGCTGTGGAACTTTAACACTGAACGGGTGGAAAAAATCGCCAATACCATGATGCTGGACCCTGACCTGTTACTGGTAGAAGTTCTGGATGAAGGTGGCAATATCCGGTTGCATAAACAATCTGACTATCAGGGCGAAGGCCGCAGTATCGAGCTGGCATTTCCTATCGTATATTCCAATGCGCATATCACCCAGCAAGCGGGAACCCTCAAGCTTCAGCTTGGTGAAACCAGCCTGAATACTGAGAAAGATCGCTTTCTTAACACTGCAATTATCTCTCTGCTACTGATATATCTCGCCATGCTATTCAGTGTATGGCTCATTTTTACATACCTGCTGGACAGTCCGATCAAGAAGTTGATGGATGCCATAACAAATTACCATAGTGCACATAAGTTTAACCGGATAGAGCACTCATCAACTGACGAGCTGGGCCGGATCACAGCAGCTTTTAATGAGATGCATGAGCGCCTGGAGTCTCACCATAGCCAGCTAGAACAAAGTAAAGTGCATCTGCAGAACCTCTACCATTCAACACCGTCACTGCTGTTCAGTTTTGATAAATCTGGTCATATCCGTGACGCCAGTAATTACTTTCTGGAACAGATGGGCTATCAACGTGAAGAAGTGATCGGTTTTAATCTGTGCGACCTGCTGTTTGAACCGGAAAACAAAGCCTCTATTCTGGACACTCTGCAGCAACTCTGGACAGAACTTCATTTGACCGACCAGCCACTGCAAATAATTAATGGTGCAGGCGAAAAAATGGAAGTACTGATGGATGCAACCCTGTCAGCCAATGACGCTTACCCAGGAGCTCTTGCCGTAATAAGCGATGTCACTAGCCTGAATCAGGCCAGAAAAAAGCTGGAACATCAGGCAAATACCGACTTTTTATCCGGTATTGCTAACCGCTACCACTTTCAGAAATATCTTGAACAGCTGATTACTGAGCGTCAAAACAGCAAAACCCCATTCGCCCTGATGTTTATCGATCTCGATCACTTTAAATCAGTAAACGATACCTTTGGCCACAATACTGGTGACGAACTAATCTGCCAGGCAACCCAACGCATTCAGTCAATCCTGAGACCGGATGATAAAATTGCGCGACTGGGTGGCGATGAGTTCGCTGTCATTATTCATGATATCAGTGATGATAACGAAGCAGAAAATATCGCTACGCGGATCATCGCAACCACTCAGCAAAGCTTTTACCTACAACAGAGCGACATCTATATCTCCGCTTCCATCGGCATTGCCCTTTATCCTGGTGATAACGAGCAACCCACCGGATTGTTGCAGAGCGCAGACCTGGCCATGTACCGGGCAAAAGACGAAGGCCGTTCCTGTTTTGCCTTTTACACACCTCAGCATAACGAAGTTATCCAGAAACGGATGCGGATAGAAAACCTGTTACGCCACGCGATTAAGAACGATGCACTGGTGCTTCATTACCAGCCGATTATCGATCTGCATAGTAAAAAAATTGTGGGGATGGAGGCACTTCTGAGGCTGCAGGATGGAGATGAGCTGATTCCACCTGACCAATTTATTCCGATTGCTGAAGAGTCCGGGCTAATCATATCAATCGGAGAGTGGTGCCTGCGCCAGAGCTGCGAGCAACTGGTTGAATGGCACCAGCAACTGGACCCTGAGCTTTATATCTCGATAAATGTTTCAACCCGGCAGTTCCAGTCCAAAACATTTATGGCTGTCATCAGCCAGATGCTGGAAGACTATCATCTGACAGCTGACAAGGTTCTGATTGAGATAACAGAAAGCCTGCTCCTGCATGACAATCAGCACAATATGAATGTATTTAAGCGGCTGAACCACCTTGGGTTCAGGATCGCTATCGATGATTTTGGCACCGGTTATTCTGCACTCAGCTACCTAATGAAGTTCCCAATCAATGTATTAAAAATTGACCGTTCCTTTGTTCATCAGATTGCTGCTGATGATGATGGCCAGGAAAACAGTCTGATAAAAGCAATTATACAGATGAGCCAGGGCATGAACCTTAAGGTTATCGCTGAAGGCGTAGAAACCCCCGGTCAGTTAGCCCTGTTACAGAATTTAAGCAATGATATTTGCGTCCAGGGCTACCTGTTTGCGAAACCAGTTTGTGCTTCTGAGTTCACTCGGAACTTCACACACATATCAGGCAGCTCCGAATGCCGGTCTGTAAATAAGATCTGTGAGGAAACAGACTGACCCGACTTAACGACGGGTCAGATATACACCGCACTCCAAGTGATGGGTGTACGGAAACTGATCGAATATCGCAAAACGTTCCAGCTGATGGGTTTTGGTCAGCTCTCGCAGATTATCCAGCAAGGTATCCGGATTACAGGAAACGTAGACAATATTATTGTACTCGGCCACCTGCTTAACGGTTTCATCATCCAGGCCGCTACGAGGCGGATCGACCAGCACTGTAGAGAAGTTATAATCACTCAGTTCAACGTTGCTCTGCTTCAACCTGCGGAACTCTCGCACTCCCTGTAGGGCCTGAGAGAACTCTTCGCTGGACATGCGCAGGATCTTCACATTATTAACGTTATTAGCTTCGATATTATATTGCGCGGCATTCACAGATACTTTAGCGATTTCAGTAGCGATGACTGAATTAAAGTTCGCCGCCAATGCCATCGTGAAGTTGCCATTACCACAATACAGCTCTACCAGGTCACCACCAGCACCGCGGGTGACATCCAGCGCCCAGTGCAACATATGCTGACACACCCCGCCATTAGGCTGAGTGAAACTGTTTTCCACCTGTTTGTAGATCAGCTCCCGACCATCGACCTGCATTTTTTCAATAGCAAAGTCCTGATCCAGCACGATTTTGGTCTTACGGCTGCGACCGATAAAATTGATGCCGAAGTGTTGCTTCAGTTTTTTAGCTTCTTCAGTCCATTCATCATCCAGCGGCTTATGATAGAGCAGGCTGACAATAAGTTCGCCACTAAGGGTACTGAGAAAATCCACCTGAAACAGTCGGCGGCGTAGCAGTTCATTCGGGCGTACATAGTCCAGCAGTTTAAACATCACCTGCTGAATAGTGTCCGATACCATCGGGCACTCTTCCAGACGACTATGCTGGGTTTTATCACCGGGTTTGAACATCACATAGTAGAGGTCATCGCCCTCATGCCAGACACGGAACTCCGCACGCAATCGGTATGCTGTACGTTCAGACTCAAAAACTTCAACTGCCGGCAGCTTAAACTCGGCAAACTGCTGTTCAATTTCAGTTTTCTTATCTAAAAGCTGGCCATCATAAAGGGACGGATCAACAACTGGCAGCGCCATGCACACCTCAGGTTCGGGATCAGATTTGGATTCAGGTTTTGATTTAAGAAACAATCAAGCCGCGCATTCTAACAGGCCGGCCCGTACAATAGAAATAACTGATCTTCGCAAAAGGGGAATTGAACAACTTAAAGGTCAAGCTGGGGTAAAATGTCAGAAACCGGCGCCGACTCCGGCGTATAACTGATTGGCATACAGCTCGGCCTCCTCCTGCCAGGCAGGCATTTTATCCTGCAAGCCAAGTCGTTCAATATAACTCTGACTCAGACGACTGTTAATTTTACACTCGGTAACATTGACTACATCAGGCAGCAGCGAATCGGCTATATGCACCGCAGTCAGCGGCGTAAAGTGGGTGCCGCCGGTTGAGTTTGGAAAAGAGTGAAACAATACCGCATCAACCACTTCGGGGGGGAGATTCCACAGACTTAGCATATAAGCCCCCACTTCCATATGGGTCACTCCGAGTTTCAATTTTTCAATCGCATACAATGGCTGATCCATCTGTGCGGACTGCTGCATGACTGAGCGGTAACTAGCGGGATCCCGGGTAGCGAACACCAGCATGCCGATATCCTGAAGCAGTGCTGCCAGAAATGCCTTATCAGCGACCTCAGCCGGCACCCGCATATCGCGGCATATCGCCCGCGCGAAACGCCCCACCACCATGCAGCGACTATGCAGGTTTTCGAACGAAAACGTTGTCCAGGTCTTAGTCTGGGGATAATGTTGAAACAGCCGAGAAACCAAGAACAGATCCCGTAGCTGCCTTACCCCCAGGATAACCACGGCATCTTTAATTTTGAACACATGGCTGCTTAAAGCAAAAAAAGCGGAGTTTACCAACTGCAGGATCTTCGCCGTCATCGCCGGATCCTGTTCTATGATTTTTGCTATATCAGCAGCACCGACAGCATCAGAGGCCAAAGCATCATTCAATTCCAGGTAGATCGAGGGGATAGAGGGTAAGCGCTCCACTGTACCAACATAATCCTGTACCGCGGGCTTGTTAATAATATGCCGTGCCTGAAAGCACTGACCAATCTCATCCAACATTGCATGTATGGTCGCAGTGAAAGAGATCGACCGATGACAAAGCTCCGACGCCTTCGCCACCTGATGCGCCTGCAGATTATCATTCAACATAATCCGGATCACTCCGGGATGCTGTCGCACCGCTTCACGCAACCATTGATAGCGAAACGCGAAATCACTACCACTAAACTGCACCACCAGTATTGTGTACTCTCCTGTTGCCAGCATCTGAGAGGCTACCTCAGATCTTGGTGCCCTTTCGATAATGATCTTTTGTCCTAACTCAGCGGGTATCTGATCAATATCAGACAGCAACTCGCCCAGCCACAGGACTGAAATCCGCTCCTCTTTAAGAATACTTTTAAACATCGCTCAGCTCCGGCAGCAAAAACCGGCTAAATCCTGTAGCCTGTTTTTTTTTATCGCTTAAGCTAAGAATGAACCGCAAAGTTTAGCGCTGTCCAATTTCAACTCACCATTCTGTGAATCTGTCAGCCCCCCCTTTACAAGCGGATTGTTAAGCAGAAAGAAAAAGATCGGCCTGAGTACTGTAATTAACCCTGTTTAAGGGTAAAATTGCGCGCTTATATTTAACCGTAGATCAGTTTTGAATCATGACAGACAAACAACGCAAGATTCTCGTTACCAGTGCTCTGCCTTATGCCAACGGCCCAATTCATCTGGGTCATCTGGTGGAATATATCCAGACTGATATCTGGACCCGCTTCCAGAACCAGCGTGGCAACCAGTGCACTTATGTCTGTGCTGACGATGCCCACGGTACTCCGATCATGCTTAAAGCGGATCAGATGGGTATTACACCTCAGGAACTGATCGATCAGGTCAGCCAGGAACACCAGCGCGACTTCGCCGGTTTCATGGTTAACTTTGATAATTACTACTCCACCCATTCCGACGAGAATCAGCAGTTCGCATCGCTGATTTACACCCGTCTGCGTGACGGTGGCCATATCGATAAAAAGACCATCACCCAGGCCTACGATCCTGAAAAAGAGATGTTCCTTCCGGATCGTTTCGTTAAGGGCGAGTGCCCTAAATGCGGTGCTGCTGATCAGTATGGCGATTCTTGCGAGGTCTGCGGTGCGACTTACAGCCCGGTTGAACTGAAGAATGCATACTCTGCAGTTTCCGGAGCGAAGCCGATCGAAAAAGAATCTGAGCATTATTTTTTCAAACTCGGTGATTTCGAACAATTCCTGCGCAACTGGGTTGATAACCATGTTCAGGAACATATGATCCACAAACTGAACGAATGGTTTGAATCCGGACTGCAGAACTGGGATATCTCCCGTGATGCACCGTACTGGGGATTTGAAATCCCGGATGCGCCAGGCAAGTATTTCTACGTCTGGCTGGATGCGCCAATCGGTTACATGGCCAGTTTCAAGAACTGGTGCGAGAAGAACGACGTTGATTTCGATGAGTACTGGAACGAATCTTCAGATACCGAGCTGTATCACTTTATCGGTAAAGATATCGCCTACTTCCATACTCTGTTCTGGCCTGCGATGCTTGAAGGCGCCGGTTTCCGTAAACCGAACGGTGTATTCTGCCACGGTTTCCTGACGGTTAATGGACAGAAGATGTCCAAGTCCCGCGGCACCTTCATTATGGCGGAAACCTATCTCAAGCATCTGCGCCCTGAATATCTGCGTTACTACTTCGCGGCAAAACTCGGCTCCGGTATTGATGATATCGATCTGAGCCTGGATGATTTCCGGATGCGGGTAAATGCCGATCTGGTCAACAAGGTGGTTAATATCGCCTCCCGTTGCGCAGGTTTTATCAAGAAGAAGTTTGATGGCCAACTGGGTGGCTCGCTGGCAGTGCCCGCCCTGTATGAAGAAGCCGTTGCATCAGGTGAACTGATCGCTAACGCGTATGAAGCGCGCGAGTATGGCAAAGCGATGCGCGAGATTATGCATATCGCCGATAAAGCCAACCAGTATATCGATGCCGCCGAGCCATGGGTTCTGGCTAAACAGGAAGGTAAAGAGCAGGAAGTTCAGGATTGCTGCACCATGGGCATCAACCTGTTCCGTGTCATCATCTCTTACCTGGCACCGGTTCTGCCACAGGTTGCTGAAGATGCAGCTAAGTTTATGAACATCGAAAACTTCAACTGGGATGCTATCCAGCAGCCGCTGCTGGATCATAAGATCAACAAGTTCAAGCCACTGATGCAACGGGTTGAAGAAGATAAAGTTAACGCCCTGATCGAAGACAGCAAGGCAACCATGGCCGCAGCTGCTGAAGCTGCTCCGACTCCGGCTGCTGAAAAGTCACCGCTGGATGAGAGCCCAATAGCCGACACAATTAGCTTTGACGAGTTTGCAAAGCTTGATCTGCGGGTCGCCCTGATTGCCAAAGCGGAGCATGTCGACGGTGCTAAAAAGCTGCTTCAGCTGACGCTTGATCTTGGTGGCGAAACCCGCAATGTGTTTGCCGGTATAAAGTCCGCTTACGCACCAGAAGACCTGGAAGGCAAGCTGACTGTTATGGTCGCTAACCTGGCGCCGCGTAAGATGAAGTTCGGCATGTCTGAAGGCATGGTTCTGGCAGCAGGTCCTGGCGGTAAGGATCTGTGGATCTTAGAGCCACACGAAGGCGCTAAACCAGGCATGAGAATAATGTAACACTGCCCCTGGCAGCTGATTACTCTTATGCATATCCAGGCATAAACGCTTCGACTTCGTTGGAAGCGTTGCTATTTAGTAAAAAGGCACTTTAATCAGTGCCTTTTTTGTTGGAGTTTGAAATGGCAAAGGAAATCGAACGTAAATTCCTGATTGATCCGGCTAAGCTGGGCGAGCTGAACTGTGGTATCAGCATTAAACAGGGCTATGTGCCCACCCAGGATAAGACTGCAGTACGTGTTCGTATCATGGGGGATCAGGCCTTTCTGACCCTCAAAGGCGAAAATCGCGGCGCGGTACGCAGCGAATTTGAATATGAAGTCCCCCTGGCTGATGCAGAGCAGATGCTGGCTGAACTGTGCAGCGGCCCCAAAATTGATAAAGTTCGCCACCTGATTACCCACGACAAGCATCTCTGGGAAGTCGATATCTTTGCCGGCGACAATCTTGGACTGATAGTCGCAGAGGTTGAACTCAACGACGAACACGAAGCAGTGCAACTGCCTGACTGGGTTACTATAGAAGTAACCGGCGATGCCAAATATTACAACTCGAATTTGCTCAACAATCCTTATAACACCTGGTCGGACAAATAGTTGGTCATTATGAGCGAAAACCTGCACCCGTTTGAAAGCCTGACGCCAAGTTACATTCAGGACGCGATAGAAAGCCTGGGCTACCTTTGTGATGGCAGGGTATTTGGCCTGAACAGCTATGAGAACCGAGTCTATCAGGTTGGTATCGAAGGCGAGCAACCGCTGATTGCAAAATTTTACCGCCCTGCCCGCTGGACCCGGGAGCAGATTATAGAAGAACATGAGTTTTGCTTCGAACTGCAGGAACAGGAGCTACCTGTCGTCGCGCCGTTGACCAATAGCGCAGGCGAAAGCCTGTTCTACTATGGCGAGTTTATGTTCGCGCTGTTCCCCCGTAAGGGTGGCCATGCCCCGGAACTGGATAACCTGGACAATCTTTATACCTTAGGTCGCATGCTCGGACGAATTCATCTTATCGGCGCGCAAAAACCTTTCGCACACCGCCCGAGCATTGATATACAAAGCTATGGACGTGACAGCGTTGAACTGATTAGCAGTAAATTCATCCCGGCTGAACTGCAACTGGCTTATGATTCACTGAGTACCGACCTGCTGCAACGCATGGAAGAGATCTGGCAACAAAGTGGCGACCTGAACTTTATCCGGGTGCACGGTGACTGCCATATCGGCAATATGCTGTGGCGTGATAATGCACCCAACTTCGTCGATTTTGACGATGCCCGCATGGCGCCGGCAATTCAGGATATATGGATGCTGTTTTCCGGCGACCGCAATAGCCAGCAGATCCAGCTTTCAGAGATAATCGAAGGTTATAACGAGTTCTACGATTTTCAGCCCCGGGAACTGCAGCTGGCAGAAACGCTACGCACCCTGCGCATGATGAACTACGCCGCCTGGATTGCCCGCCGCTGGGAAGACCCCGCGTTTCCCCACAACTTCCCCTGGTTTAATACCGTACGCTACTGGAGTGAACATATACTGGAACTTCGGGAACAGCTGGCAGCCCTTCAGGAACCGCCCCTGCAGATATTCTGACAGATCAGTAGTTACCGGGTTATGACGCAGGTAAGTGATCAGGAGCCCTTATCTACGCATTACTGTATTTCCAAGCCCCTGAAAAATGAGTGCATAACATGGGACAGATCTACCTCGCCATAGCCATCCTTGCAGAAGTCATCGCCACCAGCGCCCTGAAAACTTCAGATGAGTTCAGCCGTATCGGCCCCAGTGTCCTGGTCGTTGTCGGCTACGCTGTGTCCTTTTACTTTCTGTCACTGGCTTTGAAGAGCATTCCACTTGGGGTTGCCTATGCGATCTGGGCTGGCGTCGGCGTAGCATTAATCGCCATAGTGGCCGCAGTGGTTTACAAACAAACACCCGACCTGCCAGCCATACTGGGTATCTGCCTGATAGTGGCAGGCGTCATTGTCATTAACCTGTTTTCAAGCTCTTCAGGCCACTGACTCAATCCAGGCTACCCAGTTGAAAGGTAGAGCCTGCACTGCTCACAATCAACTGACCGTCCCGTTCCTCAGCCAGATCCACTAGCTGATAGAACACATTCCGACTGAGCCGCCCTTCCATGCCGTAGCGCACCATCAGGTAGGGTGAAGGCTCACCGCTGTTTACATCAGTCTCAACACGCAACGGATGGTCTGGTCCTGCAACAATGACATCGTCAGTGTTCGAAGTGAAAACCAACTCCCGGCCTTGCTCACCCTCACGCAGATCCAGCCCGGTGAAAAAGAACGGCACGCCTTCTACCTGAATCCCCACTTTCTCAACCGGCGTCACCAAAAAGTAATTTTCACCCTCACGCCATAAAATGGTCGAAAACATAGTGACCATGGCCGGACGCTTTATCTCACCACCTTCATGAATCCAGCGACCATCACGAGTGATCTGCATATCCAGATCGCCACAAAAATCTGGATTCCACAGATGCACCGGCGGTAGCTTTCGCTGCGCCCCCTGCTCTGGAACCTGAGCCTGAATACCTGCAAGATCTAGCTTTGGTTTAGCCACGCGGCCTCCTATGTTTAACCCAAAATCACGCCTGTTATTTATTCTATTTCATGTGGAATTAAATCTACTCATATTAACTACAAAAAATTTCACCTTATAACCTAAATACATGAAACCAATTCATTGTTAGAATTATTAGCACTTAAGGAACAGATATAAGTTCCATACAGGTACTCACACAACCTATCAGCAATACCAACGGAAACAGAAATGACTGACTCTAGACTGAAACAGAAATTCGCAGACCCCAGCCGCGGCGTCTACTTCATCGGTACCACACCACCGAAGTCTTCTGTTTCTATGGGACAGGTTAATGAGATCGGCAGTAAACTGTTGGAGCGACTGGGCCAGATCGATTATGACGGCGTTATTGTGTATGACATCCAGGATGAAAGCAGCCGTACCGACAAGCCACGTCCATTCCCTTTTATGACAACCCACGATCCTCGGGAATATGCTGCCGTTCTGCGTGAGAAATCCGGCCGTCCGGTCATCACCTACAAAAGCGTCTCACAACGTAACAGGGATGATTTTGATGAGTGGCTGGACCGCGCATGGTGTCCGCACGGTGTTCGTGATCTGGTATTAGTGGGTAGCCCATCATCTGAAGGCGATATTAAACTACCCCTGCCGCAAGCCTACAATGCACTCCAGGAACACAGCCTGAACTTTCATCTGGGTGGTGTAACTATTGCTGAGCGGCATGCAAGCAAAGGCAATGAACATCTTCGTCTGTTGGAAAAAACAGCACAAGGTTGCGAGTATTTTATCTCCCAGGCGGTATATAACGCTCAGGCGACCATCGATCTGTTAAGCTCCTATGCGCGTGAGTGCAAAGAGCGCGGAGTTGAACCAAAGCGGATTATTCTGACGTTTACCCCATGCGGCAGCGCCAAAACCCTGGAATTTATGGAATGGCTGGGCATCTCTGTGCCAGTTGCCACGCAACACCGCATACTGGACGCCGCGAATCCTCTGGGTGAATCGGTTCGTATTTGCCGAAACAACTTAGATCAGATACTGGAAGCCTGTGGTGACCTGGGTATTCCTCTGGGACTCAACATCGAAAGCCTGACTAACCGAAAAGAAGAGATCGATGCGGCCATCCGCCTGTACAAGCTGCTGAAAGCAACGCTGGACCTGAAACTGGCTGAACAGGAACTGGGCTAAAACAGCATAGGAACCTCTACACAGTCAACAAAAAGCCCGCAAAAGCGGGCTTCTTGTTGTAATCCAGTTCAGAAAAATTACTGTAAAGGCTGCATCTGCGCCGATGACTGCATCTCATCCTCATCGGCACGAGCTTCCTCCAGCGCAACACTGAGCTTACGGTAGCCATCAGGGTTCCATGTAATCTTCTGTCTGGCAAAATCAATCTCGTAGCGCTGCTGGCTTATAATATCCATCCCCAGCAGACCATCAAAGCCTGAGGCCCGCTCAGTATCGATAACCGAAACCGTCTTGCTGGCCAGCTTATAGGGACCAAACTCCAACCGGTCGAACACCACCTGTTCGGTACTTATCACACCACCACCGGCAACCTGAGCATAGCTACTACTGCGTGCTGCAGACTTCAGACTCACAACAGCGTCACTGTGCACTACAGTCATGGACGCACCGGTATCGAGCAACAGCTTCAAATTAGCTGAACGCCCGCGCCAGTACAGTTTAACCGGTACTATCACCTGATTACCCCGCACTATGACATCGCTTTGCATGCTGGCCAGCTGCTGCTCCAGCTTACGCAGTGCCCGCTGTCTGGTCAGAGCCTGCTGTGCCTGCTTACGCTGAGTGTCTAGAGTCTGCTTATCTTCCGATGGTAGTAGCTCGCCCTCCTCCTTGAAGGATTCGCTCTGATCACGGAAACGAGGGGGAATTTTACGCACATGATCGACGAAGACTTTACGCCCGGTGTCGTCAACATAAGAGATAACTTCAGCTTGTAAGGTGCCGGGGTTAAACAGAAAAACCAGCAACACGGCCAGGACGGCACGCGGATCGATAACGTTCATAGTCTACTCCCTGTAGATATTAAACCCGACTCCCTGTCAGGGCGTAACACGACCGACGTGCTACTAATTCAGGAAATTATAAATACCATTGAGCAAAAAAGCACCAACTATTACCATAAAAAAAAGCATAAAACGCATCATCAGGCAAAACGTGCAGACTTTTTTCTTTACTTTATTAGCCATCTTATCCGCCCGCAAGTTTAACAGTGAAACCTTGTTGCTCCAGTAACTGCTTCAGTTTTTCGCGGTGATCACCCTGAATTTCGATAACACCATCCTTCAGTGCTCCGCCAGTACCACACTGCTGCTTCAATTTTTTTGCCAACTGTTTAAGCTCTTTATCCGCCACTGGAACGCCGCTAACAGTGGTCACGCCTTTACCCTTACGACCCGAGGTTTCCCGCCGGATGCGTACGACGCCATCCAGATTATCCAGCCGCTGCTGATCCGCCAGCTGATCACAGATACAGGCATCCAGGGCCTCATGACAAGCCGGACACAACTTACCTTTCTCAGTGGAAAATACCAGCGAACCTAACTGATCTCGCATTGACACCTGTTACACCTCAACATGTTTATCTTGAAATTATTAATTAACCGACTTACCACTAATATGACGTGCCAGACAAAAACATCACACAATACTAGCTAATCGATTTACCACCGATCTGACGTGCCAGGTAAGCAGCATAATTGTCCGTCATCCCGCCAATAAAATCGAGTACCCGCATAAAAGAAGGATACAACGGCCAATCAGCTTGCGGGCAATGAATTCCCATCAGACTGATAATTTTCTGGCTGCGGTAACTCAGCTGATCCTCACCGCCGGTATGCAATTCAAATGCAGCCTCACAGAAAGCATCAAGCAATGTACCCAATGTACTGTAAGCCCCCACTTCCAGCTCTGCTTTACGGTTATCCGGAAATACTCTTTCTTTGGCCAGCTGTTTCGCCGCAGACAAGCCCTGCTGTACACCCGGGTCACCATCGGCCAGTAGCTCACCGTTATATTTTCCAGTCATAATCTGTGGCAGGTTAGCAGTGAATGCAGCAACGGTAGACTCGACCATATTCTCCATCGCCATCCCGCGCAGGGCAGAGATCTTGCGCCGGGCAGAGGCCTGAGTAGAAAAGATTTCATCCTGATAATCCAGATTACCGCATAGTTGCAGCAGAATCGGTTTAATGTCGTTGAAACCGAGAATATTCAGTTCAATTGCATCTTCCAGATCAAGGATCGCATAACAGATATCATCGGCAGCCTCGACCAGATACGCCAGTGGATGACGACACCAGTAATGCTCACCCAACTGTACCAGGCCAAGTTCACGCCCCAGCGCATCGAGGATTTCAGACTCTGTTTTGAAGCTACTGAATTTACCTTTTTTTCCCGCCCGTTCAACGGTCCAGGGATATTTCAGAAGCGTACCCAACGTCGGATAGGTAAGCCGCAGACCACCACTGAAGAGATGGTTTTCAATACGGGTCACGACCCGAAAGCCCTGGGCATTGCCTTCAAAAGTTTGCAGGTCGAGCCGTTCCAGATCCGATAATGATTGCAATAACGGACTATCAGCCTTCTGTTTAAACCAATCACGAATCGCATACTCACCGGCATGGCCAAATGGCGGATTACCTATATCATGGGCCAGACAGGCGGACTGTACGATAGTGCCCAGATCATGCGGGCTGATCCAGTGCGGCAACTGATCCTGAAGTATTTCACCGACCCGGATACCCAGGCTACGGCCGAGACTGCCGACCTCAATACTGTGGGTCAAGCGGGTATGGATATGGTCATTCAACGCCAGCGGATGAACCTGGGTTTTACGCCCCAGACGGCGAAAGGCACTGGAAAAGATAATACGGTCATGGTCCTTATGAAAATGGCTACGGCCAATCTCTTCCGGACGTAGGTTTTCATGACCATAGCGCTTAGTTGTCAGTAGCTTATCCCACTGCATTACCATTCAGCAGATCTCCATTCACTGGCTGTAAAAAGCTCTGCCTCAGTTTGCTCTTTCACCACTGGCAAAGCAATCCCTGGCAGCGGGATCGACATTAATACAACCACAACATCCAGCAAAGGAGACGCTAATTAACAAGATAGCAACATGACGATGAGGTAATAAAAATCCCTCACGATGGAGGGTTCTTTAACCGATAATAATAGTTATAACGGAGCCGGTACTGATTTTACCTGTTCCTGTTGCTCTGCATTGAACAGTACCAGGGATATATCCTGATCGGTAAAAATAAAGCAGCTACTACAAACATCACATTGGTATATCTGAGCTTGCGGCCTGCTTATTAATAGCTTCAAGTGACTATGTGCTTCACTAATAAGTTCAGACTCAATAAGATATTGGCACTGACGACAACGATTTAGCATTACGATCCCCCCTGATCGGTATACCTCTGCGATATAGTTTCATCCCTGAAAATTGTATTAAATCATACAGACTATCTATGAATAGCGAATGAACAACGCCCTTCCCCCCCCCCCCCGAAGCTGGCTCAACTTATTATCTTCAAAATCAGATCTATCTAATTTAAACAAAATTTCATCTCGCCCTATATAGGAAAAAAACCTAAATTAGTACCTTCCATCGGTTATTTATCTTCGGTGACCCTGTTCCAGGGCTGTTGTTGTCCATCGGATAGTGCGACAATTTGTCACATCGTTTTCAACGCCTTTTTCAGCCAAAATCAAACTAATCTATGGCTACTTGAATCAGGCCACGCAGCAGCATGAGATTTTAATGAGCCAAACCGAAGCCAGCAGTTCCAGTTGCAACCCCAGTCGCAGCTCCAGTCGTAACTACATCACTATTACTGCATTAGTAATTGCGATTATCAGCGGCTGGTTATTTTCAGAATATTTTAGTATCGGTGCCGGTTCAGTGCCGGCACAATTAAGTAATCCTGATTGCGACATCAGTCAGCAGGCATGTACAGCTCAAGCCGGTGGCGTCGCGATCACTCTCGATGTGAGCCCAAGGAACATGCGCTCTCTGCAGCCGGTCAATTTCAATGTTAGCGTCAATGGTGTTGACGTAGAGTCCGCCCTGGTCGACCTGCAAGGCACCGAGATGTATATGGGTATCAACCAGACACCTTTACTACGGCAACAGGACGGACTATTTACCGGCCGTGGATCATTAGGCGCCTGCGTCACCGGCGAGATGGGCTGGCGAGCAACCGTTTTGGTTAATACACCACAGGGCCCGGTGAAGGCCCGGTTTGATTTCAGGGCACAATAATGAACAATAATCTGTCTACCCTGAGAAATCTGCTGATCCTGACCGCTGCACTACTCGCGGGCCTTGCGGTTGCGTTTATCCTGGCACCACGCAACAGTGATTCAAATCAGTTACTGTCACATAAGCTCGGTGGGGACTTCACCCTGCAAGGGGCCTCGGGCCCGATTTCGCTACCGGATTACCGTGGTAAGGTTGTCGCACTCTATATCGGTTACGCTTCCTGTCCGGATGTCTGTCCGACATCTCTGGCGGTAATGTCCCAGGCACTTAAAAGCATGACGCCGCAGGAAGCCGCCCAGGTCCAGTCAATCTTTATCAGTGTTGATCCCGAGCGGGATACACCTGAACGCCTGGCAGAATACAGCCAGTTTTTTTATCCAACCATGCTCGGCCTGACCGGTAACCGGGATCAGATCGATCAGGTTGTAAAGCAGTATGGTGCCTTTTATCGCATTGTCGAACTGAAAGACTCGGCCATGGGCTACGCGGTCGATCACTCATCCCGGACCTATCTGATCGATCAGCAGGGTAACCTGAGAGAAACACTGATGCACGGCACTATGCCGAATGAGTTGACCGCTAAGCTACGTCAGCTTCTTAACTAACACTAAATTTTAGAGCGGCAGTAAACTCCATGAATAAACTGATCACCCTGATCTCTGCGCTGACCCTTTCTGCCAGCGTATTTGCAGAGGTAAACATCGACCATGGCTACGTTCGGGCAGTTCCTCCCGGGCAGCCTAACAGCGCCGCCTTTATGACCCTGAAGAATGGCAGCAGCGATAATGTCGCACTGCTTTCAGCTGAGAGTTCTGTGGCTAAGTCAGTTGAGCTACATACACACGCTCACTCTGACGATGGTGTGATGAAGATGCGACGCATCCCTCAGGTATCCATGTTTGGCAACGAAACAGTCGAACTGAAACCCGGAGGCCACCACATCATGCTAATAGGACTTAACCGTAACCTTAAGCAAGGCGAATTCGTTGACCTGAAACTCAACTTCAGTGATGGAACCAGTAAGCAACTGGAGCTGCCGGTGGAACAGGTAATGGCTGCAATGGGTAAAAAGCACAGCCACTGATTTCAGGTCTCTCCGACTGACTTAACACATAAAAAACCGGCCAAAGAGCCGGTTTTTTTGTTCTGAATCAGATCGCTTATTTCCCTTCCAGACTGAAATCTGAAAGCTGGATCCGGGTGCCGTAATATTCCTGAAAGGCTTCGACTAACTTACCAGGCCGCAGCGGGATTCCCTCACCAATATACTGCTGTACTTGCTGTAACACATTCTGCTTGAACTGATCACTGGCGCCTATATCACTCCCCAGATTATCGGCACTGAAGTGAAATTTATGCCCCGCTGCTTGGGATAATATCCACTCCAGCGCTTGCGGTTTAACCTCAACTGTTTCAAATTCAGCCTGCTCTGCAGCGGTACGACCATCGGGTTTATACCAATATCCGAAATCCACCAACTGACGACGTTGCTCACCGGCGATACACCAGTGGCTTATCTCATGCAAAGCACTGGCAAAAAAACCGTGGGCAAAAATGACCCGGTGTCGCGGATTATCCTCATCAGCAGGGAGATAGATAGGCTCATCATCCCCCAATAACAAAACTGTATTCAGGCTGTCTTCGAATAACCCATTGAAGATCTCGATCAGGCTCTGTGCTGTTCTCTCTTTCATTAACGTCATGTCATTCATTGTTGATACTGTTGTTGATACTAATGCTGATACTAATGCTGATACTTCACCCAGGTCTCACCGCTCAGCCACCAGGTATCACCGGTATTCTGATCAATTCGCGCAGCGACATAGCCCTTCACATCACCATTAGCCCGTAACAGCTGAACTTCATAAGAAGAAATTGCCGGCGTTAACTCTTCATTCAGCGGCTGCCAATTGGTATCAGCAGAGATCCAGCTCTCACCACTGAACCGGTTATAGCGAATCAGTTTCCACTTACCTTTGGCGGTATAACAGGTTGCCAGCAGGAACGGATTACCGACGCCCAGATCCGGTGCCGCCTGTTGCAGTTCTACTAACTGCCGATCAAGCCGACTGAGCAGCAATTCCAGCTGCTGGGGGGAGTTTTCAGATTCCTGTTTAACCCCTTCCCGACCAATATTCTGTGCTAGTACCTGAAACTGATTCAGTAATAACTGGGCCTTCTCAGCAACGGCAGCATTCTGTACCTTCAAGCCTAAAACTTGTTCCTGCAACAGCGTAATCCGGCTATTTAGCGTTTCAAACTGCTGTGCTTGCTGCGCACTGTTATCCTGTACGGCTGCAACAGGAGCTGGCAGTTCCACAGGCTGGGGCTGTACATTCGCCGCATTACAGCCGGACAGAGACAGTGTCGCTGCCACAGCGAGCAGTATTATCGCTTTCACCTTATTACTCCATGCTTAAATCAGATTGCCATTCTAGCGGATGAAAGCCATAAGTAGAACGCGCCAAAACGAAAAAGGGCCCTGCTAAGAGCCCTTATACGTCTCGTTATAAGACAATGCTGACCTGAATCAGCTATAGTCAGTCAAACCGGGATTACCGGCGACGTTAACCAGTTTAGGTGTATTCAGTTTCTCGATCTTCGCGACCTTATGATCACGCAGATACTCGCCCACCACATCCCAGATATCGGCACCGTCTGAACGGGATCCAACTGTCGCCCAGCCGGATACTTTATAGCTCTTAGCTGCGTCGATCTTTTGCCCATTGTCCAATGTCATTTCGCTGATCCGCTGACCGATCGACTTTGTTGGATCGCACACATAATCAAAGCCACCTACGCGAACCATATCTCCACCGGATTGCAGGTACGGATCCGGGTTAAACAGATTATCGGCGACATCTTCGAGGATCAGCTTCAGCTCCTCCCCCTTCATCTCGCGCACATAGGTTTCCGGATAGGTCAGACAGGTCTGATCCAACACATGTTCCATGGTGATAGTCTGCCCTTTGAGTACTGTTGTACCCCAACGGAAACCCGGCGACAGTGAGATTTGCGCATCATTCACTTCATTCAATGCGTTACAGATCACCTGATCAAAAGTACCGTTGAAGTTACCGCGGCGAAACATCAGCTCATCGGCCACCGCCAGCTCTTCATTCAACCAGCCCAGATAAGGTGCACGAATATCGTCAATTAGCTTTGCCATCTGTGGATCAGCCGGCAGCAGCTCAGAGAACACCGGCATCAGGCGATAACGGAAATCATGTACTTTTCCACCACGCACATCGAGGTCCATAACACCGACGAATTTTCCATTAGAGCCAACGTTACATACCAGGGTCTTACCACCGTTATTCTTTACAATAGTCGGTGTCGGCATACCATCGTGGGTATGCCCCCCCAGAATCGCATCGATACCGCTAACCCGACGGGCCATCTCCAGATCGACATCCATACCGTTATGAGAGAGCACGATAACCGCATCGACCCCTTCGTTGGCACGGATCTCATCGATCAGTTCCTGCAAGTTGTCATCGTAGATATCAAAGGTCCAGTCCGGAATAAAGCGTGCCGGATTGGCGATCTTGGTACGCGGGAAACATTGGCCTATTACAGCGATCCGGGCTCCACCCATCTCTTTGATCGTGTAAGGTTTAAATACCCGACCACTATCTTCATCATGAATATACTCATCGGCACCTTCAAACAGCGCATCTTCAGTAATAAAGACATTTTGAGCCAGAAACTCACCATTGAAAGCTTTGATATTGTTCAATATCTCTTCCTGATGGTAGGTAAACTCCCAGTGGCCAGTCATAATATCGACACCCAGATCATTACCCGCCCGGACCATATCCATACCCCGGGTTTTGAATGAGGTACCTGAGCCCTGCCAGGTGTCACCGCCATCCAGCAACAAAGTGTTCTCGCTGCCGTAGCTCTGTCGCAGACGATTGACCAGGGTTTTTATATGAGCAAAGCCCCCCACCTTACCGTACTTACCCGCGGCACTTTCATAATTCATGCAGGAAAAAGCATGGGCTTCCAGAGTATTCGACTGAATACCAAAATGTTGTAGCAACTTGTCACCCACCAGATGCGGCGCCTGACCATACGCACCGGCGATACCCAGGTTGACATTGGGTTCGCGAAAATAGATCGGCAGTAACTGGGCGTGACAATCGGTCATGTGCAGTAATCGCACATTACCAAAATTGGGTACTTCATAAAGATCACCGGGCTGCTTCTTAGCAGCAAATCCCTGTACGGGAAGAATACCAGCAGCACCAGCCAGACCTAATAGCTGGGCAAACTCGCGGCGAGACATAGACATACGTGATCACCTGTCAGATAAAGCGGAAATCCCCTGCGACCGGGTGGTCGCAGGGGGATAGGAAGTTAAGGCTACCGGGCTTAAAATTACTGGGGTACCGACAACTGCCAGTTTGACTGGGCGTAGTGATACTGTTGAATCCCCATACGGGCATGGTATTTAGCCTGCGTCGCCAGATCCAGAGCCTTACGGAAATCGCCGTCAGCCTTAGCCTGTTCAGCTTTCTTCAGAATATCCCCGGTTAACTTCCACTCAAAGCCCAGCTTAGCCGCTTCTTTATTTTTCGCCTTAGCCTTATCGATCATCAGCTGCGCATTGTCCGCAGTCGCTGCGACATTGGCTTCAGCTTCCTCTTCATGGATTGCGGCATACTGGCTGCCTTGCCATTCGAAGACATGGCCCTTGCCATACATTGCCCTGGCCTTGTTGAACGCATCGTCAAAGCTTTCGGCAGACGCGAAAGCCGGAACCAGCGTCAGTGCAGCAACCGCTGCGATCAGTGCTTTTTTCATGATTCAGTTTCCTTCGTTGCCTGATTACTTACGTGCGCCCGGACCATTCACCACCAGACCATTGCTCATATAGGTCTGAAAGTATTCCAGATTACGGAAAGTCTCAGTCTGAGGCTTCATCGGCTTAGACCGGGAATCCTTATGACAACCTGAATATCGACGGTGCAAGGTACCCAGAGAGCCCCATTTGGAGCGGAACACCGGGAAGTGTGATACGTGCCCTAATTGTGGGCTTGGCAGGTCGGCACGAATCCGGATATTAGCTCCTTGTACGTGACAGTTAGCGCAAGACAGATTCAACTGTCCGCGCTTGGCGTAGAAGAACTTTTTACCTTCAAGGTAAGCCGCTTTTGCCCGCGCATCATCACTTGGGATCTGTACATCAAACTGTTTATCGCGGGAGGTCCATGCCATGTAAGCAGACACTTTAGCGATCTCACCCTTGCCCCATTTCAGTGGCTTTTCACCGTTAGCTTCACGGCACTCGTTAATCTCCATTTCCAGGGTTTTAACTGTGCCTTCTTCTTTATTCCAGTACGGGAAGTTCTGGCGAATACCGATACCGCCGTTGTCGAAACAATCGGCATAGCCTTTACCGTTAGCAAAAGGCGTATTGAACAGTGCCTCACCTTCATCGACAGCAAATTCATACGGCGGAAACTCTTCGATCTCCTCCCATTGCGCACGGGAATCCGCATCGACGGCGTAGATACCATTCACATAGTCCTGAACTTCAGTCTCAGGAAAACGCTGTTTAAAGTAGTTTTGCAGGGCTATTCGGTCCGCTTCAGGGTTCACTGTTTCCAGCGTAAAACCCGAATCAGCCGCAAGGGCCAGTTGTGACAGCATCGTCACACCTAAGCCAACAGTCAGGCCAACGGTCAGTTTTTTTATTATTTTCATTTAATTCACTCCACAGCTTAACCAGCAGGGTAAATCGGCAGCGCCGGTTTACTTTATCGCAGCAGTCTCAGTGCCGGTCTTACCCGTATTTTCAACCCAGCTAATCGTTAACTCATCACCCTTGGCACCACCATCAAATTTGAATGACAGGTATGGGTTCTTAGAAACCGCAGTACCCAGGTTGCCGGAAAACACTGTTTTTCCGCCGTGCTGTATAGTAATTTCCTGCAGGAACATTGCAGGAATCAGTTCACCGCTCTTCTTATCTTTACGTTGACCACTTTCCATAATGTGCTTCGCCATCAGCTTAACGCTTGTCACGTCATTTTTAGCCTTAGCCTTAACTTTCATAATACCAGCCATGATTCTTTCCTCTTTACTAAAGCTAAATTAACCGCCACAACCACCGATGGTGACTTTGGTTTCCTGGGATGCACTGAGTAACTTACCCTCAGCTTTCACCACCGCCGTAATCGTCGAAGTCTTACCCATACGGATACGGGTCGATACTTCAGCTTTAGTGCCGGCCGGAATCGCAAAATTTGCGACTAATGGCGTTGGGTTGCCTTCAACAAACAGGCTGATCGATTCAACATTCGCCACTGACGTTTTGACTGTTACCGGTACCACTGCACCGTTCTCTGCGATACTTGGCGCTTTCAGGCTAACTTCATCACTGGCCGTTGGCTCACCACCTAACAGAGCACTCATCGCTGTGCCCTGATTATCAGAACCAAAGGCATCCTTATTCCATGCCGCCATCGCCAGACGAGGCATCAGTACACTAGCGCCAATCAGGGCGCCACCCGTTGCGATTGCCTTAATGGCAGTTCGACGATTAATCATTATTCAAATCCCCTATCTATCGTGACTTACAATACGGTTCTCAATACCGTTCACGATATAGTTAATACTTGTAAACATTTTCGACGACAGTCGTCGATCTCTTGCTTTGATAGAATTCAGTGTTTGCCTACCTGAGTATGCCTAACAATGGAATAATCGTTAACGGATTACTCACTGCGGCATCCCATGCAGGGCGCCACCCGTTGCGATTGCCTTAATGGCAGTTCGACGATTAATCATTATTCAAATCCCCTATCTATCGTGACTTAATATGGCTATCAATACCGTTCACGACACGGTTAAAACTGGTAAACGTATTCGACGACAGCGTCGATCTCTTGCTCCGACAGGATCCAGTGTTTGCCACCTGAGTGTGCCTAACAATGGAATAATCGTTAACGGATTACTCACTGCGGCACCCCATGCAGGGCGCCACCCGTTGCGATTGCCTTAACGGCAGTTCGACTGATTTATCATTATTCAAATCCCCTATCTATCGTGACTTAATATGGCTATCAATACCGTTCACGACACGGTTAAAACTGGTAAACGTATTCGACGACAGCGTCGATCTCTTGCTCCGACAGGATCCAGTGTTTACCCAGTGGCGGCATAATCGTCAGCGGATTATTCACTGTGGCATCCCATATCTGGGCCCGTAGCATCCTCTTATCAGGAAAACGCTGCTGCATAGCAACGATTGGTGGTCCCTGATTACCAGCTTGCGTGGCATCGGAATCATCTATCTGATGGCAAGAAACGCAGTTACCCTTTGATTTATTCAGGTAGACCGCCTTTCCCATCGCAATCAGATCATCCTGGCTTGCCGCCTGTGCGGTTCCAGCAGTCAGCATCGCGAGGAAACCTGCCGTACATAACGAGGTTTTCAGCTTGCGCATTCCCCTTCCTCCGGTATTACCTTTTTCAGGTTATTGTTATTTTAATAAAAAGGCCTGATTATAATAATCAGGCCTTAAATCATCAACTTACTGGCTGGATTCCACCATATAAGCCACTGCCTGTTCAACTTGTTTATCCGAAAGATCGCTACGCCCGCCTTTTGGCGGCATCGTACCACTCTCCCCTGAGAAGCCATTAATCGCGTGGGATATTAAGACACTCATACCCTGACCGATACGGACACTCCAGGCATTCTTGTCACCAAATTTTGGCGAACCGGCAATCCCCGACGAATGACATGCCTGACAGGCATTACTGTATGTATCCCTGCCAGCAACGGCACTCTCAGTTAACGTAACAACATGGCCGTCAGCAGCTCCGGTTTCACCTTGCAACTGTCGCTCTTTCTCTTCCTGCGCATGGTGCGATGCCGCAGGCGCATCAGCACCCTCGACAAAATGACTAACCGGCGTAATACCCTGCAATGTGCCAACAATCTGCATGGTGCTGATGTCAGCGCAGTCTTTCATACAGCGGGTATTCTTAACGTCCGGACGGGGATCGACGAAGAAGCCTTCCTGATTCGGCATTTCGATACTGGCCAGATTATCCTGGCTAATCACAAAATCTTCTTCGATCAATTCATTCAGATATAAAACGTAAGCAACCAGTTGATAGGTCTGCTCATTGCTCAGAGAACGCGGCGCAGTAAACGGCATAGCCCGACGAATATAGTCATACAGAGTGCTGGCATATGGCCAGTAACTGCCCACAGTTTTAACCGGTCGATCTTCAGTCAGGGTTCCCTCGCCACCGGCCAGTACCGGCCAGCGCCCCTCTCCTTCACCGAATAAACCATGACAGCTGGCACAGAGTTGCTCATACAGCGCCTCTCCCTCTTCCACAGACCCTTGTCCGGCGGGCAGACCTTTACCATCGGGCCGAATATCGATATCCCAGCCACTGATCTGCTCAGCAGTTGCGGTCTGGCCAAAACCAAATTTTTCTCCAGCAGAAGCCGGTCCTGCAAACGACAGCAGAGTCGCTGACACAACAACAGTACAGAGGGTATTTTTAGCTAATCTGAACATTTGAAATACCTCCGTTTGCTGCAACTTTCCAGGTATGAATCGAGTTCTTATGGTAGATCGAGTTAGTACCGCGGATTTCGCGCAACTGTCCCAGCGTCGGCTGAACATAGCCGGTTTCATCGATAGCGCGACTCTGCAATAACCAGGGCTGGCCATCCCACTTAGTCACCAGACTGAATCGGGTCAGCGCTTTATCAAGTACTAAGCCTTTCAGACTGGCGGGTACCCAGCTAACGCCACCATCAAACGAGATATCCACCTGTTTAACCTTGCCCCGGCCAGACCAGGCGATTCCTTCAATCTCGATCAGCCCATTTTTGATAATCGGCTTTTCCGGACAGGGATTAGTAATTACCGAGTTAGTTTCCTGAACAAAGGTAAACTTGCGGGCCCGGCCATCAGCCATCAGGTCGGTATACTTCGAGGTTTCCTCCCGGTGATACCAGGGTTTATCTCCAATCTCCAGGCGGCGCAGCCATTTGATAGAGGTATTACCTTCCCAGCCAGGATTAAGCAGACGTAGCGGATAACCCTGTTCCGGGCGCAGCATCTCACCATTTTGGGCGTAGACTACTAAGGTGTCGTCGAGGGCTTTTTCCAGCGGAATTGATCGACTCATGTGGGAGCCATCGGCGCCCTCTGCCAAAATCCATTTTCCTTCCGGTTTAACACCTACTTCTTCCAGCAGAACCCTTAAGGGAACACCGGTCCACTCACAGCAACTGAGCATGCCGTGGGTGAACTGCAGCGCTTCCATCTGCGCTCCCTTCCACTCCATGCCGCCGTTAGCAGGACACTCAATAAACTTAATTTCAGATACCGAAGGAAAACGCATCAGATCTTCCATCGTGAAGATAATCGGCCGCTCGACTAAACCGTGAATCATCAGGCGATGTTCTTCCGGATTAATCTGGGCAACACCGGCATGGTAACGTTCAAACACCAGGCCATTCGGCGTGATAATTCCCTTCAGGTCTTGAATCGGCGTCATGCTGATCGATGCTATCGACTCTGCAGTCAGCCAGGGTACCGTCCGGCGTACCACCTCACGCTCATATGCTGAAGGGCTACCGTAAGGTTTATCTACCACCCCGGCACCCAGCTGGCGTCCCCATGCCGGCTCCAGCGGCGGTAAGTTACTATTCCCCGCAACAGCACTTTCCGCTACAACACTAGTCGCGACAGCCCCCGCAGCCAGCATACCTTTTTTCAGGAAATCCCGACGATCCCGAATTGATAAACCTTCAGACTCTTTTGCTAACTGTGCCATTAGCTCTCGGGTCGAAGGACCTTTGATCTGATTGGACATCCACGCCTCCAGACGGCTCTATACAACTGAGCTTTAGTATCAGCTCTATATTATTATTAGATCTAACCTTATACCCAAAAGAAATATATAAGAATTCGACTAATGTATAGAACAGACCGCTGTAGCAACTTTATTTATACGAATTAGCTTTATTAGACTCTTCTTATATTCCATAAAGAAATATGCTTATTCGATTTTGTAAAAATACTATCAGACTAGCGTAAAAATGCATGCGTTTTTTTAGTAATTTGATCTTCATCAATGACTTTCATACGTTGCCTCGGTGTAAGGCAGGCATAAAAAAACCGACCTGCCTGCGCTGGTCGGTTCTATTAAAATCGATCTGACTAACCAGAAAGATAACGGTATAAGTTACCTGTGCTGCCACTCAGGTTTACGTTTATTGATGAAGGCATCGATACCTTCTTGCGCATCATAGGTCAGCATGTTCCCGGTCATCACTCTACTGCATTGCTCATAAGCCTCTGCTAAAGGCTTATCAATCTGGGTGACATATGCCTGCTTGCCGATGGAAATAGCTTTACGGGAGCGTGCTGCGATTTTGCCGGCAACCTGCAGGGTCAGCGATTCAACTTCTTCATCCGCAACCGCCCAGTTAATCAAACCGATGTCACGGGCGCGCTCAGCATTAATCATATCCCCCAGCAGCAACATCTCCATGGCATGCTTTTTAGATACTGCACGACTAAGCGCCACCATCGGTGTCGAACAGAACAATCCGATATTGACGCCTGGCGTTGCAAACCTTGAGCTATTACTGGCGACCGCCAGATCACAACTGGCCACCAACTGACAACCCGCTGCAGTCGCGACGCCATGAACCTGCGCAATAACCGGAATCGGCAGGTTAACGATCCGTTGCATCAACGTTGAACAGGTATCAAATGTACACTGATAATAGTCTTCTTCACCTTCGCCCAGCATCTGCTTAAGATCATGGCCGGAACAGAACCCCCTGCCGCTACCTTTGAGCACTAAGACCCTGACAGAAGTATCGTCAGCGATCTCATCAAAACAACAGATCAGTGCCTGCATCAGCTCAAGTGACAGGGAGTTATAAGCATCAGGGCGGTTTAAAGTGAGGATACAGATGCCATCGGCATCGTCCCGTAGAAGGAGAGAATCGGTCATGGTCGCCTCGGTTATTTTTATTTAATAACCGAAAACTAAATCATATGACCGCAAAAATAAAGGAATACCCTTATATATAGCGAATCGAGCCGCGTCTTATTGCGGTTACTTTGTGACGTGCTTTGCCAGAAAGCGGTCCAGCTGATTGGCAAACAGCTGTCGATCATTCTGGTTCAGTTTTGCAGGCCCACCAGTATCGATCCCCGAGCTGCGCAGCTGATCCATAAAATCCCGCATATTCAGTCGCTGTCTGATATTTTCAGGAGTATAGAACTCGCCTCGGGGATTAAGTGCATGCGCGCCTTTTTCGATCACTTCAGATGCCAGCGGTATGTCTGCGGTAATGACCAGGTCTCCGGCATGACATTTCTGTACGATATAGTTATCCGCCACATCAAAGCCGGCAGCGACCTGCACTGAGCTGATTACCGCCGACTGTGGCGTATTCAGATATTGATTCGCTACCAATGTAGTCGGTACCGAGAGCCGCTCGGCAGCCCGGTACAGGATCTCTTTAACCACATTAGGGCAAGCATCGGCATCAACCCAGATCTGCATAACTATGTTCTGCCTGTTAAAGTGACAAGATATCGATCATTTCCGGCATTTTCTGTGCAGGCTGACCGTCGTCTTCATTTTCAACGATGCCGTGGGCATAACCCCGCTGCAGACCTTTGAAGTCAAACAGTTCAGTATCAACCAGATGCGAAGGCACAACATGACGCAGAGAACGAAACATAGTTTCAATACGGCCCGGGTGGTTTTTATCCCAGTCCTGCAACATCTCTTTAATTACCTGACGCTGCAAGCCATCCTGTGAGCCACACAAGTTACAAGGGATAATAGGAAATTCGCGTAGCTCGGCATAAGCGGCTATATCTTTTTCGCGGGCGTAAGCCAGTGGCCGGATAACCATATTCTTACCATCATCGCTGACCAGTTTAGGTGGCATCGACTTCAACTTACCGCCATAAAACATGTTCAGGAAAAAGGTTTCCAGAATATCATCCCGGTGGTGACCAAGGGCTATCTTATTAGCACCGATCTCTTCGGCAAAGCCATACAACGTGCCACGACGCAGACGCGAGCAGAGAGAGCAGGTAGTCTTACCTTCAGGGATCACCTCTTTGACAACAGAATAGGTATCCCGCTCGACGATATGGAAAGGAATACCGATCTCTGTCAGGTATTCAGGTAACACATGCTCAGGAAAACCAGGCTGCTTTTGATCCAGATTAACTGCGACGATCTCAAAACTGATCGGGGCACTTTTTTGCAGATTCATCAGGATATCCAGCATGGCAAAGGAGTCCTTACCACCGGACAGACACACCATCACCTTATCGCCATCTTCGATCATATTAAAATCTTCGATAGCCCGACCAGCTTCACGGCGTAGCCGCTTCTGTAACTTGTTTACCCGGGTCTTCTGTTGTTTATCCAGCTCTTCGCTCATGATCAATCTTTATACAGGCTATGAAAAGCGGCGATTATAGCGGATAAACATGGATTAAGCAGCACAGAGGGTTGTAAACAGGTTCTTAAAATACAGGCTGGAAAGTGTGAGAGGATCTTACACTTGATGCAGATCATACCCACGCCATCTCTGGCGTGGGTATGTAGTAGATCACTGTTGCAGTTTTGAGATTTCGTTAAGCTCATCTTTAGATAACAAAGTCTCTCTATCGAGATTTAGTACCGCCAGCAATTCACCCATTGAGTTAAGCACGCGGAACTGCGTCAGGAAGCGATCCTTATCGGCTTGCAGCAACTCGCGACGCGCCTCAAACAATTCATTTTCAGCATCCAGCAGGTCGACCAGGGTACGTCGTCCAAGATCAAACTGTTTTTTGTAAGCGCCCAATGTATTTTCGGATTCGATAACGTGGGCTTCCAGGAACTCCATCTGCCGTTCCAGCAGCTGATATGCATTCCAGGACAGCGCCATACCCTGAGCCACTTCTCGCTCGGCACGATCTTTAATCGCAGAAGCTTCCTGCAACTGATAGTAGCCCTCTTTTTTACGGTAATCATCGGCATTACCGTTGAACAGGTTATAGCGCATACGCACCATCGCAGTCATATCATTATTATGACCATCGGCACCATCAAGATCGTTATTCCAGGTGCTGCCCAGTTCAAAACGCACATCCGGCCGGAAAGACGCATCCAGAAGTTTCAATTTAGCAATGGCTGCATCAACGTCATACTGAGCAGACTGTAAAGTAGGATGCACCTTACCCGCACGCTCTAACGCTAACTCATAAGACACCGGCATATAATCTTCAACCGGCTCTGGCAGAACCAGCCCCAGAGAGTCGCGACCGACGATACGTAAGAATCGGGCACGAGCATCCAGTACATTGTTGTCTGTCGCCAGGTAGTTCGAATGGGCACGGCTTAACCGGCCTTTTACCTGAGACAGATCTGAGGCGGAGCCCAGACCATGCTCTGAACGCTTTTTGATACCGTCAAGAATATCGATATGCGCTTCCAGATTATCCGCCGCCAGCACCGAAGCCTTTTCGGCGAAGATTACGCCCATGTAGGCATCAGCAACTTCCAGTGTGGCATTTTCTGCAGCACTCCATAGTTGATAGCGGTGTGCAGTCGCCTCGGCGCGGGTACGATCCAGATCATTACTGGTACGCATACCGTCGTAAAGCATCTGTGACACAGTCAAAGATGCTTCGCCACGGTTCAGTTTCACATCTTCATGACCCACTGCAGAGCGGGTTGATATGCTATCGGTCCACTCGCGGCCATAGCCCAGCGCCAGATCAACTGTCGGCAGGTAGCCTGCTTTAGACACACCAATCTGCTCGATACGGCTCAGATACTGACTTTTAATAATCGCCACATCCGGCGAACTTTCTATCGTATAAGCAGAAGCTTCCATCAGCGTTTGCGCCGATGCCGCTCCTGACAAGGCCAAAAAGGCAATAGCGCCAATTTTTGGTAGTTTTAACATGAACCGTTCCCCCCGGTTAAAGTCCATTTAATTTTAACGTTCCCGTAATGCCTGCTGTTGCGCCTTAAAGATCGGCTTCAACAGATAATCCAGTACACTCTTTTTACCCGTCATGATGTCCACAGTCGCCATCATTCCCGGTATAATCGGCAAAGACTTATTGCCTTTGCCAAGATCGCTATTATCTGTCCGTACCCGGATCAGATAATAGATATTACCTTTCTCATCTTCGATACTATCGGCACTGATATGCTGCAATGTACCTTTCAGACCACCATAGATAGAAAAATCATATGCCGTCAGGCGAACCACAGCATCTAAGCCCGGACGCAGAAAGCCAATATCTTTTGGCGAGACTTTTGCTTCGATCAACAGATGATCTTCAGTCGGAACGATTTCGATGAGATCCATTCCCGGCTGAATAACACCGCCGATGGTATTAACTGATATGGTTTTAATCGTACCTTGCACCGGCGAGACCACAGTGGTTCTGTCGACCCGGTCGCGCAGACTGACCTGCGCCTCATTGGACTGACTCAGCTGCGCCTGACTTTCATTCAGTTTTTGCTGGCTTTCGCTGCGCGCATTTAATGCTATTTCGCGTCTTTTCGCAATTGCTTCCTGTATAGATAGCTGCACTTTAGGCAATAGCAACTTCGCGCCTTCCAGCTCTTGTCTATAGTTATTCAGATCCCTTTCCAGCTTTATCAGCTCAATTTTCGGAATAACACCTTCCTCAGCAAGCGGCCGGGTCATAGCGATCTCTTGCTGACTCAGTCTGTACGAACGACGCAAGTGACTAACCTTTGATACCAGCTCACGTTCTTCCTGAACCCGTTGTTCAATCTGACGCCCGAGGATACCCAACTGGTTGGTCAGGTTACGCAAATATTCTTCAAGCTGCGCCTGTTCACGCTGAAACAGTTCTGGATGCAGCGCCTTCCAGGCATCATCGAGCATAATAGGTTGTGACTGAACTTTAGCCTGTACCTGCCAGTCATCGACTAACACCCCGTCTGCAACCTGAATACTTGCTAACTCGGCACTATGCCGCGCAACCGAGATTTCCAGATATGCGGCTTCCTGCGCCTGCCCTCTGAAGTCAGACAAAAACTGTGTTTCATCGACCCTTAATAGGGCCTGACCAGCATCGACCTGATCACCTTCCTTGACAAAGACATCTTTCAGAATACCGCCTTCCAGATACTGCACCACCTGGACCTGCTGCGACGGTATGACGCTGCCTTCACCCCGGGTAATTTCATCCAACTCGGCAAAATATGCCCAGGCAATCGCGATCACTACGAAGCATGCCACGCCCCATAACAGGATTCTTGAACTTTGCGGTGTATCTAACAGGGCGCTCTCGGCGGCACTGTCGATGAATTCATGCAGCTCTTTGGCAATTGGCGGTTCCTTAACCTCTGACTTTTTGGTCGCTGCGGCGATCAGCTCAGCGGCTACCGATTTTGGTTTCTCTGCAGCTTCAGTTTGAACAGGAATCACCCTGTCGCTTGTTTCTAAAATCTCTGGCTGCTCAGAACTCTCTCGCTGAGCTGTTTCAGTATTAACATCCTGATCAGCTGGTGTTATTTTCGCTTCAGCCTTCGATCTTTCAGAGTTATTAGCCTGATCTTGCATCGCTGCCTCAGGCTTTTCCGCTACTGCATTCTTATCAGACATCAGCGTTCTCCTGCTGCTTTCCCTGCTGCCGGTTTAGCCCTTCACGCATCCAGTTAATTACCTCGGCTTTAGGGCCATCTGCGACTAAACGTCCTTTTTCTAACACGATGATCCGATCAACCACTTCCAGCAGACTGGATTTATGGGTACTGAGAATAACGGTTTTACTACTATCCAACTGTTTAATCTGGTTGATCAGTCTTTGCTCTGTCTTCCGATCCAGCTGGCTGGTCGGTTCATCCAATAACAATATCGGTGGATCAAGCACTATCGCCCGTGCTGCAGCCACAGACTGACGCTGACCTCCCGACAATTGACGCCCACCTTCGCCCACTTGCCGTTCCAGGCCTTGGGGATCATGGTTGGTGAATTCAGTTACTCCACCCCACTCGGCTGCTCGCAACAGAGCCTCATCACTAGTGAAAGGCGCACCCATAACAATGTTGTCGCGGATACTGCCGAAAAACAGGTGGCTATCCTGGGTTACACTGCCGATATTTCGGCGCAGATCCGCAGGGTGCAGCTGGGCAATGTTGACACCATCAATACGCACATCACCTTCCGTCGCCTGATACAATCCCAGGATCATTTTTTCCAGTGTGGTTTTACCGGCACCTATACCGCCTATCAGGGCGACCCTTTCACCCGGATTAATGCTGAAGCTGATACCGGAAAGTGCCTGTGACGGCTGGTCGGGATAGGCAAAGCTGACATTATCAAACTCCACCTTGCCAGCAAGTTTAGGACGACTGATATATTGTTTGCTATCTTCCTGCTCAACTGGCATCTGCATAACCTGATTGATCAGAGTCATCGATGCCTTCGCCTGATTGTACCGGGTCGCTAAGAGAGCCAATTGGGCCAGTGGTTGCACTGCGCGTCCACCGAGCATAACCGCGGCAATAATGCCGCCCATGCTAAGCTCGCCTTCTGCCACCAGATATACCCCCATCACCACCACGGCAACAGTCATCATCTGCTGCATGTAACCGGCCAGGCTGGAAGCGCCATTGGCCAGCTTGCGGGTTTTGATGTCGTGCTGCCCCATTTTACTGACAGCCTGTTCCCATACCACCTGATACTGGCTCTCAGCACCATTAATCTTAACCGCTTCGAGCCCAGTCAGGCCTTCCACCAGGGTCGCTTGCTTCTGGGAAGCCAGTTTTGAGGTAAGTTCAATCTGCTGCGCCAGAGGCTTCTGAATATAAATGCTATAACCGACAAGGACTACCATCACCACAATTGGCACGATAACCAGCGGCCCGCCAACGGCCCAGATAACCAACAGGAACAGTAATGCGAAAGGCAGGTCGATCAGCGCGCTGACAGTAGCCGAAGTAATAAACTCCCGGATCGACTCAAATGATTGTAGATTATTGGCAAAGGCGCCCACCGACAGCGGCCGGGCTTCAAGACGAATGCCTAGCACGCGGGCAAAGATCTTGGCCGACAGTTGCAGGTCCAGCTTCTTACCGGCAACATCGATAAAATAAGAGCGTAAGTGTTTCAGGATCAGATCGAACAGGAATACGAAAGCGACACCTATCGCCAGCACCCACAGTGAATCGAACGCCAGGTTAGGCACGATCCGGTCATACACGTTCATTACAAACAGTGGTGAGGCGATCGCAAACAGGTTGATCAGCAAAGAGGCTATCAACACGTCCCGATAGATCGGCATGACTTTACGGAAAGTACCCCAGAACCAATGCTCGTTCTTAATACCCAGAACATCGGGGCTGCGCTTATCAAATTGGTATTTTTTCTTTATATAAAACAGATGGCCAGAATAGTCCTCTGTTAGCTGTTCCAGTGAAACAATTTCTTCACCACCACTTTCCGGATGCAGGATCAGCGCTTCGCCTTTGGCATGATCCTGTTTCATCAACACGCAGGCACGCCGTCCCTTAAGCAACAATACGCAAGGTAAAAGTACATTCTGAACCTGGTCCAGCCGCTGACATGCCAGTCGGGCGGCTAAACCGGCTCGCTCTGCAGCCCGGACAAACAGCTCAGGCGTCAGGGAGTTTTCGACCAGCGGTAAACCACTGGTCAGAGAATCATCTGATACGGCAGTGCCATAATATTTACTCAGTAAAACAAGTGAATCCAGCAATGGATCAACAAACTGCTCATGACCGGTACTGATACTCCAGTCTGTATTTAATTGTGACACTCTATCTCCCTATAACTCGTCTCATATGCAGCTCAGCTGCAACTAAATACTTGTAAAGTTGAGGGCATCATTAAATCACACCCAATTTGCCAAGTATAAAAAACAGAGCAGCCCGGTCCTTCAGGCTGCCCACTACTCATTAAATTATTACTTTGGAATCCAAAATAAGCTGATTCAGTAGTTCTTCATTAGTACCGCCAGTTATACCCAGATCGCTCTTCAAAGTATTTATATCTATACCGTCAAGCACGATTTCCTGGGCAATCGAGCCACCAAAACCACCTTTAACACTCAAAACGGTACCTTCGGCCCCCTGGCTCACACTAAGGAATTCCTCAATGATATTAGGCTGAGCACCGATTGAATCTAACAGATCAGACAGGTCTAACAGATCTTCAGCATGATTGAAGTCCTGCACATGATCCACCGCCGGCATTACTGTCAGACTCTGATCCCCACCTAACCAGGTAAAGCTATCAGAACCTGAACCACCATTCAGCAGGTCATTACCCGCACCACCCATCAGAATATCGTCGCCAATATCACCACTGAGGATATCGTTGCCCATACTACCCAGTAAACGGTCAGAGCCAGCACCACCGCTGATAGTATCGACACCGGCCCCGCCCTCTATCAAATCATGTCCGATACCGCCTTGTAAGATATCGTCTCCTTCCAGACCGACCAATCGGTCGTTGCCGTCAGTTCCGGTCAGGTTATTGACAGCTGCGTCACCCACTATTGTATTGCTGATTGTGCTCAGCGTCAGTGTCGCATCAGAGCTATCACCGTCCGTATCGGTCAGGGTATAGCCGATCTCCTCTGCATCGATTGCCGTAGCCGAGTTATCGATTGTAACCTCTGCAAAGCGAATACCACTAACCCGCGCATAAGTAGCTGAGCTACTTGTACCACTGGCAGCCTGAATTACAATCTGACCTATATTGCTGTACTCAACCGGGACTGTATTCCAACCTTCACTGGCACTACTGAACTGCCCGATCTCAGAACCATCAAGGTGGTAGATGGTATAGGTCAGAGAGTTATTTCCTCCCAGGTTACTATCAGAGCCATCGATATCTATCTGAACATCCGAGACACCGTTCGGATGATCTGCACGATCAAATGTAATCACTAACGATTCAAGGTTATCAATTTCAGGGTACACCCCACCGCTGACTCCTACTCCGTCTGAATCTTCAAAAGTAATAGCTCTATCAGGAGTACTGCTAGTACTGGACATACCCTGCAGAATGACGCCAGCTGAAGTCGCATCAGCGTTGTTTAGCAGATCGTAAGTTAAGACCGATGCTGCTGGGTTTGTCGGTATATCTGCTGTCGGCGGCGTATAGTGATAGTAACCTGTGACATTGAACGTCAGTACGCTACCGTCATTATTGTGAGTCCAGACAAGCTCACCGCCGCTGATAACATAACCATATTCAGAACCGTTAAAGGCGCTGTCTGTTGTCAGATCATAGGTAACACCCTTGAATGTCACCGAAGAAACCTGAGCATCATCGATTGCATTATCAACGCCGGAGCCCTGCTGGGTAAACGATGTTAACTGCGCGCCAAGATTAACGCCACCATCGGTACCAATACCGCTGACCACATTGCCCTCAAACACAGAGCTCTGGGCAAACAGCGTATCACTGTCATTCTCCGCAACCGGTTTGCCATCTATAACTTTAATGGTTGTTGTCGCTTGAGCCACATCACCATCGTTATCGTTGGCAACAAAACCAAAGCTGAACTGATCCCCTTCAGATACCACATTTTCAGTAAAGTACTGATAGTCACCGCTGGCAAAATCAAATACCAGCTTACCGTACTCAAAGCCTTCAGCGCTGGTCAGTGTCAGTGTATCGCTGACCTGAGGGAAGCCACTTAGGAAACTACCATTCTGTGTAATAGATACTTCCTTCGCGACAGAATCGTAACTGAAGATCACCGACTCATCAGCCGTACCGTTATTCAGGGTGATAGTAATCGATTCTACAAATCCGCCATCGGCACCAAAAGTAGAAACGCCACTGGTTGAACCTGTAAGCACGTTACCGCCATAACTGGCCGGAACCGTCGATAGCAGCTCTTCGTCGAGTTTGTCCAGATCCGGCACATTGATCGCAGGATCTTTAACACCACTGCCATCAGCATCAACATTGTGAATTCTGTTTAATTCGGTGTAATCACTGATACCCGTTCCTATAGCAACCGCATAAGAGTCAATATCTTTGCCGACAAGGAAGCTATCATAGCTATCTAAGCCTGTTCCGGTCTGACCCGTTGTTGGCTCACCATCAGATAGGAAATACACTGTATTATTTGCAGAAGTATCATAGTAACCACCGCCGAAGGCTGTAGCCACGTTATCCAGTGCTGCCTGGTAGTTAGTCGTGCTACTACTACCGGTAATTGCGTTAATAGCCGCGATTGCACTGGTCTCATCAGAGTATGAGTTACCGTCATTGAGCAGATCTGAACTGTTGTCAAAGGTAATCAGCTTCAATTCAACCGATGGCGTCTGGGCAAAATACTCTTTAACCAGCTCGATCAGCGCGGCTTTTGCCATATCAAGACGGGTACGGATTGTTACATTGCCATTCTCATCAACCGACTTAACCTCACCGCCCCATTGTGCGTAGCTCATACTGCCGGATGTATCGAGGACAAATACCAGGTTGTAATCCACTTCATCGGACTCTGGCAACTCTTGCACAATATCCCGGGCAAGAGGCGCATCATCATTAATGTCGATAGTCAGCGTTGCAGTTGAGGTGGTTGAACCATCGGATACTGTGTAGGTGATAGTGTCAGTAACATTGTCGCCAGTAGTCGCACCTGTAAGCTCATACTCATAGTAACCGGCACTCTGACCGTTATAGTCCTGTGTATAAACCTGGATGGTGCCGTGTTCAGTGACAACTGTCAGAACGCCATTGGCATCAGTAGAATTATCAGTGTTACCGTCACTGCTTATCTGGGAGATAACTGATCCTGGAGTGATACCTGAGTCATTAGATAGCAGATCACCCGTTGCTATCTCCAGATCGGTATTAGCAGCAGTACCGTTTGCCAAGCCACTTTCAGACACCTGAGCAGTATCATCAACCGCGGTCACTTTCATATCATGTTGCACGGTTAAGACTGCAGCACTACTATCACCATCACTATCAAGAATCGTATAGTTGAAACTGTCTGAGCCTTCGTTAGCCTGTACAAAGCTAACACCATCTACCCGGAAACTGGCGTCATCATTTAACGCGGAAACAACGATATACTGGAAAGCCGTATCTGACTGAATTGTCTCAGTGCCATTACCGGCACCAGAAACTAATTTTTGACCTATATATTTGTTATCACTTTCATAATAACGAATCACGGCCTGCTCTGAACTACCCATGCCATTAAAGTCGATTGTGGCAATCTTAGTCTCAGTTGTCAGGCTAAACACCAGAGCCTCACTTCCTGCACCATCCTGCCCAATATGCTTACCATCAGGGTTACCACCAACGCCAAGTCGATTATTATTGGTACTCACCTGATTAACAGAAGCCAGTGTCAGATCAAGATCAGCTGAACTATTCGGATCATATTCACCTTCAGTAAAGGCTTTAACATCGATCTTGGTCCAGTCGTTAACCAAATCACTGCCGGAGTGAGAAACTACTACTTTACTGTCTGTAGAATCATATTGATAACTACCATCACTGTTGATCTGTAAAGTTCCGTGATCGGCAATAATAGTGTTATTAACAACTGCATTATTCAAACCATCAAAGAGCTGACCGGAAGCATCGAAGGTATATGTTTCACTTCCAAAGCTAATAGTTGTAAATGTAACGGAATCCTCTGAAAGTTGATCTTCCATTACAGAATCACCACCATCACCGGTAATTACATTGCCAGATGTCGCGCCACCGTAGCCAACGGAGTCAAAGTCACTCACTGCGACAGGAGCCGTATCAACCACATTAATAACCAGATCCTGCACCACAGATTCGGTATCTACTACAACACCATCAGCTATTTCCTGAGCAGTGGCAGTCACCTTTAATGTATGGTTTTCACTGATGCTATCCGGCACATCGGCGTGCGCAGTATAACTCAGGTTAGCCAGATCCCAACCGGTTGCATCAATACTGTTACCCGCTGCGGTTGCAGTAAAGGTATGCGTACCATCAGTCAATACCGAGCCTGCCGGAATATCAGAAATAACCAGAGTATGTGTTTCGGAATTATCTGTCAGATCAGAGAATCCAACACTGATCGCTGAAAGCGCAATCGGAGTACCTTCAACGCCAGACTGAGTAGCACCAACAGACAGTGTTGGTGCGTCAGCATCGGGCGTCACATCGATGGTAATAGTGGAGGAACTTACACTCCAGTCATTACCATCGCTGACACTGAAGTCGAAAGAGGCATAATCCGCCTGCTGATCACCTTCAGAACTGCCACCATAAACATCAGCACCTGACTCATGAAGATCCGGCACGAAAGTAAACTTGGACAGATCTGCTACATCGATCACATTAGAGCCACCGTTGAAAGCCGCCAGGTTAGCTGCGGTTATCACTACTCCATCAAATACCAGACTGCCTTCTGTTGCAACCGAGTCGATACGAATACTCTGTAGAGAATCCGCTGTATCAGCATCGTTAAAGGCAAAGTCAGTTAGTACAAACTGATAGGTTTCATCTTCATTAATAATGATTGATTTATCAGCACTCTCCGGCAGGTCATTGGCACCGTTAACAGTAATAGTCACTGTTGTATGGCTAAGATCACCGTCGCCATCTCTAATGGTGTAAGTAAACACTTCATCGGGGGTAGCGCCGAAGGCTAATTCCTGAGTTACCGTCCTAGAGTTATCTAAGGTGTAAGTATATTCACCGTTTGCCGCAATAATGATAGTACCGTAAGTACCGTTAATAACAGTGTTAACTGTTACTGCACTTTCAAGATCTGCAGCTGTATTACCCGCCGCTACGCCAACTACATTGACTGGTACATCAGCACCCGGCTGATCAGCAGCAGCAAATCCTGTACCGGTGATGACATTGCCAATAACTGTATTCGCAAGAGCATCTTCGGTAACAGAACCACTGTCTGCATTGGCAACAGGTACATCATCGACGATCTCGATGGTGATGGTGGAGGCCGTGGCTGTCGGCGTGCCGTCACCATCGACAGCGGTGACGCTGAAGGTGTCGGTAACAACATCGTTGCCCGCAGCGCTGTGCGTCTGCACGGCACTCAGGTCGTAGCTGTAGTTGACGGTGTAGGTACCGTTGCCGTTATCGACGATAGTGCCGACGGTCAGGATACCGATACCGCTGTGGGTCACGCTGTCACCGGTGGTGACGGTGGTGCCGTCGATGGCGATGCTGCCCAGGCCGTCCGGCGCGGTCACGGTGAAGCTGCCGCTGGTGCTCTCGGAGCCGTCGTTATCGTCCAGACCGCTCTCATAGGTGCGATTGATGTCGTCGGTTATATCCGCAGTGCCATTGTCATCCGGCGGTGTGGTGGTGATGGTCGGTACAGAGTCCGCCCCCACGCTCACCGTCAGGGTGCTGTTGCTGACGTCGCCGTCGGCATCACGCATGGTGTAGTTGATCACGACATCTTCATCCGCCACGCCCAGTGCCGGCGTAAAGCTGATCTCGCCGGTCGCTGTATCGAAGCTCAAGCTGCCCTTGGTGTTGTCTGCCAGGCTGGCGCTGACCAGTACTTTGCCACCGTCGGCACCGGCATCGTCATTGTTGATGACGTTGTAGGTGACCTGGGTGTTCTCGGTGGTGCTGGCCGTATCAACAGCGGCCACCGGTACATCATCGACGATCTCGATGGTGATGGTGGAGGCCGTGGCTGTCGGCGTGCCGTCACCATCGACAGCGGTGACGCTGAAGGTGTCGGTAACAACATCGTTGCCCGCAGCGCTGTGCGTCTGCACGGCACTCAGGTCGTAGCTGTAGTTGACGGTGTAGGTACCGTTGCCGTTATCGACGATAGTGCCGACGGTCAGGATACCGATACCGCTGTGGGTCACGCTGTCACCGGTGGTGACGGTGGTGCCGTCGATGGCGATGCTGCCCAGGCCGTCCGGCGCGGTCACGGTGAAGCTGCCGCTGGTGCTCTCGGAGCCGTCGTTATCGTCCAGACCGCTCTCATAGGTGCGATTGATGTCGTCGGTTATATCCGCAGTGCCATTGTCATCCGGCGGTGTGGTGGTGATGGTCGGTACAGAGTCCGCCCCCACGCTCACCGTCAGGGTGCTGTTGCTGACGTCGCCGTCGGCATCACGCATGGTGTAGTTGATCACGACATCTTCATCCGCCACGCCCAGTGCCGGCGTAAAGCTGATCTCGCCGGTCGCTGTATCGAAGCTCAAGCTGCCCTTGGTGTTGTCTGCCAGGCTGGCGCTGACCAGTACTTTGCCACCGTCGGCACCGGCATCGTCATTGTTGATGACGTTGTAGGTGACCTGGGTGTTCTCGGTGGTGCTGGCCGTATCAACAGCGGCCACCGGTACATCATCGACGATCTCGATGGTGATGGTGGAGGCCGTGGCTGTCGGCGTGCCGTCACCATCGACAGCGGTGACGCTGAAGGTGTCGGTAACAACATCGTTGCCCGCAGCGCTGTGCGTCTGCACGGCACTCAGGTCGTAGCTGTAGTTGACGGTGTAGGTACCGTTGCCGTTATCGACGATAGTGCCGACGGTCAGGATACCGATACCGCTGTGGGTCACGCTGTCACCGGTGGTGACGGTGGTGCCGTCGATGGCGATGCTGCCCAGGCCGTCCGGCGCGGTCACGGTGAAGCTGCCGCTGGTGCTCTCGGAGCCGTCGTTATCGTCCAGACCGCTCTCATAGGTGCGATTGATGTCGTCGGTTATATCCGCAGTGCCATTGTCATCCGGCGGTGTGGTGGTGATGGTCGGTACAGAGTCCGCCCCCACGCTCACCGTCAGGGTGCTGTTGCTGACGTCGCCGTCGGCATCACGCATGGTGTAGTTGATCACGACATCTTCATCCGCCACGCCCAGTGCCGGCGTAAAGCTGATCTCGCCGGTCGCTGTATCGAAGCTCAAGCTGCCCTTGGTGTTGTCTGCCAGGCTGGCGCTGACCAGTACTTTGCCACCGTCGGCACCGGCATCGTCATTGTTGATGACGTTGTAGGTGACCTGGGTGTTCTCGGTGGTGCTGGCCGTATCAACAGCGGCCACCGGTACATCATCGACGATCTCGATGGTGATGGTGGAGGCCGTGGCTGTCGGCGTGCCGTCACCATCGACAGCGGTGACGCTGAAGGTGTCGGTAACAACATCGTTGCCCGCAGCGCTGTGCGTCTGCACGGCACTCAGGTCGTAGCTGTAGTTGACGGTGTAGGTACCGTTGCCGTTATCGACGATAGTGCCGACGGTCAGGATACCGATACCGCTGTGGGTCACGCTGTCACCGGTGGTGACGGTGGTGCCGTCGATGGCGATGCTGCCCAGGCCGTCCGGCGCGGTCACGGTGAAGCTGCCGCTGGTGCTCTCGGAGCCGTCGTTATCGTCCAGACCGCTCTCATAGGTGCGATTGATGTCGTCGGTTATATCCGCAGTGCCATTGTCATCCGGCGGTGTGGTGGTGATGGTCGGTACAGAGTCCGCCCCCACGCTCACCGTCAGGGTGCTGTTGCTGACGTCGCCGTCGGCATCACGCATGGTGTAGTTGATCACGACATCTTCATCCGCCACGCCCAGTGCCGGCGTAAAGCTGATCTCGCCGGTCGCTGTATCGAAGCTCAAGCTGCCCTTGGTGTTGTCTGCCAGGCTGGCGCTGACCAGTACTTTGCCACCGTCGGCACCGGCATCGTCATTGTTGATGACGTTGTAGGTGACCTGGGTGTTCTCGGTGGTGCTGGCCGTATCAACAGCGGCCACCGGTACATCATCGACGATCTCGATGGTGATGGTGGAGGCCGTGGCTGTCGGCGTGCCGTCACCATCGACAGCGGTGACGCTGAAGGTGTCGGTAACAACATCGTTGCCCGCAGCGCTGTGCGTCTGCACGGCACTCAGGTCGTAGCTGTAGTTGACGGTGTAGGTACCGTTGCCGTTATCGACGATAGTGCCGACGGTCAGGATACCGATACCGCTGTGGGTCACGCTGTCACCGGTGGTGACGGTGGTGCCGTCGATGGCGATGCTGCCCAGGCCGTCCGGCGCGGTCACGGTGAAGCTGCCGCTGGTGCTCTCGGAGCCGTCGTTATCGTCCAGACCGCTCTCATAGGTGCGATTGATGTCGTCGGTTATATCCGCAGTGCCATTGTCATCCGGCGGTGTGGTGGTGATGGTCGGTACAGAGTCCGCCCCCACGCTCACCGTCAGGGTGCTGTTGCTGACGTCGCCGTCGGCATCACGCATGGTGTAGTTGATCACGACATCTTCATCCGCCACGCCCAGTGCCGGCGTAAAGCTGATCTCGCCGGTCGCTGTATCGAAGCTCAAGCTGCCCTTGGTGTTGTCTGCCAGGCTGGCGCTGACCAGTACTTTGCCACCGTCGGCACCGGCATCGTCATTGTTGATGACGTTGTAGGTGACCTGGGTGTTCTCGGTGGTGCTGGCCGTATCAACAGCGGCCACCGGTACATCATCGACGATCTCGATGGTGATGGTGGAGGCCGTGGCTGTCGGCGTGCCGTCACCATCGACAGCGGTGACGCTGAAGGTGTCGGTAACAACATCGTTGCCCGCAGCGCTGTGCGTCTGCACGGCACTCAGGTCGTAGCTGTAGTTGACGGTGTAGGTACCGTTGCCGTTATCGACGATAGTGCCGACGGTCAGGATACCGATACCGCTGTGGGTCACGCTGTCACCGGTGGTGACGGTGGTGCCGTCGATGGCGATGCTGCCCAGGCCGTCCGGCGCGGTCACGGTGAAGCTGCCGCTGGTGCTCTCGGAGCCGTCGTTATCGTCCAGACCGCTCTCATAGGTGCGATTGATGTCGTCGGTTATATCCGCAGTGCCATTGTCATCCGGCGGTGTGGTGGTGATGGTCGGTACAGAGTCCGCCCCCACGCTCACCGTCAGGGTGCTGTTGCTGACGTCGCCGTCGGCATCACGCATGGTGTAGTTGATCACGACATCTTCATCCGCCACGCCCAGTGCCGGCGTAAAGCTGATCTCGCCGGTCGCTGTATCGAAGCTCAAGCTGCCCTTGGTGTTGTCTGCCAGGCTGGCGCTGACCAGTACTTTGCCACCGTCGGCACCGGCATCGTCATTGTTGATGACGTTGTAGGTGACCTGGGTGTTCTCGGTGGTGCTGGCCGTATCAACAGCGGCCACCGGTACATCATCGACGATCTCGATGGTGATGGTGGAGGCCGTGGCTGTCGGCGTGCCGTCACCATCGACAGCGGTGACGCTGAAGGTGTCGGTAACAACATCGTTGCCCGCAGCGCTGTGCGTCTGCACGGCACTCAGGTCGTAGCTGTAGTTGACGGTGTAGGTACCGTTGCCGTTATCGACGATAGTGCCGACGGTCAGGATACCGATACCGCTGTGGGTCACGCTGTCACCGGTGGTGACGGTGGTGCCGTCGATGGCGATGCTGCCCAGGCCGTCCGGCGCGGTCACGGTGAAGCTGCCGCTGGTGCTCTCGGAGCCGTCGTTATCGTCCAGACCGCTCTCATAGGTGCGATTGATGTCGTCGGTTATATCCGCAGTGCCATTGTCATCCGGCGGTGTGGTGGTGATGGTCGGTACAGAGTCCGCCCCCACGCTCACCGTCAGGGTGCTGTTGCTGACGTCGCCGTCGGCATCACGCATGGTGTAGTTGATCACGACATCTTCATCCGCCACGCCCAGTGCCGGCGTAAAGCTGATCTCGCCGGTCGCTGTATCGAAGCTCAAGCTGCCCTTGGTGTTGTCTGCCAGGCTGGCGCTGACCAGTACTTTGCCACCGTCGGCACCGGCATCGTCATTGTTGATGACGTTGTAGGTGACCTGGGTGTTCTCGGTGGTGCTGGCCGTATCAACAGCGGCCACCGGTACATCATCGACGATCTCGATGGTGATGGTGGAGGCCGTGGCTGTCGGCGTGCCGTCACCATCGACAGCGGTGACGCTGAAGGTGTCGGTAACAACATCGTTGCCCGCAGCGCTGTGCGTCTGCACGGCACTCAGGTCGTAGCTGTAGTTGACGGTGTAGGTACCGTTGCCGTTATCGACGATAGTGCCGACGGTCAGGATACCGATACCGCTGTGGGTCACGCTGTCACCGGTGGTGACGGTGGTGCCGTCGATGGCGATGCTGCCCAGGCCGTCCGGCGCGGTCACGGTGAAGCTGCCGCTGGTGCTCTCGGAGCCGTCGTTATCGTCCAGACCGCTCTCATAGGTGCGATTGATGTCGTCGGTTATATCCGCAGTGCCATTGTCATCCGGCGGTGTGGTGGTGATGGTCGGTACAGAGTCCGCCCCCACGCTCACCGTCAGGGTGCTGTTGCTGACGTCGCCGTCGGCATCACGCATGGTGTAGTTGATCACGACATCTTCATCCGCCACGCCCAGTGCCGGCGTAAAGCTGATCTCGCCGGTCGCTGTATCGAAGCTCAAGCTGCCCTTGGTGTTGTCTGCCAGGCTGGCGCTGACCAGTACTTTGCCACCGTCGGCACCGGCATCGTCATTGTTGATGACGTTGTAGGTGACCTGGGTGTTCTCGGTGGTGCTGGCCGTATCAACAGCGGCCACCGGTACATCATCGACGATCTCGATGGTGATGGTGGAGGCCGTGGCTGTCGGCGTGCCGTCACCATCGACAGCGGTGACGCTGAAGGTGTCGGTAACAACATCGTTGCCCGCAGCGCTGTGCGTCTGCACGGCACTCAGGTCGTAGCTGTAGTTGACGGTGTAGGTACCGTTGCCGTTATCGACGATAGTGCCGACGGTCAGGATACCGATACCGCTGTGGGTCACGCTGTCACCGGTGGTGACGGTGGTGCCGTCGATGGCGATGCTGCCCAGGCCGTCCGGCGCGGTCACGGTGAAGCTGCCGCTGGTGCTCTCGGAGCCGTCGTTATCGTCCAGACCGCTCTCATAGGTGCGATTGATGTCGTCGGTTATATCCGCAGTGCCATTGTCATCCGGCGGTGTGGTGGTGATGGTCGGTACAGAGTCCGCCCCCACGCTCACCGTCAGGGTGCTGTTGCTGACGTCGCCGTCGGCATCACGCATGGTGTAGTTGATCACGACATCTTCATCCGCCACGCCCAGTGCCGGCGTAAAGCTGATCTCGCCGGTCGCTGTATCGAAGCTCAAGCTGCCCTTGGTGTTGTCTGCCAGGCTGGCGCTGACCAGTACTTTGCCACCGTCGGCACCGGCATCGTCATTGTTGATGACGTTGTAGGTGACCTGGGTGTTCTCGGTGGTGCTGGCCGTATCAACAGCGGCCACCGGTACATCATCGACGATCTCGATGGTGATGGTGGAGGCCGTGGCTGTCGGCGTGCCGTCACCATCGACAGCGGTGACGCTGAAGGTGTCGGTAACAACATCGTTGCCCGCAGCGCTGTGCGTCTGCACGGCACTCAGGTCGTAGCTGTAGTTGACGGTGTAGGTACCGTTGCCGTTATCGACGATAGTGCCGACGGTCAGGATACCGATACCGCTGTGGGTCACGCTGTCACCGGTGGTGACGGTGGTGCCGTCGATGGCGATGCTGCCCAGGCCGTCCGGCGCGGTCACGGTGAAGCTGCCGCTGGTGCTCTCGGAGCCGTCGTTATCGTCCAGACCGCTCTCATAGGTGCGATTGATGTCGTCGGTTATATCCGCAGTGCCATTGTCATCCGGCGGTGTGGTGGTGATGGTCGGTACAGAGTCCGCCCCCACGCTCACCGTCAGGGTGCTGTTGCTGACGTCGCCGTCGGCATCACGCATGGTGTAGTTGATCACGACATCTTCATCCGCCACGCCCAGTGCCGGCGTAAAGCTGATCTCGCCGGTCGCTGTATCGAAGCTCAAGCTGCCCTTGGTGTTGTCTGCCAGGCTGGCGCTGACCAGTACTTTGCCACCGTCGGCACCGGCATCGTCATTGTTGATGACGTTGTAGGTGACCTGGGTGTTCTCGGTGGTGCTGGCCGTATCAACAGCGGCCACCGGTACATCATCGACGATCTCGATGGTGATGGTGGAGGCCGTGGCTGTCGGCGTGCCGTCACCATCGACAGCGGTGACGCTGAAGGTGTCGGTAACAACATCGTTGCCCGCAGCGCTGTGCGTCTGCACGGCACTCAGGTCGTAGCTGTAGTTGACGGTGTAGGTACCGTTGCCGTTATCGACGATAGTGCCGACGGTCAGGATACCGATACCGCTGTGGGTCACGCTGTCACCGGTGGTGACGGTGGTGCCGTCGATGGCGATGCTGCCCAGGCCGTCCGGCGCGGTCACGGTGAAGCTGCCGCTGGTGCTCTCGGAGCCGTCGTTATCGTCCAGACCGCTCTCATAGGTGCGATTGATGTCGTCGGTTATATCCGCAGTGCCATTGTCATCCGGCGGTGTGGTGGTGATGGTCGGTACAGAGTCCGCCCCCACGCTCACCGTCAGGGTGCTGTTGCTGACGTCGCCGTCGGCATCACGCATGGTGTAGTTGATCACGACATCTTCATCCGCCACGCCCAGTGCCGGCGTAAAGCTGATCTCGCCGGTCGCTGTATCGAAGCTCAAGCTGCCCTTGGTGTTGTCTGCCAGGCTGGCGCTGACCAGTACTTTGCCACCGTCGGCACCGGCATCGTCATTGTTGATGACGTTGTAGGTGACCTGGGTGTTCTCGGTGGTGCTGGCCGTATCAACAGCGGCCACCGGTACATCATCGACGATCTCGATGGTGATGGTGGAGGCCGTGGCTGTCGGCGTGCCGTCACCATCGACAGCGGTGACGCTGAAGGTGTCGGTAACAACATCGTTGCCCGCAGCGCTGTGCGTCTGCACGGCACTCAGGTCGTAGCTGTAGTTGACGGTGTAGGTACCGTTGCCGTTATCGACGATAGTGCCGACGGTCAGGATACCGATACCGCTGTGGGTCACGCTGTCACCGGTGGTGACGGTGGTGCCGTCGATGGCGATGCTGCCCAGGCCGTCCGGCGCGGTCACGGTGAAGCTGCCGCTGGTGCTCTCGGAGCCGTCGTTATCGTCCAGACCGCTCTCATAGGTGCGATTGATGTCGTCGGTTATATCCGCAGTGCCATTGTCATCCGGCGGTGTGGTGGTGATGGTCGGTACAGAGTCCGCCCCCACGCTCACCGTCAGGGTGCTGTTGCTGACGTCGCCGTCGGCATCACGCATGGTGTAGTTGATCACGACATCTTCATCCGCCACGCCCAGTGCCGGCGTAAAGCTGATCTCGCCGGTCGCTGTATCGAAGCTCAAGCTGCCCTTGGTGTTGTCTGCCAGGCTGGCGCTGACCAGTACTTTGCCACCGTCGGCACCGGCATCGTCATTGTTGATGACGTTGTAGGTGACCTGGGTGTTCTCGGTGGTGCTGGCCGTATCAACAGCGGCCACCGGTACATCATCGACGATCTCGATGGTGATGGTGGAGGCCGTGGCTGTCGGCGTGCCGTCACCATCGACAGCGGTGACGCTGAAGGTGTCGGTAACAACATCGTTGCCCGCAGCGCTGTGCGTCTGCACGGCACTCAGGTCGTAGCTGTAGTTGACGGTGTAGGTACCGTTGCCGTTATCGACGATAGTGCCGACGGTCAGGATACCGATACCGCTGTGGGTCACGCTGTCACCGGTGGTGACGGTGGTGCCGTCGATGGCGATGCTGCCCAGGCCGTCCGGCGCGGTCACGGTGAAGCTGCCGCTGGTGCTCTCGGAGCCGTCGTTATCGTCCAGACCGCTCTCATAGGTGCGATTGATGTCGTCGGTTATATCCGCAGTGCCATTGTCATCCGGCGGTGTGGTGGTGATGGTCGGTACAGAGTCCGCCCCCACGCTCACCGTCAGGGTGCTGTTGCTGACGTCGCCGTCGGCATCACGCATGGTGTAGTTGATCACGACATCTTCATCCGCCACGCCCAGTGCCGGCGTAAAGCTGATCTCGCCGGTCGCTGTATCGAAGCTCAAGCTGCCCTTGGTGTTGTCTGCCAGGCTGGCGCTGACCAGTACTTTGCCACCGTCGGCACCGGCATCGTCATTGTTGATGACGTTGTAGGTGACCTGGGTGTTCTCGGTGGTGCTGGCCGTATCAACAGCGGCCACCGGTACATCATCGACGATCTCGATGGTGATGGTGGAGGCCGTGGCTGTCGGCGTGCCGTCACCATCGACAGCGGTGACGCTGAAGGTGTCGGTAACAACATCGTTGCCCGCAGCGCTGTGCGTCTGCACGGCACTCAGGTCGTAGCTGTAGTTGACGGTGTAGGTACCGTTGCCGTTATCGACGATAGTGCCGACGGTCAGGATACCGATACCGCTGTGGGTCACGCTGTCACCGGTGGTGACGGTGGTGCCGTCGATGGCGATGCTGCCCAGGCCGTCCGGCGCGGTCACGGTGAAGCTGCCGCTGGTGCTCTCGGAGCCGTCGTTATCGTCCAGACCGCTCTCATAGGTGCGATTGATGTCGTCGGTTATATCCGCAGTGCCATTGTCATCCGGCGGTGTGGTGGTGATGGTCGGTACAGAGTCCGCCCCCACGCTCACCGTCAGGGTGCTGTTGCTGACGTCGCCGTCGGCATCACGCATGGTGTAGTTGATCACGACATCTTCATCCGCCACGCCCAGTGCCGGCGTAAAGCTGATCTCGCCGGTCGCTGTATCGAAGCTCAAGCTGCCCTTGGTGTTGTCTGCCAGGCTGGCGCTGACCAGTACTTTGCCACCGTCGGCACCGGCATCGTCATTGTTGATGACGTTGTAGGTGACCTGGGTGTTCTCGGTGGTGCTGGCCGTATCAACAGCGGCCACCGGTACATCATCGACGATCTCGATGGTGATGGTGGAGGCCGTGGCTGTCGGCGTGCCGTCACCATCGACAGCGGTGACGCTGAAGGTGTCGGTAACAACATCGTTGCCCGCAGCGCTGTGCGTCTGCACGGCACTCAGGTCGTAGCTGTAGTTGACGGTGTAGGTACCGTTGCCGTTATCGACGATAGTGCCGACGGTCAGGATACCGATACCGCTGTGGGTCACGCTGTCACCGGTGGTGACGGTGGTGCCGTCGATGGCGATGCTGCCCAGGCCGTCCGGCGCGGTCACGGTGAAGCTGCCGCTGGTGCTCTCGGAGCCGTCGTTATCGTCCAGACCGCTCTCATAGGTGCGATTGATGTCGTCGGTTATATCCGCAGTGCCATTGTCATCCGGCGGTGTGGTGGTGATGGTCGGTACAGAGTCCGCCCCCACGCTCACCGTCAGGGTGCTGTTGCTGACGTCGCCGTCGGCATCACGCATGGTGTAGTTGATCACGACATCTTCATCCGCCACGCCCAGTGCCGGCGTAAAGCTGATCTCGCCGGTCGCTGTATCGAAGCTCAAGCTGCCCTTGGTGTTGTCTGCCAGGCTGGCGCTGACCAGTACTTTGCCACCGTCGGCACCGGCATCGTCATTGTTGATGACGTTGTAGGTGACCTGGGTGTTCTCGGTGGTGCTGGCCGTATCAACAGCGGCCACCGGTACATCATCGACGATCTCGATGGTGATGGTGGAGGCCGTGGCTGTCGGCGTGCCGTCACCATCGACAGCGGTGACGCTGAAGGTGTCGGTAACAACATCGTTGCCCGCAGCGCTGTGCGTCTGCACGGCACTCAGGTCGTAGCTGTAGTTGACGGTGTAGGTACCGTTGCCGTTATCGACGATAGTGCCGACGGTCAGGATACCGATACCGCTGTGGGTCACGCTGTCACCGGTGGTGACGGTGGTGCCGTCGATGGCGATGCTGCCCAGGCCGTCCGGCGCGGTCACGGTGAAGCTGCCGCTGGTGCTCTCGGAGCCGTCGTTATCGTCCAGACCGCTCTCATAGGTGCGATTGATGTCGTCGGTTATATCCGCAGTGCCATTGTCATCCGGCGGTGTGGTGGTGATGGTCGGTACAGAGTCCGCCCCCACGCTCACCGTCAGGGTGCTGTTGCTGACGTCGCCGTCGGCATCACGCATGGTGTAGTTGATCACGACATCTTCATCCGCCACGCCCAGTGCCGGCGTAAAGCTGATCTCGCCGGTCGCTGTATCGAAGCTCAAGCTGCCCTTGGTGTTGTCTGCCAGGCTGGCGCTGACCAGTACTTTGCCACCGTCGGCACCGGCATCGTCATTGTTGATGACGTTGTAGGTGACCTGGGTGTTCTCGGTGGTGCTGGCCGTATCAACAGCGGCCACCGGTACATCATCGACGATCTCGATGGTGATGGTGGAGGCCGTGGCTGTCGGCGTGCCGTCACCATCGACAGCGGTGACGCTGAAGGTGTCGGTAACAACATCGTTGCCCGCAGCGCTGTGCGTCTGCACGGCACTCAGGTCGTAGCTGTAGTTGACGGTGTAGGTACCGTTGCCGTTATCGACGATAGTGCCGACGGTCAGGATACCGATACCGCTGTGGGTCACGCTGTCACCGGTGGTGACGGTGGTGCCGTCGATGGCGATGCTGCCCAGGCCGTCCGGCGCGGTCACGGTGAAGCTGCCGCTGGTGCTCTCGGAGCCGTCGTTATCGTCCAGACCGCTCTCATAGGTGCGATTGATGTCGTCGGTTATATCCGCAGTGCCATTGTCATCCGGCGGTGTGGTGGTGATGGTCGGTACAGAGTCCGCCCCCACGCTCACCGTCAGGGTGCTGTTGCTGACGTCGCCGTCGGCATCACGCATGGTGTAGTTGATCACGACATCTTCATCCGCCACGCCCAGTGCCGGCGTAAAGCTGATCTCGCCGGTCGCTGTATCGAAGCTCAAGCTGCCCTTGGTGTTGTCTGCCAGGCTGGCGCTGACCAGTACTTTGCCACCGTCGGCACCGGCATCGTCATTGTTGATGACGTTGTAGGTGACCTGGGTGTTCTCGGTGGTGCTGGCCGTATCAACAGCGGCCACCGGTACATCATCGACGATCTCGATGGTGATGGTGGAGGCCGTGGCTGTCGGCGTGCCGTCACCATCGACAGCGGTGACGCTGAAGGTGTCGGTAACAACATCGTTGCCCGCAGCGCTGTGCGTCTGCACGGCACTCAGGTCGTAGCTGTAGTTGACGGTGTAGGTACCGTTGCCGTTATCGACGATAGTGCCGACGGTCAGGATACCGATACCGCTGTGGGTCACGCTGTCACCGGTGGTGACGGTGGTGCCGTCGATGGCGATGCTGCCCAGGCCGTCCGGCGCGGTCACGGTGAAGCTGCCGCTGGTGCTCTCGGAGCCGTCGTTATCGTCCAGACCGCTCTCATAGGTGCGATTGATGTCGTCGGTTATATCCGCAGTGCCATTGTCATCCGGCGGTGTGGTGGTGATGGTCGGTACAGAGTCCGCCCCCACGCTCACCGTCAGGGTGCTGTTGCTGACGTCGCCGTCGGCATCACGCATGGTGTAGTTGATCACGACATCTTCATCCGCCACGCCCAGTGCCGGCGTAAAGCTGATCTCGCCGGTCGCTGTATCGAAGCTCAAGCTGCCCTTGGTGTTGTCTGCCAGGCTGGCGCTGACCAGTACTTTGCCACCGTCGGCACCGGCATCGTCATTGTTGATGACGTTGTAGGTGACCTGGGTGTTCTCGGTGGTGCTGGCCGTATCAACAGCGGCCACCGGTACATCATCGACGATCTCGATGGTGATGGTGGAGGCCGTGGCTGTCGGCGTGCCGTCACCATCGACAGCGGTGACGCTGAAGGTGTCGGTAACAACATCGTTGCCCGCAGCGCTGTGCGTCTGCACGGCACTCAGGTCGTAGCTGTAGTTGACGGTGTAGGTACCGTTGCCGTTATCGACGATAGTGCCGACGGTCAGGATACCGATACCGCTGTGGGTCACGCTGTCACCGGTGGTGACGGTGGTGCCGTCGATGGCGATGCTGCCCAGACCGTCGGCGGCGGTCACGGTGAAGCTGCCGCTGGTACTTTCGGAACCGTCGTTATCGTCCAGACCGCTCTCGTAGGTGCGGTTTATGTCATCAGTAATGGCTGGTGTAGCACCGTCTCCCGGCGGTGTAATTTCAATAACCGGTGGATCATTATCGATAATCCGACCTTCTGCCCGGTTGTTATTGATATCTACTGCAACATTTTCAAAACTGGTATTACTGTTTGCCTGATTTATACCAGTTATCTGAACAACATACCCTTCTGTACTTTCAATCAGACTGTCATCAAACACTGCGTTATCAATGGTGTAGCTACTGGTTCCGTCGCCAACTATCGTAACCGTGACTAACTGAGGATCCAGGTCTGCCGCTTCAACGGCATCTACCCCTGCAATAGGGGCATAACTCAACGTTATTTCAATGGTTTTACCGACAGAGAGCGCGATTGGAGTCAAACCATCTGCAGCAACAAGATTGATGCTGTGCTGAAGAGCATTTCCATCGCCCTCTGTAACCGTGTCGTTGCCGCTCAGCTGCAGATAAACTGTATCTTCAGGCGTTGGCGCACCTTCCGGATTACCCGGCGAGCCGGCATCCTGGATGGTTCCTGTGCCTGAAGCACCGCCATTAACCGTAACGGATGTTGTTTCTGTGGCAATCAGACTGAATGTCTCATCGCCTTCTTTATAGAAATCTTCATTTACCGGCACACGGACCAGTACATCGGCCTTGCCAGCAGCGATAGTTACAGTGCTGGCCAACTGCCAGGAAACACCATCATCAACGGAAACCTGTAGTTCTGTCTCTGAACCATAATCCAGATTTTTGGTTGCATCATTTGGAGCACTGCCATCGGCAAGCGTAAGGTCGACGGTAACGTCATCTACACTCAGCTGGGTCAGGCTAACCGTAAACTCAGCGAAGCTATCCTCACCTTCAACAACAGTGACACTGTCTACAGCAATATTGGTGCTGTCATTATCAATAATGCGTCCTTCTGAACGGTTATTGTTAGGATCTATTGCAAGGTTTTCAAAGCTGGTACTAGTATTAGCCGGATTAATTGATAGTATTTTCAGCGTATAACCTTCAACGCCTTCGACAATGCCATCATCAAAAACACTATTCTCTATAGTGTATCGAGGCCCGCCATCACCAATTATTGTCACCGTTACCTGCTGGCTAATCAGATCTTCAGGCACTATGACATCAATGCCTCCGACAGGTGTGTAGCTAAGAGTAACTTCAATTAATTCACCAACGGCAAGACTAACAAAAGACAGACCGTCTTCAGCTTTCACCAGATCAATTGTATGGCTCAGCGTTTCGCCATCGCCCTCTATAACTGAATCATTCCCATGCAGTTGCAAATAGACAGTATCAGCAGGATCCGGACCTGGCTCATTACCATTACCATCGACAATATCAGTATCCGCTACGGTAGAGGCATCAACGTTTTCAAAGCTACCGCCAGAAAAACTATCAACTTTGACCTGAAACCCTTCAGGTCCTTCCAGAGTGGCATCATCTGTAGTGCTGACCACAATAGATGTAATGCCTGCCGTAGTACCGGCTTTAATCACGACATCCTGAGTGACTGCTGTCAGATCGTCACTATCTGCACCATTCACTACATAACCGGTAACTACAGTTACAGTCATATCGGTAGCCGGTGCCTTATCGATTGATAAGGTATAAGTTGCCGCTTCACCTTCAGCAACAGTTGCCGGGCCACTAAGCGTCAGGATAGCAGTATCTTCAGGATCCGGACCCGGCTCATTACCGTTGCCATCCAGAATATCGGTATCTGCTACAGTTGTAGCATCAACGTTTTCAAAGCCACCGCCGGTAACACCATCGACCTTAACCTGAAAACCTTCAGGACCTTCAAGATATGCATCATCTGTGGTGTTTACTACCACAGTGGTCATGCCTACTGTTGTTCCAGCCTTGATAACCACATCCTGAGTTACAGGTGTCAGGTCATCACTATCTGCACCATTCACTACATAACCGGTAACTACAGTTACAGTCATATCGGTAGCCGGTGCCTTATCGATTGATAAGGAATAAGTTGCCGCTTCACCTTCCGCGACTGTTGCAGGACCACTCAATGTAAGAGTTGCAGTATCAACAGGATCCGGACCTGGCTCACTGCCTGCACCATCCAGAATTACGGTAGAGACAACGGAGCTACTCTCAACCTCATCAAATCCACCGCCGACAAAACCGGCTACAGAGACCTGATATCCTTCAGCACCTTCAAGGTATGCATCGTCCAGTGTATTAACAACAACAGACAATGAACCAGATACCTGGCCCGCGGCAATAACAACATCCTGAGTAACAGGAACAAGGTCATCCGCATCGGCGCCACCGGCAATAAATCCGGTAACAACAGTTACCACCATTTCGGTCAGCGCAGGCTGATTTAAGCTGACAACATACTCAGCTATTTCACCTTCAGCCACAGTCGCAGGGCCGGAAATAATGATAGTTGCTAAAGTTGACGCGGCTACAAACTCACCTTCATATTCTGGAAATTTGACCAGATCGAGCGCCGTTCCGGTTGTATCAAACCCGGCGTTAGCGATTACTTCCTGAGCCGTTCTATCGACATCTTCAAACTCAGAAAAACCTGAATTTTGTGGCTCGGTGTTACCGGCAGCGGTTTCTTCAAGGACTTCGGTCGGATCCTGGCCTGCCAAAATCGCTTGCTGGATAGAAGCAACATCAGGAGATTCATTCTCAAGAGCATGGATAGCAAGAGTAATTTCGCCTGTCTTAGGATCGACTTCGACCATAGCGGCGGACTTTTCAGGCACCGTCTCAGGCGCTGTTTTTCCGGTATTAAGGGCGATACTTCCCTGCGCGGGAGTAATAACCATCGCCCCCGATTGCACTTTATCACCAGGTACTAATACGCGCTCAACTCCTTGCGCATCAACAACGACTACATCGCCAGTTATTTCGACAACCGACACTTCAGCAGATATTGCCTTATCCATCCTTTCCCCCCGGAAAATGACACAACGATCAATAATTTTTCTACTTATCTGTCAGCTTCATGCGCAATCAAATCCCTTGCACGCTTTAAAGGCTGACTCAGTCCGTTGTCGATAAGAAAATCTGTTTATGTTTTAAATTTTCGCGATTATAGCACGTGTTATGCGTTTAATAACACATGCCTCAACATGCCAAACTTCGTTTACGAATCTGTTTCAAACCTGACATCATTACACTGTACTTTCACCACCTCTATCTGATATTTCAATCCAGGCGTAACCTTTCCAAAACCAAACTACTAACCAACTGTTTATAAAGAAAAATAAGCCAACACCAGTGTTACACAAAGTCCGCTACTTAAATATCAACAAAGCCTTACATGATGACTAATTCCAGCCTATTTATTACTACTCAAATTGGTTATACCTGATTTTCATCATTCTTTCCGCCCCTCTCACATCCTCTTTAGAGATAAAAAGACGATATCAAATAGGACATCGATTTTGTTTGAAACTGACATTTAATCCCCACCTTTTTTTTCATATCAGCCAAACAAAAAAACGGCCCTAGAAGGCCGCCTTATTAACTCAACATAGGTCAGACAATCAACTTGCCATCATCGACCAGTTGGTTTATTAAGTCCGCATTTTCTGAGCCCGCTGAATCAGCCAGGGATTCAAGTGAGACATCATTTAACACTATTTTCTGATAAACCACTGCTCCGTTAGGGAACCTACGAATAAGTTCTGCCGGCACTTATCATCCCCTTAGGGGGCTGGCCTATGGGAAAGCTCACAATCAATGAAAAGCTTTGCAATAATGTCTGGACCTTATAATAAGTTCTGACACAGAGCATGGACTTTCCCGAAAGCCCCGTAGGACAGATCCTGGAGCCTGCAGAGCACGAATAGGACTTGTTCGCAGGTTCCTCAGTCTAACCTCATGTTACAGACAGCATAATTGATACTGTTTCAGCGCAAGCTGTAACATATAGATCAAATGCAGACTATTTAGAACTTTGAACGGAGTTACCCTACCGGTGAGCTAATCCCGCCAACCTATCTCTGCTGCAGTCTCAGGCCCGACCACAACGTCATCCAGACTCAAGGGCATCAGAATCCAGCCTGGAGACACTTTCACCCGCCCACCCATTACCTCCGCCCGCGTTTGGGGTAACAACGGCTGCTGTTGTGGATCGGCATAACCTTCTGGAAAAACAGGCTCATTCGTCAGAGGGTCGTACTTATCACTGGCTCCCAGGGTATGTAACAGCTCATGCACGATAACAAAATTATTCTTTGCGTTGTAATCGATACTGGCGAAACCATTCACCAGACCGATCATGCCTTTTTGCAGCCCCAGAGAATGCTCCAGAACGTCACGATTATTGGGAGAGAAATAGCGAAGATAGATGCGGACATCAGGTTCAGGACCTTGCCAGGAATCATTATTCCATGACCACCAGCGCATACTCAGGCTCCAGATAACACTTTCCAGAATACCCGCCTGAGTTGGCACTTCGGGAGGCTCAGACTGTACCGAATCAGCCAGAAATACCTCAGTAACCGGCTGTTCAAGCGACGAATAGTTTTTAGCTTCGCGCTGTAAAAACTGTTCGATCTCTTCAAAATGAGGCTTATCCAGCGCATCAATATACTGCTGAGTATCAGTCCGCCCATCAGCATTTATCGGATACAACACGACCCACACCGAGCGCTGCCAGCTATGGCTGCGCACACTGGACAGCCAGCTATTTAACCCGACAACAAACAGGATGCTGAGCAGAATCAGAATACGAAGTCGTCTGAATGTCCTGGCCGATAGCATAAGTACTCCCGGATTGATCAGTCTCTTATTAACTGCTATCAACTGCAGTTAACGATAATCAGCTACTGATAAATATATCAGCTAACAGCCAGACCTATCACCAGATAACGCAAGGTTTTACCAACCATAATAAGCAGAATTGACGGTAACAGGGCCAAACGCAGCCAACCAGCAACGAAGCACAAAGGATCGCCGATCACCGGCAGCCAGGACAGTAAAAGACAGACCGGACCGTACTTAGTGAGCTGCTGCTGGACCTGCAGGTGACGTTTCTTTTGCAAGGCCTTGAATGGCAGCTTGATAGCCAGTAACCAGCCCATCAGTAAAGTCACCAGGCCACCCAGAGTGTTGCCCAGGCTTGCGATAGCAACCACGACACTAAAAGGATAGACCTGTTCACTAACCAGATACCCCAGCAGCACCTCTGAGCCGCCCGGCAATAAAGTCGAAGATATAAAACTACTGAAGAACAAGCTCCACAGGCCGAAGCTATCCATAATCAGCCTGCTGCTTTGTTGGTACTTTTTGGCGCTATAGGAGGCTTTTCCATATCTGCCCGAATACAGCGCAGTACACCGTATTCATATGCACCATCCAGTTCGTCATAGACTGGCTTCAAGGCAACACCAACACCATCAAGACAACTGCACATCACCTGCTGAATATGTCGCAATTGATCAGCACTGATATCAATAACATCACCAAGCGCTAGCGCACTATCGGAAATCCCCTGAGCCAGATGGTGGTAGATAACATTGGCCGAAAGATGCTGCTGCCGGGCAACCTGAGCAACGGTCATGCCTGCTTTATACAGTGAGATTGACTCACTGGCTTGCTGATTCTGATCCTGCTGTTGGTTGGCTGCCTGCTCATGCTCACGGATCACTTCCAGAAACTGATCACCGTACAGGTCAAGCTTACGCTCACCGATACCATTCAGGCGCCCCATCTGCTGATGGGTCTGAGGATGGTACATCACCATTTCCATCAAAGTAGCATCGTGGAAAATAACATATGGAGGTACATCCTGCTCCCGCGACAGTTCCATACGCTTAGCTTTAAGTGCATTCCATAAGCCATAGTCTTCAGCATCCAGCTTTTGTTGTGGATCACTGCGCTTGGTAAAGGCTTCATGTTTACGCTTATCCTGACGCATCTCGATCTGCTCATCGCCTTTCAGCAAGGGCCGGCAACTATCGGTCAGGTACAATACGCCATGACTATTAGGATCAACCCCGAGATAGCCCCGTGCCACCAGCTGACGAAATACCGAACGCCACTGATTGCGATCCAGTTCTTTACCGATACCGAAGGTCGTCAGCTTATGATGCCCAAGCTCCAATACCCGATCACTACTCTTGCCCAGTAACACTTCAATAACATGATTAACACCAAAGCGTTGTTTACAGCGGTATACCGCCGACAAAGCCTTACGTGCCGCGTCAGTGGCATCCCACACTGGAACCGGCTCCAGGCAGGTATCACAGTTACCACAGGACTCGCTGCCTTGCTCGCCAAAGTAAGAAAGTAAAACTTGCCGCCGACAGCTGGTTATCTCGCATAGCCCCAGCATCGCTTCCAACTTCTGACGCTCGATACTCTTATGCAGATCATCCGCCTGGGAGGCTTCCAGCATCTGGCGCAGGAAAATTACATCCTGCAAGCCATACACCATCCAGGCATCTGCAGGCAGTCCATCACGTCCGGCACGGCCGGTTTCCTGATAGTAAGCTTCAACACTCTTAGGCAGATCGAGATGGGCGACAAAGCGCACATTAGGTTTATCTATGCCCATCCCGAAGGCTACGGTCGCAACCATTAATATGTTTTCTTCAGTCAGAAAACGGTGCTGATTATGGCTACGCAACTCAGCAGGAAGGCCGGCATGATACGGCAAGGCTTTGTAGCCTTGCTCCTGAAGCCACTGCGCTGTCGCTTCGACTTTTTTACGGGACAGGCAGTAAACAATACCTGAATCGCTGGCATGTTCTGTTTTCAGGAATTTCAGCAGCTGCTCTTTAGCCCGGTGCTTCTGACCAATCCGATAGCGGATATTGGGCCGGTCAAAGCCCTGGATAAACTTACGCGACTGCTGTAGCCCCAGCCGTTCGCTGATCTCTTGCTGAGTACGCTCATCCGCGGTCGCCGTGAGCGCAATGCGAGGCACGCCAGGAAAACATTCCTGCAGGTAACTGAGTTGCAAATACTCCGGTCGGAAGTCATGGCCCCACTGGGATACACAGTGTGCCTCATCGATAGCGAACAGCGCCACCTGACATTCACTGAGCATTTTCATGGTGCGCGGTTGCAGCAATCGCTCAGGCGCAACGTAGAGCAGGTCCAGATTACCGCTGCGTAACTGGTGTTCGATCTCCTGCGCCAGACGAAAGTCCATAGAAGAGTTCAGACAACCGGCCCGAATCCCCCACTGTGACAATGCCTGCACCTGGTCCTGCATCAATGCGATCAACGGTGAAACAACCACCGCAACGCCGGGACGAATAAGCGCCGGCAGCTGGTAACACAGAGACTTGCCGCCACCGGTGGGCATGACCACCAGCGCATCCTGCCCCTCGAGCAGCGTCGAGATGACAGCTTCCTGGGGCTCACGAAACTGGTCGTAACCAAAGATCTGTTTGAGTAAATGCTTTGCTTGTTCAATCATGGCGTCGGATTATCCGGGATGTTCAAAGCCCTGTCATCCGGATATCGGTAATTCCTGCGATTAATACTACGCATCCGGCTCGTTTCACTGCTAAAATCAGCGCATTATTTTTATTGCCGGACACTATCTTATGCAAAACGCCATGCTGAACGCCCCTCTGACCGATGCCGAACTGGACGAATTAGAAGCATTTATGTTTTCTGATGCGGTTTCAGAAGACGCGCTGGATCTGATCGGCACCCACGGTTATATGTGTGCGCTGAATATCAGTCCGGTAAAAATTTCAGAAAAACAGTGGCTGCAGGAACTGTTCGACGGTACCCCTGAATACTCTTCTGAAACAGAAAAGGCACGCATCGAAGATCTGCTCAAGCGCCTTTATTTCAGCATCGGCAGCGACCTGTACAATGATCAGGATATGCTGATGCCCTGCGAACTTACGCTTGAAACTGAAAGCGATGAAGAACAAGCGGATCTGACCACCTGGTCCCAGTCATTCATGGAAGCGGTATTCCTGAAAGAAGATGAGTGGTTCAACCATCAGGCAGAAGAAGAGGTCGCTGAACTGATGCTGCCGATTATGATCGCCTCTGAACTGTTTGAAGATCCTGAATTCGCCAAGATGCGTGAAGACCAGCGTCTGTGTGATGAGATGTGCCGTAATATCCCAGAACTATTAATTGATCTTTACCTGCTATTCCACGCCCCGGCCGATAAGAAGTAAGCCGATATAAGATGTAGCAGTTATCCCAGAATTGCTTATCGACCTTTACCTGCTGTTCCACGCACCAGCCGATAAGAAATAAGCCCTGCGCTACAGTCCAAATATAACAAAGCCCGCAATCGCGGGCTTTTTACTAACCAGGCCTTGTTAACTTAGCTTACGCCAACTTCGCCTTTTAACTTAATCTTTATTAGCTAAGCGACCTCAACGCACAATTCTTGCGGTGCCGCCCTGACGCAGGACTCTGACCCGCTCACCCGGTTGAAAGAAACCGCCTGCATCGACTTCCTGAACCACCGAAATAGTCTGGCCATTTTCCAGCGATACAGTGAGTTCCTGCCCCTGTTTCCGCGTCGCGCCTTCTTCCACTTTCTGCCCGATAATGCCACCGGCAACAGCTCCGACAACTGTCGCTAGTGTTTTACCTTTGCCGCCGCCAACTTCACTACCGGCAATGCCACCAACTACAGCGCCAACACCAGCGCCTAACGGACTATCAGTACGGCCCTCAATCACCACCGGATTCACTGCTTCAACCCAGCCATACTGCACCTGCTGTACCCTTCGCGCCTCACTGCGTGAATAGGTTTCACCGGTCAGCGAGGAAGCACATCCTTGCAGCAACATAGTCAGAGAGATAAAAGTCGCAAACAGCACTTTAGTCATCGGCATATTCATAATCAGTTCCTGTAACACCTCATCCTGAGGCTAAATTCATAAGTCTTACTTAGAGTATAAAGCTTACCGCCAATAATAACCTGCCTAAGCTTAACGGATTTTTAACAGCAGCTGACTCACCAGCGACCAGATCAGCTCACGTAGCTTAAGATGCCAGGGACGTTTTTGCCACCGCTCATAGGTAATTTCCTCGCTACGCTGCATATCACTTTCCAACAAGTGTATGACCTGCAGAGTCAAAGCGGGTTCCACAACCTCAAGATTCGCTTCCAGATTCCAGCGCAGATTCCAGTGATCCAGATTGCATGAACCCGCCGAAACCCAGTCATCGCAAACCCCTATTTTTGCATGCAGAAGCGTAGGCTGATATTCGTATATTCGGACCCCTGCTTTCAACAAGCGGCGATAATAACGCTTGGATGCATGGTATATCCAGCGATGATCGGTACAGGGCCCTGCAACAATAACACGCACATCGACCCCTTTTCGGGCTGCCCGACGCAGGCTTCTGCGCACTGAAATAGATGGCAGAAAATACGCCGTTGCCAACCAGACCCTCTGCTCTGCATTGCTGATATGGCGAATAAAACTCAGTTTAATATCCTGCTGATAGAGACCTTGAATCACAGCAACCTTCGCTTTAGCATCACCGCAACGCTGATAGCCGATATCCGTTAACGCCAAAACCTTATTGGCACTGCGTTGCCACTGCTGTCGAAACAGATCCAGCAGGTCAGCAACTACCGGGCCTGTTACCTGCAGCATAATTTCATGCCATCCCGCAGCATCAAACTCAGAGTCAAACTCAGAATCAGCCTTCAGATATTCGTCACTGATCCCGGTGCCACCTATAAAGGCTGTCACCTGATCCACCAGCATCAGCTTGCGATGATCGCGGGCAAAATTCTGCTGTAGCTTACGTATCCGGATCGGGTTATATCGGATTAAGTTAACTCCGGCTGCACGCAATAACTCACAGTCCTCACTACTAAGATCACGGCCACCGAAGTCATCCACCAGCCAGCAAACTTCAACTCCCCGTCTGGCGGCTCTGGTCAGGGCATCGATAAAGCTATCGGTTATCTGTCCGGAACTGACCATATAAAACTCAAGCAGCAGCGACTGTCTGGCTCCCTCTATGGCAGCCAGCATACGGGGGAAAAACTGGTCGCCATCGATCAACAGATCAATGTTATTGTCCGCTCGCCAGTGATACCGTTGTCGCACTGTTCAGCCTCCTACCCTTTATATACAGTCAACTTACACACAGTCACAAGCAGCACAAACTCAATCAACAACAGGACTCATTGCTGTCGCTGACCATATAAACGCGCATATAGTCCGTTGCGCGATAACAGCTCCTGATGGCCGCCCTGCTCCGAGATCTGACCATCTTCAAATACATAGACATGGTCAGCCTGCTTCACCGCGCTAAGACGATGCGCCACAATAATGGTCGTGCGGTGTTTCAGAAATTCCCCCAGCGCGTTAAGTAAACGATACTCGGTTTCCGCGTCCAGAGCCGAAGTCGCCTCATCCAGAATCACTACCTTTGGATCAGACAACACCATCCGGGCAATAGCCAGACGCTGTCGCTGCCCGCCGGATAAGCGAACTCCCTGTCGGCCGACCAGCGCTTCCAGACCACCATCAAGCTGCGCAACAAAATCATCCAGCTGAGCAACCTCAAGCGCCTGCCACAACTGTTGCTCGCTGTATTTTCGTCCCAGTGTCAGATTACCCCGCACCGAGTCATTAAACAGTGCCGGATGCTGTAATACCGTGGCGACATTTTCCCGCACCAGATCAAGCCCTATCCGTGTCACCGGAACACCGCCAAATCGCACCTCACCCTGCTGCGCGGGATACAACCCTAGCAACACCTGCACCAGGGTGGATTTACCGCCACCACTGGCACCGACCAAAGCGATTTTCTGTCCGCCCCCGATCTTCAGGCTCAAACCTTTTAAAACTTCCTGCCCGGAGGTATAACTAAAATGAATATTACGTAACTCAATTTCGATCTGCTCTTGCTCTGCAAAAGGATTCTCCAGACGCGGGTAGTAAGGCTCTTCTTCCAGTTCAGCTAACCGGTTAATCCGGGTCAGTGCCGCCTTAGCACCATAGAAAGCGAATTGAATCCCCAGCACCTCCTGCACCGGCCCCATCATGAACCAGAGATAGCCAAATACCGCCATCATCTGACCGATACTCAGATCAGAAAATACCACCATCAGCATCGACAACGCCCGGAACAGGTCAAAGCCCACCAGAAACACCATAAAGCTGAATCGGCTTGCCGCATCGCTACGCCACTCAAAAGCGGTAGACCGATCCCGCACATCACGGGCGCTGCCAATCAAGCGCATCAGGTAGTGCTGCTCCCGATTGGCCGCACGAATCTGATAGATCGCCTCCAACACCTCAGTCAGCGCCCCCTGAAATATCTCATAAGCAGTGTTCTCTTCTTTTTTCAGCTGCTTGACCTGCTTACCGATCACCATCGTCAGATAGATCACCAGTGGATTCAGTAACAGAATGAACAATGCCAGCTGCCAATGCATCCATAACAAGACCAAAGCAGTACCGAGAATGGTCAGCGATGCGACCAGCATCCGACTGACTGAGGATCCGACAAAGCGATCAACTGTATCCAGATCGGTGATGAAATGTGAGCTGACCGCACCACTGCCCATAGTTTCATATTCAGCCATAGAGATACGCTGTAGCCGCAACAACAGCGCTTCACGAATACGGTAGATAACCTCTTTGGAAATCTTTGAAAATTTACGGGTTTGCCAGACATTCAGCAACAATGCCACACTGCGTAACAGCACAGTTATGATCAGCACAACAGCAACATAAAGCACCGCGCCATGCCAGCCCTGTGGAAATAGCTGATTGCACAAGGCAACAATAATGCCGGGCTGCTCCAGTAGAACCTCATCTACCAGCAAAGGCATCAGCAATGGCACCGGCACACTGACAATTGTAGCCAGCAACGCTATAAGATTTGCCTTAACCAACTCAGGCCTGGACTCAAGGGCGACCGCGACAATATACCGCCAGTTGTAATGCAGTTTTTCCATATGCCAATCCAGAACAGTAAACCCTGTTAATAATAGCTACAAAAACATGACCGCAGACTATCACGCGACAGGGTAATCGACACAAAGCATTAATAATGCTTACAGCTGAATCAAAAAAACCCGCTGCTGCGGGTTCTTTACTAATACGATTCCAGCTTCGTTAAACAGTGTTAAGAGCTGATTTTCAAACAACAGGTAATCCGAGCATAGTCTCGGGACATACTCTCTATAGCATGCTAAACGGTTACACTCTGCACCACTTCCCGGGCAGTTTGTGCCAGGTCCTGGCTGGCAGAATAAGAGCGACTGGCGGCATCATGAGCCTCATGAGAGGCTGACTTGATCGCATCCAGATTGTCCGATAACTCGCTAGCTGCGGCACTTTGCTGGGTTGAAGCCGAAGCAATGACCGCGCTCATATCGGCGATTTTATGCACCGATTGTAAAATGGACTCCAGGGCGTCACCGGCACCGCCAGCAAATTCTACGCAGGATTTAGCCTGCTCCTGCCCGACCGTCATCGAATCGACTAACTGCTGCGATTCATTCGATAAGCGATCAATCGCCGCATCAATACTTCTTGTCGTTTCCTGCGTTCGCTGAGCTAACGACCTAACCTCATCGGCAACCACGGCAAATCCTCTGCCCTGATCACCAGCACGAGCCGCCTCAATAGCAGCATTCAGCGCCAGAAGATTTGTCTGATCGGCAATATCGGTGATCACACTGGTGGCCTCGGCAATATCCTGCGTGGCGCAACGCAGAAGTTCCACCTGCACCACGGCCTGCTCCACCCGGCTGGCCAGTTCCAGGATAGAACTAACCGTCTGGTCGACCACACCTTTACCCTGTTCAACACTGGCACTGGTTAGCCCGGTTTCATCGGAAGACAAGGTGGCATTCTTCGCTACCTCTTCAATTGCCAGCGACAGCTCGCTGATATGTACTGACACACGCTCGACTTCTGAGACCTGACGATTCATCGCTTCAGTGACATTCTCAGCGATATCTAACACTGACAAGCTGTGCTGCTCAACACCTTTCGCTGAATAGCTAACCCGCTCACCGGCGGATCGAATTCGGGCATTATGCAATTGCAGTGCTAATACGATCTTACTGATCTCAGTATTGGAGCCTATATACATCTCTTCTAATACCGGACTGTTGATCTCCCGCAGAGATCGCTTTGCCAGTCGCCGCAGTGGCTGCAAAGCGGCAAAACTCAAACCACCACACACCAGGGAACTAACCACGCCAATTACCATTAGTAATACGGGATCCCAATTACTCAAAACTCCCGCCAGCAACATCAGCAAAGGAGCACAGGCAGCAACAAAAGCAGCCCTGACTGACAAACTGATATCCCAGAAAGAAAAACGCCTGCGCTTTTTATTCAACCTGCTATAGGTATTGGCTGCCCGCTGCACTTGCGTAGCTGTCGGTTTAGAGCGCACTGACTGATAGCCAATCACTTCATCGGCATCAAGAATAGGAGTTACATAGGCATTAACCCAATAAAAACCGCCTTCTTTGCAGCGGTTTTTGACAATCCCAATCCAGGGACTGTTGGTTTTCAGCTTTTGCCACATATCATCAAACACTGCGGTCGGCACATCCGGATGGCGCACCAGATTATGGGGTTGTCCGATCAATTCATCCCGGGAGAAACCTGACACTTCGACAAAAGCATCATTAACGAAGGTAATCTGACCTTTCAGGTCAGTAGTTGAAACCAGGGGCGTGCCTTCATCGAAGGTAGATTCCCGATTATTGACTGGCAGGTTTTTTCTCATTGTTATCCCCTATCTTTGATATCAACTGGGAACCACCCCCGCCTCATATCAATACATCGACTGCAATAACGACTAAAGGTCAATATTGACACAAATTTAATAGGGAGATGGACAGTTTATCCCCAAGCTGGGGATCAAAAATAGCGGGCTACAGAAGTATATCCAGCGCGCCCGGACTGGCCGATATAAACCGGCCAGCCACTGGGAACTGACTTCAGCTCTGCTTGGAGCCCCCTTTGCAGTTCGGCGACAGAGGAATATCACCATTTTTCTGCTGCCACTCGTCGGCTGTATACAGATGCAGAGCCAGCGCATGGACCGGATTATTCATCAGATCTGCCACCGCAGCATAGACCAGTTGATGCCGGGCTACAGCACGCTTGCCCGAGAACTCGCCCGCGACAACAGCCAGCTTAAAATGGCTATCGCCTGCCGGACCGCTATGCATATGGCTTTCGTTTTCAATCACTAAATATTGTACCGTCAGCGCCTGACGCACTTTTTCTTCTATCGCTGCTGCAATGCTCATCTGCATAAAATCCTGAGTTATTCCTGTTTCGCCGACTCGTCGGCCAGTTTACTGAATTTAGAATGGATCCGGCGGGTGATCAGCGCAACCCCCAGAATAATAACCGGCATAGAAATACCCAGCGCCAGACTCTTATCGATCTCCAGCCCCTGATCGTACAGTACACCAAGGAAAATTTTCATCAGACCTATGGTATAGTAGCTGATAGCTGCAACCGATAGGCCCTCTACCGTATGCTGCATCATCAACTGAATCTTCGAGCGCTGATCCATTGAACTGAGCAGCTCCTGGTTCTGCCCCTGAATCGATAGCTCAACCTGTGTTCGCAGCATATCACTGACCCGATCGATCCGTCGTGAGAGATCCTCAAGACGATCAGCTACAGCCTGACAAGTACGTACCGCTGGCACTAATCGCCGGGTAATAAACTCTTGCAGTGTCAGGTGGCCGGACACTTCATCTTCACGCAGATCATTAAGTCGGCTTAGCACAAGATCCTGATAAGCATTCGTGGCATTAAACCGGAATGTGGACTGCGCCCGATAAGCTTCAACCTGGGATGCAAGTTTAGTTAGCCGTGCCAGCAGCTGACGTTCATCACACTCGGCAATATCGCCGGATAAGACCTCCGTGAGTTCGGCAAGTTGCAGGTCCATCTGCTGCAGGCGTGGACTGATTGAACGCGCCAGCGGCAAGCCAAGTAATGTCATCAGACGGTAAGATTCGATCTCAAGCAACCGCTGCACCAGACGCCCCAACTGACTATCACTCATCTCCCGGTTATAGATCAGGAAACGACCAAAATCATCGCTGTGCATATTAAAGCTGGTCCACACCTGGGCACAGCCCTGGGACGGCTGGCTGCCGACCAGTCGCATGGTTTCAAAGAAACTCTTAACTTCCGGGATAGAAGGCTCTGTCTTGTCTCGCGCATCTTCCACTGAAACATGAAATGCCGCGACTACCTGACCTGGAATACCATCAAGCCAGCCAGCTGGCAGATGAGTCACTCCGGTCTCAGCAAACGGATCACGACTGCCACCGTTTAGCCAGATAAAGGTAAATGAGACGAACTCCAAATGCTTTTCCCGCCGCACCTGAAGATCACCAAACTGCCCCTGGTAACAAGGCACATCCTCCTGCGGTACCGGGGTACCAAAGTGATCACATAAACGCTGCAGATGACGGAATTGATCTAGCTTTTGCTGCTCATTACATAACACCGACAGGTGAGATATCCGTGCAGGGCTTGGAATCACCTGAAACGGCCGAGAGTGCATCTCTTCATACAGAGACTCGCGCAGGGGATGCATCGCTAACTGTTCAGTACTGCCATCAAGCGGTTCAGGACTGCTGTCTATCTGTTCAGGACTGTGCGCAGACATCGGGCTACCAGATTTCAAAATAAAGCACCCATTGTTAACGGCCGAAGGGGCTAAAAGCAACCCCCCAAGGGTACTTATTCACCGCACCCTTAGTCCAATGGAGCCAGTAGTAACGGGGCCTGTAACAGGTCGATAGCCATCACCTGCGGCTGTACTTCGAACCATTCCAGGAATAGCTCCTTTGTCCGTGTGGCTGGCCAGTTATCACCAAACTCATCCCAGGCCGCCAGCTCATTGTCAAAGATATGAAGATAATGTTGTTCTATCTGCTCAGCAATATCCGTTTCACTGTGAAACTCTTTAGTCAGATAGACACTGCCCTCGGCACGATGCTCCGCCAGACTCATAGCCTGATTGAGGTCATCCTGCTGCTGGTTAGCCCAATCAACAAAAGGTTGCAGCGGAAGCACCGCAAGGGCGGAGCGATTGATAAGTTTCATGGAGCCTACTCTTAAGTTCAGATAAACTAGGATTCGATATAAAGACAGCTATTATATATCGCCCCTGAAGGAAGTTACTAACCAAGGAACACAATGAATATCCGCTGCCTGCCCCACCTTAACGACCGCGCAGCCTGGCTTGCCTTCTGCCAGCGTGAGGTCTCATATTGCTACACCGCGCAGCCGGAAGCATTAGTAGATTTTCAAACCAGCTACCTGCTTATAACCTTATTGGAAAAACGCACCCGCAACGGTAAGCAGGCAGTTAAATACAGTATCGGATCAAAGACCTCGATGCAGCCTGCCTGGAACTTCATCAAAGCCTGCGACTTCAACCTGCAGCGCATGGCCGACGGCCTGAATCAGGTCGATTTTAACGGTAACGTCCGTGATAACTCACTGCTCAAAGCACACACCGACCTGACGGTAAGAAAGTTTTTCTCTAAAGAGCGCTCGGTCATTTCACCGTCGCATATCGGCCAGTTGATGCCAGTACTTGCTGAGCCGGAATTCTGGGACCTCCACTTATGTTGCAGAATACTGGCCAACAAACAATTTAGCGATCTGCGCACAGAGCAGAGGGCGCTGCCGGATAACAGTGAATTTATGGTGGAATTTAAGGACATTCCAACACCCACAACGGAAAGCATACTGATCGCCATGATCGATAAGCCTGAAAAATGGCAGATTAACCGGCACCCTAATGATAGCCAGCGCCTCATCATATCCCGCGACAATACGCCCCTCTATAGTCTGAAGGCGCAATACCAACCTATAAAGCCGCGGCTAACGCAACGCGTGCCGCGCTGGTCACTGAGCCGACGTTAGAAACAGCACAGGTTTTAGAAACTGTGCCTACGTTAAAAACGGCCTACGCCAAATACAGAACTGACAAAAAAACGCCCTGAGTGCAAACCCAGGGCGCTTTAGATTAAGTCGTTTGAATTATGCCTTTTTAGTTAAGAAAAGGCATGGCTATCAAGCGGGCTCCAAGTCTAACTCACCCTCGCCTTCAACCAACTCCTCAACCGTATCTTCTTTTGACCGCAGGTAAGGATTGTCCGAATTTAGCAGCGCTTTTCCGTTAGCGGTTGGGAATTCGACATCGATATCCACCACCCGACCATCACGGCAAACGTTGATAATGGTATCCATCGTAGTTGCCATCAACGAGTATTTGTCATCCGGCGCCGCGATCATAGTCTGCAGTCCCAGGTCACTCATAAAGCCAAGTGAAGTCACTGTATTCTCTGCATCCAGCTTGTTGAATGCCTCATCGAACACTGACAGGCTCATACCACCCAGTGTAACCCCGTCAGCACTATCCCGTAACCGGTATGTCGCGCCCATTGCAGCCGCTATAGCCACGTAGAACGGCACTTGGTGCTCACCACCGGAACCGGTCTTGATACGCTGCGTCAAAGTCGTCTTACGATTACCGTTAATATCTTTAACTACCAGTTCGAAGTTATAGAAGTTACGGTAATCCTGCAGCAGGCTACTTTCACCTTCGTCCTTCAACACCTCATGAATCTTAGCCAGCGCATCCTGATGCGGTCTGTCAGCATCGCCCTGCAGATCAAACAGCGAACCCACATTGGCCTGATCCATCCGGGTATAGGCCTCTACCAGCTCAAGGATGTCCTTAAGCTCCGGGTTAGGCATCATTTCAAAGCTGTACATCTCACGGTGGAAAGGACGGTTTTTAAGGTGAGCATTGAGCTCCCGGATCAACTCTTTAATCTTATCGATCTGATCTTTCAGGTGCGCCACAAAATCTGAACGGAAAGAAGTTTCCGCCTCCAGACGAGCACGCTCAGCCTTTTCAGTATATTCAGCCAGCTCGCTATCTCGCAGCGATTGAATGGTATCGTTTACAAAACGCTCAAGCTGTTCATGGGTGGAATCCTGACTGACTTTATCCAGCTCCTGATGGCTAAGACCAGAACCGTGATAACGCGCTTTGTATTGCGCAACACCATCACGCACCACATTTTTCTTACGCTCAATCAGACCCAGCTCTGACTGAGCCTTCTTGGCTGACTCGAAGATAATCCGATCCAGATCACCGGAACAGGACTCATCCATATAATCGCGTTTTTCCTGGGCTGACTGGGCGTCAAAGCCGGTGCCTGATTGACACTTAGTACGCGCCCCGGCGTGCTCTTCCAGCTCCTGGTCCAACACTTCCAGCGAAGCGTTATCCTTGATCAGACTGGTCCGGGTGGACTGCAGTTTATCCATTACCCGTTTCTGATTTTCCTGGGTTTGCTTCTGCGCTTCGACCAGATCGGCGATCCGCTGCTGAACACCGGAATCATCCTGGTTGCGCAGATCAGTAATTCCCTGACGATAGCCTGCGACCTCGGTCAGTAACATCTCCCGCTGGTTAACCAGATCAAAAGTTCGCTCGGTTACGCCGGTCAGGCTCGCGGTCATCCGCACCAGCGTTTCGCGCAGATTATCCAGCGCGTCATGCTCTTTACCCACAGCGGTAAATTCAGACATCATCTGATCAACATGGCGATCCTGCTGCTGCAACTGATGCTCTCGCCGACCACCTCCGCTACCCATCATCGGAGTCTCTTCCCGAATCGATGTAGTAGTACCTTCGGTCTGCAGCATACAATCGTAAGTAAGCGCTCGCTCTTGTCGAATCAGTTCGTTTTCGGTTTCAACCGCCATCACGCCACCCAGGGCGCGATTCATATAACCCAGCGCATCTTCGCCCTGACAGTCAACAAACTGCGCCAAAGAACCCGGCTTAGCGCGGTTTACCCACTCATGACTTTTGGTGGTGTTGACTATACGGCAGCCTTTCAGATGACGACCTTTGCGACGGTACAATGTGATCGCTTCCTTGACCCGGTCCGGATCAACTATCAGCGCTTCACGGCGTGCGCCCAGGAAACTCTCAATCGCAATCCGCCACTTCTCGTCATTAATATCAACCAGCTCACAGATAGGCGTCGATTCGATACCGTAATCACTCAAGAGCTGGCGTAACTCACGGGTATTACGCCGCAGCGGAGCGCGCCCCTGTTTCAACTGTTCGACGGCGCTTTTCTGACTCTGTATCTCAGTGCGCAATTCGTTCATTCGAATAACCGATGCCTCGAAACGACGGGCGATCTCACGCCGTACTTCATCGACACTGTTTTTCAGCTTATCAAGATTATTATCCACATCCACCGGCGCCATTGGCCAGGCTTCAGCCATCATATCTTCGCCGGAACGCCACAACTCAACCGATTCTTTGACCACAGGAATAAAGCTGTCCGGCAGGTACTGCTGATAGTTAGCAAAACTGACGGTGGAGCGGAGCATGGTATACACGCTCTGAATCTTTTCTTTTACTACATTCAGCTCGTGCTGCTTGGCATCGATTGAGTTTTCAAGCGCCTTCACTTTGTGCGCACTGTCAGTATTATTCAGCTCAGCACGGGTATCCGCCAGGTTCTGCATAATCTGATTGAGCTCTTCGCTTTTAGCTTCCAGCTCAACCTGCAGTTCCCCCTCTTTGGTCTGGTTTTTCTCCAGCCGCTCTTCCGCCTCCTCTTTCTTCAGGTCAGCATGTTCAAACCGGGTCTCATGAACGACCCACTCATACTCGACCGAGTTTTTAACATTACGGTGAATGCCTTTGCACTGTTCCTGCACCTGCTCCAGCTCACCAATACGATTGGAAACCTCGCGGGTTTTCTGCTCCATCGCCCGGTATTCGTCGAGGGATTTACGGAACGCGCCGACGTGGACAATGTTCTCATCCAGGACAAACTCCCTGATAAAACGGGTCGGGCTGTTGATCGGTACAAATTTCAACGCGTTACGGAAGTTTTTAACAAACTTATCGTCATCGTTCGGCATCTGGGCGTCATAACTCAGCTCAGTAACCAACTCGCGGATAAACTTGCCCGCCCGCTTCTCGAGCTTCATCTCCGGGCATTGCTTCAGCAGATTCTCGCGCACTTCCGGCCAGGCTTTAGGTAAACGACCACCATCTTTCTTATCGCTGAAGTCTTGCAGGGATACTGAGAAGTTCGGCAGGATAAAACGCCCAAGCACCTCCTCTTCCGGCGAAGACAACGAAGCACTGATAGCCAGACCGACACAGGTTTCCTGCCCGGTTTCAGTGTCAAAAAAGCTCAGCGCAAGGTAACTGATGGAATCCTGACGGGCATTCTCTTTCTTGCCCATCTCATCCATGAAACCAAGGCAATAGGTACGCAGGCTTCGCTCACTCTTGTCGCCAGCACTGGCGTTGAAGCTCAGGTACTTCTTATTACCGCCCATCAACACCGTCTGGATCGCATCCAGCAACGATGACTTACCGGAACCGTTCGGACCGACGATCGCGACATTTCCTTTAATCGGTACCTCAACAGCACCCAGAACATACCAGTTAACCAGTACGATTCGATTCAGCTGTTTCATTGGGTGCCCTCTTCATTAATCGGCATTGCTTCAACTTCCGACGATTGCTTCTGTTCAACAACCTGATCTTCAACAAAGGATTCTTCCATTACTTGCAACGTTGTAACAGCCTTGGCTTCCAGCTCTTCTTCGGAACCTGCATGACTGGCAGGATCTTCTGCAGGATCATCTTCTTCACGCTCCTCACAGAGCGCTTCCAGCTGACCGATAAAGTCTTCCACCACCACCTGACGGATAGTAGGATTGATCGTCATCGGAATATTTTTCGGCTCAGTCTCGTGCGGCTTACCCCGCTCAATAATGCCGTGGCGACTGAATAGCGCCAGGATCTCTTTAAGGCGGGTTTCGTTGGGTATATCTTTACCGGTCAGGTTTTCATAAATCGTCAGTAGTTCGTCCGACGTTATATAGGCACGCCCACCTTCGACTTCAAAGGCTTCCAGCTTCTGCTCATATTGCTGACGCAGGCAAAGCATAAACAGGGACTCATCCAGCTTCAGACGCATAAAGCGCTCTTCACCTTTTGGCAGTATTCCCAGATAAGCTTCGTCAGGCTGGTAGATCAATGACCAGCCAATGGCCGCGAACAGATTAGTAAAATAGTCGACATGAGATGCCACCAGAAAATAGCTGTCCCGATGGCCGGAACGTTCTGCATAGAGGAACTGGTGCACCAGCAGTAAATTGGAAGCATGAACGAAATCTTCCTCCTGGTACTGATCACTCCGACCGATGATTTTTTGCAGATCACCTAGCATTACACTTTCCTCTGAATACTGAAGTCGCGACACTCAACCATATCGGCGACATTGACATATGTGTCTTCAAATTTGATCTCATATTTGTTCGCGGTACCCCGGCCTTTCTTACCCAGGGAGCGCATGTGGCGCAGATAACTGAAGCAGATGTAATCTTCTATACAGTCGATGGTGAAATCTGCAGCCTTGATAGAGGCTTTACCCAGCAGGTGCCGTTCGACATAGAGCTCGATATTCTCCGGCTTAACTTCACGCCGCGCCTTATACTCTTTAAACAGCTGCCGCATCTCCAGCACCCGTGGATCGATCTCCGGCTGACGAATAACCCGCGGCTGAGTTTCAACCCGGCGCCGTATCGGCGAGCGAACACTGCCTGGTGCAATAAAGGAAACTGTTTCCAGGGTATTCAGCTTGGGTATTTTTCGGGCGTCCAGTTTTGATACATCGGTGATCAGCCGGGACAGACGGGCACTCATACCCGGCGTCGTCTTATCCATGTAGCGAACCGTATCAGCAACTCGCTTCTCTAAGCGATAACGGAAATCATCGATCGTTGCCAGGCGCTGATCCACCGACTCAAAAATTCGGACTATACGGTTGATATGCCGGTGTACCATGGCGTCAGCATCGTCAAAACTGATTTCAAACTGTTCCTGGTAGTGTTTCGCCAGTTTTTCCAGCTTCAGCGGATCAAATTGCAGTTCACGCAGCATCGTCAGTATCTGGCGACGGAAGCGGAATGGGTTGTTTTTGGTCTTCAGGGTTTTGTAATCGGAAACCAGAATATGAGCAACAAACCGATCAAAGAAGTTACGTACAATCTCCTGCGGATTACTGGTCGCCGCCAGGGATATTTTCAACTCCCGCAGTCCCAGCATCATATCGGTCAGGTGGGCGCTGAAATCAGCCGCAGTCTGCGCCGCTTCCTGCAGTGTAATACCCCGTCCAGCCGGATCTTTAATCGCCGCTTCGAGAGAGCTGAGCACGTTGAGTACCGCACCGCCATAGCTGCGTTTCTCCAGATCATTGATCATTACCAGCGTGCGCAGTAGATAACTGATTGCTGGCGTCAGTAACACAAAGGTACGGTATATGCGCTGTTCTTCCTCAAGCCAGCCGGTGGCGACAAGGCGACGGTAAATTCGATTTGTATATTCGGCGGTCGAACGAGGCAGTTCCTTTATCTCCTCATCAGTTTCACCCGCTTCAGGTTCCCAGCGCCTGACTCCCAGCTTAATAACGGTATCTTCAATAGCTGAACGGACCAGGTCCTTAGGCACAAAAGGATCAACCAGATCTTCATCGAAAAACTGTTCTGCCAGGTCCAGTAGTACCGCCTGATAAATATGACGATTCAGGCCCGAGAAAGGCACAAACAGGTCTTCCGGGAGCTTATTAAAAAGCATCGACAATCCGTTCTCCAGATACGCTGACGACCAGCGTAATTAACAAATACAGAATAGGAATAAGAAAGGGATAATAGCGGAAATAATCACGCCAACCAAGAGCAAAAAAGCGCTCACAAAGGAGCGCTTTTAACCATTCTGAGGACCAAAAATTAATCCCTTACAATTCAGCAGACTATAGCTGCAGTTAAAAAACGATCAGGAGCCTTTTTTAGCCTGCTGCAGACGGGCATAAGCGGCCATCATATTCTGGTGACTAGCAAACGCTTCCAGAGCCAGCGCACTACCCACCAGGCCACTGAATACGGCGTTACCAGCGATCATATCCAACACCTCATCAACCCGGGTATGACCATAAATCTGCACCAGCAGCTTACGGTAATGGGCGATATCACGCTCTTCATCCAGGGTAAACATCAAACACTGATACAGACACCGGTACAACACCGTCCGGTCATCATTCAGATGGCCAAAGCGTTGCACCCAGTCACACCAGCCAAGTGCTTGTTCCAGTTGGTTAAGTTTCAGGCTTAGCAAACATTTCAGCTCGCCAATACGCAGCGTGCTCCAGGCGGTCCCCTCATCAGGCACAATTCCGATCAGATCGGCGACCGGTTGCTGATCGTCATATCCTTCATCTTCAATTTGATTCAACAACTCTTCGGATTGCTCGGAATTAAGCTCAGGCAATCGCAGCACTTGCTCGCGTAAACCAACACCAGCGTTGTTATTACTCCACACCAGGTCATCAACCGGATAGATTTCGGACATGCCCGGCACTACGATACGGCAGGCATAAACACCTAAGTGTTCATAGTCAGTGATATAGATATCCATATCCACTTTATGGATCAGATAACAAAGATGCTCAAACTCAGCATGGCTATCACCCTCTATATTCCACTCAGCAAACTCATAGTCGGTTTCTTCGGAGAACATATCCCAGGCGACTGAGCCACTGGAATCGATGAAATGAGTTTCCAGGTTATGCTGGTCAGCAACTTCGGTTATATCAAAGCTCGGCACAGGAAACTCAACCAGGTTGCTAAGGGCACGGCCCTGCAACAATTCAGTAATGGTTCGTTCAAGAGCAACTTCAAACTTAGGGTGTGCACCGAAGGAAGCGAAGCAACCGCCATCAGCCGGATTAATCAGCGTGACGTTGACCAGGGGAAACTTACCACCGAGGGAAGCATCACGCACCAGCACCACAAAACCATGGCTGCGTAACGCCTCGATAGATTCAACAGCAGTCGAATAACGATCCAGCACCGACTGTGGAATCTCTGGCAGGCTGATGCCCGAAGAGATAATAGTATTTTTAATATGCCGCTCAAATATCCCGGACAAAGCCTGAACTCTGGCTTCATACTTATTGTTACCGGCAGCCATACCATTACTGACATACAAGTTGCCGAGAATATTGACCGGCATCCATACTTTATCGCCGTTACGCTGGCGCTCGAATGGTAAAGCACAGATACCACGCTCACTGTTACCGGAGTTAGTATCAACCAGCATTGGAGCAGTCAGCTCACCGCTCATGTTGTAGTGCATCAGGGTAGGCTCATCCAGCAAACCATCAGGTAGCTGTTCGCCATCGATTGGAAACCACTTTTCGTCCGGATAATGTACAAATTCAGCATCAGCGACCTGCTGACCAAAAAAATAATCGGCGAAAAAGTAATTACAGCTTAACCGCTTAAAGAATTCACCCAGTGCACTGGCAAGTGCGGCATCACGGGTCGCTCCTTTACCATTGGTAAACAGCATCGGGCAATTCTTATCCCGGACATGCACCGACCAGACATTCGGTATAGGATTCAGCCACTGCGCCTCCTCTATCTCAAACCCCAACGACAGCAAACGCGTCGTCATCCGAGCAATGGAGTCTTCCAGAGGAGCGTCTTTACCGGGAATCATGGTCATAGGGCTGATCCTTAAAATTCTGACATTGAGCTAAGGTGAAGCTGATATATAAACAGAACCACTGTTATACCGAAATACGCGTTTAAGCGATACGCCGTTATGTATTTATAGTTACATCGTCAGTCAATCGCTCACCATTTAAACAAAGCTTGCGGAGCTTTCACTCAACATCATTTAAGCACTTAAATAATCAGCATAAAGTTTTCTATTTAGTGCTTGACGCTCCCCGGACTGATCATTAATATACGGCGCCTCAGTTATGAAGTTCCTCGATAGCTCAGTTGGTAGAGCAGTAGACTGTTAATCTATTGGTCGCTGGTTCGAGTCCAGCTCGAGGAGCCAACTTTTTACTGAGAAACGGATGAAATTCCTCGATAGCTCAGTTGGTAGAGCAGTAGACTGTTAATCTATTGGTCGCTGGTTCGAGTCCAGCTCGAGGAGCCATCCACTCAGAACGGGGCATAGCGCAGCCTGGTAGCGCATCTGCTTTGGGAGCAGAGGGTCGTAGGTTCGAATCCTGCTGCCCCGACCACTTACCAACACGTGGTACTCTGAGACACTGATGAACATATAGTGTATAAATAATGTTCGCCCGTCGGGGCATAGCGCAGCCTGGTAGCGCATCTGCTTTGGGAGCAGAGGGTCGTAGGTTCGAATCCTGCTGCCCCGACCATCTTTTAGTTACACCCAGTTTTACCGTATCAACTATTGATACAACCCCCAGTCGGGGCATAGCGCAGCCTGGTAGCGCATCTGCTTTGGGAGCAGAGGGTCGTAGGTTCAAATCCTGCTGCCCCGACCATCTTTTAGTTACACCCAGCTTTACCGTATCAACTATTGATACACCCCCCAGTCGGGGCATAGCGCAGCCTGGTAGCGCATCTGCTTTGGGAGCAGAGGGTCGTAGGTTCGAATCCTGCTGCCCCGACCACTTCTCTGAGTTTTCTTAGTAAGTATCTTTTAGTTAGTTTTCAAAGATCCATTCAGATACCTGAATGTTTATATTCTGTCTGCCGTTATTTCGTGCTGACAACACCTGTTTTTCAGCACCTCCCCTTCGCTGAACCGTAACGAAGTAATTTCGTTATTCACCGGGGTACACCTTCGTCTGCTTTACCCTATATGCAGCTACCCCGGATTTTTCTCTCCCGCCTACACGAATAGTCAGTTAAGAACTGCCTGAGTCAGAGAGCTTGCAATCAAGCTCCTTTGGCGTTCCTTCAGGTTATCTGAATAGGTCACACCCAGCCAAAATGATATATTTATCCGCACATGCCTTAGCTATTCTGGTTGCCTTCTTAAAACAGCAACTGTTCAAAGTAGGTAATAGTTTTCTTCAGCCCCTGCTCCAACGAAATAGATGGTTCCCAACCAAGTCTCTCTCGTGCTAGTGAAATATCAGGCTGGCGCTGTATCGGATCATCCTGGGGCAAGGACTCAAAATTTATTTTGGAGCTTGATCCCGTCATCTCTATTACCTTCTCGGCAAGCTCCAGAATGGTAAATTCTACGGGATTTCCAAGATTAACCGGCCCAGTAAAACTGTTACCGGTGCCCATCATTCTCACAAGCGCCTCGATCAGATCATCAACATAACAGAACGACCTTGTCTGCTCACCCGAGCCATAGACGGTAATCGATTGATTTTTGAGTGCCTGAACAATGAAGTTTGATACCACCCGTCCATCATTAGGATGCATACGAGTGCCGTAGGTATTGAAGATCCGGGCAACTTTGATGTCCAGATTATGCTGTCGGTAATAATCAAAAAAAAGCGTTTCAGCACAACGCTTACCCTCATCATAGCAGGAGCGGGAGCCAATGGGGTTCACATGCCCCCAGTAATCCTCTGTCTGCGGGTGAATTCTGGGATCACCATACACTTCACTCGTGGATGCCTGAAGTATGCGCGCGTTCAGCCGTTTAGCTAACCCCAGCATGTTAATCGAGCCATGAACACAGGTCTTAGTCGTCTGCACCGGATCATGCTGATAGTGAATGGGAGAAGCAGGACAAGCCAGGTTGTAAATCTCATCTACCTCAACATAGAGAGGCATAGTTACATCGTGGCGCATCAGCTCAAAGAATGGGTTGGCAATGAGATGTTTTATATTATCCTTCGTTCCGGTATATAAGTTATCTACACATAGAACATCATGACCATCAGACAGTAGCCTATCGCACAAATGAGATCCCAGAAAGCCGGCCCCACCGGTCACAAGGATTTTTTTCCTTATAGTGTTTTTCATCATAGTGATCAGAGGTATCCGGACAAGAGTTATAAACTTAATTAGCATTCATCAGAAAATGACGTTAGGCTAACCACCATACACAGTTTTTTACAAGAAAAACAAACATTTATACACAGACAGGCAACCCCTTACTTTTTGTATAAACTCATACAACATGAACTCACCTACCATGAAAAGAAGATGCATTTGTCTTATCACATTCAAGCCTAATACTATCTGGCTTGATTTCCTGAACAGCTTCAAAAAGTATGACATCTATGTAGTGATTGATGATAACTGCGAGAATTACTCAGAAACCTATAGCAACACCTACCCCAACATCAAATTCATACAGATTAACAATGAAGAATGCGAAGAAAGTGGTTTTATAAATGTTAACTACTTAATGAAAAAGAACGTAACAGGCTGGGAAAAGGCTCTTTACTACTTTTCCACACACGAAAGAAAATATCCTTACGTTTGGTTTATCGAAGATGATGTTTTCTTTAACTCTGAAAAAACCATACAGAATATCGATAAAAACTATCCCGATAGCGACATTCTTGCAGCTGACTGCAACAGAAGAAGTGAGTGTCGATCATGGCCCCACTGGAAAGTGACTGACATTAATCTTGAACCGCCTTATTTTAAGTCTATGGTATGCGCTACCAGATTATCTCAATCGCTACTCACTCATATTGAAAAATACGCCAGCGACAATAAGACCCTGTTTTTCCTGGAAGCTCTTTTCCCAACGATAGCGAAAAGCTATAAATTAAAGTACAGCACCCCACTGGAGTTAATTACCGTTGTATGGCGTAGGACCTGGAAAGAAGAACTCATTAACACTGGGTTCATCTATCATCCCATTAAGAATATTGAGCGGCATAACATACTGAGAAAAAAGAAAAAAACCAGCTTAAAATCCTTAATTTGGAAAATGCTACCTAAGTAACCCTCTATTCTTTAGACTAGGTGAACTGGTTTATAACTAAGTCGAAACTTATCCCCTGTTTCATGGTTGAGCGGGGTAACTGCCACTGCTTGCTTAATCCTATATACAGAAGCCCCGGCTTTTTTTCTTACATACTGACACTGACCTTTGCCGAACTTCCCACCGATCAAAAAGGCTCGGTATATGGTCGATACAAACCTCACCTGTACCACTTAAATCCATAACCCTAACAAACAAGAGCAGTACCGGAGGGACTCAGGGCGGTAGCCCATAGACTGTTAATCTATTGGTCGTAGGTTCAAATCCTGCTGCCCCGACCATCTTTTAGTTACACCCAGCTTTACCGTATCAACTATATGATACACCCCCCCAGTCGGGGCATAGCGCAGCCTGGTAGCGCATCTGCTTTGGGAGCAGAGGGTCGTAGGTTCGAATCCTGCTGCCCCGACCACTTCTCTGAGTTTTCTTAGTAAGTATCTTTTAGTTAGTTTTCAAAGATCCATTCAGATACCTGAATGTTTATATTCTGTCTGCCGTTATTTCGTGCTGACAACACCTGTTTTTCAGCACCTCCCCTTCGCTGAACCGTAACGAAGTAATTTCGTTATTTACCGGGGTACACCTTCGTCTGCTTCACCCTATATGCAGCTACCCCGGATTTTTCTTATCGGCAGATATAGAAAAGCCGCCCTAAGGCGGCTTAGCTTTCAGGCTTAAGCTATCAGACAGAGGCTTCCTGATAGAAGCGCCTCAACACTCCGCTAAGGTTAACCGCATCATCACTACCGGCAAGCTCTCGGATAGAGTGCATCGCCAATTGCGGCACACCGATATCAATTGTCTTAACGCCAATTTCAGCTGCGGTGATCGGACCTATTGTACTGCCACAACCCATATCGCTACGCACTACGAAGGTCTGCAGCGGCACACCTTCCTGCTCAGCCAGATGACGGAACAGAGATGTCGTTTCACTATTAGAGGCATAACGCTGATTAGCATTAACCTTAATCACCGCCCCCTGGTTCATTCGCGGTCCATGATTCCCATCGTGCTTATCAGAAAAATTGGGATGCACTGCATGAGCATTATCAGCTGAGACCATCATCGAATTTGCAATCATCCGGTTACGATTCTGCGGTTCTGGCAACAACCGTTCAAGCAACTGCTTCAACATCGGTCCCTGCGCGCCCGCAGCACTCATGCTGCCAACTTCTTCATGATCATTACAAACCAGTAGCGCACCCTGCTCAGTATCGGAATCGATCAATGCCTGTAAGCCAATAAAGCAACTGAGCAGATTATCCAACCGGGCAGAGGCAAAAAATTCATCGCCAAGACCTACATAAGATGGCGACTGAACATCATAAAAACAAAGCTCGTAATCCAGTATTTGATCAATACCATCTACATCCTGCTTTTCGAGCTGAGTTTTTAACACCTCCCGCAGATCTAACTTACCTTCACCATGAAGCTGAGCAATAATCGGCGGCAGATCAGTTTGAGCATTAATACTACGGCTCTTATTCGCCTCACGATCCAGATGAATTGCCAGACTTGGAATAACAGCGATCGGCTTTACAAAATTAATTCGCTCACTTCTGATTTTACCGTCAGTTGCCAGGAAGCTTACCCGGCCCGCCAAAGACAGGTCCCGATCAAACCATGGGTTAAGCAACGCCCCACCATAGACTTCAACACCAAGCCGCACACAACCCTGACGCAAGGTTTCAGGGATCGGCTTAACCTTCAGGCAGGGACTGTCGGTATGCGCCCCTACCATCCGCATCCCCGACTCAACCAGTGAACCGGAAGCAGGCATGTGCCAGGCAATAATTGAGGATTCATTACGTACGATAAAGTAACGTCCCCCCTCCTTCACCGACCAGGACTGTGACTCTTCCAGCTCGACGTATCCCGCTTCCTGCAATCGGGTTCGCATCTCATAAACAGCATGAAACGGCGAAGGAGCGGCCTCAAGAAACTGAAACAACCGACTATTAAATTCATTCTTATGCATACTATTCAGTCCCCTGCTGAGGCAAAACCTCTATCAACTCTATCTCAAACATTAAAGCCGAATTGGCTGGAATCATCTCATTCGGGCTGGTCGCCCCATAGGCAAGCTCAGAGGGCAGATATACTTTCCAACGTGAGCCGGACTGCATCTGCAATAACGCCTGCCGCCAGCCCTTAATCACTCCCTTAAGCGGAAAAACAGGCTTTTCGGAAAACTCTGCAGAGCTCTCAAATTGCTCACCACCTATCCGCCAACCGGTATAATCGACACGCACGGAATCAAGTATAGTGGGTCGCTCACCGTCTCCTTGCTGCAGCACCTCATATTGCAGCCCTGAATCTGTAACCACTACTTCAGAGCGGCCACGATTCTCAGTTAAAAACGCCTCACCTTCTTTTTTAACATCATCATTCAACGCCTTCTCAATCAACTCCTGACGAAAACGCTTCTGTTCCTCACTTTCACCACAACCACTAAGGACGGAGGCAAGCAACGACAGTAACACAACCACTGAAAACACTTTCAAGACTCTACCCCTACCTATTCCAAATACCATTCCAGACACTATATTAAACTTTATTCAGGCGACTAAACCATTGATTTTACATCAGCTGACGACAGGACTACACTCAGTAATATTGCAGTTTTCGGAACCCGATTACCGTTTTAAATGTCACAGACTCATAGATGTAGCAATATAGGAACAGTCAGATTGAACATCCCGAGAGTAAATACACCGTTTTGCCTTAGCACACTGATCTGCAGCTTACTTTTCAGTCTGACGTTAAACGCCAGCACACAATCCCTGAAACCAGAAAAAATTCACACCCAGACTCTTCAGGAGATCGTCAGTTCGCTGAATCAGGACCACTATAACGACATCGTACTGAATGATGAACTGTCCGGCAAAATTCTCGATCAGTACATCAAAGCGCTGGATCCTTCCCGGGCTTATTTCTATGCGTCTGATATTGAATCTTTCGAACAGTTCCGTAATACGCTGGATGATGATATTAAAAGCGGCGACCTGAGCGCTGCATACCAGATTTTTAATATCTACCAGCAACGCACCATCGGGCGCCTGGAAACCCTGATTGCCAACCTTCAGGACAGCAACTACCGCATCGACTTCAACCTGGAAGAATCACTAAAACCCGATCGCAGCGAGATCCCATGGGCTATCACAGAACTGCAAATGAACGATTTCTGGCGCAAACGACTGAAGAGCGCCCTACTAAGCCTCAAACTGGCCGATAAAGATATCGATGATGCTACCGACGTTTTACTCAAGCGCTATCAGAACCAGCTATCCCGCGCCAGACAAACTAATGACGAAGATGTATTTCAGAGTTACGCTAACGCGATAACACAGCAATTCGACCCACATACACAATATTTTTCACCGCGCCGTTCAGAAAATTTTAATATCAATATGAGCCTTTCCCTTGAGGGCATTGGCGCAGTATTACAAAGCGAAAACGAGAACACTAAAATAGTCCGTCTGGTACCTGCTGGCCCCGCTGATAAGGCAGGTCAACTAAAACCCGCCGATCTTATCGTTGGCGTAGGACAAGGTGTAGATGGTGAAATTCAGGATGTAGTTGGCTGGCGCCTTGACGAAGTTGTCGCCCTTATTCGGGGACCTAAAGGTACCATCGTGCGACTCGAAATTATTCCTGCAGACGCTGAAGATGGCGTTCATAAAACGATCCAGATTCGCCGCAACAGAGTAAAACTGGAAGAGCAGGCAGCGCAGAGCAAAATAATTGAACTGCAACACAACGAAGAGAATTTCAAACTGGGCGTCATCAGCATTCCTGCTTTTTATATCGATTTTGCCGCCCTGCAACGTGGCGACAGCAATTACAAAAGCACCACCAGAGATGTAGAACAACTGATTACAGAACTCCAGGAACAAGAGATCAACGGTCTGATCATCGACCTGCGGGATAATGGCGGCGGCTCACTGCGTGAGGCCAACGAACTGATCGGGCTATTCATCAGCCGGGGTCCCACCGTACAGATTCGCGATCCTGAAGGCCGGGTCAATATAATGGGGGATTCCGATCCCAAAATTGCTTATGACGGTCCGATGGCGGTACTGGTGAATCGACTCAGCGCATCCGCCTCTGAAATCTTTGCCGGTGCGATCCAGGATTACCAACGTGGCATCATCATCGGTGGCCAGACCTTCGGCAAAGGCACCGTGCAAACTCTCTCACCACTAGGTCACGGCCAGCTGAAGCTGACCCACGCCAAGTTTTATCGCATATCAGGCGACAGCACACAACACAAAGGCGTCGTTCCAGACGTAACCCTGCCTTCGCTATACGATAAGGAAGAGATTGGTGAGAGCGCGCTGGATGGTGCACTGGCCTGGGACCAGGTCCACGAGATCCCCCATAAACGCTACCTCAGCTTCGAGACTCTTCTGCCGGAACTGGCTACCCGCAATGACTTACGCAGCCAGCATGATCCTGACTTTTTATATATCAAGGCGCAACGGCAGCGAATTGATAACATTAAAAGCGATAATCAGATCAGCCTTAATGAGATCAAACTTCAAACCGAACGGGATGCCGCCGAACAGTGGCAACTGAATACCGAGAACACCCGCAGAGCAGCAAAGCAGCTGCCGCCAATTAAAGCACTATCTGACCTGGAAGATGAACTCGAAAAAGACTCACAGGGCCGCACTATCAACCCTGAAGCCGAAGCTATTCTGACCGAAACAGGCAGGGTACTGCTCGATCTGATCGAGCTGACCGGTAAATACATCGCCATCAAAAACTAGCCTTTTTTACACAGCATCGACTAAGACAGGAATCTTATGCAGATCAGCAAACTGAAGCTGGGCCTTCTTATCGGCGGCCCTGTTCTGGTAATTTTAATCGCCGTAGCAGGCTATTTTATCTATTCCGGCCTATCAGCACAGCATGCTGAAAATGTTGAAAAAGTCGAGGGCTTCGGGGCTCTGGTCATGCCTGCCACCGACACCATAGACCCTAATGATCCGGCCAGCGTCAAACTGGCACCTTCAATTAGCCGCGAAAAGCTGACGCCCACGCAACGGGTCATAGCAACCCTTAAAGACGAACGGGTTCAGCTACTCGAAGAAGCCATAATGATGCGCCAGGAGATCATGGACCTGAAATCTCAGGTTGCCGAACTTGAAAGCTACAAACGCACTAACGAGCGTTACGCACCGCATACCTTCAACGAAGAGGTTTCGACCGTACACACTCGCAGCAAACAACTACTGGCAACGCTGGATGAATCAAAGCGCTTCACCCGTCGCCAGCTCACAGGTATGGCAGCAGCCTCAGCTAAAGAGTATCGTCGCTTCCTGACAATGCACAAGCTGGTACTCGAGCCTGAACAAATAGATGTAATCGTCAACGATCACTTGCCACCTTATGCATACTGCATTGGTGATGGTATCGATGTGGCTGCCAACAACAGCCGTGAAGAAGCGCTGCTGGTCGAGTATTTCAAGACTGATAAAACAGAGCTGATGAGCAACCGTTTAAAGAGCGACCTCAAGGCTATAGTGAACCCCTGCCAGACTCTCTTTGCCAAGCGTATGGACTACCTTATCCGATAACCCCCCACCTCCTGGCGACGACACCAGCATGGCGTTGCAGGCCAGGAGGGCCGCTATATATTTCTACACGAAGCAAAAATCTGTATAATGCCGCGCTCTTCTCCTTACGCCGGTTATTTTTTATGTCAGCCTGACATAACCGCTGGGAGATCATAAAACTGACCCTGTATACGGCTGACAATACAGGACTAACCACGGCCTACCCGCAATTTCCCTGGGTTTGTCCGATAGGAACACACATGACCGAAAGCTTTGCTGAATTATTTGAAGAATCCCTGCAACATATCGATATGACTCCTGGCACCCTGGTTATGGGTGAAGTAATTGATATCGATAGCGACTGGGTGACTGTCAATGCTGGCCTGAAATCTGAAGCTGTTATCGCTCGCAACCAGTTCCTGAACGATGCAAACGAACTTGAAATTCAAGTTGGTGACATGGTTAAGGTTGCCCTGGAAAGTGTAGAAGACGGTAGCGGTGAGACTCGTCTGTCTCGTGAAAAAGCTAAGCGCTCTGAAGCTTGGGAAGTACTACAGAGTGCATTTGACGCTGAAGAAACTGTTACAGGCTTCATCAGCGGCAAGGTTAAGGGTGGTTTCACCGTTAACGTTAATAACATCCAAGGTTTCCTGCCGGGCTCCCTGGTTGACGTTCGTCCGGTACGTGACGTAGACCACCTGGAAGGCAAGGAACTGGAATTCAAACTGATCAAACTGGATCCTAAGCGTAACAACATTGTTGTTTCCCGCCGTGCGGTTCTGCAGGAAGCTAACAGCGCTCAGCGTGATGAACTGCTGACTACTCTGGAAGAAGGTCAGGACGTTAAAGGTTACGTTAAGAACCTGACCAACTACGGTGCATTCGTAGATCTGGGCGGTGTTGACGGTCTGCTGCACATCACTGATATGGCGTGGAAGCGTATTTCCCACCCTAGTGATATGCTGACTCCAGGTGATGAAATCACCGTTAAGATCATCAAGTTCGACAAAGAAAGCAATCGCCTGTCTCTGGGTCTTAAGCAACTGAGCGAAGATCCATGGGCATCAATCAAGGCTCGCTACCCAGCTGGCACTAAGATTGAAGCACGCGTTACTAACCTGACTGACTACGGCTGCTTCGCGTCTATCGAAGACGGCGTTGAAGGCCTGGTACACGTTTCTGAAATGTCCTGGACTAACAAAAACGTCCACCCATCTAAGGTTGTACAGGTAGGTGACGCTGTTGAAGTTATGATTCTGGATGTCGACGAAGAGCGTCGTCGTATCTCCCTGGGTATCAAGCAGTGCACTGGCAACCCTTGGACTGAATTTGCTGCGCAGTATGCTGCTGGCGATAAAGTTACCGGTTCTATCAAGACCATTACCGATTTCGGCATCTTTGTCGGTCTGGAAAATGATCTGGACGGCCTGGTTCACATGTCTGACATCTCCTGGGAAGCTGACAGCGAAACCGCTCTGCGCGCTTACAATAAAGCAGATGAAGTTGAAGCGGTTATCCTGTCTATCGATGCAGAGAAAGAGCGCATCTCTCTGGGCATCAAGCAGTTGGAAAGCGATCCTTTCTCTGAGTACGCTGCTGCTAACGATAAGAACACTATCGTTAAGGGTATCGTTAAGTCTGTAGACGCTAAAGGCGCTAACATAGAGCTGGCTGACGGCATCGAAGGTTACCTGAAAGCGTCCGACATCAGCATCGATCGTATCGAAGATGCTTCTACCGTCCTGAAAGCAGGCGAAGAAGTTGAAGCGAAGATCGTTAATCTGGATCGTCGTAACCGTTCAATCACTCTGTCTATCAAGGCTAAAGACCAGGCAGATGAGAAAGCGGCTATGAAGGCTGTAAGTGAGAAACCAGTAGAAACTGCTGGCCCCACCACTATCGGTGATCTGATTAAAGCTCAGATGGCATCTAAGAAGTAATATTCTTACCGCTAAATAAACAAGGAGCGCATCGCGCTCCTTTTTTTATCCTTAAAAAAATCAGCACTGATGCCACCAAACAAGTAAATTAATTACTTGAAATCCCCTCCTAACTGAGCAACTCTTAGCCTCAGCAATACCAAAACACCTGCCGATCCTCTACCGAATAAGGATATAAAGTATGACCCGATTCAGCGTTATAGTCAGTTCTGCAATTCTCTTTGTTATAGCCTCAAGCCCGCTTCACGCAGCATCTCAACAAGAGATTAATGAAGCTATTGCCACCTTGCAAAGCGCCTCTCAAGGACTGGTAGAAAGCTACAACGACAACGATGTCAAACAGATGCTGAAAGACGAAGGCTATGGCTCAGTTAAGATCATTGAAGAAGGTAAAATCCGTTTTAAAGCCGACGGCCAGATCTACGTAATTTATCTTCATGAAGATGGCGACATGCATGTCTATTTCGGCTCTAGCGGATTAGAGCTGAACTATAAAGACATGAATGAATGGAACCGTACCACCCGATTGTCCCGGGCCTATCTGGACGACGATAACGATATAGCGCTGGAAACAGATCTGCTGGCGAATGCCGGAATTAATCGCGATATGGTATTACAGATGGTTAAAGTCTTCGTCCAGACTTCTGCGCCACGCTTTATTGAGTTCGCTCAGGAAAACGACAAAAGCTAAGAGCCGGACAGCAGATACTACAGAGACAAAAAAACCGTCTTCAGACGGTTTTTTTTCATTTATTTATTCAATTACATAGTCGACGTAATCTTCATCGTCGATCTGATCATCGGTCACTTCGTACCAATCCAATACTGAAGCGCCCGCCTCCTTGACCGACTCGCGACGCCCACTGATTAACGGATGCCATTCAGGCAGATCCTTACCTTCATGAATCAACCGGTAGGCGCAGCTCGGCGGCAACCAGTGAAACTCTTTTACATCTTCAGGCCGTAACTTGACACACTCAGGCACTAGCGAGCAACGCTCTTCATACTTAGTACAGTAGAGGGTTTCAAAATCCAGCAGATGACACACCACACTGGTGTAAAACACCTCATTGGTATCTTCATCTTCAATCTTATGCAAACAACACAGCGCGCAACCATCACAGAGCGACTCCCATTCCGGAGCCGACATCTGTTCCAGCGTTTTAGAACGCCAGAAAACCTCATGCGCCACTAGCGAACTCCGGTCTCAGGGCGATCCTGATGCAGATCCAGCATGTAATCATCTTTTGCCGGTGGCATCTGCAGGAAGAAACCCTTATCGCGAATATCATCCAACACCTGCGCTGCCTCAATCCGCGCCAGCTCTTTCTCTGGTGTAAGCAACATGTCGAACACATGGACAGGCGCGCCAAACATCTTCAGCAACGGCTCAGGCACCCGCTTCATCGCTTCCATCTTATCCACATAAAGATACATCTCATCTTTCTTGGAGCTTTTAAATACACTACAAATTCTTTTCATAACAACTCGGCTCAAATTTTCAATTCTTTCAACTCTGCCAGCAAGGCATCACCGATCACTTCTTTACGCCATCCAGACAACGAAGGAGGCAGGGAAAACTCACCCGCCTCTTCGGTCCTTATAAGCGCATCCAGATCTTTTTTCCGTAACAGAATTTCCGGCGCCATATTCAGCTTCTCAGCCTTCTTTCTGGCCATCGCTTTAAGCGCTTTAAGCGGTTTATTCCATTTGTAGGTCAACGGGCGGACGATCGGCGCTGGCGGCTTAGCCAGTGCTGACTGCGCAGCTATCTTGAGAAAACCCAATATAACCTCGCCATCCTGACGCGCAACCCTTGGCTTCAAACCCTCAACATTTGACAGCTCACGGCCCGTCGTTGGCCAGGCATTGATCACATCCAGCAAGGTCTGATTACGCAATACCCGGTTGCGTGTGACATCCCTCTGCCGACAGATCCGCTCCCGCCATGCGGTCAGATCTCTAAGCGCGGCAATCTTTTCAACGGGTAATTTCCAGGCCTGACTGAAACGCTGATAGTATTTTACACCATCCGGGTCAGCATCAGGAGCCTGTTTCAGCAGCTGCTCAGTTTCTTCCTGCATCCAACCATACATGCCCCGCTGCTCAAGCTCTTCTATCTGTTGCTGGCACAGCGCAGGGAGATATGCCACATCAAGTGCGGCATAGCGTTCCTGGGAGACAGTCAACGGCCGCTGCAGCCAGTCTGAGGTTGTCTCACCTTTATCCAGACTAACACCGAGCGCATGCTCAACCAGACGCTGATAGCCCATGGAGAAACCCCAACCCAGAAAACCGGCCGCAATCTGTGTATCAAAAATCGGCCTTGGCAGCTCGCCCAGCATATAGAGGAACAGTTCCAGATCCTCATTACCGGCATGCATAATTTTCAGCACTGATTCGTTGCGAAACAACGCAACAAGTGGCGAATAATCTTCCAGCCGTAACGGATCGATAAAATAGCACGCCTTATCATCAGCCACCTGAATCAGGCCAGGAATCGGATAAAAGGTATCCACCCGGATAAACTCCGTATCCAGAGCCACCATGGGCAGGCTTTCCCAGTACTGGCAATACTTTGCCAGATCCTGATCATCGATAATCCAGACAGGTTGTTCAGCTGACCGCTCGAGCGCGTTCCAGCTATAGGGAGCTGCGTTCATTTATACCTCAATTCAGAGCGCGCCTACCGGCAAGCGCATGGGCCAGGGTTCCGCCATCGACAAACTCAAGCTCCCCCCCAACAGGTACGCCATGGGCAATGCGGGTAACCTTAATTGACAACGGTTTAACCTGCTCAGCAATATAATGTGCGGTCGCCTCACCCTCTACAGTAGGGTTCGTCGCCAGGATCAACTCTTCTGCCGGCTCATCACTCAGCTGCTGCAGCAGAAGGTCCAGCCCCAGGTCATCCGGGCCGATACCATCAATCGGCGAAAGGTGCCCCATCAGGACAAAATAGCGACCGTTATAGCCACCGGTTTGCTCTACCGCCAGCATATCAACCGGTGATTCCAGGACACATAGTTTGGCCTTATCACGGCTCTCATCGCTGCAGATCTCACACAACTCATGCTCTGATAAGGTTCTGCAGCGGGCACAATGAGATACTTTTTCACTGGCAGTCGTAAGCGAGCCTGCCAGGCGCACAGCGCCCTCACGATCCCGCTCAAGCAGATGAAATGCCATGCGTTGTGCGGTCTTGGGACCGACTCCGGGCAGACAGCGAAAGGATTCGATAAGCTCCTGAATAAGGGGACTAAACGACATTATCTAATCCTGCTTCAGAACGGCATATTAAAGCCCGGCGGCATAGCCATGCCACCGGTCACTTTAGCCATTTTCTCCTGAGTACTGCTTTCAACCTTACGCACCGCATCATTTACCGCCGCGGCAATAAGGTCTTCGAGAATCTCTTTATCTTCTTCCATCAGGCTATCATCGATGACAACGCTTTTAACATCGTGACGGCCATTCATAGTAATTTTAACCAGACCTGCGCCGGACTCGCCATTCACTTCCGTACGAGCGATCTCTTCCTGCGCTTTCTGCATATCTTCCTGCATTTTCTGGGCCTGTTTCATCAGATTGCCCATACCACCTTTCATCATTGCCTACCTCTTTTACTATTATTTCAGTCGATCGGTTCAACCGATGCGATATCAAGCTGACCATCAAAGCGCTCGATCAACGTTTGTACTACGGGATCCTGCTCTAGCGAGCTGATCGCCTCAACCTGGCGCTCGGCACGCTTACGCGTACGGTACTGGCTAGGCGTTTCCCGACTAAACGAGCCAAGGTTAAACTCCACCTCAACCCCACAATCAAAATATTGCGCTACGGCATCACGAATCCGCTCAATGTGCACCTCACTGATCAGTGCTTTCTGCTCCGGCGCATAATGAAACTGCAGCATGCCATTGGACACTGATTCCAGCGATGTGTTTGCTGCAATACTGTAGGTCATACCGGTAATACCGATCAGATCAACTAACAATACCCACTGATCGGCTTCTAAAGCCCCCAGGTCCGTACTTAGTACTTCAGCAGGATTACTCACTTTGGCCTGCGCCCCCAGGTCCACTATGACCTGTTCAACCGGCTGTTCAGTTACCGGCCGAGAAGTAACTGATGGAACAACAGATTGAGTAACAACAGTCTGCGACTCCGGCACAACAGCGGTATCCGCCACCTCCCAGGGTGGCGTGTCTGTCGTTTCAGACTTTTTTACCGGGGCATACTCCTGCGGATAAGACTCCGTCTGAGTATAAGAGTCATCGTAATCCTGCGGCGCCGATTGTATCTCAGACATCTCCGACATCATCTGCGGAGAAGTCGCTACCGAAGATTGCGGACTTGCTGATGCTATCGTCTGAGGTGACGCAGTTTGAGTTACTGTAGTTTGAGTTACTAACGTATCAGAGACCCCATTCTCAGAGACCGTATTTTCAACAGCCCTGACCGGCTCTACTACTTGAGAAGAACCAGCAACAGGCGCAGTATCGGTTTGCCATGGCGGCGATTGATCATCGGATAGAACCTGCGCCGGGGCTGGCGACGACGGTGATACGACCTCAGCCTGGCTGACAGTCGAATCAAGCGCTGGGCTGATAGCCGCAGCTACCGGTTCTGCCTGATTTCCAATAACAGTCTCGACTACAGTTTCATCAACAGCTTCGACTAACGCCTCAGGTGTTCTTTCAGGCTCTGGCTCCAGCTGTGTTTCTTGCGATACTTTTGGTTGCGGTACTTCTGCTTGCGCGACTTCAGGCCGCTGTAACGACTGCCCTGCTAACTGGCTTTCCAGCTGCGGCCCGGATTTTGATTCAGGCGCAGCCTGCCCATCAGGTTTAGCCCCGGGCTCCTGAGTTACAACATGAGAAACGGTTGCAGTTGTTGCTTCCGGCAAAGGAGTTAATGGCGCAGAACTTACCGAAGCCGGACGGAATGCCAGCATTCGCAACAACACCATTTCCAGACCTTCGCGAGAATCCGGCACAAACGGCAGATCCTTACGCCCGACCAACGCCGTCTGATAAAACAGTTGTACATCTTCAGCCCGCAAGCTGCCCGCAAGCTGCAGTACCTGTTCGCGATCACCCATGCCATTATCTATCGCATCGGGGACCACCTGAGCCAGCGCAATACGGTGCAGCAGGCTGATCATATCGCCCAACACTGTATTGTAGTCCGGCGAAAAGCGTGACAGATCTTCGACCGCACTCAGCAAGGTGCGGGCATCGTGCTGCGAAAGGCACTCAACCAATCGGTATACCAGACGTGAGTCAATGGTACCCAACATCGCCCGGACATCGGCTTCATTAATCTCACCGGCACCAAAGGCTATTGCCTGATCGGTCAGGCTCAACGCATCCCGCATCGATCCATCCGCTGATCTCGCCAGCAACCACAACGCAGGCTCTTCGAAGCTTATATTCTCGGCAGCCAGCACATGGCTAAGATGGTCTACGATCCGTTCGGGGATCATATTCTTGAGATTGAACTGCAGGCAACGGGACAGAATTGTCACCGGCAGTTTTTGTGGATCAGTCGTCGCCAGCAGGAATTTGACATGCGGCGGTGGCTCTTCGAGGGTTTTCAGCAGCGCATTGAAAGAGTGCGTCGACAGCATGTGCACCTCATCGATGAGGTAAACCTTAAAGCGACCGTGGGTCGGTGCATACTGTACGTTTTCCAACAGTTCCCGGGTATCTTCAACCTTGGTCCGGGAAGCCGCATCCACCTCAATCAGATCAACGAAACGACCTTCACTTATCTCCCGGCATGCGGAACACTCACCACAGGGAGTAGAAGAGACGCCGGTCTCACAATTCAGGGACTTAGCAAACAGACGGGCTATCGAGGTTTTACCGACTCCACGGGTTCCGGTAAAGAGGTAAGCATGGTGCAGACGATCATCGTCCAGGGCGTTAACCAACGCCTTCAGGACATGCTCCTGGCCAACCATTTCCTGAAATCGTGCGGGGCGCCATTTTCGCGCCAGAACCTGATAGCTCATGGTATTTTTTCTTAATTCAGAGGCTTTACTTAATAGTTACCAATGCTAACGGTAACCGCACCTCAGCGCCAGTGGAATCCGGCTAAAGTTTACATAAATCATTACCTCTGCAGGCCGCTTATAATTTGCGCCAGATCAAATAAATACCCATTTTGAAATACTCAGATTACGCAAAGCAAAAAGACCTGTCCTATGTTTAACAGACGCATAAAAACTACAAGGCGAGGATGTGCCATGCAAAAGGCAATGAGTGCAGCAAAAGCAACCGTGCAAAACCATCGATTAGTCAATCAGGACGATATGAAGCAATGGAGGGAACCACACTGCCCCAGCACTAAGATGCTGGAAAGCGGTAGCTGCTGGGTAAAAAATGAGTATATCTCATTGCAAAACCCGCAGCAGAAAATTTAGGCCACACTAAGCAATTCAGCAGCTTTATAGCCTCCGTTTTCCAAGCTGGCAAACGGAAAGGCAACCAGAAATCTCTACAGCTAGCAATTGTAGCTGTGGCTAAAGATCGCAAATAACAAACTGGAAAGAAACACGAGCGAATTGAACCGGCTGCCCTGAATATGTTCCCGAAGAAAATCTAAAAAATGAGTAAGGCAAGCCTCTTTAGCCTTACTCAGGAACTTTACTCAGCCTGCCGCCATTTCAATTTCTTTTCGATGGCCCCGATCATCAGACCAGCAACGTCTTTTCCGGTCGCTCCTTCAATACCCTCAAGACCCGGCGATGAGTTCACTTCTAATAACAACGGCCCTTTAAGTGACCTAATGATATCGACGCCCGCGACTTTCAAATCCATACACTTGGCCGCTTTTATTGCTATCCGCTTTTCTTCTGCAGTAGGAATAATCAGGCTGGCGGTTCCACCCTGATGAATATTTGCACGAAACTCGCCCGGCTCAGCCTCTCGCTGAATAGATGCCACAACCTTACCATCGACCACAAAACAGCGAATATCCTTACCGTTAGCCTCTTTAATAAACTCCTGTACCAGGATGTCTGCCCGCAAACTCTTGAAAGCGTTGATTACACTTTCCGCAGCCTTCTTAGTCTCAGCCAGCACTACCCCTTTGCCCTGAGTTCCCTCAAGCAACTTGATGATCAAGGGCGCACCGCCGACCATATTGATCAGATCATCAGTTTCCAGTGGTGAGTTGGCAAAGCCGGTTACCGGGATATCAATGTCGCTTTCAAATAACAACTGCAATGAATGCAGCTTATCCCGCGACTGCCGTATCGCCGAGGCAGAGTTAAGACAGAATACCCCCATAGACTCAAACTGGCGCGCCAAAGCACAGCCGTAAAAAGTCATACTGGGACGGATACGAGGTATCACCGCATCCAGGTCGCTCAGCACATTGCCGCCCCGGAAATGCACTTCCGGATTTTTAGCATCCATTTTCATGTAACAGTTTTTGATATTCAAAAAGACCATCTCATGGCCTCTCTCTTCACCAGCTTCCATGATACGCCGGTTACTGTATAAGTTCGGGTTGCTGGCCAGCAGACCGATCTTCATCCCCTTCTTCAGATGTTTCTTCGGTTTATACAGCTCACGCAATTCATCGTTATTTATATCACCCAACGCAAATGCGCTCTCCGGATCAACAACCAGCCTGCCAACCATCGCTTCGCGACCTAGCAGCATCCGGTAACCCATCGCATCACGGTTTGTGAGCGTCAGTTCGACATCCCAGCTATGATCTCCGATCGCCATACTGGTTTTAATGACATAGCGCTTTTCTACCGAGCCACTTGAGCTCTTGATGGTACGGCGATCATGAATGGGGGCTTCACAATGTATAAGTGTCTTTCTGTTCTCCTGCAAAGGACATACATCAAAGCGCACCCAGGAACTGCCATCACGCTGAAAGGTCTTAATATTCAGCGCATGAAGTGCGGATGTTTTAGCGCCGGAATCAACACGTGCTTTAACCGCGGGGACAGACAGATCGGGAAACTTGCACCACTCTTCAGCCCCTAAAACAAGTTTATCGTTATTCATGCATATTACTCTGATTTGTTGACCCGGCAGGCCGCGGGATTACGGCAATTGGACACTGCCTTTATATACAAATCTATAGCCAGAAACATGTTTAAAAACGACCAGTTTCAGTACCGTTTTTTTCAAGCCCATCGAATTATCCCTTGCTCAAAGTAAGAGGTGAAACAAGCAAATTCCCCACCCCTTTTCCGGGTCGCAAGGACGGACGCGTTATATACGAGCCCCCATCTTTTCTATACAGATATGACATAAATACTTTTTTTCAGATTTTCGGCATGGGCAAGCATTCTTTTCAAGCGCACCAGCATTAAACACCTCGTCAAAAACTGAGTGATTCAACTCCTTAAAAACAGCTCCATGAACAGCACCAATCCAACTAATTTCAACGACACTCAGTTTCCCACAATTTCAGTGGATAACTCTGTGGAAGAAAACTGAGTAACAGCACTGACCAGCCCAACTATCTGGGACTCCTTCAGATTGAGCGAATTTTATACAATTAAAATTAATATCGTTATTTTTCAGATAGTTATAAAAATCAACAGGTAAAACAAAAGAAATCATATTGACAACTTAAGAGTTGCAATTGAACTATTTTTAACGCAGTTCATCTTGTGCATTAAAAACAGAGGACATCGAAATTTTCCTATTCCAGTACTAGTATCAAAGCCTCTGACTTGAAGCCCTTCCATATCGATTGAAAGCTATCTGAATCGACCAGTTTCACGACGATATTTAGATCTGTACTGATCTTCAGATCTTGGCACATGAAAAAAGCTACTTTATTGACTTATGGGATTCGAATTCGAAAGAAAAAAACGTTATGACCAGAGCCTTGAATGCAAGCAGAAGAAAGGGACGTGTGTCGTAAGTAAGCAACAGCAGTGCAGGAATGACTAAAACTTTATAAAACAAAAGTTAATTCGTGAGTGGACGACCCCATCAGCCACATCCCGGCACACGAAGCCAGCGCCGCAGGATTAGCCTTCCTTGCCTGACCAGGTTCTCTGTTTATCGTTGCAGGGGACCATCTCACGCGACATTCAGGCAACTACTTGCTATTGAGGTTAAATTTAACCCTTATATACACTCACAACAGATATGCCTAACAGGCCGTATGTCGTATCTATCGGGTCGAATTCAGGCCCAGGGCCCTTCTCGTCAATGAAGCTAAATTTCCTAGCTAACTTCATGTAAACGCTGCGAATGGACGCGATGCTCAATACCATCCATCAGAGCAGGCAGGTCGTTGTGTTCAGCTACAGGCTGGTTAACCCAGCTTAAATCAGGTCGCCAGTTGTCAACCCAGGCCTGAATATCAGCGGCAGGCATGGGCCGCCCAATACCGAAGCCTTGCGCCAATTCACAGCCAAGTAGCAGTAACAGTTTACCGTGCTCTACCGTCTCTACCCCTTCTGCAATTACCTGACGATTAAAAGCAGTAGCCATACCCACAATTCCTTTCAGAATTGCCAAGTCATCTGGGCTGTCTAGCATGTCGCGTACGAAACTACGATCAATCTTAAGTTGAGCAGCCGATAGCCGCTTGAGGTAAGTTAGCGACGAATAACCGGTTCCAAAGTCATCCAACGCAAATTCCACTCCAATCTCCTGGCAATCACGAATTACCTGCTCTACATAGGCAATATCTTCTAGTGCACTGGTCTCCAGCACTTCCAATAGAAGACATCCAGGATCAACATCCGGTGTAGTGTTCAATAGTGCCTGCAGACGCTCTACGAAATCGGCCTGCATCAATTCAAATGCACTGACATTTACGCTTACCGGAATATCCAGCCCGGCATCCTGCCAGGTTTTCATTTGGGTCAACGCTGTAGTGATAACCCATTCACCTATATCAATGGCTAGCGGGTGGTTCTCAATCAATGGCAGAAAATCAGCTGGTGGTATGAGGCCTCTTTCCGGGTGCTGCCAGCGAATCAAAGCCTCAGCGCCGGTAATTTCGCCAGTACGCATGTTCACCTTGGGCTGATAGTAGAGTACAAACTCTTTTGCAATCAGGGCTTCGCGGATGCCCTCCAGCCTTTCGTGATCACCCCTGGCGTTACGATCTTTATCGATGTTGAACAAGCAGTATTGATTCTTGCCCTCAAGTTTAGCCTGATACAAAGCCTGATCGACTTGGCGCAATAGCTGATCGGCATCCACCACTTCTTCCTGCGGGTAGTAGGTTACACCAAAGCTGGCCGATGCCTGGATCACCTGGCCGCTGATATGTACTGGTTGGGCGATGGCATCAAGTAGTCGCTTAAGAATGGGTATAGAGCATTGCGTATTATCAAGGCCCGTCAGCACCCCGATAAATTCGTCGCCACCGAAACGTGCAATGGTGTCACCTTCGCGCAAAATCTGCTCCATCAGGCTGGAGAGTGTAATTAGCAACTGGTCTCCGACTTCATGTCCATATTGGTCATTGATACTCTTAAAATCATCCAGATCGACATAGATTACTGCCAGCTGCTGCTTATTTCGCTTGACCTGCATCATGCCCTGACGCAAGCGGTCAGTGAGGAGTATGCGGTTAGGTAGCCCGGTGAGAATGTCATGCGTGGCGCGGTGAGAGAGAGTGTCTTGTATCTGAATGAGTTCATGCTCGCGATTTTTGCGCTTTTTAACCGCTCTAAGCGTTTCCCGCCACCGACGATAGGCAAACCAGCTCAAGAATAATGGGGAAATCAGGACGCTGACAATAATTTCGTCCATTTCCCATTCCTCATGCGTCCGGGTAAATTCGAACAACAGCTCAAACGCATCGTACTCAGACAGGGTAAGGCTAAGGATGACGATACCGCTCATCATAATAACCAAGTCGCGGACGAATGCGGGGAACAGTTTTTTCATTATCGGCCCTTTTTAAATCATGAACCCATGTCAATGACAGTATTCTTTAGCCGATTGACAAGCCCATACAGCGGATTAATAACAAGGAAATTTTATGAAATATTTTACATGAGGCCATAGCGGTTGGCCGCAGATGCATCGATGATAATACCCAATCTGAGTAAAGGAAGAGGTTCGTATACGGGCATTAACGCTATACCTGATCACTCGGGGCGACTTGAGTGGACAAGCATATCTTAACTACAACGAATGGTCTGACAGTTTAGTTATCAGGTAGTCTTCACAGAGTCGCACCGAGTAACCTACACTGCAGTCAAATGACGCATGGAGAATGGAATGAACGATACACTACACAACGGATACACTGACCAGCGGCTGGCTGAGTGGAGCAACAAAGCGACACGCTACGAGGCTGTTTCGTCTCTGATGATGCAACCAGAGCTGCCTATGTGGGACGGGGCAGAGATTGCACCTAAGGTAGCCGCGCAGGACTGCCTGATCTTAGTTGTGCCATCCACGACGAAGCTGTTCGTTATGCATACTCAAAGCGACACAGTGGAGGTGTACAGTGATGACGAAGACATCATTGAGCTGATGGGAGAGACAACCCGGAGTGGACTATGGGCCTACCTCGACAGCCTGCCTAACATCTACGATGTGATGGCACATCCAAACGACTGACACCCAGTCACACCAAACCCAACCAAGAGTCTCGCTATATGCAGGGCTTTTTATGCCCGGAGAAACGCCATGCACCAGTTCATCCCCTGGATCGTGCTGCCACTTCTAGTGGCTCTGGCCTTTGATATCGACACCTCAATGAATACGCTGGCAACATTGAGTAGCCTCCATTGAGTGGACAGGCATATCTTAATCCTATTACTGTAATAGAAATGTCATCTAGCCAAAATATTTTTCTCGTGGATTGCAATGGCTGTCTCAAGCTGTCTGATAGACACTTCTAAATCTTCATCTTTGGAGTTTGAAGACTTTTCCCGCACATCATGCAAGCAGAGAATATTTATAATATACAGCTCATCATCTGCCACATATTCACTAGCTTCCGAAAGCCGAAGCTCAGCGTCTTCATAGCTAAGTGGCTGCCCCAATGTCTTCCCCATATGTGACTCCTACTGGCATATTGAAAAGAATTACTCAGATAATTAGTTCTAATCAGTATAGAAAGTATCAACAGACAATCTAAGCTGCTGATAGTCAAAGTTGTATAAAGCTTAGGTGGCAATACGATCAAAGACCTAATTGACGTGAACGTCATAATTCACTTAGAGCCCGTGATGCTCCCCAGAAAGGAGATATAGAAATACATAGCCACTAAGAAAAACCATCGCCCCCTCTGGATCAACTGGTTTTACCCCGAGTTGCTGGACACCTAGTTAAGAGTAGATAATCTACTTTAACGAGGTATCTACATGTCCAATTCAAGAAGAAAATATTCCGCAGAGCACAAGCGAAAAGCTGGAGTCTGAATTGTATTGCCCTTCTGAGATACCAAGACGATCAAGACAAGACCGTTTACCTTGGAAAGCTTCTGCGAATAACGCCTGAACCTGCCCTAGCAATTCACGGCTACGGATCAAGGCTTCACGCTTGCATTTGGTTTGTAACGAACGGCGCAATTCACGCTTAGCAAAAAGCGTACGGATAGCATCAGGAACAACAATACGGAAATACCAAACAGAGTGTCTGGAAAGAAGTAAGTAAGATGGGGCTTTGGACATTGGAATGTACCACCTGTTTGTACCACTTGCGTGTACGACAGTGACAATCCCTACAGAATCAAATACTTGGAAGTATTGGGGGCGACTCCACCAGCCACATCCCGGCACACGAATCCACCGCTGTGGCTGCTCCCTTCCGGGCCTGACCAGGTTCACGGTTTATCGTTGCGGGAGGACCAATGGAGCCACCATAACGTGACCTTAAAGGTCGCCTCGAACGAGACAGGCGGCAGTATAACAGTAAGTTTCGCATATGCAAATCGGATCGACGAAGGTTTCACACTTATTCTGCAAAACCATCGAATACTGTTTAAAAATCAAACAACTAGAATGAAATTATTATCAATCATCTGTCTTAAATTCTTTAGTAACCTTGCGTACGTACCACCAGACGATCAAGACAATAGCCGGCAATGAGTATGACAGCCAGTTGACTGCTATCTCCTCGGGCTCGCCGGAGGTCATATGGCGGATAGTCCGCTCCACCAGATCGAACAGGTAGTATGTCACTACGATGATCGAGAAGGTTTCCAGCTTGGCTTGCAACGTTAACTGTCGACGGGTGCGTTTATTCATCGAACTGAGCAGACCGTGAATCTTCTGTTCAGTCGACAGGTCGATATTGGAGCGCAGCAGGTCACTCGCCCTGGCGATCCTCTGCGACAATCGTTCCAGCCGGGCCGCAGCTGCACGCCAGGTTCGCATCGCCGGATCAACCCGCCGGTCAATAAACTGCTCCATCGTTTGCAGGCCTTCAACCCGTGATTCTTCCAGCTCGGAGATACGCATTCTGACGACTGCATAATACGCATCAGAGGCTGAGAAACGATTGGCCGTTTCTGCCGATATCTCCTCCCCCCTGGCCGCCAGGTTCATCAGGGCATCGAGGGTGTCAGATTCCTTACCTTTTTCCAGCTGGCTCAGCTGATTGGTTACCACCGCCAACTCTTTGTCCAGCGAGGAGATCTGCCGCATCACTTTACGTGCCGGCTCTAACCCTAGCAGAGCCACCGCCCGGTAGGTATCGATCTCACACAAACGCTGTAATAAGCGTCCACACTGATAGCCGTGCAGGTGGTTATCCTGCACCAGAATCCGGTCCAGACCAAACTCCCCCTGAGCCCTGAAGTCCGTCCAGATAGTGGCTGCACCGCGCATAACATGGGAACCAATCACCTGGTTATCACCGAATATACCTTGCGGTACCCGGCTATCACTCTCACCTTCGGCAGCCCGCACCAAAAGCTGTACACCGGTAATCATTTCGCCCGGCACCATTTCGCTCCAGCCTTGGGGTAACCCGGGTATACTCTGGCTCCAGTCCTGTTGTGCACCTTCATAGTATATTGTCAGGGTATAGAACTCGGTATGTGCCTCCCAACGCAGGGCCAGCTCACCTGCAGACTGATAGCTAAAACTCTGCTCCGGGGCAATTCCATTACAGCCGCATGCCTGAAACAGTTCGGATATTGAATTGCGAATTGCGCCAGACTTGTGCTCACTGATCATCACCGCAAAATGCATCACTTTCAGTGGTGAAGCCAGCTGCTGAAAAGGCCGGGCATGAACTTCATTGGCGATCTGTTGGCGCTGAGGGTGAGATATCACCGGGGGTTCCCCTTATGCTAGACAATGCAGAATGTTGAAAAACAGGCCGAGCAAATAGATTGCTTTAAATATCAGTATATTGCAGCCACTATTTGAAATAAATCAAGGTTACTCAGCCTGCAGCCCCGGGTAAATCCATATATACCCTGACAAGATGCAATGTTTTGATTTTTTATTTAAGCTACTATGACTTTATTTCATTCATGTGGATAACGGCCAGCAATGCGAAAATTTGAAGATTCCTTACCCCTTCAGCTACTCAAGGCTCGCGAAGCGACAATGGCTTTTTTTCGCCCCCTGTTACAGCAGCATTCGCTGACCGAACAGCAGTGGCGAGTTCTGCGTGCATTGTATGAGCACCAGGAGCTCGAATCCAAACAGCTTGCAGAACTGTGCTGCATTCTTAGCCCAAGCCTGACCGGTATTATTAAACGCCTGGAACAGCAGGGTCTGATTCAACGCCGCAAGTCTGAAGAGGATCAGCGCCGGGTACTGATCAGTATGACGCCACAGGCGCGCCAGCTATTTGAAAAGCTTAGCCCCGAAGTCGAGCAACATTATAAGCGGATGAAAGATAAATTCCCGCAGGAAAAGCTTGAGCAACTGACCGAGCTGCTGCAGGAGCTGTCACAACTAAAACGCTAACAGCCTTGTGCAAGTATTCCCAGCTAACATTCCATTCTAAGCCTTCGCAGAAACCTGCTGTCAGCGGACTACACTTTATAGTGTGAACTGACCGGCAGGAGAACAAAATGCAACTCGAAGAGATACGCGGACTGGCCGCGACGCAATCGATCAGGGAAGGTATTCTCAAACCAAGCAAACTTGCTAACGGCTGGATGGTCGCGGTTGAAACCTGCGACGGACAACAGATTCCGGTTACCGACGATCATAATAAACCGAACATTTACCACAGCCTGGATACCGCTACGGCCGTTCTGCAGCAACTGGAGATCAGCCCGATCAAAATTGTTGAGGAGTTCTGAACCAGTATTGGAGATCAGCCCGATCAAAATTGTTGAGGAGTTCTGAACCAGTATTGGAGATCAGTCCGATCAAAATTGTTGAGGAGTTCTGAACCAGTATTGGAGATCAGCCCGATCAAAATTGTTGAGGAGTTCTGAACCAGTATTTGAGATCAGCCCGGTCAAAACCGTTGAGGAGTTCTGAACCGGAAATGGATATCGGCACATTCAAAATCGTTGAAGAACTCTGAACCGGCTAGTTACTTTTTCGCAGACATAAAAAACCCCGCTGCGCGGGGTTTTTAGGTCGTAGGTTTCAGTAGTGATTATTGCTTAGTTGCATTGAACTCCGCTTCAGCATTATCAAAACCGATCTTATAGCCCAGAGAGACATGGTGGAAACGGGCATCAGAGTAATCATCATGGATCGCAAAGCCGATGTTATACAGGGCATCGGTTGCCATACTGATATCACCCGGTTTGTCGGAATTCAGCGCTCGCTTCATCACTACAGTCCAGGTGCCGGCGTTGAGTGTTGCTTCAAATTCAGCACCCTGACCACCGCTCATATGGCGCTCGTCCATCAGCACACCGTCTTCTACCAGCTGTTCACCCGACTTGTAGCGAACAAGGTCCATATAACGCCCAGCTTCCATCTCTGCGGCGATCTCTTCCTCAGATTTCAGCTTATCCCAGCCGCCACGTTTCTTACCACGACGACCTTTAACCTCAAGCTTGGTCCGGGACTCTTTGATGTACTTAGTCACACCATCGGTGAAGATCAGACGATCTTTAAACTCACTGCTCGCCAGGACGTCTGCTGCCGGGGTGTCAGGCATTGAACGCGCATCGTGGTGACATGATCCCCAACAACCGGCACGGTCAGCAAACTCAACATCATCAGTCGATACCATCAACGCCAGCTTCATCGGGTTCTGCGGGTCCATCTTACCGCCGTCAACGAATGGCACCGGCGCATGTTCACCATCTTCCCAGCTGAAGCGCATGTACAGATTGTCCGCATCGTAAGTGGTCTGTACGGTTACCGGGATACTGCCCCGCTTACCCGGGATAGGATTAGATTCAGCTGTCTCACCGCTGACAATCTTAGCGCCCATATCAGCAGTCTCTTTATCGTGGCAGGTGACACAACGCTCTCCACCTTTCATAAACGGACGCGCACCACCGTGGTCCCGACCATTCATAACCCACTCGATAGACGCTTCACCCGGATAGAACAAGGTCACCTCACGGGTACTGGCCTTAGACCAGTCAACGTTAATAGAGCTTTCTGTAGCAGCACTCGCTGAAGAAGATACTTCACCACCCTGGCTGGCCAGAGCCGCAGCAACCGCAGCTGCAATTTTCTTCTCTTCTGCCGCTTTAGCATCCACTTTAGCCTGAAGAGCAACTGCAGCTTCTTCCGCTTCCTTCGCTTCAACCTTGGCCAGGCCATCAACATACATCTGTGGCACAGGACGAACATATTTAGGGTTCGGTGCTTCCAGTTCTTCCAGCTCTTCGTCACTCAGCATATGACGCACACTGTTATGAGCAATACCCTTATGGCAGTCAATACAGGTCTGACCGTTTTCGAAACCGCTCAGGTGCTGTTTACGTGCCCGGGGACGCTGGAACTCAGGATTCATCGATTCAAAGTTATGGCAGTTACGGCATTCGCGGGAATCCGTTTTCTTCATCTGATTCCAGACATTTTTAGCCATTCTCAGACGGTGTTCTTCAAATTTTTCCGGGGTATCAATAGTACCCAGCGCTTTATGCAACAGCTCGTTAGAAGCCTGGATCTTACGTACCACTTTATGTACCCATGGTCGAGGTACGTGGCAATCAGGACAACCTGCACGAACACCGGTGCGGTTGGAGTAGTGTATGGTCGGTGTGTATTCCTGATACACGTTATCTTCCATCTCGTGACAACCGATACAGAACTCAGTCGTGTTAGTGGCTTCCATGGCGGTGTTAAAGCCACCCCAGAAAATAATACCAACAATGAAAAATGCGATTGCGCCCGCAATGGTTGTACCTAGTATCAACCGACGGGACATAAAACCTGGTTTCTTTTCCATAACAATAACCATAGGTGTAGAGCGAGGAGATTAGGGGTCTGAAATAAAGCCAGTTGAGCGTTCTTTGAATAGGCAAGATGGCAACTCAACCTGAGCCTTACTTCAGGCTCCTTAAAAGCAGGCATAGCGAACTATGCCTGCTGTACAACTTTCACATCGACCTGATTAAGTCTTGTGATTGATACGGTTGAACACGTTGAACTTACCAGTAGGAGTAGTCAGACCTTTAATACGGTGCTTCTCTTCCAGAGTCTTGGCATCGTAGATAACGATTTCACCGGTCGGGTTACTTGCGTCAGCACGGTTCCAGACAGATACCCATACTTCAGTACCATCCTGGTTGAACTCCATATGCAGAGCCGCTTTACCTTCTTCTTCGGTTACGCGAATCGTCTTAACGATTTCACGGGTATCTTTATCAAATACCTGAACACTCTGCTGAACCTCTGGCTCAGGGTGCTTCAGCTGATCAGCCCAGACATACTGAGAGGTCTCGTGGGTACGGATAAATACACCAGCGCCATCGGTTTCAACTTCGTAACAAAGCTTCCAGGCCTGATCAGGATGACCCATTGGATCGTTACCCCAGACAGATACAGCGCCTTCGCCCAGGTGAGTCGTACCACCTACAGGACCACACTCTTTATCAACCCAGTTAGCACCCGGGCCAGGATGTGGCAGCTTAGCAACATCGATAATCTTCTCCAGCTTACGCTCTTGAGTATCGACTACGACCATCTTGTTAGATGCGTTCGCAGCGATCTGGAAGTAACGTCCGGTAGGATCAAAGAAACCATCGTGCAGGAATTTAGCAGAGTCAATCTGCTCAATACGCAGGTTTTCAAGGTCGGTGTAATCCACCTGCCACATCTGACCCAGTTCCTTAATAGCTACCATGAAGGTTGGCTCGTTAGGCGTAGTGTAGATCGCAGCAACACGGGCTTCGTTGACATACTCGCCGTCAACGTTGATACCGCGGGAAGAAACCACCTTAAGCGGCTCCAGGGTTTCCGCATCCATGATTACGAAATGTGGCGGCCAGTAACCACCGGCAATGACGTACTTGCCATCGCCGGAAACAGCGATATCACGTGCGTCATACGCCATTTTGGTTTCGGCAACCAGCATCTTGTCAGGCGTCTGCCACAGGTCAATTTTGTTGACCTTGCCATCACGACCGATGGTGTACCAGAAACGACCTACAGCATCTTTAGGGTGATCGGTTTTATGGTGCTCTGTACCTTTGATTACGTGTACCGCATAACCGGTATCAATGTGGGCAACGATCTCTTTGGTATCACCATCGATAATCGCAGCAGTACCCGCATCACGCTCGATAACAACGAAGAAGTTTTCCCAGTTGCGGCCATGCATCGGCTTGGTTGGGTAATCTTTCAACGCAACAAACTGCTTAGTGTGCTCTTTCATCATATCCAGAGACATCTCTGGTGGCACAGGTGGTTCCATCTGGATAAAGGTAGACAACAGGGAGATCTCATCTTTCGAGAAGATATCGTCAAAGTTGTTCATACCGCCTTCGGTACCGTAGGAGATAATCTGTTCCAGACGCTTCTGACCCAGCTTCACTGTTTCTGCAGGCTCCAGGTTTTTACCTGTAGCGCCTTTACGCAGAACACCGTGACAACCAGCACAACGCTGAAAATATAACGTCGTCGCCTTGTCAAAATCAGCTTCAGACAGTGTAGGACCAGCCGCCGCGACTGTTGCGCTGATACCCGAAGTTGCCATACCTACCGCTAAGCCCAAAGCAGAAAGGCCATACTTCCATTTTTTCATCGAATTTTCCTCTGATGTTAACTTTCTTTAGAAGTTTCAAATCAGGTAATCGCAAAACATGCTGGTTACCAATAGACGTTAGTCTGATCCTCTAATGGTCGATCTCCTTGACCATCATCAAGCGGTATAAATAACCAACATTATTTTATGAACAAATCTTTATAAGTTTTGTCAGCGGCACTCACTCTTGATTAAGATCATAATTAACATATTAAGTTTACACCCTTATACGGCATATACTTCATCTGGTAAAAAGGCTACACAAAAGCGATACAGTAATGACAAATCAAGTCACAATAAGTGAATCAAGGATTATAAATTCTTACAAATCAACAAGATATAATGTACCGACTACATATAGACTTTTCTATTAAAGCCCCGTGTCAAGCAGAATAGTTATAAGCACTGTTATATAGAAACATCCTACACAACCATAAGATGTATTCAGATTACACATTTAATCTCTGTTTAAATAACTAAGAGCACTACCCAATCAGAGTGATTAACTTCTATTAATCAATCGTTCACCTGAGTTACTCTATAATGCAGAAATGATATTCATTCTTATATTATCGGGTCTGTAAAAATGACTAAGCAAAGATTATTATTAGCTACAATTTCCCTTATACTTTGTTCCGGATTCACAGCCGCCGATACCGTTGAGGTTGAGATCTATAAATTTCAGTTCTCCCCGGCAGAGATCACCATCAATGTCGGCGACACTGTAGTCTGGGTAAACAAAGAGAAGCGCCAGTACCATAACGTATGGTTTGAACAGCTGGACGAAGAGGAAACGGATTACCTGTTTCCTGGGGACAGCTATGAGAAGACCTTTGCTGAGAGCGGCAGCTTTCCCTACCGTTGCGGCCCGCACCCGGAGATGACCGCCACTGTGATCGTTAACGATCAATAAGCTATAGCTATCAAAAAGGCCGAACGGTCACCCGGTCGGCCTTTTTGTTTATTTTATTCAGGGCTAATAGGTCTAATGTCTGGCGCCTTTCTCATTATGAGTCTTGTTCCAGACATTGTATTTACCGGACGGTTTCACCATTGTAATCCTTTTACCTCGTCCAGCGTTTTAGCATCAAAGACTATCTGGGCACCGTCCATATCCCTGTTACCGGGAAACGTTCAGTGACCGCCTTTGGTGAACTCTTCATGGCCAGCATTGCTGATCGAATCAGGCGCTATCGCCGCATTCTAGCTGGGCGATTATCTCGATAATCTGTTCAACCTCTTCCGTAGTATTCAGCAGATCTTCCGGGCATCTATCACCTAAGCCCCTATGCGGGGTATTGAACCACTGCTCTGTCGCCTCCTTGCTCCCGAAATAGCCTCTTGCGGCCTCATATAATCGCTGTCGGGCTTGTTCAACACTCATTGCTATCACCTCTCTACAGCTGGTTTAGTGGAGAATTCAGCCTGGCCCGGTTACTTAAATGAGATTATCTAAATAAGAACAATCAGTACCTGCATTACAAACCCGGTGAGGATTTTTGAACTCCCCATAAGGGTAGACTATCTAAAACACTTCACCAGAATCACAGGCAGCAGATTCTCAAACAGGCAAAAAGAAGGCCGAGCGATTCCCCGTTCGGCCTTTTTTCATATTTATACAGCTAAATACTACTTAATGACTGGTACCTTCCTCGTAGTGAGTCTTGTTCCAGACATTGTACTTACCGGACGGTTTCACCATCGGTAATCGCTTCACTTCTTCGGCATGCTTAAGAGCGGCATCATAAATGTAAAAAAACCAGATGGTTTCCCCATCTGGTCTTCCACTATCTACAGCAGAGGTAGAAACTATCTAATGACTGGTACCTTCCTCGTAGTGAGTCTTGTTCCAGACATTGTACTTACCGGACGGTTTCACCATCGGTAATCGCTTTACTTCTTCGAGCGTTTTAGCGTCATAAACAATCAAAGCACCATCCATATCCCAGATACTGAGCAACGCATAGCGACCGTCTTTAGTGAACTCAACATGAGCAGCCACTTTGCCCGGTGCCGGACGAATGGTTTTTACGATTTCCAGGCTCTTTTTATCGATAATATGTACCGCTTCCTTTTCCTTACCAAAGAAAACATCAACCCAGGCATAGGGGCTGTTTTTATGGCTGCGCATAAAGAAACCGGGCCCCTCAGTCGGGATGTTCTTAATAGTTTCCCAACTTTCCATATCAATTACACTAACCTCACTGGTGCTCAGGTTTGGCGTAGCCAGTACCCGACGACCGTTATAGTCCCAGGTAATACCCGAGCCCAGATGCGGCATTCCGGCCAGATCTAATGTTGCCTGCCGCTCACCACTCTCCAGAGAAACGACCTGCCCTTCTGCCGAGCGCTTACGGCCTTCCTGTTTCGGTCGTGTAGTGCCCATCACCAGCTCATAGCTCTGGTTGAACAGGAAATCATCAAGATAGTCATCCAACACGATTCGACGGACCGGCAAGTCAGCTGCCTGCTGTTGTGGATCACTGGATGCTTTCGAGTCGCCGTAGGATAGCTCCCAGATCTCCGGTATATCCTTCAAAGCTGCGACAAAACTGCTACGTCCCGGGGCATTATAAACAGCGCTGATGCGGGAGCTTTTGCCACTATCATCCGCCACATCAATACGTTTAATCAGCGACAGATCCTTAGCATCTAAAAGCACCAGGCTATGGGGCAGGTAATTTCCCGCCAGCACATATCGCCCATCACTGGATACCGCTATATTTCGCGTGTTCAGACCGACTCTGATCTCTGCTGTTACTTTCAGGTTGTAAATATCAAATTTGCTCACCCAACCATCACGGGAAGCAAAAAACACATAGCGCCCATCGGGGGTAAATTTTGGTCCGCCATGCAGGGCGAAACGGGTCTTAAAACGATGAATTGGTTCAAAGGTATCGCCATTCAGCAAAGTAGCATGGTGGTCACCAATCTCTACCACTATAAACAGATTCATCGGATCAGCTTCAAACTGCATCCCGTCCGGCAGTGATCCCGGTGCATGGTTAACAATCTGACTGGCGCGGATATCCTCTTCCTGCCAGGTTGGCATCACTTTTGGTTTTGAGTAGATGAAGTCGGTCAGGTCACTAATCTGTTGTTCGGTTAATCTGTCTGAAAACCCTTCCATCTGGGAAGCTGCACGACCATTGGATATCACATCGATCGCCTGCGTTCGACGTAGTCGCTTCAGATTTTGCGGTAGCAGCGCAGGTCCTATACCACCAACACGTTTCGCCTGGTGACAGGCTGCACACTGCTCCTGATACAGTTTTTCAGTATCTGCCGATATATCGGCTGCAGACACCGCACCGGATAAAAGCAAAGCTGAAATAACACCGCTGGCTTTTAATAGCGATCTCATCCCATCGCCTCCATATTGATACGTTCAGAATACATGGAGGGATCAACACCTATCTCATCATCGGCCAGATAGCAGGCAGGATCTTCTTCCCATGCATCCTTATACAACTGGAACGCTCTGACACGGGTATTACCACCGCAAATATCGCGCTGCTGACATACACCACAGCGGCCTTTCAGTGGGCGTGGCTGCATACGAAATTCATTTAACAGCTGATCATCGGACTGACTCCAGATCTCAGAAAAAGGCTTTTCGCGAACATTGCCCAGGGTATGTTCCCACCAGAACGTATCCGGATGAACATTGCCCAGGTTATCAATATTAGAGATGTAACGGCCCGACTGGTTACCACCCCATGCGATAAGGTGTTCACGCAGATGTTCAGCACGGTCAGGGAAATTCTTTAGCGCCCACTGATACAGGTACACGCCATCGGCGTCATTATTGCCGGTTACGAAGTCCCGCATAAAGCCGTTTTCGTAATCTTTAACCGCTTGCTCGATCAGCATATCCACCGCTTCACGGGTCGTACGATGGAAGGCATCTTCGCCACGGTTCTTATTACCCCGACCCGCATAATTCAGATGCGACAGATAGAACTTATCCACGCCCAGATCTTCGCTCAGCTTAACCAGGTCGGTTAGTTCATGGGAGTTACCAGCGGTAATTGTGAAGCGCAGGCCAACTTTTATGCCAGCTTCAAGACAGAGTTTGACCGCATGCAAAGAGTCATCAAACGCCCCCTCTTTACGACGAAACGCATCATGAGTATCACGAAGGCCGTCCAGGCTGATACCGACATAATCGTAACCGGCGGCAGCAATATCATCGATATTCGATTCATTGATCAGCGTGCCATTAGTCGACAGGCCAGTATAGATACCCAGCTCCTTGGCTGCCCTGCCCAACTGATGAATATCAGGGCGCATCAAAGGCTCACCACCGGAAAGAATCAGCGCGGGCACTTTAAACTGTTTCAGATCATTCAATACCGTCAGTGCTTCTTCGGTATTCAATTCACCTTTGAAATTGGTATCCGCTGAGATTGAATAGCAGTGTTTACACAATAGATTACAACGGCGAATTAGGTTCCAGATCACCACCGGACCCGGAGGGGTACCCGGCTTACGCTGACTACCCGGTTCCAGTAACTCTCTGACAAATTGACTCAATCGGAACATGATGACTCCTCAGGCAAAATCTAAGACTTAGATTTCAGCCGCATACCGGTTTTCTTAAGAATTTTACTGCTGTAGAGGCGGTCCGCCTGACGACAGTGCTCACCTAGCAAGTTCGTAATTTGTGCGATCTGTTGCTCAACTTCATGCTCGGTTTTACCGTGCACCATGGCGAACAGATGATAGGGCCATAACGGCAGATGACGAGGCCGCAGATAACAGTGGCTGACAAACTCCAGCGCGCCGACTTTCTCGCCTAGTTCATTGGCATAGTCGTCATCCACATCCCAGACGGTCATCGCGTTATGCACATAGCCCAGCCGATAGTGGTTCGGCACCAGACCGATACGCCTTACAACGCCCTGCTCTTGCAGGTAGTGCATATCATCCAGTACTTGCTGCTCTGTACATTCAAGGCGCTCAGCAATCTCAGCGTAAGGCTCTGCCACCAGTGGTAAACCTTTCTGAGTTTCTACAATCAGTCGACGCTGCAGTTCAGTTAATTCAATCTGACTCATTATCTATACCTCAAACCGCAGATTGATATAAAACTCCTCTTCTTTCGGGAAAGGATACACTTTCAATCCGGTCGCCTGCTCCAGCCGTGCAACCACATCAGCTGTCTGATCCGCCACTTCACAAGCGATAACAAACCACATGTTCAGCTGGTGATTACGGGCATAGTTATGGGCGACTTCACTAAAGCCGTTAACTATTTGAGTGACCTCATCGAAACGCGCTTCGGGTACTTCTACGGCCGCCAGGGTAAACTGACCGCCAAACACTTCGACATCATATAGCGGACCAAAACGGGTCAGCGTTCCATCATCCAGCATGGCTGAAATACGGTCGATCACCTCCTGTTCTGTACAACCAACTTCTTCCGCCAGCTGCAGGTAAGGCCGTGCACAAATTGGAAAGCCTCCCTGATAACGGTTGATCAGGTCACGATCAATACTATCCATTAACAGCAACTCCTTTAGCGGCTTCTTTTTCCTGATTCTTTTCCTGATTCTTTTTCTGTAAGTACCGACCACCGCATTGCTTGTAACAGGTCTCACTGAACAGCAGGTCATGCTCAATATGTTGCAGATCCAGACGCTCAATGATCTGCGCAAGTTGCTCCCGCACCTGCTCTTTGCTACGACCATGAATCATTGTAAACAGGTTATAAGGCCAGTCCGGCAAACGTCGTGGACGTTCATAGCAGAGCGTGACACAAGGCTGCACCGCCAGTTGCTCAGCTATTGCCTGCAGTTGCTCATTTGGCAGGTTCCATACCACCATCGCGTTAGCTTTAAAGCCCAGCGGCCGATGGCGGATAATCAACCCACTGCGGCGTAGCTGCTTAGATTCCTGTAAATAGGTCAGACGTTCAGCCAGTAGCTCTTCACTACAACCCAGCTCTTCAGCAAGCGCAGCGTAAGGGCGTGGGATTAATGGCAAACCTTCCTGCATCAGGTGCAGTAACGCCAGATCTATCGGATCCAGTGGATTAAAATGTGCGTTCATATCGCAAACCCCGGATTCAGGTGGAACGATTGATATACCATCGTCAGACTCAACGGGTTAAACATATTAAAAAATTCGTTCATATCGCGAACCCCGGATTCAGATGGAAAGATTGATATACCATCGGCAGACTCAACGGGTTAAGCGGATTAAACAATTCGTTCATATCGCGAACCCCGGATTCAGATGGAAAGATTGATATACCATCGGCAGACTCAACGGGTTAAGCGGATTAAACAATTCATTCATATCGCGAACCCCGGATTCAGATGGAAAGATTGATATACCATCGGCAGACTCAACGGGTTAAGCGGATTAAACAATTCGTTCATATCGCGAACCCCAGATTCAGGTGGAAAGGCTGAACCATTGGCAGATTCAACGGCGTAAAGCCGGTTTCCTGTTCAATATCGGAAAGTACCTGCTCGACCTCTGACTCATCACGACCCGTTACCACAAACCAGATATTGAAACGGTGGGTGCGCTGGTAATTGTGATTGACCTGTGAGTATTGATTCACTTTCAGGGCTACCTCATCCCGGATTTCATCCGGTACCGCTAAAGCCGCCAGCGTGCTGGAACCCACCTTCTGGTGGTTCAGCACCCCACCCACCCGGCTCAATACACCTTGTTCCTGCCAGTACTGCAGACGCTCCAACACTTGGGCCTCAGTCATTTCGCAGGCTGCAGCCATATCGGCATAAGGTGTTGTACTGGCCGGTAATCGCTGCTGAAACTGATTAAGCAGCAAACGGTCCTGTACTGTTAATTCCATCGTCAACCCCTTATAAACCGATCTTATGGGCACGGGCGGTCATAAAGATCCCGCTCGGGCTCGGCAGTGATAGCTTGGTCAGCAGCTGGAAAGTATCTGTGTTGTACAGATGAATCTCATGGCTATCGCGCACCGACATCCAGACCTTTTCACCGCGGGGAGCAAACTCCATGTGCAGCACGCCAGGCCCTGGTTTCAGGTGCACCAACTGCTCCAGTGTCTCGGAATCAAATACCTGGATATTGCTATTGTCCGGGTGCGCGAAGTTAACCCAGATCTGACGGCCATCAGGACGCGCCATAACAAACACCGGTTGGCCAAGTACCGGAATACGCCCTACTTCCTGCCAGGTATTCGTATCCAGAATCAGCACTTCATGACGACCAACAGCAGGCACGAATGCCCGACCACCGGCCATCGCCCAACCTTCGAGATGGGGCATCTTATACACCGGCATTTTTTTCTCACCGCGGCCATAGTTTGGCAACACCCGGGTCACGCCTTTTTCTGGATGCCAGAGATCGAGTTGCGCCATACCGTCTTCGCCAAACAAGCCAGCCATGTAATAGCGGCCATCCGGGGTAATCAGTGCGTCATACGGGTTGCGGCCAATATTTTCGAAACGGGTAATCGCTGGCGCCGCTTTATTACCAGCACTGAAATCAGTGATCCAGATCTCTCCTTTATCCCACAGGCTAAAGACAAACTTTTGTCCCGGCGCATCCACCAACCCGACCGTTTTCGAATCACAAGGGATATCCGCAACCTGGGTCAGATCGCTACTGTTAAATACTTTTACGCCACCGGGCTTATAGTTGGAAACCGCCACCAGTGAGCCATCCTGACTGATAGCGCCACCGATACTGTTGCCGCCCTGAATAATACGGTGAGTAATACGCTGGGCCAGAATATCGATCCGGGTCAGCCCGCCATCGCGGCCAAACACAAAGGCAAATCGCGCATCACGGGAATAGACAATCGATGCGTGCGACAGGTCGCCAATCCCAGGTACCTCGGCGATGATCTTCTGATCAGTGGTATCAATTATCGCAACCTTGCCGTCAGCCCGGGCGATCGCAACCGCCAGATCACCTGTCCCCCTGATCTCCTTCGGCGCAGGTAACGGCTCGCTTGCCGTAGTTTCAAGCTGGGCGCAGGCGCTGATAGCTGACGCTCCGATCAGGGCACCAAAACTGCTTAATACTGCTCTGCGTTTCACTCTGTTTCTCCTTTTCTCAAGCGATCTACCAGCCACTGGATATCACTATCGCTTAACAGCTCACCCCAGGGCGGCATGGCAAGACCCGGCAAGCCCAGTTTAATTGTGCTGAAAAGCGCTTCATCGCTGCGCTCGGATATATCTTGCGGCCTTATTGCCGAGCCCAACCCACCTTTAAGCGTCAGGCCGTGGCATGAACCACAATCTTGTTTCAGCAGTTTATCCAGATAACCTTGCCGCTCCACTGACGGCTCCGCGCTGACAGACAGGGCAATAAACAAACCAGCCACCAAGCTGATGGATTGGAACTTAAAAGATCTGAAGCTAAAGGATCCAAACTTAAAGTTTCTGAAAACTGTCATCAGGAGAATCTCTGCATAATCCACTCGGCCCGGAATAAATGACTATATGAGCACTATTTAAGGCTCATATTAGCCCTATAAATTTGCCCCTCCTTGACTTTTGGCAAGTTACACAGCCGATCTCAGGTAGATACTGATCCACATCAGATGTTCTGCATACACGCTGTAAGGAGGCAAGGTATGCCGTTTAACACGCAAGATACTGCTAGCGCGACTGGAACCGTATTTCTGGTGGGCGCAGGCCCCGGTGATCCGGATCTGCTTACCGTCAAAGCGCTGAAACTGATTCAACAGGCGGATTGTCTGGTCTACGACCGGCTGGTGTCAGACGAAATTGTTGCCCTGGCAGATCCCGCTGCAGAGAAAATTTTTGTCGGCAAGAAAGACGGCTACCACAGCCTGCCGCAGAATCAGATCAACCAGTTATTAATTGATCTGGCCAGCAGCGGTAAAAAAGTAGTCCGCCTTAAAGGGGGTGACCCTTATATCTTCGGACGTGGCGGTGAGGAAGCGGAACAGATCAGTGCAGCAGGCATTAGGTTTCAGGTGATACCTGGCATAACGGCTGCAGCAGGTTGCTCGGCAGCTACGGGGATTCCACTGACCCACCGGGATCACGCCCAGTCGGTTAAATTCATTACCGGTCACCTTAAACAGGGCGACCTTAAGCATGACTGGCATATTCTGGCGCAGCCAGGACAGACCCTGGTGTTCTATATGGGTTTAAACTCCCTGGGCACTATCAGCGCAAAACTGATTGAACATGGCTGCCCTCCCGATATGCCGGCCGCTCTGGTACAAAACGGCACTACCGTGAATCAGCGCCTGCTGACCGGCACCCTGAGCAACATCGAACTACGCTGCAAACAAGCGGAATTTGCCTCCCCCAGCCTGATTATTATTGGCTCGGTAGTCAGCCTGGCCCAGACCCTTGGCAGCTGGCCTGACGAGGCGGAGACATTAATCCAGGGCTTTAGCGAAGAATTTCAGCAGGTACTGCGGGCGGTTTAAGCCGCGACACTGACCAGCCTTAAAAGAAGCAACCTGAAATACCGGACAGGAGCCTACGAATGAGTTCTGTAGGCACCCTGCTCCGTTTTTTTGGTTTTTCCACTACGGACATCCGATTTAAACCAAAGAGACCGACTGAACAAATCGACAGACGCAGGGTCTTCTGATAGAACAGAGATTAGCTACAGTTACAGGCGACAAACAGACTCGCCTGATCAATCACTCTATTAGCGTTGTCATCAGCATGCAGCCCGACAGTAACCGCAGATTTGTTGCCAGACTTTTCACCCATATGACCTGGATTATAATTCTGGGACTGTTTTTCCTGCTGTTTCAGCAACAACTGACAGAACGCTACAATCCTAATCACAAGCTTAGTGCTCTTCAGCTTACCCCCGCCGATCCAGTCGTTCTTAACCGCAACAGTAAGGGCCACTATGTTGCACCGGGATTGATCAACGGCAGCAAAGTGACATTTCTACTGGACACCGGCGCCACGGATATCAGTATACCCGCCAGCATTGCCCGCCAACTGGGATTAAACAAGGGGCGACCTATGCAAGCCTATACCGCGAATGGTGTAATCACGGTATACGAGACCACCCTCGATGCAGTAAGCCTTGGAGGTATCACCCTGCTAAATATTCCCGCCAGTATAAACCCCCATATGGGCGGTGATACGGCACTGCTGGGGATGAGCTTTATGCAACATTTGGAGATGATCCAGCGAGGCGATACCCTGACCCTGAAACAGATGCCCTGATTCCCTGATGCAGCCATAGTGAGAGATAATCCAGCGCGGTGATACCCTGACCCTGATACAGATGCCCTGATTCCCTGATTCCCTGATTCCCTGATTCCCTGATTCCCTGATTCCCTGATGCTGCCATAGCGACGGCGCTTACAGCAGGCTCCCTGTTTGTATAAAGAGTTATATAAAAAGTTATAAATAGTTGTACCAATCGCAACCGTGCAGCGGCTCGACTGCATAAATCTCATACACCTTGTTAGTAATTACTATCATTATCACTTTCAAAACGTTTTATGACTATTTACAGTGCCAAACGTGTCGCTGAAGCAACAACCCGGGAATCCTACAACCAATTGAATTAAAATCAAAAACAATCAATAGTAAGTAATTACTTCGATTATTATTCATATAACTCAATGGTACTGTAATATTAACTCCGCCAGAGGCGCTGAATTTATACACTTTGTACTAAATAAAGCGCCCGCTGGCCGATACAGGTAATGAAGTATATTCAAGGAAAAAGCTGGCAATGATAAGCCTCCGCAGACGCACTTTTGAAATTCTGGATGTCGGTAAGAAACAGGATCGTACAGGCCGAATTATCGATATTCTGTTAATCCTGCTTATTTCACTGAATGTGCTATCGGTTATTCTTGAAACACTGCCCGCCCTGGATAATCGTTATCAGGGCTTCTTCAATATGTTTGAACTGGTCTCAGTTATCATTTTCAGTGTCGAATATATTGCCCGGGTGTGGAGTGCGGCGGAAAGCCATAAATACGCCCATCCATTCTGGGGTCGGCTGCGCTATATGCTGACCCCGATGGCGCTGATTGATCTGATCGTTATCCTGCCATTTTATCTGGGTATGTTTGTCAGTGCCGACCTTCGCTTTATGCGAGTACTGCGACTATTACGAGTATTCAAACTGACCCGTTATTCTTCATCTATGTCACTGCTGCTGCAAGTATTACAACGTGAATCACGCTCGATAGGCGCGGCACTCTTTGTCTTGCTGATGCTGATCATCGTCGCTTCCAGCCTGACCTATTTTGCCGAGCACGACAGTCAGCCCGAATTATTCAGCAGCATTCCGGCCGCTATGTGGTGGGCTATCGTCACAATGACCACCGTCGGTTATGGCGATGTAATACCCGTAACTGTGATGGGCAAAGTACTGGCATCGATCATCAGCATAATGAGCCTGGGTATCGTCGCTCTGCCCGCAGGTTTATTAGCGTCGGGCTTTAGTGAAGCATTGCGGGAAAGGCGCCGCATCTACGAAAGAATGGTTAATCACGCCCTGCAGGATGGCAAAGTCGATGATATCGAACACAAGGCCCTGAACCAGATGCGCGAGTCCTTAGGAATCAGTCACGAAGAAGCTGCGCATATCCTGAATGCAAATCAGGCCCGCCAGATGGAGCAGACCATTGAGCAGGATCTGGAACAGCTGCGCCAGGAAATTGATGCCGTGGTACATAACAAATGCCCTAACTGCCAGCATGAAGTACATTGGCTGGAGCGCAGAAAACGGGATAAGGAATCCTGATTTTAGTGGCACTCTCACAACAATGCACATATCTGGTCAGCATGAAGCACATTGGCTGGAACGCAGAAAACGGGATAAAGAATCCTGATTAGATAACAGCTTAAACGCAAAAACGGAGGCATCAGCCTCCGTTTTTCTATCCCGACAAGATCAGAGCACCGCGAAATTAATCCAGTCCGTTGAACTCTTCTTCGTGCAGCCATGCCGCATGTTTTGGTGCTTTCTTGGTTACAGACCACTCTTCCAGCATCGCAGGGGCAACCTCTTTCAACTGCTTCATCTGCTCGGCAGTGCCCTTAACGATAGTCAGCTCCAAACGGTGACCATTTGGATCGAAGAAATAGATGGAACGGATAATACCGTGTTCGGTTGGCCCGACAACATCCAGGCCTTTAGCTTCCAGTTCGGCCTTGGCCGCCAGCAATGCTTCTTCACCACCCTCGATCTGGAACGCGATGTGCTGCACCCACTCCGGTGTATTGCGATCACGGTCCATCTTTTCTTTAGTTGGCAGCTCAAAGAACGCCAGAATGTTACCGTTGCCTGCATCCAGGAACAGGTGCATATATGGATCCGGCTCCTTAGTAGAAGGAACACGGTCTTCCGCAATCGCCACCAGGAAATCCATGTTCAGCATCTCTTGATAAAACTCAACGGTTTCTTTGGCATCGTTGCAACGGTATGCAACGTGGTGAATCTGGGAAAGCTGGATCATTTGCGAAGCCTCTTGCTCATCTTTCTTATTGTCATTATAGGTATTGCTGCAGAACTCTATGTAATCTGGTCCGGCAGCGGATGACCACATATTAGTAACAAACGTTACTATTGTCAAAGATCAATGCTTTCGAGCTAACTTATTGTTATAAATAGATTAAATAATTTAATAAAGCATTATGTAGTAACTGGAAATTGTCTTTTTCGTCCTTTAACGGTTAGACTCAAATGATAATTTCATATTCCACAGCTGAAAATAGATAAATACAGTGAACAACACTCATAAGAAAATCAGCGACAATGATCAGACCCCATCGGGCGTAAAACAGGATATCCGGCTCAATCTGCCTTCGTTCTTTCCTTACCGTCTGTCGACCCTGAATATGGCAGTCAGTCAGTCGGTCGCACAGCTCTATACCGGCCGCTTCAAGTTATCTCGCCAGGAGTGGCGGATCATTGCCGCACTGGGCTGCAATGACTCGATGTCCGCGAAAGATATCGCGGCCTATAGCAGCCTGGAAAAGATGCAGGTCAGTCGCGCAATCTCGCGCTTGAAAAAAGAGCAACTGATTATCCAGCAGGAAAATCGTGATGACCGGCGCTATACCAGTCTGAGGCTTTCAGACAAAGGGCTGGCGACCTACAAAAAGATCGTTCCCCTGGTACTGGCACGGGAGGAGTTTATTCTCTCATCCTTGTCAGAAGAGGAACAAAAACAGCTGGCAGCATTGATGGATAAAGTTTACCAAAAGGCAAAAGAACTGCAGCAATGTGGCTGATTAGCCGTTCTCTTCATCGCTGTAAATAAAATCACCGCCGATATTCTTGCCCCTCTGCAGCGCACTAACTACCCGCTCGATAATCGTTTCACACTGATCCCCCAGGCGGTAACCGGTGATCCCCAGCGTAATTGTCAGGGCAAAGGAATCGCCCTGCCATGTAAAGCTTCTGGCCCTGATCGCCTGCCAGACTTTGTGAATCATATTTTTCGCCAACTGCGGATTATCCTCATGCATCAAGATAACAAAATCGCTACCGTTCCAGCGGGCAATACAGTCTGAGCCCGACAGCTGCTGGCGAAACATATTGGCAATTTCGATCAGCACATAATCGCCACAGGCTGTTCCGTATCGATCATTGACCATCTTAAAGAAATCCAGGTCAGCCATCGCCAGCGAAAAACCGCGGCCAGAGCTGATCGCCCGTTCGATCTCCTGATCGATACGCCGGACAATATAATGCTGGTTATAGACACCGGTCAGCTGATCCACCGACGACAGTTTTTTATAATCCTCAATGGTTTTTGAAACCTCAGTAATATCGACAAAAGAGATGATGTAGTAGCCATCCTGAATGGTACTTCGTACTTCACTGAAAACCTCAAACCGACGATCAGTGCCATCCTTACAACGCACTTTAACCGTCGCTTTCGCGGTCACATCATCTCTGCGTAGCGCTTCAGCAGCGTCATCCTTCCACAGTTGCACTATTTCACTGCGATAAACCGGATCGGGATACGCCAGTTCCATCCAGGCCTGAGCATCGGGGATCTCGTCAACCCGGTAGCCGATAAGGTCAATAAATTTACGGTTAACAAAACGTATCTTCTGATCACTTAACGAGCTGACCTGGCTATCATCGAAAACAATCACCAGGGCAGCGATAGGCAGATGATCAAGAAAAGTAAAAAATCGTTCGGTATCACGGGCTGGCAAAGCAAAGCTCCTGTTCAGCTACTTCTGCAATGTAGCCCGTAGTTTACCCTAACGCGAAGATAATTCCGTTATGCGAATACTGTGAAATATCGACTATCAGCCCTCCTGCAACCGGGTATGGATCAGAATATCCCCCTCCAAGGTGCGATGCACCGGACAACGATCCGCAATGGCCAGCAACTGTTGTTGCTGCTCACCGCTCAGCTCACCCTGCAGGGTTATATGCCGTTCAAACTGATCGATCTTACCGCCATTTTCACCACAGCTGGCACAGTCCTGGGCGTGAATCTTATTGTGAGTAATATCCACCTCAACATGCTCAAGCGGAATTTTCTTACGTCTGGCATACATTCTGATGGTCATCGAAGTACAGGCACCAAGCCCTGCTGCAACCAACTGGTAAGGGGTAGGCCCAAGATAATGCCCGCCGTAACTGGCCGGTTCATCCGCAACCAGATGGTGCCCCTGAATACTCACCTCCTGGGTAAAGCTATCGCTATCTGCCTCAGTCACCCGGGTTATACCTTCCGGTGTGTCGCCGCTCTTTGGCAGCACCGCGATATCGATATAACGCTGCACCCAGGTTGAGATCACTTCGGCAGCATATTCAGCATCCTCCGGGCTGCTCAACAGATGATCGGCACTGTCCAGCGTGACAAAGCTCTTGGGGTGCATCGCCTGCTGGAAAATCTGCGCCGCATTGTCCACCGCGACCGTCTCATCCATTGGCGCATGCATCACCAGCAACGCTTTTTTCAGTTTGCTCAACTTATCCTGCAACGAGTGTTCCGAGATATCCTCAATGAACTGCTTCTTAATCGTAAACGGCCGTCCGGCCAGAGAGACCTCCGCTTCACCCGCCTCACATATCTGGCGCTTTTTATCGCCGAACTGATGCACCACATGAGCCGGATCAGCAGGTGCACCGATAGTCGTAATCGCCCGCACTTCTGCGATCTGATCTGCTGCAGCAATAACCGCCGCTCCGCCCAGTGAATGGCCGATCAGTAACTGCGGTGCCTGATAATTCTGGCGCAAAAAATCAGCTGCCAGCACCAGATCCTCGACATTGGAGCTGAAGCCGGTATTGGCGAACTCTCCACCAGAATGCCCCAACCCGGTAAAATCAAAGCGCAGCACCGCCACACCCAAAGAAGCCAGCCGCTGAGCTATGCGCCGCGCCGCCGGTATATCCTTGGAACAGGTAAAACAGTGGGCAAACAGCGCATAGGCAGCAGGTGTACCCGCCGGCAGATCTAATCGGGCAGCCAGCGCAGAACCATCGTGACCGGTAAACTCCAAACGTTGCGTTTTCATATAAATGCTCCTGATTTTGACTACTACTGAGTATTGAACAGACTCAGGCACAGGGCTATTTATTTTTCCCTATCGAAGGGATTGAGGGGGTTAATCAGGAGCAGACCGCGGCTCCGCCGCTCGCTAGAACGTAGTGCAAGCGCTACTGCTAGTGGCTAGATCGCCGAACACGTTCGGCTGCTAGAAAAAGCCTTCTAAAGTTCTTCAGTCAGCACCCCAATATCTTACCTTCGTAAGTACCGTAGGTTGGTCAGAGCGCAGCGATGCCCAACACTTGAAAATAGAACAAAGCTTTAATTTTCTCTGGCCTGATAAGTGGGATAGATCAGACTGACCATATGTTTCATCTGAATAATCCTCTAATCAGCCCCACTTATATTGCACTTATTTCTTATTTCAAAATAGGTTTATGACTGTCTGGCGATGATATTTCCATCATCAATAGCCTTGGGTTTGATCTCATAGGTGGGGCAGCTTCCGCCAGTTGAGCAGGGGCTGGGAGCTGGTAGGCTTGCTTGCCCCATATAACGAGAACTTACACCATCAACCATCCACTCAAGTTCGAAGCCAGTATCTTCTTCTGAAGGAAAGTTTCGGACCAATCCTCGGTCACCAAGGTTTTCCAATACCTGATAACACTCACCGGCCTGTTCGATGATATCTCCCGGATTAAAGTCGAATTGTGTTTCCATCGTCTAGAGTCTCCACATAGTGGTTGGTAATAGCTTTCAGCTATGATTCGTTGTTCAATTCTATCAAGCTTAAAAGATGAAATATAGTGCACAATATGGTGATTTATCACATTGAGAATGAATTCGTGGTTGCTCTAGGAATTATAGTGCTTTGTTGATCGGTTGGGTGCTGCTCATTGAAAGATGAGTAATCCACGGATACCAGGATTAAAAACCGACGAAATTACCGGCCTCATTCGATGTATTAACTCACTCTGTGTCAACTCAGAAGCTTTAATAAACAAGCAGGAACCAGTGTGCGCGAACTTGACAGTGGGAGTCATACCAACGCCCCAATAACGGGCAAATAATACTTGGCTAAAATAGTAAACGCAGTGAACAAAAGCCAAGCTGCTATTTGTCCACTTTAATTGGCTTCTTATGTGGTTGATACGCTCTGACTTGGGAATGAAATCTCCATAACCAAACAATCTTCCTCACAAATGAATGGGCCATGAACTTCACCAGGAGGGCGACTAGCAAAGTGTCCAGCTTCTAGCCATTGCTGAAAAGCTACATCATAAAGCCGACCTGAAATAATAAATATTTCCTCAGGGTAGTCGTGAGATTTACCACCAAATGCCTCTGTATCAGCACCGGCTTTAAAGCGAGTAAGGCGGGTGTAATCACCTGTCGTTTCATCGAGAGCGAGTGTTAGCTGCTCCAGCATTCCTGAACTACCTTCAATCGGCTCCCAGTTGCTGCTATTTTCTTCCGCTAGGACGTTCCAATATGTTGCTGTACTTTTTGACACTACGACCCCTTTACCACATAACAGCTTAATTGTGTGCGTGCGCGTTTTGCTGCCACAGGGTTTGCGGCAAGGGGAAAGTATCTATCTGAATAAAAAAGAATTTCTCTGAAGCACATTGTTTTTCATCCCCTGCAAACGCGCTGACACGCTTTGTCTTTTTCAACCGGCCGGTAATCCCACCTGTTGATATCCGTATCTGTCTGATATTGACCGATTATTCTGAGTTACGCCAGTGACAGACTGTGCCCTATTTATTCAATTTGTGAACAACCTCCTTAGTACTTACAACTAGCAAGTTGCGCAGCAACGTTCTAGCGAGGAAAACTTGTTTTCCGATCCAGCCACTGCCCTTAAGATTTTTCTAGCCGCTGATTTATAAAAGTTGGGCTTCGTTTCACTCAAACCAACCTACCCTATTTACACTGTGTTGGAGTGGCCCACACTACCCAATGGATTTAACAGGCTCTTTGGAGAGACAAGCGACGTTTTTTAAGATTTTTCTAGCCACTAGCTGTAGATGCTAAAGACCTTGTTCGACGTTCTAGCAAGCGGCGCAGCCGCGTTCTAGCCACTGCTTTATAGCCACTGCCCTTTTTCGAGGCTATGATCAGATAAAAGCCTGCCCACCTGGTAATTATGTCTTCAACTCTAAACCGCTTTCTGCTGTTCCCGTTCTGCCTGTTATTGCTAAGTACGGCTACCAGTGAAGCCAACCCTGAACAGGAACAGGCCGTGCTGATCGGTGGTGACTATAACTATCCGCCCTATGAGTTTCTTGATGATAAGGGTCAGCCTACCGGTTATAACGTCGAGCTGACACTGGCTATCGCCGAGGTGATGGGGATGACTGTTGAGTTTCGATTCTCCGACTGGGCCGGGGTTCGTAAGGCACTACAAAATGGTCAGCTCGATGCACTGCAAGGCATGGTCAACTCACCCGAACGCAGACAGGCTTTCGATTTCAGCCCCCCCCACGCTATTGTCCACCAATCGATATTTGCCCGACGCGGCGAGCCCCGTGCAACCTCACTACAACAACTGCGGGATAAAGAGGTGGTGGTACAGAAAAACGGCATCATGCATGACTACTTACTGCAGAATGATGTCGGGGCAAAGCTGATCACCGTTGAAACCCATGCCGATGCACTGCGTCAGCTGGCCGCGGGTAAGCACGATTATGCGCTTGTCGCTAACCTACCCGGTTTGTATCTGGGGCAGGAGCTGGGGCTTTCTAATATCGTGCCTGTGGGTAAGCCATTTCAGGCCCAGCAATACGGTTACGCGGTGCTCAAGGGCAATGATGCTTTGCTGGCACAGTTCAGCGAGGGCCTGGCGATTTTGATCAATACCGGTCGCCAGCAGCAAATCTACAACAAATGGCTGGGGCCTCTGCAGGAGCAAGGCCTGCCCTGGAAACAGTATGGTAAAACCGCCGCTATTCTCTCGGCGCTGTTATTGCTGATTCTCGGCGGTACGGTGATCTGGAACCGCATGCTGCGCCGCCAGGTGGATAAACGTACTGCAGAGCTGCATATCCAACAGCAACAACTGATTCAGGCAGATAAAATGACCTCGCTGGGTATTCTGGTTTCCGGTGTGGCCCATGAGATCAACAACCCTACCGGGCTGCTACTGCTGAACCTGCCAATTATCCGTGAAGCCTGGCAGGACTGCGAAGATATACTGGAGCAACGCTATGAGCAGCAAGGCGACTTTTTACTGGGCGGGCTAGCCTACTCACAGATGCGCGATGAGATTCCTGCCCTGCTCACCGATATGCATGACGGTGCACAGCGGATCAAGCGTATCGTCAACGACCTGAAAGATTTTTCCCGTCAGGAGAGTGATGACAGCCGTGAACCTTTTGATCTGAACGAAGTTGTCGCCACCGCCGTGCGTCTGGCGGAAAACTCGATCAATAGCAGTACCGACCATTTCTCGGTCAGCTACAGCAGTTCATTGCCTTCGGTGGACGGTAACGCCCAGCGCATAGAACAGGTTATTATCAACCTGATTTTGAATGCCTGCCAGGCATTGAATGATCGTAACAATGCCATTAAGGTACGCACCTTTCAGCAGGCCGAAAGCCAACAGATCTGCCTGCAGATCGTCGATGAGGGCTGCGGTATCGAGGCCCGGAACCTGACCCGCCTGCTCGACCCATTCTTCACCACCCGGCGGGAGCAGGGCGGTACCGGGCTTGGGCTGTCGGTTTCCAGCGGTATCGTGCAGGCCCACGGTGGCCAGTTACAGTTTGAATCAAAGCCAAACCTGGGCACTACAGTCACACTGACGCTGCCTGTCAGCGGAGAGAATTTATGATTAACCAGTCCTTATATCCAGAGTTCGGCGTGTTGCTGGTTGACGATGAAGCCTCATTCCTGCGCAGCCTCAGCATTACGCTTGCACGTAGTGGCGGCATCACCAATGTCCACCGCTGCGACGACGGCCGCGAAGTGATGGGCATTTTGCAAAACCGGGCGATAGGCCTGGTACTGCTCGACCTCACGATGCCGCATATTTCTGGTCAGGAGCTGTTGGCGATGATTACCGAGCAGCATCCCGATATCGCGGTAATCATAATCAGCGGCCTTAACCAGGTTGAGTCCGCAGTCCAGTGCCTGCAACAGGGAGCCTTCGATTATTTCGTTAAAACAACCGAAGAGGGCCGCCTGATAGAGGGGATTAAACGCGCTATCCGGATGCAGGAGATGCGTCGGGAAAACCAGGCACTGGGGCAACGCATTCTCAATAACAGCCTGGAAAGCCCGGAAGTTTTCGACCCGATAATCAGCCGCAGTAACCAGATGCGGTCAGTATTCCAGTATCTGGAATCGGTTGCCCCCAGCAATCAGCCCCTGTTGATCTGCGGTGAAAGCGGTACCGGCAAAGAGCTGCTGGCTAAGGCTGCGCACCAACTGAGCAACCGTTCCGGCCCATTAGTCAGCGTTAACGTTGCCGGACTGGATGATAATGTTTTTGCCGACACCCTGTTTGGCCACCAGCGTGGCGCCTTTACCGGTGCAGAGCGTAGCCGACCCGGACTAATTGAGGAGGCCGCGGACGGTACCCTGTTCCTCGATGAGATTGGCGACCTGAGTATGGCCTCCCAGGTGAAACTTCTACGCCTGCTGCAGGAAGGAGAATATTATCCCCTGGGCAGTGACCGACCCAAGCGAATCCGTGCCCGGGTAATCGTCGCGACCCATCAGGAGTTGCAGCAACGTCAGGCCGAAGGGAGTTTTCGCCGCGATCTCTATTACCGCCTCTGCACCCACCAGATTCAGATTCCGCCACTGCGCCAGCGTAAAGAAGATCTGCCGTTGCTGCTCGATCATTTCCTCGCTCAGGCTGCTACCGAGCTGGACAAGCCGGTTCCGGCGTATCCGCCTGAACTGCCTCTATTGCTGAACAACTATCACTTTCCCGGTAATATCCGCGAGCTGCGCGCATTAGTCTTCGACGCAGTCAGCCGTCACCGTTCACACCTGCTTTCGATGGAGGTATTCCGCCAGGCGATAGGGAAAAACGAGGATGACGGTGTGGAAAGCCTCCGTCAGGGCAGCGATAGCCTGGCCAGCTTTAATCCGGAAGGGCCGCTGCCGACCCTGGCCCAGATGGATAGTCTGTTAGTTGAAGAGGCGCTGCGCCGCGCCGATAATAATCAGTCACTGGCGGCACGATTACTGGGTATATCGCAACCGGCACTGAGTAAGCGGCTGAAAAAATCCCGGCCCGGTAGCTAGTATTTGATTTAGCGGTTTCTGTGATAGTTCAAACTAAGCGACTCTGACTAAGCAAATCTAGTTAAGACAGCCCCAGCCAACCCAGCACTTGCCCAGCCAGTTGATTACCCTGTTGATACTGGTCGTACAATAGTTTGCCCGACATAACCAAGGTTACGATCACCACTAAGGGTCGAATCAATCGCACGCCTTTACTGACCACCATACGCGCGCCAATAAGACCACCGACCAGTTGGCCGGCGGCCATAATGAATCCTGCCAGCCAGATAATGTCGCCACCGATGGCAAAGAAAATAAGTGCAGCAAAGTTCGAAGTGAAATTCAGCAGCTTAGTATGCGCCGTCGCCCGCGCCATACTGAAACCCAGCAGTGTGACAAAGGCCAGCGCGAAGAACGTACCGGTACCCGGCCCGAAAAAGCCATCATAAAAGCCGATCGCCGCGGTGAAGACAAAAGCGAACAGTGGATAACTGATCTTGCGTTCCCGATCCTCATCACCCATCCGTTTTGAAAACATAAAATACAGGGCGATCAAAACCAGCAATACCGGCATAATCGACGCCAGTACACCGGCATCCATACGCTGCACCAATAGCGTACCGGCCACGGCCCCGGCAAAGGTACAGCCGATCATCAGTTTCATCTGCGTCAGATCGACCAGTTTCTTGCGCACGAAATAGACCGACGCCGCAAAAGTACCGAAACTGCCCTGTAACTTATTGGTCGCCAGCGCTTCTACCGGACTCATACCCGTCGCCAGTAACACCGGCAGCGTTATCATGCCGCCTCCACCGGCAATTGCATCGACTAAACCAGCGGCAAGCCCGGTCAGCATCAGCAATAAAATAAGCGCAATATCCAGTTCCATAACGATCCCTCAGGTGAATTGACCGCACTCTAACAGCAGAACCCATACGACTGACATAAAAATTAGAACAAACCGCGAAATTGCCAACCTGTTACCCCCTGTTACGACAGCCTAAGCCTCCCCCCCTAACCCTATAACCCTGGTTATAGCCATAACCGCCGTTATATCTTCCCGATCGCCTGTGCTGACTGGCACACAGCTGATTTTAATGAAAACACAGCACCCTGTTCTATAACCAAAGTTATAGCCATAGATAACAAATCTTTACAAATAAAAAGCAATAAATTCTATTAACAAACAAAGAGTTAAAGACAAAAGCATAACATTGGCACCGGCCTTGCTCTGATAACAGTGACAGATAATAACAAGAGCACAGCGCCACCATGACACACACAACCGCGACCCGCACCGAGAAAGACCTGCTCGGTGAAGCCCAGATCCCTGCCACGGCTTACTATGGTATACAGACCTGGCGAGCCCAGCAGAATTTCGACCTCAGTGGCGTCACCCTCAGCCACTTCCCACAATTAGTACGCGCACTGGCGATGGTGAAACAAGCCGCTGCCCGCGCCAATAAGCAACTCGGCTATCTTGAAGATTCCCGCGCAGAGATCATTGATACAGCCTGCCAGCAAGTTATCGACGGCGCCCATCACGATCAGTTCGTAGTCGACATGATTCAGGGCGGAGCCGGCACCTCGACCAATATGAACGCCAACGAAGTGATCGCCAACATCGGGCTTAAGCTGATGGATCACAATATGGGTGACTATCAGCAGCTTCACCCGAACAACGACGTCAACATGTCGCAGTCCACCAACGATGCTTATCCTACCGCCGTACGCGTGGCCATTCTGCTCAGTCACGGTGATCTTGTAGTGGCACTGCGTTCACTGCAGCTGGCACTGGCTGATAAAGCGCTGGAATTCGCCGATGTGATAAAGATGGGCCGTACTCAGCTGCAGGATGCCGTGCCGATGACCCTCGGTCAGGAGTTCCAGAGCTGGGCAACAACCCTGGGCGAAGATGTCGAGCGTATCGCTGGCCTGGCCGAACTACTCACCGAAATTAACCTCGGCGGTACCGCTATCGGCACCGGCATCAATGCCGATGAACGCTATGGTAAACGCGCCGTTTCTGAGCTCGCACGGATCAGCGGCTATCCACTGATTCAGGCTACTGACCTGGTCGAGGCCAGCTCGGATATGGGCGCATTCGTGCTGTTCTCCAGCATGCTTAAGCGCCTGGCGATCAAGCTTTCAAAAATTGCCAATGACTTGCGTCTGCTGAGCATGGGACCACGTGCGGGACTCAACGAAATCAACCTGCCAGCGCAGCAGCCCGGCAGTTCGATCATGCCCGGCAAAATCAATCCGGTAATCCCCGAGGCTGTTAATCAGGTGGCCTATCAGGTGATGGGCAACGACCTTGCGGTGTCTTTCGCCGCCGAAGCAGGTCAGCTGCAGCTCAACGCGATGGAGCCGCTGATCGCCTACAACGTACTGGAGTCGATCCGCCTGATCAGCAAGGCGATGCCGATGCTGGAAAAACGCTGTATCAGCGGCATCACCGCCAATGTCGAGGTTTGCCGGACACAGGTAGATAACAGCATCGGCGTAGTCACCGCACTCAATCCACATATCGGTTACGACAACGCCACCCGTCTTGCAAAGGCAGCGCTGGCCAGCGGTCGCAGTGTGATCGATCTGGTGCGCGAAGAAGCGCTGCTCTCACCCGAGCAACTTGAAGAAGTATTAAAACCCGAAAACATGATTCGCCCGGGCCGCTAAACGGCCCAGACTTTTTAGAAAAAGGCTTTAACCGCAACAACCTGAAAAAAACCTAAAACAACAGCTTAAAAATAACAAAAAATCACGAGAGGCTTACTTTATGTCTATTACAACGTCATCCGCGCAACAGGGCGGACTCTGGAGCAACCTTGCTCTGTGGAAAAAGATCCTGATCGGCATGATTGCCGGCATCATCGTCGGCGCCATCATGGGACCGGATGCCGAGATGCTGAAACCGATCGGCACCCTGTTTATCAACGCTATCAAGATGCTGATAGTACCTCTGGTATTCTGTTCTCTGGTGGTGGGTGTAACCGCCATGCAGGACAGCGCCAAGATGGGTCGCATGGGTCTCAAATCCATCATTATCTATCTCATGACCACCGCCGTTGCTATCACTATCGGTTTAGGTCTGGGTACTTTGCTTGAGCCGGGTGCCGGCCTGAACATGGTCGCCGATGCGAATGCTGCGGCAGCCGCAAAAGAGGCGCCAAGCCTGGTCAGCACTATTATCAATCTGATCCCTAAAAACCCTATCGAAGCGCTGGCAGGTGGTAAAATCCTGCAGATTATCGTCTTCGCACTGGGTCTGGGTATCGCATTGAACATGATCGGCGAGAAAGGCGAGCCAGCAGTAAAAATCTTCAACAGCCTGGCTGAAGCGATGTTTAAGCTGACCGAGCTGGTGATGAAGTTCGCACCTTACGGCATCTTCGCGCTGATGGCCTGGGTCGCCGGTAAGTACGGTATGGATGTCCTGTTGCCGCTGTTCAAAGTGATCGGTGCGGTCTACCTTGGCTGCGTGCTGCACGTGTTGGTTGTCTATACCGGTGCGATCTCTTTCATCGCAGGCCTGCCTCCAATGCAATACCTGAAAGGTATCGTCAACGCACAGATGATGGCTTTCTCGTCTACAAGTAGCTCCGGCACACTGCCGGTCAGCATCCGCTGTGCCCGCGAAAACCTGGGTGTATCTAAAGGTACCGCCAGCTTCGTACTGCCGCTGGGTGCAACTATAAACATGGATGGCACCGCACTGTATCAGGGTGTTGCTGCCCTGTTTGTTGCCCAGGCGTTCGGTATCGATCTGAGCACCGCCGACTACCTGACCATTATCGCCACCGCAACACTGGCTTCTGTCGGTACTGCAGGCGTTCCCGGTGCAGGCCTGATCATGCTGTCACTGGTACTGACTACTGTCGGCCTGCCGATGGAAGGCCTGGCAATCATCGCCGGTATCGACCGCATCCTGGATATGGCTCGCACCAGCGTAAACGTCTCCGGCGACCTGATGGTTTCCGTCCTGATCGGCAAGTCCGAAGGTGAACTGGATGAATCTATCTATAACGCCGCTGAGCCTGTATCTGAGCCAGAAGTCGAAACTGAAAGCATCACCGCTACGCGGACAGCTTAAAAGCAGTGGCTAGAACGTCGCTCCGCGACTCGCTAGTGGCTAGATCGCCGAACAAGTTCGGCTGCTAGAAAAAGAGAAGATCAAAACCAAAAAAACCGCCAACTGGCGGTTTTTTTTATGCCCGCAACGTGGGCATGTTTTTTCTAACAACTGCTTTTAAGCTTTTTAGAACCGTAGGTTGGGTTAGCGCAGCGTAACCCAACATCACTAACTGAATGAGATATATCCACATCAGATCAATTGCTTAGCCGCATTACTCTCTCACGAAACAGGGTCCAATAAATGAAACTCTCTGCCTTATTTCCTGCTTAATGGCAGTGGCTATAAAAAGGCGAAGATCAAAACCAAAAAAACCGCCAGCTGGCGGTTTTTTTGCCCGCAACGCGGGCACGTTTTTTCTAACAACTGCTTTTAAGCTTTTTAGAACCGTTGGTTGGGTTAGCGTAGCGTAACCCAACATCACTCCCTTAATGAGACACTCCTTTCTTAGATCAATTACCTAGTTGCATACTTCTATCAAGAAATATGATCGAATAAATGAAACACTCTGCCCTATTCCCGATGTTGGGCATCGCTACGCTCCAACCAACCTACACTTACAATGGGTTCCGATGAACCCCTTGCCCAAGTGCTGAAAGAAGACTCTTTCGGGCAACCAGCAAGCAGCTCTGTTTGCTACATTCGAGCTACTGCCGTCCCGATTTTTCTAGCTACTAGCAGGAAAGCTTGCTTTCCGTTCTAGCCACTGCTTTTAAAAGCTGCGTTCTGATTTTACAGGCAGCGGTAACAGCGGTGGGCTATGCTGATGTTTGTCTCAAAGTACAATCCGACAATAAAGGAGTATGGCTATGATTAAGGCACTTCTGACAGCGGCGCTTGCAGCAATAGTCAGTACAGGAGCTATCGCAGAGCATCATCAAACCAGTTCACCGGAGGGCGCCAAGGCCTACATTATATCTCCGGCAGACGGTGCCGTCGTAGCGACAAGTTTCAGCGTTAAATTTGGTCTCTCGGGGATGGGGGTTGCACCCGCGGGAACAGACAAAGCCAATACTGGTCATCATCATCTGCTGGTTGATGGCAAAGCGCTACCCGATATGAATCAGGCGCTGGGCCAAAATGTGACACATTTCGGCGGCGGGCAGACAGAAACAACCCTGACGCTGACACCGGGAACCCATACCCTGCAGCTCATTCTGGGGGATAAGGGCCACGTACCCCATAACCCTCCTGTAGTGTCAGACAAGATCACTATCACCGTAAAATAAGCACCCCAACAAAAAAGGAGGCAACGCCTCCTATTTTGTCTCACTACTAAAAATCAATGCAAACCGTTCTATGACTGCGGCCTAATAAAAGTTGGGCATCGCTCCGCTCAGACCAACCTACGCTTACAATGGACGCCCTTGATGCCCACACCAAAACTTTGATAGAAGGCTTTTTCCAGCCACTAGCAGGAAAGCTTGCTTTCCGTTCTAGCGAGCGGCGCAGCCGCGTTCTAGCGAGGAAAACTTGTTTTCCGGTCTGATACTAAGCGCTCCGCGCTTAGTGTTGGTGCCCACCTTCACCGTGTGCGTGACCGTGGGAGACTTCTTCCGCCGTAGCATCACGGGTCCCCATAATTTCGATATCGAAGGTCAGGGTCTTGCCAGCAAGAGGGTGGTTGTTATCGACGGTAACCATGAACTTACCGACTTTAACCACGGTAACCTGACGCAGGCCCTGTTCGGTGTGAACGGTGCCGACCATCCCTTTACGCCATTTCTTGGCGCCCTGCAGGTGCTTAACCGGGATGCGTTGTTCGCAGTCTGGAAGGAATTCACCATAGGCGTCTTTCGCTTCCAGGGTTACGGAAAAAGTGTCGCCGACCTCTTTGCCGTCCATCGCCGCTTCCAGGCCGCTGATCATATTGTCATGGCCATGCAGGTAGGCCATTGGCGCGCCACCGCGGGTGGTCTCTTCAACACTGTTGTCCGCGTCGGTCAGGTTATAGTGGAACTGAACTACTTTATCTTTTACAACGCTCATCAAATATCCTGCTGAATAAACTATTACCGAAGGCCCCGGATTATACCTGAGCTATTTCAATTCGGTAATCTCAAACTCCCCCTGTGGCAGACTTACCATATCTCCCACCTGCTTGCCTATCACTGCAGCCCCTAACGGCGCCTCGGGGGTCACTACGGTCACGGTATAGCTGTTAAATTCAATATGTATGCCGCCACCGGCAGGGCCGATGAACAGGTGCTTTACTTCACCTTTGTCGTCTTTCAGTGTGACCAGCGCAGATAATCCAGCGGGAGTATCTTCATCGAAGTCTCTGACCACCAGATTGCGGTAGTCAGCCAGGTCCATCTCCAGTTCCTGCACCCGTTTGGACTGCCCATGGGCCAGATAAGAGGCCTCCAGACCTATGGTATCGTATTGCGTTTCCGGTACGCTTTCGTCATGAATAGCCGCTTCCCGCGCCTCATTGGCCGCTTCCATATTGACCTCAAGATCAGCCTGTAAGCGGGTGGATATCTGAACTAACAGCTGCTGCTTATCCATAGAAAAATCCTTATACGAATCTTGCAGTCCCAGTGACTGCATTGTTAAAAAAAGCTATCAACACCCTTAAAAAGAAAACCTGCCGGCACTATTAAAAAGACAGCCCCGGCGCTAAATATCGAATACTTTATGCACAATTTATGGGACAATGCGCGGCTAATTTTTATGATACTAAATTCTGGATTCCTGCTTTGCTAACTACCGCCAATATCACAATGCAGTTTGGCTCTAAGCCTCTGTTTGAAAACATCTCTGTCAAATTCGGTGAAGGCAACCGCTACGGCCTGATCGGGGCCAACGGTTGCGGCAAATCAACGCTGATGAAAATTCTCGGTGGTGATCTTGAAGCCTCTTCAGGTACCTTCAGTAAAGCTCCTAATGAGCGTATCGGTAAGCTGCGTCAGGATCAGTTCGCCTTTGAAGAGTATAGCGTAATTGATACGGTAATCATGGGCCACAATGAACTCTGGGAAGTAAAGCAGGAACGTGATCGCATTTACAGCCTGCCGGAGATGAGCGAAGAGGAAGGCATGGCTGTGGCCGATCTGGAAGTTCAGTTTGCTGAACTCGATGGCTACACTGCGGAATCCCGCGCAGGTGAGCTTCTTTTAGGCCTGGACATTCCGATTGAACAGCACTTCGGCCCGATGAGTGAAGTAGCCCCTGGCTGGAAGCTGCGGGTACTGCTGGCTCAGGCGTTGTTCGCCGATCCGGATATCCTGCTGCTGGACGAGCCTACAAACAACCTGGATATCAACACTATCCGCTGGCTGGAAAGCGTGCTGAACGAGCGTAACAGCACTATGATCATCATCTCCCACGACCGTCACTTCCTGAACAGTGTCTGCACCCATATGGCGGATCTGGATTACGGTGAGCTGCGGGTATATCCGGGTAACTACGATGACTACATGATCGCCAGCACCCAGCTGCAGGAACGCCTGCATTCTGAAAATGCCAAGAAGAAAGCTCAGGTCGCCGAACTGCGCAGCTTCGTAAGCCGTTTCTCTGCTAACGCATCTAAAGCGAAACAGGCAACATCCCGTGCCCGCCGGATCGAAAAGATCGAGATGAACGATATCAAACCGTCGAGCCGTCAGAGCCCGTATATCCGTTTCGATCAGGAAAAGAAACTGCACCGCCTGGCGCTGGAAGTGGAAGGCCTGACTAAAGGCTTCGATGGTACGCCACTGATCAAAGATCTGGACCTGATGGTCGAAGTCGGCCAGCGTATCGCTATTATCGGGCCTAACGGTATCGGTAAAACAACCTTACTGCGCTGCCTGTTTGGCGACCTTGAGCTTAATAGCGGTGAAGTAAAATGGTCTGAAAACCATAACATCGGCTACTACGCACAGGATCACGCCCACGAGTTTTCCGAAGATATGAACCTGTTCGACTGGATGGCACAGTGGACTAAGTCCGGCGCCGATGAGCAGGTTATCCGTGGTTCCCTCGGCCGCATGCTGTTCTCGCAGAACGACATCAAAAAATCCGTCAAGGTACTGTCCGGTGGAGAGAAAGGCCGTATGTTGCTGGGTAAACTGATCCTGCAACAGCCAAACATCCTGCTGATGGATGAGCCGACCAACCACATGGATATGGAATCCATCGAGGCGCTGAACCTGGCGCTGGAAAACTTCGAAGGCACACTGATCTTCGTCAGCCACGACCGGGAGTTTGTATCTTCCCTGGCGACCCGGGTGATCGAATTGCAGCCAGAAGGCCTGACCGACTTTCAGGGCGGCTATGAGGAATACCTCAAGAGCCAGGGCATTGCCGGTTAACCCTGTTTTTCAGAGATTCTGCTTCCGGCTCTTCTTGCCGGGAGCGGAATTCTTTTACCCCCCCCTATTCAAAAAAACCTTCAATTTCAGCCTTATGAGTGCGTAGCAATTTTCGGGCTACCGACTTAAGGTTTTCTATATTCCCCTGCGTGGCGTTATCAAGATCGTCAGACGCATGTTCCAGAGCGTACTGCAGGCGCAGGTAATTACCCTCAAGCAACTCTGTCATCTGGTAGTCTGCCGCATCGCTGACGCCGTCGAAAATACAGCCCATGACTGGCTGCGCCCATTCCAGTTTGCCCCAGCCACGGGCTTCTTCATAGGCAATAGGACGAACCAGCTCGCCGGTGCCTAGCGATAGTAATTTTATCTCCTCACCGGGAAATAGCTTTTTAGCTTCGACATAGGCGGATACCGCCGGATTGTTGATATACACACCGCCATCGACTAATGCTCTCATAGCACCGTCGACCGCTACCAAAGCCGGTTCAAAATAGGTCGGTGCAGCCGAGGTTGCGCGGGCGACATGACGCATTTCCAGGCCCTGATGTTCGCCATGCCAGCTCTTAAAGAAGAGCGGAGTACGCCCCTGAATATCGTAACTGGGAATCAGCGTCGGCTTAAGACCTGCACCCATCAGCTGATCCGACAAATATTCATCCAGCACAGTTTCCAGCCCCTGTGCCGAATACTTTTCATCACTCAGCCCCCCGGCGGTAGACACCCCTTTCCATACCGAGCGACTGAATATGTCCCGCCCCCGATCCTCATAGATTTTGGATATCTGTAAAGCACTGAACCGCGCCTCCCCGGCACCATCGTCAACAGTTACACCTAACGCTATGATACCGCCGGTGGATGTACCACAAATAAGGTCGAATAACTGGTGCGTTCGCTTGCCGGTTTTTTTCTCCAAATCCGCCAGCACCAATGCAGGTATAAGGCCACGGATTCCACCGCCATCGATCGACAGAACATATTTCATATCAGCCTCCATACTGTTATCGCCCGGGAAAGAGCCTATGAATAATTCCTTTAAAAGTGATTAATAAATAGCACTGCGACAATAAAACGCAAACATTGGTTTAATTTTAAGAACAGCACATCCCTGTGGCCAAAACATTCCCTGCATCCTGAACATCAAAAAGCCAGCGAATGCTGGCTTTAATCACTACTTAACAGTCTTGCTCAATAGCCCGACTCTTAAGTCACGCTCTTAAGTCATGGTCAGAGTTTTACCTGCAGGGCATTAACCGTTTGCATATTGATGTAATCATCAGTCGGCAGAGAGCTGGCGCGCTGGAAAGCATTCACCGCTGCCATTGTTTCTACACCGACTACGCCATCGATCGAACCCGGGTTATAGCCCTGAGCCAGCAGCGCCCGCTGAATATCTCTGATTGTCGCGACGGTCATATTGGTCTCACAGAGAATCGAACGCCACTCCATAAAACCATCTTTCTCCAGTCTACTCAGCTTCACCGTTTCATATTCGGCCGGTATATCGAAACGCTTCTCCTGAGCATAAGCGACCAGCTTACGCACCTCGATCGTTTCAAATTGTGCCGGGATCTCGGTCTTTTCGAAACCGGCTTGTTTGACGACTACGGTACGCTCTACCGTTTCATACTGTGTCGGACGTTCGGTCAGACAGATCTTATTCCCGGTACGGGTGGCTTTCGGGTGCTCCGTGTTATGCACTTCATGCCAGACAAAAGAGGCTTCTGCCGCTTTGCGGGTCAGGGCAACATCAGAATATTCCGCCGCCACCGCCTTGCGTTCTTCACGGGGTTGCGAGACCAGCTCCTTCACTTTAACCGTTTCATATTCGGCAGGTATCTCAACCTGACGGGTAGTCGCAGGAGAAGCCAGAACTCGCTTAGTGACGGTTTTATAAGTTGCCGGCACGTCCACCAGGCACATAATTTCACCGGTGGCGGCATCGATTCTCTGAATCGGACCGGTACCTTTCTTCCATACAGTATGAGCCGGTACATCAATAACCTGCTCCGTCAGGGTCTGATACTGCGCGGCAGTCTCTTCGATTCGCGTACTGGCCTGCTTGACCAGTACCCGCTTCTCGACCCAACGATACTGAGCCGGTATTACGCCAACTTCATCGTAAGCCTCTTTGGTTAGTACTGATTCATTAACCTGTTCAAAACGGGCTGGCAGATAATGCTCATGGAAACACATGCCCGGCTCCGCCAGGCCCAGATCGATTCCGTGAGCCGAGGCCGCAGCCAACAGGTTCTCACTGGCCGGAGCACTCTTCAGCGGGCGGTCGATACGCCATACCCGTTCCGCCTCTCGCACCAGTTTCTGTTCGCTGATCCGGTCGTATTGCGCCGCTACCGGTGTCATTTTAAAGCTGGCAGGCTGGACCTGCAGGGTCTCTTCAACGGTTTCATAGCGGGCCGGAATAATCTCAAGCCGTTCGCTGGCATCTTTCACCAGCACCAACTCGGTGTATTCTTTATAGCTTGGTTCGACCCAGACCCGGGCATAACATTCACCGGATTTGGCATTGGGTGGCAACAGTTCATCACCGGCTTGCGCTGAGTGCATCCGGGCGTCTTTCGCTTCGGCTTCGCGACGCGCCAGATCTTTTTCCCGCTCCACAAGAATCTGGTTACGCTGCTCGAGTTCGGCGGCGGTATACGCGGATGAGTTTTGTACATTATTGGAACTACAACCTGCCAGAATGACAGCTGCAGATAGAAGGCAGAGACCGGTTTTGGCCTGACGTGGCATATGCATACATCCTCCTTGATGCTTAAACCTACCTTGGTATGTCAGCAATATACATGATCGCTGGAGAAAGTATAACCGGTAAAACACCTGCTTTTTCAATAAACTATCGAGCCTGCCAGAGAACAGATCTGCTGTAATTTACTTAACAAACAGCCTGCAGCACGCCAACTATAAACTACAATAGAACGATCAGCTGTTTAGATTCTAACCAATTTAATTGATCCTTCGGGGGGCTACGGACCAATTCCACAGACTCCATTGTCAATCAGCGGCGCGGTAAGCTTTTGCTGCGCAAGGAAACAGGCAAATATTATGATGTCTCATGAATATCTCAGACGGTCATTAATCGTCCGCTTACTTATCGCTCTGGTGCTGAGCTTCAGTTTTCAGAGCAGCGTTGTAAATGCAGCCATAGTACCGACCGAAACTGTCATTCAGATGGAGCAGCAGCAATACACGAAACAGCAATTGCTGCAATCACTGGAATCCGCAGAGCTGCAACAGCAACTGTTAACCATGGGAGTCGATCCGGACGTACTGGAAGAACGCATAGCCAGCCTGACCGATGCGGAGATCAGCCAGTTAAACGCTCAACTTGAAACACAACCCGCCGGTGAAGGCTTCTTTGGTCTCATCGCGCTATTCTTTGTGGTATTCATAATCACTGATGCACTCTGTGCCACGGATCTGTTCAGTTTTGTTAACTGTATTAATCGCTAAACAGCTATTGCTGCTCAACCTGGTCGCCGGCTTGCTGCTGGTAACCGGTTGCAGTATCAACCAGTCGATGCTGGCGCAGCTGAAAGCTAATCCGGCGATAAACGGATCTGCCGAACTACAGGGGCTGGCCCATTTTCCGCAGCAGTACGATCAGTGCGGCCCCGCGTCACTGGCCACTGTACTGGCTTTTAACGGCGTTCAGGCAAGCCCGCAACAACTTAAACCTCACCTATATATTCCGGCGAAGGGCGGTACCCTGACAGTAGAGTTAGTGGCCCGAGCAAGACAATATGGCCTGGTCGCTTATGCGCTGACACCGAAACTGGAAGATATATTTTTGGAACTGGATGCTGGTCATCCGGTTCTGGTGATGCAGAATCTTGGCTTGAGGTCACTGCCAAAGTGGCATTTTGCAGTTGCCATCGGCTATAACCTGGAACAACAGCAAATACTGTTACGGTCCGGCCCTGATATTCGCTACCCCACCGATCTGACACTGTTCAAACAAACCTGGGACAACGCTGATAACTGGGCACAGGTAATTCTGCCGCCTGATAAGTTGCCAGCTACCGCCACCTTGCCCCGCTATATGCAGGCAGCTAACACACTGGAGCAACTTGATCAGCTGGACAGCGCATTCATGGCTTATCAGCAGGCAGCAGAGCGCTGGCCCGATAGCCCTGCGCCGCTGCTGGGGCTTGGCAACATCAGCTACAGCCATCAGCGTTATGCTGATGCTGTGAACTATTTCCAACGCTACATCAAAACCTCACCAGACCCCGCACCCGGCTGGAATAACCTGGCCTATGCTCTGATGGCTGCAGGCTGCAGAACATCTGCTCTTAATGCTATTAACTGTGCTATATCCTTAGCACCCGATCAGCCAGGCTATAACGCCAGTTTGCAGGAACTGACTTCAGATACGGGTTCAGGCAACGTAACCGCATCCTGTGCGTTGCCCAATTGCAAACGGCCGTTGTAATAGCTTTTCACGCTTCGCTTTTTTTCGGCTACTTTTTCCTTAGCCTGCAGACATAAAAAAGCCAGCACTGAGGCTGGCTTAGTGACTCAGAGAACAGAGCATTACTCGGTTGCATGCGTACGCAGGCTATTCATACTCACCAGCAGATCTAAGGTAACCTCTTCAAAGGTATATACTTTACCGCCTTCTGCGGCAGCAAAAGCATCAGCATCAGCCTGTTTAGAGAAACTGGCCAGAGTAGGCCCCATAGCCCCTTTCTTACCGTGACCTATCACATAGAATGCCAGTTTAGCGTCAATATAGGTTTCCTCATCAGGATGATCCCAGGGGGTTACCGCCATATCATGCACATATGCCTGCTGAATATTATGCTGATTCTCCGGGTCAACGATAAAAGCAAACATATCCCGCGTTGAGCAGAACCGCATATTGCCGTTAATGCCCCTTGAATAGAGCTGCCCCTTCGGCCCGGGATAATTGGTAATTATCATACCGCACAGGTGGCATTCGTCGCTGCTTTGAAGCGCTACGACCTGCTGTACCATCGCAGCATCTTTATCTTCACCGCCACACCCCACAAGCAGAGCGACAGGGAGTAGTATCAATGCTGAAAACTTTGCCAGCTTGTTTAATACCAGCCTCTTCAACACCTGCTTATTCAAAAAGAATTTCATTACAGCCCTCGCTTGTTGAAGATCGCCATCGCCAGCGTTACTGGCAGTGCCAGCCACACCAACAGACAGCCAAACAGCGATGCAGTCGAGAACTGGGTCTGCTGAGCAATCGCCATCAACCCGGTCAGGTTCTGGTCGGCAAAATAGGTGATATTTACTAAGCGGAAAATGTCGGTCGGGTTAAGTAGCAACAGGTAGGGGAACATCGCTTCATCGACATTACCCTGGGTGCCAACCAACATGCCCAACAGGCCAAGATCGAACACCAGAACAAAGATAAACCAGGTGATAAGAGCTATACCGGCGGCCTTGGATTTCTCGGATACTGACGCACTGATAACATACGCGATCGCAATAAAGATCCAGCCCAGCAGCATCGCTGAGAAGATAAACGCCGCGTAGGGCCCGATCAGCTCACCCCAGGTAGTCGTACCTGAGAATATGCCCATCATAAGCGCGGAGGAGCCAAAACCAACCAAGGTCGAAAAGGCCATCACCGCGCCCTGCCCGACCATCTTGCCCAGCAAGAGCTGCCAGCGCGACAAAGGGTAGGTCATCAACAGCAGCAGTGTGCCATTCTCATCTTCACCGACTACGCCATCATAGGCCAGCATCAGTGCAATCAGCGGAATGATAAACACCGCCAGGCTGGCCAGGCTGACAATAGTCGTGGACAGCGAGGTGAAGCCAACCTTACCCGCCGCAGCGGCACCAAAGTAAGCCAGACCGATCGCCAGTACGGCGAATATAATGCAGATAGACAGCACCCAGCGGTTACGCAGGCCGTCGTGAAACTCTTTATTAGCAACCGTTAAAATCGCACTCATTGGGCTGCCTCCTGTACTGCGCTCACACCAGAACCGGTATGGGACTCGATAAAGTGGGTATAAAGATCTTCCAGCGATGGCAGGTGAACATCCAGGTTACTCAGACCCGGTATTCCGACCAGCTGCTGCATTGCCGCCATCTTATCCGGCAGAGCGATATCCAGACGGGTGCCCGATTCATCCTGACTAGCCTTAGCTGCCAGATGTTCCGGTAGTACCAGATCATTGCCCTGCAGGTGGAAGGTCGCCGGTAGGTCAGCCTGGTGGCGCAGGTCATTTATGCTGCCCTCGGCCAGCAAATTTCCCTGACCCAGGATCAACGCCCGGTCGATGTATTTCTCAACACCCGGCAAAACATGGGAACAAAGGATTACAGTACAACCCTGCTGTTTAAGGGTTTCGATACGGCGGTAGAAATCCTGTGTCGCGATAGGATCGAGACCGACGGTCGGCTCATCAAGCAGTAACAACTTAGGTTCGCCCAACAGTGCCTGAGCCAGACCAAGGCGCTGACGCATCCCTTTGGAATAGGTCTTAACCCGGCGCTTACCCGCCTGACTAAGGCCTACCTGTTCAAGCAGATTAAAGCAGCTTTTCTTAGATACACCCTTGAGGCGGGCAAAGTATTGCAGTACTTCAAGACCGGTTAACTGGTCATAAAAACTAACATTCTCTTGCAGGAAACCCAGCTTTCGGCGCAGATTCCTGGCTTCTGACTGAGTCGGATCTTCGCCAAAAACTTTGACCTGACCAGAAGTCGCGCCGATCAGCCCCAGAATCAGTTTAATGGTGGTGGTTTTACCGGCACCGTTATGGCCAAACAGGCCCAGCACTTCACCCTGGCGTATCTCTAAATTAAGTTTATTGAGGGCACTGACACCCTGGTACTTCTTTTCAACTTGTTGCAATTCAACAATGTTCATCGCACTACTCATATCAATTCTCTACCAACTGTGCGTTTACGGTATCGACCTGCAGGCCTGATCCGTCAAACGTATCCGGAACCGCCATCAAAGGATGACTATCCACAACGCCCGGGGACTTCAACACCGGGAACTGACGCTGTACCCAGCGCAGGGTTTCTACTGCAGGACTGTTCAGCAGTAGTTTGGCGGAAGGAAACTTCCATAACAGGCGGTCGACACTGTCATTCGGTTCATATTCGACATCACCGATACCATCGCCATCCATATCCCAGCCCAGATAGTCGCTCCAGAAGTTACCGACTCCGCTATGGGACCAGTCCTGCTTACGGGTAGCGACATATTTAACCTGCTCTTTGTTACTGATAAAGGCGTTACCGCTGAGCACGTTGTCTTCGGAACCCGCGGTCAGGTGGATACCCATATCACTCTCGGCAAACAGATTGTCGCGAATCTCATTGAACAGCGAGTTGTAGATAAACAGCGCCTTTCCTTCCAGCCCCGCCAGGTTAGTCTGCTGCTGCATATGCGGGTTACGGTTGTTCTGCACCCCTTCGACCCGGTTACCGGTCAGGGTCGAATTGGTGATGTAGTTCATCAGAATGCCGTAGTTGGCATCATTCTTTGAACGGTTACCGATCACGGTCAGATACTTAGACTGCATCAGGGCGTACCCGGTACGGGTATTGGTGGTGACGTTATCTTTCACCAGATTATGATAGGAGTACATATAGTGCACGCCGTATCGCAGGTCATGCAGCTTATTACCGATCAGCTCATTCTTGTTACTGGTATCGATATAGATACCGTCGCGGGTATGCCAGACTTCATTGTCTTTAGCCAAAGTTCCGGTCACGTTATACAGATGAATGCCGTTGCCGCGATCGGAAGAGCGCATGCTCAGATCGCCTTCTACCTTGTTTGCAACGATCTGCGTGCCTGGGGCTGCATCAACCCAGACGCCAAAGCCGCCGCCCTGCAGATAGTTGTTTTCGATACGGGTATTGGCCGCCCCACGGGAGACGAATACTCCGGAATCCAGGGTGGTAAGATCAACACCCCAGTTCTGAATTCGTAAGTTGTGAATATAAGAATCGGTCGAATCGACCTGCAGCGTGTGGCCTTTCTTGTTGCCATCCAGCACTGCGCCTTCTGCACCGGTCAGTTCGACCGTTTTAGAAAGGATAAAATTACCGTAATGGACCCCTTGCGAAAGAATAACCTGATCACCGTCCCGGACATTGTCCAAAACCGCTTGTAGATCATCAGAAGGGGAAACATTGATAGTTTCTGCCTGGGCAGAAGAGATAAAAACTGCACTTAACATACAGCCTAACAAACCGCCCAGCGCCCTGTTCTTACGGGCAATCAACCGAGCATACAACAAACCCATAAAGTCATTCCTATTGGGTGAAAACATCTGACCCGAAGTACAACAATATCAGTATGATAATATCTTCGGGTCAGAGTAGTAAGGTAGCTCACTGTATAAGCTGAGCTAACTTACATCAAGGTACAGATATGACTTTAAATAAAGTCACAGATGTAACCTTAAGCAGGCTCAACCAGCATCCGGCCACGCATCTCCATATGAAGCGCATGACAGAACCAGTTACAGTAGTACCAATGTACACCAACCTGGTCAGCTTTAAAGGTGATAGACGCAGTCTGCTGTGGGCTGATCTCCATCTGCGCACCGTGGTTTACCATACAGAAACCGTGGCTCACGTCTTCGATCTCATCCAGGTTAGTGACGATAACGGTAACTTCATCACCCTGCTTAACAGTAAACTCGTTCAGACCATAGTTAGGTGCAACAGAGGTCATGTAAACACGAACCTTGTTTCCGTCACGGATAACCTTGCTATCTGTTTCCAGGTTAACGCCGTCTTTCTCAGCCATCTTCACAGTGGTTGCGAAAGTCGGGTCTTTACGGTCGTACAGCTTGCGAGTCTTAACCTTAGAACGGTGAACCATCATACAATCATGCGGTTCAGCGAACGCAGGACCATCGTGGATCAGCTTCATTTCGTCGCCAGAGATATCGATCAGCTGATCGTTCTCAGCGTGTAGCGGGCCACACTTCAGGAAACGGTCTTTAGAGAACTTCTGCAGAGATACCAGGTACTGACCATCAGCATCACGGGTTTCACCCATGGTAGTGTGGTTGTGACCAGGCTGATAATGTACGTCCAGCTTCTGAAGAATGTAATCTACTTTCTCACCGTTGTAGAAACGGATCGCTTTCTCGACATCCCACTTAACTATCTGGCTGTCGATGAACACAGTAGTAAAGGCGCTACCACGACCGTCGAATGCGGTGTGTAGAGGCCCCAGACCCAGCTCAACTTCAGCAACTACGGTATCACGTGGCTGAATTTCGTTAGCGAACAGCGCATCAAACTTATCCAGCTGGAATACAGTAACGGTTGGAGAAAGCTTGCCGTTTGCTACTGCGTACTTACCGCCTGGAGCTGTGTTGATACCGTGCGGGTTCTTAGGTACTGGTACGTAACGGGTCAGTTCAGAACCTTTACGACCGTCGACTACAGGTACATCAGAGCCTGGCAGGGTAATAAACTTACCGGCTTTAACCGCAGCTTCGATACGCTCGATGTTGAAGATAACCAGATGGTCACGCTCATTACGCATAGAACCCGGCAGGTCAATTGCACCTTCAGAGTTATAGCAGGTAGAGAACGCATACTTACCGGTGTAGTCGGCATCGGTGTTATCCAGGTTGCCGTCTACGATTACCTGCCATGCAACGTCCATGGACTCAGCGTCCAGACCGTTAAACATAGTGTAGTAACCTTCCACATCATCCATATTCAGGCCGTTATTAGGGTGCGGCATACGGAATTCAGCGTTAGCGAAGATATACTTAGTATAAGGTACTTTCTGTACACGCAGACCGTGAATCGCCTGACAGTTTGGCACTGTAGTGATCTTATCAGTCTTCATGATATCACCGCGGATACGGGCAACACGGGTGTTAGCCTTATCGTTGATGAAGATGTACTTACCGTCGTAATGACCGTCGGTCATCGACATGTGCGGGTGGTGGCAGTCACCGTTCAGAGGTGCATTCTCACCCAGAACTTCTTTAGACTCGTTAGTCAGGCCCCAACCAGTTGCACTATCGACGTTGAAAACAGGGATTCGCATCAGCTCACGCATTGAAGGCAAGCCCAACACTCGAACCTCGCCCTGATGACCACCACTCCAGAAGCCGTAGTACTCATCCAGCTCACCCGGGCCTACAGTGTGCTTAGCATCAGAAGATGCATGCGCTACAGATGGCATCAGAGCGCCACCCATCGTCGCGCCCATAGCACCAGCAGCACCGACCAGAGCAGCAGAGCCGCCCAGGAACAGACGACGGCTGAGCTTCACGTGCTCGCTTGCCTGTGAATCTTCAGTATCGATCACAGGAAGGTTCTTATCCTTAGGATCTATCATGGTTTGATCTCCACAAAATACGCCCAACGCCTATGCCGGGCGATAATTTAATTAGGCGCCCGACTGTACCGTCAGGTCGTCAATTTCTACTGCCGGAATTTTTTTCAGAGCAGCTTCTTGCTTAGCTTTCTTACGTTTTTTCTGTACCAGTGGTGGACACTTGTCATCACGGTAATAGGTCACCTGACAATCCAGACACTGGTGGCATTCGTTTGCGTTGATAGTGCCATCCGGGTGGATCGCCTGGATCTCGCATTCATTGGCACAAATCTTACAAGGCTGACCACACTCTTTGCGGCGCTTAAGCCAGTCAAAGAGACGCAGGCGGGCTGGAATCGCCAGTGCTGCACCCAGAGGGCAGATGTAACGGCAATACACTTTGCGGGTGAATATGTTGATCACCAGCAGGAATACCGCGTAGAACACATAACCCCAGTCACGCTGAAACTTGAGCAGGAAAGTGGTCTTAAACGGCTCAATCTCAGCATATTTTTCGGCTTCAGCCAGAGACTCCAGTGAGACCGCAAACAGGCCCAGCAGAATCACATATTTCAGAGCCCAAAGACGCTCATGCACCGCAAATGGCAGATCAAATTGTCTAATTTTAAGCTTACGCGCCAGCTCATTAATCAGTTCCTGCGCCGCACCAAACGGACACAACCAGCCGCAGAAGATACCTCGGCCCCAGAGCAGCATGGTCATCGCAGTAAAGCCCCACAGGATGAACAGCATCGGATCAAGCAGGAACAGGTCCCACTGGAAGTCCCCTTTCAGGGCATGAACAAAGGTAAATACGTTAACTACCGACAGCTGACCCAGGGTGTACCAGCCGATAAAGAACACGGTGAACACCAGATAGGCACGACGAATACCGTGCATCAGACGCGGGTAACGAACCAACACATCCTGAATGAAGATCACGATAAACAGCACTGCGAGTGCAATTGTCAGCACAACAATTTGAAAAGCTTTCTCTTTCCAGATAGAAACCCAAAGCGCTTCCGGCTCTGGCTCAACGATTGGTTCTGGACGATCCAAATACTTTTCAGGCGTCAGGTAGTCCCCGTTGAAACTTGTGAAGATACTATCCAGCGCGCCTATTTGGCGGCGTACCAGAAGTTCCAGCTGCCAGGGGGTACCCAGGTCGAAATCATACTGGTTGCGAACAATAAAGATCGCCATCTCACGAAAGCCTGGGAAGCCCTCTATGTAGACATCATCAAGACGGTAGTAATCGGTATCATGGAAGCTGATCGCCTTACCGGCTTGCTGCAACTGAGTACGATCAAAGATACCGCCACGCACATAGCCATTACCCTTGAACGAATACTGACCTTCGCCCATCACCGCCAGCGCCTGATCACCTTCTCCCAGCTCACCCATCAACCATTGATACTGATCATCGCCCAATAGATTACGGCCGATGCTTGGCACATTCAGCGGCGCATAGTACATATCGATGAACATGCGTTGTTGCTGTTCTGCAGTACGATTGCCTTTCGTTGCGGCCTCAGTACCCTCAAACGCTTTATCAATATCGCCTTCAACCAGCATCAGACGGCGAATAGAGCCGTCACCGGTTAGCGTATTCCAGTCCGCTTTGGCAAAAACATCGGGCTTAATAGTTGCAGGAGGAACGACTGCCTGTTCTGACAAACCAGCAATGCCGAGTACCTGTGCAACCTTGCGCGCCGAGCGCATAATGGCTTCGTTGACCACCATCACCGTTACAGTCGCACCGGCAACTACATCGACGTTGATTACATCGTCATTATTACCTGCACCGACCCGAACTTTGTCGGTAACATTCAGGCCTTCGTAAGCGGCGGCAAAATCAAACAGTTTCTGTTCCGGTATACCGACCAGCAGAATCGGCTCATGATGCTCAAGTATCCTGGTGGCCCTGATTTTACCTTCGGTATCCATCACGATAAGCGTGTTTACCGGCTTGCCGGAATAGGCTGGAATTTTAGTTACATCATCGGTTTCGAAACCGTAACCGAGTACTTCATCGCCTTTATAGGCGGTCCAGGCAAGCATTTTGCCTTCGGCAACCGGTTGTTTTTTGCCTACGGAAGAGGCTTGCGGGAATGCTGCGTTTATTGTTTCCAGCTTCTGATCGTCAGAAACAGTTACCATCGCTGAAGCGACAGGTGAAAAAAGGACAACTGCCATCAGGCAGAAGAGAGAGATCAGATGCTTTTTGAAAGACCTGATCATATGTGAACTGTCAGACAATTCCATTTTGGTTACCACACTTGCAAAAAAGGTTATCGGGTAGTGTCGTCCTCTGCCTTCACTGAAACAGGTCAGGCAGCCCTGGCAACTGCTACTTCGATACCTCTGTAATCGTAAACTTCATCATGTTTTCTTGCTTTTGTCCTGATACAGCGCACTGATTCAGGACAGGCAACTTTGGTACCGATTACTTCAACACCTCAGTAATCGTAAACTTCATCATGTTCTCTTGCTTCAGGCGGAAACGGATATGCTGCCCTTCCTGAAAATCAGCGACAGAGATCCCTGGCGCAAGGTTAAATTTCATCTGCATCGCAGCCATTTTCCATTCAGCTATCGGTTGATGCTGAACTTTAAGTTGAGCAGTGTTACTTAAAACGCCCTTAACCATACCGGTAGCGATAACCTCTTCGGCCATCATCTTCATGCCCGCATGATTTTCCATATTGTGCTGACTGTGCTCTGCGCCTGCCATAACTGGCTGCTGATGTTTCATATCACCAGCAGTCACTGTTGTACTGATCAGCGTTGCGGTAACAATTGCGCCTACTAAAGCGGCAGCAGCTGTAGCTGCTGTAAGAAAGGAATTACTGCTGATTAGTTTCACATCTGGCTCCTGATATTCTCAACACATGCGACAATTTGCCACACCGAGATAGTACCAAGGGAAAATAGCGTGTTACTTGATAATCATCAATCATGACAGAAATGACAACAAAAAGAATAAACTTTTACTATTCAAATAGTTAAGCGCTAAAAATACCTCTCAAGAGGTATGCACGAATAAACATATAAGCTTATTCAATTCTGGCAATAAACGATCGACTGCCCTGCTGATGTTTTCTGTTAATGAAGACAGTGGATAAATTGACACTTGCGCTGCAAGCTGTCGAAGATTCTGAAGCTAATTCTTTTAAGCCGTAACCTGCGTTATATCGATAACCTTTCTCGCTTTTCCAGCAGCAGATCAAACTCTTGCGCCGGTAGTGGTCTGGCGAACAGGTAACCCTGGCCATAGTCACAGCCTGCGGCAACTAACAATTCTCTTTGCTGCTCTGTTTCAACACCTTCCGCAATTACCTTAATACCCAGCTTGTGGGCCATCACGATAATAGCTTCGCATAACACATGGTCATCAGAATCAGGCTGCAGATTACGGACAAAACTCTGATCAATTTTCAGGTAATCGATATCAAAATGTTTCAGGTATGAGAGTGAAGAATAACCGGTGCCAAAATCATCCAGCGACACTTCAACTCCGGCATCCCTGAAGCCAAGCAGTTTATGACTCACCTTCTTACTGGCTTCCATTAACAGCCCTTCGGTAATTTCAATGGTCACCGATGAGCCTTCAAGGTTCAGTGCCGCCAGCTGGGCAAACCATAGCCCCTGATCACAAGTCTCAGAGCGGAACTGAACGGGGGAAGTATTAATACTGACCTGAATATCAATGCCCTGCTGCTGCCAATTGGCAACCTGTTGTATCGCCTCACTGAATACCCAGTTACCGATATCGACAATCATTCCGGTGTCTTCTGCTACCGGAATAAAGTCCATCGGCGGAACCATCCCCTGCACCGGATGATGCCAGCGAATCAACGCTTCGGCTTTATGCAACCGGCCGCTGTTAAGATCAATTATCGGTTGGTAAAACAGTTCAAATTGTTGCAGAGACAAGGCGTTACGCAGATCATTCACCAGCAACCTGCGCTGCTGAGCCTGCCCCTCCATCTCACGGGTAAAGTAATGAAATCCATTTCTACCTCTGGATTTAGCCGCGTACATCGCCTGATCGGCGTTTTTCAGCAATAAATCGATACTCCCGGCGTCATCCGGATATAAAGTAATGCCGATACTTGCAGAAACATAGACTTGATTCTGGTTCAGGTTAAAAGGCTCGCTCATTAACGTCAGAATCTGCTGGGCGACCCGCTCTACCACCTTAAAATCATCCAGCTCCCCGAGAATAATCGTAAACTCATCACCACCCAATCGCGCGACGGTATCCGTATCCCTGATACAACTTTGTAAACGTCTGGCCGCTTGCTTAAGCAGCAGGTCGCCATGGTCATGGCCAAGGCTGTCGTTGACCTCTTTAAAGTGATCAAGGTCCATCAGCATGACGGCTACTTTTTGTCGTGCGCGGGATGATTTCTTCATCTGCTGCCCCAGCCGATCATAAAAAGTACGCCGGTTCGGAAGCTGTGTCAGTGGATCAAAGTGCGCCATGTGCGCCAGTTCCTGATGCGCCCGCTTCTGTTCAGCCAGACTGATATCGATGCAGTACATCTCACGCTGCCCCTGCCCGGCTTGCAACATCACATGGCTGGAGAAGACCGGTATTCGAGAGCCCGTTTTATGCAACAATTCCAGCTCAGAAGCAGGAATAGCTAATCCCTGTTCAAGCCAGCTACGATGAGCTTCAATTACCTGATCTTTTAATTCAGGGGGTATTATCAGGTCTTCGAGCTTCCGCCCAATCGCTTCCATACTACTGTAACCATAGAGCGCGGTACTGGCATCGTTCCAGTAGATCACACGACGCTCTTCGTCGTAGCCCTGCACCGCAATCGCCGGCAGGCTCTCAATCAGTTCACGAAAGCGAAACTCACTCTCCCTGACTAACAGTTCAGCCATTTTCTGATCGGTAATATCGAGGATCAAGCCTCTTAGCCAGCGCGGCTTTCCATCTTGCAACACAACATTTACCATATCCCGCAGCCATACTGTAGCTCCCTGCTTATTGATAAAGCGGTACTCAAATACATGATCCCTCAGCTGTTGGCTTTCATCACAGAAAAGAGCGACAGCCCATTCACGGTCTTCAGGATGGATATGCTGCGACCAGAAACCAGGTTGTTGCCACTCATGCGGGGTATAGCCAAACAACCGCTCAGCGTTGTCACTCACAGAGATAAAGCACAGTGTTTCAGCATCCGCTTCCCAGACCATTCCGTCGGTCGTCTCTACCAAATTACGAAACTTTTTTTCACTGAGCCGATGAGCCTGTTCAGATCGCCTCAGCCGATAGTTCCAGTAGACAAATACCAGCATCAGCGACACAACTGCTAACACATATTTTACCAATTCAGCGGGTTGAATACCTGACGGCATTTCCAATCCCCGCCAATGATCATAAATATGATCCCGTTCCTGCTGAGAGATACTCGCCAGCGTTTTGTCGATAATTGAAGCCAGCAGCGGGTTTTCTTTATTCACCGCTATTCTGAAATCACTCTGATAATCGGTGTGGCCTGAGAAACTAAGATTGAGGATGCCCTGCTGCTTCATTGTATGGCTTGCTGCTGTTGCATCGCCGACAAAGGCCTCCGCATTGCCTTGCGCTACCATCCATAAAGCTTCTTCAATAGAGGAAGTATTTATAATGTTGATTGCCGGATAATCCCGCTTCAGCAGTTCATTGGTATAGTGACCTTTATGGATAACAACTGTCTTGCCCTCCAGTCGCTTCAGGTTGCCAATATAGCCTTTAGCCTGTTCACTGATGATCACAGCCACACTGGACAGATACGGCTCACTAAACAGCAGGAAGGCTTCACGCTCGTCGGTTTTAACCAGACAGGACATCAGGTCAAATTCACCGTTACGGGCTGACTTGAGCACGTCTGACCATGTGCTCTTAGTACTCACCGGTTCAATACTAACCCCAAGTCGCTGCTCCAGAAGGCCTATATAATCCGCTGCGATACCAGTATAGAGACCGTTCTCATCGATCCATTCATATGGGTCGAAGTTGCGGTCGATACCTAATTTCAGTACTGGATGCTGAATAAGCCAGGCTTGCTCCTGTTCGGTAAGGTCCAGCGACTCATGAAACTGATGCTTTACAATGCTATCTGCTTCAACAGTCGCTACTGAAAGAAAACAAACCAGTATAAGCAAGCAGGGCAATAAAGCCCGTAGCCGGGCCACCCGAAAAAATAAGGCGTTCTGTAATCCAAACATCCTTTATCCTTACAGATATCCATTGTTTGTCTTAGCGATCTCCTGAAATACAGCCCGATTGAAAGAAGACACTATCCAGAACAAGCATAGTGCAATTAATCTGTTTCACAGTGTCAGATATGCCAATTTGTGAAGAAACTATGTCCGCCGCCTTCAACCCTGGATCAAACGACCTCCCACTTTGATGAATCTGCTGATTGCCAGACACAACTTCAGCCCTATTATTAATTAACGCCTCGTAAAAGGGGCTAAAAAACAACTGTAATCATCAGGTTTTAATATGCGAATTTTAGTCGTCGATGATACCCGGCTGATCCGTGAGATGGTCAGCGCCATAATCAGGCATGAAGGATACACACCGGTCACCGCGTCGGGGGCCAGCGAAGCACTGGCCATATTGGACAATGATTCTATCGATCTGATCCTGATGGATGTGGAGATGCCGGAGATGGACGGCTTTGAGCTGACCCGGCTGATCCGGAAAAAACATCCGCAATGGGTACCGATTATATTTCTCACCGGCCAGAATGATGACCAGCACCTGGCTGAAGGTATCGATGCCGGTGGCGATGACTACCTTAACAAACCGGTTAACAGTACGGTGCTCAGCGCTAAGATTCGTGCCATGTCACGGATTGCGCAGATGAAAGCTGACCTGGACGAAGTTAACCTGCAGCTGCTTAAACTCACCCAGATCGACCCACTGACCGAAGTGGTTAACCGGCGCGGGCTGGACGAATCTCTCGAGCGAGCCTGGAGAATTCGTCAGCGAGAGCAGTCAGAACTGTCGCTTATATTCCTCGATATCGATCATTTCAAGCCTTATAACGATAACTACGGTCACCAGCAAGGCGATGAATGCCTTAAAACTTTCAGCCGGATCGTCAGTGATCAGTTACACCGACCTGCCGATATGCTGGCCCGCTTCGGGGGCGAAGAATTTGTGATTTTACTGCCCAATACCGATTTAGAGGGCGCGAAGAATATCTCAGATAAGATCCTGACAGCACTGGCCGGAAATAAAATTGAGCACAAATACTCAGAAACGGCAGATTATGTTACCGCCAGCATGGGCATTTCATCCAGCGCACAGGGCACCAGTAATGCTGAGGAACTGCTGCATCAGGCCGACAGTGCAGTCTATGAAGCGAAGGAAAGCGGCAGAAACCGGTTTGTCTGTTATTCACCCGTACAAACTGAGTTGCAGGCTGAATAACAGGCAGTTCAAATGATCAATGCTGATCGAACGGGCGCTACTTCTTCTTCAGTGGTGCCATACCATCGTCAGATACGATCTGGCGATTGGCCTGGCGGCGGTTCTTACGGTCCTGAGGTGCCTTAACCACCCGCTTCGGAGCAGCTTTAGCCCCCTTAGCAGCCGGTTTCTTCGCCACCGCTTTAGGCTTTGGCTTAACGCCTTTGAATTTACCTGTCAGGCCTTCCAGGGTCAGAAAGCTGATCTGCTGCTGCAGGAAACGTTCAACCCGCTTAAAAGAATCCCAGTCTTTAGGGCCAATCAGTGATGCGGCAACACCTTTGGCGCCGGCACGACCGGTGCGACCGATACGGTGCACATATTCTTCCGCCTGTTTCGGCATATCGAAGTTAACCACCAGTGATACCTGCAACAGGTCCAGTCCTCGCGATGCGACATCGGTGGTGATCAGCACCTGCTGTTGCCCCCGACTGAAGCTATCCATAATCCGGTTCCGTTCGGCCTGACTCATCTCACCGCTCAGCGCGGCGGTCTGTAAACCTTTGTCGATGAAAACCTTAGCCAGGCGATCAGTATCGGAACGGGTTGCGGTAAAAATTATCGCCTGTTGGTAGCTTTCTGTTTCCAGCAAGCGCTCCAGCAACGCCTGTTTATGATCGAGGTGATCACACAGGTAGAAACGCTGACTGATATCTTTATGTTCTTCGTTGGCCGCCCCGACAGCGATACGTTTCGGCGCTTTCAGCAGCTTCATCGCCATCTCGTCGACTTCGGCATGATCCAGGGTAGCCGAGAACATCAGGGTCTGGCGCAGACGGTGATCCGCCGCTTCATTGATCTGATTCAGTTGCTTTGCGAAACCCAGATCCAGCATCCGGTCCGCCTCATCCATAATCAGCAGCTCCAGACCTTTCAATACCAGTGTCCGCTCATCCAGATGATTCGCCAGACGACCCGGTGTCGCAACCACCAGATGGGGGTCTTTACTCAGATCTTTGGCCTGATCATTAAAATTCTCGCCACCCAGCACCAACACAGCCTTGAACTGAGTACCGGCAGTCAGGGCTCGCAACTGGGCATACACCTGTTTCGCCAGCTCCCGTGTCGGGGCAAGAATCACCGCCCGGGGATCACGTTTGCTCAGCGCCCGGCTTTTCATCAGCCGCTGCATAGCAGGCAGCAGAAAAGCCAGGGTTTTACCGGAGCCGGTCTTGGAAGAAGCGATCAGATCTTTGCCATTCAGCGCCACCGGTATTGCCTGGGCCTGAATATCAGTCGGGGTTTCAATGCCCATATGTTCAATTGCTTTAAACAGGCGGGAATCTAACCCCAGATCTTTAAATTGCTCAGCTTGTGCCAACGGAATGCTCCGGTAAATAAAAGAAAGGTGATGATAGCAGATCAGGTCGCCTGAGAATAAGCCCAGTGCTTTCTCTGCGGTACGCAAAGCAACCTGATGCGCAAAAGGCTAAGCAGTGGAAGGGCAAACCCTTTCCAAACAGCCAGACCAGGCAGAAGGTTGCTTTCGCGCCCCCCTCTCTTTAAAGAAGGTGGGCTTTCAGAGGTGCACGAAACCTGTTCGCAGACTCCTCAGGTCGCAATAATGACCCGTACCGCATCCAGTTTCAGTTGCGCCGCGGCCAGATGATCCAGCACCGCTGCTTTGGTTTCGCTAACGAATGCGATCTCATCTTCACGGATATTCGGATTGACCGCCGCCAGCGCAACCAGCCGTGACTCCTCAGCCCCCAGCAATTCTTCAACCTTGGCGTTGGCCGCATCAATAATGTCCGGCGCCTGTTTGTCGGCTATGGTCTCGGCAAAATCGACCATTTTGGTCACTTCAGCACGGGTATGCTTAACAATCTCAACGGCCTGGCGCTTGCCAACCCGTTCCGCCAGGTTATTAATATGCTTCTCGGTGAGAATGCCACTGAGATCAGCATTGTTAGTATCCACCACCACCCGGGTCAGGGTCTGCGGCAGGTAGCGCTGTATCTGCATCTGCTTTGGTGCAGTACAGTGCACGGTAAAGATCGCCTCCAGCAGCAAAGTACCCGGTTTCAAAGGCGGCAGTTTGATCGAGCAGAGCGCAGTATTACCAAATTCGCTGTCGATCACCATGTCCAGCGCACCACTGACGATCGGATGCTCCCAGCTAAGGAACTGCATATCCTCACGGCTCAGGGCGATATTCCGGTTATAGGTCGCCGTGACACCATCTTCCGGCAGGCCGGGAAAGCTCTCACAGTGCATATGCTCACCGGGGGTCAGAATAATGCAGTTACTGCTGTGGTGCTGCTGTTCAACACCGAACTGGTCAAACAAGCGCTCCATATACCGGCTCAGTTCATTGCTGGCGGTGGTCTGTTCAACGCTTTCGACAATATCCGCTGCTTTAACTGTATTACAGGAATTCAATTCCAGCAGACGATCACGCCCCTGCTGCAGATCAGCCAGTAAGGTATCCGTCGCAGCACGTGTATCGCTGATCAGTAACTCCTGCTCAGCCTCATCCAGCTCGCTATACAGCGCCGGGATCAGACGATCCAGGAACTGATCGAATAACACCTGACCTGCCGGACACGCCCGCTCGAAACAGTTCAGGCCTTCATGATACCAGTCCAGCAACAGCGCCTGAGCGCCGAACTCATAGTAAGGTACATGGATCTGTACATCGTTACGCTGACCGATACGGTCCAGGCGACCGATCCGCTGTTCCAGCAGATCTGGATTTAACGGCAGGTCAAACAGCACCAGGTTGCTGGCGAACTGGAAGTTGCGGCCTTCACTGCCAATTTCAGAACAGATAAGTACCTGTGCACTCTCGTCTTCATCGGCAAAATACGCTGCAGCCCGGTCACGATTAACCAGTGACATCCCCTCATGGAATACCGAGGAGCGGATACCTTCATACAGACGCAGATGTTCTTCCAGGGATTTAGCGGTTTCGGCATAGGCACAGATTACCAGTGCTTTCTGATCACGATTTTGTTTCAGCCAGTCCACCAGCCACTCAACCCGGGGGTCGGCTTCCAACCAGCGATCCGCCAGAATCAGTTCAGGATGCAGCAGCTGATCCAGCTCAGCCTCCGCCATCAGGTCTTTCTCGCTTTCCAGATACAGATCAGGCTCCGGCAGCGCATAGCTATGCAGGATACGCTGCGGGAAACCGGCAACACCGTCACGGGTGTTACGGAACAACACCCGACCAGTACCATGATGATCAAGCAAGCTGTTTACCGCATCGTCCAGCGCATGTTCAAGAGTGTCATTGGCCAGTTCTTCCTGCAGCTGGGCAACGGTTTCAGCACCAAGGTAAGTGGTTAGCTGTTGAAATACTTCCGGGGCATCCTGCAGCTGTTCTTTAGCATCTTCAGCTAACAGCTGCTCGACCAGCTTACTGACCGGCTGATAACTGGTTTCCTCTTCACGGAACTTCTCCAGATCGTAGTAACGATCCGGATCAAGCAGGCGCAGACGGGCAAAATGGCTGTTCACCCCCAGCTGCTCCGGTGTTGCGGTCAGCAGCAACAGGCCTTTGACTTCCCGGGCCAGGGCTTCGATACAGAGATATTCAGGGCTGGACTGTTCTTCAGACCAGCTCAGGTGGTGGGCTTCATCCACTACCAGCGTGTCCCAACCGGCATCCAGAGCCTGGATCAGGCGATCCGGGCTGGATTTCAGGAACGACAGATTACACAGCACTAACTGAGCGCTTTCAAACGGGTTGATACCATCGTTCGATAGTTCCAGTGCCTGACAACGCAACTCATCCAGAATGGAAAAACGCAGATTAAAGCGTCGCAGCATCTCGATCAGCCACTGATGTACCAGGCTATCCGGCACGACGATCAATACCCGGTTTGCCTTACCGCTGACCAGTTGCTGATGCAGGATCAGACCCGCTTCAATAGTTTTACCCAGGCCAACTTCGTCGGCCAGCAAAACCCTTGGCGCAAAACGACGGGAAACCTGGTGGGCGATATAAAGCTGGTGCGGCAGCAGTTGTACCCGGCCACCGATCAGGCCATAGCTTTCTGACTGAAAATGGTTGAACTGATGCTTCAGGCTCTGAACCCGCAGGTTAAAGCGGGAGTTCTTCTCCACCTGACCGGCAAACAAGCGGTCATGGGGTTTACTGAAATGTACCGAGCTATCCAGATCGATCTCTTCAAAACTGAACATATCGCCATCCCGGTCGGAACCGTGATAGACCATGCAACCATCCAGCTCTTCCGCTTCCTCGATGGTAATTTTCATACCCAGGGCGGAGCTCACTTTCTCACCGACAGGATAGATAACCCGGCTCAGAGGCGCGTTATCAGTCGCATAAGTACGCTCCTCCTCTACGGCAGGATAACTAATCACGACACGGCGGTTTGCCACCTCTACCACAATACCCAGCCCCAGGCTGGACTCGGTGTTACTGATCCAGCGTTGACCGGCAATAAACTCAGACAAAAGACAGCTCTCTTTCAATACAACTTTTCAAATTATCAGGCAGGGCTGACTCTGACAAAAATACCCTGCATAAGCGCGGCATAATAGGCTTTTTCGGCCACTAAATAAAGCAACCTTCGAACAACTCTTACACCTCTCTTAAAAGCCCTGCTTTTGCACAATTAAGAGAGCTTACACTGGACTTAATTCACAGGATCCTGAACCCTCATAGAACAAAATATAGTATGCTTGCGGACAAATACTCTTCAGAGACTAAAGTAATAATGTCATTTCTCGATCTGGATCTTGATTTAGAGATCCTCGGAGCCCTTGCAGAAAACGATTTTCTGACACCAAGACCGATTCAGCAGCAGGCAATCCCGACCATTATGGACGGTTATGACCTGCTTGCATCGGCCCCTACCGGTACCGGTAAAACCCTGGCATTTGTCCTGCCTGCGCTACAGCATGTACTGGATTCTGAAGTCGACAGCAGCAGTGCGCCGCAGATCCTGATTATCAGCCCGACCCGCGAACTGGCTAAGCAGACTTATCAGGTAATACAGCAGCAAACGGCGCAGAGCCGGATCAACAGCTGCCTGATTCTCGGCGGCGTGCCATTCGGGATGCAGAAAGGCATGCTGGCAGAACCGATCGATATTCTGATAGCAACGCCAGGCCGCCTGCTGGAACTGAATGCACTTGAGTGGCTGGACCTGTCGGTTGTCGATATGCTGATTATCGATGAAGCTGACCGCATGCTGGATCTGGGCTTTATCGACGATATTAATCAAATTGCCGATGTCCTGCCCGAAAAACGCCAGACCCTGATGTTCTCCGCCACCCTTGAGGGTGAAAAAATCCAGCGCTTTGCTACCGACCTGCTGAATGAAGATTCCCAGTGCATCGCGGTCGAGCAACCGCGCCATATCCCTGAGAATATTCAGCAATCGGTGTATCAGGTCGATAATGAGCAACATAAACAGTTTCTGCTCAAGGCACTGCTGCAGTCCCGTGAGATCAATCAGGCGCTGATTTTCGTTAACAGTCGTAAACAGGTGGATCAGTGGGTGTCGCTTATCCGCAGTACAGGCCTGCAGTGCTATGGTCTGCACGGAGACCTGCGTCAGAGTGAACGGAACCAGCGTATTAAAGAGATGCGCCGCGGTCGTTTCAAGATCCTGGTCGCCACCGATGTCGTTGGCCGTGGCCTAGACCTGCCGGACCTTACCCATGTGGTTAACCTGCACCTGCCAATGAAAGCCGACAGCTACGTTCACCGTGCCGGACGTTCCGGCCGCGACGGCGCCAAAGGCACTGTCTGGTCACTGGTCGACAGCATGGACTGGCCAAGCCTTGGTCGTATCGAACGCTTCATCGGCACCAAACTGGAACGGGCGACCTACCCAGGACTAGGCGCACAGAAGCCGGAACCGAGCGATCAGAAGAAAGCTAAACCGAAAAAGCCGAAGGTAAAAGCCAAAGGCAGCAAGAAGGCGGTTAAGAAAGCCGCGGCTAAAAAGGAAGCGGCTAAAAAAGCCAAGCCAAAGAAGCGCGTTGGCAGAGGCCCTAAATCGCCGAAAAGTTCAAAAGAATAGTCTGATAATAAGAATAAAAAAACCGGAGCTAAGCTCCGGTTTTTTGTACTTGTTATGTAAGCAATAATCGTCAGGCGACTTTCACGGCTTCACAACCGCTGCGGCTGAACGCGGTCAGCATCGCCTGCAACGCTGCAGCAGAGGTGTCTTCAGCGATTGCTACCGCGCAATGCTCGACACCATCAACCTGAACCGCGATACAGGCCTGGGCATTGGCATCGGTACCGCCACTGATCGCCGTCTGTTCAAACTGAATCACTTCGAGCTGACAGCCATACTGCGCCGTCAAAGCGGCACACAATGCTTCCAGGGCACCGGCACCTTCCCCCCGCACCTTATGGTTACCAATACTGAATTGAGCACTGACCTTGTGAGCTTCTGTGTGCAGATCATAATCCTGCAACTGCCAGGACTGTGCCACCTGCACGAAGTGCTCATCGTATAGCTTTTTAATATTCACCGGCGAGACCTCAACACCGCTCTTTTCAGCCGCGCCTTGCACCACTTTACTCAGCGGAAAATGCATCCATTTCGGCAACTCAATACCGTAATCACGCTCCAGTACCAGCGCAACACCGCCCTTACCACTCTGACTGTTAATCCGCACTACTGCTTCGTACTCACGACCTATATCGCGGGGATCGATCGGCAGGTAAGCAACATCCCAGTGAGGTTTCTTATGCTCGGTATGATAGTTAACTGACTTACGGATAGCATCCTGATGACTGCCGGAAAAAGCGGTGTACACCAACTCTCCCGCCCATGGATGACGAACCGAAACCGGAATTTCAGTGCAACTTTCAACCACTTCGATTATTTCCATAATATTGGAAAAATCCAGCTTGGGATCAACACCCTGCGAGTACAGGTTCATACCCATGGTAATCACATCCATATTACCGGTACGCTCGCCATTACCCATCAGGGTTCCTTCAACACGATCGGCACCAGCCATCACGCCCAACTCTGTTGCGGCAACTGCGCAGCCCCGGTCATTATGGGTATGCAGGCTGATACGGACATCTTTGCGTTGCGCCAGATGACGGCAAAAATATTCAACCTGATCGGCAAATACATTCGGCGTCGACATCTCGACGGTGGATGGCAGGTTAATGATTACCTGACGGCCTTTTTCCGGCTGCCATTCGGCAATAACCGCATCACACACCTCAACAGCATAATCCAGTTCAGTACCGGTGAAGCTCTCCGGAGAGTACTGGAAGGTCCACTCGGTATCCGGGTGTTGCTCTGCATATTGCTGAACCCATTGCGCGCCCTGTATTGCAATAGCTTTAATACCTTCACGGGACTGGCCAAATACCTGTTCCCGCTGCACTGTAGAGGTTGAGTTATAAACATGGATAATGGCCTTCTTTACACCAGCCATCGCTTCATAGGTGCGTTTGATCAACTCTTCCCGCGCCTGGGTCAGTACCTGAATACTGACATCGTCAGGTATACGGTTTTCCTCAACCAGCTTACGAACAAAATCAAAATCCGGTTTTGAAGCGGAAGGAAAACCTACTTCAATCTCTTTAAAACCCAACTTTACCAGTAGCTCAAACAGGCGTGTTTTCTGTTCAACACTCATCGGATTTACCAGTGCCTGGTTACCATCCCGAAGATCAACACTGCACCAGTCCGGCGCCTGAGTGATCGTTTTATCCGGCCAGCTGCGGTCGGTTAAACGGATAGGTTGGAATGCACTGTATTTACGATGGTCGAACATAATATTGTCCTGATCGGATAGCTGCCACGGGCAGTTATTATTCTGGGTTTAATTTAATCTGGCTTTTAACAATTCTCAGTTGAAACTGAAACCCCGCTGCCTGACTGAGTCAAACCGCGGGGCCAAATCTGTCTTTCAGTATACTTGTGGTACACACTCCTCAGCTCGGTAAGCTGGTGCTCTGAACCGGATAGACACTGGTAGTGTTGTCTCCCACATCCGCTGGTAACGGTATGCTTTTAAGCTCTCGGCAACATATTTCTTGCTGCAGCAATCAATAGAACAAATTTTAATGAGTTTGCTGCGCAATTACCTATCTCAATCAAACAATTTACAAGCAATTGCGCAATATTATCAAACAAAATACAATTAACCGTATCAAAAAATTGCGCCGAGATAACAAAACATGAAATCAAACCCGCCTCTGGACCGATTTGACCTTAAAATATTGCGCGAATTGCAGGGCGATGGCAGCCTTTCAAATCAGGATCTTGCAGAGAAGGTCGGACTGACTGCAGCCCCCTGCTCAAGAAGGGTAAAACATCTGGAAGAGTCCGGGGTTATCCGAGATCGGGTGGTTCGGATTGATGAACGGGCGGTTGATCTTAACCTGATCGCCATTTTACATATCAGCATGGACAAACACATACCGGAGCGGTTTGAAGAGTTCGAAAGTGCCATCAACACCTTTCCGGAGGTGATGGAGTGCTATCTGATCACCGGCCATGATGCCGATTACCAGCTTAAGGTCGCGGTGCCCGACATGGACAGGTATCACGATATTCTGCTGGGGAAGATCACCCGCATTCGTGGCGTAACCGGCGTCAAATCCGCCTTTATCATGCGTAAAATAGTCGATAGCACTGCGGTGCCACTGAACTATATCGGGGGCTAAAGTTGCGGTGGCTGATAGGAGCATGATCACTGCATCACGATATTCTGCTGGGGAAGATCACCCGCATTCGTGGCGTAACCGGCGTGAAATCGGCGTTTATTATGCGCAAGATTGTCGATGGCACTGCGGTGCCACTGAACTATATTGGTGGATAACACCGATGAGATAGGTAATCCATACAGGCCTAATTATGCAGCCCTTTAATCCGGTGACCGATATTGCAAACAGTCAGTTGATCCTGGAACTGGGCGAATGGCCCAATTTCCATGATGCTGAAGTACATAACCTCAACATCTGGCGGGGCGACGTCCGCCCTGAAGATGATACCTGGATCGGGCCGGTACTGGAGCTGAAGTTAGAGTTATGCGCCTTGCAGCACCCCTACCTGGTTACTCTCAGGTTCCATGACTGCGAAGGGATCGGCCTGCAGGGTTTTAACCATCAGAATGCGCTGTACGATCTTAGCTTCAAATATGAAGAACGCGGCACTCTGCGAAACGGTGAACCGATGACGCCTTATATCAGGGTTAGCTTTGAACATGCATTTGGCGCTGCTCTCCAATTTCGCTGTTTCAGGATTGAAGTTGTCTCACGCCAGGAAGCCGGCTAACACAAGCAGCCTGAAAACGGACTAGCCTGCTGGTTGTCCGGTTAACCTCCTGATAAGCTCAGCATAGTCCTTACCCAGACTCTGCCAACCCAATTGTTTTACTGATGGTGCACAGGGCAAGCTACCTGCAGCCTTGATCTGCGCCAATCGGGTTAGCATTGCGACCAGGCTTTCAGTCTCACCATCACCACTGCGATAGCGACAATCTGCTGGAAACAGCTCGGTATAAGCAAGCCGGTCAGGTACTACAGGAATACATCCGGCGGCAACGCCCTCGAGTACCGCGATCCCCTGAAAGTCGTGTAGCGCTGTGGATATCACTACATCAGATTGCTGTAGCAGCCTGCGATAGTCTGCGACAGACTCCATGAATCCCCAGCTCCCGGCCCGATCACCCAGTACCGTTTTCAGTTGGGCAAAAGCAGCCGGGACCTGACGGAACTGCTGGCCGACTACATGCAGTTTAAAGTCTATCCCGGCAGTGATCAGTTGCTCAGTTGCTTTCAATAAAAGTTCAGGTCCCTTATCGAACTCCCAGCGATGATTCCAGACCAGCTGCAATGGCCCAGCCTTCAGTTCACCCGATAAAAACAGGTGTTCTGGCAGGGGAACCGGCACCACCGATGATTTATCAGCTATCGACGCTGTTAGCCCGGGCGGCACCTGATCCGGTAGCTTTTTTAATAACTTGCGGCAGCCATCGAGAAAACTCTGACGATTATATTCGGTGTTAAAGCAGAGATGATCAGCTGCCAGCGCGGTATAAATATTTAATATCTTCGGTTCGACACTGCCGTATTCACGACCTGATTCGGGATAGGCGAACTGGTTTTCATGAACATATACCAGGGTCGGAATCTGCCCCAGCGATGGTACAAATCCGCGCAATGCTGACAAATCGGTCATAGAGGTGGCGATCACCAGGTCATAGTCCTGCTGCAGCGTTTCTGCTTCGCCAAAAGCCCAGCTCAGACTATTCCCTCGCACCCTCCAGGAGAAGTAACGAGCGGGCAGGGTCAGCACGGTCCAGTCATGATCAGGAAAGTGCGCGACCAGACCTTTTCGCCAATAGGCATGGCTGGCGGCATCATACGCGGAGAGTAACAGGATTTTCACTTTACGCTCATTAATAAACTTGTTTTAAGGATCGCTAACCGCAGAGCCACAGAACCCCAGGGTCAGGCATTTTTACCAGAATCTTGGCAGAGAGTCGCTGGATTTTCGCTTAACGCGCTTTATAGGCTTGTTGCAAGGAAGCGTAACTGCGGATCCAGGCATTTTCGACCAGATTCTCAGGCAATAACTGCTGCAGCGTTTGCTTTAGCTCATTTTTATCACTTGAATCCGCCGCATAAAGTACGGCATAACGATCCAGAGGGCCATCCTTACGGTGCAGATAATTAATCCGGCCTGCTAATTGATGCTGCTCTACAAAGCGTTTAAGGCTACCTTTGGTACTCAACAGAATCAGCTGGGCGACGTACTTAGCACCCTGTTTTCCAGCCAGCCAATCGGGATCACGGTAAGCTGCATCCAGGCTTTGCTTGCTATTTTCAGGCGTAGGGGAAGTTGTTGTAGTTGCGCCATAGCCTGCCGCCGGAGCGACCTCACTGGCGATAGCCATATAAAGCTTACGACTTTTATCATTTCCAAGCGCAATGCTTTTATCCGCATAGGCCAGCGCCAGTAACAGGTCCCGCTCAACTTTTTCGCCGCTAAAGTAGATCAGCGCCAGGTTATGCAGGGCATAAACATTATCCTGTTGCGCCGATTCCTTATACCAGTGCAGACTTTTGTCAAAGTCTGAATCCGCCAGCAGTATAGCCAGCATCAGCTGAGCATTCGCATCATTATTGCCCGCGGCCTGATCCAACCAGTAGCGGGTCGCTACCGGATCTTTGTCGACCCCCTTGCCCCGCAACAACATCGAGGCGACCTTGAACTGACTATCGCTCCGCCCCAGCCGAGCAGATCGCTCAAACAGCTCAAAAGCCTTGGCAAAATCCCGCTCAACTCCACTGCCTGACTCATACATCATGGCCAGATTACGCATCGCTTTAGGGTTATTAAATTCAATCGCCTGCCGGTAAGCGGTCACCGCCAGCGGTAAATGTCGTGCCGTACCATCGCCATGCTGATACGCCACGGCAAGATTGTAGGCGGCCTCGGGGTGGCCCAGACCGGTGGCCTGCTGCAACCAGTTAAAAGTCTGCTGCAGATCATAACGTTCTGAATCAGGTATCGCATAAAACCGGGCCAGAGAGAATGCAGCTTCCCTGTCGCCCTCTTCTGCAGACTTCTGACAACGGGTCAGTGCCGCTGAGTATTCAGTCTGGTTGAACAGTTCTTTACAAGCAACGCTCTGCTCCGCCACAACCCAGCCACTGGATAACAACAGCACCAGGCTGATCGCAGCTTTACTTCGGGGTATCTTTTTAATCATGGTCAAATCCTTTTGTCCTATAAACTTTACCGGGTATTCCTTTACCCACTTTACACATGCAACTTATGGTTGGCGGTACACGTCCTGCAGTTTAGCCACCGAGCGAATCCAGTGATCTTTCTGTACCGCTGGCGGTAATTCTTGCAGCGCCTGCTTTGCCGCTCTTACCGTGTCATATTCACCATAGACAAGCACATAGAAGATACCGGCGATCCTGCGGGTTCGATAATAATGTACCGGTCCGGACAGATCATGCTTGTGAATATATTTCTGAATGCCATTCTCATGCTGTCCATTATTCAGCTGGATAACATAGCGCTCCGCTGCCTGCTCCATGATCCAGCCATCAGGCAGGCGGGCGACGGTTTCATCCCCCTGCCACTTAGCCGTATTGTTAGCAGCAGACTGTGCAGCAGGCGTGTGTGCAGCAAGGCTCTGTCCGGCAGCCTTCTGTTCCATAACAATGGCCTGAACAATATCGTCACTGGGGCGATGACCAAGCCGGACACTGCTTCGGGCATACGCCAGCGCCAGCTCGGTATCCTGAGGCAGATACTCACCTTGAAAATAGATCAGAGCAAGGTTATGCATGGCGTAAGGATTATCCTGTTCGGCGGACTTCTCGTACCAGCCCAAACTGGCCATAAAATCAATTTCAGCCAGTAACATAGCCAGTTGCAGCTGCGCGTCAGCATCACCGCTCTCGGCAGCCTTTTCCAACCAGTAACGCCCCTGTACCGGATCAGCAACTACCCCTGTTCCCTGCAATAGCATAACCGCAGTTTTAAGCTGGCTGTCACTTAACCCCAGACCCGCCGACTGCAGATATAGCTGAAATGCGCTTGCGGCATCCTGCTTAACACCGTTACCGATTTCATACATCAACGCCAGATTACGCATCGCTTTTGCATTATTTCCTGCGATAGCTCGCTGGTAAGCATCGCGTGCGCGCGTCAGATCCTTATTTACACTTTGCCCATACTGGTATGCAATACCAAGGTTATACGCAGCTTCAGCATGACCAAGGTCAGTGGCCCGCTGCAACCATTCAACTGATTTGCCAAGATCCGGCTTGCCCGCGCTTCCCATCAAATAGAGACGCGCCATGATAAAAGCCGCATCCGGGTCTTTTGCAGCAATAGCTGAGCAGCTGGTAAAAGCGGCGTCATATGACGTCTGAGCAAACTGTTCAATACAGCTATCCTTTGCCCCGGCAGCCAATACACTGCAACTCAGCATAAAAAGCCCACTTCCAACGATACAGCTGATCACGCCTGATTTTTTTGTGGTTAACATCCTTGTCTCCAACTAAGGTGCTTTATAAGTTTTTTGCAGTACATTGTACTGTCGATACCAGATACCGCGCTGAATAGCTGCCGGTAATCTCAGTTGTTCTGCTGCTGCCCGCTTAGCTAACGGCAGGCTGGCAAAATGTTCACCGTACAATACAACGTACACGACCCCGGCATTGGTATGCGCCCGATAATAATTTGCCCGGCCTTCAAGATTATGTTTTTTCAGATAAGACAACACCGACTCTTCCCGGCTCAGTTGCACCAGCTGCAATATAAACATCTGTTTTGGCTGAGCCATTAACCAGTTCCGGTCTTTCAACATAGACTGTTGATTTATCGGATTTTCTGCCGAATCTCTCTGCTCAGCTTCAGTATTTTTAGCAATGACACCTGGGACGACAACATCCTGAACAGACTCAGCCTGGGATTCAGCATCCAGTGCGATATCGTTCTTAGATGCAGGATTTGCCCACGTAGCAGTTAGCTCTGAAACAGGTGCAGGAATATTTTGCTCAGGGCTGCTTGTTACCAGCTCAGGACTGTTCTCTGCCAGCTCAAGGCTGCTCTCTGCCAGATCAGGGCTGTTTTCGGCAGAAGTTTCAGCCACAGGGTTTTGCTCTGTAGTTGGCTGTCTTGCAGCTTCTTCTGTGACACTGTTGTTGCGCGTGAACGGTTTTCCGGAAGCCGCTATGCGTGCTTTGATCGTATCAAGTAACGGCTGGCTACTGAGTCGTCCCAGTCGGATACTGGCTGCAGCATGGTGCTGCGCTTGCTGCAAATTAACAGGCTGTCTCAATTTGCCGTAGGTATATATATCCGCGAGCTGATAATGAGCATAAGAGTTATCTTGCTGCGCAGCCTGCTTATACCAATAAATCCCTTTATCATGATCCGACACGCTCAATAAAATCGCCAAAGTTACCTGAGCATTTGCACTGCCGCCACTGGCCGCCTTATCAAGCCAGTACAGCGCCTGACTATAGTCTGATTGAGTGCCGATCCCTTTCAGCGACTGCAGTCCTGTTTTCAGCTGACTGGGAATATGGCCCAGCTCTGCTCCCTTCTTAAACCAGTTAAAAGCGATCACATAGCTCTGCTCGACCACGTCACCCCGTTCATAGAGCACCGCCAGGTTATAACAGGCCGGACCATAGTTCTGATCTGCTGATCGATTAAGCCAGGTCATAGCCTGTTTCAGATCGGGGGCTGCAGTTCCGAGGCCCTGGGTATACAGATTTGAAAGGATAAAGCTCGCTTCACCATTACCGGAATCGGCTATAGGAAAACAAGTTGCATATGTGCTCTGGGTATCTGATCCGGCATACAATTTCCGGCACTGCTCAATGCTCTCACTCGCCATAGCAGTCGGCAGGATGACAACCGCCTGAAGGAAAACGAGCAGGGTGTGAACCCGGAAAAATCGGACCATCTGTAAAACCTTCTCCAAGCAAGCTAAGTGATTAAAATAGTTAAAGGGAACAGTTTCCAGTTCCCCAATACCGCTAAAAAGACCATAACCTACCTGATTTCTCAAGAATTCACGTCATTAAAGCGACTAAAACCAATGAATAGATATCGATCAGTTTAAGTCTTCGGCTTGCGATAGTTTTCCTGCAAGGTGCTAATATTTCTGATCCAGTGATTCTTGCGTACCGCTGTCGGCAACTCAAGCAACGCTTCCCTTGCTTCTTTTACACTACCGTACTCCCCATAAATCAGAACATAAAACAGCCCGGCATCCCTCTGCGTACGGTAATAGCGTGCCCCGACCGGAACGTTTTTATTTCTGATAAAACGCTGAATTCCCACTTCTTCATCGCCATTAGCCAGCTGAATCACATAACGACTTTCAGGCTGATCCAAAATCCAGCCATCGGGGAGTATCCCAGACAACGATTCGGCAGCTTTAGAAGTTTTGACAGTTAACGGCTGAGCAATGACAGGACCGGTAATTGACGGGCCAGCTGCAGGGGCGGGTAATGCTAATATTGACGGAGAAGCAGGTCCTGAAGCAATGGCGGCAGCCCTGATTTCTGTGGATACGCTGTTGGTCTGACTAATCTGTTGCGAGTTGATCAAAGCAGCAACCTTTGCTTTTTCCGCACGTAAATCAGCAACTTTCTGTTGTCCCAGCTGCAGTTGAATCTGTTGTAACAGTGGTTTGGCCTGCTGATTACCCTGAGCAACCGCCTGCTGCGCCAGTAGCAAAGCTTTTTGCAGATCAATAGCAACACCCTGACCGGTAAAATAGATCAACGCCAGGTTCTGCATCGCCAGCAAGTTGCCCTGATCTGCTGATTTTCGATACCAGATTGCGCTATCTTGCGGATCAACATCCGCCAGCATAACTCCCAGGGCCAGCTGCGCATTATGATTACCGCTTTGGGCAGATTTGCGAATCCAGTGCTGTGCTTTAGCCTTGTCTGCGCTGACGCCTCGACCTTCCAGCCAAATAGTGCCAAGCCGTAGCTGAGCTTCAGCATCGCCCGCAAAAGCAGCTTTCTTGTACCAGGAATGAGCGCGCTGAAGGTCCTTCATCGTAGCCTGCCCGGATTCGTACATCGCACCAAGGTTGCGCTGCGCGCCGGAATGACCGCCCTGGGCGGCCTGCATATACCAGCGGAATGCCTGTTGCGAATCTTGTCGTACGCCCTGACCTAAGCGATAAGCCAGAGCCAGTCGATATGCAGCCTGGGGATGACCTTTTTCTGCGGCAACCTGATCCCAGAATAGCCCTCGCTGATCATCGACGTCACCTTCCAGCCCCTGATAATAGATGGTCGCCAGCAAAAAAGCGGCTTTAGCGTCACCAAGCTCTGCATCGGCACGACACGACTCGACCGCCTGACTATAAAGGGAATCATCAAATTGAGAATAACAGAGCGCAGTGTCTGCGGCCTGAAGTGTACTTGCAAAAATTGCAGTCGTAGCGACTGCTGTACTGAAAACTGCTCCGATACGGGCGGGTATTGCCCACGTCCTTTTATCCTTCATATTTCCTGCCGAAACCTTGGGTTAAACATCAGGTTCAGCGAGCTGATTAAATCCTTTGCCTGTATGGCAGTCTAACCAGTCCCCCCTCCGGTATTAAAGGTACCTGTTTAACTGGGCACCCGTCCATATAATACAGTGAAAAGTGATTGTATAGACAGTAGAGCTATCCACTAGACCACTAGAGTTATCGCTGAAATACAAACCTTTACATCAGCTTATTTTTTTAGCGACGACTTTCACAGTAGCGATGCCCGGATTAATACGCTAAATGGGTATAAAAAAGCCGGAACTGATCACAGTTCCGGCTTAATAGGTGTCGCTATGGTTTTGCGCCAGCTATCGGAGCGAAAGACCTTTGCTTCGATTTATCAGCTATGCACCAGTTCGCCAGCGGACTCAGCTTTCAGATTCTTCCGGCTATAAGCAAAGATAACGACAAACACTGCTAATCCGGCAAAACTGATCAGCAACTCATTATGCGGCCACAACATCAACATCCCGGCGATGCCAGAAAGCAGCCTGAGTACCAGGTTCAGCTTGCTCTCCAGATAGCCTTCCATAAAGCCCACCAGCCCATAGATACCAAACAGTGAGAAGAAGAATACTGAAAGGACTTCCGTGGTGGTACCGCCAATAAAGTTGGTATACGCGAATAGGACCGGCACGATATACAAGCCTTTTGCGACCTTCCAGGCCATAAACCCCGTAGCCATCGGCGGCGTTTTGGCAATAGCGGCCGCGGCAAATGCCGTCAGGCAAACTGGCGGTGTGACATTACTGTCCTGAGACAACCAGAAGATAATCATATGCGCAGACAACAGCGTCATGGCTAAGACTTCAGAACTAATCGCCATTTCTAGCAACTGGTGTTTAAAGTCGCCAGGTACCAATGCCAGCAATTGTTGCGCATCAACTTCAGTCATAGGTGCAGCTAACAGAGCAGCTTTTTCTGCATCAACCAACAGGAAGATAGTTTGCGCCGCCTCAGGCAAGGTACCGGCAACCATCATACCTACCAACTGTATTTCAGCGATAAGGCTATACAGCGCTGGGGCAGACAGAGTTGCCAGGACAATATACGAAGCGGTTACAGGCAAACCCATACCCAGAATCAACGACGCCAGCGCGATCAGCAGCAAGGTTATAAGCAGACTGCCGCCGGCCCAGTCCGTCACCATCAGAGAGAAGGTATTACCAATACCGGTCATCGCCACCACATTCACGACCAGTCCGACTGCGACCAGTAGCATTGCCGTGGTTGCCATATTCTTTGACCCCTGTGCCAGAGAATCGAAGATATCACGCAGCCCCATCGGGTGTTTCGACAACCATGAGGCAACGACGACTGAGATTATCGATAAACCGGCAGCATAGGTCGGTGTAAAGCCATAAATCAGCAACGCTACTAACACCACTATTGGCAACAGATAATGCCAGCCATCTTTAAATACTTCACCGATTGAACGGGAATCCAGTTCCACCGTATGCGCATGACTACGCATCGCTTCGACACGGACGAAGAAACCAACAGACAAGAAATACAGCAACGCAGGTAGCGCAGCAATAGCGATAATATCGACGTAAGGTATCTGGGTATAAGAGGCCATGATAAAGGCACCTGCTCCCATCACCGGAGGCATCAGCTGACCACCGGTAGAGGCTGCCGCTTCCACACCCGCGGCGAATTTAGCCGGGAACCCCGCCTTGCGCATCAATGGAATAGTAATGACACCGGTAGACACGGTATTGGCGACGGATGAACCCGATACCGACCCCATCAAACCCGAGCCAAGCACCGCGACAAAGCCAGGGCCACCAACAAAACGACCGGCCGCGCAACGGGACAGCTCAATAATAAAATCACCCGCACCGGATTTCACCAGGAAGGCACCGAACAGGATAAACATGAAGACAAAGGTCCAGGAGATACGGGCGATCGAGCCGAACATTCCCTCAGGCGAAAAATAACTACGGAACAGTACCGTCTCAAGACTCAGCCCCGGAAAACCAAACACGCCATCGAGGTACTGGCCCCACCAGAAGACATAGGTCAAAGCAGTTATGATCATCACCGGAATGAACCAGCCAGTAGTGCGACGTGCCATCTCCAGTGCAATAAAGATCGCACAGAGTGCAAACACCCAGTCCAATTGAACAAATTTAACGCCACGCTCATACAACGCGTCCTCAAATCCGATCAGATACAGGGCGCAAAATACTGCTGCAATGCCGATCAAAACATCCAGTAGCAAGGTTAACTGCCTGCCTGCGGCCGTTTGACAGCGGCACATAGGCACCATCAGTGAGCAGATCAGCGCGAAACCACCAAAGTGAATCGCCGATACCCATAGTTCAGGCAGCGTACCCAGAGTATTAAAGTAGATATGCACCAGGGCAAAGGCGACGCCAAGCCAGTAGATAAAGCGCCCGGCTAATGATTTTTCCGGGCGCTGAGACAGCTCCAGGCTTTTTAATTTTTCTGCCGTATCCTGATCGGCATTAACCGAAGTAGTACTCATAACAGCATCCCAGTAATAACAGTGGTGGCGAATTAAAGATCGAGGTCAATAGATGAGGAGCCCGCAGGCTCCTCGGGGGGAGGAGCCGGGTATTATTTAGCCGCGATCAGGTGCGCAGGAATATTCAGGCCAGCTTCTTTGTAGAAGCGAGCTGCTCCAGGATGCAACGGTACCGGCAGACCGGCAATCGCCTTTTCCAGAGCCATCGCTTTAGTCGCTTTATGGATACCGTTCAGGAAGGACAGGTTTTCATAGATAGTTTTGGTCAGCAGATAAACATCTTCTTCTGACAGATCATCACGCACCGCCAGGAAGTTTGGCTGCGCCATTGTATTGATCTCTTTTGTCTGACCTGGGTAAGTATTCGCCGGAATAGTATAGCGGGTCCACAGCTGATACTTACCGTTCGCCTTTGCTATCTGTTCATCGGTAAAATCCAGCACCGTCATATCACTGCCCAGTGCAGCATAGGCACGGGTCACTGCAGAAGTTGGCACTCCGGAAGGGATGTTCATTCCATTAATAGTACCGTTTTGCAGGGCATCAGCACTCGGGCCGTATCCCATATAAGCCAGATCAAAGCCATCAGCATCAATACCTAAACCGCCCAGTACCTGGCGACCAGAACCTTCCGTACCGGAGTTTTTCTTACCGATGGAGAACTTATCACCCGCCATCCCTTTCAGGTCAGCAACAGTACCGGTTTTGACATACTCAGATTTCACCGCAAACTGCTCTACATTTTGCCACAACATAGATACTGAACGCAGATGCTTCTGCGCACCGGAAGCCTTCAGAGCTCCCTCCCCGTTCCAAGCCCAGGCACCATAAAGCCCTTGTAGAATCGCAAACTGGGCTTCATTCTCACCCAACATTTTGACGTTCTCACCTGACCCGGCAGAGTTTATCGCTGACAGTGACATCTTATATTTTGGCTCCAGCTTCACTTTAGTCAGCGTAGCCAGTGCAACACCAACCGGATAATAAGTGCCACCCGTGGATGCCGTTGCCAGGATATAGGAGCGTTTTTCATCAGCCTGCGCCAACCCGGCAGTACCAATAGCACTGCTTAGCGCCACAGCAATACCAAGACTCTTGATTGTAAGACTTTTAAAAACGGAACCTTTTGTGAGAGTACGCTTACTGCTAGTCATATTGTTACCTTCTCTGATGCTTTTTGTTTTTACTTTTTTTTTAACTACATCCTATAAAGCAAAGGTAATACCAACATTGAACAAAACACTTAACTCATTGAATATTAATACAAAATTTAAAAATAAATAGAAGCCAGCCATCACTCATAAGCAAGAATCAGCCGATTCCCGACTAAAACAATAAGCAAAAAACTGCTCATTCCTGTGTCTTTTCAGATCTTAACGCTCACCGCAGGTTAAAAAACAACCAACCAACCCAATACATACCCTGGATTTTAACGGTATGGATCGATGAAAACAGGACAATAAAAGCTATCAGCAATTTTTTGCTCATCTCAGTCTGCCTCCATTCGCCCTTCTCTTAAGTGTCCTCTCCATCCATAAAATCAGTCCGGTTAATATCATACTTGACCATCTTCTGATTCAAGGTACGGCGTGGCAGATCCAGCATATCCATCACCGCCTTCATACTCCCGCGATGCTTGCGTAACGCTTGGCAGATCACTTTGTACTCGAAATTGGCAACCTGTGCCGACAGAGATAAGCTGGTATCGGATTGCAGATCGGATGACAGATCCGGGTTATAGGTATTAGCCTGGGGAAACAGAATATCGGCAACCGGCAAGCTACCGTCCAACGCATAACGCACTGCGATATTTTTAAGTTCCCTGACATTACCGGGCCACTGGAATTGTTGCAGGTTACGAATATCCTGATCGGTAATACGCCGCAAGGACTTCTCGTGCTGAGCGGCCGCCTGGCGGGCATAGTGTTCAAACAGTAATGGAATATCCTCTTGTCTTTCCCGTAACGGCGGCAGATAAAGGCTGGAAACATTTAGCCGGTAATAAAGATCCTGGCGGAAATTATCTTCTACTGCCAGATCTACTTTTGAGGCCGCGACAATTCTCAGATCAACAGGAACCTGACGGTTTGATCCAAGAGGTTCGATAACACCTTCCTGCAGGCTACGTAAAATTTTCACCTGCAGTTGCGCCGGCATACTTTCAATTTCATCCAACAGCAGCGTACCGCCATCGGCGTATTCAAATTTACCGATTCTTTTTTTGATCGCACCGGTAAATGCGCCAGCCTCATGCCCGAACAACTCGCTTTCAATCAGCGATTCAGGGATAGCGCCACAGTTAATCGGCACAAAATTGCACTCGGCCCGGGCACTAAATTCATGTAAGCACTGCGCAACCAGTTCCTTACCGGTTCCGGTCTCACCATAAATAATGACATTCGTATTGAGGGCCGCACATTTCAGCAAGTCACGACGCAGCTTCTGTATTGAAGGCGAGATACCGATGATCTTACTGTCGATGCCGGTCCGGGATGCCAGATTCTGTTGCAGACGATAGTTTTCCAGCGTCAGCTGACGTTTTTCACAGGCCCGGCTGATAGTCTCGACCAGCCGTTCCGGGTTAAAGGGTTTTTCGATAAAGTCGTAGGCGCCATCTCGCATCGCACCGATCGCCATATCCACATCGCCATGCCCGGTAATCAGGATTACCGGCAACTCAGCAATCTGTTGCCGGGCCCGGCTCATCAGCTCCAGACCATCCATACCCGGCATCTTTACATCACTGACCAGTACCCCGGCAAACTGTTCATCCAGATAGCTAAGTGCGGCTTCGGCCCGATCGCAGACAATGACCTCGAAGTTCGCCATCTTCAGCCACTGTTCGGTTGACTGGCGAATCATCGGATCATCGTCCACCAGCAGCACAGTTCCTCTCATCAGGTTATCTCTCCAGATTCAGTGTATAACGGCAATATAACAGTAAAGCAGGTCTCTCCCGGACGGCTGACGACACTGATATCGCCATTCAGATCCTGCAAAATTGATCGCACTATCGATAAACCCAGGCCCAACCCCTCACCTATATTCTTAGTGGTAAAGAAAGGCTCAAACAGGTGCTGCTGATCTTCCTTGGTAATACCGGCACCATTGTCCTTTAGCGTTATCTTCAACTGCTCCCCACTAACCTCTGCAGCGATGTACAAATGCGGTTTTTCATCCCCCGCCAACGCATCACAGGCGTTGCTGATCAGGTTAACAAAAATCTGTTCCAGCCTTGCCGAGTCAGCCCTGACCGCAGCTCCCTGCTGCGGCCGGTCAAACTGCAGCTGAATATCGTATTCCTGTAACCGGCCACGGAATAACGCAATAACCTGCTCCAGTGATTGCAGAGGATCTACCGGCGCCAGATGGGCTGGTTTCTTATAAGCAAAGGTCTTCAACTGCTGGGTGATCACCGCCATTCGATCTGTGAGATCATTGATCAGCTGCAGGTTGCTGTCCAGCTGTGCGGTATCCTGCCGGATAATTAACTGCCGACAGATCGATATATAGGTTCGCAGTGCAGTCAACGGCTGGTTTAATTCATGCACCACCGCCGTAGACATACGGCCCAACGCCGCCATCTTCTCCGCCTGCACCAGCTCATCCTGAGCCTCTTTCAGCGCCAGAGTCCGCTGCTGCACTTTATTCTCCAGCTGATCATTGGCCAGCTGCAAGGCTTTTTCCAGGCGTTTGCGCGGAGTGATATCGATCACCGTTACCAGGTAGACAGGTTCAGGCATACGGCTCATCTGCTTTATCGAGAAAAGCATCGGAAATTCAGTTTTATCTGAGCGTGCGCCAACAGTTTCCAGTGCTGTAACAGGGGCAAAACCTTTACTGCCCAAGCGCCCCATTACCTTCTTCAATATCCCGTCATAAACTTCGGCTGCGATCAGCGCAGAGATATTAATTCCCAGCACCCTTGGCATCGATACGCCAAACTGTTGCATCGCCATCGGATTGATAAACAGAATATCGCCATTACAATCCAGAGTGATCATACCGACATGGGCGGTGTTGATAATATTACGCTGCTGCGCCTCGTTACGTTCCAACGCCAGACGGGTCTCCTCTCTGGACTGGTTCTTCAACTGACGCTCCCTGAGAAACAGAAACAACAGTGATAAAGCGATACAGGCTGCCAGCGTCGAGATCCTGGCGTTGCGCCCGATCCGATTCACTTCAGAAAGATCGTTAATCACCGTAACCTGCCACCCCAGATCATCAAGCGACACGCTCTGCATCATCACTGTAATGCCGTCATCCAGCTGATTCAAGCTGATCACCGAGCCATCATTCAACTCCTGCTGTGCAGTACCAATAACCACCTGATCGAAGGATTGCAACGCCCAACGGGGTTCACTGGCCAGTAACACGGTATTATCCTGGCTGAAAATATATTGACCACTTTGCGCCAGAGCCGGTTGCAACAGATCCAGATTGATACGCACTGTCGCTACGCCAGACAGACGATTTCGATTATAGATCGGCGCGGATAAGTAGAATGAACCGACTGAATCCCGGTCGGGCAGCGCGACAAACAGCCCCTGCAGCCCCTGACGCGCCTGTTCAAAATAAGGGGCTCCGATGTGTGATTCCAGATAGAAGTCCTGCTGGTCGCGCCAGTGACTGAATGCCTTAGCCTGCCCGGCCGCATCGAGTACAAACAGCGCAGTGGTTCCGGCAACAAGGTTAGTTTGCTCCAGATAAAGACTGACTGCCGCGATCTTATCCGGCCTCGGATCAAGTAACAGAGAAGCGACATCACGATTTTGCGAAATAAGGAATGGCAGATACTTATATTCAGCCAGCTCAGACCGCACCTGGCTGATAATGTCGAGCAGACGATCCTCGCCCTGTTCTTTCAGCTGGCTCAGGGACCAGTCACGGGCATACTTCCCCACCTGCAGGGTTAACAGCAGTGAGATCACAGTGATCAAAACGATAACAGGAAATATTCGCTGGGACTTCACGATTCAGCTCCGCTGTAGTTTTGTAGCAGGTCTGTTGCAGCTCTGTAGATCAGACTACCAGATTCTTTTTGCCGCGCTACCATCCCTGACCGCCTGATACCAGGCCGGCGCATCAACCAGTTCCAGTGCATCATTCAACAACGGATATTCCAGCCCCTTGTTGCGACAAAAACTCACCAGATCAGGAAAGCCCCACTCAAACAGAGTATCAGTATATTCCTGCGAATTGAGCCGCGACTGCTCATACATTCCCGCTTTTAAGCGTTGGTTCTGAGCCTCCACCAGAATAATACCGGCGGCGGTAGATACGTTCAGCGAACCCACCATACCCATCATCGGAATCAGAATATGCTCATCCGCCAGATCAGCGGCAGCATCACTCACGCCATCCTTTTCCGCCCCCATCAGGATCGCACAAGGGGTGGTATAGTCGACATCCCGGTAATCAATAGCGCGCTCTGAGAAGTGCGCGGCATACACTTTCATACCCTCTGACTTAACCCTGGCAACGGCATCGCCACAACAGGCATGATTCAGGGTCTTTACCCAGCGATCGCTGCCTCTTGTAGTGCCGTTAAACTGGTAGCCCTCCTTAGGCGTCACCGTATGAATACGGGGAATACCCACCGCATCACAGGTTCGTACCAGCGCAGCAATATTGCGGGGTTTATGGACCTGATCGGTAATCAGGGCCAGATCTGGCTGGCGTTGGTTCAGGGTCTGGATAAGTTTAGCTGTGCGTTCCGGCGTCATTTCTCTGCTCTATACTGAAATTGTGTCGCAATCTTAACGGAAAAATTCATACGCCTCACTCACTCACCAAAAAACTGTGACATAATCAGCCCTCAAAATCATCACTGTGTAACCGGAAAGATCATGTCCACATCACCGAACATCATCGCATACCAGGGCCTCGAAGGCGCCTATTCACACCTGTCCTGCCGTCAGGTTTACCCTGAAATGGAGGCATTTGCCTGTGAATCTTTTGTCGATGCGATGTTTATGGTCGAACGTGGTGAAGCCAGACTGGCGATGATTCCGCTGGAAAATTCAACCGCAGGCCGGGTTGAAGAGATCTACCGCCTGATGCCGAAAACCCAGCTACATATCATCGGGGAGCATTTCGAGCCGGTAAATCATTGCCTGCTGGGCCTCAAAGGCAGCAGCATCGAACAATTGAAAACCATCTCATCCCACCCCCAGGCGCTGGCCCAGTGTGATACTCACATTAAAGAGTTGGGGCTGGAACAGATTGCCGGATTAGACACCGCCGGATCAGCCTATGAACTATCACAGGCACCCGATCCAACACACGCGGCTATCGCTTCCAGTCTGGCGGCAGAGCTATATGATCTGGAGATTCTGCAAGACAACTTCCAGGACGTAAACGGCAACACTACCCGCTTCCTGATCCTGTCCAAAGAAGGTGGCATTCCGCCTTTAATTGAAGATGAGCTGTACATCACCTCCCTGATGTTCACCGTGCGCAACATTCCGGCAGCGCTATACAAGGCACTGGGGGGTTTTGCCACCAACGGCATCAACATGGTGAAGCTGGAAAGTTATATGGGCAGCGGCGTACCAAAGGGCAGTAGCTTCCACCTTGATGTCGAGGGCCATCCAGACGACCGCATGATGCAATACGCTCTGCAGGAGCTGGGGTTCTTCGCTAAAGAGATGCGCAACCTGGGCACTTACAAAGCCCACCCGTTCCGGGCCCAGAACAGACCACTGCCTGAATAGACTCGTTACGCGAGCCAGAGCGCCACTTACCAGCAGGACCTGGAAAAACTTCTGCAATTTACCCAGTTTGTTTTTTTCAGGTCCAAATGCCCGCCAGTACTTTACGACCTTTTAGTATCCGAAACGCCCCGGCTAAAGCCTTTGATCAGCATTTTAATCAGATAATCATTGCCCGCGGCCAGAGAGGTACTTTTCATTATAAACACGGCATAACGACGGGATATTTTTACCTGCTGCCCCTGGTAATACTCAGGGGAGCGTTGAATCTTTGCCAGTGTCGCAACCGCCATTCCGACAGCCCAGAGACAAAACACTCGAATACCTTTATGTTCTGGCGGGATCAGTAAGGTGTAGGTCAAAGCTTCATTAAGCCTTGCCATCGCCTCGCTAATAAGTCGGTCTATGCAGGTCTTAAACTCCTGTGCTTTATAGTCAGGTGCCAGCTGCTGCAGATCGTAACCTCCGCTACTGAAGATATCCCGGGGCAACCAGCAGCAATCCCGCTGTTGATCGACCCAGACATCTTTAATGATATTGGTTAACTGCAACCCTTCACCAAAAGCAACACTGTATTTTTCAAGCAACGGACGATGCTCTTCAATGTCCGGCGAAAAGTCACAGAATAACTCCGTCAGTAATTCACCAACAACGCCTGCTACGCAATAACAGTAACGTTGCAGGTCCGCCATAGTGTCCAATCCGGCCCCGCTATTATCACAGAAATCCAGCATGCCTTGCGTCATAGTATCGACGCAGGACTGAATGCACCGTTGCTGACTGACTGGCAGGCTTTTATACACCGCATCGATCAATGCCAGCTTCTCTATCAGTTCCCGCTCAGCAGCGGGTGTCGAATCAGAAAGCACCGGAGTAATCTCAGTAGCCACTTCCCCGGAACAGGCCCGGCCATGAAGCACATCATTAATCCGAATGAAAAATGCTTTCTTAGAATCCAGGCTGATACCGGGATCATCTTCAACCGTATCGACAACACGACACCATAAGTAGGCATTCGCTATGGGGGTCTCAAGTTCACCGGGTAACTGTGGAATAGTGAGCGCAAACGATCTTGATACATAATTCAAAATTGATTTCTGAAATACTAATGCATCACTTATTGTATTGTTCTGACAGAATTTAGGCTTAGGCATTTCCCATCCCGAGGAACTCTTTAGAAATTATGTTGCTGATTCAGTTGTTTTAACCAGAACAAAAAACGCCCTTCATATTAGTTTTCCTTCCCTCTGGTTACAATGACATGAAAAAAATAATGTGAAGGGAATCACATGCGCATGCCGACACCGGAGAGTGTTTACCGAGTAATAGTTCACTACTTAGGAAATTTCAACAGCACTTCATCTCACCCGAAACTGGCTTAACGAGCAGCAACAAGAAGATGGATTCTGGGTTAGGGAACTCGAGTAATGCCACCATGGAAGCGGAATGGCTTCTTTAGTCTGTACCTTTTGAAGTAACAGACTGAAACAGGCGCCTGGGAAGAACTCTATTTCACCGGAACAGTGATTCCCAGGCTACCGTATTGGCTAACGTCAGCCAAACTGAGCGCACCAGAGCTGCCACCAGCAAGGTAACCCGCTGAGCCGGGGCATCAAGTTAAGGTACGATATGTATCGGTACTGCTTTCCGATGCTTGCGTTAGCTCAGATTATTTTTTAGCTAAGCATAAGTGAGCCAGCCCGTCGCCAACGGCGCGGGCAAGCTATGGACTATGCCAGAAGCTTTTCCCGCCCATGCGGCTGATCAAAGTCCAGCTCCGGCCCCAGCGGTACTATTCCGGTCGGGTTGATCATGGAATGACTTTCATAATAGTGGCTTTTTATATGCTGCATATCGACCGTTTCTGCTACGCCGGGTATCTGATATAACTCACGGATATAACCGGATATATTCGGGTATTCTCTGAGCTGTTTCAGATTACATTTGAAGTGTCCGTGATAGACCGCATCAAACCGGATCAAAGTGGTAAACAGGCGCCAGTCAGCTTCTGTCGGCTGCCGGCCGGTGAGATATCGATTCTCCGACAGAATGCCTTCTAAACGGTTAAGGCTGGCGAACAGGTCTTTGACATTATGCTCGTAAGCTTCCTGGGTAGTGGCAAATCCGGCCCGGTATACACCATTATTGATGGTGTCGTAGATCCAGCTGTTCAGCTCATCTATCTGTTCCTGAAGCTCCAGGGGGTAATAATCGGCCTGGTTTCCGGTAAGACCGTTAAACGCACTGTTGAACATCCGGATAATCTCGGATGATTCATTACTGACAATGGTCTGTTGTTGCTTATCCCAAAGCACCGGTACCGTGACCCGGCCACTGTAGTCCGGTTGCGCCCGGGTATAGATCTGGTGCATAAACTCAGAGCCGTACAGATGGTCACCGCTGGAGCCTGTTTGCTGATCATCCTCGGGACCGTTTTTCTGATCAAATGACCAACCCTGATCGAGCATCAATGAGCTGACCACCGATACCGAAATCAACGCCTCAAGCCCAAGCAGTTTACGAAATATCAGGGTGCGATGGGCCCACGGACAGGCCAGTGATACATACAGATGGTAGCGTCCGGCTTCAGCTTTAAAACCCGCTTCACCGCTCGGCCCCGCCTCTCCATCAGGCGTAATCCAATTCCTGAAGCCGGCGTGTTCACGAACGAATTCACCATTATCATTCTTTGTGTCATACCACTGGTCATGCCACTGGCCGTTGATCAATAAACCCATACTGGAATCCTCAGCAATTGTTTGTATCAAGCTCTATAAAGTTAAAAGGCTGTAAGCTCAATAGCTTCAACTGCGGCCCATTCTGGCATCGACACTAAAAGCTCCCGCCCCGCTTGCCATCAACAGCATGAAGCCACCGGCGATAGCGATATTTTTCCAGAACAGGATGAACTGCATCTGATCTGCGAAGTTTAAGTGAAACAGCAGCGCAGCAGCGAGTGAGAATACAGCCAGACCAAAGGCTGCAAGACGGGTCAGGAAACCAGCTACAATAGCGATACCGCCGAGCACTTCCAACGCTATAACAGCTGGAAGAAGGATACTGGGCACGCCCATACTTTCCATATAGCCGGCAGTACCTTCGTAACCGCCAATTTTGTTGAGACCCGCCATAATAAAGATGGACGCCAGTCCAATTCGCGCAAGCAGAGAAAGAGTCGCTGAATAGTTCATAGTGTTAAAACCTCAATGTTGTGTTGTTACTCAATGCCTCCATATTAGTTTCTATTTTTTAGATAAAAAATTACTAATAATCGCTCATAACATTCGTATAATTAGAACTATCTTCTTTTGCATAACGATGCAGCAGCTCCGCCAAGTGACGCACACCCGGACCACAACGGTCGTGTTGCGCATAGTAAAGCTGCAGCATCATACTTCTGACACCACCATTCTCCAGCGGCAGTGGCACCAGCTCCCCCTTTTGCAGCAGGTCCTGAATCCGGGTCACCGGCAACCAGGCAAATCCTACCCCGCGCCGTATCATGTCGACTGACGTTGCGATATTACTGACCGTCCAGCGCTCTTCCGCCTCCAGCCAGCCGGAATCAATATTCTGGTCCCGGGCGGAATCCCGGGTCACCAGCTGGCGGTAGTTAATCAGGTCATCAATGTTCACCTTGTCAGCTGACTGTATTAAAGGATGCGCGGGACTCGCCACCGCGACAAAGTCGATGCCGAACAGAGGCTCGGCTAGGAAATGTGACACGCCGGAACCGGCAATCGCCAGATCAACCTGTCCCTGAATCAACGCCTCTGCTGCACCGGATAAAACCGTTTCATGCAGCTGAATCCGGGTGTTGGGATAATCCTGGGCAAACTGCACCAGCACTTCGGTGATGTAATCAGCAGGAAAGGTCTGATCGATCGCCAGCGCAATCTCCGGCTCATTCCCCTGCTGTAAGCTGGCCGCCAGGGCATCGATACCACTTGCACTCTCCAGCAGGCGCTCTGCTCGGCGTAACAGCAGATCTCCGGCATCGGTGAGGAAAGCCTTACGACCTCGCACTTCGAGCAGTTTTACCCCGAGTAATCCCTCCATCTTATGAATCGCATGGTTAATGCTGGACTGGCTTTTATGTACCGCGTCCGCAGCATGGGCAAAACCGCCATGGTCAACCACCGCCTTGAGCATACGCCATTGTTCTAATGTTACTTTCATAACAGCTCCAAGGTTACTTTCATAAAGATCACCGCTATTTAAAGACTGACACGACCGGGCAAGTCGACATTCATTCTATTTTTTAGAAAAGAATAGCCGATATATACCGATTTTTATTTCGATTAAAAAGAATAATATGGATATCAAAGTGACTTATATAGCGGCCTGTATGCCGTAGAGGAGAGTATTCATGCCCATCAAGGTTATCCCAAGCCATCCATCTTCTGACGGCGCCGGCGTTAAAATACAACGTACCCACGGCTTTCAGAACAACGCTCTGGACCCATTTCTGATGCTGGACGAAATCCGCTCTGACAACCCCGATGATTATGGTGCAGGCTTTCCATCCCACCCACACCGAGGCATAGAAACCCTGACCTATATGCGTAACGGCGGCTTTGTTCACCAGGACCATATGGGCAACCGGGGTGAAATCAGTAGCGGCGAATCACAGTGGATGTCCGCCGGGCGCGGCGTCATTCACTCAGAGATGCCGCTGCAGAAAGATGGCTTTATGCATGGTTTTCAACTCTGGATCAATCTACCCGCTGCAGACAAAATGAAAGCGGCAGATTATCGGGATCTGAAACAATCTGAACTGCCATGGCAACCACTGGGAAACGACAACGATAACATTGAAATTAAAGTGATGGCGGGTCATTTTGATATTTCCGGCACACGTTATCAGGGCCCACTGCAGTCCTTACCTGGCAACGCTGCTGTTGCTGACTTACGCCTGTCTGCTGGCACCGAGCTGATGATCGACGACCTGAATAGTAAGACACTTCTGATCTACGTATATGAGGGAGAAATCACTGTGGATGGTAAAGCGGTTTCTGTGCAAAGCATGGTCAAAGTAACCGATCAGCAAGAGCTTAGTCTGAGCAGCCCGTCCGCTGGCGTACTGCTACTCAGCGGTATTCCTCTGGGTGAACCTGTCGCCCATTACGGTCCGTTCGTTATGAATACGCAACAAGAGATCGAACAGGCCATCAGCGATTACCAGCAAGGTATTCTGACAGACTAAGCCAAAACAAACTATTCAGATACCATCTATGAGCAGCTTGGTGCCGACTATTAATAGCATTATGAGGATAATACGGTAGAACAGTTGATCATTCAGTCGCTTCTGAATGATCAGGCCGAGCCGTATTCCGATCCAGGCAACCGGGGCCAGCACCAGGCCAAGGGTAAGGTTTTCCGTATTGATCTGTCCCAGCGCTGAATAGGCGAACAGTTTGACGAAGTTAACCGCCGCCAGAAACACCACCGCGGTACCGAGGAACTGCTCGCGCGGCAGCTTCAGCGGTAACAGATAAAAATTCATCGGCGGACCACCGGCGTGGGCGAGAAAACTGGTAAACCCAGCAACAGTGCCGGCAACCTGACCAACTCTGGGTGAAGTAAAACGCCCCAGCTGGGCACCCTTCAATAATCCCCACAACGCAAATGAGATCGACAAAAACCCAAGCAGTACCCGCAGAATGTCATCATTCAGGTAATCGAACAGCAGATAGCCTATAAAAATACCCAGCACGGCACCGGGCAACATATGCTGCAACAGGTCAGTACGCTTATAGCGCCACCAGGCCCTGACGCTGAAGATGTCCATCAGAATCAGCAAGGGCAGCATTATCGCCGCAGCCTGGATCGGCCCGATATAGATCGACATCAATGGCACAGTAATCACTCCGACACCGCCGGCAAAGCCTGATTTTGAAATACCCATTAGCAGCACGCCGAAGGCAGCAAGAAGCCAGAATGCAAGGTCAAAACTTTGTATTAGTTCCACATAATGTTCCGTTTGATGCCAAAGCCGGGCAACAATAATACCTTCTTAATTTCCTGTTTTGTTTAGGAAGGTGCCAATAAGTCCAATATATTCTCTGAAAGCCAGAGGCGTAAGGGACTTGTTCGCAACTTCCTTTACTCTTTGTCCGGTAACAGGTACAAAATAAGTCTGCTTCTCAGATAACACGGCTCTGTCATGATAAAGATAAGACGTAACGCTGATCGTGGATATGCCCACTTTGGCTGGCTTGAATCCCGCCACACATTTTCTTTCGGTAGTTACTTTGACCCGCAACAGATGGGCATATCCGAACTGAGGGTCGCCAATGATGACCTGTTATCTCCGGGTGCAAGTCTCGATCCGATCAAACAGCAGGATATGGAGATCATCAGTTATATTCTGGATGGCCAGACCCTGCACAAGGATTCACTGGGCAATCAGACACTGCTTCCCGCCCGCAGTATCCAGCTACTCAGTACAGGCAGCGGAGCTGAATACAGTGAGCAAAACCCCTCAGCGGATAAAAACCTGAATCTGCTCCAGTTCTGGATAGTGCCGGACCAGATCGCTACGGAGCCAGGCTATCAATCAACCCGTATCAAGTTGAAAGATGGCGCAACCCTGCTTATCTCACCCGATGGGCGGGATAACTCCTTACAGATCAGACAACAACTCTTTCTCTATCAATTGAAACTGAACAATACCTCGCGAGGCTTACCGGCAAGCGACAATGGCTTTTTACATGTCTTAAAAGGTGAAGTTGAACTGAATGGTAGCTATCTGCAACCAGGCGATGGCGCAATAATCGAGGACGAGCAATTCCTCTCCTTACGCAGTTTAGGCCGGGCAGAAATACTGTATTTCGCTCTGCCATAAACTGACCACTGGAGACCTGAATTTACGCCTCGCCAGAGCTGTTTCTGAATCCTGTGCAGGTTTGTCAGGAACGACATGCCTCGGCAAATAACCAGACAAATACCTACGACCCACATAGCTTTACAAAAATTATATTGCATTGCAGCAAAAACTAGCTATATTGATATAGCACTTTGCTTTTTGAGCCACTGATTTGGCTATTATTTATGACCCGGAAACAGCCGGGTCTTTTTTATCCACAAATTCCGCACTGCAACAAACAATCAATAACTTGTATCTTTTATTTGACATAAATATCAGATTCGGCCTATTTTTTCCGCTAATTGTTGCACATTCTGAACGATCAGGTCAGGTTCAATCCCCCAGGGATCGAATACTGCACTGTCACTTCGCTGTATCCATGCCGCGTTCAAGCCGGCACTCTTGGCTCCCATCACATCCCAGGCATTACTGGATATCAACCAGGTATTCTCACTGCTGCAGCCCGTGCGCTGAACCAGATGCTCATATACAACCGGATTGGGTTTATAGGTCTTGATTTCATCGACACTGACTACGTCACTGAGATGTTCCAACACCTGAGCATTTTCCAGCAATTCACGGACCTTTACTGCCGGACCGTTAGAGAAAGCGACGCACTGATAGCCCTGAGCGTTAAGCGACTCGATACCGGGAATAACGTCTGCATAAGCATCAAGCTGCTGATACTGTGCCATGAGGAATTGAATCTGTTCCTCACTAAGCCGTAACTGCAACACCGACAAGGCATAATCAAGCGCCTGCAGAGTACAAACACTGAAAGGCTCATAACGCTGCATCAGACCACGTCGAAACGCATACTCCAGCTGTTTTTCACGCCACAGGCGCGACAGGTCATCGGCTTTTTCACCCACCATCCCCTGCAGATGCAGTCCCATCTCCAATGGGTCAACCAGGGTGCCATACACATCAAAGGCAATAGTAGAACCGGGCATCGCAGACTCCTTTTTATATTTTCTATTTGATATTTCTTTGCACTGCTTTCTTAGGACTATGGAGCTTTAATAGCGGGGAGGCAATACAGTTTAAGTCGCTAGACAGGCCCAAAACGAAGAAAGCCCCGCGCTGGCGGGGCTACATGTGGCATGCGAAGTATCTTCTTCTTTTGGTGGCCCCAAGTTATTGAGGCTAATAAATCTCTGACTTGCTCAGAGTACTGAAAGCTTAGTACAACCTTATCACTGCTGACTTGAAAAATTTTACCCCTCAGCCCGACTCAATTGTGTTTTTTTCGCTTGATTCCGGCTGATGGTTGCGCCTCAAGCGGATTATCCGGCCATGGATGCTTAGGATAGCGCCCTTTCATATCTTTCTGCACTTCGCGGTAACTGTTGGCCCAGAAGCTAGCCAGATCCTGAGTTACCTGCAGCGGCCGGCGGGCCGGGGACAACAGGTGAATTTTCAGAGCGACACCGTTACCGATAGTCGGCGTGTCGACACAGCCGAACATCTCCTGCAGCTTGACCGCGAGTACCGGTGGATACTCACTATAATCGATCCGTGTCCGGTTACCGGTCGGCAATTGAATCCGTTCCGGGGCCAGCTTATCCAGATCTCGGGGTAATGGCCACTCCAGCATGCCCTGCAAAATGCTGTTCAGATCGAGTCTGGCAAAATGATTAATATGATTTACCGGGGCAAGATAGGGTCCTAGCCAGTGCTCCAGCGAACCGAGCAAAGCGCTGTCAGAAAAATCCGGCCAGCGGCAATCGCTATCTGCGGTGCCTGCTTCCAACTCAGCCCGGCGCAGAAACGCCAATCGCTGTCGCCAGAGGTTAATAGCATCATTCCAGGGCAGTATGCCAAGGCCCTGCTTCCTGATCATGGTGATCAACGCCCGGCACTTAGCTTCTACCGGGATATTCTGCATCGCTTTGCGTTCAATAACCAACACGCCTATTCGTCGCTGTCGTTCACAGAGCATCCGGTCTGTTTTACTGTCCCAGGCCACAACCTCCTCGGTAGTCGTCAGATCACGCAACGCGTTACTGAATAACCCGCCATCCAGTGCGGCAGCAAGAAATACCCGATCAGAACTCTGCCCGTGTTGTCCTCCGCTATTGGCCACCGCCAGCCAATCACTTTTCTGTAAAGCATCACCCTGATTTAATCGTACCGCCCGGCCATTACTCAGGCGATAATCAGTCCCTTCACTACGGCGTGAAGCGATACGGTCCGGATAGGCCTGTGCCAGCAGCATTGCCACCGCCTGACTTTCATTCAAGCTGATCGATTTCTGCGCTACCTTTTGTAAACGACGCTCTGCATTCCGTTTAAACTGTTTACTCAGCTGACGTATCCGGGACAGCGTGGGGCGATCCCTGTTACTGCACGTCAACTCCCCTTTAATCCAGGCGATGCGACGGCTCAGATCGGCATCTCCAGTCAATGGATCCCGCTCAGAAAGCAATGCCGCGATCTGACAGGCCAGTTGCGTAAAGCCGGTTTGCCAGCCGATCAAAAGCATATGCGACAGCCGCGGGTGCAGCGGTAGATCCGCCATCATCGCGCCATTATCCGTCAGTTTATAACCACTTGCCCCGGTCATTTTCAGAGTGCCATTATCCGTCAGTTTATAGCCACTAGATCCGGCCATTTCCAGGGCACCAATATCCGTCAGTTTATAGCCACTTGCCCCGGTCATTTCCAGAGCGCCTAAGCGCAGCAATAGTTCACGCGCCTGGCTCAGAGCACCGGTAGGTGGCAGATTAAGCCAGCTCAACTCTGCCGGGTCATCAACTCCCCAACGCGCCAGTTGCAAGGCCAGAGGGGCCAGATCGGCATTGAGAATTTCCGGATCGGTGTAAGGCGCCAGCTGTTCCTGCTGACTTTCTGACCAGAGCCGGTAACAGCAACCCGGCTCCATCCGCCCGGCCCGTCCCATACGCTGGATACTCGCCGCACGGGAAAGCTTGCGGGTATGTAAGCGACTCATGCCGGACGCCGGATCAAGCCTCGATTCCCGGCTCAGGCCGGCATCGATCACGACCCGGACGCCCTCAATTGTCAGGCTGGTTTCAGCAATATTGGTGGCCAGTACAATTTTACGCCAGCCGTTCTCGGCCGGCTGAATTGCCTGTTGCTGCTGATCGATAGTCAGATCACCATACAACGGCGTAATCTTTACCTTGTCAGGCAGGCATTGCGACAGCACCTGAGCGACTGCCCGGATCTCCCGCTGCCCCGGTAAAAAAACCAGCAGGCTGCCACTCTCCTCTTCCAGCCCCTGCATGACCGCCCGGGCGATCCGTTGCTCCAGTCTCTGATCGGGTTTTACCGGCCCCAGGTATTTCACCGCAACCGGATACATTCGCCCCTCACAGCGTACAACCGGCGCGTCTGGCAGCAGTTTTTCCACCACGGCACTGTCCAGTGTTGCCGACATCAACAGCAGTTTCAGCGGTTGCTCTTCACGAAAAAGTTCTCGCCCCTGCAACGCCAGCGCCAGGCCAAAATCTGCATCGAGGCTCCGCTCATGGAACTCATCAAAAATGACCAGTCCGACCCCCTCTAAAGCAGGATCCTGCTGCAACATCCGGGTCAGAATACCTTCAGTAACAACTTCGATACGGGTCTGCGGCCCGACTTTTGAGTCCATCCGCACCCGATAGCCAACCGTTTCTCCGACCGCCTCGTTAAGCAATTGAGCCATGCGACCAGCAGCCATACGTGCCGCTAATCGCCGCGGCTCCAGCATCAGTATCTTCTGGCCTTCAAGCCAGCCTTCATGCAACAGTTTTAAGGGTACTAAAGTGGTTTTACCAGCGCCGGGAGGGGCTTCAAGGACCGCTTCATCAGCCATGCTGAGCGCACAACGAAGCTGATCTATAACTTCAGAAACAGGCAGGGTGATCATGGTTAACTGAGAACTGTATTAAATGAGGTGGTTTATTGTATCAGGGCAGAGGCAGTAACGTCAGAAACAAGCAGGGTAATCATGGTTAACTGAGAATTGTAGTGAATGTGGTGGTTTATTGTATCAGGGCAGAGGCTGGCAGCGGGCAAAAAAAAACGCCGCATCAGATGCGGCGTAAACAACGATCAAAGATCACTCAAACATCACAGTCCCGAAGACTCTTACTGCTCCAATGAGGTTGCACTCAGCATAGCTCAGTGTTCAGCCCCACGCTCCCCAAATTGAGCCTGACCGTACCCAAACTGGGTAATTAGTTGTTCTAAAGCCTCTATATTCTCTAACAGTGAAGCCTGTTCTGGCATTGAACTCTGAGAAAAGCGTGTATCAACCTGCACCAGATTAAGCATCAGCGACATAGTTACCTCTTTGGCTTGTTCAAGCTGCAAATCAGCCTTGCTGAACTGCTCCAGCAGCTGTTGACCATAAGCCTGCAGCGCCCTGTTGTCGGGGGTTGGTGGCTGACCCATCGACTGAACTTGCTGATAGGTAGAAATAGCGGAGTAACTTTGCGTCTGCTGCATCGAGAAATCCATCGCCGCCAGCTGAGAGCTATCAAAATGGATACCGCTAAGCAGATCCATTGAGGATTGCAGATCACCATTAAAAAACTCATCGGCAAGCTGTGAAAGATCCTGCACTAATGTGGCGATAGCATCGACCTCGTCAACATCAAGGTCACCTTGCACAGTAAAACCAAACTCACTGCTGTGCTGGCGATCGATGCTGTAGCTCATAGCACTTGAGCGACCATCATTCTTCACATTATTAGTAGCGCTATAGCGGGAATGGATATTCGTGTCACTACTAAACTCAATCGTCACCGTATCACCATCGCGGGTCTGCAGACTCAACGAGAAGCTTTCAGCATTTTGAAACCGCTCCCGACTATCAATACGGCTTGCAGATGAAACAACAGCCTCGCGGCTTAACTCTTCAGACCGGGAATGCCCGTTATTGGTAAAAGGCTGCGCGCGCTCCGAAACCTGCTCTGAAGCTTGCTCTGAAAAACCAGGAGGCAGGCCCAACGGGGAGAAATTAACGGGGTTGAACATAACGACTCCGGGATATTATCTGTCCCGGGGTTATCGTCAGCGGGGAAAACTTCTTAAATGAAAATAAATCATACACCCAGCTTAGGGCGTGATGGACCGAAAGCTCAGCCTGTCAGATAACGATCTTAGTAGCCCAGCTATCTTCTTCCGCGTCCATATAAACCTGATCAAGCAGTTGCACCGCCCAATCATTATTGTCCGACAGGTGTTTCAACATAGCCACCGACAACACTTTAACCGCCGGCGTTGTACTCCACATAGAGGAAGCCAGGAAGTGCCAGTAACTGGCATCGATCGATTTCGGTTTTTCAATCTGCCCCTGACAAGTGTCACAGATCATTATGCAATGATTGAAGTCCGGTTCACTGGCTATAGGCGGGACTTCAAACACCCCCAGTTTTACCCCTGAAGACTCACACAGCTCACATTTAGAACCACTACGCCGCACCAGGTCCTTGCCAAACAAAGACAGACCGTGGTGCCGCTCCTGATGTTTAGCATGACCTTTAGACATAACCTAAGCCCTTAAAAAAACACCTTAAAAAATATCTTACAAAACAAATAATTATTAAAACAGTAGCACATTATTTGCAACTCTAGCGCTAAATAAATATAAAAAAGACGGTTGCTATAACCGCCCTTTTAAAGAGCTTCTGATTCAGGCTGCTTTGTTACTCTCACTGCAGCCTTCACTCGGTACTATCCGTTAACTATCACCCGTTACCTATACCGGCTGTCGACAAAACGGCCTACGCAGCAAGTGGGTGATCGTGAAAAAGATGGGAGCTCTCGACCAACGCTTTAGGGCAATGTTTACGCACCATTTTATAGATCTCTGGTACCTGCTCCACTGCGACATCAACCATCATCAGAATCTGGCCCGCGTCTATGGCATGCTGATATTTTTCCAGCTCGCCACTCGGCGTGCTTTCACCGATAGCCTTACCTACCCAGCCGCCAAGGAATGCACCAAAGAGGGTAATTGCCAAAATCGACAAAGCGCCAAACTCAAAGCCAAACACAACCGACCGATAGGTTATAAAGCCGATAATCAGCCCCAATACGCCTCCGGCAACAATACCCCAGTCAAAATCGGTTTCCAGTTCTGAGGTTTCCATTTCTGTTGCTTCATGGATATGCGCTTTGACTAACATCTCATGATCGGCAGCCACCACATGCATCATATCCTCAGGGACATCCATATTTCGAAGCTCCTCTACGACTGCTTGCGCCCGCTCCAGGTCGGGTGCCAGAAAGGTTAAACGCTTCATAACAAACCTCCAGGCAGTAACTGCCTACATTAAGTTAGGGAAGCTGCAAATAAGTCGGTATTGTGTTTTGTGAACAAATAGCTGGCGACAAGGACCCAGGTGCAGACTCCTCTGCCACAGTATAGACCAGAAGCAGGCACTCACTTCTGATAACAGGTGATAATTAAAGGAGCTTATGCCGCCGCAGGCAGTGATGGATAGATAGAGCTACTCATTGACAGAGATAGCCACCGCCGGAATCCATCTCACGAATAGAGTAATAACTGCCGCCGCAGGCAGCAAATACGATAGTACTGTTGAAGGGTAGAGAGAATTGATTTTCTTTCACCTGACCTGGGGAAAGTACCGCCTGTTTCTGATAGTAACGACCATTACTACCGCACAGGCTGCGCTTATATCCCGTATCAGAACGGTCATGGCACCAGAGTACTTCAACGTCAAAATCGCAGGTGTTATTCAGTGTCTGAGAGCGGTCCCCCTGCCCAACACTCACACAGCGCAATGCATCCTCAGCCTGAGCGCTGCAACAGAACAGAAAAATAATCGTGGCGAGAAACCGGAACTCTCTCATGATTAACTCCAAATATCGTTTACCCGATAAGGCCTGAAAATGCGCGTCACTCACAACATACAAAGATTACAAAAACAGGTGTAGCTTCCATTCTAGGATAAAAATGAAAACTGTCCTGCCGTCTTTGCCCAATCTGGTTACAGACCGGGCCTCCCCGATAAAAGGTTAATCTTGACAATGACACAGCAACGCATATGATAACCATTCTCATTTGCATTTATGGATATCAATATGCGCTTTCTATGTGACGGCCACCGTCAACAGCTTCTGAATAATGAACTCCAGGTTGCCGCCATCTGGAATGAATGGATGCAGCAAGGCTCTGCACTATTTGAACAACAGCAATGGGGCAAAGCTTTTCGATATCTGGGATGCAGCTACGAAGCTGCAGAATGGCTGGTAATTGAAAAGAAACTGATCGGTAGCGACACTGAATTAAATCATATTGATCGGTTTATGATCGCAGGTCATCATCTTGCTGAATGCTGTAGCAAGGGAGGCCGGGAAGATCTGGAACTGCATTTTTTACTCTCCGTGCATTACCGCCTTATCGAGCTGGTAAAAGGAGATCACCCCGGTTTCTGGCCAATCTCAGGCAACCTGATCAACTCGATAAACGCAATCAAACGCCATAGCCACAACTATGGCGGATTCGACGGGTATCAGGATTGCCTGGACGAAACAGACAGCTGTCTGAAGAAGCTACGCCGCTGTCTCAATTAACGCCTGACAGCGAGCCCCTGAATAACAAGATTATTAATGGCGATATAGCCGGATACAGATAATTAACGCCAGCGGCATCAGGATCAGATACCCGATCACCAACGGCATCACTGTACCATCAAACAGCTGACCGATAAGCACTCCGGGAATAAGCGCGATCAGGGTCGACAGGGAGCTGACCAGTCCCGCCCCGATACCGGCAATATGGCCCAATGGTTCCATCGCCAGAGCGCTTAGGTTACCAAACAACAGACCGACAGAAAAAAACACCAGCAGCAGGTAGAGCATCAGAGACCAGAGTGGCGGATGGCCCGAGAAGTAAACTGCTACCGCCATAAATATCAATGACACCAGAGTAATTTCTCCGAGCGCGATGATCGATAGCAGGCGCATACCGAAGCGCCCAACTAATCGGGCATTGGTAATAGTCGAAACGCCGATTGCTGCCGCCAGCCCACCGAAATAAAGAGGGAACTGTCCGCCCAGTGCGTACTGATCCTGGAGAATCGGTTGGGCTGAGTTGAGATAGCCCATAAAAGCACCGAACACCAGCCCCGAAACCAGGGTATAGCCCATCGCTACAGGATGGCAAAGCACCTCTTTACAGGCAGCCAGAAGGAAAGTAAGAGTCATTGGTCGACGGTTTTCCGGCTGCAATGTTTCTGGCATGCGCAATGCGAACCATAAAGTCACAAGCAACGCCATCAGCAGAAACAGAACAAAAATAACCCGCCAGCCGGTCACCAGAAGAATCAACTGCCCCAATGCTGGCGCCAGCACCGGCACCAGGATAAACACTGTCATAACAAACGACATCACCCGGGCCATTGCCCGGCCGACATAGAGATCCCGGACCAGAGCAATAGCCACTACTCTGGGTCCCGCCACCCCCAGCCCCTGCAAAAATCGCCCCGCCAGCATCATTTCAAAGTTAGCCGCGAACAGCGAAATCAAAGTACCAAGAATAAACAGAGCCAGCCCGATATAGATGGCTGGCTTGCGGCCTATATTATCGGACAACGGCCCATAAGCCAGCTGGCCTATGCCCAGCCCGGCAAAGAATATTCCTATAATCAACTGGCTGTCATTCCTGTCTGCCACATTCAGATCCGAACCGATCTGGGTCAACGCCGGTAACATCGCATCAATCGAAACGGCCACCAGCGATATCATCATCGCCAGCAGGGCAACAAATTCTTTTAAACCCGGCGCTGAAGTAGCACCGGGCCCTGTTCTGTGGGTCATATAAAGAACCTGATATAAAATATTTAAGTTGTTAAGTAATCAAATAGCTACGTAGTCACGCAGCAGGTCAGAAACAATCAATAACGCATTGCTCTGGCATAACGATGGCCAACAAACAAACGGATGAAACAAATATCGTAGCGGAGCTCTTTAGCTTTTCAGTTGTACCAGGCCACAGCACCATCGCTGAACTATTTCAGCACTCTCTCAGCACTTTTTCAGAACTTTTTCAGAACTACCTCAGTCTTCATAACTGAACTGATCCGCATCCATCCAGGCAGGAAATTTCTTTTTAAATTCAATAAGATCAGACGCCGACAGGGTCAATGTTTCACAAAACACTTCACCTGGGGGGTGATCCACCAGCAGATCCCCTTTAAAATCCACCAGCATACTGTCCCCGCTATAATCCAGGCCGTTGGCATCGCTGCCGACCCGATTCACTCCGGCCACATAACAGAGATTTTCAATCGCCCGGGCCTGCAGTAGTTTACGCCAGGGCTGGCGTCTGGCCGCCGGCCAGTTAGCCACATAGAGGGCCAGGTCATAGTCATTTCGACTGCGGGAAAATACAGGAAAACGCAGGTCATAACAAACCTGGAGCAGAATCTTCCAACCGTTATATTCAACCACCACCCGTTCACTACCGGACTGATAGCGTTCATGCTCACCTGCCATACGGAACAGATGCCGCTTATCGTAGTGAATCTGGCGCCCATCCGGATAGGTCCAGATCATCCGGTTATAGAACTCACCGTTCTCGGTTATCGCGATACTGCCGCAGATGGCAATCCCCCGATCCCGTGCCTGCTGTTGTAACCACTGACAGGTCACCCCGCCCATCGGTTCAGCGGCAGTACGGCTATCCATGGTAAAGCCGGTGCTAAACATTTCAGGCAGAACCACCAGCTCAGTTTGTGTGGCATGCCGGTCCATCAGTTCAGCATACATCTGCCGGTTTTCAGCCGGACTCTGCCAAAGCATATCCGGCTGGATCAGAGTAAGTGTCAGATCTTGCATAATTTTTCCGCTGCCCGTTTCAGTGTTGCGTCATCTTTCGCAAAACAGAAACGAACCAGTTTCTGTTCCGGTGCCGTTTCATAGAACACAGAAATTGGTATAGCAGCAACACCCACTTCGCTCGTCAGCCAGCGGGCAAATTCAACATCACTCTTCGCTGAGTGTTCGCTTATACCTGAGTAATCCATCAACTGAAAATAGGTACCATCAGCCGGTACAAATTTGAAGCGGCTACCCGCCATCAGCTGGCAGAACAGGTCCCGCTTCTGTTGATAGAATGCGGGTAACTCCAGATAGTGTTCTGGAAAATCATTCATGAAATCTGCCAGAGCCAGCTGAATCGGATGTACCGTGCAGAATGTCAGATACTGGTGTAACTTGCGGAACTCACGGGTAAGCGGTTCAGGCGCAATACAGTAGCCTACTTTCCAGCCGGTGGTATGAAAGGTCTTGCCAAAGGACGATACAACGAAAGCTCGCTTTGCCAGTTCCGGGCGGCGCAACATACTCTGGTGCTCACCATCGAAACAGATATGCTCATACACCTCATCGCTGAGCAGCAGAATATCCGTTCTTTTTAGCAAAGCCTCCAGCTGATCCAGATCAGATTCAGACAACACCGATCCGGTTGGGTTATGCGGCGAGTTAATCACAATCATCCGGGTGCGGTCAGTCATCGCCGTAGCGACCTGCGACCAGTCGATCGCAAAATCGGGAGCCTGCAGCGCCAGGTGAACCGTTTTACCGCCATTCAGCTCGATCGCCGGTTCATAACTGTCATAGGCCGGGTCAAACACTATCACCTCATCGCCCGGGGTGACCACCGAACTGATAGCCGCAAACAACGCTTCAGTTGCACCTGAAGTCACCGTGACCTCAGTATCGACATTAACCTGACAGCTGTACAACCGCTCGGCTTTCACCGCGATAGCATTGCGCAGTGAAGGTACACCGATCATCGGTGCATATTGATTAGCGCCGTTTTCCAGGTAATAAGTGACCCGGTCCAGCAATGCCAGCGGGCCGTCAAAGTCTGGGAAGCCCTGAGACAGGTTAATAGCACCATGTTCTGCTGCCAACTGCGACATCTCAGTAAAAATAGTCGTGCCGACTTTAGGTAATTTTGTTTCCGGGTATCGCATGGAGATGAGAGATCCTTTTCTCTGATACTTAATGGACCAGAGAATTAATAGCTATGAGGCTTAACGGCGCTGATACTTACATGGCTCTATTGCTTACATGACCCAATTACTTGATAGTGTACGCGTTTAATCGAATGCCGCGCCGTCAATCAACTCTATGTTGTCCAGCCCCAGCGGGTCAACCCCATCCAGGCATCCCACATTCACTCCGATCAGGGCCGGGTTCATTCGTGGCCGGTGATGAGTGTAAATACCACAGGTCTTGCAGAAGTAATGCTCCGCTTTATGAGTATGAAACTGATACAGACTGAGATTATCTTCGCCTTTTATTAAACGAAAGTGCTCACTGCCGGTACGGTGCATTACCGCGCCCTTACGTTTGCACAGTGAACAATTGCAACGTACAACCGGAGTCAGATCGGTTTTAATCTCAAACTCGACAGCACCGCAGTGGCACTGGCCGTGAAACAACTTAACTTCTGACATAGCGATCTCCAGAGCTGATAAGACGTTTAAGGATAGGCTCTATCAGCGGTTTGCTACAAGCGCATCAGAAGATAATCAGATGCAGCACGCCGCGAATAATGATGCCGATCAGGGCTCCCAGCATTGCCGCCTTAGCCACGGCGGCGACCCGCTTACCCGCCGCCAACAAAATAGCCACACCCGCAACATCGAAAGGATTGGTAATGAAACCGGCGATCCGGTTAAGATCAGTCACTGACAGAGCACCCTGATTAATCATATCCAGTGTCACCCCCATCATCGCAGTGCCGCCGGCAATGAACTTAGTCACGATAGGCAGTACTGCGGCTTCCGGCAGATCCACTAAGGCCAGTACCGGCGCCAAAACCAGCGTCAGCAACTCGATACTACCGGTCACTTTAAGCAGGTTCACAAAGCAAAGAGCCAATATCAGCAGCGGCAGGGAGCTGAGTACTATTTTGACTCCTTCCTGACCACCATCTGACAGTATCTGGATAAAATTCTTTTTCTCATGCAGCTCTGGCGCAAGATGTTCGGCATGGCTGTAGTCGTCTTCCAGCGCGGGATCCCGGGCAAAAATATAGTAAGTGCAGGCTGCCGCTATCAAACCACCGATCAGTGACGTGAGCATTATCATCGGTACATCCAGCCCGACCACCGCCATCGGGAACACCACATTAGCCTGTGACATAGTCAGAACCACCGCCAGGGTCGCTGCGATAGCCCGCCTGGCGGTGCCGTCACGGTCCATAATCGCCAGCGTTGCCACCGGCGCATTAAAGCTGACAAACAGGATCTGCACCACGGCAAAGATCCCCAGCCCCGGGATGCCGAAAACCCTCAACAGAGGTGACAGCCAGTTCGCCATCATTGCCAGGATTCCCTTAGCCTCCAGCAATTTCATCATCGCCAGCATAACCACCATCACCGGCAGCAATATATAGAGCGCCATATCGATAGCTGCACGACCGGAGTCGAGAATAAGGGTGATAATCTGTTCCACTGAAAGTCCTTGTTGTAAAACGGTATAAAAACCTGGCAAAAGAAGTTGAGTGTATTCTAACTTACAGCGGTATAAATAATTATTTTACAGCTGGCCTGACCAGAAAAAGGACTTATGACACCTGAATTTTGGCAACATCGCACTCTACACTCAGTACAGGCACTGAATATAACGACAAGTAAAAACAAAAATGAGTAATTAAACTAATCAATAACCCTGCCGACTATGGTAGATTATCCGGCTTAAATACTGTTACTGCGGGCCACAGAACACCACCCGTTGTTTAAAGGCAAAATATTGTGGACATAATAAAAAATACAATCCGATTTATATCGGCTATCGGTCTGAGTATGGCGATAGTTGCTCCGGCTGGCGCGCAGACTGAAGCGATCGTCTCGACCCAGCTGGCTGCTGCATCTAAGATCTCCCAACAGTTTGGCAACCTGGACAGTTCAAAGATCCAGTTAGCCTCGGTCAGCGCAACCGTCGTTGATCGCACAACAAGAGCCCCACTGTTTGAGAAAAATGCCGACCTGGTTATGCCGATCGCATCGATCACCAAGCTGATGACTGCGATGGTAGTGCTTGATGCCAAGCAACCTATGAATGAGCGAATCCTGTTTACCAAGCAACAACGCCAGGCCAACAATAACTATTACACCCGGATCAGGGTCGGCTCTACCCTGCTCCGAAAAGATGTTATTCGAATCGCACTGATGTCTTCAGAAAATATGGCGGCCTCAGCGCTGGGCCATACATACCCCGGGGGTATAACTGCTTTTGTTAAGGCGATGAACCGCAAGGCCCAGCAGCTGGGTATGAACAACAGCCGTTTTGTTGACCCCACCGGCCTCTCGGAACAAAACGTTTCCACCGCAGGCGACCTGGCAAAAATGGTGGCAGCTGCAGCCACTTACCCTGAGATAACTGAATTCAGTACCACTCGAGGTTTCACCGCCCGTTTCAAGAAACCCCGCTACCGACTGCAATACGGCAATACCAACGTACTGGTCCACCGTAAAAGCTGGGATATCGATCTGACTAAAACCGGTTATCTTAACGAAGCTGGCCGCTGTCTGGTGATGATGACCGAAGTCGAAGGCCGTGATGTGGTAATGGTGATGCTCAATTCCTACGGCAAGCGCACCCCGGTCGGTGATGCCGGCCGTATCAAACGCTGGATCACCACCGGTGAAAGCGGCAAGATAAGCAGCACGGCGAAACATTATCAGCGTCAGAAGCTGAAAGAGTTGAAACCGGAACAGGTGGCTTTGAAGTAACCAAAACGAAAAAGCGTACCAAAACGCAATATGGAACGCACCAATTTAATTATCCGGTGCGTTTTTTTTGGCTAACTAAATCAACGACAGTGTTTAACGCTATAAAACAAAAGCGGAGCTGACCGAGCCGGATACCAACCGCTTTTATACCGAAGGCGCTGCCGGCTATACCGACTATGGGCCGATGTCAGCGACGGTTTGAAGTAAAAAGAATGCCGTTTTCAGGCGTTTAATAACCATCGATAACGGTTACAATCCGCATTCTGTCTGATAAAGAATAATCAAATAACGGGACTCTTCTCCAGAGTCCCGTTTTCTTCGTTTTCAAGGGTCACGATGTTATATAACGCAGTAGGAATGCTCAGTTCCATATTCTTTATTGGTTGCCTGTTTGGTCTTGTTGATCAGCTTCGACGGATCAGAAAACGTAAGGCTGACGGGCTATCAAAAACTATCGGCTATGCCACGCAATCAATTTCGGCCAACGCGTTCTTTTCCAGCTTCATCGCTTTCTATGCCTTCTTTCTGTACTCAATCATGCTCGATGAGGTTGAGTACTATATGTTTGTCACGCGGTTGTTCGCAGCCTTAATGACGCTGACCATTCTGTATGAAATCTATATCGACAGGGACCGTATATCGCAGAAAATACCTTTCATTACCGGTCTGGTCTGTATGGCTATTGCCGGTCTGGCTTTTATCTATCGGGAGGATGTATTGGTAGTCGGGCGTTCAACATCGCTAGTACTAGCCCTGGGTGCAACACTGGTAATGTTACAGGGCGGTATTCAGCAGATACGCAAAATTCATAAAGAGAAAACCACCGGCGTACTCTCTCTACCGATGAACGCGATTTTTATGTGCAAAGATCTGGCTAACGTAGCGTTTGGACTTGTTCTGGGGTTCACCGACGGTTGGCCATTGCTGTTGCTGGGCAGTATCAGCGCACTGTTAAAACTCGGGATAATCATTCAGTTTTTTTGCTATCGAAAGCGCTGCGAAAAGGCAGTCAATGTCAGTTAAAATGGATTCTTTCGGTTCAGAGCTTCTTACTGATAGTCTGAATACTATTTGTGATCTCAGTAACAACACCCTCACCGCTATACATCAGTTATAAAAAAACCGCCTCTGTCTTAACAGGGCGGCTCTTGCCATATACGCCACGACTTAGTTACCACCGAGATAAAATTCAGAATCCAGGCTAAAGCCAGGCATAGTAGGACCGTCGATAATCACCAGTGTTTCAGTGTTATGGTGAAACGTTCCTTGTAGCACAATATCTAAGCCCGCTTCAGAGTTTGTTGATGCTATTGCAGAACCGGCAACCAGAGTTGTTGTTAAGGCGATAGTAGTCATCAGTGCTTTCATAATCTATTCCTCAATTTTGGTGTGATAAAGCCTGTTTTATCTATCACAGGCATCTATCAGGTATTCACGGACATCTTTATTTGCTACCGCTATACAGGTCTTCTCCAAAGTGGCCGCGTGATACATTTGCGCCATCGATCGTAACCAGTTCTTTACTGCTGTAGTGCGAGTGGCTATCTATTGCGATACCGCCACCGAGTTGTTCCAGCTGGACTGAACCTGCGGCTATTGCGGAACCGGCAACCAGTGCGGATGTTAAGGCGATTGTAGAGATCAGAGTTTTCATAATGTATTTCCTTAAAGTTGGGTGATAGAGCTCGCTTTAAGATGTTGCGAGCGACAACCAGGTAATCAGACTTATTCCTTATTTGCTGCCGCTATACAGGTCTTCTCCAAAGTGACCGCGTGGTATATTTGCGCCATCGGTCATAACCAGTTCTTTACCGCTGAAATGCGAGTGGCTATCTATAGCGGTACCGCCACCGAGTTGTTCCAGCTGGACTGAACCTGCGGCTACTGCGGAACCGGCAACCAGTGCGGATGTTAAAGCGATTGTGGAGATCAGAGTTTTCATGATGTATTTCCTTAAAGTTGGGTGATAGAGCTCGCTTTAGATGTTGCGAACGACAATCAGGTAATCAGCGTTATTGCTTATTTGCTGCCGCTATACAGCTCTTCTCCAAAGTGGCCGCGTGATACATTTGCGCCATCGATCGTAACCAGTTCTTTACTGCTGTAGTGCGAGCGACTATCGAAAGCGATACCGCCACCGAGTTGTTCCAGTTGGACTGAACCTGCGGCTACTGCAGAACCGGCAACCAGCGCGGATGTTAAAGCGATTGTAGTGATCAGAGTTTTCATAATGTGTTCCTTAAACTGTTTTATAAAAAAAGGGGTGTGACTCGATTTATTCATGCTAAGATTCGGGTGTTGATTGAACACAAGTAACTTGTGCGCTAGCAACTTGCGAACAATACTATTCTCAATTAAACTTGCGTGCAAGTTAATTGTGAGCAATTAATAAATAATAATTAGGAATAAACTTATGACTATTGAATTTGACGAGTCTTCATTGCAGCTGGAAAACCTCTCCTGCTTCTCTCTTTATAGTGCTGCAAACGCAATGGTTCGGGCTTATCGCCCAATACTGGATAGTCTTGATCTCACCTACCCACAGTATCTGGCCATGCTGGTGCTCTGGAGTGGCGATGCGCTTAATGTCAAAACATTAGGTAAAAAGCTGCACATGGACTCTGGTACGACAACGCCCCTGCTCAAACGAATGGAGGCAAAAGGCCTGGTTTTACGAGAGCGCTGTAAACAGGATGAGCGATCATGCATTGTCAGCCTGACTGATGAAGGCATCGCTTTAAAACAGCAAGCACTCAAAATGTCTGCGACGATGGCCTGTAAAAGTTGCTTGTCAGAAGAAGATAAGATGACGCTGAAGCGTTTATGCGATGAGCTGCACACGGGGCTGTGCAGCAAATCATAACAATAACGACAAGGTATAGTATTTGAGGGTTATCATCAGCTTATCTGAGATAACCTATGCACCGACTATCGGCCATAGCCAATTACTCACTTCCAGATTCATAGTTGGCAGGGTTCTGTTCTTTAACCCGCTAGCAGTGCAAGCAAAAGCTCCACGCTTTCGATTCGAAAGCAAACAGGCAACTAAACCATATTAATTATGGCTACATACTATTTAATCATTAGTCTTTAACTGTTCCTTTTCGCGGTGCCTCATTAAAATAGCTCTCCTTTATTTATTCTTGCGCCGGAGTATAGCGAATGCCTTTTGTTAGCCCCTCTCACCTGCTGTTGATCTGTGTTGCCGCTATCTGGGGTTTTGCCTTCGTCGCGCAGAGTGCGGGTATGGAGTATCTGGGTCCTCACAGCTTTAACGCAGCAAGGTTTATGCTTGGTGCTCTGTCACTTTTGCCACTCTGGTTTTTAATGACCAAAAAGCGCCTGCCTCAGGGAAAGACCTTGCTGTTTGGCGGACTTGCTGCCGGAACAGTGATGTTCGGGGGATTCAGTTTTCAGCAGATCGGTCTGCAGTACACGACCGCAGGCAACGCCGGATTTATTACCAGCATGTATATCGTGATGGTGCCTGTGGCCGGTATTCTGCTCGGGCAAAGTACTAACATCCAGACCTGGAGCGGTGTGATTCTGGCTGTTCTGGGACTGTACAGCCTTTCGATTGGTCCTGACCTTACTATCGGTTATGGCGACCTGCTGGAGCTTATCGGTGCGCTGTTCTGGACTGCTCACGTAATAATAATTGGCTGGCTGTCCCGTAAGGTGGATGCCATTGGCCTGTCTATCAGTCAGTTCCTGGTCGCTGCACTCTGGGCAACCATCGCAGCCATACTTTATGAGACCCCGGTACTGGTGGATTTTCAGGCCGCCTGGCTACCGCTGCTATATGCCGGGGTCGCTTCCAGCGGCATCGCCTGCACCCTGCAAATTATTGGCCAGCGTAAAATACAACCGAGTATTACCGCACTGATCCTATCGACAGAGGCGATATTCGCGGTGCTCGGCGGCTGGTTATTATTGGACGAAACTTTCGGCAGCAAGGAACTTCTGGGTTGCAGCCTGATGCTGGCGGGGATGCTGGTCAGCCAATGGCCGAGCCGTAAAAGCAGAGCTGCGATGGTGCAGAGCTAAGATGAACCTGAGCGCCCTGCTCTGCTGTTAATACAACAATTAGTTGAAGTAGGTTTCAGGCAGGGCCCGCTCTACCGGGGTGGACAGGATCATCATCGTGTTAGTATCACTGAGGTCACAGAAAGCTTCCAGAATCAGATCCAGCTGAGACATTGATTGTACCGCCAGCTTTATCAGGAAAGCCTGTTCACCGGTCACGTTATGACATTCAATCACCTCGTCATAACTCAGCACCAGCGCTTTAAACTGCCGCTCTTTAGTACGAAACACCTTGCACTGCACCAACGCAACGATCGGATAACCCAGCTTATCCAGATCAACCTTCAGGGTATAACCGCTGATAACACCGGCACTTTCCAGTTTACGAATACGTTCAGCCACCGCCGGGGCAGACAGGTGCACCTGTTTACCCAATTCTGCGTAAGAGATACGGGAATTCTGTTGCAAGGCAGCGAGTATTTTACGGTTAATCGTATCGTTCATAGTCACAAAAAGGAGGCGGCAAAAGGAGCATCTACTATCGTCACTTCTGCCCTTCCTTTCAAGGTCTAAACAATTAAACGGTTATATAACCTTCCAGATACTGTACCGCCTGACCTGAAACGTAGACCCGATCTTCTGCTACACGGCATAACAGGACACCACCACGGGCAGAGGCCTGGTAAGCGGTCAGTTCCGGTTTATCCAATTGTTCAGCCCAGTACGGCGCTAACCCTGCATGGATCGAACCGGTCACAGGGTCTTCATCGCCACCACTTGCGGGCCAGAAATAGCGGGAGATGAAATCGACTTTTTCTGACTGTGCGGTAGCCGATTTTGCAGTAACTGACTGTGCAGTAACGACCACATCATAAGGTGCCAGTTTTTTAATCAGTTCTTTATTTTGCGCCACTTCGAGCACATCAGCTTCATTCGCGTAGACAGCAAAATAAGCCTGCTCACTCTGCAGCACTTCAACCGGCTCAATCGACAGGCCCTGTAACAGATCGGCAGGGATATCGCTGACCAGTTCAGGCTTCCGGTTCGGGAAGCTCATCTCGATATAACCGTTCGCAGCACGACTAACGGTGAGCTCCCCCACCGCCTCAGCATAAAAGGTGATCGTTTTAAGCTCCGCGTTATCGGCAAAAATAACAAACGCAGATGCCAGGGTCGCATGACCGCAGAAATCGATTTCGGTCATAGGCGAGAACCAACGTATCTCAAAATATTGCGGGTTAATTTGCTTAACGAACGCTGTCTCAGAGAGATTGTTTTCGATCGCAATTGATTGCATCAGCTCATCCGCAAGCCACTCTTCGGTAATAATAACGGCGGCTGAGTTGCCTTTAAAATTGCTGTCGGTAAATGCATCGATAACATTCATTCTTAACTTCATATCAGACCTCTCTTTATCTGTTATTTTTGTAGCGCAAAAGTGACTGCCGCAGCAGCATGAATCTCTGTCGTGTCATAGAGCGGTACAGCGGTGTGCTCTTGCTGCACTAACAGGGCTATTTCGGTGCAACCGAGAATTATCGCTTCGGCACCCTGTTGCTGTAACTGAGCAATAATATCCAGATACTGTTTGCGTGAGCGGTGATTGATCCTGCCCTGACATAGCTCGGAATAGATAACCTTATGCACCACCGCCCGTTGCTCTGAATCAGGCACTATCATCTCAATACCAAACTTGTCGCTTAGCCGACCTTTATAAAAATCCTGTTCCATGGTGAATGCTGTACCCAGCAGTCCTACAGTCTTAACACCATCAGCCAGTAACTGCTCTGCAGTTGCATCGGCAATATGCAGCAACGGAATTGATATACCGGCTTCGATCTGCGGTGCCACTTTATGCATAGTGTTAGTACAGATCAGCAGGAAATCGGCACCTGCGGCTTCAACTGAGCGGGCCGCTGCGCTTAAGATATCGGCGGTTTGTTGCCAGTCCCCCTGGTGCTGCAGGGTTTCAATTTCGGAAAAATCGACACTGTAGAGTGCGATTTTAGCGGAATGAAAACCGCCCAGTTTAGCTTTAACGCCTTCGTTAATCGCTTTGTAATAACTGGTGGTAGATTCCCAGCTCATACCACCCAGCATGCCGATAGTTTTCATAACTTCCTCTTTTCTCCCCTGACCAGCTTTCCCCTTTACTGTCTTCAATTATCAACAGCTAAAGCTGAGAATACAGAGTCAGTTTCAATCGGATTAAGCAGTACAGATCTGATGATCAGCGCTTTTCCATCGCTGATACAGGGTCTTTTTTTAGTTTTGCCTTTTTGTTGTTTTGCCACTTTTGCCGTTTTTAAAAGGGTGAAAAAGGACTAAGCTGGCATATCTTTAGCGTAAACTTTCATCAACAAAACAGGACCGGGCAATGAACCAAAGCAGCTATATGGATGTTTTACAGTTCTGGTTTGAAGAGATTGAACCCGCACAATGGTGGCAGGTCGATGAACAATTTGATCAGCTGATCCGTGACAGGTTTTCAGATATTCATGAGCAGGCGGCCCGCTGTGAACTTTATCGCTGGCGGCAACAACATCAGGGCCGGCTCGCCGAGATCATTGTGCTCGATCAGTTTTCCCGCAACATCTATCGTAATACTCCCCTAGCTTTTGCTGCCGATCCACTGGCGCTGGCGTTAGCACAGGAAGCGATCATGCTGGGCAGCGATGCCGAGGTCGATGAACAGCAAAGAAGTTTCCTCTTCCTGCCCTTCATGCACAGTGAGTCGTTAACAATTCATGAGGTGGCGGAGCAACTCTACCGCGCCAGTGGCAACCCGGATAATCTGGACTTCGAGCTGCGACACAAACAGATCATCGAACAGTTTGGCCGCTATCCGCACCGTAATACGATACTGGGACGGACCTCAACCCCGCAAGAGATCGAGTTTCTGAATCAACCCGGTTCAAGTTTTTAGCGGCGGGGGTGATTAAGCGAAAATGAGGGAAAGGGAAAGAATCTAAATTAATCGATCAGCTTATGCTCGATCGCATACCGGACCAGACCCGCCGCGGTCTGGATATCCAGCTTGTTCTTAATATTCTGACGGTGACTTTCCGCAGTTCTTACTGAGATATCAAGCTTACGTGCTACCTCTTTGTTACTGGCACCTTCGGCCAACAGCCGCAGCACTTCGGTCTCTCTTCCAGTCAGCGCCTCTTCCTGATTATCGGCATCCGCCTGCGGCTGTAAATCAGGTTGGCTGAACAGTGACTGCGACGCGCCAGCACTGAAGTAAGTCGCGCCACTGTGTACGGTTTTAATCGCGGTGATCAACTCAACGGACGAAACATCTTTCAGCACGTAGCCGGCGGCGCCGCACTGAATCAGCTTTAAAATATACTCACGGCTTTCGTGCATACTCAGGATCAGCACCCGCACATCCGGCTGTTCAGCCCGCAGCCGTTCGGTTGCCTCAAAGCCGTTCATCACCGGCATCGAAATATCCATCAATACCACATCAGGCTTCACCTCGGCGATCAGCTGTAGCGCCTGTGCGCCATCATTGGCGGCTCCGACAACTTCCAGCGAGGCTTCAGTCTCCAGCCGGGCAATAATCCCCTCCTGCACCAGAGGATGATCATCAACCAGAACGACCCGTATTTTGTCAGCTATCATCGCGTTACTTCTGTCACCAATTATAAAAGGGAAAAACCAGCTCGTATCAGGGTACCGGCACCGGGCTTACTACGGATACTGAAGTGGCCGCTGAGCAACTCGGTACGCTCACGCATATTCAACAACCCGATACCATCACCCTGTTTATCATGGGTGATAAAACCCTGGCCGTCATCCCTGATTTCAACCCAGATCAGGTTCTCATCCTGCCATATATGCAGGTCTACTGCATCAGCCTCAGCATGTCGCTCAATATTGGTCAGCGCTTCCTGGGTAAGGCGGTAAAGGGTAATCTCAATATCATCCGGCAGCCGTTGTTCCGGTAGCTCCAATCGAACCTTGGTATCGGTTCCGGTACGCTCCGCAAACTCATCAGCCATACTGTGCAGCGCAGATTCCAGCCCCAGGTCATCAAGCTGAATCGGACGAAGATCGTGAGAGATTCGCCGCACTTCCTGGATCGCCTGATTAAGCGCTTCGCTGCCTTTATCCAGTTCAGCTATGGCTTTTGCTTCCTGAGGCTGCAGCTTGTCGCGGGCCAGCTCAATCCGGAACTTTACCGACACCATCAGCTGGTTGATACCATCGTGCAGTTCGCGGGCAAAATTACGCCGCTGGTTAACCTGAAACTGAACATAACGGTGGGCAACCTGCCGCAACCGGGCATCCGCCAGTTGTGACGCATGGACATTGATACCCAGCCCCACAAGGGCAATCACGATCACCGTCCCGGCCAGAATGGCCACTACGGTAAAAAAGGTATTACGGATATTGAGGGTCACCTTCTCCCGGGTAGCCGCCACCTCATTAGCTATATCATCGATATACAGCCCGGTGCCCATCATCCAGTTCAGTTTCGGAATCTGAACCACGTAGCTGAGCTTATCTTCCAGATCGCCTTTTGAAGGCTTACGCCAGATATAGCGGTAAAAGCCACCGCCCTCTTGCGCCAGCTGCAGCAGATCACGAATCACATACTTACCATTGCGATCCTGCAGGCCCGACAGGTTTTGCCCCACCAACTCCGGCTGAATCGGATGCACCAGGTTGACCCCTTGCTTATCATAAACAAAGAAATAGCCATCATCACCGAAAGTCAGGCTATGTAATATCCGTCTCACCTCCGCCTCGGCGACCTTATCTCCCGGCTCTGCCTCCGCTACAACATGAGCGATTGAAGTCATCGCCAAACCCACATAGTGCTGCAGTTCCTGCCGCTTTGAGCGCAGCAGGTTTTCCTCGAAGGTCTGTATCTCCTGCTCAGACAACTGCCGCGCCTGATTCAGGCTGATCAGGGTGATCGCCACCGTCACAATGATCAGCGGAATGATCGACAGCAGCAGCATTTTTGTCTTGAGTGAGGTTACAACACGTTTCATAAAATCGGTTACAGCATGACTTATTGAGTTTCAGTATATCGTTGCCTGAACTTTGTTGCTCTTTGAGAGTTAATCAGCAAGTGCAGCTATATCTTAGCCTTCCATGTAGCGAGGCACGCCCCCGTCTTGATAATCTGAACCTGGCAATAAACCAAACTATCGGCACGGGGGCGTACCTCCCACAGTTCATAATTAAAATCTAACTATGTGGGAGCGACGCCCCGTCGCGATAATCTGAACCTGGCAATAAACCAAACTATCGGCACGGGGGCGTACCTCCCACAGTTCATAATTAAAATCTAACTATGTGGGAGCGACGCCCCGTCGCGATAATCTGAACCTGGCAATAAACCAAACTATCGACACTGAGGCGTCCCTCCCACAAAAACTCAACAGTATCGGTATTGTATTAATTCAACCCATAAAACCCTGGGAACAACAGTATCGAGATAACCACCGCGACCTGCATCAGGATAAACGGCATCACTCCACGGTAGATATCCACCGTGCGCACATCCGGTGGTGACACCCCTTTCAGATAGAACAGACTGAAACCAAACGGTGGTGTCAGAAAGCTGGTTTGCAGGTTCATCGCAATCAGGATAGCAAACCATACCGGGGCAATACCCAATGCATCGGCCACCGGTGCCAGAATCGGCACGATGATAAAGCTGATCTCAACAAAGTCGATAAAGAAGCCCAGCACCAGAATCGCCAGCATCGACAAGATCAGGAAGCCGGTTGCACCGCCAGGCAGGTCAGACAACAGCTCTTCTACGATGTAGTCACCGCCGGTATAGGTAAAGGCCATCGAGAACGCAGTCGCGCCCAGCAGGATAGCAAATACCATCGCCGTTACTTTTACGGTTTCAGATGCAGAATCAAGTACCATCTTCCAACTGAACTGGCCATACATCGCCGCCAGTGCAATAGCGCCCACACCACCCAAAGCAGACGATTCAGTCGGTGTCGCGATACCCGCAAAGATAGAACCCAGTACGATAAGAATCAGCGCCAACGGCGGCACAATCGCTTTCAGGGCCTTAACATACTGCTCCCGCTTACTGTTTACATCTTCATCCATCGGCATCGCCGGGGCGGCCTCTGGTTTCATCCAGGCGTAAACCAGAATGTAAATAACATACACGCCGATCAGGATAAAGCCTGGGCCTACCGCAGCCTTAAACAGGTCACCGACCGGGATACCCAGCACATCACCGAGAATAATCAGGATAATAGACGGCGGGATAATCTGCCCTAATGTGCCGGACGCACAGATAGTGCCGCAGGCCAGGGATTTATCGTATTTATACTTCAGCATCACTGGCAGCGAGATCAGACCCATCGCGACGACCGAGGCACCCACAACACCGGTAGAAGCCGCCAGCAAGGCGCCAACTAATACGGTAGAGATAGCCAGACCGCCGCGCACGCCACCAAACAGTTTACCCATCGACTCCAGCAACTGTTCCGCCAGCTGGGTCTTTTGCAGCACGATGCCCATAAAGATAAACAGCGGCACTGCCATCAGTACCGTATTTTCCATAATGCTCTGGATGCGGAACGGCATAAACGCAAACAGCTCAGGACCTTCGGCAAAAACACCGAAAGCCAGCGCTACACCACCAAAAGTAAAGGCAACCGGGAAGCCTACTAACAGCATCAACAGCGCCACAACAAACATGACAATACCAATCATCGTAAACGCCTCTTAATGCTGTGGGGGTTGGTAGTTATCCGCCTGACGCTGGCCAAGCAGGATATTCAATGACTTGAGAAACAGTCCCAGGCCACTGATAAAAATAGAGAAGAAAGCAAACGGGATAACCGCTTTAATAAGCCAGCGGTAAGGCAAACCACCGGGGTCGCCGGAGGTCTCCCCCAGCTCAAATGATTCCCAGGCGAAGCCGATACCGTACCAACCGACCAATGCGCAGAACGGCATCAACAGCAGCACAGTGCCAAACATATCGATCAACGCCTTCGTATTGCCGGTGAGACGTTCATAGATAAGATCGACCCGTACATGGCCGCCGGTTTTCAGGGTATAAGGTACGCCAAGCAGGAACACCGCCGCGTAAAGATGCCATTCAAGCTCCTGCATACCGATCGATACATCGTTCAACAGATAACGCATGATCACGTCGATAAAGACGTTAAACAGCATGACTATAAAAAGCACCGCAGAGATCTTACCCAACAGCTCAGAAAAGCCGTTGATTATCTGCTCGAGTCTGACTAACAACATGGCCGCTCCCGCAATTAAAACTGCAGCGACCTGCTCTGAAGATCAGAGACAGGCCGCAGTGTGACATTCAGATCAGGCGCTTACTTTGAAAGGGGCAAGTTAGCAGCGCTGTCCAGGTAAGCCTTGTCCGAGATTTCGGTCCAGGCGCGGGACTTCCTCATATACTCAGCCTGAGAATCGAGGATCTTCTTAGCCAGTGGATCAGCCGCCGCTTTCTCAGCCAGCAGCTCAGCATTAGCTGTACGCATCGCCGCGACAACATCTGCCGGGAATGACTTGACCTGAATATTCGGGAACTCTTTCTTCATGCTGTCCCAGTTCTCGCCAGAATCATTGTAAGACTGGATATACATGTCATACGCCGCAGTACGCATTGCAGTCTTCAGGATCTGCTGCAGATCTGCAGGCAGGCTTTCGAACTTCTTCTTATTGATCATGAACTGAAGTTCGGTCGCAGGCTCATGCCAGCCGGTGTAGTAGAACGGTGCGATCTTGTGGAAACCCATCCGCAGATCCAGTGACGGACCGACCCACTCCAACGCATCGATAGTACGACGCTCCAATGCGGTGTATAGCTCACCCGGCGGAATGTTCGTCGGCTTAGCGCCCAGCTTAGCCATCACTTCACCGGCAAAACCAGGGATTCGCATCTTCAGACCCTGCAGGTCTTCCAGCGAGTTGATCTCTTTCTGGAACCAACCGCCCATCTGGTTACCGGTGTTACCACCCGGGAATGACATGAGGTTGAACTTACCGTACACCTCATCCATCAACTCCTGGCCGCCACCGTAGTAGAACCAGCCATACTGTTCCGGCGCGGTCATACCGAACGGCATCGTGGTGAAATACAGGGTGTTAGGTACCTTACCCTTCCAGTAGTAAGACGCCGAGTGGCCCATATCATACTGACCGGAGCGGACCATATCGAAAACACCGAACGGGGCTTTATGCTTGTTCTTAGAATCGATAGTAATCTTCAGGCGACCGTCAGACATCTCTTCAGCCAGTGCCGCCATATTCTTGGTCGCATCGCCAAATACCGGGAAGTTGGTCGGCCAGGTTTCAGCCAGTTTCAGGCGATAAACCTTTTCCGCCGCCATCAGTGGGCTCGCCAGCAACGCGGTACAAGCCGCGACAGCTGCAAGCTTCTTTGCAAAGTTCAGTTTTAGCATTGTTATTGTCATCCTCTGTTTGCAACTTCCCACTCGGGAAGATCATCAGTGAGGGCAGCCGACCGGAACTAATCGCCCGGGTAACTACCAAAGGGTGCCAATTGAGACGGCACCAGCATGACAAACAGTGTGACGAAAGCCTGCTATCGATCCCATTCGGGTTACTGCGCAAACAACCGACAAAGACTACGTAGAGGAAGATCAGTAGTTTTACCGAGATACTCAGTAGAACTACTGAGGTGCATTAGGAGGGTAAGGTATTTCTTTTTTTTATTGGGGAGGGAGAGGAGATTAGCGTACTCAGAAAAGTAAAACCTCATGCTTAAAACACTGGTACAGTTTGCTGCGTCCAACTTGTTAGCTGTACCCCCGTTTTTTATATGATAATAATAAAAAATACAGCCCAACTGCAGACATAATATGTTTAAGAGAGTGCCCGCTTATGAACGATAATGATGCATACACCTGACTATCAAAATGCTCGAACAGTTTTGCTGATACGAACGCAAACAGGAGCAGCCAATAGTAACCTGTCAAATTATATCCAGACTTAAAAAAAACCAGAAAAATTGGCGCTGTAATTATTGGAAAAAATTGAACTACCGCATAAAAACGAAGATCTCCTGAGCCCATTTCCTCAGAAAGCCACCAATACAGAACTGACAGAATGCCTGCAAATAGCAAAGGTATCAGAAGCTTGCTACCTAGTTTTTCAGACGCAAACTCACTAATGACAATCGAATAAAAAGCCATGAATGTGATCGTCATTGGCAGTCTATCCCAAACCAGGGTTTGATTGTCTGGCCACAAATGATAATAGCCTGAACCGATACTAACGAGAACCGCACCACCAAAAAGGGCGTAGTATGCAGCTCTGTTATTATGAATTTTAAGTTTGTCTTTTGTTAAACCAACTAAGCTATAAACCCCTGCCAGGCCAACAAATAACAATGGCAAGTTGGACAAGACATTAAGCGTGTTAGGGATAGATAGAAAAGTTCTCGTATCGGAGAAATTATGGTACTCAATAGCTTGAGGTATTGGCCCCTTCATAAGGAGTAAGGCAGATACAGCAATGGCAGATAACGCTATCAAAATTATGCCGTTTTTTTCTTCTAATATCCGCATACAACACTCGATGAATGTCTGTTACTGCACATAACGCTTTTATAACGGGCCGCGTTGTGAGGAAGCCACGCTTTTCGCGTTCCTGCCCGAAGGCCGATCGTTGATAAACCTGTTATATTTTTGCCTGGACCCTCTACTACCGGCTACTCAAAAGTATCCTTTATGTCCTGGAATTTTGCCGTGATAGCGTGGACATTGGTGTACCCCATGTCCTGTAGCGTTAAAGCGGCCAGTGATGCCCGACCACCACCGCCACAGTGCGTCAAAATTAATGCATCTGGATCAGAACAGAGTTTCGGCACTTTCATTTCGACTAAACCGCGAGAGATATGTGTGGACTCTGCAAGTTTGTCAGATGCCACACTATCAGCCTCCCGCACATCGATAATAAAGGCATTCTCTGAACGCTCATATAATGCTTTGGCGGATTGCACATCAAGACAATCAACCTTTGCCTGAGCTTCAGCGATCAATTCGCCGGCGGTTTTTATCATAATAATTACTCGTATAGGTGACGGAAGAAATGCCCTTAAAGATCAGCTGTTTTTAATATTAGTATAACGCTAAGTTCACCGGCCGGTGACGAGCGCAGCACGTGGAGGTCAGAGCCAATTCATTGGCCGATAGTGCAGCGTTTAGACAGATATCCTAACACTAAGAACCCGATATTTTTTTCGGCGGAAAGCGCAACCATGTAAGGATAACAAGCAGGCCGAAAACCGTGTAGGCCACCACAAAAACCCATCCAGGCGCCTCATAGTAAAGAACACGTTCCAGCCAGTATTGAATAAAGCTCCCTTCATACTGCACGCCACCGGCCTGACCCCGAAGCCACATTTCAAGGGTGGTGAGCGGACATAATAACCCCGCCCAGGATTGAGCAACGACAATCGCGATGCCGCCAAGGTGAACAATCCTGAACCACCCGTTACGAACCCACCGCCACTGCCGATACCCGCCCACTATAATCAAGGCTAATGCAGCAACCACAAAGACAACAAATGACGTGTGCAGAAGCAAAACTGCATCGGCCAGGGTTTGATATAAGAGGTTCATATTCTAAACCGATATCTAACGCCTCAAGAACCGGCGCAGCTTTGCTGCGTCAGGCCCGCAGGCGCGCGGTTGACTGACTTGTGAAAAGGCTTGCTACCAAAGCTTCCACCACTTTTTATGACCGGACTTGTTCATGCTTTTTGCCCGGTCGTAACACACACCACATAACAATTTTACACCCGCAAATGCCTCTGATTCATCGTTCCATTCACCAGCACGGTTCACGACGTCTTCACATGCAGAACACCATGAATCGGGTCTTGGATTATCCGGGCTTTCTTCAGATGACCAGAAACCTCTCGGCTTACCGTCCCGAAGGCTCTCTACGATGTGCTGGCAAACATAGGTTGCTTGCTGCTTGCCATGCTCACAACACTCAACGTATTGTTCTGCTTTGCTCATTTGTATTGCCTGTTAATGCCCGTATCAGCGGCTGGCTTGGAGCGCTGCTGAAAATTTGTCCGACAGCAGCGGCTTGCTAGGCCGCTCACTTTGAATACTGCCTTTACCTTAGTGTCACCCTGGAGGTTTTAGCGCACTGCGCAAAGGTTGGGTTAAATGTTTTGGGTTGGCTTTAGTCAAAGAGACTGAGTCACATTGCTGAAAATGACAGAACTGTATGATGGCCTCTACAAATGCAGTAATGACTAAACATTCATCAAAATTGTGTTGTTCAAAGTGTAGCGATTTAATCTCTAAATGGCTGGTTTTTCGATGGGCTTTACAATCCATCCGCCCAATAAATTCACCGCGGTAAAGTAGCGGTAAGCAAAAGTAGCCATACTGACGTTTGGCTGCGGGTACATAACATTCTAACTGATAGTCATACTGAAACAGTGCTTTGAGCCGTTCGCGCTGAATGACACTGTTATCGAATGGCGAAAGAATCAACATGCGGCTGCTCAACCGGGGTTGGGTGCGCTCGAGCGCACTCGTTTCCATTATAAATATTTCGCCACTGCTCACTTTTACCTGTTCTAAAACGCGCTGCGCCAACCTTTCGTTTACCAGGGTTTTTACAGCTTTGCGTAGTTCAGTATTTCGGCGCTGGTAGGTCAGCCCTTTAAGTGAAACAACCCCATGGCAGCGCAACTGTTGGTCTACAATGTGCGCCGCAAATTCTTCAATGCTGGGCATTTGTAAATTTACGTGAGATGGCAGTACCCGCTCGGTCAGATCATATGTTTTTTGGAAACCTTCGCGGTTGCTGACCATCAGGTCGCCTTCCATATACATCTGTTCGAGTGCCTTTTTGGCTGGTTTCCAGTCCCACCAGCCTGCACGTTTTGTGGTGTTAGTTTCAATATCCCGGGATCGTATCGGGCCATCGATACGTATGCGGGCCAACAGTTCACCCATGAGCTTCTTATCACGGTTTTTATACCAATGGGTCTGGCCGCTTTTAATGGCGAGTTTGTAGGGTAAGGAAAATCGAAAATCAGCGATGGGCAGAAAAGCTGCCGCGTGTGCCCAATACTCAAAAACGTCGCCATCGAGTAACATTTGATTTGTCATGGCAGGCTTGAACTTAGGCACTCTGGAGTGAAAAACATGATGGTGTGCTCGTTCCACCACCAATATGGTGTCGATCTGTACGTAACCTATGTGGTTAATCGCTTTACGTGCCCCCGCCAAACCACACCCATAGGGCTGAGCCTGCAGCAAACCTTGTGCAGCCAGAGCAAGGCGGCGTAGACGCGCCAGCTCTTGTGGACGTTTAATTTCAATCATGGTCATACTTGCCTAACGCTGTCAAAATTTGCCAACTGAAGCGCAGCGTAAAGCGGTCAAATTGATGGCTTTGTTAGCTGTAATTTCCTGATTAATCACTAACCTAATCTCTAAGCTTTATTTAGGGTGCCTCGTATTGTGGCATTAAAACCGCAAAACCTTCAGTAATTTCATTTCTTAGTTTAGATAACTCTCGACTTTCTTCTGATTCATAAAAGCTTTTTGCTACCTCTTTGCTTTTAAATTTGTAAACAACCATATGAAGATACGGAGAGGCCCCCTCTAAACATGTTGCAGAGCTGGCAATGACTAATTCGCCACCAAACTTTTCAACTATTGGCAGTGATAGTGGCCCTAACAGTTCGATTCTTTCTTTATCAAGAATGTTGTAGTGATAAATAATATAACAACTCATTTCATACCTCTTTTACAGCTAACGCCCGCATATGCGGCTGGTTTGGAGCGCATGAATGGGCATGAATGGGGGTCAGAGTTAATTTTTTAATCTACTCTGCCCCCCATTTAGACCAAAACTACTTAGGTGATTGAGGAGAGAAGGCTTTTTCAAATTTATCGCCTCCAGCACCCGCCGGTAAACGCAATGCGACGACTTTGTCCCGCAGGCTTGCCTTATTAAGGGCTAAGGAGCTAAGGGGGTCAACCCTAAATGCCGCACCTTCAGTTGTTTGCTACTTTTGCGCCATTCTTAAATCAGTAACAACGTCGTATCCAATTCCCCAGTTATCTGTGCTCACCTCATCGATAACAACAAATGTAGCCGCGGGATCTTTATTCAGCACATCCACCATCAATTGAGTCGCACCTTGAATAAGTTGCTTCTTCTGATTCGCAGTAACACCTTCATCGGTAACCTGAATATTAATGTATGGCATTATTCTTCTCCTGAGTTATTACACTTTAAATAGTTGAAATGGTTGGAATAGAGAATTCACGCTGTGGCCCGGGCAACAAGTTCAAAATTGTGCGGCGGCTTCGCCAGCAGCAATAATTGCTGTTGAAAAAACTCAACTGAATTCGAACCTGTAATCAAATGATCGTCGTTGAAAATAAACGCCGGCACACTGCCCAGGGCAAGGTTTTTTACACGGTCATACTTACGCTGCAGTTGCTGAGTAAAAAGCATCGATGACATCTCTTTTTTGGCCTTTTCTGCATCGAGCCCCAGGCTATCCAGCAACGCAATCAGCTGCACCTGACTGCCAACATCCATACCGCCTGCAAAGTAATGCGCTATTAATGCCTCATGGACCACTACTTGCCTATCGAGACTCTCAGCCCAGTGCAATAAGCGGTGTGCCGCTGCAGTATTGTAATAATGGGTACGCTTACTGAAGTCATAGATGAGTCCCGCGTCCTCTGCCGTTTTAACCAGATTGGCACGGTACAGCTTCTGTTTCTCAGCAGACCAGCCATACCTTTCCATAAGGTGCTGCTCAATTTCCTGCCCCTCTGCCGGCATATCAGGGTTAAGCTCGAATGGCAGGAAATACCACTGAGCCTCAATCTCACCGCGCATATTTGTCAGTGCCTGCCGCAGGTTTTGGTAACCGACAGGACACCACGAACACACTACGTCATGTATCATTTCGATCTTTAGTCTTTTCATTTTAAAAGCCTCTTTATGTGCTTTTTAAAGCCCCCAGTTTTTTACTGAGAGTTTTTTACTGAGCAATATCACAGTACATTTTGTTGACTATCTTCCACTGCCCGTTTTCTTTTAGCAGGCCGATAAAGTCGATATAGAATTTTTCGAACAAGGGACACTCCAGCTTTACCATCGCCTGCTCGCCGATAACATCCATTGAAAGAATGTTGAATCGGTAGCTCTCGCCCTCGTGTTTCGGTACTGGGCGATTCGCAACCGCCTGTAGCCACTCATCCCGGCTACGGCGCAGACCCGGTGCCTTTAAGAACGCATCAGCATGAAAAGCATTGCGTAGCTTTGCGACGTCCGCTGCATAGAGCCCATCAAAATAATCGGTGATAATCTGCTCTACCAATTGCGCTTCAGTTTTAGCCATTTGCGTAACCCCCTCTTTAATCGACAAGCAGATCATGCCGCCGCCGAGCCTGCTTTTTCTGCTTCAAGCGACAGCCGGAAACTTTCCAACTGCATAACCGAATTCAGCATGCGAGTGGTTTTTTCCCCAATGCGGATATCAACGGGAAAAAATTCACCCCAGCGGGCATACACGGCCAACAAAATATCAGCGGCAGAAACCTTGTCACCGCCAAGAAAATCCTGCTGCTCCAGCTTCTGCTCTACAACATCCCAAAGGTGGTTAATTGCATTTGCCGCAGCCGCAAATGCCTTAGTCTTTTCAGGACCATCGGCAAGGTGATCGGCATTAAAAAACAAGCGGCCGTATGCCGGATGCATCGTTGCATTGGCGAATAATAGATTTTCGATCGCCCGGGATTTTGCTTCAGGCTCAGTAGGCATTAACGCGTTATCATGCTTATCTAACAGATAAAGAATAATGGCAGCGCCCTCCCGCAATACCCGCTCGCCATCAATTAGTACAGGTACTGCCCCGACAGGATTGAGGACAGAAAAGTCTGCCATATCTTGTCTTTCTACCAGTCTCACCGGCTGATTTAACTCGCGTAAAATAACCTGCGTCGCTAACGAGCAGGCATCGGGCAGGTAATGCAGCGTATACATAATCTTTTCCTTTTCTTTTTCTTTTTCGTTGTTTCAGGTTTTCAATACTCCGGCAGCGACGACAACTACATTGCCGTCTGAGCCTGAGATACTGAGATACAACCGACATTAGCGATATTAGCGATACCAACTAATTCCATATATACATATAATGCGAACGCATTGTTCTCACCATGGAAACAAAATGAATAAACTGAGAGCCATCGAGTTATTCGTCCGGCTGGCGGACTTAGGCAGTTTCACCAGGGTTGCCGAGCAGAACAACACGTCTAAATCGATGATAAGTAAAGAGATAACCCGACTTGAAGAGGATATCGGGGCGCGCCTGTTTCACCGCTCTACGCGGAAACTGCAGCTCACGCATGTTGGCGAAGGCTACCTGCAGCGTTGCCGGGAAATCCTGCTGAAGATGGATGATGCCGAATCCTATGTTCAGGATTTACAAGAGAGCCCAAAGGGCAAGCTGAAAATCAATGCCCCGATGGCCCTTGGCATAACCGACCTCTCCCGCTTATTTGCGGATTTCATGCGGGCTTATCCTGAAATCGAACTGGATATTCATCTCGGCGACGAACCCGTTGACCTGATTGAACAAGGATTTGACGTAGGCTTTCGCGCCGCCAGCACATCCTTTGACTCCAACTATATCGGCCGTCCACTGACTGAGTTCTGCTACCATATCTGCGCGTCGCGCGAATACCTGGAATCTCACCCGGCTATTCACAGTCCCGACGACCTTAAAGAGCACAACTGCTTTACATACAGTTATTTTCGGGGCAAAAACGTCTGGCCCCTGGGTGAAGGTGTCGCCATTAATGGCGCACTGACCGTCAATAGCACGATCTTCATGATGGACGTTATAAAAAGCGGTCTGGGGATTGGTTTTTTACCCGATTTCGTATGCCGTGAAGCACTTGCCAGCGGAGAGGTTGTAGAAGTGCTGGCCGAGATTAAAAAGCCCAGTCTGACCTTATATGCACTTTACCCGGAACGCCAGTTTGCGCCACCGAAGCTGGTTCATTGCATCGCCTTTCTCGAGAAGTGGTTTAAGGAAAATGTGAATAACCAGGATGGCTCAGTCTGACGCTTTTATAGCAGGCCGTGTTGTGACGAATGCACGCTTTTAGCGTGCCTGTCTGAAGGGCGATCGCTTTCACAGCAGCCCAATCATGAAAGGATTCAGGATATGCCGCACTGCCAGCAAATCGATTCAGATAGTCCTCAGGGCAAGCGCACCATTAAAAACCTGATCGCCTTAAAGGCGCAACTTCAGATGGCAGGTGTGTCCGCCGCCCTCCCCCAAAAAAATATCGATGAACCCCTTCTGCTTGCCACCTGGAATATCCGGGGTTTTGACCGGCCCGCCTATAGCTACGGCGTTCAAACGATTTTTCTAGCAAATCGCGAAGCGACGTCTAACCACTAGCAGGCGCGAAGCGCCGTTCTAGCGAGGTGAGCTTGCTCACCGGTCTGCCCTTTTATTCCTCTTCATAGGGCTCGATCTGAAAAGCCTCCAGCTTATAGCCGGAGGTGCCCAGTTCATGGGCGACGGTTGCCACTTTCAGCTCGCCGCTGATCCAGATCGCATCGTAGAGGTTTTCCACATTGGTACCCGGTTCGTAAGTTACGTGGATCATCTGGTTAGAGGGTGGTGGCGGCACATGGATGCAGGCACCGAAATACGGCACCAGGAAGAATTCTGTGACTTTCATCCCCTCTTCCACCAGCGGCACCACAAAGCCGGGGATGCGGACCATCTTGCCATCCATAGCCTCAACCACCGGCGCTGAACTCAGGGCAGCCATCATCGCCTGGAGTCTGGCTTCCGCCATCGGATCATAGTCGTCCAGGTTACCAAACTCGCTGCTATCAAACAGGCTGTCCGGGGTGAAGTCGGCCGGCATCAGGCTGTCCCAGTCGGTATCCTGAACTTCCTGGCCATTGATGGTCGCGGCTTGCACCGGTAATAGCATCATCGAGACGCTCAGAATTAAGCTGGTCATTAAATGGGGCAACAGCTGTCGCATAAATTTCATAACATCAGATCCGTACAGTCATACCATCAGCAAGGGAGTAGCGATACGCCCGGTAACCGGGAATCAGCCCGGCAAGGGTACCTGCAATAAAGACTATGCCCAACAGTTTTAGTTCAGCGATTGCCGGAAAAGAGAGCGTCAGTTGCAGGCCATATTCCTGTTCCAGCAGCGGCAGGGTAGCACCCAGTCCGGTATACAACAAAACCATTCCGAGCAAAATACCGCACAGGGTCAGCAGCGAGGTTTCCAGCACCAGCAGGGACAGTATCTGCACCGGACGCGCCCCCACCGACCGCAGGATAGCCAGCTCCCGGCGGCGTTCGTTTAAGCCGGTCAGCAATACCGTCAGCATGCCAAACAGACCGGATACGACGACAAAGCCGGAGATGATCAGCAGCGCTTTTTCGGCGATGCCCAACATCCCCCACAGTTCTTGTAAGGCTACGCCCGGCAGTACCGCCTGCAACGGTTCGGCCCTGTAGTTACTGATCGAGCGTTGCAGCTGGAATGTTGCCAGTTTGGATTTCAGGCCTAGCAGGAACGCGGTAATCTGGTGCGGTTGCAGGTCACGTTCGTCCAGCGGCGTTTTACCGCCAGAGCCGGGAATATAGGCACCGGCTTTCCAGTCAATATGGATCGCTTCGATCGCCTGCAGGCTGACGTGCAGGCTGCGGTCTACCGGGGTGCCGGTTGTCGCCAGAATCCCGGTCACGGTAAACGGCTGGTCTTCATGCTTGCTAAAGCTGGTACTGCCCATACCGTGGGCGATCACGATCTTGTCACCGGTTTTATAACCCAGGGTGCGGGCCACTTCCGCACCTAATACAACATCATGCAGCAGGTTAAACGGCGCCCCCTGCGCGAATGTCAGGGGGCGTTTGCGGCCATAGCGATAGTGCTTAAAGTAATCGGTGGTTGTGCCCAGCACCCGGTAACCCCGGTGCGAATCGCCCAGAGAGATCGGTATCGACCAGGCCACTTTAGGGTGTGCTGCGATCTCCTGATAACTCTGCCAGCTGATATTATTGGTGGCGTTGCCGATCCTGAACACTGAATAGAGCAACAGCTGCACCGAACCGGAGCGTGCCCCCACGATCAGGTCAGTACCGGCAATAGTACTGCTGAAGCTGTGCTTTGCACCGTTGCGTACTTTCTCAACGCCGAGCAGTAACGCCACACTGACCGCAATGGAGAATACGATCATCAGGGCTGTGACCCGACGGTTAAACAGGCTTTGCAGTGCCAGGGAGAAAATGAGTTTCATGCTTGCCTCTCTCCAACATTCTCCCCAGAACTTCCCCCAACCGACAACCCTGCTGTATTAATCTCAGCCAGGCCAACGATACGGCAGAAATGCGACGCCAGCTGATTATCATGGCTGACAAACAGCAGCGAGGTATTATTCTGGTCGCACTCGCTGATCAGCAGTTCGATAAAAGCGCTGCGGGTATCACTGTCCAGTGAGGAGGTGGGCTCATCGGCAATCAGGATCTCGGGGCTACCGATCAGAGCCCGGGCAGCAGCCACCCGCTGTTGCTGGCCGATACTCAGGTCCGTTACCGGTTGTTGCAGCAGGCCATCGATCCCCAGCTCAGACAGCAGGGCCAGCGCTGCGGCTTCAGGCGTGCCGTAACGTTCACCGGCCTTTTGCCGACGCAAGCGTGAAAAGCGACAAGGTAGCAACACGTTATCCAGCACTGAAAGATAAGGCAGCAGATTGAATTGCTGAAAAATCAGCCCGATATGATCGGCCCGGAAGCGGTCACGCCAGGCGCCGCTACGGCCGGTGATGTCGGTGCCGGTCAGCGTCACCTTGCCGGAAACGGGGGTATGGATACCGGTGATCAAGTTTAGCAGGGTGGTCTTACCGCTGCCGGAAGGGCCGCGCAGGAAGACCCGCTCGCCTGCTGCTACGGAGAATTCTTCAATATGTAGCAGGTTCTGATTTTGCTTCCAGCCAAAACACAGCTGCTGCAGTTCAATTACCGGCTTGGTCATAGCTTTCCTGTTTTCATATGTGCGCCCTGATGTCCATTTTGCTGAGCTGGATAAGTATTACCGCCATAAGCCACTTACCCCCAGCGATATATCTCAGCTGTTTTGCTCAGCTGTTTTGCTCAGCTGTTTTGCTCAGCTGTTTTGCTCAGCTTTTTTATCGGCCCTTTTACTTAAGGCCGTTACTCAAAAGCTTAGCTGAGCATTTTCAGGCGTCAGCTCCACTGCCCCCTGCCCCGTTGGCGTGATGTACTGCACATCAAGATCTTTCAGCAGTGGAAACTGGTGGAACAGTTCGACCCTGATACTGTTCAAAGATTCAATTCTGGCACACTCAAAATGGTATTCCATCGCGAAATCACTGTGGCTCCCCTTCTCGGCTTCGGCTGTGGCCTGATCTTCAGTATGAGCTTCGGCATGAGCCTCTTCATGTTCATCATCATGAGAATGAACATGACTCCCTTCATTCCCGGCATGCTCCTCATCCTCCAGCGAGTGACGCACCTCTGTCATCTCTGTACGACAATTAGCGGCCTCAGGTAAAGCGATCACCGACTCACTGTTGCGCAACAAGGCGACTGTTTGCGCCAGCTGCTGATGTTGCTCTGCAGTCTCAGGGGCATGCTCAAACCCCAGCAAGTTAGCGGCCGGGCTCTCAATTCGCAGCTGCATCTCATCGCCTTCAATGGCCAGCAGCATTGTCGCAGCACCATGTTCATGGCTGTCATGCTGGCGTTCAAATGCATGCACAGATGCAGACATCGCCCAGACAATAACGGTTACGGCCAGGGTTGCGGTACTGGCTGCGGTCACTTTCTGTTTCACTGTTAACTCCGATCAAAACCACAATTGTTATGTTATAACAAAAAGAGATTATCTTTACAGCCCTAAATAAAAAATGCCCCTACGTATTCAGATACATAGAGGCATTCTGTTTCTGTTCAGAGGTGATTACTCTGTCAGTTCACCGCACAGAGACTGTGACATCAGCCGGCTTAAGCTTTCCGGCTTCTGCGTGGCAATAAGGTAATGCAGCTTAGTAAAGGCTGCTTCCAGAGTAAGGTCGCTGCCCGGTACAACACCGATACGGTTCAGGGCCGCGCCGGTCGCGTATGCGCCCTGGCTGACCTTGCCCTGCAGGCACTGGGTGATATTAACCACTGTGACGTTGTTCTGCACCGCTTGCTCCAGCGTCTGCATCAACTCGGCATTGGCATCCGGTGGATTACCCACGCCGTAGCTGAGCAGGATCAGCCCGCTCACATCATCGTGGCTGAGCATGTCTTGCGCGATCCGGGCCGACAGCCCCGGATAGACCGGCAGAATAACGACGGCATTGGGATTAAATTGCGGCACTTTATAACCGGCAGCCAGAAAGCCTGGTTGCGGATGCGATTCGAGCAGCAGATGGCTGTGCAGGTCGATATGGATGCCGACCTGAGCCAGCCAGGTGAAATTCGGGGAATCGAAGGCGTCGAAGCCGGCGCTTTTCAGTTTACTGCTGCGGTTACCGCGTAACAGGCGGCCGTTGAAGTAGATACAGACTTCGGGAATATCATAGTTACCGGCCAGAATCAGTGCGGTAATCAGGTTATCCAGGGCATCGTTGCGCAGTTCTGACAGCGGGATCTGCGAGCCGGTGATGATTACCGGCTTATCGGTACCACGCAGCATGAATGACAGCGCCGAAGCGGTATAGGCCATGGTATCGGTGCCGTGTAGCAGGATAAAACCATCGTACTGTTGCCATTGACTGGTCAGACGTTCAGCCAGTTCGGTCCAGTGCGCCGGTTGCAGGTTAGAACTGTCGATCAGTTGATCCAGCTCCTGCACTTCAAAGTCCGGCAGCTGCTGGGTAGCGCCGGTTCGTAGCTGTTGACGCAGCAACGCCTCAAAACCGGGAACTGGAATATAACCGTTATCAGACGCTTGCATACCGATGGTGCCACCGGTGTAGAGAATAAGTATTTTTCGTTTCATCGGTCTGTTTTGCCCCGGTTATCGTTCACTGCACTGATTCGCTTAACCGCTTTACGTTAGCCGCTCTTCCCTGCCAGCACAACCAAAAAGGCCCGGAAAAACCGGGCCTCTTGCTGGCATTATCAGATAAGCGTTACCGGATTATGGAAACGCTTATATCTTCGACTTATGCCTGTAATTTCCAGCTAACCTTATGGCCGGCAAAGAACGGTACAATCGGACGACCATCCGGCAGGGTAATTTCTTCCGGCAGGGTCCATTCTTCACGTACCAGGGTGATAGTGCCTTCGTTACGCGGCAGGCCGTAGAAATCAGCACCATAATGGCTGGCAAAACCTTCCAGCTTATCCAGTACACCCAGCTCTTCAAAGACATGGGCGTAAAGCTCGATAGCACTCCAGGCGCTGTAGCAACCAGCACAACCACAGGCGTTCTCTTTCGCTTCTTTAGCGTGGGGGGCGGAGTCGGTGCCAAGGAAGAACTTAGGCGAACCGGTTTGCACCATCTTACGCAGCGCTTCCTGATGGGTATTACGCTTCAGTACCGGCAGGCAGAAGTTATGCGGACGGATACCGCCAACCAACAGATCATTACGGTTCAGCAGCAGGTGCTGGGGAGTAATGGTCGCTGCAACATTATCAGAGGCTTCTTCTACGAAGTGCGCGGCATCGCCGGTAGTAATATGTTCGAAGACAATCTTCAGCTGCGGAAAACTGTTAACGATCCGGGTCATCTTCTGATCGATGAACTCTTTTTCACGATCAAAGATATCGATATGGTTATCGGTTACTTCACCGTGTACCAGCAGCAACATACCCTGCTCGGCCATCACCTCAAAGATCGGATACATCGCTTCCAGATCGGTCACTGCCGCAGCGGAGTTCGTGGTCGCACCGGCTGGGTACAGTTTAGCCGCAACCACACCCGCCGCCTTCGCCGTAACAATATCCTCTGCTGAGGTATCGTTAGTCAGGTAGATGGTCATCAGAGGTTCGAAGTTGTTCCCCGCCAGACGGGCAGCCAGGATTCGCTCTTTATAAGCCATTGCCATCTCAGCGTTAACCACCGGCGGTGCCAGGTTCGGCATCGCGATAGCACGCTGGAAACAGCGAGCAGTCGCAGGCACTGTTTCCGACAGCATATCGCCATCGCGAAAGTGCAGGTGCCAGTCATCGGGGGTCTGGATAGTCAAAGTGGTCATAGAGAGGAGGTCCTTACGGGTATAAATGCATATTACGGCCATTATACCCTCGCAGAACCAGACCGGGAAGCAGAGCGACTACCACTTAATGAAACGAATAGCCTTCTTCATCTACTACTGAGGCTAATAAGTGAATTAAAGAAACAGATGATCTCTGTAAACGGTTAACAGAAGGCACAAAAAAGCGTACCCGGAATCACTTCCTGAGTACGCTTTTTCCAGCTATCAGCGGGCTGCTAAACGACTGTTTTATTGTGCAGCGACAACCGTCAATTCAACCAGTACATTCGGGCGGGCCATGTGCGCTTCAACACAAGCACGGGCCGGTTTTGGCTTATCTGCAACCCAGGCATCCCACACTTCATTCATAGCAGCGAAGTCTTTCATATCCCGTACGTAAATAGTCACAGACAGGATTTTGTCGGCGGATGAACCGGCTTCAACCAACAGGTCTTCAACCTGCTGCAGGCAGCGGCGAGTCTGCTCTGCTGTGTCCCACTCATCGGCACTGGCGGTCTGGCCGCACAGGTAGATAGTGTTATTGTGCTTTACGATTTTGCTCATGCGGTCGTTAGAGCCGATACGTTCAATGGTCATTTAGTTTCCCTTTTTGAAAGAGCAGTGTCATAGCAGTCTTATCACCCCATGACGGCGTTAAAAAATAGCTCATAGTGCTCATTTACAGTTGTAGACTCCGCTTTTTCGCTATTTTTTGCCTTGTCCTGAGGCGCTAATCCCGGCTATTAATCCTACCCATGATCAGTTAGTAATACGTCTACAAGAATTTGATTCAGAGGGTTTTCCGTTCATATCTATTTACCCGGAACGACTCCAGGTCAAACCGACTTTTCCCTTCGGTGATCAGGTCGGCCATTACCTGACCAATTACCGGACCTAACTGAAAACCGTGCGCTGAAAAGGCAAACGCGTGATAGGCCTTTTCGCCACGTACGCTCTTACCGATTACCGGCAGGTTATCCGGCATATAGGCTTCAAGACCGGACCACATACGATTGATACAGGCGGTTTTCATAATCGGGAAAAAATCAATCGCATTATGCGCGCCGCTGGCCAGCAGGCTGTAATCCAGACGCGTGGTGTTATTCGCCCTATCGGCAAACCCTTTAGCACCGCCGCCGATCAGTACCGTGCCATTTTCAAACTGTTTAAATGACAGTGGGCGACTGACAGCACCGACTACCGGCGTTGCAAAATGCGGCATCCGAGCGGTAATCATCAGCATCGGTGCGCTGTATGACATTGGCACATTGTCACCGATCATCACCGAGATCAGGTCCGCCCAGGCACCGGCGCAGTTCACCAGATGCTCAGCCTGATATTGGGCCGTAGCAGTGTTCACCAGCCAGCTGTCACCGACTTTACGGATCTGTTGTACCTGCTCTCCTTCGCAAAACAGTGCCCCCTGACGTTCAGCGGCAATACGAAAAGCCTGGGTCGAGTGAAACGGAATAGCATAACCATCCTGCTCAGACACCACGCCACCAACACAGTGATCAGCAACATGGGGCAGCCGCTCCCGCAGTTCTTGCTGGTCCAGCCTCACTTCGTGAAAATAACCCAACGCGTGCATCTGCTGTTCGCGGTTACGCAATGTTTCAAGGTCGGCTTCATCAGCGGCGACATTGATCAGAGAGCGGGCTCGAAAACCGGTATCGGCATCCAGCTCATCGTCCAGTTGCTGCCACATCTCCATGGCTACTTTACTGAGTTCAACTTCGGCAACATTTCGGCCCAGCAGTCGTACACCACCCGCGTTCACACCAGAGGCATGGCGCGATACGGTGTCTTTTTCAAGTACCGTTACCGAGACACCCCGACGGGCCAGATGGTAAGCCGTTGATGAACCCTGAATGCCACCACCAACCACCAACACTTCACTTTTACGGGTAACGGTCATTGCGCCAGCTCCTGCTCTTTTGTCTCTTCGCCAGCCGCCTTCACTTGTACATCGCTGGCTGCGGTAACTGGAGAAGCAGGCATAACATCAGTAAAACGACTCAGCTCCTGTAACGTCACCAGACGCATGGGTGAACGTAGTCGGTAATAGCCGACCTCAGAAACAGGTTGCTGACGCCAGTCGGCCAGCAGTTCGCTCACTGTGTGACCGCACATTCGTCCCTGACAAGGCCCCATACCACAGCGGGTCTGGCTTTTAAGCTGGTTAGGCTCCCGGGCTCCCAGGGCAAAACCTTGTTTCAGGTCTTTGACGGTTCTCTCTTCACAACGGCAAACCACAGTATTATCAGCGGTTGGTTTACGGTGCTGATCCACTGGTCGATATAAGCGGTCGATAAAGCGACGGAAACGATTTTGTCGTTTTATAAAGCGCAGATCTTCTGCCCCGTCATGTTCGACCTGAAGCTCAGTAATGCGGCCCTGATTAGCCAGCTGCCGCAGGGCGCAGATACGGCCCATTGCAGCGGCAGAATCAGCACCGACGATACCACTGGAATCACCGGCAACAGCAATGAAACTGTGCGAGCTCTGCCCCCAGATATCGGTTTGCGGCTTCCAGCATAACTGCTGTTCACACCAGGTATGCTTGAGGCCCAGTGCCCGGGTCATATTCAGGTTCGGGATAACCCCCTGATGCAGAAATAAGTGCTCGGTTTCTATTTCATGCCTTTTGCCTGAGATGGTAAAGGACAACCCCCGGCATGCGCTTTCCCCCTGTACCTCCAGGCCTTCGGCAAAGCGGTACACTTTGGTATCTGACTTTCGAATTTCGTTCATCAACCCCAGTCCCTTTATCAACATTCCCACCGCGCTCATCGCGCCGGTGATTTCGGACATTGAACTGAGGTAATTGTTCTTAGGCGTGGTATCCACCAGCGCTTTGACCTTAACGCCAAGACGCAGATACTGAGCAACAATCAGGTATAGCAAAGGTCCTGTTCCGGCAAACACGGCACCATCACGCACCAGACCATCGGATTTAAGCATCACCTGGGCACTGCCGGCAGACATTACACCGGGCAGATGCCAGCCCGGAACCGGAAATGGGCGTTCCATCGCACCAGTAGCAATAATAATTTGTCGTGCCGTCAGGCGCTGGGTTTCACCGTCCAGTGAAAATAGCAGCTCGCCGTCATCACCTACATGCCAGACACTGACACCACTTATATGTTCAGCTGAGCAACGCTTAAAGACAGCTGTAAGCTGGCTTCCTTTAAGATAATCCTCACCCAGTAAAGCAGGATCCGCCAACGGACTGGCATCTACATTGCGGTAGATTTGCCCACCACTTCTGGGTTTATCATCCAGTACCACTACCGAAGCCCCCGCTTTTGACGCGGTAATTGCGGCGGACATACCGGCAGGCCCTGCACCGATGATTGCGATATCGTAACTGTTAAGGCTCACTTCAGGCATGATCTCCTCCAACCTCTTGTGCAAGGTTCATTGAGGTCTGAGTAGCGCTCGGTGCTGTCATAGCACTGTCCAGCAGAGACGTATGCTCGGTGATCACCTGGCAGTTTACCGTCATTCCCTCTCTGACCTGGGTCAGACAGGCTTGTTGATTTGGCATTCCGTCAATTTCAACCATGCACTCAAAACAGATACCCATAGCGCAGTAGGCGGAACGTGATTGACGGGTCACCGGAGAAATTCGGGTCGCGGTTTCACCAGCCAGGGCCATCGCCGCCCATAAGGTGCTGCCTTCGGGCACGGTAACCGGCTTATCGTTGATCGTTAAACTGATCATGGACTGATGTTTTTGCTTTTCAGTAAGAGAACGGAACATATCCTCACCGCTTTTCTTTGATGCCCTTATTCAGGGTAAAAAACGCCCGGCGATACGATCGAGCAGTGTCGCTGAAACATCGTGCTATCACAGCTCAATGTATCAATTCTGATCGACTAAACTGCTTACAACAGGGACCGCCGCCGGGCAAAAACTCACGGAGCAGAGGTTATCGTTACCTGAACTGAAGACGCTCGGGTGAGCGACGACATATCAGGCTTAATAACCGGGGACTACGGCCGTGAATTCGCAGCCCCCTTCTTCAGGTACAGAAATTTACAGAGTGATGCTTAGTTAGCGATCTGGTCCAGGATACCCTGACCCCAATCAGCACCAACGTCTTCCAGAATCTGAGGCCATACTTCAGCACGGGCTTTCTTAGCTGCCGCTGCCAGCTGGTCGTCACTCAGCTTGACGATAGTTGCACCGTAAGCTTCCAGTTTCTTCTCGTTAGCCGCCTGGTCAGATTCAGCTTTAGCCCAGCGACGTACTTCAAAGTCAGCTGCAGCTTTACGCAGCGCTACCTGATCTTCAGAGTCAAGATCAGACATAGACTCGTTATTGATGATCATGTACCACACTTCAAAGTGAGTATTAACCGGGATGTAGGTCTTAGTGACGTCACGGAAAGAAGCGTAGTAACCTTCTGCACCGGAACCGATTACACCATCAACAACACCGGTCTGTACCGCAGTGAATGCCTCGGAGAACGGGATTGGTGAACTGATGTAACCCAGTGCATCAGCGGTCAGCTGGAAGCTCTTGATACCCGGAACACGTACTTTGATCCCCTTTTCAACATCAGCGTCACCCGGTGAAACAGCATCACGATTCAGCGCTACACCACCGAAATAAACCGGGTATGCTGCCAGCATCTCTATGTCCTGCTGGGCATACAACTCTTTCATCGCTTTGTTGATTGCACCACCCGGGCCGTAGATAGACTGTGCCTGCTCCCAGTTTGCCGCGATATATGGGAATGCAGAGATCTGCATCTTACGGGATGCTGCAGTCGCCGCTGGCTGAACCGCCATATCGATTGCGCCTACGGAGATACGTTCCTGAACTGTGGTGTAGTCACCCAGTGCACTGGCTGCAAAAATCTTCAGCGACAGATCACCGCCAGTGGCTTTTTCGATATCGGCAGATAGCTCCTGCAGCTCTACATCGATAGTTGCGCCCTGTGGACGGATATGACTGATCTTCAGTTCAGCCGCTTCAGCGATAGATGTCAGGGCAAGTGTGCCGGCCAGTACCGCAGTTGTTAGAAACGATTTCTTCATTACAGAATCCTCTTTCGTTTTTTAGATTTCTTTTTAATAGCCAAAGAAGTTAGGCAGATACATCGACAGGTCATCCCAGAACGATGTCAGGAACACTACTGGCAGGTAGCCAGTAATAATCAGCAGCATGGCAGGCTTTATCACCTTAGTTACCTGAACTTTACCGATGCGAGCGCCGAGATACAGGATTGATGCGTATGGCGGAGTTACCCCACCCATAGCAGTATTCACACCCATAATCGCAGCGAACTGAATTGGACTGATACCGATCGCTTCCATCAACGGCAGAAGCAGAGGGGCGATCAGAATAATTGCGGTGACATCGTTAACGACCATGCCCACCAGGAACAACAGAATGTTAATCAATATCAGCAATATGGTTTTGTCTTCGGTGATCTGGAAGATCGACTCCACCAGCGCTTGCGGTACGCTCTCGACCACAAACATCTGCGACAGGATCATACTGAACAGAATCATCAGCATGATGGCGCCAACCGCAGTGGAGGCTTCCTTACCTGCGAACAGGAAGGTCTTCAGGTCCAGGCCCTTGTAGATCAGGAAACCAACCGGCAGCGCATAGATAACAGCAACAGCCGCGGCTTCAGTTGGCGTCATAATACCGCCATAGATACCGCCCAGTATGATCACCGGCATCAGCAGTGCAGGCGTTGCCTTGAAGCCACGGTTAGTCACTTCAGCAACAAACTCTTTGCCCTGTGGCCGCTCATCCAGCACCAGCGGGAACTTACGCGCCAGCCAGACGTTGACCACAGAGAAGTTAAACATGATCAACAAGCCCGGGCCTAAAGTCGCCAGGAAGCAAGCCAGAATAGAGGTATCCGTCACCCAGCCATAAACAATCATGGTTACGCTTGGCGGAATCAGCAGGCCTAACAAAGATGCGTTAGCGATCAGTGCAGTGGCGTATTCACGGGGATAGCCCTGCTTTTCCATCTCAGGAATCAGTAATGGACCGATCGCCGCCACACCGGTCAGGCCGGAGCCGGAGATCGCGCCGATCAGCGCACAGCTAATCGTTGCCACAACACCCAGACCACCGCGCAGATGACCGACAAAAATATTAACAAAGTTAAGCAAACTGGCGGCTATGCCGCTGACACTCATAATAGTGCCCGCCAGTACGAACAGAGGTATGGCCAGCAATACCGGGTTACCCAGCTGTTGGAAACCCCACAGCATATTGCCTTTCATTATTACGTCGCCGAGGAAATACATCACCATCAGGCCGCCGCCGAAACAGTAGGGTAATGGCAGGCCCAGGGTCAGCAAAACGACCAGAACCGCCACTGCAATCAGTGCAATTTCAACCATCTTATTGCTCCTTATTATCAGTAGTCAGGTCGCGGATGTGATTCCACAGGTGCCACGCGGTATAGATCATCATCAGAACCATTCCGGTGAGCAGGGCAACATCTACGTAAAAAGTGGGGATATACAGGGTCGGACTCTCTTTCCAGACCCGCAGGGAGTATTTGGTAAAATCCCAGGCCCAATACATCAGCCAGCAGCCGATTATCAGACTCAGTACTTCACCAATAATGGCCAGTGAGACAACCTGACGCTTGGTTTTCAGGAAGATTTCCAGCACATTGGCACGGATATGGGTATTTTCACGGGAGGCATTCACCGCCCCGAGGATATACAGCCACATCGTCGGATAGAGCAACGTTTCCTCTAATCCCATCACCGGGATTTCAAGAACGTAGCGCGTCACTACCTGGATAAACTGGCCACCCGCTACCAGACATATCAGTCCAGTCAGCAGATAGCTGGCAAACTTGTTCATTCGGGTTTCCTCAGATACTTCTTATTATTCCAGTGACTCTCATCCAGACTACTCGGCCTCTTACGAGACCAGCCCTGTTACACACTGGTAGCGTTCATATTTGTTTCACAAGGGTATAAAATCAATTTCAAAATATTGATACCTCCATAATTTTAAATTATGGTTAACGTTATTCCTCTTTGCTTACAGTCAGTTATAAATCTGACAAAAACAGGGTTATAAAGAATTTTATGAACATCACCATCCGACAGCTGCAGTGCTTCCGTGAGGTCATGCGCACGGGATCCATTTCTGAAGCAGCGCGAACCCTGCAACGTACCCAGCCGGCGGTGAGTAATATGATCGCCACATTAGAAGAGGAGCTGGGAGTAGAGCTGTTCGAACGACAGCGTGGCCGGCTGATCCGAAAACCGGAAGCGCACTACTTTCTTGAAGAGTCTGAACAAATTCTGAAACGGTTAAATAAAACTGCACGTACCATGAAGGAGATTGCAGGCCTGGAGCTGGGCCGACTGAAGATCGCCTGTATGCCGGCGGCCTCCAACTATCTGATGCCCCGGCTGGTAGCCGATTTTGTGCAGGATAAGCCCAAGGTGAACGTATCGATGATGATGCGTGATTCGTCGGTGATCGAAGAGTGGGTTGCCTCTCAGCAATACGACATCGGCCTGGCTGAAACCCCGCCACCAAACCGGGCACTTTCAGCCATGACCTTTGACCTTAAGTGTGTCTGCGCGCTGCCGATTGATGACCCTTTAGCGCAAAAGGCATTTATCGGACCGAAAGACCTTGATGGCCTTCCCCTTGCCACACTGCAGGAAGATCATCCGAACTATCAGTCTACCCTGAAAGCGTTTCGCAGCCAGGGGGCCACGATGAATCAACGCTTCGAGTTGCTGACCTTTCAACCCGCCCTGAAACTGGTAGAAGAGAACCTCTGTTACTGTATCTGTGATCCGATGACCGCCAGCGGCTATCTGCAACGTTTTGATGACCGGGCTCAACTGGTGTTCAAGCCATTTGCTCCGGAAGTAATCTTGTCAGTCTCGGTACTGACTCCGGCACACCGTCCGGCATCGGTTCTGGCCAGCAACTTTACTGAAATGCTGACCACCGAACTCGACCGGCTGAATGATCAGTTCAAATAAATTCATTTAAACCGTCGAGCAGTCACCAAACCACATCTCCTTGGATGCTAACCATCTCACCTCTGCAAGCTCTGCATTCCAGAGGCTGAATCAGCACAGTTCAATATCAAATGTACTGAGTATTTCGCCCGCTACGCTCAACTATACTGATGAGATCTTACGGGCGTTCTCCGTTTGGGAACAGCATAAATAGGAGATAAAAAATGCGTCACTCAATACATAAATTACTGCTTGGGCTCGCCTTTCTAGGTTGCATTGCTGCGCCACTGGCACAGGCAGACGGTCATATGAAAAAAGCCGATATGACCTTGCACCATATGCACGTAATGATTAACCACGCGATGGAAATGGCGGCTCAGGGCTCGAACCTTATCATGCTGGGAAAAATGAATATGGCTAAGGGTGTGGATGAGATCAGCATTGCTCATGGCGAGCAAATGATAGGCCATGCCAAACACCTGGTCGAAGAGATGATGAGCGGTGAGGCTATGGGAAAATTGCATGCTTCCGGGGCTGGAGAATTACCAGCGATGGCTTACACGCATCAGCTTGGTGAAGCTGCTATGAATTATATCGAGTTGCTGGAAGGTATGTCGTCGGGTAAGAGCGCTAAGGGCTACGAACATAAACACTGAGGTACAAGTCTTATCTTTACCCATTTGCTTCGGCAGCTAACGGAACAACTTTCTTAACTGAGCAGCCGGAGCAATTGACGGTAACGCTGGCCCAAATGATTACCAGCCTTGATTGAGAAGTTATATCTGGCTGCCATGCAGCTTTTGATTTTGAGTTCCTGAATACCAGATACACACTATGGACTACCTATTTGATTTTCCTATCCATCCGATAGCTGTGCATTTTGTTATTGCCTTATCAATCTTCGCTGCAGCGTTGGATATCTGGGCGTCCTTCAAGAGTGACGCGGCAATTGCACAGTTTGCAAAGCTCACTACCTGTTTTGTGGCAATCGCTGCTGTCATCACAATTGCGACCGGCTGGTTTGATCATGAAACATGGCATGCCACTAGTCAGCATCACCATGATGATGCTTCGGTGATCGGACTCCATATGAAACTGGGTATAGCTCTGGCCATACTGTTCTGTGGATTAGCCATTCTGAGGTATCGGATTAAAGGACTTGCTTCAAAGCTTTACCTGTTACTGATACTGACCGGTGTTACTGGCATTACATTTCAGGCTTATTTAGGGGGTGAACTGGTTTACTCTGAGGGGATAGGCGTGCGAGCCACTGAAGAGCACAGAGCTGAAGATAAAAGGCCTGAAGATAAAAGAACTGAAGAGAACAGGGCTGAAGAGACACTGCATAACGGGTCAGACCATGAACATAGCCACGATACAGAAAACCATCATTAAATGTCAGACTAAGCAGTGAGCAACAGCCTTGACCTTGCTTTGCAAACCCTTTGCTCCAGGGCTATAGGCATTAGTTTATTAATAGCACGAAGGCGGTACGCCATAGGCCTGACGAAATGCACGGTTGAAGTGGCTCTGATCGTAAAAACCAACATCAGCGGCGATACTGGCAATGCTATCATCGGTATGGCGCATCAGCTTACAGGCATTTTCCAACCGCAAACGGGTTAGCCAGGCATGGGGAGTCACGCCTGTGGTTTTTTCAAACCGTCTTAGAAATTGATATCGACTCAGGCCACACAGCTGAGCCAGCTGATCGAGGACAATTTTGTCACTCAGATTTTCGTGACAGTACTCCCGAATCAAATTCCGCTGCAGTGGTGCCAGACCACCTTTTCCCTCATTAGGAGAAATCTTGCAGAGCTGTGACAGGAGAGGCTCTAGCAAGCCTATCCAGTTCTCTTCCACTGCTATGGACGAGAGGGAGTTGCTGCTCTGAATACCCTGAAACAACTGTAATAGTTGCGTTGCAATACGGCTATTCTCGAGCATTGCACCGGCAAAGAAGGGATCCCCTTCTGTTTCGTATATATCGCTAAAGTAATCAGTGATCAGATCGGGGGAGAGACGAAACGTTTTTAACCTGTACTCACTTTTCTCATGCCCGATACCGTCATGAATCTCCCCTGGCGGCATGATTGAAACCCTTCCCGGACCAAGCAAAACCGTATTACCCTGAAATTTCTGGCGCTGAACACCCTCAACCACCAGACCGATGTGGTAATCGATATGGTAATGGGGATCAAACCTGTATTCAGAGAAAACCCCTTCACTCAGAACCAGATCCGGCGTATCAGGTATACGATGAAACTCGATATGATCCTTCACGAAGCCCTCTTAAGAGTTAAGCAATGAAAAGCATTTAACTGCAGCGCTAATACTAGCAAAAGCTCAACTGTCACATTTAACAGCTAAGCCCGGAAACTAAAGCCCAGGCAACTGGATACAGGCTTATACCAGCAGCCGTTTGGTAGCACTGATGAAATGATCTATCTCTTCAGGCTGGCTGGCAAAGGTCGTCACTAAACGGATAACATTTTTACCCCAGCGATCATGATAGAAACGAAAGCCCTGATCTAACAACCCGGCAATTACAGCTTCAGGCAGCTTACAGAAAATAATATTAGCGTCTGTAGCGTTTTGTAATTCAACACCTTCAATTTCAGCCAGACCTGTTGCCAGCCTTGCCGCCATCAGATTTGCCTGCTTTGCATTGTTAAGCCACAAACCGTTACTCAGGTAGGCATCTATCTGCGATGATAAAAACCGCATTTTCGATAACAGGTGTCCGGCTCGCTTACGCCGGTAGCCCATCTCTTCAGCCAGAGTACGATCAAAAAGGACGATAGCTTCCGCAGCTAAAACGCCGTTTTTCGTGGCACCGAAAGATAATGCATCAACGCCCGCCCGCCAGGTCATATCTGCAGGCGAACACCCCAAAGCGACCAGCGCATTAGCGAACCGCGCGCCATCCATATGCAGGCGCAAACCCGATTCACGGCAAACATCACCTATGGCCCGAATCTCATCAATTGAGTATATGCTGCCGGTTTCAGTGGCTTGAGTAATACTCACCACAGAAGGCTGAACGGAATGCACATCACCCACTTTGTTGCGGGCTTTTTGCTGCAAAATCTGAAGATCAATTTTAGCGTTATCGCCATCAATGCAGACCAGCTTGGCACCGTTAGTAAAAAACTCGGGGGCGCCGCATTCATCGTTATTGATATGACTTTCCGGATGGCAGAGGACTGATCCCCAAGGCGGTGTTAGCGTACTCAGGCATAAAGCATTAGCCGCAGAACCCGTCGGCACCAGAAACACACTGACCTCTGTTTCAAAAATATCACATAGCTTTTGTTCAACCCGGACAGTGTACTCGTCGGCACCATACGGCGTCTGCTGACCAGAGTTACAGTTTACAATCGCGTCAATCACTTCAGGCGATGCGCCTTCAATATTATCGCTGGCAAAACCTGTATTTAATGAACCGTTCAAATTTTGTTTAGTGCTAGTCACTACTGTTCCTCCAAACACCCGGGGAATCACCCGGTAACTGATACCACTATGCAGGGCTTTTTATCTGAGGCATTGTATAAAATTGCAATTTTCGGAATCAGACCAGAAAAGAACGGTTAGGCTGTATTTATTCTCACATACAAGCCCCCTGCCTCATCAGACCTGCTGGTTGCTTTAGCTACTGTTATTGACCAACTCTGCTACCCGCTTCAGCGCAGCAACCCGATCTTCATTCCACGGCTGGGCGAAGCTTAATCGCAGGCAGTTGTTATAGCGTTGCTGCGAGGTAAACAGTCGCCCCGGTGTCAGGCTAATAGCCTCTTTTCGAGCCAGGTTGTAGAGGGCTACGGTATCAATCGTTTCCGGCAGTTCAAGCCACAACGCCAAACCACCTTTGGGCTGGCTGCAACTCAGGGCCTGAGGAAAAAAGTCACGAATCAATTGCTGCAGCTGTCGGCATTGATCCGATAACTGCTGCCGTTTCTGACGCAGGTATCGGTCAAAGCTGCCCTCTTCAAAAAACATCTGCAATGCAGTTTGAGTCGTACGGCTGCAGGCCAGCTGGGTGACCAATTTAAGTTTAGTGATCCGGGCATGAAATCTGCCAGGTACAATCCAACCGATACGCAGGTCCCGGGACAGGCTCTTGGAGAACGAAGAGCAAAGTATCATCTGATCAGCAGCTGCCATCTCCTGAGCATAGGAATAGAGCGTTCTTGGACGCTGCAGACCAAACGCCAGATCGCCATAAATATCATCTTCGATCAGCACGACATCCTGTTCCCGGGCCAGACTGAGTATTTTTTTCTTATGCTGTTCCGGCATGCAGGCGCCGGTCGGTGTGGCAAAGCTGGGCATCAGTACCGCGGCCTTGATCTGCCAGTGTCGTATCGCCATCTCCAGCGCATCAGGGCTGATGCCGGTTGCCGGGGATGAGGGAACCTCTACCGCCTTCAGGCCCAGCGCTTCAATTAATTGCAATACTCCGTAGAAACCAGGTGATTCAACCGCAACCGTATCGCCGGGCCGGGTCACCGCCATCAATGCCAGTAGCAAGCTATGCTGGCAACCGCCGGTGACGATGATGTCTTCGGCGTCAACATGGCTACCGCCCTCGGCACAGCGGCGCACCAACTGCTGTCGCAAGCCGAGCAAACCTGCCGGTTCATCATAATAATGCTGCTCTTCACCGCGTTGGCTTCTGGCAGCTCGCGCCAAACAGCGGCGCAGCGGTTCGGAATACTGGGTGGGCGTGAAATCTGGCCGGATATCAAATGCCGCGCTCTGCTGCATGATATCCAGCAACAAGCTGTCGGCTGAGATATACGCAGGCTCCATATCCGGCTGGCTTGGCCGGGTCACTGCTGGCTCATGACTTTCCTGACAGACGAAATAGCCGGACTTAGCCCTTGCCCGGATCAGACCCGCCGCTTCAAGCCGCGCATACGCATTGAGCACGGTGGATTTTGACAGCCCCTGTTCGGTACAGACCTCCCTCACCGAAGGTAGTCGGCTGCCATATGCCAACTGCCCGGATTCGATCTGTTCCCTTAGTTGCTGCTCCAGTTGTTCGTAAAGAAAGGCCATAAAGGGTACAAATCCCAGAAATATAATAGGTACAGACGCTTAAACAGGTCATCTGTGCTCGATAATATACTTTTTTTTAAATCTGTTCTTATTTTTATCTCCGCCTAAAATAGTCAGCCTGTTCTTTCCTCTTTTCTTTTTCTGCCCAGGTTCCCATGCAACAGATTCCGGTACATCAACACAACCCAAAACAGGTAAACGGAACAATCTATGTCCGTCTGACCCGGGGCTTTTTTCAAAACCTGCGACGCCTGATCAGCGGCTCCCTGATACTGATGTTTTTCGCCACTGCCTGGATCAATCTGGACGGCGAACAGATTGTTCTGTTTGATTTCTATGGCCGCCGCATTCACCTGTTTGGATTAAAGCTCAGCCCTCAGGACCTGTTTCTGCTGGCAGGGTTTATGATCATCGGCGCGGTATCTCTGTTCGCCATGGCGATGGCATACAGCCGGATCTGGTGCGGATTTGCCTGCCCCCAGAGTATCTGGACCTGGATTTTTATCCGCATTGAAACCCTGGTCGAAGGCAGCCGGAATAACCGGATTAAAAGAGATAAACAGCGCCTTAAAGCCGCAAACCTGACACGTCGTATTGTAAAGCATGCTCTGTGGCTACTAGTCGCTGCGGCAACCTCTATTACCTTTATCGGTTACTTTGTACCGGTCCGGGAGATCGCCAGCGATATCATCGGCTTGAATATAAGCCTGGAGATGTTCAGCTGGATATTGATATTCACTCTGCTGACCTATGTTAATGCCGGTCTGACCCGGGAAAAGGTCTGCCTGCATATGTGCCCCTACGCTCGTTTCCAGTCGGTCATGTTTGATGAAGATACCCGTACTGTCAGCTACGATCAGACCCGTGGCGAACCGCGTACGAACTCTGTTAAAACAGGCTCAGCTAAAAAGATCAGTGGCGGCGACTGTGTGGACTGTAAGCTGTGCGTTCATGTTTGCCCTACCGGTATCGATATCCGTGACGGCCTGCAGGCGGACTGTATTGCCTGCGGTGCCTGTATCGATGTGTGCGATGAAGTGATGGATAAACTCAGCAAACCCCGCGGGCTGATCCGCTTTATCTCGGCCAATACTGAACAGAACAAACCAAGCCCTGTATTGCGGCCAAGACTGGTCGGTTATCTCGTAGCCATACTGGCAACCTTTGGCTACCTGGTGTGGGAGTTCAACGACCGGGATCAGCTGCTGATCGAAGTATTAAGGGACCGGCAGAATATCTACCGCATTACCGGCGAAGGACAGATCTGTAACGATTACCTGCTTATCGCAGAAAACCTGTCACTGGACAGCACTGGTTTTACCGTCGCAATAAGCCACGAGGGAGGTCAGAATGAGCGCTTTGAGCTGGAAGGACCGGGTTATCTGAAGCTGACCCAGGGTAAACGAAATGAGTTTAATTACCGGGTCTGTGCTAAGCAACGGGATAACGCTATTGAAATTGAACCACGATCGAACTCTGAAGCGATGCAGTTTGTGTTATCAGCCGATGGGCAGTTCTGGCAGCAGCAGAGTTCCTTTATTTTTCCACCCCAGTTCTGATCAACAGCCTTGTTGATTAGCCGGGATTTTTATTAACTGACACTGTTAATGAGCTCTAGCTTAGCCTTACGGGACAGTTTCTTAATCGCGGCTTCCCGCTGGCAAGCCAGTGAACGGTTATCACGGGGCTCCTGATAGACCAGCTCAACAGGCCGCCGCACACGGGTATACTTAGCGCCCAGGCGGTCACTCTCATTATGTTCTTTGAGTCGTCGGTCAGGGTCAGTGGTAACACCGGTATAGAGAGTTTGATCGGCACACCGGAGAATATAGACGCACCAGGACGACACCATCTCCTTCTGATCTGCCATCAGACCTGGGCCATTTCCGTCAGGCCCAGCTGCACACCATCGATCGAGCTAAGGAAATTAGCCAGCAACTGATTAACCTGATCCGGTTGTTCTAAACTGCTCATATGGCCGGCGTTCTCAATAACGGCAAACTGACTGCCCGGCAAAAGCTGGTGCATCTCTTCACTCTCAGCGACCGGGCGGGCCAGATCACCATCGCCAACCATGATCAGGGTTGGGCAACGTATATCGGTGATCCGATCCAACATCGACTGCCGTTGATAGACCTGCTCACCCATCGCAACAATGCCCCGGATCTGCTCCGGAGCCAGAAACATCAGATCAAAACGGAAAGTCTCCACCAAAGCCGGATGGCGTTGCTGAGTTTCTGCACAAAAGAAGATACGCACGACCGCATCGATCACAGCTGGCGGTACTTCCCCCATCTGTTCAGCGATACTGAGCAGCTCCATGTAATCGGCAGCAGTCTCTGGTTTTTCAGAACCCAGGTAGCTGCTCAGCATGACCAGACTGGCCACCTCATCGGGATAATTCATCGCCAGTTTCGCGCCCCACATAGCCCCGACCGACATACCGACAATGCTATAACGATCTATCCCCAAATGGTGCATCAGGGCACGCTTATCTTCTGCCAACTGATCGAGACTAAGAGCATCAGTGCTTACCGGTTGTGACTGCCCATGACTCCAGAGATCGGGCACGATACAGCGGAAATGCTGCGACAGCAGATCCAGCTGCGGGGCCCACATTCGGCTATCCCAGAGATAACTGTGGCCCAGCAACAGAGGAAAGCCCTCTCCCTGATCCAGATAGTGCATCTCTCTGTCATTGATCATTACGCTGGGCATTGTTTCTCCTCGGATACATCCTTTAAGGAACTGCGAAAAAACGCTAATCTACAGAATATAATGAAAAAATCGTTATAAAAAAAGAGCTTAAGCAAGCTCTTTTAACAAACTGTGGATTTCACTACCCAGATTGAGTTTAATAACAAAAAGCATCTGAGCACTTAGCCAGGATCAACGCTCCCTCAGCGCTTGTTGCCGCAACTTGGTCACTGGTTTAATGATGTAATCCAGAAGCGTGCGCTGACCGGTTGTTACATGCACTTCGGCTACCATACCAGGGATAATCGGCAGCGGCTTTTCTTTGCTACCCATGTGGTTGCGCCCTGCTTTGACTACTACCTGGTAGTACACTTCACCCTGATCATCCGTAAGAGTATCCGCGCCTATCTGTTGTACATGGCCATCAAGTGCACCAAAGATCGAAGCATCATAAGCCGTGAACCGGATAATGGCCGGTTGAGCCGCCGTAATAAATCCAATATCTGCCGGTTTCACCCGCATCTCTATCTGCAACTCATCTTCAACAGGTACAATCTCGACCAGATCATCACCGGGCCGGCTAACGCCGCCAATAGTGTTTATCAGTACCCGATTAACAATACCCGAAACAGGTGCTTTGACCTGACGCCTGGCAACTCTGTCCTGTGAGCCGACGATAGACTCTTTCATCGCAGCAATTTTTACCTGTAGCTCATTTAAACTGGAGCGGGCTTCCGAGTTAAAAGTAGCTTCCTGCTGACTAACCCTGGCCTGCGCTTCCTGTATCTCTGCATTGGTCCGGTTATAGGCAACCTTAAGACCTTCGATCTTACCGATCAGTGAGCCTTCTTCGCGCTGTAACTTTATAAACTCGACTTTCGATGTTGCGCCACGCTCAACTAACGGTTTATTAAGACGGATCTCTTCCCGAATCAATGCCAGATTACGCCGATCAGAATTGATCTGTTGTTGAATCTCATCCTGTGCCAGCCTTCTCTGCTCGACCTGTCGCTGAAGAACATCCAGAGTCGATTTTAGCTCCAACGCCCGCTCCAGAAATAACGCATTCTCCTGTCTGATCAGATCTGGTCTGTTCGCAAGCTCTTCTGGGTAAACAGGCACCCGCCCTTCCGTCTCTGCGGTATAGCGTGCCGCTACGGCTAACGCTCCCTGATAATTTGCGCGCAGCTCTTCCAGGTCGGCGGTAAACCCGATGTTATCAATCTCCAGCAACAGTTGATCTTTTTCAACCAAGTCTCCTTGCCTGACATGTATATCAGAGATGATTCCACCTTCCAGGTTTTGCACTACCTGCAACTGAGCTGACGGCACCACCCGCCCGGAACCAAACACGGTAATATCCAGTGACGCGACGCTGGCCCAGAGCAGGAAAAACAACAGAAAAGAAGCGATCAGCAGTAATAAGGCAACAATTGCTTTGCGGGGACCTCTGTTAACATCCAGGCGCAACGGGAGGCTATTAAACTGTAAAATACTCATGCCTCCTCTCCTACATTAGTATTCTTATAACTCAGTGCGCTGAGCACCTGATCTTTAGGCCCATCTGCGACAATCTGGCCGCCATCCAGAACGATCAACCGATCAACCAGTGCCAATAATTTAGGCCGGTGGGTTACTAATACCAGGGTTTTATCTTTCACCGCTTCAGCCATACCCTGCAAAACACGATGTTCGGAACCGTTATCCAACAGACTGGTCGGCTCATCCAACAGCATGATCGCCGGATCACCATAAAAAGCCCGTGCCAGGCATACGAGTTGGCGCTGACCACCGGACAAACTACTACCCCGCTCACCGATCGGAAGATCCAACCCTTTCTCTGTCTGCCCGATTACCTCATCCAGGCCAATGATCTGCATCGCTTTCATAACAGCATCATCACCCAGAGTCAGATCACGAAGCGCTATATTTGTGCGCAGACTGGCACTGAACAGGTGGTTTTCCTGCTGCATAAAACCGATATTTCGCCGCAGGTTAACCAGATCTACCGACTCAATATTCAAGCCATCAATCAGCACCCTGCCATCTTCAATCTTCTGCAGCCCCATCATCACATTTAGTAAGGTACTTTTACCGCTGCCAATTTTTCCCAGAATACCAATTTTTTCGCCGGCCTGGATTTCAAGATTCAACCCCTTCAACACCTCAGGTGCGTCCGGTTGATAACGAACACTCACATCCTGAAGATTGAGATTGCCCTGGTAGCGAGATTTAGATACCACTTCATTCACCGGCCGGCTTTCTGATTCGCCCTGCATAACTCCATTCACAACGGCAAAACTAAGGCATGCCTGGTGGTAACTAATCAGAAGGTTGGCAATTTGCCCGGAAGACCCCATGGCACGGCTACCCAGCATCAACGATGCGATCAAAACGCCGGAAGTCACTTCACCTGCGGCAACCAGCACGGCACCGTGCACAATGATCGCGATACTCACTAATAGCTGAATAAAGCTGGCGCTATGCTGTGAGAAACCACTCCAACGACGATACATATCCTGATTAACACTGGTTATGCCAACCAACTGACGCCAGCGCTGGGTACTCCAGTCTTCAGCCCCCAGAGCTTTTAGCGATTCAATACCGCTGAGAGATTCATACAGCAGGACATTTTTCTCTGTGCTGTCTTTCTGACTTTCACTGACCAGACGACGCAGCGGAATCTGCATCGCGACACCGATGACAATAACCACTGTCAGACCGATCAAAGGCCAGACCCACATAGGTCCGGCAACCAGCCCGATAACGGCAATAAATAGCAGTGCGAAAGGCAGATCGCCCATCAGGGTCACAGTAGCCCCCGACATAAAATTACGCAGTGTCTCGTAGTCCTTCATCGTTGCTGCCAGCTGACCTGCTGGCTGGGTTCGGGCCGCATTCTTTAATTTAATCAGCCTGGCAAAAACGACCACACCTAAATGATTATCCAGCCGCCGCCCAGCCGCCTCTATCAGATAAGTACGGATATTTTTCATCAGAAAATCGAACAGTAAAATAGCCACAGCCCCAATGGCCAGAGCGGTCAGGCTGGTCAAAGCATTATTCGGGATTACCCGGTCATAAACCGCCATTGTGAAAAAGGGGATAGCCAGGGCAAAAACATTAATTAACAGAGTCGCCAGCAGTGCATAACCGTAAATCCAACTCTGACTTGCTAGTAATTGCCTGAACCAGGGGGTTTTAGTGTCACTTGCCGGTAGCTTTTCCTGCTGCCAGCACACAGGAAGATAGATAGCCCAAGCATTACCAGAATACTGCTCAGACAATTGATTAAGAGAAAGTAAAGACTCACCTTCAGCGCCGTACTTATGTATTTTATGAGGCCCTAACCAAAGCGCCCAATCATTATTATCAAGTTGCAATAAGATTGGACTGAGCTCTGCTGGAAGCTCTTTAAAAGACAGTTGTAAACTGTCGTATGCAAGATCAGCACGCTCCAGAATATCGGGTAAAAAATCGACTGTCGCAAGCTCTCCTTTTGGTAGCAATCCAACAGTCAACTCACTCACCGTTACATGCCTTCCTAGCACTCGGGCAGTAGCAGCAACGCCAGCCAGTAAACCTGTGGTTTCAGTTACACTCATAAGTCCCTTATTTTTCACTGAGTTTGCATATTTTTTCACACAATTCGGCCCGGGTAACAGCCCGCTGTTCTAGAAAATGTAACACTATACGATCGTTGAAGGCTATCCACAGAATACTCAATATGCACAGGATCTCGCCAACACGATGCGCATATTGGTTATAAGCGGTGATGCAGTAAGCAGGGGGATCAGATCATAAACAGCCATACCTACTAAGAATTTTAGGCAGAACGCCACTTGATTCAAGACCAATGTAGATGAGCTTAGTTAGCTCCGATATAGATTAAATCTACGCTTAGATAGCAGTCTTTGAAAATCAACTCCCGGCACATTAGCCTAACGTCAAATGCCTCCCGAAAATTAATGGAATATTAATGTAGCACAAAAAAATCATTTACTTTTCAGAACTATTGTTTATGATTACGTTTAAATTCGGATAACTGTTGCCATTTAGCAACAGTGGCTGCTAAGGAAATTCCGACAGCCATCACAATTTAGTCTCAACATACGCAAAGGAATGAATTTGTATGAGATTGCACAAGCTGCTAGCACTTTTGTGTGCAGCTATAGCAAATACTGCTGTAGCTACCACCCTCAATGAAACTGTTACTTCTGCTGTTCAGTACCATCCAGCCGTTTCTTCTGCTCAGGCGGAAAAGCAAGCTGCCGGATTCGCTATAGATGCTGCTAAAGGTAACTACCTGCCGCAACTATCGGTTTCGCTCTCAACGGGCACCCAGATAGCCAACAACACGACAATCCGCTCATATCAGGACGACAGCAATGAATCCTGGATAAATAGCGCTGACGTCAGGCTGCAACAGATGATCTACGATGGCGGCAATACATCAAATAACGTTCTTTCTGCCGAAAAACGCTATGTCGCTGCCGGCCACCTTGAAACTGAACGGGTTCAGGATGTAATGCTTGAGGCCGTTAAGGCGCATATCGGGGTTCTAAAAGCTCAGGAACTGGTCACCTTAGCTCAGGCTAATCTGAACGCACATAAAAACTATGCCGAGGATATCAAGGAGCGGGCTAACAACGGGGTAATTACGAAGACCGACGCTTACCATGCTGATGCGCGTCAGGCCCTTGCCCAGGCATCTTTATCCGAAATGGAGGAAAACCTTCTCAAAGCACATATTCACTATCAGGAAGTGACCGGCTCAGAGCCGTTGAAACTTAAAAAAGACAGCACGATTAGCTTCCCATTCAAGAAGCGAGCTGAAGCGGTTGAATACGCCCTCACACATAATCCGACTATTGCTGAGGCCTTCGCAACCTCAGAAGCAGCCGACGCTGAATACAGCCGGACTAAAGCTGCCTTTCGCCCAAATATCAACTTTGAAGTTACCAGCTCGGTTCAGGATGGCAGCGCCAGCTCTGACCTGTCCCCGCAGAATGGTCAGTCACATGATACCTTCGCCGGGCTGACGATGTCCTGGGATATTTATCGGGGCGGCTCGGATACGGCACAACAGTCTGCAGCTGCATCCACTATGGCTTCTACCGACGCCCTGGTTAAGCTGTCCCAGCGGGATATTCGGGAATCGGTTGCAAGCGCCTGGGATAGCAGGAAAAAACTGGAAGAACGAATTCCACTGTTGTTCGACTATTCGAAAGCGATCCATCTTGTGATGCGTGATTATATTGATCAGTTTTCGGTAAACCGCAGGGGTTTGCTTGACCTGCTTGACCGTCAGGTTGAGTCATATCGTGCAGACACTGACCTCGTGACAGCTAGCTATGATTATAAAATCATCACTTTTGAGCTGTTACATGCCACAGGCAAAATTCAGGAACAGTTTTAATAAGCTATCTGAAATAGCCGTAGCGGCTGAAATATCAAATAAGAGATGGCTGTAATCCCGGGTAACGGACTTTACCTAACAGGCTAAGGAATATGATTATGAATGGACTTATTAATCTGATTCAGGGAAACGGCAAAGAGACACAACTTTCCGTAGCGCAAGCGAACTCTGTCAGCCTGGAGAACATCAACAGAGTCGACCTGCCTTTTAATCGTGACGATATCAGTAAAATCACATTTGAAGAGGGCAAACTGGGTCTGCATTTAAAAAACGGATCGAAGGTTACCTTTGACGCGGTTATTGATCAACTTGGCGCTCTGGTTCCAATTTATGAAAACTCTGGTTCACTACTATTTAACGACTTAGGCGAGATTCTGGCACAATTGGAAAAAACAGCAGGCGGGCCAGAGCCTCTGCCCACAGTCGAAGGCACTTCCAATTACACTCCGGAAGAGAACAACTTTCGAGTCGACCTGATAGACGGTGTCGACACATATCGGGATCTGCGCGGGCCGCTAGATAATCCTGCTTTCACCAGTACCTCTTTTGACGGGCTGAATACAGAGAATGACGTTTTAGATAATGGCAATATAACACCCCCACCATCTGAGCCAGACACCAATAATATTCCAACGATTGCAACCTTGTCGGCAACGGATGTGCTTGAAGATGTTCTCATCGGTAGCCTGACAGAGACTGTCACCGACCCGGATGCCAACAGCAGCTACAGCTTCGTCGTCGGCACTGTTGAAGCTACAGTCGTCACCTCGGCGCAACACGGCGGCAGCAATATCGTCAGCGACCTGCAAGTTACCATCGATAGCAACGGTGACTACAGCATCAGCGGCAGCGGTATCGAGTCCCTTTCTGCAGGTGAAACAGCGACAATCAGCTTTGCTGTCAAAGTGATTGATGATCAATCCGCCGAGTCTCTGCCTAAAACAGTGACCCTGGATATTATCGGTAGTAACGATGCACCTGTTATCACCGCCCTCAGCACAGCTGACGTATTCGAAGATAACCTTACGGGTAGCCTAATCGAAATCGTTACCGATGCGGACGCCAATAGCAGTTACGACTTCGTAGCCGAAACCGTAACGGCAACAGTAACCAGCTCCGCACAGCACGGCGGTATCGATATTGTCAGCGATGTACAGGTAACGATCGATGCTAATGGTGATTACAGTATTACTGGTAGCGGTATTGATGCCCTTTCCATCGGCGAAATTGCAGAAATCAGCTTTAACGTCAAAGTTATCGATGATCAGTCAGCAGAGTCTGTTGAACAGCAAGTATCTCTCAGTATTCTTGGTAAGCACTTCAACCCCAGGCTCGATAGCGTCGTCAGCAACTCAATCAATGACTTTGCCAGATCAAAAACCCTGACGTTGAATCAAAAACAGCTGTGGCAAAATGATCTCGACGGTGACGGTCATAACGATATTACTGATGGTGATTTTCCCCCGCCCTTCACCAACGCTTCAGGTTATTGGAAGACTCTGGATATTATTGAAAGCTCAGTGAAGGTCACAGCGATCACTTATGATGGCGATACAGGCAATAATCTTAACGTCAGCTCCATCGGCTTAGACGAAGCGGTACTGAAAAACCTCTATAACGATCCGACCAACGGTTTAATGGAAGTCGTAAATACCGCCGACGTGGCCGACTTTGTCCGGTTTCATATAAACGACAATGCCTTACCGGATTCAGACTTTAACTTCCTGAAGCATGGCGAAAGTTTAAATTTTACTATCGAGTATCGACTTATTGATAGTGCTGGTAACCCCAGTAATCTGACAACAACCACGATGACCGTTGAAGGACAAGCCTATCGTTTAGCTGGAAGCAACCTTCTCCTGACCGATGACGCACTTGATATCGATCTTCTTCTGACAGACCCTGCCCTGAACAATTCAGTCGCAGAGGTTAAACTGGCTCTGAACAGTAGCCAGACGTTAAACAACTTAGACGCGCAGGATATACTAGATCTGACTGATGACTCTACCAAAACCCTGTTAATCAGCGGGGATGATGATGACAGCGTCATAGTATTAGGAACGGATTGGACAGACAGTGGAACAGAAACTATTGGCACCCAGCTTTTTAATGTCTTTGAAAAAGACAGCGCTATACTCAAAGTCGATGCCGATATTGATACCACTATCGATACCATCTGATTAGCTTGTTTCAACTAAGCAGCCGGGAAATATCCCGGTTGCTGTCCCTGCTCAACGTAAATGAATCTCTTGTCATTATTCCGATAGAGCACCTATTTTCAGTCCTCGATGACCGGGATTTCAGCTTCGCTACACAAAAATAAAACAAATTAAAAATTAGTAGCCTGCGACTTTAAGATAATTTTTTGACACATTAATAATGAGACTAATAAAAAGCCTCAGAGATCCAGGGCTTTTTACTACAGACTGCTTTTACTTCAGACAAACAGATTTATATATCGACTACAACTTCATCCTCTATCCATAAGGTGACTTCCTCTCCATCAAACATAGATGTATAGGAATCATAACTATCTCCCATATATTCAACCGTTCCTGCGCTATTCCACTCATCAGGATCAAGCAGCACGGTATCGCCTGCATTGATATTCCCGTTGCCAGGTAAAGTAGGATCACCGGTGATAATCAGAATATTTTCATTCTCCAGGATTGAACCGGTCGCAACTACATCCAACACATCTTCAGCATTCAGATCGAATATTTTCTGAGAGTTTTTTGCATTTGTTCCATCTGCACATAGATGAATTCTTTCAATTCCATCGTAAGTTCTGAGAGTATCAAAATTCAAGGAAACATCATTTACCACCAGAATATCAAATCCATCTCCAGCATCAATCTGGTTATCTTGTCCTGTACTACCAAATATATAAACGCCGTTATTATCAGTTGGATCAGGATCTGTTGGACATCCGTCGTCATCCACCGGGGTAACGTTAACTGTCAAGACATAGCTACTGGTACTGTACGCTGTGCCATCGTTCACAGAGAAGCCAAACGTTGCATAAGGACTGCCGTTCTCATCCGCATCCGGATTAAAGCGCAATACGTCCGCATCAAGCTCAGCGGTTGTAAACTCCTGATTCAGCGTGACATTTTGCCACGTGTTGCCACCATCATCGGAGTACTCTAACCGACCATCGGTTTCCAGGGAGGTTATCTTCACTTTCGCCAGGCTGTCACCGTCCACATCACTGAAATTACCGAAATCGCTGACAGCCAATATGATTGGAGTATCTTCATCGGTGGTCACGCTATCATCAGTTGAAGTCGGTGCATCATTCACAGCCAACACTTTAATATCAACGCTGCCAGCCACCGTATCGGTGCCATCGAATACGTCGTAGGTGAAGTCACCCGGATCGCTGCCGTCGTAATCATCCGGCGCATCATATTCCAGGCCTTCCAGCTGGGCGGCAGTCAGGGTGTCATCGACTGCAATGGCGCTGCCATCAGCCAGCGTTATCGTGCCCAGAGTTGGCAGCCCCGTCACGGTGATGGTCAGGGTATCTGCCGGGATATCGGCATCTGTCGGCGCACTCAGGCCAAGGCTGTTGTCTGCACTTTCTTCATCGACTTCAATGCTATTGCTGGAGACATCCGGCTCATCGTTAACCGGGTTAACGGTGATATCCACGCTACCGCCAACCGTATCAGTGCCATCGAATACGTCGTAGGTGAAGTCACCCGGATCGCTGCCGTCGTAATCATCCGGCGCATCATATTCCAGGCCTTCCAGCTGGGCGGCAGTCAGGGTGTCATCGACTGCAACGGCGCTGCCATCAGCCAGCGTTATCGTGCCCAGAGTTGGCAGCCCCGTCACGGTGATGGTCAGGGTATCTGCCGGGATATCGGCATCTGTCGGCGCACTCAGGCCAAGGCTGTTGTCTGCACTTTCTTCATCGACTTCAATGCTATTGCTGGAAACATCCGGCTCATCGTTAACCGGGTTAACGGTGATATCCACGCTACCGCCAACCGTAGCGGTGCCATCGAATACGTCGTAGGTGAAGTCACCCGGATCGCTGCCGTCGTAATCATCCGGCGCATCATATTGCAGGCCTTCCAGCTGGGCGGCAGTCAGGGTGTCATCGACTGCAACGGCGCTGCCATCAGCCAGTGTTATCGTGCCCAGAGTTGGCAGCCCCGTCACGGTGATGGTCAGGGTATCTGCCGGGATATCGGCATCTGTCGGCGCACTCAGGCCAAGGCTGTTGTCTGCACTTTCTTCATCGACTTCAATGCTATTGCTGGAGACATCCGGCTCATCGTTAACCGGGTTAACGGTGATATCCACGCTACCGCCAACCATATCAGTGCCATCGAATACGTCGTAGGTGAAGTCACCCGGATCGCTGCCGTCGTAATCATCCGGCGCATCATATTCCAGGCCTTCCAACTGGGCGGCAGTCAGGGTGTCATCGACTGCAACGGCGCTGCCATCAGCCAGCGTTATCGTGCCCAGAGTTGGCAGCCCCGTCACGGTGATGGTCAGGGTATCTGCCGGGACATCGGCATCTGTCGGCGCACTCAGGCCAAGGCTGTTGTCTGCACTTTCTTCATCGACTTCAATGCTATTACTGGAAACATCCGGCTCATCGTTAACCGGGTTAACGGTGATATCCACGCTACCGCCAACCGTATCAGTGCCATCGAATACTTCGTAGGTGAAGTCACCCGGATCGCTGCCGTCGTAATCATCCGGCGCATCATATTGCAGGCCTTCCAGCTGGGCGGCAGTCAGAGTGTCATCGACTGCAACGGCGCTGCCATCAGCCAGCGTTATGCTGCCCAGGGTTGGCAGCCCCGTCACGGTGATGGTCAGGGTATCTGCCGGGATATCGGCATCTGTCGGCGCACTCAGGCCAAGGCTGTTGTCTGCACTTTCTTCATCGACTTCAATGCTATTGCTGGAGACATCCGGCTCATCGTTAACCGGGTTAACGGTGATATCCACGCTACCGCCAACCGTATCAGTGCCATCGAATACGTCGTAGGTGAAGTCACCCGGATCGCTGCCGTCGTAATCATCCGGCGCATCATATTCCAGGCCTTCCAGTTGGGCGGCAGTCAGGGTGTCATCGACTGCAACGGCGCTGCCATCAGCCAGCGTTATCGTGCCCAGAGTTGGCAGCCCCGTCACGGTGATGGTCAGGGTATCTGCCGGGACATCGGCATCTGTCGGCGCACTCAGGCCGAGGCTGTTGTCTGCACTTTCTTCATCGACTTCGATACTACCGCTATCAACATCCGGCTCATCGTTAACCGGATTAACGCTGATATCCACGCTGCCAGCCACCGTATCGGTGCCGTCGAACACTGCGTAGGTGAAGTCTCCCGGATCGCTGCCGTCGTAATCATCCGGGGCATCATATTGCAGGCCTTCCAACTGGGCTGCGGTCAGAGTGTCATCCACTGCAACGGCGCTGCCATCAGCCAGCGTTATCGTGCCCAGAGTTGGCAGCCCCGTCACGGTGATGGTCAGGGTATCTGCCGGGATATCGGCATCTGTCGGCGCACTCAGGCCGAGGCTGTTGTCTGCACTTTCTTCATCGACTTCAATGCTATTGCTGGAAACATCCGGCTCATCGTTAACCGGGTTAACGGTGATATCCACGCTACCGCCAACCGTAGCGGTGCCATCGAATACGTCGTAGGTGAAGTCACCCGGATCGCTGCCGTCGTAATCATCCGGCGCATCATATTGCAGGCCTTCCAGCTGGGCGGCAGTCAGGGTGTCATCGACTGCAACGGCGCTGCCATCAGCCAGTGTTATCGTGCCCAGAGTTGGCAGCCCCGTCACGGTGATGGTCAGGGTATCTGCCGGGATATCGGCATCTGTCGGCGCACTCAGGCCAAGGCTGTTGTCTGCACTTTCTTCATCGACTTCAATGCTATTGCTGGAGACATCCGGCTCATCGTTAACCGGGTTAACGGTGATATCCACGCTACCGCCAACCATATCAGTGCCATCGAATACGTCGTAGGTGAAGTCACCCGGATCGCTGCCGTCGTAATCATCCGGCGTATCATATTCCAGGCCTTCCAACTGGGCGGCAGTCAGGGTGTCATCGACTGCAACGGCGCTGCCATCAGCCAGCGTTATCGTGCCCAGAGTTGGCAGCCCCGTCACGGTGATGGTCAGGGTATCTGCCGGGATATCGGCATCTGTCGGCGCACTCAGGCCAAGGCTGTTGTCTGCACTTTCTTCATCGACAATGATACTGCCGCTATCAACATCCGGAGCTTCATTCAGAAGCAAACCTACCAATGGGTTATCCGGGTCACCATCCAAGTCCGTAACAGTGATATCCGGACCATTAAGCCCCCCCCTCAGATCACGATAACCGAGACCGTTACCCTCCAGAAATGGGAACTGATTATCAAGAAAGCTAAATACGGAACTATTGCCATCTGCAGCCACATTACCCGCAGCAGGTGCACTTAACTGGGAAATCAGATCACTGGTATCCTTAAACAACAGTTGACCATTAACGGTGTAGATCTCCTTAATATCACCCGTTTCATCAAGGAATTCAGTAAGAACCAACTCACCATCTTCAAGCGATATCTTCAGCTCACTGCCGTCAAAATCGATCCGGTCAATATCATCCCGGGTAAAAGGCAGAGTAACTGACTGCAGGTTGTCCATCGATACTTCAGGATCGGCCGCCAGATTAACGTCTTTTGTCTTTTCGTCACCGCTGCGGGTAACCAACTTTAATTCTGTGTTCATAATAAAACTCCTCCCCATCTCATGATGGAGATTTGTTGCTCATACGAGCAGTGACAACCGCTTTACTGGTTGCTAAAACGTCCAGCTAACAGACCTGTTGCCTGCAGCAGCTCGTAATCCTGAATCATCAGGTCATAACGAGCATTGACATAGTCAGCCTGGGCCCGAAACGTCTCTACCTGTCGATCCAGCAGGTCTAGCAGATCCCTGCGGTTAACCGAGAACTGATCCACATAATCAGCTAATACCTGCTCTAGTGAACTGGTATAGGTTTGTAGCAAAGGAACCCTGGCCGCTGTTTTCTCCCGCGCATACCAGGTTGTCCTGATCGCCTCCCGGGTATCCCGGGCAGCCAGCTTATGCAATTCCCCTGCAGCGGCCTGCTGCGCTGCGGTTATATTGCGACGTGCCTGATCTGATCCGCCGCGGGACAGGTCATAACTCATGACCACACCGGCAAAAGTTTCATGGGACTCACTGTTAAACGGAGACAAATCAGAGCTGGCTGAGTTATCCTGAACGGTGCTTCTTACTTCAAAATCAAACCGGGGCCGGAATGCAGCCTTCGTCTGATTATAATTAGCACTGGCCTGCTCGACGGTTGCCGCCGACTGCTGGACCGTAGGATGATTAGTGGTTTGATCAAGAGCCTCTTCCAGAGAAGCGAACATCACATCCGGCCGGATCACAGCATCAAGATCTTCAGCCATTACTCCCACGATCTCCAGATAACGCTGACCAGAAACCAACTGTTGCTCTTCCTGTTGCATCAGCGAAGCATCTGCGAAGGCGTAACGAGCCCGGGCATGGTGCGCGTCGGTTTCGGTAATAACACCTTGCCGTGCCCTGCTCTCTATATCGTCAAGATATTGCTTGTGCGCCTCAAGATTGGCCTGAGCCAGCACCAGCAACTCTTCGCTGCGTAGCACGTTAAGATGAGACTGAATTGCCGAAAAGATAATATCCTGCTGCCGTTCATTGACCAGATAGCCTGCAGCATCATAACCCCAGCCTGCGGAATCTATCCGGCCACTGGTCAGGCCACCATCGTAGATGACCTGGCGTAACAGGAAATCAGCTTTATTGATGCTGGCATCATGACTGTCATCCTGAAAGCTGCGAATAGTCGTGTTATTAGCCCACTGTCGCCCGGAAGACAATTCAACTGAGACTTGCGGCCGATAGCCACCCTTAGCCTCATCGATCTGATATTGCGCAGCACTCTGCTCATTGATAGCAGCACTGAGTGCCGGATGATAATCAAGACTTGCTGACACAGAGTCCTGTAGCGACGCTGCATTGACTGTGCCTGCGGACAGCAACAGCACTATGACCAATAAAAAACTATGGTACATACCCATACCTCCAATGTGATCAGGTAATCGATCCACCTTGTACGAGGGTACGTCTGCTACAACATCTGCTTGTTGAATCCCCCCCCCCCCTTCATGATCCTTTCAAACAGGTGGTTACCCACAAATCCCTTTGAGGCATAAAAAAGTGTAGCACTTAACCGACAGTCCACAGATCAGATTGTAAATCAGGGTATACAGATTAAATTTGTGAAAACATCTGAACTATAAATAACTCTCAATAAATCAACTTGTTAACTCGTTAGAAGTAATTATTCAGTGTGATCATGTTTTTTTCTCATACGCTTGTTCAAAAACAAGCATGCAGTTAATGCAAAGGTCGAATGAACAAGACATATATTCCTGTGAAACATTAAAAAAACTGCTAAAAAATCCAGCGCTTAACACTCTTTCACTATTGCCATAGATCGCGTCTTCGTTAGACTGGTAATCTAAAATATCCGGCCGGTTGAGAACGTCCATGAGCTTTGTGAAATTCAATGATGACAATCAGATCATCAACTTTGTCCGCGATCATTCAGATCTGTTCAGCTGCCACTCTGAACTGGCTGTAGAAGAGATCAGTGACGGCAACCTTAACTATGTCTACCGTGTTTCCGACGCTTCAGGAAACAGCCTGATTGTTAAACAGGCTCCCCCCTATATTCGCATCATCGGTGATGACTGGCCCCTGACTCAGGACCGGATCAGGATAGAACAGCAAAGCCTGCAACTAACAGCGCAGCACTGCCCACAAGTTGTTCCGGAGGTATATCATTACGATAGTGAACACTGTGTAATTCTGATGCAGGATATCGGTGATCATGACAATCTGCGTCAGCTCCTGATAGACCGGACTGAGCTGCCACTGCTGGCACAACAACTTGGTAACTATCTCGCTCAGATGATGTTCCGTAGCTCAAGTATGGCGATGGAGTCCACAGCCCATAAAGCTTTGGTCAAAACCAGTCAGAACCCGGAACTGTGTAAGATTTCAGAAGAGGTCTATTTCTGGGACCCGTTCTGCGATCACGAGCGTAACGATGTTAACCCACTGCTTAAAGATGAAGCACAATCAGTCTGGAACAACTCTGAGCTTAAGTGTGAAGTCGCTAAATTGAAACGCCGCTTTATGTCCGATACTGAAGCGATGATCCACGGCGACCTGCACAGCGGTTCGGTATTTGCCACAACTGACAGCTGTAAAATTATCGACCCGGAATTCTCGTTCTGCGGCCCCATCGGTTTTGATATCGGAGTACTGTTCGCTAACTTTCTGCTGAACTATGCCGGCCAGCAGAATCTACCGGGTGACCGCTGTGAACGAATGACTTACCAAGGCTGGCTGCTACAAACACTGAGCGATATCTGGCAACAGTTCAGTACCCATTTTGCCTCACTGATGCAAACTGAAACCCTTGACCCCTCGCTCAGTGAACCGGGCTACCAGCAGTGGTATCTGCAACAAATCTGGCAGGACAGCCTGGGCTATGCCGGGGTGGAGATGACCCGCCGTACTATCGGTATCGCCCATGTCGCCGACATTATGAATATTGAAGACCCTGAACTTCGTGCTGATTCAGAGCGACTCTCTCTGCAGATTGCGAATATGCTGATCCTGCAAAGAAACACACTGAGTACACCGAAACAATTAGATGATGCGATTAATCAACTGAGGACATAACCGTGAATTGTCATTACCCGTTAAGAACAGCCGCAAGTATGGTATTGCTATGCAGTACTTTCATACTAGGTGGCTGTTTAAACATGGGCAGTAAGGCAGTGGCCCCACCAACCTATTCTGGCAGTGGGGGCATGACCGCCTGGGATATTAAACCAGAAGCTTACCTCTATCATTACGAGAATGGCTTTACCGCTGAAGACGCTTTAGGCTGGTCCCCGGAACTACAATTTGCCTGGTCCCGGCTAGGTGCAGCAGTGACCTGTAAAATAGAATTTGATAAAGCTGATATGATCCCCCTGTTGCAGCAGCAATTTGGAGAGAAATCGAGCAGCCATGAGCTGAATGGCATCGGCTTTCATGCCATACAGAGCCGGAAAGTGGCCGACTTTTGCAGCGAAGAGCGAATCAACAGCATTACCAACAGGCTCCAGCGTTTCGTCAACGGTCATTTTGAGCCCTGAATGATTGCCCTGTACAGAATACTCCTCAGGATGAAATATGATTACCGCTCTATGTTTCAACCTCAATCTGTTCAGATAGCTGCAGAACTGAACATAACCTTCCCCTGGTAAACAATCACTGGATACTCCATGTATAGAAGCCTAATTATTTTCGCAGTGATTGTCCTCAGCGGCTGCAGCAGGACCTTACCCCCCTGCCCTGATCAGAGCTTAGAAACCGAAGTAAGGAGTGCCGGCTGTATCGTCATAAGACAGAACCAGCTACTGGTAATGGAAGGAATGGACAACACCATCAGCATCCCCGGCGGCAGTGGAGAAGCCAATGAAACACCACGCTGCTCAGCCCATCGCGAGACATGGGAAGAGACCGGCCTCAACGTAGAACCCGATCAGTTAGTGCGGAAATTCGATAACGGCTTCCACCTTTACCACTGCAAATTAACCCCTGAATCCGGTGAAATAGACCCGCCCTTCGTGCTGGAAGTAAACCGTGCTTTCTGGCTCTCACCAGAAAATTTTGACCAACATGAGTGGCGCTTCCCTGAGCAGAAACAGTGGCTGAGGAACTACTTACAGAACAATATGCAAAACAATCATGACTGAGCATCACAGGAGCCTTTAGTATTCTGCTCTGCCCTGAATGCACCGATATTATTCCACCAGTGTAAGCTCGCTACGCAATGAATCCACCACAACCTGCTGCTTAAACTCATCACTGTATAGCTTTCTTTTCTTAAACTGCATTGGACACCTATAACTATGAAAATTAGTGTCCACTAAACCGGGGGCAGTCCAAGCCACTGTTTTTTTTAGCCGACCAAAGGCAAAACATGAACAGCCCCTACCCACTAAAGAACTAACACCTGCTGACTTTCAAACAACCGCACCTCACCTGAAACAGGATCAATGAATTCAATCTTTTTCGCCAGCAACTGCAAAGGCTTAGAATAGTCGTCCCCCTTGCAAGGCTGTAATGTCGGATAAAACGGATCATTCATAATCGGCGAACCAATTGACGCCATATGCACCCGCAATTGATGTTGTTTACCAGTGACAGGTTTGAGCTGATAACGCGCTAGCTCGCCTTTAGTCTCAACCAGATCAATGATGCTTTCAGTGTTTACCTCTCCGCCTTCTTCCTGCATTCTGAAAAACGGTTCCCCCTTACTGAGCCGGCTACGATGGTTGATGGGGAATTCCAGCGTCGAACGCGCAGCGATGGCTTCATACGTTTTCCTGACTTCTCTGTTCTGAAACAGGCTCTGATACGCCCCGCGTACCCTTTGGTCGCAACTAAAAATAATCACGCCAGCAGTTTCCCGGTCGAGCCGGTGTATAGGACAAATCTCTTCAAGTTGAAAGCGATGCTTCAGGCGACTAAGGAGGCTTTCTCGAACAAAACGCCCCGTCGGCGTAACAGGTATAAAGTGGGGTTTATCCACAACGATGATGTGCTCATCTTTGAATAAAATAGTCTCTTCGAAGGGTATAACGGGTTCGTCGGGAACCTCTCGATAGTAAAACAGAAAGGTTTCAGGCTGGTACGGACTGTTTACGGCATAGGGTCTGCCGTTCTGATCAACGATATCACCACGGCCCAATCGTTGCTGAAAAACAGCTTCAGGGATAAATGGAAAACGCTCAACCAGGAAGTCGATAATGGTTTCCCAGCTGCCATGGTTCTCATTTTCGTTTTTATAACTTTCGCATTTGGGCAGCCATGTACGGCTGGCGGATACACCATCACGCATCGGTAGTGGGGAAAGCAGCTTTTTTTTTCGCTCTAAAGAAGCAGAGTTAACGTTACTGATAATGGTACGACCTGATGCGCGGAGTGTGGTGACTAGAGTGGGTGATTATAACGGTTGATCGTTTGAAGTTTATGTTTTTTTTAAAGCTGGGGCACGACAACTCTTCCGAGCAACGAGCAAGCGCTCTTTGCTGCGTTCGAGCTACGAGCTACTCATAAACAAAAAGGAGCCGCCAGCTCCTTTTTTGATTTTTATAGCCACTAGCAAGCGGCGAAGCCGCGTTCTGGCGAGTCGAACTTGTTCGACGGTCTGGCCACTTGAGCGCAGCGAGCGCGTCCTAGCTACTTAACCCCGCATCCGGAAGTACCAACCCGTGGTTCTGCAGAACATCTTCGCCAAACCAGGCCAGGTCTTTATGCAAGTTAACCACCTCGCCAACAATGATCAGAGCCGGCGCAGCCAATTGGGCCTGCTCCTGAAGTTCTGCCAGGGTTTCCAGCGTACCGGTAAGTACTTCCTGCTCAGGGCGTGTACCTCGGGATACGATCGCGGCAGGAGTTTCGGCAGGCTTGCCATGGGCAATCAACTGTTCACACAGGTGACCGACTGTATGTAGCCCCATATAAAACACGATGGTCTGATTTGGATGGATCAATTCATTAAAGTTAAGGTCTGAGCTACGGTTTTTCAGCTGACCGGTAACCAGCTTAACCGACTGCGCATAGTTACGATGAGTCAGAGGAATGCCGGCATAGGTCGAACAGGCACTTGCTGCGGTAATACCCGGCACCACCTGAAACGGAATATTATGTTGTTTAAGGGTTTCAAGCTCCTCACCACCGCGACCGAAGACAAAAGGATCTCCGCCCTTCAGGCGCAGCACCCGCTTACCTTCTTTGGCATACTTAACCAACAGTTCATTAATTCCTTCCTGCGGCACAGCATGGTTATCACGACGCTTGCCAACAAAGATACGATCGGCATCCCGACGACACAGGTCTACAACTTCCGGTGATACCAGCTGATCATGCAACACAATATCAGCCTGCTGCATCAGACGCAGGGCTTTGAAGGTTAACAACTCCGGATCACCTGGACCACCACCAACCAGATAGACTTCACCCACCTGATGTTCAGGATCGGCATTATCCAGCGCAGTTTGCAGCAATTTATCTGCATCCTGATCACGCCCGGCAAATACTTTTTCTGCCACTTGCCCCTGTAGAATTTTCTCCCAGAAGATACGTCGCCGTTCAACACTTGGGAAACTGTCTTTGACCTGTTGACGGTAGCGGCCAACCAACTTACCCAGTCGACTATAACCCTGCGGTATCCAGGTCTCTAATTTAGCGCGCAACAGGCGGGCCAGAACCGGAGATTCACCACCCGAAGAAATTGCGATCACTATTGGTGAACGATCGACAATGGCCGGAAAAATAAAGGTACATAAAGGCGGGCTATCAACCACATTAACCGGCAAGTGGCGCTCGACTGCATCATAGTGTACCCGCTCGTTAAGCTGTTCATCATCGGTAGCTGCAACAACGAGATTGGCATCATCAAGCAGGGCAGGGTGATATTCTCCGATGATCACCTGGCCACCGTTCTTTTCGACAAGTTCAGCCAACTCGGCTTCGACAACATGGGCGACAACAGTGACTTTCGCTCCGGCACGGGTTAACAGAGTCGCTTTACGCAACGCTACCTGACCACCACCTACTAGCAAAGCGATCCGGTTTTCAAGCTTAAAAAATAACGGAAGGTAATCCAAAGCGATCTCTCCTGGCAGCGACATTAAATCCGGCGGAACAATAAGATATATAAAGACTAAAACGAAACGCCGGGATTCGGTATGAGGAATGTATCAAAAAGGGTCGAACTGAGGTACCGAAATATAGGTATCTTTGTTGTGATATATCAAAGGACTGGATAAATACAGGGGAACCGGTGGCTCCCCTGTACAAGCTCTGCATAATTCCCCAGCGAAAAGCAGGAGAAGCTAGCAGAGCTTCTGGAATCACTTAGGAAGGAAATCCATAACATTGACAGGTGTCGCTTCGGCGGCAGGCGTCCCAGGGTGCAGACCACACTCGCGGGTCTCAGGGTTTTCCCACCACCAGCGTCCGGCACGAACATCTTCACCGGCAGAGATCGCACGGGTACAAGGTGCACAGCCAATACTTGGATAGTGCTTATCATGCAATTCGTTATAGGGAACATCGTTAGCTTTGATGTATGCCCAGACCTCTTTCTCAGTCCAGTCCGCCAGAGGGTTATACTTTTCGATCTGGTTTCCTTCATCAAACTCTTTAAAGCCGATCTCGTCACGGGTTACTGACTGTTCACGACGCAGACCGGTAATCCAGGCTTCACGATCAGACAGAGCACGCTTCAGTGGTTTGATCTTACGTACCGCACAACAGCCCTTGCGCAGCGCCTGACTTTCATAAAAACCATTCACTCCGTTTTCCTTAACAAAGCTTTCAACATCAGCTGCTTCAGGATAGTAAACATCCACTGCAACATTGCTGTAGGTTTTCTGAACTTCGGTCAGCAGCTGCAGAGTTTCCTCCGGCAAGCGTCCTGTATCCAGCACAAACATACCAATTTTATCTGCATGTTTACTGATCAGATCAGTAATAACGACATCTTCAGCACCCAGACTGTTGGCAAACACCACTTTGCCCTGATCATGATCAGCTTCAGCCTGTTGCAGTACTGCGACCGTGTTGGCAATTTTGGCTACCAGCTCCGGCGTAATTTGCTCGCTCATTTTTGTTCCACCTGACTTATACGGCCCGAACGGTCTGAGACCTGCCGGGCCGGTTTATAGCTTACTGTCTGAAGATCGGGCGTTCGTCGTCGGCACAACCCTGATAGCGTACTGATACTTCAGTAAAAGAGTTAACCATTTCTGGATTAAACCGTTCTTCAGGAATAGCGAAGGCATCGAAGCCACAACGCTCCATGTGCGCAAGACGGTCCTGGGTCACATCACCAACCGCACGGATCTGACCAGTAAAACCAGAGCGACGCAGAATACGGGCAAAGCTAAAGCCACGACCATCGGTGAAGGCTGGGAAATCGATCGCCACCAATGCCAGTTTCTCTAAGTCCCGCAACAGCACATTCAGATCCTGATCGCCGTTGATTTCAACGCCCAGCAGCCCGTCTTTATTCAACAGCGCTTCACGCTGAGCAATAAACAGTTCGAACGGCACCACAATATCTTCGTTGAGATGCAGGGAAAGATTTTCTTCATCGACCAGCTGCCAGCTATCTTCTGTAGCCACATCACGATTAATTAACAGGGGCATAAACTCTCTCCTTAAACGGTGCTACACCGACACGACGAACAGTATCAATAAAACGCTCATCTTCGCTGCGAATCTCTACGAACACTTGCAGAATTTTCTCGATTGTATTGGCAACTTCGGCCTGAGGCACTGACTTACCGATGATCTTACCCAAACTGGCATCCTCACGGGAAGAACCACCAAGCGTGATCTGGTAGTAATCTTCACCATTCTTATCCACCCCCAGAATACCGATATGGGATACGTGGTGATGGGCACATGCATTGATACAACCGGACATATTCAGTTTGATATCACCCAGATCATATAGATAATCCAGATCATCAAATTTACTGTTTATCTGATCAGCGACCGCCAGCGTGTGAGCATTGGCCAATGAACAGAAATCAAAGCCAGGACAAACGATCATATCGGTCAAAGTACCGATATTCGGTCGCGCCAGGTTTTGTTCTGCCAGTACCTGCCATACAGCAAACAGATCAGCTGCGGCAACATGCGCCAGAACCAGATTCTGATCGTGAGTACTACGAATTTCGCCGAAATTATACTGGTCGGCCAGGTCAGCAACGACATCCAGCTGAACATCAGTAATATCACCCGGCGCTTTGAGATGCGGCTTCAGGGATACGATTACCGCACGATAGCCGGCAACTTTGTGCTCACGGGTATTACGCTGATACCAGGTATTGAAATCCTGATCTTCAGCCAGTTTCTGCTCCAGGGCAGCAACGCCATCAACCGCTTCAGCAGCGTATGGGTGCGGCGCAAAGAAACCTTTGATACGTTTAATATGTGTATCACTGAGGCGGGTTTCAGTTTTACGAATCAGCTCCCATTCCGCTTCTACCAGACGAGTAAACTCTTCTACACCCAGTGCGTTCACCAGGATCTTGATCCGGGCTTTATATTTGTTGTCACGACGACCGTTGAGGTTGTATACCCGCAGGATCGCTTCAAGGTAAGTCAGCAGATCATGCTTAGGCAGGAAGTTACGAACCACCTTACCGATAACAGGGGTACGACCCAGACCACCGCCAACCAAGACTTCAAAGCCAACTTCACCGGCATCATTCTTAACAATATGCAGGCCGATATCGTGTACCTGGGATGCAGCACGATCTTCAGCGCAACCGGTTACAGCGATCTTAAACTTACGCGGCAGGTAAGCGAATTCCGGGTGCAGAGTAGTCCACTGACGGATAATTTCACACCAGGGACGCGGATCCTCGATCTCATCCGGAATAATGCCGGCGAAATGGTCAGTCGTGGTATTACGCAGACAGTTACCGCTGGTCTGGATCGCATGCATCTGCACTTCAGCCAGCTGCTCCAGAATATCCGGCACCTGTTCCAGCTTTGGCCAGTTCAGCTGGACATTAGTACGGGTAGTAAAGTGCGCGTAATTTTTATCAAATTTGCGGGTAATGTCCGCCAGCTTACGGATCTGAGTCGAGTTCATCAGACCATAAGGCACTGCGATACGCAGCATCGGCGCCTGGCGCTGTATATACAGTCCATTCATCAGACGCAGGGCACGAAACTCCTCATCCGGAATTTCACCCGCCAGGAAACGGCGAGTCTGATCGCGGTATTGAGATACCCGCTGGTTGATCAGTGTCTGATCCTGTTCGTTATATTGATACATCGTCTTAAACCCTAAAATGCCAGCAAGCCGGCGTTCACCCTAATTTTTTAACAAATATAAATTTTGAAACAAAAAAGCCATTTTGGTTCTGTCCGGCTCTAACCGGCCAGCATGAACCGCATGCCGATCGCCAATAGTAACGAGCCCATAATAGGCTGAATAACCTTTGGCGATAATCTAGTGCCTATATGGCTGCCCATATATACGCCAGGTAGTGATCCTACTACCAGAAACAGCAGCAACCACAGATCCACATTGCCCATACTATAGTGACCAGCACCGGCAATAGCCGTCAGCACTACGGCATGAACCAGATCGGTGCCTACAATACTCTGCATACTCATTCGCGGATAAAGCACAATCAGCAACGCGGTACCCAGTGCACCGGCACCAACCGAAGACAGAGTTACCAGAGCTCCCAGTACGATTCCCATCAACAATGTCACATAAGGACGGAAACGACGCGCCCTGGACTCAAGCTTCGTACCCTGCAGATTAGTGACGGCCTGACGAATCCGGTTACGCATAAACACGGCGATTGAGGTCAGCACCAGGGATACTCCCAGGGTGATATTCATCAGGCTCTCAATCTTTTCCAGGCCACCCAGCCCATGCAGGTAATTCAGCGTCAGCAAGCTGCCCGGTATACTACCTGATAACAACAGCAGAACGACCCGCCATTCGACCAGTTTCTTACGGGCATAGGAAACACTGCCACCACATTTGGTAATTGCGGCATATAACAGGTCTGTACTCACCGCCGTCACCGGGGGAATACCAAAACCGACAATCAGAATAGGTGTCATAAGAGCACCACCACCGATTCCGGTCAGACCGACTACGAAACCAACCACCAGGCCGGCAAAGCTATATGCTATTTCCATCAACTTACTTTACTGCCTGCAAATAATGTCTGAGCTGTACTGCCTCTTTACGTAGCGTATTGAGAGCGCAAAGACCGACTACTAGAATTAGCAGGCTATAATACTGCTGCCGCCTTATAACTCAAAATAATAATTGGAAATTTATTGATAACTTTTTAGAATAAAGAACTAACAACTTGCCCCTTCTGCCAAAACCCACTCTAAAGTCGAATCCCTGATCCAGCTCTGTGGTGAGTTTCTGCGGCTCCCTACCCAGCCCTCCATATTCCAAAAAGTTTTAAAAACATTCCAACATATTCTTTTTTATTTTAAGCAGACTCTGCCATACTCCGCTGCATTATGAAAAGTAGTGTCTGTATCTTGTGACGTCCTATTGCAAGACGGTTACAGAAAAAGGCTGTTAACCGAGACCGGCGCTGATCCACTTTTCACTACTGTTAATAAAAGGCTAACAAGAGTTATTACCCATGAGTCAATTACCGGAACACAGGCTGACGCATCTGCGCCAGCTGGAAGCTGAAAGCATCCACATTATTCGCGAGGTCGCATCCGAGTTTGAAAACCCGGTCATGCTGTACTCCATCGGTAAGGATTCCGCGGTAATGCTGCACCTGGCCCGTAAGGCATTCTATCCAGGCAAGCCGCCGTTTCCACTGATGCACGTCGACACCACCTGGAAGTTTAAAGAGATGATCAGTTTCCGCGATAAGATGGCGGAAGAAGCGGGCATGGACCTGATTGTGCATGTGAACCAGGAAGGCGTTGATATGAATATCAGCCCATTCACCCACGGCTCTAAGAAGCACACTGACATCATGAAGACCCAGGGCCTTAAACAAGCGCTGGATAAGTACAAGTTCGACGCTGCTTTCGGTGGTGCGCGCCGCGACGAAGAGAAATCCCGTGCTAAAGAGCGTGTATTCTCTTTCCGTGACAAGAACCATCGCTGGGACCCTAAGAACCAGCGCCCTGAGCTGTGGAATACCTTTAACACCCGTATCGATAAGGGTGAAAGTATCCGTGTATTCCCGCTGTCTAACTGGACTGAACTGGATATCTGGCAGTACATCTATCTGGAAAGCATCAAGATCGTACCGCTTTACCTTGCTGCCGAGCGCCCTGTCGTCAAACGCGATGGCATCGAAATCATGGTCGATGATGAGCGTATGCCGCTGCAACCAGGTGAAACACCACAAATGAAGATGGTCCGTTTCCGTACCCTGGGTTGTTACCCACTGACCGGCGCCGTTGAATCAACCGCCCAGACACTGCCTGAAATTATTCAGGAAATGTTGTTAACCACTACCTCCGAGCGCCAGGGTCGTCTGATCGATCACGACGGTGCCGGTTCGATGGAACAGAAGAAGATGGAAGGTTACTTCTAAAAACGCCTGAGCTTGCGCTAACTGCTTTGCAGGCTGGTTTGGAAACGCTCACCTATTAATGTAGGCAGCGCCTTTCTTTCCAGCCTCCGTTTTGTAGCGACAGCGTTCAAACGTTTTCTTTCTGTCACAACAATATTTCTGAAAAGAATACTGAATACGAGATCACACTATGAGTCATCAGTCTGAATTGATCGCCAGCGATATCGAAGCATATCTGGCACAACACGAAAATAAAGAACTGCTGCGTTTCCTGACCTGCGGCAGCGTCGACGACGGTAAATCCACCCTGATCGGTCGCCTGCTACACGATTCCAAGATGATTTATGAAGATCAGCTGGCCGCCCTGCAAGCCGATAACGCTAAAGTTGGTAATGCCGGTGAAGAGCTTGATCTGGCACTGCTGGTCGATGGCCTGCAGGCAGAACGTGAGCAAGGCATCACTATCGATGTTGCTTACCGCTACTTCTCTACCGAAAAACGCAAGTTCATCATCGCCGATACTCCGGGACACGAGCAGTACACCCGTAACATGGCAACAGGTGCGTCTACCTGCGACCTGGCGATAATCCTGATCGACGCCCGTCACGGCGTTCAGGTACAAACTAAGCGCCACAGCTTTATCGCCTCGCTGTTGGGCATTAAGCACACCATCGTTGCGGTCAACAAAATGGATCTGGTGGACTTCAGCGAAGAGCGTTACGAGCAGATCAAGAAAGATTACCTGGAATTTTCTGCCACTCTGGATCTCAACGATATTCAGTTCGTGCCACTGTCAGCCCTGAAAGGCGACAACGTGGTAAACCTGAGCGAAAACATGCCTTGGTATCAGGATGCGCCTTTGATGGAGTACCTTGAGAAAACCGAGATCGCTAATGACCAGAACTTCGACAAACTGCGCTTCCCGGTACAGTATGTTAACCGCCCTAACCTGGATTTCCGCGGTTACTGCGGCACCATCGGTTCCGGTATCGTGCGTCCTGGTGATGAAGTGACTGTTCTGCCATCGGGCAAAAGCAGCCGCGTTAAGTCGATCGTTACCTTCGATGGCGAACTGCAGGAAGCTTTCCCGCCGATGTCAGTTACCCTGACCCTGGAAGACGAGATCGACATCAGCCGTGGCGACATGATCGTACACAGCAACGATACTCCAATTGTCAGCAACCGTTTTGATGCGATGGTTGTATGGATGGCCGAAGACGAACTGCTGCCGGGTCGTCAGTACGACGTTAAACTGGCAACCCAGACCATCGCTGGCGGTATCTCAAGTATTCGTCACTGTGTTGATGTAAACACTCAGGAAGAGCAGCCTGCTGCGACCCTGAAACTGAACGAAATCGCGCGCTGTGAGATTACGCTGGAACGTCCGATTGTCGCTGATGATTACCGCTCCCATCATGGTACTGGTTCATTCATCATTGTCGATCGCCTGACCAACACCACCGTTGCTGCGGGCATGATTGCCGAAGCAGGTGATGCATCAGCCGCGGTAACCGACGATCTGGTAACGTCCGTATCCAGCGTCAGCCAGACAGATAAAGCACGTCGTTTCGGTCAGAAAGCGATCACTCTGGCGGTAACCGGCGGTAGTGAGCAGCAACGCGACACCCTGCTCTACACGCTGGAAACCCAGCTGTTCGGTATGGGCCGTGCGGTTGCTGTACTGAATCGCAACAACCTGCCAGCAGAACTGGCTCCGGTTGCGACTCTGCTTAATGAGAACGGCTTACTGGTACTGGCAGAAGCGGCAGAAAAACTGCCTGAAAATGCCCTGCTAGTCGATCTGGATGGCGGCGCCGCTGACCTCAGCCTCAATAGTGAAGCACAGCCAGTTACGGCCCTGGTTAATGCTGCACTGGAGCTACTCAAGCAGCACAACGTAGTATAAGCTCAGCCCCCGGACGGCATTGTCGTCCGGGGTGCATCGCGCAGATCAGCCATAAAAACTGCTGCAGTTGCGTAAAAATTGAGGCATATCAACGATAAAGCTATACCGGAATGCATCTAAAGCCGGTAAAATTTAGCACTTTCTAATTCTAGCCTGTAGACAGCGGGCGCCTCGATGCTAATGCCTTCGACGGTGCAACGGACATTATGACTGAATATCTGCTTATTCTAATCAGTACCGTACTGGTGAATAACTTCGTACTGGTGCAGTTCCTTGGCCTGTGCCCCTTCATGGGGGTTTCCAATAAACTGGAAACCGCGATGGGCATGTCCCTGGCCACCACCTTTGTACTGACGCTGTCCTCCGTCTGCAGCTATCTGGTTTACACCTATCTGCTAGCACCTCTTGAACTCGCTTACCTGAAGACTATCTCCTTCATTCTGGTGATCGCCGTTGTGGTGCAGTTCACCGAGATGGTGGTGCGTAAAACCAGCCCTCTACTCTACAAATTACTAGGCATCTTCCTGCCGCTGATCACCACCAACTGTGCGGTACTGGGTGTCGCTCTGCTTAATATTAAGAAGATGAATGGTTTTGTCGATTCCATCGTCTACGGTTTTGGTGCTGCAGTCGGCTTCTCGCTGGCACTGGTACTGTTCTCCGCCATGCGTGAGCGTATCACAGTGGCAGACGTTCCCCTCCCGTTCAAAGGTTCCGCTATCGGAATGGTAACCGCAGGTCTTATGTCTCTGGCATTCCTCGGCTTTACCGGCCTGGTTCAGTTTTAAGGGCTCCGTCATTATGAGCGTTGTATTAGTCGCCGTCTTAGTTCTGTTAGGCCTGGGTCTGGTCTTTGGTATCCTGCTGGGGTATTCATCGATCCGTTTCAAAGTGGAAGGCAATCCGCTGGTTGACCAGGTCGATTCCATGCTGCCGCAAACCCAGTGTGGTCAGTGCAGTTATCCTGGTTGTCGCCCCTATGCCGAAGCGATAGTTAACGGGGAGGCGATCAACAAATGTCCTCCCGGCGGTCAGAGCACGATTGAAGCATTAGCCGACCTGCTGGATGTGGAAGCGGTGCCACTGGATGCCGAACACGGCGAAGAACAGATTAAATCGATCGCCTATATCCGCGAGGATGAGTGCATCGGTTGCACCAAATGTATTCAGGCCTGCCCGGTAGATGCCATCCTTGGCGCGGCCAAGCAGATGCATACCGTTATCGAATCAGAGTGCACCGGTTGTGACCTCTGTGTGGAGCCTTGTCCGGTCGACTGTATTGATATGAATCCGATTGAAACCACCCTCAACACCTGGCAATGGTCTGCGCCAAAGCCTGGCGTTGAACTGATCGCTACCGACCGCAAGCCCGGCATTGCCCTGGGAGGTGATGCATGACGCTTAAGAATCAGGTTAGAGTCCATAGCTTCCACGGCGGTATTCATCCACCTGAGAACAAGAAGCAATCCACCGGTGCGCCAATCAGTCTCGCACCTGTGCCGAAAAAAATTGTCCTGCCACTACAGCAGCATATTGGCCTGCCTGCAGATCCAGTGGTTAAAGTCGGTGATCAGGTACTTAAAGGTCAGCTGGTCGCAGAAGCGATCGGCCGTATCAGCGCTAATATACACGCCTCGACTTCAGGCATAGTAACCGCCATCGAACAGCACCCGGTCCCCCACATGTCAGGTATGACCGCCAACTGCCTTATTATCGAAGCGGATGGCGACGATCAGTGGATAGAGCATGAGGGGCTGGACGACTACACTGTTTTACCTAAGCAGGAACTAATCGAATTTATCCGTCAGTCCGGCGTTGCCGGGATGGGAGGGGCAGGCTTCCCGACCGATGTAAAACTGCATCTCGGTGATGATCATATCGTCAACACCCTGATCATCAATGCCGCCGAGTGCGAACCATATATCACCGCCGATGATATGCTGATGCGCGAACGCGCCGATCAGATTCTAAGTGGTATCGAGATTATCGCTCACCTGCTTAAGCCACTGCATATTATGGTCGGTATTGAGGATAATAAGCCTCAGGCGATCCGCGCCCTGCATGAAGCTCTGGATAACAGCACCCTGAATCTGGATATTGTTACCGTCCCGACCAAGTACCCTTCCGGTGGTGAAAAACAGCTGATAAAGCTACTCACCGGCGTAGAAGTACCCAGCGGCAAGATTCCCGCCGATGTTGGTATCGTGTGTCAGAACGTCGGTACAGCGACGGCGATCCATCGTGCCGTCAACCATGGTGAACCGCTAATTTCCCGAGTCGTTACTATTACCGGCGAAGCGACTGGCCGCAAACAGAATATAGAAGCCCGTATCGGTACGCCGTTTGCGGAGTTACTGGCGCACTGTGACGTTAACTACGACACTTTATACCGCCTGATAGTCGGTGGCCCGATGATGGGTATCACTGTGGATAATGATCAGATTCCGATGATCAAGACCACCAACTGTCTGATCGCAGGCTCGGCTGCAGAACTGCCCCCTCAACCGCCGGCACAAGCTTGCATCCGGTGCGGAATGTGCGAGCAGGTCTGTCCGGCAGAGCTGTTGCCGCAGCAGTTGCACTGGTTTGCTAAAGGTCGCGAATTCGATAAGGCTAAACACCACAATCTATTCGATTGCATCGAGTGCGGCGCATGCTCCTACGTATGCCCCAGCAACATACCGCTGGTCCAGTACTACCGTTTCGCCAAATCAGAGATCCGCAAAGAGGACGCTGAGCAGCGTAAGGCGGATCACGCCAGAATTCGTTTTGAAGCCCGTCAGGAGCGTCTGGAACGAGAGAAAATCGAGAAAGAAGAGCGGCGTAAAGCCCGCGCTGAGCAAGCAGCTAAAGCTCAGGCGGCTAAAAAAGATGCTCCCGTAACTAAGAGCACCACCACAGAGGCAGCAGCTCAGGTCAATGCCACGCCGGATCTGAAACAGCTCAAGAGCAACGCTGCGATCGCCCGTACAAAACTGAAGAAAGCTGAGAAAGCGCTAAGCAACGCTCGGGACAAAGGGCTTGAGGGTATCGAGACACTGCAACAAACGGTCACTCAGTTGCAGATTAAATGCGATACTGCCCAGCAAGCTTACGAACAAGCTCAACAAGCGCCAGCGCCTGCCGTTACCGTTGATATTAAGCAACTCAAGACTAACGCTGCCGTTGCCCGTACTAAACTGAAAAAAGCTGAAAAACAACTGCTGAACGCCGAAGAAACTGGTGAAGGTGATCTGGCCGCTCTGCAGACACAAGTATCGCAACTACAGGCCAAATCAGCCGCAGCTGAACAAGCATTTAAAGAGGCTGAAGCTGGCGACACTATTACTAGTGGTAGCGCAAAACCGACCGTTGATCTGACCGCCTTGCGGGCTGACATTGAAGCGATGCAAGGCAAAGTCAGTAAAGCAGAAACTGCCTGGAAAGCTGCCGTCGAATCACAAAGCCCCGCCGCCGATAAGATGGCAGCTGGCGTTGACAAGCTGAAAGGCAAACTGATCGAGCTTGAGCAGGAATTAACTCAAGCTCAACAAGCGCAACCAGCAACAGCTGTGAACTTTGATGAACTGAAAGCCGACATCACAGCGATGCAGGGCAAAGTCGATAAAGCCCAGATAGCCCTTGATAAAGCGGTTGCATCTGAAAGCCCTGCCGCCGAAAAAATGGCAGCTGGCGTCGACAAGCTAAAGGGTAAGCTGGCCGAACTAAATCAGGAACTGGCATCAGCTCAGCAACAGGCGCAACCAGCAGCAGCGGTGAACCTTGATGAGCTGAAAGCCGACATCAGCGCAATGCAGGGTAAAGTAGATAAAGCGCAAATAGCCCTTGATAAAGCCGTTACATCTGAAAGCCCTGCCGCCGAGAAAATGGCAGCAGGCGTCGACAAGCTGAAAGGCAAACTGCTTGAGCTGCAACAGGAGCTGGCATCAGCTCAGCAGCAGGCACAACCAGCAGCAGCTGTAAACCTTGATGAGCTGAAAGCCGACATCAGCGCAATGCAGGGCAAAGTAAATAAAGCCCAGGTGGCCCTTGATAAAGCCGTTGCATCTGAAAGCCCTGCCGCCGAAAAAATGGCAGCAGGCGTCGACAAGCTAAAGGGTAAGCTAGCCGAACTGAATCAAGAGCTGGCACAAGCACTGGGACTGTCGCAACCGACTGCAAATACATCTGCCGAAGTAGCACCGATCGATATGAAAGAGCTCAAGCAGCAGGTATCGATTATGCGTACCAAGCTGAAAAAAGCTGAAAAACAGCTGAATCAGGCAGAAGAAGGCACGGATACAGCAGAACTTGAAGCCGAGATTGCAGAGCTTAAGCTACGCCACAATCAAGCCAAAGCAACCTTTGATGCTGCAGAAGCGGTAAAGATCGCCGCTGCTGCTGCTGAGGGTGTCGACCTTAAGCAGCTGAAGATAGATGCAGCCCTGGCCCGCGCCGCCGTTACTAAAGCCGAGCGCGCCCTGAGCAAAGCAGAAGAAACCGAAAAAAACGAGCTCGAGGCGTCTCTGGTGACAGCAAAAGCGCAAGCTGAGCAATTGAACTCAACCCTGGAACGTTTCTCCGGGTAACTCCTTTTTCTGAGTAGCAGACATGGCATTAATTCGAATTACTTCACCCCATGCCCACCGCCCCGGCAATACCGGTAACGTGATGCAGACGGTATTGCTGGCAACCCTTCCAGGGCTGGCGGCAATGACCTTCTTTTTTGGTTGGGGAACGCTGATTCAGGTTATCTGGGGCCTTATTCTGGCGATCGGACTCGAGGCCCTCATCATCAAGCTGCGCAAGCGGCCGGTTAGCTTCTACCTGCAGGATTACAGTGCCGCCGTCACCGCTGTCTTACTCGGCCTGGCATTACCACCGTTCGCCCCCTGGTGGGTCATGACGGTAGGCATTATTATCGCTATCGCTGTTGCTAAGCACCTTTATGGCGGTATGGGTAATAACCCGTTTAACCCGGCTATGGTCGCTTACGCCCTGCTACTGGTTTCCTTCCCGGTACAGATGACCAGCTGGACTGCGCCTTTTGTTATGACCGGCGAAGGCTGGGCTGTAATGGGACTAGGCGATACTCTGAGTGCCATTTTCGGTGCAGGCAGCCCGCTGGTTATCGATGCTCATACGATGGCTACGCCATTGGATATTATGAAACACCGTGGTGGTTTTACCACCGAAGAGATGTGGGCTAACGATCCACTGCTGGCCAACGGCATCGGCGCATGGCATGCAGTCAGCGCCGCTTACGTAATGGGTGGCGTATTCCTGTTGTACCGTAAAATATTTACCTGGCACACGCCGGTAGCAATGCTGGGCAGCCTGGCTGTCATCTCTACCCTGTTCTTCTTGATTGCACCGGATAATTACCCTGACCCGTTCTTCCACCTGACCGCTGGCGCGACTATGTTAGGCGCGTTCTTTATTGCTACCGACCCTGTTACCTCAGCAACCAGTAACAAAGGTAAGTTATGGTTCGGTGCCGGTATCGGCGTACTGATCTTTGTCATCCGTACCTGGGGCAACTATCCCGATGCCGTCGCGTTTGCCATCATGCTGATGAATCTTTGCGCGCCATTTATCGATCAGTACACCCAACCCCGTTCCTACGGTCACCACAAAGCTAATCGCGGCATGAAGGGGGATAACTAAGATGGAAATGCTGACAGCTATCCGAAACAGCGCTCTGGGCCTGAGTATCTTTGCCGTGATCACCTCCGGCGCTATCGCGCTGACCCAGGTATCTACCAAAGAACGTATCGAGATCAACGAGCGGGAACAGCGCGCCCGTGCTTTGTACGAGATAGTACCGAAAGACAGTATCGATAATAGTCTGCTTGAAGATACCGTTACGATTACCGCGCCCTACCTGACTGCTTCCGAACAACCGGTAGACGTATTCCGGGCACGTCGGGATGGTCAGGTCGTCACCGTTATTATTCCGACCACCGCACCGGACGGATATACGGGCAACATAAATATCATCGTTGGCATCAATGCCGATGAGAGTATTGCCGGCGTCAGGGTTTTATCCCACAAAGAGACACCGGGACTGGGCGACAAAGTCGACCTGAAAAAATCGGATTGGGTACTGAGTTTCAACGGCCAGCGCTATGAAGGCAGTAACGATCCCAGCTGGGCGGTGCAGAAAGATGGCGGCCGCTTCGATCAGTTTACCGGCGCAACGATTACGCCCAGGGCAATCGTTAACGCAACCGCCAGGGCTATTCACTACTTCCGTGAAAACAAAGCAGCACTGATGGAAAGTAAACCCAACCTGACAGGCACAGAATAATGGCTACCGATTATAAGAAAATCAGCCTCGACGGACTCTGGGACAATAACCCGGCGCTGGTACAGTTATTGGGGCTCTGCCCATTGCTGGCAGTTACCGGTACGGTAGTTAACGCTCTGGGCCTGGGTATAGCCAGTACATTGGTATTGGTCGGCTCTAACCTGACTATTTCGATGTTCCGAAAGTTCGTGCCGGACTCAGTCCGTCTGCCGATCTTTGTCATGATTATCGCCTCGTTTGTAACTTGCATCGAACTGCTGATGCAGGCGTTTACCTACGAGCTATACACGATTCTCGGCATCTTTATTCCTCTGATCGTGACCAACTGCGCCATCATGGGCCGCGCCGATGCTTTCGCCTGTAAAAACCCCGTCGGCGCTTCCCTCGTGGACGGCATCATGATGGGTGTTGGCTTTACTGCTGTACTAATGATTCTTGGCGCAATGCGCGAAATACTCGGCCTGGGTACGCTGTTTTCTGATATGCAGCTGTTATTTGGTCCGATGGCTGAGAGCTGGAAAATCGTTCTGATCGACGATTACACCGGCTTCCTGTTCGCCATCCTGCCACCCGGCGCATTCGTCGGCATGGGACTGCTGATCGCCCTCAAGAATATCATCGATGCCCGCCTCGAAGAACGCCGTAAAGAAGCCACACCGATAGCACCGTCTGGTGAAGCTAAACGGGTACGGGTAACGGGCAATATCTGAAGCGTTCCGTTTCAGATATTGCCCGTAAAGCGGAAATTTGTCAGACATCGCTACGCGACTTGCTAGTAGTTAGAACGCGGCTTCGCCGCTCGCTAGTGGCTAGAAAAATCAAAATCAAAATCAAAATCAAAAAAGGAGGCTATTTGCCTCCTTTTTTATGATGAAGATATTATCGGCCTGGCCTTAACAAGGTCGTAAAGGTATGACCGTAGTTGACCCAATTTATGGACTCCAGCAATACCTATCCTTTGCTCCCGTCTTGGTCACATATTGACACAATCCAAACGTTTCTCGCCAGAACAGCTAGCTGTCAAGGGCGTCTACAGTAGTTCACTCGGATCGATAACAACCCCTAGGGATCTTTTGTCGATGACCCTGTCATTGGTGGTTTCTTTGTACCGAAAAGTCACTTTTTTCCCTAATTCAATTCCCAGTTCCTTGTCAGGCGACAGATAGCGATACCCCAGAGAATCAACGGTTAAGTGGTGGATATAATATTGAGGCATGCCAACCCAGTCATTAAAAGGCCCCTCTGTTTCAACAGCTTCCACTATTCCCCGAGCGACCTTCTTCGGATTGGGACTTCTGTACCCTGATCCTTTAGGATTTCTTGCCATACTTACCCCTTTTTTAGTTGTGAGAAAAGATACTGCTGTCTATAGGCTAACACAGAGTTTCTAAAAGTCGGCTTCTATCCCCTTAATAACTTTTCTGAACTGTCCAGCAATGACAATGGCTCAATAGTCGATCCCCCCAAAGCAGACATATCACCAAGGCGGTTTTGATATGTTTTTTTTCTCACGAAAACTTCTTTTTCCACTTCGCGCAACGATTCCCGTCACGTTCTTCATAAATGCGAATAGCAGAGTGGAGATCTAGCCTGAAGCTACTCTCACTGTCATTGCCTAAAGCAGTTAAAAGCATCGTATACCAAGCTGTTACTCCACCTGGAGGTGATGTCATAAATTTAGGAAAATAAGGATCACCACCCGCCTCACTCAACCAAGTTTTTGCAAGCTCAGGATTCAATACCATAGCGCGTGCTAATCCGACCATGTCAACAGCACCACTAGCCAGCAAGTTTAGCGCCTCTTCTCGAGTTTTAACTCCGCCTGTTGCCATCAAAGGCACGCTGGTTACATTCTGTGCGTTTTGGGAAAATTCAACAAAGTATGGGCCACCAGTTGAGCTATAAGAGCTTGCCTTAGCTTCTGGGAAATAGGTGCCTCCACTTATTTCTATCAGATCAATTGAAGTCTGATCCAGAATACGAATAGCTTCTAAAGCATCTTCTTGTGTTAACCCGCCTTCTAGTTTATCAGACGAGTTAACCTTAAGCCCGAGAGGAAATGAAGGACCAACTGCACGTCGCACTTTATCAATCACCTCGACAATAATGCGACATCGCGCTTCAATAGAACCGCCATACTGATCATTACGACGATTGAATAGTGGTGACAGAAATTGACTAAGTAAAAAACCGTGACCCGCATGAATCTGAACACCAGTAAATCCAACACCTTTTGCAAGTACCGCAGCATTGGCATACATATCAGGTAATTTCTTCAACTCTGCCATCGACATACCAGCACACTGAAAGCTTCCAATCTCAAGAGCTGACGGCCCTGTAGGCTGGCTTATCGGTGAGTACGATAACGCTCCTGCATGACCTATCTGAGGCCATATATGCGCCCCCTCAATCGAAGCTCGAGTGGCTAATGCGTTTAAAGCCTTAAGATTAGAATTAGCTCCAAAAACCAGATTCCCAGGTTTTTCAGGAAAGCGTGGATCTCCCTGTACTTCACCAATAATCGATAGTGCTCCCCCTCCTTCAGCCCATCGCTCATAGAGCCGAATCTGTGCCTCTGTTGGATCGCCCGCTCCGTCTGCAAGCGAATCTGACATGGCTGATTTTGCAATTCGGTTTTTTAAAACAGCACCGCAAGGCAGCTCCAGTGAGCGTTTAAGTAAATCAATTGAATCTGATATCTCGATCATAGCGACCTCTTAAGAGTCTAAATCCATTATGCTTTTACGCACTTCAACATGCAGAATTATCCACAAACTTTAGCAATTACAGATGTCTGGGCTAGACGTAATAAACAACTCCGATTAACAGTGACAAAGAGTATTAAAGACATTATCAACGACAATCTATAAACTAAAAACGCTGTTATTTATTAATCACTATTAAAAAAAAGTTAATAATGAATACTTCAGATCTGAGCCTCTTCATTCGAATTGCAGAAACTGGCAGCATCACCGAATCAGCGAAACAACTGAGTATCACGCCCGCAGCGGCCAGTTTGGCGCTCAGGCGACTAGAAAAACAGCTAGATATACAACTGTTTATAAGAACAACCAGACAGTTACGAATTACAACAGAAGGGGAACAGTTCCTGTTTCATTGTCGTCAGGCACTTGGATCGATTGAACAAGGGCGTTTATCGGCCCATCAGGTGCAGGGCAAGATCGGTGGAGAATTACGGTTCTCAGTATCATCAGATTTAGGGCGCAATATAGTTTTACCCTGGATAGATGAAATAATGGATAAGCATCCTTCCCTGTCAATCAACTTAAATGTAGGTGACTCCCTTTCGAACTTTTTCCTGGATCAGGTTGATGTTGCTCTTCGTTATGGTAAGCCAGAAGACTCAACGATGGTTTCATTTCATATTGCGACTATTGGCAGAATAACCTGCGCTTCTCCTGCCTACATATCTGAGTTTGGAGAACCTTCGCACCCTGAAGATCTGAGAAAGCACAATTGTTTGTTATACAGGCTTGACCGTCAGCTGTTCGATAATTGGGAATATATTGATAACTCTGGCAGTTACAAAATAAAAGTAAGCAGTAATAGAGTAAGTAATGATACTGATATTGTCAGACGCTGGGCTGTTGCTGGAAAAGGTATCGTGCACAGGTCTCAGATAGATATCACTTCAGATCTGCGTAGCGGAAAATTAGTACAGGTATTATCAGATTTTCAATCACCACCAGTACAACTCTATTTACTGTGCCCTAGCAGAAAACAAGTAACACCAGCTGTGATCATGTTCAGGGAAGTACTTAGAGAAAAATGCGCAGTAATGCTTGCTGATTATTAATCTATCTACAATAAATTGGTCGGCTCAAAGCCCCCGCTATGCCTTTATTGGGTCGTTAAGAATCTAAACCGATTGTAACTATCAATGTACGCTTTTGGCACGTAGCCGACCATAACGCGCCTGAGACCTGATCCGGATCGCTTACCAACACACTGCGAACATTGGGGGGACTCAGCTGTGCTTTAACGGACGGCACCTACCCACATAAGGTGAACATTCAACGCCATTATATTTTTAATGAATAGTCAGTGTAGTGTTCATATCAAAGCGTTCAAACAATGCAATACCAACACTAGTTTCTATAGTAATTGTTAACTCAACACCGCATCAACAGCTCCAGATAGATAAGTATGCGACATTCTGGACGCCGCCCCTGAAGAGCATCTATTCTAAATTTATGCCTATGTAAATTTAATCCGAATCCTGGAGGGCTACTTCATGACCAAGACCGTTACCGGAACGTACGAGTCCGCTAATCAAATTAGGAACGCACGAAACGACCTGATTGCAATCGGAATTCCGCAGGAACAAATTTATATTGATGAGGAAAACCAACAAATCAAGGTGATGATAGCGGATGAAACCGAGCCTGAAATTGAAGACATTCTCAAACAGCACGACGCCAGTTCGACGAATGTAACGACAAATTGACGCCTTAAGCAGTAATGAGTCGGACTTTGTCCTTCTACTTAATGTCCGCTTTTGGGGCAACTTAAGCTATGGATGTATTCAGGTCATAGAACCTTAATGTCGCCTCACGTTAAAAGCAGACCTAAAAACTCTGCATATTATTTAGCACAAACAACGATCTGGTCTTAGACGATCCTCACCTTTTTGCAATATCAGCCAACAAAGATAAAGCCAACAAACTGATCAGGATCAATCAAGCACCAGCAGACCATTATCGCTCTGGCAACTTCTAAATTACGTTCTACACTTGAAGTTCTGTTAACCGAAAAGGGTGATACGGCATGAATCCAGGTAATCAGCAATTGCTCGGCATATCCAGAATCCAACAACGGGCCAGACAGCTGAAATCGCAACGCGCCCTGACTGAGAATCAGTCCCTTAACCTGGCAGCCCATGAGCACGGCTACGGTGATTATCAGGCCTACCTGGATGCATTACGTAAGCAAGCCATCAAGATGATGCTCAATCAAAGCCGCCGGCCACTGGCGCAGCGATCTTTATCCTGAGCCTGACTTTAATCTGTATATGCTATTTATTTATTCTGGCAAGTAGCAAATATTGTTTCTGCTCAGTTCTAACCCTACACAGCAGCAGAACACTACAAAAACATCCATTCCGAAAACCCTATAGATGCTGCCTTGTCGCACAGTAGTTCTCAGGCTTTTTCTAGCAAGCGGCGCAGCCGCGTCTAGCCGCTAGCAAGTCACGTAGTGACGTCTGGCAAGGCAGCTTGCCGCCGGTCTCGTTTCGCGCTTGCCCGAAACTCCAGACCCCGATACCATACCCACACTAAACCGATCACTACCAAACGCCGTGCTATGAACCAAGCGAAACGCCACCAGATATTTACCCGCCTGCGGGACGCAAACCCGAACCCTGAAACCGAACTGGAATACAGTAATCCTTTCGAATTGTTGGTTGCTGTTACGCTCTCAGCGCAGGCGACAGACGTTGGCGTCAATAAGGCGACCCGGAAGCTGTTTCCGGTGGCAAACACGCCTGAAGCGATCTACAACCTGGGGATTGATGGTTTAAAGGAGTATATAAAGACTATCGGCTTGTATAACTCTAAAGCTGAGAATGTTCATAAAGCCTGCAAGATGCTTATCGATCTGCATGGCTCAGTCGTTCCCGAAGACAGGGAGGCCCTTGAAGCCCTGCCTGGCGTCGGACGCAAAACAGCGAATGTGGTACTCAATACCGCCTTTGGCCACCCAGCAATGGCGGTCGATACGCACATTTTCCGGGTTTCCAACCGTACTAAGATCGCACCTGGTAAGAATGTACTGGAAGTTGAAAAGAAACTTATGCGTTTCGTGCCGAAGGAATTTCTGATCGATGCCCATCACTGGCTGATCCTCCATGGTCGCTACACCTGCGTAGCTCGTAAACCGCGTTGTGGCAGCTGCATCATCGAAGACCTGTGTGAATTCAAGGATAAAACTGAGTAGCAGGTAGCATTCCCAGCCCGGCATTGGCCTGCAGTGACAGGTTTTAACTTTCGTGTATTACTCTACGACTTTCAGGCGCCCCCTTAAGCCCCTAAGCAGTTTTTCTGGCTAATTACTGCCAGGGTATCAGCAAACAACAATTCATCAGCGCTTAACCACTCATCAATCCAATCGGCCATGACAGCATAGCGTGACTGAAATGCTTATTTAAGTTGAAATTAATAAGTCACCTATTCCATCACATCCACTCTATCTTCATCGCTAAATTTTATAGCTCCACCAATATCAGTTAAGACTTTTTCCTGTGCAAACTTGCTACTTGGCAAAGACAATACCTGGTCATCTCATACGTCTGAAGATTGATCCATATCAGTTGACAATTGCGCTTATTACAAGCTTAGCTTTAGTGTCAAAAACACAATTCCTGCTCAACGTCATAGGTCAAAAAAACCGCTTTTTCAGACGCTCATGGTTGTGCACATATTCTGTGGATAACTCTGTTGAAAGTATTGGGGCAGATGGCTATAAGGCCCGTTATTAAAGGAACTGAAACAAATCGTTCACATAAACATCACATGCAAAATAACCCTTTTATTTCAGCATGTTACATAAATCAATAGGTTTATATTAAACTTTTATTTTATTATTTGTGAAACACTTTAAACAGATGTTTCACGCTGTGAATTAAATTTTCAAAATACAAAACCACCTGCTATTTAAGGGCTGCAACCGTAGTAGTTCCTAACCAAGCCGAAGCTATCTTTTTGCCATTGCCAACGCTGCTTTGATAACCGGTTCTGACGCAACCCGATGACCGCCATTCAGTGTCATAACCGGCACAGTAGAAAAGCAGACTGCTATACTGAAATCCGCAATAAAGTTGACGAAAAAATTACACAGGTAAAATTATTCAGGAACAGGGTAATGGATATGATATTCCATCAAATAGCTACAGAAAGAGGTTGTCAGTCCTATCTGATCGGATGCAAGGCTAGCCGTACTGCAATCATCATCGACCCCGAATTGAGTCAACTCGATAATTACCTGGCCCTGACTTCTCAAGAGGGCCTGAGAATTCATTATCTGCTTGATACGCATACTCACGCAGATCATTTCTCAGCGACTCAAACTCTGGCACAGCAGCTGCAAATTCCCGTGATTATGCACCGCTCCAGCCCGGCTCCTTTTGTCAGCATCCATGTCGATGATGGCGAGCTGATCATCCTTGGTAACCTTCGTTTAGAGATCCTTCACACGCCGGGGCATACTGTAGATTCAATATGTGTCAAAATCGAAGACCTGGTTCTGACCGGCGATACGTTGTTACTCGGAGGAACCGGTCGCACGGACCTTCCCGGCGGCGACCCGGATCAGCTATATGACAGCCTGTTCAATCGCCTGTTAAAACTTGATCCCGCAACGAAGGTTTTCCCAGCCCACATTTACAGTAAGCGAACTCACTCTTCTCTGGCTGATGAAATTGCCAACAATCCACGCCTGCAGAAACACACCCGGGAAGACTTTATCGAGCAGATGAACAGTCTGAATCTTGAGATGCCGACCCATCTTACCGAAGCGCTCCGTACTAACCTGACCGGTGGTAAAACGGTATCTCAGTTGATATCTGATGCTGCAGAAAAGATTCCCTTTATGTCACTGGAAGAGGTGCTGCGCCGAATACAACAACGGCCAACTGATATTTTGCTGCTTGATATGCGTGAACATGAAGCCTTTCGCAAAGCTCATTTACCCGGCGCCATCAATATTCCCCGCGGGCAACTTGAGCTAAAGGTCAATGACCAGCTTAAAGACCCGACCCAGCGCATCGTTACCTATTGTGAATTTGGCAAGATATCGACCCTTGCGGCGGCGACACTTAAAGAGCTGGGATTTGATCGTGCAGTAGCAATGGATGGTGGAATCAGTGTGTGGCGTGAGAAAGGCTATCCACTGATAAACAAAGAGCAATAATCTGGTCAGTACGGCAGAGCGGTGATGCTCAGACTATTACAACCAGGACGGCACAGGAAGATCCTTCGCGCGTAAAAACTCAGGGTTATAGAGTTTACTCTGGTAGCGTAAACCAATATCGCAGAGGATTGTCACTATAGTGTGTCCTGGCCCTAATTCTCTAGCTAGCTGTACCGCTCCCGCGATATTAATCCCGGACGAGCCTCCCAGGCATAATCCCTCATGAATAAGCAGATCGAATATCCATTCCAACGCGTCCCGGTCTGGAATTTCAAAAGCGGTATCAACAATCGCTCCCTGCAGGTTATCAGTAATCCTGCTCTGACCGATCCCCTCCATGATAGAACTGCCCTCAGATTGCAGCTCTCCTTTGGTATAGTAATGATATAGCGCCGCGCCCTGGGGGTCAGTCAACCCGATCACTATATTCGGGTTATGCTCTTTCAATGCAGCACTAACCCCGGCCAGCGTCCCTCCGGTACCTACCGCACAACTAAAGGCATCGACTCTGGCTGCGGTTTGCTGCCAGATCTCAGCACCGGTTGTCCGGTAGTGTATATCTCTGTTAGCGGTGTTATTAAACTGGTTGGCCCAGATAGCACCTAGCTTCTCTGTACGGTCTAATTCAACCGCCAGACGCTGGGAAACCTTAGTGTAATGGTCATCATCAGCTAATGGCACGGCGGGTACCAGGCGCAGGTCGGCACCAAACAGACGCAAGGTGTCTTTCTTCTCCTGACTCTGAGTTTCCGGCATCACGATAACTGACTTATAACCCAACGCATTTGCGATCAGAGCTAAGCCGATTCCGGTATTCCCCGCAGTGCCTTCTACGATAGTACCGCCAGGGTTTAGTTCACCCCGCTGTTCCGCATCCCTGACAATGCCCAGAGCCGTCCGGTCTTTCACCGAGCCACCTGGATTAAGGAATTCAGCCTTACCCAGTATTCGACAACCGGTCAGTTCAGATGCTTTTTTTAGCGGAATCAGCGGCGTGTTGCCGATCAGAGAAAGTAGTGCGGGTGAGCTGTTCATAAACGCCTCTGGTGAGTATTACAGCCTCAAGTATAGCCAACGAACTATGAGCAATAATCCAGTAGATGAAAACCGTAAGCGGTAAATTGAAAGCCGCAACAGAATTTCACGTTTAACTAAGTACAGACTACAAAAACAAAAAGGCCGGAACAAATATGCTCCGGCCTTATCTAACCTCTGAAACAGGCAAACTATGGCCTAGGTTCTAGGCTCTAGATGCAGCCTGACAACATCAGAGAAAAGATCCGACACTCCATTATCTACGTACAACTACATAAACGGGACTTCAGCCGGAGGAGTGAATCTATAGAGAGCTGCGAATTATGTAAAGCAAGGTGTCTTACGCTTATACCTTTATTCCTTAACATATAATCGTTTTACACTTTAAGTGACTCACTACTGGCTTTAATAGATCATCATCGCCATGAAAAACAGGGCGTTAAGAGCTGAGCGATTACAACAGGCAAGAATTACAAAGGGATTAAAGCAACAGGATGTCGCAGACTTGCTGTTCAAATCGCTTGCCACTATTAAGAAATGGGAATCCCCGACCGGGGCGGAACCCGCGTCACTGAATGATGTGGTGCGGTTATGTGATGTCTATGACATATCACTGCAGTGGTATATTCTTGGCAACAAAGATCAGGGAACGCCACTGTCCAAGCTACAGGCACGCCTGCTTAGCGCATATGAAAAGCTAACGCCGAGAATGCAACGACGTATCCTGAAGATTACCGAGATGCTCGCCAGAGAACGCTGATTACAGTGTTATGACCAACAGTTCTGCCGCTCATGCATCTCAATCCAGAGCGCTTCGACCTTATCTCTTGCCCAGGGCGTTTTACGTAAAAACTTTAAACTGGATTTAATACTCGGGTCACTCTGAAAGCAACGAATATTAATCAATTCACCCAGCGTCTGCCAACCGTAATTCGCTTCAAGCTCGGTGACTACCTGCTCGAGTGTAACTCCGTGCAGAGGATTATTTTTCTGGCCCTGACTCTTACTATCTGTCATGACACCTCATCCACAGATTCCTGCCCTGCAGCATCTTGTTCATCACGATCAGCTTTCGCGACATAACGCGGCTTATTAGTGATCTTGTTTTTGGCATTGGCTTTTTTAGCCCGTTTTTTAAGAATACTGTTAAGCTTTTTCTTTCTGTTCATACCATCCAAACCTGCTGCGATGGGGTAAATATCACAACCTTACCCTTCTCTGTTTATCTCGACAATCAGCCCCTATTCTATCCTATTCCGGCTCTACCGTCTGAACTTAGAATAGCAATAATCAGGATACTTAAACGCACTGATAACTCCCCCTATTTAACCCACAGTTTCTGTGCATAACTCTGTTAATTACTTTTTAATAGATCGCTGTAAAGCCCATATCACGGGACCTTCAGCAGATTGTCTACAAAAACACCCGTCTCATAATTGCTTCTTACAATTCAATCACTTAGAGGCCAACAAACGTTTTATTGAGGCGTCGAAACGCAGCCTGCAAAGAACCTTAAAGAAACTAAAGCAAAGCTGTGCAGAACTTTTCAGGTAGTAGCCACTTACAGGGCAGACCAGGAAGGATATAGATGCGGGAATTTCAACTACCTGAAGAGCGTTATTATTACTCTTCGGGCAGTTCTATCTCAATATGACCTTTAGGCTTAGTACAACAGGTCAGGATCTCATCGCCGACGGTATCGAAAAGGGCATCCTGCACCTCTTCGACTTCACCTTCGATCAAGCGTACCTTACAGCAACCGCAGTATCCTCCGCGGCAGTTATAAGGCGCAGGAATTTCCTGCGCTTCAAGGGCATCCAGTAACGAAAACTCGTACTGGAAGTAGAACGTATTGTAGTGATTGACTTTAATTCTTGGAATTCCCGACATCACCTGATCCTTTGACTCAGAGGTCGAAGTCGTCGAAGTCACTTTCGTCCACTTCATTATCTATAGCTCCTACAAGGTATGAGCTGATCTCCGCTTCCTGCGGTGCGACCTGTACGTTGTCGCTGACCAGCCATGCATTCATCCATGGCAGCGGATTCTGCTGTTCCGGGAAAATTGGTTCCAGGTTCAGTGCCTTCATCCGCACGTTTGTAATGTACTCAACATAGTCAGCCAGAATCCTGGCATTCAGACCGATCATAGAACCGTCTTTAAACAGGTATTCCGCCCACTCTTTCTCTTGCTCTGCTGCTTCGCGGAAGATCTCATAGACCTCAGGCTCGCACTCTTTGGCGATCTCTTTAAACTCAGGATCATCGGCACCGGAGCTGAGCACATTGAGCATAAACTGGGTACCTGTCAGATGCAGCGCTTCATCACGGGCAATCAGCTTAATGATCTTGGCATTGCCTTCCATTATGGCGCGTTCTGCGAATGCAAAAGAACAGGCGAAGCTGACATAAAAACGGATAGCTTCCAGCACGTTCACCGAAACCATCGTCAGGTACAGCTTGGTTTTCAGGTTACGCATGCTGACATCGTATGTCTTGCCATCGATAGTATGCTGACCCGGGCCCTGAATCATATAGATGTTCATCAACTCGATGAATTCATCGTACAATTTTGTGACGCTCTTAGCGCGCTTAACGATCTCTTCGTTGGTCACAATTTCATCGAACACTTCGGCCGGTTCGGTCATGATGTTACGAATGATATGGGTATAAGAACGACTGTGGATAGTCTCACTGAAGGACCAGGTTTCCAACCAGGTTTCCAGCTCAGGCAGAGACACTACCGGCAGGAACGCGATGTTCGGTGAACGGCCCTGCACCGAATCCAGCAGGGTCTGATATTTCAGGTTGCTGAGGAAGATATGCTTCTCATGTTCCGGCATAACCATAAAGTCTTTACGGTCGGTAGACAGATCCACCTCTTCCGGACGCCAGAAGAATGACAACTGCTTCTCAATCAGCTTTTCAAGAATCGGGTATTTCTGTTTGTCATAGCGGGCGACGTTAACATTATGGCCGAAGAACATCGGCTCTTTAGTAGCGTCATTAAAGGTTGGATCAAAAGTTGAATATAACATTTCGGCTCTTAGTTAATTGCGCCGTACAGCGCCCGATATCACAAAACTGATAGTCTGCAGCATTACGGCTGCAGACCGTTAATCCTTTATAAATAGCTAAAAGGCTATTTACAGTTTGCAGGCACCGCCTTCACAACCACCGGTCAGATCATCATGCTGATCGGTCGCACCATCGCGGGTGTTATGGTAATAAAGGGTCTTAACGCCGTATTTATAGGCGGTCAGAAGATCTTTCAGTAACACCTTCATCGGCACTTTGTCGCCAGGGAATGCGGCAGGATCATAGTTGGTATTAGCCGAGATAGACTGATCGACAAACTTCTGCATGATCCCCACCAACTGCAGATAACCTTCGTTAGTCGGGATATCCCACAGCAACTCATACTCGTCCTTCAGGGTGGTGAAGTCAGGCACCACCTGCTTCATTACACCGTCCTTGCTCGCCTTAACACTGACATAACCCCGTGGTGGCTCAATACCGTTAGTCGAGTTAGTGATCTGGGAAGAGGTTTCACATGGCATCAACGCAGTCAGGGTGCTGTTACGCAAACCAAACTCGCGGATATCTTCACGCAGGGTTTCCCAGAAATAGTGCAGAGGTTCTTCACAGAACTCATCCACTTCACGCTTATAGGTATCGGTTGGCAACAGACCCTTAGCGTAATTTGTCTCTTCAAACAGCTTGCATGGACCCAGCTCTTTCGACAGCTCATTAGACGCTTTAAGCAGGTAATACTGCACCGCTTCAAACGTTTTATGTACCAGACCATTAGCTGAACCGTCTGAATACTTAACACCATTCTTAGCCAGGTAGTAAGCGAAGTTAGTCACGCCCACACCCAGAGTACGACGGTTCATAGAAGCGGTACGCGCCGCTTCAATCGGGTAATCCTGATAATCCAGCAGGCTATCCAGGGCACGAACAATCAGATCCGACAGGTTTTCCAGTTCGTCCAGATTTTCCAGAGCCCCGAGGTTAAATGCCGACAGCGTACAGAGCGCAATTTCACCATTAGGATCGTTAATATCTTTCAGCGGCTTAGTCGGTAGCGCGATCTCAAGACAGAGGTTGGACTGCTTAACAGGTGCAACCGCCGGATCAAACGGACTGTGGGTATTACAGTGGTCAACGTTCTGGATATAGATACGCCCGGTGGATGCACGCTCGGACGCCATAACACCAAACAGCTCAACCGCCTTGATAGTTTTCTTACGGATGCTGTCATCCTGCTCGTACTTCACATAAAGACGTTCGAATTCGTCCTGATCAGCAAAGAATGCATCATACAATCCAGGAACTTCATCCGGGCTGAACAGGGTAATATTTCCGCCTTTAATGAGACGGGTGTACATCAGCTTATTCAGCTGAACACCGTAATCCAGGTGACGAACCCGGTTTTCTTCAACACCCCGGTTATTCTTCAATACCAACAGGGATTCGACTTCCAGATGCCACAGAGGGTAAAACAGTGTCGCAGCACCTCCGCGAACGCCGCCCTGTGAGCAGGACTTAACCGCCGTCTGGAAATGTTTATAGAAAGGAATACACCCGGTATGGAATGCTTCACCACCGCGAATAGGACTACCCAGCGCACGAATACGGCCAGCGTTGATACCTATGCCGGCACGCTGACTAACATACTTCACAATAGCGCTGGAGGTTGCATTGATTGAATCAAGAGAGTCATCAGCCTCAATCAGGACACAGGAGCTGAACTGACGGGTCGGTGTACGCACACCCGCCATAATTGGCGTCGGCAGTGACAGTTTAAACAGGGAACAGGCATCGTAGAAACGCTTAACATATTGCAGACGCGTCTCTTGCGGATAGTTAGCAAACAGGCAGGCTGATACCAGCATATACAGAATTTGCGGGCTCTCGAAGATCTCACCGCTAACCCGGTTCTGTACCAGGTACTTACCTTCCAGCTGTTTTACCGCTACGTAGCTGAAATTCATATCCCGGCTGTGATCCAGGTAATCGTTCAGTTCGTTGAATTCTGCTTCGGTGTAATCTTCCAGAAGATGCTTATCGTAACGACCGGCATCGACCATTTTTCCTACATGGGTCAGCAGATGTGGTGGTTCGAAGCTATCGAAAGCGCGCTTACGCAGATGGAAGATAGCCAGACGTGCTGCCAGATATTGATAATCGGGTGCATCTTCAGAGATCAGATCCGCTGCTGATTTAATCAGTGTTTCATGAATATCAGCAGTTTTAATACCTTCGTAAAACTGAATATGGGCTTTCAGCTCTACCTGGGATACAGAAACATTTTGTAAACCTTCGGCGGCCCAGATAACTACCCGGTGAATCTTTTCCAGGTCCAGTTTTTCCTGAACTCCATTCCGTTTCGTTACCAATAGTTCCTGCATTGCACTTTCCCAAATTTGTAGAATTCTTTATCGACTAAAAGCCTCTGCGGGCTTTATTGCCTTGTATCCGGTGTCTGGTTACTCAATTAACCCCCCGGTATTTCATGGCTATGGGGTGAGCGGGTCATACTGTGGTATTTATTTAGCCGCCAGCACTACATCTTGTGCACACCAAAACAACAGCCACTAAATATAGTGAGAATGTAGATAAATACAATACTTGATTTTGTATTTTTATGGGTGTAATCGGCTCGTTTATCAGGGCAAGAGCCCGTATTCCGGGACTCTGCAATACAGGCCAGTATTTTGAAAATTTTTTACTAAAAACTGACTTATGATAGATAAAATCAATAACCATTCTAATTCTGCAAAGTGGGTAAAAACTTAATTAAAAACGCTTTACAGCCCCAGGATAAATCAATAATATACGCGCTCCTTGTGGTGGGGTTCCCGAGTGGCCAAAGGGATCAGACTGTAAATCTGACGCGCGAGCTTCGGTGGTTCGAATCCACCCCCCACCACCATCGAATACGATACGAAAGAGCCTCGCTTTATAGCGGGGCTTTTTTGTGCCTGCAGAAAAGCAGTGGCTAGATCGTCGCTACGCAACTTGCTAGATCGGAAGGTAAACCTTCCTGCTAGTGGCTAGAAAAACCTAAAGCCTTCTTTATACCTTCAGATACATGAAAACTAGATTTTTACGCTGTAAGAAGATGTAAAAGCTATCACTTACGAAGTGGGTTACGACCTCCATACACTGAACTTTCGTAAGAAGGCTTTTTCTAGCCACTAACAAGTCGCGGAGCGACATCTAGCTAGCTGAACTTGTTCAGCGATCTGGCTAGTCGAACTTGTTCGACGGTCTGCCCCTTTGCGCCTTCAATTGCGCCGTATCACTTCCAAAGTATTTTTTGCTTTTACCCCTGTATCTTTTCATAGCTCTATGCGATGGTGTTATCAGCTTCTTTAAAGCCGATATTATTTATCCGATTCGGAGATACACTATGCCTTATAACGACGACATTCAGAACGAGATCAACCTGCTGGTGCGTTTCAGCCAAAGCAGTGATCATCAGGGTATAAAGGTACATCAGGATGCTTCACCGGACATGGTAACCGCAGTACAGAGCCTGTTTAACAAAGGCCTGACAACCCAGATGGATGGAGGCTACCTGACCCCACTCGGTCACGAAGCTGCTGACCAGGCCCATGCCCTGCTTAATATTCTCTCGGCAAAAAGTTAAACCTGTCACATTTTAAATCAGTAATAAGGTAAACCTGAGCGATGTATGAAGATGAGATCCTGATCGAGGATATCAGCGTCTGGCAAACCCAGATGTTCACGGTAAACAATCCGCAACACACGCAACAGAAACAGCCTCTTCTGGATCTTATCTATCATATAAAAAGCCAGCAAAGCCAGGCTATTGAGAGTGAAGTTGCACCCACAGCAAAGCGGGCGTTATATGAAAGCAACCTGGATCTGCTGGACCAGCCCGACCCAGCGATACAAGAGCTGCGCCTGTTTATTGAAGATATGATCACCATGGTCGCCAGTTCAGTTAATCAGGAGTTCTGGCCTGAAGGAGCTGAAGCCCAGGCCAGTATCGTCGAGTCCTGGTTCCATGTTACTGAGCATGGCGGCTACCATGACACCCACTCCCACCCAAACTGCTCCTGGTGTGGTATCTACTATATAGATGCAGGAGAGTGCGCCTTAGAAGACCGTAACGGAATCAATCGGTTTTATGATCCACGCCACGGTGCAGATCAGTACCTCGATGCTGGCACCGCCTATCTTAATGGCACCGGCACCTGGGATTTTTCTGCGGTTGAAGGCCAGATTGTCATCTTCCCGTCCTATCTTAAGCATGCTGCTATGCCCTACTTCGGCAAACAGGATCGGGTCATTATTGCATTTAACAGCCAGGTAAACTTTATCTGAATACCTCGCCCCGGAGCTTCACTATGAAACAGATTCTTGTCTATAGCGATTCACTCACCTGGGGCATCATTCCGAATACCCGACAGCGCTTCAGTTTTGAGCAGCGCTGGCCGGGAGTCCTCGAGCAACAACTTCACGCAGAACAGCACAGCGTTAGGATCATTGAGGATTGCCTTAATGGGCGGCGCACGGTTCTGGATGATCCATTTAAACCGGGACGCAACGGCCTGCAAGGGTTACAACAGCGGATCGAAATAAACTCACCGCTGTCACTGGTCGTTATTTTACTCGGCAATAATGATTTCCAGAGTCCGCATAACTTCACTGCAGCGGAAACAGCGCAAGGCGTAGCAACACTGGTCAGTGCGATCCGCCAGGCACCGATCGAACCCGGTATGCCAATACCGGATATACTGATTGTCTGCCCCCCGCCGATCATTCAACCTAAAGGCGCAATCGCAGCTAAGTTCCGTGGTGCAGCAGAAAAATGGCAGGGGTTTAAAGAAGCCTTAGAACAAATCGCAAGTCAGCAGGACTGCCATTTCTATGATGCAGCTATGGCCACCAGCGCCAGTAAAGTCGACGGTATCCATCTCGATCAGGATCAACACATGGCGCTAGGTAAAGCGCTAAGCCCATTAATCGCTCAATTAATAACCGATTGATACTGAAGATTTAATTCAATTCTGCTTTATTTGGGAACCTTTCTTCACCTGACCAATCTGATGCCTTAACATTTACTATTCAGTGCCACTTTCAAGGAATCTTTTCATGCTCAGTTCATTAGCAACCATCGGCCGCAGCAGCAGGTACTGGCTCGCAATCATAGTTGTCGGACTGGCGATGGAATCTGTTGCTCTTTTTTATCAATACGGCCTCGATTACGGCCCTTGCGTGCTCTGTATCCATATCCGGATCTGGGTCATGGCTTTTATACTGCTGGCTATTCTGGCCCTGTTACTACGGCATAACCGAACACTTCTGATATCAGCCCATATACTGAGTGTGATTGCGGCAGCGGGCCTGCTGGAACGATCCTGGATGACTTTTGCCGTTGAACGTAATTTGGTTGAAGGCAGTTGTTCGATGTCCACTGGCCTCCCGGCATGGTTCGCGCTGGACCAGTGGTTCCCTGCCGTATTTGAAGCTTGGGAGCTGTGTGGTTGGACCCCGGAACTATTATTTGGCATCACTATGGCTGAAGGCCTTCTGGTAATGGCCGCAGGCGCCCTTGTTATAACCGTTCTGGTTACGATCGCCGTGATCAGCCGTAAATAAACCCAGGTTCAGTTATGATTCATCATCACTTCCCTAAAGTGCAACCTAAGTTTTCCACTAAGCCGAAAGGACCCGGCTCAGATAGTTCTGTTTTCTGACGCTGATTTAATTCAGGTTACGCAGGAATCTCCCAGGACAATCAACTTAACGTAACATTGTTCCAGGAAAGGAAGCATAAGAGATGATCGACCATAAGATAATTTTCTTTGGCCCGGTAGGTGCTGGTAAAAGCACAGCGATCCGCAGTGTTAGTGAAATCGATTGTATTGATACCGACGTGAGTCCGTCTGATACCACAAACTCACTCAAGCAAGCCACCACCGTTGCGATGGATTATGGCCGTCTGAAAACAGACACTAGTCAACAGATCCACTTATACGGCACACCGGGCCAGCAACGGTTTCAGTTTATGTGGGAATTGATCAGCACTGAACTGGCTGCAGACTGTAGCGGTCAGATCCTGCTGTTAGATAATAGCCGCAACTATCCCCGACAGGATCTGGAATTCTATATCCGGGAATTCAATAAGTTGGTTCAAAACAAGCCGTTGATCATCGCCGTAACCCGCTCCGACATCAGCCCCTACCCTGATCAGAGTGACTACCAGGGCTGGTTAACCGAGCTGGACATCAAAGCGCCACTGTATTTTGTTGATGCCCGCAACCCTGACGATATTCTTTTTCTAATCAACGAAGCTCTTATCCCCCCTACTTACAGCCCTATCAACGAAATCTTCAATAATAAAGCGTTTATTGCCCCACCACATCCGAAGACCGCAGCTCCCCAGGTAACTCCAACAACTTTGATACCTGTCTCAGATGAAGAGTTTTCTCTCGACCAGGTATTGCAACATTGCCCCGATCCGATCCGGTTATCACCTTCTGTAGTCAGTAAGATTCAGGGCCTTCAAGGCGTTACCGGCACCACATTGATAGACAGCCAGGGGCAGCTCACCACCATGAAACTGTGCTCCCGGCAACTAGACCAACTGATCCGATTCACCACTGTAATCACCCCCCTACTGGCCAGGTCTGATTCATTGAGTAACCTGCAGAGCCTGACACTTAATTCAGATGAGGGCGATAACCTGTCGTTGTTTATCGCCGATCAAAATGCACTCGCAGTATTCAGCAGCGAACAACTCAGCGGTCTGAATCTACGCCAACAAGTCGAAAACATTCTGCAATGGCACTCAGCTACGGCAACCTGAGTCGAAAACTTTTGCAGTGGCAATCAGCTACGGCAACCTGAGTCGAAAACATTCTGCAATGGCACTCAGCTACGGCAACCTGAGTCGAAAACTTTTGCAGTGGCAATCAGCTACGGCAACCTGAGTCGAAAACATTTTGCAGTGGCAATCAGCTACCGCAAACTGAGTCGAAAACTTTTGCAGTGGCAATCAGCTACGGCAACCTGACAGGCCCTTGAGTAGGTTTTTATAGCTTCAGTTAATCTCGACTTATAACTCGATCAACAGACTGATATAGCTTTTTGTTACTAAAGCGGAGAATTTAGCCCCCTCCGCCACTTTTTCCCGGCCGCTCATACCTGTACAATCCTTAGCCAATTTTACGCCTATATGATCAACTCACTGGAGCTAAGCACAATGCGTCTGGCAGAAATGGAAAGTATCGCAATGACCGTCTGCATCGCAGTATTTGCAGGCTATATCTTCTTCATTATTTACGATCTGGCTAAAAAATCTAATGCCGGAAAGTTCGGTACCGCCGTACTGTTCTTTGCTCTCGGCCTTGGTCTGGCGGCATTTCTGGTAAAAAGCGTCGCTGTGCACTTTATAGAAGGCGGCGTGTAGCTATACAGAATAGTGACTGTCGTTTTATAAAAATACTGTCACTGCTATCAATCTAAACCCGTATAAAACAACTATACAGAGTGCGACGTCCCGGAACGGCTATTAACCAAATCAGTCGCACTCTATCCCGGTTACCCTCCCCCTGCTAGGCCTTGTCTCCGGCAATACGCTGAGCATCAATATGCAACAGCTGATCGGTCAGTGGATCAATATCGTAAGCCTTACCAAACCCCGTAATAAAGCGCCCCTCAACCGGAACTAAACGTAACAACTTGAAATCAGGCAAGCTACGTAACAGTGATACAGTATTCCCCAGCCGCAGCTCCATCTGATCCAGCAACAATGGGTATTCAGCGCTATCCGTTGGTACCTGTTCGACCTGGCAATTAAAGGTGATCCGCTTACGGGCAAACAGGTTTTTCGCTTGCCCCTCATCTTCTATCAACATCACCCCGGCCTTTGCATGAGATATCAGGTTTGAGGTATGGCAAGCCAACTCACTGACAAAGATATATAAGTCCCGACCCTCTCGGATAAAAGGCGCATAACTAGCCTCTGGCTGATCGCCTTTCAGACTGCTTAACTGCAGTGACCTGGTATTTTCAAGCAATGACCGATACAGCCCTGACACTGCATCAGCAGCTGGTACAGATTCTGTCATAAAGTTCTCCTGCCGATTATCCCTATTGCTCGTCGATAACGTATAATAAGTGCCATTGAATGAACTTACAGGATATCAGTTAAATGCAGCAGAAAGTTGTCAAGGCTGGCGATATCAACATCGCCAATGACCTGCCGATGGTACTTTTCGGCGGAATGAACGTACTGGAATCAAGGGATATGGCGATGCGCATCGCCGAACACTACGTCGATGTTACCAGCCGCCTGGATATTCCCTATGTGTTTAAGGCCTCTTTCGACAAGGCTAACCGTTCATCCCTCACCTCCTTTCGCGGGCCAGGCCTGGACGAGGGTCTGAAAATCCTGCAGGAGATCAAAGATACATTCAACGTACCGCTGATCACCGATCTCCATGAACCTTACCAGGCAGCCCCGGTCGCCGAGGTCTGCGATATTATTCAACTGCCGGCATTCCTCTCCCGCCAGACCGACCTGGTAGAAGCGATGGCGAAAACCGGTGCCGTTATCAATATCAAGAAGGCCCAATTTCTCGCCCCTCAGGAAATGAAGCACATCCTTAACAAGTGCGAACAGGCCGGTAACAGCAACCTTATCTTGTGCGAGCGGGGCAGCAGCTTTGGCTACAACAACCTGGTGGTTGATATGCTGGGCTTCTCGATCATGAAAGATATGGGTTACCCGGTGATGTTCGATGCTACCCATGCCCTGCAGATGCCAGGCGGGCGCAGCGATTCAGCCGGTGGGCGCCGCGCACTTGTCGCCCAGTTATCCCGGGCGGGCTTAGCGCAAGGTATTGCCGGTCTGTTCCTCGAAGCTCACCCTAATCCCGCTGAAGCCATGTGCGATGGGCCATGTGCATTACCGCTTGATAAACTGGAGCCCTACCTGGCACAGATGAAAGCGGTAGACGAACTGGTTAAGAGCTTTGAGCCACTGATCACCGACTAAGACTAAGATCAGCAAATCAACACCAGGCCCTGCATCGCAGGGCTTTTTTATTGAGTCTGGCAGACTGTCCCCTTCCTATATAACCATCCACTTACCATCTCTTAGTCAGACCTTCTTAGTCGGAACCTCCTATTTAGATCTAAGCGTTTGATAAGCAATGCTCAAACCTGTCGTTTTGACAGGCAACTCTCTTAACTATCAGGCAGCCTTGCTCTATTATCTGTTGGCATATCAGCGGATTGAAATCGGGACTGAACGCCATGGGAAATTCAAAGGAACCTCTGTACAAAGGCTTACAAGCGGGACAGATCATTGGTCCTGACCACCATCAGTTCAAGCTCACCAGTCAGCTGAAAGATACCGCCCTTGGACAACTATGGAATGCGGAAGATCAGTCCACCAGCACTCTGGTTCCGGTTACCCTGCAAATATTTGATCCAACTCTGCTGAAGCATAAAGGCTTCATCGACACGATCCAAAAACATGTCAGCCTGAGTAAAAAAATTAAGCACCCACATCTGGCTGAATTTTACGGTATTTTCAAGCATAAGAATGTCATGCTGTTTTATGCCACCGAGATACTGGACGGACTGACCCTGGCCCAGTTATTCAATAACGGGATGCATAAGAAGTTATCGGCTAAGCAAAAGCAGGGCTTACTGCTGCAGCTGGCACTTGCCATCGATTCGGCCCATACCAGCATAGCCAGCCCCCACAAGGCGATCACCCCTGAAGTGATTTTTATCAACAAGCAGGGCGGGGTAAAGTTAACCGGATTCGGCCTCGACGACGGCCTTAAAATAGCAGGCAGCATTCAACAACAAACGGCTGAACTGATTGCCTATCAGGCTCCCGAAGCATTTCACCCGGATCAACTATCAACCCGGGCCGATATTTACTCCTTCGCCTGCATTATCTATCAGTTGTATACCGGCAAGGCACCTTTCAAAACAGGTGAAGATGAAGCAAGCAGAGTGCGTAAAGAATTGAAGCGACCTGCGGATATGAATTCGCAACAGTGGCAACTGATGGAACAGGCCTTTGCCACCGATCCAGAGGAACGACCGGCCAAGGCAGCTGACCTGCTGAAACAGATTAATGCCGCGGCGAGCGATACTGCAGATGCCGCAACAGAACAAGACGCAGCCCTGGACGATCTTTCTGAAAAAAAGAAGGTTGGCGTATTTAACATCCCCCGCTGGGTCATTACCTTGCTGATTTTCAGCTTTGGTTTTCTGCTGGGCTTCACGATCGCCTTTTTTATCGGCCTCAACAATACCAATGATGTTCAGCAGGCACTGACCCAGACCCGTGAACAGCTGGAACAGGTACAGCTTGATATTGCCGAGCTGCAACAGACTCTGGTACTTGAGCGTGAAGAGCGCAGCCTTGAAACAGCACAACTGCAGCAAGCCCTTGATGAACGGATCGGAGAAGTCAGTGAGCTGAAAGATTCTCTGCTGGCAATCAAATACGATGATCCCGACAAACTCACCGTTTTTACCGATCAACTGGAAGATGGCTTCAAAGGGCCGCAAATGGTGATAGTACCCCGTGGCGTATTTACTATGGGAGATCAACAACTGATCGGCGATGACAATGAGTTGCCCAGCCATGAAGTGACTATCAATCATCGTTTCGCTATCGCCCGCAATGAAGTCACCTTCAAAGACTATGATTATTATGCCACTTCGATGGGACGCCCCCTGCCGAAAGATAATGGCTGGGGCCGTGGCAATCGCCCTGTCATCAACGTCAGCTGGAAAGAGGCTAAAGCCTATACCCAATGGCTGGCACTGCTGACCGGCCAACCTTACCGCCTGCCCACCGAGGCCGAATGGGAATATATAGCAAGGGCAGGCACTAAGACCAACTACTGGTGGGGTGACAGCCTGGAACAGGAACGCGCAGTATGTGATGAGTGCGGCACCGAATGGGACGGTAAAAAAACCGCACCAGTGGCATCATTTCCGGCAAATTCATGGAGCATTCATGATATGAACGGTAATGTCGACGAGTGGGTTGAAGACTGCTATCAGTCATCCTACTTCGGCGCTCCAGCCGATGGTTCTGCTATGATCGAGGGTGACTGCCAATTCCGGGTGATGCGTGGCGGATCCTGGTTTGATATTGGCCGGTTGGTTCGTTCATCAAGCCGTTATCGCCATTCATCGGATGCGAAAAAGAACAGCTGGGGATTTCGGATAGCACTGGACCTGCCCGATAAGACAACTGAGGAATAGTTGATGAAACACCCATTACTGACATTATGCTCCGCGCTACTGACCCTAAGTCTTGCCGGCGGGCCACATGCAGCGCCGCTGACAATCGATGCCGACAAACAGAAATCGGTCACCCTGACTCTGTATAATCAGGACCTTGGACTGATCCGTGATGAGCGTTCGATACCAAGGATCAATCCAGGCCAGACCTTATACATTAAAGATGTCAGCCACCAGATGATGAGCGAAACCCTGCGTATCGAACAGGCCGGTCAGATAATCGAGCAGAATCTTAACACTAACCTGATCAGCGCCCACGCCTTGTTACAGGCCTATACCGGAAAAACACTGCAACTGGCCCGTATCAATCCGGCGACCGGACAAGAATCACTGTACGATATCACCCTGCTCAGCGTAGCCGGGGCAGATGCGGTTATTCAGAGCGCAGGACTGATCGAAACGATCCCGCTCAATAGTCGCGACTGGCGCTTTGTGTTCCCTTCGATCCCACAAGGAATGCAATCCCGCCCCAGCCTTGAGGTTCGGAGCCAGGGCACCAGTACAGCATCTGATGCAGTGCTTACCTATCTCAGCCGGGGTCTTAACTGGCAGATGGATTACGCTATCACCCTGAATGCAGAGGGCAACAAGCTGGCACTAGACGGTCTGGCCACCCTGAATAACCGAACCGGCGTCGATTACAACGACAGTAAAATCATGTTGATGGCCGGCCAGGTCAATCAGGTTACTGCTGCGCCGATGCGAAAACAGCGGGAAGTCATGATGGCGATGGCCGATTCTGCGCAGAGCGGCCAGCCCCGGGAGTTTCAGGATTATCAGTTATATAGCCTGCCCCGCACCACCAGCCTGCTCAACGGCCAGACCAAACAGGTCAGCCTGATCGCCGCCGATAAGGTGAAGGCTGACAAAGAATATCACTACAACTTTTCAGTCTATCCACGACCAGACCGGAACAAACACGAAAACAGACCCGCTATCAAACTGAAATTTCTCAACCAGCAACAAAATTCTCTGGGCTTCCCTTTACCGGCGGGTAATGCCCGGGTATTCAGTCCGGACGCAGAGGGCATTAAACACTTCATCGGCAGCGCCAGAATCAATCATAGCGCGGCAGGCCAGGAAATCAGTATGGCCCTGGGCAAAGCCTTCGACCTCAACATCAAGCGGCGCCAGACCGGATTTAACAAAAACTACGATAGCCATATCATTGCCCAGGAGCTGATCCTGAGTAATAGCAAATCCCAGGCTGCAACTATCATCGTTAACAGTGATTTCAGCCAGAAGTGGGACATTCAGGACAGCAACCATCCGTTTGATAGGGTCAACGCCAGTCGGGCGCGCTGGAACATTGAGGTGCCCGCTAAAGGTGAAATTAAACTCAGCTTCCGGGTAAAACTGAATAAGCCTTGAATACTCAAACTATAAGTAGCGGGGAACATTGCCCCCGCTGTGGCCTGCCCAAATCCCACTGCATCTGCTTTCAGATCACCCCTACGACCAGCGAGGCTTTATTCTGCTTACTGCTACATGAAAAGGAGTGGCAGCGGGAAACGAATACCGGCCACCTGATCAAGGCTCTGTTACCGCAAACCCGACTATTTACCTGGCAACGCAATCAACCTGACCCTGAACTGATCGCCCTGTTGCAAAACCCTGACTTTGATCCTTATCTGATCTTTCCGGCAGATCGTCCGGAGCTCAGTCACAGAGCGGTCTCAACTGTCAGTAAAGGTAATAAGCGACCGCTGTTTCTGATTCTGGATGGCACCTGGAAAGAGGCGCGAAAAATCGTGCGTAAGAGTCCCTATCTTGATCCGCTGCCACTACTATCACTTACGCCGCAGAACCTCTCCCGCTATAGCCTGAGGCGCAATCCGGACGCCAGCCACCTGTGCACTGCTGAGATCGCCATAGAGCTACTCGCCAGCCAGCAATCGTTCAACAAACAAGCTGGCAACGAACAGCAAGATACAGCCCAGAGCCTGTCGCTGATCCTGGATCAGTTTTTAGACCAGTATCTACGCTATAAAGACCGTAAAGCCTAAGGTCATAAAGCCCAGGATCGTAAAACTCAGGAGGGTGCGAGCAAGCCCCCTGATTATTTATGGTCGGCTATCGCCTGCCAATAGGCGGCCTGTTCAGGTGAAGCGGCCTGACCCAGACCTCCCTCCCGGTAGATTTCAAGCAAACGCTTCAACGCCAGCAGATGAGCCGATTTTGCCGCCTGTTGATAATACTTCAGCGCTTTAGCATCACTCTGGGGAAAATTCTGATAGCCGGCTTCATAGAGCTTTGCCATTTGATAGGCAGCCTTCTGATCTCCTTGCTGCGCAGCCCGCTCCAGGTAGATCGCTCCCTGTATTCGATTATCTGCCCCTTCCCCCCGAAAGTGCAGCAGATGACCATATACCGAAAGCGCACGGGTACTGCCATTGTCTGCAGCAAAGCGAAACCATTTCATCACCATACGGTGCTTAACTTCTGATCGTTTAAACACAGGGGAACGAAACATCCGGAATGCCAGCCAACCAACAACAGGGGCCAGTATCTTCATAAGTAGTCGCATACAATTGAACGCCGGAATGAGGTAAAGACGACAATATATCAGAGAACACTAATATTATAAAAGCGGCCAGCGTGTATTATAACCATCTGACTGCCAGCAAAAGCCTTTGACGCTTGCCATAACAACCCCAATAAGCTTAAATCGGTACTCTTGCATTTTGAATAGTAAGTAGTTTTTTATAGCCTTCAGGAATATGCTTAGTAGTTTCCTGAGCTACATATCTGTCACTACACGTAATAAGAATTCGGCAAAGGTAGCCTCATGAAGACGTTCGAAGATAACTCCCAGTCCATCGGCAACACGCCCCTTGTACACCTCAGCAAAATAGCGCCCGGCGCAAAAATCTACGCCAAGATTGAGAGCCGCAACCCGGCCGGTTCCGTAAAGTGCCGTATCGGTGCCAACATGATCTGGGCGGCGGAACAAGACGGTAGCCTGCAACCAGGCATGACACTGGTTGAACCAACCTCCGGCAATACTGGAATCGCGCTGGCATTTGTGGCTGCATCCCGGGGTTACAAACTGGCGCTGACGATGCCATCCTCAATGAGCCTGGAACGTCGTAAGCTGATAAAGGCACTGGGCGCTGATATCATCCTCACCGATCCGGCTAAAGGCATGAACGGCGCTATTACTAAAGCCGCCGAAATGGTAGCCAGCAATCCGAAGCAGTACCTGATGCTGCAACAATTTGAAAACCCGGCTAACCCGGCAATTCATGAAAAGACTACCGGACCTGAGGTCTGGAAAGACAGCGAAGGTCAGATCGACATGCTGGTTTCAGGGGTCGGCACCGGCGGTACGATTTCCGGTATCTCCCGCTATATCAAAAACACTCAGGGCAAGGCGATCACTTCGGTGGCAGTTGAACCGACCGATTCACCGGTAATTACTCAGACACTGAACGGTGAAGAAGTTAAACCGTCGCCACATAAGATCCAGGGTATCGGGGCAGGTTTCGTACCAAAGAATCTGGATATGAGCCTGGTTGATCAGGTCGAGCAGGTCAGTAATGAAGAGGCGATCGATATGGCTCGCCAGCTGATGCAGAAAGAAGGCGTACTGGCTGGGATCTCCAGTGGTGCAGCAGTTGCTGCCGCAGTTCGTCTGGCCGACCAGCCCGAAAACAAGGACAAAATGATCGTCGTTATTCTGCCGGATTCCGGTGAGCGCTATCTATCCACTATCCTGTTCGACGGCATGTTCAGCGATAACGAGATGGTTCAGTAACAACACTGATTTACAAATCTAAAAAAACCGGGCATGCCCGGTTTTTTTGTCTGTAAAATATGCCTGATAAATGACTGTGAAGAGCTTAGCAGCGAAGCGCTCAGGAAAGCATCTTACGGATCTCTTCATGACTAGGGAAAGTCGCCAGGTGATCGACAAAAGTTCGACCATCACTCAGCTTTTTCACGGTGTACCAACGCGCTTTGCGCTCTTCGCCATTAAAATGGCCATCCACTTCAAAGTTTTCGCCATCAACACCTAGTACAGCAATAGTTCGCTTAATTTCAGCTGTTCGCATAGCCTGACTCCACTTTTTACTTTTTTTCGCTCCTGCATCTATGCCGAATAAATAATCCTTATCAGTAAAGCCTAGCTTATCTGGCTGTTTTAACAAATTGTTAAACCCTGTCTGACTATCCTGAAACATATGAATAATGATGGTCAGGCCGTTGAATTCGAAGCGGGTCAGGCTTAGAAAGGTTTATGTCCCAACAAAACTCTCCCACTGTAAGAGACCAAGCTAGCCACGTACGCCCACTTCTTGGGCTGGACCTACCCAAGCTTCGTCCAGTGCTAGCGGCGCTAACTCCGATACCCGCGATCCACTGAATTCACAGCCAATTACGGAAATAAAATATTCGCCAGTTTATAAAAGACATCACAAGTTAATGACTACCTAAATTTATTCGAGATAAGGCTACCCTCACATATAGCGGGGTAACCTTCGATAAAACTAGGCGAACGACGGTGTTCTTTTTTCCAGGAAGGCAGACATTCCCTCTCGGCGGTCATCAGTTGAGAAACTCAAGCCAAACAGATCGCTTTCCATGATGCAGGCATTATCCAGATCAAGATCCTGACCCCGCTGTACCAGTTGTTTACTCAGCTGCTGAGCGGTACCGCTTTTAGTAGCGATCTTAGCCGCCAGCTTAAACCCCTGTTCCATCAGTTCCTGTTGCGAGTAAACATGATTAACTAATCCCCGCTGCAGGGCTTCTTCAGCAGCCATCATGCGACCACTGAATAGTAATTCCAGTGCCATTGGCCGACCAATCAACCGGGCCAGTCGCTGACTGCCACCGAAGCCCGGTGTAATGCCTAAGTTGACTTCCGGCTGGCCAAATTTGGCTTTATCCGCTGCCAGAATAAAATCGCAGCTCATCGCCAGCTCACAGCCTCCGCCCAGAGCAAAGCCGTTGACCAATGCTATCGCTGGAATGTTCAAGTTTTCCAGACGACGGAAAATAGTCATGCCATATTCAGCAAAGGCCTTTCCTTCCAGCGGTGAAAGGCGACTCATATGCTCAATATCAGCACCGGCCACAAAAGCTTTGTCACCGGCCCCGGTAATTAACAGTACTCGGGCGTCATTGCTTGCGCCCAACAGATCAAGAGCCAGGCCAATTTCCTCAAGAACTTCATTATTCAGAGCGTTCAGTACCTTCGGGCGGTTAATTGTCAGGCAGAAAATGCCTGCTTCCCGCGGTTCAAGCTGAATGTTTTTAAAACTCATCACTACCTCTCACTCGTAATGATAGAAACCACGGCCAGACTTGCGCCCCAGATAACCCGCATCCACCATCTGCACCAACAGCGGACAAGGACGATATTTCGGATCTTTAAAGCTGTCGTACAACACTTCCATGATACTCAGACAGGTATCTAGTCCTATCAGGTCAGCCAGAGCCAGCGGCCCCATCGGATGACTCATGCCTAGCTTCATCACAGTATCGATCTCTTCTGAAGAGGCAAGCCCTTCATGCAGGCAGAAGATCCCTTCATTGATCATCGGCAGCAGAATCCGGTTAGCGACAAACCCCGGCGCATCTTTTATGTCGACCGGCGTTTTTCCTGCCCTTTCTGCTAATGTGCTGACCGCACGGAATACCTCATCATCAGTTTGCAAAGCACGTATCACTTCAACTAACTTCATCATCGGTACCGGATTCATAAAATGCATACCGATGACCTGTCCCGGACGGTTGGTTACCGCAGCCAGTCGGGTAATTGAGATAGAGGAGGTATTGGTTGCCAGGATCGCAACAGGCTTACATACTTCATCAAGTTGACGAAAGATACTCTGCTTAATCTGCTCATTTTCGCTGGCCGCTTCGATCACAATGTCCGCCTGACCAAGGTCGGACAAATCAGTAGAAAGACTAACCTTAGCTAAAGTTTCATCTAACTCAGCCTGACTCAATTTATCCTTACTGACCAACCGCTGCAGGCTGGCGCTGATTGCCGCAACACCCCGCTCCAGAGCTTGCAGGTTCAAGTCAAACAGAATGACCTGTAAACCGGCCGCGGCACACACCTGAGCTATACCAGAGCCCATCTGACCCGCCCCGACTACTCCGACCTGTTCTATATTCATTGTACTTTCCTAATCAAGGGATAAAAAAGGTGCATAGCGCGGTAACGCTATGCACCAAAAAACCATGGCGCTGGAGATTTGCAAAGGTAACTCGCCACGGTTGGAACGCTCTATCGTTTACTCATTGTTTCCAGCATCCGGTTAACCGCATCGAGATGCTCCGGTTCGTTATGACACATACCCTGGAAACAAGCGCATAGATCGAGGAAGTCTTTCAGCTCCATCCGCTGCGCCATTTTCATCAGACGTTTAGTCAGACGGGTCGCCTTTGGCGGCTGAATGGCAACACGCTTAGCCAACTTCATGGCTGCTGGAAGAAGCTTATCAGGCGGTGTTACATCAAGTACGATACCCAGTTCCTTCGCTTCATTGGCATCGATAATGCGGCCGGTCAGGGTAAGTTCAAAGGCTCGCTGATAGCCGATTAGTCGCTGCATCAGCCAGGCCCCACCGTCACCGGGGATGATGCCCAGGTTAAGGAAGGTTTCGCCAAACCTGGCTTTCTCGGAAGCAATACGGATATCAGCCATATTAGCCAGATCGAAGCCGGCGCCGATAGCCGGACCATTCACCGCGGCAATAATTGGCACTTCAACCTGTTCCAGTGCCAGAGGAATGCGCTGAATACCCCGCCGATAGCGTTCTTCACATTCAGCGACATCGCCGGCAAAATCACCGCCACGCTCAGCCATATCTCGGATATTTCCGCCCGCACTGAATGCCGAACCAGCGCCGGTTATCACCAGCACTGAGACATCGGCAGCCCGGTTCACCCACTCGGTTGTTGTGACAATGTCGTCGATAAGGTTTGAACCCGTTAAAGCGTTACGCAGGTCATGGCGATTCAACGTCAACAACGCAATACGGTCTTCTACCAATAATGTGGCATCTTCAAGCTGTGGCAGAGTAGTCATTACTTCTCCTCCTGATCGACTATAACCCGGGCATCAACCACCGCGTAGCCATCGTCGTAAGCTATGACGGGATTAAGGTCGAGCTCGGCAATCTCGGGATGAGCATCAACTATCTCTGATACCTTCATCAGCAATTCAACCAATGCTTCTTTATCAACCGCAGCTTCACCACGGGCGCCCTCAAGAATTTTACGGGCCTTAATCTGATCAATCATCAAACGTGCATCATGACGGCTCAACGGGATCGCCCGGAACGCTACATCCTTGAGAATTTCTACAAAGATGCCCCCCAGACCAAACATCAGTACCGGGCCAAAAATTGGATCCTGGCTCATACCGATAATCACTTCTGTGCCTTTGCGGGCCATCGGGGTCACCAGAACACCTTCAATATCAGCATCTTCCTTATACTGTATACAGGAGGCCAGAATGTCATCGCGAGCAACTTTAAGTGCCGCCTCACCCGTGACATTTAATTTAACGCCACCGGCATCGGATTTATGCAGAATATCTTTGGACACGACTTTCATCGCAAGGGGGGTGTCACCGAACTCATTTATAACGCCACTCAATTCACTTTCATCACGTACAATCAGTTCCAGGGGAACGTCCACGCCGTAGCTACGCAGCAAAGATTTAGCTTCAAACTCAAACAGATCACGTCCTTCAGCGCGGGCTTTGCTAAAACTGGCCGAACAACGTTCATTGATAACCAATGGCGCGTTATTCTCAGCCTGCTGACTACTCTGAATGTAAGCGCCCCGTTCGCCCAGCGCGGCCATAATTTTTACCGCATGTTCAATAGAAGCATAGACCGGCAAACCCGCCTCACGCAGTCGCTGCAACGGTTCCGGCTTAATATGTGCGTATAAACTATCAATAATTAAAGGCTTGCTGGTACGCTTAGACAGTTCGATAATTGCATCAGCGCAATCCAGCTCTTCTTGCTTCAGCTCTTCGGCGAAACGGATACCGTAGCCGCCGAACATACCGACTAAAAAAACCATATCAACGTTGTTATCGGCGGCCAGAATTTCCATACAATCAGATAACAGACCTGGATTCGCATCGGTACTACCCGCGACATCAATGGGGTTCACCAAAGATGCCTGCGGGAATAGGATATCGCGCAGAGCACTGTGGGTGCCCTCGCTCAGCTCTGCCAGCTCAAGTCCTGCTTCTGAAAGCCGATCTGAAGCGATAGTTGCCTGACCGCCACCGTCGGCAAGCACTGCAACCCGCTTACCCGAGGCTTTTTGTAGCAAGCCTAAGCCTTCAGCTACCGGCAGAATCTCGTCAGAATGCTCGACCACATTGACACCAACCTGACGCAGCAGATCGACAGTCATCTGGTAGCTACCAGCAAGGGCTCCGGTGTGGGAACTTGCGGCTTTCTGACCCGCTTCGGTACTACCTGATTTATATACAACAACCGGCTTTTCTTTCGACGTTTCTTGCGCGACATCCAAAAAGGCACGTCCGTCTTTAAAACCTTCTACATAAAATGTAGCCACCTTAGTATTTTCTTCTTCTCCCAAATACTGGAGGTAATCAGCAAAATCGACATCGGTCTGGTTACCCGGTCCTGCATAGGTACTGAATCCGATATGTCCGTTATGCTGTGCTTCAAGAGCCAGCGACAACAACATATTGCCTGACTGGGAAATGATGCCAATATCGCCGGGGTTTACATTATCCAAAGCCAGCAGGTTAACTTTTTTATGCAGATTGAAAATACCCGAGGTATTTGGACCAACAATGCGTACACCAGCTTGCTGCGCAGCATCAAGTACCTGCTGTTCAAGTTGCGCGCCGGCTTCATCAACCTCACCAAAGCCACTAGCTAAAATTATGGCGCCTTTAATGCCATTCTCTCCGCACTGCTGCAACAAAGCCGGGATCGTTTTCGCCGGCGTACAGATCAGCGCCATGTCCGCCGCTACAGGTAACGCTGTCACTGAAGAGTAAGCCTTAGCTCCCAGAATCTCATCGGCTTTCGGATTGATCGGATAGATAGTGCCCTGATAACCATCATTCAGCAGGCCGATCATCGCCTTATAACCACGTTTCGTTGGATCAGCAGACGCACCGACGATAGCAATTGAGTCTGGCGCTAAAAAATCATGTAATGAACTTTTCATCTTAGTGCCCCTTAAACTCTGGCGAACGTTTTTCGGCGAAAGCATCAACACCTTCCTGCCAGTCTTTGGTGGTGGTGCACGTAAATACGCCATCCAGTTCGTGCTGCAGCTGGGCATCCAGATCAGCATAGGAAGCGTTATTCAGCAGTTTCTTAACCAGTTGCATTGAGATAGGCGCTTTAGTGGCAAGTTCGGCAATAAATGCCTCTGCTTCATTCTGTAAACACTCATCAGCGACTGAACGGGTAGCCAGGCCGATAGCAAGGGCTTCAGTACCATCGATCTTAGTACCCAGGAAAATAAGCTCGCGGGCTTTTGCCAGACCCACCAGACGCGGCAGGAACTGAGTCACACCACCACCGACACAGGTGCCAATACTAACTTCTGGAAAACCAATTTTTGCGCTTTCGGCCATTATTACGAAATCACAAGAACAGGCCATCTCGGCACCCGCTCCCAGGGCATAGCCATTAATTGTGGCAACAACAGGCTTGGTTGAACGGAAGATCGCTTCACAGACATCATTACCCAGCTGCAGGTATTGACGACGCTGGTACTGGGTACGTTCACCCGCACCATGCTCTTTCATATCGGCGCCTACACAGAAAGCGCGGCCTTCACCGGTCAGTAAAATAGCGCGAACATCGTTATCTGCTTCAGCCTGTGCCAGGGCATCCAGCAGTTCGTTATAGAACTGCTCAATTACCGCATTAAGCCGATGTGGACGGTTAAAGCGGATCTCCGCGTAATTCTGTTTTTTGTTGTAGATAAGAGTTTCAAAGCTCATAGGTTTAACCTCAGTTTTTCGGGCAACAAACGTTCCCCTCGGATGGCGCTGATGCGGTATCCAAATATTTAAAAAGTAAGTTGTGGGCAATCGCCCGGGGGTCAGAGCCGGTTAGGACTAATCGGAATTACCACGGCGCTGCCAGTGACCAGGACGTAGAAGAAGTGGAGGCATCAGTTGATAGGTTGAAAACAGAATTACGGAAATATGACCTGCTTGTAGGGTCGCAAACAGGTTTGGTGTGATCAGCCAGGCCATCTGCTTGCTGGCAGATACGCAGTTTGTCCGGCAAGTATCAGAGGGACACTGTGACAGGTTCGTTAACTGAGAACTGTTCATATTGATTTTTACCCGCAGCGTTATTGTTATTTGCGTGATAGTGAAACTATACGGGGCGGGCAAACAGGGCGGCAATTTCGCTCCATGATAAAAGCTGAAGCAGTATGAAGCAGGGGGAGCTTCTACTGGCTTAATTAGCTATTTGATCTCTGGTGTTGAAACGGGACATTCCGCAGGTTGTTTTCAACTTCTATCTTGAACAGCTCATGACAACCGTAAAAACATCGGATTTTATCGCTTTCAGCGGATGTTTAACCGCTTAGGGTATGCGTCAGTCGACGCATAAAGAGCATAAACTAGCTTCAGCTTGATCAAGAGGGCGAAATTGAATCGTCGCTTGCTGCGGGTCATAGTGGAATGACAGAGCCAAGAGGGCAGATTTTCTTCCCACTAATGCTCTAACTTATTGAAGTTAATAATAAAACAGATATAAGACTTCACCAGATGTACAACTAAAAGCTGAACCTTAATGGCAGTGTTGTGCAAAGGTCCCTGGCGATGAATAACAATAATGACGCTGGCTTTGAGACCTTATAACCTCAGCCACATGACAGTCAGACTACTGGCCGTTAGTACCTGAAGCTCCGGTTTCAGATTGTTGTTTTCCCGCAGGTATCTCTTTCCGGTTAGCGCAGGGTTTAACAGCGCTGCGGCCTCTACCGGTAGTAGTGGTGATATGACTAGATTACGCCAAACTAATAACAACAAACCCTCGGAGAATCTAACCATGATTAACCTGAAGTCACTTAATAAAATCGCCTGCACTGGGGCAGCGGTACTAGCCCTTTCTACTGCTATGTCGGCGACTGCCAGTGACCTGCGTCTGAAATTTGCCGGCACTCTGCCGTTGGATCACCCAGGGACTCAGATGATGAAGCAGATCGAAACGGACATTGAAGCTGCTGATGTAGGTCTTAAAGTGTCGGTGTTCCCGGCTAACCAACTAGGTTCCGGTGAAGAACTATTCGAAGACAGTATTCGGGGCAATATCGATATGGTTGCCGGCTTTATTTACTCCCATAAAGATCCGGTGCTGGAAATTAACTCCCTGCCATACCTGGCCAGTTCCTGGGCGGAGATGGATAGTGTCGTGCGCAATAAGGATTCAGCTTATAACCAGATTATGCGCGAAAGCCTGGATAAGCTGGGTATACATCTGATGGAAAATATTCCTGAAGGCTTTACCGGTATCGTTGCCAATAAAAAGCCAGGTACCTGGGAAGGTGTCGGTGAGAAAGGGATGAATATCCGGGTCTGGTCGTCTAACGTTGTTAAAAATCTTGTCGAGATGATGGGCTACAATGCCACCACTATGGCCTGGGGGGACATTTTCCCGGCACTGCAATCCGGAATTGTTGATGGTGCTATCTGCTGTACCAGCCAGGCGGCTTACACTATTTTTGCTGTCAGCGATGTAGGTAAGTATTTCGTTGCTAACGATGCCATCATCGATATCTCTTCTTATTACATTTCACAGAAAACCTGGAACAAGATGAATGATGAGCAACGAGCTGTAGTGAAACAGGCGTTCGCCAAAGCTGCGGATCAACTGTTCGCCATGAACAAAGCAAACGACGAAGTCTATCGTGGCAAACTGGTTGAAAAAGGTTATGAAGTACTGGTACCAACTGACGCGCAAAAGCTGGCGCTGAAAGAGCGGGTGCAGGCTGAGATCTGGCCTCAGATCGAACCAACCGTAGGTAAGAATGTACTGGATCGAATCAAGGCGGATGCTAGCTGATCAGGCCTGTCAGAGCATGGAAGGCTCGACCTTCCATGCTCTGAAATCAGAGGTTCCCGATTCTACTAAGTAAGGCTTCCACCATGGCTGATTATACAAATGAGTTTTCCCCTGCCATAAGAATTCCAATGGCCATAATCATGAAGTTTATGAACTTCGTCATTATTTCCTCAGGAATCATCATGGCGCTCACCTTCTTTTTCGTGGTGATCTTCAGGTATGGCTTCGGTGCAGATCTGTTTGCCTATGAAGAGTGGCTGATGACCATCGCCTTCTGGATGTTCTTTATGGCAAGTGCTGTTGCTACTCATGACCGGGTCCACGTCAATGCAGATATTGTTGGTTTCCTTATCAGCGATCCGAAAGTCATCTGGTACAGGGCACTGCTGGTCGAAGGTATTGAACTGATCATTGTCGCCGTCGTGACTTACTGGGGATTCCTGATGTGTCAGGAAGAGTTCAATACCTACCCTAACTGGCAGTCAACAATCGCACTGAAGATTCCTTTTCTGGTACCTCGTGTTGGTATCTTCCTGGGTTTCCTGATGATGACTGTTTATACCGTACTTCACCTCTGTCTGCTGTTTCGAAATGGTCCTGAATTTACCGCACCACAACAGCCGGAATCACAGGACGTAACAAAATGATTATTCTTGGTACCCTTTTAATTCTGTGCATGCTGTTGCTGATCGGTGTTAGCGTGCCTTTGGCATTCGGCGGTGTGCTTATGTTTCTGGCCCTGATGGGTGGCCATGAAGTGTCTGGCTATCTGCCGACAGGTCACTGGAAGATGAACTCTCTGGTTCTGCTGGCGATTCCCCTGTTCATTATTGCCGGGTCAATAATGGAAAAAGGGAAAATAGCCGCACCTCTGGTCAGTCTGGCAGAACTGTTTGTCGGACATCTGAGGGGCGGTCTGACGGCAGCTGCGGTGATTGCCAGCGGTATCTTTGGCTCTATTTCCGGTAGCGCTAACGCAACCCTGACCTGCATCGGCGGCATTATGATGCCGCACCTGCGCAAGGCAAAATACCCCGAGGGTCTGTCCGCCGCACTGATTGTCAGCGCCAGTCCGCTGGGACTGCTGATTCCACCAAGCTCCTCTCATATTTTGTATGCCTGGGCGGCACAGCAATCAGTACTGAAGGCTTTTCTCTCCACGATTATTCCGGGCATTATCCTGATTACTCTGCTTTGCCTTGTTAGCTACGTGTATCTACGTAGACAGAAAGGCCTGCAACTGGAACTGGGCCAGAAAGCGGATCACTTCGGCCTGGCGTTTCGTTCCCGCTCGATCAAAGCATTCCCGGCTTTCCTGATGCCGGCAATCATCCTTGGGGGTATCTACGGCGGTATTATGACGCCGGTTGAAGCGGCTGGTGTGGCAGTGATCTATGCGATTCCGATCGGTATATACGTCTATAAGGGCCTGACCTGGAAAACCTTCCTGCAGACCATGCGTGGCGCAGGTGTCACCGTGGGCGTAGTAATGGTGATGATCTTTATGGTGTTGATCGTCAGTAAGTTCCTGGTGTTTGAAGATATTCCGAGTATTGCTCAGGAGCTGGTCTATTCAGTTTCGGATAACCCGATTGTGATTCTGCTGATGGTGAACCTGACGATGATCCTGATTGGTATGCTGATGGACGATATCAGCGGCCTGCTACTATCGACACCCCTGCTGTTACCGATAGTTCAGAGTGTCGGTATGGATCCGATCCACTTTGCTGCAGTTCTGGGAGTCAACCTGGGCATGGCAAATATTACACCACCTACAGCACCGCTGCTTTATCTGGGATCCAAGGTTACCCAAACCCCAGTAAACAAGATGCTGAAGCCAACATTAATTCTGATTGTATTTGCCTGGTTACCAACGTTGGTACTGACCACGTTTATTCCGGAATTAGCACTTTTCTTACCGGAACTGTTACTGGGATAACAATCCCTGCAGTGATTAATGATTTTATTCTACGAAAAATTTGGAGTAACTCTGGTATGCGTATACTTGCCTGTCAGATACAGATTCCCGCGATCGATAACCGCGGAAAACAGCTCGCTCATATTGATGCGCTAATTAACAAACTGGAGCAGCAGGTTCAGGACACTCAGGTCGATCTGGTGGTCTTACCTGAACTGTCCACCATGGAATATTCAGCTGAAAACTTTCAGAATATTCATGAGTTCAGTGAAGAGCTTTACGGTGAAACCTATGAACGGTTCGCTGCATTCTGTCGCCAGCATAATGTAGCTGTGTGTTACGGTATGCCCCGGCGTGAGGGTGATGACGCTTATATCAGTCAGGTCGCCCTCGGACGTGATGGTAAATACCTCACCCACTACGACAAGATCCATACTGCTGAGTATGGTGATGCAGCTGAACTAAAATACTTCAAGCGCGGTAATCATCTCTCGGTATTCGAAGTGGATGGTATTAAAGCAGGTATTATTATCTGTTATGACATGCGTTTCCCGGAATTAATCCGCCGCTTATGCGGCGAGTTCTCAGCAGACCTGATCCTGCATCCGGTAGCTTTTGCCCGGGATCTTTCCTTCCACACCTGGAAACAATTTGTGGTTAGTCGAGCGTTGGAAAATCAGGTGTATTTTATGAGCGTTAACCAGAGCGGCGAACATTTCGGCCAGTCGATTATCTGTCCTCCATGGGTCGATAATACGGTACAACCACATATCTTTGGGCAGGATGAAGAGTTCCGGGTGGTTGATATAGATCGGGAGGTGCTGGACCGCGTCCGCCAGGAGATTCCGTACCGTCGGGATACACTGGATGATTATGATGTTCTGCCAGTGAGGCACTCAAAAAAGAAATAACCAAACTCAATACAAAAACAGGAAGCCGCGCGGCTTCCTGTTTTTTATTCAATCCCTGTTTTATAGCGGGCGTCCATAGAGAACATGTTCATCAGGACCAAGATCATTACGGATATGGTTACGTATCTGTTCCTCGATTTCCGGTGAATCGGCAGCAAAGATGCCGCAGCCCTTCAGGGCCTTCCGGTGATTATAATTCTTACCCAGATAAGAGAGCACGACCCGCTGACAGACCGGTTCCCGGGAATCTGTTCCCGATACACCCAGCATCAGTCCGGAAAGCAGTGATACTTTATTTTTATAAGTCGGAAACAGGGTCACGTGCACCATTTCATTCTGCAGCACCTCTTCATAACCACTGATAAAAATCCGGTTACCCAGCCCTGTCACCATACCTTTTATCTTGTAGATAAAATCGTTATGGCTTGATGTTTTCTTTTGCGACAGACGCTCAATCCACTTAATAAAATGCCGATCACCTTCCTTAAAAATAGTGCCGTAACCTTTAAGAATATGATTCGGGAACGAGGTTGAGTAGTAATAGATGTAGTAACTACCTTCATACTTACCCAGATCAGTGCCGGCTTCTTCGATTAACTTGTCCAGGCAACGATATTCCGGCCGATGCTGCTGGCTGCCGGTCAACTCGGCGATGGGACGAACGCGAATAATGGACTCAAACTCATCCTGCGGCAAAACCATCTCATGCTCTTCGATACCAAAATAGTCACAGATTTTGCGCAGATTGTTACCTGAAGGCGTCGTCTTACCGCTTAGATATTTATTGAACTGCTGGCGATTAATCTGCAGCTCACGACACACTTCAGAGATAGACTTCTTATAGCTACAGAGTAAGCGTAGGTTATCAGCAAGGTTAAGTTTGTTCATCCCAGGTTCCGTAGTCGGTAACAGCTCAGACTATAACAATCTAACTTAATGAAGTATAAGCGAAACTTCAATGAGATGATGGAAAGCACCTTTAAACTTAAGCAAATAGCGCAGTTGTTGCGCTCGTATCAGTTTATGTCAGTTTTTAAAGGGGGAAACTCCGGGGGATTTAACGAAAATATCGCTTTAGGATCGATAAAGAGTCTAACCGTGACGTCCAATGAATGTCCGCCTTAGAGGAGTTAGGCGGCGGAGCGCCATACCTAGAAAGTCACCCCAAATGTCACCTCTGTAGTGTAAATTCAATGGATCTAGCTCAACATGGCTGCTATGTGCCAATAACAAGAGGCCGGCTGAATTCAGATCTGCCCCTCCCGAAAAACTACAAGCAGAAAGCTTCAGTAAGGGGCTCCGAAATACGCATTTCCCTAAAAATCACCGGCACTTTTAATGGCAGTTATCCGGGTAGAGAATCCGATTGATTTCCCCCCCCCTCCCTTTCTGTAGGATTACTGGTTCATAACTGTGATGACTGCTGCGAGATTATAAGTCCGAAAATATCGGCTGTGTAGGGCCCGTCAGATATATGTTGGGAGGTAAAATAGAAGAGGTGACCAGAACCCTGAACTCGTCTATTTATGCGATCTAAATGCTTAATTTACATATTGAGTCGCCATAAGATTTTGATAAATAAGGCTAGTGACACATTCGCAGATTACCCCAAGGCTTTCAGAAAGCCCACGGAAGGTGCAAAAAAAGCCTGACCGGTGACCGCCCTGGTATATTTCAGAAGATGATCAGTATGCCCCTCTTTATCCCCCCCGATCATACTTTCCAGCATCTGTTTAAAAGGCTCCGGTGAACGGGCAAATGAAGCAAACAGCAAGCCTTTGCGAGTCAGGTCACCGTACGGCATGCTATGCCGCAGTATCTCAACAGAGTGTCCTTCACTGTCCTTTAGAGAGGTGCGTTTGGTATGCGAATACAGAGGTTTGTCGACACTGGCATATTCAACATTATCCTCTTTGGTGCGTCCGATAATATCTTCCTGCTGTTTAACCTGAATCCGGTTCCAGGCCTCCAGGTCGTGCTCGTAACGCTGCAGGTGAATGTAACTGCCACCGGTAAAAGGTGCATCTTCTTCACCAACCACTGCCACCTCTGCCCGATGCTCACCTTCTGGGTTTTCTGTACCATCGACAAAGCCAGTCAGGTCACGATTGTCGAGATAACGAAAGCCATGAACCTCTTCCACCAGCTGCGTATTATTGCCCAGCATAGCGACGACACGTCCTGCCAGTTCATAGTTAAGATCATGCCGTTCGGAACGAATATGCAACAACAGGTCAGCGGGCGTCTCCGGCGCTGACTGTTCAGCATTTGCCATTATCGGAAATGAGGCCAACTCAACCGGACGTAGTTCAGGGCTGTAGATATCCCAGTAATGACTACCCACTGCGACCGTCAAATGCAGATCGGCCTGGGGGTATTGATTGCGAAAACCGGCTTCGAGTGACGGGCACTGAGCCAAAACATTACGGACCTGCATTACGGCATCTTCTGTGCGCGCAAGATCCAGTGTAATAAAGATCGCATCGCTATTCGCAGCGGCTGTAATACCGGACTGATGGCCCTGAGACATAACCCTTCTCCTGTTCGATCAAAGATAATTCATTGCTGGCAGTATAAAACGTCCAGACCTGAAGATATGTTTAACTCTCGCTATACCCTTTATTTACAGAATGTATTACCACACTTTCCACCGGTACCTTCCCCCCCCCCCCCCCCTGCTACCTGCCAGTTCTAGCCCGGCACCTCAGCCCGCGGTATAGCGGTATCAGATGCATCATCAGACTCCTCATCAGACAATGTCTCCAGTTCGGTAAAACCGAAATCTTCCAGAATACTGTACGCCGCAGGCAGTACCATCAATAACAGTACCGTCGCAGTAACCATGCCAAATACCAGACTACATACCAGCGGCACTAACACTTGTGCCTGTAAGCTGGTTTCCGATAACAGCGGCAACATTCCGGCAACGGTTGTAACCGAGGTCAGAAAGATCGCCCGAAACCGGTCCCGTACCGCCTGCCCCGCGGCATCATGCAGGCTCATTCCTTCCAGGCTGCGGCTTTTAACGAACTCCACCAGCAGAATCGAATCATTGACGACCACGCCGGCCAGCGCCACAAAACCGATCATACTCGGTAAGCTCAGGTCCAGCCCCATCAGCATATGACCCCATACCACACCGATAAATGCCAAAGGGATGTTAAGCAGCACAATGATTGGCTCTTTGTAATTAGCAAACTGGAAACTCAGCAGCAGATAGACCCCGGCAAGCCCCAGTAAAAAACCACTGACAACCGAACCACTGGTTTCCTGATCACTCTTCACTTCCCCTTCCAGGCTAAAGCTTATACCGGGATATCGCTCGGTCAGTTTCTCCAGATAATTCTGCTTTATGTCGTTGATCACAGCGGAAGTGTTCGCCAGCTCAGAATCAACGTCACCGGTAACCGTTACCGTACGCTGGTGATTGATCCGGACAATTCTGGAGTACTCCCGCTGCGATGTTACATTGGCAATCGCGGTTAGTGGGATATCCTCACCGGCCGAATTAAAGATAGTCAGGTTGTCAAACTCATGCAGCGCCTGCGCTGCATCGTTATCCAGTTTGACACTGATCTCATAGGCCTCATCACCCCGATACACATCGCTGACTTTAACGCCCTGATAAGCGGCTCTGAGCTGAGATGCCAGCTGTTGCGCATTCAGCCCTGAATTCAGTGCCCCGGCCTGCAACTCAACCCGAAACTGAGGTTTGCCCGGCCGCAGATCCGACATTACGTTACTGACACCGGGGTATCCCGTTATCCAGCCCTGCAGCTGCCAGGACGCCTGGTATAGCTGATCAAGATCATCACCCTGCAAACGGATCGAAATTGCCTGCCCGGCAGGCCCCAGCGTTGGTTCTTTAAACTGCACGGCAATCGCATCTCTGAATTGCGGTGAGTTTTCCAGCCATAACCTTTTCAGCTCCACCAGCGAGGTATGACGCTTTTCAGCATCCAGCAGGTCCAGACTGATGGTTGCCAGATGCTCGCCCTCTTCATGGGCATCCGCATTACTGCTAAATGTCACCATAGTATTACGCACCAGCTTACCATCCGGCTCTGGTGGCAGGCTGGCCAGCGATCGGTCAAGACTGACCAGCAACTGGCTTACGACCTCTTCGGTACGTTGAAACGGCGTGCCCTGAGGCAACAGAATACGAGCCTGCAGCTGGTTACCTTCAATATCAGGAAAACCTTTGAATTTCACCACGCCGGCGGCCATCATGCCGATCGAAATAATCAACATAAAGATCGCTAATCCAACGCTGAAATAGCGGTAGCGGATCGACCAGTCCGCCATCTTACCAACCCGGTCTCTGAGCTTTGCAAAACCAGTTTCAAAACGATTACGCCAACCCGCGTCACCGGATTCAGGCTGACCATTAAGCGAGTGATGCAGATGGTGCGGCAGAATAAGAAAAGCTTCGATCAGACTGACGCTAAGCACCGCCAACAACACCACCGGCAATACGCCAAGGATTTGCCCCATATCGCCTTTCAGAAACAGCAGGCTGCCAAACAGAATAGCCGAGGTGATAAACGAAGATGCGATTCCCCGCGCGACTTTCTGAATTCCATCTACCGCAGCCTGAAAAGGTTTTTTCCCTTTACGGAACTCGGTTTCAATACTCTCAGACAATACAATCGCATCATCCATCAGAATACCGATCGCCATCAGCAGCGCTACCATTGAGATCATATTGATGCTGATCCCAACCGCCGACATAACCACTAACCCGCCCAGAAAGGAGATCGGCAACCCTAGTGCTACCCAGAAGGTATAGCGCCAGCCAAAGAACAGAAAGAGCGCCAGGGTCGCCAGTATCAGACCCTGCCAGCCATTGCGTAACAACAGGGATAAACGGTCTTTTACAATAGAGGCCGAATCCTGGGTAATCACCAGAGAGGTACCTTCCGGTAAACGACTGTTTTCCAGATCGGTAAACTCTTTCACTGCATCAAACACGGTAAGCGAATCATCACTGCTATTCTTACTGATTTCAATCAGCGCGGCCGGCAGCCCGTTCAGCTCAATGCGCTGTTCCGGTACTTCAAACAGGTCTTCTACGGTGGCAATGTCTCCCAGCCGTAACTGGCCACCCTGCTCTGTAGTGAGAATTACCAGGTCCTCCAGCTCGGAGACGCTGCGCCGGGCATTTTCCACCCTCACCTGATAGGAACCATGCCGGGTGTCGATATCGCCTGCCGGCAGATCCAACGCCTGTGCCCGAATCAGCGTGGCGATATCATCGATACTGAGTTGATATTGCCGCAACGCATAAGGTTTTACACTGACGCTCAGTTCATGCTCTGAAAAGCCAGTCACTGTCGCTATGGGAACACCCGGCAGGGCCAGAAGCTTGTTGCGGTAATATTCTGCCAGCGCCTTCAGCTCCACCATTGTTGCATCGGAGGAGATCGCCACGCTGACCACCGGCTCGGTTCGGCCCAGCTCCTTAATAACAGGGTCTTCGGCATCAGCGGGAAAGTCTGTAATGGCATCTACGGCCGCGGTAACATCATCGACAAACTGCTTTATATCTCCCGATTCCTGCATATCCAGCGTCAGCGTACCCCGATTATCCCGGGCTTCGCACTGCTGCTCGTCCATAAAACTGATGCCATCGGTGGCATCTTCCAGTCGGTTACAGATGCCATCTTCCACATCCGACGGGCTGGCCCCCGGATAGGCTACTGTGACACTGACCCGGTTCAGGTCCACTTCGGGAAAGGTCTCTTTTTTCAGGGTCGGCAGTGCCACCAGGCCCAACAGTATAATCGCCACCATCAGGATATTTCCGGCGGTCGGGTGGCCGGCAAAGAAGCGGATCATTATTCAGCACTCCCGCTAAACGCCAGATCAGCATCAGCGGAAGCCGATTTTAGTTCTTCCTGATAGCCCTGATCCGTTACCGGTGCCAATGGCATCCCTTGTATTACCGGAATCAGATCATTGACGATCACCTTGTCGCCCTCTGATAGCCCCTCTGAGATAAGCGCAAAATCCCCCTGGGTGAACAACACCTCTACCGCGCGGATTTCAAGCTTCTGATCTGCGCCCACCAGATAGACCCGCCCTTCATGGATCGCTTTACGTGGAATTACCAAGGCATCAATAGCCGGTGCATACAGATCCACCGCGGTATACATGCCCTTAATCAACGGCGGTCGCTTACCCGGTATAATTTTTTCATACGGGTTATCCACCGCTACTACAATACCCAAAGTACGGCGTACCGGATCGATCGCTTCAGAGAAACGGACCACCTCAGCCTGCCACGCAGCCTGTTCCTGCCCGCCAACCAGACTGACCCTGGCCTTCAGACCCAGTTGCTGCATTACCTCACCGATTTTCGCCGTTGACAGTTGCGCACCACTGACCAGCTTGGCCATCTGTTGTATCGGTAGCTGGGCCGTAATTTCAACCCTATCGGTCGTCAGCGCTTCAAACAGAGCAGTGCCAACAGAAACATACTCCCCCCTCTCCACCGGCACAGTGCCGATTCGAGCATCAAACGGCATATAGAGCTCGGTACGGCCGAGACTGGTTTGCTGACTGCGTACCTGTTGTGAAGCCCGCTCAATCTGTGCCTGAGCCGATGCTCTGCGACTTACGAAGGTATTCAGCTGCCCCTGCAGATCAGATACGTTCTGCTCTAACTGCAGCAGGTTCTGCTTCTCGGCATCCAGCACCGAACGAGCAACAAGACGCTTATTCCACAGATCTTCGATCCTTTGCAGCTCATTTCGTCCAACGTTCAGGTTATCCCGGGCCAGACGCAGCGAACGGCGACTGGTTTTTTCTTCTTCATCCAACTGCTGCAGTGAAGACAGGTTAGACTTCAGATCTGCCTCGCTCTGCTTCAATGAGACTTGCACATCTTCCGGATCAATCCGCAACACCAGTGTGCCTGCAGAGATACTGCCCCCCTGCTTAAGACCCGGGTGCATATAACTGATTTTGCCACTCACCTCGGCCCGGTTTTGCAATGCCACAGCATGCTCGACACTGCCATAAGCAGTAGTAGTCGGGTGTATTTTTTGCGATACAACTTCAATCACATCCACCTGCTTCGGTTCCAGTCCGGTGCTCTGATGTTCTACCGGCGCTTTGTTACGGACCATCATTACAACAACAAGAATAGCCAGTGCGACGACAACAAAAAAGATCGGTGGTTTTTGAAAAAGTGCTTTCATGTATGGAATCCAGGCCTGGAATATGAAGAAATCATTGTCAGCAGTATATCGTAACTGATTGTTACGCCGACAAACTTTACAGTAATTTACATAACCCCGGTTTACAGGAGAATTGAATAAAACGATTAGCGATAGAGTTGTTCTGAACCGTATTTCAGTTCCAGTGGTAAGCGCTCCTTACGAGGCATTCCTTTCACTACCAGACCATAGGAACGGTCGATCATCCGCTCTATCTCACCAACCGGCAAAGCGCCATTCAGCACAACCGTATTCCAGTGGCGTTTATTCATGTGATAACCCGGCAATACCGACTCAAAAATATCCCGCAGCATGACCGCTTCATCAGGGTCACATTTCAGATTCATATGGGCAATATGATTATCTTGCGTATCTCGCTCATGGGTCAGTGTGGCGAACATTTTGTTTCGCACTTTAAATACCGCGACATGGGGGTAAAAGGGGAAATCCTCCCAGGCTTCGGGGCGACTGAGAAGATAGTAACGGGCCGTCTCATACTGCATTTTGCATTCCTCTGCATAAAGCGTGGTCTGGAAGGTGTGAATAACTTCCTAAGCCATTCTGCTATGCAAATCGGGTTTCTACAAATGAGACCCTGTCCGCAACGGTCATTGAAAGGTCGTCGATTGCGATTATAGTCTGCAACCGGCCCTTTAAACCCTGGCTATTCGCTATCTGAATCGCCAGACCCGGACGGGCGTTTAGCTCCAGCAACATCGGGCCGTGGCGGGCATCCAGTACAATATCCACCCCCAGATACCCCAATCCCGACATCTCATAACAGCGGGCCGCCATATACAGTAAACGGTGCCAGTCCAGGATCCTGATATCTGCCAGCGGCATATCGGTATCCGGATGTTCTGTTACCGGGCGATCAAACTGCACTGCATGTGAAGCCTCGCCTGTAGCAATATCAATACCGACACCCACCGCCCCCTGATGCAAATTAGCCTTACCATCCGAAGCTGCTGTCGACAGTCGCATCATCGCCATCACCGGGAATCCCCGAAATACAATAATGCGGATATCGGGCACCCCTTCATAACTGTAGCGAATAAACTGCTCGTCAAAATGGATCAGGTCTTCAATAATCGCCTTGTCAGGCTGCCCTCCCAAAGAGTAGAGCCCGGCCAGAATATTCGAAGTATGCCGCTTAATATCTACCAGACTCAGGGCCTGATTATTAGGCTTGAAATACTGATTATCATCATGATCGTGGATCACCAGAATCCCTTTGCCGCCACTGCCTTTGGATGGCTTAATACAAAACGCCTCCTGGCTGTGCAGCACTTCAGCTATCTCTCGCACCTGATGCTGATAACGGATTACTCCAAGTAGCCGCGGCACCTGCAACCCTGCCGCCTCGGCCAGCTCTTTAGTCTGTAACTTATCATCAACCAATGGAAACAAGCGGCGCTCGTTATGCCGGGAGATATACTCGATATTGCGCTGGTTCATTCCCAGCACCCCCAGACTGGAGAGCTGACGTGGCGAGATAAACCAGTTCATCGCTCTGAATCCTGTTTACCATCAGAACCACCAGCTCTGGTCTGACCTTGCTTAGATAATGGACTAAACCGTATCAACTCAATCAAACGATATCCGGTATAGCTGCCTAAGATCAGAATAAACGCCAGCAACACTAACTGCAGCCCCGGAAAATTAAATGTCAGGTGCTGCACATAGTGATTCGACATCACCATATAAGCTAACAAGGCAACCAACAGCGACCCCCCACCCTGTTTCATCACTTCGGTACCGCCTTCCTCTTCCCACAACAGCGACATACGTTCAATGGTCCAGGCGATGATAATCATCGGGAAGAAAATAATATTCAGACCCTCGACGATACGCAGGTTGTAAGCGATCACCGAAAAGGTCGCAGTCAGCAAAATTACAACAATGATCACCGCGCTGATCCGGGCGACCAGCAGTAGATTGAGACGAGAAAGATAGCTCCTGACCACCAGACCTGAAGCCACTACCAGGACAAATCCGGCCAGCCCCGCCCCTAAAGCGGTTTGCATCAGCGCCAGAGCGATCAATACCGGCATAAAAGTACCCGAGGTACGTAACCCAACCAATACCCGCATTAAGATCACGACCATCACTCCCACCGGAATCAGTAATAATCCCCGAAATAGCTGCTGCTCCTGCAAGGGTAGACTGTGCAGTGAAACCTGAACCGCGCTGACATCCTGATACTTCTGATCTAAACCGCTTTGCACCGGTACAACTTCCCGCTGCATTGAGAAACTGACCCGGGTACTTCGGCCACCCTCCAGGTCAATCAGAGGCTGATCCCCCATCTCCCAAATCAAAAGCCGCGAAGGTCGTCCTTCTTTGCCTGTATTCAGGTTAAAGAAGGCAACTTCATCTTCCTCATAGACCATCAGATAGGGTAGGGTTTCCTGATTGCGGCGGCCATGACGCAACCTGAGCGCTGTGACCTGGCGTGCCGATATTCCCGCTAAACGCATCAATAACAAAGCCGCAGCGGACAGCCCACGGTCCTGCTCCAGCAGTTGCACCTGCTGGTCTTCAGATAGCAACGAATTGATCAGTTGCGCAGCCAATGTGATCTGACTCGCCGACTGCTGTCTGGCCTGACGGATGATTCGCTCAGCCGCCAGACTGGTGGCTTCCGGTAAAATAGGCGCTGGAGCAACCGGCGGCGGTGCCGACCAGCTCAGCCCCCCCTGTCCCTTATCTAACAAAAAGCGGGCCCGGTAATATAACACCTGCTTCCCGGCAGCCTGCTGAGTCGACCAACGTACTGCAGGTACATCCTCTTCAGTAAGATAGCTCAACCCGTATCCTGGCGAAGCGGTACCCTGCTCCAGTAAAGTAAAGCCCGGTTGCGACCGGGGAATAGCCAACTGTGCAACCACGCCATTACCCTGTGCGACAAACTCCAGCCGAGCTTCAACGCTCCAGACTTCACGGGTTTCACCCGGTAACCAGGGCACTTCCAGATTAATATGACGATATATAGCACTGCCTAAACCTAAACCGGTCAACAGTAAAATCAGCAGGTAGAAAGGTATCTTTTCCAGCATATGAACCTACCTTTTATGCGGATCCGGGCCGGTAGGCTGTTTGCCTAAGACATAACGACGCGCAACATCAACCACCATCAGATCGCGCAACAAGTTACGACCAACCAGCACTTCATACCTAAGATGGGAACGGTCTTTGAGGGTAAACTCCGCAACCTGAGATATTGTGCCCAACCGGATACCCAGCTTAACAACCCAGCGTTTATCATTATCCTCTGACGCCTGCCGAACGTTAGCAAAACGCTCAACCAGCAAAGATACCTCCCGGTCATCCTCCAGGCTAAACCTGACCCACTGCTTACCATTACGTTCGAATTCAGTGATATTTCGGGCACTGATTGATGAAGTTGATGCGCCGGTATCCATGCGTACTTTTGCAGCTCTTTGATAACTGCCGAAATCGACCCAGGCCCACTCGACGGCACCCACTACGGTTTTATTGCTTAAGGACTTACGCAGTTCTGGGCAGGATTGATCTGCACGAGCGGTACTGACCATCGCTTTACGCGCATCTGATTCACGCTTAATCAGCTTGGTCGTTTTCTCCTGTACAGAAATCAGGTTATCAAGCTGTGGCTGAAGTTGTTCACACTGATCAATGGCCAATTCTGTCAGCTGAATATTTTCGCGCTGTAGACTCTTTGTTGCTATACATCCCTGAAGCAAGAGTATCGCGAGGAGCAGACTGAGTGCTCTCATCGTATTACTCCGTTAAGCGGTATTTGCTCAGACGTATGAAAGTAGGACAACTGTGCTCTGAAGCCGGTTCACAACAACAGTAATTTCACACTAAAGCATAGCCGCGAGTCGGTGTAACGTCGATCTCAGGGGGCCATAAAAGAAGAGGTTTATCAGATCGGGGAAAAATGGGGGAAGACCGGACGCAGCCAGCTGTACTATAACTGTTCAGTTACCGGTAGCAACCGGGCGCTGTGAATTACGAATCCATTCGCTCCATGAGCCTGCGTAGATACGGGAACCGGACAGGCCGGCAATTTCCATTGCCAGATAATTATGGCAGGCTGTCACACCGGATCCACAATAATGGATAACCTGATCCGCAGAAGTATTGGAAAGTAGCTCAGACCACTCCTGCTTAAGTTGTGCCGCAGACTTAAAACAGCCGTCGACATTCAGGTTCAGTTGCAGTGGCCGATTGATTGCTCCCGGGATATGTCCGGCAACTGGGTCGATCGGTTCTTGCTCCCCCCTGAAACGCTCAGGTGTACGGGCGTCCACCAAGGTATTCTCAGAAGCAACTTCTGTTAATTGCTCAAGCGTGACTATCATTTCCTGATCACGCTTAGCGCTGAAGTTACCAGCTTGCGGTTCTGGCACTAGCGTCGTAGCACTCAGACCAGCACCGCTCCATGCAGGAAAACCACCATCGAGCACTGCAACAGCTTCATGCCCCATGACCCGTAGCAACCACCAGGCCCGACCCGCCATCGCCCCACCACAATCGTCGTAGACCACAACCTGTGAACCAGGGTTGACGCCAGATCGCGCCAACGTATTGGCTAATGCCGTAAAATCAGGCAGAGGATGACGACCCGTTAACGGGGTGATCGGTGAGGACAGATCATTATCCAGATCAATATAACGGGCTCCTGGAATATGACCATTTCCATATAAGCGAGCACCCAGAGCGGTATCCATCAGGTTAAAGCGGCAATCCAGCACCAACAGATTTTCCGCTGCCGAATCGATAAGAGAGGAGAGTTGCTCAGCACTGATCAGGGTGGTGTACATAAAACTTTCCTCTTCAATCTCAATTCAGGTAACTAATATCAAGCTTAAACCAGCAGCTCCGCTAATTCGTCGCGCAACAGGTCCAGCTCATTCTGAGCCTTCTGCTTCGCCTTCTTCTTCAACGTGGCTACCAACTCTTCTTTTTCAGTAATCAGCAGTTTAGCTTCAGCGGCTTTATCATCAGCAGCTTCAACCCGATCCAGCATCGGTTTCAACTGCATCAGGATGGCACGTCGGCGCCCCTCTTCAGCCTTTGCAATCTGCTCTGCAGACTGCTCTTTCTCTTTCTTCTGCTCCTGCTGAACAGGTGCTGCACCCTGATAGGTCAGAGGCCGGATACCGGTAGCAATACGGATCTGATCGAGGAAAGGCGTTGCATAACTGCGCGCTTTCTCTGCACCTTTATGCAGCTGCTGTTCGACATAGGCCATATCGGTCATTAGCCTGTTGTACTCTTCGCGAGGGGCTGCCAGATAATCATCCAAATACTCAAACAGCTCTTTCTTAGCATCACCCCAGCCGATACCGTTCTCAAACTGACGACGCATGGCGGACTGTTCTGCTGCGGAAGCAAAGTTAGCAAACAGCTGGAAGATAGTACTGTTATCGGCATCCTTCGGCTCGCCCGGCTCTTTGGTATCGGTCTTGATCTGCTTGATCAGCTTGTACAACTCGTCGGAAGAGGCAAACAACGGGATAGTGTTATCGTAACTCTTAGACATCTTACGACCATCCAGACCGGGAATCAGCTGGGTCTGTTCATCCACCTGCGCCTCTGGCAGATGAAACAGAGTACCGTAGGTATGGTTAAAACGACCGGCGATATCACGGGCCATCTCAATGTGCTGAATCTGATCTTTACCAACCGGGATGATACCGGCGTTAAACATCAGAATATCCGCAGCCATCAGAATCGGATAACTGAACAACCCCATAGTGACGTCGTCATCATCCTGCTTACCGGACTCACGATTGGCATCTACTGAAGCTTTATAAGCATGAGAACGGTTCATCAGACCTTTAGAAGTCATGCAGGTCAGAATCCAGGTCAGCTCGGTAATCTCAGGGATATCCGTCTGCCGGTAAAACGTCGCTTTATCGGTATCCAGTCCCAACGCCAGCCAGGTAGCAGCAATCTCACGGGTAGAGCGGGCGACCCGCTCCGGATCGTGACACTTAATCAGGGCATGAAAATCAGCCAGAAAGAAGTAGCTACTCAGGTTACTGTTCTCGCTCGCCTCAATTGCTGGCTTGATCGCGCCAAGGTAGTTGCCAATATGCGGAGTACCTGTAGTTGTAATACCGGTCAGTACAGTTTGCTTTGTCATCTGATTATCTTCTTGCTGAAATCTATAAAAATTGCCGGTTATGATACTAGGAGCCCGTCTGACTTAACACCAATCTACTGCGAAAAACCTCAATTTGCCCCTGTTTTCTCGACTGTCCTCGCTCAAGGATTCTTTATTAGCCTCCAAAGTTCAAAAACAAGACTCTGACTCGGGAATTCGCTGAGGTATTTTTCAGACACAGCTAAAGCAGGGTTTTTTCCACCTATAAAGAGTGGTACAAATAGCCATCACTTATAAGGAACCACTATGCCTGAACTACTTCCCTCTTTTATGGTACTCGGCTCGCTGCTGATCACCCTGTTCATTTTGATAAAACGCGCACCTGATCGCAAAGCAGGAACAATTGTCAGCTGTGTTTTGATGGCCGCTCTGTGTTTTATCGGTGGTCTGCTGCTATCCGCTATGTACACCCGCGCAGTCGGTAATGAAAGCTCCAACCCACTGATCATAGCTATTCTGGTTTTGATCGGTACCCTGGGATCTCTGGTAATCTATATCAAGCTGGATAATAAGCAGAAACTGAATAACGCCGAGTAACTCACCACCTTTGACAAAGACGCCATCGTGACCAACACTTTTCTAACCGGAACTAACATTCTCTAGAGGAGGTCATGATGGACAGATCTGCGCATACGATGAATACCCTGTTTGAGCAGCTCGGACTGGCCAGCGATAATTCATCCATCGACCAGTTTATCCGCACCCACACCCTGTTCAGCCAGACGATTAAGATCGATGAAGCCACCTTCTGGACACCCAGCCAGGCCGGTTTTATTAAAGAGTGTCTTGATTCAGATTCAGACTGGGCCGAAATAGTGGATGAACTGAATATCCGACTCCATTCCTGAAACCTCAGCCAGGCAATAAACCCGATAGCATTTACTAATCAGGCCGCCCCTTCCTCGGGTCGGCCTTTTTGTTTAACATGGCAGGCATTATTCCAACTGATGCTGGATCCCAGAACTATGCTACTTGTAATATCACCGGCTAAAAATCTCGACTACGATACCGCTCCAACGACCGATCAGTACAGTCAACCCGAACACCTGCAACATTCTCAGGAGCTGATTCAACAACTACGCCAGCTGGCGGTACAGGATATCGCCAAACTGATGAAACTTAGCGATAAGCTTTCCGCGCTAAACGTCGCACGCTATGAAAGCTGGCAACAGCCATTTGATACAAGCAATGCCAAACAGGCGGTATTGGCCTTTAATGGTGATGTCTACAGTGGCTTAAATGCGAATGATTTCAGCGCGGCCGAACTGCAGTTCACGCAACAGCACCTGCGTATATTGTCTGGCTTATACGGGGTTTTAAAACCGCTCGATCTGATGCAACCCTATCGACTGGAGATGGGTACTAAACTGGCAAATAGCCGGGGTAAGGACCTTTACACCTTCTGGGGTGACATAGTGACCGATGACCTGAACCAAACCCTGGCCGACAAGGCTGAAGCGGTACTTGTTAACCTGGCTTCCAATGAATACTTCAAATCGGTAAAACCGAAAAATCTGCAGGGACGAATCATCACCCCGGTATTCAAAGACTGGAAGAACGGCCAATATAAAATTATCAGCTTTTATGCCAAAAAAGCTCGCGGCCTGATGTGCCGTTACGCTATCAAAAACCAGATCACAGATGCCGAACAGCTTAAACAGTTCGATCTGGCAGGCTACCAGTATGATGAAATGCTATCGCAGGGCGACAGCTGGGTATTTACCCGCAAAGAAACGGTCTGAGTAGTACCGGGAAGCAAGCTCTCGCTTAACAAGCGTTCGTCAAGGCAAAAAAAAGCGCCAACGGGCGCTTTTAAAACTCTTTTTGGCAAACTCAGGACAAAAAAAAGCATGACCGTTAAGTCATGCTTTCTTTAAACTGAACACCCGGATCCAAGATCTTAGGGTGCCATCTTCATCCAGGCTGTACTAAGACAACTCAGATGAAAGCGAATTAGATCGCTTTGATGTTTTCAGCTTGAGGACCTTTCTGGCCTTGAGTTACAGTGAACTCAACGCGCTGGCCTTCAGCCAGGCTCTTGAATCCGTCACCAACGATAGCGCTGAAGTGAGCGAAAACGTCTGGACCAGACTCTTGCTCGATGAAACCGAAACCTTTCTCGTCGTTAAACCATTTTACTGTGCCAGTAGTAGTAGACATAATATCTATCCTATATTCAAAAAATTATTGGTGTCTCATTACAAGACATTTTTTGGCTGGAATTTTTACTATAACTTATGAATTACAGGACGAAACATCATACAGAATCATCGAACATGCGAGCATAAATATACGGTTAATTTTCAACCTGAACGGGATATTATACCCATCTAGCGATGCAGTCAACACCCGTTTCGAACTTTTCTAACTATCTGATTCAAAGCAAAAAATAATATCTTAATAAGAAGCAATGGCTACAGATAAGTTCGGCTGGATAAGCATAAAAAAACACACCCGGAGGTGTGTTCTGGTAAAAGCTTCATCGATATATCATTTAAGGCTGCTGAATACCCACTATCTTCCAGTCTGAATCCGGCTGTGTCATATCCCGATGCAGGTGCCAAAGCTCACTGAATTCGGTGGTTTCATTACTATCTTCTTTCATCCAGCCGTAAAAATTAATAGTCGCAACGACATGATCACCGTTATCGATGAAGTTTGCCAGCTCAGCCATCACCGACACGACTTCGGTATTCTGCTTTTGTGCCTGTTTACTACGCTCTTCGCGTAGCAAGGCTAACAATTCAGGGCTGGTATAGCTTTCAATCTCATTCCAGTCCGCGTCATCCCAGGCCTTTTGCAGGTGGCCGAAATGCTGTTGCGCACCATCAAGGAATGCCTTTTCATTAAACCATTGCGGCAACTGCAGGGTCGCACCAGCCGCCCCAAAACCTGCTTCTGGTGCAGGAGAGTATTGTTGAAAATCTTGGCTGCTATTTTTTTCCTGTGGTGCTGATTGTACAGGTTCAGGCTGCCGGTAATGCTGCTGCGCCCCGGCATATTGCTGAGCACTCTGAGTTCGCTTCATACCAGAGAATATCTTAATGGCAACAAATGCCAGTAATCCGAACAACAAAATATCCATAAACTGGATGCCTTCAAAGGCTCCACCGAAGAACAACGCCCCCAGTAAGCCACCGGCCAACAGTCCGCCCATCAGGCCACCAAAGCCTCTTTTCTTTGGAGCAACGCCCTGCTGTGTTGTGTTATTCGTAGCGGCTTGCTGTTTGCTTGGTGCTGGCTGAACCCGCTTTGGAGTCGAGTAGGATTTACCCAAACTAAAACCGCCGCCCATCCGTTTTGCCTCTGCATCCGGCACCACCAGCCCAAAGCCGAGTACCAGAGTAAAAATTGAGATCAACAACGTGCGCATAGAAGCTCCTAAGTTATTTTATTTGTTCTACCTGACGGGAAATGATCGCCAGATAAATGCCGGTGAATATTAGCCCCATCCCGATAAAATGGAAAGTTTGTACTTTTTCACCGAGAAAGATTACTGACAGAATCAGACCGAATAGCGGCATAAGATGAATAAATAACCCTGCCTTTGCCGCTCCCAGCTCTGCCACCCCTCTGTTCCAAAAGGTATAGGAAAGAATCGATGGGCAGATCGCCATGTAGACAATAGCGGCGACAGTTTGTTCACTCCAGATAGGTACCAGGCCATCACTGAATTCCCATAGCGCAAACGGGAAAACTGCGATACCCCCGACCATGATGGTAAAACCAAGAAAGGTGAAACCATCGAGCTCTTTGGGTTTCCAGCGCAACAACACGGAGTATGTCGACCAGGCTACCACTGCAGCAAAGACCCACAGATCCCCCTTATTAAAGGCCAGCGACTGTAATACTTGTAACTGCCCCCGGGAGATCAGAATCAGCACCCCGGAAAAAGAGATAAAGACCCCCAGCCATTGCTTCATACTAATGCTTTCTTTTAAAAACAGGGAGCAGATTACCAGAATCGTAATCGGCACTGCCGATTGCAGCAATGTTGCATTGGTCGCCATGGTTGTTTGCAGGCCAAGATAAATAAACGAGTTAAAACATGCGACACCCAGCACCGCAAGCAGGCATAGTACAGGAAGATTTTGACGGATCAGGGGCCAGTTACGGCGCAGCCGGGGTAAAAACAACGGCAGTATGATCAAGAACGCCAGCCCCCAACGCATAAATGACATCGTCAGCGGCGGAAAGTCACTATGAATACCACGGGCAGTGACGAAGTTGCCCGCCCAGAACAAAGTGGTAACAATAAGCAGTAAATAAGCCATCAGAATTTTTTCAGTAATTTTGCCAGCAGGTTGTAGCTGGGATCTTCGCCGGTCAGCAAGTAATACAGGATATTATAATTATTAACGTTCCAATCCATCTGCTGATGCGCCTCTGTCAAACCACAAAAAAGAACCTCGTCACCCAGTTGCAACTCTGTCAGTTCACCTGGTAAAAGTTTGAGTTCACCGTTACGGCGTAACATCAAAGGAAAACAGGGCAACTCCTGCTGCCGCTCCCGGGCATGCTTCATTAATTTACTGAGCTTAATCTGACGGCCTTCTTCCAGCATAGTGGTTACCGCCGGCGCTTGTTGTTTACCGATAGCAAAAGACCAGCTATCCAGCTCCCGATCTTTCACAACGCTGCTCATACGGTTTAATAAAGTATGCGCCCAGACATCATCAAACTGCTGCATCTGCTCTATAAACACCGGCAGCAGAGGCGTTTTAATTTTCGCCAGAATCCGATTGGCAATGATCCGGCCCGGCTCCATGATGAAATCAGCTTTGGAGTTCTTATAGACCAGTTTATTGCTGCTAAGATTCTGTCGGACTACCGTCACCAGATTAGGGTTTAACTCTCGGGCAGTCATAATTATCGACAGATTATCAGCATCGTTATCAGTACCGGCAACGATCGCGACCGCATCCTTAACTCCAGCCTTCTCCAGAGTTGAGGCTTCAGTACCAAGGCCAACAAAATGATTGCTGTAACCTTGTAGTTGGCTGGCATCATCATCCAGCAGCACTAACTCAACGTCCTGTTCCAGAAACTCCTGGTAAAGCGCCTTACCAAAACGCCCGAAGCCACAGATTATCCAGCGGCCGCTGGTTTTCTTATAAGCGCTGGATAGTGGCCGGTGATAAGGATTAACCAACCAGTCATAGACCAGATGCATATAGGGAGAATGCGCTGCAAGGGATAGATATTCAGCATAAGAGCGAAATGGATCAATAATATGATCGGTACCAAAAGATCCCAGGTTACGGGCGTTGACTTCGGTTTCGGTGCGACTGATAACAAGACGCTCGGGCGCCAACAATTTACTGGCGATAGAGATCGACAGATTAACATTGTCGTTATTGGTCAGTGCCAGAACACCAACGCAGGTAGAATGCTGTAACCCGGCGTCATCCAGCGCCTCAGGCAACGCGGCATCAGCACAAAGACCAGGCACGCGGATAGACAGATCATCCATCTCCAGCCGGTCGATCCGCTCCTGCTCAATATCAATTACGACACTGCGCATACCCCGTTTGCACAGTTTTTCAACGATGGCACTGCCGGTAATTCCGTAGCCACAGATCAGATAAAAAGGTTCATTGAAGTTTTTCACCTCACCGGCAAAAGCGCGGCGGCGGCGCATCCGGCCAAATACAGGCTCCTGTATCAGCGCTAACATCGAGCCAATACCGTATAACCAGGCGATCACAGTGCCGTAGATCGCAACCAGCGTCCAGGCTCGCTGCGCTGAGGTAAATGCGTAGGGTATCTCACCGAAACCGATAGTTGAGCCCATAAAACTGACAAAATAGATGGCATGAAAGAAATCCATATGCCAGACATTGCCTTGATCATCCTGACCAGGAATCAGCACAAATCCAACTATCGCAACAGAATACACCACGATAACGGTAATCAGCGGCAGCCGCAGCCGCCGCAGTAACAGGTAGAAAATATCGTTCATTCAGACAACGCTCTCAGCGACGAACAACGATAGTTTCAACCATCAGCAATACAACTGAAACAACGTTTGCCAGTACAGCACCGCCGGACAGCGATACTACGCTGCTAATCATATCCGGAGTCATACCGGTACCAGATATCTGTACGGCATAGCCCCAGATAACGGCTGCAACAACTAACTGCAGGTCGGCCACCAGGCTGGTTGCCAGCATCAACGCGCCGATGTGAGTACGGTCACCAAACTTCAGTACGGTACAGATCATACTGACAATCGTCGCTGCAAACAGCTCGAACACATTATGATGCTCAGGATTATCAATATCACCAAGGAAAAAACCAAAGTTCAGGGTCAGCGCCAGTACAATAAAAAAGGCAAATATCACTTTTTCGCGATTCATAGAATCCTTCCTGCTAAGAATCAATAAGATAACAAGCCTGACAAGCAGACCTTGAGTTTGATGAAATTGTAACTACTGAGCGACAAACACGAAAGCCCCGTCGCCAGCTAAGCTTGGAAAAATGCTTACAGGAGAAGAACTAAGCTGATCAAAGGTGGTCCTAATCTGATCGCCATGATGCTATAAATAGTCGCTGGCGACCTGCTTTCAAGCAAAAACAGCTGATTAAAAATTAGACAATTCAGTCAATCAATATTAGGATTGACTGCTTACGCCTGAATAAATCAGTACCAGTACAATACTGATCAACAATAAGAGTCCAGCAGTAAAAGAGGCCTGTGAATGCGCTTTAAAATACGATCCCGAACGACAAGCTTTATGTTTTATATGCTGGTATTCCTTGTCACTAAAGTGGCCCATGCAGGCGTTCACAAAAGTCCCAACGATAGCCGTGAGTATCTCAGTTTCACCCTGCCCAACCAGATGAAAGTATTGGTCATCTCCGACCCTGAGACTGACAAAGCGGCGGCATCCCTTGACGTCAATGTCGGTTCCAATGCGAACCCTGCCCAGCGTCAGGGACTGGCTCATTTCCTTGAGCATATGTTATTTCTCGGCACAGAAAAGTTTCCGGATGCAGGCTCCTATCAGGCTTTTATCAGCAACAACGGTGGCAACCACAACGCTTACACCGCCTATGAAAACACTAACTACTTCTTTGATATTCAGGCTCAACAGTTAGAACCCGCACTGGATCGCTTCTCCCAGTTTTTCATCTCACCGCTGTTTACTGAAGAGTACGTAGAACGTGAGCGCCATGCGGTACACTCAGAATACCAGTCAAAACTGCGCGATGATGGTCGTCGCGGCTATGCTGCTGGCAAACAAGCGATGAATCCGCAGCATAGCTACAGTCAGTTTGCAGTCGGCAGTGTTGATACCCTGTCGAATAACAGCGGTGAACTGCGCCAGGATCTGATCAGCTTTTATAACCAGTACTATTCCGCCAACCTGATGTCTTTAGTTGTACTGGGTAAGGAATCGACCGGGCAACTGAAACAGATGGTCGAAGAGCGCTTTTCTGCTGTCGCCAATCGCAAGGCGACAGCCTTCGTTGACCCGCAACCGCTTTATAAGCAGCTACCCGCACAGATTAACATCAAAACCCTGAAAGACTTGCAACAGCTGAGTTTGACCTTTCCAGTTCCCGCCACCCGGGACCTGTACAACCAGAAACCCGCTTTTTATATAGCCACTATGCTCGGCTACGAAGGAAAAGGCAGCCTGTTCTCGCTGCTTAAGGCGAAAGGTTGGGTTAACTCCCTGAGCGCGTCACCGGGTATAGAACTACAGACTCAATCTAATTTCAGAATATCCATGTCCCTGACCGACCAGGGTTATGAGCACTACAATGAAGTTATCCGCACCACGTTTGCAGCTATTCGCCTGTTACAGGCCGAAGGCGTCAACCCGGAACTCTATGCTGAAGAACAACAACTCAACCTGTTACGCTTCAACTTTAAAGAGAAAAGCCAGCCGGTACATTATGTTGGTCAGCTGGCCCGGAACCTGCAGCTCTATCCGGAACAGGATGTGATCAGCGCAGATTATCTGCTGGAAGAGTTTTCTGCAGAACTGATTAACCGTTTTCTTGATCGCCTGACCCCGGCTAACGTACTGATAACCCTGCAGGGACAAAACGTTGCAACCAACAACCAGGAACAGTGGTTCAATACCGAATTCAGCTTGAGTCCGATTAGCGATGAACGCATACAGCTGTGGCAGCAAGCACAAATTGAACCGGGCCTTGCTACTCGCAAGCTGAACCCTTTTATCGCCGAAGATCTTAGTGTTAAAGATGTTGCTGAGGTTAGTGATACGCCCAATCTTATAATCCAGCAAGATGGCCATTCACTCTGGTACAGACAGGACGATACTTTCCGCCTGCCTAAGGCTGATTTCTTTGTTTCGGTGATGTCTGACCAGGCGAACCTGAGCCCCGAAAATGAAGTGATGACCGGGCTATACACCGAACTGGTCAAAGACCAGCTGAATGAAACGCTTTATGATGCACTACTGGGTGGCATAAACACCCGGATTTATCCTCATATGCGAGGTTTCAGCATCCGTATTTCCGGCTACAACGATAAACAGCAACGGCTGTTGACGCAGGTGGTCGACCGTTTGACTGACGTGCGCTTTGAACAGAGCAGTTTCGATCGTATCAAAGCGCGGTATACCCAGCACTTGGAAAACAAGCGTAAAGATAAACCGTTCAACCAGACCATTGGTGAGGTATACACCCTGCTGATGCAAAGCTGGAGTACAGAAAAGAAACTGGCGGCCATTGAAAATATCAGCCTTGAACAGCTCAGCGATTTTGTACCGCAGCTGCTGGGCAAAGTGCAAACAAGGATGCTCGCCCATGGTAACCTGACCAGCGATGAAGCAACTGGCCTGGCACAAACCGTCATATCTAAACTGAATCAGCAACCGATGATCAGTTATAACGCTCCTATCCCGGTTGTGTTGCTGGATAAAGAAAAAAATCTGACCCAGACCCTGCCGGTTGATCATAACGACTCGGCTATCAGCGTCTACTTTCAAGGCGAGAACAGTGGCCTGCAGACCCGCGCCGAGTTCGCGCTGCTCAGTGAGATAATGGCTGCCCCTTTTTATAGCCGCCTGCGAACCGAACAGCAGTTGGGGTATGTGGTATTCGAGACGGCACTACCTTTGAACAAAGCCCCTGGTCTGGCATTTGTGGTCCAGTCACCAAATACTGACCCAATCGCACTGGAACAGCATATTGACGAGTTCATCGGGGGGATGCAAAGTACTCTCAGCCAGATGACCGAAGAGAAACTGGAGCAGTATAAGCGCAGTGTTCTGTCACGTATCAATCGTAAAGAGAATAAATTATCTGATCTGAGTAATCGGTTCTGGAAAGAGATCGATCGCGATGAACTTAGTTTTGATAGCCGTAAGCAACTGAGCGATGCTGTGGCCTCCCTGTCGCTGAGTGATCTTCTGAAATGCTACAAGCAAATGCCACAACGCCGTCTTACGGTCCGTTCGTTCGGTGAAAAACACCGCCAGATGGCTTCCAGCGAGGAGCTGGCTCAGCGTAGTGAACTGGAGATCGCACAATTAAAACAACAAAACAAATTCGTCCCCGAAGCCTGATGCTATTCGACAACCCGGTTCAGGTCTAAGACCTGATTCGGGCTCGCGGGTTGAGCCTGAATCTGACGATCAATAACCCGCCGCGAGCGGGGTTTCGGTTCAGGAATCTCAATCTCAACCCCTTCACACTGATCCAGCGCATCATCCATTAAGCACCTGATCTTTAAATCATCATCAGCAATCTGTTGAAATACCTTATCTTCCCCTCTGAGAACTATTTTTTTCTGTTGCGCGCTGATAATTCGTTCAACCGGTTCTAAACCGCTGTGAGGAATTACCGTTGGCGGGGGCAGTTGTCGCTCCGGAATCAAGTGAGGCTTAATTTCCAACATAGGCTCTGAATCAACAAAGCCCCGTTGCTTGTTGTCATACACTGTATTTGGATTAACCGGGCTATCGATATAACCGCCCGGTTCAGTCACCACGTAGGTTATCGGATTAACCAGATCCTCTTTACGCTCAGCCAGCGCAGGCAGTGCAGTGATAACACCGCAGCTCAGCACAAATAGACTAAAAAAGGACTGGTTCATCATCAATACATTTCATCCATGGGATAGATCGCTTCAGCGTACAAAGCAAGTTCTTCCAGGATCTCCCGGTCACGCTGACTCAGATTCGGTTGCTGATACCGTTCATTCAAGATACTAAATAACTCATTCATGGTCAGGTAACCGCCGTTGTCTGGCGCCAGTAATTTATGCTTACGGTATTCTTCCCAGCGACTACGTTCGTCATCGCTCAGACTAAACGGGTAATTTCGGGCACGGTAACGTAAGAACATCTCTTCCAGGCGGTTATCCTGAAACGCCAGTTCAAGCGCACCTAACTGCTCCGCCGGGGTCTCCCGAATCAGCTCCATACTCTGTTTATCGGCATCGGAAAAGAATCCGCCACTATAGAGCATATGATCCGGATCCATGTCTTCTTCAAAGTCTGATTCCATGAACACCTGCGCCAGCTTCTGCTTCAACTCAACACTGCCTCGCAACATCGCCAGATGCGTACGACAATCATCACCGGATATCTGTAAGCGCTGGGCTTCAACAGCAGTCAGCATACCCGCCGGCGCAATAATCGGTGACTTATTAATATGGATCTGTTTTAACGGAATACGCTGTTCGCCCTCAGCCAGATCTTCGTTCCGGGTATAGATAAGCCTGCGAATTTCCTCTACTGGTAACTCCAGTAACTGCGTAGGATCAAAACGAAGATCAAATGCCAGCACCGCGTTGCGGTTAACCGGATGCTGCGCCACAGGTGCGACAATCGCCGCATTGCCCCACTCCACAGGATACATCGAAGATATATGCAATACCGGCTTCATCGATATCACATCTAGCAGCCCCTGAATCGCCTTTTTTGAGCGATTATTCAGCGCATACTGATACAGTTTCGGCTGACGTTCTTTAACAAGCTTTGCCATACCGATCGTGGCATAAACATCGGACAATGCATCATGGGCATGACCATGATCGATGCCGTTGGCCTTGGTCAGATCCTCAAGACGCAGGCTTGGCTTACCCTCAGCGTTTATCGGCCACTCAATCCCTTCCGGCCGTAAAGCCCGCGTCAGGCGCAGCATATCGATAATATCCCAGCGCGAGCAATCATTCTGCCACTCACGGGCGTAGGGATCGTAGAAATTGCGATACAAGCTATAGCGGGTGATCTCATCATCAAAACGGATACTGTTATAACCCACACCGCAGGTTCCCGGACGAGACAGTTCTTTATGAACCAGCCCCATAAACTCAGCTTCGCAGAGACCATCCTGCATCGCTCGTTGCGGAGTAATGCCGGTAATCAGGCAGGCCTCCGGATGGGGTAACAGGTCCTCTGCCGGCTTGCAGTAAAACATCACAGGCTCTTCAATGATATTCAGATCCTGATCGGTACGAATACCGGCAAACTGTAATGGCCGGTCCCTTTTAGGATCAGCCCCTGAGGTTTCGTAGTCGTGCCAGAAAAAAGTTGCTTGCGTATTTGCCGCTATCTTAGTTGCCGCCATCATTTGTGCCTACTGCTTTTGATCAATATGCTTCACTATTTAACACCCTATAATGGGTGATCTAGAATTGTCATCAAACTGAGGGACCTTCATGTTACATGATCACAACGATACCACGATGACCTGCCCCTGTGGTTCAAATAAACCATTTTCATTCTGTTGTGAACCAGCCATTGAAGGCCATAAACCAGCCAAAACAGCAGAAGCGCTTATGCGCTCCCGCTATACCGCTTTTGCCCTTGGCGCGGTCGACTATATTATCAACACCACAGCCGAAGAAAACAGAAATCCTGAAGATGCTGAAATTATTGCCGAACAGGTACAGGCAACCACCTGGGTCGGCTTAAGAATTCTCGATAGCGTCGCGGGCACAGCGAGCGACAATACCGGCATTGTCGAATTCAGTGCGCGCTTTGAAGCCGAAGATCAAAATGGTGAGCTACACGAGCGTTCCAACTTTCGCAAAGAGAATGATCGCTGGTATTACGTCGACGGCCAGATTGAAATAATAAATTGAAATAATCAGCTGATAAGGAGTGCCCGGTTTAAGCCCTGATTCACTAATTAAAGCTTGATTAATTGATCTGTAGGTCCGCGCAGTAGATTATTTACGATTTCATCGCTGTCAAGACTTTCCCTGCGCTACAAAACGCCGGTAGAATACCGGTCCCTGGTCACAGGTACCGTTGTTAATAGTGACCCTTGCAGGATCGATTGTTAATGTTTGCAAAGTTTTTCAAACCTAAGTGGCAACACACCAATGCTGATGTTCGGATTCGTGCAATTCACCGCATGAACAGTAACAGTGAGGATCATCAGCAGATACTCTCCCAACTGGTCCTGCGCGACCAGAACCCATCTGTTCGTAAAGCTGCGGTTGAGAAGATCGCCCAGCCGGAGCTGCTGTATAAAGTACACAACGAAGATAATGACCTGCAAATTCGCCGTAGCGCGGCAGACCGCATCTGTAAGATTATTCTCGATTGTCCTGACAGTTCGACCGAACAACGCCTGATTAGCCTGCAGCAGCTGGATGATGATAACATCCTGACGCATATCGTCCTGCACAGTTCTCTGCACAAGATACAACTCGCAGCACTGACAAAAATCATTGATCAGCACTGTCTATGCACTATCAGCATCAATGCTGCTACCAGCCCCGTTCGCCAGGCTGCCGCTGAACAACTGCAACTTCCGGAACTACTTGAACAGGTCGCCAAAGCGATCCGTAACAAAGACAAAACAGTATTCCGGATCATCCGCAACAAACAACAGAAAATTCAGCAGGAACAGCAGCAGGAAGCAAAGCTCAGGCAACGTCGAGCAGAGCTATTGGCAAGCCTGCGTCACCTCAGTGCGACCGAATACTTCCCACAATACCCGGCCAAACTTGATGCTCTGCATACTGAATGGTTAAAAAATGAAGTCAGCGAAACTGAAGCGCTGGAACTTGAATTTAAAACCCTGACACAACAGTGTCAGCAGCTGATCGAAGAGCAACAGCGCGCAACCGCAGCAATAGAAAGACTACACCAGCAACAGCAGGACCGTTTGCTCCAGCAACAGCAGCTACTGGAACAGATGGCCGTGTTGAATAAAAGCCTGGAAAGCACCCTGTTATCTGCCGACTTTTCCCTACAAGACCTGGAGCAGCAGCATGTCGCATGGCAACAGCTGTTACAGCAGCATGAAGCGGTCACTGACAACCTGCCTGATGCGCTGTTAAAGCACTATAAAGCAGAACAAAAGACCGCCTCGACTTACCATAAAGCAGGCAATAGTTATCTCGCACAATGGGCTCACTTCAATGGACTGATTACAGAAATCACAAGCGAAGCCAGTAGCGAACCGAGTGCCAAACAGTTATCCCAACAGATCGAGCAGATAACACAGACCTGCGACCAGATTAACTGGCCGAAACATCTGGCTTATCCAGCCCTAATGCAGCAGCTGCAACAGCACAAACTGAAAATTAAGCAGCAGCTACAACAGTTAACTCAGATAACCCAGCACCACAACCTGGAGCTATCAGAACTACTGAACACGCTGGCACAAAAGGTTGACCTTGGGGAAACTAAAGCGGCGATCAGGCTTGAGCAAAAGATCGCCACGATCCTGGGTAACCTTAACGGCAGTACTCCGAAACAGCTGCGCCAGCAGCATAAGACCTTGCATGCCAGGCTCACTGAACTCAAAGACTGGCAAGGCTACGCTGTAACCCCCAAGAAAGAGCAAGTCTGCGTCGAGATGGAAAGCCTGATCGGTTGTGTCTTACCGGTCGCTGAACTGGCGAAAAAAATTAATCAGCTACAGCTATCCTGGAAAGAGCTGGATGCCAGCGACCCATTCCACTCGCGCACGCTGTGGCAACGTTTCAAATCGGCATCCGACCACGCCTACCTGCCTTGCGAGCAACACTTTGCTGACCAGAAACTGCAGCGCCAGAAGAACCTGGAGCAACGCCACCAGCTGGCAGAGCAGCTGCAACAGTTTATCAGTATGACCGATTGGGATGCTCCGGACTGGCAGCAAGTTGAACTCATCTGCAGAACAGCAAAACAAGAATGGAAACAGTATGCACCGGTTGACAGAACGCCGGGCAAAGAAGTTCAAAGTCGATTTAATGCTTTGCTAAAACAGCTTGATAGCCAGATAAAAAGCTATCGTGAGCGGAATGCAGGCTTAAAACAAGCGCTGGTTGATCAGGCCCGGGAGATTGCCGAGAACGAAACACTGCCCGATGCATCCCAGCAGATCAAACAGCTGCAACAGGAATGGAAAACCATAGGCTCTACTTTCCATAGCGCAGAACGCAAACTATGGCCAGAGTTCCGCCAGTACTGCAAGGCGGTATTTGAAAACCGCAACAAGCAAAAACAATCTGAACAGCACAATAAACATCAACAACAGGTTGATGAACTGCAGCAACAGCAGTTAGCTGAGCTGAACAACCTGATCAAGAGTGATCTGTACCTTGCCTTGCAGCGCAGGGTAAGTCTCTGCGAACATCTCGAACGTATGATTCTTGCTGATGGGCTGGAACAGGATAAGGTCGATAGCATCATCTCAGCCTGGGATCAGGGTGATCAGCCGGCTGAACCTTTTGCCGAACTGATCGAGCAACGCTTCAACGCTACACTGATGGTAATTTCTGGTCAGGAGCCGATAGACAGCCTCTTGAGTCAATCCGAGCAATCGATGCGTCAATTATGTATCCGGCTTGAGATCATGCAGGGGCAGCCTTCGCCTGAGCAGGATCAGGCGCTGCGAATGGAGTATCAGATGCACCGCCTGCAGCAAGCACTGCAGCAACGGGACAGCGATCCAACCTTATGTGATCTTAAGCAGCTTAAAATGGAATGGAACTGTATTCCGTTTACCCAGCTTCTGGAAGAATTGAATCTGCGTTTCAGTAGCAGCCTGCCATTTGAAAACGATCAGCTGTAATCCAAGTAGTTACTAGAAACAGTTACAACTTTCAGCTTCACCCTGGTCTTTTCAAGACAATAAAAAACCCCGCAGCAGCGGGGTTTTTTAATTCAGTCATAAATACTTATGACATGTGCTGACCGCCGTTAATGGAGAAGTCAGAACCTGTTACATAGCCGCAGTCTTCACTGGCCAGATAAGTTACCGCTTTACCGATCTCTTCCGGCGCACCCAGGCGGCCAACAGGGATCTGCTTAACGATCTTAGCCAGAACCTCTTCAGGTATCTTAGCAACCATCGGCGTCAGTACATAGCCCGGAGAAACAGTGTTTACCGTTACACCCTTGGCTGCAACTTCCTGTGCCAATGCCTTAGTAAAGCCGTGAATACCCGCTTTAGCAGCAGAGTAGTTACACTGACCAAACTGACCTTTCTGAGCGTTTACTGAAGATATGTTGATAACCCTGCCCCAGTTATTTTCCAGCATTGGATTAATAACTAAGCGAGTCATATGGAACATCGAGTCAAGGTTAGCGGAAAGAACCTGATTCCACTGCTCCCAGCTCATCTTACGGAAAGTACCGTCACGGGTGATACCCGCATTGTTTACCAGAATATCGACCGTACCACCGGCCACTTCCTGCACGGTATTGATACACTCCAGGCAGGACTCTTCGTCAGTTACATCACCATAGGCTACCAATATTTCATAGCCATCCTTACGCTGCTCTTCCTGCCATGCTTTAGCTTTATCATGGTTACCACCGGAGTTGTAACCTGCTACTACCTTTAAACCGGCATCAGCCAATGCGCGACAAATTGCAGTACCGATACCGCCTGTACCACCTGTTACCAGAGCAATTCTCTGTGTCATGCTCACGTCCCCTTTGCTTCTTGAGTTATATGTTGTTGTTAATTATTTTTATTTAAGCTTCTTATAAATTCTTAATATATGAGCTCTTTAGAATTGCGTAACCCAACTGATCATATTACGTACAACAACATCCTGTAATATGACTTTGGTTTTAGCCTGTAGATAAGTGAACCAGACTAACGTTTCCCTGTTACAGCTTAAAGACAACATACAACTAATCAAAAGCGGATTAAAGCCCTTATTTTGAGATCATGCAGCACACTCGAGACGGTTTAGATGACGACGCATCCACCAGAACGCCATTGCTGCAGTGCACATATTTGCCAACACAAAACCGATAAACATACCCTGTAGTCCTGCCAGATAATTACCGGTAAACCCTAAAGGTACATAGAGAATAAACAGGCGGAAGATACTGATTCGCATCGCCCGCATCGGCTGATGCAAGGCATTAAAACTGGAAGCACTAAGGAAGGTCACCGCCTGAAAACCGAAGCCCAGGGGCACGATTAAAATCCACATCCCTATAAGCTCAACAACCTGTACTTTGTCACTGAACAGCGCGCCAATCCCACCAGCAAACACTAGTAATAACAAATAGATAACGACCTGCCACAACAGTGCAAACTTCACAGCGCCTATATAAGCTGTACGTACTCTGGCGATATTTCCCCGGCCGAAATTCTGACTCAGAAACGGCGGCAGGGTCATAGACAAAGCTAGATTAACAAGCAAGGACAGCGATTCCAGCCTGTTTCCGACACCAAAAGCAGCAACCGCTTCCGGGCCGTGGGTGGCCACCACCGCAGTCATAATAGCCGCCGCTATCGGCGTCATCATATTTGATAACGCAGCAGGAAAGCCGATTTTCATCACCATCAGCCAGTGCTGCACCGCAACACCAACCGACTCGATCCGCAGCACTAGTAAGCCTTTTCTTGCATACAAATTCAGCAACGCAAGAAATGCAGTAAAACTCCAGGCGATAACACTGGCAATCGCAGCACCCTGTATCCCAAGCGCAGGAAAGGGCCCCCAGCCAAAAATCAGCAGCGGATCCAGAGCCAGATTGATAAGCGATGAAAAAGCCATAATAAGCGCCGGAGTCTTGGTATCTCCGCTGGCCCGCAGAGAGCTGTTAGAAACCATGATCAGTACGTAAAAAATCGCCCCGGAAAACCACACCGACATATAGCTATCAATATATGGCAGCAGGTTATCCCCTGCCCCCAACAGACGAAACAGCGGTTCAATCATTAATATCGCAATAACACTGATAACGACCATCAAAAGAGTCGTCAGCAGCAGGTTATCGGTTGTCAGCTGGCGAGCTTCATCGTGGTCACCTAAGCCAATTAAGCGGGCGATCGTCGCAGACGTGCCGATACTCAGGCCGATTGACAGGCTGATAACAGTGAACGACACAGGAAACGTAAAACCCAGCGCAGCCAACTGCTCAGTGCCCAGCTGGCTGACAAAGTAACTGTCGGCAACATTGAACAGCATCAGGCTGACAATGCCGAGCATCATAGGGATGGTCATCTTGACCAGAGTGGGACGAATCTCCCCATTTAACAGATCGGGTTTCACAATGTGCCTGCAGTTAATGTTGGTAAGCAGCTAAAGCCTAAAGAAGAAGCGCCATCATACCACCGCTTACGACTGTCATGGGTCCCGATTTTCGAATCCATGGAACAATAAAAAAACCCGGGCCAGGCCCGGGTTAACGAACTACATTACTGCAGCCCTCGATGAAGATCTGTCACTAAAGATTTACTTTCCAGATGCCCGCAGGTTCTGCACAGTCATCTTGCTTGGCGGTGTCAGCGTAGGATCGACGATCCCCTTGAACTGGCCTGTTGTACAATGCTGAGCCTGGGTATCGATCATAGTGAATGCATCATCGATCGCAACGCCGGTACCTTTATTCTGTGGCAGGTGGTGATCAGGATGCGCCTGACCGATAGACCAGCTCTTCCACATATCACCTTTACGATCGTAGGTAATGTTACGCGGAATAGTAAAAGTCTGAGCATCGATGAAGTGCTGACGCTTGCTGATCGGATGGTTCTGATCAACTGACTCCGACTCAACCTCATACACCTTACGCAACTGATAGGTCACGTTAGGGAAGCAATTACCTTTACCACCGAATGCTACGACCTGATACCCCTCTTCATCAACATGGGTTTCAGTATCAAGCTGCATATCATTATGGTTATACATCGGCATCAACATGTTACGGGTACCTTTAAAGGTCCACTTCATGTCTGAAATACGGCCGTTGTAACCCTCAAAATCTTCGATCATGACGTCAGAGCCAAGGAAGGAATCCGTAACCTGACCGGTCGACAGGCGGCGTACACGGCGCTGGAAGCCGAGATACAGGTATGCGTTATCGCGCTTCAGATCATCCTCAAAGCGCTGAATCAACAACTGAGTGTTCTTCACATCAAATGGTTCCAGTACCTGTACGTAAATACCACGGAACAGATTGGATGGATTTGGTGTTATCGCAGGTGTCGGCTCCTGCTGGGTACGATGGGTAAAGTTCAGAAAGTGGAAGTTAAATTTCAAAGTACGTTCCAGCTTTGCAGTGTTCATATCCCGGAACTTCCAGTAGAACGGCATGATAGACGCCGAATCACCCCAGTTATAACCGTATTTATAATTCCACGCCAGTTTCTCACCGGCCCGGGGATCATCCAATGATGGCTCTTCAGGGAATGGACGACCCGCTGGAGAACCGGTTAATTCGCCTGGTTTATCACCCAGTTTTACGCTGGTCAGATTAGCCTTAGTCGCGGCTACGTAGCTGGAATGCAGATCGAATGACGTAGTTTCGCCGACATGTATCTCAGTATCACCGTTTTTGATAAACAGATACATTGCCGGATCCAGCACCTCTTTGAACTGCTCAACGTTGGCCTGATTAATGGTCGTACCAACACTCAGCCCTGAATAAGACGGCACACCGCTCTTATAAGGATAAAACGAATTTTCAACATCTTGCTCGGTTGCCGCCATAGCAGCAGACGAGACCACAATAGTTGCTGCCAGTGAGATCAATGATTTTTTAAACATAGCTTATTACCTTATTATATTTATATTGATCAGAAGCTGTATCGAACAGTCAGCTGAATCTCATCTTCGGCGTTCGCAACACCGATCGGACCATTAGTGAAGCGTGCTAACGGCTCATAAGTTTCTGTTCCGGCAACAGACCAGCCAAACTGCTCATCACCGCCCCGTTTAACATTCAGTGCAAGATTTACTTTCCAGGAATCATCAATCAGATAATCAATGCTCGGCGCTACAACGGTTGCGTCCGCACCGAAATCATGAGCAATGATGACCTGTGGGCTCAGACGGTTATTGATATACCAGCCTTTAAACAACATGGTCGCTATCCAGTTGTCCTGCGCATTTGGCATATCCGCTTCGTGATCCTGAATATGTTCGCCGAACAGCTGCGTCGACAACAGGAAGGCGCTGCCGGTACCCAGCGCAGGTATAACAATGTTCTTATCGAAGCCGACCACGTAACGCAGCATATCGGTCTCTTTATGGCCATCGGTATCCCTTGGCAGCTCTTCACCCTGGGTATAAGCCATTTCCAAACGCCATACCGCATCCATCGCCATGGAGTAATAATCTATCGAACCGCCCACCAGATTGACTCGTGGGAACTTGATATCAAAGACACCATCAACCGCAGGTAAAGTCGGATCTAAAGCATGTGGTCGGAAATGCAGTGATGGCAGTTGTTGACGGTAATGCAGGGCATTCAGAGAGAATGTGGTATCGCCGTAGACACCTTCCCATTTCGCGCCCAGCTGAGTATTTTTCAGTGACCATTTATACTCTTCAACATCATGAATAATTGGCACGTTCGCGCTATAAAGAGGAATACCTAAATCGGCAACATTGATATACGAACTAAAGAAACACCCCGCATCCAGAATCCGATACGACTGACCACAGGTACCCAGGTTGCTCGGCCTGAATTTGTCAAAGTTCCACATCATGGACAGGTTGGAATCGTCAAATACCTCATTCGGTCCCATACGCCATTCAGCGGTCAGCATCCACTGTGGAATACGGATATCTTCCAGCTCGTCATAGATATTATGGCGGGAGTAATCCACAGGATTGATTACATCCAGCACCCGAAACAGGTCAGTCTTACCCCAGACAACCTGCTGCTTACCTAAGGTAATATTCAGCAGATCACCGTTACTCAGCTGTTTATCTGCAGAAATATAAAGCTCGCGGATAAAATCCAGCTCATCATTGAATTCCGGGAATTTCGCCTCACTCTCGTCCTGATCCATATAACCATCGAGGTTATTACACAGCGTCGGATCATTATCACAAGGAAAAGGGACACCGGCAGAAAGCAGTGTTGTATTCGGCCCGGGAATCGTTGTTGTGGAGCCTCCCCGGGGATGCCAGTTTTCGCCCAGATATGCTTCTGTTGCATTCTTTCCGAACTCGTCATCATTCAGGTCATACACGCCATCATAAGTAGCACGCAAGGTGCCGTTGATACTGACGTTACTCCAGCTATCGGACTCAACGGACTTAGAAAACTCACCCTGCGCAGTGTTACGGAACTTTGAGATCCCCACCTCATCACGGTAATAGGTAGCGTTTTCAACAAAGCCAGACCACTCTGTTTCTGCCGCAGTTGCCGTCGCAGAATAACCCAGCGCCATAGAAGTAACACCCACGGCCACCCCGGCAGCAAGTTTATTCATTGTCGTTATTATTGTTTTCGACATCAGTTATAACCCCTTCAGGTTTTTGGTTTTACAAGATAAGTAACAAACATGAGAAATAAGCATGCGAATACAGATGAATCAGCCGTGGATCACGCCATCTTCATCTTCATAGGCTTCACATATAAATTTGGGTTTGAATACCAGCACCCAGGATGGCACCAGCAACATGGCAGCTGCACCGTTAAGAACAACCATCACACTGAGCAGTAACGCGGCATCAGACTGGAAACGCAGATCCGAAAGAATGACCCACATAACAATGCCTGCAATCAGGGTAATCGCGGTAAAGCTGATCGCCAGACCTGTCGTGCGGATAGAGGTTCTCACTGCGGCAGCAAGGTCTTTCTGCAACACCATCTCCGCACGTATACGGTCCATCATATAGATCGAGTAATCGATACCGACACCAACCCCCACCGCAATAATAGGCACCGTGTTGATGTTGATACCCATCTGCGTGATACCCATGTAGGCATATGTCAGCGTGGTCGCGAACATCATCGCCATAAACATCATCATGCCAGCCTGCAGAGAGGTGTAGAAAAACATCACCATGGCGAAGATCAATATAAATACCAGCGGCAACACCCAGAGATTGGTCTCATAGGCAGCTTCGTTCATTGCAGCTGTAACACCGATGGTGCCGCCCGCAAGGCGGATCTTCAGCCCTTCAACCTTGCCGTCATTTGCTTCGATCCACTGTTTCGCGGTATGTATCGCCCGGCGAATAGTCTCGCCCTGATGGTCCTTATAGAAGAACACCAGGTTAGCGATCCGCTCATCGGTATCGACAAACTCATTCAAAGCACCGGGGATGGGGCTGGACATCATGTAGGTAAACATCAGGCCGCCGACATACTGCGCATCACCGGGGATCTGCATCCAGCGCGGATCATCATTGTGTAGCAGGCGGTTTACCTGTTTCACCAGGTCAGGCACACCTTTAGCGCCGCCCACCTCCGGGTCAGCCAGCATGTGACGTTCCAGGTCGGCCAGCGCCTTTAATACCTCGGGACGTTTAATGCCACCTTTTTCATCGGTCTGAGCAACGATATAGAGTTCTTCAGAGCCGGGAAAACTGTCGTTAATAGCCCCGGAAGATACGTTGTAGTCATGATCCTGATAGAGGATAGGCGAGCCCGGTTCCGACTCACCAATCACCACCTTAGATGAGAAGAACCAGCCACCAACCAGCAACAAAGCACCGATCATCAGCGCATTTCGGGCTGCCTTTTCAGTACTTACCAGGTCGGCACAGATATAGCCGACATTACGGAACAGGTTATGCTTAACTGCATAGTTTTTCGGCTTAGGCAGAACCGACAGCAGCATTGGAACGGCAAGCAGTACGGTGATAATGATCGACAGCGCCCAGAGAGAAGCGTAGTGAGCCAGTTTGGTATTCAGCGGAATAGAGCCGATCGCGATCAGCAGCAAACCGATAGCATCGGATACCACCCCTAAACTACCCGGACGAAACAGGTTTTCAAACGTCAGCTGGGCGGCTTTTTTATGATCCGCATGTTCGTTCAGCTCAAGATAGTAACGCTCCACGATCTGAATACCGTGAGACATTGCGCGGGCCGAAATCAGGAACGGTATAACCAGACCCAGCGGGTCCAGGTTATAGCCGAACAGGGAGATAATACCGATACCCCAGATGGTGGACACAATCACCGCCGCCAGCGGAATCAAAACACCGTAAGCCTTGCGGAAGTAAAACATAAGCAGGGCTAACATGATCAATGCGGTGAACATAAAGATCTCGATGATCTGGCCCAGATACTGATAGGCCCAACCCACCAGCATTGGCTGACCGGTGACATGGATCTTATAGCCTGCGGCCGCCTCATCGGCACGTAGCGCCTGAATCGCCTCGAAGGTTTTTACATAATCCAGCTGACCTTCGTTTAGCTGTGCCTTAACCAGCGCCATTTTCATATCCGGGCTGACCAGTGGGCCATAAACCCGCGGATTGGCCACAATATCCTGACGTAGCAGTTCCAGATCCAGTTCACTGATCTCGCCACCCTGAGGATCATAATAGGACTCGGAATTAACATTACCCTCCGGCGTCATCCACACCTTACGGGAGTTTCGGTGGGTTACACTGGCTACCAGGTTATGGTTGATTCCCGGCAGGCTGTCTACTGCCTGAGTCACCCGGTGAATGCGGGCTAATGCTTCATTACTGAAGATATCTCCCTGTTCGACTTCCACTCCGACGATTACGACATTGGCGCCACCAAACGACTCTTTTATCTCGTTATGCAGTTCAATATAGGTGTGTTCCTGCGGTAACAGGTCAGCAAAATCGGAGTACATTTTTACCCCAGGGATCTGACTGGCAAAAAACAGTGTGATCGCCAGGATCAGCCCCAACACAACTTTTGGATGATGAAATATACGTTCATCCAGGTTGTGCATCATATGGGTAATTTTATGGGATTGTGCAGATGCTTTATCAGACATATCCGGTTCTTCCACAGCAAATTATTATTGTTTTATATCGACGGTAAACAGCGAGCCCCAGCCACCAGCCACCAGCAAGGTATCCGCGCTGATCTGCTTGCCGTCGCGTAGATATACCGGGATCTTTGGCGAATCAAGCCGGGTCCATTGCTGGCCCTTCAGTTCCAGCACTGTGCCGTGATCACCAAAAGCAAACAGCCTGGTATCGTTGGCGTAAAAACCATAGAGAGGTGATTCGGTAGGGGTTTGTTGCGGGTTCCAGCTCAGGCCACCATCACTGGTGTGTAAAATAGTACCGCCGAGCCCTGCGACCCATCCGGTATCTGAATTTTTAAAATAGCTACCCTGGGGGAAAAACTCGTTAGGGATAGGCTCCTGCACTGCCCAGTTCTGCCCCGCGTCCTCGGAACGGGCAACCAGGCCAAACTCTCCGGTGGCGATCACACGCTTGTCATCCAGGAACTGTACCGAAGTGATAGTGGCATCTTCGTTGAGACTCAACTCCTGCCAGCTGGCCCCCTGATCATGACTGCTCATAAATGTACTGAAACTGCCGGACGCCCAATAACTGTTATCGGGGCCGCAGGTCAATGAGATCAGGCTTTCATAGGTCGGCAGCTCGCTCATGCGCCAGCTAACACCCTGATCGCTGCTGATCCAGACCTGATGTTCCATGCTCAAGGCGATCATCGAGTTATCAGGGCAGGTATCAATCGCGACAAAGTTCGGTCGTTGTTCCAGCTCCTGCCGCTGCCAGTTCAGCTGCGCACGATCACTGCTCAGAATCAGGCCATCGGATCCGGCGATAACAACCTTGTCGCCTGTGACAGTTACCGCCATAAGCTGGTCGGTGCGACGAACCGGTTTAGTCAGTTCATTCTCCACACCTTCAAGATTCAGAGGGGCTTCACAACCGGCCAGCAGTAACGGCATTGTCAGGGCTGCCAGCAGACCTTTTGTCTTTGTTTCCCAGGAAGCCAGGCGGGTATGCGATCCGCGCTGTTGACTGGCTTCGATGAGTCTATTTTTATTTATTGCTCTCATCGCGTATGTCACCAAACTGTTAGATACAGGGATTAATTCCCTACAGTTGGTAAGAGCAATGGCTATGCCAGCTTTGATCTACATCAAAAAAATAATTACTTACCCATTAATATCAAAGACTTATAAAAACAACCAGTAACAATAAATAAGACTTCAGTG